>NZ_JBSSCF010000001.1:247500-5047500 GCF_054059515.1 Bradyrhizobium sp. URHC0002 | reverse complement strand
CTGGGCGTACTAAGGACGTGACACGCGCTTCCCGATAAAGTTCACGCTGCAGCCTTCCGCAGCGCCACCTCCAGCTTGCCTGCGATGTAGCGGCGCTCCTGGGTGAGGCCGCCGAAGCCGTAGGCGTCTCCCTTGACCTCGTCGACATGGGCATAGCTTTCCTCGTGCAGCGGCCCGAGCAGTTCGCCCATGCGCCGGAACAGCTCGGCCAGATAGGCCGCCTTCTCGTCCTTGGTATTGGTGCCCTCGCTGACGTGAACGTCGAGCCAGAAGCTGGCGAGGCTCTGCTCGGCGAGCGACTTTCCGCCGGCGAACCAGTCGGCGGCATCGACCGATTTCACGATGATGGCGGTGACCTTGGGATCCTTGCGCAGGATGCGCGCGGTGAGATCGCTGACGGCGGAGGCAATTTCCGCCTTCAGCGACGGCGACTTGCGGACGCTGGAATAGGTGACGGTGATGAGCGGCATGGTGGTTCTCCTTCGATGGGACGCGCTGTCATCGCGCTCCCATTGATGTAGACCCGCGCCCATCATTTTGGTATCTTATCTCTATTCATAACAGTGATAACATATGTTGATGATGACATGAGCACGCTGGATATCGATACGGTGCAGGCGTTCCTGCTGGTCGCCGAACTGCAAAGCTTCACCCGCGCCGCCGAGGCGCTCGGCACCACGCAAGCCGCCGTCAGCATGAAAATGCAGCGGCTGGAGAGCGTGGTCGGCAAGCGGCTGGTCGAGCGCTCGCCGCGGGCGGTCGCGCTGACCGCCGAAGGCACGGCGTTCCTGTCTCACGCCCGCGCGCTGATCGAAGCGCATGACCGCGCGCTATCCGGCGAGACACCCGCGCGCCAGCAATTGTCGCTCGGCATCTCCGATCACGCCGCGGGGCCGGAACTGGTGCCGCTGCTCGAACGGCTGCACGCGATGTCGTCGCAACTGGCGCTTTCCGTGACGATCGGCTTTTCGCGCGCGATGCTGGATGCCTACGATGCCGGCGAACTCGACGCCGTGGTGGTGCGGCAGGAAGGCAGCCGCCGCGGCGGCGAGAAGCTGACCGAGGATGAGTTCGGCTGGTTCGCCGCCAAACGCCTGGCCTGGCGCCGCGGCGAGACGCTGCCTCTTGCCACGCTGGCGCCGCCCTGCGGCGTGCGCGCGCTCGCCATCCGCGCCCTCGACAAGGCCTCCATCGCATGGACCGAGCGCTTTGTGGGCGGCGGCGTCACCGCCGTGGCCGCAGCCGCATTGGCCGGCCTTGCGGTAGCGCCGCTGGCTCGGCGGATCGCGCCGCCAGGCCTGGTCGACATCGGACCGGCGCAAGGGTTGCCGCGGCTTTCTTCCTCGAAGGTGATGCTGCACTCGAAGGTCAGCGACCCCGCCAAGCGCGCGGCATTGCGGACGCTGGCGGCGACGTTCAGGAGCGCGGTTGCCTCAGCCTAACGGTCCGTTTCGCCGGCGTAACGGACCATTTCGTTAAAAAGCCGATTTTTCGGGAACCAATGCGCGTGTGGTGCGTTTGCGCCACTGAAACGGGCAGTCGGATGTTCAAGAAAGATCAACAACGGCAAAGGGATCTACACGAATCCGAACGTAATTTCCGACTCCTGGTTGAAGGCGTTGCCGACTACGCGCTGTACATGCTGGACCCTGACGGCGTTGTGACGAGCTGGAACATCGGCGGCCAGCGGATCAAGGGTTACGCGCCCGACGAAATCATCGGGCAGCACTTTTCCCGCTTCTATACCGAAGTCGACCGCACCAACGGCAAGCCGCTCCGCGCCCTGCGCATTGCCCGCGAACAGGGCCGCTACGAGGAGGAAGGCTGGCGCGTTCGCAAGGACGGCACCTTCTTCTGGGCCAGCGTCATCATCGACACCATCTATGAGGACGGCAAGCTGGTCGGCTTCGCCAAAATCACCCGGGACATTACCGAACGCCGCGAAGCCCAGCTCAAGCTCGAGCGAATGCATCAGCAGCTCGCGGAATCGCAGAAGCTCGACGCACTCGGCCAGCTGACCGGCGGCGTGGCGCATGATTTCAACAACCTCCTGATGATCATCAGCGGCAGTCTTCACACGCTGAGGAAAGCGGTGGACAACGATCCCAAACGCCAGCAGGCGCTGTTGGCGATCGAAGGGGCGACCAAGCGCGGCGCCTCCCTCACCAGTCAGTTGCTGACATTCGCACGGCGGCAGAGCGTTAATCCGCAGGCGGTCGACATCGCCGAGCGCATCTATGCGGTGCGCGAAGTGCTCAACACCGGCGTCGGCAGCGCGGTGACGCTGCAATTCGAAGTCGCCCCGGGGATCTGGCCGGTCATGGTCGACGTCGCCGAGTTCGAGACGGCGCTGGTCAATCTCGTCATCAATGCGCGCGACGCGATGACCGACGGCGTCATCACGATATCGGTAAGTAACGACAGACTCAGCGACGAGATCAACGCCGGCGAGTATGTCGCCATTGCTGTCGAAGACAGCGGCTCCGGCATCGCGCCCGATATCCTCAGCAAGATCTTCGATCCATTCTTCACCACCAAGCCGATCGGCAAGGGCACCGGTTTGGGACTGTCTCAGGTTCATGGCTTCGCGCATCAGGCCGGCGGAACGGTCAAGGTGGCGAGCGAACTCGGCAAAGGCACCCGGATCACGATCCTGCTGCCGCGAAAGGAAACCGCGCCCGCGGCCGAGGACGCCAATGCGGCGGAGATCGGCGGCAGCGGCATCGTGCTGCTGGTCGAGGACAATCCGGACGTCGCATCCGTCAGCGCCGGCCTGCTCGAACAACTCGGCTACACCGTCCGCAAGGTAACGAATGCCGAAGCGGCCTTGCGCGAAATCGAGCTCGACGGAATAGACCTCGTCTTCTCCGACATCGTGATGCCCGGCAAAATGGACGGCCTCGGTCTGGCGCGCCACCTGAAGGCTGTCAGGCCCAGACTGCCGATCCTGCTGGCCAGCGGCTATAGCGATGCCGCGCTGAGCGTGCGCGGCGATTTTCCCATTCTGCGCAAGCCTTACGAAATCCACGAACTAAGCAAGGCAATTGCGAAACTGCCGCGGTGACGCCCGGGAAAATATCCGGAAATATACGGAAACATTTACGACCCGTTAACCATGCTTTGAAATGGTCCCCCGCGGTAACGGTCCCTTAACCGTTGCCCAAACGGGGAACGCGAATGACCTCGATAAATACCGGACCGAATCCGTATGCCCAACAGGGCTCCGCCTATGCCCGTGCGGCCGCCACCCAACCGTCGCTGGCCAACACGCTCAACAATGCCGAGGCCGGCAATCCGCCCGACAACTCGGCGGCGACCAATTTGACGCTGTCGCAAGCGGCGCGAGAGCGGCTCGCCAGCGGGACTGCGTCGAAGGATTTTACGACAGTGACTTCCGAGGCGCGCGCCGCGCTCGATGCGCTCTACGCCGCCGCCAAGGTCAAGGGGCCGATCGGCGCCGACGGCAAGGCGACGGTCGACCTGTCGTCGCTCGACCGGCGTTCGCTGTTTGCGGTTGCGACCAACAATGCCGGCAAGTTCAGCCCCGACGAACAGAAGGCCGCCACGACCGAACTCGGCAACCGCTTCGACAATGTGCTGGCGCCGGCCGCGGCGACGTCGAAGCTGACGGGTGACTTCAGTTCGCTCTACAAGGCGGCGCTCGACTATCTCAATGGCGCAAGCGACGAGGAGAAGGCAACGGCGACGTGGTCGGCGCAGCGGGATGCGGTGCTGAAGGGCGTCCAGGCCACGCTGCAAAATCCGGCTGTCGTGCCTGACATCGCCAACGATCCGGTCGGTGCCCATCTGTCGCAGAATCCCGCCGGCGGCGGCACCGCAACCCAGAATATCTCGACCATCGCCAGGAAAGTCCGCGCCACGCTCGACGCGCAGGCCAAGGCTGCCGCCGCCGCCGGCAAGGACCTGGTGTTCGATGCCGGCCGCAAGACCGGTCAGCAGGCGGACCTCGCTTCGCTCGACAACCGTTCGCTGGCGGCGATCTCGCTCAACCAGGATGGCTTGTTCTCGAAGCAGGAGAGCTTTGCCGCCAAGCAGTTGCTGGGTTCGCGTAGCCGCGCCAGCATTCTCGCCGCACTCAATCATAGCCAGACCAGCGGCGATCCGTCCCAGCTCAGCCTCGGGATCCTCAACGCCTACTCGTCGATGAGTTCAGAGGAACGCCAGGCCGTTAACTGGACACCGAGCTTCCGCGACCATGCAGTCGCCAGCTATAAATCGACGAAACAGATTCTGTCGATGTTGAGGGGCGCCTGATCGATTTCCCGCCCGCCTCACAGGATCGCTTCGAACGCACTGCGCAGCGTCTCGTGCCGGAACACGAATCCGTTGCTGAGCGCCTTGTTCGGGAGCACGCGCTGGCCGCCCAACAGCAATTCATCGGCAAAGTCGCCGCCCACCCGGCGCAGCAGCCCGCCGGGAATTCGGAAAATCGCGGGCCGGTGCAGCCGGCGACCCAATTCCTCGGTGAACTTCGTATTGGTCACGGGGATCGGTGCGGTGGCGTTGATCGGCCCTGCCAGTTCAGGCTTTGCGATCACATGCGCGATCAGGCGGATTAGATCGTCGCGCTCGATCCAGGACATCCACTGCCGGCCTGAGCCCAGCGGCCCGCCGAGGCCGAACTCGAACGGCGTCAGCATTCGCGTGATGAAGCCGCCGTCGGTGCCGATCACAAGGCCAATCCGCAGGCAGACCACGCGCACGCCATGCGCTTGCGCCGGACGCGCCGCGTTTTCCCAGGCGTCGCAGAGCTCATGGCTGAAGCAGGCGTGTGATTTCGCCGACTCCGTCAGCACCTGATCCTGCCAGAGCCCATACCAGCCAATGGCCGAACCGCTCACCAGCACAGCCGGCTTGCGTTCGAGCCGCGCGATCAGCTTGACGATGTCGCCGGTCATGTTGATCCGGGAGTCGAGGATCTTTCGGCGCTTGACGTCGGTCCACAGCCCGTTGCCGATCGGCTCGCCCGCGAGATTGACGATCGCATCGATCCTGGCTTCCGCGGAGAGCTGGTCGAGGCTCGTGATCAGCATGATCGGCGGCGGCAGCATGTCCGCCTTGGCCGGATCGCGCACCAGCGCGATGACCTGATGGCCCGCCCCGCTCAGGCCCGCGACCAGGCGGCTGCCGATGAATCCGGTGGCGCCGGTGACCAGCACGGTCTGCCGGGCGGGCAGTTTTTCGACCAGGCTTGCTGCGGGCGCGCTGCTCATTCGCGCCAGACGTTTCGACGCGGCAAAATCGCGCAGACCGCACAGCGCCGCACCGACGGCCGAGGCCGCTGCAACCAGGCTGAGCCATCCCGTGTAGGCCGATTTGACGCCGGTCGGCTGCGCTGCCCAGCCGATCAGGACCGGCAGCAGCAGCACCAGGATGGCGCCGTAATTGATCGCAAGCAGTGTGTGATTGATGCGTTCGCTGGCCGGCAGTTTCCGGCTCATGTCCTCCTCGACGAAATCCATCAGCGTGATGACGATTTCGGCTGCCAGCACCGCGATGATCAGCATCGCGAGGATGCCGTGCACTTCCAGCCAGCCCAGCACCAGGAACAGCAGCGCATAGAGCATGTTGCGCAGGCTGTGGAGCTGCAGCTCGTAGCGCTGCGAGGGGCGCCAGGCGAGCCGCTCGGTCAGTTCATGGTGATAGAACGTGTCGAACACGCCCATCACGATCTGAATGGCGATCAGGATCCAAAGCAGCGACGTCATGATGCGGCCTCCCGGAACACGGCGGATTGACGAATGAGTTTGCCGAAGCGCGGATGAACGATCTCCAGCGTGAAGCGGAACGTGCCGCCGCCGAGATCGGAATGGATCACGGTGAGATCGCCGGGCGTCAGCCGCATCGGCAACGGCAATCGCAATGGCCCGATCTGCAGCGAATAGCCGACACTGCGGAATACCAAAGCCTCGTGCTCGACCGAGATACGCAACGCCATGCTGACGCCGTAGCCGACATATTCTTCAAGCCCGGTCGGCCCGGCGAACCGTTTCGCGGAGTGAATGACCTGCGGAAATCCGCATGTGCGCGCGCAGATGCGGGTCCAGATCTGGCCACCGCTCGCCGCATCCTCGGTCACCGTCACGACCATCGGGACACCGGTCTCGGCGCCCGTCGGCAGCGGCCCGCCGATGATCCGCGCAAGCTGCGCCAGCCACCAGCCGGCGCGGCTGAAACTCGCCTCCTCCACCGTGCCGACATAGACGACGGTCTCACCGTCGGCGAAGCGCTTCGAAAAACGCCGCCAGATCGCCAGCGGCAAACGGCCCCACCCCTCGTCAGGCAACAGGTTGTGGAAGCGGCGGTCGTCGAGCAGGATGGTGTTCGAGGCAGGTGTTGCGGGAAGCCTTGGTAGTCTGGTGGACGCCATTACACGCTCCTGCTCTGCCCCTCTGCCCTATCTGGATTTCCCCGCCGGCAGGAAACTGACGATCTTCTCGCCAAGCTTGATCAGCGCGACCAGTCTCGGCCTCGGCACGCCGAGCATTTGCATGTACCAGCGGTCGACCAGTTCGGTGAACGCCAGCATTTCCTTCAGCCGCTTGGCCGCGACCGGGCTGATGGTCGGATCATCGGCCGCGTCGGAGACGCAGGCGCGCAGCGCATCGACCGCGGGGTCGATCTCGCGTTCCTTGCGGCCGGCGGCGATCCGCGCCGCCACTTCCCAGATGTCGGTCTCGGCCTCGAAATGATCGCGGCGGTCGCCGAGGATCGGCACCCGGCGGATCAGGTTCCAGGCCAGCAGCTCCTTGATGGAGTTGGAGACGTTGGACCGCGCCATGCCGAGCGTCTCGGCGATATCCTCCGCGGTCATCGGCGCCTCGGCGAGATAAAGCAGACCATGGATCTGGCTGACGGAGCGGTTGACGCCCCACTCGTCCCCCATGTCACCCCAGTGCAGGATGAAGCGCTCGACGGCGGCGGGGAGTTTCTTCTTGTCGGTTGTTTCTGTCATAACAGAAACATCTGACGGAACTGCCCGGATGTCAAGTCCCGCTGAGGGCGTTTTCAGGTCAAGCCCCGCCTGCCCGCCAAATTTGGTGCGCTCCCCCGGTTCCCTGTATGGAACCGGCCCAGATCGCGGCTAGCCATTCTTTTCCTGATCGATTTGTTAACCGCTTCGGTACCTCTCCCCTCTTAGATTCCGAATGCGCGATACTGGCCGACGGGGCCGGGCGCGCTGCCATCAAGGCGAGAAATGCCCGATCTGAATCCCCCAGACTCCGGCGGGCCACTGCGCCGGACATCTCCCGCGGCAGTGGTGATCGTCTTTGCGTTGGCGATGACCGCCTGCGTCCTGGGCGTTGTGGTCTGGAAATCACTGGAGGCCAAGGCGACTACGCTCGCTCGCGGCCAAACCGACATTGAGAACCTCGCGCACTCACTGGCCGAGCATGCCGCCCATGCGATCCGATCAGCCGATATCGCGATGGCCGGAATGGTCGATCTCCTAAAATATCGTGACCCGTTGCCGGAGCGGTTCAACCCATACTTGGCCGGCACGGTCAGTTCGTTACCGCAGATTCGCGAGATCGGCGTGTTCGATGTCGACGGCAGATGGCGATATTCTTCGTTGCCGGAAACGCCCAAGCACAACAATTCCGACCGAAGCTACTTCATCTACCACCGTGACACACCCGGGAGCGCACTTCGCATCAACGAACCGATACAATCGCGCTTGACCGGACGGTCTACGATTATCCTGTCGAAGCGGATCGACAGGCAGGACGGCAGCTTCGGCGGTGTTCTTACCGCCGCGATCGACAGCGACTACTTCAACCGCTTCTACAAGACCTTCCAGCTCGGTCCCGACGGCAGCATCAGCCTGCTGCGAAATGACGGTGCCGTCCTGATCCGCTGGCCGTTGTCTGACAGAAGTACAAATCTTTCCGGGACCGACCTGTTTTCAAGACACCTGAAGCTCAGCTCCGTCGGGTATTACAAGATCATCTCCCCCTTTGACGGCATCACGAAGTATTTTGGCTATGAGGAAACGCCTTACTACCCAACCGTCGTCACCCTGGGCGATGTCGGAAGACTGGCTGCTCGCGGATTGGCGGAAGACGCTGCGGACCGACGCCATCGTTGCCGGCGTGCTACTGTGCATGATCGTTCTGCTGGCTGCGCTGGTTTCCCTGCAGATCCGCTCTCGCATGAAGACCGTACGTGCCCTGCGCAAGAGCGAGGCGCACTACCGCCTGCTCGCGGACAACATCGCCGATATCATCATTCTGATCGATGCCCGCAGCCTGCTCCGCTATGTTTCTCGGTCGGCCGAACCGGTGCTGGGACTGCGCCCGAAGGATCTTGTCGGCAAGTCATGCTTTGACCTGGTGCATCCCGACGACAGGGAGAGCGTCAAATCGGCGACCGAACGGCTCAACGGAGTCGACAGCGTCAGCACGGTCGTGTTTCGACACTATCGTGGCGACGGAACGCTGGCATGGGTGGAAAGCAAGTTCAAGCAGGCGTCGGAAACGGACGACCCCACACGGATGGAATTCCTCTGCGTCATCCGCGACGTCACCGAACGCAAGCGGATGGAGGATGAGTTGACCCAGCTCAACCGCCGCCTCACCCAGCTCGCGGCAACCGACGGGCTGACCAGCCTCACCAACCGCCGCACCTTCGACGGATTCCTGCGGCGCGAATACGAATCCTGCGAAGAGATTGCGGTACTGCTGTTCGATATCGACAACTTCAAGGGCTACAACGACACCTACGGGCACCAGGCCGGCGACCGTTGCCTGCAGGCGGTTGCGAAAACCATCGGCGATGCGACTGCCGATACGTCCGGCCTGTCCGCGCGCTATGGCGGCGAAGAATTCGCGGTCGTGCTGCCGAACACCTCGGAAGATGCCGCCCTGAAGGTCGCCGAAGCCATCCGGCTGACGGTTCGGGCGCTGGGCATTCCGAACACGGCCTCCAGCCGCGGATACATCACCATCAGCGCGGGCGTGGCCGCCAGAAACCGCTCGACGCTCGATGAGACCGCGTTGGTGGGGGAAGCCGACACCGCGCTCTATCAAGCCAAGCGTCTCGGCCGCAATCGCAGCATCCTGTATTCCTCCCTCGACCTGCAATACGTCGAGAGCGCCTCCATCCAGCACGATGGCGAGTTCGCGCCGGGTCAGCCGGCGCATTAGCGCGAGGTTCGTCTTCTGCCGATCATTTGGCCGAGAGGTGAGCCAGCTCACATCCATGCAAAGCCCTCCGCGCTATCAATGGCACGGGCGCCGACTCATGGAGGCACGATTGACTGCTATCGAACGGGCGTTTACGCGCGCCATTGTCACCCTCAACAACAACGAGATTCTCAAGCAGCTCGCGCTTTTGTGCGCCGCCGGCCTGTTCGTTTCCCTGCTGATGCTGACTTACGGTCTCGATCTAAGCCCGGGCTTGTTCTAACCGCTTCCCGGGTCCTATCGCGTGCCAGGCCGCCACGAGAGATCATCAGACAGCACATAGATCGTGATCGCGGCCAGGCACATCACGACCCCGATCCAGAAGATCGGGGAATGATGGATCCGTCTCCAGTCGCGTCCGGGGTGGTGCGGCTTCATTCAGTCACCTCGTGGGTGGGTATCGGGCCTTGTCAGGGCGGTCAGATCGTCGGCAGCACCGAAAACCGCTCGCCTGCCTCCCGCAGGTTCAGCATGTCGGGATTGGCGGCTTCGTCCCGGACCGCCTCAACCCGCGCCGATGACGGCCCGCGGCGGCAAGCCGCGATCATGCCCGTAACGGCTTCCGCGGGGCCTGAGAACAACGCCTCGACGCTGCCGTCGCGGCGATTGCGCACCCAGCCTTCGAGATCACGCAACTGCGCCTCGCGTTCGACAAAGTAGCGATAGCCGACGCCCTGCACCCGCCCCCTGATCGTGACATGGCGGATGGCGTCGCTCATGGCTTCTTCAATCCGAGAAATGCGCCACTGCGCGCTTTCACGTCCGCTTCGCGCGTCGCCCTGCCGGTCAGTTCGGACGACGCCAGACCCTTCAAGTCCTTCGGCGAACCTCCCTCACGCAAAGCCCTCAGCGTTTCATAGACGGCTTGCGTTGCGGCGGCGAACGGCGCGTGGCTCTGCAAGGCGATCCGCACGCGCTGACCGGCGAGATAATCGAGCGCGGTCATCTCCTCGGGCGCGCCACCGAGCACGATCGGCAGCCGGGTCGCGGCGGAAATCGCTTCCAATTCCCCACGGTTCTTGACGCCGGTGAAGAACAGCGCATCGACGCCGGTGGCCTCGTACGCCCTCGCCCGCGCGATGGCGTCGTCGAGACCTGTGACGGATACCGCGCCGGTGCGGCCCATGACGACCAGCGACGGATCGCTGCGGCCATCGAGCGCGGCCTTCATCTTGCCGACGCCCTCCTCCAGCGGGATCAATTGCGTTCCGACCTGTCCGAACGCCTGTGGCAGCAGCGTATCCTCGATCGTCAGGCCGGCGGCGCCGGCCGTCTCCAGTTCCTGCACGGTGCGGCGGACATTGAGCGCGTTGCCATAGCCATGGTCGGCATCGACCAGCACCGGCAATGTCGAGGCGCGCGACATCCGGCGCATCTGCTCGGCCAGCTCCGTCAACGTGATCAGCGCAATGTCGGGATCGCCGAGCACGACCAGCGAGGCCACCGAGCCGCCGAACATGCCGAGCTCGAAGCCGAGGTCTTCGGCAATGCGGATTGAGGTCGCGTCATAGACTGACCCGGGCCGGATGCAGGTGGGGCCGTTGAGAATGGAACGCAGTCTCTCTCGGCGCTGACGGAATGCCATGGTGCCCTCAGTTCTATCCGCCGTCAGAAGAGCGTAGGCGGAAGCAATCCACACTTCCTTTTCGGCACGATGGATTGCTTCGCTCCGCTCGCAATGACGGGGCTAAGCGTTACGCAAATTCCAGGATCAGTGCGTCGACGGCCAGCGTGGCGCCGGCCGCGGCGTGGATCTTCTTCACCGTGCCGTCGCGTTCGGCGCGCAGCACGTTCTGCATCTTCATCGCCTCGACCACGGCCAGGGTCTCGCCGGACTTGACCTCCTGGCCTTCAGCGACGGCAATCGACACCACGAGCCCCGGCATCGGGCACAGCAGCTTCTTGCCGGTGTCGGCGGCCGACGTCACCGGCATCAGCCGCGCGGCGGCCGCCTCGCTTTCGGTGAAGACGTTGACCGCAACATCAAAGCCCTGATGCGCCAGGCGGATGCCGTTCGGGATCGCGCGCACCTGCATCGCCACGAAGTGACCGTCGATGGTGCCCTGCCAGACCGGTTCGCCCGGCGTCCAGTGTGAGACCAGATTGTGCGGATTGCCGGGCAGACCATCGGCACCGATGAAGCGCACCGCAATGCCGTCGGCCTCGCGCGCCACGTCGAGCGCGATTTCGTCGCGATCGAGCCACACCGCGCGGCGGCGTTCGCGCTGCACCAAACGTCCGGTCAACTGGCCGGAAATCTGACGCTTGCGTTCGCCGAGCACGTGGTCGATGGCAGCACCGACCGCAGCCAGCCGCCGCGCGACCTCGCCTTCCGGCGGACGCGCGGAAAAGCCCTTTGGAAATTCCTCGGCGATGAAGCCGGTGGAGAGCTTGCCCTCGCGCCAGCGCGGATGGTTCATCAGCGCCGACAGGAACGGAATGTTGTGCCTGATGCCGTCGACGTAGAACGCGTCCAGCGCGGTCGACTGCGCCTCGATCGCGGCCGCGCGCGACGGCGCGTGCGTGACGAGCTTGGCGATCATCGGATCGTAATGGATCGAGATTTCGCCGCCTTCCTGCACGCCGGTATCGTTGCGGATGGTGACGCCGTCACGGCTCGCTTCCGCGGGCGGGCGGTATTTCACCAGCCGACCAATGGACGGCAGAAAATTGCGGAACGGATCTTCGGCATAGACGCGCGATTCCACCGCCCAGCCGGTCAGCGTGACGTCTTTCTGCGACAGTGCAAGCTTCTCGCCGGCGGCGGAGCGGATCATCTGCTCGACGAGGTCGATGCCGGTGACGAGCTCAGTGACGGGATGTTCGACCTGCAGGCGGGTGTTCATCTCCAGGAAGTAGAAGCTCTTGTCCTGGCCGGCGACGAATTCGACGGTGCCGGCGGAATCGTAGTTCACGGCCTTTGCCAGCGATACCGCCTGCTCGCCCATCTTGCGGCGGGTGGTTTCATCGAGCAGCGGCGACGGCGCCTCCTCAATGACCTTCTGGTTGCGGCGCTGGATCGAACATTCGCGCTCGCCGAGATAGATCACGTTGCCATGCTTGTCGCCCAGCACCTGGATTTCGATATGGCGGGGATCGACGATGAATTTTTCAATGAAGACGCGGTCGTCGCCGAACGAGGATTTCGCCTCGGCCTTGGCGAGGTTGAAGCCTTCGGCGACTTCGGATTTCGAATGCGCGATCCGCATGCCCTTGCCGCCGCCCCCGGCGGAAGCCTTGATCATCACGGGATAGCCGATCTCATCGGCGATCTTCACCGCGTGCTTTTCGTCCTCGATGACACCGAGATGCCCCGGCACGGTCGAAACCTTGGCCTTGGCGGCGGCCTTCTTGGATTCGATCTTGTCGCCCATCGCGGCAATCGCGCCCGGATTGGGACCGATGAAGACGATGCCCGCCTTGGCGAGCTCGCGCGGAAACGCCTCGCGCTCGGACAGGAAGCCGTAGCCGGGATGCACGGCCTCTGCGCCGGTCTTGCGGCATGCTTCCACGATCTTGTCGATCAGAAGGTAACTTTCGGCGGCGGCCGGCGGGCCGATCAGCACGGCATCATCGGCCATTTCGACGTGCAGCGCATCGCGGTCGGCCTCGGAATACACGGCCACCGTCTCGATCCCCATCCGGCGCGCAGTCTTGATGACCCGGCAGGCGATCTCGCCGCGATTTGCGATCAGAATTCTCTTGAACATGTTCTTCTTGCTTGAGCTTTGGGCGGGATCCTCACCCGCAATGTGACATGCGGGGACGCGGGTAACAAACCCGTCGTACAGCAAAAATCGATGGAGGCAACGGTCTCGTATCGGCCCGGCCGTGCCGGGCGCCGGCCATTCACCCGGAATAGGCGTTGAAGCGGCCCCGCGCATAGGCGTGGGATACCGCCTTCATCAGTTCGCCGACCTCGGTTTCCAAATATTCATTGGCGACGATCAGCGCGCGGATCGTCGCCCTCATGTCGCCGCCGCAGGCGGAAATGGCCTGATCCACAGCGGTTTCCAGCCCGTCGTTCTCTTCGGACTTCGGCTGTGAAGAGGACGACATGAAATATTTCCGTGTGAAGCGACACCGCTTACGTTCCTCTTTTGTTCTCACGAAGTCAATAGTGCTGTCGTCCCCTTTAGTAGGAGCTTCGATATCGGGAGGACGATCAAATGGATTTATCGGCGATGATCAGACGAGCGATTGAAATCGGCGACCAGCATGGGTTCATCACATTTGACCAAATTAACGAGCTCATGCCGTCATCTGCCGACAGGTTTGGGCCCGAGGCGATCGAAGCTCTCCTCGACGCCCTGGGCGCCCGGGGAATCGACGTCAGAGAGGCGTAAGGCCGCCGCGCTTGGTTCCTTGACGCCAGCATGTGCTAGAACGCATCGGTGCGAAATCTATTTAAAGTGAAACAGATGCGGTCACGAATTTTTCTGGTTGCAGCGTTGCTGTCGATCGTACTTCCGGCCAGCCAGAGTTCGGCCGCCACCGCCATCGTCCGGGATGGCAGCACGCTTCAGCTTGGCAATGTCACCTACCGGCTCGACGGCATCGACGTCCCGACCGTCGACCAATTCTGCATCGACGAGCACGCCGATAGCTGGACCTGCGGTATCGAGGCGCGCGATCAACTGACCAAATTGATCGGCGGCAAGCAGGTCCGCTGCGACGACCTCGGCCCCGATCCCGCCTACAAGAAGCGGCACATCGGCGTGTGCAAGATCGAGGGCGACACCACAAGTCTCAGCCAGTTGCTGGTCCGCAACGGCTTTGCCTTGAATGTCGAAGCTTCCGCCAGCGGTCGCTTCAAGGCGGACGAGGCCCGCGCCCGCGACGACCGCCAGGGCTTGTGGAAAGGCTGCTTCGTCGCGCCACGCGAGTTCCGCGCGGACAAGAAGGACGGCGCCCTGATCGGCGCCGCGTGCCGCGCCGATCGCGACCGAGAAATCCGCGTGGCCTTATTCCCCGAGGATCTCGTGATGCCGGCGGGCTGTAACATCAAGGGCAAATACGCCGTCCGCGCACGCGTCACCGGGAACCTCGGCATCTACCACCTGCAGGCATGCCGCTCCTATCCGGGCCTGACCAAGCCGGATCGCTGGTTCTGTTCCGAGGAAGACGCGCAGGCTGCCGGGTTCCGCAGGGCCTATAATTGCCGATCAACCACCAAGAGTAAATGACGCTGGCAAAACCGCCGCTTCCTGTGTGAAAGTACCGGCAGAGGTTTGCCGGCACGCAATGACCACTTCCGACACTTCAAACGTGTTGCCCGAGGCTGACGCCGCCGAACGCTTGCGGCGACACCTGCAGGAAATCGCGAACGAGCGCGACAGGGCTCATCGCGCGCTACAGGAGCGCGAAGCGGAACTGGCGCGGATCCAGCGCATCGCCGGCGTCGGCGGGCTCGAAATCGACTTCCGGGACGGCGTCAAGAACCGCCGCTCCCCTGAATATCTGCTGGTTCACGGCTTGCCGCCCGACGCGGCCAACGAGACCTACGAGGAATGGGTCAGCCGAATCCATCCCGACGATCGCGAACAAACCGTCCAGCACTTGTTCGGTATCCTCAAGAGCGAGAGCGAGGACTATTCGGCCGAATACCGCATCGTGCGGCCGAATGACGGCACGATGCGCTGGATTCGCGTCGTCGCCAAGATCGAGCGCGACCGCGACGGCCGCGCGTTGCGGCTGGTCGGCGCCGATTGCGATGTCACCCCCCAAATGCTGGCGCAGGCCACCTTGCGCGAAAGCGAAGAGCGCTTCCGCTTGATCGCCAACAGCGCGCCGGTGCCAGTCTGGGTCACCAAGCTCGACCGCACGCGTTCCTTCGCCAACCAGGCCTATCTCGATTTCCTCGGGCTGCCGTTCGAGGAAGCCATCGTGTTCGACTGGCGCGAGCGGCTGCATCCGGACGACCAGTCGCGCATCGTGCAACAATCGGTCGCGGGCGAGACTTCACTGAAACCATTCGTGCTGGAGGCCCGCTATCGGCGCGCGGACGGCGACTGGCGGTGGCTGCGCTCCGAATCCCAGCCGCGCTGGGATCCGACCGGCAATCATATCGGCTTCATCGGCGTCGCCCACGACATCACCTCAGCCAAGCAGGCCGAGCACGATCTGCGCCGGCTGAACGAAATCCTCGAATTGCGGATCACCGAACGGACGGCGCAGCTGGAATCCAGCGAGGCCCAGATGCGGGCGATCTTCGAGACCAGCCATCAGTATCAGAGCCTGCTCAACCTGCACGGCGACGTCCTGTATGCCAACAAGACCGCGCTCGCCGGCATCCGCACGGACGCCAGCGGGGTGATCGGCAAGCCGTTCTGGGAAACGCCGTGGTTTTCCGCAACCGCCGGCATGCGCGACACCGTCCGCGACGCCTTCATCGCCGTCATGCGCGGCGAAGAAATCCAGACCGAGATGCGGCTGCAGCTGCCGATCGGCGACCGCTATTTCGACTTCGCGATGCGTCCCTTGCACGACCAGCACGGCGCGATCATCGGCGTGGTGCCGGAGGCCATCGACATCACCGAACGCCGCCAGGGCGAGGAAGCGCTGCGCCAGTCGCAGAAGATGGAAGCGGTCGGGCAATTGACCGGCGGCGTGGCCCACGATTTCAACAATCTGTTGACCATCATCCGATCCGCTACCGATTTCCTGCGCCGCCGCGAACTACCGGAAGAGCGGCGCCGGCGCTATATCGACGCGATTGCCGAGACCGTGGAGCGCGCCTCCAAGCTGACCGGACAATTGCTGGCGTTCGCCCGCAGGCAGCCCTTGAAGCCGCAGGTATTCAATGTCGGCACCCAGGTCGAGGCGGTGGTGCAACTGATCCGCCCGCTGGTCGGCGCCCGGATCAGGATCGACGTCGACATATCAGACATCAATTGTTTTGCGATCGCCGATATCGCGCAATTCGAAACCGCGCTGATGAATCTCGCCGTCAACAGCCGCGATGCCATGAACAGCGAGGGTCGGCTGAACATCCGTGTCCGCAAGGTGGATGCCATTCCGCCGCTGCGCGCCCAGCCCGCCCGCGACGGCGATTTCGTCGCCATCACCGTGACCGACACCGGCGTGGGCATCGCGCCTGCCCTGCTCGAGACGATCTTCGAGCCGTTCTTCACCACCAAGGAAGTCGGCAAGGGCACCGGCCTCGGCCTCAGCCAGGCGTTCGGCTTTGCCAAGCAATCCGACGGCGACATCGCGGTCGTAAGCGACCCCGACCAGGGCGCGACGTTTACGATCTACCTGCCGCAGGCCGCGGTGCCGGCCGATGCCGTCGAGGCCGCCGCGACCGCCAGCCAACCCGCCGCGCGCGGCCGCGGCTACCGCGTCCTCGTGGTCGAGGACAATGACGACGTCGGACAGTTCTCCACCGAGCTGTTGGAAGATCTCGGATACACGGTCCGCCGCGTCGCCAGCGCGGATGCTGCGCTGGCGATTCTGGCCGAAGACGAGTTCTCCGCCGACCTGGTGTTTTCCGACGTCATCATGCCCGGGATGAACGGCGTCGAGCTCGCCGGCATCGTGCGCGAGCGCTATCCCGGCCTGCCCGTGGTCCTCACCAGCGGCTACAGCAACGTGCTGGCGGAGAATGCCCACCACGGCTTTGAGCTGATCCAGAAACCCTATTCGGTGGAATTGCTGTCGCGCAGTCTGAGGAAGGCGATTTCCGAGGCGCGCCGTTAGCTCACGCCGCGGCCTCGGCGCCGGCCTCCCCTGACGCCAGCAGTGCGCGAATTTCCTGCGACGGACGCGCCGCGCTGAACAGAAAGCCCTGCATCTGGGTACATCCGAGATTCTGCACGGTCTCGCGTTGCTGCAGGGTCTCGACGCCTTCCGCCGTGGTGACCATGTTGCGGTCGGCGGCGATGCTCACCACCGCGCGGATGATCGAGGCTGACGAGGAATTGCGCGTCACTTCCTTGACGAAGGAACGGTCGATCTTGATCTTGTCGAACGGGAAGCGCTGCAAATACTGCAGCGAGGAATAACCCGTTCCGAAATCGTCGAGCGCGATGTGAACCCCGAGCGCGCGGAGCTGGTTCAGCGTCGCGAGCGCCGCGTCGTCGTCCGCGATCAGGACGGCTTCCGTGATCTCCAGCTCCAGCCGGCGCGGGTCGAGCCCGGTCTCGGAGAGAACAGCCGCGACCTTCAGCGACAGCGTTTCCGACCGGAACTGGATCGGCGAGACGTTGACGGCGATGCGGACATCGGCCGGCCAGGTCGCAGCTTCCGCGCAGGCGGTGCGCAACACCCACTGCCCGATCTCCTCGATCAGGCCGGTTTCCTCGGCGACCGGCACGAAGTCGGCCGGCGAGACCATGCCGCGCACCGGATGCCGCCAGCGCAATAGCGCCTCGCAGCCGGTGACACCATCGCTGCGCAGATCGACCTGCGGCTGATAGTGCAATTCGAAGGCGCCCTGCGCCAGCGCCGCGCGCAAGTCCGCCTCCAGTTCGCGGCGATGATTGGCCTGCTGCTCCATCGCGGGATCGAAGAAGCGATAGGTTCTGCGGCCGGCCGCCTTCGCCGCATACATCGCGAGATCGGCGTTCTTCAGGAGATCGAACAGATCCGTGCCGTCGCGCGGCGCGGTCGCGATGCCGATGCTGGCATCGCTGGAAAGCTGGTGGCCGTGGCAGTCGAACGGGGTCCGCAGCGCCTGATAGATCCGCGCGACCAGCGCGTGAACGTCCTCGGCGCTCTCGATGCCGTGCTGAAGGATGGCGAATTCGTCCCCGCCGAGCCGGGCGATGAAATCTTCAGGTCCGACCGACTGGCGCAACCGCTCCGCCACGCCCTTGAGGAACTCGTCGCCGATCAGATGTCCCAGCGTGTCGTTGATGCGCTTGAACTCGTCGATGTCGATATAGAGGATCGCGAATTGGCGTCCTTCGGTTTCCAGCAGCAACCCTTCCGCATGGCGCTGGAACAGCGAGCGGTTCGGCAGATTGGTCAGCGCATCGTAATGGGCGAGATGTTCGATCCTGGCCTGGTCGCGCCGCCCTTCCGTGACGTCTTCCAGTGTCGTGGCCCAGCCGCCGTCCGGCGACCGCTTGTAGATCAGCCGGATCGTGCGCCCGTCCGGCGTCGAGGTCACGGTATCCTGAACCAGGCTGCCCCTGGGATCGAGAAATCGGGCACAATAGGCGTCGACGCCGCCGACAAAGGAGCCAAGCTCCTGGCGGTGCCGGATCAGGTCGCTCAGATGGCAGCCGGGTTTGACCACGTCGGTCGAGAGCCCGAACATGTCGATATATTGCCGGTTGCAGATCACGAGTCGCCCTGAGGAATCGAACAGCAGCAGGCCCTGCGTCATGTTGTTGATGGCGGTGTCGAGATGCTGGCTCTTCTCCGAGAGCTTGCGTTGGGCTGCGGCATGCTGCTGGCGCAGCTGACGCACGATCAGGAAAACCATGCCGATCACGACGACGATCGCCAGCGCCGCCGCAAAAAACTGCAGCCTGATCTGCGCCCGCCAGTCAGCGAGCGCGGTCTCCGTCCTCGTGGTCGCGACGATGAGGATCGGAAAGTGCAACAGCGACTTGACCGCGCCGACCTTGTCTTCCGACATTCTCGCGCTGACGAAGCGCCCCGAAACATTGCCGTCGAGCGCCAGCGCGCGCTGAAACGCGTCCGTATTGGCGACGTTCTGGCCAATCAGCTTGTCGTCCTTGGGATAGCGGGCGATGATGGTGCCGTCGCGGTGGATCATCGAAATCGCGGTGTCGCTGTCCAGCGCCAGCGATGCGACGAAGTCTTCGAAGTGGGAAGGTTCGACACCGCGGACGGCAAAGCCGATGATCTCGCCCTGGCGGCCGGTGATCTTGCGTGCAAAGACCGTCGTCCAGACCTTGGTTACCCTGCTCACGACCGGCTCGACGATCACGTCGGGCGCAGGCTTGCCCGACATGAACTCCTGGAAGTAGCGCCGGTCGGTGATGGTCTTGTCCTCCACCGGCCACATCTCGGACGAATTGATCAGCCAGCCCCTGGCGCTCCAGAGATTCAGGGCGCCGACATGCGGCAACACCGAGAGCTTCGCGCGCAGCATCTCGTGCGCGCTCAATGTCGACATCTTGCTTTCAAAGTCGTCGGCGGTGTGGACCCCGTCCGACCGCAGGCCGGTCACGACGTCTTCCTGGACGTGCTGGAGGTCCAGCAGTTGCTGGTCGAAATGTCGCGACAGCAGCAGCGCGCTGTTGTTGAGTTCGCGTTCGGCGACTTCCAGCGCCCGCTCGCGGTATTGCATGGCGAAATAGCCGGTGCCGAGCATGATCGCGATCACGAGCGCCGCCGCACTCAGGATCAGCCACTGGATTGCACCCAGCCGGATCCGCCACGCCATGCCGCCACCAAACAACGGCTGGCTCTCCGCGACGTCGTGCGATGAATTATTCAGCATTTCCCGCTGCCCCCACAGGCGCTTGTTGTAGGGAACACAACCCAAGAGGGCGTTAGCAAAATGAGTTATTGAGAGGTTAAAGCGGCAGCGGAATCAGACGGTTTCCGCCATCTCCTCTTCCACCAGGCTGCACTCGATCAGTGCGCCGTCGATCGTGAACTTCGAAAACAGCGAGCCCGGCGTCGAGGCCTGCAGCGCCGCGAAGTACTGTGAATCTCCGGGGCTCTTCAGGAAGAAGCGGATGTGGCTGGCCGACATCGTGTCCCTCGACAGCCATACGATGCCGGAGAACAGCGCCACCATCATCTGGGCGTACTGGCCGGCGTCTGCGATCCCCAGTTCATAAATCGGCGACGCCAGGATAAAGCGCGCCCGCAGGATCGGCGACGGGAATTTGCTCATCATCAGGCGGCTGACCTGGCAGGCCGCATGAATCCGCTCGCCGTCGGAAAGGCAGTACAGGCTGGGGTGGTCGCCATCCTTGGTCAGGCCGTCATAGGCCGTAAAGCTTCCCGTCGAAAAGGTCGAAAAGTCCTCGCCGACGCTTTCGGCGTCTTTCTTCCACTGGCCCTTGATCGACCGCCAGGACCTGTCCGGCTCTTTCATCGGCAGAAGGCGCATGACTACCCGGGGGTTAATCGAGGAAGTGATTGCCTTCATCTTACGGCCTGCAGCTAAACGTTTGCTTACGCCGCCACCTTGGCGACCACGTATTTGTACGGGCTTCCAAAACTACGACCTCGGCGAGTGTTTTGTTGTCGCGCTTCCTCGCGGCGGCGACATCAGGGCGACCAGCGAAACGCGTTGGCGAAGCGACCACAGGAACGATCAGGCCCGCTCCGGGTTTTCCCGTATCGGCGTTTCATTCCCCCCGCGACGTCGAACTCGGGCCCCGCCAACATCCCATGGACGGGGTTGGCGGGGCTTCTTTATGCCGGTTGCGAAGGACGGACGATGGCGCTGTTTCGGATAGGGCCGACCCGGGCCGACATCGAAATCGCGGAACGGATTTCGGACCACACCAGTCCGGAAGTCGAACAGATTGCCAAGGTCCTTACCTGGGGTGCCGACGAGCATGTCATTTGCGCGCTCGCGGCAGGCTGGTGGCTCTACTGCAGGCATCGAAGCCCGCGCCATCGCACCGACAGCAACCATCTCCTGCTGACGACGGTCGCCGTTACGCTTCTGCCGCATCTGTTGAAGTCGATCTTCGACCAGAAACGTCCCGACCGTCTGATGATCCGCGGCCATCTTCACGGGGTGCCGTTTTCGGGAAAGCCTCTCGACGCCTTTCCATCCGGTCATGCCATCCATGTCGGCGCGATGGCGTCGGCCGCCACGATACTGCCGCCCGCGAAACGCAACCTGGTCTGGTCGATCGGCGCCGGCCTGGTCCTGACACGGATCGTGCTGCTTGCGCACTGGACCAGCGATGTGATTGCCGGCCTCGCGATCGGAGCTGCGGTCGAACGGATGCTCAGGCGCTGGACGGGTTTCGGATTGTCGCGCCGGCAAGCCAGGGCCGTCGGCGCCTGCCATGAAGACATCAGCGCCGCCGGCCGGCTACTCCGCGCTATGCCGCGGCCTCATAATTGACTGCGGTCTCGGCAAGCTTGGTCAGACTTTCGTCGGTCTTCTTCTCCTCGGCCAGGGTCTGATCGAGCAGCTTCGCGGCTTGCTGATTGTTCAGCTTGAGCGCCCAGGCTTTCAGGGTGCCGTAACGCGAGATCTCGTAATGCTCGACCGCCTGTGCAGCGGCCAGCAGGCCGGCGTCGAGCGCGGGCGTGTCGGCATACTCCTCCATGATCTCCTTGCCTTCATCGAGAATGCCCTCGATGGCATCGCACTTCTTGCCACGCGCAGCCTTGCCCAGAAGTTCGAAGATCTTTTCCAGACGCTCGACCTGTCCCTCGGTCTCGTCGTGGTGCTTTTCGAAGGCGGCTCGCAGCTTGTCCGAGGTGGCGGCCTTCGCCATTTTCGGCAAGGCCTTCAGGATCTGCTTTTCGGCGTAGTAGATGTCCTTGAGAGTATCGAGAAATAGTTCGTTGAGGTCTTTCTCAGCCATGACGTTCTCCATTGTTGGTGGGCCGACAACGTTGGATTGAACGAAATGGTTCCTATGCCGACCCGCCCGACGCCGTCAGCCGCACGGGCGAGCTTGGCTGTGATGAGGTCGGGCAGCAAATCGTTGTTCAACCTCCGTGGCCTCGATTGCGATAGCGAGCGCCTTCATGACCTCCGATTGTGAAGTGCAGGAACGTAAACTACGGGGCGCCGAAACCGCGGTCATCTCGCGAAGATCGATCGCGCCGGCCATGAGCACGATACGTGTTGCGCGGCTTTTGCGATCCGCAATTCAGCCATTATTTGCCGATTAGCGTTCCATTATAGTTGCATTGCTCCCACTGAATTGCTGATGGGGAATTTCATGCGCGCGATTTTTGGCGTTACCGTTTGCATGCTTTGGGCTTTGTTCGCAGGCGCCGCCGGGGCGCAGCAGCGCGCTCCGGCTCAAGTCAACGAACTCCCCGAGCGCGATCTTCTCAATGCCGGCACGGTCACGGTGATCACGGCGCCGATCGGCGGCCCGATGTCGATCATGGGCTCCGACATGGCCTCGGTGCTCGACGATGGCGACAAGCTCCGGGTGCTGCCAATCCTCGGCAAGGGCTCGGTCCAGAATCTCATCGACATCCTCCGTCTGAAAAACATCGACATGGGCTTCGTCACGTCCGATGCGCTGGAGTTTGCCAAGACCGAATACAACATTCCCGACATCCCCAAGCGCGTCCGGTACATCACCCGTCTGTTCCACAACGACATTCACATCGTGGCGCGGAAGGAGATCAGGAGCCTGCAGGATCTGCAGGGAAAGAGGATATTCGCCGAACGGAGCATCGGATTTCCGGCGGCGCGCATCATCTTGCGCCGCATGGGCATTGAGGCGGACATCGATACCCAGACCGATCCCGACGGCGGCCTGCAGAAGCTGCTCAGCGGTGAGAGGGACGCATGGATCGCGAGCGTTTCGAAGGGCGCCCCGGTCATCAAGAACATCAAGAACGAGGCGGGGAAATTCCATTTGCTGGAGATCCCCTACGCAAAACCATTGCAGGACATCTATCTGCCGTCGTCCTTCACGTCCGAAGAATACCCAAACCTCGTGGCGAAAGACACCAAGGTCTATGCCCTTGCCGTTCCAACCGTGCTGATGGTGTATAATTGGCCACCCGAGAGCGAGCGCTACCGGAGGGTGGCGCGCTTCGTCGATGCGTTGTTCGGCAAGATCGGCCAGTTGCAGCAGCCCCCGCGTCATCCGAAATGGAAAGACACCGGACTATCGGTCGCCGTCGCCGGACTGGAACGTTTCAAGCCGGCGCAGGACTGGCTCGACAAAGCCCAGCCGGCGGCGGCAACGCAAACGGGTCCGACCGCTGCAACAGCCGAAGAATTCCGCAGTTTCCTGGTCCAGAAAAACGGCGCTGAAAACGTTTCTCAACAGGATACGGCCAAGGCTTACAACGACTTTCTTCGATGGCGGGCTGGACAGAAATGACATGATCTGCGGGCTGCTGCCGTCCGCACCCAGCAAAACATGCCACCCCTCTAATATCTCTACAGCCTTTCGATCTGCTCCTCCGCCATGAGGTTTTTCAGCTGTCACTGAATCATTCGTGACGCTCAGCCGCCCGCCGTTCCAAGATCGATCAGCGCAATCCCGAGGTCCGCCCGCTTCTTCCGTCGAAGCGTCGCCGGGACTTCGGTCAAGACCACTTCGAGCGTCGGCCTTACCGTTCCTGCCAGCAGGTGGCCGCCGCGGGTCGAGCCGTCGGCGAGCCCGAGCACGATGTGGACATGAAGGCTGGGCTTGCCGTCATCGCCGATGGCGACGTCCCCGATCGCACTGAGGACCTCGCATTGCTCATTGACCTCGATCTTGCGGTAGCTCTTCGAGGCGATGTCGAACCAGCCGACGGTGGCCCGCTCGAAAGCGCCGATTGCCGTCAGCGACGCCGCGGATATCCCTGATTCATTGGTAAAGCGGGTGAGCGCCGCAAACGCCTCCTCGCCCGTGTCGAGAATGATGATATGAACCTGCGCCTCCGTGTCGGCGGCAATATGCTTGCTCTTCATGGGTAACCTCGCAGTTGCCGTCCAGGCCGCGCGACGTCCGCAACCCGACGTCGCCGAGCATTTGCCTGATCTGTTTGGTCCGGGCTTCGGCCTTCTGTTGGAACTTGCTCATGGCTGGCCTCCTGAAGGAGAACGGCCTCGGGGTGCTGATGTTTCCTCCAATCGGCCCAAACCTTGACCGGACCCTGCGTGGACCAGGTTCGGCACTTGAGGCTGGTTCCACACAATGTAACAATCCTGTCGCAGAGCAAAACTAAACGGGAGCGAGACGGCGGATCGCCGGAACTGCTGCCTGTGGGGGAGAACCTGATGCGCCGCACCATTGTATTGCTGTCCGCCGGACTGATCACGCTTGCCGCGGGCTCAGCGTCCGCGCAAAACGCCACACCGCGTAACCTGATCCTGTTCGTGCCGGACGGCCTGCGCGGGCGCATCGTGACGCCGCAGACCGCGCCTGCGATGGCCGAACTGCGCGACAAGGGCGTCAATTTCAAGAACTCGCATTCGCTGTTCCCGACCTTCACCATGGCGAACGGCTCGGCGATGGCCAGCGGCCATTACCTCGGCGATACCGGCACCTTCAGCAACACGATCTACACCGGCTATTCTTCCGCGCCGGCCGGCGACACGGTCGTGCCCTTCATCGAAAACGACGCGGTGCTCGGCGACGTCGACGAGCATTTCAACGGCGACTATCTTAACGAGGAAACGATCTTGAAGATGGCCCGCGCGCAGGGCTTCTCCAGCGCAGCAATCGGCAAGCTCGGCCCGACCTATCTTTTCGACCATACCGACGGTGGCAAGAATACGATCGTGATCGACGATTCGACCGGCGGCAAGAATGGCGTGCCGCTGTCCGACGAAATGAAGGACGCGCTCACCAAGGCCGGCCTGCCCCTGGTGACGACCCCGCGCGGGGAAAACAGCAAGGCCGGCGACGCCAAGACGCCGGGCACGACAAGTGCCAATGTCGCGCAGCAGGCCTACATGGCCGATGTCGCTTCCAAGGTCGTGCTGCCGATGTTCAAGGCGCGCAACAAGCCGTTCGTGCTGGTGTTCTGGTCGCGCGATCCCGACGGCAGCCAGCACAACACCGGCGACAGCCTCAACACCATCACCCCCGGCATCAACGGGCCGACCTCGATGGCCGGCATCAGGAACGCCGATAACAATCTCGCCCAACTGCGCAAGGCGCTGGACGACCTCGGCCTCGCCGCCTCGACCAATATCATCATCTCCTCCGATCATGGCTTCTCGACGATTTCGAAGGAAAGCAAGACCAGTCCGTCGGCAAAGATCTCCTACGACGACACGCCGAAGGATTTCCTCCCGATGGGTTTCCTTGCGATCGACCTGGCGAAGGCGCTGAACCTGCCGCTGCACGATCCCAACAACAAGAATGCGGCCGTGGCTGATAACGCCCATCCCAAGGCCGGCAACGGCGTGCTGGGAAAGGACCCGACGAAACCCGATCTGGTGATCGCCACCAATGGCGGATCTGACCTGATCTACATTCCCAGCAAGGACCGCAAGCTCGCGGACCGCACCATCAAGGCGCTGCTGGAACAGGATTACGTCAGCGGCCTCTTTGTCGACGATGAGTTCGGGAATTTCCCCGGCACGCTGCCGATGTCGCAGCTCGGCCTCAAGGGCAAGGCGGTCGTGCCGCACCCGTCGATCGTGGTCAATTTCCGGTCATGGTCATCAGGATGCGATGAGCCAACCAACTGCTCGGTGCAGATCGCCGACACCGTGCTGCGCCAGGGCCAGGGCATGCATGGCAGCTTCAGCCGTGGCGATACCTTGAACTTCACGGCGGCGATCGGACCCGACTTCAAATCGGGCTATGTCGATCCCCTGCCCGTCAGCAATGCCGACGTCGGCGCCACCGCGGCCAAGCTGCTGGGGCTCACGCAAAAAGCGAAGGGCAAGCTGATCGGCCGCGTCATGACCGAAGCCATGCCGAACGGCGCAACGCCGAAAGCCCATGCCGGCACCGTGACGTCAAAGCCGTCGGCCAACGGGCTGCGCACCGTGCTCAACTTCCAGCGCGTCGGTTCGCAACGCTATTTCGACGCGGCGGGTTTTCCCGGCCGCACGCTCGGGCTGGACGCAGCCGAAGGCAAACAGAAAACCGCAGGGAAATAGCTGGCGAGACAAGTACGCCCCGCCGGCTCGGAAGCCATTTGCCGCCTCCTTTCCCTCAGACCGGAATGATGTAGTTGAGGATCGCCAGCTGCCGCAGCAGCACCCGGCGGATGACGTGGCTGACCTTGACGTGGTCGGTAAAGATCGCCGCCGTCCCGGTGGCGCCGGCCGGCAGTGTTCGCGCAAAAGCATCGTCGTCGAGCCTGACGCGCACCACGAACGGCACCGTCTCGATCCCCTTTGGGGCCACAGCCGTGCCTGAAATCTGCGCCTGCCCCGTTGCCACCGCCTGCAAAATACTTTCGACCTTGCCGGTGAACACGCGTCCGGGCGTGAACTTGAAGGCGATCTCGACCTCCTGGCCGGGCGCGATGTAGCGCGCGTTGATCTGGCTGATCTCGACGACCACGCTTGTATCCGCGGTATCGATGAACGCCATCACCGGCGACAGCGGCAGGTTGGCCACCCGCGCGCCCTTGCGCAGCGCGAGGTTGGTGACGTAGCCGTCGGCGGGCGCGCGCACCACCGTCTTGTCGAGATTCCACTGCGCGGCCTGGAGCTGGCCCTTGAGCTGATCGACTTCGGATTGCCGCTGCTCGACGTCGAAGCCACGTCCGGCGTCGCGCTCGTAAAGCTGCGTCATCTGCGACAGCCGCGTGTCCGAGAGCTTCAATTGCGCCGCGATCGTCTTCACCTGCGCGTCGTAGGGCGTGGGATCGATCCTGAACAGGATATCGCCCGCCTTCAGGGGTATGTTCGCCGTGACCGGCACCTCGGTCACCTCGCCCGCGACATCAGGCACGATCGAGACGGCGTTGCGGTAGACCAGTGCCGGTCCCTGCGGCGCCCCCCAGCCCATCGGGATGAACAGGCCGAGATTGAGCAGCAGCAGCACGATCAGCGGCGACACCTTCCAGAAGATGTTGAAGCGGATGAGGCCGATCCACACCAGCGCAAACAGCAGCGTAATGTAAACCGCCATAATCGCGATCATCATGACTGCGTCCTCCCGGGTGCGCGTGGCGCGGGCACGTCGACATAGGCCCAGATGAGCACGAGGGGCCACAACGCGAAGCCGAGGATCAAGGTGACCCAGCCGGCCACCCTGACCGCGTCGGCCCAGGGATGATCGCGGGATCTTGCGATGTGCCCCGGCAGCGAGCCGAGCAGGCAGAACACAAAGACCAGCACCGCGATCAGAATAATCAGGACGATCCAGGCGAAGATGTCGAGGCCGCTCACGGATAAGCCTCCCAATAGCGATCACCAGCGCCAGGCCTCCTCCTCGCACACGTCATTGCCGCACACCCATCGTGGTGCCTTCCGCGCGCCGCACCGCTGGCGGCGTCCAGGAACCCTCCATGATTTCCGCCTTGGGCCAGTAGGCGCGGACATAGAGCGAGAAATCGCCGTTGGGCGCCGGCAGCCAGTTGGCGCGCTGGGCTGGATCGGTCGGGGCCTCGGCCTGAACGTAGATCGTCAGCGAGCCGTCGGCGGCGAACTTCAGGTCCTTGTTCTTGGTGCCGACCGAGAAGCGGTTGATCGGATTCTTTACGAAGAAATGATGTTCGTTGTAGATCGATATCGACCAGAAGCCGTTCACCGGCGGCACTTGCCCGGCGTCGAAGGTGACGGTGTAGCGATTGCCGCTGTTGAGCCGCGCGCCGTTCGCATCGAGGTCCTGGTAGAAATATTTCGTTTCGTTCGGCGCATTGACCAGGATGTTCGACTTCGCCACCGCCGTGCGCGTGAAATAATCGGTACCGAAGGCGGCTTCATTCGAGATCGTGGACCAGTTGTGCGGAAGCTGCTGACCGTAGTTGCGGAACTGGAATAGCGGCTTCACCAGCTTCTCGTCCGCTTCCTTTGCGCCCTCGGTCATCGCCTGCTTGATCGCGGGATTGTTCCTGGCGGCGGTCACGACCGCAAGCACCTGGGCGTAGCGCGCTTCTTCGCCGGGCAACGGCGTTGCGTCCGCAAGAACGGCCGGCAGTACGTCGACGAACTTGTCCGGAGGCACCCATGTCGTCTCCTCTGCCCCGCTTGGAGGCGCAGGCACCTTCGGGAGGTTGGCCCAATCCCTTGTCTTCGTCCGGCCGTCGTATTCCGCCACCGGATACATCATGATGCCGGGCAATACCGATTGGATGGCAAGCTTGTCCTCGGGCGTGTCATTCTGCGCGACGCGCGGCGCGACGAGTCCGGTATTGGTTGAGGACCGGAAGACCTTGGTAATGCCTTTCGGGACTTCACCGTTCCAGTGAGGCCCGACCAGCAAATAGAAGCCCGGCGTGGTGCCGTACATCTTGCCGAGCTGGACGAAGCTGTCGGTGCGGAGATCAACCACCTGATAGACCCAGAACCGGTCGCCGAAGTCCGGCACCTGGACCACAACCGGCGAAACGTCGAGCGCAAGGGCGCCAATACCGTAGACGACATCCTGGTTTGGACACGCGACCGCGCGCTCCTCCGGATCGACGTAGTCGGTGAGCATGGCAAGGCGGTTGGCCGGCGCCTCCATCAGCGGCCCCCGAACCACCATCTCCTTGACCTGCGTGAAATACAGACGGCGGTTATATAAATTTACCATCGGCCACGCCCAGAAATACGCATCGCGTCCGACCTGCTTGGCATATTCCTCGGTGATCTTAACGCGTGTGTCGGGACCGGGCGGCATGGCCCGATTCCAGCTTGGTGACAGCGTCAGGGGCATCTCTTCCGCCATCGACCCTGTGAGAGCCGTCGCAGCCATCAGGCTGACAAGAAGGGCTGTGCTGGTTTTCTTCATCGTCATCTCTCCCATTGCTGGCGACATTGAGGGCGATAGGCCGTGATGGCGCGCCGGATTTCCGCACCATCGCGTGCATGCCGCGCTTCACCTTGCTGTTCCAGTTCCGACGGTGCTGCCGATTTTCTCGACATCGGAAAGCACCCAGCTCTTTTCGAACAGCGCTTTCGTCGGCGCGTAGGCGCGGAACATCAGCTCGAACTTCCGCACAGGATCGGTCGGCACCCAGTTTGCATCCTTGCCCGCAGGCGCCGCCGGGCCGAAGTAGATGTCGACGGAGCCGTCGGCGTTCTTCTGCAATTCCGGAATCTGCGACGAGCGGCTTGCGCGCGGCATATTCTTGATCAGCGCGTGGGTCTGGCGGTCATAGGCGGTGACCGACCAGTATTGCTCGACCGGAGGATTCGCCGGCACCGTGAGCCGATAGGTGTTGCCGCCGTCGAGCGACTGGCCGTCCTTGTCCCGGATCGAGATCAGGTAGAACTGGCCGGCGCCAAGGTGTTTGAGGCCGACATAGGCATAGCTGTAAGTCATGCCGCGGTTATCGACAGGATAGAGGTTCGGATCGGCATAGGCTTCCTGCATCACCTTGATGAGGTCCGGAGGCGCCGGATAGGTCCAGCGGCTGGTCGCGGAGAAGAACGGCGGCAAGCCGGCGTCGTACTTTGCTTCCAGCAACGTGCCGGCTTCGCGTGTCGCCGCCGTCAGCATTGTCTTGGTTGCATCATCGGGCTTGAACGGCTTGCCCTTCTCGATACCGAGCGACTTCAGCTGATCGATCATCGCGCGGTCGCGCTGCAGCCAGGGCTCGCTCTGCACGATGCGATCGAGGTGTTCGAAGTAGCTCGCGTCGTAACGGATCGTGGAGTCGAAGGTGACGTCCTTGGCGTCGGTAAAGATCGTCGGGGCCGGACTGGACGCCTGCGCGAGCGGGTAGACCTTGAACTGCTTCCCGTACTCGATCGATCGCGCGACTTCGGCACTGTCGTGACTTTTGAGATTGGCGCGGAACAGCATGTAGCCGCCAAAGGTGTCCGACTGCAGCGCCATGTAGCCATCCGGCGCCTTGTCTGCGTAACCCGGCGGCAGGATCAGATACTTGCCGCCTTTGCCCTTGTCGGCGCCGTGCAGTCCGGCATCTTCGAGCGGCATCTGCCACACAGTGACGATGTTGGCGTTGAACGATCCGTTACTGTCGCCGGGCGGCAAATCGAGAACGACCGGACCATCCTTGGTGTTGAAGAACGCCATGAAGTAAATCGCGTCCGGATTGGGCGTGAGCGTCTGATTGTGCCAATCGAGCGGCCGGCCCCAGTAAACAACTTGGTTCACCTTGCCGTCCGTCTTGCTGAGCATTTCCTGCAGCATCAGGTCGTAGTTGACGACAGGCATGCCCCAGATCACCGCCTCGACGGCACGACCGTGAATGAGCCGCTCTTGCGGTGAATTTTGCGCGAGCGCACTTCCCGTAACGAAAGATAGTGCAAGTGCAACAAAAAGCCCTTTGCTCATGTCATCCTCCGTTCGATTTTTCCGCCCTCACTTCAGGGCAAAGCGCGCGCCTGATGTCATCGCTGCCTCCCATCGCATCATCGCCTGATCAGTGGCGGCGGATAGTAGGTGCCGTTCGCCACGCCTTCCGTCGGCCGGTAGAACCGGAACGTCAGGCGATACTTCGATCCTTTCGGTGTCGGCAACCAATTGCCGTCAGGGGCGTCGGCAGGCTTCTGGTCGGCGAAGTACAGGGTGAGCGAGCCGTCCGCGCCGTATTGCAGCTTCGACTGGTTGTTGATCAGAAACCGGTTGATCGGGTTGGGCAGGACGCGAAAGCGGTGGCCATCGACGGCAATCACCGACCAGAAGAACGTCGCGTACTGAGCAGGCAACCCATCCTTCGGGAAGGTAAGCGTATAGACGTTGTCACCGCTGAGTTCGGCTCCGGCCTGATCGAGGCTTCCTCGGTAGTACAGAACTTCCGGCTTGATATTGGCCCAGATGCCACCGTTATCGACCAGGGTCCGTGCCAGATAATCGAGGCCGTATTCTCCGACGACACCGGGACGCGCCCAGCCGTTCTGCACCGTGCCGTGGCCGATGATGGCCCCAGCCTTGCCGAGATCGGCAAAGGCTCGGGTGCGGATCACCTTATCGACGCGCGCGCGCTCGTCAGGGTCCTTGACGGCTTTGGCGATGGCGCGGGTTTTCTCCTGCAGCGCTTCCAGCCCGATGCTGAGATCCGGTTCGCCATCGAGGGCGATATCGGCGGCCTCGAAGGCTTCGACGCCCGGCAACGCCTCCAGCTCGAATATCGGCGTCTTGGGAATTTCCGGCAGTTTTGGTGCGCCTGTCGCCCGGAATTTGAACTGATGCTGCAAGGCAATTGCCGCGTCCGGATCGGAGCCGAGTTCGACCCGGGCAAGCACGCGGGAATACTTCACCGGGAGATCGATGCGCGTCGCTCCCGCGGGGATCGCGACGTTCGCGCCCCTGAGGCACATGGCGAACTCCCCGAACGGCCGCTTGGGAAAGAGGCGCTCGTTGATGTTGGCAATTGTCTCACCCCAGCCGTTGAGGAAGTGGACCGTGTAGTAGCGGCCTTCGACCTTGGGCACGGTGACCATGGTGCAGCTGCTGTCGTCGATCGCTACCCACGCTTCGGAATACGCCACGTCGAGGTTCGGATTCGGCCAATCCACCGCGCCGGGCTTGCGGTGCACCAGCTCGTTCCATTTGAAGCCTTCCTGGAAATCGAGCTGCTGCTGACGCGTTACCAATAGTCGGCCAAGAAGATAGATATACGCGTCACTGATATCCTGATCCGCGATGCGGGCGGGTTGCGCCTGCGCGCTTGCTGCCACTGCCGTAGCCAAGAGCAGAGCGAATGCTGCGCAAACAAATTTGGTCATCATCTACTCCTGTCCATGCCTCTGAAAAATTGATCAGGGCTCGAACGCGAAAACTTTCTTCCAGTCCTGCCTCATGTCCATGACGGTCCAGCCCGCGCGACGAAGTCGGTGATTGCCTTCTTCGCCGCGCCGTCATTCCAGGATGGCAAGGGGTCCGCCGGCTGCGCCACCGCGACAGCGATAGCCGCAAACTGTCAGTCCCTTGATCCGCACTACCGCGGCTTCATTCGCTCAAGTTCGTTGAGCCGTTTCAATGCCGCTTGCTGCCGGAGCAATCCATAGTTGATCCCGCCCGCATTCAGCGAACTGCCTTCCTGATAGGGGAACTGATCGAAATCGGAGAAGAATTCCTTGATCTTTCCCTGCACCGGCACGATCAGCCAGATATTTCGGGCGAGGAAGTCTATCGCTCCCCCTCCTTCCTCCAGGCCGCGCTCGTAGGGGTCCATGCGCAGATTCGCGATCAGCGACCATGCCGACACTTCGCGCGTTCCAGTCGCGATATTTCCCTTCGATGTGGCGAAGCTGAGCTTCCAGTCGTTCCACCGGATCGCATTGAGATTGCCCCCTTGATCGAAGTAGTAGATCGAATCGCGGGGCGGGGTCGGGGTTTCTCCCTTGAAGAAGGGCAGGAAGTTGTAGCCGTCGAGATGAACCCTGAAGCTCTTGCCGCCCGGGCCGGCAAATCCCGCCTTCATCTTTTCCTTGATGTCGGGAATCCCGGCCGCCGCGCACAGCGTCGGGAACCAGTCGATCAACGAGATCATCTCGTTGTATTGCGTTCCCGGCTTCACCACGCCGGGCCATCGCACCATCATCGGAATGCGGAAGCCGCCTTCCCATGTCGTGCCCTTCTCGCCGTGAAACGGCGTCATGGCGCCGTCGGGCCACAGAGCAATTTCAGCGCCATTGTCGGTCGTGTAAAGGACGATCGTGTTGTCGGCGATGCCGAGATCGTCGAGCTGCTGCAGCAACTCGCCGACCATCCCATCGTGCTCAACCATGCCGTCGGCGTGAATGCCCTTGCCGGTCTTGCCAAGCGACGACTTCTTCAAGTGGGTAAATATGTGCATTCGCGTCGAGTTGAACCAGACAAAAAACGGTCGATTTGCCCTCGCCTGCCGTCCGATGAAGTCCTTGGCAGCACCGAGGAACTCCTCGTCCACCGTCGGCATCCGCGCCGTGGTCAGGGGGCCCGTGTCTTCGATCTTTCCATCCGCGGATGCTTTCATGACGCCGCGGGGACCGAACTGCTTCCGGAAATTCGGATCTTTGGGGTAGAAGTAGCCTTCCGGCTCCTCTTCGGCGTTGAGGTGATAGAGATTGCCGAAGAACTCGTCGAAGCCGTGCTTGGTGGGCAGATGCTCGTCGCGGTCACCGAGATGGTTCTTGCCGAACTGGCCGGTGGCATAGCCTTGCGTCTTCATCACATCCGCAATCGTCGGCATCCAGTCCTGGATGCCGTGGGGATCGCCGGGCATGCCGATCGTGAGAAGACCCGTCCGGAACGGTTCCTGGCCGAGAATGAAGGAAGCGCGGCCGGCGGTGCAGCTCTGCTGACCATAGGAATCAGTGAAGATGGCTCCCTCCCGCGCGATGCGGTCGATGTTGGGCGTACGGTATCCCATCAAGCCCATCGTGTAGGCGCTGATCTGTGGAATGCCGATATCATCGCCGAAGATGACGAGGATGTTCGGCTTGCGGCCGGCCGCTGGTGCCGCGGGAGCTGGCGCCGCCGGGGCCGCCGCTGGCGCGGCCTTCTGGGCCTGCGCGAATGCCTGCGACGTCAACGTTGCCGCCGCGACGATAGATGATGAGCCGAGCAACACTGCCCGACGATCGATAGATACGTTGTCACCGTACTGGGAATCGGTAGCGGCGTGGTCGTCCGTTTTTGCCTCACTACTCATTCTACGCTCCTTGGGTGCTCAGGGTTACTCTTTCCATCGATCCGGACTTTGTGCTGTGCTCGATCTGTCTTCGTATGCTCCTTTCATCGGGCCGGCTTTCTGCGCCCATGGGTGGACGCGCCCCACGGTCCGACCGGGTTGAGTTGTTGGGGTAAGCGCATTTTGCCGCTGTGCCCTGCATGCGGCCGCAATCTTCGTCGCGCGGCACTCACGCGGTGCAGCAGTTGATGTCGCGACCAACGGCCCGTGCCGCGCTGTGCTGCAAACAGTTCAGTCTCGATCCCGTCTATCTCACGGTCCAGCGCGGGGTCCCCTGCAGCCACCTTGAAGGCTTCGACCGTGTGATCCGGGGTTGCCGCGCCAACATGCGGAAGCCAATCAAGCATCGCAAAATAGGCGGCCTTTGCATCGCGGTGCCGGACGGCATGGCGAAATCGATGGAAGGCGTATGCCTCGGATTGCAGATACGCTTGCCGTCGGCGGCGACGATAGACTGCGCCCCCTCTAACCGCTCCAGGCGCGATCCTGATAAGGCCGGCGATGACGAGGGTCGCAAGGAGTGCGAACGGCCAGTGGTCCGCGATGAGATCCACAATCCCTGCCCAGCTAAACCGCGCCTTCGGTGCGCTCGCGCCGGCCGCCTGCACAGCCGGATTGGCCGCGACCTGCATCGTCACCGCATCAAGATGGGCGGTATCGACGTGCTCTTCGCCTGCGTTCCACCAGCGGACATCGATCGCCGGCAGCACATAGTCGCCGGGTCGCTGCAGGATGTAGGTCGCGGAATCCGTCCGTGTCGCGGTCAGCGCATCGGTCCGTCCCTCGGTCTTGTCCTGCAGCGCCGGTTGCGCAGGGTAGATCGCAAGCCCATCGACCGTCGGAAATGTCACCGGCGGCAACAGCATCGCCGGCGTTTCGTCCGCCTGGATTGTCACGGTGCGGGTGATGGAATCCCCCACCTTGAGCTGCTCTGACGAACGCTCGACGGACTGTTCGATCCTTAGTCGGCTGGCAGCAACGTACGGGTTCAGGTCAGCCGCAGCGTCGGGAATGAAGGCGTCAAACGACATGCGCGGCAGCGAAAGCAGTTCTTCGCGCACGGCGGGGGGTTCTGCCGCGTATTTCACCTTCACCTTCTGATCCGAGATGACGAAGGCGCCGGGCTCCTGCGGATAGATCGCGAACTCGAAGCGTACGCCGGCATAGCTCGATCCGTTGCGCTGTTCGGAAAGATTGACGCTCTGCAATTGTCGCGTCACCGCGTTGCGGACCTGGAAGCCGGGCAGTTCCGGCGGCGAGGTCATGTAGTTCGGCGCCAGCACGTCGATCCGCAGCGTTGTCCTTTGCCCGACCACGACGCGAGGCGGATCGAGCGTTACTTGCAGGACTGGTGCGGGCGCAGCCGTTTGCTGCGCCGATGCGCCGCAGGGAGTTATCACCGCAAAAGCAATAAGCACGGTTGCGGCTGAGCGCTTCATGGCCGACTCCCGGCATTCGGCGCGCTGTTCGCCTGAATCGCGAATTTCAGCTTGAGGAAGTCCGCAGGCGTCGTCTGCACCGCGCGCATCCAGGCTTCCGCGGCGCCGGCCGTGGTGACGTCTTCCGGTTTGACCTGAATGCGCTTGCCGCCCTTCTGCTTGGGATCGACGCGCATCTCGTCCGCCTTCTGGTCCGGCGGCGCGCTGTCGTCCTGTTCCTGCTTGCGGCGTTTTTCCTCCTGCGCCTCGAAAAGAGCGACCACGATCGCGCGATTGGCTTTCGCCGCGAGATGAGCGGGCTGCGCCTTCAGCACTTCGTCATACGCCTTGATCGATCGCTCCCAGGCATGGTTCTGCGCCTCGGCATTGCCGAGCGCGAAGCGGCCCTCCACGGTGTCGACCTTGCGGAATTCCTGTGCCGCGGTCAGGAAATCGAGCGCGCGGTAGGCGGCGATCCCGCGCCACATCGGATCGGCAAAGCGTTGTGCCGCCGTGGTGTAATCGCCTCGATCGAACGCTATTCGTCCCTGCTGGTCGGGCGTCAGCCAGACGTCCACAAAGCGGTGCGGCTGCTCCAGCGCCCTTGCAGGCAAGGCCTGCACGGCGACGAACAACGTCACCACCCAGGCCACCGTCGTTCCGCGCCGGAACCAGAGCAGGCCAAGAAGCGCGAGCGGAAACATCAGCCAATAGCCTTCGTCGCGCCATTGCATGCCGAAAGCATCGCCTTGCGCCGCCTGGAAGCGGGTTTCGATCCGGCGCTCGATCGCCTGGATGTCGGAGCCATCAACGCTAACGCGCACGATATCGGAGCCGAGACCCATCCCTTCTCCTGATGGTGCAGGCGCTACCCTCAACATCGCGACGCCGTTGCGGCCGGCCGCCTGGCGGATTGCGGATTCATCAAGATCATCGGCCACGACAAGGATGGTGCCGGCAACTGGTTCGGCGGCCAAAAACTGCGTTGCCAGCGAAACCGCCGCCGTGACGTTCTTTCCGTCTTCCGGCATCAGGCCGGTCGCCAGCGCCGCAAGGAACGGCTCGATGACCGAGCTGTCGTCGGTCAGCGGCATCACGAGGTGAGCGGTGCCGGCATAGGCAATCAGTCCGCTGCGCGCGCCAGCGCGGGCGCCGAGCAAATCCTTGATCTTCTGCTTGGCGCGTTCGAGACGCGTCGGCGCGACATCTGCCTGATTCATCGACGTGCTCAAGGCGAGCACGATCATCAGCGGGGCCTTGTCCTCGACAAACGGCGGCAGTTCGCGTCGCCAGGTCGGCCCCGACAGGGCGGCAATGCCCAGCACCAAGCCGGCCGTTACGAGGTAAAGCGGGCTGACGCCGCGTCCCTGGCCAGGCTGCACGATCAGGTGCTGCAGGAGATGCGGCGCGATCACACCGCCCCATTGCGCTCGTGGGTTCTGCCGCCAATGCAGCATGCCGAAGATCGCCGCGACCGGGATCAGCGCGAGGAGCCACAGCGGCCGCAGCAGGTGGAACGGAATGGTGGCTGCGTCATGCATGACGAAGCGCTCCTTTCCGTTCCCGTTCGCCGGTCAGCCATAGGCCAAGCCATAGCGCCAACCCCAAAACGACCGCAGCGCCCAGCGGCCACTGGAACAGCGGCAGCTTCGGGCGCCACGACAACGTGTCGAGTTTGGCGGGCGCGAGCCGGTCGATGTCGGCATAGATCGCCTGCAACTGCGCGCCGTCCTCGGCGCGGAAGAAGCGGCCGCCTGTTGCTGCCGCCACGGATTGCAGCACGCCGAGATCGACGCGATTTTCGCCCGCGGCCGCGGGATCGCCGACACCGATCGTGTAGACTGCCATATCCTTCTGGCGCGCGATGTCGGCGGCGTGTTCGGGCGGCACGCGGCTCGCCGTGTCGTTGCCGTCGGTCAGCAGGATCAAAAGCTTCTGCTTTGCGCGGCTTCCCTCCAGCGTCTTGATCGCAAGCCCGATAGTGTCGCCAATCGCCGTCTGCTGTCCGGCCATGCCGACCTGGGCCTGGTCGAGCAGTTGCTGCGCGGTCTGCAGGTCCTGGGTGAACGGCACCTGCACATAGGCCCTGGTGCCGAACAGGATCAGCGCCACGCGGTCGCCGCGCCGCCGCGCGATGAAATCCTTGACGACCAGCTTGACGCCACCGAGACGAGTTAGCGTCACGCCGTCAGCGGCGCGAAAGTCGCGCTGCTCCATCGAGCCGGAAATATCGATCGCCAGGATGAGATCGCGGGCGGAAATCTCACGCGTCACGGCATCGCCGACCCATTGCGGCCGCGCCAACGCCACCACAATCAGGATCCAGATCAGGGTCGCGACGATCATCTGAACACGGCGCCGCTGCAGCACCACAGCGCCTCGCTGCGGGGTCTGCCCCGTGGCGGCCGCCAGCCGGTCGAAGAACGGGATCTGCACCGACGCCTGCCGCGCGCGGTATGGCGGCAGCAACCACCACGCCAGTATCGGCAGCGGCAGCAAGGCCAGCATCCATGGCCAGGCGAACTCAAACATGGTGCACCCTGATCCAGCGGTCGACGAGACCGCGCAACGCATCCAATTGATCGCGGCCCGGCGCGGTCTGTTGATAGGGAGCGCTGACGAGCCATCGTCCCACCCCCCGCGAGAATTCGTCCCCGCCATAGCTGCGGTCGAGAAATGCCAGCCACGCCGTTCCGGTTAGAGGAGCGACCGTCTCGCGCGGAAAAACGCCTAGTGCCGTACGCCGCACAAGCAGGGCGAGTTGAGCCGCCAAATAATCCGGCGCCGCCTCGGACGTCTGGCGCATTCGTTCCAGCTCCGAGAGCGCCTCGCGCCGGTACCGATTGGCGCGGTATCGATGCAAGAACCGCCAGGTCGCCAGCGCGCTCAGCACCACCACCAGCACGATCGCGATCCGCAACGGCCAGGTCTGCGGCCACAGGCTCACTTCCTGCGGGAGCGGAATATCGATCAAGCCCGCGAGCGGATCGCCCTGTCTGGTTTGCGCGTCAGCCAAGGCTTGCCCCCATCTGACTATGGCCGCCACGTTCGCTGCGGCTCTGCAGGCCACCGAGCAGGTGGCGAAGCTGTTGGGCGGTATCCTCGGCGGCACTCAGCGGCAGCACTGGGACGCCAAGTTCTCGCGTCCATGCAAACACGCCCTTGAGCCGTTCCTGCAAAGCTTGCGAGATGCTTTGCCGAACGCTTTCACTCCCCACTTCCAGATGGATTTGCAGTTCGCCGTCGGTCACGGTCATGCTGGCGGTGGCCGGCAGGTCGCTCTGCAGCGGATCGTGAACGAGCAGCGCCACGACGTCGTTGTGGCGGGCTATTGCTCCCACCATCTTGTGCGTCTCGTCATCGGCGCCATCGAAGTCGCTGATGATGATCACCGCCGCGTCGTGCAAGGCGCGCCGCTGTGCCTGTTCAATCGCCTTGTTCAGCATCGACGGCGATGCGGACAGGCCGCGGCCGACGCCGAGCGACCGGTTGGATGCAACGATTGCGGACAGGATCTGCAGCACCGTCGCCCGGCTGCGCCGCGGCCGGAACTCGGTCAACCCGCGATCGTCGAACACGATGGCGCCGACACGATCCCCCGCGCCAAGAACGCGCCACGCGCTGATCGCCGCGGCTTCCGCCGCTGTGACCGACTTCATCGACCGCTGGCTGCCGAAGAACATGGGTAGCCGCTGGTCCACGACCAGCAACGTCTGCCGGTCGCGCTCCTCGTTGAAGACACGGATGTGCGGCTTCCGCAACCGCGCGGTCACCTTCCAGTCGATCGAGCGGACATCGTCACCCGCGCGATAGTCACGGATTTCTTCAAAGTTCAGCCCGCGGCCCCGCATGCGTGACGCGAAGCGGCCGGACAACAGGCTGTGCACCGGCTGGCGCGGCAGGAAGGAGACCTTGCGTCCGCGGTATTCGAGCGCGAGCAGATCGTCGAGACTGACGTAGACACCCGGCGTATTGGCTGTCCCGTCGGTCATGATGCCCTCACGCGGCTGAAACAAGTTCGGTGATTTTGTCGATCACCTGGTCGGCGTTGATGCCCTGCGAGACCGCTTCGTAGCTCAGGATCAGCCGGTGGCGCAGACAGTCATGCATCACGGCGCGCACATGGTCGGGCGTGACGAATTCCTGGCCGTCGAGCCAGGCACGCACGCGGGCGCAACGATCCAGCGCAAGGCTGCCGCGCGGGCTGGCACCGACCTGGATCCATTTGCCGAGAGGCTCGCCGTACCGGCCAGGGAACCGCGTGGCGTAGATGATGTCGACGATATATTTCTGCGCCAGATCCGAGACGAAGACCCCGTCGATCTCGCCGCGCGCGTCCAGGATGGCCTGCTGCGGAACCGGCGCCGGTTCGGCGGCATGCTCCTTCGGCTTTTGCGCATTCTCCTCGCGGTTCAGCCTGATGATCTCGCCTTCCGTCGCCTCGTCCGGATAGGTGATGACGACATGCATCAGGAAGCGATCGAGCTGCGCCTCGGGGAGCGAATAAGTGCCCTCCTGCTCGATCGGGTTCTCGGTCGCCAGCACCATGAAGAGATCGGGCATCTTGTATGTCTTGCCGGCGACGGTGACCTGACGCTCTTCCATCGCCTCGAGCAGCGCCGATTGCACCTTGGCCGGCGCGCGATTGATTTCGTCGGCGAGCACCAAATTGGCGAAGATCGGCCCTTTCTGGAACTGGAACTGGCCACCCTTGTCGGTCTGCACGTAGATTTCCGCGCCGGTCACATCCGACGGCAGCAGGTCCGGCGTGAACTGCACGCGCGACAAATCCGCCGCCAGGTTTTTGGCGAGCGTCTTGACCGCGCGGGTCTTGGCAAGTCCCGGCAGGCTTTCAATCAGGAGATTGCCGTTGGCAAGCAATGCGATCAGCATGCTCTCGACCATGCGATCCTGGCCAAGCACGGATTTACCAATCCGTGCCTTCAGATCGAGCAATGCGTCCCGGGCCGCTGAACGCTTCGCATTTCCTGACGCTTTTGTGGTTTGCCGTGTGTTTGTGTCGAGATCGTTCATGTGTCTCGCCTTGAATTCCACCGGTCGCTACAGGCGGTGGCCGGTTCACTGCAATGCCCTGCGGCGTCGAGGCCGCAGGGCATTTGCCGAGCCTTACTTCGTGCCCGTCTTGTCCAGGTTCTTCATCAGCGAATCGACCATCTGGTCGATACTGAAGCTCGCGGAGCGCTGGCTCGGCGGATATTCCTTGAAGGTCTGCAGGAATGGAGTCACACGCCATACGCCGTATTGAATGAGGTAGGCGTTCTTGGCGAGCCAATCGTAATACTGGTCCGACACGACGTCGGCGCGTTCGAACGGGTCCATCCGCAGGTTGAAGACCTTTGGCGCGCGCAGGCATGTGAACGGATTGGCCCACACCACGAATCCGCCGGGCTGCCGTTGCTCGCAGAACACGATCTTCCAGTCTCCGTAGCGGTAGGAAACCACTTCGCCGTCATCGTTGAAGTAGAAGAATTCGTTACGCGACGATTTAGGCTGCTGACCGGTCAGGTACGGGAGCTGGTTGTAACCATCGAGGTGAACCTTGAAGGTCTTGCCGTCCAAATTGGCGCCCTTCGCGAGCCGATCCTTGATGTCGGTGTCGCCGGCCGCAGCCAGCAGCGTCGGGAACCAGTCGAGGCCTGAGACCATCTCATTGGATACCTCGCCGGCCTTGATGCGGCCGGGCCAGCGGATCATCGCGGGCACGCGGAACGCGCCTTCCCAGTTGGTATCCTTCTCGCTGCGGAACGGTGTGGTGGCCGCATCCGGCCATGACCACTGGTTTGGGCCGTTGTCGGTCGTGTAGACAACGATCGTGTTGTTACCGATGCCAAGGTCGTCGATCGCCTTCAGCAGCTTGCCGACGTCGCCGTCGTGCTCGATCATGCCATCGGCGTATTCGTTGCCGGGCATGCCGCTTTGTCCACGCATGGATTCGCGGACATGGGTGAATGCATGCATTCGCGTCGTATTCATCCAGGTGAAGAACGGCCTGTTCGCCCGCGCCTGCCGCTGCATGAAGTCGATCGCTGCGGCGGTGGTTTCGTCGTCCACCGTCTCCATGCGTTTCCGGTTGAGCGGCCCGGTGTCCTCGATCTTGCCGTCCGCGGAGGCCTTCAGCACGCCGCGCGGCGAGTTAGCCTTGACGAACGCCGCATCGTTCTTGGGGTAATAGGGCCGTTCGGGCTCTTCTTCTGCGTTGAGATGATAGAGATTGCCGAAGAACTCGTCGAAGCCATGTTTGGTCGGCAGGTACTCGTCGCGGTCGCCAAGATGGTTCTTGCCGAACTGCCCCGTCGCATAGCCAAGCGGCTTGAGCGCCTGGGCGATCGTGATGTCACGATCCTGCAAGCCGACCGCAGCACCGGGGATACCGACCTTGCAAAGCCCAGTACGCAGGCAGACCTGTCCGGTAATGAAGGTCGAGCGGCCGGCCGTGCAGCTGTTCTCCGCATAATAGTCGGTGAAGATCATACCCTCATTGGCGATGCGATCGATGTTGGGTGTCTTGTAGCCGACTACTCCGCGCGTATAGGCGCTGATGTTGGACTGGCCGACGTCGTCACCGAAGATCACGAGGATGTTTGGCTTCGCCGTGTTCGGCTGCTGGGCAAAAGCAGGCGACCGCACGAGCGGCGAAAGACTCGTTGCTACAAGTGCGGCAGCGAACAAGGTGCGAAGCAAGGCTCTGGGCTTTGGCTTGACGTCACTCATTCCACACTCCCTGCGCTTAAAAAGTATATTCGTGATGGCCTATCAGTGGGTGCGCGCATCACGCACTGAAGGCCCTCCTGACGCATCTGAACCCGACGTGGCTGGTCGAGGTATCGACCGGCTCCGCATGGCGCGCGGCCGGGCGATAGCGGCGGCAATAGTTCGGCGCGCAGAGGTGCGAGCCGCCTTTCAATACTTTTCGCGGGATGCGGATGTTAGGTTGACATGGATCAAGGCTCGCAACCTCGGGACCGCCGCGCGGATTTTGCGGAACGCAGCAGGCCTTTTGGCGCATCGGCTTCGTGCTTCTGCGACCACCAGTCCGACGTCCATTCCCAGACATTGCCGATCATGTCGTGGACGCCGTAGCCGTTTGGCGGGAACGCCGTCACCGGTGAGGTGCGCTCATAACCGTCTTCACTCAAGTTCTCGATCGGGAAGTTGCCCTGCCAGGTGTTCGCCATATGCTTGCCGCCGGGGGCAAGCGCGCTCCCCCAGGCGAACTCTTCGCCCTCAAGCCCGCCACGCGCGGCAAATTCCCATTCGGCTTCGGTCGGCAGATCCTTGCCGGCCCATTTCGCGTAAGCCAGTGCATCGGCAAAGGACACGTGCACGACAGGATGGGCGTCCAGCACGTTGATGTTACTTTTCGGCCCGTAGGGATGCCGCCAGTCGGCGCCCTTCATGAAGGTCCACCACTGGCTCCAGTCTCTGAGATCGGTGACGCGGCGCGGCGGCGAAAACACCAGCGAGCCCGCATAGATCATGTGCGGCAGCGCGCCGGGATAGTCCCTGGGGTCTGGCGGAACCTGCGCGGTCGTGACGTGACCGGTCGCCTTCACGAATTCCTTGAACTGCAGGTTTGTTACCGGCGTGCGGTCGATCCAGAAGCTATCGACCGACACGCCGTGTGACGGCGCCTCTTCGGGATAGTGATGGTCGGATCCCATGCGGAACGTGCCGCCGGCAATAAAGACCATCCCGCCGGTTTCGGTCGCGTCTGGTAGGTGCTGTTCCGTTTCAGCCTGCGACATCGCGATCTCCCCCGCGTGGGTTGGGTTCCGCCCTACTGGCAGTAGTCCCAGAACCCCTGCGTGCGGGAAGGATCGGTGTAATACCAGCACATGCCCGGCGCCGGTGCTGCGCCTGCCCATGCGGCCGCCGTTGCGGCCGTGACAACGCCAATCGCTGCGCCGGCCGCAATCGCGCCGCCCCGCGGCCAGCCATATGTAGCAGGCCGCGCCCAGCGGACGCCGCCGCCACGATATCCCGGCCGCACCACCGCAGCGCCGCGCACGGCAGGGCCGCGCACCACCGTCCTGCTCCGATAGGCCGCCGCATTGCCGCGCGGTCCAACCACGACGCCGCCGCGGCGCGCAACAGCACGAATTTCGACGACGTCGCCGGTCGCTGCCTCCTTGCCCTGGGATGCCAGTGCAGCGCTCCCCATGGAGCTCAGGGCGGATGATGGGGTGGGAGACGCAGCAATCCCGCCGATACTTAGTATGGCGACTAGTGCGATCGAATTGAGCGATTGACGTATCCGGCGGGCAAGAATGGTTGTTATCGGCAGCATGGTCAGCTCCCTTCGTTACTCTCTCGCTGCGCACCCGATGCAGCGTTACATCAGTCCTCTTGTCCTATTTTTGGCGAGTGATTGGCGGCGTTCGACCGCTTCTATTTATCGTTACATTTCAAGCATAAGCGAAATTTTCCCGCCTGTGACGTTCAGTTTGTGCCAAATGTTCGTCTTGCTGGCCTATCGCCGCCACCTTTAAGACAAATGCCGCCGGTTCGCGACGCATTGCCGCATTTGTCCGGCAGAATCGGCTTTGATGGGTGGCATTTTGGCGTCACAATCACGCTGCGAAGAATATGAGGCTTTACAGAAGCTTGGTCCGAAGACGAGGCAGGCGCGATGGGGCAGTTCGCAGCGCTACGCACGCAGAAGATCGAAGGCTTCGAGGAACTCAAGGAAGTCGTCGTCGGCACGCGCCGTGAGATCGTTCAGCTTGAACGCGGAAAGATCAAGGGCGAGATCGCGCACGCCGTAATCGGCGATTTGCCGATCGACACCGCAAGCTTCAATCTCGGTATCAGGACGAAGGGCGGATCGCACAGGGATCGCATCGGGATCGGATTGCTCGCCGCCAGCGCCAACCACGTCGTGCGCTTGTCCTATGAGTCCCGTCCCGGCGACGTGCTGGTGTTGCAGCCCGGTTGCGAGCACGAGAACAGGTATTATGGCGGCGCTTCCATGATCATTGTGATGGCATCGGAAGGCGACATCGAGTCATCGTATGGCACGGAAGCCCGGATGTGCGATCCAACTTGCTGGTGGAGAAATCACTACAAGGGCGATGGCGAGATGGTGACAAGCGTCATTCCGCACCTGCGGTCGCTGCTTGGTCGGCTCCGCAACCTGTCGCTGACGGCAGAGGCTACAGAGTTCTGGAAGCGGGCGGTGATCGAAGCCGTCACCGCCAACGTCGTGGCGGGGATGCCCTCGGAGCGCGATGGCCCGCTTCCTTCTGCGCTGAAGATCGTGCGACAGGTCGAGGAATATCTGGACGCGCGGCCCAGCGAACCTATCCACATTTCCGAGATTTGCAGCCACCTCCACGCGCCGCGACGTACGCTGCATCGCGCGTTTCACGAGGCGCTCGGGACCGGCCCGATCGCTTTCCTTCGCCACCGCCGGCTGTGTGCCACCCACACCGCGCTGCGCGCGCCAGAAGACATCCGGACGATCGCGGATATCGCGATGCACTTTGGATTCCAGAATCTCGGCCGGTTTGCCGGCTACTACCATCAATTGTTTGGCGAGTACCCGTCCCAAACGCGGCAGCGGCATCGGCCACAGCCTGGTCTGCCACAGCGGCAAATCAGCGGATGAGTGCAGCGACATCCGGGACTCGTCACCAACTACGTTCCCGCATGTCGAGGGCCTGTCACGGGCCCGCCATGCTCGGGATCGATGCCGAAGGCCGCAAACAGAAAACGGCGGGGAAATAACCCCGCCGCATGTATCTGACTATCCGATGAGCCATAGCCCCTTGTGGATGTCGAACTTTACCAGACCTTCGTCGCGCATCTTGAGAAGCAGGGATTGGCAGGCTTCCTCATTCGGGAGATTGGCACGCCGCATGAGCTGGTAGGCCTTGAGCGGCTTCTCGCGAAGCGCGTTCAGGATATTCTCGCGATCTTTCAGCATAACAGCTCCTGCAACCCCAAACCGGCGTTCATGATGATCTGCTCAGGCCATGACGAGTGTGATCTGGCCGTCTTCAAAGCTTTCCGCCGCGAGCGCGTCGCGCGCCCCCTTTTCGATAACAGGCCAGCCGCGCCTGGGTCCGTTTCTTAAAGCTTGCGAATGGCGGCGAGCGGCCGACTAGGACTGATCGTCCTTGGCCTTTGGAGAGCGTTTCGGCCTGTCATCCGCGATTGGCTGCGTGTTGCGGACCGCCTCGGCCAGCATCAGGCGCAACTCATCCTTTGTCTTCGGCGGTTGCCGCGTGGTCGACGATTTCCATTGTACCATGAAGGCCATATGGGGATGCCGGAGCGGGAATTAAACCCCCGGACGCCAAGAACTTTGTTCCGGGCCACCCAGTTCGCAGGGTGGGCAAAGGCAAGAATGCGGCGTTGTGGCCTCGTAGGACGGGTGGAGCGAACCGATACCCATCGCCCCCCTGCATCGGCATGGGTATCCCTTCGCGTCACCCATCCTGCAAAACAAAAGCGGCGGGGAGTAACCCCCGCCGCCTGGAATTTAACGATCGCCGGATGAACCTACAGCATCCCCATATCCAGCATGCCCGGCAATTGGGCGAGCGGCAGTGCTGCGGCGCCGATCAGGGTTGCGACCAGCGCCGTGAGCCGATGGTTGATGCGACGCTTGCCGCGCATCTGGCTGGCAAGCCATTCCAGCACCTTGGTATCGATCTTGGCGGCCTGCGTCGGCGCCCAGCTCTCGATCTCGGTATCGGGCGACAGCGCAACCGTGCGCGGCGGCACCGGCAGGCCGGACTCGGACGCCGCATGATGGGCGACCGCCTTGGCCAGCAGATCGTCGAAACGTCCGTCGTCGCTACGCTCGGCGGCGGCATCGTTGATTTCGAACAGCGCCTCGACCTCGGCGCGGCTCACGGGCTGATGCTCGACCGCGCTCACTGTCAGGAAGCGCGCGCACCAGGCGGCGTCGTCGGCATCAAGCGCGCGGGAAAAATGAATGCGGCCTTTGGTCGTCGGCCCCTCGCCGGTGATCACGCCGTCGCGCACGATGGTGAGCGCGTGGGCCGCGGTCTTGCGGCAGGACGGTTGGGGAACCTCGGAGGCCTCAGAGGCCTCGTCAATGGTCTTGGCAGTTGCGGCAGACATAGTTGCACTTCTCAATTTCTTGTTTTTCAGCTCCCAGCATTTCCATACGGGGAATGAACGAGCGGTTAACGATTCGAAACTGGCATTTCGAGATTTTTAGATGGTTGCCAATTGGTCGCTGTGACATCGATCACGGTTCAGGCCAGGGCACCCGGCTGCAAAGCGGCCCGGCGTGATGCGGGCGATAAAAGGCAATATCGGGGCAGAGCGGGCAGAAAAGTGGTACAGCTTTGAAAAGATTGCGATCAAACAAAAAGATAGCGCCAGAACCTGACGCATCTCCGTCGAATGCGGGAGCCGGCGGGTTCTTTTCGTCGCAGAGGCGCGGATCAAAAGAAGATGCTAGGAGTTCCGGGCGTGCGGAGAAGGATCTCACCTTTTGCGCTAACCCGTTCACTTAACCGCTTCAGCCTCCTATAATCTTAAAGACGAATTCTCCTGTAACTTTAATGACATGAGGTGAAACCATGGCACTCCAGATTGGCGCAACCGCCCCCGATTTCGAAGCCCAGACCACCGAGGGAAAAATCAATTTCCACGACTGGATCGGCAGTAGCTGGGCGCTTTTGTTCTCGCACCCGAAGGATTTCACGCCGGTTTGCACCACCGAACTCGGCGCTCTCGCGAAGTTGAAGCCGGAATTCGACAAGCGCGGCGTCAAGCTGATGGGCTTGAGTGTCGATCCCGTCGACAGGCACGCGAAGTGGTCCGAGGACATCAAGGAGACGCAAGGCGCGGCGCCGAACTATCCGATGATCGGCGACATCGACTTCAACGTCTCCAAGCTCTACGACATGCTGCCGGCCTCCACCTCGGGCGATCCGCTCACGCGCACGCCCGCCGACAACCAGACCGTCCGCAACGTCTTCATCATCGGACCGGACAAGAAGATCAAGCTGGTGCTGGTCTATCCGATGACCACGGGGCGCAATTTTGCGGAAATCCTGCGCGTCATCGACTCCCTGCAGATGACGGCCAAGCATCGCGTCGCGACGCCGGCGGACTGGAAACAGGGCGAGGACGTCATCATCGCGGGCTCCGTTTCCGACGACGAGGCGAAGACGATCTATCCGCAGGGCTGGAAGTCGCCGAAGCCCTACATCCGGATCGTGCCGCAGCCGAAGTGACGGTTAGGACGCTTCGTAGGGTGGGCAAAGCGCAGCGTGCCCACCACTACTTGCGTCACTCTTGATGGTGGGCACGGCGCAAGTGCCCCTTTGCCCACCCTGCGGAATCGGCGCAACAATTCACCCCTTCGCTGCAACCCAATTCGCGACGAGCAATCCGGCGGTCGATGAGACCGCCGTCGCGAATGAACCCCAGGCGATGTCGACGATCGCGACTGGCCAGCTCCAGTGCTTGAGCAGCGCCAGCGAGGTCAGGTCGAAGGTCGCATAGCAAAAGAAGCCGAACAACGCGCCATAGAGCAGCGTCGATTGCCAGGTAGCGCCCTGCCCGCCGCTGACGAAGACCACGGTGCCCACGACATAGAGCAGATAGAACAGGATCGCCGGCGCGAGCTTGATCTCGCCCAGCATGTTGCCGACCTGCGAGGTGAAGAAGTCCTTGGCGACGACGCCAAGGAACAGAAAATCGAGGGGGACGATGACGAGCAGCGTCACCAGATAGAGCGCAGCGTACCGGTTCACGGAAGCCCTCCAGCCCGGGAAACGAGGGGCAATCATTCGCAGTATGGAGAAACTACGAATCCGGAGGCTTCTGGTTTCACGGCCGACGGGCTCCGCCGCCGTGGCGTTTCCATCAGGCGGCGCGGACGCGATCGAGGAACTTTTCGACCTCGGCCTTCAGCTGCAGGCTCTCGCTCGACAGATTTTGCGCGGACGCAAACATCCGGCTCGACGTCTCGCCGGTCTCGTCGGCGCCCTGCGCGGCATTGCGGATGTTGGCCGCGACATCAGCCGTTCCGCTGGCGGCGGCGCGAACGCTCTGGGCGATGTTCTGCGTAGCGCCGCGCTGCTGCTCGACTGCCGCCGAAATCGAGGTGGCGATATCGCTGATGCGTTCGATGGTCTGGCCGATCGCCTTGATGGCGCTGACCGACTCTTCAGTCGCAAGCTGCATGTTGCCGATCTGGCTGGAGATCTCTTCCGTCGCCTTCGCGGTCTGACCGGCGAGGCTCTTGACCTCTTGCGCCACCACGGCAAAGCCGCGGCCGGCGTCACCTGCCCGCGCCGCCTCGATGGTGGCATTGAGCGCCAGCAAATTGGTCTGCTCGGCAATCGAGGTGATCAATTTCACCACGTCGCCGATCCGCGCGCCTGCTTCCGACAATTCGTTGATGCGCTGGTCGGTGGCGGCCGCCTGCTTGACGGCATCGGCCGCGATCCCGTTCGATTCCTGGACCCTGCGGGTGATTTCCGCAATCGAGCTGGAAAGTTCGTCGGACGCGGTCGCCGCGGTGCGGACATGCTCGGAGGCGGTCTCGGAAGCACCGGCCGACTTGCCGGAGAGCCCGGCGGTGGTCCGCGCGGTCTCGGTGAGCTGCCGCGCGACACGCTCGAATTCGCTGGAAGAGCTCAGCACCTTGTCGAGGATGCTGCCGACGCTGGTCTGGAACTCGTCGACGAAGCCGCGCAGTTCAGTCTTGCGCTGCTCACCCGCGGCTACGGCGGCCGCGGTCTGCTCGTCGCGCATGCGGCGGCGCTCGACCGAATTGTTCTTGAAGACGGCAAGGGTACGCGCAATCTCGCCTATCTCGTCCATGCGATCGTCGCAGTTGATCTCGACATCGGCGTTGCCGTTGGCGATAGCGGTGAGCGAAGCCGCAACCGACGACAGCGGCTTGGTCACCCGCCGCACCAGCACCATGGTCAGCATCATCACGAGCAGCGCCGCGATGCCGGCGGCGATGGCCATATTCTGGATGGCATGCGACAGCATGGTCTCGTAGTGAGCCATGGGAATGCCGACATAGAGCAGTCCGATCACCTTGCCGGCCGAGTTCACGATTGGATAGTACGCCGTCATGAACGTCTTGCCGAACAGCGTCGCCGGCCCCTTGTAGGCCTCGCCGCGACGCACGACCGCCTGCCCCGGATGGTCGGGGGCGAGCTGGGTGCCGACGGCGCGGTCGCCGTTCTCTTTCTTCACGTTGGTGGTGCGGCGGACGAACTGGTTGCTGGCCTCGTCATAGACGAACAGCGTCGCGTTGCCGCCGGTGTAGCCAACCGCACGATCAACGATCGCGTGATCCTTGAACTCGGGCATCTTGGGAATTTCGGCGCGGGCGACGGCCCCGTCCTTCATCGTGATCTTGGCGTCGCTGTAGGTCTCGGCAAACGCCAGGCCCAGCGTGCGCAGATTGACCTCGATGTCCCGGAGCGCCCGGTCGCCGAATTCTGATGTCAGCGACCAATGGGCCGCACCTACAACCAGCGCGGTATTTACTGCAATCAGGAGGATGGCAGAGATGACAGCCTTGGTACCGAGCCGGAGCTTCAGCGCCGGCAGGAACTTTCCAATGGATCGCGTGGTCATAACGAAGAATCCCCCAAAATCGGGCTCAATCTGCCCCGTTTTGCTTACGATCGCCTTAATGGGCACAACCGTTGGCAAAGCTTAGGAAATTCAATGGAACCTATGCGCGCATGACCGCCATCGTTTGGTATCGCGACGACCTTCGCATTTCCGACCATTCCGCGCTGCACGCAGCCACCAAATCGCACGCGTCGGTTGCGTTCATTTACGTGCTCGACGACAAGGCGCCGGGCGTTCGGCCGCTCGGCGGCGCGGCACGATGGTGGCTGGCGCAATCGTTGCGCGCCCTGCAAGCGAGCCTGCGTGAGCGGGGGGCATCGCTTGTGTTGCGCAAGGGGTCTACGCCCGCGGTCATCGCCGCGCTCGCTCGCGAGGTCGGTGCCGAGGCGGTCTACTGGAACGAGATTGCGCAGGCACCACACCAGGCCGTTGCAGATCAGGTTGCCGCGGCGCTGAGCGAGATCGGCATCGTCACGCACTGCTTTCCCGGCGACCTGCTGGCTTCGCCGAACCAGATCCGCAACAAGGAGAACCGGGGTCTGCGCGTGTTCACCCCGTTCTGGCGGCGGGTGCAGGCGCTGGGCGATCCGCCGAAGCCATTGCCGGCGCCTAAGACGCTCAAGGGCGCACCGAACGTCCCAAGCGACAGGCTGGAGGATTGGAAGCTCGAGCCGACGCGGCCGGATTGGGCTGGCGGGCTGCGCGACACTTGGCAGCCTGGCGAGGCCGCGGCGCAGGCACGGCTCAAGGCGTTCCTCGACGGCTGCATTGCCGGCTACGCGGGCGATCGCGACCGGCCCGACCGCGACGGCACATCGAGGCTCTCGCCGCATCTTCGCTTCGGCGAGATCAGTCCGCGTCAGGTCTGGCATGCCGCGCGCTTCGCCGCGGCCGAGCACCCTCGCCTGTCCGCCGATATCGAAAAGTTCCTCAGCGAACTCGGTTGGCGCGAGTTCTGCCGTCATCTGCTGTTCGACATCCCCGATCTCGCGACGCGCAACCTGCAGCCCCATTTCGACGGCTTTCCATGGCAGCACCATGCGAAAGCCTTGCGCGCGTGGCAGCGTGGCCAGACCGGCTATCCGATCGTCGATGCCGGCATGCGCGAACTCTGGCACACCGGCGTCATGCATAACCGGGTGCGGATGGTGGTGGCGTCGTTCCTGGTCAAGCATCTCCTGATCGATTGGCGCTGCGGCGAACAATGGTTCTGGGACACGCTTGTTGACGCCGATGCCGGCAGCAACCCTGCGAACTGGCAGTGGGTGGCAGGCTCGGGCGCCGACGCCGCACCCTATTTCCGTGTCTTCAATCCGATCCTGCAGGGCGAGAAATTCGATCCCGATGGCGTCTATGTCAGGCGCTGGCTGCCGGAGCTGGCGCAATTGCCCAACAAGCTGATTCATCAGCCCTGGACCGCAACGCCGCTTGAACTCGCAAGCGCGGGCATCGAGCTCGGCAAGACCTATCCGCGTCCGATCGTCGATCACAAGGCCGGCCGCGAGCGCGCGCTAAAGGCCTACGCGACGATCCGCGGCAGCTAGGCCTTTGCCGGCGCATTGCGATTGACCAGCAGCACGGCGCCGGCGCAGGCGATCATGCCGAAAATCGCGATAGCATCGAGCCGCTCGTCGAACAACACGAAGGCCATCAGCGAGGTCACGGCTGGCACCAGATAGAACAGGCTCGCCACCGATGTCGCGGCCTGGTGCCGGATCAACCAGTACAGCAAGCCGATCGAGCCGATCGATAGCGCCACCGCAAGCCAGGCCAACGCAAGAATGAATTCGCTGGTCCAATGCACCGTGCGCGCTTCGAACAGGAAAGCGCCGATCGTAAAGAACACGGTCACCGCGACATATTGCACGAGGTTGCCGCTGCGCCAGTCGATGCGGCTGCAATAGCGCCGCTGGTAGAGCGTGCCGAGCGTGATGCTGACCAGCGATACAGCCGACGCAATCCAGCCCCAGCCGGCCTGCCCACCCATCGGCCGGTCGTGCAGGATCAGCGCAACGCCGGCAAGCCCGATCAACAGTCCGCCCCATTGTATCGCGGTCACGCGTTCGCCCAGCCAGCGGTTCGCAATGGTGGACGTCAGGATCGGCTGCAAACCCGGGATCAGCGCTGAAAGGCCCGCGGGAATAGACAGCGAGATCGCGATCGCCGTGCCACCGAGATAGATTCCATGCACCAGAATGCCGGCGACGGCGCTGTGCCCGATCTCGATACGGTTCGGCCATGCCGGCCGGGCAATGGCGCAGATGACGGCCATCAGTATCACCACGATCGCCATTCGGATCGCCAGATACGTCAACGGATCGGCATTGTTGACGACATACTTGGTACCGATGAAACCGGTGCTCCACAGCAGGACGAAAACCGCCGGCGCCGCACGGGCGGCGAACTTGTCAAAATCCTCTGTCATTGCCGCCCCTGTTGCCCGATCATATGCTATGCGGCAAGAACTGATCGCGCGGGGAGACCCGCGCGATTTCACGCGGCTTGCCGAACCGCGCCGCATGCGTGTGATCGACGCCGAGCGCGCAGCCGAGCTTCGCAGGGCGAACATCCGGCTGTCGGAGCTTTCCAACACCGTTCCCTGACCGGCGCATTCAATCGCCGGTACCTCGACCAGTTTGTGCAGCAATCGTCCACCTCGGTCGTTCCCGCGCGCGCTGGCAAGGCGTACTGATGATCGACGTCGATCATTTCAAGCTGTTCAACGATTTTGGCGGCCACGCCGAGGGCGATCATTGCCTGAAGCAGATTGCCGAGGCGCTTCGCCACGCCATGCGTTCCGAGGATGATCTGGTGATCCGCTACGGCGGCGAGGAATTTGCGGTCATCCTGCAGGACGCCGACCTGACCGAGGCGCGGCAGGCGGCAGAGCGCCTGCGTGAGGCCGTGCGCGATCTGAAGATTCCACATCCGGGCTTGGGCCAGGCCGCACGGTTTCCATCAGCATCAGCGCCTGCGCGGTCGCACCGGAAGAGAGCATCAGCGATGCCCTCACCCGCGCCGACAAACGGCTCTATGAGGCAAAACGGGCCGACCGGGATCGCGTCGCAGCCTGAGCGGCGGCCAGTGCGATCAACGTGCGATCACCACTCTTCCGGGCAGGCATCAACGATCTTCCAGAGCTCGCCGCCGTTCTTGATCTTCTTCATCTCGGTGGTGAGCCCGCCATTGCGGCGGATCCAGTCCTTCACCGTATCCGGATAATAGGACATCAGGTCTGAGGTGCCTTCCAAACTCGTGACCTTCATGCCGAACGTGAAGGCCTTGTCGTAATAGGCCTGGTGGAAACCAAGGCTCGCCTTCGGCGTCACGCAGATCTTGTTCATCGGCACGATGCCGAACACCAGCGTGCAGGCCGAGTTGCAGATGCCGTCGATGATGACGCGCTCCTTGCGCTCGCGGATGAGCTTGTACTTGGCCTTGTACTCCTCGACATATCCGCCGTGATCGCGCCTGATATGCAGGTCGGCGCGCGCCGGGCTCGCGACCAGCACACAGAGAGACAACAAGGCAAGAGACGTGATGCGCATGGGTCGATCGGAAACCGGGTAGCCGTGGTTAGACGCGGGATAGTCGGTCCGTAGAATGAGGACAAGACAGCAGAACTCTGGCCGGACTGTGTTGGGAATTCGTTAAGCATCCCTTGAGGCCAAAAATGGGCGCTTTAGGGTGGGTTTCCGGAGCTTTTCTATCCGTTCTCCTAGAATGCGAAATCAGATCCGCCCAATTCCAGGCCGGCACAAGTTTCGATCGAATTAGAGGCTAATCTCCTATCTTATTGTTTTAACTATATTTTTTCCTTCACACAAGCGCGGCTATCCGTCCAGCTCGAAATCGCTATAGTTTCAGGCAGGACTTCCGGAGAATCGAAATGACCAAAGCGAAGTTTTTGATTGCCGCCGCCCTGCTGTCCGCCGCGACCCTGGCCCCAAACCTGGCCGACGCCCGCCATAATCGGTACCACCTGCATAATTGGGGCCTGCCCTACCCAATCAGCTACCTGCACAATTACGGTCCCGGACTGCAGCCCGGCACCTTCGCCTTTTATGATGGCCCCTCCACCGTCCTCTGCCGCCAGGGCGCCGCTGCCTATATCGGCCAGGACCGCCGGCGGCATCCCTGCTACTGACATTCGGCTGCTAGCCCTGCCGGGCCAAGTCTGATAATCGGCAGACCGCACGCGCTCGTAGCTCAGCTGGATAGAGCATCGGATTTCGATTCCGAGGGTCGGGAGTTCGAATCTCTCCGAGCGCGCCACCAAAAACCCTTGCAACGCAGCCACTTCTTTCATTTTGAGCTTGTAAATTTAGCTCCCGAAAAGGCGTCAGAATCCGAATTTGGGTCCATTTTTGGGTCCGCGTCGAAACGTTGGGCGGCCGCAGCCGATTGACCGATTCCGCGGCCGGCACCACGCTGCCGCCCCATGCAGCGCGATGTCATGGTGATCAGTCTGGCGGTGCTCGGCGGCTACGCGCAAATTAGGCGCGTCCGGGTGACGCTGCCGTTGGTGCCGGCGTTGCTCGACGAGGCGGACCATAAGTATTGCCTGCCGGACGATCTGCCGCCGCTGTCCAAGGTCGATTCCCAGCCGCTCGGCCGGCAGCGAATTTATCACCGGCCGCGGTTGGGCGAGCCGGTCTAGCCGGTGGTGTGACCACGCCGCGCCGGTTGCCGCGGCCGGTGCCGATCGGCTTAAATGCGGACTATGCCCGAACTCACCCGCCGCCGTGATCCGTCCCGCGCTGCTTGCTGGTTGGTCTACTACGGCGACGTTCGCGTCGGCACCCATGTTCGCGCAAAGGCATTCCGCCGGATCTTCTCACCGCCTATAGGAGTATGAGCGTCAGCAGGATGGGCACCACGACCCCAACGCCCCCACAGCAGAGCGTCCTGCACGGTTTCGCTACGCGAACGCCGCTTAAGGGTCATGAGGCCAACCTCAATTTCGCAACACTCACTGTGTTTGAAACATTCGACTATGCGAAAAGCGCCTGTGCGTTGGTTTGTCGCTGGCCCTTTGGTCCGGCGGCCCCGTAAACCTGTCTCCACGGACGCGTTGGCGCGCGTTCACAAGTAATTGGCGCGAACTCACAAGTCATTGACCACAAATTGCAAGACCGCGCAGTGCAAAAGGTCGCGGATTGTTTTGTTAGCCCGGTCAAAAGAAAGAAAGCCAATCTTGAACTATCAGTTCAGCCAGGAAGAAGTCACCTTGCTCCGCCTTGCGCTCGGCGTTCGCCCATAGCGAGAGTCGTGCCTGCTCCTAATGGCCACGCCTGATCGACTGTTATCTCGTTATGATCAAATCCGGCCTTGAACGGGCCTTCATAATATTTTGCGATCGACCGACACCAGTTTGAACCAGTCGCTCGTCTCGGCGGGCGGCGCGAGGTTGCCTCCGTCGATATAGGTGCGGAAATGAAGCCGGTGATTGCCTCAAGGGTGAACGAGGCACAGCGCTAAAGACGTCTCTCGATCATACCAAGGAAGCGGCTTAGCAAGCGGCAGGCCGGCGCCCAGTCCCTCTCAGCCTGCGACTTCTTAGAGCGTTCGCGTCAAAGCGCGACCAGCAGTACAAACGAAAGCGCGGGACCGAAACCCCGCGCCCTACTCGCTCACCGCCTCTGGTCGAGGTTCCGGTGACGCACATCACGGTCGTTGACTTTGGGATCGGCTATCCCGGACGTGTGTCGAAAAACACATTGCGAGGCAACCGTTACTGCTCTTTGAACCTTGGAGGTTAAATGACTCGGATTAGAATTTCCCATAGCTGGCGGACCATTCGCGGTGCGCATATTCGAATCGTCCACCGGCGTAGAGTTGGGATTCCCGCATGGCGTATTTCCGCTCGGCTTACGCGCGTTTGATCTCGCGCGGGTCGCTCTCGATCAACGTGGCGACAATCTCGAGGCTCGAAACCTCGGAGCCAGCCCGCATCTCCGATCGGGCCTCTGATCGCGCTCGTTGGGCGGCAATCCGAGGTTGGATCCTGCTCGTCGCCGGCCTCTGCATCGCATTGGTGGCTATGCTGAGCGGTTCAGCGCATGCCGGCGTCGCCCTCGAAGCACGCAAACTGCCGATGAAGTTCACCTGGGTCGATTGCCAGCCGAATTGCCGGGGCTGGGTCAGCGCGGCCGGTATCGTAACCGCCGATAGTCCAAGGGAATTTGATGAGTTCGCCCGCGGCCGACAGCTCGGCGGCGTGACCATCGTGCTGGATTCCAGCGGCGGTTCGGTCAACGACTCGATCGCGCTTGGACGGCTCTGGCGCAGTCTCGGGGCGCTGACCACTGTCGGCATCAGCGATCAGACCAATACCGCGCAGAGCGCTCCTGCCAACATGGCGCCCGTGGCGTATTGCGAATCAATGTGCGTGTTCCTGCTGCTCTCGGGCAAAACGCGCTACGTGCCCGAGACAGCCCATGTTCGGGTGCATCAGATCTGGCTCGGTGACCGCGCCAATAACGCCAAGGCCGCGACCTACAGCGCAGATGATCTGATGGTCGTGGAACGCGATATTGGGCGTCTCGCTAAATACACCTTCGACATGGGCGGCGCGGGTGATCTGTTGTCGCTGTCGCTGAATGTGCCGCCGTGGGAAGATCTGCATGAACTGTCTCGGGACGAATTGCAACTGACCAACCTCGTCACCACCGATATGGTTGCTCAGGCGGGTAGCACCAATGCAGCGATGGTCGAGCTGACGCCCAAGCCGGTGCAGGCTCGCTTTGTAAGCAGCGCGGTTGCGCCGGAGCCGGCGAAACCTGTCAGGTCGGCTGAAGCTATAAGCCGCACGGGCGGCATGAGGGCGGCCGCGGATCAGGACATTGCGACGGCGCGCGGCATTTCATCGAACGTACGCCCGCGATAGTGTCTGCCGGTGCTCTTCTTGCGAACGCCGCCCCACTGTTTGAAGAAAAACGCCGTCCTTGCCTTGCGACATGCGGTTTCAATCTCCGCGACCCACTGCTCCGCCATCGGACGCGAACGCGGGCCACTCTCGCCGCCGACGATTGCCCACTGGATGTCCGTCAGATCGGCCCGAGCCACGGACCCGAGCAACGGCTCAAACGAAACAAAACTAACGGCAGCATCGACCTTGCGCAGATCGTCAATGCGCCCAAGATAATCGGCGCTCTCGACGCTGGTCCCGAGCCACACGTTCGGCAGCACCGGCAGCGATGCGGTGATGTCCGCCATCCGGTCAGGTCGCTTCGTCAAAATCTGATAGGTGTGCTGCGGCGTTGTCTGCATTGCACGTTGCTGGTCGAGCAAGGTACGTCCTCTGATGCCTTGTTTCTTGTGCTGGATGGCGCGCTCGCGGTGGACCGAAAAGATCATGTTGGCTTGCCGTCGTCGGCCGGCTTACCGGCCTCATCGGTCAGCAAATTGTTCATCGTCTTGCAATCGCGTTCGGAACGAGCGCCATCGACGCCTTCTACGACGATCGCGATCGTACGTCTTCGATTTTTGTGACACCGCTTTTTTCTTTCAGACGACCCGGTATTCGTGATCCGCATCACGGTGAAACTGGACTGCAGGCTTACTCTGCTGACCAAGGATTGAAAGGAGACCCCTCCCGCTCAACCCTATGCACAACTCGCATTTTGAAATTACCGGCCACTGCGGCGGCCACATTCTTTTCGCCGGGTCAAAGGCGAGCTCGAATGGAAGCCAATATGCCTGTCGTCTTGTCGATGATGTTTACTGCCTGCTGAGTCTTGCCTTGCGCCAACGGATGTTTTGCACACTGCTCAGATAACTGAACCAGCCGTTTTCTTTCGCTCATCAAGATCATGCTGCTGTTGTCGATGGCAAACTTGACGATACCCCGCATCGGATTGTTGTCGCCAAAGTCGGTCAGATCTTTCTCCATCGTGATCAGATAATCATAGCTTGCTAGTTCGTCGGAGATCTGGAGAAGTTCCCGGATGATCTCGTTAATACAGCCGGCGTCGCCGCTGGAAACATCGGGGCGCTTTACGGTTTCGACAAGGTCGCTCATGAGGTTGGCAAAGAGTGGCTTAAGGCTCTCCGCCTGCTTGAAATCGCTCTCGGACAGGATACCCGCGCAACACACACTGGGTAGCAACAGCCCAAGCGCCAAGCTTGCCGCCAGCATCTTTCGCTTCATTCGCGCTGGGCACGAAAGTCTCGTGGTGCCGATCAGCCCGTGCGTCACAATTGGTCCCTTCCTGCCGCCCCTTATTGTTAGACGGTCGATTCTGTGCAAATATCCGACATCGTCGACTTCAGTTCATCAATTGCATTGCGTGCGGATATGTCGACGTCTGAACCGCTCCGAACACCGGAGCATAAGAGCATGACCGACGGACCGCAACGGGCATTTCGCGCCGCGGCTCTTGACCGGGCTGCGTCTCCCGAGCAGCTCGATCATGTCGTTGTTATCACCAAGCCCGCTGATTGGATTTTTACCCTTGTGCTGTGCATCGCGCTTATGGCGGCCGTGCTGTGGGGCATCTTTGGGCGCGTGCCTACCCGCGTCTCGGGCGAGGGAATCCTCATCAGCAGGGGCGGTAAGGTCGTCGATGCCGTATCCGCCGCTGCCGGACGGCTGCAGGCGGTCTCAGTCGCGGTGGGCGATCGCGTCAGCAAGGACCAGCCCATCGCCGAGATCGTTCAAACCGACATCAAGCAAAAGCACAACGCAGCCACCGAGGTCTTTGATGAACGCGAGCGGGAGCACGCCGACCGGGTGTCGAAAGTTGCAAGCGAGCTCGCCGCCAAAAGCCAGAACTTTGCAAAACTTGAAGCCGCCCTGCAACAGGCGATCAAAGCAACGATCCAACGCATCGAATATCTCACCGTCGACGTCAAAAACCTGGAGGATTTGCTAGCCAAGGGATATACGACGCGGCGCAATCTGGAAGAGCGACGCCGCGAGCTGGCCGATGCACAACAACGCCGTACTGACGCCCAAAACGAGATTTTGAAGTTACGGTCGCAGAAGACGGATCTGGAGACGGAGCGCGGGCGCGAAATTCAGCGGTCCGAGTTTGCCCTCAACGAGGCCCGGCGGCAAATGAATGCCACCGCCGAACAGCTGAGCCAGAACACCAAAGTGATCAGCCCGATGGACGGGCGGGTTTTGGAAGTGAAGATTTCGCCCGGTTCGGTGCTGGCCGTCGGCACAGCGGTGATTGCGATCGAAAGCGAAGGCGCCAAGCTCGAAGCCGTCGTCTATATTCCCGCCGAACGGGGTAAATCCATCAAGCCGGGCATGCAGGTGCACCTCGAGCCGAGCACGGTCAAGCGCGAGGAATTTGGCATGATGCTGGGCAGCGTGGTCAGCATCTCCGATTTTCCGATGACGCCGCAAGGCATGGCCGCACTGCTACATAACGACAGCCTGGTTTCACGCTTCTCGCGCGAAGGTGCCCCCTACGCGGCAACGGTTGTGCTCGATGAAGACGCCTCCACCGCAACCGGATATCGATGGGCCGTTGGCGAGGGGCCGAGCATTAATCTCACGAGCGGAACGTTGGCGCGGGCCGAGATCACAACACGCCGGCGGCGCCCCCTCGATCTGGTAGTACCACTGCTCAAGCAAATCACGGGAATTGATGGATAAGCCTACTCCAAACGAGCTAACCGGCAAGCGCGGGCGGCCCAAATCTTACGTCAACCGCATGGCGAGCTGGTTGCCGCGCCGAAGCATCCGACGGACACCCATCATCCTGCAGATGGAAGCCGTCGAATGCGGTGCGGCAGCGCTTGGCATCATTCTCGCCTATTACGGGGCGTGGATTCCGTTGGAGCAGCTTCGTATCGCATGCGGCGTATCGCGCGACGGCAGCAAGGCGAGCAACGTCATCAGAGCGGCGCGCCGATACGGGCTGACGGCGAAGGGCTACAGCGTCGAACCCCCGGCACTTGCCGAAATGGCGATGCCTTGCATCATTCACTGGAACTTCAACCATTTTGTGGTCCTGGAAGGAATTGACAAAAAGCGCGCCTACATAAACGACCCCGCGAGCGGGCGGCGGCGGATCGATCTGGTCGAGCTCGACCTCGCCTTCACCGGCGTTGTCCTGGTGTTTGAACGCGGCGAAAAGTTCGAGAAGGTTGGCAGCAAACCGAAGGGCATACGCCTGCTCATGCGTGAGCTGCGCCAATCAAAGAAAGCGGTGGCCCTGCTGGTTGTTGTCAGCATCGCCGCGGTCGTACCCAACATTGTTGCCGCGGGCTTCTCAAAAATCTTTGTTGATGACATTTTGATCCAGCACACGCGCGGCTGGCTTGTGCCGCTCCTGATCGGCATGGCGCTGACGGCGGCCTTCCGGGCCTTTCTGACCATCCTGCGCCAATCGCTGCTGTTGCGGCTGCAGACCAAGCTCGCCGTCGTGATGACCAGCCGCTTTCTGTGGCGCGTCATGACGCTGCCGCTGGAATTCTTCACCCAACGCCACGCCGGCGATATTTCGAACCGCATTTCAGCCAACGAACAGATCGCCCAGCTGCTTTCAAGCGGCATTGCCGCCAATGCGCTCAGCCTGATGTCGGTGGTCTTGTTCGCCGCGGCTATGGCTGTCTACGACGTCGCCCTGACCGCGCTTTGCGTCACAATCTCTTTGATCAATGTTCTTATCCTGCGGCTTGTCGCTCCACGCCGCCAGGAACTGAGCTATAAGTTGGGGCTCGAACAGGGAAAGCTGCTCGCGGCGACCGTGGGCATGGTACGGACCATCGAAACAGTCAAGGCAAGTGGGTTGGAAGACGACGCCTTCGGCAGGTGGGCTGGCCTTCAGGCCAAAAACCTCAACGCAGAACAGAGGATCGGCGCCTCCGCCATCATATTGGACATGGTCCCGACCCTGCTCACGGGCCTCACGATCGCCGCGATTCTTGGTTTCGGAGGCTGGCGGGTCATTCAGGGCTCGCTGACATTGGGAGGCCTCGTGGCCTTCCAAACCTTGGCAATGAGTTTCTCCGAGCCTTTCGTCGGTCTCGTGAACTATTTCGGCGGCCTGCAAACCATGAAGGGATCGCTCGAAAGGCTCGAGGATGTCTACCGGTACCCGCTAGCGCCGCCAACGCCGACACATGTGGATGCGTTCCCGCCCAAGCTTGCCGGCCGACTCGAACTTCACAACGTCAGCTTCGGCTATTCGGTGCTCGAGCCGCCGCTTTTGGCGGATCTTTCGCTGGTGATCCCTGCCGGTTCACGAGTCGCGCTCGTCGGTGTGTCGGGCAGCGGAAAGTCAACCCTCGGCAAACTGATCTGCGGACTGTACAGACCCTGGTCGGGCGAGATTCGTTTTGATGGATGGAAGTTGACGGATGTTCCTGCGGACGTTTTTGCGAACTCCGTCGCCTATGTCGACCAGGACATCTTTATGTTCGAGGGAACCGCACGAGACAATTTAACGCTCTGGGATTCAACAACCGATGAGCGCCACCTGCTGACAGCGGCCAAGGACGCGCTGATTCATCAAGACCTCGCGATCAGACCGGGCAATTATGACTGCTACGTCAATGAAGGCGGCACGAACTTCAGCGGCGGCCAGCGTCAGCGCATCGAAATCGCCCGAGCTCTGGTTTGCAATCCCTCGATCCTTGTCCTGGATGAAGCGACGGCTGCACTTGATCCGATCACCGAAAAATCCATCGACGACAACCTGCGGCGCCGAGGCTGCAGCTGCATCATCATCGCGCACCGCCTGAGCACGATACGCGATTGCGACGAAATCATCATGCTCGAACGCGGTCGAATCGTTGAACGCGGCACGCATGAAGAGCTTCTTGCGCTTCAGGCCTCCTACGCCAAACTGGTGGCGCGCGGATGACAGATCGATTTGCCAGCGAAAATTTCATTGGGCATCAGCGCGAGGTGCCGATCGGCCTGTTGCACCGGACTGCGCTCGATGCGCGTCGCCCGATGCTTCTCAGCGACCACGAACACGTTCTTCAAGTGGCCGCGGGTCATGTCGATTTGTTTGCAGTTCAGCCGACAGGCACGCGCCAGCATTTGTTCCGTCTCGAAACCGGCGAAGGCATTCTGGACCTGCACAATGCCTGCGAAACCTCGGGCAGCCGGTTGCAAATCATCGCCGTCGGAGCCCCCGGGACGGAGGTTTTGGAGGTGCCGCGAAGTGCTGCGTCCTTTGGACATGTGTCTGGCTGGATTGCCCACTTGGCGACGTTCATGGCCCGCTCGGCGGCAAGCGAGACCATTTCCGAGCAGGTGGGCGGTGAAGCGATTGAACTGCAGCCGGGCGAGCGCCGCCGCAGTCCGATGCGGGACCTCGTATGGGCACGCCTCGAAACCGGAACGGTAAAGCTCATGAGCCTCGGCCCGAGCTTCGCTCCCGGCCAACCTCCCCTCCCTTTGACCGCTGGAGTGTGGGTGGAAGCCGGCGAGCACGGGTGCAAATTGCGTCTCGACGCGGATCCGCCGGATGCCCTACTCCTCTGGCCCGCGATTGATCGATTCCAGCTGGCAGTTATAGCCCAACTTGAGCGCAGCCTGGCAGAAGGCGCCATTCAAGAGCGGGAACAGCTAGCCCGGCGTGGCGAACTCATTGTATCGCAAACACTCGACTCGTTTGAGCGGCTCTCTGATGTCGTGGTCAGAAAGCCCGATCGCGCGAAATCAGAGTGGGACCCGACGGACCCTCTGCTTTGCAGTTGTCGCATCGTCGGAGAAGAACTGGGAATACCGATTACGCTCTCACAGCGAGCTCAGCCCGCAGGGCAGGCCTTCAGCGAGATTTTGGACATCGCTCGCACGGCCCAATTGCGGGTCCGCCGTGTGGTCCTGCGCGATGTCTGGTGGAAGACCGATGTTGGACCGCTCCTCGGTTGGCTTGGAGACCAACGCAGTCCAGTGGCTCTGGTGCGCAATCGGGGGAACACCTACACGATGTTCGATCCGAAAGGCGGAGGGCATCGCTTGGTCGATCGCTCCGTTGCCGGCGAGCTCAATCCGGAGGCCATCGCTTTCTATCCAGCGTTGCCGTCCCACCCTCTTCGATACCGCGATCTGCTTACCTTCGCGATGCGAGGCGTCTCAGGTAGCATCGCGCGCATCGCGTTGGCTGTTCTGGCAATCGGGCTACTGTCGCTGATGCCGCCATTGCTGACGAATGTCCTGGTCAGTTCGATTATCCCACGCACCGAGATCGATCAGCTCGTTGTTTGTGCGCTTGCGCTGACGGTCACCGCTATGTCGATGGCCAGTCTGCAGATGATGCAAGGACGGGTCACGCTAAGGCTCGAAGGTCTGCTCGACTATAAGCTTCAGGCCGCGCTGATCGACCGACTGCTCCGCCTACCCACCTCTCTGTTTCGCGAATATACAAGCGGCGATTTGGTCGATCGCGCCATGGGCATCAACGCCGCTCGCCGGATCTTCACCGGACGCGTGCTGCGCGGCTTTACGGCCTCGTTCTTTTGTCTCTTCAGCATTGGGCTGATGCTCTACTATGACCTCCGTCTGGGCGCCATTGCACTGCTGCTCACGATGATCAGAGCGGCTGTGATTCTTGCCACGAGCGCCCTGCGACTCTACTATGAAACCAGACATTTCAACCTGCAAGGCAACGTCAGCGGCTTTGTGCTGCAACTGATTACGGGAGTCAGCAAGTTGCGCGTGGCAGGCGCAACGGCGCGCGCGTTAGCGCGATGGTCGCAACAATTTGCCGTGCAGAGACGCTATTTTATCGTCTCGCAGCAAGCGGCGAACGCGCTGGCCACCTTTGACAGCGCCTTTCCGATGCTGGCGAGTTTGACCATCTTTGCGCTTGCCTCCTACACAAACAGTCGCGTCCTGCTCGATCTCGGCGCTTTTCTCGGCTTTCTGGCAGCGTTCGGACAGACCATGGCCGCGATCGGCACTTGGGCCTCGAGCGTCAGCGAATCGCTGGTGGCGATTCCACACCTCACCCGCTTGAAGCCCGTGATTTCCACCTCGGCCGAGATCTCCGGGGAACGGCGATCGCCTGGAGAACTATCCGGAGAGATCGAACTTTCCGGCGTGGTCTTCCGCTATGCGCAAGGCGGGCCGAAGGTCCTGGATGACGTCAGCCTAAGCATTGCGACCGGTGACTACGTCGCGATCGTCGGTCCCTCAGGCAGCGGGAAATCGTCGCTCTTTCGTTTGCTGCTCGGTTTTGAGCGGGCGGAAGCCGGCACGGTGTTTTACGACGGCAAGGCGCTCAACACGCTCGACATCAGCGCGGTACGCCGTCAGCTTGGGGTGGTGCTGCAAGATACCAAGCTCGCAACCGGAAGCCTTTACGAAAACATCTGCGGCGGCGTTGATTTGTCGCTGGAGAAGGCGTGGGAGGCCGCCCGACTGGCGGCGCTGGATGCCGACATCTCGCAGATGCCGATGGGCATGCATACGCTGGTCGCGGAAGGCGTGAGTACGCTGTCAGGCGGTCAGCGGCAGCGACTATTGATCGCCCGGGCTCTTGCGCGTTCGCCACGGATTCTTCTGTTTGATGAGGCAACCAGCGCGCTCGACAACCAAACCCAAAGCATCGTCGGCGCCTCGCTGGAACGACTGAGCATCACGCGGATTGTGATTGCGCATCGCCTCAGCACCATCCGCAATGCAGATCGTATTGTCATGCTCTCGCGCGGCAAAATCGTGCAAACGGGAAGCTTCGCAGAGCTCATGAGCGAGCCGGGACCGTTTTCGGATTTTGCCGAGCGGCAGTTGGTTGAACCGGCTCATCGCCAGCCTGACGGCGGCGGACAGCGATCCTGAAACATCATGTGCACTTCACAGTCCTGCGAACCGAAATAGGGACTAGCAAGAGCCCACGTGAGCGAAGTCGTCTGGGAGACCACAGGGCGACCTCCAGAAGAGCACAGCGGTTGTGTGGAGCGGACCTGGGGCGGAGGATCTCTCACCTTCCAGGATTTACAGGGTTTCCTGATCGCTTTTGATGGACCCGGCCGGGCCATCCCCCGTGGGGTGAGCATCTCTCGGCAGGTAGGCACGGGTACGCTCGTCGCGCATCGACACCGTGTCGAGACCCTCTTCCCGTAATTCCCTTAGCGAGGGTGCTCGTGTCGATGAAAATTGTCGATTGAAATGAGTACCCGCACACCCCGGGAGCAGCCAGGGGTGTGCGGGCTTTCGAAAGTTAGCCGATCGAGCTGGTGTTCGACTGCGCGAGCAGCTGCGCGACGTTAGCCGCACCACCGGCACCGAAAACGCTGGAGCCGCCCTGAGCCACACCAACCTGCGTGGCAGTGTTCGCCTGTGCAACGATGTTGTTGGACAGATTGGTAAAGTCGAAGATCCCGCCGCACACCGCGTCGAGTTCCGCATCGATCAGTTCATGCACTACTTTCATGAATTCCATCCTTTGGGGTTGCATGTGAAAATTGTCGATTGAAATGAGTACCCGCACACCTCGGGAGCAGCCAGGGGTGTGCGGGCTTTCGAAAGTTAGCCGATCGAGCTGGTGTTCGACTGCGCGAGCAGCTGCGCGACGTTAGCCGCACCACCGGCACCGAAAACGCTGGAGCCGCCCTGAGCCACACCAACCTGCGTGGCAGTGTTCGCCTGTGCAACGATGTTGTTGGACAGATTGGTAAAGTCGAAGATCCCGCCGCACACCGCGTCGAGTTCCGCATCGATCAGTTCATGCACTACTTTCATGAATTCCATCCTTTGGGGTTGCATGTGAAAATTGTCGATTGAAATGAGTACCTGCACACCCCGGGAGCAGCCAGGGGTGTGCGGGCTTTCGAAAGTTAGCCGATCGAGCTGGTGTTCGACTGGGCGAGCAGCTGCGCGACGTTAGCCGCACCACCGGCACCGAAGACGCTGGAGCCGCCCTGAGCCACACCAACCTGCGTGGCAGTGTTCGCCTGTGCGACGATGTTGTTGGACAGATTGGTAAAGTCGAAGATCCCGCCGCACACCGCGTCGAGTTCCGCATCGATCAGTTCATACACTACTTTCATGATTTCCATCCTTTGGGTTTGCGTGTGAACAACATCTGGCTCGAAGCAAGCCAGCGCCTCACTGAGCGTGTTGGTACACGAGGCTGGCTTTTCCATCTGTGACAGAAATCACGGGCGCCTGTGCCTACCGTAAATCACATCCGGCTATATTGATGGTACGAGCCGGGCACCCTTGTTCAATGACAAATGAGTGCGCGTGGCGTTGTAGTCATCTTTGTAAGACGGCAGAACGTGGCGCTGATGGCGTTCGCCAAACACTACGACATGATCGATTCATTCCCGCCGGATTGAGCCGATCAACCGTTTAGCGTACGCGTTTTGCCAAGGTGAGCAGGAAGCCGTCAGGCGGTCTCGAACGCCGATAGACCAAACCCCGGCGGACAACGATCTCGCCATAGGCTCGATTTCGGTCCCTGATTAAGTAACGATGGATTTGCTCCCAGCCACAGGCTTCGGTGAGCTGATTGACAATCCAATCGGCCGTCGTGTGCGCCGTGATCCCAAACCACAGGATTGCCGCCATGACCCATGATCAGCAAACCATAGAGCAGCCGGAACGAAATCGTCGGCACGACGAAGAGGTCCATTGCGACAATGCCATCCCCATGGTTCCGAAGGAACGTCTTCCATCCCTGGAGGAAGGGCCCCTCCTCCGCGCCATGTACTTGGCCTGATCCGGCCGATGTCGATGCTGAGCCTGAGAAGCCCTCCATCGATCTTGGCGCTCCTCACAACGGTTGGCGATGCTCATCTCGCGGATCAGCCGACGAATTTCCAACGGTACGGCCGGTCGGCCGCAGCCGTGCGGCAATTTGCAGCGCCACGCCTTGACGGTATTTTGTACCAACGATACAGGCCAACAAAGATCAGGCGATCCGTGACACTGAAGGCTATCTCTCCGGCTGGTGCCGTCGCTGAATGTCAGTTGATGGAGAAGGATCAGGATCTCAGCTTCCGACGACGCCCGCGCCCGGAACAATGAAACCAGCACCGACCATACCAGGCTGCAAGCTTCTCTCATAAGGCAGAAGCATTGCGCGATCCAACATCACGTGCCAGCCGGATTAGGTTTCCGACAGAGGCAGCATGAATTTTGCTGATCAATCCGCCACGTGACCGTCGCATGGATTGTCTTCTATTCCAGTTGATGCAGGCACCCTGCTGATGCACGCGGACAATAGACGTGTCGATTATTTGCAGAGCGGCATCATGGGTGCGCGAATTTTGTCGTCATGATCCAGGCCGACATCCAACAAACAAAGATCATTCTGGCCAAGAGTTCACCTTGGCGTAGCCGAAGCTGACTACCACCGTGGGGCGCCCGTGATTTCTGTCACAGATGGAAAAGCCAGCCTCGTGTATCAAACACGCATGTTGAAGCACTGGCTTGCTTCGAGCCAGATGTTGTTCACATGCAACCCCCAAGGAGGGAACTCATGAAAGTAGTGCATGAACTGATCGATGCGGAACTCGACGCGGTGTGCGGCGGGATCTTCGACTTTACCAATCTGTCCAACAACATCGTCGCGCAGGCGAACACTGCCACGCAGGTTGGTGTGGCTCAGGGCGGCTCCAGCGTTTTCGGTGCCGGTGGTGCTGCTAACGTCGCGCAGCTGCTCGCCCAGTCGAACACCAGCTCGATCGGCTAACTTACGGGAGCCCGCACACCCCTGGCTGCTCCCGAGGTGTGCGGGCACTCATTTCAATCGACAGTTTTCATGGACACGAGCACCCTCGCTCAATGAATTACGGAAAGAGGGTCTCGACACGGTGTTGATGCGCGACGAGCGTACCCGTGCCTACCTGCCGAGAGATGCTCATCCCACAGGGGATGGCCCGGCCGGGTCCATCAAAAGCGATTCCGCTGCCAACTGCAGTGTTTCTCTAAATAGATCCCGAACGATCAAGATCGCCTCGGGCATATACGGTACTTCGGAGATCACGATAGGAGCGACGTCATGCCAGAGTTTGCAATTTTCATAGTGTTTCTCCTTGCTGCGTTCGCGATCAGCAGGCTCGTTTAGTGAATTGAAATTTGCTCCCAATGACACGCACGAAGGCTACACCGTCCAGCTAAGCGTCGATCGCTTCAGAGTTCGCAGGGAAAGTAACCGCAATTGGGTAGGCTGCTCCGGATCCCCTGGACCAGCTGCGAGACAACCGCGCGAGGGCTTCATGACGATTCAGATCTCACGACGAGGCAATGCATATTTAGAGACAGCACGGACTTTGCTCCGCCATGCCGAAACCATGACAGACCGAGCGATTGCCGGTCAGCTTAGGGCTCTTGCTGACGACTACGAGCGGCGAGCTGTGAAAGCTTCGCATGTCGATGCAGCCAAAGCACTCGCTCGATCGGCTGCTGCTAGCGCTGAACCCGAGTGGTGTACATGACCTGGTGGGCAGCCTCACAGCCCACCATACGGAGCGAACATGGGCGAGATTGTTCGATTTTCCCCAAAGTCTGAGCGCGACCGAGCCCGCTTAATTCGAGAAGCACGCGCGATATATGACAGCATCTTCCCGCCGGCTGATCCGGTCAGGGAGCAGCATGACAAGGCACCGATAAGGCATACGGTCGGCGGCGCCAATGCCCTTCGCAGCGACGGGGATCTCCTGTCGTGATCACGATCATCGCCGTGCTCTGCAGTCTCTCTTCTCCGACAAATTGCCACGAGCAGGTCGTCACCACCTCGGACTTCGCCGACGTCTCGATGCAGTCCTGCCTGACGGGCGCACCGCAGCTCGCCGAGTGGATGAACCAGCATCCGGCCGAGCGCCTGGCAGCATGGCGCTGCGTGGTTGGTAAACAGGATCGCAGGGGAGCTTAGGCTGGAACGCAGCTTCCCCGGACGCTTTGAACCGCTTAATCACGACGGCTGCGGTTACTGGCGCTGGCAGCGACAGGTAAGCGCTTGACTGAGCAAGCACATAATCCACGGCGAGCAAGAGTTGGCAGCCACCGCCAATCGGAAGGGTTTCGACGACACCAATCCATGGCTTCTCGATCGCGGAGCCTGTGAGATCAAGGGGCGATGCGTTCTCGCGCGCCACGCCACGAACCATTTTGTGCTCGTACCCCGCGGCGTACGTCGCGGGATTGGTTGGAATTGAAGGTGGTGTTGTCTCCGAGGTGATCAACCTCGAAGCATCCGGCGTTGGAGCGCCAGATCGAAGACCACGCCGTGACCAGCAACATCACGAAGATACCATCCCCGCAGTGTGAGGGAAAGCGGCTCCCCAGCTTTTCGACGATCGATTCGATCCGATCGAAACTGCGGTACGGGAACGAGCGCGGGAATTTATTGAAGAATTGATCCGCAGCGTGCTCGCTGCGGCTCGTGCGGGTCCGCGCCGGTTTTGAGGGAACGCTTGGCATTGCGGGTCATCGGCACGGCAGCCGGCTGCGGTTGCTGACCGGTACCTTTGGGCCGATTAAGATTGCGGTCCCGCGTGCCCGAATTGACACCCCCGGAGGGCGGGACGACGGAATGGAAAGCAGGCGCTGCGGGAGTACCATCGCCGCACGCTGGCCGCCGACGCGCTGATCGCCAGCAGCTACCTGGCCGGCACCAACACGCGGCGGGAGCGCCGCGCCCTCAGCGCTCTGTTGCTGGCGCCATCGGCAAGGACACGGTGGGCCGGGTGTGGCGCAATGTGAAGAGCAGCTGGGACACGTGGAATGCCGGCTCGCTGGCCGAGGAGCCGATCATGCGATTGAGCGCTCCAACGCCGGATGATTCGAGGTTGATCACCTCGGAGACTACGCCACTCTCAATTCCTACCAATCCCGCGACGGGACCGTGTTCATGAGAATTCTCGATTGAAATAAGTACCCGCACACGCCCAGGAGCAGCCAAGGGGGTGTGCGGGAATCGGTGACTTAGCCGATCGAGCTGACACTCGACTGAGCGAGCAGCTGTGCGACGTTAGCAGCACCACCGTTACCGAAGACACTGAAGCCGCCGACGGCAACACCAACCTGCGTAGCAATGTTTGGCTGTACCACGATATTGCCTGTCAAATTGCTGAAGTCGAAGAGCCCTCCGCACACCGCGTCGAGTTCCGCATCAACCAGTTCATACGCTTCACTCATGAATTCCCTCCTTGGGGGTTGCATGTGAACAACATCTGGCTCGAAGCAAGCCAGTGCTTCAACATGCGTGTTTGATACACGAGGCTGGCTTTTCCATCTGTGACAGAAATCACGGGCGCCCCACAGTGGCAGTCAGCTTTGGCTACGTCATAACCTGTTGGATTACGCTGTGAGCCAGCTGGCATCCTCAGGGCCGTCGTCGCCACGGCCATGCCCCTAGGGTCTGCATGATGGGATAAATCGACGAACAGTGATTCAAGTTTCCCGACGCTGGAGCCTGGGGACCGCTTACAGCCGTCACGCGAGATACTTATGAGCGCGGCAAGATTGCTACAGTTGCCTCGGCTTCCATGCTGTTCGGTCGCGCGAACGGCGCGCCTGCGAGCGCATTCGATGCACGACCTTGCGTCGCGCTAGGAGCTGTGGGTGCTCTCAAGATGGCGTGCGGGCTGCGACGGAAATGCCGCTGCGCGCTTATCGCTCCAGCGAAGGCACGCCGGAGGAATGTCGTCGCGATCGCATCCAAGCACTGGTGAAAACGCATGAATGACGGCAGCTTCGACGGCATGACGTCCTCAGTGCGGCTTGCCGAGCACGAATGCGAAGGGCAAGACGAAAATCTCATCGCCGGCCTCATCGATGGCATGCAAGACCCAATCACGCCAATCTTCAAGGTTGGCTGCTGCGATGACCGATCGCACCCTGCTGGCGGCCTTCTCGCACGCCTCGATCAGGTCGGAGACGGATGTACCGCAACGATCCATCAACACTCCTCGAGCGTTGGAGACATGGAAGTAGACTTGAGCCATGTACGCCTCCTCTGAACATCCTGGTTAGCAAGGTCGACCCTGCATATCGGAGGCCATACAAGGCTGCAGAAGAGGTCGTCTGTGATCATGCTCACAGGGTACCTGAGGCTCGCCAGCGTTCGCAAAAATGAAATTGCAAGCTCTTGGCGCCCTCAAGGCCCAAAAGACTGCGATACGCAATGGTCCAGGATACAAGCGTTGTGGCTGCTTATGGCGACGCCGCGATTCGACAACTGTCTCGCTCACAGACAAAAGTGTCTGACGATTTGTTCAAGGATTGCTGCCGACGCGATCAGTCGCCTTGGTCTCGACCGCCGGGCCGATCAGGAGATTGATCGGAACGTCCTGTCCGTGGCGGCAGGTCAGCAGTCCCGATCCAGATGAGCCAGATGCGACGATGCGGCATTGATCGCCGTCCATGACCAACGTGCCTTCCAGGCGTGCGGACGAAACCTTCAGCTGCATACGCGCCTGCTTTTGCTCGACGCCATTGACGCTGCACAGGCCGACGTGTCGCAGCGTCATCGCCCCTGAATAGTCCGCACCTAGGCGCGTTACCGTTTTCGCGAGATTTCCCGTCATCTCCCATTCGTGGAGATAGCCGATTTGCCCGCTGAACGAGTAGGACTGCGCCACAGCGGCCGGCGCAGCGGCAAACATCAGTATCACCGCAACGATCGTGCGCATCCTTCCCGCACCCTTCGTGCTCACTGCAACTCGCGCGCGACGCGAAAGCCGTTGGCATAGTAGCGCACGTCAACGTCGTAGCGAAACCTCGCCGGAGATCTGACGTCGCTGGCCTTGCTCAGGAAGTTCCCCCCGCGCAGCACCCGCAGGCGGCAATCGCCCGACGTCCAGGGCGACCCGTCCTTCGGTGCATTGCGATAGGAGTCGTTCCAGCAATCCTCGACCCATTCCGCCGCATTGCCTGATGTGTCGTAGAGCCCGAAGCCGTTTGGCCGGAACGAGCCAGCGGGAACTATCCGCTGCTTGGTCGGACTGCCGCAGGTTTCGCACTGTGCCTTGCCCGCGCCTACCTCTCGTCCCCACCAAAAAGGCGTCCTGGTCCCCGCGCGCGCGGCATATTCCCATTCCGCCTCGCTGGGAAGACGGTATTTTTGTCCGGTCTTCTGCGACAGCCAGGCGACAAAGAGCTTGGCGTCCTCCCAGCTGACATTGATCACTGGGCGGTCGCCGCGTCCCCAGCCGTGATCGTCGGGACGCACTTTGCAAGCGCCAGCATCGGCGCATTGATCCCACTCCGCAAACGTCACCTCGCGGCGGCCGATGGCGAAGGGCTTGCGAATGCTGATCGGATGCTCGGGCTTCTCATAGGGCGTCTCATTGGATCCCATCACGAAATCCCCCGGCGGCACCACCACAAGCTCAGGACAATTGTCGCAATCGCGAAATAGTTCTCCTGGTTCCGGAGGGGCACTATTTTGAGCCACCCTGGTGTTGGATGGCGCGGACGGCCGGTCGGCAGGCTGGCCGCTGCTCAGCCCTCTCTGGGCGATCGCCACAGAACTCGCCAATTCCACTAGCGCTGTGAGGAGGATCACAGACAAGATGGCCAATTTCATGTTGTGATCTCCAGTAGGCCTGAACGATCGAGAGTATGAAATGTCACATGCAAATGGGCATAACATGCTTCATCCAGCCTCAGCCGGCAAGGCGACGGTTCCGACCGAGGAATTTCGGATTTACATTGGGCGGCAAAGGAATATCGTTTGCCCGACCCGCTCGCTTTGCTTGACGGGATAATACTAGGTTTTTGCATTTTTTTTCAGATTACCGCGACTGCTGCGGTCCAGACATTGGGAAGAGCGCGATGACGCATCGCTTCCTGCCATCAGTCCTGGTTCCATTTATCGCCGGCTTGATGCATTGCCACGCCGCACAGGCTCAGGCCGGCGGACCGACGCCGTCGCCGGCGGGGGCAGCCGTCTATTTCATCGGAGTGAAGGACGGCGACACGCTGCCACCCAAGACCACTCTGCATTTCGGCCTGCGTGGCATGGGCGTAGCGCCGGCAGGTTCGGACCGGGCCAATAGCGGTCACCATCACTTGATCATTGACGCGCCGACGCCGCCGCTGAATGTCGAAACCCCCAACGACTTCCAGCACCTGCATTTCGGCGCGGGACAGACCGAGGCCGAGATTTCGCTGACACCTGGCGAGCACACGCTGCAGCTCGTGTTCGCCGACAAGAATCACGTTCCGCATTCGCCTCCGGTGATATCCGAACGGATCAAGGTTAAGGTAGCCGAGCAGACCGCCCCCGCGGCGGAGCAGACGGCACCACCTGCTTCAGGCGGACGTCACCCCTCGCCGAAGGATGCCAAGGTCTATTTCATCTATCCCAAGAACGGCGCCTATATTTCTCGTAACCCGGTTATCCGCTTCGGCCTGCTGAACATGGGCGTGGCACCGGCGGGCTTCGACAAGCCCAACACCGGCCACCATCATTTACTCGTCGATACCGAGTTGCCGCCGCTCGACATACCGACCCCGAACGACTTCAACCATCTGCATTTCGGCGCCGGCCAGACCGAGGCGAAGATCACGCTGCCGGTCGGCCAGCACAAGCTGCGCCTGCTGTTCGCCGACGCCGCTCACGTGCCGCACGATCCGGCAGTCTACTCGGAAGTCATTACCGTCAACGTGACGGAGAGCGGCCAGCCGCCGCGGAAGCGCTACAAGCGCCGCCATCGCTCATGGCGAAGTTACTGATATTGATACTGATATTGATGCAGCCATGAAACTGCGCCAACTCATGATTTTCGGCCTCTGTCTCGCCATCGGCGCGATGTTCTCCAATGCGGCCGCAGCGGAGCGTCGTGTCGCGCTGGTGATTGGAAACTCCGCCTACAAGAACGCAGCCACGCTGTCCAATACCACTAATGACTCCTATTCGATGGAAGCGCTTTTCAAATCGATCGGCTTCGACGTCGTCTTTTCACGCACTGATCTCGGCGTCGTCGACTTCAAGCGCACTGTGCGCGAATTCCTCATCACGGCAGAGAACGCTGATATTGCGGTGGTCTATTACGCCGGGCATGGCATCGAGATCAGCGGCACCAATTATCTGATACCGGTCGACGCCAAGCTGAGCCGCGACTACGACGTCGACGATGAAGCTATCGCACTCGACCGCATCATCTGGGCGCTTCAGCCGGTACGCCGCCTGCGTTTGATCCTGCTCGACGCCTGTCGCGACAACCCGTTCGCGACCAAGCTGCGCTCCGCAGGCCGCGCGGCGACCAGAGGCGGGCTGGCGAAGCTTGATGAAGTCAGCGCCGATACGCTGGTGGCCTACGCGGCAAAGGCCGGCTCGATTTCCTATGACGGCGACGGCTTCAATAGTCCCTACGCAACCGCGCTGCTGCGGCACCTTGCCGCGCCCGGCGTCGATATTCGGATCGCGCTTGGCCGCGTCCGCGATGCAGTTATCGCCATGACCGGTGGACGGCAGGAGCCGTTCATCTATGGCTCTCTCGGCGGCTCAACCATCGCCTTGGTGCCGCTGCCGGATCCGCCAAATGTCGCGCCGGTGCTGCAGCCTGCGGCGGCTGCGCCAAGCCCCCCGCCGGTTTCGGTTCCGGCCCTGCCAAAGCCGAGTGTTGCCGGGGTCAATCCAACGGCGCCAGCAATCACGCCGCCGGCCGCGAAGGAGGACCCCCTCAGATCACCGCTTGGGGCCCAGGCGGCGATCGAGCCCGCAGACCCCTGTGTCCGCGACGAAACGCGCCTGGCGCGTCTGCGCTCCAACCCTGTGCCCGACGAGATCGTCAAGCTCCAGCGCGAGGTCGCCTGCAGCCGGCTGCGCCCGCAAGTGCAGCGCCTCTTCGAGAGCTTCGTCAGCGATACAACTCCGTCCCCTGGCGTAAATGCCGCACCGCAACCGGCCCTGAGGCAGCAGGCGCAGAGCGAACCCGTTCGCGCCGAAGATGCCTGTGCCCTTGATAGGGCGCGTCTGGCACGCCTGCGCGCTGAGCAGCCTACATTCGAGGCGATTACCAAGTTCGAGAAGGAATTGGGCTGCGAACAGCTCCGGTCCCAGCTCCGCCGACTGCGCGAGAGCGTCACCCCCTGATCCGACTGTCTGGACAACCCGCGATCGGTATTGGACCAGGCCGCGCAGGGCCGGTGTTACGGTATTGCTGACAAGGGCTTGTACTCAATCGTAGTGGCTAAAATCGGCGAGCAGTGATTCAAGCTTCCCAAGGATTTTGGGAAGCTGACCAAGCGCTATGACCTGACCATGTCGTACGCCAGGCGGCGCGCGGCGAACGGCGTTGGATGCAGCGTCAAACACGCGGCTATGTCGTGATCGGGACAACACGTTGCGGCATCGTGGGAGGCGCTTCATCTTCGTCATCTCCACTGTTCAGCAGCAACCGTGCGGAGCGTTTCGCCTTTGGCGCGATCGTTCGATCGAAGTGCCGAATCGCAGGTTGTCCGAACGAGATCAGGGGCCGACGCTCTCGCGCGGTCGGCGGCGTGAGACCGGAACTGCTCGCACCCCAACTCCTTCTCTAACTGGGTGATAGCCTCGAGCGTAGGCTCAGCGCGCAAGCGCACGAGACGCGCCGTGTCGCGGGTACAGGTATCTTCGGCGCGAACAGACTCGTTCTATGCCTGCTGCTTCGGAGCCGGTTGCGGCATGGCGAGACAGTCCCATCGACTGAACTCTGTTCCGGATGATGCACACTCGATGCTAATCCACGCGGACAATCGAGGTGTGTCGATCATCTGGACGGGGTCATTGGCAGCGGCGACCGCGTCCACGATATCGCCTCCACACGCCAGCAAACGAAGCGACTGTAGCAAGTGGTCATCAAATCGTACAAATTTCCATCCGCCGCTGACTTGGGCGGTCAGGAGATCGGAATGGATACGAACTTGCGCGTAGAGGGATGCATCTCTGGGCAGGTACGCTCGTTGGGCATCGACACCGTGTCGAGCCCTTCCCGAAATGCCTTGAGCGAGGGTGCGCGTGTCGTGTCTATGAAAATTCTCGATTGAATTTGTATCTGAACACCCTCGAGAGCAGCCAAGGAGCGTGCGGGCATCCGCAATCTAATGCGACGGTTTCCTCACGCATGGCCGAAGCCGCCAACAAGCCGCGATCCGGAGTCGGAGGCGATGGAGCTGAAGTTCAGCTGACTGAGCGCCTGTGTGACGCTGGCCTCACCGCCGACAGCCACACCAATCTGCAAGGCAATGGTCGGCTGTATGACGATATTGCCGAAATTGACGATATTGCCGAAACTGAAATTGCCGAAACTGAAACTGCCGATATTGCCGAAGTCGAAGAGCCCCTGATTCCCCTGATTCCCCTGGTGCCCGTGATGGCCGTGATGTCCGTGACACCCGTGATGCCCTCCACACACGGTGTCGAGTTCCGCATCGATCAGTTCACGCATTTCACTCATGACTTTGATCCTCAGGGGTTTGCATGTGAACAACATCTGGCTCAAAGCGTGCCAGCGCCTCACTCGTGTTTGATACCGGAGGCCGGCTTTTCTATCTGTGACAGAAATCACAGGCGCCCCACGGTGGCAGTCAGCTTTGGCTACGCACCGTTGGATTTACGCTGTGTGTGTGACTTTGCTCGCACAGCAAATGATCGATGCGTGCCTGGAACTGCTGATAAAGCGTGTGCATGTCGCGGAAGCGCTGCTCGAACGGACTGCCCGGGAAGATCGCGCCGACGCCCGCTCCCTTGCGAAGTCTCCCAGCTCGACCTCGCCCGGGATCGCGTTGGCGCAGGCGAGTCGCACACGGGCCCGATTGGTGACATCGATCGGCGCCACGTCGTCGGCCTCCGCATTGTGAGCGTGTCGATGAGGTAGGCGCTCGCCGAGCCGCGCTTTCGCGCGTGCCAGGTCGGCCTGCATGACCGCATTGTCTGCGAGCCGGAGGCCCCGCGGCGCCTTGTGGGGCGCCAACGTGATGAGCTCGGACAGCATGGCGCGCGATGCCGAGTGCCACGGCGGCGACCCCGGTCGCGTAGAGGCCCTGCATGGTAAAGGCATAAAGGCCGACGCGCTCGCGGCGCAGCGCCTTGTCTAGGTCCACTGGCAGCGTTCTGTTTATTTCAGGCCGGGCCAATTCCGCAAAGTATTAATTCATTGAGCGAGGGTGCTCGTGTCCATGAAAACTGTCGATTGAAATGAGTAACCCGCACACCTCGGGAGCAGCCAGGGGTGTGCGGGCTCCCGTAAGTTAGCCGATCGAGCTGGTGTTCGACTGGGCGAGCAGCTGCGCGACGTTAGCAGCACCACCGGCACCGAAAACGCTGGAGCCGCCCTGAGCCACACCAACCTGCGTGGCATTGTTCGCCTGCGCGACGATGTTGTTGGACAGGTTGGTGAAGTCGAAGATCCCGCCGCACACCGCGTCGAGTTCCGCATCGATCAGTTCATGCACTACTTTCATGATTTCCATCCTTTGGGTTTGCGTGTGAACAACATCTGGCTCGAAGCAAGCCAGCGCCTCACTGAGCGTGTTGGTACACGAGGCTGGCTTTTCCATCTGTGACAGAAATCACCGGCGCCCCACAATGGGACTCAGCTTTGGCTACGCCAGGGCGAAACCCCTTGGCCAGAATGATCCTCGTTTGTGGATGTCGGCTTGGAGTCAAACTGAGAAGAACTCATCGATGACCACCAAGAAGACGATCGGCGCCGTGTGGGTCGCCTGTAGCAATGGAGCTACGGTTGCCGTGTCAGTAGCAGCCACGATGACATCGAGCGAGAGCGAGGTTAATTCGGCCGCATGCACGCGAAGGTCGGAATCGGTCGTGCCCCACCGAGTGTCGATCCGCATGTTGCTGCCGTCGATCCAGCCTAAGTTCGTCAGCGCTTGGGTGAACGCCGCGATGCGGCCCTGGTATTCCGGCACACTGGAAGGGGCTGAAAGTGACTTTGGTAGCTAGTCCGCGGGGCGCAGCCGATGTCCGCCTTGGGTCGGTCATTCGCGTCGGTTTGGCCGGATCACGGCGACTTCCGGTCTACCCCGGTGAACGGACATTCTCAGGATAGGCGGGCATGTCTCAAAGGTGCCAACAACGGAAGTGCCTCTTTCGATCACCTTGTTGCCATGGGCGAGCATCTGGCAGCGCGTGGTCATTCGGGCAGCCCGGCTTGCCGCAATCCTTCTTCATATCGCGAGAGATCGTCGGCCCGCCAAGGGCCCAGCACGGCTTTGAGATTGGAAACACGCAGCACGGGGTTCAGTCGCCGCAGCCGAGCCATTGCCCTATGTGCTTGCTCGGGCCGTCCGGCCATTGCATTGCTCGCGGCATCGATCCGTAATCCAGGTTGATAGTCCGGATTGTCCTGCGATGCCATTGCCGCCCACGATGCCGCCTGATCATGGCGGCCCAGGAAGAAAAGTGCATGCGCGGTCCCGCTCAGCCCTCTTGTTACCCACGGATCCAGTGGGCTCAGGCGCATGGCACGCGCGAAGCGCTCGATCGCCAGTTTCGGTTCCCCGAGGTAGATTTTCACCCAGCCGCTGTAATGCCATGCCTCGGCCAAGTTAGAATTGAGCCCCAGCGCGCGATCGATTAAGGCCGCGCCTCCCCCGAGATCGAGAACAACAAACGCCAACGCCCATCCGCTCGCGGCGAGCGCCATCGCATCATCTTTGCCCAGTTCAACCGCCCGCTGTGCGAGCCTCGTCACTTCGGCAATCTCGTTCCCTGTGACCGAAATCCAGCCATTGCCCTTGGCTATGACGTAGCAAACGGTTGCACGACCGTAGGCGGACGCAAAATCCGGGTCGAGCTCGATCGCGCAGTTGAACAGGCGCAATGCCTCGTCGTTCGCTTGCCGACTATTAAACTGATAAAGCTTAGCCAAACCGCGCAAATAGAGGGCATAGGCGTCGAGACTTTCGGTCGGCCTGCGCTTGGCACGCTCGATCTCAGCTTTTTCCACCGCTGGCGCGATCGCCCCGACAACGCTCTCAGTCACCCGGTCCTGCAGATCAAAGATGTCACTGAGCCCGCCATCAAACCGTTCCGCCCAAAGATGTGCCCCAGTGGCGGTATCGACGAGCTGTCCCGTGATGCGCACCCGGTTTTCCGCTTTGCGAACGCTGCCTTCCAACACGTAGCGCACCCCAAGCTCTCGTCCGACTTGCTTCACATCGACGGCGCGCCCCTTGTATGTGAAACTCGAGTTGCGGGCGATGACGAACAGCGCCTTGAAATGAGATAGCGCGGTGATGATGTCATCGACCATCCCGTCCGCGAAATACTCCTGTTCGGGATCACCTGACAGGTTGTGGAATGGCAACACCGCGATCGAAGGCTTATCGGGCAGCGTAAGGGCGGGTTTCGACGGTTCTACGGCGTTATCGGTGACTGCCGCGCCTGCGGCTCCCTGCGCTTCCCGCACTGTTCCGACAAAGCGGAAGCCCTTTCGCGGCAATGTTTTGATGAGGCGCTGTTCCTCGCCTGTATCACCGATTGCATTTCGCGCGGCATTCAGGCGGGTCGTGAGTGCCGTTTCGGAGACAATACGCCCGTTCCAGATGGCCTCGATCAGGTCATCCTTGCTAACGACACGCTCCCTGTTGCGGATCAGGTAGTCCAGCAAGTCGAAGACCTGCGGCGGGATAGCGACCAGTTCAGCGCCGCGAAGAAGCTCGCGGCGGTCGGTGTCCAAAGCGCAGTTCTCGAAGAGGTAGCGCAAGCTGCGTCCCCCAAGCAGCCGCCGAACGTCGGGGCCCAACACGCCGGTAAGGCAAAGATTAAGCTGCCGGTGACCAAAATGTAAGGAGCAAGTAAAGCGCGCCAGCTCATGCCCTGGCATCCTCTGGGCCGAAACAACACCCGAGGAGAGACCGCCATGAGCACGATAACCGTAATAGGACAGCCCTCCGTGTCGACCCGGCAAGTCCCTGGCTTCATCAGGCGATGCTGGAGTGCGCTTCAGGAACGACGTAAACGCGAGAAGGTGCGGGCCGCCTTGTACGCCCTGAACGGCCGCGACCTGCACGATATCGGCATTGCCCATAGCGATATCGAGTACGTGGCCTCGAACCCGAACCTCGACCCGCGAGGTATCTGACGCGGCGCGATGTCGCCCTCCTCACCTGAGCGCACACCCCGGCTGGTGATCCCTGCTGTGGGTTAAAGCTGACTTCAGCCAGAACCCGACCGCGTCTGCTGCGGGTCAAATGCAAACGTCGGCTGAGCCAGCGCGATGTCTGCTTAGGGTCACACTCGGACTTCGAGCCACGCTACAGCCGTGTCTGCTCGTCTCCCAACAGCGGACCTCGCCTGGGTCGGTTCGGTATGTCCGAAAAGTGCCAGCAGCAGTGTAGTTTGCTGCGACAGCGGATGGGGGCCCTGGGCCGTGTCGCGTTTACGGTGATGTGACGCCTGTCCACAGCCAGGAGGCCCTGTACTTTGGGGGAGCCACCATCCGCTAGAGATTGATAATTTGCCAACCAGATCATGTGGCACTCTCACCTTGTATGCTCCGACGCCCAGACGGTCTGGTCACTTCCCGGATCGCTGGGATCGCGCCCGGTGAGGGATATCTGAATGCGCGCGCCAATGGATGAGGCAATCTCCGCCTTCGTAGCGCCCGAATCGTCCTTGCAATTCATTCAGGTTCAATTCGCTGGAGTGAGCGATGGCAATAGAGCCCGCAAAACCGCGTGTTTGGACCGAAGATGAGGTCAAGCTCTTGATCGAACTCGCGCAACTGAAGACAAGTGCGCCATCGATCGCGAAGCAGCTTAAACGCCACACAGCTTCTGTCAGGCGACGCGCTTACCAACTCGGATTAATTCTGCCTGCGGGCGGACGTCAATCGCAAGTCTAGCTTCCACCGTTCGACCCTTAGGTATACGTCGGTGAGAGACCGCTCAGCGGCTCTAGAAGCAACCCGCATCTTGCGCTGATATTCATCCGCCACTTCCCGGATTTCTTACCGCGAGCCGCTTAACTAACGCTTTGTTTCTTTCAGGCAGCAGCGCGGCCAATTCGGAAACCGGAAGCGCCCCGCGTGCGGACATCGGAAGGCTGCCGCTGGATGTCCGCAAGGGACTAACGCACAACGCCGCGCCGGCCGAATATGCTGGCCGGGCGCGCCGCCGGTTACGCACTGGAGCACTGAAATTTCCTCCAGCCGCCGATTAGTCTGCAAGGGAAGTGCTAATAATCGATCATGGGTGCGTGACGTGGTTGCCCGCTATCGGATCGGGCCAAAGATTTGTCGATCGGCTCTCGCGGTCAACGACGCAGGCACTGCCTGCGACGGGGTCCGCAACGTGCAAGTCGTGATCACGAAAGCGGTCTTGTGGCACTGCCATTCGGGGCCCAGCACAGCACTGTCGATCGGCTTCGAGCGTGTCAGGGCGACCGCACCCCCGGCAAGCGCCGCGATCGCAAGTATTGCGAGCGCCAAGCTCCGCAGGGAAAAGGTCATGGCCGTTGCTCCGCGTCGTTTGGGTGCTGGACCACGCTCTGGAGGAGCAGTGGCCCAGTCGGACTGACCGTGCAGGGAGGAGTGAGGGTCACGGTCAGTCAAGCGACTAATTGTTTCGAAGCTAATCTTCATTTGGGACGCCCTGCTGGAAAATGCTTTTCACGGATATGAGCGCAGAGCTACCCGTTTTCGCCATCGCGGGGCGTGATAGAGATCACGCCGCTCGCGGAGGATCAGGTCTCGTGCTTACCTGCCGATTTCGGAAATGGCAGGGAGTGTTACGGCTGCAATGCGCGAAGCCACCCAGCCGGCTGGCGGTGGCCGTTGCGCAGTTCGGCAAGAGTGCTTTGATGTTGCCTTACGAAGTTATCGGTGAGCGGGTGGAGGTATCGAAGCCGCCGGAGGCGGTGACGCGGGCTTCCCATGCGGCATTGAAGACGTCGAGATCGTCGTAATAGCGATCACCGCGGCTGCGCCAGTTGGTGCTAAGGCGATCGCGATTGGCGGCGCGGCTGAGTGCGCGCTGCTGCTGCGCTGGCGTGAGCTGCCTGGGCTTGCGGGAGATGAAGAAGCTGAAGCAAAACCGCCCGAACCGCACAAAGTGTAGCCGGCCGAATTTCTTGTAGCTCATGCAATCACTCCGTCGCTGGCGCTGAGTAGCGCGGTGAAGGCGGCAACGAGGATGCTGGCGACGATGCCCACCACGAAGGACGGCGCGTCAATGTAGATTCGCTTCATGGGCGGCATCGGGTTTGCCCGCTTGGGTGGAGGACCATTCCTCACCTCGTGTCGGCAGATACGCCGGTCCGAGATCGGCGGCTGTGATAAGCGTCACACTCCAAAACAGGCCACTGCTAAACTCTCCAGCGGGATTCGCACCGCGCCACCGGCCTTGACGATGATGGTGACCGGGTTGCCGTCCGCCAAGAAACCGGCCAAAGACGATGGCAGCGTATGATGGCTGATCCATACGCGGGCTTTCACGACACGCGCTTCGTTGTCTTTCAGATCAACAAAGATTGGTACTGGCAGTGCATGGGGTACCAATCCACCCTCGGTCCCTATCCGACTGCCGAGTGCGCCTACAATGGCGCGCTGGGAAACGATGACACAAGCTGAATGATGTGCGGTCGAGGAGCCGGTTTACGAACGTTCTCACCGCATGTCGATCAGGATCGGATTTCGATTCCGAGGGTCGGGAGTTCGAATCTCTCCGAGCGCGCCATTAGAAACCGCTGCACAGCCACTGACCACGACCTGCCAACTCCGGCGCTTCCACGTCAGCGTCCGCAGGTGGCGCGTTTGCTCGACGGCCGACGACACGAGCTTGGCCCCGAAAATTTGCATCTATTCAAGTTGGACAAGTAGCGCTCTGGCATCGGCGAGATCGCGAACGTCGAGGCCCTCGGTGAACCAGCCATAGACCGGCGCGAGCAGATCGCGCGCCTCAGCGCACCTGCCCTGGCGCCGCCACAGGCGGGCCAGGCTTGCGGCTCCGCGCAACTCCCACATTTTCGCGTTTTGCTGCCGTGCGACCTCGATGGCTTGTTGAAACGACGCTTCGGCAGCTGCTTGATTGGGGCTGGCCAGAGACAGCACACACTCGCCTCGCAGTCGGTGCAATTCGGCCTCGTAACAGCGCTCGCCAGTCATGCTCGTCCGAGAGACCGCTTCGCTCAATAGATCCAGAGAATCCTCTCCGGAGCGCCCGGTCTCCTGCCGTGTCTCAGCATGCACGGCCAGTAACAGCGGCATGAAGAGTTCCCCTCCCGTTGCACGGTACGCCGCGATTCCCTGGTTCAACTCCGCAATGCCATCCTCGGGATGGCCCCCGCTCGCCAGGGCCCAGCCGTGAAGGCAATGGGCCGCACCAAGCCAGAAAAAAAGCCTCTGCTCGGTACAGAGAGAAATCAGCGCCTCAGATCGCTCCTGGGTCGCCTGTCGATCGCGGCGCTGGTAGTGCACGGCTGAACTGAAGATCAACGCGTACGCCAGCGTATTGAAGTGGGAAAGGTGCCCGGCATCAGCAATAGCCTCGCCGATTCTCCTGAGCCCTTGCTCCGGGTAGCCGCTGAAGAGGAGTGTCCAGGACAACCAGCAGAGGGCTGTCACGCGAGGGCTCTGGCCATAGACGAATGTGAGAGGATGGTGCTGCTCGGGATCGTAGAGCGCGAGAGCCTTTTCCAATTGCGCACGACCCAGGGAGAAGTCGCCACGGGAACAGAAGACCTCTCCGAGGAGGCCGTGGGCCGTCATCTGAGCAGCGCCGTCGCCCGATTCACGGGCCAGCCGCAGCATTTCTTCATTGAGCTCGCGCGCTGCGTCCAGTTCCGCTCTGACGAAGCGAAACCCGCGCTGCCCGTACAGCACCGGAAAAATCAGTGAGCGATCGCCTGCGCTTCCGCACAGCTCCCCCGCGCGCGTGAGCGCCGTCCCGGTTTCCGGTGCCGCATATCCCCTCACCCCCACCAACACGCTGAACAAAGCAAGTTGCAACAGAAGCTCTTGCCGGTCCCGCTCCGGGCTGGGCTGAAGGCCTGCCAGCAGTTGCAATCCCATTTGCAGCTGTGCGATCGCCTCGGGTGCCGCAGAACGCTCACTCGCCCGATGCCCGGCCCGAAGACGGTAATCGACCGCCTTCGTGATAACCTTTGCCAGCTCCCAGTGGTGCGCAAGCAATTCGGGTTTGGTTTCGGCCGTTTCCGGAAACTGCTCCTCCAGCGCGCTGCCAATACGAGCGTGCAACCGCTGCCGTTTGCTGCGCAGCAGGCTCTGGTACGCCGCTTCCTGCACGAGCGCGTGCTTGAAGGTGTAAGTCTGCGGCTGATCGGGCGTATCCTTTCGAAACAGGAGCCCAGCACGCGCGAGTTGGTCCAAGGCAGCCAGCAGTTCGCGCTCCTTCACCGGCGCGACGGTGGCCAATAACTCGTAAGAGAATTCGCGACCGATCGCGGCACCAATTTGCGCCACCTCCTTCACTGAAGCCAGGCGGTCGAGCCGAGCCATCAGACTGTCGTGCAGCGTCGCCGGGATCCCGAGCGGCGGCAACGGACCGGCCAATTCGTAATGATCGCCTTGGTCCGTGAGCAGGCCCGATTCGAGCACCATCTTCGTCAGCTCTTCCACGAACAGCGGCACGCCGTCGGTCCTCACAACGATCTGCTCAAGGATTGCGGTCGGTAGCGCCCTGCCATCGGTCAGCCGCGCCACCATCTTTGCCCCTTGAAGCCGGCTCAACCGCTCAAGCAGTAGCGACGTGACATGCGGCTGTCCGGTCCACGGGGGAACAAACTCAGGCCGGAAGGTAATAACCACGAGGACCGGCAAGCGCCGCACCAGCTCAATTGCGAGTCCCAGCAGCTCGATCGAGGTGGGATCGATCCAGTGCGCATCCTCGAACATCATCAGCACTGGTTCGCGCGCAGCCAGGCCGGCCAGTTGCGTCAGAAGGGTCTGTAAGGTCTCGTCCTTCCGCCGCTGTGGCGTCATGGCGAGCAGCGGATAGCGGTCGCCCGTCGGTATTGAGAGGAGTGCCGCAATCAGCGGCATCGCGGCGTCGACATCCAACGCGGATTGGGCCAGCAGGGCCTCGAGCTTGGACAGGCGCTGTTCGGGACGATCATCCCGGGTCAATCCGGCCGCGCGCTCGAGCTGATCAATGACAGGATGCAGCGCGCTGTCGCGGTAAAAAGGCGAGCCGTGATAGCTTAGGCGTGTATGCGGCTCATCGAGCACCCCCCGCAGGGTTTGCGCGAGGCGCGACTTGCCGATGCCCGGCTCACCCGAGACCAGCACCACTTGGCCCTCGCTCCGTTTGGCCTTGCGCCAGCAGTCGAGCAGCCGCTCGAGTTCCGGCTCGCGGCCGACGAACGGGGTCAGGCCGGCTAGCCGCCTGGCTTCGAAACGGCTCGCCGCTGCGCCCTCGCCGAGCACCTGCCACACCCCAACCCGCGCCGGGAAACCTTTCAAGCGGCGCTCGCCGAGGTCGCTGCACTCGAACATGCCGCCGAGCAGGCGGCGTGTACTCGCAGCGATGACGACGCTGTTTGGCCCTGCTTCAGCCTGGAGGCGGGCGGCGAGATTGGGCGTTTCACCGACCACTGTCTCTTCCTGCGCCGCCCCTGTGCCGATCTTCTCGCCCACGACGACCAGGCCGGTGGCGATTCCGACACGTACCTGCAAGGCGAGGTCGTGTCCCGGCGTCAGCTGAGTGACCGCCGCGACCAGACCCAGCCCCGCCCGCACAGCGCGTTCTGCGTCGTCCTCGTGCGCCTGGGGATAGCCGAAGTAGGCGAGCACGCCGTCACCCAGATACTTGGCTACGTAGCCGGAGAAGCGACCAATCACTTCGGCGCAGCACCCCTGGTAAGCCCGCATGACCTCGCTCAGATCCTCCGGGTCCAGTCTCCCGGAGAGCTCGGTGGAGCCGACAAGATCGCAGAACAGGACTGTCAGTTGCCGGCGCTCGGCCTCTGCGCCTGCGGCAGGCGATGCACTGCTTCGCTCGGCTCCGAGTGCAGCGATGGCCTTCAGGAGCTTCTTGCGTGGACCGAGCGGCAGTCCAAGCTTTTCGAGATCAGCCTCGCTGAGCTCGGGGAGCACTTCCCAGTCAATCTCGTTGTCACGGAACGTCGTCTCATAGCGGTCGAGTCCGAGGTCCCGCAGCCAGGCCATGACGTCCATGTCCACCTCCGGACTTGGCCGTAGAGGTGTTCAATCGGCAGCGAGTATAGCTTAAACCCGGATTGAGAGCCAACTTGCCACGATCAACCCCTCTCCGCCCCCAACACTGCCACACCCGCTCGCGCGCGTCGGTCCAATGCAGCATTTCGGTGAACGAAGGCAGCAGTGCCGCCGGCCAGAAGGTCGCCAGGCCGCGCGCCGCATCGATCGACCGATGGTGGGCACGCTCCGATGCGTCACGATTTCCGAAAAACTTTTGAGTTGAATTTCGGTTCAAACCGATATTGAATTGAATTCAATTCAGCTCCTGGGGCGAGATGATCGCAACGATCGCGACACGCGAAAGATTAGTCCGGGCAGCCCAGGACGAACTCATCCGGAATCATGGGCATCTCGAAATGCAGGCCGTCGCGAAGCGGGCGCAGCTTTCGGTCGGGCTGGCCTATCACCACTTTGGATCGAAGGCGGGCCTGATCGCGGCCGTTGTCGAAACTTTTTACAACCGCCTCGATGAAGGGGTTTTCAACGACGCGTGCCGGCCCTCGGAAAGCTGGGCGGACAGAGAGAGACGGCGAATAGCCTGCTATATCGCCTTCCACTACGACCACCCCTTCGCTCCCCTCGTCATCGGCGCTTTGAGCCGCGCGCCGGAGGTGCTCGATATCGAGCGGGCTTTCACCAACAAACAGCTCGCCGGTGGCGCACGCATGATCGAGGCGGCACAGCGTGACGGTTTCGTTCCCGATCACATCGATCCCCATCTCACCATTGCGCTGATGAGCGGCGGAATTCGCCAGGCCCTTATCGGTGCCCTGATGAGCGAACAGCGACCCGATCCGGAGAAACTCACGGATGAAATTTGGGCCTTCATGACCGGAGCCCTGCGCCTGACTGCTGGCGCCGGCATCAAAAAAAACGGTCGCGGCAAAGTCGCCTGACGCTGCGCAACCGCCAGCCAAACGCCGAAGGAGTTTGTCTTGTCCAACCCAAGAGACTTTCACGCTCCGCAATCGTCCTACACGAAGGAAGATCTGCTCAGATCGAGCGAAGGCGGCTATTTCGGCCCGGGCAATGCCCAACTGCCTGCGCCGCCCATGCTGATGATAGACCGCATCACCGAGATCAGCCTGGACGGCGGCGAATTCGGCAAGGGTCACGTCATCGCCGAGCTGGATGTCGCCCCTCGCCTCTGGTTTTTCGATTGTCACTTCCCCGGCGATCCGGTGATGCCGGGATGTCTGGGTCTGGATGCCATGTGGCAAATCGTCGGCTATTGGCTTGGCTGGTCGGGTTCACCGGGCAAGGGCCGCGCCGTCGGCGTCGGCGAGGTCAAGTTCCGGGGAGACATCAAGCCAGGCATCAAGCGCGTGCGCTACGAGGTCAGTATGCGCCAGGTAAGGCGCGGCAAACTGGCTGTTGGAATTGCTGACGGCCGCGTGTTTGCCGACGACGCATGCGTGTATCTCGCCAAGGATATGAGGGTCGGAATGATCGCGTCCACGACCTGATATGCGGTCTGGAAAAGAGGCTGCCGTGGCGCGTGCCGTGCCAAGCCAGCGATGCAGGGCTGCGGCAGCAGGGACCGCCGCGAACGAACAGCGCCGATCCTGATCGACCGTGGCCCGCCACACCCCTCACAGGTGAGCGCCATCAGAAAACAAGCGGGCACATCGATCAGGAACAAATCCAGATGATCGCAACCGCTATCAGGACACCCAAGCCAAGTGCGCCGAAAATCGTCGCGACGAATTCGGAAACCAGACTTGCTTGGTGTCGTACGCCAGATGACGACATGACGTTACTCCCTGGAGCCCCGCGAGCCACCGCCCGCCCCCAAGATGAACGATCAATCGCGCCTTCGGACTAAAGCCCGTGGCGACTCTTTTTAGAGGGGCAATGCTGGGGCGTTATGGTTAACAAGTGGTTAATTGGCATAAAGAGAAGCCTGCAGACCGCGCCTTGAAGGCGCGCCGCTTGATTGTGAATCGCGCGCCGGCGGTGCACGCGTGGTTTCGCCCAAAGTTCCGGAAGAGCGCCGCGCCGGCATCGTCGGCCGCTCCCGGTCTCGCCCCGGCCGCCGTCAAGGAATGGCGCCTGCTCGGCGCCACTCCTTTTCAGCGGCAGGCCGATCAGAACGTGCAGCCAAGCGCCGTGAGCGAGGCCTTCGTCGCATCCAGGGTCTGCTTGCAGGTCGCTTCCATGGTCGCCTTCGTCGACGGATTCTTCGCCATGTCGACCCATGCCTTGCGCGTCTGGTCGATCTGCGTCTTGTACATCGCGCGCTGTGCCTCGGGGACCTTGGAGCCGATGCAAGCGTCGTATTTGGTCAGGAAGTCGTCACAGGGGACGATCCCCGTGCTCTGCGCGTGGGCCGTGGTGACGCCCGCGAGCAAGGCTATGCCCGCCGCGAGTGACAGCACCTGTCGGCGGTTCGCGCTCGAACCTGCCACGGCCTTCGATGTTGCTTGACGCATAACTCTCATTCCTCTGTAACGACTGAATAATTCGGATCGCCGGCAAGCGCCCGGCGTCGCCCGTATCTCCCCGATCTATCCGCAAAGCGTCGCGCGTCGACAACCGGTCGGCGTTGCGGACGTTGAGCAGTTCAAGCGTTGAGTAGTTCGAGGCGAGACCGGGCACCATCGTGCCGGCAACGAATAATTGTTCCGTCAATTTGGCGACATTAAGGGTGACGGCGTGGTGACATTGCGACGGCCGCTCGATCGATGACAGGCTGTCGCCATCATGTTGCGGTGCTAGCCCGTTGCACTGAACGGCATCGTAGCTGCGGCATTAGCCGTTGATCGAATCTCACCCGGCCGCAGCCATTCGCGGATTATCCGGCAGGCGGTAGTTGCCGATGAAGGTCTCGACCTCGCTTTGCGGCATCGGCTTCGCAAAGAAATATCCCTGCATCGTCGAGCAGCCGAGACGGCTGATGATCTCGACCTGCTCTGCCGTTTCCACACCTTCGACCACGCAATCGAATTTCAGGTTGCGGCACAGGTCGATCACCGTCTTGACGATGTTGCGGGCGTTCTCCTGCGTCGCGATGTTGCGAATGAAGCCCCGGTCGATCTTGATCTTGTCCAGCGACAATTGATGGACATAACTGAGGCTGGACTGTCCCGATCCGAAGTCGTCCAGCGCCACCTTCAATCCCATCGATCGCAGGATCCTGAGCGAATCCTGCACCTGCTCGTAATCCTGCATCAACGCCGTCTCGGTGACCTCGATGATGATACGGCGGGGATCGATGCCGCTGCTTTCGATGAGGGCGACGGTCTGCAGGATGGTGACTTGCGAGATCAGGTCGCGCATCGACAGATTGAAGGACAGGGAGATATCCTCCGGCCAGGAGCGTGCTGCAGCCAACGCCTTGCGCAACAGGACCTGCGTGATCGTCCCGATCAGTTCGGTGCGCTCCGCGACAGAAATGAAGACGTCCGGAGGGACATCACCGAGTTCGGGATTATGCCACCGCGCGAGGGCTTCGAAGCCGACCAGCCGCGCCGTCCCCACATTGACGATCGGCTGAAAGTGCAACGACAGTTCCGCGTCGAGATCGATCCTTCGCAGCGTATGTTCGATGGTGCTCAGCTTGCGGATTTCGACTTCGTGCTCCCTGGAGAAGATCACCGGCCGGCCGCGGTACCTGGCCTTGGCGTGGTAGAGCGCGTAGTCGGCGCGCTCGTAGAGCAGCTCCGCCGTCGTGCCGGCATCGGGTGCAAGTGCAAATCCCACCGAGCCGCCGATCTTGGCGACGATTCCGGCGACGGAAAACGGCGCGTCGAAAACGGAGCAGACCTTCGAGCCGACCGCTAGAACAGCCTCGGGATCGAGGTCCGCATCGACGATGATTCCGAACTCGTCGCCGCCGAGACGCGCGATGAATTGGGTGTCACCGGAAAGCTCCAGCAGGCGCTGACCGGTTTCCTGCAACACCCGGTCGCCGACCCCGTGTCCGTAGAGATCGTTGACCGCCTTGAAGCCGTCGAGATCGAGCACGCCGACGACGAATCTGTGGTTCGCCGTTTTCGCCTGTTCGGCGAGAACCGACAGCCGGTGGAAGAACTGGCGCCGGTTGGGCAGATCGGTGAGGCTGTCGACATTGGCAAGACGGAAGTTCTCGTTGCTGAGACGCCTGGTCTCTATTTGACCATTGACCATCGCGGCGAACTGCCCGGAACAGATGATCAGGATGTAGATCATCGCGACCGTGACCAGGAGCAGGTTCAATCCGATGGCGATATGAACCACGTCGCCGCTCGCAAGCAGAAAAATCACGAACGGTGCGATCACCGTGCCGGTCAGGGTCAGCGCCGCCGGGCGCACATGCATCAGGCAGAAGATGCAGCTGACGACCGTAATGCCGACGAAGAACAGGATATGGCCGTGGCGGGAGGTGTCGCCATACGGAAACAGGCTCAGCGCCCACGCCAGGAACGCAAAGCCCAGTGCGCCGCCCAGCAGCACCGTCGCTCGCAGGGTGCGGGCCGCGGCCTTCGGCTCGACCACGCGGTCGCGGCGTCGCAGCCAGATCAGGCAACGGATCGCGCAAGCTCCGACCAGAAAGCCAGGAAACGCAACGGTCAGGCTTGGGGGCGCGATGCCCAGATGTGTAAACGCCAACGCAATCGAATTCACGCTCAGGATAAAATAGAGCAACGGGACCTGCCGCGAAAACGCCGCGAGCTGCGCGCCCATCAATTCGTGATTTTCGGCATCGATCCGAAATAACTTCGCGATACTGTTCATGAGGTAGCCAAAAAGACTCAACCTCATCGATCGTGCCGCAAATATCTTAAATATCGATCCCTGCGGGTACCATGGCGCGGCGCGGCTGGTTAACAGCTCGCTAAAGCGCCGAAAACAGATGCTCCGGACGCGCTTTACGCGGCTGAGGTGTCGATCGAACGGCGTATCACCCGCCGCACTTCGGCATTGGACAGGAACAAATCGTGGTTGATGACGCCCCAGCCTGCGTCGGACGCATCGATGACGCGCACCCCGAGCTGCTCGATGGCGGCCTTCTCGGCGGCGCCGACTCGTGTCATCCCGCCGGCTATTCGCCCCGACAGCGCCAGCGCGCGGTCGTTCGTCGCGGTGACGACGGTGATCTTGCGGCCGATGGGACCGATGCGAACAACCGCCGACGAGAATACGTCCATGTCGATGTCAGGTGAGGCAAACACCACCGCCCCGATCTTGTCTGCAACGCTGTCGCCATTTCGCGCATAGAGCTGGCGCAGGCTTTCGAGCGTCAGCATGGTGCCCATGCTGTGCGCGACGATGTGAACGCGGGCGGTGCCGGGAGTCGTGACGACGGATTGAAGCACGCGTTCGAAGCCATCGCGGGACCACATCGCACTTTCGCGGTCATAGGCGTAATCGAACAGTCCCGCCTTGGACGGCCACGAGAAGACCATCGTCTGGCCGCGGAATTTGATGCCGTCGGCGAGATGCGCGGCATCGAGCGCCGCCGTCTCGAATGTCTGCTTGAAACCGTGCACGTAGATCAGGACGTCGCCGCTTCCCTGAGCCAAGAGATCGCTGACCTCGCCCGACACCGGTTCGACCGCGTCGAGACTCCAATCGCCCAGACCGGCTGCGGCGAGCGAAAAACGGCTCTCGTCAGGCGCCACCAGCTTCGCCCGTGCCACGGTCATCCTGGTGGCGCGCTCCGGCCCGAACCAGGGTTTCGTCCGCCCACCGTTCACCGGCTTGCGCGTGGTTGCGACGACCATTGTCGGTTCCGCCGTAAGCGATGACGCATCGTAACGCGCGCCGGTCGCGCCCAGACTGGCGCATCCACCGAGCGCGAGCACGCTGGCGGAAGACGCAATCCCGCGCAGGAACGCGCGGCGGGACGTAAAAGTCTCGTTTTGCAGCAAATGTCGGACGATCACATAGAACCTTTGGGAATACCGCGTCGCAGAGCGGGCCCCGCAGGTCTCCCGAACTAGGATGGCGAGAAAAGGGCGGACGATGGCCTCGATTGTCCAGTTCCGTCGCGATTCCGTGATCCGCGGGCACCGCAACGAAACCATTTTGAGCCGTTCGCGAAGCGCTCCGGAAACAAACAGCCACTACGGTCGGGCCAGCAGAACGAACGGGGTTAGATCATGTTGGTATCAGTACTCAACCTCATCTACCGCCAATTTCTCAAGCGTGCCCTTGTCGGCATGACAATACAGGGAGGAAGGCTATGACCGAAGTCGTGACAGCGTTCCTCATCTTCGTCAGCATCGGCGTGTTTCTGGCCCATGCGTTCGACGCCTATCGTTTGCGTTAGATCTCTCCCACGGCACGCAAACATGACTGGGCCGCGAGATCAGCCGACGTTTTGATGCGCTTCTGGCGGCCCTCTCCTATCGGGTTCTATCCTTGCCGGCGATGAATACGTCGCGGTCCGGGAATTTTTCAAACACTTCCGGCGGCTGGCCGAAATTGGTGGCGAGTACGTCCTTTGGATTTGCTGCGACCCATTGCGACAGGTCGATGGTCTCGTAGATGCCCGCATTGAATCCGATCAGGATGCGCGCACCTCCGCTGCCGACATTCTCGATCGAGTGGCCATAGCCTTGCGGGATATAGCCGACGTCACCCTTCTGCAATCGCTCGATCCGGTAGCGGCCGTGAGAGCCGAACAAGGTGACGCTCACCTCGCCCTCGACGACGTACTGCCATTCATCGGCGTTCGGATGCCAGTGCAGTGTCCGCAACGCACCGGGATCGAGATCGAGCACGACGCCCGTGATCGTCTTTGCAATCGGGAAGCGGCTGGAATCGACGCGCCACTCGCGGCCGCCCGGATAGGTCGCATGCGGCGGCTGCGCCAGCAGGCGGTATTTGTGGGTCTCCGGCGGCAGCTTCCAGCCCTGCAGCGGCACCGAGGGCTCGGCAGGCGGCAATGCGCCGCGCGCGAAATACACTTCCTCCTTCGGAAACGTTGCGAACGCAGCTTCAGGCAGGCCGAAATTCTTCGCCAGCAGCGCCGGCGGCGTATGTCCGACCCAGTCGGTGATGCTGAAGGTGCCGAACTCGGAGAAGTAGCCGTTGTCGAAGATCAGGATGAAGTGACAGGGCTTGTCGCCGAGGCATTGCAGCATGTGGCCGTGGCCGCGCGGGAAGTACCAAACGTCGCCGGGGTCGAAATCGTTGGTCTCGGCGAGGCCGCCTGGGTCGACGACGGTGGTGCGGACGCGGCCCTCAAGAACGAACGCCCATTCGGCCGCGGTGGCGTGCCAGTGCAGTTCGCGCATCGCGCCGGGCTCAAGCCGCATCGAGACGCCGGCGATCCCCTTGGAGATCGGCAGTTGCGTAACCGTCGCCTCCTTGCCGTAACTGTTGCCGATGACCTTGCCGTCCGACTTCTCCAGCGCGAATTTGAAGGTCGGCAGGTCCTTGCCCGCGAGCGTTGGGTCAGGAACATTGTTCATGAAACTCGGATCGCCACCGGCGGCCGGCTGGGCCCCACCCAGCGCTGCCAGCGAGGCCATGCCGGCGGCGGCCAGAAATTCTCGGCGTTGCGGATCGGACATGGTGCTCTCCCTGCGGTCCAGCGAAATGCTCCGACGACGGCGCCCCATGCGATCGCCGAAGAAGCGCCTACTAGACCACAAAGTTGGCGTTGGCGGATGGGGTGTAAGCCGCCGGGCGCCCCAACCCAAAGGTCAAGCGAGGTCCGGCCAACACCCTCCGGGCCGTCCGAGGCTCAATTGAATGGCTATTAAATCAACAGGTTAGACAGACGCTCGGGGATGATGCTAGAGAACGCAGGCGCGCAGCGGGATTTCGATTCCGAGGGTCGGGAGTTCTGGTCTCTCCAGGCGTGCTCGTTCGGCTTACGGCTATTCGGACATTTCGACATGAAAAAAATCATCCTGACGCTGTCGATCCTGTATCCGGCAGCGGCGCTGGCTCAGGGGACCGCCCCCGCCAATCCTCCGTCCATTGGCGGCAAACCGCTGGTTGTGGTGGGCGCGAAGAAATCAGCGGCGGGCAAGAAGGAAAAAGAAAAGCCCTTGTCGCCCGCTCAGAAGCTGCAGGCCTGCCTGGACATCGACGATGCGACCAAGGAACGGCTGAATTGCTACGACGCGATTTATGCGCCGCAGCCCAAGCCGAAGGCGCCAGCAGCGAAGGGGGTCAATGACTGCCGCTTCCTCAAGGAGGAAGACGAGCGGCTGACCTGCTACAACGGTTTTGCGGATAAGATTCCAAAGCTGCCGCGCGCTAACTAGATCAGGCGGCGCACCCTACCAGGTGCTGTTCCAGTTTGAGCCGCCGAAAAAGCCGAAATGCGACTGCTGCGCGACCTGCGTTGGCTGGGCGGGACGGTTCCTGACGATCTTGCGCTTACGCGGAACCTGCGACTCGGGCTTCTTTGCCCCTGCCGGAACGTACTGGGCATAGGTGTCCCGCACGCGGGCTTGGGCGGTGGCGTCGGCCAAAGGAGAGGCCGCCGGAGCAGCAACACTAACAGCGGCTTGGGCAGCCTGCGGCGGAACAATGGTCGGAAGGCTGGTATCGTAGACCACCCGCTCCGGCGGCTTTTGGTCGGAACGAATGCGGACCACGGTCTTATCGACCGAAGGAGCAGCCTGGCTGGCCACAACAGCCTGTTGCGGGACAAGCGCATCAATCGCCAACAACAGCGCGAGCAGAACTCCGCCGACAAACAGAAAATAGCGCGCTACGGGCATTGATCTCGCTCCCCCCGCGCGAGTACTGCGCGGCACAATCGCCTAACGGGCGACACACCAGTTAGTTCCTGCCCCACCGGTAAGGTTCAAAGACGGCGATCACATTTTCGGGTGCGGGAACGCGCGCTTGATCGCCCAGGGTTAAATTCGGCTGGCCGTCACCACTGAACATTTCGCCTTATTTGCGTTGACGTTGACGAACCCTACCAGCATGCCGGCGTAGCGCTTCCGGCTGTTCATGTTCACGGTATCGGGAACGATCCGCCTGCGGTCAGTCAGATGGCTGCCGTCCCGGCGGGCGAAGGTGCAGGCGATTTCGATATCCCTGACCGCGTAGTCATTGGCGTTGCGGAGCGTGAAGGTCACCAGCGCCTTCGAGCCGAGCCCGCCCCTTCGCCACGACTGCGAAATAATTTTCAGGCCGTCGAGCGGCGACGTGGCGGGCGCCACCGTTTCCGGCGGTACGATGTCGCCAGGCGCGGCAACAGGGCTGGCATCGGCAGGCGCCGGGCTCGACAGGGTCCCGGCTGTGTCGTCCGCGCGGGACGTATCTTGCGTAACGCGGGTAACCTCAGGTGATGTCGCGGTGGAATGGCCCTCGGCATCGCTTGCTTGCGGGAGCATCAACCATATGGCGCAGCCAGCGATGGCGATGGCCGGCAGCACGGCGAGCCGCGCCTCGGACTTTCCGAACGACCACCCGGCGATTCTCATAGCCGCGCCCTCACCCGGCAGCACCGGCGATTGCCGTGCTGCACACGAAAAAGCCATACGGGCGACCCGTACGGCTTCCGTCACGACCGCCGCTGTACGGATCCCGCCGCTCGACAACAATCACCCGGGGCAGAAATGGTTTCATGCCACCTCTACAATATTGCGGCGGCCGCGCGACCGGGATGGAATTGCGGATGCGCGGCGGCTACATTGGCCGCGCCGCAACCGGCCTTGAGCGCCGCAATAACAATAATGGGGGAGACTGAAATGCCGAACGTTATCTGGGACCATGTCCATTTGCGCAGTCCTGATCCCGAGGCGACCGCGGCCTGGCTGGAAGACGTTCTGGGCGGCGAGATCATCCGCGGCCCCGGGCGGATCGACGTCAAACTCGGCGGCGCCAATGTGTTCATCGCGCCGGTCACCACCGGCGACGGCGTCAACACCCCGCCGGTGACGCCCTATCAGGGTCTCGACCATTTCGGCCTGACCGTGAAAGACATCGACGCGGTCGCGGCCGAGATCAAGGCCAAGGGCGTCGAGTTCACGAAGGAGCCGACCACCATCCGGCCCGGCGTTCGTATTTGCTTCATCCGCGGGCCGCAAGGCATTTCGATCGAGCTCCTGGAGCGCGACAAGAAATACGCATGACTCCACTTTCGCCGAGTATGACGATCGGTCCGGGCCGGTGCTCGCGCACTACGTCATGCTGCCCGGCATGAAGCAGCGGATGCTCAATCCCTGATAGCCGCGGATCGGCCAGACCATGGTCCGCCCCACCCGGTTCGGCTCGGTGATGACGGCATCCTCGGGAACGTCGTGCCATTCGCCGTCGATGCGGACGCGGTAATGCCCGCTTTTCGATTCCCAATCCACGTCGCTGACGGCACTGCCGTCGGCGTCGGAACAGCATGGTCCCTTCCCGCTTCTGAGACTATCGAACCACTGCTTCAGTGGTGAGTTGGCGTAGCGGCCGTCGGGATCGCGGGCCGCGCCGGGATCGGCGGCCAGCGGCAACATCAGCAACATCCCGCCGACGATCAGCGGTCTTTTCCAGCGGCCTGCGCGGTGCCGGCCGATGGTTTCAAGCGTGCAATTCTCTGCGTATGGGCGCGGCACGTGGCCGCCGGAATTCATCCAGTTGGTCACCTGTTTCTCTTGCTCCAGCACCCGCCGGCCGGTGCCAGACCAAGTTATGCATTTCACGGGCCAACCTGATTCAGTCCACCGTCCTCGTGTCACGTCGGAGTGGTACGCTTCGCGCTTGCTTCCTGTACGGGAATTGGCAGTCAACCTGACGCGTTGACGATGCATGCCGCGCTTTGGCATAACTTCCTTGACCGGCTTCCTTGGGCGCGGCGGCCGGCAGCTGGGACCTCATGAACAACGGGCTCTATTCGATCCACGTCACCCTGCTGGATGGGCGCACCGGCAAGGGCAGCGGCGTCATTCTGTTCCGGGATGGCCAGATTCTCGGCGGCGACGCCTATCTTTTTTATACCGGCAGCTACACCGTGAAGGGCGATACCTTCAAGGGCGAGGTCCTGGTGCAGCGCCATACCACCCCGCGTGACAACGACAATCCGCTATTCGGCGGACCCAGTCCGGTTGGCATCGGCGTATCCGGAACCTTCACTGACACCCGCGGCAGCATGAATGGAACCGCGCTGGTCGGCAAAGCGAGCCAGATCTTCGGCGCCACACTGCGCAAGCTGGCGGATATCAATTAGCCGGTCCGCCGATCATCGGTGGATTATCACACAGTCCTGCGCGGTGCGGCTGTCACAGCATTTCCGGTGTTTGGCGTGCCGGTCGGCTCGATCAACAGCAGATGCACCTCTTCCCTAGCAACGGGCCGATGCTCGACGCCCTTAGGTACCACGTACATCTGTCCCGGCCCGAGCGTGATGGTTCGATCGCGAAGTTGAATATCCAGCATGCCCTTCAGAACGAGAAAGAAATCGTCCGTATCGTCGTGCTTGTGCCAGACAAACTCGCCCTTCACTTTCACGACCATGACGTCGCAGTCGTTGAATGGGTCACCGTGCGGGGCGACCAGTGCTCGGAAAACGTGGACAACTTTTCTGACAGATCGATTGCACTGGACATCGGAGGCCCCTATTCCGCCGCCTGTTCCAGCGGCGCGGTGCGCGGCAGGACCATCTGGATTCGCGTGCCGCCACCCAGCTGCGAATCGAGATCAAGTCGGCCGCCCAAGCGTGTCGTCACGATGCTGTAGACGATGTGCAGGCCGAGCCCGGTGCCGCCCTGGTCGCGTCGCGTGGTAAAAAACGGATCGAACGCGCGGCGGCGCACGTCGAGGCTCATGCCGATGCCGTTATCCGAGAAGATGATCTCGACATTGTCCTTGCCGGACTCCCGCACCTGGATGTCGACCGTGCCGGGCTTGCCGTCCGGGAACGCATGCGCCACCGAATTGAGGAACAGGTTGGTGAGCACCTGTCCGTACGGCCCGGGATAGCTGTTCATTATCAGGTTGGGCTGGCACTCGACATTGAGCGTCAGATTGTGTTTGCGCAAGCCGGGCCGCAGGCTCATCACCACCTGCTCGGTGAGATCGCCGAGGTCGAAAGAGCGCTGGTCGGAATAATTGCGGTCAGCGGCGACCTGCTTGAACGACTGGATCAGCTCGGCGGCGCGGTTGAGGTTGGCGACCAGCTGCGACGATGCATCGCGGCTGGTCTCGAGAAAATCGTTCAGGCTGGAGCGCCGCAGTTCGCCGCGGGCGACCTCGGCGGCAAAGTTCGACGTCTTGCGCTCCAGCGCGGACGCAACCGTCAGGCTGATGCCGACGGGATTGTTGACCTCGTGGGCTACGCCTGCCACCAGCCTCCCCAATGCGGCGAGCTTTTCAGCTTCGATCAGCGAATTCTGCGTCTCGCGCAGGTTCCGCAGCGCCCCCTCCGCTGAATCCTTGGCCTTGCGCATTTCGAATTCGACGCGCTTGCGCTCGCCGATGTCGAGCGCAACGGTCACGATGTTCTCGATCTCGCCGGCCGTATCGAGAATCGGCAGCTTGTTGACCAGCCATTGCCGCATGTGGCCTGCGGCATCCTGGTATTCCTCCTCGTAGAAGCCGAGTTCCTTGCCGGCGGCCAACACCCGCTTGTCGGGCTCGCTGGTCTTTCCCGCGCCGTAGCGCGACATCAGATCAGCGGTGGTGCGGCCGATCGCATATCCCGGCTCGACCCCGAAAATGCCGGCCATATAGCGGTTCATCAGGACGTAGCGGAGCTCCTTGTCCTTGACGTTGATGACCGCAGGCACGGTGTCGATCACCATTTGCAGCAAGCGGCGGCCTTCGGCGATCGCATCCTCGGCGCGCTTCTGGTCGGTAATATCGCGCACCGTTCCCTCGTAGCGGACGATGACGCCGGCCTCGTTGTGCACGGCGCTCGCGCTGTCGGAGAGCCACAGCACCGAGCCGCTTCGCGTGCGAACCTGGTACTCATACTCACGGATCATGCCGTCGCGCTGCATCAGCCGCTCGTATTCCGCCCGCGCCTCGGGATGGACATAGACCGCATCCGCGATGTCGCCGATGCCGTTGATCAGATCCTGCGGCGTGGCATAGCCCATCATCCGCGCCAGCGCCGGGTTGGCGTTGAGCAGCGCGCCGCCGGGCGTCGTGACGTAAATTCCGTCGACCGAGGACTCGAACAGCTTGCGGTAACTTTCCTCGGCGAGCCGCTGTTCGGCGAGCGCGCGCACCGCTGCCTCGCGCGCCGCGTCGGCGTCGACCAGCGTCTGGCGGAACACTTCGGCCGCGCGGGCAATGTCGCCGATCTCGTTGTCCACGTCGGTCGCCGGAATCGAGGCGCTCTTCTCGCCGCCGGCCACCGCACGAATCGAGTTTGCGATCGCAGCAAGCGGACGCACGGTGCGGCGAACCACCAGCAGCGAGGCGAAAAGCCCGATCAGCACGCCGGCTGTGCCGAGCACGATGCTCTGCCACTTGGCTTCGGCGAGCGTCCTCGCAAAATCGCGGGCGAGGACACGACCCCGCCGCTCACTGACCTCGCGCAGCAATTCCGTCACACGCTGGATCAGCCGGCCCTCCGCACTCAACACTTCCTTGTCGATATCGGAGATTTGCAGTTCGCGGGTCGATATGTTGCCGATCGCCAGCGCATAGTCGTCGACTGCCGCGCGCAGGTTCGGATCCGCGATCGTCAGGGAGCGCATGCTTTGCGCCGCTTGTTCGGCCGCCGACGGGTTATGTGCCAGCAGCGCTGAGGCGATCCGGCTTTGGCTCTGAAGCAATGCCGATGCGATCGCGGGATCGATCGCATCGGCAATCGCTGCATCGAATTTCTCGCGCAAGGGCGGCAAGGCGACGATCATTTCGGCACGGCGGTTGATCAGCGAGGAAATCCGCTCGATGCCGCTGCGGTAGGTCGACAGGCGTTCGGATACGCCGTCGATCATATCCTGCTGCTCGGGAGCGAGTTCCAGGCGCGTCTTCTTTAGGACCTCGCTAAGTGCCGTGGCGGCTTCGCCAACCTGAAGCGACTGGGTGCCGGGATCGGTGACGAAATCCCGCGCCGCGAGCCGCAATTCGTTCATGCGGCGGTCGATGTCCTCGGCCATGTTTCCGACGCTCTGCAGCCGCTGCAGCTCGGCAAAGGTCGAATCGATGTGGCGGATGGCGATGACGCTGGCGGTCGAGGTGATGATGATCACCGCCAGCACCAGCATGAAACTGCCGAATGTCAGTTGGCCGATCGAAAGCGAGAACGATCGCGGGGGCGGCGAATTCGGCGGCGTTTCAGCGGTCATGTGGGTCGGGGCCGGGCTCCAGTCGGGCGCAATATACGATGTATTTCGGGCCGTGGGGAACATGCCGGCGAGTGGTTAATGGCGGCAGGCCGGATTCCGCAGCCAAACGGACCGCGGCCCGGTTACACAGCCCTGTCGCACTTGGGTCGCCCCGGTCTCAGCGCCCGCGCCAAGTCTGACGGCATCATGCCGAACATGTCGCGAAATGCGCTGGAGAAATGCGCCGAGCTGGCAAAGCCAGCGGCGTGGGCCGCTTCCGTCAGGGAGGCGCCCTCGGCGCTGGCACGAATAGCCGCGCCCAGCCGGTTCCAGAGGCGGTAACGCCGCAACGGCACGCCCGTCTCCGCCTTGAATAGGTGGAGAAACCGCGACGGCGACAGGCCGGCCCGCGCCGCCAAGGCCGTCAGGTGGGCGCGCGCTGGTTCATCCCGCATATGCTGCAGTGCTGCAGCGATGCGCGCGTTGGTTTTCCCGCGCACCCCGACACCCAGCAGTTCGCCGAGCAATGCGCGTCCATCCTGCGCCGCTAACCGGCTTTCGGCGAGGCCGGTCATGATTTCGATCACGGCGGACTCGTCCTTCAGGTCGAAGGCGGCCCGCGGCGTTGTGTTCGTCATCCGCGCGATCAACGCCTTGAGGTCGCGCCCCAACGGATCGACATAGAGGAATGCCATCCGGCCCCGTTCGATGCGCAAATGGTGCAGGCTGTTGGGCAGGATCAGCACGCTGCGTGCTGCGCGATAATGCGTCGTGCGATCTGCCGGCTCGTCGGCGACTTCGAGCTGATCATCGAGACCGACGGCTAGCACTGCGGTCGCATTCCGGTGCGGCGTCAGCCCGAAGGCCGGGCCGAGGTACAGCGCCCGGCCGCCCCACCCGATCAGTTTCGCCGCCGCCATTGCGCACATAGCCAGTTCTTGAAAGCCCGGATTGTCGGGCAGATCTAACGTCAGGGATGACAACGATCCGCGAGGGCGACAAGGATGGCAAATAACCGGTCTGAGATCGAGCACCAAGCCGCGATTGAGCGCACACGAGTGGCCGTCAGCCGTTACGCGAGCGCCTGGCTGGCCGGCGACCGTGCAGCGCTAGCCGCCTGTTATCATGACGACTTCACGCTGCACTATTTCGGCCGCCACCCGCTGGCCGGCGACCACAGGGGCAAGGCCGCCGCGCTTGGCATCCTGGCCGAGGTCACAAAGCGCACCAATCGCCGGCTACTCGCCATCGTCGACGTCATGGCCGGCCCTGAACGCGGCGCTCTGCTGGTCCGCGAGCGTTTCGAGCGTGACGGCAGGACGGCCGAAGTCGAGCGCTTGCTGGTGTACGCCGTGCGCGACGGCCTGCTTTCCGAATGCTGGGTCTACGACCAGGATCAGGCGCTGGTCGATACCTTCCTGACATGAAGCCGTTCAGACAGCCTCCCCGATCGACCTCGCCTTCCGTGCTGGGATTGTCATCGCGGCGACACCGACGACGACACAGGCGAGACCGATCCAGGCGGTCGAACTCAACTGCTCGCCGAGGAAAACCACGCTCGCTGCGACGCCGATCGGCACACGCAAATAGGCCTGCGCGGTGGCGCCAATCGATCCCAGCGTCTGGATCAGGCGGAAATAGATCACGAAGGCGAACGCCGTGGAAAACACCGCGAGCCCGAGCAGCGCCAGCAACGAATTCATCGACGGCGCCAGCGTCCACGGCCGATCCACCACCAGGCTCAGCGGGATCAGGATCGCGGCGCCGCAGAGCAGCGATCCGGCCGCCGGCGCCATTGGATCGAGATCCTTGAAGGCGCGGCCGAAAATCGCCGCACCCGCGTAGCAGATGGCGGCAAGCAATAGGACGATCTGCGCCGCCAATTGCTCGCCCAGTCCCGCCAGCGCCTGCATGCCGACGATCAGGCAGATGCCAGCCATCCCCGCGACGACACCGACCAGCTTTCGGGACGTCACCGCCTCGTGGCGGGTGATCGCGAAGGTCAGGAAAAACGTGAATATCGGCGCTGTCGAATTGAGGATGGTTGCGACACCAGCATCCAGCGCCCGCGTGCCCCAGGCCACCATCGTCCACGGAATAACGCTGTTCAGGCAGGCCTGGAACAGGAAGCGCCGCCAGTTCGCGGCATCCGCCGGCAATGCGATGCCGCGCCAGCGCATGATCGCGACCAGCAGCAGGCCGGCGATCAGCGTGCGGCCCGCAATCAGCGTAACCGGCGGGATCGTCGCCACCGCGACCTTCAGGAAGGTGTAGGACGCACCCCAGAGCGTCGCGAGCACCAGCAGCAGCGCCAGTTCGGTCGCCATGCCAGCAGGCTGAGGATGGCTTTCGTCCATGTCCGAATTTCCCGGTCCCGATGAATTCCGGGACGGACATTACAGCCCGACGCCCCCTGATACTTCGTTGTACACCGAAGTGTGGATGCAGCTTTGGCCTCGGCCGGGCTTCAGGCGCGACGGGCGCGTCAACCGACCGAGCCGACCTCGAACACCTCGCCGTCATAGCCGGCTTCGAGGGGAATCCGGAGCTGGCGGCCGCCATTGTTTTTGGTCATCACCGGCGTCACCGTGACGACGGTTTTGCCTCTGGAGTCGTCGAGTGCCGCCTTCACGCTTTGCTGCTTGCCGAGCTTGATCAGGTTGCGCGTGGTGGGGAACGGCAGCTTGAAGCGCCCGCTCTCGCCGCCTTCGAGCGCCTCGCGCGGCGACACCCAGATCGAATCGGTGGATTCCTTGCCGTCGTGGGCGCCGACCTGTTCCGGCGGCGCCGCGGCGAGGAAGAACCAGGTGTCGAACCGTTTTGGCATGCCCTCGGGCGTGATCCAGTGCGCATAGGGCACGAGCGCGTCGAGCGCCAGCACCATGCCGTTGTCGGCCAGTACCTTGAGAAAGCTGATCTTGCTGTCGCAGAGGTCGGCGCGATGCGCCGCCTCGATCTCGCCGGCGCGCTTGGCATCGACCAGCGCCTTCGAGCCCTTCGGTCGCGCCAAAAGGATGCCGCTCTCTTCAAAGGTTTCGCGGATCGCAGCAATGCGGAAGCTCAGCGTGGCCTCGTCGAGCCCCTCGCCGCCCGAATACAGTTCCGGCGTCGCGATGATCTCCTTGTCGCCCTTGTCGACACTGCCGCCGGGGAACACCAGCGCGCCGGAATTGAAGTCGATCTCATAATGGCGAACCATCATGAAGACCTCGATTTCCTTCGCATCCGGGCTGTTGCGGAGCAGCAAGATGGTGGATGCGGGACGCGGGGCGACGGTTTCGGCCATGACACGTAACTCCTCGAGACCTCATCCTCAGGACCGGCCCTTGGGCCGCGTCTCGAAGGATGATCACGATCGGGGCCTCATGGTTCGAGACGGCGCTTCACGCCTCCTCACCATGAGGGACTTCTAGCCTGCCGCGCTGGATTGCGGTTGCAGATTGGCGCGGCGATCGACGCGCGCCACCCGCGACAGCAGATAGTCGACTTCGGCCTTTGCGGTCGCCGTAATCGTAGCACCCGGCTTGCGCTGCGCGCTGGACGAGATGATGCCGCGCTTCTGCAGCACGTATTTGCGCACCGAAAGCCCCGCGCCGGGCTGCTGCTCGTAACGGATCAGCGGCAGATGCGCGTCGAACAGATCGTGCGCGGCATCGCGTTTGCCGGCCTTTTGCAGCTTCACGACATCGATCAGCAATTCCCGGGAAGGCGTAGCCGGTCATGGCGCCGTCGGCGCCGCGCTCCATCTCGAAATCGAGGAACAAGCCGCCGTTGCCAACGAGAATCGACATCGGCTTTAGCGAGCCGTCTTTCTGATAGCCGCGCAGCGTGGTGATCTTCTCCAGGCCCGGCCAGTCCTCGTGCTTGAGCATCACGCAGGACGGCGAGTCCATCACGATCTTGCGGATCACAGCGGGCGTGAAGATGACGTTGAGCGTCAGCGGATAGTCCTGCAGCACCCAAGGAATCTCGTCTCCAACAGCTTCCTGCGCCTGCTTGAAATAGCCCGTGATCTGGTCGTCGGTGCGCAGATGCGGCGGCGGCGCGATCATCACGCCGGCCGCGCCGGCATCCATCGAAGCCTTTGCCAGCGAGCGCATGCTGGCAAATCCCGGCGCCGAGACGCCAACGATGATCTGCATGTTCTTGGCCCGCTTGACGAAGCGAACCGCCACCTGCTCGGCCTCAGCCGCATCTAGCTTCGGCGCCTCACCCAGAATGCCGAGCACGGTGACGCCGTCGCAGCCGACTTCGGCGTAGAAGTCGGTCAGCCGGTCGATCGATTTCTCGTCGATCCGGCCGTCGTCGTGGAACGGCGTCGGCGCGATCGCGAAAGTACCGGCGGCCTGGGCAGTGAGCTTGGTCATGTGTGCCTCTGATCTCCCGTCATTCCGGCCTCGCGACGTCGCGCCCCGGAATGAAATTTTACTTGAATCGCCGCGCCGACTTCTTGATATCCTCCTCGGAGAAGAAGATTTCATCGGCGTGGGTCACGATATCCTCAGCCTTCCACCCCGTAAACGGCGGCGTCCAGCCTTCCATTTCCATCATCCGCATCTCCCGCACGCCGCGCGGGCCGGAGACGCCGAGCACCTTGCCGGTCTGGTCGCCCGACAAGTCGCTGACCATGTATAGCACGGCCGGCGCGATGCCGTCCGGGCCCAGCGCCGCGCCGGGGTTCTCCTTATAGCGCGGCAGGTCGGCGGTCATGCGGGTCAGCGCGCCCGGGGCCAAAGTCCAGATCCGGATGTTGTATTTGCGGCCTTCAATGGCCAGCACGTTCGACAGTCCCCAGATACCGCCCTTGGCGGCGCCGTAATTGGTCTGGCCGAAATTGCCGATCAGGCCCGAGGTCGAGGACGTGTTGACGATGACGCCGCCGCCGTTCTCGCGCATCCATTTGAACACCGGCTGGGTGCAGCAGAAGGTGCCTTTGAGGTGCACCTTGATCACCCTGTCCCAGTTGGCTTCCTTGGCTTTTGCAAAGGTCTCGTCGAGCAGGATGCCGGCATTGTTCACCAAAATATCGGCGCGGCCGAAATTCTTGATGGCGTCGTCAAACACCGCCTGCCCGCCTGCGATGGTCGAGATGTCGGAACCGTTGGCGACGGCGCGACCGCCCTCTTCCTTGATCGCATTGACGACCTTCTGCGCCATCGATACGTCGGCGCCGGAACCGTCGCGGGGACCGCCAAGGTCGTTGACCACGACCGCCGCGCCCTCGCGCGCGAACAGCTTTGCGTAGGCCTCACCGAGCCCGCCGCCCGCACCGGTGATGATCGCGACCTTGCCGTCGAGTAATCCCATGGTTTCGCTCCCGTCGTCGTTTGTTATTCGTCGTCATGGCCGGCCTGGTCCCGGCCATGACGATAAAACTCAAAGCACGTTCTGTCGCAGCGTCAACCCAGCACCGTCTTGCCGCTCTTGATCACGGTGACGCCACGCGACTTCACCTTGGCTTCGAACGAGACGACGTTGCCGTCCTTCCACAATTCCATCGTCACAGTCTCGCCGGGGAAGACCGGCGACGAAAAGCGCGCGACGTGCTGTTTGAAGGCGGATGAATCGTAATCGGCGTAGGTTTGCAGCACGCCGCGGCAGGTGATGCCGTAGGTGCACATGCCGTGCAGGATCGGCTTCGGGAAACCGGCCTTCTTTGCAAACTCGGGATCTGAGTGCAGCGGGTTGCGGTCACCGCAGAGGCGATAGACCAGCGCCTGGTCCGGCCGCGTGGTGATGTCCACGATCTTGTCCGGAGCCCTGCTCGGCACCTTGTGCGGTTCGGGCTGCCCCTCCGAAGGTCCGCCAAACCCGCCATCGCCACGGGCGAAACGTGAAGCTACCAGCGTGGCGAGTTTCTCGCCGTTCTCGTCCTTCAGCACGGTCTGGTGGCGGATGACGGCGCCCTTGTCCTTGCCCTTGTCGAAGACGTCGAGCACGGTCGAGTCGGCCGTGATCTTGGCCGCACTCGGCAGCGGCTTGTGGAAGGTGATGTCGCGCTCGCCGTCGACCACCATCACGCGGTTGAGATTCATCTCGCCAGGACCTGCGCCCCATGCCGCCACCGAGGCGAAGGTCGGCACGACCTTGAGGGGACGCGGCGTGAATGTGCCTTCGTTGACATAGGCGAGTTCGTTCTCGTCCATGGGGTCGGCGCCCATGCCGATACCGTAGGCGTAGAGCATCACCTCGCGGTCGGTATAGGCGTATTTCTGGCCGAGGTTTTTCAGGGCCATGAGCTGTTCGTAATTGATCGGCATCGCGGTCGTCTCCCGAACTTTCTTGTCCTCTGTCATGCCCGCGCAGGCGGGCATCCAGTAATCGCCGGCGTTTACTGGATCCCCGCCTTCGCGGGGATGACGACTTGTTGCTTGGCGCGCAGCGTGGGCAATTCCATCAGGCCGCCGTGAAGAACGGCAGTGGGGCGCCATCGGTTGGCTTGAACACCACCTTCACCTTCTGGCCGATCTTCAGGCTCGTCAGATCGCAATCGACGATATTGGTCTGCAGCGATGGGCCTTCCTTCAGCGTCACGTAGGCAATCGCATACGGACCGGTCGGCGATTTGCGCATCAGGCTGTAGGTGTAGATCGTGGCCTCGCCGGAAGCTTCCTCCCACTCCGTCTTGTCCGAGAAGCAGAACGGGCAGATCGAGCGCGGGAAATAATGCGGCTCACCGCAGGCGGTGCAGCGCTTGATCATGAACTTGCCGGCCTTGGCCGCTTCCCAGAACTGCGCGGTCTCGGGATTGGTCACCGGCGTCGGATATTTTTTCGCTTCAGCCATCACACGCGCTCCAGAATGCAGGTTGAGGCGGCGTGGCGCACGCCGAGAAGTCCGCCGGTGCCATGGGCGATTGCGAGGTCGCAATTCGGCACCTGCACCTTCGGATGGGCTTCGCCGCGCAATTGGCGCACCGCTTCGATGATTTTCGTCATGCCACCGCGGTTGACCGGGTGGTTGCTGCAGAGGCCGCCGCCATCGGTGTTGAACGGCAGCTTGCCGACGCCCGAGATAAGGTTGCCATCGGAGACGAACTTGCCGCCCTCGCCCTTCTTGCAGAAGCCGAGGTCCTCGAGCTGCATCAGCACCGTGATGGTGAAGCTGTCATAGATCGAGGCGTATTTGATGTCGTTTGGCGCGATGCCCGCCTCTTCGAAGGCACGCGGGCCCGACCACACGCCGGCAGAATAAGTGAGATCGAGATCCTTGCCGCCGCGCGGGCCCTTCATCGCCTCGCCATGGCCGATCAGCCGCACCAGCGGCTTCTTCAGGCTTTTCGCGATTTCCGGCGTGGTCACGATCAGCGCGCCGCCGCCGTCGGTGACGACACAGCAATCCATCCGGTGCAGCGGGTCCGAGATCATCGGCGAGTTCAGCACGTCCTCGACCGTGACGACATCCTTCAGCATCGCGTGCGGGTTGTACTGGGCGTGATGCGAAGCCGCGACCTTGATCCAGGCGAGCTGTTCGCTTGTGGTGCCGTAGTCGTGCATATGGCGCATGGCACACATGCCGTAGGCGTTGTGGGTGGTGGCGCCATAGGCCGCCTCGAAATCGGCTTCCGCGCCGGCGGCGCGCGGGGGCATCGGGCCGGTGCGTGGCTTGCCCGCCAGGGTGATCAGCGCGATCGAGCACTTGCCGGCCGCGATCGCTTCGGCGGCGTGACCGACATGGATCAAATAGGAACAGCCGCCGGTATCGGTGGAATCCATATGGCGAACCTTGAGGCCGAGGTAATCGACCATCGGCCAAAGGCCGCCGGGGGCGTCGCCGGCGCAGAAATACCCGTCAATGTCGGCTTTGGTGAGCCCGGCATCCTCGATCGCACCCTTGGCGACCTCGGCGTGCAACTGCGCGGTTGATTTGTCGGGTGCGTGCCGGGTCGGATGCTCGTAGATCCCGGCAATGTAGGCTTTGCCCTTGATGGTCAAATCGTTCTCCGTTGGCGTTTCTTCTTCCAGGTTTTTTCTGACCTGTCAGGGCTGCCTTGGCAAGCGCCGAGATATTCCGCAGGGCGAGACAGGTAGCGACCAGACTCAAGTCGGGATGATTATCGTCGGAAATCGTATCGGATCGGAGATGCGGATGTGCCAGCGCGTTCTCGCGGCGCGAGGCTTTCGAGTTGTGCATGGTCACTTGCCCCCTCAGGAATCAGAGGGCGCAGGGAAGACCGGGTGCGCGCTGCACCCGCGGTCTCGTGTGCAATGTGCACCAAGAAATGCGCACACGAGCATACAGGTCCAGCGGAGAGCATCCGGCCTTCCCTGCGCAATGGTATGACGGCTCTCCCCGGAGACGAATTCCTTTTGCCTCCGTCGCTGCCGGATTGACGGCCAAACGAACCCGGTTGGATTCGATCAGCCTCCGCCAGCTTGACACCAGCCACGGGTGCCGGAACCACACGCTTTTGCCGTACGCGAACTGCGCCGCTCGTCCTGCGCGGATCGCTCGCTCACAAGCCCGAAGGGCCGCCCTGCAATGACTCACACGCGCGAGCGCCTTCGCACCGCACTCCTCCTAACGAGCGAACGCGCAAGCGTTGCCCACCTTTCAAAGAACTAAAAACACATTAATCACGGGTGATCTTGCCGTCTTCGACGACGTACTTATGCCTGGATCTTTTTTGTCGGCAGCATCAACGCCGCCGAAGGTACGAATAGTACCCGTCGCATCTTGCCAGCCCAGCGCGGACTCTGGGCAGAGCGGAGCGTGCTTGACACTTGACGCTACGGCCCTACGAGGACACGTACATCCAACGGCGTCTCTGTAACTCAAGTTGGCGCTAGTTCCGATTGGTCCGTTATCTAAGCCAATAGGAATCCCATACTTGAGAGCAGCCTTGGGTGATCGCTCTCCGGAGATGACCGGTAATATTGAGATCGTTCTGGACAAGTACTATGTTCGGTATTGAACTGCTTGTGCGATCGGTTGTTCCCTGTCGGTTGAATCGAGGACGAAGCGATGAAGAATTTGACTTCGGAGGAGCTGGAGCGTATCCGCGACCCCATGAAGCGTGGTTGAAGGCTTTGCCTGGCGTGGTTGGTACTGGGATCGGCATGGACCGTGGCGGCCGAACCAGTCTGAAGGTCTTCAGCAATCGCATGTCTGCAGACAATCTCGGAGCGCCTGGGCGCAATTCCGGTGGCGATCGAAGAACGGGCGAGATTCGCAAGCAGGCTGCGCAGAAAGCTTAAGAGCGAGCGGCCGGTCATCGGCGCAGGCCACTCACCAGGCGGACGGCGGAATCGGAGGATGCGACATCCGCTATATACTCCGGCGGGCCGACAAACATTGGAGTGGTAGCTATGCCGAAGACACACGTACAGGCAATACTAATGCTGCTCATTAGCATCTCTGCTATGGTTTCTCCTTTTGCACGTGCGCAAACAGGCTCCTCGTCATCGTCTTCGTTATCACCTCCAGGCGTTGATACTACTCCACGTGACACGCAAAATTATTGGACTGAGGAAAGACTCAGGAACGCCAAGCCCTTGGAACTTCATCCGGCAGCACGACCCGAAGCTTCGCCTGAAACGATTCCGCGCAGCACCGCGCCATCAAAGCGTGGCGAGGGTAGTCCGCCTCAAGGGAGATGAAGACGAGAACGAGCGCCGCGGCAGAACCACGCGCCAGGGGTGCACCGATTGCACCCCTGGCAAATACTGCCACCAGATATTTTACTCTTTGGATATATACCGGCTTTCAGCAGTTCCCGGGATTCGAACCGCACGCGTGGTTGAGAACGTCAAGGAAACGTGCGTCAAGATTCGAAGCTCCCAGATACTTCGGTTCGGTAGCCACGGGACCGTATGACGTGACGGCTACGAGATAGTTTGTTCCGAGCCCGGTTATGGGCGGGTTGCTAGTGGAAGCCACACCGAAATCCTGAATCCAGCCTCCGCCGCTGGCACCTCCCCGCATCGCCGAACCATAGATGTAAGTATTTGATCCACCCGATACGAAGGTTTGCGCGTTGGTGTATTGCTCTCTGAGGCAAGCGTCGAGATTGCAGGGATAGCCAAACATCGTCACGTTATTGTTAGCCAACTGATTGGTGAAGTAACCAACCCATCCTGTCAGAGTTCCCAACTTGGTAACTCTTCCATTGATCACCTGGTCGTTGGCTATCAACATGGCGACATCCTGCTCGTTGGGTACCGAACCATTGGAAAAATACCAAGCGTTCGAAACCCACTGCTGGCTGCTGGTCCAAGTTTTCAATGGCGCAGCCCCGCTGTTGAAAGCCGGAACGAAAAGAAAGTTCGTGTAGAAATATCTTTCCGCGGCGTTCGTGCTCGGGTGGGTCACGCAATGCCCTGCCGTTGCGATAATTCTCGGTCGCAACACAGTCGCGGAGCATTGGAAATTTTGGCCCGTTTTAGGATCCGTGAAGAAAAGTTTCCCAAAGGTACTAAACGGGTAAACCGTTAGTACGGCATCGGGAAATACACGAGAGGTCGTAAAGTGGGCGCCGAAACTGCTTGTCATTTCGGGCACGATAATTGTCTCTTCCGACAATGTGCCGTCCTGTCGAGGAAACAGCTGCTTTTCAACGCCGGCTTCAAGCTGAACGGAAGGTGCAGCGCCTTCGCCCTTCTCGCCCTTACTCGCTCCACTTGGCATCCTCAATTGAGGCGCCACCACCTGAACTCCTTCGGGGAGCCCCTCTGGTCCCACCTTGTTGGGCGTTGGCAAGATCGGTTTCGCGTTTTTGAGGCGCTCTGCGTTCCAATACGCCGGAACGTCTTGGGGCGCAGCGAGCGCGGTATTGGGGGACGATGACGATGAAGAATCGCTTTGAGCTTGAGCCGACGTAGCGGCAAAGATCGCTGCTCCAGCCGGCAAAATAAATGCAGCTATTACCAACGCCAATCTACACATGGTCAACTCCTCTCATTGAAAGGCGACTACTCCTTCTGACTCTAGATTGGACACAACCGAGGCAAGAACAACATGCCCGCAGTCATCAAAGGTTTTGTAACACGTAGAGATTGGGTAATCAACTTTAACGAGCATCGCCGCCCGCGCGCGTTCTTCCAGAAGATGGTCACAAGTTGCTTAGCTGAATGTCAGCGACGCTGACGGTTTCTCTAATCGCGGCGGGACCGGAAATGCGTGCCGACGTCCCTCAATGCGAACGCGCAATCTGAGCCCACCTTTGACACCACAAATGTTGATGCTTGGTGGGCACGGCGCGTTACGCCTTTGCCCACACTATCAGGGACACGGAGAGATCCTAAGTCCCCGCGATCTGGCGTGGCACGGGCGGATGAATCAATCTCAATTTCCAACCAACGTATTGTACGCGGCAATGGCGCGCTTGAGGTCGTGGTATTCCTCGCAGGGAAGCAGGCAGAGATTTTCCAGCGCGGTCAGCAGTTGCTGTGCCTTGGCCGGCTCGCCCAGCACCAGATAAGCCTCACCGAGATGCTCATGCGCGCTGCGGTGACGGGAATTCAGCATCAGCGCCTTCTGATAATAGCCAATCGCCGGCCCCATCTGCCGCAGCCGCCGATAGGCATAGCCGATGTAGTTCTGGATATCGGCATTGGTCGGGTCGCGCAGTGCCGCGAGTTCGAACGCCGCGATTGCGCCATTCCAGTTCTCTGCGCGCAGTGCCTTCTTGCCGGCCTTGAAATCAGGATCGAGTTGCACCCAGTCGGCCTCCTCTGCAACAGAGGCCATGGTGGTGCAGATCGGCCAGGCTTCGGCCGTGGCGGTCAGCTCAGCCGGCGATACGGCCGCGCCGAATAGCGGCGCAGTCGTGGTCCGCCAGCCCGGCAGGCTGATGAGATAGGCGGAGACGCCGCTCACCAGCACGCCAAGCATTATAGCCAATGCGACTGCGCGGATCATCGCTGCCTTCTCGACCTGATGGCTGCCGGGCGCTGGGCTAGGCAGCCAAGGGACTATTTTCGTGCGGCACCTATTGTGTCGTCCTGACGCGCATACGCCCGGGCCACAAGGATTTCCTGCCGCTCCGTATCGGCGTTGCTGGCCAGACTCACCAGCTTGTCAAAGTAATCGGAGGCCTTCTGGCGGTCACCTGCACTGTCGGCCGCGCGGGCGGCTCCCCAGAACGCGCGGAAGCGATTGGGCGTCTGCTTGATTGCGGTCTCGAACTCGTTCAGGGCAGCAGCGGGCTGCCCTGTCTCCAGAAGCATTTCGGCCAGCAATTCGCGGAACGGATAGAGCCTGTTCTCCATCGCCACATGCTTGACGCTGCCGTCTTCGCCATCGGCCGCTGCTCGCATGAATTTCAGCGCCTGATCGGGCGCGCCTTCCTTCAGTGCGATCCAGGCCGAAACAGCAAGCATCTGCTCCTCGGTCCGGTCCGCCCAGTAGGATTGGTCGGCGCGCTGCAGTGTCGTTTGCAACGCCTTCATTTCTTCGATTTCTTTCTTGGCGCCTGCAAGATCACCCGCACGGGCCATGCCCAGGCCACGCGTGAAGCGGATCAACGAATCCGCCATGGGATATTGGCTTGTTGTCATCGGCAGATCGGCCGCGCCGGCCCAATCCGCCCGTTCCAGGACGTACCGCGCCGGCATCGCGGCCTTGGCGGTGAAATTGGCGAAGTTGATCGGTCGATCGCCGCGGTCGGCGGTGGCGAGCGACTTCTTGATCATCGCATCGGCTTTGGCATCCTGCGCGAGCTGCAGGTGTGCGTAGACTGTAAAATCCGCCGCATGATAATAGTCCGGCTGGATCTCAAGCGCCGACGCGTTCGAGGCGATGGATTCCTCCCAAAGCCCTACCATCGAGTAGATGTGCGACGGCATGTGCCGCGCGTGCGGCACGGCCGGCGCAATGCCGGCATAGCGTCGCGCCGACGCTATTCCTTTCTCGGCAAGCGGCGTGGATGAGGTAGTGCGTCACGCCCGGATGCTGCGGGTTCTGCTCGAAGAGTTTCTCCAACAGCGCCGCGGACTTGATCTGATTGGCGTAGGTGAGATCGCTCTTCGGTGCCGACGCTTGAAGCGTCAGCGCGTAGTAGGCCTGCGCCTCGTAGTCATCAGGATAGGTTTGCGCCACCCTCTCCATCGCGGCACTATAGGCTGCCATTCGGGCATCCACGGCGATCTTGTCATGGTCGCGGAAATAGACGGCAAGGGCATCGATCCAATCGCGCTCGCGCTGCGTCTTGGGCCCGGCAGCCTGCGCTTTTTCGATTGCTTCCCAGCCCGCCTGCGCCTCGGCTCGCGTCGGTGTAATTGCAAGGGTGTTACCGAGGCGATCCATCGCCACGCCCCAATACGCCATGGCGCAAGTGGGATCTTGCTTCAGGATCTCTTCGAATTTTCGGCGGGCAATCAAGAACCAGTACGAATGCAGCATGGCGACGCCGCGGTCGAACTCGACCTGCACAGCGGGGTCGCAGGAGGTTGCGAAGGTTACCTTGCCGAGCTTGTCGTCCTGCTGGCCGATTGCGCCGCTGATGAGCGCCGCACTGATCAGGCCGGCGGCAAATAAGGTTCGTCCCGATTTCGCGTTCATCGTGAGTCTCCTTTACGCCTTTCGAGTGATCGTCCGTAAGCTTGAGTGGTCAGATACCTCTCCGTCTCTCCTCATTCTCCAGTTCGATTTGTTGCTCTGTGCCCGCGCGTCAACGCGCGGCCACTGCGCAACAATTGCGCATGCAACCAGTCTTGAATGAATGTGCAATGCTTGTTGTTAAAGGCACCGACGTCACCCTCAATCACTGGATTTCGGTACGTCTATCTGGTGCTGATCGACTGAAGTCTAACTCTCTTTCCACGCCCCCGAAAGGGCGGAGAGTTGAGTCCCGGAATGTGCACAAAGGCGGGCATTCGAACCGCCCCGGATTTATGGTTCCGCTCCTGCAGCCGAATGCGCGGACCAGGATCAGGGGCAGCCAACGCAAAAATTGTCTCCGGTCAAGAGATGGTGGGCACGACGCCTTGCGCCTTGGCCTACACTACGCAGCTAGATCAGTGATGCTTTTCCAGAACAATGACCGGTGCGGCGGATGCGCACTTCCACATTGCCGCGACGTAGCAGTAGCTGCCCGGAAAATCGTCTAGGCAGAAGCCATCGGTGCCCGGAGCAACTAGCCGGCAGCTCACTTCGGTCTTCCAGAAGACAAAGCGATCGTCCTCGGATATCCACCGCAAGGGCAGCCCTGTTTCGGCAACCACGAAACTCGAACCATCCCGCAGAAATCGCTTGATATCTGTCCTCTCCCAGACTCTCAGCGCGACGTGCATCCAACGGGCCGTCGGCGTTCCAGAGCTCTGTGAGTGGCGTCTGTGTGACGATCTTCTGGGCCGTATCCATGCTTTTCTTACTCTGTGCACTATCGATCGCGCAGGCCACACCAACTGGCGCAACTACTATGTCACGATTCATGAGAAAATGGTGGGTTACCCTTCGCTAACCCACCCCACGCTGGTCTTTGTGCTGGAAGACGTGCTACCCAGCTTCGCTATCTTTGGTTGAGCGGAGAGTCGCGGCATGACGCGAGTACGGACGATGTTCACCATGGCGACGGCGATCGCGATTATGGGGATTGTAGCGACCACCGACGCGCTTGCGCAGCAGGCGCGACCGGACCTCGTCGATCCCGTCCATCGCGGCTATTACAAACGTTCGGGACCCGGTTTTGGCTGCGTGATCGGACCGTCGGAAAAACTGTCTCCCGAGCAGATCAAGGCGCTGTCGGAGCATGCCTGCATGCGCATCGGCCCGCTGGTCGTCGGCATGGAAGCGGCGGCGCTCACGGCATTGTTGGGACAACCCGCTCGCCAGATCCAGGGACCGAAGGACACGATGGTGTGGGCCTATTTCTTCGGCAAGACAAATGACGATCCCTATCTGCTCGCTTCGATCTGGAAGGACAGGCTGGTAGCCATCCAGGTGACGGGCCGCCTGCCGGCCGACAAATATGTCTTCAACGGCATCACGCTCGGAGCGACGGCCGAGGGCGTGACCAAGCAACTCGGCACACCGATGCACGTCGGGCCCAGCTCTTTGCCGAACACCGATGTGTGGTCGTATCAGCCCTGGACTTTTTCACTCGAATTGAGCGGCGGACGCGTGACGTCGATGCGGGTTGCGGACCCACAATTCAATTGATGTACGACGTGATTGCGATCTCGCTTTGTAGATAGGCAAAGCGAAGCGTGCCCATCGTTAACACCACGAACGCTGATGGAATGGTGGGCACGGCGCCTTGCGCCTTTTGCCTACCCTACTCCGCTGCGGGTTGCCGTGGCGCCGTTGCCGGGTTCACTCGAAGATCGCGACGGCACGGATGGGGCTTGCGGTGCCACCGCGAATCTTGAGTGGAAAGCCGATGAAGCGGAATCGACCGCGTCCCACAAGCTTGTCGAGATTTGCAAGGCATTCCATGTGTGTGATCCCCCGTTCGCCACATGCGAGATGGGCCTGGAAGTTGGGTTCGCCTTCGGGGGCTGGGCTCACCGCCTCCACACCAAACATGCCGATGCCCCGGTCAGCCAGCCAATGCACGCTTTCCACCGCGAGGCCGGGGAAATCGTGGAGGTAGCCCGGCTTACCCAGCAGGCGATCGTTAGTGGCCATGTGCAGCAGCACGGTGTCGTCGGCGCGGATTTCCTGTCCGGAAGCCGCCAGGGCCGCTTCCATTTCCGGGACCGTCACGGCATGGCGCAACGGTACGTGGGACAGATCAAGACAAATGCCGGACGTATAGAATTTCTCCAGCGGCATCTGGTCGATTGAAAGGGCACCGGGACGGGAATCGAAGTGCACCGGCGCATCCACATGTGTTCCCGCATGATCGCTGAAGGCGATGGACAAAGCCTTGGAGGAAAAGTCTGTGTTTCCCGCGCGCTTCTTCTCGGCGTGGTCGTACCACACGGAGATGATCACGGGAGGGTGGGCCGGATGCGTCTGCGTGCGGTGGAACAGGTCACGACTCAAATCGATCATTTCCATGGGGTTCCCCTTAGCGGCTCTTGGTCGAGCGTATCAGGAGATGGTACGAAGTAAGCCCGCATTCCGCGGCCTTTCGCGAGTTGGAAACGGTCTTTGAATTCCCAATCTGGCGGGAAGGCCCGGCAGGGTAAGCTTCTCCGACTGACTTCCACAGTATTCCGGTTTGCTACGCGTATAAAGTCCGAGGAGGAAGCCAACCGGCTCCGGGTCAACCGACGCCAATGACCCAGGCGGAAATTGAAGTCCAACCAAGCTACTCTTAGCTTGGTTGTCCATGGTCTCCCGACAGAAACCGAAGGACTTCCTTTAACTCCGGAATAGGCGGCATCCCCTTCGCTGCGGCTTCCTTGGGACACCATGGGTATGCTTGCAGGTTGGCCTTCGCTATGTCGAAACCTTGTCTGCGACCCTCCGCGAAGCTTTCGGCAATTGCCCTCGCAACGATCTGAGCATCGTCGCAAGAGAGCCGTTTGAGGGGCGCCAATGAGCGCACGATCTGACGACCGCGTATCAGGTCCATCTCTGTAACAATGGGCGGCTTGATCGGCATTGCCGCAACTCCAGAACCGCAGAATACAATAATGCTACCGTGGTTAGGAGGATTTCAGGTATGCGTTTGCGCAACCAAAGCATCGCTTAGTCCGAGCTTCCTGCATTGCTCGCAGTCCATAGAGTGGACAAAGCGAAGCGTGCCCACCATTCCAGACAACGGTGAGAGATGGTGGGCACGGCGCAAGTGCGCCTTTGCCCTACTCGCCACGGGCCAACAGACCTTACTGAACTCCGAGGCTGGGTCGGCATCAATGCCCGCAACGCGTTGCAATTTCCCAGAGACAGATTTCGCCTGCAGTGGGGTATTGCCCCAAAGGGCAATGCGCATCCTGCGACGTTTTGGTTAGGCTAGCTGCATTCTGGATCTGGCGCGTCTGAACCTCAACGTCAGGCCGTGCTTCGAGCCGGCTTTGAACGTGCGCGATTGAGCCGCCGCGCTGAGTCGAAGGCGTCATCCGCCGCATCTGAACGACAACGCGAAGGAACCGACAACCTGGCCTCAAATGGAGCACCCCAATGACACACATCATGCGAGCGTGTTCAGTACTCTTTGCAATCGCGCTGGGCTTGGTAGCAGTAGCGGCGCCGGCACTTGCCCAGAACGCTCCCCAATGCGTGGTGTCGGGATCACCGCCAGCAGGCTGGGGCTTTAACTCGACCGGCTATATCATGATCGCTTCCGGGGGAAGTTGCTTGTTTACCATCAATATTTCGGGCGAAATATTGAGTTCGAGAGTTTCACAAAGACCGGCGCACGGGAGGCTGCAAAGGCTCGATAGGTCTTCTTACATATACACATCGCAGGCAGGATATAGAGGTAGCGATGCTTTCTCCGTTCAAGCGACGGGTAAGAGTCCGACCAGTTCCGGCACGTCAATAGCTACCGTTAACGCAACCTTGCAATAGTCGTTCCAACTCTCCATCAGGGTGATCGCCCCCTGTGCGAACCATAGCGGGTGGTCAGGCAGCACCGACGTGCCGCAAGAGTCAGCGCCATGACCAAACATGATTCAGAAGCATTCGATATGGCAATGATGCGCCGCTGCGTTGCGCTGGCACAATCCGCGAGTTCAAGGAGGGAATACCCGTTTGCAGCTGCCATCGGACGACGAGGCGAATTCATTTGCGAGTCGCTCAATATGGTCAGAAACGACCGAGACGTTACGCGGCACGCCGAGATGGTCGCAATTTCTTCAGCTCAGAAACAATTAGGGTCAACGAGCCTTGATGAATGCTCGATCTATTCAACTATTGAGCCCTGCGCGATGTGTTCCTACGCCATCCGGGAAAGCAGGATCGGTAGAGTGATATTCGGCCTACGCTCCCCGGTAATGGGAGGTAACTCACGATGGAATATTCTAACCGACGCCGGTTTGTCCTCAACATTGCCGGAGGTATTTGCTTCCCCGCCCGATGTCGTGTCAGGATATTTGCATAACGAAGTTCAGAAGGTTTTTCAGAAGCGGAATCCGTTCATTTGGAAATTCGTGAAAGCTCGAAGGATATTCGTGGATGGCTCCGGAGATGATCGCGCCGGGACTTTAAAAGGTAAGATGGGAGTTGGGCCCGGCTCGCGCCTCGCAGCTTTGGCAAGGGTTCTGGTTGTTGATCGCCTTTGGCGCAGTTAGGATTCTTCACAACCCCTGAGCTGAACGCCATCCCCGCGAACGCAGTCATTCGTAGGGCGGGCAAAGCGAAGCGTGCCCACCGTTAACGCCACGAACGCTGATAGAATGGTGGGCACGGCGCCTCGCGCCTTTGCCCACCCTACGCAGCTTCGCCGTCGCTGCGGCTTCCGGATATCCATAGTCCGGAGGTCAGGCAGAAGGTAGCGGGCCGAGGCTTGCGATTGTTCTTTGCCGCATCGCGTAACGGTCAGTCGACACGTCGTGGGCAGGGTCTAGAGAAGGTACGGGATGATTATCTTGGTTCGCTGTCGATAGACCTCGTAGCGCTTGCCAAATGTACGGCTGAGCAGTTTCTCCTCCGCGCGGGCGCGCCAGGCCAAGGTCGGGACGATCCCCAACAGCGCAATAAAGAGAGCCGGCCAGCTGCCGAAGGCGACCGCTTCGCCCATGACGAGCAGTGCAAGACCCAGATAGATGGGGTGTCGCACGAGGCGATAAGGGCCGGTTGTGACGAGGCCGGTGCTCTGATCTGCTTTGGGCGCGAAGCTCCAAGCGGCACCAAGCTCGGCGTGGCATCTGACGACGAGGACGGTGCCCGCTAGCGCAAGAAGGGACCCTGACAGCGCCAGCAGCAGTGCCGTGAAACCGGCGGGGCTGCTGGAAGAGATCAGAAGCGAAAGGAAGAACAGGCCGAAAGCAGTGAAGTTCGCCACCAGCGGTGCTCGGTCGCCACGATCCTGACGTGCTCGCGTCTTGGCTTGTCCGCGACTCCAGCTGACTGTCAACAACGTGAGTCCCGCAAAGGCGAGCAGGGAGACGACACGGAGGACGATGGTCAGTGTTAACATTTCTTAGTCCGGCGCGTAGGGTTGGCAAAGCGACTTGTCCGCCGTAGCTCAACGAGCGAAGGCGGAAGCGTGCCCACTATTTAGCGCCGCGATCGTTGAGCGATGGTGGGCACGACGCTTCGCGCCTTTGCCCACCCTACGCAGCCTACTCCGCCGCGATCTGCCGCGGTGCGGGCGGCGGATTGACGAGGTCGGCGGCCAGTTGCGCGTAGCGCGCCTTGGCGTCCGCAACCGCCTTCTCCTTGACCGGGCCGTAGCCGCGGATGCGGTCGGGCAGCGAGAGAATTTCGACGGCCGTATCGTGCGTGACCGGCGACAAGAGGCCGAGCACGGTGGCAACGTCCTTCTCATAGCCCGCGATCAGATCGCGCTCGAGCTTGCGGTCGGGGCTATAGCCAAAAATGTCGAACGACGTGCCGCGCAGGAAGCGCAAGCCCGCCAGCGTCCGGAACATCGGTAACATCCAGGCGCCGAACGCGCGCTTCTTCGGACGGCCGAGCGCGTCCTTGCCGCCGCCGAGGATGGGCGGCGCCAGATTGAAGTTGAACTTGAAGTCGCCTTCGAACTGGTCGCGAAGCTGCTTTTCGAACTTGCCGTCGGTGAACAGCCGCGCGACCTCGTACTCGTCCTTGTAAGCAAGCAGCTTTGCGTAGTTGATCGCGACCGCGCGCGGCAACGCCTCGCCATAGCCGCCATCGGTAGCCGCATCGCGTACTCGCTTGACGAGCCCGCGATAGCGCTCGGCGAGCGCCGCATTTTGATAATCGGTCAAAAATGCGCCGCGATGGGCGATGACTTCATCCAGCGACATCGCATCCAGCGTCTTTGGTGCGACGACCGCATCCTGGCCTTTCATCATGCCCTCGAGCCGCGCCGGATCGGCCGCGGCGAGACGGCCGAGCTGGAAGGCCTGGGCGTTCATCTTGATCGAGACGCCGTTGACCTCGATCGCCTGCAGGATGGCCTTCGCCGACAGCGGCAGCAGGCCTTTCTGATAGGCATAGCCCAGCATCATGATGTTGGTGGCGATGGAATCGCCGAGCAACGCTTCGGCCGGTTTTGTAAAGTCGTAGAACGACGAATCCTTGCGCAGCTCGGTTTCCAGCACGTGGTTGACCTTGCGGCTCTGGAAATTGAAATCGCGGTTGAGGATGAAGTCGGCGGTCGGAATGACGTGGGTGTTGATGACGCCGACGGTGCGGCTGGCTTCACAAAGCGTGATGGTGTCCTTGGCGGCAGCCACCACCTCGTCGGCGGCCATCACAAGATCGGCGGTGCCGGTGACGATGCGCGAACACGTGACGTCGGCGGTGTGTTCCGAGAGACGGACGTGGCTCAGCACCGCGCCGCCTTTTTGCGCCAGCCCCGACATGTCGAGAATCATGCTGGCCTTGCCCTCGATGTGGGCAGCCATGCCGAGCAGCGCGCCGATGGTCAGCACACCGGTGCCGCCGACGCCGCCGACGGCGATGTTGTAGGGCCGCTCCAGCGAGGGGAATGAGGCCGGCTCGGGCAGATCGCCGATATCGCCGGCGTCGCCAAGGTTTGCCGGCGCGCGGCGGCGCGGCTTGCCGCCGTCGATGGTGACGAAGGACGGGCAGAATCCCTTGAGACAGGAATAGTCCTTGTTGCAGGTCGACTGGTTGATGGTGCGCTTGCGGCCCATCTCGGTTTCCAAGGGCTCGACCGAAATGCAGTTCGACTGCACCGAGCAGTCGCCGCAGCCTTCGCAGACGGCCGGATTGATCATGACGCGGCGCGCGGGATCTTCCATCAGGCCGCGCTTGCGGCGGCGGCGCTTTTCGGCAGCACAGGTCTGCACGAAGACGATCGCCGAGGTGCCCTTCAGCGTGCGGCAGGTTCTCTGGACCGTGTCGAGGTCGTCGCGATGCGCGACCTTGACGCCCGGCGCGATGTCGGAGGCCGGATAGGCATCGGGGTTTTCCGAGACCAGATAGATGTTGCGGATGCCTTCGGCGTGAAGCTGGAAGGTGATCTGCTGCGGCGACAATTCGCCGTCGACATGCTGGCCGCCGGTCATCGCGGTGGCGTCGTTGTAGAGCAGCTTGTAGGTGATGTTGGCGCCTGACGCGATCGCCTGACGGATCGCGAGGCTGCCGGAATGGAAATAGGTGCCGTCGCCGAGATTGGCGAATACGTGCTCTTCCTTGGTGAAGGGGGCAACGCCGACCCACGGCACGCCCTCGCCTCCCATGTGGGTGTAGGTCTCGGTCGAGCGGTCCATCCACAGCGCCATGAAATGACAGCCGATGCCGGCAAAGGCGCGGCTGCCTTCGGGCACCTTGGTCGAGGTGTTGTGCGGACAGCCGGAGCAGAAATACGGGGTGCGGGTGACGGGGGCGACCGCCTGCATCTGGGTCGCCTGCCGGCCGTTGAACCAGTCGGCCTTGGCGCGGAGCATCGCGGCGATTTCGGGATTGAGGTTAAGTCGAAGCAGGCGTTCGGTGAGCGAACTGGCGAGCGAGGCAACGGAAAGTTCGGCGGCAAAGGTCAGGAAGCGCTTGTCGTGGTCGTCCATCTTGCCGACGATGCGCGGGCGGACGTCGTCGCGCCAGTTGAACAGCTCCTGCTTGACCTGATTTTCGACGATCTCGCGGCGCTCTTCGACGATGAAGATCTCCTCGAGGCCGACGGCGAATTTGCGGACGCCTTCCGGCTCCAGCGGCCAGGGCATGCCGATCTTGTAAAGCCGCAATCCGATCTTGGCCGCGACCTCCTCGGTGATCCCGAGTTCGCGCAGCGCCTGGCGGATGTCCTCGTAGCTCTTGCCCGACGCCATGATGCCGTAGCGGGCGTTCGGCGAATCCATGGTGATGCGGTTGATGTTGTTGGCGCGCGCAAACGCAATCGCGGCATAGCCCTTGTAGTCCTGCAAGCGCAGGTCCTGCGCAAAGCGGTCATCGGGCCAGCGTAGATTGAGGCCGCCGGGCGGCATCTCGAAATCGGTCGGGATATTGAAGGGCGTCATCTCGTCGGTGAGGTCGATCTCAGCGGTGGTCTCCACGGTCTCGGTGATCACCTTCATGCCGACCCAGCAGCCGGAGTAGCGCGACATCGCGATACCCAAGAGACCCATCTCGATCATTTCATGGATGCTGGAGGGATAGAGATAAGGCATCAGCGCGGAGATGAAGGCATGGTCCGACTGATGCGGGACGGTGGAGGATTTTGCGCCATGGTCGTCGCCGGCGAGGACGAGCACGCCGCCGTTCTTGGCCGAGCCCGCGGTATTGCCGTGCCGGAAGACGTCGCCGCAGCGGTCGACGCCGGGGCCCTTGCCGTACCAGATGCCGACCACCCCATCATATTTGGCGCCGGGCGAAAGGTTGAGCTGCTGCGAGCCCCAGACCGCGGTCGCGGCAAGGTCCTCGTTCACGCCGGGCTGGAACTTGATGTTGTATTGTTCGAGGTGTTTTCGCGCCGCGAAGAGCTGCTGGTCGTAGCCGCCAAGTGGCGAGCCGCGGTAGCCGGAAATGAAGCCGGCGGTGTTCAGCCCGACGGCACGGTCACGGCGGATCTGAGCCATCGGCAGGCGGACCAGCGCCTGGATGCCGGTCAGGAAAATGTGGCCTGTACCTTGCGTGTATTTCTGATCGAGACTGATCGGACCCTGGTTGATTCCCATTGCACCCTCTTGAGCCTTGATCGGGATGACTGTTTTTTAGCTAGTCATCTGAGCTTGTTAGAACCAGTCTATGTCGGATTTTCTTGGGCCACGCACTACAAATCTCGCCCCCGAAGCCGCGCCTTCAAAGATCGCAATTTCGTGCCGGGAATAACGGCGCCGCTTTTCGGTTTGTGTCGTCCGGGAGCCTTGACACGAAACGGCATGACATCCCTCCTCTGTCGGTTTTCACGCTATAACGCCCCAGGGGGCCAGATGGTGCAGGGACCACGCCCGATGATGCGGACGATTCTCGCTCGCGTGCTTTTGTGCACTGCGTTGGCGGTCGGCGAAGTCTTCGCGGTCGGCGACGTCCATGCCCAGCCCAAGGTCCAATCAAGCGCCGAGCCGACCGCTGACGACATCGCGCGCGGCAAGGCGCTGACGGACGCCGGCGACTGCGCGAGCTGCCACACCGCCGATCCTGCAAAACCGTTCGCCGGGGGCAAGCGGATCGATACCCCCTTCGGCGGCATCTATTCGCCCAACCTGACGCCGGATCGCGAGACCGGGTTGGGCGCCTGGAGCGACGACGATTTCTACCGCGCTTTGCGCTTCGGCGTCGCGCGCGACGGCTCGCGCTATTACCCGGCCTTCCCCTATCCGAATTTCACCAAGCTGACGCGCCAGGACATTTTTGCCATCCGCGCCTATCTGGCGACGCTGGCGCCGGCGAGCAACGCACCCCGCCCGCCCGAGCTGCGCTGGCCGTTCAATTATCGCGTCGTCATGCGCGGCTGGAACTGGCTGTTCTTCAAGCCCGGCATTCTGATGCCGGACCAGCAGAAGAGCGCGGAGTGGAATCGCGGGCGCTATCTGGTCGAGGGCGTCAGCCATTGCGGCGCCTGCCATACGCCGAAGAACATGTTTGGCGCGGACAGACGCGGCCAGGCCTACGGCGGCGGGCGGGTCGCGGGCATGTTCGCGCCACGGCTCGACGGCGCTGAGCGTAGCGGGCTGAAATCCTGGAGCGTGGAAGATATCGCCGAGTACCTGCAGAGCGGCCGCAACGGCAAGAGCCATGCCGGCGAATTGATGTCGGAGGTCGTGGTCAATTCGACCTCAAAGATGAGCGACGCGGATATCCGCGCCATCGCGGTTTACCTGAAAGACCTCCCTGCGGGTAAGCGCGAGCCGAAGGTTACCCAGCTGCCATCGACGCAAATGGCCGCCGGCGCTAAGCTCTACAATGGCGCCTGCATCGCCTGCCATGAAGAGGATGGATCAAGTGCGCCGCGGATCTATCCGCCGCTGCCCGGCAACGCCAATTTGCAATCCGCCGACGCCTTGAGCACGCTGCGCATCATCCTCGACGGCGCCGAAACCGTGACGACGCCGCGCGCGCCCAACAAGGGATCGATGCCGGCCTATGCCGCCAAGATGACCGACCAGCAGATTGCCGACGTGACGAACTATATCCGCAATGCCTGGGGCAATGCCGCGCCGCTGGTGACAGCGGACCAGGTCGCGAACGCGCGGCGGGCGAAGTAGCGCGGCGCTCCTACCCTCTGGTGGACGTGGAACGTCCCTACCGTTCGCCGTTGAACACGAACTTCGGCATTTCCCAATTGGGAACCCGCGGGAATCACCGGTTCCGACATTACGGGGTTGCAACTTTGGCGCGGAACATCCGCTCACGCCAGCCATTGTCTTCCCGCTTACTCTGGGGCGCTAACGGAGGAACCCATTCATGGCATACCAACCTAATCCGAACGATCCCTACCGCGCCGGCCTGAGCGACGAAGAAATCCGCCATCAGGCCCGGCTCAACAGTCTCGACAATGAGTTGCAGGCCGATCCCACGCCTGCCGAAGGCTCGCCCGGGGGCGCCAAGGTCGCCATGTTCGCCGTCGCTATCGCGGTGGTGCTGGGTGCTCTGTTCTATGGCCTGAATAACACCACCGTGAACCAGGCTGGCACCACGCCGCCCAGTCAAACGGCGCAGACAACCCCGGCCAACCCTGCGGCGCCTCCAGGCATGCGTGATGTAACGCCGCGCGCCAACACCGACACCGGCACGACCACCGGTGCTGCGCCCACTCGCCCGACGCCGCCGGCTCCGTCCAGCACGGACATGAACAAGACCACACCGCCGGCCGCCCCGGCCAGCAAGCAGTAACGATCAATATCCGAATCAACGCGCAGCGGGCCAATGGGCCCGCTGCTTTTTTGTGACTCCCAAGAATGCGATGGGACGCCGAAGGTTATGCTCGTGCGGGGTTATCCCCACATGTGGTGGAAGTGGTGCTCGGCGATTTCCGAATGGTGGATTTCCACAGTCGTGGGGGCGACATCATGCGTACCGGCGTCAGCGGCAGCAAGCGTCGCAGCCGGTGCTGCTGAAGCGACTGCAGCGGCTGGTGCAGCGGCAGCAGCCGGTGCGGCCGCCGCCACCGCAGCCGGGGCCCCGGCTGTCGACAGCACCTCAGCCACGGTCAAACCATCGGCATTGTAGGTGCCGCCGTTCACCGGGATATTGTTGCCTCCGACATCGGCGGAGTTGGCATGCATCTGCTCGGCGGCAGCGCCGACCAACGCCGCATTTCCGGTCTGCAAGCCTTCGATCATCTTGGTTACCTCGGCTCCAAGCGTACTGGTATCGCCGAGCAGTTCGTTGTCGAACCGGGCCTCGAAGATGCCCCCCTGCGCGGCGTCGAAGTTGGTGACGTCCGTCTGGAAGGTATGCAGGTTGGCGATCACAGCAGCGGTCGCCGCCGCATCGTGCGCGGTGACGGCCGCAATCGCCTGTTGTCCCAGCGAATTGGACTGCGCGATGAAGTTTGCCCAGAAGTTGGTTTGCGCATCGTTGTCGAGGTATTTCGGCGTGGGGTTCAGGCTGTCGCCAAAAGGCGTGAAACCGGAAACGCCACCCTGGTTCGCCATGTTCGCCAGATTGGTGTCGCCCTGGACGATGTCGATAATGTCGAGAAGGTTGTCATTGCTGCCCCTTCCCGCGTCGGGGTTTATCCCCGCCTGGGCGATGTAGGTGTTCTCGAGCTCGAGCTGCCGTACGACCGCTTCCGCGTGAACGCCAGTCAGCCCGCCGAACAGCAGCGGGTTGGCGGTCATCAAGGCCTGCATGTCCGTAATCATCGCGTTAACATCGTTGCTGATCACGGTCGCATTATTGGCATTGACCCCACCGAGTATCTGGCTCGCGACGTCGTTGAAGATCACGCCGATCTCGGCGAGGTTGGCGTGGGGCGCGGTCGCGGCCGTGACGCCGTCGGCAAGGCCCACGGGTGCGGCGAGAAATCCATTCGCGCCGTCTTGCGTCGCCAGGGCGGCGAGATTGGCATCCTTGTGGACGATGTCGAGGATGTCGAGATGGCTGGTACGCAACGCCGTTTCCGCAGCCGCGACGCTACCGAATTGTCCGCCGCCGTTCACCGAGGCTGTGGCCGCCGAGAGCGCGGTCGTAATATCGGCCAGTATTGTGTTGACGTGGGTGAGCGTGTCGCCGGTGAACTGCCCGGCCGCAACCTCGGCCTGAAGGCCGGTTTGCACGGCGGTGAGATCGGCGGTGTATTTCAATACGCTGCCAAGTCCCTGGCCGCCCTCCTCGACCACGTTTTGCCACAAACCGCCCACCAGGGCGCGACCCGCGTCATTGAACGTAAGGCCAAGGTCCGAGAAGGCCGGCGCAGAAGATGCTGGCGGTGTTGGATCGGCAGGCGGGGTCGGATCGGTTGGAGGTGTCGGGTTGGTCGGGGGATCCGGAGTAACAACCGGGGGCGACTGATCGTGGTGACGATGGTGATGAGAATGGCTTGCCATGGGCTGGCTTTTCTCCCTGTCAACGTGGCTGATGGTCGCAACCGATCGTCTTCTTTCATGGCGTCATTCAGCCGATACCGCGGCCGATGCGTGCGGAAGCAAGGTGATACTCGGACGAACATATGTTGGGGAACCGCGACCGAGCGCATTTTCCGAATTGGAACGCGCGTGCCGGTCCAGCCATCACCGTGCTCTAGCGTAAGGCCTCCGGCCTGCCGCGTCCGAGCGCGAATTGACCGACCGGACCCTCTACATGGAATTCGAGCCCCGTCATTTTTGCAAACAGATCGATGTTGCTGGTGCCGATGGCGCAGCCACCAAGGCCCATGTCGGTCGCCGCCAGGTAGAACGTCTGGATCAGGCTGCCGACATCTTTCAGGATCAGCGAATATGCGATTGAGCTGTATTTCCAGGAGATCCGCCCAAAGCGCGCTGATATCGTGATCAGGACCTGCGGTGGACCTGACGCGTCCATGGCAAACTCGGCTGCCGCTGAAAGCGCCTTGAGCTGCTGTGCGGAGACCTCGATCGCTACCAGCGCGTGGCCGCCTGCGTCGTAGTGGTAAAGTCCGCGTGCAAGCCCCTCGCAGTTCGTCACCGCCAGATACAATTCCAGTTCGTACGCGCTGCCGGCCGCCGGATAGGGTCTTGTGCTGTAGGTGATCTCAGGAATGCCTACGAAATTCGCGTCACTCTTCCATTCCGACAGGACGCGAGCGGTGGTGTCGAGAAAGCGCGCGAGTTCAGCGAGCGTGATCGGATGCTCGTCATCGAAATCCCGGACCGAATGGCGTTCGCGCAACAGCTTTGCGAAGGGCGAGATCGGATCCGACGTAGGCAATTTCCGCAGGTCGATCTTCTTGCCGGGCCACGATGGACGCACCGCAGGCAGCGGTGAAACGACGCTTGCATAGGTGAAGGTGCCGCCAACCGGATTGGCATGTCGGCCCTCCGTGCTCCGCGTGTGAAACACGAGATCGTGGAAATCCCAAAGAACAAGATTGCCGTCGCCTTCATTCACCCGAAGGCCGTCGCCGTTTTTCGCATCGAGCTTGAGCAGGAACTGGCTATCCAGCAGCAGTTCGAGCAGATCGAGGTTGAAGGGGGCCGCGTGGCGGCGAAGCCTGCTGATCTTCTGAGGCCGCGACAGCGCAGCGAGGGTGGCGACAATGGCGGGATCGCCAATTCGAAACAGCGCGCCGGCGCGCGGCGATTCCAGCACCATCTCGTTGCCACGCCGGCGCAGATTGGCAAAGCGCGACAACACGACGGTGTCACCCTCACCGAGCTTTGCGCGTTGCGGCCAGTACTCAGGGACCTGGGGCTCGATGACCGCGAGGACCTGCTCGTCACGCGGAAAGGACAGGCTATATTCGAGCAGCCCGTGCCGCGCCAGTCGATGCACAAGGACGTCCACTTCCCTCGCGATGGCGCTCTTGCCGGCAAAGGACGCCAGCGGCAGGCCGTCGATCAAATTTCGCGCGCGGTCCATCGCGGCCGCGCTCAATTGTCCCAGATTGACGGAATAACCGTCCATGAAGGCGGTGATGCTCCCGTCCGCCTGCATCTGCAGGGAGAAATGACCGTTCAATCGGGCGGTGATGACGGGCGCGATCTTCCTGGTCGACTTTTTCCGGGGAGCGCGCACGAAAGACCCTTTCAGGTGTGCGGCAGGAACGGAGTGAGTTCGCTTTCCAGTCGCGGGCGATCCAACAATCCAAGCCTCACGGGAACATCGTAAAGCCGGCCCGGTGCGAAGCGGCGATAGAAATGCCGCAACCCCGGAACGAGCACTCGAACGACGGGGACCTCAACGTCGGGCCGCGTCTGGTCGAGCACGAGGAAATCGTAACCTGCCTGGGTTGCGATCTCGACACAGGCATTCACCTGATCGCGCGTGTTGTCGTGAACCTTGAGGTCGGGAGCCGGCGGAACGACCGGATTGTCGCTCGGGATTAGGAACGGATAATCTTCCAGGCGCAGCGGATTGACACCGTCAAGCGATGGCTTCTCGCCGCTGCCGCCGCCCATCATGCCAATCGACATGAATTGGGTCAGCTCGGTAAGGGAACGCAGCAAGGCGATGCGGCGATCGAAATGCGCGCCGGAGCCGAACTCGATATTCTCGTGGCCGTTCTGCATCCAGTGCATGATCGCCACGTAAGTGGGAACGCCGAGGTCGCTGGTGACGTCGAGCACCCACAGCCGGCGCCCGGCATCGGCAAACTGGGCTTGCAGATCGCGGACATAGGAATCATCGAATTGCTTGAGGTCGAGCTCGGCACGCTGCAGCCGATTGTACCACCAGATGGCGTAGGCATCGCGCTCGATCAGTTCGAGGAAACCCTGAACGATGGCTTCCTCGCGGGTGTTGCCGGCCGCGCAACCGTTGGAGTCCGTATGGAAGCCGCCATAGAAGAAGTAAAGCAGACCGGTCGGAAGATATTTGAAGCGCTTGTCGCGCAACGACCAGACCGGCGACCACTCGGTCCTCATCGAAGGATCGAGCGGCTCAGGAACCGGATGTGCGTCGTCCGGCTGCTCGGCAAACCTGCCTTGAAACTGCGCTTCGCTGAAAAGCTGGACGTCATTGGGGTGAATGGCATCGCCGGGATCGAAATCGGTAAAGCGGCGCGCCTTCCTGATCTCGTCACCCTGGAAAATGCCCGAATAGCGCTCGATGGCCTCCATCAGCGCACTGGCCTCGCCCTGCTCGGCCGTGGAGCCCTTGCCGAAGCTGCCGCCACTCAGTCCGGACCTGAGCTGATCGACGCTTTGGGCCGGCCCGGAGAAATTGTGGTAGGCGAAAAAATTGGTGTTCATCGGCAGATCGACCTCGATCCGCTCGAGCCGCGTCACCACGCCAGTCAGCGGGCTTACATGCTTGCGGAAGCGGGCCACGGTGGCCCGAGAGGTCACGGTGCGATATCCACCGCTGGTCATGATGAGCTTGCTGCCTTCGGCGAGTTCGATTGACGTCGCCGCCCGGCGCGGACTCTGCAGCTTCTTACTGCCGCAGGTCAGACATTGCGGGCGCCGCGCGACAAAGTGCTTGGCGATAACCGCACCAGTCAGATCGAGGCTCGCAATATGATCGCGCAGATCGGTGCGAAAGCCTGTGGCAATCGCTTTCGTGATTTCGACGGCAGCGAAGTGGATAGCGGTCTGTCCAATGGTGTCCTGGACCAGGGGCGATACGGCGACGGCCCGCGCCTGTCCGCGGTCGAGAAATCCCTTGATCTCCCGGTTGCGGATCATGCGATCGAACAGACAGTTCCAGCAGGCGTTCTCGCCCGGCTTGAACACCGGGCCCACCAGCGGAAAGACACCAGACGGCTGCACCATCAGCCAGGGCGCCTTGCCTGCCACGCGCTCCTGGTTCATCTCGGCCAGCCGCCGGTCGAGATAGTCGTTCACCAACGTGATCGTGAGCCTGGGCGACCGCTTGGTAATTTGAACGCCGAGTTTGCTCAGGGCCGCGGCAAGTTCTTTGGCGCCTTTGACATCGATCGACTCCACCTGCACGGGACAATTTCGAAGATTCTGCTCCGCGACCTCGGGAGGCAGGCCGAGGCTCGCCCAATATCCAGCGACGGCGCCATCGAATGCGTGCGATGTCCCTGTAACGACGTATCGACGCTCGAGCAGCCGCTTGATCGCTTCCTCTATCTTGTCGGTCGGAAAGCTCTTCGAAAGCTGGCGAACGATCTCCGGCGCAGCCTTTCCATTTTTTCCGATCGCCGTGGCCACCGCACAATACAGATCGCCGTGCAGGAAGAATTTGCGATCCTCGGAATAGAGGCAGACCACATCGGGAGGAAGTACATAGGCGGTGAAGTTCGGCGCGAATCGCAAGATGTCCTTGCGGGTCTTGCTCGCAACGCGGCTCTTGCGATTGGCTGTCATGGGGTCAGCACGCGGATCCTGTTGCCTGTTATTTCAGATCGCCAGAGGCGCACGGTGCAACGAAAACAAGAAATTGGCCGGGTCGATCGCGAACCCGGCCAATGAAATCGTGGCTTGTCGGTGCACATTCAGAAAGCGTCGTTGCCTAGCACCAGCGGCACCGGCCCCAGGATGCACAGCAACCCGCACATCCTATGCCTATGCCTATGCCTGGCACCCCTATCCAACCAACGCCGCAGCCACCACAGCCGCCGCAGCCGACGCCGCATCGGCAGGCTCTGCATCCTGCGCAGCCGCGACAACCACCGCATCCGCGGAAGCCACCGCCACCGCATCCACGGCAGCCACCGCATCCACCGCACCCGCGGGCTAGCAGTACGCCGCTAAGGAGATTTTCTTCTTCGTCGAAGAGACGGAAGGTGGCGAGGCTGACGTCGGCAATTTCCTCTTCACCGAGCGTAATCATCGCGCCAGGAGCGAAATTCCGCCCCTGTTGAACGTCACCGGTCGGTACGGCCGATGCCGATGCGCCTCCTGCTAGCGAAAAAGTCAATCCGGCCGCACCCAACGCCGGTACAGCGGTTCTGGTTAATCGCCTTTTTTTCGAAGCTTGCTTCACACGCGGCATGGTCGCATCCTCCAAATCTTGCAAGAAGGATATCCGTCCGTAACGCGATCCTACGCCGACCAAATAAGGCAGGCAAGATTCATGCGCACACGAAAATGTAATGACGCTCGTTCAGATTGCATTCATCTTCATGAACGCTGTCGCCACATTTCCGTTCATTGCAACGACGGTCCGCGCCCGCAGGGCAGATTGCAGCGAGTGCGACTTGGTGCAGTGCGCAATCATTTCGAGGCTTGAACGGAGAAACTGGCTTGGTCAATCAACCCGGACGCTTCGCCTGGTATGAGCTTCTGACCACGGACGTCGCGGCAGCAGGCGCCTTTTATGGCAAGGTCGTCGGCTGGGATGCGAAGGATGCGTCGACTCCTGAATTGGCCTACACGGTGCTTTCTGCCGGCGACGCTCCGGTAGGCGGGCTGATGGATATCCCGGAAGAAGGGCGGCGATTGGGGGCAACTCCGAGATGGGTCGGCTACGTCGCAGTCGATGACATGGATGCGACGGCCATGCAGATCAGGCGTCGTGGAGGCGCTGTCATGCTGCCGCCAACGGACAGCAATATCGGCCGGGTTTCAGTGGTCGCCGATCCGCAAAGGGCGACTTTTGCGCTGGTCAGCGGGCTGACGTATGGCCAACGGCAGCCCGGCGGGCTGGACGAGCTGGGGCGCGTGGGCTGGCACGAGTTGCTGGCTGAAGACCGGAGCAAGATCTTTGATTTCTACGGCGAGATCTTTGGCTGGCAGAAGGCCTCCGGTGAAGCCGATCCGGCAGACGTGTATCAATTGTTTTCGGCGGCCGGGCAGACGATCGGCGGCATGCTCACCAAGCTTCCGAGCGTGCCGCAGCCGTGTTGGCTCTATTACTTCAATGTCGACCACATCGGCACGGCCGCCCAGCGCGTCAATGATGGTGGTGGCCGGGTCCTTCAGGGTCCGATCGAATTGCCAGACGGTTCCTGGATCGCGCGATGCGCCGATCCCCAAGGCGCCCTGTTTGCGCTGCAGGGTGCTCGAGGTCAGAGAGACACCGAGCAACCCTCCACCTCGGAAGTCGCCTGGTCCGCCAAGTGGGGTGGCATTGCTTCACAGGGCAGGATGGTGCTGCCAAAGCCGAAGCGCTAAGCCAGAGCGTGCCCTAGCTGAACATCCTGTTGAGTTCGCCGCCGGGATAACCGTTGGCGAATTCGGTGAACGTCCCCTGCTCCGCCATTTCCTTTGATGCCTTCATGAAGCCGGTCCATGCCATCCTCGCCAGCGCGCCACCGACGCTGATGCGGCGGACGCCGAGATCGCCTGCAATCTGCAGCGACGGGCCGGCCGCGCCGACCAGCAGATTGACGGGCTTTGGCGCGACCGCCTTCACGACCGCCGAAATTTCTTCAGCCGTCGAGATGCCGGGGGCATAGAGGCAATCGGCGCCGGCGTCAGCATAGGCGGTGAGCCGGTCGATCACGAGTTTCAGGTCCTTCTGCCCGCGCAGGAATGCTTCGCAGCGGCCGGTAAGCAGCACGCCGCTATTGTCGGCATCGATCGCCTTGCGCGCCGCCTTGATGCGATCGATTGCAAGCGCACGATCGAACAGCGGTTTCGCGTTGTCCCCGGTAAAATCCTCGATCGAAAGGCCGGCGACGCCAGTCTTCACGGCGCGGGCGACATTGACGCCGACCTTGTCCGGCTCGTGCGCAAAGCCGTCCTCGAAATCGGCATTAACAGGGATATCGACCGCCGCGCAGATCGCCGCGAGATGATCGCAGACATCATCGACGGTGACGCGGTTGTCGGCCTTGCCAAGCGTCCAGGCAAAGCCCGCGCTGGTGGAAGCCAGCGCCTTGAAGCCGAGATGCTGCAAGGCTGCCGCGCTGCCGACATCGAAGGGATTGGGGATGATGAAGCATCCGCTCTTGTGCAGTTCCCTGAACGCGGCGCGTTTGTCAGCAGGTGTCAGCATGGGTCGCTCCCCTCAATGTTGTTTGCGCCGCGTAGATAGGAATGCAACGCCGCTTGTGCCAGACGCCTCACGCCACGACCTTGCGCAGAAAGGTGCGCTCCTCAGTGAGGATGAACTTGTTCTCCTCGGCGAAATTGAAATTGGCCATGCCTTCGCTGTCGGCGCGCAGCCGCGCCCGGTAGCTTTCATAGGCCGCGAGACTCTCGAACGAGATCAGCGCAAAGGCGATGTTGTTGGTGCCCTCGTGCGGCATCCAGTAGCCAAGCAGGTCGCCGCCGCATTTCGGGATGATGGTGAGCCAGTTCTTCGAATATTGCTCGAACTGGGCGCGCTTGAACGGATCCAGCTGGTAGCGGATGAAAACGGTGATGGTCATGACGGGACTCCGGTGGTTGTAATCGTCATTGCGAGCGCAGCGAAGCAATCCATGCCGCCGCAAGCGAGTAGATGGATTGCTTCGTCGCTGCGCTCCTCGCAATGACGTTGAGGCACCAATACCCGCTTGATCGACGTCGATGCTTCGGCTATCATCGAACTATGAAAGCAGGCCCCGACATCGCCATGGTCGCCTCTCTCGTCGGCGATCCCGCGCGCTCCAACATGCTGACGGCGCTGATGACCGGCCGCGCGCTGACGGCGAGCGAGCTGGCGCACCAGGCCGGCATCACGCCGCAGACCGCGAGTTCGCACTTAGCGAAGCTCGAAGCCGGCGGACTGATCGAGCCGGAGAAACAGGGCCGTCACCGCTACTACCGTCTCACCGGCCCCGACGTCGCCCATGTGCTCGAAGGCCTCGCGGGCCTGGCGGAGCGTGCCGGCCATACCCGCGTGCGCACCGGACCGAAAGAGCCGGCGCTGCGGCGGGCGCGGATCTGCTACGATCATCTGGCCGGCGATCTTGGCGTGCAGATGCTCGACAGCCTGCGCAAGCAGCGGCTGGTCCGGCAGACAAAACAGGACATCGAACTCACCGGCGAAGGCAAGCGCTTCATGGCCGAGGCGCTGCAGATCGACACGGAGGCACTGGCCCATCCGCGAAGGCCGGTCTGCAAGGCCTGCCTCGACTGGAGCGAACGGCGCCATCACCTCGCCGGCACGCTGGGTGCCGCCGTGATGAACCGGTTCACCGAACTCAACTGGGCAGCACGGGATCCTGCGCCGGGCAGCCGCGTCGTCAATTTCACCCGCACCGGCGAAAAGCGGTTTGCCATGCTGTTCGGAAGCGAGCCGGCTTAAAAAAACCGTCATGCCCGGCCTTGTGCCGGGCATCCACGTCCTTGCTTCAATTAAATCAAGAAAGACGTGGATGACCGGGACAAGCCCGGCCATGACGAAAGATCGTCTCCTCACCACGAGGGGCGACTTGCTCATGCTCTCGCTAAAACGTGAAATGCAAAGCCTTTACCCCGCGCATCCGTCGCATCAATAAGGCGCCATCAGAGGGAGCCTGCGATGCGCCGCGTGATCATGATTTCTCTTTACATTGTTCTGAGCAGCCTTTCGTACGCGCAAGGCGCCGAACCAGCCGCACGCGAGCCCTATGGTATCGGGCTCGAGGGTTTTGCCTATCCCTACTCCGTCCAGCTGCTGCCGCTGGTGAACGACGGCGAACAGGTGCGGATGGCCTATATGGACGTCGCCTCGGCGCAGCCTAACGGCCGCACCGTGGTGCTGCTACATGGCCGGAATTTCCCATCGAGCTATTGGGCGCCGGTCATCAAGACCTTGAGCGATGCCGGCTACCGCGTGGTCGTGCCGGATCAGATCGGCTTTGGAAAATCCTCCAAGCCGCAAGGCGACCTGCATTTCGACACGCTGGCGCGCAACACGATCGCGCTGCTCGATCATCTCCAGATCGCCAGGGCCGACATCGTGGCGCATTCGCTCGGCGGCATGCTCGGCGTCCGGACCGCGCGCGCCTACCCGGACCGGATCGCGCATCTGGTGCTGACCGCCCCGATCGGCCTGGAAGATTACCGGCTCTACGTGCCGCCGACGCCGACCGAGAAGATCCTTGAAAATGAAGACAAGTTGACCGCAGACGGCTATCGCAAACAGCTGGAGACGAATTACGCGCTAAAACTGCCGCCCGAACAGGTGACACCGTTCATCGACGCGCGTTTCAACATCAAAGGCAGCGCCGAATATCCGCGCTGGCTTCGCGCCTTTGTCAGCTCGGCGCAGATGATCTACCGCGAGCCTGTCGTCCACGAGATCCCGCTGATCACGCAGCCGACGCTGTTCGTGATGGGCGCCGACGATCACAACGCGCCGGGCAGAGCCAATGCGCCGGAGGCGTTGCGCGCGAAAATGGGACAGAACGCCGAGCTGGCCAAGGCGCTCGCCGCTGGGATGGCGAACGGGCGGGCCGAGGTGATACCGAATACCGGGCACCTGGTATTTCTGGAAGCGCCGGCCAAGTACAGCGAACTGCTGCTCGGGTTTCTGGCCGCAGCTCCATGACAACTCACAACATTCATATTCCATTCAGCTGTTCGTGACTAGGTTCCGAGCCGTGCCGCCTTGCGGCCGAGAACGGGAGAAAACATGAAGTACCTTTTCGCAGCAGTTTTGGCCCTGGGCACCGTTGCCAGCTTCAGCGCGGCGGAAGCCGCGGGCGGATGCGGCCCCGGCTGGCATCGTGGCCCCTATGGTGGTTGCCAGCCCAACCGCCGAGTCGTTGTGGTTAACCCTGCACCGATCGTCGTGGCGCCGGCTCCGGTCGTCGTGGTGCGCCCCGGTCGCGTGTGTCCTTACGGCACCGTGTGGCGCTACGGACGCTGCCGCGTTTATTGATATTTCCGAAGCACGACAAAAGCCCCGCTCGCGCGGGGCTTTTTTTATTCCTTGTCTGAATAGTCTCTGGCGGCGACTTACCAGTAGTAGCGACGACGACGCCAGTAGCGGCGGCGCCAGCGACGGCGGCGATGCCAGCCCCAATGCCTGCGACGCCAACGGCGGCGGCGCCAACCCCAGTGCCGGCGACGCCAGCCCCAGTGTCGGCGGCCCCAGCCGCGATGGCGGCCGCGGCCCCAGCGCACTTCTTCCGGCGAGAGGCGATCGACCTCCTCGTCCGAAGTGACGGCGGGTTGGGCATCAGGATTGACGGGCAGTTTGGCGTCGTCGGCGAGCGGCGCCGGCATCAGCGGCGCGGCCTGCGCGCTCGCTGCAAGCGCGATGCCGCCCGCGGCAAATCCAAAGGCGAGTTTCAGAAAGTGGCGGCGTTCCATCACATCTCCTCCTCCGTCTGCTGGGTGCGAAGAACAGAGTTTCGAGGTGCCGAGATGAATGCGCGGTGAACTGCGCGTTCAGCTTTGCCGCGAACGGAATCGATCAAGATTTATTTTTGCGCGCGGCGGCTCGCTGCGGAACATTTTGTCGCCGCTGCGGCATTTCTGCATCGCGCGCGCGAGTGGCGCACGCAGCCTGAATCTCAAGCCGCGACCAACTCCTCGGCAAGCACCAGCACCTCCCGCGTCCGCGTCACGTCGGGCCAGTCGCGGTTGAAATCGGCGACCAGGCGCTCTATCTCCGACCCCTCCATCGCGCGATCGAGCGCGGTCTTGTCCGTGAATTGGTACATCGCGTGGTGCAGCGACGGATCGGTGACGCTCCAGTAGCGCCACGCCCGCACCGCGCCGAACGATTTCATCGCGTCCGGCAGATGTTCGCGCGAATACCAGGTGCCGAAGGCCTCACGCTTGGTGGGGTCTGATACGGTAGCGCGAACAACGAAAACGACTGCGGACATGTTTTCCTCCGGAAATTGTTCTTGTGGTTCTTGCAGGGTGGGCAAGGCGCGAATGCGCGCCCGATGACAGGCTCCGCGTGCCCACCGATACTGCCGCAGCTTGTCGATTGCCAGACCTCATCCTGAGGAGCCAGCGAAGCAGGCGTCTCGAAGGATGAATGGCACCATCGGGGCCACATGGTTCTCCCGGCGATGCAAAGCACCGTCCGGCGACGGCGCTTTCCAGGCTGTGTAGAAACTAGTTTTGCTGAACTGAAAAACCCCTCTTGACTTAGAGTGCGCTCGAACCCGTAGCTTCTCCTGCGTCGTGATGAGAAACAGGTGAGCATGAAAATCGGTGAACTGGTCAGACGTTCGGGACTATCTGCCCATACCATCCGGTACTATGAGCGGATCGGGCTACTTCCCTATGCCGACCGGGACCGATCCAGCCACCGCGACTATGACGCCTCGATCCTCACTTGGATCGAGTTCCTCGGCCGCCTGAAGTCGACCGGAATGCCCATCCGCGAGATGCTGCGCTATGCGGCGCTCCGGGAACAGGGAAACGGCACGGAGGCAGAGCGCCGCGAACTGCTGGAAAAGCACCGCGAACGCGTTCGAGCTCAAGTGGATGAACTCAGCGCCTGTCTTCTCGTCCTCGACACCAAGATCGACGGGTATGTCGATGCGAAAAAGAGGATCAAAGACTATGACGCAACTTCTGAACAGCGACGAAAACCGGCTGGAGCGCGGCAAGCTCGCGCTAGATAAGATTGACGGCGAGGCTGGCCACAAGGTCGTCGCCGCCCTTGCCGACATCGCGCCCGACTTCGCCACTTACGTGTTCGAGTTTCCCTTTGGCGACATCTATTCCCGGCCGGGCCTCGATCTGCGCTCACGCGAGATCGCCACCATTGCGGCGCTGGCAGCCATGGGCAATGCCGCGCCTCAGCTCAAGGTTCATATCGAAGCCGGGTTGAACGTAGGCCTGTCACGTGAAGAGATCGTTGAGATCCTGATGCAGATGGCCGTTTATGCGGGCTTCCCGGCGGCACTGAATGGCCTGTTCGCGGCGAAGGAAGTCTTCGCGCAGCGGGATGTCACACCTCAGGAGACTGCGGAGTGAAGGTGTCTCGCCGAAGCTTCCTCACTTGCGCTTGCGCCGTGTCGTTTCCAGCGCTTGTGGCGCGTCGTGCTGAGTTGAATCGCTTGTCTCCGTGCTCGCCTTCAATATGATCCGGAGCATCAAGCTCCAAGCACGGCCGAGCTGAAGTGAGGTCAACTCTCAAACACAGGTCGCCCCCCCGCGAGGCGGGGGCCAACCTTTTCACACAGCCTGTCTAGCGCCTCCTCACCATGAGGGTTTAATGGTTGCTACACAGCCACGCACTCCACACGCAACTGTCACATGCTCCGTGATATCAAGGCCGCGCGCAACGCGTTATCCGAGGTGCCACCCATGCCTATCCGCCATCGCTCCGCTCTTGCCGCAGCCCTCTGGCTGTTGACGGCGGCCGTTCCCGCCCTTGCCGACGACATCATGCTGCCGCGCGAGCCGCAGATCGGGCCGCGGCCGTTTTATCTGGTCGACAAGATGAAGGACGGGCCGCTGAAGCAACAGCTCAGCCAGTGCACCGGGCCGTTTCGCAAGACCGACTTTTCCATCGGTCACCGCGGCGCAGCGCTGGAATTCCCCGAACATACGAAAGAGTCTTATATAGCGGCCGCCCGGATGGGCGCCGGCATCATCGAATGCGACGTAACCTTTACCAAAGACCGCGAACTGGTGTGCCGCCATTCGCAATGCGACCTGCACACCACGACCAATATCCTGACGGTGCCGGATCTCGCCGCAAAATGCTCGCAAGCCTTCAGCCCGGCCGATCCCGCGACCGGCAAGAAGGCTTCCGCCAAATGCTGCACCAGCGACATCACGCTTGCTGAATTCCGCACGTTGAGCGCGAAGATGGACGGCTTCAACGCCGATGCCAAGACGCCGGAGGAATACCAGAACGGCACGCCACGCTGGCGCACTGATCTCTACGCCAATTCCGGCACGCTGATGACGCATGACGAGAGCATCGCGCTGATCAAGAGCATGGGCGCCAAATTCACGCCTGAGCTGAAGGCGGCGGAAGTGGCGATGCCGTTCGACGGCGACTACAGCCAGGAGAAATACGCTTCGCAAATGCTGGACGCCTACAAGAAGGCCGGCATTTCCCCGAGCGATGTGTTTGCGCAAAGTTTTAATCTCGCCGACGTGCTCTATTGGGTGAAGACCGAGCCGGAGTTTGCAAGACAGGCGGTCTATCTCGAAGAGCGCTACGAAAAGCAGGGTCTCGATCCCAACAAGTCTGAGACCTGGAAGCCCTCGATGGCGGAATTGAAGGCGCAGGGCGTCGCGATCCTCGGACCGCCGATCTGGACCATGCTGACGCTGAACGACAAAAAGGAAATCGTCCCGTCCGAATACGCCAAGGCCGCAAAGGCCGCAGGCCTCGACCTGATCGGCTGGTCGCTGGAGCGCGACGGCCCGCTGCACAAAGGCGGCGGCTTCTATCACAGGTCGATCAGATCCGTAGTCGATCGCGACGGCGATACGCTGACGGTGCTGGACGTGCTCGCCAAACAGGTCGGCGTCCGCGCCATGTTCTCCGACTGGCCGGCGACGACGACGTTCTATGCGAGCTGTACAGGAATGAAGTGAGAGGTTTCGTAGTGCGTAGGGTGGGCAAAGGAGCGTTAGCGACGTGCCCACCATCTATCATCGAGCGCGTTTCTTTATGGTGGGCACGCTGCGCTTTGCCCACCCTACGCGCTAACCCAACCTACGCACTGCCTGTGCGTCAACTCAGTTTCATGGGGCTATCACCGACCACCCGGAGATCGATCCGGCTGATCAGATCCGAACGGAGCGCCTCGGCGGCGCTGATGGCGTCCGTCGTCTGTCGCAGCGTACTGACATTCGATCCAAGCGACACGATGCCGCCCAGCACCGCGGCGATCGAGCCGAGGGCCGCGACCTGACTGGAGCCGAACAGGCCGAGCACCATCACGAGCAGCAATGCGCCGCCGCCGGCGATGACCGCCTTGGAAACCAGAATGATCTTCCGGCATCGCTCGGCTGTTTCGGCAAGCTCCTCGAGCCGTTCCTCGATCAGTGAAATTTCGTCGGTCGGGTCGTCCTCAGCCATTATATTCAAGATCGAACACCAAGTGCGGTTTCGTCGGATGGGTTAGCGCAGGCGTAACCCGCCGAAATCTCGCCACATGGTCGGTTCGGCGGTGGGTTACGGCTTCGCCTAACCCACCCTACCCGCCGATCGCCGTTCGCGCTAGACCGGGTCCAGGCCGAGCGCCTGCGCGCTCTCGATCCAGGATGGCAATTCGCGCTGATACAAGGCATTGCTCTCCTTGAAGCCGAGCGCCGGCTCCAGCACGAACGTGGCGAGAACTTCCTTCACCTTCGGATCGCCGTTGGCGGCTACGCACAGTTCCGACAACCGATCGACGATCGGTTGCGGCACAGCCTTCGGCAGCGCCCAGCCGGTGAAGCCGCTCAGGGTGAAGAACTTCGATGTCGCGCCCTGTTCGGGCAGAGTCCTGACATCAGGGATCGCGGCGACCTTCTTCGAATGCACCGCGAACACGACGCCTTTATCGCCCTGCAGGACGGTTTGGGCTGCCGTGTAGCTGCCCATCGCGACATCGAGCGTGCCGTCCAGCAGCCCCGTCCACATCGGTGCCTCGCCCCGGTAATGAATCGGCTCGATCTTGAGACCATACTGCTTGTTGAGTTCGTTGATCGTCACGTGCGGCGCCGAGCCCGCGCTGTAGGTGCCGAAGTTCACCTGGCCCTTCTTGCGCGCGAACGCGACGAAATCGTCCAGCGTTTTGACGCCGGACGCCAGACTCGCGACCAGCAGCAGCCCGGCGCCCGGAATGATACTGACGAGCGTCAGGTCCCTGTCCATGTCGTAGCCGGGGTTCTTCATCATGACCCTGTTCATCACATAGGTGGCCGAGATGGAGCACAGGATGGTGTGGCCATCCGGCTCCGCGCGCGCGACGTCCGCTGCGCCGATCGAGCCCGAAGCGCCCGCCTTGTTTTCGATGACGACGGTCTTTCCCACCTGCCTGGTGATGAAGTCGCCGAACGCGCGCGCGAGCAGATCGGTCTGCCCGCCCGCCGGATAGGTGCAGACCATACGGATATTCCGCGATGGCCACGCGGCTTGCGCCGAGGCGCTGCGCGACAGGAAAGGCATCGCGGCGGCTGCCGTGCCGGCAGCGATGAAGCAGCGGCGATCGATTTTCACTGACATTGATTTCCTCCCTGAATTTTTCAGGGAGCGTAGCGCATCGCCCGGTCACCGCCAGATGCGAATGCCGGGACAGATTGGCGCACTTGCCGAAATTCGCGCAGGCGCGCCAACCATATTCCGAGCGCTGGAAAATATTGCGACCAGCGAGAGAGGCAACACCGCCCTCGGCGGACGGCGACGCCTGTGAAAACTACTGTTGCCGGGACTGCAACTGCACCGGCGCCCGCGGCCGCACTTGCGCTCTGGCCTGCGTCGGCGGAAGCGTCGACACGGGCTTACGCGCAGGCTTGGCAACCGGCAATGGCGGATTAGCCGATGCCGCCGCTGCGTTCCGCAGGTTCTGCTCGGAGGCGCTGGAGATCGCGCGCGCTATTTGTTCCTGGTTCGCCTTGAGCTGTTCGGCGGTCCTGGCATTTTCGCGGACCAATTCCGCCTGGCTGGCCTTGAGCTGCTCGATCTCCTGCTGCACGCTTGCGAGATCACGCGCCATCGTTTGGAGCGACTGCGTCACCTCCGGTGGGATCGGGGCGGATGCCACCTCTTGCGGCGCGGTCTGAGCCGGAGGCGATAATTGCGCAATTGCTGCGTCCGCCGCGGCCACCTGAACAGCAGGCCGGCTCTGCTGGGCGGCGAGCTCCGGTGCTGCCGACGGTAGCGACGAAGCCAGTTGCGGTGCCCACCGGGAGATCATCTGCCTGGCCGTCTCGCCATAGGACCGCGAGGCGAAAGCGGCGAAACAGACGCCCGCTGTCAACAGCAGGGCGATGAAGCCGCGCAGCGCGGGCCTGCCACGCGACGGCCGACGAAGCTTGTTCGCGGCCTTCTTCCGTGCGGCATCCTGCTCCATCCTCGAAATCTGTTCGTCGACGCGGGCGATCTGTTCATAGGCATGCGCGAGCCGTTCATCGGCGCGCGCGACCAGCTCGATGTCTTGCGTGGACAGTCCCGGACCAGCATCGCGTGGATCGGCTTGCTTGGTGTTTGCCGAGGAATCCATGGGCGCCTCCTGCCAGTTTGCCGTCAACTGAACGGGCGATCGTCGGATTGTAGACTACACCCTACCGCCGTTTTGACCAAAGCAAGGCTGGAGGATGGAAAGTATAGGGCTGATTTTAGGCAATGCGGACGGAGTCGGAGAATAGAATTTGCGTCCGCGCACGGCATGGACGGCCGTCTTCCCCAAGCCGGCGTCGCAGCGCTTCCTCGCCTGGATGACGATTGCCCTGGTTCCGGCGGCGGCTCAGTTGGCCTTGCGGCTCAGGAAGGACGGGATGTCCAAAACCTTTTCCTCGACCTGGTTCCGTACGGGAGCGGTGCGGCCGTATGGATCGAGGCGCTGCGGCGCCGTCGGCCGCGCATGTTCCGCGATCGGCTTGGCCGTTCGTCCCTCGAGGTGGCGGGGCGTCGGGAGGAGCGACGGCGGACGCGCGTATTGCTGCGGCGGTACATTATGCTCGATCCGCTCCGTGATGCGGCGCCTGTCGTTGCCCAGCCTGGAGGCAAGGTCCGTCAGCGAGCTTTCCGCCGGCGGCCGCTCGCGCGCGGAACCGAGATTATCGATGCCGGTCGCCACCACCGAGACGCGGACGACACCATCGAGGTTGGCATCGAAGGTGGCGCCGACGATGATGTTGGCGTCCGGATCGGCCTCGTCGCGGATGCGGGTCGCAGCTTCGTCGACCTCGAACAGCGTCAAGTCCCTGCCGCCGGTGATGGAGACGATCAGGCCGCTGGCGCGCTTGATCGAGGGATCCTCGATCAATGGGTTGGAAATCGCAGCAATAGCGGCGTTGAGCACGCGCTTGTCGCCGGACGCCTCGCCCCTGCCCATCATCGCCTTACCCTTTTCGCGCATGACCGAGAGAACGTCGGCAAAATCGAGATTGATCAGGCCTTCCTTGACGATGAGGTCGCTGATGCAGGCCACGCCCGAATAAAGCACCTGATCGGCCATGGCGAAGGCATCGGAGAATGTGGTCTTCTCGTTGGCGACCCGGAACAGGTTCTGGTTCGGGATAATCAAGAGGGTGTCCACTTCCTTCAGCAGTTCCGCGATGCCGGCTTCGGCATAACGCATGCGGCGCTGGCCCTCGAACTGGAATGGTTTGGTGACGACACCGATGGTGAGAATGCCGAGCTCGCGCGCGGTCCTGGCGATAATGGGGGCTGCGCCAGTGCCGGTGCCGCCGCCCATGCCGGCGGTAACGAACACCATGTGTGCGCCGGCCAATTGATCGCGGACCACTTCGATGGCCTCTTCCGCCGCCGCGCGCCCCACATCAGGCTGCGCGCCGGCGCCAAGGCCGCCGGTCACCTGCGTGCCCATCTGGATGATGCGCCTGGCCTTCGAACTGGTGAGCGCCTGTGCATCGGTATTGGCGACGATGAAGTCGACGCCTTCGAGCCCGGCCTCGATCATGTTGTTGACGGCATTGCCGCCGGCGCCGCCGACCCCACACACGACGATGCGCGCCTTCAGCTCGCGAATACCGGTGATGTCAGTCATTGTTGCCCCACGAGTGCTCCGCCAGGCGGCGAAATGAGAAAGGGATGGCTATCCACGCGCAGCCTTGCGGTCTGCGTCCACCAGGGTCGCGGCGAGTTGCCCCAGCCGCCGTTCCGTCTTTTCGATCGAGCTATCAGTGCGGGCACGGGTCCGCAGGACTGCGACCTCCCCTTCGAGCCGCGCCGCCGCCTCCCTGGCGGCCGTGGCCTCGGCGGTCGCCTGCAGCAGATCGGCCATCAGGCGATCGGCGCGCTCGCGTTCGTGCTCGAAATCGGCGCGGTGGCCGGCTACGCTTGCTTCAAGCTGCGCGATCTCCACGTGCAATGCCGCGACCATTGTCGTCCACTGGGCGACGTCGCCGGCCTGGCGACGGCCCGGCGGCTGTGGCCTATGCTTGATTTCGGCAAGATCGACGCTCACCAGGGCCTTGCCATCCTCCGACAGCGAGCGCGGCAATTGGAGCCGCCTGGCAAGCGAACGGGCAGCCACCGGCGAAATGTTCAGGCGGGCGCCGAGGGCGCCATAGGTCAGAATCTCAACTGACATCGGCTGTTCTCCTCGAACGAACCGGCGGTAATCCGCAGTGATCACAGGCAATAACCACAGGCTAGGCCGGCATGGTTAACAGATGGTTAACGGACGGGCGGCGGGCCGCCGATATCGGCCGGCCGCGGGCCACGACGACCATCCGAATTCGTTCCCGGAAAGTAACTAAGCGCGTCGAAAGCTGGCACGTGATCAACAGGTTGCGGTATGTTCTTGGGATTGCGGCTGAGGCGCGATGGCCATGGACGACGAACAGCTCGCTGACCTGCACAGATTCCTTTCCGAGTATCATCGAAGGCTCGCCAAGGAAGCCGTGCTCGACGTCATACAGCAATATCACTCCGACCTCGCGCAACGACTCGCGGATGAGGCCGCGCTGATACCGAGGCGAACCGCGATCGCGCAGCGCCTTCGCGACGGCGAGCAGCAGAAGAAGAACGATCTGGAGTGAACGGCAGCGGTCGCGGCGGCCTCAGTCTCATAGGATGGGCAAAGGCGCTTTGCCCCGTGCCCACCATTCTTGCGGCGTCGAGATGGTGGGCACGCTTCGCTTTGCCTACCTTACGAAGCTAACCTACCCTACCGGCCGACCGTTTCGTGAGGACCAGAGGAAGGCTATTATGTCCCATCACCACGCGATGGGGCGGATGATCGAGGGAGGCCGTCATGAACCAGCCGCAGCCAGTCAAGGACGCCAGTCACCTTTACGAAGTTGAACGTCGTGCATACCACGCCGAGCGCCCCGGCTTTCGCATTGCAGAGTTGCAGCTCTCTGCAACCCAGAAGGTGCCGTGGCATACCCACACCAATGTGTCAGATACATTTTACATTCTGGAAGGCCACATGCGGCTGTTCCTGCAGCAGCCGAAAGAGGAAGTGAATCTGAAGCCGGGCGAAGTCTATGTCGTCAAACCCACGCGACCGCATCTGGTGACCAACGGGGGCGCGAAGTCGCTTACCTTCCTGGTTCTGCAAGGCGTCGGCGAATACGATTTTGTTCCGCTGCTGGGGACGAAATAAGATCGGCCTCGCAGCTTCGTAGGGTGGGCAAAGCGAAGCGTGCCCACCCTTTCGAAGCGCGATCGGTGATAGATAGTGGGCACGTCGCTAGCGCTCCTTTGCCCACCCTACGCGCCGGCGGCGCTGACGTTCTAAGCGAATTGCTGAAATCCGTTGATATTCTTCCGCGCGCCCTCGCCGCGCGATGCTATAGATGTCCGCGACAAAAACGAGCGCGAAAGAGGGTTTCAACCTCTCGCGCCAGACAGGGAAGGAACGGCCATGCGCAGGATATTGGCGGGCGCGATCGCGGCAGTTTGCCTCTCACCGATTACACTCCGGGCGGAGGTCGTTCGCTTCGGTATCGTGGAACGCCAGCCGGCCTTTGCTGGTCGCAGCTTTGGCGACGTCGGTCCCTATGAGCGGATCACCGCGCGCGCCACCATCGCTCTCGATCCGTCCGACGATCGCAACGCTGTCACCACCGATCTCGCGCAGGCGCCGCGCAATCCCGACGGCAAAGTGGAAGCGACCGCCGACGTCGTGATCCTGCGTCCCGCAGATCCTGCGCGCGGCAACGGCACGCTGCTGCTGGATGTGCCCAATCGCGGCCGCAAGCTCGCGCCGCAACTGTTCGACGATTCATCGCAGCCCGGCGCGAACAACGCACAAAGCGCCGACGACGCCGGCATCGGCTTCCTGCACCGCCAAGGCTACACCATGGTCTGGGTCGGCTGGCAGGGCGACATCCCCTCCAGGCCCGGGCAGATGGCGCTGACCGCGCCGGTGCTCAAGGGCGTGACGGGTCCGGCGCGCGAGGAATTCGTTTTCGACACCACGACAAGTCCGGCACGAGCGACCCTGACCTGGCCCGCGGCCGATCCCGCCAACCTCACCATCACCGTTCGCGCCGCCTGGGCCGACGCGCGCCAGACGCCGTCAGGCCTCTCGGCCCGCCTCGCCGATCCCTCAACCGTCGAGATCACGCGGCCCGACGGTTTCGATGCCGGCGCGCTCTACGAGATCACCTACACGGCGCGCGATCCGGTGCCGCTCGGCATGGGCTTTGCCGCGGTGCGCGATGTCGCAAGCTTCCTGCGTCGCGATGCGACACCGGCCAATCCGCTGCTCAACGGCCTGCATCCCTCCGTCAGCCGCGCGATCGGCTTCGGCGTTTCGCAATCCGGCCGCTTCCTGCGCGACTTCCTTTATCTCGGCTTCAATGAAGACGTTCAGGGCCGCGTCGTGTTCGATGGGCTGATGCCGCATGTCGCGGGGACCCGGCGGATGTCGACCAATGTCCGCTTCGGCCTGCCCGGCCGCAACCCGCGCCATCCGCAGGACCCGGCCTGGCAGGCCGACCTGTTCCCGTTCACCTATGCAACGCTGAGCGACCCGATTTCCGGCAAGACCGACGGCCTGTTGCGCCGCTGCGCGCTGTCCGTGACCTGCCCCAGGGTGATGCAGACCGACAGTGAGCATGAATGGTGGGCCTCCCGCGCCTCGCTGCTGGTGACCGATCTCGCCGGCAACCACCTCGATTTGCCCGACACTGTCCGCGCCTACATGATCGCGGGCACGCCGCATTTCGCCGACCCCGCCGACGTGATGCGCAAGGGCGTGGCTGCGCTGTCGCTGTCGCAAAACCCTGTTCACGCCGGCGCGCCGATGCGCGCGCTCTTGACCGATCTCAATGCCTGGATCAGCGATGGCGTCCCGCCGCCGGCAAGCCGCGTGCCGATGCGCGCCCATGGTACACTGGTCGGGGCCGAGAGCGCGGTGCGCACCGATATCCCCGGCCTCCCCTTCAATGGCATCCATACGATCGCCGCCTTCTCCGACCAGAGCGTGCTGCCGCCCAAGGAGATCGGCCGCTATCCCGTGTTCGTGCCGAAGGCGGACGACGACGGCCTGGCGATCTCAGGCATCCGCCAGCTTGCGCTTGCCGTGCCGCGCGCGACCTACACGGCGTGGAATCCACGCGCGCAAGGTTTTGGGCCGACAGCGTTGTATCCATTGCAGGGCGCCGTGGTGCCGTTTGCGCCGACCGAAGCGGCACGAAAGGAAATACACGACCCACGGCCGTCGATTGCAGAACGTTATGCGGATAACGACGTCTATGTCGCCGCGGTGCGCCGCGAGGCGGCGCGGCAAGTGGCCGAGCGGCTGCTGTTGCCTGAGGATGCGGAGCGTGCGGTCGAGGCCGCGAAGCAAGGCAAGCTGGCGAAGCTCGGGCAGTAAGGCGTCATAGGTTGGGTACAGCGCACCGGGCTACGGCGTCGCCTGCCCCAGCGTGATTGCTCAGAGAGCACCACGCGGCGCGCAGCGGGGCTCCCTGGTCTCAACCGCAAGGCGCTTGCCCCGAGGTCGACCCTCCAGCGCCATCAGTCCGCCTCTAGCCAGCCCAAATTGATTTTGAAGCTGCCAAGCGCCGTCCCGGACTTGAAGGATACGGCGAATTTTTTGTTCGATTGGCCTCGGGGAAGCGGCAATGAAGCAAACCGTCATGTGGCTGGCATTGGCGTTGTTGTTTGCGATCGGCGCGGTCCTCTCGGTCACCGCCGACACCTTCGGGCCAGCGGCCACGGCCGAGACGACAGGGCCGGCAACCTTGGTGGAGGCGCCACAACCCGTCGTCGCGGCGAGCGCGAAACCGGCCGAGCCGGAGGTTCCCGTTGCGATGCTCGATGACGTGCCGCCGAAACCGGCTATTGGATCTGAAGCGCTTGCTCGCTGGTTCGTCGCACCCGGCGCACCGCCGGCGCCGCGGGCGGCCGAGGCGCTGCTCACGCCCTTGCCACTCGCTCCAGCAACGACCGCGACCATTACCGGCCAACCCGGGCAAAACTCCAAAGCAGGCATCAAGCCGCTTGAAGGCGACGCCCGGCAAAAGCCCAAAGACAGCAACGCGCAACTGCCCGGCAAGCGGCGAACCGCCAACGCCAGGGCATGCGGATCGCCAAGCCGATTTACGGATCTATTGCGACGATTGAATCTCGCATCGCGCTGCTCGACCAGGCGCTCGGCCGCTTAAAGCCAACAGCGTATCGCGATATTGGTGGGTTACACTAACGCTAATTGAGCGCAGCCGTAACCCGCCGCGCTCGTTATGACGCAAAGACGTCGGGGTACGCTAACGCCAACCCGCCCTACGCGCTGCCCAAGTGCGAGCGGTGCGGCGCAACTGCAAAAATCAGTCGCGTTCGAATATCCTGGCGCCAGGGTAGGCTCGCCAAGCGTACGTCACGACCAGCTCCCGGTCCTGTGTCTCCAGGAACGGCGTTCGGATCTGGCACGACCCAATGATGAGGTACCACAGACCATTGAGCTTCTGAATGAAGATGTTCATTTGAGCGTTCCTCGAAGACCTTTCAGTCCAGCAACCGCGTGTTGATCGCGACAGTCCAGCGATTCACGCCTCGGAGCAGTGATCCCGGTCACAGATGTCGAAACCCACCTCGCGCCCGCTGGAGAACGACGATTACTAGCCCGAGAGTATAAAGACCTGTCGCGGCCGCTAAATTGTACGAGCGTAAGCTGCGGGCATGAGATGGGATGAAAGAGACATACAAGGGTATGCTGATGTCTGTCTGCGATGACGAAAAAGATGTCACTGATGTCGGAACGCGAGCCGTTCGCTCGTCCTTTGCTTTGAAGCAGGACATGTAGGTGCAGAATGGCCGACCTGACGCTGACTACCTTCGATTGGGTTCCTGAGATGCCGCGGGGCCATGTGCGGGACCTGCGTGTGCGTTGGGCGCTGGAAGAGGCTCGCTTGCCCTATCGCGTCGAGAGCGTGCCGTTTGGCGATCGGAAGCCTGCGCACTTCGCGCACCAGCCGTTCGGCCAGGTGCCGTGGCTGACCGATGGCGACATCTCGATCTTCGAGAGCGGCGCGATCCTGCTCCATCTCGGCGAGCTGAGTTCGGTACTGATGCCGGCCGATTTGCGCGGTCGCAGCGAGGTGATGGAATGGGTGTTCGCAGCGCTCAATTCCGTCGAGATGGCGAGCCTGCCATGGTCCATGTTCAAGTTCACCGGCGAGCCGGCATCGAAGTTTTTGGACGAATTCCTCAAGATCCGGCTCAAGCACCTGGAGGCGGTGTTGGCAGGACGCGAATGGCTGGCGGGGTCCTTCTCCGTCGCCGACATCCTCATGTCCGATGTGCTGCGCCCCGTCGATCGCTTCGACGGGCTGTCGGGCCATCCCGCCTGCCGGGACTACATCGCGCGCGCCACGGCCCGCCCGGCCTTCGTGAAGGCACGTGCAGACCAGATGGCGCATTTCGCTGCAGCGGATAGTACGCGGTGACCCACCCTACGGGCTATGCGGACAAACCGGATAGGGAACGTGGTTGTCTTCGATTTCGGTGAGTTTGTCTTGACAGCTAGCCAGCCCCGCAGCCTTTTCACTCAGGAGCATCACGATGACCATCACTATTACCGCCTTTGAGCGGTCACCCGATGGTGGCAAGGGACTTGCGCGTGATACGCGCGTTCGATGGGCACTTGAAGAAGCGGGCCAACCCTACGAGGTTCGCCTTGTTTCGTTTCGTGCGATGAAGGAACCCGCGCATCTGGCGCTGCATCCTTTCGGCCAGATTCCGACCTACGAGGAAAGCGATCTCGCCCTGTTCGAGACAGGGTCGATCGTATTCCATATCGCCGCGCGCCATACGGGCCTGCTGCCTGATGATGCCGATGCGCGGGCGCGCGCAATCACATGGATGTTTGCCGCGCTCAACACGGTGGAGCCGCCGATCCTTGAACTCATGACCGCCAAGATTCTGGAGGGCGACAAGCCCTGGAGCAAGGAGCGCCTGCCTCTGGTCGAGGATCGCATCCGCGACCGGTTGAAGCAACTTTCCGCTCGCCTTGGCCGTGCGGACTGGCTCGACGGTGGGTTCAGCGCGGGCGACCTGATGATGGTGTCGGTACTGCTCAGGTTGAAACCATCGGGCATTCTGGACGGATATCCGAACCTCGCCGCCTATGTCGCCCGCGGCGAAGCGCGACCCGCCTACAAGCGGGCTTTCGACGCTCAATTGGCGGTCAACACCGGCAAGCCACCGACCGGCTGATGGAGGTCCGTCCCGGGCTCGAAGACGACGGGAACCTTTGCCGCGGACCGTCGGCCTAGACCTATCACATTTTCGCGCGGCTCATTTTGCGCCCGGTTTCGGCAAACCGATTTGGCCGCTGCGCGTTATTTCGGTTCGTTCAACGCCACAGGAGACTGCCATGGCTGCGAAAGTAAAACCGGTGCCGTCGCGGAGTTGGTAGGAATGAGGTTGGCGTAGTCTCCGGGGTGATCAACCTCGAATCATCCGGCGTTGAAGCGTCGGACTGGAGACTACGCCATGACGAGCATTACCACGAAGCCCGGTTCCTCGCAGCTTGAAGCAGCGACGACTTGCCGACTTTTCGACAACTGGTTTGATCCGATTGAGACCGAGATGCGGGCTCGGGCACGCGGGTTTATTGAAGAGCTGCTGCGCAGCGAGCTTGATGAGGCGCTGGCACGGCCGCGTTACGGACGAAGTCAGATGGCCGGCAACGAAGGAAGATCGGGCATTACAGGCCACCGTCACGGCAGCCGCACGCGGTCGCTGACGGGCACGTTCGGGCCGATCGAGATCGCGGTGCCGCGCGCCCGGTTGACCACGTCCGAGGGCAAGACGACGGAATGGAAGAGCCAGGCGCTGCGGGCCTATCAACGCCGCACATTGGCTGCCGACGCGCTGATCGCGAGCACGTATCTGGCCGGCACCAATACGCGGCGGGTGCGCCGCGCGCTGGCGGCCTTGTTCGGCGGGACGGTCGGCAAGGACACGGTGAGCCGGACGTGGCGCAAGGTGAAGAGCGACTGGGACGGCTGGAACACCCGATCGCTGGCCGGGGAGCCGGTCGTGCGCCTGATCCTGGACGGCACCGTCGTTCGCGTGCGGCTCGACCGCAAGGCGACCTCGATCTCGCTGCTCGTTGTCCTTGGCGTGCGCGCGGATGGCCAGAAGGTGCTGCTCGCAATCAAGAGCATGGGTGGCGAGAGCGCCGAGGCCTGGCGCACTGTGCTGGACGATCTCATCACGCGCGGGCTGCGGCGGCCCGAGTTCCTCATCGTCGATGGCGCGCCGGGGCTCGACAAGGCCGTCGCCTCTGTCTGGGACGGCGTGCCGGTCCAGCGCTGCACGGTCCACAAGCACCGGAACCTGTTCGCCCATGCCCCCGAGCGGCTGCATGACGAGATCACCGTGGATTACAACGACATGATCTACGCGACGACGCCTGAGGAGATCGAAACCCGCCGCAAGGCCTTCATTCGCAAATGGAGGCTCAAGCATCGCGCCGTTGCCGACAGCATGGAGGAAGCCGGCGACCGCCTGTTCACCTTCACCCGGCTGCCGCCGAGCCAATGGCGCAGCGTACGCACCACCAATGCGATCGAGCGGTTGCACGAGGAATTCAAGCGGCGGATCAAAACGCAAACCGTGCTGCCGTCAGCCGACACCGCTGCCATGTTGTTCTGGGCGCTGCTTGCCTCCGGTCAGATCAACATGCGCAAGGTTGACGGTTGGCAGACGCTCGCCACAAAACCCATTGATCAGCCAATTGACGTCGCCGCCTGAAACGATACCTTCATGTTACCGGAGAGTGCGCCACACCGATTTCCAACCGCATTCCGGACGGCACCGTAAAACCGATCCCGAAAGGGTTTCACACCGTGACGCCTTACATCATCGTCGAGGGCGCGAAAAAGACCATCAGCTTTATGGAACAGGCGCTGGGCGCCCAGCATGACCACGAGCCGACCTTGCGGCCGGACGGCACGGTCATGCACGCGACGCTCAAGGTCGGTGATTCCATGGTGATGATCTCCGACGCCTCCGAGCACGCCAAGGCCATGCCCGTCATGCTGTATCTCTACGTGCCCGATGTCGATGCCGCCTATCAGCTGGCAATCAAGGCCGGTGCCACCTCGATCATGGAGCCAGCGGATCAATTCTACGGCGACCGCAGCGGCGGCGTAAAGGACGCCGCCGGCAATAGCTGGTTCTTCGGCACCCACATCGAAGACGTCGCGCCAGCGGAATTGAAAAAACGCGCGGCGGAAGCCTTCAAGAAGCAGAAGGCAGCATAACGCGCTGAGTTTGCGATGGAATAAGGCTCAGCTTAGTAGGGTGGGTGAGCGAAGCTAAATAAATTCGGATCGTCCGATGATCACGGCGATCTCGTTCATGAAGATGAATGGGAGCGATTCTCCTTGCGTGCCGGGTTTGCCGGGCGCACACTTGCCACCCCAAGCTCCATCATAAGAACTTACGGAGGATGCAGACCATGCCACGGGTCAAGCAGGCTTCGAAGCAGAAGAGCACAACCAAAGCCGCCGCCATGACGGTGCTGGGTGCCACCGGACTGGGTTTTTCACTGCTGGGTAGCACATCAGCATCCACGATGCCCGCTGCTGATATCGCGCAATCTGACAATACCACGTCCAATCAGCGCTTCGTTCTTAGCGAAGAGGAAATGGCCGACGTCAGTCTCGCCACGTTCCATCTCCTCGATAAGGAAAACGTTGGCAGGGGCGTGCAGCTAGCTCGCGGATGCGGTGGCTGCCGTGGCTGCGCGGCCCGTGGCTGCCGCGGCTGCGCGGCTCGTGGCTGTCGTGGCTGCGCGGTCCGCGGCTGCGCGGTCCGTGCCTGCGCAGTCGGCTGCGCGGTCGGCTGCGCCGCCGGCAGCTGTTGCGCATCTTGGGGATATTGCCGCGTGTGCTAAGTAGCCACGAACGCCTTCGGCTAACCCACCCTATACACCACGCACCGCCTTACAGCGGCAAGTTGTCGTGCTTCTTCGCTGGCATCTCGACCTTCTTATCCCTGAGCATCGCCAGCGCCCGCGCGATCCGCTTCCTTGTCGAATGCGGCATGATGACGTCGTCGATGTAGCCGCGTTCCGCGGCGATAAAGGGGGACAGGAAGCGGTCTTCGTATTCCTTCGTTCGCGCGGCGATCTTTTCGTTGTCGCCGATGTCGCTGCGGAAGATGATTTCGACCGCGCCCTTGGCGCCCATCACGGCGATCTGGGCAGTCGGCCAGGCGTAGTTCATGTCGGCGCCAATTTCCTTGGACGCCATCACGTCGAACGCGCCGCCATAGGCCTTGCGGGTGATGACGGTGACGAGCGGCACCGTGCATTGCGAATACGCAAACAGCAATTTCGCGCCGTGCTTGATCAGTCCGCCATATTCCTGCGCTGTGCCCGGCAGGAAGCCCGGCACGTCCACGAACGTCACGATCGGAATGTTGAAGGCGTCACAAAAACGAACGAAGCGTGCGGCCTTCCGCGAAGCGTCGGAGTCGAGCACGCCCGCCAGCACCATCGGCTGGTTGGCGACGAAGCCGACCGTGCGGCCGGCGATGCGGCCAAAGCCGGTGACGATGTTGCGGGCAAAGGTTTCCGAGATTTCGAAGAAGTCGCCCTCGTCCGCGACCTTCTGGATCAGTTCCTTCATGTCGTAGGGCTTGTTCGGATTGTCGGGGATCAGCGTATCCAGCGACATGTCCACGCGTTCGATGTCGTCGAAGCTCGGCCATTCCGGCACGCCGTCGGTGTTGTTGGATGGCAGGAAATCGATCAGTCGGCGCATCTGCAACAGCGTCTCGACGTCGTTCTCGAACGCACCGTCCGCAATCGAGGAGCGCGTGGCGTGCACCGAAGCGCCGCCGAGTTCTTCGGCCGTGACCACCTCGTTGGTGACCGTCTTCACCACGTCGGGGCCGGTGACGAACATGTAAGAGGTGTTCTTCACCATGAAGATGAAGTCGGTCATCGCCGGCGAATAGACGTCGCCGCCGGCGCACGGGCCCATGATGACGGAGATCTGCGGGATCACGCCCGAGGCGATGACGTTGCGGCGGAACACGTAGGAATAGCCCGCGAGTGCCGCCACGCCCTCCTGGATGCGCGCGCCGCCAGCGTCATAGAGGCCGATAATCGGCGCCCTCGCCTTCATCGCCATATCCTGAAGTTTGGTGATTTTCAGCGCGTGGGTTTCGGACAGCGAGCCGCCGAACACGGTAAAGTCCTTGGCGAACACAAACGTCTTGCGGCCATTCACCGTGCCCCAGCCGGTGACGACGCCGTCGCCCGGCACTTTTGACTTCTCCATGCCGAATTCGGTCGAGCGGTGCTCGACGAACATGTCGAATTCCTCGAACGAGCCCTTGTCGAGCAAGAGCTCGATGCGCTCCCGCGCGGTCAATTTTCCTCGGGCATGCTGCGCCTCGATGCGCTTTTCGCCGCCGCCGAGCTTGGCGCCGGCGCGCCGTTCTTCGAGGGTGTCCAGGATGTCCTTCATGCTGCTTTCCGCCCGCTTTTAGTGCCGATTTGAAGGCCTTCTAACACGGCATTTTCGGAAGCGGAAACACCCCTTCCGGCCTCTGGTACCGCCGCCTGGCACCCCCTATATCCGCATCCTGACTATGGGGAATGGAATGACCGATACCGCAAGCGCCGGGGCGTCCGGCGCCGTTACCGGAGGCCCGCGAACGGTGCTTCGGCTGGAAGGATTAGCGCTCTTTATCGGTATGACGCTGCTTTATTATATCTGGGACGGCGACTGGTGGGTTTACGGCCTGCTGTTCTTCGTGCCCGACCTCAGTTTTGCGGCCTACCTGTCGGGGCCGCGTTTCGGCGCCCTCGTCTACAACGCCGTGCACAGCTACCTCGCGCCAGTCACGATGATGACCGGCGGATTTGCCACCGCCTCGCCGCTCATTCTTTCGATCGCCATGATCTGGCTGGCCCATATCGGCTTCGACCGCGCGCTTGGCTACGGGTTGAAATACGCCAGCGGTTTTGGCTTCACGCATATGGGGCGAATCGGGAAGCCGTCCACCAAGGCTTAGACCGGCGGTACGCTCAAAGTGAGCCGCCGTCGTCGCGTGATCGTCTACGGCTTCTTTGGCGACGTGCTCTGCAACGGACGGTCGACGTTGAAATAGAGCGTTAAGGTTTCGTCCGAATCCCGCTTCTTGACCTCCATCCGGTCGAAGGCGGATGCTCCCAGGTTCACCAGCGACTGGCTGACCAGCGTCAGCGAAAAGGTAGCCAACACGCTGTACTCTTCCTCGATGGCGATGACGACGAAGGCGGTTTCCGGGCTCTTTCCATCACCCGACCCGAGCACGGATTTGACCAACCCCATGAGCATCGCATGCTCCCGACGCGCCTCCTCCTCGTTGCCCGCCTTCCTTTGGCAAACGGCTGTTACAAAGTGGGCGTCGATCTGAACGAGGTTGACCTCGAATATCTCCTTTGCGTGCGCCATCGCTGCCGGACAATCGCCGGCGGTGAAGGCCTTCTTCATCTGGATCACCAGGAGCCGGGTGGCGCCGTAGGGTTCGTATTTTGAGCTGGCAACATGAGCCATGCGGAAAGCTGTGTAGTCGATGTCGAGCTTGCCGGCCTTCACTTCCGCAACGTAGTCGTCGTAAGACGGCTCGGCCGCACGCGCGTTTCCCGACGGCAGGGCTAGTCCAACCAGGAGCAAGACGACGCCTGCGGCCCGTGAAATGATGGCCATGCGCTCCTCCAAAGTTACCGCAATACTCCCCTGTTTCCAGGGCCCCCGCAAGGCGTGACGCAGCGGGACATTGGCGGCGCAAATTGACAGCCTGCCCGCCGCTTGATCTAGTTGCGGCCATAAAGAAAACATCGGGGGAAATGGATGCTGACGGATTGGCGCGTGGCGGCTGCGGCTGCGATCTTGTGCACGGGACTATTGGTCACCTGCATCGAAACATCAGCGCAATCGATGCCGAAGGACGTCGCGGCACGGACCGAAATCTACGCGATCCCGTCGCTGACGATTTCCGACCAGCAATTCCTCACCGGCGATGCCAACGGCAAGCAGGTCACCGTCGCCGGCGAATTCCGCATCGCGCAAGGCAGCGGAAAACTCCCGGTCGTGGTGCTGATGCACGGCTCGAGCGGCGTCGGCGCCGGCATGGATCCGTGGGTGCGCCATTTCAATGCGATGGGGATTTCGACCTTCGTGATCGACGGCTTCAGCGGCCGCGGGCTGACGGCGGTCGGCCCCAACCAGGCGCTGCTCGGCCGGCTCAACTTCATCCTCGACATCTACCGTTCGCTGGAGATCCTGGCCAAACATCCGCGCGTCGATACTGACCGCATTGTGCTGATGGGATTTTCCCGCGGCGGACAGGCCACGCTCTATGCCAGTCTCGATCGCTTCCACAAGCTATGGAACAAGTCCGGCGCGCAGTTCGCCGCCTACATTCCGTTCTATCCGGATTGCTCGACCAGCTATGCCACCGATACCGAGGTCGCGGCGCGTCCGATCCGGATCCACCACGGCACGCCCGACGACTATAACCCGGTCTCGAGTTGCAAGGCCTATCTCACCCGCCTGCAGGAAGCCAAACGCGACGTGGCGCTGACGGAATATCCGGATTCAGCACATGGCTTCGATGCCGGCCTGCTCGGCGTCAGCACGATCGCCGTATCGACCAATGCCCAGTCGGCGCGGAATTGCCGTCTCAAGGAGGGCGACGGCGGCGTTCTGATGAACGACGATACGAAGGAGCCATTCACCTACAAGGACGCCTGCATCGCGCTCAATCCGCATGTCGGTGGCAATCCGACCACCGCACAGGAAGCGCGCAAAGCGGTGAGCGAATTCCTGCAGGCGTTGCTCAAGCTCGGGTAGCGGCGGCGTGATGGAACCCACCCCACACGTCAGGCGGTGGTGAAGCCGATGAACCTGTTCGCGATTTTGGCGTTGATGGCCACACCCAAATGGAGGCCATCAAGATGTCTGGATCCAGTTTAAGTAAAACTGCGCTGCTGCTTGCATCGCTATCGCTGGCCGGCGGCGCGGCGATAGCCGCACCTGTCTCGCCTTTCGTCGCCATGGCAGGTAGCTGGTCGGGCGGCGGGATGCTCAGCACCACCGACGGTCAACAGGAGCAATTGCGTTGTCGCGCGACGTACGACGTCGCCGGAGCCGGCGAACAACTTCGACTCAATCTGACCTGCGCCAGTGCGAGCTATAAATTCGATCTCGCAAGCGAGGTCGAATACCGCGGCGGTGCGATTTCAGGTGCATGGACCGAAGCAAGCCGCAACGCATCCGGGACGCTTTCCGGACGTGCAGCCGGCGATCACGTCGAGGCCGCGGCACGAGGCGACAGTTTTTCGGCCAACCTGTCCTTGACGACGCGCGGCGGCCGCCAGACGGTGTCCATCCAGCCTCAGGGCGGCAACATCGCGTCCGTCTCGCTCGCGCTGAACCGGCGTTAGCGAAATCGGCGATCCCGTCCTAGGGCAGCCGCTTGCCCGGCATATGCCTGCCGTTCTGATGCAGCGTCAGTGACGGCGACACGCCACCGTCGGGCCGGTCGAAAGTGACCTGCGCGTTGACCACGCGATAGAAAAACTCGGTCTCGCTTTCGGCATAGACCTCGAACTCGGCCTGCGCCGTCGCCTGAATGTACAGGCGCCCGCCATCGGGGCGTACTGTCAGGATGAAGGTCGGCGATATTTCGTAGCGGCCGGCATAAGTTGCGAGCACCGCCGGATCGACCTGCATCTCGCGGCGAAGTTTTGGAAGCGGGTATGCCGCGTTCACCAGGTGCGTGCCCAGCGCGGTATTGGAGGCATAGTCGGCCGCATTGGAGAGGAGAATGCAGTTTCGCCGGGTCTTTGTCGAATAGCCGATGAACGTGGCATAGCCGCCGGTGCCGCCATCCTTCCAGACCAGTTCGTCGCCGAACCGGGAAGCGACAAACCAGCCCGAAGCCACATCGCGTTGATCGGCCCTTGGACGGCGCTCGGCAAGCGCCAACTTCTGCGCGCCGCCGACGGGCCCATCCCCGGGCTCCAGGCACATCTGGAGAAACTTCAACAGATCGTTCGCCGTCGAACGAAGCGCGCCGGCGCCGGCGAGCACCGAAAAGTCCCAGTTCGCGACGGGGGCAAGACCCACGTTGTGGCCGCGCGCCAGACGCTGCTGCATCGAGCTCGAAAGCGTGATGCGCGTGTCGTCCATGCCGAGCGGTGTGCAAATGCGCGAGACGACGAGCTCCTCATAGCTCCTGCCGCCGCGCAGCTCGAGGATATGGCCGAGCAGGCCGAAGCCCAGATTGGCATATTCGTAATGCTTGCCCGGCTTGAAGCCGAGCTTGTGGTTCGACAGATAGTCGTAGAGCCGCTCGGCCGCGTAATCGATGTAGGGATTCTTCGGATCCTTCGGCGCGAAATTGGACGGCATCCGCGGCAGGCCCGATGTGTAGGTCGCAAGATCAAGCAGGGTGATCGGCGCGCCTTCGAAATCCGGCATCTTCACGCTGGCGGGGAGAAATTTCGCGGCCGGATCGTCCGGCGCCACCTCGCCACGCAGCACCATGTCGGCAAACAACAGCGCAGTGAACACCTTGGTGATCGAGCCGATCTCGAAAACCGTGTCACCATCGAGCGGGCGATTGTTCGGCGAATCGGATTGCCCATAGACCGTGACGCTACGCCTGTCACCGTCGAGAAAAGCGGCAACGACGCCCAGCGTTTCACGCCCGACATCCACCCTCTCCTTGAGGATGGCGGCAACATCCTGCTCCGGTGAAGTCTGAGCCCAGCCGAAGGCTGGCCGAAGCGAAAGCGCCAAGCCTCCCAGCAATACCGAGCGACGATGCGGCATGCACAGCCCCGTGGTGGTCAGGGCAGGCTAATACAACTCGCTGCCGCGCACCAGCCAGCCCGGCACAGATCGGCCGATCAAATTGCAACAATGTCCGTGAGGCATTGCTGCACCACCGTCATGCGCGCGGCGATGTGGCTTTGCTCCTTGCAGTCCATGTTCATCGCGAACACGGTGGCCGAAGAGCCCTTCTCCACCCAGCCGACCATCCAGCCCAATGACGGCTTGCCCTGCTCCGCACCGAGCAGCCCGCTTTTGGTGCGGAGGGTGGCGTCGCCGACCTTCGTCACAGTGAGGATGTCGCGCGTCAATTCCTGGCTGCGCTTGGACACCGGCAGCACGCCGCGGCGCAGCCGGTCGAGGAAATCGATCTGCTGGACCGGGTCGATGCGCAAGTTGCCGGTTAGCCAGAACTGGTCGATGCCGCCGCCGATGTCGCGGTTGCCGTAATCGAACAGGTCGACATATTTCTGCATGCGTTCGGCCCCGATGCGACGGGCGATTTCCTGATAGACCGGCACGGCGGACACCGCGATAGCCGAGCGCAGCGTGTGGTCCTTGTTCCAGGCCTCGATGCTGCGCGTCACGCCGTCCCACTTGAAGACGTCCTTGTCGGGGTCCTCGACCACGCCGGTCTCGAGCGCAATGATCGAATTCGGGATCTTGAAGGTCGAGGCCGGCAGCTTGCCCTCGCCTGAACGCACCTTGTCGCTGGCGATGATCAGGTAGTCGTCCACCTTGTAGCCGACGAAGGTGCCGGTCGTTCCGAGATCGAAAAACCGCTTGGCCAGATCGTCGCGAAACTCGCTGCGCTGGTAGGAGACGCTGGCAAAGGTGCGCGCGGGCGCGAGAGTGGTAGCGGCAAGCAGGCCGAGCGCATGACGACGATTGATCACGTTGGTATCCGAGCTGATTGAGAAAGGCCGAGACGATGCTGATGGCATCGTGGAAAAACTATGACAAGCGGGCCTTTAGTTTGATCCCTGTTCCCGGTGCAGGCAGGCGGTCCGCTCGCGCGAAAGGCTCTCGCTATCAGCGGATCCGACCCGACAGCCGCAGCACGAAGATCAAGACTTCAGCGACCGCCTTGTAGAGTTCCGGCGGAATTTCGTCGCCGATCTCGACATGGGACAAGGCGCCCGCCAGCACCTCGTTCTCCTCGATCGGGATGTCATGTTCCCGGGCGAGCTCGACGATCCTGGCACCGATGACGCCCTTGCCCTTGGCGACGACCCGCGGGGCGCCGGTCTTGTCATAGTGCAGCGCGACCGCGAGCTTGTTCCTGGTCTCGACGCTCATAGCGCGCGGTCCAGAAAGTGACCGGCGCGGGCGGCGGGTGCGGGCTGCGGCGGAGCGCCGTCGCGGATCACGATGTCGCCGGGCTGCAATTCGGCCCGGCTGAGTGCCTGGCTCAGGTCCGATGCGCCGGCGCGCAGTTGCGCTGCGGTGGCAGACCGTTCCGCCCAGATCCGCACCGAGGTCTTGTCGCCGGTGAGCGATATCAGCGCGTGAACTGGCCCTGCCGGCTCGACGTCGAGCGAAAATCGCGCCCGCCACACCCGCTTGGCGGCCTCGACTTCCTGTTCGCCGCCATCGCGGGAAATCTCGAACTGCGCCATCGCCGTGCCCTGCGGCGTCGCGAAGGGGATTTCAAAATTCCAGCGCGGCACATTCATATCGGCCTTCGGCGCCGAAGTGTCGATGCGGTCCGGCAGGGACGCCACCTGCAGCAGGGTTTGCCGTGCGATGGCGGCATCGGTGTCATCGAGCAGATGATGCGCGGTCGTCTCGAGCGACGCATGCGGCGCAATCGTCGGCGATGCAATCGGCTGGGCGGCCGGCAGCGCGCCGCGCACGGGCGGCGGCGGCGTGTTGGTGTGGAAGGTCATGTCCGCGCCACGAACGTCTTTCGGCGTGGCGGCTGCGCGCACCGGGTTGCCAAGCTCCTGCAGCGCTTCCTGCAGCAGGTTCATGGTCGCACCGGCCGAAGGTCCGGCGTCGAGCGCAGCCGCAAGCGGATTGCGGGCGGCCTGGCCGGCCAGCGCGAGATTTTCGGCGACCACCAACCGTGCCTGCGGCAGCAGGATTTCCTGGACGTCGAGATTGGGAGACGAAGACGGCGCAAGGCTCGGGGCGATGGCCGGTGGCGGTGCGGCTTGCTGTGCTCCTGCCGGTGCCGCCGGCGTCGCGACCGTCGAATTGACGCCAAGTGCCGACTGCAGCGTCTGGCGAAGCACGATCAGGGCGGCCTTGAGATCGGGAACGCCGCTCGCGGGGACCGAACCTGCCGCCAGCGACGCCTCGAGAAAAATTCCGGACTTCTGGAACGCGGTCTTGATGTCGCCGCCGCCGAGGTTTTGATCGAGGCTGGTCTGTTGCGCCAGCACCTGCGCGATCGCCGCTTGCAGCTTCGGCGGCAGGTTGCTGGAGGAAACCGCGGCACCCAGATTGGCAAACAACGGCGCCAGGCTGTCCTGTTCGGTGACCGCGGCTTGCGCGGCTGCGGAGACGGCGACCCGCTCCAGCGGCGTCAGCATGTTCTTCGGCGACACGATGGCCGGCCGATTGACGGCCGCATCGGCCAGCGCATCGGGTGACAGTGTCACGGCATCGGCCGCGGCTCCCGCCGCATCGCCGCCCTGCCCGACCATGGCGAGGCGAATGCCGTCCTTGGTCTGCACGACCGCAAGCTGCAGGTTCTGGCCCTGCTGCAACGGAATTTCCGAGGCCACGTCGATCGAGAGGCTGGCGATCGCGATCCGCACCAGATCGGCGGACAGCACTTTCAGGACCTGTGCGGTGACCACGCTCCCCGGCTGCAGCACGAGTTCGGGCGCCACGCCCCCAACCTCTTGGGCTGCAAGCACCGGGAGAACGGGATTGATTGATATCGCCATATCTGAGGTCTCGGCCGGGCTAGAGGCTAACCCGACGGCGTAAACCTCTCGTTAACCGGCGGCTGTGCCTGCGGCCAAAGTGTTCGAAGCGGCCACGCTTAGGCCTTCACGGCCTCCAGAATGGCCACCGCGGCGCGGAAATCGATGAACCTGGCCGCGCGACGGGCCGCGACCTCCTCATCGACACCCCATTTCTCGACGTTCCAGTCATCATCGACGTGGGCGGCCGCCCAGACCTCGTCGGAATCGAGGGCTCCGCGCACCAGCGCCAGCGCCAGCAGCGCCGAGCCTGTCAGCGTCGTCACCACATGCAGCGCCGCCACCGACCATGGATCGGCGGGAAAGAGGGCGCGCGCCGCCTTGATCGCCTGCTCCGGCTGGGTCACATGCACGATCCCCTCGGACAGGATGAAATGAGCGCCGAGGTCATTTGCCGCCCAGGCCAGCACCGGGTCCCAATACGCGGCCTCCCGCGCGACCAGCGCCTCGGGATGGCCGGCGCGATAGAACAGCAAATCCGAGCCGAGATATTTTGCGACATCCTCGGCCACGGCATCGACGCGGTCGGTGACCTCGGCGACGCTGTTGGCAAAGCGCGTCAGCGGCATGGTCAGGGGATCGATGGTCTCGCCTTGCGCATTCCATTCCGCGGCGATCGCTTCCGCGATGGCGCTGACCGGCGCCACGACATGGCGGCCGGAAGGCGTGCGGATCGGCTTGCCGTCGAGCGTGACGGCAAACCCGCCATCTGCCGCGGCCGTGCCGGCCGCCTTGTAGAAGCGCTTGCGCTGGGGCGTGCGCGTGGCGCGGCGCACCGCCTCCTCCGGATCGAGCGGCGAATGTCCGGCGACTTCATCGAATAGTTCACGCATCTCGTGTTCGGCTTCCCGCAGGCGGCGATAAATTCAGGTCGGACAATACGATAATGGTGGATGCAAATAAAGCCGATGAGGAAGTTGCGGCGACATCCTGCGATGCTGGTTCCGGCGGCAACCGCGGATACCGGTTCCGCCGACGTCAGGGTTTTTGATAGATTACGTTGCCGGCGCGGATCGTGTAGGCGACCTTGGCGAGTTTGGTGACATCGGTCGTGGGATCGCCGTCGAGCACCACGACATCGGCGTCAAACCCCTTCTCGACCCGGCCCTTCCTGGCGGCCTTGAAATATTGCGCGGGGTTGGTCGTCAGCGACGCCAGGATCTGGCGTTCCGACAGCGCGCGATGCATCAGCTCGTACTCGAGCGTGGTGTCGTAATAGGTGGTGAAGCCGACATCGGTGCCGAATAGGACCGGACCGCCATTGTCGGAGAACGCCTTGACCTGGTTGACGGTCGTAGCAACGAGACGCGCAGCGATGTCAGGTCCGACGGGCAGTTTTGCAAACAGCGACAGCGTCGGAATCAGGGCAATGCCCTGCTGCTTGAATCGCGCGAGCTGCTCCGGCGAATAGACCGGTTCACCGGCCACCGTGTGAGCCATGATGTCGACGCCGGCCGAGATCACGGCATCCACGCCCGCCATGTTTTGCGGATGGGCGAACACCGGCTTGCCCGCGGCATGCGCCACATCAACGGCCGCCTTGGCGATGGCCGGATCCATGTTCACGACCGGCTTGCCGGAGCCCTTGAAGGAGCCGGTGAACAGTTTCATGCCGTCGAGACCAAAGCCCATATAGGCGCGCGCCAGTTGCGCGGCTTCGTCCGGCGTGGCGGCTTCGGGGAGTTGCATCTCCGGCGGCAGATAGGCGGGATGGCCGTCCCTGGGGAAGATGCTGCCGGCCAGATGGATAGCCGGGCCCGGCACCTCGCCGGAATCGACGCGCCGGCGCAACGGCATGGTATTGCGTGCGTCGGAGCCCACGTCCCATACGGCGGTGAAACCCCACCGTGTCAACATCGCCTGCATGTGCTCGGCCATCGGTGCGGCAGGTGCCGAGCCGGCATTGTTCCATTCCGCTTGCGTGAAATGGACGTGGCTGTTCCAGAAGCCGGCCACCACCGTCTTGCCGGTGCAATCAATGACGCGCGCATCGGACGGAAGCTGCACCTCGCTGCGGCTGCCGATCGCGGCAATGACGCCGTTGGCCGTGACGACGACGGCGTCGTCGAGCGCCGTGGCGTCAGGCGACGCGTAGACCTTGCCGCCCACGAGGGCGAGGGTCTGCGCATTGGCCGGGCCACTTGCGCCGGCAGCTCCGATCAGAACGAAAAAGCAAAACGCGAGGCGGACCAGATTTCCGTTCATGCGCGGCATCCCTGAAGTTACTGGCGGCCGGATGTTAGAGACCGCCTGGACCGCGCAATATCAAATCAGCGTGTTTGCCGTTTGACAGTTGTTGCGCCCACCTCACTCCTCCGGCGCGTTCTCGATCGGATCGAACCGGTCATGCTCAAGCCCCAGCAAATTCCAGGATTGCAGCATGTGCGGCGGCAGCGGCGCGCTGGCATCGATGACGCCGCCGCGCGGATGCGGGATCACGATCCGCCGCGCCAATAGATGCAAGCGGTTCTGCAGGCCGCCCGGCAGCTGCCAGTTCTCCTTGTTGAAATATTTGGGATCGCCGACAATGGCGTGGTCGATATGCGCCATATGGGCGCGCAATTGATGGGTTCGTCCGGTGACCGGCTTCAGCGATACCCAGGCGAGTTTTTGGGCGGAGGTCTCGACCACGGCGTAATAAGTCACCGCGTGGCTCGCGCCCTCGTCGCCGTGTTTTGCCACCCGCATGATGCTGTCGTCCTCGTTCTCCTCCTTGGCGAGGTAGGTCGAGATGCGGCCCTGCTTCGGCTTCGGCACGCCGGCCACCAGCGCCCAGTAGATTTTGCGCGCCGAGCGATGGCGGAACGAGCCGGTCAAAGCGGTGGCGGCAAAGCGGGTTTTTGCAATCAGCAGACAGCCCGACGTTTCCCGGTCCAGCCGGTGCACCAGCCGCGGCTTCTGCCCCTTGGCGTCACGCATCACTTCCAGCATGTCGTCGACATTTCGCGTGATGCCGGAGCCGCCCTGCACGGCGAGCCCCGCCGGCTTGTTCAACACCATGACATCGGCATCCTCAAAGAGGATCATGTCCTTGATGGCTTGCAGCGTCTTGGTTGCAGCTTCCGAGAGCTGGCCCACACCCTTCGGCGTATCGAGCTTGAGCGGCGGAATGCGAACGCTCTGGCCTTCCTCCAGCCGATCCTTGCTGTCGGCGCGCTTGCCGTTGACGCGCAGCTCGCCCTTCCGGACGATGCGCTGGATGTGAGAGAACGAAAGCCCCGGAAAGCGCGCCTCGAGGAAACGGTCGACGCGCATGTTGTTCTCGTCCGCGGTGACGACGACGGTCTGAACCTTGGTCGGAAGCGGCGGCGGCTCGGGCGCAATCTTCTCCGGCTCAGGCACAAAAGGCTTCGCCGCACGCGGCGGCGAAGCCGGAAACCGCGCCGGCGGCTTGCCGCCCGGACGGGACGACTGCGGCCGCTCGGCTGCCGAGCCCCGATAGGGCCGCGCACCCTTCGGGCGATCGCCCGCCGGGCGGAGAGGTTTTTTGACGCGTCGGCTCATGGTTGCTGCGGCTCCGGATTGAGCGGTTGCGTAGCGCAAATACGGCGGATCGTCACGGTGAATTCGGCACCAAATCGCGGCCGGATCGGTCATGTTTGGCAAAACACGCAAGAACCAGGGAGCGTTCGGGATGGCATCATCGAAGTCGGCTCTGGCTGTTCTTGCGGTCATGATCACCACAATGGCATCGGCCCCATTCAAACTCTACGTGATGCTGCCGCAGCACAGCCACATGTCGAAGATCTGTTCTCAACACCGCTGAGACGTGCCTGACCGACCAAATCCTGGATTTCGTCAGAGACGGAAAATAGTGGGCACTATTTGCACTGCGCCACGCTTCTCACCGCCGTCAGGTCGCTGATGGAATTGTTCGACGGCCGCTTTTTGGCGGCCTCCTCCGCCGCAACGCAGGCCGCGGCCGGGTCTCCGTTCTGAAATCTCGCCCAGGCGAGATTGGTCCAGGCATCGCTGAAGTCAGGGGTCTCCTTGACCGCCTGGTCCAGCACCTCCTGCGCATCGCGCGGCCGCTTCGCGATCAACAGCATGCGGCCATAGTCGGCCTTGAGTGCCTTCACCGGATTAGGCTGCTTGAGCGCGATCTTGAACAGTTCGTCGGCGGCATCGAAATCACTGAAGCGAGCTTGGGCAATCACCGCAAACCCATGATAGACGCTGCTCTGTTCAGGTGAAACGAGAAAGGCCTGATTAAACCGGAGCGCGGCTTCCCGCACCTTGCCGGCCTGTATCGCTATCCAGGCGCGCTTGGTTGCTTCTTCAAAAGCCTTTTCGCGCGACCCGGTGGCGCCGATCATGGCGCTGACGAACTTCTCATCCTCGGCCTTCTGCTCCGCAGTCTTGGCCGCAAATCCGAAGAACGGCTGCTCGTTGACCGGCGCCGTGTAGGTCCGCTTCGTCACTTGCACGCCCGGCGTCACCTCGACGGTCTCCGCGGCGGCGGGAAGCGCCGACACCAGCGTCACGAAAGCGACAGCCCGAACGGTCTGTTTGAGATAGTTCTTGAACCTGCTCATTCGCGCTCACGTTCCCTTCGCAACTTCGCCCAGTAATCCAGCCGCTTGCGGATCTCGCGTTCAAACCCGCGATCCGGCGGATCGTAGAAGGTTTGCCGCCCCAGCGCTTCCGGAAAGTAATCCTGCCCGGAGAAGGCGTCCGGCGCGTCGTGGTCGTATTCGTAGCCGGAACCATAACCTTCGGACTTCATCAGCTTGGTCGGCGAATTGAGAATATGTTTTGGCGGCAGCAGCGAACCGCCCTCCTTTGCCGTACGCATCGCAGCGCCAAAGGCCTTGTAGGCGGCGTTCGATTTCGGCGCGGTGGCGAGATAGATCACGGCCTGCGCGATCGCAAGTTCGCCCTCGGGAGACCCAAGAAAATCGAAGGCGTCCTTGGCGGCGTTGCAGATCACCAGCGCCTGCGGATCGGCAAGACCGATGTCCTCGACGGCCATGCGCACGACGCGCCGCGCCAGGAACAGCGGGTCCTCGCCGGCATCCAGCATGCGCGCGAGGTAATACAGCGCGGCATCCGGATCGGAGCCGCGCACCGATTTATGCAGCGCCGAGATCAGGTTGTAGTGGCCGTCGGCGGATTTGTCGTAGATCGGCGCGCGGCGCTGCAGAATTTCCTGCAACTGCGCGGCGTTGAAGCTCTCGCCCTTGCGCGCGGCGCGCCAGACCTCTTCGGCCAGCGTCAGCGAAGCGCGACCGTCGCCATCGGCCATCCGCACCAGCACGGCGCGCGCCTCGGCATCGAGCGGCAGTTTTCGGCCTTCGACCTTCTCGGCATGCGCAAACAGTTTTTCGATCGCGGCGGCATCGAGCGAGTGAAACACCAGCACCCGCGCCCGCGACAGCAACGCGGCGTTCAGTTCGAACGACGGATTTTCCGTGGTGGCGCCGACCAGCACCACGGTGCCGTCTTCCATCACGGGCAGAAACGAATCCTGCTGGGCGCGGTTGAAGCGATGCACCTCGTCGACGAACAGCAGCGTGCCCCTGCCCATCTCGCGCCGGGCGCGCGCCGCATCGAACACCTTCTTGAGGTCGGCGACACCGGAAAACACCGCGGAAATCTGCTCGAAATGCAGTTCGGTGGCATCAGCCAGCAAGCGCGCCACGGTGGTCTTGCCGGTCCCGGGCGGTCCCCAGAACACCAGCGAGCCCAGCGTGCGCGTCTCCAGCATGCGCGTCAGCGCGCCGTCGGGACCCAGGATATGATCCTGGCCCACGACATCCGACAGCGACTGCGGGCGCAATCGATCGGGCAACGGACGCGGCGCATCCTGCTCCATCCCCGCCGCGGCAAAGAGATTGGTCGCCTCGCGGGGTTGCTTGGGGCTCATCCGCCCAGCGTCACGTTGATCTGCTGGCCGCCGCGCACCACGACGATGCGCCAGAGCCTGGACCCCGCTTTCGAGGCCTTGTCGAGATCGCTGGTCTTGGCGATCTTCTGGTTGTTGACGGCAAGGATGATGTCGCCCTTTTGGAATCCGACGCTGGCCGCTGTGCCACCGTCGACGAGATCGACCACCACCACGCCCTCGGTCTGGGAATCCAGATGCAGTTCGTCAGCGACCGCCGGCGAGATATTGGCGACCTTGGCGCCCTGGAACGGCGAGCGCGCGGTGAGCTCGATTTCATCGCGGTTGGTGTCGGGCGCGGTTTCCAGCGGCACCGTCAGCTTGACGGTCTTGCCGGCGCGCTGCACGTCGATCTGCGCGGAGCCACCAAGCTGGCGGGTGGCGAAGCGGTAGTCGAACGCGTTGGGATCGTCGATGGTCTGGCCTTCGATCGCGATGATCAGATCGGACGGTTTCACCCCAGCGCGCGCCGCCGGACTGTTGGGCGCGACATTGGCAACCAGCGCGCCGTTCGGCAGTTTCAGTCCCATCGTCTCCGCGATCTCAGGTGTCACTGCCTGCAGTTTTGCGCCCAGCCACGGCCGCTTGACGGCCTTGCCGCCGCCCTTGGCCGACGCCACCACCACGCGCACCATGTTGGACGGAATCGCAAAGCCAATGCCCTGCGAGCCGCCGGAGCGCGAGAAGATCGCGGTATTGATGCCGGCGAGCTTGCCGGTCATGTCGACCAGCGCGCCGCCGGAATTACCGGGATTGATCGCAGCATCGGTCTGGATGAAGAACTGGTAGTCGGTGATGCCGACTTGCGTCCGCGCCAGCGCCGAGACGATGCCGTGGGTCACGGTCTGGCCGACGCCGAAGGGATTGCCGATCGCGAGCACGACGTCGCCGACCAGCAGTTCGTCGGAATTTGCAAAGTCGAGGGTCGCGAACTTCTCCCTTCCGTCCTTCACGCGCAACACGGCCAGATCGGTGCGGCTGTCCTTGAGCACGATCTCGGCTTCGAATTCGCGCTTGTCGGCCAGCGAAATCTTGACCTGGTCGGCGCCCTCGATGACGTGGTTGTTGGTGACGACGAGGCCGGAAGCATCGACCATCACGCCCGATCCGAGCGAGCGCTGCATCTGCTCGGGCTGCTGGCCGGGCACGCCGAAGAAGCGGCGGAACAGCGGATCATCCAGCAGCGGATTGCGGTTCTGCACGGTCTTGGCGGCATAGACGTTCACCACCGCCGGCTGCGCGCGCTGCACGATCGGCGCGTAGGACAGCCGCAGCTCGGCGCCCGAGGACGGCACGCGCCGGTCCTGCGCCAGCGCAGGCGTTGCAACGACTGCGGAGATCAGCAGCAGGGCGAAGGAGCGGATCAAATTCATGCGAAATCCTGGAATTTGGCGCCTCACATATAGATGCGAGGCGGCAGCGAGAGAAGATGAAGTGGTCACAATAGCGGCAGCTATGCCGCGCGATCGGGCGTTGCGACGGCGTCGGGCGTCGGCGCACAGGATAGCCGTTCCTGATGGCCCTCGCCCCACGCCCGCAGCGTCTCGATCACGGGCCGCAGGCTCTCGCCGATGTCCGACAACGTGTATTCGACCCGCGGCGGCACCTCGGCATAGACCTTGCGGATCACGAGCCTGTCGTCCTCGAGCGCCCGTAGCTGCTTGGTCAGCATCCGCTGGGTAATCCCGGGCATCCGCCGCCGCAACTCCCCGAACCGCTGGGTACCGGCCTGCAGGTGGAACAGGATGACACCCTTCCACTTGCCGTCGATCAGGTCGAGCGTGGCCTCGACAGCGCAGCCCGGCCGATGGGCAAAATTCCGCCGTTTCATGAGCACTTTTCCAATAGTATCCAAACAGGGACTAGTTCCCCAAATTTACAGTACTTGCCAAGTGGATGCCAGCGCGACAGTTAGGCAAGCAACCCTTTCAAGCAAGGAGGAGGCACGACATGAAGGCCGTCGGGTACAAAAAATCGCTCCCCATCGAGGACGCAGATTCGCTGATCGATTTCGAAACCGCCAAGCCGGAACCGAAGGGCCGCGACATCAGGGTTGCCGTCAAGGCGATCTCGGCCAACCCGGTCGACTACAAGGTCCGCAAGCGCGCGGCCCCGCCCGAGGGCGAAACCAAAATCCTGGGCTATGACGCGACCGGCATCGTCGATGCCGTCGGTCCCGACGTGACCCTGTTCAAGGCGGGCGACGAAGTGTTTTACGCCGGCTCCATCCTGCGCCAGGGCACCAACGCGGAATTTCATCTGGTCGATGAGCGGATCGTCGGCCGCAAGCCGAAGTCGCTGTCATCAGCGCAGGCTGCGGCACTGCCGCTGACCTCGATCACCGCATGGGAATTGCTGTTCGACCGGCTCGGCGCCGTGCCGGGCAAGAGCGTCGATCCGCGCACGCTCCTGATTACCGGCGGCGCCGGCGGGGTCGGCTCGATCCTGATCCAGCTTGCGCGCCGCCTCACCGGGTTGACGGTGGTTGCCACCGCCACGCGCCCGGAATCGCAGAAATGGTGCCTCGATCTCGGCGCGCATGCCGTGATCGACCATTCCCGACCGATGAAGGAGCAGATCGAGAAGCTGAAAATACCGCCGGTAGGTCTTGTCGCGAGCCTCACCTTCACCGACCAGCATTACAAGGCGATCGCGGATTTCATCGCGCCGCAAGGCAGGTTCGGCCTGATCGACGATCCCCCGGAATTCACCGTCAGTGCCTTCAAAGGCAAGGCGGTGTCGATCCATTGGGAATCGATGTTCACGCGCTCGTCGTTTCAGACGGCTGATATGATCGCGCAGCATCATCTGCTCAACGATGTGGCAGACCTGATCGACAAGGGCGTGCTGCGCACCACGCTCGACCAGACTTTTGGGACAATCAACGCGGCCAATCTGAAGCGGGCGCACGCGTTGCTAGAGTCCGGCAAATCGCGGGGCAAGATCGTGCTGGAGGGATGGTAGCAGCCCAACAACCCTGTTGTTGGGCTGCTAGCGCCCAACAACAGGGTTGATCGGGACGTCGATTCAAGGGACGTTGTTCCATCGATCCGGGATGGCTGTCGCCGAAAACCCCGGCGCGAATTGCCGGGGAACACGGAAGACAGGAGACTTGCTTCGACATGATACGGATGTTTCTGACGGCCGCGATAGCGTCGGCCTGCGTGGTGGGCTGTGCTTCGATCGCCACGGCGCAAGCGAACTACCCCGAAAAACCGCTGCAGTTGATCGTGCCCTTTCCAGCCGGCGGGGCCTCCGATGTCGTCGGACGCATCGTTGCCGGCGAGCTCGAGACGCGCCTGGGCAAGCCTGTGATCGTACTCAATCGCCCCGGCGGCGGCACCACGATCGCCGCCAAGGAGGTCGCCATCGCGGCTCCCGATGGATACACCCTGTTCTCCAGCTCGAATTCGACCTTCACCTTGCAGAATGCGGTGAAGGAGAACGTGCCGTATGACAGCGCGAAGGATTTCGAGCCGATCGCCCAGACCGGCACCATAACGATGGTGCTGGTCACCCATCGCGACAATCCGATCAAGGACGTTGCTGGGCTGGTTGCGGCGGCCAAGGCCAATCCAGACAAGCTATCGCTGGCTTCTTTTGGCGTGGCGACCATATCGCATTTCGCCGGCGAGCTCTTCAAATCGAGTGCCGGCATCAAGATGGTGCACCTGCCCTACAGGGGCAGCGCGCCGGCGATGAACGACCTGATGGGCAAGCACATCGAGTATCACGTCGATACCGTGATCGCGATCAGGCCGCAGATCGAAGCCGGCACGGTTCGCCCGCTGGCAGTGTTCTCCGCCAAGCGCTCGCAGTTCCTTCCCGACGTTCCGACGCTCGCCGAACTCGGTTATCCCAATATCGACCTTGTCTCCTGGGGTACCGTGGTCGTGCCCAAGGGAGTCCCTCCGGCCATTCGCGACCGGCTGACCTCGGTGCTGGAAGAGGCGATCGCCAGCCCTTCGGTGATCGAGCGTTTCCAGAAGGTCGGGTACGAAGCCGCCTTCAAGCGCTATTCGGACTGGCCGGGATTCATCGCCAAGGAAACCGCCGAGATGAAGGAACTGGCCCGCCAGGGCGGGATCAAGGAAGAGTAATCCTGACATGACCGAGCCGTGCGACCTGCCCGCGGTAACGGCGCGGGCGCTGATCGGCGAGCGCAAGCTTTCGCCGGTCGAACTCATGGACAGTTGCATCCGGCGGATCGAGGAGGTCGATCCTGCCGTCAACGCAGTGATCGCGCGCTCGTTCGAGACGGCGCGCGGGGCGGCGCAGGCGAGCGAGGCTGCCGTGATGCGCGGCGATAGCCTCGGCGCGCTGCACGGGCTTCCGCTCGGGGTCAAGGACCTGATCGACGCCAAGGGGCTGCCGACGAGTTTTGGCAGCGTGCTGTTCGCGGACAACATCGCGGCCGAGGATGAAGCAATCGTCGCGATGCTCAAGCGCGCTGGCGCTATCGTCGTCGGCAAGACCAACGTCCCCGAATGGGGCGCGGGCGGCAACACCCGCAACGCGCTTCATGGCGCCACCGGCAACCCGTTCGACCCTGATCGTTCCGCCGCCGGCTCGTCCGGCGGATCGGCGGTCGCGCTCGCCACCGGCATGGTGCCGCTGGCGACCGGTTCGGATACCGGCGGATCGGTCAGGAACCCCGCCGCGTTTTGCGGTGTCGTCGGATTCCGCCCCTCGCCCGGGTTAGTCGCCAGCAACAGCCGCAACATGGCCTGGCTGCAGATCTCGCAGCTCGGGCCGATGGCAAGAACCGTATCCGACGCCTGCCTGATGCTTTCCTGCATGCTGGATCGCGACGCGCGCGATCCGCTGTCGGCGATCCTGCATGCCGGCGGAACGCCCGCGCGCGAGACCTACCGCGATCCGCCACGGACCGACCTCGCCACTTTGCGGATCGCAGCGACATCCGATTTCGGATTTGCGCCGACCGAGCGCGCCATCGCCGAGACGTTCCGGAAGAAGCTCGCGACATTCGGATCGGCATTCCGCAGCCTCGAATGGACCCATCCAGACTGCAGCCATGCCGACGAGGTATTCCGGGTGTTGCGCGCCGTCGCATTTCTGGGGCGTCACCGTGAGCTTGCGGAAAAGTATCCGGACAAGGTAGGTCCCAATATCCGCGACAACGTCGCCGAGGGACTCGGCTATTCCGCGCTCGACGTGGCGCGCGCGCTCTCGCTGCAGACCGCGCTCTACCGGAGCTGGCAACAATTCTTTGGCGAATATGATTTTGTTATTGCGCCGACGGTCACGATCAGCCCGCGGCCGTGGTCGGAGCTCTATCCGGCCACGATCGACGGCACGCCGACAAAAAGCTATTTCCACTGGTTGGCGCTGGCCTATGCGGTGACCAATGCTGGACACCCGGTGGTGGCGATACCGGCCGGCCGCGACGGCGCCGGATTGCCGTTCGGCATCCAGATCATCGGCCCGCGCGGCGGCGATGTCGCGACGCTTGCCGTCGCCCGCGAGATCGAGGCGCTCCTTGCCGCCAATCCGGAGACGGCCCGCCCCGTCCCCGATCTCGCCTGGCTGCGCCGTCAGCCGCCGATGGCCTCCCGGCCCGGTTTTCTGGATTTCGACTGAGGCCGCAAAGCGAGCTCGACCGCTTCCTGCTTCCCCTCAACCCGCACTGGCACGGCAACGAGAGCGCCGTCGTCCGCCAGCTCCGCGTCCGGGTGCCCGGCTAGAGACCGGCCAGAGCCATCCGGCCGCCGGCGGTTCGAGCGGAGCGTGCGATTTCGCCGCAGTTGGAAAGGGTACAGATTCACGGAGCCTTGAGTTCCAAAACGGGAGGAAATTGACGATCCTTACGGTCGGAACGGCCGCGTACGTCCGCGCCGTCCCTGGCACTTGTTCATGAAAGTTAAATCTGCGGGTGAAGCCGTTCGGAACCGGCACCTCTAGCAACGAACTTCACCCCAATGTGTTGAACAGATATTGGTTTCAGGAAAGGAGTGGTCCATGAGGAAGGCACCTTTGGCTCTGGCCGCTGCGGCGGTCCTCGGCTTGACGGCGGTAGCGGCACCTTCGCCGGCGCATGCCTGGCGCGGAGGGGGCTGGGGCTGGGGCGGGGCTCTGGCTGGCGGATTGATCGCGGGCGCGGTAATCGGCGGCATCGCTTCGAACGCTTACGCCTATGGTCCGGGCTACGGATATTACGACGGCTATGCGCCGGGATATGGTTATGGCGGCGGATACGCCCCGGCCTACTACGGCGGCTATTACGGCGGTGGCTACGGCGGCGGTTACGCGCCAGCTTACTATGGCGGCGGGTACGGCTCCTACTATGGCGGCCCCTATGTTCGCCGCGTGTATCGTTCGTACGCCTACTATCCGCGGCGGTATTACGGCGGCTACTATCGACGCTGGTGATTTGGCTAAATGAAAAAGGGCCGCCTCTACTGGCGGCCCTTTTTTGAAGTCGTGGAGATCGCGTCAGTCGACCTCATGCACTACCGTGCGGGTGGCGGGATCAACCAGCATCACGCGGTTGCCTGAATAGACGTAGCGATACTTCGTCACCGACGGACCCCAATCCGAGGGCACTGCCGTGAGTTCGACGTCGGTTGGCACCTTGGCGCCAACGACGATTCTTTCGCGGGTTTCGACCGGGCGGATCTTCTGCTCGGTCACATAGCTCTTGATGCGGGTGCGATATTCCGGCTCGATCCGAACCGTCGCGCCTGCGGTGCCGGTCGTCGTCTCGACCGTGGTCTGCGCGTTGGCCATCGTCGCAACCAGCGACGCTGCCGCCGCAATCATGAATAACTTCTTCATCTGGTTCCTCCTCAACCGCATCAGCGCGGCTGCGGGAAAAACAGATTTTCCGCGCTCTTGTTCCGAGAAGAATTCAGCACCGCAACGCGTCGGAATGCGCAAAGATATCACCTGACGCTAAGCTCGCTCGGCGTTCCATTGTAAGCTCACATCGGCGCGACACCCTCAACGAAGATCAGCCGTCGATCCAGTGCAGTCCGCCGCACTTTCAGCGCCTCGGCGTATTCGGGCGAGTCGTACCATTCGCGCAAACGTTCCATCGTCGGAAATTCGACGACGATGATGGTCTTCGGCGGTGGGCCGCCTTCGATCACGCTTGCGGCGCCGCCGCGCACCAGATAGCGGCCGCCATATTGCGCGATCGCCTTCGCGGCGATGGTGCGGTAGGCCTCGAAACCTGCGACGTCGCGCACATCGACTTCGGAAATAACATAGGCCGACATTTCTCACCTCACGCGATGGTCTGGATGATGCCGCCCTCGACCCGAAGCGCCGCGCCGTTGGTCACGGAGGCCTCCTTCGAACTGACATAGACCACCATGTTGGCGATCTCTTCGACGCTGGCGAACCGCTCCAGCAGCGATGTCGGGCGGTGCTGCTTGACGAAGCGCGCCGCCGCCTCCTCCACCGACTGGCCGTTCTGCTTCGCGAGGTCTCTGACGAATGTTTCCACGCCCTCCGACATGGTCGGGCCCGGCAGCACCGAATTGACCGTCACCGCGGTGCCACGGGTCATCTCCGCAAGCCCGCGCGACACCGAAAGCTGCGCGGTCTTGGTCATGCCGTAGTGGATCATTTCCTTCGGAATACTGAGAGCCGATTCGGAGGAGATGAAGACAATGCGGCCCCAGTTGCGTTTCAGCATCCCCGGCATGTAGGCCCGCGACAGCCGCACGCCGGACATCACATTGACCTCGTAGAAGCGGGTCCAATCTTCGTCAGGAATGTCGAAAAACCCCTTCGGCTCGAAGATGCCTGCATTGTTGATCAGGACATCGACGTCCGTCAGGGCCGTGGTCAACGCCTTGCATCCAACCGCTGTCGAGACATCGGCGGCGGCGCCGCGAACCTTGGCGCCCGGCACCCCTTTGGCAATCGCGGCGACCGCGGCATCGACCTTGCCCTGCGTGCGACCATTGACGACTACCGTTGCGCCCGCCGCGGCAAGTCCGCTGGCGATGGCGTGCCCGATGCCGGAGGTCGAGCCCGTCACCAGCGCCGTTTTGCCCGAAAGGTCGATTTTCATGAGATATCTCCATCATTGATGGTGGAGATATCGGGAGCGGCGCAGGCGACCGCAATTGCTGCCTGCGCAAGATCCTGCAAAATAGAAAAGCGGCGCTATCCGGCATCGCCTTTTCAATTCTGCTCCGGAGCGGACCAGGCAGCGGCCGCCCTCGGAAATAACATAGGCCGACATCGCGCACCCCCGGCGATGAAACTGCTCACCGGATCTCCACGATCTCCGCTTCGCCTCCGGCGACGACGATGGTATCGCCGACACTCTTGCCGAACAGCGCGCGCGCCAACGGCGATGCATGCGAGATCGTCCCTTGCGCGGGGTCGGCCTGATCTTCGCCGACGATGCGGAAGGTCTGCTGGCGGTCGTCCGCGCGCACGATGGTGACGGTGTGGCCGATGCGTACGGCCGAATTATCCGCAGGCTCCGGGATCACCGCCGCCGTAGCGCGGCGCGCGCTCCAGTAACGGAGGTCACGGCGGGCGCTGGCCTGGGCCGCCCGATCCCCGGCAGATTGCGCCGCAGCGTGGGCCGCCTCGGCCGCGGCCAGTGCTTCCTCGATCTGGCGGAGACCCTCAGCGGTCACGTCATTCGGAAGATCGGAGATCGGCCGGTCAGGCAGATCCTCGACGTCCTCGGCTTCCTTGACGAATGCACGGCTCATGCCTTGTCAAACGTCTGCAGTCCCCGAGGGTTCCTACGACCCACGCCCCCACATGGTCACGAGATGGCGGGCGCGCCGGCCAACAAAAAAGCGGCGCCGGAAGCGCCGCTTTTGAAACTTGCGATTTTGGAAGACTTACGCGGCTTCGGCGGACTTTTCCTGCACCGGGCCGGAATCCAGGCCCTTGGCATCGACGTCGCGGTCGACGAACTCGATCACGGCCATCGGCGCGTTGTCGCCGTAGCGGAAGCCGGCCTTGATGATGCGGGTGTAGCCGCCCTGGCGGTCCTTGTAGCGGGTCGCCAGTACGTCAAACAGTTTGCGGACCTGATCCTTGTCGCGCATCTCGGAGATCGCCTGGCGGCGCATGGCCAGCCCACCCTTCTTGCCGAGGGTGACCAGCTTCTCGACGATCGGGCGCAATTCCTTTGCCTTCGGGAGCGTGGTGACGATCTGCTCGTGCTTGATCAGCGCCGCGCACATGTTGGCGAACATCGCTTTGCGATGCTCGGCGGTGCGGTTGAGCTTACGATGAACCTTGCCGTGACGCATTGATCTATTCCTTGATTTGTCTTCGTCGCGACGGTTCGTCGGACATGTTGCTCAGGTGGGCTTCCTGCGTTCGCCCGGTAAACTGATGGCCGGAAGTCCCCGGCCATCATGATAATGGTTAGATCAGTAGTGATCCTCGAAGCGCTTGGCGAGCTCGTCGATGTTCTCCGGCGGCCAGCCCGGCACTTCCATGCCGAGATGCAGACCCATCTGGGCCAGCACTTCCTTGATCTCGTTCAGCGACTTGCGGCCGAAGTTCGGGGTGCGGAGCATTTCCGCTTCCGACTTCTGCACGAGGTCGCCGATGTAGACGATGTTGTCGTTCTTCAGGCAGTTTGCCGAACGCACCGACAGTTCGAGCTCGTCGACCTTCTTGAGGAACGCCGGGTTGAACGCGAGATCGGGGATGATCTCCTGCGCCACTTCCTTGCGCGGCTCTTCGAAGTTCACGAACACGTTGAGCTGATCCTGCAGGATGCGGGCGGCATAGGCCACCGCGTCTTCCGGCGTGATCGCGCCGTTGGTCTCGATCGTCATGGTCAGCTTGTCGTAGTCGAGGATCTGGCCCTCGCGCGTGTTCTCGACCTTGTAGGAGACCTTGCGCACGGGCGAGAACAGGCTGTCCACCGGGATCAGGCCGATCGGCGCGTCCTCGGGACGGTTGCGCTCGGCGGCGACGTAGCCCTTGCCGGAAGCGACCGTGAACTCCATGCGGATTTCCGCGCCCTCGTCCAGCGTGCAGATCTGCAGCTCCGGATTGAGCACCACGACGTCGCCGACGGTCTGGATGTCGCCGGCGGTGACGGCGCCCGGGCCCGACTTCTTCACGACCATGCGCTTGGGGCCTTCGCCCTGCATCTTGATCGCGATGTCCTTGATGTTGAGCACGATGTCGGTGACGTCCTCGCGAACGCCCGCGATCGAGGAGAACTCGTGCAGCACGCCGTCGATATGCACCGACTGCACGGCGGCGCCCTGCAGCGACGACAGCAGGATGCGGCGCAGCGCGTTACCGAGCGTCTGGCCGAAACCGCGCTCGAGCGGTTCGGCGACGACGGTGGCAAACCGGGTCGCATCGGTGCCCGGCGTTACCTGCAGCTTGTTGGGTCGAATGAGTTCTTGCCAATTTTTCTGGATCGTCACTTTGTCACCCCTTCGGGTCAATAGACCGGCCAGTCGATCTGTGTTCAAATCACTGGCGTTGGAGATCCGCGGATCAGTCCGCGGCAGTCAAATTCCAAAACAATCGCGAGGCGCGCGAATCGAGCGCCCGCGACCAGACATCAGACGCGCCGGCGCTTGCGCGGACGGCAACCATTGTGCGGGATCGTCGTCACGTCGCGGATCGACGTCACGGTGAAGCCCGCCGCCTGCAGCGCACGAAGCGCCGATTCACGGCCCGAACCGGGGCCTGCAACTTCCACTTCCAGCGTGCGCATGCCGTGTTCCTGCGCCTTCTTGGAAACGTCTTCGGCCGCGACCTGCGCGGCATAAGGGGTCGACTTGCGCGAACCCTTGAAGCCCATCGTGCCGGCCGAGGACCAGGCAATGGTGTTGCCCTGCGCATCGGTGATGGTGATGGTCGTGTTGTTGAACGACGAATTGACGTGCGCGATGCCCGAGGCGATGTTCTTGCGTTCGCGACGGCGTACGCGGGTGGCTTCCTTGCCCATTACCTAAAACCTTCCTGTGATCTCAAACGCCGCCGTACTGCCAGCGGCTACACCTGAGCGACGAGCGGCGTACATCGACGCCGCCCCCTGCTCTCGATTCGAAAATTACTTCTTCTTGCCGGCGATCGACTTGGCCGGGCCCTTGCGCGTGCGCGCATTGGTGTGGGTGCGCTGGCCGCGCACCGGCAGGCCGCGACGATGACGCAGGCCGCGATAGCAGCCGAGGTCCATCAGACGCTTGATGTTGATACCGGTCTCACGGCGAAGATCGCCTTCGACCAGATAGTCGCGGTCGATCACTTCGCGGATCTGCAGGACTTCCTGGTCGCTCAGCTGGCTGACGCGACGATCCTCGGGGATCTTGACCTTCTCGATGATCTCGGCCGCGTTCTTCTGGCCGATGCCATGAATGTACTGGAGCGCGATCAGCACGCGCTTGTTGGTCGGGATATTCACGCCGGCAATACGGGCCACGGACTTCTCTCCTGTCGCCGATCCCTCATGGGCCGGCCTTAAAGTTCTTGCTATCTCGGGCAGGTGTCCGCAAACGCGAACACGACGCCCTTCCCCTCATCTGCTTCGGGGCCCGGCATCGTCAAAAACTATCCGACTTGGATGCGGGGCTTATTAAAGGATTCAACTCGGTTTCGTCAACCGCCTCTATCGCTTAGCTCGCTTTTTCGTGACCTTTTTCGAGGCCTTGGCGGAGGTCTTCCTTGCGGTCTTTTTTGCCGCCTTTTTGGCCCTGCCGACAGCCCTGCCCCTGGCCGCCGGGGCGGCCTTCCGCCCGGCCTTGCTGGAAGCCGCTTTCTTGCCCTTTGGGGCCGCTTTGGCGGCCTTCTTGGCGGTTTTGGCAGCCTTTTTGCCCGCCGGCTTCGCGGTCTTCCTGGCGGCTCCCCGGGCCTTTTTGGCCGAGACCACCGGCCTGGCCGCCCTGGGTTCCACCGCCCCGATCGCCGACAGGATCCGGTTAATCTCCCGGGTGACGTGCTCGATGGTCATCATTCCGTCGACCGTCAGAAGCTTCCGCCGCTCCGAATAATAGTGAATCAGCGGCTCGGTCAGCGTGCGGTAGTTCGCCAGCCGCTTCGACAGCACTTCCGGGGTATCGTCGATTCGCACGTCCTCGCCGCGGGCCCGCATCTCGGCGACGCGCGTCTCGACGCGGTCCAGCAACGCACTCTCGTTGACGCGCAGTTCGACCACGGCGTCGAGCTTGATGTGCTTCCTCTTCAGCAGTTCGTCGAGGGCCGCCGCCTGCGGCACCGTGCGCGGAAAGCCGTCGAGGATGAAACCGTTCTTCATGTCGGGCTGGTCGAGACGGTCGGAGATGATCCCGATCACGATCTCATCCGGCACCAGCGAGCCGCTTGCCATGACGTCCTTGGCTTGCAGGCCGACCGGCGTTTCGGCTGCAACCGCCGCGCGCAGCATCTCGCCGGTCGAGAGCTGGATGATGCCATGCTTCTGAACCAGCCGCTGCGCCTGGGTCCCCTTGCCTGCGCCCGGCGGACCCAAAAGGATCAATCTCATGACTATTCGCCCCCCGGCTTGGTGAGCGAAACGCCGCGCACCCTCTTATTGAAATTCAGACCGCAGCGTTCCGCGAGATCAGCGGCGGCGGCCCCTCAGTTTGGATTTCCTGATCAGCCCCTCATACTGATGGGCCAGCAAATAGCCCTGCACCTGTGCCACCGTATCCATGGTCACGCTGACGACGATCAGAAGCGAGGTTCCACCGAAGTAGAACGGCACCGAAGCGTAGGAAATCAGGATTTCGGGAATCAGACAGACGATCGCCAGATAGATCGCGCCGAGCACGGTGATACGCGACAGCACGTAGTCGATATATTCGGCGGTGCGCTCGCCCGGGCGGATGCCGGGGATGAAGCCGCCATGCTTCTTCAGATTGTCGGCGGTCTCGGTCGGGTTGAACACGATCGCGGTGTAGAAGAAGGCGAAGAACACGATCAGCGCCAGATAGAGGAACAGGAACAGCGGACGGCCGTGGCTGAGCTGGGTGTTGAGCCACTGGAACCATTCCGGGCCCTTGCCGGCGTTGAAGTTGGCAACGGTGGCCGGCAGCAGCAGCAGCGACGAGGCGAAGATCGGCGGGATCACGCCCGAGGTGTTGAGCTTGAGCGGCAGATGCGAGGACTGGCCCTCGAACATCTTGTTGCCGACCTGGCGCTTCGGATACTGGATCAGGAGCCTGCGCTGCGCGCGTTCCATGAACACGATGAAGGCGATCACGGCGACCGCCATCACGATCACGATCAGGATCAGGCCGGTCGACAGCGCACCCTGGCGTCCCAGTTCCAGCATGTTGGCGAGCGCCGAAGGCAATTCGGCGACGATGCCGGCCAGAATGATCAGCGAAATGCCGTTGCCGATGCCGCGCGAGGTAATCTGCTCGCCGAGCCACATCAGGAACATGGTGCCGCCGGTTAGCGTGATCGTCGTGGAGATAAGGAAGAACGGGCCGGGGTCGCTGACGACGTTGCCGGCGCCCTGAAGGCCGACGGCGATGCCGTATGACTGGAACGAGGCCAGGATCACCGTCAGATAGCGGGTGTACTGGTTCAGCGTCTTGCGGCCGGCCTCGCCTTCCTTTTTCAGCGCCTCGAGTTGCGGAGAAACCGTGGTCAGGAGCTGGATGATGATCGATGCCGAGATGTACGGCATGATGTTCAGCGCGAAGATCGCCATGCGGTGGATGCCGCCGCCGGCGAACATGTTGAACATGCCGAGAATGCCGCCGGCCTGCGACTTGAACACCTGCTCCCAGATCGCGGGGTCGATGCCGGGCAGCGGGATATAGGTGCCGAGCCGATAAACAAGCAGCGCACCCAGTGTGAACCAGATGCGCTTCTTCAGTTCGTCGGCTTTCGCCAAGGCGCCGAAATTGAGGTTTGCCGCGAGTTGTTCTGCTGCTGAGACCATGATCAGGCTTTCTCCCGCCGCCCCCCAAGCCGATCCCCGGTCGGGGCCTATCGGCAGACGCCGGACATTATTTGGTGCTCGGCTTCGATAAGTCCATTGGTCGATCGTGCGGATCGCCCGGCATTCAGCGGGCGATGACGCAGAAGTTACGCCGCCTCGCCGTCTTCCTTCTTGGCCGGGGCCAGGATCTTCACCGTGCCGCCGGCCTTCTCGACCGCAGCAATCGCGGGTTTGGAGGCGCCGTGCACCTCGATCGCGAGCTTGGCCTTGAGTTCGCCGCGGCCGAGCAGCCGCAGGCCGTCCTTGGCGCGACGGATCACGCCCGCCTTCACCAGCGATTCGACGGTGACGGTTTCCTTGGCGTCGACCAGCTTGGCGTCGATCGCCTCCTGCAGCCGGTCGAGATTGATCTCGGCGAAGTCGAGCCGGAAGATGTTGTTGAAGCCGCGCTTCGGCAGGCGCCGATGCAACGGCATCTGGCCGCCCTCGAAGCCCTTGATGCGCACGCCCGAACGCGCGGTTTGGCCCTTGCCGCCGCGGCCCGAAGTCTTGCCCTTGCCTGAACCGATGCCTCGGCCGACACGCATCCGCTTCTTGCGCGAGCCGGCGTTGTCGGCGATATCGCTGAGCTTCATCGCGAAATTCCTTTTTCTCTCGAGAGCATGATCTTAACCGAAAACCGGTCCCCACTTTCCGGGATCATGCTGCTCCTTACTTACTTCTCGCCGACGATGCGGACGAGATGTTGAACCTTGGCGATCATGCCGCGAACTGCAGGCGTGTCCTGCAGCTCGGTGACACGACCGATCTTGTTGAGCTTGAGGCCGATCAGCGTCGAACGCTGCGAGTGGTGGCGGCGGATCGCGCTGCCGGTCTGCTCGACCTTGATCGTCTTTGCGGCCTTGGCCATCGTCTTAACTCCAAAAAGCGCTGAAAATCGCGCCAGTTATTCAGCCACCACTTCGGCGTCGCCACCGACGCGGCGCGACTGCAGCGTGGATACCTTGATGTTGCGGCGTGCCGCCACCGAACGCGGTGAATCCTGATGCTTCAGCGCGTCGAAGGTGGCGCGAACCATGTTGTAGGGATTCGACGAGCCGATCGACTTCGCCACCACGTCCTGGATGCCGAGCGTTTCGAACACCGCGCGCATCGGGCCGCCGGCGATGATGCCGGTACCGGCCGGAGCGGCGCGCAGGTAGACGCGGCCGGCGCCGTGGCGGCCGGCGATGTCGTGATGCAGCGTGCGGCCTTCGCGCAGGGCAACGCGCGTCAAATTGCGCTTCGCCGACTCGGTCGCCTTGCGGATCGCCTCGGGAACTTCGCGCGCCTTGCCGTGGCCGAAACCGACCCGGCCCTTCTGGTCGCCGATCACGACCAGCGCCGCAAAGCCGAAGCGCTTGCCGCCCTTGACGACCTTCGCCACGCGATTGATGTGGACGAGCTTGTCGACGAACTCGCTGTCGCGCTCTTCGCGATCCCTGCTCCGTTCGCGTCCGCCGCGTTCGCGTTCACCTGCCATGGTGTTTTCCAATCTTTAGGGGAGTAAAGCCCCTGTCCTCGTAATTATCCAAAACAGTTCGTTAGAAGCTCAGTCCGCTCTCGCGGGCCGCATCCGCGAGCGCCTTGACGCGCCCGTGATAGAGATACTGACCGCGGTCGAACACCACTTCCTTGACGCCGTTCTTCACGGCGCGTTCCGCCAGCAGCTTGCCGACGGCCTTGGCCGCATCGATGTCGGCGCCGGTATTGCCGCTCTCGCGCATGGTCTTTTCCAGCGACGAGGCGGAAGCCAGCGTTTCGCCCTTCAGGTCGTCGATGACCTGGGCATAGATGTGCTTTGACGAACGGAATACCGACAGACGCGGACGTCCATTGGCGGACCGGCGCAGCGAGTTGCGCACGCGCTGCTTGCGCCGGGCATTCGTGACCTTGAGTGACATGACCGGCTCCGTTACTTCTTCTTGCCTTCCTTGCGGAAGATGAATTCGTTGGCGTACTTCACGCCCTTGCCCTTGTAGGGCTCCGGCGGACGGTAGGCGCGGATTTCCGCGGCGACCTGGCCGACCCGCTGGGAATCGGTGCCCGTGATCGTGATCTCGGTCGGCTTCGGCACCACGATGGTGATGCCTTCCGGGATCGCGTAGACGACGTCGTGGCTGTAGCCGAGCGCGAGCTGCAGGTTCTTGCCCTGCAGCGCAGCACGGTAACCGACGCCGGTGATCTCGAGCTTCTTCTCGAAACCCTTGGTGACGCCCTCGACCAGATTGGCGACCTGCGCGCGCGCGGTGCCATACATGGCCTGCGCCCGGTTGGTTTCGATCCGGGGCGCGACCTTGACCGCGCCGTCCTCGAACTTCACTTCAACGTCGTCATGCACGACGAACTGAAGCTGGCCCTTCGGCCCCTTCATCTTGACGGTCTGCCCTTCGACGCTCGCCGTCACACCGGACGGGATCGGAACGGGCCGTTTGCCAACACGTGACATGGCTTCAATCCTTCCTCAGAACACCGTGAAGAGAATTTCGCCGCCCACATTCGCGTCACGCGCGGCGTGGTCAGCCATGATTCCCTTCGGCGTCGACAAAACCGAAATACCGAGACCGTTGTTCACGCGCGGCAGGTTCTTCACCGAGGCGTAAACGCGGCGGCCCGGCTTGGAGACCCGCTCGATCTCGCGAATGACGGGCTCGCCGTCGAAATATTTCAACTCGATCTCGAGCTCGCTGCGGCCCGAAGCATGTTCGACGCTGGCGTAGCCGCGGATGTAACCCTCGGACTTCAGCACTTCGAGCACGCTGGCGCGCATCTTCGAGCCCGGGGTCGAGACCTTGGACTTCGAACGCATCTGCGCGTTGCGAATGCGGGTGATGAGATCGGAAATCGGATCGTGCGTTGACATCTTGACGACCCTCCTTACCAGCTCGACTTCACGAGCCCGGGAACCAGGCCCTTGGAGCCGAGTTCACGCAGCGCGATGCGGGAAAGCTTGTTCTTGCGGTAGTTCGAGCGCGGACGACCGGTCAGCTCGCAGCGGTTGCGGATGCGCGTCGCCGACGAATTGCGCGGCATCTGGGCCAGCTTCAGCGTCGCCGCGAACCGCTCTTCCATCGGCCGGGTCTTGTCGGCGATGATCGCCTTCAACTTCGCACGCTGCGGGGCGGCGTTCTTCGTCATCCGCTTGCGCCGGTTGTTCTTCTCGATCGAACTCTTCTTTGCCATGCTTGGCTCCTGGGTTTCCGCGTTTGAGAGGCTTTAACTGCGTCTCACTGCCGGAACGGGAAATTGAATGCGGTCAACAAGGCACGCGCCTCGTCGTCGGTCTTCGCCGTGGTGCAGACCGTGATGTCCATACCGCGAGCTTCCGAAACCTTGTCGAAATCGATTTCGGGGAAAATGATGTGCTCCTTGATGCCGAGCGAGTAGTTGCCGCGGCCGTCGAAGCTCTTCGGATTGAGGCCACGGAAGTCACGCACGCGCGGCAGCGCCACGTTCACCAGGCGATCGATGAACTCGTACATCCTGGCCTTGCGCAGCGTGACCTTGCAGCCGATCGGCTGGTTCTCACGCAGCTTGAAGGTCGCGATCGCGACGCGCGAATAGGTCACGATCGCCTTCTGGCCGGCGATCTGCGTCAGTTCGGCAGCCGCGGTCTCGGCCTTCTTGCGGTCGTTGACGGAATCGCCGACGCCCATGTTGAGCACGACCTTGTCCAGCCGCGGCACCTGCATGACGTTGGCATAGCCGAACTGCTCGGTCAGCTTGCCGCGGATTTCCTTGTCGAACTGCGCGCGCAGGCGCGGCGTGTAAGCGGTATCAGCCATCGATCTCTGCTCCCGAGCTCTTGGCAATGCGTACCTTCTTGCCATCAGCCTGAATCCTGAAGCCCACGCGGGTCGGCTTGCCGTCCTTGCCGACATAGGCGACGTTGGACAGGTGGATCGGCGACTCCTTGGAGATGATGCCGCCTTCCTGGTTCTGGGTCTGCTTCTGGTGACGCTTCACCATGTTGATGCCACGCACCAGCGCCTTGTTCTCGGCGGGGCGGACCTCGAATACTTCGCCGGTACGGCCCTTGTCGCGGCCGTTCAACACGATGACCTTGTCACCTTTCCGGATCTTGGCAGCCATCACAGCACCTCCGGCGCAAGCGAGATGATCTTCATGTGGTTCTTGGCGCGCAGCTCGCGCGGCACGGGCCCGAAGATACGGGTGCCGACCGGCTCCGACTGGTTGTTGATCAACACGGCGGCGTTGCGGTCGAAGCGGATGACCGAGCCGTCGGCGCGGCGGATGTCCTTGCGGACCCGCACCACGACGGCCTTCATCACATCGCCCTTCTTCACCTTGCCGCGCGGAATCGCTTCCTTGATCGACACGACGATAACGTCGCCCACGGTTGCATAGCGGCGCTTGGAGCCCCCCAGCACCTTGATGCACATGACACGGCGTGCGCCTGAATTATCGGCCACGTCGAGGTTGGTCTGCATCTGAATCATTGATGCACCTCGTCCTCTTTCTGATGCGCTCGAATTAGCGCCTAAAATTTTTCCTGATTACCCGTCCGGCCAGGCCGAACGAACTCAGGCGGTTTTCTTCTGTTCGCCCCGGACCACGGTCCAGCGCTTCAACTTGGAGATCGGCTTGCTCTCCTCGATCCACACCATGTCGCCCGGCTTGAACTCGCTGTTCTCGTCGTGTGCGTGGTAGTTCTTGGAGCGGCGGATCGTCTTCTTGTAGATCGGATGGGTGAAGCGGCGATCGACGCGCACCACCACCGTCTTGGCTTGCTTGTCGCTCACGACCACGCCCTGAAGGGTACGTTTCGGCATGATAAGGCCTCTTACTTCTTCTTCGCGCGCGTTTGCGCGGCGATGGTCTTGATGCGGGCGATATCGCGGCGGGCTTCGCGCAGCCGCGAGGTGTTCTCCAGCTGCCCGGTGGCGCGCTGGAAACGCAGGTTGAAACGTTCCTTCTTCAGATTGAGGACGGCGTCGTCCCTCTGGTCGTCGCTCATCGCGCGGATGTCTTCAACTTTCATCGGGGCCATGACGTTACTCCGCAATGCGCGCGACGAAGCGCGTCTTGATCGGCAGCTTGGCGGCAGCGAGCGAGAGCGCTTCCTTGGCGGTCTGCACCGTGACGCCGTCGATCTCGAAAATCACGCGGCCGGGCTTGACCCGCGCCACCCACAATTCCGGCGTACCCTTGCCGGAACCCATGCGGACTTCGGCGGGCTTCTTCGACACCGGCAAGTCCGGAAACACGCGGATCCAGACGCGGCCGGCGCGCTTCATGTGACGGGTCAGCGCGCGGCGCGCGGCTTCGATCTGGCGGGCGGTGATGCGCTCGGGCGCCATCGCCTTCAGGCCGAATTGACCGAACGACAACGTCGCACCCGAAGTCGCAACGCCGTGGATACGGCCCTTATGCGCCTTCCGGAACTTCGTTTTCTTTGGTTGCATCATGGCTTTAAGCCCTCAAACCTTCTCTAATGTCTCACGCAGCGTCGCGGCGCGGCCGGGTGTTGTCGCCTTCGGCCATCTTCTTGTCCTGGGCCATCGGGTCGTGCTCGAGGATCTCACCCTTGAAGATCCAGACCTTGACGCCGCAGGTGCCGAACGTGGTGAACGCGGTCGCCACGCCGTAATCGATGTCGGCGCGCAGCGTGTGCAACGGCACGCGGCCTTCGCGATACCATTCCATGCGCGCGATTTCGGCGCCGCCGAGCCGGCCCGAGCAGTTGATACGAATGCCTTCGGCGCCGAGACGCATCGCCGACTGCACCGCCCGCTTCATGGCGCGGCGGAACGCGACGCGGCGCTCGAGCTGCTGGGCGATCGATTCGGCGACCAGGGTAGCGTCGAGTTCGGGCTTGCGGATTTCGACGATGTTGATGACGACGTCGGAAGCCGTGATGTCGGCAACCCGCTTGCGCAGCTTGTCGATGTCGGCGCCCTTCTTGCCGATCACCACACCCGGACGCGCCGAGTGGATCGTCACGCGGCACTTCTTGTGCGGACGCTCGATCACGATGCGGGCGACGGCCGCCTGCTTGAGCTCCTTGTGCAGGATCTCGCGGATCTTGACGTCTTCATGCAACAGCTTGCCGTACTCGTTCTTGCCGGCGAACCAACGGGAATCCCAGGTCCGGTTGATGCCCAGACGCAGTCCGATTGGATTGATCTTTTGACCCATCGTATTCTCCCGCGCCCTTAAGCGCCAGCCTCGGCCTCGACCTGACGAACCACGATGGTCAGGTGCGAGAACGGTTTATAGACACGCCCCGAACGGCCACGGCCGCGCGGTGAAAAACGCTTCATCACGATGCCGTTGCCAACATGCGCCTCGGCGACGACGAGATCGTCGACTTCGAGGTCGTGGTTGTTCTCGGCGTTCGCGATCGCCGATTCCAGGCACTTCTTGACGTCGACAGCGATCCGCTTGCGCGAGAACTGCAGGTCGGCGAGCGCAGCAGACGCTTTCCGGCCGCGGATCAGCTGCGCGACAAGATTGAGCTTCTGCGGGCTGACGCGCAGCATCCGGGCAATTGCCTTGGCCTCGTTGTCCGCAAGGACACGTTCGCGCTTTGGTTTGCTCATCGTCTATTCCTCAAGCCTTCTTGGCTTTCTTGTCGCCAGAATGGCCATGGAAGGTACGGGTCGGCGAGAACTCGCCGAACTTGTGACCCACCATTTCCTCGTTGATCGACACCGGCACATGCTTCTGTCCGTTGTAGACGCCGAACGTCAGGCCGACGAATTGCGGCAGGATGGTCGAGCGGCGGCTCCAGATCTTGATGACGTCGTGACGGCCGGACGCGCGCGCAGTATCTGCCTTCTTGAGCAGAGACGCTTCGACGAACGGGCCTTTCCAGACTGAACGTACCATGTCCGGCGTTCCTTACTTCTTCCGCTTGTGGCGGCTTAGGAGGATGAATCGATTGGTCGACTTGTTCGAACGGGTCTTCTTGCCCTTGGTCGGCTTGCCCCACGGTGTGACCGGGTGGCGGCCGCCCGAGGTGCGGCCTTCGCCGCCGCCGTGCGGATGGTCGATCGGGTTCATGACGACGCCGCGGTTATGCGGACGCCAGCCCAGCCAGCGGGTACGGCCGGCCTTGCCGATCGAGATGTTCATGTGATCGGGGTTCGACACCGCACCGATGGTGCCGCGGCAACGACCGTGCACCAGGCGCTGCTCGCCCGAGTTCAGGCGCAGAATGACGTAGTCCTGGTCGCGACCGACGATCTGGGCGTAGGTGCCGGCCGAACGCGCGATCTGGCCGCCCTTCCCGATCTTCATCTCGATATTATGGATGATGGTGCCGACCGGCATGTTGCCGAGCGGCATGACGTTGCCGGGCTTGACGTCGACATAGTTGCCGGCAACCACCGTGTCGCCCGCAGCCAGACGCTGCGGCGCCAGGATGTAGGCCTGCTCGCCGTCCTGATACTTGATCAGCGCGATGAACGCGGTGCGGTTCGGATCGTACTCCAGCCGCTCGACGACGGCGGGAACGTCGACCTTGTTCCGCTTGAAGTCCACTAGGCGGTAGGACTTCTTGTGGCCGCCGCCGCGGAAACGCACGGTGATGCGGCCGGTGTTGTTGCGGCCGCCATTGCCGAGCTTGCCCTCGGTCAGCGCCTTTACCGGCTTGCCCTTGTAGAGGGCCGAACGGTCCACCATCACCAGCTGGCGCTGGCCCGGCGTCGTCGGATTGTATGTTTTCAATGCCATCGCTGTATCGCCTTATAGTCCGGTAGTGACGTCGATGCGGTGGCCCTCTTCGAGGGTCACGACAGCCCGCTTCACGTCCGACTGCGAACCGAAATTGCCGCGGAACACCTTGGTCTTGCCCTTGCGGACCAGCGTGTTCACGCTCTTCACCTTGACGTCGAACAGCTTTTCGACGGCTTCCTTGATTTGCGGCTTGGTCGCCTTGGCGGCGACCCTGAACACGACCTTGTTGTGCTCGGACGCAACCGTCGCCTTTTCGGTGACGACGGGTGCTACGATCACGTCGTAATGGCGCGGATCGATATTCTTCATTTGAAGCGCGCCTCCAGCGCATCGACTGCCGCCTTCGTCAGCACGAGCTTCTGACGACGCAGAATGTCGTAGACGTTGATGCCCTGGATCGGCAGCACGTCGATATTCGGAATGTTGCGCGCAGCGGTCGCGAAACCGGCGTGCACCTCGACGCCGTCGATGATCAGCGCATTGGTCAGGCCCAACCCTGAGAAATGACCGACCAGCGCCTTGGTCTTGGCGTCCTTGATCTGCGCATTGTCGATCACGATCAGGCCGCCGTCCTTGGCCTTGGCCGACAAAGCATGCTTGAGCGCCAGCGCGCGCACCTTCTTCGGCAGGTCGGTCGCGTGCGAGCGAACCACCGGACCGAACGCACGGCCACCGCCGCGGAACTGCGGCACGCGGGCCGAGCCGTGACGGGCGCCGCCGGTGCCCTTCTGCTTGTACATCTTCTTGCCGGTGCGCCAGACGTCGGCGCGACCTTGCGTCTTGTGCGTTCCAGCCTGGCGCTTGTTGAGCTGCCATTGCACGCAACGCTGGATGATGTCGGCACGCGGCTCGAGACCGAAGATCGCGTCCGAGAGCTGGACCGAACCAGCTTCCTTGCCTTCAAGGGTCGTGACTTTCAGTTCCATCTCACGCGCCCTCCTGCTCGGCCGGAGCCTGAGCCTGCTCGCCGCCGGCGACCTTGAACTTGCCGGGCTTCGGAGCTTCCTTCGGCAGCGGCTTCTTGACGGCGTCGCGCACCGAGATCCAGCCGCCCTTGGAGCCGGGAACGGCGCCTTCGACGAGGATCAGGCCGCGCTCGACGTCGGTCTGCACCACACGCAGATTGAGCGTGGTGATGCGGTCGACACCCATGTGACCGGGCATCTTCTTGTTCTTGAAGGTCTTGCCGGGATCCTGGCGTCCGCCGGTCGAACCGATCGAACGATGCGAAACCGACACACCGTGGGTGGCGCGCAGACCGCCGAAATTCCAGCGCTTCATGCCGCCGGCAAAACCTTTACCGACCGAGGTACCGGTGACGTCGACGAACTGGCCGACCACGAAATGGTCCGCCTGAATTTCGGCGCCAACCGGGATCAGCGCGTCTTCCGACACGCGAAACTCGGTGACTTTCCGCTTGGGCTCGACCTTGGACACCGCAAACTGGCCGCGCTCTGCCTTCGGCAGATAGACGGTCTTGCGGGTACCCGAACCGAGCTGCAGCGCAACGTAACCGTTCTTCTCGGTCGTGCGGTGGCCCAGCACCTGGCAATTGCCCAGCTTCAGCACGGTCACAGGGATATGTTCACCGGTCTCCGTAAAGACCCGCGTCATCCCGACCTTTTGTGCGATCACTCCGGAGCGCATCGGCGTGCTTCCTGTTCTTTCTGTCCGCTAACTTCGGACGATCCTGAAAATCTTAGAGCTTGATCTCGACGTCGACACCGGCGGCCAGGTCGAGCTTCATCAAAGCATCGACGGTCTGCGGGGTCGGGTCGACGATGTCGAGAAGGCGCTTGTGGGTGCGCATCTCGAATTGCTCGCGGCTCTTCTTGTCGACGTGCGGCGAACGGTTGACGGTGAACTTCTCGATGCGGGTGGGCAGCGGGATAGGTCCGCGAACCTGGGCACCGGTACGTTTCGCCGTGTTCACGATCTCGCGGGTCGACGTATCGAGGATACGATGGTCGAACGCCTTGAGACGGATGCGAATATTTTGGCCGTTCATTGCCGTTGTCTCTTTCTTCGTCGCTTGATGCGAGTAGTGAGCGGCGGATAGCGAATGAAATCATTCGCTATCCGCTTTTCGTTTTCTCTTTACTCGATGATGCTTGCGACGACGCCGGCACCGACGGTGCGGCCGCCTTCACGGATCGCGAAGCGCAGCTTTTCTTCCATCGCGATCGGCACGATCAGGTGCACTTCCATCGCGATGTTGTCGCCCGGCATCACCATTTCGGTGCCTTCGGGCAGATGCACGACGCCGGTCACGTCGGTGGTGCGGAAGTAGAACTGGGGCCGATAGTTGGTGAAGAACGGGGTGTGACGACCGCCCTCTTCCTTGGTCAGGATGTAGGCCTCAGCCTTGAACTTGGTGTGCGGCTTGACCGAACCCGGCTTGCACAGCACCTGGCCACGCTCGACTTCCTCGCGCTTGGTACCGCGGAGCAGCGCACCGATGTTGTCGCCGGCCTGGCCCTGATCGAGCAGCTTGCGGAACATTTCGACGCCGGTGACGATGGTCTTCTGGGTTTCGCGCAGACCGACGATTTCGATTTCCTCGCCGACCTTGACGATGCCGCGCTCGACGCGACCGGTCACAACCGTACCGCGGCCCGAGATCGAGAACACGTCTTCGACCGGCATCAGGAACGGCTGGTCAACCGGACGCTCCGGCTGCGGAATGTAGGAATCGACGTTCTTCATCAGCTCGAGAATGGCGTCGTGACCGAGCGCCTTGTCCTTATCTTCGAGGGCGGCCAGCGCCGAACCCTTGATGATCGGGATAGTGTCGCCCGGGAATTCGTACTTCGAAAGCAGTTCGCGGACTTCGAGTTCGACGAGCTCGAGCAGCTCCGGATCGTCGACCATGTCGCACTTGTTCAGGAACACGACGAGCGCGGGAACGCCGACCTGACGGGCGAGCAGGATGTGCTCGCGGGTCTGCGGCATCGGGCCGTCGGCGGCCGACACGACCAGGATCGCGCCGTCCATCTGCGCTGCGCCGGTGATCATGTTCTTCACGTAGTCGGCGTGGCCCGGACAATCGACGTGGGCGTAGTGCCGGTTCTGGGTCTCGTATTCGACGTGGGCGGTCGAGATCGTGATGCCGCGCGCCTTCTCTTCCGGCGCCTTGTCGATCTGGTCGTACGCCGTGAACGTCGCACCGCCGGTTTCAGCCAGCACCTTGGTGATCGCTGCGGTCAGCGAGGTCTTGCCATGGTCGACGTGACCGATGGTTCCGATGTTGCAGTGCGGTTTATTACGTTCAAACTTTGCTTTGGCCATTTGACTCTCCGTTCAGTCGTTAGCTTTGAACCAACGACAATCAGGCAAACTTCTTCTGGACTTCTGCCGACACGTTCGCCGGCGCTTCAGCGTAGTGATCGAATTGCATCGTAAAGGTCGCGCGTCCCTGGCTCATCGAGCGAAGGTTATTCACGTACCCGAACATGTTCATGAGCGGCACCATCGCGTTGATGACGTTGGCATTGCCGCGCATGTCCTGGCCCTGGATCTGGCCGCGCCGCGAATTCAGGTCGCCGATGACGGAACCGGTATAGTCTTCCGGGGTCACCACCTCGACCTTCATGATCGGCTCGAGCAGAACGGACTTGCCCTTCTGCAGCGCTTCGCGGAATGCCGCGCGCGATGCGATTTCGAAGGCCAGCGCCGAGGAGTCGACGTCGTGATACTTGCCGTCGACCAGCTGGACCTTGACGTCCACCACCGGGAAGCCGGCGACCACGCCCGAACCCATCACACTGTTGAGGCCCTTTTCGACGCCGGGGATGTATTCCTTCGGCACCGCGCCGCCGACGATCTTCGACTCGAACTCGTAGCCCTTACCGGGCTCGTTCGGCTCGACGATGATCGACACTTCGGCGAACTGACCGGTACCGCCGGTCTGCTTCTTGTGCGTGTACTTGACTTCAGCGCGCTTGGTGACCCGCTCGCGGAACGCCACCTGCGGCGCGCCGATGTTGGCGTCGACCTTGTAGGTGCGGCGAAGGATGTCGACCTTGATGTCGAGGTGGAGTTCGCCCATGCCCTTGAGAATGGTCTGGCCGGACTCCTGGTCGGTCGACACGCGGAACGACGGATCTTCCGCAGCAAGCTTCGCCAGCGCCACGCCGAGCTTTTCCTGGTCGGCCTTCGACTTCGGCTCGATCGCGATCTCGATCACCGGCTCCGGGAATTCCATCTTTTCGAGGATCACCTGCTTGTCGGGATCGCACAGCGTGTCACCGGTGCGCGCTTCCTTCAGGCCGGCCAGCGCGACGATGTCGCCGGCATAGGCTTCCTTGATGTCTTCGCGGTTGTTCGCATGCATCAGCAGCATGCGGCCGATACGTTCTTTCTTCTCGCGGGTCGAATTGACCACGCCGGTGCCGCTGGCAAGAACGCCGGAGTAGATGCGGCAGAACGTGATGGTGCCGACGAACGGATCGTCCATGATCTTGAACGCGAGCAGAGCCAGCGGCTCCTTGTCGTCCGCCTTGCGCAGGACTTCGTTGCCGTCATCATCGATGCCCTTGATCGCGGGCACGTCGACCGGCGACGGCAGATAGTCGACCACGGCGTCGAGCAGCGGCTGCACGCCCTTGTTCTTGAAGGCCGAACCGCACAGCACGGGATAGAAGGCGCCAGTCAGCACGGCTTTACGGATCAGCCGCTTCAGCGTCGCCTCGTCGGGCTCCTTGCCATCGAGGTAGGCCGCAAGCGCGTCGTCATCGAGCTCGACGGCGGCTTCCAGCATCTTCTCGCGGTATTCCTTCGCCTTGTCGACGAGGTCAGCCGGAATGTCGATGTCCTTGAAGTTGGCGCCGAGCGCCTCGTCTTCCCAGACCACGCCCTTCATGCGGACGAGATCGACCAGACCCTTGAAGTTGTTCTCGGAGCCGATCGGAAGCTGGATCGCAATCGGCTTGGCACCGAGGCGGTCGACGATGTCGTCGAGACACTTATAGAAATCAGCGCCGGTCTTATCCATCTTGTTGGCGAAGACGATGCGCGGAACGCGGTACTTGTCGCCCTGGCGCCAGACGGTTTCGGTCTGCGGCTCAACGCCCTGGTTGGAATCGAGCACGCACACGGCGCCGTCGAGCACGCGCAGCGAACGCTCGACTTCGATGGTGAAGTCGACGTGGCCGGGGGTGTCGATGATGTTCAGGCGCTTGCCGTTCCAGAACGCGGTGGTCGCAGCCGAGGTGATCGTGATGCCACGCTCCTGCTCCTGCTCCATCCAGTCCATCGTCGCGGCACCTTCGTGCACTTCGCCGATCTTGTGGCTCTTGCCGGTGTAATAAAGGATGCGCTCGGTGGTCGTGGTCTTGCCGGCATCGATGTGCGCCATAATACCGAAGTTGCGGTAGTTCTCTATGGCATGAACGCGGGGCATGGGCTGTTCCTTAAATCCGTTTTTCGCCGTTACCAGCGATAATGCGAGAAGGCACGGTTGGCTTCCGCCATCCGGTGCACGTCTTCACGCTTCTTGACGGCGTTACCCCGGTTGTTCGACGCGTCGAGCAGCTCGGCCGAGAGCCGCTCCGTCATCGTCTTTTCGTTCCGATCGCGGGCCGCCGTGATGATCCAGCGAATGCCCAGCGCCTGACGGCGAACCGAACGCACTTCGACCGGCACCTGGTAGGTGGCGCCACCGACGCGGCGCGACCGCACTTCGATGGTCGGCATGACGTTTTCCAGCGCCTGCTCGAACACCGGCAGCGGACCCTGCTTGGTCTTGGTTTCGATCATGGCGAGCGCGCCGTAGACGATGCTCTCGGCGGCAGACTTCTTGCCGTCGTACATGATCGAGTTCATGAACTTCGTGATGATGATGTTCCCGAACTTCGGATCCGGGTTCACTTCACGCTTTTCAGCAGAATGGCGACGAGACATCTGATCTGTTCCCGATTACTTCGGACGCTTCGCGCCGTACTTCGAACGACGCTGCTTACGGTTCTTGACGCCCTGGGTATCGAGGACGCCGCGGAGAATGTGGTAGCGCACGCCGGGCAAGTCCTTGACGCGGCCGCCGCGGATCATGACCACCGAGTGCTCCTGAAGGTTATGGCCTTCACCCGGGATGTAGCCGATCACCTCGAAGCCGTTGGTCAGGCGCACCTTGGCGACCTTACGAAGCGCCGAGTTCGGCTTCTTCGGGGTCGTGGTGTAGACGCGCGTACAGACGCCGCGCTTCTGCGGCGACTGCTGCAGCGCCGGCACCTTCTTGCGTGACTTCTGCACCGCACGCGGATTTGCGATCAGCTGGTTGATCGTCGGCATGTCAGCCTTCACCCTTTAGTTCGCGCGAAACCTTGAATGGCTTTCGCAAATTCTTCTCGGAACTAGCCGTTCCGTTCGGCCCGCTTTGCGTGAAAAAACTTCCACGCAAAACGAAATCACGCCAACCACTCATCGCTGAGCGGAAAGCGCTTCGACGCCACAGAGGACCGCAAGTGAAGACCGATCAGCTTTCGCTGTCCGGCCTGCTACCGAGGTCATGCATCCGAATTCACCCTCAAGAGAACGTGCTCAAGAGAACCAAAATCGTCCTGGCAGTGCCTAGCAATATGATCGACAGCGTTTGAGCGGCATTCGTCGAGGTTGGTGCCCGTTCAGGTCCCTTAGGAAACTTCCGTAAGGATTTGAAAGGGTGTTCCGTTCCGACGCTGGCGTTGCTCACCGCCTGTCGTTAAGTGGCCGTCTTCTATAAGCGGTGGATAGCTAAGTCAAGCGAAACGAGAACGCTGGAAACGCCTATGGCGTCTGCGGATTCAACGCTTCGCACCGATCCGCTGAGCGCTGAAATGAATTCGCGAGGTGCGGAATCGGCCCTCGCCTGCCTTGGCAGGTACCGTCCGAGCCGGTATTTATACCCGGATAAATATATCCAGAAACAACATTTTCCGGTTCCAGTTTTTCCCGGCTAAGCATTTGTTTGCCATTCGGGGGGCAAAACTAGCAATTCGAGGCCGGGATTCCCCATGAAGTATACCGACATCGCGATCATCGGCGGCGGCCTTGCCGGCTCGACCGCGGCCGCCATGCTCGGACGCGCGGGGATTCCAACTGTACTGATCGATCCGCATCAGGCCTATCCATTCGACTTCCGCGTCGAAAAAATCAGCGGCGACGAGCAGCTCGATCGTTTTTACCAGACCGGAATCGCCGACTCGGTGCTTCGCTCGGCCACCCATGACGGCGAAAACTGGATCGCACGATTCGGCTACCTGCTCGACAAGAAGCCGAGCCGCCAATACGGCATCATGTACGACGCGCTGATCGGCGCGATTCGCGCCGAAATCCCAGCCCCCGCCGAACTCATCTACGCCAAGGTGACCGATGTATCGACCAGCGCGGAACGGCAGAAGGTCACGCTGTCCAACGGCGAAATAATCTCGGCGCGGCTGGTGGTGCTGGCCAATGGCCTGAGTGTCGGGCTGCGCCGCAATCTCGGCATCGAGCGCCAGATCATCAGCGTCAGCCATTCCATTTCGATCGGATTCGACCTGATGCCGGTCGGCCGCCCGGCCTTCGAATTTCCCGCCCTGACCTACTTTTCCGAAAGGGTAAAGGAGCGGGTCGCCTATGTGACGCTCTTCCCTATCGGGAGCCGGATGCGGGCCAACCTTTTCGTCTACCGCGAGGTCGACGACCCCTGGCTGCGCGAGATGCGGAAGCGGCCGGTCGAGACCATGAATGCCGCGCTGCCGAGGCTGCGCCGCATCATCGGCGAATACGGCGTTGCCGGCGACGTCAAGATCAGGCCCGCCGATCTCTATGTCTCAACCGGCTATCGCCAACCGGGCGTCGTTCTGGTCGGCGATGCCTTTGCGCACACCTGCCCGGTTACCGGCACCGGCACCGACAAGGTATTCACCGACGTCGCCCAGCTCTGCAACGTCCATATCCCGGCATGGCTTGCGACCGAGGGTATGGACGCGGACAAGATCGCTTCGTTTTACGACGACCCGGTCAAGCAGGCCTGCGACGCCTGGTCGATGGCCAAGGCCGTCAGCTTCCGCAGGCTCACGATCGAAAACGGGCTATACTGGCGTGCACAGCGCTGGGCGCGCTTCCTGGTGTGGTTCGGCGAAGGCTGCTTGCGGCGGATGCGAAACGGGCTCAGCGCGGGGTCAAACCGCCGGGCTCACTCCTCGTCATCATCCTCGTCATCGTCATCGTCTTCATTGTCGTCGTCGGCCTGACCGGCGGCGTTGTGCGGCGTGTGGCCCTGGTCGTCCCAGAGCTTGCGATAGACGCCGTTGGCCGCGAGCAACTGCGCATGCGAGCCGCGCTCGATCGCCTTGCCGCCTGAAATCACGATGATCTCGTCCATCTCGACCACCGACGTCAGACGGTGGGTCGACCAGACCATGGTGCGCCCCTCCGCCACGTTGAGAAGCGTGCGGTTGATCGCGGCTTCCGTGGTCTGATCGAGCGCCGACGTCGCCTCATCGAGTAGCAGCAGCGAGGGATTGCGGATGACCGCGCGCGCGATCGCGATGCGCTGGCGCTGGCCGCCCGACAGCGTGTCGCCGCGCTCGCCGACCGGCGTGTCGTATTTCTGCGGCAGGCTCATGATGTAGCTGTGGATCTCGGCCTTGCGCGCGGCCGCTACGACCTCCTCGTCGCTGGCGCCCTCCTTGCCGAGCCGGATGTTCTCGCGGATCGACATGTTGAACAGCATGTTCTCCTGGAACACGACCGCCATGCCCCTGCGCAGGGATTCCCGGGTGACGCGGCGGATATCGACGCCATCGATGGCCACCCGCCCCTCGTCCGGCACGTAAAGTCGCAGGATCAGATTCAGCAGCGTGCTCTTGCCCGAGCCGCTGGGGCCGACGATCGCGATCCGTTTTCCCACGCCAAGCTTGAGGCTGAAATTATCGAGCACCGGCGTCGCGCTGCCTTCGTAGGCAAAGGTGACGCGCTCGAAGCTGATGTCGTTGGTGATGGGCGGCAAATCGGGCGCCCCCGGCCGATCGGCGCCGCGCGACGGCTCGTCCAGCAGTTCCTGGATATGCCGCACTGCCGCCGCCGACTGGATCGACACCGGAATGAAATGCATCAGATGGGCGATGTTGTAGGACACCTCCCAGAACGCGCTCTCGAAGGTGACGAAGGTGCCGATGGTGATCTGTCCCTTGGTGGCGAGATAGGCGCCGATCGCCAGCACCACGAGGTGCAGCAGCAACACTGAAATGGTGACGGTGCGCTCCACCATCGTGGAGAGGAAGACGGCGGACGCGGTCTTGATGCGCACTTCCTGGTTGCGCATGGTGAACCAGCCGAGCGTGCGGCGTTGCAGGCTGAACGCCTTGACCACGGCCTGCGCCGCCACGTTTTCCTGCACCGTGCCGAGCAGCGCCGATTCATTCAGCTTCTGCTCGTAATTCGCCTGCACCGCCTTCGGCGTCAGGATCCGCGGCCCGATCAGCGTGATCGGAAACACCAGCAGGGCGACCGCCGCAAGCTGCCAGTTCAAAAACAGCATCAGGATGATGCCTGCGATCAGTTCCAGGAACGGCAGCGCCGCGCTGTTGGCGAAGGTCTTGACCGAACCTTCGAAGGCCGCAAGGTCGATCGAGAAGCGCGAGAGAATTTCGCCGCGCTTGGTGCGCGCGAAATACGAGGACGGCAGGTTCTGGACGTGCTCGAACAACTGCGTCCGCACGTCGGCGATGATGCCCGCCGCCAGCCGCGCATCCCATCGCTCATACCAGACCGCGATGATCGAGGTGATGATGCCGGCAACCGCGAGCACGCCGAGGATCTTGTAGAGCGCCTGAAAATCCTCTTCGCCGAGCGCGTCGTCGATCAGGAATTTCAGGCTGAGCGGCATGATGACGTTGAACAGCGTCTCGACGAGAACGCCGAAGGTCACGAAGGCGAGCAGCTTCCTGTAATTGCCCAGATACGGCCGAACGAAGCCGTAGATGGTGGCCATCGCGCCGGCGGCTTCCTTGGCGGTGAAGACGACGAGGTCCTCGTCATCATCATCGTCGTCGAGCTCCAGCTCGTCCTTTTCGTCGTCCTTGTCATCGTCGGAGGGCGCGCCAGCGGCGGCCTTGCCGCCGGAAAGCGGCGCGACAGCCTCCAGCACGAGCTTCTTCGTCAGTTCCGGATCGTCCGCCGGCGCGGGTTTTTGATCATCCGAGGAAGGAGGCTTGGGCGCCATGAAACCAACCGATGCTGCACGGCCGGCCTGACCGCAAATCAAACGCGGTAGCGGACAATGCTACCGCGGCGATCCTATGCGATCGGGAAGAATTCGGCAAAACAATTGGACGGCCGGTTCTCAGAACCGGCCGGAATATCAATCGTCCGATTCGACCTTGTCAAAAAACGAATAGCGCAGGCTGTCGGCGTCGGCGTACCACTGCCCCGGCCCCTTGTTGGCAGCCAGCGTCGCCGCCCATAGCGCATCGGTACAGTCGCGGCGATGCATCGAGAGGTCGAATCCGTTGCCGAAGAACAATTCGGACCATTCCCACCAGGTGCCGAGCTTCTTCACGCCGCGCAACAGGTCGTAACGGTCGATCAGTGCGGGGGCCATGTCCGAAGTGACAGACCCGAACACCAGCCCGGTCTTCACGACGCGGTTGAGTTCGCGCACCGCCCGCGGGACCTGCTTTTCGGCGACATGGCACAGGCTGGTCTCGAACACGAAGTCGAATTCGTCGTCCTTGAACGGCATGTCGACGATGGAGCCGAGCTTGTTGTACTTTTTCAGCGCCTTCGGCGTTTTGGCGTGGATCGCCTTGTTGTTTTCGATACCCCAGGCATCGATGCCGCGCTCGCGGAGCGCGCCGACCAGCTCGCCGCTGGCGGAGCCGGCAACGAGCAGCCTGTAGCCCTTGGCCCTGTTCCAGACGATCTTGATCAGGTCGGTCAGATAGGCCGGATCGGTAAACCGGCTCCAGGCTTCGCTGTAGGGGCCGACACCACGGTAATTCTCGAAATAGCTGCGATCGATCTTGTCGGACGATACCTCGCCCTGTTGCGCACGGGCGCGGCGCAACCGCATCATCTCGGTTAGAATGATGTCGGTGGCCGCGTCGGAGGAGTCGAGCAGACCGTTCAGCGTCGAATCGAACAGATAGTCGCCGACCACGACGATTCCCGGATGCTCTTTCGGCTCCGGCCGGTGGTTGGTCATGACGTCGCGCACCGGCAGGCCGCCCGGCAGCGCATTCACCGATGACAGCCAGCGGTGAATCTTGCCTTCCATGAAATGGTCGCGGGCGTTGCCGAGCGAGGCCGGCAACGATTTCAGCGCGGCGTCGATCAGTTCCTGATCGCTCAGATTGGCGAACGCCAGCGCGTCCGAGCCGGCGATCAGCCAGTTGAGGACGCCGTGCTTGCCGACGTCGTGGCGGGCGCCCTCGTTGTAGACACAGCAGCCGCCGAACGCTTCCGACATGAACCAGGCGCCGGGGATCTTCTCGCCCCAGAAAGGTTCGTCAAACAGGATCGAAACCCTCAGGTAATGCGCCGGACGGTCGAAATAGGCGACGTGCTTGACCATCGACTTGCGCAGCTCTTCGCCATCCCAGCGCATGGTGGCGAGCCAGGAATGCGGCAGGCACATCAGCACCAGATCGAAATCCCGCGTCTCCGGCCCCTTCCCGTTCATCATGTTGAGCTCGTAACGGCCAGAGTCGGTCTTGCCGACCTTGAGCACGCGATGGTTGAGCTGGATGTCAGCATCGACTTCCGAGCGCAGGCATTCGATTAGTTGCTCGTTGCCGTTCTGGATCGAATACAGGCCGATATAGCCGTCGATATCCATCACGAAGTTTTTCAGCGCATTCAGGCCGTTGGTGTTGTGAGCCTCGGTCGCGATATCCGATCGCGCCATCGCCTTGAAGAAGCGCTTGGCGGTGGGATCATCGACGAACTTGTCGAGCACTTCCTCGCAGGTCATGTAGGCCCAGGGGTGCTCATTGTCGTGGGCGCCGACGCCTTCGTAATATTCGATCGGCGACACCATGTCGGAACAACGCTTGCGGAACGCATCGATCGCGGCCGCGGTCTTCTCACCATACTTGCGGCGCATGCCCGGCACGTCGTTGAGCAACTCGCCATCGAGGTGCACCTGCTCGGCGTCCATCGGTATGGTCTGCAGGCCGAAATGCTGGATCAGTTCCCGCAGCGGATCCGGCCCCGTCATCGAATAATCGTAGATTTCGGCGACGCCGGCCTCGTACATCGCCGGCGCGGAATCGAATTTGCGCGAGACGATCTTGCCCCCGACGCGGTCGGATGCCTCGTAGATCGTGACGCGGCAGAGATCGCCGAGCTTTTTCTTCAAATACCAGGCGCTCATCAGCCCGCCCGGGCCGCCGCCTACGATTGCAAGATCCAACATGTCTTTTCCGTCGCCCTCCGGCCCCCTGCCTTCGGGGCAACCGGTCTAAACCGTATTAGCAAAAGCGCTTTTCACCCTGAAGGGAAGATGAACAAAGCAGGTCCTCGCAACGCAGCAATGAAAGAAAGCAGCAAAAAGGCCGGCTTGTGCCGGCCTTTTGTCTTCGCACCGTATTCTTGCGGAAAGTCTCATTTCGTCGGCGAATGGGCCAGCGATTCCGCCCCTGGAGCCGCAACCGGGGTGCGGCGGCCACCTACTCGCTGCTGCGGAACGCTTTGCCGGCGAGCAGGCTGACCAGTTCCTGCTGCCGTGAGAGGCCGGTCTTTGACAGCACGGCCTTGAGCTGGCTGCGCACCGTCTCTCGATTGACGCCTGTCGCGTCGGCCAGTGTATCGATGGTTTCAGCCTGGCCGATGCCCCGCGCCACCCGCGCTTCCGCCGGCGTCAGGTCGAACAGGCCTTGCAGAACTTCCGCGGTCGGCACCGCGGCACGATCGACCGGCGTCACCACCAGCAGCGCGGTCGCCTGGGTGAAGATATCGCGTGCGGAACCCCGGACGGGGATCACATGCAGCACCATCGGCACCTGACCGACCATCGCCGAGACCGGTATGGATTTCACGGTCCGGCTACCGGCAAGAGGCAGCGCGCCGAGCGTTTCTGCGAGCAGCGCATCCGCCGCGACGTCCGTGATCGTCACGCGCTCGGTGCGATCCTGAAACAGCGATGGCATCAACGCATCGAACAGGCCGTTCGCCGCGAACACCCGGCCGGGCTCGCGCAGCACCGCGCCCGGCAAACCCAGCGCCTGCAATGCGTCAACCTGAGCAAGTGCGCGCTCGAAGCCAAGGCGGTTTGCGGCAAGGGCGGCCCGGGCCAGATGCGGCCGCAGTCCATCCAGGAGATTGACGACCTCTCGCGGTACCGGGCCATGATCCTGATGCCGCGGCATCACGATCGCGATTGAATCGCCACTCGGTATCGGAATGAGCGTCCCGGCCCGGTAGCCAATGCCGTGTTTGCGGTAAAAGTTGCAATAGACTTCGTTGGTCGCGATTTCCTCATCCGAGAGAAGGTCATGGTCAGTGACGAAGCCCGCATGATTCAGCGCGATGGCGCGCGGCAGGTTCGGATCGCGTTCGCTCCATCCGTCTTTCAGGAAGACCGGCATGAGGTGGTCATATTCGACAGAATTGACCCCGCTTGTGTAGCCGTCCCGCACGCCGAACAGAAAACCACCATTGCCGCCGATCGCTGCGCCGAGTTCGCCAAGCAGAGCTGGCCAAAGCGAAGGTACCAGTCCAGCCTCATAAATGCGGTCGATCAGACGTTCTGAATCAGAGATGCGTTCATGGGGAATTCCAGGGACTGTCAACATAGCCAGACATCACCCGTGGTTTGGTAGCACGTATCACCTTTAAGGATGGAAGCACGGGTCACGCCGTTGAAAAAGCAAAAGCCGGCTTCGCAGCCGGCTTTCTTGTTGATTGGAACTCGAGCAGCTCCTGGCGGAACCCTTACTCCGCCGGCGGCAACGCCAGCGGTTCCGCTTCGGGCGCGGTCGGCACGATCGCCACCTGCTTCTCGCGCTCGTCCAGAATCAGCTTGTCGCGCTTGACGGCGACTTCGCGGATCTTGGCCATCGAGGCGCCGGTGCCCGCCGGGATCAGCCGGCCGACAATGACGTTCTCCTTGAGGCCTTCCAGCGGATCCACCTTGCCGTTGACGGCGGCTTCGGTGAGCACGCGGGTGGTCTCCTGGAACGAGGCCGCCGAGAAGAACGAGCGGGTCTGCAGGCTCGCCTTGGTGATGCCGAGCAGAACCGGCGTTCCCGTGGCGGGCTTCTTGCCCTCTTCCTTTGCCTTGACGTTGAGCGCGTCGAACTCGATCTTGTCGACCTGCTCGCCCGAGATCATGTCGGTGTCGCCCTGGTCGGTGACTTCGACCTTCTGCAGCATCTGACGGACAATCACCTCGATGTGCTTGTCGTTGATGAGCACGCCCTGCAGCCGGTAGACTTCCTGGATTTCGTTGACCAGATAGGCAGCGAGTTCCTCGATGCCCTTGATCGCCAGGATGTCGTGCGGCGCCGGATTGCCTTCGACGATGAAATCGCCCTTTTCGACGATGTCGCCGTCCTGCAGATGGATGTGCTTGCCCTTCGGGATCAGGTACTCCCTGGTCTCCTCGGTCTTGTCCATCGGCTCGATCGAGATGCGGCGCTTGTTCTTGTAGTCGCGGCCAAAGCGGATGGTGCCCGCGATTTCCGCGATGATCGCCGCGTCCTTTGGCTTGCGAGCCTCGAACAGTTCGGCCACCCGCGGCAGACCGCCGGTGATGTCACGGGTCTTGGCGCTTTCCGTGGAGATACGCGCCAGGATGTCGCCTGCCCTGACCTTGGCACCGACGTCGACCGACAGAATGCCGTCGACCGACAGCATGTAGCGGGCATCGCCGCCACGTGCGAGCTTCAGTACCTTGCCGTCCTTGCCCTTGACGACAATAGCCGGACGCAGATCCGCCCCGCCCCGCGACGCGCGCCAGTCGATGACGACGCGCTTGGCGATACCGGTGGATTCGTCGAGCGTTTCCGAAATCGACTGGCCTTCGACCAGGTCCTCGAACCCGATGGTGCCTTCGACTTCGGTAAGAACCGGACGGCTGTACGGATCCCATTCCGCGATGCGCTGGCCACGCTTGACCGCATCGCCCTCGTCGACGTGCATGCGCGCGCCGTACTGAATGCGGTGGGTCGCACGCTCGGTTCCGTCGGCATCGGTGATCGCAACGACCATGTTGCGGACCATCGCGACCAGGTGACCTTCGCTGTTCCTGGCGATGGCCTTGTTCTTGATGGTGACCTTGCCGTCGAAATTCGACTCGACGAACGACTGCTCGTTGATCTGCGCCGCGCCGCCGATGTGGAACGTGCGCATCGTCAGCTGCGTGCCGGGTTCACCGATCGACTGGGCGGCGATGACGCCGACCGCTTCACCGTGGTTGACCGGCGTGCCGCGGGCGAGATCGCGGCCGTAGCACTTGCCGCAGATGCCGTTGACGAGTTCGCAGGTCAGGGCCGAACGGATCTTCACTTCCTGGATGCCGGCCTGCTGGATGGCATCGACATGCGTCTCTTCCATCAGCGTGCCGCGCTTGACCACGACCTTGTTGGTCGCGGGATCGCGCAGGTCCTCGCCCGTGGTGCGGCCGAGGATACGCGACGCCAGCGACGCAACCACCGTGCCGGCATCGATGATGGCGCGCATCTTGATGCCGAGCTTGGTGCCGCAATCGTCCTGCGTGATGATGCAGTCCTGCGCCACGTCGACCAGACGGCGGGTCAGGTAACCGGAGTTCGCGGTCTTCAACGCGGTGTCCGCGAGGCCCTTGCGGGCGCCGTGGGTCGAGTTGAAGTATTCGAGCACCGACAGACCTTCCTTGAAGTTGGAAATGATCGGCGTTTCGATGATTTCACCCGACGGCTTCGCCATCAGGCCGCGCATACCGGCGAGCTGACGCATCTGGGCCGGCGAACCGCGCGCGCCCGAATGCGCCATCATGTAGATCGAGTTGATGTCGGCATCGGCGCCCTTCGCCGTCTTCTTGGTCGAGGAGATTTCCTTCATCATCTCCTTGGCGATTTCCTCGGTCGCCTTCGACCAGGCGTCGACCACCTTGTTGTACTTCTCGCCATGGGTGATCAGGCCGTCGTTGTACTGCTGCTCGAAATCCTTCGCCAGCGTACGGGTGGTGTCGACGATCTTCCACTTCGAGTGCGGCACGACCATGTCGTCCTTGCCGAACGAGATGCCGGCCTTGAACGCGTTGTAGAAGCCGAGCGCCATGATGCGGTCGCAGAAGATCACCGTCTCCTTTTGACCGCAGTGACGGTAGACCTGATCGATCACGCCGGAGATTTCGCGCTTGGTCATCAGCTTGTTGATGATGTCGTACGAGATCTTCGCCGAACTTGGCAGCAGATTGCCGAGCATGACACGGCCCGCGGTGGTTTCGATCCAGCGCTTGGCCTGCTTGCCGGTCTCGTCGATGCCCTCCCACCGGTACTTGATCTTGGTGTGAAGGTGGATGACCTTCGAATGCAGCGCGTGCTCGAGTTCGGCCATGTCGCCGAAGATCTTGCCCTCGCCGGGCAGGCCTTCGCGCATGATCGATACGTAGTAGAGGCCGAGCACGATGTCCTGCGACGGCACGATGATCGGCTGACCGTTCGCGGGATGCAGGATGTTGTTGGTCGACATCATCAGGACGCGCGCTTCGAGCTGCGCTTCCAGCGACAGCGGAACGTGCACGGCCATCTGGTCGCCGTCGAAGTCGGCGTTGAACGCGGCGCAAACCAGCGGATGGAGCTGGATCGCCTTGCCCTCGATCAGGACCGGCTCGAACGCCTGAATGCCGAGGCGATGCAGCGTCGGCGCGCGGTTCAGGAGCACCGGATGCTCGCGGATCACCTCGTCCAGGATATCCCAGACCTCGGGACGCTCCTTTTCGACGAGCTTCTTCGCCTGCTTCACGGTGGTGGACAAGCCCTTGGCGTCGAGCCGCGAATAGATGAACGGCTTGAACAGTTCGAGCGCCATCTTCTTCGGCAGGCCGCACTGATGCAGGCGCAGTTCGGGACCGACCACGATCACCGAACGGCCCGAATAGTCGACGCGCTTGCCGAGCAGGTTCTGCCGGAAGCGGCCCTGCTTGCCCTTGAGCATGTCGGCCAGCGACTTCAGCGGACGCTTGTTGGCGCCGGTGATGACGCGGCCGCGGCGGCCGTTGTCGAACAGCGCGTCGACGGCCTCCTGCAGCATGCGCTTTTCGTTGCGGATGATGATGTCGGGCGCGCGCAGCTCCATCAGCCGCTTCAGGCGGTTGTTGCGGTTGATGACGCGGCGGTAGAGGTCGTTGAGGTCAGACGTCGCGAAGCGGCCGCCGTCGAGCGGCACCAGCGGACGCAGGTCCGGCGGAATCACCGGCACCACGGTCAGGATCATCCACTCCGGCTTGTTGCCGGAATAGCGGAAGGCCTCGACGATCTTCAGGCGCTTGGCGAGCTTCTTGTGCTTGATGTCGGACTCGGTCTCGTGCATCTCCGCGCGCAGGGACTGCTCGAGCTTTTCGAGCTCAAGCCCCTTCAGCAGTTCGCGGATCGCTTCGGCGCCGATCATGGCGGTGAACGAATCCTGGCCGTACTCGTCCTGCGCCTTCAGGTACTCGTCTTCCGACAGCAGCTGACGGTCCTTGAGCGCGGTCAGGCCCGGCTCCAGCACGACGTAATATTCGAAGTACAGGATCCGCTCGAGATCCTTCAGCGTCATGTCGAGCAGAAGGCCGATGCGGGACGGCAGCGACTTCAGGAACCAGATGTGGGCAACGGGTGCCGCCAGTTCGATATGGCCCATGCGCTCGCGCCGGACCCGCGACAGCGTCACTTCGACCGAGCACTTTTCGCAGATGATGCCCTTGTACTTCATGCGCTTGTACTTGCCGCACAAGCACTCGTAATCCTTGATCGGCCCGAAGATGCGGGCGCAGAACAGGCCGTCACGCTCCGGCTTGAAGGTCCGGTAGTTGATGGTCTCCGGCTTCTTGATCTCGCCGTAGGACCAGGACAGAATCTTCTCCGGGGACGCAATCGAGATCCGGATCTGGTCGAAGACCTGGGCCGGGGTCGTCGGATTGAAGAGATTCATAATTTCTTGGTTCATCGTCTTCTCCTCGCGTGCCGATCGTCACCGGCAGCAAATTCGAAATTCTTCTTTGGTCCGCGCCCGCTCAACGTCCGAGCGGAGCGCGAATGTCCGGCCCTCTTGCGAAGTTGTCTTCGCGGTTTGGGTCGGACATGGAATCTTTGCCGTTACTCGGCCGCCTCGGACGGCGCCGGTCCCACCTTGGAATTGTGCAGGTCGACGTTGAGGCCGAGCGAGCGCATTTCCTTGACCAGCACGTTGAACGATTCCGGGATACCCGCCTCGAACGTGTCGTCGCCGCGCACGATCGCCTCGTACACCTTGGTACGGCCGGCGACGTCGTCCGACTTCACGGTCAGCATTTCCTGCAGCGTGTAGGCCGCGCCGTAAGCTTCCAGCGCCCACACCTCCATTTCGCCGAAACGCTGCCCGCCGAACTGCGCCTTGCCGCCCAGTGGCTGCTGGGTGACGAGCGAGTACGGACCGATCGAACGCGCGTGGATCTTGTCGTCGACCAGATGGTGCAGCTTCAACATGTAGATGTAGCCCACCGTCACCTTGCGATCGAAGGCGTCGCCGGTACGGCCGTCATAGACGGTCGACTGGCCGGAGGCGTCGAAGCCCGCGAGTTTCAGCATCTCCTCGATGTCGGCTTCCTTGGCGCCGTCGAACACCGGCGTTGCGATCGGCACGCCGTGGCTCAGATTCTTGCCAAGCTCCATCAGTTCGCCGTCGTTCAGCGTCTTGATGGTTTCATCGTCGCCATAGATCTTCTTCAGGGTCTCGCGCAGCGGCTTGAGGTCCTGCTTCTGATAATAGCTGTCGATGGTCTGGCCGATGCGCTTGCCGAGGCCGGCGCAGGCCCAACCAAGATGCGTCTCCAGAATCTGGCCGACGTTCATGCGCGAGGGCACGCCGAGCGGATTGAGCACGATGTCCGCGTGCGTACCGTCCTCGAGGAACGGCATGTCCTCGATCGGAACGATCTTGGAGACCACACCCTTGTTGCCGTGACGGCCGGCCATCTTGTCGCCGGGCTGGATCTTGCGCTTCACCGCGACGAAGACCTTGACCATCTTCATCACGCCGGGCGGCAATTCGTCGCCACGCTGCAGCTTTTCGACCTTGTCGAGGAAGCGCTGTTCAAGGCCCTTCTTCGATTCGTCGTACTGCTTCCGCATCGCCTCGATTTCGCTCATCAGCTTGTCGTTCGGCGAAGCAAACATCCACCACTGCGACTTCGGATACTCCTCGAGCACGGCGCGCGTGATCTTGGTGTCCTTCTTGAAGCCCTTGGGACCTGCGATGCCCTGGCGGTTTTCCAAAAGCTCCGCGAGGCGGCCGTAGACGTTGCGGTCGAGGATCGCCTGTTCGTCGTCGCGGTCCTTGGCCAGACGCTCGATCTCTTCCCGCTCGATCGCCAGCGCACGTTCGTCCTTGTCGACGCCGTGACGGTTGAACACGCGCACTTCCACGATCGTGCCCTGCACGCCCGGGGGCACGCGGAGCGAGGTATCGCGGACGTCGGAAGCCTTTTCGCCGAAGATGGCGCGCAGCAGCTTTTCTTCCGGCGTCATCGGGCTTTCGCCCTTCGGCGTGATCTTGCCGACCAGGATGTCGCCGGCGCGGACTTCGGCGCCGATGTAGACGATACCGGCTTCGTCGAGGTTCTTCAGCGCTTCTTCCGAAACGTTCGGAATGTCGCGGGTGATTTCCTCAGGTCCGAGCTTGGTGTCGCGGGCCATCACCTCGAACTCTTCGATGTGGATCGAGGTGAAGACGTCGTCCTTCACGATTCTTTCGGAGAGCAGGATCGAGTCTTCGAAGTTGTAGCCGTTCCACGGCATGAACGCGACCAGCACGTTGCGGCCGAGCGCGAGTTCGCCGAGATCGGTCGAGGGACCGTCGGCGATGATGTCACCCTTCCTGACGATGTCGCCGACCTTCACCAGCGGACGCTGGTTGATGCAGGTCGACTGGTTGGAACGCTGATACTTCATCAGCCGGTAGATATCGACGCCCGACTTGGTGGGATCGAGATCTTCGGTGGCGCGGATCACGACGCGGGTGGCGTCGATCTGGTCGATCACGCCCGAGCGCCGTGCGGCGATCGCAGCGCCGGAGTCACGGGCGACCACGCCTTCCATGCCGGTGCCGACGAACGGCGCCTCGGCGCGAACCAGCGGCACCGCCTGGCGCTGCATGTTCGAGCCCATCAGCGCGCGGTTGGCGTCGTCGTTCTCGAGGAACGGGATCAGCGCCGCGGCCACCGAAACGAGCTGCTTCGGCGACACGTCCATATAGTCGACCTTGTCGGGCGTAATGGGCAGCACTTCGCCGGCGTGGCGGCAGATGATCAGGTCCTCGGTGAAGCGGCCCTTGGCATCGAGCGGCACGTTGGCCTGCGCCACGCGATAACGGCCCTCTTCCATCGCCGAGAGGTACACGACCTCCTCGGTGACGCGGCCGTCCTTGACCTTGCGGTACGGCGTCTCGACGAAGCCGTACTTGTTGACGCGCGCGAACGTCGCCAGCGAGTTGATCAGGCCGATGTTCGGACCTTCCGGCGTTTCGATCGGGCAGATGCGGCCGTAATGCGTCGGATGCACGTCGCGCACCTCGAAGCCGGCGCGCTCGCGGGTCAGACCGCCCGGGCCAAGCGCCGAGAGACGGCGCTTGTGGGTGATCTCCGACAGCGGGTTGGTCTGGTCCATGAACTGCGACAGCTGCGAGGAGCCGAAGAATTCGCGCACCGCGGCAGCCGCCGGCTTGGCGTTGATCAGGTCCTGCGGCATCACGGTGTCGATATCGACACTGGACATGCGCTCCTTGATGGCGCGCTCCATGCGCAGCAAACCGATGCGGTACTGGTTCTCCATCAATTCGCCGACCGAACGCACACGGCGGTTGCCGAGATGGTCGATGTCGTCGATCTCGCCCTTGCCGTCGCGCAAATCGACCAGCGTCTTGATGACGGCTAGGATGTCTTCCTTGCGCAGCGTGCGATGGGTGTCGGGCGCGTCGAGCTCGAGGCGCATGTTCATCTTGACGCGGCCGACCGCGGACAGGTCGTAGCGCTCACTGTCGAAGAACAGCGACTGGAACATGGTCTGGGCCGAGTCGATGGTCGGCGGCTCGCCCGGGCGCATCACGCGGTAGATGTCGAACAGCGCGTCTTCACGCGTCATGTTCTTGTCGGCATGCAGCGTGTTGCGGATATAGGCGCCGACATTGACGTGGTCGATGTCGAGCAGCGGCAGTTCCTTGTAGCCCTGCTCGTTGAGCGCCTTCAGCGACTTCTCGGTAAGCTCCTCACCGGCTTCGGCGTAAATTTCACCGGTCTTCGGATTGACGAGATCCTCGGCAAGATAGTTGCCGACCAGCTCTTCGTCCGACAGACGCAGCGCCTTGAGGCCCTTTTCCTGCAGCTGGCGCGCCGCGCGCACCGTCAGCTTCTTGCCGGCCTCGAGCACGACCTTGCCGGTATCGGCGTCGATCAGGTCGTTGATGGTCGAATAGCCGCGGAAACGGGCGGCGTCGAACGGCACGCGCCAGCCTTCCTTGGCGCGCTTGAAATTGATCTTCTTGTAGAAGGTGGACAGGATCGTCTCGCCGTCGAGACCCAGCGCGTACATCAGCGAGGTCACGGGAATCTTGCGGCGGCGGTCGATACGCGCGAACACGATGTCCTTGGCGTCGAACTCGATGTCGAGCCAGGAACCGCGATACGGAATCACGCGCGCAGCAAACAACAGTTTGCCGGACGAATGGGTCTTGCCCTTGTCGTGATCGAAGAACACGCCAGGCGAACGGTGCATCTGGGAAACGATGACGCGCTCGGTGCCGTTGACGACGAAGGTGCCGTTCATGGTCATGAGCGGGATATCGCCCATGTAAACGTCCTGCTCCTTGATGTCCTTGACGGACTTGGCGCCGGTTTCCTCGTCGATATCGAACACGATCAGGCGCAGCGTCACCTTGAGCGGCGCAGCATAGGTCATGCCGCGCTGGCGGCACTCGTCGACGTCATATTTCGGCGGCTCGAATTCGTAGCGGACGAATTCCAGCATCGAGGTGCCCGAGAAATCCGAGATCGGGAACACCGAGCGGAACACCGCCTGCAGTCCCTCGTCCAGCCTGCCGCCCTGGGGTTCCTCGACCATCAGGAACTGATCGTAGGACGCCTTCTGAACCTCGATGAGGTTCGGCATCTCGGCAACTTCCTTGATGTGTCCGAAGAACTTGCGAACGCGTTTGCGACCGGTGAATGTCTGCTGCGCCATCGTGGCCTCTCATTTTCGTCGCCCTTGTGGGCGAACCTTCCGAAGCGCGACTGCCATCGCCCCCGGGTTGAATTTCGAATCGCTCAAAAGGAACAAAGCTCAATTTCAGGAATTAAGTCCTGAACCCGCACTTTAGACCTTCAAAACGCAAAACGACGCGCGGGGCGCATGACTGCACCCGCCCGTCTCAACTTTCCGCTTCACGGACTGAAAAAGCCCGAAATCTGACTGTCTCCCAACGGCTTACGCCAGGAACCTTGCCGTCCCCGCCGCCTACCGCCTTTTCCTGCTGCCGCTCCGATATGGGGCGGAATCGTGGAGATTCGAGGGGCTAACCCCGCGAATCCCCACACTTTTCTGTGTAGTACGCTTACTTCAATTCGATCTTCGCGCCAGCCTTTTCGAGCTGAGCCTTGAGCTTGTCGGCCTCTTCCTTGTTCACGCCTTCCTTGACCGGCTTGGGCGCGCCTTCGACGAGGTCCTTGGCTTCCTTGAGGCCCAGGCCGGTGATGGCGCGGACTTCCTTGATGACTTCGATCTTCTTGTCGCCGGCGGCAGCGAGAACGACCGTGAACTCGGTCTTTTCTTCAGCCGGAGCAGCAGCAGCGCCACCACCCGCAGGCCCGGCAACCGCCACGGCGGCAGCAGCGGACACGCCCCACTTTTCTTCGAGGAGCTTGGCGAGTTCGGCAGCTTCGAGCACGGTCAGGCTCGAGAGGTCGTCGACGATTTTCTGTAGGTCAGCCATTGATCTATTTCCTTAAACGTTTGGTTCGAACCAGGTTTGATTTGCGAAGGGTCAGGCCGCTTCGCTCTTTGAGGCATAGGCCTGGACGACGCGCGCGAGCTTGGCCGCGGGCGCAGTCGAGAGCTGAGCGATCTTGGTCGCCGGCGCCACCAGGAGGCCGACAAGCTTTCCGCGCAGTTCATCGAGGGACGGCAGCGAGGCAAGCGCCTTCACGCCGTTCACATCCAGGACGGTTTTACCCATCGAACCGCCGAGAATGACGAACTTTTCGTTCGCCTTGGCGAATTCCATGGCAACCTTCGGCGCCGCTACCGGATCGTTTGAAGTCGCGATCACGGTCGGCCCCTTCAGCAGGGAACCGATGGCAACGACGTCCGTGCCTTCAAGAGCAATTTTGGCGAGACGGTTCTTCGAGACCTTCACCGACGCGCCCGCCTGCTTCATCTGCATGCGCAGCTTCTGCATCTGGGCCACGGTGAGGCCGGAATAATGGGCGACGACTGCGACACTGGTGGTCTTGAAGACCTCGTTCAGCGCCCCAACCGCGTCCTTTTTTGCCGCTCTTTCCACAGCAAGCTCTCTCCGGTTGGCGGCCTTCGCTTAAGAGCGAGACCGCCGGGTTACACCCATCGTCTCACCCAAACCTGACCTCTAGACACCAGTCTCAAGGACACGCCGGGCAGGACGACATTGATAGGCCTGCCCTCCCGAACCAGATGGCGCGGGGTGTCGAGGTTCGAACCAAATCAGCCATCGCGCCGCGCGAGGCGGCGTTGAAGCGAAATCCGGTCTTCACCCGTCTATGCAGGCTGTAAGATTAAGCCGTTGAAGAAACTTGCATTTCTTTGCGGGCGCCTGCAGTCTCGGACAGGATCGAGGCCATCCGGCAAGCCGAAAGACCCCTGCCGCAATCCACCGAAGCGATGGGTTTTCCTTCCTTTCGAGCAATCCATGCGGATGTCCTGAAAGGAATGATCTCCTACCGTATCGGGTTTTCGGAATGCGAGCACAGACGTGCCAGCAACCGCCAGCACGCCCGGAAGCTGTTGTTTAACGAGTCTTGTCCGGCTTGCCAAGAGCAAAATTCAGACCAGTTCGCGGACCGCGCCGGCGGCGAATTTGGGCCCGAAATGGCCCGGAAATTTCTTTGGCCAGCTCCGTCACACCCGGGTCGCCTCGCTCGTCTTGGCCGCAGGAGGTTCTCATGCGGCGTCTGATAGCAGCAATTCTCGCGATACCCACCCTCTTTAACGGGCTGGCGATGCTCGCTGCCGGTCCGCTCTGGTACGAAACCGTGCCCGGGGTGCCGGACACCGGCCCGTTCAACCCCCATTTCGTCCAGGACATCGGCGTAGCGTTCCTCGTGGCCGGCCTCGCGCTCGCCGCGCGGGCATGGCGCCCCCGATACTGGCCGGCGGCCGTTGCGGGTGCCGGCTTCCTGGCCGCACACGCTCTGCTCCATCTCGTGATGATTGCAAGCGGCCACGGCCATCACGCCGCGTTCGACCTCCTCGCGATCGTGCTGCCGTCGGCAGCCGCGCTCTATTCCGCCTTCCCCAGCCAAGGAGAACATCATGCGTAGTTGGATCGCGCGCCGCACGCTGCGCGCATTTGCCAAGCGTTACGGGTACGACGTTAGCTATCTCGAGATGATGCTGAACTGTTCCCCTGCCGCCTTCTTCAAGTTCGCACCCGTCATGAAGGCGGCCGCCCACCGCGAGGCGGTCCCGATCGACGCAAGTTTCGCGGCCAAGATTGTCGGCGCCCTGGCCGAGGATTGCGGCCCCTGCACGCAATTGGTCGTCGACATGGCGCTGGAATCCGGCATGCCCAAGGACCAGATCGAAGCGGTCCTCCGCCGCGATCCGCGGGCCATGAATGAGGCGACCACGCTTGGATTCCGGTTCGCCGACGCCCTGGTGCACCGGGCCATCGAGAGGGAGGACGAGTTCCGCGACGCCGTCCGGGCCCAGTGGGGTCCGAAAGGCGTGATAGATCTGACGCTGGCGCTGCAAATGGGCCGCATATTCCCGATGGTGAAGGCGGGCCTCGGCTATGCCAAGGAGTGCCGCCGCGTCACGGTGGATGGACAGAATGTCGATGTCGTCAAACAGGCTGCATGACAACGACCCGCTGGCGCCCCATCGCGGGCGCCTGCTCGGGCTCGCCTATCGCATGCTCGGAAGCCGCAGCGACGCGGAAGACATCGTACAGGATGCCTATCTCCGCTTTGCCGGCGCGCAGGACGTGCGCAACGCGGAGGCGTTTCTCGTCACCGTCGTGACCCGGCTTTGTCTCGATCGCCTGAAGAGTGCAAGAGCGCAGCGAGAAGTCTATGTCGGGCCGTGGCTCCCGGAGCCGGTGTTCGACGCGGAGGGCCTGTCGGCCGATGCCGCCACCGAACTCGCTGACGATCTCTCGTTCGCCTTGTTGCTGGCGCTGGACCGGCTGTCTCCGCTGGAACGCGCGGCCTTCCTGCTCCACGACGTCTTCGACACGCCGTTCTCCGAGATCGCCGCCATGCTCGGCCGCACCGAGGCATCGTGCCGGCAACTAGCCTCGCGGGCCCGCCGCGCGGTGCGCGACAATCGCCCGGCGCCTGCGGCAACCCCTGACAGTCACGCACGCCTGCTGCAGGCTTTCAGTGAGGCGGTCGCCAGCGGCGATGTCCAGCAACTGGCCGAATTGTTGCGTCAGGATGCGGTCGCAATCACCGATGGCGGCGGACGCAAATTCGCGGCGCTCAATCCGATCATCGGTCGCGACAAGGTCGCGCGCTTCTTCGTCGGCCTGGCCGGCAAGACGGCCGGTCAGGATGTGCGGATCGAGCCGGCGGTCATCAACGGCGCCGTCGGCGCCCTGCTCTTTCTGGACGGTGAACTCGATCTCACCCTGAGCATGGCCATCGACGGCGACAAAATCGCCGCGATCTATATCGTCCGCAATCCCGACAAACTGCGCCACGCACCGCGTTGAAGGCCGTACTGGTCAGCAGGAACCGATCCGCATCGACAGCTCGACGTCCCCGCCGAATGGCGCGGACATATAGCCGCCAGCCGACCCGCGCACGCGCGCCAGATAGTCGGGGCTGTAATCGACATTGTCGGCGACAATGAAGGCGCCCGGCCGAAGGCGGCTCTCGACCGGGTTCAGGATTTCTGGATAGAGCGCCTTGGCACCGTCCAGCAGCAGCAGGTCAATCGTATCAGGGAGATCGACGCTGAGCGTCCGCAGGGCGTCCCCTTCCCGAATCTCCACGAGGTCGATGAGACCGCCGGCTGTCAGATTATCGCGGGCCCGCACCACCTTGGATGGCTCGAACTCGCTGGTGATCAGGCGGCCGCCACCATTGTCCCGTAGCGCCGCGGCGAGATGCAGGGTCGAGATGCCGAACGAGGTCCCGAACTCGACGATCGTCCGCGCGCGAGAGCTTCGCGCCAGCATGTAGAGCAGCGCGCCAGTCTCTCGCGAGATCGCGAGCGGCGCATTCTTCAGGCGCCCATAGAGGTCGCGGTAATCGGTCTTGCTCCGCATCAGGCGCGCCCGGGCTTCGTCCGAGAGATCGGCCACGGCCGCCTCGGTCTCCGCCGAGGCCGCATCGGCCTCGTCGAACAGGCGATCCAACAGGGGCGCAAGCGGGCTGGTGGTCAGGGTAGTCATCATGCAGGTCTCCAGGGTGAGCGCGTCCTTGCGCTGCCCCTCAAATACGACTAAACATTCGCGTTTTCTAATCGCATTCCCGCCGCTCCTGATGACCGATCGTCGAAGCCCTTCAGTTTCCTCGCGAAAGCGGCCCCAGCAGGCTCGCTCGACCGAGCTCGTTGCAGCCATCCTGGAAGCTGCTGTTCAGGTTTTGGCGAAGGAAGGCGCGCAGCGCTTCACCACGGCGCGGGTGGCCGAGAAGGCCGGCGTCAGCGTCGGATCGCTGTATCAGTACTTCCCGAACAAGGCGGCGATCCTCTTTCGCCTCCAAAGCGACGAATGGCGCCAGACGACCGAGCTGCTGCGCGGCATCCTTGAGGACGTCCAGAGACCGCCGCTCGAACGGCTGCGTACGCTGGTCCACGCCTTCATCCGCTCGGAATGCGATGAGGCCGTGGTGCGAGTCGCACTCGATGACGCTGCCCCGCTCTACCGCGACGCGCCGGAGGCGCACGAAGCGAGGGCGTCGGGAGACCGCACCGTCCAGCTCTTCATGCAGGAAGCTCTGCCCGAAGCTTCGGAGGCGACGCGTGCACTGGCGGGGGAGCTGATTACGACGGCGCTCAGCGCAGTGGGAAAGCAGTTTTCGGAAAGTCCCCGAACCGCAGCCGAGATCGAGACCTTTGCCAATGCAATGGCCGATATGTTCTGCGCCTACCTCAAAGGGCTCGCGCACCGCGGAGATGATCAGCTGGAACTTGACGTCACGGGGTGAGCGAGCGGCTTGCCGGCGAAGAACGCGTCGAGATTGGCCAGCACGCAGTTCTGCATCGCCACATGCGACTCCAGCGTATGGCCGCCGATATGCGGGGACAGCACGACATTGGGCAGCGCCGTCAGCGCGTCGGGCGCGTGCGGCTCCTTCGCGTAGACGTCGAGGCCGGCGCCGGCGATGGTCTGGTCGGTCAGCGCCGCGACCAGCGCCTTCTGATCGATGACGGAGCCGCGGGAGATATTGACGATGTAACCGTCCTTGCCGAGTTTCTGCAGGATATTTGCATCGACCGCATGTTCGGTATCAGCCCCTGCCCGCACCGCGACCATCAGCACGCTGCACCAATCCGCCAGCGCATCGAGCGTCGGAAAATATTGATAGGGAACGTCGTGCTTGCTGCGGCTGAAATAGCCGACCTCGGTCTCGAAGGCGGCGACGCGCGCCGCGATCTTGCGGCCGATCTCGCCCATGCCGTAGACGCCGATTTTGCGGCCGAGCATGCCCGCCTGCGGGCGCATCATCGGTGACGGTTTTGCAGCCGCCCAGCTCCCGCCCCGCACATAGTCGTCAGCCACGAGCAATCGCCGTGTAGTCGCCAGCATCAGGGTGACCGCGATGTCGGCGACCGAAGCCGCGTTCGCCCCCGGGCTGTGAGCGACGTCGATGTTGCGTTTCGCCGCCGCCGCCAGATCGACGCCGTCATAGCCGGTGCCGTAGCAGACGATGGCGCCGAGCTTTGGCAAAAGGTCCATCGCGTCGCCGCCGAGCGGCGTGCCGCCGGCCGTGATCATCGCGCGGATATCTGCGAGCTGTTCGGCAGAAAACACTTCATTGGGCGGCTTGCCGGCAGCGTTCAGGAGTTCAAACCGCTCGCCGAAACGCTCCATCTGGGCCTTTGGAAAACGCGAATAGATCAGGACCTTCTCGGGCATTGTTGTTCCTTCTTGGCAAAGTCCGGCGGGGCGACGATTACGCAAAAGCGACGTCAAACGCAAAGGGCGGAATCGGTCACCCGATTCCGCCCTTGTTTATTCACGTAAACCGCGACGAATTAGCCGAGCAGCGTGCCCGGCTCGACCTTGACGCCCGGGCCCATGGTGGAGGAGACCGCCACGCGCTGGATGTAGGTGCCCTTGGCGCCGGCGGGTTTTGCCTTCGACACCGCGTCCGCAAGCGCTTTCACGTTCTGCACCAGCTTTTCCTCGGAGAACGAGGCCTTGCCGACGCCGGCCTGCACGATGCCGGCCTTTTCGACGCGGAATTCGACCGAGCCGCCCTTGGCGCCCTTCACGGCTGACGCGACGTCCATCGTCACGGTGCCGATCTTCGGGTTCGGCATCATGCCGCGCGGACCAAGCACCTTACCGAGGCGGCCGACCAGCGGCATCATGTCGGGGGTGGCGATACAACGATCGAAATCGATGTTGCCGCCCTGCACCTTCTCGACCAGGTCTTCGGCGCCGACGACGTCAGCACCCGCAGCCTTGGCTTCTTCCGCCTTGGCGCCGCGGGCGAACACGCCGACGCGCAGCGTACGGCCGGTGCCGTTCGGCAGGTTGACGACGCCGCGAACCATCTGGTCGGCGTGACGCGGGTCGACACCGAGATTGATCGCGATCTCGATCGTCTCGTCGAACTTCGACTTGGCGCGTTCCTTGACCATCTTGATGGCTTCCGCGAGCGGATAGAGCTTCTCGCGGTCGACACCCTCGCGGGCCTTCTTCAAACGTTTTCCGATTGCCATCGCCCGTTACCCCGCAACTTCCAGACCCATCGAACGGGCGGAGCCCTCGACCATCTTCATGGCCGACTCGATGGAATCGCAATTGAGATCCTTCATCTTCTTCTCGGCGATCTCGCGCACCTGCGCTTTCGTCACCTGGCCGGCCTTGTCGCGGCCCGGAGCTTTCGAACCGGACTGGATCTTGGCGGCCTGCTTGAGGAAGTGGGACATCGGCGGCGTCTTCATCTCGAAGGTGAAGGAACGGTCCGCATAGATGGTGATGATCACCGGGATCGGGGTGTTCTTTTCTTCCTTCTGCGTCTGCGCGTTGAACGACTTGCAGAATTCCATGATGTTGAGACCGCGCTGACCAAGCGCGGGACCGATCGGGGGCGAAGGATTCGCCGCACCGGCCGGCACCTGCAATTTCAGGTATCCGGTCACTTTCTTTGCCATGTATCGCTCCTGTTGTGCCGGCCGGAACCGGCTGTTTCAGGGTCCGTGGTTCGGTTGACGAGCGGTTGGCGACCGCCCTCTCCCTCCCACGGCCTCAATCAACGCGAGACAGAGCCTCGCGCCGCTCGATACGCGAAGACGCGCTTCGCGCTTTCGGTCAGACCTTCTCGACCTGACCGAATTCCAGTTCGACGGGCGTGGCGCGGCCGAAGATCGACACCGCGACCTTCACGCGCGAACGCGCCTCGTCAATTTCTTCAACCACGCCGGAGAACGACGCGAACGGGCCATCGGCCACGCGGACGTTCTCGCCGATTTCGAACGACACCGACGCCTTCGGACGTTCGACGCCTTCCTGCACCTGGTGCAGGATCCGCATCGCCTCGGATTCGGAGATCGGCATCGGCTTGTTCTCGGCGCCGAGGAAACCGGTGACCTTGGGCGTGTTCTTGATCAGGTGAAACGCCTCGTCGGTCAGCTTCATCTTCACCAGCACGTAGCCCGGGAAGAACTTGCGCTCGGCGTCGATCTTGCGGCCGCGGCGCACCTCGGTGACTTTTTCGGTCGGCACCAGCACCTGCTCGAACAGATCCTCGAGCCCGCGCTGCTTCGCCTGTTCGCGGATCGATTCAGAGACCTTCTTTTCGAAATTCGAATAGGCGTGAACGATGTACCAGCGCTTGTCCATGGTTTGGGTTCCGGTGCTCATCAGTGGACGCCCAGCAGGAAAGTGACAACGTAGCGGATGATCAAATCCGATGTGAAGAAGAAGATCGACGCCAGTGCAACCATCACGAACACCATGATCGTGGTGATCGTCGTCTCGCGGCGCGTCGGCCAGGTGACCTTGGCGGTCTCCGAGCGCACTTCCTGCAGGAATTTGAACGGGCTGAAAGCCATCGTTGGTTACCGCGTCCTTCGTGAGACGATTGTGATTTAAGCGAAATCCGAACAGCCCTCTAGCGCCCAGCCCTCTCTCGAAGGATGAGCCGCACAGCGGGCTCGATTGTTCGGGGGAATTCAAAGCCGCGCCGGATATCCGCATTAACGGGCCAGCAGCAGGTGGCGGGTATCTACTGCCAGTCGGGCAAAAGGTCAAGGTACGGGGTGCCGCGGGGCTTCAAATCGCCCCTTTCGGGACCAGGCGAAAAGCACCGCCGGCCATTGGTTAATCCCCGGGTACAACCTTCCCTCAAATGCTCACAAGCCCGCGATCTGGATTTTAAAAGCTGCTTTCTATCCTGTGCGCTCCATAGGGGAGCGCGACGACCATGGCTCTGTCAGGCCAAGACCAGGAAAGACCCACGGGCGAGACGGCCTGGACCGTTCTCGACGCGGCCAACGACCTCGGCGACATCATCACGATCGATGCATGCCGGCGGGTGATCGACGCCGATCTGCGGGGCGAGCCTCCCGCCCGATCGGACGTCGCGGTGCTTTCCGCATTCTTCAGCTAATTTCAGGCTGGCGGCAAAAATCCCGCCAACCCGCTGATCAATCAACATATTTTTCCGATAAGCTACGGTCGTAGCTTTTCCCGTCCCGCGTCCAGCGCATCCCGACCGGCTTGTTGAACCCGGTCGGCATATTCGGCGCCGGCGTCCGCGAACTCCGCTTTGAGCGTATCGGATGCCTCTCGGACGCTTTGCGACACGGCCCCGGCACGCTCCTTCAAGTCCGCCTTCAGGCCGTCACTCAGGTGCCCGACCCATTGGTCTTCGAGACTCGACTTGGCCAGCGCGCCCGCCACCGTCGCGCCGATCGCAAGGCCTACGGCGCCCAGCACCAGCGGTTGCCTTTCCAGGAGATCGGACAGCGACGATTGCGCCTGCCTCAGAGTTTCCGTCCTCGGCAAAGCCCGGCCCACCCGGTCAAACATTTCCCGGGCGCCGGCCATGCCTTCGTCGAACCGCTCGCTCATCGTTTCCGCCGCGCCTGACATCGCATCGGAAGCGGCTGTTCTGGCCTTGCTGACCGTTTCATTGACGGTGTGTGAGGCTTCGTCCTGCATTCGGGAGGCGCGGTTCCGCATGGAGCCGTAGCTATCCTCCCAGCTGGAGAAGGCCGACGTTTGTGCGCGTGCGCCAAGATCGGCGATCGGCGCGGTCGCTGAGGTGATCGAACCGGCGGCGTTTTTCAGTTTGTCACTGCCGATCAGCAGCCACAGCGCACCACCTCCGATCAGGGCTGCGGCAAGCGGGTTTTCCCGGGCAGCCGCGGTCAGACCATCTATGAAACTACCTTGTGAACCGTTCATCGCACCATTCCCTTCACGGTGTCCTTGTCCTTATCGAGCTGACGCAACGTTTCTCGCGGCGCCAGATGACGTGCGTCCAGCCGGTTCATGCCGACCGCAAACAAGATGCCTGCGAGCACCGCGGCAACAATCGCTGACATCAGATAGGAGACCGGCTGCGACCAGCCGCCCGCGATCAGGGCCGCGGAAAGCGCAAACAGCGCCATGACGATCGCGGGAATAACCAGGACGGCGCCGGCCGCAATGAGGCCGACGGCGCCACCGATTTGCTGAACCTTCTCACCGAGTTCGGCCTTGGCGAGATCGACCTCGTTCTGGAAAAGTTTTGAAAATTGCGAGAGCGCATCACCGAAGAGATGCGAGATCGCCCGAAGATCGGTCTTGGTGGTCATGACGCCTCACCCTTGTAGGATCCCGAGCTGTAGGATGACGGGTTGTAGGAGGATGGGCTGTAGGAGGATGGCGTATCCGACGATGAAGAGCCCCGGCCCATAGAGCCTTGACCTGAAGCGCCTTGACGTGAAGCGCCTTGGCCCGAATAGCTCTCGCTTCCCGACGCCTTCAGGAAGCGGACAGCCGCGAAGCCGGCGAGCACCGAGAGACCGAGAAAAGCCGCAGGCTGCCGTTTCGCAAAATCCGTCGCGCCGTCGACGAGATCACGGAAGCTTCCGTTGCGGATTTTCTCCGCGGCCTCGTCGACATATTCGGCCGCCGAATTGATGCCGCGGGCTGCGAACGGCACGTCGTTTTCGAATGCGCGTGCCGCATCTCGGATATTGCCGGCGAAGCGGCCGACGAAATCGGCGCCAGAGCGCTGTTGTTCATGCGCGTGTTCCTGGACACGATCCGCGGCTCCGGCTGCAGCCTCCTTGGCGGCATCGGCCGCCTCCTTGAATTTGTCGCGTGCGGTGTCCGTCGACGCCTTCAGTACATCGCCGGCGCGCTGTTTGATCTCAGCGCCGGCATCAGCCACCTGGTCCTTCAGGTTCTGGGACGAGCCGGTATTCTGGTTCTGGGAAAAATTCTTGTTGCGGGTGTTAAGATCCATATCGCTCATGATGGCCTCTATTAGCTGTGCGGGTTTCGGGAAGGATCGAAGGCCGTCGTCACGACGTCGTCGGCCACCTCTTTGAGTTTTTCGGTCACGTCCTCGGTGATGCGGCTGGCGTGGCCACCGAGGTCGGCTTCGGAAACGCGTTTGGCCGCGGCGTCAGCTGCCGACAGCACCGTGTCCTTGGCCGCCTCGAAGCCGGATTGAGCCGCAGTGCCGGCCGCGCGCTTGACCTGATCGCTGGCCTTACCGACCACGCTCGCTTCGACCCTGGTGCTCGGAAGGGAAGCAGCAAGGATCGCACCGATCGCAACGCCGAGACCGCCGATCAATGCAGCGTTGTCCCGGATCACCTTGCTGGCAGTGGCGGGAGCGTTCGTAGCGGTCGAGCGAACACGCTCCATCTGCTCCCTTGCGATCTCCGAAGCGGCATCCATGCCGGACCTGACCTTGCTGGTGACGGCATCGGCGGCCTGCGTCGCGCGATCCCTCAGGTCGCCAGCCACGCCGCTCGCCGCATCTGCCATTCCTTCTGCGGTTTCCTGCGCTTCGTCGGCCATATCAGCGGCCTGACGCTCGGCGTGGGACATCGCTTTCCGCATGCTGTCGCCCAGGGACTGCGCGCGTTCCGTCGCCTCGTCGATGACCTCCCTCGCCTTCTCGATTCCCGGCGATGCCGCTTCCGCGGCGCGCTCGCGAACGGTCTTCGAAGTCAGGGCAAGGCCGGCGCCGATCATCAAAAGCGGCAGCGGAAAGCCGCGGGCCAGGCGCAGCGCGGGCACGGCGATCGCAGTGCCGGCCGCGATCGCCTGCATCGGATTGTCCATGGCCTGCTGCTTCAGCGCATCCATCCAGCCGTGGGTCTTGTGACTGATGAAGCCGCTTACCTCAGCCTTGATGTGTTCCGGCGAGACCTTGTAGCGGATGTCTTCCGCCGTGTCGGCGATCTGCTCCCTCAACCGGTCGACGGTTGCCGCAAGCTGCGCGCGGCTTTGCTCGGAGTCCCGTCGTAGCTCCTCTACGGATCGTGTCATGTCGTCAGCCCTGTGGGTTTGCGTTGTTTTGAAACGAACTCAGGCGCTGTTGAATTGTTCCTCGCGCTCCTTGCGCGCCGTAGGATTACGCGCGTCATCGATCGCCTTCGTCAGTTCGGCGCCGAACAGAAATATCTGCGCGGAGTAGTAGACCCAGAACATCAGGACGATCAGCGCACCCGCCGCGCCATAGGTCGAGCTCGGCGCTGCCTGGCCGAGGTACCATCCGATCAGCGATTTTCCGACGGTGAACAGCAGCGCTGTGACAAAAGCGCCCAGGAGAAGATGTCGCCAGTAGATCGTCGTATCCGGCAGTACCCGGTAGATCGCTGCGAACAATAGCGTGAAGATACCGAGCGACACGACGGTGTTAAGCGCGCTGAGCACGGCCGTGCCGGCAGACCACTGTTCCAGGGCTGATAGCCCGGCGCTCGCGGCCAGCGAGACGATCAGCATGAAGCCCAGTGCGGCGACGAGGCCGAGACTGGCCGCCCGGCTCCGGATCAAGGAGAAGATTGGCTCGTCCGTCGGCTTGGCCTTGAACGTTGCGTTCAATGCCGTGCGCATCTCGCCGAACACGCCGGATGCCGTTACCAGCACTGTGACGACGCCGACGAGGGTTGCGGTCGCGCCGGACGTCGGATCGGTTGATCGCGCCAGGATGGATTTAATGAAGTCGCCGCCGGTCGATCCCAACAGCCGGCCGAGCTCGTCGCTGATGGCGGCGCGAGCAGCGTCCTGACCGAACGCCAGGCCAGCGATCGCAACGACGATCAGAAGTACGGGTGCCAGGGACGTGGCGGCATAGAAGGCAATGGATGCTCCCCGGCTCAAGGCGTCGTTCGCAACGAACCCGAATACCGCCGCCTTCAGGACCCGCCACAAGAGTCCCATGGGTCGTCCCTCGCCTCCCTTGCAGCAAACAAGCCGCGCGCTGTGCCGGTAACGCGGGAGTTCATGGAAGTTTCCTCGGGCCGCTGAAAGGCATCGCACGGTCCGGCGATACGGCTGCGCGCTTTGGATTTCACCCTTCCTACGCCCGCGCTTCTCCCTCAGGCAGTCTGTCCCGGAATGACGAAACTGAACCCGTCCGCTTGCGCCGCGTGAAAGCGCGGCCGCCGGCCCATGCTATCCAGTGAATCGGAAGGCGTGCCCGCCGAATCGGTCGCCCCGAGGGCGGGACCTTGCCGGGTCGCTCGTTATCTTCGGAATTACGCTAAGTATTTGATTTAGCTGGCAGGAGTGGCAGGGCTCGAACCTGCGACCCCCGGTTTTGGAGTTCGGCAACTGCCGTCCATTCGCGTCCCGTTCAATCCATAATAGCACTGATCTATATGATGTTTCCCTAATTGCGGTCCCAAGCGTTCCTGCTCCTTCCCGCCCATTTGGGTAGCAAAATGGTAGCAAGCGGCTTACGACGCAGATTAATCTTTCAAGTCGGATCTGCCCACCCGATCCTAGTCCATGCCAAGCATTCGGTACCGCCGGGCTCCACGTCTTACCGTTGTAAGGCCCGCCGGGACAATCCCGCCTTCGACGGCGCGCTAGCCGTCGCCTTGAGGCTTGTTGAGAACGTAGCGGTTGCCCTGCGCCTTCTCGGCGTAACAATTTCACTGTGTCCTTCGAGTTACAGCAATTTATGCGAATCCTTATTTCTCTGGTGGCTACACCGAGGCTCATCGCACCGGCTTCGGTAGCTACCTGACCACTGCGAACCTTCCGACCGGCGTCGGCCTCTCAGGTGGCACGAACAAGGGCTGGTTTCTCGGTTCTGGTATCGAACACACGGTTAGATGGATTCCGGGCCTGACCTGGAAGACCGAGTACCGATTCTCCGAATTCGACCGCCGCGATAACGCCGAGTTTGTCACTGTGACGGGTGTGCTCACCGGAAACGTGAGCCGCGACAGGATGTTCACGCAAACTATCACATCGACCCTGTCCTACCGTTTCAACTGGGGTGGCACGCCGGTCGGCGCGAATTACTGATCTCTGCTAAATCAGCAAGCTCAAAAGCCCCGGCATCGTCCGGGGCTTTTTGTTGGCGTGAGCAAAACTCGCCTGCCGGGGTTAACCAAGCGTCCTAGATGCTCTAGAGCCATCCGCTTTGTTGACGCACAGCCATATCCAAATCTCCCGAGCGGACCTGGGACATACGCGCTCGTATCCTTCGTAGGTGAGTCCGGCCGCCGGTCGATCGGCGCCAGCGCATGGGCGAGTCTGGGCCGCTGGTGCGTACGAGCTTGTGCCACGCAGTGCCCGCAAGCACTGAAACCTACGGGTGGCTGTGTCCGTAACTCGATCGGCAGGTGGCAGGAATTGCCCAATCTCCGCACGTCACCTGTTAACGGCCTCAGCTCCAGCGCGCTGGGGCCGTTTCTTCGACGCTCGGGGAGTGCGCTGAGATCGGTTTGCCGGATCTTGGTTTAAGCAACGCGGATCTCAGCGAAAATTTCATCGCAATACTCGCTCAGTCGCCTGACTCTCTGCTGTTCCGGTCGAAACTTGGCGATCACTGCCGCAATATCTGCACGGCCAGAGGCGGCAACTTCTTGAAGCAACATAAGGGCATCTAAGGTTACGCGTTCGAGACCGGACTCCATTTTAGACCCTCCCGTTGGTTCTTAATCCTTTCATTGATTGGGACGTCTGAGGGCGTGTTCGAGGCGCTTTCTAGAGTATTCATGGTAAAAAATGGCCAAGACTAAGGCCGTCGGGCGTTTCGGGCGATGCACCAGGTGCCCAACACGAAAAACGCGGGGTCTCGCCCCGCGTCCTCATTCTATCGCTTGAGCCGGCGGCGGTGGCTCATCAGTCACTGCCGGTTGCGTTTCCTGTGCGATCGGCGCCGGCGCACGGCTCCCCCCCTGCGGTGATGTTTAGGCGGCGGTCGGACGAAACCATTTTTCAATCGCTGCGAAGCCGCCCGGAAATAAACACCAGCTAGTATTGGAGCGGTTCCGCGTTGCGTGAGTGGTGATTTATGTCGAGTTCTTTTCACAGCGCAGACAGACGCACCTACCGGAAAGTTATGCTGGTAGGCTTGTTATTTTGCGCGGCGTTTGTGGTGTTCAGTTTTTATGCCAGAGAACAGCCGGAAAATACCTACGTACTGAAAAAGGCGGACAAGTTGGTTCGCACCGCTGGCTCAGGGGCCCCTGCCAATTAATGCCGAAGAGAAAGCCCGCCAGCGTGAACCGGCGGGCCTCGATTTCGTGAGCAATCAAACGTCCAAGGCGGCCGCTTACTAGCGAGTAGCACACATGTACATGTTGATTTCCATCTCCAGTCAATTCTTTTGAGACAAATGTGGCCGGCCGAGATCCGCAGGAGCGGGCGCGCGCCCAGGTCGAAAAAAGCCCCGCCTGGGTGGGACGGGGCTCAGGTACCTTGCTCTACTGGATATGATCCCTCCGCGTGTGGGATCAACCGGAGGCTATCATGCCGGACGGTCCCATCAAACAACGCCTAGGTGCGTTCTTCGCGATGATTTCGGCTCACCGACACCGTCAGTTGCCCGGAAATTCCTGATAGCTGAAATCTGAGCCGGCGTCCCACTGGACGCTTACGCGCCCTCCATTCGCGTCGATTGTCCGCGTCGCTGGGCAGGTAGCGGGCGCGTCCGTGGACTCGATGAAACGGCTTGAAAGCCGGCTGTTGTCGCGGCGGAATATCCTGACGATAGCCGTCGGCCTCCATGAAAAAGCCCGGCGCCGTTCTCCGCCGCAATCACCTCAGCGGCTTCGCTGCCCTCCAACTCCAGACGGCTGAGGAGCTCGCCGTGCAGCGGGCGTGCGCGGTAGATCTGCAAACTCTGACGAATGGTAGTCTCGGCCTTCGGGAGTGGTGATGTGGATGTCGTAGCAGCCCGTTTGCGACATCTCGCGAGCCTTCTTCAGCGCAGCCTCGGGGGTCTTCCTCCGATGCAGGATTTCGCCGTCCTTGCACTTCGCCTTTATCGAGAATCTCATTTCTTGTTTTTCTTGTTCTTTTTGTTCTTCTTCATGATTTCGGCCTGAACTCTGAAGGCCTGGGCCAAAGACTTCATCTGATCGACCACAATCGCGTCAGCCGAGCTCGCCGCTACCCGTTCTGCGGTGACTGCCTGCTGCCGGATTGCTTTGGCCATCTTCATGAAAAGTCCAATTGCTAGCCCAGCGCGTAGTTCCAAGCAGAAGCGGCTTTCGGTCCCCGGAACGACGGTCGAATGAGGCCGAGCCGGCTCACGGGAGTTGCATCGAATGCCAGCCTAACTCTCAAAGGTACAAATGATGAGCGCAGGTTGAACGCTCGAACCATTTCCTATCGCATGGCGGCAACATCTCCGCGGTTTCCATCGCGGAACAGAAAACTGGACTCCTCATGCATTAAGGTTTGGATCAGTCTTTAGAAACCGGAGCCGGCGGTTCGTCATTTCATCATCGATGCATTTACCCGGCTAAAGCCGCAGCGCGCCAATGCCTGCGGCTATTTATTGCCTGAGCGTTACTGTCCTCGCTTCAGAAATCAAAACGGCCCCAGCGCCCTGCTCGCCTCTTGTAATCAAAGCGTCACGAACCTGCGACAGACTTAGTGAGCCGGCATTTTAGGAGCCGGCCAGGGAAATGCCACTGCCGCCGAGCGAAGATGTTCCGCTCTGGCCAGCCTTGTGGCCTTAAGCAAGAAAATAAACCCACTCGTCAAAGGACGACGATAGATGATTGATCAACAGTTGGCTCGCTTGCGTACCCATCGCAGTAATATTCAACGCTATCGCAACCTATTGCAGACCAGCCTGACAGAACTTGAACGGCAGTTTGTCCAAAAGCGCCTGACCGAAGAGCAATCAAATCTGGAGAGCTTGGCTACCTCCGTCCCCGATCAGTTTCGCGGGTCGAAAGCCGGTCCTCCGGACAGCCGCTTGGCTTAGGCGGTCTGGGCCCGTGCCTTGCAACCAGTATTCCTGGTTGGGGTCAGCAAATTGTACTGGAACTTTGGTTCCCCAAAAAGCGTTATGGCCAGCGAGGCAGGACCCTCTGGAGGAATCCTCATGCTGCGGCGTCATCAGGTGAAGCACACAGCTTCATTGGAAGAGCGGATCGCGGAACGGATCGACGAGATTAGAGCAAAGGCCGAAGCCCTTCCTTTGGATAGCAGCGAACGTGCACGCATGGAGCGTAGGGCAAGGCAGGCCGACACAGCCAACCACATCACCGAGTGGCTGACATCCCCGGGATTGAGGCCGCCAGATTAAAAGGCGAACAATGCGTTTGAAACGCGACAACGCGCTTAGGAAATACTGGGGTCGAAGCGGTTTGAAGGCAGGAAGTATTGAGTTTCGCGGGCTGAGGATCGCCTGTCTCGTCCGGAACCAATCCGAGACTGGAGCCACGTTGGAGGTAGTCAGCGCGAACGAGCTTCCGGCACAATTTACATTGCTGGTAGCCACTGACGGCACCAGGCATAGGTGCATAATTATCTGGCGAACGGGAAAGATGATCGGCGTCAAATTCCTTTGAAAGAAAAGCCAATAAACGGCCCTGGCGCACTCCACACACGCCAGAGCCGCCAACCCGGGCTCGGTCACGGGTTTTCTTCCGGTCGCATATCTACCGGAAGCCTGAATCGACTCCAGCAAGGCTACATCGTTCCAGCAGTAGGGCTCAGTCGAGACTGGTAAGCCCGCCGGTGGGGGTTTGGTTTGCGGGCTGCAATGTGCCGGTCGGTCGGCGCCAGCGCATGGGCGAGTCCGCAGGCAATAGGAACGCGAGAACATTTGGCAAGTTCTTCCACCAGTTCACCCGCCTGAGGCTGAAAGTATGACCGCCCTGTCATCGATCGAATACCCCCACTGGCTGATGATAGCTGGCGCCCTTTTGCTAATGCTGGGCTTCATCGGACTCGCATCGCGCCGACGAGGCGTTGACGCTGAACCGGACGCCATCGCGAGTGAAGAGTCATCCGAGCCGGAAGCCGACCTGAACGACGTAGAGGTTTACAATCGCACGGCGAAGGCGAAGCGCAGGGATCGGTGGGCTGAACGGCTCGCCGACGAGGAACCGATCGATGCCAAGTCGGAATCCAGGGCTTAAAATGACCGTGCTGATCTACGTGGATACGAGCAAGCAGGTCGGAGACCTTAATCACCTCAAGGTTTTTGCGAATGCTGACGCGGCGGAAACGTGGTTCGAGGAAAACGACCCGGAGGGCGTCGCATTCGAGTATGAAGTTCTGGAATGAACCGCATCGGATACGGACGACCTGTGGCTGGCACTCTCGACTATGCGGAAGTACGCTGGATGGACTCCTAAACTGCTGCGGTAGTACACTCTGCCCTCCCTCCATGAGGGCATCGCAACAATGGCCGCTGCCGGTTTCAGATATCGTCTGTGGAGACTTGCCAGTGCAGCAATGCCTCTGCCAACGTTCATTCGCGGCCGGACTTCCGACTACTGGCAATCTCACTGGCGGGAGAAGTCTGGACGCGGCCACGAAAGCTTTCTGCCGAGAACAGAGCTTAAGAAGTGGCTCGCTAAGCAGATCGTGGAGATCGCGCCTAAATCAGTGCTGGAACTCGGATGCAACGTGGGCGGCAATCTTCGGGAGATCGCCGACATTGATCCTTCCATCAAACTTTACGGCATTGAACTGAACGAAGAGGCGATTGCCGCTGGCAAGCGCGAGGTGCTGCCCCCTGGTGCAAAAGTGATCCAGGGGTCTATGGCCGACGCCGCCACCCTTTTTGATGAGCAAGCTGATGTTGTTTTCTCTTCAGCAGCCGCCATGCACTGCGACGACGAGATTTTCGCAAAGGCAAAAGCCGCTGCGCTTTCGGTTGCTCAGAAAGCCATCGTCCATCTTGAGTATCACGCATGGACACCAGCCGATCTCTACAACGGCCGGCAGTGGCGCTCATCCTTCCTTAGCGACAGGTGGATCCGTGACTATGTTGGTGAGTACGAAGGCCATCCAAGGGTAGCCGGGATCGAGACCCGTGCAGTTCCCCTCAAGATTAACCGGTCGGATATGATCGGACGCATTATGATTAGCGACGCCACTGGCCTTATTGTCGTGCATTTGAGGCCTTCCTAAAGCCCACCCCCGCGAGAGTTTTTGGTCGCTCTGAATTGACCCGCCAGCGTGAACCGGCGGGCTTTGATTTCGTGAACAATCAAATCTCAGGCAGTGCGTTAGCCGACGCCGTAAGGCTTGTTGAGAACGTAATCGCGGTTGCCCAGCTCCAGTGTGCCGGCATGGCGGCCTTACTCGTCGATCTCGCGGAGCTTCCGTTCAAATTCGGCGATCTTTTCTCTCGCTATCCTTTTGAAGGCATCGTCGGCAATCAGCAGTACGAATTGCCGATACTTCATGATCTGCGTTTCCAGTTCCACGCACTCGTTTTTGTTACGCATGACATCATTCCAACGTCTTTTGATTAAGACGATGGAACCGCGTTTTTGTTCAGCGGTATTTTGTTTTGGTGCTCCCCGGCGCATGGGTAAGCGTGCGATCTGCCCGAAGGAAGCCGCCAACTGAGGCAGGGCTACGCTGTCTTTGGCCCATTCATAGCTCGCTCAACTTCGTCCGCAAGCCCATCTAAGTGCCGGTGCAATCGGTCGTACATCTCGAACTTGGCCTTGTCCGTGGCCATGTCCCGGATCAGGGCGGCGTCTGCCGCATCCTTGCGGAGTTTATCGATTGAAGCCCGATAGTCTTTCACGGTCTTGCTCCATGCCCGTGTGAGTAAGGGCGGGAACGCAACCGGCGGTCTCATCACAGATATAAGCCAGGATCCGGGTTGTGATGGTAGGATGATGCGCTGTTCAATGCAGGAAGAACAGTCCACCAGTGCACACAACGCAAAATTAAACAGGCACGGGACCGAAAGCCGCCCATTTGCTGTCCTTTCTAACTGGGTGAACTTTTAGCCCCTGAGACAAAGTAGTGCGGAGAGAAAAGTTCACCAATTCTTTTGAGACAAATGTGGCCGGCCGAAATCCGCATGAGCAGGCGCCCGCCCAAGTCGAAAAAAGCCCCGCCTGGGTGGGACGGGGCTCAGGTACCTTGCTCTACTGGATATGATCCCTCCGCGTGGGGGATCAACCGGAGGCTATCATGCCGGACGGTCTCATCAAACAACGCCTAGGTGCGTTCTTCGCGATGATTTCGGCTCACAGACCCCGTTTTGTCGCGAGGGAATGCGGAATGCAAAAAAGGCGCGGCAGACCGCGCCTCTACTGGCAGTGCTTGCCCAGAGAGGGACATTCAGGCGACAGTCCCGCCGTGGTCAGCTATGTTTCGCTGGCTGCCCGGAAGCAATCATGATCAGGAATGGGCTCTATTCCTTAGCTGCCGTTTCAATCGATGGAGTGGACGTTGAGGTTAGCGGCGTCCTGATCCTGCGCAACGGCACGATCCTTGGCGGCGATTCCTATGTCTATTACACAGGGACCTACGAATGTGCCGATGGCAGATGGACCGGTGAAATGCTGAGCCAGGAGCATACGCCAACAAACCGCCCTGTGGTCGAGCGGGTCCAGCGCATCGGGTTTAGCGGCACCTATGACGATGCTGGCGCGGAAGCCGACGCCACAGCCGTCGTTGGGAAGCCTATCCGATATGATGCCATCTTGCGGTGGTTGGCAGCGGCCTAAGCTGAGGACAACCCGTTGGCGTCGGAATTGAGTCCGGTTCGGACGCCTGGGGTACGGTCAGAGAAGCCTCCAAAGCTGGCGAGATAAGCGCGTCTAAAGCACCCGGTTGGCGCTCCATCCGCATCGATTGTCTGCGGCCGGTGGGTGGGGTGCGGCCATTCCCCGTGCCGCGATGAATTGACCAGAAACGGCCCGTTTGTCGCGGCGGAATAACCTGACAATAGGTGCGCCTTCCAAGAAAAAGCCCGGCGCGAAGGCCGGGCTTGAAGTTCAAAGGGTAGGCGGCGCGTCATGCTGGGTTTTCGGGACAGTAGCCCATGCGATCGAGCGTGAGGAAGCTGCGCGCGAGCGCCACGTTCAATAGCTCGACTAGACCCTCGAAGTCCTTGCGGCACAGAATAAGACTTTCAATCAAATCCAGCGCGTTATCTTTATCCTCATCCGTTTCGGTTAGCCGTTCCCATGTTTGTTTCAGCTCTTCTGGATTGTCCTCCAGTAAAAGCACTGCCATGCGAACGTAGGGAAGGTGCGCAAACGCCCATTTTTTATTTGTGCCAATCTTCACGCCGGTGATCGGCTCAAACGTGATCGCGTCGCGCTCTGCCTGAGTGGTGGGGCGGCCTTTCGCGGTGGCTGCCTTCGGTCGGCGGCGATGTCGGGTGCTCATGCCGCGCTCCCGATCTGTGCCGCGAGAATCTTCTCGGCATTGGCGAGGATGTCGCAGAGAGACTCTGGTTCTTCAAAAGTGTTGTCTGCCTTGCCGGAGGGCGAAAGTGGTCCGTTGGTCACGCCAACGACGTAGGTCACCACCGCCAATAGGCCATGCAGGGTCGTCGGCACGGTCGACACCAACTGGTCTCGGGCATCCAACTCGCGATTGCTGAACTTCTTTTCTTTCTTGGGATCAGGACTGAGGGTGCCGGGCACTTCCTCAAGCGCCTTATCAAGCTCCCTCATCGCCTTCCGATGCTTTTCGATCGCGGCGAACACCGGGTCTTTTGTGATATTCTGATTCTTAGCTCTGGCCATATGGCTTACCCCTTGGGTTGGAGTTAGAGCCGGTGGCGAGGTAGCCGCCTTGCCCCGGCTTGCCTTTTCTGTTATCAGTTAGTAATGGCTAAGTCAAATGTTTCTGATAACAGAAAGAAGCGGATTGGTCGCCCTCCGGTGGGGGCGACCCTCGTGGGCGTGCGTCTGCCGCCTCACGACCTGCAGGCCTTGGATAAATGGATTGCCAAACAGCCAGGGGAGATGACCCGGCCAGAAGCTCTACGCGCAATGATGGCGATGGTGTTCGAGTTGGGGCTGAAGGCGAAGGCAAAGTGAAGGATTGGAAGTGGACCCAAAATCCTAAGGTCCTCCTTTGGATTATTGGTGCTCTGATTTTTCTGATCTGGATTTTCTTGCAGAGGCCGATTTACTAGGCTCCGGTCCGTCGAGAGGCTAAAGACGCACTGGCGAAACTGGCTCAACTGGCAGATGCTTGCCATTCCCGAGGTAGCCGCCAAAGACATGTCGGGTGCAATAATTGGGCTGTCGACCCTTCGCGCCGAGGCAGACAAAACACCCTGACGGACCATCAGATCGGCCTAGAGCAAGGGCTGAGGGCGGAGCGAAAAGGACTGATCCGCGAATAGCGAACGGAGGGCCTCGAAATGAGCGGCACGAAAAGTTCGAAGATCAAAGAGCATGTCTGCCCAGCCTGCAATGGGACGGGCTACCCAGTCGTGAGGCAACCTGTGCAGCCAGGTCATAAAATCTATCCCCTCAAGTGCAAATCCTGCGACGGTAAGGGAAAGGTCACGGACGCCAACTGATGCCGCCGGCTTGTCGAGCTAGAATTGAGGCGAAGGTCAAATGACGTCAATCGAGCTCAAGCTGGGCGATCGGGTGCGATTGACCGACCTAGTAGGCGCATCTCGCAGCCCTTGGGAGCCGGTCGGCGAATCGGAGAGAGCTTGTCATGAACCACCATCATCGCCAGTTTATGCAGTACCTTCGAGCCGGTGCCTGGGTGAAGGTCGCGGCGGTGCCGCCCGCGCCGAGGGTCAAGATAAAACTTCTTGCTCTCGGCTGGATCGAGCGCCGCGGCACTGGTTCGGACATCTCCTATCGGATAACCGACCTGGGTCTGTCGGCTCTGAGAACGCCCGTATCTTTGAAAAAGTGACGCCCCAGAAAATGTGGCCGGGCCCTCACCTCTCCTCGTCCGGATGCACCCACTTGTAAGGCGTGATCGCACGCGCCTCGGTCAGTTTGATCATCCGTACCGGCGGCGCCGAGCGACCCTTCCGACACGATCGGCACTTCAGTGAGGCTTCCAGCTTCCATATGGGCGTGTCCCGCGGCCGACGGATGGCATCGAGCGGCAGGCTCGCGCGGGTCTTGCAGCGATTGCACTCGACCTCAAGCCAGCTCAGTCCGCCGTTGAGGCATTGTGCGATCGTCGGTGACGGCTGCGCGGGCCCGCCGTAGCCCTCCATGCGCATCGACCAGGCTTCGGCTTCTGCCTTTTCCGCCTCCCGACTGGCCTTCTGCAGGCGAAAACGACGCGGACAATCGGCGTAGTTTTGTTTCCCATGCAAAAGGCAACCTCAGCGCGGTATGGAGCGATAGCACACCCGCGCGATTGATTCTGCAAGCGGTAACCCGCGGCGATGGGCGGCAATTTCTGATTGGTTGTCGCGGTTTTCCAGTTGTGAAACCATCGTCACTACGCAACCACTCTTATGGTCGAAAATGCCAAACGGTGAGAGCGAGCCCAAAGGTTTAGGCAAAGATTTAGATTGCATAAAATGTGGCTCCAAGATGCGTTTTTCCTGCATCGAGCCTCATAAGCCCGGTTTCGTCCATCACGTTTACGAATGCAGAAATTGCCGAAGTACGCAAAGCTTTGTCACCGCCGTCTAAGGTTTCGAGCCCTCGAACTGAATCGGGCTCAGTAACAAAGACGCTCAAACATTGATTGAGGAAAGATGGAAGCATTTACGATCCACGCATCCAAGGACGGCAATTGGGTTGAAACGCAGAATACCAGCCCGACGCTGACTGTGGCAAAGGCGAATACACTTCATAAAACCGGATGGGACGTGCACATCACGGACTCCGACGGCAGACGGTATGGACCGACCAGGTTCAATGAGATTCTATCGTTCGATCGAAAATCGCCGATCAAGTTCTAGCTTTGCTCCCGCCAGGAAAACATCCGGTGGCTGAGACGGGCTGGCAGCGCAAATTCGAGGATCCGATTCCACTGCCGAACGGTCGCCAGCTTGTCACACTCAAGGACGCTGCCGACTACATCATGAAGTTGCCGAAAACGGAATCCGACCTGCCGGACTGGCAAGTCGCGATCGAAGCGCTGATGCTGTGTAGCCGCGGTGGTGACCCTATGCTGGCGCGGATCGGGGTCATGAAGGCGCTGAACCGTCACGTCGTCCGGGAACTCAATCCGGACCGAAAGGACTGCCCCGTGGGGCTGGCGAAATCGAGAAGGTGATGGCGGAGAGGACCCGCCCACGGCACGGTGAGAATTACATTCTTCAGGCCCGCAAGCCGACGTTGACCAGCGGTCAGCTACGCAATCGTTCGCGAGGCGATCCCGCGGGACGCGGTGTGAAGTCGCATCCCCTGCGCGCGTTCAAATAGTATAGCCTGCGTTTGGCTCAGCTACCCCAGAAGCACGAAATAGGAAACGTGATTTGGCTAGTGAGGAGACATCATGACGAATCCGGACAAACCAAAAGGCTCTCGTCGCGATCACCTGACAAAGACCACAAACGATGGCAAGATCGAACTTGCCGAGGAAGAGCTAAACAGGGCTGTTGGTGGAGTAAAGATAAGGTTTAGCCCTTCTCCCCTTGACGTCAAAGCTCCCAGCCGCTGACTGTAAATAGGCTCAGCCCAGCTTTGAGCGGGTGCTCGCCGATCTGCAATTGGGCAAGGACGCGCGCGCGGCGCTTGATGAGCGGCCCGCATTCGCGATCAGGCGAAGGCCGAACGCGACGCGTAAGTGGACAAGCTTCTTAAGCACGTTTCCAGCGTCAAGGAAGATACGCGGCGAGGATCTCAGGAACTGTTCCGGACAGCCGCCATTCGCGCGGTTGAGCTGGGTTCGCGGGAGCGAACGATGGTCGTTCAATTCAAGGGGTATGTTGCGGATGTTCCGTATGTGCGCGCTTTCATTCACGAACTAGCGCCGGCCTGGCTCGATCACGTGGCTGTCATATCGGGCCTGGTGCCGCCGGCGCGCGAAGGCGGATTTGCGTGGTGCGATCTTGGTTGTGGCCAAGGAGTGACGGCCGCCATGCTGGCGGCGATGCACCCGAGCGGCCAGTTTCACGCCATCGATGCAATGCCGGAGCATGTTGACCACGGCCGGAGTTTTGCCGATGAGGCCGGCGTCGCCAATGTCAGCTTTCATGCCGCGGATTTCGCCGTCGCGTCCGATCTGCCGCTTCCGAAATTTGACTATATCGTGGCGCACGGCGTCTATTCGTGGGTCGCACCACTAATTCGCGCCGATATGCGTTCGTTTATCGATCGCCACATCAAGCCCGGCGGACTTGTCTACATCAGCTATAACGCCATGCCAGGACGCGCCGCTGATCTACCGTTCCAGCGCCTGGTGCGGGCAGTCGGAGAGACGTGCGCAGGCGACAGCACCGAACGTGTTGCTGACGCGCTGAAAATCGTCGATTCCCTTCTCGCGCTGAAAGCGCCGGCCTTGGTCGCAAGCCCCATGCTCACGCTGCTCAAAGAGCAGAAATCTCGCTTTGCTCCCGCTTATCTCGCACATGAATACATGGGACAGCATTGGAGTCCGCTGTTTGTCACCGAAGTACGTTCCGAAATGGCGGAAATCGGGCTTAAGCCGGTGGGTTCTGCCACGCTGGTCGAGAACCACGATTCCTTTGTGCTCGGACAAGCCGCACGCGAGACACTCGCGGTGATCGGAGATGAGGACGTCCGCGAGTTGGCCCGCGACTTCCTCATCGATCAATTCTTCCGCCGCGATCTGTTCGTTCGCGACGGCAACGCGCTGGATGAGCACGGGCAACGTCAGCGGCTGCTCGCCAATACGTTCACGCTCGCCCGCGGAGCCGGCAAGATCGAATACGCGCTGCGCACGGCGGCGGGTCGCCTCAATTTCGACAACGCGGCCGCGCGCGCGATCATCGCCGGGCTTGCGGCCGGACCATGCCGGCTCGGCGCTATTGCCGACCATAGCGATGCGACCGCCGAGGACGTTGTTGCCAATGCGATCGCTTTGTGTGCGTCCGGCCAGATCCTGCCGGTGGAATCGAGACGAGCATCGGTTGCCGCAATGAACGCCGCGATTTCGCGCCGGCTGGGTGGCCCGGAAGAGATTGCCTACGTGGCTCTCCCGTGTGGCACAGCGCTACCTGTCAATGACCCGGTGCGGTTGCTTCTGCGCGGCGACACGGGTGGTGACGTTGAATACAACGAGTGGCGAGACTTCCTTGCCGCACACGGTATCTGGACCGGCTTCCGCGGCGGATCGCCATAATCGTCAGCGCAGCGTCCCGAGAGGTGACGGCGGTGATCACAGTCACCCCTCGTCATCGACGACGCTAAGAATTGATAAAAACGGTCTCAGTCCTCACTTTCAGAGCAGCCTGATACTTCAAATGGACGCCGCCGCCGGCCCGGCTCAATTGTTCCTCGGTCAACTCGATCTTGCCGTCCTTGGTCGTGGAGGTCAGGTGGTCGGATCGTGATGACTTTTGTTCGTAGCTCATAGATCTCTCCCGGTCTGAGCAGCACGCGAACATAACGTGGGGCCGCCGAACGCCGCTGTGACCTTCGTCACAATCGAGAAGTTCAGCGCTGGCCGATCCGAACGCTTGCCGGATTTCATCTCCGTGAACTCGGCGACAATCGACCAATATCCGCCACGCGACGTCGACGGCGCAGCTCTTCGCTCGATTATCCGCGTGATCTGCATCACGGTATCGGTGAGCCAGATGGAGCACGTTCACCCGCACCTTCACCCAGGAGCAACCATGAGCAACGCCGAGAGCAAGCCCTCCGTTTGCGAACTGACCGAGGAACAACTCGATTTTGTCATCGGTGGCGGTACGAAGAGCGCGACGAAAGATCACCTTCCAACGGAATCGCTCTCGCTCGACTACAGTAAGATAATTTTTTCGTACTAACAAACCTGAGAAACGGCTTGCGTGATGAGCAGCCTCTTTCGGTCAGGACCAAAGACACCGGCTTGCCGTTTTTTGTGCGTTAAAATCATGTTCGATGGTCATAGGGCGGCGCCCAGATGCGATTTGAAGGGCTGCCTGCAACTCAGCAAGCCTCAGCGCTAAGGAGCGTCAGTGCGTCCCCGGATGGCCTCTAGGAGATCAGGCTCGCTTGGGCGGACCCGGTTGAAGGTGTGGCCCTTAGCCAGATTTCAAAGCCTTCTTTTCTCCCGGTCTTTTGAAATAGACGCCGAGGTTATCACCGTTCACCCAGGCTAGTTCGCAACGTCGAAATGCCGTTCCGGTAGACGATAGTACTAGAAAAAATTCCTTTAAAGGCAGACCTTCGATCGAACTCTCTACACTGAGTTTCGCTCCGGTCTCCGAGATGTCCTGGATCTGGCAAGCTCGGTGCCAAGTGCCGTCGATAGCCATCATGTGAGCGTCATACCCTCGCTCGAACACCACACGCCGTGACTTGCGCAGCTCCATTTGGTTATCCCGTCACCGAATTGAACGGCCCCAGTGCGCCGAGGTCAGTCAGCGTCCGAGGCAGCTCCGGACGCAAGCCACAGAATAGGGTCTAGGCATGACGACCGTAATCTCAATTGTTGAAGGGTGCCCTAATCAACTTATCGGAATTCGGCACAGCCCGGGGTATGGTGGGCGGCGGGCAGAAACGGGCGGATTGAATAGCTATTCGCTGTCGCACCATGTCGGGTAATAGGCCAGACGTCCTCGCGTGCGGTATATCTGCAATTTCAGCCGGCGCGTTCACCGGACCCACCCGTACCGGGTCACCATCAAATCGCCCGAGCCGGCGCACCTCAATCTCAAATCACGATCCCATCACGCTGCCCTTGGTTAGCCCTTTCCTCGCTATCCTGATTTTGCGCCTTGGATGGCTGCACAGGTCGAGACCTTAGCAGAGAAGAATTAATTTGAACCCTAAAACGATTGAGTGTACGCCTGATCTGCATTTAGCAATTCGGGCGCGAATGCCTCTCTTCAATTGGAACTCCGATTTGGCTCGGCCCGGATATGGGGCGGGAACGATACTCTATGTCTGTAATTAGAAGAGTGTTTAGCTCATGCAAGCCCCCAACAAGATTGCGCTATTCATCGACGGCGCCAACCTCTACGCAACGGCCAAGACGCTCGGCTTCGACATCGATTACAAACGCCTTCTCAAGGAGTTTCAGAGCCGAGGGACGCTGTTGCGTGCGTTCTACTACACGGCGGTCATCGAGAATCAGGAATACTCCTCGATCCGTCCGCTGATCGATTGGCTCGACTACAACGGCTACACCGTCGTCACCAAGGCGACCAAGGAATTCATCGGCGCCAGTGGCCGTCGCAACGTGAAGGGCAACATGGACATCGAACTCGCCGTCGATGCCATGGAACTCGCACCACATGTCGACCAGATCGTGCTGTTCTCCGGTGATGGCGATTTCCGCCCCCTGGTAGAGGCGTTGCAGCGCCGCGGGGTTCGGGTGACCGTCGTTTCGACGATTTCGTGTCAACCGGCGTTGGTCGCCGACGAATTGCGGCGCCAGGCCGACGTCTTCACCGACCTCGTCGAACTGCAATCAAAACTCGGCCGCGATCCGTCCGAACGCCCTGCCCCGCGCGAGCCGCGGCATCATTCCCCGCAATTCCTGCAGCGCGCCACCACCATGGCGGCGCCAACCGCGCCCCACGATGACTAACTTGCCAGAGTTAAGACTGGCCGCGGTTATTTCTTCTTAAAGCAGTCCGCGCTGTGCGAGCGCGCGCGGATGATTTCGGCGCCGGTTACGCGCTCGCCGGCTATAATTCTATCCTCGAACTTGCGACGCTGCGTCTCGGACGTTGCCGTTGATGCCATCTCCTTCAGAACGCGCCAGCCGACCTTGGAGTAAATCTCGGTCCGGTCTCCGTAGCGCCTGGCCACGCGCGCCATCTCCGCCACTTCCAGTGGATTGTCGTGACCGAGCTTGCGAACCGCCGCGCCGAATTTCCTGTTACTCGGCATGGTGTCCCGTAGCTCTGCCAGCCGGCGTCCCAGGGCTATGTTCCGTTCAACGATCCGTCTGTTGGCCTCAGCGGTCGCCTGCTTGTCCGCGGCGCGTCGCTCCAATGTGCTCGGCGCCTTCACCGGTTCAGGCTGTGGCGGGGAAAGGATCCGCCCCAGTTTGTTCCGTACAATTTGGCACAGAGCGCTTGGCACATCAGATAGGTAGAAGAGCTCCAGCGCCCGCATTTGTTCGAGGATGCCGACGAGGTTGATCTGATCGAACGCCTCGACGAGCTCCAAGCCTCGATCTGCAAACTCGCCGACCGATGACAGCACCGCAGACACGAACGGTTGGCGGAATGCGTCTTGGTTGCCTTCAGATTCAAGAATGCAGCGAGATGCGAGAACGATCTGCCCCCGGCCGTCCTCATTGAACAGCCGTGCCCAGTACAGAATTTTTTGAAACTTGGTGATCACCTCGGCGTGGGCCGGTGGTGCTTCAATTGCATCAAGGATGCCGCGCACTTCGGCTTCCAGTTCGACGGATTCCCAGCGACGGCGTTCCGGCAGCAGCAAGGTCGCGTCGTCCATGAGGCCCTCCAAATGGAATGCAGCCCCGGCCGCGCGTACATCTAGCGACCACCAAGGCTGCCGAGAGCTGCGCGCGAGGGGCGGCCCTCCGTTTCTTAGAACTAAGAGGCGTGAATGGTTTACACAACCGCCCCCACTCTAGTGGCGCGTCCTGTCCGTGGCTTACTGCAAACGTGCGAGATGCCCGATCTGATCCTTGCGCTAGAGTGGCGAATTGCCAGCCGAGCCAACGTCCCGGCATCGGGCCTTCTCGACGGTCTTTGCGAGGTTGATGTACCCAGCAGCAGAAAGCGCAGCGTGCCTATCTAACCATCCTCGCGTCTCGCGCTCGTTCAGAAATTGCGCTGCGCGCGAAGCTCGAGTTGGAACGTATCTTGGTCCTTGAACTCGTAGAGCGCGACCGGTTTCGGCGCGGTTGCAGCGAAGATCGAGCTGCCCGACATTTTCTGGTCGAGGTGGGTCCACATCACTTCGGCCGAGAACGTCAAGTTGTTGACGGGAGTCCAGCGGGTGACCACGCCGAGTTGCGCGACGTTGAAGTCGGGATTGCAGATGTAGTTGCCGATCGCTGCCTGACCCGGATGGCTGGCGGCGAAGGCAGCACACTAAGCGCCCTTGGCGGTGATGGTACCGAGGCCATTGATATTGTCGTTGGAGCCGCCATCAAAGCGGACGGATGAGTAGCTGCCGAACAGGCTGGTGCTCCAGTACGCATCCCAGTTGTGATTGAACGCGCCGCGAATGCCCCAGGCTTGCGTCAGGGCGATGCCGCCGGTGCCGAGCGCGCCCGGCATGTAAACACCGTCCGTGGTGGCGCCAAATCCGACGCTCTGATAGCCAAAACCGCTACCGCCGAACATCGCAAAGCTCGGCGAGGTCGCATCAGTCGAGATAATGTATTTCGTGGCACCCTTGGCGAAACTCGCATCAACCTTGACGTCGTCGCCGGCACCCGTCGGCAGATTCTTGACCTGCAACGCCGCCATCACCGCGCCGCCCCACTTGGTCTCGGGGTGCCCGCTGATTTCGGAAAAGTTCGTCGGCACGCCGCCGGCGCCCAGAATGTTGTAGGCGCCATTGACCTCATGCGCCGCAGCCGAGATCTGGAATAGACCCCAAGCCTGATTGACCCGGATGTTACCGACGATATCGGGCGCGTGCGTGCCGGCATAGGCGTTCGATCCAGTGCCGTTGGCGCCGATCGCACCGGGGATGCTCAGATTGTAGATCGCAGTGCGATCCCAGACGGTCGGATCATCGAGGCCGATCGTGCCCGATACGCCGTTGCCGAATTCCGCCATGTACTGGATGTTGTTCGGCCCGCTGTTATCGCCACTATAGCCACCCAGCAGGAACGACGTGAGGTTGCCCGGATTACCCTGCCAGGGCGATGCGAAGGCCGAAGCTGACTTGCCGAAGGTGAACCCCGCAAACTGGATAAACAAATCATAGACCGCGACATAGCCGCCGCCGGGAGTGGAAAGCGAGTTTGAGACGCCGCCCGGGAACGCCTGGAGCGTGGTCGGATTGGAGCTGGCGAAGTTGTTGAACTGGAATTTGGCCGAACCGAAGGTGCGGACCACGCCGTATTCGGTGGCGGTACGGGTATCGACCGTAAGCACTATGCGCGAGCGGTCAATGAAATAATCGCGAAAGCGGTTCTGCTGCCCGGGATCGCTGCTCCACGCCGGCTGGCCGTGGGCGCCCCCGGCGTTGAAGGTCACGTCGGCACGCACATAGCCGCCGATCTTGATGCAGGTGTCGGTGCCCGGAATGTAGTAGAAGCCGGCGCCGTACAGCGAACAGACCCTCACATATTCGACTGCCTTGGCCTTGACCGGAAGGTCGGCCGCCTGTGCGCCGCCCGAGGGCCAATGATGGGACGTACCGGACGAGGCCGTTATCAAGGAGCCGAACCGCGCTGGCCGCACGATGGTCTGGCCCTTCTACAATTGGACGCTCGGCAAGGCGCTGCAGATCGACATCCGTTGTTTCATCCCGAAACCATGATGTGATCGGTATTCGCCCCAGGCAAGCGCGCAAGCCCCCGCTTTCTCACGCGATAAGTTACAAAGTGTACAGAGTTTCCCAAAGCGCGGCTCAGAAGCTCAGCAGCGCATAGAGCGAATTTGATGTCGCCACGGCTAGTTGTCGGCCACTACCAGCGGACCAATTCCTTATGGCTGCAAAATTCCCAGGTGGACGGCGCAATGCTCAGGAAGGAGCGCGCCATGGAAAGACGCCGCGTCAAGCAAACCATGCATTAGATCGGCGGCTCGCGCAGCATGCTCGGAAGCTGCGTAAGGAAGCGCAGGGCCTCCCCCTGGGCGGTGAGCGCGAGAAGCTGATCCGTAAGGCCAGGCAGTTAGAGGCAGCCTCGGGTATCAGCCATTGGCTGGATAAAGGGCACCCTCCGCTTTAGGAGGCCACACTATGCAGGATTACCGCGCATACATCATGGGGCCAGACGGCCACGTTCAAAATCGCGTTGATGCGCAGTGTAACGATGAGGCCGAAGCTATCTGGCTCGCCAAGCAGCTCGTTGATGGTCACGACGTGGAGCTATGGCAACTGGATCGACACATCGAGACATTCAGGCACACGTCTGAGCCGCCAATACGGAAGCACTGATCATTGCGAACGGAGCTCGCTGATCTCGGACTCGGCTTGCAGCCAGAACTCCAGGTCGCGGCCTGCTGGCCGTCCGTTCTGTTCCCAAAGCTCGTGGGCGCGCGCTCTAATCTCTTCCCGCATTCGGCGGGCGGCCAGACGTTGCTCGAGCCTCTGTCTCAGTTCCTCGACCCACGCGCTAAGCCGCTCATAAGTCGTCTGGTCCGTGATGCGCGAAGAGATGCGGCTCGCTTGTGCAATCTTGCGTTCTAGTTCGAGGGGATCCTCAGCTTCATCCATAGGCCTCCTCCGCCAAATATGACGGTTAAGGACGCAGAATGGTTCAGCGGATTATGCCGGATGACGAGTAGATCGTTTCTAAACGCCGCCCCCCTGAGGGCCCGATGGCCGAGGAAATTGATTCCCTTCCAGGGGGCCGGGTGGGTCCCTGCTAACCGTTGGTGCAACACCGTCTCCGACGCACCCATGCCCCCAAAAACTTTTTGCGGCTTGCTTGAAACCAAAACCGATTTTCCTAATTTCTTCGTCGCCACCTTACGGTGGCGTCCCGGGTGCCTGATGGACCCGGGCTAGGAGACGGGCACCGGTCGTGTCCGGTGCCGCTCGTAACCAACTTGCTCACTGGAGGATTTGGCTATGCGCACTTACGACTTTTCACCCCTCTGGCGCTCGACCATCGGCTTCGACCGCCTCTTCGATCTCGCGGAAGCGGCCGCCCAACACGCGGGCGAGGAGCACTATCCACCCTATAACATCGAACGGCTTGGCGAAGATCACTATCAGATCTCGCTGGCTCTCGCCGGTTTTTCGCCCGACGAGATCTTGGTGACCGCAGAGCAGAACGTGGTTACCGTCGAGGGCGACAAGGCCGAGAAGACTGAGCGGGAGTTCATGTATCAGGGCATCTCGACCCGGCGCTTCAAGCGGCAGTTCAACCTTGCCGATTATGTGCAGGTGAAGAACGCCGCCTTTGACAATGGCCTGCTCAAGATCGAACTGGTCCGGCAAATCCCCGAGGCCATGAAGCCTCGCCGCATCGCCGTCAACGGCGTAGCCGGCGGCAATGTCAAGCAGATCGATTCCAAAGCGGCCTAGCGTCGCTCCGTGATCTCACCGCGCGCCGGCACCCGGCGCGCGGCATCGCAACCTCGTCTGGAATAGGAGGGTACCATGCGGCCGACGACCGCTATCAACGACAATGTCTTCAACATCAACGCCCTGATTCATCCCGGCACGGTGTTCAATGACCCGCGAGACGTCGTAAGCCACCCCACGCTGACATTGGCCGAGAAGCGCGCCATTCTCGCTTCCTGGGCGTCTGTTATTGCTTCGACGGCAAGCCCTGGAATCCGCCGGGAGGCAGACCCGTTCGGTTGCGGTCCACCGAGCGTGTACTTGCGGCTTAGTGCCAAATCCACCGTGAGGCGCGTACCATCAACACCACGGATCAGGACACGGTATTACGAGCTTTGGAAGATGCCAGGCGCATCCTCGGAGAATACACCGCGCCAAGCCCGCATGACGCCGCGCGTACAGTGCACCGGCTCATCGCCGTCCTCGATAGAGATGAGGTTGTCCACGCTCTCGATCGAATGAAGCGGCTACGAAGCCTTCGCCTTGTGGAATAGACAAGGTAAAGGTCGATGCAGGACATGAAGGCTAGCGCAGAGAAGCTGCGCGCCGAAGCCGACTATGCGGATCAGATCGCCAGAAGCGCGACGCCTGTGCAGAAGCGTGAGCTTTACGAGCGCCTCGCCGTCCATTTCAGGAAGCTCGCTAGCGCTTTCGAGAGGGTGATCGCGGGCAGGACGGAGTAAGGCGGCCCGGCGCAAGAACGACCAGTGCCCCGGTGGCGAGAATAAGGCCGAGCCCCAATTGCCGCCGACAAGCTGTCAGAGATTCATCACCCGCAGGACTAATTGTCGCCTTAACCCGAATGGACCCTACCCCAGTTGATCGGGGTCGGCGTCATGGACCTGTTTCAGGCCGAGAGAATTGCCACTGTCAACGACCAATCCGCCGAGACCTGCCCTCTCTGCGGGGCCAAGCTCGTTCTCGTCAGAATGATCGTTGATTCCGACACCGGGTCTACCTATCGAATGTTCGAATGCGATTGCGGAGAACGCATTTGGAACGACTAGGCCAGAAGTCCGCCCAGACGGGTAGCGGCCCAACACACGACGGAACCAACGACATGCCGGCCTTACCGGCATGAGGAACGTCCCCTCGCCCGACTTGTTGAGGCTGATGGAGCGTTCTGCTTTGAAGCATTTTGCGCGTTCTCACCGCTATCTCAGTGCTCACGCTCCTGTCGTACGTACTATTCGGGACCCTCGATCTGGCGAATTTGTTGCGGCCCGCCGCACAGGCTCCTACGACGCGCACGAAGCATCGGCTGAGGGCATGATGCCATCGTTAGAACTGCCGCACTGGCTGATGATCGCAGGGACTGCGCTGGTGGTCGTTGGCTTTATTGGTGTCCTAGTCAGCGGTAAGAAGCCGGAGGAAGTTGAACCACCTCCCGACGAGCCGACCGATACTCCTCGCCAGCAAATGCCGCCGTTGCCAAGCCTTCTCGACTCCAAGCCAAAGAACAACGTCTAGTCACTAATCGAAATTCTCAACAGCCACAATCCACCAGCTCTTCGCGCATTCAGCGCACGTTCGGTGAACTACAAAGCGCCGCCCTCTTGTAGTCAAAGCTTCACAAATCTGCGGAGCGACGACGACATTTCGATAAGCTACCCAGAGACAGGGGCTCGCCTGATTTGGCAAACCATCACCTTTTGGGGCCGCCTCGGCGCGCGCCTTGTCCCAAAGCCCGCTGCTGACCGTGTCGCCCCCGGGGTCGGTGTCCCGCCGTCAAACATGACGCCGCCAGATTGTATTCCGCCATTGAAACAAGGCCACGCTAATCCGCGTTATCGTTGGAAACGTGGTATTTCTTGCAAAGAGTAAGCGCTTTTTGATCTCCAACTGGCAGCGGCAATGTCCTTGTCCGATGGTAAAAATGAGACCAGTGACGCAGGCCGCCGTCAGCGGAGAAGGAGCAATACCTTACTGCTGGTCTTGGCGGTTGGACTTCTGATTTTTTGCGGCGCAGCGGGCGCACTGTATTATGCGTTGCAGCCGGTCACGCTCCGGATCGCCGTCGGACCGCACGGAAGCGACGATCAGAAAGTGATTCAGGCGATGTCCGAGGCCTTCGCCAGCGAAAGCAGGACGGTCAGGCTGTCTCCGGTCAGGACCGACGGCGCAGCCGAAGCCCTCGCCCTGCTTGGTGCTCGCAAGGCCGATCTTGCAGTCGGTCGCAGCGATCTGGAGATGCCGGCTGACGCGCAGACCGTCGCCATCGTGCGCAACAACTTCGTTGTGCTGTGGTCGCTTTCCGGACTTGCGGGCAAGAGCTCCAAACGAAAGCCCCCGCCGAAAATCAAGGAGATCGCCGATCTCGCAGGGCACAGGGTCGGCGTGATCGGCCGGACGCCGGCGAACGCTGTGTTGCTGCGGGTCATCCTGAGCGCCTCCGGCGTGGAGGCGGACAAGGTTGCGGTTACGCAATTTGGCACGGACCAAATCGAGGAACTCGCGCGCGACCCGACCCTCGATGCATTCATGGCGGTCGGTCCGCTCGACAGCAAAATCACCTCCGACGCCGTAGCCGCGACGGCCCGGGCTCGAGGGGAGCCGAAGTTTCTCGCGATCGAGGCATCGGAAGCCATCGCCCTGAAGTACCCGCGTTATGAATCCGAGGAAATTCCACCCAGCGTCTTCAATGCGAATCCGGCCTGGCCGGATGACAAGGTCGAGACGGTCAGCGTCAGCCACCTGATCGTAGCGCGAAAGGCTTTGTCTGAAACGACGGTCGCGGCATTCTTCCGGCAACTATTCGCCATCCGTCAGGCGCTTGCCCGGCAAGTGCCTGGCGCTGCACACATCACCAAGCCGGACACCGAGAAGAACGCCGAGCTGCCGGTACATCGCGGAGCCGCAGCCGTCATCGATGGCACCGAACGCACTTTCCTTGACAAGTACGGCGATTACTTCTGGTTTGCGCTCCTGCTTCTCTCCGGAATCGGTTCCGCCGGCGCTTGGTTGCGTCACTATTTGAATCGGGATGAAAGGGGCGAAAACACCAGCCATCGCAAAAGAATCCTGGCCATGGTTTCCAGCGCACGAACCGCGAAATCCAACCAGGAGCTGCTGGCGATGCAGCGCGAGGTCGACGCCATCATAAGTGAAACGCTCGAATGTTACGATGACGGCGCCATCGAGGAAGAAGAACTGGCGGCCTTTGGTCTGGTACTCGAACTGTTCAATCACGCCACAGTTGAAAGGCGCGCGGCGCTGCAAGCGAGCAACCTCGAACCGGCTCGCGGCGCGGCGGGAGGCCACAGCCTCACGTCTCGACGATGACACAGCTATGTGAAACGTGCCACTACGATTGGCGCCAGGCGGGTTCGTTTGACTCGCCGGCAGCTTGATTTCCGAGCAGAGCAAAAGGAACGATCTTCGCGGCCCTAATGTTCACTCGCACACTCAAGACAACGAGTATTGGGCTATGATGAAAACTTCGCAAGGATGCGGCTGACGCCGCACTGATCCGGGACCCTCAACGGACCATAACAAGCGCAGGATTTACGACCGATTGCACCGGCACTTTAGTGGGCTTGCGGACGAAGTTGGGAGAGCTATGAACACGCCAAAGACAACGTGAGGCCGCCTCAGTTGCCGCGCCTCCTGACCTCACCACCCTCCCTGCAGGACGGCCCGAGTGCGGTGACGGCCAAAGCGATCTTGCTTGCAAACGCCATCATTCGGCCGAGATCTCGACGAGTGAGGAAGTTTGATTGGACATGAAGGAACCAATGCGACTCGTAAAGCGGATTCAATAACGCTGATCGGCCGAGTGTCGCTTGTAGAGGAATGAAACTGAGAGACTGCGAGAAGGCGTCCTCCGCAGCGCAGATGTCAATTTTTTCAGCACGTGCCAGGCGAATAATCCGGCCACGTAGCCTAGCTGCGGCGCGAGCACCGAGACGAAAATAAACGCAATTGTGACCGCTAGCGAAGCTCCCGCCAAGAGGCTGGCAACGCCTGAAACAACTGCCGTGATGAATACGAAGGGGACAAGTATCCAAACGCGGAGGCTGCCGGCAAGCACCGCGCCGATCAGGAAGAGCAACATCGCGAGCGGGATCACAGATTTCTCCAATGTTCCACTTTTGCCCGAGGCTGTTTAACAATCAGTGAATGCACAATCTATCCAAGCCAGTGCCGGGTTCCCCTCGCTCAGAGATGCTTCGGCTGAGTCGTAAAGCTAATGTTGCTCAATGTGCCAGCTAATCGCCCAATATTCAATCAGGCGACGATAAGCGGCGGCGCTGATCTGACTCTGAATTCACTTGTTCCGAATTTCATTAATCATTAGCCATACTTGACTTGACTAGCTAATTGCCGCAAGGAATCTCGCTGCAGTGCAACGTGAGATTTCTATCCAACAATTGATTCTTGGAGGCGACTTTGCCCCCCACTCGATTGGACGCTAGGCGCTCCTTCGGTCCTTCGAACCGGTCGATATTGGAGTTGTCCCCTTCGCGAATTGCCACTGTTTCCCAGTCGGAGCCGTTTGCACCTATCGATCTCGGAATTCGTAGCGTCAAAGTTCCACAATTTTTGCTCAGATACGTTCTGATCTTTCTTGATGCTAGCGTCATCGTCCTGACCGGTGCGGCCAGCATTTTTTTTGCGGCCTCCATGACTGAGGTCGTCTTACGACTTCATCAGTTGCTCGGCATCGGATTTATCGCTGCGCTTCTGTACGTCTTGCTAGGCGAAGCGGTCGGTCTGTACGATCTGCAATCCGTCCGTTCGAAGCGGAAGGATACCGGCCAGATCATCGGCCTCTGGCTTCTTGTCAGCATTTTGTTGACGGCCGTGGCTGTTCTGATGAAAGACCGCGAGGTCGTCTTCCACAGCTTTGCTTTTAAGTCTTCGTTGCTAATCTTGTTGCTGCTTCTTATAAGCCGGCGACTTTCTAAGCAGTTTGTCCAGGCTGTTGTCGCTCGCGGTCGGGTACGAGTTCGACGTGCCATACTTGTGGGGACCCACGAGGAACTCTCTTCGCTCGACGCTGCCGGATTGTTTGCGTCATTTGGCGCAAAAGAAACGGATCGGATCGTTCTCCCTGGAGACGATTGCCGGCCTGCTGTCGGCGGCAGTCGATCGTTTCCGATTGAGTATGCAATCTCCGCCGCGTGCGCCAAAGGTGCCGACGAAATCGTCCTTGCGCTCCCATGGAGCGACACGCGCAAACTTGCGATGGTTCGGGACCGGTTGAGAATCATACCGCTTCCTATCCGGCTGCTTCCCGACCACCAAATTCGCTCACTAGCAACGAGCCTTTCGTCCCTGCCGCAGTGTCCTCTCCCTCTTGAGGTTCAATGCGCGCCGCCACTATCGGCAACGGTTCACATCTCAAAACGTGCCACTGACATCGTGGGGGCGACAATTGGCTTGATTATCCTTTCGCCGCTCATGTTTCTAACCGCCGTCGCGATTAAGATCGATTCACCCGGTCCGATTTTTTTCCGCCAACGGCGCAATGGATTCAATTCTAGGCAGTTTTATATCTACAAGTTTCGAAGCATGGCGGTGATGGAGGATGGGCCGGCCATTACGCAAGCCAAGCGCTTTGATCCGCGTGTGACGAAGGTCGGCAGGGTTCTACGTCGGACGAGCATCGATGAGATACCGCAACTTCTTAACGTTCTCCGAGGCGAGATGTCATTGGTGGGTCCTCGACCACACGCGATTGCCCATGACAATCATTATGAAGAACTAGTCTCCGACTACGCGCTTCGGTATCGCGTTAAACCCGGCATGACGGGATGGGCTCAGATCAAGGGCCATAGAGGTGAAACGGCTAACGTTGAACAGATGGAAGCAAGGGTTGATTGCGACCTGTGGTATATCGACAATTGGAGTATAGCCCTCGATTGGAAGATCCTCCTGCTGACTAGCCTAGAATTAATCCGTAGACGTAACGCTTATTGAGCATTCGAGGCGGCCAGTCGCGGCCAGCGCGACAATCGCTTTCGTTTGCACCAGAGCATTGCGGGTACGCCAATCGGCGTTGACAGTTCTGTCCCAAAAATTGCACAACCACCTCGAGCGTGCATGTGGTGGAACTAAAGTGATTTCGCTTCCGACGAGAGTCGAAAGCCTTGCGCGCCAGTTTCGTTGCTCAAGCGTCCGTTGGAGGACGCTTCAGGATGCTTCGGCTTGTTTTCCCTGAGATCGCGCTGAAGGTATGAACGTTTCCTTGTCGTCAACGTCGGCAAAGTTATCGCCCTACGCGATCGCCATCGTAGGTCCCGTAAGCGTTGCGGCCGTCCATCTGCTGCTCTCGCTAATAATGTTGCGCGCCTTGTCGCCTGCCGAATTCGGCACATTTACATTTCTTTTGGTGGCTGCTCAATTCAGCTGGGGGATTTGGAGCGCCTTATTTTGTGCACCTCTCCCGGTACTCCTTCTGCAGAAATCAACCGAAGAGCAGCATGTCGGGTTGAACATTCTTCGATGCATCAATTGGATCGCCGCAGCACTGTCGATTTTCATTTTTCTCGTTGCTGCGACCTGCCTTCAACTGAGCGCGCCAGCGGCGATCTTCTACTCCCTGTATGGCGCAGCTGCGCTGGTTCGCTGGTTCGGCCGTTCATACGCTTATGTTCAAAATCAACAGTTCCGGTCGGCAGCTTCGGATCTCACCTATAGTATAGGACTTCTTGTGATGCTTGCCGTAGCGACCAAAAGTTTCGGTTGGCCCGTCCAGATGAGCTGCTACTTTTCGATGCTTGTTGGCGCCGCCCTTGGCATTTTGCCAATTGGGAGCGCCTATTTCTCGGTGAAGGTTAGCGGAGGATGGGCCGATGCGTTCGAGCGCTACCGGAGGATCTGGCGAGATCAAGCCAGCTGGGCTTTGTTGGGAGTGCTCACTACTGAAGCTACTGCAAATGCCCATGTTTATATCGTAACGTTTCTGCAAGGACCATCTGCATTCGCACCAATTGCTGCAAGCTCTCTGCTAATTCGACCGATAAATGTTGCTCAAAATGCGCTAACTGATTTCGAACGCCCTCAGATGGCGAGATTGATTGCCGGACGACAGTTTGCGGCGATCAGACATTCACTTGTGACGTTTCGCGGCGTGCTCGCGGCGATCTGGTTGGCGACAATCCTCCTGAGCGTCATCATTTTTTTATGGACACCGCGGCTGCTTTTTCCGCCAACCTACGATTTAAGCTACATCGCCTACGCAACGGCGCTTTGGAGCGTGTTTGCTGCACTCCGCTTTTTGCAAACGCCAGAAAGCGTGCTCCTGCAAGCCGCAGGCGAATTTAAAAACCTCGCTCTAGCCAGCGTTTGTTCCTCGGTAGTAAGTGTTGCAGCGGTCGCCATACTTGTTCTGTTCGCAGGCACTCTATGGTCTGTGGTGGGCCTTAGCATCGGAGCAATTGTTTACCTCGGAGCAACATACCATTTTGCTCGTAGCTGGTTAAAGGATTTCGATCGAATGGAAAGAGATGTCGAATGACGCGGATAGTTATGATTGGCCCGCACCACCCCGAATATTGTTACTTGCTGTCCAGGGCGCTGGCAGAACTTTCTGATGTCCGATTGTTTACTGATCAAGATGCCCTGAATTCGGAGTATGCAGGTCGAGCACACCCCCCTGCGCCTCGTGTCGAGGTTCGGCACAACGATCTCGTCTCGCCCACAGATTTGTGGAAACTCGTTATTGAGATCGTTCGGTTTCGTCCCGCCATCATTCACTGGCAGGAGCCGAGCGGTTTTAGGAAGGCGTTCTTAGCCGCCGCTATCACTACGTTATTTAAACGATTTACGGTTCTCGCGCTCACAATTCATGACCCGGTACCCCACGCCGGCAGCGACACGAGCATAGCTAAGCGCCTCGCCGCTCTTCGCCGTTATACGCGCAAAAACGTTCATCACATCTTCGTTCACGGACCTTCCTGTCGAGAGCAATATCTCAGAGAGTATCTGCCAGCCCCCCATCGCGACAATCGGGTTCGTCTCACGGAACATGGTATTATTCTTGCGGAAGAAAAGGACGCCGGCCCTCCACCGGAATCATTTTCGATGCTCATGTTCGGCAGAATGGAGGCATACAAGGGATTGGAAGTGCTGTGCGAGGCGATGGAGATTTTCCATCATGAAGGCGGGGAAGGTACCTTGCATATCGCCGGCGCTGGACCGGAACTGGACCGCCTAGAAGGGCGATTCCGCTCGCTGCCGTCCGTTACAATCGCCAATCGTTTTCTTCCGACCACGGAGATAATTGATAAGATAAGAGCGTCGGACGGTCTCGTTTTGCCATATCTGAGTGCGACGCAAAGCGGCGTACTGTCGGCTGCGTTTGCCAATGGCAGGTTCGTGATAGCAAGTCGTATCGGCGGCATAGTCGACGTAGTTCAGGATGGCGTCAATGGATTGCTCGTTGAACCAGATGACGCAGGCTCCTTGGCCAAAGCATTGGCCCGGGTCTCGAGTGATCGTCAATTGCGGGAGCGTTTGCGCGCAGGAGCAACGGAAACCGCTCACGCCCGTCTCGATTGGTCCAAGATCGCCGCGAAGATGATTACAGACTACAAGCAGGCCGCAGGCTCATAAAGCTCCGGGCGGCCCGCTTGAGGCACAATTGCCTGCGTTCATGCGCTCTCCCCCCGATCAGATGATTTGGTGGCTTCCAAGGCTTCTATCAGTAGGGTTCCTGCCGTTGACCATGCGAAATCTGTTCGCACGCGCGCGACCTGTGCCACGCCGCGCGATCTTATATCCTGCAAGCCGCAGTTCATTAAGTGCGCGACGGCTTCTTCGACGGGTTCATAACGGCTTACGAGCAGTCCATCATAGTCTTGAACAATTGAACGGACGCCGGCTAGATCGAGCGCCAGCGGCAATGTTCCCGAAGCCAGAGCCTCGAGAACGATGAGCGGATATGAATCCGCAAGCGAGAGGTGAATGAGTACGTCCGCGCCACGGAGATGATCGATCATTCGCTCGGGAGATGCCCAATCAAGCAGTTGGACCTGGTTGGAAAGGTTGCGGTCTTTGATGCGCTCGCGCAACGCGGAGCGAGTTTGCTCATCGGCGCTGCCAATTATTTGCGCTGAGAAGGGCACGCCGGCCTCTCGAAGACGCGAACAGACATCGACGACCAAAAACGACCCTTTCGCAACGGAGAGTCGGCTTGCATGGATAAGTCGGAGTTCAGCCGGCGGTACAGCCTTAGAGTGGTCGGCGCTGCTGGGGTGCGAGATGGGCTCAAGTACTTCTGAAGGCAAGAATGTTCGAATAAGTAATCGCTCGACGGACGTGGGGAGCAATATTTCCCATTCCTGAGTTCGGGACAGCAATGCGATGCGGTCCGCTCTCGACAGCATCAATTGTGACAGGGTGCGTAGTGCCAAGTTGCGTTGCGACTTCCAGTTCAAACCTAGATGCGGCGTGACAACGACGTCATAGCCGATTGCCTTGGCAACGATGACGTACATCAAATCTGGGAGGTTGACATACTGGATCCAGGCGATGGCGCGTCCACGAGTGCGGGAAGCGACTAGTCTGAATAGTCCGTTCAGAAACCCCGGAAGTCGACGCAGTGATAGATATGCCGTGCCTGTCCATAAACGTTCGACCTGAAGGCCAGGCCGAATTTTCTCCATTGATACTCGTGCTCGATCACAGAATGCTTCAACTCCTCCCAAATGATCACGCGTGCCGCCGATTACGAGAACTCTCATGGAACCAAGCCCCTTTATCGATCATTGACAGAAGAATTCCAAAACAAACGATCTCTGCGTGCATCGTCTCAGAGCTGATTGCTCAATAAAGGTCTATGGCTGCTAAAGCTTAGTGCAACGCCGATGTTGACGCCCGATGAGCGCGTTGATATCAAAATTTTAACCATAACTATTCTTTGCTTTCACTCGAATGGTGAAATTTTGAGCCCGATAGATCTGCTGGAAAAAGTACGCGTTTTCGATGACCGCAAAGACGGCGTAGATTGGCTGAATTCCATCGGTTCCAGGCCAGCAATTGTCTCGTTTTTGAACGCTCACGCGGTCAACCTTAGTAGTAAGGACCATTCATTCCATAGCGCCTTGTTAGCTTCAGAAGTTTTGCTGCGAGATGGCGTCGGTCTCGAAGTGATGATGCATGCCGCTGGATTGCGGCCAGGCATCAACACCAATGGCACTGATCTCATTCCCCGGCTCCTGCAATCTCGGCCCGGAGCGAGAGTTGCGGTTATTGGAACCGAAGAGCCGTGGCTTTCGGCAGCTTGCGCGCGCATTGAGCAGAGTGGTGCAACAGTCGTCGTTCGTATCGACGGGTTCCAGCCGATGGAAACCTACGTGGAGAAGATCCAGGGAACCACTCTGGACCTTATTGTTCTAGGTATGGGAATGCCGAAGCAGGAGCTTCTTGCTGCTAGGCTGATCAAGCATCTAGATCAGCGCGCGTGTTTGATTTTGAATGGCGGAGCTATACTCGATTTTCTTGCCGACCGCTTTCCGCGCGCGCCAGACTCTTTGAGACGGCTTCGCTTGGAATGGATGTTCAGGCTGCTTATGGAACCTCAGAGATTGTGGCGGCGATACATTCTAGGCGGTTTGATTTTCTCGATGAAGATAGTCCAAGTCGCGTGGATCTGCCGAAGGGGCGGCAGGGTCTGGGCCCACGGCGCTCTCGATGTCGCAAACGACAACGCCAAATATGCTGAGCGTGCGCCTACCAAGAAGGCTATCGTATCAAATTGAGAAGTTCGGAGGGCCATGCGGAATGTGCGATGTCAACAAACGTACCCAGCGCTAGTTCGGGTAGTTCTATACAATCCGTTCAGGTCATGCGCGGGTTGGCCGCCATCAGCGTAGTGGCCTTTCATACCAGCCTGATCATGGCTCATCCCCAGTATGGCGGGTTACATGCATTCGAATGGATCACGAGTCGCGGATGGTTTGGCGTCAACTTCTTTTTCGTACTGAGCGGCTTCATCATTTTTTTTGCGCATGCAAAGGACATCGGTAGACCCGGGAAATTGACGGCTTATCTCGGGCGACGCTTTTCGCGCGTGTACCCGGTGTACTGGGTATTCCTGACGCTATTCATTATTGCGGCGCTCGCCGGTGTCGGCAAGATCGACTTCGTCATCTCCTGGGGCGACCTTCTATCTTCCTACACGCTTCTTCGATGGGTGAAAGACCCGTCGTTGCCGTTGAAGGTCGCTTGGACGCTTTTCTTTGAGGTTCTATTCTACTGCATCTTCGCATTCTCGATTTTAAATCGAGCTGTGGGGATCTCAGTATTCGCCTGCTGGTTTGCCGCAATCATGGTGTCTTCCTTCGTGCTGCACAGCCTTGAAATGGGCTGGATGAGCATGTGGAACATCAATTTCTTTTTCGGTATGCTGGCGTATCTTGCGTACCGGCGCTTCCCGAATTGGTCAGGGTTGCCCGTCGCGGCGCTCGGCGTCGGCCTGCTTGTCGCGCTCGCTCCAAGAGCAGCATACGACTCCATCGAAGCGCAGCAAGCTTTGCCCTGGGATTTATTGGTCCTGGGGATTCCGTTCTTCCTGATCCTTCTCGGGTTTGCGCTCGCCGAGCAAAGGTACAAGTTTATCCCGACAAAGCACCTGTTGTTGATCGGCGAAGCATCTTACGCAATCTATCTTGTTCATTCGGCCGCAATCTCGCTGCTGTGTCAGACATTGCTCCGATTTCAGATCGGACAATCATCACCCAATGTCATCTTCTGTTTTATCTTTGCAGCCGCCACGATTGCCGGCCTGCTAGCGCATCTCTTGATTGAGCGTCCCTTGACGCGGCTCGTTCGCAATAATCGTTTTCAAGGTTCCCGGCTATCTCCTGGATTCAGGTGATGTGTCTCGCCGATAACTGGTTGGCTTCCGCAATCCCTTGTGTCTTGACTATATCCGTATCCGTCAAAGGCAGATTAAAGCGACGCAGCAAAGCATGGGCCTAGTTCGAAAAATTCACCACCTCCAAACGCTTCGTGCGATCGCGGCTTCGCTCGTCGTTGCTGATCATGCTTTGGAGTATTCGATACGCCGGCAGATGTTGGGTGAAGATTGTTTGGCATTAGCGTGGGCATTGGGGTGGGTCGGCGTGGCCGTCTTCTTCGTCATCAGCGGACTTATCATGGTCCGGAGCTCATACAATTCTTTTGGCGATTTTGAGCAGGCGCGCAGATTTGGGACTCGAAGAATCCTGAGGATCGTACCGCTTTACTGGTTAGTGTTGCTGGTTTTCCTGATGATACTGCTGGCGCGAACTAATGCCGTCGACCTCGTGGATCTCGTCAAGAGCCTGCTTTTTATTCCATATCAATCGCCAGGATTGTCTGGCATGAGACCGATCGCAAGCCAGGGATGGACCTTGAACTACGAGATGATGTTCTATGCTATATTCACACTGTCTTTGACGCTCAAACGGATCTGGGGGCTTGCCTTCATTTTTGCCGTCCTGACGGGATTGGTGGGCTACCATCTAGTCTCTTGGCCAGCAACTCCTTATTCTGATCCAACAACTCCCCTTCAATTCTGGACCGATCCTATCATCCTCCTCTTTGCTCTGGGAATGGTCGTTGGGCTCCTGGAGCAGCGCGCCCAACGCTGGCATTCGTTTCCTTATCCCGTCGTTTTTTCCCTTTTTCTTATTATCTCGTCTGTGTGTGTGTTCGTTTCGCTCGGCGGGAGTTTTCCATTGCAGATTCCTTGGCAAGCCTTCTTCGCAGTGATTGCTATGTGTGTTGTATACGCGTGTACCAGCGGTACCGGCACCGCTGTCAGCAGGGCTGGTCGGATGCTCGAGAATGCAGGTGATGCTTCCTACAGCACTTACCTTATCCACCCGATCGTTTTGATGATTTTCGTGATGGGCTGGGTCGCATTGCCGCGCTGGATGCAAGATCCTATCGTCTTCGTGGTTATCTCCATCCTGCTATGCAATTTCGCTGGGTATTTTTTCAACATCTCAATTGAACGGCCCCTCGGCGAAAAGCTTCGTAAATTTGCGGAAGGCGAGAGGATGCTGGCCAAGCGCGCCCAACCTATAGTTTGAAAATGAAGCGCTCACGATCAGCGGGCCCGTGTGGCATCTTTAACACAGGCGTGCTAGGCTTAGGCGGGGTTGGAAGGCACCCGAGAGATACCGATTTAGGCCTGGTTATGACGACGAAATGGGGGCTAGTGTTCCGAAACTTTCGGCGAAGGGCGTAAAATGGATACAGGTCAATTTGATCGAATGATCGGCCAGCACACGATGGGTTTGCTCCGGCTAGTTCGGCGCAATATCTTTCTATTTGCCGCCATATCGATCTCCTTTTTCGTCGCCCTTTTGTCCGGCATCTTCGCCCTGGAACCAAGATACGAAGGCATTGCGCTCGTTTTCGCCGGCCAAAGCAACGCGCAGGATGCGAACGGGACACCACAAAAGGTCTCCGCAAAAGGAGCGTCTCTCGTTCGGATAGCCGAAAGCGATGAGGTCATCCATGCTGCCATCAATGCGATCGGATTGGACAAACTCTTTGCCGAGACGCCGACGATGCCGATTTCCATTTTTGGCAATTTAAGACAGCTCTTCGTGGCTGAAGATGCTGCTAACCCTGCCCCCACCGATACGATTGATGCGGCTTCATTCCTGCTCAGAAATGGTCTCTCCGTCCAGTCGGAACCCAACAGCGACGTGCTGCGTATCTCATTTCGGGATCGTCGACCGGCCGTGGCGGCCATGTTCGCAAATGCAATAGCTCGTTCGCTGATTGATCGCTATCTGGAACTATATAGCAGCCACGGTGCGTCGGAATTCTTTACTCGTCAGAAGCAGAGATTTGATGATCAGCTGAATGAGGCGGCATCGGCCGTAAACTATTTTGCGGAGCAAACTCAAACCTACTCAGCCGAAGATCAGCGCAAGTTGCTCCTGCAGCGTCAAAGCGACTTGCTGAATGTGATGGCCAACACGCGTGGATTGATCGCGCAAAAGAACGGCGAACGTCAAGACTTAGTCGCTCAGCTGGAAAAGCTGGCTCCTGTCACGCGTTCTCCGTATCTTTCGTCCTTGGTTGACAGCTTCAGAACGGATCGCTCGCCAAACGCGCCGACGCCGCCGTCCGCAACGGACAAGAAGGAACCGCCTCGCTTGAGTTTCGGGGCCAGCGAAACTCCTCCCCTTCTTATGATTCAGGTCTATCAGCAATCGATGGTCAACCTTTTCAAGATAACCGCGGAGCTTGCCGGTGCACAGAGCCTTGAGAAACAGCAGGCGGCGGAAGCTGCAGCGTTAACCGACCAATTAAACAGAATGTCCGACAATGAGCGGGAGTTTTTGCTCAGGCGACGCGCCCTCGATCAGGCGGTCGCCAATTCAGATCTTTATTCGCGCAGGATGGTAGAAGAACAGATCAATGCTGAACTCTCGGCCGCCAAGATTTCGCCGTTGAAGGTTCTGCAATTGGCAACCGTCCCGATCCGACCGGTATTCCCGAAATATCCTCTGGCAATTGCGTCGGCGGCACTCGCCGCGCTTTTGTTCGGGTTCGTTGGCACGCTTCTCGTGGGTAGAACAGATCGCGGACCGAGGCCTTCAGGCACGAATGTTGGTCGTCCCCTCGCGCCTGGCACTTCCGATGATTTCAGCCTGGCTTCTTTGGATCGCGTGCGAGGCAGAGTTTCTTGAACCCGCCGCCCGCACGACGTTTCGAGGAACGTTCTCCCCTCAGGCATCAATGGGTTTTATGCGCCGCATTGTTCGTGGCTTGGATCGGATTCAGCCCGGTTTTTATCTTTGGCGAAGGCGACGTCCAGTTCACAAACCTTGAGTCCGGAGGCGGCGACTTTGCCAAGCAATGCGCCTTTGCTTCGCTTTTTGCTATTGTCATGTGGTGGGAGTGGCGCGAAGAGGGGATCGGATTTCTAGGCAAATTGCCGGTTTGGCTGGCTGTCGTTCTGTTGTGGTGCTCGGCGAGCGTGGTCTGGGCAGTTGATCCAGTGATCGCTGTCAGACGTGTCATGTTGTTGGTCATGGTCACAGTTTCCATATCGCTTGTTGTTCAACGCATGAAATCCGAAGAATTCCTAAATGCACTCTTCATAATCTCGATCGTGATTCTCTTCCTCGATTGGATTGCACTGTTCGTGTCTCCTGACGGCGTTCACACGGCGGCAGGGGCCGACCCGGAACTGGCGGGAGATTGGAGAGGCGCACATATTCACAAAAACGAGACGGGTGCTTTCGCCGCTATTGCCACCATAGTGTTCGTTGACAGAGCAATACGTGACCGATCGTTTCTCATCTGCCCAATTCTCGCGTTGCTGTCGGTCTGCCTACTAATCGGGACCGGATCGAAGACGTCACTTGGCCTGCTGTTCGTTGCGTTCACGTTCGGAGTTCTTGCTACAACGACATGGAGATATCGTCGATTTCGACTGGTAGTCTGCTCCGTAGCTATCGTCGGCATTCTCATGGCATTAAACTTCTACAGTCGCGAGATATCCGATATTTTGAGCAAGCTGGACGATCCTGGCGCCCTTACCGGTCGAACTCAGATATGGTCTATCGCCTCATCGTATTTTATCGATCACCCGTTTTTCGGAGCTGGTTACGGATCGTTCTGGGGAATCGGAAAGGCCAGCCCGGTTTTTCAATACGCAGACGGCTGGGTGGCTGAGCAGATTGATCACACGCACAATGGTTATCTTAATATTGCCCTTCAGGTCGGCTCTGCAGGTCTTGTGCTGGCAGTCATCGCTGCAGTGCTGGCGCCAGCGACAGAGCTCTTTTCCGCCGCCCGCTTTGGCAGAGAACGAACTGTTCTTGCTGCCCTGTTGTTCTTCATAGTCCTCCGTGACTTTCTCGAGGACACGATCGTCGATCGCTCGAACCCATGTTGGATAGTCCTTGTTGGCGTTGTGTCTATCGTAAACCGGGAAACCGTCGCCGACGCTTTCCGAGCCATGCAGGCGCGCTACCGCAACTTTGCTGTTTCCGCGACTGGTAATTCATAGTGCGGAAGGTTGCATCACCTGGTGTATGTGACGCTGATCGACTGAAAACGCGCGGAGGCTGAATTCTTTATTGGCTCCACGCCTGTCGCCATTCCATTGAAATATTCTTCACCGTTCAGGTAAACCTGCCCATGGCGATGCGGATGTAGAAATTTGGAAAAGCATCCAGCGAAAGCCTCGAGGTACCTGTTTCGAGCGCAACCGCGAGCCGCTCGAGTGCGAGAATATCCAAGGATACCGGTTCGACCGCTTCATTGTGATTGCCGGAATGCAGCGCTGAAATCGGAGTAGCCGTCGACCCCACGTACAAATGGCCTCGCCTCGATGACGAAATGCTTTTGCCGGTTTCGACGATCCAGGGTCGATGCTATCGTCAATACAAGTTTCCTATGATCCAAGGCTAGGTCGCTTTTCAGCGATGATCAGTTGCGACACGCCAAGAGCCCGAACGATCGGAACGTGCTCCGCGATCGAAAAGCACTTCCGGAACAGAGGCAGCATCGTTGCAACACCTCTAGGTTGATAGCCACTGTTGTTTTCGAGGGTCTGCCATACGAAGCTTTGTGAGAGAACCTTGAAGCCGGAGTTGGACACGAGATCGCGCAACTCGTGAGGCCAGTAGTTTCGTGCCCAAGGCTCGAGCGATGATGGCAGAAAGCTTAGAGGAAGGTAGGGCAATAGGAAGGTCTTCAGCGCTCCCGTACCTTGGCCCGTCTTCTTGGAGATGAAGCCGTGCGTTTCGAAAGGATGGAAGCGATTGGGGGTGAAGAGAAAAAGTCTACCGTCGGCGTTCAGGACGCGGCGAAGTTCGGATAAGGTGCCGTGCTCGTCGGGAACATGCTCCAAAACCTCGTTGCAGAGAATGGCATCGAAGGTCTTGTCTTCGTAGTCCAGCCGGACGAGATCTCCTTGCCGGACGCGAGAATCCCCGGGATGGGCCTTCTTCCAACTCTCAACTTTGTCCGCATCAAATTCGACGCCTTCGGCGCGCGCACCCTGCGCGCAAAGATACTCGACGTACCCCCCGCCGCCGCAGCCCGCGTCTAAAATTCTGGCATCAGGAAGCCGAATATGTTTGGCGATAAGAGCAACTCGCTTTGCAACTGTGAGCGGTTTTACAACATCACTTCCACCCGGCGCGACCTGCATGGCCTTGAAATTCCTCTGCCAATTCTTCGTGCGACAACGATGCGACACAACCGGCCGCCGAGCAACTGAAAATTTCTGGTAAAATCAATGCACGTTCCGAGGGGGAACCTCGGCGAGGTTTTTCAACGTCGCGTTTCGGCCGCAAAGAGGTGACGACAAGGGAGGACTTTTAGTTGCGCACTGCTGGCGTTCGTTTCCACACCTCGTCAGTCGCTTCTGTGCTAGCCTTTTGGCAAGTTAAAGCCTTAAGCCGATTTCTCGGACGCCTTCAAGTGATGCTCCAACATAGCAGTGGGATGCGCTAACACTTCGCGATCAATTTCGTTCCCGATGGCGGAACGATTTCCCACCTGCTGCGTAATTTCCATCGGGGCAATAGCGTCGGAGAAGTGCGGTGCCCGCCCGACAAATCAAAATCACCACTGACGATGTCATGGACAACGTTTGTCTCTGCCTGAAAGTTACAAGCCTCTACACGCGCGTCGTCTTAGGCATGATTGTCGCATTTACGTGAAGCCACCGCTCGGCTTCCTCTTCCATTTGCTTTACAGACGGCATCCGCCAACCCGCGATCCGCTCTTTTAGCTAGAACTACAGGAAGAAAGAAGAGTCGGCCGAACATCGGCCGAACGACGGGTTCACTACGTGTTCATAGGCCGTGGGGTGGGGATCGCCCGGTATTGCCCTATCGCCTAGGTTGCGGAACACTCAGCCTGCTTCCGAGGGGCTGACGAATTTCAAAAATGACTAGTCTTACAAATTGGCCGTTGCACGTCGCCCTACTGCAAGCAGCAGTTGCCACTTTTTCCCGAACCCTATTAGAATGGTCAAAAAATGGCGCCGCAGGCCTATGGCCGGATGGGAGGATGGGAGGATGGGAGGATGCTAGGCCCCATCGACATACTTTGCGAAAGACAATACTGCGGCGAAAGAGCGCGCTGAGCATCTTCTTGGAGACACGCGATTGAGCTCTGGCAAAGCGACGAGTTGCTGGAGAGTGATTTGATCCAATGCAATAGCGGCCACCAGCCGAAGCCGGGGTTTGTCGTCATGGAAATTCAGCCGAAAAAAGAGGCGCGCACCGAGCTAAGCCATAGCCAGATCGTCGCGCCGCAGCGCGAGTCGATCCTTACTGCCGTGGAAATACAGCCAGAAAAAGAAGATCCGCGCGGGATCAAATTTCTCGCGTTTGAATCATGGGTCAGGACGCTCTTGGGCAGAATCAGTGTCGGCAGGACTGAAGAGGAAGATATTGTACGCGACTCTATCCGGCGGATTGGCGCGGCTGATCCGGCAAACGTTCAAATGATCGCTGCTGCGCAGATGGAGTTACCCGCCGTTGCCCTCCAGCAGCGGCGGGCTTTTTGTGAGTTGCGTTATTGCCAAAGCGTACACAGCAGACCATGCCGGGGTTCATTAAACCCCAGCTTGCGACCTTGAAGTCCAAAGCGCCGAAGGGCGAGCAGTGGCTTCACCAAATCAAGTTCGACGGCTATCGCGTCCAGGACCACAGCAACAGGGGCAGATGGCGCGATTCCTGCAAGTTTATCCGAAACGGAGCGCGCGCGATTGTCACAGCCGAATTGGCGAACGACGTTGAAGCAGTGAACAATAGGCTGCGGTTATGCAAAGGCCGACCGCATAAGGAATGGCGGTGGGAGTCCGAGCGGCGCAGCCGGAGATAGTGAGCAGTAGGCTGAAGGTAGCGATGCCCGAACGCGAGGAAAAGGTTGCCACTTTTTCCCGCGGAGAAGCTTCCAAGGGAACGTTTGGTTCTCGTGGATGTTGGGCAGCGTCGCACTCAAGCGATGGGGAACCTTTTGTGATGCCGATTTGGTCAAAAGAGAAGACCGTCGTTGCGGAAGCCATTTCGTTCGGACCCGCATCCTGGCCAATTCCGTTCTGGGGCGTCGAGCCTTTGGTATTTGCTCTAGATTGCTTCATTATCGTGGGTTCGAGCATTCTCAGCGGGTTCGCATACCACCGATGGGCGCTCGGCAGCAGCGGCGATCTCGAAACGTCGCTCGCTGTTGGTCTGCTGGTTGCCGGGAATTTCACGACCATTCTGGCATCCCGCGGCAGCTACAAGCCACTCAATCTGATCTCGCTCCCGGGACGCATCCAGGAAACGACTGCGATCTGGCTTATCGTCTTCTCGCTTCTCCTCGCGGTCGTGTTCTCGCTCAAGGTCGGTGCCAATCTTTCACGCGGCGCCACGGCGACCTTCATGGTTGTCGGATTGACGTTACTGATCAGTTGGCGCGCGGTATTAAGCTCGTATCTGGCAAAGGCCCTCGCACGCGGAAGTTTTGCAGAACGTCGAGTGGTTCTCATCGGGGAACCCGACGAAATCGACACTTCGGAGGGCCTCCGTCGGCTGCGCCGGTGCGGCTATCGACCGATCGAAAGCTTCCCCGTTCTGGAGACCGACTTTGAGGCCGACAAGGAGATGTCGCCTCGGCTTCTCAGCGTGCTGGATCAAGTCATCCGCACGGCACAATCCGGCAGGGTGGAAGAGATACTGCTGGCGATACGCTGGGATCAGCGCCGCCTGGTCGATGCCATCGTCACGGCGCTGCGGGTCGTCCCGATCCCGATCCGTCTGGCGCCCGATCGCACGATTGCAGGACTGCTCGACAAACCCAGAACAGAGATCGGCTCGACGTGGGTCGTCGATCTGCACCGCGGTCCGCTGACCTGGAGCGAATGCGCCATCAAGCGAGCGTTCGATTTTACATTTGCCAGTCTGGCGTTGGTCATATTGGCGCCAACCATGCTAATCGCCGCCATCATGATCGGGCTCGACTCGCGTGGGCCTGTCTTTTTCTCGCAGCTTCGCAATGGGTTCAACACCAAGGAATTCTGGATCTTCAAATTCCGAACGATGACGGTCATGGAGGAGGGGCCGGACGTAAAACAGGCGACCCGCAATGATAAACGGGTCACGCGCGTCGGCCGCTGGCTGCGCCGGTCGAGCATCGATGAGCTTCCGCAATTCCTCAATGTCCTGCGGGGGGAGATGTCGCTGGTCGGCCCGCGGCCGCATGCGACGATCCACAACAACGAATACGAAAAGCTGATCTGGAAATATGCTTTCCGCCATCACGTGAAACCGGGCATTACCGGCTGGGCTCAGATCAACGGATTGCGAGGAGAAACCGCCACGATAGACTTGATGGAGAAGCGCGTTGAGCTCGACCTCTGGTACATAAATAATTGGAGCCTGTGGCTCGACATCAAGATACTCCTGAAGACGTTTACGACCGTGATTGGGCAGAAGGAGGCCTATTGATCTTTCGTTTTCGCGGACTTGCCGAAGCCCAAGTAAGCGTGCCGGCTTGATCGGCCGCCCTGCGGCTAGTGACCACAGGCGTCGCTTTGGAACAGTGCGAAGCTGCGGTTAGGCCTCCAGGCCCTCAGAGGAGCAGAAGAACGAGAGACAGTCAGTTTGATCGGCAGCGACAAGGTCGAGGGCACTTCGGTCTTTGGAGCGGATGAAACGCCGATCGGTTCGATCGAGCGCGTCATGATTGACAAGCGATCCGGCAAAGTCTCGTACGCGGTGCTAAGCTTTGGCGGGTTTCTCGGTATCGGAGACGATCATCACCCCTACCGTGGGAGTCGCTCAAGTATGACACCAATATTGGCGGCTACCGCACCGGCATTACCGAGAAGCAGCTGCAAGGCGCGCCGAAGTACCGCAGCGACAACGATTGGAGTTGGGAAGATCGAACACGGGGCTGCCCTGCCGTTCGCCTGCAGTGCGACGTTACCGCGTTTGGCGGATGCACGGTGCCCGCGGTGGCGCACCGGCTGGAAAAAGAACGGGGCGACGAGGAGCTTGGGTGAGCAACGCGACCGACAGCGATCAACGAGGTGTTGCCGTTGTGATTGCTAGGGCCAAGATGATCAAGGCTGAGTGAGTGGGGCTGCCGAAGGGGCATTACATCGACGGCCCCTGCCGACCGCTAGGAGTCAGGAGACTGTCATATAGAATACGCGAGGCTGATCGATCGAAAGCGAGCCGAGCCGGATTTCTTTATCGGTTCGACGCCAGTTGCCAACCCGTTGAAATACTCTTCGCCGGTAAGATAGACCTGCCCGGTTTTTCGATTCATCGACCGGAGCCAACTTAGGAGCGCCCTGACGTCGATGGTCGAGGCTAACTGGTCTGATCCGTCACTCGGACAAAATAGGTAGTAAGGCGTTTTGAAGAAATTCGACTGCTGACGGGTAACTGCCCATTTGATGGGAGAGCTACGGCCAACGGCCGACGATTCATAGACTCCCAGCGATTGCAAGCTGCTCATGAAACGCTTCGCAGCCGATGTCGCATGGAGAAAAACCTGAATTTCACAGAGCATTGTAGCTTCAGTTGACGAGTCGGAGGAATACAGAAAGAAATCCAGAGTTACATTTGCGCTATCTGACGGCGCCTCGTACTCGATATCGACCTCATGAAGCAAAGACGATATGGCGTTGATCTTGCTTGAAACAACGGGAACGGGTGTGATCGTATTAAGATAATTGCCGTAATCGATCCCGTTCCAGCTTTTTACTCGATCGTCCGCATCGTCGGGCCAATTCCATTTCAGCAACGTCTTTTGCGGGAATGTAGCAGGAAAGACTGTTACGGTTTGATGTCGATCAGCGGCCGGATCGTTCACAGCTTGAAACGCCAAGAACTGTCCGGAGGAATAGTCCTGCTTGCTCGTCCCCCTGACATCGGTCAGCACGACTTCCGCCGGACGCAGCCCACCGGTATCCCGAGGGGACGCCTCTGCGAGCGCGGCAGCCGGGCGCCCCAGAAATAGACCTGCGCCGGCCGTCAGGATCAGAGATCGTCTATTAAGCAACTGATGCACTTGTAGGTTCCTTGAATGACGCCTTAATCTATTTCGATCGTAACTATCAATCCCGCGGCTGCAAATTCGGTTGCGCCCGTTGTGTTTCAATCCTCTGATTCAACGCTCGCGCAGTAAGGTCTCTACCAGCTTTGCCAATCGGCACGGCTGAAATTTATCGGGTTGCCTTACAGATCGGAGATCGGAATGGTCTACTCACTTCAGATATTGCGCGCACTTAGCGCGATCTCGGTTCTCATATATCACGTGTTGGTAAATCAGTACGGGGAACTACCGGCGGTGCGCGTTTTCAGCGCAGGCATCGTGGTGTTTTTCATCATCAGCGGCTATATCATCGCCCGTTCTACGGAGAAAACGTCGGATCCTCTGCTGTTCTTCGTGCGACGCGTCCTCAGGATTTATCCGGTCTGGTGGGCGGCGCTCGCCATGTGGCTGCTGGGCGAACAATTAATTCTGGGCCAGACGGCAACTGTCAGTCAGATGGCTCTGTCAGGCGCTCTCGTGTTTTTCTGGAACGACCAATATCAAGCATACGTTCCATCTTATCATATCGGCTGGACGCTGTGCTATGAGATGACTTTCTACGCAATTTGGTGTACAAGCCTAGCTCTTGCCAAGCGCATCCTGGTAGAGCCGACGTTCTTGGCCGGCGCATTCATTATTGCTCTTGTTGCAACCGCAGCCATCTTGAGTCGGACCACACCAGCAGCGCATTGGATGAAGCCCTACGGAACGCCGCTCATGCTCGATTTCCTGGCCGGTGTGGCCCTTCGCTGGATAGAAAAGCGAGACCTGCTCAACTTCAGGACAGAATTGGCGCGACGCGGATTTGCTGCCTCATGCGCCGTGGGTGCATTGTTAGGCTTCGCAGCCGTCGCATTTGGCGTGCTGCCTTACTGGTCTGCAGCCATTCCTTCAGTGCTCCTGTTTATGGCTTTTCTTCAAGGCAACTTCGCCAGCGATTCAGCCGGTAATCAAGCGGGGCTGTATCTAGGTGATGCATCATATTCGATATATCTGTTTCACGCGCTTCTCCTGGATCTCGCGTTCGTACATAGCGGGATGCTTCATCTCGGTGATCGGAATTTTACGTATGCAATTCTGGCGTTCTGCGCGTGTCTGGTTTTCTCACTGTGCATGTATCATTTGATGGAGAAGCCCAGCACTTCTCTGGGCCGCCTTCTCACCGCGAGATTGAGCCGGCCTCCATCAACCAAGGGCGCCGGACCCTGCGCCACAGCGTCCAGACGTTGAAAGGTTTCGACCGCGTCCTCGGCAGGGACCGATCGCATTGGCCCGCGGTCGGTTTCAACACACTTCTGGCTAGCAACAGATCCTTCGGCTTGTAGAATTGGGACTGAGAACTACTGATAAAGTGATGGCCAAGCCCTCCAAGGGTGATGCGCATTTGAGAACGTTCGTCATTTGGCTGACCGGCATATCAGCTTCCGCTATCATCGGAGGGCGGTATAGGCGGTTAAGGATGGGGCTGGACGGGAGCGCCCGCCAGTTCACGGTGGCGGGCCATTTCGTTCTCATGTCTTGGTTTGGTATCCATTTTGGGCGTTGGCCCCTATTGGCTTAATTTGATTTCGCAGTGGCCTGTCTTGAAAAGGGACTTAGTTTAGCGGGCGATTGAACCGGCCATGCCGTCGCCCTGCACCATCAGGTAAAATGTTCCTGTCGCTGCGCCACCGTGCTGGCATCCTCCTCAGCCTGCAGCTTGTGCATCATCCTCTCCCCGCTTCGCCCTCGGAAGGCGCATTCCCATCCGTCTGGTCAGCAAGCTACCCTCCAGGACGTAGTACCCGATCGTTATTTGACCGGCCGGACCAACGAACCGCATCCATACGACTATATGCAATTCGGCGACCGCCGGTTTAACCTTTTGTCTTTGGCTCCGTTGTCTTGGGGCCTCCGCGATCGCGCCTGATTACTGTAAGAAGCGGTTGGCCATTCTGGGTTTGCAAACTCCAGTTCAGATCTACGGTGCCGGCTCGTTGTGAAAATGCACCGTATTTTGCGGCGTTGGTCGCGAGTTCATGGAAAACCAGTCCGAACGGGGTTGCCAACTCAGCAGGCAGGAACAACGGTTCGGCCGTGATCCTTACGCGGTCAGGATTACCGCCGACGTGTGGCTCGAATTGCTTGCGCGCCAGCGTGGCGAGATCGCGCCCCTCCAGTCGGCGTCCACCAGCAAAGAATGGGCCGCGGCGAGCGCTGCGATACGACCATCCAGGCTGTCGGTGAATTCTTCATAGGATTTGCTGAAGCCCCGCGTTTGGTGCGATCGACTGTACGACTGTAAGCGCGTTTTTGACGCGGTGTGTTAGTTCGCCAAGCAGCAGTTTCTGTTGCCTCTCCCACGCTTTGCGCTCGGTCACCTCCCGCGTGCTCTCAAGCGCGATCTGTTGGCCTCCGACAGTCTCTAGATGATGCGGCTTTCTACCGTCAATTCCTGACCGTCTTTGGTCTTGTGCCTCCGTAAGGGCGTTAATAAGAAGGCTTCTGCTGCGTAGGGCGGATGTACCCCTAAAGGGATCCCGGCGTGCAGGTCGCCCGGCCCCTCGCTCGCTACAAACGAAAAGGCCCGAACAGCGCTCGGGACCTTTTCTTGCTCTGAACTCTTCGAAACGCGCACGAACGTTATTGGAACGATCTCACAGCACATTTCTTTTCTTCGGAATGAGAGGCACGTGAAATGGCTAGAAGTCGGACGTTTTGCTGCGGCGTTGTCTTCGCCATCGCGACCTTCTATCCCCCGATATCGCCGGCGCAAACGCAGGTTGATGACGAGGCCCGGTCGGTGACCGCAGGCTGCCATGAAGCAATTAGAAGCCCAGGACAGCAGTCCTTTGACGCGGGCATGTGTCTCGGCATCATCAAAGGCCTTCACTATCTCAGCCGGGACGTATGCATTCCGCCTGCAACGAGCCTCGCGGAAATCGCAGACATCGTCTCAAGATATGTCGACAGCCACAAAGGCAATACACAGGATGACTTCCGCGAAACGTCGCTGGAAGCAATGCGATCTGCTTGGCCCTGCGGTCGAAGACGCGGCATTTAATTGTGGCCCGTCCAGAGGGGTCACGGCCCGGCGGAATCTTCCTGACTCTCCCGGGCGCCAATCCGGATTGTCCCATCCGTAAGGGGGCCGCTGCAGCTTCGGGTCCCGACACAGCCTGCCGCCGAAAGTTCCGAAACCTCGTCTATGTGCCCGACCTTCACATCGACCATAAAGTTGAAAACGCGGGATTTCGATAAGCCCCGGCGCAGCCGCGCCGACCGCCGTCGCGCCCACTGCCGCCGCACCGGCCCAGCGGTAGCCGTAGCCGAAGCGCCCACCGCGCACAGCGACAGCGCCGACCCCGGTATCCGCGAGCCGCGACCGCGCCCCGCGGTAGCCTCCTGCTCGCACGGCACCGCCGCCGTGGAAACCTCGCGGGATTGCGATCGGAGATGTTGCGACGTCACTCCGCAACTTTAATTTTGTTGATCTGCCCGAGGGACCAAACCGCCGGCGATGGACTCGGCGCCTGCTGTGATGAACTCTTATTTCGCCTAAACGCCGTCGATGCTGAAGCAAGAGATTTCGGCTCTGATCCGGATTGCTCACATCCTTACATAGGCGGTAGCATTCATCGCCGGGTCGGTAGCTGAGCAACATTGCTCATGACTTGCGCCGCAATCGCCAGCTTAGCGCTGGAACCAAGCTACTCGCATCCACGTTGGCAATCGTGCGGTTCAGATAATTTGTTGCCGATTTGGCCGCGATCCTGAGGAATTAACATGTGAGGAATTAACATGTCAGCTCAGATCATCAAGTTATCCGACCGCCGCAGGACGCGTCCCACGCCATCTTTAAGCTTGATAGACTTGCCGCTTTCGGTTTTCGCTGCATACACCGACATAAGCCTCGCTGTCTATCTGTCGGTGGTCAAGGCTGCTGAGCACGGTTTGAAGGCAGCTTGGGCGCTTGGAAACGTTGCGCCAGATTTACATCGGCGAAAATGCGGACCATATTTTTCCTGTTGGTAGGTCTGGAATGTCCGGCTTGCCGGCGCGGCCTGACGGACGAGTTGCTCCAGGCATTTTATCCCGCCCCTGAACGCCGTCCGCGCCTTTGCCACCCGACGTTGTTGGGACTCATTCCGGATCGGTCCGGATTTGCATTTTGCTAGCTCGCCGCTGCCCTGTGGCGAGACCAGGGCATCGAGCCGCTCCAAGCGGACTCATCTTGTCCCGTGCAACCACCATTCTTTGCATTAGTAAAACACTGTCAGGCGAAACTCGTCGGCTTCGGCGGGTGCGCCGTTTTTGGGTGATGATCGTGAAGTATCGTGGCCACTTCGGTTCTATTTGGTCTCTACAGGGAGAGCCGTTTCAAACAGCAACTGTTGAACCTCTTTCGGGAGCTGAGACCAGAGTTTAAAAGTGGCTTGGCCCAAAAGGGGTTGAACTTCGATCGGTGTCACTTTTCTTCCCTTCTCAAAGTCTCCAGCATGTCTCTCGCGTGCTGGCATAGCTACCTAACCGACGGACAGGCCAAAGTTTCCTGAGACCTTGCTTAAGCCCGCTTCAACTTCCGCATCTCATGGGTTCGTTGGTTGTGCCACGCGAGTGGTGTGGCTACGGACATAAGCATCGTGGTGCGCTGCTCAGCCGGAGCGCTTAGGTGGCAAAGAAACGGCCGCCCGGAGCCGGCTAAGTTCTTGGTCTTCTCGCTTGCTTATTTTTTTTAAGGCGTCAGCGGCATCCCGCGCTGCATCCTTCACCGATAACAGCAGACGTCGCGCCATGGCCGTGTGCGCCAAACTCAGAAGTCGTCGTGTGCAAGACCGGCGCTTGTTCTCCGAGGAACCTCCTCAACTCCTCTGACGGTGTTTAGAAAGCCATACTTCGCCCCGTCGGGACTGGCTGAACAAAAGCGCTCGCTAACCACGCGCGCATATGCGCCGGGAACGTTTTCTGCGAACCGTGATTGATCCAGGCGCCGCGAGCATCAAGCGCGGCGCAACCCGAAGGCCCCCAGTCATCGTCACAGCTGGCTGGGGGTCAGTCGGCGCCGCCGCCCCGCTCTGCCCTGGATGGCCATCAGAGTACGTTCGAGAGTCTCTTCCGCCCTCTTGCGTTCGGATATGTCCCGGGTGATTTTGGCGAAGCCGATAAGCACCCCTCGCTGCGATATCGGCCAGATCACCGTGGTGATCGAGCACGTGTTCGCAGCAAACTCCGATGCAAATTTTTTTGATATCGAATTGGCGTTTCGCGACGCCGCCTGCGCTGCCTACTGATCGCCGGCCCTAGCAAAGCGTTGCACGTGGTCACCGGCGGTCTGTCGGCGATGCTGGCGGCGCTCACCGCGGCCGAAAGGTCGTCGCTAGAAACCGGGCATCGGCTGGTTCCTTGATCAACAAGTAGGCGTGCGTCGCCTCAAATGGCGGCAGGCGTTGCGCGCACTTGGTGCTATCCTCGCCGCCATGCTCACCGCTGGCCAGCGCCACCAACTATTGCGCGCCGATCGCAGCCGCGATGCCGGCGTGATCCGCCGCAGCATCGCCGAGGTGCTGGCGGCGAACCCGGAAACCAGTTTGCTTGAAATCGAGACGGCGCTGCGCGATGGCGCGGCGCAGGCCTATTTGATCGCCAGCGGCGCTGGCCTCTCGATCGTGTTTGGCCTCTCGGCCTGGCGCGCCGCGCTCGTTGCGGGCGGCATGACACCAGCAGCAAACCGCGCGATGCTGACGGCGCGGTGAACTCCGTTCCGATATAGGTTGCTGCCAGGCTGCCGCAGGAAAGTGTCCGGTTCCGGGCGGTTCGGTGCCGGTTCGTTTCAATGAATTGATCCTAGACAAAGACGGTATTCCTTCGGCGTGGGCCGCCTTGTCTGACGTGGCGGGAAGGTGAAGACATAGGCGTATGACTGGTCATACGCCTATGTTGTCGCGCGGCTCGATGTGATTTCGTCGGGGGCGCGGCGCCGTTGGGCGCTGGATGAGAAGCAACGGATCGTGGCAGAGAGTCAACGCGCCGTTAAATCCAGCGTTCCTACCGTTGATGAGCTGTCACGAATGGCAGACCGCTGTCGAGGCACTGATGTTGGTGGTCGAACTCCGCGGGCACACGATGATGGCGCGCATCGGCGTCATGCGAGCGCTGAACCGTCATGTCGAGCAATTCCGACCGAAAGACCACCATTGGGACAAGCGCAAGCTGAAGACAGATCAGTGATAACCTTGGCGAAATTTCTTTACCGTGCAGTTCCACTTGCGCAGGAACCCGGCGCGTTGCTCAAAACTTCGTCTTGTCTCGTTGCATCCGTTTCGATTCACTTCCTGCAGGCCATTGCGAGCGACATCGGCCATGGACATAGGCTACCCTTGCTCCATACCCTGTTCGCCCCCGTCGTCTCTCTCCAAGTTGCGGCGGGGGCGACCTCCTCAGGCAATCCCCAACGGTTGATAGTTGAGCGGGCGATTGAAGTCCGTGCTTGGGCATCCAACACGGCGTCGGCCCGTTCAAGCGCGATGCTAGCCCGAGTTTTGGTTGCATCGACGCGTTGATTAGTTTGTTTAAAAGGAGAATTGAATCTACCAAGCGCGGTCTACCAAAGCGCTTAGCCAGCATGCTCTTTATCACGCTCCTCGCGGGCCTTTAGCTCTTGGGCAATTTGATCCACGGAAGTTTCTCCGGCTAGCTCGTCTTCCGGGTAGTCTTCGGCGTCTCCAATATCCAGTCTTTCTGCTATTTTCTGCAATATGCGAAGCGAGCGGGTAGCTTCCCGTTCCGCGAGCAGGTTTATTTGAAGTTCGAGGTGGTCGCGCCGTTCGAGTGTCTGGTCAACCAAGTTCTGGCGTATCAATACGCATGAAGTGAGAAGCACGGCTTCGAGAGCAAGGACGGTGGCTAGCAGCGGAAACGGATAATCATCCAACGGTTTCGGTAGAGACAGGTTGAATGCAACCCAACAGACCACGGCGAGGCACTGCAAGACAATGAAGTGCGAGGTGCCTACGAAGCCTCCAATTGTGTGGAAAATGCGATGGTGAAGCGCGAGCTTCTGTTCCTCCTGCTTTTCAAGACGCAGGATGGCGTCTATGTTTTCCGCGGCGCCCGCTCCGTTTTCGCCTTTCATGGCCATTGTCAACTTGAGACCTGTTCGGCGGCACGCCGTGCTGATTTCCGCGTCCTGCTGAGCGTTTCTTTTCCTGTCTTCTCAGCGTGGGCACGTGCTTCACACTTGGTCCGCAAGTCTTCTATCTCGTCATCGGTAAGATGTTCGATTCCTACGAGCGAATTGCGGGCTGCGCTCACCCGAATGAGCTCGTCGAGTTTGACCTGAATAGCGGCGCTATCCCGGTTCTGAGAGTTTTGAATCAGAAACACCATCAGAAACGTGACGATGGTCGTTCCGGTGTTAATGACCAACTGCCATGTATCGGAAAACCGGAACAGGGGCCCACTAATGGCCCAAGCTACGATGACGCTCGCAGCCAGCAGGAAGGTCGATGCCCGGCCCGCTGCTAGCGAGGTGCGGTTGGCGAGATCGCCAAAGAATTGTGCGGCGCCCGAAGGCTCCTTCTTTTTCTTTTCGTTGCTCAAGACGACCTCCCCAGGAACATGCGGGAAACCGACAAGAACGGTGAAAGTTCCGCGTCCCGGGAACTAACCTGCCTCTGCCCTGGAGATAGTGATCAGCGGCATATCCTGAAACCGGCGATAGAACGGCATGTGATCGGCAAGATCCTGCCGGCCGTGAAGCGTCGTCACGGTCCGTCTCGCCTCTGATCGGAATACCGGAAAGTGCACGTAGTCAACGTGAAGTGCAGGATGTCGAAATCATTCGCACGCTCCCGCACCTTGTCCAGCATCAGCATGTGATGCGGAAGCGGGTCGCGGACATGCGGAGAAAGGCGCAAGGCCCGGGCGTGCACGGAACGAGTTCCGCGGAGGTGATGGAATCCTCGCTCGCGAACAGGGTGACCTGATGACCTGCCTAATCAGCTCCTAGGTCAAAAATGAAACGAAACGACGCGCTCCGTTCCGCCATACAGCCGTGGCGGCACGCTCTCGAAGAGCGGCGCGATTTGTGCAATCCTCATTCTGCCTCCGTCGCAGCCAGTAAAGCGAATCAAACCGCCGACGCTTGAGCTGGGGATCCGGTCCGACTGCTTGCCATGAACTTTCCCGGGCGCCTGAATTGGCGTTCGGCATGTAAAGAACGTCAAGGGGCGGCGCTCGTTCCAGAGCTGCGCCGCCGGAGAGCTTGGTAGGTCCTTGCCTTAAGCTGGGCTAAGCCTTCGGCAGGTACCCGTGAGCATCGTGCTGAGCTTCGGCTGCTGCATTGGTGTCCGAGGACTACGCGCAAGCAGGTGCTCGGCCGGCAGGATCCGACCCGCGAGCGCAGTCCGCTATTCCGGGTTTCGGCCCCGTCTCCTTTAGGCTCAGCGAAGACGCCGGGCACCGGAACAAGTCACCAGGAACTAACGTTGAGGAGCGGATTGGCCCGAAGGGCGGGAAGAGCTCGAAATTGATGGGCGCAGCGCCAGCTCAAGGAAGGGCGATTCAGCCACGAGCTAGTGAGGCGCCAACACCATGGCTTGCAGGATGGGCGACGACCAACCTTTTGGCCTTCCTCCAGAACTGATTCTCAACTGAACGCCCTGGCGAATACCTCTTTCGAGATCAGAATGCGCATTGGTGCACCGGCCGCCTACATCCTTCTTTATGCGGCCTTGTACGCCGCCTTTGGCGTTGCGTCGCCGTTCTGGCCTAGATTTTTTGAAACGAGAGCCCTAAGCCCGCAGCAGATCGGCATTGTTCTCGCTGCCGCGATGTTGACGCGTCTTCTCGCCGGACCAATGGTTGGGATGGTTGCAGATCGAGCAGCTTCGTTGCGCTCTGCTCTCGCAATTTGTACTGCATTGGCCGCCGCATCGTCAGTCGCTTTATTGTGGGCGTACTCCTTTGCGTTGCTGCTCTTCATAACTGTGGTCCAGGCCGCTTCTCTTGCTCCCACAACTTCCCTGGCTGATGCCTTGTCGGTCAACGCAGCAAGACCGCAGTCAGCCGGGAAGGAATTTGAGTACGGCTGGATCCGGGGCTCGGCGTCGTTGGCCTTTATATTTGGCACACTCACGGTCGGGCAGCTCATCAGCCGAAATGATGTTACGCCTATCATCTGGATGAACTTGGCTTTCCTCGTCGTCGCAACTGCCTCAACTGCATTATTACCGCCTGTCGTGCCCCGCTCTTCGCCACTCACCGGAGGGTCTTCAGTGATCGGCGAGCTCGGTGATCTCCTTCGGATCCCCCGCTTTCGGATGATGATCCTGGTTACATCCTTCATCTATGGCAGCCATGCGATGCACGACGCGTTCGCCGTCATTTGGTGGAGTGCTGCCGGGATGGATCCTTCAGCCATAAGCATCCTCTGGTCGGAAGCCGTAGCCGCGGAAGTTGTCGTGTTCTTTTTGATCGGCCCAGCTCTACTCAACCGGCTCGGTGCCCGGGGCGCGGCCGTCCTGGCCGCTGCGGCCGGCTTTGTGCGCTGGTCTGTCGCCGGCGAGACGACCTCCATTTTGGCGCTTTCAATCATCCAGCCGCTGCACGGCTTAACCTTTGCCCTGCTTCATCTTGCCTCGATGCGCATGATGCAGACGCTTATACCAGCCGGTCTGGCAGGCACCGGCCAATCCATTTACGCGTTTGGCTCAGGTTGCTTGACGGCCGTGCTGACCCTGTTATCGGGAATACTCTACGCCAAGTTTGGAGGAAGAGCATTCCTTCCGATGGCGGCTCTATGTGCCGTGGCACTCCCGCTTGCGTGGCTTGGTTTCGCTGACGAGCGGGATCGTTCGGTCGACTTTTGATCTTCCTGCGCGCAGCTGTTCTTGCTCGCGCTTGCCAAAATGACGCCGCGCGCAGTTTGGGAATCACGGATCGTGGCGTTGGCCCAGGTTCGCGTGGAGGTGCTTTAGCTTGCGTTTGGTAAAAACCGCAGCATCGACTGATAATGCGATAGATGCTCAGCATCATCGAGACCAGGCTATCGCGAAGCAGCCGGCCTCGATAAGCGCTTCTCTTGTGAACCCGTCCGGTGAGTACGCAAAGACAAGCAGTCTCGGCTCCAGCCCTGTTGACTGTTTAAAGCTGACTCATGTCGATCCGTCATATTCTTTACAAGCATGAAGGAGAAGGCCATTATCACGGCGCCCTAATTCGTTTAGAGTCGCGGCCCCTAAGGGCCACAATAGTCACAGACGGTGTCCGCAGGAACTTCTTGCATGCGCTCTGGGCTCTTCGCATTTCTTCTAGTCATCACTTTCTCCCAGGCTGCCATTGCGCAGGAAGACAAGAAGACGGACGACGATAAGCCCGCCGATCCGGACACGGGCGAAAGCACGATCGAAGAAAAAACGCTCGGTCTGCTGCCTAATCCTTTTCAAAAATATGGAGTCAAGTTCGCGGCGACGTATATCGGCGAGACCTTAGGCAATGTTTCTGGCGGTTTAAAAAAGGGGGCGGTCTACGAAGGCCGGCTTAACCTCGCGGTCGACCTCGATCTGCAAAAGTTGATCGGTGTGGACCAGTTTAGGTTTCACGCCAACATCTTCCAGATTCACGGTGGTGGGTTATCGCGTGGCAGCCTTCAGAACCTGTTCGTCGTCAGTGGTATTGAGGCGCTACCCTCGACCCGCCTGTACGAAGCCTATTTCGAGAAGCAGTGGGGCAACAAACGGGTCTCAGTGAAAGTCGGCCAGCTTGCGGCTGACAGCGAGTTCTTCAACACAAAATACACGGATGTGCTCACAAACGCATCGATGGGATGGCCGGCCATCACCTCAACTAACCTGCCAAGCGGCGGCCCCTCCCCGCCTTTAGCGGCGATGGGAAGCCGCGTGCTGTTCAATGTGACGGAACAGTTATCCGTATTGGGAGGGGTCTTCGACGGTGATCAGGCGGGTCCCGGAGCGGATGATCCCCAGTTACGCAATCGCTACGGGCTGAACTTTCGGATCAACGATCCACCCCTGCTATTGGGTCAACTGCAGTATGCCTGGAATAACAAGAAGGGCGATCCTGACCTCACCGGGCAAATCAAAGTTGGAGGGTGGCGGCACTTCGGCGGCTTTGCGGACCAGCGATATGCCTCGAACGGAGTTTCTTTGGCCGCGCCGACCAGCAGCGGCCAACCTCTGCAGCTTTCGGGTGATATAGGGGCATGGGGAGTCTTTGAGCAGCAGATTTATCGACTGCCGAATAGCGACGACCGCGGTATCGGCCTATTTGGCAGGATTTCGGGAGCACCTGCTGACCGCAACCTGATCGATCTCTACGCTGACGCCGGCATCGAGTTTATCGGCCTGAACGAAAAACGCCCCGATGATAAATTCGGCGTCGCAGCTGGCTACGCACACATTTCGAAGAGGGCTCAACAACTCGACAGCGATTATCGAAATTTCGCAAGCCCCACTTGGCCGCTACGTTCGTTTGAAGGATTACTAACCGCCGTCTACCAGTACCAGATCCGCGAGGGTTGGACAGTGCAGCCAAACTTCCAGTACATCATCCATCCAGGCGGCGGGGCGACAAATCCGTCGGGAGCTTTTCCGGGCCGACTGCTAAAGAACGCCGCCGTGCTCGGAATTAGAACAACGTTGAAGTTCTAGCTTGACCCCTGCCGAATTTAGATTGGGGATGGAACGCGAGCTGCGCAGATCCGAGACCATCGTCACCTGGTGCGGACGTCGCTTTACCTCCGCTCGGAGGACCAGGGAAAATTGATGAAATTCAGTCGAGTATCAAAACAGATATTTCCATACATCCGAAGGTGATCGCGATGGGAGGGATTGTTGTAAACCGTCGCAGGATCGTCCAAATCCGCTTCGTAGCTCGCAATATTATCCAGCTTGAGCCTTCGGCAGAATATCCATAGCCTGCGGAATGCTCTTTCATTCTAACCAATCTGCAGCAGGCCTTGACCGCCACGGGCTCACCATCGATGCCGCCCAGAAACTGATCAGCCCGCGCTTTGCCAACTCGCGAAGAGTTGCGAGAGCCCCTATCACAACCGTATCGGCACCAAGCACGACATCGATGCTGGATCAGCAAGCAGTATCGTGCGCATCATCGCTGCCCCGCCCGCTTCGTCGACTGTAAGCGGGCGAAATATCCGCTACGATTACGACGCCCGGCATCTCTTTCAGTGAGTCGCGCATGGCTACAAATCGGGGCGCCAAGAATTGAAGGCTGTCGTGCGTGAGAAGGACCACCTTGGCCCTCCCTTTGAGCCGAGTCCGGGCGGTTGAACCGCCGGCTTGTGCTGGCGTAGCGCTTCGATCGCCGCCTCGTGCACCGGGGATTGCCGCGTCAATTTCCTCGATGGTCATTGCCGCTCCTGCGTGGCGAGGGAGAACGTATCGCGGTGACGCTGATAAGCGCTGCGTCGATACCGGCCGGACTTCACAACCCTGCCGGAGGACACCAAATGCCGAAGCGCCCGGCGCACGGAGACGACCTCAGCATCGGTCGGTGTGCGCCAGCCCGGCCTAGCCGTTGGCCGGTAGGAATAGCAGCACCCCGCCAGTTCCCACGCGTCCAGCCGGGCGCTCCGCTCAAGCATGAGGAGGATCGCCCGCCGCAATCCCTTGGGGCGATATGGGAACTTATTTCTGTGGCGCGGGCCGAACATTCAGGGACCTCGGCTTGACAAGAAAACCGCGATTTTCGAAACGCGGAATATGCAGAAATGCTGCACGCGTCGTGCGCGCAGTCCGGTTCCCTCGCGAAAGGTACCTTGGAAATTCGCGTTTGCTTGCCGATTGCCGGGGAACGGGCGGCCGCCTGTGCGTTGGCTGCGGCTGGTGGCTGTAAAGGACGGACCAGCGGCCGAGCGCGTATGGGCGGCCTTTCCACGGGGCCGGTTGCCGTGGATTACGCGGCCATTGGTGCCGATTCGGTTCAGGCACGGAGTCTGCTCCGCAGTGGTGAAGCCGAGAAGATTGCGCACTTGCACGCGCATCCCGCGACAGGGGGGAAGCGGGGGCAAGAGGGGTCATTTCTCACCAGTATTGTATAATATGTCATGCTATTCTGCAGAGTTAGGATGAAAAATGCCCCCTCATCCCCCCTTTGCCCCCTAAACCACCTGGAGCCACCACTTCGATCCGCCCTTCTCATTGGGCCGGACCTTGAAGCAATATCCGCCGAGCACTCGGTCTTGGTTTTTTCGAAACCATGGACCTAAAGCGCGGGCATCGGCCTTTTGCTTCTTGCCGGCCACCGCCTGGAGAGCTGCGAAGAGCGCCGGATGCTGGAGATCGTTCCCGATCCTGGAATCTCCGACCTTCACCGCCTCAGCCAAGGTTAGAGACTGACCGAGCCCGACAGCATCCTTCCATGCGTCCATTATGGTGCGCAGTTCGATGCGCTCAGGATCGAGTTCTGCCGCGCTCTCCATCGAAACGACCGGATCAGCCTTCCCGAGCCAGATCAGTGCGGAGCGCACGACGTCCGACCAGCCCTCGAACGATGCTAGCCTCTTGGTCCGACCCGGCCGGCCAGCGGCCAGATAGGCGCGACAGATCGTCAATGCAGCGGCGATGTAGCCGCCACGGTTCGCCATGATCTTGTCAATCGGATTGCTCTTGAACTCCCGCAATTCCGGACGCTCTACCCGCGGATCAAGCCGTGCGGTGACCACGCGCCTGCAAGTGTCGCCCACCACCACGAGATTGTTGCCGGTGGCGAAAAAGGTTGTCCCTCGGGCCTCAATGCGCGCTTGTTCGGATCGGCCCAAGATCCGCATTCGGACGCTCCCGCGCTCGATCGCAATGCACAGCGCATCTCCTCCGAGGTCATTCGTGACATTATCGATAGCGATAAGCGGCTGCCCGGCCATCAAAGCCGCACCGAGCCGCTTTTCCATCTCCTCCTCGGTCCTGCCCGCGGCCATAACCGGCATCAACTGTCCGATCGCGACGGAGGCGACGACGTCGCCGAGGTAGCTCTTTCCGCTGCCCGCCAAGACCGCGTCGAAGGCATGCATTGGCGCGACGGCGAATGCCCCTCTCACTACCGGGGTGATCATGGCCGAAAGCGCGACAGCTCGAGATACCTCATCCGCGAAGGGAAATTCCGTCAGCAGATCCTCTATTTTGGCCAGCGCCTGAAACGCACATTCTCTCGTCGGATTGTCCTGCACCGACGGTATTGAAGGCGGGTCGACCAGCAGCAACTGCGTCGCGGAATCAAAGCCTGCCTCGGTGAGAAGCGATCCATCGGGCCTCATCGTCGGCGTTGTGATGAGTCCGTCAATCGAGGGGAATTGCCACTCCCCGGCGCGCGCTAAGATCGTTTGCGCGATCTCCTTGGGTGGGTCCTTTCGAAGCCATTTCTTGTCACGCGCGCTGAAGACATGCCAGATCGCATGCCTCGCGAGGAGATCGCGAAGGTATGTGAACCGGACCGCTTCGAGACGAGCAATCTTCGTCCTGTGGCCATTGGCGGCCGTCACGGTGTCCACGATCGGGCGCACCAGCGTGCCCGCATATTGGTATATTTCGACTCCGGCTTTCAGGAGTGCATGTTCGCCCGCCGTGGCGTTGGCGGCCAGATCGCCGAGTTGAATAATCGGCAGGTCGGTCTGGGCGCTAGCATCATGCTTGAAGCCCCCATCAGCGATATCGTCCACGGTCGTCGATACAGGGCGTGCTTTATCGACCGCATGCGCCAAACTCGGTTTGATGTTCATACGCGCACCGCCGGGCTGCTCACGCGATCCGCGGCCAACCAAAGCTCCTGCGCAAGATCGTGGATGCACCGCTCGATCTCGTCGCACTCGACGCCATATGCTTCCAGTCGGTCCCACTCGATGGCGAGAGTCGCGATCATGGCATCGCGCGTCCCGTGGGTGCCCGCGCGTGAAACCTTTTGCGCTAGGCGTTGGACCAGGCCGCGGTGACGGTGCAATGGGAAGGCGTGGACTTGAGCGACCATTTGCTCAGCCCTCCCCGCACCAGAGGGCGTTTCTAGCCTTCAGAATGGTATCGAAAACGCCGACCGTCGTTCTGTCAGGCCTTACCGCCTCGAAGGCCTTCCCGCGGCGGAGCGTCCAGCCAAGATGGTGGCGGCCATCGTATACCGCCAGCGCGTCGTCGGGGACTTCTGCGATGCGGTTGGCTGTCATGATGGGACGGCCTCCGTTGCCGGCGCCTCGATCGCTGCCGTCTCGGTCCACTCCGGCAGCGAGGCCAAGATCGCGACGGCGGCCGGGTCAATGGTCCCCGAATATTCGCGCGCACAGCGGATAAGGTGTTCCTTGGTCCGGCAGTACCCGCGACCACGCCAGTCGTCTCCCCGTGGCTTTTCTGGCGATCCGCGGCGCTGAAGAATCCATTGCCCCCGGTCGCGGCATGCGACGACGCGCCAATCCGGGTTAAGCTGGGCGACAACGCCGGAGTAGCCGTCGGCGGTCTCCCGCGAGCTGCTGTTGGTCATGGCTCTAGCCCGAGCTTCCGGCGCAGCGGCGCGGTGATGATTGCAATCTTGCTCCCGATCCTAATCGCGTCGATCTCACCGCGCTTGATCGCGGCATAGGTTGCGTTTTTTCCGGTTGGGTAAATGCCGGTGTCGATGAGCTGGGCCGGTGTGATCGTCGGCCGGTTTAGCAATTCCCTGATTTCGTTCGGCGTCATCTGCAAGTCCCTTCAGGAACAGGGAGGACAAAGCGTTTCCTCGCCAGTCGTCTATAGGTGCCAACAATATTACCTTGCGCTGTTCAATGCCATGTGTTCAGATGCCATCTGGCAGAACTTTCTAAGACAAAATAAGGATGATAAATCTCGTGGCGAAGAAGCGACGACCCGGTGGCGGCCGCAAACCGACCCTCCATAAGACAGCGACGTTCTCGACGAGGATCACCCCCGAAACACGGGGTTGGCTGGAAATGGAGGCCAAGGAGGCGGGCACGTCGATTTCGCAGATGGCCGAATGGCTTCTGCAGGATCGAATGAAGGCACGACGAGCTCGAGAACTAGAGGCCCCGGTGCGAGCATTGGCGGTGCTGATCGAAAATATCGCTCAGATGAGCAAATCAAGCACAGCGGACGAGAAGGATTGTGAGTGGAACACCGACGCTTCGGTCTTTGAGGTGTTTCGACTCTCAACCGCAAAGCTACTTGAGCGTTTGAGGCCGCCAGGTCCGATCGACGAATCTGTCGAAGGCCCTTTGGTAGGGCAGTCGCCAGAATTGCGGGCTGAGGAGATTGTCCGCCAGATCTGGCGGGGCCTCCTTTCGGCGGAGCCGAGTAGCCCGTCGCAGATCAAATCTATGATCGCAGAAGCTGGCGGACGGCCACGGCCTGATCGTGTCCTTGAAGCGATGTCGTTAGGCTCCAACAGAACCGTGAACTTGCGTAAGGACTTGAACATCAAGCAAGGCAGAAAGGAGGATCAATGAAGGGCCATGTGCGAGAGCGAGGCGCCGGACACTGGTATGCCGTCATCGATACGCGCGATCCAAAAACGGGCGCACGCAAACGGAAATGGCACTCCCTGCCCGGCTGTACCGGCAAGCGCCAGGCCCAAGTCGAGTGCGCTCGGTTGGTCTCCGAGCTCAAGGGCGGGACGTACATAGATCCGTCGAAACTGACGCTCGGCCAATGGATTGATCAGTGGATTGAAGCTGGAGCACCGGGGCGCCGACAGAAGAAGCCCAGCCAACGGACGCTGGAGCGATATGGGCAACTGCTGCGCACGCATGTAAAGCCCTCGCTCGGCAATCGACCGCTGCAGAAATTGCAGGCGGCCGAAATCGACAAGCGCTACGCCGATATGGCCGAGGCCAAGACCATTGCCCCGCGTACGCAGCATCATGTTCATGTCGTCTTAGGCGCGTGCCTGGCGACCGCCCTCCGCAAAGGCCTCCTGCTCGTCAACCCTATGACGCGCGTCGAGCAAATTCCGAACCCGGAGGGGCTTGTCTACGAGACGGACGACGAGGACCTCGATTCGGTCGATATCGGCGAGGGCCTGACCGAGGCCGAACTGCGGGCCCTGGTAGCGGGCTTCGAATCGACAAGCCAATACCCGATCGTGGTGCTGGCAGCCGCTACGGGAGCCCGTAGGAACGAGCTGCTGGCCCTCCGCTGGTCGGATCTTGATGTCGAGAAAAAGACGCTGCGTATCGAGAGGGCTTTGGAGCAGACGAAAAAATTCAAGATCCGGATCAAGCCGCCAAAGACGAAACGGGGTCTGCGCACGATCGACCTGGATGACGCGACGATTGCCGTCTTGCTGAGACAGAAGGAGCGGCATCTCCGGATCGTGGCCGGCATCCCTAAGGACGCTGCGGACGTCAATTTGTCGCTGGTGCGCCTCCCCGGCTCCGCTCTGATGTTTCCGGCTCTGTTCGGGCCCGGCCGGGGGGTGTCATTCACGACGCCACGCGATCCCCGCAACTTCTCGAGGGAGTTTGCGGAGCGGGCCGGCCTGCTCGGTTTAGGGAAGACCCGTTTCCACGACCTGAGAGGCGTCCACAGCACCGCCCTGCTGGATGCCGGCATTCCCGTGCACACGGTCGCCCAGCGCATTGGCGACGACCCGGCGACCCTTCTGCGCAATTATACGAAGCGTAAGCGCTCGAAGCAGGCCGACGAGAGGCTTTCCAGCACCATCACCGGTCTGGCGGCCGGATTTCTCGGTGCTGCAACGATTGGGTAGCAAAGCGGTAGCAATAGCCGCTTTGGCTACACGCTGGAAGGCCTAAGTCATTGATTTGATGGCAGGAGTGGCAGGGCTCGAACCTGCGACCCCCGGTTTTGGAGACCGGTGCTCTACCAATTGAGCTACACTCCTGCAGGGAACCGACGCATGCGCCGGTTCGCGCCGTTTCAAGCATAGGGCATACCCCGATTGCAAGAGCGAAGCGGCTTGCGCCCTATCCAAAGCACGCCTTCTACGCCAGAGTTGGCCATCACAATCAACAAGAGCAACGGGAGATTCCATGAACGCCCAGACTGCCGCCCGGCCAACGTCCGCCCCCCAGACCCCCTCTCTCCCTGATGCCAAGCCGGAAGCGATCGGGCTCTCGAGTACACGGCTGCAGCGGATGTCGGATGCCTTCAAGCGCGAGGTCGACAAGGGCACCCTCCCCGGCGCGACCGTGATGGTGTCGCGGCGCGGTCAGATCGGCTGGTTCGATGCGATCGGCCGCCAGTGCCCGGCCACAGCCACGCCGATGGCGCACGACAGCATCTTCCGCATTTTCTCGATGACCAAGCCGATCGTCTCGGTCGGCATCATGATGCTGGTCGAGGACGGCCACTTCATCCTCAACGACCCGGTCGCAAAATTCATTCCGGAGTTTGCCGAGCAGAAGGTCGGCGTCGAGAACAACGGCAAGCTCGACCTGGTACCGGTGAAGCGGCAGATGACCGTTCAGGACCTGCTGCGGCACACCTCGGGCCTGACCTACGACCACACCGGCAACGGCCCCGTCCAGCAGTTGTACCAGCAGTCGCGGCTGCGCAGCCGCAAGATCACCAACGCCGAGCATGCGACCATGATCGCCGGCATGCCGCTGATGTGCCAGCCGGGCGCGGAATGGAATTACAGCCGCTCGACCGACGTTCTCGGCCGCATCATCGAGGTCGTCTCCGGCAAATCGCTCGGCGCGTTCCTGACCGAACGCATCCTGGCGCCGCTGCAGATGGCGGAGACCGCATTCCACACGTCGGAAGCCAATGCCGGCCGCCTCGCCGAACCATTCGCGAACGATCCGTGGAATGGCGACAAGGTGCAGCTCTTCAATATGCTTGAGAAGCCGGTAATGGAATCCGGCGGCGGAGGGCTGGTCTCGACCACGATGGATTATGCGCGGTTCTGCCAGATGCTGCTCAACGGCGGCGCGCTCGACGGCAACAGGATCATCGGCCGCAAGACGCTGGAGCTGATGGCCTCAGATCACCTCACCGCCGGCGTGAAGGTCGACTCGCCGCTGATGCCGCCCGGCCACGGTTTTGGCCTCGGCTTCGCTGTCCGCACTCACCGCGGCATCGCGCCGTTCCCGGGCTCGCTCGGCCAGTTCTTCTGGAGCGGCATGGCCGGCACGTTCTTCTTCATCGATCCCGCGGAAGAGCTGTTCACGGTGTTCATGATGCAGGGTCCCGGCCAGCGCGAATATATCCGGAATATGCTGCGGGATCTGGTCTACGCCGCGGTGGAGTGAAGTCGAGGAGTTATTCCCGGCGTAGCGGCCCAACCACAACTGTCATGCCCCGCGAAGGCGGGGCATCCAGTACGCCGTGACACTTATTGCAATCGAGACGGCTGCGTTTACTGGATCGTCCGCCCCAGTGCGCAATTGCGCACAAGGCGGACGATGACACCGGAGGTGTGAAAGGCGCGCCGGGATAACGCTAACACCTCAGCTAATCGTAGCCCCGCCGTCGATCACGATGGTCTGGCCGGTCATGAAGTCGCCGGCCTTCGAGCCCATCAGCACCGCGGCGCCCGCGATCTCGTCGGGCACGCCGATGCGCAGCAGCGGCGAACGCGCCGTGGAGGCCTTCAGCGTCTCCGGATTGTCCCACAGCGCTTTCGCAAAATCGGTCTTGATCAGGCCGGGCGCGATGCAATTCACGCGAATGTTGTGCTTGCCGTATTCGCAGGCGAGGTTGCGCGCGAGCTGCATGTCGGCGGCCTTCGAAATCGCGTAGGCGCCGAGCACGGTCGAGCCCTTGAGGCCGCCGATCGAGGACACGATCACGATCGAGCCATCCTTGCGCTCGATCATCTGCGGCACCACCATGTTGATCAGCCAGTTGTTGGCGACGATGTTGTTGTCCAGGATTTTTCGGAACTGGTCGTCGGAAATGCCGCCAAGCGGACCGTAATAGGGATTGGACGCGGCGTTGCAGACCAGCACGTCGATCTTGCCGAACGCACGGTTTGATTCGTCGACCAGGTTCTGCAAATTTTCCTTGCTGGAAATGTTGGCGGCGATCGCAACCGCCGTCCCCTTCCCGAACTTGTCATTGATTGCCTTGGTGACGGAATCGCAGACATCCTGCTTGCGCGAGGAGATCACGACCTTGGCGCCGTGTTCCGCCATGCGCTCGGCGATGGCGAGGCCGATCCCGCGCGTCGAGCCGGTGATGACGGCAACTTTCCCCGACATATCGAACAAGGTCATGTCTCTCTCCCAGATGTTGATCCAGCGCGATGCCGGTGTTGCTTTTTCAGGTTTGAACTAAGCAGCCTTTGCGGTTTTCGACAACTCAAGGCGTCAAGCGAGTTTCGTCGCCGGCGGCGCGACCTCCGGTCCCGCCGGCTGATGCATCGCGTTGTGCGAGGCGTCCGCGATCCAGGGCTGCTGGTTGACCATCGGCAGCCGCCAGCCGGTGTAATTGGCGCCTGAGAGATGGTCGAGCCGCGTCACCGAGCAATTGTCGATATCGAAGGCGAGGCCTTTCGCGGGCTGACCGCCGAGTGCAAGCCCGACAGCCGCCCTGATCGTGCCGCCATGCGCGACGACGATCACGTCCCTGCCCGCCTGCTCGGCGTTGATACGCTCAATGGCCCCGCACGTGCGATTATAAAGGTCCATGAAACTCTCGCCGCCGGGCGCGGGTTCGTCGATACCCGTAAGCCACTGCTGGCCAACCGGCAGGCTTGCGTAAAAAACCGCGCGGTTCATGCCCTGCAGTTCGCCAAGATGCTGCTCGGCGAACGCGTTTACGTGCGGCATATCTGACGGCTTGGGAAAGCCTGCCGCCCAGATCGCCTGCGCGGTCTGATGCGTGCGCTTCAGATTGCTTGCATACCAGACCGCATTGCGCGGCAGGATTTTTCCCACCGCCTCGAACACCACGCGATCGCTGGTGTCGCAGTTGAGATCCTTCTGCCCGTAGATGCAACCGTCGTCTTCGCGAACCGGCGCGTGGCGGACCCACCACCATCGGGTCGTGATCGTCCGCGGTTTGTCTGCATTGGACATCGCCAAATCCCTTCAATACTGTCCGTCGCTGTACGTCAGAGCACGCATCGCCTCAAGTGACTTTGACGTTTGAAATCTTGTTTGAATTCCGCAAGGCGGCAGACGCCTGAGCGAATAACTGTCAGGGAGAAACTCATGGGCCGCCTCGAAGGCAAATCCGTCGTCATCACAGGTGCTGGCAGCGGCATTGGGCGCGCAGCGTCGGTGCTGTTCTCCAGGGAAGGGGCCAAGCTCGTCATCGTCGACCGCGCCGAGGGTGTGAAAGAAACCGCAAAACTGGTCAGCGCTGCCGGCGGCACCGTCGAGGCTGTCATGGCGGATGCCGGTTCGGAAGCCGACGTGAAGGCCTTCATCGACAAGGCGGTCTCCAAATACGGCCGGCTCGATGCGATCTGGGCCAATGCGGGCGTCAGCGGCGGGCTGGTGCCGCTGGCCGAGCAGACCGTCGATCACTGGCAGGAAGTCTTGCGCATCAACTTGATCGGGCCGTTCCTCGCGATCAAGCATTCGATGCCGCACATGATCAAGCAGAAGTCCGGTTCGATCGTCTGCACCGCCTCCGTCGCGGGCCTCAAGGCCGGCGCCAGCGGTCACCCGTACGGCGCCAGCAAAGCCGGCGTGATCAGCCTGGTGCAGACCACCGCCTACTCGCTGTCCGGCACCGGCGTGCGCGTCAACGCGGTGTGCCCGGGGCTGATCGAAACCGGGATGACAAAGCCGATCTTCGACAATGCCAAGCAGCGCGGCACCGACGGCAAGATCGGCCAGCTCAATCCGCTGAAGCGCGCCGGCCAGCCGCACGAACTCGCGGCGATGGGATTGTTCCTCGCCAGCGACGACGCGTCTTACGTCAACGGCCAGGCGATCCCGGTCGACGGCGGCCTCACCGCGTCGATGCCGTATGCGGGCAAGCCGATATAGTTCGTCATTGCGAGCGAAGCGAAGCAATCCATCGAGCCGCACGGGAAGTATGGATAGCTTCGTCGCTTCGCTCCTCGCAATGACGGATGCCATGACCTACGACCGATCCTGAAACCAGCCGCCAAGCATCAGGGTGAGCACCGGGGCTTCACCGACCTTCACGCGCCGATAGTTCACGAAGGCCGTGCACTCGATCAGAGCCCGATACTGCTCAGGGCAACGTTGTTCGAAATCCGGCGCGTCATCGATCCGCAACGCCACCAACTCTCCCCGGGCTACGGATATGTTTGTCATGCCGCCAGACGGATCGTCGATGTCCGTCATGCAGTCGATCCAGGCATTCATGTTGCGGCCGTAGAACTCGGGAAAGCCGAGCGCCGCCTGGAAGACGGAGTGGAAGCTTTCCCAATCCTTGATCTGATCCGAAGCAATTCTGATGATGGTCGTCTGCATGATGATCACAACCCGTCGGGCGGAAAGCCGGATGATTCCGCCGCCAGCGCACGGTGGCGGATGCGTTCGCGGTAGAAGGCGTAGAGGCCGGACAGCACGATGATCGAGGCGCCCAGCACCATCATCGCGTCGGGCACGTCGCCGAACACGAGATAGCCGAGCAGCATCGCCCACAGCAGCGCGGAATAGCGGAACGGCGCCACCGCCGAGATGTCGCCCGAGCGCAGCGCCGAAATGATGCATTGATAGCCGATCAGGAGCAGCACGGCGGCCACCGCCTGCAAGCCGAGCGCACCCGTCGATGGCGGCGTCCAGCCGCCGAGTGGAACGAGGATGGCGCCGCCTGCCGTCGTCACCGTCACGGTGGTCAGCAAGGTGATGAACAGCGAGGGGATCTTTGCCGGAATGCGCCGGGTCGCGAGGTCGCGCAACGCGCAGAACGCGACCGACACCAGCGCGAACAGCGAATACTGGCTGAAGCCGGCAAGCCCCGGCCGCACGATGATGAGCACGCCGATGAAGCCGGCCACGATCGCCGACCAGCGCCGCCAGCCGACCGGCTCGCCAAATATTACGGCGGCGCCCAGCGTGATCGCCAGCGGCAGCGCCTGGAAGATCGCCGAGGTGTTGGCGAGCGGCAGATGCGCGAGCGCCGCCATGAACGAGATGGTGCCGCCGATCTCGCCGAACACCCGCAGCGCCACCGGCTTGAGCATCAGCGTGCGCAGCGGCCGCAACGCGCCCTGATGCCAGGCGAACGTTGCGACCAGCCCAATCGCGAACAGGCCGCGCACCAGCATCACCTGGCCGAAGTTCATCTCGGACGACACCACCTTGGTGATGGAGTCGTTCGTGGTGAACGCCGCCATGGACACCGCCATGAGCAGGCTGCCGCGGATATTGGGAGAGAGCGCCAACGTGATTAAATCGCGCCGGCCTTCTGCGCATATTCCCAGGAGGCCTTCGACAGCGGCACGGTGCGGGCCGCGGACTCCAGCGCCTTGGCATTGGCCGCGGTGCCGTCGCGAACGCGTCCGGCGATGCCCTGCGTGATGCCGGCCAGGCGGAACAGGTTGTAGGCAAAATACCAGTTCAGGTCCGGCACGGCGCTGCCGGTGACGTTGCAGTAGATCTGCGCGGCCTCTGCCAGGCTCGGAATGTTGAGCGCCTTGAGATCGGCATTGGCGAGACCCGGCATGGTCCACTGCATCAACAGATAGGTGAAGTCGGCCATGGGATCGCCGAGCGTCGACAGTTCCCAGTCCAGCACCGCCTGCACGCGCGGTTCCGTCGCGTGGAAAATCATGTTGTCGAGACGGTAGTCGCCGTGGACGATCGAGGCACGCGCCTGCGCCGGCACGGTCTTCGGCAGCCACTCGGCGAGCTTCTCGAATTCGGGAATGTGTTGCGTCTCGGAAGCCCGGTATTGCTTGGTCCAGCGATCGACCTGACGGGCGAAATAATTGCCCGGCTTGCCGAAATCGCCGAGCCCGATTTTTTCGGGATCGAAGACGTGGAGTTTTGCCAGCGTCTCGATCTTGCTGGTGAAGATCTTGCGCCTGTTGTCCGGCGTCTGGCTCGGCAGAGTGGGATCCCAGAACACCCGGCCCTCCTCCATCGACATGATGTAGAAAGCTGCGCCGATTACGGTGTCGTCGGTGCACAGCGCGTAGGCCTTCGCGACCGGAAAGCCCTGCTTGCCGAGCGCTGCGATGACGCGGAACTCGCGATCGACCGCATGCGCCGACGGCAACAATTTACCGAACGGCTTGCGCCGCATCACATAGGATTGTGCCGGCGTTTGGAGCTTGTAGGTCGGATTGGACTGGCCGCCCTTGAACTGCAGGACGGTCAGCGGCCCCTGGTAACCCTCGACATGCTCGCGCATCCAGCCGTCGAGGCTCGCCTCGTTGATGCGATGACGCTCCTCGACTTCCTTGGTGCCCGAGAACTCTTCGTCTTTCCTGACGCCGTCCGCCACGATGACGCTCCCTTAAATTTCTTCTTGGACATTGGGGAGCGCCATCGATGGGCTCCCGTTAGTGCGTAGCGTTTGCATACTTCCGAAGTTCAAGTCTGGCAATGGCGCGATTGTGCACCTCGTCCGGACCATCCGCGAGGCGGAGCGTACGGATATGGGCGTAATCCTTTGCCAGGCCGGCCTCGTCGGAGACACCGCCGCCGCCATAGGCCTGGATCGCATTGTCGATGATCCTCAGCGCCATGTTGGGGGCTGTGACCTTGATCATAGCGATCTCGGCCTGCGCGGTCTTGTTGCCGACCTTGTCCATCATGTCGGCGGCCTTGAGGCAGAGCAGACGATTCATCTCGATATCGGCGCGCGCTTCGCCGATGCGCTGTTCCCACACCGAGTGCTCGATGATCTTCTTGCCGAACGCAGTACGCGACGCCAGCCGCTTCACCATCTTCTCCAGCGCTTCCTCGGCCTTGCCGATGGTGCGCATGCAGTGATGGATGCGGCCCGGGCCGAGACGGCCCTGCGCGATCTCGAAGCCGCGGCCTTCGCCGAGCAGGATGTTTTCCTTCGGCACGCGAACGTTTTCCAAAAGCACCTGGGCGTGACCGTGCGGCGCATCGTCGAAGCCGAACACCGGCAGCATCTTCTCGACCTTGATGCCAGGCGTGTCGAGCGGAACCAGGATCTGCGACTGCTGCTGGTGCTTTGCCGCCTTGAAATCGGTCTTGCCCATCAGGATCGCGATCTTGCAGCGGGGATCGCCGACGCCCGACGACCACCATTTGCGGCCGTTGATGACGTAGTGGTCGCCATCCTTTTCGATGCGCGTTTCGATGTTGGTGGCGTCCGATGACGCCACGGCCGGCTCCGTCATCAGGAAGGCGGAGCGGATCTCGCCGTCCATCAGCGGCCGCAGCCACTTCCGCTTCTGCTCCTTGGTGCCGTAGCGGATGAACACTTCCATGTTGCCGGTATCGGGGGCGGAGCAGTTGAACACCTCCGAGGCCCAGGAGATGTGGCCCATTTCTTCCGACAGCAGCGCATATTCGAGGTTGGTCAATCCCGCGCCGCGGAATTCGTCGTCTTCATGCGCGTTCGGCGGCATGAACATGTTCCAGAGGCCTTCGGCCTTCGCCTTCTTCTTCAGTTCCTCGAGGATCGGGATCACCTTCCAGCGCGGGCCCTCCGCATCCTGCTTGTCGTAGATCGGAACCGCGGGGCGGACATGCGTCTTCATGAACGCCTGCACGCGGTTCAGCCAATCCTTTTGCTTTTCGGACATATCGAAGTTCATGGGACGCTCCTCGGCTGTGGGCTTTTCGAATTCGTTGGGCCGCACTGTCCGCCCGCCTCCCATTCGCCGCAAGGTATTTTGCGCTTCGCAATGAGGCGACGGATTGACATTTCCGGCTCTTCAAACGATAGTTTCATACAACTGTTTGAATTGCAACTCCGCAAACGGGGACCAGATATGTCGAGCGATCGGACCCGGTCTGCCATCCTTGCCGCCGCCGAACGGCTTTATGCCGATCGCGGCTTCGGCGACGTGACGCTGCGCGACATCGTCGCCGAAGCGAACGTCAATCTCGCCGCGGTGAATTATCATTTCGGCTCCAAGGACGAGCTGATCGCCGAACTGTTCGTCACCCGCAGCCTCGCCACCAACCGCGAGCGGCTCAACGAGTTAAAGGCTGCGGAGGAAAACGGCGGCGGCCGCGCCCCGATCGACGCCATTTTGCACGCGCTGGTGGGCCCTACCCTGCGCGGCTGCCTCGGCCCCGACCGCGAAGGCTCGACCGCTGCGCGCTTCATGATCCGCGCCTCGATCGAGTCGGTGCCGCCGATCCGCCGCATCAAGAACCGCGAAGTCGACCACTTGCGGAAATTCGTCGCCGCGATGCGCCGCGCGATGCCCGGCCGCGACGACGCCGATCTCTATTGGGGCCTGCACTTCGCGCTGGCGATGTCGCATCACACCATCCGGGAAAAAGAGCGGCTGGCGAAATTGTCGGAAGGCCAATGCGACCTCAACGACGTCCAGGGCATCATCGACCGCGTGGTTTCGGTCTCGGTGATGGCGCTCACGGGCGGCGAGACACCAGCGAAGAAGACGTCTGCACGACCCGCGGTGCCGCACGGAAGGCTGACGCGGCAGGATCTCTAGCGCTGGGTTCGAGTCCCGGAAAAGCAGCGCAAGCACCGCTGTCATCCCCGCGCAGGCGGGGATCCAGTACGCCGAGGGCCTATCGGTTCAATCATTGCCGTCTCTGGAATACTGGATCCCCCGCCTTCGCGGGGGATGACGACTGAGTGTGTTTCGCGATCTTGCAACATGCCGCGATCTACGCCACCGCCACGCAATCGATTTCGATGTCGAACGGCGCAAACCATTCCGGGACGCAAACGAAAATCCGCGCCGGGGGATCTTCCGGAAAATAGCGCGCGTAGATCGCGTTGACGGTGGCGAAGTGCGCCGCCGAGGTGCAGTAGACATTGCACTTCATCACGTTCTGCAGCGACGTGCCCGCGGTTTCCAGGCACAGCTTCAATTGCTCAAGGACGAGTTCGGTCTGACGCTCGATCGGGCCGGCGAAGAGCTCGCCGGTCGCGGGGTCGAACGGCGGCAGGCCCGAAACGAACACCATGCCCCCGCCGCGCGTCACAGGCGAGACCGGCGCGCTCCGCTTCGCAAGCCAGGAAGACATCGGCTCGACACGAATGACTTCCCGTTTCATCGTTGCACCTCTCGAACAGGATTGATCGAGGGTGCAGGCTAGCGCAATCCGGCGCCAGCATGCTTCGATTAAGACGGAAGTATCGACGTCGAGATCAGACGATCTTCTGCGCCTTCAGCGCTTCCAGCTTCGCATCGTCATAGCCGATCGTCGCCAGCACGTCCCTGGTGTCCGCGCCCAAGAGCGGCGGGGCACGATATTCCTTCACTGGCGTGCCGGAGAAGGTGATGGCATTGCGGATCAGCGACAGGTCGGGCTCGAAAGGATGCTCGACCTTGACCTGCATGCCGCGCGACTGGACGTGGGGATCGGCGAACACCTGCGCGAAATCGTTGATCGGGCCTGAAGGCACGCCGGCCTTCTCCAGCTCTTCCAGCCAGTAGGCGACGGGCTTCTTCAGGAAGAGACCTGCGAAGATCGCCATGATCTCCTTGCCGTGAACGACGCGGTCGTTGTTCTTGAGGAATTTTGGATCGGTCGCGAGTTCGGGCGCCCCAAGCACGGCGCAGGTGCGCTGGAACTGGCCGTCATTGCCGACCACCAGCATCAGCTCGCCGTCGGTGCAGCGGAACACGCCGGCCGGCATGCCGCCATTGCCCCAGGTACCGCGCCGCGGCGGGGTCTGGCCATTGACGAGAAAGATCTGCGCGTAATGCGACAGAGAGGCGATCACGGTGTCGAACAGGCAGACGTCGACATGCTGCCCCTCCCCGCCGTTGGCCTTGCGGTGATAGAGCGCGGACAGGATGCCGATCGATGAGTTCATGCCGGTCATGTAATCGACGATGGAGGGACCGACCTTCATCGGTCCGGCGCCCGGTTCGCCGTCGAGATGGCCGGTGACGCTCATCAGCCCGCCCATCGCCTGCAAAATTGCGTCATACCCGGCGCGCGGCGCGTAAGGCCCGGTCTGGCCGAAACCGGTCACCGAGCAATAGATGACGCCGGGGTTGATGGCCTTGATCGTTTCATAATCGAGCTTGTAGCGCTTGAGATCGCCGACCTTGTAGTTCTCCATCATCACGTCGCAGGTTTTGGCGAGCTCGCGGACGATGTCCTGCCCTTCCGGCGTCGCGATATTGACGGTGACCGATTTCTTGTTGCGGTTGGCGCAGAGGTAGAACGAGTTGTTGTTGTTCGCCTTGCCCTCGGGATCGATCAGGTATGGCGGGCCGAAGGCGCGCGCGTCGTCGCCGCCGCCGGGGCGTTCGATCTTGATCACTTCGGCGCCGAGATCGGCCAGCATCTGCGCCGACAAGGGACCAGCAAGCACCCGCGTCAGGTCGAGAATTTTGATGCCCGAAAGTGGCAGAGCCGACATGAACTTCCTCCGAATTTTTTGGCATGGTGGCGCGGGAACGTGGCTCGTCGCGCTGCGAAGCCAAGCCGATACACTATTTTATGCGGTCGAGCCCTGCATTAACGGCATGACGCCATCCGTTGGCCGCCCGCTCTGCACGCCAGTGGTCGGACGAAGCGACAGTTTCAGCGGTCTCGCCGGGAAGCGAATGCGGCATTCCGGGTAAAGGGAGCTGCCTGGACATTACCCCAAAAGCACGACGGCCCGCCGAAGCGGGCCGTCTGATCGTCAAACCGTGTTATCGGCCGGACCGATTACCTGTTGGGAGCGGCCTTGGCGCGACTGGCGCGCCATTCCAGGAATTCGCGATACAGGGGATCGCGCTGGTCGTGCGGAGCAAGCGCTGTAGCCGGTGCAGCAACAACCGGCGCCGGCGCTGCGCCTGATGCCGCGGCCGTGCCCGCGGGCAGCGGCATGTTGCGGTCGAGCCATTCCTGCGCGGCCTTGAAGCGGGTCCAACCGGACACCGTCGCGCGTGGCGCCATTTCCTTCCACTTCGGATGGAACAGCGGCCGCTGCAACTGCGCGACCTTGTCGAACATGGTGTCCACCAGGAGCGACAGACGGCGGTAACGGTCGCTGTTCGGCGCCCAATTATACGACGCCAGCACGGCTTCAGCGGCGACCGTCTCGACGAAGCGCCCCTCCGCCACCAGGCCCGGGTAGTCCGCCGAGCCAAGCTTGGAAGGCAGATATTCCTCCTGCAACGGCTTGGCGTATTCGACCGGCACCAGATGCAAATTGCGGTCGTTGATCTGGTTCAGCCATTGCAGCGGCTTGCCTTCGATCGCCACGATTGCGTCGACCTCGCCCCTGCGCAGCATGTCCACCGCCAGTCGCGGCTCTTGATAGATCAGGTGCGGCCTGATCCCGAGCCGGTCAAACACGTTGATCGCCGTCACGAAGGTCGAGCTGTCAGGCAAATCGACCACCACGGTCTTGCCGTCGAGATCCCTCATGCTGGCGATGGTCCGCGGCGCCAGCACGTGCATCTCTTCGTTGAACATCTTGGCGACGTAAACGAATTGGTTGCGGATGTCCTTGGCAAAGTCCTTGCGGTCGAGGTAGGCGAGCGTGTCCTTGCGCACGATGCCGGCGTCGACCCCCCGCAGCAGCAGAATATCCGCCACCGCCTGCACCGATCCACGGCCCATCACCGGCAGGATCCGCAAACTAGTGCCGTTGTCGAGCACCGAGGCAAGATCGGCGCCGACCTGGGCGTAGGTCGAGCCGAACGAGCCGGTCATCAGGCTCACGGTGTTGGCGTTGAGCTGGTTCGCCAGATCGCGCTTGGTAGCGGTGCCGTACTTGAAGATGGTCTTGAAGGACTCGCTAACGGCACCCGCATCGACGCCGCTGCGCACCGGGCCGAAATGCTGCCACTGGCCGTTGGTGAAGCGCATCATCCGCATCTGCTCGATTGGCGCATGGTCGGACGGGCTGGTGTCGATCTTGATGCCCTGCACCATCATGGGAAGCTGGATGCCTTTGAGCAGGCGGGCCTGCCTCATGATGTTTTCACGCGACAGGTCATCGCCGCAGTTCCTCAGGACCTCGACCGTCAACTTGCCGACGAGATAGCCGAGGACGGCCTGGCCGTTCGACTTGCTGACGCTCGGGAGATAGCGCTGCATGAAGGCGCTCCATTCGCGGAACACCGCCTCGCCGGCCGCCGCCGCGTCTTCGCCCTCGAGCCTGTAGGCCGCCGACAACAGGCCTTCCGCATTTTGCGGGCCCGCCGGCTGAATCACCGCCGAGTACGAATTTGAGATCGAGGCGGCGAACTGCAGCGGCCTCCAACCGAGCTCGGCGCTTCGCTTGATCGCCATGATCGCGAATTTCGGCGTGGTGAACTCGATGAGGACGTCGGCGCCAGAAGCCTTGAGCTTGGCCATCTGGGCATCGATCGTGGTGTCGTTCACCTTGTATGGCGCCTCGGCCACGATCGCCATTTTGCCACCCAGGCCGTCCTTCAGGCCCTTCAGATATTCCTTGCCCATGCCATCTTCCTGATAGAGGACGGCGATCCGGCTGCGGGGATGGTTCTCCAGCAGATACTGCGCAAAAATTTGCGCTTCGGCCGTGTAGGTCGGCAGGAAACCGATGGTCCAGGGAAACTCCTGCGGCTGATCCCAGGCCGCCGCACCCGACAAGGCAAAAAGGTGCGGGACCTTTTTTGAGTTCAAATAGGGCTGGATCGCAGCGTTTGTGTTGGTGCCGATGGTCCCCAAGGCGAGGAGAACGTTATCTTCCTCGACCAGCTTGCGGGTCATCGCCATGGTTTTGGTGGGTTCGTAGGCGTCGTCATAGGTGATCATATTGACCTTGCGGCCGTTGATCCCGCCTTCGGCGTTGGTCTTGTCCAGATACGCCGTGATGGCCTTGGCGATCACGCCATAGGCGGAGGCTGGACCGGTATAGGGCGCGGTGTTGCCAATCCGGATCTCGTTGGGGCCCGGGGCCGCTGCCATGCTCTGTCCAAAAGCCGGCCCCGCCATTGCGGCAAGGACCAGCGCCGTTGCAGCGCTGCGCCGAGGCGCTCCGAAAAGCCGCTGCCGGGCGTCACGTGCCACCAGCCTCGAAAATTGCACCACCGCCCAGCGAGTATCAGTTAAAGCCCGCATCTGCCTGCCCCCCTAGAGCAATATATCTGCGATTACCCGAGCACCGAGACAATTAGCGTCTCAGCCGTACTCGCTGAGATTGTGTCTCGATTGGATTGATTTTGTGTCAAGACCAACTGTTTAACAGCGCAGATTAGTCGATTGTATGTTTCTGCCGCGGAAATGCAGCGCATTCGATTTACCGAAGCTCGATCGCAGCTGCGAACAGCGATACGCCTCATGGTTGTATCGACAACTTGCGGTCGCATCGAAAGCCTTGATTGAATGCACAATCACTGGCGCGCATCCGCCCTATCGACCTGCTTCGTTACGAACCCGATCATTCCTGCGATTCATGGCCGCGCCCCGATTGCCGTCGGCGAGATCGACCGCCATTGAACCCCAAAAGCAAAACGGCCCGCCGAAGCGGGCCGTCTTTTATCGCTAAGCCTCAAGTATCGGCCGGCCTGATCACCTGTTGGTGCTGGCCTTGGCACGGCCGGCCCGCCATTCCAGGAATTCGCGATACAGGGGATCGCGGTCCTGTGGGGCAAGTGCGGTCGGTGCCGCAACAATCGGTGCCGGCGGTGGCGGCGCGGCAGCGCCTGAGGCTGCCGACACGGCCGAGCCCGGGGGCAACGGCATGTTGCGGTCGAGCCATTCCTGCGCCGACTTGAAGCGGGTCCAACCGGATACCGTCGCGCGCGGCGCCATTTCCTTCCACTTCGGATGGAACGGCGGACGCTGCAACTGCGCGACCTTGTCGAACATGGTGTCCACCAGAAGCGACAGACGGCGGTAACGGTCGCTGTTCGGCGCCCAGTTATACGACGCCAGCACCGCTTCGGCAGCGATCGTCTCGACGAAGCCCCCCTCCGCCACCAGCCCGGGGTAATCCGCCGAGCCAAGCTTGGAAGGCAGATATTCCTCCTGCAACGGCTTGGCGTATTCGACCGGCACCAGATGCAAATTGCGGTCCTGGATCTGGTTCAGCCACTGCAACGGCTTGCCCTCGATGGCCACGATCGCGTCGACCTCACCCTTGCGCAGCATGTCCACCGCCAGCCGCGGCTCTTGATAGATCAGATGCGGCCTGATCCCGAGCCGGTCGAACACGTTGATCGCCGTCACGAAGGTCGAGCTGTCAGGCAAATCGACCACCACGGTCTTGCCGTCGAGATCCCTCATGCTGGTGATGGTCCGCGGCGCCAGCACGTGCATTTCCTCGTTGAACATCTTGGCCACATAGACGAACTGGTTGCGGATGTCCTTGGCGAAGTCCTTGCGGTCGAGATAGGACAGCGTGTCCTTGCGGACGATGCCGGCATCGACACCCCGCAGCAACAGAATGTCCGACACCGCCTGCACCGATCCTCGGCCCATCACCGGCAGGATCCGCAAGTTGGTGCCGTTGTCGAGCACGGAGGCAAGATCGGCGCCGACCTGGGCGTAGGTCGAGCCGAACGAACCGGTCATCAAGCTCACGGTGTTGGCGTTGAGCTGGTTCGCCAGATCGCGCTTGGTGGCCGTGCCGTACTTGAAGATGGTCTTGAAGGACTCGCTGACGGCGCCCGCATCGACGCCGCTGCGCACCGGGCCGAAATGCTGCCACTGGCCGTTGGTGAAGCGCATCATCCGCATCTGCTCGATTGGCGCATGGTCGGACGGGCTGGTGTCGATCTTGATGCCCTGCACCATCATGGGAAGCTGGATACCCTTGAGCAGGCGGGCCTGCTTCATGACGTTTTCGCGCGACAGGTCGTCGCCGCAGTTCTTCAGGACCTCGACCGTCAGCTTGCCGACGAGATAGCCGAGGACGGCCTGGCCGTTGGCCTTGCTCACGCTCGGGAGATAGCGCTGCATGAAAGCGCTCCACTCTCGGAAGGGCACATCGCCGGCTGCCGCTGCATCTTCGCCCTCCAGCCTGTATGCTGCCGACAACAGGCCTTCGGCATTTTGCGGGCCCGCCGGCTGAATGACGGACGAGTACGCCGAAGCGATCGACGCGACGAAATGTAGCGGCCTCCAGCCGAGTTCGGCGCTCCGCTTGATCGCCATGATCGCGAATTTCGGCGTGGTGAACTCAATGAAGACGTCGGCGCCGGAGGCTTTGAGCTTGGCCATCTGGGCGTCGATCGTGGTGTCGTTCACCTTGTATGGCGCCTCGGCCACGATCGCCATTTTGCCACCCAGGCCGTCCTTCAGGCCCTTCAGATATTCCTTACCCATGCCATCCTCCTGATAGAGGACGGCGATCCGGCTGCGGGGATGATTCTCCAAGAGATACTGCGCAAAAATTTGCGCTTCGGCCGTGTAGGTCGGCAGGAAGCCCATGGTCCAGGGAAACTCGGCCGGCTGGTCCCAGGCCGCCGCACCTGTCAAGACAAAAAGCTGCGGGACCTTTTTTGAGTTCAAATAGGGCTGGATCGCGGCGTTCGTGTTGGTGCCGAGGATCCCCAAGGTGAGGAGAACGTTGTCTTCCTCGACCAGCTTGCGGGTCATCGCCATGGTTTTGGTGGGTTCGTAGGCGTCGTCATAGGTGACCATATTGAGCTTGCGGCCGTTGATCCCGCCTTCGGCGTTGATCTTGTCGAAATAGGCCGTGATGGTCTTGGCGACAACGCCATAGGCGGAGGCCGGACCGGTATAGGGTGCGGTGTTGCCAATCCGGATCTCGTTGGGACCCGGGGCGGCCGCCATGCTCTGTCCGAAAGCCGGCCCCGCCATCGCAGCAAGCGCCAGTGCCGTTGCAGCGCTGCGCCGAGGCGCGGTGAAAAGCCGGCGCAAAGCGTCACGGGCCCCAAACCCGGACAATTGCACCGCCCAACGAGTATCGATCAAAGCCCGCATCTGCCTGCACCCCTAGAGCAATAAACCTGCGATTTTTTCGAGCAGCGAGACGGCAACGTTTCAGCCCTACTCGCTGACATTGTGTCTCAATCGGATTGATTTTGTGTCAAAGCCAGTCGTTTCACGCAGCTCGGTTAGTCGATTGTGTGTTCTGCCGCGACAATGCTGGACATTATTGTTATTAAATCGCCGATAGATTGCATTTTCGAACTTAAATTCTTCTAATGGTTGCAAATACGAGACAAAGTTACGCCGCCCTTCATCCCAAAAGCACGGCGGCCCGCCGAAGCGGGCCGCCTTAATCGTCAAACCCGGCTGGCCTGATTACCTGTTGGTACTGGCCTTGGCGCGGCTAGCCCGCCACTCCAGAAACTCGCGGTACAGTGGATCTTGCGGGGCAAGTGCTGCGGCCGGTGCAGCAACAACCGGCGCCGGTGCAGCGCCCGAGGCCGACGACACGGCCGTGCCCGCGGGCAGCGGCATGTTGCGGTCGAGCCATTCCTGCGCGGCCTTGAAACGCGTCCAGCCCGACACCGTCGCGCGTGGCGCCATTTCCTTCCACTTCGGATGGAACGGAGGCCGCTGCAACTGGCCGACCTTGTCGAACATGGTGTCCACCAAAAGCGACAGCCGGCGGTAGCGGTCGCTGTTCGGCGCCCAGTTATACGACGCCAGCACGGCTTCGGCCGAAATCGTCTCCACCGAGCCGCCATCCGCCACCAGGTTCGGGTAATCCGCCGACGAAAGCTTGGAAGGCAGATATTCCTCCTGCAGCGGCTTGGCGTAGTCGACCGGCACCAGATGCAGGTTGCGGTCCTGGATCTGGTTCAGCCATTGCAGCGGCTTACCCTCGATCGCCACGATCGCGTCGACCTCGCCCTTGCGCAGCATGTCCACCGCCAGCCGCGGCTCTTGATAGATCAGATGCGGCCTGATCCCGAGCCGGTCGAACACGTTGATCGCCGTCACGAAGGTCGAGCTGTCGGGCAAATCGACCACCACGGTCTTGCCGTCGAGCTCCCTCATATTGGTGATCGTCTTCGGCGCCAGGACGTGCATTTCCTCGTTGAACATCTTGGCCACATAGACGAACTGGTTGCGGATGTCCTTGGCGAAGTCCTTGCGGTCGAGATAGGACAGCGTGTCCTTGCGGACGATTCCGGCGTCGACGCCCCGCAGCAACAGGATATCCGACACCGCCTGCACCGATCCTCGGCCCATCACCGGCAGGATCCGCAGCGCCGTGCCATTGTCGAGCACCGAGGCGAGATCGGCGCCGACCTGGGCGTAGGTCGAACCGAACGAGCCGGTCATCAGGCTCACAGTGTTGGCGTTGAGCTGATTCGCCAGATCGCGCTTGGTGGCGGTTCCGTACTTGAAGAGTGTCTTGAAGGAATCGCTGACGGTGCCGGGATCGATGCCGCTTCGCACCGGTCCAAAGAACTGCCAGTGGCCGTTGGTGAAGCGCATCATCCGCATCTGCTCGATCGTCGCGTGATCGGACGGGCTGGTGTTGATCTGGATACCCGGCACCATCATGGGAATCTGCAAGCCCTTGATCGAGCGGGCCTGCTTCATGATGTTTTCGCGCGAGAAGTCGTCGCCGCAGTTCTTCAACACCTCAATAATGAGCCTGGAGTTCAGATAGCCGTAGACGGCCTGGCCGTTCGACTTGCTGACGCTCGGAACATAGCGCTCCATGAAGGCGCTCCATTCGCGGAACGCCGCCGGGCCGGCGCCCTGCGCGTCCTCGCCCTCCACCCGGTACATGGCCGACATGATGCCTTCGGCGTTTTCCAAGCCCGCCGGCGCCATCACGGCCGACACCGATTCAGACACCGAGGCGAGAAAATGCACCGGTTTCCAGCCGAGTTCGGCATTTCGCTTGATCGCCATGGTGGCGAATTTCGGCGTGGTGAATTGCATGAAGATGTCGGCGCCGGAGGCCTTGAGCTTGGCCATCTGGGCGTCGATGGTGGTGTCGGTCACCTTGTAGGACGCCTCGGCCACGATCGGAATCTTGCCGCCAAGGCCGTCCCTCAGGCCTTTGACGTAGTCCTTGCCGAAACCGTCGTCCTGATAAAGCACCGCGATCTTGCCGCGCGGATGGTTCTCCAGGATGTATTGCGAATAGATGTGAGATTCGGTCTGGTAGCTGGGCAGGAAGCCCATGGTCCAGGGAAACTCACGCGGCTGGTCCCACATCGAAGCGCCCGAGGCGACGAAGAGCTGCGGGATCTTCTTCGAGTTCAAATAGGGGTGGACCGCCTGGCTCGTGTTGGTGCCGAGGCTCGCCAATATAAAGAGTACGTTGTCTTCCTCGACGAGCTTGCGGGTCGCCTCCATCGTCTTGGTCGGATTGTAGGCGTCGTCATAGGAAATGAAATTGATCTTGCGGCCCCTGATGCCGCCCTCGGCGTTGACCTTGTCGAAATAGGCCGCCATGACCTTGCCGATCACGCCATAGGCGGAAGCCGGACCGGTATAGGGCATGGTATTGCCGATGCGGATCTCGTTGGCGCCCGGGTTCGCCGCCTGGCCCTGCCCGAAAGCCGGCGCCGCCATCGCGGCCAGTATCAACGCCGTTGCCGCATTGCGCCGAGGCGCGGTGAAAAGCCGGCGCATGGCGTCTCCTGTCCGAAACCGGGACAGTTGCTCCATTCGCGGACGAGTGACGTCGATTGCAGTCATTGCAGTCCCCCCCTGTGAGCCCAGATTTTTTTTATTTATTTGAACGCGTGATGCGAACGGGCAGGGTTGCAACCCTACTCGCCTACTCGCCCGCAATGTGTCTGAATCGGATTGATTTTGTGGCGACTCCAAGCGTTCCGTAAGGCATAGTTAATAGGCGCGCATTTCGCTCTCAGAAACGCCCCGAAATTCTTTGTCAGAATGCAGATTGCTGCCCGGCGAGGTTTCGCCGGGGCGACTTCAAGTATCCGGACACAGCGATCAGCTCCGTCAAGCTTCGGGTCCATGCCGATGGCTCAGAACGACCCCACCATCGAGCCGAGCGCAATGACGGCGGCAAGCGCTATGAGAGCACCGACGATGCCGACCATGACGATGTCGCGATAGCTTTCCCCGTGCGTCGATCCGCAGACCGCGAGCAATGTGACCACCGCGCCATTGTGCGGCAGGCTGTCGAGCGTGCCTGAACCGATCACCGCGACACGATGCAGCAGCGCGGGATCGAGCCCGATCTCCGCGGCGCGCGCCATATAGGTCGCCCCGAGTGCATCGAGCGCAATGGTCAGCCCACCCGATGCCGAACCAGTGAGGGCCGCGAGCACGTTGGTGGCGACTGCCAGCGATACCAGCGGTCCGCCGCCGATGCCGAGCACGGCGTCGCGCACCACGGCGAAAGCAGGCATTGCCGCCACCACGGCGCCGAAGCCGACCAGGCTCGCGACGCTCACCGCCGGCAATACCGAGGCGTTGACGCCGGCGTCCATGGTCGCGCGCAGGGCCGGCAGTCGCCGATAGCTGACCGCGAGCACGACAAGAATCGCGCAGGCAAGCGCCGTGATCACCGCCCACACGCCGCCGACAGCGGCAAGCGACGTCCCGCCCCAGCGGGCTTCGGCAAGAAAGCGGGTGTCGAGTGCCGGCAGGATCAACAACGACATCGTGAGATTGACAATAATCACCGTGATGAGCGGCAGCGCGGCGAGCATGGCCGGAGGCGGCACGTCGGTCGTCCCGCCGTGCATGATCTCCGCCGGATCGAACTCGCGCGCGGTGGTGGCGCGTTCGCGCAACTTTTCATCGACGGCGAGACGGTCGGACGGCATCGGCGCGCCATCGCCAAAGCTTTCGCCGTTCCTCCTTGCGATCGCCTCCTGGCGATTGAGCCACCACAGGCCGAAGCCGAACATGATCAGCGACGCCAGAATGCCGAGGCCGGGTGCTGCAAACGGCGTGGTGCCGAAGAACGGCATCGGGATCGCATTCTGGATCGACGGCGTGCCGGGCAAGGCCGACATGGTGAATGTCGAAGTGCCGAGCACGATGGCCGCCGGCATCAGACGCCGCGGGATGCCGGCCGCACGAAACAGTTCCTGCGCCATCGGCGCCAGCACGAAGAAGGCGACGAACAGGCTGACGCCGCCATAGGTGACGAGCGCGCCGGCGAGCACAACCGCCAGCACCGCCCGCTGCGGGCCGAGCCGCTCGGTCATGAAGTTCGCGATCGCGGCGACCGAGCCCGAGTCCTCCATCAGCTTGCCGAACAGCGCGCCAAGCAGAAACAGCGGAAAGAACTGCGCCAGGAAGCCCGCCGCACTGACCATGAAGGTCTGGGTCCAGTGGGCAAGCAGCGGCTCGCGGGAGAACAGCGCTGCGATCAAGGCGGCGAGCGGCGCAAGCAGCAGCACGCTCCAGCCCCGGAAGGCGAACGCGATCAAAAGGCCGAGCCCGATTAGGATGCCGAGAAGCCCTGACACCGTCATGACCTCAGCATTCCTCCAGCAGCGCGTCGAGATCGGTCGTGGATTGCTTGCCGATATCCTTACTGTGGTCGTTGAGGAATTTGTCGGCGCACTTGCGGCCCTCTTCTTTCAGCAGTGAGACGAACGCCCACTCGGCGTTCATCTTCGACGACGCGCCGAAGTCCGCGAGCGTGTCGGTCATGATCCGGTGCGTGCGCATTCCGGCCCAGCGCGCGCCTTCGCCGTGTCCGGGGTCCGCCACCTGGCGCAGCAGCGCCATCATGCGCAATTCCTTCATCAGCGGCGAGTTGAAGGAAATCTCGTTGAGCCGGTTGAGGATCTCGTTTGCCGTGCGTGGCAGGTCCGGCCGTTCGCGCGGATTGATCTGCACCAGAATGGTGTCGCACGCATCGCTTTCGCGAATCAGCGGCGTCAGCGTCGGATTGCCGGCATAGCCGCCGTCCCAGTACGGTTCGCCGTCGATCTCGACTGCATGGAACATGGTCGGCAGGCAGGCCGAGGCAAGCAGGACGTCGGCGGTGATCTCCTTGTTGCGGAAGATGTGGCCGCGGCCGGTCCGCACATTGGTAGCGGTGATGAACAGCTTGATCGGTGCGCCGGCCAGTCGGTCGAAATCGATGCTCTCATCGAGGATTGAACGCAACGGGTTGAGACCGAGCGGATTGAGATCATAGGGCGAAACCATGCGGGCCATCAGGTCCATGGCGACATAGGCGGGCGACGTGTCGAGCGTCCAGCGGCCCATCATGCGGTCGAGTGGCGAACGCTGCAGCGGGCTGAACGCCGCAGCCTTCGACACCCGCCGCCAATAGCTATCGAGCGCTGCCCGCGCGCCTTCGGCGCCGCCTTGCGTCCATCCGTCCGCCACCAGGGCTGCATTCATCGCGCCCGCCGATGTGCCGGAGATCGCCTCGATCTGCAGCCACGGCTCGTCGATCAACCGATCGAGCACGCCCCAGGTAAACGCGCCGTGGGAACCGCCGCCCTGCAAGGCGAGGTCCACAAGGACCGGCTCGCGCGCTGTTTCGCTCATCGTCATCGTCCTCGGGCCGGAGATAAAACGACACCTAATTCAGAGCGAGCCCGCAACGCTTCGTCTCGACCCTTCGTAGGATCGACGCAGCAGCGCCAACAGGCTGCCGCCCGTCGCCGCGCCCAGGATGTAGGCGACGGCAACCAGCAGTGCGAGCGGGACGCGGGCATTGATGCCGAGAAAGGTCATGGTGACGATCTCGAAGTTCTGCAGCGCGAAGGCGACCGTCGCAGCGGCGAACAGAATGATGACGGCGAGGTAGATCCAGCGCATGGGTGGCCTCCTTATCGTCGATCAACAGCGTGGCGCGCGGTCCGCCACCTTGACTTCAACGACCTCGGCGCAGGCCGAAGCCTATTCCGATCCAGCCGGCGCCGGCCATGATGAGATCGATGCCGAGGAACAGGCCGAGGATATAGAGGCTCGAGACCGGCCAGCGCGCCAGGATCAGCACGCCGAGCAGCACCGTGATCACGCCTGACAGCGCCACCCAGATCCAGGGTGTTTCCCGTTTCATGCTGAAGGCCAGGATGATCCGCATGACGCCCGAGGCCACCAGCGATGCGCCGAGAATGAGGGTGAGCAGCACGGCCGCGAGCAGCGGATTCTCGAACGTGACGAAGCCCGCGACAATGTAGAGCACACCGAGCAGTACCCAGAGCAGGAATTTGCCCCAACTCTTGATCTGGAAGGCGCTGAACACCTCGGCAACACCCGCGATGATCATCATCACGCCGACGATGAGGACGCTCGCGACGGTAGCCATCATAACGCTGCCGAGCGCGATAAACCCTGCGATGAGATAGACGACCCCGAGTGCGATGATCCAGCCCGACTTGGCACGCAGTGGCGCCGTATCCGAACCGGCTTGGGGATCTGCCATTGTGCCTGAAGTATTGGTCATGACGGTCCTCCGATGTGAAAACCTATCCGACGTTCGTCTCCAAGTGATGGAACATAATAGCAGAATTGGAAGAGGTATTCAGTCTAATTACATGGATTACATCTATCGGTTGTCGGAATGAGATCGAGAATTCGAGCTAAGTGACTGAAATTGCTTGGAGCGGGTGAAGGAAATCGAACCCTCGTATCCCCCGACAGATCGGAAGCAATACCAAGAAAGCAGAGGGAAAGTGCTCTCAGCTTACTCCACCTTGGAATCTCCCTGCCCTCGCTTCACCTTCACGCTAGACGACGGCCCCGAAGCCCGCCTGGTAGCGCAGCAAGCACGACCGCGAAAACTGAATTGCGCCAAACACCGCGCGCAAAGTCTCAGCGCGCGGTTACCTGCAACCGATCACATCTCCACCAGCACGAATTTTCCGCCTTTGAAGGCTTCGCGTTGGGTTCGGAGGGCCGGAAGCGGGGGCAACTTTTCCTCCGCTTGCCTGTCCATGCCTGAATGGGCGCGGCCCAAATCGAAAATTGCATCACGGTCGCAATGGCTGCATTGCGCTCGCAGTCTTCGCCGCGCGCACCAACTGAAGGAACTCGGAGCGATAGCCGTAAGGATCGTCGCCGCGCGCTACCGAGGCGATACGCAGCACGTCGTCATAGCCGAACTGGCCGGTGTGCTTTCCGCCACGTAGAATCTCGCCGAATGCGGCAACACTGGTTGCAAAGCGGGCATCGAGTGGCGCGTCCTCGAAACGACCGTGTTCGGACCCGCGATCGACGGGTGTGCTGATCAGCACGCTTCGATCGGATCGCGGCAGCTTGTAGCGGATCTTGACGAAGGCATACTCGGCCGGCGACTGCGAGGCGCTCGCCGGGGCTCGCGCACCGTATCTGAGATCGTCGACCACGCGGGGCCCGCCGACAGGCACGATGTCGTAGAGCGCCGTCACGGTTTGCCCCGAACCGACGTCGCCGGCGTCGACCTTGTCGTTTGCGAAATCGTCGCGATTGAGAAGTCGCGTCTCGTAGCCGATGAGCCGATATTCGGCGACGGTTGCCGGATTGAACTCGATCTGGATTTTCACATCCTTGCCGATCGGAAACAGCGTCGAACTTGCCTCTTCGACAAGCACCTTGCGCGCCTCGTTGATCGTATCGATGTAGGCGGCGACGCCGTTGCCGTTCTGCGCCAGCGTCTGGGCCAGCGCGTCGTTGTAGTTGCCGACGCCAACGCCGAGCACGGACAGGAAAACGCCCTTTTCGCGCTGACGCTCGACGAAACCTTTCAATTCATTTGTGTTCGTGATCCCGACATTGAAGTCGCCGTCGGTGGCGAGAATGACGCGGTTGACGCCGTTGGCGTCAAAGTTCTGCTCCGCAAGCGAATAGGCTTGCCTGATGCCTTCGGCACCCGCCGTGCTGCCGCCCGCCTCGAGCCGATCAATCGTCGCGAGGATTTTCGCTTTCTCGGCCACAGCCGTGGGTTCAAGAGCTGTGCCGGCATTCCCCGCATAGGTTACGATCGCGATGCGGTCCTCGGGTTGCAACTGGGTAAGGAGCATGGCGAGCGACTGCTTCACGAGCGGCAACCGGTTCGACGGCGCCATCGAGCCCGATGTATCGATCAGGAAAACGAGATTGGCGCGCGGTCGGCTTGCCTGTTGCAACGCATAGCCTTTCACACCGATGCGAACGAGCTTGCGGCCTTCCGCCCAGGGGTTCGGAAACACGGAAACGTTGGCCCGGAACGGTTCGTTCGCCGATGCGGGCGCTTCATAGGCATAGGGAAAGTAATTGATCAACTCCTCGGTCCGAACGGACGCGGCCGGCGGCAGGATGTTGCGGTTGAGCTGTGCGCGGACGAATGCGTAAGACGCCGTATCGACGTCGATGGAGAATGTCGAGACGGGCGCATCGCGCGCAACCTTGAAGGCGTTTTCCGGCGCATTCGCAAACTTGTCACGGCCGACAGGCTCGGAAGCATCAGGAGCACGCTCGCGCTGGTGGGCGCTCCGCGGGACTTCAGCCTGCGCTATCTGCCGCGCAGGTCCTAACGGCGGCACGCGCGCGGAACTGTGATCAGTCCTGTCCGCATACCGACTACGAACGTCAGCAGACGGCAATGCCCCCGGAATCATACCCTGCACCCGGCCGGGCGCCGTTGTGGAAGATGCTTGCGGCGCGGACCGCGCCGCAACTCGATCTTCCGTTCGAGGCTTGGCGGGAGGCGGCGGCGCCGCAACCGGAGGCGCGGCGGCTTCCTGGTCGGGCTTTCCGGCAGGAGTGGCGGTTTGGATTTGCGTTTGCGGCTGGGCCTGGCTTTCACTTTCCTTCTTTGCTTGCACTGGTGAAGGAGCTTGAACGACCTCGTTGCTCGCCACCTTCTGTTCGACGGGCGCAGCGGTGTCCTGCGGCTGCGGCAACCGCATGAGATGGAGGTAGGCGCCGGATCCGGCAACAACACAGGCCAGGCTGGCAGCCAGGAGATATCGCGTACGCTTCATGACAGACCTCTCACGTGACGGCCGCAACGGCGCGGCAGTTCGCTCAATGAGACGGATGTCGGTCGGCATTCCTTGGCTGCCCTCGGCACTTTTTTGATCGAAGCGCAGCAGCGCCTGTTGCACGGCCGCGGCACGCGCGTCCGGCGCGGGCGGCGGAGGGTCGGGCAAACGCGTGATGTCGTGATCAGTACTCATCGCCAATGTCCTTCGCGAGACCCGCCTGTCGTCTCACCTCGTGCATGCGGCCGGAGATGGTCGACTCGGAGACACCAAGGGCTGCGGCCGCCTCCGCGTGCGTCATGCCTTCGCCGACCACAAGCACGACCGTCTCCCGCAACAGCGGCGAAAGCCGCGCCAGTTCGCTCGCCAGCCAGCTGCGACGAAAGAGATCCCGGCCATCCGGCAGCGCCGCCATTCCGGCAAGAACGGCGAGATGGCCTTTCAGGCGCGTCAACGTCGAATGGCGCCGATGGTGGTCATGGCAGGCGTTGCGCACGATCCCGACCAGCCAGGTTGTGAACTTCGCCTCCCCCCTGAAAGAAGCGATCCGTTCCACCAGCGCGCAGCAGACATCCTGACAAATGTCCTGCGCGTCAGTCTGCGAGCCGGTCATGCGCCACGCCACGCGGTGCATGAGGTCGTAGTGACGCCGCAACAAGGCTTCGAATGCGGCACGGTCGCCCTGCGTGGCCAGACTGACGAGGTCGTCATCCGTGACGCCGCCATCCGGCGGCTCGGTCACCTCTGTGGTCACAAGCTGAATGGCGCCCCCCATGCCCTTTCCTCAAGGCCGACAGGATTGAGCGAAACAATTGGGAGCGTTACCCGGTCCCTCGGCCAGTCCCGTCCGGGACCGCGATCGCATGCGCATTATCACTACCATAGTAGTTCTACCCATAAGCCGTTGTGCCAGGAGATTTCTGGGCATTCACAAGGTGAGACGAACCAGGCGCTGTAATCCTTGGCTCGGTTAGAAAAAAAATTCGCGGGTAGATCGACAAATCTCTGCCGGGGACGGTTGTGTCGAAATAGTGGTAGCCGGGTGGCAGGTTGCAATGGCGGGCCTTATCCCGGTTACTTGCCCGGCGTCGTGCAAGGCGCGGCCGGCATGCCGCCCAGATACTGTTCGGCCTCGGTGGGAGTCAGCATGCCTCCGGCGCTCGCGCAGGCCACCTGGATCAGGTCATCCAAGATCGCTCCGATCCATTGGATCTATTGGACGATCAGAAGATCAAGGAAGGCCTGAGCCGCACCGTTCAGCGGGGCATCGCCCTCGCTCCGCAAATGGGCCACAAGCAATTCCCAGCAGATGGCGGGCTCGGCCAGTTCACAGACCGCAATCTTGGGGCTCCGCAGTTCGGCGATCGTTTCCGGCAAGAGCGCTATTCCAAGACCCTGGCCAACGAGGTCAACGATGGTCTCGAGATCGGTGACGTCGAAATCGGTTTGGCGCTGCAGATCCGCCTGCGCGAAGGCACGATCGATCAGCGGCCGCGTGCCCCAACCGATCTCGAAATCGACGAACGAATAAGAGACGAGTTCGCGCAATTCCACGCCGCGGCGCCCTGCCAGCGGGTGGTTTGGCGGCGTGGCAGCGACGAGGTCCTCGCAGGCGATGATCCCGGTGGCGATGTCGTCCGGCGGCTCCAGAAGCGGCAGGAAAGCAAGATCGAGCCGTCCGCTCCGAAGCCGCTCCATCAACCCGGCCGCATCTCCTTGTCGCAGCCGCACCTCAATTCCGGGCGCGATCGCGTGATAGCGCGAGATCAGGGAGGGGAGATCGAGAAACGCCGGCAGACTGTGAACCGTCCCGATCGAAAGGCAGCCGCGCCGGAGCCCTGCGATATCGGCCACCGTCTCGCGGCCGACCTCGATGACCCTCAGGGCTTCGCGGGCCTTTTCCAGAAAGGCGCGGCCGGCCGGAGTAAGCCGCACCTGTCTTGTGCTGCGCACAAAAAGGCGTGCCCGCAGTTCGTCCTCAAGCCCGCGGATCGAGCTGGAAAGCGCTGATTGGACGATGTGAACGCGATCTGCGGCGCGGGTAAAGTTCAGTTCTTCGGCGACGGCGATGAAATGCTGGAGCTGGCGCAGTTCCATTGCTCGAACCGAACACTTTCATCGACCGGATAGATTGACGCAATCTCTACTAACTGTTGGACGGATGAGCAACTGTTTCCCATTGTTCTAAAACTTGGCAATCGCCCGTTGGCCCACCTCTCCAGCGGGCGATTTGCAAGCGGCAGGGCGCATCAACAAGGGACCTAAGTCCAGGCGCCTCGAGCTGGGCTGGAGTGGAGGAAACACGGGTGCATTGCGCGCCGGTTCAAGGGAGCGAGAACTGACATGAAGTACGCGAGTGTGATCGCCGCCGTCGGCCTGATGCTGACCGGCGCGGCTGAGGCTGCGGACAAAAAAGTCATCGTTTGGGTGCCAAACGGGGCATCGGATTTCTGGAAGCTCGCCGAAGCCGGCATGCAAAAAGCGCAAAAGGAGCTGCCGAATTTCGATCTTCAGTGGAAGTATCCGGAGCGCGCTGACGCTGCCATCCAGCAGCGCCTGATGGAAGATCTGGTTGCAGCGGGCGCCGCTGCGGTCGCGGTATCCCCCCTCAACCCGAAAACGCAGGTCGAAGCGTTCAACAAGATCGGCTCGCAAGTGCCGCTGTTCACGTTCGACAGCGACGCGGCCGATGCCAAGCGCGTCTTCTACATCGGCTCCTCAAACACCGACCTTGGCAAAAATGCAGGCGAGGTCGCCGTCAAAGCCCTGCCGAACGGCGCCAAGTGCATGGGCTTCGTCGGCAATACCGGGGCCGATAACGCCCGTGAACGCATCGAGGGCTTCAAGGCCGTCGCCGGTGCGAAGAACATCCAACTGGTCGACGTCCGGACTGACGACCACGACCAGACCCGCGCCCGCGCCAACGTGGACGACACGCTGGTCGCGCACCCGGAAATCAACTGCATGGTGGGCTTCTACTCGTACAACCCGCCGAAGATCTACGAGTCGCTGCGCGACAACCGCAAGCTTGGCAAGATTACGGTGATTGCGTTCGACGAAGATCCGATTACGCTCGGCGCCGTCAAGGATGGCTCCTTCGCCGCCACGGTCGTGCAACAGCCGTTCGAATGGGCATACCAGGGCAGCAAGATGTTTGCCGCCTATCTGAATGGCGACAAGTCAGTTGTTCCGGCTAACGGCATTGCCATCGTTCCCGGCAAAATCATCAGCAAGGACAATGTCGACGCGTTCAAAGCCGATCTCCAGGCCAAGTTGAGCAACTGAGGTTGATCCCGCAGCCGGTCGCCGGTACCATTCCCGCTGGTTCCGGCTCGTTTCCGGCTGCCGGACGTCCTCACAAGCCCAACATGTCCGCTGTTGATGTTTCGTCCGAGCCTTCACGACCGAAGGAGCCGTTCCTTAGACTGACCGGGATTACGAAATCCTACCCCGGCGTCGTGGCGCTCTCTGATTTTGCCGCCGATGTGCATCGCGGCGAGGTGATCGGCCTCGTCGGTGAGAATGGCGCTGGCAAATCCACCCTGATGAAAATATTGGGCGGCGTCACGCCCCCCGATCGGGGCACGGTCGAGATCGACGGCGTTGCGCATGAGGGCCTCACCGTCTCCCACTCGATGAGCGCCGGCATCGCCTTCGTCCATCAGGAGCTCAATTTATTCGATAACCTCGACGTCGCTGCCAACGTGTTCATCGGACGAGAGCCGCGAAAGTTCGGTCTGCTCAACATCGTTGACGGCAAAAAACTGCACGCGATGGTGCAGCCCTATCTCGACCAGCTCGGGGCGAATTTCTTATCGTCGACCGCAGTGTCTCAGCTTTCGCTCGCGCAGCGGCAGATTGTCGAGATCGCCAAGGCGCTCAGCCTGAACGCGAGGCTCGTGATCCTCGACGAGCCGACATCGAGCCTGCCGATCGCGGAAACCGAGAAATTGCTCAAGGTGATCGCCGCGCTCAAGGCAAACGGCATCGCGGTGATGTTCGTCTCTCATCGGCTGAACGAGGTGGTGGAGGCATGCGATCGCGTGATCGTCCTGCGGGATGGCCGCATCGTGGGCCATCTCGAAGGCGACGCCGTGACCCATGATGCGATGGTCAAGCTGATGGTCGGACGCGACCTCAAGGTAGCCTATGCGGCACCGGCAAGCGAACGGGGCGACGTCGTCCTGTCCGTGCAGAAGCTGCGAACCACGACCTTCCCTTTCGCTGAAGTCAGCATCGACTTCCACAGCGGCGAGATTTTGGGTCTTGCCGGCCTTGTTGGCGCGGGGCGAACCGAACTCGCCCACGCCCTGTTCGGCATCGACGCGACCGAGGGCGGCACGGTGCTGCTGGATGGCGCGCCCGTGCGGTTCGCGAGCTCCACCGATGCCGTGAGAGCCGGCGTCTTCCTGGTGCCCGAAGACCGCAAGAGAATGGGCCTTTTGGTCGACTTCGCAATCACCGCAAACATCACGCTTCCCAACCTCAGCGCCTATGTGCGCCACCTGACGATCTCGCGCGAGGCCGAGCGCGCGCGGGCCAACAAGAGCCGCGGTGAACTCGATATTCGCGCGCCGGATCTGGCCGCGCGCGCCGGCTCCCTCTCTGGAGGTAACCAGCAGAAGATTGTACTCGCCAAGTGGCTGGCGATGAACCCACGCGTGATCATTTTTGACGAGCCGACGCGCGGGATCGACGTCGGCGCCAAGTCAGAGATCTACCGGCTGATGCGTACGCTCGCCGATGCGGGCGTTGCGGTGCTGATGATCTCGTCGGACATGGAGGAGGTGATCGGTGTTTCCGACCGCGTCGCCGTGATGCACCAGGGACGTATTTCCGGAATTCTCGCTCGCGCGCAATGCCGCGAAGAGAATATCCTGCAGCTTGCGGTTGGAAAAGGCGTGGCGGAGCCGGCGAACTGGGCGGGGAAAACTCAATGCTGAATCTCAAGAAGGACCTCGGGCTCTTCGTCCTCATCCTCGTGGTTGGCACGGTGGTCGCGCTGATCAACCCGCGTTTCCTGTCGGCCATAAACATCTCGAATACGGCCAACCTGGTCGGCTTGTTCGGCCTGTTCGCCATCGGGGAAGCCTTCGTCATCATCACCGGCGGCATCGAGCTGTCGGTCGGCTCCATGATCGCACTTCTGGGCGTGATCTTCGTTGACCTGATCGCCAGTCGCGGCGTTCCGTGGCCGGTTGCTTCGCTTATCATCCTGTTGTTGGGCATACTGATGGGCCTGGCCCATGGACTGCTGATCACCAAGAAACGGATGCAGCCGTTCGTCGTGACGCTCTGCGGTTTGCTGATCTACCGCGGCGTCGCGCGCTTCTATACCGCCGACGCCACCGCCGGCTTCCCTTTCGGCGTACGCTTTGAAGATCTGGAGTATCTCACCACCGGCCGCACCGATATCGTGGCTGTGCTCACCGGCGACACCTACACGTCTATCCCGATTCCGCACTCATTCATCTTCATGCTGATCGTTGCGGCGGTGATGTGGGTTGTCTTCCATCACACCGTCTTCGGCCGCCACCTTTATGCGGTCGGCAAGAACGAGGAAGCCGCGCGGTTCTCGGGCATCCGCACCGACCGCGTCATCATCGCGGCCTACGCGATCTGCGGGGTACTGACGGCGGTATCCTCGATCTTTCTTGCCATGTACACGCGCTCGATCCTGCCGAGCTCGCATGGCAATTTCTACGAACTGTACGCCATTGCGGCGGCGGTTCTCGGCGGCTTTTCGCTGCGGGGCGGCGAAGGCTCGATCATCGGTGTCGTCCTTGGGGTAATTCTGCTGCAGGTGCTTCAGAATCTCGTCAATCTGCTGGGCATCCCGTCCTCCCTCAACTTTGCGGTAAGCGGATCTGTCATCCTGATTGGCGTCCTCGCCGACCAGGAGTACGCCGACTTCCGCGAGCGCCGGGAAAGGCTGCGCAGGCTCGCCGCCGGCGCGACCAGCACCAGACGCACCGATGAGGCGTAGACGGGGAACGGTCGCAGATGGCGCGTGGCTTGTTGGAAGTCGCGCTTTTGACTTCAACTGCGATGCCGTGATCATCCAAATTTAAACGGCCCCAACCCGGGGGCCGCCAACCCGAGCGATACGGGTTTTCTTCCAGCAGTTGGGGGGCGCCTTTCGGCCGGAAGCACCGAACGAAACACTCCGGTAATCCGATTGTTCCCCTCGCCAAGCAGTTCTGACGTGGAAATTAAGGATTAGCGGTGTCTTGTTTTCTTTAACTGCCACTTTCTCCCGCTAAGATTGATTGCACTTCGACGGAAGCAGTCAATGGAATACTCTGATGCGCCATGGGGCAGTGGCTGAAGCCGATTTAACGCTGGGCCAAGTCATCGGTCGGACTGCCAGCAGGTTCCCGCACCAGCCTGCGATCGTCTCCGCCGCGTTTGCGCCTCTGACATACCACGATCTTCAGCGCCAGTTGGACGGCATCCGCCGGCAGCTGCGTTTGGCTGGGTTCGATTGCAATGCCCGGATCGGGGTGCTTATGCCGAACGGCCCCGAGGCGATTCTCACCATCGTGGCAGTTGCCTGCTGCAGCATCGCGGTACCTTTTGATCCACGACTGTCTCAGACGGAGATCGATCAGCGTCTCGACATGCTGCGCCTGAACGCTCTTCTCGTGCCGCAAGGCAACGCCTCTGAAGCTCGCCAGACCGCTGAGCGGAGAAGGCTCGCCATCATAGAAATCGCTCCGGCCGGCCACGGTCGGCTTGAACTCAATATCGCCGTGCAGGTCTCCAACTCCCCTGCGGTCGACGCTGAGCCTGACCCACGCTCGCCCGCCTTCATCCTGCAGACGTCGGGCACGACCGCGCAGCCAAAACTCATTCCATTCAGTCATAGCAATATGCTGGCCGCGGCCGCGCGGCTTCAGGCCTGGTTCGGTCTCACACACCGGGACCGTTGCCTGAGCGTTTCGTCCCCGTACTATTCCCATGGGCTCAAAGTGACGGTCTTCACGCCGCTGCTGACGGGCGGCAGCATTGCCGTCCCGGCGAACAGTACCGTCGTGGCGCTGGATGAGTGGCTCGATGTCCTGCGGCCGACTTGGTACTCGGCAGGTCCTACGCTTCACACTGCCGTGCTGGACAAGGCAGAAAACCTTGAGGATGCGCCGGCGGCGCACACTCTGCGGTTCGTCGTATCGGGTGGCGCGCCGCTGCTGAAAGAGGTGCAGGACGACCTGCAGCGCATTTTGGACGTGCCGGTGCTGGAGCATTACGGCTCCAGTGAAGCCGCGCAGATCGCCGCCAACCTGCCGCCGCCCGCGCCGAACAGGCCAGGGACTTGCGGACAACCGTGGCCTGATACCGTGGCCATTGTTGGTGAGGATGGACATCCCTTGCCCGCCGGCGAGCGGGGTGAGATCTGGGTTCGTGGTCCCACCGTGACATCTGGCTATCTCGATGCGCCGGAACTCAATCAAGCTGCCTTCAGAGAGGGCTGGTTTCACACGGGCGATATCGGCAGCCTCGACGGAGATGGCTTCCTGTCCCTGCACGGCCGCCTGAGTGAAATAATCAACCGCGGCGGTGAGAAGATCGCCCCTGCTGAGATCGAATCCGCGCTGCTCCGCCATCCAGCCATAGCCGAGGCCGCTGCTTTCGCAATCGCCCATCCACGACTTGGCGATGACGTCGCAGCCGCCGTCATTCCACATCCTGGCGGGCAGACGACGGCTGCGGAGCTACGACAGTTCCTGCAACGCGAGTTGGCCTCGTTCAAGATTCCGCGGCACATTCTGTTCCTCGACCAACTGCCAAAGGGGGCGACGGGAAAGGTCCAGCGGCGACGGCTGCGCGAGCAGCTCGACGAGCTGTTGGGTCAGCAGCGGGCGATGCCGCTGCCTGCTGTGGACAAAGGGCCATTGGATCTGGAGGCTGAATTACTGATCCTGTGGCGCAGGCTGCTCAAGTCCGAGACTGTGACGGTCGGCGATGATTTCTTTGCCAGCGGTGGCGACTCCCTTCTGGCGATGGAAATGCTCATCGAGGTCGAGCGGCTCGTCGGCCACCCCGTACCGGAAACGATTCTGTTCGGGGCAGAAACAATCCGGCAACTTGCGCCAAAAATCGCCATGCAGACGGGCACGCCGGCGACTCCGTTCTTCCAGTTCAATGCTTGTGACGATCGGCCTCCCCTGTTCTTCTTCAATGGAGACCTCGTCAGCGGCCACGCGAGTGTGCGGCGGATGGTGCAACTTTTCGGGCCCGATTACCCGATCATCTCCATCGATCCCCATGGTCTTCGTGGGGAGCCGATTCCGCCGTCGATCGAGGAGATGGCCGCCGACCGCTTACCGATTATTCTGGAGAGGCAGGCGAGCGGCCCTTTCCGCCTGGGCGGCAAATGCAACGGCGCCATGGTGGCGTTCGAAACAGCCCGCCTGCTGATGGCAGCCGGCCACAAGGTTGATATGATTGCGATGGTCGACCCGCCGACCGTCACTGCCCGTCCGGTGCCGCGGGCGATCATTGGGCTGATGAAGCCCATAGTTTCGCCTTACCTGCTGCGCTGGACGTATGAACAAATGGCGAAGCTGGAGCGATACTCCAAGAGGCCGAGGAGCGCGCCGGTTACGATTGCCACACTCGAGATTCCGCCGGCGTTGTGGACCGCCTATTCGATCACAATGGCGCAATATCTTCCGGCACCGCTCGAGGTTCCTGTAGCGTTTTACGCGGCCGATCATGACGGCCTGGGGTGGCGCGATCTCAGTTCTCAACTCGAAGTAATCCAGGTGCCTGGGGGACATCCCGGCTGCCTGACGATCGGCGCTGAACTGCTGGTTGATCATCTGCGGCAAAGATTTGAAGTTCTCGCTGACGTCGCCTCTGCCATCGAACCGCACACATCTCTGCTGCCTGGAATTGGCTTGTGACGATAATGGCGGTTGGGGCGGCACGCACACACAAAACAAGCCGCCCTGGGCGATCACCGGACGGCCCATCCGCGGCTTCTGGCACGAGCCAGTGCCATCGCACTCTCATGGGCGGGGCCGTCGTTCGCTGGGAGCGGAGCAACGGCCCCTTATCGCGCGATATGCATGGTCGAATTTAATGCGCGCCGGCCAAAACCGCACGACCATCGAAATGCTAGAACTAAAAATGGCCGTGGCAATTGCAATTTCGAACTAACCCCTCGTGGCGCAATCCTGTCCCGCGGTAGTGATGGGTGATCGCCTGACATGGTAGAACGGTGAGGCGTCTGACAATTCGCCGTGGCTTAAGGCGCTCGCCGAACTCCGGCCACGCGCGAGGTGATTCGCGCCGCCGAGTTGCGTGATGAGTTATCGTTTACGTCATTCCGTCATGGCGGTTTCACTGAAGGCGGCGACGCCGAGCTGAGCGATCGCGAGATCCTTGCGCAAGGGCGGCACACCACCGTGAAAGTGTTGCCGAAGTACGTGCGGAAAACTACGAATCAGATTGTCAGCGGCACCAACAAGCGGCGCGCGATGCCAACGAAAAACAAACAATTGTCCGAATGAGCGGCAGCCGTCTTGTCCGGACGGAGCGGTGATCATGCCACAAGTGCTTGATTTTATTGGAGCGGGTGAAGGGAATCGAACCCTCGTATTCAGCTTGGAAGGCTGCTGCTCTACCATTGAGCTACACCCGCGCTGGCGCTGACCTAACACGCCATGCAGGCGGCCTCAACCCGCCCCGTGCGGCCCCTACTCTCCCTTCAAAACGGCCCTGTTCCCCCGGCGCCCATCCGGTCCGGGCCCTTAACAGGGGCCGATTCGCCGCCTATATTGATGTTTCCATCAACCCAACGAAAGGAGGTGATCCAGTGTCTTTTACGAAGCGCTGTCACCTCGCTGGGATCGCCCGCTAGGCCTTTAAGTTTACGGCCTGGCATCGGGGCGCTCTCAGCCCTGGACCAGCGAGCACAAGAGTTGGAGCGCGGCGGGAGCCATCCCGCCGCGCTTTCTTGTTGGGGCTACAAGCTGCCGAACGCCTCGCGGATCTTCTGCGCCAGATCTGCCTTCCGGTATGGCTTTTTGAGCAGGGCCACGCCGGGATCGAGATGGCCTTCGTGCACGATCGCATCGTCGGAGTAGCCGGACGTGTAGAGCACCTTCATTCCCGGACGGCGTGCAACCACAGCGTCCACCAATTGGCGGCCGTTCATTCCGCCGGGCATGACCACGTCGGTGAACAAGAGATCGAATTCGGCGCCTTGGTCGACCAGCGCCAGCGCCGCCGCACCGTCGCTGGCGACCAGTGTGCGATAGCCGAGGCCGCCGAGTTGAGCGATCACGTAGCCCCGCACCAATGCGTCGTCCTCCACCACCAGGATGGTCTCGTGCCGCCCGAACGGCGTGGCCGTGATCGATGACGGCTCGGCGGCGCGCGCCACCACGCCTTCCGCGCGCGGCAAATAGAGCTTGACCGAGGTGCCGCGTCCCTCCTCGCTGTCGATCCTGACGTTGCCGCCGGTCTGCTTGGCGAAGCCATAGACCATGCTGAGGCCGAGCCCGGTGCCGCGGCCTACCCCCTTGGTGGTGAAGAACGGCTCAAACACGCGATCGCGGATGTCGAGCGGAATGCCGTGACCGGTATCGCCGACGGCGATCATCACGAACTGCCCGGGCTTCATCTCGCTGTCGACGGAAACCGAGGCCTCGTCGAACGTCACGTTGGCGGTCTCAATCGTGAGCTTGCCGCCGCCCCGCATGGCATCGCGCGCATTGACCGCGAGATTGACGATGGCCGCCGAAAGCTGCGAGGGATCCGCCAGCACGCCCCAGGCCTCGGGTGCGAGCACCGTCTCGATCTCGACATGCTCGCCGAGCATCGGCGTGAGCAGCTTGGCGGTCTCCATCACCAGGTCGTTGATCTCGATCTCGCGCGGCTCCAGTGGCTGGCGGCGCGCGAATGTCAGGAGCTGCGAGGTGATCGAGGCGCCGCGCGTCGCCGCGTCGTCGATCAATTGCGCGATCGCGGCGAGTTGCGGCTTGTCCGCCAGGCCGTCCTGCAGGATCTCGATCGTGCCGGTGATGACGGTCAGCACGTTGTTGAAGTCGTGGGCAACGCCGCCGGTGAGCTGGCCGATCGCATCCATCTTCTGGGATTGACGCAGCCGCTCCTCGGCCTCGTGCTGCTTGGTCAGGTCGGTTGCCGTGCCGCGATAACCCAGGAAACGACCGTCGGCGGCGAATACCGGCCGGCCGTTGACGCTGACACGATGCACCCGCCCGGAGACGTCGCGATGGCCGTATTCGAAATTGCGGAACGGTTCGTGCCGCTCCAATAGCGCCATGTGCGCACGCCATTTTTGCAGATCGGCCGCCGGATCGGAGGCGGCGTCGATGCGGCGTCGCTTGCCGATCAGCGAGGCGCGGTCCATGCCGAACACGTCCAGCCGCTCCGAGATGTAGGTGAACACGTGATCCGGCCCGGTCTCCCAGAACCAGTCGGAGGCGGTCTCGGCGTAATCGCGAAACCGCTGCTCGCTCTGCCGCACATCCTCGTCCGCCTGGCGGCGGTTGGAAATATCCCGCTCCAGCCTTGCATTGGCCTGACGCAGGTCGCCATAGGCATGCTGCAGGCTGGTGCATAGGCCGTTGAACGCCTCGATCACCTTGTCGAGTTCATCGGCTTCACGCGGCGGCCGGCGATCCAGCCGCAGCGGCGGCGGCGGCCGCGCCAGATTGTAGCCGCTGACGAATTCGGCGACGGCGACCAGGTGCCGGGTCACCAGCAGGTGGAACAGATAGAGGATGAAGAAGGAGACCAGGAACGTCTTGGTCGCCTGGCTCGCCAGGATGACCAGGGCCTTGTTCAGCAACTGACGATAGACTTCGGTCAGCGTCGCCTCGACGCGGAGAACGCCGATCTGGCGGCGACCTCCCTGCATGACGTAGTCGAGCGGATATTCCCGCGCGATCACCGACCGGGTGGCGTGCTGGCCAACTGCCAGCCGCACCGGATTCGCCCGGCTGGCGATCTCGCGGATCTCGGCGAACTGGACATCCGGCAGGCTGAGGATGCCCTTGAGCTGGAGCTCGAACTGGTTCTGATCCAGATTCCACAGGCTTTCGCCGAGGCTGTCGGGATAGCTGCGGCCGATCTCATCGAGCCGCGACTCGATCACGCCGACCTCGCGTTCGTATTCGAGATAGAGCTGCAGCGCCGTGAGCGCCAGCGTCACGGCCGAGCTGAACAGCAGCACGCCTGCCAGGAGCCGCAGGCCGATGCCGCTTCGGGACCTGCCGAAGATCCGCGACAGGCCGGAGCCGAAAATCGGCGGCCGTATCGGGTTCAGTTCGTTCTTCGCGGCGGCAGGCGGCATCGCGCGATCGCGGCGAAAATCACTCTCACCGTTGCCCATGCAGCCCTTCCGCCGGATCGCGGCACAATTTGCTCCGGCCCGTTTTGGAGCCACAGCCGTCTAACCGTTCGGCCTTTTGTTCGACCTGATCGACCCTGTCGCGCAAGTCGGCCTGCGCAGCTCCTTCGGGCGGCGCGGGCCAGATACGCGCACCTGCAACGGGAATCCGCGGCAGACTAGCACGCCCTGTGCTAAAATGACACCGGTCGAACCGGCCGTGCACGGGGCCGGCAGGTTGTGGTTGTGTCTCACGCACGGCGGCAAGGCGACGGCCTCGGGAGACGTGGCTCATGCGGCGGATACTCTTCATCTGCATTTTGATGCTTGTGACCAGCATCCCGTGCCACGCGCAATCGGTCATCAAGCTCGCGAGAATAGCTGACATCCCCGACCAGTTCGTCGGCGGCGAAATATTGCGGGCGGTCTACGCGCGGCTGAATATTTCGATCGAGTTCGCCGACGTCCCCGGCAAGCGGGCGCTGGCGCTCTCGAGCGCCGGCGAACTCGACGGCGAGGTGCACCGGATCGCCAACCTTGCGCAGACCTATCCCACGCTGGTGCAGATCTCGCCGCCGATCAATTACATCGAGCCGTCCGTATTCACGACAACGCTTCGATTTGACGTCAAGGGTTGGGATTCGATCAGGGATTACAGTGTCGGCATCGTGCGCGGCGTCGGCTCATCCGAAGCCGGCACGCACGGCATGAGCCGTGTCACCGCCGCAACCAGCCTCGAGAACATGATCCAGATGCTCGATGCCGGCCGCTTCGATCTGATGGTCACGGATCTGTTCAGCGGACGCGCCGCGTTGAGGAAATTGAAGCTGCAATCGCACATCACGGCGCTGTCGCCGCCGCTGCAACGGATCTACATTTATCATTACCTGCACCAGCGGCATCGCGATCTCGCCAGAAGGGTGGAAGCCGTCGTCCAAGAAATGGACGCAAGCGGCGAACTGGTCCGGTTGCGCGAGGCGCTCGTCAAGCAGGTGCTGAACGAGCCGTGATGGAATTTGCGCGGGCTGGGCGCAATCGCGCGCCGGCAGGCTCGGTGCCGCGTTGGCTCGCGCTCTGCTCATCAGTCGAGAGCCTGCCACCCCACGTTCAAGGGCAATCCGATATATCGTGTTTCCGGAATGTTTCGTAAGCCACTGGAATGTCGGGACTGGCCGCGGCAAAACGTCCTCGGAAGGCGGCCAATCCGGCCTGCCTGGACTTCGGTTCTGATTGAATCAGAACCGAAGCTCTAGATTCTTGTTTTGACGCGTTTTCTTCACGCGAACCGGTATTCACTTCGCTCGAAAACGCTACATGAAGGAGAAAGCGATGCTCTACGCCATGCTGGCCTATCACGTCGAAGCCGAGGTCGCGTCCTGGACCGCGGAGGAGGACGCGGCCCTGATGACCGAACTGCTGGCCGTGCATGACCGATTGAACATAAGGAAGCTGCTCGGGCCGGCGGCACGGCTGGGCGCCACGGCGGACGCCCGCACTTTGCGCGGACCTGGCGCGGGAACGGTCATCGACGGGCCGTTTGCCGAGACCAAGGAGCAGTTGCTGGGTCTTTATGTGTTGAATTGCGCCGACGAGGAGGAAGCGCTCGGGATTGCCCGCGACCTGCGCCGCGCTAATCCGACAGCGGTCTACGAGATACGTCCGATCAGGCTTTATCTACCCGGCGAGGCTTTGCCGAAAACGGCGAGCGAGGGTCAGGGCTGAGGTTTCCCGTCCGCAACAAGCTTGCGGATCAGGAAGTCGGTCAGCTTCACCGCGCCACTCGAACATGATGTGCTCTCCTCGCCGCCTGGTCGCGGCGGGGCGCGGGAGAGTTCTTGGGGTGGCTTGCTCCAAGGGGAACAAACGCGAATTCGTTGACACAATCGGTCGAGAGCGTAGGCTTGTTGCATCGCGTTTTGCGGGAACCTGCTCCAGCCTGCCGCGAGCTATCGCCCCTGTTTTCGGTATGAGCCGGTCGGGACAAAGGCTCATCCAGTCTCGTCAAAGCAAATGACGATCGCGCTGCCGTCAATCCACCGTCGATCTCCTGGCGTTTGATCTAAATCAAGCTGAGCGCGTCCCATAGGTCTCGAAATCTGGCTGCACTCTTTTTGTAATGAGTTCATCCGATGCAAACTTGGGCCCGAACGCTGATTGCTGTTGTCCTGGCGCTTACGTCATTGAGCGCGATCACCGAGCGAGTGCGCGAACCAGGCGTCACCGATACTGAAATTCGCATCGGGAACGTTATGCCCTACAGCGGGAGTCTGGAGGCCTTCGGAGCGATTGGAAAAGCCGAAGCGGCGTATTTTGAGATGATCAACGAGCGCGGCGGGATCAACGGCCGCAAGGTGCGCTTCATCTCATATGACGACAAATCCGATCCGTCGACCGCGCTGGACCTTACGCGCGGTCTTATCGAGAAAGACGACGCGCTGTTGATGTTCGGTTCGTTCGGAACTCCGGGAAACTTTGCCGTTCGCGCATACTTGAATGAAAGGCAAATCCCTCAACTCTTTGTCGCCTCCGGAGACGATCATCTGAGCGATCCGTCGATGTTCCCGTGGACAATGGGCTGGCAGCCCTCCATTCGGGAAGAGGGGCGCATCTACGCCAACTACATACAGGCGTTCTACCCCGGAAAGAGGATCGTGGCTCTTTGGCAGAACGATCATTTCGGTCGAGAACTGTTCAAGGGATTGGAAGACGGGCTCGGTGACATCGCCCGGATGATCAGGGTCGACGTCGCCTACGATGCCGCAGATGAGCATCTGGACACGCACGTATCGATCTTGAAGCGATCAGGAGCCGAAATTTTTGTATTCGCAGGGATGCCCGCAAACGCAGCGAAAGTCGTCCGGGCGGCGGCAGAGCTCAATTGGCATCCGGTGTTCATCCTGAACCATATGGCTTCATCGATTGCGACGGCGCCAAAGCCGGCTGGTGCGGACAACGGCTCTGAAAAGGCCTTGGGCGCAATTACAGCCGCCTTCCTGAAGGATCCAAATGATCCGGCCTGGAAGGACGAACAGGCCACCAGGGACTGGCAGGCCTTCATTGAGAAATATAATCGGGCCGGAGGCAAAGACGACAATGCCGCCGTCTTCGGCTACGCCGCCGCCGAGACATTGGCCCAGGTGCTCAAGCAATGCGGCAATGACCTGTCTCGCGAGAACGTCATGAAGCAGGCGGCGGCCCTCGAAAACTACCAGGGCTCCATGCTGCTACCTGGGATCAAAATCAGCACTGGTCCCTGGAACTTCCGGCCGATCAAACACCTGCGGCTGATTCAATTCGATGGCCGCACATGGCAGCCGATCGGCGAAGTGCTCGAAACAGCGTTCTCTAATACGCAGAAGTAGGTGGCACGTTTGGACGGACGGGCGGTGGGAGAGAGTTCAAGGGGATGGCTTGCCGAGCCGTAGCTCGCGGCGACGCCTGCCGGCGCGGTTTACCAGAGCCGTTTTCTGGCAAAGGCGTGCCCAGAGCCGGATTTCAGATAGCGCTCGAATGTGCGAGCCTTTTGTTCGTCGGAAAACGCGACGTATGTAACTAGCTTCCACGGGAGAAACTTGGACGTATGGGGAGACTTGCCGGCATTATGGTCCGATAGTCGCCTCTGAACGTCAGATGCCATTCCGACGTAACGCTGGTCGGAAAAACTTTCGCTTTGTAACAAGTAAACGTAATGCATCCGGAGCGGCCCTCCTTCGCCAAGGCTTCGGAGGGCATCCTGCTTCGCGGTCAGGCAGGCTGCAATCCTGCGAAGCGCCTTGGCGCGAAGCAGGATGGTGGGGGAAGAAGGACTCGAACCTTCGAAGTCATAAGACGGCTGATTTACAGTCAGCTCCCTTTGCCACTCGGGACACTCCCCCGTCCAACAGCATCGCAAGCCCAACCGCTTGGAGGCGGCGGATCAGGCCATGGATGACGTTAATACCGTGAGCCGATGGCGGGCTCCCGGTCGGCGCGTTTATGGGCGAAGGGGGGTGGCAAAGTCAACCAAGGCAAGCCGCTAAAAACGGCCCTTGAGCCACCCAAATTGCCATAATCAGGGACCCGTGACACAAGCGTTCCATGAGCGATCGCGACCGAAAAGCGCCATTCCGCCGTGGCGGCGGTAAACCCTTCGAAAAAGGGCGGAAATTCGCGCGTCCGCCCGGCCGCCGCGACCGGGAAACGAGCCCGGACGGGCCAGTGATTCTCTATGGCTGGCACACGGTTGTGGCGGCCCTGGCCAACCCCGAGCGCCAGATCCGCAAACTGTTCCTGACCGAAAATGCCGCCCGGCGCCTCGCAGACGAAAATATCGACACCCGCGTGCCCCCGGAAATCGTCCGGCCGAACCTGATCGACCAGCGGCTCGGCCCCGACGCCGTGCACCAGGGGCTTTTGGCGGAGGCCGATCCCCTGCCCTCGCCCGATATCGATACGCTGGCGCAGGAAGGCATCGTGCTGGTGCTCGACCAGATCACCGATCCGCACAATGTCGGCGCGATCATGCGCTCGGCGGCGGCATTTGCGGTGAAAGCGATCGTCACCACAGCCCGGCACAGCCCGGAGGCCACCGGCGTGCTGGCGAAATCCGCCTCCGGCGCGCTGGAACTGGTGCCGCTGGTGACCGTGCAAAATCTCGCCCGTGCGCTCAACGAGTTGAACGACCTCGGCTTCATGACGGTCGGGCTGGACAGCGAGGGCAGCGCGGACCTCGGCGCGGTGCCGCTGCAGCAGCCGCTCGCGCTGGTGCTAGGTGCCGAGGGCAAGGGCCTGCGGCAACTGACCCGCGAAACCTGCAGCGTGGTGGCGCGGCTCGACATGCCCGGCGAGATCAAGAGCCTGAACGTCTCCAACGCCGCGGTGCTGGCGCTCTATATCGGCGCCAGCCGATTGGGCCTGATGAAATGAAGACGCCCGCTCGCGGAAGCGAACGGGCGGCCAAACTTTCAGGATTCTACCGGATCAGTAGTAGCGGCGCAGCACGCGCTGGCCGTAGTAGCGCCCGGAGTGGCCATAGCGATGCGCGCGATAACCGTAGTGCGGCCGGTTGTAGCCATAGCCGTAGCCGGAGATCGAGCCTTCGCGATAGACCCGACGCGGCGCCCAGTTGCCGGGACCGGTATAGGTCGGGCCCTGGTTGACGTAATAGTACTGCTGCTCCGGATCGGGCAGTCGTTCACGGACCCAGCCGCCGCAGGGATTGCAGCCCGAATAGGCCGCGACCGGCGCGACATAGACTGGCTGTCCGCAAGGGGTGTAACCGCAGGCCATCGCGGGCGCTGCGGCGAAGACGGCAACTGCTGCAATCAATCCTTTAAGTATCTGACGCATTACTCTCTCCTGTCGATATTTCGTTGGTCTTGCAGTTTCTTTGTTTGAGCATGATCTTTCGGAAAACCGGTGCCCACTTTTCCGGATCATGCTCTAGCGTGGAAGGTGGCCTGGCCTGCGCCGGTCATAGTCCGGCGCGTAGATGATCTCGGGCGGATTGACGGGTACGTTCGATTGCGCCGGCAGCGGCGCCGACTGCGCCGACCAGGATTGATGATAGCTCTCGGCCGGCTGCGGCAATCTGCGGTTCGCCGGTGGTTCGATTTCCAGCCGCCCGTAACCGGGCATGCGGCCGGCGCTCGGATAATAATGGCCGACGTTCGGCATCGGATCGACATAGCGGCCACCGTAGACGGTCGGTTGAACATGGATGCGCTTGGCCAGCCCCCAATCGCCCTCGACCACCGCATAGGAGGCGTCGACGCCGTTAATGATGATGGGTACGCCGGGACGGCCCGGAATCACGATGTCGAAGCCTCCGCCGGCAAAGGCCGCCGAATTCGTCGCGATAAAAAGTGCCAATGTGACGCCGATGCGCATCGCTTGGGATCCCGGTTTCCTCACGTCCCAATTTAATCCAACGCGCCATCGCAGGGGTTAAGGCGGCCGGCCAAACTGCCAATAAGGCTAACGCGCAGGCATGGATCGCCACTCAATTGCGAGAAAAGGCGCTATCGAAACGTTAACGCCCCCGCTTCCCGGCTGCCCGCCCAATTGTCATTTACTCGGCGATATCGCACCATCCCCCTCTCCCGCTTCCTCCGGACTCCAGCCGAAATGCCTGAAATGACGACCAAAACGCCTGCGAAGAACGTGCTCTGGATCATGTGCGACCAGCTTCGCTACGACTATCTCGGCTGTACCGGACACCCGATCCTGAAGACGCCGAACATCGACGCGATGGCCAGGCGCGGCGTGCTGTTCTCGAACGCCTATGTGCAGTCGCCGATCTGCGGTCCGTCGCGGATGTCGTTCTATACCGGCCGCTACATGCGCTCGCACGGTTCGCACTGGAACGGTTGGCCGCTGCGGGTCGGGGAACCCACGCTCGGCGATCACTTGAAGAAGATCGGCGTCCGCAACGGGCTGGTCGGCAAGACGCATATGGCGCCGGACCTGGAGGGACTGAAGAATCTCGGCATCCCGCAGGATTCGATCATCGGCGTGCATGTGTCGGAATGCGGGTTCGAGCCTTACGAGCGCGACGATGGGCTGCATCCTACCGGGCGGCCGCGGCCGGCCTACGACAATTATCTGCGCGAGCACGGCTACGACGCGCCCAATCCGTGGGAGCACTGGGCCAATTCCGGCGCGGCCGAGGACGGGAGCCTGCAGAACGGCTGGCTGCTGGTGCATGCCGACAAGGCCGCGCGCGTGCCGGACGAACATTCCGAAACGCCCTACATGACGCGGCGCGCGATGGAGTTCATTGCGGAAGCCGAGGACGACGGGCGGCCGTGGTGCCTGCATCTGTCCTACATCAAGCCGCACTGGCCTTATATCGCGCCGGAGCCCTACGCCAGCATGTACGGTCCGCAGGACGTGCAGCCGGTGATCCGCTCGCAGGAGGAACGCGCCAACGCGCATCCGGTGTTCGCCGCCTATATGGAGATGCGCTACTCCCGCAACATGTCGCGCAACGAGGCGCGCGAAAAAGTCATTCCGACCTATATGGGCCTGATCAAGCAGATCGACGACCAGATGGGCGTCCTGATGCAATTCCTCGAAGCGCGCGGCCTGCTCGACACCACCATGATCGTGTTCACGTCGGATCATGGCGACTATCTCGGCGATCACTGGATGGGCGAGAAGGATCTGTTCCACGAACAATCAGCCAAGATCCCGCTGATCGTGATCGATCCGTCGGCGTCCGCCGACAGCACGCGCGGCACCGTGAGCGATGCGCTGGTCGAGGCGATCGATCTGGCGCCGACCTTTATCGATTATTTCGGCAGCAATCCGCCGGACCACATTCTGGAAGGACGTTCGCTGCTGCCGCTCCTGCATGGCGACAAGCCTGCCGACTGGCGCAAGGTGGTGTTCTCTGAATACGACTACGCCATGCAGGACGTCCGCGTGATGCTGAACCAGCCGATCGAGCGCTGCCGGCTGTTCATGGTGTTCGACGGCCGCTGGAAATTCATCCACGCCTCCGGCTTTCGGCCGATGCTCTACGACCTCGAAACCGACCCGCAGGAATTTGTCGACCGCGGCGCCGACCCTTCATGTGCCGATATCGTGGCGCGGCTGCAATCGGAGCTCGTCGACTGGGCGCTGCATCCGAGGATGCACATCACCACCCCGAACGCGAAGATCGCGTCGTATGCGGCCCAGCAATTGCAGGTGAAGAACGGCGTGCTGATCGGCATCTGGGACGAGGCCGAACTTGGGGCGATCAGGGAGAGGATCGGGATGAAGCCTTAGGCGCCGGCCCCACACGCGCCAACCCTGTTCTGCCCTGGCATTCGGCGAAAACCATCGAAGAGTTCCGGTGTTGCGGCGGAGACACGTCGTGCTGGTAAATTGCGACCGCTCACGCCACGTTTATTGCAGTTCCGAGCGCGCGGACGCTACGGTCGCCCGGCGAAACACCTTCGCAGCCCTTCGAGGAGCGCAATGAAGCCATATCGCGCCGATATCGGATCTGCCGGCTGGTTATCCTTTCTCGGCCGGGCGTCATTGCCTCGACTGTATGCGATAGCGATGGCGGCGTTGTTTCTGCTGCCGGTCGGCGCAAGTTCGGCGCTGGCAGCGCCGAATTCCGCGTCGGTGGCTTCCACCGCTCATGTCTACCTGCTCCGTGGCGTGCTCAATATCTTTTCTCTGGGACTCGATGACATAGCGGCACAGCTGCGGGCGCAGGGCATCCCGGTTACGGTTGCAAACTTCGCCTCATGGTCGTCGCTCGCCGACGAAGCCGCCGTGGGCTACAGGAGCGGCAGGATCAAGACGATCATTCTGGTCGGGCATTCCTCTGGAGCGACCGCCCTGCCCGACATGGTCGCCAAGCTGGATCAGCTTGGCGCTCCCGTGAAGCTGGCAATCGGCCTGGATTCGGTGTTTCGCACCAAGCTCTCGGGGCGCGTGGGACGCTACGTAAACTTCTACATCGCCAACGGCAACGGCGAGCCGGTCGCGAAGACCGCGCAATTCCAGGGCAAGCTCGAGAATATCAATGTGCAGAACGTGCCTGGCGTCGGGCACATGTCAATCGAAAAGAACCAGATCATGCAGCGCAAGGTGATCAGCGAGATCGACGCCGTCGTATTTGGCCGATCTGCACCATCTTCGGGGGCGCAGAGGCCACGACAGCCCGGAGCGGCGGACGCGGTGAGATCAGGCCCGGCGAGGGCCGCGGCGGTACGCGAGTAGTCCGAACGCCGTCGCAGAAGCGACGAATGCCGCAAATTCTGCCGATTCTTCGACGATAGATCACCCGCAGAGCGGCGGATGTGGCGTACCTTTGCGCCTAAATCGCGAAGCGGAATGTACATGAGACGTCCGACGCAGGTTGCGGCCGTGGTGATCCGTGCAGCCCTTTCCGTCTGCATCTTGTCGGCCGTTTGCAATCTGGCGATCGCCGGCCCGGTCGCACGCACGACCAACGCTGTCGCGACGGCCGCCCCCGACACGCCGCCAGCCGCGACCCAGCCGCAGGCGCGCGTCTACCTGTTCCGTGGCGCGCTCGGTCCGATCTTTTCGCGCGGGATGGACCACCTGACCAAGCGCCTCGAAGAAGCCGGCATCCGGGCGGACGTCTACGAATTCACCATTTGCCGGCTGATCGCGGATCAGGCTATCCGCGATTTCCGTGACAATCCCGCTCCGATCGTCCTGATCGGGCATTCGATGGGTGGGCTCTGTGCCCTGACGTTCGCCGGGATACTGAAGTCCGAAAACATCCCGGCAAGCCTGGTGGTCACCATCGATCCGGCTCACGCAAGCCCGAAGGTGCCGCTGAACGTCGAGCGTTACATCAACATTTTCCTGTCCGACAGCGTATTGGGTGGCGGCGATGTGATGGCAGAGCCGGGTTACCAGGGTCACTACGCGAGCTTCGATTTGAAGCAGCACGAGGAAGTCAGCCACATCAACATCGACAAGATGGATTCCATCCACGAGCAATTGGTGACGGCAATTGCGCAACTTGCGACGACGCCTTTGCCGGCCAAGGGCGAGGCGCTGCCGTTGCGCTATGTCGTTCCTTCCGATGCTCCGCTTGAGCTATGGGACAGCGGCACGCCGCAATTCGCCCGTTCGGGCGATACCTTGCAGCGGCTTGCGGCACTCAACCATGTACCGCTGTGGTCACTTACCCAAGTCAATCAGTATTCAGAGAGTGCACCGCTGTCACAAGGTCAGCGCGTTTTGGTTCCGCGCCGTCTTACGCCACCTGTTGCAACATCTGTGGCGTCGCGCCCGAAACCTTAGCTTGCAGCGGCGTCAGGTCGGCGGCAGGAACGGAATCAGCATCGGAACCCGACGGCAATACGATCCATAGGCATCCGCACCGAGTTCAGTCGTGAGGAAGCCTTCCTCCATGCGGGCCTTCAACCCCATCCCGAGCGAGATCAGCACCGCGCCCAGCATCGCGGTCACGGTTCCGACCGCGATACCCGTCACCAACATCCCCGCGATAAGCCCCGTGTAGATCGGGTGGCGCACCATCCCGTAGGGGCCGGTGTCAATGACCTGATGGCCTTCCTTGTGTGTGATCGCGTTCGACCAGAAACGTCCGAGATGAATTCTCCCCCACCATGTGAACGAGATTCCCGCAAGGACAAGGCACGCCAGCACGTAGATGCCAGCGCTACCAAACTGCCAGAGCGGCTTTTCCCCCAGGAGCTTTCCAGTCAATGGCAAGAAGAGAATGGCCCCTAAAAGAATGGGGATGCGGTACTTGAGCGAGTCCCAGGTCATCACGTGCTTCTTGGTTTGGCCGGACCAGAACGATGCGACGACCCAACTGATGACCCACGAAATCCAGATGATGGCGAGCAACTGTGTGGGCCAGGTCGTGGTCCAGCCACTCAAGGCGAAAGCCAACCATTGACTGGGATCATTCAGCATGTCGTGGACCGTATTAATTGATTGGATCAGCCGCCAAACCGGCGCTCGACGTGAAACGGTCGAGGGCGCGTATTCGGCGTTGAGCCCCATTCAGGTTGATTGTTGCCGGCATCGAGCAGATGCGCAATGGTTTCACGCAACACGGGTTCGACGGGCCCTGGCGCATAGCCCAGCTCGCGTTGCGCTTTTTCGATCGACAAGGCGCCCGCCCGCAACGCGATACGGACGCCTTCGGCCGTACCGGACGGGGGCCGGCGCGTCACGTGATCGGCGATGAACTCCAGCGTTGCAGTGACCATTTCGGCGACCTTGGCGTTCACTTGAATGCGCCGGACGCGACGGCCGCTGATGTCACCCATGAGTTCGAGAACCTGACTTAGGGGCATGCTTTCGCCGCCGAGAACGTAGCGATGTCCGGCCTGTCCGCGCTCCATGGCAAGGATGAGCCCTTCGGCGGCGTCGCGCACATCGACGAGGTTCACGACAAAATCAAGATGCAAGTGAAGGCGTCGGCCGAGAAAATACCGGAGCATCACCGTCGGCGGGGTCAGGTTGTGGTCATAAGGCCCGACGGGCATGGTGGGACAGCCGATAATCACCGGATATCCCGATGCGGCTGCCTGCATGGCGAACCGGTCGGCAAGCATTTTCGAGCGCGTATATGGGCCCGGCATGTCGTCCGGCAGCAACGCATCGTCAGCGACGGGAACCATCGATGGTGAGGCACGGAACAGAATGGATTCCGTCGAGCAGTGCAGGAAGCGCTTTATGCCGCGCTTGCGCGCCGTCTCAATGACGATCTCGGTGCCACCGAAATTTACGGCGTGAAAATCAGCTTTCCGCGGCAGCCACATCCCCGGCAGGCCGGCCAGGTGATAGACCTCGTCGACCCCGTCCATTGCTCGGTCCACCAGGTCGCGATCAAGTACCGATCCACTGACATGCTGAACCCGCGGCAAGGCGCGGGGTGGTGGCTGAAGATCGAGAACCCTCACCTGCCCACCTCGCGCGATCAGCGCCGCAACGAGGTGCTTTCCGATGAATCCACTGCCGCCTGTGACCAGTATGCGCATCATGCTGCGGGTGCACTCAAGCTGAACTATTTGAGATCACGATGTAGCACCTTGCGGATCCCCGTGGATGATGATGGCGAGATCGCGCCGAAAGCCCAGCGCGATAAACAGCTTCGCCATCACAAACATTGGTCCGAGTAAAAGATGGGTCGGATTGTCGACAAGTGCCGGCTGCCGTCGCTCAAACACGCGGTGCCCAATTATCTGCGATGCGACGCCAACGACAATCAGGATGGCCGTAAGTGACCACATGCCCGCAGTCGTCGCATGACTAACGATCACGGCGGCGGCTGAGAGCAACACGACCGCAGTGCCAAGGATCGCGGCTCCGAGCGCGAAGTCGAGCAGGAACCAGTAGATGAGCACTGGTACGACAGCGATAGTTGCCGCGCTGGCTTGGATTCCGAATACGGTGATGGACCACAGGCTGAGCGGGAGAACGGCGGCCAGGAACAAGAACACGATGCCGAAGACATGCATCGCGCAATTCCAGGGATCACGATGATATTCAACGTAATCCGCAAGTTGCCGCCGAAAATATGAACTCATGCGGTGCTCATCCCTATTCTGTCGGCAGCTGAGGCCAAGTTGCGTCAAAAACCCGACGCCCCTGCTTCAATAGCTAGAGTTAAACTTGGGAAGCATGGTCAAGTCAAAGCGCGGCCGCCGTGGTATTCGCGGTTCCTTGAACGCAGAAGAAGCTGCCATGAAGACAAATCACGCAGTAATTCAGGCAACTAGCATGATATGGGTTCCCTGGAACCCGACACACCTTGCGAAAATTTTTCCGGCAAGAATGGCCGTTCAGCCAAGCGGACATGGCTTTCAGCCAGGTCACGAATCACTTGAAGTCCTTGACCTCGGCCGGGGCGGCCATGCCGACGACACGCGCGAGCTGGCTGACCGGAACGAAATCCTTGGCCGCTGCAAGTCAAAAGGCTGCGTGCTGATCGGCATCTGGGATGAGCAGGAACTCGATGCGATCCGCGCGCGAATCGTGGCGCCACCGGTGCAATGAACATTCCAGCCATGATGGTGAACGCGCATTCAAGAAAGTTTCTCGGTGTTCCCTGCAACAGATCGAAGCGGCATTCGTTTTTATTCGGGGTAACAACGAATGGAGAAGAACCATGAGGAAACTCGGGTTGGCCGCTTTGGCGGCTGTCGCCATCGGTGCACCCACGGCCGCAAGCGCAGGCGGATTCGGCGTCTATGTAGGCGGCGATCGGGGCTATTACGGCGACCGTTACTACGGTGGTCCTCGCTTCGGGTTCTATGAGCATGATCGCGGCCTGCATCGCGGGTGGTATCACCGCAACTATTATGGCGACCGAGGCGTCGTCATCCGGCGTCATCACTGGGACGACTAGTGAAGATGCTGGCTAGTGAAAATGGCCCCTTCAAGGGGCCATTTTTTCGTCGATGCGGGCCGAGCGTCTACCCTAATTCGTGATCTTGTACCCTGTCTCTTTGGGGTCGAGCCGACCGGGATCAGTCCGATCGCGAGCAGCTTCTCCTTGACCTCGGGCTTGGCGAGCGCGGCGGCGGCCGCCTCGCTCAGCTTTTTCGCGAAATCGGATGGAGCGCCCGCCGGCAGCCACATGCCGTACCAGGCATCCGCCACCAGATCGACGCCGCTCTCCTTCAGCGTTGGGGCATCGGGCAGGAAGGGCGAACGCGTCTCGCTGCCGACCGCGAGAATCCGGACGTTGCCCGCGCGATGCTGCGGGATGGCATCGGTCAACGTGGAAATCGCAAACGGCATATGGCCGCCGACGAGATCGTTGATGATCGGCGCGCTGCCGCGATAGGCGACGCGCGTCAGCTTGATGCCGAGCGCCTGTTCGAGCCGCGATCCGCTGAAATGCGGAATGGTGCCGTTGCTGGGTACGCCGAACGTAGCCTTGTCCGGATTGGCTTTCAGCCAGGCGACGAATTGCTTGAAGTCCTTGACCTCTGCCGGGACAGCCGTGCCGACGAAGACACAGAACTCGAACCGCGCGAGCTGGCCGACCGGAACGAAATCCTTTGCCGCGTCAAAACTCGGCGTCGTCTCGACCATCGGCAGCAGATACATCGTCGGTCCCGTGGTGACGAGAATAGTGGTGCCGTCAGGATTGGCTCCCTTCACCGCCTTGATGCCGATCAGCCCGTCACCGCCGGTGCGGTTCTCGACGATGATGTTACGATCAAGCAATGGGCCGAGGTGCTGCGCCAGCAACCGGCACAGCGCGTCGCCGCCCCCACCGGCCGCGAACGGAAAGATGATTTTGGTCAGCGGGCCCGATTGCGCCAGCGCCTGGCCCGTCCATGCGGCCAGTGAACATGCGGCGCTTCCGGCCAGAAAATCTCGGCGTTTCATCCTGTTCCTCCGGACACTTTATAATTGTTGATCAACCCGCAGCGGTGAGACGCCCCCGCGTCAGGCCAGCACGGTTTCGACTACGGTCATAATTCCGATCGCGACGGTGGCAAGACCCACCGCGCCCTGCAGGGCGCGATTGGCCCAGGTGAGCGAGCGGGCGGAGACCGCAAGCGGCACGGCGATCACCATCGACAGCGCGCCCATGCCGATCATCGAGCCGATGCCGAACAGTGCAACATATCCTAATCCGACCGCGGGACTGGGCGCCTGCGTGACCGTCAGCACCAGAAGCGCGGCAGAGCCCGCCATGCCGTGCATCAGCCCGACCAGCAGGGTACGCCAGCGGAAGCCGTGGCCGTGCGCATGCGCCGCACGGGCATGCGGGCTGGTTTCGCCGGCATGGCTGTGGGCATGGAAATGCACCGTGCCGTCGCCATGGCCGTGCTGGTGAAAATGCACGCGGTCGCGCCACAGCCGCCACAGCACATGGGCACCGAGGCCGACCAGCATGACGCCGACGGCGGTCTCGATCGGCCGGGCAATGCTTTCGGGGATCGCGTGGCCGAGCAGGATGGCGGCGCCGGCAAAGACGAACAGTGTCAGCGTATGACCGAGCCCCCAGGTCAGCCCGTGCTTGACGATATCGGCCACATGGCTGCGGCGTGCGGCGATGCTGGATACGGCGGCGATATGATCGGCCTCGAGAGCATGCTGCATGCCCAGCAAAAACCCCAGCCCCAGAATTCCGAACATACGCCCCCTACCCACTTCGCTTGAAAACGCTATGAAATACCAGTTGGAAGCCTTTGTCAGGTCAAGACTTCATCGAACAGGCTCTTCATCGACGCCCAGGAGCGGCGGTCGGCCTGTTCGTTGTACAACGCGGTGCGCATCATCGAGCCGTCGGCGGCCGGGTTGGTGAAACCGTGCAGCGTGTTGCCGTAGGCGATGACCTGCCAATCCTTCACGCCGCCGGTACGCATCTCGTTTTCGAAATCGGCAACCTGTTCCGGCGACGCCAGCGGATCATCCACGCCGGTGCAGACCAGCACGCTGGCCTTCACTTGCCCCGGTTGCGCCGGCATCTTGGTCGCCAGCACGCCGTGGAAACTGACCACCGCCTTCAGGTCGGCGCCCTCGCGCGCCAGCTCCAGCACCACCGACCCGCCAAAACAGAACCCGATCGCCGCCAGCCTGCCGGCATCGACCTGCGGCAGCGCGGCGAGCGCAGCCAGCGCGGCACGGCCGCGGGCGCGGAGTTTTTCCGGCTCGGCGCGAAGCCCGCCGACCAGGGTAGCGACTTCCTGCAGATTGGTCGCCTGCCGCCGATCGCCGAACATGTCGGCGGCCAACGCGACATAGCCGAGACCGGCGAGCCGGCGCGCGCGCTCCATCGCGAATTCGCCAAGCCCAAGCCCTTCGTGAAACACCAGCACGCCGGGCCGCGGCTCGGCAGCATTTTCATCAATGGCCAGATAGCCGCGCAGATTGGCCTCGTCACAGCGGTAGTCGACGTCGCGCGCCTGAACCAAAATCAAATTGCGATCCCTCAAAATGATAAGGAGCCGGAACTTCACACCGGTTTGCGAGCCGCACAACCAAAATTGCAACGCTGCGCCTTCCCGCTGATCGGCATCACGCCGGTTTGACTCAGCCGGATTGCGAACACCGGAACGATGGGCTGAAGGGGCGCTTACCCCGCACCATCAGCAACGGAGTGCCCTATGACGAAATCCAAAATTCTCGCCGCCGCAGCGATCCTTGCGTCCGCGCTCGCCAGCCCGGCAATGGCGCAGCAGGTGATCTACAACCCAGGCGATTGCGCGCAGTTCTATCCAAACGCCAATTGCCAGAACCGCGGACCGGGAAGTCCCTACTATGGCGGCAGCTACCAGAGTGAGGCCTATCGCGATCAGGCCTATCAGGACCGCGCCTGGCGCGACAGCTACAACCGCCAGGACGATGATGACAGCTTCAGGCCCGGCGATGTCGCGGCCGGCGTTGTCGGCGGCGCGGTTGGCACGGCGGCTGCCATCGCCACCTCCCCGGTCGGCGGCGACGAATATGCCCGCCGCAACGGTTTTGTCTGCGTCCCCGGCACCTGGTTCCGCGGTGAGGACGGCCGGCAGCATCTCTGCCAGTAGGGCTGCGCGAATCGTGTTCGGAAAAGGCGGCTGGAAAGGCGGCCTTTTCCACGCGGGAGCGATGCAAGCGGTTCTTGAGGTTCTGGCCCTTTGCGACGAAGTCTGATATTCGAGCCGCCGAAGATCGCACCAAGTAGCGGGGTATTTCAGCCCTCGCCGATCGCTTCAATTCGCCGGTTTAGCTCAGCGGTAGAGCAGCGGTTTTGTAAACCGAAGGTCGGGAGTTCAATCCTCTCAACCGGCACCATTCTTATAACTGATTGAAAATATTGAACTATCACCCCCATCCGAACGCCCCGATACTCTCGAGCATCGTTTCAGGCGCGCATCGTCCGCCCCCTTTTGCGTCCAATGGATTTTTCCATTTTTCGGATCAACAGTGATTCCAATGCACCATGTCGCCTGGTCGCGCCGATCCTTGTTGTGGCGGTCGCGACCAGCGCTTCGACCTGCGAGCCATCGAGATTGGCGCGCAGGCCTCACGGTCGCCCCGGTGGGGTTTATCTTCGCCTTTCTCGAGATGGAGCTGCTTCGTTAGCTACCCACCGCACTTTGGCAGAAGATTGGACACAGCTCCAACCAGCTCAGGCATGACCTCCTCCGCCGTACGCTTGCCCGTCACCAGGCTCTCTATGTGATGCTTGATCACCTCGATAATTTTCAGCGAGTTATCACCCGGGAAGGACGCCCATTCCGTCAGCAACGGTAATTGCTGGATACTGGTCATGTGGTTGGGGCTCCTTGCATAGAAAGCGCCGAGCAGGTCCGGCGTTTTCACGGCGATCTCGTTGCCGGGCATATAGCCGGTGGAATTGACCATCGCGGTCTGGCCGACCGGGCCGGTGGCGAACTTTACATATTTCCAGGCAGCCTTCTGGCGTTCGGCGTCCTTTGCGAAGACCATGGCAACGTTTCCGCCTGCGGGAAGGCGCCCGTCGGCGACCGCGAGCGGAAAGGCGACGGTCTTGAACTGGAACCGATTGCCGATCTGCCGCTCGGCCGCGGCCACATAGGATGTGGAATCCGCTGATATCGCGATGTTGCCGGCGACGAATGATTGCCGAGCCTGACCGAGCCCGAGATTCGGCATGCCCGATTTGCCGAAAGCTTCGAGCGTCTTCAGCGCCCACATGCCGTTTGCGTCGTCGAAGGCGATGCTGCATCCGTCAGCTTTGAGAATACGGCCGCCTTTGCTCGTCACCAGCGACTGAAACAACCAGTTGCCGGTTTGCTCCCACTGATAATAGAAGCCGGTAACCGCGGTGCCCGCTTTCGCCTCGATGGTCTTGCCCAGCGCCAGAAGCTCTGGCCAGGTCTTTGGAAGCGCTGACACATCGGTGCCGGCCTTTGCGAGCAGATCGGCATTCACGTACAACACAGGCGTCGAGGTGGCGAACGGCAGGCCGTAGAGCTTGCCCTTGTATTTTCCGAGCTCCGCAAGCGTCGGGTAATAGCCAAGTTCGGCAAGCCCACCATCTGCCGTCGCGAATTCATCCAGCGGCGCGCCTAATCCCCGATCAACAAACAGGCTGATCTGATTGATCCCGTTGAAGGCCACGTCCGGCAGGCGACCGGTGATCTGGTCGCGCAGGATCTGCTGCGCGGCCTCCTCGTAGCTCGCTACGGGATTGCGGAATTTCACCTTGATGTCGGGGTGCGCTTCGGTGAAGCGCCTGGCCAATTCCTGTTGCAGCGCATTGAAGGTACCGGGTGTGGTGTAGAGCACGTCGAGCGTGACCTCGGCCCGCGTAGCAGTCGCGCCGACCGCTATGAAGGCAACGGCCCCGGCAAGCACTGGACCAAGCTTGTTTACGATTCGATCAATCATGGACGGTCTCCATTTGGATTTACTTTGTGGTCGTTACGGCGAGGCCGTCGATGAACCGGCGCTGCGCGATCAGGAATGCAACGAGGAGCGGGGCTACGATAATCACGGCGCCGGCCATCAGCGGGCCGAAGAACTGCCCGGCTTCATCGTCACGGAAGAGCAGAATGCCGAGCGCCGGCGTGGAAATTTCCTCGCGGCGCACCGCGATGAGCGGCCAGAACAAGTCGTTCCAATGGGCCACGACCGAGAAGATGCCAAAGGCAGCCAGCGCCGGCGCGGTCATCGGGATCATGATGCGCCAGATGATCTCGAACTCGCCGAGCCCGTCGAGGCGGGCTGCGTGAATGATCTCGTCCGGTATGGACCGAAAGAACTGCCGCAGCAGGAAAATGCCGAAAGTGGAGATCGCCCACGGCAGGATCAGCGCCGCATAGGTATCCAGCAGCCCAAACACGTTCAACAGGACGAAATGCGGAATGGCGAGAGCTTGAGGCGGCAACAGCAGGCCGACCAGCACCGCGGAGAACAAGGTATCCCTGCCGTGAAAACGCAGCTTTGCAAGGGCATAGGCACAGGGAATGCAGACAAGGAGCTGCAGCGCGAAGATCGCTGCGCACACCAGCAATCCGTTTAACAGGAAGCGGAACATCGGCGCCGCGGTCAGCGCGACGCGGTAATTCTCGACGCCATGAAAGGCCGCCGGCCAAAAGTGGAAATCGGCCTGAAAGATCTCTTCCGGCGGTTTGAGCGACAGGCTCACCATCCAGAAGAACGGCAGCAGCGCAAAAGCCGCAGTGAGAATCAGAATCGCGTGCCGGCCAACGAACCGTCGATCTGGAAAGCGGGCGATCACGAATAATGCACCCGCTGTTCGAGAAGCCGCGCCTGTGTCAGCGTGAGCAGCACGACGATGCCGAGATAGACCACGGTGAGCGCTGCGCCATATCCCATGTGCAGAAAATCGAAGCTCTCGGTGTAGAGCCGATGCAGCAGCACCTCGGACGCATAGTTCGGCCCGCCCTGGGTCAGTACGCGGACGCTGTCGAAGACCTCGAAGGACCGTTTCGCCGTCAGGATGACGACGAACATGGTGACCGGCCCCAGCATGGGCAACGTCACGATACGCAGCCGGTCCAGAACGCCGTCGGCGCCGTCAACGGCGGCTGCGTCGTAGAGGTGCTGCGGAACGGCCTTCAGGCCGGATACGAACAGCACCATGGCAAAGCCGAAGCCTTGCCATATGCCGATCACGGCGAGAGCGAGCAGCGCCGTACGCTCGTCCCTGAGCCAGTTCACCCCGGAAATCCCCATCGCCCCCAGCGCTCGGTTCACGAGGCCGATCGTAGGATGCAGCATGGTGCCCCACACGATCGCCATGGCCGACATTGTGGACATCACAGGAAGGAAATGGGCGGCCCGGTAGAAACCGCGCAGGCCGGGACTGGCCTCGATCAGCAGAGAGACGACGAGACCGAGCAGCACCGTGCCCGGCACGACGATGGCCACATAAACCACCGTATTGCTCAGTGCCTTCCAGAAGGTCGGGTCCGTGAACAGCGTCCTGAAATTTGCGGTCCCGATGAAATGAAAAGTAAATGATCCCAACTGCCAGTCCGTCAGGGAGAACAGCACCACTGCCGCGACCGGGCCGAACAGAAGGCCGATCAGAAGCAGCAGTGCCGGCGATACGGCGAGCCAGCCAAGCCCGTGCTCTCCCGATCTCTTCGCGGAGCTTGCTTTCGCACCGACCCCGCGGCGGCAGTCCTGATCAAGAGCTGTCACGCTGCGGCCTCGATTTGCTCGGCATGGCGCTGGCGCATGCCCGCGCCGTCAAATTGCAGCAAGCAAGCCGGGTCGATCTGAAGGCCGACCGGACGGCCCGGTTCGGAACGCGATGCGTCGGGATGCGTACGCACGATGACGGTGCCGCGCCCATCTCCAAGCGCCACGTTCAGGAAGATATCGGAGCCGAGATTCTCGACGCTTGCGACGACACCATTGAGTTTTCCATCCCCGGAGGCGGCTATGCCGACGGCCTCTGGACGAAACGCGAGGTGCCTCGTGTTGCCGTGAACGCCTGGAGGAAGCGAAGCACCCAGCGATATCCAATCTGCGCAAGAAACCACGTTGATCTTCGGGCTGCCGATCATCTCGGCGACCCGCAGGTCCTGCGGATCGCGATAGAGCCGCTCCGGTCGGCTGACCTGAAGCAATTCGCCGCCCATCATCACGGCGACGCGGTCGGACATGGTCATCGCTTCTGCCTGATCGTGGGTGACGTACACGAAGGTGACGCCCAGACGGCGATGCAGCGCGATGATCTCCGCGCGCATCTGCACCCGCAACTTGGCGTCGAGGTTGGACAGCGGCTCGTCCATCAGGAACACTGCGGGCTGCCGCACCATCGCGCGGCCCAGCGCGACGCGCTGGCGCTGGCCGCCGGAAAGCTGACCCGGCTTGCGCTGCAGCAGATGGGCGATATCGAGCATGCTCGCTGCCTGCTCGACCTCGGCGCGGATCGCCTTTTCAATGCCGCCGCGTCCCGGCAATGCACGGCCCACAAATGGCAGCCGCTGGGCGAAGCTCAGGCGCCGGGTCCGAAGTGGCAAGGCGACGTTGTCGAATACGCTAAGATGGGGATAGAGCGCGTAAGACTGGAACACCATGGCGACGTCGCGCTCCTTGGGGCGCTTGTCGTTCACGCAGCGGCCGCCCACCATGATCTCACCGCTATCCTCCGCCTCCAGCCCGGCGATGATCCGCAGCAAGGTCGATTTGCCGCATCCGGAGGGGCCCACCAGGGTAAGAAACTCCCCATCGCGAATGTCCAGCGACACACCCTTCACGACAGCGGTTTCGCCGTAGCTCTTCTTGATGTGGCGCAATTCGATCTCAGCCATTGCGGCCTCCTGGCGCGGCCTGCAGCGGACGCCCATCCATTCCGGAGGCGGGAAGCCCGAGATGTGCGAGAATGGTCGGCGCGATGTCGGTTATGCAGGAAGGCTCCTGCCGTGCCGCGCCGCGGCTGAAACCCGCACCGTCGATCATCAGGAAGGGCGATTGCTCGCCCGCTCCAAGGCCACCGTGCTGGCCACTGCCAAGAACGTCTGCCTTGTCACCGGCGCGCTCCGCCACGAGGCTGGTGCCGGCCACACCGTATTCATTGGGCTCATCGCTCGCGCGCATCGAAACCGCAAAAGCGAGGCCGTGATCCCCACCCTGCCCCACCGACGCCAGCGCGCTTCCGTGAAGGACGGTTTCCGCCCATTCCTGATTGGCGAGAAAGTCGCCGACGAGCGGCGTGCGGGCGACGAAATCGGGATGGACGTAGAGCAGCGCCGAAGTGCCGTTCGAGGCGACGACCACGTCGGTCGATTCAAGGCTTTCCTTCAATCCGGCGGTGACGAGCTCTTCATCGATGTCGATCGCGCCGCTCACAGTTTGATGACCGTGATCCGACCCTATCAGCAGGAGAACATCGTCCCTGTCCGCAAGCGTAGCCACTGCGTCCATGACGCGTCCGGCATTGCGGTCAGCCTCTGCCAACACCGCAAGATGACCTGGCGATCCCATGGGCAGCGCGTGCTGGGTGGCATCCGGCTCGCCCAGCCACAACACCGCAAGCGCGGGCGGATCGGATTCGGGCAACACCGCTTCGCGGATGAAGCGCTCGGTCATCGCCCGGTCGCCTTCGACGTCCTTCGTGACGCGAAGCTGCTCGTCTTCCGGCAGCGGAACGCGGGCGTGGCCGAACGAGCCGGCGCGATGATAGACGCGCCCAAATCCATCCGGATCGTGCGCATAGGCCGCTCCCGGCGAAACGTTGCTGAAAATGATGGCGCCGCCGCTGCCTGTCAGGCGTTCCGCCAGGGTCGGTACGGCCAGCGAGCGACCGGTGACCCGGCGCTTGTGCTGGAGAAAATCGGGCTGCCCCGCATCGTGCCTAACGAGGCGACCGCCTTCCATGAGTGCCATGGTGTTGCCCTGCAAGCCGTGGCGCGCCGGATGGCAACCGGTCGCCAGGCTCGCCGAGACCACCCGCGTGCAGGACGGAAACACCGTGCGATGGGCGGCGAACTGCTCGGAGCGCTCGGCGAAGGCGGCAAGACGGGGGGTAGTCTGCCGCGTCACGAGATCGCGGCGAAGACCATCGAGGATAACGAGAATGGCGCGAGGCATAAATCAGACTTCCATATCGTTGAGCAGGACCGAAAAGACATCGTAGTTGCGGAGCGGTTTCCCTGCCCTGCCCTCAACCCGTTCGGCCTTCAGCGGGTGAGAGAGAATGAACGGCACCACTTGCTCGGCGAGCCCGCCATGCGAACGCAGCCGCTCACCCGCGAGCTGCGAAATGTCGTGATCGCTTGCGTGGTCGCCGAGGGCTGCGCCCGACCTCGCCACCACAGCGATGTCACCTTCGCGATCCTCCGGCAGCTCGAAGCGCAGGCACGCTTCCTCACGCGAAGCCGCCATGCAGACGCCGGGAATCTGCCGAATGAAGTTCAACACCGTGGTGATGGAAGGCTCCGCCCGGTGCAGATGGACACGGACAAAACCGCCCAGAGCGCCATGGTGACGCACGAAGGGATCGGTGATCGGGCAGATGACGCGGGTCGTGCCCGCACCGAAGGCGGCATCCAGAAGGTCGCCAAGATAGACGACGTTGGGCTCGCCGCCCGGGTGGGCCATGTCGTTCATGCCATGGTCGGCGACGATCCCGACGCAGGCGCCGAGCGCGATCATCTTTGCGAACCGCTGGTCCACCGCGCGCATGAAGGCGATCGCTTCCGGAGCATCCGACGCATGCTTGTGCTGCACATAGTCGGAAAGCGACAGATAAGTCAGGTCTGGCCGGCGGGTTTCAAGCAGGCGAATTCCGGCATCGAGCACGAACAAGGAAAGATCGGCCGAATACTGGTCTGGCGCTCCCCGCCCGACCAGCGCACCGATCGCGGAGATGCCGTTCTCCACATCGCTCGCCTCGTCGGCTTTCTCGGCAGAGAAAGCGATGCCGTCGAGCCCATGACCGAGCGCCTTGCGCAGCTTGTCCTTGGCGGTAACGGCGGCAACCTTGGCCCCCGCTTGCGAGAACGCCGCCAGAATGGTCGGCGCGCGCACGGGGCTAGCATCTACCATCATGATTTCGGCGCCGGTATCGCGGTCGAGATAGAAATTGCCGGAGACACCGTGAACGGCGGGCGGCACACCACAGACGATGGACACGTTGTTGGGATTGGTGAATGTCGGCATTGCCGCGAGCGCGGAGGCGGCGAAGCCTTCGCGCCGCATCCGGTCGATGGCAGGGATGGCCCCGGCGGCGCTGGCAGACTCGATATAGGCCGGATCGCAGCCGTCGAAACAGATGACTACTGCCGGATGTTTCGGCCACGCATAGGCGCGCCCGTTCACCCTCACCAGAGGTCTCTCCGTGCGATAGGGCGCGACATCGGTCAAGATTCGTTCAGGCTTGTTCATGGGAAGACTCAACGTTGAGGGTTGCAGCGTCTGTGAGCCATGCGGCCACGCTGAGAAGATTGCGGTCGTCACCCTGACGGCCAACGAGCTGAACGCCGATCGGCATGCCATTCACTCCGCGCAGCAGTGGCAAGGACACGGTCGGTAGTCCGCACAGGCTCCAGGGCATGGACATGGCGCCGGAGCCCGGTCCCTCCTCGAGGCGCGTGGCCTCTCCTGGCGCGGAGAGCGTGATCAAGGCGTCATGATCATGGAACAATGAAGCGGCCAGCGCGGTGAGCCGGTCGGCCATGGCCTCGAGTTCGAGATAATGTGCGGCGCTCAACGCGCGCCCGGCAACAATGCCCTCCTGCAGTGGAGGGCAGAAACTGCGGAACGTTTCCTCCGGCAGGGCACCGAAGCGATGCGCCAGGTGAGCGTTCAGAAGACCCAGCACAACCTCCAGCGCCATATCGAATTCGCGCGGAAGATCGACATCCGCCACGGCTGCAGGCAGTCCGGCGACCAAACGATCGAGCGCCTGACGCGCGCCGGGACTTACCAAGTGCCAGCCCGGCCCGCGGACCAAACCGAGCCTGGGCGGATGCCGCAGTGCTTCGACTTCCGCGAGCCTGCGATCGAACGCTCCGGCAAACAGCGTGAGGTCGTCGACGGACCGGGCCAGCAGGCCGACATGCGCCATGCGGGGGACCAGCACGTTCGACCCCCGCATGCTCGTGAAACCGAAGGATGGTTTGAAGGCGAACGCGCCGCAAAACGAAGCGGGGAGCGTCGTGGATGCCGTGTGCTGGGTGCCGAGCGCCAGCGGAACCATGTGATCGACGACGGCCGCCGCGGACCCCGCCGACGACACGCCCGGTGAGCGCGACAGATCCAGGGGATTATGGGTCGGACTGGGATGATACATTCCGAATTCGGACGTGCTCGTCTTGCCGACGATGAGCGCCCCGGCTCCGTGCAGCATGCTGACGGCATCCGCGTCTTCGGTTGGCCTGCGCCCACGCAAACTTCCGCTGCCGTATTCGGACGGCATGTCGCTGGTATCGAACACATCCTTCACGCCGACCGGCAGACCATGCAGCCGGCCGAGCGGGTATCCAGCCGCCTGCCATTGATCTGCCAGCCGTGCGCGTTCTCGCGCCAGATCGGCGTCGAGGAAACTCCAGGCCTTCACCTGCGGATCGCGAACGGCAATCCGCTCCAGGCAGGCTTCCATCACGGATATCGCCGTTAGCCGGCGATCGCGGATCGCGCTGACGATTGTGCGGGCCGACAATTCGTTCAATCGCTTGCCATTCGAACCGAGCGTGAGCCGCTGGGTGCCCGATACGTCATTCATCGGAGAGCCTCCATCGCCTGCGGGACACCGGCGGCTTTCGACGCTGCATCTCGCCGGCGAAGATTTGCGACGAGGGCAAGGGCATGGGGCAATAACCCGTCGCGAAACAGCAGGACGCAAAGAACAAAGACGGCGCCCTGAATTGCCACGATCCAGGCACCGAACGGCGACAGGAAATGCTGCATCGTCACCAATACGGCCGCGCCGACGAGAGGCCCGCCGAATGTGCCGATGCCGCCGATCAACGCCATCAGCACGGTTTCGCCCGAGAGATGCCAATGCACGCCGGACAAGGTGGCCAGCTGGAAGACGATGGCACTCATGGCGCCGGCGATGCCGGCGCAGAAGGAAGCGATGCCGAATGCAGCGAGTTTGTATCCGTCGACATTGTGCCCCAGCGACAGGGCCCGCCGTTCATTGTCGCGAATGGCGATCAACATCATCCCGAACGGAGAGTTGATCAGGCGACGCAGGCCGAACAGCACGCCGAGCATGGCGGCAGCGCTGAGCCAGTAGACATTGGTGTCGTTGCGAAGATCGATCAACCCCAGCAACATGCCGCGGGGGACTGACTGGATGCCATCCTCGCCATGGGTGAAGCTGGCCTGCACATAGACGAAATAGACCATCTGCGCGATCGCCAGCGTGATCATCGCCTGATAGATGCCCCGGCGCCTGATCGCAAAGACGCCCATGACTATCCCGAGAACGAGCGCCGCCGCTATCCCGACGCCGATCGCGGCTTCCGGCGGCAGAGCCCACTCCCTTGCCGCATGCGCCGTGAGATATGCCGCCGTACCGAACAAGGCCGCCTGGCCAAAGGACATGATGCCGGCAAAGCCCAGCAGGAAATTGAATGAAGCCGCGAACACGGCGAAGCAGAAGATCTTCATCAGATAGACGGGATAAAGCAGCATCGGCAGTGCCAACAGCGCCGCGACGGCGGCGAGCGCCGGCACCAAGCCGGTCAGGCGTTTGGCGGCGGTTGCCTTATCCGCAGGCTCAATCCACGGCAGCCGGGCCGCCAGGAATTCGTGCGATCGAACCACCGAAATGCCGAACAGCCCCTGCGGCCGAAGCAGAAGCACAACGCACATGAAGGCGAAAACGATGAAGCTTGCCGCCTGCGGGACCAGCGCCTGCGTAAGGCTCTCGATCAGCGCGAGGGCATAACTCGAGACGATGGTTCCCCCGATCGAACCCATGCCGCCGATAACGATGATTGCAAAGACGACAAGCAGGATGTCCGAGCCCATCAGCGGGGAGACCTGGTAGATCGGTGCGGCCAGCGCGCCTGCCAGTCCCGCTAGCGCAGCGCCCAGGGCAAAAGTGGCAGCGAAGACACGAGGCACGCCGACGCCCAGCGCTTCGGCAGTCGCTGCATTTTCGGACGACGCGCGCAGAACCGAACCAAGACGCGTGCGCGCAATGGCGATCCAGACGATCACACAGACGACAAGCGCTACCGCAACGACCCAAAGCCGGTAGGCCGGGAAATACAGGAAGCCGAGGTCCAGCCCGCCGGCCAACCAATCCGGCGCGGCGTACGGAAGTCCGGTCGAACCGAAATAGGCCTGGAAGCCACCCTGAACGACCATCGCCGCGCCGAACGTCAGCATGAACCCGTACAGCGGATCGAGGCCGTAGGTTCGACGCAGCAACGAACGCTCGAGGATGATGCCGAAAGCAGCAACGCAGAGCGGCGCGAAAACCAGCCCGCCGAAATAGCCCAGTCCGAGATAGCGAGAACCGGCCCATGCAGCAAACGCGCCCATCATGTAGAGCACGCCATGCGTCATGTTGAGAATGTTGAGAAGGCCGAAGATAAGCGCCAGTCCGAGACTGAGCAGCGCATAGAACGAGCCGTTGACGAGGCCGATGGTGAGGTAGCCGAGGACGAGATCTGTCATGCGGGAATCACAGCGCAAGACGTTCGAGGAGCCGAGCCTTGACGTGCTCGCCGCCTCGGATTTCGAGGTCGTCCACAATCGCACCGCTTTCGATCGCCACCACCCGATCGGCGAGATGCAGGACGAAGTCGAGGTTTTGTTCCACCAGCAGGATCGTGTAGCCGCAGCGCTTGAGTTCGATCAGCGCATGCTCGATCTGCCGGACGATGACCGGCGCCAGCCCCTCGGTGGGTTCGTCCAGCAGAAGCGTCTGCGCGCCGGTGCGCAAAATCCGGGCGATCGCGAGCATTTGCTGCTCGCCGCCGCTAAGCTGGTCGCCGTAATGGCGTCCCCTTGTGCGAAGATTCGGGAACAGCGCGAAGATGTCAGCCTTGGCGATGCCCTCGGCGCAGACTGCTGGAGGAAGGGCAAGATTCTCCTCGACGGTGAGGCTGGAGAAGATCGCCCGCTCTTCGGGGCAATAGCCGATGCCGAACCGCGTACGCTCATATGGGCGCATTCCGCTTGCTTCGCGCCCGGACAAGACAATGCTGCCGGTTTGTCGCGACAGTAATCCCATGATGGCGCGAAGGACGGTTGTCTTGCCCGCGCCGTTGCGGCCGACCAGACAGGTCACCTCACCTGGCCGAACCGCGAACCCGACGCCGAACAGCGCCTGAGAATCGCCATACCATGCTTGCACATGCGAGAGGCGCATCGAAACCGCCTCAGGCATGACGCTCGGCTCCGATGTAGGCGTCGATCACGCGGGGGTCGCGCGCGACCTCGTCGTAGCTGCCCTCACAGAGGACCGAACCTTCCGCGAGCACCGTGACTTTCTCTGCCAGACTTTTCACGACCTGCAGATTGTGCTCGACCAGAAGGACGCCACAGGTAGCGGCGACCGTTTTGATCAGGTCCGCGACAGGCGCGATGTCTTCCCGAGCCAGACCCGCCGTCGGCTCGTCGAGCAGCAGACATTTCGGCGCCATCGCGATCGTCGTGACGATCTCAAGCAGTCGCCGGCGACCATAGGGCAGATCCGCGGCCCGGCGTTCGCTTTCGTCCGTCAGCCCTCCCTGATCGAGAAGATGCCCGACCCTTGCTTCATTTTCGTCCCGTCGCGAACGGCCGCGCAGGAGCTGCAGACCCCGCACGTTCAGCGCGAGTGCCGTGCGGATATTATCCGCGACGGAGAGATTTGGGAAAATCGAGCATATCTGAAACGATCGGGCGAGCCCGAGCCGCGCAAGACGGTTCGGTGAGATCGCCGTTACATCCGCACCGTCGAGACGAACCTGGCCGGCGGTTGGCTTCACAAAGCCGCTGATCGCGTTGAAAAGCGTGGTCTTGCCTGCCCCGTTGGGTCCGATCACCGCATGGATCGACCTTGTGTCGAGATCGATCGAGACACCGCGAACCGCCGCGAAATCGCCGAAGCGAACCGTCAGGTCGCGGACGGTCAGCAGCGATGCTGCAGCGCGCTTTCGAACGGCCGAAGCAATCGGCGCGGCCGCCGGCTGCGGATGATCAAGAAGGAGGGTCGTCATCGAACGCCCGGTGCGGCGCAACCCGCGGTATCGATCGAGCGGAAGGCTGTGTCGGCCGGGACGGTAGCGATGCGCTCATAATAGTCCCACGGAGCCTTGCTCTCGGCCGGGGTCTTCACGCGATAGACCCCGAGATCGTAGATGACACGGCCGTTTTCCTGGATGTGCACCTGCCGACCGAATTTATCGACGGGCAGCTTTCGCATTTCCGTGTTCACGATAGCGGCGTCGTCGGTCTTCGCCTGGCTGGCGGCCTTGATATAGTGCAGCACGCTCGTATAGACGCCGGCTTGTTCACGGGTCGGCATGCGTCCATGAGCTTTGAAAAAGCGTTCCGCGAAGGCGCGAGTCCCGTCGGTGTCATTCCAGTAAAAACCTGACGTGATGATCAGGCCCTGGGCCGCTTCGAGACCGACACTGTTGATGTCGGTGACGAACGCATGGAGAGCCGCGACGCGCTGGCCACCGCGCATGATGCCAAACTGGCCCGCCTGCTTGATGGCGTTGACGGTGTCGGCGCCGGCGCTCGCCAGAGCGACGACCTGCGCCTGCGAGGATTTCGCGCGTAGGAGAAGCGCGGAGAAATCGGCCGTGCTCAGCGGGTGACGAGCGCTTCCGGTCACCTTGCCTCCACGTTCCTCGACGACACGCGCGGCGTCCTTTTCGAGATCGTGGCCGAATGCATAATCCGCGGTGAGAAAATACCAGGACTTCAGGTCCTGCTGCATCAGCGCGGCGCCGGTCCCGCGCGCGAGCGAATAGGTGTCGTCAGTCCAGTGCGTGGCAAAGGGAGAGCAGCGCCCGCCGGTTATCTCGACGCTGGCAGCGCCCGATATCATCAGGGAACGTTTTTTTTCAGTGGCAATCGCCATCAAGCCGAAGACCACACCGGAATGCGGCAAGTCGGCGATGACGTCGACACCGCGCCGGTCGAACCATTCGCGGGCAATCGCAGACGCGACGTCGGGCTTGTTCTGATGGTCGGCGGTGATGATCTCGATCGGGACACCGCCAGCGGTTCCGCCCGAATCCTCGACCGCCATGCGCGCCGCCAGGATCGATCCGGGTCCGCCGACGTCAGCGACAACGCCGCTTTGATCACCCATCACACCGATGACGATCCTGTTGTCGGAAAATTGCGCGGGGGCGGACGTGGCCCAGCCGCACAACAATAGTGATCCGACGATCAGCCGACGCATGGACGATCTCCTGTTTCCCAAGCTCGGCGGACAGATAGAGCGCCCACGTAACACATTTGTGACGGATGAGGTACATTTGGGCACTTGTGGACAAGTATGAAGATTTGCCAATCCGACCCGGAAACAGGCAAAGAGCGGATTCCTGAAGCTGATCGGAGGATCGGGCGTGTTGATTCGAGGCCCGCAAGCGGCACCAAACGAAGGCGAAGCCAGCGATGGTCGAGCCGACGCCGCCTTGGTGGCCAAAATCTGCTGGTACTATTTCAGGGAAGGTCAAACCCAGGACGCGATCGCGCAGCGGCTGAAGATGACCCGCAAGCGCGTCAACCGGATCCTCGGCGACGCCCGGGAAAGCGGCTTCGTTCAAATCACGATCGCCGACCCGTCGGGCCAACGCACGGAGCTTGAAGAAGAACTCATCCGCAAATTCAGTCTGCGGCACGCGATCGTGGTCCCGGTCCCAATGGGCGGCACCGATGTGCGCTCCTTCGTTGGAGCCGCCGCCGCGCGATACGTCGCCGAGTGCCTTCCGCCGTCGGGTTCGCTCGGAATCACCTGGGGAGGCACCATCAATGCCGCAGCTCAAAACCTGCCGCAGCGATCCGGAGACGGCACGCGTGTGGTGCTGCTGTCCGGCGGGTTGGCCGAAAGCGCGCCGATCAATCCGTATGACAATGCAACCATGATTGCCCGGGCGCTCGGCGCACGATGCTATTATCTGACCGCGCCGATGTTCGCCGAGACGGCGGAGCTAAGGGACATCCTGGTCGCGAGTGAGCCCGTTCGCTCGGTGCTCGCCATGGTGCCGTCCCTCGACGTGGCGCTGTTGAGCGCGATCGACCTCTCCGAGCAATCAAAGGCGCTCGAATACGAGGTCATTTCTCGGGAAACCTGGGCTTCGTTGCTTGAAGCCGGTGCTGTCGGGGATATTTGCGGTCACTACCTCGATTCGTCAGGCAAGCCGCTTCGCCACCCCCTGGTGCAGCGGACGATCCATCCGCCGATCGACCACGTGCTTCAGATCAGGCATCGGATTCTCGCCGCGGGAGGCAAGCACAAGGTCCCCATTATTCGCGCCGGGCTGTTGGCTGGCTTTGGCCAGGTCCTGGTCACGGATGAAGCGGCCGCGTCCAAACTGCTGGATTAAAAGTTTGCCTAGCCGCATTAGCGCGTGAGGATATTCCTTCCCTTCTCCCCTTGTGGGAGAAGGTGCCGTAGCGAAGCGCAGGCGGATGAGGGGCCTGTCTCCGCGGAGAGAACCTTTCATCCGGCTCGCTGCCGCTTCGCGTCAGCGGTCCACCTTCTCCACAAGGGGAAAAGGTTAGCTTTTCATGCGATACTAATTCGCGAAGCCTCGTAACCGAAAGCAACCGATGGCGGAACGGCTGCCGTTTTCATGCTGAACGAAAACAACGTAGTCGATTGTCCCCCCGTACACGTTGGAAGAACTCGGCGGCAGTCACTCCAGCAATCGGCTGCACTGAACGTCACAGTGACAGAGCCAAGTCAAATGCCGGTGATCCCTCCCGCGCCTACCGTCCTGCCGGTGATTCCACCGCCTCCCGTCGGCAAGTGACCAGAGCGCGTTCGCGCATCACAAAATGCGCAATCATCCATCGCCACGTCCGGGCGGGCACCCATAAAGACGAGGATGTCGGCCTTTGAGGGCTAAGCTGAAATTTTCTGCTCAATCAGAGCACTGCCGATTTTTGACCCGACTCGGATATGGGGTCAGTGGTCTTGACCGAATTGTTTGTGCCGCCTCGGCCAATATGAGGTCTTTTGCACGGGCGTGGGATCGTGTACTCTTCTTGGAGTTGCAATTCGAGACGGGACGTGCCGACGTCTCCGTTTGAGGCGAATGGGCAGCTGGAAATGCCATCGGCGGGCATCGCACTCTCAATAAAACAAACCGACAGTCCTTTTGTGCCGGTCTCTCACTGAGCACCTCGCCGCGTGCGCACGGGTACACGGCGACAATGGCGAGTTCTTTGGCTGCAACGAGGCGGAGCCATGAAACCAAAATTGGGAACGTTGGTCACAGGGCTGTTGCATCGCCATCTCGCTTTTCATCTACTCGGGTTGCCTCTTATTTTCGTGCCCCTGGTTGCCGTCGCACAGCAGTGCCCGGCTTCACCCCCAGTTATGATTTCTTCTCAAATGCCGGCTGATGTGTGTATTCCAAGTAACTTCAGTGGCAATCCGATTGCCTTTTTTGACGACTTCTCGTGGCGCTCTTTCGTAGCCGCGGTTTGGCCGGTGCAGCACGGCGCGCGTGGGGTTCCCGACACGAGCAAGGTCATCGGCTCGCCCGGCCCACTAGTATTTGAAACATTCAAGGCCGAATGGGAAGTTTTCCAACCGAGTCCGGATGGAAGCAGTCCTCCATCGGCACCTTCAGCTTGGGAAAGCTATGATGGGCAGAATCCTTGCTCTACGTCGGATGTGTCTTTTGTCGGCTTTAGTCCTGATTTGATTTCGACGTCGAATGTGCCTGCTGTCAGCTTTGGTCCTGATTTGACTTACCCGATCTTTGGGTCACCCCCCGCTAGGTCGAATGTTTTGACTTACCCGATCTTTGGTGCAAGCTCCCTTAAGGTGGGTTTGGCGATATAGTGCTGGCCTCGTTTTCGAAATTCGGCAACCTCGGTCAAGCGGCCGGCTTCGGCAGCTTAGTTGGGCCGCTTCCAGCACAGAACAGCATCTACACGCGTTATTCCACCTACTTCAATAAGATCGAATACAATCAGATCGTGAGCCAAGGCCTCTATTTGAGGGCAAATTTCCCCTCCTCGGGAGAGACTACTTTCCAGAACGGCGCAATCGATATCAAAGCTGCATGGATGGACATGACAAACGTCCCGAATCCACAGCGATATTATACACGCACCGCGTGGGTGATGAACCCGTTTGCCGCGCCCACCCCCACTTGTAGCCGGACGACCGTAGGGCTCGTAGGCTTGCACATCGTACAGAAGACGCCATCGCGACCCCAATGGATCTGGTCCACCTTCGAACATGTTGACAATGTGCCTGGCGGCATCTCGGCTGCCCCGTTTGCATACAATAAGGGAGACGGGACACCCATGCCTCCGTCTAATCCGAATCCCTTCCCGCCTAATGCAAGTCCAATCGTGTTCAATGTGCAGCGGCTGACATCCACACCCATTCACGCATCCACCGCGAATACCAACACCAAGTACCGTGCGGCGCTACAGGGCATTGGCGGGCCATGGCAATTTTACCAGCTGGTCATGACGCAATGGCCGCTGCAACCGAGCAGCCCCAGCCTGCCTGGTACGCCGGCGAATACGTTTCCTGGATCCGGAGCGTCCTCGGCTTTCACCAATGTCACGTTGGAGACCTTCGACCAGAGTAACATCATCACGGGTTGCATGAACTGTCACAATGTTGCGAAACGCGAGACGGATTTCGTTTTTTCGCTGATGAACAATGCTTGGCCAAGCAGTATCGCGCCGCCATCAACATCGCATTTCATCCTGGCGGCGCGCCCTGCCACGGAGGCCACGCAAAAGCTGCCTCCGCACCTCGAGGCATTGAAGGAGCTCATGGAAAGCGCGCGAAAATAAGCATCTGGAAGGAGCTGAGCATGAAACCGCTACCTTTGATCATTGTGGGTGGACTATCACTGATTCCGTTTGCAGCGGCGCCAGCGCATGCAATACAATTCATTACTGGGCATGTGACGTTGCTAGAACCTACCTACATGCCGGGAAAATTCGTGCTTCAAATGGATGTCGGAAATACCACCTGTCCCGCGGGCACGTGGCTATCGTGGGAAAAACCAGCAGTTGAAAATGTGCAGGCGGCGTACGCAACAGCACTTGCCGCCTTGATGGGCGGAAAAGTGATCAATTTCGTAATAAACGATAACGATACCACCTGTAAGGGTCAGTTCCTTCATATCTCCCCGCGGCAGTAACGCGCCCGGTGTTGGCGCCCCTCGCGGGGACGCTCCAGCATCGTCTGCCCCTCGAAAATTGTGCGACGCTGGATGAGACGTCGAACATGATTTGTCGGGCCGCTGTTAACAACGCCCGTGCAGTGACGCGGAGCACAACACGTTTGATGCTGAGGCGTTCTTGAGCTCGTTCCACTGGAGTGGATGCCGCCCTCATTTGGCGCGTTTCTTGACATGAGCAGGATCCACTCACTCGAGAACGGTCTAGCCAGCTAGAGCAAGGCCCCCGCATCAGGCGCTCGTTGCATATCACGCGAGCGGCGCGCTGTTGATGGCATAGCGGACATCCACCGCGCCTGATCCCCTACTCTCATTTGTGGGTACATGTCCAAGACTACGACGACGCCGCGTATCAGCGCTCGCCACCACAAGGGAAGAAGGAAGAGCAGTCACGCCGCCTTCATCGAGCGAGCGTCGAAGTACTTCACCGCGGCGTCACCTCCTGCTTCAGGAGATGCAGCGATTGTACTAGGCTTCCAGGTCACCACGGCAGCGAGTAGGTTTTGATATTCGTAAAGCTCTTCATGGCCTCCAGCACGCCCTCCTTGTGGCCGAGGCCGGAATCCTTGATGCCGCCGAACGGCGTCAGCTCCGTCCGGTATCCCGGAACTTCCCACACGTTGACGCAGCCGACGTCGAGCGCATCGACAAAGCGGGTGATGGTGTCGAGCCTGTTGGTGCACAACCCCGCCGAAAGACCGAAGGCCGTTGAATTTGCGATGGCGATGATGTGTTCGACGTAGTCCGGGCAGCGAATGATCGGAAGGACGGGACCAAAGGTCTCTTCGCGAACCAGTTCGCAACCGGGCGGGACATCGTCCAGCAGTGTCGGCGGGTAAAGAGCGCCCTGGGGCGTATTGCCGAGCAGCAGGCGGGCGCCGTCCTGGATTGCGGCTTCGACGCGTCCGGCAATTGTCGACGCCGCCTTCGCGTTGATGACCGTCCCCACATCCGTGTTGGGGTCCATCGGATCTCCTGCCCTGAGGCGCTTCATCAAAGAGAGGGTCGCTTCGGCAAAGCGGTCGGCTATGCCCTCGACGACCAAAACCCGCTTGACGGCGGTACAGCGTTGCCCGGAATTTTTGGTCGCCCCCTGCACCGCCAATCGGGCTGCGCGGTCGAGATCGGCGTCACCCATGACGATCAGAGGATCATTGCCGCCGAGCTCTAGCACCAGCCTTCGGTATCCCACCCGTTCGGCAATTCTCTTTCCGGCGCTCACCGATCCGGTGAACGTCACCAGGTCGATATCCGGATCATTGATCATCGCGTCTCCCAGCGAACGCGGTTCGCCAGTGACCACCGACAACATTTCCGGCGGTAGCCCCGCCTCATAAAGCAGCTCGGCAAGGGCAAGCGCGGTCAAGGGGGTTGTCTCCGCCGGCTTTAGCACGACCCTGTTGTTGGTCGCGATCGCCGGGGCGAGCTTGTGGCTGACGAGATTCAAAGGATGGTTGAAGGGGGTAATCGCCGAGATGACGCCAAGAAGCGGCGTCCTGGTCGCGAATATGCGTCTGCTCTGCGCACTCCCTCCGATATCGCCCGCGTAAATCGCTCCATCGTCCTGGAGCACCGCCTGCGCTGCGAATGACCAGACATCCCTGGCCCGCGCGGTTTCATGTAGCGAGTCTTTCAAGCACAGGCCGCTTTCCGAGGTGATGAGATGCGCAAGCCGTTCCCGGTTTGCTTCGATCGCCTCCGCCGCGGCCAGGAGGATCCGCGCCCGCTCACGCCTTGTGAGCTGGGGACGAAATAGCCGGGCGATCGCGAAGGCGCGCCTGATGTGCTCGGGACGCGCCTGTGGCACCGCAGCTATTACCTGACCGGTAAAAGGGTTCCGCACGTCGATCGTCGAGTCCGCACGGACGTCCTCTCCTGCGATCTTCATCGGGTGATAGAGACGTGTCGAATCCAGCATCGCCGGGCTCCATGTGATGTTCCCTGCCAATCGCAGGTTTCAGGGCGCGTGAGACCGTCCTCACAGGGATCGGCGCGTTTGACCGCCAAATTGCGATGGTGACGCCGACGCTCATAAGGACACAGGCGACCGCGACGCACGCCGCAGAAGTCTCCCGTTGCAGAACGGCAGCGGCAATCAGCGCGACGACAGGGACGAGCACGAGGCTCTGAGATGCGATCTGCGAGGAAATGCGCCTGAGCGCGCGGTGCCAGGCGACGAATGCCAGTCCGGTCGCCACGATCAGGTTGAATGCGATAGGCCATGCAAGTATCGGCAATTCTGTCCAGTCAAGCCGACGTTCCAGCAGCAGCGACGCAACGATGACAACTCCCCCTGAGGTCGCCAGTTGAAAGACGGTACGGTTCCACACGTCGATGTCGCCGGGGGTGCGTTTATGGATCCATGTTCTCAGGGCCCAGCTGAACGCCGCCATCGAAAGCAACGCGAGGCCCAGGATGCCATGAGATGTCGCCACGGGAATCGTACCCGACGCCAGCATCCCGAGACCAAGCATGCCGCAGGTCAGTGCGATCACATCGAGAAGCGATTGCATTTGGCGATCGATCGTCCATTCGATCGTGACGAGCCACAAGGGCATCGTGTAGAAGATCAGGGCGCTGGTGCCGACATCGAGATACTGCAAGCCGACCAGACCCAGCCCGAGGCCTCCTACCGTTTGAAGGAGAGCCATCGCGACAAACCTGCCCTTCCCTTCACCACCGCGCTGGCGTGGATATCCGAGGCACAGGCGGAAAGCACCGATCGCGATGGCCCCGCCGAGCAAACAGATGCCGGTCAAAAACAGCGGCGGTGACGACTGCAAGACATTCTTGATCGCAAGCCAGTTCGTGCCCCAAATAATGACGACGAATGAGAGGCAGCGGAAGCTGGTCAGCCTGTTGACCGCCCGATGTTTCACCGCGCCACTCCTGCCGGCACGCTTTGCAGATAGAGAGCCGGCGGCTGGTCCAGCGCGATCTGGAACGCCAGCTTGTTCTCCTCCGGGGTGTGACGGGACGTAACCCGGGGTAGCGCCTGCGAATGTGATTGATTGACCTTGCACAACAGAAAGTGCGGCCCTTCGGTCGACAAGCTTCGCGCAACAGCGTCGTCCAATTCGGTCCTGGTTACGCACCGGCTGACCGCGCGGTACCCGCAGGCCGCAGCGACCGCTTCCAGCGAGGAAGTCACCGAGGTGGATTCCTGCTTGCCGGTTGAAACGTAGCCTTCATTGTCGAGCACAATGTGCAGGAAATTTCGCGGGGATGCGTGTCCGATCGTGGACAAGACTCCCATATGCATCAACACGGCGCCATCGCCATCCAGCGCGACCACGCGACGCGATGGATGCGCGAGAGCGACCCCCGCAGCCACCGCGCTGCAATGGCCTAACGATCCCTGCATGTAGAAATTCTCCGGACGATCGCTCAAGCGAAACAACTCCCGGGAAATGAACCCGGTTGTTGAGACAACGAGATCGGAGGGTTGCAGCGCTTCGCTGACGATTTCCAGAGCGCATCCGACGCTGAGCGGATAATCGCTCACTTGTTGCTCGCCGTTGCCAACGACGCCGAGGCCCGCCGACAGTTGACCTTTCCGGACCAGAACCGCAAACGAGACCGATCGCGCGAATGCTTCTTCGGCCTTCAGGAGCGTCGCCATGAACCCCTGCGGCGTCCCGTCGAACTCGCTCCATGGGATTGCCAATTGATCGAGCATTGCGTGGGTATTGGCACCCATGATGCGATGCTGCGGCTCGTCCTCGGGCTCGTCGGTATGTCCCCGCACGGAGATCAGAAGCAGCGTCGGAATGCAGTTGATCTGGACCAGCGATGTCAGCGGATTGATGATGTTTCCCAGTCCGGAATTCTGCAGGGCAACGACGCTTCGTTGTCCCGCCAGTGCCGCACCGACGGCAAATGCCAAGGCGCTGCCTTCGCTCGACGCCGGGACTGACGTAATATCCTTGTCCAAGGCTACCTGCTGGAACAGATCAGCGAAGTTTGAGCAAGGTACCCCGGAAAAAAAGTCATACTTCTGCTGCTTCAGAAGACCCAGGAGTGTCGTTGTCGAGAAAGTCATTTTAGATTCCTTCCCATAGGCGATTATGGCGAATTATTTTTCTCCGCGCCGGACAGCGCGCAGCGTTTGCGGCCGTCGGCATCGACGACAGCAGGATCAAGCAAAGCGCTTTCGGATCTCGTCCGGATAGAGCTCTGGTTCAGTTGGAGCTGCCGGCGATCTTTCGCGCCGTGATCAGACTTCGGTTGCAAATCGACTTGCGATAGTCGACGTGCTGAAAGCCGGCGCCTTCCATGAGGGAACGCATGTCCTCGAAACTGTAGCAGCAGCCCTCATAGCTGGTGGTCAGCAGCACCGAATATTCCGCCTCCTCGACCGGCGCAGGACGCCCGCCCCGGTCGTCCGGGTGACAGCTGAAGACGGCTACCCGGCCGCCAGGCAGCAGGCTCCGGTACGACTTGTCCAGCAACAGCCGCACTTTCTCCGGTCCCCAATTGTGGAGGACATGCGAATAGAGATGGAGCGAAGCGGTCTGCGGAAACGGATCGACAAACATATCTCCGGCGATCACGCGCGCTCTCGGCGCCGTCAGCTTGCGGTCGGCCAGACATCGCGTGGCGAGCTGGTCGACCGGGGGACGCTCAAGTATCATCGCCGACAGATTGGGATACCGATTGAGCAGGTGCGCGGAGTAGACCCCGGATCCACCTGCCACATCCAGGACGGCCGTGTCGTGCGTACAATCGAGCAGGCGCACGAGATCGGGAGCAAAAATCCGTCCACGCTCCTCCATTCCGCGCGTATTCAGATCGGCGAAATCGTCGGTTTGCATCAGCTCGTCAAAGTTGGTCGCGTCACCACGCTCGACATGCCACGTATCAGGCGTGTCCAGGCGTAATACGTCGTAAATCTCCCGGACAGACGATTTGTACTTCATGACGGCGATGTAGGAGGAAATGTTCTCGCTCGAGTTGCGGCTCAAGTAGCGCCGCGCCGATGCCGAAGCGAGAAGCTTGCCGTCGACGTTGTCGAGCAGTCCCCAGGACTCAAACAGCCTGATCATGGTTCGCGTCGGCCGTTCCTTGATCTTGAAATGCCCGCGCAGCTCCGCTTCGGTCGCCGGGGTCTGGTCGAGATAGGTGAAGAGATCGAGCCACGAAACCGCGGCGATATAGAGGTCGGCCGAATAGGAACTATCGCGCCACCGGATCACCTGGGCGATGTCAGGTTCAGGCAGCTGGTTTGGTATTGAGGCCGCTAATGTCGAATGAAGCATGGCACGTTCTCCGCGCTCGAAGGGTTTCTACGCTGTGGTATGAAGGATCGGAGAATCACGCTTTCGCGTGACCGTTTCCGTTTCCGTTGTGCTGCGGCAAGTATCGCTCCTCGGCGGCAGCGAGTTCGCCGTAACGCAGCAGACCAAAGACCTCGTCGAGCGTGGCGACTTCGCCTTCGATGCCAGCGATGCTTTCCTCGGCGACAATGCGGCCGCAAATGTCTCTCATCCCGGCGATTGCCGCTCGCATCGAGTGGTTGGCCCAGATCACCGTCGAGATGCCGGCTTCGCGATAGGCGGAGACGGGCGTCCGATAGTATTTGGTGGGAACGATCACAACGGGAAGCCGGTTCTGCCAGGCGCCGGCGAAACCAAGGATCTCGTCCGCCACGCTCTTGCGCGAATGAATGAGGATGGCGTCAGCTCCGGCGTCGGCGTAGGCATGGGCGCGCGCAAGCGCCTCGTCCATTCCGTGGCCAGCGATTAGCGCCTCGATCCGTGCGACGAGGACCAGGTCGTCGCCTATCGCATCCTTCACAGCCCGCAGCCGGCCCGAGAACTCGTCAGTATCGGCAAGCGGATGCCGGTCGCCGACGAACGAATTCATCTTGGGAAAGCCCTTGTCCTCCAGCGCGACGCCGGCAGCGCCACGCTGCAGCAGCTTGCGGGCGAGAAGGCGCGCATTGTTGAAATTGCCAAAGCCGCTGTCGCCGTCGACGAGCACAGGGAGGTCGGTCGAGTCGACCATGCGCTCGACGACATCAACGAGCTGGGTCCAGGAGGCTTCGTTGGCGTCGCGGCAGCCAAGCGAGCACGAAATTGACAGGCCGGACGCCCAGAGTCCCTTGAAACCTGCACGTTCGGCGATGGCACCCGACAGACCGTCGTGAGCTTCCATCAGGAAGGAGAGCTCGTGATTGCAGCAGATTTCATTACGAAGCTTGTTCCCCGCTCGCGATATGACGTCGTGGTGATGGCCATTCGCGGCGACGGATTGTTTTTGCGGTTGCATGCCGAACTCCTTGAGCATTCCCATCTGCACGTTGTTGACCACTGAAGGTTGTCACACGCCTGCACACGGCGTCAATATCTAATTCTAGTTGTCATGCAAAAAAACTAATTCTAGTTGCCAGCCATGAAACGCGTGTTGAAACGGACGCAGCCGGATGTCAGCGTCGCTTTCAACAAGTCATTGCAACCGAAAAGCGATTCGCTCGCTGATTTCGCGCATCCAGATTTGTGACAATGACGACGGCAAAACGGATCGCGGGAAGAAAGCTGTCACCAAAGCGTGAAGCCAATCATCCATCGAATTTTGATGTCTAGCGCAGCGAGTGTGGCTAAGATGACGCAACTTCGCCAAACAATAAGCGCTCGATGGACGACTTTGCTCCGGGTTGACGGGTGAGGGTCGCATGCAAACTATCATTCTCGACGACCACGGCCGCGCATGGGATGCGCGATCGGCGGCCTTACGAAGCTTCCTGCACTGCTCACTTCCTGACTTCGATTTTCTGACTTACCTCGTCGAAAATCTGGGATTTGTGGCCGTCACGAAAATCTCTCCCAATGCGGCGCGCATCCGATTTCGGCCCGAGACGGCGTCCCAGACGAGTATCGCCGCAGCGCTATACTGCCTCGCCGATATGGGGATCGAGCGCACCATCATTTCCCACCCGGGCCAATTCGTCGAGAAGCTGGTCCCGAGCCTCGCGCAGACAATCGCCTACTTTGCCGAGCAGACTACTACGAGCCATCAGAAATCTTCTCGCGCGTTCACGGGCAGAGAGCTGCCGCTCGAAATGCTTGCCAGCGCGGACAAGGCACTTGCATCACTTTTCGCGCATTGGATTGATTCCAAGCAGGTTTACGATTCAGCGAAGCTGGCCGACGTGTTGCCCGATTCGCTTCGTGGGCGCTTTATCCTCGTCGAGCCCGTGGGTGGCCGCCTGACCATTACCGATGTCGGACCTGGCTTTGAGATTTTTGGCGAGACCTGGCGGAAGAATGCGCGAGGCCTGCCTATGGAAGAACAACCGGATTACAATTACGGCCAGTGGGTGCAAGGCATTTACCGCCGCGTCCAGGAGACGCTGGTGCCGCGCCTGGACGAGGTGAACGCCACGATCAGACGGCCAGACAGGAACGACAGCATTCACTGCCATTATCAGCGTCTCATCTTGCCGTTCACCTGCAATGGGAACGGGGGAACATGCCTTCTCGGCGCAACGGTCGTTGACTTCTGGAAGCAGCAATCCGCCCTAGATCGCCGGGCTGTCGAAGAATGTCCGGCGTAGATCAATCCGCCCTTCCCTGATGCGGTAGACATCCGCAAAACGCGTGCTGAGATTGCGCCCATTCTTGGCAACGCCGGAAAAGCTGCCCCAGCACGCAATGTTTGCGCCGTCGCTCAGCACCCTCTCGACGCAGTGCTGGCCGAGAGAAATAATCCGTTTCGTCAGATAGAAGTCCAGGATAGCCGGCTTTCCGACGAACGGCTGATAACCCGGCCGTTCGTAGATCGCTTCTGCGTGGAGAAATTCGGAAAGCCCCGTCCAGTCGCGGCCGTCAATACAGCCGAACAGCGCTTTGACAAGCCCCTCTGGATCCCCGGGACGAAAGGTTTGGATATTCATGCCCGCCTCACCTTGCGACATCAGGGATTTGCCTCCTCGGCAATGCGCGCTCCAATGACGGGGACACTCGCCCGGTCCATGATTGCTGCGAGATCGGCAAGGAGTTCGTCAGACTGCATCCAGCCCAGCCCGCAACGCATCTCACCAAGCGGCGACGCCACAAGTTCAATGCAGCTATGCTCGATCTTCGTGTATCCGGCACGCTCTGCCAGGCCGCCGGCGATGACGGCATTGGCCATCATGCCGATCGTGAAATCGCTATTCCAACGTGTGAAGGCATATGCCCGCGAAATGCGCGACTGGATGGTTGCTAGGTCCTTGCCTCTGAAATCACGCCGATACCAGACGGCACCGGAAAAGACGACGCGCCCGCTGATTTTCTCGGCAATCGGCGTGGTGATCTTGCAGTGATCTCCACGCGCGAATGCTGTATCGGGATCGGCAAAGAACATTCGCAGCGAAGCTGCTTCGTCCTTGAGAGACGTTCCCGGCCAATCATAGATGCGCGCCGCTTGGGTTGTGACGACCTCCCCATGCTTGTTCCGCCCGATCAGGACAAAGGCTGTCTCCGGCGTAACGCCGCCCAAAGCCTCGTCAAAAACCGGCACAAGCGGGCGCCAACTATCGGAGTTGCCCCTGTTGGCCTCAGCGAGATCCTGCAGGCTGCCAAAAGACAGCGTTACTCCGCGATCCCGTGCGGCGGTGTCGGCCCAGAGGAAGAACCGCCCGAGCAGGCCCACCGGTCCGTGTTTGATCTTGAGATGGGTGGGTAGGCGCCCCGATATCGGAAGAAGCTCTTGCATGGATTTCGTCCTGCCATTCTCACATCGTGTGGTTGAGGCCTAATAATCCGTGCATTTGTAGTCCGCATGACATAATTCTAGTTGATAGTGCCGCCCAGGAGTTGATATGCCGTCTTCACCAGTCCAGTTGATTGTGCCAGGAAAGAATTCAACCGCGGTGCGAGATGCCTTCTGAAACTTCCGAGAAGAAATCGAAATCCCGCGCGCCGAGCAGGCGCGGCGGCAAAATGAGGGTCTCGTCGAAGAAGCCGACCCATGTCGACGAACATGTGGGGAAGCGGCTACGCCTGAGGCGCAACCTGCTTGGGTTGAGTCAGGACGAAATAGCAAGGCGTCTTGGCCTGACGTCTCAGCTCATCCAAAAATATGAGGCCGGAGAAACCAGGATCAGCGCGTCAAGGCTCTACAGCATTGCCGTCCAACTCGCGGTCCCGATCACGTGGTTCTTCGACGAGTTGGAAGTCAAGAAACGACCGTCCGTCGAATCGAAGCAAACCTCCGAAGCGCAGGATTGGAGTGAACTCGTTACGAAGCGAGAGTCGCGTCAGCTCCTCGAACTCTACTTCGGCATTACTGATGAGCGCCTGCGCCGAAAATTGATGGAAGTCGCGCAACTCCTGAAGACAACCGACCCTGAATAGCAGCTCGCGTATCAAGGACTTCTGCGCGGCAGGGAAAACCAGGTTTCATTGCGTCTCGCCGGCGTGAAAGTTGAGCGAGGTCATCGAACACGGGCAACGGAAGGCGCTGCAGCCGGAGGCGCGCTATCACTCACCTTCCCATGCACTTTTCCCAAGTCCGCCGTTGCGCCCTCGTCGTTTGACCGGCCTCCCATTGTGCCTGGGTGAACCCAGCAACCCGCTGGCACGCGGCACCACTGTGCGCCCTTCCAACAGAAACTCCGTCGCGCTTGGCCTGGCAGACCGGGTCGCCATGGCAGCGGTACTGTGCGTGTGCCGGAACAGAAAATAGAGCCAAGAAAATAATAGCCGAAGCCGTCTTCATGAAATCCCCCGAGGTTTGCCAAATAGCTCCTGAACTCTAACAGCCAATCCTTTTGCGACAACGTAACTGGGAGCCCTTCTTGCTGTTCTCAACGCTACAGGGCTTGTTGAGGATGTAATCGCGCAAACATGCGCATTGGTCTCACAGCGCCGCGCGTCGTGCGCCAAGCCCCATCCCACAGAAAACAATTGTTCCGAAAACGAAAAACCCCCGGCAGGGCATTGCCGGAGGTTTCGGAGGTTTATCATAAGGTAGTGTTGCGTCTCCTGCGAGACTATGCGTGCCGCCGATAAGTCCGACGTCAACATGAGAAAAATTAACATATAAAATTATATGAGTAAATAACATTCTTGGTTTTTGGAGCTCGTGACTTGGCTTGGCGAGCTGAAATCCCGTTCTCCTGCAACCTCTCGCGCGATCGATTCCGGAGGACGCGCGCGACAAAGAAAAACCCCCGGCAGCTGCCTGCCGGGGGTTCTCCTTAGTGTTTCAAGTCGTTCGGGATCAGAAGTTACGCCGAGCCTGGAGGTTCAGGTAAACGGTGCTCTGGTCCTTGAACTCGTACACGGTGGTCGGCTTGGGAGCCGCAGCCGCCAGGTTGTTGACAGCGCCCGTGAACTTCTGGTCGAGGAAGAACGCACCGACTTCAGCCGAGAACGTCAGGTTCTTGACGGGAGTCCAGCGGGTGGTCAGACCAACCTGGGCAACGTTGTAGTCCGGGTTACAGGTATAGTCTGCGGACACGGCCTTGCCGGCAGTGTAGTTGGCGCAGAACTGGCCCTTGGCCGAGGTGACGTCCAGAGCGTTACCGTTGTAGCGCACCTGAGCGTAGCTGCCGAACAGGCTGGACGACCAGTAGGGATCCCAGTTGTGGTTGAACGCACCACGGACACCCCATGAATCCACCAGCTTGAGCTCGCCGCCCGGCACGTAGACCGCATCAGCAGTCTGACCGAAGCCGACGCTCTGGTAAGCACCCGGACGATCCGTACCGCCGAACATGGCGAAGCTCGGCGAAGGACCGCTCGTGGAGATCACCTGCTTGGTGACGCCCTTGGAGTAGGAGACGTCGATCTTGAAGTCGTCGCCTGGACCGGTCGGGAGGTTCTTGATCTGCAACGCAGCCATCACCGCGCCGCCCCACTTGTCTTCGGGGTGACCGGAGATTTCCGACAGAGCAGTCGGAACGCCGCCGGCGCCGAGGATGTTGTAGGAAGCGTTCACGAGATGCGCCATACCTGAAATCTGGAACAGACCCCAAGCCTGGTCGACGCGGATGTTACCGACGATGTCGGGAGCATGCGTGCCGCCGAGGGCGTTCGTACCAGCCGCGAGCGCACCCGAAGCAACGCCGAGGTTGAGCACAGCGGTACGGCTGTACACAGTCGGATCATCGAGACCGATGGTGGCCGACACGCCGTTGCCGAACTGCGCGGTGTACTGGATGTTGTTCACACCCGTGACGTAGTCAGCGCCGCCCATCAAGAACGAGCTGTTGTTGCCCGGATAACCGAACCAAGGCGTCGCGTAGGCCGAGGCCGACTTACCGAAGGTGAAGCCAGCGAACTGGATGAACAGCAGGTCAACGCTGACGTAGCCGCCGCCCGGCCCGAACAGACCGGCCGCGCTCGAGGTCGGGAAGGTCGAAAGGGCGGTCGGGTTGTTAGTGCCTTGGTTCTGGAAGTTGAAGTTCGCCAAGCCGAAGGTACGGACGACGCCGTATTCGGTTGCCGTGCGGGTATCAACGTTCAGCTGCATACGGGAACGGGTGCTGAAGTAATCGCGGTAGCGATTGCCCTGGCCGAGATCGCCGCTCCAGGCCGGTCCGCCGTAGTTGTTACCATTGAAGGTAATGTCAGCGCGCAGATAACCAGCCAGCTTGATGCAGGTGTCGGTGCCCGGGATATAGTAGAAACCCGCGCCGTACAGAGAGCAGATCTTCACGTATTCGACCGCTTTGGCCTTGACGGGAAGATCGGCAGCCTGGGCTCCGCTCAGGGCGACGAGACCCGCCGCTGAGCCGAGAACAAGGCTCTTGATCATATTCATGTTAAACCTCCAAGTTGCGCTGCCAAGACGAGGGGCGGACCTAAAACTGTTCCCCCAGAAAAGGTCCGCCCTCGTCCTTGTGAAACCGCTCAGTCGTTTCGCGTCTTCGGACACACCCGCATCAACGCGAGGGACTTAAGCGAACCACCAAAACGGAACGACCAAGGACCCCCCAGATCGTCTTCAGAACTATGCATGTGCAACTTAGCTAATCAAAATACTTTATGAACTCAGCTATCTCTATCCCAAGCGACTGTGTCGCCGCGGCAACACCGCTGAACACGCAAGATTGTGTTCGTGGAACCACCTTTCCGGTGCGCAATTGGATGATTTTGTTATTAAATCAGCTAAGCTTGCTTCGTGTAGACTCGGGGCCAGACAAAGCCATGGCACAGGACCCCCGCAGGGGATCGGACTCGCCGAGCCGCGCCAAACGCGGCGTGTCGAATGGGTTCGGCGGGAAGAATCACGACATCGCCCGGCAATTCGCCTGGGAGATCGCCGCCATCAACGTGCATCTCCAGGAGATTCGTTATTTCTGGGCAAAAGCGCTCGGCGTCAGCGGCCCGCAATGGATGATCCTGATGGCTCTGGCCGATCTGGATCAGGGTGAAGGCGTTCCCGTGAAGGTGGTCTCGAAGATGCTCCACGTTGACCCCTCCTTCGTCACGACCCAGTCGAAGATGCTCGAGAAGAAGGGCTTCATGCGCCGAAAGACGTCAGCGGAAGACGCCCGGGTCGTGCAGATGTCCTTGACGGACAAGACTTACAAGCACATCGCGGGCTTGGCTTCTCAGCAGGAGGAGCTCAACAGCTTCATCTTTGCCGAATTCAGTGATCGCGAGCTCAGCGAGTTCACCAATAAGCTTGCGGCATTGAAGGCCCGCCTCGAGAAGGCCAGCCAGAAGATCGCGATGGGGATCTGACTTTTTGCGGTGGTGTCAGGCCGAAATCGATTCGAGGCGATCGGCAACCCAGTCAAAGATGAACTCGTTGGCCAGCGTGGGGTTGTCGCAATGCCCCTGCGCAGCAGCCGTTTCCGAGCTTTCGAAAATCTTCAGTGAAATATCGGGATGATGCGACTTAAGCCGTTCGAACAGATCGGTGACAACATCGCTTTCCAGCCAGGCCTCTCCGCCCACCGTGATCAGGACCGGGCAGTGGAATCTCCGACCGAGCCAGCTTCGTTCAAACCCCCCGCTTCCGATGCCATCCGGCGAGAGACGATTCATCAAGAAGGCGCGCTCGTGCATATCCCAGATTCCGCCGTCGCAAACCACAGCAGCGAAGCGATTGTCGAGAGCGACGCCACGCGCCACAAAGGACGACCCCGCGCCGTCGCCGAGAACGGCTATCCGACGTTCGTCAATATCGTCCCGCGTCGTCAGGTAATCCATCACGCAGCCTACCGACAATTCAAGATCGGGACGGCCGATCACCTCATCGAATTTGGCGCCGGCGCCGGAACCGAAGAGATCCACGGCCAGCAACGACATTCCCCGCGCGCGCGCGTAACGCGCCACCTTGAAGAGATATTCTTCTTTCCGATGTCCGGGGTCGCCCATGCACACGACGACGGGCGTTCGATGAGAAGCGGCGGGGGCCGGCAAAAAATAGCCCTCCAACGCATGGCCTTCCAGCCAGGGAATCTCGACGACCTCGCCGGCGGGGGTCAAATGCGCGATGTAGCGGCGGGCGCAGCCTCGCATGTTTCGCAGCGCATGCTCCCGATCCTTGTCGGGGACGTCGCAACCGAACGCTGAGGCTTGATAGTAGTTGATGGCGCGAAGCCAGTTACTTTGTGCGGTCAGCATATGACCGCTCGTGAAGGCAGCATTGGCGCGCTCATTGCTGAGGTCGGCCATTCTCATCCATTCGCGATACCAGGAAGCGCCGCCATCCTTTGGGTCTATCCGGCTTGCGGCAAGAAAGCATTCGGAGATCATCGAACCGCCTTCCTGCGCTGCGCCGAGCAGCCTCATGAATTCGATCGAGAACTCTTCATTATCAGGCCATTGGACCCAGCCCCCTGGGCCAAAACGAACTTTCATATCGGATACGATCCGGTCCCACTTAATTGAGTAAATTAGTTATAGTTATAGGTAACTCCATGCAAGACCTGGACCAACCAAGGTTGAGAGATGCTATAATTGCAATCATAGGTGGGGTCCTATCAACGAGGAGGCCGGCATGTGCCAACTTTGAAATGGCATGACATTTCATCCGCGATTGGGCGAAAAAAAGCTCGTCAGCCTGTACTCGTGGCCGCACCCCGGCCTATTCGTGCAACTTGGCCATTTAGGCGGCAATTATCCGTAGGTTTATTTTTCGATATAAAACTATCAAATTGATCTGCCGCACCGGTCCGAGGGTTCGCTATTCAGCGGTGGCCTCGCGTGTCCTGTTCAACCGGCCAACCCCGCCGCCGCGCCTCTCTCCCGGCAGGAACTACACCTCCTCTTGCGGGTTTTCCTCGCATGAGAATTCGCGAAGAAAACTGCAACGTGGTGCTGCTTGCTGTCGTCACGTTGTTCGCCGTAGCGGTCGCGGGTGGTGCCACGCTGGTCGGGCCAACCGATAGTAAAGTGGCGCCGCTCGCCGATCGAACAATCGCTTCCGCGCAACCGGCGCCCGCTGACAAGCGAATCATCTCCGTCGGCGACCAGCCGCCGGTTCGCGTGGTCGGCGCGCCGTTCGTGCCCAACACCAACCCGCGCGAGCGCTAGATCGGCTTCGCTCGGAGCGCGCGCCGGACTCGGTCGTCGCACGACGTGTCATGTGCACGTTGCCGGTCACGAACTGTCACCGTTTTGTCACCTCGCGCGCAAAAGCGTGGCAGTTATCCCCTGCTGTCTCCCCATCCGCTTGATTCCACAAAAGCCGTTTGATGGAGTGACTTGGGCCGAGGTGTTTCATGAAATGGATGAGGGAACGCGATCTCCTGATCGCGCAGACGATGGCGTTCGTTCAATCGGTGACCGGCAAGACGCCGGAGGCCGAGAAGACGGTCGCTGAGAAGACGGTCACGACGCCGGTTGCCCTGCTCTCCGTCGAGACATCCGAAGCCATCCGATCCGAAACCATCCGCGCGGCCACTCCCCTTCCCGCTATTGAGTCTCTGCTGGCGGAGACGCGGCCCGCTGCCCCGGCGCCAAGCGAGCCATCAAGAAACGAGCTATCAAGAAACGTATCAAGAGAAGAGACGCCCCGGGAGATATCGAGGCCGGCTCCTCCTCCGCGTCCTGACCTGCGGGAGGATTTCCAGTCCGAGATCAGGGCGCGGGTCGCCAATTTCCGCGCCCATCAGGAGCGGTTCAACCGCGAGCGCGAGGCCTATTGCAGCGCGACCATGGCGAAGGTCCACGCTGCTCTCCGGGAAGGCGAGCCGCCGACGCGGCCCGGGAAGTAGACCCAGCACGCAAAACGGCACTCCCCCGGCATCGGCACGACCTTCAGCGCCAAATTCAGAGCCAGGCATAGACCAGCGCCACGTTGGCCGCGCAGGCGACCAGCAGGCAGACGGTCAGCGTGAGTTGAACACGCTCACAGGAGGTCTGGAGGCTCGTTCTCATGACCGGAAACATCCGGCGATTCTGGCGGTCGAGTCTCGGGGATTATTTTTCCCGGGATTTACGACTCGTTAAAGACTCAGAGTCTCCACAAAAATGGGCCGAAACGAGCCAATTTGCTCCCGAAACAGCCGGTGGAATGACGTCATGGCAGCCAAGCCTGAAACCCGGGCCCCGCTTCCGCGTTGACTGTTTTTGCTGGAGCCGACCATGCCCTACGCGCTGTTCTCAAACGATGCCAAGCTTAGCAAGGCCTATCCCACCGCGGCCGATGTCTGGAAAATCGCCCAGAAGAGCGGCCTCGTGGTCGATGTCGTCTCCGAGGACGACCAACAGGCCCCGCATCCCGTGCTGGATCATGACTACGAAATCAAGCCGTGCCAGCTCGAGCCGCACGAAGACCCCGCCCGAAACAAGGCCGACGCCGAGCGCGAAGACCAGACGGAATTGCAGTTGGCGTCATAAGGGCGAAGTCCCAAGGGCAAGACGGCCGGGCCGACAACCGACGGCCCTCGGCATATGGGTCCCGTTTACCGGAGACGACATTCCGAGGGTGGTAAATCGGTTTTACGGCGTCGCCGTGGCCAGCGATGCCTGCTCCGCAGTCAGAGTGACACAGGCCTTGCGCCGCTGCAGTCCCCTGATCGCGCCCGTTACCTTGAGCACCTTGCCTGTCCCGCACGCGGGATCCTGCACGAAGGCGACTTCATAGGGAGCAAGCATAAGCGGTTCGGATTTCAGGACAGTTTGAGCAAGGCACGGAAACGCCGCTGCGGAAAAGATCAGCCCTAACGCAAAAGCACGCATTTTTTGATGTCCAACCCAGCCGGCTGAAATCAATAATAGCGCATCATGACGAAAAGTTGCGTGCAGCGCGAAATATTTTTTGACGCACTCAAAATGCACGCAGCAAGCACGCGAGGCGTAGGCTGCTCCAGCATCCGAACAAAAAAAGGCCGGCGTGACGCCGGCCTTTTTGGTGTCGATACGACGCGCCGTATCAATATCTGGAGGCAGCAGGCCCACCCCAACCAAACCGGTAGTTCACGCCGACCTTGGCGGTGTGTTCGTCGTTGCGGAAACTGCGGCCGGCGACATCGGCGGGGCCTGTCGCGAAGGTGGTGTTGCCGAAATTGTAATACTGGTACTCGGCCTTGGCCGACCAGTTCGGGGCGAACATGTATTCGAGGCCGCCGCCGACGGTGTAGCCGTCCTTGTGACTGCCGTTGGTGGTGAAGCCCACCGGCACGCCGGCCACCGACACGCCGAGATTGTTGCCGTCGCGCCAGGCATAACCACCCTTGGCGTAGAGCAGCGCCGGACCCCAGGTGTAGCCGAGCCGGCCGGTCACCGACCCGAGCTGGTCGGTATTGGAGGTCACGAGGGTGCCACCCGGAAACAGCACGCCATTATTATTGGAGCTGGGCAGCCAGCTAAACTGGGCTTCGGCGCCCATGACCCAGTTCGGCGCGAACTGATAGTCGAAGCCGCCCTGGACGCCGCCAAGGAAGCGGGCATCGCTGCCCTGCAGGGAATTGTTGCCCGCAAAGGCGCCGCCGACATGGCCGCCGACATAGAATCCGGTCCAGTTATAGACGACCTGGGGCGCGGTGTAGGCTGGCGCCTTGGTGTAGGGCCGCGGTTGCATGTCGGCCGCAAAGGCTGGGGCCGCCATGGCGGCCAGCGCGGCAGCGCCGAGCACGAACTTCTTCATTTGACTATCCCCGTTACGAACGTTGCAGATACCAATCCAAACAACGTGACTTCATTTAGGTTGCTCTGCGGCAAGTGCCCGCGGCCTGATGGCGCGCCACTGTGACGACACAGCAACAAAGTGCTTTAGTTCCCTCGCACATAAGGTTTTTTCCTCCGTTAAGGAGGTGGTCTCCCGCTTAGTTGATGTCCGGGATGACTAAAGCAAGGTTCAACCCTCGCCGAAAAGTGATCCAAATTCGTTCACGGTTCCGTCCCGGGGACACCGCAATGCGGCCCGCCGGCAGGCCGCCGGCGGGGCCAAACCCGCTTCAGGCGCGAGCCACTTCGATGACGGCGTCGGCAAAGGCCTGCGGCGCCTCTTGCGGCAGGTTATGTCCAATGCCCCCGGTGACCAGGCGGTGGGCATATTTGCCGGAAAACTTCCCGGCGTAGACTTTGGGGTCCGGATGCGGCGCGCCGTTGGCGTCGCCCTCGAGCGTGATGGTGGGCACGGCAATGGCGGGGAATTCGGCCAGCCGCTTTTCCAGCTCGTCGTATTTCGCCTCGCCCGGGGCGAGACCGAGCCGCCAGCGATAGTTGTGGATCGCGATGGCGACATGATCCGGGTTGTCGAAGGACGCCGCGCTGCGTTCAAACGTGGCGTCATCGAAATTCCACTTCGGCGAGGCGAGCTGCCAGATCAGCTTTGAGAACTCACGCCGGTATTTTTCGTAACCCAGCCGGCCGCGTTCGGTCGCGAAGTAATACTGGTACCACCATTGCAGCTCGGCCGATGGTGGCAACGGCTTCTTGTTGGCCTCCTGGCTGCCGATCAGGTAGCCGCTGACCGAGACCAGCGCCTTCACGCGCTCCGGCCAGATCGCCGCGGCGATATCGGCGGTCCGGGCGCCCCAGTCGAAGCCCGCGACCACCGCTTTGTCGATCTTCAGCGCATCCATCAGGGCGATGACGTCGGTGGCGAGCGCAGCCTGCTGGCCATTGCGCGGCGTGTCGCCAGCGAGGAAGCGCGTCGTGCCGTAGCCGCGCAGCCAAGGCGCGATCACCCGGAAGCCTGCCTGCGCCAGCACCGGGACGACATCGACGAAGGCATAGATGTCGTAGGGCCAGCCGTGCAGGAGGATGACGACGGGACCATCGGCGGGCCCGGCTTCGGCATAACCGACATCGAGGACGCCGGCCTCGATCTGTTTCAGCGCCGCAAACGAAGTGTGGGCGCCCGGCCTGACCGCGCCCGCGCCGGGTTTGGCGTCGCCGGACTGTGCAAAGAGAGAACCGCTCATGGCGAAGGGTGCCGCCGCAAGCGCCACGGCGGCGGCGCCAAGGAAACGGCGGCGGTCTGGGGTGGTGGGCTGGGACATGGTCTCACTCCGGCTACGATCTGATACGATTAGATCGTGTGCGATCTAAATAACGCACGACCTTATGTCAAACCCTTCGGGCCGGCGCGGCATCACACTCTTGTGTGAAGGCCTGGATGAAATTCGATAAGGCAGATCCGATCGCCCAAGCCATGCTGGGCCACTACAAGCTCTGTGCGCTTTCAACTCGCGTGAACCTAGCGCGTCATCTTCTCCAGCTCCGCGAACGGCCCATACGCCACCCCCACACAGGGCTCGACGGCGTTTTCGATGATGCGGTCGAGACGGCCGTCGACGAACAGGATGGCGCGTTCACGCGGCTCGCGGTAGCCGCCGTCGGGCTCGCGTGCGCTGAACCGGAGGCAGGCGAGATAGCGCAGCCGTCCGCCGACGACGCGCTCGACCGGCTCGGCCATGACGGCGTCGCGCACGCCAACGGGATTGTTGAGATAGGTCCTCAGAAACGCCAGCACTTCGGCGCGGTAATTCTTCGGAAATGGCTGGCTGGAGACGCCGCGATCGTCGGTAAAGGTGATCGGCTTGCTGTCATCGCTGGCAGCACAGGCCGATAGCAAGATCGGCAGCAACACTACCGCCGCGATTTTGGCCGAACGTCTCAAGCGAACTCTTCCCGTGCCCTGCGCCGTCTCTTAAACCGCCCGGCGGCGGAATGGAATTCGCAAGTCGGTTATCAACTCACTTTCGCTCTCGAAAAGTTGAGCGCGCGCCAGCCCACGGCCATTTGCAAAGCAAATGGCGCGTGGGCTGGTCTGTCATCGCAGGCGCGCCGGGCAATGGGGGCGAAACGCGCGCCGGCGAATCAGGTTCAGCTGCGTTTTGCGGCCGGCGTCACGTGCTTGACCGCGATGTGCTTCGCATGCGTCTTGTGCAAGCCGATGTGCTTGTGGTGGCGATGATGCCGATAATGCTTGTGATGGCCGCCCATCCTTGCATTGGCGTTCAGCGCCTTCGATTTTCCCTCGGCCTTGATGACGGGTGCCGGCGTGGTCTTGTTCACCGGAGCTTGGACGGTCTTGTTCGCTGGAGCCTGCGCGGTCTTGCCGGGAGCGCCTGCAAGCGCCGGTGCGGCGAGAACGGAAACGGCAACGAGCGCTGCGGAAATTGTCTTGAGCATGGTTGTCTCCTCTTCCATGGATCGGCGGGCATCTCCGGTCGAATGGCCGGGCTCGCGATCATGCAGGCGACGTTAGTGGCCCCGCGCTGAACCCCTCCTGAAGCAAACTCGCGGACTCCGTTCATCTGAATGAGTGTTCGTTCATCTGATTGACATCTTCGTCATGTCCGGTGACGACCGGCCGCCGATGAAAATTGGCGGAATCGAGATGACGGCGCGGGAATGTTCTTAGGCGCCGGGGGTTCAAATCAGCGGGCTTCGGTGTAGGATTGCCGAACCGGCCATCAGGAGAGATGTATGAATAAACTTGGGATCAGGCTTTTGACTCTTGCAATGTTGTCGCTGACGCTCGCGGCAGCCCCCGTCGTTAGCGTCGTCTACGCAGCGCCCGACAACGATCCGCCGCCGCCGGACAAGAAGAAAAAGAAATCCAGCGAAGCCCGCCCGGGCATTGAACAGACCGCATTCGCCGACGGCTATCGCGCCGCCTATGCCGCGATCTACGACCGCCACGACTACACCTCGGCGATCACGCAGCTCAAGGCGCTCGGCCGTGACGACTCGGCCGCCGTCGCCAACCTGATCGGCTACTCCTATCGCAAGCTCGGTGACTACAAGGTCTCGCAAATCTGGTACGAGCGCGCGCTCAAGGCCGATCCGAGCCACGTCAAGACCTGGCAGTATTACGGCCTGTGGCAGGTCGAACAGGGCAACCGCGAACAGGCGCAGTATCACCTGAACCGGATCGCGCAACTCACTGGCACGACAAGCGAGGAATATCGCTCGCTCGCCGCCGCGCTGGAAAAGCCGCCGGGCACCGGGTTGGTTTACTGAGGCACTGACGTTTCCGCGTCATTGCGAGCGAAGCGAAGCAATCCATCTGTCCGTTCTGCCGCGATATGGATTGCTTCGTCGCTTCGCTCCTCGCAATGACGGCCCCATAGCAGCCGGCGCAGTTCAAAGGACTGCGCCGGTTTTGTTTTGACCTTTTCTCACTTCATCAACTTCTCTACCTCCGCGCGGAACGCCTGGCGCGCGCCCTCGCGCGAATAGAACATGTGGCCGCCGGGATAGACGACGAGTTTCACCCGGTCCGATCGCGCATAGGCCGGCAACTGGTCGAGAATCACCTTCGAGCCGAAATAGGGCGTGGCGAGATCGAACAGCCCGTGGCCAACCAGCAGTTTCATTTTCGGGTCGAGCGCCAGAATCTGGCGAAGCTGTGAAACCGACTCGGCCGGCCCACGGCCGAAATCCCAGGCTTTGTTCACGGCCTCGTTGAGCAGGTGATACGAGCCATCGGGGCGCCAATTGAGTTTGCGCGTCGTGAGGTCGACGGCCGCGCTCGTCAACGGCGCCGTCAGGGAATCACCGGAGGGATCGCCGAAAATCCAGTAGCTCGAATCCGGATAGGGATCGAAGCCGGAGACCGAGGCGTCGTAGCGTCCCGTCACGCGGCCATTGCGGCGGTCGAACTCCCGGCGGAATTCGCCGACCTCGAAACGCCCGGCCAACCTGCGGCTCACCGCCTGATCGATGCCGGTCAGCGCGGCTACCTTGTCGGCAAGGCGGGTCGTCGCCTCTTTGTCGGCCTGTCCCTTGACGAGGTCGGTGAGATACTCGCCTTGCGCATAGCGTTCGACGTCGGCGAGATCGGCGCGCGTCACCGGCCCCTTGGCTTCGCGCGCCACCGCCGCCATGCTCGGCAGCGTGTACATGTATTGCAACAGGCTCGAGCCGGAAAAGTCGCGATAATCGAACAGGGGTGAAACCATGATCACCCCGCGCACGCCGACGCCCTGCTGGGTCTGCAGATTGCGCACGATCTTCGGACCGCGGATGCCGCCATAGCTCTCGCCGGCGACGAATTTCGGCGACAGCAGTCGGTCGTATTTTTCCAGCCAGCGCCGGATCACGAGCGCGACAGCGCTGACGTCGCCGTCGACGGAGTAGAACCGCTTGCGCACATCCTCGCCGGACGCAACGAAACGGCTGTAGCCGGTGCCGACGGGATCGATGAAGACGAGATCAGTAAAGTCGAGCCAGGTCTCGGCGTTCGGCAAGAGATCAGGCGTCGCGGACGACACGGCGCCCTCACCTGTGATGGACACGCGCCAGGGGCCGGCGTCGCCGAACTGCAACCAGGCCGAGGACGCGCCCGGGCCGCCGTTGAACAGAAACGTCACCGGCCGGCTTGCGCTATCGGCGCCGTCGAGCTGGTAGGAGTTATAGGCGATATCGGCCTGCGGCTCGCCCTTGTCGTCGAACAGCCGGATCGAGCCTGCGGTGGCGGTGAAGTTGAGCGTCCGGCCCGGCAGCGCCAGCGTCTGCCTGGTGGTGGAATCCGGCGGCAGGCGATGCGCTTCGGCCGCGGGCGGTTGAGCTGCGGCGCCGCCACGCCCCGCACCGCCTTTCTGGCCGGAGGGAGACGGCGACGGTGTCGCCACGGGTTGCTCTGACGCCGGTGGGCTCGTGTCCTCGGCGCGCGCACCGCTGACGCAGCCCACGATCAGAAGCGTGGCGGCAAGACGCACGAGAAGCGCCGCCGTGAAACGAAAAGCCATGCCGTTTGCTCCCTGCGCGCCCCGCAATCCAGTAGCCTCTCGGCTTCTGCCCGAGAGTGCGACAATGAGGCGGTGGTACACAACAAGGAGAAATCTTGCCGAAAATCACAATCCCGACAGCATCCCGTGAGAAAACAGCCGCTACGCCCGGCGGTTGTCCCCGCCGACCGTTAGGTGCTAACGGTCGGTTCTGCTGGCCTGCCGGCCGGGTATTTTTGATCCATCCATGAAACCATTTTGGCTCTGGCGCGACTAACGAACCGGCGCTTTTCAATGGGGTCCTAAAGATGAAACCTACGATTGCTCTCTGTCTCGGCCTGCTGGCGCTGGCTTCTCCCGCAGCCGCAGATTCGCCGGTCGCAGTGGTCGAGGACGTTCAGGGCAAGGTCACCGGCGCGGAATTCATGGACTATGTGACGCCCAAAGCGGTCATCAAGATCGGCGACGGCGGCTCCGTCATTCTCAGCTACCTGAAGTCATGCCGGCGCGAGACGATCAGCGGTGCCGGCACCATCATCGTTGGCACCGAGGAGAGCGCGGTTCATCTCGCTGAGGTCAAGGCCGAGAAGACGAATTGCGATCCCAACCAGGCGAATGCGACGACGCGCGAAACCAGCGGTGTCGCCGCCACCGTGCTGCGCAGCGTCGAAGCCGCTTCCTTGCCGCAGCCGCAGCTCATCCTTTACGGCGCATCGCCGCTGGTGGAGGCGAAAGGCCGTGGCAAGCTCGTCATCCGGCGCCTCGACGTGCCGGGCGAGCGTCAGGAGATCAATCTGGGCGGCACCCAGCTCAAGGGACGCTTTCTCGATTTCGCCAGCGAGAATGTAGCGCTGGTTCCCGGCGGCCTCTACGCCGCTGCGTTCAAGTCGTCGCAGATCGTGTTCCGGGTGGATGCGCAGGCCAAGCCCGGCGCGACGCCGATCGTCGGCCGGTTGCTGCGGATGGAATAGGCGTGACGGGCCATCCCGCTTGAGAATCAGGCGCAGCACGCGAACCAGGATGATGGTTGCCGCCATCGCGCTGGTCTGCGCGGCCGCGTCAGTTTCTCCGGTGGCCAGACCGATCCGCGGGCTCTCCCTCGATATCCTCACCGCACTGCGCTGGGAGGTGTTCGGCCGCAGTCATGATCCGGCCGCTTCGCCGGCGGTCATCGTTGCGATCGACGAGGAAAGCCGGCGCACCGCCCCGTTGGAGGGCGCGCCGATGCTGACCTGGACCGGGGAGATCGGCCGCGTGCTGTCAGCGACACTCGAAGGCGGCGCCAAAGTGGCCGGCTTCGACATCGTGATCCAGACCTCGATCGAGCAGTCGGAAATTCCGTTCGGCGAGGGCAGGCTCGGTGAGAAAGTCCGCGGATTCGACCGCGACTTCCTTCGTGCGCTCGCCGGAGCGGCCGCGAACGGCAAGGTGGTGCTGGGAGAAACCCTGGGCGCAACCCAGTCGGTCAGGCCATCGCCGGGGCAGCGCGTCGCCGTGCGCCAGCAACAGAACATCCGCCCGCTCAACGTTCACGTCGACAGCGACGATATCGTGCGGCGCCTGCCGCTGAGCTTCCCTGTCGACGGGGCAAAGGTGCCCTCGATGGCGGTCGAGCTGGCCTCGCGCGCCCTAGGCGCTGCCCCCGAGTTCGACGAACGCGGCCGGCTGACGCTTGCCGGCTACCGCGTGCCCGGCCGGGTTCCGAACACGATGACGCTGAACTTCGAGGGCGGCGCCGACGACATTCCGACTTTCTCATTTGCCGACCTGCGCGCGTGCGCCGTCAAGAACGACAAGGATTACTTTCGGCGCTGGTTCGCCGGAAAGGTTGTCATTTTCGGCAGCGTTCTCGATATCGAGGACCGCCGCCAGACCTCCAAGCGCTTTGCAACCGGCATCGAAGGCGCGCGCGCGCCGCGTTGCGCGGGCGAGAGCACGCCGGTCACCGCGGGCTTTCGGATCAGCACGATCGCGGGCGTCTATATTCATGCAACGGCGGTCAACAACCTGATCTCGCGCAACGCGGTGGTCGAACCGGGCCCGCTGGTGCGCTTCCTGATCTCCGCCCTGTTTGCGGCGCTGGCGGCCGTCGCCGCGTGGCGGTTTCGGCCGCTCAGCGCAGCACTGGCCTGGATAGCCGTGATCGCGGCCAGCATCGCCGGCGCCACGATCGCCTTCAACCACGCGCTGGCGCTGCCGATCGCCGAGCCGTTCCTGGCGAGCCTGTTCGCGCTCGCCGCCACGATCGGCTTCCGCTTCGTCGTCGCCGACAAGGACCGCCGCCTGCTGCAGAAGAGCTTTGCGCTCTACCTTGCGCCGCATGTCATCAACCGCATGCTATCGTCGAACAAACTGCCGGAACTCGGCGGCGAAACCCGCAACGTGACGGTGTTCTTCTCCGACATCGAAGGATTTTCGCTGATCGCGGAAAAGATGTCGCCCGACAGCCTGATGGAGCTGATGAACGAATATCTGTCCGCGATGACCGACGTCATCGAGCGTCACGGCGGATATGTCGACAAATATATCGGCGACTCCATCGTGGCGGTGTTCGGCGCGCCCGCCGACGATCCCGATCATGCCGCCAATGCGGCGCGCGCCGCGCTGGATTGCTGTACCCAACTGGCGGAACTCAACGCCTCCTCTGCCGCCTTCCACGAACACAAGCTGGCGCAGCGTATCGGCATCAATTCCGGCGAGGCGCTGGTCGGCAATTTCGGATCGCGGCGGCGCTTCAACTACTCGGTGATGAGCGACGCGGTGAACCTGGCATCGCGGCTGGAGGGCGCCAACAAGTTCTACGGCACCACCGTCATCGCTTCCGAGACCACCGTAGCCCTCACCGGCGAGGCCTTCGCCTGGCGCGAACTCGACGCTATCAGGGTCAAGGGGCGAACCCAGGCGCTGAAAATCTACGAATTGCTGGCGCTGTCGGCCGGGCTGACCTCCTCCCAGGCGACATCGATCGCCAACTACGCCGACGGGCTTGCGCAGTGGCGGGCCCGCGAATTCGAGCGCGCCGCGCAATATTTCAACCGTTCGGCCGACATCGACCGGCCGGCATCGCTGTTTGCCGCACGGGCCCGGGAATTGGCCCAAAACCCGCCAGGCGAGGATTGGGACCCGATCCGGACGTTGCAGGAAAAATGACGTTACGATGACCGCCGGTTTACGTTACCGGCGCGAAAGAGCCGCCACGCCATCTCGACAAGCCCGGGTATGGTGTATAGACGAGCGCGGCGCAATCCGGCGCCACCCAATCCTGGCGCTACCCAAGAGTTCGTCGTCCGATGGCCACCCCCAAGCGATACGACCGGATTGCCTTTGTCGCGAGCGCAAGCACCGAGGCGCAGGCCGCGCTGGCGCAGTTGACCAAGCTCTACGGCAATCACGATGCCGATGATGCCGACGTCGTGGTGGCGCTCGGCGGCGACGGATTGATGCTGCAGACGCTGCACCGGCATATGCGCTCGGACAAGCCGATCTACGGCATGCATCGCGGCACCGTCGGTTTCCTGATGAACGAGTTCACCACGCACGATTTGCATACGCGGCTGGCGGCGGCGCGGGAATCCCTGATCAATCCGCTCCTGATGCGCGCCACCGACGTGCATGGCGCGGTGCATCTGCATCACGCCATCAACGAGGTCGCGCTGTTTCGCCAGACCAACCAGGCCGCACATCTGCGCATCCTGATCGACGAGCACGAGCGGATGGCGGAATTGATCGCCGACGGCATTCTGGTGGCAACGCCGGCCGGCTCGACCGCCTATAATCTCTCGGCACAGGGGCCGATCCTGCCGATCAACGCGGCGCTTCTAGCGCTGACCCCGATCAGCGCATTCCGCCCGCGCCGCTGGCGCGGCGCCCTGCTCCCCAACTCCGCTTTCGTTGTCATCGAGGTGCTCGAGGGCGAGAAACGCCCGGTCGCGGCCGCCGCCGACCATGACGACGTGCGCGATGTCCAGCGCGTCGAGGTGCTGTCCGACAAGACGATCTCGATGCGGATGCTGTTCGACCCCGGTCACAGCCTCGAGGAACGCATCCTGCGCGAGCAGTTCGGGTCCTGACGCCCGCCCGGTGACCGCCCGGTGGCCTCGAACCGGGTTCCTGGCCGGAAAAAAGTGACGCCATAGCTATCGGCGTGAGCCCGCCGGGCCGGCTTCGCAACCATTCCTTAACGAGCGCTGCGATATGGTTAACACCAGTATACCGTTTTGCTTGGCCGGGCCGGACCATGTATCGCATCGACTTCAACAAGCTGCGATTTCTGATTTGCGACGACAATCCGCACATGCGCCGCATCCTGCGGACGCTGCTGCATTCGTTCGGCGCGCGCGAGGCCTATGAGGCCGAGGACGGCGCCACGGCGCTGGAAATGTACAGCCACTACGTGCCCGATATCGTCATCACCGACTGGTCGATGCCGATCTTCGACGGCCTCGAACTGGCGCAGATGATCCGGCAGCCGGAATCGAAGGGTAACCCTTACGCGCCGATCATCATGCTGACCGGGCATTCGGAGAAGCGCCGCGTGACCGTCGCACGCGATGCCGGCGTCACCGAATTCTTGGCGAAGCCGATCTCGGCCAAGGGACTCTACCAGCGCATTCTCAACGTCGTCGCCAACCCGCGCCCCTTCATCAAGACCAAGACCTATTTCGGCCCCGACCGCCGCCGCAATACCAACAACGCCTATATCGGTCCCGAGCGCCGCGTTGGCGGCGAGGTGGAAGTCATGCAACAGCCGTCGCTGCTCGACAAGGCGCGGTCGGCCGTCTAGCGCCGGCCTGGAGACCATCATGACGAAGCAAAAGCCCGGGACCATACAGGTCAAGTCGTTTGGCGATCACCACGTGATCACGCAGCCCAATCCGCTCCGCAAGGTGTTGCTGCGCGTTCCCGAATCCGACCTCGACGATCCGGTCGGGCGCGCGGAAAAGGCGCTCGCGGGCCTATCCGGCGAATTCAAGAACTGGATGACGATCGAGGCCGACCGGCTCTCGGCGGCGCATGCGGTCGTTCTCCGCGACGGCTTCACCACCGACAACCGCGATGAGCTGTTTCGCGCCGCCCATGACATCAAGGGCGACGCTGCCACGTTCGGCTTCCCGTCCGCAGGCGCTGCCGCGGAAAGCCTGTGCCGCATCATCGAACACGCGCCCGACCTCGATCTGGTCCCGGCGGAGCTGATCACCCACCACATCAACGCCATTCAGGCGATCGTGCGCGAACGCACCAAGCTCGACACCGCCACGATGGCGAGCAAGCTGAGCAAACAGCTCCGCGGGGTCGCGGACGAATTCCTGGTCAAGGTCAACCGCGACCGCCCCGAACATCTCGAAGCGATCCTGGCGCCGAGCATCGTTCCGGCGGAGTAGCCTCCCCCGTCATTGCGAGCGAAGCGAAGCAATCCATCTTGCGCGCTCGTGAAGACGTGGATTGCTTCGCTTCGCTCGCAATGACGAGGATGGGGCGTCGTAGGGTGGGCAAAGGCGCACTTGCGCCGTGCCCACCATTGATGTTTCCGATTATGCGTTGAAGATGGTGGGCACGCTTCGCTTTGCCCACCCTACGCAGTTTTGGATTTCACGCTGCGATCAGATCGCGCTCGGGCGGCACGAACGCTTCGTCGGCGACCAGTTCCTCGCAGAACATGCGGGCTTCTTCGCGCGCGGACTCGGTCGCGAAGCGTCGCAGCAGGATCAAGAGCGGCTCGGCGGCCTTGCGGTCGGTCTCGCAATGGGTCAGCACGCGCTCGACCATGCGGCGGCGCAGCCGCGCCGCTCCGCCGAGAGTATCGACATAGCCGGTTTCATGGCTGACCTCGAGCGCCACACGAAACGCCGCGAAGGTCGATTCGGGAAGGCCGGCGCGGATCAGGAGTGCCTGCAGGCTGGCGCCGCCGCGGTCGTGCAGCAGCGCCGTCACGCGGGCCAGCGGCAGATCGGCCAGTTCGGCCAGCGCCGAATCGAACAGTTCGAGATTGCCCGACAACAGCGCGCGCAGGATCAGGCCGGCGTTCAATTGACCGGTGGCGCGCAGGTGCCGCACCAGGCCTTCCATGTCATCGCCGCGCGAACGCGCCGCGATGTTCACGGTCGAGCGCTCGCGCGCTTCATTGGCAAGCCGCCCTGCCCGGTCGGCGCTCAGCCAGTTACGCGCGACGACGAATTGCGCCAGCGTATCGGTGAGTTTGGCAACCAGCGCGACGCGGGTGGCGGCCGGCAGGCCTTCGAGCACCAGCATCGATTCGCGGATCGCGGCGAGATGGCCGTGGCGTTCGATGATGCGGTCCCAGGAAAACGGCGCCAGTTCGGCGTAGGCGTTTTCGATCAGTTCGAGCGCTGCGGCCGCCGAGCCGACTTCGGCAATCGCGGCGGAAACCGAGGGCGGCAGGTTGATGCGGCGGGCAATGGCGCATTGCATGTCGCTGTTGCCGGTCGCGACGATGTCGACGAGGTCGGCATCGATCAGAAGCGGTGAATGTTCGAGCACCGGCAGCGCGATCGAGGGCTGATCGAGCGAGAGCGCCTGCACGATCGCGGCCGGCGCGTCCGGGCTGCGTGAAAATACTTCCGCCATGGCCTGGCGGACCAGCGGCGACGGATCGTCGAGCAGCATCAGCAGCGCGCCTTCGGCGGCGATGCGATCGTCCTCGGTGAGATCTGAAATCAACCAGGCCCGCGCCAAAGCCCGCGTCGCCTCTGCCCGCTCGCCTGCCGGAGCGGTACGAATCCAACTTATGAACTGCCGAACGATCATGGTCCTGGCTTACGCAACCTGTGACGACACCGTGACGCGGTGCCACTATTAGAAAAAATAAACCATGACACTTAACAAAGTGGTTCACCATAAACGGCTGGTATTATTGACGTTTTGTTAAGGGTGGGAGGGCCGGCGGGAAAATCCGGCAAAACCGCCGGTATATGGCACCCCATCAGGAGGCCGCCGTCGAAACTGCGCAGGGGTGGGCAAAGGCGCATAGCGCTGTGCCCACCATCCATCGACCGGGATGTTAGGGGGTGGGCACGCTACGCTTTGCCCCACCCTACGAACTGAACGTGCCGCTGCGGTCGCTGAAGAGATCGAGCCGGCCGGGTGCGCGAACCTCGGGCTTATGTCCCGACAATATGGTGCTCGCCGAGGTCAGCGACGAATTGCTGCCCCACAATTCCTGCACCGCCGGCGAAATCGGCTGCGTGCGTTCGCCGGCCTGGAACAGCGAGCGGAAGATCGGCTCAGATGACGCCGCGGCAGTCTGCGATGTTGCCGCAACCGGCGTCACGCTGCGCTGATCCGGGAAGCTCGACAGATAGGCCGCATTGTCGATCGCCGTCGTTGCCGGCGCGGCGTTGCTCGCGACCGTAACGCGCCTCGGCAGATCGCCGCCGGCAGCCGCCATGGCGGTGCGCGTCACCGGCGAGTTGGCGGCGGCCGCGTAGCGCGTGTTCAGCACCGAATAGACCTGCGAGACGCTGCGCGTCTGCCCCGAGCGATCATAGAAGATCGACTGGTTTGCGGCCGCCGCGTTCGGAAACATCTGCGCGGCGGACGCATTCGGATTGTCCTCGGCGTTCTGGATCAGCTTGCCGGCGCCGCCGACGCCCATGAAATGCGCCATATAGAGTTCAGCGTCGGTCGGGCGGCGGCCGATCTTGCCGGTCAATTTGAAACTGTTGGACTGGGTCAGCACCGCCGCCATCGACGAGGCAGCCTCCGGATCGTCGCGCAGTTTCATGATCGCCGCGCGTGCGTCAGGGTCGCTGACCGAATAGCTGCCGGAAGGATCCTTGGTGATGGCGTCGGCATATTTGCCGTAGCCGAGATGGGCGCCCGCTTCCTTCACGGTGCCGAGCCAGGTCTGGTCGATGAATTGAAACAGGCCGCGTGCCGACGAGGTGGTGGCGGCGGCCTTCGGGTTGAAGTTGGATTCCATCTTCGCGGTGGCGAGCAGATATTCGAAGCTGGCGCCGGTGGTCGAGGCGGCCTGCTTGATCGAGCCCGCGATCCTCGCGCGCGCGGGATCGACACCTGCCGCAGCCGTGGCGCTTGTTGTGTCGACCGCCATGTCTCTGGTGCCTGCTCCTCGCGAAACCTCGCGCGGGCCCTCAAGGCCCTGGCAATCAGCGCCTATACGCGGTCGAGACTGCCGCAATTATAGTTAATGGGGGGTTAAGAAATCGCCCCTCGCCCGCTTGTCACGGCTGGGCTTCGTAATAGCGGGCGACCTGGTCGATCTCCTCCGCGGTCATCTGGCGAGCGATATTGCGCATCTGCTGGCTGATGTCGTTGCGGCGGGTGCCGGCCGCAAACGCCTGCAGTTGCGCCTTGATGTAGACCGCCGACTGGCCGCCAAGCCAGGGGCTGCCGGCCTTGTTGTCGACGTCGCCATGACAGGAACCGCAGGGCGCGATGTTGCGCATCGGCGCACCGATCGTGACGATCGGCGGTGGGACCATCGCTGGATCGAGCTTGTCCGACGGCACGCGCGGCAGAAAGGCATAATAGGCCGCGATATCCAGCATGTCCTGATTGCTCAGATTGGCCGCGAACGGACTCATGACCACGTTGACCCGCGCACCAGTCTTGAAATCGTTCAATTCCTTCCAGGTGACGGAGGCGAACTGCCCGGCCAGATTCGGCGAATTGGCATCGCTGACGCCCTGCGGCCCATGGCAGATCGCGCAGCGCTGCGCCAGCGTCGCGCCGCGGCCGATCGAGACCTGATCGTGCCGCGTCAGCATCTCCGACGTCATCACCACATTCGAAGTCTTGAAATCGGGCTGGATGGCGGCGCCCTGCGGTGACGCGCGCGGCACGCCGGCCGCACTGCAGATCGCATCCCAGATGCCGCTCAGCTTCAGGTCCGGCTGCGCCAGCGGCAGCCAGATCAGGCCGGCGAGCGCGGCAAGCACCGCGATGGCTGCCGTCACCCCGACGCTCGCGCTAAACCACGGATTGCGCCACGAGAACAGCGGCTGCTCGTTCATCGGCTCGCTCCGACATAGACCGCGGGCACGTTGGTTTCCTTCAGCACCATCAATTGCGCGATCGGATAGCCGTAATTGACCACCGTGAGGCCGATCATCAAGGCTAGCCACAGCCCAAAGCTGTTCAGCGCGGCCGGAAGTCGCGCCGGCATGTGCAGCGGCACCGCAAACCGATAGGCCCCCGCCTCGCTGCTCGCGGCCCGCTGGCCGCGGATCAGAACGATGAGAAACAGGATGCCCGAGACGAGCAGAATGAAGCCGCCAATCGCCGACATCGACACTGAAAACGCCTGCGGCGAGATTGCCGGATTGGCGTAGTCGTAGAACGCCATGCGGCGCGGCATGCCGAGAATGCCGACATAGTGCCACGGGAACGTGGTGACGATCATGCCGATGAACCACAGCCAGAGCTGGGCTCGCATCAGGCCGAAACTTTCAAGCGCGCGGCCGGTGAGATGCGGCCAAAGATCATAGGCGATCGCGAAATACATGATCACGATGGCGCCGCCGAAGATCAGGTGGAAGTGGCCTGTGATCCATTGCGTGTTGTGGACGGAGGCATCGAGCTGATAGCTCATGTTGATCAACCCGCCGGCGCCGCCGAAGCCGAGCATGACCAGCGACAGCGCCGTCGCCAGCATGATCGGATTTTGCCAGGGCAGCGCGCTCACCCATCCGAACGCGCCGCGCCCGCCGCGGAGCCGGCTGGCGATCTCTGCGGATGCGCAGATCGTGAACACCGTCAGCAGCGTCGGCAGCGCGACCAGCCCGGTGAACACCGAATGCATGAACTTGAATCCGGCGCCGACCTGCGGGTCGGCAAACAGATGATGCACGCCGATCGGCATCGCCACCACGACGAACAGGATAAAGGCAATCCGGCCCATCGGGTCGCTGTAGAGCCGGCCGCCGATCGCGCGCGGGAAGATCGTATAATAGGCGATATAGGTCGGGATCAGCCAGAAATAGACGATCGCATGCAATGTCCAGGAGAAGAACACCCGCGCCAGCCCGGCGTCGATGGTCGACCTCAGGCCGAGCGCCACTGGCAGTATCAGGAAAATGATCTCGAGTGCGGCGCCGACCGCCGTCCAGCCCCAGAGATACGCGCCCGCAACATTGGCGAACATCGCCAGTGGCACCGGTCTGTCGGGATTTTCCCGCTTCCAGATCGCCAGATTGATCGGCATCAGCGCGACCCATATCCATGAGCCGACCACCACCATCACGACGCCGATGTAATAGAAGGGATTGCCGACCATCGGCGGATAAAAAGTGTACAGCACCGAGGCGAGCCCCAGCGAAACCGGGATCATCGCCACCACGGCACCGACCGCGACCAGGAAAAAGCCTGCCCATGCCCAGCGGCGGCCGACCAGCGGCCTTTCCAGCGCCGATTCCGTGATCGCATAGCCGAACCCCATCGCGATCAGGGTGGGGAATACATAACCCATCGCCGAGCCGTGCGCCGTCACCGAGCGATAATAGAATTCCGGATTGAAGTGCCAGGCATTGAGCGGGCTGCGGACGAACATCTGCCAGGCGCCGAGCACCAGCGCCGCGCCGAACACGATGAAGGCAAGCCAGAAATGGGAGAGGATGAGGCGCTTGTTAATCAACACAGGTCAGCCTCCGTCGCGAAGCGGCGAGCTTGGCAAAGGCCGCCTTATCCACCACCTTCACCTTGCCCCACATGCCCTGATGGCCGATGCCGCAGAACTCCTGGCACGGCATCACATGCTCGCCCGGCGCCTTGAAGCGGATCGGCAGCTCAGCGACGTAGCCCGGCACCAGCATGGTGTTGATGTTGGTGCCCTCGATCAGAAGGCCATGGACCACGTCCGCGCTGGTGGTGCGCAGGGTGATCGGCGTATCCGCGGGCACCACGATGCATTGCGGCGTGAATGAATATTGCTGCCCGATGGCGCGCACGGTGACCGAGCCGTCGGCCTCGAGCGTGCTGCCGAGGTTGCTTTCGACGAATTCGCCGGAAAGATGCAGTGTCTTGGGGTCCGAGGTTTCGACCCGGCCTTGCGGCATGGTCGCCTGATGGATGCCGATGAAGGTCGCCATGCCGACCAGCAAGCCGACGATCACGATCGACAGGATAGCCCATCGCCGTTCGATGCGGGCCGCAACCGCTTCGCCGACGCCGTGATCCGTCTCGCTCGTCATGTTCAGGCGCTCACCATATTCAAGCACTCGCCATGTTCAGGCGCTCCTGGGCAGGAATACCAGGAGGTAGAACGCAAACCACAGTGCGATCACGATCGCGGTCGCAATGCCGGCGACGGCCACCGCACCGCCCGGGCCGGAACGGACGATGGCGTCGACGCGTTCCTCTTCGGAGCCCAATGTCGGCGATTGCGGCGGGGATGAATTGATCATGACGCCCCTCAGTTCAGTGTTGCCGCACGAAGTTCATTGGCCTGTCGCGCCGAGACGGCTGCGCCGCGATTGCCCCAGGATGTGCGGATATAGGTCACGACGGCGGCGACCTCGTCGTCGGACATCCGGTGCGCAAACGGCGGCATGCCGTAGGGCATCGGATTTCCCGCGGTGCCCGGCGGATAGCCGCCATTGAGCACCATCCGGATCGCGTTGACGGCCGAGGCCATCTGAATCGATTGGTTACCGGCGAGCGGCGGATAATGCGGCGGCATGCCGAGCCCCTCCGCGCCGTGGCAGCTCGCGCATTCGCGGTCGTAGATCTGCTTGCCCAACGACAGCAGCAGGCTGCTTTCCGCCGAAGGCAGCGGCGTGGCCGGCTTCTCCGGCGACGTGCCCTGCGCGAGGCTCTTCAGATAGATCGCCATCGCGCGGGTATCGTCGTCGTTGAGATATTGCAGGCTGTTGTAGACGACTTCCGCCATCGGCCCATACACCGCGCCCTTGGCCGATACGCCCTTGCGCAGATAATCGGTGATTTCCTCGATGGTCCAGTCGCCGAGCCCGGCTTCCTTGTTCGAGGTCAGTGAAGGCGCGTACCAGTTCTGCATCGGAATCAGGCCGCCCTCGAAAGCCTGCGATTCCGAACTGCCGCCCAGCGCATTGATCGCGGTGTGGCACATCCCGCAATGGCCGAGCCCTTCGACCAGATAGGCGCCCCGATTCCAGTCCGCCGATTTGGTCGGATCGGGCTTGTACACGCCCTCATTGAAGAACAGCGTGCGCCATCCGAGGATCAGCGAGCGATTGTTGAAGGGAAACTTCAGATCGTGCGGACGGTTGATCTGCTTCACCGGCGGGATCGAGCGCAGATAGGCGTAGATCGCGTCGCTGTCCTCGCGCGTCACCTTGGTGTAGGAGGCAAACGGCATCGCCGGATAGACCAGCCCGCCATCGGGAAAACGTCCGTTATGCATCATCTGGAAGAACTGGTCCGACGTCCACATCCCGATGCCGGTCTGCGGATCGGGCGTGATGTTGGAGGTGTAGAGCGTGCCGAACGGCGTCTTCATCGGCAGGCCGCCGGCAAAAGTCTTGCCCTCGCGCGCGGTATGACAGGCGATGCAGTCGCCGGCGCGGGCGAGATATTCGCCCTTGGCAATCAGGGCCGCATCCTGCGCCATCGCCGTCGACACGCCGACCAACAGCAACGATACGAGGAAAGCCGGGAGCAGAGCTTTCAAGGTTCTCGGCATGTGCACGATCTCCCCTTCAGTTCGGCTGGCTGCCACAGGCAAGCGGCATCGGCAGGCTGCCGCGCTTGGCAAAGGACGGGTCCGTCGGCGCGGGACGCGACGACAGAAAGGCCGCAACGGCCTTGACGTCGTCTTCGGTCAGAAGGCCTGCAATGATCTGCATGCAGTCCGGCGCAGCGGCGGTCCGCGTGCCGTAGCGCCAGCCGCCGAGCTGCGCGCTGATGTAACTGGCGCGCAGGCCAAGCAGACCGGGTATCGCCGGCTCCATGCCGCCAAACGTCGCGCCGTGGCAACTGGCGCAGGCCGGAACGCCGCGCTGCGGGTCGCCGTTGACGGCAATCGCTTCGCCGCGCGCGAGGATGTCGTTGCTGACGGTGGGGACCGCGGGCGCCGGGAACGGCGGCCGCAACGAGGCAAAATGTTCGGCCATCTGCTTCAGATAGGGGTCGGGCAGAAAGTCCAGCAGATAGTTCATCGGCGGATATTTGCGGCGCCCGTCCCTGAACGCCACCAGCTGATTGTAGAGATAGCCCGCGGGCTTGCCCGCCAGCCGCGGAAAATACACGTCGCTGGTGCCCTCACCCTCCGCGCCGTGACAGGAGGCGCAGGCGAGCACGCGTGCAGCCATGGTATCGGGCGGTTGTGGGGTGGTCTGCGCTCGCGCAATGCCAAGCGAAAGCACCAACAAAGCAAGAAGAGAGAGTGCCGAAGAGATTTGACGCGCCACCGTGATGCCCCATCTCGACCGCGAGATGGAACCTTCGCACATCGCACCAAGGGAGGCAACGCAGCTCTCGTGCCGAGAGCTGCGGCGTAGGCGCATGGATCAATTGAATTTATTTGCGATAAACGGTGGCCGGATCGAATTGCCTGTCCGCATCGACGAATGCCAACCGCGTGTCACCGTCGGCCGCCTCGATCTTGCGATAGAAGCAGGAGTGCCGCCCGGTATGACACGCTGCACCCTGCTGCTCGACGCGGATCCAGACCGCGTCCTGATCGCAATCCATGCGCATCTCGACCACGCGCTGGGTATGACCTGACGTCTCACCTTTTCGCCACAACGCATTGCGCGAACGGCTGAAGTACCAGGCCTCGCCGCTCGCGATCGTCTTTCGCAGCGCCTCGTCGTTCATATGCGCGACCATCAGCACGTCACCGGTCGCAGCGTCGGTTGCGACGCAGGTCACGAGACCGGACGCGTCGAATTTGGGCTGGAAGGCCAGCCCCTCTTCTCGCTCATTGGCAGTTGCGGATGTGGACACGATGATCCTCGCGGAAAGTTCAGCGAGGTTACCGGCTCGGTCCTCGCACCAGGGACAGGAAACGCTGCTGCTCCGCCGGATTGTCGCGGAACATGCCGGTGAACCGGCTGGTGAACGTCATCGCGCCATGCTTGGCGACGCCGCGCACCGACATGCAGGTATGCTCCGCCTCGATCAGCACGGCAACGCCGCGGGGTTTCAGGACCTCGTCGATCGCGGCCGCGATCTGGGCGGTCAGGTGCTCCTGGGTCTGCAGGCGGCGGGCAAAGATATCGGTGAGCCGCGCCAGCTTGGACAATCCCACCACCCGCTCGACCGGCGTATAGGCGATATGGGCCCTGCCGTAGAACGGCATCATGTGGTGCTCGCATTGCGAGGTGAATTCGATGTCGCGAACCAGGACAAAATCGTCGTAGCCGGCGGTTTCGCCAAAGGTGCGGTCCAGTACCTCGGCCGGGCACTGGTGGTAACCCTGATAGAGCTCGTCGAAGGCTTCGACCACCCGGCGCGGCGTATCCAGCAGGCCTTCGCGGCCAGGATTCTCGCCGATATAGCTGAGCAGCGTCAGCACGGCCCGTTCAGCCTCCCCGCGCGACGGGCGCGGCAGGTCGGCGCGGACGGCAGCGGCCAGGAACTCGGCCGGATCGAGCTCGGCCGGGCGGGCTTCCGGGGCCACATCGGGCGATTTGACTTCGGAAGGCTTCAAGTCGGGCGCCTTGCCGGGGCGGAGGGATTTGATCAATGCGTCCATGTCTTCTCCGTTCGACCGGTCCGAAAGACCGGAGTGTCACCGGGCAGACGGGGCGGCATGGCCGCCGGGCGCCTGAGTCCCATCCAAAAAACGCTGGCGGCCAAACCGGTTTCGATGTCGGGCCGCCTCGGCAAACGGCCGGGCTGTTTTTCCGCCGTTCCTGTCCATATATAGGACGATGAAACCCAGCCGCCAAGGGCGCTCGGACCGCCGCCCGGGACACCTAATCTCATGCTGAACGACATCTACAACAAGCGGATCATCGAACTGGCGGGCAATATCCCCCGCCTCGGCCGCCTCCCCGACCCCCACGCCAGCGCCACCGCCCACTCCAAGCTGTGCGGCTCGACCGTCAAGATCGACCTCAAGATGGAGGGGCCGGTGGTCACCGACTTCGCCCATGACGTGAAGGCCTGTGCACTGGGACAAGCCTCCTCCTCGATCATGGCAAGCCACGTGGTCGGCTCGACGGCTGGCGAGTTACGTGAATTGCGAGAAACCGTGCGCAAGATGCTGAAGGAAAACGGCAGTCCCCCTCAGGGCAAATGGGCCGACATCGGCCTGCTCGAACCGGTGCGCGACTACAAGGCGCGTCATGCCTCGACCATGCTGACCTTCGACGCCGTGGTCGATGCCATCGGCCAGATCGAAGCCCGGTCGAAGCAGACGGCGCAGGCGTAAGGGTAAGTCCCCGCCCCACACGCCGTCGTCATGCCCGCGAAGGCGGGCATCCGGTACGCCGGGAATTCTCGATCATTCACAGACGCCTCGGCGTACTGGATCATCCGCCCCAGTGCGCAATTGCGCACAAGGCGGATGATGACACCGTGGGTTGGGGCAGAACCTACTTCTGCTGCGGCTGAGCCGCGGTCGCGGCGCCGCCGGTCGGAACCGCGGCTTCGGCGGTCTTGGTGGACTTGGCCGGCTGCGGTTGCGCGTCGCCCCCGACGGCGGAACTGACGAATCGATCCTGCGGCTTGGAAGGCTTCGCCTCGGCCATCGGCACCAAAGAATTGTCCTGCGGGAACACGTCGGCGACCGCATCGGTCGTGACGAGATTGGCCAGGCGCAATTCACCGCGCGACATCTCGTGCAGATCTTCCCACGGCGGCACGCTGAGCGCGAGCGACAGCAGATCGCCGGTGCCGCCCATGTCGAAGGTGTATTTCGCGAGCCGGCCGATGTCGCGCTCCACGATCATCAGATCCTGCGCGGTGTAGCTTGCGGCCTTGGCGTCGTCGGCGCGATCGCCCATCCAGATCTGGTGCACGCGGACATGCGCGACGGGCGGCACGTAACGCGTCTTGCCCGACAGCAGCAGGAACACGCACATCGACTCGCAATAGGCTTCCGGCGCCACGCTCGTGCGTTCGCCGTGCGAGGTCTGCGTGCGCACGGTGGCGCCGACCGTGGTCAGCGCGCCGAGACTGCGGAATTTGCGGCCGAGCGCGATGGAATCGTTGACCGAGCCGCCGCTGGAATCCAGCACGATGGTCGCACCGGCGAGCTGGCGATCTTTGGCGAACTCGTCGAACTCCCTCGGACTATCCGATGTGACGATGCCCACCGCCGACACCCAGCCCCTGCAATCGGGCTGACAAGCATTCCACTTGAAATGCATCGGCTGCTTGCGCTCTTCGAGGGTGCCGCCGGCGTACGCCGAATTGCCCAGCGTCGTGATCGCGCCAGGCAATGCGAGACAAAAGGCGGTGGCGCCGAGGAGCGCCCAGCCGCGAAGTTTCAGCGACCTCACAAACCTCAATTTGGTTCCTTCCCCCAAATCCCAACAGGGATGCGATGCAACGGCCCCACTTCAACGCAACATGATTCTGTCATCGATGCGCTGCTGAAACGGTAACTGTACTGACATGTGCCGTCCATAATACCTTGGCGTGCCCCGGTGTTTTGCGGTGCGATAATTGCGAACTGTGGCGTAAATATCTGCGCGACTTGAGTTCCTAGCTTGGGAACACCCGCAAAATTACGTACATAGTTCAGCATGGCGCCCGCTGATCATTCATCGTCACCTCCGAAACACTGCACGGATTGTGCCAACACCGTCCATCGTCTGCCGCGCAATGCGGGGCGCGCACTGATCTGGATCTACCGGCACACGCTGTCGCCGCTGGTCGGCTACAACTGCCGGCATCTGCCGACCTGCTCGGTGTATGGCGACGAAGCGATCGAGCGCTTCGGCCTGTGGGGCGGCGGATGGATGACGCTGGCGCGGATCCTGCGCTGCCAGCCCTTCGGCACGTCCGGCATCGACAACGTGCCGCTGACGAGACCTGCGGGTGCGCGATGGTATCTGCCGTGGCGCTACGGACGCTGGCGCGGCGTCAACGACGCATGAATGCGCATTGCTGATGCGCTGGAACTCCGGTTCAGCCGTCCGCATTGATTTGGCACTCCCTCAGGGAGGAAACAAACGATGCGCTGGAAAATCAGTGACCATGGTTACGATGTCAGGCTGAACGACCTGCTGGCGATCTTCGCTCTGCTCATCCTCATTGTCGCAGCGTGGCAATATTTCGGCACGCGTTCCGAACCGTCCAGCAAAGCGGCCTTCATCGTACCGAGTCAAAGCGTACGCTGGTGAAGTCCGGGGCGTTCTATCGCCAGAAGAAGAAGCCGCCCCGCTGCTGCGGCCAGAAATTCCCTGGCGGACGCGGCCCTATATCCGCCGGCGGCCGCAGCCTGCGCGGACGCGGCGGTGACGGCGGTGCCTCCGTCGACGCCGTGGCGTCGATAGCGGGCGATCCATCGTCGGGCAATCTCACCGAGAGCAGCACATTCGATTCAGGCGTGCGCCAGCGGTAGCCGATGCCGAAATCGATCGGCTGCGCGCGGCGGAAGAGTGCAGCATATGATTCCTGGTAGCGCCCCGGGAATTCGTCGATCGGCCCGAGATAGCGGCCAAACGGGAACAAGCGCCATTTCTTCGTGCTGTAATAGGCCAGCGGAATTCCGGAATCGTCCTGGATGACGGTGGCGCTGTTGTTGAGCAGGAAGTTGCGCACGGTGGTGAAGTTGCCGGAATGCAGCAGGTAGGACGCGCTCTTGATCAGGCTGCTGGCGGGCGCGAGCGTCTCGCAGAATTTCAGGAAGCCGCTCGTCTTCACGCCGGAATTGGAAAGATCGGTCGAGAAGTAATACAGCGTCTTTTCCTGACCATCGCTGCCGGCGAACATGATGCGCACGCCGCGCACGGCATTCGGTCCGGCATTTTCGCCCGCGAAATGCGCCGCACCCTGGTCGTCCAGCGAGATCGGACTGACGCTCTTCACGGTCATGCCGGAGCGCGCCAGGAACACGTAGAGGATCGGCAGGGTGCCGCTGATCTGACCCGCCTGCAGATCGGTCTTCATGTCCTTGGTGATGAAGAAGCTGAAGCTCAGGATCGAACCGAGCGAACGCTCGACATTGTAGAGCGCTGACGCAATGCCGCCGCGCGGCAATCGCGAGAGGTCAGGCACCGAACCGACCGGCTCGAGCGCACTCAGCACATATGTCGACGCCTTGGAATAGAACGCGTTCGCATAGAGAAAGTCCGGACCTGAGAACATGTAGAACATGGTCGGCTTCGGCGCCGCCAGATTGGTATCCGCCCAGGCGCGGATCCGCGACACCTGGCGCTGCTCGAGTTTTTCGAACGCGGTGTCGAAGAATCTGGCGTGGCGCTGCCAGGCCGCCTCCCTGGTCAGCGGTGTGAGCGGCGAATCCGCCGACGGCATCATGCCGGCCAGAAATTTCGCGGTGTCGTCAGCGGATGCAGTTTGGGCACGAACAGGAAGCGCCGCCCCAAACAGCATCACGGCAGCAAGCGTCGCCATTCGAACGGAATGCAGCATGTTCATTCACGACCCGAGGATACGGCCACGGGGCCTTGATCTGCCCGCTTGCGGAAAACGGCGTAAATCAACAGGCCTGAAAACATGATCAGAAGACTCAGCAGCGACTGCCGCGTCCGCTCGGTCAAGAGATAGTACATCATGAAGCCCGTCACGATCAGGAAAATCACAGGCGTTACCGGGTACCCCCAGGCACGGTAGGGTCGCGGCAGACCGGGATGCGTGATGCGCAGCTTGATCACGCCAAGCACGGTGAAGAACGAACAGAACAACAGCGCGAACTGGATGAAATCGAGCACGTCCTCGAAGCTGCGCGTAAACAGCATCAGGCTCGCGACCGAAAGCTGAAACAGGATGGCGTAAGCCGGCGCGCCGCCAGTCGACCTTCGCGCGAACGGCCGCAGCACCGGAATGTCCTCACCCATCGTCATCATGACGCGCGGCCCGATCCACATCATCGCGCTGATGGAAGAGATCAGCCCGAAGCAGATCATCGCGCCGACGATGCGGCCGCCGAATTCGCCGAAGATGTAGCTGCCGGAAATCCGCGCGACGTCGAGCTGGCCCGCGAGCTTGTCGATCGGCGCGGTGTGCAGGAACACCGCGTTGAGCGCCACATACAAAGCCAGCACGATCAGCGTTCCGATCAGCATCGCCCGCGGCACGTTGCGCTCGGGCAACCTCACCTCGCCGATGATGTAGGTCGCCGCGTTCCACCCCGAGAACGAATACATCACGAACACGAGGCTGATCGCGAACGGCGCGCTGACGATATGGGTGAAATCGGAGGCGGATGGCGCAAACGATACCGGCTGCGCCGTGCCGATCACAAAGCCGCAGACCAGGAAGGCCACGATCAGCGCGACCTTCAGGATGGTGGAGACCAGTTGAAAGGTCGAGGAGTGCCTGACCCCGGTGAGTTGCACCAGCGACACCAGCCAGACCACGCCGATCGCCAGCGCCAGCGGCGGCGCATTGGGCAGGACCGACTTGCCGTATTCGCCGAATGCCATGGCGGCCAGCGCGACCGGTGCGGCGAAGCCGACCGTTGCCGACACCCAGCCCGCCACGAAGCCGAAGGCCGGGTGATAGGCCCGGCCGAGGAAGTTGTACTCGCCGCTCGAACGCGGAAACATCGCGCCGAGTTCACCGTAGGAAAACACCCCGCACAACGCGACGATGCCGCCTACGATCCACAGCAACAGGATCGAAAAGCCGGACGGGATGTCCTTGACCTGAAAGCCGAGGCTGGTGAAGACGCCGACACCGACCATGTCGGCAACGACGATGGCAACCGCCACCAGAATCGAAACGGTGGAGCCGCTGCCGGAGAGCGAGCCGGGCCACGCCGGGCTTCCCGTTTGTGATGCCGCCATGTCGGACCCATACGTTCAGCGCCCACAGCCTGGAGCCGCATCGTGCAGGCTGACGCGGTTCAATTCAAGCAATGTTAACAAGGGTTTAAATTGAGAGACAAAATAGGTTCTATAATACCCCGAGGCCACCCGTGCCGCCACCGGATTGCGAAAACATCGTGACGGTCCCACAATCGCGACACGATTGCATGGTCTCCTCGGGGCTTCCGGACGTGGGGAGTTTTTCCGGACGCTTAACGCCGCCTGAGCGCGTGCGAGTTTACGCCGGTTGACGGTGGATCTTGGGACATTGGGGTGGATGGTCGGATCGATTCCGAAATTCCTGATAGCTGATCGCGCCGGCCGGGCGACGTCCCCGGTCATGCCGCGCCGCGCCTTGCCGTTCCCCTTGCCTCTGCGATGGCATTGGCTGGCGATGGCTGCGCTGTGCGTGCCGCTGTCCTTTGTCCTGGTTCAATGCGGCAAGGCGCCGAGCGCCGACATGCTGGCGGCGAACACGGAAGGCGCAAAATCCCGGGCCGCCAAGTCCAAAACTTCCGCCGACCGGACTTCCATCGATACGTTCGACGACCGTTTCCCACAGCCGCAATTCTCCGACCGTTTCCCGACCGCCAATGAAAGCCTGCCGCAGTTCCAGCGCCAGGTCGCGCTGGCGCCGCAACCGCCGCGCACGGTGCGCACCGAGCCCGTGAGGGTCGCGTCGCTCACGCCGACGCTGACGCTACCCCGAACCGAGCGCGAAGAATTGACCACACTGGTCAGCATGAAGTCCTCGGCGTTCCCCTATTCCGGAACCAATCCGCGCTCCGAAGAGCCGTTCCTCAACATCGCCAAGGGCGACCGCAAGGGCCACCGCAGCTATGGCGGCCGGGTCTATTGGCAGGACGAGACCTACAACGACAGCCGCGTGCTGGTGCACGTCCCCGAGACGTTCGATGTCAGGAAGCCGGGCGTGATCGTGGTGTTCTTCCACGGCAACGGCGCGACGCTGGAGCGCGACGTCCGCGATCGGCAACTGGTGCCGCAGCAGATCTCGGATTCCGGCGTCAACGCCGTGCTGCTCGCGCCGCAACTCGCGGTGAACGCCGCCGATTCCTCGGCCGGCAAGTTCTGGCAACCGGGCGGCTTCAAGCGCTTCATCGATGAGTCAGCCAGCCACCTCGCCCGCCTCTACGGCGATCCGACGTCGGCGCAGGCGTTCGCGAACCTGCCGATCGTGATCGTCGGCTACAGCGGCGGCTTCCTGCCGACCGCCTGGAGCCTCGAGGTCGGCGGCGTCCCCAACCGGGTGCGCGGCGTGTTCCTGCTCGACGCCGTCTATGGCGAACTCGATAAGTTCGCGTCATGGATCGAGAAGAACCGGACCGGCTTCTTCGTCTCTTCATATACCCGCTACACCAAGCGGCACGACCAGGAACTGATGCAGACGCTCCGCGACAGGGGCATCACGGTCACCGAGAGCATGGACGGGCCGCTGCGGCCCGGCAGCGTCGTGTTCGTGCAGACGCCCGATGGCGTTACCCATCGCAATTACGTCACGCAGGCCTGGACCGAGCATCCGGTCAAGGACGTGCTGGTCAAGATGGCCGCTACGCCCGCTTTGACCCGGGTCGCCAGCGCACCGGCAGCGAGCCGGTAAAACGGTCAGGCGTCTTGCCTGACCTGCAGCACAATCCGCCCCATCGCGCGCCTGTTCGCCACCAGACCCATCGCTTCACCGGCACGCTGGAGCGGAAGCACCCGATCGACCTGCGGGCGGAGCTTGCACTCGCCGACCCATGCCATGACCCGCTCCGCCGCGCGGGCAGCTTCATCCGGGTAACGCTCCATCCAGGCGCCGACGAACACGCCGACGACCGAATAGTTCTTGAGCAAAGGCAGATTCATGGCGAGCGATGGAATCTCGCCGCTGGTGAAGCCGATCGGAAGCAGCCGACCGTTCCAGCCCATAGACCTCGCGAGCGTCGCGAAGCGTGCGCCGCCGACATTGTCAACGCAGATGTCGAGACCCTTCCCTGCAAGGGCCTTCACACGTTCACGCACGTCTTCGCACGAATGGTCGACGACCTCGGCGGCGCCATGCGTGCGGACCAGCGCTGCCTTCGCAGCCCCGCCGACAACGGCAATGACCCGCGCGCCCATCAAATGCGCGATCTCGACACAGGCGAGGCCAACGCCGCCGGCGGCCCCCGTCACGAGCACCGTCTCACCGGCCTGCAGCCGCGCCCGCTCAATCAGTGCATACCAGGCCGTGAGATAGGTGTGCATCACCGTCGACCCCACGGTGAAATCAACGTTGGCCGGCAGCATGGCGACGCTGCTCTCTTTGGCGACCATGCGCTCCGCAAATGCACCGAACCAGTTGCCGCAACTGACCCGGTCTCCGGGTCGGAAGCGCGTAACCCGGTCGCCGCAGGCCAGCACGATTCCGGCAGCATCCGTTCCCGGCACATAGGGAAGCGCCGGCCGCATCTGATAGCCGCCGCAGCTCATCAAGTAGTCCATGTAGCTGACGGACGCGGCATGGACATCAACGAGAACCTCGTTGGCTGCCGGGCGTGGCTCCTCGACCTCGGTGAACCCAAGGGCTTCGATGCCTTTAAAGGCGTTGCAAAGAATGGCACGCATCTCAACCTCCGCGACGCGTTTCTGACGCGACGGAGTCGCCGCCGAAGAGACGCGGCAAGAGCATCGGAACGCGCCGGCGATACTGCTCGTAGCTCGCGCCGAACGCGGCAACGAGGTCTCGCTCCTCCAACCTGACGCCGACAAGGATGTAGGCGGTGCTCATAACGGCGAACAACAGATGTCCCGCCGTCATATGCGGGGCCGCCCAGAACGCGAGCAGCATGCCCAGCATCAGCGGGTGACGCACCAGCCGGTACAGCAGCGGCGTCCTGAACGCCTGCATGCGACCGGCGGCTCCACGCAGCGCGTCGACGACCTGGCGCAAGCCGAACAGCTCAAAATGATCGATCTGAAATGTCGAAAGCAGCGCGATCAGCCAGCCCATCCAGAAGATCGCCGTGAGCATCGCTGCCGACCAGCCCTCAACGCGCCAGACGGTCGCGGCGATCGGGCGCCACTGCCAGAATGTAAGGATCAACAGAGCGCTCGAGATCAGCACATAGGTGCTGCGCTCGCAGGACGCCGGGATGATGCGCGTCCACCAGCGCTTGAAGGCCGGGCGCGCCATGACGCTGTGCTGGATCGCAAACAGGCCAAGCAGAATCGCGTCGATCACGACCGCGTGCGCGGGAGCGCTGTCCGGTCCGACGTCGATCGTCTTCGGGACGAGGAAATTGCCGAGGAAGGCCGGCGTGTAGGCAAATGAAAGCGAGAAGATGAGATAGCTCGCGAGGCCATAAACGAGGGCGACGGCGCGTCCAATCATGACGTTTCTCCAAAGGGTGACGGTGTATTCCGCCCGGTGCTATCATCGCAGCGTCCCCTCAGCGTCCCCGGGGCGCATGGCGTCCCCGCAACGCCACCGCGTTCCTGGACGCCAGCACTGAAGATCGCACCGCCATGGCTTCGTTCAGCGTCCGGACGCTCGGGTTCCCGGAGATCCGTTGTGATGACCGCCTGTGCCCGTTGGCGTTGCGCAAGGGCCTCGCGCTGCTGGTCTATCTGGCCGAAGCCAAGGGCCCGGTCGGGCGCGATGTGATCGCAACCATGCTGTGGCCGGAAAGTCCGGCGGACGTGGTAAGGGCACGGCTGCGCCGGCTGCTGCATCGCCTCCAGCTCGCGCTCGGCGATGTGCTCGCCTCCGACAGATCCACGGTCCGGCTGTCGGCGGCACTCGATCTGAAAATCGATTCACGCCTGTTCGAAGAGGCTTGCGACCGCGGCGCGTTCGAGCGTGCCAGCACTCTTTATCAAGCCGACTTTCTCGACGGCTTCTCGCCCGGCGACTGCCCGCAATTCGACGAGTGGGCATTCTTCCGCAGGGAAGCCCTGCGCGGCCGCGCGATCCAGGCGCTGGAGCGCGTGGTGCAGGAGAAGCAGTCAACGGGCGACTACGCCTCCGCCGCCGCGCATGCCGGCCGCCTGGTGGCGCTCGATCCGCTCAGCGAAATCTATGCACGCCACCTCATTCGCAATTTGATGCTGGGCGGCGATCGCGCCGCGGCCGAACGGCAGTTCAAGGCGCTGACGCAACGCTTGCGCGACGAACTCGACGTCGCGCCCGAAGCCGAGACGACCACACTGCTCGAAGCCGCTGCCGAGGCGCCGCCGGCGACCCAATATGTCAGCGGCGGCAGCGTCCATCTCGCCTTCCAGACCTACGGCAAGGGGCGCATCGACATCCTGGTGCTGGCCGGTTTCGTGTCCCATGTCGAGCGCGTCTGGGAGGATGTAGGATGTCGGGCGTTTCTCTCCTCGCTGGCCGAGATGGGCCGTCTCATTCTGTTCGACCGCCGCGGCGTCGGCCTTTCCGACCGGGTCGGGTACAGGCCGAGCGCTGAGGCGACCGCACAGGACATCGGCACCGTGCTCGATGCCGCGGGCTCGCGCCGGGTCGTGCTGTTCGGCGCATCCGAAGGCGGGCCGGCCTGCATCAGTTTTGCGGCCGAGCATCCTGACCGCGTTGCCGGGCTGATCCTGTTCGACTCGCTCGCGAAGGGAAGCTTTGCGCCTGACTATCCGCATGCGCTGCACGCCGATCAATTTGATGCGTGGCTGCAGCAGATCGTGTCAGCCTGGGGCGGGCCGGCGGGAATCGAGGCGTTCGCGCCTACTCTGGCCGGCGACGCGAAAGCGCGAGCCTGGTGGGCCGGCCTGCTTCGCGCGGCCTCCAGCCCGGGCGCCATCAAGGGCGTGCTCGAGGCTCTGCGCGATACGGATGTGCGGCATCTTCTCAAGCGGGTTGCCGTTCCGACGCTGGTGCTGCACCGCCGCGGCGACCGCGCCGTCCGCATCGGCGCCGGAAGACATCTTGCCGACCACATCCCGCAGGCGCGTTTCATCGAGCTCGACGGCGCCGATCACTGGGCCTTCGCCGGTGACCAGCAAGCGGTGCTCGACCACATCAGGCCGTTCGTCGGCGATCTCGCGAAGTGATCGGCCGACATTCGCGGCTTGCATCGCATGCCTTGGGCTTTCGCCAGCACCGAACAGCCGTATCGATAGCGCATCTTGCGCTCACTTCGCCGGAGTCGCGGGAACAGCGGAAACCGGTGGAATTGCGGGAGATGGGTTGAGACTGGAAGACGTGGCCGCAGGCCGGGTGGTGTTTGCCGGGCACGATGTCAACAGCTGCGTCCATGACGTCCCAAGGCCAAGCGTATCGATGTCGAACGTCGCGAGCTTGGTCTTGCCTTCCGGGTCGAGCGTACCCTCGCCCATGTGAAGGCTGGAAGCTGCCAGCATCGCCTGCATGGCATCGGGGGCGACGATATCGCTCCACACCTCGTACTTGCCGACGCGCGCGGGATACTTTCCAAAGGCCACGGACTTGTCCGGTCCCGCCGTCAGCATCATCGTCCTGAGGCCACCACCGCTTGGGTCGGATTCCCGCACGAACATCAGCCGGGCGCGATCCTTGTTCTCGCAGAACAGCCGCCACTCCATCGTTCGGAACGACGCGTCGTCGCCCTGTTTTGCCGCGGCGATCTTGCGGACGTACGGGCGCGACGCGGCTTCGAGTGTCCACGCCGTTTCCGGCAAGGGGCGTGTATCGATGCCGAAGCGATAGAGCTCGGCCCGCGTGAGGACATGCAAGCTCTCGAATTTTACCGTCTTGATGAGATCATCCAGCTCACGGCGAACGCCCATGGAAACGACGAAGGCGGCGCGCTCTCGGTCAGCCCTCTCGATGCCGCGTTGCTTGAAATCGGCAATCTGCTGCGCCGAGAATGGCCCGCGAACGAGCAGCGTGAGCCTGGAGTTATGTACGGCGATCGCGGCATCGGGCGCGACCTCGCGGGTCGTGGCGCCGAGAAACAGATAGCCGCAGGCAGAATTGCACATGGCGTTGCGGGTCGTGAGCTCGGCCTCGACCTCCCCGCCTGCCGTCTTGACCTTGAGGCAGGCCGCGTCGACCTGGGTTACTCCGGCGCAGGCGGTTGCGATGGTGCGTCCGATCCGGGCTGTGGCCTTCCTGCTGCGCAGCAGGCGGGCGATGGCGTAGGATGGCCTGACCGAGCCGCCCGGCGAATGAAGGTAGATCGGCCGCCTGGTGTCCTTGACGTCGCGCAGGAAGCGGCTGACGCGCACGGCCGCGCCCTCGTCGACCTGGCCCTCGATCGCAATCCAGCGATCGCAGCCCGGACCGCACGAATTGGCAGGGCCCCTGGCATTGTAAATGATCAGCCTGGGTGCAAATCCAGCCTTTTCGGCCGGCGATTCGGCACGCACCTCGCCGTGAACCAGCAGCAGGGCTGCGAGAAGGAGAAGGCGAAGCATCATGACCGGCGTAATCAGCGGGATAACGGAAGCAACGGCCAAAGCTAGAGAATGCCTGCCGCCACCGCAACCCTTGATCGCGCCGCCTCTCGCGGTGCTCGAGCGATCGGACTTAAGGCCATTGATTGTAGGCAGGATTTGACCTGAATTTCTCGATATTGCCCGATTGCAGGAGCCGAATCCCCTGCTATACCGCTGCTTCCCGCTTACCTGCGCTCGTTCGCAGGAGTGAGCTTTAGGAGAATGACATGTCTGACCAGAACCCGCCCGCATCCGGATTCCAGTTCGGCCTTGCTAATTTGAAACCGGCCGAGCCCTTGGAAAAGATCACCCTCACCTTCCCGGACGGCGCGAAGCGCGAATATCCCAGGGACATCACTGGACTCGACCTCGCCAAGGGCATCTCGCCGTCGCTGGCCAAGCGCACGGTGGCAATGGCGCTGGATGGCGTGGTCACCGACCTCAACGATCCGATCTCGGGCGATGCGAAGATCGAGCTCATCAACCGCGACGACGCGCGCGCGCTGGAACTGATCCGGCATGACTGCGCGCATGTGCTGGCGGAAGCGGTGCAGTCGCTGTGGCCGGGCACGCAGGTCACCATCGGCCCGGTGATCGAGAACGGCTTCTATTACGACTTCTTCCGCAACGAGCCGTTCACGCCGGAAGATTTTTCGGCGATCGAAAAACGGATGCGCGAGATCATCGCGCGCGACAAGCCCTTCACCAAGCAAGTGTGGGACCGCGAAAAGACAAAGCAGGTGTTTCGCGACAAGGGCGAGGCCTTCAAGGTCGAACTGGTCGACGCCATTCCCGGCGACGAACCGATCAAGATCTATTTCCAGGGCGACTGGTTCGACCTTTGCCGCGGCCCGCATATGAGTTCGACCGGCAAGGTCGGCAATGCCTTCAAGCTGATGAAGGTGGCGGGCGCCTATTGGCGCGGCGACTCGAACAACCCGATGCTGACGCGCATCTACGGCACGGCGTTCGCCAAGCAGGAAGAGCTCGACGCTTACCTCAAGCAGATCGAGGAAGCCGAGAAGCGCGACCACCGCAAGCTCGGCCGCGAGCTCGACCTGTTCCACTTCCAGGAAGAAGGCCCCGGCGTGGTGTTCTGGCACCCGAAGGGCTGGACCATCTTCCAGGCGCTGATCGCCTATATGCGCCGCCGCCTGACCGGCGACTACAGCGAGGTCAATGCGCCGCAGATCCTCGACAAGGTGTTGTGGGAAACGTCCGGTCACTGGGACTGGTACCGCGAGAACATGTTCGCGGCGCAGTCGGCCGGCGACGAGGCCGAGGACAAGCGCTGGTTTGCGCTGAAGCCGATGAACTGCCCGGGCCATGTGCAGATCTTCAAGCATGGCTTGAAGAGCTACCGCGACCTGCCCTTGCGCCTTGCAGAATTCGGCGTGGTGCATCGCTACGAGCCGTCGGGCGCCATGCACGGCCTGATGCGCGTGCGCGGGTTTACGCAAGATGACGCGCACGTGTTCTGCACGGAAGCCCAGCTTGCCGACGAGTGCCTCAAGATCAACGAGCTGATCCTGTCGACCTATGCCGATTTCGGCTTCGACGGCGAACTGACGGTCAAACTCTCGACCCGGCCGGATAAGCGCGTCGGCACCGACGAGATGTGGGATCATGCCGAGCGCGTGATGGCGACCGTGCTGGCGGAAATCCAGGCCAGCGGCAGCAACCGCATCAAGACCGCGATCAACCCCGGCGAAGGCGCGTTCTACGGGCCGAAGTTCGAGTATGTGCTGCGCGACGCCATCGGCCGCGACTGGCAATGCGGCACCACGCAGGTCGACTTCAACCTGCCGGAACGGTTTGGCGCGTTCTACATCGACGCCGACGGCTCGAAGAAGGCGCCGGTCATGGTACACCGCGCGATCTGCGGCTCGATGGAACGCTTCATCGGCATTTTGATCGAGCACTTCGCCGGTAACTTCCCGCTCTGGCTGGCGCCGGTGCAAGCCGTGGTGACGACGATCACGTCCGAGGGCGACGAATACGCCAAGGTGGTCGCGGCCGCCGCGCGGCGTGCCGGATTGCGCGTCGAGATCGATTTGCGCAACGAGAAGATCAACTACAAGGTCCGCGAGCACTCGCTGGCAAAAATCCCTGCCCTGCTCGTCGTCGGCAAGAAGGAAGCCGAGACCCATTCGGTCTCGATCCGCCGGCTCGGCAGCGAGGGGCAGAAGGTGATGCCGACCGACGAGGCGCTGGCCGCGCTCGTCGAGGAAGCGACGCCGCCTGATGTGAAGCGGGAGCGGGCCGCGGGCTGATCATAATCGGTCTAAATCGGCTTCCGCTGGACCGGCTGTGCCCCTATCTGTGGCACAGCCATTTCCGACGAAAGAGACCCTTAGTGCCTGACGCCCTTGAACTCCTGAAGATCCGCCGCTCGGTAAAGCCCCGCGAGATGAGCGGCCCCGGCCCGACGGCCGGCGAACTCGACACCATCCTGACCATCGGCGCGCGGGTGCCCGATCACGGCAAGCTGACGCCGTGGCGCTTCATCGTGTTCGAGGGCGACGCCCGGGCGCGGGCCGGCGATGTCATCGCGCAAGTGTTCGCGAAGAAGAATCCGGCTGCACCCACCGCCGATATCGAGGTGGAGAAACGCCGGCTGATGGACGCGCCGCTGGTGATTGCGGTGGTGAGCTTTACAAAGCCGCATCCGAAGGTGCCGGCGTGGGAGCAGGAATTGTCCGCGGGCGCCAGCGCGATGAACATCGTCACCGCCGCCACCGCGCTCGGCTATGGCGCCAACTGGCTCACCGGCTGGTTCGCATTCGACCGCGACGTGCTCGACGGGCTTGGCTTGAAGGCGGATGAAAAACTCGCCGGCTTCATCCATATCGGCACGCCGGCAAAGCCTGCCGAGGACCGCCCGCGCCCGGCGCTGTCAGATATCGTGACGCGGTTTTAGACATGGTTTTAGACTCCGGCTCGTCACATTCGCTGTTTGCGACTTAGGCCGTCCTCTTAATCGTCAATCAACGACAATGCCCGGCGCAGAACTCTCGTTCTGCGCCGGACATTGTCGCGTCGTCACGACATGACGACCATCGCGCGCACGATCAACCCCACATATGATGGTCGAAATGCTGGTGCGCTACATTGATCAGTTCTGCGAGCGGCGCGCTGTGCAAATCAGCGCCCGATGCGGCGGCTGCATCGCCGCGGTCACCCTGGAATGAATGCAGCAGAGATGCGAGATCTGCGAATCGGCCGCCAAGATCACCGCCGAAGCCATGGTGCGCGCCGCCATCACCTAGGCCGGCATCTGCACCGGTGCCGCCATCGCCCGCAGCCGTCTGGGTTCCGCCACAGCCGCCAGTCCCGTCATCGGGAGTGGCGGTGTCCGGCGGCGTGGTCCCCGTGCCCGCATCCGCCATGTCGGTGGTGTTGGCGCCATAAAGCGCCACAACGCCGTCGATATCGGATTGCGCCAAACCGGTGAGCGAGAAATTGGCGGTCGAGTTCATCACCGCGGGATCGTCGTTGAAGTGACCCAGTCCAATCGCATGCCCGATCTCGTGGGTCGCGACGAGGGTCAAGTCCGAGCCGCTCAGATGGTCGCCACTATCGAACGTGACGTCCGCATGCTGAAGCTGGCCCCCTGAAAAACTGAAGCCCGTGACTCCCAGGACGTTGCTGGCACCATCGATCGCACTGTTTGCAAAATCGATGTCAGCATCGGCAGTGGACGCGACTTCCTGGAATTGAATATTGGCGACCTTGGACCACTCAGCGAATGCAGCATTGATGGATTGCAGGTCTGTCTGGGAGATACTGTCATCGACGGCCCAAGTGACCGTCCCGCCCGCAGTGCCCAGTTCGGATGAGCCCCATTTTGCGCCCTCGAGGCTGAAATCGTACGCCATGCCATCTCCTTCGCTGCTGGTGTAGATCAAGATCGCAGTGTCGGAGAGGTAAGCTGTCTGGTTGACGAGACTGAGGCTCTCGTCGGCGAGAGTGAGGCGATACAACGCTCATTAAATGATGAGCAATACTGCGACGAGCATGGACGCGCCGCTGGTGATCGCCGTGGTGAGCTTTACAAAGCCGCATCCGAAGGTTCCGGCGTGGGAGCAGGAATTGTCCGCGCGCCAGCGCGATGAACATCCGCCGCCACCGCGCTCGGCTATGGCGCCAACTGGCTCACCGGCTGGTTCGCATTCGACCGCGACGTGCTCGACGGGCTTGGCTTGAAGGCGGACGAAAAACTCGCCGGCTTAATCCATATTGGCACACCGGCAAAACCTGCCGAAGACCGCCCGCGCCCAATTCTTTCCGATATCGTGACGCGGTTCTAGAGTCCGCAAGAGAGGATGGATGCCCTGGAGTGGGATTAGGTTGAGCCGTGACGACGGTGCGAGGCGAGCCCAATTCTACTTTGCATGGGGTTGTTTTCGCGATTTTGTGCCTGGCTAGCGCGCCATGACCTCGACCTCGGCGTCGACGCCGTTGACGACGTTGAAGGGCCGCTCGAACACCTTGCCTTCGTTCTTGGCAATCGCGCGGTATTCGCCCTCGGACAGCACGACGCGCGGAAACGCGCCGATCGATTCCTTGATGACGTCGCCGCCCGGGGTGATGACGGACCACGCGGTGTTAGCGAGCGCCTCGCCGCCCCGGTCACTGACGAGCTTCAGCGTAATCACCGCCGCGCGGTGGCTGACGGTCACGTCCGTCAGCTTGCCGGCCTGGACGCGGATGTCGGAGCGCACGACCGAGTTGGCGTCGCCATAGTTGGAGATGATGTAATAGGTCCCCTCCGGCAGCAGCGCGACATCGCCTGCGGGGACGTTGGGCACCAGCGACTGGCGCTCGGCGCCAGCGCCCCCTTCGAACTGGCTGCCCTTGTAGAGCGCGAACGAAATCTGGTTCGGCGGAATCTTGCTCGAGCCGACGCGGCCCTCGATGCGCAGTCCGCCGGCCGGAAGCACGAAGGCCACGCGATCGGTCTCCGCCTTCAGGCTCACCGCCCGCACCGCGCTGACCAGGCCAAGCGCCACGTGGACGACGTAACTGCCGGGCGGCAGCACGATGTTCGGGGTCGCGCCGCGCTCCTCGCGGATCAGCTTGAACGTGCCGGTGTCGTCGGGCTTGTCGGCGAACACCCGCCACACCAGCCCGCCATTGATGACCGGCAGATCCTTGCCGTAGCGCGCCGTCAGCGACAGCACCCCCTGAGTTGGAACTGCGGCCGCTGGCGGCGCAACCGGCGGGACCGTTGCGATCGACGGTGGCACAATGGTCGGCTGGTTCAGTGGCGGCGGGATTGCTCCCGTCCCCGACGGCGGCGCCAGATTCATGGCTGGCGGGGTCTGGACATCCGGAACCGCGGCCGGCGGCACCGGCGGCGGGCGGTCCTGGAACATCTGGGCCGAGACTGAGGCCGGAATTAACGCGACCAGTGACAAGGCAAGCGCCAGTGCCGGGAAAGGCCATCCGCCCCGCCCGAATCCAACGATACCGTTACCGCCCGAGATCATGGCCATGCTTTTCACCGAAAACGCGGCAAATTCAAGCCTCTGTAGCGGAAGTTCGGCCGGCGGCGGTAGCGGAACCCGCACCGGCACCCAATGTTAGTCCTGCGGTCGTGGTCCAGTCACATTCCCGGCCGCTTTCGCCGGGCATAAACCATGCAGGCGGATCGGAATGGACTCGTCTGGCGCGGCCGCGCCGCGGCGAATATCGTTGGTGCCGCAGGAGAGTTTGCGTGTTGGATAGCTGGATGGGCCGCGGCCAAAAAGGCTCTGATGATCACGACAAGGTAGGGCTCGGCAGCATCCGCCGGCCGGTAATCGGGCTGGCGCTGGGCGGCGGCGCCGCTCGCGGCTTTGCCCATATCGGCATCATCAGGACGCTGGTAGCCCACGGAATCATTCCCAACGTCGTAGTGGGAACGTCGATCGGCGCCGTGGTCGGCGGCGCCTATGCCTCCGGACATCTCGATGCGGTGGAAGAATGGGCACGCAGCCTGCAGCCGCGAAGCGTCTTCTCCTATCTCGACATCCGCCTGAACGGCTCGGGCCTGATCGGCGGCGCCAAGCTTGCGGCCGAAATCGAGGCTGCAATGGGCCACAACCTGATCGAAGACCTGCCGGTGAAATTTGCCACGGTTGCGACCGAAGTCCGCACTGGCCACGAGATCTGGCTGACCCATGGCCCGATGGTGGACGCGATGCGCGCCTCCTACGCATTGCCCGGAATATTTTCGCCCGTGCTGGTCGGCGACCGCTGGCTGGTCGACGGCGCCCTGGTAAATCCGGTGCCGGTGTCGGCGGCTCGCGCGCTCGGCGCGGAGATCGTCATCGCCGCCAATCTTTCCAGCGATGTCTTCACGCACTCCACGACGATCTACTCCCACGGCCCGACGCCCGGCGTTTCGGTATCGGTGATGCCGGAAGCGCAGCCCGAACCCGAGCCACGGAAACGCGGTATCGGAAAATTCTTCTCCGCCGAACGCACCATGAAGCGTGAGTTCTTTGGCGGCGGCGGACGGCCGGGCATCTCGTCGGTCATGGTCGATGCGTTCAACATCATGCAGGACCGCATCACCCGCGCGCGGTTGGCTGGCGATCCGCCCGACCTCCTGATCTCGCCCCGCGTCGGCAAGATCGGCTGGTTCGATTTTCATCGCGCCGACGACCTGATCGCGCACGGCGTAAAGGCGGCCGAACGCGCCATCGAGTCAATCCAGGAGGCGATCCACATTCTGGCGCCGCCGCCGGCGGGCGAAGCCGAGCCGGCGGTCGAAAAGGCCGAGAAGGAATAACGTAGCGTTTTTAAGCGAAGTGGATACCGGTTCGCGCCAAGAAAACGCGTCAAAACAAGCTCACGCCGTCTTGATGTAGTCGCGCAGCGCTTCCTGCTCGGCTTCGTATTCCTGGACGCGGCGCTTGACGATGTCGCCGATCGAAATCAGGCCCACCACCTTGCCGTCCTCGACCACGGGCAAGTGGCGGAACTTGCCGATCGTCATCATTTCCATGATGCCGGAGACGGTGTCGGACTCGCGGCAGCTCACGACCTTGCGCGTCATCACGGCGCTGACGGGCTCCTCGAGCACCCTGGCGCCGCGCTCGCCCAGCACCCGGACAATGTCGCGCTCCGACAAAATACCTTCAAGACGTCCCTGGTTCATCACCAGCACGGCGCCGATCTTGCGCTCGCCAAGGATCTTGACCGCCGCCGAAAGCTTGGCGTCCGGCTCGAGGCTCAGGATCTGATGGCCCTTGGTGTCTAGAATTGAACGTACCGTCATTGTCGCCTCCCTGAATCCGTTGGTGCCCCCGAGAGCCCGACTTGTTCGCGAGTCTTCAATCAACAGTTCCGCGCCGGTGTCGTTTCGAGCGCGGTTTACACGCGGCTGTCCTGCACGGCAGCGGCGTTGGCGTTGGCTTGCGTTGCAACTTTATGTGGATGATGAATGAAATCGTCCCTCGCCGCAAGCGGCGATCAGACGCGGCCGGGCTCGTCCGGCGAGGAGGCATCGGCGGCTTGTGGCGCCGCACGCGGCACCGGGTCAAACAGCGAAAACAACATCAGGCCGGCGAGAAATCCGCCGATATGCGCCTGCCAGGCGACGCTGGCGCCGTCAGTGCCGATCGAAATCGACCCGAGGCCGAAGATGATGTTGACGCCGAACCACACCGCCAGAAATGCGAGCACGCGCGGGTTGCGCAATGCCCGGACAAGCGACAGCGCTGGAACCTTCGCCGCGGCATCCGCATCGCCCCGGTTGAACGAAAGAAAACTTCCCTGCACGAAGGCGAAGCGGATGGCGGCGGCCATGGCGCCGGATACCGAGGCTGAGGCGCCGATCATCGGCGCGATCGCGTGCTCATGGGTTACGAGATGCGCCAGTGCGCCCGCCACGGCCGTCATCGCCATGAATCCGAAGAACCTGATGGCACCGAACCGGCGCGCCAGCGCGCTGCCGAACGGCAACAGCCACAGCACGTTGAAGCCGATATGGCTGAGATTTGCATGCAACAGGGAATAGGTGACGAAGGTCCAGACCTTGGCGCCGGCCCCGCCGGGAAAAGTGATGTTGAGCAGCGTGGAATCGTAGCGCTTCGGAATGAAACCGAACACGTCGATGGTCCAGTTCTCCAGTTCCACCGGCAGCAGCACCCGCAAATGGATCGCTGCGATCAGCGCGACATAGGCCGTCAGCGCGCCCGGCAGCGTCAGGATCGGCTCGTGCGGGGCGTCCGGCGGCTCGGCCAGGGATGAGTAAGGCTGGGATTCCAAAGGCCAGGACCTTGCAAGGCGGCTTCGAGGTGTATTGGCCCAGATAGGCGGCTTTGCCCGCCCTGTGCAAGTGCACAATCACAGCTATTCCATATCGGGTACATAGCGGAGCGTCATTCGGCTCTGCCGCGTCCGGAACAGGAGATGTGCACAATCGGCAAAGAAAAAGGGAGGACGCTGAGAACGTCCTCCCTTGTCTTGCTGATCTTCTCGCGCCCCAGGAGCTAAGGATTACATCCCCACCCCTCCCCGCGCGATGACCAAACTGTTTGACCGCCACCTGTGTACCAACTGCGCCGCGAATTGGAGATAAGCCGGCGCCGTCCGATGCGTTCCACACTACGCAGGCCGCCCCGCCTTCGCCAACCTCGTAGTTAATTTAACGTTAACAACGCAAAGCCGTGGCTCGCGCGGCCAAATCGCGTTCCCGGCATGGACGCTGCAAAGCCTGTCCTGCACAACAGCCAAGGGAAGGCGTGTTGCGCAAAAGCGGGACAGAAGTGTCTCGCTCAAGGCAACCCGGGGCGAGGATTAGTTATGAAACACCCATCGAGCCGCGAGTTCTTCGCCTATTGGGATGCGAAGCGCGGCGATGCGCGGGCGCCGGACCGCAGCGAGATCGAGCCCGGCGCGGTGCGCGAACTGCTCGGCGACATCTTCGTGCTGTCCTACGACAACGATGCCGGCTACCCGTTTCGCGTCGCCGGAACGCGGGTCAGCGCCCTGCTCGGCCGTGACCTGAAGGATACGAGCTTCTCCGCGCTGTTCACGGCGGACAACCGCCGCGAGATCGAGGAGATCATCACTTGCGTCGCCGAAGAAATGCTGGCGGCGATTGCCGGCATCACCGCAACGTCGGAAGACGGCACGACGACGCATCTGGAGTTGCTGCTGCTGCCGTTCAACAACCGCGCGCATGCGCCGATCAGCCTGACCGGAGTGCTTGCGCCGTTCGAAGCCGACCTCGGCACGATCAGGGACTTCAAGGTGACGTCGTGGCGCTATTTGCACCGGCCGCAAAAGTTCGTTCCGCGCGCCTTGCGCAAGCTCGCCATCGCGCGCGGCTTCATGGTGTATGAAGGCCTGCGGTAATCACGAACCGACGGGTTCAACGAACGCCGCAGCACAACGCATGGTCGCGTGACTGTGCTCGAAAACGACCCACAAAAAGCCGCCAAAAAGAGCACCGCCCAGCATTGCCTAAACGCGAGGCGTCGGGCAGGGTCGAACCGCGACGTGGAGCCGGGCCACATCAGCCGAATGATACCCACCGAGAGCAATCTCGGAGGCGGTGAATCGGCGTAACCTCGGAGACGATAGAATGCCTTTCAAGAAACTGTTGCTTGCCGCCGCAATTGCCACTGCAGCGGTGGCGACGCAGGCCCATGCCGACGCCCTCGATTCCATCATGAAGTCGAAGGTGATCAAGATCGCGGTGCCGCAGGATTTTGCGCCGTTCGGCTCCGCCGGCCTCGATCTCAAGCCGCAGGGCTACGACATCGACATGGCCAATCTGATCGGCAAGGAACTCGGGGTGAAGACCGAGATCATCCCGGTGACCAGCGCCAACCGCATTCCCTATTTGCAGACCAACAAGGCCGACCTCGTGATCTCAAGCCTCGGCAAGAACGAAGAGCGCGAAAAGGTCATCGACTTCTCGATCGCCTATGCGCCGTTCTTCTCAGGTGTGTTCGGCACCAAGGCGATTGCGGTTGCCAGCGCGGCCGATCTCAAGGGCAAGACCATCGGCGCCACCCGCGGCGCCATCGAGGAGCAGGCGCTGACCGCCTCGGCCCCGCCGGACGCGACCGTCAAGCGTTTCGAGGACAACAACGCGACCATCGCCGCCTTCGTGTCCGGTCAGGTCGACCTGATCGCTACCGGCAACACGGTCGCGGCAGCGATCGCCGAAAAGGTCCCTGCCCGTGCGCCGGCGCTGAAATTCGTGATCAAGGACAGCCCTTGTTATGTCGGGCTCAACAAGAACGAGCCGGCGCTGCTGGCCAAGGTCAACGAGATCATCACCAAGGCGAAGGCATCAGGCGATATCGCCAAATTATCGGAGAAGTGGCTGAAGGCCCCCTTGCCGCCCGGCTTCTGAACGGAACGCCGGAGCGCCCGCAGTGTCCTACAAACTGCAATTCGCCGAACTGCTGCCCTACTGGAACGTGCTCCTGCAGGGGCTGATCTTCACGATCGTCCTCACGGTTGTCTCGACGGTGGCCGGCATCGCGGTCGGCACCGCCGGCGCCTCGGCGCGCACGTTCGGCCCCGTTTGGCTCGGCCGCGTGGTGGCAGTCTATGTCGAACTGATCCGCAACACGCCGTTCATCGTGCAGTTGTTCTTCATCTTCTTCGGCCTGCCGGCGCTCGGGCTGAAACTCAGCGAAACCACCGCCGCCTTCCTCGCCATGGTGATCAATCTCGGCGCCTACTCGACCGAGATCATCCGTGCCGGCATCGAGGCCGTGCCCAAAGGCCATATCGAGGCCGGCCTCAGCCTCGCCATGACCAAATGGGAGGTGCTGCGCCGTATCGTTCTCAACCAGGCGTTCCGAAAAATCTACCCGGCGCTGTCGTCGCAGATCATCATCGTCATGCTGGGTTCGGCGGTGGTGTCGCAGATTTCGGCGGAAGACCTCACCTACGCCGCGAATTTCGTGGCGTCGCGAAACTTCCGCAACTTCGAGGTCTATCTGCTCGCCGCGCTGGCCTACCTCCTGCTGGCGATGCTGACGCGCTCGCTGTTGCGCGCGCTCGGCCGCGTCATCTTCAAGGCGAGGTGAACCATGCTGCAGTTCAGCTTCTGGGACATCCTGTCGAACCTTCTAATCGCCACGCAATGGACGATCGTGCTGTCGCTGATCGCGTTTGCCTGCGGCGGCATCGTCGGGCTGGTGCTGTTGTTCATGCGCACGTCGCGGATCCCGGCGCTGGAATGGTTCACCAAGGTCTATATCGAGTTCTTCCAGGGCACGCCGCTGCTGATGCAGCTGTTTCTTTTTTTCTTCGGCATCGCGCTGTTCGGCATCGAGGTCTCGCCATGGACCGCAGCCACGCTGGCGCTGACGTTCTGGACCAGTGCGTTCCTGACCGAGATCTGGCGCGGCTGCGTCGAGTCGATACCGAAGGGCCAATGGGAGGCTTCCTCCAGCCTCGCGCTCAGCTACATCGAGCAGATGCGCTACGTCATCCTGCCGCAGGCGTCGCGCATCGCGATCGCACCCACCGTGGGCTTCTCCGTGCAGGTCATCAAGGGCACGGCGCTCGCCTCGATCATCGGCTTCGTCGAACTGACCAAGGCCGGCACCATGCTCAACAATGCGACCTTCCGGCCGTTCCTGGTCTACTCGCTGGTCGCGCTGATCTATTTCTGCCTGTGCTTCCCGCTGTCCTGGTGGGCGAAGAAAATCGAAGGCCGCCTCAATGTCGCTCGTTAGCATTCGTGACGTCAGGAAGAGTTTTGGTGCGAACGAGGTGCTGAAAGGCGTCTCGCTCGACATCGCCAAGGGCGACGTGGTCGCCATCATCGGCCGCTCCGGCTCGGGCAAAAGCACACTGCTCCGCTGTATCAACGGGCTGGAGACCTATCAGTCCGGCACCATCACCGCCGACGGCATCGAAGTCGGCGGCCTGGCCACCAACCTGCGTGAACTCCGCCGCCATGTCGGCATGGTGTTTCAACAGTTCAACCTGTTTCCGCATCTGACCGCCGCCGAGAACGTCATGCTGGCACCGACCGTCGTCAACAAGGTGTCGAAGGCGGAAGCGCGCACGACCGCCGCCGAAGTGCTGGCCAAGGTGGGATTGTCGGAAAAGATGGACGCCTATCCGAGCGAACTCTCCGGCGGCCAGCAGCAGCGCGTCGCCATCGCCCGTTCGCTGGCGATGCGGCCGAAGGTGCTGCTATGCGACGAAATCACCTCGGCGCTCGATCCCGAGCTGGTCAACGAGGTGCTGCGCGTGGTCGAACAATTGGCACGCGAGGGCATGACGCTGATTCTGGTCACGCATGAAATGCGCTTCGCCCGCGACGTCGGCACCAAGCTCGTCTTCATGCATCACGGCAAGGTGCATGAGGAAGGCGTTCCGAAGGAAGTGTTCGCCGCGCCGCGAACGCCGGAACTGCAGCAGTTCGTGGGCCAGGTCGGCTGAACCAGGCCGTGTTTCCCTAAGTCTACCGAGCGGACGGCTTGTCAGATCCGCTATGCAAAGATAGTGGACGAAATTCCACGTCGCGCCGAAACGACGCTATGTGCCAACAGCGGACTCGTGCACCGCAAATAACACCATTATTCGCTTAGTCCGTTGGCGTGTCGATCCGCGTTACGGATCGATGAGCACTCCCGGGTTGAGCATGCCTTGTGGATCGAGCTCTTTTTTTGCTGCCCGAAGCGCGGCCGCGAAAAGACCTGGGCGCTGGCGATCGTACCAAGGCCGATGATCACGGCCAACAGCATGATGATGCGTGATCGTACCACCCGCCTCAATCAGCGCGTCGCTGGCCGCATCCTTGATCGCCTGCCACTGCTCCAGAAGCGCACCGTGGCGACCGAGTGCGTGGAAAGAAAAATACGGCGCGGGCCCGTCTGGATAGACATGGGTGAAGCGGCATGTGACCTCGCCTTTCAGGCCAGTCGCTTCGAGGATCGCCCGTTCCGTGGCCGCCTTCACTTTGTCGTGGAAACTTTCGAACCGATCCCAGGTGATGGCGGTCTCAAACGTGTCGTTGATGAGACCGGCCGGTGTCAAAAACTCGCGCGCATAGGGCATGCGAATAAATGCGTTCCGCCAGATTCCTGCTGCGCCTTCGAGATGTGCATCGCCGGCTTTTGCGGCCTCCGGCGTCCCGCCATGGTCGGCGCAGCATTCGAGCGCACGTGCCATCCAGGCATCCGGCGAATGGTCGCCGGATTCAAAGCCGAGCACCATGATCGCGGCACTGCCGTCGGCCGCACCGGTGTTGAACGCCTCTTGCGCGTCAAGGATGCGGCAGTTCGAAGGATAGAGACCGGCCTGTGCGATGGCGCGCAATGCGCGTGCCGCACCGAAGAACGAATCGAAACGAACCGATGCGCCGGCACGGAATTTCGGGCGTGGCTGCAATCGCATCCAGGCGCGCGAAATCACGCCGAGCGTGCCTTCCGAGCCTATGAACATGCGGTCGGGGCTCGGTCCAGCACCCGATCCCGGCAATCGACGCGTTTCCAGTATGCCGCGCGGCGTCACGACGCGCAGGCTTTCGACGAAATCGTCTATATGCGTGTAGAGACTGGCAAAATGACCACCCGATCGCGTCGCGATCCAGCCGCCAAGGGTTGAATATTCAAAACTCTGCGGAAAATGCCGCAACGTTACGCCATGCGGCTTAAGCTGGTTCTCCAACGATGGACCATAGGCACCGCCTTCGATCAGCGCGGCGCGCGATATCTGATCTACCTCGACAACCGTACCGAGATTGCGCAGGTCAAGTGTGACGGCCGCCTTGTAGCGAAGCCCATCTATTCGCGGCTCGACGCCGCCGCAGACGCTCGATCCACCCCCGAACGGCGTCAGCGAGGCGCTGACGCCACCGGCCCAGTCCATCACAGCGGAAATCTCTGCTTCGTTGCGCGGATATGCGACCACGTCGGGCGCGCTGTCGTAGTCGCCGAGCATGGCTCGCACGTAGTCTGGATAGGATTTGCCGTAGGTGTGCGCGACCCGGTCGTAGCGTTCGCTCGTGCAGAAAGCGGCAATTGAGGCGGGCGGCGTCACTCGCGGCGCCCGCAGTGTTAAATCCTCAAGACGCGGCACGGCTTTTGTCTCAAACGCATCGCACGCGAATTTCGCGTGGTAACGGCCGAGCACGAAAGCCTTCTCCTCAGCTGTCATGCCTTCGTCTTCGCGGCCCCAGCCGTAATGCTTTAGCCTTGCACCGCTCATGGCATCCTCCCTGCTTTTTTGTCGGTGATGGCCGCATAATCCAGCACGCTGCTGCAGTTCTCAGCGTTACCTCAACGCGCGCTGAACGTGAGGCCGGCGCGCTCCTGCAGACGCTTGCGCAACCCCGGCCCCATCAACGAGCCCGGCGTCCAGATGCCGCCCTCGCCATGTACGTCGCGAACGAGGCAAAGAGCGCTCTCGGCGATCATCTTGCTGGTCGAGCCGTAGCCCGGATCGCGGTCGCCCGTGACTACCGCCTCGACCCGTCCGCCATCCGGCAACTCGCCGAGGAAGAGGATGTCGTAGAAGCCCTGCTCGCGCTTTTCCCGAGAAGGGCCTGCGCCGGGCTTGAGACCGCCGGTCCCGAGCAAGGAAACCATCGTCGCGAACGCCTCCGTCGCCACGCCAGCGATTTCCCCCAATCCCGGCGCGACCATCATCTCGTCGTAAACGAAGTCCGGGCCGTAGGGATGACCCAATAGGAAATTCGTGCGGTGTACGTTCTTGGTGTTGATCGGCGCCATTGGGAACGGCACGAGCAGCGCGTTCAGGCCCGGGTCGTATTCGGGGATGAGGCCGGACGGCTGAGACGGCCCGGTGAACCCCGGCGTCAACGCGAAGGGATCGGTCAGCAGCCGGATCAGGACCGGGTCGCGCGCGGCGGCAGCCAATGTCGCCTGGGCGCTCGCCGCGGTGCCGCCAGACATCCCGCCTTTCATCTTACGCAGGCGGGCCTTGACCCGTCGCGCCGGGCGTCCGAATTTTTCGCGCGCCTTCTCCTGCAACGTGAGCACGCCGAGATCGAACGGGATGGAATCGAAGCCGCAGGAGAAGACAATGCGCGCACCGCTCCGTTTCGCCTCTTCGTGATGGGAGTCGATCATGCGCCGCATCCAGGCCGGCTCGCCGCACAGATCGACATAACCAGTGCCCGTGGCCGCGCAGGCCGCCACAAGCTCGGGACCGTGGAGCTGATAAGGCCCGACCGTCGTGATGACCACGGCCGCACACTCGCACATCGAACGCAGGCTGGCCGGTTCGGCGGCATCCGCCTTCACCAAAGGCAAATCGTCTGGTGCGCCGATGTCGGCACGCACCTTCTGGAGCTTGTCGGTCGAGCGTCCCGCGATCGCCCAGGACGGAGCATCGTCACCGCGATAGGACGTTGCCAGATATTCGGCGATGAGACGGCCGGTGTAACCCGTCGCACCATAGACGATAAGGTCGAAGTCCCGCTTCACGACGTTGGCCCTCCTCGATACCCGGGAGCGATCTTCAGATCCGAGGCAATCGCAGGACACGGGGACGCTCAGCACGAGCAGCAAAGGCCATTTGGGGTCCGCCGCTTCGTTGAACCGTCCATCGCGTTTGACGGAGGATACCACAGTTCCTGCCTTCGGCGCGCAACTCCGCTTTGGGTCATTCGCGCCGGTTTGGCCGGATACCGGCGACTTCCGGTCTACCCCGGTGAACGGACATTCTTAGGATAGGCGGGCATGTCTCAACGGTGCCACACTCGGACATCGGCAGCTACTGGTCCGGCTTCTGGTAGGCTCTAAGGCCGCCCGCCCGAGGCAGGCGTTTGGTCAATTTGATGCACCACGCGGAACGTCGCATTGGCGCGCGCTATGACGACATCGTCGGCTTTGACAAGACATTGTGCAAAGCAGATCGTGTTGCCGGTCTTGATCACGTCCGGCTCGACGGCGAGCCATTGCCCGACCTGCGCGCTGCCGATGTAATCCACCGTGAGCCCGATTGTCACCACATACCTCCCGCCCAATTGATGCCCGCAGCTATAACCCATCGCGTTGTCGGCGAGCGCCGCAATCAGCCCGCCGTGAATTAGCCCGTGGGCATTGGTATGCGGCCTGGCCAACCGCAACCCGACGATCACGGCGCTGTCCGTCCGCTTTGAATACAATGGCTCCCAGGGATCGGTGAGCGGGCTCTGCCGGAAGTGGCGCTCGAAACCATCGGGGATCACAGTGGTGTTCATGCGCGGGCCCTCACATTGGCTGCGTGGTCGGAGCGCCATCGCATCATAGCCTATCTTGCTTTGTCGTATGGGCGCTAATGTCGAAGTTGGGTCAATCGCGTCATCTTAGTCGTCGACCGACATTACGCATCAGATTCCATTTTCACCAAAACTTCCCCGGCGATGATTTCTGGGTCTCCAAGATCAAGGTCATGCAGGCTTGCTTGAACAAACTCCCGTACTTTATCGTTCGCCGCATTGGCGCTTTCGCGGTCCTCGAATATCATCACAGCGACACCAATGCCTTCGCCCCCATCCAGTACGTAATAAGATCTGAATCCGTGCGATTCCCTTAGGATCTGACCAATGCCGCTTTTGGCGCGGCGGGCAGCATCCGCAACCGAACGAACCTTGGTGTACTTTCGAATGAACATGTACATGAGGCCACCCATGCGTCTCAGCTCCAGCCCCAAGGCATCAAACCATATCGGGCCGTTGTTGGACTAGGGCCGACTTCCGTTTTGGGTCAGTCGCGACCGGGGCCAACCAGTGGCAAGTCCGGCCATGTCCGCTGTTCCGCCGAAAGCGGAAGTAGATTCACACTAGCCTGGGGGCGTGGACTCATTACGCACGCAGCAGGGCGGCCCTGGTTTGGTTAGACCAGTGCGAAAACTCAAGACAGCGTCACGTTATCGAGGAATGGCTGCCAGGAGAGGGCTTCCCTGTTGGCCTTGTCAAATTGTCCATCCTCCAAAAGCTTACCGACGCATCTGAAGTATTCACAAAGGAATGACGCGTCCGGCAATTGGTACACGTGCTCATCCGGGACCCACAGGTGAAATTTCCTGGCGGAGCCAAATGCAGACGCGATGGCAGGCTTGAGATCACCCGCATTGTCCGGCCATCCTGATGACGGGGTCCGAATTTTGAGGCTGTCTGAAAGACTTCGAAACTTTGCGCCAAGACTCCGGAGCTCGGAAGCTCTTTTCTCGTCCGACTTCCGGTTCAACCATTCCAGTGAGACGCCAAGTACGATCCCTGTCCAAAAGACCAACACAAATTTAAACCAGCGTTGCTGGCCCAGCGCGACAAGGTTTTCAAAAACGGGCGTAGCCACAGCGTTGCGAAAAACCGTCGTAGCCGTACCGCTGGGATCGGAGAAGACGTTTTCCTCCAACCACTTTTCGAAGATAGACGCGATCAGCGGGATCAGCAGAAGACCCCAAATTCCAAACAGAAACTGTTTAAGCCATTTGGACATGGAGCCTTACTGTTTAGCCCAGTTGAACAACCCTCCAGCCGATTAAAGGTTGCACCGAGTACGCGACCTAGCGCGACAGCAAATTGGTCTTCGCCACATCGATCACCTCATCGCCGCGCCCGCTCATCACAGCGCGGAGCACCCAGAGGCTGAAGCCCTTGATCTGCTCTGCCGTGATCGTCGGCGGCATCGACAATTCCTGGGTCGCGGTGACGACGTCGAGGACCGCTGGACCGTCATGGGCCAGCACTTCGCGGATCGCGTTTGAGAGCTCGCCCGGATCCTCAACACGCACCGCATGAATGCCCATCGCGCGCGCCATCGCGGCGAAATCGGGATTTTTGAGATCAACGCCGGTCTCGATAAAGCCGGAGGCTTTCATCTCCATCGCGACGAAACCGAGAACGCCGTTGTTGAAGACCACGACTTTCACCGGCAGTTTCATCTGCGTCAGCGTGATCAGGTCTCCCATCAGCATGGCAAACCCGCCATCGCCCGACATCGAGATCACCTGCCGCCCCTTCTGCGCGGCCTGCGCACCGATGGCGTGCGCCATGGCGTTGGCCATCGAGCCGTGAACCCAGGAACCGATCAGGCGCCGGCGGCCGTTCATGGCGAGATAGCGCGCCGCCCAGATCGTCGGCGTGCCGACATCGGCCGTGAACACCGCATCCTCAGACGCCTGCTCGCTCAACAGGCGCGCCAGATATTGCGGATGGATCGGCTTTTGCCCCGGCGTGCCCTGCGCGAGTTCGTCGAGCCCGGCGCGCGCCTTCTTGTAATGAGCCAGACTGTCGTCGAGATGTTTGCGATCGGTCTTTGCCTTCAGTTTCGGCAACAGCGCATCGATCGTGGCGCCGACGTCGCCGACAAGGCCAAGGTCGAGCTTGCAGCGGCGGCCGAGATTCTCCGGCCGGATATCGACTTGCGCGATCTTCGCGTCCGTCGGCAGGAACTGCTTGTAGGGAAAATCGGTCCCGAGCATCAGCAGCACGTCGCACGCATGCATCGCGGCATAGCCGGACGAGAAACCGATAAAGCCGGTCATGCCGACGTCGTAGGGGTTGTCGAACTCGACGTGCTCCTTGCCGCCGAGCGCATGCACAATCGGGCTCTTCAGCGTCTCGGCAAGCCGCATCAGGCCATCATGGGCGCCGGCACAGCCGCGGCCGCAGAACAGCGTGATGCGCTTGGCGCCATCGAGGAGTTTGGCCAGCGCCTCCAGTTCGCCTTCGGCCGGCCGGACGATGGGTGCAGCCGGCAGCAGCCCGGCATTCGGCGAGATGCCGCGCTTCGGCGCTGGACGCAACGCAATGTCGCCGGGGATGACGATGACGGCAACGCCGCGCCGCCCCACGGCCGCGCGAATGGCGTTTTCCAGGACGTAAGGCAATTGCGCCGGATCGGAAACCAGTTCGCAATAGTGGCTGCATTCCCGGAACAGATCCTGCGGATGCGTCTCTTGAAAATAGCCGCCGCCGATTTCGGCCGACGGAATCTGCGCGGCGATGGCGAGCACCGGCGTGCGGCTGCGGTGCGCATCGAACAGGCCGTTGATGAGATGCAGATTACCGGGGCCGCACGAGCCTGCGCAGACGGCAAGCTCGCCCGTGATCTGCGCTTCAGCGGCGGCGGCAAAGGCTGCGACCTCTTCATGCCGGACGTGGATCCAGTCGATCGCCTTTCGCTTGCGCAGCGCGTCGGTGAGGCCATTCAGGCTGTCGCCGACCACGCCGAAAATGCGCTTGACGCCAGCCTGGGCCAGGGTCTCTGCGATAAGGTCGGCAACATTCTCGCTTCCCATGATGGCCTGGTCCTTTCTCAGCGTCCGGTGAACACCGCCGCACGTTTCTCGAGGAAGGCGTTGCGCCCTTCCACAGCATCGGCGCTGAGGCGGATCTGCGCCTGCGTTTCGATCTCGCGGCGGAACTGATCGGCATAGCTTGAGTGTTCGCTTTCGTCGATCAGGCGGCGCGTCGCGACCAGGGCGCGCGTCGCGCCTTCAGCGAGTTTGCGCGCCAGGGTGAGCGCGCCGTCGCGAAGTGCGGCATCGTCAAAGACTTCGCGGACCAGTCCCCACTCCTTGGCCTGATCGGCCGTAAGCGGCTCGTTGGTCATCATCAGTTCGAGCGCGCGCTGCCGGCCGACAAGGCGTGGCAGCAGCCAGGTCGAACCGAGATCGGGGACCAGCGCGATGCGGCTGAACACCTGGATGAAGCGCGCCGAACGCGCCGCGACGATCATGTCGCCTGCCATCGCAAGGCTGAACCCGCCGCCCGCCGCCACGCCGTTGACGGCGACCACGACCGGCACGCGGCACTCGCGCAACGCCTTGAACGTCGGCCAGTAATACTTCATCACGCCGGCGGCGATGTCGTCGCCCAGGATTTGCGCGGCCTTGAGGTTCTGGCCCGAGCAGAAGCCGCGGCCGGCGCCGGTCAGCACCAGCGCTCTCACCTGCGGATCGTCGTTTACTTCGCCGATGGCTGTCGCGAGATCGCCCAGCAGATCGGGCGTCATCGCGTTCAGGGTCTCGGGCTCATCCAAGGTCAGCACGCCGACGCTGCCATCACGTTCCCGCTTCACACCCGGCATTTCAACCTCCGTTCGCAGGCATTTCAGGCCGGCCCGGCCGGGCGCGAGAGTAACCCGAATGCCACCGCGCGCAACAATCGCCTCTCGCAGACTTGACCGAAATCGCCGTTCCCAGAGATACTTGGCCGATTGGACGTGAGTTATGTTTGAGATCGTTATTTTCTGCGTAATTTTTCTCGCGGTGGCCTATTGGGCCGTGCTCTGGCTGATGGGACGTCGCGAAGACGTGCTGCATGGCGAGTTCGTCAAAAGCGAGCCGCCAGCTGAAGAACCGCTGCGCCCTGTATTCCCGAAGCGCCCGGCGCGATCTGCGCCGCCGGAACGCCCCGTTGAGGCCGCGTCTGCGCAACCGGCGTTCCGGCAGGAACGACTGGAGTCGCTGTTGAACACGATCGAGCAGGATCTCAATCAACTCGTGCCGAAGTAATCGCCCGGCGTAGCGCGGCAGAACTGCGCGGGGTAATGCGTCCGTTCGTTCGACCGAATGCGACCACGCTCATCGAAGGGGCGGCCAGAGCTGGATCATCGATGGCGTGGCTGCCCAACGCTACAATGCCAGGCTCGCCGGACTGATCAGCATGGGCGAAAGCTGGCACACATTCGAAACAATCGGCCTATCGTGAGTTCCACCGCGACTGCAGGCCGCGTGGCAGCCAGCACTTCGTGCAATCGCCGATAACACATCGTTAACCCTGTCGGCCTTAGGGTCTTCCTGACGCCGAAGGACCGGCTGTCTGGTGGCGAAGATGTCGTTTGCGCAAAAGAAAACAACCGTTGTACCGTCTGCCCAGGAGCGACGGCGCTTCCAACGCGTCAAGGTGCACCTGCTCGGCCGCTATATGCTGCCTGACCGCCGCGAATTTCCTTGCCAGATTATTAACATGTCGCCGGGCGGGCTGGCCCTGCTGGCACCCGGCATCGGCAATGTCGGCGACCGCGTGATCGCCTATCTCGACCATATCGGTCGGGTCGAGGGCAAAATCACCCGCATCATCGACAATGGCTTTGCCATGACGGTCGGCGCCACCGCGCGCAAGCGCGACAAGCTCGCCGCCCAGCTCACCTGGCTCGCCAACCGCGATATCCTCAATCTGCCGGAAGACCGCCGCCACGACCGTATCGTGCCGCGCAACCCGATTGCGCTGCTCACGCTCGAGGACGGCAGCAAGATGACCTGCCGCATCATCGACCTCTCGCTGTCAGGCGCTGCGATTGCCGCGGAAAACCGCCCGCCGCTGAAATCTCTGGTCATGCTGGGCAAGGTGCAGTCCCGCGTGGTGCGAAACCTCGAGGAAGGCTTCGCGCTCGAGTTCGTCCACGAGCAAGTCGGCGAGGCGCTCGAAGAAGCGGTTACCGCGCGGTAAAGCGCCAGCCGCCGAAAATCCCTGTTTTCCATCCTTAACAGGCGGTATCCGCACCCACGGATACCGCCTTTGCCATATCCGGGGCCCGCAAAACGCGGTTAACGCGGCGGGCTTTCGCACCCTCATTTGCCGCTGGCGCAGTGGCGTGCGCGTTAATGTGTAAAATTTGAATCAAGTGCAGTTGTTTCAAATTTTAGTCGAATTCGATTCAAGTATAGATCGAATTAGCCGCGGCTTTTACTAGTATTCGCGTCAAATGTACTTGCCTGACTTAGCGGCGGCGCAAATCCTTTGTGCGAAACATGGTCCCAACAAGAAACGGGGGCCACAATGTTGTTCAGGGGACAGGGGAAGGGACTGGCGGTCATCGTCGTCCTGTTGGGGTTAAACGCTTCAATGGGCGTCTCGGCGAAAGCCGGCGAGGCTCTCTATGCCAGCCTGGGCGAGACCGCGCGTTCGCCGATCGGCTGGGTCGAATTTTGCGCCGAGAATCCCGGCGATTGCCGCGGCGGCGCATCACAGCCGCGCGACATCGTGATGTCGCAGACGGCATGGCGGGATTTGGTGCGGGTCAACAAGTGGGTCAACGAGACCATCAAGCCGATCACCGACATGGATCATTGGGGTGTGATCGAGAAATGGTCGTTGCCGACGGACGGTTACGGTGACTGCGAGGACTATGTGCTTCTGAAGCGCAAGATGCTGATCGACGCCGGATGGCCGCGCGAAGCGCTGCTGATCACGGTGGTGCGCGACAAGAAGGGCGAAGGCCACGCGGTGCTGACCGTGAAGACCGACAAGGGCGAGTTCGTTCTCGACAACCAGAATGAGAGCGTCCTGGCCTGGACCGAGACCGGCTACCGCTTCGTCAAGCGTCAGTCGCAGAGCGATCCCAACGTGTGGGTCTCGCTCGGTGACAGCCGCCCTGCGGTCGCTACCGCCTCGTCACGCGATCGATAACACAGAAGGATTTTACGAACCCGCGACCCGGTCACATCCCCACCCCTCCCCGTCCCAGACCGGTTCGCGCGCGGCCAGCCTTCCCCCAAAGGCTGGCCGCAACTTTTTTGGCGCTTGCGATGCGCGCTCGACGAGCGCGGTACGACACAAAAAAAAGGCGCCCTGTGGGGCGCCTTTTTGCTTCGGATCAACTGTTCAATAGAGCCGCGAGCCGTCCCCCCTGCGAACGACAACGTCATAACCCTTGGCAGTCATGCACTGCTTGTAGATCGCCCCTGATTGGAAGCTTGCGCGACGCTGCGAAAACTCCCTTTCGTTGGTGCCGGCTTGAGCCAAGCAAGCCGCACGGGCGCTTGCGTAGCCCTGCTTACCCGCGGCGTGGACGGCCGGAACAGAGAGGGCGAGTACCAAAAAAGACAGCGCGAATGTGCTTTTCTTCATGGCGATCAAGTCCCCATGCAGGTGCGCATACGGTCGGCCTTGGGACCGGCCGGGACGGTGTGCGCGGCCCACGCGCTCGCGCTGATGCCGGCACTACGCGCGCACTTGTTAAGCAGGCTCTGCCGTTGCTTTGCCTCTTCTACAGAGCGACCATCACGTTTCGCCTGACAGACCGGATCGCCGTAGCATTTATACGCGTTCTGCGCGTGCGCAGACCACATGCCGGAAGACCAGGCGATAAGACTGAGGACCGCCACGACGGCAGCAACCAAGTTCTTCATCTTTCCCCCCTTGGAAAATTATCTAAACAATCGTGCACCGGGATGACGCCCCGGTTGCACCGCCTATCCTTATCAGCCTGAGTCGAGTGAAGGCAATCATGCCCGTGTTGAATCGACTTGGGCAGGATTGGCCCGGCGGACTTGCGAGGACCGAGGCGCAAATGCGAAGGTTGCCCGGATGCCCCATGCCTTGCCCGCCTTGCAGCGGAACGCAGACATCGCCATGCCCTCGTCGATGCCGACAGATTTACGAGGACACTCCGAGGCATGATAATGCCTGAGCCCAATCCTCGAAGGGACACTGCACCGATGGACATGCTGGTCAAGCTGTACGCGCTGCCTTCCTCCCGCGACGTATTTGAGCACCTGGGCAAGGCGGCCATCACGACACGACGCGCGCTCGTTCCGGAAAAGCACAAGGTCGTCGCCTGGGTCCGGCAGAATTTCAGCGAGGCCTGGGCCAGCGAAGTCGATGTAGCGTTTTCCCGGCAACCGGTCTCCTGCTTCATCGCCGTCAGGCAAAAGAGCATTCTGGGGTTTGCCTGCCATGACGCGACGTGCCCTAACTTCTTTGGGCCCACGGGCGTGGACCAGAACGAAAGAAAGCACGGGATCGGCAAGGCGCTGCTTTTCAATTGCCTCGAAGCCATGAAGCAGCAGGGATATGGCTACGCCATTATCGGTGGCGTGGGCCCTGCGGAGTTCTATGCAAAGACGGTCGGCGCGATACCGATCGAGGGCTCCGAGCCCGGCGTTTATCGCGGGCTGTTGTAGCGCGGACAATCGGGAGCACGACATGGCCGAACGCGAGATCGACGCCATCCGCACATTGCTGGGCTCGAAGCCGCGGCCGGTCGGCTGGTCGGAGCGAAGGCAACGCCTCGACGAGGTCGGATCGACCTGGCCGGTGGCGCCGGACGTGAAATGCGAGCCGGTCGATTGCGATGGCGTCGCCGGTGAGTGGTCGATCGTTTCCGGCAGCGAGCCTTCGCACGTGCTGCTGTATTTTCACGGCGGCGGATATTGCTCCGGCTCGATTGTAAGCCACCGCCGCCTGGTGACGGAGGCCGGGCGCGCGGCGCACACACGCACGCTTGCGATTGACTATCGGCTTGCCCCTGAACATCCCTATCCCGCCGCCCATGGAGACGCGCTCACGGCATGGCGCTTTCTGCGCCGGCACGGCATTGCAGCGACTGACATCGCCGTTGGCGGCGACAGCGCCGGGGGCAATCTGACGCTCGGCCTGATCAGCCATTTGCGCGCGGCAGGGGAGCCGCTGCCCGCCTGCGCGTGGCTGATTTCGCCGTGGACGGACCTCACCATGTCCGGCGGCACGCTCGCGACCAAGGACGCCATCGATCCGCTGATTCACAAAGCCTATCTCGCTGAACTCGCGGATGCCTATGCGCCGCCCTCCATCGATCGCCGCGATCCGTTGATCTCACCGCTGTTTGCCGATCTGGTGGGCTTTCCGCCCATGCTGATTCAGGTCGGATCGGCCGAGACTTTGCTCGCGGACGCGACGCGGCTTGCCGAGGCCGCAGGCGCGGCCGACGTCGATTTGACGCTGCAAATCTGGCCGCACATGATCCATGCATGGCCGGTCTGGAATGCAAGTCTCCAGGACGGCCGGCGCGCCCTGGCGTACGCCGGCCAGTTCATCCGGGCGCATATCGGCTAGCCCCAGGCGCCATTGCTGCACCCTGATCTTGCGGGATTTTGCCCGAAATCCCCGGCCTCGAGGCAAATCCCGGGTTTTAGCGCTGTCCGGCCTATGCTATTTTGGAACTTTCGAATCACATCCGGACTTGGAGTCGTATGATCGAACTCGTCCCCCGGAGTGCCAGCCCCATCGCGCGTTTCGGCGGACAGCCGATTGCGATCGCCGCAGCGGCCCTCGTCATTGTTGTGCTTGGCGTAAGCTCCATCGCCCTCTGGCGCGCCTATACCGGCAGCGCGCCTGAGACCGAACGCGTGGTCGCGACCCGCCAGTTGCAGGCGCGCGCCACGCAGGCGTCCGAACAACTCGTCGAGAAGACCAAAGGTCTGGAAGCGACGCAGCAGGAATCGATCGATCAGTTGCAGATGGTGCAGGATCAGTTGCTGACCGTGCGCCGCCTGCTCGCGGGGCAGCAGGCCGACTCCAAAAAACTTTCCGAACAGGTCGGAACGCTGACGGAAGCGATCGAGGGCTTGCGGCAATCCTTTGCCAGCGTGCAAGCCGCCGAACCGTCCGCGCCGCGCCAGCGGTCTGCCAAGGCAAAGCCCCGCGCGAACAGGACGGCGAACCGCAGCCGCGCCAAGGCACGCGGCTGATCGGCCTGGACGACGCCTGGCGATGAAGTCCCACTCAGCGGGCTAACGCGCGGCCGGCCGAAATTGCGCGTTGATCAGCACGTTGCTGGTCCAGCCGCCTCACAACGACCGTCATTGCAGGTACCTTGGGAGGCGCCCGATCGGGCCATGGCACCATGCGGCCGGGCCACGCGATATTTTCCACCGCTACGGCACGCCTTACCGCAACTTTTTTCCACCTTTGTGAACTGGTTCACACATCCCCGCAAGAATCCCGGGCATGGTGAAATTCACCGGATGGCGTGAGCCGATTTTAATATCCGGGGCTGGCAAGGTCGTTGACGGTATATTGCGTCGACGGCCTTGTTTTTTATGCCCGATTTCTGGGCCGTTGCGCTGCGCGCCCCCAACCGACTGTCATCTCGCAAGCAGGTGATTTGCGTTCGCGCTGGTTTGCAAGCTGAATGCGCCTCCCCAAAAAGGAGGGCCGCCATGAGCGCCGAATCCCTGCCGACCTCTGACGTCATCGGGCTGACCAAGGTCGCGCCATTCTCACGACGCGGCTTCATGACCGCGTCGGCCGCCGTCACGGCGGGCTACACGCTCGCCGCCGGGCCGGTGCGCGCCGACGTGATCAAGACCGACACCAGCGGCCTCGTCACCGGTGACGCCAGGATCAAGGTCGCCGACGGCGAGATGCCCGGCTATTTCGCGCGGCCGGCCGGCGTCAGCAACCCGCCGGTGGTGCTGGTGGCGATGGAGATTTTCGGCCTGCACGAATACATCAAGGACGTGACGCGGCGCCTCGCCAAGCTCGGCGCGTTCGCGGTGGCGCCGGATTACTATTTCCGCAAGGGCGTCGACCTGACCACGATTACCGAAATCCCGCAGCTAATGCCGATCGTGAATTCGAAGGCGGACGCCGAACTATTGTCCGATCTCGACGGCACCGTTGCCTGGACCAGGTCGCAAGGCGGCGATACCTCGCGGCTCGGCATCATCGGGTTCTGCCGCGGCGGGCGGACGGTCTGGGAATATGCTGCCCATAGCGGTGCACTCAAGGCGGGCGCCGCGTTCTACGGCTCGCTGCTCGATCCGCCCAATCCGGCGTGGCCGAAGAGCCCGACACAGCTCGCGGGCGAAATGAAGGCGCCCGTGATCGGCCTCTACGGCGAGGCCGACACCGGCATTCCCGTCGCGGCGGTGGAAGCCTTCAAGGCGGCTCTGGCGGCAGACAAGAAAACTGCCGAGTTCAAGATCTATCCCGGCGCCCCGCACGGCTTCCACGCCGACTATCGTCCGAGCTACCGCAAGGACGCGGCCGAGGACGCCTGGAGCCAGATGCAGACCTGGTTCAGGAAATACGGAGTGTTGAGTTAGCCGGGAACTGTGAGGTGAGACAGAAGCCTCAATAGCTTACCGACGCCTGCAGCGAGACGCGCCAGGATCCGGCTGGGGTATGCAGCCCGTCGGTCATTGCTCTGGCCGCCAGCAGTTTGGAATTGAAGTTCGCCCCGGCCGCAAAGTCTAGCCCGGCCCCGACCGACGACAACGTGGAGTCGCGCCGGGAAAACAGATCCCGCCCCCACCCGACGTCGGCCAGCAGGAACGGCGCCAGCGTGCCCGGCATCCAGGAAGGCATGCTGGGCATCGAGGCGTAGAGCGAGTTGCGCAGGATCACGGCCTGGTCGAAGGCACCGTCTTCGGTCACGTAACCGCGCACGGCGTTGATGCCGCCGAGCCCGATGCGTTCGGTGTCCGGAACCGGCTTGGACGATGCCAGCACGGACACTTCCGATTTCAGCGACAGGCTCTTCGGCAGTGGCGTCACGCGGCCAAACTCGAGGGCGACGAGATTGGTGCGCGCATCGGTGACGCGTCCGTTGGTGAAGGCGCTCCAGGCCAGCGAATTGTTGCCGGTGAGGATGCCGCCGGGATTGGACTTGAAACGGACGTCGAGGGTGTTGGTGCCCAAATTGTCCGACCAGCGCCCGTTCCATCCGACCACCAATTGGGCGACGTCGGCGCTGCCCTCCGCCACGGGCGTACCATCAAAGATGGTGGTGCGCAGCTGGTGCTTGAGTTCGACGCCGCCGAGGAGATCGCCGACCGCCGAAGGCAGCAGACCGGACAGCGCGGTCCGAACGATTGCCGATGCCTGGCTGGTTTGGGTCTTGATCCGGAACAGATTGTTGGGCCGCTCATTGGTCAGCACATGATCGCCCACGACTTCGAGACTCGTGCGCAGTCCGAGCGGCGTGAGCACCCGCCCCGCCTGACTGACATACTTGGCATCGTCGGGCCGGTTGAACAGCCCATCGTCGACCCAGAAATTTCCGCTACCGGTGAGCTGATAGGACGCGAAGACATCGGCGGACGGGGCGCCGCTGGCGCCGACATAATAACGATTGCGGTCGGTCAGGAGCGTGCCGCTGTTGGCATACCCGGCGTACACCTGCCACGGCTTGCGGTCCGTCACCTTGATGTTGACGTCGGTCATGCCGAGATCCTTGCCGGGACCGAACACCGCTTCGACCTGCCGAAACGGATTGCGATTGGCCCAGTCGAGATCGGTCTCGAGTTTGCGGGCATCGATTTCCTGTCCGCGGACGAGGCGGATGCGACTTGGCGGGTAGCTCTCAGGCGCGGCCCCCGTCACCTTGATGCCGGCGACCCTTGAAGACGATCACGCGGAGCTGCAGCACGCCGGACGATACTTCCTGCGGCGGCAGCGTGACCGATACGAACGGCCGCCCGGCCTCGCGATACGCGGCGGCTATCGCCGCCTGCACTTCGGCAATCAGCTTGCGGCTGAGCGGCCGATCGACGAATGGCGTGAGTTGCTCGCGAAGCGCGGCGGCGTCGACGCCGCTGACCTCGCTCACATCGACACCCTTCACGCCGCCAGGCGGCTTCGTGCCGGCGTTTGCTCCAATCAGAACGATGGCTTGAACATTCACGCCGAGCGGCGTTGCATCATCGCTCTTGAGCAGATCGTTGGTATCGATCTTGATCGCCGACGCGCGACGCGGCGGCTCCGGCGGCAGATTGCGCTCCACCACTTGCGCCTGCGCGATGCCGTCAGGCGCGATCACGACGACGCAGGCCATGATCAGCGCACAACAGATGCCGATTCCGCTGCCATGACGCGCGAATGTTCGCACCCGTTGCGTCACGCGCGATCCGAAATATCCTGAGAGCGACTGCATCATGCCCCCCACCGGAGCCTGCCAGGGCTTGGGGATATCGACGGATGAGTCTGCATGAGTTGGCACGTCCCGACGTTCTGTCGCACACGGCGAACAATGAATCGGGTCAACCAATATGGTTTATGGATTAAGAACGGTTTAAGTTGAGTTCCACGTGTGACATAACCGCAGCGTGCACGGTTGAAACGACTCCGCTCGCACCAACCTATGCGTGCATCGACACATCCGAACGTGCGTTGCCGCTTGCCGTCGCCTCACGCCATCAACATCAATTGTCGATAAAGGCTGGCAGCCGATTTGGATTGATCATCGTGTCGACGAATCTCGCGCGTTCGCCAATCCGCCGATTGTGCGGATGAGGAAGCTCAAGGCATTGCCTGGAATTGCAGACGATTGCGGGAGACGGTTGCTCGATGCTCACGGGCTCGCGCATCTGCTCGGGCAGCTGCGGCGCGGGCAAAGCCATTCGCGACTTCACGTAACCTGCGAGTTCTGCGGTCGGTACGCGAGGGGCCGCCGCTGGCGTAACCGTGAGGTTCGCTCCGACAAAGGCGAAGGCGTAGTTCGATGAGGCCGCCAGCGTCCCCTGCGTGATGCCGTAGACGCCGGCATCGCTGGCAGTCGTCGCCGACGTCGCCAGCGCACCCGACAGCGTGTCGCCATTGACCAGGCCCGAACCACCGACCTGATAGGTCAGCGCCGGGTTTGTGTCGCCATAGCCGCGACTTTTCGCATCGGCCGTCACCGTGATCGCGCGCCGCGTGACCGTGAGATTGGCGCTCGCATAGTTCAGCGCGTAGTTGGTCGAGGCTACGAGGCTTCCTTGCGTAATGCCGTAGACACCGACATTGCTGGCTGCTGTCGCCGACGTCGCCAGCGCACCCGACAGCGTGTCGCCGTTGGCGAGGCCGGAGCCACCGACCTGATAGGTCAGTGTCGGGTTTGTGTCGCCATAGCCGCGGCTCTTGGCATCGGCCGTCACCGTGATGGCGCGCTGGGTGACGGTCAGGTTGGCGCTCGCATAGTTGAGTGCATAGTTGGTCGAGGCTGCGAGGCTTCCTTGCGTAATGCCGTAGACGCCGACGTTGCTCGCTGCTGTCGCCGACGTCGCCAGTGCGCCCGACAGCGTGTCGCCGTTGGCGAGGCCGGAGCCGCCAACCTGATAGGTCAACGCCGGGTTGGCATCGCCATAGGCGCGGCTCTTGGCGTCGGCCGTCACCGTGATCGCGCGCTGGGTGACGGTCAGGTTGGCGCTCGCATAGTTCAGCGCGTAATTGCCCGAGGCCGCGAGGGTACCCTGCCCGATACCGTAGGTGCCGACGTTGCTGGCTGTCGTCGCCGACGTCGCCAACGCGCCCGACAATGTATCGCCGTTGACCAGTCCCGAACCGCTAACCTGATAGGTCAGCGCTGGATTGACATCGCCATAGACGCGGCTCTTCGCATCGGCCGTCACCGTGATCGCCCGCTGGGTGACGGTCAGATCAGCGCTCGCATAGTTCAGCGCGTAGTTGCCCGAGGCTGCCAGCGTTCCCTGATTGATTCCGTAGGTACCAACGTTGCTGGCTGCGGTCGCCGAGGTCGCCAGCGCGCCCGATAAGGTGTCGCCGTTGGCGAGGCCTGAGCCACCGACTTGATAGGTCAGCGCCGGGTTTGTGTCGCCATAGGCGCGGCTCTTCGCATCAGCCGTCACCGTGATCGCGCGCTGGGTGACGGTCAGATCAGCGCTCGTATAGTTCAGCGCGTAGTTGCCCGAGGCTGCCAGCGTGCCCTGATTGATGCCGTAGATGCCGACATTGCTGGCTGCGGTCGCCGACGTAGCCAGCGCACCCGACAGGGTATCGCCGTTGGCGAGGCCGGAGCCACCGACCTGATAGGTCAGCGCCGGATTGGCATCGCCATAGGCACGGCTCTTCGCATCGGCCGTGATGGTGAGCGCGCGCTGGGTGACGGTCAGATCAGCGCTCGTATAGTTCAGCGCGTAGTTGCCCGAGGCCGCCAGTGTCCCCTGATTGATTCCGTAGGTGCCGACATTGCTGGCTGTTGTCGCTGATGTCGCCAGCGCGCCCGACAGCGTGTCGCCGTTGGCGAGGCCTGAGCCACCGACCTGATAGGTCAGCGCTGGATTGGCATCGCCATAGGCTCGACTCTTGGCATCGGCCGTGATGGTGAGCGCGCGCTGGGTGACGGTCAAATCAGCGCTCGTATAGTTCAGCGCGTAATTGCCTGAGGCCGCCAGTGTCCCCTGATTGATTCCGTAGGTGCCGACATTGCTGGCTGTCGTCGCTGATGTCGCCAGCGCGCCCGACAGCGTGTCGCCGTTGGCGAGGCCTGAGCCACCGACCTGATAGGTCAATGCGGGGTTGGCATCGCCATAGGCGCGGCTCTTGGCATCGGCCGTCACCGTGAGCGCGCGCTGGGTGACGGTCAAATCAGCACTCGTATAGTTCAGCGCGTAATTGCCCGAGGCCGCCAGTGTTCCTTGGTTGATGCCGTAGGTGCCGACATTGCTGGCTGTCGTCGCTGATGTCGCCAGCGCGCCCGACAGCGTGTCGCCGTTGACGAGGCCCGAGCCACCGACCTGATAGGTCAGCGCTGGATTGGCATCGCCATAGGCTCGACTCTTGGCATCGGCCGTGATGGTGAGCGCGCGCTGGGTGACGGTCAAATCAGCGCTCGTATAGTTCAGCGCGTAATTGCCTGAGGCCGCCAGTGTCCCCTGATTGATTCCGTAGGTGCCGACATTGCTGGCTGTTGTCGCTGATGTCGCCAGCGCGCCCGACAGCGTGTCGCCGTTGGCGAGGCCTGAGCCACCGACCTGATAGGTCAATGCGGGGTTGGCATCGCCATAGGCGCGGCTCTTGGCATCGGCCGTCACCGTGATCGCGCGCTGGGTGACGGTCAAATCAGCACTCGTATAGTTCAGCGCGTAATTGCCCGAGGCCGCCAGTGTTCCTTGGTTGATGCCGTAGGTGCCGACATTGCTGGCTGTCGTCGCTGATGTCGCCAGCGCGCCCGACAGCGTGTCGCCGTTGGCGAGGCCTGAGCCACCGACCTGATAGGTCAATGCGGGGTTGGCATCGCCATAGGCGCGGCTCTTGGCGTCGGCCGTCACCGTGATCGCCCGCTGGGTGACGGTCAAATCGGCACTCGTATAGTTCAGCGCGTAATTGCCCGAGGCCGCCAGTGTTCCTTGGTTGATGCCGTAGGTGCCGATATTGCTGGCTGTCGTCGCTGAGGTCGCGAGCGCACCCGACAAGGTGTCGCCGTTGACCAGGCCCGAGCCGCCGACCTGATAGGTCAGCGCCGGGTTGGCATCGCCATAGGCGCGGCTCTTGGCATCGGCCGTCACCGTGATCGCGCGCAGGCCCACGGTCAGGTTGTTGTCCGTATAGTTCAGCGCGTAGTTGCCCGAGGCCGCCAGCGTTCCCTGCGTGATGCCATAGGTGCCAACGTTGCTCGCTGTTGTCGCTGATGTCGCCAGCGCGCCCGACAGCGTGTCGCCGTTGACGAGGCCCGAGCCACCGACCTGATAGGTCAGCGCCGGGTTGGCATCGCCATAGGCGCGGCTCTTGGCATCGGCCGTCACCGTGAGCGCCCGCAGGCCCACGGTCAGGTTGTTGCCCGTGTAGTTCAGCGCGTAATTGCCCGAGGCCGCCAGCGTGCCCTGATTGATTCCGTAGGTGCCAACGTTGCTGGCTGTCGTCGCTGAGGTCGCCAGCGCACCCGACAGCGTATCCCCGTTGACGAGGCCCGAACCGCCGACCTGATAGGTCAGCGCCGGATTGGCATCGCCATAGGCGCGGCTCTTGGCATCGGCCGTGACCGTGAGCGCGCGCAGGCCCACGGTCAGGTCGTTGCCCGTGTAGTTCAGCGTGTAGTTGCCCGAGGCCGCCAGTGTTCCCTGCGTGATGCCATAGGTGCCAACGTTGCTGGCTGTCGTCGCTGAGGTCGCCAGCGCACCCGACAGCGTATCCCCGTTGACGAGGCCCGAACCGCCGACCTGATAGGTCAGCGCCGGATTGGCATCGCCATAGGCGCGGCTCTTGGCATCGGCCGTGACCGTGAGCGCGCGCAGGCCCACGGTCAGGTCGTTGCCCGTGTAGTTCAGCGCGTAGTTGCCCGAGGCCGCCAGTGTTCCCTGCGTGATGCCATAGGTGCCAACGTTGCTCGCTGTTGTCGCTGAGGTCGCCAGCGCACCGGACAGCGTATCCCCGTTGACCAGGCCCGAACCGCCGACCTGATAGCTCAGCGCCGGGTTGGCATCGCCATAGGCGCGGCTCTTGGCATCGGCCGTCACCGTGAGCGCCCGCAGGCCTACGGTCAGGTCGTTGCCCGTATAGTTCAACGCGTAATTGCCCGAGGCCGCCAGCGTGCCCTGATTGATTCCGTAGGTGCCGACATTGCTGGTCGCCGTCGCCGACGTAGCCAGCGCACCCGACAAGGTATCGCCGTTGACCAGGCCCGAGCCACCGACCTGATAGGTCAGCGCCGGGTTGGCATCGCCATAGGCGCGGCTCTTGGCATCGGCCGTCACCGTGATCGCCCGCAGGCCCACGGTCAGGTTGTTGCCCGTATAGTTCAGCGCGTAATTGCCCGAGGCCGCCAATGTTCCCTGCCCGATCCCGTAGGTGCCGACGTTGCTCGCTGTCGTCGCCGAGGTCGCCAGCGCACCGGACAGCGTATCCCCGTTGACGAGGCCCGAACCGCCGACCTGATAGGTCAGCGCCGGGTTGGCATCGCCATAGGCCCGGCTCTTGGCGTCGGCCGTCACGGTGATGGCACGCTGGCCGATCGTCAGATTGGCGCTGTTGTAGGTCAGCGCATAGTTGGACGAGGCTGCCAGCGTGCCCTGGTCGATGGCGTAGGCGCCGACATTGCTCGTCGTCGTGGCCGACGTCGCCAACGCGCCCGAAAGTCTGTCGCCGTTGACCAGGCCGAAGCCGCCGAGCAGCCAGGTGAGCGCCGGATTGGCGTCGCCATAGGCGCGGCTCTTGGCGACCGCCGTCACGGTGATGGCACGCTGGCCAATCGTCAGGTTGGCTCCCGTAAACGACGACAGTATGTAGTTGCTCGAGGCGCCCAGTGTGCCCTGCGTGATGCCGTAGGTGCCGACATTGCTGGCTGTCGTCGCCGACGTTGCCAGCGCACCCGACAACGTATCTCCATTGACCAGCCCGGAGCCGCCGATCTGATAGGTCAGCGCCGGATTTGCATCGCCATAGGCCCGGCTCTTCGCATCGGCCGTTACCGTGATCGCCCGCAGGCCGACGGTGAGATCGGCGCCTGTAAATGAAGACAGTGTGTAGTTGCTCGAGGCGGCCAGCGTGCCCTGCGTGATGCCGTAGGTGCCGAAATTGCTGGCTGTCGTCGCCGACGTTGCCAGCGCACCCGACAGCGTATCGCCATTGACCAGCCCGGAGCCGCCGACCTGATAGGTCAGCGCCGGGTTGGCATCGCCATAAATGCGGCTTTTGGCATCGGCCGTCACTGTGATCGATCGCGGCGTGACCGTCAGCGCGGCAGGCGTTTGGATCAGGCGATAGGCCTGCCCGGCGGTGCTGACGACGCTGCCGCCCGCCGTGATCGCGTAGCTGCCGGCATTGGACGTCGTCGTCGCCGCCGTCGACAGCGAGAGGCCGGCGAGAACGGCTGATGTGTCGCCCGTATGCAGGCCGTAATACGTATAAGTAAGCGCCGGGTTGGCATCGCCGTAGGTCCGCAACGCATTGGCGGGATCGACGCGCAGGACATAGTTGACGCCGTAGAGCTGCGGATAATAGCCGGCGCTCGGCGCCGACCACACGTTGGAGAAGTCCCAGCCGGCGTACGTGGTCGCGTAGTTGGCAGGATTCTGCATCTGGCTGGTCGTCAGGCCGATCCCGCCGTTGACGGCTCCGTTTCCGATGGCGTTAATCTGGCCTGTCGTCACCGTGTCAAAATAGGATTGGCTGATCGTGCCACCGTTATTGCTGACCAGCCCGCCGGTGGTAGTGCCGCTCACCGCCCCGGCGGCGTAGGCCTGGGTGATGGTGCCGCTATTGTTACCGGCAAGACCTCCGGCGTTCTTGCCGCTGACCGCGCCGACGGCGTAGGCCTGCGCGATCGCGCCTTCATTGTAGCCGACAAGCCCGCCGACATAAAAGTTGGGGGTGCCGACCGTCACGCTGGCATAGGATTGCGTGACGTTGCTGCCCGCACCAACGTTGTACCCGACCAGCCCGCCGATATATCCGCCTGTGCCGTTCACCACGCCAGTCGCATAGGACCGCGTGATGGTGCCGGCATTGTTGCCTGCGAGCGCGCCGACATTGTTCCTGCCAGTCACTGCCGCGCCGAGCAGACCGACGTCCTGCACCGTTACGCCCGCGCCAACATACCCAAACAGTCCGACATCGTCGGTGGTTGGCCGATTGATGGTCAGGTTCGCAATGGTGTAGCCTTGGCCGTTGAACCCTCCGATGAATTTGGTGGCGGTGCTGCCGATCGGGACGAAGCCCGCCGACGACCACATGCCGGGATATTTGCCGCCGACCGCCGCCAGGCTGGAGCCGAGGTCGATATTGCCCGCCAGCGTGTAGCTCGCGCCGAGATTCATCGCCATCAACTGCAGCTGGTGCGCGTTGGTGATGGTGGTCTGGTATTCCCAGCGGCCGAACGGCCGGGTCTGGCCGTCGACCATGAACCAGCCGGTCGTGCCCGTTCCGGGAAAGCTGAAGCTGCTATAGGCGCTCTGCTTGTAGGCGTAATTGGCGGCTGCGGATTGCGCCGGGTCGCTGGTGACAGCCGTCACGCCGGCCGAACCGCCGGAGCCGACGCCGGACACCTGCCCCGTCGTGTAACTATCCCAGTAGGATTGCGTGATGGTGTTGCCGTTGTAGCCGACCAGGCCGCCGACAGCGCTCGGGCTGGCGCCCGTGCCGGTCACGGCGCCCGTCGCATAGACCTGAGACATCGAGCCGGCGGTGGGGCCGGCAGCGATATTGTTCAGCCCGACGGCGCCGCCAACATAGAGCGGTCCGCTCACGCTGCTGTTCGAATAGCCATTCGTCAGGACCTGAAAGTTGTAGCCGACGAGACCGCCGGCGCCGGCACTGATGGCGGTGACCGATCCGCTCGAGTAGACATTGCTGACCGTCCCGTAGTTGGCGCCGACGAGCGCGCCGACAGTCGTCCCGCCGGTGACGGTCGCACCGATGACGCCGACGTTGCTTACCGTGGCGCCGGCGGCGAGATAGCTGACCAACCCGATGTTTTGGTCCGACGGACGATTGATGAAGAGGCCCGAGATCGTGTGGCCCCGGCCGTCGAAGTTTCCGGTGAAGGAATTGCCGGCCCCGATCGGCTGGAACCCGGCCCCGCTATTCCAGGCGGACGTGATTCCGGCGTCGATATCGCGTCCGAGCGCATAGGTGCCGGCCTTGTTGTTGTTCATATTCTGCAGGTCATAGACCGTGTTGACCAGCATGTTCGTCTTGAGCGTAGCGCCGCCGGTGACGTTGCCGCTGAAAGTCGTCTGCGTCCACGCCGTGTATTTGGCGGCGTTGACGGTCGAGCTGCTGCCGGTCGGATTGTAGAAGATCGAGACCGTTCCCGCGGTCGAGACCTGGCCGCCGCCGAACGTCACGGTGCCGGTGCCGGTGCCCGCATTGTCGGCGCCCAGCACGACACCGCCACCGCCGCTGCTGGCGATGTTGGCGTTGACCGCGATGTTGCGATAGGCGCTGAGCGTCAGCGTCGCGCTGGTCGACCAGCTGATGCCGCTGGCCACCGTGATGTCGCCATTGCCGCCGGTGCCGGTCGCACTCGTCTGCTGGGTGACATTGCTGCCCCCGTTCAGCGCGGTCGCGATGGTGCCGGCGAGCGTCGCGTCGATCGTCAGATCCACCGGATCGAGCAGCCATGCTCCGCCGTGGCCGGCATTGACGCTGCCGCCGGCGAAGTCGAACACATGCCCCGAGGTCTCGATGAAACCGCCGCGCAGCCCCTGGGTGCTGATCGCGCCGCCAAACGACGTCGTGCCGTCAGACCACACCACCACATTGCCGCCGGCGCCGGACGTGCCGTCGGCCGTGATCGTCGCACCGGCCTCGATCGTCGTGTTCTGCGCATTGGCGATGGTTTGCGGCAGAAATTTTAGCGCTGCGTCCGATCCGCCGGCGCGATCGCCGCCGATCAGCACGGTGCCGCCCGACGTCCCGCTGGCATCGATCGCAGCGCCCGACGTCAGGGTGACGTCCGTGCCCGTCACCACGACAGTGCCGCCGGCGCCGCCGTCACCCTTCGCCTCGATCGTGCCGCCGACCACGACCTTGTCGCCGCTGACGACGACGTCGCCGCCGGTGAACGCGCGCCGCCCGGCGACGCCTGCACGCATCGGCGCGGGCGCAGCGTCCCCCTGAATGCGCCGCGCCACGACTTTCTGTGTCACGTTGACCGAACCGCCCTCGGCCGTGAGGAAAATTCGGCCGCCCTTGCTGGCGACGCCAGTTGCGGTGATGGCCCGCCCGGTGTTGCCGGCAAGCGCATAAATGTTGCCGCCATTGGCGCGCAATTCCACTTCGGCAGCGCGGATCGCACCGCTGTTGCGGATCTCGCCATCCTGCGCCGGACGCCGCACCGAGACCTTGCCGTTGCCGAGCGAGCCGTCGCTCAGCACCACCTCGCTGCCGGAGGCCATCGCGGCGGTGCCGTTGCGCGCGGTCAGCGAGCCGTCGTTACGAACCTGGCGGGCGATCAGCACGACATCGCCCTTCGAGGAACCAATTTTGCCGAGATTCACAACCGAGGCGTTGCTGTTGCCGCTGAAGGTCAGCGATCCTCCGGCGCGGAACTCCGCATCCTTGACGTCCAGTGTCGAGGCGACAAAACTGCCGCCGGTCTTGATCTCCCCGCTCGGCCCGACGACCACGCCCGACGGATTGACGAGGTAGACCGAGCCGGTCGCCGACAGGACGCCGTTGATCGACGACGGCACGTTGCCGGTCACGCGGTTGAGTGTCGCGCCGCTACCGTTATTGAACTGGACCTGGTTGCCTTGCCCGATCGAAAAGCTCGACCAGTTGACGATGCCGGTGCGGCTCGATTGGCTGATCGTGAGGCTGGTCGGCGACGTCGAACTGATCGAAACGTTTCCGCTCGCCACCGTTCCGCCGGTCGGCAGCGATTGCGCAATCACTGGTTGTATGTGGCCCAAACTCCACAAAAGCGCAATCACGCTGACGGAGGCCCGAAGCTCCCTCGCCGATAAAAGACCCGACGTGGATGAAACTATCAATCGAACCACCATCCGCTGCAGATCGCGGCACCACGAACTTCCCGCCTCCACAAATTCTTTGTCAGATTTGCAACGGTTCGATGCGCGCGCGACAAAGTTCCACGAGACCATCTAAGGATGTGCCAACCAATCGTCGCAAGTTTTCGTAAAATTGCGGAATGATGGCCTTCGACGGCAGACGCCGGCATCGCGCGCAATACCTGACGGCGCAAAGGCGAACGATGATCGAAGCAGATGAAGCTGCGCAGCCGCTTGCGCCGAAAGAGACGGCAGACGTCGCCGGCAAGCGAAAACAAGGTCGAGGACGACGCCGCCGTTTTCGCGCGAACGGCCGCGCACGACGCGCCGTGGCTCACGCGATCAAGATCAATTGTCGAGAGAGGCCGGCAGCCGATTGCGATCGGTCATCGTGTCGACGAATCTGGCCCGGGTGCCAATTCGCCGGTTGTCGGGATGAGGAAGCTTGAGGCATCGCTCGGATTTGCAGATCGTTGCCGCAGGGGATTGCTCGATGCTTTCGGACTCGAACTTCCGCGCGGACGGCTGGGGCACGGGCGCCGGCACTGGCGGCCTCGCGTAGGATCCAGGCCTTGCGGTCGGCACTTGAGGGGCCGCTGGCGTGATCGAGAGGTTCGCGCCAACAAAGCTGAAGGCGTAATTCGATGAGGCCGCCAGCGAGCCCTGCGTGATGCCGTAGATGCCGGCATTGCTGGCAGATGTCGCGGACGTCGACAACGCACCTGACAGCGTGTCGCCATTGACCAGGCCGGAGCCACCGACCTGATAGGTCAGAACAGGATTGGCATTGCCATAGGCGCGGCTCTTCGCGTCCGCCGTCACCGTGAGTGCGCGCGGCGTGATCGTCAGGTTCGCGCCGGTAAGGGAGGATATCGTATAGTTCGGCGAACCCAGCGTACCTTGCGTGATGCCGTAGACACCGACATTGCTGGTTGCCACAGCCGATGTCGCCAGCGCGCCCGACAGCGTGTCGCCGTTGACGAGGCCGGAGCCGAAGACGTGGTAAGTCAGCGCCGGATTTGCATCGCCGTAGACGCGGCTCTGTGCATCGGCCGTGACCGTGATTGCGCGCGGCGTCACCGTCAGGTTGGCGCTTGCATAGTTGAGCGCGTAGTTGCTCGAAGCCGCGAGGCTCCCTTGCGTGATCCCGTCGACGCCAACATTGCTGGCTGTGGTCGCCGAGGTCGCCAGCGCTCCCGACAACGTGTCGCCATTCACGAGCCCAGAGGCGCCGACCTGGTAGGTCAGTGCTGGATTGACGTCGCCATAAACTCTGCTCTTCGCGTCGGCCGTCACGGTGATCGCGCGCGGCGTGACCGTGAGATTGGCGCCCGTAAATGAAGACAGCGTGTAGTTGGCCGAAGCCAGGAGCGTGCCTTGCGTGATGCCGTACGTGCCGACATTGCTGGCTGTCATCGCCGACGTTGCCAGCGCGCCCGACAGCGCGTCACCGTTGGCGAGACCCGCCCCGCCGACCTGATAGGTGAGAACAGGATTGGCATCGCCATAGGCGCGGCTCTTCGCATCGGCCGTCACCGTAATCGCACGCGGCGTGACCGTGAGATTGGCACCGGTGAAAGAGGATATCGTATAGTTCGACGAGCCCAGCGTGCCCTGCGCAATGCCGTAGACGCCGACATTGCTGGCCGCCGTCGCCGATGTCGCCAGCGCGCCCGACAGCGTATCGCCGTTGACGAGGCCGGAGCCGCCGACCTGATAGGTGAATACGGGATTGGCGTTGCCGTAGACGCGACTCTGGTTGTCGGCCGTCACGGTGATCGAACGCGGCGTGACGGTCAACGTGCCGGGTGCATTGATGAAGCGATAGGCTTGTCCGGAGACGCTGACGGCACTGCCGCTTGCGGCGATCGCGTAGGTGCCGACATTCGACGTCGCCGCCGCCACCGTCGACACCGACAGGCCGGTCACGATCCCGGCTGTATCGCCGCCATGCAGCCCGTAGATCGAATAGGTGAACACCGGATTGGCTTCGCCATAGACCCGCGAAGCGTTGGCCGGATCGACCCGCAGCACGTAATTGACGCCGTAGAGCTGCGGGTAATAGCCAATGCTCGGCGCCGACCAGACGGTCGAAAAATCCCAGCCCGCGTAAGTCGACGCGTAGTTGGTCGGATTTTGCATCTGGCTGGTGGTGAGGCCGGTGATGCCGGAACTGACGCCGCTGCCGACGGCATTCGTCTTTCCAGACGTGTCGGTGTCCCAGTAGGACGACGTGACGGCGCCAGTGCCGGTGGCCGATCCGATCAAACCGCCGGCGGTCGTGGTGCCGGAAGTGGACGCGGCGCTCACCGCACCGACGGCGTAAGTCTGCGTAACCGTACCCGTGCCGCCTTGATTGCCGATCAGTCCGCCCGCCACGGCCTGCCCGGCCGTGGACGTAGCGCTGGCGGCACCGGTCGCGTAGGATTGGGCGGTGGCGCCGGAAGCCGTATTCCTGCCCATCAGGCCGCCCGCCATGGCCGACCCGGTAGCCGCGATGGCGGTGGCTGCACCGGTCGCATAGGACTGCGAGACCGTAGCGGTGCTACCGTTGCCGCCGATCAGCCCGCCCGCAAACGTGGTCACGGCCGATGCATACGTGGACGTGACGCCGACGGCCCCGGTGGCGTAGGACCTGGTGACGGCGCCGGAGTTACTGCCGACCAGTCCACCGCCGTACAAATTGGCGGTGGTCGACGATACCACGCTGACGGTTCCGGACGCGTAGGAGTTGTCGATGGAACCTCCCACCGAGTTGACGCCGACCAGTCCGCCGCCGAAACCCGTGGCGCTCACCGCTCCGGTTGCATAGGAATCCACGATGGTTTTGCCACCGCTGTTGTAGCCGACCAGGCCGCCGACGCCCTGGCTTCCCCCGCTGACGGCTCCGGTGGCATAGCTCCTGAGAATGCTGCCGTTGTTCTGACCGGTAAGGCCGCCGGCGCGCGTACCGCCGGTTCCGGCCGTCACATTGCCGGTCGCGTAGCTGTCCTGGATGCTGCCGCCCGCGTTGCTCCATCCGACGAGACCGCCCATGGAGGAACTCGTAGTGGTCGTTCCGACGACCAAGACGGCCGCCCAGCTATTGGCAACACTGCCCAAAGATTCGCCTGCCAGCCCGCCGCCGAAGCCTCTCGCCGTGACGGTGCCGGTCGCCGAAGCATTGCTGATGCTTCCCTGTGTCAGGCCGACCAACACGCCGACGCGATCCTGTCCGGTCACACTAGCGCCCTGCAAGCTGACATTCCCCAGCGTGGTTGCGGCTGCTGCATAACCGAACAGGCCGACATAATTGGTCGATGGCAGACTTATGGCCAGGTTCGAGATCGTATGGTTCTGACCGTCGAAACTCCCGGTGAATTGCGTGGCAAGAGTGCCGATCGGCGAGAAGCCGTCCGGCGACCACATGCCGGGATACTTGCCTCCCGCAGCAAGACCGCTCGAGAAATCGATGTTGGATGTGAGCCGGTAGCTCGCACCGAGGTCCATCGCCATCAACTGAAGCTGATGCGCGTTTGAGATATTGGTCGAGTATTCCCACTGGCCGAACGGACGGGTCTGGCCATCGACCATGAACCAGCCGGAAGCGCTATTGCCGGCGGTGAAGTCGAAGCCGAAATAGGCGCTCTGCTTGAACGCATAGTTTGCCGCAGCTGATAGCGCCGGGTCGCTGGTCACGGCGCTCAGACCGGTCGAGGCGTCGCCCCCACCGATCCCAGCCGCCTGACCGGTGGTGTAGCTGTCCCAATAGGACTGCACGATGCCGTTACCGTGGGTGTAATACTCGGAGTTGTTGCCGACCAGCCCCCCAACATTGGTCGTGCCGCGCACCGCGCCGGTGGCGTAGGATTGCGTGACGGTGCCCTCGTTGTAGCCGACCAGACCGCCAACTGTGTCGGTGCCGTTCACCGCTCCGGTCGCGTAGGATTGCGTGACAGAGCCATAGTTGTAGCCGACCAACCCGCCTGCCCAATTCGGGCCGGTGACGGCTCCAGTGGCATAGGACTGTGTGATGGAGCCGCTGTTAGTCCCGACCAGCCCGCCGACATCGTAGGCGGCGCCAGTTACAGCTCCCGTTGCGTAGGACTGAGCGATCGAGCCATAATAATTGTATCCGACCAGGCCGCCCACGTGGCCGTCAGCGGCAGTGACCGCACCGGTCGCGTAGGATTGCATGACCGCACCAGCGTTGACGCCGGCGAGCGCTCCCACTAAGCCGCGACCGGTGACGGAGCCGCCCAGCAGCCCGACATTGCGTACCATCGAGCCGCTATCGAGGTAGCTGAACAATCCGACAAAGTCGCTCGAAGGCCGATTGATGAAGAGGCCCGCGATCGTGTGACCCTGGCCGTCCAAGTTTCCGGTGAAGCTGTTGTTGGCCCCGATCGGCTGGAATCCGGCCCCGCTGTTCCAGGTGGACGTGATGCCGGCATCGATGTCGCGGCCGAGCGCATAGGTACCGGTCAGATTGTTCTGCATGTTCTGCAGGTCGTAGACGGTGTTGACCAGCATGTAGGTATTGAGCGTGGCGCCGCCGGTGACGTTGCCAGCGAAGTTGGTCTGCGTCGGCGCCGTGTATTTGGTGGCGTTGACGATCGAGCTGCTGCCCGTCGGATTGTAGAAGATCGACACCGTTCCCGCGGTCGACACCTGGCCGCCGCCGAACGTTACGGTGCCGGTGCCCGTGCCGGCGTTGTCCGCACGCAGCACGACGCCGCCGCCACCGGTGCTCGTGATATTGGCGTTGACCGCGATGTTGCGATAGGCGCTCAGCGTCAGCGTCGCATCGCTCGCCCAGCTGATCCCGCTTGCCACCGTGATATCGCCATTGCCGCCGGTGCCGGTCGCCGTCGTCTGCTGGGTGACGTTACTGCCCCCGTTGAGCGCGGTCGCGATGGTGCCGGCGAGCGTCGCATCGATCGTCAGATCCACCGGATCGAGCAGCCATGCGCCGCCCCTGCCGGCATTGACGCTGCCGCCGGCGAAGTTGAACGTATGCCCCGAGGTCTCGATGAAGCCGCCGCGCAGCCCCTGGGTGCTGATCGCGCCGCCAAATGACGTCGTGCCATCCGACCACACCACCACATTGCCGCCGGTGCCGGACTTGCCGTCGGCCGTGATCGTCGCACCGGCTTCGATCGTCGTGGCCTGCGCATTGGCGATGGCCTGCGGCAGAAACTTCAAAGCAGCATCGGCCCCGCCGGCGCGATCGCCGCCAATCAGCACGGTGCCGCCCGACGTCCCGCTGGCGTCGATCCTTGCACCCGACGTCAGGGTGACGTCCTTGCCCGTCACCACGACGGTGCCGCCTGCGCCCTTATCGCCCTTGGCCACGATCGCGCCGCCGACCACGACCTTGTCGCCACTGACGACGATGTCTCCGCCGGTGAACGACCCGCGTCGTCCGGCGATCCCCGCGACCATCGGCTTAGCGTCTGCCTGAATGCGCCGCGCCGCGACCTTCTGCGTCACCTTCACCGAACCGCCCTCGGCGGTCAGAAAAATCCGGCCGCCCTTGCTGGCGACGCCGGTTGCGCTAATGGTCCGTCCGGTATTTCCGGCGAGCGCATAAATGTTGCCGCCATTGGCGCGCAATTCCACTTCCGCGGCACGGATCGCGCCGCTGTTGCGGATCTCGCCATCCTGCGTCGGGCGCCGCACCGAGACCTTGCCGTTGCCGAGCGAGCCGTCGCTCAGCACCACTTCGCTGCCGGACGCCATCGCGGCCGTGCCGTTGCGCGCGGCGAGCGAACCATCATTACGGACCTGGCGCGCGATCAGGACGACGTCGCCGGTTGACGAGCCGATCTTGCCAAGGTTCACCACCGAGGCATTGCTATTGCCGCTGAAGGTCAGCGAGCCGCCGGCCCGGAAATCCGCGTCCTTCACATCCAACGTCGAGGCGACGAAACTGCCACCGGTCTTGACCACCCCGCTCGGTCCCACCACGATTCCGGACGGATTGACGAGGTAGACCGAGCCGGTCGCCGAAACCACGCCGTTGATCGACGACGGCACGTTGCCGGTCACGCGGTTGAGCGTGGCGCCGCTGCCGTTATTGAACTGAACCTGGTAGCCCTGCCCGACCGAAAAGCTCGACCAGTTGACGATGCCGGTGGCGCTCGATTGGGTGACCGTGAGACTGGTCGGCGACGTCGAGCCGATTGCAACTTTTCCGCTCGCTACCGTTCCCCCGGTCGGCAGCGATTGCGCTATCGACGGCTGCGCGCAGCCCAAGCCCCACAACAGCGCGATCAAGCTGACGGAAGCTCGAAATTCCCTCGTGCACGATTTGATGGCCGGCGAGAGACACGACGCGGAAGAGACGATCAATCGAACCACCATGCACTGAAAGGTGGCCGTGCCGCTCCGTCTCAACAAATTCCTCGCCGGGCTTGCACGGTTCCATCCACACGCCGCTACCGTCGCAGGTTCCCATCTAAGGATGCATCAAAAAACAAGCGCAACTTATTGGAAAATTGTAAATGACGAACCGGCACCCGGCGTTGCGCGGGACATGACGGCGCGCGACCCCGGCCCAACTATCCGATGTGATTGCCCTTGCGATGCTGCCTCGACATCCGGCGTTGCCTGGACACCATCTGTTCAATCTCCCAGAACATCCAGACGAACGCAGAACCGAGACCAATCACGACAATCAAAAACATCAATGTCAATTCGGGCTGTGTGAGCATGTTCAACATCCCCCGATGCGGACGACGTATCAGCGAACGATCTCAATAGCGGCCACGGTGCAATAACACCGGGGCCGCGCTATTCATCCCGCTTGCACCGGCTCAGCCGCAGACCTGCACGGGCCGGATGCGCCAGCCGTACGGCGTAAGCACACTCCGCCGAATGATGTAGCAGCCGCCATCGCCGTAATAATAGGGATCGTCGTAATAGCCGTAATCATAGTAGTCGTTGTAGTAGCCGTAGCCCAAGCCTAGTCCGACCGCCGTCACAGCAAACGGAAATCTCCGGTGATGCCTGAATCCGGGGCGGAAGCCACTGTTGAAGCGGTTGACGGCAAAGGTGCCGCCGCGAAATCCGGCAGCCGGCAACGCGACCGCGGCCGTACGGAAACCACCGCCGCCAATCGCGGCCGTACGGAAACCGCCGCCGATCGGGGCCGCACGGAAGCCGCCACCGCCGATCGCGGCAGCCCGGAAGCCACCGCCTCCCATTCCAATTGCGCCGCCGCGGAAGCCGCCTCCGCCCATTCCCATCCCGCCACCGCGGAAGCCACCGCCGCCCATTCCCATTCCACCACCGCCACCGCGGAAGCCGCCGCCACCACCACCACCGCCAAAGCCACCACGGGCAAAAGCTGCGTCCGGCGCCAGCATGGCGACCGCTGCGCATGCGAACAAGGCGATCATCATTTTGCGTAACATCACCCATCCTCCATGATCTTGCGTTCGAACGCTCGACGCACTTTCGGCGTCGGATCTGACACATCCCTCGGTAACTCTAGGACGAGTTCTCGAGGTTGGTTCGGTAATCTTGCTCACTTCTGCGCGACTGCATTTGGCAGATCAGCAGCCGCGGCAAATGCTCTTGATCTTGCGATCGACCTCCTTGTTCTCTGCATTGATCTCGACGTCGCCGCTCGTCTGAGGGCCCGTTACGGTCGTCCCCGACCCTGGCGATTTCGCCGAACCGGTCGTTACACCGCTGCCCGTGTTAACGCCGGAGCCTGACGACTGTGCGGTGCCGGCGGTGTTGGTCCCCGGCGCAGGTGGCCTGGACGCGTTCGCCGCGCCGCTTGGATCTTCGCCGGCATTGTTAAGTCCTCCGGGAGCGGCGGGCCCGGGAGGAACGCCGCTGGTGCCTTGCGAACCGGCACCGGCCGAGCCTGCGCTCGGCGAGCCGGCGGCGCTACCGCTGCTGCTGCCGGCAGATGATCCGCCCGCGGATCCGCCTGCACTCTGGGCAAACGAAGCGACCGGGGATATCAGGATTGTGATTGCCGCAACTGCGGCTGCTGCAGATACCAGCTTCATCGGAAATCTCCTTTTTGAAGCAACGACAGCGCCCCGCCCGTTGTTCCTACAGGGAACGATTCCGCCGCCAGATCATTCATTCACATCCGCTCGACGCCCGGAGTGATCACGCTTGCGCAAATTGATCGCATTCGACGATGACACGCTCGACAAGCTTACCCAGCTTGCGCGCGACCGGATGGGGACGTTTCAGGAATTGGCCGACGAAGCCTTTGCGGACCTGCTCAAGAAGCACGGCATTCCCGTCGACCTCAAGGACGCGCTGCGAAAAAGCGCAGGGCTCTCGAAGGCCGCCGCGCCGAAGAAATCGAAAACTGGAAAGGCTCCAGCATGAATTCCGACCCCGACCCTTTCGAGCAAGGCGAGCGCGCTGCTCGCCAGAACATTCCGGCGGAAGCAAATCCCTATCAGGATGGCAGCGACGAGCATGCGCTCTGGGCTGCCGGCCATGAAAAGGTCGCCGGTGCCCGTGAGGCGAACGAAAGCGAAGGCACGTGAAACGGAAAACGGGTTTCCGTCTTCAGCCGATCTTCTTCAGTCCATTTTTGAAGCGTGGTCCGTTGCGTTGGTAGGACTTCGCGGCACGCCCCATCGCCGCCGACTGCTCCGGCGTCAACGTCCGGACCACGCGCGCGGGCGAACCGATGATCAGGGAGTATTCGGGATACTCCTTGCCTTCGGTAATGATCGAGCCTGCGCCGACGACGCTGCCGCGGCCTATTCGCGCGCCGTTCATGACGATCGAGCCCATTCCGACAAGCGCGTCGTCTTCAAGCGTGCAACCGTGCAGGATCACATTGTGGCCGACCGTGCAATTGGTGCCGATCGTGAGTGGAAAGCCGGGGTCGGTATGGCAGGTGCAATTGTCCTGCACGTTGGAGCCTTCGCCGATCTCGATCCACTCATTGTCGCCGCGCAATACCGCGCCGAACCACACGCTGGCGGAATTCAAGAGGCGCACCTTGCCGATCACGGTAGCGGTATCTGCGATGAAATAATTTCCGTCCGCGGGGAGTTCGGGCCCCTGTCCGTCGAGTTCGTAGGTCGCCATAGCAAAAAGGTCTCCGTTACCGGAGACCTTGGCACAGCCGCTGGCGCGGGATCAAGCGAGCCGGGCGCGAACCTCAGACCAGCACGCCGGTGGCCCGCAGCGTCATCAGGAAAAACGTGCCGGACATTAGGCTCCAGAAGCCTGAAAGCACGGTCGCCATCAACACGAATTCGAAGCGGCGGCGCTCGATCTTCGCGCCGCGCAGCGTGTTGCGCATGATGATGAAGGGTGCGGCGAAAACCAGAAACGGCACGGCCGCAAACGTCTTCGGCGCCACGCCTTCCCCAAGCAGCCCGAACCCCGCCGGCCGCTCCGCCATCGCCTGATAGCCGCTGGCGAGCGCGCCAGCGAGTGCAAAGCCGATGAAAAGGGAGAACAGGGAATTCAACGCATCGGGCGACATGGCAAACTTTTCCCCTACTCGAAAAACCGCGCCCTGCTTTCGCAAAATTGGCCAGCTGCCGCCACAGCATCCTTAAGGAAAGGTTAATGACGGGCCGCCGGGACCTCGTTTGCGCATGGCTCGCGAGGCCGGAGCTGCCGCGAAATCATGAGGAAATCACGTTCCCCATGGCATATTCGCGAAGATGATTCGCCTGGCTCTTCCTCGACCGATGCTTCGTTCATGACCCTGCTTTCGACGGCACAGCACCTCGCCCGCGACACCCGCAGGTATCCGCGCTCGCACATGGTCCTGATCATGGTCGCGGTAACCATAACCGCGGGCGCCGTCGCGCTGGTCGCCTATTTGCTGTGGCCAACCTGGGTAGCGCGCCCCGCCGGCGCCCCCGACCGGCTGCCGGTCAGCGTCGGCGCCACGCTCTTCAACGTGCCGACCGCGGCGATCCGCCGGAAAATCCAGCGCCACTCCGGCCCGCAGGAGCGGGTCGATCTCAGTTTCGTCTTCCCGTCGCTGGAACCGCCGGATGCGCCCAAGCACGTCAGCGCCGATACGATCGAGGAGAAGGTACAGCCGATCGACCGGATATTCGTGTCGATATCGGCCCATCACGACACGCTGGCGCCCGACACGCGGGTCCGCACGATCTATCCGCGCTACCTCGGGCAGGCCGCAACGCGGGTCGATGAAGGTTTGACGATGCGCGCCTTTCGCGAGGGCTCGCCCTACGCCAACGAAGATTTGTTCTCCGCCACGACGCCGAGCCTCAACGCGCGCTGCACGCGCGACGGCCTGACGCCGGGCATGTGCCTGAGCGAGCGCCGCGTCGACGGAGCCGACCTGACCTTTCGCTTTCCGCGCAGCTGGCTGTCGCAATGGCGCGACGTTGCGAATGCAATGGATCGCCTGACGGCGCAGATGCTGGGGCCGAAGGGTTAGCGCGCGGCTCGCAGGGTGGGCAAAGGAGCGTTAGCGACGTGCCCACCATCTATCACCGATCGCGCTTCGAAATGGTGGGCACGCTTCGCTTTGCCCACCCTGCGACGTCGCGGCACGCGCCTCAGCCGACGTCGGCCAGATCTTCCTCGAGGATCGCCATCTGAAACTGGAACGAGCGATCGTCGTCCTCGTCATCGACGAACAGCACGCCGATGAACTCCTCGCCGATATAGACTTCTGCGGAGTCATCCTTCTTCGGACGCGGCACGACCCGGATCTTGGGATTGCCGAATACGCGCTTGAGATAGGCGTCGAGCTTCCTGACTTCCTGAACGTCCACGGCGGGTCTCCAATCGGATTCTTTGAGTTTCCGGGAGGTTTTTAGGACGAGACGGCAGGAACTGCCAGCCGTATCTTCACAAATACGACTGGGAGAAAGCTTGTAAAATCAAAGCCCGATCGCGCCGAGCATCTGATCCATGGTGCGGGACGGCTCGGCGCAGCCGGCTTCGCCGACGATCTTTGCGGGGACGCCGGCCACCGTAACATTGTGAGGCACCGGCTTGACCACCACCGAGCCCGCGGCGATGCGCGCGCAATGGCCGATCTCGATATTGCCGAGAATTTTTGCGCCCGCCCCGATCAGCACGCCGCGCCTGATCTTCGGATGACGGTCCTCGTTCTCCTTGCCGGTGCCACCCAGCGTGACACCGTGAAGGATCGAAACGTCGTCCTCGATAACGGCGGTCTCGCCGCAGACGAAGCCGGTTGCGTGATCGAGGAAAATGCCGCGGCCGATCTTGGCGGCGGGGTTGATGTCAGTCTGAAACACCGCCGATGAGCGGCTCTGCAGGTAGAAGGCAAAATCCTTGCGGCCCTTCTGATAGAGCCAGTGCGCCAGACGATGGGTCTGCAGCGCGTGAAAACCCTTGAAGTAGAGCAACGGATCGATGAAGCGCGAGGTTGCGGGATCGCGGTCGTAGACCGCGACGAGGTCGGCGCGGAACGCATTGCCGAGATCGGGTTCGTCGCGCAGCGCCTCGTCAAAGGTCTGGCGGATCAGGTCGCCCGACAGCGCCGAATGATCGAGCCGCTCGGCGATCCGATGGATCACCGCATCCTCGAGTCGCTCGTGATGCAGCACGGTCGAATAGATGAAGGAAGCAAGCTCGGGCTCGCGACGGACGATGTCCTCCGCCTCGCCCCGGACGCGATCCCAGATCGGATCGAGTGCGGCGAGCTTCGACCCTTGCGGATTGACCTGATGCACTGCCATGGTTGCTCTCGCAAATTCGCTTGTTTGATTGATATTGTAGCACGGCGGGCGGACTACTGTCCCGGGCAGGCGCTGACAAAGTAATCCCCTGTCGAACGCCATCCTTAAGGGCGTTATATCCAGTTGGTCGGGGTTTTCAGGAAATCAAGCGGTCCAAAGTCCGATTTTTGGTAGAAGATCATTCTCTTCGCGACAGGAAGTCGGTGACGCCGGTCTTGTAGACCTTGTCGCCGACCGCGCGCATGTGATCGCGGTTCGGAATGTCGAGCACCTCGGCGCCCGGAATGATTTTCCCCAACGCGGCCGCGGAGCCCGCGATCTCGTCCCTGGTGCCGACCGCGATCAGGACCGGCACGCCGATCCCGGCGGCCTCCTCCGATGTCATCAGCCGCCGCGAACCGCGCAGGCAGGCGGTCAGCGCGCGGCGGTCGGAGCGAGTCTGGTCGGCGAACGCGCGAAACGTCCGCCCCACTGGATCGGTGACGTCCTCCAGCGACGGCGCTTCCAGCGCTTTTGCCACGTTCTCGCCGGGGCCGCCACCCTCGATCAGCCCGATCCCGATGCCGCCAAAGATTGCCGAGCGCAGCCGCTGCGGCTGCTCGCGCGCCAATATCGCCGTCATTCGCGATCCCAGCGAATAGCCCATGACGTCGGCGCGTTCGATTCCCAAATGATCCAGCAGCGCGATGACGTCACTTGCCATGATCGCAATTTCGTAATCAGCGGAATCGTAGAGCTTTTCGGACTCGCCGTGGCCGCGATTGTCGAGCGCGATCACGCGGCGGCCGTCTTTCTTCAGATCGGAAACCCAGGCCGGATAGATCCAGTTGACGTTCTTGCTGGAGGCAAAGCCGTGCACGAGAACGATCGGATCGCCCTCGCCTTCGTCGAGATAGGCAATTTCGACAGCGCCGTTGTGAAAACTCGGCATCATCAGTTCCATGTTTTGGGGATCGGAATGAGCGACCTTGCAATGACGGCAAGTCTAACCCTGCGCGACAGCGCCCGCCAGAGCCGGGCCGGACGGCAAGCATGCCGCCGCCTGCTTTCTTGACCGCCGTGCCTTGCTGCGGCGCAGCCAGGCTTCGGTCGCGCGCTCGGTGGTTGCCTTGATCGACGACAGAAAACCGAACAGCGCCAGGAGCGCGCCGAACACCCACATCGTCAGATTGAAGGCGCCGGCAGCCAGCAGCAGCGCGCCGCGGCCAAGCACCTTCAGGATAGCGCGGGTCTGGCCGCCCTTGGATTCGGCAAGCCGCGCGGCGCGCGCGACGTCCTTCGGCCCTTGCGCAATGCGCAGCGTATCGAGCGCCCCGCGCGTACCGGCCTTTTCGCCGACGCGTCCGACGTCTTTCGCCAGCCGCACCAGCGCGCCGGCCTTCTCGGCGCGGAACGCCGCCTTGATCGCGCTGAGGGTCTCGCCCGGCCGCAGCACCGAGCCCTTCGCGACCGCCTGCTGCAGCACCGGCGCATCGACGACCTCGCGCACCGAGCGCCCGGCCCATTGCGTCAGCCCCTCGCCCAGCCGCCCGACCTTGCGGGCATCCTTGACCATGGAAAGACCAGCGCGCACCGGGCCGACACCGCCGACGGAGACGTAGGTCGCGGCGGTCACCGCGAGGCCCACCGTCGCCAGGCCGAGTACCAGCCGGTCCACGTCCTCGCCCGTCGCCAGGTGCTTACCCTCACGCACCACGTCCCTGATGTCGCCGAACACGAAGAGATCGCCGGCGACCGTGCCCGACAGGCTCGCGACGTCGTCGGCATTGCCGGTCACAAGACCGGTGGCAAAGCGTTTGGCAAAATGCGACGCCGAACCTGCGTCAGTAACGGCGTCGCTGACGCGCTTCGACAGCTCGTCGCTGACGATAATGCCTTTGTCGCGGGCGAGCTCGACGAAGCTGTTGGCGAGGTCGGAATCGCCCTCCGCGAGCGCTGCCTCGATATTTTCGGCGACCAGCGCCTGATTGCTCCGCAGGGCGGAATTGACATGGATATCGGACAGCGCCGCGGGATCGTCCTGCGCCGCGAGAATGGCGCCGGCCTCACGCGCATGCGGCCACAGCGCCGCGCACACCGCCACGCTGAGCGCCATGCCTGCCAGAGCTGATCCCAGCCGCAACCGCCTCATCCAAAAAGCCCAATTCCAAAAAAGCCTAGTATTTTCGTCTTTCTCAAGATGGTATGCCGTTTTTAAGACACAACCGCCCCGACGAAAGAAGGGCTTTTCTCCGACGACAAGATTGTGTCGAATTTGCATGAGCAAATGAGCGGTGGGGACCTCCCGAATCGGCTCTAGGAATCATCGGCACCCCCCACTATGGTGCGCGGCATTTCGTACCTGCCGCGTCGCGTTGATTGCGTGCGCCCGTCGTTGCTATCCAAGGTGAAACCGATGTCCGACCATGTCGTCCCGCATTTCCATAACGACGCCGGAGTCTCGGTGATCGAGATCGGCTCGCAGGAATTCATGTGCGTGGGCGCCAACCCGCCGTTCGACCATCCGCACGTGTTTCTCGACCTCGGCAACGACAACGAGATCATCTGCCCGTATTGCTCGACGCTGTACCGCTTTGCCGCCGACCTCGCCGCGGGCGAGGCCCGCCCCCCGGAATGCGTCCTGAAGGACAAGGTCGCCTGACCCTTCGGTGGCTGCCGCGCGCACCATCATCGTTGCTGGTGCCGGGATCGGGGGACTGACGGCAGCGCTTTCGCTCGCCGCGAAAGGCTTTCGCGTCGTCATCCTGGAGAAGGCCGAACGGCTGGAAGAAGCCGGCGCCGGCCTGCAGCTCTCGCCGAACGCCAGCCGAATCCTGGTCGACCTTGGCCTGCGGCCGCGGCTTGCGCCGCGCGCGGTGACGCCGGAGGCGATCACCATCATGAGCGCACGGGCGAGCGGCGAGATCGCCCGCCTGCCGCTCGGCGAAGCCGCCAGCCTTCGCGCCGGCGCGCCCTATTGGGCGATGCACCGCGCCGATCTGCAAGCCGCCCTGCAGGCAGAGGTCAACGATCATCCGGACATCGACCTGCGGCTCGGTTGCCAGTTCGAGGACGTGACCTCGCACGCCAAGGGGCTGACCGTGGTGCAGCGCCGCGGCAATGCGCGGCAGCAGGAGTTGGCGGTGGCGCTGGTCGGCGCCGATGGCATCTGGTCGGCGGTGCGGAACCATTTATTCCCGGAAGTGCAACCGCAATTTTCCGGCCTGATTGCCTGGCGCGGAACCCTCGATGCGACGACGCTGCCGCGCGAATATACCGCGCCGCGGGTGCAGCTCTGGATGGGGCCGGACGCACATCTGGTCGCCTACCCGATCTCGGCGGCACGGCAGATCAACGTGGTGGCGATCGTGCCGGGGACCTGGAACAGGCCAGGCTGGAGCGCACCCGGCGACGCCAACGAACTCAAGAACGCGTTCGCCTCGCAGCGCTGGCCCGCGACCGCGCGGATGCTGATCGGCGCCGTCGACGAATGGCGGCGCTGGGCGCTGTTCACCCTGCCCGATCTCGACGAATGGACGGACGGCGCGATCGCGCTGCTCGGCGACGCCGCTCATGCGATGCTGCCGTTTGCCGCGCAAGGCGCCGGAATGGCGATCGAGGACGCCGCCGTGCTCGCAAAGTGCTTGAGCGAAAGCCCGGGCGACAATATCGCCGGCGTTCCGGCAGCGCTGAAGCTTTATGGCCGGCAGCGGCGCGGCCGCGTATTGCGGGTGCAGCGCGCCGCGCGGCAACAGGGGCGCATCTATCATCTCACCGGACCGCTGGCGCTGGCGCGCGACCTCGCCATCAAGGCCATGGGCCCACAGCGCATGCTGGCGCGACAGGACTGGATCTACGACTGGCGGGCGTAGCGGCGTCTTCCGTTGCCAAGGCGATAACCGCGGCTGCCGCCGATCACTCCGGCTCGATACCAATCTCCTTGATGACCCTTCCCGAGGTGGCAAATTCAGTCTCAAGGAACTGCTTCGCATCGGAAGGGCTCGCTCCCTTGCCGGAGTCGATCTGGAAGCCGAGCACCCGTGCGCGCTCCTGCATCTCCGGTTCCTTCAGAATGCGGTCGATTTCCGCGCTTAGTTTCTGGACGATGTCTGATGGCGTGCCGGCTGGCGCCATCATCATGAACCAGCCCTGCAGGTCCACGCTCCTGAGCGTTTCGGAGATGCTCTGTACATCGGGCAGCGAGGCGATGCGCCGGCTTCCCGCGACCGCGATCGGCCGCAGCGTGCCTTCCTTGATGAAAGGCTCGGCCACCGATGCGGATTGAAGCGTCGCCTGGATGCGTCCTGTCACGGTATCCTGGATCGCCTGGGAGGTCTTGTTGTAGGGGACCAGGATGAAATCGGCCGGTCCATATTTGTTGATGGCCTGGGCGAGCAGACCCGTGAGATTGCGGGGACCGTCGACGCCCAGGCTGAACGTGCCCGGCGCCTTGCGCTCGAGCGCGATCAACGCCGGCAAATTTGTCGCCTTCACGTCCGGATGGACCAGCAGAACATGATTGCTGCGCGCCACCATGGCAACCGGAACCAGATCCTTCATTGGATCGTACGGCAGGCTCTTGAACGTGAAGGGATTGGTGACCAGCGCCGCAGAGGTCGCGAATAGAAGCGTGTAGCCATCGGGCGCGGCCCGCGCGACCGCCTGCGTGCCGACGAGGTTTGCCGCCCCCGGCCGGTTGTCAACGACGAATTGCTGCCCCAAAGCGAGCGAGAGCTTCTCGGCGAGAACCCTGCAGAGGATGTCGGGGCTGTTTCCCGCCGCCTGTGGCACGACGATCATTACCGGGCGCTGCGGCCAGCTCTGCGCCTGCGCCGGCAGCGCGATGGAAAGAGCTGCGCCGGCCAGCAGCATGCGTCGTGATATCGTGATCATCGTGCTCCTCCTTGGAATTGTCGACGGCGGTCCCCTGCTCTCCGGGGCTGACGCCATGTTGTTCGAGATGAGTTCAGGCCTCGTCGGCCACGCCGTTGCGCAGAATTCCGAGATCGTCGATCTCCACCTCGACCGTATCACCCGGCTTCAGCCAGAGCGGCGGGGTCCGCTTCGCGCCGACGCCGCCCGGTGTACCGGTCGCGATGACATCGCCGGGTTCGAGCCTGGTGAAGGTCGAGCAATATTCGATCATGCGCGGTACATCGAAGATCATCTGGTCGAACGTGGCTTCCTGGACGACCTGGCCATTGACGCGTGTCTGGAGCCGCTGCGATCCGCGGAAGGCGAACTCGTCGGCGGTCATCATCCACGGTCCGAAGGCACCGGTACCGGGGAAGTTCTTGCCGGGCGTGAACTGGTGGGTGTGGCGTTGGAAGTCGCGGACGCTGCCATCGTTGTAGCAGGCGTAACCCGCGACATGACCCCATGCATCGCTGCGGGCGATGTAGCGGCCGGGCTTGCCGATGATGATCGCCAGCTCGCCTTCGAAATCGAGGTCGTGTGACACGCGCGGGCGAATGATCGGGGAAAGATGTCCGGTCTGGCTGTTGGCGAAGCGCGTGAACACCGTTGGGTTCTCCACTTCCGACCGACCTGTTTCCTTGCGATGCGTCTCGTAGTTCAGGCCGATGCAGAGGATCTTGTCGGGACCGAGGATCACCGGCAGCCATGTGATGTCGGCCAGCGGATAGGCCTTGGCCTTCGGCGCAGCTGCGGTGACCTCGGCAAAGGCATCGGCGACGATCACTGATTTCACAGTTGGGTGGCGGCTCCCTAGCACGGCACCGACATCCTTGATTGTCTCGCCGTCGACCAGACCCCAGGTCGGGGCTCCGCCGCCTATTTTGAATGTCGCCAGTTTCATCTGATTACCTTTGCATCGTGATGGAGACAGGTTGTGGTCGGGATTCGAGGAGACGATCGCGGAGCTCGCGCAACATCCCGATGAGCGTTGCAGTGTCGCGGGCTACGCCGAAGACGTAGTGGTCGGGGCGGACGATGGCGGCGCGGCAAGCATGCCTGTCGAACCATTCGGCCATCACGCCATCGAGTTCCACCGCGACGCGACCGTGGACAGCTTCCGGGGCGGCTGAAGCGGCACTCTGAGCCGCACCGACGATGCGAATGATTGTCAGCCGCAGCTCGTCGATCTGCCGCCGAGCCGCGTCGGTCAGTTCGAATGCAGCTCCGCCGTCGATACAAAGGCGCCATCCCGCGCCGAAAGCTGTATCGAGCAGAACGGAGCCGTGATCGCTCAGGATTCGGGGTTGCGGAAACAGCGTGCCTTTCGCGGGTTCATCGGCAGAAGCAAACAAGCCTCTCCTCAAAGGCGGAACTATTTCCTGGCGGGTGATGGTGCGGGCCTGCCCGCCTCCCTCCGCGAGGATGCGCAGATCGCGTTCGCGCGCGGCCTGCGGGTCGCGCTCGCAAATGACCTGTCCGATCGCCTTGATCCGCGTAGTGAGCTCGCGGACGTGTTCACCACGCTCCTCGCCATAACTATCTAGCAGGGCTTCGCCGGGCTGCCCCTGGAGGACGTGATCGAGTTTCCAAACGAGATTCGCGCTATCGCGCAGACCCTGGCACATGCCCTGCCCGATGAAGGGAGGCTGCTGATGCGCCGCGTCGCCGGCGAGGAAGACGCGGCCGCGCCGCCATTCCGTGGCGACCAGCGCGTGAAAACGGTAGCTGGCCGCCCGCCACAATGTTGCTTCGTCCGGCGTGAGCCATTTTGAGAGGAGCTGCCAGACCCGTTCCGGTTTCTGCGCCTCCTGCGGATCCTCGCCAGGCAGCAGCATGATTTCCCAGCGCCGGTGGTTGCGGGGTCCGATAATGAAGCTCGTGGGCCGTACCGGGTCGCAATACTGGGCCGCGGTCTGCGGCAGCTTGCCGAGGGCCTCCTCGTTCACCAGGACGTCGACGACTAGCCACGGCTCGTCAAAAACCAGATCCTCCAAGGCGATGCCGACTTGTTCGCGGACTTCGCTGGAGGCGCCATCGCACGCGATCACATAGTCCGCGGTCACGCTCTGCCTGCCGCCGTCGTCGCCAAGCAAATCCAGCCTCACGCCCGTATCGGATTGCGCAAGTCCGACGAACTCGGTGCCCAACTCGACCTCCACGCTGGCGTAGGAGGCGGCATTCTCGCGCAACACCGCTTCGACGGGCGGCTGCGTGAACACCATGGTTGGCGTGTATCCCAGCGGATATGGTTCGGGAACCATGTCGATGCGTCGGATCAACTGGCCGGCCGCGCCAAAATGCTGCGAAGCCGGAAACGGCGCGACATGCGGCAGGATGCGATCAGCGATGCCGAGATTATCCAGCAGACGGAGAATTTCGTGATCCATCGCGATGGCGCGCGGCTTGTCATACACCGTGCGGAGCCGATCGATCGCAAGCGTGCGGATGCCGCGCTTGCCGAGCAGGCTGGTCGCGACTGCGCCCGTAGGACCAAATCCTACAACCACGACCTGGTAATCGTTGGGTTTCGCGGAGGTCGAGATCATTCTTCCACTCTCACCAGGATCAGACCGCAGCATAGGGTACGGCCACCTGCGCCGCCTTGACGTGGTCTGCCTTTGACGGAGCGATCCCCCAATGATCCGTGCGGCCCGGCGGCCAGGTCCATTCGGAGGGACCGCGCACCACATAACTGTCGTCGACCTGCAGCACCTCGGCGGTGTATTCTATGACAAAGCCTGCCGGGTCGATGAAATAGGCGAAGACGTTGTCGCCTGGACCGTGGCGGCCCACGCCCCACGCGATGGGGAAGCCAGCGTCGATCAGACGGCCGGAACCGCGCATCACGGCTTCGAGGTCGGGCATCAGGAAGGCGACGTGGTTGAGGCCGTTTACCGGAGCGTCGGCGATCACGACGGCATGGTGGTCGCTGTTGCAGCGGACGAAAGCCATCGCCTTCGATCGATCCGTCAGACGGAAGCCCAGAGCTTTCTCGTAGAACGCTGCCGACGCGTCGACATCGACGCTATTGAGATTGACGTGGGCGAGCCGCTCGGGCCTGTAGCCGTCCTGCGCTAGCGGCACGAGTCGCCGATCGCCATGCACGAAGCGCAGCAAGCCGCCCTCGGGACCACGCACCTTCATGACGGTGCCTCCATCCGGCCCGGCATTCGCACCCGGCGGCGACAGCACCTGCCCGCCTTGCTCGACGGCATTGACGCCGAGTGCAGCAAAATCGGCGGCCGAATCCATGCGAAAGGTTACAGCGCGCAGCTCGGGATGCGCGCTGGCATGCAGCGCGACGACATGATGATCGCTGCCGGTGGCCCGCAAATAGACGCTGCCCTCGTCACGGGCAACGACCTCAAGCCCCCAAACCGAGGTGTAGAATCGCTCCGCCCGATCGATATGCGGCGTACCGAGATCGACGCTGCGCAGAGACGTGACGGGGAAACGGGTCATCGCACAGGCCGCCCGTGCGCGACTGGCGAATGATCACGGAAGGCGAAGGCGCCGAGCATGATCTGCGAGACACCGAACTGGCTCATCAGATGGCGCAGCATCGCCGCTTCATGGACATGAACATCGATGCCCTTGCAGGGGTACGAGCCGGCTCCGGGCCGGATCGTTGGCTGCCGGTCTCCCATCACGTCCCACTCCCCCGATGGTCATACCTACGGATGAATACAAATTTTGTTCTAGCGAACGATTATTCTATAAATTCGACAATGTAAACCATAATTTATAGATTTTATGCAACCTGTCTTGAATGTATATGATGCTTGAGCGCCAGCAGATTCGCGGGGCGCCAGCGCGGAAGGGACAGTGAGAGGAATGAGCACGTCTTCGATCCGGCCAGCGCCGTCGACACAGACCATCAATGTCTACGACCGGCTGCGGGAAGACCTTCTGTCCGGGCGGCTCGAACCCGGACGCAAGCTCCAGATGCGGTTCCTGACGGAGGCGTATCAGGTCGGCCAGACCCCGCTGCGCGAGGCCCTCAACAGGCTCACGGCTGAGGGGCTCGTCGACTCGCACGAGCAGCGGGGCTTCTATGTCACCCAGATCAGCCGCTCCGAATTGGAAGAACTGACGAAGACCCGCTGCTGGGTTGAAAGCCTGGCGCTGCGGCAAGCCATGGCTGCCTCAACGCCGCAATGGGAGGAAGCTCTTCTCGTGGCTCATCACCGTTTGAGCCGAACGCCGCGATCGCTCAATGCCGAGCAGTTCGAGGACAATCCGGAATGGGAGCGGCTGCACCGGATCTTTCATCGCACCTTGATTGCGCAATGCGGCTCGCGCTCTCTCATTGCATTCTGCGACCAACTGGCTGACCAGCTATACCGATATCGGCGTCTTTCCATCCAAAAGGCGTTTCCCGGCCGGCATGTCGCCGACGAACACCAGACGATCGTCAATGCTGCCCTGAGCGGTGATGCGGACAAGGCGGCTGCCCTCCTGACAGATCACTTCACCGCCACGGCGGAGGTGATCCTGAAGGACAAGGCAATCTTTGCGGGTGTTCGTGCTGGTTAGAAAGTAGTGGCCGAACTAACCGTTGGCCTTCGAACGACTGCGCTTGGCAGCAGGAGCCGGCGGGACCGGCGCCGGCTTGGCTTCCGGTTTCGATTCCTGGCACCTGTTCTTTTCCCAGGCTTCATCGGCCAGCTTCGACTGGCCGCGCAGCGCAATGTAGTCATTGCGATAGGCCATCTCCGCCACCACCGGACCGGCGACGCCGGTTTCAGCCTTCCTCATTAGCCCCTGCAATTCCGCGGTGCGCGACGCGAGGCTCTTGCGCTCCGGCTCGAGCTGCTTGCAATCGTAGAGATCGTATTTGGCGGGGTCGGCGAAGGCCGGGGAAATGGTGTCGCTCATGCCGGCGCAGCCGGACAAGCCGGCTCCGAGCGCAACCAGCGCCAACGCGGCAACGCAGTGCGAGAATAACCGGCGATGGGACAGCGAGTTGGGCATCGGACCTTCGTTAAGTGGATTATGTTGAAATTGCCTAAAGCCCGCCGCAGGTAAACACCCCAAGTGTCCGCATTGAGGCTTTGCTTTGGCGCCCGCGCTCACTTAAAGGTGGGGAGCGTTTTGACCGGAGAATATCCCAATTCCACTTCTCCGAAAAACGCGCTAAGTATTTGATCTCCTGAGACTAAGCGGACGTGGCGGAATTGGTAGACGCAAGGGACTTAAAATCCCTCGATGGCAACGTCGTGTGGGTTCGAGTCCCACCGCCCGCACCAGCCTTCGCTCGCGAAGCGAGTGAAGGCTGCCGCGCCGAAGCCGACAGGCGAAGGCGGGCTGTGTCCGCGAGCTACGGCTCGGCAAGCCACGCGAGACCGTAAGGTCGAGGCGTGTCCGGCATAGCCTGAGCGAAGCGAAGGCGACGACGTACTGGTGAGACACGGGGACAAATTGCCACAAACCCATCTTTTCGAAATGCGCCGGCTGGAGATGCTGAGCAACACCATCTTCGGCGTTGCCATGACGCTGCTCGCCTATGATTTGCCGAAGGCCAGCAGCTTCAAACAGGCGCCCTCCTGGATAGACGTGCTCAATGTCTACGCCCAACCGGTCATTGCGCTGATGATCAGCTTCATCGTCGCCGGCCTGTTCTGGTTCAGCCACCACCGGCGGCTTGCGGTGGCGCCGGAAGCCGGGCGCGGCATCGTGTTCCTCAATCTGTTTTTTCTGCTCGCGATCATCATCCTGCCGGTGACCAACGGCCTCTACGGCAGCTACCGGCTCGACGGCGTGGTCGCCGTGATCTACGGCTTCCACCTGATGGTAATCGCATCGCTGAACGCGCTGCTGTGGGTTTTCGCGCTGCGGGGCCGCCACGATCCGCAATTGCTGATGACAGCCGTGTTTCCAGTGTTCGTGTTCGTGCTCGGCACGGCCACCGCTTTCGTCGCACCGAAAGTCGCGCAGTTCACCTGGTGCCTGGCGTTCGGCGCGCCGCTTGCGGGCTGGCTCGCGGCGCGCCGCGCAGGCTAGCGCGCGACTTTCGCCTCAGTCACCGTGAGCAACCGGTTAGCCTCCTCCGCAATCATCCGCTCCATCTTTTCCTGAAACTCCTTGCGCGGCAGGCCCGGCGGGATCGGCGGAAGAAAGGACAGCGTGATGGTGCCTGAATGCATCATCAGGGTCTTCTTGCCCCAGAACAGGCCGGAATTGCACGCCGCCGGCACGACTGGGACGTCGAGGTTGGTATAGAGCGCGGAGATGCCGGCCGACTGGAACGTCATTGGCTCGTCGATCGCTTGTCGCGTGCCTTGCGGAAACAACAGCGCCTTGCGCCCCTCGCCGACCGCGCGCCGGGCTTCGTCGACCATCTGGCGCAACGCCTGGCGGCCCGCCGACCGGTCAACCAGGATCATCGGATATCGCTCCAGAAACCAACCAACGAGCGGCAGCTTCCTCAACTCCTTCTTGGCGACGATGCTGGCATCGGGGAAGATCACGCAGAGCGCCGCGGTCTCCCACAGCGATTGATGATTGCAGGCGATGATGCAGGGTCCGTCGGGAACGTGCCCGCGTCCCTCGACGCGATAATCCAGCCCCACCACGTACTTCATCAGGAACATGATGCCGTTGGCCCAGACCTGGGAAACCGCGCGCACGGTGGTGCTGCCGGCGTTGAACAGCCACAAGAACGGCACCGATAGCGAAATGACCAGCGTCAGGATCACCACGGCGGCATCGAACAGAATCGACCTTAGATAATGCAAACGTCCGTCCCCTCGGGCCTCTTTGCGGCTTCCAATACAGCACTTTTCCCGGGTTGCACAATTCCGGCCGCCCCGCTGAAATATGTCTCACCATGGATTGGCCCGATTGCCCATCCAGGATTGCGCCATGCCTGCCTTCGAAAAGATCGCCATTGCGCCGCATCTCGTCTTCGATGCCATCACCGGCGGCACGCCCGGGGCGCCGCTGGTCCTGCTGCTGCACGGCTTTGCGGAATCGATGCATTGCTGGCGCGCGCAGGTCGCCTGCCTCGGCGACATGGGCTATCGCGCCATTGCGCCGAGCCAGCGCGGCTATTCGCCGGGCGCCCGGCCGGATCCGCGAGAGTTTTCGCACTATTTGATCGACTGCCTGATGGACGACGCCATGGCGATCGTGGCGGCCGCGGGCTATGGGAGTGCGCGCTTTCATCTCGTGGGCCACGACTGGGGCGGCAGCATCGCCTGGGGCATCGCCGACCGCCACCACGAGCGGCTGGCCTCGCTCACCATTCTCTCGCGGCCGCATCCGAACGCGTTCAATCGCGCGCTGGTGGACGACGGCGACCAGGCGCAGCGCTCAAAGCACCACAAGGCGTTTCTGGAGCCGGATGCCGCCGAGATCGTGCTGGCTGACGATGCCAAATGGCTGCGCCAGCGTCTGACCGCCAATGGCGTCCCCGCTGACGCGATCGAAATGCATCTCGCCGTGCTCGGCAACAAGGCTGCGATGGAAGCAGCCCTCGCCTGGTATCGTGCGCGCGGCGCGATCCGCGGGCCGCTCGGTCCGATCCGCGTGCCGACGCTTTATATCTGGGGCGACGCCGACGACACCGTCGGCCGCGCCGCCGCCGAAGGCACGGTCGATTTCATCGCCGCACCCTATCGCTTCGAGGCGCTTCCGGGCGTCGGGCATTTTGCGGCGGATCAGGCGCCGGAGCGTGTATGCGAATTAATGCTGGAACATCTCGCAGCGCATCCAGCGTAAGGAACGCAACGCCGGCAAAAATGTTGTCATGCACAAAAAGGAGCATGACGACATGGCTAGCGAACATCCCTTGGACGAACCTGCCGTAACCGGGCGCAAACCGTCCCCGGACCGGCGGTCATCCCAGCCACAGCAACCGCAAATCCCCTCGCCGCTGTCGAGCGACGGCCCGGAACTGATGCGGGATACCCACTGCTGACCTTCACCGACATTGCGCGCCAATGGGCGGGTGCTTCGCGCCAGCCCGTTGGCTCGCAATGACGCGGGGGGCGATGTCATCAAGCGCTGGCGGCAAATTCCTGATGCCGGCCGGGCGCGGCGTCGAACAATGCCCTGGTGTATTCGTGCTGGGGCGCGGCAAAAACCTCCGCCGTATTCCCCTGCTCGACGATCACCCCGCGCTGCATGACCGCGATCCGGTCACAGACTTGCGCTGCCACCCTCAAATCATGGGTAATGAACAGCACCGCCAGATTAAACTTGCGGCGCACCTCGTCCAGGAGCTTCAACACTTGATCCTGCACGGAGACGTCGAGCGCCGACACCGGCTCGTCGCCGATCAGCAATTCAGGCTCCATCGCCAGCGCCCGCGCAATGCAGATCCGCTGGCGCTGGCCGCCGGAGAACTGATGCGGGAAGCGATCGATAGCAGCCGGCGGCAAATGCACCACCGCCATCAGGTCGCGCGCACGCTGCAATGCCTCCTTGCGGCCCAGGCCAAAATTCATCGGTCCCTCGATGATCGCCTCGCCGACGGTACGGCGCGGATTGAGCGACCGGTATGGGTCCTGGAAGATGAACTGGATGCGCCGGCGCATCGGGCGGAATTTTGCTTCGCGCATCGCCGCGATATCGACGCCGTCGATCTTGATGCCGCCGTCGGTGGCGTCGACCAGCCGCGCGACGCAGCGCGCCACCGTCGACTTGCCGGACCCGGACTCGCCGACGATGCCCAGCGTTTCGCCGCGCCGGATCGTCAGCGAGACATCCTTGACCGCGGCAACCACGCGCGCCTTCGGCTGGAACAGTGAACGCTTGCCATAGGTCTTGAAAAGATTCTCGGTCTGCAGCACCACCGGTCCGGTCACCGGCGACCGCTTCGGCGGCGTCATGCTCGGCACCGCGGCCAGCAGCATCCTGGTATAGTCCTCGCGCGGATTCCGCAGCACCTCTTCGCAAGGGCCCTGCTCCACGATCCTGCCCATCTGCATCACCACGACACGGTCGGCGATCTCGGAGACGACGCCGAAATCATGGGTAATGAACAGCACGCCGGTTTTGGTGCGGCCCTGCATTTCCCGCACCAGCTTGAGGATCTGCGCCTGCGTGGTGACGTCGAGCGCCGTGGTCGGCTCGTCGGCAATCAACAGCGCCGGATCGAGCACCAGCGCCGCCGCGATCATGATCCGCTGTCGCTGGCCGCCGGAAAGCTGGTGCGGATAGGCGTCGATCATCTGCTCGGGATCGGGCAGATGCACCGCGCGCATGATCTCGAGTACGCGCGCGCGCTGTTCCTTCTGGTCGAGCCTGGTGTGGATCTCCAGCACTTCGCGGATCTGGTCGCCGACCCTCTCGACCGGATTGAGCGCGGTCATCGGCTCCTGGAACACCATGGCCATGCGGGTGCCGCGGATCGCGCGCAATTCGGCGTCGGATTTGGTGAGCAGTTGATCGCCCTGCAGCCGGATTGAGCCGCTCTCGACCTGCATCGCTGCCTTCGGCAGCAGGCCCATCACGGCCTGCGCCGTCACAGATTTGCCGGAGCCGGATTCACCCACCACACAGACGATCTCGTCGGCATCGACGGTCAGGTTGATGCCCTGCACCGCATGCGTCCTGTCGCCTCCCTTGATGGCGACCGAAAGATCCGAGACTTCGAGGACAGTGTTGCTCACGTCACACCCGCTTCGCCATTTTGGGATCGAGCGTATCGCGCAAGCCATCGCCGAGAACGTTGACGGCAAGGATCGTGAGCGCAAGGCAGACGCCGGGATAGATGATGTTGTGCGGATACAGGCTGAACACCTGCCGGCCCTCGGCCATGATGTTGCCCCAGGTCGGTATCTCCGGCGGCACGCCGATGCCGAGGAACGACAGGATGGCTTCGACCAGAATGGCCGAGGCGCAAATGAAGGTGCCCTGCACGATCATGGGCGCGATCGTGTTCGGCAGCACATGCCGCCACAACAATTTCGGAACCGAGGTGCCGAGCGTGACCGCGGCCTCGACATAGGGCTCCTCGCGCACGCTGAGCACGATCGAGCGCACCAGCCGGACGACGCCGGGAATCTGGGGAACGGTGATGGCGATGATGACGGTCAGCACGCTGGAACGGAACAGCGACACCATGGCAATCGCCAGCAGGATCGCCGGAATAGCCATCAACCCATCCATGATCCGCATGATCACGGCATCCAGAATGCGGAAGAAGCCGGCCAATAGCCCGATGAACAGGCCGACGGCAACGCTGATCAGCGCGACCGTAACGCCGACCAGCAGCGAGACGCGTGCGCCATAGATCACGCGGCTGTAGACGTCGCGCCCGAGCCCGTCGGTGCCAAAGGCCGCAACCATGCGAATGCGCTCGCCGGTATCAGTGCGCATCGAAAATTCCGTGCCGGGAACCTTGTTGCGCGCGACCGGGTTGATCGCGATCGGGTCGACGGTGCCAAGCCAGGGCGCGAGCAGTCCCATCAACAGGACAATCGCGATCACTGTGCCGCCGAACAGGACAGCCGGATTGCGCAGCAAGCCGCGCAGCGCTGCGTTCGGTTTGACCGGCGCTGGCGCGATCGGGGTATCGAGGATCACGTCAGCCATCAGTAGCGAATCCTTGGATCGAGCACCGTGTAGATCATGTCGACGGCCAGGTTGATCATAACATAGACAACCGAGAACAGCAGGACCACCGCCTGGATCGTTGGATAGTCGCGTGCCAGCACCGCATCGACCGTCAACCGGCCGAGGCCGGGAATCGTGAACACGCTTTCGGTGACGATGACGCCGCCAATCAAGAGCGCGACGCTGAGCCCGATCACCGTGACGATCGGGACCGCCGCGTTTCGCAGGGCGTGACGGAACAGCACCTTGCGCTCGCTTTGTCCCTTCGCCCTCGCCGTGCGGATGTAGTCTTCGGACAGCACCTCAAGCAGGCTGGTGCGCGTCATGCGCGCAATCAGCGCGACAAAAATGACCGACAGCGTCAGCGAAGGCAGTACCAGCCCTCGCAGCCATCCGCCTATCCCTTCCGCAATCCGTTGATAGCCCTGCACCGGCAGCCAGCCCAGCCAGACCGCGAACAGGTAGATAAGGAGATAGGCAACGACAAACGACGGCATCGAAAACCCGAGCACCGAAAAGCCCATCACGGTGCGATCGATCCAGGAGCCCTGCCGGTGCGCCGCCAGCACGCCGAGCGGAACCGCAATCAGCACCGCGAGCACCATCGTGAGCGCGGCCAACGACAGCGTCGGTTCGATCCGCTCGCCGATCAGCGCGGCGACCGTTTTCTTGAAGAAGAAGCTTTCGCCGAAATCACCTGTCAGCACCCTGCCCGACCAGATGAAGAACTGCTGCATCATCGGCTTGTCGAGGCCGAGCTGGCTGCGGATCTGCGCTACCTGTTCGGCGTTGGCATTGTCGCCGGCGATGATCGCAGCCGGGTCCGACGGCGTCAGGCGAAGCATGAGAAAGATAAACACCGCAACGATCAGCAGCACAGGAATGGTGCTGAGCAGCCGCCGCAGGAGATAGCCATACAAAGACATGATCAACTCGACCCTGGAACGGCGCGGGCGGAGAAAGCTTCCCCGCCCGCGCCGCTCAACTCACTTGGTGATTTCGATGTTCCAGAACACCGGCACCGGCGCGATAAGGAAGCCCTTGACGTTCTTGCGCATGGCCACCGGCGTTACATATTCGCCGACCGGGATCTCGGGCGTCATCTCGATGCTGCGTACCTGCACGGCCTCGGCGATCGCCTTCTGCTTGGCCGGATCCGACTCGCGTGCAAAATCGTCGCGCAGCTTTTCGAGCTGGGCATCGCAGGGCCAGCCGAACAGCGCCTTTTCGCAGGACGAGTTGAGATAGGCGGTCGAGACCGGGTTCATCACGTCGGCGGCGACCCAGGCGGTCAGGAACGCGCTCCAGCCGCCGGCGTCGGGCGCATCCTTCTTGGCGCGGCGTGCGACCAACGTCTGCCAATCCATCGACTGCATGTCGACCTTGAAGCCGGCCTTCTCCATCAGGGATTTCGCCACCGGCGCAAGGTTGGTCAGCACCTTCAGATCGGTGGAATGCATCAGCACGACGGGGGTGCCGTCGTAACCGGCTTCCTTCAACAACTCCTGCGCCTTCTTGGCGTTGGAGGTGAGAAGTCCGTCCATTCCCTTGGTCGACGCAAACGGCGTGTCACAGATGAACAGCGCCTTGCACTCCTTGATATATTGCTCATCACCGATGGTCGCCATCAGGAAGTCTTCCTGGTTGAAGGCGTACCAGAGCGCCTGGCGAATTTTCGGATTGTCGAACGGCTTGTGGAGATGGTTGGGACGGAAGACGTATTGCGCCTTCAGCGGCGGCGAGATGATGACCGAGACATTCGGGTCCTTCTTCAGCGGCCCCAACAAATCGTGGCTCGGCTGCTCGACGAAATCGATTTCGCCCTTGGACAGCGCATTGACGGCCTGCTGCGCATCGGAGATCGCGCGCCATTCAACGCGATCGACCTTGACGACCTTGCCGCCAGCCATGCCGGACGCCGGCTCACTGCGTGGCTTGTACTTGTCGAATTTGACGTAGACGGTCTTGTCGCCCGGCCTCCATTCGTCCTTCTTGAATACGAAGGGCCCGGATCCGGTGAAATCCTCGATCTGCTTGCTGGGGTCGGTTTCGGCGACGCGCTTGGGCATCATGAACGGCACGTTCGACGAGGGCTTCGAGAGGCCCAGCAGCACGAGACCTGTCGGTTCCTTGAGCTTGATGCTGAAAGTCCTGGCGTCGACAGCGGTCATCGAGTCGACGAACGTCATCATCTTCTGGCCGAGGGAGTCCTTCGCGGCCCAGCGCTTGATCGAGGCGATGCAGTCTTCCGACGTGACCGGCTGGCCATCATGCCACTCCAGGCCGTCGCGCAGCGTAAAGGTGTAGCCCTTGCCGTCAGCCGCAGCTTCGTACTTCTCCACCATCTGCGGCTTGATCTCGCCCTTTTCATCCTGCGCCAGCAGCGTGTCGTAGATCATGTAACCATGGTTGCGGACGATGTAGGCCGTGGTCCAGATCGGATCCAGGATCTTCAGATCCGAGTGCATGACGGCGCGCAACGTGGTCTGTGCAAGCGCAGGCGCTTCCATGGCCACGAGGCTGCCGACACAAGTCGCAGCAAGAATTGCTTTTCTGAACACGTTCATTCCTTCGTCTCCGTTGTCGTCTTAACGCCCGAACGCCTATTGTTCAGGCCCCTGCCCAATTTCTCACCGGACTATAGGGTCGATATTCAGCTTCACAACACCCTTTTGACCCCGACGACACTGGTGACGCCGGCGCTCTGGCAGAAATCAGGACAGCCCTTCGGACAGGTCTTTATCGAGGCCGGCTTACGCACGCCGCTGGATGGATTGCAGTCCAGGTTCAGCTCCGCCAACGCGCCTCCTCAAAAACCTACAATCAAGAATGATGCCAGAATTACCGTTGCCCCTGCTTCGCACCGGGAAGGTCCGAACGCGCCATGTTTTCCCTTTACAAATTCGCCGCCGCTCCCTCTCGTAAAGGGCCCACACCGAAACCTCAAACATTCCGGCCTAACCGGGAGGACCCATCATGAATCCTGCCAACCTTCCCTTTGATACCGAGTCCATGCTGCAGGGTTTGCGGGCCTGGGTGGAATGCGAAAGCCCCACCTGGGATGCGCGTGCGGTCGATCGCATGCTCGATCTTGCGGCGCGCGAAATGGCCATCATGGGTGCGACCATCGAACGCATCACCGGACGGCAGGGTTTTGCCGGCTGCGTCCGCGCGCGCTTCCCCCACCCGAAGCAGGGTGAGCCTGGTATTCTGATCGCGGGCCATCTCGATACCGTCCATCCCGTCGGCACGCTGGAAAAGCTGGCGTGGCGGCGCGAAGGCAACAAATGCTACGGCCCGGGCATCTTCGACATGAAGGGTGGCAACTACCTCACCCTCGAAGCCATCCGGCAACTGGCCCGCGCCGCGTTCGCGACGCCGCTGCCGATCACCGTGCTGTTCACGCCGGACGAAGAGGTCGGCACACCGTCGACCCGCGACATCATCGAGGCCGAAGCCGCCCGCAACAAATATGTGCTGGTACCGGAGCCGGGCCGCGCCAACAACGGCGTGGTCACCGGGCGATACGCCATTGCTCGCTTCAATCTCGAAGCCATCGGCAAGCCGAGCCATGCCGGCGCCACGCTCTCATCGGGCCGTTCCGCGATCCGCGAGATGGCACGCCAGATTATCACTATCGACGGCATGACGACTGAAGATTGCACTTTCTCGGTCGGCATCGTGCATGGCGGCCAATGGGTCAATTGCGTTGCCACCACCTGTACCGGCGAGGCGCTCAGCATGGCCAAACGACAGGCCGACCTCGACCGCGGCGTCGAACGGATGCTCGCGCTTTCCGGGAGCAGCAATGACGTCACGTTCAAGGTCACCCGTGGTGTGACCCGGCCGGTGTGGGAACCCGATGCCGGCACGATGGCGCTTTACGAACACGCGCGCAGCGTGGCCAGGCAAATGGGCGTCGAGCTCCCGCATGGCAGCGCCGGCGGTGGCTCCGACGGCAATTTTACCGGCGCGATGGGCATCCCCACCCTTGATGGCTTGGGTGTTCGTGGCGCCGACGCTCATACGCTCAACGAGCATATCGAAGTCGACAGCCTTGCCGAGCGTGGCCGTTTGATGGCGGGTTTGCTGGCGACGCTGACGTGAGCCATGCGCCGCAAGGTGCGACTTGGATTGCTTCCGCCTTCGCTCGTTGAGCCGCGGCGGACAAGTCGCTCCCTTGCGCAAACGCTTCGCGTTTGTCGCAGGCAAGGACGGTGGGGCGGCATGCAAAACGGGATTGCTCCACGGCTTGCGCTTGCCACGATGACGCGCTTAACGTCCTCCCAACGAAAAGCATTGGCCGAGAGACTTGATGACCCGCATCGCCGTTGGCGCCTTTCTGCACGAGACCAACACCTTCGCGCCGACCAGGGCGACATACGACGATTTCGTCCATGGCGGCGGCTGGCCGTCGATGGCGCATGGCGCCGATGTCCTCAAGGTCATGCGCAACATCAATGTCGGCCTTGCCGGCTTCGTCGAGGCGGCCGAAGCCAATGGCTGGGAGTTGAAGCCTACGATCTCGGCGGCCGCCAGCCCATCGGCGCATGTCACCAAGGATGCCTTCGAACGCGTCATGAAGGAGATCGTCGACGGCATCGCTGCGGCCGGACCGATCGACGCCGTCTATCTCGACCTGCACGGCGCGATGGTGACCGAGCACTACGACGACGGCGAAGGCGAAACGCTTGCCCGCGTGCGCAAGGTGATCGGCAAAGACCTGCCGCTGGTCGTGAGCCTCGACCTCCATGCCAACGTCTCGCCCGAGATGATGCAGCATGCGGATGCGCTCATTGCCTACCGCACCTACCCCCACATCGACATGGCCGATACCGGCCGCGCCTGTGCAAGACACCTCGCGCTGATGCTGAAGACGAAGGCGCGGTTTGCAAAGGCGTTCCGGCAACTGCCGTTCCTGATTCCGATCTCCTGGCAATGCACCAACGACCAGCCGACCAAGGGCATCTATCAAAAGCTTGCGGCGCTCGAGAGCGACGCGGTGCCGACGCTCTCTTTTGCGCCGGGCTTTCCGGCCGCCGATTTCCGGGATTGCGGGCCGAGCGTGTTTGCCTACGGCCGGACGCAGGCCGATGCCGATGCCGCAGCCGACAAACTGGTGGCGCTGGTCGAGAGCCACGAGGACGATTTCGACGGCCGCATCTATTCGCCCGATGACGGCGTGCGCCTCGCGATGGAGCTCGCGAAATCGGCGACCAGGCCGATCATCATCGCCGACACCCAGGACAATCCCGGCGCCGGCGGCGATTCCGACACCACGGGCATGCTGCGCGCGCTGGTGCGTAACAAGGCGTCCGGTGCCGCCACCGGCGTGATCTACGATCCGCAATCGGCCAGTGCCGCGCATGCAGCCGGCGTCGGCGCCACGGTCACGCTGGATCTCGGCGGCAAGTCCGGCATCTCAGGCGACGCGCCATACAAGGAAACCTTCGTCGTCGAAAAACTGTCCGACGGCAAATTCGTGGCGACCGGCCCCTATTACGGCGGACGCGACATGGATATGGGACTGTCGGCATGCCTGCGCATCGGTGATGTCAGAGTGGTCGTCGGCTCCTACAAGGCGCAGCTCGCGGACCAGTCGATGTACCGCTATGTCGGCATCGAGCCGACCGAACAGAAAATCCTGGTCAACAAGAGCTCGGTGCATTTCCGCGCCGATTTCGAGCCGATCGCTGAAAAGCTTTTGATCTGCGCCGCGCCCGGCGCGATGCCGGCCGATACGGCGGCACTGCCCTGGACGCGGCTGCGTCCGGGCATCCGCATCAAGCCGAACGGCCCTGCCTTCACCCCATCCGCTCCATCTCGCTCAACATCTCCAGTCACGGGATAACAGACATGCCGACCATCGACCGCATCGACGGCTATGCCGAAGAACTCACCGCCATCAGACGCGATCTGCATGCCCATCCCGAGATCGGCTTCGAGGAAGTGCGCACTTCCGGCATCGTCGCGGAGAAGCTGAAGGGATGGGGCATCGAGGTGCATCGCGGCCTCGGCGGCACCGGCGTTATCGGCGTGCTCAAGGGCAAGGGCAGCGGCGGCAAGCGCATCGGCCTGCGCGCCGACATGGACGCGCTGCCGATGGAGGAGAATACCAACCTGAAATGGCGCTCGACGATTCCCGGCCGCTTCCACGGCTGCGGCCATGACGGCCACACCACCATGCTGCTCGGCACCGCCCGCTATCTGGCCGAGACCAAAAATTTCGACGGCACCGTGCATTTCATCTTCCAGCCCGCCGAAGAGGGCCTGGGCGGCGCGCGCGCCATGATCAAGGACGGCCTGTTCGAGAAATTTCCCTGCGACGAAGTCTACGGCCTGCATAACGCGCCCGACCTGAACCACGGCGAGATCGCGATCCTGCCCGGGCCGGCGATGGCCGGCGCCGATTTCTTCGACATCAAGATCCAGGGCTACGGCGCGCATGGCGCGATGCCCGAACGTTCCAAGGACGCGGTGGTGATCGCGACGACGCTGGCGCAGGCCTTGCAGACCATCGTCAGCCGCAACGTCGATCCCTTGAAGGCAGCGGTGCTGTCGGTCACCCAGATTCACGCGGGCTCCGCCTATAATGTAATCCCCGGCGACGCAAAACTTTGCGGCACGGTGCGCGCGTTCGACGACGGCGTGCGCGCGCTGATCCGTGAACGCATGCGCGCGATCAGCGCCGGCATTGCCGCGACCTTCCAATGCGAAATATCCGTCGACATCCGCGACGGTTTCAGCGTGCTGGTCAACGAGGAAGAACAGTCCAGGGTGGTCGAAGAGGTCGCGAAGACGATCGTCGATCCCGCCAACGTCCTAACGCGTTCGACGCCGAAGATGGGCAGCGAGGATTTCGCCGACATGATGCAGGTGGTGCCCGGCGCCTATTTCTGGATCGGCCATGACGGCTCGGTGCCGGTGCATAATCCGGGCTATTTCCTCGACGACAAGATCCTGCCGATCGGCGCCAGCATGTTCGCCCGCATCATCGAAACCCGTCTCCCGGTAGGTTCGCATGCATAAACCAGTCGCCGAAGAAGAGATCACCTCGCTGCATGACCTTTCCGCGACAGACCTGATCGCCGGCTATCGCGCCAAGCAGTTCTCGCCATCGGAAGTGCTGGAGGAAGTGATTGAGCATGTCGCGGCGTGGGAGCCGCACATCAAGGCGCTCTATCTGTTCGATCCCGACAGCGCGCGCGCTGCCGCAAAGGTCTCGACCGATCGCTGGCAGCGGGGCGAGCCCGCAGGCACGCTCGACGGCATTCCGGTCACCATCAAGGACAATATCGCCACCAAGGGCCAGCCGATCCCGCTGGGTGCCGCCAGCGTCAAGCTCATACCGGCGGAGAAAGATGCGCCGCCAGCCGCGCGGTTGCGTGAGTCCGGCGCCATCATCTTCGCCAAGACCACGATGCCGGACTACGGCATGCTGTCGTCGGGCCTTTCCAGTTTCCATCCCCTCACCCGCAATCCCTGGGACCTCAGCAAAAATCCCGGCGGCTCCTCCTCTGGCGCGGGCGCGGCGGGCGCTGCCGGTTACGGCCCGTTGCATCTCGGCACCGACATCGGCGGCTCGGTGCGGCTACCGGCCTCGTGGTGCGGCCTGGTCGCGCTGAAGCCGAGTTTTGGACGCGTTCCGTACGATCCGCCCTATGTCGGCCGCGTCGCCGGTCCGATGACCCGCACCGTCGACGATGCGGCGCTGATGATGTGCGTATTGTCGAAGCCGGACCGCCGCGACGGCATGAGCCTGCCCGCCGACAGCAGCATTCACTGGAAGACACTCGACAAGTCGCCGCGCAAGCTGCGCATCGGCCTGATGCTCGATGCCGGTGCAGGCCAGGCGCTCGAAAGCGACGTGCGAAACGTTGCCGTCAAAGCCGCCAAGGCGTTCGAGTCCGCCGGCGCCGTCGTCACCGAGGTCGATGGCATCCTGACGCGCGAGATGCTCGATGGGATCGACAATTTCTTTCGGGCGCGGATGTGGGACGATCTCTCAAAACTGTCGCCCGAGGAACGCGGCAAGGTGCTGCCCTACATCCACAAATGGGCGGAAGCCGGCGCAAGGCTCTCCGGCGTCGACGTCATCAGAGGCTTCAACGCCACCATGGCGATCCGCGCCGCGGCGGCAAAGCTGTTCTGCGACCTTGACTACGTGATCTCGCCGGTGTCGCCGGTGGTGAACTTCCCGGCCGAATTCGCCGCACCGATCAACGACCCCGACAAGCCGTTCGAGCACATCGGCTTTACCGTGCCGTGGAATATGTCCGAAAATCCCGCGATCTCGCTCAATGGCGGTTACGACACGAAGGGTTTCCCGATCGGCGTGCAGATCGTCGGCCGCCGCTTCGATGATCTCGGCGTGCTTGGCATGGCCAAGGCGTTCGAAGGCCTGCGCGGCCCGCAGCGACCGTGGCCCTCGCCGCCGAAGAAGTAGCGATAGAGCCGTCATGGCCGGGCTTGACCCGGCCATCCACGTCTTCTTTTCTTTCAGACGAAAGAACGTGGATGCCCGGCACATCTGGCGCGAAGACTCGCTTCGCGCTTTTGCCCGGGCATGACGGCGTCTTGAATTCGTCGGCACAAACAAACATCAGGAAGGAAACAGACCCCATGGCGTATGAGACCATCAAGTACGAGGTCGACGATCAGATCCTCACCATCACGCTGAACCGGCCTGACAAGCTCAACGCCTTCAACGGCGCCATGCAGCAGGAACTGATCGACGCCTTCGACGCCGCCGACAAGGACGACAATGTCCGCGCCATCATCGTGACCGGCGCGGGGCGTGGGTTCTGCGCCGGCGCCGATCTCTCCTCCGGCGCCAACACGTTTGACCGCGACGCGCGGCGCGGGCCGGTGAAGCGGCTCGCCAGCGGCGCGGTCGACTACAGCGATCAGCAAGTGCGCGACGGCGGCGGCCAGGTGACGCTGCGCATCTTCAAATGCCTGAAGCCGGTGATCGCAGCAGTCAACGGGCCGGCCGTCGGCATCGGCGTCACCATGCAGCTCGCAATGGACATCCGCATTGCCTCCGAAGCTGCACGCTTCGGCTTCGTGTTCTCCCAGCGTGGCATCGTGCCCGAGGCCGCGTCGAGCTGGTTCCTGCCGCGGATCGTCGGCATCTCGCAGGCGCTGGAGTGGTGCTATTCGGGCCGAGTGTTCCCGGCGCAGGAAGCGCTGGCCGGCCGCCTCGTCAGCAAGGTGGTGCCGCCGGACGATTTGCTGCCGACAGCGCGTGCGTTGGCAAAAGAATTTGCCGCCAAGACCGCGCCGGTATCGGTGGCGCTGATCCGGCAGATGATGTGGCGCATGATGGGCGCCGACGATCCGATGGAAGCCCACAAGGTCGACAGCCGCGGCATCTACGCCCGCGGGCGAAGCGACGACGTCAAGGAAGGCGTGGTGTCGTTCCTTGAAAAGCGCCCGGCCGAATTCAAGAACAAGGTTTCGGCAGACATGCCCGATTATTTCCCGTGGTGGCAGGAGCGCGAGTATAAGTGAGCGGCCGGCCCGCATCGGCCAACGCGACGCAAGACGGCGTCGTCCTGCTGCATGGCATCAGCAGGACGGCGCGGTCGTTTCGCAAAATGCAGACGGCGCTGGAAGGCAGTGGCTTCGCCACCCTCAACCAGGACTATGCGAGCCGCCGCAAGGCGCTGGAAGCGCTGGCGGAGGACATCCATCCCACCATCCAGCGTTTTGCCGATGGCATCGATGGCTCCGTCCATTTTGTCGGCCATTCCATGGGCGGGCTACTGGCGCGGGTCTACATTGCCAGATATCAGCCAAAACGCCTGGGCCGCGTCGTCATGCTCGGCACGCCGAACAGCGGCAGCGAAATCGCGGATCGCCTGAAGAATTTTGGAGCCTACCGCGCCTTTTTTGGACCGGCCGGACAGCAGCTCGGCACCCAGCGCAGCGCGGTGGACGATGCAATGCTGCCACCGGTCAACTATCCCGTCGGCATCATCGCCGGAAACCGGTCGATCGATCCAGTAGCCGGAACGATGCTGCCGAAGCCGCATGACGGGCGGGTGTCGATTGCGAATACCAAGCTCGAGGGCATGGCGGATCACGTCGTGGTCGCGGCGTCGCATCCGTGGCTGGTGCGGAATGCTGTTGCGGTCGAACAGACGATTGCGTTTTTGCGGGATGGTAGATTTAACCCCTCCGACGTTATCACCCGCGAAGGCGGGTGATCCAGTATTCGAGAGACGTTTGTATTCGAACGGAAAGGCCGCGGCGTACTGGATGCCCCGCGTTCGCGGGGCATAATGGAGACTATCCCATCACCAGCGCCACCCGGCCGATCGCCTTGCGCTCGATCAACAGCCGCATCGCCTTGGCGTAATCTTCCAGCGGCAACCGATGTGAGACGTTGGGTCGGATCTTTCCGGCCTCCGCCCATTCCGTCAACGCCTTGATCCTGACCTCTCCGAGCGCGGGATTTTTTCGCACCGCTTCGCCGGCGCGGACGCCGAGCACGCTGGCGCCCTTGATCATCAGAAGATTCGTCTTCGCAAGCCCGATGCCGCCGGTGAATCCGATGACCAGCAGCCGTGCGCCCCACTTGATGCAGCGCATCGAATTCTCGAACACCTCGCCGCCGACGGGATCGAACACCACGTCCGCGCCCTGCCCGTCGGTGATGCGCTTGACGGCATCCCGGAACGGCTCGCGGTCATAGCGGATGAGATGATCGGCCCCCCTCGCTTTCGCAATCGCAAGCTTCTCGTCGCTCGAAGCGGTTGCGATCACGGTGGCGCCCAGCATCTTGCCGATCTCGACGGCGGCAAGCCCAACGCCGCCGCCGGCACCGTGCACCAGCAGCACTTCCCCCGGTTGAAGCCGGCCGCGGTCGATCAACGCGTGATAGGCGGTGCCGTGACCGGCCAGAAACGTCGCGCCCTCCGCATAGTCGAACGTCGACGGCAATTTTACGAGCTGTGACGATGTGGCGACGGCTTCATCGGAATAGGCGCCGTGCCGCATCTTGACGATCACGCGATCACCGACGGTGACGCCCTCGGCTGCGTTGACCTCGACGACATCACCGGCGGCTTCCACGCCCGGCGTAAACGGCAGCGGCGGCTTGAGCTGGTACTCGCCCGCTGCCATCAAGATATCGGGGAAATTGATCCCGGCAGCGCGAATGGCGACGCGCACCTGCCCGGGCGCCAAGGGTGCTGCGTCGAACGTTTCCAGGCGCAGGCGCTCGGGTGGGCCGAGCTCGCGGCAGACGACGGCCTTCGGCATCAGGCGGCCCGCGCTTTCAGGCGCTGCAGCGCTTCGCGGATCAGCGGCATCCGGTCATTGCCGAAATACATGTCGGTCTTGTCGACATAGATCGTCGGCGAACCAAAACCGCCGCGCGCCATCACCTCGTCGGTATTGGCCTTGAGCTGGTCCTTGATCGCCTGCTGGCCGATGCCCTCGAAAAATTTGACGTGATCGACGCCGGCCTTCTTGCAGACCTCCGTCAACACCGAATCCTGCGAGATGTCCTTGTCGCCACCCCAATAAGTCTCGAATACAGCGGTGGCGAACGGCACCATGTCCTGACCAAGCCAGATGCAGCCGCGCATCGCTTTCACGCTGTTCACCGGAAACACCGTCGGCGGCATCTTGATCGCAAGGCCAGCGGAGCGCGCCCAGTCGGCGAGATCCTTCTTCATGTAGCGCGCCTTCAACGGCACCGGCGTCTCGCGCTGGGCATAGACGCTCGGATTGACGGTGTTGAAGATGCCGCCGACCAGGATCGGCCGCCAGCTGATCTCGACGCCGAGCTCCTTTGCCAGTGGCTGGATGTTGTGGAAGGCGAGATAGGTCCAGGGACTGGAGCAGTCGAAGAAGAATTCGATCATGGGGTTTTTCCGTTTTGTTGTTGGATCCTCATCCTGAGAAGCGCGCAGCGCGTCTCGAAGGATGAAGGCCCGTCTGTGGCCTCATGGTTCGAGACGGCGCTGACGCGCCTCCTCACCATGAAGGATTAGCGTCTCATCTCCTTCGCTTTCTGCCCGAACATATTCCGCCGCGCCTCCTCGTCGAACGGCTCCTTGACGAACTTGCCGATCGCGAGCCCGGCCTGCACCTGCGGCCGCGCGCGCACCTCCGCGTACCAGCGTTTGACGTTCGGATAATCGTCGAGCGTAAAGCCCTGCGCCTTGTGGGTCATCGTCCAAGGAAAGCAGGCGATGTCGGCGATCGAGTAATCGCCGGCGACATACGCGCCGGTCTTCTCCAGTTGGGTATCGAGCACGCGGTAGAGCCGCGCCGCCTCGTCGCGGTAGCGCTCGATCGCGTAAGGGATTTTTTCGGCCGCATAGAGCGCGAAATGGCCGTGCTGGCCGAGCATGGGCCCCAGCCCACTCATCTGCCACATCAGCCATTCCATGGCGCGGGAGCGGGCCCTCATTTCCTTCGGCAGGAAGCGCCCGGTCTTGTCGGCGAGATAGATCAGGATCGCCCCGGTCTCGAACACGGAGACCGGTTCGCCGCCATCGGCCGGCGCATGGTCGATGATGGCTGGAATGCGGTTATTGGGGCTGATCGCCAGAAATTCCGGCCTGAACTGCTCGCCGGCGCGGATGTTGACCGGAATGACCTGATAGGGAAGCCCGAGTTCCTCCAGCATGATCGAGATTTTCCAGCCGTTGGGCGTCGGCGCGTAGTGCAGGTCGATCATGGCTCCCCTTACCTCCCCCTTCCTTGCACCCCAGCCGGGATTTTGCTTGAAGACGCGCTTCGCGCTTTTGGGCGACTTTTGTTGTTCTGTACCTCGATCATAAGACATGGCAGACAGGCGCTCAATCAGAACTGACGGGAGGCTCCCATGCTGTTTCCAACCACGATCGCAGGCTCGTTGCCGAAGCCGGAATGGCTAGCCGAGCCGAACACGCTCTGGGCGCCCTGGAAATCGAAAGGCGACGAGCTCGCCCGCGCCAAGCGCGACGCCACCATGCTGGCCGTGAAGTTGCAGGAGGATGCCGGCGTCGACATCGTCACCGAGGGCGAGCAGGCCCGCCAGCATTTCGTCCACGGCTTCCTGGAGAAGGTCGAGGGCATCGATTTCGCCCACAAGGTCGAAATGGGCATCCGCAAAGACCGCTACAAGGCAATGGTGCCGCAGGTGATCGCGCCGCTGACACTCAAGGGCCGCGTCCATGCCGATGAAGCCCGTGTCGCCCGCACCCACACCACCCGCAAGCTGAAATTCACCCTGCCGGGCCCGATGACGATCGCCGACACCGTCGCGGACAAATATTACGGCGACAAGGTCAAGATGGCGTTCGCCTTCGCCGAGCTGCTCAACAACGAGGCCAAGGCGCTGCAGGCCGACGGCGTCGACGTGATCCAGTTCGACGAGCCCGCCTTCAACGTCTTCATGGACGAAGTCTCCGACTGGGGCATCAAGGCGCTCGAGCGCGCCGCCGAAGGCCTGACCTGCACCACCGCCGTCCACATCTGCTATGGCTACGGCATCAAGGCCAATACCGATTGGAAGCAGACGCTGGGCAGCGAGTGGCGGCAGTACGAGGATATTTTCCCGGCGATCGCCAAGAGCCCGATCCAGCAGATTGCGATCGAATGCCGCAATTCGAAGGTGCCATTGGATTTGCTGGCGCTGCTCCCCGGCAAGGTCGTCCAGGCCGGCGTGATCGACGTCGCCAGCGACACCGTGGAGACGGCGGAGGATGTCGTGAAGGTGATCGAGGCGGTGTCGAAATTCGTGCCGAAGAGCAACATCGTCGCTACGACGAATTGCGGCATGGCGCCGATGCGGCGGGATATCGCGGAGGCAAAACTCGCGGCGCTGGGTGCGGGCGCGAAGCTGGCGCGGCAGAAGTTGGGTTAGTTCCGTCATTGCGAGCCAACGGGTCGCGCGAATGCGCGCCCGATGACAGGCTCCGCGAAGCAATCCATACGAGCAGGAGGTATGGATTGCTTCGTCGCTTCGCTCCCTTGCGCAAACGCTTTGCGTTTGTCGCAGGCAATGACGAGCCCCTACCCGACAGCGCTCGGATGCAGCACCGACCTATAGCCCGCGCCCAACGCGCGCAGCGTTGATGGCGGTGTCAGCAGCATCGCACCGTCGAGTGCGGCCTCTGCCTTTTGATAACCGGCCATCGACCATTGCAGCACCCGGCCCTGCAGGATCAGAAAACTTTCCTCGCCCTGCTGCACCATCGCGCCATCAGGCAATTGCGCGACCGGGACCGGCAACGGATGCAGCCGCTTCTTGCCGCGCTCCAACCGTTCACTGTGCAACACGCTGTCCATCTCCCGCGCGCGGATGTCCGTAACGCCATTGCCGTTCTCCCAGGCCGCACGAAACCGCTTGGCGTCGTCACGGCGGCAGAAGAAACAGGGACGATGCCCGGCCGCGAACGCGGTCGCCTCGTCGAGAAAGAACAACTCGGTCCAGCTCCGCCCGCCCATCACCTTGCGCCGCCAGCCCCTGAACTCGCAGACACAGGTGATCCACGCCGGGCTCGACCAGCGTTTCTTCAGCAAGGTCTTGGTCGCGGGATCGTGGATGATGCCGCGATTGCCGGTGAACAGACCGCGATGGGCGATGGCGATGATGTCGCCGGTGGGCGTGACGCGGTTTTGAAGGGGCATAGGTAACTCGATGCCTCACCCCGTCATTGCGAGCGAAGCGAAGCAATCCATACTTCGGCACAACGGATGGATGGATTGCTTCGTCGCTTCGCTCCTCGCAATGACGGTCAGGCCACGCCCCGCCGTCACGGACGGAGCGGCGGCTGGAACGACAGCGCAGTATCCCAGGGAAAGTGGATCCAGGTATCCTGCGACACTTCGGTGATGAAGGTATCGACCAGCGGCTTGCCCTGCGGCTTGGCGTAGACGGCCGCGAAATGCGCGTCCGGCATCATCGAACGCACCAGCCGCCCGGTCTTGCCGGTGTCGACAAGGTCGTCGACGATCAACAGTCCCTTGCCGGTCCCGCCGCCGAGCTTTGCCACTTCGGCCGAAACGCCCTTGAGCGCCTTCAGGTCGCCCTGCCTTGTGTGGTCGTAGCTGGCAATGCACACGGTATCGATGATGCGAATGCCGAGTTCGCGCGCCACGATGGCCGCCGGCACCAGCCCACCACGGGTAATCGCGATGATGGCATGAAACGGCCCGACCTCGTTGAGCCGCCAGGTCAGCGCCCGGCAATCCCGGTGAAACTGGTCCCAGGAGACCGGAAAGGCTTTTTCCGGCGGCGGAATGTTTTTTTCGCGCTCCGTCACGAACGCGCTCCAGAATAATCGATCACTTTTGTCTCCCGTATTGCGAACTTCGAAACCGGATCACGCGCGTGGCTATCTCGGGATGTTCGCCAGCATCTCCTTCACCGCGGTCATCGCGGCGTTGAGCTTTTCCGGATCGCGCGAGCGGACGACGAGGTTGGTGTTCGGCTTCTTGTCATCGTCCATGAACGGATAGCTGCCGATGATGGTGTCGGGATGGGCGTTGGCGATCTCGCGCAGCGGCCCGCCGATATCGCCTTCCCGCGCATTGGCGCGGACCGAATCCGAGAGCATCCGTACGCCCGACTTCAGCTTGGGCGCGACGATGTCCATCATCGCCTGCATGATCGAGGGGATGCCGGCCATCACGATGACGTTGCCGAGCTTGAAGCCGGGCGCCAGGATGGTCGCGCTCTGGATCAGTTCGGCGCCGTCGGGGACGCGTGCCATGCGCAGCCGCGCCTCGTTCAGATCCTGTTCGGTCCAGCGCTCGCGGAAACGCGCCACCACCTCGGGGTGGTGGTCGATCCCGACACCGAACGCTTTCGCAACACTGTCGGCGGTGATGTCATCATGGGTCGGCCCGATGCCACCGGTCGTGAAGACGTAGTTGTAGCGATGCCGCAGTGCATCAAGGGCTGAGATGATGTCGGCCTCGTCGTCGGCGACGACGCGGACCTCCTTGAGGTCGATCCCGATATTGGTCAGGTATTCGGCGATGAAGCCGATGTTCTTGTCCTTGGTCCGGCCGGACAGGATCTCGTCGCCAATGACCAGAATACCCGCCGTGACGATCTCGCTCATGACTTCTCCCCACCTATCCCCGCACCTTGCGCAAGCAACGCATTGAAGTCACGGGGGTTTGCTGCCGAAATAAGCACCCGGCAGCCTTTTTTTAGGGCAGCGCGGCCGGCTAGCCACACGAAATGCCGCTTGCCAATCCATATCGCGCTGGCCCGAGCCTTGCTACCATCCCGTGAAGTCATGCACTGTGCCGCATGGCGTCGAAAGATAGTCAGGATTTATGGCAGTTGCCTTCGATGAAATGAACGTGCCCGGCGGCGACCTCCGCCCGGCCTACCGGGAGCTCTCCCGCTGGCTGAAGGAGACGCCTCCGGACGCCCTGGAATATCGCCGCCAGGAGGCGGAACTGCTATTCCGCCGGATTGGCATCACCTTCGCCGTCTATGGCGACGCCGAAGCCCAGGAACGGCTGATCCCCTTCGACGTGATCCCACGAATCATGTCAGCCAGAGAATGGGCCACGCTGGAAAAGGGCCTGAAGCAGCGGGTCCGTGCGCTCAACATGTTCCTGCGCGACATCTATCACGGCCGCGACATCCTGCGCGCCAACATCATTCCCGACGATCTGATCTTCCAGAACCCGGTGTTCCGGCCCGAGATGAACGGCCAGAGCGTGCCGCACGACGTCTATGTGCACATCGCCGGGATCGACATCGTCCGGGTCGACGCCGACAATTTCATCGTGCTGGAGGACAATGCGCGGACGCCCTCGGGCGTGTCCTACATGCTGGAAAACCGCGAAATCATGATGCGGCTGTTTCCGGACCTCTTCGCCCGCCACCGCGTTGCACCCGTGGAACGCTATCCCGACGAATTGCTCTCAGCGTTGCGCTCGGTGGCGCCGCTCTCGGCTTCGGCGGAGCCCACGGTCGCCCTGATGACGCCCGGCGTCTACAATTCCGCCTATTACGAGCACTCCTTCCTCGCCGACAAATTGGGGATCGAGCTGGTCGAGGGCCGCGACCTCATCGTCAAGAACGACGAAGTGTTCATGCGCACCACCGAGGGGCTGAAGCGCGTCGACGTGATCTACCGCCGCGTCGATGATGATTTCCTCGACCCCCTCACCTTCCGCCCGGACTCGGCGCTCGGCGTGCCCGGGCTGATGTCAGCCTATGCGGCCGGCAACGTCACGCTGGCGAACGCGGTCGGCACCGGGATTGCCGACGACAAGGCGATTTATTCCTACATGCCCGAGGTCGTAAAATTCTATCTCGGGGAAGAACCGATCCTGAAGAACGTGCCGACCTGGCGCTGCCGCGAGCCGAAGGATCTGGCCTACGTACTCGACAATCTTGGCGACCTTGTCGTGAAGGAAGTCCACGGTTCCGGCGGCTACGGCATGCTGATCGGCCCCGCCGCGACCAAGGCGACGATCGAGGCGTTCCGCGACAAGCTCAAGCGCGAGCCCGAGGGCTTTATCGCCCAGCCGACGCTGGCGCTGTCGACCTGCCCGACCTGCACCGCCTCCGGCCTCGCCCCACGCCATGTCGACCTCAGGCCGTTCGTGCTGACGGGAAGCAAGCACGTCACCATCGTGCCGGGCGGATTGACGCGGGTGGCGCTGAAGGAAGGCTCGCTGGTGGTCAATTCGAGCCAGGGCGGCGGCACCAAGGACACCTGGATACTGGACGAATAGAGAGCGAAATTTCCGTATGCTGTCGCGCACTGCCGAAAACCTGTACTGGCTGGCCCGCTATGTCGAGCGCGCCGAATATATCGCGCGCACCATCGACGCCACCCTGCGCGTCACCGCGCTCCCCGCCGCCTATATCGGCAAGACCAATGAATGGGAATCGGCGCTGCTGACCGCCGGCGTCAGCGCGAGTTTTTACGAGGCCTATCAGGAGGCCAACGAGCAGAACGTCGTCGAGTATCTGGCGTTCTCGCCGTCCAATCCGTCCTCGATCAAGAACTGCATCGAGGCGGCGCGGCTCAATTCGCGCTCGGTGCGAACCGCGCTGACATCGGAGATGTGGGACACCATCAACTCCGCCTGGATCGAATTACAGGAGGTCTGGGGCAAAGGCACCTCCAGCCGCGAGGAACTGGCGAAATTCCTGCGCTTCGTGCAGGAAACTTCGCTGCGGTTCGACGGTTCCGCTTACCGGACCATGCTGCGCAACGACGCCTACTGGTTCTCGCGCCTCGGGCTGCACCTGGAGCGCGCCGACAACACCGCCCGCATTCTCGACGTGAAGTATCACGTGCTGCTGCCGGAGGAGGAACATGTCGGCGGCCCCCTGGACTACTACCAGTGGACCTCGATCCTGCGCTCGGTGTCGGCGCTCACGGCCTATCACTGGGTTTACCGCGAGACGCTGAAACCCTGGCTGATCGCCGACCTTTTGATCCTGAACGACACGCTGCCGCGCTCGCTGGCAAGCTGCTACAGCAATCTGGTGCGCAACCTCGACCAGATCGGCGTTGCCTACGGCCGCCAGGGCGCCTCCCAGCGCCACGCCCGCGGCGTCCGCAACCGGCTTGAACACAGCCATATGGACGATATCTTCCAGCACGGCGTCCATGAATTCATCCAGGAATTCATTTCGGATAACGCGCGGCTAGGTGAGATCATCACCAAGCAGTATTTGATTTGATGCATTCCCCGTCCTGGCCGGGCTTGACCCGGCCATCCACGTCTTGCTTTGAATGGGTAAATTAAAGACGTGGATGCCCGGGACATCTAGCGCGAGGACGCGCTTCGCGCTACTGCCCGGGCATGACGATCCGAACCGGGTTCCGCCATGCGCCTGCGAATTGCCCATACTACGAGCTATCGCTACGAGCCCCCGGCCTCGGGGGTGATCCAGATTCTGCGCATGACGCCCGGCAGCCATGACGGGCAATATGTCGCCGAATGGCAGATCGACGTCTCCACGGACTCCCGCCTCGACATGCACCAGGACGCGTTCGGCAACGTCACGCATGTGCTCACCCACGGCCCGATCGCCGACCTCACCATTAGTGTCGAGGGCCTGATCGAGACCCACGACACCGGCGGCGTGCTGCGCGGCACCGACGAGCGGTTTCCGGCAAGCCTGTTCCTGCGCCAGACCGCGCTCACCGAAGTCAATCCGGCGATGGCGACGTTTGCCCGCGAGATGCGCTCGGAATCCGACGGCGACGTGCTCGGCTTCCTGCATGCGCTGATGGTGCAGATCAACGAGCACATGACGTTCGACGAGGACCCTACCAATTCAGGCACGTCGGCGGCGGAAGCTTTTGCGCTCAAGCGCGGCGTCTGCCAGGACTACGCCCACATCTTCATCGCCTGCGCGCGCTCGGGCGGCGTTCCCGCGCGCTTCGTCTCCGGACACTTCCTGCGCTCCGACGGCACCGTGCACCAGCAGGCCGGCCACGCATGGGCGGAAGCCTACGTGCCTGACCTCGGCTGGGTCGGCTTCGATGCCGCCAATGGCCTCTGCACCACCGACGCCCACGCCCGCGTCGCCATCGGTCTCGACTACCTCGGCGCGGCGCCGGTGCGCGGCACCCGCTATGGCGGCGGCGCGGAAACGCTGACGGTCGCAGTCAAGGTGGAACAAGCCGGCCGCCCCGGCCAGTGGCAGAGCCAGTCGCAGTAGGCCGCGCAATCGCCTCCTGCCGTCATTGCGTGCGCAAACGGTTCGCGTTCGTCGCAGGCGGGTGAGGCGCTCCCCAATCCCAGTGGAACATCGAGCAGGCTTCTCGTATCGCGCGAGGAAATTCTCGCACGCATTTGCACGACAACTCGAAAAATAGCAGCGAACACGGGTCGCAATACCAGATTGCATTTATTGAATAGCTCTAGTTTCGAGCGATTCAAACGCGCCGTCGCTCGACGCATGCTTCGCTGCAACATAAGGACTCCGCAACGCGAGCGTCGCGTGAAGCGAGAAGAAATCTCCCGCGCAGTCGCTCCGGGTGGGGCACTGACATGGAATGCACGGCACACGACCTGACGCGTCGTGTTATCTCTCCTTCGCGACCAAACTTACTCTGCAGTTCTGCAGGCATGCTGGCGCTCGGCGCCCTCCTCGCCGCCGGCTCTCCGGCGAACGCGCAGACCACCACGCAATCTTCGGCGTTGCCGGCGGTGACAGTCGACGCGCCCAAGCCGAGCGCGCAACGCGCCGCGCCGCAGCGCAGGATGGCTTCGCGGAGCGGAGAGCCGTCGCGCCGCGCCCGGCAGGCCGCCAATCCTGCAGCGCAAGCGCCGGCAAAACCCGCCATGGTATCGACTGCGGAACGCGTCAGCGCCGGCACCAACGGCTTTGTCGCAAGCCGCGCCTCGGGCGCCACCAAGACCGACGCGCCGATCATGTCGACGCCGGGTTCGGTTGCCGTCATTACCCGCGAAGAAATGGACGTGCGGCGCACGCAAAGCATCCGCGACCTCATGCGCTACGCGCCTGGCGTCTATTTCAGCAACGACAGCGATTTCCGCTTCCAGCCGTTGAAGGCGCGCGGCTTCGACATAGAGCAATATCTCGACGGACTGCGCCTGCAGGGCGCCCCTTTTGGCATTGCGCGCATCGATCCCTGGTTCCTCGACCGTGCCGAGATCATCACCGGCCCAGCGTCCGTGCTCTACGGCGCTGCCTCGCCGGGCGGCATCCTCAACATGGTAAGCAAGCGTCCGACCGAAACTCCTTTCGGCGAGGTCTCGCTGCAAACCGGCTCGTTCGACCGCATCCAGGGCGCGTTCGACGTCGGCGGCCCCGTCGACAAGGACAAGAAGCTGCTCTACCGCGTCACCGGCCTCGGCCTCAACGCCAACACCCAGGTCGACCATATCGGCGAGGAGAGATTCGCTATCGCGCCGGCCTGGACCTGGCGTCCGGATATCGACACCACCATCACCTTCCTGACCAGCTACCGGCAGGACCCGAAGGGCGGAGCTTTCATGCTGTTGCCGATCCAGGGCACGCTGGTGCCCGGCACCTACGGCCAAATTCCAAGGAATTTCTTTGGCGGCGATCTCAACTATGAGAGCCTGAAATACAAGCAGGCGACCCTCGGCTACGAATTCGAGCACCGTTTCGACGACGTCTTCACGGTGCGCCAGAACGTACGTTATTTGCACGACGAACTCAATTACGTCGAGGTGCAGCCGAGCGTCTTCAAGACGACGGGCGCCGGCCCCACCCTTCGACTGGAAGATGGCCGCACCATCACCCGGAACTACTTCTCCACCAACGAGAACCTCAACACCTTCGCCGCCGACAACCAACTCCAGGCCAAGTTCAACATGGGGCCGCTGCAGCACACGGTGCTCGCCGGATTCGACTATCAGCGGTTCGACTTCAACAATTTCGCCCGCTTCGCTGCCACCAACACGCTCGACATCCTTGCACCGAACTACACCCAGAACATCCTGGTCCCCACCGCGATATTCCAGAACCTGGATCAGCACTTGCAGCAGCGCGGCCTCTATGTCCAGGACGAGGCCAAGCTCGGGCGGCTGACGGTGCTGGGCGGCGTCCGCTACGATTGGGCCGAGGGCAGCACGCTGGCCCAGAACCTCGGCACACCGCCCGTTCGGAACAACGACGAGAAGCCGACCGGCCGCATAGGTGCGATCTACAATTTCGACAACGGGATCGCGCCCTATGTCAGCTATTCGACTTCGTTCCAACCGACCCGCATCGGCACACTGCTCAATGGGCAGCCCTTCAGGCCGACCACCGGCGAGCAGGTCGAAGGCGGCGTGAAGTACCAGCCGCCGGGCACCAACCTGATGTTCACGGCGGCGGTCTACGATCTCAAGCAGCAGAACGTGCCGACCACGATTAGCGGCCCTGGCATTCCGCCCAACACCACCGCACAGGTTGGCGAGGTTACATCGCGCGGTTTTGAGGGGTCGGTGGTCGGAAGCCCCCTGCCGGGCCTGAGCCTGCGCGGGCAGTATTCCTATCTCGACAACCGCATCACCGGCGCTCAGGACGTCAATTTCGGCAAGGTGCTCGCCAATACGCCGATGCATACAGCCTCGCTATGGGCCAACTACCTTGTGCAGAGCGGACCTGCGAATGGTTTCGGCTTCGGTGGCGGCGTACGCTATGTCCACGACATGTACACGACCGACGCCAACAACCTGACCGTTCCTACCATTGTGCCCGGCAGCTTCATGCTGGCCAACAGGATCCCGTCGAGCACGACCTTCGACGCGGCGCTCTCCTACGATTTCGGGATGCGATACAAGGAATGGAAGGGACTGAGCGCAGCACTCAACGTCAACAACGTATTCGACAGCGCTTATGTCTCGCTCTGCACCGGCGGCGGCTGCCGCTGGGCGCTGGGACGCACGGTGCTGGCAACGGCGAGCTACCGATGGTGAGCGAATGACAGCACGATCCGTCAAATGGTGGTCGCTCGTCCACAAATGGACGAGTCTGGTCTGCACGCTGTTCCTGCTGATGCTGTGCATCACCGGGCTGCCGCTGATCTTCCACGACGAAATCGACGATTTCTTCCAGTCAGAAGTTTCCGCCCGCGAACTCCCGGCCGATACCCCGCAGGCCCCGCTGAGCCGGCTGATCGATGCGGCAAGGGCGCGTTATCCGCAGCGCTTCGTCCAGGTGCTGAACTGGGATCAGGACCGCGCCAATGTCGTCAATGTTTTCCTATCGGACACGCCGGTGCCGCCAGCCGGAAAGCGTCTGCTCAAGCTGTCGTTCGATTCGCGAACCGCCGACCTGCTGGAAGAGGACGCGCAGGAAGGTGGCGTGCTGCGGACCATCCGCGTCATCCACCGCGATATGCTGCTGGGATTGCCGGGTGAATTGTTCCTCGGCGCGATGGGCTTGCTGTTCGTGATCGCGCTGGTGTCAGGCGTCGTACTCTACGCGCCGTTCATGCGTCGGCTCGAGTTTGGCGCGGTGCCGCGGGCCGGCGCGCCGCGGATCAAATGGCTCGACCTGCACAATTTGATCGGCGCCGTTGTGCTGGTTTGGCTGCTTGCCGTCGGTCTCACCGGCATCATCAACACGATCTCGCTGCCGCTTTTTACCGTCTGGCGTGCGCAGGTGCTGCCGGAACTGATCGCTCCGCATCTCGGCAAGCCGCCGCTGGCGAAATTCGCTGATATCGATGAAGCCGTTGCCACCGCGCGGCGGGCGCTGGGCGGCGACACGCCGGTCAGCGTCGCGTTGCCCACGCAAGCGCGGTTCGGCACGCCGCGCCACTTCATCATCTGGACCAAGGGCCCGACGCCGATCACCTCGCGCCTGTTCACGCCGGCGCTGATCGATGCGGAAACCGGACAACTCGTCACCGCCCGCGGATTGCCGTGGTACCTGCGCGCGCTGCAGGTGTCGCGCCCACTGCATTTCGGCGATTACGGCGGGCTGCCGCTGAAAATCATCTGGGCGCTGCTCGATCTCGCCGCCATCCTCGTGCTGGCGAGCGGCGTCTATCTCTGGCTCGGCAAGCGCAGGCCGAGCCGCAGCATGGCGCAAAGCCCGAACCAGCCGGCTGCCGCCGCGACGTCCCTGGCGGGCTCATGAGCCGTCTGCGGCAAACGATCGGCGACATCTTCCGCTGGCCGCTGCTGCTCGGCGCCCTCACGGCAATCGGGCTGGCCTCGGCGTTGTTCGGCGACGGCGGCTGGGACACGCTGTCGTGGACGGTGCTGGCGATCCCGCTCGCCGTGCTCGCCTGGAAGGCGTCGCGCCATTCCTAGATCGTGGGCAGAGGCGCATCGCGCCATGCCCACCACATCTCTGCGATCGTGATCCTGAATGGTGGGCACGCTTCGCTTTGCCCACCCTACGGATCTACGGATCTACGGATCACTTATCCAACCAGACGTCCTCGAACCGCAGATTGTTGTACTGGCTATTATCATGCGGCCGGAAATTCTTCACATGAGGCTGCCAGCAATTGCCGGCGGTTGAGTGCAGGATGATCGGCCGCGCCGCGTCCTCGACCAGCAGCCGCTCGATGTCCCAGACCATTTTCCTGCGTTTTTCCCTGTCGAGTTCGCTCGATTGCGCGACCAGCAACCGATCGACCTCGGCATTACAGTACTGGGTGTAATTGCGCTCCGATTTGCAGGAATAGTTCTCGACGATGTTGCCGTCGGGATCGTCGACGCTGACGCCGGTGATGTTCAACCCGATCGTGTAATCCTTCTTCGCCAGCCGCGCGTACCAGCGTGGCGTGTCGAGAATGTCGAGTTCGTTCGTGATATAGATCTTCTTGAGCTGGTCGGTCAGGACCACGGCGGCATCACGATAGGTCGGAAGGTTTCGGGTCTGGATCTTGATCTGCAGCGGCTTTGCGTCGCTGTAGCCGAGCTTCTGCATGATGGCCTGCGCCTCGGCGATGTTCTTTTCGGTGTTGGGACCGTAGCCGGTCAGCGACGACACCATTTCCGGCGGCATGCCCCACTCACCCTCGGGCTTGGCCAGCATCGCGCCACCCATCCGCGCCAGCCCCTCCATCAGAATCGTGTTGAAGGGCTTGCGGTCGAGCGCCAGCGACATGGCCTTTCGGATATCCGGATTGTCGAACGGCGGATTGAGGCGGTTGACCATCAAATTGACCAGCGTTCCCGTCGTGGTCATCTCGCAGATTGCATGCGGTGCGCGCGCCTTCACGTCCTTCATCAGGGGAACGCTGACGTCGGAGGGAAAGGTGATGTCGTAATCGCCGGTGGCGAACGCCAGCATGCGCGTGGCACGGCTGTCGATCATCCGGAACGTGATCTCGTCCAGATACGGACGATCTTTCTTCCAGTAATCGGGATTGCGCACCAGACGAACCGACTCACCGCGCTTGAATTCGACGAACTTGAACGGTCCGGTGCCAACAGGCTTGGTGCGCATCACCTGTTGCGGCACATGGCAGGGATAGACCGGCGAAAACGCGCTCGCCAGCAACACCGGCAGGCTCGGCTGCGGCTCGCTCAGCTCAAAGGTCGCCTCGTAATCGCCGTTTACGCTGACGTCCTGCAGCTTCGTGTACCAGACTTTTCGCGGATTGCGCTTGAAGTCCTGGGTCTCGGTCTTGCCGATCAGCATCCGCCAGGTGCACTGCACATCCTTTGCCGTGAACGGCTGGCCGTCGTGCCACTTCACGCCCTGCCGAAGCTTGAAGGTCAGTTTGGTGTTGGTGGAATCCCAGGACCAGCTTTCGGCCAGATCCGGAATGACGGTATCGATGCTTTCGTGGACTTTTGCAGGATCGAACACCACGAGGTTGTTGAAGATCGCGGCAAACGGCGTCACCGAGGCAATCGTCGCTTCCTCGTGCAGCGAGGTCGAGGGCGGATTGTCGTTGTGATAGAGCCTGAGCGTGCCGCCTTTCTTCTGCGCGACGGCGGGGCTTGCGGCAACCAGTGCGATGCAAAGGAGCATCAAGAGCGTGGCGTGTAACCTGCCCGGCAAATTGCTGGTGCGCATTCAGCCTCCCAATGTGGTTTCTTTTTCTATAGAACAGCGAGGGGACCGAAGCGTAACGCAGAGGACAGGCCATGTCAGCAGACGACAAGATCTTTGCGGGCTCGATTCCGGAAAACTATGACCGCCATATGGTTCCCCTGATCTTCGAGAGCTACGCCCAGGATCTGTCGCAAAGGGCATCAGCACTTTCACCCAAAGCCGTGCTGGAAACGGCGGCCGGCAGCGGCATCGTGACGCGGGCGCTGGCGCCAATGATTTCGCCCGATGCCCGTTATGTCGCGACCGACCTCAACCAGCCGATGCTCGATCATGCCGCCGCGCGGCAAGGCCGGGATGACCGCATCAGCTGGCAGAAGGTGGATGCGCAGGCACTGCCGTTCGCGGATGCCACCTTCGACCTGGTGTGTTGCCAGTTCGGCGTGATGTTCTTCCCCGATCGACCGTCCGCCTATCGCGAGGCCCGGCGCGTGCTCAAGCCGGGCGGAACTTTCCTGTTCAACGCCTGGGACCGCATCGAGGAAAATGTGTTCGCCGACGATGTGACCAACGCGCTCGCGGAATTTTTTCCAAACGATCCTCCGCGCTTCATGGCGCGCACGCCGCACGGCTACCATGACGTGGCATTGATCCGCAGCGATCTGGCGAAGGCAGGCTTCTCGAACGTGACGATCGAAACCAGGGCAGAGCAAAGCCGCGCGCCCTCGCCCCGTTATGTCGCCGTCGCCTATTGCCAGGGAACGCCGCTGCGCAACGAGATCGAGGCCCGCGGGCCTGACAAGCTCGAGGCGGCAACCGACCACGCCGCGGCCGCGGTCGCGGACAAGCACGGCAGCGGCGAGGTCGCCGCCAAGATCCAGGCACACGTCATTCTGGCGCGAGCCTAGAACGCGCCCGGCGGCTCCACCGGCGCCATTGCCGGCGGATCAATATTCGCAAGCCCGGTAGTTCGAGGCCTCGCAAGCCTGCGCCATCTGCTGGGCCTGTGAGATTTCGCCCGGTGTCATGGTCTTGGAGACGCCACGCAGGCCGGCCTTGGCCTCGGTATCTCCGCGTTTGGCGGCAAGGCTGAACCACATGAAGGCGCGGGCCGGGCTGCGGCTCACCCCTTCCCCCTTGCGATACATCACCCCGATCTGATTCTGCGCCGTGGGATTGCCCGCTTCCGCCAGCGGACGGAACAGGCGGATCGCCGGGACGTAGTCGCCGCGGTTATAGGCCACCATGCCGTCTTCCCACGGGCCGGCGCGGGCGCCGGCGGCGCCCACAAGCCACGTCGCCATGACCGCGCCGATCAGAGCCGATTTCCGCATGCAATCCCCCGCCTGCAGGTACGAGGGCATTTTACCCGCCCGGCGCATGCCATGCCACGGGGAATTGGGGTTGGATGCCCCCCTGAAATTGGCTACTAGTTTGGCCGCCGAAAAATTCGGGCGTTCGGGGATCAGGAATGACCTATTGTTGCGGAATTCTGGTGCGGGACGGTCTCGTCATGATCGCGGATACCCGCACCAATGCCGGCCTCGACAACGTCTCGACCTTCCGCAAGCTCCATATCTTCAGCAAGCCCGGCGACCGCATCATGGCGATCGCCAGCGCCGGCAATCTGGCGATCAGCCAGTCGGTGTTGTCGACATTGACCGAAGGGATCGAAGACCCCAACACCGGCGAGGTCGAGACGCTGATGAACGCGCCGACCATGTTTCAGGCGGCACAGCGCATCGGGCGGGCGATCCGCATGGTCCATGCCACCGAAGGCCCGGCGCTACGGTCCGAAGACGTCTCCTTCGACGTCTCCTTCCTGTTCGGCGGCCAGATCAAGGGCTCGCGGATGCGGCTGTTCATGGTCTACACCGCCGGCAATTTCATCGAATGCACCACTGACACGCCCTACCTGCAGATCGGCGAGCACAAATACGGCAAGCCGGTGCTCGACCGCGCGATGCATTACGACGTCGAACTGTATGAGGCGCTGAAGACCGGCCTGATCTCGATGGATTCGACGATGCGCTCCAACCTCGGCGTCGGCTTGCCAATCGACGTGCTGGTGGTGCGCGCGGATGCCTGCGAGGCCGACCTCAACCACCGCATCGAGGCGGGCGAGCCCTATTTCCACGACCTGCGCTCGCGCTGGTCGGCGGCGCTGCGCGCGGCACACCAGAATATTCCAAGACCACCCTACAAATCCGAAACAGAAACAAAAAACTGAAGGCGAGGAAGCAATGGCCGACGCAACAAACAAGATCGCAATCGTGACCGGTGCCGGCACCGGCGTCGGGCGCGCCGCATCGCTAGCGCTGATGAATGCCGGCTTCACCGTGGTGCTCGCCGGACGCCGTCTGGAGATGCTGGAAGAAACCAAGAAGCTCGGCGACAATGTCGGCAAGAGCCTGTGCGTTTCCGCCGACATGACCAGCCCCGCTTCGATCGCGGCGCTGTTCGCCAAGGTGATGGAGACCTACGGCCGGCTGGACGTGCTGTTCAACAATGCCGGCATGGGCGCGCCGCCGGTGAATTTTGAGGATCTCACCCTCGAACAATGGCAGGGGGTGGTGAATACCAACCTCACCGGGCCATTCCTGTGCACCCAGCACGCCTTCCGCATCATGAAGGACCAGAATCCGCGCGGCGGCCGCATCATCAACAACGGCTCGATCTCGGCGCACGCGCCGCGGCCGTTCTCGGCGGCCTACACCTCGACCAAGCACGCGATCACGGGTCTCACCAAGGCCTCCAACCTCGATGGCCGCATGTACGATATCGCGGTCGGCCAGGTCGACATCGGCAATGCCGCGACGCCCATGACGGACCGCATGGTCGCCGGCCCCGGCGTGATGCAGCCCGATGGCACGATGAAACACGAGCCGCGCATGGACGCGAAGGCGGTCGGCGACGCGGTCGCCTACATGGCCGGCCTGCCGCTCGATGCCAACGTGCTGTTCATGACGGTCATGGCGAGCAAGATGCCGTTCGTGGGACGGGGGTAGGTCTCTCTCCGTCATTGCGAGCGAAGCGAAGCAATCCATCGTGCCACAAGGAAGCATGGATTGCTTCGTCGCTTCGCTCCTCGCAATGACGGTCGAGGCTACTCCAGCCGCTCCACCTTCCGCAGCGCCGGAAACAGTTTCATCCACAGCAGCGCGATCGCGATCGTGCCGACGCCGCCGAGCACCGCGGCCGGCATGGTGCCGAAGAGCGCCGCGGTGACGCCGCTCTCGAACTGGCCGAGCTGGTTGGAGGCGTTGATGAACAGGAAATTGACCGCGCCGACCCGGCCGCGCATCTCGTCGGGCGTCGAAAGCTGCACGAGTGAAAAGCGGATCACCACGCTGATCGTATCGGCGGCGCCGAGGACCGCCAGCGCCAGCACCGACAGCCACATCCACTGCGACAGCGCGAACACCACCGTCGCCGCGCCGAACACGATCACGGCCTGAAACATCCGCAACCCGACATGGCGATTGATGCTGTGGCGGGCCAGCACCATGGTCATCAGGAGCGCACCGACCGCGGGCGCGGCGCGCAGGACGCCGAGGCCGAGCGGGCCGGTCTGCAGGATGTCGCGGGCATAGATCGGCAACAGCGCCGTGACGCCGCCAAGCAGCACGGCGAACAGATCGAGCGAGATAGTGCCGAGGATGGCTGGATTGTTGCGGATGAAGCGGACGCCGGCAAACACATCGTCCGCAGTCGAATCCTCCTTCGCAAGCTCCTGCCGCGTCGTATGGATGAAGCCGGTAAGAACCGCGCCGGCCAGCCAGAACACGACGATGACAAAGTAAGGCAGGCTCGGCGCGAACACATAGGCCAGCCCGCCAAGCGCGGGCCCGGTGATGGTCGCGACCTGGGCTGCGCCGGAGGAGATCGCCGTCGCGCGCTGCACCGACCCCTTGGGCGCGATCAACGGCAGCAGCGCGGCCGTGGCGGGGCTCTCGAAGGCGCCGGCGATGCCGATCACGAAGGTGGCGATGAATATCTGCGCCACGGTAAGCGAGCCGGCAAAGGTGCTGACGGCCAGAAACAGCGCGGTCGCGGCTTCCGCGATCTGGCAAAGCTGCACCACGCGCTTGCGTTCGAACCGGTCGGCGGCGTGGCCGGCGACGAAGACGAGCAGCGCCGTGGGCAGGAATTGCACCAGCCCGACCATGCCGAGCTGGAAGGCGCTGCCGGTGATGTCGTAGATCTGCCAGCCGATCGCAACCGCCGCGATCTGGCTGGCGAAGCGCGACAGGCTGCGCGACAACAGGAAGAACAGGAACGGCCCGTGCCTGAGCAGATCGCGGGCGCCGACAGGCGTGGTGGCGGACATGGCAGACGGGGTGGCTGAGCGCGATGCCGATGTCAACGGGCAGGCCCGCAACACGGCATTGCGCGGCCGCCCGGCGCTGGCATAATCGCTTGCCGGGGTTGGCGGGGGATTCATGCTGCAACTGCAATCGGGGTTCGGCGTGCTGGCGTTGCTGGCGATCGCGTGGGCGCTCAGCGAGAGCCGCCGCGCGGTCTCGTTGCGGCAAATGGCGGTTGGCCTGGCCGTCACCGTTGTCACCGCGCTGGTGCTGCTCAAGCTGCCGCCGGTGGCAAAGGCGTTCGGCGCCATCAATGACGCCGTCAACACGATCTCGGCGGCCACCCGCGCCGGCACTTCCTTTGTGTTCGGCTATCTCGGCGGCGGCCCGCTACCATTTGACCTCAAGGCGCCGGGCGCGGATTTCATCCTGGCGTTTCAGGCGCTGCCGATCGTGCTGGTCATGAGCGTTCTGACGACGCTCTTGTTCTACTGGCGCGTGCTGCCGCCGATCGTGCGCGGCATGGCATGGCTCCTGGAGCGCACGCTCGGCGTCGGCGGCGCGGTGGGGCTATCCACCGCGGCAAATATCTTCCTCGGCATGGTGGAGGCGCCGCTATTCATCCGGCCTTATCTCGCGCAACTCACCCGCAGCGAATTGTTTCTGGTGATGACCGGCGGCATGGCGGGCATCGCCGGCACCGTGCTGGTGCTCTATGCCACCTTCCTCGCACCGCTGATCCCGGACGCGGCGGCGCATTTTGTCATTGCCTCGGTGCTGGGCGCGCCGGCGGCCATCCTGGTAAGCCTGATCATGGTGCCGGAGATTTCCGACAAGCGCACGGGCGGATCGTTGGAAGATCCCGACATGCAAACCTCGAGCACCATGGATGCGATCGTCAAGGGCACCACGACCGGGCTTGAGTTGCTGCTCAACATCGTAGCCATGCTGCTGGTGCTGGTGGCGCTGGTCTATCTCGCCAACGCGATCCTCGGGCTGTTGCCCGAGATCGGCGGCGGCAAAATTTCGCTGCAGCGCCTGCTGGGCTACCTGATGGCGCCGGTATGCTGGCTGATGGGCCTGCCCTGGCCGCAAGCGATCACGGCGGGAAGCCTGATGGGCATCAAGACCATCCTCAACGAATTGATCGCCTATGTCGAACTGTCAAAGCTCGGCGCTGACGCGCTCGATCCACGCTCGCGGCTGATCATGCTCTACGCGATGTGCGGCTTTGCAAACTTCGCCAGCCTCGGCATCATGATCGGTGGCCTCGGGACGATGGCGCCCGAACGGCGCGAGGAGATCAATGCGCTGGGATTGAAGTCGATCGTATCGGGGACGCTGACGACGTGCCTGATGGGCGCGATCGTGGGGGTGATGACTTAAAGAGCCGTCATGGCCGGGCTCGACCCGGCCATCCCCGTTCTTGTTTCGACAGAACGAAAGTAAGACGTGGATGCCCGGGTCAAGCCCGGGCATGACGAGCGTAAGCAAACGCGCGCCTTACGACGCCAGCTCCACCGTCTTGAACTCGGCCGGCAAAATCACTTCCAGCAGTTCGACGTCGTCGGAATAATCCATGATCAGGTGCTTGATGCGCGGCGGCTGCGTCCAGGCGCTGCCTTCCTTCATCAAGGTCTCGCCCTGGCCTTCCATGTAGGTCTTCACCCAGCCCTTGAGCACGTAGACCATCTGGAATTCGACGTCGTGGTAGTGCAGCTTTGAAACTTCCGCTGGATTGCACGGACCGATCAGGCGGATCACATGCGCCTGCGCCAGGCCGTGGCTAGCGTCCGCGATGCCGAGGTCGCGGTAATGCGCGTAGGTGCGCAGGCCGTCGGCCTTGAAATCCTCCTCGCGGTGATGGCTGATGGCGATGCGCTGCTTCGGCCGTGCCTTCCTGGGCGGTTTCGACTTTGCCGCCGCAACGCCCCTCGCCTTGGATTTGACTGTCTTGCGGGCCGAAGACTTGGCTGCCGTCTTGTGGCCCGACCATTTCTTCTTCACGGCGGTCTGCGCCGCGGGACGTGATGCCGCTTTCTGCTTGGCCATTTGTGCCTCCCGTTTTTTGTTGATGGGAGGAGGCTAACACAAATCGAAATTTGTAGGTGGGCAAAGGAGCGCTTCGCGCCATGCCCATCATCTATCCCGACGTCGGCTCGGCGGTGGGCACGCTTCGCTTTGCCCACCGTACCCCAGGTCGATCAATGCAGCCGGAACACGCCGTCGACCGCGCGCAGCTCGGCGGGCTTGATCAGCTTGGAGTGCGCGACCGTCACGGAGAACAGCGGCCCATCAAGCTTTTCCTGCCAGAAGGCGAGGAAATCCTTCAGCGCCGGGAATTTCGGAAACAGATCGTAATTCTGCCAGACATAGGTCTGCAGCAATGAGGGATGATCCGGCATCCGATACAGGATTTGCGCCGTCGTCAGCCCATAACCCAACACCTGCTTCCGGAAGTCGTCGGAAGCAACTCCAACCCGCGACACCATGCCAAACCTCCATTGCTGGAAGCGCATTTCACGTGGTGGCCACACACCGAGCCACCCCGGCGGAGATGCGCTCACATGAGAGAAATGTGACGCACGATACCAACCCATCACAAGCCTAAATGTTTAACGATCTGTTGAAAAAGGGCGCGTTAGCAGCAGCTTACCGCACGTGCTAATACGGGGTCCGCGACCCCGTCCGCCGAATTAATCATGATTAACGAAATTGGCAGGCGTCATATTTGAGTGCCAATTTTTCTGCTAGAAGCCCTTGTCCCCCGAACAAGACTGGCCTAAATCAGCCGCAGCCGTGTTGGCACTCGCCCGCTCGGACTGCCAAAATTACAGAATCTGACAACATTTTCAGAAACTTAGGAGGACTGCATGAAATTCCGTCCGCTTCACGACCGCGTCGTGGTCAAGCGTATCGACGCCGAAGAGAAGACTGCTGGCGGCATCATCATTCCGGACAGTGCCAAGGAAAAGCCCTCGCAGGGCGAAATCACTGCCGTGGGCCCGGGTGGCCGCGACGAAGCCGGCAAGCTGATCCCGATCGACCTCAAGGTCGGCGACCGCGTGCTGTTCGGCAAATGGTCGGGCACCGAGGTCAAGATCGACGGTGAAGATCTCCTGATCATGAAGGAGAGCGACATCATGGGCGTGCTCGACGTCCCCGCCGGCACCAAGAAGAAGGCTGCCTAAGCGCTTCGCCTGCAACGCTCACCCTGAGGAGCGCCGCAAGGCGCCTCCCCGACAGGGTGAGAACCAAGCATCAACTCAGGGATACCAAATATGTCAGCTAAAGAAGTCAAATTCGGCGTAGATGCCCGCGACCGCATGCTGCGCGGCGTCGATATTCTCGCCAACGCCGTCAAGGTAACGCTCGGCCCCAAGGGCCGCAACGTCGTGCTCGACAAGTCGTTCGGCGCTCCCCGTATCACCAAGGACGGCGTCACCGTCGCCAAGGAGATCGAGCTCGACGACAAGTTCGAGAACATGGGCGCGCAGATGGTGCGCGAAGTCGCCTCGAAGTCCGCGGATGCTGCCGGCGACGGCACCACCACCGCGACCGTTCTGGCGGCTGCGATCGTCCGTGAAGGCGCCAAGTCGGTTGCCGCCGGCATGAACCCGATGGACCTGAAGCGCGGTATCGATCTGGCGGTGGAAGCCGTGGTCGCCGACCTCGTCAAGAACTCCAAGAAGGTCACCTCGAACGAGGAAATCGCCCAGGTCGGCACCATCTCCGCCAACGGCGACGCCGAAATCGGCAAGTTCCTGGCCGACGCCATGAAGAAGGTCGGCAACGAGGGCGTCATCACGGTTGAGGAAGCCAAGTCGCTCGAGACCGAACTCGACGTCGTCGAGGGCATGCAGTTCGACCGCGGCTACATCTCGCCCTACTTCGTCACCAACGCCGACAAGATGCGCGTTGAAATGGACGACGCCTACATCCTGATCAACGAGAAGAAGCTCTCCTCGCTGAACGAACTGCTGCCGCTGCTCGAAGCCGTGGTGCAGACCGGCAAGCCGCTGGTCATCGTCGCCGAAGACGTCGAAGGCGAAGCTCTCGCCACCCTCGTCGTCAACCGTCTGCGTGGCGGCCTCAAGGTTGCTGCCGTCAAGGCTCCGGGCTTCGGCGATCGCCGCAAGGCCATGCTGCAGGACATCGCCGTTCTGACCGGTGGTCAGGCGATCTCGGAAGATCTCGGCATCAAGCTCGAGAACGTCACCCTGCAGATGCTCGGCCGCGCCAAGAAGGTGATGATCGACAAGGAAAACACCACCATCGTCAACGGTGCCGGCAAGAAGGCCGACATCGAGGCCCGCGTCCAGCAGATCAAGGCGCAGATCGAGGAAACCACCTCGGACTACGACCGCGAGAAGCTGCAGGAGCGTCTGGCCAAGCTCGCCGGCGGCGTCGCGGTGATCCGCGTCGGCGGCGCGACCGAAGTCGAAGTCAAGGAGCGCAAGGATCGCGTGGATGACGCGATGCATGCGACCCGCGCGGCGGTTGAAGAAGGCATCGTGCCGGGCGGCGGCGTCGCCCTGCTCCGCGCCTCCGAGCAGCTCAAGCGCATCAAGACCCAGAACGACGACCAGAAGACCGGCGTCGAGATCGTGCGCAAGGCGCTCTCCGCGCCGGCCCGCCAGATCGCGATCAACGCAGGTGAAGACGGCTCCGTTATCGTCGGCAAGATCCTCGAGAAGGAGCAGTACAATTACGGCTTCGACTCGCAGACCGGCGAATACGGCAACCTCGTCTCCAAGGGCATCATCGACCCGACCAAGGTCGTTCGTGCGGCGATCCAGAACGCGGCATCCGTTGCGGCTCTGCTGATCACCACCGAAGCCATGATCGCCGAACTGCCGAAGAAGGCCGGTGCAGGCGCAGGCGGCATGCCCCCGGGCGGCGGCATGGGCGGCATGGACTTCTGATCCAGCCACTCAAGCGATATTCAAGGAATGCAAAACCCCGGCAGCGATGCCGGGGTTTTTGTTTGGGCAAAACGTGCGGACGACCGCTAGCGCGCAGTGAACACTGACGTCGGTCGGGACGTCACGCTGAAAAACTCGCAACGTCACGCTGAGGACAAGACCTCACGCCCGCGGCGAGATATCCCAGTTATGCACACGTCTCTGCAAATATACGATGGTGTATGTTGACAATTTCAAAAAAAATTTATGCACGAGAGTCGCAAACCGAACCGACAGTTCGCCTTTCCGTAGTCCAAAGTAACGTCGGGGCTAGATCAAGGCTCATCCAAAATCTGATCGAACACGGAGCGCGAGCTCTCGTGACGCTGGCGAGCGTCGCGAGGAATGCTTTCGCCTGACGGGATAATTGTGCCGTGAGTGAAAGCGAAGTGAAAGCCACACCGAAACGCGACGGAAGCGGATGAGCCGATTGCAAGCATTTCAGGAACATTCTTCATCGGGCCGGCCGGGAAGCCGCGCTCATTTCACGTCCAAGGCTAGTTTGACAAGGTTCGTTTGAGGAGGGATCCGGCCGGTAGGAATAAGCCCAGTAACGAGCACGAGCCCCACTGCCCAATGCTCGATCAGACCAGGTGCGATGCCCCCCAAGTAACCCGCACCGACAAGAGGCGAACTCCAACCGGCCGGTACTTTTCCAACAAACAAAAAAAGTAATTTCCAGGGAGGGCGACATGGGTATGGTCATGGTCAGGTGTCCGCAAACCGGACATGCGATTCCAACCGGCATCAAGACCGATCGTGAGAGCTTTGCGCGCAGCGCGGTGTTTTTCGCGCGCACCCATTGCCCGATTTGCCACGCCGATCACGCCTGGTTCGCGCGCGAAGCCTGGGTCGCCGAGCCGAGCATGCGGCTCCCGCGCCGCAGCGCGGTCTCTCTGGCGTAACCGTCGGCACGGATCAGGCTGTCATCGCAATGGGGGACACCATGCCGCGAATGCAAATCCCGACTGAAACCTCCACCTGGCTACTGCAGGCCAAGGAATTTCTTTACGAAGCGCGACGGCTGAAGCCGGGTCCTGAGCGCAATGACCTGCGCCAGACGGCAAAGGTGCTGCGAGAAATTGCGAGGCTCGAGGCGGAATCCGAGCCGGCACCCGGTCGGGATTGGCGGCAGAAAAGCGGATCGGGCGGACAATCCGCGGTTTGATGGGCTTTCCGGCAGCGCCGCAGCGGCACGTCGCGATACGGACGGTCGAGCGGTTGCGCGGAAACGCGCTTACATGGCGCCGCCCGTTTTGATTCCTGGAATGCGCCGGTGTTCGGGCAGAGCCGCCGCGCGAGATCGGGACAAATTCGTCGCGAACATCTCCTCGACTTCGAGATGCATGACGTTGTGGCATTCGCACGCTGCCGCCGCGAGCCGCGCCGGGTCGATCTCGATCAGGCCTCGTCGATCGGACCTGATCGCTCCACGCGCGCGCAGATTGCGCATCAGGAGCGTCACGGTCGTACGTCGCACGCCGAGTATTTGCGAGAGCGCCTGCTGGGTGAGCGGGAGCACATCATGGTCGACGCGGTCGCGAAGCTGAAGCAACCAGCGAGCCATGCGCGCTTCGACGGGATGAAGTGCGTTGCAGGCCGAACCGAGCTGAAGCTGTTTAAGCATCGCCCTAACATGAATCTGGACTGCGTGCCGTATCGCAAGGCTCCGGGTGAAAGCGGAGTGAAATCGCGATGCGGGTATCCGGGCGGCGGTGCCGGCCGCACGAACGACCGCGGTATTGTCTGCAGACGACGGCCCGAGCACCGATAGAATACCTACCGCCCCTTCGCGCCCAACCGCGGCGATGGCAACGGTATGCCCGTCCGCCATATCGATCATCAGTGAGATGGCGCCGCTATACGGGAAGAAAACGTACTCGATCGCGTCACCCGCCCGCGACAGGACCACGTCCTGATCGAGCGCGATGACCTCAAGCTCGGGCCTCAGCAGATCAAGGTCCGATGCGGGCAATGCTGCAAGAAGGCGATTACCCATTCCCGCTGGAGGCGTCACTGCGGGGAGCCCGCGGTGAAGCGTCCGCGACCATCGCCATTTGGAGCATTCCGGAACGGCGGCCTGAACATGAGTTAAATCTGCTTTCTCTACACATACTCACTGAAACAAACGCTCAACTCTAATAAAAAGCCCCCAAACGCTCGGGCGCGAGGCGGACTACTCGTGTCGCCTTAAGAGTTAGATGCAAATGAGCTTTCGGACGCAACCATAAAATACGCATGGGTAACACCGTAAGCTTACGGGATCGTGAGGTTCCAATTCCAGCGCACGGCAAGCCGAATAGCGCTTGAAACGGCTTGCTTCTCAACGGGCGGTGCAGTTACGACGAGATCCGCGTCCAGCGTTGCGCGGCTGGCCGTTGTAATGCAGCCACTAATGTCACGCTATTGCACCACCGTGCCGATCCGCCCGTAACGGATAAAAGGCGGCGTGCCGTCGCCGCCGGCATCGCGCGAAAAGAAAATCATACTCACGCGACCAATCACATTCTCCAGCGGGATGTATCCCACAGAGGTGAGGACACGGCTGTCCGTGGAGTTGTCGCGGTTGTCGCCGAGCACGAACAGGTGACCGGCCGGGACGGTATAGACATTGGTATCGTCGTAGAAACCCCTGTCGACACAATCCAGCGTCACGTAACTCGCTCCCTCCGGCAACGTCTCGCGCCAGCGCTTCGCCTTGGCCGGTCCGCCGCCACACAAGGCGCTGTCTTCGAAACTCTCGACGCGCTCGCGCTTGACGGCCGTACCGTTGATATGAAGCTCTCCGTCCTTGATCTGAATGCGATCGCCGGGAAGCCCCACCACGCGCTTGACGTAGTCGGTCGAAGTATCCCTTGGCAGCCGGAAGACGATCACATCGCCGCGCAGGGGGGCGGAGCCGAAGATGCGCCCCGAAAACAGCGGCGGTGAGAATGGCAGCGAATAGTGGGTATAGCCATACTGATATTTCGCCGCGAAGACACGGTCGCCCGGCAGCAAGGTCGGCGACATGGAAGCCGACGGCAAGCTGAACGGATGAAACAGGAAAGTCCGCACCATGAGCGCCAGGCCTGCCGCGAGCGCCAGCGTGCCGACAAAATAGGTCACGATCGTCCGCCAGAAGCCGAACCGCTCGACCCGGGACAGCATCATCAAGGTCACGACCAGCCCCCAAAGCCCGCAGACGCCGTTCACAAGGTCGAATAATGACGACAGCAACCCCGGCTCCGCTCCAGGCGTGAATAAACGCCAGCCAGCGGCAATCGCCAGAACGACCGCAAATCCCAGAATGCTTGGCAACATGCCCCAGGCGAAGACGGCACGCACCGCATCGTTCGATGCCACACCCCCCATCTTTCGTCCGATCCAGCCGGTAATGACGGCAAGGACGTAGAGATTGAAAATTGCGAAAATACCTGCGCCGACGGCACAGGCCAGCAACGTCCGCCAGCCGACGATGTCGCTACCCGCGCCATATCCCGACAGCATGTTGGCGGCCGACGCCGCGCCACCAAGCGTGATCAAGGGCAGCACCAGATGATGCGGCCGTTCGGCCACAAGGCGCTCGATGGTCTGCCGTGGACTCAACCAGAATGAGATCAGCGGCGACGTGCGCTCAGCACCCGCATCGATCGGCAAATCAGACATCATGCCCCCTGCTCCCAGCCCGCCCCTTACTCCACCAGCGCACGCCCGCCCTGCCGATACCGCGCCTTCGTAATCTCGAAGATGTAATACGGCCTGTCGCCGGACAACTCCCGGGTGAATAGCCCGTCGCGCTTGATGCCGCCGATCTTGGTCATCGCGCCCTGCGAGCGCCAGTTCTGATCGCCGACCCAGAAGATCACGGCATCGACGAAGGTGAACGCGTGGTCGAGCATCAACCGCTTGACCTCGCGATTGGCGCAGCCGCCCCAGTGGCTGCGCGCCAGGAAAGTCCAGCCGATCTCGATCTCGCTCAGTTCGGGCTCGTAGCCGTAATAGCGGCTCGAGCCGATGATGCGTCCATTCGACTGGTCGACGAACGCAAAGCCCATTTTGGCATCGACTGCGCCATCGAAGAATTTCCGAAACCCCGCTTCGGTGTAGCGATCGGGGACGGGATGCACTTTCCAGATCTCCGGGTCGGAGCCGGCCGCAAACATGTCGGTCCAATCGTCTTTCGAAATTGGCCTGACGGTGATGCTGGGGCCGACCAGCGTCGGCTGAAAATCGGGCGGGGACATGGATGCGAATGTAGCGTTGCCGCGCGATGTCTGAAAACAAAAAATGAAGGGCCGCCCGTGGGCGACCCTTCCTGTCATGCATTCTCCGCGGGCTTCAGGCGGACCAGCTTGGTGAGCAGGGCGTCAAAGCCCTGCCCGTCACCCGCATGCAGGTCGATGCGGCCGACCTTCTCCACGAGCCGCTCCAGCGACTCCAGCTCCTTGAGCCGCAGCAGCAGAGGGTTCTCCTCCATCAGGCGGGCGGTGTTCAGGAGCGAGCGCGTCGCCGCGGTCTCTTCCTGCCGGCGGATCAGGTTCGCCTTCGCGACCCGTTCTGCCTCCACCACCTTGTTGACCAGCTCGCGGATCTCGCCGGGCAGGATCACGTCCTTCACGCCGAGCTCGGAGACCTCGACGCCGCTATCGGCGATGCGCTCGCGTACGTAGTCGCGCAGCTCCGCATCCAGCGCAGCCTTCGCCGACAGCACCTCGTCGAGCGTGCGGCCGGCAACCGCCTCACGGATGGCGAACTGCACCAGCCGGTACAGCCACGCATCCACGTCGGGCACGGCCGCGACCACGCGCTCGGGGTCGACGATCCGGCGGAATGCCGTCAGGGTCACACGCAGCGCGATGCGATCCCTGGTCAGCATTTCCTGCGCGGTGATCTCCACCGCCTGGGGGCGCAGATCGAGGCGCTTGACCTCGATCTTGCGGCCGGCGATCCAGAAGGCGTGCCGGCCGGGCGCAAGCCGCTCCAGCAACCTGCCCTCGACATAGAGCAGGCCGGCCTCGTGGTTCTCGACCACCGCCTCCGTCACGATGGTGGGACGGTTGCGCTCGATCATCGCGAGGTGACGTGCGGTCACGCGGGGATCGTCCGCCACATCGATGCGCTCGACATCGACCGACGTCGCGACCTTCCAGTAGACGCGCGCCTGCCAGGGCGTCATCAGGTGCACGGGGCGGCCGTCGAGGCTGACGATGGCGATTTCGTTCGCCTTCGTCTCCACCGCCTCGAACAGCTCGCCAGCCAGGTCGGGCCGCGCGGCCTTCAGCACCGCGTAACGCTCCGCGGGGAATTCGGTGCGAACGACGTTGAAGATCTCCGCCGTCAACTGACGCCGCAGATCGAACAGCCGATGACGACCGGGTTCGAGCACGCGCTCGAACCTGCCGTCGCGCGTCAGCAACGCACGCTCGCCATCCTTCACCGTCAGCGTCTTCATCAGCAAATGCCAGGTCATGGCACGCCTCCATGGTTTGCCCTCCGGCCCTGGCAGGGTCGGAACGCGGGTTTCGTTTTGCAAAGGACGTGGGGACGCGGACGACGCTTCCTGAAAGCTCGGCGGGCCGGGTTTGAGCTTGCGCAGATAGCGGGCGCACGCGCTCGATCGCCCGACTTGCGTCGAGCGGTCAAACGTTGCCACCCGGCATCAACGCAAGCGGTATCCACCGCGGCGCAAAGCCGGTCTCACAGTGTCTTGGTTCGGACGGAAAGCCTTGCGGCAATGCGGCCGGACTGCGACTGAAGCGCGCGTCCGGTCCCCTTCAATGGGAATCAGCTTTTCAGGCTGAACCGGAGCGGAGCGGGATTCGAACCCACGACCCGATGATTACTATTCATCTGCTCTACCCAACTGAGCTATCCTTTGTGGTGCCATAGACCGGAATCGAACCGGCGACCTTCGGGTCACCCCGATGCTCTACCGCTGAGCTACTATCGCGTCTTCACCAGGCGGAACACGAAACCGGAAACCGGCCTGCGCCAGTCGGGATCACAACGAGCCCGAACCCATGGCCAAAGCGAAGGAGCGGGTCAATAAACGAAGCATCTTGAGATTGCAAGAGCGCTGAGAAGATTTTTCGTGATCGAGGAGACGCTGTGTCGTCATCGTCACAGCGCTAACCAACTTCGCAGTTTCGTAGGGTGGGCAAAGGAGCGTCAGCGACGTGCCCGCCATCCATCGTCGAGCGCGCTTCCAAATGGTGGGCGCACGCTCCGCTTTGCCCACCCTACAATTGCTACTGAAATGCGACTTCGGCAAAGCTTCTGAGCTTGCGCGAATGCAGGCGCTCGGATTCCTGGTGCTTGAGCCGTTCGAGCGCCTTCAGGCCGATCTCGAGATGTTGACCGACGCGTCGCCGGTAGAATTCGCTGGCCATGCCGGCGAGCTTGATTTCGCCGTGCAGCGGCTTGTCGGAGACGCACAGCAGAGTGCCGTAGGGGACGCGGAAGCGATAGCCGTTGGCGGCAATCGCTGCGGACTCCATGTCGAGCGCGACAGCGCGGGATTGCGACAGCCGTCGAATGACCGATCGCCCGCTGATTTCCCAATTGCGATTGTCGACGCTTGCGACCGTTCCGGTGCGCATCACCCGTTTGAGATCAAAGCCGGTCAGCCCGGTAACCTCGCCGACCGCTTCCTCGAGCGCGACCTGCATCTCGGCAAGTGCCGGGATCGGGACCCAGAGCGGCAGCTCATGGTCGAGCACGTGATCCTCGCGGACGTAACCATGCGCGAGCACGTAGTCGCCGAGCCGCTGCGTATTCCTGAGGCCCGCGCAATGCCCCACCATCAGCCAGGCATGCGGCCGCAACACCGCGACGTGATCGGTGACGTTCCGCGCATTGGACGGGCCGATGCCGATGTTGATCAGGGTAATGCCGCCATAGCCGGGCTCGACGAGATGAAAGGCAGGCATCTGTGGCACGCGCTCAGGCGTAATCCCGGTCGTGCCGCCGCCAAGCCGCGCATTGCGCGTGATCGCATTCCCGGGCGCAACAAAGGCGTCGGGGCCGATCTCGCCCGATGCGAGGCGCTGCTGGCACAGTTGCACGAAGGCATCGACATAGAGCTGGTAGTTCGTGAAAATCACGAAATTCTGGAAGTGCTCGGGATCAGTGCCGGTGTAGTGATAGAGCCGGCGCAGTGAGTAATCGACCCGCGCCGCACGGAACAGGGACAGGGGTTCGGGTGCTCCGGGAGGCAGCTCAAACGTGCCGTCGGCGATCGCATCGTCCATGGCGGCAAGATCGGGCGTATCGAACACGTCGCGCAGCGATCGCGTAAAGGCCGAACTGTCGGCAATCGTCAGCGCCGCCTCGATGTTGATGTCCCGCCGATAGGCGAAATGAATCGGAATAGGCTCGTTCGACTCGCCGATTTCAACCGGCACGCCGTGATTATTGACCAACAGCTCGATCTGCTCGGTAAGATAGGTGCGGAAAATATCCGGGCGCGTCACGCTGGTCTCATGCACGCCCGGCCCCGCGACAAAGCCGTAAGCGAGACGCGAATCGAGCCGCGCATGGGTCGAGGTCGTCATCCGCACAAGCGGATAACAGGCTCGCACGCGCGTTGTGAGCACCCCGCCATTGACATAGGCTTCAAAGCGATCGCGAAGGAACCGGGTATTGCGCTCGTAGATCTCTTCGAGACGGGCAACGGCCGCACCGGCATCGACGAATGCCTCGGTCGCGAAGGGCGGTGGAGTTTCGACGAGCATTGCGGATCACATGTCGCTTCACGCCAGACTGGTTGTCGAGCGGAGACTCACTCTGGATCAGCAAATATAACCACAATCGAGTTTCGATCCAGACGCGTCTGGGTCTTGCCCGGAACTACCCCCATGACAGGTTTACGCCATCAGGCACACGGGAGCAGCGACCCGATGCCGCTACTGCACCTTCGCCAGCACGGCGAGGCGGCGGATGCCCTTGTTCTTGTAGGCGTCGAGAAACGCGTAGTAATCCTTGAATGAAACGCAGCCGTTGGACTGGCCGCTCGGCCCGAGCATGTAGGTGTGCGCGAGCAACCCGTCGCGGCCGTGGATTTTTTCCTCGCCGCCGAGCGGCGTCAGCCGCAGCGCCGGCACGCCGTGAAACAGCGTCTCGCGCGGCTTCAGTTCGTAGATGTGCGGCGGCGTCACGCCCTGCATCCGCACGTGCGAATAGCGCACGTCATCCATCTTGGAGCCGAGGCCCGAATGCGCCTCCAGCCTGGTACCGTCGGGCAGATAGACCGTCTGGGCGGCGATATCGTAGACTGCGGTCTGGCGGTCATAGGGCGGCGCGCCGCCCATCATCGGGTTCTGGCTTCGCGTATCGATGATGCTGCCGGTGACGCTGGCGTCGGCGGACGCATAAGCCAGGAACCCGCCGGATGCCGGCTGCTTGCCCCACAGCTTTTCGACCATGCTCTGCTTCTCGTTGGAAGCAATCGACATCACGGCCGCCTTGGCGCGCTGTGCCATGTCGCGAACCGGAGAGCCGGAGGATGCCTTCGCGGCCTTGTCGTCCGCAATCTTGGGCTCGACCTCCTTCGGCGTCGAGGCCGGAATGTTCAAGGCGAGCTTGGTGGCCGGTGCGGAAACTTTTGGCTTCGGCGTCTCAACAAGCTTCGGCGCCTGCACCGCCTTCGGCGCTTCGGCCGGTGGCGAAGCTTCCGCCAGCTTGGTCGCTTCGACGGGTGGGTAGCCGACAGATCTGGACGGCTCGCCTTGCGCCGCCGACGCGGCGAACCGTTCGTTGAACATCAGCGAAGACGCGACGTTCTCCGGCGCGGGGATCACCAGGGACTGTTGCTCCAGCGACGCGAATATTTCGTTGAAAGCCGGCCGCACCGGACGGGCAGCAACGGTGGCCGTGTCCTTGACGGCGGGCGCCACGAAGGCGGCGCTGTTCACGGACGGATAGACGTTGGCGCCGAACACATTGGTGTAAACGGTCCAGGCGCAGCCGAGCACGAGACCCGCGACCGCGACACTGCCGAGGAAATATTGGGGAATGCCCTTACGGGAAGGCTTCCTGCGGTTGTGCACCGCAGGGCCGTACGCACGCATACGCTTACTCATTCACACAACGCCCAGAACAACAATTCCACCAAGTCCCCCGTTTGATGCCGCGTCCGGATAGTCCCCAGCAGCATCTCGCAGAAGCACACAGCGTCATTAAGGCGACTTTTAGTTAAATCCGGATTAAACGCAGGCGGATGTAAGGCAGGCTCAAATACATGGAACTATTGGGGAATTTATCCCCGCAATGATGCGGGATTTAGTCCCAATCAGGGACACCGGGCAAATTACTCGCCGGGTGTCCCACATCGGGCCAAGTTTGGCCTCAATCCTTGAACGGATCGAACTCGTTCTCGCCGGCCATCGCGACCGCGAACGGGCGCAGCGTATGCTTCACCTTGATCGAGCGAGCGTGCTCGGCCAGCACCTCCGGCAGCCGGCGGTAGGCCATCGGACTTTCATCGAGGTCGGCGCCTACCAGCGTCACGCCACGCGATTGCAGCCAGGCGTCCATCTCGGCCCGCGTGAACCGCCGCTTGGCCTCCTTGCGGCCAAACAAACGACCCGCGCCGTGCACCGTCGAGTAGAGCGAAGCCCTCGCCTCCTCGCTGTCGACGCCTTCGACGATCACCGCGTCGTCGCCCATCGATCCGCCGATGAAGCCACGCTGGCCGGGAAACGCCGGCGTTGCGCCCTTGCGCACCACCCACAAATCCTTGCCGCCATGGTTCTCCCGCCACGCGTAATTGTGGTGGTTGTGCACCATGTCGGTGACCTCACCGCCGATGATCCGGCGCACGCGCTCGATCACCCACTCGCGGCCGGCATAGGAGTAGCGCCCGGCGAGTTGCATCGCCGCGATGTAGCGCCGCCCGATCTCGCTGTCCTCGTCGATCACGGCAGGCGGCACGTTCATGCCGTCCTTGCCGCCCGCCGCCTTGAGGTAGCGGGTCGCGCTGGTGTGGCCGAGGCCGCGGCTGCCGAAGTGTACGCCGATCCAGACAAAGCCCTCCTCGTCGCGCAACAGGTCGACATAGTGGTTGCCCGATCCGACGGTCCCGAGTTGCGAGACCGCTTTCTGGCGGTAGGCGCCCATGTCGGATTCGCGCCATGCATCGGCGTCGTCGAACAGATCATGCTCGACGCGCTCGTCGTTGGTGCGCCCGACGCCGAACGAAATCACCTTGTGCACGTCCTTGATGATCGTGCCGACGTTGCCTTCGATCTGGCTGAACGGCGTATCGAGGCGCACGGCCATGTTGCCGCAACCGATGTCGAAGCCGACACCGGAGATGCTGATCTGCTTCTCATAGGCAATCACGCCGCCGACCGGCTGGGCATAGCCGAGATGACCGTCGGCACAAATGACGCCGGCGACGGCGTTGCCGACCGACATGCAGTTGCGCATCTGCGCGATCGTTGCATCGTCATGCTTGCCGAAGATTTTCAACGGGCTGTTCTGGTATTGCGCGGCCTGCGGCTTGAGCGCGATGTCAGCGGCAACGGTCTCCGCATCGCGCGCAAGCTTCTCCTTGCGCGCGGCATCGCGAAACAGGCACCAGGTCGGCATCGGCCGCTGACCGGGGCGGTCGATCTTGGCGTCGGGGTCGAGCCCGGCTTCGGCGGCCAAAGCCCTGGCGCGCTCCTGGTAGGGATCGGATCGCATCTCACTCTCCTTCACTGCAATACTTTACGCCAAAGTCCGTTCCGGACTCCGGAGTATCCCATGTCAGTCGCGACACAGGCTGGTTGGGTTTGCAGGCAGGGAGGAATTACGAGGTCGAGCTTGCCATGATTGGCATACCGCGGATCATTCCCTGCCTCGACGGCAGAGGGAGACCCGCTGCCGCGTTACGCTGGTAGATTGCCTTGGCGGTACGATTCACTGATCGAATACACACCAACCGGACACGTTAAAGCGCGACCATGCCGGACGACCGGCTGGCCTGCATAACGTGAAGCGTTGGTGTCTATACGAAGCATCGTCTTTCCATGGATCGGCGGAAGCGCGCGATCACATACAGCAATTCCAGGATTTGTAAATAGAGCCCACAACGTTCGCGGGTTGCCGGCGCTAATAACTCAACCGCGGATACCAATCCTTGCCACGCCCTTCCGGCGTGGTGTCGAGGATGGTCCATAGCGGATCCATGTCGGGCGCGCCGCGCGGATCCTGTCCGGGATCGGCAGTCGATGGTCCCATTTCGCCGGACCAGAAATGGCGGATGCTGCCGTCGCGGCGCGTGAACACGTTGTAGCCGGGCGCGTCTGCATCGGCCGCGCTGACATAGTCGCGCGTAAAATCGCCCGACGCGTCCGAGTAGATCCGGTGCTGTGTCCAGCCGCGCGCCCTCTTCGCCGCGATCAGCCGCGCGATCGGCGAGCGCGCGACGAACACGAACGCGATGCGCTGCTCGACGTCGGGCAGTTTTGCTTCCCAGGTGCTCATGAAGGACGTGCACATCGGACAAGGCTGCTCGCGCTGCGGTCCGAACATGTAGCTGTAGATCACGAGCGTCTGCTTGCTGCCGAACAGGTCCGACAAGGTTGCCTTGCCGCCCTCGCCTTCGAACGCATAGTCCTTCGTCACCACCCCGCCCGGCGGCAGCGCGCGGCGCAACTCGGCGACGCGCTCGATGTGACGCCGCAGTTCGATCTCCTCCGCCAGCAATTGCGCGCGAGCGCGGCGATACTCGGCGCTCTCGTTGGGAACGCGCACGCTGTTTTCGCGTGCGAGTTCTGCGGGGGGTTTCAGGGCGGAACCGGACATGGCATGACCTCGATTCTGGTTGATCTGGATACAAGACGTTTTGCGGCGCGTCGCTCCGACATTGCCGCGCCAAGGAAACGCTTCAGAAATCGCGTTCCGGCGCTCACGCGACAAGTTGCATACCGGCCTTGCGTTCCCGCCGGGACGCGCCGTGTCACAACCGGAACGGGTCCGGGCAACGCTTTCTAATTTCTACCGTTTCAGCGCTGTAAACGGCCGTTTACGACGCCTTTTGGATCGCATTGCACGATCGGAGTTTTCGCCGAACCTTATGGCCCGCCGGCAGACACATTATCTGCGCACCTCTTTCGCTTTGCACGCGGGGGCGCCAATGTGATACGGTGCCGTATCAATCCAATTTCTCCCGTGCCCGGAAGGGGAAGCTGCCATGACAAGGCTGGCGCGTGCCGGATGGATCGCCTTTTCAGGCCTGCTGCTGCTGATCGGCGGCGCGGCGGCCCAGCCTGCGAAATTGGGCTGCAATGCCCAGCAGACGGCTCAGGGAACGCAGACGCTCCGTTGCCCGACGGCGATCACGATCGTCGCCGAAAGCGGCGCGAAATTCGAGCTCAGGGATCGCAACCGCGACGGGCATGTCGATTCCGTCGAACTCAGCAACAAGGCCCTCCTGCTCGAGGTACCGAAGAAGCCGGGCCGCACCAGGTTCGACGTGGTGACGCCGCAGGCGATTGCGGCAGTGCGCGGCACCAAATGGGCGGTGGACGCCGAAGGTGCAAAGACATCGGTCTTTGTCGTCGACGGCCGCGTCAACGTGGCGCGACCCGCCGGTCGCGGCAGCGTCGTACTCGGCGCAGGTGACGGCGTCGATGTCGAGCCGTCGGGCGACCTGATCGTCAAGCGCTGGCCGCCCGCGCGCGTGACGGCCCTGATGGCAAGGCTAGGACAATAGAAGACACGCGAATGAACCATCGACGTCTTCATATTCTGATTGCGCTGCTCTGCACGGGATTGTGGGCAGGGGCGATATGGCTCGGCCATACCAGCGGCCATTTACGGTTTCTCGACCGGCTCGAGGCGGCATTGTCAGATATGCGAACGTTGGCGCGCGGCGTAAAGGCGCCGCCCGACCTCGTCACGATCGTTGCGATCGACGACACCATCGTCAAGCTCGCCGGCACCTATCCGCTGCCACGCGCCGAGATGGCCAAAATCATCGAGGCGATCGCACATCTGGAGCCGAAGGTCATTGCGATCGATCTTCTCTTGGTCGACAAGGGCCTCTCCGACGGCGATGCGGCGCTCGCGAAATCGTTCGCGGCGCGTCCGACCGTGCTGGCGGCAGCGGCGGTATTTTCGAACACCGTCCAGCCTTCCGCAGCGGACGACGGGCCGCTGGCCCGGCTGCCGAAGGCCGACCACTTCCTGCTGCCGCTCCCGGCCTTTGCCGACCGCGCGGAAGTCGGCATCGCCAATGTGACGACGGGCCAGACCGGCACACCGCTGTCGGTCCCGATGCTGTTCCGGACGCGCGACAGAATCGAATTGTCGTTTCCGCTTCGTGTCGCATCTGTCGCCATCGGCAAGCCGCTGACGATCGAACCCGACCGCCTACTGTTCGGCGACCGGCCGATCGCGACCGCCTCCGACTATTCGCTGCCGATTTCCTATTACGGCCCGCGCCACAGCATTCGCACCGTCAGCGCCGCAAATCTGATCGATGGCCAGATCGACAAGGAAGCCATTCAGGGCCGGATCGTGGTCCTCGGCGCGACTGCAACCGGCGCCGGCGACTTCTTTCCGACGCCATTCGATTCACTGATGCCGGGCGTGGAAATCATTTCCACCGCGATTACGCATCTGGTCGCAGGCGATGGCGTCGTGCGCGACCGGCCGGTTCGCATCGTCGAGGCCATCATGACGATCCTGCTTCCAATGCTGCTGATCGGCTTGCTGGCCTGGCGGCGAAACGCGATCGGCCTCTTGACGGTCAGCGCGGTCGTGCTGGCATGGGCGGCTACAAATGCGATTGCTTTTGCGCATGGCATATGGCTCGACGCTGCGACGACCATCGCCGCCGCCGCGCCGCCGGTCATCCTGTTCGGTACGTTGCAATTGTGGTCGGGCCGGCGCAGCGCCCAGCACCTCGCCACGCAAAACAGGCTGCTCGAACAATTCCAGACGCCGGGCCTGCAGGAATGGCTGACGCGCGATCCCGACTTTCTGCTGGCGCCGGTCAGGCAGAATGCCGCCGTCGTGTTCGTCGATCTGTCCGGATTTACCTCGCTCAGCGAAACGCTCGACCCGGATGCCACGCGGGGGCTCTTGAAGGAGTTTCACGCCCTGGTCGACAAGGAGGTGACGCGGTGCGGCGGCATGATCACGAGCTTCCTCGGCGATGGCGCCATGATCCTGTTCGGCCTGCCGGAGGCGGCATCGGATGACGCGGCGCGCGCGGCGCAATGTTCGATCGCGCTCTGCGTCAAGACCGAACGCTGGATCGAGGCGTTGCCGCCGGCAATCGCTCATCGTATCGGCTTCAAGATCGGCGCGCATTTCGGACCGATCGTCGCCTCCCGGCTCGGCGGCCGCAACCATCAGCACATCACCGCAACCGGCGACACCGTGAACGTGGCGAGCCGTCTGATGGAAGTGGCGGCCCGTCACGATGTCAGGCTGGCGCTGAGCGATACGCTGCGCATCGCGGCGGAGCGCATCGGCGCCCGGCTGAAAACCGGAAGCCTTGCCGGCCCCGTCGAGACGCAGATTCGCGGCCGGTCAGGCTCGCTCACGGTCTGGCTATGGCGGGGTGAACAACGCACGATGGGTCAGCGCACGCATCCCGACGCCGCGGAGTAACCGGCGCGGCCTACTGCAATTCCGGCGGCGGCGTGCGGTCGAATACCCCGCCCTTGGGCCCTTCCAGCAGATGCAGCGCATAGGTCTCGATCAGCAGCGGGCCGCGCCTGCGCTCGACCTCCCCGACCTTCCGGACGCGGGCGAACACGTCCTGCAAGGGAGCATCGCCGGGAAGGGCTTCGCGGACGTAGAGCAACGGGCCAGCCAGCTGCACCGCATCGGGCTCGGGCATGTTGACCCAGCGGATGCGCTGGCTCTGCTGCGCCACGCAGGTCCCCTTCGGCAGATGGAAGGCGAGCCAGCCGGTGGTGCCGTAGTCCGAGGCCAGCACGCATGTGGCTCCCGTTCGCGCCCTCACCGCTTCGATCGCGGCGGCCGTTTCGCGCCAGCCGACGCCGACGCTGCGCACGGTGGCATCGCGGCGATAACCCGACAGCACGCCGGTGTCGGCCTGCACGACCAGCAATACGAACATCAAGACGCCGCCCGGCGCCGCCCAGCGCCGGCAGAAATCGACCAGCCGCTGCCGGTGCGGCTCCCATTCGACCAGATGCGCGGCGACGGCGGCGGCGATCACAAACGCCGGATAGACCGGCGCAAACCAGTTGGCCTCGACGCGGGCATGCAGCGAGTGCCAGACGAAATAGGCGACGATGACCCAGAACATCGTATTGACGAGCGCACGCGCCGGCAGCGTGCCGGCGCGTCGGCGGAACAATGCGTAAAGCCCCATCGCGCCGAGCATCCACACCAGCGGCGTTGCGAACGCGATCTGCGTCGGAATCAACTCGGCAATGAAGACCGGGCGGAAATCCTCGATCCTCGCCCGTCCCATCTGCTTGATGAAGGAAACCCAGTGATGCCCGGCGTTCCAGAGAATGACCGGCGCAAACAGCACCAGCGCCACGAGCCCGCCGAGATAAAGCCAGGGCGAGATCAGCCAGTGCCGCAGTTTGGGAACGGCAATCAGCCAGATCAGGATCGCCGGTCCGAAAAACAGCGCGGTGTATTTCGACAGCAGCGCGCAACCGGCGGCGGCGCCGACCGCCAGCCACCACACGCCGTGGCCGGTCTGCAGCACCTTGGCGAGCGCAAACAGCAGGAGACTGGAAGCCACCAGCAGCGGCGCGTCCGGCGTGACGATCATGGTGCCGACCGCGGCCATCAGCGTGACGTTCAGAAGGATCGCCGACGAGGCGGCCACGCGCCGGCTGCCGAACAGGATCGCGGCAGCCTGATAGATCGCCCAGCTCATCGGCAGCGCCAGCAGGATCGAGACCAGCCTTACGCCGAACTCGGTGTCACCTGCGATCAGCGTGCCGAGCCGGATCACCACCGCGACCATCGGCGGATGATCGTAATAGCCACCGGCAAGATGCTTCGACCACATCCAGTAATAGGCTTCGTCGAAGGTGATCGGCGTGAACGCCGCGGCAATCAGGCGCAAGCCAACCAGCGCCAGGATCGCAAGACCCGTATTGAGGGCAACCCGCGCCTCGTTCGGATTCATTTTCGAGCCCGCCCGCCACCCGTCCTCCCCGCGAAAGCGGGGATCCAGTACGCCGGGAAGCCGGCGATCAACCCGATAGGCGGGGTTCGCCCGGTCAGACCGGGCGATGACAGCGGAGTGTGAGCCGCGCATGTCATCCCATCACTCTTCACGCGAACCGGTGTCCACTTCGCTCGAAAACGCTGTCCGTCATCGCTTGCGCCAGACGAACAGTCCGGACATGGCGTAGTTCCAGACCACGCCCATCAGCGCGCCGGCAATCCCTGCGAGCCACCAGATCGGTTCCTGGTCGAAGACCGCGAACGCGACGCCGACATTGGCGAGCAGTCCGACGCCGCAGACGAGATAGAACAGCAGCAGGCCGCGCAGGATCGCAAATCCCTTGAGCCGCTGGTCGCGATAGGTGAGGAAATTGTTCAGGATGAAATTGCTGGTCATCGCAACCAGCGCGCCGGCGGCCTGCGCCTCCGCAAACGGCTCCTTGAAGATTTCGAGTGCGATGAACAGCGTCACGAGATGCACGACAAGGCCGGTGCCCCCGACCATTGCGAACAACAGGAAGCGCAGCGACACCACGTCATGCGTCAGCTTGGCCAGCACCAGGCCGAGGAAATCCAGCGCCACCATGGAATCGAGCTTGCTCTCGCCGTGCTGGCGCGAACCGAAAGTGTAGGGCACCTCGACCGCGCGCAGCTTGCCGTGCGCGGTCGCAATGAGGTCGAGCAGGATCTTGAAGCCCTGGGTCGAGAGCTGCGGCGCCAGTTCCTCGAAGCGGTCGCGGCGTATCATGAAGAAGCCGCTCATGGGATCGGCGACCTCGACCTTCAGGACGCGCCTGGCGACCTCGGTTGCAAGCTGACTGGCCCCTGCCCGCTGCTTGTTGAAACTGTCGGCGCTGCCGCCCTCGATATAGCGGCTGCCGACCACGAGTTCCGCCTCGCCGCTCCGCAGCAGCGCGACCATTTTCGGGAGTTGCGTTTCGTCGTGCTGCAGATCGGCGTCGATGACAGCCGCATAGGGCCCGCTCGAAGCCAAAATGCCCTCGATGCATGCACCCGACAGGCCGCGGCGCCCGATCCGGCGGACACAGCGGACGCGGGAATCCTTCCGCGCCAGCGCCCGCACCACTTCCCAGGTCCCGTCAGGGGAGTTGTCGTCGACAAAGACCACTTCCCAGGCAATGCCTGATAGCGTGGCCTCCAGCCGCCGGTACAGCACGGTGACGTTGTCGCGCTCGTTGAAGGTCGGGACAACGACCGAAAGCTCAGGCAAACCGGCCTGCGACGGGGTTTCGGAGCCCAGTTTGATGGCATGATTCATGATCGCCAGCGTATATCCGCAGCCGGCTGACATGCCAAGGCGAGCTTGGGGAACGAGGTGATCGGACCGTGAAAACCGGGGCGAAATCGACCCGTTGTCTGCCCGGCGTGGGCCACTCGGTAGCCGCCGCCGGATCGGGTCCGGGGTCTGCGTTGCGTGAAAATGCTCTGAAAATGCCAACGACCACGAACAGAGGGCGCGCGTACATCCGGCGCAGCCAAACTATTCATGGTCGTCCCAGCGCCGGAGCTTTGAAGCGTCGACGTCGCCGTTGAATGCTAGATAGGAACGCCCGAGGCATTCCGCAAGGGGCAATCCCGCCCTACTGGTTCGGCACTTCCCGAATCACCGGCCCGCGCGGCGCTGGCGCCGCAGGAACCGGCTGAAGCGCCGCGGGTTGCTGGAAACTCGCCGGCTTGGCCGGTTTTCCGAACTGGCCGATCGGCCCGTAGGCGATCGCAACCACCATCACGATGGATGCGACGATGGCTCCCAAAAGACCGGCGACTGATTGTGAATTCATACTCAACTACCCCCTACGCCTGACCGGGAACTGATATCACGGAAAAAGCTTGTGGAGGAATAGTCTCGGCGTCAGCCACCGGCAAAACCGGTTGCCGACACCGCCTCCAAAATCTCACCACGCGAGCGCCGCGTAACGGACAAGCAAGAACCGCGATTCCATCGCAAACATGGCAGAGTTTCGACCTTTGGGTTGATAGGAATAGGGGAAAATATGACGACGACACATGAGACCAAACCGGCCGGGAAATCCGGACGCCGCAAGGGCAAGGGGGAGCGGGGCAAAAAAGCGGTTCCCCAAGAGAGCCCGACCAAGAGCCCGGCGCCGGTTGAATTGCAAAGCCCGGATCAGGATCAGCGGCTGCAGCCCGAGCCTGCCCACGCGGAGATCCTGAAGGTGGCTCATCCGGCCGTCGACGAGCCAATCGATGCCGTCGCCGCGTCGTTCGAGACGCAGCCGACCGTGGCGCCTTCGCCGGCCCAGCCTGCACCAGTCGAGCCCACACCAGTCGAGGCCGCGCCAGTCGAGGCCGCGCCAGTCGAGGCCGCGCCCGCCGAGTCCGTGTCGGCCGAGCCCGCCGAGCCCATCTCAGTCGAGCCCGTCTCAGTCGAGTCCGTGTCAGCCGCGCCGGCATCAGCCGAGCCCGCACCGGTGAGCCTGCAGACCATCGCGAATGCCTATCGCGACTACACAAGGAAATCGATCGAGGAGTTCGGATCGTTTGTCGAACAGCTTAGCGGCGTTCGCTCGCTCGACAAGGCGATGACGGTTCAGAGCGAATTCGTGAAGCGGGCCTATGAAACTTCGGTCGCCGAGTCGCAGAAGATCTGCGAACTCCACAGCCGGCTTGCCAAGCAGACCCTCGACCCGTTCAAGGGGTTGACGGGCAAGGCGTCCACGACGCACGGCAAGCCCTGAGGTTCACGCGAAACTGATGTGGTGCAATTGGTGGAATTAAGAGGCTCCGGTTTTCCGGAGCCTTTTTTTCCGAGCGATCACGCCTATGAGCCTACCCTCTGGCTGCGTTTCGACGCCGGCCCAGCTCCGCGCATATAATGCCGCTCAGGCCGGTAGCGGCTGGCCCAGGCCCGCATGATCTTGCCGGTCAAGGTCGATATCCAATGAAAGATCGCCATCGATCGGTCCTTTCGTCCTGCAATCCTGCAATTCACGCGCCAAGCTGGCCGGTCAGCCGCTCGTGGAACGAGGAGCTGCGCTGGTCGAGCCCGGTGAAGCTGACGGTGGCGCCATGTTCACGGTATTTGGTTTCGATCGAATCCAGCGCCGCGACGCTCGACGCATCCCAGATCTGGGAATGGGTGAGATCGATCAGGACGCGCTTGGGGTCGGCGCCGTAGGAGAAGCGCTCGACAAGATCGTTGCTGGAGCCGAAGAACAGCGGCCCATGGACGCTGTAGCGGACCGACTGGCCGTCCTGGCTCACGGTGCGTTCGGCGCGAATGACATGCGCAACCCGCCGGGCAAACAGGATCATCGCGAGCACCACGCCGACGGCGATACCGATTGCGAGATTGCCGGTGACGACGGTCACCGCAACGGTCGTTACCATGACCAGGGTTTCGGGGATCGGCATCCGCTTGAACGTCGTCAGCCTGACGCTGTGCCAATCGATTGTCTTGAGTGCGGCGATCATCATGACGGCCGCCAGCGCCACCATCGGTATCTGCGCCATGAGCTCGCTAAGGCCGGTCACCAGCACCAGCAGCACGACGGCAGCCACCGCCGTCGAAATGCGCGTGCGGCCCTGCCCGATCTTCACGTTGACGACGGTCTGGGCAATCATCGCGCAACCGCCGATGCCGCCATAAAAGCCGGCGGCGATGTTGGCCACCCCGAGCGCCCAGGATTCCTTGCCCTTGTGCGACCGCGTGTCAGTCAGGTCGTCGACCAACTTGGCCGTCAGCAAGGTCTCGAGCAGGCCGACAAAGGCGACGCTGATCGCGGTCGGCCAGATGATGCGCAGCGTGTTGAGGTCGAGCGGGACCGCGAACGCAGTGATGCCGGGCAGCCCCGGTGCCATCGTGCCCTCGCCGCCGACATTGGGAACCGTCAGATGCCCCAGGATCACGATCGACGTCACCACGATGATGGCGACGAGCGGCGCCGGCACTGATGTCGTGATGCGCGGCATGACAAGGACGATCGCAATCGTCAGCGCGAACAGGGGATAGACGAGCCATGGAACGTTGAAGATGTGGGGAACCTGCGCGGCGAAGATGAGAATGCCGAGCGCGTTGACGAAGCCGATCATCACCGAACGCGGAATGAAGCGCGTCAGCCGCGCCAGGCCGGCAAGGCCGAACGCGATCTGGATAATGCCGGCGAGGATGATGGTTGGCAGGATATAGCCAACCCCATGCACCTTCACCATCGGACCGATTACCAGTGCAATCGAACCGGCCGCCGCGGTGACCATGGCAGGCCTGCCACCGAGGACGGACATCACCAAGCACAGCACGATCGAGGCGACCAGCGCCACCTTGGGATCGACGCCCGAGACGAACGAGAACGAGATCACCTCGGGGATCAGCGCAAGCGCCGTGATGACACCGGCCAGCGATTCACGAACGAAAAGGTTCGGGGCACGAAGCACCGCTGATATCGACGGCGCGTCTTCGAATTCTGATTGGGTGGCGGCGGGGTTCGCGACTTGCATGGGATCTATCCGGAAGATGTTGACGGCTTGGTCTGGTCTGGCGGCTGACCCTCGTCAGCTGCCCGGCGGTTTACGCACGATGCAGCGGAAGCCGATGTGACAGGTGGAGGAATCGACCGTTTCGCCCTGACGGGCCGACGGCCGGTAGCGCAGGCAGTAATTGGGCGCGCAGAGGTGCGAGCCACCCTTCACCACGCGGCGCGTCGATCGGTCATCGCCGGCGTTCGGATGGCAACAGGATTGCGCGGGCTGATCCGGCGCCGCGTCATACGGGCTCGACGTCCATTCCCAGACGTTGCCGACCATGTCGAACAGGCCGTAGCCGTTGGCCGGAAACGCGTCGACCGGCGAGGTGCCCTCGTATCCGTCTTCGTTCAGATTTTCGTGGGGAAAGTGGCCCTGCCAGGTGTTGGCCAGGAAACGTCCTTCGGGATTGGCGGCATCGCCCCATGGATAGGCCTTGCCTTCCAGCCCACCGCGCGCGGCAAACTCCCACTCCGCTTCGGTCGGCAACTCCTTGCCGCACCACGCCGCATAGGCGCGCGCGTCTTCATAGGCGACGTGCACGACGGGATGATCGTCACGGCCGGCGATGGAACTTCCCGGCCCCTCCGGATGCCGCCAGTCCGCGCCGGGGCGATATTCCCACCAGGCGAGATTGTTGCGCAAGCTGACCGGGCGATCCGGTTTCACGAACACCAGCGAACCCGGCACCAGCAACGCCGGATCGGCATCGGGATACATCGCCGGATTCGGCGGACGCTCGGAATAGGTAACGTATCCCGTCGCGTCGACGAACTTGCGAAACTCCGCATTGGTGACGGGATAGATGTCGATCCAGAAACCCTCGACGAAGACCGGACGGACCGGGCGTTCCTCCCGATAGAAGCTGTTGGAGCCCATCAGGAAGTTGCCGCCCGGGATCCAGTTCATGGATTCGGGGTTGACCGCATCGGGCACCAGACCCGATTTGGCCTTGCCGGGGAGAGAGCAGCAGCCCTCCCCCCGGCGATGGCCAGCTGCACCACGCGCGATCGTTTCCGCTCTCGTCGGTGCAGTCATCGCATTCAGGCCTTGGCGTGTTGCTTGGGCACGAAATCGAGCGCGGCGCCGGGCGGAATCAGCTCCTCCTTCTTGGCACTCTCCTCAAAATCCCTGATGATGCGTTGGGCGTGCTGCATCACCCACCAGCGCACGTAACGCTGGTTGACGGCATCCCGCTCCTTCGGGTCTTCCTTCAGATGCGTGATGCGGGCAAATCCCAGCGCCAGTTCCGGATCGTGGAAATGCTGCTGCCGCTTGAAGTTGATCTTGAAGTCCTTCCACTTCACGGCATGCAGTTCGTCCTTGAGCCAGACGATGCAGGACTCGCGGTTGGAGGTTTCCTGCTTGCCGAGGAAGAACGGGCTCTGGTCGACACCGTCGATCAGCCGGTCGGCGGGCGCCTTGCAGCCGGTCATCGACAGCAGCGTGGTGAACATGTCGGTGACATGAACCATCTCGTTGCTTTCGATGCCTGCCGGAATGCGGTTCGGCCAGCGGATCAGAAGCGGGGTGCGGATGCCGCCTTCCGCCGAGCTGAAGTAGGAACCGTCGAAGAAACCGCCGGTGCCACGGCCGGCGAGATGATCCTCGGCGCCGTTGTCGCCGCACATCACGACGATGGTGTTGTCGGCAACGCCGAGTTCATCCAGCTTGTCGAGCAGCACGCCGAAGTCGTGGTCGAGCATCAAAAGGCAGTCGCCCCAATCGCCATTGGTGCTCTTGCCGACGAATTCGTCGCGCGGGCTCATCGGGAAGTGCATCAGCGAGTGGTTGAAGTAGCAGTAGAACGGCTTGTCCGCCTTGACGGACTTTTCCATGAACTTGATGGCGCGCTTCTGGTACTCGAGGTCGCAGGTCTTCTTGGTCTCCATGGTGAGCTGCTCGTCCTTGAGCGGCCATGCACCCTTGCCCTTGACGCCCTCATGCATGTGCGAGAAACCGTCGCGCTCCGGCACGTAATGCGGGTCGGTCAGCCACATGCATTCGTCGTAGGTGCGCAAGGGGCCATACCATTCGTCAAAACCATGATCGGTCGGGAAGCGGCCGTCTTCGGCGCCGATATGCCACTTGCCGTAGATCGAGGTCGCGTAACCGGCTTCCGACAGGATCGAGCCGATGGTGCGCTCCCACTTGACGATGCCGCCGCCATTGCCGCCGAGCGCGATGGTGTGGTTGCCCGAGCGGATCGGGAAACGTCCGGTCATCAGCGCCGACCGGGTCGGCGTGCACTGCGGCTCGACGACATAATGCGTCAGCTTGACGCCTTGCTTGGAGAAAGCATCCATGCGCTTGGTATCGGCGCCACGCAGAATGCCGCCGCCGTAGCAGCCGAGTTCGCCCATGCCGAGGTTGTCGACGTGGAAAAACAGTATGTTTGGTTTCGTTGACATTGAATTCTCCGATCTGTGACGCAGGCGCAGGTCGTCGTTGACGCGCGCGTTTCCGTGCGTCTCTCCTTGGTTGATGTCGTTGATTGCTGTTTCGCGCCTGTACGGCCGCGACGTTCAGTATTGTCTCAGAAGATTTCGCCTACTCCTTTCGGTCCCACTTTCATTCCGAAGCCTGAAAGGCCTCGATCCTTGATCTCGGGAGCCATGGCCGCCAGCGACTCTTCGCGGATCAGCCCCTTGAGCTCCTGCACCAGGTTCATGAATTCCGGCGTGTCGGTCATCTCGGCCCGGCGTGGACGCGGCAGCGGCACCTTGATCTCCGCCTTGATGCGGCCCGGCCGCGCGGTCATGACGTAGATGCGGTCGGAGAGGAAAATCGACTCCTCGATATCGTGCGTGATGAACAGCACCGAGATCTTGAACTGCTGCCAGATGTTGGTCAGGATTTCCTGCATCACGACGCGGGTCTGGGTGTCGAGCGCACCGAACGGCTCGTCCATCAGCAGCACCTGAGGACTCGTCGCCAGCGCCCGGACGATGCCGATGCGCTGCTTCATGCCGCCGGAGAGCTGATCGGGATAATGGTTCTCGAACGAGAGCAGCCCGGCAAGATCGAGCAGTGAGCGCGCCGTGGTGTTGCGCTTGCTTTGCTCGACACCCGCCATCTTGAGGCCGAACTCGACGTTCTTGCGAACCGACAGCCAGGGAAACAGCGAATATTGCTGGAACACGACGCCACGGTCCGAACCGGGCCTGGTGATCGCCTTGCCGTCGAGCTTCGCCTCGCCAAGTGTCGGCTTGACGAAGCCGGCGACGATGCTGAGCAAGGTCGACTTGCCGCAGCCGGAGGGACCGATCAGCGAGACGAACTCGCCGGGCTGCACGTTGAGCGACACGTTCTCGACGGCGACGACCTTGTTGTCGTTGGCGCCGAACGTCACCCCCATGTTGCGAACGTCGATGAAGCCCTTCTGGGTTTCGGCTTCAGCCATTGCTGTCGTCATCGCTTGCCTCCCGGTGCGAATGCCAGCCACGGCATCAGGAGGCTGCCAACCATCCGGATAATGCCGCTGCAGGCCAGTCCAAGGAAACCGATGGTGATCATGCCGAGCACGATCGCGGGATAGTCCACCAGCGAATAGGCTTCCCAGGTGAAGTAGCCGACGCCGAACTGACCGGAGATCATCTCGGCGGCGATCAGCGATACCCACGCCACGCCCATGCCGACGGCGAGGCCGGTGAAGATGTGCGGCAGCGAGCCCGGCAGGATCACGTTCAGGAGCAGCCGGAACTCGCTCGCACCCAGGCAGCGCGCCGCCCGTACCAATACGCCGTCGAGCGAATGCACGCCGTGGATGGTGTTGAGCAGGATCGGAAAGAAGGCGCCGATGAAGGTGATGAAGACGATGCTGGCCTCGTTGTTGGGCCACAGCATGATCGACATCGGTACCCAGGCGATCGCCGGGATCGGCCGCATGATTTCGACAACGGGCATGAACAGATCGCGGACGCGCTGATATTTTCCGATCGCCAGCCCCAGCGGCACGCCGATCGCCATGGCGATGAAGAAGCCGAGCAGGATGCGCCGGACGCTGATGGCGATATTGACGAGATACTTGTTGGACAGCCCGACCTGCGTCAGCTGCTGATACACTTCATAGGGCGTCGGCACGTTCTTGAAGCGAATGTAGAACTCGAGCCGGTACTTGGTTCCGACATACCAGAACAGGAACAGGGCCCCGATCGAGATGCAGGCAAGTGCGGCGGTGATGATGCGTTCACGGGTGATCCTGGCGAGCAGACCCCGCAACACCTCGGTCAGCGAAACCGTCGGAATGGGCTCGGGCGCGGGCGCGGGAATTTCCGCGGCAGCAACCGGCGCGGGCGCGCCGGCCGCTGTTTCCGCAGCGGACACTTCGGCTGCGACAGACTTCACGGCTGATATCGCCGGCTGAGGTTCGGAATGCTTCTCGACCATCGGTAACGCTACGATCTTCGCGCTTGCCATGCTGCCCATCAGTCCACCTATTGTCCGATATTGATCGCGGTGAGCACTTCGGCGTAGGTCGCCAGCTTGGCGCCATGCTTGGCCGCGTACTCTTCAGCATCCTTCTTGAGCAGGAACGGCACCACGTCCGGCTTCTTCGGGTCGTTGCCGCCGACCGAATAGAATGCGGCGTCGGCGAACACCTTGATTCCGAGCTGGTGATCGACCAGGTAGACCGCGTTGAACTTTTTGCCTTCGGCGCCGTATTTCTTGACACCCAGCATCGTGCAGACCGGTGAGCTGAACGGCACAATGTCGCCGCCCTGGATCCAGATCTCTCCGGTTGTCTTCGGATCGGCGACCGGTGCGTTGCAGATCGGATCGGTGCCGGTCACGTTATAGGTGTCGAACGAGGCGAGCTGCTTGTCGTAGTCGAGCCCCTGCTCCTTGAAGGCCTGCCGAACGTACTTGTCGTTGACCCAGGCGCCGATATTGAGCTCCTTGATCATGTTCAGCTTCTGCAGGATGGCGTAATTGTTCCCGACAGATTCGACCCATTGCGGCTTGATGGTAGCATCGAGCGTGTGCACGCCACCGGGACCGAGGAAGATGTAGATCACTTCCTTGTTGATCTTGGTCCATTCCTCGATCTTCTCGGCGGCGAGCTTGGGATTCTTGCGCATCCAGTTATTCGCCTCCATCAACGCGGTGATGTAGGCAACCACGATCTCCGGATACTTCTCGCCGAAATCCTTGCGCACGACGACGCCATGGAATGTCGGAGTCTTGGTCTCGGCGCCGTCATAAATCTTGCGGGCAAATCCCTTGAACGGCAGCAGTTCGGCGAACGGTACGAAGTCGCCATGCGCGTCGATGCGCTTTTCCTGCAAATTGGTGCTGCCTACTTCCGGCGATTGCGACACCAGATTCCAGAAATCGGGCGGCAATCCACGCTTCTGCAGCGAGGTCAGCATCATGCCGTGCGCGGCCGAACCGAACGGCACCGACACGTTCTTGCCCTTAAGGTCGGCGAGTTCGTAGAACGGCGTGTCCTTGTGAACGACGATGCCGTTGCCGCCGCCGACCGCGTTGTAGGCGATGATGGCGACGAGCTGGGTTTCGTTCTTGGTGGCCTGCCCCGTGGCGCCGTTCACCATCAGCGGATAGTCGCCCATCATGCCGATCTGGATGTTGTTGGCCATCATGCCGTTGGTGATCGGCGGGCCTGACGTAGCGTTTTGCCAGCTCAGCTTGTATTGAATGTCCTTGTACTTGCCGGTCTTCGGCAAATGCTTCTCGAGAAGGCCGAGCTCCTTCAGAACGACACCGCCGGTCACCGTGTTGGTGGTGGTATTCTGCGTGCCGATGCCGATTTCGAGGGTCTCTGCGCTTGCGGTCACAGGCGCAAACCCGATGGCCGCGGCGACGAGCATGGGAAGGAAGCCAGAGAGTTTGGACGCAGGGCCGACGCTCATTAGACAAATCCTTTTCGAACTGAACTGTGCGGGATTTTGTGCAATGCCCACGCGAAGCGCCCCGGCTACAACGGACTGTGAAGGGGTTGCTCGGCGGTGAGCAGGCTGACTGGCTTGACGGGGAAATTGGTGCAAGCGATATGCCACGGGACCCGTGCTGACGACCTGCAGCGGGTTCGGTTCGCGGTGGCCCGGACCGCAAACGGCGTGGTTAAAGAAGGAAGTTGACGTCATTTGCCGTGAACTCGCTCGCTACCATCGCGGACGCTTGAGACGTCCGTAAGCGAACTCTGAACGGCACCCTTTGAATCCGGAACGACGAACGCGTCGAGCCAGCAACCTATTGCGAAGAAATATCCGGATGCTCAATTAATGGACAGAAATGTTGTCCGATTTGGCTATCGGATGAGCGCCGTGGCTACAAATTAGTCATCCAATCTCAGCCGAAGAGCCGTGCCACGGCATGGAATCGGCCGAAGATCGGGCGGTTACGGCGCTTGTGCAATGCGGTCTTGTCGGCTGCCGCCACTCATCAGGTTTCGTCTGAGGCCGCGGCCTTGGCGAGCTTTCCATCGCGGATTTCGCTCAGCATGTCGGCGTTCTTGATGACGAGATTGGAGCCGTGTGCACTCAGGATTCCAAGCTCGGTGAACCGCTTGAGGCTGACGGTAACGGACTGACGCGTTACGCCCGTCATATGCGCGAGATCGGCGTGCGTGAACGACGCGGCGATCAAAGTGCCATGATGCTCGTCGACGCCGTACAAATTCATCAGATGCAGCAGGAGTTGCGCAAGCCGCTCGGTGGGCGAGCGTGTCCCGAGCATTTGCGCCAGCGCGGAATAGCATTGGCCCTTGAAGGCGAGGCCTTCGATGATGCCAATGGCAAGCGCCGGAATCGTCAGCACCATCCGGCGCAGCACGTCGCCCGGCAAATGCAGCACCGCGCTGTTGACGGCTGCAACGCCCGACCAGACGTGCAGGCCTTGCTTGAAGACTTCCGGGCCGCCGACGAAATTGCCGGAGTGCCAGTAAGCCAGCGTGATCTCGCGACCCGACGGCGCGGTGTAGAATACCTTGATGCGCCCGCTCTCGATCAGGAAGATGCCGTCTTGCGGACTGCCCTGGCTGAAGAGCTGCGCGCCGCGGTAGAGCACCCTGCGCTTGCCCGAGCCCAGCACATGCGCGATTTCGGTTTCCGTCAGTCCGCTGAACAAGTACGGCGGCCCGCTGCGCTGTGCCCCGCCGTCGGTCATCAGCAGCGCACCGAACTGCGCCGGCGCGCCGGCCTTGCCCGGAGCCGACGCCGGTTGCGGTGGGGGATGCTTGCCGATCATGGGTCCGCTGGAAGCCAAACCGAAATCCTAACCTGCGTCGATACAGACGGAGAGCATCAGGCTCGATTGCCAGATCCCCAGCCGGCACCGGCCTGCGATGCTGCATACTTTGCAATTGGCGCGCCAAGTGCCATGTTCATTGTCCGTCGAAGGAACTTCCGTGTCCATATCTCGGCCTGCCGCACTTCGCCGCTATCCCGCGTTTCCGAGAGCTTGTCGCCCACTGCGACAATCTGGCCAATCAGGCCCGGTTTGGTTAACATCGCTCGGAGCCCTCCCCTCATTTTCCGACGAGCCCTCCCGTGAGCAAGCCTTCGAAATCGACCGCAAAAAACAGCGGCAACATCTATATCGGCATCGGCGGCTGGACCTTCGAGCCGTGGCGCGGGGTATTTTATCCCGAAAAGCTCACACAGGCGAAGGAGCTGTCCTACGCCGCGTCGAAACTGACCTCGATCGAAATCAACGGCACCTATTACGGCTCGCAGAAGCCGGAGAGCTTTCGCAAATGGGCACGCGAAGTGCCGGACGGATTCGTGTTCTCGTTGAAGGGACCGCGCTTCGCGACCAATCGTCGTGTGCTGGCGGAAGCCGGTGATTCCGTCAAACGCTTCTACGATTCCGGCGTGCTGGAGCTCGGCGACCGGCTCGGCCCGGTGCTGTGGCAGTTCGCGCCGACCAAAAAATTCGACGAGGCCGATTTCGGCAAGTTCCTCGAACTGCTGCCGCGCAAACTCGACGGGCGCGCGCTCCGCCACGTGGTCGAGGTGCGGCATGACAGTTTCTGCGTACCTGACTTCATCGCCTTGCTGCGCAAGTTCGAAACGCCGGTCGTGTTCGCCGAACACGGCAAATATCCCGCGATCGCCGATGTCGTCAGCGACTTCGTCTATGCGCGGCTGCAAAAGGGCAATGACGAGCTCAAGACCTGCTATCCGCCGAAGCAGCTCGACGCCTGGGCCAAGCGCTTCCAGGCCTGGGCCGGTGGCGGCGAGCCCGACGATCTGCCGCGCGTCGACAAGGCCAAGCCCGCGAAGACGCCGCGCGACGTGTTCGCCTACGTCATCCACGAGGGCAAGGTGCGCGCGCCGGCGGGTGCGATGGAGCTGATCGAACGTGTGAAGTAATCGGGCTTCAGTCGAGCTTGATGCCGGTCTCGCGGATCAGCTTGGTCCAGCTTTCGTATTCCGAGGCGACGAAGGCGTCGAGCCTGTCGTCCGGCAGATCCCACACCTCTCCACCGCTCTTCTCAAAGCGCTCCTTGAGTTCGGGCAGCGAGGCGCGGATATCGCGGCGCAGTTTTGCGATGACCTCCGGCGGGGTTTTTGCCGGCGCGAATATCCCGAGCCAGGAATCGACATCGAGGCCGGATACGCCGGCTTCCGACATCGTCGGCACGTCAGGCGCCAGCGGACTGCGCTTCGATGACAGCACCGCAATGCCTTTCGCCTGGCCCGACTGCACGTAAGGCAGCCCCGCGGCAATCGAATCGAAAAACAGGTCGATGCGGCCGGCGAGCAGGTCGGTAAAGGCCGGTGGCGAGCCCTTGTAGGGTATTTCTTGAAATTTTACGCCAGCCGCCTTCATGAACGCAGCCGCCACCAGATGCTGGCCGGTGCCGACGCCGGCGGTCGCCACCGAAATCGATCCCGGGTTGGTCTTTGCGGCCGCAACGATGTCCGCGAGCTTGTCCTGCGGCAAGTCCTTGCGGCCGACCATCACGTATCCGAACTTGTAGATCAGCGCGACCGGGACGAAATCCTTGCGCGGATCGTAACCGAGTTTCGAATACAGCGCCGAATTGAACGCCATGTTGGAGAGCCCGCCGACAACAAGCGTGTAGCCATCCGGCTCGCTCTGGCTGGCAGCCTGCGTGCCGACCACGGTGCCGGCGCCCGGCTTGTTCTCGACCACGAAGGCCTGCCCCATCCGCTTCGACAGCGCGTCCGCAAGCTGCCGCCCGACCAGATCGTAGCTGCCGCCGGGGCCGATCGGGACAATGATTTTCACGGGACGGTCGGGATAGCCGGTCTGAGCGTGCGCTGCCGCAACGCCGCAAGCGAGAAGCGCGAGCAGCCATGCGAGTGAGTGGCGAATTCGGTTCATCTTGTTCCCCCGTAGAATGGCCATCGACAGGCTCTTTCGCGGAACTATGCGATACGCCACTTCCGGCCGCAACGCGGATGTGGCAATCGATCGGCCATTACCGTAGCCTTGCGCCAGCGACATAATGTCTGGATCGATATGGCCCACAGGACAAAGCGTCTCTTCACCATCGGCTATGAGCAGACGCCATCGAAGTCCGTGCTCGACGAATTGGAAGCCGCCGGCGTCAAGCTGCTCGTAGACGTACGCGCGGTCGCATCCTCGCGGCGGCCAGGCTTTTCCAAAAATCAGCTTGCGGCCGGCCTTGATGAACGCGGCATTTCCTATCTGCATCTGAAGGGCCTCGGAACGCCGAAGAGCGGCCGCGAGGCGGCGCGCAGCGGCCAATTCGGCCTGCTGCACAAGATCTATTCGGCGCATCTGAAGACGGCGCAGGCCAAGGAGGAGCTCGACGAACTGTCGGCGCTGGTGAACAAGTCGGGTCCAGTATGCATTCTCTGTTATGAGCGCGACCATGCTCACTGCCACCGGCAATGGATCGCGGAGATCATCGAACAGCGCGACGGCGTGAAGGTGGAGAATCTGGTCGCGCCACAGGTTTAGCGCGGCGACATCCGGGTCAACTCGAACACCGGCCCCGGATTCCGCTGCGCTCATCCGCGCTACGCGACAATCACCCCTTGCCATCAAGCCGGAACGTTCCCTCCATCATCTGCACGCTACTGCCACCGACATGGATGGAAGCGACCGCGCCATTCTGCTTGCGCACGCGCGTCAGCAACAGGCTCGGCCGGCCCATGTCGACGCCCTGCCCGATCTTCAATCTCAATTCGCCATCCTTGATATCGTCGAGATCGGCCAGCAGCGCCGCGCAGGCCGCCGTCGCGCTGCCGGTCGCGGGGTCTTCGGAAAGTCCGCTGGCGCCGGGGTGAAACATCCGCGCCTGCAGTTCGCACGGCTTTTCGCCGGCCGGCACGTCGCGCGTATAGAAGTAGACGGCGTCGCTGCCATCACACGGGAAGGTTTTTGCGAACGCCGCAGCGTCGGGCCTGGCCCGCCGCAGCGCCTCGCGGGTGGCGACTTCGACGGCCAGGAACGACAGCCCGACCGAGATGATCTGCGGTGCATGCCGGTCGGTCTTGACGTCGCCAGCTGACAGCGAGAGGCAAGCCGCCGCCTGTTCGACACCAAGATGCGACATCCGTTTCAGCGGCTGCGGCGCCGTGAATTCGGTGCTGACGACCCTGCCCTGCTCGGTCACGATCTCGACCGGCACGAGGCCGGCGCCCTCCTCGAACAGCAGCTGCGCCGGTGGCTTTGCCGCCAGCGTCGCCAGCACGAAGGCGGTGCCCACATTCGGGTGGCCTGCGAACGGAAGCTCCCGGTTCACCGTGAAGATGCGCACCTGCGCGTCGTTCGCGCTGTCGGCCGGCGGCAACACAAAGGTCGTCTCCGAGTAATTGAACTCGGTGGCGACCGCCTGCATCTGTTCGGTCGACAGCCCACCGGCGTCGAGCACCACGCCGAGCGGATTGCCGCCGAAGGCGCGGTCGGTGAACACGTCCACGGTGATATAACGCCGCTGCATTTCGATACCTCCAGTTCTGCACTGGAAAAACATGCCGCAGATCGATCCGTCAATGCTAAGATTGCGCCGATTGCTCTGAGCAAACGACGGTTTAGGCGACCAACAACAAAATGAAAAAACTTCCGACACGACACATCGCGTGTGCTGCTACGGCTTGCTGCATTGCGATGATGGGCCCCGCCCCCGCCTGCTCTTCAACCGAAGTCGCTGACCAACAACTCCGTCGAAACATCGGCGACACTATTATTGTCGGTTTTTTCGGGACCAAGAATACAGATCCCGGCTTCCTTCAAATCACCCAAAACTTGAAACGCGGGACTATAGGAGGCGTCCTGTTCCTGGGACGCAACATTTCATCTCGGGCTGACCTCGAAGCAATGGTCCGATCAATAAGGACCTGCAAATGCAAGACCATTCCCCTGATAGCCATCGATGAAGAAGGCGGAGTTGTCGAGCGCCTTGGCGTACATGCCGGATATAGACACACACCGTCAGCAGCAGCGCTGGGAACTTCCAACGAAACACAAGCCAGAACTGAATACGGTCTACTCTCGCGAAAGGTATCCGAAGCTGGCTTCAACCTAAACCTCGCGCCAGTTGTGGATGTGAACAAGAATCGGTCGAACCCGGTCATCGGAATGCTGGATAGAAGTTTTTCAGACGATCCGAAAGTCGTCAGCCGCTACGCCTCCATTTTTATTGAAGAACACCATAAGCGAGGCATTCTGACCGCCCTCAAACATTTCCCCGGACACGGCTCTTCGGCCCAAGACAGTCATCGATCCGTCGCCAATGTACAGACCTCATGGTCGACCGAAGAGTTGTATCCCTACCGATCGCTAATCAAGAAGGGGATGGTTGATTCAATTTTGGTGGGACATCTTGCAAATGAAACGAAGTGGGGTGGTGTCGCCACACAAGCAGGGGCACATGCCATCAATAGAATGTTGAGACAGCAGTTGAAGTTCGATGGGGTCGTTCTATCGGATGACTTAGCAATGGACGCCGTAAACTCGTCAAACACTCCTCTGTCGGGAGTCGTAATCTCGGCCGTCCAAGCAGGAATTGATATGGTCATTGTGAGCCGCATTGATTCTCGCGACGAAAGCATTGACACCGGAGCTTACGTGAATTCGGCGATCTTTAATGCAGTTAAATCTGGTAAGCTTGAACGCTCCTCAATCGCTTTGTCCTCTAGCCGAGTTCGATCTTTGAAGGAGCGACTCAAGGGTACAGCCGCGAAACTGAAGCGTAAGTGAAGACGTCTGTTTTACGCAGAGCAGAGTAACTACCATTAATTCGTTGGGAGAATGAATTGAAACGCATCGCAAAAATCGTTTTGATTGGATCTATTATCACAGCGACGCATGGCGTCTCGCACTCTGCGTCGTCTCAAAATTCTACTTCTGACGCATGGAAGAATTGCCAATCAAACGACGCTGAAAAGCGACTGATAGGCTGTACGAAGATTATAGACGGCAAGGGCTTTGGTTCCACTTCCAGACTTTCCGACGCGTTGGATGGACGATGTTGGGCACATCACGTAAAATCGCAATACGATCTGGCAATTGCCGACTGCAAAGCTAGTTTGGCGATAAGACCAACCTACTCGTACGCGTACAATAATCTTGGTACCGCTTACTTAGGTATGAAGGATTACGCGAATGCTCTTGCTGCCTTCAACCGAGCAATCGAGCTAAAGCCAACCTTCGTGTACTCACGGCTCAATCGAGCGAGGACGTTTGCTGCCCTCGGAAGAGATGGCGACTCTAAGCAAGAGTACCAAAATGTCTTGACAATCGAACCGACCAACGGTGAGGCGCGCGACGCGCTCAAGACCGACTTCACAGCTGAGACGCGGCCAAGCGCTAATGTAGCTACGTCCGAGGGTCAGACACCCCATCTCGCAATGATCAGCCCATTAGGTCGCAGGGTTGCACTTGTTATCGGTAACTCCAACTATCAATGGGTAGGCCGTCTCCGCAATCCCGCTCGGGACGCCGCTTCAATCGCAAACGAATTACGGCGCGTCGGATTTCAGCAAGTCCTGCTGAAGAACGATCTTACCCGCAGCGAACTGGATGGCGTATTGAGGCAATTTTCGCGGGAAACGGAAGGCGCTGACTGGGCAGTTATTTATTATGCGGGGCACGGCCTAGAAATGTCAGGGATCAACTATTTGATTCCTGTCGATGCCAAGATCGAGAGTGACCGAGACGTCGAATTCGAAACAGTCTCAATGGGTCGGGCAATGGCTTCGGTAGAAGGAGCAAAACGGCTACGCCTGATTGTCCTCGATGCTTGTCGAAACAACCCATTTCTAGGCCAGATGCGGCGAACCGGCGTTGCGCGGTCTATCGGTAGGGGCTTGGCTCTCATTGAACCTGAGGCTGGCTCCTTGGTGGTCTATGCTGCCAAACATGGCGAGACAGCTGCGGACGGAGACGATCTTAACAGCCCATTTGCGGCAGCCTTGGCCAAGCGCATCTCAACTCCCGGAATTGAGGTGAGGCGATTGTTCGATCTCGTGCGCGACGATGTACTGGCGAGCACAAATCGCCGTCAGCAGCCCTTTTCCTACGGATCATTGTCAGGAAGCGAGGATTTCTATTTTGTGGTGAAGTGAACTCCGTTATCCCAACTGCCACACGGCCATCGGCCGCTCATAGCCCCTGACCTCGACCTCGCCGAGCGAGATGGCATCGCCGCAGGATTCGCCGAGCGCATCGCGAACCGCTTCCGAGATCAGGAACTGCGAATTGAAGTCCTTGTTGAGCGCCTCTAACCGCGAAGCGAAGTTCACGGTGTCGCCGATCACGGTGTATTCCTTGCGCCGGGGCGAGCCGATACTGCCGGCGACCACCTCGCCGATGTGAATGCCGATGCCGATGCGCAGCGGCCAACTCGTCGCTTCGTTGACCCGCGCATTGGCTTCCAGCATCTCGCGCGCCGCGGCGACCGCCCGGTGCGCCGGGTCCGGCGCTTCCAGCGGCGCGCCGAACAGCGCCAAAAATCCGTCGCCGAGAAACTTGTTCACAATGCCGCCGTGGCGATCGAGAATCTCGACCAGGATGGCAAAGGCGCCGTCGAGCCGGTCCACGACTTCCTGCGGCGTGCGGGTGCGCGCGCCGGCCGTGAAGCTGCGGAAATCGACGAACATGACGGCGACGCGGCGGATGTCGCTGTCGGTTTTCGTGCCCTCGGCCATCAGGCGCTCCACCACCTGCGGCGAGACGTGCTGGCCGAACAAATTGGTGATGCGGTCGCGCGCGGTCGCCGCCTTGATGCTGGCCTCGAACTGCCGCCGCAACTGCATTCCGACCGAGCCTGCCAGCACACCGCCGATCAACAGGATCAGGCTGCGCGCCGCATGATAGTAGATGGGTTCGGCCTGGGCTTCGACCGCCGGATGATAGAACATCGCCATGCAGAACAATTGAACGGCAGCGACTGCGCCGGTGAAGGTTGAGAGCCAGAAATCCAGCCGCAGGGTCGAGAGGATGATGAAGATGAAATAAGTCATCGGCCCGACGAAGCCGAGCGCGGCCACCGACCCCATGCTGTTGATGTGCAGCGCCAGCGCGATCGTCGGCATCGAGGTCTCGATCAGCGCGCCTATATAGCGCCGGACCACCGGCAGGTCGCGCCCCTCCCGCATGTGGCGGGTGATCTGGCCATGCACCCACAATTCGAACAGGATGAACGGCACGATGATCGAATAGATATATTCCGGCTTCAGGTTGCCGTGCCAGACGCGGCTCACCGCTTCGGAAGCGAAGAAGTAGACGGTACACAGGATGATCGCGAGCAGCGCGGTGGTTGCGATCAGCGCCTTGATGCGCAGGAGTTCGGTCGTCATCACTTCCTGCATCAGCGCGCGCTGGAAGTCAGCCGACACTCCCGTGTCTTGGTCTTTTTTCCTCCTGTCCCAGAACCCAACCATCGCCTCACCTGTCACCGGCATCCCGTCTGTCGCGCGCAAGGCGCGTCTGCTTCACCCGTCATTGCGAGCGAAGCGAAGCAATCCATCGTCCCGTTGAGGAAGCGTGGATTGCTTCGTCGCTTCGCTCCCTTGCGCAAACGCTTCGCGTTTGCCGCAGGCAATGACGGCGTCCATGCGGGCCGCACCGCCTTGCTTCCAGAATGCTGCGCGCATTTATACCCTCAATCCAGCGTCCGGCGGAAGCGGGTCACGGCGATCGTCATCGCGATTAGCATCAGTGCAATGAGTGCAATCGTGTCGTATTGCAGGTTGGAAGGCGCCGCACCCTTCAGCATGATGGCGCGGACGATGCGGATGTAATGGGTCAGCGGCAGCACCTCGCCGAGATACTGCGCCCAGACCGGCATGCCCGCGAACGGAAACATGAATCCGGACAACAGAATGCTGGGCAGGAAGAACATCATCGACATCTGCATCGCCTGCAGCTGGTTCTGCACGATGGTGGAAAAGGTGTAGCCGATCGACAAATTGGTGGTGATGAACAGCGTCGTCAGAAGCGCCAGCAGCGCCACGCTGCCGAGGATCGGCACACCGAACAACAAAACCCCGATGCTGACGATCAGCGTGGCCTGGATGAAGCCTACGATCACGTAGGGAATGATCTTGCCGAACATCACCTCGACCGGCCTGATCGGCATCGACAGCAGGCTTTCCATGGTGCCGCGCTCGATTTCGCGCGTCACCGACAGCGCGGTGAAGATCAGCATGGTCATGGTCAGGATGGTGCCGACGAGGCCCGGCACGATGTTGAGCCGCGACTCGGCCGCCGGGTTATAGCGGGCATGCGCCCTGATTTCGAACGGCATCGCCGGCGGATCGCCGATGTGGAGGTCGTGGGCGAGCGCGGTCTGCACGACAACGCCGAGCGATCCGAGCGCCGCGCCGGCTGCGACCGGATCGGTGGCGTCAGCCGCGACAAGCAGCGCCGGCTTGTCGCCGCGCCGCACCGCGCGTTCGAAGCCGCGCGGTATCTCCACCCCGAACAGCACCTTTCCGGACTGCAGGAGATCGTCGAATTCGGCGACGCTGTGCACCTCGCGGGTGAAGCTGAAGTAGCTGGTATTCTCCAGCGCCTTCAGCACCGAGCGCGCCAGATCGCTGTCCTCCTGGATCAATACCGCCGTCGGCAGATGGCGCGGCGTGGTGTTGATGGCGTAGCCGAACAGCAGCAACTGCATCACCGGGATCATCACGATCATCGCGAACGAGACGCGGTCGCGGCGGAGCTGGATGAATTCCTTGACCAGCATCGCATAGCTGCGGCGCCAGAAGCCAAAGGCCGGCTCGCGGACGTCGCGATCTTGGTTGGTCGTCTCGATTGCACTCACTGGAAATTGTCCTTTGAGCGGGTCATGAGATCGATGAACACGTCTTCCAGCGACGGCTCGCTATCCTGCCAGCGCCATCCCCGGTGATCCCGGTAAGGCGCGATGGTTGCTTCAAGCGCGGACTTGTCGCGCCCCGAGACATGCAGGCTGGTGCCGAACGGCGCCACCATGTCGACGCCGGGCTTGCCTGCGAGTTCAGTTGCAAGGCCGTTGAGGTCGTCGCCCGAGACCGTCCAGGTCGACAACGCCGATTTCGCGATCACCTCGTCTACGGTGCCGTGCGCCAGCAGATGGCCATAGGCGATATAGGCGATCTCGTGACAGCGCTCGGCCTCGTCCATGTAGTGGGTCGAGACCAGCACCGTCAGCCCCTCGGCGGCGAGCGCGTGGATCTCGTTCCAGAAATCGCGACGCGCCTTGGGATCGACGCCGGCGGTCGGCTCGTCGAGCAGAAGCAATTGCGGATTGGGTAGCGTGCAGGCGCCGAGCGCCAGCCGCTGCTTCCAGCCGCCCGAAAGCTCGCCGGCGAGTTGCTCCTCGCGGCCGTTCAAGCCAATGCGCTGGATCATTTCGCGCGCGGCACCGCGTGCGTCATGCAGGCCGTAAAGCCGCGCGACGAATTCGAGGTTCTCGCGCACCGAGAGGTCCTGGTACAGGCTGAAGCGCTGCGTCATGTAGCCGACCTGACGCTTGATCTTGTCGGCGTCGCGGCGGATGTCGTAGCCGAGGCAGGTGCCCTCGCCGGCATCGGGCGTCAGCAGTCCGCACAGCATGCGGATGGTGGTGGTCTTGCCGGAGCCGTTGGGCCCAAGGAAGCCGTAGATCGAGCCGCGCTTCACCTGCATCGACAGGTCATGCACGACCTCGCGGCCGCCGAACGATTTTGACAGGCCCTCGACGTTGATGGCGATGTCGGGGCCCGATGCGGGAACCGAACTCATCGCTTGTCCGCCATCGGCGTTCGAGGGTGGAGAAACACGCTGATCGGCTGGCCGACGCGCAAAACATCGGGTCGGCTCGGCCGCGCCTGGATCAAATAGACCAGCTTGTTGCGCTCATCGAGGCTGTAGATCACCGGCGGGGTGTATTCCGCCGTGGTCGCGATGAAATAGATCTTTGCGGTGAGATCGGCCGCGCAATTGTCGCAGGTCACCCTCACCTCGTCACCGACCGCAAGCTTCGGCAGCTCCGTCTCCGGCACGAAGAAACGCAGCTTCATGTTGCCGGGCGGCATGATCGACAATACCGGACGCTGCGCCGGCACCATCTCGCCTTCGCGGAAATAGATCTGCTGGATGGTGCCGTCGACCGGCGCAAAGCCGCTGCGCCGCGCCAGCCTTGTCTGCGAGGTGTTGACGCGGGCTTCCGCCACGCGCAACGCCGAGGTCGCTGAATCCAGGTTGGCCTGCGTGCCGGAACCGGTCTTGCTCAGCGACGCCGCGCGATCAAAAGTCTGCTGCGCGTTGGCGAGCGTCGCCTTGTTCTGATTGAGGTCTGCCTGCTGCAGATCGTCGTCGACCGAATAGAGCTGCACGCCGGGCTTCACCTCGTCGCCTTCGCGCACGTTGAGTTTTGTGACGCGGCCGCTTTCGTCCGGGCTCACGAAGATCATGTCGGCCTCGATCCAGCCCTGGAAGCCCGGGTCCTTGCGCTCCTTGCAGCCGGTGAGCACGGCGGCGAGCGCCAGCGCAGCCAGAATTGTCGTCATTCGCGACGAGGTCATGTCGTCCTCCGTTCGCCAAAAATCAGATCGAGATGCACCCGAAACATTTCGAGGGCGTCCAGTGGCGCATGTCTGCTGAAAAGGCTCTGCCAGATCACGGCGATCAGCGCGGGCGCCACCATGATTTGCGGAAACCGCGCCAGGTTTTTCTGTTTGATCTCGCCGCGCGCGATCCCGAGTTCGATCAGCGCGCGCATGCCGGCGAGGCCTCGCGACACCACTTCGCGGTAATAGAAGTCGGCGACGGCTGGAAATCGCGGTCCCTCGGCGACGATCAGGCGCACCAGGTCGCCGCGCCGCGTGGTCGCCACCTCCTCGATGAAAGTTTTCGCAAACCCCTCCACCATGTCGCGTACCGACGCCCCGGGCTGCGGCGGCGTGCCCCAGAGACGGGTGATCATCGGCACGATGGCGGTGCGGATCAGTTCCTCGAACATCGATTCCTTGTCCTTGAAGTGCAGATAGATCGTGCCCTTGGCGACGCCGGCGCGCCTGGCGACGTCATCAAGCCGCGTCGCCGCAAATCCGCGTGCAATGAACTCGTCCATCGCGGCCTCGATGATGGCCCCGCGCCGCTCGGCCGCGCGTTCGGCGCGGTTGGAGGCGGGCTTGGGCGCCGCCGGAGCGGCCGATGCCCTCTCTCCTGCCCGCCGATTGGCGGGTTTCGGGGCGGATTTCCGGGTTTTCCTGGCGGCTTCATTTGTCATGCCCGCAATATGACTGACCAGTCAGTCATTGTCAATTTGAAGCCGAAAACGACCTTTCACATGGGCGTGACTGGCGTCGGTGAACTTTCGATCGCGCAGCCGGCCTTGAGGATTTTGCGCTTCCCCTGGGGATCGTCATATCCCGCGTATGTGGGGCGTCCGGTACACTTCGGCCTCTCCACGTCATTGCGAGCGAAGCGAAGCAATCGTGTAGCAGACCATTCCGAGTTCGTGCCTCAACGCGGCGGAAAGCCCGACTGCGTCATAGCATCTTTAGCCACTGCTACAGGGATCGGATACGAACAGGTAGCGGACGCGCTCGGGATCGAACTTAAGAACGGCATTCCAGATTTCACCGGGGGCATAAACGATTTCAGCGTGTTGGGCCCCTTGTTTAAGATTGGCTGGTCAAGCTGCCCGCTGATCCCTGCGGAATTGGACGACCAAGTGGATGGAACATCGGCGAAGCAGCTAAGTCGCGACGATATACGGGAACTGGTCAAGGGCCATCCCGCAATCATCGGCTATCACGACGCTGACGCGAGCTTCCACACGGTGGCCTGGAATGGGAAGGAGGCTGTCGATTGCACGGACGGGTTGATCATTGATCTTTCCAATCTCCCGTTTCAGCACGCAATTGTACTGACCAAGGTTTAAGAAAGAGCCACGCCAAAGAGCGAACTCCCGCATTTGCATATGTGCAACCTTTACTCGATCACCACCAACCAGGCCGCCATTGCCGCACTGTTCCGCGTCGTCAATCGCGATGTCGGCAACCTTGCGCCGATGCCGGGAGTCTTCCCGGACTACCCCGCGCCGGTAATCCGCAACTCTGACAGCGGGACGGAGATTGCGATGATGCGCTGGGGCATGCCGCCGCCGCCGCGCACAGGCGGACCACCGGTCACCAACATCCGCAACACGTCATCACCGCACTGGCGCGGCTGGTTGAAGCCGGAGAATCGATGCCTGGTCCCGGCCAACAGCTTCGCCGAGTACGCGCCGGAGCCGAACCCGGAGACCAAGAAAAAGGACGTGGTATGGTTCGCGCTCAGTGACGACCGTCGGTGGCCTCTGGACAACCTTCAACGGTGATCGCGGTACCAAGTCCAAACCGATCCCCGGGCCGCATCAGGTTTATGGTTTTCTCACGACATCGCCGAACGCGGTGGTCGAGCCGATCCACCCCAAGGCAATGCCTGTCATCCTGATGACCGATGAGGAGCGCGATGTTTGGATGCGCGCGCCACAGCACCTGTTCGAGGTGGATCCCGGCAGCTCGCCCACAGGATCACGATCGCCTGGCGCGCCAGCGGCACGCGACGCGCGGGCCCAAATTCCTTAGCGAGCGGGCGGTTTATGGTGGGCTGAGTCCGCCCTGCGCCCAATCGCTGTCATCGAGACCCGCCCGGCAACAGACCGCACTGCTTGGCAATGATGCCGAGCATCACCTCGTCAGCACCGCCACCGATCGATCCGAGGCGGCCGTCGCGGTACCGGCGCGACACCAGTGTCTCATTCATGTACCCCATGCCGCCCCAGAATTGCAGGCACGCGTCATGGACTTCGCGGCCCAGCCGCGTTCCCTTGAGTTTCGCCATCGACGCGAACCGAGTGCAATCGCCGCCGGACACGTGAATCTCCACGGCCTTCCAGGTTAGCGCGCGCAGCGCTTCGACTTCGGTCAACAGCTCGCACAAGCGATAGTGAACGACCTGGTTTTCGATGATCGGGCGACCAAAATCCTTTCGGTTGCGTGTGTATTCGATCGTCTCTTCGATCGAGCGCGTGCAACTGGTGATGCAGCCGAGCGCCGCGTACATGCGCTCCTCCTGAAACTGCTTCATCTGATACACGAATCCCTTGCCTTCGTCGCCGATCCGGTTTCGCAGCGGAACGCGAACATCCTCGAAGTAGAGTTCGGCCGTGTCAGAGGCGTGCATGCCAAGCTTCTTCAGCTTCTTTGCCACCGTTACGCCCTTAGCTCGTTTCCCGCCTTCCTTGAGCGGCACGATGATCAAGGACTTGTTGCGGTGGACCGGCCCTTCGCCTGTATTGGCGAGCATGCACATCCAGTCGGCCTGGGTTCCGCTGGTGATAAAAGTCTTCGAACCGTTGATGACGTAGTCGTCGCCGTCTTGCACAGCCCGGGTCTTGATCGAGGCGACATCGGAACCGGCCGAAGGCTCGGTGACGCCGATGCAACACACCATGTCACCCGCGATAGCAGGCGCCAAGAACTCTCTGCAGAGCTCAGGCGAACCGAAGCGTGCGAGCGCCGGCGTTGCCATGTCGGTCTGGACGCCGATCGCCATCGGAATTCCGCCGCAGTTGATATACTGCGATGTCTCGTCGATGATGGCGCCATACGAATAGTCGAGGCCCAGGCCGCCATATTCGACCGGCTTGGTGACACCCAGCAGCCCGAGGGTGCCGAGCTTCTTGAACACCTCATGTGCCGGGAAGGTTTGAGCTTCCTCCCACTCATTGACGTGCGGGTTGATTTCTTCGTCGATAAGCCGTCGATAGGTCTTTCGCAATTCCTCGTGCTCGTGAGTGAGCTGCATTTCAGTCTCCCCGTCGTTGGGCGATCACGGCGCGCGGCCAACTTGCCGGAACGGCCGTTTCTGCCGGAGCCGTCGCCGCGGTCTCCTTTAAGTCGAACTCACGGCAGACCTTTCGGATGGCCTCGCCATAGTCCTTGCGGAAGTCGGCTATCGTCTTGAAGTCTAGCACCAGGCGGCCGGTCAGCCAGACCAACTTGATGTTGCGCTGGCACTCCCGCTCCAGCCGCCGGCTGGACTGTACCCGATTTAGATAGCCATAAATGTAAAGCTTGAGCAGCACCGAGGGGTGATACGACGGCCGACCAGTCGCCGCCGGCTCAACCCCTCGAAGCTGATATGAGGGACCATGTCGGTTGATCCAAAATCGATCGCGTACCTCCTACTGGCGCTGAAAAGCGACGCAGCAGCAGCAGAGAGATCCAAAGGTCAACTTTCGCGAGATTTTTAGGGTCGTTCGATTTTCGATTTTTTCAACCATATCGGCCAAATCGAGACATGTAACGTTCGTAGCTGAGACCCGAAAAAACCAAACCCTCGGTGCAAAACTTTAGCGCGGGAAGATCAATCAAGCGACTTACTCGTCACCCTTAATCGTTGTGCGAGGATCCTCATTACCTTGAGGGCGAAGTACGGGGTTTGGGTTACAAGAAAAAGAAATTGCTTTTCCGAGATGGGAACCAGCTCAACGTCGCTGATCGCCACGGCAGTCGCGCTCCGCGGCTCGCGATCAATCAGAGCCATTTCACCAAAAATATTGTCAGCCGTAAGATCGGCCATCGTTCTGTTGCCGACTTGAATGCGAACGTAACCGCTCTTGATAACGAAAAGCTCATCCGCCTTCTCGCCTTCGCGGAAAATGACACCCCCGGCTCTTATTCTGCGGGTCTCGATATCATTGCCAGTAAAGAGGCTGAAGCTCGTATCGGCCGCCATCGCCAACTCCCACACCATCAATGAGCAAATGGTAGCAGCATTACGAACATCCCGATACATGGCCAAAATGCCCGTTACGGGTCAATCGCGTCACTTTGGCCGTCGGCCGACTACTTCCGGTCTTCCCCTGTAAACGGACGTCGTCAGGGCCAGCGAGCATGTCTCAACAGTGCCATTAACCGACATCAGCTTGGGCGGGCATCCCGTCAAAACGCATTGGCACTTCCGTCCGATCCGTCGTACGGTGAGCTCTGGATTGCGCGCCACGGTGCAAGAGCAGGCAAACCGGGTCGGACGCAGGTTGTCGGCGATAGTGGCGGCCGACGTGGCTGGCTATTCGCGGCTCATGCACAATGACGAAGAGGCTACCCATGCCAAGCTGAGGGCGCTCCTCGCGGAAACTGTCGAGCCAGCAATCGCCGAACACGGCGGCCGCACTGTGAAGAACACCGGCGACGGGTTTTTGGCAGAGTTTCCGAGCGCGGTCGAAGCGGTCCGCGCTGCTGTGCAGTTCCAGACCCGCATCAAGGAACTTACAATCGATGAGCTGGAAGACAGGCGCATTGCTTTCCGTGTGGGCGTCAATATCGGCGACGTAATCGTCGAGGGTCATGACATTTTTGGAGACGGCGTTAACATCGCGGCGCGGCTTGAGAGCATCGCAGAACCCGGCGGCATCTGCATCTCGTCTTCTGCTTACGATCAAGTTCGGGGTAAGGTCGCAGTTGAGTTTGCTGATCTGGGCGAACAGAGCCTCAAGAATATTGCCCGCCCGGTCCAGGCCTATGCCGTGGTCGGGGATAGGCTAGGCCTGGCGACAAAGGGCGGCAGCACGAAACCATGTCCATCTTCAGCCCCGCGCTTGTCCATGGTGGTGCTGCCATTCGCGAACATCGGAGGCGATCCCGAGCAAGACTATTTTGTCGACGGCGTAACCGAGAGCTTGACTACGGACCTCTCGCGCATCAGCGGCTCGCTCGTGATCGGGCGGCACACCGCATTTACTTACAAAGGCAAAGCGGTTGATCTCAAACAGATCGGCCGCGAATTAAACGTCCGGTATGTGCTCGAAGGCTCTGTGCAGCGTAGCGGCAATCGACTTCGGGTCAACGCGCAGCTAATCGACGCCGAAACAGGTAATCACCTTTGGGCCGAACGGTTCGATAAGCCTGTCGCCGACCTATTCGATATGCAGGACGAAATCGTATCGCGGCTCGCGAACATGCTCAATGCCGAGTTGATTGTTATCGAAGCGCGGCGAGCGGAACGTTCGTTGCATCCTGATGCGATGGACTTGAATTTTCAGGGCTATGCTTGCTTGAATAAGGGGCTGACCCCCGAAAATGTTGCCCTGGCACAAGGCTTTTTCGAGCGGGCCCTAGCGGTCGACCCTCAAAATGTTGGGACACTGGTCGCTTCGGCTATTGTTGATGCAGTAATTGGCGGTGTGTTTGTTTCCGCCGACCGGGCTGCGCGCTTTGCGGCGGCCGAAGCGGCCTCAACCAAGGCTCTGTCCCTCGCCCCGGACAATGCCTTGGCCCACTTGGCATTGGGCTTGACCTTTACCCTCACAAACCGCGCGACTCAGGGCGTCGCTGAATGCGAGCAGGCATTGGCGCTAGATCGAAATTTGGTGGACGCGCATGCTATCATCGGTTGGTCCAAGCTTCGTCTCGGTCGCGCCGCAGAAACCGAAGGCCATATCCACGAGGCGCTTCGACTTTCTCCCCGCGATGTCTTCGCCTTCCGGTGGATGGCATGGGTCGGCATGGCGAAGTTGATGCTTGGTGCCGACGCGGAAGCAGTCGCGTGGCTACGCCGCAGCATCGAAGTCAACCGCAATTGGTCCATTGCGCATTTCCAACTCGCCGCTGGCCTAGCGCGGCTCGGCTCGCCGGATCAGGCGCGGGTCGCCGTGCAGGCTGGACTTGCGCTCGATTCAAACTTCACCCTTCGCCGGCTTCGGTCTGGCGCAGCTAGCGACAATCCAACCTTCCTCGCTCAATGGGAGCGCCTCTTGGAAGGCCTGCGCCTCGCCGGGGTGCCGGAGGGGTGATGTCGCCTTTGGGTCATTCGCGTCGGTTTGGCCACGTACCGACGACTTCCGCTCTACCCCTATAACCAGACATCGTTACCGTGCGTCGGCATGTCTCAAATGTGCCAACAGCGGAAGTCGATATCGTTTGATCGACCTATGCGGGAGCCCTCGGATTGGGTAGTTTGGTGCTATACGATGTTGTTGGTGCGTGACCAGCTTTCTGAGGCTCCCGACATCGTAACTCAGCTATCAGCTGGAGCTTTCGCTGCCGTGCGACAAGTCATCCTTGAAAAACTTTGGTTGGAATTTGAGTGCCTCAACCCCCTGCTTCTAAGCCAAGAATACGCAGCTTTACTGGTAAAACGGAGCATCCTTAAAGATGTAGCAACGTTATGAGCCCAAAGGAGAACACCATGTCGACCAAGACTGCCTTAGTGACTGGTGGCGTACGCGGAATAGGGTTGGCAACTGCAGAAATCTTTTTGACGAGGGCCATGAACGTTGTGGTTGTTACTCACGACGCCAAAGGCACACCAAGTACCCTCGCGAAAGAAGTTGAGATCGTCGAGTTAGACCTATCGGTTCTTTCGAATGTTGAAGAATTGGTTCAACGCAAGCCGAACATAGATGTACTGGTCAATAATGCGGGACACATGAACGGATTTGGGTTGGACCAATACGACGATGTGCGTCGAAATCACATCTTTAATCTCAACCTGATCGCGCCCGTTCACCTGATGTGGCGCTACGGCAATCTAATGGCCGGCAAGGGTGGAGGCAGGATTGTCAATAATACATCAATTGCCGCTCATATTGGTCATCCAGATATTTGGTATGGTGCAACCAAGAGCGGCTTATTGAATGCCACAAAGAGTCTAGCGCGTGCTTTGGGCCCTAAAGGAATTGTAGTCAACGCGGTAGCTGCTGGACCAACCGACACTGACATGCTCCTAAAAATTCCAGAAGCTAGAAAGGCGGCGATGAAATCCGCCTCAATCCTAGGAAGATTCGCGAACGCCGAGGAGGTTGCTGGAGCAGTGGCGTGGCTCGCGCTTGATGCCCCAGCTTATATCAACGGCATTTGCATTGATGTGAACAACGGATCTTTTATGCGCTAAAGATCACTCGCACCTTTGCCGATTCCGAGAATGCCGAGATAGCCAAGTCGTCGAGCCAGTTGGCTCACGTAACCACCGACCTGAAAGTTCTGTTTGCCCCTTAATCCAACGGCCCCCGAGTGACCAATGAAAGAAAGTGATCACGTCCTATGGACAAAGATCGTTTAACTGCACCAAGCAAGGAAGCATCCGCACCTCGTAACGGCGCTGAAATCCCCTCAGATGCTCCCGCCTTCTTGATCCGTAAGGCGGCGACAATCGCAACAATGGCTCCTGCGTGATATCTCTTTCAGCGGCGGCGACCGAAGAACATGAGCAAAGGCAGGCTCCAGATGGATTTTAAGCAGCCGGGCGATGGCTCTCAGGACGGCGAAACGTCCGCCGGAGCCGTTGCCGGCGATCAACCGAAGAGTCAGCGTGCACATCCGGTCAACAGTGTTCACGACTACAGTCAACCGATCTGGACCGATTCCGTTGAGGGGACGGCGCCGAATGCCCCTCCCTTCTTGATGCGGGGTTTTGACTCCGGATTGCAAGCGGCCCCCTGGAAGGTTTCGCGCCGACAGAACCTGCTCAAGGCGATCGCCGCAAGACTTCGGCTACGGGGCAGCATCTGGCGCGGCCATCTGGTGCGCGATGCACCGAAGGCAACCGCCCCGCGCAGAACCGCAGAAATTGGCGGCGCAACATTTGCGTTCCTGGCCTTCCTGGTCATCACGATCTGCGCCGGCGCGGTGGTCGCACTCACGCAGATCAAATCCCTGAAAGCCGAAATCACCTCGCTCCAACGCGAATTGTTTCCCCTGAGGGAGCGGCTCGCGAAATTTGAACAGGTGGAGAAGGCAAAAGCCAGGGAGGCGGAGATCAGGGCGGCCGCCGAAAAGGCCAAAGCTCTGGCGCAAAATTTGTCCCAACAGGCGGCGCCGCTCACGTTTTCGCGCGAGGAAACTCAGCTGATCCGTGAATACATCAAGCCGGCGCCAACTGCGGGCGCAACGGCACCAGCCATTAACGTCGGCGATCCCGTCACCAGCGGCACGATCGCTTTCCCTTCGCCTCTCACCGACAAAGTGCCCAAGCTTCTCGGCGCCCGATTTGCCATTCGCGATGGCGCAATTGTCATTGTCAGAAAAGAGAGTCGCCAGGCTGACGCAGTGTTGCCGCCGTATTAGATCGTCTGGAATTTGCCCGCCGACAAGCGGTTGGGATTTTGAACGCGCTGTAATTCTTCCACGCAGTTCGAAGAAGGGATGCGGTTGTTGCAACGAGACGGGATAGGCCGCAGCCAACTTGCCAGGACCTTAATTTCCGCTCGCACAGCGAGGGAAATAGAGCAGGTGCGTGACCGCAAAGGACAGAAGGCAAGTCCCTAAGATGGTCGCCATCACGTACAGGCCAGTACCCGACGGGACCATAATGGGTCCAAGCGATGCTTGCGTGGCCATGGGTAAAGCGTGCCAGGAGAGGAGCAAAACGCCCGCATAGGCTGCGCTTAATTGAGTTGCGACCGTGAAAGGGGCCTGGACCTGGTTGAGAGCCCTAGGCAGGCGAGCAGGAAGATCGGAAGCGCAAGCCCGAAGAACTGAAACCCATCGATCGGGATGAAGTGGCTCAACATCAAGTGGCTTCGCTGAAAGATGCCGAAGATCCTGCGATTGATGAACCAGAGAAGTTCAGAGCTGGGAGCATTTTGAAGGGGCACGCGCAGCCAATTCCGCGCAAAGCGTGGTGACAAAAAGCGCGAATGGTCCCAGGAACTGCAGTTTAAAGAGGCGGTTCATGAGACAAGCCATACGTCAAAGACGTTTAACTCATCTTAAAGGGTCCCCGCCACGAGGCGTGCCTTCTCGCCTGTATAGAATATCAACAGAGATCAAACTGATACGGCAGCCGTTCTATTTATGGCTGATTATTCGGCGGCCTTTCAATGAACCGCCGGCTGCCATTGAGAAGCTCGAGGTTATTGGCGATCACCGGGTTGCCCGGATCGAGCGAATAAGCCTTCTCAAACTTTCGCCGCGCCGCAGTCAGATTGCCGCGCAGCATGTACGAATATCCCTGATCATTCAGGACCTGAACGGTTTCGCCCCCCAGCCGGATCGCCTGCGCATAAGCCTGATCGGCAAGATCAAAACGACGTATCCGATCGTAGCTCGCTGCGAGCCCAATCCAGGCCGTTACGTCCCTCGGCGATTTCTCGACGGCGTCCTTGAAATAGCGCTGGGCGATCCCGTAAGCGCCGCGGTTGAAATGCTCCAGCCCCAGACGCACGGGCTCGTCTGAAGGGTAATATTTGACGTCCGTCGGTTCCTGCACGGGGTCCCCGCCCGGCGGATCCACCGGAGCCACGATTGCGGCTTCCCTCAACGTTTGGTCACACGCCGCAAGGCCTGTCCCCAGCCAGCAACAGGTCAGCGCTAGAAACAGACGTCGCATTTCTCTCTACCCCGCAGCCGCCGCTCCAGCGTCAATGCATCTGGCCGAATACCGCAATCAATCCCACCAGAACGACCAAAAGAATTACACGAAATTGGTCCGAGGGCGGCTATACGCGCTCTCGCTTCGAGGCTGCGACCCTCTGGCTCCTTCACCTATCCGCTCCCCCACCGACCGGCACCGATACGCCAGCAGCCGCTCCAGCCCCCAATCCTTCTACGTTGATGTTCTGGGTTGGGGTAGACCGCACGCCCATCTGTTTCGTCGCATCGCCAATGTCGGGAAGCTGATCCACCGGCTGTTTCGTGTTACCATAGCGTGTCACGGCGGCGCCCACGCGCCGGGCGTCGTACGCGATCCTGCGATCACCGACGTTTCGCGGCCACGGATGGATTGTATGGGTGACGGCGTTTACCTGTTTGGCATTGCCAGCACTCATCGTGATGGTGTCGGAACGCTGGAAATACCGGTCTACTTCGTCGTGACCGTAAAGTCCGTAGCAGCCGCTCAACAGAAGCGGAGAGAGTATAGCCAGGCATTTAACCGTCATCTCTCTCTCTCCCTCAGTTCAACGTCTTGATAGCTGGCTGATCCGAAACGGCGGCCGGTACCGGCTGCCTGAGCTCGGGAGCGATGATGTGACCATAAGGTCCTTTGACGTCGCCTCCGGAATTTACGTAATCGTTGTAACGCTTGCGTACTTCCATCTGACCGTTAAGGAAGAAGTCGACATCGTTAGCCGGCAGCCGCGAGTCGAGCGGCGACGCCAGCGCCTGTCCGGGCACGGCCGGCGCAACCAGACGCGGCGTCACAATGATCACCAGATCGGTTTCCAGCTGCTGGTAGGACGAAGAGCGGAACAGCGTCCCGAGCACAGGCACCGAGCCGATCCAGGGCACTTGCGAGACGTCCTGCCGGTTACGGGTCTGCAGCAGGCCGGCGATGGCGAAGCTCTGACCGTCGCGCAACTCGACCGTGGTGCGGGCGTCGCGCCGCGACAGCGCCGGGATGGTCGTCCCCCCAATTGTGACCGCGTTCTGGAAATCAAGCTCGCTCACCGACGGCTCGACCCGAAGGTTGATCACGCCGCGCGAGAGAACGGTGGGCACGAAGGCCAGCTCAACACCAAACTTCTTGAATTCGATAGTAACGGTGGGAAAGGCGCCCGCAACCGGCGTGGAGGCTACCGGCACTGGGAATTCACCGCCGGCCAGGAAGCGCGCGGCGTCGCCGGACAGCGCCATGAGGTTTGGCTCGGCGAGCCGACGCAACAGGCCCTTGGTTTCCAGAGCTGTTACCAGCAGGTCAACCGAGGCGCCGTTTTTCGTCCTGAGGACGCTGGTTAGCAAGCTACCGAACGGGACCGCTCCGTTAATCGCGCTGCTTGCTAACGTCCCAATTGTTCCGAGTATCGGAAGACTGCCGGTAGGAGAAGCACCAACAGGCGTACCACCAGTATTACCAATGGGATTTTGGACCGTATTGATACCACCGATCGGCTGTCGGACGGTCGCGCTAGTTGCCCCACCAAGCCCCGTATTCCCGACATTGGTCCCGTTGGCGTTCGCCGCATAAAGGTTCACACCAAGGTCACGGCCTGCCTGGCGGTTGACCTCGAGAAAGCGCACCTCCAGCATAACCTGCTGCGGCGCCGCAACATTCATGGCGTTGACGACGACGCCCCCTTTTGCGACGGAGCCGGTGGCAATCGCCATGGCGCGCTCGGCGGCGACGGCGTCGACGGCGGTTCCGCTGAGCACCACCTGCCCTTCGGAGGCCGAGACGCGAATTCCCTGCATGCCGGTGCTGGTCCGGATGTTCTGCTGCAGATTGCCGGTGTCGATCGCCACCTCGACATCAAGGATGCCGATCTGCTTCATCGAAGAGTCGAACAGGATGACGTTGGTGGTGCCGGTCTGCTTGCCCTGGATGTAGATCAGGTGATCGCTCAGCGACTTCACGTCGACGATGTCAGGCGAACCCGCCACAATCGTCGAAAAAGCTGTATCGACCTTGAAGGTGCGTGACTTGTTGAGGGTCACCTTGACCCGCTGGACGTCGTTCATTTCGCTGACGAAGACGCCGCTGGAGGAGCCCCGCCGATCTGCCGCCCCCGCCTGATCGGCGGCATCAAACAAGGCAAGCGCAGCGACAAGAACTATCGTGCTCGAGGAAAAAAGCCTCCCTCGTGGCTTACAAAAAACGCGCCCGCCCCTCATTCGAATCCCCTCGCCGCAATCCACTTCCGTCCCCGTAAATTTACGGCCTCGGCGTCCTAAAACTTCCCTCGCACACCAGGTCGTAGAGCTTACAAGCTGCTCCAATATAAATCGTTACGTTCGAATTCCTTGTCGCCACGCAAACCGGGCTCACGCACAAACTCAGCGTCGCCTCACAGAGGCCAAGTCTTCGCCGCGAATGCGGCACTAAAATCATCATCCCTTCATCTGCATCGTTGGCAAGGAGAGACCTCTATCGGGCTGTGCAACGCCGGCGAAAACTTTTGAATGTTGCCAAGGCACCACTGCTGTGCCCGCTTGCGTGCATTTGCGCTGCCCCCCGATTAGAAGGGGATGGTTGTGGAGGCGCTCGGTGCATTGAGTGCTGTGCCCCATATCGGCATCAGCATGGCGAAGCCGGTTTGAGAAGCTGTAACCGTCAAATTGTTGCCGCTGGATGCCACACTCAACGTCGGCGTGAGACCGCCGCGATACAGGAACGGCGCCGCGTTCTGCTTAGCGGTAGTGGACATGGGGTCGCCGGTGCAGCCGGCCGGCGACTGATTTTGAACTACGTCGGGCGTGTAGCACTGAATCATGACCGCCCGGGCGCCGGCGCCCGCGAGCGTCCGCAAGGACTGCATCGTGATCGTATAGCGTCCGAGATCGAAGATGCCGAAGATCAATGTGAAAAGCGGCACGAAGACGAGGATAAGCTCGAAGGACGAGGCGCCGCGATTGTCGAGCTTTCTCATCATTGCACCAAAGAAACGACTTGGGTGTAAACGATGACGGACGGAGCGCACCCTTGCGTGCTCAGGTAGGCGCCACCGCTCATGTCGAGTGTTTTGGCGATCACCTGCGCACAGGTCGTATTGGCACTGGCAGTGTTTCCGGCCCAACTAACGTCGACGTGTGGGAAGTACATGGCGCCGCCCAGACTGACGGTACCACCACCATTTACCTTGACCTGATTGCTGGACTTGTTCGGGGCCTGATCATCAATCAGGACACCATTCAGATCAGACGAGAAACTGTTGGTAGCAGGTGCGGAGAGATCAACCGTCCCCCCGGTGATGCTAAGCTTCGAATCTCCGAGCAATACGAGGGTTACCCCTGTGCCTTTCAGGTTTCCACCGGTCATCTTGATGGTTGCATTGTAGAAGAAATATGTTCCCGGATCCAAAACGTACTTGTCCCCGTTCGACACCGTGAAATTGCCGTAAGCTCCAGTCCCCCCGCTGTTCGGCGTGCAATGCTTCCACCCATCCGCCTGAACAGGGCATGATGGGGTTGTGTTACCAGTCCTGCTGTTGAACGATTTGGTGTCCAGTTTGCTGAGCGGATTGTTTGCGTACGGCATGAAATAGTTGTGCGGCACGCCCGGATTGGTACAGGAGCTGGAGGGGGTGCAGCCACTTACGCCATAAACGGCCCATCCCGAACCGGTGAAAGCTGGAGTGCTGGCAAATTGAACACTGGTATCGGACATCAGCGCGCAGCCAGTTCCGTTGTTGCTGAGGTTACCAGCAAGCTTGAGTGCGCCTGAGTCAGGTCCAAGCGCCAGGGCGCACACCTTGTTTGGCTGCTGGACCAGAGCGATGGCCTGGGCGGGAATGTTGACCGTGGTCAAACCCAGCACTGCCGCCAAGTAGGCCGGTTGTTGTTGGCTGACCCTGGCGCGAACGGCGTTACCGGTGCCTGCAGCCGGCGTTGTGAACGTGCCCGCATTGTAATTGCCGGTATCGATCTGCACGGCCCGCGAGATTCCGCTCGCAAGGCCGGTCGTACAGTTGGTGCCCGGATAGGCGGTGTCGCCGGAGTTGCAGAACCCGTTCTGTGCCGCGAATTCCTTGCCGTAATAATCCACTGTCGAAGGGCAAGTCGCACCAGCGATAATGCACGCAAGCCCCAAGGCGCCCGAGAAAGCCGCCGCGTCGGCGGCGTTCTGCGCGTGTTGCCTGGTCACGTACCACGATCCGCCCTCGGCCCCGAGTGCGACCACTCCGATGAGCGGCACGAGAGCGATGACCGTTGCGAATGCGGCCGAGCCTCGTCGGGAACGGAGCAGATGACGCATGGAAAACTCCTATTGGAAGCGTTCTGAGTAAGCCAGCGTGTACGTGCAACTGGTCGGGCACAGCACCTGTCTCAACACAATCGGGGCCAGAGTGACAGTTGTCGTAAATGTAAAGTACTTGGGAATTTGCGAAACGTTGCCCGCGGAGCAGGTAGCGCTCCCGCACATGACCTGGATGTTGCCGATCGTATAGCCGGCGACGGTCGTCCGTAGCCCCGATGCCCAGCTCCCTGGGTTCGCCGGATCTGGCGGATTCTTGTATTGAATGTATTGTCCGAAGGAGCGCAACGCCGTCCACGCGGAGATAAACCGGAAGCCCGCGGCGGCTACGTCGGCGAGCGGCATAAGCAGGGACGCCACTAAGAATATGTAAACGAAGATCGTCTCGAACGCGACGGCGCCGCGCTGATCCGCGATGAAAGACTTTTCAGGATACGCGCGCCTGCCTCGACCGATACTTACCACCTCCGATCGCGGAGTCCGAACAGTAGCGATTTGAACCATGTCCATGACAATTCGGCCACGCATAGCCGCTCACCAAACATAAGGAACCACTCTCCAGCGCGATGCTTCGTAGCTGGAATACTCAGGGCAATTGCGCCGAAGCAGGTCTTCCTCGTAAAGAATTCGGCATACCTGGATGCCCACATGCAGGATCAGTACGATCACCGTGGCCGGTGTCAGGTATTGCAGCACGACTCCCAGGACGACGATTTCCTCTGCGAGGTAGAGCGGGTGCTTGATCCATCGATACGGACCGGTTTGCACCACCGAACGCGCCTGTGGCACCAAACTGAATGACCGACCTAGATGTCGGATCGTGACAAGCATCATGATCGTGCCGAACAGCACGCAAGCTGTCGATGCCAGGTTTGGCAGCGTTTCGTCGGTTCTGCCCAGGAAGCTGATCGACCATGGCAAATAGCTGCCAACGAACGCAGCTATCCTTGGAAGCAGGCCGTCTGCATGCGCCTTTGCCGGTGACCGGGTCATGATCAACAGCGCCAGGAGCATGTAGAAGATGGCAAGACAAAAACCCGACAGAAGCGATGGCCAGGGATCGGTAAGCGATGACCCGATTTTGATGGCGACGCAAAGCGCCAGCAACAGGAACCACATGCTGCCGAACAATCGCATGATCCGATCATAAGAACAGTTTTTCGACAGGGCGACCGTGCTCATGGCTACTTACCGAAGCTGGCGAACGAACGCAGGAGGTGCAGAATGGGACTTCCTCCCATGATGACGAACATGGCTGGGAGCAGGAACAGCACCATCGGAATGGTCAGCTTGGCGCCTAACTTGTGAGCTCTTTCTTCGAGCTTGGTAATACGTTCTCGCCGCAGGTCGACCGCGATACTGCGCAGCGCCTGGCTGAGCGGCGTTCCGTATTGCAGGCTCTGGCTGATCATGGTGCCGAACCGGCGAAGCCCATCCGAGGTTGCTGCCAAATTCTCGAATGCGTCAGCGCGATTTGGCAATATCCGGAGATCATCAAGAAGACGGTGCAACACCCAGGCCATGGCAGGATTGGTCTGCTTCATTTCTTCCGCTACACGTCCCAGCCCGCTCTCCATTCCCATTCCCGCTTCGCTGCACACAACCAGCAAATCGATCATATCTGGCGTGCCTAGCCGAATGGCCGCATCAAAACGCCGTTTCAGCACCGACAGAATCAATCGCGGCCCCAGAATTCCGATCACCACGCCAATCAGAGTGAAGACCAGTACGTCGGCGGGGCCTCTTCCCGAAAGCTGCGCAAGGAGTAGCGCAATGACCGGGAACGAGAACGTGCTGACGACCTTGACACCGATCCAGATCGGCAAGGTTCGATGATGATTGAAACCTGACGATTGAAGGATCGTTCGTAGTTGTTCCAGATTTTCCTCGGCGTAAAAGCGCCGATACCGCATGCCGAGCCATGAAAACCAACTGGTCACGTCTCGGAATGGTGCTGACCGGTAAGGAATACCCATCACGGCGTTTGACACCCGTACGTCCAATGCACGGACGTGCATTTCGCGGATGATCAACACACAGGCCGCAGTCCCGGCTGCTACTGCGAGGGCCACCAAACTGAGACCGAAAGTCATAGCTCTGTTTCCCGTCTGACCATCCAACTGATCACCAGGTGCCCGATAAGCACCGAGACGACTGCGTAAGCCAGGAGCTTGTTTCCAGTCGGATCAGAGAACAATAGATCGACATTTTGAGGATTGGCCGCGTATAGCAACGCACCGGCAATCAAGGGCGAGATTGCAAGCGCTCGTGAGGAAAAGATCACCTCTCCTGCCAGCGCCTTGGCGCGAGCAGCCAGCGCAACACGCTGACTCACGGTGTCTCCCAGCGTCTGCAGGGTTTCGGCCAAGCTGCCGCCTGACTTCAACTGGACCGCAAGGGTCACCGCAAACATTGCATACTCTGCCACTTGCGATCGCCGATAGACAGCTTCGACAGCTTCCTCTGGTGGTCTGCCCAGATTCACTTCGCTGCACACGATGGCAAACTGCCCAGCCGTTGGTTCCGGCATCTCGCGCGCGATCGTGCGAAATGCTTCGTGCACAGGCAGACCCGATCGAATCGTACTTGTCACCAGTTGGATCGCGTCAGGCAGTTGTCGGAACAGTTGACTGGCGAAGCGACGTTGCTGCCATCCAAACAGAACTCGCACGACCACCATGGCGGCAATTGCAGCCGCGATACACGCGTAGAGGATGGAAAATCCCAGCAGGCTGTTGGCATAGAAGATTGCGGCTACCGTGATGGCAGCAGTCAGTAGCACATATGCCGGATGCCAGGCGTAAACCGTCTCGGGCCTGTAATTAGCCAGGCGGTGGAGAAACAGAGACCGGGACCCGGTCTCCGCCCGGCGAATGGATACCAGGCTGGCCGGATGTGAGGCCGGTAGAGCTACCGCGAGCTGGCGATGCATGCGTCGTTCCCGACGGTCGAGCCACAATGAATAGACTGCTGCGCACATCGCGAGCGCCAGAACAGTAAAGAGCACGGCCTCCGGAATCATATTTGCCTCATGGCGTCGGCCCAGACGCGATCAAGCCCGTAGTAGACCAGACGTCTTTTGAATTTCGGGACTGCAAGGGTGGACCTATAGGTGCCCGATATGCGCCCATCCACATCCTCCTCCTGGTACTCGAAGGCTGCGATGTCATTGGTGGTGATCACATCCCCTTCCAGGCCCATCACCTCGCTGATCTGGACAATACGACGCTGTCCATCGCGCATGCGTTCGACCTGCACGATGATATCCAGTGCAGCGACGATCTGAGCTCGAATGGCCCGCGACGGCAGATTGACCTGTCCCATCTGCACCATGTTCTCGATGCGGGTCAGGGCATCGCGGGCACTATTGGCATGCACCGTGGAGATCGAACCATCATGGCCGGTGTTCATTGCTTGCAGCATGTCAAAGGCTTCAGCGCCGCGCACCTCACCTACGACGATCCGGTCAGGACGCATCCGCAGCGCATTCCATAGGAGATCGCGTTGCGTCACCTGCCCTGTGCCTTCGAGGCTGGGAGGCCGGGTCTCCAAGCTGATCACGTGCGGCTGCTGAAGCTGCAACTCCGCCGCGTCCTCGATGGTGACAACGCGTTCGCTGTGATCGATGAACTGGCTCATGGCGTTCAACAGCGTCGTCTTGCCGGAACCGGTACCGCCGGAGACCAGAACATTGAGCCGAGACCGGCCGGCAATCTCCAGCAATTGTCCCATGGCCGGGGTCAATGTGCCGTTTTCGATCATTCCAGCCATATCGAGACGGCGACTTGGAAATTTTCGGATGGAAATGCAGGGGCTGTGGATCGCTAGCGGCGGGAAGATGATGTTAACCCGGCTGCCGTCCGGCAAGCGGCAATCCACCATCGGACTGGATTCGTCAATGCGCCGCCCAACTTGCGCTGCGATTTTCTGCGCCACCGATGCGATGTGATCATTGTCGCGGAATCGTACCGCGATCCGTTCCAGCTTGCCGTTTCGCTCGACATAAATGTTACTCGGTCCGTTGACCATGATATCGTTGATCGATTGATCCAGCAGAAGCGGACGCAGAGGCCCGTAGCCGGTCATGTCATCCGCAATCTCGTCCGCTAACTGAAGCTGCTCGCGGCCTGACAGCTCAAGCCGTTCCTCGTTGGCGATTCCATGGATGATTTCCTCGATCTGCCGCCGAAGGACATCGCGCGAAACAGTCGCGGCCGCCGACGGCTCAATCTGGTCGATGACCCGCTCGCGCAACGAAGCCGGCACCAGGGGCCGCTGAGGCGAAGGTTCGTGCCTGGGCGCCGGTGCAGGCAAGCTCGGCGTCGACGCTGGCAATGGCATCAATGCCGGCAAACGAGCTGGCGTGTCGTCGTCGCGCCTACCAAAGGTCTTCATAATCCGAGCAGCCTCCTCAGCCTTCCCTTCCGCTCGGCGCCGAGCCCCGTGATCTCCCGTACGATCGGGGCGAGGTGACGTCGCAGACTCGATACGTGCTTGAGCGCTGGAATTCCGAGATTGACCGCCTGAGTCATCCCCTTCCCGAGATCGGGTACCACCATGTCTGGTTCTGCCCCCAAGGCCTTGACAACCGCGGCCCTGGGTAGGCCGCCGGGGCGATTGGCACGGTTGAGCAAAGTAAAGACCCGATCCTTGCCGGCAATGTTGGTGACGGCGTTCCGCAGTGCATGGGCATTGCGAAGTCCGGTCACCTCGGCTTCCAGCAGCACCAGCACGTGACGAGAAAAAGTGATCACCGGATGGATGGATGGCGGAAACGGCACCGGTACATCGACAACGATGTAATTGAACCGTTGGCGGAGCAGACCCAGCACGTGTCTCACGCCCGCCTCGGTGATGTCGAGCTGCGCATCCAGATCCTCATCGGCGGAGATCAGGCAAACCCGTTCGTTGACTTCAATTGCCGCGCGCTCCAGGAATAACGTGTCCGCCCGCATCGGGTTTTCCAGCGCGATGCGCAGACCAGGCCCGGGCTGAACACCCAACATGACGGCTGTTTCGCCGCCTTGCAAATGAAGGTCGAGCAGCGCCACCTTGGCCTTCGTGGTCTCGGCCAATTGCAGCGCGAGATTGATGGCGATACTCGTTGCGCCGGCACCGCCCTGCGCACCACAGATCGAGATCACATGCCCGCCACGGTCGGTCGGACTCGGCGCCACGTCGCCAAGCAGCTTCGGGCGCAGCTGGTCTAGCACCATGTCCCGCGTGATCGGCCTTGGAAGGTACTCGGTCAAGCCGAGTTCCATAAGCTCGCGGTAGAACGTGATCTCCCTGCTCTCACCGATCAGAGCCACCCGGACATCGGGTGGGCAGACGCCGGCCAACCTCTCCAGTTCGGCAAATGGATCATCGATTCCGCTGATGTCCGCAACCAACGCCAATAATTCGGTGTCGGTTTCGAGCATCCGTATGGCATTACGGATCGTGCCACGCCTGATCGATATGTTGCTACCTTCCAAGCCCTTGCGAAGGGCTGCAGCACTAAGATCGTCATTTACGAAGCAGACGATTCGATTGCGCGCGACAACGGATGTCGTTTCGGGCGGACTGACTACGGCTATATTCATCAGCGTTTCTCCGGCAACTTGCCAGCGTAATCCATCGCCGTCGTGCTCCGGCGGGTCACTTCCGGCGTTCCATCGCAGCCGACAGTCGTGACGCTGTCGCCCGATTCCTGCTTCCTGACGGAGTACTGCTTGACTCCACCTCCAACATGAATCACGACCGCGGCACTCTGACCGGCAATTGCATTTTGGCGGGCAACTTCCGGAGACACATCGCAGCTCGACATGGCGCCCGTGTCCGCTATGTCCCACTGCTCGACTGCCGCCCGCACCACTACGGAGAGCGTTCCGAGCTGCCTGGCAACTGTGACCTTTTTTACCTGCTCTGGCGCAACCTCCAGTGACACAGTTTGCGTCTTACCTACGATCGTGCTGATAGCTCGCCCGCCTTGAACAATCTCCTGGTCAATCGCAATGGCTCGAACATTGCGCAGAATGGTTTCGCTCACGGCGCGACGCGCCGGATCTGCCTTGTCGAACACCTGAGTCAACACGACGTCCACATAATCTCCTGGCCTGATCAGCCCGGAGACGCCAGACTCCTCGTCCACCTTGATGCTGATGGCACGGCTGTCCGGTGCCAAGACGGTGGCAAGGAAACCCCGATCTCGCGGCCGCAAAACGTCCTGCAATGTGATCGGACTGCCGGCATCGACGAACTTGCGAACCAGAGATCCGGGAAGTCCGATCTTCGAGTCGGGCGTTTCAAGGATCGCCCCCGGCGGGACACGTTCCGGCAGCACCGAGCGTACCGTGAAGTCTTCATCGCGAGCCAACGTCCCTTTCGGGAGCGGACGTGCCGCGACAAAATATCCGACTGTCGAAGGCGGCACCGGCCCCTTCTCCGTGACCTCGACGGACATCTGCTTCGGCAGGTTCATGTTGTATGCGATCAGCCCGAACGCAGTGGTTGCGAGCAACAGCACCAGGATGATCGAGAGGCGCAAAGCGGATGACATGTCAAAATCCTTTGCTGAAAACGGCCCAAATGCCACCGCACGCGATGGCAACCCCGTAAGGGAGCGGTGCGTGTCGCAAATGGCGCCGACGCTCGATCGCGTAGACGCGGCGCACGAGCGACGATCCGGCGGGCGCCGGGTTGGGATATGGCAGGGCGCGCATCATCAGATGCACCAGGGCAAGAACGCCGCCGGCCAGCGAGGTTACGGTCAACAACTGAATCACGCCCGTCAGCGGCAAACCAATCGACAAAGCAACCAGCAATTTGACGTCGCCGCCGCCAATCGATCCTCGCTGGTAAATCATGAACAGCAGCAAGAACAGGATAGTCGCGGCGATCAGCGATTCGACAAGTTGCATCGGGCTTGCAAATTGACCGGCGATTCCGAGAAGCGCCAGCGCCAGACAGATGTCATTTCGGATTAAGCGAGTCGCGATATCGATCGTTGCGACATACAGCAACAGCAGGATTTCCAGACTCGAGGCTATGTAAGAAATCCAGCTCATGAAAATGCATGCTTCAAAGAATGGAAGGCACACCAAAAATAGGGAGGAGCACATTCAAGAGGGGGACACATTCCAATGCCCCCCTCTGGCGTCTGTTGGCCGTATCAAACTGCCGCAGTGAAAGCGTTGGTGATAGCGGTGATCCCGCCCCCCAGCGCCGTCCCGATCTGACCAGCAGCTCCACCACCGAACACAGCCGACACTGCGCCAATGATACAAACCGCGACAATGATGTACTCGAACGACACCACACCGTCCTGGTCCGTGCGAAGACGCTTCAGGGCTTCCGTGGTCTTTACGTAGTATTTCAACATTGGAGAAATCCCTTCCTTCGATCAATTTGGAGAACCACCACATATTTTCACAAGCATTGGCAGAAAAAATCCGTTGCCAACTTTTCCCACCATAGTGTCTGGCGAAAATGCTGTCATTGTTAACGGCAGGGATTGTCCGTAATTGTACGGTGCGATGCGCCGGAAATTCGGAGTTACCTCCGGAAGTCCGAGCGACCGGCGCAATCATGTTCGGCAATCGAAATTGAATCGAGTTCGTTTGTAACGGTTTGGTAGCCGTGGCGCCGGCGCTGGGCCTACTTTCCCGTATGCGGGCATGATCACCTGAGGAAATGCGCGGCTAATCGCTCCAGCTGATCATGATACGGCCGGCACCGACTTGTCGCCCGGCCGTATCGAGCTTTCTCCCTTTGCCAAAGTTCGAAACCGGATGGATGAATTGCCGTTTTTTCCCGCCGCAAGGAACAAATTATTCGCGCCCGTCGTTATCTCCACGACTGAGGAAGTGAGAAAATGGGTCAACGCCACCAATTAGTAAGCGCCGGCCTGGCGATTATTTTCTCGGCCGTGATGTTTGTTACGTCACACCTCTTCATAGAAGCCCCATCGGCGAAGCATCTCGTCACCGGCTCTGCCGCGCCAATAGCGCTTGAGATGAGCCGTCAAAGATTCTGACTCTGGATTGCCTTCCCGAACGATAACGTTAGCGGGCCAGAGAGACCGACGGCGCCGCGGCGCTCGGCTTGAAGTCTGTCCAAAATGCCAACGCCGTTGCCGGCCGCGTTCGCGTCGGATCGCAGGAGCCGCGCTCTCTTCACCCGCAGACTACCCTTGTCTTTTTCGGCGGGCCCGCCGTTCACACCGATTGGTAATGCGAGACGTAGTCTGCGGCCATCCGCCGTGCAGTGAAGCGCTTTTCGAACCCCTCGCGCACGCGCCCGCGATCAAGTTCGCCCAGCCGTTTCACGGCTTGCACCGCCTGCTCTTCGTCATCGACCACAAAACCGGTGACGCCTTCCTCGACCACTTCGGGGACCGAGCCGGAGCGAAACGCGATGACGGGTGTGCCACATGCCATCGCTTCGATCATGACCAGGCCAAACGGTTCGGGCCAATTGATGGGAAAGAGCAGTGCAGCAGCTCCCGCCAAAAATGGCTGCTTCGCCTCGTCATTCACTTCGCCGATGAGCCTGATCTGCGTGCCATCGATTTGTGGTTCGAGCCGCTCCTTGAAATAACGCCTTTCGCCGCGAGGCAGCTTGGCTGCGATGCGAAGCTGCATCCCGGCGGCGCGCGCGATGCGGATTGCGCTTTCCGGTCCTTTCTCGGCGGTAAGGCGCCCCAGGAAGGCAAGATAGGACCCTTCTCGGTAAGAAGGGCGGCACAGGTCGGCGGGAAGACCATGATAGACGGTAGCGCGCCAATTCGCGCTGGCCAGAGGCAGGCGTTGATTGTCGGATATCGAGACGAAATGGGCGTCGGAAAACTGACGGACCACATCCGCCAGCCCCGGCAGATCGAGCCGCCCGTGCATCGTGGTGAGGAAGGGCACGACGGCTCTTATCTCGATGGCGCATGTTTTCAAGTCAGCGATGGACAATTGTTTGGCAGTAGTCGTTCAAAGAAATTAGACGACGAGCCTGCGCTGTGGCCACTCTGGAGCAAACAACGTTAGGTCAGCAGAACTGCATTTTCCGAATCAGCGAAGTGCTGTTTCCTCCTGATGGGGGCTCGTGTGGGATTGTCATGCAATTCAACCGCGTCAGCGGTCCCGTCGAGGACCTGCATTTGTGGAGTGCGACAAGCAACGGCTTCTCCTTCGTGATCAGCTTTGAAACTCGCAGCGGTCCCGGCCTCCGCGGACGCTATGGTTATTTGGCATCTTGGCGCCCGATCCACCAAAGTCGATGCGCCATAAAGGTCGGCGGCTCCCCCTTTCCGACGCTTGTCGAGGCCGAGATCGCGTGCACCGCCATGCTCGCACACCTGATCCGCCCAGGCTGATCAAAAGCTCTATCGCTATTCAACGCATCATATCGCGCGTTCGCGGGTGACGTGGTAGCGCTTCGGCTCTGCATGGACCGCATCTATCCGCCGCGCAAAAATCGACCTAACCCCGTCGTTGCTCTGACGAGCGATCCGGCCTGCCACGGCACGACTGGGAGGATTGGTTCGACATCAAAGGTGGTCCGCTCGCAAGGGCGTATCCCCTGCTGGAAGAAATCTATCTCGGCCCTTCGCGCGACACAGGGCGCAGCAGCGCGTGCCTTATCGCGCCCCTGGCTTCGTCGGTTTGCGGCAGATCTCAGACTGCAATGACACGACCAGCAAGGGTGCAGAGGTATTGCCAAGCATTCAGGCTTGTACAAAGCTGAACACGATCAACTCATGCTTGTACGGCGGATAGCTGCTCAAAGGAGAGTGCCATGTCCCTTCTCAAAACTGCAGATCGCGGCGCGATTCGGGTGATCACCTATGCCAACCCCCCGTTCGGCACCATGACAGCCGCCGGCTCGACCGAAATGTTCAATGCAATCGTCGCCGCAGGCGAAGACCAGTCCGTACGGGTCGTGATTATCACTGGTGGCCTGCCGGGCATATTCATCCGCCATTACGACGTTGGAGAGCTCTCGGATAGGGCAGACACGGTTCACAGCGAAGCACCGGGCGACCCCTCACAGTCGGGTCCTCGACCGCCAGGTTTTCACGCGCTTACGGATATGATCGCAACAATCGAAAAGCCGGTCATCGCTGCGATCAATGGGTTATGCATGGGAGGAGGCTTCGAGCTTTCGCTGGCGTGCGACCTGCGCATCATCGGAAATGCCGTTACGGCAATCGGCTTGCCAGAGACCCGCATCGGCATCTTTCCTGGTGGTGGCGGCACCCAGCGCTTGCCCAGAATTATCGGTGAGGCCAAGGCGCTTGAGATGATCCTGCGGGGATTGACCGTAACGGGACCGCGCGCCCACGAAATCGGGATCGTGCATGAGGTCGTCGCGGACCCGCTTACTCGCGCGCTTGAGATTGGAGCCGAATTGTCGGGCCAAGGGGCCGAGGGCCTTGCGTTCGCCAAACGTCTTACTCGGACTGCCCTCGATCGTCCTCTGACCGATGGCTTGGCCGACGAACGTAAGAGCTTTGGGGCTGTCATGAGAACAGCATCGGCCCGGGAGCGTTTGCGGGCCGCCCGCCCGCCGGTCGAGATCCAGAAGGTTTAACGCGTTACAAAGCTGTGCCTCTGATCGCCCTGGGCCCTATCTCACGGTGCGATCACTTGCCACGAAGTCTCCAACATTGACATGGCTAGGTTGACACTTCGCCATCGCCGGCCCCCGCCGACGTCGCTTTCATCACGGAGAACGCGGCTAGGCCCGATTGAGAGGGGCGATCTGTAAAAAACGCAGGACGCGCATCTTTCGTCAGATTGGTCGAGTGACTGTCATGGCGCTCCGCCTTGTGGTGCCGCTCCGTTCCTCTGATCTGAGATCTTCTGCCACTGATGACCGCACCTCGCCGCCGCCCGGCGGGGCGACGCGATGGGCGTTTCGAATCGGGAGTTTTCCGAATAGCCGAAAATGGAATCGAAGATTCCCTTTTTTCGTAGGTCTATCTGCTGTTGCACGCATCAAGCCACACGGCTGGCAGAACCCGGCGAGATAGGTACGAGCGAAAAAACAAGTCTCAGTAACCGGTACCGGTACCTGACGCGATCCAATCCCGCATCACCGCCCCCGGGTCTCCGCCCCCACGCCCAGCCACAGGCACGCGTTGGATTGCGTCAGGTGCCCTGTGGTGTGTCATCGGCATTCTGCTGGCGTAACTTGCAACAGAACGAAATTAACGCACAGCTCGCGCTGAGTCAGCCGGACGGTTTTGATGAAAGCGGTGAGGCCATCGCAGAAACCGACGGCGTCACAGGCTACGAGCTTTGGTCTTCTCTCGCCAACTTTCAAAAAGTGTAGTTTGTGGAGGATTTCGATTGCCCTTGCAGCAATGCAGCTTTTAGATTCCGAAACTCACGCTTTCAAAAATGGGGCACTTCATGAAATTCGGTTACGCCAGAGTCAGTTCGAACACTCAGGACCACGCAGCTCAGGTCGAAGCGCTACAAGCCGCCGGCGGCGAACGGATCTTCAGTGAAAAGGCCTCAGGCAAGTCGACCAATGGGCGGCCCGAGTTCGCCAAGCTGATGAAGGCCCTCAAGCACGGTGACGTAGTAACCGTCGTCAAGTTAGACCGGCTCGCACGATCGAGCCGCGACTTGCAGAATATCCTGCACGAACTGCAGGAGCTGGGCTGCGGCTTTGTTTCGCTCGGTGAGAACTGGTGCGATACTACGACCGATGTTGGGCGGCTCGTCATGACGATCATGGGCGGCATTGCCGAGTTCGAGCGCAGCCGGATCCGCAAGCGCTGCGAAGACGGAATCCTGCGGGCAAAGTGGAAAGGCACCAAGTTCGGTCGGCCAACCGCGCTGGATCCCAGCCAGCGCAGGCGTATCGCCGAGCGCTACACCGCCGGCGAGACAATGGCGGAGCTGCCGCGCGAGTACGGGTGCGGGGAAGCGACGATTTGGCGGGCGCTGCAATAGCACCCGAGGCAATGTTGACTTTGCTTACGACCCCGTCGGCGAGTCCAAATCTTGGCTCTCGTCGGTTGTCCCCTCATCGTCGCAAAAATGCCAGATCACGACATCTGCATCCCGATCTTCGGGATGAGCCGCGAAGTGGCGATCTCGCGCTACATCTGGATCCTCTTTATAACCGCGAACGGCTGACAATCCGTAGCATAGATGTCCTGCCCGCGTGTACTGGCATCGTTATCGATCCGGGCGGCCAAAGCCCCGGACAAGAGAAACGGCGTTGGAGAAGCGCCTATGGTGCTCGGTTTGCAGAGGCGCCCCGGGGACGACGAGAGAGTGCCTTAGAAGCCTCTCCGGGGATGAGACGCTCAGAGCATCAATGCAAAATCGAAGCACACCGATTGCCGTGACTTCAGCGGTATCCGCGACGTCCAGAGGCCGACCGAATGCGTTGGCAAGAAACTGAACGAAGTACGGATTTTTTGTTAGGCCTCCATCCACGGCGATTCGGTTAACGCCGTCCAGCGCGACCGACATCGCGTCCACAATTTGAGAGGCTCGAAGGGCGATGCCTTCCAGCACGGCCTGATAGAGATCGGATCGTTGGGTTGCGAGATCCAAGCCGAACCACGCCCCGCGGGCGGACCTATCCCAAATCGGGCTTCCGAGCCCCGCCAGAGCAGGGACGAAGACGAGCCCCCTCTCAATCGCCGGGACGCTCGAACATTCAAATCCTTCGCCCGGGTTGGATAGCCCCACCTGGCCGAGCCATTCAACCGCCGCGCCCGCGGAGAGTACGCCGCCGTCCAGTGCGTAACGAGCCCTTTCGCCCTTTTTGGCCCAGGCGCAAGTTGGCAAGAGACCTTGAGAGGTTGCCTGGAGGACGGGCACTTCTGTTAAACCCAAAACGAAGGCGCCAGTCCCGAACGTCAGTTTAATGTCGCCGGGAGAATGGCAATCGTGCCCAAACAACGACGCTTGCTGGTCAACGACGCTGCAGACAACCGGCACCTCCTGATCGAGAACACCGAAATCCCCCGTGGTTGGCTGAATCTCGGGAAGACATTCGCGCGGCACTCCAAAGGCGTCGCACAACACCTCGTCCCACTCGAGCGATTGAATGTTCATGAGACTCGTGCGCGACGCCGTCGACGGGTCAGTGGCAAACACGCCGGTCAGTCGGTCGAGGAAGAATGCATCGGACGTTCCGAGCCTCAATCGGCCACTGCGCAGGAGATCGCGAGCCCCGTCTGCGTTGTCGAGCAGCCAGCGCAGTTTGGTTGCCGAAAAATACGCATCGAGAGGAAGGCCGGCGCGCTGGAGCGTCAATTCTTCGACGCCTGACCGCCGCAGCTCTTCTATCTGATTGGATGTCCTCTCGTCCTGCCAAACGAGCGCGTTGTAGAGGGGCCGCTTGGACAGCGCATCCCATGCGATGACGGTTTCCCCCTGGTTGGCCAGGCCTACGCCCTGGAGATTGTCTTCAGCGTCGATGAGCGCCCGAATGTTTTGCACGAGCTCTTCGGGATCATGTTCAACCCATCCTTGTTTCGGCCTGATCTGACGGTGATGCAGCCGGCGCCCTTCGCGCAGCCCCTCGCCGGTCCAGGCGAAGGACTTTGTCGAGGTCGTCCCTTGGTCAATGGCGACAATGGTCAAACTTCGATGCTCACATGCAGGTCTTCCGACGAATGGCGGACGGACGCGGGAAGATTCAGGGTCAGGCGGCGTTCGGGCAGCATGTTGATGTCCTGCCGCAGATAAACGTTGGCCCCCGATTTGACGACTAGTCGCCCTCGGCAGTTTTGGGAGACGCGACCGAAAAGAGTGACCGGACCGCCTTCGGGGGTGAGCCGTTGCGGATAGATATAGCGAAGGCCGTTCCCGGCCTTGACCGCGATCTCAGGTGCCGAGAGCTTCGCCCCGTCCAGCCCCTTCAGGATCGAGCGGGCGGCAAGAGCACCCTCTCCCGCTGCCTTGCCTGAATGTTCGACGGGACGGAGCACGTTTCCAGCGGCGTAGTAAGCTGGATCGGAGCATCGCCAATCCGAATTGACGCTTGGCCCTCCCGTCCCGGAATCGATTTCGATGTGCGACGCGCGCAGCATTCCCGTCTCCGGAACGAACATCCCACTGATAATCACACCATCGCACACGATGGATTCTTGCCGCCCGGCACGGTTTATGACCACGCCGGTGACGCGTTCTCTTCCTTCGATGCTCACGATTGAGGTACGGGTGAGAACGGGAACCCCGAGGACCAGCCGCGCGATCCAGTCGCCCGGACGGCGCGCAACGATACGTTCGCCGGCCTCTATCATGGCGGCGGGCCGGATCTTAGCGTGTCTCGCCGTGAGCAAGGCGGAAAAGGAAACCAGCTCCGTTCCAACCACGAGCGGACGTCGGAACGGCCTCATTCCTCCCTTATAGACCATCTCCTGGAACGCACCGGTCGTGACGACTCCCCACGGTCGTGGTCCGGATATCAGCCGTGCCGCGCGCGACGTCTCCCGAATGCCTGTCGCGATCAGGACCGCGCGACTTTCGATCGTTTCCGTTCCGCGCGGCCCGTTGACCTGAACGACCCCGCCCGGTTGAAGTCCGACGACCGAGTGATTGGTCAGGATCTCGGCATCCCCTGCGGCCTGCACCAGCTTGCGCGCATAAGTCGGCCCATCCCAAAGGCGATGAAAATCCAGGACGCCCCATCCGCTATGTCCACAAAAGCGAGGCAAGCCTCCCGGCTCTTCGTTGCGCTCAACGACCAGCACATCATTGACGCCCGCACCGCGCAGCACACGAGCTGCCGTTAAACCTGCAGGACCGGCCCCAATGATTGTGACCGTCCGCTTCACGTTCTGTCCTCCAACGGCTCGACCAGTCCGGGAATAGCCGATCCTATCAATTCGAGCGTTCGGCGCGTGCAATAGAAGCCCTGGCATCGTCCCATCATGACCCGCGTGCGCCGCTTGAGACCGCCGAGACTCCTGGCCGGGAATTCACCGTTCAGCGCCGCCTCGATCTCTGCCCTTGTGACCATCTCGCAATGGCAAATGATTTCGGATCGGCCGGGGCACATCCAGGAACGCTCGCGCCCTTCAGTCAGGTTCGGCATCGAAATCCATTGCGGTTCCGCTATTTTCTTGAGAGGCCCGAAATGCTGCGCGTAGAGCCCGGCGACGTACGCGCCGATGCCCAACGCGCTGGTCAAACCCGTCGATCGGATGCCGGCGACCGTGATCCAGCATTCCGTCGGCAATGCCTCGATCTGATAGTCTTTGAATTGCGTCGCCGGGCGTAATCCGGCGTAGGAGGCCGTGATCGGTTCGGACGCGAGGGCGGGGATCATCCGGCGACCTTGATGCAGCAGGTCGGCGATGATGCGTCCATCCGTGGTTGGGAAATCACGCTCGCGTTGTTCTTCCGCTGTTGGCCCGACCAGCAGATTGCCGAAGGCCGTCCGCGTCACGACAACGCCCTTGGTCCGTTCGTTCGGCACCGGGAGAAGGATCGAATTCAGCAGCCGGCTGGCGGATTTGTCGAGGACAACAAACTGCCCTTTGCGTGGACGCATCTCGAACGGCGATGGACGAGCGATCGCCTCGATCAGATCACCGAAATTGCCCGCACAGTTGACCACGATGCGCGCGCGTATTGGCTCGGCGTTCGTTTGCAGGGTCCAGACATCGTTCTCGAGCCTGCCGCCCAGGACGGTTGTCGATCGCCGCACCTGGCCCCCGTTCCGCAGCCCCTGGAGGGCGTAGGATAACGGTGCGGACCACGCATCAATGACGGATTCGCCCGGCACGATCACGCCCGCGACGAGATCTTTCGCGAGATGCGGTTCACGACGGAGTATCTCATCGCGCGACGCCAGCCGCACTTCCATGACGCCGTTGGCGTGCGCGCGATCGACAATGCCTGGCAACGCGGCGGCTTCGGTTTCGGACCAGGCGACCAGGGTTGCCTCCGTCTCGAGGAGCGGAAGCCCGAGTTGTTCACGAACGGTCCGGTAGTATGCGTATCCGCCCCGAATAAGTTTGGCTTCGAGACTTCCGGGCGAGGCATCAAAGCCGGTGTGCAGAAGCGCGCTGTTGGCCTTGCTCGCTCCGTTGATAACGTCCGCGTCCTTCTCAATCAGAACCGTTCGAAGACCGCTCAGAACGAGTTCGCGAAAGACAGCGCAACCGACAACCCCGGCGCCAATAATGGCCACATCGAAAGGCTCATTAGCTTCCGGCATGACTGTCGCCCGCCGGCTTCAAGTGCTGCAGGGACGAGCGTCCTTCAATGCCGGGCCAGTCGTAAAGCATGGGCGCCTTGGCTCGCGATCTTCAGGGTTTCACACACATCGGCCCAGCCGACGGGCCACCTTGGCGCTCGTCAGTTGTTTCCGTATCATCGTGAAAGTGCCAGATCAGGACATCCGCACCTCGATCTTCGGGATGGGCCGCGAAGTGGCGTTCTCGCGCTACATCTGGAGCCTCCTTATAACCGCGACGAACATGCACGACCTTCCACGAGCGTGGCTGGCTCTGGCTCTCGATCCGGTCAACTGCTTGGGACAGTCGGTTGATGAAGGATGCGGTGACCATTGTGGTTGTCCATGTTACGCGACAGCACGACAAGTCGCTGTTGAACGTCGGTCAGGATCTCCGCCTCGAGGCAGGCGCGGATTTCCTTCAATGCGTAGATAAACCGGGTCATTTCGTCGGACGCGATCCGCCCATTCAAGGCAAGCCGATACAGCCTCGCCATCTCGCCCCTGACCCCGACAAGCGTATCCAGCGCCATTTTGTTGCGGGGTGATAGCACCTCGGCTTTTGGTTTCTGGGTCAATGACATCCGATCGGCTCATTTGGGTGTGAAAGCAGTATAACTCAGTTCGCCCCATCGACGAACGCTAATGCTGCGTCACTTCTCGCCCATCTTCTGTTGGTGCAACGACCCGAACGCAAGCGACGGACGTAGTGCTCACGCCTCAGGCACTTCGGTCTCCCGGGGCGCGGCCCCCCTTTGCTCAACGACACCGTCCCCGGACAACGGACACCCCTATAGGGGTACGTCCGTGTCATGTGCCTTATCAGAGCCTGCCCGAACGGGCTGATTGAAGAAGAGGCAATGCCTCGTCGCGCCCATGACTTCCGGGTTCGACCTAGCCGGAAGTAGAGTGGCCATTGTTCCTGCCCTTGCTACAGTTGTGGGAAGCGCGCCGTTCATTTCTTGATTGAAGAAGTGCGCGCACTGCACGTTACGATGGAGGACGCAGATGGGCAGGCTCTCTCGGCGGTTTTCGCGGCAATTCTCTCGGCCGTTCTCTTGGCGCAGGTGGTCACGGGGCAAGAACAAATCCGCTGATGACGCAGAGCTTTCATCTGAACGATTTCAAGGCGGGGATCGGCGCCATTTGCTGCAGGCGCTCTCCGCCATGGTCGGCGGCAGCGCCCTCGCCGCGATGTCACACCCCGCCGAAGCCAAGGATGCCAGCGAGCTGCCACCGCCCAGGCGCGCGCTGACCGGCCGCGATGAAGCCGGCAAGTCGGTGTTCAAGTCCTTTGACGTCACGCCCATGGTAGCGGAGATCGATTCCAATCCGGGACTGACTTTCTATGAACTCTACATGACCGAGGGCGTGCCGCGGCTCACCGGCCTGGAGCCGGACCCGATGCTCAAGGGGACGAAAGACTTTCCCGGCCCGGGCGGCACGATGTTTCGCCTGATCTCGTATCCGCCCAAGCGCCCCGAAGGCTACAAGCCGCCGCCGGGCGTCACCTTCGAGAGCGCACTGAAAGAACTGTCGGACAAGGTCCCCGGCATGGGCGACCATTTCGACCGCAGCGCGCCGGGCATGCACACAACAGACACCATCGACTACGGGATCGTGGTTCGTGGCGAGATGACGCTGGAATTGGACGACGGAAAGCTGATCCATTTGCGCCAGGGCGATTGCATCGTGCAAAACGGCACACGACATCGCTGGCGCAATCCGTTGCCGGAGCCATGTCTGATGGCCTACGTCTCCGTTGGCGGGAAGCGCGGCTGATCCAACCAAAGCCCAATGGCGTGGAATACAGTCCGCGGTATTATCATAAGCTGCCGCCGCAAGGCCCTCGCCCGATGGGGAAAAGAAGGGGTTATCGCATGACGCCAGACGGAATAGCCTTAGCCGCCATTGTCATTCTGCTTTTTCCGATGGGTTATTTTTTTCTGGCCGCGCCCGCCTTTCTGCTGGTGAAGCTCGACATCCCACAAGTCACCCAGCTATTGCGCGGCATGTTCGCTGCCCATTTTCTCATGACGAGCATTGCCGGTGTGATCGGGACGGTGGTCTTTGCCGTGACTGGCCGGCCGGTTTTCGCCATTGGCATCGCCTTGATCGCGGCTTTCGCGATCTGGGAGCGCGGCTGGTTTCTGCGCCAGTGGGATGTCCAGCTCAGCGCCAGAGATGCCGGCGACGCCGAGGCGGTGCGCCGGCTACGCCGGCTGCATTGGGGCGGCATGCTGTTCAATGCGGTCCAGCTTGCCGCCATCGTGGGCAGCATTCCTTACGTCGCAGCCTCTCAGGCCTGATCAGAACGTCGCCCGCATGAGCGGAGCGATATGCGGGACTTGAACCCGGATGTCGCTGCGCTCATCCGGGCTACGCTTCGTGGTGACTTGCGCTCACCCCTTGCGCATTTTGCTGAGCAAATAGTTGTCGTAATAATTCTCCGCGATCTGCGTGTAGAACAGCACTTCCTTCATGTACGCGTCGTGGCTCTCTTTTGTCTTCTTGAAGAGCGGGCTCTTCTCGGCAATCTCGTTCAGATGGTCCTGGGTTGCCTTGTAACAGGCCTCCATGACCGGCTGCGGGAACGCGCGCAGCTCGGCGCCACCCGCGACAAGCCGCTTGAGGGCGGCGGGATTGACGCTGTCATATTTTTCGATCATCCACGCGCCCGCTGCCGCGCCGGCCTGGTTGAGGACCGCCTGATATTGTTTGGGAAGCGCATTCCACTTCTCTTCATTGACGATCATGTGCAGCATGGCGCCGCCTTCCCACCAGCCGGGGAAGTAGTAGTATTTTGCGACTTTGTAGAAGCCGAGCTTCTCGTCGTCATAGGGGCCGACGAACTCCGCGGCATCGATCGAGCCCTTCTCCAGCGCTGAATAGACCTCGCCGCCTGCGATCTGCTGCGGCACGATGCCGAGCTTGGCGAGCACATGGCCGCCCATGCCGGCGATGCGGAATTTGAGGCCGTTGAGATCATCCGGTGTCTTGATCTCCTTGCGGAACCAGCCGCCCATTTGCGTGCCGGAATTGCCGCACAAAATCGCATGCGCCTTGAAGGGCTTCAGCGCCTCGTTGCAGAGTTCGGCGCCGCCGCCGAATGTCCACCAGGAATGCTGATGGCGGTGGTTCATGCCGAACGGCGCGCCGGTCGCATAGGCCAGCGCCGGCTCCTTGCCGATGTAGAAATAGAGCGGCGTCTGCGCCATCTCGACGGTCGCGGAGCTCACGGCATCGAGCGCCTGCAGGCCGGGCACGATCTCGCCCGCCGCAAACGTCTGGATCTGAAACTTGTTGTCGGTGGCGTCAGCGACGTATTTCGCAAAGGTCTGCGCCGTACCGAAAATGGTGTCGAGCGATTTCGGAAAGCTCGAGGTCAGGCGCCACTTGATCTCGGGCGCACCTTGCGCGATCGCAGGCGCCGCAATCAGCGTCGTCGCGCCGGCCACGGCGCCGCCCTTGAGGAACGTACGGCGTTTCATGATGTGCTCACTCCCTTATGATGCAGGTCCACCGACACGGGGGCAAAGCGCCTTCCGGGACCATTTGGCCTCAGCATAACGAACTTCGGGGCCTGCGTGGAAGGCGAAACTGACCAATTGAGTGCGGTGTCACCTTGCACCAAAGCCATTGCCGCGGTGCCGCAACTCCCGGTGGCACATCGTCTCAGGCAAGCTGTCGGACTTGAAACCGGCCCGATGGTGTCAGCATTATTTGTCGCAGGGGTGCCGTCTCCAGAGCGCCCTTTTGGGAGGATACAGATGAAAGCATTCACATTGGGTGCGGCGATCACGCTGGTGTTTTCCGTCACAGCCTACGCGCAAGCACCGACCTGGACCGTTCCGGAGGAAAGCCAGCGCTGTCCGTCGAAATGGGGCGCGGCCGACGAGCGCGGCTCAGGCAATCATCAGAAGCCCGCGGCCGTGATGAACGCCGCGAAGCTGATCAAGACCGGCGAGGTGATCGAACTCGCGCATGTGCTCGGCCCCAACATGGCGTTCTTCGGAACGCGGCGCTTCGACGTGCACACCAAGCGCACGTTCATGAACCAGTTCTCCAACATGCGCGGCTCGAACGAAGAGGTCGTCATTACCGAGCTCGGCCAGGTCGGTACGCAGTTCGACGGCTTTGCGCACCAGACCCATCTCAATAGCTGGTACAATTGCCAGAAGGTCGACGAGAACACCGAGCGCAACGGCTTCAAGAAGTTCGGTATCCATAATGTCGGCGCGCTGTTCACGCGCGGCGTCCTGATCGACGTCGCGGCCTTCAAGGGCGTCGAGATGCTGGGTGACAATTACGAAATCACGGTGGACGATCTCGAGGGTGCCCTGAAGAAGCAGAACCTGACGCTGCAGCCCGGCGACGCCGTCATCATCCACACCGGCTGGGGCAAGCTCTACGGCAAGGACAATCCGCGCTACGTGAAATCCTGCCCGGGCATCGGCGTTGCGGCCGCGCTCTGGCTTGCCACCAAGGACCCGATGCTGCTCGGCGCCGACAATTGGCCCGTCGAGGTCGCGCCCAACCCCGACAAGCAATTGTCGCTCCCGGTGCACCAGATCGCGCTGGTGGTGAACGGCATCCATCTGCTGGAGAACCTCAAGCTCGATGAACTCGCGCAAAAGGGCGTCAGCGAATTCGCCTTCGTGATGCAGCCGCTCAAGATCCAGGGCGGCTCGGGCTCGACGGTGTCGCCGATCGCGGTGCGGTAGCGGCGGCGCTTCGATTAGACGTCCGCTCTGGGACTCCTGAGCAGTACGTCTTTCATTTCCGTTTTGTGCAGATCCGGTGCTTGCCGGCGGCCTCATCGAGGTGGTGTGGTCGCCGGCTTCATTTCGGAAGGCATTCCACATTGTAGGCAATAATGACCTGCGCTGGGTCAGCCTTACCTAAGCTCTTCAAGTCTTCCAATCCACTTCTTAACTTGGCTCCCGCCTCCTTCAAGCTGCCTTCCAGCGCCGCTTTGGCCGCCCTGCATCTCTCTTCATTCGAGAATTCCTGAAACACCACGGTCGGAAGAACCCTCCATTCCGCCCTGTCGTTCGTAGCGGCCGGACTGACTGAGTAGGAGAAGACGTACATCAGTATCCACATCGGTATGCTCGATTGTGATGCGACGGCGAATTGATGCTCGTGCGGAGCGTCGCGGATTTTCGAATGACCCCGGCCTCTTCCTGATTGGTGGGGATCGAGTGCCCGGGGTCGCTGGGGGCTGCGGTGCGCCAAGGGCCTGGTGACGGCGCGCCGCGCGTTAGTTGGCATTCGGCAGCCGCGGATAACGTTGATCTACGTCAACGTCACCTCGCCCTCGGCGTTCACGCTGCTCACGTAAACCCGATGCCTATTCTACCTTTCGGCGTGAGCTACTATTCCGCCGACTTGAGCGCAGACGAACACGCGGTCGACAATTCGGCCATTTTGTTCTTGAGGCAATTCACCATTCGCTGACCGCCAGGACGCACTCCCTTGCACAAGAGCTCCACCTCGGTTTTGCACTCCCGAGCTACCTTTATGGGGTCTGTGAGACGGTTCTTGGCGATGGCATTCTGGCCACACAGCATCACTGCCATACCCAATAGAAGACGAAGACCAAGTCGGTTCATTTCTAACCCTGCTCGAAAAGATCGATGACTACGTGCCCCGCCAAGAGGGGGTGACCTTTGACCTGGATCAAGCGGTTCGCGGGGCGGCGATAGCAACTACCGCGGGTTATCCCGGATCTCGCGGGCCACCCTCGGCTGGTTCCGCCGCGCCTACTGCACCCGATCAGTTTTCTGGCCGAGGTGGGCCGCGACGGGACCCAGATCGGCGACTTCTTCGCAGGCATTCCGGAAAAGCACCAGGCTGAAAACACCCAGCAAACCCGGCTGATCCTCAAGCCCTACGATGCTGACGCAACAAGGACCAATGGCGATGGCAGAGAACGGCGCTCTCACGCATGCGGGGCTAAAAACCCCGAAAGCCGCTGCAATCGCGGGAATTGTCTTTTCTCTCTTGCTGTTCGCGATCTTCTGGCTGCTGCGGCGCTCCATTCCCGCCGATCCGCTGGAGCCCGGCGCGTGGCTTGCTACCGACACGGGAGCGATTGCCGTTGCGTTGAATCTGGTCCCGTTCGCCGGCGTCGCCTTTCTCTGGTTCATCGGTGTGCTGCGCGACCGGCTCGGCCAGCTGGAGGACCGCTTTTTCGCCACCGTATTCTTCGGCAGCGCGTTGTTGTTCCTGGCGATGCTGTTCATCGCCGCCGCGTTAATCGGCTCGGTCATGCTGGTGGCTTCTGTTTCCGAGCCCAGTGAGCTGACCAGCACCGCCACCTTTCGCTTTGCGCGCGCCGCAGCCTTCATCATCGCGAATGTGTACGCGGCCAAGATGGCCGCCGTATTCATGTTTTCAACTTCAACCGTTGTAATCTATACCCGCATCGCTCCGCGCTGGATCGCCTACACAGGATTCCTGCTGGCACTAACTGTTCTGATCGGCGGCCACTATATCGGTTGGAGCCTCGCCGTATTGCCCATTTGGGTGCTTTTGATCAGCATCTACATCCTGATGGACAACCTCGCCAGCGTCAGGAGACCAACGTGAGAACGCTCGACATTATTTTCGGGTGTGAGTGCTGCCGGTCTTGGGGCTGCGGGTACGTGTCCGGATGTCCGCCACGGGACCCGAACCGGAATCAAACTGCCTGCGCCATTCCTGCCACCTGCCCCATCAGGCTCGCTGGAACTCGGATGAGAGCATGGCGTTGGCTCACGTCGGATCAAGACTCCGCCGAGATAAACCTGGATTGCCCCACGCACATCACAACGGAGGTTCGCCGTGCCCGCTCCCGCCGAAACGCATGACCATGTTTACAAGATCCTGGAACTCGTCGGGTCTTCCGAAAAGAGCATCGAGGATGCCGTTCAGAATGCGATCACCCGCGCATCAAAGACCATTCGCGGCATGAAATGGTTCGAAGTGGTGCAAACGCGAGGCCACATCGAGGATGGGTCGGTGCGCCACTACCAGGTCGCTTTGAGGGTTGGATTTACCCTGGAAGGGTAATTCCCGGCGAGCGAGGCTGCAGGACGAGCAAAGTGCATCAAGAAGCCGACGTGTCTGACGCGTACGGGCTTGCGACCGGCTGATCAGATGGTCGTCCTCTATTGCGCGGTCAGCGACCGATCGGGGCCCGCCGCGCCAACGCGCTCTCTCAATTGATCGAACTCGCCGGGCTGATAGGTGGCCCCATCGGGCGTTACGATCTCGACGTTCCAGCAGCCGTCCGATATCAATTCTCCGGCTTTCTTCAACGCAGCTGGAACTGACCCCCGGTTGAGGGTCACGTTTCCCGCCGTATCCTGCGCAGTAATCAGAAACCTCATAGGACCGCCTCCCGCCGCAAGCCGCCGGCCATTTTGGCCGGGAGCGCGGCTGCGTCAAGGCTGGAATCCAGGCACTCACTTCGCAAACGGGTTCACCCAGCCTCCCCGGCCCGCCGGCGCCCGCGGCGGATAGGCCGTCTCGAGGTAGTTCAGCACCCTTTCGCGGTCCTTGTCGTCGAGCGCCGGCATGTTGTGGCGGCGAATCATCAGGTTGATCGAATCCTCCCACTGCGCGCGCGTCATGCCCTGCTGTGCGACCAGTTTGAAACCGTGGCAGGCGGTGCAGGCGTAGAAGGTTTCGTCGCGGCCGGCGCCCGCGGCAAACTCCTCCGGGCTTTCGTCGCGCGGTGTGAAACCCGTTTGCGCCACGGCCGGCGCTATCACGAGCACGCCGGCCAAAGCGAGCCACGCAAGACGCTGCATCATCCCACCAGCACGGCGATGCGGTGCATGGCGTTGCCGCCATAGCCCTGCGGATTCCAGAAGCCGGCCTGATGCGGCTGCATCGCGCCCTTGGAATCGGTGGCGCGCGCCCAGATTTCGAAATAGCCGTCGGTGAGCAGTTTGACTGTCGCGGTCCAGCGCTGCCAATCATATTTGTTCTTCGGCTTTTCCAGCGTGGTGCGCTGCCAGCTCGCGCCGAAATCGGTCGAGATATCGACATCCTTGACGGTGAGATCGCCGGCCCAGGAGGCGCCGCGTAGTTTCAATTCCTTGGTGCCGGCGGCGAACTTGGCGCCGTTGGCGGGATTGGTGATGATGGAGCGCACCGGCATCGACTCCAGGATGCGGAAGTTGGCCGGATCGGCCTTGCCCCCGGGCACCATCGGCTTGATCGCCGTGCGATAGGAAAATTCCGTCATGCCGGGACCGTCATGCTCCCTGTCGCGGATGGTGATGCGCGTCAGCCATTTCTGCGACGCCGAGCCCGCCCAGCCCGGCACGATCAGGCGCACCGGCCCGCCATGGATGTTCGGCAGCGGTTTGCCGTTCATCGCCCACACGATCATCGTGTTCGGGTCCATTGCCTTTTCGATGCGCACGCCGCGCGAAATGCTCGGCTTGCCGGCGTCGCCCGACAGATGCAGATCGGCCGCGTAATGCGCGGTGTATTTCGCTGATGGCTTCAGGCCGGCCTTCTTGAGCAGGTCGGCCAGCGGCACGCCGGTCCATTCGGCGCAGCCCGCGCCACCATTGGTCCACTGGTTGCCGCGCGCCGGCGGCGAGAACGCCGCCCGGCCGTTGCCGCCGCACTCCAGCACCATGCGCCGCGTCACCGCCTTGTATTTCGATTTCAGCTCGCCGAGCGTGACCTCGATCTTGTTGTTCACTTCGCCGTCGATGGTGATCTTCCAGGCGTCGGGATTCTTCGCCTCCTCGGGGATCTGCCCGTTGTTGCGGATGTAGAACTTCTCGATCGGCGTGGTGTCGTCATCGAGCAGGCTTTCCGGTGTCTCGGCGACCAGCGGCTTTTCGCCGAGCACGACGAGGCCTTCGTTCTTGCCGGGGAATTTCAGGTATTGCGGTCCCTTGGCGGGCGCGGGCTGAGCTGCCGGAGCGGCTTGCGCATGGGCTGAGGGAATGCCGGCGCCATCGCGCGAGAGCGGCAGAACACCGCCGATGACGGCGCCGATCGCCGCCAGACCTGAACTGCCCAAAAATCTGCGTCGGCTGGTTTCGAAGCTGTTGCCGTCAGCCGTACTGCCCCCGGTTTCCCGCGCCATGACGTCTCTCCCTTGTTGCCCGCTCCCGGGCTTTCTTGGCCGGGCTTCCCACCGGAAGCCCAACTTAAGGGAGTATTTGCGTTTTGCGGCCGTACCGCAAGATGGCCCGAGGGCCGCCGACGAAGGCAAGCCGCAATCGGTTCCGCCTAGCCCGCGCCGTCGCAGATCAGTCAACGGGCTGCCGAAGGTTCGTTCTCATCCCATAGTTTTCAGTCTGGTTTTCCGATACCCAGATCGCCAGATCGGGCTCGACGCATCTCGCTCTTCAGACATCCTGATCACGCCTGCTCACATCCCTGCACGAGGCCTTCAAAGCGGACGTCGGCCGGCCGCTTTGAATTGATCGGCCCCACGCGCCCGCTGTGAAACTTGAGCCCCTCGACGATCCTGCCAATCACCTTGCGCTCGGCGCGGTCGGCAAAAGCCCTGGACGGCCGCGATGCTGAGCGAACGCACTTGGTAGACACCTTCGGAAACAGGGCGTAGTTTTTCAATGCGCTGATCAGCGGTAAAGGCGCGGGCATGGGGGTCTCGATGAGGAGGAACTTTCATGTACCTTCGCACAAATTTGTTTGTTGCGGCCGCACTTGCCGCTGCCGCCCTGGTTGCCCCGACGCCTATCGCGGCGGCTGAGCCCACAGGCCAGATCACGATCATCTACGACGCTTTCGGCACCGATACGGCGATGAAGAAGGATTGGGGCTACTCAGCGCTCGTGGAAATCTCGGGCAAACGAATCCTGTTCGACACCGGCAACGACCCGGACATCTTCGCAGCGAACATCAAGGCGAAGAACATTGACCTCACCAGCATCGACTTCGTGGTTCTGTCGCACCGCCACTCCGATCATATGGCGGGCCTGAACCATGTCCTGAGCGTGAATCCGACGGTGAAGATCTATGCACCCAGGGAAGGATTCGGAATCTATGGCTCGTCGCTGCCGTCGAGCTTCTACCGAAAGGACGAATCCTTGCCTTCAGAGATGCGCTACTACGATGGCAAGCCGCCGGAAGTCATGAAATTCGGCACCGCCTGGCAGCGCGCCAACATCGAGCCGATCGACAAGACAACGGAAATCGCCCCAGGCATCACATTGATAGCGCTTGTGTCCGACGCCCCCGGCACAAAGGAGCTCAAGGAGCTGTCGCTGGCTGTCAACACCGCTGATGGCGTCGTGCTTGTGGTCGGCTGCGCGCACCCGGGGATCGAAAAGATCGTCGAGGCCGCGACCGCCATCAATCCAAAAATTCGCCTGATCGCCGGCGGCTTCCACCTCGTCGTCGCACCGGACGAGGTCATTGCCAAAGCCGTGTCGACGCTCAAGGACACGTTCAAGGTAGAGAACATCGCTCCGGGCCACTGCACCGGTGAGCCGACCTTCGCAGCGTTGAAGCGGGCTTACGGCGATCGATACCTTTATGCGGGTGTTGGCACCTCGCTGCCATTGGGACCGGGCATAGGCTCTGTCGGGCGGCGTGGCGAGGGACCGGCAGTCCAGGAAGATGATCTGGCCACCTATCGGAAGCTGGCCCAGCGGGAAGACCCGTTCGGCATTCTTCGGGCGCAGCAACAACGAGCACGGCTTTCGCACCTGTGACGGCATTAGTCGCGTGAAAGAGCGGTCTCAATAAACATCGAGGTCACGCGCGACGACGACCTTGCCATCGTAGCGCGACCGTACTTCAGCGAGCAGCTCTTCGGGCGAGGAGTTCGCGGCGTCGGGTTGAAAATTCGCATTCACTCGCGGCCGCAACGAAATCGAGGCGTGATACAGAACCAGGAGTTTGGGTTTGGCCTGAGCGGCGAGTTCGGCAAGCTGGACCGTCGAGGTATGATACATCCCGGCAAAGGCCTGGAACATCGCTGGACGGGCGGCGAGCGCGGAGAGCGTATTGACCTCGTGGATGAGGACATCGCATCCGTTGCACGCGTCGATCGTTGCCTGGGTTGGCGCGGTGTCGCCGGTGATGACGATGCTGCGGTCGGACGTATCGAACCGATAGCCGTAGCTCTCCATCGCGTGTCTGGTGGTGAAGGCGGTTACGGCGACGTTTGCATCCTTGTAGACAGCGCCGGCTGCGATCTCATGCGCGTTGACCCACGCGCCTTCCGGAAACTCACGCTGGTTTCCATGTGGATTGGTGCGGGTCTTGATGTCCTCCCCGTAAGCAAGAAGGATGTGCTCGGTCATCGCCTTGATCCCCTTGGGGCCATGGACTTCCAGCGGAATTTTGCGTCCGATGACCCAAGGCGTCAGAATGAGATCGGGGTAACCCACCGTGTGATCCGAATGCAGGTGCGTCACGAAGACCACGCGCAGGCTGATCGGTTCAAGGGCGCGAATACCCTTGTCGAGAACCGCCGCCTTTGCTCGCCGCACGACGCCCGCGCCGACATCAACCAGGTAGGCCGTGCCGTTGACCACGACTGCGGTGGCCGGTCCGAAGCGATCCGGGTCGGGACCCGGCGTGCCGGTTCCAAGCATGACGACTTGTGTGGTGGACTGGGACTGAGCTTTGGCAGATTGGCCAGGCTGAAGAATGCCGATCAGTGCAGCGGCGCCAATCGCTGACAGCGAACGAACACGGTTTCGCATGATTGCACGCCTCCCTGAGGGGCTCATTCGATTAATAACAGACCGCGTTTCTTTTTCCCGTCCCAAGTGTCCATCGCTGCAAACAAGCGGGCGCGTTCGATAAGCCAGGGCTGATAATCGCGGTTCACGTCCAGGACGAAGACCAGGTCCTCAGCCTCCAGATATCCTCCGATCGGAGAGTGATGGCCCGTCCCGGCTCCGAAGATTTCCTTACGGCTGAAATTGATGATGTAGCGGCGGCCAGGCTCATTGGCCTGCCGCAGGTGCTGTTGGAATTGTTCAGGAGAGAGATCCCGCAGCACGCTGACGGTGCGATTTGTCTTCAAGCGTGTGACGTCGCCAAGTTCGTCAAGGGTCAACCCCATGAAACAAAAGCCGGTCCAGCAACGCCCTGTCCCCGCCAGAACCGCAGTCTCGGAGTTTGCCGTTTCGCCGAGGGACCTCAGCGCGTTCGCGATACTGGCGGGCCCGCACAACGAGGGATTTGACTGCCACGTCAGTTCCCTCTTGAAGGTTGATGCCGCCGGCAAGGCCCACGCTTTCGCAAACCCGGCTTCTGATCGCGTGACGGACGAACGAATGGCATCGGGGGGTACTTTGGTCTGGCTGACGATAAGGCTGGCACCGCCAGCCAAGGTGATCAGCGCCAACACGCCAGCAAACAGCGCAATCCTTGCCGCTCGGCTCATAAGTTTGAGGTCTCGCTAGGACAATCGCGCACCGATGGTTGGACCGGAAACCGTGTTGCCTTGGACGGATTAGAGAACTTCTTTTGCCAGCTGAGAAAGGATATTTTGGCCTACGCGTTGGCTCTATGAACGGTTTCACATTCGCAAGCGAAGGCAACGTCCGCCGGCAGTTCAGAATCTATCAGTCCCCGCCCTAGCTGTGAAACTTCAGCCCGTCGACGATCTTGTCGATCACCTTGCGTTCGGCGCGCATCGCAAGCCCAACCAGATTGAGCTCGGCGCGGATCACGGCGCGCACCACCTCGCGGTTGGCGGCGTCATGCGTGGTCTTGAACATGTCCTCGGTGTAGACCGCGGGCGTGACGTTGCGCGTAAGCGCCCGCTCCAGCGCGCGGGAAAGTGCGGCCCCGTCGGCGCCGTAGATCAGGATCGGCTGGCCGATCAGCGACAGATACTTCGTTCCCGATGCGTCGCCATAGGGCTCGCCGATGCATTCGGGAAACGCAGCGGCAATCCCGCCGGCGAGGAATGACGCGACGTTCAGCTTCTGCCACGGCTCGAGATCGGTCCGGATCACGACCGCGATCTTGGTGTCGAATTGCATTGAATTGCCCCAAAGGTGCCATTCGGCTTGCGTCGCCAGCAACGGATATGTCGAGCGCGGATATGTCGAGCGATGAAAGCTGACCGACTCGTCTCCCGCGACGTCTCCGAAAAGCCCGCATGCCGTCTCGCAACAGTCACGCAACAATCACATTGAATCATGAAAGCGCCATTTCAAGGGCCGCCAAGGGGCGGTCAATGCACGCAGGAGCTGGGGCCATACACTCTACAGGGAGGGTGAGCCATGGCACTGCATTTCCGTACCCTCGATTTCCGTACCATCGACGGCTCCAACAACAACCTTGCCGATCCCACCGTGAATCAGGCCGGCACCGACTTTGCTCGGGTCGGTCCGGCGAATTTCGCCGATGGGTTCAATGAAATGACAACGGGGCCAAACCCCCGCAAGATCAGCAACATCGTTGTGGCACAGGAGGACGCCGGCGAAGACGGCCCGCATTTGACGGATGACAACGGCGTCGCGCTATCAGGCATGATGTATGCGTGGGGCCAGTTCATCGATCACGATCTGGACCTGCAAAAGTCAGATACAACCAAGGACATCTCGATCCCGGTCCCGGAGGATGACCCGTTGCTGTCCGGCAAAATCCCCTTGATGCGGGTAGCGATCGATCCTGCGACCGGTGTTCCCGGGAAGCCCGCGACTGCCATCAATACGGTCACGGGTTGGCTGGATGGATCGCAGATATACGGATCCGACGCAGCCACCGCAGCGAGCCTGCGGACCGCCGACGGTCATATGAAAATGTCTGAAGGCGACAATCTGCCGATTGTCGATACCCCTCAAGGCAAGGCCTTTGCTGCCGGCGACGTGCGGGCGCAGGAGAACCCCGACCTGACCGCCTTGCAGGTGTTGTTCGTGCGCGAGCACAATTATCAGGTCGATCGACTGCATGAGGAACATCCGAACTGGAGCGGCGACAAATTGTACGAGACCGCCAAGGCCATCACTACGGCCGAGATGGTCAACATCACCTATAACGAGTGGCTGCCGCATTTGTTGGGCGAGGACGCGATCAAGCCGTATCACGGCTATGACCCCACGGTGGACCCGCGGATCACCGAAGAGTTTGCCGGCGCCGCCTTTCGGTTCGGTCACTCGATCGTCTCCGACGAGATCAGCGCAATCAGCAATCTGGGCGCCTTCACGTCGGAGCAGACGCTGGCGGAATCGTTCTTCGAAAAGCCGGAGACGTTCAACGCTACGGGCGCAGATGGCCTGCTTCGGCATCTGGCGGGAGACCTGGCCAACCTGCTGGACGCCCACATTGTCGACGGCTTGCGTAACTTCCTGTCCGATCCCCCTGACGGCATGGATCTGGCGGCGATCAACATCCAGCGCGGCCATGATATGGGATTGGGCACGCTGAACCAGACGCGGGAGGCGCTGGGGCTTGCGCCCTACACCAGCTTCGATCAGCTCAGCTCTGATCCGGAGACGGCAGCGGCGTTCGAGAAAGCCTATGGCGATATCGATGCCGTCGATTTGTGGGCCGGTGGACTGGCGGAGGATCATACCGAAGGCGCCGTCATCGGACCTACCTTCGGCAAGATCATCGGAGATCAGTTCGCTGCCCTGCGCGACGGCGATCGGTACTATTTCGAGAACCAGAACTTCGACAAGGCAACCCTGAAGGAGATCAAGAGCACCACCCTGTCGGACCTGATCCTGCGTGATACCGACACCACGGCAATGCAGAGTGATGCCTTCGTCGCCACCGAGCGGCACAGCGGTACCCTCGGACGCGTAGACCCGACCGGAGAAGACGCCGCCGAAGGCATGGCGCAACTCGTGGTCGGATCGGCCGGCAAGGATACCCTGACCGGCGGGGATCTCGCTGACACGTTGGTGGCGGCGCGCGGCCACATGACCATGACCGGCGGTGATGGGGCCGACACCTTCGTGATCAACCTTGACGACATCAAGGGGAGACACAACACCGTAACCATCACTGACTTCGACCCGAGTGAGGACAAGCTGCAACTCGGGAGCGATGCCTATGTCCGGAAATCATCTGACCATCACGGGGGAACATTGTTGCAGGTCGGCAACGAGACCATCGACTTGGTCGGCGTGAGGCCGAATGAGTTGCACCATTACGACTGGATTGCCAGCGGTGGGACGACCACGCCGCGGGAGGGTCAGGGCTTTGGATGGTGGGGCCAGCTTCGCGACTCCCTCACCAGCGATCAGACGCCTGCGACCGGCACGACCACCGGGGGGCCGGCAGGTCAGGGTTCTGCTACCCCGCATGCGAACGGCTCGACCGCGTCGTCCCTGGCAAACCAGAGCTTTGCGCTGCTGAACCAGTATCTGGCCGGCAGCTCTGGCCGGGGCGATCCCGGTCAGATCGTGGCGGCCGTGTCGGATGGCGCCATCCGGGGTCAGGATTCCTTCCTGACCAGACCGCAGCATTGATTTGCTCCCGCACCCGAGCGCCCGTCGCCCGGGTGCGGGCGCCATCAGTTTTGGCAATGGATGAGAAGGAACATTGAACGCGGACGGGTAGCCGCGAGAGGTTGGGCCAACTCTACGCGCTGACGCGCCCCCCGGAATGATCACCCCTTGGCGTCGCAGGCCCAGGCGCGGATCACGCATTGCTTGCCGCCGAATTCGTAACACTTCCTGGTCGCGGCGTTGAGCGAGCTCGAAATCTTCGGCTTCACGGCATAGCCGTGGGGACCGCAGGGGTTGGTCATGTCAACGGCGAACGCCGCGCAGGCGCGCTTCATGGTAACGGCAGTGCAGTTGCCCTTGCACTGCTTCAACGCCGCCGCGCGCGCGACGGCCTCGGCGGGATAGTCATAGGCCTGGCCATAGGCGCCGCACTTGCCGACCGCGAATGCGCCGGCCGCCCATGCCTTGCTGATGTAGCCCGAGACACCCAGTATCAAAGTCAGCGCAACGACAAAGAGTGCGCGGCGCTGCGCCGCCACGGTCGAAATAATCAAAATCCCCTCCCCCGAGGTAACCGAGAGATTCTAGCGGGAGCGGGTTTCCAGTTGGTGAATAGAGGATCGGTAGGGTGGGCAAAGCGAAGCGTGCCCACCATCTATCGTCGAGCATTGCCTTGAATGGTGGGCACGCTTCGCTTTGCCCAACGTACGAAGCTACGATCCTCGCGCCGCCTCGAGCGCCTGCGGGGTGTCGATGTCGAGGAAGGCGCTCTGGCCATCGACCGGGACTTCGGCGACCGCCTCGGCATGCTTGGCGATCAGGTGCCGCGCGCCGACATCGCCGTCGAGCGTCATCAGCTCCTTGAAGAAGCGCCGCGACCACAGCACGGGATTGCCGCGGCGGCCGTCGCTGACGGGGACGGCGATCAGATGGCCGCGGTCCGGCGCAAAGGTTTCGATCAACTGGTCGATCAGTTTGGCAGAGATCAGCGGCATGTCGCCGAGGCAGACGACGGCGCCGTCGGCATTGTCGGGCACCGCTGATATGCCGGCCTTGACCGAGGATGCGAGGCCGCCGGCGAAATCCGGGTTGCGGACGAATTTTACGTTCAGCCCCGCCAGCGCCTGTTCGACGAGATCGGCCTGATGGCCGGTGACGACGATGACGCCTGTCGCCCTGGAGGCCAGCGCCTGCTCCGCGGCGATCCGTACCAGCTTCTTGCCGTCGATTTCGGCCAAGAGCTTGTTGGGGCCGCCCATCCGCGTCGAGCGTCCGGCGGCGAGCACGATTGCCGCAACGTTGCGGTTGGCTTCGAGGTCGGCAACGGTGCGCGGCTGTGGCCGTGTGACGATTTCCATCAGGAGGCCGCCGACGCCCATGCCGGTCAGCTCGGCACGCGTGACCTTCAGGCCGGCGAGAAGGCGCATCAGCACCCAGTCAAAACCGTTTTCAACCGGCGAGCGTGCACAGCCCGGCGCGCCCAAGACCGGCACGCCACCGGCACTGCCGATCAGCAGCAAATTGCCGGGATCGACCGGCATGCCGAAATGCTCGATCCGGCCGCCGATTTCGGTGATCGCGGCCGGGATGACGTCGCGGCGGTCAGCGATCGCGGACGCACCGAACACGATCACCAGTTCGGCGCCGAGGCCGAGCAATTCCTTGATAGACGACGCCAGCGCCGCCTCGTCATGCGCCACGCGGCGTTCGGCGATGATGCTGGCCCCCGCTGGCGCCAGCCGTTCCGCCGTGACGCGCAGGGTCTTGTCGATTACCTTTGGCGCAAGCCCGGGCAGCAGCGTTGAGACCACGCCGACCTTCGTGATGGTGTAGGGCGCAATCCGCAGCGTGTCCTTGCCGGCGACCGCCACGGCCGCATCGCGCAGCCTCGCTTCGACGCCGAACGGAATAAGCTTTACTGTTGCGATCATCTCGCCTTCGACCACCGGCTTGAAGGCCGAGAGCGTCGCGAAGGTAATGGCTTCGTCGACGCCGTTGATGCGATCGACCGCGGCACGATCCACCACCAGCACGCCGGCCTGGGCCGCGAACAGATTGGAGCGGCCGGTAAAGGCGCGCTCGACATTGACGCCCTCACCTGCAACCGCCTGCGCGATGCTGGCGGCGGCGGCGTCTTCGGAGACGTCGCCTTTCTCCAGCCGGACCACGACGACTTCTTTCACGCCCGCCTTTTTGAGCGCCTCAACCTCGGCCGGGCCGACCGTGGTGCCTTTCTTGAGCACCAGCGAACCCTGCCGCAGCGTGTGCACGGTGACGCCGCCAATCGCGTCGGCCGGACTGGCGGGACCGAACTTCATGCCGCCTGCACCTTCACGGTTTCTTTCGGCAATCGAAGTTCGGCGGTGATCTCGGCCATGATCGAGACCGCGATCTCCGACGGCGACACCGCACCGATCGAAAGCCCGATCGGCGCATGAATGCGCGCGATGTCGGCGTCCGACGCGCCCTGCGCTTTCAGCCGCTCGGCGCGTTTGGCGTGGGTTTTTCGCGAGCCGAGTGCGCCGATATAGAAGCAGTCGCGCGCAAAGGCGTGCAGCAGCGCAGGATCGTCGATTTTCGGATCATGCGTGACGGCGACGAACGCGGTGTAGTGATCGACATTGAGCGGCGGCAACGCGACGTCTGGCCATTCCGCGACCAGCGGCACGTCGGGAAAGCGTTCGGGGCTTGCAAAGGCCGTGCGCGGGTCCACCACCGTCACGTCGTAATCGAGCGAACGCGCCAGCGGCGCCAGCGCCTGGCTGATATGGACCGCGCCGACGATCACGAGCCGCGCGGTCGGCGCGTAGACATTGAGGAACAGCTTTTTGCCACCGCTCTCGATCGTGCCGCTCTTGCCCATGCGGAGCTGCTTTGAAAGCTCAGTGCTCAATGGATCGGTCGCGATATCCTTCGCCTTCACCAGCCGCTGTTCGCCATTGGCGGTATCGGTGATCACGATCACCGGCCGGCGCGCGGCGCGCTCGACGTTGACCTGCGTCAGGGTTTCGAGTTTCACGACTGACCCACTTTCTCGACGAAGACGCGGATGGTGCCGCCGCAGGACAGGCCGACATTCCAGGCGGTCTCGTCGGCGACGCCGAATTCGAGCATCTTTGGCTTGCCGCTGGCGATCACGTCCAGCGCCTCGGTGACGACCGCGCCCTCGACGCAGCCGCCGGAGACGCTCCCCAAGAACGTCCCGTCATCGTTGATGACGAGGCTTGAGCCGGCCGGCCTCGGGGCCGAGCCCCAGGTTTCGACCACGGTCGCGAGCGCGACGCCGTGGCCGGCCTTCTGCCAGTTCTCGGCGGCCTGCAGAATGTCTTCGTCGCGGTTGAGCATGTGGGGCCCTTTCAAGCTGCGGAGCGGATGCGGCTCATGTGGTGCGGCGGGGGCGGCGCGGAAAGCGCCTCGATCAGCCCTTCCATCGATGTCAAGTTATGCACCGGGCGGAATTCGTCAACGTGCGGCAGCATCATTTTGATACCCTGCGCCTTGGCCTCGAAGGCGCTGTAGCGCAGCAGCGGGTTGAGCCAGATCAGGCGGCGGCAGGAGCGGTGCAGCCGGTCCATCTCGAAGGCGAGCTTGGCGTCGGCCTCGCGCTCCAGCCCGTCGGATATCAGCAGCACGATGGCGCCCTGTCCGAGCACGCGGCGGCCCCACAATTTGTTGAAAGAGTGCAGCGAGGTGGCGATGCGGGTGCCGCCGGCCCAGTCCTCCACCGAGGACGAACAGCTCGCCAGCGCTTCATCCGGATCGCGTGCCCGCAGCGCCCGCGTCACATTGGTGAGCCTTGTGCCGAACAGGAACACGGACACCCGCTTGCGGGCGTCGGTGATGGCATGCAGGAAATGCAGGAACAGGCGGGTATATTCGCTCATCGATCCCGAGATATCCAAGAGCGCCACGATCGGCGCCGGCTTGTCGATCCGGCCGAGCTTTCGGATGTCGATGATCTCACCACCGGTGCGCAGGGAACTGCGCAGGGTGCGGCGCATGTCGAGCCGCAGGCCCTTGGCGTCGGGCTGATAGCGGCGCGTGCGCAGCTCCGCCTGCGGCAGCTTCATATTGGCGATGGCGCGGGTGACCTCGGCGATCTCGGCCGCGCTCATTTGCGCAAAGTCCTTTTTCTGCAGGATCTCCTTGTCGGAGACCGACAGCCGCAGTTCCTGCTCCTGCACCTGCGGCGCCTCATCGCGCATCGACGGCTGCGCCAGCGCCTCCTGCACGCGGCGCGAGGCCGGCGGCGGCTTCTTTTTGGCATGGTCCGGCAGCGGCACCGAATCCAGCATGTGCTTCCAGTCTTCGGCGGCGCGGAAGAACAGGTCGAAGGCCTGGGCAAAGATCAGCATGTGCTCGTGGCGCTTGACGAAGATCGCCTCCAGCGTGGTGTAGACGTCGGCGCGCTTGCCGATCTCGATCGCCTGCAGGGCGTTGAGCGCGTCGATGACCGCGCCGGGACCGACGGGAATCCCGGCTGCGCGCAGCGCACGCGCAAAGCCGACGACATTGTCGGCCATATGCCCGGTGGGGGGATTGAGATGATCGATGTCAGTCATGGTGCAACCCGTCACTCCGGGGCGCGCGACGCGCGGCTCAATTTTCGCTCGTCGCTTCCTTCAAAACCTTCTGCAGCGTGTCGCCCTGCATCCGCGCGATGTCGTCCTGGTATTTCAACAGCGCTCCCAGCGTATCGCCGACCATTTGCGGCGTCAGCGAACGGGCGTCGAGTTCGGTCAGCGCGGTCGCCCAGTCGATGGTTTCGGCTACCCCCGGCGACTTGTAGAAATCCTGGTCGCGCAGCGCCTGCACGAAGCGCACGACCTGCTGCGACAGCTTTGCGGAAATATCAGGCACGCGCGACTTGACGATCGCGAGCTCACGCTCGGCGTTCGGATAGTCGACCCAGTGATAGAGACAGCGCCGCTTCAGCGCGTCGTGGATCTCGCGGGTGCGGTTCGAGGTGATGATGACGATCGGCGGCTGCGGCGCCTTGATGGTACCGAATTCGGGGATCGTGACCTGGAAGTCGCTGAGGATTTCCAGAAGATACGCTTCGAACGCCTCGTCGGCGCGGTCGAGTTCGTCGATCAAGAGCACCGGCGCGCCCGCGACATCCGGCTCCAGCGCCTGCAGCAGCGGGCGCTTGATCAGAAAGCGCTCGGCAAAAATATCCGACGACAATTGCTCGCGGTCGGTATCGCCGGCGGCTTCCGCCAGCCGGATCGCGATCATCTGCGCCGCGCTGCTCCACTCGTAGACGGCAGAGGCAACGTCGAGGCCTTCGTAGCATTGCAGGCGGATCAGCTTGCGCCCGAGCGCCGCCGAAAGAACCTTTGCAATTTCGGTCTTGCCGACGCCGGCCTCGCCTTCGAGGAACAGCGGCCGGCCCATGCGCAGCGACAGATAGGTCACCGTCGCCAGCGACCGCTCGGCCAGATAGCCGCGCGAGGTCAGGAGCTCCAACATCGCATCGACGGATTTGGGCAGCGCCGATGCACTCATGGAAAAGCCAATCTTGATAAGCCAGAAACCGGCAAACTTACTTCGCCGTCGCGGCTTCGACGGCGCGGCGCGTCAGGACGCCGATCAGATGCGCGCGGTATTCGGCGCTGCCGTGCAGATCGCTGTTCAGCCCGTCGGCCGATGCCGAGATGCCGTCGAGCACCTTGTGCGAAAAACGCTTCTTCAGCGCTTCCTCGAATGCGGTGGCGCGGAACACGCCGTCCGAGCCTGCGCCGGTGACCGCCACGCGCACGTCCGACGGACGCCTGGCAACGAACACGCCGACCAGCGCGTAACGCGAGGCCTGGTTGCGGAACTTGATGTAGGCGGCCTTCTTCGGCAGCGGGAACATCACCTTGGTGATGATCTCGTCGCTCTCCAGCGCAGTCGTGAACAGGCCCTGGAAGAATTCTTCCGCCTTGAGGCGGCGCTTGTTGGTGACGATGGTGGCGCCGAGCGCGAGCACGGCTGCCGGATAATCCGCGGTCGGGTCGTTGTTGGCGAGCGAGCCGCCGATGGTGCCCTTGTGGCGCACCGCGGGATCGCCGATTCCGCCGGCGAGTTCGGCGAGCGCCGGTATAGCTTCGCCGACGATCGGCGACGTCGCGACGTCGGCATGCCTGGCGGTCGCGCCGATCACCAGCGAACGGCCCTTCATCTCGATGGCGTCGAGCCCTTCGATATGGGAGAGGTCAACCAGATGCGGCGGGCTGGCAAGGCGCTGCTTCATGACCGGCACCAGCGTGTGGCCGCCGGCGATCACCTTGGCGTCTTCGTTCTTCACCAGGAGATTGGCGGCCTGCCGCACGGTCGCCGGACGATGATATTTGAATTCGTACATTGAGAATTTCCTGATCGCGGTCGCGATGAAATCAATTAAGCGAGGTCGGATTTGGCCATCGCCTTGGCGCCAGCGGCGATCGACTGGACGATGTTCTGATAACCGGTGCAGCGGCACAGATTGCCTTCGAGCTCCTCGCGGATGACCTGGTCCGAGAGGTCATGGCCCTTGCGATGGACCAGATCGACCGCGGTCATGATCATGCCGGGGGTGCAGAAGCCGCACTGCAGGCCGTGGTGTTCGCGAAAAGCTTCCTGCATCGGATGCAGCGGCGCGCCGTCGGCGGCCAGCCCCTCGATGGTGCGAACCTCATGGCCGTCGGCCATGACCGCGAGCGTGGTGCAGGATTTCACCGCCTTGCCGTCGAGATGCACGACGCAGGCGCCGCATTGCGAGGTGTCGCAGCCGACATGGGTGCCCGTCAGTCGCAGATTTTCCCGCAGCAACTGGACCAGCAGGGTACGGGAATCGACATTGGCGTTTACGGGGTTACCGTTCACGATCAGGGAAATCTTGGCCATCAGCACTCTCTTGAGCTGCACCGCCGCATATCGGCCGCACAGGCGTTTAAAGTCATTCCAAATGCCATAATATGGGCCAACCCGGTAATGAGCAACCTCAGGAGCCCCTCGCCTGGGGCATGGCCTGAGTGACTTGACGGGCCTGTTCGACCGGGCTGGGCCGCGCAGAATCAGCCCTATCAGCCTTGCACGGCCTTGGCGAAATTGGTGAAGAACTCGTCGGCCAGTTTCTTGGCCGCGCCGTTGATCAGGCGCTGGCCGAGCTGGGCGAGCTTGCCGCCGATCTGGGCCTCGACATTATAGCTCAGCAGGGTACCGCCATCCTTTTCGGCGAGCGCCACGGTGGCGCCACCCTTGGCAAAGCCGGCGACACCGCCCTCGCCTTCGCCCGAGATCCTGTAGCCGTTGGGCGGATCGAGATCGCTCAAATTGACCTTGCCCTTGAAGCGGGCGGAGACCGGCCCGACCTTCATTTTGGCGGTGGCGCGGAAGCCGTTGTCCTCGGTCTTTTCCAGTTCCTCGCAGCCGGGAATGCAGGCCTTCAGCACCTCCGGATCGTTCAGCTTGGCCCACACGGCCTCGCGCGACGCCGCAAGCTGGACTTCGCCGTTCATCGTCATGGCCATGGGGGTGCCTCCTGGATCGCACTTCAACCTGATATCCCCAAGTAAAGCACGGCCGGGCCAAAAGGAAGGCCGCCTGACGCGAGGAGCGGTGCATATTCGCAAGTGCAACAAGTGCAACGCGACAAGGGCATTGGCATGGACAGGCCGGGATGGTTAGGTCGCACGCAGATGAGCACATCCCTTTCCCCCCTGCTGGCTCCAATGCTGTCGAGCGCGGCGATGCGCGCGGTCTGCGACGATGTCGCGACCCTGCAAAACATGCTGGATTTCGAGGCGGCGCTGGCGCGCGCCGAGGCGACGCTCGGGGTGATTCCGGCAAGCGCGGCTGAGCCGATCACGAATGCGTGCCGGGCCGAATCATTCGACATCGCAGGCCTGGCCGACGCCGCGACCAGGTCCGGCAACCTCGCCATCCCGCTCGTCAAGGCGCTGACGGCCAACGTCGCCAAGGTGGATGCGGAAGCCGCGCGTTACGTCCATTGGGGCGCGACCAGCCAGGACGCGATCGATACCGGCGCCATGCTCGGGCTTCGCGCCGGCATCGATGCGCTGCTCGCCGACATCAACCGCGCGATCGCGGGCTTTGCCGGACTGGCGCGTCAGCACCGCAATACCCCTGTCGTCGCCCGCACCTGGCTGCAGCACGCGCTGCCGATGCCGTTCGGGCTGAAGCTCGCCGAATATGCCGCGGCGCTGCACCGCTCGAAACTGCGGCTGCAGCGCCTGCGCACCGAGACGCTGGCGCTGCAATTCGGCGGCGCGGCCGGCACGCTCGCCGCCCTCGGCGACAAGGGCTTGCTGGTCGCGGAAAAGCTGGCTGGCGAACTTAACCTGCCGCTATCAGATGCGCCCTGGCACACCCACCGCGACCGCATCGCGGAAGCAGCCTCCGTGCTCGCCATCATCGCCGGCACCTGCGGCAAGATCGCGCGCGATGTTTCGCTGATGATGCAGACTGACGTCGGCGAAGCTTTCGAGCCCTCCGGCGAAGGCCGCGGCGGCTCCTCCACCATGCCGCACAAGCGCAATCCCGTCGCGGCGGCCAGCGCGCTGGCGGCGGCCACCATGGCCCCCAATCTCGCGGCAACGATCCTTGCGGCGCAGGTGCAGGACCATGAGCGCAGCGCCGGCCCCTGGCACGCGGAATGGCCGACGCTGCCGACGCTGCTGCTGGTCACCTCGGGCGCGCTGGCGGCGATCGTCGATATCGCCGAGGGGCTGGAGATCGATACGGCGCGCATGCGCAGCAATCTCGATTCGACGCATGGGCTGATCATGGCGGAAGCCGTCACCTTTGCGCTCGCCGAGAAGATCGGCAAGAGCGACGCGCATCATCTGATCGAGGCGGCGAGCAAGAAGGCCGTCACCGACAAGAAACATTTGCGCGACGTGTTGGCCGCCGACCCAAAGGTCACCGCGCATCTCGGTGCGGAGCAACTGGCAAAACTTTTCGAGCCGATGGCCTATCAGGGCGCCTCGCAAGCCCTGATCGACCGCCTGCTCGCTTCACTCGATCAAGACTAGGTCCGGACGCATAAACAGTCGCTGGAGATCTGGCGCACCCCGGCAGCGACGACATCGAGGAGATTTGTCCCGATGCCCGAAAATATCCAAATGTAACCGAACTCACAGTCGGCGGCTCTCAAACCTGCTAGCCTGTTTCTTTACGTCAGATGCCGTCCATTCGATTGGGCAGCAGATGCCGGCTTACTCGTTGCGACACCTCGATTCCATCGCATGCGGTAGGACCTTGTCCTGATCTTCGAACAGCATTTGCGACGCTCCTCCACTGGAATCAGTGGCGGCGGCGACCGAATGACGACGCATCGAAATCTGGAGGATATCCATCGGCCAGCGCAGGAGCGTGCCATGGGCAAGAACATCGCGATCTTTGCTGACGGGACCGGCAACACGGTCGGAAATCACGATACCAATGTGCTCCGGCTCTGCAGGATGGCCGACATCCGGAATCCACACCGGCAGCGGGTCATTTACGATCCTGGAGTCGGCACGCTTAAGACGCAGGCCGAGCTGGAGGGCGCATTTCGGAGTCCGCGCGGCACCTGTAAGGGTAACGGTCCCTTTCCCATCAAGGATTCGCCCAGGGGACTCGCGGTATTGTTGCTCGGATCAGGCTTCGGGTATGGCACCAAGTGGAATATCAAGCGGCTCTACAGCGAGCTCGCAGAGCACTACGACCCAGGGGACCACGTATATCTCTTCGGTTTCAGCCGTGGGGCGTTCACCGCACGCGCCCTCGCCGGACTGATTTACAGGTGCGGCCTGGTCAAGCGGTGCCACCTGGACAAAGACAAAATCGAGGAGGCCTACCGGCTATATCGCAGACACTTTGAACAGGCAAAGAGCTCTGAGGAGCTCCGTTGGAACAAAGAAAAAGTTCAGGAATTTCGAGAAAAGTACTCGCATCCCTGCAGCATCAGATTTCTGGGGATTTTCGATACCGTGAAGTCGGTGGGGTACTTTTCTCCAAGGAATCTTCCCCACACCCGCCATAACCCAATCGTCAAAACGGTGCGTCATGCACTTTCACTGCATGAGCGGCGGTCGTTTTATGCTCCAACCACATGGGGCGGACTCGATGCCGATACGCGACCAGCGGCATACGTGCCGGCCTGTTGGGGTACAGGCGAGTGCAGCCGCCAAGAAATTCAATGGCAGGACGTGAAGGAGGTCTGGTTTGCCGGGTGTCATTCAGATGTGGGTGGCGGCTATCCGCGAGAGGCTTCCTCGCCGGCGGATGTATCGCTGCGCTGGATGCTCGAGGAAGCCCGAGGGCATGGTCTAAATATCTCCCATGAGGCGGAGACGAAGGTGAATGAACTTGCCACGACAATCACCAAATGGCACCTGCACGATGAACTGGCTCGGCGCGAAGCATGGAAAGACTGGGCGAGGTGGATTTTTTGGAAAGACTGCGCACGGTGGATTTTTTGGAAGGCTGTTGACATATGCCCGCGTCGAGACCTCGAAAATGAGCCCCCGCCGCCTCGAAAAATATGGCGATGTGGGCCGGCCGGGCCGCGAAATATCGGTGCCTCACTTCGGGGAGGCAGGATTGCCGTTCACTCCACCGCGCTGAGCTGCTATGAGCCAGAAGACTACCCTTGGAATGGCTTGAAAGAACACCGCATTCATACGAAAAAATGCGAAAACCCGGTAGCGGCCGAGTGCGGCTGTCGCGCGGTTTGGGCACCTGACATCTAAAGACCCGACGCACGACATCCGTTGTGACCGCAATGCACCCAACGTGGAGTAAGCCTCGGGTCACATGCAGACGTGTCGCGACCCGGTACGACAAACTCGCAGCCAACTATCTGGCATTCGTCAAACTCGCATCGTGAGGACGCGGCCTGGTCCAGATGTCGTTACCGGGCTTGACCCGGCAATCCATCTACTGGAATAGATTCTTCTGGATGGCTGCGCGGGCTCGCGTGCGAAGCCGTGCTTCGCGCGTCTGCCCGCACATGATGAGGAACACAAGATGCCGATGATCGACGCCGACGGGTGCCTGCTCAACGTATCCGTCGAAGGCCGCGACGGCGGACCGACGCTGATGCTGTCGAATTCGCTGGGCTCGACCATGCAGATGTGGGAGCCGCAGATGAAGGCGCTGACCCAGCTGTTCCGCGTCGTCCGCTACGACCGGCGCGGTCATGGCAAGTCGAACGTGCCGCCCGGCCCCTATTCGCTGGAGCGTTTCGGCCGCGACGTGCTGGCGATCCTCGACGACCTCAACATCGCAAAAGCCCATTGGTGCGGCCTGTCGATGGGCGGCATGGTCGGGCAATGGCTGGGCGCCAACGCGTCAGACAGATTCGGCAAGATCGTGCTTGCCAACACCACCTGCCATTACCCGGATCCGACACGCTGGAACGACCGCATCAAGGCGGTGAGAGAAGGCGGCATCGCCGCAGTCGCCGACGCCGTGATGGCGGGCTGGCTGACGGCGGATTTTCGCGAGCGCGAGCCGCAGATTGCAGCCAACATGAAGGCGATGATGCTGACCACGCCGGTCGAGGGCTACATCGCCTGCTGCGAGGCGCTGTCGACGCTCGACCAGCGCGAATTGCTGCCCAGGATCAAGAGCCCGACGCTCGTCATCGCCGGCCGCCACGACATGTCGACGACGGTCGCGGACGCCGAATTCATGCGCAGCCGGATTCCCGGCGCCAGCATGACCATCCTCGATGCGGCGCATATTTCGAACGTCGAGCAGCCGCACGCCTTCACCGACGCGCTGGTCGGCTTTTTGACGCAACGCTAGTTACCGCAACCAAGGACGTCATTGCGAGCGAAGCGAAGCAATCCATTTCACCGCTTGTGGAGGCATGGATTGCTTCGTCGCTTCGCTCCTCGCAATGACGGGGAGAATGTACAATGGACGACAACCAACGCCGCGACGACGGCATGGCCCAGCGCCGAAAAGTGCTCGGCAATGAATGGGTCGACAAGTCGATCAAGAACCGCAACGCTTTCAACACCGATTTCCAGGACCTCATCACCCGCTATGCCTGGGGCGATATCTGGACCCGGCCGCATTTCGACCATCGCACCCGCCGCGTGCTCGTGATCGGCACCATGGTGGCGCTGGGACAGTGGGATGAATTCCGCCTGCATGTGCGCGCAGCACTTTCCGAAGGCGGCTTCACGCCCGACGACATCAAGGAAATCCTGCTGCAGCAGGCGATCTATTGCGGCGTGCCGGCGGCCAACCACGCGGTGAAGGAAGCTGGCGCGATCATCGCGGAATTAGGTTTGCTGAAGGGTTAGCTGCGTCTGCACCGGCTGCGATGTCACAAGCGATCTGATGCGATCGGCATCTGAACGCGTGGCGGGATTGTAAACGATCATGCCGAGGTCGGGTCGGCCATCCACGCCGAACGCGGAATACTCCATCATGATCGGGCCGAGGATCGGATGCCGAAGGCGCTTGACCCCCTCGCCGTGAACATGAACGTTGTTGTCGCGCCATAGCGCTTCAAACTCCGGACTGCGCTTGCAAAGCTCGTCCACGAGTTCGCCGACTTCGGACACAGCGCCGGCGCGCGCCGCATCCGCCCTGAACGCGCCGACTACGAAGCGGGCCACGCTTTCCCAATCATATTGCGCGGCCCGCACGCGGGGGTCGCAGAAGATGAGGCGAAGGATGTTGCGCTGGCTAGGTGGAAGCGCGCCATAGTCGGTCAACACCGCCGCGGCAGCGCGATTCCATGCGACGACGTCCCAGGTGGCGGTCTTGATCAGCGCCGGACTGACCTCAAGCGCATCGAGCAGCCGTTGCAAACGGGGCGTGACGCCCTCAGCGGCCTTGTAGCGGACCTCGGGTGGACGGCCGAGCCCGAGCAGGAAGACATGTTCGCGCTCGATGTCGGTCAGCATCAGCGCCGCGGCGATCCGGTTCAACACGTCCGCCGAAGGGGCGCCGCCTCGCCCCTGCTCCAGCCATGTGTACCAGGTCGGGCTGATGTTGGCGCGCTGGGCGACTTCTTCCCGGCGCAGCCCCGGCGTGCGCCTGCGTCCCACCGCGAAACCGAAGGCGGCCGGATCAAGCCGGGCGCGGCGACCCTTCAGGTAGCTTCCGAGCAGATTGTTGGTTTCGGCCGTCACCTTGATCCTGTTAGCGATTATACCACGATAATATCACTACTTTAACATGATGATAGCGCGAGCGATATGGACTCCGAACACTGTTGGAGACCTTCGCATGCGCATCTTCGTGACCGGCGCGACCGGCTTTGTCGGCTCCGCCATCGTCGGCGACCTCATCACGTCAGGTCATCAGGTGCTCGGTCTCGCCCGCTCCGATGCCGGAGCTTTGTCGCTCGCAACCATGGGCGCCGCGGCCCATCGCGGCTCGCTTGAAGATCTGGAAAGCCTTCGCGACGGCACGCGCAAGGCAGACGCCGTCATCCACACGGCCTTCAATCATGACTTCTCGAAATTCCTGGAGAACTGCGCAGAAGACCGGCGTGCGATCGAAGCGATGGGCGCGGTGCTGGAGGGATCCGCGCGGCCGATGCTGGTGACCTCAGGATTTGGGTCGCTGGCGCCGGGCCGGATCGCGACCGAGGCCGACAGGCCCTCTCCCGATTCCCCACGCGCCTCCGAGGCGGCGGCCGCCGCCGTCGCTGCACGGGGCGTGCGCGTATCAGCGGTGCGGCTGGCGCCATCGACCCATGGCGACGGCGATCACGGTTTCGTCCCGCGCCTGATCGATATCGCGCGCGAGAAAGGCGTCGCGGCCTATGTCGGCGATGGAGCGAACCGCTGGCCCGGCGTGAACAGGCGCGATGCCGCCCGCCTCTACCGGCTTGCGCTCGAACAGGGCGTCGAGAGCGGCCCCTATCACGCGGTCGCCGACGAGGGCGTGCCGTTCAAGGCGATCGCCGAGGTGATCGGCCGCAGGCTCGGCGTGCCCGTCGTTTCCAAGACGCGTGAGGCGGCGGCTGAACACTTCGGCTGGATCGCGAGATTCGCCGCGATGGACATGCCGGCCTCGAGCGCCCGAACCCAATCGGCGCTGGGATGGCAGCCGGAGCAGCCGGGGCTCCTCGCCGATCTCGATCAGGGCGGCTATTTCGCCTGAGCACATGTAAGTGTCTTGAGCGCCGAACCGCGAGCGTGTATCGGCGCGAGCAAAGTGCCGGCTCGGCAGCATTGCAGCGCCGCGCCGGTGAAGTTCCTGCCAGGTGATATCTTGACCTCCCAACCATCGACGACACCCGCGGCGGCTTCCGGCTCGTTCGCGGCCATGAAGTCCGCGCCCTATCGGGCCCAGTTCGCGGCCTATGTGCTGGCTATGATGGCCGACAATATCGAGCACGTGATCAGCTATTGGGTGGTCTTTCAGAAATTCCATTCGCCCGCGCTGGCCGGCTTTGCGGTGCTGTCGCACTGGCTTCCGTTCCTGCTGTTTTCGGTCGCCGTAGGCTCGCTGGCCGACCGGTTCGATCCGCGCCGCATCATCCAGTGCGGGATGCTGCTCTTCATCGTGGCATCGGCGGGATGGGGCATCTTCTTCATCACCGACACGCTCCAGATGTGGCACGCGATGCTGCTGCTCGTCATCCATGGCTGCGCGGGCGTGCTCTGGCAGACGCCGAACCAGCTGCTGCTCTACGACATCGTCGGCCCGGCCAATCTGCCGAGCGCGGTGCGGCTGAACGCGACGGCGCGTTATCTGGGCATCCTGGTCGGTCCGGCCGTCGGCGGCGTCATCATGCTGGCGCTCGGCCCCTCCCACGGCATCATTTTCAACACGCTGTTCTATCTGCCGATGCTGCTCTGGCTGTTCTGGGCACCCACCCGCGCCAAGGACGCCGCGCCCCGGCGGATTCCGGTCCGCGGCCTTGCCGACATCGTGCAGACCGTCCGCGACATCGGCACGCAGCGAGTCCTGACCTCGATGACGCTGCTCGCCGGACTGACTTCTTTCATGATCGGCAACGCCTACCACGCCCAGATGCCGGGTTTTGCTGGCGATCTCGGGCACGGCGACCCCGGCGTGTCCTACAGCGTGCTGCTGGCCGCCGACGCCGCCGGCGCGCTGCTTGCGGGTATCGCGCTGGAAGCGTGGGGACGGCTCAAGCCCAATCCCCGGACAGCCATCGTGCTTGCTATTCTATGGAGCCTGTCCCTGCTCGCGTTCGCGTCCGTGGGAATCTACACGCTGGCGATCGCGTGGCTGTTTGCCGCAGGATTCTTCGAGCTGTCGTTCAACACAATGGCGCAGGCCCTGGTCCAGATAAATGCGCCCGCCGAGATCCGCGGCCGCGTTGTCGGCCTGTTCAACATGGCAGGCCTCGGCATGCGGGCCTTCAGCGGCATCACCGTGGGCCTCGCCGGTGCGGCGATCGGCATTCACTGGTCGCTCGGCCTGTCGGCCGCCGTGCTGTTGGCTTTTCTGTTCGTCCTCTATCGCCGCGCGACAAAATCAGGTTTGCCGAAGGGTTAACCCGGCAGGCGCCGCGCCGGTTATCGGCTGCGCGGGCTGCTCGATCAGCATGACAATAACCGTGCCGAGCATCATCAAGAGCTCGGCCGCATGCAGCCGGAGCGCGGCCGTCTCCCCCGCCTGCGAGGCCATCACCACGCCGGCAAAACTCATCACGCTGCCGATCGCGAGCGCTACGGCGAGCGCCTCGTTCGAGCCGCCGGCCTTTCGGATCGACGCGCGGGTGATGAAGACCAGAAACACCGCCAGGAATGCCACCACGGTCATGCGGCCGAGCGCCAGCAGCCAGGCGACGCGGACGGTGGCCAATCCGCTGAGCTGCAGGTGATCGCTGACGAACAGCGCCAGCGAAATGTTCGGCCGCTCATAGAGACCCTGGATTGGCGAAACGACGATCCTGAAGGCTGCGATGGTCCAGGCCGGAATGAAATAGGCCGCCAGCAGCGCGCCGTTGAATGTGCTGATCCGCCGGTTTCCGGACATGTCGCTTCCCGCCTGGTCAACGGCCCGGTCAGAGGCCGCGCTTTTGAGGGGTTGACGTAACTCCCCGCAGTTGCGACCGGCAATTTAAACCATTTGTTTACCTTAACGGGACCGGGGAGCGGCCGGCCGCGCCATAAAGAAAGCCCCGCCTTTCGGCGGGGCCTTATTCACGCACCAATCCAGCTAGCGGTCCTTATCAGGAATCTGCTGTCCCTGGCGGTTCGGGTTCGGCTTCTCTCGGCCGGGATCCTGCTGCTGCTGGCCCGGCTTCTGGCCGCCACCCTGCTGCTGACCGGGCTTCTGACCCGGGTTCTGGTTCTGCTGGCCCGGATTGTTCTGATTGGTCATTGAGTGTTCTCCGTTGCTTAGACGTAGACGGAATCAACGGTGGGCGGGCGCGTTCGTTGCTGGGGAACGCCGGTTCCGCTGCGATCATTCCGCGGCAGTGCCGTGTTCGGACTGTGGCGCCCGGAACCCCTGCCGCAAAACTAGCTCTGTACAAGCCAATTAAGCCGCAGCCGGCGCTGTTGCCGCCCCCGGTTCCCACTGTTAGAAAATGCCACGACGCGTCGTCCTGGGCTGCCGGAGCTCTCGCCGCGTCGCTAGCTCTAGACACGGCAGCGCATGGATTATTTCGCCCAGCAACTGATCAACGGCCTCGTGCTCGGCTCGATCTATGGCCTGATCGCGATCGGCTACACGATGGTCTACGGCATCGTCGGCATGATCAATTTCGCCCATGGCGATATTTTCATGATCGGCGGCTTCATCGCGCTGATCACCTTCCTGATCCTGGTCTCGTTCGGCCTGACCGCCATCCCCCTGATCCTGCTGATCGTGCTTCTGGTATCGATGGCGATCACGGCGCTCTATGGCTGGACGGTGGAGCGCATCGCCTACCGACCGCTGCGGCACTCGTTCCGCCTGGCGCCGATGCTCTCGGCGATCGGCATGTCATTCGTGCTGACGAATTTTTCGCAGGTAGCCCAAGGCGCGCGCGTCAAACCGGTGCCGCCGATCATCACCGGCGGCCACACCTTGCATGAGGGCGCGGGCGGCTTCGCGGTGCAGCTTTCCAACATCCAGATCATCGTCGTCATCACCACGATCGTGCTGCTGGCGTTGTTCACCTGGCTGGTATCGCGCACGCGGCTGGGGCGCGACATGCGCGCCTGCGAGCAGGACCAGACCATGGCCTCGCTGCTCGGCGTCGACGTCGACCGCACCATCTCGATGACCTTCGTAATCGGCGCGGCGCTCGCCGCGGTCGCCGGCATGATGTACCTGCTCTATTATGGGCTGGTTGATTTCTTCATGGGCTTTGTCGCCGGCATCAAGGCGTTCACCGCGGCGGTGCTCGGCGGCATCGGTTCGCTGCCCGGCGCGATGCTGGGCGGGCTTCTGATCGGCCTGATCGAGACGCTGTGGTCGGCCTACTTCTCGGTCGAGTACAAGGATGTCGCCGCGTTCTCGATCCTGATCGTGGTCCTGATCTTCCTTCCGACCGGCCTGCTCGGCCGGCCCGAAGTCGAAAAAGTCTGACGGGCCGCCGCGTGAACGCATCCCCCGCCGCCCAAACCTCGCGCGCTCCGGGCGTAGCCTTCATCCTCAAGAAAGCGCTGATCAGTGCGCTCGTGGCACTGGTGCTGTTCTCGCTGATGATCGGCGTGCGCACCGAAGCTGGATCGGACGGACAACTGACCTACTGGACGCGGTTCGGCGACCTCGCCGCGATGGTCGCGGCCGTGTTCGGCGGCAGCATCCTCATCGAGTTGCTGCGGCAATGGTGGGGACCGGTCGAAACCGTCAGGGTGGTCCCCGCTTCGGTACAGAGCACACTTTCCTTCGCCGGACGCCTGGTCGCACCGGTGCTGCTGGTGTTCACGTTTCTGGTGCCGGTCCTGTTCTACGACGAGCGCTACATCCTCGACCTCGGAATCCTCGTGCTCACCTATGTGATGCTCGGATGGGGGCTGAACGTGGTGGTCGGCCTCGCCGGCCTGCTCGACCTCGGCTATGTCGCGTTCTACGCCGTCGGCGCCTATTCCTACGCGCTGCTGGCGACCAATTTCGGATTGTCGTTCTGGGTCTGCCTGCCGCTCGCCGGCATCCTCGCCGCCTTCTGGGGCGTGCTGCTCGGTTTTCCCGTGCTGCGGCTGCGCGGCGATTATCTCGCCATCGTCACGCTGGCCTTCGGCGAGATCATCCGCCTCGTCATCATCAACTGGCAGAGCCTGACCGGCGGGCCGAACGGCGTCACCGGCATTCCCCGTCCGACCCTGTTCGGCATTCCGCTCACACCGGGCGATGACGGGCTTGCGGCGATGCTCGGCATCGAATTCTCGCCGACGCACCGCATCGTGTTTCTGTTCTATCTGATCCTGGCGCTGGCGCTGCTCACCAACTGGGTCACGATCCGGCTGCGGCGACTGCCGATCGGCCGCGCCTGGGAAGCGCTGCGCGAGGACGAGGTCGCCTGCCGCGCGCTCGGCATCAACACCACCACGACCAAGCTGACCGCGTTTGCGACCGGTGCGATGTTCGGCGGTTTTGCCGGCGCGTTCTTCGCGACCCGACAAGGCTTCATCAGCCCGGAATCCTTCACCTTCCATGAATCGGCGCTGGTGCTGGCGATCGTGGTGCTGGGCGGCATGGGCTCGCAACTCGGCGTGGCGCTCGCCGCACTCGCCATGATCGGCGGCTTCGAGCTGTTCCGTGGGCTCGAGCAGTACCGCATGCTGGTGTTCGGCATGGCGATGGTGCTGTTGATGATCTGGCGGCCGCGCGGCCTGATCGGCCACCGGGCGCCGACCGTATTCCTGAAACACAGTCAGGCGATCTCATCCGACCTCGTCAAGGAGGGACACGGATGAGCGGCGATCCCATCCTGTCGGTCGATCGGCTGTCGATGCGCTTCGGTGGCATCGTCGCCGTCAACGACCTCTCCTTCAACGCCGAGCGGCGCAAGATCACCGCGCTGATCGGGCCGAACGGCGCCGGCAAGACCACGGTGTTCAACTGCATCACCGGCTTTTACAAGCCCACTTCAGGCGCGATGCGGCTCACGCACGATGACGGCCGCACGATCCAACTCGAACGGCTGAACGATTTCCGGATCTCCAAGCTGGCCAAGGTCGCGCGCACATTTCAGAACATCCGATTGTTTCCCGGCATGACGGCGCTGGAGAACCTGATGGTGGCGCAGCACAACGCGCTGATGCGCGCCTCCGGGCTGACGTTCCTGGGCCTGATCGGCGCACCGTCCTGGCGCACGGCCGAGCAGGCCGCGATCGATCTGGCGCAGACCTGGCTCGACCGCATCGGGCTGCTGGACCGCGCCGACGATGCCGCCGGCAATTTGCCCTATGGCGACCAGCGGCGTCTGGAGATCGCGCGCGCGATGTGCACCCAGCCCGCGCTGCTTTGCCTCGACGAGCCGGCGGCTGGCCTCAACGCGCGTGAAAGCGCCGCTTTAAGCGAACTGCTGCTCTCGATCCGCGCGGATCAGGGCACCTCGATCCTCCTGATCGAGCACGACATGAGCGTGGTGATGGAAATCTCCGACCACGTCGTGGTGATGGATCACGGGGTGAAGATCGCCGAAGGCACGCCGCAACAGATCCGCGACGATCCCAAGGTGATCGCCGCCTATCTCGGCACCGACGAGGAAGAAGCCATCGCCGTGATGGAGAGCGGCACGTGAGCGCGTCACCCGCAACGCCCCTGCTCGCGATCCGCTCGCTGCGCGCGGCCTACGGCAAGATCGAGGCGCTGAAGGGCGTCGATATCGACATCAACGCCGGCGAAATCGTCGCCCTGATCGGCGCCAACGGCGCCGGCAAGTCGACCCTGATGATGACGATCTTCGGCCGGCCCCGCGCCCGCGCGGGCCGCATCGAATTCGACGGCCACGACATCACCGGCGTGCCGACGCATGAGATCGCGCGACTGCGCATCGCGCAGTCGCCCGAGGGTCGCCGCATCTTCCCGCGCATGAGCGTGGCGGAAAATTTGCAGATGGGGGCTGATGCGACCGATAGCAGCGAGGCCGATCGGGCGAGCGGCCTGGAGCGCGTCTTCGCGCTGTTCCCGCGGCTCAAGGAACGCATGACCCAGCGCGGCGGCACGCTATCCGGCGGCGAGCAGCAGATGCTGGCGATTGGCCGGGCCCTGATGAGCCGGCCGCGCCTGTTGATGCTGGACGAGCCGTCGCTCGGGCTGGCCCCCCTGATCGCGCGGCAGATTTTCGATGCGATCCGGACCCTGAACCGGCAGGACGGCCTGACCGTTCTGATCGTCGAACAGAACGCCAACCACGCGTTGAAACTGGCGCATCGTGGCTATGTCATGGTCAATGGCCTGATCACCCTGTCCGGAACCGGCAGCGAGTTGCTGCAGCGCCCGGAAATCCGCGCCGCCTATCTGGAAGGCGGCCGGCGGGAATAGCGCTCCCGCCTGCCTGCCACCTTGCCTTGGTACGAAATCCTGGCGCGTGCTGCGGCAAGATGCTGCGAACGGACCGTGGATTTGCCCGAAAATTGCCGATGACTTCGCCGTAAAATCAGCCGACAATAGGCGTGATTTTCGTGCCCGGCGTGCCGGGTGCTTCCTGAAATCGACTGACCTGCGAGGATACCTCATGAAATCACTGAAACTCATCGGCCTGGCTTTGGGCGCATCGTTGGCGCTTTCGACAACGGCGCTGGCGCAGGACATCTCCATCGCCGTGGCGGGCCCGATGACGGGCGGCGAATCCGCGTTCGGCCGGCAGATGAAGAACGGCGCCGAACAGGCGGTGGCCGACATCAATGCCGCCGGCGGCGTGCTCGGCAAGAAGCTGGCGCTGCAGGTCGGCGACGATGCCTGCGATCCCAAGCAGGCGCGTTCGGTGGCGGAAAAGTTCGCCAGCGCGAAGATCCCGTTCGTTGCCGGTCACTTCTGCTCCTCGTCGTCGATCCCGGCGTCGGAAGCCTACGCCGACGGCAACGTGCTGCAGATTACGCCGGCCTCGACCAACCCGCTGTTCACCGAGCGCAAGCTGTGGAACGTGGCCCGCGTCTGCGGCCGCGACGACCAGCAGGGCCTGGTTGCCGCCGAATACATCGCCAAGAACTACAAGGGCAAGAACGTCGCCATCCTCAACGACAAGTCCACCTACGGCAAAGGCCTCGCGGAGGAAACCAAGAAGGCGCTCAACAAGGCCGGCTTCACCGAGAAGATGTTCGAATCCTACAACAAGGGCGACAAGGACTTTAACGCGATCGTGTCGCGGCTGAAGCGCGACAATATCGATCTGGTCTTTGTCGGCGGCTACCATCAGGAAGCCGGCCTGATCCTGCGCCAGATGCGCGACCAGGGCCTCAAGACGGTGTTGATGGCGGGTGACGCCATGAACGACAAGGAATTCGCCTCGATCACCGGTCCGGCCGCCGAAGGCACGCTGTTCACCTTCGGTCCCGACCCGCGCAACAAGGCGACCGCGAAAGCGATCGTCGAGAAGTTCAAGGCCAAGAACATCGATCCCGAAGGCTACACCCTCTACACCTACGCCGCGATGCAGGTCTGGACCCAGGCGGTAACGAAGGCGAAGACCACCGATCCGAAGAAGGTGATGGAGACCATCAAGGCCGGCGAATGGGACACCGTGCTCGGCAAGCTTTCCTTCGACGCCAAGGGCGACATCAAGGTCATCGACTACGTCGTCTACAAGTGGGACGCCAAGGGCAACTACACCGAAATCAACCCGAAGGGCTCCTGACCCTTCGTGGATTGAACATCAAACGCCCCGGCTTGCCGGGGCGTTTTCATTTTGGGTTCCAGATAATTTTGGGGCCATTGGAACTATTGGGTTCCCGCCGAATTGAGCAAACGGGCTGAGTTCCATGTCATTGATTTCTCGACATTAACCGTTAGTCCGGCTTGATCTGCCGGTGGGGCAGCGGTTCTATCTGTGAAATCGCATTTCAGCCGAGATGATTTGCGCGAACTGGCCGAGGAAACACTATGAGTGACCTTTCCCCTGGAGCATCACCCTCGGCTCGCCGGGTCACCAAACCGACACCACCCACCGCCAACGGCACGTCCGATCCGATGCAGGATCTGCTGCACGCATTGCAGGCGATGCGGGCGGGCGATTTCTCGGTACGGATGACCGGCGATCACATCGGCATCGAGGGCAAGATCGCCGACACCTTCAACGAAATCGTCGCCGCCAACCAGCGAATGGCGCAGCAACTGGAGCACGTCGGCCAGGTCGTCGGCCGCGAAGGCAAGACGCGGCAGCGCGTCAAGTTCGACTTGTCGAGCGGATCGTGGGCGGACATGGAGGGTTCCGTCAATACGCTGATCGACGACCTGCTATGGCCGACCCGCGAAGTCACGCGCGCGGTCGCCGCCGTGGCCCAAGGTAATCTGCTGCAGACCGTGCAGCTCGATGTCGACGGCCGCCCACTTGGCGGCGAATTCTTGCAGTCGGCCACCATCGTCAACACGATGATCAAGCAGCTTTCCGTGTTCACCTCGGAAGTGACGCGCGTGGCGCGCGAGGTCGGCACCGAGGGCAAGCTCGGCGGCCAGGCCCAGGTGCCGGAAGTGACAGGCGTCTGGAAGGATTTGACCGAGAGCGTCAACTCGATGGCCAACAACCTGACCGGCCAGGTCCGCAACATCGCCGAGGTCACCATTGCGGTCGCCAACGGCGACCTGTCGAAGAAGATCACGGTCGACGTCCGCGGCGAGATCCTACAGCTCAAGGAAGCCATCAACACGATGGTGGACCAGCTCCGATCCTTCGCTTCCGAAGTGACGCGTGTGGCCCGCGAGGTCGGCACCGACGGCAAGCTCGGCGGCCAGGCCATCGTCCCCGGCGTCGCCGGCACCTGGAAGGATCTGACCGACTCCGTCAACGCGATGTGCGGCAACCTCACCGCCCAGGTCCGCAACATCGCCAACGTCACCACGGCGGTCGCCCGCGGCGATCTTTCGCGCAAGATCACGGTGGACGTCCGCGGCGAAATCCTGGAGCTGAAGGACACCATCAACACGATGGTCGACCAGCTCAACTCGTTCGCTTCAGAAGTGACCCGCGTCGCCCGCGAAGTCGGCACCGAAGGCAAGCTCGGCGGTCAGGCCCAGGTCCCCGGCGTCGCCGGCACCTGGAAGGATCTCACCGACAACGTCAACTTCATGGCCTCCAACCTGACGGCGCAGGTCCGCAACATCGCCGACGTCGCGACCGCGATTGCCGGCGGCGACCTCTCCAAGAAGATCACGGTGAACGTCTCGGGCGAAATCCTTCAGCTGAAGGAAACGCTCAACACGATGGTCGACCAGCTCAACGCCTTCGCCGGCGAAGTGACGCGCGTGGCGCGCGAAGTCGGCACCGAGGGACGGCTCGGCGGCCAGGCCAACGTGCTCGGTGTCGCCGGCACCTGGAAGGATCTCACCGAGAGCGTCAACTCGATGGCGAGCAATTTGACGGCGCAGGTCCGCAACATCGCCGAGGTGACGACCGCGGTCGCCAACGGCGACCTGTCGAAGAAGATCACGGTGGACGTGCGCGGCGAAATTCTCGAACTGAAAGACACCATTAATACGATGGTGGACCAGCTCAACGCCTTTGCCGGTGAAGTGACGCGCGTGGCGCGCGAGGTCGGTACCGAAGGCAAGCTCGGTGGCCAGGCCAACGTGCGCGGCGTCGCCGGCACCTGGAAGGACCTCACCGACAACGTCAATTCGATGGCCGGCAACCTCACCGGTCAGGTCCGCAACATCGCCGAGGTCGCGACCGCGGTGGCGAAGGGCGACCTGTCGAAGAAGATCACGGTCAACGTGTCCGGTGAAATCCTTCAATTAAAGGAAACGCTGAACACGATGGTCGACCAGCTCAACGCCTTCGCCGGCGAAGTGACGCGCGTGGCGCGCGAGGTCGGCACCGACGGCAAGCTCGGCGGCCAGGCCCAGGTGACCGGGGTCGCCGGCACCTGGAAGGATCTCACCGACAGCGTGAACTCGATGGCCGGCAATCTGACGGCGCAGGTCCGCAACATCGCCGAGGTCGCGACCGCAATCGCCGGCGGCGACCTGTCGCGCAAGATCACGGTCGACGTGCGCGGCGAAATCCTGCAGCTCAAGGAAACGCTCAACACGATGGTCGACCAGCTCAACCGCTTCGCCGGTGAAGTGACCCGCGTGGCGCGCGAGGTCGGCACCGAGGGGCGGCTCGGCGGCCAGGCCAACGTGCCCGGTGTCGCCGGCACCTGGAAAGACCTCACCGATAACGTCAACTCGATGGCCGGCAATTTGACCGGCCAGGTCCGCAACATCGCCGAAGTGACGACGGCGGTGGCGAAGGGCGACCTGTCGAAGAAGATCACCGTCGACGTCAAGGGCGAGATTCTGGAACTGAAGAATACCGTCAACACGATGGTGGACCAGCTCAACGCCTTCGCCTCGGAAGTCACCCGCGTCGCGCGCGAAGTCGGCACCGAAGGCAAGCTCGGCGGCCAGGCCCAGGTGCCTGAGGTGGCCGGCACCTGGAAGGACCTCACCGACAACGTCAACTTCATGGCCTCCAACCTGACCGCGCAGGTCCGCAACATCGCCGAAGTCGCCACCGCCATCGCCGGCGGTGACCTGTCGAAGAAGATCACGGTCGACGTCCGCGGCGAAATCCTGCTGCTCAAAGACACCCTCAATACGATGGTCGAGCAGCTTCGCTCGTTCGCCGCCGAAGTGACGCGCGTGGCGCGCGAGGTCGGCACCGAGGGACGATTGGGCGGCCAGGCCGTGGTGCCCGGCGTCGGCGGCACCTGGAAGGATTTGACAGATAACGTCAACCTTCTGGCGGCCAACCTCACCACGCAGGTCCGCAACATCGCCGAAGTCACCACCGCCGTGGCCCGCGGCGACCTGTCGCGCAAGATCACGGTCGACGTGAAGGGCGAAATCCTCGAACTGAAGAACACCATCAACACGATGGTCGACCAGCTCAACGCCTTTGCCGGCGAAGTGACGCGCGTGGCGCGCGAAGTGGGCACCGAGGGCAAGCTCGGCGGTCAGGCGCAGGTGCCCGGCGTCGCCGGTACCTGGAAGGACCTCACCGACACCGTGAACTTCATGGCCGCCAACCTGACCGAGCAGGTGCGCGGCATCGTCAAGGTCGTGACCGCGGTCGCCGACGGCGACCTGAAGCAGAACCTGACCGTGAAATCGAAGGGCGAAGTCGCAGCCCTTGCCGACACCATCAACAACATGACCGAGACGCTCGCTACCTTCGCCGACCAGGTCACCAGCGTGGCGCGCGAAGTCGGCGTCGAGGGACGGCTCGGCGGCCAGGCCAACGTGCCCGGCGCCGCCGGCACCTGGAAGGACCTCACCGGCAACGTCAACCTGCTTGCCGCCAACCTGACCTCGCAGGTGCGCGCGATCGCCGAAGTCGCGACCGCCGTGACCAAGGGCGACCTGACCCGCTCGATCCAGGTCGACGCCCGCGGCGAAGTGGCTGAACTCAAGGACAACATCAACACGATGATCGGCAACCTTCGTCTGACGACGCAGGTGAATACCGAACAGGACTGGCTGAAGACCAACCTCGCCAAATTCACGAACATGCTGCAGGGCCAGCGCGACCTCACGACCGTTGGACGGCTGCTGCTGACCGAACTGGCGCCGCTGATCAACGCCCATATGGGCGTGATCTACCAGGCCGAGAATGCCGATAGCCCGCAGTTGCGCCTGCTCTCGGCCTATGCCGGCGACGGGGCCAATCCGCATCCGCAAGTCGTGCAATTTGGCGAGGGGCTGATCGGCCAATGCGGGATCGACAAGCGTCAGCGGCTGGTGTCGGACATTCCGACCGACACGGCGCCGATCAATTCGGCGTTGCTGCGCGTCGTTCCGAAAAATCTCGTCGTGCTTCCGGTGTTGTTCGAAAACCAGGTCAAGGCGGTGATCGAGCTGTCTTCGATCTCTTCGTTCACGACCTCGCAGATGACCTTCCTCGAACAGCTCACCGACTCTATCGGCATCGTGCTCAACTCGATCGAGGCCACGATGCAGACCGAGGGCCTGCTCAAGCAATCCCAGCAGCTCGCCGGCGAATTGCAGACCCAGCAGAAGGAACTGCAGCAGACCAACGAACAGCTCGAACAGAAGGCCCAGCAGCTTGCCGAGCGCAACGTCGAGGTGGAAAGAAAGAACCAGGAAATCGAGCAGGCGCGGCGCGCGCTCGAAGAAAAGGCGACCGAGCTTTCGCTGACCTCGAAGTACAAGTCCGAATTCCTCGCCAACATGTCGCATGAGCTGCGCACGCCGCTCAATAGCATCCTGATCCTCGGCCAGCAGCTCACCGAAAATCCGGAGGGCAATCTGTCGGCAAAACAGGTCGAGTTCGCCCGCACCATCCACGGCGCCGGCACCGACCTGCTCAACCTGATCAGCGACATCCTCGACCTGTCGAAGATCGAATCCGGTACCGTGACCGTCGATGCCGAGGAGATCCTGACATCGAGCCTGCTGGAGACCGTCGGCCGGCCGTTCAGGCACGAAGCCGACAACCGCCAGCTCTCGTTCACCGTGGACGTCGACGCGAATCTCGCCCGCAGCATGGTGACCGACTCCAAGCGCCTGCAGCAGGTTCTGAAGAACCTGCTGTCGAACGCATTCAAGTTCACCGCGGAGGGCGGCGTGAGGCTGAACGTATCGGCCGCCGTCGGCGGCTGGAGCGTCGAGCACCCGATCCTCAATCACGCGCCCGCCGTCATCGCCTTCGAGGTGACCGACACCGGAATCGGCATTCCGCTGGAGAAACAGAAACTGATCTTCGAGGCATTCCAGCAGGCCGACGCCGGCACCAGCCGGAAATACGGCGGCACCGGTCTCGGCCTCGCCATCAGCCGCGAGCTCGCGGGCCTGCTCGGCGGTGAAATTCACCTGCGCAGCGCGCCCGGCAAGGGCTCTACCTTCGTGCTCTATCTGCCGCTGAAATATTCCGGTCCGACGGTTTCGCCACGGGTCCCTGGCCCGTCGCCGTTCGCGTCGACGCCGGCGCTGCAGGCCGCAGCGACGCAGGAGCGGGTCATCGAGCAATTGCCGGACGATCGCCTCAACCTCGAGCCGGGAGATACCATCCTCCTGATCGTCGAGGACGATCCGCATTATGCCCGGGTACTGATCGATCTGGCGCGCGACAAGGGCTTCAAGGTGCTTGTCGCCAGCCGTGGCGCCGAGGCGCTCGAACTCGCCAAGCAATTCCAGCCGGCCGCGGTCTCGCTCGACGTGTTCCTGCCGGACATGCTGGGCTGGACCGTGCTGAGCCAGCTCAAGCACAATCCGCTGACGCGGCACATTCCGGTGCAGATCATCACGCTCGACGAAGACCGCCAGCATGCGCTGGCGCGCGGCGCCTTCTCCTTCGTCAACAAGCCGACGACGACCGAGGGCGTCAGCGCGGCGCTGTCGCAGATCAAGGAATACGCAAAACCCCGACGCAAGCGCCTTCTGATCGTCGAGGACAATGCCGCCGAGCAGATGAGCATCACCGAATTGCTCGGCCACGACGACATCGAGATCCTCACTGCCGACACCGGCGCCGATGCGTTGTCGATGCTGCGCGACCAGCCATGGGACTGCGTCGTGCTGGATCTGCGGCTGCCAGATATGAGCGGCTTCGAGGTGCTCGACCGGCTTCGCAAAGACGAAACGCTATCGAACGTACCCGTCGTGGTGTTCACGGGACGGGAACTTTCGGCCGAGGAGGATGCGGAACTTCACACCATGGCGAGGAGCATCGTGGTGAAAGGCGTCGAGTCGCCGGAACGCCTGCTCGACGAAACGTCGCTGTTTTTGCACCGTGTGATCACGGAATTGCCGGTCGTGAAGCAGAGGATGCTCGAAAAGCTCAATAGTTCCGATGAGGATCTCGTTGGCAAAACCGCGCTCCTGGTGGACGATGACGCCCGGAACATCTTTGCGCTGTCGAGCGTATTAGAACGGCGCGGAATGAAGGTGCTGACCGCGACGACCGGCCATGAGGCCATCGCGCTGGTCGAGTCCAACCCCAATATCGCAATCGTGCTGATGGATATCATGATGCCGCAGATGGACGGATATCAGACCATCGGCGTCATCAGGCAAAACCCGTCCTTCGGCCGCCTTCCGATCATCGCGCTGACCGCCAAGGCGATGAAGGGCGACCGCGAGAAATGTCTCGAAGCCGGCGCTTCGGACTATCTCGCCAAACCCGTCAATACCGAGCAGTTGCTGCTCGCCATTCGAATGTGGCTCCACCGCTGATCGGCGTAAGCATGATGGATTACGACAAGGTAAACATCCTTCTGGTTGACGATCAGCCGGCGAAGCTGCTCGCCTATGAAGTCATCCTGAAGGAACTCGGCGAGAATTTGGTCAAGGCTTCGTCCGGGCGCGAAGCGCTTGAGTTCCTGCTCAAGAACGATGTCGCCATCATCCTGGTCGATGTCTGCATGCCGGAACTGGACGGGTTCGAACTCGCCGCCATGATCCGCGAACATCCCCGCTTCCAGAAGACGGCGATGATATTCATCTCCGCCATACAGGTCAGCGACATCGACCGGCTGCGCGGCTATGAGATGGGCGCGGTCGATTATGTTCCGGTGCCGGTCGTGCCGGAAGTGTTGCGCGCCAAGATCAAGGTGTTTGCCGAGCTCTATCGCAAGACGCGCCAACTCGAGCGCCTCAACGTCGAGCTCGAGGATCGCGTTCGCGCCCGCACCGCCGAACTGGAGGAATCGCACGCAAGACTGCTGGAAAGCGAACAGCGCCGCAGCCTCGCGATCGCCGCCGGCAAAATGGGATCCTGGGACTGGGACTGGGTCAACGGCGACTGGATGTGGGACGACGGCCAGTACCAGATCCTCGGCATCGATCCCGGCAAGTTCGACCTGACGCCGGCCAATATCCAGGCGCTGTTTCACCCCGACGACGTACGGGGATTGCACGAGGCGTGGGCGAGCTTTGCCCGAGGCGAGAAATCATACGAAGCGGAATTCCGCATCGTCCGGCCGACCGGCGAGGTGCGGTGGTGCGCGGGCACGGCGGCGGCGAGCACCGACAAGGGCGGCCGTGTCATCCGCGTCAGTGGCGTCACCGTCGATATCACCGAGCGCAAACAGGCCGAGGAGCGCCAGAACCTGCTGGCGCGAGAGGTCGATCACCGTGCCAAGAACGCGCTGGCGCTGGCGCAATCCATCGTTCGGCTGACGCGCGGCGAAAATGTGAAGACCTACGTCCGTTCGGTCGAAGGACGGATCAACGCGCTGGCGCGGGTGCATACCGTGCTTTCGCTGTCGGGCTGGCAGGGCGCGGAAATAAGAAAACTGATCGACGAGGAGCTGGCGCCCTATTCCACCGGCGACCAGATCGCGTTGCGTGGTCCGGAGATCCAACTCGAGCCGGCGACGGCCCAGACTGTCGCGCTGGCGCTGCACGAACTCGTCACCAACTCGGCGAAGTATGGCGCCCTGACGACGCAGTCGGGCCGGCTGTCGGTGCACTGGGAAGACCAGGCGGGCCTTCTCAAGATCATATGGATGGAGACCGGCGGTCCGCCGGTCGAGAAGCCGGTATCGCGAGGGTTCGGAACCAGAAGCGTGATCGCCAGCATCGAGTCGCAGCTCGGCGGCCAGGCGGAATTCGATTGGCGCCCGGAAGGCCTCGTTTGCTGCCTCTCGGTCCCCTTGTCGCAACGGCAGCTTGCCGCCGATCCGGTTGCGCTCCGCGAGACCGCCGTCGACGGCAACGGCTTGCGACGCGCCGAGCGGTAGCCCGGCGCTTGACCCTATCGTCGAGTTTTCCTCCCGGCATCGTCCGGTAATATGTACCCTTGAGCTGATTCCTGTCGAAGCGTCGTTAGCGTAACCTCGGAGGAGCGATTCCAGCGGCGTCGATACCAGTGGCGCCAGGTATCGGCTGGATGTCCGACCGCGCCGGATGGATTGTTTTCGCGCGTTTGACGCTTTTGACATGGCGCGTTCGCTGCCAGTTTGCCGGAGACGACAATGGGTGACGAGCGCAACATCTTTCTTTCGAACATGCCGGCGACCCGCCGCGATCGCATGCCCGCGCTCGCCGTCGTCATCGTCTTGGCCATGCTGTTCGTCGCCGCCGTGCCGTTTGCCGGCGTGCCGCTTGATCCGATCCCGGCATTCATTGCGAGCTATCAGTCCGCACTGGCCATCAACGACCTGATCACCGCCGTCCTGTTGTTTTCGCAGTTCGCGGTTTCCCGCTCGCGGGCGCTGCTGCTGCTCGCCAGCGGGTATTTGTTCACGGCGATGGCGGCTATCGTCCACGCCCTCACCTTTCCCGGCCTGTTCGCGCCCGGAGGGCTGCTCGGCGCGGGAACGCAGACCACCGTCTGGCTCTACATGATCTGGCACGGCGTATTTCCGCTGCTCGTCCTCGGCTATGCCTTGCTGAAGGCAAGGCACAACGAGCCGAAGGTACAGGGCGCGACCGGTGCGGCAATCATTACCAGCATCGTTGTGGTTGTTGTCGCGATGGCCGCGTTCACCTGGATCGTCACCGCGCAACACGACCGGCTGCCGATCCTGCTGAGCGACGGCCATTACACGCCCGTCATGCTCACCGTGGTCACGACCGTATGGTGCCTCAGCCTCGCTGCATTGGCGGTGCTGTGGCTGCGCAGGCCGCACTTCGTCCTCGACGTCTGGCTGATGGTGGTGATGTGCGCATGGCTGTTCGACATCGCCCTGTCGGCGATGCTGAACGTGGCACGTTTCGACGTCGGCTTCTATCTTGGCCGCATCTACGGCCTTTCCGCCGCGAGCTTCGTGCTCGCCGTCCTGCTCGTCGACAATGTCGGCCTGCAGGCCAAGCTGGCTCGCCTGCTGGGCGTGGTCCGCCGGGAAGCCGCCTCCGAGCGACGTCTGCGCACCGAACGCGAAAGCCTGTTCAGCGCAGTCGTGGAATCGTCCAACGACGCCATCATCACCAAGTTGCTGGACGGCACCATTACCGGCTGGAACGGAGCCGCCGAACGCCTGTTCGGCTTCACGGCAGCGGAGGCGATCGGCAAGAGCATCAACATCATCGTGCCGCCGGGCCGCCAGAGCGATGTACGCAGTATCATCGAACGGACCAGCCGGGGCGAACCGGTCGAACCTTTCGAAACGTCGCGCGTGCACAGGGATGGCCGCCCCCTCGACGTTTCGCTGAGCATCTCCCCGATCCGCTCGGCCACCGGCAAGCTCATCGGCATCTCCAAGACCGCGCGCGACGTCACCGAAAGCAAGCGGACGGAGGATGCGCTCAACCAGGAAATCGAGGAGCGACGGCGCATCTTCGATTCCTCGAACGACCTCATCCTCGTGACCGACACCGCGGGGAATTTCATCCAGGTCAGCCCGAGCGTCACCACGATACTCGGCTATCAGCCGTCCGACATGATCGGGCATAGCGCGGTGGAGTTCATCCACCCCGACGATCTCGAACACACCCGCAGGGAGATGCGGGCGGCGCGACGGGGACAAAGCAAGCGCAATTTCGAGACGCGCTATATCAACAAGGCGGGCAAGGCCGTCGCGCTGAACTGGACCGGGACGTGGTCGGAGCCGGTCCGCCGCCACTTCTTCATCGGCCGGGACCTGACCGAAAAGCAGGCTGCGGAAGCCCAATTGCGGCATGCGCAGAAAATGGATGCGGTCGGCCAGCTCACCGGTGGCGTCGCGCACGACTTCAACAATATCTTGACCGTGATTACCGGAACGATCGGCATTCTGGAAGAAGCCGTCGCCGGCGATCCTCAACTCGCCGCCGTCGCCAAGCTGATTGACGAAGCCGCCGAACGCGGCGCCAACCTGACCAGGCATCTCCTCGCCTTTGCCCGCAAGCAGCCGCTGCAGCCGATCGAGGTCGACGTCAATGCACTGGTGCTGGAGGCGGCGAAGCTGCTGCATCCGACCCTCGGCGAACACATCGAAATCACGCCGCTTCTGGCCGAGGATGCTTGGACGGCGCTGGCCGATCCGAACCAGCTCGCCACGGCCGTGCTCAATCTGGCAATCAACGCGCGCGACGCCATGCCCAATGGCGGCAAGCTCGCGCTCGAGACCAGCAACGTCTATCTCGACGAGAACTATGCCGACACGCAAAGCGAGGTCGCACCCGGCAACTACGTCATGATCGCCGTCAGCGATACCGGCACCGGCATTCCCGCCGCGCTGCTGGAACGGGTATTCGAACCCTTTTTTACCACCAAGGAGGTCGGCCGAGGCACCGGCCTTGGCCTCAGCATGGTGTTCGGCTTCGTCAAGCAGTCAGGCGGACATGTCAAGATCTACAGCGAGGAAGGCCACGGCACCTCCGTCAAGATCTACCTGCCGCGGGCCACGGGACTGCATCAGACCGCGGCGGAAGCGAAGGTCGCGGCTGACATCGAGGGCGGCAACGAAACAATCCTCGTCGTCGAGGACGATTCACTGGTGCGCCGCTACGTGATGACCCAGATCGAGAGCCTGGGCTACACCACGCTCGAGGCGGCCAACGCGTCCGACGCCCTGCAGATCGTCGACAATGTCGCCAACATCGATCTGCTTTTCACCGACGTGATCATGCCCGGCAACATGAACGGCCGCCAACTGGTCGACGAAGCCCTCAAGCGCCGGCCGGGCCTCAAGACGCTCTATACGTCCGGATATACGGAGAACGCCATCGTCCATCACGGCCGGCTGGATTCCGGCGTGCTGCTGCTGGCGAAACCCTACCGCAAATCAGAGCTCGCCAGGATGATCCGGCTGGCGCTTGCCAGTTGAAGCATTCTCGACGGCTGATATATCCGTGGAGCACACCCAGATCGATACAGCTCCCCAACGGACCGGCGCCTTGAAAAACCTCCTCACCGATATTGCCGGCGTTCGCGTCGGCCACGCCCACGACGCAACTGTAGCCTCCGGCGTTACCGCGATCCTTTTCGATACTCCCGCGGTCGCCTCGATCGACGTGCGCGGCGGCGGCCCCGGCACCCGTGAGGACGGGTTGCTCAAACCCGAGAGTACGGTCGAGGCGATTGACGGTATCGCGCTTTCCGGCGGCTCGGCGCTCGGACTGGATGCTGCGGGCGGCGTTCAGGCCTGGCTTGCCGAACAAGGCCGGGGTTTAAGAATCCGTGAGGCGGTCATTCCGATCGTTCCGGGCGCGATCTGCTTCGATCTGCTCAACGGCGGCAACAAGGCATGGGGACGCTTCCCGCCCTATCGCGATCTCGGCTACGCCGCGGCTTGCGCGGCAAGCGATGATTTCGCGCTCGGCAGCGTCGGCGCCGGCCTCGGCGCGACGACCGCCAATTTCAAGGGCGGGCTCGGTTCGGCGTCTGCGCAGACCGGCGACGGCGTATCCGTCGGGGCGCTCGCCGTCGTCAACGCCGTCGGCAGCGTGACCGTCGGCGACGGGCCATGGTTTTGGGCGGCGCCGTTCGAACTGAGCAACGAATTTGGCGGGCGCGGATTGCCCCCTGCGTTCACGCCCGACATGCTCAGCGCACGCCTCAAGGGCGGCCCGGCTGCGGCGTCTTCGGAAAATACCACGCTGGTGGTCGTGGTCACGGACGCCGTGCTGACCAAAGCGCAGGCCAAACGGCTGGCGATGATCGCGCACACCGGAATGGCGCGCGCGATCTATCCCGTCCATGCCACGACGGATGGCGACGTGGTGTATGCCGCCGCGACCGGCAAGAAGCCGATCGATCCCCGGTCCGGCCTCACCGAACTCGGCATGGTCGCCGCCAACACGGTCTCCCGCGCGATCGCGCGCGGCGTTCACAGTGCGGTCGCGCTGCCCTTTCTGGGCGCGCTACCGGCGTGGGGCGATCGCTTCGGCTAGGTCGCACTCCGAAACGATCTCGCCGGGTCTCGTGGTCAGACGCTCACCGAGAGCGATGAAGTGGTGCCTGATGAAATTGCCAGGGCCTGACGCTGGATCATCTGCTCAATGAAATTGTAGGACGATGTCGCTGATGCGGATGAGCTTTTGCCCGCCGCCGACGTCATCGATACCTTCGAGCCATCCGCATAGGTCAGCGAGGTCGTCACCGAACCGTCGCTGTTGGTGACCGATGTGCTGGAAGCGCCCTGCAGCGCCTGCGAGAATGGATCGGAGCCGGATCCGTCGCCATCGCCGACTTTATCACGATCGTGGTGATGCCCCTTGGGTTTCAGCGCCGATGCCAGCTCCTTGAGGCTGACCGAGCCGTCGCCGTCCTTGTCGAGCTTGCCGAACACGCTGTCGGCCTGCGTGAGGTTGGTGCCCCCTGCGCCGAGCGCCGTTTCGAATTCTTTCTTGCTGATCTTGCCGTTACCGTCGCCATCGATCTGCCCGAACAGGTCCTTCAAAGCGGCCGAGCGGCTCTTGGATGCCGTCGCCGACCCTGCTGAGATCTGGCTCTGTGCGTCGAGCAGCGCGCTCATGGTTTCCGTTGATATCGGCGTACCGCCGCCCGATCCGGATCCCGGTCCGATCGAAGCCGGCGCACTCGCGGACGACAGACCGAACGTGGTTGCAGCGTCCTGGCTGGCGCCGGTGGTTTGCGCAGACGACTTCGACGACGTCAGCGCCTTGAGGGCATTGAATGCCGATGACGCAGCGCCCAGAGCAAAGAACATGGCAGAACTCCCACAAGACCGCGCGGGGCGGCCGACAGCTCGTACGAGTTCCTTCTCAGCAAGCGCCGTGCCATTCGGAAAAACCCAATAAAACCGGGCTTTCCCGCATCCGATTCCGTCCGGCGAACCCGGCAATAGCTGCCCGCTCCGGCAGATTTTTCCGCCCACAGGAGACGTCGGCGGCCGCATTGCCCCCGGCCCGCCCCCATGTTACGCGGGGCCATTCCGCCCCTCGAAGAGATTTGGGAAAGCGCACATGTCCCAGCAGTTTGCGTCGCGTCCCCTCGTCATCGCGCCGTCGATCCTGGCGGCGGATTTCGCCAAACTGGGCGAGGAAGTCCGCGCCGTCGATGCGGCGGGCGCCGACTGGATCCATCTCGATGTGATGGACGGGCATTTCGTGCCGAACATTTCCTACGGACCTGATGTCATCAAGGCGATGCGCCCGCACACCAAGAAGATTTTTGACGCGCATCTGATGATCGCGCCCTGCGATTCCTATCTCGAGGCGTTCGCAAAAGCGGGCTGCGATCATATCACCGTCCATGCCGAGGCCGGCCCGCATCTGCATCGCTCGCTGCAGGCGATCCGTGCGCTCGGCAAGAAGGCCGGCGTCTCGCTCAACCCGGGTACCCCGGCGAGCGCGATCGAATATGTCATCGACCTGATCGATCTCGTGCTGGTCATGTCGGTCAATCCCGGTTTTGGCGGCCAGGCCTTCATCAAGTCGGCGCTCGGCAAGATCAGCGACATCAGGGCGATGACGGCGGGACGCCCGATCGACATCGAGGTCGACGGCGGCGTTGCGCCAGATGTTGCCGGACAGTTGGCCGCCGCCGGCGCCAACGCGCTGGTCGCGGGCTCGGCCGTGTTCAAGGGCGGCACGATGGAGGCCTACAAGGCCAATATTTCCGCGATCCGCAACGCGGCGGCGCTGTCGCGCGGCGAAGCGATCTGACGGATTTCCGGTCCCGCCCGCGCGCAGCGGAGGAGTTCTGTGCTCGCAATCAGAACGTTCAGATCTGCCGACCTTGAAGCGCTCTATGCGATCTCGCTTGCAACCGGCCACGAAGGTGGGGACGCTTCTCACCTGTACAAGGATCGTGAGCTGATCGGTCACATCTATTCCGCGCCTTATGCTCTTCTCGAGCCGCGGCTGGCGCTTGTCGTCGAAGACGACGAGGGCGTCGCCGGGTTCGCCGTCGGTACGCCGGACACCGCGAAATGGCAGGAGAGGCTTGAGGCTGAATGGTGGCCAAAACTTCGCCGACAATACGCCGATCCGGCTGCGAGGCCGGCGACCGAATGGTCTGCGGACCAGCGCCGCGCTAACACTGTCTATCGCCCGCAACCTACCCCTCAACAAATTGTCGAGCTCTATCCAGCGCATCTGCATCTGAACCTGTTGGAGAGAACTCAGGGACGTGGCGCTGGAACGATGCTGTTCTTGGAGTGGATGGCCCGCGCCTCGCAGTAGGGAGTCGGGGCCACGCATGTCGGCGTCAACAGCGCGAATGCACGAGCCCTCCGGTTCTGGTCCAGGCGAGGCTTCGATCGCCTGAAGCTCGAGGATGGTGGCCCGGGCAGAACCATCTGGATGGGGCGCTCGTGAGCTCTGGCATGCACGAACTCCGATCCACGATATTTTCCTTTAGCTTACGCCGGCTATTGACCGAAGCACTTCAACCCGGCGAGAGCGTGCTGTGACAGGACCAGCCCGACGCGAGTAGCGAGCAGGAAAGCCACAGCAGGCGTGCAGCGGGCCACGGAACCTGAAAGTCCATGCTGTGGCCACAAATCATCACGCATCTCGCCATAAAGGCAGACCAGCATCCCGTCTTCCACAGATGGGACAGAAATATGATCAAGGCCTACAGCATCGCCGCATTGCTCCTGGTACTCGTGCCCTCCTCCGTGCTCGCGCAGCGCGCAGGCGACGCCGCACTGGGCGCGGTAGCCGGCGCTGTCGTGCTTGGCCCGGTCGGGGCCGTCGCCGGAGCCTTCGTCGGCTATACGGCCGGGCCTTCGATCTCGCGGTCGTGGGGACTGGAAGGCTCGCGGTCGTCGCGGCACCGCAGGCAATCTTCAAGGGAGAGCGTACGCGGCGCTCGGGCGGAAGCCGTCGCCCCCGCAGCCAATTCCGCCGGTCAGGCCGAACGGGGCGGCCGCGCCGCCAGCTATCCTGCGCCGAACCCGCCGCGCTCCGGCAGCAAGCTACCGCCCGTCCAGACTCTCGACTGAGCGCATTCGAGCCTGATCTGTTGCCGGCCGTCAGCGCGCCAGCGTGGGCGCGTACTCATCAATCGAGATTGATTGGCGCTGCTTGACCGATGTCCGCTTTGCCCCGGTAGCACCAAACTCCGCACTGCGCCGAAAACGCTAGGTGCCAGAAGCCGACCTGCTGACATTCAGCGGCGCGAAGGCTACAGTTTCGTCACAGCCAGCCAGCTTAATTTGCTTGGGGGCGTTTGATGACCAGTCTTTATTTCGAAGAGGTTGAAGTTGGCAAATTGCGCGTGGCTGGTCCTTACCTCGTCTCGAGGGACGAGATCATTGAATTCGCTAAAAAGTTCGATCCGCAGCCCTTCCACACTAATGAAGAAGCTGCCGCGCGCTCAGTTTTTGCAGGACTAACAGCATCGGCTGCCCACACGTTCGCGATAGTAATTTCGCTGCTGAGCAGGACAGAGCCTTTTTCGCTTCGTATCCTTGCCGGGCTCGGCTGGGATGAACTCAGGCTGCCGATTCCGGTGCGTCCAGGCGACGAACTTGGTCTTGAAGTGGCCGTTTTAGAGAAGCGCGAGTCGAAGTCTAGTTCTGATAGGGGCATTATCCGCAACCAGATGCACCTCCACAATCAAAAACGCGAAATGGTGTTGCAATGCATCAACACCGTCCTCGTCGCGCGCCGACCAGTTGCGAAATCCTGAGACGTTTGAAAGGTGTGCGTTGGGCGCCCTTACGCTTGCTCTGGTTCAGACACCAGACGGGTTGTCCAATGTCTGTTGTGGGTCGTTCGCTCGCTGGTGGATCGACGATGAAAGTTCGCGCCGATTATTTGATTTCATCCCCCAGAGGCACCACCGCCAGCCGCGGCGGCCGGACCACCGTTACGCTGCATGCGGCCTCGGCCGCGACCTTGGCCGAGACGCTGCCCAGAAACGTACGCAGCATCGAATTCTGCCGCGCGCCGATCACGATGTGATCGACATGATTGATCCGGGTGAATTCCAGGATCGCGGCGGCGGGATCGACCGCCTCCAGCACATGCACCGTGAGCCGGCTTTCATCCAGCTCCAGCGGCTGCGCCCAGTGCCGCAGCGCGACCATGCGGTCGATATGCTTGTTGTTGCCCTGCTCGTCCAGCGTCCGGTCGATGGTGATGAGCCCGAGCTTGAGCACGTTCAGACAGGCGAGCCGCGCCGACGGCAATGTCGAGAGGAGCTGCGCGGCGGTCCGGCGCAGGCATTCGTTGAGCGCTCCCGAGCCTTCCTCGGTATCGATCGCAACGACCACGATCGGACCCGAGGCCAGTTGGGCCGCGACATCGGATTTCGGTTTCGGCTGGGTCAGCTCGCGATTGAAGCGGCGGCGCCACACCGTAGAGAGCGGATCGCGCTGCAACCGTTCTGAGCGCGCCGTCAGCTTGATCTGCTCAGGGTGCGCCAGTTCGAACGCCAGTTGGGAAGCCGTCGGATGGCGCCACACCGGCTCGATCTCGAGGCAGCGCAGCACGATTTCCTGCAGCCAGGGCGGATAGTCGGGCCGCAGCTTGCGCGGTGGATAAGGATCGCGCCACAGCCTTCGCCGCATGCCGCGCAGCGTTTCGCTCTCGCCGAACGGCCGCTCGCCGGTGGTGAAGAAATACAACAGCACGCCCAGCGAAAACAGGTCGCTGCGCGGATCGTCGCGGACGCCGAGCAGGCGCTCCGGCGCCATGTAGGGCGCGGTGCCGTAGGGCAGACGGAATTCTTCCTGCAGCAGATCCGGCAACTGGTTGTGATGCGACAGGCCGAAATCGATCAGCACGCATTCGCCGGAGGGGCGGAACATGATGCTGCTCGGCTTGATGTCGTGGTGAATGACGTTCTGCCGGTGCAGGTCCGCCAGCGCGGTGGCGATTTGTCCCCCGATTACCCTCGCCTCTTCGTAAGGAAGCGGCAATTGGCCGATCCGGCTGTACAGCGTCTTGCCGGGGATGCGCTCCATGACGACGTAAGGCTGCCGGTCGAAATCGCCGGTGCCGTAACAGCCCGGCACGTGCGCACCCGCCAGCCGCGGCACGATCATCTGCTCCATCTCGAAACTGACGATAGCCGCCGGGTCCTCGCCCTCGGCAACCCGCGGGACCTTCATCAACAGCGGCACGGTGATGCCGGGATGCGTCACCGTCCACAGCGCCGCCATGCCGCCCTGGTGGACGCGTTCCCCGATAGTGAAGCCATCAAGTTCCGTGCCCGGCTCGATCAAAGGTTTCACCATTGCTCATTTCCCCACGAGCAAACGATCGGCCAGCCAGTGCGGCAGGCCGTTGGCGCGGATCCGGTCCGCCGCCGCCTCGATATCGTAAGGCACGCGGCAATAGGTGAGCTCGCGCGATGTCGTATCGAGCATTGCGAACGAAGCCGCCGGGTCGCCGTCGCGCGGCTGCCCCACCGAGCCGAGCACGGCGAGCCAGCGGCGGCCGCCGAGCAATTGCACCGGCGCGTCTGACGTCGGAACGAAGCTCGTCATCTTCGCCGCCGATGACATCGAATAGAGCGCCGGCCGATGGATGTGTCCGCAGAAGGTGACATGGGCATCGGTGGCCGCGATGCTGCGCGCGGCGTCCGGCGTATCGCGCACATAGTGCCATCGCGCCGGGTGCGATGCTTCGGAGTGCACATAGAGGCGGTCGTCCTCCCGCCGCGTCAGCGGCAACTCCGCCAGAAAACGCCGCTGCGGCCGGCTTAGCCTGCCGCGCGTCCACTCGATCGCTGCCTGGGCCACGGCATTCATGCTTTCCGACGGGGTGCCGATGGCGTGATCGTGGTTACCCATGACGGCCATGGCGCCGTCATCGACCAGGCCCATCACCGTATCGACCGCCCATTCCGGATCGGCGCCGTAGCCGACGATGTCGCCGAGGCAGACGATCCGCTCCGCACCATGGGCGCGCGCGAAATCGAGACACGCGCTGAACGCCTGCCGGTTGGCATGGATATCGGCAAATATCGCCAGACGCACATTTCCTCCCCGTCGATCATCGCAGCCGTGCCTGCGCGTGTCTTGAGGGATATCAAACAACAGGCTCCTTGTGACGTGCAATCAAGGCTGAGGGGCGCCTGCAGGCTCGTCAGGCTGATCAGATCTGGCGCGATATAGGGAGATGCCCCCCTCGCTATCCCGAGCCGTGGTCTGGCCGCCGAGACATTATTACCCGGTTTATCCAAATAACGGATAACCGGGGATCACGGCAGACGTCACGGAAGTGCCGCCGGAAGCTGACGTCGTGTCCGAAAGAGAGGACGAACGAGACCTATACGGCGGTTCTACCGCCATCGACCGGCAGAATCGCACCATGAACGAAACTGGCGCTGTCAGTCGACAGGAACACTATGACCTCGGCAATCTCCTCGGGCGCGGCCGGGCGCCCGGCAGGCGCTTGCGCCGCGAGCTGTTGCAGAGCCTCGCCCATCGCAGCCGTGCCTTCGGTGCGAGTCGGTCCGGGACTGACTGCATTTATGCGGACGCCCTTGGGTCCATATTCGGCCGCCCATGCTTTGGTCAAAAGATTGATGGCGGATTTGCTCGATCCATAGAGACTCATCCCCGCTACGCCGTAGTCGGCCACCATCGTTGAAACGTTGACGATTGCTCCTTTGCCTCGCTGCGCCATCAACGGCGCCAGCTCGGCGACGAGAAAAAAGGGGGCCTTGACATTGAGCGCAAAGACAGCGTCGAACGTCTCCTCGCCCGTTTCGTGCGTCGGGCCGAATGGAAACACGCCAGCGTTATTGATCAGCACGTCGATATGACCGCTTCCCAGCTCGACGGCCTGTTTCGCGACCGCTCGGGCGCTCGCGGCATCGCGAAGGTCGGACGAGATGAAATCGGCTTTCCCGCCCGCCGCCCGGATTTCGGCAACCGTTCTTTCACCACGTTCCACATTGCGGCCCACGACCATGACATGAACGCCCACCTGCGCCAGTTTGTTGGCCACCGCGCGACCGATGCCGCTCGTCGCTCCGGTGATAAGGGCTGTCGTTGTCATTAGCGCCTCCTTGTCTCGTTCTCTTTGGCAGCCCGACCTACGGACCGGTTGCGCAAAATGATGACAGCGAACGGGGGTACCGAGTAGACGACCACTGCGCATCTGACTTATACGCTAGCCGTATGAGTGACCGGCTCCGGGAATTGACCGCCTTCGTCCGCGCCGGCGAGACCGGCAGCTTCTCTCGCGTCGCGCGCGAACTCGGGGTGTCGCAGCCTACGATATCGCGGATGGTGGCGGACCTCGAGGCGCGGCTGGGAGTGAAGCTTCTCTTGCGCTCCACCCGGCACGTCACGCCGACCGACGCCGGCCGGGTATTTCTCGAACGGGCGCGGCAAATCCTCGGTGATCTCGATGACGCCGAAAATGCGGCACGCGGCGCGGACAGCTTGCGCGGCACGTTGCGTGTGGCGTTGTCGGGGGCATTCGGAACTCGCGAAGTGATCCCCCGCCTGCCTGGCTTCTCAGCGCGGCATCCGAAACTAGGCATCGAGCTGCTGATGTCCGACCGGACCGAAGATCTGATCGCCGAAGGAGCCGATATGGCCTTGCGGTTAGGTCCTTTGCCCGATTCCGGATTCGGCGCGCGGTTACTGGGTAAGGCTCCACGCCTCGTTGTTGCCTCGCCTGATTACCTATCGTGCAGGGGAACGCCGCAAAAACCGGCCGATCTCGCCAGTCACGACTGCATTCTCGGCCCGGGTCTCTCGGGCCGGACGGGCTGGAATTTCGCGCGATCCGGAAAAGCAGCTTCCGTAACCGTCAAGGGATTGATCAAGGTCACCTCAGCCGACGGCGTCATTGCCTGCGCCAAGGCAGGTCTCGGAATAGCCGTCGCCTCGCGATGGATGTGCCGTGCCGAACTCGAGGCTGGCGAGGTCGTCACGATCCTTTCCGACTATCAACTTGATTGGGTCCAACTCCACGCTGTTTACCCCGGTGGCCGTCGACCGTCTCTCAAGGCGCGAACCTTTTCCAATTATCTTGCGGCTCAGCTCATGCACAAAAATGAAAACGGCTGAGGCGTCTACTAGCAGCCGAACGCTGTTTTGCCTTCCAACGTTGGTGGCACGGATGATGCCACCCCACTACGGGTCGACGTGAGATCTCGGGCGCTCGATCTTTTGCGTTGCCGCTCCGTCTCGAGACCGGACATCGCGGCCCCGGAGAAAGGGGCTTTGCCCCAGTTCGGATTACAGCAGGACCGTCACCGCTTGCGCGGCGCTTCCAGCCCCTTGAGCAGCAGCGCCAGCAGCGCGTCAATCCGCGCCGGGGCGCCCGGCTCGTTCCATTCTTCCGCATGCGCGGGATGATGGAAGCGGCTGGTAGCATCGAACATGGCGCGCGCCGTCACCTTGACGTCGGCGACCTCGAACGCGCCCTGCTTCACGCCGTCGGACAGGATCAGGGCAATCTGATCGACCAGGCAGTCCTTGTGGCAGCTCACCGACTTGCAGGCCTCACGGGCCAGCGCCAGGTAGGTCGCAAACATTTCGGGATCGTCGCCGAGCCGCTTGTGCTTGATCGAAAACATCGTGCGCAGCCACTTCTCCAGCCGGGCGGGTGCCGGGCCGGAAGCTTCTGCGATCTTCAACAGCGGCGCGCTGAGACGGTCGAGCCAGCGCTTGGCCACCGCCTCGCGCAACGAGGCCTTGCTGGGGAAATGGCGGTAGACGCTGCCGTGGCTGACATCGAGCGCACGGGCAACATCCACCACGGTTGCCTTGGCCAGCCCGTAGCGCCGCAAAACGTCCTCGGTAACCTCCAGAATCCGTTCGGGGGTCAGAACCACGACTTCGTTCATATGCGCACCTTTGATGCGATGGGACGGGTGGTCATCTTATCCCCCTTAGGCAATCACCTTGGCGGGTTAATGTTTCGTCGCCGGTTCCAGCCGCTCGGCCTGGGCGGCCAGGTGACGGGCAACGCTCTGGTTGAGCCAGCGCTGAATTTGGGCGGTCAGATGAATGAGATGGGTCGTCATAACGTAGTCCTTTGCAAGTACCCGAGCTCAAACCATCGAGCCGGGTGACGCCCAATACCGGCGTCGGCAACGGATATAGCATGTCTCGCTGACAGATTTCAATATCTGTCAGTCAATAATCCGTGAGATAGGAGCTTTTTCCGGGGCAGATTCCGGCGGCGTTATGGCCGGGCGACAGGCCCCTTCGCCGCCCCGGCCGGGGTCGTGAGGCCGTCCTGCCCCCGATTTCGGCCTATTCCACGTACTTGGGCGGCATTCGCGGCGGCAGCAGTGGCGTAAACGACACTTCGTCGCCGGGACGCGGTGCCGCCATCACGCCCCCGCCCGTCGAGGGATCGCCGCCCGAAGTCTCCATGATGGTGTTCGGCGTGATGTACTCCCGGATAGCCTCTATCAGACCGCCTTCGCCGCTGCCGAGGTCGGCGGCGCGGCCGCCCTGGGGGCGTCCGGCGGCGATTTCGCTGATCGCCCTGTCGGTCTTTTCAGCCAGCGCGTCCCGGTAAGGAATCCGGTAGGCCCTGGGAATGCCGCTTGGCCGGTTGCCGTCGTCGAGGGTCTCGACCCACAGATAGATCGAGCCCGGATCGCCCTCCAGCGAATGCGGCTCGACGATCCGGGCCTGCAGCAATTTGAAGGCGACAGGGAGCCTGTCGACGGTGGCCCAACCCAATAATCCGCGCACCCCGACAAAGCTCGCGATGTAGAACGCGCTGGTGACGATTACGGCGACCGCCTTGGCCGACCAGTGCAGCCGCGCATAGACCAGCACGATCAGCAGCAGCGCGCCGATCAGCGCGTAGCTGAGCGCGAGCGTGAGGATGACGGATTGAAGATTACTCACGGCTCGGCATCCTGACGCCGGTCTTGGAGTCGATATCCGCGCCGTTCCGCCACGCGTTGCGGAACGTCTCCATCAGCGACTTCTGCCGTTCCTGTACATCGATCACCTTGCCCGCGGCATCGAGCCAGAAGCGCACCGCGGTCTTCTCATGGCCGGTGTGATCGAGCGTCAGCTTGTTGTCGAAGATCACCTGCGCCGCCGGATTGAGTTTTTGCACTTTCACGCTGACCTGAACCGGCTGCCCGGTGGTGGCCTGGAAGTGCGAGACGTTGACGGTGTACTCGCCGGGGACGATGCCGCGCACCGTGACGATTTCCTCGCGGACCGGCGACAGGATCTTCTTGCCGTTGACGATGATGAAATCGTTGGCGCCGCCGCGATCGTCGCGGTCGAGGGTGAGGAAACCGGCCTCGCGCCGACGGTACCAGGCGATATTGCCGGCAGGGTCCTGCACGAACAGGTCGAAATCATCAGGGTGATTGTCCGGCCAGTCCATCGTGATGAGGAATTCGGCCTTGGAATCGATCTTGCCGTCCTTGGCGTCCGGCGAGATCGCGAGCAGCGCAAGGAAGAACAGGAACGCGATCACCTGCAGCGCCTTGAACAGCATCACGCCGAGCGGGTCGAACGGCTCCTCGCGCGGATAGAGACCGAAGTCATCCATCATGGTGGCGTTCCAATACCGGGGTGACGTGCGTCTCGGTCAGCATGACGGCATCGGAAAACACCCGCTGGGTCGCAGCGTCGAGCATGTAGTATTGAATGCGGACCAGGATGGAGCCGATCAGGCCGGCCAGCGTCGTGTACATGGCCACCGCCATGCCGTCGCTCATCAGGCCCATCGATGTCTTCATGGCGGCCTTGTCGGCCGCGTCCAGGGTGGCGATCGGCGCCAGCATGATGATGAAGCCGACGATCGTGCCGAGCAGCCCGAGCTTCATCAGCGTGTCGGACACGAATGCGCCAAAGCCGTTGGAACCGCGCAGCCGGTCGGCCAGCGTCCGTAGTAGCAGCGTCTGGTCGATGCGGCCGGTGGCTTGCGCCCTGGCCTTGGTCACCAGGCTGCGGATGTGATCGGTGACCAGCCCGCCCGGCAGACCGCGCACATCGGCGTCGAGCGCCCTCGCGCCATCAGGCGCCGACAGCACGGCGCGGCAGCCTCTGGCGACCTCGCCTTCCCGCGCGATCGCACGCGTCCGCCAGAAGCAGTGGCCGCAGGTGACGAGGTAGAGAACGGTGATCAGGCTCGAAATATAGGTGCGATCGGAGGCGACCATGAGATGGATGAGCCCGTACCGCCACAGCAGGAAGACGGCAAAGATCGAAAGCCCGGTAAAGATCATCCAGAGCAGCAGGACGCCGCGTTCCGGCGGGGCCGTGCCTGATAATGGGTTCTCGGCGCCAATGGCACTCATGCTGCGTTAGCTCCCTCAAGGGCCGCTGCGCCGAAGCCCGCCCGCCAAAAGGCCCCGCCCCTCGTTAGATCAGAGGCTCCAGGCGTGGTCCAAAGACATATGCCCGCGGTTCGCTGGGAAAATTTCCCAACCTGCACGTCCCCGCCGGCTTGCAATTGGAACGAAATAGCGGTGCTGTTAGCGTCATCGACAAGCCGTGGAGTGATCGCATGCGCCTCGTGCTTCAACTCGTCGCCCGCCTGCTCGTCGTCGTCGCCCTGTGTCTGGGAGCAGCGACCATCTGGGCAACCATCGACGCCTATCGCAGCGTCGATCGGGCCACGGCCGCATCCGCAGAACGGGTCTCCCAGGCGCTGGAAGCGCTCTACTGGCGCGAGTTGCTGTTGCGCGGCAACCGAACGCGCGAACATCTCGTGCCGGTGTCCGATTGGCGCACCATCGAAACGATGAAGCTCATTTCGCCGGGAATTTGCGTTCGCTTCGAGCCGGTGGGCGCGTTCGAGAAGCCGCTCTGCGGCCAGAGCAAGGGGATCGGCAAGCCGCCGCCACTCTGGTTCGCCGCGGCGGTGCAGACGTTGTTTGGCACCCATCCCGCGGTTGCCCAGTCGATCAGCACGCGTAGCGACACCGCAGGAACCGTCTCGGCCATCGCCGATCCGGACGCCGCGATATCGCTGGCCTGGCAGCACATCGTGGATAACATCCACGTCGCGCTGCTGATGGCGCTGGCGATCGCCTTCTTCGCATCGCTCGCGATCGCGCACACGCTCGCGCCGGCGCAGTTGATCGTGACCGCCCTGCAGCGCATGGCGCACGGCCAATACCGGACATCGCTGCCGCGCTTCCGATCGATGGAGCTTGCTATGATCGGGCAAGCCGTCGGCGATCTCGGAGAACGCCTCTCGCAAGCGACGGAAGAGCGGGCCGTCCTGACCCGGCGCCTGCTTGAAATCCGCAACGACGAGCGGCGCGCGCTTGCCCGCGAATTGCACGATGAGTTCGGGCAGAACCTTTCGGCCATTCTCGCCTTTGCCAGCATCATCGAAGCGACCGGCGGTCAGGAACAGGCCAAGAGCCATGTCGAGGGCCAGGTCAAGAGCCAGGTCAAGAACGATGTCGCGCAGGATGCGCGGATGATCTCGCAATCCACCCACCGCATCATGGCATGCTTGCGTGATACCCTGACCCGCTTGCGCCACCCGCCCGCCGAGGAACTCGGGCTGGAAGCCTGCCTCATCAGCCTGGTCGACAGCTGGCGATCGCAGAATGCGACGCAACCGATGATCCAGCTCGACCTGCAGGGCGATCTCGCCGATGTGCGCGGCATCGTTGCCGCGACAGCCTACCGCGTCGCGCAGGAATGCCTGACCAACTCGTTGCGCCACAGCGCCGCGCGCGAGATCGTGCTCCGGATCGAGCGGCGGACGGGAACGGAAAATGCGCTGCTGATCCGCGTGGAGGACGACGGCGGCGGGGATGCGGCCAAGTTAGAACAGTCCGCCGGCTTCGGCCTGACCGGGATCCGTGAGCGCGTGGCAGCACTTGGCGGCTCGCTTTCGATCGCCCGCGCAACGGGTGGCGTCAGCGTGGCGGCCACGATTCCGCTCGCCGCGTGATATCAGGATGACCAATTCCCAGACCAAGGGCATTTCGATCCTGCTGGTCGACGACCATCCCGTCGTGCGGCAGGGTTACCGGCGCGTCCTGGAAAACCAGGACGACTTCCGCGTGGTCGCCGAGGCCGACAACGCCGTCAGCGCGTACCGCGCGTTCAAGACGCATGCCCCCGACATCGTGGTCATGGACATATCGATGCCCGGAGCCAGCGGCCTCGAGGCCATCCGGAACATCAGGATGAGGCACTCCGGCTCACGCATCCTGGTCTTCAGCATGCACAGCGAAGCAGCACTGGTGAAGGCCGCCTTCAGCGCCGGGGCAAGCGGCTATGTGACCAAGAGCAGCGAGCCGGCCGCGCTCATCAAGGCGATCCGCGCCGTAGCGCGCGGCGAACATGCGATGAGCGACGACATTGCGCACGTCCTGGCGATGGAAAGCCTTTCCCCGCAGGGATCGGTGCTCGACCAGTTGGGGGAAAGGGAGATCGAGATCCTCAGGCAATTGGCGGCCGGCGCGACGGCGGAGCAGATCGCCTCCAACCTCAATCTGAGCATCAAGACCGTGCAGAACTACCATTATCTGATCAAGACCAAGACCGGCATGCGAACGGACGCGCAGCTTGTCCGCCTGGCCGTCGAGTGCGGGCTGGCCAGTCTTTAGGGGCGGCCCCAAGCGGCTTTTGGTCCGGCCAAGGCCCCTGTTTTCCCCCTCTCTGCGTCCCCGTATGGGTGGCCTCACCCAGTACGATTTGCTAAAGCACGGCGTAAAAAACAATTCGCCTGGAGTCCTCGATGATCCCCCGCTACACCCGCCCGGAAATGGCCTCCATCTGGGAGCCCCAGACCCGCTTCAAGATCTGGTTCGAGATCGAGGCACATGCGGCGGACGCGCAGGCGGAACTCGGCATCATCCCCAAGGAAGCCGCCAAGACGGTCTGGGCCAAGGCACGTAACGTCACCTTCGACGTGGCCCGGATCGACGAGATCGAGCGCGAGACCAAGCACGACGTCATCGCCTTCCTGACCCATCTGGCCGAAATCGTCGGTCCCGAAGCCCGCTTCGTCCACCAGGGCATGACCTCTTCCGACGTCCTCGACACCTGCCTCAATGTGCAGCTCACCCGCGCCGCGGACCTCCTGATATCAGACGTCGACAAGGTGCTGGCAGCGCTGAAGAAGCGCGCCTTCGAGCACAAGATGACCCCGACCATCGGCCGCTCCCACGGCATCCACGCCGAGCCGGTGACGTTCGGGCTCAAGCTCGCCTACGCCTATGCGGAATTTTCCCGCGCCCGCGAGCGCCTCGTTGCCGCCCGCAAGGAGGTCGCGACCTGCGCGATTTCGGGCGCCGTCGGCACTTTTGCGCAGATTGATCCGCGCGTCGAAGAGCACGTTGCCAGGGCGATGGGGCTCGTCCCCGAGCCGATCTCGACGCAGGTCATCCCGCGCGACCGTCACGCGATGTATTTTGCGACGCTTGGCGTGATCGCCTCTTCCGTCGAGCGGCTGTCGATCGAAATCCGCCATCTGCAGCGCACCGAGGTGCTGGAAGCCGAGGAATTCTTTTCCGAGGGCCAGAAGGGCTCGTCGGCGATGCCGCACAAGCGCAACCCGGTGCTGTCGGAAAATCTCACCGGGCTGTCGCGCATGGTGCGCGCCTATGCGATGCCGGCCATGGAAAACGTCGCCCTCTGGCATGAGCGCGACATCTCGCACTCCTCGGCCGAACGCATGATCGGGCCGGACGCCACCGTGACGCTCGATTTTGCGCTGATGCGCCTTGCCGGCCTGATCGAGAAATTGCTGGTCTATCCCGCCAACATGCAGAAGAACCTCGACCGCCTCGGGGGCCTCGTGCACTCGCAGCGGATTCTGATCGCGCTGACGCAGAAGGGCGCGAGCCGCGAGGACGCCTACAAATACGTCCAGCGCAACGCCATGCCGGTATGGCGCGGCGAAGGCGACTTCCTGACGCTGCTCAAGAAAGACCCCGACGTGAAGAAGCATCTGAGCGATGCCGAGATCGAAGAGCAGTTCGACCTCGGCTATCACTTCAAGCACGTCGACACGATCTTCAAGCGCGTGTTCGGCGAGAGCTGATTATTCCGCCGGCGCGGGCGTAGCCTTCGCCGGCGCCCCGTAAAGCCGCATCAGCACGAAGGTCACCGCCAGGATCGCCAGATAGACCATAAGCTGCATCGCGGTCGGCTGGTCGGTGTAGCCGATCAGCGTGTGCAGCGCCTTGCCGAGGATGCTGGAATCGGAAAGCAGCCAGCCGGAGTCCCAGACCACGTTATCCAGCGCGGTCAGCCAATTGGCCTTTTCCAGGAACGCCGCCGCCTGCGCCGCCATGCCGGCGGCCAACAGCGCGATCAGGATCGTGGTGGTCGTGAACAACGCGCGCGTCGGGATCTTCACCAGGCCGAAATAGGTCAGCATGCAGACCAGCGCGCCGAGCACGAGGCCGGCAAGGCCGCCGAGCGCCACACTCAATCCGCTGTCGTTGCCGCCGGCCAGGACGCCGTAGAGAAACAGCACAACCTCGCTGCCCTCGCGCAGCACGGCGACGCCGACCACGATTGCGAGCGCCAGCAGCGATTTGGAGCCTTCCACTACCGCCTTCCCGGCCGCCCACAATTCGCCGGCAAGCTCCCTGCCATGGCGCGCCATCCAGACATTGTGCCAGGTCAGCATCACGACGGCGACGATCAGGATCGCGGCGTTGAACAACTCCTGTCCCATGCCGGCGAACAGGTTCGACAAGGCGCCGGCAAAGGCCGCAACCACGCAGGCGGCAAGAACGCCCGCGAGCACGCCTCCGGCGATCCACCGGTTGCGGTGCGGCACCGTACGCGTGACCGCAAGCACGATGCCGACGATCAGGCCGGCCTCGAACACTTCACGGAATACGATGATCAGTGCGGCGATCACGATATCTTCTTATTTTACGACGAGCGCGCCACGCGCGACCTTCTCGTTATATTCGTCGAAGAACTCGTAACGGCCCGGCTTCTGGGCGCGGACATTGATGGTGGCGTCGCTGGTGCCGGCGACCACCTTCTCAACCTTCAGGGTCTTGCTTTCGAATTCCATCGCCTTGGCATCGAGGTTCTTCAGCTTGATCACGATCGGCGTGTTGGCGGGCGCGTTGATTTCGGCCGGGTCGAACTTCTTGTCCTTGTAGCTGAGCTGAATCTCGGTCGCGCTTTGCGCGCGGGCTGGCACGGCGGCGGTGATGGCGACGAGCACGACGGCGGCCAAAGTGGCCTTCGAAAGAATGCAAGGCAGGGACATGTGGTTGGGTTCTTTCAATGATGGCTGGCGATATCGAGCGATGGCATACGCCGCCGGAACCCATGCCGTGAAGTGGCAAAGGCCCGTTTCGATTTGGAGGAGTTCTAAATCGTACGTTCCGATCCGCCGTCGATCATGCGGGTGGCTACACGGTCACGCCGGACAAAGTGATGCCACAGCGCAGCCCCCAGGTGGATGGCGATCAGCGCCAGCAGCACATAGGCGAACAGAATGTGGCGGTCCTCCCAGGCCCGGGCCGCTTCCCTGTCGGGCGAGGTAAACTGCGGAACGTGGAACAGCCCGAACCAATCCGAATAGTTCGGCGTGTGGGCGCCCGAATGCGCCCAGCCAAGCACCGCCACCAAAATGGTCACGGCGTAGAGCGACCAATGGCTGAGGTTCGCCGCCATCCGTTGCCAGCGCGGCGTGTCCCCCGGCAAGGCCGGGGTCGGGTTGAGGCCGCGCCAGATCAGCCGCAACACCATCAGCAGCAGCACGAGATAGCCGATATCGGCATGAATCGAGCGATAGAAAAAACGGTCCGGACGCGCCGGGATGTGGTTCACCCACCAGCCGAAGGCGATCATACCGATGATCGCGGCGCCGAGAATCCAGTGTAACTAGCGCGCCAGGCTGCCCCAGGTGGACAGGGTATTTCGTATCATAATGGTTGCGCCTTCCGCCGCTCCTATCCACCGGGCCGACACGGGGGCTTGCGCGTCGGTTACGGGCCGGAAGTCGTAGCTTTCCGGTCTTGCCAAGGCGATTTGAATCATTCCAAACTACCGCTCCCGCTGGTGGTTGCCCGAAAGCCGGGGCGTCGGCGCCGTCAAATCAACTGAACGATAACCGCAGATCGGCTAAGGTCGCAGCGTGTCAGCCCCGCCCACAATTCTCGTCTTCGACTCCGGCCTTGGCGGCCTCACGGTCTTGCGCGAAATCGTCGGCGCCCGGCCCGATGCGCACTACGTCTATGTTGCCGACGATGCGTTCTTCCCCTATGGCCACCACAGCGAGGAAGAGATCATCGCCCGCGTGGTGCCGCTGGTCGGCGAGTTGATCGCGCGCCACGCCCCCGCCTTGGTCGTGATTGCCTGCAACACCGCTTCCACGCTGGTCATGTCGCACCTGCGCAACGCCTATAGCGTGCCGTTCGTCGGCACCGTGCCTGCGATCAAGCCGGCCTGCGCCAGTTCGAAGACCAAACGCGTGTCGGTGCTCGGCACCAAGGGCACCGTCAAGCGCGAATACACCAGGCGCCTGATCGATGATTTCGCGCAAGGCTGCGAAGTGACGCTGGTGGGATCGGCGGAACTCGCCTCGCTTGCCGAATCCGCCCTCAGCGGCAACGACGTGAGCGACCATGATATCGCAGCCGAGCTTGCCCCCTGCTTCGTCGGAGATGGCAAGGATCGCACCGATACCATCGTGCTGGCCTGCACCCACTATCCGCTGCTGCTCGATCGCCTGACCAGGCTCGCGCCGTGGCCGGTCGACTGGATCGATCCGGCGCCCGCCATCGCCCGGCGCGTGTCCGACCTGCTGGGATCTCCGGTGCGGGAAAGCGACAAGGCCGGGGCCGAGATGATATTCACCTCGCAGCGGCCGCACACGCTGAGCCGGTCGCTGATGCCGTTTTTCGGCGGACGCGTCCCGGCGTAGGGAAGCCGTGGCCGGCATGAAGCCGACCCGGCATTGCAAGTTTTCTATCGTTCGGCGTTGACGAGTTGATAGGCGCCGCGCTCGAACGCGTCGTAGACGGCCAGCGCCTTGGCGTCCGCGAATGGCAAATACTGCATCATGATCACGCCGGCGATGCCGCGCGCCGGATCGATCCAGAAGAACGTATTGTTGATGCCGCCCCAGCTCAGGCTGCCGGCAGAACGCTTGCCGGGCAGCTGATCGGCGGTGATGAGGAAGCCGAGCCCCCACTTGTCGCGGCCGTCAGCGATGAAGGTGAAATCGGCGCTCCGCGGCAGCGCGGTCTTGAGTGCGGGGACCGAGACCGCACCGATATGGTTCTGGCCCATCAGCGCCACCGTCTCGGCCTTGAGCACACGCGCTCCGTCCAGCGCGCCGCCGTTGAGCAGCATGCGCACGAAGCGCCCGTAGTCATCGGCAGTCGAGGCAAGGCCGCCGCCGCCGATCGGCGCCGCGATGGTGAGCCCGAGCTGCGGCTTTTGCAGTTCGACGGCACCGTCCATGCGCGCGCCGCCGCGCTGCTGCTGGGCGACGAGGCGCGGCCCCTTTGCCTCCGGCACGTTGTAGGAGGTGTCATCCATCTTGAGCGGGGCAAAGATGTGCTGGCGGAAATAATCCTCGAGCTTCTGGCCGGACACCACCTCGACCAGCTTGCCGACGACATCGGTGCTGGTGCTGTAGTGCCAGCGCTCGCCCGGATCGAACAGCAGCGGTCCGCCGAACGGATAGGTTTCGCCGGCGCGCGGCTTGAGATCGCGCCAGATCTCGCTGGTGAACGGATAGGCCAATCCGGAAGTGTGCGTCAGGAAGTGCTTGACGGTCGGCGGCCGCGATGCCGGACGAACCTGGTAGGCGCCGGTCGCCTTATCGAACGATTCAATGACCTTCAGTCCCACCAGTTCCGGCAGGTATTTTTCGGCCGGATCATCGAGACCAAGACGGCCCTGCTCGATCAGTTGCATCAACGCCACAGACGTGATCGCCTTGGTCATCGAGGCAATACGAAACAGCGCGTCTGTCGTCAGCGGGCGCCCGGTCGAGACATCGGCGACGCCGAATGCGCCCTGATAAAGCACGCGATCCCGATCGGTGATCAGCGCGACCACGCCCGGGACATCCTTGCGCTCGACCGCGCCGCGCAGGCTTGTGTCGAGGGCTGCACTCGCTGGTGAATTTTGCGCACTCGCGGTGCCTGCCAACGCAGCAATTCCAACGCCTATCATGAAAACAATTCCCGCAGCCTTTCGATTCATGGAAGCCTCCCTGTTGCGTCGAGCCCGGGTATCTCCCGCGCTCTTCTGCCGAGGCTATTCTTTGTTATGACGGCGATGGGCACGCCGCTGCCTCGACCTGTCGCACCGTGACCTTAGCACTCTCGATTACGGGTTGCGCAACAGCAGATTGCTCGCCCTGCCTGTGGGCACTAGCCCAATTGCCGGCCCACCATCCGTCCGATTTCCGCAAAGATGGCTTCGAACCGCGGCGGCGTGGGCGAGCCTCCCTGCGTATAGGCGCAAATCAGCACCGGTCCGCCCACCTTTGGCCAGGCGATCGCGACGTCGCCGGAGGCGTCCTTGCCGTTGTTGCCGGTCTTGTCGCCGATCTTCCAGTCCTTCGGCAGGCACACCGCGCAGGCGGTTGTTGCCGGTCTTGCAGCCCACCATCCATTCCGTGAGATGTTCGCGTGAGCCCTGCGACAGCGCATCGCCGAGCAGGAAGCGGCGCAGATTTCCGGCCATCGCGGCGGGCGTGGTGGTGTCGTTGGGATCCCCGGGCGGCGAGCGGTTCAGCTCCGGCTCGTTATGGTCGAGACGCGAGACCGTATCTCCGTTCGCACGCCAGAACGCCGTCAGCGCGGCCGGGCCGCCGATCCGCGCCAGCAGCAGGTTGGCGCAGGCGTTGTCGCTGAGCTCGACGATAGCCTTGCACATCTCGGACACCGGCATCGCGCCCGCGGCAAGGTTTTGCTTGGCGACCGGCGCGTAGTCGAGCAGATCCGCCGCGCCATACGCGATCATGGCATCGAGACGGTCCTCGCCGCGGTCGACGCGCGCCAGCACGCAGGCCGCGAGCGAGGCCTTGAACGTGCTGCACATGACGAAGCGCTCCTCGGCGCGCCAGACCAGCTTCGTGCCGCTTGCGAGATTCTCGGCATAAAGGCCGATCCGTCCACCGGTTTCGCGCTCATACGCCGCCAGCGCCGGCGGCGCCTCCTCCGCGAACGCGGGCGAGAGCACGAGGCTAGATGCCGCTGCCAGGAACGTACGTCGATTGATCGTCATGAAAGCATCCTTCGCGCTGAATTCTTAGGCGTTGCGTTGCTTGCCGCTTGCGCCGGAATCATGGCGAGCCAGGCGCGAAGCGTTAAAAACCAGGTGCGATTCGTTAAAAACAATGTGGCTCGATGGGCCACGGATTTATCCATATGATACTGATCACGCATTTTTTAATCGGCCGTTTGATTAGGGAGTTTCCGCCTTGACCTCCGCACAACCTGCGCCGCTCAACCGTCTGCGCCAGCTATGGCGGGAGGGACGCCCGACCTTCGGCGCGATCGCGACCATTCCCTCGATCCAGACCGTGCAAATCATGGCGCGTTCGGGGATGGACTGGATCATCGTCGATCTCGAGCATGGGCCGATCGATCTCGGCTCGGCGCACGCGATGATCACCGCAACGGCCGGTACACCCTGCGTGCCGATGGTGCGAATTGCCGCCAATGAGCCGTGGCTGGCGAAAGCCCCGATGGACATCGGCGCGCTCGGCATCAACTTTCCGATGATCTGCAGCCGAGCGGACGCCGAAAAGGCCGTGAGCAGCGTGGGCTATCCGCCAAAGGGCGACCGGCTGTGGGGCCCGTTCCACGCGCCGTTCCGCTGGGGCGTCTCGATGCCGGAATATATGACGACCGCCGACGATGACATGATCTGCATGATCACCATCGAACATGTCGAAGCGGTCGAACGCATCGACGAGATCATGGCGACACCAGGCATCGACCTCGCGGTGATCGGCCCCGGCGACCTCGCGACCTCCATCAACAAGCGCGGCCTGCCTGACGACCCGGAAGTCGTGACGCTGATGGCGCGCGCGGAAGAAGGGATCCTCAGGAGCGGCGTGCCGATCGGCGGCGTCGCCCGCACCGCCGAACAGGCCAACCGGATGATCGCGCGCGGCTATGTGGCGCTGGCGCTCGGCTTCGACTGGTCGCTGTTCCAGCGCGGCATCGCCGCGAGCCTTGACGGGATCAAGCGATAGGTGCCGAGACGACGCGGCCGCTTCCAGCACCGCACAACCGCTGCTAAACTTTCTCAACAGGGAGAAAACGCATGATCAAAAAGCTTCTGCTCGGACTGGCCGTCGTGGCTGTCGCGGGCGCCAGTGTCGCCATCGCCCAGCAAACCGGGATCAAACGCACGCCGCTGCAAAAGCTCGATTTCCCGGCCGGCTACAACACCGTCACCGCGATTGCGGAAGTTCCCGCCGGCGGGGCCGCGGGCCGCCATACCCATCCGGGGGCCGAAACCGGCTACGTGCTCGAAGGCGAACTCGAGCTTATCATCGACGGCCAGCCCCCGATGAAAATCAAGGCAGGGGAATCCTATCAAATCCCCGAAGGCGCAATTCACGACGCAAAAGCTGGCGACAAGCCCTTCAAAGTGCTCGGGGTTTACGTGGTAAAGGCTGGTGAGCCGCTGGCCAAGCCGGCGCCGTAAAGCGATCTCGCTGGCGTCAAATTGCCAGGTTCGTGCTAGATGAGATACTGGCAGGCCGCCGGAGCGGCGGGCCTTTTGTGATTTGCTTGTTGCGGAAACCCTGAGTGGAGCGATGCGCGGAACGGTTCGAAAAATCACACTACCGCGCCGCCTGGTCGCCGACCTCATGCACGCGTCGCTCCGCGTGCCCTTTGTTTCGCTCGCGCGCCCGCTTCATATCCGCGCCCTGCAGGAGGCCCGTGGACAGGCGGCCGAGCGACCGGGCTGGGCTGCGATCTTCGTCAAGGCGTTCGCGCTGGTGGCGAAGGAAGAGCCGGTGCTGCGCACCCTTTATGTCAAATGGCCGATCCCTGCCTTTTACGAACTGCCCCGCAGCGTCGCTATGGTGGCGATCGCCAGGGTCGAGGACGGCCAGGATTGCGTGCTGCCGCAAAAGGTCGCCGCACCCGATGAAATGCCGCTTGCCGAGGTCGAAACCCTGATCCGGCATGCCAAGGAGGCGCCGATCGACGAGGTGCCGGCGTTCCGGAAGATTTTGCGAACCACCCGGCTGCCGCTGCCGCTGCGCCGCCTGTTCTGGGCGGTCGGGCTGAATTTCGGCCGCCAGCGGGCCAATTATTTCGGCAGTTTTGGCGTGACCTCGGTGGCCGCCTATGGTGCCGGCCAGCTCCACGCCATCAGCCCCGGACCGTTTGTCCTGAGCTATGGGGTGGAAAAGCCCGACCAGACCATCGACGTCGTGCTGCGCTGGGATCACCGGATTACCGACGCCGCCCCGATGGCCAGGGCGCTGAACCGGCTGGAACAGGTGCTGAACGGTGAAATTGCCGCCGAATTGCGGGCAAATCGGCAGCAAAGCGAGCCCAAACCGGTCCGGGCGGTCGCGACCTGACGGCGGCGGATCCGGCCTCGAAAACCGGGCGTTTTCGTTGACAGAACGGCGTTTTCTCCCTAAGAACCCGCTTGCTCGCGGGCCGGTTTCGGCCCGCGTTGCGTTTCGCGACCCGTGGTCTTCCCCGAGCTTTCGAGGCGGACCTGTCGGCCCCGGCAAGTGCCGGTGCACAGGAGGGCGCGTTTCCTCAAAACTCAAACCTAATGCAGAGGACGCGATGACTAAGCGCAGTGAGGCGAAATACAAGATCGATCGCCGTATGGGCCAGAACATCTGGGGCCGCCCGAAGAGCCCCGTGAACCGCCGTGAATACGGCCCCGGCCAGCACGGCCAGCGCCGCAAGGGCAAGCTGTCCGACTTCGGCGTCCAGCTCCGCGCCAAGCAAAAGCTCAAGGGCTACTACGCCAACATTTCCGAGCGCCAGTTCCACGGCATCTATGTCGAAGCCGGCCGGATGAAGGGCGACACCGGTGAAAACCTGATCGGCCTGCTCGAGCGCCGCCTCGATACGGTGGTCTATCGCGCCAAGTTCGTCGCCACGATGTTCGCCGCGCGCCAGTTCATCAACCACGGCCACATCAAGGTGAACGGCCGCCGCGTCAACATTTCGAGCTACAAACTCAAGCCCGGCGACCTCGTCGAGATCAAGGAATCCTCCAAGCAGCTCACCCCGGTGCTGGAAGCAAGCCAGCTCGGCGAGCGCGACGTGCCCGACTTCATCGAAGCCGATCACGGCAAGATGACCGCGAAGTTCACCCGCATCCCCGCTTTGTCGGACGTGCCGTTCGCGGTGCAGATGGAGCCGCATCTGATCGTCGAATTCTATTCGCGCTGATCGGTCCTCGGTTCAGAGATATCAAAGGCCCCGGTTTTGCCGGGGCCTTTTTTCTACCCGCAGTTTGGAATGCGCATGGTTCAAGCGCCGACTTGCAAGTAGGATTCAGCCGAGGGTTCAGCCAAGGATGGTCATCGGTTGAACCGGTGCCGGGGACAACATGCGTTTGAGCGACTGCTACAACTTCCATGATTTCCGCAAGCTGGCTCAACGACGGTTGCCCGGCCCGATCTTCAACTACATCGACGGCGCCGCCGATGACGAGGCAACGTTTCGCCAGAATACCGCGAGCTTCGAGCGTTGCGATCTGGTGCCCAACGTCCTGCGCGGGGTCGAAGCCATCGACATGTCGGTGACCGTCATGGGCCAGAAACTGGCGATGCCGATCTATTGCTCCCCGACCGCACTGCAGCGACTGTTCCACCATGCCGGCGAACGGGCGGTGGCCGCCGCGGCCGCGAAGTATGGCACGATGTTCGGCGTATCCTCGCTCGGCACCGTAAGCCTCGAGGAATTGCGCAAGGCGCACGACACGCCGCAGGTCTATCAGTTCTATTTTCACCGGGATCGCGGGCTCAACCGCGCCATGATGCAGCGGGCGAAGGAAGCCGGCGTCAACGTCATGATGCTGACCGTGGACAGCATCACCGGCGGCAACCGCGAACGCGACCTGCGTACCGGATTCTCAATTCCCTTCAGGCTGACGCTTGCCGGCATGGCCCAGTTTGCGGTCAAGCCGATGTGGGGCATCAACTACCTCACCCATGAGGGTTTCAAACTGCCTCAGCTCGACGAGCACGTCGATATGAGCGGCGGCGCGATGTCGATCGGCCGCTACTTCACCGAAATGCTCGACCCCGCCATGACCTGGGACGACGTCGCTGAAATGGTGCAGCTATGGGGCGGGCAATTCTGCCTGAAGGGCATCATGTCGGTGGCCGACGCCAAACGCGCCGTTGAAATCGGCTGCACCGGTATCGTGCTTTCCAACCATGGCGGCCGGCAGCTCGACGGCTCGCGGGCGGCGTTCGATCAATTGGCTGAAATCGTGGATGCCGTCGGGGACCGGATCGACGTGATCATGGACGGCGGGGTCCAGCGCGGAACCCACGTCCTGAAAGCGCTGTCGCTGGGGGCCAAGGCTGTTGGCGTTGGACGCTTCTATCTTTATCCTCTCGCCGCGGCCGGTCAGGCCGGCGTTGAGCGCGCCCTCGGCCTGATGCGGGCCGAGATCGAGCGAGGAATGAAGTTGATGGGGTGCAGATCGATCGACCAGCTGTCACGCGAAAATCTGCGCTTCAGATAATTCCTTCTCCCCTCATCACGTTGCAAATATCGAGAACCCTCCATGCACTACACCCCTGCCCCGCGCGACCCCAAGGCCGACCCCATCCGCATCAACCTGCTGTCGGACACGCAGACGCGCCCCACACCAGCGATGCGCGAGGCGATGGCGCGCGCCGAGGTCGGCGACGAACAGATCGGTGACGATCCGACGGTGAATTTGCTGTGCGAACGCGTCGCCGACCTGCTCGGCAAGGAAGCCGCGGTGTTCATGCCATCGGGCACCATGTGCAACGTCGCGGCGACGCTGGCCCATTGCCGGCCGGGCGATGAAATTCTGGCCCATGTCAGCGCGCATATCATTGCCCGCGAAGGCGGCGCGCATGCTGCGTTAGGCGGATTCCAGATCACGCCGCTCCCGGGCGACGACGGGCAATTCGCACCCGAAACATTCCGCGCCGCGCTGCATCCGCGCTCGCGTTACCAGCCGCCGCAGACCGTCGTCAGCGTCGAGCAGACCGCCAACATCGGTGGCGGCACGATCTGGAAGAAAACGGCGCTGGATGAAGTGGTAGCGATCGCCAAGGCGAACGGGCTCATCACCCATATGGATGGCGCGCGGCTGTTGAACGCCTGCGTCGCGACAAAAATATCGGCGCGCGACATGGCCGCCGGCTGGGATTCGGCCTGGATCGATTTCTCAAAAGGCCTCGGCGCGCCGATCGGTGGCGTGATTGCGGGTTCGCGCGCCTTCATCGACGACGTCTGGCGCTGGAAGCAGCGGCTCGGCGGATCGATGCGGCAAGCCGGCATTGCTGCGGCTGCCTGCGTCTACGCGCTCGACCATCACGTCGATCGCCTCGCCGACGATCACGCCAATGCGCGGGCGCTGGCGCGCGGGCTGTCGCAGATCAACGGCATCGAGGTGCAGCAGCCCGAGACCAATCTGGTGTTCTTCAAGCCTGACGGCGCGGGCATAGCCGGCGACAAAATGGTCGTGGCCTTGCGCAAGCGCGGCGTCCTGCTCGCGATGATGGACGGCCGCATTCGCGCCTGCACCCATCTCGACGTCAGCGCTGACATGATCGAGGAGACGGTCGGCATCGTGCGCGAGATCGTACGCGGGGCGTGAGCGAACTCAGTCAACAGCAGCAGTGCGCGCCCGCCACAGCGCACTGCCGAGCAGGACATACGCCGCCCCGGTCCACATCGCCTGCCAGTTCTCGAACCCTTCGTTGAAGACGACATAGACCGCGGCAAGCGCGAACAGCCCGGCGAACACGGCTTCCGCGAGCGGTCGCTCGCCGGATTTCGAACCGTTGAGGAACGCCAATGTCCAGAACGGCACCGCGGCCATGGTCAAGGCGGCGAACGGGAAATCGCGCCAGCGCGCGTCGAAGATCAGGCTGAGCGCGGTTTGCGTTGATATGAGCGTCGTTACGATCAGCGTGATGCCCAGCATGTTGGCCATGAAAAACGGGGTCAGGCCCTTGGCCGGTCCCAACACTTCAAGAAACGACGGAAGCCCGCGCCCCGACATCAAGGCGTAGGTAGACAGCAGCGGCGCTGTCACTGCCGCCGCCAGCAAAAAACCCTGAACCAGCCAGCCACCGGCCCCATAGCTTTCGTGGAGCATCTTGTCGGCGCTCACGCCCAGTAGGATCCCGCTGACGGTCGCGGACATGGCGACCGCCAGCCACGATGCCAATGGCGTCGGCGACGGACGGCGCTTCAGCGTGATCAAGGCTGTTGCGAATATTCCGATGCAAAGAAACATCCCGCAGCCCATCTGCAGCTTCCAGAACGGATAGTTGCTGATGGCTACCCCTGCCGGATATTTCAGCTTGCGTTCGGTCCCGTCGAACAGCCCCCAGTAGCCACCCACGGTCCCTTCCCAGCGGCGCTTCCACGGTTCGTCATAGGCTTCAAAAAAATTGACGCGAAATTTGTCCTGTCTCGCCCGCTCGAGAATCTCGGAAATGAAACGCGCCTGGTTGACACGGGAAGCCAGCGCACCGTCGCGCATCCGCCCGTGGCTAGGCCAGCCGGTTTCGCCGATCAGGATCTCCTTGCCGGGAAAGGCTGCCACCACCTGCTTGCGAATCTCATCCACATGCGCGGCCGCCTCCTTGGCGCGCGGCGGAACGTCCTCCCAGTAGGGCAGGAAATGGGCGGTGATGAAATCGACGTCCTCACCTACTTCGCGGTAACGCAACCAGAATTCCCAAACATCTGCGTAGGTCACCGGCACATTCACGCGCGGCTTGACCGAGCGGATGATCTGCCGCAGGTCGGCGACGGTCATCTCTCCCCGCAGCAGCACTTCGCTGCCGACGATCACGGCCGTGACCGTGCCGGGATGATCCTTCACCAGAGAAACCGCGATGTCGGCGAGTTGGGCGTTCTTGGCGCGATCGCGTCCGATCCAGATGCCGAGCAGAACCTTCAATCCGACCTTCGACGCAAGATCGGGCACCTTGTCGAGCCCGTTGTCGATGGAATAGGTGCGGATGCATTTGGAGACCTTGGCCAGCTCAGCCAGATCCTCGGCGATCTGCTCCGGACGGACGATCAGCGTCGGATCATGCGGCGTCTGATCGTTGCGGAACGGCGCGTAGGAAATGCACTCCAGCTTCGACGCATCATCGATCGGCGCGCGCGTCAGCGCCACCGGCGTGGCCAGCCACCACCACACCGCGGCAACGATGCCCAGCGATACGAAGAAAAGCGCCAGCGGCGTGCGAAAGCCGATCGTCCTGCTCCCCAAATCGGTGAATATGTCCGCTTATTTAGCGGCGAGCGGCAGCCCTGTCGACCCGCGATGCAGCCTGTTGCACAATTGCACCGAGACACGGAAGCGGTGATATTAGGCCTGCTTCAAACACGAAGCATCAAGAGTGAGCCCGTTTTGCTCAAAATTGATCCCGGCGCGGCGAGAGAGAAGATGCCATTCAAGAGATTTTCAAGGCGCCAATTTGGCAGGATTGCAGGCTGGTCGGCACTTGGCATGTCGGCGCTGTCGGCCGGATCCGGACGGGCCCAATCGGACGCCGATACCACAACAAGACGAGCCACCTCTTCCGGCTTTCCGAACGGTTTTCTGTGGGGTACCGCGACCTCGGCCTATCAGATTGAGGGAGCCGTAAACGAAGACGGCCGTGGTCCTTCGATCTGGGACCGCTTCACCCACACGCCCGGGACCATCTCCGATAACAGCAACGGCGATACCGCGACCGACCACTATCGTCTTTACAAGGAAGACATCCAGTTGATGAAGGCGCTGGGTGCAAAGGCCTATCGGTTCTCGATTGCCTGGCCGCGCGTCTTCCCGGAAGGCGCCGGCGCGCCAAATCCAAAGGGTCTCGATTTCTACAACCGCCTTGTCGACGAATTGTTGGCGAACGGCATCGAGCCGTTCGCGACGCTGTATCATTGGGACCTGCCGCAGGCACTGCAGGACCGCTTCGGCGGCTGGACCTCGCGCGATACGTCAAAGGCATTTGCGGATTACGCAGCCCATGTCACGGGGCGCCTAAGCGACCGGGTGAAGCACTTCTTCACCATCAACGAATGCTCCAGGCTCGTTCATCTCGGCCATGAGTTTGGCGCTGATGCGCCGGGGCTCAAACTATCCCCACCTGATGTGAAGCAGGTCCGGCACAACGTCGCGCTGGGGCACGGTCTCGCGGTTCAGGCGATCCGGGCCAGTGGTCAGGCGGGAATCAGGATCGGTCCGGCGGAAAATGCCGTGAGCTGCATTCCGGCCATCGAAACGCCTGCCAACATCCGCGCAGCCGAGCTCGCGACGCGCGAGCTCAATGCCGGCTATCTGACCGTGATGCTCGAGGGAAAATACACCGATGCATATCTCGCGCAGGCCGGCAAAGATGCTCCGAAATACACCGCCGAAGATCTGCGCATCATCTCCTCCCCGATCGATTTTGTCGGGCTGAATGTCTACATGCCTGATCATTACGTCGTTGCTGCCGACAACGAGCGCGGCTTCACGCTGGCGCCATTTCCCAAATCGTTCCCGCACATGAAGGCGACCTGGCTCAGGCCTGCCCCCGAGGCGATGTACTGGGTGCCGCGCCACGTTGCAAAACTGTGGAACGTGAAGTCGATCTACATCACCGAGAACGGAACGTCGGGGAGCGACCAGCCGGCCGCGGACGGCACTATCTACGACGTCGATCGCATCATGTACTTACGCAACTATCTGACGCAGTTGCAGCGCGCGACATCAGAGGGCGTCCCCGTGCTCGGATATTTCCTGTGGAGCCTGATGGACAATTTCGAATGGTCGGATGGATATGAAGAGCGCTTCGGCCTCTATCACGTCGACTTCGAAACCAAGCGCCGGACGCCCAAGTTGAGCGCGGCTTTCTTCCGCGAGACGATCGCGCGCAACGCCGTGGCGTAATCCGGCGATTATCAATCCGTGGTGCGCAGGCCTTTGCCCAGCGCCTCGAACATCATCGTCTTCAGCGCCAGCTGGATCCGCCCGCCTTGCGTCGGGGCCTGCACCATGCAGACAACGAGCAGGTCGTCCTGCGGATCGACAAAATAGAAACTGCCGCCCGCACCGTCCCAGCGGTATTCGCCGAGCGGCCATGTCGTATTCGGCGGCGGTGACGTGCGCACGGCAAAGCCAAGACCAAAGCCGCTGCTCGGGCCCGGGAAATAGAAGGGATCGTGAAGGATCCCGGTCTCCGGCCCGATCTGATCCGACGTCATCAGCGCGACCGTCTCGGGCTTGAGGTACCGCTTGCCGTCCAGCTTGCCTCCGTTCAGCAGCATTTGCAGGAAGCGGGCGTAGTCCCCGATCGTCGATACCAGACCCGCTCCGCCGGATTCCCAGCGCCGCGGCAATGCCGGGTCCCTCATTCCGGCCACCCGAAATCGATCGACGGGAAATGCCTGGGCAATGCGCGACCACTTCGATTCATCTGCGACATAGTATGCGGTCTCGGACATGCCGAGAGGATCGAACAATCGTTGCTTCTCGAACTGAAACAGCGTCTGCCCCGAGGCCACCTCGACGACACGGCCCAGCACGTCGGTTGAATGGCTGTAATTCCAACGCACTGCGGGCTGATCGGCGAGCGGCAGTGTCGCGATCCGATCGGCGAATTCGGCGTTATCGAAATCGCCGGCGTACAGTTTGGAATTGGCGTAGAGTTTCTGCACTGCGGTTTCGCCGAAGAAGCCGTAAGTGATCCCCGACGTGTGCCGCAGCAGATCCCTGACCGTGATCGGGCGCTTCAACGGCTCGAGCTTGAGCGGATACTGTCCTGCTTCATCGGAAAGATCGACGCCGACTTTTGCATCCGCAAAGGCAGGAATGTATTTCGACACGGGATCGTCGAGGCCCAGCTTGCCGTCGTCGACCAACATCATCGCGGCGACCGAGGTAACGGCTTTCGACATCGAATAGATCTGGAAAATCGTGTCCGGCGTCATCGGCTGGCCGGTTGCCGCGTCCCGCACGCCGAAACTCTCGGAATAGACCGGCTTGCCGTGCTGCTGGATCAGCAGGATGGCGCCGGGAATCTTACCGGTGGTGACTTCGTTGCGGAGCTCATCCCCAATCCGGTCAAGGGCCGCGCGCGAGAAAGTTGGCGCGTCCGGCGCTTTCGGCTCGGCTCGCACCGCGTGCAGCCATCCGGCGCCGACGAGAATGGCCAGCGCCGCTACACCAAGGCAGCGCCCTGCGGCGCCGTCAGTTCTCCAAGGCTTCATAGACCATCTGCTTCAGCGTCCGCTGGATGCGCTGGCGTTCCGTCGGCGTCTGCTCCAGCACCACGAAGAACATGTCCTGCTTGCGGTCGATCACCATGTAACAGCCGGCGGCGCCGTCCCATTTGAGTTCACCCAATGATCCCGGCGGCGGCGGCTTGGCATTACCAGGATCGGTGCGCACGGCAAGCCCAAGGCCCATACCGAAACCGTCACCGGGGAAATAGTAATGATCCCGCGCAACGCCAGAGTCCTTGCCGGCGTGGTCCGATGCCATCAGTTCGAACGTCTTCGGGCTGAGATAGGTCTTGCCCTCGAACGTTCCGCCATTGGCCAGCATCTGCGCAAATTTCAAAAAATCCGACATGGTTGAAACCATGCCGCCGCTGGCGGATTCCCACTTCTGGCGAACCTCGGTCCTGTACAGGCGGCCGACCCGGAAATCACTGTCGTTCGGCACCGGCTGGGCGAGCCGCTGCAGCCGCTCCGGTTCGGTGACGAAGAAGCCGGTGTCGGTCATGCCGAGCGGATCGAGCAGCTTTTCCTTTTCGATCTCGAGCAATGATTTTCCGGACACGATCTCCATGATCCGCGCCAGGATGTCGGTGGAATGGCCGTATTGCCAGAGCGCACCCGGCTGGTTGTGCAGCGGCAGCTTGGCGATCCGCTCTGCGAATTCGGCGAGGTCGAATTCGCCCGCGTAGATATTGGCCTCCTTGTAGGCCTTGCGCACCAGGCTGTCGCCGTAGAAGCCATAGGTGATGCCGGAGGTATGACGCATCAGGTCGAGAATGGTGATGGGTTTGGTCATCGGCACCAGTTCGAGCGTCTTGGTACCGTCGTCGGCCTTTTTCTCCTCACCGACCTTCATGTTTGCGAAGGAAGGAATGTACTTCGAGACGGGATCGTCGAGCTTGATCTTGCCGTCCTGAACCAACTGCATCGCCACCACGGAGGTGATCGCCTTGGTCAGCGAAGACAGGCGGAAGATGGTCTTGTCATTGATCGGCGCCGTGGACGCCACGTCCTGCACGCCGAAGGTCTCGTGATAGACCGGCTTGCCGTGCTGCTGGATCAGAACGTTCGCGCCGGCGATCTTGCCGGTCGACACTTCGTTCTTGAAGAACTCGGTGATCTTCGCAAGCTTGTCCTTGTTGAAATGCGCGCCCGCTGGAATGTCGAACGTGCCTTCGGCGCGGGCGGACGACAGCGTGGCAAGCATCAGCGCGCCGAAGCCCAGCGCGCGCAAAAACGTTAATGAACTCATGGAACCCCTCCCGGAACTCGCGGGGAGTGTAGCGGCGGCCTGTCAGTCGGCACAAGGGCTGCCAAACGCTTCCAGAGCCTCCTGATGCAACTGCGCGCTGGCGTCGGAGAAGCAGCAGAAGATCACCTGCGCCAGTGTGGGGGCGGCCGGGAGCGTATCGACGACGGTCAGGAGCGCGATGCCGGCCGCGCGTTCAGCGGGGAAGCGATAGATGCCGGTGGAAATCGCCGGAAAGGCCACTGAGGCAAGCCCGTGCTTCTCGCACAGTTCGATCGAGCGGCGATAGCAGGAGGCGAGCAGATCGTCCTCGCCGAGGGTACCGCCGTTCCACACCGGCCCAACTGTGTGAATCACGTGTTTGGCCTTGAGCCGATAGCCCTTGGTGACCTTGGCGTTCCCGGTTTCGCAGCCGTGGAGCGTCCGGCATTCAGCCAAGAGTTCCGGCCCCGCAGCCCGATGGATCGCGCCATCGACGCCGCCCCCGCCAAGGAGCGACGAATTCGCGGCGTTGACGATGGCGTCAACGCGCAGCGTGGTGATGTCGGCAACAATGACTTCCAGCCGCGCCGTGCCGATCTGGCGCGCGAGACCGCTCAGGCCGAGGCCGCCGCGCTGACGGTGACGCCCTTGTCGGCGAACAGCTGCTGCAATTCACCAGCCTGGAACATCTCGCGAATAATGTCGCAGCCGCCGACGAACTCGCCCTTGACGTAGAGCTGCGGGATGGTCGGCCAGTTCGAATATTCCTTGATGCCGTTGCGAAGCTCGGCGGATTCCAGGACGTTCAGGCCCTTGTAGCCGACGCCGACGTGATCGAGGATCTGCACCACCTGGCCGGAGAAACCGCACTGCGGAAACTGCGGCGTGCCCTTCATGAACAGCACGACGTCGTTCGACTTCACTTCGTTGTCGATGAATTGTTCGATGCTCATATTCGCTTCCTTTTGGGGCACACAGCCCCCCCTGCGGCTTCGCCTGACGGGCCTGATCCATCTAACCCGGTCACTTGCCATATATGTAGCCCAAACCGTTGTGCATCCAAAGTAAAATGGCGAGGAGCTGGCATGCATAGGCCGGTTTGGGCCCCAGGAGAGACCGTGGCCCCATAGTCTGACGGCATCAATATCATACCGGGCGAAGGCTTTTTTCCCGGACAGGAACCCCTATCTAGGACGGACTGTCCGGCAGGAACCAGTTTGCCAGACTAACGTTCTCTCCCTCGACCGGAGACACCCGTGACGAAATCAGTAGCCGCCGCCGAGTTTGCGACATCAGCCCCGTCACTTTTCTCCGATTCCGGCACCCTCGCCCAGAATTTGACAGAAGCCTATCTGGCCGTCCGGGATGAGACCGAACGCCGGGCCGCTCCCTTGAGTCCCGAGGACCAGCTCATCCAGTCGATGCCGGACGCCAGCCCGGCCAAATGGCATCGCGCCCATACCACCTGGTTCTTCGAGCAATTCCTGCTCGGCGAGCACTGCGAGGGTTACCAGCCCTTCCACCCCGATTACGCGTTTCTGTTCAATTCCTATTACGTCACGGCGGGTCCCCGGCACGCCCGCCACCAGCGCGGCCACCTCACCCGCCCTAGCTCGGACGAGGTCACCGCCTATCGCCGGCATGTCGATGCCGCCGTGGTCAAGTTCTTCCAGACCGCCGGCGAGGAGGCCCTCGCCAAGCTCGGGCCGCTGGTCGAGGTCGGCCTCAACCACGAGCAGCAGCATCAGGAATTGATGCTGACCGACATCCTGCACGCCTTTGCGCAGAACCCGATCCCGCCGGCCTACGATCCGTCATGGCGCTTGCCGCCGTCGCATCGCGAGGGCGAGGAATGGGTCACCCTCAACGAGGGCATCCACACGGTCGGGCACAGCGACGACAGCTTCCATTTCGACAATGAAAAGCCGGCGCACCGCGCCCTGGTCGGCCCGGTCAGGCTCGCCCGCAACCTCGTCACCAATGCCGATTGGCTGGCCTTCATGAAGGACGGCGGCTACGGCACGGCCACGCTGTGGCTGATGGACGGCTTTGCCGCCGCAACCAACGAGGGTTGGCAGGCCCCCGGCCACTGGCGCCAGGTCGACGGCGAATGGCGGATCATGACGCTCGGCGGATTGCAGCCGGTCGACCCTTCAGCCCCGGTCAGCCATGTCAGCTACTACGAGGCGGACGCGTTCGCGCGCTGGGCCGGCCGCCATCTGCCGACCGAAATGGAATGGGAGGTCGCTGCCCGCGCCGGCCAGCTCAACGACGCTTTCGGCATCGTCTGGCAGTGGACCCGCAGCTCCTACTCCCCCTACCCCGGCTACCGCGCGATCGAGGGTGCGCTGGGCGAATATAACGGCAAGTTCATGGTCAACCAGCTGGTGCTGCGCGGCTCCTCGCTTGCAACTCCTCCCCTCCACAGCCGTATCACCTACCGCAACTTCTTCTATCCGCACCACCGCTGGCAATTCACGGGGTTACGCCTCGCCGATTACGCCTGACTTATCCCTTGATGAAGGCGCGCCGGTAAGCGCGTTCAGGAGAGTATCATGAATGTGCATGCCGCCGCTTTGGCCCAAACGCACCAGTTCGACGAGCAGACTTCGACCTTCGCCGGCGACGTGATCGGCGATCTCTCGCAATTTCCCAAGCGTCTGTCGCCGAAATATTTCTACGACGCCGCGGGTTCCGAGCTGTTCGAGCAGATCACGATTCTACCGGAATATTATCCGACCCGCACCGAACTCGGCATTCTGCGCAGCCGCGGCGACGAGATCGTTTCCGTCATTCCCAAGGGCGCCGCGCTGGTGGAATTTGGCGCCGGCGCGACCACCAAGGTCCGCCTGCTTTTGGAATGCTGCGATTTCGGCGCTTACGTCCCGGTCGACATTTCCGGCGACTTCCTTAACGCACAGGCGAGCGCCTTGCGGCAGGATTTTCCGGAGCTCGGCATCTATCCGGTTGCCGCCGATTTCACCGCGCCGTTTGCCCTGCCGGCCGAGATCGAAGGGATGCCCAAGGTCGGGTTCTTTCCGGGATCGACGCTCGGCAATTTCGAGCCGCACGAAGCACGCGCCTTCCTGCGCAGTGCGCGCGACATTCTGGGCGAAGGCGCGCAGATGATCATCGGCGTCGATCTCGAAAAGAACGAGCGGGTGCTTTATGACGCCTATAACGACGCCGCCGGCGTCACCGCGCGGTTCAATCTCAACGTCCTGGTCCGCATCAACCGCGAGCTCGGCGGCAATTTCGACGTTTCCGCCTTCATGCACCGCTCGGTCTATAATCGCGAGCGCCATCGCATCGAGATGCACCTGATCGCCAAGAAGGCGCAGACCGTACGCATCCTCGGGCGGAATTTCTCATTCCGCCCGGGTGAGAGCATCCACACCGAGTCGAGTTACAAATACAGCCTCGACCGCTTCACCGCACTGGCGCGCGACTCCGGCTGGTCGGTACGGGAATCCTGGACCGACCGCGATCGGATGTTTTCCGTTCACGCGCTGGCGGCAGCAGATTGAAGGGTGGTCCCGAGCTGGCAGCTCGGGGCCGTTTAAGTCTTGACCAATCTCCTGCGATCCGGCCGCATCCGTCGTGACGGGGCGATCCGGGGCGCGGCGGATATCCAGTCGTCGAACAACCGGTCTGCCCCCAGCAGCCACGCGTGGATGATCCGCCACTTGTCCTGCCCGCGAGACTGGAAATCCAATAGCTGCGATCCGGTGTCCTGCAGCTCATGGAAGAACTTCAAGGAGTCTTTTCCAGTGGGCCTGTCCTGCTCGATCGCCTTCGTTACGATCCAGCGATCCCACTCCTGAATGATGCGTACTCTTGCTTCACTTTGTTTCATAGGCGCGTATTCCCGCCCACGGCACGTCCGTGGGTACTGAGTGACTCGCGCTGGTCAAGGTCTGATGGAAAGATGCTACGCCGCCGCGCGTCCCCGCACCTTTGCCACGCTCACTATAGACAAACTTCTTAACAAATCTTCATCTTTATGGGCCCGCCCGCAAAACGCCGCATCAGCGCTGTCGTTTGCCCTTCGAACCGTCCGACTTTTGACGCGGACTCAGTCGAGTTTCTGCGGCAGGCTCGGCTAGGGGTGAGTTCGTGCCAGGGGATGTCAGTCATGGGAAATGCGTATCCAACGTCCGGCCACCGGAGGGGATTTTCCAGCTCGTCGTCCGTTCATGCGGACGAAGCTTGGGATCAAGAGGTGGACACCGAACGGACCTCCCTCATCGAGGAGAACGCCAGGCTGCGGGCGCTCGTCGTGCAATTGTCAACTCTCGTTCTTCGAAACGTCGTCGATCAGAACAGCACGTCGCCCCTGCTACCGGTCAGGCGCTCGCTGCCTGACTAGAGCGTTTTCAAGCGAAGTGGATACCGGTTCGCGTAAAGAAAACGCGTCAAAACAAAAGACTCGAGCCCGGTTCTGATTCCATCAGAACCGACAAGGCTCGAGAGGCGCTATTCCTCGGGGCCAGTTCGCAGCGAGATAGATTCCCATACCGCGACCACGATCATGATCGCGGTGGTCAGGATGGACAGCATCAGCGGCGACAGCTCGCTTGCGAACCAGGCGAGCACGCCGAGTGCGGCGATACCGGCCCCGTGGGAGAGCTGAAGGAAGCCGCGAAAGCTGTGCTTGAACAGGATGGTCCCGAACAGAAACAGCAAGGGACCGCCGATCGCGCTTATCACCGTCTTGAGATCGGAATGCCCGCCCGGATGCTTCAGCACGAGCTCGTCGGCCACCGCCGAGACGATGATCCCGGCCACGATCGGCATGTGTAGATAGGTATAGGCCAGACGCGCCAGCCTTCCCGGCTCGCTCGATTTTGAGATCTGCTCGGAGCCCGCTTCGGCGCCCTTATGGAAATAGATCCACCACATCGCGAGGCACCCGACGAAGGCTGATACGAACGCCAGGACGTTTTCGGTCGTCCACGTCAGTTCGGCGAAGGTCGCGCCGGTCACGACGATGGATTCGCCGAGTGCGATGATGATGAAGCCGGCACAGCGCTCGGCCATGTGGCCGCCTTCGACGACCCAATCGGCAACGGCAGACGCGCCGTAGCGGGGAATCCAGAACCGCACCGCCGGTGAAATATACTCGATCGCGAGCGCAATGGCCCAAAGCACCAGCCGCGACTGGCCTTCCGCCAACCCGCCCGCGATCCAGAAAATCGCCGATACCGACAGCCAGGTCGTGATACGGATCGCGTTCATGCGCGCCAGCGACCGGGATGGCGGCGTCGAGATCCACAGAAACACCGTCTTGCCGACCTGCATCGCGGCGTAAGCCGTCGCAAACCACAATCCGCGTCCGTCAAACGCCGCCGGGATCGATGTCGAGAGCACGAGGCCGCCGAGCGTCAGCGCAAACAGCAGCAGCCGGACCGGGGTCTTTTCGGGATTGAGCCAGTTGGTGATCCAGGAGGTGTAGACCCATACCCACCACACCGCGAGAAACAGCAGCGTAACCTGCAGCGCGCCTGGAGGCGTGAAATGCGCCAGCAGCGTGTGCGAGATCTGCGTGACCGCAAAGACGAAAACGAGATCGAAGAACAGCTCGGCGTAGGTCACGCGGCTGTGCTGGTTCGGCACGATCGGGCGATACATCGCGCCGCGTGGATTCTCCGCCATCGCTTCCCCGCCCCGCTGCCGCTCGTCGGGGCCTTAGCCCTCCGGCACTCCGGTCTGCAGCGCCAGCGCATGCAGCAAGCCGCCCATCTGCCCCTTGAGCGACTGGTAGACGATCTGGTGCTGCTGCACCCGCGACTTGCCGCGGAAGGATTCCGAGATCACGGTCGCGGCGTAATGGTCGCCGTCGCCTGCGAGATCGCGGATCGTCACCTCGGCATCGGGGATAGCTGCCTTGATCATCGATTCGATATCGTGGGCGTCCATCGGCATCCAGCATGTCTCCGTCAGGTGTTTCGAATCACGGCCGGCTCGCGCGACCGTGACGGCCGAACCTAGCGCGTACGCTCTTCTAGGTCACGCCTGGCGGCACTATATTCCCGACCGAAGCGTTTGACACCGCGAGATGAAGTCGCGCCCGATCCCGTCGGGCTGACGGAAAAAGAGGCCAAAACCATGAAATTGCCCGGTCCCGACCATCCGATCACGATTACGGCAAACCCCAGGCGCATCCGCGTCTCGGCGGGCGGCGTCGTCATTGCCGACACCACCCATGCGCTGACCCTGAAGGAGGCCAGCTACCCGGCGGTGCAATATGTGCCCCGCGGGGATGCCAATATGGCGCTCCTGGCCCGCACCGACCGGACCACGCACTGCCCCTACAAGGGGGATGCGAACTACTTCAGCATCAATGCCAACGGCAAGAGCATCGAAAATTCGATCTGGACGTATGAGACCCCCTTCCCGGCCATGGCCGAGATCGCCGGCCATCTGGCGTTCTACCCGGACAAGGTGACGATCGAGGAAGTGGCGTAGGCCGTCGCCCCAACTGTCATGGCCGGGCAAAGGAGTCTGCGCTGCGCAGAACACGTAAACTTGTCTGCACTCCTGTGCGTCTTCCGTCTCAAAGGGCAGCGAACATTGGGCCTTGCTGAATCGGGTTCCCGGCTGCAACATTTGGCACGAACAGCCTGGACGGGGAGGCGCGCATGACATCGATTTCCACCGTGGGGCATGCCGACGCGAGCGCAGTGCCCAAGGCCAAATCGCGAAACCTTTCGCTTGATCGCGCCCGCACTTTCCTGACGCTGGTGGTGCTGCTGCACCACGCCGTCATCCCCTATACCTATTTCGGTCATACCGATCCGAAGTACTTCTTCGGCTTCGACATGATCGTGCTCGCCACTGACAGTTTCTTCATGGCGATGTTCTTCTTCCTGTCGGGACTGTTCGCCTGGTCCGGTATCGCCCGGAAGGGCGCGGCGAACTATTTGCAGGATCGCCTGCTCCGGCTTGGCCTACCGTTCGTGATCTGCGCGTTCACGGTCATTCCGATCGCCTATTACGCGATCTCCCTGCGGCACCATCCCGAAATCGGTTTTTCGGAATACTGGTGGAACATGATCACGAAGGGGCCGTGGCCGAGCGGGCCGCTCTGGTTTCTCTGGGTCTTGTTCGCCTTCGACCTGGTTGCCTGCCTGCTGCACCGGCTGTCGCCCAATCTGCTCGATCCAATCAATCGCCTCTCGCTGTACGGCCGCCGCCGGCCCGCCGTGTTCTTCGCAGTCATGCTTGCCGTCACCGCCGCGTTCTATGTTCCCGGGCTGATGATTTACGGACCAGCCAGCTGGTTCGAGTTCGGACCGTTCTCGGTCCAGCACGGGCGCGTGATGCTCTATGCGAGCTACTTCTTTTTCGGGGCCGGCATCGGCGTCGCGCAAATGGATCGCGGATTGCTCGCGGCAGACGGCCGGATGGCGAAGGTCAGCTGGGACTGGATGGTGCTGACGATCGTTCCGTATTGCCTGTTGTGGGTGCTGATCTTCATCAAGCGCGAAATACTGGGAAATCCGTCGCCGTTGCCGAACTGGTATGAGGGGCTCTATGCCGTCTGCTTCGCGGTCTTCAGCGTGGCCATCATGTTTCTGATCCTGGCCTTTTTCCAGAGGTTCAGGCAATCAGGCTCAGCCAAGCTACTCGATCCGATGCAGCAGGACGCCTACGGCATGTTCCTGGTGCACTACCCGATCGCGCTTTGGCTGCAATACTGGCTGTTCGACTATGACCTGCCGGCGATCGTCAAGGCCACGGTCGTCTTCGTGCTGACCGTCGCGTTCAGCTGGGCGCTGACGCGGGCGTTGCGGCAGATTCCGGGCGCGACGAAGGTGCTTTGACCGCTCTCGCCGTCATTGCGGGCGCAGCGAAGCAATCCATTTCTCGGCTGGCGGCGAAGATGGATTGCTTCGTCGCTTCGCTCCCTTGCGCAAACGCTTCGCGTTTGTCGCAGGCAATGACGTGGAGAGAGCGTGCCTATGACGCCTTGCCGCTCATATATGCCGGCAGCCAGCGCTCGAATGCCGATTTGAGCGCCTCCACCGACACCGCCGTTTCACCGGCGACGGCAATCGCATCGCCGCCCGTGGTGCCGATCCGCGCGCAGGGCACGCCCGCGCCCTTCATTTTCGCAAGTACCAGGCCGGCATCCGCCGCAGGCACGGTCACGATGTAGCGCGCCTGATCCTCGCCGAACCAGTAGGCGTGCGGCACGATCGAGCTCGATGCAGCCAACAGCTGTGCGCCGATGCCGCTGGCGATCGCCATCTCGGCGAGCGCGACCAGCAAGCCGCCGTCGGAGACGTCGTGCACTGCGGTTGCGGTGCCGGCGTGGATCATGCCGCGAACGACGTCGCCATTGCGCTTTTCCGCTGCCAGATCGACCGGCGGCGGCGCGCCCTCTTCGCGGCCGCAGATATCGCGCAGGTACACCGACTGCCCGAGCCAGCCCTGGACGTCGCCGATCAACAGGATCGCTTCACCGGGAGCCTTGAATGCCAGCGTGGCGGATTTCGTGAAATCGTCGAGCAGGCCGACGCCGCCGATCGAGGGCGTCGGCAAAATGCCGCGCCCGTTGGTTTCGTTGTAGAGCGAGACGTTGCCCGACACGACCGGGAAGTCGAGCGCGGTGCAGGCCTCGGAAATGCCCTTCAGGCAGCCGACGAACTGGCCCATGATTTCGGGCCGTTCCGGATTGCCGAAATTCAGATTGTCGGTGATCGCGAGCGGACGGCCGCCGACTGCGGTGATGTTGCGCCAGGCCTCCGCCACCGCCTGCTTGCCGCCTTCAAACGGATCGGCCTCGCAATAGCGCGGCGTCACGTCGACGGTGAGCGCGAGCCCCTTCGGTCCGTCCTCGACGCGCACCACCGCGGCATCGCCGCCGGGACGCTGCACGGTATTGCCGAGAATGACGTGGTCGTATTGCTCCCAAACCCAGCGCTTCGAGCACAGCTCGGGGGTTGCGATCAGCTTTTCCAGCGCCCCCGAAATACCAAGCGGCGGCTCCACTTCACGCGCGTGCACCACCGGCAACGCCGCGGATGCGACATGCGGCCGGTCGTACAGCGGCGCTTCGTCGCCCAGTTCCTTGATCGGCAGATCGGCCATGACGTCGCCGCCATGCTTGACCACGAAGCGCTTGCTCGGCGTGGTGTAGCCGACCACGGCAAAATCGAGCCCCCACTTCCTGAAGATCGCCTCGGCCTCTTGCTCCTTCTCGGGCTTGAGCACCATGAGCATGCGCTCCTGGCTTTCCGAGAGCATCATCTCATAGGCGCTCATGCCGGTTTCGCGCGTCGGCACCGCGTCGAGATTGAGATCGACACCGAGGTCGCCCTTGGCGCCCATCTCGACCGCCGAGCACGTCAGGCCCGCCGCGCCCATGTCCTGGATCGCGATCACGCAATCGGCTTCCATGATTTCGAGGCAGGCTTCCAGCAAGAGCTTTTCAGCAAAGGGATCGCCGACCTGCACCGTCGGCCGCTTCTCGGCGGAATCGTCGTCGAACTCGGCCGACGCCATCGAGGCGCCGTGAATGCCGTCACGCCCGGTCTTGGAGCCGAGATAGACGATCGGCATGTTTACGCCTGACGCCGCGGCGTAGAAGATCTTGTCGGTGTCGGCCAGCCCAACCGCCATCGCGTTGACCAGGATGTTGCCGTCATAGCGGGTGTGGAAACGCACCTGCCCGCCAACCGTCGGCACGCCGAACGAATTGCCATAGCCGCCCACGCCGGCCACCACGCCCGACACCAGGTGCCGCGTCTTGGCGTGCTCCGGCGCGCCAAACGAGAGCGCATTGAGACAGGCAATCGGCCGCGCACCCATCGTGAACACGTCGCGCAAAATGCCGCCGACGCCTGTTGTCGCGCCCTGATAGGGCTCGATATAGCTCGGGTGGTTGTGGCTCTCCATCTTGAAGACGACCGCCTGGCCGTCGCCGATGTCGATGACGCCGGCGTTCTCGCCCGGGCCCTGGATCACCCACGGCGCCTTGGTCGGCAAGCCCCGCAGATGGATGCGCGAGGATTTGTACGAGCAGTGCTCGTTCCACATCGCCGAGAAAATCCCCAGTTCGGTGAAACTCGGCACCCGCCCGATCAGCTTGAGGATGCGCTCATACTCGTCGGGCTTCAGGCCATGGCTGGCGACGAGTTCGGGTGTGATCTGGGGCTCGTTCATGGGTGCCTTAATAGAAAGATCGAGGGGGTGCGAAAAGGCCTTTTATGGCGCATTTCCGCCCTGTCCAGAGCTTTACGGGGGGAGGCTTGCAGGATCGGCGTTTGCACATCGTTCCCGGATCGGATTTAAGGGCGGAAACACTTGAATTGAAGGGCCATTTTTAGTGAACGAACTCCCCAAAAATGCATTCGACCGGCGCCCCGACCTGCATGTCGAAACCGAGGGCGAATTTGCGGGCTGGCGGACCTGGACCCGCGACAGTTTTGAGACCCATAACGGCCCGTTCTGGCACCGGATGGACGAAAACGGCCGCGTGCAGTGCGCCTTCCGGGTCGAGAAGAAGCACCTCAACGGCCAGCGCAACGTCCATGGCGGCTGCTTCATGTCGTTCGCCGATTACTGCCTGTTTGCGATCGCCTCCTCCGTGCTGGAGGGACCGGGCGTCACGGTTTCGTTCGCCTGCGAGTTCCTCGATGCCGCGCGCGAGGGCGAACTGGTCGAATGCGAGGGTGAAATCACCCGCGCCGGCGGCTCGCTGATCTTCCTGCGCGGCGTGCTGAAATCCGGCGAGCGCTCGCTGTTCACCTTCTCAGGCACCATCAAGCGGGTGAAGTGGAAGAAGCCGGCAGGCACCGGCGCCGTTGCCACCTGACGCGCCACAGGCCCGTCGCGGCTGGCGCGACTATGCATTGCTGCTCGCGCTGGCGTGCTGCTGGAGTTCGACCTATCCGCTGACCAAGATCGGGCTCGGCTCGTTCCCGCCGATCACCTTCATCTCGGTGCGCTCGCTGATTGCGGCCGCCTTCCTGCTCGTGGTCCTGCGCATCCGCGGGATTCCGATGCCTGCGGAAGCCAGGGCCTGGAAGCTGTTCGCCCAGCAGCAGACCATCAATTCGACGTTTCCGTTCCTGCTGATCACCTGGGCGCAGCAATATGTGCCGGCGGCAAATACGGTGGTGCTGGCCTCGACGACGCCGATCTTCGCCTTTCTCATCACCTGGGCCATTACGCGGCACGAGCCGGCCACGCTGCTCAAGCTTGCCGGCGCCATTCTGGGGCTTGCCGGAACGGCCGTGATCATCGGCCTCGACGCGCTCGCGACGCTGGATGCCAATATCCTTGCCGAGATCGTCATCCTGATCGCCACCATCTCGTTCGCCTGCGCCACGATCTTCGGCCTGCGGCTGACCGACTACGATCCGATGGTGGTGGCCGCGGGCTCGCTGTTGTTCGGCGGGCTCATCCTGCTGCCGGTGTCGCTGATCGTCGATCATCCCTGGACGCTGCGGCCGACGGCCGAGGCGTTGGTTGCCACGGCCGCGATGAGCATATTCTCCAGCGCATTCGGCCTCATGCTGTTCTACATGTGCCTGACGCGGCTCGGCACGCTGACCACCAATGCGCAGGGTTATCTGCGCATCCCGATCGGCGTCGGCCTGTCGGTGGTCCTGCTCGGCGAATCCGTGCCAGCCAATCTCGCGCTCGGCCTCGTCCTTGTCACGGCCGGTGTCGCCGCCATGACGATCCCGAAAGACGCCTACCGGCGGTGGCTCAAGCGACCCAAACCATAGTCATTCGTCGACTGCGGAGCTTCCGCAAACTTAGGCCAGCAATTGCTTTTCGGCGATCGACAGCCATTCCGCCTGCGCCTCGCGCAGATATTTGGGCGCGCGTTTCATCTGCAGCAGCAGCTCGTTGAACACCACTCTGGCCTCGGCGTCGCGGCCAACGATGCGCAGCAGCATGCCGTAGCGAACCCGTGCCTCCGCACCGGGGGCATACGGCACCAGCGCGTAGTATTCTTCGAGCGCCTCGTCGATCCGCCCGACCTCCGCCAACGCACGCGCGTAGAGCAAATGCGCCTCGGCCGATTCAAAGTCCGGCCAGCGCTTTTGCAGGTCGTCCAACGTCGCGAGTGCCTCGGCCGGACGGCCACGACCGAATTCGGCCTGTGCCCTGCCCAGCGCATAGGCCGGCTCGCCACCGAGCGGCAGCATCAGGATGTGATCGTAGTGACGCACCGCTTCGTCGAATCTCGCGAGCCTGAGGCACTCCGCTGCCAGCGCGGCGCGATTGGCAACGGTGTCTGTGTTGGCGAGCCGATCGGTTAGCTCGCGATAAAACTTTTCCGGATCGAGCTTGCCGGCAATGCGCTTGCGTGCCTGTTGGGCGCCGGGACTGCCAAACCACTCGGGCACCAGTTCGACGACGATGTAGGCGAGCGCTCCGACCAGCGGGATCATCAGGATGATGAAGGCCCAGGGCTGCAGGCGTCCGGTCTTCGATGCGTGATAGATCAGCGTGATATCGAGCAGCAAAACAACGAGAGCAACAGGCATGGCGCATTCCAGGCGAACGGGATGGACGGTCCTTAGTGGCCTTGATAGCGCGGCAAGTTCAATCGAACAATCTTCAGTTGTGCCGAGACGTGTAATATCCGCTGGTGTTGCTTTTTTCTTCTCTTCCTTGCGGTGTTCGAGCGCGGCCGCCACCAGACCGCCGTCGCAGACACACGAAATGGCCTATATTGCTCGCAGATCAACAGGCGGCGGAGCTCGGCGATGGACGTTATCGCAGCAATCCACGGACGCCGGTCCGTGCGATCCTATGACACCAAGCCGGTCGCCCGCGACCTGATCGAAAGCATCATCCTGGACGCGGCGCAGGCGCCCCCGCCGTTTCGCGATCAAAATCCGCTGGCGTTCAATGTCGTGCAGGGCGTCGCGCGCATCGCCGCCTATGGCAAACGCGTCATGGATTACACGCGCGAACATCGTCCGGACGGGCCGGGTTGGGACTGGCTCGACAGGCCCGGCTTCAAGATCTTCTGGGATGCACCCGTGGTCGTCATCATTTCCGGACCGGTCGGAGACTGCAACCGCGCCGGACAGAATCTGATGCTGTCGGCACATGCACACGGATTGGGAACGTGTTGGGTTGGTTCGCCGATGCTTTGGCTCAGCGCGCCCGAAGTGCGCACGGAGTTGCGCATCCCGTCTGCTCTGATGCCGGTGGCCGTGCTGTGCCTCGGCTATCCCGCCGCCATCCCGGAAACGGTAGTCCGCGAACGGCCCCTCATCACCTGGGCTACGGAAACGGAAGTGCGGTCTAGATCTGAAAGCACAGCGACGCGAGGTCGCACTTCCCCAAGTCACGTTTTGATGCCGTACTCTGCCTCGGCCAAGCCTCAGCACGGCCCCACGGCTCTGGAGGCAAATCATGTCGGAAGCGCTCGAAGTCGAGATATCTGCCTTCTTCAACAAGTACATGGAAACGTTCGCCACCTGGGATGGTGATCAAATCGCCAAACTCTACTGCGCTCCCTGCATCACCATGCGGGGTGACGGGTCGATACATTGTTTTCAGTCACGTGACGAGATTGCGCGGTTTTTCCAAGGAGTGGCCGATACCTACCGACGCGAAGGGGCCGCAAGTGGCACTCTGCACGATGTAGTGGCCGTTCCTATAGGCGAACGCAGCGCTCTCGGAACTGTAACGTGGAAAAACCTCCGACCGGATGGAATCGTCACAAGGCAGTGGCGGCAGTCGTACAACCTTGTTCGCTTCCCCGACGGCTGGCGCATCCTTGCTACGACATTTCACCTAAGCGGAGTGCCGGGCTAGCGATTTCCGCTTTGGGCCAGAAGAGTCAGTTTGGCGGTTGCCAGCAACCGGCAAAGCGGACATCAAGCGTTTAGGAGTACACGTTCGCCGCTCGTCACAACGACAGCGAGCGAGGTCGTATTTGTTGCATAGCCTGACAGATCGAGACCAAACCCGATCACCGCGCTATTTCTTCTCTTCCAGCAACTTTTTGTATTTCGCGACATCGCGCGTCACCAACTGCCCGAGCACTTCCGGCGCGAGTTCGCTGGCGTCGGGCGCGACGGTGGAGAGATCTTGAAAACGCTTCTTCACCGCCTCGCTCTCGACGGCGGCCTTGGCCGCGGCGTTGAGTTTCGCGATGATCGCAGGCGGCGTGCCCTTTGGCGCGAACAGGCCGTTCCAGCCCTGCGCTTCGAAATCGGGAAGACCTGCTTCCGACGACATCGGCAAATCGGGCAAGGTCGCAAGCCGCACCGTCGAACCGACGACGAGGCCCCGCACCAGCTTGTCGTCGATGGCCTGCGATACCGAGGCGGCCGAGTCGCAGACGCCGTCGATCTGCCCGCCGATCGCGTCCGTCAACGCAGGGGCCGCGCCGCGATAACCGACCAGCGTGACCTCGATGCCGGCCGCGTGTTCAAAGCTCTTGCAGATCAGGAAATTCGATGAGCCGACGCCGGCATGGCCGAGATTGACCTTGCCGGGATTTTTCTTCGCATAGGCGATGAATTCCTGCAGGTTCTTCGCCGGAAAATCCTTGCGCAGCGCGACGATGCCGAAGGTTTTCGCAACGACCGCGATCGGCACAAACGATTCCGGCGTGAACGGCAGTTTCGGATAGATCGTATAGGCCGCGGCACTGGTGCCGGCATTGCCGATCGCGATGGTGTAGCCGTCGGCTTCCGCGCGCGCCGCGCGCGTCAGCGCGGTCGAACCGCCGGCGCCCGCGACATTCTCGATCACGATCGGCTGCCCGAGCGACTTGGCCATCTCCTCGGCGACCACGCGCGCGATCACGTCGGAGGTGCCGCCGGCCGCGAACGGCACGATCATGCTGATGGGACGCTTGGGATAGTCCTGGGCGTGGGCGACGGCAGCCAGCGAGAAGGCCGCCGCGGCAACGGCCAGGCGCACCATGAAATACTTCACGCCGCTTTTTCCAGGTGCGCGGCAAGGCCCGCGAACAGCCCGCGGCCGTCGGTGCAGCCCATGATGTCTTCGACGTGATTTTCCGGGTGCGGCATCATGCCGAGCACATTGCCGCGCTCATTGACGATGCCGGCGATCGATTGCGCGGCGCCGTTGATGTTGGACTCCTCGTCGACGACGCCCTCCGCCGAGCAATAGCGATAGAGCACCCGCCCCTCGCCTTCGAGCCGCTTCACCGTCTCTTCATCGGCTTCGTAATTGCCCTCGCCATGCGCGACCGGCACGCGAATGACTTGGCCGGCATTGTAGCCGCGCGTGAACGGCGTATCCGAGCGTTCGACCCGCAGATGCACGTCCTTGCAGATGAATTTCAGCCGCGCATTGCGCATCAGGACGCCGGGCAGCAGGCCCGCTTCGCACAGGATCTGAAACCCGTTGCAGACGCCGAGCACGAGCCCGCCATCGGATGCGAACTTGCGCACCGCATCCATGACCGGCGCGCGCGCGGCAATCGCGCCGCAGCGCAGGTAATCGCCGTAGGAAAACCCGCCGGGCACGACCACGAGATCGGTGCCTTTGGGCAGCGCGGTGTCGGCGTGCCAGACCATCGCCGCCTCCTGGCCGGAGGCGAGCTTGAGCGCGCGCGCCATGTCGCGCTCGCGATTGATTCCGGGAAAGACGAGAACGGCTGATTTCATGGAAGGCACGCCTAGAGCAGTTCGACCCGATAATTCTCGATCACGGTGTTCGCCAGGAGCTTGTCGGCGGCATCCTTCAATGCCGCTTCGGCCTTGGCCTTGTCGGCGCCCGACAGTTCGATGTCGAACACCTTGCCCTGACGCACGCTGGCGACGCCATCGACGCCGAGCGATTTCAGCGCGCCTTCGATGGCCTTGCCCTGTGGATCGAGAATGCCTGACTTCAACGTAACGGTAACACGTGCCTTCACGAGACTTGCCCCAAGCTAGTATTAATCTGCCTTTAGCTCTTCACCAGCACCGGACCGGTACCGGCCGGACGCTCGTTCTCCATCAGGATGCCCAGACGCTTGGCCACTTCGGTATAGGCTTCCAGCAGCCCACCGAGGTCGCGGCGGAAGCGGTCCTTGTCGAGCTTCTCGTTCGACTTGATGTCCCACAGCCGGCACGAGTCGGGCGAGATCTCGTCGGCGACGATGATCCGCATCATCTCGTTCTCGAACAGCCGGCCGCATTCCATCTTGAAATCGACCAGACGGATGCCGATGCCGAGAAACAGCCCGGTGAGGAAGTCGTTGACGCGGATGGCGAGCGCCATGATGTCGTCGATTTCCTGCGGCGTCGCCCAGCCGAACGCGGTGATGTGCTCTTCGGAGACCATGGGGTCGTTGAGCTGGTCGTTCTTGTAATAGAACTCGATGATCGAGCGCGGCAGCTGGGTGCCCTCCTCGATGCCGAGGCGCTGCGACAGCGATCCGGCCGCGACGTTCCGCACCACCACCTCCAGCGGCACGATCTCGACCTCGCGAATCAGCTGCTCGCGCATGTTGAGGCGGCGGATGAAATGGGTCGGCACCCCGATGTCGTTGAGGTGCTGAAACAGGTACTCCGAAATCCGGTTGTTGAGGACGCCCTTGCCCTCGATCACCTGGTGTTTCTTGGCATTGAACGCGGTCGCGTCATCCTTGAAGTGCTGGATCAGGGTTCCCGGCTCCGGGCCTTCATACAGGACCTTGGCCTTGCCTTCATAAATGCGGCGTCGACGGCTCATTGGGATGTACCGTGTTTTGTTGAAATCCATGAAATTGGTTGCTCCGGATGACAAGGGTTTGCGACCACGACGGAGCTGCCGTGAAGGCCAGGTCCAGTACAGAAACGACCGGAAACAGAACAAGAACCTCGCCTGATGGCAACCTATCCGATTGGCCCATCCAGCACAATCGACCCGGCCCAATTGGGCCCAACTTATAACGATTGCCTGCGGCCTAACGGCCCGTTGTTTTACCGATTCGCCCCCTCTATCTAGGTAGTCGATCGGGCCGCGACAACGCGACCCCGTTTACCACTTCCGGGGATTGGAACCGCAGAATGACCACTTTCGACAAGCGCGAGGAAGGTTTTGAGAAGAAATTCGCCCTCGACTCGGAGCAGAAGTTCAAGGCTGAGGCGCGCCGCAACAAGTTGCTCGGTCTTTGGGCAGCCGAAAAGCTCGGCCTGTCGGGCGATGCCGCCTCGGCCTATTCCAAGGAAGTCGTCGCGGCCGATTTCGAGGAAGCCGGAGACCAGGACGTCCAGAACAAGGTCGTAAAGGATTTTGCCGCCAAGGGCGTCGCCGTCACCTCTGCCGAAGTGCGCGTCAAGATGGATGAGCTGATGGCGGCAGCAGTGGCCCAGGTGAAGGCAGGGACCTGACGCTTCGACCTTGCTTTCAGATCACGCTATTTCAGCGTGATCTGAAAGCTCATCGATCCGGTGATGTTGAAGCCTTCCTGCTGTTGGTTGCCATATTGCCGGTTGATGTTGTTCGACACCGATTCCATCCGGCATTCCTTGGCAATGACGTCGCGGAGCAGATCGCATTCGCGCGATGCCATTTCATAGACGGCGCGGCGCGCGCGGTCGCGCAGCTTCTGCGCCTCTTCGGTTTCTCCCGTCGGTCCCGCCACGAAAAAGTTGATCGTACTTTGAATGCGTACCCAGCCATCCTGCCGCGACGCTCCCGTCTGCTCCATGATGATCCGCTGACCCGGCGATTGCGCAAGCGCAGGAGCGACCAGGAACAGCATGCCGAGGCCTGCGGGAATACAGCGTGTGCGCAACGTCATGACGGACCTTTTGGGTTGAAGTGACAAAGCAGTCCATAGCTACCTGAGATTGCGATTTGGAAAACGGTTGCCGGCAAAAGCCCGGTCGTTGTTTCATCAGGCGTTAACCGGAACGCCGGCCCCGCGATCACGTCTGTCGATATTCCCCACGCACGATCTCCAGCAACCGCCGCGCCGCCGCGCTCAGAAATCCGCCGCGCCGCGTTACCGTGACGACGTCGTGGCTGACCTTGAGGTCGCGCACGGCGATGGTCGAGAGCGCAGAGGATCCAAGTTCCTCGGCAGCATTGATTTGCGAAAGCAACGCGATGCCGAAGCCGGCCTCGACCAGACGTTTCTGCGCGGTCAGGCTGTCGACAGGAGTCCACGCGATTTCGCCCAATCCACGGGTCTGGAACAGCGCGAGGATATGCGACGCCGCGATCTCGCGCCGTCCTGGCACTTCAGGAAATCCGATCCATCGCTCGCGGCGCAGGTCGGCAAGCCTCGCGACCCGACCGCCGGCTAGCGGGTGGTCCGGCCCGCAAACGACCTGAAGCCGCTCGGCAAACAGCAATTCGCAGTCGAGATCGCGCGAGCCGTCGCGGTCAAAGCGCAGCCCGATCGTCGCCTCGCCACGGCGGATCAGGCCGCTGACCTCGGCGCTGGTCGCAGTCCGCAGGGACAAATCGACGCCGGGGTGCTCCGCCGCGAAGCGTTTCAAGATCGCGGACAGCCGCCCGCCGGCCAGCGTGCCGACCACCGCCAGCGCAATCGGCCCTGAATTCGGCCGCGCCAGCGCGCGAACCGCATTCTCCGCATCCTGCGCGGCGGCAACCGCGCGCTCGGCATACGGCACCATCACCCGCCCGGCATCGCTCAGCATCGTGCGCCCCGCGATCCGCTCGAACAGCGGCACACCGAGTTCCTGCTCCAGGAGCGCAATGCGCCGCGAGATCGCCGGCTGCGAGCGGTGCAGCGCCTTTGCCGCGCTCGAAATGCCGCCGCGGCGGTGAACGGTCAGGAAGGTGAGAAGCGCATCGCTGTCCATGTTTCGTCCATGCAAAAAACTGATGATGCATAGAGGAATAACAAATTTGGCTGATGGGAGATAGCCCGCTAGTTTCGCGGCCAACCGAACCGGCCAACCAACGAAGCGGAGATCGACGATGCGAACCCAGATGGAAAAAGCCGAAGCGTTCCGCGCGCTGCATGCGCGCCCCGGCGCCTTCATCATTCCCAATCCCTGGGACGCGGGCACGGCAAAACTGCTCGCCGCGATGGGCTTTGAGGCGCTTGCGACCACGAGCCTCGGCCTTGCCAATACGCTCGGCAGCTTAACCGTCAGCCTTGACGCCATCATCGAGAACTGCCGGATGATCGCGGAAGCAACTGATCTCCCCGTCAACGCCGATCTGGAGAATTGCGGGGCGGACGACCCGAAGGCGGCGGCGAAAGCGATCGCGCGCGCGGCCGAGGCGGGCTGCGTCGGCGGCTCGATCGAGGATTCGACCGGCAACCCGCAGAACCCGATCTACGACTTTTCGCTCGCGGTCGAGCGCGTGCAGGCGGCCGTCGAAGCGGCGCGCGCACTCCCCTTCCCGTTCACACTGACGGCGCGGGCGGAGAATTTCCTACACGGCCGCAAAGATCTCGAAGACACCATCAAGCGGCTGCAGGCGTTCGCGGCCGTTGGCGCGGACGTATTGTATTCCCCCGGCCTGTATGACATCGACACGATCCGCACCGTGGTGTCATCGGTAGGCAAGCCGTTCAACCTGGTGATGGGCTTTGCCGACCCGACGCTACGGGTCGATGAGCTCTCGAAAGCCGGCGTCAAGCGCATCAGCGTCGGCGGCGCGATGGAGCGCTATGCGCTTGCCGCGTTCCTGAAATGCGCCCGCGAGATGAAGGACCGCGGCGCGTTCACCTTTGTGCGCGAGATGGCGCCGATCGGCGAAATCAGGGCTGCGTTCAGGTGATCCCTACCCGCGAGCGAAGCGAAGCAATCCATGCCTCCGCACGGGATAGATGGATTGCTTCGTCGCTTCGCTCCCTTGCGCAAACGCTCCGCGTTTGTCGCAGGCAATGACGGCGGAGGAGCAATGACGGCGGAGGGATTGGTCACCCCTCCTTGAACCCATACTCCGGCACGTTGCCGCTGGCGCCGTAATATTTGTACGGCAGGAATTTTCCGGACATCGTGATCTTGACCCGGTCGCCCTTGGGATTGGCGACACGCTCCAATGCCATGTCGAAGTCGATTGCCGACATGATGCCGTCGCCGAATTCTTCTTCGATCAGCGCCTTCCACGCCGGCCCGTTCACCATCACCATCTCGTAGAAGCGATAGATCAAGGGGTCGGTCGGCGGCATCGGCGTGCCGGTGCCGCGCATCGGCACTTCGTTGAGCATGGCGGTTTCGGACTTCGAAAGCCCGAACAGCTCGCCGGCATTGGCGGCCTGCGGTTTGGTCAATTTCATCTGGCCCATGATGGCGCCGACGATCAGCACTTCCGAATAGCCGCCGATCTTTTCGCAGATGTGCTTCCAGCTCCAGCCCTTCTCGCGCTTGATGTCGAGCAGCTTTTCGGTGAGGTCTTCGCGTTTCATGTTGCGTCTCTCCTTTGGTTCAATCTCATCGGGCCTGGCCAAAAGCGCGAAGCGCGTCTTCACTCAATGTGCCGGGCATCCACGTCTTTGCTGGTCCGCCTAGGAAGACGTGGATGGCCGGGACAAGCCCGGCCATGACGCCTGTTCCGAATCGTCCGGCCCCGGAGCAACCACTAATTCCGGCTTCCCGATCCGCACCGTCGGCACGTTGCGAGGATCGTGGTCGGTCACATCGGACGCAAATGTCTTGCTGCGGCTGACCAGGAAATCGACGATGTGATTGCGCAGCGCGTAGTAATAGGGATGGCGGTGCAGATCGATGCGGCCGCGATCCTTCGGCAGCGGATTTTCCACGATCTCTGCCAGCACGGCGCCCGGGCCGTTGGTCATCAGGAAAATCTTGTCGGCGAGATAGATCGCTTCATCCACATCGTGGGTGATCATAAAGACGGTCTGTCCGGTCTCCAGACAGATGCGGCGCACCTCGTCCTGCAGCGTGCCGCGCGTCAGCGCATCCAGCGCCGAGAACGGCTCGTCCATCAGCATGATCTTTGGCGTGATCGAAAGCGCCCGCGCGATGCCGACGCGCTGCTTCATGCCGCCGGACAGTTCCGACGGACGTTTGTGCTCGGAGCCGGTCAGGCCGACGAGGTCGATGAACTTTTGCGCATGGGCCTTCACCTTGGCGCGGTCCCAGTTGCGCCATTTCGAGGTCACGGCATAGGCGACGTTGCCAAGCACGGTGCGCCACGGCAGCAGCGCGTGGCTCTGGAAGATCACGGCGCGGTCGAGGCTGGTGCCCTCGATCGCCTGCCCGTCGACGATGACGGCGCCCTCGCTCGGCTGATCGAGCCCGGCCAGGATGTTCAAGACAGTGGTCTTGCCGCAGCCGGAATGGCCGATCACGCAGCCGAATTCGCCGCGACCCATCGAGAGCCACAGGTTCTCGAACACCGCGACCTCGCCGCCGCTTGCGCCCGGATAGCGCTTGGCAATCGCTTCGATGGAAATGAATTTATCGGTCATGGCGCTATTCCGGGAACGTGACCATGCGCGTGAAGCGCGCAAGAATCTGGTCGAGCAGCATGCCGACGATCCCGATCAGCAGGATCGCAATGATGACGTTGGTGATCGAGAGGTTGTTCCACTCGTTCCAGACGAAGTAGCCGATGCCGGTGCCGCCAACGAGCATCTCGGCCGCGACGATCACGAGCCAGGCGATGCCGATCGAAATCCGCATGCCGGTCAGAATCGTCGGCGCCGCGGCCGGCAGGATCACCGTGAAGGCGCGCCTGACGGTGCCGACTTCCAGCGTGCGCGCGACGTTGATCCATTCCTTGCGCACCGCGGCGACCCCGAACGCCGTGTTGAGCAGCATCGGCCAGACCGAGCAGATGAAAATCACGAAGATCGCCGAGATGCTCGAGTCCTTGATGGTGTAGAGCGCCAGCGGCATCCAGGCGAGCGGCGAGATCGGCTTCAGCACCTGGATGAATGGATCAAGCGCCTTGCTGATCAACGGCGACATGCCGATCAGGAATCCGAGCGGTATGGCGACGATGACCGCGAGGAAATAGCCGAGGCCGACGCGCGCGATGGAATAGCCGAGCTGGATGCCGAGGCCCTTGTCGTTCGGGCCGTTATCGTAGAACGGCTGCCTGAGGTGCTCCCACAATTTCGCGCCGACATCGAGCGGGCCCGGCATCGCCGACTTGCCGGCGGTCGCGGTCAGTCCCATCAGCTTGGCGTATTCCGGCGTCATGTTTGCGACGGCGCCCGTTCCGCGCGTCGCGAGATGCCAAATGCCGAGGAAGGCCGCAAACAGCACGATCGAAACGACGGCGGCACGGAAGCGAAGGGAGAAGTTCATTGGGGATGCTCTCTCAACACGTCGTCCCCGCGAAAGCGGGGACCCATACGCCGCGGCGTTAGTAATGAAGGAAGGCCTCTAACATCGTGCCTAAAAGAACCGACACGGCGTATGGGTCCCCGCGTTCGCGGGGACAACAGCGGTAGACGTAGTTGCGTCCCCGCCCTCACGACGCCTTCCTGATCTTGAAGCTGTTCAGATATTCCTCGGGCTTCGCCGGATCGAAGGTCTTGCCCATCACCGAAAAACTCTTGGTCGTGGTGGTCGGCGGCGTCAGCCCGGCTTCCTGCATCAGCCGCGTGGCGTCGGTGGCGAGATAGACCTGCGAGGCAATCCCCGCATAGTCGATATCGCCCTTGATCTGCCCCCAGCGCTTCATCTGGGTCATGATCCAGATCGCAAAGGATTGCCACGGGAACGGATCGAAATCGACGCGGTTCGGCTGCGTGACGATATTGCCGAGACCGTCGGCGAAAGTGCCGGTCAAGATCTGCTCCAGCACGATCTGCGGTTGGTTGAGATAATTCGCGGGCGCGATCGCTTCGGCGATCTGCTTGCGGTTCTCCGCCTTGTGCGCGAACGCGGTGGCTTCGATGATCGATTTGAGCAGCGCGCCATAGGTGTTCGGCATCGCCGTGATGAACTCCTTGGAGGCCGCGAAGGCGCAGCACGGATGGCCTTCCCAGATATCCTTGGTCAGGATGTGGATGAAGCCGGCGCCGTCGAACACCGCGCGCTGGTTCATCGGATCGGGCCCGAGGAAGCCGTCGATGTTGTCGGCGCGCAGGTTGGCGACCATCTCTGGCGGCGGCACCGCGCGGATCTGCACGTCGGTATCGGGGTCGATGCCGTGCTCGGCGAGATAGTAGCGCAGCAGGTAATTGTGCATCGAGTAGTCGAACGGCACCGCGAACTTGAAACCCTTCCAGCTCTTCGGGTCGCGCTTGTCCTTGTGCTTGACCGAAAGCGTGATCGCCTGGCCGTTGATGTTCTCGACCGCCGGCATGGTGTAGGGAATAGGGTTCGAGCCCGCGCCCATCGTGATGGCGAGCGGCATCGGCGACAGCATGTGCGCCGCGTCGTATTCCTTGTTGATGGTCTTGTCGCGAATGACGGCCCAGCCGGCGGTCTTGATCACTTCGACGTTCAGGCCGTTCTTGGCATAGAACCCCATCGGCGCCGCCATGATGATCGGCGTGGCGCAGGTGATCGGGATGAAGCCGACCTTGAGGTCTTTCTTCTCGAGCGGCCCGCCTTGCGCGAACACTTCGGTCGCGGTCTTGAGCGGGAAGAACTGCGACACGGCAGCCACCGCCGTCGCAGCACCCACCGATTTCAGAAACGCGCGCCGCGCGACGTCCCTTGGGAATACCGCGCGCATCACGGCGGAAGCGACCACGCCTTCGTAACGCTTTTGCTCGCTCTCGATGGCGGACTGGATCTGCAGTTGGGCGGCCTGATGCTCGGCTTCACTGAGATGCCGGCCACAAGAACAGCCACCGGCATGAAGACGGCGGTTGGGATCGAACGGGTTGTCGAAGGTAGACATCAGCCCTCCTGCACAGGCGTTTGCACCCTAATTAAGCAAGGCACATGCCAGCCCGGTGTTTGGGCGATGGCGCTGATTTCGCAGGGATTCGGGGCGGATTGGCGACTACGAAAATTCGTGGTACACGAAAATTCGTAGTTCGATTACGATTTTTCGGAGTATCGATCGGATGGATCTTGCCCTCGGTTCAACCGCCCCGCCGCAGGATGTCGAGCTTCGCGCCGCCGCGTTCGAGTTCGGAATCGAGCCGGCGCTGCTGCTCGATCCCCATGCCGACCTGATCCTCGACGCCAATCCCGCCGCCTGCACCCTGCTCGGCTATGACCGCGCACTGCTGCGGCAGACCAAGGTCAGCACGCTGCATGCCGGCCAACTCCCCGCGCTGATCGTGTTCACGCAGGCCGTGCTCGACAAGGGCGCCTTCTGGACCAATGCATTGACGCCGCGTCACGCCACCGGGCAAACGCTCAGGCTCGAATATGCCGGCGCCCTCGTGCCGGGTGATGGCCGCGCGCTGGTGCTGCTCACCATGAGCGACCTCGATGCACGCCGCCGCCGTTATGTCGATGCGGCGGCCGAAGACCATATGCGCGGCGGGATCGCGACCTGGCAGCGGGTCGAGCGGGTGTTCCAGGATATCGAGCGCGAAAACCAGTTGATCCTGCGCGCCGCCGGCGAAGGCATTTACGGCGTCAACGCCGACGGCAAGACCACCTTCGTCAACCCGGCGGCCGAGCGCTTGCTGGGCTGGGCGGCGGAAGAACTGGTCGGCAAGGAGATCCATCCGATCGTTCATCACACCCATCATGACGGGCGGCACTATCCCGATCATGATTGCCCGATCTACGCGGCGTTTCGCGACGGCGCCGTGCACCAGGTCGAGGGCGAGGTGTTCTGGCGCAAGGACGGCACGCCGGTCTGGGTCGAATATACCTCGACGCCGATCCGCGACCGCGGCGTCGTCGTTGGCGCTGTCATCGTGTTCCGCGACGTCGGCCAGCGGCGCGAGGCCGACGAGAAGCTGCATGTGGCGCTCGCCGAGGTCGATCGCCTGCGCGAGCGGCTGGAGCTGGAAAACGCCTATTTGCAGGAAGAAATCCGCATCGAGACCAATCCTCGCGGCATCATCGGCCGGAGCGAGGCGATTCAGAAGACGCTGCGCCAGGTCAAGCTGGTGGCCCCGACGTCGGCAGCCGTCATGATCACGGGCGAATCCGGCACCGGCAAGGAACTGATCGCGCGCGCCATCCACGAGGCGAGCAGCCGCCGCGACCGGCCGCTGATCCGCGTCAACTGCGCGGCGATCCCGCGCGAACTGTTCGAGAGCGAGTTCTTCGGCCACGTCCGCGGCGCCTTCACCGGCGCGATGCGCGACCGCATCGGCCGCTTCGAACTCGCCGACGGCGGCACGCTGTTTCTCGACGAGGTCGGAGAAATTCCACTGGAGCTGCAAGGCAAGCTGTTGCGGGTGCTGCAGGAGGGCAATTTCGAACGCGTCGGCGAAGAGCGCACCCGCGCCGTCGACGTGCGCCTGATCGCCGCCACCAACCGCGATCTGAAGCAGGAGGTGCAGCGCGGCCGGTTTCGCGAGGATCTTTATTTCCGCCTCAACGTGTTTCCGGTGGAGTCGGTACCGCTGCGCGAGCGGCGCGAGGACATTCCGCTGCTGGCGCAGCATTTTCTGACGCGCGAGAGCGACGCGCTGAAATCCGAGCTGCGATTGTCGGAAGGCGATGCGCGCCGGCTTTCGCGCTACGACTGGCCCGGCAACGTCCGCGAACTGCAGAACGTGATCGAGCGCGCGGCGATCCTCGCGCAGAACGGCCGGCTGCGCATCGATCTGCCCGATGTATCAGGCGTTCAGCCCTCCCCCGGCTCGGCGCGGGTGAAGGCCGATGCCCGTCCCGCAGTCATGACATCAGCCGAAATGCGCGACCATGAGCGCGCCAATATTCTCGCCGCGCTTGCGGCCTGCTCCGGAAAGGTGTTCGGCCCCGGCGGCGCCGCCGAGATGCTCGACATCAAGCCGACCACGCTGGCCTCACGCATCAAGGCGCTGGGGATTTCCAATGCGCGTGGCCTGGCTGGCTAATGAGGGCGCGTACTCATAAACGTCGGCTTCCCAGAGGGATAAGCAGAAATTTTCTGCTCAATCGGTGCATTACCGGCGACCCCTACACGGCCAATCTCGACCATGCACACGCCCAAGACCCAAATCGTTCGCCAGCCACAACGGAACCGTTACCTCTTGAGGCCCATAGCGTATTACCGGCACTACGGGCCCGCCGCATGGATCGACCCGGTCGTCCTCAGGGCGATAACGATATCGTGGAACAATATTGTAATCCCAGTAAGGAGTTGGCGTTACGACGGGCACCCTGATGATGGGCCTTTGCCGTGGTTCACGAACGCCTCCGGCCGTCTGCGCCTGCGCTGCGGCACTAAACGTGCCCACGTTACACAGGACCAGGGCTGTTCCCAGAGCTACGATTACTATCCTCATGCCTTGGCCTCCTTGCCACACACAGCTAGGCCCAACTCGGACATCCGGCGACGTTCGACTTCGCGCCGCTGTTGAGGGCATATCGGACATCAAAGACACCTGATCCGCAACGTCTCATTTTATGAAGACTGGCGCACCGGCTGAAATCAGGGCTTTCCGGCTAGATATACTTCGCCAAGCAGCGACGAGTTCGACCAGGGCACCTGCTTGCCGTGGGTCGCCGAGACCACTTCGGCGCGCACGCGGGTCAACATCTGTTGAACCTCGAGGCCGGGTGTTCCAAGGTGGCGGGCGAGCCCAAGCGAAAACGGCGAGTTTGTGCCATCTCCATCAAGAGCGACCTGGCCCGGGGCCGTAGCGAAGGCGAGCAGAGTGCCCGCCCCCGTGGTTGCGCCTTTGCCCAGACTTGATGGCGAGGCAAGGCCGGTAGGCACGCTGACCGCGCGGCTCGCGTCTGTCGACCGAACGACCTTCTGGGCAATCGGATTGTCGCGGCAGGCATCGAGAAAGAGGATGTTGGCGCGGATGCCGTCGTCGAGGCCGGCGAGAATGGCGCTGACATTCGTCATTTCGCTCGTGAGATCGCCGACGCCATTGAACTTGACGTCGATCGGTAGCAGAAAGTTCTCACCGTCGATCTGGACGCCATGTCCGGCGTAGAACAGGACGGCGGTGTTCGCCGTTGCGGCTGCACGCAAGAAATCGGCGATCAGGCCCGTCATCGCCGCGCGATCGAGATCGATACCATCAGACACTTCGAAGCCCATGTCGCGAAGATTTCTTGCGATCACGCGGGCATCATTCGGCGGATTGAGCAACTGAGGGGTATGGGCGTAGGCACCGTTGCCGATCACGAGAGCAATGCGGCGGCCGAGCGTCGACGATGGAGGAGCAACGGTCGCACCCGGCGCAACCTTCGGATCAAGCGGCCCCGACGACACCGCCGCGGAATCGCCCAGTGCCGCAAGGCGCGTCCGCGCAGTGGACTGTTCGCGCCGAAACGACTCGGTAACCGGACCGTTAGCGCCGATCACGCTGATCGAGGCGGGCAACGCCACAGCCTGCTTGTAGGCGTTGCGGGCGCGGTCGACCTGGCCCTGCGCTTCGAACACCAGCCCCTCGGAAACGAATGAACGCGCGGCACGCGGACTGATCCGGATCGCCTGCTGGAAATCGGCAAGCGCCCGTTCGAGCTCGCCCTTCTTGCGCCAGACGTCACCGCGGCCGGTGAAGCCAGCCCAATAGGACGGATCGATCCGGATCGCCTTGTTGAAATCGCCGAGCGCGCTATCCAGCTCACCTTTTTGAAACCAGACGATCCCCCGATTGCTGTAAGCGACCGCAAAATTGGCGTCCAGTTCGAGCGCCCGGTTGCAATCAGCCAATGCGTTGTCCGCCTCGCCCTTGGCGGTCCAGACCCAGCAGCGATTGTTGTAGGGGACGGCCTGCGTGGGATCGAGCTTTATCGCCGTGTCGAGATCGGTGATGGCGCGGTCGGTTTCGCCGTTGGCGTTCCAGACCGTGGAGCGGCTGATGTAGAGCCACTGCTGCTTGGGATCCAGCGCGATACTCTTGTTCAACGCGGCGATGGCCTGATCGAACTGCCCCTTCTGACCGAGCGCGTTGCCACGCGCGGCGTGCCCAAGGACGTAGTTTGGATCGAGCCGTATCGCCTGGTCGGCGCTTTGCAACGCGCGATCCGGGTCGCCAATCTGGTTATAGACGACGGCCCGCTCAGCGTGGGCGATCGCAAAGTTGGGATTGCGCTTCAGTGACGCATCATAGTCCTGCAGTGCTCGATCGAATTGCTGAAGTCGAACGTAACCCTGCGCACGCTGCAAGTAGAGGATAGCTTGCGATTTGGCCGGCAAGTTTTTGCGGGCGAGGAGCCTCGTGCAACCAGCGACCCTGGCATCCAGATCCTTGACGTTGTCGCAAGCCGCAATATCAGGGTCCGGGTTCGCCCCGTTTGCCACCGGCGCGCCGACGAGAAGACACAAAGCAGCTAGCCAAATACGGTATGCGGCCTTTCTAATCATGGACATTGCCCTCGGCTAGGACAACAGGACACAGAATATCACTTCTCGATTGTGGCGGCACTCACTGCGGGCAAATGCTGCGCGGGCGCAAGACGGCTATCGGTCCCCCGAAGCGGATCTTTAACTCTTACCTAGATAGGCGACGGCTTCTATCTCGACCAACACTTCCGGCTTTGCAAGGGACCGCACTTCTACAAGCGTGGAAGCTGGAAAATCTCCGGTAAAGAACTCGCGGCGCGCTCGCCAGACCTCGGTGTTTTTCTTGATGTCGACCACGTAGATCGTCATCTTTACCAAATTATCCATCGTTCCGCCGGCCGCTTTGATGATCCGATCAATGCGCGAAAATATCTGCTTTGTCTGTTCGTACTCATTTTTGCCGACCATCCCTGTGCCGCCTTCAAATGGACGTGCTACCTGGCCTGATATGAACAGCGTGTCGCCTGCGCGTATGGCGTTTGACCACAGATCGGGGCCGGCCTCGGCTACATCGGGGACGGACACCTTTGTCCTGGGCATGGCATTCTCCTCATGAAGTTATCTCGGATGCGCTTCGCCATTGGTTTATCACAGATATCGGTAAGCCCGTCGCGCCGGCTTGACGCTACGCTGGGATCTGTCGAGACCGTGTCGCAAGGGCTGATGAAGCCATCGAATAGACGTCGAACGCCGCCGTTGGCCCAAAGGCGACATACATCAATGTTGGCGTGATAATCGCCTTTAGACAGTGAAGCCGAGCTGACTTAACTATGAGTACCTGCCCTAGTAGCGGCGGCCGCCCACCGAGAACGACGAAGCGCCGGGCAGCGAATTGATCTCGCTGTCGATCCGGCCCGTCTGCTGGACGACGCCGACGCCGAGCGACAGGCTGAGATTGGACGTTGGCTGGAATTCGACGCCGGCATACGCGCTGCTGACGGGCAGCGTGCCGGATTTGGAGTCGAACGGCGCGAATGCGTTGCTGCCGATGCCCGAATTGTATTTCAGCGTGTCGAAACCGGCAAAGAACGTGATCGGTGGCCCGCCGGCGTTCTTCAGGCTGTAGCCGAACTGCGTGCCTTCGCTGTAGATCGATCCGAAGCCGCCGAAGGCGCTCTGGCTGAGACCGCTGAAGCCCATGGTGTTGCGCTGGCTGCCGACAAAAAAGCCGTTCGAGAAATTGTAGCGCGCATAGGAAGAGCCATTTCCGACGTCGCGGAAATCGAAGCTCGGAAAGTTGCCGTAGGCGTTCGCGCCTTCGCCCGCCGCGCCGCTGAAACCCATCGGCCAGCCCGGAATCCAGTAATTTACGGGCGAGGCCTGAGCATGGGCCGTCCGTCCGCCTAAACAGATCATCGCCAACGCGAATGCGAGCCCTAGGCTGCTTGCAAAACGAGACATCTGAGCCACCACCAATTGCACCGGAATTATACCCTTCCGGCTCCGGGAACGCCAGAGCGGCGCTATTGGCGGTTGCAACTCGTCGCCGGTCTTGTCGCAGCTACGCTCCTGCCGCATAAAACGGTGGAACCACCGATCATCCCGACATTCAAACACGCGATTTCAGGGGCAACTCGCATGGCGAAGAAATACACGGCTCAATGTGCTTGCGGCGCGGTAAAATTCGAGTTCGACACCGACCCGGACTTCATCGCCAATTGCCATTGCCTGGACTGCAAGCGAGCGTCGGGCGGCGAGATGGCCACATTCTTCGGCGTGCCGCAGGATGATTTCACCGTGGTCAGCGGCCAAGCGAAGGCGCATCACTATGTCGCCGAGTCCGGCAAGGGACTGGATCGCAACTTCTGCCCCGATTGCGGCTCCCGATTGTTCAGTACCAATCTGGATAGTTTCCCCGGTCTCGTCTTCGTCATGCTCGGCAGCCTGGACCGGCCCGAATTGATTGCGCCGAAGCTCGAAATGTTCACCAAGCGCCGCCTGAAGTGGAACAAACCGCTCGACCTCCCGCAATTCGAAAGCATGCCCGGTTGAATCGCCGATGAGGCGGTCGTCGCCGACGACCGCCTCATCCCGTTCGTGGCCTGACACCATGATTCCCGTCCGATCCGGACGGATCGGACGGCAACCGCTGACGCGTCGTTACGCCGCCTTAGTGAGCGTGGCCTCCGTCGGCAGCCCTTCCTCGATCGGCAGAGACGGATCGCGCGACCATTCGTTCCAGGAACCGAAATACATCCGCACATCCTTCACGCCGGCGTTTTTCAACGCCAGGAACGTGTTCGAGGCACGCGCGCCCTTGAAGCAGTAGAGATAGACCGGCGTGCTTTGCGTGATGCCGACGGTCGCGCATTCCGCCAGGATTTCGTTCTTCGACTTGAAGCGCGGCCCCTCCGCGGTCGGCTTCATCATGCGATACCATTCCAGCCACACCGCCCCGGGGATGCGTCCCTTGCGCGGGCAGAAATCCTTCCCGTAGGGCGAAGAGCTTTCGCCGATCCACTCGTCGATGTCGCGGACGTCGAGCAGCGCGATGCCGGGCTTGCCGACGGCGGCGAGCATGGTCTTGGCGTCGATCAGGATGTCGCCGGCTTCAGGCAGAACCGCGAACGACGCCTTCGCCGGCGACGGCACATCCTTGGTCACCGGCAAGCCGGCAGCCGCCCAGGCGTCGTAGCCGCCATGCAGCACCTTGATCTTGGGATAGCCGAGCATGGTGAGGAGGTAATAGCCGCGGCAGGACTGGCCGAAGCCGGAATTCATCGACTGTTCGTAGATGACGGCGGTCTCTTTGCCCGAAAGCCCGGCAGCGCCGAACGCGTCGGCGAATTTTGTCTTCAGCTCGTGGATGCCTTCCGGCGTCGATGTCGCGAGATAGGTGAAGATTTCATGGACATTGACGGCGCCGGCGAGATGCCCCGCGCCGTAGGCCTCGGGATTGCGGGTGTCGATGACGACACACGGCTCTTTCGTGAGGAATTCCGCGAGTTCGCCGGCAGTAATCAGAACGTCCGTCATGGCAGGCCTCTCCTGTTTTATGGTTGCTGGTTGGGGTCGGTCGGAAATCCCTTTAGTGCTCGTCGCCGGCCAGCATCTTGCGAAGCTGCTTGGTGGCGGGGGTGACGATGGCGACGAAATAGGCTTCGCGGAGCCGGCGCTGGGCGCGATGGCTCTTCAGGTAGCCGCGCGCGCCGCAGTGGAGCATCGCCGCATGCGCGGCCGCGACGCTGGCGTCGCCGAGGCGCAGGCGAAGTGCCACGACGCGCCGCCAATAGCTGTCGTCGGAATTATAGGGATCGCACGCCAGCGCCATCGCCTCCTTCTCGAACTCGGCATGGAGCTCGCGGAACTGCGTCGGCTGCTGCGGCAGATAACGGTTGACGTGGCCGAGTGGCGGCCCGACCTCATCCATGATGCCGATGCAATCCTTGATGAGGCCCAGCCCCATGCCGGTCTGCAGCAGGATGAAGCCGGCTCGAATTTTCTTCACGAACTGCCCCGCTTGTTCGGCCAGGATCAATTCATCCGGCACAAACATGTCGCGGAACTGCACGCCATAGGTGCCGGTGCCATCCATCGCCAGGAACGGCTTGCACGGCTGCAGCGTGATCGCGGGATCGGAGCAATCGGCAAGGAACATGACGATGCCCGGCCCGCTTTTTGCGGTGCCGCCCGGCCCGCCCTTTGCGGTGCCGCCGCCCTCGTCCTCGCGCTCGAAGATGGTGCCGAAATAGTGGTCGGGCCCGAGGTTGGAGACCCAGGGCAGCGCCCCCTTGACGATGTAGCCACCCTCGACCCTGCGTCCCCTGAGTTTCAGCCGCTCAATGCCGAAGAAACTCTTCATCGGATTGGAAAGGCCGGTGCCACCGAGCACCCGTCCACTCGAAAAACTGTCACCGAAGCGCCTTGCAAGCTTCAGGTTGGTCGAATTCGCGGCGTACCAGACCAGCGTGTTCTGGCACCAGGCCATGAAAGCCGTGGCGCCGCAGGTCTCTCCGATCACGGCGATCGACTGGATGGCGCAGCGCAGATCCGCAGGTCCCTCCTGCGGGACATGGCTGCTCCACGCGCCGACTTTGCCAAGACTGCGCAGCAACTCACCCGGATAAACCGAGCCTGCATCGATTGCACCTGCAAGCGGTCCAAGCTCCTGACGCGCGATCCTGGCAACTTCGTCAGCAATCGTAGGTGCGGGCCGATCTGGAGCTTCGACCCGCGATAAGGCTAGTGAACTCATGACCGTCTCCCGCACCCGTTTTGCGCTCGTCGCGTTCCGTTAGATGCTGACTTCGAGATTGACGGGCCGCGTAAACGTGTTGGCGACCGGCGACCATTTCTTGACGTGGGTCACCAGCGCGTCGATCTCGCTCTTCGGAACGCCCTCGCATTCCATGTCGACCTTGACGCGCACATCGGTGAAGCCGACCGGCTTCTCGCTGACGTCGCCGGTGCCCCACACTGCCGTGATGTTGAGGTCGCCCTCGAGTTCGAGCTCGAGCTTGTTGACGATCCAGCCGCGGTGAACGGCGTTGGCGTGCAGGCCGACGGCCAGGCACGAGCCGAGCGCGGCGAGCGATGCCTCCGACGGGTTGGGCGCGGTGTCGTCGCCGAGCAGGCCCGGCGGCTCGTCGACGATGTAGGGCGCGAGATTGCGGATGTAGTTGGCGTGGCGAAACTTGCCTTCCGCCACCGTCTTGCACTTCAAGGTCTTGATGACCTTCGGATTGGCCTTGCCGTTGGCGATGAGCTGTTCCAGCCCGCCTCTGTCGATCGGGGCCAGGCAGCCGGTGAGCACCGTTTTTTGAGCGACCGCGGTCATCTTTTCTCTCCCTAGGGGTAGGATACCGAACGTTCTGTTTCTTGCATTAAGCGTGCCAGATCAGGCCAAAACCAAAAGACCAAGCTCTCTCGTCGCTTAGCGATAGCTGCCCGGAAATTGATCAGCGCCGCGCTGCACAGGCGCGAAGCAGTTGCCGCGTGGGTTGCGATTATTTTCAGCGCAAAGATGCGACTTGATGATTGCCCGGCGGTTCGATTAACTGCGGCGCATGGGCAAATCGGTTTCCAAGAGGAAAGCTGTCGCGGCACGCGCTGCAGGCGACGAAGAATCGGCGCGCGGCCGTCTGCTCAGCGCCGCGACGCATCTGTTCTGCAGATACGGCATCAACGCCACCGGCATCGACGCCATCATCGACGAGGCCGGCACGGCGAAGACCACGCTCTACAAATTGTTCGGATCGAAGACCAACCTCGTCAACGCCGTGCTGGAGAGCGAAGGCAGAGCGTGGCGCGAATGGTTCATCGGCGCGATGGAAGATGGCGGCGGTGACGCGCAGGCGAAACTGACGCGGATCTTTCCGGCGCTGAAGCGCTGGTTCGCCGAGGAGCGGTTCTACGGCTGTCCCTTCATCAACGCCGTCGCCGAGCACGACAAGGACGCCAAGCAGTTCCGCAACATCGCGCTACGCCACAAGAAGGTGGTGCTGGCGCATATCGAAAAGCTCGCCGGTGAAATGGGCGCAGCCGAGCCGCAAGTGCTGGCGCATCAACTCGCGCTGTTGATCGACGGCGCCATCGTCGCCGCGATGGTTTCGCGTGATCCCGGCGTCGCCGATACCGCAGGCCTTGCCGCGGGCAATCTGTTCGGACCGTCGAAGGTGAAGAAGCCGAAGCGGACCGGCAGCCCTGCGGAGCTTGTCGCCGTCTGAGGCGAGCTACAGTGACGGGGGCGCCGTGACGGTCAGGCCGTACGCGAGGACAACTGCGCCGGCCACGATCAGGCCCACGCCCGCGATGCGGCTGAGCCACGGGCTGCGCGGCAGCAGCCTCTCGAAGGCGACATAGATCGCGACCGCCGCGACCCAGGCGAGGTTCATGACGCCGGCAACGAAAAGCAGCGCCATCAGGAACCAGCAACAGCCGACGCAGTAGCCGCCGTGCCGAAAACCCATGCGCAGCGCGCCCATGGCGTCCGGTTGCCAATACGTTGAGAGGAATAGCACCGGGTTCTGACAATATCGAAGACAGGCGCGCTTGATCGAGGTGAGTTGGTAGAGCCCGGCGGCAAGCAGGATGATCCCGGCAAGCAAACTGCTGGTGCTCGCCATCATGCCGGACAGGAGCCCGGCGTGTTCAAGTCCCCACTGCACCGAGACCGCGACAAGACTAAAGCCTGCCCAGATCACGAGATAGCCGGCGAGAAAAAGCCAGCTTGAGATGACGGGGCTGTCTGTCGTCGCCTGCCTGCGCCTGAACGTCGCGAACAGCAGGATCGTGGGCGCGGCGCTCGGCACCATCATCGCGATCATCATCACCCACCACATCGCGAACATCAGCAATGCCTGGGCCGGTGACCACGGCTCAGGGTCCATCGGCATGTCGGCCATGCTCATGTCGATCCCGGCGCCGGCGCCGGCAAGCAGATAGCCCCAGGAGAACGCAACAACTGCGGCTATTCCGATGGCCACGATCAGGCGATCGTGCCGCAGGGTCTGTTCAAGCGCTGTGGTCCTCATCATGAACCCACCCGCTACTGGGCGCGCAGAGATTAGGACGCAGCGCTAGGCCGCAACGCCCTCCGGCGTCCCGGCGTCAAATGTGCTATCGATGCGAGCGGGTCGCGGTCAAAGCGTCGGCCCATGCCACGACAATTGGCACTCCCTGCGACTTGTCCGAGCAGGGCAAGCTTACCGCTTTTGGGAGCGTAAAGACAGAGACGCCGACTGTTCCGCGTCAGTAGCAACGCGACACCGGCCGGCCAAAAGTGTCACGTTAGCCGCGTTCGAGCAGGCTCGCCTCCAGCCGCCCCAGTTCCGTCGCCAGATCCCGCTCAACATCGCCGACCCGCATCTCGATCACGCGATAATCCCGCGCTTCCAGCCAGGTCTTGCGGCGTTCGCGGTCGGCGACGATCGCCTCCGACTCGTTGGCATTGACCAGTTCGATCGCCAGCCGGTGCACGAAGGAAACGAAATCCGGAATGTGCCGCCCCACCGGGGTCTGGCGCTTGAACTGGCCGGCGAACCGGCGGTCGCGGGTCAGCGCCTGCCACAGGATCCGTTCGGCGTCGGTCGGGTTCCGCCGCAGCAACCGGGCGAGCCCGCGCACGGTAGAGCTGTCGCCCGGCACCGCCGGCCCCTGCCCGTGTTCGGCCAATAGCGCCCGCAGCCTTGTGGCCTGTTCACCATCCAGCACGCCGCCCTTGGCCGGTCCCTTGCGGCCTTCGGCGATCGCCATCACCACCCCGTGCAGCGTATGCATGTCCTGCTTGGTCGGATCCATCCGGGTGAAGATGTTGCGCAGGTTCACCAGCATGGTCTCGCGCTTCTCCCGCGGGCGCAGGAATTCGACCTTGTCGAGCTCCCGGACCAGATTGTCGAAGAAGGCCTGCATCTGGTGCTGCGACGCTGGCTCGGAACGTTCGGGCATCGCGAACGGGAGGTCACCACCGGTCGACAGCTTGAACCACTCATAGCCGATCAGGAGCACCGCCTGCGCCAGGTTCAGCGAGGCAAAACCCGGATTGACAGGGAAGGTGATGATCCGGTTGGCGAGCGCCACCTCCTCGTTCTGGAGACCGTAGCGCTCGCGGCCGAACAGGATGCCGACCCCGCCGCCGGTTCCGACGTGGGCCACGATCTCGCTTGCGGCTTCCACCGGAGCGACCACCGGCTTGGCCTGGTCATGGGCGCGGGCGGTGGTGGCGAATAGCAGCGTCAGGTCGGCGACCGCCTGCTCGACGGTGTCGAACAACTGCGCCTGTTCCAGAATCTGGTCAGCGCCGGCCGCCGCCCGCTGCGCCGCGATGTTCGGCCAGCCGTCGCGCGGATTGACGATCCGCAAACGCGACAACGCAAAATTACCCATCGCGCGCGCCGCCATGCCGATATTCTCGCCGAGCTGCGGCTCGACGAGGATCACAACGGGTCCAGCTAAGTCCCAACCAGATTTGGTTTTATCGGTGCCCGAACCGGACATTCCTGGCTTCACTTTCTGATTCAACTTCTGAAGTTGATTCGGCCTCTGAAGATTTTGAACGGGTCGCGAAGCGCGCGGCTGTTCAAGATCGCAAGCATCGCGCGTTTTCGGATGGCGGGTGGAATTCACAAGCCTGCTGCGCGGCTTAGTAACCTCTCCGAACGCTCGCTTAAAGTCTCAAAGAGAGCGATCCCGCCCCGCCGCTTGCGCGCATTCGACTTTCGGATAGGCTAACAATCACAAACAAAGCGAAGCTGCAAACCAGCCCGAAAGCCGGTTCAACGGCGAGGGAATCTGAGAGGGAGGCGTCCATGCGCGGCAGGTGGTCGTTGGCGATTTTGGGCGTGGTCCTGATACTGGCGGGCGGCCTGCTCGCCCATTTCACCCAGACCGCAGGCGGCATCCGCATCCAGGACGTCCGCTTCACGGGCGCCAAGGGCAACACCATGAGCGGGTTGCTCTACATCCCTGCGAATGCCACGCCGCAGATCCCTGCCCCAGGCATCCTCGCGGTCCACGGCTACATCAATTCGCGCGAAACCCAGGACGGCTTTGCCATCGAGTTCGCCCGCCGCGGCTATGTGGTCCTTGCCCTCGACCAGACCGGCCATGGCTATAGCGACCCGCCCGCCTTCGCGAACGGGTTCGGCGGCCCGGACGGCCTCGCCTATCTGCGCAGCCTCGAATTCGTCGACAAGAACAATATCGGCCTCGAGGGCCATTCGATGGGCGGCTGGACCGTGTTGGCGGCCGCGACCGCTGCGCCCAACGACTACAAATCGATGGTGCTGGAGGGCTCGTCGACCGGCAAGCCGTTCGCGGCCGACGGCACCCCGACTTGGCCGCGAAACGTTGCGCTGGTGTTTGCCCAATATGAAGAGTTCTCGACCCTGATGTGGGGCGTTGACCTCGCCCGCGACGTCATCCAGAGCCCGAAACTGTGGGCCTTCTTCGGCACACAAGGCCCGGTGGAACCTGGCAAGGTTTATGGCGACATCGCGCAGGGAACGGCGCGCGTGCTCCATACCCCCGCCATCACCCATCCGGCCGAACACATCTCTCACGAGGCGATAGGCTATAGCCTCGACTGGTTCGCCAAAACCCTGCAGGGCGGCACGCCCCGCCCGGTCGATGACCAGATCTGGTTCCGCAAGGAGATCGGCACATTGATTGCGCTGATCGGTTTCGTGGCGCTGTTGATCGGGGCCTTCGATGGGCTGCTGGAGGCGCCGATGTATTCCCGCCTCCGGCTGCCCGAAATCGTCGACGGCACGATGCCGGAGCACACCGCTGCGAGCGGCCGGCGCTGGACCACGGCCTTCATCCTGTCGGCGTTCATTCCTGCGCTGACCTATTACCCGGCGTTTGCACTGGGCGGCACCTTCGTAACACCCTCCGCCTTCCTGCCGCAGGGCATCACCAACCAGATCCTGGTTTGGGCGATTATCAACGGCCTGATCACGCTCGCTTTGATGCGGTTCGCCCCCAAACGCGCCAGCCGGTCCGGCATCGTCGTGCAGTCGGTCGTGATCGCCGTCGCGTCGGTCGCGATCGGCTACGCCGCGTTATGGCTTGCCGACCTCGCCTTCAAGATCGACTTCCGGTTCTGGATCGTCGCCTTGAAGCTGATGAGCGCGAAGCAGTTTTTGATCTTCCTGATCTACCTCGTGCCGTTCACGGCGTTTTTCGTGATCGCGCTGCATGTCCTGCACCGCAATTTCTCGACCATGGCCGCGCCCCGGGCAGCGCTTTATTTGACCAATATCCTGGCCCTGACACTGGGCTTCATCGTGCTGGTGGGCGGGCAATACGCCATCCTCTGGCTCACCGGAAAGCTGTTCAACCCGCTGCCCGACCCCGGCTTCGTGCCGCTCTCGACCATCGTCGCCATCCAGTTCGTGCCGCTTCTGGCGATCTGCGCCGTGATTGCGACGTTTACCTGGCGGCGGACCGGCTCCAGCCTGCCTGGCGCGCTGATCTGCGGCCTGTTCGTGACCTGGTATGTGGTGGCGGGGACGGCGACCCAGGCGGCGTTCTGACCTTAAGGCGTTCTTACCTAAAAGATGGGCTGAAACTGCATAACGGCTTGGCTTCCGCCGGCCGGCCTGCAGTGCTATAGGCCGCGTATAATCACTCCACGCCGCCCAAACGTGCGGTTTTCCGAGAAAAGGCCCCCTCCGTCATGGCAAAAATCAAGGTGACCAACCCCGTCGTCGAACTCGATGGCGACGAGATGACCCGGATCATCTGGCAGTACATCAAGGACAAGCTGATCAACCCGTTCCTCGATATCAACCTGATGTATTTCGACCTCGGGATGGAATACCGCGACCAGACCAACGACCAGGTCACGATCGACGCCGCCAACGCCATCAAGAAGGTCGGCGTCGGCGTCAAATGCGCCACCATCACCCCCGACGAAGCGCGGGTGAAGGAGTTCGGGCTGAAGGAAATGTGGAAGTCGCCGAACGGCACCATCCGCAACATCCTCGGCGGCGTGATCTTCCGCGAGCCGATCATCTGCAAGAACGTGCCGCGGCTGGTGCCGGGCTGGACCAAGCCGATCATCATCGGCCGCCATGCCTATGGCGACCAGTATCGCGCCACCGACATCAAATTCCCCGGCAAGGGCACGCTGACGATGAAATTCGTCGGCGAGGACGGCACCGTGATCGAGCGCGAAGTGTTCAAGTCGCCCGGCTCAGGCGTCGCCATGAGCATGTACAATCTCGACGACTCGATCCGCGATTTCGCGCGGGCCTCGCTGACCTACGGACTGAGCCGCGGCTACCCGGTGTATCTGTCGACCAAGAACACCATCATGAAAGTCTATGACGGTCGCTTCAAGGACATCTTCGAGGAAGTCTACGAGAAGGACTTCAAGAAGGATTTCGAGGCCAAGCGACTGACCTACGAACATCGCCTGATCGACGACATGGTGGCCTCGGCCCTGAAGTGGTCCGGCGGTTACGTCTGGGCCTGCAAGAACTACGACGGCGACGTGCAGTCCGACACCGTGGCGCAGGGCTACGGTTCGCTCGGCCTGATGACCTCGGTGCTGCTGACGCCCGATGGCCAGGTGGTGGAAGCGGAAGCCGCCCACGGCACGGTGACGCGGCATTACCGCGAGCACCAGAAGGGCAAGGAAACCTCGACCAACTCGATCGCCTCGATCTTCGCCTGGACGCAAGGGCTCGCCCATCGCGCCAAGCTGGACAATAACGAGGAACTGGCGAAGTTTGCCAAGACGCTGGAGAAGGTCTGCGTCGATACCGTCGAGGCCGGCTTCATGACCAAGGACCTCGCGCTCCTGGTCGGCGCCGACCAGCGCTGGCTCTCCACCACCGGCTTCCTCGACAAGGTCGCGGAAAACCTGACCAAGGCGATGGCGCCGGCGTAAGCCGCCCCAACTCCTCAACATCATTGCCTGCGACAAACGCGAAGCGTTTGCGCAAGGGGGCAGAGCGACGAACAATCCATGTCTCAGCTTGGGGCACGATGGATTGTTCGGAGCCTGTCGTCGGGCGCGCATTCGCGCAACCCGTTGGGTCGCAGCGACAAAAAAAACCAACGACGGAGCATAACCGTGTCGTTCCCTAAGAACGCCGTACTCACTGCCATCATTCTCACCGGGTCGCTCGCCAGCGCGACTGCCCAGAAAGCACTTCCCGAGGCCATCGCAGCTCCGGGTGAAACCGCAATATTCACGCTGCATGCCGAAGGCGCGCAGGTCTACGAATGCAAGACCAGCGCCGACGGCGCACTCGCCTGGGCGTTTCGCGAGCCGATCGCAACGCTTTTTTCGGACGGCAAGACGGTTGGCCGGCATTATGCCGGACCGACCTGGGAGTACACCGACGGCAGCGCGGTGGTCGGCCAGGTCGCCGGTACGGCCCCAGGGCAGGTCGCAATGGACATTCCCTGGCTGAAGCTCACCGTAGCTTCCCGGCGCGGCAGCGGTGTTCTCGGTCCGGCGACGACAGTGCAACGGATCAACACGATGGGTGGAAAGCTCAATGGCGCTTGCTACAAGCCAGGCACCTATGAAAGCGTCCCCTACTCGGCCGATTACGTGTTCCTGCGCAAGGGCTGACACGACGCTGCCATCCCTGGGTTTCGGACAACCTCGTCAAGGCGATGGCATAATTGGCTGATAATGGTGTTGGTCTCTCGGGGCCAACACCATGGATTTTATGATGCCGATTGTCCGGAATGCCGCACTCGCTCTGCTTTTGTCGTCGGCGTCAGTTTTGAGCGCCTCCGCCCAGACGCCGCTTCCCGACGCCATCGCAGCGCCCGGCGAGACGATAGTGCTCACGCTGCACGCCGAAGGCGCACAAATTTACGAATGCAAGGCCGGCGCTGACGGCAAGCTGGCCTGGGCATTCCGCGAGCCGAGCGCGGCCTTGCTGCTCGATAGCAAGACCGTCGGCCGGCACTACACCGGACCGAACTGGGAACACATCGACTCCAGCGCGGTGGTCGGCAAGGCGGTCGGCAACGCGCCCGGCGCGACAGCAAACGATATTCCCTGGCTGAAGCTGACCGTGACGTCGGGGCGCGGCACCGGCATCCTCTCCGGCGTCACCACGGTGCAGCGGATCAACACGGCGGGTGGCAAACTCGAGGGCGACTGCGACAAGGCGGGCACCTATCGCAACGCGCCGTACTCCGCAGACTACGTGTTCCTGCGCAAGGGTTGAACGCTTTCTCCGTCACGGCCGGATGCCTGGCGCGAAGACACGCTTCGCGCCTTTGCGCGGGCATGTCGAGGTTCAGCGGAGGGAGACCGTTGTAATCCCGCCCATGCCAAGCACACGGGCGGCGCCAGTGGATAGGTCGATGCACCGTCCCTTCACGAACGGACCACGATCATTTATCCGCACGGTGACGCTTCGCCCCGTCGAATGCGAAGTGACTGTGACGTGAGAGCCGAATGGTCTGGCGCGATGTGCCGCGGTCATCGCGTTTGGATTCATCCGCTCGCCCGATGCGGTCCGGCCGCCACCATAGCCATAGTGAGAAGCGATACAGGTTTCGGCGAATGCCGGCGCAGACAAGCAGCTGATCGCCAACGCAACACAAATCGGGCGGATCATCGTCACCCTTTCAGGATCGAGGCCCCACTGCCAACTTTTCCTGTGCCGCTAAGTTCCTGCAAAAGAGTCAGAATAACGAAAGCGGCGCTGCATACCGCGCAACGGAATCATCTGAGCGCAGGAGAACAGTTCGTCTGACCGGGCGTGAGACCATCGTTCGATCGACCTCGAGAGAGCTCTGTCGGAAACCCGACAGCTCGCGGCGCTTCACGTTCTTCATTGAAAAATCAGGAAATTCGGTGGGCGGAGGTCGCGCTGAATAGTCCCCAGACGAAGCCGTGAGATATTTCCGACGCACCCGACCAGATGAGACGCCCGGACAATCGGCGTCCCTACCTCTTGGCCCCAAGATACGTCGTCCATACGGCGCTGGCTAAGGTCTGCGATGCTTTCCGAGCGCATGCCTTTTCCACTTCGGTCACGATCGACGACATACTGATTCTCGGCTGTGTTTGGCCACTCGCCGCGGCAACGTAATTAAGCCCCGTCCAGAAACCGTGAGTCCAGACAGTCCCCTCCAGGTGATGTTCTTCCGTAGACCGCCAGTGAGCGCAACTCATGCTCCCTATTCCGATCATCTCGACTGAAACCTTGGCGTCCTCCGCCGAAACCAGGCAGACCGAAGCGCCAAAGACGATCGACGCAAATAGAGATCGCTTCATCATCCAACGGGTCATCCTGTCACCTCTCGCCTGAATGCCAAAAGTCGGCTGTCGTGTAAGTCCAGCGATCGGGTTGTCTACGGGAATGCCGCTACCAGATGATGCGCAAGGTCCGCGGCACCATCGAGCGTTCGATCAGCGTGGATTTTCAATAGCATCACCACGAATTAGGCCGCAGCGTGACGAGTGAAAGTTGCGTCAGCCCATTCTGCTCCCACTTTCAGGCACGATGTGGAGCTTCGAAGGCACATGCCCGCGAGCGCGCCGCCGTCAGGCCGTTTGCTTAGGGAACGATGAACAGTCTGGAAGGTTATGTCCACGTGCCAGGTTTTCTGGCACCTCCGTGTGAAATGGACCGGCGCTTTAGCGCCGGGGGGCTCCCCTGCGTTGCGTGAGTGAGGGAAGCATGAGCGCCATGGAGCAGGCGACATATCAGCCGTCGCGGCGTTCGAATGCCCTGGCGTTCGACGAACCGCGAGGGGATTTGCAGCACGCGCCCTCCACGTCCGGGCCGTCAACGGATCCCCCTTCAGATGATCCCATTCCATTGTTTCTATCCGAACTCCGGCATGAGCATGCCCCGCAGGAACCTGCGCTGTTTGTGGCACGCCAACGGACAAGTATCCTGACGCGGGTTGTGGCTGGTGGACTGGCGGTTTTGGCGTTGGCGATCCTGGGCGCGGTACTTAATTCCGATGTCACGCGCGCCCTTTTCTATAACTCCGATGTCACGCGCTTCCTTATCGACAAAACAAAAACACCCATGGGTGGCGCGTCCAAGAATCAATCAGCGGATCAATCCGCGGATCGATCAGCGGATCAGCCAGCGACGCAGGCCGCCTCGAAAGAGCCGGCTGTGCGCCAGGTACTGCTGGAAGATCCGGCTCGCGCATCAGACCCAGTGCTGAAGCGTGAGGTCCCGGCCGCACGCGCAGGGAATGAAGCCGCCGCGCCGCCGAAGACGCTCGATGCCGAGACATTGGCAGCGCTGATGACACGCGCCAGGAGCATGCTGACGCGCGGCGACATCGCCGCGGCGCGACTGCTGCTCGAGCGCGCCGCCAGCGCACAGGACGCGACTGCGGCTTTCCTGCTGGCACAGACCTATGATCCGGCCGTGCTCGGCGTGCGCGATACGCGAAGCATCACACCCGACCCTGTGATGGCGCGCGACTGGTACCGCAAGGCCGCCAGCTTTGGCTCGGCACCCGCGCAACAGCGTCTCACTCAATTTCAGAACTGATCTCCACAAATTTGGAGGCTGCCGTGCGTCAGTACTTTGGAATATTTACAGCGATTTTCATGATGGCTAGCGGTGTTGCGGCCCATGCTGAACCGATCGACTATAACCCGGCCAAAGTCAGCGACAGCCTGAAGGCGATCTTCAAATTCGGCTCGGCCTCGACCAAGAAGGCGCTGAACGCCAACACGGTCACGCTGCTTACCGGTACGATCGGCGGCACCTATGTGCAGTTCGGTGCCGACCTTGCTTCCGTGCTCGACGACGACGGTAAGTTGCGCGTCCTGCCGATCGTCGGTCGAGGTTCGGTGCAGAGCGTCGCAGACATCCTTTTCCTGAAGGGCGTCGATCTCGGCATCGTGCGCGCCGACACGCTCGACTACCTCGAGAAGCAGGGCTTCGCCAACGGCATCAAGAAGCAGTTCACCTATGTGACCAAGCTCTACAATGAGGAGATGCAGGTCGTCGCACCAAAGACCATCAAGAGTCTGAACGATCTCGAAGGCAAGACGGTGAGCGTCGACCTGCCCAATGGCGGCACGTTTGTGACTGCGCTGACGGTTTTCGAGCGGCTCGGCATCAAGGCGAACTTCGTCTATATCGAGCAGCGGATCGCAATGGAAAAATTGAAGAAGGGCGACCTCGACGCCGTCATCGTGGTTGGCGGTAAGCCGTACCTGTCTGTCACCACCTTCAACAATGACGGACGCTTTCATCTCGCTGCGGTGGACTATTCGAAGGCCCTGCAAAGCGATTATTTGCCGGCGACGCTGACGTCAAAGGACTATCCGAACCTGATTCCCGAGGGGGAGACGGTGGACACGATCGCAGTGCCGTCGGTGCTTGCGGCGTTCAATTGGGCACCCAACACTGAACGCAGCCGCAAGCTTGCTCTATTTGTCGATGCCTTCTTCACGAAATTCGCCACTTTGCAGAACCCGCCCTTCCATCCCAAGTGGAAGGAGGTTTCCCTGGCGGCACCCCTCGCCGGCTGGGATCGCCTGCCGCTGGCGCAGCAATGGCTCGATAAAAATGGTGTCGAACCGGTAAAGCGACGCTTTGAGGTATTCCTGCAAGAGAACCCGGCCGCTGCCAACATCCAGTCAGAGGCCGACAAGGAAGCACTGTTCAAGCAATTTCATGCTTGGGAGGCAGCAAGGAACGCACAGGCAAAGGTTGACCCGCAGGCAGGATCCAGGAAGGTTCGAGACCGGGAAGAAGCCTCCGCAACGCAAGCTACCCCTCGTCGCCAGCCGCCTCGCCGATCGCAGTCTGCAAGGCGGACAATGGATACTTTGGCCAAGCAAGGCGCAGCGACCGAATGCGAGCACGGTGGCTACCGCGGCGACCCGGACGCCTGCAATCGAGCAAGCGAGGAAGGCTGGGGGAATTGGTTCTCCGGCCCTACTCCGTCCCCCGGCGTCACTCAAGGCATCTCAACTACCGATCGTCCGTCCAGCGGCTTTTCTGGGAGACAGTTTGACTTCAGATAATGGAAGCGCTCCGATCGCGAGCTGATGTCCGTCAGCGGGCGCCATGCGCAGGGCGGCCAAGTCCTTGGGGCGGCCGCCCAACTAGCATAATCAAAACGTCGTACGATGCGGCATTGCCCTCTGGGGCGACGCTCCCACTCATCAACCCATGGCGAAATCTGCCGCCGGGAAATCGCAACTCGCTACGCGCCTATGAATGCACGCGCCGGCCTGTCTGCCGTTCACGCGCCGCCCATCGCCTGCTCGATCGCCGACAGCGCCGCGTTGGCCTTGGCGCCGCCGGGCCCGCCCGCCTGCGCCATGTCGGACCGCCCGCCGCCGCCCTTGCCGCCGAGCGCTTCCGAGCCCTTGCGCACCAGTCCGCTATTGCTCCAACAGCGACCAAATTCCGCAACGCGCCGAAGCGACGCGATGTGCCGATAGCGGAAGTCAGGCTGCCGCGATCAGGTCCAGCACTGACTGCGTATCCCGCACGTCACAAAAAGTGTGCGCCATCGCGGACAGTGTCCCGGCATGTTCGGCATCGGTTAGGGCCGCACAGGCATCGGTGATGAAGAATACTTTGTAGTTCATCATCATCGCATCCCTGGCCGTGGAGTCGCAGCAGACCTGCGTCACGGTGCCGGAAATGATCAGCGTGTCGATGCCCCGTTCCTGCAGGCGTGCGTGCAAATCCGACGAGCCCGGCACGAAGGCACCGAAGCGACGCTTGTTGACGACCAAATCCTGCTTGCCCACATCCAGTTCCGGCCAGAGCGCGTGTCCGGGGTTGCCGGGCGTGAACGCCTCGATGAAGCGAGCACGACGTTCCGGCGTGAGGAAATGCTCAAAGTAAACCGACCATGTGCGGAGCGCCTCAGCATCTGCCGTGTGCCGCAAAAAGACTACAAGCCCACCTGCGGCCCGCAAGGCGGCACTAATCCGATTGACATTAGATACGATTGCACGGGCCACCGGCACTTCGGCCACTTGGCCGGCTGCCATGAAGCCGTTCTGCAGATCGACGACGATATGCGCCGTGCGGCGCGGGCTCAGACGGTCAAACACCGCGACTCCGCCACGGCGGAGGATAAGGCGCTCTTGCACTTCGTCCAGGATGCCCAACTGGTGCATGGTTCACCCCTCTGCTGATAATAGGGTCCGCTGCCCGAAGACTCTGGACAGAGCTTGTCAGGAGTCAACTTCCGCTTCGAGTCATTCGCGACCGACTCGAGCCAGCCGCTATTTCTGGCCATGTCCGCTATCCCCGAAAGCGGAAGTGACTTCAGGCTAGCGTTGCCTAAGCGCCGGCCATCGCCTGTTCGATCGCCGACAGCGCCGCGCTTGCCTTGGCACCATCGGGCCCGCCGGCCTGCGCCATGTCGGGCCGGCCGCCGCCGCCCTTGCCGCCGAGCGCTTCGGAGCCCTTGCGCACCAGTTCGACCGCGTTGAAGCGCGAGGTGAGATCGCTCGTTACGCCGACGACGATGCCGGCCTTGCCGTCCTCGGTAACGCCGACGATCGCGACGACCCCGGAGCCGATCTGTTTCTTGCCGTCGTCGACGAGACTCTTGAGATCCTTGGTCTCGACGCCCTCGACCGCCCGCGCCAGCAGCTTGACGCCGCCGGCTTCGCGGACGCCACCGGCCGCAGCCCCACCGTTGGTCGCGCCGCCGCCCATTGCGAGCTTCTTGCGCGCATCCGACAGATCGCGTTCGAGCTTCTTGTGCCCTTCCATCAGCGCTGCGATGCGCGCCGGCACGTCCTCGATCGACGTGCGCAACTCGGCTGCAGCCGTCCTGGCCAGCGCCATCGTATCATTGGCGTGCTTGCGCGCGTGACGGCCGGTCAGCGCCTCGATGCGCCGCACGCCGGAGGCCACCGCGCTTTCGCCGGTCACCGAAATCAGCCCGATATCGCCGGTGCGGCGCACGTGGGTACCGCCGCACAGTTCGACCGACCAGCCGAGGGCGTTGGTCCCTTGCGCGCGAGCCTGTTTGCCCATCGAGACCACGCGGACCTCGTCGCCGTATTTTTCGCCAAACAGCGCGCGCGCGCCGGCTTCGCGGGCGTCGTCGACCGCCATCAGCCGCGTCGTCACCTCGTCGTTTTCGAGCACCACTTCGTTGGCGATTTCCTCGACACGGGCGAGCTCTTCCGCCGTGATCGGCTTTGGGTGCACGAAGTCGAAGCGCAGCCGATCCGGCGCCACCAGCGAACCACGCTGGGCGATGTGGTCGCCGAGCACCTGGCGTAGCGCCTCATGCAACAGATGCGTCGCCGAGTGATGGGAGCGGATCGATGACCGGCGCGTGTGATCGACCTCGAGCTGCAGCGCGGTGCCGACTTTCAGCGTGCCCTGCTCCACCGTGCCAAGATGCACAAAGAGATCGCCCACCTTCTTCTGCGTGTCCGTGACGCGGAACTTGACGCCCTCGCCCGTCAGCAGGCCGGTGTCCCCGACCTGACCGCCGGACTCCGCATAGAACGGCGTCTGGTTCAGCACGATCGCACCGCTCTCACCGGTCTTCAGGCTATCGGCGTCCTTGCCGTCCTTCACCAGCGCGGTGACCACGCCTTCGGCGCTCTCGGTGTCGTAGCCAAGAAATTCGGTGGCGCCGAGCTTTTCGCGCAAGGGGAACCAGACGTTCTCGCCGGCCGTATCGCCGCTGCCCGACCACGACGCGCGCGCCTTGGCTTTCTGCTTTTCCATCGCATCGGTAAACGACGCCTGGTCGACGCTGATGCCGCGTGATTTGAGCGCGTCCTGCGTCAGATCGAGCGGGAAGCCATAGGTGTCGTACAACGTGAAGGCCGTGTCGCCGTCGAACATGTCGCCTTTTTTCAGGCCAGCGCTTTTTTCGTCGAGGATGGCAAGGCCGCGCGACAGTGTTTTCCGGAAGCGGGTTTCTTCCAGCCGCAGCGTTTCCTCGATCAGCTTCTCGGCGCGCACCAGATCCGGATAGGCCTGGCCCATCTCGCGCACCAGTGCCCAGACCAGGCGATGCATCAACGGCTCGCCGGCGCCGAGCAATTGCGCGTGACGCATCGCGCGGCGCATGATCCGGCGCAGCACATAGCCACGGCCTTCGTTCGACGGCAGCACGCCGTCAGCGACGAGGAAGGCCGAGGAACGCAGATGGTCCGCGATGACGCGGAACGATGCCACGGTCTGCTCCTGCGGTCCGTGCCCGAGCGCGGAAGCGGTGGCGTCGATCAGGTTACGGAAAAGATCGGTTTCGAATACGCTCTCAACGCCCTGCAGGATGCAGGCCATGCGCTCCAGCCCCAGGCCGGTGTCGATCGAGGGGCGCGGCAGCGGCTGGCGCTGCTCCTTCGTCACCTGCTCGAACTGCATGAAGACGAGGTTCCAGAATTCGAGGAAGCGATCGCCGTCCTCTTCCGGGCTGCCTGGAGGCCCACCCCAGATGTGCTCGCCGCGGTCGATGAAGATCTCCGAGCACGGGCCGCAGGGGCCTGTATCCCCCATCGCCCAGAAATTGTCCGAGGTCGCGATGCGGATGATGCGGTCGTCCGAAAAGCCGGCGATCTTCTTCCAGTGGCCCGCCGCCTCGTCGTCGTCGTGGTAGACGGTGACGAGCAGCTTGTCCTTCTTGAGCCCGAACTCCTTTGTGATCAGCTTCCAGGCAAGCTCGATCGCGCGCTCCTTGAAGTAATCGCCGAACGAGAAGTTGCCGAGCATCTCGAAGAAGGTGAGATGCCGCGCGGTGTAGCCGACATTGTCGAGGTCGTTATGCTTGCCGCCGGCGCGCACGCATTTCTGCGAGGTGGTGGCGCGCTGATAGGGCCGCTTTTCGACGCCGGTGAAGACGTTCTTGAACTGCACCATGCCGGCATTAGTAAACATCAGCGTCGGATCGTTGCGCGGCACGAGCGGCGACGACGGCACGATCTCGTGGCCGTTCTCCGCGAAGAAATCCAAGAATTTCGACCTGATCTCGTTGACGCCGCTCATGTTCATCCAATCGGAAGTGGGACCGGGTCAGGCTGCAGCCAGCCTTAATCTTCCGGCGGAACGCTTTTAGACAAGGCCGCCTGCGGTGTCCAGAAACTGTGCAGGCAGATCATAGGCTTGCCGCAGCACACAAGATGGGCGGCGCGCACATCCCGTTGATAATGCTGCGGCTGCGTTGACAGGCTTGGCAGGGCTGTGTTTCCCTCTTATCTGTAAGACGTCACGTCGGGAGAGATCGGCTTAAGCGCCGGCGCCGAAGGAGCAACCGCCCCGGAAACTCTCAGGCAAACGAACCGCGTGACGAAATAGCATCTGGAAAGTGACGCCGGGCAGCTTTGGCCCAGGGCGTCCGCCGACGGGATAATACTCTCAGGCACAGCGACAGATGGGGCTTTCTTTCGGGTTTTCGGGGGCTGGTCCCCGGAACCCCTGAGGGTCCCTGGATGCTGGCACGCGACGAATCTCCCTTAAAACGCACTCCGTTGCACGCGGTCCATGCGGCGCGCGGCGGCAAGATGGTTCCCTTCGCGGGCTATGAGATGCCGGTGCAATACCCGGCCGGCGTGCTCAAGGAACACCTGCACACACGAAGCGCCGCCGGCCTGTTCGACGTCTCCCACATGGGCCAGCTCGCGCTGCGTCCCAAATCCGGCCAGGTCGAGGATGCGGCGCTGGCGCTGGAGCGGCTGGTGCCGCAGGACATCGTGGCGGTTGCACCGGGACGGCAGCGCTACGCCCAGTTCACCAACGAAGACGGCGGCCTTCTCGACGATCTGATGGTGGCGAATTTCGGCGACCACTTGTTTCTGGTCGTCAACGCCGCCTGCAAGGCCGAGGACGAAGCGCATTTGCGCGCCCACCTCTCCGAGGCCTGCGTCATCGATTCGCTGGCCGACCGCGGCCTGATCGCGTTGCAGGGACCAAAAGCGGAAGCGGTGCTGGCGAAACTTTGTGCAGGCGCATCATCGATGCGGTTCATGGACACCGGGCCGCGCAAAGTGGCCGGCTTCGACTGCTTCGTCTCGCGCTCCGGTTATACCGGCGAGGACGGGTTTGAGATTTCGGTTCCGGCCGCACAGGCCGAGGCGTTGGTGACGGCGCTGCTGGATAATCCCGACGTGCTGCCGATCGGGTTGGGCGCACGCGACAGCCTGCGGCTGGAAGCCGGGCTCTGTCTCTATGGCCACGACATCGACACCGCGACGACGCCGGTCGAGGGTGCGCTGGAATGGTCGGTGCAGAAGAGCCGCCGCACCGGCGGCGCCCGCGCGGGCGGTTTCCCCGGCGCGGAGAAAATTCTCTCGCAGTTCGAGAAAGGCGTAGCGCGCCGCCGCGTTGGCTTGCGGCCCGAGGGCCGCGCGCCGGTCCGCGAAGGCGCGCTGCTGTTCGCAGACGCCACCTCAAGCGAGCCGATCGGCAAGGTCACCTCAGGCGGCTTCGGCCCGAGCCTCAATGCGCCGGTTGCGATGGGCTATTTGCCGACATCGCTGTCCGCCAACGGCACGCAGGTCTTTGCGGAAGTGCGCGGCCAGCGCTTAGCCGTGCAGGTCGCTGCCATGCCCTTCGTTCCCAACACCTATAAACGCTAAATCACCAGAGGACGTTTCATGACGACGCTGTTCACATCAGACCACGAATGGCTCCACATCGAAGGCGATGTCGCCACCATCGGGGTCACCGACTATGCGCAGTCGCAGCTCGGCGACGTCGTGTTCGTCGAACTGCCCAAGGTCGGCCGCGCCCTGAAAAAGGCCGAAGCCGCCGCCGTGGTCGAATCGGTCAAGGCCGCCTCCGACGTCTACGCGCCGATCTCCGGCGAGGTGGTCGAGGTCAACGAGGCGCTCGCCGCCGAGCCGGCGCTGGTGAATTCCGACGCCGGCGGCAAGGCCTGGTTCTTCAAGCTCAGAATCGCGGACAAAAGCGAACTCGGCGGCCTGATGGATGAGGCCGCCTACAAGGCACATACGGCGTGAGGCGATGAAGCGCTCTTTCACAACCCACTCCCTGTCATCGCCCGGCTTGACCGGGCGACCCAGTACGCCGCGGCCTGTCGGCTCTATCGCCGGCTTCCCGGCTTACTGGATCGTCCGCCTGCGCGGACGATGACACCGATTTTGCAAATTCTAGCGAGGCACCCATGAACGCGCCGCTGAAAACCGCCGCCGAAGCCGCCACCGATTTCGTGCGCCGGCATATCGGCCCCTCGCCCCGCGACATCCGTGCGATGCTGGAGCGCGTCGGCGCGAACAGCCTCGGCGAGTTGATGAGCCAGACGCTGCCGTCCTCGATCCGGCAAAAGACACCGCTCGATCTCGGCCGCGCGTTCAGCGAGACCGAGGCGCTGGCGCACATGCGCGAGCTCGCCGCGCAAAACGAAGTGTTCACCTCGCTGATCGGCCAAGGCTATTCCGGCACGATCCTGCCCGCGGTGATCCAGCGCAACATCCTGGAGAACCCGGCCTGGTACACGGCCTATACGCCGTATCAGCCGGAAATCAGCCAGGGCCGGCTGGAGGCGCTGTTCAATTTCCAGACCATGATCTGCGACCTCACCGGGCTCGACGTCGCCAACGCCTCGCTGCTCGATGAGGCGACGGCTGCCGCCGAGGCCATGGCGCTCGCCGAGCGCGCCGCGCAGGCGAAATCAAAATCATTCTTCGTCGACGCGGAAGTGCATCCGCAGACGCTCGCGGTGCTGCGCACCCGCGCCGAGCCGTTGGGTTGGCGCCTCGTCGTTGGCGATCCCCTCACCGATCTCGACAAGACCGAGGTGTTCGGCGGCCTCCTGCAATACCCGGGGACGTCAGGCGCCGTGCGCGATCTGCGGCCGGCAATCGCGGCGCTGCACGCCAAGGGGGCGCTGGCCGTCGTCGCCGCCGATCTCTTGGCGCTGACGCTGATCGCCTCGCCCGGCGAACTCGGCGCCGATATCGCCACCGGTTCGGCGCAGCGCTTTGGCGTGCCGATGGGCTATGGCGGTCCGCACGCGGCCTACATGTCGGTGCGCGATGCGCTGAAGCGCTCGCTGCCCGGCCGCATCGTCGGCCTGTCGGTGGATTCGCGAGGGCAGCCCGCCTATCGGCTGGCGCTGCAAACCCGCGAGCAGCACATCCGCCGCGAAAAGGCCACCTCCAACATCTGCACCGCGCAGGTGCTGCTGGCGGTGATCGCCTCGATGTACGCGGTCTATCACGGCCCGGAGGGGCTGACGCATATCGCGCGCTCGGTGCACCGGCGCGCCGTGGTGCTGGCGGCGGGGCTTGCAAAGCTCGGCTTTGCGCCGACGTCGCAGGCCTTCTTCGATACGATCACGGTTCAGGCCGGCGCGAAACAGAACGAAATCGTTGCCCGCGCGCTGGCCGAAAGGATCAATCTGCGGATCGATAACGGCACGTTGGGCATCGCCGTGGACGAGACCACGACGCCTGCCGTCGTCGAGGCGGTGTGGCGCGCGTTCGGCGGCAAGCTGTCCTATGCGGATGTCGAGGTCAGCGCGCGCGAAACGCTTCCCCTCGAACTAAAGCGCGACAGCGCCTTCCTCACCCATCCCGTCTTCCACGCGCACCGGTCCGAGACCGAGCTGTTGCGCTATATGCGCAAGCTTAGTGATCGCGATCTCGCGCTCGACCGCGCGATGATCCCGCTCGGCTCCTGCACCATGAAGCTGAACGCGACCACGGAAATGATCCCGCTGACCTGGCCCGAGTTCGGCAGCCTGCATCCGTTCGCCCCGCCCGAGCAGGTGCGCGGCTATCACGCGATGTTCAAGCGGCTGGAACAATGGCTGTGCGACATGACCGGCTATGACGCGGTCTCGCTGCAGCCGAATTCCGGCGCGCAGGGCGAATATGCCGGGCTGCTGGCGATCCGCGCCTATCATGCGGCGCGCGGCGAGCCGCATCGCAAGGTGTGCCTGATCCCCTCCTCCGCGCACGGCACCAACCCGGCCTCCGCACATATGGTCGGCATGGAGGTGGTGGTGACCGCCTGCGACATCAGGGGCGACGTCGACGTCGACGATCTCCGCGCCAAGGCCGAGAAGCATTCCAAAAACCTCGCCGCCGTGATGATCACCTATCCCTCGACGCATGGCGTGTTCGAGGAACACATCCGCGATATCTGCGACATCGTTCACAGCCATGGCGGACAGGTCTATCTCGACGGCGCCAACATGAACGCGCAGGTCGGCCTCTCGCGGCCCGGCGATTACGGCGCCGACGTCTCCCACCTCAACCTGCACAAGACGTTCTGCATCCCGCATGGCGGCGGCGGTCCCGGCATGGGCCCGATCGGCGTCAAGGCGCATCTCGAACCGTACTTGCCGGGCCATCCGGCAAGGGATGGCAGCGTGCCGGTCGGGCCGGTATCGGCGGCGCCGTTCGGCTCGGCCTCGATCCTGACCATCTCGTACATCTACATTTTGATGATGGGCGGCGAAGGGCTGACGCGCGCCACCGAAATCGCGATTCTGAACGCGAACTACATTGCGAACCGGCTCGATCCGCATTTCCCGGTGCTCTACCGAAATGCAAAAGGCCGCGTCGCCCATGAATGCATAGTCGATCCCCGTGCTTTAAAGGCGACCAGCGGCGTCACCGTCGACGATATTGCCAAGCGTCTGATCGACTACGGCTTCCATGCGCCGACCATGAGCTTCCCGGTGCCGGGCACGCTGATGATCGAGCCGACCGAATCCGAATCGAAGGCGGAACTCGATCGGTTTTGCGACGCCATGATCGCGATCCGCAACGAGATCGCCGAGATCGAGAAGGGCCGCTGGAAGGTTGAGGCCTCGCCGCTGCGCCATGCCCCGCACACCGTGCACGATATCGCCGACGATGCGTGGGCCCGCGCCTATAGCCGAGCCGAGGGTTGTTTCCCCGACGGCGTCTCGCGATCAGACAAATACTGGAGCCCGGTCGGCCGCGTCGACAACGTCTATGGCGACCGCAACTTGGTGTGCTCGTGCCCGCCGGTTACGGATTACGCGCAAGCGGCGGAGTGATGCTCTCGTAGGATGGTGGAGCGAAAGCGAAAGCGAAATCCATCGCAGTCGCCACCGCGGGCGCGGCACAATGATGGGTTTCGCTGCGCTCTACCCATCCTACGGTCGCGCTACGGCTTGACCAACGCCGGACTCCAGCGCCACAGATTATCGTTGGTCAGGTGCGTGCCACCCCACCAGCGGTCGATCGGGTTGTGCCGGCTGAAGTCTTCTTTGTGGGCGACAATGGCCTTGCCGAATTCGGTGAGCGACAGCCGGCTGCGCAGGTAGGCTGGGTGCCGGTCTCGCAAATTTTTGCGGTCGAGCGTACGCAGTTCCTCGTCGAGGCCCGCCACGGCCGGTTTGGGCCCGAACGCCAGCCCATCGAGCAGATAGCCATGTTGCCACTCGCCGAAGATGCGCGTTTGGCGCAGTTCGTAGAGATGGAAGAGCGCGCTTGTGGACGAATATCCCCGCGCGATCAGTTCCAGCATCCGCATTTCCGTGGCCCCAAGCCCTGTCGAAACTGACGGCAGTTCGTTGAGCAAAGCGATCAGCACGGGTTTCAGAAGCGGAAGGGCGCTCATGTCCCTGCCGAGCAGATCGAAGCAGGCCTCCGGCGTCGGCGCCCGATACGCCTGCCAGGCCGCGCTGGCCGTCTCAAATTCCTTTTCGGTGACATCGACGGCCGGCGGACGCCACCTGCCAAAGTTCTCAAGCGCGCTCATCTCCAGATCGACAAGACGCAACTTCAATTTCCCAGTAGTCTCAGGATAAGAGCGGAAATAATCGAGCAGCCAGATCAGTTTCAGCTGCGCGTCCGGCCGCACGTCGAACCATAGTTCGACGGTTTCGTATTGCTGGCAGAATTCGGCCAGGCTTCGATTGCGATGCTTTCTGCGTTTGCGTCGGTGGGGCTCCCAGTCCGACCAGTGTGAGGCTCCCCGCTCCCGCTTGTCATGGTCGGTGCGAGGGCCCAGGTGGTCTGCGAGTTGATCTGACGAAGGCTGCGGTCCCCACACAAATTCGAAAAGGGCCAAGTCTAGCACGAGGTCGGCGAGGCCATGCTCTATAAACTCCGGCGTCCACCGTCCAGTCAGGACCAGAGGCTTCACTGCACTCTCCGACGGTACCTACCCACAACAAAACGGGCGCTGAAGACGTCGGCAACTCAACGTCTACAACACCCGTCCGTCACGTTTCAGGCCTTAACCCCTGAAGCGTTTCTGAAACTTATTCCTCTGCCGGCTCCTCGCCGTCGGCGTCGCGCTCAGGGGAGCCTGCCAGAATCTGCTCGGCAATCAGGCCGGAGTTCTGGCGGATCGCCGTCTCGATCTTGGCGACCATGTCCGGATTGGCCTTGAGGAAGGCCTTTGAGTTCTCGCGTCCCTGTCCGAGCCGCTGGCTGTCATAGGAGAACCAGGCGCCGGATTTTTCGACGATGCCGGCCTTGACGCCGAGATCGAGAATTTCGCCCATCTTGGAGACGCCTTCGCCATACATGATGTCGAATTCGACCTGCTTGAACGGCGGCGCCAGCTTGTTCTTCACCACCTTGACGCGGGTCTGGTTGCCGACCACTTCGTCGCGTTCCTTGATCGCGCCGATGCGGCGGATGTCGAGGCGGACGGAGGCGTAAAATTTCAGCGCGTTGCCGCCGGTGGTGGTTTCCGGCGAGCCATACATCACCCCGATCTTCATGCGGATCTGGTTGATGAAGATCACCATGGTGTTGGACTTGTTGATCGAGGCGGTGAGCTTGCGCAGCGCCTGGCTCATCAGCCGCGCCTGCAGGCCGGGCAGCGCATCGCCCATCTCGCCCTCGAGTTCGGCCTTCGGCACCAACGCTGCAACGGAGTCGACCACCAGCACGTCGACCGCACCGGAGCGTACCAGCGTATCGCAGATTTCCAGCGCCTGCTCGCCGGTGTCGGGCTGCGAGATCAGGAGTTCATCGATATTGACGCCGAGCTTGCGCGCATAGACCGGATCGAGCGCGTGTTCGGCGTCGATGAAGGCGCAGATGCCGCCCTTCTTCTGTCCCTCCGCCACCGTGTGCAGCGCCAGCGTGGTTTTCCCTGAGGATTCCGGTCCATAGATTTCGACCACGCGTCCCTTCGGCAGGCCGCCGACGCCCAGCGCAATGTCGAGCCCGAGCGAGCCCGAAGAGATCGTCTCGACGTCCATCGAGCGGTCGTTCTTGCCCAGCTTCATCACGGAGCCCTTGCCGAACTGGCGCTCGATCTGGGAGAGCGCGGCGGACAGGGCCTTGGTCTTATCCATGGAGGATCCTTCGACGATACGCAGGGCAGTGGCGGACATAGTACGTGCTCCTTATGGCGGGGATTCGCGAGCGGGACAAACGGGCGGTGGCAGGTTCGAGATTCGACGGCGCATAGGAATTTCGTACCACGTTTGTTCTATGTTCGCAATATGTTCTTTTTCTGTGAGCGGCGCTGGCCTCTTTCAACCCCTGGTGGCCCGGTTTGATTTGGCGGTGGCCTGGTTTGCCCTAGCGATGTTCAAGTTGATCGCCATTGAAGATGTGCAACATGCCGGAGAAGGCAGGGTGGTCTGCCTCCACGACATACCGAACGGCCCCGGCCCCGTTTGAAAAAACCGACACGATGAAGCCCGGATATTCGTAACCTGAGCGCTTCTTTACCCGGTCGCCTACTTTGAACGGTACGTCTGTCATTTTATCCCCTGCAGGCCGCCTCAGTTGGCGGCCTCCGGCATATCCTTTTCAAATGCCCACGGCTGGCACGAAGGTACAGCGTTGTCTCCCGGAGATCCCACCAGAGGATGAGGCCGATTCTTATGTGTCCGTCGTCCCCGGCTTCATTTCATCCACAGGGAAACCGGAAAACGCCTCGGCGAGGACTGACACCGCAACCGGCAGGTGCCTGCCCGGACGCAGGGCAGCACTTTAAGTTCACTTTTGTACTTTTCCCCCGGAACGGATTGCGCCGCAGTGCGTAATCGCATCGGGCGCGGCGGGTAGTAACGGGTAGAGTAGCGGGGAACCAAATTGTGCCGGGCAAGAAATATCTATCGGAACAAGCAGCAACCTTTCTGAAGTTTGCAATGGCCACCGCCGATCCGGACGTCGCCGCGGGCTTTCTCGAAAAGGCCGCCGACCTTTCGGCCAGGAGTGCAGAGGCGCCGGATGCCAGCCCCCGGCCGCCTGATGTGGAGCAGCTGGAAAGCTAGCTCTCGCGATGAGGCCGCCGACCGGCGGCCTCATCGTTTCTCGGTCCACCGCAGATCGACACCGGGTGACATCGCCTACAATTTTAGGCGTGCTTGCTGTTTCGCCTGAACCGTCCGTCAAGACGCGCGCGCTATGCATTACGACATGCACACACAGGTTGCCTTCACTTCCGAACCGATCCTGCCGATGCTTCAGCAGCATGGCGCCGATCTCCTCACATGGCTGTTGAGTCTCAGCCGCGCGCCGGAGCCCTCGCGGGTGCCGCAGCCGGTCCGGCCCGATGCGCCGTCGAGGCCCCATATGCCGCCGCGGCAGCCTTATCCAACGCGCCAGGAATAGGCGGCGGCAATCGACCGGCTGCCTTTTCGGGCCATGGCGGCAATCGCAACCCGCTGCAACCGGCTGCGCGAGCCAAACGACCCCGCCGCATGGGGCTATGCAGCGAGGTCGCCGATGACGGGGAAAATCTGGAGGACCACCCCGCCCTCGCGACCAGATACGTCTGCCGCAAGTCCCCGTTTCAGCGTGCAAATTGCCCAAATTGGTCTCGGGCGGCGTTGAACCTTTTTCGTTCGGGCCAGACAAAATCTTGCCTGGGACATTGCATCACTCGGGGAATAGGCCTGCGCCGCCAAGCGACCATACTCCGCTTGCGCGGCGCAGTGCATTTCAGCATGGACGGAAGCGAGGCCGGCGCGGGAATTCGGCCGCGCCCGCGGGGTTGAAACACTCAGCACTCCCGTGCGTATGCGCGGCGAAGGTGTTTGTCAGGATGAATCATGGAACTTTGCGGTTCCACTCCCGTTCTTGCGGAGGAATGCGGGAGATTCCATGAAATCACAAAGGCGTAGAATATACGCTGACGAGGTCGGAAACCCCGGGATTCTGGCTGTCAGATCGGGAAAGTTCGAGGCACGACTTGCCCCGTTGGCCATGCGCAGCGCGCCAGCTGACGTCCTGATTGGGGTCCGCCTGATTGGGGTCCGCGCAGGTACTCCGGCCTCGCTCCCTCGCAGGCGTCCAGACGCTGATCAAATCTTATAGTAGTTGCATTTATTATTTGTTACAATTTTAGGTGTCAGGCCTGGATTTGAGGCGGTCGGGGCCGTGGCGGGATTTTTTATATGACCTACAAGGGCGTTGAATTCACCGTGACGGCGGTCGCTCCGGGCATTTGGAAATGGCAATTCCACATGGGCGACAGGGTCGTCGCGGGCAAGACCGAAGCCAAGCTCAATCTGCTTGCCATCCGGCGGGTCCAGCTTCGGATCGATCGGGAGCTAAAAAAAGCTGAACGGGAATAACGCGCTCGCCGGCCCCTCTTGCCGATCGCCCGCCAAATAAAATGTCACGCAATTACAACTAGTTAAGTCAGAATGATAATCTGAATCATATGACCGTCAACGTGCTTAGGCCCGTAAAAATACGGGGTTGATCTTTCCGCGCGCCAGGAATCCACTCCACCCGCTCTTGCGCCATAGGCCAACGGCGGCCCTTCCATTTGGTCAGTTGCCATGCCGATCTTCTTCTTCAGCGTTCGACATGGCGAGGACGCATGCGTCAACAACGACGGCGCGGAGTTTGCCGATCACAACGCCGCCTGGAAGGAAATGACCGGCGTCTGCGGGGACATGATCGCAGACATTTCCCGAAGACTTTCCGAAAACGCCGAGTGGCGGATGGAATTGCTGGATGAATCCAGGAAGCCGGTATTCCGGATTCGCCTGGTTGCGGAAACGCTGCAGGACACCGATCATGAGCGTTAGAGCACACTCTCCGCGCAAACGCGTCCGCGTTTGGGCAGAGATTATGCTCGAACAACAAGATGACCGCCGAGCGTGATTCAACTCAGTTGAAGGATGCTCCTAGGCGTGCGCCTTTTTGGAATCGGCATCGGGTGCACCGGCCGGGGCAGCGCCCTTCCGCAACTCCCGGGCGGAGATGAATCGGACGCCGACCATCTCACCCCTGCGCCAGATCAACGTGCATACCCGAAGCACCTCGCCACCCGCCGTCAGCGAAAGGCCGAACATTTTGGGAACAGCGAGGTCGCCCACGTCGAGGCAGGCGCCGTTCTCGGAAATGTCGAGGATGTAGCACTGAATCCACGGCGCATCCGGCGCCGGAATCAGGAATCCCGGCTTGCGCAAGTCGACCCGAACGAATTTGCGGGCACCTAGGTCTTTGCGGTCTCTCGCCATGATTTCTCCTGCGCGGGGAAACCCTAGGTGGAATACCTGAATACCCGGTTATCGGAATTCGGCAAAAATCGAGGTGTTGATACAATTCTGATGTTCAGGGATGTTGCCTAATCCGCGCTGGCAAGCCGGCGCATCGTGAATTCGATGTCGCCATCGGGAAGCTCGCGCCAGCTTTCGACCGAGCTCATATAGGCCGCCTTGGGATAGCGGTTGAGAAAGTCGCGCGCCCTCGCCCTGGCCTTGTCGCGCGACAGCGTGAAGGTCTCGCGCAGATAACCATCGTCCGGCTTGCGCCGGCCGGCCATCCGGCTCGCGAGATCACGCGGACGAAAGACCATGTCGTAACTCCAGACAGTATGACGACAGGTCAAATATAGGGGTGGCGGTGAACGAATCCTACCCGCGGCTTTCGCCAGAGCGTTCTCCAGCGAAAGCTGGCCCCGGACTTGATCCCCGTGAGGACCGGTTCGCGTCCCGAAAAACGCGTCAAATCAAAAATCGAGAGTTCCGTTCCGATTCCATCGGAACGGGGCTCTCGGATTACTGGCTGCTGCTGCCGGTCTTGCTCTTCTTGGCAGGCGCCGCTGCGGCCTTCGCTGAGTTCTTGGGCGCATCGGTGCTGCGCACGGTGCCCCAGGGATCGGAAGAGGTCTTGGCGTCGGGAATCTTCCTCAAGGAATCCTTATAGGCTCTATCCTTGATCGCATCCTGCTCCTTCTCCTCCGGCGATTTGGTCGGGAGCTCCGGCATCAGGTTGACGTTGGGGCTCTGCGCGTAGGCCGGCGCCATCAACAACAACACCACTGCGGCCGCACTCAGCATTCTCATAACGCTCTCCTTTGGGACGCCGACTTTGCGTTTCCGGGAAGGATACCACCGCCTCGACCGCCCCGCCAAGCATGCGGGCTGTAGCCTTTGGTCGGCGCGCCGGACGCGTCCGCAAAGCGCGGCCCGACTCGCGGGATTTCGTGCCCTATTTGTGGCCCACCGCTGCTGTTCCCTTCGCCGCAATGACCCTTACAATACGACCGGCAACACAATCAGGCGGAGAAATGGGCGTTCATGCAACAACAGCCACCAGAAACAGAATTCGGCATCGCGGAAGCCAGGCGCGTGCTTGGCGAGGTATTTGCGCCGTGGGTGATCGATCTCAATCTCTCGATCGAGCGCTTTGACGTTGCCCCATCAGGCGATGCCGCCGACTGGCAACCCGGCGCGATCCTGCGCCTGCCGTTTTCGGAGCGGTTGTGCCGCAAAGGCGGCACGGTCTCGGGCCAGGCGCTGCTGGCCTTTGCCGACACCGCGATGGTGATCGCCAACTTTGCCGCCAACCGCGGCTATCGCGCCATGACGACGGTCGACCAGACCATGCATTTCATGCGCGCGGTTTCGGCTTCCGACGTGCTGGCCGATGCCCGCGTGGTCCGCCTCGGACGCACCATGAGTTTCGGCCGCGTCACCCTTCTTTCCGCCACCGACAACAAGCCGGTGGCGATGGTCTCGAGCGCGTTCGCGATGTTGTAGTGGGATTGTAGGGTCGGCAAAGCAGCGTTAGCGACGTGCCCACCATCTATCACCGAACGCGCTTCGAAATGGTGGGCACGCTTCGCTTTGCCACCCTACAACCCGCGGCCAATAGCCCGCCCCCGTAGTTCTCTGGTCTTGCGGGAACATGATTCCTCTGGCGTCCTGACGTTGAAATCTGTCGGGAGCGAACCATGGTCCAAACTGTTCTCGTGATGGCGACCATCGCCGTCATCGCTTGCGCCGCGGTGATCGCGATCCACGAACTCCTCGTCCGTGCGCGCCACCCGCAGGCCGGTCGCCCGCCGCGACGTAGGGCGTTTTGAGAAGCGAGCGTACTTTGGGCTGGTGATTATCGCTGTTTCGGATCGCCCGGCGGATCACCGCCCCGATCTTTTCGGCTGACGTGTTGAGCCCGCGCCTTGTCCGCTGGCTGTTCCTGTCCCCTCTCGTCGCGAACGATGCCCTGCTGCGTTGAGCTTTGGTCCTCTGGCTTCGGCATGCCGGCCTGACCGCCATGCTTGCCCCCCATGTCCCGTTGACCTTCCAAATCGTTTGCTCTTGCCATTTGAGAACTCCGGTTGGCCGCAGATCTTGGAGTTGGTGAACGTCCGGCAATGTGCAGGGATCGCCGTTGATCGTTCGACTGCGCTACAGCGTATCAGGGGTGCGTGTCGGCGAGCCTTTGTCCTCGTAGCGCAGCTCCTGTTCAGCCAGATGCCAAAACTTGGCTTCTTGATCTGCGGGCCGACCCGCCTGCTCCCAAAGCTGATACGCTCGCGCGTCGATTTCCTGTTTGCTGGGTTCAGCCACCACGTTTTCTCCGAGTTGGAGCACGGCCCACCTTCGGGTGTGTTGGGGCTTACCCGGCGCGACGTGCCAGACCAGGTTGGAGACCGGCCTTTCGGATTCAAGTCCACATCAAGCCGTTGGTTCCTCGCCGAGACCCCACAAGACAACTGCCCGGCAAGACAAAGGCCAGGCGGGCGTTACACCGCATGGCCTTTGCCGGGACTGTCCCGCTCCTCGCTAGGATTCCGTCTCCGGTAACAGAACCGCGAACCGGCCGAAATGTTCCGGCCGACGCGGGAGCCGCACGGCGGGTTACGCGGGGTTTATCATCGGGCGCGCATATGTGCGACCCGTTGGCTAACCCGCCCTACCGAGCCTCACTTGCCGAGAACGGACTCCGCGGCGTTGACGATGCTCATGGTCGGATTCTTCCCGCAGTAGGTGCCGAACTTCTTGGCGTTTTCCACGAACACGTCGGTGTCGATGATCGCCTCGTCGGAATCGCCCTTGTACCAGCCGTCCATCCAGGTCAGCACCATCTTGATCGTGTCGTCGCCGCCCTCGACGAACTGCTTGCACGTCATGGTCGAGAGATCGAGAACGACGGCGTGCGCCGGCGCGGATGACAGTGCAAGCGTTGCGGCAAACAGGATCGAGGCGGTCGTCTTCATGATGAGCTCCATTGGCGTCTGAGGCAGACGGGCTTGCGTGTGATGCATGTGATTTTCCGAAAAACCGCGCCAGCATGTTTTCCGCCGGTCTGGCGCAAACGAAATCCGAACGGCCTGTGCAGCCACAGGCTGTATCGAAATAGCTGACCGCAGTTTCACCGCGCTATGAACGGCATCACATATGAGGTTGTCAAACCGTGCGCGGATTGAGAATCCGAGAGCGCCTGATGAGTTCGGAATCCGCGGGGTGGACAAAGGAGCGTTAGCGACGTGCCCACCATCTATCACCGAACGCGCTTCGAAATGGTGGGCACGCTATCGCTTTGTCCACCCTACGACGCTATGGAGTCGGCCACTTAACCCGACTCCATAGCAAGATGACGACGCAGACATCAATCAAAAGGTGAATAACCAGGGATATCCAGGGTGGGTTTGCCGTAGCAACTAGCCTTTCAATGGACGTCCTAAACGCATTGTCGCTCGCAGCGCGTGTCATAAATTCAGAGATATCTTTTTGTAGTTGCCGATTGATCCTAAGCCCTTGTCTCAACAGCTTCCAATTTCCGAATGCAAATGCCAGGAAGCCAACCGTCATTGCGGCAGCAATGACGGGCCGTAAGGGCGAGGCGGTAAATCCATATCCAGCCGCGGCAAATGTCGCTGCAACATAGACCGTCCAGAGGCTGTTGATGGTCGTCGTCTGTTGCGTAAACAGAGTAACGGCGTGGTTCAGCTCAAACTTGTCCATTTGTCTGCTCCGCTCATCCGATGAGGGATTTCGTTCGGAAGAAAGACTCGAATCGAACTCAACACGGGATTCCAGATATGCCCGCCCAACGGGTCTGCGGACTGATTTGCCTTGCCGGCAAGCGTAATTTCGATGCACGGCTGCGACAAATCAACACGACGGGCAAATCAGTCAAAAGCTGTCGAGCCCTTCGCGCAAAAATATTCTGCTTTCGTTCTCACGCAAATCACCCGCATAACTCCGCCCGTCTCACAGCGGATGAGGGGCGTTGGCCATCGTCACGAACGCGCGGTGAGATGCGATGGACGTGCGAGCTGCGACTGACGTGTGCGGCTCAAGCGTACGGCGAAGTCGTGTGGTTCGGACGCCGCGGTGCTGGCGTTAAGTTGGCGGTTGCGCATCGATCCAATCGGATCGAGCGCGGTGTCCCGCTGACGACGGAGGCAAAAGAGCCGTTCTCCGGGGAGAGCACGAAGTAAGCCGTAAAGCCATTGCGCAGGGAAGGCCGGAATGCTCCCGCTGCCCTGTATGCTCGTGTGCAGTTTTGTTTTCGCAAATCGCACGCGAGACCGCGGGTGCAGCAAGCACCCGGTCTTCCCTGCGCCCTCAGTTTTCGAAGAGGGCAAACGGAGATGCAAACCTCGGGCGATCAGCGCCGCGAGAACGTCGCTTCACATACAACTGTCATCGTCCGCGAAGGCGGACGATCCAGTATTCCAGAGACGTCAATGATTGACCCAAGAAGCCGCAGCGTACTGGATCGTCCGGTCAAGCCCGACGATGACAGCGGAGGGTGCGCCCGTTCACGCCCCCACCCTGCCCCGCCGCCACCGCCACACCAGCATCGCCATCAGCACGACCACAAACCCGACCGCGATCGCTCCGCTCATAAACCGCCCACCCGGCCGGTCGATGGTGCGCGACCGCAGCGAAGGCGCTTCACCGGGCCGCGCCAGGCGGAATGCGACCACGCTGTCGCCAATGGTCGTGCCCGACTCGGAATGACCGCCAGCGCCGATCGCGACATATTGCTCGCCCTTCCACAGATAGGTCATGGGATTGGCAACACCCGGCACCGGCAGCCTGCCCTGCCACAGTTCCTGCCCCGATTTGGCGTCGAAGGCGCGCAGGTAAGCATCCAGCGCGCCGGTGAAGGCGAGACCGCCGGCGGTGATCGCGACGCCGTTGACGAGCGGCGTACCGAAGTTAAAGGCGATGCCGAGCGGCGCGCGATCCTCGGTGGTGCCGACGCGCGAGCGCCAGAGAATCTTGCCCGCCTTCAGATCGACCGCGACCATCTCGCCCCAGGGCGGCTTGTTGCACAGCAATCCCAACGGCGACATCGCGACCGCGCGCGTCATCGCGAACGGCGCACCCTGCTGCCGTCCGAAATCGTGCCCGGGCGGCGGGCTGAACCCGTCGGCCACAGCGGCACGCGGAAGCAATTTGACGATGTGGATCGCACGCGAAATGTTGGCGTAAAGGATCTGGTTGACGGGATCGAAGGCGGCGCCGCCCCAGTTCACGCCGCCGCCGGTCATCGGAAACACTATCGTGCCTTGCGTCGATGGCGGCGTATAAAGGCCCTCGTTGCGCGCGGAGGCGACCTGCGCGCGGCAGGCCCGGCTTTCCCAGAACGGAATCAGGCCGAATACATCGTCGACCGAAATCTGCTGCGACAGCAGCGGCGGCACGTGGGTTGGAAACGGCTGTGTCGGCGACAACTGCTCGCCTTCGGCACCGCCTTGCGGCACGGCGCGTTCCTCGATCGGCCATACCGGCTTGCCGGTATCGCGGTCGAGCACGAACACAAATCCCTGCTTGGTCGGCTGGATCACGACGTCGCGCATGCCCTCCCCGGTGTTAATACGCGCCAGCGTCGGCTGCGCCGGCAAATCGTAATCCCAGACATCGTGATGCACGGTTTGATACGACCAGATGCGCTCGCCGGTCTCGGCGCGCAGCGCCACGACCGAATTGGCGTAGTCGTTGTTGCCGGGCCGCTTGCCGCCCCAGAAGTCCGGGCTCGGCGAAGACGTCGGCAGGAACACCAGGCCACGTTCGTCGTCCACCGACATCGGCGCCCAGACATTGGCGTGGCCGGTACTGACGCCATCGTGCACCAGCGGGTCGAAACTCCAGCGCGGACGCCCGGTTCGCGCATCGAAGGCGCGTACCGTGCCGGGTGGCGCCTCGACGCGGCGGTTGTCCGCGATCGCAGAGCCGACGATGACGGTGTCGCGGATAATCACGGGAGCCGATGTGATCTGGAATTCGCCGGGCCATTCCAGCGGCATGCCGGTATCGAGCTTGATCTCGCCATTGGCGCCGAAATCGGCGCAGGGAGCACCAGACCTCGCGTCGAGCGCGATCACGCGCGCGTCGTTGGTACCCACCAGGATTCGCGCGCGGCAGGCGGCCGTTTCGACCGCCTTGTCGTCGACCCAAAAGGCGACGCCGCGGCAATTGTAGCGGTTGGCCGGGCGCTGCGCGGTCGAGATCTTCGGGTCATACCGCCATTTCTGCGCGCCGCTGCCGGGATCGAGCGCGATGACTTCATTGAACGGCGAGCAGAAGATCAGGCTGTCTTCGACCAAGAGCGGCGTGGCCTGAAACTTGGTCCGCTTCATCACGTCGGGCGCGCGGGTGTCGAGATCGCCGGTACGAAACTCCCAGGCGCGGACGAGATTGCCGACATTATCAGGCGTGATCTGGGTGAGCGGCGAAAACCGCGATCCGCCGCGATCGCCGCCCCAATGCTCCCAGGCGGAAGCCGGAAGCTCGATACCAGTGCAGAAGATGGCAACGATGAAAGTAAACAGACGAACCGGATTTCGCATCCTGCCCCCGCAAGCGCAACACAACGCTTGCGGGATCGATTACCCTATTGCCACGTCAGTATCTACCCCGGCCGCCATGGTCGCCATAGTTGCCACCGCGACCGCCGCCAAACCCGCCGAGACCGATGCCGATGCCGATGCTGACCGGTGGTCCCGACGGCTCGTACACTTCGGGCGGGGGCGGACGGCGGCGAACGACCACGACGTCGTCATCCGGCTCGCGCTGGCGCGGCGGCTTGCGATCGACCCGCTTCTTCGGCGGATCCGGCTCGACGCGCCTGACCGGGGCATTGACCTTCAGTGGTTGCGGCTGCTGCGGCGGCTGCGCGTTGCAAGGACAGGTCGGCCCGGCCAGCGCAACGTTTTGCGGCAAGGCGGCGTTGGCGGCGGCAACCGCCGGCGTGAACTCGGGACGGTTGCGCAGCCGCAATTCCAGCTTGCGCGCGGTTGCGCTGAGATCGCTGTCGGGGAATTGCGCCAGGAAGGAGCGATATCCGGACGCGGTGTTGATGAGCACGGCGTCGTTCCACGCCACCATGCGCCGGTGCCGAACCAGCCAGTCGCGCGCCAGCCGCCCGAGCGCCGTCTGCGGGAAGAGGCCGGCAAAGGCCTCGTACGATTCGTCGGTGCCGTCGGCCACAATCAGCTCGTTCGCCGCCTCGACCGGCTTGCCCTTCAGATCGCGGGTCCACTCGGCGACCGTCTTCTTCGGAGCTGCCGCAGGCTTCGGCCCGGCGACCGCCGCGCCCGAAAAACGGAAGTCCTCGGTCAGCGAGGAGCTGTCCCACGGGGTCTGCCGCCCTTCGGTCACCTTGTTCACCGCAAGCCGCACCCGCTTGAAGGTCTCCTCGATCGGAATGTTCTGCTCCTTGCCGGCCGCCAGCAGCGCGTTGGTATACGGGCTGTTGGAGCCGGAGCCGTCCTCCGCGACCGCGCCCGGCGAGGTCGAGAAAGACAGGAACGTGCCGGGAGCGCCGACCTTCGCATCGACGATGGCAAGCCCGCTGCCGGCAGTCTTGAGGTCCGGGAACGGATTGTTGCGGCAGGCGTCGAGCATCAGGATGCGCATCTTGCTCGGCACCGATGTCAGCGTGTTCAGGATGTCGTTGAGGCGCACCGCCTGGAGCGGAATGTCGGCTTCCCGCTTCACATCGATGTCGACCGGAACCAGATAGTTCTCGCCGTCGATCTGCAGCCCGTGGCCGGCATAAAACACCAGCGCGATCGTGTCGGCGCCCTTGGCCTCCACCTTGCCGGCGAATGCGCTGACCGCCTCGCGGATCTGATTTTGCGAAAGATCGGAAGCGGTCGAAACCTCGAAGCCGGAATCGGTCAACAATTGCGTGACCGCCCTGGCGTCATTGGCCGGATTGGGCAGTGCCGGCACCGAGCGATAGGCGGATTGGCCGATCACCAGCGCGAGGCGACTTTCGGCAGACGCCGAATGTGCTCCCAGAAGAACCGCAGCGGGAATCATCAATGTGAACAGCGTGTGACGGAACATGGTGCGATCTCCCGGCAATGCAGGCTACGGATTGGTCACAGCCCGAAGCCAAAGGGTTCAAGCCGGCAGCGCCATGTGAGGCGCGACGATGGCTCGATTCGACGGCGATCTTGTCGCAGGCCCAAGCTCCGCGACGTGATGCAAATCACAGTATCGGGATTGTTATTTGAGCCTAATGCTCTGTCCCGAGTGGCATCTCCGGGATAGAACAACCTCCAATGCGGCGGATCGGATTTCACATAGCGCTGATGGCGGGCGGAGCGCTGATGCTTGCGGGTTGCGGCTTTGCCGACGTCCGCGCGCCGCTGCCCGAATTCTTGCGCGCCAAGGCGCCCGAGCCGCCCTCGCTCGAGCCGGCGCCCGACGTCAAGCGCATACTGAAGGAAAAGCTGGACTCGGTGTTCACGGCGGCCTCGCAACCGAGCCAGGTTCGCGTTTCCGAGCCGCGCCCCAACCTCCGCGGACCGGGCTGGACCGCCTGCGTCAAGGCCGAAGTGGTTTCGGTGACCGGCAAGCCGCTCGGCACACAGACCTATCGTGTCGAGATTTCCGGCGGCGTTATCGCCGATCGGCAAAAGGTCGAGCCCGAGGACACCTGCAGCACCGAGAGCTACGAGCCGATCTAGCTACAGACAGCGGGTCGTCGCCCGCATTGGACAAAGTTTCAGCGCGCTGGTCAGCGAGAACAACACCCGCGCGCCGCGGGTAGGATTATCGGGCGCGCGATAGGTGAGTGGGGCGGCAGCGCCGATGTCGGCCTGCAGGCCGTCGACGAGGAAGAAGCGAACGCCGACGCCGGCCGAGGTGAGCGAAAGGCCATCGCTCAAGCGGTAGCCGTCATTCCAGGCCACGCCGCTGTCGACGAAGCCGTAGAGCTGGTAGCCGCTCAGATATCGAAGGCTCGTCTTCTGGTCGAAGCGCAGTTCGGCCGAGCCCGCCAGACCGTTATCGCCGCTGATCTCGGCGCTGCCATAGCCGCGCCCGAACGCGATGCCGCCGAGATAGAATTGCTGCGAGGTGAACAGCGGGCCGGACGCCGTCTGGCCGGCCGCGGCCAATTTCAGCGACCATGCATCCGTCAGCGTCTGGTAGCGCGTGAACCAGAAATTCAGCGCGGAGAATTTGCCGGACGCGCCGTCGCGCGACAGATAGTCGTCGTCGCGTTGCGAAGCGCCAAAAATGTCGAGGCCCTGGCGAAAATTCACCGTCAGATAATTGGTGCCGCCGAAATTGTCCTGCAGCCGGTAGTCCGAGGTGAGACTGGCGGTGCGGATGCGATCGGCGTAGATCGGGCCGAACACATCGTTTTCGGAAGCATTGGTGAATCCGGCCGCCGCGGTCAGCGTCAGGCTCGATTTCTGCGATTGCAGCGGAACGATGCTGCCGCGAATTTCGAACGACTCGGTCTTGATGTTGTCGCTGTAGAGACGACGATAGTCGCCGGGCCGAACCTCGCTGTAGTAGCCCGATGCGCCGATGCGGACGCCGTCGGTGCCGACGGGCACGTCGTAGGACAGGCGGCCGAACGCGAGTTGCCGCGGATCGCCGGGCGTGGTCGACAGGTTCAACACCAGTGAATCGCCGGGCGCGAGATAGGAGTTGAACGCCGCCGTCCCGTAGCTTTGCCACGGTCCGACCGACCACGATCCCAGATTGTCGACGCCGAACGACGTGAAGACGTGCCAGGTCTTCAGCGAAAGGATCAGGCGAAAATCGCCGCTCGCGGTGCCGATCTCCTCGATCGCGGTATCCTCGATCTGTACGCCGGGCCGCCCGTTGATCAGCAGCAACTGCCGTTCCAGCGTCGCAAGCCGCGAGGGCCGCTCGGTCAGCACAGCCCCGAGCATCGGCCGGACGCCGAACTGTTCGGCGCCGTCTCCCTTCAGCATCAGCTCCGTGATGCTGCCTTCGATGACTTGAATGCGAAGCTGACCGCGCTGGATGTCCTGCGGCGGAACGATCGCCCGGCTGAGGTGAAAGCCGGCGGCGCGATAGACGTCGCTGACCGCAGCGGCGACAGCCGCGAGATCGGCCTGCGATACTTTTTTGCCGACATAGGATTGATATGTCGCAACCAGCCGCTCCTGCGGTATCGCAACGGCGCCGGAAATCGAGACGTGCCGGAGCACGAACAGCGGCTTTGAATCCCCCTGCTCTTCCGGACGCGCGAATTGCGGCATCGGCAACCGCGGCCGCGCGGTTGACCCCTGACGCGATTGCTGGTCTTCGAAACGCTTTTCGGTCTGCCGCGGATCATAACCGGGCTGGTTCGCCTGCTGAGCCTGCGCCGGAAAACAGCCGATGATGATCCAGAGGCCGAGTCCAACCGTCGGGAAGCGGTGCCAGGCTACAGCTGCACAAACGCGCTTCAGTAGATTTACGCATACGCGCCGCCGATCGTTGGTGGGACCATTAGCCATATGATTTTTAATAGATTTTTATGGTCAATGAACTCTTAACGCGGCCCTCGCAGAGCGCCGTTTCCGGTCACTCAATGTTGAAACATTTCCGATAGCGTCCGGGACAAATCGGCAATCGGAAAGAGTTTGCATGCGTGCGACCCCCCACATCTCAAGAGCACTCGCGACCATGTTCATGCTGGCAACGGCGTCCGGCGCATTCGCCGCCGACGGCGAAGACTGGACGGTCCACAAGTTCTCGGGCGACGTATGGCTCGCCGGCAGCGGCGTGCAGCAGGCATCGCTGAAGCAGGAAGACGTGTTGAAGCCGGGCGATACCGTTCGCACCGGCCGCACCGGACGCGTCCTCCTGAAACGCGGCGACGAAATGATCCTGGTTTCGCCGAATTCCGTGATCGGCGTCCCCGCCCAGAAGAAGGAAGGACTCTCGACGACGATCAAGCAGCAGGCCGGCTCGATCCTGCTCGACGTTGAAAAGCGCAACGTCAAGCATTTCGAGGTCGAGACTCCCTACCTCGCGGCCGTGGTGAAGGGCACGCAATTCCGCGTCACCGTCAACGCAGGGAAGACCACCGTTGACGTGGTCCGCGGTCAGGTTGAGGTCGCCGATTTCAAGTCGGGTCAGATCGCCCAGGTGATGGCGGGTCAACACGCGACGGCGTTCGCCAGCGGCAAGAGCGGTCTCTCGCTGGGTGGCACCGGCGCCCTCGCCCCGATCGAGCAAGGCAAACCTCGCGCGCCGTCGGTCGAGCGCGTTCCGGTGCCGCGCGGCGGCTTCACCGCGATCCGTCACGCCACGAATGGACAGGGCGTCCAGCCCGCCAAGCATGGCGTTACCCGCATCTCGTCATCGATCGGTGAAGTCCGGTTGAACGTCCACCGCGCGACGCACGGGCTCGCCCGCGACAAATCGGCGGTACATGGCGGTACGCGCAACACCGCCAACAAGGACACGATCTGGGCTTCATCCAGTTCCGGAGGCGATACGGCCCTGGCCAACAACAATCAGGGCAACGCGGCGACCAGTGCCGCCACCGCATCGGGCGTGAGCAGCACGGTTGCAGCCGTCAGCGGCTCAAGCGGCGGCAATGGAAACGGCAACGGCAATAATGGCAACGGCAACGGTAATGGCAACGGAAACGGAAACGGAAACGGGGCTAACGGCAATGGCCGCGGCAATGGAAACGGCAACGGCAACGGCAATGGAAATGGAAATGGAAACGGAAACGGCAAGAAGTAGCCGGGACGAATTGCTCAAGGCTGTTGGCTGGCGAACCTGACGACGACCAAACTCGAAACACCAGAATGGTGACAACGTGAAACGATATCGGTCGCATATTTTCGTGATGATTGCGCTCGCAATCGTCCTGGCGGGCGGCTGGCACAATTCGCTTCGTCACGCATTGGCCGACCTGCGGTTCGCGTGGCAGTCGCGAGAGGTCTCTGGCGACATTGTGGTGATCGCGATCGACGCATCGTCGATCGACAGGATCGGTGTCTGGCCGTGGCCGCGCCTGCTCCACGCCGAGTTGATCCGGCAACTTCAGAAAGCCGACGTCCAGGACATCGCGCTCGATGTTGACTTCTCCACGCCCTCCGACGCGTCGTCGGACCGAAATTTTGCCGAAGCCCTCCAGAGCGCCGGCGGATCGGTCGTGCTGCCCTCCTTCCAGCAGCCCCGCACCGACAGGATGACGCTTCACGTCAATCGCCCGTTGCAGCAGTTCGCCGAACATTCCTGGCCGGCGCTCGTCAATGTCGAGGTCGGATCCGACGGCCTCGTCCGCCGCTATCCGTTCGGTGAGAAACTGGATGGCAAATTCGTGCCCGCTATGGCGGCTGTCCTCGCCGGCCAGTACGACGAAAAGCGCACGCCCTTTCTGATCGACTTCAGCATCCGGACGGCGGGGATCCCCAAAGTGTCCTTTGCCGACGTGCTGCGCGGCGACCCGGAGGCACTGCAAAAATTGCAGGGCAAGAAGGTCATCATCGGCGGCACGGCGCTCGAACTCGGTGACCGCTTCAGCGTCCCGAACGGCGTCATCCTGTCCGGACCCGTGCTGCAGACACTGGCCGCGGAATCGCTACTGCAGAACCGCGCGCTGCAATGGACCTCGCACGTCGTCACGCTGACCGGCCTCGCTTTGCTCGCCCTGGTCATGCTGCTCTCATGGCGCCGCCTTTCCGCCGGCAAGCGCGTGACGCTGCTCGCCGCCACGGCTTTGGCCCTCGAAGCGGGCGCGTTTGCCCTGCAGGCCGCATTCCCGCTCATTCTCGACACGTCGCTGTTTCAGATCGCCATCATCGTCTACGTCGCAGCCATCGCGCTCGACGAAATCGACATCCGCGATCTGCTCGGCAGGGTCGCAGAGAGCCGCTTTCAGCGCGTGGCGATGTCGCTCGGCGACGGCCTGATCTGCACCGATTCCAGTTACCTGATCACGGACTGGAATCCCGGTGCGACTGCGATCTTCGGCTATCTGCCAGAGGAGATGATCGGCCGCTCGTTCGACGAGATTTGCGCCCGTGACGGAACCGTGGCGACATCCCCATTCTCCATCAGGGAGGCCGCACGTCTCGCTGCCGGATCGGTGGTCGAGTTCGACGGACGCCGCAGCAATGGCGAGGTATTTCCGGTCGAGGCCAGTTTCTCCGGCTGGCAGGGCACCGACGGCTTTCAATACGGCGCAATCCTGCGCGACATTTCGGTGCGCAAGCGCGAAGCCGAGAGAATTCGATACCTCGCCGAACATGACACACTCACGGGCCTCATCAACCGCAACACGCTTCATGCCCAACTCGAGGCGAAAATTTCCGCGGCCGGGGTAAGCGGCCGCAACGTGGCACTGCTCGTGATCGGCATCGACGGCTTCCAGCAGATCAACGACATGCTCGGCAACACCTGCGGCGATCTCGTGCTTCGCGCCATTTCGCAGCGATTGACGGCGGCCGTTCCGTCGGCCGGTCTGGTCGCTCGCTTGAGCGGGGACGAATTCGCGATCGCAGTTCCGACGAGCGACATCGGCGAAAACGCCAGCCGCTTCGCCGAACAGATCGGCGACGGCTTCGACGCGCCTCTGCTGGCCGGAAACCGCCACCTCCGCGTCAAGGTGAGCATTGGAGCCGCCATTTGCCCGGGCGATGGACGAACGGCGGACGAACTTCTCAGCAACGCCCATATGGCGCTGAGCCGCGCCAAGGCGACCAACCGCGGCGGCCACGTGCTGTTCGAAGATTCGATCCGCCGCGAACTGGAGACGCGCCTGACGCTGGAAGCGGAGCTGGCGCTGGCGGCGGAACGCGATGAGTTCGAACTGTTCTACCAACCACAATTTCATCTGGCTGACGGCCGATTGATCGGCGCCGAAGCCCTGATCCGCTGGCGTCATCCCGTGCGCGGTCTGGTTTCGCCGGCGGGATTCATGCCGGTCGTCAACACCTCTCCGATTTCCGATCGGATCGCCGAATGGGTTCTTCAGACCGCTTGTACCAAGGGAGCCGCCTGGGAACGCGCGGGACACAAGCTCCGCATCGGCGTCAATCTTTCGCCGTCCCAGTTCGAGTCCGGCGACCTCGCAATCTCGGTCGCGCAGGTGCTCGCCACCACCGGTTTTAGTCCGACCAGCCTCGAACTCGAAGTCACCGAAGACATCCTGCTCCACGACGAGCAGGGCGCGCTGAATACGTTCCTTGAGATTCAGGAGCTTGGCGTTCGCCTCGTCTTCGATGATTTCGGCACCGGATTTGCCAGCTTGAGCTATCTGAAGAAATTTCCGCTCGACGGGCTGAAGATCGACCGCTCTTTCGTATTGGGCTTGCTCACCGACGCCGACGACGCGGCGATCGTCAGTTCGACCATCGGGCTTAGCAAGCAACTGGGCCTGTCCGTCATCGCCGAAGGCATTGAGGACCGGGCCACGGCCGACTTCCTGGTCGGGATGGGCTGCGAAGAGGGACAGGGCTATTTCTTCGGGCGGCCGATGCCGGCAAGCGAGTTCGAAGCCAGGTTCCTCGCCGCCCCCGCCACTGCCGAGGTGGCGTGACGGCTGCGCCGCCTGATCAGGCTGAACGATCCGTTAACGCGACCGCTCAAATCCGAGCTTCGCGACAACGCTATTTTCCACCTCTTTCCGATAGCGTCGCCCTGTGAACGCGATGGCCAGGCGGCGACCTCAAGGCGTCGCCGGCCACATGAATCGCGAATGGGGATTCGGGGAAGTGGCTGACATTGCCGACACATCGACGGTCCGTCGTGCATCGAGCAAGGACGCGAACGCACGTGCGCCAGGCACCGGGGGGGCGCTGACGCCGCTCGTCGGCGTTTCCGCGACCCAATGGCGCGCGCTGTCGATGCGCTCCGCCGAGCCGAACGGCTATTACCTGCCCGAATGGGAATTGGCGGTGAACGCTTCGGCGCAGGGCCGCGGCGACACCGACGCGCTCGGCGCGTGGCGCGATGCTTCCAGCTTGATCGGCCTGGTGCCTGTGATCTCGATGTGGCGGGCCTACAAAATCCCGCTGCCCGCTTTGGTCGCCGCCGATCCCTATGGCACGCTCTGCACGCCGCTGATCGACCGCGACATGGCAGAGGAAGCCGTCACTGGCATTCTGCAGAAGGCCCGGCAGGCCGGCGCGCACGCGCTGATCTTCCGCGCCACTTCGCTTGATGGCCCGGCCATGAAGGCGTTTGCCGACGTCCTGCATCGCAGCCGCATGCAGCCCGTGGTGGTGCAATCGCATGTCCGTGCCTGCCTCGACGCCACGTGCGACGCCGACGAAATGCTTCGCGATGCGCTGGGTGCCAAGAAACTGAAAGAATTGCGCCGTCAGCGCAATCGCCTCGCCGAGCACGGCGCCGTCCATTTCGACGTAGCGCGGACGCCTGCCGACGTCGCTGCCGCCATTGAACCATTCCTGATGCTGGAGGCCAGCGGCTGGAAGGGCCAGCGCGGCACCGCGCTCAGCCAGGACGACGGCGATGCGGCCTTCGTCCGCCGCGCCACGTCAGCACTGGCGGAGACAGGCCAGTGCGAGATCGTGACCCTGCGGGCCGGCGAAACGCCGGTGGCCGCGGCAATCGTGCTGCGCCATCAGGACCGCGCCTTCTACTTCAAGCTCGGCGTTGACGAACGCTTTGCGAAGTTTTCGCCGGGCGTGCAGCTGACGCTGGAATTGACCCGCTATCTCTGTGCGGATCCGGCCATTCGCCTGGTCGATTCCACCGCCGCCCCTGACCATCCCATGATCAACCCGATCTGGCCTGGACGCCTTGCGATCGGCGACGTCCTGATCCCGCTGCGGCGTGGCGATCCTGTCGTCTCGCTGATCCGAGCCGCGGTCGGCTTGCACGGCGCGATCCGCGAGCGGGTACGCCGCATCGTTCATTTCGTCAGAGCACGGCAAGAGAAATCCTAGATGAATACGCTCACCGCCATCGCGCCCGTGATTACGGCCGATCGCGACGCGCTTCGCCGCGGCTTCCCGCTCAAGCCTTTCGCGATCCATCACAAGCTCGCCGGCCATCCGCTGCTGACGCTGCCGCGCATCGCGCAGTTGGCCGCCGAATTGCCGCGCGACCTGATCGAGTACAATTCCGGCAGGGTCTCGATCAGCCAGGATCCGGATGCGATTCCCACCGTCGACCTCGATCCGGTCGAAGTGGTGGAGAGCATCGAAACCGCCGGCGCCTGGATGGTGCTCAAGCGCGTGGAGAATTCGCCCGAGTATCGTCGCCTGCTGGAGGACACCCTGCTGTCGGTCGCCCGCGCGCGTGGCTGCAACAGCCTGCTGGACGCCGGTTTCGAGCAGGTTGAGGGTTTCCTGTTCGTATCCTCGCCGAACTCGACCACGCCGTTCCATCTCGACAGCGAGGACAATTTCTTCGTCCACATCCACGGCGAAAAATTCTTCACGATCTTCGACAATACCGACCGCACGATCGTCAGTGACGACGAGATCGAGCGCTCGATGACCAAGCATCGCAACCTGAAATACGACGAGAGCTTTGCGCCGCGGGCTACGGAATTCCATTTGTTCGCGGGCGACGGCTGCTACGTGCCGTATCAGTGGCCACACTGGGTGCGCACATCAGGCTCGTTTTCGATCTCGATGGCGATCACCTGGAAGACGCGCGAAGTGCGGCGGCTGAACGACCTGCACTTCTTCAATTCGATGCTGCGCGGCATCGGCCTGCCGCAGCCGCCGCCCGGAAAACGGCCGGCGCTCGATGCGCTGAAACTGGCGTTCTATCGCACGGTGACGACGGCCATCAAGCCGCTGCGCGCCTCGATGGCGATGCGCCGTGTGCTGCGGCGGATCGCGCTTGGCAAGCGGGCGAATTATTATCTGAAGGGGGCGTAAGTCTCTCTTCGTAGCCCGGATGAGCGCCAGCGACATCCGGGGCCACTCCTGCACCACCCCGGATCATGCGGGCTACATTTCTACATCGACAACTCACTGCAGCGGCGAATGCGGCGCTGGCAGCATGATGGTCGAGTGCATCTCCTCGAGGAAGCCGGGGCCCTTGCCGAGAAATTCCTGCCAGGCCGGATCCTTCATCGCGTTGCCACGGGCTTCGGCGCGGGCGTTCAGGCTGGGATAGGCCCAGATGTGGCAGGCTTCGTTCGGTTGCCCTGCTTCAGTCGTCCAGAGGCCTACGATCTTTGAATATTTCTCGCGCTCCGGCAGCACCGCGGTGAACGCATCGAGCCACTGCTTCAGGCCACCGGCAGGCTTGCCGCGATAGTTACGGAGTTCGTAGACATTGCCCGTCGATGCCGGCGCAACCGGCGGCCTCACCGCGTTCATCAGGCGGACGTCCTGACGCACCAGCAGGGGGCGGATCAGCGGCACGTACTCGCCGGTCCAGCGCGGGTTCTTCGCCAGCTCGGCCCGCATCTTCGCGCGCTCGTCGAAACTGTTATAGCTCCACATGTGCAGGACCTGATTGAGCGGCCCGATCTCGGTCGACCAATAGCCTTCGAGTTTGCCGTAATCGTCCTTTCGGATGTCGCGCGACACCGTGCTCGCGGCCTTGATCATGTCGCCAAGCGTGCCGGGTTTTACGGTGTAGGTTCGCAGTTCGTAGATCATGACGTCCCCCAAGGTTTCTTGTTGCCGATGATTTGTCCGATCGTCATGGCCGGGCTTGACTCGGCCATCCACGTCTTTTTTGCCGCACCGTGGTCACGAACCGGCCGCACCCTACTCCGCCGCCTGCGCGTTGATTTCGCCGGACACCTGGCGGATGGCGCGGGCGAGTTGCTCGGCAGGCTGCGCGCCGGAGACGGCGTATTTTTGCGCGAACACGAAAGTCGGCACGCCGGAGATGCCCTTCTCGGACGCCTCCTGCGCCTGGCCGGAGATCAGCGCCACATCCTCGTCGGTTGCAAGACGCTTGCGGACGTCGTCGGCATCGAGGCCGACATCGGCCGCGGCCTGCACCAGCACGTTGACATCGGTCAGGTCGCCGCCGTCGCGGAAATACAATTCCATCAGGCGTTGCTTCATCTCGGCTGATTTGCCCTGCGCATCCGCCCAGTGGATCAAGCGGTGGCAATCGATGGTGTTGGGCTGGCGCTTCACCAGTTCGGGCCGATAGGTCAGCCCCTCCTCGCCCGCAGCCGCCACGACGCGGCCGGCGATGCCCTTATAGGCTTCGACCGAGCCGAACTTGGCGGTGAGATATTCGTCGCGGCTGATGCCTTCGCGCGGCACCCAGGAATTGAGGAAGAACGGGCGCCAGCGCACTTCGACGGGAACATCAGGCACCAGCGCCAGCGCGTTCTCGATCCGGCGTTTTCCGATGTAGCACCACGGGCAGACCACGTCGGAGACGATGTCGATTTTCAGCGGTTTCAAGGTGCCCATCGGCGTCTCCTCGGCTCATCAGGGGCGAAAAATGCTGCCCGCAAAGTAAGCCGAATGGGCCGTCACACAAGACCGCCAACCGCATGTCTCTCATCACATAACCTCCGCGGTTATTGTGGCGGTGGTCAGGGCAGCCTAGAAATCCCGGATCGATTTATGCCGCGGAGCCCAGCAATGACCGCCATTTTCAGGCCGGAAGGCCCCCTGTTTCGCGCCACGGAGCATGCCGGCGGGCCCTGGTCGCCGGAGATGCTGCAGGGTAGCGCGACCACGGCGCTGATGACGCGCGAGGTCGAGCGGCTCGCCAATGGCACCGGCTTTGCAGTGCGCCGGCTCACCTTCGATCTGTGGCGGCCGGCCGGCTTGCGCGCTTTCAACCTCGCAACCGACATGCTGCGCGATGGCCGCAAAGCCAAGACCCTGCAGGTGCGCCTGCTGGACGGCGACGTCGAGATCGGCCGCTGCACGGCGCTGCTGACCGCGCAAGGCGACGAGTCGCCCGCTGATCCCTTTTCGAAGCAAGCAGGCGATGAAGCCGCACCGGAGACAGGTTCACCACCGCCGGCCTTCGCACAAAAGTGGAGCCGCTATTTCCAGAACGTGTCCGTACGATTGATCGAGGGCGCATTGGAAAAACCCGGCCCCGCGGCGGCGTGGATGCGGCTCGATGTCCCGATGGTCGAGGGCGAGGCCAACACGCCGCTGTTGCAGGCCGTGCAGGCGGCGGATTTTTCGAGCGGCGTCGGCCAGATCGTCGACATGCGCGAATGGACTTTCATCAATCCCGAGATCAGCCTGTATTTCTTCCGTCCGCCCGAAGGCGACTGGATCCTGATCCGCTCACGCACCCGTGCCGGCGCCAACGGCGCGGGGCTGACCATGGCGAGCCTGAGCGATCGCAAAGGCGCATTTGCCGAGGTGTTGCAGGCCATGACGTTCGAGCGGCGCGCCGCGCAGGCTCAGGCGTCCTGAGCCACCGAACTCGCAAATACAGCGCAGTCGGCCGACGTCCTCCTGATGCGCATTCCGGAATCAAGTCGGCCTCGCTATCGGGGGTATGGTAAACCCGCCTCCGAACACTCGATTACCGCTAACTCGTGCGCGCCCTGCGCATGTCCGCGATCGCAGCAGCTCCTGCCGGTTCCAGAATTAACCCGCAGCGCGGACGTAAAGCTTAACTAGCAAGCTTACCAAAGGGATTCAGTTGCTCGATTCCCCAGAGCAACTAACGGTTTTGGCTGTATTTCCGAACCTTATACCCACCTGCTCGCAAGGAGCATTTGCCATGGCGCAGTCAACAAAACCGCCGATCTTTAATGTGATCGATATCGAGCGCGAGATCGAGGAAGAATTCCGAAAACTTCCGACGACTCACGAATCCCACTCGGCTGATTTCGCGCCGCCTTCCGTAAGCGCGCCTGATTTGTCGATGCCCGACTATGTCGAGCATCGCGCCGGAGCCACCGAGATCGGCAAGCTGTCGGCCGAAGCGGTTGTCCGCGAATATGAAGCTGCCGCGAAGGATATCGAGGACCTGGGCGTTGAGCTGGTCGGGCACGTCAAACAATGTGAGGCCATGAGCCGCGATGCGCTCAACGTGATCGAGGAGCTGAAGGAAACCGCAGCGCGATACCGCGAGGAGGCCAAGCGCGTCTTCCTTCATATCGAGAACTGCTCGTTGGTGACCGCGCAGGTGCGCAGAACCTGCGCCGAAATGAAGGAAAAGATTGTAGTGTCGGCCAGACTTGAAACGAAAGCCAAAGAGAAGTGAACTCGCGGGTACCGCGCGCAACACGCAGCGCGCCAGTGAGTCAACGCGCTAGTTTCGCAAGTAATGCCTCCGATCCTTCGTCCGCCGGCATGAACATCTCGACGCGCAATTCCTGCAGCGTGACGTCCTGCGGCGTTCCCAGCGTCAGCACCGCGCCGATCAGGCCGATGCTGATATCGCCCTTCCTCAGACGCACCTCGCAGAGCGGCCCCGGCGCGTCGGTTTCGTTGAGTTGCGGCGTCGGGATATCAGGCAGCTTCAAAAGTTCGCGCCAGGTCGATTGCAGCGCCAGGTCGAGCGGCGGCGCCATCGCCTCGTGGCGGGCACGCGCCAAGAGCGCTGCGGCAACATCCGGCCAGTCCACCACGAATGGACGCAGCTCGTCTGGGGCCAGGAACATCCGCATGTGATTGAGCGGCCGCGTCATCCGCTCCTCGCCCAGCAGCATCGTCATCAGCCGCACGGCTGCGCGATTGGCCTGCATTACGTTCCAGCGGCGGTCGGTGACGATGGCGGGAAACGGCTCGTGCCGCCGCAACAACAGATCGATGGCGCGCTTGGCGTCGGCGACTTCGGGCGCGGAGAGCTCCCGCTCGCCATATTGCCGGGCAAAACCGCCCGCCTCCAGCAGCGCGTTGCGGTCGCGCAAGGAGAGAGCGAGCGCGGACGCCAATTGCAGCAGGATGTCGCGGCTGCCCGCGGCCTTGCCGGTTTCGACATAGCTCAGATGCTTGATCGAGATGCCGGCCTCGAACGCCAAATCGGCCTGGCTCATGGCGCGGCGGTTGCGCCAGCCGCGCAGGAGGTCGCCGACGGGATTGGCGGGTAGCGGCGCATGTTGGCGAGAGTCCATGCGCCGATTATGCGAACGGAGCGCCCGGCTGTAAACCGATGTTCGGCACCTATCGTTCCGGTAAAACCGGACGAACTTTCTTCAAGTAGGCTTCGATCTCGGCAAGACCCTCGATCGCGGGAAAAGCGCTAGCGGCCTCATCAGGCGAGCACCAGGGATACGGCAGGCTGGTCAGCCAATTCATGGTCGCAGCCAAGTCAGAGGCGGGGAAAATCTTCATCACGTCGATGGCGATGACGAGCTTTTCGACACGACACTCCGTGTCGGGCCCAAAATACCAATCGTAACGTCCGCAGCCAATTCGTATCTGGCCGCCGTTCCTGGCAGACATCCCGACCAGCCAGTGACAAGGAAAATGCCGGCGATTGACCTCGGAAGGCTGCGAGAGGCAGAACGTATAAATGTTTTCGTAATCGATGCCGAAGCGGCGCACCAGAACGTCTTCGATAGTGCTCAGACCCTTTGCAGAACTCGGAAATGAGATGGCATCAGTCTTCACCACCATTTCCAATGCGGCATCTTCCGCGAATGCATGCCGCATCAGGAACGGCCGATTGCCGTCCTTGGCGAGGATGTATCGGCGGACGGCATCGGAAGGTGTCGACATGCCGCGAAGTGTAGTCGATGCGCGGGGGCGTGCAAATACCTCGCGATGCCGCCCCTCGGGCGCGTACTCACAAATCTTCGTCGATGTCCGGTTCGCCCCGACACCGACCGCCTTTGTGCAACCGCAGCAAATGTAGCGATGGGCCATGAAGCGACTCATGCGCCGGTCGTCGGCAACGGGGAGCAGCCCGAGCGGCATCTCGATGCCGAGCGTGCGCGCCGTTTTCATGCTGACGACGAACTCGAAATTTTGTCGACCGCAGCGCTGGCGGGTCCGCGGGCTTGCTTTGCCGTCACTTCGTTGAGGAAAGAGTTACTGCCGGACGCATTTACCGCCGGGGAGCGTGCAACGTTAGCAGAAGCTGCAAACCCGATTATTCATCCGTCGCGAGCGCGGCAATTTCTCCCTCAGGATCGAGATGCACCGGCGTCCAGCCCAGTTCACGCCGGGCTTTCTCGCCGCTCAGTTGTTGGTCCATCGCGCGGCCACGAGCCCAGTCACCGAGTTCGGCAGCAATGGCATCGGCGGAAACAATTTGCGGTGCGTGATCGCGCAACCCAAATCGCTGCGCGATCGCCCGCGCGATGCGGCCGACCGGAAAACCCGGAATCGCCGCACCAATGTAGCTCGTTCGCGAAGTTCCCCGTTCGAGCGCGAGCACGTAGAGATCGGCAATATCCTCGCGATGGACCAGCGGCCAGCGCACGTGCTCGCCACCGACCACGCGGATCGCCCGCCGGTTGCGAGCCTCGGCGACGAACTGAGCGAACACGCCGGCTGCCGGCTCGTACACCATGGCTGGATGAATGACGATCGGCGCAACGCCTTCAGTTTCAAGGACGCGCTGCAGATGCGAGACCATCCAGGCGAACGCCGGCAGCGGACGAAACGGCGCCTGTTCGCTCGCGACATCGTCGCCGGTGGCGCCGAACAACCAGCAGCCGCCGGTGTAAATGAATGTCGCCTGGTTCGGCTGCGCGGCAAGATGAGGCAACAGACCGTCAAGCAGGCGACGGTCGACGTCGGCCATGGTGCCATCGAAGTCGCACGCCAGATGGATCACCGCATCCAGCGGCGGCAACGCCTGTCGCCATCGTTCCGGTGTGGCAATATCGCCCGCAACAGGATGGGCGCCGAGACCCACGGCTCTTGCCGCCGAACGGTCGGAGCGCGCCAGAGCGACGACATCGTGGCCGCGGCCAACCAGCGCGCGCACCACAGGCGCGCCAATCGAGCCGGTGCCGCCGAGAACGAGAACCCGCATCTGCTTCCTTCTCGCGCACGTTGACTGGGCTCACGTCGATGCCGACCGGCGGCGCCCTCGATTGGATGATGGCGAACTGGCCGATCCCGGAGGTTAGCATCTCGAAGGACCGCTGCCCGCGCCACGCCTGGGGCTGCCAAACCTTGGAGAGCGCATCTTAGCGCCTGAAACGAGCACTACGATAGGGCTTAGCCCGCCTTCGGACAAACGTCCGTCGCATCCTAGTCTAAGTTCGCCGCTATCTGCCGCATCCGCTCGGCGGTAAGATCATCGGCGGGGAAGAAGGTTTCCAGCGCCAGCTCCTGCAACGTGATGTCGACCGGCGTGCCGAACACCATGGTGGTCGAGATGAAGCTCAGCACGTCGTCATTGCGGCGCAGCTTGAAGGGGATCGCGACATTGTCGGCCGAGACCGGGCCCGAACGCGCCGGCATTCGATAGGCTTTCAGTTCCTGATACAGCTTGAGCAGTTCGGGGTCGGCCGTCGCCTCGCACTGCCGGTGCAGCCGCTCCAGGAGATGCGCGCTCCATTCGGCGAGATTGACCGTGCGCGGCGCCAGCCCCTCGGGATGAAAGGCCAGCCTTAGAATGTTCAAGGGCTGGCCGAGCAAATGCGCCGGCAGGCCTTCGAGCAGCGGCGCCACCATGCGGTTGGCCGTCACCAGATTCCAGTGCCGGTCATAGGCCAGCGCCGGATTCGGCTCATGGGCCTTCAAGACGAGGTCGATCGCGTGCCGCGCCGATTTGAGCGCGGGATCGTCGAGCGAGCGCTGCGGAAAGGCAGGCGCAAATCCCGCCGCGACCAAGAGCACGTTGCGTTCACGCAAGGGAACCTCCAATCGTTCGGCGAGCCTCAGCACCATTTCGCGCGACGGCGCGGCGCGGCCCGTCTCCACAAAGCTGAGGTGGCGCGCGGATATTTCGGCATCCCCGGCCAGATCGAGCTGGCTTAAGTGGCGGCGCTGCCGCCATTCGCGCAGGTGATCGCCGATATGGACGGGCTGGGGTCGTTCGGCTCGCGCCGCGGAAGCATGTGCGTTCATGGTGGAAAACCTACCATGCGAATTTCATCCATTCCATTACGTCCGAGGTAATGCTGTCCATGATCGGATGTCCGGCCATCTCAAGTAACGCGTTGATTTTATTAGAGAACAACTAGGAACAAATGCACGATCCAAATAAGGATTTGGCCAAATAAGGAATATCCGGGGGGGCGCTTTTTCGAGCGCCCCACCCGCTACCGGGGGTTATCATCTTGGATCGCAGCAATTACCGATTGCTGCCGATCACAGGAGGGTATCTCGATGACGGCCAAGAAAACCACAGCGAAGAAGGCCAAGAAGAAGACCACCCCCAAGACAAAAAGCAACGGCAACGGCGAGGGCTACAAAGGTCACCGCCCCGGCTCCATCAAGGAGCAGCTGCACCAGCTTTTTGACAGGCATGGAGCAGAGAAGGCGCGGCCGTTGGCGCTCAAACTGGGTGCCGCCGCCGGGACCATCAACACCAGCTTCTCGCAATTCCGATCAGGATCGCGCGCCAAGGCCTGACCACTTCGCCTATACTGCTCCGACGTTGATCCCCCATCGCGTCGGAGGTTTTTTCAACCCACAGAACAGGAGCAACTCAAATGCCCGCATCTCTGGAAACCGTACGCGCCATGATGAAAGTCGATCCTACTCGGGATGATAAAGGCCTGATCCTTACGCTCACTGTCACCGCCTATGATAGCGGCATGATGATGGTCGATGGTCGCCCGATCAACGAAGCGCAAGACCCCACTCTCGGCTGGGTCGGCGCTAACGAGGTCATCGGCACCGCGATGACTGAATTTTATCGGCAGACCCAAGCAAGGAAAAAGTCGAAGGTGCGTAGCGCCTGAAGGCGTAGCGAACAAACGTCACATCTACCCTTACCTACTGGTCCCTTCACGGGGGTCATTTTTTGCGGTCGCGGTTATCCCATCCGTCATCGCAATCTCCGCAGTGCGACAACAAGCACGATGATAACCGCGGCGACGATGGCGCAGACCCCGTCGGCGCTGATGATCAAGCCAAAGAAATTGATGAGTAGTTTGTCCGACATGCGCAGCTCTCCATTGAAAGAACACGAGAGCTTTCGGCGGACGATTGATCTGCGCGCCGATTTCGTTGACCGTCAAGATGGGTTGGAAGCGCGCGCTCTCGTGGAAAGAGTGCGCAGCACTTGAAAACATTGAGGTCAGTCAGTCATTCGTCATTCAAAAATCTTCTGAGCTATCCACAAGCTTCGTGGTTCTGTTTTCAAAATCTAGATGCCGCCACCACTACGATGACGATTAGCAGCGCTGCTGCAATCCCCACGATGCCCTCGGCAGTGAGATGCATTCCCCATAAGCTGACCTGCAGTCGATTGCGCATGACACGGCTCTCCATTGAAAAAAACATGAAGAGCTTTCGGGGGACGATTTATCTGCGCGCCGATTTGGTAGGTCGTCAATAAGGAATGCTGCCACTAGTTTCCTTGGTAGGGAACATGACGCTGGCGCAAGGGATTGATGTCACGCAGCAACTCCGGTTCCGGCTGAGCCACTGTGTCAATGGTGTGCCAAATCCACCTTTCTTACCTTGCCAGTTCTCCACAGCGGATCAGCGGTCTGATCGACAAGGTCGTCGCCACTCCTATTTCCGAGACAACCCCTTAAACGAACTCGCCCGCAAAAGACCTTCCGACGTGATGTCGCGGTATTCGACGTCGGCGACGAAGGTAGGCTCAACCCATGTAGCCTTCGGCTTCCTGATCGGCTTGGTTAGCTTTGACTTGGGACTAACCACGGTGTCGAGCTGCCTCCTGATCTGGCTGGAGACGGTGCGGGACCATCCGGTGCCGACCTTGCCCAGGTAGACCAAGTCCTTGCCTTCCTTTTTTCCGAGGTAGAGCGCGGCAACGCCGGTGGGGTCTTTGACGAAGCCAATGACCGGAAATTTGCCCTTCTGGACGGTTTTGATTTTTAGCCAAGCTTCGTTGCGGTCGGAGCGGTAGGAGGTCGAGCAACGCTTGCTTCCGCTCGATCTGCGGGAGTTTGCGCATGTCGCCGTTACGCCAGAGCAGGTCGAAGGCGTAGTAGACCAATCTGTCCTGCCGGCCGGCGGCTAACTCCGCCTGTAGTTCGGAGAAGTTGGTGCGGCCTTCATGCACGACCACTACTTCGCCGTCGATGATGGCTTCGCCTGAAATGTCGAGCGCGGCAGCAATGCTGGAGAAGCGTTTGGTCCAGTCCAATCCGTTACGGGTGAAGACTTTCTTCCTTCCCCGGTTCAGATGCACTTGAATCCGGTAGCCGTCATATTTGATTTCGTGAAGCCATTGCTCGCCCTTCGGTGCTTTGGACTTCAACGTCGCAAGCTGGGGCTTAATGAAGCCCGGCATGGCTGAAATACGATTGGACACAACGCTATACTCAAAAAAGAAAATGCCCGCCGCGCTTGGAGGGCCACGGCGAGCATTCTTACCGACTTCGCAGGAAACTCGAACAATCTAGGGGACTTGATCCCTCCCGTCACCACCAATGATCAATGAAATCGAGCCACGATTTCTTACATTTGATGACGATCAAGCGGCGGGAGCTAGGCCAATCGCGCGGTTGATGGCACTTACTAACGTATCTTGCGAGAAGGGTTTTTCGACAAGCACCCGGCCTCTTAGCTCGGCCGGCATAGTTTGGTTGGTGTATCCACTGACGAAAATAATCGGGACGTTTCGTCTATCGAGGATATGGACTACCGGGGTTATGGGAGAGCCCGCGAGGTTAATGTCGAGCAGGGCTAGATCGAAACAACCCGTCTCAGCGAGTAACATGGCCTTCTCGATGTTTGCGGCTTCCGAAAGGACCAAGTGTCCGAGGTCTTCCACAATTTCAGCCAACATCATCCTGATCAGAGTTTCGTCCTCGACCAGCAGCGTGGAGATTGTGCGCATGGATGGATCCAGACTAGTCGCCGACCGAGTTAGTCTTCTGTCTTCACATCAGGCGGCTTGATGCTGACCGGCGACGGAACCTCGCCAACCTGGTCCTTTAAATCGGCGGCCTTCTCCACCAACCGAGCGGCTAACGCGGGATCAGAGGTTGCCTTCGCCATTTTTAGCAGTGCTACGGCTGCTTGGCGGGCGTGGAAGCGACTTTGAGACATAGTTCCCCACATAGCTGTGCAGCATCACGGAACTCCCGATTGGGGTTTTCGTTCCACGGCAGGGACGTGATCCTTCCTCCTACCACCGATTGCTGTAGGGCTTGTTGAGAAAGTAATCGCGGTTGCCGAACGCTTTCGCGGCGTACTGATCGATGGCAACGGCGATGGCCTGGATGTGCTGGTAGCAGTATCCCTCGCGCGTCGCTAATTGGCGAACTTCGGCCAGCGCCTTGATGAAGGGCGGCGGGTTGGAATCGTCCTGAAAATGCTTCACCACTTCCGACCTCCCAACACCTTCCCTTTGTTCGGAGCGGGCTGTTCCTTTTTCATCCGGTCGCGCTCCGCACAAAGCGTGTCGATGTTGTGCTGCATCCGATCCAGCAACGCTTCGGCAGACGCCGTGGGAATGCCGGCTCTCTGCAGTTGCCTGATCTCTCCGCGCTGGCGGTGGACCTGAATGCGCATACGCTCGATCTCGGCCCGAATGTATTCGATGTCCGGCATGGGTTGATTGAGCCTTGTGGAAATAGGTCCTATAAGAACGAAACGAGAACAAAATTGCAAGCCGCTAGGTTTAGCGGGTAGGAACGGCCAGCGGTTCCTTCTTTTGTGTCGGGACGCGTCCTTGGCTGGATCGACGTGACATCGGGAGACGGGGCCCATCCAACGATCTGTGCACTCAACGAAAGTATGCCGCGACTGCAAGTTGCAACGGTGCGCGCGGTATGGTCTTGTCGGCTTTCGAGACTTCAATGGGGGAAAGTGGGTGACTTTAATCGCTCCGCTCCGTTGAGGCGGGGGCGGCGTCAGATTTCGTGCGGGGCACAGCGCGTTATTCGCAAGCGGTCCGTAGAAATTGCAATACTCCCCGGAGGCAAATGATTCGGGGCAGGCAAATTGCTACAAGTTACATCACCAAAAATCATCCCGACTGCAACGTTTCTGAAGGGAGACGTGTTGGCAGTTTTGGCAAAGCTGCCGAAGGCAAAGTACGACCTGATCGTAACGTCACCACCGTACAATATTGGAAAGATCTATGAGCGTTCAACTAAGCTAACATTCGAGCAGTACGTCGAATGGTTAGATAAGGTCATTGGGAAATTAGTCGACGCGGTTCAGGAACGCGGAAGCATCTGCTGGCAAGTGGGATCGTTCATCAAGAACGGCGAAATTTTCCCAATCGACATTCACACTTACGATAGTTTCAAACGGCGAGGCATGAAGCTTCGCAATAGGATTATCTGGCGCTTCAATTTCGGGCTCCATTCGACGAAGCGATTGTCCGGACGATACGAGACAATCCTCTGGTTTACGAAATCCGATGACCATCGCTTTAATCTCGACGCGGTCCGCGTGCCGCAACTGTATCCGGGCAAGCGACATTCCAAAAAGCGGGCAAAAGATTTCGGAAAGCCGAGCGGAAATCCGCTTGGCAAAAATCCGTCGGACTATTGGGAATTTTCGGCCGAGAAGCATTTCCAGCGTGATCCAGTCTGGGACATTCCGAACGTAAAGGCCAGTCATCCGGAGAAAACGATCCATCCCTGTCAGTTTCCTGTTGAGCTTGTCGAACGGTGCGTCCTTGCGCTCACCGATCCTGGTGACACGGTTTTGGATCCGTTTATGGGGACGGGCACCACGGCCATCGCCGCAATGAAGCACAATCGTAATGCTGTCGGCATTGATAAGGATGGCACCTTTCTCAAAATTGCGCGCAAGCGTGTAAAGCAGCTCTCCAATGGCACGCTAAAAATCCGTCTTAGTGGAAAAGCGACGTATCAGCCGAAGCTGAGCGAAAAAGTCGCGAGAGTTCCGGAAGAGTGGAAATCTGTCCAAAAGCGCGGGCTTTGACGTCATGGCCAAGATCGGGAAGAAAAAGAAAAAGAAGGCGAAAGTAAAACTTTCGGCGGTTGAGCGGGAGCAACGACGGCTCAAGCAAACCCATTTTCGTGAAGTCCGTTCGATATTCACAACGTGTGAGTTTAAGCGGGTGCCTTCCGCTTCTGATAAGGAGGTCGACTATCAAGGCACCAAAAGCGACTTCGACGACGTATTCATCCGTGAAAATATTATTGTTATTAGCGAGTGCACTGTTCTAACGAGTGATATCTCGGGTCACCTAAAAAAGAAGAAAGTCCTTTACGATAAGATCAACAACGACGTCCCTGCATTCTTGGCCTATATGGATGAAACATTCCCGGAATTTAAGGCGGCGAAAGATTCAAAGTATCAGCCTCATCATTTTCAGTTGGTGATCGTTTATTGCTCGCGTTATCCGATAACGAGCGACTTAAAAGAAGAGGTTCCCGGCGTAACGTACCTCGATTATCACATAGTCCAATATTTCAAATCGATCACGGATCGGGTGAAGAAATCTGCAAGATACGAGTTGTTCAAATTTCTAGGTCTTTCGCAGAACGAAATTGGAACGAATGCCATCTCGCCCGTTACGGCCACAGTATCCCTTAAAGGCTCGGTCCTACCGGAGGGCCAATCACATTTTCCTCCGGGATATAAAGTTGTGTCCTTCTATGTTGCGCCCGCTGTGCTCTTGGAGCGATGCTATGTTTTGAGAAAAGATGGATGGGGCGACGAGGACGGGCTGTATCAACGGATGATCAGCAGGGCGAAGGTCGAAGCCATTCGAAAATATTTGCTGAGTGAACAACGCGTTTTCATCAACAATATTATCGTAACTTTACCTAGCAATACGCAACTGACCAACGACGACGGTCACACTATTGATCCTTCGAAAATCCATCAGACGCGGCCCGGAACCATCCAGCTTCCATCAGAGTACAATTCCATTGGGCTGATTGATGGCCAGCATCGCGTCTTTTCATACTATGAGGGAGGCAAGGATGAGGCCGCAATTAGCAACCTCAGAATTCAGCAAAATCTGCTGGTGACTGGCGTCATATATCCGCAGGGAATCTCAAGAACAGATCGCGCAAAATTTGAAGCTACATTGTTTTTGGAGATCAATGCGACGCAAACCAATGCACGATCTGAACTGAAGCAGGCGATTGGAGTGTTGCTGCGACCATTCTCGCAAGACTCTATCGCGAGACAGATTGTAAATTTGCTGAATGACAAAAATGCATTGGGCGGACATTTCGAAAGATACTTCTTCGATAAGGGGAAGATAAAAACGACGACCATTGTTAGTTACGGCGTGAGACCTCTTATCAAGCTAAGCGGCGAGGATACTCTCTTTAAGGTTTGGAAAGAGCCCAATAAGCAGGGGCTGATTGACGCGCCAACGGAGAAGTTGGCTCAAGCCTATATTCAATTCTGTTCGAGCGAGATCAATATTTTCGTATCCGCGATAAAAGCGAACGTTGCGGCAGATCGTTGGACTGCCGATCAGAAGGTCAAAGGCCGGATGTTGACGACAACGATCATAAACGGGTTCATCGTTTGTCTTCGCCTGTTGGTCGAACACCAAAAGCTACATGCGTTTGAATGGTACAAAGCTAAGTTCGGTGCTTCTGACCTGAACAAGTTTCCATTTTCAAAATACAAATCGAGCCAGTACGGAAGTCTCGGTCAGGATATGTACAAAGCTTATTTTGAATGAGTGTTAAGGCGGCGGACACTGAGCGCCTTACGATTGGGTAGCCATGTTGTTTGAGAGATTGCAGCTCAACTGGAAGATACGCCGGCTACAGCGGCTAAGGGACCACAACTTCCGCGCGACATTCGAGGCTATGTATGAGGTCGCCCAGGAGACCGGCGAGATCCCGGACGGGGAAGCTGTGAAGGAGGAGATACTTAACACCGTCGAATCGGACCGCCTGATAGCCGAGCAAATTGCCATCCTTGAGAGCAACTACTGGCTCGACCAGGCGCAGCGTTACCTGCTCCCCATGCCGAACGACGAAGCGTATATCCCTGCAAAGCAGGACCGTCGTTTCCACTATATCGATCAAGAAACATTGACTTCCCTGCGCTCAGCAGTTCGCAAGGAACAGAAGGAACGTTCGGAGAATTTCCGCACATGGGCAACGCTCGTTCTTGGTATTATAGGCGCCCTCATTGGCTTGGTCGCCATGCTAAAGAAATAGGATGTAGGCTTTGCGAATTAGATTTGCTTGACCCCACACCCTTTCTCATCGGCGGTGTTAGTTAGGAGGGCCGTGCAATGGATGTGAATTGGTTTCTGAAAAAGCGAACGAAGTTCATCCGCCAGTACTATGTGGTGGCAATCGCGCCGTTTGAGACCATCAAGTCTCAGATCGAGAATGGCGAGGAGCCGTATGAGCCGCCGTACAGCGAAGACGGCGAGCCTCCGTTTCAGGTGGAGTGGTCGGATGCCGACACGTCTGTACAAGTCGTTGGCCGCATGTGCGTCGTCATGTTGTCAGAGTCGGTGAAGCTATACTTCCAAACCTGGGAAGAACTGCTCGGCGTGAAGTGTCAGCTCGCGCTCACGCAGCTATTTAAGAAGAAGGGCTTCTTGGCCGGGTACAAGGAGTGCTTCCGGCAAGTGGCGGATTTGGACTGGGACGAGTGTCCCGCCGACCTGTCCATCATCGAGGAAATCGTGTTCGCTCGTAATGTTGCTGCGCACCACAACGGGCACCTAGGCAGCATGTCGGCACGCTATTCGAAGGAGGTGCGGGTAAAGCTTGAAAGCCCACTATTCCTTCACGACTATGAAAAGCGCGCGCTGAACGAAGATCAGAAGTCGGTGTTCACATTCCTCCGCTCTGAGCTCGTTATTACGGGAGAAACGCTAGACGAGGCTGTGCGGCATGTTGAACTCTTGGTGGATTGGATGGAGCCGCAGCTCCAGGAAGTCCGGTGGCGGCCACGGACGCGCGACCAAGCGGATGGTGTTTAACCGACGTCCGGTTTGCTGCGCATGACGGACTCAACTCGGACGGCGAATTGGCAGCGTCGCTTAAGTCGATGCACCGCCACGTAGCAGGTGCCGGTAACCATGATCCGTCATCCATTTGGCGCGCGATAAATGGTCTGTGAAACGTCCTTCGAGCGCGATCAGATTGGATATTCCGGATCAAGATGCAGCACCACTTCGTGCGACTTCCCGCCATTCAGCACCTTCCGCTTCCGATTTTAGGGGTTGTTCGATTTTCGGCTTTTGCAAAAATATTCTGCCAATAGCGGATATGCCAAGGAGGCTTATCCACGCTACAATCGCTTATATTTTACGGGTCTCACAATACCGGGGGGGGGGCCGATGTCCGAGAAGCGCTACCAGATCTTTTTGAGCTCCACCTATACCGACTTAATCAAAGAGCGGGATCGGGTTCTACGAGAATTGGCAAGACACAATTACATCGCGAGTGGCATGGAATATTTCCCAGCGATGGATGAGGAGCAGTTCGAATTCATCAAAACCGTCATAGATGAGGCCGACTTTTACGTGGCGATAGTCGCCGGAAGGTACGGCTCTCTGGCCCCGGACGGCATTGGATATTCCGAGAAGGAGTTCAATTATGCGGTCGAGCGTTCAATCCCGGTCATCGGGTTACTTCACTCAGATTGCTCCTCGCTGCCACCAGAAAAGAGAGAGAAACGAGCGAAAGCAAGATTCAGATGCTTGAGCGCTATCGGGCGAAGCTGCAAACGGGAAGGCTCGTGAATTATTGGAGCGATGAAAGCCAGTTGTGCCTAGCGCTCTTGGGATCGCTCAATGCCATGTCAAAGCGAACCCCCCGGCCGGGATGGATACGCGGAGGCGGCAAGAGCCCGGCGGAACTACAGCAGGCCATCACGGAGCTGGAATACGCGAACAAAGAGCTAACGACCCTCGTCGAGGGATCAATAGTGGAGCTCGTAAGGTGGCGACTTAGAAACGGCTTCTGCGTGCGTTATTCATGCGACGTTGAAGGCGTTCCCAAGGAAGCCGCCCTGGAGATTTCATGGAAACACCTAGCCAACTACGTTCTGCCTCGAACGAAGTGGGCAACAGAGCCCGACACGTTAGACGGCATCATTCGTGCATTTATCGAAGGTGAAGCCAAACAGTCGGGATTGATGCTGGCAAAAGAGGAACTGGACAAAATCAAGAATGCACTGCTCGCGAACGGACTTCTCAGTGCCATCATGGATCTCAGCGGCCATCGAAGGTACCAGACGGCATCGGTTGGGTGGGCGTTCGTCGGAGATGCTCTCGAAAGCTATGAAGCAATGACTCGGGGCTTTTGGGCAGATATCCGACGCACCATAACGCGCCATCTTGACAAGCCGTGAAACCGAAATCGCGAACGTCACGGACTTTCGCCTTCGCGCCGGTAGCCACTATAGATTTGCTCCAACCGTCTGCGGATCGCTGCAGCAGATTGATAGTCCAACATCATTGCCGTCCCGCCGCGAACCACGAAAGCCGGCATCTGATCATCGGCGGTGTCGAAGATATTGAATTGCTCCGGTTGGCGTCGCAGCAGCAGATGCAATTCCAGAGAGGCAACCCGGATCGCTTCCTGTCGCGACAATCGGTTGGTCGGATCGGCCGGGATCGGACTGGCCATCAGTCGCCGGGCCTCTTTGTAGGTGGCGAGTACCTCTATCGTGATGATCTTACGGCCATCAGTATCACGGTTGATGTTCATGTCACTCCTCACGATCCCACGGATTGCCAATCATTGCCCCGCCTTTCGGATGCCGCATCTTTCGATCCATTACGCTTTGCTGGGTCAGCCGGAGTGAACGAGACAACCGCATGATGGAAAGACTTTCAGCGGCTTGTTGCTTGAGAAGTTCAGCATATTCCCGGTAGTTGAAATTTTTTTGTTTGCGATAGGCGTGGATCATCTGGGCAATCCGGCGTGCCGCCACGATATGCCGGCAGAGTTGAGTTAGGATCGGATAATTGCCACGCATGAAATGATCCGGCGGCATGGTGTTGACGATCGCTCGCCACTCTTCGGCTTCCTCATCGGCGAGATCGTAAGGGGCATCAGGACGCTGCGGCATCGCCGCTAGTCCGCCCTGTAAAACCGCCAGCGCCTCTATGGATTTCCGACCTCGCTGCGCCATTTAGAAGAGACCTTTCCTTCAATCTGTTACACACGTACCCCGCAAAAAAAGGATGCTTAGCGAAAGTCGAGCAAGGGCGCTCGGATGACCACTGCCCGTACATTTTTCACCACGCCCCCCGCGGCCCCTTTTTATTTGCTGAGCAGCCCGACCCAGTATGGATGGGAAGATGCATCACAAACCGAACTCGGGCTGCTCACTGAAGCCTGTGCTGGGGCAATCAACCAGCGCAGTCTCCAAACTCTTCGACAATGAGCGGCAGCAACCCGAAGCACCGAGTTGCTGCCAAGTCGTCATGCCACCGTCCCCTTGCGCAAATGTTCTAATTCGTCTGCCCAATCCCTCATCGTCTCAGCGATCCGATACCGATCGTGCGTGTTGAGCTGTTTCGCCAAGTCAGTTGCGAACTTGATAATATTCCGAACCGCAAGAGCGGGGTCGTTCTTCTTGTCTTTGAGAATGCTAATAGACAACATTGCGCATCGCTCGCTGTGGGGCATCGACCACATTGCCGCTCTGAGATCATCTTGCGTCATCACTGACCCTTCTTCAGAAATACCGGCGACGTCGCGGCGGTGCTTCCGCTGCGATTTGCCACAAGATCCTTGCGAAGCTTCGCGTTTTCTCGGCGCAGCTTTGTAATCTCGGCGGTGAACTCCTTGCGCACATCAGCGAATGTTTGGCGCATTTCGCGGGTGATCTCAGCATCAAGCTTGCCAATCTCTTCCCCCAGGGCTTCGCCTATCTCGTCAGCAAACAAACTCCAGAACATTGCTCGAAACCTCTCGCTGCCATCTTCAGCGACGATGTTTCTACATCGCGCGTCACACCAGCCATCCCACAACTTTTGAGTGGCTGGGTCCATCGTTGGTCGCTGCTGCTCGTACATCTGCCTGACCTGTTGTTGCCCAGCATTCATCACTGGCGCACTCGTCGTTTTTGTTTCTGGTTCGCCAAACAACTCGCGACGTTCGCGAATTGCGGCCAATTCAGCTTGCATGCGCGGTTCGTCATCTTTCAATCGTTGCAACAAGGCTCGCGCCTTGGCGGTGGATGCTTTGGAACGCTCGGCTTTTTCTTCGCGACTACGTTGTGCCTGAGCTTCGCGGTGGCGTTGTAAGGCTTCGCTCCACTCTTTTGCGTCCATGGCTGAGCCATGTGCCTCTTTGACCGTGTGCTCATCTGCATCATCCATCGCATTCACCACGTAATACCCGTAACCCAGCTAACTCCGCTGCTCGAACGCATGGCCCAGTCGCAGTCAAATGTAACTTTGATGGCTACCGCGTCGGTTTGCCAGATCGAACGAACTGGCGCCGATACAACCGGAGGAGTTCCCGGAATTGAAATTTGCGCAGGACTGGTGTCCTCCATGTGCACCGCAGTCGCCTTGCTGACGGAAAATCGCGGTGCGGGATCGCATGCGACGACAAAGGCGTTTACTGCCAAGGCCATTACCGTGCCGGCTGCGAGACCGCTGGTGGCAAAGAGTTCATATGGAAAACGATCATCGGTGCGCAGGCTGATCTTCACCGCCGCGTCTGGTGAAGCGATGAAAGCAATGTTCGATAGTGAACCGGCAACAGTCGCGACGTTACCCGCGAGTGCTGCAAGGTCCTTGTCCATGGCATCATTCTGGGTGATATTCGCGCCAATGGCAGTTGGAGTAAGCGTGACGGCGTAACTTCTCAATCCAGCAGGACGCAAAGCGTCTGCTGCCGTCGTATCGAATAGAATTGCATCGACACCCTGCGAAAGATTCTCAGCGGCGGCAGCTCGTGTGAACGCTTCGCCATTTGAGCCTTCCATTAGCTCTCTCGTCATGACCCAACCAGCACCGGCTTTTTTGGTGGTGAGGTCGGAGCACTGAAACTCATCTGCCGAATTGGGATTGGCGCGCCTTGAGCAACGAAGGCAAAGCCGGTCGGTGACGTGGTAACGGTCGGCACCGTGATCGAAGTCACCCCTTCGAAGGTGGCTCCAACTGCCCGACTGAACACAGCGCCACTGCAACTCGTCGGACCCAGAAGGCTGACAAGATCAAGCACGCCCGTATTGGTAAGACCCGTGGTGGTGGTGCTTGTCGGAACAACAGCGCCGCGCTCAATGGTCTCGATAGTCTCGCGATCTTTCCATCCACGCGCTTTTGCAAACCCAATAGCGCTAGAAGGATGATGATCGGGATCGGAGCCCATAGCGGTGATGGCCCGGACCAACGGCCTTGTACGCCTTTGCGACTCGAACCTGTCTAGCCAGTCATTTTCGCTGTCCATCGCATCACGTCCTCTGCAATTAGAGGCGGAGGATGGATCAATTCAAGAATGACAACACGGGGCCTTGGGTAGGTAGATACGAACTTGTTAGGCGCGAACTACCACAGGCCGAATTTCATAGACCTTGGCGTTTCCGTATTTGTGGTCGGTGTACTTGACGTCATAGCTCTTGCCGTCAATATCAAACCGCCGACCGGCAGCATCCAAATCCCTAAGCATATTACCGACCCGCAACGGCAAACTGTGAAACGGGTTCAAGTCCATCATGTCGCTCAACGCCAGCCATAATGGTCCTCCCTCTTGCTTCAGCGCGGTTTTCACCATTTGACTGGCTGTGAAAACATGACCAGCGCCAAAATCAGGATCGTTGATAAGCGCGTCGACTAACGATCGTCCGGCTGGGTCAGGCTCGATGGTCACGATCGGCGCGTAGGTCTTGAATTCGATCCACTTGACCGGCATCACCATCACGAATGGAAAGTCGTAGATAGTCTTCGAAGTGAACATCGCACGGATTCTCCTTCTGTTGTGCTCGCCTGAGATCAGGCGCTCTGATCCCGTTTGATGAGCGATTGTCGCCCCCTGACATCGCCGTCCAGCGATCCGTTGTCGTTGGCCCGGAGATCGCCCCCGGACGTCGACAGCGCCCTGACGAGCCGCGCCCTTTAATCCTGTTGCTCCCGTTGCCTATCATCCTCCTAAACTTTCTATTGGCGCTACCTGCGCTGCCTGCAAATAAAATCAACGACTTAAGTTGCTGCCTGAGGCAGGTAGCGCTGCCTGCCTCAGGCAGCGCTTTAACCCATTGATTTAGAAAGCAGAAGGGCAGATAGCGCTCAGGATTTAAGGAGGGGCTCAAGGCCCCGCTGCCTGCCACTTTTACCTTGGCTAAAATGAGATGATTTGCCATTGCCAAGCTCCCGCTGTTTGGATCGAAATCGCTTTCAATTTGCGTTTCGCCCGGTCGAGCTGATCCTTCGAAAATCCCAGCTTTGCACCCGCCGCTCTAATCTCGTTTACAAAGATCGGTTGGCCGTCCTTGAGCAGGTCACGCAGGAAGTCCCGCACGGCATCTTGTTGCTGGCTTTGCTGTCTATCGTTTGCAGCATCAGCACCAGCCGCTGCTCGCACCGCTTCATCGGCGGTGATGTCCACACTATCCTTCGCCCAGACCACGTGCGGCGCCGGAATGTGGATCGGAAATGTATCCACATTGACCACCACAGTGGTTTCTTCAATTTGATAGGCCAGTGTCGGCATCCGGACGCTGGGGTTGTGCTTTGCATGCGTAAAGAGAATCCGCCCGGTCTTGCCGCCATCGTCGGCGATCTCTTCGACGCAGACATGGCCGATTCGACCCGCGGCAATGAAGGCCTGCGATCCGATAAAATGATTGATCGCCTTCGGACTTGAACTTTTCGGTGGATGGGTAATGGCCGAAATCGCCACGTTGGCGCGCTCCGAGAAATCCTTAAGCGGTCCCAGCTGTGATCGAACTTCAGTAGTTTTATGGCTGTCAATGGTGCCGCCCATGTACGCGGTAATGGGATCGATAGTGATCAGAGCAACGTTACCGATTTCAATGATCTTTCTTTCCAAGGCCTCGAGGTCTTCAGCGAGCAGGAATTGTCGGTCCTTGTTGTCGGACTTGATGCATTTCAGAATGTGCACCCGGTTAAGATCGGCACCAGCGGCCTTCAGCCGAGGTATTACTTCCTGGTCAATCGTATCTTCGGCAGTCAGCATGATGACGTTCGCCGGGTCCATTCCATCGGCACCGTCAGGCCATGGCAACCCGCTGGTGATGCACGCTACCAAAGCGATCTGCACCTGAGATTTACCCAGACCCGGTAACCCCGACAGCAGCTCCAACGCTCCCCGCAGCAAGTGGCCTCTCCAGAGCCATTCTTTCTGCTTGACAATGACGTCGCTGGCCTTGATCAGCTCGACATTGCGTGGTTGCGACTTTTGTTTTGATTTTTTTAAGAGGTCTTCGAAGGTGCCGTTGCTCATGACACCCCCCAAAGTTCAACTAGCTTTTCGCGCCATTCAGGATCGGCTACATCAGCCAGGAATATGAGGGTGCCGAGTCCGAGCTTGACCGGCTTCGATTTGCAATAGCGTTTCCACTGTCTTCTAGCGGCGCGCTCATTGAACCTGCCGGATCGTTCTAACCAACGACACCACGCTTCAAGACCCTCATCATGGCCATCGGTCGCGCGCCATGTGGCCATTCCAATGTAATTTCGATTTTTCCATTCCATGGCTGGGGGCAGAACTTCGAGGGCAGCAGTGGCCAGAATGATCTCGCGGGTGGTAACTTCTTCCTTGTCGCCGGAGCGGTGCGGCTCAGCCGGCGGGCGTTCGAAGTACGAGGCAGGATATGGCGGCGTCTCGATGCTGCTGTAGATGCGCACCCGGAATGGTTCGCGCTTGCGATGGTAAAAGCCGGGCAACCGCATGACCCGAGGCAGATCGCACACGGAGCTATCACCCTGGTAGCGGTTAGCAATCGCCTGTTGCACGCCTTGGAAATCGTCGAGCGGCAAATCCTTGACGCGCCAATACGCATGAAACTTTCCGGCGGAGGTTTCGACGACGATGTGCGGTTGAACCTGGTTCTCCAGCACCGGCTGCAATGGTGATCCATCAAGATCAAGAAACACCGCGCGAATCTGGACGACGTTTTCGGCCTTGCGGCCTTTCAGGTCGGTTTCATTGACGGTGACAAAAACGCCGGCGCCTTTGTTATTTAACCGCGTCAAGATCGCGACGTGCTGATCAAGGTTCCCGTGAAGCACGCGCCGTAACTGCGGCCTATTACGATCACGATCGTCATCAACGGTCTGAAATGTGAAACTCGTGGCGTCGGGATCGAGCAGCTTCAGGAATCGGGCCGCCGCTGTTATGTCGACCGTTGGGACGTGATCTCGGGCGGAATGTGGACTATCCTGCATCCGAGCCTCCGATTATTTTTTGGAGGACCGGTAGCTTTGACAGCAGCAGCATTTCGAAGAACATCATCACCCCGACTTGGGCTGCCACCCGGTCGGGGTTTCCTTTGAGTAGTGGTGAAATAGTCAACATGGAAAACTCCTTCGATGAATGAAGCCGCTACCTCCACAGAAACTAGGTCGTCTTGTTCGACCGACTTTCGCGGTACTGTGAAGTCCGGGCGTACTCGCGTTGCTTCAACCACGTCAGCACGGTATCGCGCTTGTAGCGGATCAACTGTGGGGCCAGTCGCTGGAATGGCGGCCCGGTATCGCGATCACGCTGAATTTCCATCCACTGCGTAGAAACGCCCAACCAATTCGCCACCTGCTGTGTTGTCAGCAAATCGTCTGCACCGCCTTCACTGGTAACGGCGGCTGCGATTAGACTGCTCGCGCGTCGGTCGAGGTGCAGTCGTCCGGTAGTTCGGGATTTGTTTTGACTGGTCATAGCCTGATCACCCTTTGCTTGGTTGCATTGGGCGGCACATGACAAAGCGCCGCCCGTCACCGTGCTCCGGACTTCCGGAGTGGTGGACGAAGCGGCCCCTGAAAGGGTTTGCTAATCTGGCAGGGCCAGATGGAAGGGGGCCTGATAATAAGGGCGATGATTCAGCGCCCTAGGGCGCTCCGGATTGATTGGGGCGCCGTCCAAAGAATATAGGCCTCCCGCCCAAAAAATAAAGGGCAAGGATCAGGGACATATTATGTTGTCTTTATAGAGGTTCCCGTCCGACGGGTTGAAGCCTTCAACTTCTTGACGTTCCCGCTCTCGACATCATCGATCCGGCACAACAGCTTCATTCGATCGGCGACCTTTTGGACCTGTGCGCGCATTCGCTCCAGCATCACCTGCGGATATACCGCAGTCACGTCACCCTTGACCGAATGATTTAGTAGCGCCTTCATCACTAGCCAGCTGACATCGGCTCCTTCGGCTACGGTGGCAAAGGTCCTTCGTAGATCATGAGCCGATACCGATACGCCGGTCGCTTTGGCTATCGCTCGCAGCGGCATGGTGGTGCCGATGATATGCTGACCTTCGCTCCGGCCCGGAAAGACGAAACCGGAATTGCCCAGTGCTCGACGCGCCACCAGCAAGTCATGAACGATATCGGACATCGGCAAACTGAACCCTCGTCCAGGTTTGGTGTAGGCGGCCGGCATGTTGATGATGCGTTTGGCCAGATCGATATCGATCCACTTTAACCTTGCCGCCTCGGTCCGCCGATATCCGGTGAATAGCAGGAAGGTCAGATAGTCACGCTGCACCGGATGGGGCAAAGCACGGAGCGCCGCATAAAACGCTGGCATGTTTTCTTCGGGCACAATCCGCTTGCTAGATGGTTCGTCGAACCAGTCGCCCTTCTTCAATCGCTTTACCGGATTGGCTGGCAAATCAGCGGTTCGGTCCAACGCGAAATTGTACAAATTGCGAAAGGTCTTCATCGCGCCATTGGCAGTGACATGTCCTTGATTGCCACCTCCCTTCTTGCTTATCGCAGTGGCGATAGCACGGTGACGATCCTCCACCATGCCGCCGGTGATCTCGCGCAACGGACGATCCAGCCATGAGGCAAGGGTCCGCTCGACCTGTCGATAAACGTGAATGCTGGCCGGTCGCAGGTTCTTCTTGGCCAGCAGATAGGCCTCCAAAGTTGATCTCAAGGTCGGATTATCGATCTTCTTTTTGGGGTCGTTACCATGCCGCATCGCGTGCAGCATATCGGCGGCTTTGTCCTTGGCCTTATCAAGCGACAGCTCATTGACTGCCCCGACCGTCACTCGTCGATTGCGGCCATCAGGCAGGGTTCGTTGCACAATATAGGTCTTGGCGTTGGTGACGCCGGAGCAGAGCACGGCGAAGCCCTTTAGTTCGTCATCCCAATACAGGACTTGCTTTCCGGATGGATCGGGAGCCGCCAATCGTTCGATGGCGCGCACGGTCATATTTATCGTCGGCATGTTGTCCTCCCTTTCTTCCCCATCCGGGGAAGATTTGTTGGGCCTGACATGGCCATGGGATCGATCAAATCGGACGCCCGGGCGGTTGCCTCAAATAAGGAAAAACGCCGCGTCTGGGCCGCCCTAGGGGCTTTGGATATTAGGGCAGGATAATCGCTTGGGACACCAAAAACCCTATGAAATAAGGCACTTGGACCCTATGTCACCTTATTTATAAAACGAGAGAAAGCACGTCCTCGTTACGTCCGAGGTAATCGAAACGGGTCACGGGCTGGGTCATCTTGAAGGCACAGGAGATGACCGATGCTGATGCTTACCCTCTTCCGCTTCGTCGCCGCGGCGATCCCGTGGACGCTCAATCTGGCCACCTGGTTGCTGGCGCGCTCCCTGAACATGCCGCAGCCGTTGGTGCACGACACCGGCGTCTTCGTGTTCGTGCGGGTACAGACGATCGAAAACAGGGTCGGCAAGGCGCTCTGCCCGATGCGGCTGATGCGTCAGCTCCGGTCGCTGCTGCCGCGCTGATCCCTGCCCCCAAGTCCCCCAAGCCAAGGAGAACTGCCATGATCCATCCATCCACATTCCTGAGCCGCGCCCTGCTCGCCGACGCCGTCTTCAGCGGCGTATCAGCCGTCGGGCTTACGCTCGGCGCCGGCATTCTGGCCCCCTTCCTCAACCTGCCGGAAGCGCTGCTGCGGGAGACCGGGCTGTTCCTGATCGCCTATACCGCGCTGGTCGGCTGGCTCGCTTCGCGGTCATCCGTGCCGAAGGGGCTGGTTCTGCTTGTTATCGTAGGCAACGCGGCCTGGACGCTCGGCAGCATCGCGCTGCTGTTCTCGGGCGCAGTTTCGCCGAACCTGCTCGGACAGCTCGTTACTGTCGCACAGGCGATTGCCACCGGCGTGTTTGCGGAGCTGCAGTTTATTGGCCTGCGCAAGAGCGGTGGCGTGGTGACGGCGTAAGCCACAGCCGTCCAAGCCACACCCGTCACTGTCTGCGACAAGCGCGAAGCGTTTGTGCAAGGGAGCAAAGCGACGAAGCAATCCATGCCTCAACAAGCGCAGACGTGGATTGCTTCGCTTCGGTTGCAATGACGGGGAATATCCTCAGCTCAAAACCAACGCAGCAATCATTCCCGCAAAGGTCAGCACCAACCCGATGACGAGCATCGGCACCAGGCTGCTGCCGGAATACGGATCGGCCTGCTCCTTGTTGGTGACGACATGTGCACGATTGGCCATTACTTTGCTCCTGCCTGGTTGCGTCGAAATCGTTCCCCGTTGCCGAGCATGACGCCGTGGGTGCCGGCGATGCCGAGTTCGAGGCTCGCCGCGATCCGGCGCGCCCGCTCCACGAAATGCGCCTGCGCCTCGGGCGGACAGATCTCGCGGGCGGTTTGCTCGAACAGTTCGAGCCAGCGGTCGAAATGCCCGGCGTCGACCGGCAGCGGCAGATGCTTGGCCATCGGGGTGCCGTGGTAGCGGCCTGTCATCAGCGCGACCGACGACCAGAACGCGCACATCTGCGCCAGATGCGGCTCCCAATCCCTGATGCGGGCCTCGAAGATCGGCCCCAGCACGGCATCTTCGCGCACCTTGGCGTAAAAGCCGCGCACCAGGCGCTGGATCATCGCCTCGTCGATGCCGGTCCGCTCCATGATTTCAGCCGAGATGCGCTCACGCCGCTCCGGCCCTGCCACTATCGCTTCCATTTCTCGCGCCTGCCCTTAAATAGGTATTTCAAATGCGTATTTAGACAGCTATAGATGATTTGCAAGCAGATAATTTGAAAGGGCTCCCATGCGCCTGACATCGTTTACCGATTTTGCCTTGCGCGCCCTGATGCGGCTGGCGGGCGATCCCGGCCGTTCGTTCGCGACGAACGAGATCGCGGCCGAGTTCGGCATTTCCCGCAACCATCTGGCCAAGGTGGTGCGCGACCTCGCCGATAGCGGTTTCATCTCGACCCAGCGCGGCATCGGCGGCGGCTTCACGCTGGCCCGCCCCGCCCAGTCGATCACCATCGGTGAAGTGGTGCGCGCCCTGGAAGGGCCGCCGCTGGTCGAATGTTTTCGCGAGGATGGCGGCAATTGCGTGCTGAAGCCGCGCTGCCGGCTGAAAGCAAAACTCGCCGCCGCCCGCGAAGCCTTCATGCGCGAGCTCGACGCCACGACACTGGCGGAATGCGCCTATCCCGCAACGGCCAGACCGAGCCCGGCGCACGCGTGACCGCCGCAACGAAGCATCAGGTGCAACCCATGAAACCGATCGAGTTCGAAAATGACGCCGTGCAGATCGACGCCGCCATCGTCGCCGAAGGCCTCGGGCTGACGCCCTCCCTGCTGCAGGAAGAGATGCGCGCGGGCAGGATCACAAGCCTTGCCGAGCGCGGGGTCGACGCCGATTCCGGCCGGCATCGCCTGACCTTCTTCTCCGAACACCGGCGGTTTCGCGTCGTGGTCGATGAAACCGGTGCGATTGTTCAACGCTCGGCGCTTGATTTCGGCGATTCGCTGCTGCCGAAATCGGTGCGCAAGGCTGGTGGATAAGGCCTAGGCCTGAAGGGCGGAAGCTGGCGCGGATACCGGCTGTTTTCGGCCGGCCGGTTTCCTGCCGGCAACCCTGGCGCGGCCGATGCCGTTCAGATGCTTGCCGTTCAATGACGTACCGTTCAGTGACGTGCCGTTCAGCGAATGGCCATTACGCTTCTTTTTCGATTTCCGCGCGGCCTTCGCCTTCAGTTTTTCCTTAAGCTTTTCCTCGGCCTTCCGCTGTTCCTTGGCCAGCTTCTCCGCCTTCCTCAGCGCCTTGCGCTCGGCCTTGGCCTTCAGGCGGGCTTTCTCCGCCCGCGCTTCCGCGCGCTGCTTCTTGCGCTTCTTTTCGCAGGCCGTGCATTTGCAGCCGATCGGCTTCAGGTAGGCTTTGAAATAGTCGGTGCCATAGTCGTAATTGATTTCATCGCCCGGCTCGATGTTCTTGATGGCGCGGATGAACACCTTGCGCTTGCGTGGGCGAACGTCGGATTCCGCGTTCGGCTTGCAGGCGTGGTTGATGTAGCGGGCAACGTTCTTGCGCACCGAGCCGTCGATGGTCCAGCGGTCGTTCAGCTCGAACAGGTACTTGTTCTCGATCGCGTCGTCTTTTTTCTTCTTGCAATCCAGCAGCGGTCCAAAATAGCGGATGATTTTGGTGCCCTTCTTGATCGGCTTGGTGGCGAAGAGGCCAAGGCCCGTGGGGGAGCGACCGACGCGATAGGGCTTGTTCGAGGGAATAGAGGGCATGACGATTGGATGGCTACAGGCTCGGGAAACGGAGGAATTGCGAGCCGCTCTTCTAGGACGATTCCGCGGCAATGTCAGGTGTTTCGCACCTTTGCCATGAACCTTCCCCAGATTGCACACGTCTGATCCCGGAGGTTCCATGCGAGAAGTGCAGATGAAACGCGTTTCCTATCGGCAACTCATCGTGCCGGCCGCCGCGGCCCTGTTCGCGACTGCATTCGGCCTGATTTCACCGGCTAATGCCCAAACATTCAGCAGCAGCTATACATCATCGGCTGAGAAGGACTGCCGCACCATCGGCAAGCCCAAGGACGTCAGCACGAAGCAGGTGTGCCCCGGCAAATCGGGGCTGGTGGTGCTGATCAGCGAGGACGATCTGCGCCAAACCGTCTCGGTCGGGCCCGACCATGTGGCCGCCGCCAAGGAGCCGGCTGCGGAGACCTCGTTTGCCCCCTTCAATTCAACCGGCCAGACCGTCGAATGGCGGGAAGTGGATGGCAAGCCGTTCGCGATCATTCAACGCTGGCTGATCGCCGACGACAACGACACGGGCAAGGCCGGAACCCCGATTTCGAAACCGATGCTCGCCGTGACGCGGTTGCCGCCGGGCCCGGTCTGTCATGTCGCCTATATCGACGGCCAGGCCAACCGCAATGCCAACGAACTCGCGCGCCAGGCGGCGGACGAATTTGCTCGTGATTTCAAGTGCGGCAAGGACGAAGTGAAGGTAATCGGTGAAAAGGGCGCCGCCGTCGGCCTTGCAAAGCCCTGACAGCCCGAGGCTGGCGTGTTTTCGCCGCATTAACGTCAAAGCTACAGCCTTGAGTGCTTGATATATTCTCACATCACGGGTTTTAACGGCGGCCACACCGGAGCAACGATGCTAACGAGAATCATGGTTCTGCTGGTTGCCGGCTCCGCCCTCACCGGCTGCTGCGCCTCCGGCACCGGCTGCTCGACGACACAGACCGCAGGCGCGCCGATCGCCTGGGATGGGTTGGGAGAACCACCGACGGCAAATGACGTGCCGGGCGAGGAAAAACGGCCGGCAAAACGAAAAACAGCCCGCAATCGCGAGATCATTCTCGGCCCGCTGAATGGCGCCCCGCCCAAGGAAACCTCGGACACCAAAGCGCGCTACGACGAATGGACGCGACAGCCCAACGAAGACGTCGAAGCCGACGCAAGGCTGGCGCGGCAAACCAAGATTTGCAAGGGTTGCTGAGCGGCACGCCATCGGCATCGTCGCCACGCAGCGACATCCCGGAGCCAGCCATGTCGCCCTTGAAGCCGCCGCCCTACGCCGCCGGCGGCCGCGCGACGGTCGAGAGCAGCATCGCATGTAGAAGTTGGTCGACCCCGGTGCCTTCCGGCAGCCGGTGCAAAATATCCTTCAGCCGCCCGTCGAGCAGCAGCGTAGTGAAGCCGTGCACCAGCGACCATGCGCGGGCGATCGCGGCAGCCTGATCGAGCGACAGCGCCTCCAGCGCCTCGCCGGTGAGTTTTTCATTACGCCCGGCACCGACCGCGTTCGCCAAGCCCGCGAAGGAGGCCGTCGCCGCCTCGTGCAGCGACGGCCGCGTCATGTCGAGCCGCTCGGTGCGGAACATCAGCCCGTACATGCCGGGACGCGCCTGGGCGTAGGCGACATAGGCCTTGGCGTTGGCCATCCCCTTCATCATTGGGTGGGTTTCACTATTGCGAGCCGCGACCATGGCCTCGTTGAAGCGGCGGAAGCCGATGGCGGCGAGTTCGCTGAGGAGCCCGGTGAGATCGCCGAAATGATGGGTCGGCGCGGCATGCGACACGCCGGCCTCGCGCGCCACCGCCCGCAAGGTCAGGCCCGGCAAGCCGTCGCGTTCCAACACCCGCTCAGCGGCTGCGAGCAAGGCGTCGTGCAGATCGCCATGATGATAAGGGGTTTCGCCGGATGGACGGCGACGCCGGCTGGCCGGCCTTTCCGCTACGGGTTTCGCCGGCCGGCGCCCTGCGGCGGGACGGATCGTTCTGGTCTCTCGCGATGTTCTTGCCATGTGATTCCTTATAGCTGCAATTTTTACACTGTAAAGATTTTGCTTGACGATCGGCCACAACAGCCTTACTGATATCTTTACGATGTAAAGATTTAAACCAGAGGAAACGTGAGATGCTCGACCAGGTGAAGACCGAGGCGGCCCGAACCAATCTGGCGCCGATCCCGATGGAATGCGACGCGCCGCATCTCAAGGTGACCGGCGAATTGCCGCGCGAACTCAACGGCACGCTTTACCGCAACGGCCCCAACCCGCAATTCGATGCCCCCGGCGCGCACTGGTTCGTCGGCGACGGCATGCTGCACGCCTTCCATCTGGAGAACGGCCGCGCCAGCTACCGCAACCGCTGGGTCCGCACTCCGAAATGGCTGGCCGAGCACGACGCCGGCCGCGCGCTGTTCGGCGGCTTCGGCCGCAAGCTGCCGGGCGCTCCCGCCGGTATCACCGACGATGGCGGCGTCGCCAACACCAACATCATCTTCCATGGCGGCAAGCTTTTGGCGCTCGAGGAAGGCCATCTGCCGACCGAGATCGAGCCCGACACCCTTAATCGCGTCGGCTATTGCGACTACAAGGGCGCCATCAAGGGCCCCTTCACCGCGCATCCCAAGATCGATCCCGTGACCGGCGAGATGGTGTTCTTCGGCTACAACGCCGCGGGCCCCCTCACCCCCGCCCTCTCCTTCGGATCGGTGAACGCGGCAGGCGTGGTGACGCGGTGCGATCGTTTCGAATCCCCCTATGCCAGCATGGTGCACGACTTCATCGTTACCGAAAATCACCTGCTGTTTCCGATCCTGCCGATTACCGGCAGCATGGAGCGCGCGATGCGCGGCAAGCCGCCCTACGCCTGGGAGCCCGAGAAAGGCGGCTATGTCGGTGTGATGAAGCGCAACGGCTCGGCAAAGGACATCGTCTGGTTCCGTGCCGAAAGCTGCTACGTCTTCCACGTCATGAATGCGTGGGAGGAAGGCAACCGCATCATTGCCGACGTGATGCAGTTCGAGGAGGCGCCGCTGTTCACCCATCCCGACGGTTCGAAGACCGATCCGGCGAAGTCACGCGCGCGGTACTGCCGCTGGACCTTCGATCTCGCCGGCAATACCGACCGCTTCACGCAAACCTATCTCGACGATCTCACCGGCGAATTCCCGCGCATCGACGACCGCCGCGCGGGCTACGCAAACAGCCATGGCTGGTACGCCTGCGCCAATCCCGATCTGCCGATGTTCGGCGCGCTGTCGGGCATCGTGCATGTCGACGGCAAGGGCAAGCGGCTCGGCCATTATCTGCTGCCCGCCGGCGACACGATTTCGGAGCCGGTATTTGTCGAACGCGGCGCAGACGCCGCCGAGGGCGATGGCTGGCTGCTATCAGCGGTCTGGCGCGCGCAGGAGAACCGCAGCGATCTCGCGGTGTTCAACGCCCAGGATGTCGAATCAGGCCCCGTGGCGCTGGTGCATCTCGGCCATCGCGTACCCGATGGCTTTCACGGCAATTGGGTCGGCGCGGCGTAAGGCATTCAATCCTGTCATCTCCGATGTGCAATTGCACATCGGAGGCATCGCGCAGTGATGAACCCGGAATCCAGATGTCACCAAATCTCGAAATTCCGGGTTCGATGCTGCGCATTGCCCCGGAATGACGTCGTTGACAGTCCGCGAGGAGACACCCATGCACCTGCCCTCGATCACATCAACCTATCTCGCCGTCCTCGCCCTGCTCTACACCGTGCTCGCCGTTCAGGTCGGCAGGCTGCGCCAGCGCGACCGCGCCGCGTTCGGCGACAATGGAAGCCTGCAACTGCGCAGCGCGATACGCGCGCATGCCAACTTCATCGAATATGTCCCGATCATCACGCTGATGGTGGCGATGCTGGAAATGTCCGGCCTGCCGGCGACATGGGTGCATCTGTTGATGGGCGCGCTGCTGATCTCGCGGCTCTTGCACCCGCTCGGCATGTACGCCGCACCCAATACGTTGCAATTCCGCATCGGCCGGGTCGGCGGCATCACGATCACGTTCATCTTACTGATCGCCTGCGCCCTCATGATTCTGTCGCGGTCGCTTAGCATGACGGGTTAGCTGCCAGGCGAGCAGTACAAGAAATTCAAACCCGACCAGCGCTGTGACGACCAGCAGGCCTGAAAAGGCGGCGTCGGCGCTTCTCTCACGCAGGACATATCCAAGCGTAAGAAGAGGCCCGCTCCATATGATGCTTCCGATCAGCGTGGCGCCGACGAAGTTCAGGATCGCAAGATTGAGCACCCCGGCCGGGATGGAGAGATAAACCCGCACCGCCGGAATGGTCTGTCCTACAACGGTGACCCAGAAGTGATTGCGCCTGTAGGCCCCTGCCATCCGATGATAAAGGGCAGGCTTCAGGAATATGAACCGCCCGAACCGTTCAATCAGCGCTTCAATTCGCCTCGCCCCCAGGGCGAGGCCGAGCCCGTACCACGCAAGTGCACCTATCGTGGAGCCTGTCGCGGTGGCCGCGACGGTGACGACCAGTTTGCTCTCGCCTGATGCGGCCATTATGCCAAGCAGCACGAACACGACATAGGAAGGCACCATCGGAAAGAATTTCTCGGCAGCCGCGACGGCTCCGATTCCGAGCGGTCCGGATCCGGCGAGCACGGTGATGAAGTCAGGAATGTCCATGCTAGACGGCATCGGGTTCGACCTGGTCTGCGAGCCTGACGGGCTTGATGCGCGTGATGCGGTACACCGATGCGGGCGGGACGTTGAGCAACACGCGGCCCATGCAATTCGCCTTCAGCCCCAGTTCGTCGAGTTGCGCCTTCGAGACCGGGCACTGCATTCCATAGGTGAACTGATAGAACGAGCCACCGTCGCGCAGCTTGCTGAACGCCGCGGTGAGAATCGCGGTGACTTTCTTCGGCGCAAAATTGAGCAGCGGCAGCCCACTGACCACGGCACCCAACGGGTGCTCGAACAGATCGTGGGAAGCCATCCAGGCCGCATCCATCCAAAGCACGCGCGCCCTGGGAAATCGCGCCTGCAGCAGCCGCATGAAGTCCGAGCCGTATTCGATCAGCGTGAGGTCACTCTCGCGCACCCCGCGCTCCAGCAGCGCTTCGGTGAAGACTCCGGTACCGGGACCCAATTCGAGCACCGGGCCCGAGGCAGCCGTGATCTCGCTGGTAATCAGACTGGCAAGATTCGCCCCTGATGGCGCGATGGCGCCGACGCTGCGAGGATTGCAGGCGAGCGCGCGAAAGAACAACAAGAGATTTTGTGCAGCCATGAGAGCAAGTCACCCATTCCATCAAGCCGCATCACCCGTTGATGTCGGCGTTGATGCGATATGGAGGGTCGATGTTGCGCGAACATTGCGCACCATCGAAGCCTGTGGAAAATGTCGGGGCAGCTGTAAATGCAGGACGCGATTCTACGACGTGCCGTGCGCCGGCTTGAATGCCATCCGGACGCGTGTGCCGCCGGTGGGTCCTTCCGATATCGCGACCGCGCCATCATGCCGCCGGACAATCTCCTGAACGAGATGGAGACCCAATCCTGCGCCGCGGCCGTGGCCTTGCGACCGGTAAAACGGTTCAAATACGCGCACGCGATCGCAAGCCTCAATGCCCGGACCGTCATCGGTCACCGATATCGTGGCGGGCGGCTCCGCCCGCACCGCAATGCCGCCTTTGCGGCCGCCATGCTGGATCGCATTCTGAATCAAATTGGTCAGTGCCCGCTCCAGAGCTCCGGCATCGCCTCGCACCAGGATGTGCTCTACGTCGCTCTCGAAAGATATTTCGTAGCCAGCGGCGATCGCAAGCGGCGCAAGTTCGGCGGCTGTTTTCCGGCCGAGGGCGACGATATCGACGGAAGAAAACCAGTCGGCCTGCTGGTTGATGCGTTGCAGGTCCAGAAGCTGATCGGCCAGCGTCGATAGCCGCGCAACGTCTTCGAGCACGCGTCCCGCGCCGGGGCCGAGTGACAGCGATTCCAGCCGCGTCTGAAGGATAGCGATCGGCGTACGGAGCTCGTGCGCCGCGTCGACAAGAAATCGCTTGTGTCGCTCGTAGCCCTCATCAAGGCGGCTCAGCGCATCATTGACCGCCGATACCAGCGGAACGATTTCGGAAGGCACGTCCTGCAGCGGCAGCCGCGCGCCGCGTCCGTCGATATCGATTTTCTCGGCTTGCGCCGCAGCGCGATCAAGGCCGGCAAGGGTTCGGCGAACCACCACGGGTGTCGCAACAAACGTGGTCAGCGTCATCAGCGCGACGATGGGCAGGAGAAGACTCAGGAACAGCGTCAGGGCGGCATGACCGATCCGCTGCCAGGATACCGCTCCGCCCTGCCCCGTCAGAATCTGGATGTTGCCGGCAGGGGTGTCGATCCACTTCATGCGGGCCGTGGGTCGCATCCCGTCAAGGATGTTCCAGCCGAGCCGCGCCTGGCCGATTCCATCGAGCGCATCGCCGATGCCAGCATATTCCAGCGGCACCCTGCCTTGTGAAACCGAATGTCCTTCGCGGTCCCTGATCTGAAACCAGAAATTGGGAGCCTGCGCCCGCCGCTTCGCGAGCACGGGCGTGTCGCGCACGGCGATGTCTCCATTGCTGTCGCGGACAACGGCGTCATGCAGCGCATCGATCGTGTCGTCTTCGGACTCCAGTGCAATCATGTGCCCGGCGCCCCAAAGCGCTGCGATGACGACCAGAACCAGCAGTGCCAGCATCGCCGCCTGCAAGCCGACCAGCCGGCACACCAGCCGCCATCGCAGGGAATGCGGTTGAAGCTTTGTCATGGCGAATGCTTCAGCAGATAGCCGACGCCGCGAATGCCGTGGATTTCAACTTCCGCTTCAGCCTCGGACAATTTCCGGCGCAGCCGCGAAACATGGGTATCCAGCGCGTTCGACTGGATCTCGTCATCGATGCTGTAGACCGCTTCCTCCAGCGACGAACGCGTGACCGTACGGCCCATCCGGCGCAGCAGGGCTTCCAGCACCAGAAGTTCGCGGCGCGGCAGATCGAGCGGCTGGCCGGCGACGCTGGCTTCGCGGTTGCCGAGGTCGAACGACAGCCGGCCAAGCCGCATGGTTTCCGGCGGCAGGTCCGCCGGCCGGCGCAGTACCGCGCGCAGCCGCGCCAGCAACTCTTCGACGGCAAACGGCTTGCCGAGATAATCGTCGGCGCCGGTGTCCAATCCTGTGATGCGATCGGCCAGTTCGCCCCGTGCCGTGAGCACGATGACGGCAGCGCCGACGCCTTTTGCCCGCAGCTTTGGAATAAGCGCTAGTCCGTCGCCGTCGGGTAACTGGCGATCGAGCAGGATCGCTGCATAGTTATTGACGAGAACTGCTTCCTCGGCATCAGCCAGCGTCGAGATATGGTCAACGACCATATCGTAGTTTTTCAGAGCGACGGTGAGCGCCGCTGCCATCTCCGGCTCGTCCTCCACCAGCAGCACGCGCAATAGGCCAACCTCAGCGTTACGTCATTCGGGCACACCCTATTGTTGGAACATTGCGGCAAGGTTGCGGGGCATGGCTTGAACGGCACGAATTCGCGGCACCATGAGAGTCCACCCCACCAGATCTAAATAGCTGAAATGGCTTCTAAATAATCCCCCTGCAGCTTATTTTGACACTGTAAAGATTTTACTTGACGACCCCGGCGCTTGCCCCTAGGGTATCTTTACGCTGTAAAGATTAGCCCCGAGAAGCCGCCATGACCATCTTCCTGATCCTTGCCCCCTTCGGTTCGTTCGCCCTGCTGATGCTGGTGACATCGGCCCAGGTCTCATTGTTCGCGTCGGCTGCGATCTGTGTTGCCGTCATCGGCATTGACGTCTATCGCGGCCGTTCGATCAAGGTGCTCGGCACGGGCTGCGTCCTCCTGTTCACCGGACTGGGCGCCTATGTCACGCTGGTCGATCCGAACCTCAGCCATTCGGCCGTCAAGCTGACGGTCGATGTCGGCGTGCTCGCGATCTCGCTGGTGTCGCTCATCATCGGCAAGCCGTTCATCCTGCAATATGCGCTCGAGGAGGTCGATGCCGAGACGGCGAAGCTGCCCGGCTTCAAGAAGGCGGTCTATCTCATCACCTGGGCCTGGAATGCCGCCTTCGTCCTGATGATCATCGGCAACGTGCTGACGATCTATGTCCCGGGCCTGCCGCTCTGGTCCAGCCTCGTCATCGCCTTCGCCGCCCGCAATAGCGCCGCCTTCTTCACGACATGGTATCCACAATATCGCAAGGCGAAGTATGGTGCGCCGCCAGCGAACGCCCTGCCCGGCACCAACTGAAATTATCTTTCGACCGCAACAGCCATCCAACAGAGAGCAAGCCGATGAAGGACGTATTCGCCAGACTGGGCGCCGATTTCTTCTCCACCATCCTGTTCATCGCGATCTATCTCGCCACCGACAACGTGTTGCTGGCGACGGGTGTTGCCATCGCCGGCGCGATCGCCCAGGTGATCTACTCGCGCGTCAAGGGCAAGGAGCTTGGCTACATGACGTGGGCTAGCCTGGCGCTCGTCATCGTACTCGGCAGCGCGACGCTCCTGACCCACGACCCGCGCTTCGTGCTGGCGAAGCCCGCGATCGGGCATTTCGCGATCGGTTTCATCATGCTCAAGCGCGGCTGGATGTTGCGCTATATGCCGCCGATCGTGACACAGACTATTCCGGAATATGTCACCTTCGCGGGCTACGCCTGGGCCGCGCTGTGTTTCGTGCTCGGCGCCGGCACCATTGCCGTCGCGATGACCGGCGACATGAAGCTGTGGACGTTCTATGTGACCGTCGTGCTGGTCGGCGCCAAGATTGCCGCCTTCGCAATTCAATACGTCGCGTTTCGTGTATTGGTCGGCAGCCGGATTCGCGCTGCCGCCCAGCGCGCCTGAAGAAATACGCATCAAAAGGACGCTTGAGACGGTTGGGCTTGTATGGCGAGATAGGCTATACCGCCGATCGAGTTTAGCGGATCTCGCAAGCCATTCCGGTTTGCCGGGGAAATGTCGGGGAGACAAAAATGGCCGTGGACGGAAACTGGAACCTCACCATGAGCACGCCGATGGGCGAGCGTAAGGCTACGCTGACCCTGTTGGCCTCCGGCGGTACGCTGACGGGCACGCAGGGCGCCGATGGCAATTCCACCGAAATCTTCGACGGCGCCATCAGCGGCGACGCCGTCAACTGGAAGGTATCGATCACCAACCCGATGCCGTTGACCCTCGAGTTCATCGGCAAGGTCTCCGGCGACAGCATGAGCGGCGAGATGGGCATCGGCCCGATGGGCAGCTTTCCCTTCACCGGCACGCGGGTCTGACCGCAATGGCGAGGAGGTTGCAACCCCTCCTCGCCCCCTCACCGCGACGCTAGAACCATATCTGCATCGCCAAGCCGCAAGCATCGCGCGGCGGCGCGCCTTCCGGTACGCAGCCAGCGATGTCGCGCGCTGCAATCGCCACCGCGCAGGCATCGAGCACGTCGTCGCGCTTAGCGCCGGTACCGATGCGCTCACCGTCCAGCCATTTGTCGATATCGAGGATGCCGTGCCGCTTGAGCAGCTTGCGACGGCGCTCGAGTCCAGCTTCGGATTTCTTCGACGGCAGCGGCATGCCTGCGTTGAGGCGCAGGAAAACCAGCTCGGGATGCGCCTCGCGAATATCGCGCGAGCCATTGGACTGGACGAACGCATCGACTTCCATGATCTTCGGCCCGAGATGCCAGAGCTGGCGCGATACCTTCTTCTGGCCGCGGCGCGACGCATCGCGATTGGCGACGTCAGGATCGGCGAATTCCTCCCACAGCCAGCGTCGCGCCCCGGTGAACACGCGTGACGAATGCGGTCGCAGCCGCTCACGCGCGAGCAGGTCGCAGGCGCGCTCGCCGTCATCGGTCATGCCGATGGGGATGTCGATCGCGGCGCGATCGAAGCCGGTGCACAGCGCAGCGGCAATGTCGCGGCAGAACCTGATCTCGTGAGCTTCGCCGTCGAGCAGCACAGCGACCCAGCCCCTGCTGAACCCGTCGAGGCCGAGCGCCCTGCTCACTTCGGACGCGTCGGCACGATCGCGATCGGGATGAAGGTGTAGACCGCCTCGCCCTTCTGGTCATAGAGGGTCCATCGGACACGGGCGACGCCTTGCGGCCTGGACCGTGAAGGCGCCAGTTCGATGACCTCGCCTTCGAGGTGCAGCGTGTCGCCGGGCCGCACCGGTTTCAGCCAGCGCAGATCGTCAACGCCGGCGCCGAGCAGCGGATGCGGTCCGAACGGCCGACACTCGGTGGCAAGCCGCATGGCGATCGCCGCCGTGTGCCAGCCGGACGCCGCAAGCCCCTTGAAGACCGTCTTCTTGGCCGCCTCGTCGTCGAGGTGAAACGGCTGCGGATCATATTCCCTGGCGAAGCGGATGATGTCGTCTTTCGACAGCGTCACCGCCGCGCTCTTGAAGCGCATGCCGACCTTCAGGTCATCGAACCACTCGACCATGTTACCCCAAATTCAATTCCTTGAAGAAGTCGTTGCCCTTGTCGTCGACGATGATGAAGGCCGGGAAATCCTCGACCTCGATGCGCCAGATCGCTTCCATGCCGAGCTCGGGATATTCCACCACCTCGACCTTCTTGATGCAGTGCTCGGCGAGGTTTGCCGCAGCACCGCCGATCGAGCCGAGATAGAAGCCGCCATGCTTCTTGCAGGCCTCGCGCACCGCGACCGCGCGGTTGCCTTTGGCCACCATCACCATCGACCCGCCCGCCGCCTGGAACTGGTCGACGAAGGAATCCATCCGGCCTGCCGTGGTCGGGCCGAAGGCGCCGGAGGCGTAGCCATCGGGCGTCTTGGCGGGACCGGCGTAATAAACCGGATGGTTCTTGAAGTAGTCTGGCAGCGGCTCGCCCTTCTCCAGCCGCTCGCGCAACTTGGCGTGGGCGGAATCGCGGGCCACGATCATGGTGCCGGTCATCGATACCCGCGTCTTGATCGGATATTGCGACAACGTCGCCAAAATCTCCTTCATCGGCTTGTTGAGATCGATCTTGACGACCTCGCCGCCGAGCGACTGTTCCACGGCCGGCAGATACTGCGCCGGGTTGTGCTCGAGCTCCTCGAGATAGACGCCGTCTTTTGTAATTTTGCCGAGCACCTGCCGGTCCGCGGAGCAGGACACCCCGAGCCCGATCGGCAGCGAGGCGCCATGGCGCGGCATCCGGATCACGCGCACGTCGTGGCAGAAATACTTGCCGCCGAACTGCGCGCCGACGCCGAGCGACTGCGTCATCTTGAGAATTTCCTGCTCCATCTCCAGATCGCGGAACGCATTGCCGTCCGCCGAGCCCTGGGTGGGCAGCGCATCGAGATAACGCGCCGAAGCAAGTTTTACGGTCTTCATGCAGAGTTCAGCGGACGTGCCGCCGATCACGATTGCCAGATGATAGGGCGGGCACGCCGCGGTGCCCAGCGTGAGCACTTTCTCCTTCAGGAACGCCAGCAGGCGATCTTTCGTCAGTACCGACGGCGTCGCCTGGAACAGAAAGCTTTTGTTGGCCGAACCGCCACCCTTGGCCATGAACATGAACTTGTAGGCGTCGTCACCCTCGGCGTAGATCTCGCACTGCGCCGGCATATTGTTGGCGGTGTTCTTTTCCTCGTACATCGACAAGGGCGCGACCTGCGAATAGCGTAGGTTGCGGCGCAGATAAGCATCGCGTGCGCCCTCGCTTAGCGCGGCCTCATCGTCGCCGTCGGTGATGACGTTGCAGCCCTTCTTGCCCATGATGATCGCGGTGCCGGTATCCTGGCACATCGGCAGCACGCCGCCGGCCGCGATGTTGGCGTTCTTCAGGAAGTCGAAGGCCACGAACTTGTCGTTGTCGCTGGCTTCCTTGTCATCCAGGATCGAGCGCAACTGCTTCAGATGCCCGGGCCGCAGGTAATGGTTGATGTCGCCGAAGGCAGCCTCCGAGAGCGCCCGCAGCGCCTCGCGCGACACCACCAGCATGTCCTTGCCGAGCACCTTCTCGACCCGCACGCCCTCGGCCGTGATCTTCTTGTAGGGCGTGGTGTCCGGCCCCAGCGGGAACAGCGGCGTATGCTTGTAGGGCGGAACTGGCTTCTGGTCGGGAAAAGCGGTTGGCGCGTTCATATCGGTATCTCGGGTTGGAGCCGGCGGCAGCCAGAAACGGCACCGCAGCGATAGACCCGTTCTAAGCATTTTCTGGATAAAAGGAAGGTTCTGGGGCTCCGGACGTCCTGCTGCCTTCCCGACGGGCGCAGCCCGCATGTTCTTAAACGGTTTCGGCCCTCGGGGAAGAATGCATGGCCTCCGCCAAACCTCGGCTTCAGCGCAAGGAGAAGCTGATTGGTCCAGTGGTGAGGCCGACGGTAAGGGTGTGGCCGGTGAAGTTCAGCCACTGCGGGGCGGCCTGCAGAGGCACCAAAGTACAAATATTCGACAATGGCTGCCAGATCCGGAGGTTGGCGTCGGCCACGGAGGCCGTGACGACGAAACCGGCGGACGCGGCGATGGCGAAGACTTCGCGGTGCCGCGGGTCGGGTGGCAGCGGGTCGCCCAGGCGCACGCCGAACGTCTCCCACATCGAGACCGTGCCGTTGCGGTCGGCGAGCAGGATCGGCTTGCGGTAGCCGAGCTCCGCGGCGCGACAGACAGCCACGATGTGCCGGTGGCCGTTGGCGTGCAATTTTCCCGGCTTAGGTGCCATGCTCGAGCGTTCACCGCTGACCGCGATCGGGCTCCACACATCGACGTCGAGGTTGCCGTAGACCACGACCAGGTCCTCGCCGAAGGTCATGCCCGCAACCGGCTGTCCTTCGCGGCGCCACAGCTCGCCAAGAGATCTGCGGGACGACGGATCGCGCAGATGGACGGCGCCGTCGGCATGGCCGGTCGCGAGCAGGGAACGGCCATCGAACAGTTTGGCCAGCCAGGGCACGCGCGCTTCGCCGCGCATGCGCACGTCGTCGGGGCCGCCGGGCATCGTCACCAGCGCCTCGCAGCGCACGGGGATCTTCAGGTCGCCGGGCGCCGGGACGGGGCGCAGAGTGATTTGGCCTGCGATGACCGAACCGCCGGGCGCCGGTTTGAAGCCGGCTGCGTCGGCGATGGTCGCCGGATCGCGATCGGCCATGTCGGGCGAGGCCATGGCCGGGAGCCCGGAGGAGCCGGGCTGCGAGGAGGAGCCCAACGATTCCGCGGTCGCGTACTGGAACATGTCGGCGATCGGCCGGACGGAATCGCATTCGCCGCAACGGAAATGGCCGGTCAGGCGGAGTAGCGTCCGCGCCCACGGCAGTGCGCCCTTCGCCGCCACCATCGCGGCCACCAGACACCACACCGCAGCGGCCGATGTCTGCCCCGGCAGGCCGGCGTTGGCGACCGCGCGGGCGACTGCGCTGAATCCCTCGAAGCCGGGCGGAAGGTCAGCCGGCACGCGCGCCCAGTCGGGGCAGGCCCGCGGCACCAGTGCCGGCACGGGTGGCGGCACGCACGGCGGCCGCACCGGGTCGCCGAAGCCGTCAACCTCGTACTCGGCCTCGCACTCCGGGCATCTCAGTCGGATGTAGCCATCGCCAGGGACGAGGAACTCCCACATCGCGTCGCCGACGGCGTGGCCGGACAGGGCCACGCAGGCCAGAGCATAGTAGCTCACCATGCCTTCATCGAGGCAAGGCGAGGCCAGGAACGCTTTCAACGCAAGGGGTTCGGCGTCGCGCAGGGACTGGGTCAGAGTTTCCTGCATGCCGGGGACGGGCTCCTTGCCGTCGAAGCTGTCCGCCCCCGCGGTGACCATGAAGGCGACGTCGATCCACAGGTCGCGCTGCTCGTCCGGGGTCAGCGACGGTGCCAGCCGAATCAGGTGCGGCAGCGCCGCTGAAGTCACGCCGTAGATGGTGCCCTGGTGGATGATCTCCTCTTGGAGCTCCTGCCACGCCTCCCCGAGCCGCCCCGTCGACACGACCTGCCGCAGCAGCTCAATCGCCCGCGGTGCGGACCAGCACGCGCTCAGGTCATGCCAATGTGGACTATCGAGCGGTAGGAGCATCTAGAATTCCAACTTCAAGGCAAGCTTGACGGCACCGGGAGACCGACACCGATGGACATCATCGAAGGCACCGCTCTCACGCTGGCGCGCCTATCTGATGCAGGGCTGTGCGACTGAACCTCCGCCGAATGAGTGGACACCTGTAGTAGGCGCCCAAAGGTGTCAAATGGAAGGACGGCAACGTTAGCATTCCCACCCTGTTCGACGTGCTGGCGGTGATCGCCTTTGGCATCAGCGTCTCCCTCCACGGTTTCCGACAAGCAAGTTGACTTCCGCGCGCGGCCCTTGCAGGAAATCCGCGCGCGGGGTTCAATGGCGCAAAGGGGCATTCACAATGGCTTTGGGACCACAATTTCGCCGACCGACCTTGCTTGCCGCCACGCTGGCATTGCTCGCCACGTTCAGCATTTCGCCGGCACACGCCGACCGCTGCGAGGATACCGCCAAGGAATTGAAGAACCAGATCGACGGCCTCAAGATCAGCGTCAATACCGGCAACATGATCTACCTTGCGCATCCGGCGGCGAAGGAGCTGTCGCTCGGCTGCCGCGGCCGCAACTATTCGGTCGAGCTCTACGCCAAGGCCGACCGCAAGCCGAAGCCGCAATTCTTCGATCTGATCGCCTCGGCCGGCGCCATCATTTTCACGATTCCGAAACCCGATGCGTTGACCGGCACCTCGCGCTGCATCAAGCGCATGGGCTTACTCCGAGGCGACAAGGTTTCCATGCGCTTCCGCCGCCTCAACATGGAATGCACGCGTACCAAGACCGAGGCCTCGATCGTGGTGACCCGCGGCAAGGACGAGTAGATCTCTCCCGATCCGTCGCATTCTAACGATTCCGCGAGCCGTCCGTTCACCATTGGCCGGGATTGCCGGCCTCGGCGCGGGGATTGCCGCGCCGAATTCACCAATCGTTCGCTTCACCCCGGCCAGTGTCGGAGGCAACCAAAAGGATGCTTCCGATGAATGTCTCTGCTGTCCCCGCAACGGTGGTGGTCAAGGCGCCTGAAGTCCCCGTGTTCAGGGCCCCTGACAAGACCCCCGAGGTCCAGAACGGCGCCGCCGCCGACGGCACGCGCACGCCGAAGCCGACGCAAGTAGCTCCCTTGCCGCCGGGACAGGGAACGCGGATCGATCAGCTGGCCTGACGGCTCGCAGCTCTGCCCTGCGGCAGGGCCGACGCCGCAAGTTTGCCGAAAAACCGCGCGATCATGCTGCCACGGGGGGCTGGAACCCGGGCATGATCGCAAAGCTTCTGCTGCAAAATATCATCTTCGTCGTCGCGCTCGGCGCCTTGCTGTTCGCATCCGCAGGGACGCTGCACTGGCCGGCGGCGTGGGTGTTCTTGGTCACCAGCGCGATCCTCGGCCCTGCCTGCGGATTGTGGCTCGCGAAGACCGATCCGGCGCTGCTTGCCGAGCGCCTGCAGCCGACGTTCCAGGCCGACCAGCCCGCCGCCGACAAGAAATTCATGCTGACGTTCGTCGTCGTGGCGCTGATCTGGCTGGTCGCGATCGGCTTGGACCGGCGCGCGCAGGCATCCGGCGTTCCGCTCGTCCTGCAGGCGCTCGGGCTTGCGATGTATCTGCTCTCGACCGCCTTCATCATGTGGGTGTTCCGCGAAAATTCCTTTGCGGCGCCAGTCGTGAAAGTGCAGGCCGCGCGCCACCATCGCGTCATCTCGAGCGGCCCCTATGCCTTCGTCCGTCATCCCATGTACAGCGGCGTCATGCTGTTCTTCGTCGGCGTCCCGCTGCTGCTGGGATCATGGTGGGGCGTGGCGATCGCGCCGGTGTTCGCCATTCTCTTCGCCATTCGCGCCCGCATCGAGGAGCGCGCGCTGGTCGAGGGACTGCCTGATTATGCTGACTACGCCGCGCGCGTGCGCTATCGTCTGGTGCCCGGACTTTGGTGACAGACAAGGCGGATCGAAATGCCCGATAGCAAGACCTACACCGGCGGCTGCCATTGCGGCCAGGTGCGCTTCGAATGCACCAGCGATCTTTCGATGGTCACCGCCTGCAACTGTTCGATCTGCACCAAGAAGGGGCTGCATTTCACCTTCCTCGATCCCAAGAGTTTTCAGCTCCGCGCAGGCGACGAGAATTTGAAGGAATATCTCTTCAACAAGCACGCGATCCACCACCAGCTCTGCGTCGATTGCGGCGTCGACGTCTTCGCGCGGGGCAAGAAGCCCGACGGCAGCGAAGTGGTGGCGGTGAATGTGAGCTGCATCGACGGCATCGAACTGTCGAAGCTGAAGATGACGCCGATGGATGGGCGGAGCATGTGAGACTACCACTACTCGTCATGCCCGGGCTTGACCCGGGCATCCGCGACTTACTTATCCGTACGGGGCCAAAGACGTGGATGGCCGGGCAAGCGACGCCGTCCTTCGGACGGCTAAGCCCGGCCATGACGGCGAGAGAGCTGGCTCGCGCTTCACCCGTCCAGCCCCTTGTATCTCCGGAAGATCCCCTCCTCGTTGAACGCAATCCTTCGATCGCTCGCCAGATACGCCTTGATGTTCGTCCGCGCCGCCACGCGGTCGCGTAGATCGACCAGCCCGGGAATCTCCTGCTCGAACGCCTTCATGCGTTGCGGAAAGGCGTATCGAAGCCCTTCCACGATCTGGAACAGCGAGAGGTCGACATAGGTCAGGCGGCGGCCGGTAACGTAAGTCCCGCCATTGGCCGCCAGCAGGTCCTCGAAATAGCCGAGATATTTCGGCACACGCGCCTTCCAGAACTCATCGGTGCGCTTTTTCGCCGGCGCTTTCTGGTCCTCGTAGTAGAGCGAAGGCCCGAGCGGGTGATGGGTGTCATGAACTTCCAGCACCAGATCTGATATCGTGAGCTGCAACTGATGCACCCAGAGTTTGCCGGCTTCGGCCTTCGGCGCCAGGCCGTGGCGCGATCCCAAATAGAGCAGGATGTTGGCGGTCTGCCCGATCACGAGCTTCCCGGCCTTCAGGAATGGCGGCGCGAAGGGCGGTGTTCCCTTCCCCGCTTCCATCATGCGCGTCATTGCCGACATGCCGTTGCCGCGGCGCGCTACGTCGGCATAGCCGGCGCCAGCCTCTTCCAGCGCGAGGCGGACATATTCGCCGCGGCCTTGAATCATTGGCCAGTAATAGAGCTCGTAGCACATCGATGACACCTCCGCTGCCGGTTTGATCGACATAACAAATCATCCCGCGGTTCGTTCGTCACGCCCAACGCGGCGTCCGCGCCGCCATCGCAGCATGAACGCGGCGCGTAGATCTCCACAGGGGGTTGAATCTGTCCGAATACGAGCGGGCGTGTTAGGTTGTTCCCGTTTGAAGCGTCGATTTTCTCAACACGACAGGAGAACAGGGATGGCGGACAACAAAAAGAAACGCGGCGGGGCCGATCGCGGGCTGATCGCGTTGAGCGAGCCTTACGAGGTCGCTTACTGGTCGAAGAAATTCAAGATCACGCCGGCCAAGCTGAAAGCCGCCGTCAAGAAAGCGGGGCACTCCGCCAAGAAGGTCGAGGCCTATATCAATCTGCAGAAGCACAAGGCTGCCGACCGCGCACGGATCGCGATGAGCCAGCCCTACGAAGTCAGCTATTGGTCGAAGAAGTTCAGGGTCACGCCGGCCAAACTCAAAGCCGCGGTGGCCGCCGTCGGGCATTCGTCGAAGAACGTCGGCGCCTATCTCACCAGTAGCAAGAAGAAGAGCGCCAAGAAAACGCCGAAGAAGGCTTCGAAGAAAACTGTCAAGAAGACCGCCAAGAAGCGCACAAAGAAAAAGGCCGCATAGCCGGGATACGTAGCCCGGGTGGAGCGAAGCGCAACCCGGGATCTATTGCTAGCAGACCCTGGATTACGCGGAGCCTGTCATCGGGCGCGCGTTGGCGCGACCCGTTGGCTCCCTCCGGGCTACGTTCATCCGCCCATCAGTTCGCTGCGAAGCAATACATCAGCCCGTCGCCGCCGGTGCTCTTCAGGTCGGCTTGCGAGCAGCCTCCATCCGGGCCGCGCGAGGGATGCGACGTGTTCCAGGACTTTGACGGCTCGTCGTCACGCAGACCCTTGCGGTCAAAATGGCCGACCATCGCGGCGCCTTGCGTGCTGCTCGTCCAGTTCTTGCAGGTGCGGTCTTCGCCAGCCGCGAACGCAGTACCATCCGCCTGTGATCCCGTCAGCACATCGTGGCGGTTCGGCGAGTCACCGGCGCCGTTGATGACCTCGCCCTTCTCGGAGAGTGCGGTCTGTTTGGTGAGGTTGTTGCTGGCACTGTGGAGATCGGCGACGTCCTTGGCGACCACGGCGCCCTTTGAATTCTTCCACGGTCCCTTGCCGATGCGATCGCGCGCATTGACGGCAGGCTGACCGTCGGCGGCCTGCGTCGAGAGGTAGGCACGCCAGGTCTTGCCGCCCGCTCCGGCCCCTTGCGCCAATGTCTGGCAGTGATTGTCGGCGCCGGCGAGCCCGCCGAGATTGCCGCCATTGCCGATGCCGTTGCTGGTCAGGAAGAAACCGGTATCGGCCGATTGCGCCTGCGCGGGCGCGCTGGCGAGCGCCGATATGGCGGCAAGCGCAAAGCATGCTGGCGAAACGATCTTGGCGAAGTTCTTCATCTGGTTTCTCCCTGTGGTTTTTTGGCTCGTTGTCATCAACACATCATCGCGACCATTATTCCAGCGCGAAATGAAGCGGCCATTCTGGCAAAGAAAAAGGCGCCGCGGAACGAACCGCAGCGCCTTGCTCGTCACGTTGTGGCGATCAGCTGGTCTGCTGGATCGCCGAGAGTTCCCAATCGGCGCCGCGCCGGCGGGCGAAGGTCCACACTTCGGTGACTTCGACCGGAGTGTCACTGCCCGCGACGAGACGGCCGGTGGTGCGCTCCGTGGTCTTGTCGACCAGCGAGAACCGCATCGCCACGCTGGCGTAATCGGTTTCGCCTTCGCGCCAGGCCTCGGCAAGGTCGCCCTGCAGCAGCTTGACGTCGGTCACCTTGTTGGCGTCGTTGCGAGCCTTGTTCTCCTCGAGATCCTTGGAGAAGTAGGACACCATCTCGGGCGTCGCGAGCGTATGCAGTTTGGCGACGTCCTCGTTCGACCATGCGGCCTGGACCTCACCGAGCAGACGCTCGAAGGCTTCATAGTCAGCCGGCTGGATTTCCAGCGCAGGCTGGTTCGATCCCAACCCAAAGCCACTCAGGCCAGAGCGGAAGCTGGTCTGGGCGCCGGGGCCTTCAGCGGCAGGAGCAGGTCCCGCAGCGTAGGCAGAGGCCGGCGTATGGCGGCGCTGCCACCACGACATCGCCAGCCGCACCACGATGATGATCAGGCCGATCTGCAGCAGCAGGCCGATGATCGACGACAGGCCGCCGAGGCCGGAGAACAGACTGCCGCCGGTCAGCATGCCGAACAGGCCGGCGCCAAGGAAGCCCATGGCGAGACCGCCGAGCATGCCCCCCATCATTCCGGGCCGGTTGAAGAAGCCGCCCTTGTTGGCTGCGCCGGCAGCCGGATTGCCCGCTGCAGGTGCTCCCGGCTGGGTAAAGGTACGGTTCATGGGCTGCGCCGCGCCAGGCGCCGTGGTGGTGCTCGGGGGCGCCGAATAGGTTCGCGATCCCCGCGATCCAGAACTGCCGCCACCGCCGACGCGGGCGTCAGCCTCCGAGATCGAGATCGCCAACGGGAGCGCCACGGACAGGACAACGGCCAGTGCCCGAATAATTCCGCGCGTGCCTTGCGAGAAATTCATGTGTTTTTCCTCAGTCCCCAGGATGGGGAAGCGCCCCTAAGATGGGCACAGATGCCTAAAAGTGAAGCCATTATCGGGAACCGCGGCTGCGGCCCTCAGTCGCGGGGATGTGACGATTTGGCAGGGGCTTAGCAACAATTTTGGGGGGTGGCGGGGGCCCTCGTCCGTTGCCCCCGGCAGCACATCTGCCGGTCCATGGGCGCCGGAAATTCGGTTCCACCGCTCACGTCGACGTCATGGTTTCCTTGACCTTCTCCACCAGCGCGCTGAGCGCGAACGGTTTTGGCAGGAAGGCGAACTGCTCGTTCTCCGGCAGGCTCTTGTCGAAGGCCTCTTCGGCATAACCGGAGACGAAGATGATCTTCAGGTTCGGATTGCGCTTGCGCATTTCGCGCAACAGCGTCGGGCCGTCCATCTCCGGCATCACGACGTCGGAGACGACGAGATCGACGGCGCCGTCCTTCTCGTCCAGCGCTTCCATCGCCTCGATGCCGTTGGCGGCCTCGATCACGCTGTAACCGCGCGAGCGGAGGCCGCGCGCATTCAGTGACCGCAAGCCGTCCTCGTCCTCCACGAGCAGGATGGTGCCCTGCCCGGTCAGATCGGGCCGCGGCTTCGGCGGCTCGGCCGCTGCGTCCTTCGCGCCATTCGCCCCCTGCGCTTCGGGCTGGGCATCCAGTTCGGGACGATGCCGCGGCAGGAAGATGCGGAACGAGGTGCCCTCGCCGGGCACGGAGTCCACATAGACGAAGCCGCCGGTCTGCTTGACGATGCCGTAGACCGTCGAGAGGCCGAGTCCGGTGCCCTTGCCGACCTCCTTGGTCGAGAAGAACGGTTCGAAAATCTTGTCGACGATGTCGGCCGGGATTCCGGTGCCGGTATCGGAAATGTCGATCCGAACGTAGTCGGCGGCCGGCATGCCCTTGTGGGTGAGCTGGGCGGCTTCATCCACCGTCACATTGGCGGTGCGCACCGTCAGCTTGCCGCCGTCGGGCATGGCGTCGCGCGCGTTGACCGCGAGATTGACGACCACCTGTTCGAACTGCGAGACGTCGACCTTGACCGGCCAGAGGTCGCGGCCATGCACGAGGTCGAGCTTGACCTTCTCCCCGATCAGGCGCCGCAGCAGCATGGTGAGGTCGGACAACGCGTCGCCGAGGTCGAGCACCTGCGGCCGCAGCGTCTGGCGGCGCGAGAACGCGAGCAATTGCCGCACCAGCGTCGCCGCGCGGGTCGCGTTCTGCTTGATCTGCATGATGTCCTGGAACGACGGATCGGTCGGCTTGTGCGCGTTCAGCAGGAAGTCGTTGGCCATCATGATCGCCGACAGCACGTTGTTGAAGTCGTGCGCGATGCCGCCGGCGAGCTGGCCGACCATGTCCATCTTCTGCGACTGGTTGATCTGGTTTTCCAGCGTCCGCCGCTCGGTGGTCTCCAGCAAATAGACGATGGCGGCTTCGGTTTCGCGCTCGTCCTCCTCGACCGCGGTGACGAAGAACTGCCCCCAGCGTTCCTTGGCGCCGTCGAGCATGGCCTCGACCGGAGCGATGTCGCCCTGCCCTTCCGCCGCCTGGTTGATCGCCGCGATCAGAAGGCTGCGATCGCGCGCGTTCACGGTGCGGAAGATCGACTTGTTCGCCGCGCCGTCCGGGCTGAGGCTCTGCGCGAGCTTGGCGAAGCGGGCGTTGGCGCGGACGACGGCGCCGTCGCGGTCCACCGTCGCAATCGCCATCGGCGTATGGTCGAAGAAGCGCATGAAGCGGACTTCGGCGGCGCGTTCGGGGTCGGAATGCTCGTCGCGCGTGCGGCTGATCACGAGCGTGCGCGACGAACCCGGCGAGCCGTCGGCGCCGAAGGCGAGCTTGTGATAGAGCCGCGCCGGCATGGTCTTGCCGCCGCGCATGCGCAGGTCGATATCGAACACTTCGGTTTTGACCTCGCCGGGCACCGCCACGATCGAGGTCAACAGTGCTGCGCCATCGCCGGAGACGATATCGGTGAGCTTCAGCCCACCCGAACCGATCTCGGCAAGATCGTAATCGAGCCAGTTCGCCAGCGTGGCGTTGACATAGATGACGTCGCCGGCCGGACTGACCGAGAAGAAGCCACATGGCGCGTGGTCGAGATATTCGATCGCGTGCTGCAGTTCCCGGAACACATCTTCCTGGCGCTCGCGGTCCCGCGTGATGTCGGCGATCGACCACACCGCGTATTTTGCTTCGCGCTTGCTCTGGCCGAGCGGACGAACCCGCATCCGCAACCAGCGTCCCTGGGCACCGTCAGAGCCGGCGATGCGGACCTCCTCCTGCTGCCGCTTGCCTTCGCGGGCAGCCTTGAGCAGGCGGAACACGGCTTCGGAGACGTCGGGGTTGCCGATGAAGACGCGTTCGACGGGACGCACGTCCTGCCGGCTCGCGGCGCCCGTCAGCACCAGATAGGCGGCGTTCGAATAGACGACATGGCCCTTCGGGTCGGTCACGGCCAACCCGTCATGGGCCTGATCGGCGATGCGGCCCATCACGGGGTCGTCGGCGCCGCGGTCGGTGAAGCGGATGATGCCGGCGGCAAAGGCGAACAGATTGAACAGGCCGACCATGGCGAGCAGCGCCAGCACGCCGAGGATATAGGGCTGGGCCTGGGCGCGACCGATGGTCATCAGCCCCACCGCCACCGCCACGATGCCGGCGGCCACCAGCAGCACCAGCACGATGCTACCGCCCCGCCGCGCCGGTTCGTTGGCCGCAAATGGCTCGGTCGGCGGATGGCTGTCAGTTTCGACGGTCATATGAAGCGGCGTTGCCCTTCGGCGAGGAAATCACGCGCCGGTCAGAATCGGCCGGCCGCGGGTAACCCCGCGTTCGGCTGGCGCACCCCTCCTGAGTGCCTGAATCGGCCCCGCAAGCGCAAGCCCATCGGGCGGCTATTTGACAGATTGAAGGCATTTCAAGGCGATTTCCAGCGGTTCCTCTCACATTCTCCGGGCGGCAAGCCCGTTCTTCAGGCCCATGACGTAGCCGATGATCTCGGCGACCGCCTGGTAGTGCTCGACCGGAATCTCCTCGTCGATATCGACGGTGGCATAAAGCGCGCGCGCCAGCGGCACGTTCTCCACGATCGGAATGTCGTGCTTCCGGGCGATTTCCCGGATCTTGAGCGCGATGTTGTCGGCACCCTTGGCGACACAGATCGGCGCCGACATGCCGCGATCGTAGGACAGCGCCACCGAATAGTGGGTCGGGTTGGTGATGATCACGCTGGCCTTGGGAACGGCGGTCATCATGCGCTTCTTCATGCGCTGCTGCCGCAACTGCCGGATCCGGCCCTTGATGTGGGGGTCGCCTTCGGACTGCTTGAACTCGTCCTTGATCTCCTGCAGCGACATCTTCTGCCGCTGGTACCATTGCCGGTACTGGAAGAAGTAATCGGCGATCGCGACCGCGGCCAACATCGCCACCACCGCGCCCATCAGATGCAGCGTCAGATTGGTAGTCACGCCGAGGATCGCCGAAGGATCGAACATCAGGAACGATTCCAGGCGATGCCGCTCGGGCCACAGCACCGCCATCATGACGGCGCCGAGCGCGATCAGCTTGAACACGCCCTTGGCGAAATTCGCCACCGCCTGCTTGCCGAAGATGCGTTTCAGTCCGGCGCCGGGCGACACCTTGCTGAATTTCGGTGTCAGCGATTCCGACGACCATACCAGCCGGTGCTGGATCATGTTGCCGGCGATCGCGGCGAGCATGAGCATCAACAGCGGTACGCCGATCGCGCCGAGCACGGCATAGCCCAACGTGTTGCCGAGCGCGAGCAGCGCCGCACCGTCAGCGCGAAGCTGGCCCGCACTGGCGATCAGGTTGCGCAGCGGCGTCAGGATGCCACCGCCGATCGATCCCGAGAAGGTCGACAATATCAGCGTGGCGCCCGCGATGATGAACCAGGTGTTGACCTCCTGGCTCTTGACGACGTCCCCCTTGGCAAGCGCGTCGTCAAGACGCTTTTGCGTAGGGTCTTCTGTTTTGTCGTCGGTATCGTCGGCCATCGCGGCGTCCTAGCATTTTGTTTGAGCATGATCTCCGCGCAAACGCGTTCCGTGTTTGTCGCGAGGGAAAACCGGTACCGGCTTCTCCGGATCGTGCTCTATTTCAGCGGCGTCAGCTCGTGCATCACGCCGATGAAGTAGTTGAGATAGGTCGCCATCATTCCGGTGAGGACGAAGGCGAAGATCAGAAAGCCCACCATGATCGACAGCGGCACGCCGACGAAATACACCTGCATCGCCGGCATCAGCCGCGCCAGTACGCCAAGGCCGATATTGAAGACGAGGCCGAACACCAGAAACGGCGCCGAAAGCTGCATGCCGATCTTGAACGCCGCGGCAAACGCACGCGTTGCGAGCGCCGCAACGTCGCCGCTCGGCAGCACCTCGCCGGGCGAAAAAATGCGATAGCTCTCGTTCAGGGCCGATATAACCAGGTGATGGCTGTCGGTGGCAAACAGCAGCGTCATGCCCAGGATGGTGAGGAAGTTGCCGATCAGCAGGCCCTGTTGCCCCTGGGTCGGATCGACGGCGGTAACGAAGCCGAGGCCGAGCTGCTGGGCGATCACCGAACCCGCGACCGCCAGCGCCGACAGCGTGACGCGCGCGGTGGCGCCGAGCACGATGCCGATGACGATCTCGTGCACCATCAGCACGCCCAGCGAGCTCATCGAGGTCAGGTCGACCTGATAGGCGGCGCGGTGCAGCGGCAGGATGATCAGCGTCAGCAGAAGCGCGATCCCAAGCTTGATCCGCACCGGGATGTTGCTCTCGCCAAATCCCGGCAACAGCATCACCATCGCTCCCACGCGGGCGAACACCAGCATGAAGGTGGCGGCAAGGGCCGGCAGCAGGGATATGTCGACGCGCATTCATTCACAATGCATCAACCGCCTATGATTCGCGACGATATCCGCATCATGTGACTGTGCAGCGAATCCGCCATGAACGGTAACGCCAGCAATAACGTGACGAAAATCGCGAGAATCTTCGGGACGAAGATCAGCGTCTGTTCCTGGATCTGGGTCAGCGCCTGGAACAGCGAGACCACGACGCCGACCACCAGGCCGATCACCATCAGGGGCGACGACACCACCACGATGGTCCAGATCGCATCGCGCGCCACGTCAAGGGTTTCAGCACCGGTCATTTCAATTTCCTTTTCAAGCCCACACACTCTCCACCGTCATTGCCTGCGACAAACGCGAAGCGTTTGCGCAAGGGAGCGTCAGCGACGAAGCAATCCATTCTTGTTGCGGGACGATGGATTGCTTCGCTTCGCTCGCAATGACGAAACTATCTGGCCCGGGATGACGTCCCAAGGGACGTCAGATCGGCATCTTCATGATGTCTTCGTAGGACTGGATCACCCGGTCGCGCACCGATACCAGCGTCGAGACCGCGACGTCGGTCTCCGCGACTGCCGTCACCACGTCCATGACATTGGCCTTGCCCGAACTCATCGCCATGGTCTGGGCGTCGGATTTCTTGCCGGCATCCAGCACGCTGCCCACCGCGTCCTTGAGCAACGCGGAGAAGGACGGGCCGCCGGCGGATTGGCCGCTTTTCTCGGCGCCGCCGGATTCCATGATGCGCGAAAGCGCGGCGTAGGCATTTGCAGCAACGGTCGGTGAAGCCATTTTCTATGGTCCTGTTCAGGCCTTGAGGATGTCGAGCGTGCGTTGGATCATTCTGCGCGTGGCGCTGATGATGTTGAGGTTGGCTTCATAAGACCGCTGCGCCTCGCGCATGTCGGTCATTTCGACCAGCGGATTGACGTTCGGATATTTGACGTTGCCGGCGGCGTCCGCCGCCGGATTGCTCGGCTCGTTCTTGACGCGAAACGCCGACTGGTCGGTCCGGACCTTGCCGAGCGTCACCACCCTGGCGTCCAGCGTGCGGTCGAGCGCGGATGAGAATGTCGGCACCTTGCGGCGATACGGGTTGCCGCCCGCGGTCGGCGCGGTGGAGTCCGCATTGGCGATGTTTTCCGAGATCACCCGCATGCGCCCTGCCTGCGCGCGCAGGCCTGACGTCGCGATGCTCATCGAGCGGGCGAAATCGCTTCCATCATCTGCCATGATCCGGCTCCCTTACGCGTCAGCGTTTTCCGATGGCGGTTTTGAGAAGTCCGAGGCTGCGGCTGTAGAGCGAAGTCGCCGCGGCGTAATCCATCTGGTTGGCCGAAACCTTCAGCATCTGGTCTTCCAGATTGACCGCATTGCCGGCCGGTTTGGTCAAAAAGCCGTTCTTGCCGCCGTCTCCCCTGAAGCTCGGTGCGCCGCCGGAAACGCCGAAATGGGTCGATGCGGTGCGCATCATGCCAAGCGAGCCCATCGCGCCGCCGACATTCGAGCCGTTGTTGTCGAACTTCGGCTCGACCAGGTCGCTCGGCCTGAAATTCGGGGTATTGGCGTTGGACACGTTTTCGGCGAGCACGCGCTGGCGTTCCTGGTGCCACTGCATCTTGGTACGCAGCGCCGACAGGATCGGAAGGTCGTTGATGGCCATCGCGAGTGGCTCCCCGTTAACCTCTGGCAGACGCCGCGAGGTAGGCAGAATTTGCCCGGTGTATGGTTAACGGCTGGTTAAAATTGCGTTTGAGCGCCGCCGACATCAGCCAATGTCCGCTGACAGCGACAAACGAGCGCATTTTCGCCACGAAAACTGCGTTAACCGCGCCAGCCGAAGCGACATGGGGCGCTCAGAAGTCGTTTTGGCTCAAGCGATTCTTGGTCTATTAATTAACCGGACAGCGGCACTCGCCGCGGGGAATTAAGGAATAAGGCTGATCTCGGGCGTGATTCGCCGGCTGCGGATCGCTTCGGAGCATGGTCAGGATGGCGGGAACCGTGTTCCCGGGGAACATGCTCGGACAGCAAGACCTAAGACCGCACTCGTCGAAGCCAGCAATCCAAGAGAACGGCCCGTGGCCGGGGACTAAAGAATGCAGACACTGACATTCCTCTTCGCATTCATCGCCGTTCTGGCGCTGATCGGCGTCGCCGCATGGGTGGTTCGCCGCTATGCCAACAACCGCCTCGGCGCCAACACCCAGCGCGGACGGATGCCGCGGCTCGCCGTGATCGACGCCGCCGCCGTGGACGGCCGCCGGCGCCTCGTGCTGGTACGGCGCGACAATGTCGAGCATCTCCTGATGATCGGCGGCCCGAGCGACATCGTGGTCGAACCCAACATCGTGCGCGCGATGCCCAACCGCGATCAGATGGCGCCGCGCCCGGCGGTCGGCGAGCAGCCGCCGCGTATTGCGCCGCTGCCCGATACCGCCTGGAGCGAGGAGGCGGCAAGATCCGATGCGCGGTCGACCGACGCATCCGATCATCATGCCGAACCCCATATGCCGGAGCCGCCGCCGCGCCCCGCACGGCCCTCCTTCGCCGACGAAGTCCGCCGCCCTGCACCGCCGCCGATGCCGGAACGTCGCGGCGATCCATTGACGGGCTTTGCGCCGGAATCGATCAGCGGTCGCCCCGAACCGGGCCCGCCGCGGCTGCCCCGCAGCGAGCCGCTGATGCCACGGCCGCAGCGCGATTTGCCCAAGCCGCCGGCCCGTGAGGCGCCGCCAGTGCGCGAGGCGCTGTCTGCCCGTGAGGCATCGCCAGCCCGCGAGGCACCGCCAATCCGTGATGTGCTACCTGTCCGTGACGCTCCGGCAGTTCGTGAGACGCCGGCCCGAGCGCCTGAACGCGCCGCGGCGCCGCCGCCTCCCACCCCTCCGGCACCAGCACCATCGAGCGCCGACCAGAATCTCGCCGAAATGGCGCAGCGGCTGGAAGCCGCCCTGCGCCGGCCGGCCGAACCGGTAGCGCCGCCGGTGGCGCCGGAAACGCCGCCCGCCCGTACCGCCCGCAGCGAGCCACCCGTCCCCGCACCCGCTCCGCAGAAGAGCGGCTTCGAAAATCTCGAAGACGAGATGGCGTCCTTGCTGGGCCGTCCGAAGAACCCTTCGTGAGGCCGGCGACTTCTCCGCGTAGAGTTTTATTTTTCTTAATCCTGACCGCCGCCGGATCGCTCGCCGACCCGGCGCTGGCGCAGGATATCAGCATCAATCTCGGCCAGGGCGGCGGCGGGGTCACCGAGCGCGCGATCCAGTTGATTGCGCTGTTGACCGTGCTGTCGATCGCGCCGTCGATCCTGATCATGATGACGTCGTTCACGCGCATCGTCGTCGTGCTGTCGCTGCTGCGCACCGCATTGGGCACCGCGACCGCCCCGCCCAACTCGGTGATCATTGCGCTCGCGATGTTCCTGACCGCGTTCGTGATGGGCCCCGTCTTGCAGAAGTCCTATGACGACGGCATCAAGCCCCTGGTCGCCAACCAGATCGGGGTCGAGGAAGCGTTGCAAAAGGCTTCGGTGCCGCTGCGCGGCTTCATGCAGAAGAACGTTCGCGAAAAAGACCTGAAGCTGTTCGTCGATCTCTCGGGCGAAGCGCCGCCGGCAACGCCGGAGGACCTGTCGCTGCGAATCCTGGTCCCGGCCTTCATGATCTCCGAACTGAAACGCGCCTTCGAGATCGGCTTCCTGCTGTTTCTCCCCTTCCTGATCATCGATCTCGTGGTCGCCTCGGTCCTGATGTCGATGGGTATGATGATGCTGCCCCCGGTCGTGGTGTCGCTGCCCTTCAAGTTGATCTTTTTCGTGCTTGTCGACGGCTGGTCGCTGGTGGCGGGGAGCCTGGTGCAAAGCTACGGCGGCAGTTAGCGGCCGATTCCCGCAGCCTCCGCGGCCAGATAGGTCAATATTAGTTACCTATTTGCCGCGGAGTTTCCGAGCGAATTTAAGGTCAGATTAGTTCCTTCCCGTGCACAGTGGATGCCAGGGAACCAACTTTTCGTAGCATCGCATCACCGGGTTAAACGATGGCAGGCCAGCCGATCGGCGATATGGACGCCGAATACGCCACTACGATTGCCGACCGGGCTATGCGGTTGATGGCGCAGCAATCGGTGCCAGCCACCCCAACCAATTTTGCGGTCTGGTTCGAGTATTCGCTGGGCAATTCGCTGGCGCTGCGAAAGACCATCGACATCCTGATCGCCGGCAAGCGAAAATTCGACCCGGCAATCAACCACGAGCTCTACATTACCTATGTGACGCCGCACTCCGGAAGCGACCCGCTCGGCGACCTTCCCGATCAATTGAGCGGCCTGATCGCCACCGCCCAGCAATTCCTGAACACCGCCGTCACCGACAACCAGACCCACCTCAAGGCGCTCGGCGAAGTGTCGTCCGAAGCCGCCGGAACCAGCGATCCCCGGACGATCATTGCAAAACTGGTTGACGAATTGTCAAAGGCGACGTCGCGAGCCTCAACGCTGGAGGCAAATTTCGCCGCCACCTCGGAGGAACTGGACAGCATCCGCGACTCCTTGAAGGCGGCCGAGCAACGCTCCAACACCGATGCGCTGACCGGGCTCGCCAACCGGCACTCGATGGATGAATTCCTCCGCCTCTCCCAGATCGCGGCGATGGAAAAGGACGAGGCGCTCAGCGTCTTCCTGATCGACATCGACCATTTCAAGAAATTCAACGACGATTACGGCCATCAGGTCGGCGACCAGGTGCTTCGGCTGGTCGCAAAGGTCCTGCAGGAAGGTGTTCGCGAGGTCGATCTGGCAGCCCGCTACGGCGGCGAGGAATTGATCGCGGTGCTTCCAGGAGCGGATCTTCAGGCCTGCACGACCGTCGCCGAGCGCATTCGCAGCCGCATCGCCGAAGCACGTCTGACGCGTCGTGCGACGGGCAAGGAAATCGGCAGCATCACGGTTTCGATCGGGGTGGCCCAATTCCGTCTCGCCGAATCGGCGGACGCCATGATCGAGCGCTGCGACCGCGGGCTTTATCAAGCCAAGCGGCTCGGCCGCAACCGCACGGTAACAGAAACGGAGCTCGAACCCGAGGCAAGCGTGGCCTAGCGGGATCGTTCCAACGTCAACGCGTCTCCATTGAATCCGGCCCGATTCCCCTCCAGGCCTGCCCTGTTTGGAAGAAATTGCCGCACCCCGCACCGGCGCGGAACTATTGCCGCAATCCGGGCTTATCGCAGACGCCCTACAGCCGGGAGTATTCCATGAAAATCGCAGGGATGATTATGGCGGCCACCGCGGCCCTCAGCATCGCCGGCACGTCGGCGCTTGCCCAGCAAATGCGGACAGGGACGGTGACCAGAATAGATCGGATCAGCGGCACCATCTCGATCAAGGATATGCCCGATGGCACCACCGGGGCGAACGACGGCGCCGCGACCGAAGAATTCAAGATCCAGGACGGCGCGCGGCTGAACGTCCTGCACGCCGGCGACAGGGTCACCTTCGCAGTGAGCGAAGCGGCGGGGACCAAGACCATCACGAAGATCGACAAGGCGGACGCGGTCACCAAGATCGACAAGAAGTGAGACATTGCCGAGACGACATCCAATCTCGTATGTGCCGCTTCGCCAAGAGAAGGGCGAAACCCGGAGTGCCCTGAGCAAGATGACGTTTCTTCGAAGCGTCACCCTGCTTCGGGCGTCCGCGCCTCGCAACCGGAATGGCTCTTCCAGATTGAGCCGCTCGGTACGGAATGCACGGCAGGGTAATCCCACCGGCTTACGTTGATCTGCCGCAAATTTCATTCCCGGAAAATCCGGCACCGGTTTCTGGCGGGCTAGCGCGGCGGCGCCTGCTCCAGCGAAGCGCGAATTTCAGCAACGGTCTCGTCGCAATACTCGTTCAGTTTCTGGAAGCGTTGCTGCAGCGCCCTGAGTCTTACGGCGCGTTTCACCGGCCCCTCCCGGTCAATATTGAATCTGTTGGCGGGCGATGGACGGGACACCGCAGCCTCCACGAGCGCCAGCGCCGCTTGCATCGATGAGTCGTGGCCGTTGTTGGAAGACATATCTGCACGCCTTACAAAATTAGAGTTCGGCCGGGATTCGATCCGGTGGAATTCCGTGTGATCACGCGCTGGCGTTGTGAATTTGCACCGTACAGTAAGTTGCTTGGATGCCCGGGCAAGGTCGATTTAGTGGCAAAAAATGGATGCTTGCGGCGAATGAGCGGCACCACCTCGTAGTCTTACGGACTTTCTGTCCACGATTACGATGCAATCGGCAGCCACCATTGTCGAATTGAGTCGTTTCGTTTGTTGCTTGAGCGATAGTTTCATATGCCTGTCCAGCCTCCAGAAACCGGTCTGCCGCCACGCTGCGAGATCTGCGGCCTAGGTACGGCCCGGATCGGAAAACTGCCGCGGATCGGGCTGCGTCCCCTCGTCTACGTTTACAAGTGCGACGCCTGCAACCAGATTACTTCGATCGAGCCCGAGCGGCAGGACAGCCCCACCATCAGCCCCACCGCCACTGCGCCGATGCCGAAGTCGCGCATCAAGAAGACCCCGCACAATATCTCCCGGCGACAGCCGCACTGATCGCCCGCACAGCACCGGCCGAGGGATGGCTGCTTTGGAGCTCGCCTTTCCAGTTCGGAAAACGCCGCGACAGCGGCCGGCCCGGGTTTCTTCCTGGCCATGCCGCATGTAAGACTTCGGCCGAATTTCTCATAAGAAGAGGCAGGGGCATGTCCGAGGGTTTCATTGACGAACTGCGCAACGCGCTCGACAAGGGCACGGTGCTATCAGGCGGCGACATCGACGCGCGCTATCATCACGATCCCGCCGGCAATCCGGCGCCGAAACCGCGCGCGGTCGTCCGCCCGAGAACGACGGAGGATGTCTCCGTATTGCTGCGGCTCTGTCATCGCGAAGGTGTCCCCGTTACGACGCAGGGTGGCATGACCGGGCTGGTGCGCGCCGCGTTGCCGAATGCGAACGAAATCGTGCTGTCGATGGAGCGCATGAACAGCGTTGAAGAGGTCGATGTCTCCGGGGGCGTCGCCATCGTGCAGGCCGGCACACCGCTGCAAAAGCTCCAGGAGCGGGTCGAGCAGGATGGCCTGATGTTTCCGCTCGACCTCGGCTCGCGCGGCAGCTGCACCATCGGCGGCAACATCTCGACCAATGCCGGCGGCAACCGCGTCATCCGCTACGGCATGACGCGTGACCTGATCCTCGGCCTCGAAGTCGTCACGGCCGACGGCACCGTGCTCAAGGGCTTGCGCAAATACATCAAGAACAACACCGGCATCGACCTGAAGCAGCTTTTCATCGGCAGCGAAGGCATCCTCGGCGTCGTGACACGTGCGGCGGTTCGCGTCTTTCCAGCACCTGCGGAACGGCAGGTGGCGCTGTGCGCCCTGCCCTCGTTCGGACAGGTCATGACCTTCCTGAAGCTGGCGCGACAATCGCTCGGCGGCGATCTGACCGCGTTCGAAGCGATGTGGAATGCCTACTACCGCCAGACCGTCGAGCGTGTGAAGGGGGTGGTTGGCCCTCTGCCGACCCATCACCCCTTCTACGTGCTGCTCGAGGCCTCCGGAAGCGACGCTGAACGCCTTCGGGGCGACCTCGAGAAAATGCTGGAGACGGCGATGGGCGATAATTTGATCCTCGACGCCACGCTTTCGACCTCGATGGCCTCCGCGGCTGCAATCTGGCGGATCCGCGATTCCAGCGTCGAACTCGGTCGCAGCTTTCCATTCGCGGCAAGGATGGGCTTCGATGTCAGTGTGGCCATCGACAGGATGGAGGAATATGCGGATACGCTCGATGCCCGCGTCCAAGCGATCGATCCGCAAGCCTTCACTATCGTGATGGGACACGTCGGCGACGGCAATTTGCATCCCAGCGTGTATCACGAACATACACCTGACAAGCACGACGAGTTCGAGAAGCTGGTCTACGACCTCACGGGCGAATTCGGCGGCTCGATCTCGGCCGAACACGGTATCGGCATCTCGAGGCGGCCCTACCTGAAAATGAGCCGGACAGCGGAGGAAATCGAAACCATGCGCACGCTCAAGCGCGCACTCGACCCGAAGAACATTTTGAACCCGGGACGAATTTTCACGGTGTGAAGACGTTTTGGGCGGTCAAGCCGAGCCGCACGCGCACTCGCCCCTCACACCTTTAAATCATACTGCTTGCAGAGATGGTCGCCGATCTGGACCAGCATCGCGACGCATTCGGGATAACCCGGTTTCGCGACCGTGGCGTCGTCGGCCTTGGCGCGGAATTCCCAGCTATCGCCGTCAGGGATCACCGAGATGACGATGCCGTCGGGGCAATCGACGTGGACCTTCAACTCGGCTCGCGCCATCTCGACGAGTTCGGCTTCGGTTTTGGCGGGCTTGCTCATCGTGACGGTGTCCTCCGGCAGGTCGTTTGCGTGCAGGTTGCCGCTTTGACACGCATCTGTCGAGGGGGTGACGGAACGACGCGCCATCTCGCGCGATGGCCCCATTCCCCCGCCATCGCGATTGACAAGTCCAGGATTGCGGGCGCAAATATTCGACGGGTGGATACGACCCGCTGCTTGCGCCCCTCCCGGGGTATGGCGAATGTATCAAGCCGCGCTTCAAGGCTTTCCTCGTGCCCGAGCGAACGGGTCAGCAACGCAAGCCCCTGACGTATCTCCGTTCGTCGATGCAGAGGATCGACCATGCGCGATTTCCGCGACGCAAAAGCTATGGCGCAAACGCTACGTGAAGCGCTGAACGCCAAGTCCGTTTCCCTCACCCACAGCGAGTCCCTGGAACTGATCGCCAAAATTCTGGGCTGTCGGGACTGGAATGCGTTGGCCGCCAGAATTGCATCCAGCAGCGAACTTCCTGCCGTCAAGCCCGGTACATCGGCGCAGGAGGCGGGATCGCCGTCGCCCGGCCACGATCCATCCGGCCAGCCCGCGCGTCAGAAGATCGTGGTGCCAGCCGCGATCCTCGACGACTACGTCGGATTCTATCAGTTTGGCGACAGCGCCGTTTACACGGTCACGCGAGCGGCCGATCATTTGCTCACGTGTCTGACGGGACAACGCGACGTCCCATTCCATGCGCAGAGTTCAACCGAATTCTTCAGCGACGTTGTCCACGCGCAGATCACATTCGTCCGTGGTGAACGAGGGCCGGCGACATCCGTGATCCTGCACCAGGGTGGCGCGAGCTACCCAATGCAACGCATTGACGCGGCAACCGCGCAGCAGATTGCAAGCCGGATCGAAGAAAAGGTGAAAAGCCAGTCCGCAAGCCCGGGTACCGAGGCAGCTCTCCGCCGCCTCATTGAGGGAATCAGCAGCGGCAAGCCGAATTACGGTGAAATGAGCGCGGCGCTGGCCGAAGCTACCCGTCAACAATTGCCGAACCTGCAACCCGACCTTGCCGAACTGCGCGCGGTGCAGTCAGTCGCATTTCTGGGCGTGGGCGCCCAGGGCGAGGACGTCTACAGCGTCAGGCACGAAAACGGCGCATCGCATTGGCGGATCGCGCTGGACTCGAAAGGAACAATTTCAACCGCCTGGGTCACTCCGGGCCCGTGATACGGAGGCGGCTGCCTGGCTTTGCGGCTCGGACGACGGCAAGCGCGGCGCGTTATTGCGCCGCGCTTGCCGGTCTCGTTTCGGCAATGACCCGCAGCGAAACGGTGTTATCCGTGTCCAGCTCCGAGCCGGTCGCGATCGGGCCGGCCAGCGATGACGGTGGCTTCTGAATATGCTTGTTGAATATCCTGATGATGCGGCCTTTGACGACAGGCACCCGGTCGAACATATCGGATGCAATGCCTTCGACGACATCCCGCAACGCCAGGAATTGCGCCTGCCTGGCCATGCTTTCCGTTCCCCTGGTGCCGCCCAGCTCATCCATCGCGGCATCGCTGATCTGGCATTCGACCGTCTCGCCGTGGTTCAGCATGGTGAACCTGAACGCGAGGCGCTCGTTGTCGTGTCCTAAAATTCGGTCCCGGGTCAGCGGCATCGGACGGTTAGCTAGAGACGATTGCAAAGAGCGCCAGTGAAACGCTGACGTCCGTCCTAATGCGTCAACTGGTCAAAAATTGGCCGAACCTGCGGCCAAATCCGCTACTTCGCCGGCTTCTTCATTTCGATCCGCCTGATGCCTGATACCGCGGGCAAGGCGCCGGTATGAACCGGCTCGGCGCCGGAAGTTTCCGGCGACAGCGGCGCGCGGGCGGTGGCATCCGGGAAGCGGATTTTCATTTCGCGGATGAAGCCGTCGAGCGTATCGACGCTGGCAGCCATCTTGGCGATCAGGGCGAATTCGGTGCTGTTGGAGGCGGCCGGCTTGCTCGCGATTTCGAACGCGGACCGGTCGGCCTCGCCGGTCATCAGGGGCGCGTATTTCTCGCGGAAACGGGCCAGGCCGATCGCGTCCCCGGCCAGCGCATAGCCGACCACGGCGCGGATCACGTCGCTCTTCTCGGCGGCGTTCAGAGGTTTGAAATCCCGCCAGCGTTCCGCGTAGTACAGTTCGATCTGTTCGGAAGCCTCCCGCCACTGCCGCGACGCCCAATAGATGTCGGAACGCAGCCGGATCGATTCGCGGCCGGTGATGTTGGAGATGATATCGAGCGCGAGATCATGGCGACCGATGTCGCTCTGGGCCCGTGCCTCGAGCAGCAGCCGCTGCTGCCGCAGTTCGCCGGAGAGATCGGCGATCCGGGTCAAACGCAGCGCCGCGATCGCCCGGTCCGGCTTGCGGTTGGTCAGGTAGACCATGGCAAGGCGCGCCGCCACCTGCGCGCGCGCGGCTCCCTCCAGCCGCTTGTCGACCTGGTACTGCAGCAGTTCGGCGGCCTGGTCGAGCAGGTCCACCGTAGCCAGCCGGTCTGCGAGGCGGCGGATCATTTCGTCGCCTCGCCGGCCGATCGGCGTCAATTCGCGAAACTCGTAGAACATGGCGAGTGCGTCGACCGGCTTCATGTCGTCGGCCTTCGAGCCGAGATAGAGATCCGCGAACAATGCGGACGCCGCATCCTGGCCCTGCCGCGACAGTTCGGAATTGGGCTGCATCCTCGTCGCGGTCTTGGCCGCGGCGAGCGAATCGGAATAGCGCCCGGTTTCGGCGTAGAGCTGGGCCAGCTTGTTCAACGTCCTCAACTCGATCGCGTCACCGCGCCAGGTGACCGACAGCGTCTCCAGCTCGCGCAGCAACTCGGCCTGGCCGAGTTCGCCGCGCCTGTGCCGCAGCAAGCCCTCCAGCAGCCTCGCCTCCGCCGACGCCTGCCGGTCGCTGGACTGCGCCGCGTATTTGTAGGCGTCGAGCGCGTCCTTGTCGTGCCCCAGCGCCTCAGCGAGCCGCCCGCGCAGCACCGCGATCTCGGGCTTCATCTCGTTGGGAATGCCGATGACCTCGAGTTCGCTGCGCCGCCGCGAGGCCCCGGCATAATCCTTCACCTCGAGCGAAGCCCGCATCGCATCCGCGGTTACGATGCGTTGCAATTCCAGCGGCAGCGCGGCGATCGAGAATTCGGCGTTCTTGAACTTTTCGCGCGCGTCCGCCCATTTTTCCTGACGGGCGAGCGCGAACCCTTTCCACAATTGGGAATCGTAGCCGTTGCCGATCGCGGGGCTGGCGAGGACCTTGAGCGCGCGCTCGGGATGGTCAATCAGGATGCTGGCGACCGCATTCACCATCAGCACGGCGGGATCCTCGTTGCCCTGATTGGTGTCGGAGATGATGAGGTTGGTCACCCCCCTCGCTTCCTGATACATCCCGCGCGACATGTAGAAATTGGGCAAGCTCGAGGCGGGCTTGCGCCTTTTGCTCAGGCCCCGCGGCGGCCGCGGCCTTGGTCAACGCATCCAGCTTGGCGAAAAATTTCTCTTCCCGGTTCTTGCGCCATTCGTTGGCGTCGAACAGCGGCCGCACTGCCGCGGTGGCGCGTTCGGCCGCGACGTCGGCGGACGACAGCGTCAATCCGCCGGGCCGTCCAAGCATCACCTTGTCGGCGCCGACTTCGGCCTTGATGTCGTCGGAGTTCGGATGCGCGACCACGCCGTGCACGGATTCCAGCAGCGACAGTTCGACGAAATCCTGCCGCTTGATGAGGCCACGGGTCGGCGGCGGCGCGGTGACGACCAGCAGCGTATCGCCGGCGTCGGGATCGACCAGCCGGTGCATCGCACCGGGGTTGGCGAGCGGCACGGTGACATTGGCGAGTGCGGGATCGGTAATATTCCGCAGCACCATCAGCGGCAGCGGCGGCGTCTGGCCGCGGTCCGCGAAGGTCAGCGTCCACTCGGCGCCGCTGGCGCGGCCTTCGCTTTCGAGCGAAGGAATCTGCGGCCGGTTGAGGCGGATGCGGATGGCCTGCCCCTTTTCCAGCGGCAGCAGGCTGACATCGCCGATGACGGCGCCGCCCTTGGCCCGGATCGGTTCGATATCGATCGGGTTGGCATGGTCGAACACCAGCCACACCGTATCGGCGCGTCGGAACAGCGCGGCCGGGGTCGGCGTGGCAAAGGCGAACGTCACGCGCAGGCCGTCGCTGTCACGCCTCGCCTCGACGGTGGCGGCCTTGTCCTTGTCCTTGGCGCCGCTTTCCGGCGGCGGACTGGATGCCGCCGGCGCAGTCCCCTTCGGCCGCTCCGCGGGAGGGGCCTGCTTGGGCGCTACGGCCTTGAACGCTTCCTTGGGCGCTTCCTTGGGCGCTTCCGCAGCGGCAGCCTGGACCTGTTCGGCAGGCTGCACTGCTTTCGCGGCTTCCGCGGGCGGCGATATTTTTTCCGCAGCGGCTGTCATCTTCTCGGCCGCGGGAGCCTCGTTGTCCTTGGCCGGCGTTGCTTTTTCGACGGCAGGCCTTGCGACCTCGGCCACGGCTGGCGCTTCGACCACCTGGGCGGGCTTGATCTCGATCCTGGCCTGTTCGGCAATCATTTCCGAGGTAACAGGTGGGATCTCCGCCGGCTGCTGCGGCGGTGATTCCTTCGGGGCCTTGTCGCGCGAAAGCCGCGAGCCAGGCCCCGGCTTGGCCGATACGGCCGGCTTGGTCGCCGCTTGCAGCTCGGCCAAAGCGGGCTTTTCCGCCTGCTGGAAGGCGACATCGATCACATAGTTCTTTTCCTCGCGGAAGGAATGCACGTCGACCTCGCCGATCAGCACGATGTCGACTGCGGAAGAATCGACGTCGGCCCGCTGGTTGATCGAGGCGATGTTCGGCGGCGCCGCCACCTTCGCATCCGCCAGGTCGAAATTGAGCACGCTGTTGAACTGCAGGGTCAGCTTCTGATCGTTCAGCACCGACGACACGTTGACGCCGTCGGGCATCTCGAACACGAAGCGGACGAAGGTCGGCTGCACCGAGGCGCGGACCCGCACCGGCGGTTTCTTCTTCGCGGCGTTGACCGCCATCTGCGCGCGAAGCGCGCGCTCGGCGACCCGCGCCCGCTCCGCCAGTTCGCGCACGACCGCCGCAGGAAGCGCGGGCGGCGGACCAGTCCAGCTATCGGGCAGGAAGTCGACGAAGATCCGCTCTCCCGCCGTCATGGTGTTGACGGTTGCCCGCCGCGACAGCGACAGCCGGATCGCCGTACCGTCGGGGTCGCGACGCGCCGAGCCGACATAATCGGGAACGGCGTCCGACAATTTGTCGACGGGAATATCCACCGGGCGCTTGAAGTGGATGATGATGATCGAACCGGCGGTCGAAACCTCGGATTCGACGTCCTCGGCCAGTTTCAGCACCAGGCGCGCGAAGCCGCCGCTAGACGTGAAGGTCGCCTCACCCCGGACCGGATCGTCGGCGCGGCATGCTTGCGAAAACGTCAGACTGGCAAATAGCAGAGCAAGTGCAAGGGGCTGGCCGAGGTTGTGAAGGCAACGCCTCGCCGCCCGCGCCAATGCGCGGCCCGGCGACCCAATTCCAGCGGCAGCCCTTCGCCCCATCCAGAAGATCTCGTGCCTCAATGAATTCAGCGGCGAAGCGCTCTCGCCTGCACGTTGAATCTTGGATTGGCCGGCTTAAGGCTTTGTTAACGTCAACTTATTGATTTCGTTGAAGGGGCAGATAGGTGCCCAGGCGAAACATTGCACGTCGCAGGGTGGCTCAGAATCCGACCCCTTTTTCGTGATCATCCGGCATGCGCAGGCTCGCGGGCCGCGGCTATTGCCACAGCGCCGCCCCGCGCCTTGATCTAGATCATTAATCTCACGACGGATGGAACCAAGATCGGCCATCCCGTCTTAAGGGAAACAATGGACCCGGGATGCAGGGCCGGCAGTCAATCAACCAACGCGCCCGGGTCGACAAACCTGCCTCAGGCAGCCAATCGGAGTGCGTGAAATGGCAACCCAGATCGTAATGGATCGTACTGGCGACACCCGGCATACATTCGACATCCAGGATCGCGCTGAGGTCGAAAAGGCCGAGCGGCGTTTCAGGGAATTGACCGGCGCAGGCTTTACCGCAGCGGTCCGGTCCGGGCCCGGCGAGCAACGGGTTATCCGCTCCTTCGATCCGACGGCGGAGGAAACGCTGTTTTATCCGCGACTTGTTGGTGGCTGACGGCGGTGACCCAGCAGATCGTCCTGGCGATATGCTCGTTCGCCCTGGCTTTGCTTGGCACGCTGCTGCTTTCGGCGCTTTCGCTAGTCGTGGCGCGATCTGGTTCCTGCGGCAGATCGTTCCGCTTCGAAACCGAGGCGCGAGCGCTGACCCTGTTGAAGGGTTGGCTCTCGCCGAAGCAGCGCGCCAGCTACGAGCGATTCCGATATTTCGACGTCACCGGCAGCGATACCGGGACGCGCTATCGGATACACCACGGCACGCAGACGAACATCGAGGAACTCAGCAGTACGGGCCACCACGTCTGCAAATGGTGCTTCGTCCCGGATGGCGACCTCGTTGCGGGGGATGTCATGCTGGCGCAGAAGATCGCGCTTGAAACCAACGAGCGCGGCGCGCTCACGGTTGCCCATCGCTCGTTCGTTTCGTCGGGGTCGCGCAGGTACTGATCGGTGGTCAGGTAGTGACCGGGTGGCGCCAACGCCCTCTATCCGGGGGCGCCCGCCATCCCGCGTCAATTGGGCCTTTGCTGCAGGATCTTGCCTTCGATTTTCGGCAGCTCGGCCGTGGACGTCGATTTATCGGTGCCGGCGCGCCGGGCCAGCTCGACCGTCAGCCGTTCGGCCGCTTCCGGCTGCATCAAGCCCAGAATGTCCGACATCTTGCGCGGCGCGATCTGGGAGGCGATGTCGTAGAGCACGGACATTTCCAGCCGATCGAATACCTTGGCGGCGTCCTTCGGCTTCATGCCCTCGTACATCGTGATGATACCTTTGAAGCGGGCGGAGTCCTGCTCCGCCTTTTGGCCGGTCGCGGTCGAGATCTTTGCCTCGGTCGCCTTCATTTCCTCGACGCGGCCCTCGATGCGCTTCTCGGTGGACTTCAAAAGACTTTCGCGAATTTCGATTTCACGCGCGCGCTGCTCCAGTTCCTGGCGCCGCGCCTGCAGCCGCTCCAGGATGGCGCGCTCCGACGGCGACACCGATTGCGGATTCTGGTCGGGAAACACCACGACGCCGTCGGGCTTCGGCGCTTCGGTGGCGGGAGCGGCCGGCTTCGGCGGCTCTTCCTTCTTGACCGAACCGGTGATCTCGACGGGATCGGCTTTGGCGCTGTTCGGATAACCCAGATTGTCCTGCGCCCACGAACGCTTGGCCGGCTGGCTGACCTGATAGTCGAACACGTATCCGCCATCGATCACGAGGCCCGCAATCTTCAGCACTGCAAGGCCGAAGATCGCGACCAGCACGACCGGAATGACACGGATGTCGCGAAACGACTTCATGCTGCGAGGCCACTGGCCCTTCTGCGTTCGGAGAATGCTTCAGCCGCCGCGGCGACCGCCTTGGCGGTGGAGACTTTTGGCGCTGCCGGTGCTGCGGGTTCGGCCTCCTGCGAGGGCCGCGCCGCGATCGCGATCTTGGACAGCCGGCGAATGACGCCGTCGCCTTCGGCGAGCATGTTCTTCAGATGCCCCGCCATCTGCGTTGCCGCCGTCAACTGGCTGCCGAGATTCTCGTTGACGTCGCGGACGGTGTGCTTGAGCCCGCCGATCGCGCGTTCAGCGATTTCGGTCGCGGTGATCAGCTCGGCGATCGTGGCTTTCAGCGAATGCTCGTCCGCCTTCAGCCGCTTCAGCCGCTTGTTGAGCAGCATGCAGTAGCCGATCGTGAGCATCAGCAGCACCGCCACCAGACTCTCGATTACAACGCCAAGGGAATGACTCATTGTGCCTCCATCAACTTGGTTTGTTCGTCGGCCTTCTCGAACATCGCGAAGGTGGTATTGGGTTTGCGCAACTGCTTGGTGACGCGAATCGCGACCCGGTCGCCGACCCGGCCCATGCGCCCTTCGGTCAAAAGAACGTTGCCGCAGCGGACCTGCACCAGCGCTTCAGGGCGCATTTCCAGCGGCAGGGTATCGCCGACCTTCAGCTTCATCAGTTGCTTGAGCGGAATGTCGGCTTCGTACAGCACCGCATCGACCGATATCTCGGCCTGCGCCACTTCGGTCGCGAAATGTCCTTCCCAGATCGGATCGCGGCCGAACTTTTCGCCCATGAACATCTGGAGCAGAACCGGGCGGATCGGCTCGATGGTGGCGTAAGGCAGCAGCAGTTCGACAATCCCGCCGCGGTCCTCCATGTCAATGCGCAGGCGCACCAGGATCGCAGCGTTGGCGGGACGGCTGATCGCAGCAAAGCGCGGATTGGTTTCCAGCCGGTCGATCGAGAAGGTCACGGGCGACAGCGGGCGGAAAGCCTGTTCGGCATCTGCGAGAATGACTTCAACCAGCCGCTTGACCAGGTTGGTTTCGATCGTGGTGTAGGGCCGGCCCTCGATGCGCAGCGACGTCTGGCCGCGGCGGCCGCCGAGCAGCACGTCGATGATCGAATAGATCAGGCTGGAATCGACCGTCGCAAGGCCGAAGTTTTCCCACTCCTCGGCCTTGAACACGCTGAGCACGGCCGGCAGCGGAATTGAGTTCATGTAGTCGCCGAAGCGGACCGAGGTGATGCGGTCGAGCGAGACTTCGACGTTATCCGAGGTGAAGTTGCGCAAGCTCGTGGTCATCAGCCGCACCAGGCGGTCGAACACGATTTCGAGCATCGGTAGACGCTCGTAGGACACCATCGCGGAATCGATGATGGCGCGAATGCCGGAATTGTCGTCGAGATTGACGTCGCCGACGGCGAAGCCGAGCAGATTGTCGATTTCTTCCTGCGACAGAACCCGTTCGCCGGAATTCTTGTTGCCGAATTCGCGGCCGCCGTCCTCGACCATGGCCGCCCATTGCAGCGCCATGCTTTCGGAGAGTTCATTGGCGGCAGCTTCTTCCGCCGCCGCGGTGGGATCCTCGGAATCGAGCGACGCCTCCCATTGGGCGGCAATCGCGTCCTGGTCCATGTCGTTGTTGCCGGCCATGATGCTAGATCCGTCCCATCACTGCACGACGATTTCTTTGAACAGCACGGCGCTCACCTGCTGCGGCGCCACCGCGTTGTTGACCCGCTTGGTCAGCTCTTCCTTGAGGCGAAACAGCCCCGCCGAACCGTTGATGTCGGAGGGACGCAATTCGCGCAAATAGGTCTGGAACAGGTCGGTGACGCGCGGCAGGTTCGGCTTGATCGCCTCGACCTGCTTCTCATCCTTGATCTCGAGCACGACCTTGACGCGGAGATATTGCACCCGCTCGCCGGGGGCCCCGACCAGGTTGACCATCATATCGGGCACTTCGACAAAGGACGGCGGCTTCGGCGGCGGCGCTTCGGCGTGCTTCTCCTCGCCATGGCCGCGCATCAGGAAGAACCAGCCGGCGCCGGCGCCGAGGATTGCGACGAACCCGGCGGCCGCAATGATCAGTTTGAGCTTGCCCTTTTTCGACGACGCGGCTTCTGCGCCGTCTGCGCCTTCCGCCTGCTCGTTGTCAGCCATTGCCCCGCCCGCTTCGATTCCGAAAACGAACGCGGTTGCCACCAGCCTGGGTAACGATGCCCCCACAACGCGAAACAAAAGCCGCCAGCGCACACGCGCTCTCTATGGCTGCAACGCTAGGGTAATAATGGTTAACGGAACCTTTCCATTAGCGCCCAAGTAGGAAAAATCTGCCGGGCAAACATGGTCAACAAGACCTTTCTGCCGCCCCCGCCGCGTCCCGAAAAATGCCTAACCCCTTAGAAAGCCGCCATTTCCCGACTTGGCACGGCTTTCGCTGAGTAACTGGCGTGACCTGCCGGCTTGGGAGAGCCCAAAGGTTTACGACGGATCCGGACCACCGGCTTGGGAGAGCTTGTTTTCGGATCGATCAAGGGGAGAACCACCGATGGAGAATATGCTTCTCGTCGGACTTTCGCGGCAGATGACGCTGGAACGGCAGATGGATGTCGTCGCCAACAACGTCGCCAACATCAACACGACCGGCTTCAAGGCCGACCGGTCGCTGTTCGAGGAATTTCTGCGCTCGCCGGCGCATGAAGACAATTTCGTGCGCGCCGACCGCCGCGTCTCTTTCGTGCACGACCGCGCCACCTTCCACGATTTCGCAGCCGGCCCCTCCGAGCAGACCAAGAACCCGCTCGACGTCGCTATCGACGGCAAAGCCTTCCTGGTGGTGCAGACCGCCGCCGGCGAACGTTACACCCGCGACGGCGGCCTGCAGATCAACAATCAGGGCCAGCTCGTGACCGCGAGCGGCGATCCGGTGCTGGGTACCTCCGGCCCGATCGTGTTCCAGCCCACCGACAAGGCGATCAACATCGCAGCCGACGGCAATGTCACGGTCGTCGAGGGCACCGGCCGCACCGACGCAGTCCGCGGCAAGCTGCGGCTGGTCTCGTTCGCCGACGCGCAGAAGCTCGTCAAGGAAGGCGGCAACCTCTACTCGGCGGGCCAGGGCGTCGCCGCCCAGCCCGACACCACCTCCCAGGTCCGCCAGGGCTTCATCGAGAAGTCGAACGTCAATTCCGTCCACGAAATGAGCCGCATGATCGAGATCACGCGCACCTACACGCAGATCTCGGCGATGCTGCAGCAGCAGCACGACCTGCACCGAACCGCAGTCGAAAAACTCGCCGACGTTCCGGCATAACCGTAAGGCATTGATCGATGCGCGCCCTCTACACAGCAGCGACCGGCATGGCGGCACAGGAACTGAACGTTCAGGTGATCTCCAACAACATCGCCAACATGCGCACCACCGGCTACAAGAAGCAGCGGGCGGCGTTTCAGGATTTGATTTATGACCATGTGCGCCGCGTCGGCGCGCAGGCTTCCGACCAGGGCACCATCCTGCCGGTCGGCGTCGACATCGGCGGCGGCGTCAAGACCGTCGGTACGCCGCGCCTGATGAGCCAGGGCACGCTCTCGCCGACCGGCAACGACCTCGACGTCGCGATCCGCGGCGAAGGCTTCTTCAAGATCCAGGTGCCCGACGGCACCTATGCCTATACCCGCGACGGCTCGTTCATGATGGACGCGCAGGGCCGCGTCGTCACCGCGCAGGGCAATCCGGTGCAGCCGACGATCACGATCCCGCAGAATTCCTCGCAGATCACCATCAACGCGCAGGGCCAGGTCACCGTGATTGTGCCCGGCTCGACCACGCCAACCCAGGTCGGCCAGATCGGCCTGACGCGTTTCATCAACAAGGCCGGCCTCAACCCGATCGGCGACAATCTGTTCACGGACACGCCGGCCTCCGGCACGCCGCAGGACGGCGTGGCCAACACCGACGGTTTTGGAGACATGCAGCAGGGCAATCTCGAACAGGCCAATGTCGAGGTGGTGACCGAAATCTCCGACCTGATCGCCGCCCAGCGCGCCTACGAGATGAACGCCAAGGTCGTGAGCGCGGCCGACCAGATGCTGCAATCCACCTCCAACATGTTCCGCTGAGGACTGGTCATGATCGCCCGCGCCCTCCTCCTGGCCACAGCACTGATCGCTGCATCGAGCGCGACCGCGGTTGCGCAGATCCAGGAAACCTTCGCGAACCGCAACTTGATCGCAGCCCCCGTACTGCGCGCCAACGTGCAGGTGTCGAGCGATCTGGTGCGGATCGGCGACGTGATCGACAATGCCGGCAGCGCCGGGCAGATCGCGATCTACCGCGCGCCGGATCTGGGCACCACGGGCTCGCTGCCGGTCGCGCAGGTGCTCAACACCCTTCGCGCCCATCAAGTGATCGGCGTCGATACAAACGGCCTGAAGGAAATTTCGGTGACGCGTCTGGCCCGCGCGCTGGAGGGCAAGGATATCGAGCTGCAGATCGCCCGCGCGCTGGAGCGCCGCAACGGTCTCGGCGACGCCGCCAATCTGTCGCTGACCTTCGACCGCGACCCCAGCGACGTCAAGCTGGACGCCGGCTTCACCGGCGCCATGCAGGCAGCCATCGTCCGCTACGACAACCGCAACGGCCGCTTCGACATTACCTTCGAAATCGGCAACGAGAACGGCGCCGCCGCGGCCAAGCTGCGTTTCACCGGCACGGCGATCGAGACGGTCGAAGCCGCAGTGCTGGCCCGCAATGTCGAGCGCAATGAGGTCTTGAAATCATCCGACGTGGTGGTCGAGCGCCGCCCGAAAGCGGAAGCCGGCGCGGATGCCGCCACGCGCGACCGCGCGGTGGGCATGCAGGCCCGCCGCCAGCTCCGCGCCGGCCAGGCGATCCGCACCGCCGATCTCGCCAAGCCCGATCTGGTGCAGCGCGACCAGAACGTCATACTGGTCTACGAGGCGCCCGGAATCTACCTCACCATGCGCGGCAAGGCGCTGGAGGGCGGCACCGAAGGCGACGTCGTCAACGTCATGAACCTGCAGTCGAAGCGCACGCTGTCCGGCACGGTGACAGGGCGCGGCCAGGTTTCGATTACCCCGGTGGCGCCTCGCCCGCCGCAGACCAGCGACGCTACCTCCTCGCTCAGCGCACAACCCGCGCCGGTTGCGGTCGCTACCGTCAGTTCGTCAGTCGCTCCAAAAACCGAGTAATGTAAATGTCAGTCATCCGTCGCAACCGCATCATTCTCACGGGCGCCATGCTGTCGCTGGCCGCCTTGGCCAGCGGTTGTTCCTCGATCGACCGTCTCTCCCAGATCGGCGAAAAGCCGAGGCTGACGGAGATCGAAAACCCGACCACGCAGCCCGGCTACAAGCCGGTGCAGATGCCGATGCCGAAGCCGGAACAGGCTTCCTACAATGCCAACTCGCTGTGGCGGAACGGCTCTCGCGCCTTCTTCAAGGATCAGCGCGCGGCGCGGATCGGCGATCTCCTCACTGTGACCGTCAATATCACCGACAAGGCCAACATCGCCAACGAGACCCAGCGCAGCCGCACGAGCAAGGAAGACTCGGGGATCACCGATTTCATCGGTGCGCAGACTATTACACAACCGCACAAGATCCTGCCCGGCCGCCTCCTGACCACAGACTCGACATCGTCGAGCGACGGCAAGGGTTCGGTCAACCGCCAGGAAGCCTTGCAGACCAACGTCGCGGCCGTGGTCACGCAGGTGCTGCCGAACGGCAATCTCGTGGTCGAGGGCAAGCAGGAAATTCGCGTCAACTTCGAAATCCGCGAACTGATCGTCGCCGGCATCGTCCGGCCTGAGGACATCCAGAGCGACAACACCATCGATTCCTCGAAGATCGCGCAGGCCCGCATCGCCTATGGCGGCCGCGGCCAGATCACCGACGTGCAGCAACCCCGCTACGGCCAGCAGGTAATGGACGTGCTGCTGCCATTCTGAGTTTCATCCGAGCTCCCACATCTCGTTGCGAACCTAGGCGCGACGGAGATGTTCTACACGGCCTCCGTCAGCTCCCCTGACGGAGGCCGTGGTCGTTTGCGCGGGGATCATCGTCCTGGGCTTGCGGCGGCAGCGGCGGGTGTTGGCTTCGTTGCGGCCGCTCACGCAATGGAACCGAAGCTTCCGCTCCGCGTTCCTGACAGCACCGAACAAAGGGAGCCGACCATGACCCGCGGAATGCCATCGATGACTGCCCTTCTCGGGCTACTCGCCATTGCCGGATACCAGAACCGCGACAAATTGGCAGAACTTCTCAAGGGCGCCGGCGGCGGCCAGCCGGATGCAGGCGCCGGTCAGCAGCCCTTGGGCGGCTTGCTGGGCAACCTCGGCGGGATGTTGGGCGGCGCCGGGGCTGGCGGCCTCCTCAGCGGCGGGCTCGGCGAACTGCTCGATAGGTTCCAGCAAAATGGCCAGGGCGACAAGGCTGAATCCTGGATCAATCAGGGTCCGAACAAGGATGTCTCTCCGCCCGAATTGAAGCAGGCGATCGGCTCCGACGTTCTGGCACAACTCGAACAGCAGACCGGACTGTCGCAGGAGGAAATCCTCGCGAGATTGTCGCGCGAGCTTCCGGCAGCCGTCGACAAATACACGCCGGACGGCCGTTTGCCCGCAGCATGAATTGATGGACGTGACATCGGAGCGATCAAGAACGGAGCATCGAGATGGGTGTACTTTGGACGATCATCATTGGTTTTATTGCGGGCGTGTTTGCTAAATTCATCATGCCTGGAGATAACGAGCCCTCAGGCTTCATTCTCACCACCATACTGGGCATCGTCGGCGCCTTCGTAGCGACTTATCTCGGCCAGGCGCTCGGATGGTACAGGCCCGGCGAAGGCGCGGGCCTGATCGGTGCGGTCGTCGGCGCCATCATTGTGCTTTTTGTCTACGGTCTCTTCGCCGGCCGGCAACGGCGATCGATCTAGAGAGCTGATGGCTAGCGTCGGGCCTGGATCGGTGGCGGTGCGATCCTTCGTGCCCTTGCCAATCCGGACGTGACGCGATGTTCGACCGCCTCAGCCAATTTACCCGGCGGAGGCCGCAGCTCATTGCCGCGCCAGTCCGACAATATCACGGCCTCCGTCAGCTCCCCTGGCGGAGGCCGTGGTCGTTTTTGACCGATGTGTCCCAACGCGCATTAATGCCCGTCGCACCGCCCGCCTTCAGTGCGGGCGCCGACGCGAGTGGTTCCTGTCGATGAACAGGGCGTTGGCGCTGAAGTTGTGATTGTCTATACAAGAAGCCGTCCGGCCCGAAGCCGCAGCCTGGCACTGCGCGTGGGTCGAGTAGATACACTCGCCCGACCCGCCGGCGAAGTCATCGCCCTGGAGGCAATAAGGGTAATCTTTCGCCGATGCCGCGTTAAGGCCGGTGTAGACAATTGCCGATGTCACTAACGCAAGAAATGCAATACGTACACGCATGTTTTCCTCCTACGCTAAATGACCTTTCGTAGGTCCGGACTCAGTGCGGGCGCGTGAGATATTTCACATTGCCAAAGTCACTGTTAGGTGATGCTGCCAGCACTCGTGGCGGAGATCTGGTCGGCTTGACAATTATTGATCCGATATGGCTGCTTCGATTGGGCAACCTGCCTCACGAAAAGTTGGCACGTCGCCGAGGACGTGTGAACGCGCAGCGCCTGTTAGCGGGCGTCGAGTTGCAACCAATTTAAATCCAGCAGGTGCGCGCTACTCAGGTATCGGGGGCGTGCGTCGATGCGTACCCTTTCACTCAGGAACGTTTCCTCACGCCCTTCGTTTTCTGTTCTTCAATCCCCAACTGGAGGAAAGCATGTCTTTGGAAGCAAGCGAAGCCGGTAACCTGATCGGCAGCGACAAGGTCGAGGGAACGGCGGTCTACGGGGCCGACCGCAACAAGATCGGCTCGATCGAACGCGTCATGATCGACAAGCCGAGCGGCAAGGTGTCTTACGCCGTGCTCAGTTTTGGCGGCTTTCTCGGCATCGGCGACGAGCACTATCCGCTGCCCTGGCAATCGCTGAAATACGATACCTCGCTCGGCGGCTACGTCACCGGCGTGACGGAAGCGCAGCTCAAGGGCGCACCGCATTACCGCAACGACAACACCTGGAACTGGAGCGACCCGACCAGGACCCGCGCCGTCAACGATTATTACGGCGTCGCGATCTGATCGAGGTCACACCTGATTTTCGAAGGGCCCGCCTCGATGGCGGGCCCTTCTGCGAACGCGGGTGAGCTCGCCGGTCAGCAAAGAACTATTCCGGCTGCTTTGCGTTGGGGTCTGCGAGAGGCAGAGCAATGGGAAAATTCTTCTTGATCCTTATCGCCATAAGCGTCGCCATTTTGCTGGCGATGAGCGCGTATGTCATCAGCCTGTGACGGCGATGCGATTGCCAACCGCGCGGCCCAAAAGCGCCGGCTGAGGAACCGGGCCACCGGCACGCTTGTCGTTTCCCCGTATCGCACGTTCAATCGCGTCGCCCCGAATCATCGGTCTCAAAACCTCCCTTTGACGAAGAGCGCGCAGCGCGCGAGTATCGAAGGAAGCAGCCACCATGGCCGCCGCGAGCGAAGCGAAACGCCGCGGTCGCGTCTCCTCTCCAAGCCCGTTAAAAAGGCAGGCTCCAGCGCCCTCTGGGGGGAAGATTGCGCCGAAGCCTGACAAGGTTGCCGCGTGTCTAGCGACACGAGTGCATAATTTTCCGGGCCGAGAATCGTTCCTTCCCGAACGTCACTCCGCCCAAGAAGGACATGATGCGAATCGTCACGGGCGGTGCGGTGTCGCGGCAGTATCGTATGTGCAAGTTTGTCGCAGCCGATATTCCCCGAGTACGAAACGGCACAAACGAACGGCGCTCAAACCCCTCCGGCAAGGATTCGGTCGGCAGCCATGGCCTGATGCGATAGTTAATGAAGCTACGTTGCACGATCGAATGGCCCTGGCATCCATTATTGGCGCCACCCAGGCCAACTACTTCGAACCCCGACCAGGTTTTCGATTAACCATTAATTTTGCGGTGACGGTTGGCAAGACGAACGCTCTGCGGCGGAGAGCACGGCTTAAACCTTTAAAACTGCTGCACAGGGAGCGTAGGGCGATCCCGAGCGCCCGGTGGCAACTGACCTGTGCCTGCTACCCGTGGACCTGGGCTGCGGGTGCCCGGCGGCCCGGCATTTCCTGCGCCCTCTTTCTTTTTTGAGGGAACTGGTTAGCATGACCTTGGGTGAAGCGAGCCGCGGCAACGCGAAACACAGCCAGTTGTCATTCGTGCTCGCAGGCAGGCGATCGAGTATTCCAGAGACAGTAGTGATGGACACGACAGGTCGCGGCGTACTGGATACCCCGCAAGTGCGGGGTATGGCCATCTCCTATGCGGCAATGCTTCTCCTCCTCGCGATCGTCATCCCGGCCTCGTCCGCGTTCGCCGAGTCGTGCAGCAAGCCGACAGCGCGCTCCAGAATCGCCGAGACGCTCAAGCTCGCCTCCGAGCAGCGGCCGGTCAATGTCACGTTCCGCACCCACGCCGACGGTGTGAAACTGTCGATCGGCCTCAAGTCGAAATATCCCGACGATATGACCATCATCCTGCAGAATGACTTCGAGCAGTTGAACATCAAGGACGACCGCTTCGAGGTCTTGCTGCGCCTCATGGGGAATCGGGAACGCCTCTCCGTGCCCTTCAATGCCATCAAAGCTTTCTGGGACAAATCCGATCTGAAGTGCTCCGACGGCTGATGCCTCACTCCGGCGTCGCGCGCCGGATCAGGGCGCAGAGCCCCGTCATGCGTGTGATAGGATGTTCGACGAACAGTCGGCAGGAAGCGAGCACCCCCTTCAGCGTATCCGGCGGCGTGGCAGGTTTCAGTTGCCGCGCAAGAACAGCGCCATGGGCATACCCAAGCGCGCGAGTCGAAAGCGTCAGTGCATTCAGCCGCCCTTCCCGCTGCAGCGGCGCCAGCATGGTTCGCACCAGCGCCAGATAGGCCGGCCAATACGCCAGATGCCGGTACATGCTTGCGATCAACTGCGGCTCGGTGTCTTCGCCGAAGGAATTCAATTCTGCAACCAGAGCTGTCACTTCCGGGTCCAATGCATCCATCGGTGGCAGTTCTGGAATTTTTGCGCCGGACGGCTTTGGCGCGGTGCCGGCAGGCTTCACCGCATCCGCTGGCCGCGGGTCGTAATGCGCGAGGAGCGCGGACAACACGACGAGCGCGAGCGCGTTGGTATATTGATAGCTGCCGAGCACGTCACGAATGAGCGCGCGTTCGGTCTCGTCCAGGCCGGCGGAAGCTAACGTGTCGGTGGAGAAGCCGGGGCAGTCCGGCAGCGCGATCGTTTGCCTGACGGCTTCGGCATGCAATGGGCCGTCGGCGAGATAGAGCGGACGGACGGTGGACCACGTCCATTCCAGCGCATCCGGCATGGTCGCGAGGTTGCGCCAGATCAGGTTGACCACGCTGGTGCCGAGAACTTTTCGAATGTCGGCATAGATGTCGGCGATTTCACCTCGCGCGTCGGATTCGAGAACCGACGGAACGCTTTCTGCCATCACGCAATCACCGATCGTAGGGTGGGCAAAGGCGCGGCTTCGCGCCGTGCCCACCATCTATCAAAATCATTGTGCTGAATGGTGGCACGCTACGCTTTGCCCACCCTACGGAATCTACGCAAACTTCGCTTCCACGGTCCCCAAGCCATCCAGTTCCATCTTCACGCGGTCGCCAGCGTTGAGCCACACGGTCTTCACAAGACTTCCCGTTAGCACAATCTGGCCCGCATGCAGTCCCTTGCCCTCGTCGGCGAGATGGTTGGCGAGCCAGGCCAGCGCGTTGTTGGGATGACCGAGCACATCGGCGCCGGTGCCGCGCCCGGCTTCCTCGCCGTTGACGATGGCGCGGCCCTTGACCGTGAGCAGGTCCGGCGCCTTGGTGCGCGCCACCGCCTTGCCGAGCACGCAGCCGGCGGCGAAGAAATCATCAGCAACCAGCGTCGGTGCGCCCATCGTCTCCCATTTGACGTAGCGGTCGTCGACGATCTCGATCGCGGGGTGGTAGGCCTCGATCGCCTCCATCATCCACTCCGCGGTGAACGGGGCTTCCGATGGCGCGAGATTGCGCGCGAGCCGCACCGCGATCTCGCATTCGACGCCGACACGGACATAGTCGCCGTGGCGCAGCTTGGCGCCGCTGTCGTGAACCCCCTTGGCAAACACGCCGCCGGCGCAGGGATGGGGGATGTCGAGATATTGCTGCATCACCGCGCTGGTGCAGCCGATCTTGTAACCGACCAGGCTACCGGTTTGCGGCAGCAGCAGGTCGTGGACCGCGCGTTGAATGCGATAGCCTTCCGCCTCATCGCCGGGCACAAGCTCAGGAGCAAGCGAGGCCAGCGGCGTGCGATTGCGGCGAGCCGTAACGATGGTCTGTGCGGCCGCAAGAATGTTGTCCATCAGCGGCGGCTTTCTTGTTGCAAGGCGGAGCGCTGACCGCGCACTGCGGTCAGTCGCCCGTCAATGCCCTACTCGTCCCGATAAACCTTCTCGCGCTTCTCGTGACGCTCCTGCGCTTCCACCGACAGCGTTGCAATCGGGCGGGCCTCCAGCCGCTTGAGCGAGATCGGCTCGCCGGTCTCCTCGCAATAGCCGTAGGTGTTGTCCTCGATGCGTTGCAGCGCGGCGTCGATCTTGGAGATCAATTTGCGCTGGCGGTCGCGGGCGCGCAGTTCGATGGCGCGATCGGTTTCGGAAGAGGCGCGATCAGCCAAATCGGGATGATTGACGTTCTCTTCCTGGAGGGTCTGCAGGGTAATCTTTGATTCCCTCAGGATCTCATCCTTCCACGCCAGCAGCTTGGCGCGAAAATAATCGCGCTGGCGGTCGTTCATGAAAGGCTCTTTTTCGGAGGGTCGATAATTCTTCAACTTTTCCAAGGCCAGCCCATCTTCACGTGCAAGGCGGGGCGGAAAATTGTCCGTCCGCGCGGGCCTTATATAGCGGCGGGTTGTGACAGACAATATAGGCCGTCCCCCTGGGGGCATCTCCCCCAAGGCCTTGCACAGGCAAAGTTATCGGGCGGCCCGTTCTTTAGTAGCCGACCGTGAAGCGCTGGCGGATATGGGCCGGGCGCTCGATCTCGTCGGCGAGTGCAACTGCGAAATCCTCGAAGGAAATCGAGCTTTTGCCGTCGGCAGAGGTCAAAAGCTGGTCGTTCCCGAGGCGGAACTTGCCGGTTCGTTCGCCGGCGGTGAACAGGGCCGAGGGCGACAGGAAGGTCCAGTTGAGTTCCGTCTCGCCCCGGAGCAGGTCGAGGAACGCGGCGCCCTTTTCGGCTTCCGCCTTGTATGCCACGGGAAAACCCGGGGTGGTGACCAGACGGACGCCCGGGGCCACTTCGAGGCTGCCGGCGCCGCCGACGACGAGGTAGCGGCCAACCTTCGATTCCTTGGCGGCGCCGATCAGCTTGGCCGGATCGCTGGCAAGAAAATGAACCGAGCTGATTGCGGCGTCGTGGCCGGCCAGAAGCCGGGCAAGCCCGGCCTGGTCCATCACGTCGCCCCGGGTTGGCGTGACGTTGGCCTGGGCAGCGATCTTTTCGGGATGGCGGGCGATGGCGGTCACGCTGTGGCCGCGGCGGGCGAGTTCGGCTGATATGCGCGAACCGGCGTTGCCGGACGCGCCAATGACGGCGATTTTCATGGAAGTCTCCCTTGCGATACGCGAATGTGGTATCCAATGGTGACTAGATAGCGAAAAGGATGTAAGTGTGAAGAGAGCACTTTTGGGTCACCTGATTACGCCGGAGTAACCGCTGTGAAAGCCGCCAATTCGAAAACCCCGAACGCCTATTCGGCCAATTGCCCGACGCGCCAGATTCTCGATCGCGTCGGCGATAAATGGGCGGTGTTAATCCTGCTTCTCGTGCGCGACGAGCCGATGCGTTTCAATGCGTTACGCCGCACCATTGAAGGCATCTCGCAGAAGATGCTCAGCCAGGTTCTCAAATCGCTCGAACGCGACGGACTGATCCGGCGACGCGCGATCGCGACCGTGCCTGTCACGGTGGAGTATTCGATCACGCCGCTCGGCGCGACACTCGCCGGCGCGGTCGATCCGTTGCGGGAGTGGGCGGAGACGAACTTGAAGGAGGTGTTGAACGCGCAGCGCCGCTACGACGCGGCGCGCAATTCGATAGCGGCGTGAGGCTATCCACCGCTGTCATGCCACGCTTCAAGCGGGGCATCCAGTACGCTGCGGCCTCTCCGTCAGAAGCAGGCGTCTCTGGAATACTGGGTTGCCCGGTCAAGCCGGGCAATGACATTCGAAACTAGAACCGGCCGGCCTTTGCCAGCTCGACTTCAACCCGCAGCTCAATCTCGGACAATACCGCGTCGAGGCCGGGATCGCCGGAGGAGGATTTCAGATTGGCCGCGGCATCGCGCAGCCGGTTCATCGTGGAAGCATCGAGATTGCCGGAAAGCAGTCCGATCTTGAGCTCGTCGAGCACGTCGAGCGCGCCCCTGCCCCGCGCTACCGAACGCTTACGGCGCTCGGTCGGATCCTCGACGCCCTGCAGCGCCAGCAGCGCATCGATGTTGCCGGCGGCCCTGGGTGCTGCAGCCGAGCGCGGCTCCTCGGGTGTCGACGGCGCTTCCGGCAACGAGAAGCCGGTCGAACTTGTTCGCCGCGTACTACTCGCAGGCGATCCAAGCGTGGTGCCGTTCGGTCCGTAGATGCGCATCGCGGTGGTCTCGCCGTGAGAGTAGAGGAACCTTCGCCTCTTTATGGTTAATGATGCGTAAATAGCCCGGCAAAATCTGCCGGCGTACGGCAGTTTCGCCCATCTTGGTGAAGCCGCCGCAGCATCATGGCTCCGGCGAACATTCAGCAATATCAAGGTATTGCTTCAGAAACGCGACATGGCATGACCCTCGCATAGTTAATGTTGGATCGCCGTCATGGGAGTGGCGCAGCGCTCCGGTTGAAGACCTCGAGGGGAGCACAGGATGCCCGGCATCCGTTCGGCAAGACTGATTTGGGTGGCCTGCGCCGCGTTGCTGGCGCTATCGCCCTCGTCCGCGGGCGCGACCTCGCGGATCAAGGATCTCGCCAACATCGAAGGCGTGCGGCAGAACCAGTTGATCGGCTACGGCCTCGTGGTCGGCCTCAACGGCACCGGCGACACGCTGAACAACATTCCCTTCACCAAGCAATCGCTGCAGGCGATGCTCGAGCGCATGGGCGTCAACATCCGCGGCGCCACCATCCGCACCGGCAACGTCGCCGCCGTCATGGTGACCGGCAATCTGCCGGCGTTCGGGACTCAAGGCACGCGGATGGATGTCACGGTGTCCGCGCTCGGCGATGCCAAGAACCTGACCGGCGGCACCCTGCTGGTCACCCCCCTGCTCGGCGCCGACGGCAATGTCTATGCGGTGGCGCAGGGCTCGCTGGCGATCTCGGGCTTTGCAGCCGAAGGCGCTGCCGCCAGCATCACCCGCGGCGTGCCCACTGTAGGCCGGATCGCCAACGGCGCCATCATCGAGCGCGAAATCGAATTCGCGCTCAATCGCCTGCCCAATGTCCGCCTGGCGCTGCGCAACGCCGACTTCACCACCGCCAAGCGCATCGCCGCGGCCGTCAACGATTTCCTCGGGGTCAAGACCGCCGAGCCGATCGATCCCTCCACGGTGCAGATGTCGATCCCCGCCGAATTCAAGGGCAACGTCGTCGCCTTCCTGACCGAGATCGAGCAATTGCAGGTCGAGCCGGATCTCGCCGCCAAAATCGTGATCGACGAACGCTCCGGCATCATCGTGATGGGCCGCGACGTTCGCGTCGCCACCGTCGCGGTGGCGCAGGGCAATCTCACCGTCACGATTTCCGAAAGCCCGCAAGTCAGCCAGCCCAACCCGCTGTCGCGCGGCCGCACCGTGGTGACGCCGCGGACGGGGGTCAGCGTCAGCGAAGACGGCAAGAAATTCGCGGTCGTGAAAGACGGCGTCTCGCTGCAGCAGCTCGTCGACGGCCTCAACGGGCTTGGCATCGGCCCGCGCGACCTGATCGGCATCCTGCAGGCGATCAAGGCCGCCGGCGCGATCCAGGCCGACATCGAGGTGATGTGATGGACACGAGCCTTATCCACGGCATCGGCGCATATTCGAACAAAAAGACTTCGCTGATCAACGGCCGCAACGATCCGCAGCTTGCCGACGCGCTGAAAAAGATTTCGCCCGAGGCGCAGAAAAAGACGCGCGCCAAGGCGCAGGAATTCGAGGCGATGTTCCTCAACTCGATGTTTTCGCAGATGACCACCAACGTCAAAGGCGAAGGGCCGTTCGGCGACACCACCGGAACCGGCGTCTGGCGCTCGATGCTGACGGATGAATATTCGAAATCCTTCACCAAGTCCGGCGGCATCGGCATTTCCAACGACGTCTTCCGCTCCTTGATCCTGCAGCAAGCCAACCGCGCCGGCTGATCCAAAAGGAACCCGACATGAATCAGCGTCCTCAGGCCAGCCCCGCGCCCTTACCGGCATCTGCACCCGCAAGAGCGATCTCCACGCCGGCGGAAGCGCGCAAGCTCGCGGAAGATTTGATGGAAGTGATGAGCGCCCTGCTCGGCATCATCGAGCGCGAAACCGAACTGGTTCGCGCCGGCAATGTGCGCGAGGCGATGCGGCTGGAAGATCAGAAGGGCGAACTGTCGCGCCGCTACATGGTCACGGTCGAGAATTTGAAGAATGCGCAAAAATATCTGGCGCAGGTATCGCCGGAATTGCTGACCACGCTGCGCCGCCACCACGACACCTTCCGCGCGATGCTGCAGATCAATCTCACCGTCCTTGCAACCGCGCATGCGGTGTCCGAAGGCATCGTGCGCGGCGTCAACACCGAGATCCAGCGCAAGAACATTCCGAACACCTATACGGCTTCGGGGCAACGCGCCGTGCCGGGACCGCGCAACATCACCCCGCTCTCGGTCAGCCGCTCGCTGTAAGCGATCGCGGTTTTCGGATCTCTACAATTTTAACTAAATTTGCACGCCCGCGTCAGCGCGGAATTGAGCGTGTTCCCTAACACCGCGTTGAGAGGTGTAGAGCTATATTGTTTCGACGAGGGGTTGGGATTTGACTCGCGCAAGCCTGGAGGCTGCCATGAGTACAGATTTCAACATCAAACCGGTGGGGGCACCGGTTGCCGCGCCGATCGTTCAGCACGTGAGCGAGGCGGCACAACATGCGGTCGCGACCGAACTGCCGGCGAGCCAGAGCGTCGCGGCGGTCGACTCCGCGCGCGCCAGCGCCGATTCCGCCCCGGTCCGCGTCTCCATTTCGAATGCTTCTTCGATGTCGAACCAGGTGGTGATCGATCGCGACGCCCGCGCCGTCGTCTATCAAGTCATCGATACCAGGACGAGCCAGGTGGTGAAGCAGTTTCCCGAGGAAGCAGTGCTGCGCCGTCGCGCTTATTTCCACACGCTGGACCTGACCAAGGACGCCCCGACGCGGCTTCGCGCAACCGACCGCAAGGCTTAGGACGCGTAACGGCTGACGTTAGCTCGCGCGTGATGCGTAGGCCTGGTCGAGATAGGTCTGGCCGCTCGACGGATCGCTGACGACGTTCTTGATCTGCGCTTTGCCATTGGCCGTCAGCGTGAACTTGGTGTCACCGATCCGGAACGAATTGTCCTTGATCAGCACTTCCTGGAATTTGTTGGTGCCGCCACTCTGGTACTGCACCTTGGCGCGAAAGCCCGTGACGTCCGAGATCGTGATCTTGAACGTCTTGTTGTCGGGGTATTTCCCGGTCCAGCTACCTTCGTACAGCGTGGGTTCGACCGGCACATAGGGAGTCTTGGACGGAACAGTCAACCCCACCGTCTTGTAGTTGGCTGATATGATGCTCCAGAGGTCAGCCATGTCGGCACACCCGCCCGAACCCGTTAGCCGCGACCGGAAAGGCCGGCGGCGAGATTGCAATTGATATCGATCAGCGGTTTCAGCTTGGCCGGATCCGGATTCAATTGCATGTCGACGGTCTGCTTCATCACGAAGACGCCGATGTTAGCGATGTTCTGCCGCACTTCCATCGGTTGAGGATTCTCGTTCGCCTCGACGGCGCTCATGAAGATCGACCAGAGCCGACGGTTGAAAAGCAACGCGTTGTGCATGGCCGAATCAGGGCCATTCCAGTTGGACTGGACGTCCTGGAGTTGCCGTGCGGCCTTCAGCAGTGCCTGCGCTTCAATTTCACGGGGAGACGTCGTCGTTTGAGATGTACGCGCGTAGGCCTGAGCTGCATTAGACATTCACGAACCTCGATGGGAGCGATTTGCAAGACCGCGGGAATTCCGAAAAACTGCCCAACTTTCATACCGGTTGCGCCTTTAAATATGGTTAGCAAGAGTTACCGATTGTGTCGGCAGTCCGGCAAAAAATCCATATTTGCGCCAGCATGCGGGCCATCAAGTTCTGATGGAATTAACATCGAAGCCCAAATTATTTGCTTCGACGCTTTTCTTCATGCTGCGCGTTTTTTCTTCTCGAGCCGGAAGAAGTTCTCACCCGAAAAGAAAGGCGGCGGAGTTTCCCCCGCCGCCTTGATCGTTGAGTTCGCCGTCCCGCTTAGCGGAGTAGCTGCAGCACGCTCTGCTGCGACTGGTTGGCCAGCGCCAGCGCGGACACCGCGATCGACTGGCGGGTCGACAGCGCCTGGCTGTTCGCCGCTTCCTCGTTGGTGTCGGCCAGCGTCAGGTTCGACGAGCCGGTCTGCAGCACGTTGATCAGGTTCTTCGAGAAGTCCTGACGGATCTGCACGATCGAAAGGTTCGAACCCAAGGCGGAAGCCTGCGTGCGCAGCTGCGTCGAAGCATTGGCGAGGTTGGTGATAACCTTGTTCGTGGCGGAGTTGTCGATGAAGTCGGTGCCCTGAACCAGGTTGGCGAGGCCGAGACCCGCCGCGTTGAAGTTGACGCCCGTGATGTTCAGCGTCGACTTGCCGGTTTCGTTGAACGTCAGCTTGAGCTGATCGCCGCCCAGCAGGTTGATGCCGTTGAACGATGCGTCCTGCGCGGTCGTCGTGATCTGCGACAGGATGCCGTTGAACTGGGTCACCAGGTTGCTGCGAACGTTCTGCGCCGTGATGTCGACCACCGGAGCCGTCGCGATCGTGAACGTGACCGCGCTGGTCAGCGTGCCGCCGATCGCACCGCCTGAAAGCACCGACCCGAGGGTCGACGAAGCATAGTCGTTGGTGGTGGTGATCGTCAGCTTGCCGGTGGAATCCACCGTCGCCGCCAGATTGTTGGCCAGCAACGCGTTATTGAGCTGGTCGAGGGTCTTGACCGTGCCGTTGGAACCGTCGCCGAAGGTGACGTTGACCGGCGTACCGCCGTTGAAGGAGGTGAAGGTCAAAGTCTTCCCGGAGAGGCTGCCGGGCGCCGCGCTGCGACCCGCGTTGAAGCTGGTGCCGGTGCCGGTGTTGCCGGTCAGGCCGAGCGCCGAAAGCGCATTGCCGGTGCCGGAGATCGCCAGGTCGGCGGTCGTACCGGTCGAGAGCTGCAGCGCGCCCGCAACGATCGACGATGCGACCTGGCCTGGGGCGGTGGCGATCGCTGCCGAACCGCCGGTGTTCGTCGCGGTCTGGACACCGGTCGCGATGTCGATCGCCTTCAGCGTGTCGGCGAGCGTGCCGCCCTGCAGGTAGACCGTCGAGTTGCCGTTACCGTCGGTGACGAGGTTGCCGTTGACGCCCGAGCCGACCGGAACGTTTGCCGGCAGCGGAGCCGCGGCGTTCTTGAACGTAATGATCTTGCCGTTGACGTTCAGCGTCGAGCCGTCCTGGATCAGCGTGCCGGTCGAGGCAGACGTGATCTGGCGCTGACGGGTGACCGTGGCGTCGCCGGAGCCGACCGACGTGGTCAGACCGAGCGCGCTCAGCAGGTCGGCGCGGCCGGTGATGCTGAGGTCGGAGCCGGTGCCCGTGTGTAGCGTCAGGGCGCCAGTCGTGATGGAGGCGTTGGTGCCCGAAGAGTTGGAGAACGCCGCCACGCCGGTCGTGGTGTTGATCACGGCCTTCTGGACGCCGCTGGCGAGGTCGATGGCGTTCGCAAGGTCCTGCACCGTACCTGTCGGGGCACCGGTCGTGCCGATATAGACGGTGGAGTTACCGTTACCGTCGGTGACGACGTTTTGGAAGACGCCGGAGCCGGCGGGAACAGCGCTACCTGCCGGAGCCGAGCCCGACTTGAAGGTGATGGTCTTGCCGTTGACGGTCAGGGTCTCGCCGTCCGTCGGCGCGCCGTTGGCCGCAATCGTCGTGGCGCTGGGCGCGCCCGCCAGAGTCAAACCGAAGGCAAGGCTGTTCGCGGTACCCGCACCGTTCGGGGCGCCGGTGCCGACCAGCGGAGCGGAGGTGCCGCCGAGCGTCGTGCCCGAAGCGGCCGGCGTGGTGCCGCCGGCCGCGCCGGAGAACAGTACGTTGGAGGTCGCGGTGGCGCTGGTGTAGGTCGTGGTGCCGCGCAGGTCGTTCGAGGTCGCGCCGGTGATCGTGGCGGAGACGTTCGACTTGGTGGAGTAGCCGACCGCGCTCTGCAGCGCCTGGTTGGCCAGCGACTTCGCGGTATCGACCAGCTTCTGCAGCGAGGTGATGCCGGTGTTGGCGGCCTGCAGCACCTGCACGCCGTTGCCGATACCGTCGAGGAGATTGTTGATGTCACCGGCGCGCGCATCGAGCGACTGCGCGGTGAAGTAGTTGGTGGGGTTATCGAGGGCCGTGTTGACCTTCTTGCCGGTGGCAAGGCGGTTCTGCGTGGTCGCGAGCAGGTCAGCGGTTGACTGCAGCGAAAGGAGGTTCTGGCGAACCGAAGCCGAAAGAACAATACCGGACATCTTTCATACCTTTCTGGTGTGAAATTAAGACAAGCCACTACCCGACCTCGCGATCAGGCGACCGCCTCACTCTGAAACCAACTCTCTAAGAAAAAATGAATTTGGTCGGCCGCGACGCCCCTAAAGACGGTGAATTTGAAATTAATTGGCCGTTTCCGAATCTGCTCCGTATTCCTACGGGTCGCGACGCGAAAAGCCCCGTCAAATGGGCACAAATCGCATGTTCACCATTGGTTAACCATCATGGGAAAGGATGCGAATCTGCCGGCGGGCAATCGACAACGCGCGAAAAGCGCCAACGGAGAACAGGCATGGCCTTGAAAGTCGAGCTCAAACCGCACGAGCGAATCATCATCGGCGCCTGCGTGGTAACCAATACCGATCAGCGCGCCAGACTACTGATCGACGGCGACAGGATCCCGATCCTGCGCGAGAAGGACATCCTCACACCCGAGATTGCCGACACGCCGGCCAAGCTGGTCTATCTCGCCGTGCAGCTGATGTACCTGTCGCCGGATCCGATGGCGCACCATCCGACCTACTTCAGCCTCGTCCGCGATATCCTGACCGCGATGCCGAGCGCCTGGCCCTTCATCGAAGGAATCAACAACTACATTCTGAACGGCGATCTCTATCATGCGCTGAAGGAATCCAAAAAACTGATCGGCCATGAAGAGCAGATCCTGGAGAGCGCCCGGAAAATGCAGGCGCTCGGCGAGCCCGATCGCAAATCTGCATAGCGATCGCATCGCTTCAAATGAAAAGGCCTCCTTGCGGAGGCCTTTTCATTTTTGAGCCGGCAAATTTTCGTCAGACCGGCAGGAACTTGGTCAGCGTGGTCTGGTAGAGCATCGACGTGGTCTGATACGAGGCCTGCAGGCTGGTCTGCAGCGCCAGGATCTTGGTCGCGACCTCGTCCTGGTTGATGCCCTCGATCTGGTCGAGCATGGTCTGCGCCATTCCCTTGAGCTGGGTCTGGCGGTCGGTCGAGGCCTTGATGGCGTTCTGTGCGCCGGCGAACTCCGCCTGCATGTCCTGAATCGATTGCTGGCCGGTCTGCGGCGCCAAGTTTGCCGAAATCCGCTGCTGCAGCGCGTTCACCTGCGCCTTCGAGTTCGGATTGGCGGCATTGGTCGTAACCGCGGAATACACCGCGATGTTCTGCAACTGATAGCGCAACGCCTGCTCGTTGGCGCGCGCGCCATACTGCACCGTGATCGACTGGTCGATGCGCGCGATCGCGGTGCCGCGCGCCGGATCGGTACCGACTTCGCCCGTGTACCACGAAACGGTGTTAGCGGATGTGCCGCCGACCAGATTGGTGGCGGTGGCAAACGGGGGACCGTTGACACGCAACGGCGCCGGATTTGCGCTCGCCGGGGCGCTGAAGCCCAGCGCCGTGAACGCGGCCGTGTTCGAACTGGAAACTGCCAGGCTCGCACCGTCACCACCATGCAGCGCTACCACGCCGCCGGTGACGGTCGACGGCGTACCCGTACCGGTGATCGAATCGATCTTTGCCAGCAACGTCTGCACACTGTCGGTGACGTTGAGCTGGTTGCCCGTCGCGCCGGATGCGACGAAGGTGATCGGCGTGCCGTTGACCGTAATGGTATCGCCCGCCGCAAAGCTCGCGGCCAGCGAATCCGTTCCCGCAGTGCCCGCGAGCAGCGTGGCGCCGGTGATCGGCGCCGGCACCGCGGCCTGGTTGTTGACCGCAGTCCCCGTGACGGTCGCGGACGGATTGAAGAAATTGTCGGATGCCGCGATCGCGGACGCCGCCACCAGCGACGTATCGCCCAACGTCTGGATCGATGACGTCAATGCGGCCTGCAGGTTCGCGGTGGTCGCTGCCGTATCGACGCCGATCAGAAACGAGCCTGCCGGCGGCGGATTCTTGGTCGTTGCGGTCAGCGCGATCTGCTCGGTGGTGCCGTCGGGCAGGTTGAAGTTGAACGTGATCTTGTCGCCATCGTTCGGATTGACGGTGCCGAGATCGACGGTTGCGGCCGGCGGCGCACCGGCCGGCTGCGTCACGGTCGCGCCGGTCAACGATGAACTGATCGAACCAAGCTTCATGCCGAACGACGAACCATCCTCAGCCAGGCGGGTCACGGTGGTCGTCAGCGGTGGCGACGAGACCGTCAGGTGCGCCATGTTGCTGACGCCCTGATCGGCCTGGCGGCGTTCGTTGATCAGTTGCTTCAACCCGGCCTGCGTTCCCAGGCCGTCGAGCATGACGTCGGCCGGCACCGTCGCTGATGTGTCGGTGGTGCGTCCGGAAAACAGAAAGCGGTCGCCGGTCTGGCTGTTGAGCAGCGACACCGCATTCGAGAACGCCGCCTGCGCCGTGATCTGGCCGGAGGTTTGACCATTGTTGTTGAGCACGATGGTCGACGTACTGGCCGCGCTCTTCACCGAAGTACCGATGTCGGTCAAGCCCTGCAGCGCAAGGTTGACGACGTTGAGCCTGATATTGACGTTCTTGGCGGTGTCCGCATAGGAATCGAGGCCGCTGACCTGGGCGCGCAAGCTAAGCGCGAAGCCGCGATTGGCGCCCTGCCCCGCATAGGTCGTCGAGACCCGGCCGCTAGCGAGCTGCTGCGTCAGATTGTCGAGTTGCGCACGGATATTGAGGATCGAGGTCCCGATATAGGATGTTCGGCCATTAACGCCATCGATCGACATGAAACCCTCACATGGCCTGGATCAGCGTGTCGTACATCTGCTTGATGGACGACATGACGCGTGCGTTGGCGGAATAGGCGTTCTGCAGCGCGAGCAGATGCGCCATCTCGTCGTCGATATTGACGCCCGAGGCATCCGTCACCTTCTTCTGCAGCGTGTTCAGCACCACGGACTGACCGTCGGCGAGTTGCTTGGCGGCGGTCGCGGCCTCGCCCTGCTGGCTGATGAACTGCTTGGCGAAGTTGGTCAGCGTGCCGGTGAACGGAGCGCCGGTGGTTCCGATGCCGGTCTGCGGCGAATAGCGATAGTTCCCCGACTGCAGCTGCGTGAGAATGAAGTCGGAACGCGTGGTGTCGCCCGCCGCCGTCAACGGGCTGGTGGAAAACACGATGGTGCGCGAGGGATCGCCGAGCAGCCCGAGATTGACGCTGATGCGGCCCGCGAGACCGGTCTGCTGCGAACCGCTGGCGGTGAGCGCACCGGTAAAGAGCCCGCCATTGTCGGTGAACAACGGAAGCTGCGGGTTGCCGCTGGTGAGCGAGGACATCGTCGTGGTCACCGACGCCGCCAGCACGTCCGAGCGATTGGACGCGCCGTCATCCAGCACGCGCAGCGTCGAACCGGACGGATTCGAAAAATGCAGATTGGCACTCGACCCGAGCGCGGCGTTGAGCTGGCTAACCACCGAAGCCATGCCGCCGGCAAAATTGATGCCGAGAACCTCATCGTTCGGATCGAGGGTCGCGGTATTGCTCAGCGGCAGCACGCTTGGATCGTCGACGCGCACGATCGAGAGATTGTGCGTGATGCCGGTGGTGTTGTCCTTGTAGGTAACGTGCATGACGTTGCCCGACTGCAATCCCGTGAGATCGAGATCATAGCCGGCCTGCGGCAACACGGACGCCGGAGCGGCGGTGCCGGCCGTCGTCTTGTCCGACAGCGCACTCGCCATCGACGCTGCGAACTGGTCGATCTGCGCCTGCGCCTTCACCAGCGTGTTGTCGCGCAGTTCGAGATAGGCCGCGATCTTGCCCGAACGAATGGAGTTGGTCGACACCAGATCGTAGCTGCCGCCGTGCGGGAAATTGATCGCGATGGTGCCGACGTTGCTCTTGGTCGGATCGGAGTTGTACAGCGTGTTGGGCGTCATCGTGCCCTGCGGATTGAAGCTTAGCTGCGCAGCCTCGGTACCAACCAGTTGCACGCCGGAGTTCGTGAACACCGTCACCTGATTGAGGTCGTTAACGACCGTTCTGATGTCCATCAGACTCGACAATTGCGTGATGTACTGATCACGCTGGTCGAGCAGCGACGCCGTCGCCGCATCGGTCTTGCCGTTGTTCTGAAGCTGGTTGTTGATGAACGCGATCTGCGCCATCGCATTGTTTGCCGTAACGATGGAATCGTTGATGCCCATTTCGGCGTTGGCGCGCAGGCTCTGAATCCCCTGCGTCGCCGCATTGAGCGTCTGCGCCATCGTCTGCGCGGCGGCGACGGCGCTGATCCGCGCCGACTGCGAGTCCGGGCTGGTCGACAGGCCCTGAAAGGCGGTCAACAGCTTGTTGAACGAGTCCTCGATGGTGCCGGTCTCGGCCGGATTTCCGTAGACGTTCTGCAAATTTTGCAGGAAGGTCGAGCGGATATCGGCATAGGCCGCGCCGGAGGTTTCCGTCCGCAGTTGTGTCTGCAAATACTGGTCGAGCTGCCGGTCGACGCCGTTGAGCAGAACGCTCGAGCCATAGTCGCCGTTGGTGCCGGCGACCTGAATGACCGTCTTCCTGACGTAACCCGGCGTTTCCGCGTTGGCGACGTTCGATCCGACCAGCGAGATCGCGGCTTGCGTCGCGCGCAGGCCGGACATTGCGGTGGAGAGAGCTTGACTCAAACCCATGACTAATTGCCCATCTCAAATCGCATCGCGAACCTCGCGACTAACTACCGCAGCACGTTCAGCAGATCCTGCACCATCGTGTTGGAAGTGGTGATGACCTTGGTGTTGGCCGAGTAAGCCTGCTGGGTGACGATCAGCTTGGTAAACTCGTCCGCGATGTCGGTGTTGGATCCTTCAAGCGAGGAGCCGACGATGGTTCCGGCCTTGCCGAACAGCGCCTGTCCGGACGCGTCGGTGACCTCGAACGCGCCGCCGTTGACGCGCTTGAGGAAGTTGGTGCCGTTGAAGGTCGCGACCGAGATTTCGGCGAGGTCGAGGTTGCGGCCATTGGAATAGTTGCCGACGATGCGGCCATTGCTGCCGACGCCGACCGACTGCAACTGGCCGGCCGGGAAACCGTCCTGCTGGATCTGGTTGACCTGCACGTTGCCATTGGCGTCCGCGAATTGGGTGACACCGCCGGTGCCGAAGTTGATGACGGGACTGCCCAGCGAGACGCCGTTCACGACGGCATTGTTAAGCGTGATGTTCGGAACTGCTGGCGTCATCTGGCCAGAGGCAGAGAAGGTGAAATTGGTGTTGACGTTTTGCCACGAGACCGCGGTGCCGGTTGCGTTGGGATTGACCTGGTAGAACAGATTCCAGGTGTCGGTATGGCCGGCGCCGAGCGAGGCAGTGTCGGTCTTGGCCCAGCGGAACTGCAGGTTCACGGGCGCGCCCGACACGTCGTAAGTCGTGACCGCACCACCCGCGATCGACTCGGCGAGGAACGTCGAGTTGTCGTTACCGACGACCTGGCCGGTGCCAACGCCGCCGCCGCCGCCGCGCGTCGCCGTCACGGTGCCGGTAAAGCCGAGCGCGGCGAAGGCCGTGCTGTTCGAGCTCGTGACCGAGAGATTGTTGGCGAGGCCGGAATGCAGCGTGATCGAGCCCGAGGCGATCGTGGACGTGTTCGGGGCTGACGTTCCCTGGAGCGCGTCGATCTTGCCCAGCAAGGTTCCGATGTTGTCTGTGATGTTGATCTGGTTGTTGCCGGCGGCGCCTGACGCCATGAAGGTGAGGGTTTGGCCGTTGACCGTAATGGTGTCGCCCGCGATGAAATTGGAAGAGATCGAGTCGGTACCGGCGGCGCCGTTGAGCAGGGTCGCGGCCGTGTTCGCAACCGACGGCGTCGCTTTGTTGCTCTGAGTGGTGCCACTCCTGGTGGCGTCGGTAAAGGGCGCCGCGGGCGTGCCGAGCGCCAGCGGATTGTGTCCGGCGCTATATGACCCGGGCGCGATCAATTCCGATCCGGGGACCGAAACGTCGTGCTTGGTCGTGAACGGATAGCTGGCCAGGTTGGCGCGATAGTCGATCCTGGTGGTTTGCTGCGCCGGCAAAAAGTCGTTCTGGAATCTGAGAACCTGCGGCGAACTGCCGGAAGGGTTGCCGGTGGTCGGATCGATCGGCACGCCCTGCAGATAATAGCCGGCGCCGTTGACGAGATAACCGCTCTTGTCGAGCTGGAAGTCGCCGCGGCGGGTATAGCGGTCGACGCCGTCGAACACCGGCGTGCCGTCGGTGATGTTGCCGGGCTTTTGAACCGCGAAGAAGCCGTTGCCGTTGATCGCCATGAAGGTCGCAACCGAGGCCGTCTGCACGTCGCCCTGCACCGAGTTGGTGGAGCGGGATTGCGTGGTCACGCCGCCGGCAAGCTGCGCGGTGGCGGCGGTCTGCGGAATGAGATCGAGGAAAGAAGTATCAACGCGCTTGAACGCCGTCGTCTGCGAGTTGGCGATGTTGCCCGAGACGTTTTCCAGCGCGTAGGAGTTGGCGCGAAGGCCGCCGACCGCGGTGGTGAGAGCGCCGAAGATACCCATGACATGTTCTCCAAATTCGATCCGGGCGGCTCGCCGTTTTGGGGAAACCGAGGCCGCGTCGGGAGAAGATGTCGCAAGCGTTGTGCCAAACTATAAAATACAGAAACATCAATGACTTAAAGAAAAAGCCCCGGTCATACGACCGGGGCACATTTGCCGGGCGGGCAACAATTGCCGGGCAGCGCCCCTACGAAGCCGTGGGACCTGCCGGGTGAAACACCAGCCCGAACCCGTCGATGCAATAGCGCAGACCGGTCGGTTTCGGCCCGTCGTCAAAGACGTGACCCATGTGGCCACCGCAGCGGCGGCAGTGGACTTCCGTCCGCGTCATGCCGAACGTTGTGTCCTTGGTTTCGCCAATGGCATTGTCGAGCGGTTTCCAGAAGCTCGGCCAGCCGGTGCCGCTCTCATATTTGGTGTCCGAGGAGAACAGCGGCAGGTCGCAACCGGCGCAGGCAAAGATGCCCTTGCGCTTTTCCTTCAGGAGCGGGCTCGAACCCGGCCGCTCGGTGCCGTGCTTGCGCAGGATTTCATACTGCTGCGGCGTGAGTTGTGCGCGCCATTCGGCGTCGGTCTTTTCCACCTCGAACTTCTCGGCGGCCTGCGCCGGCGTGGTGCGCAGCCAGCGGAAAGCGGCAAGGCCAAACAGGCCGGCGACAGATGCGAGCAGGATACGGCGTTCGATCATGGAAATCTCCGTGCGAGGCGGGCGTAACGGTTCGCCATCAAGTACGGCCCACGGCCGCCGACGTTACACGGAACCGTCCCGGATTTTCTCACTTTCCTGCGAGGGAGCGGCTGATATCCCGCCGTCCTGCGCCGCTACCGGCCGCGGAGGCTGTGGACGCACCGGGCGCGGCCCAGCCGGCGGGCGCGCCGGCCTGGTTCCGGCCTGCCGGTTGGCCTCCGCCAATCGCGCCTCGCGCACGCGTTCCCGGACACGGGCGCCTTCGCGGTAACGGGCCAGTGCGCCCGCCGCGGCGGAATGGCCCCGCCCCCACAGGCCGATCAGATGGCCGGCGGCTCGGCCGGTGGCGCCGCCCGCCCAGACCAGTTCGAACGGCGAGAACAGTTTCCAGCGTTCCTCGCCCCACAGGATGCTGCGCGCGATGACCTGCCCCGCCATCGCCGAGGTGTTCAGCCCCTGGCGGCCGAAGCCGCTGGCGACCCATAGTCCTTTGCGCAACTGGCCGATCTGCGGCATGCCGTGCACGGTCACCCCGACCGCGCCGCCGAACACGTCTGATATCGCGACCTTGCCGAGCTGGGGGAAGATGGTGGCAATGCGGCGCTGAATGGCGGGTCCAAAGCGGCGTGGCCGCGCCTCCCAGGTGGTTTCCGGGCTGGCCCACATCAGCCGGTCGCCGTCGACGATCCGGAAATGATCGATGCCGTCGCTGTCGGCCACCGATCCCTTGAAGGCGATCACCTCGCCCAGCCGCTCGCCGAGCGGCTCCGTGATCGCGGCATAGCGCCAGACCGGCAGCAGCGTCTCCGACAGGCGGCGCAACGGGGCGCCGAGATGAACGTTGCCGGCCAGCACGATGTGCGAGGCGCGCAGCCGCGCCGACGGCGTCACGATGCGCTTGCGAATCCCTGACGGGTCGATGCTGACGACAGGCGTATCCTCGAAGATGCGTGCGCCCGCCCGCCGCGCCTGCGCGGCAAGACCGTGGATGTATTTGCGGCCGTCGATCTGGAACGCGCGCGGATAATAGATGCCGTGGAAATAGCGTGCAGTCCCCAGCTGATCGCGAACGCGATCGACCTGCCATCCGTCGACCTCGGTCTCGAAATCCTCGCTCAGCGTCTGCAGCCGGGTGATCAGCGTTTCGCCGGCGTCAACGGTGGAGACCTCCAGCGCGCCCTCGGTCAGTGTAATTCCCGGCATCGCCTCTTCGGTGGCGGCGGCGCGAACGTAATCGGCGCCCTGCTTCGACAGCGCCCACAGCTCGCGCGCGTCCTCGAGGCCGACGCGCTCGATCAGGTCGCCGATCGGAAGACTGTAGCCCGGCATGACCGTGCCGAGCTGATGGCCGGAAGCGTTCCAGCCGACATATCGGCCTTCCAGCACGGCCACGCTGGCGCCGAGTCGCGCGGCCTCCAGCGCCACCGTGAGGCCGGCAAGTCCGGCCCCCACCACGCAAATGTCAACATCCAGGTCGAATGACAGACGCGAGCGAAAAGGCGCGTCGTCGTCGGGGCTGTTGGTCGCACTTGTGAAAGTCTCGGGCATGGCGTTTCTTACGGACCGCTGCAGCGCTTGTCACCCTGTCCGGGACATGAGCTTGTAGATTAGTCCAGACTAAGACCGAATCGAGATTGCGCCCATGCGCCGTTTGATGCTGCTGCGTCACGCCAAGACCGAACACGACGCGCCTTCGGGCCATGACCAGGACCGTCGTCTCGACGAGCGCGGCCGGCTGGATGCCGCCGCCCTCGGAACCTGGATCGCCCGGCATCCGCCCTTGCCCGATACCGTTCTGGTTTCGACCGCGGTGCGGGCGCAGCAGACCTGGGAGATCGCACGCGATGCGATGAAGGATGCCGTGCAGGGACGACCTCCGCAGCCACAGGTCGAATTGCTCGACGAACTCTACGGCGCCGAGCCGGCGCAGCTGCTGCGGATCATCCGGTTGGCCGAGGTCACCGATCCCGCGCGTTTGATGGTGATCGGCCACAATCCCGGCATGCATGAACTGGCCTTGATGCTCGCCGGCAGCGGCGACGCAGCAGCGAAGAAGTCACTCGAGCACAATCTGCCAACCGCTGGCTTGGCCATCCTGGATTTTGCCGTCGACGACTGGAACGACGTGGCGTTCCGCCGCGGCAAACTCGTGCGCTTCACCAGCCCGAAATTGCTGAAGCAGGCGCTCGACGATTGAGGCAGGCGGACATCCCTGCCCCGCCATGCTAAGCTCCTCGCGACACGGTTTTCGAGCAAATTGAGAACAAGTTCGCGTAAAAGAAAATACGTCAAAACAAAAGGCTAGGGCCCGATCCTGATAAGTCAGGAGCGAACGGGCGCCGGGCAGGAGGCGCAGATGTTCAAGTCGATTCTCGTGCCGATCGACCTGGCCGATACCGATCTGGCCAAGCCGGCGATCGCGACCGCAGCAACACTGTCGCAGACCTGGAAAGGCTCGGTGTGCCTGCTCAATGTGCAGCCGATGACGCCAGCGATGCTGGCGGAATATGTGCCGGCCGATTTCGACGTGCTGCAACGCGCGGCGTCGGAGGAAGCGCTCGCGATTGTGGCGAGGGAATCCGGCATCGAGGCGGCGCGCATTTCCACCGCTGTGCGGCAGGGCGGCATCTATCACGAGATCCTCGAAGAGGCGGCGGCCATCAAGGCCGACCTGATCGTGATGACCTCGCACCGGCCGGCGATGCGGACCTATTTCCTCGGCTCCAACGCCGGCCACGTTGTGCGCTACGCCAGATGTTCGGTGCTGGTGGTGCGGCACTAGCGCCGAGTCCGGAACCTAATTCCCGATTGTCGACACCGTGGCCAGACTCGAGCAGACGTCCCGCATTGCGCCTTCGAGCTCGTTCAGGAGAAACCAAAGAGCCAATGCGAAGCCGGCAATCAGGGCTGCGATGAGCATGCCGCGCAGCCCCATCCGACCGACATCCATGGCTATTGGATCCGGTCCCGCGACCGGAAAGTCATAGCCTCGAAATTCGATCGCGACCGGACAAAAAAATCGGCCCGATCTTTCGACCGGGCCGATGACGTTACAGCATTCAGTCCGGGCACCTCACATGATGCGCCCGAAGTCCGGATCGATGACGCCACGCACGGCCGATTCAATGCGGCTGCGCTCGATGCCGATGTCGCGGAGCGCACGATCGTCCAGTTCGCTCAGGGTTTGGATGGCTTGGCGACGCGCAAGATGGGTGACGACGCCGTTCACCCAGCCACTGAGCAGGCGGAAAAATCCGGCCACTGCTTTGCGGGACGCAGGCCGACCTGCCGTCTGGGATATCGTCGTCATCGTTCTTCTCCTTCTTTTGCGCGGCAAACCGCTGCCGCCGACGCAAACGCGGGATGCGCGTGCGCCCTATTGGTCCGATTGGGTTGCACCCCTCTCAGTGCAATCTCAGGCTTGATGGGTTCAAAATGATCCGATACACTCCTCGGTGCAAGGAAAACATTGCTCTCGGTGCAATAATGTCAAAATTCGAGTATCTGAAGCTTGCCGATACCGTCGCCGCGGAGATCGCCAATGGCGGTCTCAAGCCCGGCGACCGCCTGCCGCCGCAGCGCAGCTTCGCCTATGCGCGCAAGATCGCGGTCTCGACCGCGAGCCGCGTCTACACCGAGCTGTTGCGCCGCGGCCTCGTAGTCGGCGAAGTCGGGCGCGGCACGTTCGTCTCGGGCGAGACGCGTCGCGGCGTCGCCATGCCGACTGAGCCGCGCGGCGCACGCATCGATCTGGAAGTGAACTATCCGATCCTGCCGACGCAATCGGTGATGATCGCAAGAAGCCTTGCGGGGCTGGAACGCCCCGAAGTGCTCGATCTCGCGTTGCGGCACTCCACCACGTCGGGCACACAGGCGGCACGGACCATTTCCGCCGAGTTTCTCTCCCGCGAGGACTGGTCTCCGGCCCCCGATCAACTCGTGTTCACCGCGAACGGCAGGCAATGCATCGCCGCAGCCCTTGCGGCGCTGGTGCCGAGCGGCGGCCGCTGCGGCGTCGAGGCGCTGACCTATCCCTTCATCAAGGACATCGCCGCGAGGCTCGGCGTCACGCTTGTGCCGCTCGCGATGGACGAAAACGGCGTTCGCCCGGACGCGGTGCAGAAGGCGCACCGCGAAGCGCATTTGTCGGCGCTGTACGTTCAGCCGACGATACAAAATCCGCTCGGCATGACCATGCCGCCAGCGCGCCGGGCCGACCTGCTTCGCGTCGTCGAGAAGCTCGGCCTCACCGTCATCGAGGACACGGTCTATGGCTTTCTCGACGAAGAAACGCCGATGGCCGCGCTCGCGCCGGATAGCTGCATCACGCTCGACAGCCTGTCGAAGAAGGTGGCGCCCGGCCTTGCGCTCGGCTTCATCGTTTCGCCGCCGCGCCTGCGCGAGCGCATCATGGCCGCGGTTCGATCCGGCGGATGGACGGCTTCCGGATTTGCCTTTGCCGCCGGACAACGGCTGATGGCTGACGGTACGGTGGCAGAACTGTCACGCCTGAAACGGATCGACGCGGCGCGGCGCCAGCAGATGGCGGCGAGATATCTCGCCGGCTTCGAAGTCCAGGCGAACGTCAAATCCTACCATCTATGGCTCACTTTGCCCCAGCATTGGCGCTCGCAGACATTCGTCGCGGCCGCAGCCCGGCGCGACATTGCGCTCACCCCTTCGACCACCTTCGCCGTGAGCCCCGGCCATGCCCCCAACGCCGTTCGCCTGGCGCTCGGCGCCCCCTCTACCGAACAGCTCGATCTGGCGCTGCGAACGCTCTCGGGAATGCTGACGGCGAAAGAAGACGTCGACACTACCGAATAGATCTATCGGTCGCACTTTCACTCTCCGGCCACTCCGCGATGAAGCCCCTCGCCTTGTACGGCTCGATCTTGTCCCATTCATTGAGCATGCGGCGCGAGAATTCAGGGTCGGTGTGCCAAAGCGCCCGCGGCGTCCCAAAACTGTCGACCATGACCAGCATCTTCTCCACTTCCGGCCAGTGCCGATGCAGCGTCATCGGGTAGCGGCGCGCCGTCCAGGTGTTGCCGAGACAGATCACGCTGCGGATGCCGGCGAGCCCGAGCGCTCGGTCGATGACCGGCAGCGAGAAGATCACGTTCTCGCCGGTGTTCATCGCACGATCCTCTCTCAGGATGATGTCGGCAGGAACACCGCGCGCGACCATGGCATCGGCAATGATCGCGCATTCCGACAGATCGGATCCCGGCGTCACGCCGCCGCTCACGATCGCCCAGCGAAAATACCCCCTTCGCCACAGCCGGCAGGCTTCATCGACGCGCTCGTCGACGTCCTCGCGCGTGCCAAACACGAACAGCAGGTCCGCCGGCCGTAGCGGCGTCTCGATCAAATGCCGCGCGTTGATCGCGGCAATCTCGGCCTCGGTGGGCAATCGCATTGCTTCGATCCGTCGCGACGATTCGTCAGGGAAATTCGGCCGCAACGATGCCGACAGTCGCTGGCTTCGCGAAGTCACATTTCATTTCGCTTGATTGCGAAGCGACTATGGCAGCAGCGCGTCGGGAAGCTGGTCGAAAGAGTAGCTGCGCGGCCGATTGCGTTTGATGAAGCCGCCTATCGTCCAGACGAACCAGGCGGCCATGCCGACGAGAAACAACGCGCCGGTGAATTCGAACGTCATAAGCGCCCGTACCAGAAGTCCGATCATCGCGATCGCCAACAAGGCCACCATCGTAACCGCTGTGGCATAGGTGACCGTCCCGATCCCGCCGGTCAGGGAAGCCTTGCTGCCTGCCGCCCTCATCCTTCGGTGCAGCTCGGTGATGAAGGCGCGGTAGCCCTGGTCCTGCGGCGTCATCAGCGAGACGGTCTGCCAGGTCGTCGAAAGGATGGCGATCCGCCCCTCCCCGGCCCTTTCGATATCGGCGCGAAAGCGGCGCGCTTGCATCGACATCGGTCGATACGACAGACGGATCGAAGCGATATCGGCATACGGCCACACGCCGGACCTGCGGCCGATCCGCCACGACAATCCGGCATCCGTCAGTTCGAATTGATACGCCGACGAGATCAGTGACGCCTTGTAGACGTAGCTGATCGTGCGCGCCCCCTCGCCTTCGCTGGCCTGGTTCGGTAGTGATGTCGGCAATTCAAAATATCCGTGTCGTTTGAAACCGCCGGCTTGCGCGGCGAGCCGGCTTTACCTTACAAGCGGGCCATGGCCGAGACGACTTATTTTCCGCGCCGCCTGATTCTGGCCGGCGCGATAGTTTCCGGAGTGCTGCTGGCGCTGGCCGTGCACATGCTGGGCGCGCGTTACGGGCTCGATCTCGGCGGCCTGTGGCGGTCCGATACCAGCGCGTTCATGCCCGCGGGCGCAGCGATCGCGTGGTGGCTGATCGCGACCGTGGGCTTTTCCGGCGGCTATTTCACCGCCAACCTGATGCACAGCGCGGCCTCGGGCCAAATTCCGCAGCGTATGCGCCAGTTCCTGATCGCGGTCGGCGTGCTGATCCTCGCCGGCGCGGGACAGGCCGCCTCGGCGCCTAGCCCGGTTCCGACCATTTCGGGCGTGCTCGCGGGCCTTGCCGCCTTGTGCCTCGGTGCGGCAATGGCGTTCTGCGGCGCACATTTCGCGCTACGCAAAGCCTAAGCGACCCGCGTTTTCGAAAAGACCTGCCTAGGCGGTCAGGCGCTGCCGCGGCTGTACCAGCATGTTCTCCACCTCGGCGGCGGGACGCGGGCGGCTGAACAGATAGCCTTGCGCCTGCGTGCAACCCTCCTGGCGCAAGAGATCGAATTGCGCATCGGTCTCGACACCTTCGGCCGTGGTGACGATGCCGAGGCTCTTGCCGAGGCCGGTCACCGCACGGACGATCGCCATCGAATCGTCACGCGTCGCCAGTTCACTCACGAACGAACGGTCGATCTTGATCTTGTCGAACGGGAAGCTGCGCAGGTAGCTCAGCGACGAATATCCCGTTCCGAAGTCGTCGAGCGAGATCCTGACGCCAAAGCCACGCAGCTCGTGCAGAACCGACAGCGTCGCCTCGCTGTTCTGCAGCAGCACCGATTCCGTTATCTCCAGTTCGAGCCGATGCGCCGGAAGGCCGGAGGCCCTCAACGCTTCCTTGACGGTCGATACCAGGCTGGGATTCTTGAACTGCACCGGCGACAGGTTGACGGCAACGCAGACATCCTGCGACCAGCCGGCCGCGTCCAGGCAGGCCTGGCGCAATACCCAATCACCGAGCGGAACGATCAGGCCGGTTTCTTCCGCCAGCGGAATGAAATTGACCGGCGAGATCATGCCGCGCAACGCGTGATTCCAGCGTACCAGGGCTTCGAAGGCGACCACCACGTCTTTGGCAACGTCGCGGATCGGCTGGTAATAGACTTGGAACTCTCCGCGCTTCAGCGCCGCGCGCAAATCCAGTTCCAAAAGGCGCCGCGCCTGCGCGCGCGCGTCCATTCCGGTCTCGAAGAAGCGGTAAGTGCCGCGGCCGTCCTCCTTGGCGCGGTAGAGCGCAAGATCGGCCTTCTTCAGCAGTTCGTCGGGATTCTTGCCGTCCTCGGGCGCCAGCGAAATGCCGATACTGACGCCGATGACGAGCTGGTGACCGGCGATCTCGTAGGGCGCAGAAACTTTCTCGACCACATGGCTGGCGAGCATGGCGACGGCGGACGGCTCGCAATCGCTGCAAAACTGCACGATCGCGAATTCGTCGCCGCCGAGCCGCGCCACCGTGTCGTGCTCCGTCACGCATTCGCCGAGGCGCCGTGCGACCTCTTTCAGCAGCGCGTCGCCGACCGGATGGCCAAGCGAATCGTTGATGTCCTTGAAGTGATCGAGATCGAGACACAGCACGGCAAGCTGATCGCTGCGCCTGACGAGCCGCAAGGCCTTTTCGAGCTGTTCGCGAAACAGCGTCCGGTTCGGCAGATTGGTCAGCGCGTCATGGCGCGCCATATGGGAAATCTGTTCCTGGGCCGCCTGCCATTCGGTGATGTCTTCGAACGTAGCGACCCATCCGCCGCCCTTCATGGGCTGATCGACCACGCGGAGCGAACGTCCGCCGCGACCCATCGTCTTGGTCACGGTCCTGCCGGCTTTGGCGTCCGCCACCACCGCATGAAAGAACTCATCGGGATCGCCGTCCCATTCGCCGACCGCTTTCACTTCCCGCAGGACGTCAATCAGCAGGCGGCCCTGCAGCGGCATGCCAGACCGGTCCATGAGTTCGACGTAGCGCTGGTTGAACAGCAGGATGCGGCCCTCCGCATCGAACATGCAAAGTCCCTGCGACATGTTGGTGATGGCCGAATCGAGCAGGATCTTTTGTCCATGGAGTTCGCCCTTTGCGGCGCGATCGAACATCGCCGCCAGCAGCGATATGCCGAGAATGGCAAAGGCCCCGATAGAGGTCAGAAACGAGAGCGCCGCCGGCGAAACCGTTAACGCATCGGAGCCGAGCGTCGGATCGGGGACGAGCGTGACGGCGCCCATGGCCGTGAAATGATGTGAAACGATTGCGACCGTCAGCAGGCTGGCGGCCGCCAGGGTATGGACCGTATCGTCGCGACGCACGGCGACCAGCATTGCAATCGCCGCGAATACGCTTCCGAAAACGATCGAGGCCAAAACGGTACCGGGTGCCCAGACAATGTAGGCCGGGAGCTCGAGTGCCGCCATGCCGGTATAGTGCATCGCCGCGACACCGGTGCCGATGATCGCACCACCGGTCGCGACGACCGACCGGCGCGCACTGAACAGTGCAACGCAGAGGCCGATCGCGACAATGCATATCGCGAAGAGCAGGGACAAAAGTGTGACGGGTATGCTGTATCCGGCGCCCGCGCCCGGATCGTAAGCCAGCATCGCGACGAAATGGGTAGCCCAGATTCCGCAGCCGCCGACAGCCGCGTCGAGGCAGATCCAGATCGCGCGCGTTCGGCCATGCGAGGCCCTGGCACGATGAAACAGGCTGATGGCGACCGCGCTGGCGAACGTGCAAATGGCGCCAGCCAGCACAACCAGTCGCCAGTCATGCTCGGTGACGAGGCAATTCAGGACTTGGTACATTACAGACCCCTCAGTGGCCTGTAATTGCAGTTCCATTGGTATATTTTGGGGTAACCGCCGCGGCTCGTTTGCGAGGATGGTGAACAAAACCCTTTTGGAGGCGCGCTGTCCGGAAATGCCGGGAACCGGTTCGCCGCGACGTCTGCACAAATTACAACCGGGTCAGTCGATCGACGACTCCCACCAGATTGCCGCGGCGGCGGCGAGCAGCACGCCTGCCGAAATGATCAGCGATGCATGCAGCCCCGACATGAAAGCACGGGACTGGCCCACCAACGCACCGAACAAGGCGACGCCCAGCACGCTGCCGGTCTGCCGGGTCGCGTTGAGTACGCCTGCAGCGATGCCCGAGCGCGATTTCTCCACGCTGCCGAGCAGCGTCGACGTCAATGGCGGCACCAGCAATCCGAGACCCGTGCTCATCGCAATCAGCTGCAGGCAGATCGCCCAATAGCTCGTATCGGCCTCGATACCGAGCATCGCAAGGCATCCGGCCGCGGAGAGCACCGCGCCGGCAGCAATGGTGGCGGGCGCACCGATATATTCGGTGACGCGGGGGGCGACCAGGTTCACGGGCAACACCGCGGCCATCATCGGCACGAAAGCCAGTCCGGTTTCAAATGCCGACAACCCATTGATCTGCTGGAAATAGAGGCTGAGCACAAAGATCAAGCCATAGATCGCGACATTGACGAGCAGGCCGATCAGCGACGTCAGTGCGAACATCCGGTTCCTGAACAGCCGCAGCGGCAGCATGGGTTGTGGCGCACGCGCTTCCCGCCAGACAAACAACACCGCAAAGATCGCAGATGCTGTGAAGCCCGCGATGACGACCGGACTGCTCCATCCGAGCGAGGCCCCCCTCAATAATTGCGCCGGCGAGAAAGCCGAGTGCCGCGATCGCGGTGACCTGACCCGGCAAGTCTATCCCGCGCTGCGGAGAGCGCGTCGTCTCGCTCGCAAAGCGCCACGTCAGCCACAGCCCCGCAAGGCCGATCGGCAGATTGACCAGGAAGATCGAGCGCCACCCGACCAGCGTGATCAGGGCGCCGCCGACAAAGGGACCAGCCGTCAGCGCAACGCTTGCGCCGGCGGCCCAGATACCGACCGCACGTCCGCGAGCTTTTTCGTCGATATAGGCGTGACTGAGCAACGCCAATGACTGAGCAACGCCAATGAGTTCGGCACCAGAATGGCGGCCGCCAGGCCCTGGACGCAACGCGCGGAAATCAGCGTCGCTGCATTGGGCGCCAGCGCGCAGGCAACGGAGGCCGCCGTAAAAAGGGCAAAGCCCGCGATGAATATCCGCTTGGAACCGATCCGGTCGCCCAGCGCGCCCGCCGTCAGGATGAAGGCCGCGAACGCGATGGTGTAGGCGCCGACCACGCACTGCAATTCGGCGACGCCGCCGCCAAGCGAGGTTCCGATGGCATTGAGTGCGGTGTTGACGATAGTGACGTCGAGCTGGACCACGCCATAACCGAGGCTCATCGCCGCGAGCGTCAGCGACGTTGTCAACTTTGACGGTGCCGCTCCGGCTTCCAAATCGAACGAATTATCGGTGCCCGAAACCGGCTTGAATTTGACGGAAGTGTTTCGCATGGATCACCCAATTTGGGGATCCAACGCCATTCAATGACGTCCGTTTCCATACAATGTTTCGATGAAGATCGAAGTATAGGCGTATCCGGCCGTCTCCTTGCGATAAAACGCCGCGCGAGGTGTCCCCGCGCGGCGTTTTGCCTCATTCAGGAGTCGAAATCAGCTTGCGGCCCGCAGGTTGACCTTGCCTTCCGCCAGCGAGGTCAGCTTGGCGTCAGTCTTCTTTTCCTCATCGAGCGTCTGCTGGAGGATGCTGGCGCAGTCATTGCGTCCCAGCTGCCGCGCCCACGCGATCAAGCTGCCGTAGCGGGTGATCTCATAGTGCTCGGCGGCCTGCGCGGCGTTGATCAAAGCTGCGTCCAGCACGGCCTTGTCAGCGATCTCGCCCGCGACCTCGTCGGCTTCTTCGATGATGCCGTCGATCGCCGGGCAATCGACCGCCTTCACCTCGGCGCCGTGCATGCGGAATACCTCCTCGAGGCGCTGCACATGCGTCCTGGTTTCGTCGAGATGGGTCAAAAAGCCTTGTTTCAGCTGCTTATCGGTCGCTTTTTCGGCCATCTTTGGCAGGGCCTTCACGAGTTGTTTCTCAGCGTAATAAACGTCCTGCAATTGATGGATGAACAGGTCGTTCATGGTCTTGATGTCTTTGGTGAAGAGTCCCATTGCCGTCCTCTTTCGTTCGGGAACATGCAGGCGCAGGCCTTTTCCCGGCCTGACACGCGCGTCATGTTCGATTGCTGATGGGAAGCTAACCGGCTCCAGAAAAGGATGTTCCTAAGCACCTCGAAAACGCCGCGATGGAACGGACGGAACGGCAAAAAGAGCACGCGGAACGGACCTCGATGCGACTCAAAATCGTTAACGCGGCGACATATGTAGGGCGTATGACAAGGGCGGCCAACGAAGCCAAAAGGCATGCTTGTCAAGGGCTGCACAAGGGCCCGGTTTTGGCTTATGGATTTCGCGAACGGTGCCACTGACCGTCGACTGTCACCTGTCATGACAGGCCTAAATATTTACGTTGCCGCCCCGCCGGGAGGATGAATGCATCGGCTGCTGACCGCGCTCGGGCGTGGCTTCAAGAAGAAGATCGGCTGGAAACGGCTAGGAATCGCTGCGAGTCTTCTCATCATCGGTCTTGCGATTACCCACCTGGTTCACACCCTCAAGGGGGTCGACACCGGGGTTATCCTGACTGCGCTCACCGACATCGCGCCACATCGGATCGCGTTGGCCGCGCTGTGCGTGGTGGGGGCGTTTTGCACGCTGACCTTTTATGATTTCTTCGCATTGCGAACCATTGGCAAGACCCACGTCCCCTATCGCATCGCCGCGATGTCGAGCTTCACCAGCTACACCATCGGCCACAATATCGGCGCCACCGTCTTTACCGGCGGCGCGATCCGGTTCCGGATCTATTCCGACTACGGCCTGACCGCGATCGACGTCGCAAAAATCTGCTTTCTCTCCGGCCTCACCTTCTGGCTCGGCAATCTGTTCGTGCTCGGCTGCGGCATGGCCTGGCATCCCGAGGCGGCATCGGCGATGGACCTGCTGCCGCCGGCGATGAACCGGCTGATCGCGCTCGGCTGCCTTGCCGGCATTGCCGCCTATTTCGTCTGGCTGCTGATGGGCGAGGGTCGCCGCGAGCTCGGTCAGAACGGCTGGAAGGTCGTGTTGCCCTCCGCCCGGCTGACGCTGCTGCAGGTCCTGATCGGCGTCGTCGATCTCGGCTTTTGCGCGCTGGCGATGTACCTGTTGATGCCGACCGAGCCGCATATCGATTTCGTTTCGCTGGCGGTGGTGTTCATCCTGGCGACGCTGCTCGGCTTTGCCAGCCATGCACCCGGCAGCATTGGCGTGTTCGACGCCGCGATGCTGGTGGCGCTGCCGCAGTTCGGCAAGGAACAATTGCTGGCGACGCTGGTGGTGTTCCGGATCCTGTACTTCCTGATCCCCTTCGGCATCTCGATTTGGATCATGGGTACACGCGAACTCTGGCTCAGCGTGCTGCAACCCTGGCTAGAACGGCGCCGCCTCGGCGAGGCCTGCACGGCCAAGGCCCGGGTGCGACCACCGATCAAGGGCCGGCAATCCTGAGGCTGGTAACGGCGTCGTTATCTGCGCCGTCTGGTCTTTTGACGCAGAGCGGCCTCATTCTCTTATTTCTGCCTTACCGCTAACGTCAAACGACGCCATGCTTGGAATTCTCCTACGTTCGATGCTGTCGGTCGCGCTGGTTGCCGGCGCGCTGGCCGGCATATCCACATCCGCTGCGCAAGCCCAGAGCGCCGCCGGTTATGGGCCGCTGCAGATTTCCTGGGAGGTGCGCAACCGCTTCCGCCTGTTCCGCGAGGAACGGGATTTCCTGCTGCACGCCGAAAGCGGCCGCGGTCGCAGCGTGCTGGCTTCGGAGCAACTGCTGGCGATCCAGAGCGACGGCCGCGGCTGGGCGCGCAACACCGTGAACCGGCTCTGTATCGATCTCGCCGGCCGCGTCAGCGAGCCGTGCAGCCGCGACAACGTCAAGGAAAGCTATCTGACGCCGATCGATCATCCGATCGTCGCCCGGCTGACCGGCCCGGTTCCGGTCGGCGCCACCTGCGCCTGGACGTTCGACGATGGCGATGGCCCGCAGACGTCGACCTTCGACTGTGCCGAGCCGGTCAACATCAGGGTCCGCGACGGCCGCACCACGGTTGCCACCGTCGATATGTCCAGCTCGGAAGGCAGTCAGCGCGTGTTCACCGAGATCGCGGTGCGCGATATCTTCATCGCCGGCCTCGGCGACAGCGTCGCTTCCGGCGAAGGAAATCCGGACCGGCCGATTGCGCTGTCCGACGAAGGCTTTTGCTTCCGCTCCTATCTCGGAACGGCAGCCGCGCAATATTACCGTCCGAGCCGCGCAGGCTATAAAGGCGGACGCGCATGCGAGGCGCCGGACTCGCTGACGGTCTGGCAGCGCCAGAGCGCGCTCTGGTTCAATCCTGCCTGCCACCGTTCGCTCTACAGCTATCAGACGCGGACCGCACTGGCGCTCGCCGTACGATATCCGCACGTCGCGGTGACCTATCTGCCGCTGGCCTGCACCGGCGCCACCATTGCCGACGGGCTGTTCGGCTCGCAGCGCGCCCGCGACTGCCTGCCGTCGAAATCGGGCGGTGCGTGCCAGGGCACCATCAACGGGCAACTGGCCGAACTGCGCGAAGCCCTCACCGCCGCGAAACGCCGCCAGCCGGATCGCAAGCTCGACCTGGTGCTGCTTTCGGTCGGGGCCAACGACATCTATTTCTCCGGCCTCGTCGCCGACGTGATCGTGGACACGGCGACCGAACGTGCCCTGTTTCGGCGCAGCGGCGTGATGGCCTCGGTGGACGACGCACGCAGTGCGATGACGCGGGACCTGCCGCAGGGCTTTGCAAAACTTCGCGAAGCGCTGAAGCCGCTGGTCGGCGACCTGTCGCGGGTGGTCTACACCTCCTACGCCAATCCGACGGTGGCGAATGGCGGCGCGCCCTGCCCCGGCGGACGCGCCGGCTTCGACATTCATCCCTCCTTCAACGCCCAGCCGCAGCGGCTGGCCGCCGTGTCGAACTTCGTCGAAAGCGAATTCCTGCCGCAGTTGAGAGGGCTGGCGCTGTGCGAGGGCGGCATCCTGTGCCGCAATCCGCGTACCGACCGCATGACCTTCGTCGATGGCCATCAGACCAGCTTTGCCAACCACGGCTTTTGCGCGCGCGCCGAAAGCGATCCCGAATTCGACCGGCAGTGCTTCTCGGCGACCGGCGACAGCTTCGATCCCGATATCGTCTCGGCCGCCAGCCAGCCGATGCTGTGCGGCCGCAGCGCCAGCGAGTATCGCGCTTATCTGCCGCGCGCGCGCTGGATCCGCGATGCCAATGACAGCTACTTCTCAGCAATGACCTACCCCCAAGGGCTGCCGACGTCGCAGCAGCCGGCCGACATCCATGACGCAACCTGGGGCGTGCTGTCGGCAGTCTATGGCGGCGCGGTGCATCCGAGCGCCGAGGGCCACGCTGCGATGGCCGATGCCGCCGTGCCGGCCGCCGCCGCCGCGCTGCAGCTCGATGCGGGCGTGCCTGATGTCACCTCGCAGCCGGTGCCGCCGATACCAGTTGCTCCGGACGCGCCGCGGCCACCGGGCAGAGCCGGCGGACTTTACTAGAGCGTTTTCCAGCGAAGTAGAGACCGGTTCGCGTCAGGAAAACGCGTCAAATCAAAATCTAGCGCGCAGGTGCAGGTGGGTGTGCGGGAGCCGGCGCCGTAGCCTTCTTGGGCGCCGCCGGGGCCTTTGCCGGAGCGGCTGGTGGCTTCATCGCCGCGGCCTGCGCCGGCAGATATTTTGCGATGATCGCGGGATCGACCTGCGCCAACTCCGTGTCCGGCAGACGGGTCCAGACCTCATCCTTGCCCAGCAGCGAGATGCCGAGATAGCCGCGCATCGTCAGCGTCTGCCCATCCGCGCTCAGCGTCATCTTGGCCTTGTAGATCTTGCCGTCGCGTGGATCGAGCACGTTGCCGTTCTCGTATTTCAATCCGTCGCGCTTCATGTCGCGAATGAAGGAGAGTCCGAGCCACGGCGCGTCCTTCCGATCGTCGGTGCACTTCGAGCAGACCGGATTGGGCGGATCGCCGGGCTCGAGAAAGAGCTTGGCGAACGCGCCTTCAAAGGCGCCGTTGCGATCGACCACCAGAAACCAGCCGACTGGCTTGCCCTTCTCGACCTTCTGCCACAGGCCGGAAGCAGACGGTTCCGCCGTCTGGGCAGCGAGCTCACCGGCAAACGTGAGCCCGATCACGATCGGGAGTATCAGTTGAAGTCCGGTCAGCTTGCGCATCGTCATCACCTGATCAATCGCCTAAATGAATGGGCGCAGACTAAGGCCATTTCGCGGAAGGTTCCAGTGAGGATCGCCGAGCACCCCGGTAAAGCACCGCGAGCCCAACTGTCGCTTTTTGGGAATCAGTTGACCCCGAGCTTCTTCTGCAGGCTCGACGACGAGGTGGTGTACTGGAACACCAGCCGCTTGTCCGGATAGACGTAGCGGTGCGCCTTCTGCGCCATCAGCGCACCTTCGTGGAATCCGGACAGGATCAACTTGAGCTTGCCGGGATAGGTGTTGATGTCGCCGATCGCGAAGATGCCGGGAATATTGGTCTCGAACGCCGCGGTGTCGACCGGCACCAGATTGTTCTCGAGCGCGACGCCCCAGTTCGCCACCGGACCGAGCTTCATGGTCAGCCCGAAGAACGGCAGCATCGTATCGCACTCGACCTTCGAGATCGCGTTGTCGTTGCCTTTCATCACGGCCCCGGAAAGCTTGCCACCCTCGCCTTCCAGCGAGGTGACCTGACCGATCTTCAAATCCATTTTTCCGCCAGCCACCAGCGCGCGCATCTGCTCGACGCTGTGGGGCGCGGCGCGGAAATCGTCGCGCCGGTGCAGCAGCGTCACGCGTTTCGCAATCGGATGCAGGTTGAGTGTCCAGTCGAGCGCGGAATCGCCGCCGCCAACGATCAGGATGTTCTTGTCGCGGAACTGCTCCATCTTGCGCACGGCGTAGAACACCGAGCTGCCTTCATAGGCCTCGATGCCCGGCACCGGGGGACGCTTCGGCTGGAACGAACCGCCACCCGCTGATATCGCCACCACCTTGCACTCGAACACCTGGCCGGCATCGGTCGTGACGCGAAAGCCGGGATCGCCGATCTTCTCGATCGTCTCCACCATCTCGTTGAGATGGAAGGTCGGATGGAACGGCTTGATCTGTTCGAGCAGCGCGTCCGTCAGGCCCTGGCCGGTGACAAAGGGAATGCCGGGAATGTCGTAGATGGGTTTTTCCGGATAGAGCTCGGCACACTGGCCGCCGATCTTGTCGAGGATGTCGACCACATGCGCCTTCATGTCCAAGAGACCCAGTTCGAAGACGGCAAACAGGCCGCACGGACCCGCGCCAATAATCAGCACATCGGTTTTGATCGCTTCGCTCATGTCAGCTTCTTTTCGGTTGAACCTGGCGGGAAGGCTGCATCTGTCTAGCCAACCCGGCGGCATCAGGAAAGCCATAATATGGCGTTCATGACGGCGGCAACCCCTTGCCGTCATTCGACAAGTGGGCTGTAAGGGAACGAGATTTTCGGAGATGGCCCCGTGAACGCCCCCTTGCGTCCCGACGCGACCCCGCGCCTGGAGGATTTTCCCTATCGCCTGTCGGACAATGTGAGATTTGCCGACCTCGATCCCAACCAGCACGTCAACAACGCGGTTTACGCCACCTATTTCGAAACCGGCCGCGTCACGCTGATGAAGGACCGCAGCTACGGGCTGATGCCGGACGGCGTCACCTGGATCATGGTCAGGCTCGACATGCATTTCCGCGCCGAATTGCGCTGGCCCGGTACCATCGAAATGGGACTTGGCGTCGTGAAGTTCGGCCGGACTTCCGTCACGTTCGATCAGGTGGTGTTCTCCGAGGGCAAATGCGTAGCTTCAGCGCGATCGGTGTCCGTGCTGCTCGACGAAGCGACGCGCAAGCCGATGCCACTCACGCCGGATATCCTGGCGAATTTTCAGCGCTGGATTCGCCGCGGAGCAAAGCCGGCATGACGCGCGCGGCGATGCTGGCGGCACTGATCGTCGGCATCGCGATGCAGCCCGCCGCGGCGGTGGACTATCACCGGGAAGACCTGCGTATTCCGATGGAGGCCGCGGGCCCGCGCGGGCTTGAAGCGATGCTGTTGCGGCCGTCGGGCACGCGCCGCTACCCACTCGCCTTGATCAGCCACGGCACCCCACGCGAGGGGTCGGCGCGGGCGCCGACGTCGCCGTATGGATCCTATCGGCAAGCCCTCGAATTCGCCCGTCGCGGCTTTGCGGCGCTGGTCTTCATGCGCCGAGGCTACGGCGATTCCGGCGGCCAATATGCCGAGAGCAGCGGCCCGTGCGACAGGCGCGAATATCTGCGTGCGGCATCGCAGTCGGCCAGCGATCTGCGCGTGGCGATCGAGGCCATGCGCAGCCGGAGCGACGTTTCGACCAATGGCATGATCGCGGTCGGCGTCTCCGCCGGCGGCTTCGCGTCGTTGGCGCTGACCGCCGATGCGCCGCCGGGGCTCGCCGCCGCGATCAACTTTGCCGGTGGCCGCGGTTCGCGCGCCGACAATGACGTCTGCGACGAGGATGCGCTGGTTCGCGCCTTCGCCACGCTCGGCAAGACGTCGCGGATTCCGACGCTGTGGATCTACGCGCAGAACGACAAGTTCTTCGGGCCCGAACTGGTGCGCCGAATGTACACCGCCTTCACCGGCGCCGGCGGGCGGGCCCAATTCATCGATGTCCCGCCATTCGGCGATGACGGCCATTCGCTGTTTTCGCGCGGAATATCGCTCTGGACGCCGATGGTCGACAGCTTCCTGCGCGACCAAAATCTGGGAACGCGCGATATCGCCGCGATGCCGGCGCGATCGCCGATGCCGCCACCGCCGCAATTGCGCGACAAGGGGCGCGCGGGATTTGCGGATTATCTCTCGACGAGCCCGCACCGGGCCTTTGCCGTCTCGCCCAAGGGAGCGTTCGCTTTCCGCGGCGGGCGCCGCTCGACGCGCGAAGCTGCGGAAGCTGCCCTCACCGCCTGCGCGGAGTACGCAGCCGATTGCGCGCTATATGCGGTCGACGACCATCTCGCCGAGACCGCCAACACCGGATCGCGCTGAATAATTTTTAGGACTCAGGCCTGCCGTTCCGGTGTCGACACCACGAGACCGTCGAGGTCGTCGCTCACCTTGATCTGGCACGACAGGCGCGAGTTCGGCCGCACGTCGAAACCGAAATCCAGCATGTCTTCTTCCATCGGCGTCGGAGCGCCGACCTTTTCGCGCCACGGCTCCTCGACATAGACGTGGCAGGTCGCGCAGGCGCAGGCGCCGCCGCATTCGGCTTCGATGCCGGGAATGGCGTTGCGAATCGCGGCTTCCATCACGGTCGCGCCGTTCTCGACTTCAATGGTTCGTTTTTCGCCGGTATGGTCGACAAAGTGGATTTTGGCCATGATCGCTCGTGCTGCCGGAATAGGTAAAGGTCCCGGCAGTCCTATAACGGGTCGACCCGCACAGCGCCAGCGGTCGGGACGAAAACCTTAAGGCGGCACTTTGCCGGGATTTTGGCCGATACGGACCGCTTTCCGCTCAGGAACTGCGCAGAACCGCCTCGATCGCCGCCCGCGCTTCTGCAACCGCCTCGCCGAGCTCGGCGAGCGCAGCGGACGCATCGAAGCCTCGGGCGATGGCCGCCTCCAGCCGGGCTGCGGCATCGGCGACGGTAAAAGCGCCGATCGCGCGGGCCGAGCCCTTGAGCGTATGCGCCAGCGCGCTGGCATCCGCAGGCATGACAGCGAGCGTGTGCACGAGTCTTGCCGATTGGGCCGCGAATATCGTCAACACCTCCTGCTCGATCGCGGCATCGCCGAGCGTCATGCGCTGGAGATGCTCGAAATCGATCGGCCCGTCGTCGGGAGCCAGCGGTGGCGACGGCATCCATTCTACCCGTTCGAGGTGAAGCGACATGACTTGAGGTCCGGATCGCCCGACACAGTGATTCTACGGAAGGGCATTTTCCGCCAGCCAACCACGGCAACAGTTAACGGAACGTTCTCAGAATTGGCCGCAATTTCGCCCGACTTTAGCCGGCAACCAGCCTTGATCTGCGATTCGGTTCCAGAAATCTGTGCATCTCTAAGAACTTATGGAACAGAGCTGTTAACGATGATTAAGAATGTCTTAATCGCGGCCATTTCATTCGTATCGCTCAACCAATAGGATGTTTTAAGGATGTGTGCGGACAAGCGGCCGGCGGGTGCGCTTGCGTCCGCGGGGGGTTATGGATCCAGCTTCGAGCTTGCGGGTTTTTGCGAGAACGGCTGGGTGCGTACAAAGTTAAGAGGGCTCGGCTGACATGGCGAACAATCCCAAGAAGGTCAAAGATCCCACTGAAGTCGCGCTGTCTGCCATTCAGGAAGCGCTCAACATCAGCGATACGAGCGTCGACACCAATCGAAATTCGCTTGGCAACGAACTCGCCCCTCAGACCGGTCCGTCGGCCCCGCCGCCCTATTCCGATATGTCTTTTGACACGCGCGGAAGCGCCGAGCGGCCGGTTTTCGATTCGATCGAAGAGCCGCGCAGCCCCCGTCGCGCTGCCAATGACGATCGCGAAACCATCGGACAGATTCTGCAGGCGATCCAGAAGGGCAGCCCTGCCCGCAGCGTCTACACGCTTGCCTCCGTGTTTGGCGGCGTCTGGGTAATCGGTTGCGGCCTGCTGACCGTCAGCTTCCTGCCCGCGTTGCAGGCGGCGATCGGACAGAGCGGCGGCGTGCTGGTGCTGGCCGGCCTTGCCGCGTTGTTCTTTGCGCCGGTGCTGCTGTTCTATTTCCTCGCGAGCCTCGCCTGGCGCGGCCAGGAAATGCGGATGATCGCGCAGTCGATGGCGCAGGTCGCGATCCGCTTCTCCGAGCCCGAGGGCGCCGCCGCCGATTCGATGGTGACCGTAGGGCAAGCGATTCGCCGCGAAGTCGCAGCGATGGGCGACGGCGTCGAGCGCGCGATCGCGCGCGCCGGCGAACTGGAAACGCTGGTCGCCAATGAAGTCGCAGCCCTCGAGCGCGCCTATTCCGACAACGAGGTGCGAATTCGCGCGCTGCTGCAGGATATTGCCCATCAGCGCGACAATCTGGTCGGCCAGGCCGAGCAGGTTCGCAGCGCCATTTCCGGCGTCCAGATCGACCTGCGCCACGACATCGCGCTGATCTCGGACGCGATCGCCTCGCGTGTCGACGAGGTCGCGAAAAGCATCACCGGTGCGCTCGAAGAGCGCGGCCAGCATATCACGAGCGCCCTCAGCCATGCCGGCGACAACATGATCCTCGCGCTCGGCGAGCGCGGCGGCGACCTGCTCGACCGCCTGGAAGAAGCCAGCGCCGAGACCACGCGCGCCGTGCTCGACGCCTCCGAGCGGCTGACCACCAGCCTCAACTTCAAGACCGGCCACGTCCACGACGAGTTCGTCGATCTCGCCGATCGCGTCCACGAGATGCTGAACGAACGCATCGACCGCATCACCGGCGAATTCGAGCAGCGCTCCTCGACCATCGTCGACGGCATCTCCGACCGCACCGAGCAGGTCCACGACTCCCTGAAGAATTCCTCCGACTCGCTCTTGCTCGAACTCGAACTGCGCTCGGGCGATCTCGTCGGCAAGATCGACGATGCCGGCAACCGCCTCGCAAGCCGCATCCTCACTTCCGGCGACAAGGCCAGCGACGCGCTCGACGTGACCGTGAACACGCTGGTCGCCAAGGTGATCAGCCAGACCGAAAACGCACATGACAGCCTCGCGCTGCAGATGAGCGCCTACGACGAACTGGTGAAGAACCAGGGCGGCGAGCTTGCGGAAAAGTTCGCCCGCGACAGCGGCACGCTCGGCGCGCTGATCACGCGTCATATCTCCGAGTTCGATCGCACCGTCAAAACCTTCGGCGGCGATATCGTCGAGCGCATGGGCGCGCGGACCCAGGAGATATCCGACAGCCTGAAGAATTACGTCGACACTTTCGACACCCGGCTGGTCGCGAACAGCGGCGAGATCACCGCTTCACTCGATCAGCGCCTGCTGCAATTCGAAACCACGCTCGGCACCCGCGTCAACAGCCTCGACACCTCGCTCGACAGCAGGATCAGGTCGTTCGACGAGACCATCGACGGCCGTCTGAAATCGCTGGAAACGACCTTCGATTCCCGCGCCAAATCGGTCACCGAAACCATCGATGGCCGCCTCGGCACGCTGGCGGGCACGCTGACCGACGGTGCGGCGCAGGCGATCCAATCGATCGACCAGCGGCTGACCCTCCTCACCTCCTCGCTGACCGAGGGCACCGCGCAGGCGATTGCGGCGGTTGACCATCGCATTACCAACGTCACGGAAACCATCGACGGCCGCAGCGCCCATCTGACCGACACCATCCAGGCGCGGTTCCAGGAAATTCACCAGGGCATCGAGACCCGGGTCGGCGCCGTCGCCAGCGACATCGACACCCGCGTGGCGCAATTCGAGGATCTGCTCGGCTCGCGCATCGAGGCGGTGGCAGGCCGGATCGAAAGCAGCGGCCGCCAGGCCAGCGAAGACCTGATGTCGCGCGCCGAGATGCTGTCCTCCGGCATCAAATCGCATGTCGAGGACGCCGAGCGTTCGCTGACCAATCTCGTCGTCAACACTGCAGAGACCATCCAGACCGGCGCGCGCACCGCGCAGCAAGCGCTGCTGACGGTTTCCTCCGATGTCGGCGCACAACTCAAACTGACCTCGGCCGAGGTCGAAGCCGCCCTCACCGCCGTCGGCACCGGCGCCGCCGCTTCGATCCTCACCAGCGCCCAGGGTGCCCAGACCACGCTGGTGTCGGCCTCCTCCGAGGCTGCCTCGCAGATCAAGTCTCTCGCCGCCGACGTCGAGCGCACCCTCTCGGCGGCCGGCGACGCCACGGCCGCGTCGGTTCTCGCCGGCGCGCGTGAGGCGCAGACCACGCTGGTGACCGCATCCGCGGACGCGGCAAACCACGTCAAGTCGCTCGCAGCCGACGTCGAGCGTTCGCTGTCGATCGCAGGAACCGCAACCGCCGAGGCCGTCAGCGCAGGCGCCCGCGAAGCACAGAGCACGCTGGTCGCCGCCTCCACCGAGGCCGCCACGCAGGTCAAGTCGCTCGCAGCTGACGTTCAGCGTTCGCTCTCGATCGCCGGAACGGCGACCGCCGAGTCGATCACGGCAGGCGCCCGTGAGGCCCAGAGCACCCTCATGAGCGCGTCCGCCGAAGCATCGAGCCAGGTCAAGTCGCTCGCCGCCGACGTGGAACGCTCGCTCTCGATGGCTGGCAATGCCACCGCCGAGTCGATCACGACGGGTGCCCGCGAAGCGCAGAACACCCTGATCACGGCGTCGACCGAAGCCGCCAGCCACGTCAAGTCGCTGGCGATCGATGTCGAACGCACGCTGACCGCGGTCGGCGCGGCCACCGCCACCTCCATCCTCGGCACCGCGCGCGAAGCCCAGAGTTCGCTTTCCGCGACCTCCGCCGACGCCGCGAACCAGATCAAGACAATCGCCGCCGACATGGAGCGTTCGCTTGGCGTCGTCACCGCCAGCACGACCGATACCATCCAGACCACCGCGCAGAACGCGCAGAGCGCCCTGATCGCCGCCACCAACGAGGTCAGCACCAAGGTCAAATCGACCTCGGCCGATATCGAACGCTCGGTGCTCGCCGCGAGCAGCAATTTCGGCTCGACGATGACCGGCAAAACCGACGAAATCGTCACCTACGTTCAGCAGCAGACCGACCGTCTGGCGCAGATCGTCGACAGCCGCCGCGGTTCGCTGGTCGAGGCGCTCGGCACCAGAGGCACGCAACTGACGACCGACATCGACCGCGTCACCGCCGACGCCTTGAAATCGATCGAGACCCGCGGCCAGGCCTTCTCGCAATCGATGTCGACCCACGGCTCGGAAGTCGCGCGCACGATCACGACCGCGGGCGACCTCGCCACCGGCGCGGTAGCCAAGTCGCTGAAGGACCTCGAACAGGCGTCGCGTTCGGCCATCGACCAGTCGCGTCAGGTCTCGATCGCCGCCGTCACCGAAATGCAGGAGACCAGCAAGATCCTGCGCACCGATACGGTGGCGCTGTTCGAACGGCTGCGTGAAGGCAACATCCTGCTGCAGGAAGTGCTGACCGGCGCCCACGACAATCTCAACTCGCTGGAACGCGCGCTGGTAACCCGTGTGGCCGACTTCGTGTCCGCCATGAACGACGTCACCGCCCGCAACGGCATCGCCACGCAGACCCTGGAAGACCAGCTCACCGTCTTCAACGGCAAGACCTCGAAGGCGCTGGAGGACCTTGGCGCACTGTCGAGCGAGTTCGAGAAGCACGGCAAGGAGCTGGTCGATGCAGCCGGCATCGTCGAACAGGCCAACCGTTCCACGACGACCTCGGTCGCCGACCGCAAGACGCAGCTTGAATCGCTGGTGACCACCATCGACCTGCGCACCACCGACCTGGACCAGCGCCTGTCGCGCTTCACCGGCCTGCTCGACGAATCGCTCGCCGCGGCCGAAGAGCGCGCCCGCGATATCGCGCGCGTGGTCGCGGAAACCGCGGGCGCCGGATCGGCAGCGATCAGCCGCCAGTTCGAAGCAGTGCGCACTGCCGCCGAAAACGAGCGGCAGCAGACCCTCCATGCGATGAACGACCTGTACCAGCAGAGCAGCCATGAGACGGATGCGATGTTCAAGCAGTCGACCGAGAAGTTCGGTTCGATGGTGCAAGCCATGAAGCAGATGGCCACCGAAATGCATAACGAACTCGAGGCGACCCGCAACGAGCTGCGCCGCGGCGTGCTCGAGATGCCGCAGGAGGCCGCCGACAACACCGCGCAGATGCGCAAGGTGATCGTCGACCAGATCGAGGCGCTCGCCGAGCTCAACAGGATCGTCGCCCATCATGGCCGCGGCCTCGACGTCGTGACCTCCGGTCGCGCCAGCGTGCAGCGCCAGGAAGAACCCTTGATGGCAGCCGCCAACGGCGGCCGCAACGAGGTGCGCATGCGCGACGCCGGCAGCGCATCGACGCTGCCGCCGCCGGATCTCGGCGGGCCGGCCGCGCGCCGCGCCGAGGCCCCGCCGGTCTCGCCGGCAAGCCAGGACGCTGGACGCGACGGATGGCTGTCCGACCTGCTCCACCGCACCGACGCCGGTGCAGGACAACCTCCCCGTGGCCGTACGCCGCAGACCGCCACCAATCCACTGGAGTCGCTGTCGCTCGACATCGGCCGGCTGATGGACCGCAACCTCGCCGCCGAAATGTGGGACCGATATCAGCGCGGCGAGAGCAAGGCGTTCACCAAACGGCTCTACACGCCGGCCGGCCAGAAGGCGTTCGACGAAGTCGCGCGCAAATACCGCGCCGACCGCGGCTTCAAGCAGACGGTCGACCGCTATGTCGCCGAGTTCGAGCGGCTCCTGGACGAAGTCGCGCGCGAGGATCGCGGGCCGCAGGCGCTGCGCGGCCACCTCACCTCGGAGACGGGGCTCGTCTACACGCTGCTCGCGCACGCGGCAGGGCGGCTGAGCTGAGCGGCGAATAGCGAACTGTGAATAGCGAATGGAAAACGGAGGCCTGGTAGCCTCCGTTTTTGTTTTTTGGCGGTTCGTCGAAATCTAAGATGGGACCAGAGAAGAAAAGAATGCGATTGATCGACGTCATTCGGAAACTCGACGAGACAGACGGACAAGATCATTTGCGCGCGACGTCCGTGGAGAGCAGATTCAGATGTCTGTCTCGTTTCAGACGTTCTGTCTAAGGTCCCGGAGCAGGTTATCCGTGACGACTATGAGTACTTCCTTGAAGGCGCAATTCTTCGAGAAGTACTCGACACGCCAGAAGCTGAACGGTGTTCGGAGCAAGAAAAGGTGAACCTGATCATCTTCTATGCTGAAAATGACGCTTATCCACCTTGGATCTATCCAAAATAGCGTCGTTAGCCCGCTCAATTGCGGCTTCTTGGAAAACTCGGTTGGCAGTCGTCGGGTGGATTAGCGAAGCGAAATCAGCCGCCAACCACCCTCGCTGGGGTCTGATCTTTTGGTATACCGTTGGCGGGGCTACGACTTCGCTGCGCTCGCAATTTTCTGTCATCGCAGATCGCATGCCGATGCAGTGACAAAAAACTGGCCTACTGCCGCTTCTGCCCGCTTGGCGCTCTCGGTGGAGCCGCCGCGGGCGGTGCCGCCCTCGGCGGCGCTGCAGCGGTTGCCTCCGCCGGCGCGGGGTTGTTGCTTCCGCCGAATATCACCCGGCTCGGGTTGCGGTCAAAGTTGTTCACGGCGCGGCTGATGTCGGAAAGGGTGCGGCGACCGTCGGTGATCAGTGCGCCCGACCGCTTGTCGAAATCCTCGGCGAGTTCGCGGATCGACTTCACCATTAAATTCAATTCGCCGCCGGCGGCGCCGCCCGCGATCGTGTTCAGCCCGAGCATGAGGCTGTCGGCCTTGCCCATCACGCCATCGACCCTGAGCATGACATTGTCGATCTTCTCGGAATTGCGCGCGAGCGCGGCCGTGAAGGTCTCGAGATTTCGCAGCGAGTTCTTCACCGACTCCTGGTTGTCGGCGACGATCCGGTTGACGTTCTGCAGCGTGGCGCGGATGGACTCCGTGACGTCCTGCAGCGCGCTGGGATCGGCGGTCAGCATCGGCACGCCATCCTCGTCGAGCGGGACGGCAGCGGCGTTTTCCTCGCCGCCCTTCAGCGAGATCGCCGCGACGCCGGTCAGTCCCTGGAATTCGAGGCCGACGAGCGTGTCCTTGCGGATCGGGGCGTTGTTCTCGACCATCGCCAATGCGACCACGCGCCGCGGGTTGTCGAGCTTGACCGATACAACCTCACCTATCCTGATACCGTTAAAATTGACGCTGCCGCCATTGCGCAGGCCGGACGCCGGGCCTTCGAACACGATGCGGATCGGGCTGCGCTGCTTGGCGGTGTGCAGGCTCTGAAACCACAGCACAAAGCCGAACGCGGCGGCGATTACCGCCAGCGTGAAGGCCCCAATCAGGACGTAATTCGCCCGCGTTTCCATAAGTCAAGGTACTCCGAAACCTGGGTCTGCTCAGCTTCGCCGATCAGACCCGTTTTATCGCTTGTTCGAGCAAGATCTCATCAAGACCGATGCCCGCCTCGTGACCGCGCTCAACCCATGACCGCGCGGGCGCGCTTGCCATGAAAATATTGCCTGAGCCAGGGATGCTGCGAGGCCTGCATGTCGGCAATGGAACCTGCAGCAATGATCTTACCGTTCCCTAAAACCGCGATGCGGTCGCAGGCCGTGTAAAGGCTGTCGAGATCGTGGGTTACCATGAAAACGGTCAGGCCCAAAGTGCGCTGCAGGGTGCGCACCAGCTCGTCGAAATCCCCGGCGCCGATCGGGTCGAGCCCCGAGGTCGGCTCGTCCAGGAACACCAGTTCGGGATCGAGCGCGAGCGCGCGGGCCAGCGCCACGCGCTTGATCATGCCGCCGGAGAGTTCGGAGGGAAAACGGTCGGCGACTTCAGGCCGCAAGCCGACCATGCCGAGCTTGGCCACCATGATCTCGTCGAGCAGCCGCTGCGAGACCTTGAGATATTCGCGCACCGGAAACTGGATGTTCTGGCGCACCGTGAGCGAGGAGAACAGCGCCCCCTGCTGGAAAAGGATGCCCCATCGGCGCTCGACGGCGCGGCGCTCCGCGCGACTTGCAGCATCGAGATCGACGCCGAACACCTCGATGCGTCCGGCGATCTTCGGCACCAAGCCGATGATAGTCCGCGTCAGCACCGATTTTCCGGCGCCCGACGGACCGACAAATCCCAAAATCTCGCCGCGCTTGACGTCGAGGTTGAGCCCGTCGAGCACCCGCGTCTTGCCGAATTGCACGGTAATGTCGCGAACCCGGATGATGGCGTCGGAAATCTCGCCCGCCATGGTCACATTCCGATCGATGCGAAGAAGATGGCGAACACGCCGTCCATCACGATCACGAAGAATATCCCCTTCACGACCGAGGACGTCGTGTGCTGGCCGAGCGATTCAGCGCTGCCCTGCACGGCCAGCCCCTCGACGCAGGCGACGATGCCGATCACGGCAGCCATGACAGGCGCCTTGATGATGCCGACGATGAAGTGGTCGATCGAGATAGCGTCGCGCAGCCGCAGCAGGAAGGCTTCGGGATCGACGCCGCCATAGAGCCAGGCCACCAGCCCGCCACCGTAAAGCGCCGCCATCGCACCCAGAAAGGCGAGGATCGGCAGCGCCAGCACCAGCGCGAGCATCCGCGGCAGGATCAGAACCTCAATCGGGTCGAAGCCCATGGTGCGCAGCGCGTCGATCTCCTCGCGCATCTTCATCGAGCCGAGTTCGGCGGTGTAGGCCGAGCCCGAGCGGCCCGCCACCATGATCGCCACCAGGAGCACGCCGATCTCGCGCAACACCAGCACGCCCAGCATGTCGACCACGAAGATATCGGCGCCGAATTTGCGGAAATGGAAGATGCCCTGCTGCGAGATGATGCAGCCGATCAGGAACGTGATCAGCACCACGATCGGCACCGCGCGCCAGCACACCTGCTCCAGATGATGGATGGTCGAGGTCAGGCGGAAGCCGCGGGGGCGAATGAGGACATGGCCGGCCGCTGATAGCACCGCGCCCAGCATCTCGATCAATCCGATCAACGTTCCGCCGACGCCGGCCACCGCGCGGCCGATCTGCTCCAGCATGCCCGTGATCGTCACCCGGTCAGTTTCGACGATCGGCTCGGCCTTTACCCGGCGCACCTCGTCGACCAGGCTCGAATAATTGGCCGAGAGCCCGGCGATCTCGCCCTCGACGCCGCCCTGGGTCAGGCTTCGCCGCAGCCGCTCGATCAGCCAGGCGCCGAACGTGTCGAGCTTCGATACCTGGGAGGCATCGATGAAGACGTTGGGCCGGGTGCCGCCGAGCTTCTCGGCGTCGGCGACCATTCGTTCCAGCACCGGCGCAAAGCGGGCCGTCCAGGCGCCGGTCGCGCACAGCGCCAGCGCGTTGCCCCTGGCTATCCGCTCCAATGTCGGGTTGCCGCTCATGCCCATCCCTTAGGCCAATGCGCGCCCTGAAAAACGTCAGGTTCCGCACGCCGCCTGCCTTGTAGAATCTGTCCCTAACCAGCCATAGTTGGTTGCAGCGAGCAAGCTTGCGGTTCAGAAAATTGCAGATTTTAAAATGACTTCCAGCCTATCTCGAAAGCTTGCCGTCAGCATCGAACGCTGGCCGATTGCAGGCGCTTTCACCATCAGCCGGGGCGCCAAGACCGAGGCCATCACGGTTGTCGCCACCGTGAGCCATGACGGCGCGAGCGGCCGCGGCGAATGCGTGCCCTACCCGCGTTATGGCGAGACACCTGAAGCGACGCTGGAAGCGCTTAATGCAATGCAGGAACCGCTTGCGAGGGGACTGAACCGGCAGGCGCTGCAGGCGGCGATGCCCGCAGGTGCCGCCCGGAACGCGCTGGACTGCGCGCTATTGGACCTTGAAGCCAAGAGCTCGGGTCAACGGGTCTGGAGCCTGCTCGGCCGGCCGGCACCGCGCCCCTGCACCACCGCTTTCACGATCTCGCTCGGCACGCCGGAAGCCATGGCGGCAGCCACCGCCAAGGCCGCGCACCGGCCGCTGCTGAAGATCAAGCTCGGCGGGGACGGCGATGACGCGCGGATATCAGCGGTACGCAAGGCGGCCCCGGAATCCGAACTGATCGTGGATGCCAACGAAGCCTGGACGCCGGACAATCTCGAATACTATTTGGCCGCTTGCGCCAACGCTGGCGTCACGCTGGTCGAGCAGCCGCTGCCTGCCGGGCGCGACGAGGCGCTGGCGCGCATCAAGCGCCCGATCGCGATCTGCGCCGACGAAAGCGTGCATGACCGCGCCTCGCTCGAAGGCCTTTGCGTGCGCTACGACGCCGTCAACATCAAGCTCGACAAGACCGGCGGGCTGACGGAGGCGCTTGCCATGGCGGACGCCGCGCACGCGCTCGGCTTTGAAATCATGATCGGCTGCATGGTCGCGACCTCGCTGGCGATGGCGCCGGCCATGCTGCTGGCGCAACAGGCCAGATTCGTCGATCTCGATGGTCCCCTGCTGCTGGCGCACGACCGCGATGGCGGGCTGCGGTACGACGGCAGTCTGGTTTATCCGCCGGAAGCGGCCTTGTGGGGCTGACGCGAGAGCCGGTCCCGCGCCAGCCAGACCACCAGCCCGCCCAGGGCGGCCATTGCGGCCATCACGTAATAGATGCCCTGGCCCAAGCTCCCGTAGATCGTACCCGACGCGACTGACGCGAGGCCGGCGACGATGCCGCCGCAAGCGGTCAGATAACCCTGCGCGCGCGCCATCACATGGCCGGGCACGTGCTGCAGCATCAATCCCATGATGCCGACCTGCGTCAGCCCGAAGCTCAGCGCATGCGAGAGCTGGACGATCGCGAGAACAGCAAGCGGCGGGTCCTGCGCCGTTATCGCCCAGCGCGCGGCGGCACTCAGTGCCGCGATCACCACCAGCATCGACGGCTGCAGGGTGAATCGCGGCGACAGCGCGAACAGCACGATCTCGGCAATCACGCCCAGGACCCACAGCGTTGCAATCGTCAGCCCGTCATATCCCGCCTGCTGCCAGGCGATCGACGCGAAAATGTAATAGGCGGCGTGGCTGCCCTGGATCAGCGCTGACGCCACGATAACAGCGATAAAGCCGCCGTCGCGCAGCAACGCGCTCGCGCTGCCGGTGCCCGGGCGGGCCGCCCGGGTGTCGTCCAGCGGCTGCAGCGCGAGGCTCGCCAGCGCCCCGATCGCGGCTGAGCCCGCGATGATCCAGATCAGGTTCCGGGCGGCGATGAGGTCGAGCAGCACCCCGCAAACCAGCGCGCCGAGGACAAAGGCGGCCGAGCCCCACAGCCGCAACGGTCCGTAGTTGAGGCCGTAGCGCTTCACCCCCCGCAACGCATAGGCGTCCGTCAGCGGCACCATCGGCGTCCACAGGCAGCAGGTCAGGGCGTAGATCAGGAACACCAGCACCGGCAAATGCTGGGTGCCCAGGATGGAAAAGCCCAAAGCAGTGGCAAAGGCGGTCACGATGATGGCGCCGCGCAAGGCCTGACGCCGTTCCGCAAGGCCCGTCACCAGCGGCAGCACCGTAAACCGGGTCACCGGGGGCACGGCCGTGATCAGCCCTATCCAGAACGGATCGATCCCGACCGCTTTCAACCAGACCGTGAAAAACGGCAGGTGGGTGCCGGTCATGCCGAACAGCGTGCCGTAGAACAGCGCCACGCGCGTCGCGAATCGCTTCGATGCTTCTTGAGAAGCTATGGGGATTTGTGATTCGCTCGGCATCAATTCATTTGCGATTCGGGCAATATCGTGTTGTTTCGTTATCGCAATGCGCGCTGATTTGCGCGAAGAGTTTGACATGGCCGACGAAGCATTTGCCCTTTCGCCGATCTCAGCACGCGCCACGCTGCCGCGCGAGGAAGACTATGCCGCGATCGCAGAAGCCTTCATGGAGACTTCGCGGGGCCGCTGGTTCCTGACCGAATACGCCAAACGCAACCGCAATGCCGACACCCGCATGGTGCTGGACGCGGTAGCGCGGATCGAGCAAAACCTCGACGCCCAGCGGGAAGAGACCCTTGAGCGGGAGGCAAGCCTCCAGCGCGAGGAAGGCCTTTCGGCGCAGCAGGCCGCGGAGGCCGTCGCTGCGGCGGCAGCGGCGCAGGAGCGCCTGACCGAGGCACTCGCCGCCATCCGCAGTTCGGTCGAAGCGGCCGAGGAATCGGCGGTGGAGGCGCTCGACAGCCTCGCGCTGGAACAGCGACTGGCGCCGGTCCGCAAGGGTGCGCGGGTGCTGCGGGAAATCGCCTGGCGGTTGCGGGAAATTGGCAATGACGGGCGGATCTGCGACCTGATCGATTCGCAGGTCACCGTCATCGAAAAGGGCACCGACCAGTTCTCCTCCGAAGAGGCGAGAGCCGGGCTGCGTGCGGCCTTTGCCGCCCTCCAGGGCCGGCTTGTGGAATTCGGCGACGACGACCACGCGTTAGGCCCGGCTCCCGAGACCGAAGCGGCTGCGCCCTCCCCGGCCACGCCCGAAATGGCCGCGGCCGCGGAGATGGTCGAAACATTTTTGGCACAGAAAGCTGCCGAGGCAATGTCCGCTTCGCCGGCCAAGTCCGCCGAAGCCGTGCTGACGCAACCGGAAACGCCGCCGGCCGCCGAGATCCCCGCGGCCGAGGAAGCCGCTGTCCAGGAAGCTGCTGTCCAGAACGCCGGCCCCCAAGACATTGCCTCCCAAGACGTTGCCCCCCAAGACGCCGACGCCCAGGACGAGGCGGTCCTCGACATGATCGCGATGGAGATGGGCGCGCCGGATCCGATCAGCGACGACGAGATCGCCGAAGCGGTAGCCGAACAAATCCGCCTTGCGGAGCCTGCGCCGATCGCCCCCGTGATCGTCGCCAAAGCGCCCGAACCGGTCGCCGTGCCGGCGCCGCCGCCGGTCCAACAGGTGGTTCAACCCCTGCCGCCCGCCGCCGCACCGGCGCCCGCGCCAGCGGTGGAAATGTCGCTCGGCTCGAGCCTCATCGCCAGCGGCATGCTGCGAAAGCCGGTCACGGCGGCCAACGATCCACTGGCGCCGATCCGGCGCATGAGCCAGGCCGAGAAGATCGCGTTCTTTTCGTAAGCGGCCTCCATCGCCGCTCGAAGCTCTCCCAGCTTCCACAACGCGTCTGCAGCATTTGTTGCATCTGCGAATAGTTCGCTTTCCGGTTGCTTCATACCTCCGCCGAGGTCAAGCTGACGCGATTGTCTTCGCAAGCGGGGATCGCCGTGAAAACCAGGATCATCGTCAATCCGATGGCGAACAAGGGCGGTTGCGGCAAGCGCTGGCCGCAGATCAGGGCCGAACTCGAAAAGCATCTCGGCCCGATCGATGACGACGATATTGCGATGACCCGCGCGCGCAATCACGCGACGAAGCTGGCGCAGGAAGCGGTCGATGCCGGTTACCGGCGTCTGGTCTCCGTCGGCGGCGACGGCACCTTCAGCGAGATGATGAATGGCGTGATCGCGGACGATCGGCCGATCGCGCCCGACCTCGTGCTGGCGCAACTGCCGGGCGGCACGTCGAACGAACTATCCCGCTCCTTCGGCCAACTCTCGCTCGGCGAGGCCAGCAAGGCCATCGCCATGGGCCACACCCGCGACATCGATGTATTCCGCGCCGACGCGAAGGGTTATGCGGGCGATCAAGTGACGCGCTACGGCTTCGTGCTCGCGATCGTCGGCGCTGCCGCCACGATTTCCTGGCGCGCGCAGCGCGTGCCGCTCCTGAAGCGGCTCGGCCCGATCAGTTACGTCCTGATGACGGCGTTCACGTCGCTGACCTATAGTCCGCGCGACTACCGCATCAGGATCGACGACGAAGCCGAGCAGAACATGCCGATGTGGTCGCTGATGCTGTGCAGCTTCGATGGCGCGGGCGAAGGCCTGATGCTCGCGCCGGGCGCCGACCCCGGCGACCGCAAGCTCGACCTGATCCTGGTCGGCGACATGGGTCGCTGGGAAAGCCTGACCAAGATCGTCCCCAACCTCGCCGACGGCAGCTATCTCGCGCATCCAAAAGTCTCGCGGCGCCTCGCGACCCGGATCACCATCGACAGCGACCGCATGGTCCGCGCCGACGTCGACGGCGAAAGCATCGGACAATTGCCGATGTCGGTCACGGTGCTGCCGTTTCATCTCAAGGTGGCAGTCCACCGATAGCGGCCCGCCGCTCGAGCGTGTATCAAGCAAACTCCACAACCTTAAAGTCGGTTTGCGGCAGGTGTGTTCCACCCCAACACTTTGTGACAAATCGCACGACGCTGAAGATGCATCGACAAAGCTCGGCGAATTAGAACCAGTTTGACCGGGCACCGTATAATGAGCCCGATCAGCGAAGCGTGATCCGTTGATTCGCAGGTTGTGATACGGTGGGTTCGAGCCGCGCGGCCACTGAGGGACCCGGTCGCTTGCCACTGACAGATCGACAGCTCCTTGCCGGGTCGTTCACCGCCAACGGACTTGCCGGCAGCGACGTAGCGCGCTGCGCGGCCGAAGTTGTTTGACCCGTCAAGAACGTGCCCTACCGGCCTTACATCATGTCCATCATATCGAGTTGGAGGATACGGAGATGTCAGATCTAGTCGCGATCATCTATCCATCCGAGGCAAAGGCTGAAGAAGTGCGGCAGCGTCTGTTCAAGCTGCAAAAGGAATATCTGATCACGATCAGCGATGCCGTGATTGCGGTTAAGACCGAAGCCGGTCCCGTCAAGCTGAACCAGCTCGTCAATACGACGGCGGTGGGCGCCATGTCGGGTAGCTTCTGGGGACTTTTGATCGGCGTGATCTTCCTCAATCCCATCCTGGGCGTTGCGCTCGGCGCGGCATCCGGAGCGCTCGGCGGCGCCCTCACGGACTACGGTCTCGATGACGCCTTCATGAAGGACCTCTCGGGCAAACTGCAGCCCGGCAACGCGGCGCTGTTCGTCCTGATCAAGAATATGACCGCGGACAAGGTGCTGCGGGAGATTCAGGACGCAGGCGGCACCGTGCTCAAGACATCGCTTGACGATACCAAGGAGCAGCAACTTCGCGACGCGCTGGCGAAAGCCAGCACCGAGCCGGCCGCGCCCAAAACAAACGCTGCCTGAGCGGAGCAACCGAAGTCCGCCGGCACCCGGGACAGCATGCTGATCGATCCGCGCCAAGGCGATATCGAGGACGATGCCGCCAGTCCCGGGCAGCGGTCCCTGCTCGCCATCGCCGGCAGCCTGCTGGCCGAAATCAGTCTGCCCAAGCTGCTGTTTGCCTGGGCGGTGTTGCTGCTGTTGCCGGCAGTGCTGCTGGGCCTGGCGCCGTTGCTGGCGTCCGCCTGGTTTTCGAAAGTGTCGCAACGGCTTGCCGCACTGGCCGAGGTCGGCACGGTGATCGCTTTGATCGCGATCGTCGCGCTGGGATGGATCGGATGGCGGCCGCTGTTTCGGACTGCCGAGACCAGTTTCTGGTCGCTCAACGCGCTCGCCGTGCAGCCCGGCTACGCGTTCGGACGCGAGGCGTTGCGTCATTTGACGGAACGGATGTGGGGCAAGAACCTGACCCTCGCCGGCCGGGCGCAATTGCGCAGCGCCAATTCGATCGGAGCAGCCATCGTGCTGTCGACATGCGCGGTGCTGGTCGCGATCGCGGCCTGGCCTGCCTCGCGCTGGACAGGAGGCTGGAACGACCTGGTCTTGCTGCATCGCCTCGCCGTGCCGACGCTCGCCAATGCCATCGTGCTGCTGTCGGCATATCTGGCGGTCGCATCGCTGGTGTGGGGATTTGCGGATGCCAGCATGCCGCAACCCGTCGATCTCGCCGCGTTCGATGCCGCGCCATCTGGAGGGCGTAGCTGGCGCGTTGCGCATCTGTCGGACCTGCACGTGATTGCCGAACAATACGGCTTCCGCATCGAGAGCGGCCGGGCGGGCCCGCGCGGCAATGGCCGGCTCGATCGGGTCCTGGCGCAACTCGCCGCCATTCATGCGAGCGATCCACTCGATCACATCCTCATCAGCGGTGACATGACCGACGCCGGCCGCGCCAGTGAATGGGCCACATTCCTCGACGCCATGGCGCATCATCCGGAACTTGCCGCGCGCACGGTGATGTTGCCGGGCAATCACGACGTCAACATCGTCGACCGCGCCAACCCGGCCCGGCTCGACCTGCCGTTCAGCCCGGGCAAGCGGTTACGGCAAATCCGCACTTTGTCGGCAATGGCGGCTGTGCAAGGCGATCGCGTGCGCGTGGTCGATGGCTTGGGAAAATCGACCGTAACGCTGAACGAGGCGCTGGCGCCGCACCGCGATGCGATCGTGGCGCTTGCGGAGCATGGCGGCCTGCGCCGTGTAGCGGCGCTGCGTGGCCTGTTCGACGACCAGTTTCCGATGATCCTGCCGCCGGAGGCGGAAGACGGCCTCGGAATAGCCATCCTGAACTCCAATGCGGAGACCCACTTTTCCTTCACCAACGCGCTCGGGCTGGTATGCGTCGAACAGATGCATCGCTGCGAGGCGGCGATCCGCCACTATCCGGCAGCACGCTGGATCGTCGCATTGCACCACCATGTGGTGGAGTATCCGATGCCGGTGAAGGCATTCTCGGAACGCATCGGTACGGCACTGATCAACGGCAGCTGGTTCGTGCGCAGGCTGGAAACGCTGGCCGGTCGCGCCGTGGTGATGCACGGCCACCGCCATATCGACTGGATCGGCGCATGCGGTCCGTTGAAGATCATCTCCGCGCCCTCGCCGGTGATGAACGCGACCGATGATGCGGTCACGCATTTCTATATTCACACGCTGACGGCTGGGCCGGAGGGACAGCTTGGTCTGCGGCCGCCGCAGCGCGTGGAGATTGCCGGCGAGAAAAAATCCCAGGGCGTACACTCATAAATTCGGGGATGACGTGCCCGACCCCTGGTGTGGGCTTTGCCCCCCATCAACGGACGTCAGCTTGGCGGGGCACTTCTGAAAAGTGCCAAGACCGGCCATTGAACGGCTGTGGTACGAGCCGAAGCCTGATGCATTTAGCAGTCGGCGAGGCTAACATGCGGTCGATGACCGACGACAAGGTGAAACGCCGCCTGACCACCGTGCTGTGCGCCGATGTGCACGGCTATTCTCGCCTTATGGGAGCAGACGAAGCGGGAACGTTGGGCGCGCTGCGCCGCCACCGCAACGCCATTGCAGGATTGGTGGAGCGCCACGACGGGCGGATCGTGAACACTTGGGGCGACGCCGTAATCGCCGAGTTCGCCAGCGTTGTCGAGGCCGTGCAGTGTGCGGTCGAGATTCAACAGGAAATTTCTAATCAGGAGTCGGACCCACCTCACGCAAACCAGATGCGGTTTCGCATCGGCATCAATCTAGGAGATGTGATGGTGGACGGTTCCGACATCTTTGGCGACGGGGTCAACATCGCGGCGCGGCTGCAAGAACTCGCCGAGCCGGGTGGCGTCGTAGTCTCCGCTTCCGTCTACGATCAAGTGCACAACAAACTATCCGTTGGCTTTGACTGCCTCGGCAAGCAAGAGATGAAGAACGTTGTTCCCGTAATCAGCTATCAAGTTACGATGGGCGGCGTCGGGCGACATCGCTTCCCCGTTGACAAAAGCGCTACTCCTCAAGCTGGAGCGGTTGCAGCCTCGGAAACTGGCGCTCAACGGACTCGCGCCCGATACGAGCGATCCGCGTGGATGAGCTCAATCACGGATCAGTTAGCGAACCTGCCTCGTCCCATTGCCGCGACCCTTACAGTTTCGGGCTTTCTGATTCTAATCAATGTCTTCACCGGTCTGCACCGAATCTGGTTTCATTGGCCGGTCGCAGCGTTGCTGTTCATTGGCATCCTGCGCACCGTGCTCCGGCGCGGATCTGCTTCGGATCGAAATGAGGATCGCGGAAAGCGTCGGGAGTGAGCGGCTCGGTTGCTGCAAACGCTTTCTTTCGTGCTGAACTGAATATTTCGGAAGGCTGGTGAAGGGCGTTTTGGGTCACCAACTGACCTCGGCACCCGTTTAGCTTTGGTCCGCTCATCACCCCGAAAGCAGACGAGTCAGATCGCGGGTCCGCGCTTTGAACAGAATTTGAACGGCACGCGGTCAGAAACCGAGCACGCGGAGCTGTTGCTTGCTGACCCGGTCGGCCGGGTCGATCGATTGTGCCTTGCGGAAATCGGCGATCGCCTCGGCGCGGCGGCCCAGCACTTCCTGGGAGAGTCCGCGGTTGTTGTAGGCTTCGATATAGGACGGATCGAACTGGATCGCTTGCGTGAAATCTGTAATCGCGCGGTTGCTGTCACCCTTTGCGACCCAGGCTTTGCCGCGCGAGTTGAAAGCGTTGAAGTCCTTGGGGTTTATCGCGATCGCCTGGTTATAGTCCCGGATCGCGTCATCGATCTTGCGCAGCGCCGTATTGGCATTGCCGCGATTCCAATATGCCACGCCGTTCCTTGGATTGATGCTGATCGACTGATCATAGGCAGCGATCGCGCGGCGATAGTCCCTCAAGCCTTCGTAAGCGACGCCCAGGCAATTGTACCCGCCGGAATTTTTGGGTTCGCGCTTGATGACCTCGCTGCAATCGGGAACGGCGAGGTCGTATTGGCGATTGTTGCTGTAGGCAACGCCACGCGAGCTGTACAGCCAAAACAGATTTGGATCGAGCTTGATTGCCTCGCTGTAGTCTGCGATCGCGGGCTCCCATCCACCTTTTTTCGTGATCAACCTCTTCCTGAAGAGTGCCTGCCCCCTTTGGCCGAAACCAAAGGCGTATTTCGGATCGATTGTGACCGCCTCGGTGAGATCGGCGACCGCCTGGTCGAATTCACCCTTTTCCGTCCTCGCCATGCCGCGGCGGGCATAGGCCCACGCATCCCTGGAATCGATCCTGATCGCCTCGGCGTGGTCGGCCAGCGCGGCGTCGTATTCATGCCGACCGTAGTAGGCGACGCCACGGTTGTTGTAGGCCCAGCCATATTTCGGATCGATCTTGATCGCCTCGGTGCAATCGGCAATGGCGGCGACGTGGTCCTCTTTGCTTTCGTAGGCCTCACACCGGTGCGCAAAGGCCGAGGCGTCCTTCGGGCTGAGCTTGATCGCCTCGCCGTAGTCGGCAATCGCGCGGTCGTAATCCTTGCCGTTGAAGGCGCCGCGGCCCCGATTCTTGAAGGCCTTGATGCGTTCTGCCGCCTGCGCGCTAACATCGTCGATGATGCGGCTACAGGCGGCGCCCGCGACGTCGGGCTTGTCGGCGCTGGCGTCGCACTCGTTCCGGTCGGCCGGCGCGGCGGCCTGCGCCGGCATCGCAAGCAGGAGAGCCACGCAAAGCAGCAGTCCACCTGATCCGCGCGCCGCCATGCTGTTCCTCCTCCGCCTTGCGCTCCGACGCGACACCTGTGGGCGTGACGACTTTAGCCCCAACGGCAGGCATTCTGCCATCGTAGGCGTATTAGAGCTTGCCCGGTTTCATCTGATCCGGTCCGCCGAACAGATCGGCGACCCAGCGGCTTGACGGGTGGGCGGCGCAGAAGGTCAGGATTGCAAGCCCGATCGGCACGCCGATGAAAGTTCCGAACAGGCCCCACAGGAACGTCCAGAAGAAGATCGAGAACAGCACCATGACGGGCGAGATCGACAACATCGTGCCGGCCACCCGCGGCTCGATGTAGCTGCCGACCACGAACTGAATGACGTTCAGGCAGGCGAAGAGGCCCAGCACGGCAGGCCAGCTCTCGAACTGCGTCATCGCCAGCAAGGTGGGAAACAGCGTGGCGACGAAAGGGCCGATGAACGGGATATAATTGAGCACGAAGGCGATCACGCCCCACTCGAATGCAAATGGCAGCCCGGTAATCGCGGCGAAAATGCCGACCAACAGACCGGTCACCGCGCTCATCTTCGTCCGCACCAGCAGGTATCTTCGAAATTTCGCCGCGGTCGCGGCGCTACCTTCGAGCAGTACGCCTGCTGCGGTACGGTTATCCAGCTGCTCGATCTTCTGCCTGACGTTCTCGACTTCGAGAAGTCCGAGCATGACGTAAATCAGGGCAATCACCCAGAAGCTGAGCGTGGTATTGACGCGCCCGGTGACATACTGCGTCGCGCGCAGCAGCCAGCCTACGTTGAAATGTTCGGCCCACAGTCCGGCGACCGAGATGCCGTGGCCATCCAGCCAGGTCACCATCTCCGCATAGAAAGCCTGGTAGCGCGGCAACTCCGCGACCAGCGATCGTCCGACGCGACCAAAGCCCCAGGCCGCGAGGGAGGCAAAGCCGAGACAGATCGCCACGGTGACGACGACGGTGATCGCCAGCGCGACCAGCTTCGGCATCCACGATTGCAACTGCTTCTGGACCGGCCACACGATGGCGATGATGAATATGGCCGCCGCAAGCGGCGCGAATACCCTGCTCGCCTGCGCCAACGCCGCGACGACCAGCACCGCCGCGATGATTCCTGTCGTGACCTTTAGCCCGAAGCTTACCCCATTTTGGGCTCCTTCGATCTTCAGCAATCGGAGATTGTCAGTTACGCCGAACGGCGGCAAGGGCGGCGAGGCCTCCCGCCACAACGTGATCGGAGTCACGTACAATGACCCCCGCCTGAACATAGCGTGCTTCCAAATCTCCAAGGAGAAGGAGCACCGCCATGTCCCGTTTCAAGTCACTGCTGCTATCTGCCAGCCTGCTGGCAGGCCTGCTGGGCTTCACCGGCGCGGCCTTCGCCGAGGCTCCCAATGCCGACATCCGCAACGGCATGCAGACGCCGCCGCCGACGGACCAACGCATCGCGCTTGTGATCGGTAATTCGAATTACCAGACCGCGCCAAGGCTCGCCAACCCCGGCAACGACGCGCAATCGATGTCTCAGCTTTTGAACCAAGCCGGCTTCGAAGTCACCCAGGCGACCGACCTGACACGCAAAGACATGGTCAGGGTCGTGCAGGACTTTACCGCCAAGGTCGCCGAGCGCGGCCCCGGCACCGTCGCCATGGTCTACTATGCCGGTCACGGCGTGCAGGTCGAGGGCGAGAACTATCTGCTTCCGGTCGATGCAAAAATCTCGTCGCAGTACGATCTCGACGGCAATTCGCTGCGACTGGTCGACCTGATGGGCACGCTGGACTCCATTTCAAGCCGGATGCGCATCGTCGTGCTCGACGCCTGCCGCAACAATCCGTTCCCGGAGGTCAAAGACACCGGACGGGGCCTGGCCATCGTCGATGCGCCGAACGGCTCGATCGTCGGCTATTCGACCGCACCGGGCATGGAAGCGCAGGATGGCGACGGCAACCACAGCCCGTATACGTCAGCGTTCCTGGATAACGCGCGCAAACCGAACCTGCCGATCGAGCAATTGTTCAAGCAGGTCCGGCTCGACGTGAACAACGCGACCAGAGGCCGTCAGACGCCCTGGGAAAGCTCGTCGCTGACCTCCGACTTCTATTTCTTCGGCGATACGGCGGTTGCCGCAGGCCGCGCACCGGATCGCCGCCCGATCATGCAGATGGCGGCGAACCTGCCCTCGCGTTCGGTACGGCAGGCCTACGACTACGTGGTGTCCGAAGGCTCGCCCGAATATTATGAGGAGTTCATCCGGCTCTATCCGAACGACCCGCTGTGCGACGAGATCCGCGTGCTGTACTATAATCTGAAGGTCGCAAAGGCGTGGCACAAGGCCGTGCTCGCGAACTCGCCGTTCGCCTACAAGACGTTCCACGAGAATTATTCCAACAGCCTCTACGCGCCCGCCGCGCTGAAGCTGTACGGTGCGCCGAAGGCCGTGCCGCTGATGCAATTCACGCATCTGGCGAAGCAGTCGCCGTCGTACAAACACGGCAACTTTGGACCCTCGTTCGCTCATAACAAGAGCGGAGGCGCGACGGGCCTGATCCAGCATATGCCCGCCCACGCCGGATCGAAGCCGTTCGGCAACGGCAACATGGGCAAGATGGGCCCGTTGTCCGGCAAGAACAGGCACAGCCCCTTCAATGCCGGCAACCACGGCGGCAACAACGGCAAGTTCTCGAGAATGCCGAGCAGGTTCAACAACGGCCCGCGTCATTTCGGCGGCGGAATGGGCGGCGGACACTTCAGCCAGCGTTTTTCCTCAGGTCCGTCGCGCATGTCGTTCGCCCGCGGCTCGTTCGGCGGCGGCCGCTCATTCGGCGGCGGCTTCGGACGGCGTCACTGAGCTGAGAGCCAGGCGTCACGCAAAACCGGGTAGAGCAAGCGCTCTGCCCGGTTTCGTTTCAGAGGAGATGATCAGGCGACCAGCTTGGCGAACAGGTCCGCGTCGACATTGCCGCCGGAGAGCACGATGACGACGTTCTTGCCCCTGGCGTCGATGCGGCCGGCCAGCAAGGCGGCAAGACCGACGGCGCCGCCGGGCTCGACCACCAGCTTCAATTCCCGATAGGCATAGGCGACCGCCGCGCCGACTTCCTCGTCGGACGCGATCACGCCATTCGCCAGCAGCTTGCTGTTGATCGAGAAGGTGAGTTCGCCCGGCATCGCCGCCATCAGCGCGTCGCAGATGGTGCGGCCGGCGGCGTGATGGGCCTCGCGGTGGCCTGCACGCAGCGACAGGCCGTGGTCGTCATAGTCCTTGGGCTCGGCGACGATGATCTGCGCTTGCGGAAACTTTGCCTTCACCGCCGTCGCAACGCCGGCGATCAGCCCGCCGCCCGATGCCGGCGCCACCACGATATCAGGGGCGAGCCCGAGCGCCGCCATGTCCTCGGCGATCTCGCGGCCTGCGGTGCCCTGGCCGGCGATCACGAAGGGATCGTCATAGGGGCGCACCAGCGTCGCGCCGCGCTTCGCAGCAATGCCGTTGGCGATGGCTTCGCGATCTTCCTTGTCGCGGTCGTAGAGCACCACCTCGGCGCCGTAGCCCTTGGTGCGCTCGCGTTTGGTGACGGGAGAGTCCTTGGGCATCACGATGGTGGCCTGCATGCTGAGAAGCTGCGCCGCCGCAGCCACGCCCTGGGCGTGGTTGCCGGAAGAAAACGCGACCACCCCGCCGCTGCGCTTGTCCTGCGGGATCGAGGCGAGCTTGTTGAAGGCGCCGCGGAACTTGAACGATCCGGTCCGCTGCAGCATTTCGGGCTTTAGAAAGACCTTGGTCCCGACGCGTTCATTGAGAACGGGAAACGACAACAGTGGTGTCCGCACCGCGAACGGCGCGACCACCTTGGCGGCGGCCTCGATATCGGCCGCGCCAATGGGTGGATTTTGGATGGATTCTGGCATCCGCAATTTGTATCGCGCTCGCCGACGGGCGGGCAAGACGATTCAGCGTGATCCTGCTAGCGTTTTCGAGCGAAGCATGCCCTCGGACTTGATCCGGGGGTGGCCACCGGTTCGCGTCAAGAAAACGCGTCAAAACAAAGAATCTTAGAGCCCGGTTCTGATTCAATCGGAACTGAAGGGCTCTAAGCGACGAAATGCGGCTTATCAGCCACAAATTCCGCCACGTCGCCTTCCGGCTCGACCGGGCGAAGATTCAGGGCATGCTCGACAAAAACCCGCGCGGAGGCCTGCCAGCTGTAGCCGGCGGCGAATTCGACGCAATCCTGCCGCGAAACCTGCAGCGCCTCCAGGCAGGCCGCGCGCAGATCCTCGTCCAGAACGCCGACCGGCGCCGAGCCGATCACGTCGCGTGGACCGGTGACCGGAAAGGCCGCAACCGGCAGGCCGCTGGCCAGCGCCTCCAGCAGCACCAGGCCAAACGTATCGGTCCTGCTGGGAAATACGAAAATGTCGGAGGCCGCGTAGATTTCAGCCAGTTCCTCGCCATGCCTTGCGCCCAGGAACACGGCATCAGGATATTTCCGCTCCAGCGCCATGCTGGCCGGCCCATCGCCGACGACGAGCTTGGTGCCGGGCAGATCGAGGTCGAGGAAGGCTTCGAGATTCTTTTCGACCGCGACGCGCCCGACGCTGAGGAACACCGGCATCGGCAGGCAGAGATCGGCGCTGCGCGGATGGAACAGCGAGGTATCGACGCCGCGCGACCACAGCACCACGTTGCGAAAGCCGCGCATGCGCAACTCGGCCGCCAGCGCCGGCGTTGCCGCCATCACCGCCTGGCTCGGCCGGTGGAACCAGCGCATCGCGCGCCACACCCAGGATTCCGGGATCGGCGAACGCGCCGAAACATATTCGGGAAAACGGGTGTGAAAGCTCGTGGTGAACGGCAGGCCGCGCTTGCGGCAATAACGCCGCACCAATAGCCCGATCGGGCCTTCGGTCGCGATATGAATGCTGTCGGGCTTTGCCGCCTTGATCAGTTTTGCGATTTTTGCCGGGTACGGCAGCGCCAGCCGCAGATCGGGATAGCTCGGCATCGCAAAAGTGCGAAACGATTGCGGCGTCAGGAAACTCACCTCGACGCCAAAACCCCTGGCCGCATCCGCCATCGCGGTCAGCGTCCGCACCACCCCGTTGACCTGGGGGTGCCACGCATCGGTTGCGACCAGGATATGCGTCATGCAGCGCGCGCCGTCACGCGGGGAACGGGTGCCGCCGTGCGCAGCGGATCGGTCCAGGTGATGATTTCAAACCGGCCGTCTTCATGCTCGGCGAGCGCGGTACAGCTTTCCACCCAGTCGCCGCAATTCATGTAGCGGATACCATGCTCGTCGCGAATGGTGGCGTAATGGATGTGGCCGCAGATCACGCCGTCGGCGCCGTGACGCCGCGCTTCGCCGGCCAGGGTCTTTTCGAACGCACCGATATAGTTCACGGCGTTCTTGACCTTCAGCTTCGCCCATTGCGACAGCGACCAATAGGGCACGCCGAACATGCGCCGGAAGAAATTGACCAGCCGGTTCATCTGGATCGCGAAGTCATAGGCCTTGTCGCCGAGATGGGCGAGCCAGCGCGCGTTCTGCACCACGAGATCGAAGATGTCGCCGTGGATGACGAGATAGCGCTTGCCGTCGACGCCCTCATGAATGGTGTTTTCCACCACGTCGATGCCGCCGAAATGCGTGCCGTAATAGTTGCGCAGGAACTCGTCGTGATTGCCCGGCACATAGATGACCTTGGCGCCCTTGCGCGCCTTGCGCAGCATCTTCTGCACGAAGTCGTTGTGCGATTGCGGCCAGTACCAGCCTGACTTCAGCGCCCAGCCATCGACGATATCGCCGACAAGGTAGATGGTGTCGGCGTCATGGCTCTTGAGGAAGTCCAGCAAACGGTCGGCTTGCGAGCCGCGGGCTCCGAGATGGACGTCGGAGATAAACAAGGTACGAAAGCGCCGTTCGGGGCTCTCTTCACTCAAGGAGTCACTGCCCATACCTGCTCACCTGACAGATTTTTGTGACAGGGCGATGACTGTTCACGCCGCGATAACCCCACGAGAATCAATGCAGCGCCCCACAGCTTGCGGATACCAGCGCGATGCGACAGGCAGGCGACATTGGAGAGGCAACATCTCGACGTTGTCCCTGCCCGATGCACATTGCGCAGGAACCCATTACCGACGGGATCAATCCGTGGTGAACGTTAACTATTTCCGCTATTCTACGGATGAGCCGTGGCGCGCTCGCAAAGACGACCGCTAGTAAAATTTATGAAAATGGTGGATCGGGCCGTGGCCATGGCCAACGCTGAAGCGGTCTGCAGCGGCAATCGCGGCGCTGACGAAGGCCTTGGCCTTGCGCACGGCGGTTTCCATGCCCTCGCCCTTCGCCAGCCCAGCGGCAATCGCCGAGGAGAGCGAGCAGCCGGTGCCGTGGGTATTTTTTGTGGCGATGCGCGGCGCGGCGAGTGCGGTGACACCAGAGGAGTCGATCAGATAGTCGATGCTCTCCGCGCCCTCCCCGTGACCGCCCTTGATCAGCACAGCCCGGCAACCCAGGGCCAGCAATCGTCTGCCTTGTTTCTCGACGGCGGCTTCGTCCGCCGCCACGCCTTCGTCGAGCAGCGCTGCGGCTTCCGGCAAATTGGGCGTGATCACCGACGCCAGCGGAATGAGTTTTGTGCGCAGCGCGTCGACGGCTTCGGTCGCGAGCAGCCGGTCGCCCGAGGTTGCAACCATGACCGGATCGAGCACGACATGCTTCGGCGACCAGCGCCTAAGCCCCGCGACGATGGCGTCGATAACCGGCGGCTGCGCCACCATGCCGATCTTGACCGCACCGACCGCGAGATCGGAAAACACCGCGTCGATCTGCGCGGTCACGAAATCGGCCGGCACCTGGTGGATGCCGCTGACGCCCTGGGTATTCTGCGCGGTCAGCGCCGTGATCACGGAGGCGCCGTAGACGCCGAACGCGGCAAACGTCTTGAGGTCGGCCTGGATGCCCGCTCCCCCTGAGGAGTCCGAGCCGGCGATGGTCAGCGCGATCGGCGTCGTCATTAAGAGCCTCGTGAAACTGCTGGATTCAGGGCCATGGCTTGTCCTAACGCGGCAGGGCACAGGCGGCAAGCTGGCTTGCCATGGGGCGAGGTTTTTGGCCTATTGGGCCAACATTTTTGGAGACGACAGCGATGGTTCCCTTCTTCGTCCAGTTCAAATGCAAGCTCGGCCAGTCCTATGCCGTCGCCAATGCGCTCGCGGAGGCCGAGATCGCCTCGGAGATCTATTCCACCGCCGGCGATTACGATCTGCTGGTCAAATTCTATGTCGATAACGACACCGACATCGGCCATTTCGTCAACGAGAAGGTGCAGGTGATTCCGGGCATCCAGGACACTCACACCATCATCACCTTCAAGGCGTTCGGCACGGGCTAGTAGCGGCAGCCCCGCCTGTCTGCCATCGCCGTCGACTTCGCCCGCCGCGGCCACGCCTGCGGCCTCAGGGAGCGCCCGTCCTGTCCGAGACATCTGTCACTTTTGGCCGGCTGAAGGCCTTCATTCAGCAGGCGCTCACCGTGGTGGGCTTGCCGGACGCCGATGCTGCGACAGTCGCGGCCCTGATGGCGGCAGCCGACCTGCAGGGGTCGGATGGGCACGGCGTCAGCCGGTTGCCGCAATATGTCAGGCGGATCAAGGCCGGCGGCTTCAACGTCCGGCCGAACATCCATGTCGTGCACGAGCACGCCAGCACGGCCGTCCTGAACGGCGACAACGGCATGGGCCACCTCGTCATGAAACGGGCGGCCGAGATGGCGGTCGAAAAGGCGCGCGCCACCGGAATTGGCTGGGTCAACTCGCAGTTCAGCAACCATGCCGGCCCCGCCTCGCTCTACGCCACGATGCCGCTCGCCCATGACATGATCGGGCTCTACTTCGCGGTCGGCAACGCCAATCACCTTCCGCCCTGGGGCGGCCTCGACATGCTGCTGTCGACCAATCCGATCGCGGCGGCGATTCCGGCCGGCGACGAAAACCCGATCGTGCTCGACATGGCGACGACGGTCGCCGCCTACGGAAAGGTGAAAACCAAGGCGCTCCGCGGCGAGACCATGCCGGAGGGCTGGATGATCGACCGCGAAGGCAAGCCGCTGACCGACCCGAAACGCGCCGACGAAGGCATGCTGCTGCCGCTCGGCGGCATGGAGGCCGGCTACAAGGGCTACGGACTTGCGATGATCATCGGCCTGCTCGCAGGCACGCTCGGCGGCGCCGCGATGGGCCGCGACGTGATCGACTTCAATCACGACGACGACAGCGTCACCAACACCGGACAGGCGATCGCCGCGATCAACATCTCAGCCTTCGGCGACATTGCCACCTTCAAGCGAAGCGTCGATGCGCTGGTGCGCGATTTCCGCAACAGCCAGCGCATGCCGGGTGTAGACCGCATCTGGGTGCCCGGCGAACGCAGCCATGAAACGCGCCTCAGGCGGACCAGCCTTGGCATTCCCGTAGCCCCTGCGCTGCTGCGCGGACTGGACCAGATCGCCAACGAGCTCGGAATATCGAAGCTGGTGAACTAGAGCGCGGACTCACGCGCGCGCAGCCAAATTCGGATGGAAGCGCGAAAGGCGAGTTTCAGAACATTGGCGGCAGCGCGACCTCAACCCCCATGGCCTTGGTTGGATGCACGCTCGGCCTGGCCAACGGCCCCATCCTGGCAACCACCTCGTTCGGCACCCCGTAGACCTGTATCACGTGGTCGATTTTTCTGAGACCGCAGGCCTCGCGCTGCACGACAAAGAGCCAGAGCGCATATCCCGCTTGCTCGACGAGACCATCGCGGATTTTTCGATCGTTAGCCGTCCGCGGGCATGCGGCAAGTGCCGTCAGCGCGGCTTCAAGCCGCCGTCCCAGCCGCCCGAGCGCTGACGCCCTCTCCTCGGCGATCTCGTATTGGAGAGTTGCGTATCCGGTATGAAGTAGATCCACCGCCATATCGGCGAACTCCGCAGCGTGGCCTGCCAATTATCTCCAATTTATTGGTCGGCAGCGGGCTGTTCAAGACAAAACGCAGCAGTGCGCGAAGTCATTCGAAATGAGAATTGTGTCGCCGTGTTCGGTTCAGAACACGTCGATCGTCGGGAAACGAGGCTCGCCTGTGATGCAGTCCCAAAGGTAAATCGCAAGACCGACGTCGCCAGTCCAGGCGTCAGGTGTAAGCGCGCGATGACGACCGAGGGCAATCATGCCTGAGAGCTTCCTGAGCGCGATCCATCTTGTTCTTCAGCAGGGATCGCACGATTAAGCGCAACGTATCCAAATGCGCTGCGCGCGGCAACCAACGGCACCATTCGGCACAGATCTATAGGATCACCGCCTAGGCCGCATCCTGGCGCGGGCGATAGACCTGCGGCTGACGCTCGAGTTCGTCGATCGGCACCGGCCGGCCCATCAGATAGCCTTGCGCGAAGTTGACGCCGAGCGACTTCAGCCGCTCGAACTGTTCGCGCGTTTCCACGCCCTCGACCGTGACCGACATGTCGAGACCGCTCGCCAGCGTCACGATGGTGCAGACGATCGCGGTGCTCTTGTAGTTGCGCGTCAGGTCGGCAATGAACGACTTGTCGATCTTGATCTTGTTGAACGGGAAAGCGGTGAGGCTGCCGAGCGACGAATAGCCGGTGCCGAAATCGTCGAGCGCCAGCGATATGCCGAGGCTCTTGAGCCGCTCGATGAAGGCGTGGTTTTCGAGCGCCCGCTCCAGCAGCACGGATTCGGTGATCTCGATCTCCAGCCGCTCCGGCCGCAGGCCGGAATTCTTCAGCGCCGACCGGATGATTTCGAACAGCTCGGCCTGCTTGAACTGGACCGGCGACAGGTTCACCGCGACCTTGATGTCGTCGGGCCACCGCATCGCGTCGTCGCAGGCGCGACGGATCACCCACTCGCCAAGCGGAATGATCAGCCCGGTTTCCTCGGCGAGCGGAATGAACTGATCGGGCGGGATCAACCCGCGGGTCGGATGTTGCCAGCGCGCCAGCGCTTCCACGCCGCACCGCCGCCCGGTCTGGACGTCGAAGAATGGCTGGTAATGCACCTCGAACTGGCATCGCGCGATGGCATCGCGCAAATCGCCTTCGAGCGTGTTGCGGGCTTCGAGCTCGGCCGACATCGCTTCGTCGTAGACCGTGTAGCAATCCCGGCCCGCCGATTTCGACCGATAGAGCGCAAGATCCGCCTTCTTCAGCAGCTCTTCCTGCGCGCTGCCGTGCTCGGGCGCCAATGCTATCCCGATACTGGCGCCGATTTCGACGCGGTGGCCCGGCAGCTGAAACGGTTCGGCAATCAGTTTCGAAATGCGAGCCGCGAGGTCGAGCGAACCGCGGCGCTGATCGTCGCACGCGGCCTGGATGACGGCGAATTCGTCGCCGCCGAGCCGCGCCAGCACGTCGGTGGAGCGCAGCGTCGATCTCAGACGACGGGCGACCTGCCGGAGCAATTCATCGCCGGCGGCATGACCGAGCGAATCGTTGACGTTCTTGAAACGGTCGAGGTCGAGCATCAGGATCGAAAACGCTCCCTTGTCCCGCCGCTCGTACGAATTGACGTCATGGAGTTGTTCGAGAAAGAACGCCCGGTTCGGTAGCCCGGTCAGGATGTCGGTCTGCGCCAATTCCAGAACGCGCCGGTTCACCCGGGCGAGCTGGTGCGCATTGCGGCTTGCGAGCCATAGATAGGCGGCCAGGAATGCGGTGATGACGATTCCCGCGGCGAGCACCGCCAACGCGCGATAATAGTGCGCGATCAGCGTACCGCCGGCGGTGGGAGTCGCCCGCACCTGCCAGGTGGCGTCGCCGACCTTGAGAGCTCCCGACCAGTGCGGCACCGTCACGAGAGCAGGCGTCGAACCCGGCTGCCGCTGCTCGGACGAGAAATCCGCAACGCCTGCCGCCTGCCCGGCGCGGCCCGCATTTGGCGGATAGACGTCGACGCGGACGGCCGGACTTGCGGCCGTCGTGGTTCGGATCGAGTGCAGCACAGGCTGGAGATTGAATACGGCGACGATGAATCCGGCCAGGTTGCGCCGCCGGTCAGCGACCGTGGTTCGCGAAGTGCCCTTGGCGTAGACCGGAACGGTGACGAGCACGCCGATGGGCCGAACGCCGCTCTTCGGTTCATACAGCCGATCGCGCAGCGTTGCGATCATGTCGTTATCGCGCGCGCGTTCGAGCGTCGCCCGCCGCTCGGGGGCCGTCGCATAGTCCAGGCCATAGACCATCGAGGTCTTCGGCTCGGTGGAAAAGAAGACAGGATAGTACTCGTCATTCTGTGGCGCAGTCGCAATGCTGCCATCCGCGTTGAGCGATTTGATCCGGTAGCCGGAAATTCCGTCGGTGATCGCCGCTGCCTCGTATTCCGCGCGCTCCTTCCGGTTGACGCGCGGGAGCCAGGCAACACGGAGGATGCCAGGGTGGCGCTCGAACAGCCTTCCGGCGAAAGCCTCGAATTCGCTGCGCGTGACCTCCTCGTTGGCCGACTCGAACAAGGTGCGCAGCGCAACCAGGCGGCTGATATATTCGTTCATGCCGTTCTGCATGATGATCGACTGGGTCTCGGCGACACCTTCGAACTCGACCCTGGTAACCCGCTCCTCCCACTGGCTGACGGCGTATGCTCCCGCCAGCGACAGTACGAGACCGATTCCCATGGCCACCGACGCCGGGCTGCACATGACCAGCCACACAGGCCGCCGACGATGCATCGTCGTGCCTTCATGACGGGCAATGTCCGGATCCCGGTCGCTCATGTCAGACTGCTTCGCTCGCCCCACGCGCCCCGCCGAAACACCTGTTCCGGCGTCAGCGGAATTATCGGACATGGACTTGCGTTAAGAACTCGACAATCCACCGAGAAGCATTGTCCGCTTTGGGAGGCTTAGTTAATGATCTGCGGGTCGCTGCGCGCCGACACGCAGATTTCTCCGGAATACTACGGAGCCGAACGGACCGTCGGAGTTAGCGCCGTCTTCATGACGTGAAAATATCCTTGCCGCGCGAGAATGCGCTTCTCATTTTCGGAAAGTCGCAGCCCAAGTCGCAGCAATGGATCGATCGCGCTCAAGAATCTTCGCAGGCCTCGTCACCCTGTTCGCTGTCGCAAGCCCGTTGCATGCGCGCGCCGAAACGGGCGTGACATCAGATGCGATCCTGTTCGGTCAGGCGGCGGCGCTCGAGGGGCCGTCTTCCGCGCTCGGGCAAGGCATGCGGCAAGGCATCCTCGCGGCGTTTGCGGAGATCAACGCCAAGGGCGGGGTGTACGGCCGCAAGCTGCACCTTGTCAGCCGCGATGACGGTTACGATCCCGATCGCTCGGTGGTCCAGACCACGAAGCTGATCGAGGAGGAGAATGTCTTTGCGCTGATCGGCGCCGTCGGCACGCCAACCGCGATTGCGACGGTTCCGATTTCGAGCGCGAGAAACGTGCCGTTCATCGGCCCATTTACCGGCGCCGAATTCTTGCGCGCCCCCGAGCTTCACAGCGTCGTCAATATCCGCGCCAGCTACAGCGCCGAGGCCGAGGCCTGGGTCAAGCATCTGACCGAGGATCTTCACTTCACGAATATCGCGATCCTCTACCAGGATGATTCCTTCGGCCGCGACGGCCTGGCGGGCGTCAGGCGCGCGCTGGAGAAGCGCGGCATGGAATTGAGCGCCGAAGGCACGTTCGAGCGCAACACCAAATTCGTCTCTTCGGCACTGCGGATCATCAAGCGCGCGGAGCCGCAAGCCGTGGTCATGATCGGGACCTATGGGCCGTGCGCCGAGTTCATCAAGCTCGCGCGCAAGGCCGGCTTTCATCCGACCTTCGTCAACGTCTCCTTCGTCGGCGCCGACGCGCTGGCCAGGGAGCTCGGCGCCGCCGGCGAGGGCGTCGTCGTTTCCCAGGTGGTGCCGTTTCCGTGGGACACCTCGCTCAAGGTCATCGCCGACTACCAGGCTGCCCAAAAGGCCCTCGATCCCACCCTGTCACCTGGCTTCGTTTCGCTGGAGGGATATCTGTCGGGCCGCCTCACGGTCGCCGCTCTCGAACTGGCAGGGCCGCACCCAACCCGCGCCGGCCTGTTGCGGACCATCAACGAGGTCGGCCGGTTCGATATCAGCGGAAGCGTCATCACCGTCGGACCGAAGATGCAGGACGCGCCCCCCAAGGTCTTCCTCACCGTCATTCAGAAGGACGGCTCGTTCAAGGCCGTGGACCGGCAGTGATGGAGACGGGGCCTGGCGGGCTCCGCATCCTGCTACCGCCACAGGCGGCCTCATGGCGGATGCCGGTTAACCATCCCAAGCGATTGGCATGCTTTTGCCATAAGAGGATCATTCTACCGCCCAGATATTTTTGATTAGCTAGGGCGTCGTCAATCGGGGCTCCGCGGCGGGGGACGTTCCGAGGGGGAATTAGTCGCGAGTACCACCATGAGGACGTTATACGATTTGCTCGGAGCGCTTCCGAGTGATGACGCGGAGGGGTTGCGGACCGCGTTCCGCAAGGCCGCGAAGGCTACCCATCCCGATATCAATCCCGACGATCCCGATGCTGCGCTGCGGTTCAGGGAGCTGGTGCGCGCCTACGACATCCTGACCGATTCCGAGCAACGCCAGACCTACGATGAACTGCTCGCCATTGCACTTCAGCCGTCGTCGGCCACGAAGGCCGTGCATAACTATGAGGTTATCGGCAAGGTTGCGTCCAACACGATGGCGGCAACGGTCATTTCGGCGGTGCTGGTCGGCGGCTACGTCCTGTTCGGAATGTTTTCAAAACCACCTGGCGCGGCGGAAATCGCGCCCGACGGGATCGTCCGCGAAGCGCAGGTCGTCGCAGCGCTGCATCCTGACATCACAGCTTCGAACGAACCGCGCGTCCAGCGCGAGGGCGACGCATCGGCCATCGATGTCGCCGTGACGTCGGCGGTTGCGCCCGCAGCGAAGGAGGCAAACGCTTCCATCGGCCGTTTCGAACCGGTGCCAGGATTCGTCTCATACAATCTGGCGATTCAATATTACCCGCGCTTCGCAACCGCCAGTTTGGGCGGCGGCATCGTTCTGTATCGCGTCGGCGATTTCGACCGCCCGTTCGCCGCTCTCCCTCCACCCAAGCCTGCCGCGGACTCGCGGCGGGCCAAGATCGCCACGCCGGCGCCTGCTCTGCGCAAGCCGCTGGCGATCGTGCCTCCGGCGCCCCCTGCGCCGCCAGAGAGGCGAATGCCGGTCGCTGCAGCCGTGATGCTGCCCTGATAGCGGGCGGCAACGCGCCGGTCATGACTTCTCGGCGTCCTTTGCCTTCGTGGGCCGCGGCGGGCCCTCGACCGGCGGCAGCGACTTCAGATATTCCGCTATCGCCTCGCGATCTTCCGGCGGCAATTGCGAGGTGTTCCTGATCACGCGCACCATCGATCCGCCCGCGGTATCACCGTCAGGCGTTTGCCCGGTTTCGAGGAAGTAGGCGATGTCCTTCGCGCTCCACTCGGCCAGTCTCTTCTGGGTGATGTTGGGCACCCAGCCCTCGCCCTCCGGATTGGGCCCGCCTGCGAAACGTTGCGCCTCGACGATACCGCCGAGGAAGTTGCGCGGGCTGTGGCACTCGGCGCAATGGCCCAAACCGTTGACGAGATAAGCGCCGCGATTCCATGACGCCGAATGTGAAGCGTCCGCCGTGTAAGGCCTCCTGTTCATGAACAGCCATTTCCAGATGCCTACATTGCGGCGGATATTGAATGGAAACGGCACGTCGTGGTCGCGCGGCTTGCCGGCCACCGGCGCAAGCGTCTTCAGGTAGACAAAGAGGTCGCGGATGTCATCGACCGTCGCGTGCTGGTAGGACGCATATGGAAAGGCCGGGAAATAATGCGTGCCGTTCGGCGACGTCCCCTTGAGCACCGCCGTTACGAAATCCGCTTCGCTCCACCGGCCAATTCCGTAAGTGGGATCGGACGAGATGTTGGGAACGTAAAACGTTCCGAACGGCGACGGCATTGCAAGCCCGCCCCCCAGCTTCAGCCGATCGGGCTGGTTGGGAACGGCATGGCAGGAGGAACAGCCGCCCGCATTGAACGTTGTGACGCCGTTGGCGAGGTTCGCCGTACGGGGAGCAAGCGAAGCCGGGGCAACGACCGCCGGGATCGTCAGCCACCAGAAGATGCCGGCGCCGGCGGCGCCCGCCAGGATCAAGACAAGGAGAATTAGTCGCAGCATTCACCGATCCGTCACGAGAGCGTTTTTCAAGCGAATTGGGTACCGGTTCGCATGAAGAAAACGCGTCAAAACAATAATCCAGAGATTTGGTCCTGATTGAATCAGGACCAAATCTCTGGGGGTCTAAATTCATTGGCCAGTATGAACGCACATTGCGCCACAGGCTTCCACGAAATTTCGCGGCGCTCCTCGACGTTTCGGGAATAAATCCGGAAAGTCGTTGTTTTGAGGCTGACATCGCGTTTGACGTCAACAGGGAGAAACACCATGTCGAACAAGACCATGCTTGTCACGTTTGCGCTGGGGGCAACGATTGCTTTTGCGGGGCCCGCTTTTGCCGACAAGATGAAGGCGACGCTCGACGGCAAGGCCCAGGTGCCGCCCAACACCAGCGCGGCCACCGGCACCGCCGACATCGACTACGATCCCGCCAGCAAGAAGCTGAGCTGGAAGCTGAGCTATTCCGGCCTGTCCGGTCCTGCCACCGCCGCGCATTTCCACGGCCCCGCCGAAGCCGGCAAGAATGCCGGCGTCGCGGTCGCGATTCCGAATGCGACGTCGAGCCCGGTCGACGGCAGCGCGACGTTGACCGATGCGCAGGCCGCGGACCTCGTGGCCGGCAAGTACTACATCAACGTTCACACCGCAGCCAATCCGGGCGGCGAAATCCGCGGTCAGGTAACCAAGTAGATTCGCCGACTGAAGGCCGACAAAAACAGGGCGGACGCTTCGTGCGCCCGCCCTCTTTTTCTGATTCGAATTAGATCTTGAGGCGGAACGTCTCGTGACAGCCGCCGCACGCCTTGCCTATCACCGGCACGGTTGCCTTCAACGAATCGAGATCCTTGATCTTCGCCTTGGCTTCGGTCACGACCTTGGCGAAGCTGTCGATCTTCTCAGCGAAGCCGGCCTTGTCTTCCCAGATCTTCGGCGATGCACTGTAATCGCCTTCGACCTTCAGGCCCTTGATGCTCTCGGGAAACATCGTCGGCAGCTTCTTTGCCGTGTCTTCCAGTTGCGCGAGCGCCGTATCGACGGCGGCCTGATCATAGGGCTTCTCGCCCTTGACCATCGGAGTCAAGACCGCGCCCAGCGCCCTTCCGGTTGCCTTCATGGTCGACTGGGTCTGATTGGCGACATCCTGCTGGGCAATGCCTGCACCGACGCTCAGGAGCAATGCTCCCGCGACCACCAACATTCGCTTCATTCGTCTGCCCCTTCTTCGTTCAAAATGCGGGCCCGCGACCGCCGCGAGCCCACCTGTTCTGCCAACACCGCATGCGGCTTATCATTCCGCATGCGACAAAATATCAAAGATTATGCTGCTTCTGTGCCTCGCGGATCGCGATCCAGACCCGCTCGGCCGTGGCCGGCATGTCGATGTGATCGATCTTGTACTCACGCCACAGGCCCTCGATGATCGCATTGACCACCGCGGGGCATGAGCCGATCGCGCCGGCCTCGCCCGCGCCCTTGACGCCCAGCGGGTTGGTCGTGCACGGCACGTTGTGCGTCTCGAAGTGGAATGACGGGCCGTCGGACGCCCGTGGCACGGCATAATCCATGAAGGTGCCGGTGACGAGCTGGCCGTCGGTTGCGCTATAGACCGCCTGCTCCATCAAGGCCTGGCCGATCCCCTGCATCGCCCCGCCGTGCACCTGGCCGGCGAGCAGCAGCGGATTGAGCGTCACGCCGAAATCGTCGACGATGACATAGTTGTCGATCCTGATGATGCCGGTGGCGGGATCGATCTCGACTTCGGCCAGATGCGTGCCGTTCGGGTAGGTGCCGTCGGCCTGCGCGAAGGTCGCGCTCGCGTTCAGCTTCGACGGATCGACGCCCGGGCGTTTTGCGAGGTCGGCGAAACTGATCGAGCGGTCGGTGCCGGCGATGCGCACGACGCCATTGCTGATTTCGAGGTCGCCGGCGCTGGTCTCCAGCGCCTCGGCCGCGATCTCCTTCAGCTTGGCCCCGAGATCGCGGGTCGCGCGTTCGACGCTGACGCCGCCGGTCGGGATGGACGCCGAGCCGCCGGTGCCAAGACCGGTGGCGATCTTGTCGGTGTCGCCCTGCAGGACGTGGACGCGTTCGGGCGGCACCCCGAACTGCTCGGCGACCAGTTGCGCGTAAGCGGTCTGGTGGCCCTGCCCGCTCGACTGGGTGCCGATCAGGATAGAGATGTCGCCATTGGGATCGAGCGCGACATTGGCGGTCTCCTCGCCCATGGTGCCGCACACCTCGACATAGCTGGCGAGGCCAATGCCGCGCACCAGGCCTGCCTTCTTCGCCGCCTTGGCGCGCTTGGGAAATTCCTTCCAGTTGGCGACTTCCATCGCGCGCTTCATGTGCGCGGTGAAGTCACCGGAATCGTAGACCTTTCCAGTCGCAGTCTTGTAGGGCATCGCCTTCGGCGGAATGAAATTCTTGCGCCGGATCGCATCTGGCGTCATGCCGAGCTTGCGTGCCGCCGCATCGACCAGGCGCTCGATCACATACGCCGCTTCAGGGCGGCCCGCGCCGCGATAGGCGTCGACCGGCACGGTGTTGGTGAACACGGTGCGGACGCGGCAGTGGAAGGCCTGAATATCGTAGAGCCCGGGCAGCATGCCGGCGCCGCCATGCGGGATGTAGGGCCCGAAGGTCGAGAGATAGGCGCCCATGTCGCCCATCAGGTCGACATCCATGCCGAGGAATTTGCCGTCCTCGGCCAGCGCCATCTTGGCGGTCGTGACGTTGTCGCGGCCCTGCGCGTCGCCCATGAAGTGATCGGAGCGGTCGGCGGTCCATTTGATGGTCTTGCGCAGTTTGCGCGCCGCCACCGCGATCAACGCGTATTCGCGGTAGGGAAACAGCTTGGTGCCGAAACCGCCGCCGACGTCGGGGCAGATCACCCGCATCTTTTCCATCGGCATCTTCAGCACCATGCCGCACAGAATTTCGCGCAGGCGATGGCTGCCCTGGCTGCCGATCGTCAGCGTCAGGTGATCGCGCTTGGCATCGTATTCGGCGACCGCTGCGCGGGTTTCCATGAAGTTGGTGATGACGCGCGGGTTGACGATCGTTACTTCGGCGACCGCGTGCGCCTTGGCAAAGGCGGCTTCGGTTGCTTTCTTGTCGCCGACCGGCACGTCGAACAGCACGTTGCCGGGCTTGTCGGGCCAGACCTGCGGCGCCCCCTGCTTGACGGCGTTGACGAGGCCGACCACCGCGGGCAGCGGCGTCCATTTGACGTCGATCGCCTCGATCGCGTCACGGGCCTGGTCGATGGTATCGGCGACCACGAAGGCCACGGCATCGCCGACATGGCGCACCTCGTCCTTGGCGAGGATCGGGTATGGCGGGCCGGTGAACGGATCGGTTTCCAGGTTGAACAGGCACGGCAGGTCGCCGAGATCGCCGACCTCGGCCGCGGTCAGAATCAACGAAACGCCCGGCATCCCGCGGGCCTTGGTGACGTTGAGGGTGAATTTCGCGTGCGCGTGCGGCGAGCGCAGCATCAGCGCGTGCATCGCAGACTGTGGCGAATGGTCGTCGGTATAGCGGCCCTTGCCGCGAATGAGCGCGTCGTCTTCCTTACGGAGAACGCTTTGACCGACGCCGAATTTGATGGGAGCTGCCATCGTATCTCCAATTGTCTGGGAGCACGATGACGCCTCTTCGAACCGGCATCCGCCCCGTCTTTTTTGTTTGAGCATGGCCGTTTCGGAAAACCGGTACCCACTTTTCCGGGTCATGCTCTAGAACCGTTCCATATTGCAGTGGTTCGCGCGTCAGCGCAAACCGCTTTCGCCCGACGGGCCATAGCATGGGCGCAACCAAATCGCCGCGTGCCGCAATCCTTTTCGCGCTTGCACAACAAAAAAAAGCCCCGGACGAGGCCGGGGCTTTGATTCTACGGGAGGAGGATAGCGCCGAAATCAATACTTCGCGATCACCGGGCCGCCGAATTTGTAGTTCACACCTAGGCGCACGATGTTGTCAGTGATGCGCGAGCTGTAGTTGCTGCTAAGCACGCCGCCCCCAAGCGCGGGGAGCGCGGTCAAGAAAGAGCCCGACGTCCTGCCGAGATCGACCCAGAGGTATTCCAGCTTGGCCGTCCAGTTGCCGCCGATGACGCCTTCGACACCTGCGCCGACAGTGTAGCCGACCCTGGTATCCGAATTTGAGAAAGCGACCGGCACCAACCCGATCGTCGCAGTGTTTTTCACTTCTCCGTAAGCGAGACCGCCGGTGGCATAGAACAGCACCTGCGGAGTTGCGAGCACGCCCACGCGTCCGCGGACCGTGCCGAACCATTCAAGTTTCTGATCGAGGCTGACCGGCACCGCCGGTCCCGGGAAAACGGCGATTACACCGAAGGGTGGCGTGCAGACGCTGGTGGCGCAGAGGTAACCCCGGCTGCCCTTCTGGCCGGAGCCTTGGAAGTCGGCCTCAAGACCCCAGACCCAATTCTGCACCTGCCAGTTATAACCGATTTGACCGCCGCCAATCACGCCATCCATGTTGGCACGGTCGGCGCTGGTGAAGAGCACGGTGCCGGCGCCGTTGGTCAGCGTCGAGGTGTCACTTGACCTTCCCCAGCTGTAACCGACGTTGCCGCCGATATAGAAGCCCGTCCAGTTATAGATCGGCTCCAGCAAAGGCGCCTTCGTGTAGGGACGCGCGGCAAGGTCGGCTGCGGACGCGGCGGAAGTCGCAACCATGGCTGCGAGAGCGGAAGCCGCAATTGCCTTGAAAATGGAAGAACGCATAGAAGCCCCTCGAAAAATGGAATGACTGAGTCTGCATGGAACTCTAGCGTTATATGGAACCCTAATCATGCCCAGATCTGCTGGGGATGACGCTTTTCGGGAATTTGTTGCAAAAATGCCGGATTACGGCCACAACAAACACAATTGAATATTACTATTTGTTTACAGTCACTTATGGACCGGACGGCGGTCGCGAACCAAGGTGAATAGCCACCCCCTGCCAAACAGCAGCAGGATCAAGACCCCGTACGCGAAGGCGCCTGCCACGATAAGCAATAGCAATGCGGTCTCGTCCCGGAAGGCGTGCATCTGCGCGAAATAGAAGCTGGCGAATCGCGCGGTAGCCCAAAGTGCGGCGGCGAGCAGGACCCCGGCCACCGCGAACTTGGCGAGCGAAATCATCCAGGCGCGGTCGAGCTCGAGGAAACCTGCCCGTACCGCGAAGAACAGTACCAGCAACAGATTGACCCAGGCCCCGACGGCGGTGGCGAGCGCCAGGCCGATTTGCGCCAGCGCCCCCATCAACGCGACCTTCAGGGCCACGTTGACGGCAACCCCGGTCAGCGCCGCCTTTACCGGCGTCGCGGTGTCGTGACGGGCATAGAAGGTCGCCACCGCGCTGCGGATGGTCACGAACGGAATGAGGCCGATCGCGTAAGCGGCCAGCGTGGCGCCCGCGGCTGCGGCATCCGCCTTCGAGAACGCGCCGCGCGCAAACATCGCGCGCATGATGACGTCAGGCACGGTCAGGAAGGCGGCGACGAACGGCACCGAAAACAACAGCGAGAATTCGAACGCCCGCCGCTGCGCGGCTGATGCTCCGGCGACATCGTTCGCGGCGATGCGCCGCGACATTTCCGGCAACAGCACGGTGCCGATCGCGATCCCGATCACGCCGATCGGCAACTGGTTGAGACGATCGGCGTAATACAGCGCCGAAAGCGCGCCCGCCGGCAAAAAGGTCGCGATGATGGTGTCGGCGAACAACGCGATCTGCGTTCCCATCGAGCCGATGGTCGCGGGGCCGAGCGCCCGAAAGAACGCACGCACGTCTTCATCGAACTTGAGCGGCGCGAATTTCGGCAGGATGCCGCTTCTTGCCGCGTCACCGGCCAGCAGCAGGAATTCAAGGACGCCGGCAAGCAGGACGCCCCATGCGGCGGCGTAACCCGCACCCGGAAAGAACGCGGCGAGCGCCAGCGTCGCCATCATCGACAGGTTGAGAAAGATCGGCGCGGCGGCAGCACTTGCGAAGCGATGCATCACGTTGAGCATGCCGCCGTACAGCGTCACCAGCGTGATCAGCAGCAGATACGGAAACGTGATCCGCGTCAGCGAAATCGCCAGTTCGCCGCGGGCCGGATCGTCCTTGAACCCCGGCGCGAGGACGGCGATCACCTCCGGCATGAACCACCAGGCCACGACGAGAAGAACCACCTGGGCGGCAAACAACAGCGTAAAGATGCGGTCGGCGAACAGCCGCGCCGACGCTTCGCTCTTGCCGTGCAGATGCGCATAGGCCGGCACGAAGGCGGCGTTGAAGGCGCCCTCGGCAAAGATCGCGCGAAAATGGTTGGGCAGCCGCAGCGCGACGAAAAACGCATCCGCGACCGGACCGGCGCCGAGAATGGCGGCGAGCATGATGTCGCGCGCGAATCCGGTCAGCCGCGAGAGCAGCGTGTAACCGCCGACGGTGAAGATGCGTCCAAGCATGCGCCGCTTCTAGCGCATATTCGCCAGACGGGGAAATCAGGCAGTTAGCTGTTCAGGCATGATCCTGTCCGAAAACCGGAAGGCCACTTTGCGCTCACGCGGCCCATCGGGTCGGGATCAGGCAGAAAGCGCGCCGCGCACCGCCTCGATCACGCGATCCTGCGCCGCCTCGTCGAGATAGGCGTGGATCGGCAGGCTGATGACGTCGTCGGAGAGCTTTTCGCTGACCGGCAGGCCGCCATCGGCGACCGGATAATTCCGGTACGCGGTCTGCTGATGCATCGATTTGGTATAATAGACCATCGTCGGAATGCCCTGCGCCTTCAGCGCGGCCGCAAAGCCGTCGCGGTCGATCCCCTTCGGCAGGCGGATGGTGTACTGCGCCCAGATCGAAGTGCATCCGGAAGCCAACCGCGGCACCGTCACGACGTTGCCGAGACCGCGCGCATAGCGCTCCGCAACGCGGTTGCGGGCTGCGATCTCGTCCTCGAAAATCTTCAACTTCTCGATCAGGACCGCCGCCTGCATTGTATCGAGGCGTCCGGTCAGGCCGAGGCGCACATTGTCGTACTTGTCGGAACCCTGGCCGTGAACGCGGATGCTGCGCAGCGTCTCGGCAAGTGCGTCATCATCGGTAAAGATGGCGCCACCATCGCCGAAGCAGCCGAGCGGCTTTGTGGGGAAGAAGCTGGTCGCGGTCGCAAGTCCCAAAGAGCCGATCCGGCGGCCCTTGTAGCTCGCGCCAAAACCCTGGGCTGCGTCATCGAGCACGAACAGGCCCTCGGCCTGCGCGACCTCGGCGATCGCACCGTGGTCGGCGCTTTGGCCGAACAGGTCGACGGGGATCACGGCCCGGGGCTTCAGGCCGCGCTGCTTAGCCGTCGCGATGCCAAGCCGGAGCGAGGCGGCATCCATATTGAAGGTTGCTTCGTCGACATCGACGAACACCGGCGTCGCGCCGGTCAGCGCCACGGCTTCGCCGGTCGCGCAGAACGTGAACGACGGACACAGGACGGCGTCCCCCGGGCCGACTTCCCTAGCCATCAGCACCATCAGAAGCGCGTCGGTGCCGCTCGCGCAGCTCACGACATGCTTGGCGCCGCAGAAATCCGCCAGCGCCTTCTCCAGCACGGCCACTTCCGGACCATTGATGAACAGGCAATGGCTGGTCACACGCGCGATCGCCTCATCAATCGATGTGCCGAGCCGCCGGCGCTGCGACGCGAGGTCATAGAAGGGAACGGGTTCTGGACGCATGTGCTGGTTCATGGAGCCTTGCTTGGATCAGAATGAGAGGTTCTCAGCCGGCGATGCGGCGCGGTCCCTTGCGCGCGGCGGAGGCCGCGGGCTTGGCGGGCTGCTCGAGGCAGCGGATCGCGATTTCGAGACTGGCGACGCCCTCGTCGCCGGAAACCGCCGGCACATTGCCGGTGCGGACGGCATCGAGGAATGCGATCAGCTCGGCGCGCAACGGTTCGTCATGGCCTACCGGCAGATGCCGCATCGAATAGCTGCCGTCGGGCTTGAAGCCGAAGCATTCGGTCACCTGGCGCGTCAAGAGATCGCCCATCACATATTTGCCGCGGGTCGCAACCGTGACGCTGCGCGCCTTGAACGGCGTCAGCCAGTTGGTGTTGATGTGGGCGAGCACGCCTGAGGCGGTGCGGAACTGCAAGAGCGCGATATCCTCGCGCTCGGCGACCGCGCTGGAAAGCTGCGGCTGCACTTCGGTGATGTCTGACTCGGTGAACCAGCGGATCAGGTCGATATCGTGCACGGCCAGATCGATCACGACGCCGACATTGGACATCCGCGGCGGAAACGGCCCGACGCGGGTGATGCCGATCGAAAGAATATCCTCGCCCGAGATCGCCTGCTTGATCGCGGCGACCGCCGGATTGAAGCGCTCGACATGGCCGATCATCAGCGTCACGCCGGCACTGCGCGCCGCATTAACGATATCCTGCCCCTCCTCCACCGTCGAGGCGACCGGCTTCTCGACCAGGATGTGGATGTTGCGCGTGATGCAGGCCAGTGCAATCTCGTGATGGAGATGGGTCGGCGCCGCGATGGTGATGGCATCGACGCCCTCGTCGAATAGCTCCTCGAGCTCGGTGAACGCGCGGCATCCGACGAGCGCGGTGGCGCGCGCGCGGTGTTCCGGCAACGGATCGACGATGCCGACCAGCGTCACCCCCGGCAGACCGGCCAGCACACGGGCATGGTTGCTGCCCATCACGCCAGCGCCGACCACGCCGACACGCAAGCCGCGTGTTGCGTCGGCCTTCGCCTCAGATGCGGACCCTTTGGAACTCATGATTTGTCGACCCCAAAACGGATTTTGAGCAGATTCTGCTCCGGTACTATTACTATCCCCGGCGGTTCTCTAGCACGCCGTCACAGATGTGGCGAACGCGATCGACCGTTTCTGGACACGTTTTGATTCAAACAATTACAGCCGCCGGGGCCGGTAAAACTACTGTCGCTCAGCTGCGCTTGTAGTCGTCCTCGATGCGGATGATGTCGTCCTCGCCGAAATAGCTGCCGGTCTGGACTTCGATCAGTTCGAGCTGAATCTTGCCGGGATTCTCCAACCGATGCACCGCGCCGATCGGGATGTAGATCGATTCGTTCTCGTGCACGGTCTTGACCAGTTCGTTGACCGTGACCTGCGCCGTTCCGCGCACGACGATCCAATGCTCGGCGCGATGGTGGTGCTTCTGCAGCGAGAGCCGCCCGCCCGGCTTGACGATGATGCGTTTGACCTGATGACGGTCGCCATTGTCGACCGACTGATAGGATCCCCAGGGCCTGTGCACCCTGATGTGATCCTCGGTCACCTGGGGCGCCACCGTCTTCAGCTTCGCGACCAGCCGCTTCAGCCCGTTGGCGTCCTGTTGCCTGCTGACCAGCACGGCGTCCTGGGTCGCGACCACCACGAGGTCGTCGACGCCTTCGAGCGCGACCAGCGCGCGGTCGGTCGATACGTTGCAATTGCGGGAATCCTCGAACACCGCAGCGCCGCGCGCCGCGTTGCCCTCGCCGTCCTTGCCGGACAATTCCCACACCGCATGCCAGGAGCCGACATCGGACCAGCCGCACGCGACCGGCACGACCGCGGTGCGCGCGGTCTTTTCCATGACAGCATAATCGATCGAGATCGACTTCGCCGATCCGAACGCGGCCTCGTCGAGCTTGACGAATCCGAGATCGGTGCCCGCCTTCGCCACCGCGTTGATCACGGCCTGAACGCTTTCCGCGTCGACCTTGCGATATTCATCCGTCAGTACGGCGGCGCGGAACATGAAGTTGCCGCTATTCCAGAGATAGCCGGCCTTGACATAGTCAGCAGCCGTTGCCGGGTCCGGCTTCTCGACGAACTTCGCGACCGCGCGGACCTTGCCGGAAATAACCTCGCCGGGATTGATGTAGCCATATTCGGTAGCGGCACGTTCGGGCTGCACGCCGAATGTCACGATGTGCCCGGCTTCCGCGGCAGCCAGTCCCTCACGGCAGGCGGCGAGGAAAGCCGGCGTGTCGCTCACCACGTGATCGGCAGCCAGCGCCAGCACGATCGCATCCTTGTCGCGCGCCTCTGCGAAGGCGGCGCCGGCCGCGATCGCAGGCCCGGAATCGCGCCGCATCGGCTCGAGCAGTACGTCGGCCTCCAGCCCTATCTCCGCCAGTTGCTCGAGCACCATGAAGCGATAGGCGTTGTTGGTGATGATGACGGGCCGCTCGAAAAGATCAGCATCGGAAACCCGCAACAACGTGTCCTGGAACGTCGAGCGCGCTCCGAACAGGGACAGGAACTGCTTGGGATGAACCTCGCGCGAGGCCGGCCACAGCCGCGTTCCCGCGCCGCCGCACATGATGAGGGGAATAATTCGTCGGTTCATCGGTGTCTCAAATCCTGTAAAAGTCGCGATACCAGGCGACAAAATTGGCAAGCCCGTCCTCGATCGAGGTGTGCGGCTTGAAGCCGGTGTCGCGCATCAATTCGGCGACATCGGCGAAGGTCTCGGTCACGTCGCCAGGCTGCATCGGCAGCATCTCCCTGACCGCCGCGCGGCCCAATTCTCGCTCCAGAACCTCTACCACGTGGAGCAGTTCTTCCGGGTGATTGTTGCCGACATTGTAAATGCGTGCCGGCGCACCGCCGTTCGGGCCGCCGTCGCGCGGGGCCTGGTCGACCAGTTGCAATACGGCGCGCGCCGCATCGTCGATATAGGTAAAGTCACGCCGCATCCGGCCATGGTTAAAGAGCTTGATCGGAGTGCCTTCCACGATCGCTTTGGTAAACAGGAAAACCGCCATATCGGGCCGTCCCCACGGCCCGTAGATGGTAAAGAACCGCAGGCCCGTCAGCGGAAGCCGGTAGAGATGACTGTAGGAATGCGCGATCAGCTCATTGGCCTTCTTCGTGGCGGCGTAGAGGCTGACCGGATGATCGGCTTTGTCGTCCACCGAAAACGGTAGTTTCGTATTGGCGCCGTAGACCGACGACGAAGATGCATAGACCAGATGGCCGCATCCATGATGCCGGCACCCCTCCAGCACATTGACGAAGCCCTCGAGATTGGCCTCGACATAGGCATGCGGATGGTCGATCGAATAACGCACGCCGGCCTGCGCCGCGAGATGCACCACCCTGGCAAAGCGGTGTTTGGCGAACAGGCGTTCCATTGAACCGCGATCGGCAAGATCGATCTGCTCGAACGCAAAGCCCTGCTCCCCGCGCAGGATGTCCAGCCGCGCTGCTTTGAGCGCCGGATCGTAATAATCGTTGAGATTGTCGAGCCCGACCACGGCGCGGCCTTCGGCGAGCAGCCGGCGCGCGACGTGGAAGCCGATGAAACCCGCAGCTCCGGTGACCAATATGGGTTGATCCGTCATCATATTCCTCAACGTGACACCGGTTCACCCCTTCCGGTTCACCTCTTTACCCGCGTTGTCGAGGGGGCCGCAACACCCAGCAGCCCCGCTATTGCCAGACCGGCCTGAAAACCATACCAAGACGCCGAATTGCATCGCTTTTTGCACCCCTCTTCTCAAACCCGGCATGGGCGAAATGCGCCGTATCCTGCTTTCGACATTGAAGATTGTGGTCTCGGCGGCGCTCCTGTATTTCTCGCTGCGCAAAGTCGACCTTGCCGAACTCGCCGCCCGCATCGACGTTTCCAGCCTGGGCTGGATCGGCGTGGCGATTGCCGTGACGTTCCTGCAGATATTCATCGGCGTCCTGCGATGGCGCGAGATCAGCGCGGAGTGCGGCGCGCCGTTGGCGACCAGGCAGGCGATGCGCTTCAATGTGATCGGAACCTTCTTCAACCAGACGCTGCCCTCCTCGATCGGCGGCGACGCGGTCAGGCTATGGCTGGTGGCCCGCAGCGGCCACGGCTGGCGGGCTGCGACCTATTCCATCTTCGTCGACCGCGCCATTGGCCTGATCGCGCTCGCAGTGGTCATCGTCGCGAGCCTGCCCTGGAGCTACCGCCTGATCACCGATCCGCACGGCAGGTCGGCGCTGCTGTTTGTCGATTTCGCAGCGCTTGCCGGCGGCCTCGGATTTCTTCTGCTCGGCCGGCTGCCATGGCCGTGGCTGAAGCACTGGTGGGGCACCCATCACATCCACGCCTGTTCGGTGATCGCCAATCGCGTGCTGTTCAGCCGCGTTCACGGCCCGAAAGTCGCGGTGCTGTCGGTGCTGGTGCACGTGCTCGCCGTCGTCATCGCCTGGTGCGTGGTGCAATCGATCGACGCCCCCGTGCTGTTCGGCCAGATCTTCCAGCTCGTTCCGCCCGTCATGCTGATCACCATGCTGCCGATCTCGATTGCCGGCTGGGGCGTCCGCGAGGCCACCATGGGGCTTGCGTTCGGCTATGCCGGCCTGATGGCCAACGAGGGCGTCAATATCTCGCTGCTCTATGGCGCGGTATCCTTCATCGTCGGCGCGATCGGCGGGCTGGTCTGGATCCTGAGCGCCGAGAAAGCCGCGCAGGGCACGGCGTCCATCGAAGTTCCCAAATAATCTTCCGAGCAACTTTCCACGCGGATAGAATGGCCAGTTCGCAACTCCTGCTGTCGTTGGCCGCCGCAGTGTCGGCGGCGCTGTTGTCGGGCGTCCTGACATGGGCGATCCGGCCGCTGCTCGTGCGAATAGCGCTGGCAAGGCCGAATGCGCGCTCTTCCCATCGGATTCCGACGCCGCAGGGTGGGGGCATCGCGGTGATCGCGGCCACGCTGGTCGCCGCCGTCACGGTCATCGCATTTGCCGGTACGGCGGAGATGAAAATTCCCGTCGCGGTATTCGGCGCGACGCTGTTCATCGCGGCGGTGGGCTTTGCCGATGACGTCCATTCCATCCCGGTGGTGCCGCGATTGCTGCTGCAGGGGCTCGCCGTCGCCACGGTGATCCTGGCCACGCCCGAAAGCTTGCGGATCGTTCCTGCCTGCCCGCTCTGGCTCGAGCGCGGCTTGCTGTTGCTCGCCGGCCTGTGGTTCGTGAATCTCGTCAACTTCATGGACGGACTGGACCTGATGACAGTCGCCGAGATCGTGCCCATCACCGGCGCGCTCGTTCTGCTCGGCTGGCTCGCCGAACTTCCGGCGCCTGTGACGGTCGCTGCCGCGGCGCTGTTCGGGGCAATGCTCGGATTTGCGCCTTTCAACCGGCCGGTGGCGAAAATCTTTCTCGGCGACGTCGGCAGCCTGCCGATCGGCCTGTTGGCCGGCTGGTTTCTGCTGCAGCTCGCCTGGCATCAGCAGATTGCGGCCGCGCTCCTGTTGCCGCTTTATTATCTCGCCGATGCGACCGTCACGCTGTTTCGGCGGATGGCAAGGCGCGAGCCGTTCTGGGCAGCGCATCGCACCCATTTCTATCAGCGTGCCACCGACAACGGATTTTCCGTATCGCGTGTGGTGAGCGAAGTATTTGCGCTCAACATCCTGCTTGCCGCTTTGGCGATCGGCTCGGTCATGACCTCGTCGCCCGCCATCGCCATCCTGTTTTTCGTCATCGGCAGCATCGCCACGGCGCTTCTCATGCACCGCTTCTCCCGCCGGCAACCGTCGTCAGGCTAATCCGGCTTCTTTTGCGAAAGCTCGCGGACCAGGCCGCAATAGTCGGCCATGGCGCTCTCAAAATCGAATCGCCCTGCGATTTCGGCCGCGCGCTCGGCCCGCTGCGGGTCCTTGGCGGCGGCGGCGCGACTGACCGTTTTCGCGAGCTCGTCGGCTCGGCCGGGTTCGACGATCCAGCCGACATCATGCTCGGTCACCGTCAACGCCGCCTCGGCATCCGCTTCGGAAACCAGAATCACCGGGCGGCCGATCGCCAGCAGATTGTAGAACCGGCTGGGCACCGATACACCGGCGACGTTCCGGCGGTAGGGAATGATCCAGACGTCCGCGGCCGAAAGAAATGCCTCCAGTTGGTCATCTTCGACGCGATCGACCAGGGTGATGTTCGGAAGCTTTGCCTCGGCTTGCATGGCCTTCAACTGGTCGAAGCCCATCCCCCAGCCTGACAGCAGGAAGTGGATATTCCCGTCGTCCCGCAGCAGGCGCGCGGCCTCGAATACGATGACGGGATCGTGGGTAAAGCCGAGATTGCCTGACAGACCGACGACGAAGCGGGCGGAAAGCGAACGGCGATACGGATTATCAGGATCGACCGCGCGAACGCCGCGTGCAAGCGTCGCCCAGTTCGGAATGAACCGGATCTTGTCGCTCGTCATTCCGCCATAGCGCAGCAGCAGCTTTTCGGTGTCGCGGCCGATGATGACGACGGCGTCGAGCGCGCGAAACATCAACGCGTTCAGGCCGCGCATGGCCTTCGCCGGCAACGAATGCGGCTTCAGGAGGCCTGCCATGATGAGGACGTCGGGATAGAGATCGTGCATGATCAGCACCGACCTCGCGCCTTTCAATTTCGCGGCGGCGGCAAAAGCGTAAGGCAGCATGAAGGGTGCGGGCACGGTGAGCGCGACATCGCCGCGGCGCAATTTCACCAGCAGCGCTGCGAATATCCGGATCGTGAACAGCAGTTCGGCCAAAGCGCGCTTGAGCAATGCGGCCTTGCCGGGCATCCAGTTCCCAACCTCGATGACCGCAGGCTTGCCGGCCGACGCTTTGGCGGCGGAGCCTGCCGTTCCCGACAGCACCAGGACTTCGGCTTCCTGCGCCACGCGGTGCGAAATCGCCGCCATGATCGCCGCCGTCGTGCTCGGATCCGGCGGATAATGCTGGCTGACGACGACGACTTTTCCGTAACTCTGCATCATGGCTTTCGAGGCGGCCCGCACGGCCGGCGGACACCGGAAACGGTCAGGCGGCGTTCGATCCAAACTCGGGCACGGCATCCTTGAGCACCGCGCGGATGGTGGAACGGTCATCCCGCGCAATGGCATCCTCCAGCGCCGCAAGCCATTTGCGCAACGTCTGCATCGGCGGCTCGTTCGGCTTGGCCGCCATGATGCCGGCGACGCCGATCTCCACCGAAGGCTCCTCGCTGGCGAACAGGATCTCGTTCAGCCGCTCGCCCGGCCGCATGCCGGTGAACACCACCTCGATATCGATGCCGGGTTCGAGGCCGGACAGGCGGATCATCCGCTCGGCAAGTTCCACGATCTTGACCGGCTGTCCCATGTTGAGGACGTAGACCGAAACATCGGGCCGCGCCGGCGTCAGCGCGTGGGTGGCCGCGGTCAGCACGAGATCGCAGGCTTCGCGGATGGTCATGAAGTACCGGACCATATCCGGATGCGTCACCGTGACCGGGCCGCCGGCCTCGATCTGCGCCTTGAATTTCGGCACCACCGATCCGTTGGAGGCCAGCACGTTGCCGAACCGCACCGAGATCAACCGCATGTGCGGCTTGCCTTCCGATTGCGTCATCAGGTCATGGTCGAGCGCCTGGCAATACATTTCGGCAAAGCGCTTGGTCAGGCCCAGCATCGAGACCGGCTCGATCGCCTTGTCGGTCGAGATCATCACCATTGCGGTTGCGCCCGCCGCCCGCGCGGCGTCGGCGACGTTGACGGAACCGAAGATGTTGGTCTTGACGCCCTCGCTCCAGTCGCGCTCGAGGATCGGCACGTGCTTCAGGGCTGCGGCATGGAACACGATATCGGGCTTGAATTCCCGCATCAGGTTCATGATCCGGTCGCGATCGCGGATATCGGCGATTCGGCCGTCGATCACGGCATGGGTTCCGTGCGCGGTGAGCGCTTCCGTCACCGCGTAAAGCGCCGGTTCCGAATGCTCGATCACCAATAGCCGCGCGGCGCCGAAGGTCGCGACGCGGTCGCAGATCTCCGAACCGATCGACCCGCCGCCGCCGGTGACGATTACCGCGTTGCCCTTCACCAGCGCTTCGAGCCGCGCGTAATCGATCTTCTCACTCGGCCGCAGCAGCAGGTCTTCGACGGCGACATTGGTCAGCCTCGGCACGTCGCCGCTTTCGAGCGACGGCAGGCGGCTGACGAACAGGCCGAGCCGCTTGGCCCGCATCAGGACCGCCTCGGGATGCGCCTCGGGTTCGAACGCCGACGGGGTCATGACGACCCGCGTAATCGGCTTTCCGCGTCCGGCATAGTCGCGCACCACGTCCTCGACATCATCGATGCCGCCAAGCACCGGTACGTTGCGGATCGACTGGCCGCGGTCCGCGGCCGACGGCGACAGCACGCCGACCGGCCAGAGCTGCTTGACCGCACCGCTCTCGATCGCACGCAACAGCACTTCGGCGTCGGCGGCGCGGCCGATCAACAGGGTCGACGACGCCCCTTCGGTCCGCGCATGGCGGCGGACGCGCGAATAGCGGAAATAGCGATAGCCGAAACGGAGCGCGCTCAGCGCGAAAACCTGGAGAAACCAGTAGAGCACGATGGTGATACGGCCAAACAGCACCGGCGCCTTGCCGCTCGATGCTCCGAAAATGAAGGCATAGTCCAGCACGATCAGCGCTACCGTCAGAACGGACGCCACGCGCATGATGTTCAGCGCATCCGGGAGCGAAATGAAACGCCATTTTGTCGTTGTCAGGTTGAAGACGTAGCAGATCACGACGCTGAAGACGATGAAGAGGGGCAGAATGCGCAGCAATAGCGGCAGGCGGGCATAGAAGGCCTCGCCGCCTTCGAAGCGCAGATAGAAGCTTGCGAGCAGCGCAAACGCGGTCGCCAGCGCATCATGCGCTGCGATCAGGAAATTGCGATGGGTCAGTTGCGAAACGGGCGTCATTCCTATGGCCGGCTGCGGAAAACGACAGGGATTCGCGTGGCGCACCCCATGTCCGCTGATATCTTATCTGCGGCGCGCATGCCAGCGATCATGGCCGGGCCGTTCCGGAACATTCCACAGCCTCTGACCGGGCGCGCAGCACCATGCCTCCGGCGATACCGACGCCCAGCACGTACATCCAGCCTTCATGAAAATCGAATAGATGCGAGTTGAACAGCGAACTGAACATGTTCTGCAGCACCACCATCAGCCCGATCCAGGCCGCCAGCCCCTCGCCGCGAAACAGCGAGAAATGCGAAAACCACATGGCGTACAGAATCACGACCCCGATCGTGCCCCACTGGACCGCGACGTTGAGGGTCTGGTTGTGCGGGTTCCCGATCACCTGCGCCTGCGCCAGCACCGCAGGCCCGGTCGCCGCTGCCTCGAAAAGCCTTCGCGTCGATCCGGTGCCGTGACCGATGACGGGCGCTTCGGCAAAGAACCGCAGCGACTTCTCCCAGAATTCGAGCCGCAGCCCCAACGATGTCGGCTGGTTGAGTTCCTTGTAGACCCGGTAGTCTCGCGTGAACTTGTCCGTCGTCGCCTGCAGTTGAGGCGACACCGTCCAGGCCAGCGCACCGAATATGACGGCGGCAAAAAACAGCAGCACGTTGGTGCGCCACTTCAGGTGCGCCATCGCGAATACGGCAAGCATCACCGGCAGCGTCACCAGTGCCGTGCGCGACACGACGACGAACACCATGTTGACGACAAAGTTCGCCGCGACCAACGTCAGCAACAGCGCATGCCGGATTTTCCCTTCTCGCAGCAGCGTGATGATGGGGAAAGCAAGCACGACCGCGCATAACAGGAATTCCTGGCTCTGGTCGATATAGTTCTTGACGAAGATACCGTGATCCATCGGCTCGCCGGGGACCTTCCGCGTAAGGCTCGGATCAATCGCGACGATCCAGGACGCGACCGTCAGCAGCGTGCAGGACGCCAGGAACGCGATGAATACCCACATGCCGCGCGTCGAGCGCTCGAAATGATAGAACAGGAACGGTAATACGAGCAGCTTCGTCGCGGGGCTCAGCGCATAGAGGCGCGCGCCCCAGGATGCGTCCGACCACAGGGTTCCCAGCGCCGCAAGCGCAACGAGCGCGATCGGCAGCGCGCAGATCGGCCGCTGCAACGATCGCAGGAACGGGCGCAGTTCGAGCGTCGCGGCCAGAGCGGCAAGCCAGACCAGCATGCCGATGCCCACGCCGCTGGTCGACCACGGCAACAACGCCGCCACCAGAACCGCGATGAGGTCGACGTTCAGCATGCGCGCGAACGGGTCGTGCCGGGCCGAGGCCATGACCGACAACAGCGAGCCGATCGAATTTATCTCCCGGCGCTGGTGATCCGCCGCCATCACGACGACCCTGCCGGTTGCGCGCGCGCGTTGTGCTGCCTGGCCGCCAGCGTCATGCCGCCGGCAACTCCGACACCGAGCACATACATCCAACCCTCATGAAAATCGAAGATGTGCGAGTTGAACAGCGAGGTGAAGATATTTTGCACGACGACAAGCAATCCGATCCAGGGGACGAGACCCTCGCCACGAAACAGCAGCAGATGCACGAGCCACATCGCGTACAGCAAGATGACCCCGACTATACCCCACTGCACCCCGATGTTCAACGTCTGGTTGTGTGGATTGCTGATAATACCGCCATGGGAATCCTCGGAATAACCGTTCGCTGCCCGCTCGAAGAGCCCGCGCAGAGAGCCCGTCCCGTGGCCGATGACCGGCGCCTCCGAAATGAACCGCAGGGATTTTTGCCAGAACTCGAGCCGAAGCCCGATCGACGTCACGTAATTTTCCGTCTTGTAGAGCTGATAATCTCTGACAATTCTCTTGGGGCCCCAGCGCAGGTCGGTCGTGGTGAACCAAAGTACGCCTACCAGAGCGATCATCATGCCAATAATGATCAAGCTGGTGCGTCGCCTCAGGTGCAGCAGCGCAAACACCACCAGCATGATCGGCATCGTAACGATGGCGGTCCGGGAGACGACGATGAACACCATGTTCGCGATGAACCAGAGCGAGACAGCACCCAGCACCAATGCCTGCCGTATCTTGTTCGCCCGCAGCAGACTGATGATTGGATAGATCAGCGCGATCGCGCAGAGCGCAAACTCCTGACTCTGATCGATGTAATTTTTGACAAAGATGCCGCGATACGCATCGTCGCCCGGTTTGGGCGAGAGGCTGGGATCAATCGCGACCAGCCAGGACACGAGATTCAGCAGCGCGCAAGACACCAGGAATGCGACGAAGACCCACATCCCGCGCGAAGACCGTTGGAAATGATAGAACAGGCCCGGCAGCACCAGGAGCTTGAGGGTGGGACCGATGCCGTGAAGCCGCGCCGCCCACGCCGCATCCGACCATAGCGTGCCGACAAGAGCCAGGCCGACCAGCGCGAACGGCAAATAGCAGATCGGCTGTTTCAGCAAGCTGCCGTAAGCCCGCCAATCCATCACCCATGCCACGGCGCCGAGCCAGCACAGCACGAAGATCGCCACCAGTGACGTCGACCAGGGCAGCGCGAGCGCGGCCAGAATGGCAAAGATATCGGCAATCGTCGTCCACAGCACCCGGTCTCGCCAATACCGCCGCACCAGGGACATCGAGGGAGCCGCAGCGCTCAGGCTCACGCCTTGCCTCCCCGCGCGCGGTCGACCAGCGACGTCGTGCTGTGGCCCGGCAGAATGTCGACGAGTACGACCTCGCCGCCGGCAGCCTCGACGATCTCGTGGCCGACGACCTGTTCGCGGGTGTAATCGCCGCCCTTGACCAGCACGCTCGGCCTCACTTTCGCGATCAGATCGATCGGCGTGTCTTCCTCGAAGACCGCGACGAGATCGACCGCCTCCAGCGCCGCCAGCACTTCGGCGCGCGCGCTTTCGTCCTGAACCGGGCGTCCCTCGCCCTTCAACCGCTTCACCGAGGCATCGCTGTTGAGGCCGACGATCAGCCGGTCGCAGGCGCGGCGCGCGGCCGTCAGCACCTTGACGTGGCCGGGATGCAGGAAGTCGAAACAGCCATTGGTGAAGCCGATGCGCAGCCCCTGCCGGCGCCAGTCGGAGAGATGCGCATCGAGATCGCCGCCAACAGGCACGATCTTCTCTTCGGCCGCCAGCGACGCATGCGGCAGGATCTTCCGCCGCAGCTCTGCCGGCGTCACGGTCGCGGTGCCCTTCTTGCCGACCGCGACGGCCGCTGCGGCATTCGCCATCCGCAGCGCCGTCTCCCAGTCGGCCCCGGCCGCCAGCGTAAGCGCCAGCACGGCGGCGACCGTGTCGCCCGCGCCAGAGACGTCGCGCACCTTGACCGGCAGCGCCGGCACGTGGATCGCCTCGCCGCCGCGAACCACCAGCGTCATGCCGTGTTCGCTCTGCGTCACCAGCATGGCCTCGCAATCGGCGAGAACCATCGCGTCCTGCGCCGCGGCTGCAATGTTGAGGTCGGTGTCGGCGCGGCTGCGGGTGGCTTCGGCAAATTCCTTGCGGTTGGGCGTCAGCAGCGTGGCGCCGCGATAGATCGCGAAATTGGCGCTCTTGGGATCGACGATCACGCGCTTGCCGAGTTTCCTGGCGGCATCGATGATGTTGCGGATGACGCGCGCCGTCAGCACGCCCTTGGCGTAGTCGGACAGCAGCACGATATCGGCGCGTGCGAGCTGCGGCAGGATCGCGTCGATCAGCCTTTGCTCGACATCCGCCGAGGCCGGCACGGCCTGCTCCCAATCGGCGCGCAGCATGTGGGTGGAAAAATGCTCGGAGACGAAGCGCACCTTGCGCGTGGTCGGGCGGCAGGAATCCGTGACCAGCACAGCCTCGATCAGATTCTCCCGCGCCAGATCGGCCTTCAGCTTCGCGCCCGCCTCGTCCTCGCCGACTAAACCCGCAAAGATGCAGCGCGCGCCGAGGCAAGCGATGTTGCGGGCGACATTGCCGGCGCCGCCGACATTGGTTTCGCTGCGCTGGACCGCGATGACGGGCGCCGGCGCTTCCGGCGAAACGCGCGACACTTCGCCATAGACGAACTCGTCGAGCATGAGGTCGCCGACACAGAGCACGGTCTGATTTGGGATCGCCTGGCTCAGGGCTTCAAAATCGATCATCTGTCTACCTGGTGCCCATCAGCGAAAGCGATCGGTGCGATCGAGAAAACCCTTCACGTAACGCTCGACCGCGTCTTCCAGCGCGGTGAAGCCGCCATTATATCCGGCGCGCAGCAGCCGATCGACTTCGCTCTGGGTGAAGTATTGATAACTGCCGCGGATTTGCTCGGGCATGTCGATATACTGGATGTTCGGCGTGGCGCCGAGCGCCGCATAGGCCGACAGCATCAGGTCGCGAAAGCTGCGCGCGGTGCCGGTGCCGACGTTGAAGATGCCGCTGACTGATGACGTCGAAAGCAGCCACATCGTCACGCGCACGACGTCGTCGACATAGATAAAGTCGCGCCGCTGGTCGCCGTCGGCGATGCCTTCGCGGTGCGACTTGAACAATTGCACGGGGTGCCCGGCCCTGACGTCATCGAAGCGCCGCGCCAGCACGCTCATCATCGTGCCCTTGTGATATTCGTTGGGGCCGAACACGTTGAAGAACTTCAATCCCGCCCATTGCGGCGGCAGCCGTTCGCCGCGCGCGGCGCGTTCGGCCACCGCCATGTCGAACAGATGCTTGCTCCAGCCGTAGAGGTTCATCGGCCGCAGCTTCTTCAAGGCGTCCATGGATTGGTCGTCGCCAAAGCCTTCGCTGCCGTCGCCATAGGTCGCCGCCGAAGACGCGTAGATCAGCGGCGTGGCGTTCGCCGTGCACCAGTCCAGCAGACGCATCGACAGCCGGAAATTGGTCTCGATCACCAGATCGCCGTCGGTCGCCGTGGTCTCGGAGATGGCGCCGAGATGAACGACGGCCTCCAGCCGGCGGCCCTTCAGCCAGTCCATCAGTTCCGAGGGCGGCACGAAATCGGCGAGTCGGCGCTTGGCCAGATTGCGCCATTTGCCGTCCTGGCCGAGCACGTCGCACACGGCCACGTCCCGGCCGGCGTCATTCAACGCAGCCACGACATTCGACCCGATAAAACCGGCGCCCCCGGTCACCAGTAACATGCCATCCCCTGCCAAGATTGTTCGGCAAAGCTTTGCCCCACTCCCGCGCGGCAGGCAACTTGGCATCGACGGCAAAACACAGGCCAATCGACCGGCTTTACCTGCCGGTCCGGAGCGGTTACCGACGGGACTGCAACCGGTTATCGGCGCCACAATTAAGATATGAATTCAAGTTCATCAAATAGAGTTGAAATGGAGGACGCCGCCGATACGAGGCCGATCCTGATCGTGCCTTATATGTGGATCGGCGACTTCGTCCGCGGCCATACCGTGGTTCGGGTGTTGAAGCAGCGCTGGCCTAACCGCCCGGTCGACCTGCTGGTGACCTCCCTTTGCGCCCCGCTGGTGGACTACATGCCCGGTGTCCGGGCGGGCATCGTCTGGGATTTGCCCCGCAGCCGGCTTGCCCTGGCCAAGCAGCGGGGCTTGGCCGCCGAACTGCGGGCTCGGGGCTATGGAACCTCCCTCGTCCTGCCCCGCACCTGGAAAGCCGCGATCGCGCCGACCCTGGCCGGCATCCCCGAGCGCGTTGGCTTTTTCGGCGAGGCCCGGTTCGGCCTGATCAACCGGATGCGCTGGGGCGAGAAGGCCCTGCCCCGCTTCATCGACAAGAATGCCGCCCTGGCGCTACCGGCGGGCGCGGCGCTGCCGCCGGAATGGCCGGTGCCCCAGCTCGTCGTGCCGCCGGAGGAGATCGTGCGCTGGCGGCAGACCAACGGACTGGGCTCAGGCCCGGCGGTGGCGCTGGCTCCCGGGTCGGTCGGCGCCTCGAAACGATGGACCTATTATCCACAGGCTGCGCGACTATTGATCGAGCGCGGGCTCGACGTCTGGGTGGTCGGCGGCCCCGGCGAAAAAGCGCTGGCGCAGGAGATCGTCGCCGTTGGCGGCAGCAAGGTCCGCGACCTCACCGGCACCGACCTGCGCAATGGCGTTTTGGCGATGGCGGCGGCTGGCGTCGCCATCTCGAACGATTCCGGCCTGATGCATATCGCAGCGGCGATCGGCACGCCGACCATGGGCATTTTCGGCCCCACCAGCCCCTATCTGTGGGCGCCGCTGAACGGCCTTGCCGCGACGGTCCTTCAGACCAAGGCCGTGCTGCCCTGCCAGCCCTGCCAACGCACCGTCTGCACCATGAACGACCATCGCTGCATGCGCGACATTCCCGCCGCTGATGTCGCCGACATCGCGCAACGCGTGATGCGCGAGGCGGGAATTCGTGCCTCAACCTGACGAACGTGCGCTTGCTAAGCCGCAGCCGCGTCATTACCAAGGCCCGCAAAACCAAAACCTCACGGTGTCTCTTGGGCGACCAATCCAAAGGTCCGATCAGCATCCATCTCGACCAATCGCTGGCAGCGCTCGAGCGCGCGGCGAAAGATCCCGCGCTGCTCGCGGTTGCCGATCAGATCACAGGTGCGATGTTGTCGGCCCTTCGCGCCGACAACAAGATACTGGTCATCGGCAATGGCGGCAGCGCTGGCGACGCCCAGCACATCGCCGCCGAGCTTGTCGGGCGTTACAAGAAGGAGCGCATGGCATTTCCGGCGATTGCGCTCACCACGGACACTTCGGCGCTGACGGCGATCGGCAATGACTACAGCTTCGACCACGTTTTCGTTCGCCAGGTCGAAGCACTCGGCCGGCGGGGCGACCTGCTGCTCGCGCTCTCGACATCCGGGCGTTCGCCGAACATTCTGGCGGCGCTGAAGATCGCGCGCGAGCGTGGGCTCGTGACAGTCGGCTTCACCGGCGCCAGGGGCGAACCGATGCGGGCGGCTTGCGATCATTTGTTGATGGTGCCGAGCGACGACACGCCGATCATCCAGCAGATCTATTTCACCTATGCGCACGCCATCTGCGACGAGGTCGAGCAGGTCATGGCCCGCGAAGCGTCGCGTTGATCGGCTCGCGCTCAGCGCAGCGCGCGATAGACTTCCCCGATACGGGCCGCTTCTGCATCAAGGCTGAATTTTTCAAGCACACGCGCACGCGCCCGCTGGCCCATCGCTATGGCCGAGGCCGGGTCGCGCATGAGCGGCTCCAGTGCGGCGACCAGCGCCTCAGCGTCTCCCGGCGGCGTCAGCACGCCGGTCACACCGTCCTCGACCACGAATTCGGCGGCGCCCGCGCGCGACGCCACCAGCGCTGCCCCTGACGACATCGCCTCGATCAACGTCAGGCCAAAGCCTTCATTGCGCGAGGTGAAGGCATAGATCGTCAGTCGCTGATACCAGCGCTGCACGTCCTCGATCGCGAGTTCGCCCGTGATGACGATGCGCGATTGCAGGCCGGCGGCCTCGATCTGCTGCTTCAAGCCGTTGGCAAAGCCCTGCTGCTCGGGCACGACCGCGCCGACGACGATGGCGGTGAAATCGGGATAGCGCGGCAGCAGCCGGCACATCGCCTCGACGAAGACGTCCGTGCCCTTTTGCGCTCGCACCCGGCCGAAGCAGCCGATCGCGTAACGCCCCGGCAGTTTGGCTTCCGCAAACGCCGTCGCGCGGTCGGCCGGCGGCGCATAAGCATCGGTATCGACGCCATGCATCACCACCGTTGCCTCGCGCTTGAGAAACGACGCCGAGAGTTCGGAAGTGGCGATCACCGCATCCATCTGCCGGATCAGCCAGCGCGTCAGCCGCCTGTGATGCCGCTGTGCGGCCGAGGTAAAGACGAGTTTCAGCGGCCAGCCGAGCGCGCGCAGCAACAGCCCCGCGATCATCTCGTCATTGCGCCGCGCGTGCCAGATCAGCGGCGTGCCGTGGCGCCACAGTTTCAAAAGATCCGCAAAACCCAGCCGCGCGATGCCGTCGGGCGCTTGCGGCCCGAGCCATGCCGCGCGATACATCCGGGCGAGCTTCGGCGCCACCATCCGGTTGGTCGCCGTGACGCCCGAATAGCGCCTGTGTAGATTCGGCACGATCAGCTGCAGATCACTGGCCAAATTGTTCTCGATCGGCACGTCCGGCTCCGTTTCGGCCAGTTCCTATACGCAACATTAAGCATAGTGGCCAGTTCGGCGGCGCCGAAACCCACTCTTCACCGCAGCCCCGCTAGCATCGCCTTCAATAGAGCGCGACCAGCATAAGTGGAAACCGGCTTTGCGTCCGGGCGCGCGCCAAATTCAAGAGCGAGAGGTGGCCCATGACCGTGCTCGTCACCGGTGGCGCCGGATATATCGGAAGTCATATGGTTCACGCGCTGGTGGAAGCCGGCGAAAGCGTCGTCGTGATCGACAATCTGTCCACCGGATTCTCCGCCTTCCTGCCCGAAGGCGTGCCGCTGTTCATCGGCGATGCCGGCGATGAAAACCTCGTCGCAGGCGTGATCGCCCAGCACAAGGTCGAGAGCATCATCCATTTCGCCGGCTCCATCGTGGTGCCGGATTCGGTGCGCGATCCGCTCGGCTATTACCGCAACAACACCATGACGACCCGCAGCCTCTTGAATGCCGCGGTCAAGGGCGGCGTCAACCGATTCATCTTTTCATCGACCGCTGCTGTGTACGGCAATCCGGACCAGGTACCGGTGCCCGAACATGCGCCGACGCGGCCGGCCTCGCCCTACGGCTCTTCGAAGCTGATGACCGAAATCATGCTGCACGATGTCGCCACCGCGCATGGCCTGAACTATGTCGTGCTGCGCTACTTCAACGTCGCCGGCGCCGATCCGAAAGGCCGCTGCGGCATCGCCACCGTCGGGGCTACGCATCTCCTGAAGATCGCAGTCGAAGCCGCCACCGGGCAGCGCGCCAAGGTCGACGTGTTCGGCACCGATTACCCGACGCCGGACGGAAGCTGCATCCGCGACTTCATCCATGTCAGCGATCTCGCGCAGGCCCATCGCGCCGCGCTGTCCTATTTGCGCGGTGGCAGCAGCTCGATCACGCTGAACTGCGGTTACGGCCGCGGCTATTCGGTGCTCGAGACCATCGAGGCCGTCCGCCGGGTCTCGATGCGCAATTTCGCGGTTTCATATGCGCCGCGCCGCCCCGGCGACATCATGGCCATGGTCGCCGATACAAGCCGCATCCGTGCGACGCTGAACTGGACGCCGCAATACGACAATCTCGAGACCATCGCCACCCATGCGCTGGCCTGGGAAGAGAAGCTGTTCCGCGACCGCGGCGGCCTTCCGAAGCATGCGGAATCGGCCTGAAATCAAGCGCTTATTTGGCTTGAAAAAGCCCCGACAAGCAGGCAAGGACTAACCCGCTAAAGCCCTGACGCGCCCGGCTACCAGGCGCCGTCAATGGAACGCGGATGACCGAACTTCCAAGCAAACCGACCAGAAAAATCACCGACGATCCCTACGGCGCGGCGATCCTGATTCGCCGCCTCGTCATGGAACAGGGTTTTGTCTATTGGCGGCGCTATGTGACCGCATTCGCGCTGATGGGCGTGTCCGCCGGCGCCACCGCGGGCTCCGCCTATATCCTGGGCCAGGTGATCAACCAGGCCTATATCGACAAGAACGTCACCGGCATCGCCATTCTCTCCGGCGTCACCGTGGTGCTGCTGTTCATCAAGGGTCTGGCGACCTACGGCCACACCGTGATCCTGTCCAAGATCAGCAACGCCATTCTCGCCAACAACCAGCGGCGGCTGTTTGCCAAGCTGATGAGCGAAAGCATCGGATTCTATTCCGCGCGGCATTCCTCCGAATTCCTGGCGCGACTGACATCGGGCGCAAAATCCATCACCGACGTCCTGACGCTGTTGATCAATGCGGTCGGACGCGACGTGCTGCTGCTGGTCAGCCTGATCTTCGTGATGGTGACGCAGGATCCCGTACTGTCGTTCATCGGCCTCGTGGTGGTGCCGCCGGCGATGCTGATCCTGCGCAAGCTGATTAAGCGCATCAAGGGCCTCGCCCACAACCAGTTCACCGGCAGCGCCGACATCATGGAGACCATGCAGGAATCGCTGCAGGGCATCCGCACGGTGAAGGCCTTCACGCTGGAAGCGACCATGCAGCGGCGCATCGACGAGAACATCGCGGTCGTCGAGCGCAACGCCAACAAGATGGCGCGGGTCTCCAATCGCTCCAACCCGCTGATGGAAATGCTTGGCGGCTTTGCGGTCGCCGGCTGCCTGCTTTACGGCGGCTACAGCGTGGTGGCGCTCGGCGCCACGCCCGGACAGTTTTTCTCCTTCATGACCGCGTTCCTGCTGGCGACCGAGCCGGCCAAGCGGCTGGCGCGGCTCAACATTGACCTCAACAGCCAGCTGGTCGGCGCGCGCATGCTGCTCGAAATCGTCGACAGCCCGGCGAGCGAGCCTGTCGACAACGACAAGCCGGCGCTAAAACTCTCGAACGCGCGGGTCGAGTTCCGCGATGTCAATTTCTCCTACCGGCCGGACGAACCGGTGCTCAAGGCCATGAACTTCATCGCCGAGCCCGGCAAGACCACCGCTTTGGTCGGCCCCTCCGGCGGTGGCAAATCCACGGTGCTGGCGCTGTTGCTGCGGCTCTACGAAGTGAACGACGGCGAAATCCTGATCGACGGCCAGAAAATATCCGGCGTGTCGCGCCAATCGCTGCGCCAGCAGACCGGCTATGTCGGGCAGGACGTCTATCTGTTCCGCGACTCCATCGGCGCCAACATCGCCTTCGGCAAGGAAGGCGCCACGCAGGACGAGATCGTGGCGGCCGCGAAAGCCGCCTGCGCGCACGATTTCATCATGGGCTTTCCGCTCGGCTACGACACGCCCGTCGGCGAACACGGCACGCAGCTATCCGGCGGCCAGCGCCAGCGCATCGCAGTCGCCCGGGCGCTGATCAAGAACGCACCGATCATCCTGCTCGATGAAGCAACCGCGGCGCTGGATTCGGAATCCGAAAAGGCCGTGCAGGAAGCGATCGACCATCTCTGCCAGAACCGCACCACCATCGTGATCGCCCACCGCCTGCACACCATCATGCACGCCGACGCCATTCTGGTGGTCGAGGGCGGCGAGATCGTCGAGCGCGGCCAGCATGACGATTTGCTGCGGCGCGGCGGCCGCTATGCCTCGTTCTTCCGCCTGCAGCAGCGCGATGCCGGCCATCCCAGTCTGGCGCCGGTCAGCGCAACCGCGTAAAGGCTATTCCCGAATTTCCAACCGTAACCCGTTGAGATCCTTTTCATGAACGCAGCCTCCTACGTCATATCAGCAGCCCCGCAGCCCACGCTCCCCGTCGTCGGCGAGACAGGCACCTATCCGGTCCGCCGCATCTGGTGCGTCGGGCGCAACTATCTCGAGCACATCCGCGAGATGGGCAATGACGAGCGAGCCCCGCCGTTCTTCTTCGGCAAGCACGCCGACATGCTGGTGCCTGATGGGGCCACGATCCCCTACCCGCCGCTGACCAAGGATCTGCATCACGAGGTCGAGCTGATCGTCGCGATGAAGAGCGGCGGCCTCAACATATCAGCCGACAAGGCGCTCGATCACGTCTACGGCTATGCCGTCGGGATCGACCTGACCCGCCGCGACCTGCAGATCGCCTCGCGCAAGAAGGAGCGGCCGTGGGAAGTCGGCAAGTCCTTCGATTATTCCGCGCCCTGCTCCGCGGTGCAGCCGGCCTCGAAGATCGGCCATCCCTCAAAGGGCAAGATCTGGCTCACGGTCAATGGCACCGAAACCCAGAAGGGCGACCTCACCGAACTGATCTGGAACGTGCCGGAAATCATCTGGCAGCTCTCGCAGCAGGTAAAACTCGCCGCCGGCGACATCATCATGACGGGCACGCCTGCCGGCGTCTCCCAGCTCAAGCCCGGTGACAAGATCGAGTGCGGCGTCGACGGCGTCGGCACGCTGAAGGTTTCGATCGGCAATCCGGAATAGGCTGAAGGCCATCGCGAAATGCAAAGCCCCGGATCATATCCGGGGCTTTTTTTTCATGCGGATCGTAGGGCGGATGAGCGAAGCGTAATCCGCCGATCCAGCGTGACCTCGACGATGCGGATTACGCTTCGCTCATCCGCGCTACGACGAACTATCCTTTTCCAGCCGCGCAAAATGGCTGCGCAGCCTCGGCACCGCAAAATCCATGAAGGCGCGCACCTTCGGCACCGTGAGCCGGCCTTGCGGCACGATCACATGCACCGGCAGCGCTGCGGGCTCGTGGCCCGCGAGCACGACTTCGAGCTCGCCGTTCCGCACCGCTTCCGCCACTTGATAGGAGAAGAACAGCGCGACGCCGCGTCCGCCGACGGCCGACGCCACCGCGCTGCGGATACTGTTGGTGACGAGCCGCGGCGTCACCTGAACGTTTCGCGGAACGGATGATCCCGCGACCGCCGGAAAGGTCCAGGAATTGGGAAGATGCGCCATCGTGATGATCTGGTGTTTGGCCAGATCGCCCGGCTCCTCGATGCGCGGATTTTGCTTGAGGTAACGCGGCGCGGCCACCACCACCCGGCGTACATCGCCGATCCGGCTCGCCATCATGGAAGAATCGGCGAGATTGCCGATGCGAAGCGCGATGTCAAAACCCTCATCGATCAGGTTCACCGCCCGGTCAAGCAGCAGCAGCCGCGCCGACACAGTCGGGTAAGCATCCAGGAAGGCGTCCAGAACCGGCCGCAACACCATTTCGCCGGAGATAACCGGCGCCGTCAGCGCGAGCGTGCCGCGCGGCGCGGCCCGTTCGCCGCCGGCCAGGATGTCGGCCTCCTCGAGTTCGGTGAGCACCCGCCGGCAGGCCGCCGCATAGCGCTCGCCGACCTCGCTCAGCTTGATCGATCGCGTCGTGCGGTGCAGCAGCTCGGCGCCAACATGGGCTTCGAGGAAGGCGATGGCGCGGCTGACGGCGGCGGGCGAGCGGCCGAGCTTGCGGCCCGCGGCGGCCAGACTCCCCTCGTCGAGCGCAGCGACGAAGACCTTCATCGCGTCGATACGGTCCATCATTCCTTCTCCGGCCGATGGCCGGCGGGCGGCCAGTGATGCCGGCGATTATTCCGCATTCTTCCGCTTGGCGAAAGAGTGTCTGTCGAACGACGGGCATTCGCTCGCGTCCCGAACGAGCGTAGTTGCTCCGCATCGGTTGAGCGCGGCCCAAAGGCCCCCGCATCACCATCCCCTCGAACGGACAGGAGCTTGCAATGGGTACCGAACAGAAAGTTGCAGTGATTACAGGCGCATCGCAGGGCATCGGCGCCGCTTTGATCAAGGCGTATCGCGACCGCAATTACCGGGTGGTTGCCACCGCCCGCTCGATCAAGCCGTCGAACGACGACGACGTCCTGACGGTGGCCGGCGACATCGCCGATCCCAAGACCGCCGAGCGTGTGATCGCAGAAGCCATGGCCCGGTTCGGCCGCATCGATACGCTGGTCAACAACGCCGGCATCTTCAACGCAAAGCCTTTCACCCAATACACCCAGGCCGATTTCGCCGGCGCGCTCGGCGTCAACCTCGCCGGCTTCTTCCGCATCACCCAGTTGGCGATTGCGGAAATGGAGAAGCAGGGCAGCGGCCACGTCGTGCAGGTCACCACCAGCCTGGTCGATCACGCCATCGATGGCGTTCCTTCCGTGCTGGCGTCGCTGACCAAGGGTGGCCTGAACGCCGCCACCAAGTCGCTCGCGATCGAATACGCCAAGCGCGGCATCCGCGTGAACGCGGTTTCGCCCGGCGTCATCAAGACGCCGATGCATCCCCCCGAAACGCACGCGGCGCTCGACGCCCTGCACCCCGTCGGCCGCATGGGCGAGATCAAGGACATCGTCGATGCGATCCTTTATCTCGAAGGTGCCGCCTTCGTGACCGGCGAGATCCTGCACGTCGACGGCGGCCAGAGCGCCGGCCATTGAGCCGTCTGTCCCGGAGCGCGGGCGCCCTGCCCTCGCTCCGACGCGTGCTGGTTGCAAGATCCGCAAAACTGACACAGATTTCAACTATTGCCGGAGAATAACGGCGAACGTCAGAGCGGAGGAGACACCGATGATCAAGGTAAGCGTAATGTATCCCAATACGCCGGGGGCGCGCTTCGACCACGATTACTACCGCGACAAGCATATGCCGCTCCTAAAAGCGCGCATGGGTGATGCTTGCAAGTCCTACACCGTCGACAAGGGCATGGCCGGCGGCGCACCCGGCGCTCCCGCAACTTATGTCGGAATGTGTCACATCTTCTGCGACTCGGTCGAGGCGTTCCAGGCCGGCTTTGGGCCTCATGCCAAGGAGATCATGGCCGACATCCCGAACTATACCGACCAGTCCCCGGTCATCCAGATCAGCGAAGTCGTCGTAGGCTGACAACGTAGCCTCCCCGACTCGATACGTAGGCGGGTTTCGCGCAGCGTAACCCGCCTGTTTTTTCAGGCGTGCGCCTATTGCACCGTCAGCTGTAGCCCGGATGAGCGAAGCGATATCCGGGGCTCTATCTTGCGCGTGAGCCCGCATATCGCTGCGCTCATACGGGCTACGATTGCTCGCCTGGAGGCTTCTTTTGAGAGTACGGCCATGCCGGGCGAACGCAATCTGAAGACGCTGCTGCAAAACATGAAGCCCGAGATGCACGAAGGCGTCTTCGTTTTTTGCAGCATGCCGGAAGACAAGGAAATTCCAGCGGCAGTCAGGCCGCTGCACATCTTCCGCGAACGCGAAGGAACGGCTTTCATCATACGGCGCGAGGAAGCCGAAGCAGCACGGCTGCCTTATCAATTTGCGTCGCGACTGATCACGCTGACCGTTCATTCCTCGCTTGAAGCGGTAGGCTTTCTAGCTGCAATCACCGCTCGCCTAGCGGAGGCCGGCATAAGCGTGAATGCAGTATCGGCCTTCTATCACGATCATTTGTTTGTGCCGGAGCACAGAGCCGATGAAGCGCTGCATCATCTGCAAGATATGTCGAAGGAACCGTAGCCCGGATGAGCGAAGCGACATCGGGGAAAATGTCTCTCGCTTATCGCGGAGCCTGTCAGGGCGCGCATTCGCGCGACCCGGTGGCTCGCAATGACGCGGAGAAGCCGCAGCGTACTGGATATCCCGCATGACGGCCTTGGTAGCCGAAATTGAGAGGCTGAAGCCTCAGCTCCGCAGCGCCTGCAGGCCCTTGAAGGTCAGCCGCTTCGGGTCGCGGACGCCGGCCAGATAGAACTTGCGGATGAAGGCGGCGGCCGCCTCGCGGTCGCAATCGGTCAGCGCCACGATGGCATCGACGGCAATTCGCTGGGCGTCCATGGGCTTCCTCGTGCTGTCAGGGGCCGCAAGCCACGCAGCGTGGGGCACGCCGGTTAATCCGGCGTTAACCGTGAGGACACCTTGAACGATTCGCGCTCACCTACGTATACGCGAAATGACGCATGGGGCGTCGGAAAGCATCGCACGCGGGGGGAACCGCTCACGAATACTGCATCACCCCGTCGTCGACCTTGCCGTAGCGGAGCGTGACGATGTCGAGCGCGTAATTCTGATACAGCCGCCACGGCCGCTTGGAGCCCTGCTTGGGCAGTTTGGCGATCGAGCGCTGCACGTAACCGGACGAGAAATCCAGCGACGGCAGTTCGGTGACGTCAGGATCGACATTATGCGGCATGCACTGCTTGTAGCCGTTGCGGTCCATATAGTTGATCAGCCGGCAGACATATTCGCAGGTCAGATCGCATTTCAGCGTCCACGACGCGTTGGTGTAGCCGAACGCCGAGGCCATGTTCGGAATGTCCGAATACATCATGCCCTTGTAGTTCAGCGTTCGCGCGAAATCGACCGTACGGCCGTCGACGCTGACCTCGAGCCCGCCGAGCACCTGCAGGTTCAGCCCCGTCGCCGTGACAATGATGTCGGCTTCGATCTCGCTGCCGTCCCTGAGCTTGATGCCGCTCTTGGTGAAGGCGTCGATCTCGTTGGTGACCACGGAAGCACGCTTGTCGCGGATCGACTTGAACAGGTCGCCGTCGGGCACGAGGCAGAGCCGCTGCTCCCACGGGTTATAGCGCGGCGTAAAGTGCTTGCCGACGTCGTATTCCGGCCCCAGCGCCATCTTGACGCCGCCGAGGATCAGTTGCTTGGCGCGGTCGGGCTTGCGGCGGCAGAGCTGGAAGAAATACATGCCGAACAGCACGTTGCGCCAGCGGATCATGTGATAGGCGAGCTTCGCCGAGAGTTTCTGCCGCAGCTTGTTGGCAAGCGCATCTTCCGCAGGCCGCGCCACCACGTAAGTCGGCGAGCGCTGCAGCATGGTGACATGCGACGCGGTCTTGGCCATCTCCGGCACCAGCGTCACCGCCGTGGCACCCGACCCGATCACCACCACCCGCTTGCCGGCGTAGTCCAAATCCTCGGGCCATTTTTGCGGATGCACGATCTGGCCTGCAAAGTCCGCCACGCCCGAAAATTCCGGCGTGTAGCCTTCCTCGTATTTGTAATAGCCCGAGCACATGAACAGGAAACCGCAGGTGAAGCGCACGACCTCGGTTGCGCCCTCGCCCACCGTGCGTTCAGCCTCCACCGTCCAGCGCGCCTCCGGCGACGACCACGACGCGCGTTTGACGCGATGGTGGAAGCGGATCTTCTTGTCGATGCCATTGTCGACTGCGGTCTCGCAGACGTAATTCAATATCCGCGGCCCGTCGGCGATCGCCTTCGGTTCGGTCCACGGTTTGAACGAATAGCCGAGCGTATACATGTCGGAGTCGGAGCGGATGCCGGGATAGCGAAACAGATCCCAGGTGCCGCCGATGCAGTCGCGCCCCTCGAGGATCACGTAGCTCTTGCCCGGGCATTTCTCTTGCAGGTGATAGCCCGCGCCGATGCCGGACAGGCCCGCGCCGACAATGAGGACGTCGAAATGTTCTGCCTTATCGGTCATGGCGATCTCCCTGCATTCAGATGTAATGGGCAGCAGGGAGAAATTGCAACTCGCAATGTCGGGTTGCCGCGACGATACAGGTTGTATCGAAATCATCGCGGGTTGTGCGACCGGCCAACAAAAAGCCCCGGATTGCTCCGGGGCTTTCTGAGGCTCTGGTGTGTACCTCAGGACGACGCCTGCAACGGCGCATCCTGCCTGAGATCAATACCGGTAATGATCCGCCTTGAACGGGCCTTCCGGCTTGACGCCGATATAGTCGGCCTGGTCCTTGCGCAGCTCGGTCAGCTTGACGCCGATCTTGGCGAGATGCAGCCGCGCCACCTTCTCGTCCAGCGACTTCGGCAGCACGTAGACCTTCTTCTCGTACTTGCCGTCCTTGTTGTTGGCCCACAGTTCGATCTGCGCCAGCGTCTGGTTGGTGAACGACGCCGACATCACGAACGACGGATGGCCCATGGCGTTGCCGAGATTCACCAGACGGCCTTCCGACAACAGGATGATGCGGTGCTTGTCGGGGAATTCGATCTCGTCGACCTGCGGCTTGACGTTGGTCCACTTCAGGTTACGCAGACCTGCGATCTGGATCTCGTTGTCGAAGTGGCCGATGTTGCAGACGATGGCGCGATCCTTCATCGCGCGCATGTGCTCGATGGTGATGATGTCCTTGTTGCCGGTCGCGGTGACGAAGATGTCGGCGCGCGGGGCGGCGTCTTCCATGGTGACGACTTCATAGCCTTCCATCGCCGCCTGCAGGGCGCAGATCGGATCGACTTCGGAGACCATGACGCGGCAGCCGGCCTGGCGCAGCGAGGCGGCCGAGCCCTTGCCGACGTCGCCAAAGCCGGCGACCATCGCGACCTTGCCCGACATCATCACGTCGGTGCCGCGGCGGATGCCGTCGACCAGCGACTCGCGGCAACCGTAGAGATTGTCGAACTTCGACTTGGTGACGCTGTCGTTGACGTTGATCGCCGGCCACAGCAGCGTACCGGCCTTCTGCATGTCGTAGAGACGATGCACGCCCGTGGTGGTCTCTTCCGAAACGCCCTTGATGCTCTTGGCGATCTCGGCGAAGTAGCCTTTCGGCTTTTCCTTGAGTTGCTTCTTGAGCAGCGCGAAGAAAACTTCCTCTTCTTCCGAAGCCGGCTTGTCCAGGAATTTAGTGTCGCCGTTCTCGGCGCGCAGACCGAGATGGACATACATGGTGGCGTCGCCGCCGTCGTCGAGGATCATGTTGGGGTGACCGCCGCCGTGCCAGTCGAACAGCTTGGCCGTGTAATCCCAGTATTCGGTGAGGCTCTCGCCCTTCACCGCGAACACCGGAATGCCGGCAGCGGCGATCGCGGCCGCCGCGTGGTCCTGGGTCGAATAGATGTTGCAGGAAACCCAGCGAATATCGGCACCGAGTGCGGCCAGCGTCTCGATCAGCACGCCGGTCTGAATCGTCATATGCAGCGAGCCGGCGATGCGGGCGCCCTTCAGCGGCTGCTTGGGGCCGTATTCCTCACGCGTCGCCATCAGGCCCGGCATTTCAGTCTCGGCCAGCGAGAGTTCCTTGCGGCCGAAATCGGCGAGCGAGATGTCCTTGACGATGTAGTCGTTGAAGGCGGGCTTCTTGGCGGCAGCGGTCATGCGGTTGATCCCTTAAAAAGCATATTCCGAAAAGCGGAAGGCTTTCCGGAATATGCGAGACAATTACGGAGAACGTCAGATCGCGCTCTTGAGCGCGTCGACCAGATCGGCTTTTTCCCAGCTGAAGCCGCCGTCCTTGTCCGGCGTGCGGCCGAAATGACCGTAGGACGCGGTTCGCGCGTAGATCGGCTTGTTGAGATCGAGATGCTTGCGGATGCCGCGCGGCGTCAGATCCATCGCCTCACGCACGGCCTCTTCCAGCTTGTCCTCCGGCACCTTCCCGGTGCCGTGGGTGTCGATATAGATCGACAGCGGCCGCGCCACGCCGATCGCATAAGCAAGCTGCAGCGTGCAGCGGTCGGCGAAACCGGCGGCAACGATGTTCTTGGCGACGTAGCGCGCGGCGTACGCCGCCGAACGATCCACCTTGGTCGGGTCCTTGCCGGAGAACGCGCCGCCGCCGTGCGGGGCCGCGCCACCATAGGTGTCGACGATGATCTTGCGGCCGGTCAGGCCGGCGTCGCCATCGGGACCGCCGATATAGAATTTGCCGGTCGGGTTGATGTGCCAGACGGTCTTGCCGTTGATCCAGCCTTCCGGCAGCGCCTGGCGCACATACGGCTCGACGCGCTCGCGTACCTGGTTCGAAGTCATGTCCTCAACGAGGTGCTGATGCGAGACCACGATCTCGCGCACGCCGACCGGCTTCCCGTTCTCATATTGCACGGTGACCTGGCTCTTGGAGTCCGGACCCAGCACCTTCTCCTTGCCGGAGTGACGCGCTTCCGAGATCAGCCGCAGGATCTTGTGGGCGTAGAAGATCGGCGCCGGCATCAGGTCCGGCGTCTCGTTGGTGGCGTAGCCGAACATGATGCCCTGGTCGCCCGCGCCCTCTTCCTTGTTGGTGCCCGGCTGCAGCGCATCGACGCCCTGCGCGATATCGGCAGATTGCGGATGCAGCAGGATTTCGATGTCGGCCTTCTCCCAGTGGAAGCCGTCCTGCTCGTAACCGATGTCCTTGATCGCAGCGCGAACGACGCTTTCGATCTGGTCGTTGGTGACGGATGCGGGTCCGCGGGTTTCACCGGCGATCACCACCTTGTTGGTGGTGGCAAGCGTTTCGCAGGCCGCACGGATCGCCCAGGGGTCGATGCCGGCCTTGGGGCCTTCACGGAAAAACAAATCGACGATCTCGTCGGAAATCCGGTCGCAAACCTTGTCCGGGTGACCCTCGGAAACCGACTCGCTGGTGAACAAATAAGACGCGCGCATCAACAACCCCTTGTTTCCGCCGGATGCCGGCGGCTGTCTGTGATCAATCCCGGAATGTCAGTCGCGACGCCGCGATATGACGTAGGATTCGTCGTAAAACCAAAGCCCATTATGCTTGCGCAGAACCTCTCTGGTGGCATCGAGGGTCCGGCTGTTTTCAGTCATTTCCGTCAACCGGTCGTCTTCGATCTGGGCGACATACACCGCCGCATTCCACGCTGCAAAAGCCGTCGAGGTTCCGATCTGGCCGGTGACCTCGTTGGGCAGCGCTTCCATATCATAACGAAAGATGGAACGGTTATCGGCGTACGCATTAAAGTTAAGGTCGCGGCCAGCCGATCCAAGCTCATATTTCACCGCGCGCAATAGCTCATGACGGCTTACCCCGAAAGGATTTTCTCCGGGCCAGACCGCCTGGATGATTTCCAGGCCCGGATCCTGCCCGTGGGAGTGAATTCCAATCAACCGGCCCCCTGCTCGCAAGCTCCGGGCCAGCGGCGCGATAATCCGCTTGGCGCGGAAATTCACAGAGGATTTGGCCCGATAGGGCTGGGAAGCGATCACAAGGTCAAAATTGGCCTCGGTTCGGCCGGCCCGTGGGATGATCGAATCAAGCAGGAAGCGGTGGTCCTCGCGGTACAGCACCAGCGCTACCGGGCGTTCATAGATCGGCATGCCCGATTTGGGGCTGATATTGGCCCGCCAGTTTTGCTCCAGAAATGGCCCCAATTCGGCGATCTGCAGCTCGAATTCGCCCGAGGAGGCCCCCCGCAAGGCAACTTCGTGCCAGATCATGCCCGCCGCCGCGGCCGGCGAGGCCGGGGTCAGCCAGGGCGCCTCGGCGTAGTGCATGTTGGTCAGGACGACCACGGTCGCCGGGTGCTCGAACAGCCGGTCCGGCACCTTGTCGAGCGTCAGCCGGACATCCTCGACGCTCAGCTCCTTGCCGGCGATATAGAACGGCATGTGGGGAAAGCGGCCGTGCATCGAGCGCATCACCCGCGCCAGCACCGTGCCGTCGCCGACGCCGGCGTCGAATACCCGGAGCGCCGGCGGACGAGGATGCAGGCTGGACAGCTCCAGCGCCACCCGCTCGGCAATCACCCGCTTCTCGCTGCAGGTGTGGACGAACAGCAGGTATTTCTGGCGGTTCTCGAAAAACCGAAAATTGCCCCGCGGATCGCGCTTTTCGGGCGGCACTTCGAGACCGCGCGGCGGCGGAAGGGTACCCGTGGACGTCGCAATATAGGCCTGGATGCGATCCAGCGTATCGATGGTGATGCGTTTGCCCTCGCGCAGCCGATGCACCAGTTTGCCGTCGTTGACCGACCGGCGGCCAAACGTCGTCTCCGCCATGTCGGAGTGGCGGCAGAAGTCGGTGATCTGGCTGAGAATTTGGTCGTTCTTCATCGGGCGGGAGCATTGGGAAGCAGCGGTGGGCAACACCAGGTGACGGCGGCGTCCTACCACGGACTGCCCACCAAGGAAACCCCCAACCGCTGGCGGCCGGCATGTGGCGCGGCCGGCCTTGAACCCCCGCTCCGCGGGAGGCAACAAAGCGGTATCCGCTACTCGCGATCGCCATTCACGGGGACCTGATGCGCCGCGCAATCCTGATACTTACCCTGCTCGCCGCCGCGCTGTGGTCGGCGCCTTCCCTCGCCCAATCGCGCGCGCAACTCGGGCCGCTCTGCACCACCGACACCACGCCGGCCGATCAGCAGATCGACGCCTGCAACAAGATCATCGCGCTGAAGGTGTTTTCCGGCGAGAAGCTCGCGACCATCTATTTCTGGCGCGCGGTCGGCTGGAACAAGAAGGGCAATTACAACCAGGTCATCGCGGACGCCGGCGAAGCGATCCGCCTGCAGCCCAACGTCGCCCTCTACAATCTTCGCGGCTCGGCCTATTACGACAAGGGCGAGTACGACATCGCCATTGCCGATTTCAACGACGCGCTGCGGATCGGGCCGCCCAGCGGCATCATCTTTCACAACCGCGGCAACGCCTGGCGCTCCAAGGGCGAATACGCCAAGGCGATCGCCGACTACGATCAATCGATCAAGGCCGGACCGCCGTCGGCGTTTTCCTGGCAGAACCGCGGCATTTCGAAACGAGCACTCGGCGATCTCGACGGCGCGCTGGCCGACATCAACGAAGCGATCCGGCTCGACCCGACATTGCCGCAACCGCTGACCAGCCGCGCGTTGATCTGGCGCGCCAGGGGCGATCTCGATCGCGCCATCGCCGACACGACCGAGGCGATCCGGCTCGCAAAGGCAAAAGCGCCGGTCAACATCATGACGCCGCCCGGCAGCGTGCTGATCTCGGCCTACACCCATCGCGGGCTTGCTTATGAGGCCAAGGGCGATTTCGAGCGCGCCAAGCTGGATTATGCCGCCACGCTGCAGGGTCAGGCTTCCGACGCCGGCAGCAAGGCCAACCAGGCCACCGCGAAGGTTCGCCTGTCGCTGTTGTCAGAGACGCTGCCGCCCTCGCCGCGAACTGCAACCGCAGCGCCACCGCCGCCGGCCAGCAAAGCCGCGCCAGCTTCGCCGGCGGGCGCAGCGAGCCCGTCCGCGCCTCCCGCAGCGGAACAGCGCAAACGCGCAGGGACCGGCAAAGAAACCGGCAGGCGCGTCGCGCTGGTGATCGGCAACGGCGCCTATGCGCGTGTGAGGCCGCTGCCCAATCCGTCCAACGATGCGCGCGCGATGGCCAAAAGCCTGCGCGACATCGGCTTCGTGGTGACCGAAGGCATCGATCTCGACCGCACGGCGATGCAGGCGACGATCCGCGACTTCCTGCGCGATGCCGCGCGGTCGCAGGTGGCAGTGGTCTACTACGCCGGTCACGGCGTCCAGATCGACGGCCGCAATTACCTGGTGCCGGTCGACCTCGAGTTTCGGGCGGGCAGCGGCATGACCGATGCGATGATGGACATGGATACGATCATGGCCGGCCTCGACGATCAGGTCCGAACCAACATCCTGATCCTCGATGCCTGCCGCAACAACCCGATGGCGCCGAAGCTGGCTTCCGCAGGTCCTGCCCGTGACATCGAAGCCGGCTCGGGGCTGGCCGCGCCCGCCACGCTCGGCGCCGGCTCGACCTTGGGTGCGGGGACGCTGATCGCATTTGCAACGGCGCCCGGACAGGTCGCGCTGGACGGCGAAGGCGCCAACAGCCCGTTCTCGGCGGCACTGACGCGCCACATCGGCACGCCCGGGCTGGAGGTGCAGCAGATGCTGACGCGGGTCCGCGCCGAAGTGGTCGCGGCCACCAAGGGCAAGCAGGTGCCGTGGTCGAACTCGTCGCTGCTGGGCGAGGTCTATCTGGCGGAGAAATAATCAGGCTGCGCGCGCCACGAAGGCCTTCGCGGCCTTCGCAATCCGCTGTGCCTCGATGCCGATTTCGCGCAACTGCCCGGTCGGCACCGTGATCTGGCCGCAGAAGTAGAGCCCCGGCACATTGGTCGCCGCCCCCGTGACCAGCGGCATGCCGTGGTCATCGAACACACCCTCGAAACCAGGGACCAGCCGGCGCAGGTCGGGGCGGAAGCCGGTTGCGAGAATGACGGCGTCGAATTTTTCGCTTCGCGCATCGGCAAATACGACACCGTCGGCGGTGAAGCGATCGACACCGCCGCGCACCTTGATCGCGCCGTCCCTGATTTTCGCCAGCGTGCCAATATCGATCAGCGGCACGCGTCCATCCTCTTCAACCATCTGGCGCGGCCCCTTTGCGGCACGCCTGAGACCGAGCTTCTCGAAATCGCCCATCGCCAGCCGCAGCACCGGCGCATTGATGAAATCGACGAGGCGCGCGGGCAGCCGCCGGTACAGGATCGCCCACGATAGAATCGGAAAGCCGAGCAGATCGCGCGGGATGATCTGGACCGGACTGCGGACGGCCAAGGTGACATCGACGCCGCTATTGGCGAGATCGAGTGCGATCTCGCCGCCGGAATTGCCGAAGCCGATGACGAGCACGCGCCTGCCGGAAAACGTCTCGGGATTTTGATAGTTGCTGCTGTGAACGACTACGCCCGAATAGATATCCATTCCCGGCCAGGACGGACGGTAGGGCGCATCCGCAATGCCCGTCGCCACCACCACGACCGGCGCCGATATCGCATCAAGCGACGTATCGGCAAGCCATCGCGCACTATCGCGCCGGAGGCGCGAGACCTTGGTGTTGAACACCGGCTTGATCTGAAAGCGGGCCGCGTAGCTTTCGAGGTAGGCGACCATCTGCGCCCGCGACGGATAGGCCGGATAGTCCGGTGGCATCGGCATCCCGGGCAGGCCGGAATGGTTGCGGTCGGTGTGCAGATGAAGCCGGTCGTAATGCCGCCGCCATACCGCGCCGACCCTGCCGGCCTTCTCCAGCACCATGACGTCAAGCCCGGCCGCGCGCATCGTCACGGCGCATGCGAGCCCCGCGGGGCCCGCACCGATAATGATGGCGTCACGGGTTGGCGTCACGAAATCCCTCCCGCCGTCGTGCAACGATGGAGAAGCGGTTACTTCCCCCAGACCTCGTTGGCGACTTCGACCGCGAGGCTGAGCTTGGCCCACTGCTCTTCCTCGGACAGGATGTTGCCTTCCTCGGTGGAGGCAAAACCGCATTGCGGCGACACCGCGAGTTGGTCGAGCGGCGCGAACTTGGCGGCCTCTTCGAGGCGGCGCTTGATGTCGTCCTTCTTCTCGAGCTCGCCGAATTTCGACGTAATGACACCGACCACCACGACCTTGTTGCCCTTCGGCAGGTATCGCAGCGGCTCGAAGCCGCCGGCCCGGTCGGAATCATATTCGAGGAAGTAGCCGTCGTAATTGGTGCCGGCCAGCATTGTCTCGGCCACCGGCTCGTAGCCGCCGGACGAGATCCAGGTCGAGCGGAAATTGCCGCGGCAGACATGGGTGGTGACGATCATATCCGCCGGACGCTCGGCCAGCGCGTAGTTGATGACGCGCGCGTAGATTTCCTGCAATCCATCGGGATTGTCGCCACGCTCGCGCGCCTTCTGCAACTCTTCCTGCGAGCAGAGATAGGCCCACACGGTGTCGTCGAACTGCAGGTAGCGGCAGCCGGCGTCGTAGAACGCCTTCACCGCCTTGCGATAGGTCTTGCCGAGATCCGCGTAGAACTCTTCGAGATCAGGATAGACGTCCTTCGAAATCGCCTTGCGGCCGCCACGGAAATGCAGCACGGCGGGCGACGGGATCGTCATCTTCGCCGTGACGTGCGCCGCGTCGGCATGCTTCTTCAGGAAGCGGAAGTGATCCAGCATCGGATGGCTGTCGGGGAAATCGAGCTTGCCGATCACGCGGACGGCGTCATGGCGGGTCTCGACGCCGGCGAACTGAATACCGGTCTCGGGGTGGAACAGCTCGCAGCCGCCGAGCTTGGCCAGAAAATCGAAATGCCACCAGGAGCGGCGGAATTCGCCGTCGGTCGCCAGCTTCAGGCCGATCGAGGCCTGCTTGTGCACGACCTTTTCGATCTCGAGGTCTTCGGCCTTGCGCAAGTCTTCCGCCGTGATCTCGCCCTTCTCCAGCTTCGCGCGCGCTTCCTTGATGCGCTGTGGCCGCAACAGGCTGCCGACCTCGTCGGCGCGGAACGGGGCTTTGGTTCTCTGCATCGTCTCAACTCCCATCAAATTTAATGCGCGGCGGCGCCGGCGACGCCGAGATAGCGTTCGAGCACCGCGGGATCGGCCTTCAACGCGTGGCTTGCCGCATCATGCACGATCGCGCCGCGTTCCAATATCACAACCCGATCGGCCAGCCCCAGAATCTTTTGCGCATTCTGCTCGACGATGATCGAGCAGATGCCGCCGGCCCGGGTGATAGTGCCCAGCGCCCTTAACAATTCCTCAACGATGATCGGCGCCAGACCCTCGGTCGGCTCGTCGAGCAGCAGCACTTTGGGATTAAGGGTCAGCGCGCGGCCGATCGCCAGCATCTGCTGCTCGCCCCCGGAGAGCTGGTTGCCGAAATTGCTGCGGCGCTCCTTCAGCCGCGGAAACATCTCGTAGACCTTTTCCACGGTCCATGGCCCGGGCTGCGCCACGGCGGTCATGTTTTCTTCCACCGTCAGCGAGCGGAAGATATTGCGCTCCTGCGGCACCCAGCCGATCCCGGCCCGCGCCCGCTGGTCTGGCCGCATCGCCGTGATGTCCACCCCACCGAGCGCAAGGCTGCCGCCAAAGCGGCGGGTGATGCCGACGATCGAATTGATCAGCGTGGTCTTGCCGGTGCCGTTACGCCCGAGCAGCGCCAGCACCTGGCCTTCGCCCAGCGTCAGCGACATCGAGGGCAACACCACCGCTTCGCCGTAGCCGGCGCGCAAGGCATCGATGACGAGAAGCTCAGGCATCGGCCGCCTCACCGAGATAGACCGCCTTGACCTGGGGATCCCGCGCCACTTCGTCGGGCGGGCCTTCCACCAGCATGGCGCCATTCACCAGCACCGAGATGCGGTCGGCAAACGAGAACACCAGATCCATATCGTGCTCGATCAACAGCACCGTGACGTCGCGCGGCAGTGCCGCAACCGCCGCCAGGATGTCGTGACGCTCACTCTCGGGCACGCCGGCGGCAGGCTCGTCGAGCAGCAGCACGCGGGGCCTAGTCGCAATCGCGACCGCGATCTCGAGCAGGCGCTGCTTGCCATAGGGAAGCGTCGCGGTCAGTTCGTTCATGACATCAAGCAAATGAAAGCGCGCCAGTGTTTCCGCGATCTCCTCGTTGACATCGGCGCGCGTGCCCATCCGCCGCCACCAATCGCCGCCGCGGCCGAGCCGTTCGGAGACCGCGAGCCCCACGGTTTCGAGCGGGGTCAAATCGGCATAGAGCTGGTTGATCTGGAAGGTGCGCGAGAGCCCGCGCAGCACCCGGGTGTGAACCGGCAAATCCGTAATGTCGTTGCCTTCGAGCAGGATCTGTCCCGCATTGGGCTTGAGCACGCCGGTCAGAAGATTGATGACGGTGGTCTTGCCGGCGCCGTTCGGTCCGATCAGGGCATGGCGGGCGCCCTGCTTCACCTGCAGCGACAGATCGCGCGTGACCCTCAAGCCGCCGAAGGATTTCTCCAGTCCCCTGGTTTCCAGCGCGATCGTCATGGCGCATCGCTTTCGGGAACGGCCACGACGGCCTTGCGGCCGGCGATCTGCCGGATCACGAGATTCGGGAGCCACAACGCCCAGCGATGCATGCGGTCGCGGCCGACCAGCACGATCACGACCAGCACGAGCCCGATCCAGAACAGCCAGTATTGCGGCGTGATCGTCTGGAACACCTCCTGCAGCATCTTGAACACGACTGCCCCGATCAGCCCGCCATAGAGATAACCGGTGCCGCCGATCACCAGCACCAGCATCAGATCGGCGGATTTTTCGAACGCAAATACGTCGAGCGAGGCCAATGCCGTGGTCTGGGTGAACAGCGCGCCGGCGATGCCGGCGTAAAACGCCGCCACCGTGTAGATCGCGATCAGGCGGCGGTTGACGGGCACGCCGATCGCCGATGCCCGCAATGGATTGTTCTTGATGGCGCGCAGCGACAGGCCAAACGGCGAGTTCACGATCCGCCGTGCCAGCAGAAACAGCAGAAACAGCACGATCAGCGAGTAGAAAAAGCCGGTCTTGCCAAACATGTCGAATGCGAACAGGCCGAGGATCGGCGCCATCTCGATGCCCTGCAGCCCGTCGGTGCCGCCGGTGATGTTGGAGAAACGTTCCCCCAGCGCTTCCAGCAGCAGCGCAACGCCTAGCGTCACCATCAGCCGAGTCAGATCGACGCCTCGGATGACGAGGAAACTCGTCAGGAAGCCGAGCACCATGGCGACGAGACCAGCCACGATCAGCGCGATGACGGGCTCGGTGATGATGCCGTGCAGTGCCAATAGCCCCGCCGAATACGCACCGACGCCGAAGAAGGCGGCGTGCCCCAGCGAGACGATGCCGGCATAGCCGAGGATCAGATCGAGCGACAGCGTGAACAACGCCAGCCGAATGATGTCGGTCATGATCAGGTAGCGGGACGGAAACAGGAACGCGCAGGATGCCGCGAGAATCCAGAACGCGATTTCGGCCGGACGCCAGCGGGCGCGGGCGATGGCATGGGATGAAACATCGGAGACTGCGGTCATCGCGGGCTCAACGCGTGGCGGCGCGGCCGAACAGACCGTTCGGACGCCAGATCAGGATAACGATCATGATGGTATAGATGACGAACGGGCCCATCTTCGGCACATAGTATTTGCCGGCGACGTCGCCGATCCCAAGCAGAAGCGACGCGAGGAACGGCCCGGTGATGCTGGAAGAGCCGCCGACGGTCACCACGATCAAAAAGTAGATCATGAATTTCAGCGGAAAATACGGGTCGAGCCCGAGGATCTCGGCGCTCAGCGCCCCGCCGAGGCCGGCAAGGCCGCAGCCGAAGGCAAAGGTGAACGCGAAAACCTGCGGCACGTTGATGCCAAGGCCGCTGGCGGCGCGCGGATCGTCCACCGCCGCACGCAGGCGGCTGCCGAAGCGGGTTTTCGCCAGGATCAATTGCAGCGCCACCGTGAGCAGGCCGCAGATCACGATGATCATCAGCCGGTAGCGACCGATGCCGACGCCGAAGAAATCGAACTGGCCCTCGAGCGCCGCCGGCAGCTTGATGAAGACCCGCGACGATCCCATGATGTAATCGACCGCCGCCACCGACATGAAAGTCAGACCAATGGTGAACAGCACCTGGTCGAGATGGCTTCGGGTGTAGAGGTGGCGGTAGAGCGTGCGCTCCAGTGCCACGCCGATCGCCGCGGCCGAGACAAAGGCAAGCGGCAGCGCCGCAAAGAACGGCCAGCCGGAATTGTTCACCAGCACGGCACAGACATAGCCGCCGGTCATGGCGAAGGCGCCATGGGCGAGGTTGACGAAATTCATCAGCCCAAGCGTCACTGCCAGCCCGCAAGCGAGCACAAACAGCAGCATGCCGTAGGCGACACCGTCGAACAGGATGGTGAACAGCGTGGTCATGTAAAGAGCTCAGCCAGGGTCTGAAGCAAAACTGAAACTACGGCGTCATGGCCGGGGCTGTCCCGGCCATCCACGTCTTTCTTTGCAACCTGCCGCGAAAGAAAGTCGTGGATGCCCGGGTCATCTACGCGAAGACGCGCTTCGCGCTTTTGCCCCGGGCATGACTTGGTGACAGCGAAGTCACTTCTTCGTCTTGCCGGAATCCTTTACCGCCTCAAAAGTCGCAAATTCGACGTTGTAGAGTTCGCCGTCGACCTTCTCGACCTTGCGGATGTAGATGTTCTGCACGATGTCCCGGGTTTCCGGATCGATCGAGATCGGGCCACGGGGGCTTTCCCACTTCATGCCCTTCATCGCCTCGATCAGCGCATCGCCCTCAGTCTTGCCGCCGGTCTTTTTCAGCGCCTCGTAGACCAGGCGGATGCCGTCATAGCCGCCGACCGCCATGAAGCCCGGGCGCGAGCCGAAGGCCTTCTTGTAGGCGGCGACGAATTCCTTATTTGCCGCAGAGGGATGCGCGGCGGAATAGAGATGTGCGGTGACCGTGCCGAGCGCAGCATCCCCCATGCCGTTGAGCAGGTCGTCGTCCATCACGTCGCCGGGGCCAATCACCTTGATGCCCGCCTTGTCGAGCCCGCGTTCGGAATACTGCTTCATGAAATTGCCGCCCTGTCCTGCCGGCACGAACACGAACACGGCGTCGGGCTTGGAGTCCTTCATGCGCTGCAGGAATGGTGCAAAATCAGGGTTTTGCAGCGGCACCTTCACCTCTTCGACGATCTCGCCGCCGCCGGCGGTGAAGTTCTGCTTGAAGAAGTTCAGCGCGTCGTTGCCGGGCGCGTAGTCGGAGGTCAGCGTCGCGACCTTCTTGATGCCGTTCTTGGCGGCCCAGTCACCGATGATGGTCGACGACTGCGCCAGCGTGAACGAGGTGCGGACGATATAGGGCGAACGCTCGGTGATGATCGAGGTGCCCGCCGCCATCACGATTTCCGGAACCTTGGCCTGCGTCGCCAGCGGCGCCGCCGCGAGTGCAGCGGGCGTCACGCCGAAGCCCGCGATGAAACTGACCTTGTCGTTGACGATCAGTTCCTGCGCCAGGCGCTTGGTGTTGTCGGGAACCGCCCCGTCGTCCTTCAGGATGACTTCGATCTTCTTGCCGGCGACGGTATCGCCGTTCTGCTGCATGTAGAGCTTGACCGCGTTGTCGATCTGCTTGCCGGTCGACGCCTGGCCGCCGGTCATCGGCAAGATCAGGCCGATCTTGACGGTCTCCTGGGCGTGAGCCGGCGCGACCGCCAGCATCCCGGCGAAGGCGCCTGCGGCCAGCAACATGTGACTGCGAATAGACATGAACATCTCTCCCCCTGACCGGCCTTGTGTCCTCGAACCGAGTCCCCGGCCCTTGATCTCTCACCATAACCCAGATTTTTCGGCCGGGTAGCGCGGCAACATGGCGTCCTTGGCCGCCCTTTTGTCAATCGGACCATTGGCGTGCCGTGGCGAAGAGGCCAGACCAGCCGGAACTGTCGTAAAATCGGCGGCGGTACTATAATATGATGCGATATCGCCGACCGACGTCGCCCGTGCGTGGGCCCTTGTTTGTACGATTGTACAAATCAAATGGTCCTGTCAACAAAGAAGCGCCCTCGCCGGTTTCCGGAAGGCAGCGCCCTAAATCCATCATCCTTAAAGGGTCAGGTTGTAACCTGCTGCCAATGCCGACCAGCGCGCGCCATATTGTCACGCTCCTCACCGTTACCCTCGCGGGCTGCGGCCTGACCGGTTGCGGCACGATCAACGAGAAAATCGCGGCCGGTGTCAGCGACGCCATCCCGGCGGCGATCGGCGGAGTGCCCGCGGACGCGCCGCCGCGTCCCGGGACCGCGAAATATGATGAGTACATGCGGGAGCGCGAGCGAAAGCGCCTGCTGCCGGCATCCGAACGGGGCGAGGAAGCCAAGCCCGCCCCCGCACCGCAGGACGCGGCTCGCTAGTCCATGAACACGACCGTCTTGCGGCCATTGAGGATCACGCGGTCCTCGAGGTGATGACGCATGGCGCGCGCGAGCACGCGGCGCTCGATGTCGCGGCCCTTGCGCGACAGATCTTCCGGCGTGTCGCGGTGGCTGATGCGCTCGACGTCCTGATCGATGATCGGGCCCTCGTCGAGGTCGCGCGTGACGTAATGGGCGGTGGCGCCGATCAGCTTGACGCCGCGCTCATGCGCCTGGTGGTAGGGCCGCGCGCCCTTGAAGCCTGGCAGGAACGAGTGGTGGATGTTGATGCAGCGCCCCGACAGTTTTGCCGACATCTCGTCCGACAGGATCTGCATGTAACGCGCCAGCACCACGAGATCGGTCCTGGTATCCTGCACGAGTTTCCAGACCGCCTCCTCCTGCTCGCGCTTGGTTTCCTTTGTCACCGGCATGTAGTGAAACGGGATCTCGCCGAAATCGAGATTGCCGTAGCTCTCGCGCGGATGGTTGGAAACAACGGCGGTCGGGATCATGTCGAGTTCGCCGGTGCGCCAGCGATAGAGGATATCGACCAGACAATGATCCGACTTCGAGACGAGCAGCATCACCCGGCGGCGGTTGGCGCGGTCGCGCATCTGCCAATCCATGCCGAAGCGGTCGGCGATCGCGGTGAAGCCGGTCTGCAGGGCCTGCAATTCGACCGCGAGATCGGCCGCGGTGAACACCACTCGCATGAAGAATTTCCCGGTCTCGATGTCGTCGAACTGCTGGGCGTCCAGAATGTTCTGCCCGTTATGGGCGAGAAAGGTCGACACCGCGGAAACGATGCCGGGGCGATCCGGGCAGGACAGGGTCAGGACGAACTGGTGATCGGGCATGGGAAAGCTGGCTACAATTCAGGCAAAAGGTTGAAGCGGCGATTTGCGGCCCTGCTCTATCACCGCGCCTACGCTTGCGCCAATCCCGAAACCGGGGTCAGGATGAACAAAGCGCGAAGCAAAAGCGTTGGAGCGAGATCATGGCTGACAGATTGACCGGTTACCGCATCCTGATCCTGGAAACGCGCGAGGAAGCGCAGTTTTCCCGCCTGCTCACCGAGCAGGGCGCCGACGTGCTGCAATGTCCGATGTTCACCATCCGCGATGTATCGGACCCGGCGCCGGTCGAAGCCTGGATCGTGCGGGCCATTGAAAAGCCGCTGGATGACATGGTGCTGCTGACCGGCGAAGGCCTGCGCCGGCTGATGAAGGTAGTACGGCTCATCGGCGTCGAAGAAGCTTTCGTCGCCGCGCTCGGCAAGGCGCGCAAATTCGCGCGTGGGCCCAAACCGGGCAAGGCGCTGCGCGAAATCGGGCTGGAACCACAGATGATGACGGAAAAGCCGACCTCAGAAGGCATAGCCGAGATGCTGTCGCGCCTCGACCTTGGCGGCCATCGCCTCGGCCTGCAGCTTTACCCGGACAAGGATCACAGCGTCCTGATCGGCGCCATCGAGGCGCAAGGCGCCGAGGTCGATACCGTGCTGCCCTATGCCTATGACGCGCAGGCCGCCGACGCCAACATCATCACCGCGATCGACGAGATGGCGGCAGGCCGTATCGACGCAGTCGCGCTGACCAATCTCGGCCAGATCCGTCGCCTGATCGAGGTTGCGCGGGCGCGAGGCTGCGAGGACCGGTTACGCCAGGGGTTCGACTGCACGCCGATCGCTTCCGTCGGACCCGCGGTGTCCGACGAACTGAAATCCCACGGCCTGCGCGCCGACATCTACCCGGCGGAGGACGCATTCTTCATGCGGCCGCTGATCTCGGCGATGGCGGTGGCGCTCGCAAAAAATCCGCCGCGCGCGGCTTCCAGGCCCTGATCAGGGAGCGGCGCACAATCGCCGCACCACCTGCGTTCCGACGGAGCCTGAGCGCAAGAACGAGTTGACACGCGGAACCCATCGTCCATTGTCGAGAGATCGCTGAGCGCGATGGGCAACAGGTCAAGGCCTCTGTCCCAGCGGCTGAAGTTGCCGGCCTGCTTGACGTCAAGACACCCAAAGAGGTGTCGTTAATCCGCATCTTGAGGATACGCGACACCAACGACGGGGGGCTTCATGAGCACGACCGCAGCAACCGCCGAACGATCACAACCACTGCCGCCCAATGTTGGGGCCGTCGAATCTATCTATTCGAAGGTCAATTGGCGGCTCCTTCCGTTGCTGCTGATCGCCTACATGATCGCCTACCTCGACCGCATCAACATCGGCTACGCGCAACTGCAGATGAAGCAGACGCTGCCCTTTGGCGATGCCGTCTACGGGCTCGGCGCAGGCATCTTCTTCGTGGGCTACTTTCTGTTCGAAGTTCCGAGCAACCTGTTGCTGGAGAGGATCGGAGCGCGCAAGACGCTGCTGCGTATCATGGTGTTATGGGGGCTGACCGCGGCGGCGATGATGTTCGTGACGACGCCGACGCAATTCTATATTGCGCGCTTCCTGCTCGGCGTATTCGAGGCGGGTTTCTTTCCCGGCATCATCCTCTATTTCACTTACTGGTATCCCTCTATCCGCCGCGGGCAGGTCATTGCGATCTTCATGTCCGCCACCACCATCGTCAGCGTGATCGCCGGACCGCTCTGCGGCGCCATCCTCAAATATTTCGACGGAATGAATGGCTGGCACGGGTGGCAATGGCTGTTCCTGGTGCAGGGTCTGCCGGCCGCGATACTCGGCGTCATCATCTTCTTCTATCTGCAGGACAAGCCGGCGGATGCACACTGGTTGTCGCCGGCCGAGAAAAACCTGCTCCGGCACAATCTGGAGCACGACGAAAAGGACATCGAAGGCGAAACCGAAAGCACGGTCGGCCAGATGATCCGCGATCCCAAGGTGTATCTGCTCGCCCTGGTCTATTTCCTGCTGCTCGGCGCGACCTATACGATGGTGTTCTGGCTGCCGACATTGATCCAGAGCTGGGGCGTCAAGGACCTGTTGCTGATCGGCATCTACGCCGCGATCCCGAACGCGATAGGCATCGTCGGAATGATCCTGATCGGCCGCAGTTCCGACAGGCATCATGAACGACGCTGGCATTTCGCCGCGTGTGTGGCCGTCGCAGCGGTCGGCTTGTGGATCACGACCCTGCTGCAGGGAAATCTGGTCGGATCGATAGCTGCACTTTCATTCGCGGTCATCGGAATTGCGGCTGCAACGCCGCTGTTCTTCACCCTCATCACCGAATATCTGTCGGTCGCGGCAGCCGCCGCCGGCATTGCACTGATCAGCAGCCTGGGCAACCTCGGCCCCGCGGTCAGTCCGTCGATCAACGGATTTATCACGCAATACACCGGCAACAATACCTACAGCATGTACCTGGTGATGGCGCTTTATGTCCTGGCGGGCGTCATCTTGCTGGTCACAGTCAAGGGCGCGAGACGTGCAGTCGCAACGCCCGCGCCTTCGAGCTAAACCAGTTAGTCCACCTTGGCGCCGGCGAACTTGACCACCTTGCCCCATTTTTCGGTCTCGTCCGCGACCAGCCTGCCGAAGTCGGCGGCGGAGCCCGGCAACAGAATGGCGCCGATTTCCGTAAAGCGCGCCTTAGCCTTGGGATCGGCCAGGATTTCATTGACCGCCTTGTTCAGCCGGTCGACGATTTCCGGGGGCGTGCCCTTCGGCGCAGCGAGGCCATACCAGGCACTCGCCTCGTAGCCGGGCAGGAAGTCGGCGACCAGCGGCAGATCCGGCAGCACCTCCGAGCGCGTCGTGCTGGTGACCGCAAGCCCCCGAAGCTTGCCGGATTTGACGTGCTCGGCGCAGGTCGGGATGTTGTCGAACATCACATGCATCTGGCCGGACAGCATGTCGGTGAGCGCCGGCGCGCCGCCACGATACGGCACATGCTGCATGTTGATCCCGGTCAGCATCTTGAACAGTTCGCCCGACATTTGGATCGTGGATCCGTTGCCTGAAGACGCCATGTTGAGCTTGCCGGGATTAGCCTTGGCGTAAGCGATCAATTCAGGGATCGACTTGATCGGCAGCGAGGGATGCACCACGACGACATTGGGAAAGCGAATGATGCCGGCGATCGGCTCCATCTCCTTGATGAAATCGAAGGGCAGCTTGTCATAAAGCGTGGCGTTGATGGCATTCGCCGGTGCGACCAGCAGCAGCGTGTAGCCGTCCGGCGTGGCGCGCAGCGCCTGCTCGGTCGCGATATTGGTGCCGCCGCCCGGCCGGTTTTCGATGACAAAGGATTGGCCGAGTTTTTCCGAGAGCCACTGCCCCATCAGGCGCGCCGTGAGGTCCGCCGAGCCGCCCGGGGTATAGCCGATCACGAGGCGAACCGGCCGCGACGGATAGGCCTGCGCGCTCGCGGTTCCAGATGTGAGCGGAAGCGCAGCCGCACCAGCTGCAAGTTGCAGGAATTGACGACGCTGAAATTTCATTATGCCTCCTCCGACTGGCGGCTCTTGCGGCACGCCTGGGTGCATCCTATCGGGGCAGGGTCGCGAAGCCGACAGATATTCTTAAGGCGGAGGCGGAAGGCTCACCGCGTCACTTCGTCTCGCTGAGGAAAGCCTGATAGGCGAGCCCGATGCCGTCCTCGAGCGAGGTAGAGGCGCGCCAGCCGAGCTTGGCCAGCCGGCTGACGTCGAGCAGCTTGCGCGGGGTGCCGTCGGGCCGCGAGGTGTCAAAGCTGATCTGGCCGGTATAACCGACCGTCGCCGCGACTACGCGGGCGAACTCGGCGATGGTGATGTCCTCGCCGGTGCCGATATTGACCAGCTCATCACCGGAATAGGCCTTCATCAAATGGATGCAGGCATCCGCAAGATCGTCGACATAAAGGAACTCGCGCCGCGGCGTGCCGGTGCCCCAGACAATGACTTCCCTCGCATCGGCGACCTTCGCTTCGTGGAAGCGACGGATCAGCGCGGCCACGACGTGGCTGTATTCGGGATGATAATTGTCGCCGCTGCCGTAGAGATTGGTCGGCATCACATTGATGAAGTCGGCGCCATACTGGCTGCGATAGGCCTCCACCATCTTGATCCCGGCGATTTTTGCAATCGCATAGGGCTCGTTGGTCGGCTCCAGCGGACCCGTCAGCATGCAATCCTCGCGCAACGGCTGCGGCGCCAGCTTCGGGTAGATGCAGGAAGAGCCGAGGAACATCAGCTTCTCGGCGCCATGGACATGCGCCGCATGAATCACGTTCGTCGCAATCGCCAGATTGTCGTAGAGGAATTCGGCGCGCAGCGTGTTGTTGGCGACGATGCCGCCTACCTTCGCCGCCGCCAGAAACACCACCTGCGGGCGCTTTGCGGCGAACCATTTGTTGACCGCGGCCTGATCGCGCAGATCGGCCTCGCTGCGAGTCGCGGTCAGCAGCTCGACGTTTTCCGCCGCGAGCCTGCGCACCAGCGCGGAGCCGACCATCCCGCGATGCCCGGCGACGTAGACGGTCTTGCCCTTCAGCTCAAACGGAAGGCTTGCCATTGGCCACCTCCCGCCTTGCGTCAGCGAGATCGCTTGCGACCATTTCCTTGACCAGTCGGGAGAAGGAGGTCCTGGGCTTCCAGCCGAGCTTCTCGCGCGCCTTGCTGGCATCGCCGACCAGAAGATCGACTTCGGTCGGCCGGAAGTAGACCGGATCGATCCTGACCAGGGTCTTGCCGGATTTCTTGTCGACGCCGGTCTCGTCGACACCCTTGCCGTGCCATTCGATGCTGCGGCCGACTTCGGCGAACGCCAGTTCGACGAACTCGCGAACCGAACGGGTTTCGCCGGTCGCCAGCACGAAATCGTCGGGGGTGTCCGCCTGCAATATCCTGTGCATGCCCTCGACATAATCCCGGGCGTGTCCCCAGTCGCGCTTGGCTTCGAGATTGCCGAGAAACAGCGTTTCTTCCAGGCCGGTCTCGATGCGGGCGACGCTGCGCGTGATCTTGCGCGTCACAAAGGTCTCGCCGCGGATCGGGCTCTCATGGTTGAACAGGATGCCGTTCGAGGCAAACATGCCATAGGCCTCGCGGTAATTGACCGTGATCCAGTAGCCGTACAGCTTTGCGACGCCGTAAGGCGAGCGCGGGTAGAACGGGGTAGTTTCCTTCTGCGGCACTTCCTGGGCGAGACCGTAGAGTTCCGAGGTCGAGGCCTGATAGAACCGCGTCTGCTTTTCCATGCCGAGAATCCGGATTGCTTCCAAGAGCCGCAGCACGCCGATGGCGTCGGCATTGGCGGTATATTCCGGGCTCTCAAAACTGACGCCGACATGGCTCTGGGCGGCGAGGTTGTAGATCTCGGTCGGCCTGATCTGCTGCATCAGCCGGATCAGGTTGGTCGAGTCGGTCATGTCGCCGTAATGCAGCAGGAACGGCATTTTGCGGGAATGCGGGTCCTGGTAGAGGTGATCAATGCGGGCGGTGTTGAATGAGGACGAGCGCCGCTTGATGCCGTGGACCTCATAGCCGAGGCCGAGCAGATATTCGGCAAGATAGGCGCCGTCCTGGCCGGTGACGCCGGTAATCAGCGCCACACGCTTTGGATTTTGAGCCGTCATAGTCTCTCCAAGAGCCAGCCAGCTAGGCCCGGGGACAATTGAGCCTCAAGCCTCTGAGCCCCCAAGTCTCGGCTGCACCGGAAGCCCCCTGCGCGGCGCAGGCCATAGCATCCGCCAGATGCAGAGTCTAATCTGAAAGTCACTCAATTTCAGACCCTTAGACCGAGCGCCGTCCGCATCGCCTGATGGTAGTGGATCATGGCCGGCTCGTTGCGACCGTAGACGGTGTGCGTCTGCGCGCCCGAAGTCAGGCCGATCTGAATGCTGCGCCCGGTCGGGAAATCCTCGCCCGTCACAACATCGAGGACGAGCTGCATGTTCTTGTCCCAATGGATGCGCTCTTCCTCGGTGCTCGGCGCCTTCGGCACGTAAAGCCCAAGGTCCATGACGGAGCGATCCGTGCGTCCCTCGCGGGGAAACACCCGCGCGAGTTCGACGTGGTCGCCCTGCACGAGGAGAACGGTGTTGGGAAACAGCGAATAGACGAGCGTCGTATTCCACATCAAATCCCATTTATCCTCGGGCTCGGCCTTGAGCCGCTCGAGTTTCCTGCGCGGAAACGTCAGGCGGTGGTTGAGACCGAACGCCTCGAAATCGGTCACGTTGCCATGCAGGATGTCGCGCAGGGAATCACGGTGCAGGAAGCCGACGTGGTAGCCCTCGTTGAACGTATCCACGACTATCTTCCAGTTCATGGTTTCCGGAATCACGCGCCGGTCGTGGAACGACCAGGACGCAAATCCAAACGAAGCGAGCTCCTCCGCGAGTCCCCCAAGCCATGGATCGATGTCGAAATCCGTTGAACCGTCCGCGGTCGGGATCACCCATACGAGACCGTGCTTTTCACACAGCGGCAGTTCGACGAGCGAAGCGCGCTCGCTGCGCACGTCAGGAAAGCAGCGCTCGTCGGGAATGCCCATCAGCTCGCCGGCGAGATCGTAGGTCCAGGCATGATAGGGGCACGAGAACAGCCGCGCCTTGCCGCAGCCCTGGGCTACCTTGGCGCCGCGATGGCGACACACGTTCAGGAATGCGCGCAATCTGCTGTCGCGTCCCCGCACGATCAGAACGGGCAAACCGGCATGATCGTCCGTGCTAAAGCTCCCCGGCACCGGCCAGTCCGAAGCGAAGCCCATGACCAGGGGATGCTTGCGAAACAGAACCCGCTGTTCCTCGGCGAGGCGTTCCGCGTCCGTGTAGACCGCCACCTCGTTGCGCCAGGGGCTATCAGCCATCGCCGTGGTCCGGGTCTCCACGTAATGCAACAGCCGCTTCAAAAGATTGATCTGATCCTGCCTGCTCATCGGACACCTCCGGCTGGCCGTGGTCACAAAAGCCGATCACGAGCCTTTGATACGGTGCCGTATCAATACCACTTGCAATTGCGGCTTTCAATACGGTACCGTATCTGACGTGAACACAACAACGCGAGCGATCGGCTATAAATTGCTCTTGGTCAATTTTCAGAGGACGTCGAGACGGGTCCTACTCTCCGTAACGACGCAGCTTTTCGAGATCGACGATAGTTACCCCGCCATATTCCAGTCGAAGCAGGCCCTCCTTCTCCAGCCGCTTCAGGCACTGGTTGGCATTCTGCCGGGACAGGCCTGACAAGGCGCCAATTTCCTCCTGGGTGATCTCCAGATGCCGCGTCAGGTCCGGATACAGAATCGGATTGAACAGCGAGGCGATCGAGCGCGCGACGCGGCTGGTGGCATCGAGTGTGCGGTCATGTTCCAGCGCCCCGATGAACTGGCCGACCCGCTCGTTGAGCTGGCGAACCAGAAAGCGGTTGAACGCGACGCTGTTCTCGAACAGCCAGAAGAAGGTGCTGCGGTCCATCAGCGCCAGCCTTGTATCGCGCAACGCGACCACGTCGTAACGGCGCGGCTCGCTCTTGAGCATGGAGCCCTCCCCGAACCAGGCGCCCGCGGTCATGCCGGCCAAAGTCACAGCCTTGCCGCCGCTCGACACGGTACCCATTCGGGCAAGACCCGTGACAATGCCGGTCCAGTAATCGAAGGGGTCGCCGCGCATGAAGACGTACTCGTTGGCACCATAGGATTTTTCCACGATGCCGGTACGCGCGACCTCGATTTCCCGCTCGTTCAGTTCGCGCGACCAGGCCGCGATGCGCTTGAGGTAATCCGCAGCAATCATGATCGCATCAACCGTCGCTTCTCCAGCGTGCTGCACTGCAGCAGAAGTGCCAGCCGGCAAAATTTCCCGACGAATTGTCAGGCAAAAGACATTTCAAACTATCGCATTGCCCTAAGGAGGGCCACCTCGGCACGCGCAGCATATGGCGCGCTGGCGGGGTGCGACACTACCACGCGTGAGGCGGGGCATCGTCCGGCACCCATAGTCGGATGGCCTGCCCGTCACCGCCGATGTAGGATCGCGCATGCGATCGCAGACGATAGATATTGCAAACAATAGATAAAGAGCGCGGCCCAAGCGCCACTTCTGGAGGGAATGAGTGGCTTACACGTTGGAAGTGCGCGGAGTTTCGCTGCGCTTCGGTGGCGTTCGTGCGCTGACCGAGGTCTCCTTCGGCGTGAACGAGGGCGAATTGTTCTCGATCATCGGCCCGAACGGCGCCGGCAAGACCTCAATCGTCAATTGCATTTCCGGCCGCTACAAGCCGACCGAAGGCCAGTTGTTCTACCACGGCAAGGACATCACCGGCCTCAATCCGAACGCGCGGCCCCGGCTGGGCATCGGCCGCACCTTCCAGAACCTGGCGCTGTTCCATCATATGAGCGTGCTCGACAACATCATGGTCGGGCGGCACCATTTGTTGAAGAACAATTTCCTCACGGGCTCGCTGTACTGGCTGACCGGCGCCCGGCGCGAGGAACTCGAGCACCGCCGCAAGGTGGAGGAGATCATCGACTTCCTCGACCTGCAGTCGGTGCGCAAGGCCACCGCCGGCACCCTGCCCTATGGCCTGCGCAAGCGCGTCGAGCTCGCCCGCGCGATGGCGCTGGAGCCGCAGCTGATCCTGCTCGACGAGCCGATGGCCGGCATGAACTTCGAAGAGAAGGAAGACATGGCGCGCTACATCGTCGATCTCAACGAAGAGTTCGGCATGACCGTGATGATGATCGAGCATGACATGGGCGTGGTGATGGACATCTCTCACCGCGTCATGGTGCTGGATTTCGGCCGCAAGATCGCCGAGGGCGATCCGGCGTCCGTGCTCGCCGACCCCCATGTGAAGCGCGCCTATCTCGGTGAAGAGGATGAAGTTCTCGTCGATCCCGATGACAAGCCCGAGGCTCCGGAGTGCGCGGCATGATGGATTACGCCGGACGCGTTGCCCAGGCAGATACCTTTCCGAAGCTGTTGCGCCTCAATGCCAGGGAGCACGGCGGCGAGATCGCGTTGCGCGAAAAGGATCTCGGGCTGTGGCGTGTCTTCACCTGGACCGACTATCAGGCGCGCGTGCATGATTTCGCGCTCGGCATGCTCGAGCTGGGTCTCGGGCGCGGCGACGTCATAGGCATCATCGGCGACAACCGGCCGGACTGGGTGGCGGCGGAAATAGCAACGCATGCCGTCGGCGCCATGAGCCTCGGCCTCTATCGCGACGTGCTGGACGAGGAAGCGGCCTATCTGCTCAGCTATGGCGACGCAAAACTGGTGTTCGCCGAAGACGAGGAGCAGGTCGACAAGCTGCTGGCACTGGCCGACCGCGCGCCCAATCTCAAGCACATCGTCTATTCCGACCCGCGCGGAATGCGGAAATACGCCGATCCACGCCTGATGGAAGCCGCAAAACTCGCCTCCATGGGCCGCGACCGCGCGTCGCGCGAGCCTGGTATCTACGATCGGCTGGTCGACGCCACCCAGGGCGAGGATGTCGCGATTCTCTGCACCACCTCGGGCACCACGGCGAACCCCAAGCTGGCGATGCTGGCGGCCGGACGCATCCTCAGGCATTGCGCGACCTATCTGGCATTCGATCCGAAGGGACCGGACGACGAATATGCCTCGGTGCTGCCGCTGCCCTGGATCATGGAACAGGTCTACGCGCTCGGCAAAGGCCTGCTGTGCCGGATGAAGGTCAACTTCGTCGAAGAGCCCGAGACCATGATGCACGATTTCCGCGAGATCGCGCCGACCTTCGTGCTGTTCGCGCCGCGGCTCTGGGAATCGATTGCCGCCGATGTGCGCGCCGGCGTGATGGACTCCTCGCCGCTCAAGCAAAAACTCTTCAACGTCGGCATGAAGACGGGGCTTTCGGCCCTTGCCCACGGCAAGCGTTCGATATTTGCCGACCAGTTGTTGTTCCGCGCGCTACGCGACCGCTTGGGCTTCACGCGACTGCGCTCGGCCGCGACCGGCGGCGCCGCGCTCGGCCCGGATACGTTCAAGTTCTTCCGGGCCATGGGCGTACCGCTGCGCACGCTCTACGGCCAAACCGAGATGCTCGGGGCCTACACGCTGCACCCCTTCGGCAAAGTTGACCCGGACACCACCGGCGTACCGATGGCCGACGACATCGAAATCCGCGTCGACAACGCGGACGTCAACGGCGTCGGCGAGATCGTCGTGCGCCATCCCAACATGTTCCTCGGCTACTACAAGAATCCGGAAGCCTCGACCGCCGACATCAAGGACGGCTGGATGCACTCCGGCGACGCCGGCTACTTCAATAACGACAAGCAGCTCGTGATCATCGACCGTATCAAGGATCTCGCCGAGACTTCGCGCGGCGAACGCTTCTCGCCGCAATATCTGGAAAACAAGCTGAAGTTCTCGCCCTACATCGCCGAAGCCGTGGTGCTCGGCGCCGGTCGCGAGACGCTGGCAGCGATGATCTGCATCCGCTACTCGATCATCTCGAAATGGGCGGAGAAGAACCGCATTTCGTTCACCACCTACACCGACCTCTCCTCGCGTCCCGAGGTCTATGCGCTTTTGCGCAAGGAGGTCGAAGGCGTCAACGCCACGCTGCCGCCGGCGCAGCGCATTTCGCGCTTCCTGCTGCTCTACAAGGAACTCGACGCCGACGACGGCGAACTGACCCGCACCCGAAAGGTTCGCCGCAGCGTCATCAACGAGAAATACGCCGACATCATCGACGCGATCTACGGCGGCAAGAGCGACATTCCCGTCGACACCGTGATCCGTTTCCAGGACGGCACCACCCAGCGCATCCGCACCACGCTCCGCGTGGTCGATCTCGGCGGCGCCGCGCCGATGGCGGAGGCCGCGGAATGAAACCGATGTCTACCAGCGGCGCCGCAAAACAGATCGTCATGCGCGGGCTTGACCCGCGCATCCATCCTCTTTGGAAAAAGTGCTTCTTCAGGCGATGGATCGCCGGGTCAAGCCCGGCGATGACAGCTTGCACGTCCGGTGACTTCGCATGAACACCCAGCTTCTCATCCAGCTTCTGGTCAACGGCCTCGTGGTCGGCACGCTCTATGGCGTGGTCGCGATGTCGTTCGTGCTGATCTACAAGGCGACCCAGGTGGTGAATTTCGCGCAGGGCGAATTGCTGCTGGTCGGCGCCTGGGTGTGCTGGTGGCTGCTCACCAAATACCAGGTACCGTTCTATCTGGGCATGCCGATCACGCTCGTGTTCATGTTCCTGTTCGGCATCGCGATCCAGATCGTGATCCTGAGGCCGATGATCGGCGAGCCGATCATTTCCGTGATCATGGTGACGATCGCGCTGTCGACGGTATTTTCCGCGCTGATGAAGTGGATTTTCGGCGTTAACCTGCAGCCGTTCCCGCGTGTCTTCCAGACCCAGAACGTTAACATCCTTGGGCTGCAGGTGCAGACCGTCTATCTGATGAGTCTTGCCGTCTCTGTCGCCATGATGATCGGAATGGCGTGGTTCTTCCGCCTCTCCAAATATGGTCTGGCGATGCGCGCCACCGCGTTCAACCAGCAGGTAGCGCAGTCGCTTGGCATCTCCGTGAAAAGCGTATTCGCGATGGCCTGGGCGATTTCGGCCACCGTCTCTGCCGTCGCGGGCGTGGTGGTCGCCGTCGTCAACGGCGTCTCGGCCGGGCTTTCCGCCTACGGGGTGAAGGTGTTTCCGGCGGCGATCCTCGGCGGTCTCGACAGCGTCGGCGGCGCGGTGCTGGGCGGCATCATCATCGGGCTGTTGGAAAATGTCGCGCATTTTCTCGACAGCGAATATCTGCACTGGGGCAATCTCTATGAGGTTGCGCCGTTCTATGCGCTCATCATCATTCTCATGATCAAGCCATACGGCCTGTTCGGCACCAAAGACATCGAGCGGGTGTAATCAATCATGGCAACCCAGACACTAATTCCCGCCGGCGATTTCCGCACCAGCTATGCGGCTGACACCACCGTGTTTCCAACCACGACCAGCCGCAACGCCATGATCGCGGGCATCGTGCTGATCTGCTTTGCGCCGCACGTCGTCAACGAATACATCCTGAGCCTCCTGATCCAGATCGGTATCTTCGGCATTGCAGCCCTTGGGCTGAACATCGTCGTCGGCTTCACCGGCCAGATCTCGATCGGCCACGCCGCCTTTTTCGGCTTCGGCGCCTTCACGTCGGCCTATCTCTCGAACCGGTTCGGCATTCCCGTCTTCTTCTGCATCCCACTCGCAGGCGTCGTGACGGCCGCCGTCGGCCTGATCTTCGGCCTGCCCGCCGCGCGGCTGAAAGGGCTCTATCTCGCGATCGCGACCCTCGCCGCGCAATACATCCTGCTCGACTTCTTTGCCCGCGCCGAATGGTTCACCGGCGGCAGCGTCCCCGCCAGCGCCGAGCCGTTCTCGATATTCGGCTATTCGCTGCGCGGAGATAAGCAATATTTCTACGTCGTGCTGGCCTATGTCGTCGTGTGCTATCTCCTGGTCACCAACCTGATCCGCTCGCGCGACGGGCGCGCGCTGATCGCGGTGCGCGACCATTATCTGTCCGCCGAGATCATGGGCATCAACCTGACCAAGTACCGGACGCTGTCGTTCGGGCTTGCGGCCTTCTTTGCCGGCGTCGGCGGCGCGCTGTATGCGCATTACAATCAGGTCGTTTCCAACGAAGGTTTCGGCATCGATCGCTCGATCATCTTTCTTGCGATGATCATCATCGGCGGGCTCGGCTCGGTCTCGGGCACCCTGATGGGAACCGCCTTCATGGTGCTGCTGCCGGAATCGATGGAATGGCTCAGCGTCGCCTTGCGCGGCAGCCCGATCGATCAATTCCTGGGATTGAAGAACAACATCGCATTCCTGCGCGAGATGGCTATCGGAATTATCATTATCGTCTTTCTGGTTTTCGAACCGGACGGACTCGCGCATCGCTGGCGACAGATCAAGGCGTACTGGAAACTCTACCCGTTCTCGCATTGAGGTCGGAACGGGACGGACAAAACAAGACCTCGAAAGAAGTAACCGGAGGACTATGTCCATGACGATGAAGACTCTACTGAGCACCGCCTCGCTCGCGATCCTGCTGGCGGGCGCAGCGACGACGTCCCAGGCCCAAGCCCAAGCCCAGGTCTCGCTGGGACATCTCGCGGATTATTCAGGTCCCACCTCGGACGTCGGAACGCCGTTCGGACAGGGTGTCGCGGACACCTATGCGTGGATCAACAAGAACGGCGGCATCAATGGCGCCAAGGTCAATGTCGACACCGTCGACTACGGCTATCAGGTGCCGCGCGCCATCGCCCAGTACAAGAAATGGTCGGGCTCCGACAAGGTCGCCGCCATTCTCGGCTGGGGCACCGCCGACACCGAAGCGCTGACGGGATTCCTGGCTCAGGACAAGATCCCGGATATTTCGGCGTCCTATGCCGCGGCGCTCTCCGATCCGACCGGCGCCGGCGGCAAGGCCAAGCCTGCGCCCTACAACTTCTTCTACGGCCCGAGCTACTCGGACGCGGTTCGCGGCATGCTGACCTGGGCGGCCGAGGACTGGAAGTCCAAGGGCAAGCCAGGCAAGCCGAAATTCGTCCACATGGGTGCCAACCACCCCTATCCGAACGCGCCGAAGGCAGCGGGTGAAGCGATTGCCGCCGAACTCGGCTTCGAACTGCTGCCGCCGATCGTGTTTGCGTTGACGCCCGGCGACTACAGCGCGCAGTGCCTGACCCTGAAGAGCTCCGGCGCCAACTATGCCTATCTGGGCAACACCGCCGGCTCGAACATCTCCGTGCTCAACGCCTGCAAGGCGGCCGGCGTCGAGGTGCAGTTCCTCGGCAACGTCTGGGGCATGGACGAGAACGCCGCCAAGGCCGCAGGTGCCGCCGCCGATGGCGTGGTGTTTCCGCTGCGCACCGCGGTGGCATGGGGCGGCAACGCGCCTGGCATGAAGACCTTCATGGAAATCTCCAAGATGTCGGATGCGGCCGGTACCACCTACCGTCCCGTGCATTACATCGCCGGCGTCTGCACCGCGCTCTACATGAAGGAAGCCGTCGAATGGGCTTCCAAGAACGGCGGCGCCACCGGTGAGAACGTCAAGAAGGGCTTTTACCAGAAGAAGGATTGGGTGCCCGCTGGCGGCGAAGGCATCTGCAATCCCTCAACCTTCACCGAGACCGATCACCGCGGCACGCTCAAGGTTGATCTCTATCGCATGAAGGTCGCCGGCGCGACCGACGCCCCGCTCAACGATCTCGTCAAGAATGGCGGCATCAAGATGGACAAGGTGAAGACGATCGACCTGCCGCGCAAGCCCGAGTGGCTCGGCTGGTAAGGACTGCCAACAAGCAGGCTGTCATCCCCCGCGAAAGCGGGGGATCCAGTACGCCGCGCCTTCTCAGTTCATCGCGGCGGTTCTGGAATACTGGGTCACCCGCTTTCGCGGGTGACGACACCGAGAGGTCGACATGACTGAAGCAACCGTAATCAATCGTCCCTCGACGGCGGCGCCACAAGGCGCCCCGCTGCTCAGCGTCCGCAACATCGAGGTGGTCTACGACAAGGTCATCCTGGTGCTGCGCGGCCTCAGCCTCGAAGTGCCAAAGGGCGCGATCGTGGCGCTGCTCGGCGCCAACGGCGCCGGCAAGTCGACGACACTGAAGGCGATCTCGGGCCTGCTCAAGACCGAGGACGGCGAAGTCATCCGCGGCGAAATCGTCTTCGACGGCCAGCGCATCGACGGCATCGATCCCGACAAGATCGTCCGCCGCGGTATCTTTCAGGTGATGGAAGGCCGCCGCATCATCGCGGACATGACGTCGATCGAAAACCTCAAGCTCGGGGCTTTCACCCGCACCGACAACGAGGTCGGCGACGACATCGACATGGTGTTCAAGTATTTCCCGCGGCTGAAGGAGCGCACCGGGCTCGCCGGCTATCTCTCCGGCGGCGAGCAGCAGATGCTGGCGATCGGCCGCGCGCTGATGGCGCGGCCCAAGATGATCCTGATGGACGAGCCGTCGATGGGCCTGTCGCCGCTCCTGGTCAAGGAAGTGTTCGCGATCATCAAGGAGATCAACCGCGACCTCGGCGTCACCATCCTGCTGGTGGAGCAGAATGCGCGCGCGGCGCTGTCGGTCGCGAGCCACGGCTACATCATGGAACAGGGCAAGGTGGTGCTCGACGGCACCGCCGACGAATTGCGCGACAACGAGGACGTCAAGGAATTCTACCTCGGCGGCGCCGGCGACCAGCGCAAGAGCTTCAAGAACCTGAAAAGCTTCAAGCGGCGAAAGCGGTGGCTGTGAGCACGCATAGCGCTTTCGAGCGAAGTGGAGACCGGTTCGCGTGAGGAAAACGCGTCAAAACAGGAATCATCATTTATCCGATCACCTGCTCTGCTTCCGCGACCGCGCAAAGCACATGGTAGAACGAAGACGCAGGGATGGTGGCGACCAGCGAATTGCCGTCGCGATCGAATTGGTCATACCAGCCGCCCGCCACGGGATGGCTGAGGTAATGCCGTTCGAGCCGCGCCAGTGCCGCGCGCGCTTCGTCCGCGGCCCCCGCCTCGCCCGCTTCCGCCTGCGCGATCCACGCCTTGGCGATTTCGGTCTGCGGCCACAGCCGGCGCGAATGCCGCCTGATATTGCCGCCTGCGTCGCCTTCGTCGACCAGGCAGCCGGTCGCCGCGTCGCGATAACGCAGCGCCGACGCCAGCAATTCACCGCGATAGCGGCCGGTCGGGCAGCCGGTGATGCGTTCAAACCCCTTCAACAGCCAGCACCATTCCGCCTGATGCCCGGGCTCGACGCTGACGGGCTCGATCTTCGAAAAATCCTCCTCAAAGTACTCGCCAAGCACCTGCCGCTGCTTGTCGTAGAGGTTGGCCAGAAACAGGCTGAAGAAATTCCCGGCCCTGTTCTGGAACACGATGTCGTGCGTCGCGTCGAACGCCGCGATCATCGCTTCGAACAGATGCATGTGAGGGTTCTGCCGTCGCGGCAGCGACACCGGCAATCCTTCGTGCACCCCGCCATGCGGCGAGCGCAGCTGCGTATCGACGAAATGGCACAGCGCGTCGGTCTCGGTGCGGATCTGCGCGTCGCGATCGAGCCCGTAGACGGTGGCCAGCGCCAGCAGCACGAAGGCGTGGTCGTAGGAATCGCGCAGCGGATCCAGCACCGTGCCGTCGGGCTTCAATGTGTGAACGAAGCCGGGTTTGCCGTCGGGGGCTTTCGCCTTGCTCAAAAGGTGCTCCAGCCCCTTCAGCGCGATCGCGCGGCCGTCGGGATACCAGCCCATCTGGGCCGCCTTGGCGTAGCAATAGATCTGGCGCGCCTGCACGAAAACCCGACGCGGCGCCGAGGCATCGGCGCGGCCGTCGGAATCGAGCCGATCGATAAAGCCGCCCGTTTTTTTGTCCCAGCCTTCGATCGACCACAGCGGCAAGCAGTGCTCGATCATGCGAAGCTTCAGCCTCGCGACGATATCGGCCGAATCCAGCATATCTGCCGCCGCAGCGGTATCTCTTTCAGCCATTGCGTTCCCTGGAACATCAACATCGGTAGAAGCTGTCTGATAGCACGTCAGAGGCGGCACGCAATCGACCCGAAATTGGGGAATTCGTCATGACGGATCATTACGACGCCCTCGAAACGCGCGAGCCGGCCAAACGCGAGACCGAGCTGTTTTCCCGGCTTCCGGACGTCCTGCGCAAGGCGCTGGCCGCGCCGGCCTATGCCGACCGCCTGAAGGGCATCGATCCGGCTTCTGTGACAAGCCGCGCCGCGCTGGCGCGGCTGCCGGTGCTGCGCAAGTCGGAACTCCCTGCCCTGCACAGGGCTGCGCCGCCCTTCGGCGGGTTCGTGGCCGGGCCTTTGGGTTCGTTCGGGCGGCTGTTCACCTCGCCGGGGCCGATTTTCGAGCCCGAGCCCGTTCATGCCGACCCCTGGCGCGGCGCTCGCGCGCTGTTTGCGGCCGGCTTCCGGCCCGGCGACGTGGTGCTCAATACCTTCAGCTACCATCTGACGCCCGGCGGCTTCATCTTCGACGCCTCGGCGCGGGCGCTGGGCTGCGCGGTGATTCCGGCAGGCCCCGGCAATACCGAGCAGCAGTTCGAACTGATCGAGGCCTATCGCCCCGTCGGCTATAGCGGCACGCCTGATTTCCTCAAGATACTGCTCGACGCCGCCGCAGGCGCCGGGCGCGACGTCTCCTCGATCAAGCGCGCGCTGGTATCGGGCGCGGCGTTTCCGAAATCGCTGCAGGACGAAGTGAAATCGCGCGGCATCGATGCCTATCAGGCGTTCGGCACCGCCGACCTCGGCCTCGTCGCGTTCGAAACGCCGGCGCGCGATGGCATGGTCGTGAACGAGGACCTGATCCTGGAGATCGTGCGGCCCGGCACCGGCGATCCCGTCGCGGCCGGTGACGTCGGCGAAATCGTCGTTACTTCGCTCGACCTGCAGCATCCCTGGATCCGCCTCGCGCTTGGCGACCTCACGGCGGCGCTGCCGGGCGCAAGCCCGTGCGGACGCACCAACATGCGCATCAAGGGCTGGATGGGCCGCGCCGACCAGACCACCAAGGTCAAGGGCATGTTCGTCCGCCCCGAGCAGATCGCCGAGATCGGCAAGCGCCACCCCGAACTCGGACGCTTACGCCTCGTCGTCACGCGCGCCGGCGAGAGCGATCTGATGACGCTGAAGGCGGAGACGGCTTCGTCCGGCGAGCCGCTTCAGAGCGAACTCGCCGCGAGCCTGCGCGCGGTGACGAAACTCGGCGGCAATGTCGAACTGGTCGGCGCCGGCGCGCTGCCGAATGACGGCAAGGTCATAGCCGACGAGCGATAAGCCGCTCCGTTAGAACTTGCGGATGAGATCGATGACTTCGCCCTGCTGATTGCCAGTGATCTCGGCAAACATCGGCAGTGACAGGATGCGCCCCTGATCGGCAAACGCATTCGGAAACTGCTCGGCACGGTGCTCAAAGCGCGCATAGGCGGCGAGGAACGGCAGCGCGGTGGGATAATTGATCGCGGTCTGCACGCCGTTGCCGTTCAGGTGCGCCGCCAGCGCATCGCGGCGCGGATGCATGATCGTGTAGAGATGATAGACATGGCTGCGGTCCGGTGCGACCTCCGGCACCACGACGTCCTCGATCTGGTTGAGGCCTGCGTCGTAGATTTTCGCGGCGTTCTGCCGCGCTTCTGTCCACTGGGCCAGGTGCGGCAGTTTGGCCGACAGGATCGCCGCCTGCAGGCCGTCGAGCCGGCTGTTGATGCCCTCGATATGATGCTGGTGCTTCACCAGCCCGCCGTGACGCGCCAGCATGGTCATGTGTTCGGCTAGCCGCACGTCATTGGTCACGACCGCGCCGGCATCGCCCATCGCGCCGAGATTCTTGCCCGGATAGAACGAATAGGTCGCGGCTGCGCCGAAGGTGCCGACCTGCCGGCCTTTATAGCGGGCCAGATGCGCCTGCGCGCAATCCTCGATCACCCAGAGCTTATGCTTGTTCGCGATCGCCATGATCGCGTCCATGTCCGCCGGCTGCCCATACAGATGCACGGGAATGATGCCGACGGTGCGTGGCGTGATCGCGGCCTCGATCGCCGCCGGATCGATCGTGAACGTAGCGCCATCGGTATCGCAGAACACCACGGTGGCGCCGGCGTGCGTGATCATCGCCGAAGTGCTGATCCAGGAATGCGCCGTGGTAATCACCTCGTCACCCGGCTTCACCTTCAGCGCGGCCATCGCCAGATACAGCGCATCGGTGCCGTTGGCGCAGGAGATGCAATGCTTGACGTCTACGGCCGCGGCGAACTCCCGTTCGAAGGCATCGACGTAGGACCCGCGAATGAAAGCGTTGTCGCGGATGACGCAGGCAATCGCGCCGTCGACCTCACTTTTGATGGTCTGATATTGCAGTTGCAGATCCGCAAAGGGCACCGGCATCGGGTCGTCTTTCCTACTTGTCCGCCAGCAGCCGGCGCGCCGGATTGCCGGCATAAGTCCCCGACGTCGTGATGTCCCTGGTTACCACCGCGCCCGCGCCGATCACGACATCGTCGGCGATCCTGACCGGCATGATCGTGGCGTTGGAGCCGATCGAGACACGGTTTCCGATCACGGTCTCGCGCCACAATTCCCTGTTGCCGCGAGCCGGGCCGCCGGTCGAGAACGTATCGTTCACGAACATCACGCCATGACCGATAAAGCAGTCTTCGCCGATGGTGACCAGTTCGCAGATGAAGGCGTGAGACTGCACCCGCGTGCGGGCGCCGACCACGACACCTTTCTGGATTTCGGTGAACGGCCCGACAAAGCAATCGTCGCCGATTCTGCAGCCGTAGAGATTGCACGGCTCGACGATCCTGACGCCCGTGCCGAAATCAACGTCACGCACGCCGGCCTGATGTATCTCAGGCCGATTCACGAGACGACACCGAGCCGGCCCAGCCGCGGCGCGAAACGGAGCGGCACCTCGTCGCCGGTCTCGATCGATTCGTAGAGCGCCGAAATCAGTTCCAGGCTCTTGCGCCCTTCGAGGCCGTCGACGAGCGCCGAACGCTGGTTCACCAGGCAGTCGATCACGTGCTGGTAGTAGGCCTGATGGCCGAAGCCGTAGACATTCGGCGGATTGACGGAAAATTTCTCGATCACCTCCTTGTCGGACGGAAGCTCATCGACAAAGCCCCAATGCCGGATCTGGTTGACCGCGAATCCCGCAATTTCGACCGTTCCCTTCTCTCCGAGAATCGAAAGCGATCCCTCGAGATCGGTCGGCCGGACAGCCGTCGTCGCCTCGATGATTCCGAGCGCGCCATTGCGAAACTTCAGGGTTGCCACCGCCGTGTCCTCGGCTTCGATCTTTGCCAACGCCGTCACGGCACGGGCATGAACGCTGACGACATCGCCAAAGAACCATTCCAGCATGTCGACGTGGTGGCTGGCCTGGTTGGAGAGCACGCCGCCGTCATAGGCCCAAGTGCCACGCCAGGCATCCTGATCGTAGTAGGCCTGGTCGCGGCACCAGCGGACGCGGACCGTGCCGAGAACGAGGCGGCCGAAGCGGCCGGCCTCCAGCGCCTCGCGCGCCTTCACCACGGGAACGTTGAAGCGATTCTGCTTGACGACGAACAGCTTGACGCCGGCTTCGTCGCAGGCGCGGATCATGTCGTCGGCGTCCTGCAGCCGCAGCGCCATCGGCTTCTCGACGATGGCATGCTTGCCGGCCTTGGCACAGGCGATGACATGGGCGGGATGCATGCCGCTGGGGGTCAGCACCGCCACCGCATCGATGTCCTTCCGGGCGAGGAAGTCGTCGATGTCATAGATGGCGGGCACGCCAAACTTCGACGCGATCGCGTCGGCGCGGTTGCGAACGGTGTCACAAACCGCAACGAGCCCGGCTCCGTCGATATGATTGCCGCCCAGAAGTTCCGAGTGGCGCTTTGCGATACGCCCGCATCCGAGCAGGCCGAATCTGATCATGGGGAGCCTTGTTCCATTAGCCGTCAGCATCGACGTTAGCCGTCCGATCCACCGCAGCCAACCCTTGAGGGCGGCGTAGCCCCTGCTACTCTCGCCGGGGCCGCCGGATCTTCATCCATCCCAAGGCATTGACAATAGTCTTGGAAGACTGCAACGCCGCAGCGGCCCCGCCAATTGCAGGATTTCAACCCTCGGCGGATGGGTTAAACGGCTCGACGGGATTCCCGCTCCGAAACGCAGCCCGGTCGGCAGAGTGCCCCCCGCTCACGCGGGAAAGAACTGCATTTCGAGGGTTCCATCAACCTTCGGTTGCCCCTATACGATTCGCTGGCCTATATTGGAGTTTAGCGATGGCCGATTTCAAACGCAAAGCCGGGTTTTCAGGTTAGATGCAACAGGAAATTCAGCGGCGAAGAGGCGTCCCCGGGCCGATGAACTCACGCCCAATACCTGCCAGCGACGGAGCCGGCGCGCAGCCGGGCGCCGTGTCGGACTTGCATGGCAGCCGCGACAGCAAGAGAACCAGGGTGCTCGTAACCGGCGCCGGCGGGTTCGTCGGACGTCACCTGGTTCCGTATCTTGTCGCGCAGGGATACTCCGTGATCGCGGCATCGAGAGCGGCAACCAGTTTCGACAATCCGAACGTGACCGCCGTTCCGCTTTCGGATCTCTCGCGGCTGTTCGACTGGCAACCCCTGCTGGACCAATGCGACGCCATCGTTCATCTTGCAGGGATTGCCCACAAGTACGCCGGCGATGATTTTTATGATCGCGTGAATCACCGCGCGACGTCGGCGCTGGCACGGGCAATATCACGCGGCGCGCCAAAGCATCTGGTGTTCATTTCCTCGATCGCCGCGCAGTCCGGCTCCTATGCGGATCATAACCTCACCGAGGACGATTTTCCGACGCCGAACAATGCGTATGGACGATCCAAATTTGCCGCCGAACAGGCGATACGCGCGGCCGGCATTTCGTTTACAATCCTGCGTCCCGTCGTCATCTACGGCGAAGGCGAGAAGGGAAACTTCGCGACCGTCCACCGGATTTCGCGCCTGCCGATTCCGCTGCCCTTCGGGGCGTTGTCTGCCCAGCGATCCGTGCTGTCGATCCAGAATTTCACCTCGGCCGTCGAGACCGCGCTAAGCAACCCCCGTGCGCGGGGCGAAACCTTCATCGTGTCCGACCCGGCGCCCGTCACGGTCGCAGATCTCATCACCCGGCACCGCGCAAGCCTCGGCAGACCCCCCTGGCTGATGCCGTTGCCTCAAAGCTGGATCAGGCTGACACTGCAGGCCATCCGTCAGCGCGCGATTTGGGAGCGGATCGGCCGACCTCTGGTGGCTCCGCCAGCAAAGCTCCTGTCGATCGGCTGGGAGCCGTCCTGAGCCGATTTACACCAGCCGATCGTTCCGGGCTGCAGTGCCTCAGTTGCAGCGGATTTTTCGGCCGGTAGTGAGCGTCGTGAGTATCAACACTTCATCGAAATTCCAGGATGCAGCCCGGACGCAGAGTTGCTGGTCGCTCAACGGTTCGGAACTTGCATCCTTGTAATTGGTGAAGCCATAATGCGGCTCGCTGGGGCATTTGAGCGCCGTCGGACTTAGTCCTTTCAACATTGGTACGCCAAGGATCGCTGGAACAACGAAGGGAACAGCGCGGCACTCCATGGTGATGTTCCAGAAAGCCAGATTCTCTGGCGATACAAATACCGCCGCGCGATGCGCCTCCGCGATTCCCAATGCCTGCAATGTCGCGCTGGCCTGCGCTCCCGGCATCCGCTTGATGTCTCTGGCAAGCGCGTAGCGTGCCTGATGTCCCGGCGTCAGAAGCGCGACAAGGCGTTGACCGGTCGTTGTCTCCGGGCCCGCGCTTTCTCCCGTAACCAGCCGGACCCGTGCCTGGAGCTCTGCGAACAACGCGCCCAGCCGGTACGCGCTTTCTCTTTTTTCTCTCGTCGCAAGCGCAACGAGCAAGATCGCCACAACTATTAAGCCCGGAGAAGGATTGGAGAAAAGCCTCTCGAAAAATGCGGTGCCATAGGCGCCCACGAATACGATTGCCGTCCACGCCCCGACGTTGACGAAATAATAATCACCGCCGCCCGGAAGATTCAGCAGGAGAGCGACGGCGATGCCTGCGATTGCCATGACGCCGACCGCTTCGGCACACCTCTTGTCCTGCGCCATACCATGCCGCCACACCTGAAAGGCGACACCAAGCAGCACAACATTTGCCGCGATGTTCCACAAGCCGCTGCGCGGATACTCTCTGATGAAGCCGAGAGGATCGAGCGCCTGCAGCAGCACCTCCATACCCGGAAAGATAACAGCTGTGGTGAGTATCGAAAGAAAGAGGAGTGGAACAGCCAGCTTGATCAGCCCCAGCGGCGTCAGGCCCATTCGCCGCCAGAGTAGAACTCCAACCCCGCTCGCCAGAACTGCGCCCACGGAAATCTTTGAAAACAAGATCAGCAAGCCAGCAACACCGAGCGCTAAGAGCTGCAGGCTGAGGCGGTGGCGCCGTTCGTCGGCCGCGATCTCCGCCAGCAGGGGCAGCGTCAGCAAGAACAGGATCATCGCGAGACAATAGGATTCGGAGACGAGATAAGACGTCCATCCCCACAGGTCGATCGCCAGGAGCAACAGTAGTGAACCCAACGTCATCAGCGCGCCATTGGTCCAACCGTCTCCGGTTCGGCGAAACAAGTGGATCGCAAGCGACAGGCTGAACAACAGCACCGGAATGGCGATGACTTGCATGCCGACAACGTAACCTTCCAGCGTCGGTACCCCGAGCCAAAGACTGACACAGCCCAGCCAGAGGTGAGACAGAGCGTGATATTTGATGGAAACGAATCCATCGAGGCCGGTGCTCAATACCCCATACTTGATGAGCATGTTGGCGATGGAGGCATGAAAAATAGTGTCCAGCTGGTGGATGCCGGCCAGCGCCAATTCGGGCGTGAGGATCGATGCGTAGGCGCGAGAATTGATCAACAGGAAATAGCCGCAACCCGCGAGACAACCGCAGACGACCGCAAAGGCCCACACCCCGACGGGTGAGCCACGCATGGCAGATGCCGTCTGCGTAATCCCCGCGACCAATAGACCGACAAATAGCGGATAGGTGATTGCGTCAGCCAAATGCCCGTTCAACCAGGCAACGCAGGGCAGGAAAATCACTGCGAGCATTGAAACGAGAAGCGCGGCGTAGGCGCCACCGCGTTCCACATAGCGCACAGTGAACAACGTTGCACAGGCGATGACGGCGCCCAATAGCAGGAGCGCCTTGACGAAAACAAACCAGTGCGGGCTTCCCAACGGCCATCGCACGATGGCCAACATGACGGCGGACACCGCCGCCATCGTCCACCCAAATATTGCCGCGAAATAGATCGGGCTGGTTCGATGGGTGGCAGGCGGATGCGTTCGGCCGGACGTCTGTTCGACCATCCGTGGCCGATACAATTGTTCAGAAGCTTGCACGCAATCGAACCTGCTTTTTGGCCCCGGGGATTTGGATAACTTCCACTCGTCGGCTCATCTGGCGATAAGCCCGACAAGTAGGCCGACCCCGCCTGAAGCAGGTCAATCTCCGCGTGCGATAGCATAGCTGGCCTAAATTCACCACTCCAAGAGAGCCTTGCACGATCTGCCCCCCTGCCGTATCTAACGACCCGAAAATAGAGGCATTTCCGGGCCAAGACCGGAACCGGTTGCCGCTTTGGACCCGCCAAATTGCCAGACAAGAGCCACCTTACCATCGCCGAGAGCGACACGATCGAACAGGCATTCCAGCGGCTCAATGCCAACATGCTGGGGATACTGTTTGCCCGTGACGCCGAGGGGCGTGTGATCGGAGCCGTCACCGACGGCGACATCCGCCGGCGGCTGCTGACGGGAATATCGATCCAGGGCGAGGTCGCGAGCTGCATCAACCGCAACTTTGTATGGGCGCGCGCCGGTGCGCCGCGCGAACAGATTCTCAAGCTGCTCGACCAGCGGGTCCATGTCGTTCCGATCCTCGACGCTGACGGCCGGCTGGTGGATGTGTTTAGCCGCGATCTTTTCAATCTCGGCCAGGAAAGCGAAGTATTCGCCCGCGCCCGCTCGCCGGTTCGAATCAGTTTCTCCGGCGGCGGCACCGACCTCACGCATTACTTCGTCGACAATGACGGCGGCGCCGTCATCAACGCGACCATTGCGATGTACGCGCACGCGACGCTGCGCCGGCGCAATGACAACCGGATCAGAATCTACTCGCACGATTTTCGCTGCACGGTCGAAGCGGAAAATCTCGCCAGCCTCGGCAGCGAAGGCGAACTGGCGCTGATCAAGTCGGTAGTACGCCTGATCCAGCCAGCCTACGGATTCGATCTCGACGTTTCAGCCGATTTTCCCGTCGGCTCCGGCCTCGGCGGTTCAGCGGTGGTGTCCTCCGCCATCATCGGCTGCTTCAACGAATTCCGCTCCGATCGATGGGACCGACATGAGATCGCGGAAATGGCCTTTCAGGCCGAACGGCTGATGCTGAACATACCCGGCGGCTGGCAGGACCAGTACGCCACCGTGTTCGGCGGCTTCAATCACATGGAGTTTTCGTCAGAGCAGAACACCATCGTTCCGCTTCGCCTCGAGCCCAATATCGTCGCCGAGCTCGAGGAAAGCCTGGTGCTTTGCTACACCGGCTCCAACCACGATTCCGGTTCGATCCACCGCGACCAGAAGCAGCAGCACGAGACCGGCGACGCCGTCGCGGCCGCGGCCAAGCAAAAGGAAGTGACGCGCGAGATCCGGCATCATCTGCTGCGCGGCCAGCTTCTGGAGTGCGGCCGCCTGATCGACGAGGCATGGCACGCCAAGCGGCGCCTGAGTTCTCTGATCAGTTCTGACGAACTCGATGCGATCTATGATCTCGCGAAAGCCAACGGCGCGGTCGGCGGCAAGCTGCTGGGCGCCGGCGGCGGCGGCTATTTCATCTTCTTCGTCCGCCCGTTTCACCGCTATCCGCTGATCGCGGCGCTGGAGCAGAAAGGCCTGTCCTGCTCACGAATCGCATTCGAGGAAAACGGCCTGCGGACCTGGAAATCGCGCATTCGCGGCGCGCCGGCCAAGGGCGGCGCCGCATAAGACTGGACACCGAGAAGGTTCATGAATTCAACCAACCAGGCGACTACGATCCGGATCGGCTATCGTTCGATCGGCAACGGTCAGCCGTGCTATGTCATTGCGGAAGTCGGCAACAACCATAATGGCAATTTCGATCGCGCTATCGCTCTGGTCGACGCCGCGGTCGCAGCCGGCGCGGATTGCGCGAAATTCCAGATGCGCAAGCTGGACGAGGTCTACCGCGCCTCGAGCCTTTCCGGCAAAGACGACGACCTCGCCGTCGAATACACCCTCGACCTCTTGCGCCGCTTCGAACTGACCACCGAGCAGCAGCGCCGTGTGGCCGCCTACTGCGCCTCGCAGAACATCCAGTACCTGTGCACGCCCTGGGATGCGTCGAGCGTCGCAACACTGGAGACGTTCGGGGTTCAGGCCTACAAGGTCGCCTCCGCCGACCTGACCAACCTCCCCTTGCTGGCGAAACTGGCCGCGACCGGCAAGACGCTGATCGTCTCGACCGGCATGAGCACGTCGGAAGAACTTCAGGCCGCGGCAAAATTCCTCGACGACCGCTCGGCGCCTTACGTGCTGCTGCATTGCCAGAGCACCTATCCTGCCGCACTTCACAATATTCATTTGCGCTTCATGGAGACGCTGCGGGAGATCCATCCCTTCGTCGGCTATTCCGGTCACGAGCGCGGGATCGCGGTTTCGATCGGCGCGGTCGCGATGGGCGCGGTCGTGATCGAACGCCACATCACGCTCGATCGCGAAATGGAAGGCCCGGATCACGCGGCCAGCCTCGAGCCGGAGGAATTCAAGGCGCTGGTGTCAGGCATTCGCGAAGTGGAGACAGCGCGCGGCGAAAAGCTTGCGGAACGTGCGCTGAGCCAGGGCGAGCTGATTAACCGCGAGAACCTCGCCAAGAGCCTGGTGGCCGCCCACGACATTCCCGCCGGCACGGTTGTCGCCGAGACCGACGTCGCCGTCAAAAGCCCGGGCCAGGGCCTGTCGCCGCTCAAAATGCCTGCCTTGATCGGCCGGCGCCTCAACCGCGCGATGGCGAGAGACGACTACTTCTTTCAGAGCGATCTCGCCGATGGCGCCGCCACCGCGCGCCGCTATCGTTTCGACCGGCCATGGGGCGTGCCGGTTCGCTATCACGACACGCAACGGTTTCTGGAAATCTGCCAGCCCGACATCATCGAGTTCCATCTCAGCTACAGCGACATGGAGCGCGATCCGGCCGCCTATCTGTCCGGCACCTACGATCTCGGCTTCGTGGTGCACGCGCCCGAATTGTTTGCGGGCAGCAAGCTGATGGATCTGGCGACGTCGGACGAAGGGCTGCGCCGCTATTCGCTGGAGCAGACCCAGGCCGTCATCGACATCACGCGCGGCTTGAAAAAATTCTTTCCGAAGACCAAGCGTCCGCCGATCGTCGCCAATATCGGCGGCTTCACCATGGACGAGCCGCTGTCGTCGGAGCAGAAGGCGGAGTGCTATCGCATCTTCGCCGCCAGCCTCGCGGAGCTCGATCTCGACGGCGTCGAACTGATTCCCCAGACCATGGCGCCGTTCCCGTGGCATTTCGGCGGACAGCGTCACCAGAACATCTTCATTTTCCCGGAGGAATCCGCCGCATTCTGCGCCAAGCATGATTTGCGGATGTGCGTCGACATTTCCCACACCAAGCTGGCCGCCAATCATTTCGGCTTCGATTTCGGCGAAGGCCTCGCGCAGCTCGGTCCGCATACCGCCCATCTGCATTTCGGCGATGCCAAGGGTCTCGACGGCGAAGGCCTGCAGATCGGCGAAGGCGAGATCGACTTCGACCAGATCGGCGTTCTCCTGCGCAAGTATGCCCCCGGCGCCTCGTTCATCCCCGAAATCTGGCAGGGCCACAAGAATATGGGCGAAGGATTCTGGACGGCGCTCGAGCGCCTCGAGGGCCGCATATGACGAGGGTTACGCCCGGGCGGACGCTGGCCGTGATCGCAGCGCGCGGCGGCTCCAAGGGAATTCCGCACAAGAACCTGATCGATCTGTGCGGCAAGCCGCTGATCGCCTGGACCGTCATGCAGGCCGCCGCCGCCCGCGGCGTCGACGTCGTCGCGGTCTCTTCCGACAGCGAGCAGATCCTTGCCGCTGCGGAGGCCGCCGGCGCGGTCGGTGTCCGACGCCCGGAAGACATCTCCGGCGATCTCGCCTCATCGGAATCGGCGTGGCTGCACGCGCTGGAGCAGCTCGATGGCAAGCTTGGCCCGTTCGGAAGGGTCGTCGCGCTGCAGGCAACGTCGCCGATCCGGGAATCCAGCGACATCGAACAGGCGCTCGCGACCTTCGAGCGGGAGGAGCTCGACAGCCTGCTCTCGGTCTGCGAGGTCGAGGATTATTTCAACTGGCGTATCGGCGCCAACGGGCCCGAGCCGATCAACTATGATTTCCGCAACCGGCGGATGCGGCAGCAGATCGAAAAGCGGTATTTGGAGAACGGCTCGTTCTACGTTCTAATCCCCTCGCTACTGCGCGAGCAGAGTAACCGGCTCGGCGGCAAGATCGGAATGCATCTGATGGAGCGGCACAAAATGTTCCAGATCGATCGCCCGGAAGACATCAAGCTTTGTGCGGCCATCATGCGCAGCTACGGCTATGCATAACCCCGGAGCCTTTTCGCTGGAAGGCAAGACCGCCGTCGTCACCGGGGCATCGCGCGGCATTGGCGCGGCCATTGCGGCCGGCCTGCAGGTGAGTGGCGCAAAAGTGTTCGGCTTCAGCCGGAGCGGCACGGCGCCGTCGCCCGTCACCGCGCTCAAATGCGATCTGGCCGATGATGCCGCCATCGGGTCTGTATTCGATCATCTCGCGAAAACCGGAGAACGGCTCGACGTGCTGGTCAATGCCGCGGGCATCAGCCTTCCCGCCTCCGCGACGATGGGCGAACTCCAGCGATTTCGGGACACGCTGGCGGTCGACCTGAGCGGTGTCTACGCGACGATCCTTGCGGCCTATCCGCTCCTGAAGAAGGCGGGCGGCGGCTCCATCATCAACGTCACCAGCATCAACTCGGTGCGCGGCTTTCCGGGAAATCCCGGCTATGTCGCCGCCAAGGCCGGTCTGGCCGGCCTCACGCGCGCGCTTGCTGCGGACTATGCGCGCGATCGTATTCGCGTCAATGCGCTCGCGCCCGGCTATGTCGCAACCGAGATGACCGCCACAAGTTTTGCCGACCCTGTCATGCACGAGGATCGCCGCCGCCACACCATGCTCGGCCGCTGGGGCAACCCGGACGATCTCGCCGGCGCCGCGGTTTTCCTGGCGTCATCCGCTTCGGCCTATGTGACCGGCCAGGAACTGTTCGTCGATGGCGGTTGGACCACGAAGGGCCTCGCGATCAGCGAGGGTGGCAAGCCGTGACGACATTAGAACGCATCGGCTTCATGCAGGGGCGGCTGTCGGCCATGGTCGACGGCAAGATCCAGGCCTTCCCGTGGAACGAATGGCGCGAGGAATTTCCCCGCGCCAATGCGCTCGGCCTGACCCGGATCGAATGGACGATCGACCAGGATCGCCTGCGCGAAAACCCGCTCAACACCGCCACCGGACATAAGGAAATCCTCGAGCTGTCGCGCCGCCACGCGCTCAGACCCGCAAGCCTGACCGGCGACTGCTTCATGCAAGCGCCATTCTGGAAGGCGGATGGCGAAACGCAGAAGTCGTTGGTGGCCGATCTCGATCTGGTACTCGGCTCTTGCGCTACCCTCGGCATCGAATTCGTCGTGATTCCACTGGTCGACAATGGCAGGATCGAGACCCAGGCGCAGACCGAAAACTTGCTGCGTGTTCTGCTCGATCGGGCCGCCTCACTGTCGAAGCAAGGCGTCAGGATCGTTTTCGAATCCGACCTGCCGCCCGCGCCGCTGGCGCAGTTCATCGACAAATTCCCGGCCGAAATGTTCGGCATCAACTACGACAGCGGCAACAGCGCCGCGCTCGGATACGATTCCGCCGAGGAAATTCCGGCCTACGCGCCGCGCATTCTCAATGTGCATGTGAAGGACCGGCTGCTTGGCGGCACCACCGTGCCGATCGGCACCGGCGCTGCCGATCTCGCCAAAACCATCCGGCTGATCGAGCAGTCCGGCTATCGCGGGCAGTATATTCTGCAAACGGCGCGCGCCACCGACGGCGACCATGCCGGCGCGCTGGCCAGGTATCGCGACATGACCGTGGGCTGGATCGAGGACGCCAGGCGATGAAGCTCGAGATCGAGGGCCGGGTCGCATTGGTGGTCGGCGCCAGCCGCGGCATCGGTTTTGCGATTGCCGACACCCTTGCCGCCGAGAGCGCCAAGGTCGCGATGGCGGCGCGTGGCCTCGACGACCTCAAATCGGCGGCGGACAGGATCGGCCGCGGCGCCTCGTGCCATGCCGTCGACGTCACCGATCCCGCCGCCGCGCTGGCGCTGGTGAACGATGTCGAAAAGCAATGGGGCAGCATCGACATCCTCGTCTGCAACGTCGGCAGCGGAACTTCCGTGCCGCCGGGCAAGGAAACCGCGGCCGAGTGGTCGCGGGTGATGGATATCAACCTGTTCGCCGCCACCAATACGATCGAAGCCGCGCGGCCGCTGATGAGCCGCGGCGGCGGCGATCGCGCAATCGTCTGCGTATCCTCGATCTGCGGGCTCGCCGCGCTCGGCGCGCCGGTGACCTATTCGGCGGCGAAAGCAGCCTTGAATGCGACGGTGCACGGCCTTGCGCGGCCTTTGGCAGAAGAAGGCATCCGCATCAACGCCGTTGCCCCCGGCAACATTCTCAGCGCCGATGGCACCTGGGCCCGCAAGATCGCCGAGAACAAAGCCGCCGTGGACGAGATGCTCGCCCGCGACGTTCCGCTGCGCCGGCTCGGCAAACCCGAAGAGGTTGCCGACATTGTCGCCTTTCTCGCCTCCCCCCGCGCCGCGTTCATCACCGGCACCGTGATCGTGGCCGACGGCGGACAATTGCGTGCTTGAACAGGAGCGTTCCATGACCGCGCCCTCCGCTCGATACGACCTCACGGGACGCACCGCGCTCGTCACCGGCGCCGGAGGCTTGTTGGGACGTCAGCATGTCGCCGCCCTGGTCGATGCCGGCGCGCGCGTGGTGGTCAGCGACATCGGACCGGCGCAGGCTGATGCGACCATTGCTGCCGTGAAGGAACTCGCGCCCGCCGCCGATCTTGTCCCCGCCATCATCGACGTGACGTCGCAGGCATCGGTTGCCGCGGCCGGCGAGGATCTCGCCGGCCGCGGCATCGCCGTCGATATCCTCGTCAACAACGCCGCGATCGATCCCAAGGTCACCTCGACGCCGGGCGTGATGCATTCGTCACGCTTCGAAGCTTTTCCGGTTCCACAATGGCAGACCGAAATCGCGGTGGGACTGACCGGCGCGATGCTGTGCTCGCAGGTCTTTGGCGGCGCCATGGCAAGGCGCGGCCGCGGCGTGATCCTCAACATCGCATCCGATCTCGGCGTGATCGCGCCGGATCAGCGGCTGTACCGGCAGCCCAACATCACGCGGGATGAAGAGCAGCCGGTGAAGCCGGTCACCTACTCCGTCATCAAGCACGGCCTGATCGGTTTGACGAAGTACCTCGCGACCTACTGGGCGGACCAGGGCGTTCGGGTCAACGCGATTTCACCGGGCGGCGTTTTCAACAACCAGGATCCCGCGTTCGTCGAACGCCTGACGCGTCTCATCCCGATGGGACGGATGGCCCGGGTCGACGAATACTGCGCCGCCGTCCAGTTCCTCTGCTCGGACGCATCGAGCTACATGACCGGGCAGAACATGGTCATGGACGGCGGCAGGAGCGTATGGTAACCACCGCGCGTTCCCCTCATTTTCATGCAACTCGAGCCGACGCAGCAGCAACCATGTTCAACGACAAGTCCATTCTGATTACCGGCGGCACTGGTTCGTTTGGGCGCAAATACGTCGGCAATCTCCTGAAGAACTTCAAGCCTCGCCGTCTCGTGATCTACTCGCGCGACGAGTTGAAGCAATACGAGATGCAGCAGGAGTTCGACCAATCGCCGATGCGCTATTTCATCGGAGACGTGCGCGACGGTGAACGCCTGCGCACGGCTATGAAGGGCATCGACTTCGTGATTCACGCAGCGGCTCTGAAGCAGGTGCCCGCGGCCGAATACAATCCGATGGAATGCATCAAGACCAACATCCACGGCGCCGAGAACGTCATTCAAGCGTCGCTGGAGGCCGACGTCGAGAAGGTCATCGCGCTGTCAACCGACAAGGCCGCGCAGCCCATCAACCTGTACGGTGCCACCAAGCTCGCCTCCGACAAGCTGTTCATCGCGGCGAACAACATGGCAGGCGGACATCGCACGGCCTTCGGCGTCGTGCGCTATGGCAACGTGGTCGGCTCCCGTGGCTCGATCGTACCGTTGTTCAACAGGCTGCTGGCTGAAGGCTGTGATCACCTGCCGATCACCGACCCCCGCATGACCCGGTTCTGGATAACGCTGCAGCAGGGCGTTGACTTCGTCAACAAGAGCTTCGAGCGCATGTCGGGCGGAGAAATCTTCGTTCCGATGATCCCGTCTGTGCGTATTCCCGATCTTGCAACAGCCATGGCGCCGAACCTGCCGACCAGGGTGATCGGCATTCGTCCCGGCGAAAAGCTGCATGAGATCATGTGCCCAACTGACGACTCGCACTTAACCCTGCGCTTCCACGATCATTTCGTCATCAAGCCGACCATCAAGTTTTTCCGCAAAGACGTCGACTATGTTACCAACCAGATCGGCGAGCACGGAGAACCGGTGTCGGACGGATTCGAGTATAATTCCGGCCGGAACGACCACTTCCTTGATGTGTCCGAGATCAGGGAATTCAATAGAATTGCGGTCCAATGATCCCCTATGGACGTCAGGACATCTCGGCTGAGGACATCGAGGCAGTCACCGAGGTGCTGCGCTCGGACTGGCTGACCCAGGGCCAGGCCGGCCCCCGTTTCGAGCAGGCGATGGCCGCCTATTGCGGCAGCCGCAGCGCCATCGCGGTAGCTAATGCTACGGCAGCGCTCCACATTGCTTGCCTTGCGCTCGATCTCGGCCCCGGCGACACGCTCTGGACGACGCCGAACACCTTTGTAGCATCGGCCAATTGCGCGCTGTATTGCGGCGCCAGCGTCGACTTCGTCGATATCGATCCGCGAACCTACAATATGAGCGTCGCGGCGCTCGCCGAAAAGCTTGAAGTCGCGGCATTGCGTGGCCGTCTGCCCAAGATCGTGGTACCCGTGCATTTCGCCGGTCAATCCTGCGAGATGCGTGAAATCCGTGCGCTGGCGGACCGCTACGGCTTTCGAATTGTCGAAGACGCCTCGCACGCCGTCGGCGGGGAGTATCTGGGGCGCAAGGTCGGCTCCTGCGGCTACGGCGATACCACAATTTTCAGCTTCCACCCGGTCAAGATCATCACGACCGGCGAGGGCGGCATGGCACTGACCAACGATCCGAAGCTCGCCGAACGCCTCTCCTGTCTGCGCACGCACGGAATCATCCGCCCTGCACAGCGGCTGGAAGAACCGCGGAGCGCGTCGCACATCGAGGAACAGCGGGTCAACGAAGAACGGGATGGCCCGTGGATGTACGAGCAGATCGAGCTTGGCCTGAATTATCGCATGACCGATATTCAGTCGGCGCTCGGCACCAGCCAGCTCGCGCGCCTCGAACCCTTTGTCGCGCGCAGGCGCGCGCTTGCGGCGCGCTACGACAGGCTGCTGGCAAAGCAGCCGCTGACATGTCCGTGGCAGCACCCCGACACGAATTCCGCCTGGCACCTCTACGTCATTCGCCTGCACCGCAACGAGATCAAGCTCAGCCGGCGCCAGGTGTTCGACGCGCTGCGTGCGGCCGGAATCGGCGTCAATGTGCACTACATTCCCGTGCATACGCAGCCTTATTATCGGAAGCTCGGTTTCCAGGCCGGCATGTTCCCCGAGGCCGAGAGCTATTACGAGGACGCAATCACATTGCCGCTGTTTTCGCGCATGACGGATGACGAACAGGACACCGTCGTCGCGGCACTGCGGAAGATCCTCGCGTGAAGATCGCCGTCATCCCGGCGCGAGGCGGCAGCAAGCGGATCCCGCGCAAGAACATCCGCATGTTCTGTGGCAAGCCGATCATTGCCTACTCAATCGCCGCGGCTCAACAGACGGGATTGTTCGATCAGGTCGTCGTCTCGACAGATGACGAGGAGATTGCCTCCGTCGCCCGCGAATTCGGTGCCACGACGCCCTTCACCCGGCCGAAGGAAATTGCCGACGATTTCACCGGCACCAACGCCGTCGTCAAGCATGCGGTGGCCTGGTTCAACTCGCAGTCAAACGACGTCACACATGCGTGCTGTCTCTACGCCACCGCGCCGCTGGTGCAGGCGCGTTTCATCACAGAAGGGTACGAGGCCCTCGCTTGCTCGGACGCCGCCTTCGCGTTTTCCGTCACGAGCTACGCCTTTCCGATCCAACGCGCCGTCCGTATCACGCCGGACGGGCGGGTGGACGCGATCTATCCGGAACATCGCCTGACACGATCGCAGGATCTCGAGCATGCCTATCACGATGCCGGACAGTTCTATTGGGGCACCGCGCGCGCCTTTCTGGAGGATATGCCGGTGTTCGCGCCGCATTCGATCGGCCTGATCCTGCCGCGGCATCTGGTGCAGGATATCGATACGCTCGAAGACTGGGACCAGGCCGAACTGATGTATCGGGCCGTCAACCGCACATAAGCAGCGATCACGCCGCGTCCGCGACGAGCAGCGGCCGGATGAACGACAAGAGGTCGCCACCCTCGAACAGATGCCCTTTTATCCCGGCAGCGGCCGCAGCCTGGAGGTCATGCGGCATATCGCCGACAAGCAGGCTGGATTCCGTTCGTACCGGCCAGCCCTTGAGGCAATCGAGGATCATGCCCGGCGCCGGTTTGCGCCGGTCACTTGCCTGCCGCCACTCCGCGACGACGCCTTCCTCGTGATAGGGGCAGTACTGGAATTCATCGATATGCGCGCCAATCTGCGCGAGATCGGCGCTCATCCAGTCATGCAGCGCATGAACGGCCTCGATCCCGTAGTAGCCGCGCGCGACACCGGCCTGATTGGTCACTACGAATGTGAGGTAGCCACGGTCGTTGCAGAGCTTGATGGCCTCGCGCGCGCCTACGACCCATTCAAAGTCGTCGACCTTGTGCACATAAGCCTTGTCGATGTTGAGGACCCCGTCCCGGTCGAAAAAAACCGCGGGGCGACGTACCCTATCGGGAAGCTCGGTCTGCGCGCGTTCAAAGTCGGCAGGTACGCCGATATCAATGAAGAACCCATCGTATAGCGCCGCCCGCAACTGCCCCTTTTCGGCGAGGCGCGGAAAAACCGCCTGCTCGAGCGAACACGACCCCTCATCGATAAAGGACAGCACATCCCGGTCGACGCAATAGACGCCTGAATTGATCGGCCCGTTCGGCTGCGCGCCCGCCGGCAGGAACGTCTTGATGAAATCCCGATCGAGCAGGACGCGCCCGTAGCGGTCGCCCGCTTGATCCTTCTTCAACGCCACGCGCACGATCGCGGGCGAATGCGCCTGCGCGGTAAGATCGAGAAGGTTGAAATCGAAAAACGAGTCGCCGTTGAGAAGCAGAAACTTCTCGTCCAGCCTGGGTGCGGCGTGCTTCAACGCCCCGCCCGTGCCCATTGGGGCCGGCTCGGACACCACCGAGATCGTCGCGCCACGCGAGCGCTTGCCGTTGTAGCGATCGACCACCTGCCCAGCCTGGTGGCCCGCCAGAAGCACGATGTCCTGAATGGTCGGATAGCGTGATAATTCGTCGAGGATGTAATCGAGGAAAGGCTTACCGGCCACCTCAAGCAACGGCTTCGGGACCAGTCGGGTCATCTCCCCCAGCCGGGTACCCAACCCACCGACCAGAATGACGGCCTGCTTCAGCACGATGCCTCACCTGCGAATGCTGGGCGAAATTAACTGCAAAAATTCTGCCAAATGGCGGATGTCTTGGCGCGTAATGGACCAATACTTGTAACGGCTCGCCAAAGCGCGGTCCTTGGATGGAAATTCGACAATCGGAACAAGACAAGTTCTCCGCCACTGGTTCCTTGGTGAAACCCGACCTAAGCACGACAACAAGGTGCCGGTAAATAGCTCGCGCTTGCCTGTATGCTGCTACACCGATAGGAACAAGGAGTTCTAAGGGAGTTTGTCGTGCCGTCCCCCCGCAGTCCGCGCTCGCACTGTCCTATTTGCAAAGGTACCCGGTTCGACCCGAAGCTTAGCCTGACCCGATCGGGTGAGAGCTTCGAGATCGTGACCTGCAGCGATTGCGGTTTCATCTTTGTAGCCGATCCCGAAGCTGACACCGCCAATCATATCGACATCGACAAAATCGGATGGGCATTCAGGCCCCGGCATCACCAGATACGCCGGCTGTTGCTCTCTCATCTTGCTGCCGGGAGCCGGATCATAGACATCGGCTGCGGGCGTGGTGAAGTCGGCTATCTCATGCGGAACGATCCCGTTGAGTACATCGGCTACGAGCCCGCCAGAGGGCTTTCAGATTTTGGCATTCGCGCCGGCGTACCGATCACCCAGACGACTTTTGAGGGCAACCAGCGCGCCGACGCTCTTGTGATCGACAATGTGCTGGAACATGTAGCCGAGCCCGCCGAAATGTTGGAGGTCGCCGCTGGCGCCTTAAATCCGGGTGGGATACTCATCGTGATCACGCCGAACGTGAACGACATACGCGCGCTTTCCCCGGGCTGGAGAAAGCGTCATTTGTGGGTACCGCCGGACCATATCAATTTCTTCTCGGCGGCAGATATTGCCGCAATGTTCGCGCGCGCCGGAATGTCGCCAAGGCGTTTCAAGTTTGCTCCGCTTTCACTTCAGGATTTCAAGTTCTATGTCCGCGCGGCGGCCGAAACGACCGGCCTCTCGATATTCGGCCATAATGTCTATGCCATCAAAGCGCAATGAGCCTCATTAGCTTGGCAAGCCGCAAATCGGAGAGTGTCAGCAAGGAAGGCGTCGATGAATCGGCGCAACACTACGGCGACACAATCGTCGACGCGAGTGGCGCAGAATTCGATGCGCAGAACGCCCTCGCAAGTCCCTCGCGAGCAATGATTTCTTCAAGTGAGCATCGCGACAGACATCAGTGAAGGTTTTCTAAGCCGAGCGAACAGCCTTGGACCCGCGAAGTACGACGCCGAGAAAAACGATCATGAACATGGCTCCGCCTGCCAGAAGCGCCATCGTAGCCGGCCGAAGCGCGAATCCTGGCAATACAAAAACATTATCCAGAAGTGTGGTTGGGTAGGTTTTCCAGGCTCCGAGCTTCGCGGAAAGCGCGTGCCGCTCGGCCTTCGCGGCAGTCAGCCGCTGCTCATTACGCGAGATGAGATCGGCCAACCACACTCTTCTCATCACGAGCGATGTCGGGTCGATGGACACCCCTTCCGCATTTTCCTTAATCAGGGCGGACAATGAGTCCCTGGTCTCAAGCAGGCCGGTGATCGTCGCATCGATGGTCGCAAGCTGCGCCTTGATGTCCGCTTCGAGCGGTTCTGTAATCTTGCGCTGCTCGTCGTCCAGAAGTCTCACCACCGAGGCCACAGCGGCGCGCGCCTGCTGAGCATCGGTTGCGCGCACAGTCACCGCGAGGGTATCGGCGGTTTCCTGCTTTGCGGCCAGACTTTGAAAAATCAGGTGCGCAGTCCGATCGCTGGCGACAGGGGGCAAGCCCATCGCCTCAATTACGCGGTGCTTGAACGAAGGCGAATTCAATCGGGAAACCACGCCCATAACGCTCACGGTTTCCGTGCCATCCACTCTTCCTATCCGAACGTTACCCTGCGCTGTATAGACGGCCGGAAGCTGCCGGGTAGCCAGATATGCGGACGCCATCGCGACGAGCGGCAGCACTATCGTTAAAAGCAGATGCTCCCGTATGGCCCGGTAAAAGAACATATATAGCCCGACCAGATATTGATCGCCCGGCACCGTGGCTGGCGGACCGCTCATGTCGTCGCCTTTTTCTCGGGACCAGAGATCGAAGGGGACAAAACCAGATTCGACCTCCACTTGTCTTCGATAATATACACTACCAGAGCGACGGAAACTTTAAACAGGAAAGTCACCTGAATGTACGAATTGACCATCCCCGAGACCATGGTGACCGACAGCGCGAATAATATCGGCGTCAGAAAAAAGCACGTCGCAAAGCGCTCCTGAACGATACATCGCATCATCAGGAACAAGAATTCAGAGAATACGATTGCCGATAGCGCGACCAACACAAAGCCGCCGACCGGACCACCCAACTCGAAAAAAACCTCGGGCCAACCGCCAGTGTATGCCGATCCCTGCGCGATGATGAAATGGGCGCGGACGACAGGCAGCGCCTGTTCCATCAGGAACTGCATGGTCGAGTTGCGGGACGGATCAAATGGGTCGACGAACAATTTGTAAGCCGCGAGCGTTCCGTCCCAGTCACCTCGAAGGAACACGCGCTCAAAAGTCACCCACCACATCTCGCCCTGCTGAACCAGGATACGCTGCGAAAGCTTCGCGAGCAGTTCCCCTCCTTCCCCGCGAACGACGGTATAGGAATAGACCACGGCGGCCGCGATCAGGACCGACAGCGGCACCGCGGCGGCCGCGAGCCAACGCAGGATCTTTCTTGACTGCATTTCACCGAGGGACGGCGACTTCGCCTCACGCCCGATCAGGACCGCGCCGAGCGGCATGATAAAGAACGAGGTGTACGCATAAAGGGACGAAAATCGATGGCCAGCCAGGAACAGGTACAGGATCAGCGTTCCGAACAATACGCCGAACCGCCAATCAGACGGCCTGTTGTGTAACAAGGGCACCGAGAAAAATACTCCGAGCTGGAACGCAAGCATTGGCCCCCATTCGAGCAGGCGATGATGCAGAGTGCCGCCATGCAGCCGCGAGTAGTCAAAGCGTTCGATTCCTGCGAACAGCGGGATCGGACCTCTCACCAATAGCTCCAGCCACAGTGCGACGACAAAAAGAGCAACAGCCAGAAACGCAAGGCCAGAGAGCGAAAATCGTCCGGGAGGCAGCTGGCTTGCCAAGCCCGATTCGTCCGGGCCGACCAGTTGCCGCACCCGCTCCCGTCGAAACGAAAACAGCAGCGCGATGACGACGATCCCCTGCGACATCGCAATCGGCAAGACGGAAACACCGGGGCCGATCTCGCGCGCCAACTGATCGGAAAAAATCGGCCCGAACACATCGATGTAGAGAACCGAGGCGAGCCTCCAGGCAAAGGCAAATAGAACAAAGAAGAAGATCATGCCGAGCCCGGGACGCTTGACTGCGACCCACAGACTCACGCTCAGGAAAATGGCGACCGCGGTCACGCTCGCCGATGTGGCAAGCAGAGAATCAGAGACCACCGCTGAAGCTGTCACGCTATCCCCCATCCGATTCGCAAATCCAGCATAAGTCAGAGGCGCCGGATGCCTGTTTCTTATGAGTCCGGACAGCGAAACAAGGAACTGTCAGCGAGGCTCCCAGGCATACAACAGCCCATCGTTGTGCAAGGTAGGTGCAAATCCCATGCGCTCCCGGGCCAGGACGCGGATTCGCCCTTGTGCATCCAGCGTGTCGAGCAATTGGAAGAGACGCGTCTGATAGTCCATCGACCGAATATAAACGCGGCTGGCGAGGTCACGCGGCTGAGACAGGTTGAGCATGTCGACGCCCGGCTCGATATTCACCACGCGGGCCGGCCTTGCCTGCATGATGTTTTCGATCACCGCTTCCACGGCATAAGGAATCTGCTCGATACAGAAATACGTGAAAACGGTGCCGCCCGCCAGCTCGCCGAAATGCGGATCGGCGGCATCGGTGAGATCGATCCGGTCGAAACTCACGCGATTGCCGAGCTGGAAATGGCTCGCGATCTGCCGCCCCGCCTCGACGCCATTTGGCGCAATATCGTAGCCGCGCAGCTTGCTCCAGTGCGGGTCGAGACTCAACGAGAACAGGTTGTAGCCATACCCCGCGCCGAGTTCGATTAGTGATGTCGCGGGGCTGGAATACTGCTTGATGAGCTCCGAGAGCGCACCGATCCGGTAGCGGTAGTAGTCGCGGGTGGCGATCCGAACGATTCGACCATCCACCTTCGCAAGGCGCGGAGCGGAGTTCTGCCCGACGAGAAATTCTTCCAGCGTTCCCGTGCCGAGCCAAGCGCGCTGGTTGAGCACCCGGTCCCACTCGCCGGAATTATACTCGGAATCGACGACATCGTGCGTCCGCCGCACGTTTTTGAATGCGAGCCGGCGAAGACTGCGCGCGAGATCGATGGTATAGGCCCGCGACAAATCCAATCTCGACGCCGGCGTCACGTCTGGCTCGAACTTCACGAAATTCCCCTCGGCAATACCGGATTCAATGAGGCCCGAATCCTGCACGCGGCAACCGACGTCGATAACCGATCAAAGGCCCAAGATCAATTTCTGCAACGCGGATGTGCCCGGTGCAGGCGAGAAGGGCCGGTTCTTTGCACCCGGATACATCCGCGGAAAAGCAAAGAATGTGGCGGTGTATAGCAGTCTTCCATGCCCAGGCGCCATCCGGCTCCCCATGTGGAGGCATTTCGCGGTGTCTACCATGAACGACGCAAGACGCGGCGCCTTCATCACCTTGACGTCCTCCCGCGGAACTTTTTCGAACACCTGGTCGTCGGGGAAATGGCTGCCCAGAAGCGGAAAGCCGAATTTGTCGGTTGATTGTCGCGGCAGGAACGTGAACGGCCCATCGCCGTCTTCCTCGACATCCGTGAGATAGCTGAATAGCTTTATCACCCTGACGTCATCATGGTCGCGGTGCCAGAGTTGCGAAGAGGCAAGCTGCTCGCCGGTATGACGCGAATAGGACAGCAAAACATAGTCGAGCCAGGGAACCTCACCGAGCGCGGTGGCGACTACATTGATTACCGCCGGCTGCAACGCGTATTGAACGAAGACATTGTCGGCACCGAGCTTGCCGTCTTTCATCTCGGTGTCGAGCAACCGAACCCAAAACTTTTTCCAGTTCGAGGTTTGCTTGGCTTCAGCCGTCTCGATGTCGTCAAGTCTCGCCTTGCCGGCATTCGCGAACTGCTGCTGCAGGGCCGGATCCATCAGCTCGGTGACAACGGCATAGCCATTGCGATTCAATTCGTCGGCGCAGATTCTCTCAGCCGCAGTAACATTCAGGAGCTGAGCCTGCCGCCTGCGTTCCCGCTTTTCGCCAAGATGCCATGCACTGACACCGGATTTGACTGCATAACGCAGCGGCGAGCGATTAACATGCCAAAGCGCTCTGGACACCAATCCCATCTGGACGCACCCATTTCCCCTTGAAGATTAGGCACATCATTGGACCTGAAACGGCCTGGAATGTGCGGCCATGTCCTAGCAAAATCAACCAGCAGGAGCAAGCAGCCGGCGCTGTCACACTGAAGCGGGAGCCTTGATTCGGTCGAAAGAAGCGGTGAATTCCGCAATCAGGAACGCGGACCCATCGCGCGGGCAAACCTACCGAACATCGCACGATCGCTCCCCGACAGGATGATCACCCCACTCAATGCCCAGGCGATCATGCAGCTAAGCCCGCCTACGATCGCAAGAGCCACCAGACTGCCCGGATAAAAATACGCCTTGGCGACAGCAACGACGATGGCAAGCATCAATGCGACAAGCACCTGCCTGCCAAGCACACCCCAGAACAACGAGCGGGGAAGTTCCATCCGCAGGAGCATGTGGTGGGCGATGAAGGGCGCAAGAGCGACGTAGGAAACCACCCATCCCAAGATAAACGCCCGCTCCCGGAACCAGACAATGGTAAGCCCCGTTACCAGATATTGCACAATGACCTGCAAATAGAGCAGCCGGTTATTGAAGCGAAGAAAGTCTGATCTCACCATCAAGGCCGTTTGCCCCGGGCCGAGCATCGCAGCTACCGCGGGTATGAACATCGAGAGAGCGAGCCAGGGCCATTGGTCGGAAAACTGCGGTCCCACCCAGACTTTCAGTATCTCCTCCGAAAAGAGCGCCATCACGACCAGCGCCGGAACGATGATAGCCCCTGGCAATACGAGGCCGTTGCGGCCGAGCATCTGAAGCCGCCGAGTGTCGGTGGTCTCATCGATGTGGGTAGAGATCGGGAGAATCGCGGAGTGAAGCGGCGCCATCGTTGCCTTCAAGAAGCGCGCCAGCCGGGTGATCAGATCAAAACTTCCGACCTCCACCGGGCTGTAAAGAGCGCCGATTGCGAGAGGAACCAGGGTCTGCTGAAACGTACCGGCAATCCGGTTATTGAACATGAGCCAGCAGCGATGAAACACGTCCTTGCTGCTCGATGCCGTCCATGACCGGAGCCGGAGCGGCGTTCCGAACGCGGCGCGGCAAACGACGGCCGCAAGCACGAAATATTTGGTCACGATCATCGCGAGATAGGAATAGGCCACCCACTCGAACGGAGCACCATGCCACACGAGCGTGTAGACGGCTGCAACATACAGTACGTTGCTGCCGATCTCGGTTGTACGTAGCCAGCCGTACCGCTCGAATCCCTTGAGCGTGCCTTCCGCGATCAGACCAAGAAAAACAATCGGAAGCGCCAGCGCGGTGACCCTGAGAATTGCAACAAATGCCGCGACCTGGTCGGGCGCGACCTTGAAGACCGCCGTGAGCTGAAACGCCGCGCTCCAGAGTATGACGCTGGAAACGATCCCAACGGCAGCGGCGATCGCGGCAAGCAGCGACACTTTTTCGCCCGCAACGACCCAATCCCCAACTCGTCCCCTGGCGACGGCCTGGGTCGTCGTTTCCGAAACCCCCAAATCAAGCAGTGCCAAAAACCCTGTCGGCAGGAACGCGCGGCTGAGCACGATCAACCCCAGCACCGCCAAGCCATATGACTTCGCAATCAAACCGACCGCGAACAGACCGAGCACGCCCGCCAGCGCATAGGCAACGGCAGAAATTGCTGTGTTCTGCACGAATCGGCGCAACACGATCAATTCGCTTCCGTTAGTTGCAGGCTTGCGCCGCTCAACGACCAGGACATCCGGCGCGAGTTACCGGTAACCCGTTGAGCGACAAAATTTCGGCCATCCCCTGCAGCGGCGCAAACGCGCTGCAGTACTGAATTCACCAACTCGGGCCCGAACGCCTTGCCAAGACGGCGGCGTTCGTTTTCCGGGGCGCTGTAGCCGCGGCGGAGCGCTGAGCTTGCCTTGTAGCCGAGAACGCGCCGGACCGTCTCCGCCGCACCACCGCGGAGTGACGGCCGCTCCAGCTTGGGCGCGCCGCCATTTCCACCGCGTGCCGCAGCGATCGCATCGAGAACCGCCGTCGTAACGCGCGACGAGTTCCCCCCGTCGACCGCGGTAAAGAGGTCGCTGATGATTTGCCGCCGAAATTGCTCGGTTTCCGCGGTAACCGGGGGCAACCGTCCGCCGAGTCCCACCTGAACCAGTTCGATCAGATCAGACTCGGATTCGGCGCCGCGGCTCACCCGGGTCGCGGCATCCAGCCGCAAGGATGGCGTGTTGAACCACTCCATGCTCAAGGGCTCCACTTTCAGCATGGTCGCCTCGATCGCGGTGGAGCAATTCTGATGAATCAACAGTCGCGCCCCGCTGATCCATTCCAGCGACGTGCCGTCCTGGCGTACATGAAAATTCGGCAGTTCAGCGAGCGCGTCGTAGGAGGCAATGTTCTCGAACGGATGTGGGCGCAGGACGAACTCAACACCGGTGAAGTGCTTCGCGAGCCTGGTCGACGTCTCCAGCACCGACCGGTACGCCTTGCCGGCGTCGCTGACGAACTGCCGCGCGAACTCCCGTGAAAAGCCCGCCTGCACCATCGAATCTTCTTCATCCGCTGAACTATCGGAAAAGCGCGGATTGGCGACGGGAAAATTGGTGTTGATGAGCACGTAGCCAGGCTCGATCGACGGTTTTGGAAGCGCAGCGCGCCAGGGCTCCGCGCAGAAATCGTAGCGGGGACATCCGGTCGTATGAAGCAACGCCGCCGGCACCGTGCCCCGGCGCAGGAATGCCGCGTGCTGGGCCTGCCCCCAGACGCAATAGAGATCCACGAGATCGGTGCAGCCGACGCTCTTGACCATCTCGGCAAACTGATCCGGATTCTTGCCGCCGATCCCCTCGGTATCGAGCACGCCGACCAGAATTCCCGCGCGCTTGTAGGACTTGATCAGATCGGCATTGTTGGGCCTTGTATAGTTCACCAGAACCAGATCCGGACACAGCGCCGGCACGTCGAAACCCTGCTCATACATGGGTACCAGGGTGACGGTCGCCCCTTTGGTTGCGAGCTGCCAGCCCAGCAATACCAGTCCCTCGAGATCGCGAAGCGGGTTATCGACGATCAGGCAGACATGCGGCTTGTCAGGCACGAGCGCCTCTCGGCAATTCCTGCGTCGGTACCGCATCGTCATCGGCCGACGTCAGGAGCTCCCAGCTCATCGGCGTGCCACGGCGCACCGCGCGGCCAACGCGCATGCCGATCAGGCTCTCGAAATATTTGGGCGGCAGGCCCAGGCCCGGACGGATGATTCTCAAGTTGCTTTCAGTCAGGGCGTCGCCGGCAGCAAGGTCCTCAGCCACATACAGCGAACGGCGGAAGATTTGCGACTTATGCTCTTTTTCGGTCAATCCGTAATAGACTTGGCCCAGCGCCATCCATGCGCGCTCGGTCTCGACCACCAGCGCCGCCATTTCGTCGGGCTCCATGGAGAACGTCGAATCGACCCCGCCGTCGGCGCGCGACAGCGTAAAATGCTTTTCGATGACACTGGCGCCAAGCGCAACGCTCGCCACCCCCGCCCCAATGCCAAACGTGTGGTCCGACAGCCCCACCTCGCACCCGAACAACGCACGCATATGCGGGATGGTCAGGAGATTGGTATCGGAAGCCGCTGCCGGATAGGTGCTCGTACATTTGAGCAGTACCAGATCCTTGCAGCCGGCCTCCCTCGCGCAGCGAACGGCTTCGTCGATGTCGGCGACGGTCGCCATGCCCGTTGAGATAATCATCGGCTTGCCGGTCGCGGCAACCTTGCGGATGAGGGGCAGATCGGTGTTCTCGAACGATGCGATCTTGTAGCAATCCACGCCGAGCTGCTCGAGAAAATCCACCGCTGACGCATCGAACGGCGTCGAAAACGGAATCATGCCGAGCGACCGCGCACGCTCAAAGATCGGCGCGTGCCACTCCCAGGGAGTATGCGCTTCCTGGTAGAGCTTGTGCAGCGATCTGCCCTTCCACAGACTGTTGGGATCGTCGATGAAGAACTCGTCGCTGCTGAGGTTCAGCGTCATCGTGTCGGCGGTATAGGTCTGCAATTTCAGCGCATGCGCCCCGGACTTGGCGGCGGCATCGACGATTGCCAGCGCACGGTCGAGCGATTGATTATGGTTGCCCGACATTTCCGCGATGATGAACGGCTGGTGCGAGCGACCGATCGCGCGGCCCGCAATCATGATTGTCTCACTCATCGGAAGCTCCAGCTTTTTCAATACGTACGAGATAGCGATGGCCGCGCAGGTCGAAGAATGCCGGAAAGCGCTGCGGGTCCGCTACCCTCAACAGGTCGAATTGCTCGGCGATCGAGCGCGACGGATCCAGCCGGGAATCCTCGGGCGTGCGACGCCGGTAGTAGCTCGGCGGCCGGTCATCCTGAGGCACGGGCTTTCCCGATCCAATGATCTCGAGCGCATGGTCCATCAATTCCAGCTCTATGGCGAACAGTCCCTTGTTGATCTCGTCGCCCAGCTCGTGCCCTTCGAGCACGAGGTGCCGCTGCGCCCAGATGGCGCCGGTATCAACCGGGTCCTGTGCCTCGATCAGGGACACGGCGATGCGATTCTTTCCCTCGAGTATTTGCCAAATATGCGGGGACCAGCCACGCCCTTCCGGAAGATCGCTCGCGTGAATGACAAGGGTCGCTCCGTATTTCTTCCGATCTTCCGGCGAGATAATCTCATGGCAAGAGATGAGGAAGAGGACGTCCCCGCCGGTCAGCTCTGCTCTTTGCCGGACCAGTTCGACCCGGTGATTGACCGCGGCGCCCCTTACCCACTGTTCCAGATGCGGATAGACGGGGTGCGTCGTGCTCGAGCAGAGAACTGAAACCTTCATTATCGACCATCACTGGCGATTCCGCGGAATTGTGGAACCCTGCCGGAGCGCAATTAGCATAGAAAATGCAGTCAAACACCAATTTAAGAGCGCCTGCGGCTCCTCGCTGTAACTGGCCTGTATTGGCCGCTGCCGATCACCCCAAGCCCACATTTCCCGTGTCCGACAGCCCTGGCTGCCGGCCGGTGCTAGACGCTGTCCAGCGATCGCATCGCCTCTCGCACCCGGGAGGTGCCCAGCCCGTCGACGAGCGCCCGCGCGGCCTCTCCCATCGCTCGGGTCCGCGCGGGATCGTCCAGCATCGATTGCAGGGTTCCCGCAATCTGATCCACCGTAACCGAGGAAGCTGAACCGAGATAGGCGACCGCGCCCCAACCGGCGAGTGCGGTCAATGCCCCGGTCTGATTGTCGGCGATATCAACCGCTATGGTTGGCAGTGCGAGACAGCAGCGCTCCCAACTCATCACACCGCCCGCCCCGATCGCGACGTCCGCGCGCATCATCAATTCGGCCATGTTGCCCGCGCCACGATGCAACTCGGCGAGCGGGATTCCCCGGCAAAGACCCGCAATCGAATCGGCGTGCGGATTGCTCAGGCCGATCGCGACGTCGACGGCAAGCCGGGGCAAAGACAGGCTCTTGATGGCGTACAATGCCTTTGCGGCCTCATTGCCGGGATCGGAGCCGCCGTAGCAGACGAGGATGCGGCCCACCTTCCCGTTCCGCTCCGTCAGCGATTCGTGCTGCCTTGCGAATTCCGGACGAAGCAATGCATAGGCCGGACCCAGCAGCGGCTGGCACGTCGGAGGCAAGCGACCGCGGTAACGACGCTCCATGTTGAGAACCAAATTCTGGTCGAGCAGGATGTCGCAGTCATGGTCCCGATCGGCAAGATCGTCGATCGCAAGAATGCGCGGCGCCCGGTTTCGCAGCATTCGCTCCCACCTCGCATCGAGTGCATAGTGGTCGACGATGAGCCAGTCGACCGGCCCGATGCGATCGATCGCCTCCAATGTCTGCTCGGCATCCTTCTGCCAGGTCGTCGGCAGCCAGCGCGCATGGGCGGTTCCGTCCGCCGCCGGAGCGTCCGGACGACGGTCGGGATCGGGCAGCAGCCGCACCGAATGTCCCTCGCCTTCGATCAGGCCTGTCAGGCCGGCGGCATGGCTGCGCAACAGGAAGAATACGTTTGCACCGTCGTCGGCAAGATCGCGGGCCAGGCTGAGGCATCTCATGAGATGCCCCATGCCCATTTCGATGGAAGCATCGACGCGGACTACGACCCGTTGCACCGCGTTCATCAAACTGGCCCTGGATATTTCGATGTCTAGTTACGGAGAAGGTCGACCCGTCACAATGGCCGTGCTATCCGCGGACCCACGAACCAGCCGCCAATGTCGGTCCAGGTCGCGCCGGAGCGCCACTTGAACCATCGCGCCACACTCTATAATCCCGAACACGAACAAAGCAACAATCCGGCAAGGCATGCCCCCGCGCAACGACGACATTATCCTGATCACGACGCTGGCCGAATACCAGACCCGGTTCTGGATTCCCGTGGCACAGCGATTGCGCAGCGCGGGGCGCGAGGTGCACCTGCTCGCGTTCGACGATCGCAGCGCTGAAATGGCGGAGGCGGAAGGCATCCCCGTCGTCAACATGTACCGGACCGGCCTTCAGGGCGGCGCGCCGGTGGAAGACCAGCGCGCCTTCGCTGCAAGGATCGCCGATTACGGTCTGGATGGAACGAACTTCCTGTTCAGCCACGAACGCGTCACGTTTGGCATTCACGACACTGCCGCGCTGCGCCGGCGGTTCATGATCTACACCAACGCGATGGAAGTCGCGCTCGATCGGTTGGCGGCCGCGGGGCAGCAGGCAGTTGCGGTTCAGGAGCTCGGCGGATTTCTCTCCGTGATCGCCTGCTTTTACGCCGCGAAGAAGCGCGGCGTCCGGAACTGGTTCATCGAGCCGTCGTTCTTTCGCGGCAGGCTTTACTACACGCCGGACAGTCTTGCTGCCCCCGATACGATGCGGATGCCTGCGGACGCGGTCTCCACTGAGGTGCGCACCTACCTCGACGAAACGTTGCGGCAGCAATCCATTGTGATTCCACAAAAGGACCGGCACCAATATTCGGCGGCGCTCAGCAAGATCGCCAACGCACGGAACGCGCGCCGCCTGGTCGAGAAGCTCTGGGACCAGTTCGCACTCGGCAAGCATCAGGAGTTCGGACATAATCTCCGCCATGCCCGCGCGCATGCCGCCATGGCCGTTGGCGCGACGCGGTTGCGGAAACTCTATCGCCCGATGCCGGACGGACCGTTCGTCTACTACCCCCTGCACGTGCCGGCCGATATGGCGCTGACGCTTCGCTCACCGGAATATCTCGATCAGGTTGCGGCCATCGATTTCCTGCTGCGCACCATTCCGGATACGCACGTTCTCGTGGTGAAGGAGCATCCGGCCCAGATCGGCGCTATACCCGCCGGCCGCCTGTTCGAACTCGCGCGCCGCTTCGATAATTTCATCCTGCTGCCGCCGCAGACCAACAATTACACGGTGCTTGGCCGCGCCGATGCGATTGTCTCGGTCAACAGCAAATCGGGCGCCGAGGCGGTGCTGCTCGGCAAGCCTGTCGTGGTGATGGGCGATGCGTTCTATCGCTCCTGCCCGCTGGTGTTCGCCGTCGATCGTCTGGCGGACGTTCCGCAGCGGCTTCGCGACGCGCTGGCCGCGCCGCAGTTCGACCCTGCCGATACCGCCCCCTATTTCGAAACCGCCTGGCGGCAATCGTTTCCCGGCGAACTCTATATCAGCGATCCCAGGCAGCTCGACACATTTGCGGCTTCGTTGTTGTCGGCGATCACCGAACCGCGCCGCGCGGGTTGAAAGGCTTCTCCATGGCGCTCGTTTCAATCATCACCCCATCGTGGAACGTGGCGACGCTGATCGGCGAGACCATTGCTTCGGTTCAGGCCCAGACCATGACGGACTGGGAGTTGCTGATCGCCGATGACTGTTCGACGGACCAGACCGCCGCGATCGTGGAAAGCCACGCGGCGCAGGATCCGCGGGTCAGGCTGATCCGCCAGCCCCGCAACGGAGGCCCGGCGCTTGCCCGCCAGGCCGCCATCGAGCGGGCGCAGGGCCGCTTCATCGCATTTCTCGACAGCGACGATCTGTGGCTGCCCGCCAAGCTCGAACGGCAGATCGCCTTCGCGCAGGCGAAACGGGCGGCGCTCAGCTACACGGCGTTCCGCCGCATCAACGAGACGGGATCGGTTACGGGCCGCCTGATCGAGGTGCCGGCCTCATTGAACTATGAGCAGTTGCTCAAGAACACCTCGATCGCCACCCTGACGGCGCTCGTCGATCGCGACATCGCGGGCAACATTGCCATGAAGAACGAACCGTATGACGATTTCTGCCTCTGGCTGAGCATCCTCAAGCCGGGGCATGTGGCCCACGGCCTCAACGAGGACCTTGCCCGCTACCGCGTGCGGGGCTCATCGGTCTCCAGCCGCCCGCTCCGGTCCGCCGGCTGGGTCTGGCATATCTACCGCAAGGTGGAGCAGCTTTCGGCGATCAAATCCGCCTGGTGCTTCGCGCATTGGGGCGCGCGCGCCTGGCTGAAGCGGCGAGAGTTTTGATGAACGTTACCGACCAACCGACCGCTCCCCGGTCCCTTTCGGGCGATCGGCCTGACTATTCGCGCGTCCAGCAGCACTGAAGCAGCCAGCAGCTTGCGGCGCTCGTCAGGGTTGAGCGCGAAGTCGCCCCGATCGGCGATGCCTGCATTGCGCCTTGCTGCAAAGACTATGAGGGTTCCTTCAAGGACTTATGGGGGATATCCGTACTATTATACCTCTACCGCGGACAATGCTATTGGCGAACTTTGCCGTTGCCGATACCACTCCGCCAGCCCGTCACAGGGTGCAGCAGCTGCTCGAAACGGCAACCGGGAATCACGATGGCGTTTGACCGAAACTACAAAGACAGCCGCATCCTCGTCACTGGCGGCGCAGGCTTCATCGGATCCCACCTCAGTGAACGGCTGCTCGCCGCGGGCGCGGAAGTGGTGTGCGCGGACAATTACTTCACCGGCAGCCGCAAAAACATTGCCCACCTGCTGTCCAACCCGATGTTCGAGGCGATCCGGCACGACGTGACGTTTCCGCTCTACATCGAGGTCGATGCGATCTTCAACCTGGCCTGCCCGGCCTCCCCGATCCACTACCAGCGCGATCCGGTGCAGACCACCAAGACCAGCGTGCATGGCGCGATCAACATGCTCGGCCTCGCCAAGCGTTTGCGGGCGCCGATCTTTCAGGCCTCGACCAGCGAGGTCTATGGCGATCCCCTGATCCATCCGCAGACCGAGGATTACTGGGGCAACGTCAACCCGATCGGGATTCGCTCGTGTTACGACGAAGGCAAGCGCTGCGCCGAGACCCTGTTTTTCGATTATTGGCGGCAGCATGCCCTGCCGATCAAGGTTGCCCGCATCTTCAACACCTATGGTCCGCGGATGCAGCCCAACGACGGCCGGGTTGTTTCATCCTTCATCGTCCAGGCGCTGAAGGGCGACCCGATCACCGTGTTCGGCGACGGCGGCCAAACCCGCTCGTTCTGCTATGTCGACGATCTCGTCGAGGCGATTACCCGGTTGATGCTGACCGAAGAGGGATGCACCGGACCGGTCAATCTCGGCAACAATTCCGAATTCACCATTGTGGAACTGGCCGAGAAAGTGATCAGTTACACCAATTCGCGCTCGAAGCTCATTTTCAAACCGCTGCCGCAGGATGATCCGCGGCAACGCCAGCCCGATCTCTCCAAGGCAAAGGCGCTGCTGAACTGGGAGCCGAAGGTCGCGCTCGCTGACGGTCTAAAGGAGACCATCGCTTATTTCAGGCGCTCGCTCGAACTGTCGTAGGTCGGACAGCGCCAATTTCGTTTCAGTTACCCCGCGTGGCGGCGCGATGTACATGGTGCACTCGTCAGAAAGCAAGCGCGCTCCAGAGATTATGGAACGCATTCGACGGGCGTCCGGCTCGCGCTTCAGCCTTTTCGTGCTGGTGTGCCTTCATATCATCGCTTCCTGTACCTCGCTGGTCCAGGCTGCAAATTGGCAGTCGTACATGTTGTACGAAGCCCCGCTGGTCAACTACGCGGCTGCGGCGGTCGCAGCTTTTTCGACCGTTTCGCTGTTTTTCATATTCGGCCGCTTTAGCTTTGGTTACTTTGTCGGCTTCAGCCTGTTCTCGATGATACTCGGGTTCATCTGGCTCAACAACTTCTCGAAATTCAATTACGATCACCGGCTGGCAGGCCTTTCGGCCGCCGTTTCGACGGTGCTGTTTCTGCTTCCCGCCCTACTCGTCAACGCGCCGCTCAAACAGCTGTTCACGCTGTCGCCTCGCGCGCTCGAACACCTTCTGAAATTCATTCTGGTGCTGGCGCTGGGCACGATCGTTGTGGCTTCAGTCTACAATTTCAGACTGGTGTCGATCAGCCAGATCTACGATTTTCGCAACGAACTCAATTTTCCGGCGCCGCTACGTTACCTGACCGGAATTATGTCCACGGTGCTGCTGCCGTTCGCGTGCGCCTGTTATCTGGCGCTCAATCGCCGCTGGTGGGCTGCCGTGCCGCTCCTTCTGATGCTGCTGTTCTATCCGGTCACGCTAAGCAAATTTGCGCTTTTTTCGACGGCGTGGGTGGTTATGTTGCTGGTGCTTTCGAGGGTTTTCGAGCCCAGATCTGCGACCATCCTGTCGATCCTGCTGCCGGTGCTTCTCGGCGTGGTCCTGATGGCAACGTACCTCACCAACAATACGCTGTTTTATTTCGGCCTGGTGAATATCCGAATGATGGCGACCCCATCCAGCGCCATGGACATCTACAACGATTTCTTCTCGAGTCACCCGCTCACCTGGTTCTGCCAGATATCCTTCCTGAAGCCGTTGATGAGCTGTCCCTATCAGGAGCAGCTATCGGTCGTGATGGGAAAGACCTACCAGTTCGGTAACCTCAACGCGTCCCTGTTTGCGACAGAAGGTATCGCCTCGGTCGGACTGTATCTCGCGCCGCTCGTGGCGCTGGCATGCGGGCTTGTCATCGGCCTCGGCAACCGCGTGTCGTCCGGACTACCGCCGGAATTCGTGCTGATCTCGGCTGCGCTGCTTCCCCAAACCTTGCTCAATGTGCCCTTTACCACGGCAGTATTGACACATGGCGCCGGGTTCCTGTTTCTGCTGTGGTACATCATGCCGCGCGCGATGTTCGATCGGAAGATCGAACCGGCGGTTTCGTGACCGGAGGGTTTCGATGCAAAGCGTTCTGATCACCGGCGGCGCGGGCTTTATCGGCCAGAACCTGGTGCATGCGTGGCGGACCGCGCGGCCGGCCGACCGCCTGACCGTGGTCGATGCCATGACCTATGCGGCCAATGTCCGCAGCCTGGAGCCGCTGATTGCCGATCGCAGTATCCAGTTCGTGAAGGGCGACATCGGTGATGCGGCGCTGATGCAGCGCCTGTTCGACGAACACAAATTTTCCCGCGTGGCGCATCTCGCTGCCGAGTCGCATGTCGACCGTTCGATCAGCGATCCGGAAGCCTTCCTGCAGACCAACGTGCTCGGCACATTCACGCTTCTGAAGGCCGCGCTCGATTGCTGGCGCGCGGCGGGGATGCTCGAGACGGCGCGATTTCTTCACGTCTCGACCGACGAAGTCTATGGCTCGCTCGGCGCGGCCGACCCCGCTTTCACGGAATTCTCGCCCTATCGTCCGAATTCGCCTTACGCGGCGAGCAAGGCGTCGAGCGATCACCTGGTCCGCGCCTTTGTCGCGACCTATGGCATGCCGGCGCTGATCACCAACTGCTCCAACAATTACGGCGCCTATCAGCACCCGGAAAAACTCATTCCGCTGATGATCATCCATGCGCTGGAAGGCAAGCCGCTGCCGGTTTACGGGGACGGCTCCAATGTCCGCGACTGGCTGCACGTGTCGGATCATTGCGACGCCTTGATCAACGTGATCGAGCGTGGCCGCACCGGCGAAACCTACAATGTCGGTGGTGGCAACGAGCGCAACAACCGCGACGTGGTGGGCCTGATCTGCGACACGATCGATACCGCCTTCGCAGCCGACGCTCGGCTCGCCGCGCGCTTTCCGTCCTGTCCCGCTGCGGCCGCTGGCCCCTGCCGCACGCTCATTACCTATGTGACGGACCGCGCCGGCCACGATCACCGTTATGCGATCGACGCCAGCAAGCTCACGACCGAACTCGGCAGCCGCTGCAGTGTCGGCTTCGAGAGCGGACTGAAGCAGACCGTGCAGTGGTACCTGGACCATGAGCCATGGTGGCGTGATGTCATCAGCGGCGCCTACAAGGCTTGGATCGACAAAAATTACGGCTTCCGGCGCGCGGTCTAGCCATCCATGCGCATCCTCGTGCTCAATGCGGACTACCCACGCTTCCTCAGCTGGCTGTATCGCCGCCAGCCAGGACTCGGAAGCGCCGGTTATGCGGCCCAGATGGCAGCGCGAAACGCCAGCCTGTTCGGCGTCGCCGATTTCTATTCGCGGAATTTTTCCGCACTCGGCCATTCGGCGGCCGAGATACATGTCAACAATGCCTGGCTACAGACGGCATGGGCGCGCGAGCACGGGATGGCCGTCGAAGCGGCAGGGCCCGCCACTCCGAGCGGAAGCACCTCGCTTCCAGCCTGGCTGCAACGCGCCGTGACGCCGTTAAAACCGATGCTGCGGCCATTGGCTCGCAAGGTGGGCCTCAGCCCCCGGCTCGACGCACAGGCCGAAGCAATCCTGCTGGCCCAGATCGAGGAATTCAAACCCGAACTGGTGCTTAACCAGGACACCTTTCACGTCGACCCCCGCCTGATGCGGCGGATCAAGGCCATCGGCAATCCCATCCTGATCGGACAGATCGGGATCGCGCCGTCCCGCGGTGTGGATTGGTCGGTCTACGATCTGATGATGTCGCAGCTGTCGGCGACGGTGGAGTTCTTTCGCCGCCTCGGCGTGCGCGCGGAAGTCAATCATCTGGCGTTCGAGCCGGCCATTCTCGAAGCGCTGCCGCCGACGCCCGCCATGGACATCGAGGTTTCCTTTGTCGGCACGGTCTCGCCGGATCACCAGCAGCGGACTGCGCTGCTCGAGGCCGTTGCCAGACGTTACGATCTCAAACTGTTCGGTAACCCGCCGCGGACGCTGCCAGCCTCCTCCCCGCTGCATCGCTGCTTTCAGGGCGAAGTCTGGGGCGCCGAGATGTATCAGGCACTGCGGCGATCGAAGATCACGCTCAATTCCCACATCGACATGGCGGGGCGAGAAGCCGGAAACATGCGGCTGTTCGAGGCCACCGGCGTCGGCGCTTTCCTGCTGACCGATTTCAAGGACAATCTGCACAGCTTGTTTGCACCCGACCGCGAGGTTGCCGTCTGGCGTTCGGTCGACGATTGCCTTGAGGCCATCGATCGCGCGCTCGGCAACGCCAAAAGCCGCGCCGCAATTGCCGCGTCGGGCCAGGCGAGAACCATGGCGCAGCATACCTATCGCCATCGCGCCGCGGAGATCCTGGGTTTCGTTGAAACGTTGCGGGCGGCGCGATGAAGCTGCCGCGCCTCGTCAGGCAGATCGGCAAACGCGTCGTCAAGGCGGCGCCGATCCTGCGCCGCCATATCCTGACCTCGACCGACTACAAGGTGCTCGACGGGATCAACGAAGCCCACCGTGCCGCCGCAACGTCCGAGGGCTGGCTTGCGACGCGCACCGTGGCCCGTCAGGAACGTGCCTACCTGGCATTGATCGGCGACATGAAGAATGGCGAACCGCGGCTCGATTTCACCGTCGCTGCCGAGGCCGTCCTGGCGACGGGCATTGCCGCCCCCCACCTGCTCGAAGTCGGCTGCGGCAGCGGCTATTATTCAGAAGTGTTTGCCGATCTCGTCCCCGGCGGCGTCAGCTATACCGGCATCGACTATTCGGAGGCGATGATCGCGCGCGCCCGTTCGCGTTATCCGTCGACCGCGTTCGAGGTCGCCGACGCGACCCGGCTGCCCTACCCGGACGATGCATTCGACATCGTCTTCAACGGCGTGTCGCTGATGCACATTATCGACTATCAGGCGGCGATCCGCGAAGCCGCGCGCGTCGCCGGGTGTTACTGCGTCCTGCACACCGTACCGGTGTTCGACGATTACCAGACCACATATCTGAAAAAGTTCGCCTATGGCGCGCCGGTCGTCGAGATCATCTTCGGCAAGAGCGAATTGATGTCGCTTTGCCGGGACGCCGGGCTCCGGCTGCAGCGCGAATGGCCCTGCATTCCCTATGACGTCTCCGAGGTGACGGGCCATCGCTCGACAACCGAGACCTACCTGTTCTCGAAAGCGCGCTGACCGGGCGCGCGGCCATCCGCCGAATCAGAGCGGCGCGATGATCGTCCTTACGAAAGGGCTGAGCACGTTGTCGATCAAGGCAAGCTCCTTGAGCTGGCCAAGACTCGCCCAGCAAAACATCGCCATGTCGGACTCGATCACGCTCTCATCGTCGACAAATACGATGATGTTCTCGTTCGACTTGCGCCAGAATCGGCCACCCTCTTCATTGTGCTCTGCCCGGTAAATGATACGAACGCCAGACTTGGCCGTGAGCACCTCAAGCATTGGCGACAGCTTTCCACCGTGCGCGCGCCTGATATTGGACCACGTGCTTTGCACGGAGGGCGAGAGCTGGAGCACGCCGACATTGCCCGGCTCGGCCTTGGCGTACAACAGAAACTGGACGCCGCTATCAGGCGTCTCGCGGGCGACCAGTCCGAGGATACCGCCTTCGGGCTGGGTGTAGATCGGCTGATCCCACGAGGCGACCTCGCGCAGGTCGCCGCTCTCGATGCGTACCCCCTCGACCCCGAAAAACTGCCCGGTCTTGTGCCGGACATTGCCCTGCGCGTCCCGCGACCAGCCGCGAACCTCGTCGAGGCCGATCAACTTGGCCTCGAAGCAAATCGCCCGGCAGCGTTCGTCCCGCCACGCCAGGATCGGTGCGGGATCCGTCGGCTCGATCGCGGCGGATGCAGCGAGTCTCCCGCGAAACCAGTCAAGATGCGCGCGCTCGGCCATCAAACCACGTCCCTGAGCACTTCGATCACCGTATCGACTTCCTCGTCCTTGAGGTGCGGATACATCGGCAGCGAGAAAATGCGCTGCGCCTTGCGCTCCGCGACCGGGAACTGCCCCTCACGATAGCCGAGATCGGCGCTGCCCCGCATGGTGTGAATCGGCCAACGATAGGATACATTGCAGTTGATGTCGCGCTTCGCCAGCCGCTCCAGCACCCCGTCGCGATCCGTCGGATGTTCTACCACATAAACATAATAGGAATGGCGGCTATGGGCGTTCTCGCGCGGCAGCACGAGGCCGCTTCCGGCCAGACCCTGCTTGTAGCGCGCGGCGATCTCCCGCCGCCGCTCGATCCAGCCATCGATGCGCGGCAGTTTCAGCGACAGGATCGCGGCCTGCACCTCGTCGAGACGCGAATTATAACCGTGGCGCTCGGAATAATACTGCGTTTCCATGCCATAGAAGCGGAGGCTGCGCGCAAGCCGGATCGCCGCCTCGTCGTTGCTCAACACCATGCCGCCGTCGCCATAGGCGCCCAGCACCTTGGTCGGGTAGAACGAGAACGCCGAGGCATGGCCGGCGCTGCCGGATTGGTAGTTTTTGTAAAGCGCGCCCTGTGACTGCGCGCAGTCTTCCATCACCTTCAGCCCGTGCCGCTCGGCAATCGCCATCAGCAGATCGAGATCGACACACTGGCCATAGAGATGCACCGGAACGATCGCCCTGGTGCGCGGCGTAATCGCCGCCTCGACCTGATCGACATCCATCAGGAAATCATCGTCGCGTATGTCGACGAACACCGGCGTAGCGCCAAGCGTACGGATGGCCGAGACCGTCGGCACCGCCGTATTGGGCACGGTGATCACTTCGTCTCCGGCCTTCACGCCCAAAGACGCAAGTGCAATGTAGATCGCGTCAGTTCCGCTGTTCACGCCGACGCCGCCTGCAACCCCCAGATAGGCAGCCATCTCGCGCTCGAATTTGATGCCTTCCTGTCCAAGCACCAGCCGTCCCGAGCCGAACACGCGATCGACGGTCGCGAGTATCTCGTCGCGCAGTTCGTCGTATTCCCGCAGATAGTCCCACACGTTGATTGGCATTGTCTCTCACACGCGCTGATGCGACGGATTCTGGGATGCGAGCGCCGTCGCGATCATGTCCCGGCACCGGGCATCGCTCAGGAGATCGCAGTGAAAGCCCTCGTGATCGCCGCCGGCAATCGCCGACGTCACCGCCGCGAGGAAACGTGCAAACGTATCGGCCGGCTCGAATGTCACGACATCATCGACATTGCGTACGCGCCGACGCCATTCCATGTGATGATCGGCAGGTGGGGTGAAGACGCGCTCTATTAACACAGACCCCGAAAGGCCCACAACGAGCAAGCGATTCTGATACTCGCCCTCGAAGCTGAAATGACCGGAAAATGCGCCGCCATTGCCGAGCCGGGCCAGGACCGAAAAGCCCATGTCGACACCGGTTTCCTGATGCCGGCCGCCGGCCAGAGCCGTGATTTCCGACGCCACAGCGCCGCCGAGGATTCGCATCGTTGCGGCGGCATAGGGCCCCATGTCCAGGAGGCAGCCCCCGCCCAGTTCGCCGTGATTGCGGAAATTGCCGATCGGCAGCGGCGGAATGATGAATTGAACGGCAACCTGCGTCAGCGGGCCGTGTTTGGCGACGAAGGCCGCCAACGCCTCGAACTGCGGATGATAGCCGAACACCGTCGCCTCCGCGACGGCGCGATTGGCGCGCCGCGCCGCATCCACCGCGCGCTCGCTGCCCGCCAATGTCATCATCGCCGGCTTGTCGACCACGACGTGCTTGCCGGCGGCCAGCGCCGCCATCACCCAGTGCTCATGCATCGCATTCGGCAGCGAAAGATAGACCAGGCCAGAATCGCTGTCGCGCAACGCCGCGGCATAATCGTCGAAAAAGCGGCCCCGCTTCGGCCAGCCTTCGGGCTGTGGCCGGCTCTTGCTTGCGATCGATATCTCCGTGATGGCTTCGACTTTCGCCGCCGCCGGTATCACCCGCCGCTCGACGATCGAGGAATAGCCAAGGATCAGCAGTCGCATAGTGAAGAATCTCTCGAAGGAATTGTTCGGCCTACCGGGCCGCGATAGCCCGGCCGGTCAGGATATCAAGGCCCCGGATGCCCATCACTCTCGCCTTCCTGAACACATTGGTCATGCGATCGCCGAAAGTGGTGACGACGGGCTTTCGGATCGTACCGATCTGCTGGTCTTTCAGATAAGGCGCCACCACCCGTTCCGCTTCCGCGAGCGCCGCTGTGTAAGGCTCGTAGAGTTTGTGCTTCATCAGGCTGGAAAACGGCGCATGATACAGCCGGTGGCTGTTGAAGTAATACCCGCCGCTGCGCTTGACCCCGAAAAAATGAAAGAACAGCAGCTTGTATCGACGCTCGATCTCGACCTCGCCGTCGTTCCACTGCAGATGATAGTCGGCAAAATTCCAGGGCGCGAGATTGGCTCCGAGATGCGATATGACATGGACACCGCCAAACATTTCCGGCAACCGGTCGAGATAGCGCTGGTCGGCGAAACGGTCGCCCTCAACCCGGTCATAGCACCATTCGATGCAGCGCTCGCGCCACCAGCGCAGGGCCTGGATCCCGTTATCGCGCCGGCGAACGCTGACCCAGCCCACATTGTAGAGTCCAAACCGGCGCTGACCTTCCAACCCCCGGGCGAAACGATGCGGAATGATGCCGAACGCCGCGTCCTTCATTTCATCGTAGATCGGATCGGGTGACGCGAAGAAGAAGAGGTCGCTGTCGAGATAGGTGACCCACTCCGCATCCGGCTTACTGTTCAATACGAAAAGTATCCAGGCCGGCGAACACGTGAAATAATATTCGATCAGGCTGCGCGTGGGCCGCGTGGCAGCGACGTCCGGGCTGGCGTCTTCGAAGTCGGCAAGCCGCACCGGCACCAGATTGGGCAGATCGAGCGCCGTCAGGGCCTGGTGGCAGGCCTCGCTCAGGCACAGCACCCAGAGCTGCGCGCCCGGCGCATGCCGCTGCAACGAATGGTAGAGCGCCAGCCCGCGCGGCAGGTAGTTGTGATCGAAGTAGGTACAATAGGCGCGGTAGGCCATGATCCCCGTCGCAGCTCAGGTCGCGAATTGCGCCGGTGCGTCACCGACATTGCGTAATAAAGCGCCGCAATGGGCCATTCCTATCGCACCCATAACGACGGCGCAACGCGTGCATGTCCGCGTAAACCATTGAAATATTTCCGCTATGGGGTCCGGAAAGCATTTTGTGCAGCGGTTGGCGCGTGCTAACGAGACCCCTCACCCCGCTAACCGCGAAGAGTCGGCGCATGAATCGCAAAGGTATCATTCTGGCAGGTGGCCGCGGCACGCGGCTTTATCCGCTGACGCTCGCGACTTCGAAGCAGCTATTGCCGGTCTACGACAAGCCGCTGATCTATTATTCGCTCACCACGCTGATGATGGCGGGCCTGCGCGAACTCCTGATCATCACCACGCCGGAAGAGATCGACCAGTTCAGGCGCCTGCTCGGCGACGGGCAGCAGTGGGGCATCGAGCTTTCCTTTGCCATCCAGGATCATCCCGGTGGCATCGCGGAAGCTTTCCTGATCGGGCGGGATTTTCTCGCCGGCGGATCCTCCGCGCTGATTCTGGGCGACAACATCTTCTATGGCGATAATCTGCGGGCGCTGTTGCGCACCTCCGCGCAGCAAGAGCGCGGCGCGACGGTATTCGCGTGCTGGGTCGACGATCCCGAGCGCTATGGCGTCATCGAATTCGACTCGTCGCATCGCCCCTTGCAGATCGTCGAAAAGCCGAAAGCTCCGAAATCCAACTACGCCGTGACCGGTCTGTATTTCTACGACGAACGCGTCGTCGATATCGTTCAGGAGATGAAGCCGTCGCCGCGCGGCGAACTCGAAATCACCGATGTCAACCAGTGGTATCTGGAGCACGGCGAACTTCATGCCGAGCGTTTCGGCCGCGGCTACGCCTGGCTTGATGCCGGCACACATGAATCGCTGCTCGAAGCCTCCCAGTTCATCCACATCGTGGAGAAACGTCAGGGCCTGAAGATCGCCTGTCCCGAGGAGGTCGCGTTCAGCCAGGGCTTCATCGACGCCGAACAATTGCTGCGCCTTGCCGAGCCGATGAAAAACACCGGCTACGGGAAATATCTCATCCGGCAGGCGGCGATTCCGCGCTAGAGCGTTTTCCGGCGAAGTGGAGACCGGTTCGCATCAAGAAAACGCGTCGAATCAAAAAACTGGGGCCCGTTCCGATTCCATCGGAACGGGTTCTCTAGTGGGGGATCGCCGCAGTCAATCGCGCGCGGACGCTTTCGACCGCGAGCGGACTTGCTGCCACCGCCACCACCGCCAGCCATAGCCCGCATTCCACGAAGAACCGCAACGGCTCTGCCAGCGGGATGGCCAGCCGGATCGCCGTTCCCAACGCCCAGCCGGCGAGCGTCACCGTGACCATCAGCGCGGCCACGAAGAACAAATGCCGCAGCGGATGCTGCAGCGTTTGCCGGATGATGGTCCGTCCCAACACACCGAATTGGATCAGGAGCTCGCTGGCGACGACGGCGATGGCCGCCCCAAGCAGGCCGATCGCGGAAATCAGGATCGCCGACAGAACGAGGAACAGGACGAGCTGCAACGCTTTGGTCCGGAGCAAAAGCTGCCCCCGATCGCTGTAATTCGCGTAGCCCAGTGCCAGGATCGAGGGGGCCGCGGCAGCCGTACCGATCAGCAGGACAAAGGTGAGCGAGCGATCGTAGGGAACGGCGCCGTGTGTCCAAAGCGCAAAGAAATCCGGCCAGAACGGCAACAGGCCGGAGACGACGACGCTCGCCAGCAGCGCCACCAGCACGGAGCCACGCGCGTAGAGACCCTGCAGCCGCTGCCGGTCGCCGACGGCATAATCGTGGCCAAGCTCGGCGGCCAGGGGAAGCGTCGTCTGCACGCAAAGCACCCGTATCAGCCCGGCTACGACACGGGTCAGGCCCCATTGCGCTACTGCGACCCTGTCAGACACGAGCGCGCTGACCAGCAGCACCGCCAGATTGAGCAATGCGAGGTCGGCGGCGCTTGCGACGGCGAACGGGGCCGCTTTGCGAAACTGGCCGGCGATCCAGCCCGCCGATCGCGTTGCGCGGAGCCCGCGCAAAAACGGAAACAGCCGTGGGGCATCGGACATCAGGAGATAGGCCGCAACCAGCACTTGCGCCGCGACATAGACGACGGTGACGTAAAACAGGCTTTGGGTGAGCGTGACGGCCACAAATTGCCCAAGCAGGGCTCCGAGCATCCCGAGATTCATGAGCTTGACCGCCCGCCCGTACAAGCCGCGCGCACGGTAAAGCGCCGCTGCAATGTTGACCGGCAGCGTGAGCAGCGTGCCAACGATCATCGCGCCAAAAGCCAGGTCAAATTGTGCGATCGCCCCAAAGCCGAGCATCGCGGAAGGTGGAAGCACATGAATGAAGATCAGCGTGACGACAGCGAGCGTCCCCGCGAGTCCAAAATAGATCCGCCGCAGTTCGGCATAGAACTGGCCGGTACGACGATCGCTGTCGACGCTGGACTTGAACGCAAGAAAACGGTTGATGGCGCGAAATTGCAGGCCGGCATCAACGATCAGAACGAGATTCCCGGCGGCATAGATCGCCAGCCACGCGGCGAGCACGTCGTTCGACCAGTAGTGCAGGAAGATGGGGACCAGCGCGACTTGCTGTGCGATTCCCAACGCCATTTGCAGGAAATTCGCCGACCAGCCTTCCGAGAGACGGCGCGCGCGGCTTGGGGAACCGGTCATCGACGCCCTCTCCGGAACAGTGCGCTCCAATGGCATGCGGTCAAGACGACAACGGCCTAGCCATACATTTCGACTGGTTTCTGCGACGCTACAAAATACAGATTGTGCCGGGTCGGATAGACGGTGTCCCACACGCGCACGAATTTGAAATGCGGCGTGAAGAAGCGCCGCAGATCTTCCTTGTCCTTGAATTCGTACTCGTGCAGAGCGTTGCTCTTCTTGCCGGTCTTATCTTCGGTCAGCGTGTAACCGCTGAGGATGCCGTCAGCACCGAGGCGCTCGACGATCTCGCCCATGATGGTGTCGATTTCCTTTTCGGTGAAATGCTCGATCGCCGCGTCCCAGACGATGTTGTCGAACGGCCCCTCCGGCAATCCGGCGCGAATGTCCTGCTTGATGAAGGTAATGTTCGGCGCGGAATTGTATCGCCTGGCGTGCGGGATCGCATCCTCGTCGAAATCGAGAGCAATGACCGACCGCGCTCTGGTCGAGTAGAAGTGCCTTGTGTTGAAACCGTCGCCGCAGCAGATCTCGAGCATCCTCGAATTCTCTTTTAGGACGAGCCGGGAGAACACGCCGCGCTCGACCCACAGACTGTTGTTCGTTGCGCCCCATTGCCAGTACTGATCGAGAAAATGATCGAACCATTCGGGCCGCGGCTTGATGCCCCATTGCACGGCAAACTGCGCAAAGTGGGTCCAACCGACCAATAGGCGCATGAACCAGTTGATACCCTTCAGGACGGATACCAGAAGCCGCTTCAACGAACATCTCCCATCTTGATCGAAAAGTCCGGGGATTCCGGGGCCGCCACGGCGCGACGAAGCGCTTTTCCGGCCGTCACTAACGTATGCAACAACAATCAGCAAGCCCGCCGGGCGCGGCAGGTTCGACGCCCATGCGCTTTGGCGACTGCGGCCGCCAGAACATCGGTGTCGCACAACCGGGCGGAGATCGACTGTTGATTCCTGCCGCGAAAACCGCCAATTTGCGCACTCTCGAACCAGGAGCCAGCGCCCTGGCAAGCACCAAAGTGAAACAGTGACAGCAGATTACATTCCGTTCAACCGGCCCTATGCCACCGGCAAGGAAATGGTTTATGCGGCCGAAGCGCAGCGCAATTATCATCTCTCCGGCGACGGAGCGTTCACCAAAAGCTGCCATCAGTGGATCGAAGAGCACACGGGCTGCACCAAGGCGCTGCTGACCCACTCCTGCACCTCCGCGCTGGATATGGCCGCGCTGCTGCTGGACATCAAAAGCGGCGACGAAGTGATCCTGCCTTCCTACACGTTTGTGTCCACTGCGAACGCTTTCGTCCTGCGCGGTGCGGTGCCAGTGTTCGTCGACATAAGGGAGGACACGCTCAATCTGGACGAACGGCTGATTGAAGAAGCGATCACGACGCGGACGCGCGCGATCGTGCCGGTGCATTACGCCGGGGTTTCCTGCGAAATGGATTCCATCGTTGCGATCGCCCGGCGTCACGGTCTTCGGATCGTCGAAGACGCTGCACAGGGAATCATGGCTGGTTACAAGAACCGGGCGCTCGGTGCGATCGGCGATCTCGGCAGCTTCAGCTTTCACGAGACGAAAAATATCATCTCCGGTGAAGGCGGCAGCCTGCTGGTGCGCGATAAAGAGCTGGCGCAGCGCGCTGAGATCATTCGCGAGAAGGGAACCGATCGCGGCCGGTTTTTTCGCGGCGAGGTCGATAAATACACTTGGCAGGATGTCGGTTCGTCGTTCTTACCGAGCGAGATTAACGCCGCCTTCCTGTGGGCGCAACTCGAAGAGGCGCAGCAGATCACCAGCGAACGCCTGGCGATCTGGCACCGCTATCATCAGATGCTCGACCCGCTCGAACGGCAGGGCTTGCTACGCCGCCCGATCGTGCCGACGAATTGTCAGCACAACGGGCACATGTACTACGTTCTGCTGGCACCCGAAATCGATCGCCAGCAGGTACTTGACGGACTGAAACAGAACGGGATCCGCGCAGTATTCCACTATGTCCCGCTGCATTCGTCGCCGGCCGGCCGGCGCTATGGACGTGCGCATGGCGAGTTGGCTTTTACGACCTCGCTATCGCAGCGCCTAGTCAGGCTACCGATGTGGTTTGGCTTGAGCGAAACCCAGCAAGCGCGAGTGTGCGAGGTGCTTACCGCGCTGTTGAAAAAATAGCTCGAAACGAAGGCCATCTCGCCGTTCCTTGGCGTGAGCGCGGAACGAATGGGGCATAGGGCGTCTGGAAACGGCCTAAGGCGGGCCATCGGACGCTGCCGCCGGCGGTTTGGCGTGTCTCGCCGCGGGACCTGGTCGGGCGACCGTTGGAGGCCTTACTGGGCCCGCCGATGCGGCGTAATGGAGGCGAGCGTCTCCTTTCCGCCATATCATCTCCAACGAACTGTCGGGCGCGGGAGCGGCCCTGCCGCTGATGCACGCCGACACGGTCAGCCTGAGGGGGGCGAGATCCCTGGCCCCGTCCCGGCGGGGGGCGGGCCGCGATCATGCGATGCCCCATGGACTCTCCACACGAGAACGGCGACAACCTGAGGGTTCAGCCGGCAGAGGCTCCCTGATTCCATATGGCGCCAGCTCAACCGTCAGGTTCCGGCGAAGTCAAGTTTTGGTTCCGAATACAATGCGCATTTGTATCATCCAGTCCTGCTACATTCCCTGGAAGGGATTCTTCGACCTCATCGGTAGATGCGACGAATATGTGATGTTTGACAGCGCGCAATACGTAAAGCGGCACTGGCATAATCGCAATCGCATCAAGACCGCCAACGGCACGGAATGGCTCACCATTCCGGTCATCGTCAAAGGCAGGTTCGACCAGGCGATTGACCAGGTCGAAATCGAAAAACCGTGGGCGGAAAAGCACTGGCGCGCGATCGAGCTTGCCTATAAGCGCGCCGCGTTCTTCGAGCATTTTGCGCCGGTGGTGAAGAACTGGTATGAAGCCGCAGACAAGCTACGTCGCCTGAGTGATGTCAACGCGGTCTTCCTGCGCGAGATTTCCAAGTTGCTGGGGTTGAAGACCCGGATCGTCAGTGACGCCACTTATCCCTCGCACGGCTTCAAAACCGAACGACTGTTGGGGATCGCCCGCGCAGCCGGGGCCGATTGCTATCTCAGCGGCCCCTCGGCGCGCTCCTATTTCGACGAACAATTGTTCACGTCGGCTGGAATTACGACGGAATGGATGAGCTACGAAGGATACCCCGAATACCCGCAGCTTCATGGAGACTTCGAGCACGCTGTGACCGTGCTTGATTTGCTTTTCCATGCGGGGGCCGAGGCGCCTCAGTATCTCAGCAGAAAGGCCTAAGATACGATGCAGTCGGCGGAGGGAAACTCGACGAGGTTAAAGCTTTGCTTCGGAACCTCTTCCAATGTTAGCTACTTGCGTACAATCGTCACGGCGACCGCACGTGCTGCCGAGTCCGCCTTTTGCGGAAAACGACGTCTCGGGATGATTATGTTTTTTGCCCGCTCTGGTTCCATTTCGGAACTGCAGCGGTGCGCGATTTACGTCGGACTGCCGCTCGTCGCAATATTCGGGGTGCTGGCTTTCGGCAACCCGCTTTTCGACGGAAATGATGATGCCGGCCTCGCCATGTTGGGCTCCGGTTTCGGACTTGCTGTTGAGCCTGAGCCGCATCTCATCTTTTCTCATTTCGGTTATGGCATTCTCCTAGGATTAGTCAGCCAATTCGCGGGACCTTGTGCGCACGGCTGGACCACGCTGGCGGCGCTCGGTCTCAGCATGGGACTGTATGCGCGAGCCCTGTGCGAGCAATCGCGGCCCAACGGGTATCTCGTGGGAGCCGCAGTGATCATCGCCGTCGGTTGCGTGTTTACGCGAGCGCTCTTACTCCAGCAGTTTACCAGCACTGCAGCAGTCCTGTTTGGGGCAGCCATTGGCTGCTGGTTGGCCGTGTTGCGAAGCGGAGCGCGGTCGCCATGGCTGCGTACGGTGATTTACACGGCGATCGTCCTGAGCTTCCTGATCCGACCGTTAGCGGTAACTCTGGGGCTCGTCGTTGTCGTCCCTGCCCTGATTTGGCTCGCATGGTTCGGGCCGGTGAATAGCCGGAGACCAACGTTGCGTCTTATGGCTGTAATCGCAGTGATGGCGGCCGCGATATACGTGACGGACAATGCAGCTTATTCGCTTTCGCCGGGCTGGCGTGACGCCTTGACGTACAATCAGGTAAGGAGCCTGTTCAACGACTATTTCCGCATTCCATGGATTCCCGGAGCTCCCGAATATGCCAAGGTAGGGTGGTCGGAAAATGACCATGCCATGTTCATGAACTGGTATTTCCTTCATCCGATTTTCGATTACGACAACATCAATTATCTCGCGCGAACACTTCTGACGCAGGCACCACTCTTTGCGCCGTCAGGAGTGCGCGACTGGCTATGGACGCTTCTGGATTCTCCGCTTTTGATTGCGATCTGTGTGAGTGAGCTTCTGTTGCTTGCTCTGCTGCCATCATGCCGCGTCATTTTAGTGCTGCTGATGATTGGCACATTTTTCGCGCTAGCGATCTCTGGCTTGACGGGGCGGCCACCGCTTTTCCGTGTTCAGTTTTCCGCCCTCAGCGTCTCGTTTCTTTGCATGCTCCCCTTTCTGCTCACGAAGGAATCAGGTGCATGGCCTCTTCGCAGCCTGGCAGCCGTTCTGCTTCTTGGTATTGCGCTGCACGCGGGATGGACAGCGGTTCGGGCCCACAGTGGGGTATCAACGCAAGCGACGGCCTATCGCGCCAAGCTTCTCGAGGCACATTCTTATTTCACCGGAACGGTGATCTCCTGGGGATCCGCCTTCGTATGGGAATGGTTGATTACGCCAACAAAAGTGTATGCACCGGTCAACCGTGCTATCATTCCCTCCATTGGCGTAGCCACCAGGATGCCGGTCACGCAATCTACCTTGGAGCGACTCGGCATAAGGGACCTCGGAGCAACACTTTGCACCAAGCCGGACATTCGCGTGATCGCGCGCACGGTAGATATCAAACGGCTCCAAACATTTTGCGAAGAGCACTATCAAACGCGCCCAACCTACGATCTGGTGTTCAGTCATCCAATGACCGAAATTCATCTTTCTGGAATCCCCGAGCAGCTACAATGATTTCGGCCCCACCTGCACCAACCTAGATCATCTGACAGAGCGACCAAATGCGAGAAATTGTCATATTTGGCACTGGCGAAATTGCTGAGCTTGCCGACTACTACTTCACCCGCGATTCAGCATTCAAGGTCGTGGGCTTCACGGTTGATGCGGGGTATTTGAAAGAGACAACCTTTAGCGGGCGCCCAATTGTGCCGTTTGAGGAAGTAGCAACCACATTCCCGCAGCAACAATACGGGCTGTTCGTGGCCGTCAGTTACTCCAAGATCAACGATCTTCGGGCGAGTAAAGTCGCGGCAGCCCGCGCCCTTGGCTACGACCTAGTATCCTATGTAAGCAGTCGGGCGACCGTATTCCCCGAACTGCAGATCGGCGAAAACTGCTTCATTCTTGAGGACAATACTATCCAGCCTTTTGCCCGAATCGGCGCCAACGTCACGCTATGGAGCGGCAATCACATAGGACACCACTCGGTGATAGAGGACGATGTTTTCTTGGCGTCTCACGTCGTGGTATCCGGCGGCGTCAGGATCGGCCAAGGCAGCTTTGTAGGCGTCAATGTTACCTTGCGCGACCACGTGACAATTGGAAAAAAATGCATCATAGGCGCCGGTGCGCTGGTGCTTGAGGATCAGCCGGACTTTTCTGTCGTTGCCCCACGTGGCACCGAGCGCTCGCCCGTGCCCAGCACGCGGTTGCGGCGCATCTGAGGGATCGTCCATGCGATGGAAGAAACTTGGACGTATTTTCGTGGCCGACAGCCATTCGGAATGGTTGCACAGCCATGGTACTGTCCCTATCGCGCGGCCGCTCGGAAACTATCGCTACCGCGTCTATTTCAGTGCGCGGGATCGACAATCACGTTCCAACGTGAACTGGCTCGACATCGACATTCGCAATCCCACTAAGGTATTGAACTTGTCGAGGCAGCCGCTGCTTGCACCGGGGCCTCTGGGCTGCTTTGACGACAACGGCGCGATGGCATGCTGGATCATAGAGCGCGACGGTATAGAGCGCCTTTTTTATCAAGGCTGGAATCTTGGTGTGACTGTGAGTTTCTACGTTGCGGTCGGCGTTGCCGAGCGGCCGGCCGGCGATCCGGATCATCCCTTCGAACGCATCAGCGCGGGACCAATCCTTGACCGTTGCATGGCGGAGCCGCTCTTCATCACCAATCCCGCAGTAATGGTCGAGAATAACGAGTGGCGCATGTGGTATCTGTCCGGACGTTCCTGGACCCGGCACGCCGATAAAGTGCTTCCGTCTTATGACGTTCACTATGCCGATTCGTCAGACGGAGTGCATTGGAACCTCACCGGCCAACAAGTCTTGACCTTCGAGCACCCTGGCGAAATCGCGATCGCGCGGTTCTGTCCGCTACGCGAAGCCGATGGAAGCTACAAAGCCTGGTACTCGTACCGCGGCAACGACTGGGGCTACAATATCGGCTTTGCCGTCTCTGCGGACGGTTTAAGCTGGTCCCGCCGCGACGATAAAGCCGGGATCGACAGTGACCCAGACAGTTGGGAAGGTTCGATGATCTGCTATCCATTCGTGTTCGACACCGAGATCGGAAGGATGATGCTGTATAACGGTGGACGATATGGCGACGCCGGTTTCGGGATAGCGGTTCTGGAACAGGAATAACCCAAGCATTATGCGTGCCGAACGATCACTGTAAATTCGTAGAGACCATAGTCCTGTAAAAGTGCCACCGAGCGGCCGTAACGATCCAAGCAGTACGACAGCATCTTGCCTGCATCAGCATAATACAAATTGGTGGCCCGACGCTCCGGGTCGCTCGAGAGGCTAAGTACATTGAAGGCGAAGCCGCGGCGCCCGACACGTGCCAGGATTTCGATGGTTTCGAGCACGTAGCGCTCCCACACTTCGACCGGAGCATCACCTTTGACATTCAAGATGCCGCTTGCGATCGCAAGATCTACCCTCTCCTCTGGCTCAGCTCCAACTCGCCATTGGCGATCTGCTCCCTGTCCATGGAGTCGCAGCGCCTCCGCGATCATATCCGGCGCAATGTCATAGCCAATGTACCGACCGCGGTGCCCTTCCGCGCGAAGGAACCGGAAGAAGTCTCCAAAACCGCAACCGAGATCCAAAAGGGAGGCGTCGGGAATGCCGTCAAGCAAGCGAAGAAACTGCCGATGGCGCAACTCGTGTGAGGCAACGCCATTCCAATCGACCCCTTGCGGGGTCGAACCGTGTGCCGCTAGCTTCGACGCATAGTAAGTCGCGACGCTGTTGCGGATGGAATCCGATTCGCTCATTTATTGTCCTGGTACCACTGCAATCACCGCTTCACAAACAGGCATTCGCCCCATGCCGGAAAAGTTGCGTCCTCGTCATAGAGCGTGTGATAGATAGCATGCTTCCTCTCAAATCCATTTTGTTCAAGCAATGCGACAATATCGCCCTCAAGTGCGCCATTCTCATACATCTCAACAAGATTGACCTCCGAGACGACGGCGTCGGTAGAGGACAGCAACTTTGTGGCGCCCTTAAACGCGAGCAATTCGGCTCCCTGAATGTCGATATTGATAAAATTGTAGTCGGTGTACGCAATTTGATATTTCTCAAAAAGCGCATCAAGGGTGATAGCCGGTACCCGGATCGTTTTCGGAGTATGGAGCGTCTTCACGATCTGCTTAAATCGTTTCATCGGCAGAATGCTTGCCGGCTCGGTACTTCCAGAGCGGCTCGTATGGATATGAAAGTCGATCGCGCCCAACCTGTCGCAAATCGCATAGTTGAAAATTTTGACTCTGGGATCGTCGCCGAATTTCGAAAGTAGAACCTCGCAACATTCGGGATTCGCCTCAATCAGAATGATGTTTTGAAATCCGTAGCTGAAATACTGCGCGACTTCCTGGCCGACGTCGGCGCCTACATGCACGATGCCAGTCCTGGCGAAGCGGCAAAGCTCCTCGTGCTCGAGGATATTCTTTAGATCGTGAAAGTGATCTTGCCCGGCAATGGCCGACGTGGCTGGCGGCTTCACGTTGCAGCCCCGACCTGCACGGGCTTCGTGGCTTTCGCATCGTAATCCGAACTCACAATGATCGGCAGGATCATCCAACGTCCGTCGTTGCTACGCCAATCGTAAGGTAGATCAGGATCGATAGACTCTACCCCATGCTGAATTCCCGGCGACATCACCAGCAAATCGCCCGGCTTCATGTAGGGATCGAGATATCCCTTTTTGGCGCCCGCGTCCGATCGGCCAAAGACGCCACCCTTTGAATAGTCCTTACCAAATTCTGACGCGGCAATGAGCGTCTGGACTTGGGCGTGCTTGCCGACGGGGTCGATATGTTCTGCTTGGTATCCACCGCCCCTAGGGTAGTGGTGAATGTTGATACGCGCAATGAATCCGTCCGACGGCACATTGCCGAGAAATTCCGTTTCAGGAAAACCCGCCAGAAAATTTTTCATCAGGAATATCTCGGAGAAGAAGTCGAACTTGTCCTTATTATGCGGGTACCAGCCATGGTAATAAAACGCATGCAGCTTCTGCTTGACGTACGCCTTCGGGTAATTTTCGTGCAGACGATGATAATCCGGACAATCATCGTGCAGCGGATGCCAGCTCGCCTCAGATGTCAGTCCGATTTGAAACGCGGCGTCTCGAAGTTGAAGAATGTGACGAGCGTCGTAAAACGCCTTTACCACGAACGCTTCCGGCGCGTTGATATGTTCCATGAACTCGTTCGTTCGCGAATAAACGAAATCCATGAAGTCTTGCCGCGAAATCTCATTGACGCGCATAGATCATTCTCCTTCTCATCAGCCACGTTCTTGGCCGGCAACAAAACTAGAATTGTTGATGGGCTTCGGTCTTGCCGCTCAGGGCATGTATCCCATCCAGCTTGTTAACCGTCAGGTCGGGTTTGGTCGGCTCCGCGCGATGGACACGACGGACCACAGTGTAAGGCCGTCGCTTGGTCTCGATCAGAATGTTGGCAATGTAAATCCCGAGAATACCCAAGATGAGCGTAATCAACCCGCCCAGGAACCAGATTGAAACGATCTGCGACGTAAACCCATCGACGCCAATACCTGATGCGAAGTATCGGGCGACGAAATAGACAATTACGATGATCGACAGACCGAAGATTGAAATGCCGGTGTACAAGATCAGATAGAGCAGCTTCGTCGAAGTGGTCGTCAGAAATTTGATTGCCATTTCGATACGCATGCGGAGCGAGTATGTAGTCGGCGAAAGCGCATGCTTGTGGATCGTAACGGGAACCTGCCGGTACCCGGTCAGTTGCATCAAATGAATCATCATGAACTCGTTGTCGAGATGACGAATGAGCGAACGAACATAGTCACGCGTCATCAGGCGAGCTACAACGGTATTTCGCGGGATTTTTTGATCGCTGACCGCATCGACGAAAGAGAAAAATATGGTCCCGGTAACGCGCTCGATCAAACCGCCACGCCGCGCCTCCTGGACGCCGAACACTACGTCGCAATCCTCCTTGACCAGTCGATCATAAAACGGCGTCAGAAGTTCGGGCTCCTCCTCCAGATCGCTGTCGACCAGAAACACTAGGTCGCCGGTAGCATGAGCAAGACCCGTCATTAGCGCCTTGTGGTGGCCAAAGTTGCGCGCAAGATCGACTACCACCACCCTCGGATCCGCCTTGTGTAGCGCAAGCGCGCGAGCCAGACTGTTATCCGGCGAGCCGTCGTTGACCATAATGAGTTCGATATCGTTTGTAATGAGCTCGGCTGCCGCCAGCGCACGGCGGCAAAATTCGTCGATCGTCGCCGCCGACTGATACAGAGTTGTGACGATTGAGAGTCTCACGCAGCGTCCTTGTCAGATATCGCGAGCGGTGGGATATGGTCGGAACTCACGGGCTGCGCGAAGTAACGCCGATTTTCGAGGCGTCCGACCGACGGATTAGGAACAGACGGCCGCACCACAACGGATGCCGATGCATCTGTTCCATAGCTACTTTAGGCGACCTCGGTTGGGTGAATCAAGGGTCCCTCGCGGCAATCAGCATGCCGCGAGCCGCACTACGGCGCGCTCCCATCCTTGCTCCGAGTTCAGTGGAAGATGAAGCCCTTAGCGTGCAAATCGGCTATTTCAACGTCAGTCGGAACTACGCTGGCAAAGCCGCCCGGACTACCAAGTCCATGTCCACCGATCCATTGAAACGCAACGTGCTGGCCTTGCGCCTCTTGCACGAGCGTCGCCAGTTCTCGGACAGTCGCCGGAAGATCATCCGGCGCCGTCACGCCCGCAGCATTTGTGATTGCACTGTGATTTGACGCGAATGCGAATGTATCGTTGCCGGCAGCGAGGCCCGCATTAGCCAGCGCCGCAAGATTTGGACTCAAAGCGATTTGCCCGGCCGCCGGAAGCGGCGTGGAGTTAATGGTCCCGTCACCGTTCAGATCCTGCTGGAAGGTAGTCTCGGCTGATTTCAACACAGCACTGGATCCCGACATCGCCGGAATGAAAGAGACGAAATTGCCGCTATTGTCGGTGGTCCAGAGCGTGTACTGATCGGCTCCGTTCGCCTTCCAGACGACCTGGTAACCGCCCGAGATTTGTTCTCCCGCGATCGGCGCCCAGCCCGGGATCTGCCCCACAACCACGGGCGCGCCGCCGTATTTCAACTGCGGACCTGCGCCGGAATTGTAGAGATAATAATTGCTTCCAACCTGGGTCAGGCTGGTCACTCCGGCCGACTCGATCACGACGCTGGCAATTCCGATGATGCCGTCGCCGTTCAGATCCTGCTGGAAGGTAGTCTCGGCTGATTTCAGCACCGAACTGGATCCCGACATCGCCGGGATGTACGAAACGAAGTTGCCGTTGCTGTCGGTAGTCCACAGCGTATACAGATCAGATCCGTTCGCCTTCCAGACGACCTGGTAACCGCCCGAGATTTGTTCTCCCGCGATCGGCGCCCAGCCCGGGATCTGCCCCACAACCACGGGCGCGCCGCCGTATTTCAACTGCGGACCTGCGCCGGAATTGTAGAGATAATAATTGCTTCCAACCTGGGTCAGGCTGGTCACTCCGGCCGACTCGATCACGACGTTGGAAATTCCGATCACGCCATCGCCGTTCAGATCCTGCTGGAAGGTCGTTTCGGCTGATTTCAGCACCGAACTGGATCCCGACATCGCCGGGATGTACGAAACGAAGTTGCCGTTGCTGTCGGTGGTCCACAGCGTATACAGATCAGACCCGTTCGCCTTCCAGACGACCTGGTAACCGCCCGAGATTTGTTCTCCCGCGATCGGTGCCCAGCCCGGGATCTGCCCCACAACAACAGCCGTGCCGCCATACTTCACCTGCGGACCCGCGCCGGCGTTGTAGAGATAGTAGTTGTTTCCGACCTGGGTCAGGCTGGTGGATCCGGCCGACTCGATCACGACGTTGGGAGTTCCGATCACGCCATCGCCGTTCAGATCCTGCTGGAAGGTCGTTTCGGCTGATTTCAGCACCGAACTGGATCCCGACATCGCCGGGATGTACGAAACGAAGTTGCCGTTGCTGTCGGTGGTCCACAGCGTATACAGATCAGACCCGCTCGCCTTCCAGACGACCTGGTAACCGCCCGAGATTTGTTCTCCGGCGATCGGTGCCCAACCCGGGATCTGCCCCACAGCCACGGGCGCGCCGCCGTATTTCAACTGCGGACCTGCGCCGGAATTGTAGAGATAATAGTTGCTTCCTACCTGCACCAGGCTGGTCGAGCCGAAAGACTCGATCACGATGGGCAGCGAGTAAGCGCCGATCAGATCGGACAGGTTTATTGTAATATTACCCGTCAGATCGATCGCGAAATCGGCGACCCCGTCCCCGTTGGTATCGCCCTGCAGAGTCGTGACGCCGGTGGAGCTGTTATAGAAATAGTTGAGTTGGCCGGCCGCGCCACTGAAGGCCGCGGTGGCGATGAACTTGAACTGATCGTAGCTGCCGGTGCTGCTGATCGCGTCGTACCCGCTGAGGTCGATGTGATCCGATCCAGAAACGAAATCGGTGATGCGGTCGTGCTGGCCGCTCGTGGGCGAGCTGTCGCCGAGCAGAAACACGAACGTGTCGCCGCTGCCGCCGCCGGTCAGATTATCGACGCCGGAGCCGCCGATGAGCTTGTCGCTTCCGGCGCCACCCATCAGACTATCGTTGCCGCCGCCGCCCGACAGCGTGCAGCCCGAGTCGTTCGCAATCAGCGTGTCATTGCCGCTGCCGCCAATGGCTTTCTCGATGACCGCGTTGAGTGCGATCCCGATATTGTTCACGAGGTTGCCGACCGAGGAAAAGGCGCCCGCGTGCAGGTCGATGGTTTGTGCGCCCGAATAGCCTGAGCAATCGAGCGTATCGGTGCCGCCGCTGTCGTAAATCGTCAGCGCCGGCGCCGAGGTGTAGTTGGCGAAATTGAAGACCGCGCCGGCATTGCTGTTGAAGCCATAGACGGTATCGCCGGTCCTGGTTGAGCTCGCCGCGCCGTACATCGAACCCACCGCATAGATGTCCGCCATCTGCGGCGTAACCACGTAGCGGTACGAACTCCCGGAATAATTCGGCTCCGAGAAATACGACATGATGGAATATTGCCAGGTGTCGTTGGCATAGACCGCGTCGGTCGAATACGACGCGCTGCCATTATACGGCCCCTGGTGGCCCAGGCCGAGCGCATGTCCGATTTCGTGGATGTAGGTCTGGTAGCCGTAGCTGTCGATGCCGGTCTTGCCGTCATACGCGCCGCCATCATTGGTGATCCAGTCGGAGCTGATGTTGACGGTCTGGTAAGCGATCGATCCCCCGGGCCAGGAGCCGCTGGTGTAGGCCTGCATCGTGCCGTTGTGGGTGAACGTGATGTTCGCGGAGCCGGAGGTCTGGACGAAGTTGATGTTGGCAACCTCGGACCACGCCTGCATCGCCGTTAGCGCCAGGAACTGCTCCGCCGAATTCAGCCCGGTGATGTTGTAGGTGATGGTGTTGGAAGCCCAGTGATGGGCGGGAGTATTGTTGTATTGCCAAAAGCCGTTGACGAGGTAGTCGGCGAGCGTCGCGATCGACGCGACCGGCTTGCCGGCAGAGACCACGATTTCCGCGCTGGCGGCAGCATCCGCCCGCGGGAAAGAATCGCCGTCACTCAGAAACTGCGTGTCGTGCTTCGCATCAGGCGGAAGCCCGGCCGTGCCCGTCCCGGCCTCAAACGTCTGGAAGGCCCAGGTCTCATCGGAAAGCAGATCGTTCTTCTTCATCGATCAGGCTCGTCAGCAGGTCGTTCGGTTGCAGAGAATCGTAATGCACTCGGAAGGCTAGAATCGCCGCGTTAACGCTTGTTTACCAGCCGGATTTGTCGCGTGCTTGCTTTCTGATGGATTAGGGCCAAAAGCAGAACTTTTGGAACCGGTCCGTAGTTTTGCGGGGCCGGATTTCCCGCGCTGCCTGCGCTTCCGATCCAAAAAGGGCGCCTAGCCCTGCCCCCCATGGCCGCCCCTCGCCGGGCGGCGAACAAGGAGTTGGAAATCGGCGTCAGATTTGTTTAAGTCAGTTCGGGCTGCTTTTCCCACCGCGAAAATCCAAAAAAACAAGGTTTCTCAATGCCTTTCCCACGCGCTTCGCAGGCCCTTTCCCGCTTCACCGTGCTCGATCTCACCCGCGTTCGCTCCGGGCCCACCTGTGTGCGGCAGCTGGCGGATTGGGGCGCCAATGTCATCAAGATCGACGCCCTGCTGGAAGACGGCGGCGGCGAGCAGCCGGGTGGGCCGCGCCAGGGCTCGGATTTCCAGAATTTGCACCGCAACAAGCGGGCTATGACGCTGAACCTGAAGGACCCCAAGGGCCTCGAGGTATTCAAGCGGCTGGCGGAACAGGCCGACGTCGTGGTCGAGAATTTTCGTCCCGACGTGAAGGCAAAACTCGGCATCGACTATGAGAGCCTGCGCAAGCTCAATCCGCGTATCGTCTATGGCAGCATCTCCGGCTTCGGCCAGGACGGCCCCTATCACAAGCGGCCGGGCTTCGATCAGATCGCGCAGGGCATGGGCGGGCTGATGTCGATCACCGGCGCGCCGGGCGAGGGTCCGATGCGGGTGGGCATCCCCGTCGCAGATCTCACTGCCGGGCTGTTCTGCGCCATCGGTATTCTCACCGCGCTGCTGGAGCGCGACGTTTCCGGCGAGGGCCAGTGGGTGCAAACCTCGCTGCTGCAGGCGCAGATCTTCATGCTGGATTTCCAGGCCTCGCGCTGGCTGATGGAAAAGGACGTCGCCAAGCAGGCCGGCAACAACCATCCGACCTCGATCCCGACCGGCGTGTTCAAGACCTCCGACGGCTATATCAACATCGCCACGACCGGCGGACGGATCTGGGAACGCTGCGCGCAGGCGATCGGCGCGCCCGAGCTCGTCACCAATCCCGATTACGCCACCTCGCCGGCGCGTTCGAAGAACCGCGACGCGCTGAACGAAGCGATCGGCAAGCTCACCGTGAAGAAATCCACGGAAACCTGGGTCAAGGAATTGAACGAGGCCGGCGTGCCCTGCGGCCCGATCTATTCGATCGACCAGATGTTCGACGACGCGCAGGTCAAGCACCTCGGCATCGCCCAGCATGTGCCGAACGACGAGAACCGCCACATCCAGCTCGTCGGCCAGCCGGTGACGCTGTCGCGCACGCCGAGCAGCATGGCCGCGCGTCCACCCGAGTTCGGCGAGCAGACCGAAGAGGTGCTGGCGGAATTCGGTTTCGGCAAGGACGAGATCGCGGAGTTGCGCCAGCGCAAGGTGGTGTGATTCCAACCGCCGTCATTGCCTGCGACAAACGCGAAGCGTTTGCGCAAGCTAGCGACGAAGCAATCCATGGCGTCGCAAGCGGATACGTGGATTGCTTCGCTTCGCTCGCAATGACGTTGTAGGAGCTGTGCCCTACTTCAGAGCCGCCGTCGCCAGCGCGTGCTCCACGCAATTGCTCACATGCGCGCGCAGCGTTTCAGCGGCAGTTACAGCGTCGCGCTTCAGCGCGGCCTCGAGCAGCGCCTTGTGCTGGGCGGCGGGCTCGCTGCCGCGGTAGCTGAACGCGACCATCTGGTAGCGGAAATATTTGTCGAACACCAAGGCATGGGTCTCCATCAGCGTGCGCGAACCGCAATTGGAGATCAGGGCCTGATGGAATTCGCCGTCATAGCGCTTCCACTGTTCGAGTTCACCGAGGCCGGTTTCCATCAGCCGCTCGGTTGACGCCAGCTTGTGATGGGCGGAGACGACGCGCCCTTCCCACTCGACATCGGCATTGGCGAACGACACGCCCATCGCGTGCACCTCCAGCAGCAGGCGAAGCTCCGCGAGTTCTTTCAGGTTCTCCACCGAGATCGGCGCCACCTCAAAACCTCGCCTGCCCTCGGCCAGCACAAAACCTTCCGCGGCCAGCCGGTTGAGGATTTCGCGCAGCGTCGAGACGCTGACGCCGTAATCCTCCTTGAGGCCTTCGAGCCTGAGCTTTTGGCCCGGACGCAGCCGGCCGAACACGATGTCGGTACGGATGCGGCGATAGCCGTCATCGCCGACTGCTTCCTGCTCTTCCGTTCGCTCGACCAGTGTCATTGCCAATCCATGCGCAAGGCTTCGATCCGACGTGCCATGTCGGCCGATTCCGCTCAAGCGCCACTATTCATCCTATATAGTATATTTCATATGATAATCCTTAACTTATATTTTGACTTTGCTTTTATCATATGAATACTCCGCCCATCGCGACATCCAGAAGATCGCGAACCAACGGGGAGAAACCGCGATGCGGATCGGATTGCTGTGCGCCGCTGTCAGCCTTTGTGCGCTCGTGGGAACACCGGCTGCCGCCCAGGTGCAGGAACGCACCATCCGCTGGGGCCACCTCAACAACACCGATCATCCGGTCAGCTTTGGCGTGAAAAAATTCGCCGAGGTGCTGGCGGCCAAGAGCGGCGGAAAGCTGAAGATCCGCGAATTTCCGGCTTCGCAACTCGGCAACGAGTTGCAGCAGCAGTCGGCGGTGCGCGGCGGCACGCAGGAAATCCTCTCGGCGTCGTCGACATCGCTCGCTGGCGTCGTCAAGGATCTCGGCCTGTTCGATTTCCCCTTCACCGTCAGCACGTTCGAGCAGGCGGAGGCGCTGGCCCAGGGCGCGTTCGGCAAGGCCATGCTCGAGTTGCTCCCCGACAAGGAGCTGATCGGTCTCGGCTACTGGGGGCTCGGCTTCCGCAACGCCACCAACTCGAGCCGTGCAATCGCGAAGGTCGAGGATTTTTCCGGCCTCAAGCTGCGCGTGATCCCGAACCCGGTCTATCTCGAAACGTTCAAGGCGCTGAAGGCGAACCCGGTGCCGATGGCGTTCGGAGAGCTATACACCGCGCTGGAAAACAAGACCGTCGACGGCCAGGAGAATCCCTACAGCGTCATCCTGTCCAACAAGTTCTACGAAGTGCAGAAATACGTCTCGGCCACCAACCACACCTTCACGCAGAACGTCATCATCGTCAGCAAGAAGTTCTGGGACGGCCTGTCGCCGGAAGAGCAGAAGATGCTGCGCGACAGCTTTGCCGAGACGCGCGAATACCAGCGCGACCAGACCAAGCTCGCCGCGGACAAGGCGCTGGATGAACTGAAAGCCAAGGGCATGCAGTTCAACGAGATCGCGCCTGCCGAATACGCCCGCATGCAGGACGCTACCAAGCCTGTCGTCGAAAAATTCTCGTCCGAATACGACCCGGCGCGCGTAAAACTCTTCACCGGCGAACTGGCGCGCATCCGCGGCGCCAAGTAAGCCGTCATGGCCGCCGTCGAACGGCTGATTGATCTGTACTGCCGGCTGCTCCGGGTCGCGATCGCGGTGTGCCTCGCCGCGATGGTCGTGCTGGTCTTCACCAACGTCGTGATGCGCTATCTCTTCAACTCGGGAATTCCGACCTCGGAAGAGCTGTCGCGCTGGCTGCTGGTCTGGCTGACGTTCCTCGGCGCCATCGTCGCGCTGCGCCAGCACGCCCATCTCGGCGTCGATACGCTCGTCCGTGCGCTGCCTCCGCTCGGAAAGAAGATCTGCTTCGTCGCGAGCTACCTGTTGATGCTGTACGCCGACGGCCTGCTCACGCTGGGCAGCTGGAAACAGGCGGTGCTGACCTTCGGCGACAGCGCGCCCGCCTCCGGCATCTCGGTCGGCCTGTTTTTCTACTCCTCCGGGCTCGTCTTCGGCGTTTCCGCAGCCGCGATCCTGTTGCTGGATCTCGTCCGCGTGCTGAGCGGCAACGCCTCCGAGGAAGACCTGGTCGCGGTGAAGGAAAGCGAAGAGCATGTCTGATCAGCGGGGGGACCGCCCGTGACGCTCGCCGTCTTCACCTTCTCGCTGCTCGGTGCCATGGCGCTGGGCATGCCGATCGCATTTGCGCTGATCGTCTGCGGCGTCGCGCTGATGCATTCGCTGGATGTTTTCGATTCGCAGATCGTCGCCCAGAATATCATCAACGGCGCCGACAGCTTTCCGCTGATGGCAGTCCCGTTCTTCATGCTGGCAGGCGAGCTGATGAATCGCGGCGGCCTCGCCAGGCGCATTGTCAATGTCGCGCTGGCGCTTGTCGGCCACGTCAAGGGCGGATTGGGCTACGTCACGATCCTGGCCGCCTGCGTGCTTTCCTCGCTGTCGGGATCGGCCGCCGCCGACGCTGCCGCGCTGGCCGCCCTGCTGGTGCCCATGATGGTCGCGGCTGGCCATCGCAAGATGTACGCGGCCGGACTCGTCGCCGCCAGCGGCGTCATCGGCCCCGTGATTCCGCCGAGTATCGGCTTCGTGCTGTTCGGCGTTACCGGCGGCGTGTCGATCTCAAAACTGTTCCTGGCCGGAATCTTTCCCGGCCTCATGCTCGGCGTGGGCCTCTGTTTCGCCTGGTGGTGGGTCGCGCGTGGCGAGCTGACTGCGAGCCCACCCCGAAAATCCCTGCGCGAGATCGTCTGGGCCTTCGTCGACGGCTTCTGGGCGTTGATGCTGCCCGCGATCATCGTCGTCGGCCTGCGATTCGGCGTGTTCACGCCGACCGAAGCCGCCGTGGTGGTCGCCGTCTACGCCCTATTCGTCTCCACTTGCGTCTATCGCGAGCTGAAGATCAGCGAACTCTACGACGTCTTCGTTTCGGCCGCGCTTAGCACCAGCGTCGTCATGTTTCTGGTCGCGGCCGCGCTGGTCTCCTCCTGGCTGATCACGGTCTCCGAGATCGCTACGCAAGTCGTCGACCTCGTTCGCCCCTTCATGGGCAACCAGACGCTCTTGATGCTGGCGATCATGGCGCTGGTCGTGGTCGTCGGCACCGCGCTCGATATGACGCCCACCATCCTGATCCTGACGCCGATCCTGATGCCCATCATCAAGCAAGCCGGCATCGACCCCGTCTATTTCGGCGTGCTCTTCATCATCAACAACTCGATCGGCCTGATCACGCCGCCGGTTGGCATTGTCCTCAACGTCGTTTGCGGCGTGTCGCGCATCAGCATGGAAGACATCATCAAAGGCGTCTGGCCGTTCCTGATCGCCCAATTGATCGTGCTGTTCCTGATGATCATGTTTCCAGCGCTCGTCACCGTGCCGGCGAAATGGTTCTCCGGCTGACATGCGGCCGCGATCGGCTACACTGCCCCGTCATTATCCCGTGAAAGGCATTCCATGCGCATCATGATCCTCAATGGCCCGAACCTGAACATGCTCGGCATCCGCGAGCCGCACATCTACGGCTCGACCACGCTCAAGGCCATCAAGGCCTCGTGCGAGGAGTTCGCCACCTTCACCAGCACGCAACTGGCGTTTCACCAGTCGAACCACGAGGGCGAGCTGGTCGACCTGATCCAGTCCGCGCGAAGCTCGGCGGACGCCCTGATCATCAACCCCGCCGCCTACTCTTTCACCTCGATTGCGATTTTCGACGCCATGAAGATCTTCGAGGGCCCGATCTACGAGGTGCACATCTCCAACATCCACGCCCGCGACGAGCTGCACCGACATTCCAAGCTTTCGGCCGCCGTGAAAGGCGTGATCGCGGGCCTCGGCCCCTACGGGTACATTGTCGCCATGCAGGCCGCACTGCACGGCGCCGGCCAGTTACCGACGTCGCTACCGGCGGCTGTGCGCGTCGGCCCGAAATGACGGATGGAGCCTGACATGCAGGGAGCCGGCTATCTCGCCATCTGGAGCGATCTCGCGCCGCAGGACGAAACCGACTGGGCGCACTGGATCACGCGCGAACACGCCGCCGAGCGCGTCGGCATCAGCGGATTTCTGGCGTGCCGCATCTTCCGCGCGCTGGGCGTCTCGGTGAACCGCTACTTCATCCTCTACGAGCTTGAGGACGAGCGCGTGGTCGGCGGTCCGGACTATCTGGCGCGGCTGAACGCGCCGACGCCATGGTCGCAACGGATCATGCCCAAGCTCGGCAATTTCGCACGCGGCGGCGGCCGCATCGCAGCCTCAGCCGGCACCGGCCAGGGCGGCATCGTCGCTCCGCTGCGCCTCGACGCCGCGCCATCCTGGGACGCCGCGACTGTTGTCGCCGAGTTGGCGCGGCTCGACCGCATCATCGCCGCGCGGGTTCTGCACACCGACACCGCGCAGACCTCGATCAAGACTCGCGAGAAGGGCATGCGAGCCAACGACGCCTCGTTCGCCGCTTTGCTGCTGATCGAGGGGCTCGACGAAGCCGCGGTCCGCGACGCCCTCCATCATCTGCGCAAGACGCTTCCCGCCGAAGATCACGAGGCCGTCGACAGCCTGCCGCTCTACAGGCTTGCCTTCAGCCTGCCGAAACGACTCCTGTCGAACTGACGAGTCCGCGTGAAGACCGTAGGGTGGGCAAAAGAGCGTAGCGATGTGCCCACCATTCAGGATCGCGCTCTTCGAGAAAGGGTGGGCACGGCGCAGACGCGCCTTTGCCCACCCTACGAAACCCGCAACATCCGGGATTACGCCTTCGCCGGCCGCAGCATGCGGGTGACGCTGCCGAACGCCCAGTCGATGACAGGCCAGAACAGCAGCACGATCGCCAGCGTGGTGATCGAGCCGACCAGACCGTTCGACCAGAACACCTTCATGTCGCCGCCGGAGCCGATCATCGACAGGCGGAACGCATCCTCGGCGCGGTTGCCGAGCACGAGCGCCAGCGTGAACGGCGCCAGGGGAATGCCGATCTTCTTGAAGACGTAGCCGACCACGCCAAAACCCAGCATCAGCCAGATATCGAACATCGCGTTCTGAATCGCATAGGCGCCGATCGCGCAGGACACCACGATCATCGGCGCAACCGCCGCGAACGGCACCCGCAGGATGGAGGCAAAGATCGGAACCGTCGTCAGCACCAGCACGAGGCCGACGACATTGCCGAGATACATCGACGCGATCAGGCCCCAGACGAAATCCTTGTGCTCGACGAACAGCAACGGACCAGGGTTGAGGCCCCACACCATCAATCCGCCAAGCAGGATTGCTGCGGTGCCGGAACCGGGAATGCCGAGCGCGAGCATCGGCAGCAGCGCCGCGGTGCCGGAAGCATGCGCCGCAGTTTCCGGGGCGAACACGCCCTCGATGCGGCCCTTGCCAAAGCTGTCCTGGTCCTTGGAGAAGCGCTTGGCGAGGTTGTAGCCCATGAAGGAAGCGGCAATCGCACCGCCGGGGGTGATGCCGAGCCAGCAGCCGATGAAGGAGGAGCGCAGCAGCGTCACCCAGTATTTCGGCAAATCCTTCCAGACCGCCAGCACCACGCGCAGGGAGATGCCGGCGGCATGACCACGCAGCGCGAGGCGCTCCTCCATGGTCAGTAGGATTTCGCTGATGCCGAACAGCCCGATCACCGCGACCAGAAAATTGACGCCGCGCAGCAGCTCCGCCGAACCGAAGGTCATGCGCAACTGGCCGGACACGGTGTCCATGCCGATGCCGGCGAGCAGCAAACCGAGCGACATCGAAATGACCGTCTTGTGCTTGGCCTCGCGGCCCAGGCCGACGAACGAGCAGAAGGTCAAAAGATACACCGCGAAGAATTCAGGCGGCCCGAATTTCAGCGCAAACGACGAAATCATCGGCGCCAGGAAGGTGATGAGCATCACCGCGACCAGCGAGCCGATGAACGACGAGGTGAAGGCTGCGGTCAGCGCTTCCGCCGCCCTGCCCTGTTGCGCCATTGGATAGCCGTCGAAGGTGGTCGCGACCGACCAGGCCTCGCCCGGGATGTTGAACAGGATCGAGGTGATGGCGCCGCCGAACAGCGCGCCCCAGTAGATGCAGGACAGCATCACGATCGCCGAGGTCGGGTCCATCGTGAACGTCAGCGGCAGCAGGATCGCCACGCCGTTGGGGCCGCCGAGGCCCGGCAGCACGCCGACAAAGATGCCGAGCACAAGCCCGAGCATCATCAGCAGCAGCGTTTTCCACGTCAGCAGCACGGCAAAGCCGTGCATCAAAAGGCCGAGAGCTTCCATCAGATCAGTCCCATCGGCCCGTCAGCGGCCGAGCGCCGCTTCGAGCGGGCCCTTTGGCATGATGACGTCGAAAGCGATGTCGAAGGTCACGAACATCACGGCGGTGAACACGAAGGCGGTGAGCAACGACTTCCACAGCGCGATCTTGCCGACCATGCGCATGAAACCGGCGATCAGCAGGAAGCTCGCGACATAGAGCCCGAGGAACTGCATGGCGAGGCAGAACAATAGCGTCGGCACGAACACCGCCATCACGCGGCGAAGCTGCGCCCGCGTCACGAAGACCTCGGAAGCTTCTCTGCGCGAAAGGAATGCGGCGACCAGGCCGTAGAGGCTGGCGCCGCCGAGGATGACCGAGAGATAAAACGGAAAATAGCCGGACTGCGGGCCGGTGGATTCCCAGCCGGCTCCCGTCCGCCAGTTGTCGTATCCGAGCGTCAGCGCGAGCGCGAACAGCAGGAGGCTGACGGCGACGTCGGCCGCGCGAACGCTCGTCACCGCAGGCGAATCCGCCTCCGGTGCGGTCGGATCCTCGACGACGATTTCGATGTCGGTATTGGACATGGAGACAGTGAACTCCGGTACGACAGAACCCAAAAGGGGGATACGTGCCGATGTCGCCGGCGTCAATGTCCCGCGCTGCGCTCCGGGAATGCGCTCGCAAGTGCAGCACGCTCGGGGCGAAGCAGTCCGCGTTCGGTGATCAACCCCGTCACCAGCCGCGCCGGCGTGACGTCGAAGGCGTAATTGGCTACAGGCGAGCCATCGGGAACCACGCGCACGGTTTCGACGCGCCCGTCGGCGGTACGGCCGGTCATGGTCGCCACTTCGTCGGCGCTGCGCTGCTCGATCGGGATCTGCTTGATGCCGTCGTCGATACCAAAGTCGATGGTGGGCGACGGCAGTGCAACATAGAACGGCACGCCGTTGTCGTGGGCGGCAAGCGCCTTCAGATAGGTCCCGATCTTGTTGCAGACATCGCCGTTGGCGGCCACCCGGTCGGTGCCGACGATGGCGAGATCGACCATGCGGTGCTGCATCAGATGGCCACCGGTGTTATCAGGGATCACCGTGTGCGGCACGCCGTGGTGGCCGAGTTCCCAGGCGGTGAGCGAGGCGCCCTGATTGCGCGGCCGGGTCTCGTCGACCCAGACATGAACCTTCAGGCCGCGATCATGCGCCAGATAAATCGGCGCTGTCGCGGTGCCCCAATCGACTGTCGCAAGCCAGCCGGCGTTGCAATGGGTCAGGACATTGACCGGCTCGCCGGGCCCCTTCCGCGCCGCGATCTGTTCGATCAGCGCCAGCCCATGCCGGCCGATCCCCTGGTTGATCGAAACATCCTCTTCGGCGATTGCGACCGCGCGCCGGTAGGCCGCCGCTGTTCGTTCAGACGCCGGCAATGGCCGGAGCAATCGTTGCATCTCGTCGAGCGCCCATTTCAGGTTGATCGCGGTCGGCCTGGCCGCCAGCAGCATGGCGTAGGCGCGGTCCAGCGCCGCATCGGAAGCCTCGGTTCGCATGGCAAGCGCCATGCCGTAAGCAGCCGTGGCGCCGATCAGCGGCGCGCCGCGCACCAGCATGGAACGGATGGCCTCGGTCGCGTCCTCGGCGCTTGCGATGCGCGCCACCACGAATTCATGCGGCAGCCGCCGCTGGTCGATCGCGCCGACCGTCCACCCGTCGTCTTCGAGCCAGATGCTGCGAAAATGCCGGCCGTCGACCTTCATGAGCTCAGCACCCTCCCCGCCACCGCATCGAGCTTGGCGAGCAATTTGGGATCGCGTGCTTCCGGTGCCGTGATCAAGGCGGTGTCGAGCGCCTTGTCCGATCCAATTGGACAGGGTTCATGCTCGCGCGGGAAATCCCTGGCGAGGTGTGCGACGAGCGCCTTGGCCTTGCCGGCGTTCGAATTCAACACGCGAATGATGTCCTGCACGGTGACCGCGTCGTGATCGGGATGCCAGCAATCGAAATCAGTGACCATCGCCACGCTGGCGTAGCAGATCTCGGCTTCGCGGGCGAGTTTGGCCTCGGGCATGTTGGTCATGCCGATCACCGAATAGCCCTGCGCCTTGTAGGACAGGCTCTCGGCGAGGCTGGAAAATTGCGGCCCCTCCATGCACACATAAGTGCCGCCCTGCACCGCCGCGATGCCTTCGGCCTTGGCGGCGGCCGCCAGATGCACATGCAGCCGCGGCGAAACCGGGTGGGCCATCGAGACATGGGCGACGCAGCCCTTGCCGAAAAAAGAACTCTCGCGCCGATAGGTGCGGTCGACGAACTGATCGACCAGCACGAAGGTTCCGGGCGGCAGATCCTCCCGGAACGAACCGCAGGCCGAGAGCGAAACCAGGTCGGTAACGCCGGCCCGCTTCAGCACATCGATATTGGCGCGATAGTTGATGTCGGAGGGCGACAGCACATGCCCCTTGCCGTGCCGCGGCAGGAACACGATGGGCAAGCCTCCGATGACGCCGCGCGTCAGGGCTGCGGACGGCTCGCCCCAGGGGCTCTTGATGGTCTCCTCGCAGACGTCCTCCAGCCCCGGCAGGTCGTAGATGCCGGATCCGCCGATGATGCCAAGCACGGCGCGCGTCATGACTGCTCCCAGGTCAGCTATTCACGGGATATGTTCGACTATACTGCGGCGCAATAATCAAGCATTGTCCGCGAGCTGCAAGAGGGCCTGGAATGCCGACCAAAAAAGACCGGGAAAAGCGCCAGTCGATCATCGATGCCTGCCGCAGCATGAATGCGCTCGGCATCAATCAGGGGACGTCGGGAAATATCAGCCTGCGCCATGGCGAAGGCATGCTGATCACGCCGACCAGCACGCCCTACGAGGCTATGCAGCCCGAGCAGATCGTGTTCATGGGAATGGACGGCTCCCACGATCCCGCCCAGCGGCCGTCGAGCGAATGGCGATTTCACCTCGATATCCTCAAGGCCCGGCCCGAAATCAATGCGGTGGTCCATGCCCACCCGACCTATTCGACCATCCTCGCCATCATGAATCTCGAAATTCCGCCGATCCACTACATGATCGCGTGCGCCGGCGGCGACACCATTCGTGTCGCGCCCTACGCGACCTTCGGCACGCAGAAGCTTTCGGAGCACGCCGTGCGCGCGCTGGAGGGCAGGCTGGCGTGCCTTTTGGAACACCATGGCATGATTGCGGTCGGCACATCGCTTTCGAAAGCGATGTGGCTTGCCGTCGAAGTCGAAACGCTTGCCCGGCAATATCACGGCTGCCTGCAGATCGGGACGCCGCGGCTGCTGGCGAAGGCCGAGATCGAAAACGTTCTCGGCAGGATCGCAGGATACGGTCCCGCCGACAAATAGCGATCGGCCTATTTCGCCACGAAGCCCGCTTCGTTCATCAGCAACGAGTTCAGCTTGTCGTCCTCTTCGAGGAACTTCAGCATGTCCTTGCCGGTGAGGAAGATCGGCTTGAGCGCCTGCTTCTCCATATAGTCCTTGTACTCCGCCGTCTGCGTCACCTTCTGGAACAGGTCGACATAGAACGCCTGCTGTTCCGGCGTCACCTTGCCGGGCAGGAACATCGCGCGCAGCATCAGATACTGCACGTCGAGGCCCTCCTCCTTGCAGGTCGGGATGTCGTTCCACGATTGTGTTTCGGTGACCTTGGTCTTGTAGGAGATGCGCTCCTTGTCGAACACGCAGAGCGCGCGTACCTGACCGGCACGCCAGACCTCGAGATTTTCGCTTGGGTTGTTGACGTTGGCTTCGGTGTGCTTGCCGACGAGCTGCGTCGCCGCCTCGCCGCCGGACTTGTACGGCAGGTAGGAGAATTTCGCGCCCGTCTTCTGCTCCATGAAGACCGTCAGCACGTGATCCTCGCGCTTGGACCCGGTGCCGCCCATCTTGAACGGCGAGCCCGCTGCCTTGGCGGCGGCGATGAATTCCTTCACCGTCTTCGGTCCCTCGGCATTGTCCCACAGCACGAATTGATCCATCGCAACGACCGATACCGGCGTCAGATCACGCCAGTTGAAGGGGATCTTCGCCGACAGCGGCAGCATGTAGATCAGCGAATAGGCGATCAGGACCTTGTTGGCGTCGCCGTCGCTGGACTTCATGTACATCAGCGCCTCGGCGCCCGATGCCCCACCCTTGAGCGATACAACCATCGGCTGCTTCATCAGATTGTTCTTCTGAATGGCCGCCTGCATCATCCGCGCCATCTGGTCAGACGCACCGCCCGCGCCGGCTGCGACCACGATTTCGACCGGCTTGGCCGGCTCCCAGGCGGCAAGCGCCGGGGTACTTGCGATCATGGCCGTCAAGGCGGCCGCGGCTTTCAGCATCTGTCCCACGAGTTTCATCCCTATGTATTTGCAAGACTTTGTAAAATCGGCTTGGCTGGTTGCCACATCTTGCGAGCGAACCGACGAGAGTTCAAGCTGCACCGCAAGGTGCCGCCTACTTTCGCATGAGGCGCAAATCTTTCCCGCAGGAAGCGATTCAATCTCGCCGCTTTTCCGTTGCATGGCTGTGAGTGGGCCCATTTAATGCACGCTACAAGGTAAATCAGGGGGAGAAGCTGAATGAGAAGGATTTTGATGGCTGTCCTCATGGGCACTGCGCTCACCCTCGCGGGGTGCGGACGGGATCCAGGACCGAAAGGGGATGCCGGCCCGCAAGGACCAGCCGGACCACAGGGCGCGCAGGGCTTGCAAGGCGTGCCGGGCGCTCAAGGACAACAGGGCGCTCAAGGACCCCAGGGTCCCCAAGGGCCACAGGGACCGCAGGGTGCGCCCGGCGCAAAGGGCGACCCCGGACCGGCTGGCGTTTCCATCAGATCGGTTCAGGCCAACGGCGAGGTCAGCTGCGATGCAAATGAAAACCTGGTGTCGGTGTTCTGTCCGTCTGGCGGTGCACCCGATGGCGCCAAGTGCGGCACCGGTCCGGCCGTCGGTCTCTGTCTCAAAAAGTAGCCGTCCTACCGCGCCACGATTCGACGAATGACGGCCGGTGAGAAAGCACTGAAGGCGTTCGCGATCGGTTTGCTGTTGGCCTGTCTTGCCACCGCCGCGGACGCCGGTTCATCAATAATCGGCGCCGGATCCCAAACCTGCACGGCTTGGACCAATCGCAAAAAGAATGCGGTCGTCAAAGGAAGCTTTGAATCCTGGCTGGTTGGATTTATCAGCGGCCTGAATATCAGCGGCGAACGCGACATGGTTGGTGGCGGCGACTTCGACGCGATCATCGCGTGGATGGATCGCCGCTGCCTCACCACCCCGTCAGACAGAATAGGTATCGCGGCGCTCGATCTGGGCATGGAACTGGCAAAGAAGGCTGCCAGGCCATAGCGGCGGTAAAGACCCGGTCTGGCGGCTCGTTGCCCGTTCGACTACTTGCCCTTCCAGTTCGGCGTACGCTTGTTGAGGAATGCGTCCATTCCCTCGCGGAAATCCTCGCTCATGTAGGCGCGGAGGATCAGGTCCCGGCCTTCCTCGCGCGACAAAGTGCGGCGGATACGGAGCACCGCCTCCTTGGCGGTTTCCATCGTGATCGGCGCATGGCCGGCAACGAGCTTGGCGGTTTCATCGGCGCGGCGCTGCAGCGTCGGAACGTCAGGCACCACCTCGTTGAGCAGACCGAGCGCCAGCGCCTCGGGCGCCTCGATCAGCCGCGCTGTAAAAATCAGGTCCTTGGTCCGCGCCGGTCCGACCAATGCGACAACCCGGCTGATGTTGGACATCGACAAGCAATTACCCAGCGTGCGCGCAATCGGAAAACCGATGCGCGTCGTCGCGGTGCCGATCCGGATGTCGCAGCAGGCGGCAATCCCCGCGCCGCCACCGGTGCAGGCGCCCGCGATGGCCGCAATCGTCGGCACCCGGACCTTCTCCAACGTGCCCAGCACGCGATCGATCCGCTCCTCATATTCGAGCGCATCCTCCGCGGTCTTGAAGGCACGGAACTGCGAGATATCGGTACCCGATGCGAACGCTTTATCGCCCGCACCGGTCAGGATCATCGCCTTGATCGAGCGGTCGCCGTTGACGGCCTCGCAGATCGCCGCCATCTGTTCGTACATCGCAAAGGTCAGCGCGTTGCGCGCCTGCGGACGGTTGAACGTCAGCCGGGCGATGCCGTCCTCGACGGAATAGATCAGGTCTTCGGTCGCAGCTACCGGAGCGTTCATCGCAGCTCTCTCTGTTTTTGTTTCGGTCAAACGATATCAGGCGACGGCGGCCTTCGGCATCGCGACGACGTCGCGTCCCTTGAGCACTTCCATCGCCGCCAGCACGCCGCCGCCGCGATGCGGCACCTTGGCGAGATCGAGACCCATCTCGACGCCTGACAGCGTGCCCATCATCATCAGATCGTTGAAGTGGCCGATATGGCCGATCCGGAACACCTTGCCCTTGATCTTGTTAAGGCCGGTGCCGAGCGACATGTCGAAGTTTTCCAGCACGACCTTGCGGAAATTATCGGCGTCATGGCCTTCCGGCACGACCACGCCGGTCAGTGCGGGCGAATGCGCGCCCTGCTCCTGGCATTGCGTTTCCAGGCCCCACACCTTGATCGCCGCGCGCGTAGCGGCGCTGTGGCGCTTGTGCCGGGCGAAGACGTTCTCCAGCCCCTCCTCCTCGAGCATCTTGACCGCCTCGCGCAACCCGAACAGCAGGTTGGTCGCAGGCGTGTAGGGCCAGGTGCCCGCCTTGTTGATCGCGATGACTTCCTGCCAGTCCCAGTAGGAGCGCATGGCGGGGTTCGCTTTCGCCACCGCCAGCGCCTTTTCCGAGACGGCGTTGAAGCCGAGGCCCGGCGGCAGCATCAGGCCCTTCTGGGAGCCTGCGACCGACACGTCGATGCCCCAGGCATCGTGTTCATATTCCAGCGATCCGAGACCAGAGATGGTGTCGACCATCAGCAGCGCGGGATGATTGACGCGATCGAGAATTTTACGGACGTCCTGCGGATGGGTGACGCAGCCGGTCGAGGTCTCGTTATGGACCACGCACACGGCCTTGATCTTGTGCGCCTTGTCGGCCGACAGCCGCGCCTCGATCTGCTCGAGGTCGGCGCCATGGCGCCAGTCACCGGGCAGGAAATCGACTTCGAGCTTGAACTTCTCGGCGATCCCGCGCCACAGCACGGCGAACTGCCCCGTCTCCGCCATCAGCACCTTGTCGCCGGGCTGCAGCGTATTGACGAGGGCGGCCTCCCAGGCGCCGGTGCCGGACGACGGGTAGATGATCACCGGCTGCTTGGTACGAAACACCCGCTGCATGGCGGCCAGCACCGCGTAGCCGATCTCGGCAAACTCGGGACCCCGGTGGTCCATGGTCGGCATGTCCATTGCGCGCAGCACCCGGTCCGGCACGTTGGTCGGTCCCGGAATCTGCAGAAAATGCCTTCCAGTATGCACGGTCATGAGCGTCCTTCCCGGTATGCCTTGGTTTCGCGAGGTTCGAATATCACTATTTGGCGGGCTTGTCCCCCGCCCGGCGAAGGCCGTCAATGCTTAAGAAGCAGGGCTTTGCCTTGCCAAGGCGGACCCCGGCAGGCAAGACACTGCCGAACATCCAAGTGAGCAGGGTAATGGCGGCAACAGGGGCCGAAAAACCACAAAATTCGGCGGAAAACAGCGCCCTTGCCGCGCGTCTCGCCCGCGAGATGACGGGCGATGTTTTCTTCGACGCCTTCAACCGCGGCCGCTATGCGACCGACGCCTCGTTCTACCAGATCCTGCCCCTCGGCGTGGTGGTTCCCAGGACCATGGACGAGGCGCTGCGGGCGCTTGCGATTGCCAGGGACGAGGGCCTGGTCGTCACCCCGCGCGGCGGCGGCACGTCGCAATGCGGCCAGACCGTCAACGAGGGAATTGTCGTCGACTTTTCCAAGCACCTGAACCGTCTCCTCTCGCTCGACGTCGAAGGCCGCACGTGCGTGGTCGAGCCCGGCATCGTGCTCGACGACCTCAACCGCCATCTCAAAAAACACGGGCTCTGGTTTCCGGTCGACGTCTCCACCGCCTCGCGCGCCACCATCGGCGGCATGGCCGGCAACAATTCCTGCGGCGGCCGTTCGCTGCGCTACGGCACCATGCGCGATAACACGCTGTCGATGGAGGCGGCGCTCGCCGACGGCACGCGCCTGCATTTCGGCGAGGTGCCGCGGGATCTGGCGCGGGTGAACTCGCCCCAGAGCGGGCTTGCGCTATTCCGGGACATGCTCGATCTCGGCGAGCGCGAGGCCGCGGAGATATCGGAGCGATTTCCAAAGGTGCAGCGCCGCGTCGGCGGCTACAATCTCGATGCGCTGGTGCCACGCAATGCGCCGAACAACATGGCGCATCTTTTGGTCGGCTCCGAAGGCACGCTGGCCTTCACGACGCAGGTCGAGCTCAAGCTGTGGCCTGTCATCCGCAACAAGGTGCTGGGTGTCTGCCATTTCGGCAGTTTTTACGAGGCGATGGATGCGGCGCAGCATCTGGTGAAGCTGCGGCCGATCGCAGTTGAACTGGTCGACCGCACGATGATTGCGCTAGGGCGCGACATCGCGATGTTCAGGCCCGTGATCGAATCGACCGTCCGCGGCGATCCGGACGCGCTGCTGATCGTGGAATTTGCGGAAGAAGATCAGGCGGACAATCTTCAAAAGCTGAAGCAGCTTTCCGAACTGATGTCGGACCTCGGATTCGGCTGGAATCATCCACCGCGCAAATGGGGCGGCGTGGTCGACGTCGTCGAACCCGCCAGGCAGACGGCGATCGCGGATTTCCGCACCTCCGGCCTCAACGTCATGATGTCGATGAAGCAGGAAGGCAAGCCGGTCTCCTTTGTCGAGGACTGCGCCGTGCCGCTGCCGCACCTTGCCGACTACACCGAGCGGCTCAACGCCGTGTTCGCCAAACATGGCACCCGCGGCACCATGTATGCCCATGCCTCCGAAGGCTGCCTGCACGTTCGGCCGGTGCTCAATCTGAAGCTCGAAAAGGACGTCAAGGCGATGCGCGCGATCGCCGAAGAGACCTTCGAGATGGTGCGCGAATACAAGGGGTCGCACTCCGGCGAGCATGGCGACGGGCTGGTGCGTTCCGAATTTCACGAAGCGATGTTCGGCCCGCGCATCGTTGCCGATTTCCGGGAGGTCAAGCAGCGCTTCGATCCGGACAATCTGCTCAATCCCGGCAAGATCGTCGATCCGCCAAAAATGGACGATCGTTCGTTGTTTCGCTTTTCACCCGACTATCGCGTCGCCGGGCTGAAGACCGTGCTCGACTGGTCGGCTTATCCCGGCGCCGGCGGCGGCTTCCAGGGCGCGGTCGAGATGTGCAACAACAACGGCGCCTGCCGAAAGCTCGAGGGCGGCGTGATGTGTCCATCCTATCGCGCGACCCGCAACGAGAAGGATGTTACGCGCGGTCGCGCCAACACGCTGCGGCTGGCCATATCAGGCCAGCTGGGGCCGGATGCACTGGCCTCAGACGAGATGATGGACACGCTCAAGCTCTGCGTATCCTGCAAGGCCTGCCGCCATGAATGCCCGACAGGTGTCGACATGGCCAAGATGAAGATCGAGGTGCTGGCCGCGCGCGCGGAGAAACATGGCCTTTCGCTGCGCGACCGGCTGGTCGGCTACCTGCCGCACTATGCGGATCTGGCGTCCCGCTTCGCTCCGCTCGCCAACTGGCGCAACAACAATCCGTTGCTGCGTGCGCTGTTTGAGAAGTTTGCCGGCATCAGCGCGAAACGTGCCCTGCCCGCGTTCCGCCGCGACGTGTTCAAGGCCGACGCTGAGGTCTTCGGCCGCGCAGATGGCCATGAGGTCGTGCTGTTCGCCGATACCTTCAACCGGGCCTATGAGCGCGAGAACCTCGACGCCGCCTTGCGTGTCCTGCTTGAAGGCGGATATCGCGTGCATATTCCAAGCCCTGCCGACCGCGCTCGTCCGCTGTGTTGCGGGCGGACATTCCTCTCAGCCGGTCTGGTCGAACAGGCGCGCGGCGAACTGGACAGGCTGGTCGCGACCTACGCCCCGTTCGCGGCGCGCGGCGTGCCGATCGTCGGATTGGAGCCGAGCTGTCTCCTGACGCTTCGCGACGAACTGCTCTCGCTCCGCTCGGACAACGAAGCCAGGAGCATTAGCGCCCACGCATTGCTGTTCGAGGAATTTCTGGTTCGCGAGGCGGAAGCCGGCCGCCTGAAACTGCCGCTCGGCGCCATCCCGGCAAAAGCACTCGTTCACGGCCACTGCCATCAAAAATCGTTCGGCGCATTCAAGCCGGTCGAAAAGATACTTCGTCTCATTCCCGATCTCAGTATCGAAACCATCGAATCCAGTTGCTGCGGCATGGCTGGCGCGTTCGGCTACGGCGCAGACACCTATCAGGCTTCGATCGAAATGGCCGAGCTGTCGCTGCTGCCGGCGGTGCGCCGCGCCGATCCCGGTACCCTGATCGTCGCCGACGGTACCTCGTGCCGGCACCAGATCAAGGATGGCACGAACCGTGCAGCACTGCACGTCGCCCGGGTGCTCGCAATGAGCCTCGACAGCGCGCGGCCCAACTATTAATCCCCACTCAATCGCAAAGGAACCCATTTATGGCTGAGCTCACCCTCGACGTCGCCCGCAAGATTCTCGATGCGGCCCTTGCCAAGGGCGTCGAGAAGAAACTGAAGCCGCTGGTCATCACCATTCTGGATCCCCGCGGCTGTGTGAAGGTTACGGCGGCGCAGGATGGCACCAGCCTGATGCGGGCCGAAATCGCGCACGGCAAGGCCTATGGGGCGCTTGCGATGGGCATGGGATCGCGGGCGTTGTTTCAGCGCGCCCAGGAGCAGGCCTATTTCGTCGGCGCGGTGAATGCGCTGGCGCAGGGACGTTTGGTGCCGGTGCCCGGCGGCGTGCTGATCCAGGGCGATGGAGGCCTGCTCGGCGCCGTCGGCGTCAGCGGCGACACGTCTGATAATGACGAGGCCTGCGCTATCGCAGGCATCGAAGCCGCGGGATTGAAAGCAAACGCCGGATAGTCGCGAAACCGCACTGGCCGGCAGTCGATCGGATACCGACGGAATGGATGACGAGTTCAAGCAAAAGCTTCTGGAGCGGCTGAAGGCGATCGAGCAACGACTCGATACGCTTGAGGCCGACCAGAGCCAGCTCAGGGAGGCCTATGCGAGGTCGCGCGCGCATTTGAGAAGATTGTGGCTGCGTCCGCCGATGTGGACATTCGAGCAGCACCCGCCCCGACCTCTCGATCTGAGCAAACTGCCCGCCACGCCAGCCCTGCCGAAACAGCCTCCCCGCATCGCTATCGTCACGCCGAGCTTCAATCATGGCCGCTTCCTGCGGGCCACCATCGACAGCGTGCTCGGCCAGGACTATCCGCGATTGTTCTATCATGTGCAGGACGGCGCTTCCGCCGACGAAACGGTCGATATTCTCAAGAGCTATGGCGAACGGATTTCCTGGCGAAGCGAGGCAGACCGCGGGCAATCGGACGCCATCAACAGAGGCTTCCAGGACGTCGATTGCGATATCATGGCCTACCTGAACAGCGATGACACGTTGCTGCCGGGAACGCTCGCCTGCATCGCCAACTTCTTCGACCAGCGGCCGGAGATCGATTTCGTTTACGGGCACCGCGTCTTCATCGACTATGCTGGATCCGAAATCGGCCGCGCCGTGTTTCCGGCGCATGACGGCGAGGCTCTCAAATATGCCGGCTACGTGCCACAGGAAACCATGTTCTGGCGCCGGCGCGTATGGGACAAGGTCGGACCGATAGATAGCGAGCTTCATTACGCACTGGACTGGGACTTCATGCTCCGCGCCGAGGCCGCGGGTTTCGAACTGGTGCGGTTGCGGCGTTTTCTTGCCTGCTTTCGTGTCCACGATGAACAGAAAACGACAAAGAGCTATGAGCGCGGGCGGGAGGAGATGCAGAAGCTGCGGCGCAGATCACTTGGCCACGTCCCGAGCCAGATCGAGATCTACCGCGCGATGATGCCGTACCTGATGCGACAATTTGTATTTCACTGGAGTTACCGGCTGGGCCTCATAAAACAATGATCAGTGGGCGTCGCCTTTCGAAACAAAGGTTTGGTATCGCCTGACGACCTCATTCACCGGCCCCATTTCCCTGATCGATCCGCGGTCGAGCCAGATGCCTGTGGTGCACCAGCGGCTGCATAGATCGAGATTATGCGAGGCCAACACCATGACGTTCGCACGCTCGACGAAACTGCGGACACGCGTTTCGGCCTTGACCATGAAATGGGCGTCTCCAGCCAATATCCATTCATCCATCAACAGAATTTCGGGCTCGAAGCAGGTCGCAACCGCAAAGCTGAGCCGCAATATCATCCCGGCCGAATAGGTTCGCACCGGCATATCGAGATAATCGCCGAGCTCGGTGAATTCCACAATTTCGGGCATCCGCCGCTCGATCTCGGCCGGCGTCAAGCCAAGCAGCAGCGCGCGCAGATGAATATTGTCGAAGCCGCTTAGATCGGTGTCGATGCCGAGATTGATATCGAACATCGGCGAAATCCGCCCGCGCGTAACGACCTCGCCCTGAACGGGCTCGTAGATTCCGGCAATCGCTCGCAGCAAGGTCGTCTTCCCGGCGCCGTTGGCGCCGATCAACGCCAGGCGATCTCCGGCGGCAAGCGAAAACGACACCTCGCGCAATGCCTCGATCACGATCTGATCGCCGGCATCAGTGCCGATCCGGCCCGCTGAGCCATGAAACAGCATACGCTTCTTCAGGGATCGCGACCCACCCTGGTAGACCGGAAAAGAAATCATCACCCGGTCGAGGCTGACAATAGCCCCTGCATTGGATTGCCCCGTCATACCAATCATATCCAGTAGGCAATTCTGCCGCGGAAGCGCAGAAAGAAGCAGCTCGCCACCAGACCATTGATCGCGGTGATGGCGAGCGTCACCCAAAGCGTCAACGCGGACGGGAGCATGCCAAGAAGCGGGGCACGCACGATCTCTATCAAGTGAAAGAACGGGTTTGCTTGCGCAAGATACGACTGCGGACCTAGCAAGTCCGGTGTCCAAATGATTGGCGTGACCAGAAACAGAATTTGCACGAGACTTGCCAAAATGCGGGGGATATCGCGAAACCGCGCGGAAGCCATGCCAATGGTCAGGCTCGCGAACGCGGCATTGATCACGAGCAACATAAGACCAGGAATAGCGCACAGCGCGACGGCCCCTGGCCAGATCTGAAAGTAAAGAAGCAGGATGAAGTAGATCGGAAGATCGTGTGCAACAAGCGCAACCTTGCCGAATACGAAGCGGCAAACGTAGAGCAGATAAGGCAGGCGGATCTGCTTGATGTAACTCTCGGACCCCGAGAACAGGCTGCCGGCATCCAGCACGACCGAGCTGATGAAACCCCAGGCGATAAGCCCTGCGCAGACATAGGGCATCAACTGCGCGACCGGCAATTTGAAGATGTGCGAGTAGACCAGTCCGAGCGCAATGACCGTGATTGCGATGTTTACAGTCGACCAGAACGGCCCAAGGGTCGAGCGCCGGTACCGGTAAAGGATGTCATTCCAGCCAAGCCTCGTCCAAAGCGGCCAGTATCCGGCTGCGGCAGTGAGATCCGCGACCGCGAGGGCAAACTGGCGATTTCGCTGATTTACCGCGAGCAATGTCGAACGTCCTTCAAAATACGCCGGAGCCTATCATGGCCCAAAAACCCATCCTATCGTAAAATCCGGCTCAATCGGCGGTTTCGACATGATCGCCAATGTGGCAAGCATTAGACATGAAGCGACATCAAACCTGGGGAATACCTCGATGATTTTTGCAGCTTGAGATCGTCACTTGTCCCTCGAACCCAAAGACGCAGCGCCCTCCTCCCTGGTTTTTTCAATCGTCATTCCGCTCGAATATCACCGCGGCCAATGGGAGCATTGCTGGAAGGGCTGGAATGACCAGACCATCGCCCGATCGATGTACGAAACGATACTTGTCGTTCCGCCCGATTTCCAGCAGCGGGCCCTGCTGAAGGAGTTTTCCGCCGACCGCGTGGAATTTTCCGAACACTCGCACGACGTCGGCTTGTGCCACGCGGGTGCAGCAAAGGCGCAGGGAAGATATCTGATCTTTACGGAAGCGCACTGCTGGCCTGAACCGGATGTGCTCGAGAAGTGTCTGCAAGCCATTCGCGACAATCCCGATTGGGCGGGGTTTTCCTGTCGGTCTGTACCCATTACCCACAATCGACTGTCAAAAGCCGAAGCCGCGATGTACGTGGCGGACATTGAATACGCCATGCACGATCATCCCTGGCGAAGAATCCTCGACCAGTGTTTCGTAACAAAGCGTGACGCTTACGAGAATTGCACCGGCTTTCGGCCCGAGCTCGGACATTTCGCGGAATGGGTGCTTGCCGCCAGTTACTTTCGGCACGGCTACAAGCTCGGTTACGTTCCGGAAGCACGATTTCATCACTATTACACGGGTTCGCTTGGTGAGCTACGCGAGTTCACCCTCGACTTCGTCGCCGGTGAGATTCGCTATTTCAGTGAACTCTCCGCTGCCTCCGACAGCCTTTTGGAGCCTCCACCCGAATGGATGTGCCAGGGAAACTTCGATCGGGATACGGCGCGATCGATCCTGGCAATCGCCGTGAAATCTCTTTGGCCGCCGCCCAGACGCTTCGTGCGTCATTTCTACTATTCAATCGGCACGACAGCACGCTGGATCGTTCCGGCGATTTTTGGCGATTGGATAGCCCGTGGCATCGCCGAAGCCCATGTCGCATGGGCACAGACAGGCCTGCTGCTCGCCCGTGCGATTGGTTCGGACAGCATGCTAAACGCGCGATTCAAAGGTTACATCGCAGCCCTCATCGCGGCTCAAAGACTTGCAGTCATCGGCAAGCTGCGCCGGTCCGGACGAGAGCGCCAAGATATTGTTGAAGACGTTGTTGAGGCGAGCCCTGATGTCTTTGCGCCGGGCCATACGGGTTTCTATCCGATAGAACAGTACCAGGGGCATCAGTTCCGGTGGAGCGATGCAGCGGCCGCAATGCTGATTTCGGTATCCGCCGGCACGCGCCAAATCCGTATCAACTGCCTTCCAGTCCGCGATCTCACAAGTCCGATCTGCGATCTCCGGTTCTATCTGGATGGCGCGCGCATTCCGCCCGGCCAACTGAAGACCGAAGAGCAGCGGGTCACCATCGATCTCAACGCTGCCACACCGAGGGTCCTCACGCTGGGCTGGACGTGCGTGCCACTGCGCGCGCCTGCGGATTCCCGCAGGTTGGGGTTGGCCATCAAGGGCCTCGAACTGGCCTGAGGGTCAGAACGCCCGAGCTATTTTCCCGGCCAAGACGGTTTGCGTTTCTCGCCGAAGGCCTTGAGCCCTTCCTTGGCGTCTTCCGTCATCGCCAGCAACGCGATCTGGCTTTCAGTATACGCGATGCTTTCGTCGAACGACATCGAGGCGATCGCCCGCATGGCGTATTTGCCGCGCCGGATCGCGGTCGGCGACTTGTCGACGATGCGGCTGATCAGCCAATCGACCTTGGCGTCGAGCTCGGCCGCGGGCACCACGTAGTTCAGGAGGCCGGCAGCCTGCGCCGTGTGCGCATCGAACGGTTCGCCGGTCAGCGACCATTCGCTGACCAACCGCTTTGGCGCGATCGACTGCAATAGGCTCAGCACCTGCATCGGAAACACGCCGACCTTCACCTCGGGCAAACCGAAAATCACGTGATCGGCGGCAATGGCCATGTCGGTCATGCATAACAACCCCATGCCGCCGGCCATGCAGACGCCCCCTACCCGCGCGATTGCGGGCTTGGTGGCGTTCTGCGACAGCCGCAACAAATCCGCGTAGTCGACATTCGGCCTGGAAAAATCCATCGCAAAGGCAGCGCCGCTGTTCTGCAGGTCGGCGCCGGCGCAAAACGCCTTCTCGCCTGCCCCCGTCAGCACAATGACGCGGACATCCTTGTCGTCATGCGCTTCGCGATAGCCGCGGGCGATGCCGCCGACCACATCGGCATTGATGGCGTTGCGCTTGTCCGGCCGGTTGATGGTAATCCAGAACGCCTGTCCACGCTTTTCGCGTATCACGCTGCTCGTGTCGGTCATTGTCCCGCTCGCCTGTTTGCCGTTGCCTCGCAAACATTTGCGGCAGGATGGCGGTGGACTGCAAGCGGGAATTCGAGGCGACCGGGCGACAGGTCCGGGGGCTATCGTCCACCAAAAGAACCCATTCCCCAAACATTTCTGAAATTTTTCATTCCGGTGGGTGTTAGTGTGATGGCAGAGCCATCGACGGAGAGCGCCATGAAGAGCATTACTTATTTCATTTCGACGATCCTGATCCTTGTCGGCGTGTCAGGCACCATTTCGGCAGCCAGCGCCGAAACAATTACCCTGAAAGCAGCTCTCAAGGGATCCAATGAAGTTCCACCCAACAACAGTCCGGCTTCCGGCGAAGCGACTGCCACTTTCAACACCGAAACCAAAGCGCTTTCGTGGGCCATTACCTTCAAGGATTTGACCGGACCCGCCGTTGCCGCGCACTTTCACGGACCAGGCGAGCCCGGCAAGAACGCCGGAATCGTACTCCCTTTCAAGAGCGCGCAAAGCCCGATCGAAGGTACGGCCGTACTTTCTGATGCGCAGGTTGCAGACCTGATCGCTGGCAAGTGGTACGCAAACATACATACCGCCGCCAACCCCGGTGGCGAGCTGCGCGGCCAGATGGTGAAGCAGTAAACTAGGCGACCAGGGCCGCCTGCCCGACGGCCTCTTTGGCGCGAGCGCTGGACCGGCGGGCTTGCAGGAGTTCGCTGAATTTCGGAAATGGCACGGGGGGCGAGACGACATATCCTTGCCCCTCCTCGACACCGCAGGCAATCAGCGCCTGAATTTGCTCTGATGTCTCGATTCCCTCGGCGACGACCGTCATCCGAAGATCGTGCGCTAGACGCACCAGCATGGCGACGATCGACGCTGCCGCCTCATCCTCCGTGATCGTATCGACGAAGAACTTGTCGATCTTGATCGTGTTGGCACCCAGCCCCTTCATCTGGGACAGGCCGCTATTTCCGACGCCGACGTCATCCATTGCGACGCGAAAGCCGAATTCGCGCAACTCCCTCACCACGGAAGCGGCTCGTTGAAGATCGGGCAGTTCGCTCCTCTCGGTCACTTCCAGGACAATCTGGCGGGGAGATACCTTTGCAGCAAGGACCACACCGCGAAGGCTCTCGATGAATCCCTCGCTTAGCAGATGCCGTGGCGCCACGTTGAATGACATCTTGAAATTCTTGTCTTCGCGAAGGAGGAATCCTGCCTCCCTGAGGGCCGTCGACAATATCTGCCATGTCATCGGCTCAATTCGTCCGCTCGACTCGGCGAGCGGGAATAAAGTTGATCGGAGAAACGATGGTGCCGTCAGCGCGTATCCACCGCGCCAGCACTTCGCATCCGACAATTTCGCCGGAGCCGAGTTCAAATATCGGCTGGAAGAACGGCTTGAACTCATGCAGCGCGAGAGCCTGGTCGATATCGGCTATCGGCCCCTCCAGCCTCGGCCGCGTCTTGGTCAGAAGAAATCCGAAGGCAACGCCCAAGCCCAATGCAATGAACATTGTCGGCCAATATGCTTCGTTATTCCATCGCTGCAATACGCCGGTGTCGACGCGAATGATCGCTTCGAGCGGATAATGGGCCGAGGCGTTGGTGATACTGACCGAATGGAATAGCTCATCGTGACTCGCAGGAAAGCGGGCGACGCCCAGACCGGTCTTCAGCCGCAGCAACACTTCGCTGTGGGCCCGCAATTCCGCAGGCATGATGTCGAATAGGGACGAGTTGATGCCCAGAATGGCTACGATCGAACTCTTCTTGTCGATATCGCGCAGGACGCCGAGCGCTACACCGCTGAATTGATCAACCCGAAACAAAAGCAGGCGGCCATCTTGAGACGGCAACATATCCGCGCGGTCGACCCATCCGCTGTCAAACTCCAGCGTCTCGGAGTAGGCCGAGCAGACCACCGATCCATCGCGATTGACCAGCCGTATGTCCTTTACGGTGGAGCGCTGATAAACCTGAAGGCGGACGCTTTGCAGCGTTCCCGGATCACAATTCAGCGTGCCCTTCGCGGCAAGTTCATCGAGAGTGGCGGCTCCAAAATTGACGGCGACCTCGGCGCGTCGCAATGCGACGTCGGCCAACTCTTCAAGCTGCCTCTTTTGATGCCCGTCGATGACGGCTTTCACGGCAAAATGTCCGGCAGCGAGGAACAAGCCCACGCTTGCCGCCAGCATTGCTACGTGGGTAACACTGGGCCACCGCCAGGTCATCGGACACGCTCAAACCATGAAAAATGAACCCGACGGTAAGTCCCGGGCTCTAAGATTCAGTTTAAGCCGCCCGGATCCTTCTACCGTGAGTTGGTGGCGGGCCGATGATTGAAGTTAGCAAAAGGTAAACAAGCGAGGCCCGCGCCGTATTCCCGGTCGAATAACCGGCACGCGAGCCTCCTATGCCGGGCGCGTTCGCTCGTGCGGGCTGCCGCGGGATCAGACCGCGGGCGCAGCCCTCTTCACCCATACCTTGTTGTCATGGAACGGCGCGCCGCCGACCGGCGCGATCGTTTCGGCCCCGGTCAGCATGTTGATACCGCGGCCGCCGATATGGGCCTTGTTCGGATGGATGGACTCGGCGATCAGCACACCGCGGCGCACACCGTCGAACAGTTTCACGGTCAGCGTGGTTTCGCCTCGCATGTTGCCGAGCGTCACGGCGTCGCCATCAGCGATCGAAAGCGCCGACGCATCTTCCGGGTGCATCATCACCGTCGGCGCGCCCTCGCGAGCCTGCGATCCCGGCGTCTCGTTGAAGGTGGTATTGAGATAGCCGCGCGACGGCGAGGTGGCGAGGCGGAACGGATGTTTCTCGTCCGCTTCTTCGATGATCGTCCAGTGATCGGGCAACGAGGGCATCTGCGCCCACGGGCCCAGGCCCGGATTGCCGTTGGGAGGATTCGCCCAGTCGGCCTTGAAGTGAAACTTCCTGTCAGCGTGGGCAAACCCGTCGAGATAATGCGAGGCGCGAAAATCCGGCTGGATATCGCGCCACAGATCCGCTTCCAGCGTTTCGATATCGCCATGGCCGCTCTTCTTCAGCGTCGCATCGATCAGTTCGCGCGGCGTCATCTCAAATCCGGGGTGCACGGCGTTGAGGCGGCGGCCGAGGCCTTGAAGCACTTCATGGTTGGAACGGCACTCACCGGGCGGATCGATCAGCTTAGGCCCGACCGAAATATGCCCGTGGCCGCCGCCGTAGTAGAGATCGTCATGTTCCATGAACATCGTGGCCGGAAGCACGATGTCGGCCATGACAGCCGTTTCGGTCATGAACTGCTCATGCACCGCCATGAACACGTCTTCGCGGGCAAAACCCTTACGCACGAGCGCCTGTTCGGGCGCCACCGTCACCGGGTTGGTATTCTGGATCAGCATCGCCTTGACCGGCGGTCCACCCTTCAAGGCCTCGGCGTCGCCGGTCAGGATACGCCCGATCTGGGACTGATCGAGCCAGCGTGTCGTGCGGTCGATCGCGTCATGCCCCTCGATGATGGATTCGTCGAACTTCCAGATCGAAGCATTGTTGAAGAAGGCGCCGCCGCCTTCATACTGCCAGGCGCCGGTCACCGCCGGGATGCACAGCGCGGCATGCATCTGCGCCGCGCCGTTGCGGCTGCGGGTGAAGCCGTAGCCGAGGCGGAAGAACGATCGTTTGGTTTGGCCGACAATGCGCGCGAACGCCTCGATCTCTTCCACCGGTACGCCCGAGATCTTCGAAGCCCATTCCGGTGTGCGGGTCGCGAGGTGCGCCTCGAGTTCGTCAGGACAATCGGTATAGCGATCCATATAGGCGCGATCCGCGTACCCCTCGCGGAACAAGACGTTCATGACGCCGCAAGCGAAGGCGCCATCGGTGCCCGGTCGGAGCAGGATCTTGATATCCGCCTGCTTCATGGTGTCATTGTTGTAGATGTCGATCGCCGCGATCTTCGCGCCGCGCTCCTTGCGGGCGCGCGAGGCATGCGTCATCACGTTGACCTGGGTATTTACCGGGTTGGTGCCCCAGATCACAACGAGATCGGAGACTCCCATTTCGCGCGGATCGACGCCGGCGATCTTGCCGGTGCCGATGGCAAACCCGATGCGCGCGACGGTCGCACAGATGGTGCCGTAGAAACGGGAATACTTCTTCACATGCGCGAGGCGATTGATGCCGTCGCGCATGACGAGCCCCATCGTGCCGGCGTAGTAGTAGGGCCAGACAGACTGGGCGCCGAATTCACGCTCGGCCTGATCGAAACGCGCGGCGATTTCGTCCAGTGCTTCATCCCAGGAAATGCGCGCGAACTGGCCGGAACCTTTGGGTCCGGTACGGCGCATTGGATGGAGCAGCCGGTCGGGATGATGAATGCGCTCGGCGTAGCGCGCGACTTTCGCGCAGACAACGCCCGCCGTGTAGGTCTGAACCTTGGAGCCGCGGACCCGGCCGATCGAACGACCGTCGATTACCTCAACGTCGAGCGCGCAGGCCGACGGACAATCGTGCGGACAGGTGGAGTGGCGGATGTCGACCTTGGCATGCTGGTTCATGCGTTTCTAGGTAACATCAAACGCCGCGGCCGCCGAGAGGGTTTGTCCGGCCGTACACCTGCAAAAACGGCCCTTAGCCATGCATCAGACGCCCAAATAGGCGCCGCCGTTGGCGTGGATCGCCTGCCCGTTGATGTAGCGCGCGCCGGGCCCGCATAGAAAACGCACGGTTGCGGCGACGTCTTCCGGCAGGCCCCGATTGCCGGTGATGGTCTGATGGGTCAAATGATGCGCCGGCTCCGGCTTGTCCTTGGGCCTTGGCGTGCCGATCAGTCCGGGAACCACGCAGTTCACGGTGATGCCGTCATCGGCAAGATCGTGGGCCAGCGCCCGCGTCAGGCCGATGATACCCGCCTTTGCCGTCACCACATGCGCGCGATTTTTTGCACCCGTATGCGCGCTGAGGCCGCCGATATTGACGATGGCCGCCGCACCCGATTTTCGCAGCGCCGGCAGGCAGGCTTTCACGCAGAGGAACGTGCCGTCGAGCGTAACGTCGAGGATTTCGCGCCACGCCGCATAGCTCATCTCGGCGAACGGCTTCTCGCGCCGCAGCGCCGCGTTGTTGACGAGGATATCGATACGACCGAATTGCTTGACGGCTGCGTCCGCCATGGCCTGCACCGCCACGGCGTCGGCGACGTCGCCGATATGGACCAACGCCCTGCCGCCGGCAGTCGCGATCTCGCGCGCGACGGCATCCGCTTCGGGGCGGTTACTGCGTGTGTTCACCACGATGGACGCACCGCCCTCCGCCAGGGTCAGCGCGATCGCGCGGCCGATATTGCGGCCCGCGCCGGTGACGATGGCGACTTTGTCTGCAAGTTCCTGGGTCATGAGCCGCTACCCGCGCAATGAGGAAAGATCGACGCGGCCATTATACAGCCCCGCCATCAGTTTCAACGCCGCATCGCTTTGCACCGCGCTCCAGCCGCCATGTTCGGCGTTGAGCAGAAACTTGTCAGTCACGTCCTGCCGCGTCAGGGGCTCCTGCACGCCGCCGCGCAAATAAGGCTGCCTATCCTCGACCACGCTGCCATCCTGGAGGGTGGCGCGGACGTGTCCGGTGTAATTGTTCGGATAGGGATTGTCAGGGTCGATCACGAACTTCACCTTGGCGGCGAGCGCCAGCACGCGCTGATCGCGGATCGCGTTTTCGGTGAATGCACCGAGTCCAACCCCGCCATGCACAAAGCCGGTCGCCAGCAGATAGGGCACGGCGAACTTGGCGGCATAGCCGTTGCGCGGACGCTGCTTGTCGGCGAGCGGCTCCCACAGCCGGTGCACCGTTCCCTCCGCCACCTCGCAGACGATCTCGGTGACGTCCTCGGGGTTGATGCCGTGCGCGGCCAGCCGGCGCGCGCAATCGATATAGGGCTGCGCCATCGTCCCGCATGGATAAGGCTTGAAGGCCAGTGTGTCCGTCACCCAGCGGGTGCCGAAATCGCCGGTCAGCGCGTCGTAATCGCCCTCCGTGGTGTGCGCAAAGCCGTGGAATAGCCCGTGCACGCCCTCGAACACGGTGCGCGGGCCAACGAACCCTGCCCGCGCCAGGAGCGCCGCGCGGATACCCGATTGCGCCGCCCATCCGGCATGCAGCCGCTTGGTCCAGGCACCTTCCGCAAGATACTCGATGATGCCGCCGGCCATGCTGCCGGCGATGCCGAGCGCATCGACGGTCTGCCTAGCGTTGAGGCCGAGTGCCGCGCCGACACCGGCAGCCGCGCCCATCGCGCCGAAGACCGCTGTCGGGTGGAAACCGGCCTTGTGGACGGCCTTCGGCACCACGAGGCTCAAACGGCACAGCACTTCGGTGCCGACGGCGATCCCGATCAGCGCCATGCGGCCATCCGGATTATGCCGCTCGCAGGCGGCGAGCACCGCCGGCACGATCACGGCGCCGGCATGGACCGGGCCGCCCTCAAAAGTGTCGTCGAAATCCTCGCCATGCGCGGCCGTCCCGTTGACGAAGGCGGCGCCCGCCGCATTCAGCGTGCGTCGATGCCCGATCGCCGTGCACGGGCCGTCATCGTCGCAACCCGCCAGCGCGCTTCCGACGTAGTCCTCGTTGCGCGCGGTGACGCATAGACCGACCACGTCGATCAGCAGATCCTCGCATTTGCGCGCGGTTGCAGCCGGCAATGCGCCGGCTTGCAGTGCGACGATCTTTTCGGCCAGCATTTCAGCGACCGAGGTTTCGGGCAGTCCGGAGGCCATAGCGGTCAAACGCGGAAGATTTTTGTATAGCGCGCCTTGATGGCCTCGCTTTCCTTCTCCACGGCCGCCGCGTCATCCTTCATGGTCTTGACGTCCTTGAGCGCCTTGCGCCCCGCCTTCTCGACGGTTTGAGAATGCACCGAGCGGAGGCCGCCGACATCGATGATGAGCTGCTGGGCCTCGCGGCTCAGGCTGAACGACTGGAACAGCCTCGCCGCGTTCGGATTGGGTGCATCCTTGAAGACGCCGTTCGGTCCGATGATCAGCGGCGAGCCTTCCGTGGCGTAGACCGGTTCGACCGGACGGCCCGCCTCCTTCATCTGGAAGATGTTGTACTCGTTGCCGTCGGCCATCACCGCGCGCTCGCCGAGGTCGAGCTTCTTCGGCGGATCGGCCGAGGACTGCACCTGCATGATGTTCTGCTTGGCAAGCTGCTCGAAGAAGCTCCAGCCGAGATCGCGCTGCATCTGATAGGTCGCGGTCATGATGGTGCCGCTGTAGCCCGGATGCGCCTTGACGATCTTGCCCTTCCATTTGGGGTCGAGCAGATCGGCAAAACTCTTCGGCGCGTCGTCCGCCTTCACCAGATTGGTGTTGTAGGCAATGATGCTGAGCCAGACGCGGAAGCTCGCAAACTGGCCGTCCGGGTCCTTGTGCTCGGCCGGATAGAATTTTGCCACGTCTTCCGGCACGTAAGGCGCCAGAATGCCGTCGCGCTTCCAGACGATGAAATGTGCAGCATCGGACGAGTTCACCACGTCGACGGCATGGATGTTGCTGGAATATTCCTGGCCGATGCGCTGGAATACGCGCTCGGCGCCGGTGCGCTCGACGCGGACGGCGATGCCCGGATATTTCGCCTCGAACGCCTTGGCCAGCTTCTCCGCGACCGGCAGATCGGTCGAGGTGTAATAGATGACCTTGCCTTCCTTCTTCGCCGCGTCGATCAGCGCCGGCGTCACCGTTTCAGGTGGCGGCGCAGCAGCCATCACCCGCGTGGAAAATGCTGCGCTTGCGAGCACCGCGCCGGTGCCCTGGAGCACATGGCGTCGCGAGATCGAGTTCTTCATTGGCGCTCCCAAATTGTCGTTTGTCGAGCCTTCTCTGCGGGCTCGCTCCTGCTCGGTCCGATACACCCGAGATTATCTTTTATTCCGATGGCGCGCAGCCAGTCTTTCGTCGACAGCCCGTTCCCATTGCAGCTAAACTTGCGGCAAGGAATAAAACAATAGTCAGGGGATGGAGAAATGACGGGCCCAAGGTTCGCACCGGGGATTGCACTGGCTCTGGCTGCAGCTCTGTTCACGGCATTGCTCACAAGCGCACAGGCACAGGACTATCCGTCACGAGCAGTGAAGGTGATTGTTCCCTTCGGCGCCGGAGGGCCTGCCGACGTCACCGCCCGCCAGATCGGGAACATTCTGCAGGAAAGCTTCGGCCAGCCCTTCGTAATCGAAAACCGCACCGGCGCCGGCGGCGTGATCGGCACGCAGGAAGTCGCCAAGTCTCCGCCGGACGGTTACACGCTGCTGATGATGTCGAACACACAGACTGCAAATGAATCGCTGGTTCCACAGCGCAAATACGAGCTGATGCGCGATCTCGCGCCGATCGCGCCGGTCAACTATTCCGACCTCGTCATCGTGGTTCATCCCTCGGTGCAGGCGAAGACGCTGCAGGAATTCGTGGCACTCGCGAAATCGCAGCCCGGGAAACTGAACTACGCCTCATCGGGCCAGGGCACGCCATACCACATGGCGGGCGAGCTGTTCAAAGCCATGGCCGGCATCGACGTCTTGCACGTGCCCTACCGTAACAGCGGCGAGGCGCGCAGCGGCGTGATCGGCGGCCAGGTGCAGATGATGATCGATGCGGTTCCGGCGATGGCGCCCAACGTCGCCGAAAATCAGGTGCGCGCGCTGGCGACGACCGGCCAGACGCGCTCGACCGTGCTGCCCAACGTGCCGACGGTGATCGAGGCCGGCATTCCCGGCTATGAGGCCACCATCTGGCTCGGCCTGATGGCGCCCGCGGGTACGCCAAAGCCTGTTATCGACAAGCTCAATGCGGCGGTGAACGCAGCGGTGAAACGGCCCGATGTCGTCAAACTCTGGACCCAGCAGGGCGCGGTTCCGATGTCGATGACCCCTGAGGAATTCGACAAATTCCTGCGCGGCGATATTGTGAAATGGGCGGAAGTGGTCAAGAAATTCGACAAGCCGCCGCAATAAGAAGAAGCCACGAGAGAAGGTTCGCCCTCGATGCCGAGCGTTCGATTTCGCCTCAACGGCGCCGACACCGAGGTTGACGCCGATCCCGACCGGTCATTGCTGGATATTCTGCGTGGACATCTCGACGTGATCGGGCCGCATTTCGGCTGCGGCGCCGGCGAGTGTGGCGCCTGCAACGTCATCGTCGGCGAGCGCGCGGTATCCGCCTGCGATACACCGCTGTGGTCGGTGGCCGACAAGGATGTCACGACGATCGAAGGGCTGGGAACGAGCGAGCACCCGCATCCGCTGCAGCGCGCCTTCATCGCCGAGCAGGCGCTGCAATGCGGCTATTGCGTCTCCGGCATCCTGATGAGCGCAGTGGCGCTGTTGAAGCGAAATCCGTCACCGACAAGCCGGGAGGTGAAGGAAGCGCTCGACCGCAACCTCTGCCGCTGCGGTTCGCATAATCGCATGGTGCGGGCGGTGCTGCGCGCGGCGGAAGAAATGGCGGCAGGATGAACCAGCCGGCCCCCGCTCCCTCCCCGCCCGCACTGCCGGCGAGTCTTGCCGCAAACCCGAAACTGTCGGCATGGCTGAAATTTTCGAGCTCCGGACAGGTAACGATCTCGCCCGGCAAGGTGGAGATCGGGCAAGGCATCGTGACGGCGCTGGCGCAGATCGCCGCCGACGAACTCGATATTGATCTGTCGCGGGTTCGGATGATCCGCGCATCGACCGCAGTCAGCCCCAACGAAGGCGTCACGTCGGGCAGTCTCTCCATCCAGCAGTCGGGACGCGCGCTACGCCACGCCTGCGCCGAGGTCCGCCGGATCTTTCTTCAGCAGGCGGCGGAACGGTTGGGGGTTGATATCGGTGCGCTCGACATCGAGGACGGCACCATTTCAGGACCGGGCAATGTCAGGACCAGCTATTGGGAACTTGCCGACGAAGTCTCGCTCGATCGCGACGCCACGCCGGGCGCAATGCCAAAGATCGCATCGCGCCGGGCGTTGGCCGGGAATTCAATTCAGCGGATCGACATTCCGGACAAGGTTTTGGGCCGGCGGCGCTTCATCCACGATCAGGCGGTGGCGGGAATGCTGCACGGGCGCGTGCTGCGGCCGGAGAACGCGCGCGCAAAACTTATCGAATTGAAGGAGGATGGCGCCCGCGCCGTCGCCGGTTTCGTCGCGATCGTGCGCGATGGCAGTTTTGCCGGTGTCGTCAGCGAGACCGAACATGGTGCGGAGCTGGCCCTACAAGCCTTGCGCAAGGGCGCGGCGTGGTCTGATGGCGACCCCCTCCCCGACGAAAACGATCTGGCTTCATTCTTGAAGGCCCAACCGACAGAATCGACGACTATCGACAAGAAAACGGCCGCATCACCCGGCGCGACAGCGCGGACTATCCGGCGACAATATACCCGCCCCTATATTGCGCACGCATCGATCGCGCCATCCTGCGCCATGGCGCAGTGGAACGGCGACCGCGTTCATGTCTGGACCCACAGCCAGGGCGTCTATCTCCTGCGCACCGATCTGGCGCTGGTTCTCAAACTGCCCGTCGAGCAGATCACCGTCGAGCATATGGAGGGCGCGGGCTGCTACGGGCACAACGCCGCCGATGACGTCGCGCTCGATGCCGTGCTGCTCGCCAAAGCCGCCGGTGGCCGGCCGGTTCGGGTCCAATGGTCGCGCCAAGGCGAGATGTCGGATGCACCCTTTGGCGCGGCGATGGCGATCGAGATCGAGGCCGATCTCGATGCGCAGGGTGAAATCGTCGATTGGCGACACTCGATCTGGGGCAACGGTCACGTGGCGCGGCCGGGGCGCGCGGCACAGCCCGCGTTACTGGCGGGGTTCGAGCTGGCCGATCCGTTTCCGCGCATGGTCTCGACCAATCCGCCGCAGGCCAATGGCGGCGGCAGCGATCGCAACTCGGTCCCGCTTTATGATTTTCCATCCTGGCGCATCGAAAGCCATCGCCTGACAACGATGCCGATCCGCACCTCAGCACTGCGAACGCTGGGCGCGCAGGGCAATGTGTTTGCGATCGAATCCATCCTCGATGAAATCGCCACCGAGCGCGGCGAGGATCCGGTCGCGTTCCGGCTGCGCCATTTGAAGGATGAGCGGGCCAGGGATGTCATCCGCGCCGTTGCCGCTCGCGCCAAATGGAAGCCCGAGAAGCAGCCGGGCATCGGTCACGGTGTGGCCTTTGCCCGCTACAAGAACACCGGCGCCTATTGCGCTGCGATCGCCGAGATCGAGGGCGCGGAGGAGATCAGCGTCAGGAAATTGACGCTGGCGGTCGATGTCGGCGAAGCGATCAATCCCGACGGCGTCGTCAACCAGATCGAGGGCGGCGCCATTCAAGCCACAAGCTGGGTGCTGAAGGAGCGCGTCCGCTTCGACCGACGACGCATCACCAGCACCAGCTGGACGGAATATCCGATCCTGCGCTTCAGCGAAGTACCCGATGTCGAGGTTGAGGTCATCCAGCGACCCGATATCGACCCGGTCGGCGCCGGTGAGGCTGCTCATGGCCCGGTTACATCAGCCATCGCCAACGCCGTGTTCGACGCACTCGGCGTGCGGGTGCGCGATCTGCCGATTACGCGCGACAGAATCATTGCCGCGATGGAATTGAGCCGATGAACACGCTGAACATCCTGAGCGGTGGCGCGGCACAGGGCTTGGTCGCAAGCCTTGCACCGGCGTTCAAGGCCCAAACCGGCTTCGAGATTGCAGGCGAGTTTGGTGCGGTCGGTGTCATGGCTGATAGATTGCGCAAGGATACGCCGGCAGACATCGTCATCCTGACCGCGGCCATCGTCGCCAAACTGGCGGAGGAGAAGCTGGTGGTTGCTACCTCGATCGCCGATGTCGGCCTGGTCGAAACCGCCCTCGCCGTCCGCACCGGCGATCCCCTGGCCGCCGTCAGGGATGCCGCTGATTTACGCGAGGCCTTGCTGGCGTCGGACGCGATCTTCGTGCCGGATACCAAAGCCTCGACGGCCGGAATTCATGTTGCAAATGTCGTTCAGCAGCTCGGCATCGCCGATGAGGTTGCCGCCCGGCTCAGGATTTTCCCGAATGGCGCGACGGCGATGCGCGAACTGGCCGTGTCCGATGCGCAGCGTCCGATCGGGTGCACGCAATCCACCGAGATCATCAGCACCAAAGGTGTAACCCTGTCCGGCTCACTGCCGCCGGGCTGCGAACTTGCAACGATGTACACGGCGGGCATCACGGTCGCCGCCGCCCACCCACAACAAGCGCAGGACCTGATCGACCTGTTGACCGGTGCCGGAGAGCATGAACAGCGGAAACGCGCCGGCTTCATCAGCGGCCGAAGCCAGGCGCCCACGTAGAGCTCTAATCGTCGGAGGAGCCTCCGGCGCGCAGCATAAAACCACCGAGCGGCTCGATTTTCGATTGTCAAAGCCAATTCATATACTAATATATCAATCGAGAAAGCAGCCATGCCCGCCCGCGCATCGAAAAAAACGAATCCTGGGGTTCGCCGAATGGCCGCCGGCACGGGCCGCAGCGGCAGACCGCGCGCGGCTACAGCGGCGTCAAAGATCTACTCCGACCTTCGGATCGAACTGGTGTCGCTGCAGCGTCACCCCGGCGAAGCCATCTCGGAGGCGCAAATCGCGCTCTCCTACGGCGTGAGCCGCACTCCCGTTCGCGAGGCGATCCTCAAATTATCGGATGAGGGCCTGCTGGAGATCTATCCCCAATCCGGCATCTTCGTCTCGCGCATTCCGGTGGCAGCGCTGCCGGAGGCCATCATCATCCGCAAGGCGCTGGAGGAAACCACCGCGCGGCTGGCCGCGGAGCGCGCGACATCGAGCCAGATACTGGCGCTGCAGTCGATCCTGGAACGGCAGCGCGAGGCCAGCGCCGCCGGAGACAGCGATACGTTCCATCAGGCCGATGAAATGTTTCATGCTACAGTCGCCGAGGTCGCAGGCTATCCCGGAATCTGGAAGTATATCCAGCAGGTGAAGGTTCACGTCGATCGCTATCGCCGGCTGACCCTGCCCCAGCGCGGGCGGATTGCAAAGGTGATCGTCGAACACGAGGCGGTCCTGACTGCGATCGAGGCGCACGACGCGGAAGGCGCAAGGCGGGCGATGGAAGTCCACCTCGAAAGCCTTCTCGAGAACATCTCGGCTACTCAACATATCAATCCGGAGTACTTCGACGAGCGACCCTAAAGTTTGAAAAATCCATAAAACGATAAACAACATCAGGAGGAACACAATGAAACGCCGCGACTTCATCAAGCTGAGTGCAGGGCTCGGGGCCACAATGGCGGCCACGACGCCGCTGTCATCCGCGTTTGCTCAAACGAAAATGGTGCTGAAGGCATCGGACGTTCATCCGCTGGGCTATCCGACGGTCGAATCCGTCGTCCGAATGGGCAAGAAGCTGGAAGCCGCCACCAACGGCCGGCTGACGATCCAGATGTTCCCCTCGATGCAGTTGGGTGGCGAAAAGGAAATGATCGAGCAAGCCCAGCTCGGCGCGCTCCAGATCGCTCGCATTTCGGTCGGCGCTGTCGGCCCCGTCGTGGACGACGTCAACGTCTTCAACATGCCGTTTGTATTCCGCAACTCCAAACATATGGAGAAGGTGATCGACGGCGAGATCGGCGACGAATTGCTGGCAAAGATTTCCGCGAACGAAAAGACCGGCCTGATCGCGCTGTGCTGGATGAACGCCGGCTCGCGCAATGTCTACAACAACAAGCGGCCGGTCCGCACCATCGCCGACCTCAAGGGCCTCAAGGTCCGCATGATGGGCAATCCGTTGTTCGTCGACACCATGAATGCACTGGGCGGCAACGGCGTCGCCCTGGGCTTCGATCAGGTCTTCAGTTCGATGCAGACCGGCGTGGTCGACGGCGCGGAGAACAATCCGCCCTCGTTCATGGCGCAGAACCACTATCAGGTGGCCAAGTATTTCACGATGACCGAGCACCTGATCATTCCGGAGCTCTTGGTCTTCTCGCGCATCTCCTGGCAAAAACTGTCGCCGGAAGATCAGGCGCTGATCAAGAAGCTTTCGAAGGAAACGCAGGCCGAGCAGCGCGTGCTCTGGTATGAAGCGGAGAACGCCGCGATCGAAAAGATGAAGGCGGCCGGCACCGAGATTATTACCGACATCGACAAGAAGCCGTTCCAGGATGCGGTAAAGCCGGTCTGGGACAAGTACGGCTCCAAGTATGCCGCCATGGTCAAACGCATCGAGGCAGTCAACTAGGTCCGGGCTTGCGGTCTTTGAGTAGCCGGACGATGTCTGTTCCGGCTACCCCCTGACCCGCAGGACCGATCCGAAGCGCCGTTACTTTCCGAGGTCAAGATGTCCGATTCTGGAGCCGGCGTTTTCCGGCGTGTGGTCGATGTGGTCTATTGGACGGGTGCCATTGTCGCGTGCGTAGCGCTCGTGCTGGTCTCGGCGGTCATTCCGTGGGCCGTCTATACCCGATACATTCTCAACAGCGCCTCGTCATGGCCCGAACCGATGGCGGTGCTGCTGACCGTCGGCATCACCTTCATCGGCTCCGCCAACTGCTACCGTCAGCGCATCCACATGAACATGACGGTCGGCACCGACTTGCTGCCGCCGCTGTTGCGCCGTGCGTCGCTCTTCTTAAGCGAGGTACTGATGGGTGTGATTGCGATTTTCATGGTCGTGTGGGGATTGAGGCTGGTGCAGACCACCTGGGGCAATTCGGTGGATGAATTCCCATGGCTGTCGGTCGGCGTCACTTATCTGCCGATCGTGGTCAGTGGCGCCATGATGTTCCTTTTCGTCGTCGAGCGCCTGACCATCGGGCCACCGCCGCGTGACGGCGCCGACGCCCACGTACCAGTCGAGTAATTCTCATGGATATCGCCGTTCTCCTCCTCAGCATGTGTTTCTTCTTCGCGATCGGCATGCCGATCGCTTATGCGCTGGCGCTGTCCTCGCTCGTGGGCGCTTTGTGGATCGACTTGCCGGTCGGCGCGGTCATGCAGCAATTTGCCAGCGGCGTCGGGAAGGTCTCGATGCTGACCATCCCGTTCTTCGTGCTGGCGGGCGCCATCATGGCCGAGGGCGGCATGGCGCGGCGGCTGGTCGATTTCGCAGCCGTGGTCGTCGGGTTCACGCGCATGCGCGGCGGTCTTTCGCAAGTCAATATTCTCGCGACCACGATCATGAGCGGCATCTCCGGATCGTCGGTCGCCGACACGTCCGCGATCGGTTCGGTGATGATTCCCCAGATGGCCGCCAAAGGCTACCCGCGGGTGTTCGCCACCAACGTGACGATCAGCGCCTCGCTGCAGGCGATCATCATTCCGCCGAGCCATAATTCGGTGATCTATTCTCTGGCCACCGGCGGCGTGGTGTCGATCACGAGCCTTTTCCTTGCCGGCGTGATTCCCGGACTGCTGCTGGGCTTCTCGTTGATGCTGCTCTGCTTGTTCTACGCCTATCGCGACAAGCATCCCAAGGGCGAGCCCGTGCCCATCCGCCAGGCCGTCAGGATGCTCGGTGACGCCGTGTGGGGGATCGTGACGCTGGTGATCGTGCTGGGCGGCATCCTCACCGGCGTGTTCACGCCGATCGAGGCCGGCGCGGTCGCCTGCGTCTGGGCGTTCTTCGTCACGATGTTCATCTATCGGGACTACAAGTGGTCCGAACTGCCGCTATTGGTCTACCGGACGCTGCAGACCGTGGCGATGGTGCTGACGCTGGTCGCCACCGCATCATGCTTCGGCTATGTCGCCGCCCTGATGCAGATGCCGGCAAAGATGACGGAATTCTTTGTCGCCATATCGAGCAACAAATACGTCCTGCTGATGTGGTTGAACATCATGCTGCTGGTCCTGGGAACGGCCCTCGACCTCGCGCCGCTGCTCCTGATCTGCACGCCGATCCTGCTCCCTGTCGTGAAGAGTTTCGGCATCGATCCCGTGCATTTCGGCATCGTCATGCTGCTCAATCTCGGCATCGGCCTGCTAACTCCGCCGGTGGGGACGACGCTGTTCGTCGGCTGTGCCATCGGCAAGGTTTCGGTCGATGAGGTGATGCGCGGCATCTGGCCGTTCTATTATGTGATGTTTACCGTGCTGATGATCGTGACCTACGTGCCCTGGCTGTCGCTGGCGCTGCCAAGGGCGTTCGGGTTCTAAAACGGCCGCGGCCCGCGGCGGGGAGACTCCGCGTGAAGATCGTCGACCTCAGCCGAGAGCTTTATCATCGCACGCCGAGCTATCCCGGGCACCCTCCGGTAATGCACGGCGTCTGGAAGACCCACGAAGAATCCTTTGCGGAGTCCGGCAATGTGCACGGGCTGGCGTCGATGTTCATCTCCATGGTGGACCACGCCGGAACCCATATCGACGCGCCCAGGCATTTCGGCAAGAGCGGCATATCCATCGATGAGTACCCGCTGGAGAAATGCATCGTGCCGGGCATCTGCGTCGACCTGCGCCACATCGCACCCCGCGCCGAGATTACGCCTGCTGATCTCGAGACGGCGGTGACGAAGGCCGGCGTGCCGGTGCCGAGGGGCGGCACCGTGCTGCTGTGCACCGGTCACCATGAGCGAACATTCCCCCGCAAGGAATATTCGAGCGACAATTCCGGCGTGAACGTCGCCGCTACCGAATGGCTGGCGCAGCAGGGCATCGTGCATTTCGGTATCGATTCGATGCGGCCGGGACCGGAAGGAAAGGTGAATGCCCTCGTCCACAAGGCCTGCCTCGACCTCGACATCACCCATATCGAGAGCCTGTGCAATCTCGAAACGCTGCTTGGTCGCGGTCAGTTCACCTTCATCGGCCTGCCGATGAAGTGGCGCGGCGGGACGGCTTCGCCCATCCGCGCCGTGGCGGTGTTTGATATTTAGGAGAAGCAAAACGGCCTGACTGAAGCGGCATCTTCGGCAAAGGCAGCATCAGGCAGCTCCCCTCCAGACCTGGCGCGTATAGACGCGCCGTGAAAGCTTGCCTAAACTCGCGCCAATGACGGCCGATGCCGGGGCGAACGGCGCGGATAACCAGGCGGGAAAACCCGTCGACATCAGCGGAGGAAATCATGGACCGTTCTTGGCGGACTAATCGGGCTGTCTTGGCTGCATCTGTCGCTGCAACATCCCTTGCCCTGGCGGGGCCGGCATCTGCGCAGGAAACCTTCAAGCTCGGCGTCGTAACGTTCCTGTCGGGGCCGGCGGCAGATAGTTTTGGCGTTCCCGCCCGCAACGGCGCGCAGTTCGTGATCGATCAGTTGAACAAGGGCTCAGCGCCCTCACCCTACGAGAAGGTCGGCTTCGGTGGCATGAAGGTCGAGCCCGTCATCATCGACGAGAATGGTGGTGCCACCAAGCAGGTGCAGGAACTGCGCAATCTCTACCAGCGCGACAACGTCGACGTCGTGCTCGGCTATATCGGCTCCGGTGACTGTCTTGCTGTCGCACCGATCGCGGAAGAGCTGAAGAAGATGCTGGTGCTGATGGATTGCGGAACGCCGCGCATTTTCGAGGACGGCAAGTACAACTACGTGTTCCGCACTGCCGCCCACGCCACGATGGATAACGTCGGCCTCATTAGGTACATGAAGGCCAAGAACATCAAGATGACGACACTTTCGGCGATCAACCAGGATTACGCCTGGGGCCAGGACAGCCGGGCCGACTTCGTCGCTGCAGCCGAACAGCTCTATCCCGGCGTCAAGCTTCAGACGGATCTGCTGCCCAAGTTTGGCGCCGGCCAATACGGCACCGAAATTTCTGCGCTGGTGGGCGCCGGCTCCGACGTGGTCTATTCCAGCCTATGGGGCGGCGACTTGCAGGCTTTCGTCCTGCAGTCGGCCCCCCGCGGGCTGCCGAAGCGTAGCCAGCTCGTGTTCAGTGCCGCTGATCATGTGCTGCCGCCGCTCGGCGACAAGATGCCTGACGGCACCATTATCGGCGCGCGCGGCGCCTACGGCCTGATGTCGCAGAAATCGCCGCTGAATGATTGGCTGTTTAAAGGATACGAGGCCGCCAATGGCGTCTATCCGGTTCAGGCCTCCTATCGCATGACACAGGCGATACTTGGATTGAAAGCCGCGGTCGAAAAAGCCATGAGCAAGAACGGCGGCAAGAAACCTTCGACCGATGAAATGGTCGCGGCAATGACCGGTCTGGAGTGGCCCTCTCCCGGAGGACTCATTCAGATGAAGCTTGCCGACGGCCATCAGGCGATCCAGCCGATCGCCTTCAGCCGCACCAAATACAATCCGGATCTCAAGCGGGTCGATCTGGTGGATATCCAGTACTTCGCCGCCGAATGCGTCAACCCGCCCCCGGGTGTGAAGGCAATCGACTGGATCAAGGGTGGCATGCAGGGCGCCAAGTGCAACTAGATAGCGCCTGCGTTCAATGAGTCTACAAAAGCGGCGCGTGCGTGAGTTCGCGCCGCTGATGCCTGCCCGCCAATAATTCTCGTGACCGCAACGCCATGAATTTCTTTTTGACGATTGTTCTCGATGGCCTGATTCAAGCGTCGTGGCTGTTCATCGTCGCCCTCGGCCTGACGCTGGTGTTCGGCGTCTTGAAGATACTCAACATCGCCCATGGCAGTTTCTACGCACTCGGCGCCTATGTCGCGGCGAGCACCGTGACGATGGTCGCCGCGCGCGGCCTTCCGCCAGGTGTCGGATTCGCCGCCATGCTGCTCTCAGTGGCGCTGGTCGCGTCCGCCGTCGGACTTCTGCTGGAACGCGGCCTCCTGAAAATGTTCTACGGTCGCGACGAGGTGGTGCTGCTGCTGGTGACCTATGCCGTGTTTCTGATCCTTGAAGACGTCACCAAGCTGATCTGGGGCGTCAATCCAATCTATGCGACGCAGCCATACGAGTTGTTCGGCAATCTCGAATTCGCCGGGCTCTATTACGTCGGCTACGATCTTGTGCTGATACCGATTTCGGCCGTGATCGGCTTCGCGATCTGGTTCGGACTCAATCGCACCGTGATCGGCAAGATCGTCCTGGCGGTGATTCACAACGAAGAAATGAGCGTCAGCATGGGCGTACGGGTCAACCGCGTCTATGCGATCGCATTTGCATTTGGCGTCCTGCTCGCCGCTCTCGCCGGCGCCCTGACCGCTCCCAAAATATCGATGCAGCCCGGTCTCAGTTCGGATGTCATCATCCTCAGCTTCGCCATCGTGGTCATCGGTGGGCTTGGCAGCGTCGAGGGCGCAGCCGTCGGTGCCATCCTGGTCGGGCTCGCGCGCGCAGCGTCAGTTCATCTGATGCCGCAGGCCGAACTGTTCATGATCTACCTCATCACGGCGGCCGTGCTGATGTTTCGCCCTGAGGGTCTGTTCAAGCGCGAGACGGCAAGGCGGATTTGATGAAGAAGGACCTGCATCCGCTGGCCATGATCGCCCTCATCGCGGGGGTGGCGTTGTTCGGCCGCGTGCTGCCGACCTGGACATTGTCGCTGGCTACCATTGCCGCCTCCAACGCTCTGATCGCGCTCGGAATCGTGGTACTTGCACGCACCGGCAACGTTTCGTTCGGCCAAGGCCTGTTCTTTGCCGCCGGCGGCTATGGTGTGGCACTGATCGCCAACGCCTGGGGTCTCACCGACGCCGTGGCGCAAGTCATCATCGGCGCGGCATGTGGCGGCCTGCTCGGCCTCGTCGTCGGCCCGTTGATCGCACGCTACAGCGGCATCTTCTTCGGCATGCTGACCCTGGCCCTATCGATGGTGTTTTACGGCGCGCTGGTAAAGTCGACGGCGCTCGGCGGCTCGGACGGATTCAATGTCGGGCGGCCGACCCTGTTTGGCCTGAGTTTCACCGATCCGCGGGAGGCGGACTTCATGTTGTATGCCGTCTCGGTCATCGTGACCGGTTTTGCCGGCATCGGCGCGACCATCCTGTTCCGGTCCGAATTCGGTCTTGCCAGCCTCGCGGTGCGTGAAAACAATCTACGCGTTGAATATCTCGGCATCTCGGCCAACCGGATCATATCGATCAATTTTGTGATCGCCGCGATCTTCGCCGGCGCGAGCGGCGCGTTTGCCCTGATGGCGCAGCGGCATATCGATCCGCAATTCGCCTACTGGACTACTTCGGGTGAATTCGTCTTCATTGCGGTCCTTGCCGGCAACCAGAGCGTCGCCGCCGTCTTCGTGGCCTCGATGGCGCTCGAACTGGTCCGTTCGTTCTCGAACCTCTATTTACCCAATACCTGGCAACTCGTGCTCGGCGTCTTCCTCCTCGGCGTCATCCTGTTTCTACCTCGCGGTATCGGCTCGCTCTGGATCAGGAACCGGCGCAAGCGGAGCACCTCGACCGCAAAAGCACCGCTGGCCGCTGAGAGAGGAGCCACGCCGTGAACCCGGTCCTTTCCGTGCGCGGGCTCGAAAAACGCTTTGGCGCGGTGGTCGCCGCCGATGCACTCACTCTCGATATTGCAACCAACCAGAAGATCAGCCTGATAGGCGCCAACGGCGCCGGCAAGACCACCTTCGTCAACATGGTCACGGGCTATTTGAAGCCTGACAGCGGCACGATCATGCTCGACGGAATAGACATAGGCAGGCGCTCACCCCGAAGCGTAGCCCGACTCGGCATCTCGCGTTCCTTTCAGATTCCACAGCTGTTTGTTGAACTCACGGCTGCCGAGAACCTCACTGTGGCCATATCCGGCGTTGGCGCGCGAATGTCGCTTCGCGCGCCCGCGGAAGCCCAAGGCCGCCATGACAATGCCGTCGAACTGCTCGAGCGCTTTGGCCTGGCCGATCTGGCCGATCGCCCAATCTCGGAGCTTGCGGGCGGGGTGCGCAAACTGATCGACATCGCCATGGCGTTAGTGCGCCGCCCGAAACTGCTTTTGCTGGACGAGCCGACGTCCGGCGTGTCGGCCGAAGAGAAATTCACGACCATGGACCGGGTGATCCATGCCGTCGCGCCGGATGCCGCGACCATCGTGTTCGTCGAGCACGACATGGAGATCGTCAGCCGCTATGCCGACCGTGTCGTGGCGTTCTATCAGGGCCGGATTCTGGCCGACGGCGCGCCCTCCGACGTGTTGAAGGATCAGGAAGTTCGCCGCTACGTCACCGGGGGCGTGCGATGAGTGCGACTGCGCCATTGCTCGAGATCGACAATCTCGTGGTTGAGATCCAGTCGATGCCTGCGTTGCGCGGCTTTACGATGCGCGTCGCCAGAGGCGCGATGGTCAGCCTGGTGGGTCGCAACGGCGCCGGCAAGACGACACTGATGCGTTCGATCATGGGGCACCTCAAGCTGACCCAGGGCGCAGTGCGGTTTGAGGGCACCGATCTGTCAACCAGTCCACGTCATGCCCGCGCGTCACTCGGGATCGGCTATATGCCTGAAGATCGTTGCCTGGTGCCTCAATTGACGGTCGAAGAAAACATCATGCTGCCGTTGTGGGTCGCGGGGCATCTCGACCGCAAGGCCCGGCTCGACTTCGTCTATGAGGTGATCGGCGAACTCACCGAAATGCGAGAGCGCAAGGCGCTATTGCTGAGCGGCGGACAGCAAAAGCTGGTCGCGCTCGGCCGGGCGCTTGCCATTGGCACTAAATGCCTGCTGCTCGACGAGCCGTTCGAAGGCATCGCACCCGCGCTGTCGGAACGGCTCTCGGAGGTGCTTGCATCCCTCAAAGGCAAGGATCTGACCTTGCTGATGTCGCAATCGGACCTGAATCACTCGCGTGGGCTGATTGACCTGGAATTCACCATTGAACGTGGCGCCAATCCCGTAACCACCAGTCAATGAACCCTGCGCGTCCGGACTTCACTGGCCGACTTCGCGACAGGCATCGGCGGTCATTCGCCGTTGTGCCCCGCCCCCGCTTCTGCCGTCTCACGAAGCATCTCGGCATTCAGCACAACGATGGCACCGTGCTCGAGACGTACCCAATCGCGGCCGGCCCAGGCGCGCAATTGCTTGTTGATGCTCTCCCGGGTCATGCCGACCATCTCGCTGATCTCCTGCTGCGTGATCGCGATGGTTCGGCCCTGCGGGGCAGAGGTGTGCTTTTCGGACAGACGAAGCAGCGCGCTGGCCAGCCGTCCTGGCAGATTCTGCAGGATAATCTGCTCGACCTGATCGCTGGTCGATCGCAACCGCTCGCAGAGCAATTCGATGAATTTCATTGCCAACGCCGGTTGAGCCTTCACAAAGGGGATGAATTCGCGTCGGTCGATGACGAAGAGTTCGCAATTGCTGTTTGCGATGGCGTCGGTCGAGCGGGGTTGTCCGTCGAGCAGCGCAATCTCGCCGAAAATTTCCCCAGGCCCAACGATATTGAGGATCGCATTGCGGCCATCCGGCGAGGAAATGCTCATCTTCACCGTACCCGAAATGACCGCGTACAGGCTGTGACCGGGATCCCCCTTGGAGAACAGCGTGGCTCCCCGCTTGAGCGTGGAGTGTTTGGCGTAACGGCAGAGTTGCTCGAAAGCTTCCGGCTCGAGGTCGGCAAAGATCGGGTGCTTGCGCAAGACCGATAGTTTGCTGCTCGAGAATCCGTGAGCTTCACCCGTCCTTTGTTGAGGCACGCCAGTCAAACTCCAGGGAACACGGGATTACCGCCCTTCCGTAGTCAACGCGGGCCGGCTTTTCAACCGGAAAGCGCCTGCCGCGTCGATTTGGCGGCGGAAAACAGGACAATGCCGCCATAACGGCAGAACCATGGCCGGATCGCACTGCGGTCGCAGTGGAGGGCGATTTGCAGCAAAAAGCCAGCAAAACCTGCGGTCTTGCTGGCCATTCGAATCTGCGCGATCAGGGCTATTTCAGCAAGGAATTCGGGCAAAGCATGTGAAGTCCAATATGCATGTGGCCATTATGGGCAAAGATCCGGACTTTCAGGTCATGCGTGCCATCGACGTTCTCACCGACCTTCAGCACCAGCGGCATCGGGTTGGGTGACCTCAGATTGGTCGCGATGACTTCGGTAATCTTGTCGCGGATCGCCTTGGGAATGGCGCCGGAGTGCTTTTCCCACTTGTCGTGCCCCTGGGTGGATCCGGATTCGCCGGCCCAGTTTTCTTTTTTCGGCACAAGGAATTTCGTGAATTTCCCGAATGCATAAGGGCCGTTCTTCTTCTCGTATTCTTTGAATTTCTTCGCGGTTTTGCTGATATTCTCCGGGCTATACAGTTCATTTATATGTTCTTCAAATTTTCCGCTGTAGACCAACCCACCCATTTCCTGCTCCTTGAATTGCGGCGGTAATTGCCGTGGCCATAACGTGGCCATATTATGTCAAATATCCGAGAACTTGGAGAGCGCCGCTTTAGCACGTTGTAGATGTACAGTCATTTTTGATTGGTCGAAGAGGGTGATAGCCTGGACCAACTCCTCCCTTGCCTCGTCCGTCCGGCCGGAGGCCGCCAGGAGCCGGGCTCGTACCCCCTTGGCCGCTCCCAGCAGGGGCAAGGCTTCCAGCCTGGCGGTGAATTCGATGGTTCGTTGCAGACAGGCCATGGCCTCCTCAAGCATGTGCCCGCCTTGCGCTGCGAGAATATTCGCCTCTGCGCTCGCCGCCAGCGCTTCGATACCCCCATATCCCTTCTGTCTTGCGCCGGCTTGGCAGGCGCGCAGGAGGGACAATCCATGCTGGATATTGCCGAGCTGACCGTAGGCCGCGCCGAGATACGCCGAGACGGCGACCTTGCTGGTTTCATGACCAAGCTTGTCGGCTTCGTCCTTGGCCCGCAACAGGATCTCCGTCGCGCGGTCGCCATGTCCCTGCTGCGAGTAAAGGCTTCCTAGCGCGCTCATAATGAGAGGCCGAAACAAGCGGGCCTCGCTTTCGCGCGAAACCCGGAGCGCTTGATCGAGGGCGCCTTCTGCCTCTTCAAGATCGCCACGCATCATTTGCACGACCCCGCGACCGTAGTCGGCCGCGATGATGTCATAAGGGCGGTCGTTCGTTTCCGCCAGGATACTCGCTTTTTCGGAGCAACGTTCGGCCTGATCAAATTCGCCCAACCATGCATGAACGATGGCGCTCATCATGCAGCAAAGCACCAGAAGGCTGGATCCCGTTGTTCCCGGAGGGACGTTTTCCGGTGCGCTCGTAAGCAACGCAGTTGCCTTTGCGAGGTGCCGCTCTGCATCCCGATATCGTCCGGCCAGAAAATAGGATTGGCCAAGGCCGTATTCGACAAAGCCAAGCCAACGCGCGTTGTTCATCCGGTTAGCCAGCGCGACGGCTTCTTCCGCCACCGCGATCGCTTCATAAGGCGTACCGTAGAAATTCAGCGCCGCCGCCCTGATCGCGATGGAGGCCAGCCGCCGTCCTTCATCGCCAATCTTCCTGGACCGCGCCTCCCCGTCGTGACCGAGACCAAACCATTCCTCGATGCTTCCAAACGACACGAACGCTAGTCGCGCTTCGATACGCAGGTCGATCGCCCGTTGCTCGCGCGCCGTCGATTCCGGCTGCTTGTCCACCGCATCCATCGTGATCTTGAAATATTCCGTGGCGTCCCGGAACGCCGATCTGGCAAACGCCTTCCTCGCAGCCAAATGGCCATATCGATCAACCTTGCTCCAATCCTGGGCCTTGACCGCATGCTGGCAAAGCGCTTCCGCAACGTCTTCCTCGCGCCCGGTCGAGATTGCTTCCAGAGCCGTCAAAATCCGGCGATGCAGCACTTCCCGCTGCGAGCGGAGGATCGATTCGTAGGCAACCTCGCGAATCAGATCATGGGCAAAGACATACTCGACCGAAGGGCCTGACCGCACCTCCTCAAGGAAATCCAGAATCTCCAGCGACCAGAGCCGACTTTGCAATTGCGCTATCGGCATCTCGGTCACGGCGGCGAGCAGATGCGGCGATATGCGCGGTCCGAGAACCGAAGCGAGTTGCAGAAGCGCCTTGTCTTCTTTCGACAAGCGATCGATGCGCGACGCGATCACTCCCTGAACGGTGGGAGGGATTTCGAGGGTATCCCAGGACGCCTCGGCGCCGCCAGCGACGCGGCGGCCGATAAACTGCCGCGCGACCTCCTCGATAAAGAGCGGAATCTGTCCGGTGTGGCGGAGGATGCGGGCCTTGAGCGCATCGAGATTGGCAGCCGTACCGAGCAAATTGTCGAGCAGCGCGTTTGCCGAGACCGCGTCGAGCGACCGAAGCCAGATCCGCAGTACATCCAGGCCTTCAAGCCAGTCCGGCGTATACTCGGTCCGCCAGGTCAGCAGCACCAGCAATGGCCGGCTGGTCGCGAGCGACATCAAAACTTCAACAACCGTCTCGCTCTGGCCATCGATCCAATGCAAATCCTCCAGCAACAACACTGTCGGCCGCGACGAGATCACTCGATCCAGCATGCTGCGAACGGCATCGATAATTACACGCCGCCTTAGTAACGGTTCGAGATCGCGCCAGCGTGGATCCCGAACCGGCTGGTCGAGAACAGAATTGAGGGCCGCAGGCCAAAGCTCGGCGTGAGCGGGCGTGGGGTCCTCATTTGAGCCGACGTAATCCGCGAGAGTGAGATTCTCCGCCTGCAGGGCGCTTTGAACAAGCTTCTTCAGCAAGGCATACGGAACGGCTTGCTCGAGCGGATTGCCCTCGGCTTCAACAATCTGCCAATCACGTAGCCGCAACGTAGCCACGAATTCATGGACCACACGGGACTTTCCTATTCCCGCCGTTCCCACTACGGCGGCGATCTTCCCGGAAGGGCCGACTGCCTGCGCCGCGCGCTCCAGCTGCGAAATCTGTTCGTTCCGGCCGACGAAGGATGAAAGACCGGCCGTAGAGCGGGCGCGCCATCGGCTCAAACCGCTGATCTCGACGACCTCGTAACAGGGCACCAGCGCGGGAAACCCCTCCATCCGTTTCGGCGGCAGGGCCTTGAAGGTCACAATTCCGGTCGCCAGACTCTGGGAGGATTCCGATGCCAGAATCTGTCCGGCTTGCGCCGCGCTTTCGAACCGCTTCACCAGGTGGACCGCCGGGCCGCCTGCTTCATAGATCGAAGAGAAGTCACCCTCGATGATATGCGCGACGACATAGCCGGAGTGAACGCCGACCCGAACGTGAAGGTCCGGATCTTCCAGCAGCTTGATACGCCTCACGAGCTCAATGGCTGCGTGACAGGCCATAACGGCGTGGTTGTCGTCCGCGTGCGGCGCACCAAACAACGCAATCAGCCCGTCGCCGCCTTCTTTGCTGACGATCCCGCGGTTGCGACGAACTGCCGTGCGCATGGCGATCAAGGCCGGCTCGAGACGAGAAATCGCTTCTTCGGGATCGAGCTCCGAAATCAGATCGGTCGAACGCTGCAGGTCGGAACAGAGCACGGTGAGGAATTTTCGCTCGCCAGCGATACGGCCACGCGCCTCGGGGGCGGGCGGGCTCGCCGGATAGTTGGGCACAACCGCACCGCGGTTGGGCACAACCGCACCGCATGCAGAGCAAAACAGGTCGCCAGCTCTCAGCGTCGACGAACAGACCTGGCAAGACACCCTCAGCTTCCTCCATCCACCTTGTTCAGACTAGCGAAAGATCATGGACGAACAAGCCTTTACGTCGTCTGTCGAGACCGGTGGGTGTTTTGCGGGCAAGCCATGGCTGGCATCTTGGGCTGAGAAGAATCGGAAGGCACTCGATCTAAGCACAACCAGAATTCTCGTGGCAAACAACCTGCCATGCAACTATGGAATGCAGGGCAGGTGGGGCGCCGGTCCCTGCGCAATGGGCGCCGACTACTGCTATTGATTGGAGACAGGCCCGCCGGAGGCCGGGGCGCCATCCGCCCGGCGGCTATTCCTTGGCGATTCCGGTTTCCCTGATCACACGCTCATACTTGGCGAGTTGATCGCGCGTCATGCTGCGCAACGCCTCCGCTGAACTGCCGCGTACCGCGAAACCCAGCTCTTCAAGCTTGCGGCGCACTTCGGGATCGCCGACGGCCTTCAGCACCTCGGCATTCAGACGAGCAATGACGTACTTCGGAGTGCCGGCAGGAGCCAGGATTGCAAACCATGAGTTGAAGAAGAAGCCGGGCAGACCGGATTCCGAGACGGTCGGCACGTCAGGGAATTGCGACAATCTCTTCTCGGTGGTCACCCCGATCAGCTTGAGTTGACCGCCGCGCACCAGTGCTGCGACCGTGCCCAGGCCCTGGAAGCCGACAGGAATCTGGCCGGCGGCGACGTCGGTTGCGGCTTGGGTGGCGCCCTTGTAGGGCACATGCGTCAGCGATATGCCGGCAGCCGAAGCGAACATCGCCATCGCCAGATGCTGCGGGCTCCCCGGCCCACCCGAGCCATAATCGATCTTCCCGGGTGCCGCCTTCGCGGCCGCGATCAGGTCTGCTGCGCTCTTGAAGCTGGTCTGATTGTTGGCAATCAGCCCCCACTCCACCGTCGCAACCAGCGACACCGGCTCGAAGTCCTTCAGGATGTCCCAGCGCATCTTGGACTGCAGGTTCGGCACCATCGTCATGATGCTGTCGTTGAAGCCGCCGATCGTGTAACCGTCCGGTTCGGCTCGGGCGACGGCCTCCGCCCCGATCAGCCCCGACGCGCCTGGCTGGTTCAGGATCACGATCTGCTGGCCCATATTGTCGGCCATCTTCTGGGTGACGATCCGTGCGGCGACATCGACCGCACTTGCCGCGGCAAGAGGCACGATCATCTTGATCGGTCGGTCGGGATAACTCCCCTGGGCAATCGCTTGGTGGCTCGAGAACAGCGCGAGCGCCGGAATCAGCAAATGGACCAGACGCATACATTCCCCCGGATCGGGCTGCCTTGCGCAATCGCAAGCCGCCTCTCTTGAGGAAAGATTGCGCTCGAACGCTTCGCTTTGCAATCGGCCCGGAACGCGGACTGCACCCGGGCAGCGCGTGCCGATCAGTGGGCGCGTGGTGACTAAAGGAGCTTGCCGTCCGGTCCAAAAAAAGGATGCGGCCCATCGAAGCTACCTATGGGGACTTGATGGGTGACAACCGTGCCGAATCCCTCGCCCGGAAACCAGCTGTGGAGGTGGAAGGCGGGCGGCTCGACCTTGAAGGAGGGTTCGCGCAGTTCGGCCAGATCGAGATCGACGGCATGGTTCGGGGCCGGGCAGATCGTGGTCGGCACGCCCGCAAACATGGTCAGTGTCGCGCGATGGACATGCCCCGTTGCGATCAGCTGCACGCGGGGATGACGGCGCACGATGGGCGCGAGCTCGCCCGCGTTGAGGAGATTTTGGCGGTCCATGTGCCAAATGCCCGCCTTGAACGGGGGATGGTGCAAAAACAGCAGTGCCGGCCGGTCGGGCGACGAAGCCAACATACCGTCAAGCCATTGCAGCGCAGGCCCTTCGAGTTCGCCATGCGGCTTTCGATGTACGCTTGAATCCAGCAACAGAAGATCGAGCCCGGCGACCTCGATCTTCTGATTGAGCGGCCCGGATACGAAGGCATAGGAAGCGGAGGGAAACGCGGCCCGCATCAACTCGCGCGAATCGTGATTGCCGGGAATACCGGCAAACGGAAGCTTGAGCGGCGACAGCAGCCGCTTGAGATATTGATACTCCTCAGCCGTTGGCGTGTCGGCGAGATCGCCGGAAATCACCACGAAATCGGGCGCCGGATCGAACTCGTTCAGCGCTGCGACACAACGTTCGAGCGCCTTGGCGGTATCGACCCGGCCATACGCCAGCGATCCCGGAGGCTTGATATGCAGGTCGGAAATCTGCGCAATATGAACCGGCTTCGACGACATCGGCCTTCTCAGTTTTCAGGCGGCAACAGACGGACCGCGTCCGACGAAATCGACAATCCGATCCGTTCGCCAGCCTTGGCTCGCACCGTATTCGGCGCATCGACCGTCAGCAACCGGTTGGACGCACCACTGACCACAAGCCGTTGCCTGTCGCCGATAAAGCTGACGCTGTCGATGGTGCCCGAAAGCGACCCACTTCCGGCTGACGCCACGCGGATGGTTTCGGGGCGGATCATCGCAACCGCCGCCGGCATGTCCCCATCACAGTGAATCGGCTGCCGTCCGCCCGGCAACACGAGATGGCCGTCCTCGATGGCCGCTTCGACGATATTCGCGGCGCCAATGAATTCAGCAACAAAGCGACTTTTCGGCGTGAAGTAGATCTCGCGCGGCGTGCCGATCTGGGCAATCGTTCCCTTCTGCATGACGACGACGCGATCGCCGAGCTCCATGGCCTCCGACTGATCGTGGGTCACGTATATCGTGGTGATGCCCAACGCGCGCAGCAGCCGATTCAGTTCGCCACGCAGCCGGTCGCGCAACGCGGCGTCGAGCGCCGTCAGCGGCTCGTCGAGCAACAGGATGCCCGGCCGGATCGCCACCGCGCGCGCCAGCGCGACGCGCTGACGCTGCCCGCCGGAAAGCTGGTCGATACGGCGGTTCTCAAGCCCGGAGATATTGGTCAGCGCCACCAGTTCGGCAATGCGTGCCGCCCGCTCCTTGGCCGCTATCCCGCGAATCTTCAGGCCATAGCCGATATTGTCCGATACCGTCATGTTGGGAAAAAGCGCGTAGGATTGGAACACCATGCCGACGTTGCGCCGCTCGATCGGCACCGCCGTCATGTCCTTGCCGTCGAACAGCACCCTGCCACCGGTATCGGGCGCTTCGAGCCCCGCGATGATGCGCAGCATGGTGGTTTTGCCGCAGCCGGAGGGGCCGAGCAGCACCAGCGTTTCACCACGGGCGATGTCAAGCGTTGCAGGCTCGAGCGCATGCGTTCCGTCGGCAAAGGTCTTGCCGCAGGCCTCGATGCGCACCGAGGCGCCGTGTCCGGCCTGCGCACTCATCTCTTCTGTTCCTTCTCGGCAAACAATTGCATGGCAACCAGCAGCGGAATGATCATCACGAAGAAGATCAGCGTGTAGGCCGAGGCCACTTCCAGCCGCATCGAGGCATAGCTGTCGGCAAGGCCAATCGGCAGCGTCTTGGTCAACGGCGTGTGGAGCATCCAGGTCAGATTGAATTCGCCGAGCGACAACGTCACCACCATCAGGCTGCCCGCCAATATCCCCGGCACCGCGTTGGGCACGATCACGTCGCGGAAGCGCCGCCACGGCGATGCACCGAGCGACGCCGCGCCCTCGTCCAGCGTCTTGATGTCGACGGTCGAAAACACGGCCATGACCGATCGGACCATGAAGGGCATGGTGAAGATGACATGGCCTGCGAGAATGAATAGCCAGGAGCGGCGAAAATCGCCGAAACCTCCGTAGGTCAAGAGCAGCGCCAGCGCGATGGCCAGGCCAGGGATCGCCAACGGCAGGGTGATGATCTCCTCGACGATCCGTGACAGGCGCCCTCCCCGCACATGCAAGGCATAGGCGGCTGGAACGCCTACGACGAGCGTTACCGCAAGCGTCGCAAATGCGACCACAAACGAAAGCAGGATGGTGCCGGCATAGAGCTGCCATACCTGCACGACCCATTGCAGTGTCACGCCGGACTGGATGCCACGGAAATAATTCACGGTCACGCCGGCGGAGATCGACAGGATCGCCGGCACAACCAGGAATGCGGCGACCAGCAGTGTGAAAATGAGTTGGCCGGTGAAGATAAGGCGATCGCGCATGGCCTCATCCAGCCGCCGCAACGGCGCTTCCGCTGAACGAGCGAGCAAGCGCAAGAATGAACCAGGTGATGATGCCAAGCCCGACCGACAGCGCGGCCGAGATGGAGAAGTTCGCAGCCAGCGTGAATTCGGTATAAATCAGCATCGGCAGCACATCGATGTTCGTCGCCAGCGTAAACGCCGTACCGAACGCGCCCATTGCGGTCGCAAACGCAATCGCGCCGGAGGCAACGAAGGCCGGCGCCAGCGCCGGTAGCACGACATCGCGCTGCACCGCCCACGGGCCCGCGCCGAGCGAACGCGCGGCTTCTTCCAGGCCGACATCCAGCTTCTGTACCGCGGCCATGATGGTGAGAATGACGCGCGGGATGGAGAAATACAGATAGCCGAGAAACAAGCCGTAAATCGAATAGGCAAAGACCAGCTTCTCACCAAACAGGCGGTTGGAGAAATCGCCGATCAGGCCCTGTCGCCCGGCGAGGAGAATGATCATGAAGCCGACCACCACGCCGGGGAACGCCAGCGGAAATGTCAGCATCGCAATCAGAACGGCGCGACCCGGGAAACGATGCCGCTGCAGAAACATTCCGGCGATCGTCGCCACAACGAGCGTTACGATGGTGGTCGCGGCTGCCAGCAGCACGGTGTTGATAAGGGTCGCGCGATAGCGCGGCTCGGTCAGGATTGCCAGATAGCCAGCGAGCCCCTGCGGCCCCTCCGCCCCGGTCACAACGAGCCGCACCATCGGCAACAGGAAAAATGCCGCCGTCACCACCGCAAGCGGCAGCAGGCATGACCAGACGAAGGATTTGTGTGATATCGGGAGAAAGTGCCCAGCGAAGGGCACCATATTGCCTCAGCGGACCTCGGCGAGATAGCGGTCGACAAAGCCTTTTTGCATGTTTTCCATCTGGCCCCAGTCGACATTTTTCGCGCGGGCATAATCGCTGTCAGGCAGGAACTTCTTCTTCACCGCCTCGGGCAGGTCGATCGGCCGCGCCGGGCGGAGATAGGCGTTGGTCCAGATCGCCTGCCCCTTGTCGGACAAAAGATAATCCAGCACCTTCTTGGCCTTGTCCTTGTCGGGCGCGTTCTTGACGAGGCCGACGACGTAAGGAAACACCACCGATCCCTCGCAGGGGATCACGAATTCAAAACTGCCCTTTTCCGAATATTTCGCGCGATAGGCGTTGAAATCATAGTCGAACAGAATCGGCATCTCGCCGGAGACAACGCGGGCGTACGAAGTCTGCTTGGGAACGATCGGATCGTTCTTCCGCAGCTCCTTGAAGAAATTGATCGCGGGATCGAAGTTTGCTTCCGAGCCGCCGAGCGCCAGATTGATCGCGACCGCGCCGACATAGCCGACCGCGGCCGACGACGGATCGAGATAACCGACCATGCCCTTATAATCGGGCTTCAGGAGATCCTTCCAGCAGGCCGGCACCGGCTTGCCGCCGAGCGCGTCCTTGTTCACGAACAGGCCAAGCGTGCCGGAATGAATCGTGGTCCAGTAGCCGTCGGCATCTTTCAGGCCCGCGGGGACCTGGTCCCATTTCGCCGGCTTGTAAGGCTCGAGCGCATCCTGCGCCTTGGCCTTCATGCCGAAGGTGACACCGAAATAACCGATATCGCCGACAGGATTGCTCTTCTCGGCGAGGATCTGCGCCAGCGCCTGGCCGGAATTCTTGTTGTCGTGCGGGATATCGTAGTTGAGGTCGGCCTTGATCGCCTTGAGCATCGAAGCCCAGTCCGCCCATTCCGGCGGGCAATTGTAGCAAATGACGTCGGCCGCTTTGGCGGATTGCCAGGGCGCGATCAGCGACAGCGCGAGCAAGGCAAGTACAAAACGGGCGGTATTCATGGGTCACTCCGGTTTAGGGCGGCAATTGACGATCTCATCACCGACCGGTGTGCAAGTATAGGCCGCGTATGAAGGTTTTGCGACAAGGCGTTTTTGCTATGCAGCAAACCGACACGACGCTAGCGGCACCCCGCAATTTCGCTGGCCGGCGATTTCCGGTAGCATCCGGCGCTAGAGGAGAGACTCATGTACCAACCTCCAGGCGTGAAAACATCGCCCGCGCTTCCCATTCCCGAACGAATGAAGGCTTGGGTGCTGGGTGACCCGGACCAGCTCTTGCTGCTTGAAAAACCTGTACCGATCCCTTCACGCGCCGAAGTTCTGATCCGGATCGATGCGGTTGCGATCTGCGCCACCGATCTCGAAATCATTCATTCGGGATCACCGGCCAGAATTGAAGGCGGCCTGCCCTTCAACAAGAATTTCACGCCGGGCCACGAGTATATGGGCACGGTCGCCGCACTCGGGCCCGACGTCGACGAATTCGAGATCGGAGAGCGGATCAGCGTGGAGATCCACGCCGGCTGCGGCCAGTGCAAACGCTGCCGCCAAGGCATGTATACGTCATGTCTGAACTACGGGAAGCCGGAGAAGGGCCACCGTGCAAACGGCTTCACGACAGACGGCGGTTTTGCCGAATACGCCGTCAATCACATCAATACACTGGCGCAGGTGCCCGACACCATGAGCGACGCCGAGGCGACGCTGGTCGTCACCGCGGGGACCTCGATGTATGGGTTGACGGAATTGGGAGGGTTGGTGGCCGGCGAGAGCGTCGTGGTGATCGGCCCGGGGCCGATCGGACTACTCGCGGTGGCCGTTGCCAAGGCGCTTGGCGCCGGCCCGGTCATCCTGACGGGAACACGCAACAAGCGGCTGGCGATCGGCCGGGAGCTCGGCGCCGACCGTGTCGTCAATATCAACGATGAGGACGCGGTTGAGGTGGTCAGGCAACTCACTGGCGGTATCGGCGCGGACTATGTGGTCGAGTGCGCCGGCACAGAAGCGACGATCAACCAGGCCATTCACATGACCAATCGCGGCGGAAGGATCTGTCTCGCTGCGTTTCCGCACGATCCAGTCACGATGGATCTCGCGCATCTCGTGAAGAACAATATCTATGCCTACGGAATTCGTGGCGAAGGCCGCAGTGCCACCCGCCGCGCCATGGCGCTGATGGCGGAAAAGCGTTTCGATGCGACGAAAATCCACACCCACACATTTCCGTTGACCGACCTGCCGACTGCGCTGCGCTATGCCCGTGAGCGCGTCGAAGATGCGATCAAGGTGGTTGTGACCAACCGGCAGGCGGGTGCGATCGCGAGTGCGGCAGCCGAATAGCGCGAACGGCAATCAACGTCCTTCGAACTTCGGTTCCCGCTTCTCCATGAACGCCTTGATGCCTTCCTGCATGTCCTGCGTCTTGAACAGCGGCAGGAGCTGCAGATAGACGTGGTGCACATGATCGGGGAACGTCTCGTTGAGCCCCATCCGCATCATGCGCTTGGCGGCCTGAACCGCCAGCGGCGCGTTGGCCGCAATCTCACGCGCCACCTCCCGCGCCCGGCCCATCAGCGCGGCATCCGGCACGACCTCGTTGGTAAGGCCCCACTCGAGAGATTCCCGCGCCGAGAGCGTGCGACCGGTAAAGATCAGTTCGGATGCCTTGGCCCAACCGATCATTCGGGGCAGAAACCAGGTGCCGCCCGATTCCGGCACCACACCACGCTTGACGAAGGCTGCGGCCAGCTTCGCCGATTCCGCCATGATACGAATGTCGCAGCCGAGCGCCGTATCCATGCCGTAGCCGGCCGCCCCACCATTCACGGCACAAATCGTCGGCTTGTCCATCGCCTGCAGAACGGTCGGCGGCGTATTGCGCAGGTCCAACGAAGTAGCTGACGAAGCCGAACTGAGACCGTCGCCGCTGCGCTCTTTACGCAAATCCAGGCCGGCGCAAAATGCACGCCCCTTGCCGGTGAGTATAACGCAGCGAACGTCGCGATCCTCGTTTGCCCTGATAAGCATCCGCGTCAGATCATTCAACATAGGGCCCGAAATCGTATTCATACGCTCGGGAGCGTTGAGCGTGATGACGGCGATATGATCGGCAATTTCATAGAGGACTTCGTTGGATTCGGTCTGCATCGCGCGTTGGGGTTGGTCCATATGGCTTCTCGTTCTGTCCGATCGATCGTGTCGCTGTCGTATTATATCCGTCCCAAGGCCGTCAGGATAACCTGGGGCGTCAGCGGAATTTCCGTGATGATGGTCCCAAACGGCCGAAGCGCGTCGTTGACCGCGTTGGTTACGGCCGCCGCCGCACCGGCCGTGCCGGCCTCGCCGGCGCCCTTCGCCCCCAGTTCCGATTCCAAGGTCGGTGAAACCACATGCCCGACATCGATGTCAGGCATTTCACCGGACATCGGAACCAGATAATCGGCCATATTGGCGTTGGTGAGCTGGCCGCGTTCGTCATAAACGCATTTCTCGAACAGCGCGGCGCCAAGGCCCTGTACCACGCCACCCCTGATCTGCTCATCGACCAACTGTGGATTGATGATGGTGCCGCAATCCTCGACCACCCAATGCTTCAGCAGCTTCACAAAGCCGGTATCGGTATCGACCTCCAGCCAGGAGGCCTGAACGCCATTGGTGAACGCGAAGGGGTATTCGCGCGGGACAAAGTGCCTGGTAGCCATAAACTCGGGCTGAATGCCCGGCGGCAGCGTATCGGGGCGAAAATAGACAATGCGCGCGAGCTCGCTCAAATCGATCCGCAGCGCACCGTCGACGGCATTCACGACGCCATTGTTGACAATGTCGAGCTCCCCTGGCGTCGATTGCAGGACGGCCGCCGCTACGTCGAGAATGTTCTTGCGCAGTACCTTGGTCGCTTGAAGCGCGGCTTCTCCACCGATACCAGCGCCCCGTGAGGCCCAGGTGCCCCCGCCATACGGCGTATTGTCAGTATCGCCCAGGATCACGCGGACACGATCCATCGAGACGCCAAGCACGCTTCCGACGATCTGTGCGGTGAGCGATTCCGATCCCTGTCCCTGCTCGGTGATACTTGTTTGGCAGATCACCGACCCCTGCGCGTCGAGCCGCACCGCAACGCCATCCTGCGAGGATATCTTCGCACCGCCGACACCATAAAACGCCGCACTGGGATTGGTAACCTCGATGAAGCTGGCGATACCAATGCCACGATGGATGTTCTTCGCCCGCAGGGCAGCCTGCTCGGCGCGCAATGCGTCGTAGTCCATCATCTTGACGAGCTTGGCGAGCGATGAATGGTGCGACAATTGCTCGAAGCGCAGACCTGACGGTGAAGCGCAGGGATAAGCGTCATCGGCAATCAAATTGCGACGGCGGATCTCGATCGGATCCATGCCGACCTTCATGGCCGCCAGATCGACCAGGCCTTCCGTCACCGAGCAGGCGATCGGATGGCCAACAGCGCGATACTGGCACATCACGTTCTTGTTCTGGAACACGACACGGGCCCGGGCGCGATAATTCCTGGTCACATAGGGACCGCCGACGAGATTGACGACCTGATTGGCCTCGATCGCGCTGGTGCGCGGGTACATCGAATAGGGCCCGATCCCCGTGAGGTCGTCGATCTCGAATGCCGTGATGGAGCCATCGCGCTTGACGCCGATCTTTCCCTTGCAGCGATGGTCGCGGGCATGAATGTCGGTGTTGAAGCTCTCGACCCGGTCGGCGACGAATTTGACCGGACGTCGCAGCAGCTTGGACAGCGCGTAAGTCGCCATCTCGTCGGCATAAATGTGAACCTTGATGCCGAAGGAGCCGCCGACGTCCTTGCAGACCACGCGGACCTGCGATTCCTTCAAACCGAGATGGAGCGCCGCAATATTCTGCACCATATGCGGCGCCTGCGTGCCTTGATAGATGGTCAGTCTCGCTTCCGCGGCATTCCAGTCAGCTACCACCGAACGCGGTTCGAGGGTCACGCCGGTGTGCCGTCCGAAAACGAACTCCGCCTCCACCACCTGGTCGGATTCGGCAAAGGCCTGATCGACGGCACCTGCATCGTGATTGCGCTCAAAAGCCAGGTTGTCGCCGAGCGAAGCATGGATCACGGTTGTTGCCGGATCGAGCGCCGTGCACATGTCTGTTACGGCATCGAGCTCCTCATAAACAACTGAGACCTGCTCCGCGGCGTCCTCGGCCTGAGCGCGGCTGCTCGCCACCACGGCCGCAACCGCTTCGCCCTGCCAGCAGACGCGGTCAACCGCGATCGCGCTTTGCGCGGCGGATTTGAGGCCTTTCAAATGCGAGAGTACGCCGACCCACGGCGTGATGACGGTCGAGAGTTCGCGACCCGAAACGACCGCGATCACGCCCGACATCTGCTTGGCCACTGAAGCGTCGATGCCATTGATCTTCGCGTGCGCGTGCGGCGAGCGCACGAACACGACATACGACATCCGCGGCAGCTCGATATCGCTGACATAGAGTCCCCGCCCCTGCATCAGCCGGTCGAGGTTCGGCCGCGGTACTGTCTTGCCGATATAGGAGTTCGGACGGTCCAGCGCAGAAAGCGTCTCAGGATTTACCTTCGTCGACGTCATGGCAGGCGTCCGGTGCGCGCAAGCGCTGTGGTCTCGATGGCGTCGACGATTGCCTGGTAACCCGTACAGCGGCAATAATTGCCGGAAAGATGTTCGCGGATCTGTTCTCGATCCGGGCACGGCGACTGCTTCAGCAGATCCTGCGCCGCCATCAGCATTCCCGGCGTACAGAAGCCGCATTGCAGTGCGTTACGCTCCCGGAATGCAGACTGTAAATCGGCAATCTCGCCGCTGTCGGACACTCCCTCGATCGTCACAACCGTCGCATTGTGCGTCTGTACAGCAAGCATCAGGCACGAGCGGACGATATCGCCATCGACGCGGACCGTGCATGCGCCGCACACCCCGTGTTCGCATCCAACATGCGTGCCGGTCAGCTTGAGATGCTCGCGAAGAAAATCCGCCAAATTCAACCGCGGCAGCACGTTCGCTTCAACACGTTCGCCATTGACAACAAGCGAAATCGTAACCGCAGTCGTCACGCTGATACTCCCGCGCGCAGATCGGGGCGATCAAGCAACGAGCTTACGCAACGCGTCAACAGGACCTTCGCCAGATGCCGGCGCATGGCAGGGGTCGCCTGATGATCCTCCAGAGGGTCGAGTTCTTCATCCAGTGCAGAAAACGTCTCTGATAGCACGTCAGCTGTAATGGCGACATCAACTAGCCTGCCAGCAGACCTCGCCAGCAACGGCCGATCGCCGACGGCAAAGAAACCCAGGCGCAGTTCGGCGAACCGCCCGTCCTTGATGACGGCCAGCGCGGCGAGGCCGACGATTGCGTAGTCGCCATGTCGACGGGCGAACTCATGAAAGAAATGTGTCGAATCCTTCGGGACCACCGGTAGTTCGACGGCGACCAGCAATTCCTGCGGCGTAAGCGCAGTTTCGTAGATCCCGGCGAAAAACTCGCCTGCCGCTATCCGCCGCTCCCCACCTGGTCCGCGAACAATGATGGTCGCGCCAAGCGTGAGCATGCAGGCCGGCAGTTCGGAAGCCGGGTCTGCATGCGCAAGGCTTCCCCCGATGGTGCCGCGGTTGCGGATTGCAGGATGGGCGACATGCGCGACCGCATCCGTCAGCAAGGGCGCATGGGCCGCTATTTCCGGAGATTTCAAGAGATCGGCGTGACGTGTCAGCGCACCGATGGTGAGGACGCCTCCCTTCACCACAACCCCGCGCAACTCAGCCAACTCGCCGATATCGATAATGAGTTCGGGCACGATCAGGCGCAGGTTCATTGCCGGCAGCAGGCTCTGGCCGCCCGACAGCACCTTGGCCTTCTCGCCGTGCACGGTCAGCAATTCCAGCGCATTTGCGACGCTGGTTGCGCGGGCGTAAGCGAAAGCCGAGGCTTTCATTTCTGGCGTGACCTCCCCGGCCAACTATCGGTATTTTTGCGGGATTAGACGGCTGGGAACAGCAAAGGTCAAGTTTGTTGTCGGGTGATTGTTTCGAGTTTGAGCTTGTTTTCGAGCGACGAACAACGCACGTTCTGTGCCGATCAAAAAGCCTGCCTCTGGGGGAAGAGCAGACCATGAAGCTTGGGTTCTTTACGATGCCGATCCATCCTGTCGACAAGGATTGGCGGCTTTCGCTCAAGGAGGACCGTGAGGCTTTCTTGCTGGCCGATGAACTCGGCTTCACCGAAGCCTATGTCGGCGAGCACGTCACCGACAGGGCCGAGAACATCACTTCCTGCATCGCTTTCATCGCGTGGCTCGCGGCGTCGACCAGGCAGATCAAGCTTGGCACCGGCACCGTCAACATGCCGAACGCTCATCCGGCGGCGGTTGCAGCTTCGATCGCGATGCTCGATCATATGCTCGACGGGCGCCTGATCTTCGGCATCAGCCCCGGCGGTCTGCTGTCGGACGCGGAAGCATTCGGCAATCTCGAGGCCGACAGGAATGCCATGTTCCTGGAGGCGATCAATCAGGTGCTTCAGATCTGGGCGAGCGAGCCGCCGTATAATCTGCAAGGCCAATTCTGGAACATATCAGTTCAGAAGACCCTGATCGAAGACATCGGCCAGGGCTTTATTCCGCGCCCACTGCAACGGCCGCACCCGCCGATCGTGGTCACTGCGGTGGCGCCGTTCTCAAAGGGCGTGACGGAAGCCGCCGCACGCGGCTGGGAGCCGATCTCGGCGAACTTCCTGATGCCGGCATGGGTGAAAAGCCACTGGCCGAAATATGTCGAGGGCTGCGAACGCGCCGGACGCCCCGCGGATTCGACGAATTGGCGCGTCGCCAAGAGTGTGTTTGTCGCCAAGGACGCAGCCACCGCAAAGGCCTACGCCACCGATCCAAACGGGCCCTACGTCTATTACTATCGCTCGCTGTTCACCAAGCTGAAGAGCGGCGGTCGTATCGAATTGTTCAAAACGCACCGCGATCAGCCCGACGACGAGGTGACGCTGGAGTCGATCTGCGACAGGCTGATCATTCATGGCACGCCCGAGAGCGTCGCGGATCAACTGCTGGCTTTTCAGGAGGAGACCGGGCCTTTCGGCACACTGCTCTATGCCGGCAAGGATTGGAAGGATCGCGAACTCGGACGCCAGTCAATGATCCAGATGGCCGAAAAGGTCATGCCAAGGGTCAATGCCAGCGCATGCGGCCCCTCCAAGGCCGCCGAATAGGTCATCTACACCAGGAAAGCTTGCCGTGGCACTGAGCGATCGCATCCCCTATCAAGCACAAGTCGACCGACCGAAGCTGACGCTGCCCGGCGGCAAGAAGCTTGCAGTATGGGTTATCCTCAATGTCGAGGAATGGCGGATCGAGAACGCCATGCCCCGCACCGTGCTGAGCCCGCCGATGGGGCAGCCGCTATTGCCCGACGTGCCGAACTGGTCATGGCATGAATACGGCATGCGCGCCGGCTTCTGGCGACAGTTCAAGGCGCTGACCGATCGCAGAATGCCGGTGACCTTGGCAATCAATGCCAACGTCTGCACTTCCTATCCGCGCGTCGCGTCCGCTGCTCTCGAAGCCGGATTCGAATTCATGGGTCACGGTTTCGTGCAGGGGCCGATGCACAAGGTCGAGAACCAGGCGGATGCCATCAAGCGCTCGGTCGAGGTAATTTCGAAATTTGCCGGGAAGCCGCCACGCTCATGGGAAAGCCCCGGCCTCACGGAGACCGAGGAGACCCTCGATCTGCTTCGTCTCAACGGCATCGATTATGTCGCGGATTGGGTGATCGACGACCTGCCGCAGGACATTGCCACGCCTCACGGCACCATCACCACGATCCCCTACTCGGTCGAAACCAACGATATCGTCATCCACGCGCTGCAGCATCTGCCTTCCGAGCAATTCCTGAAACGCTGCACCGATCAGTTCGACCGGTTATATCTCGAAGGCGCATCGAACGCGCGGATCATGGCGATATCGATTCACCCCTACATCACGGGCGTGCCGCATCGCATCAAGTATCTGGAAGCGCTGCTCGACTACGTCCTCGAACACGACGGCGTCGCACTGATGACAGCCAGTGAGATTGGCGACTGGTATCGCGCGAAGATGGCAAAGAATTAAATTGCGGGTCCGCCGGACTATGGGAAGCTCCAGCGAGCTTCGGCGATTCGCTCACGCGTTGCCGTCTCCGACAGTAAACCGGCCGAAGCTGCCGCGCGCAAACAGCAGTGGTTCCTGCCGGTTATAGGCGTAGGCTTCGACGGCGCCCAGGAAGATAATGTGGTCGCCGCCGTAATACCGATTGGCCGCACGGCATTGGAAATTGGCAACGCTGTCGGTCAGCACCGGCGCGTTGCCAAGCCCCGGCGTCCAGCTCACGCCCGCGAACTTGTCGTCCGACGATTTTGCAAACTGAAGCGCCAGTGCTTCCTGGGAAGCTCCGAGAACATTGACCGTGAAATGGCCGGCGTTCTGGAAGATCGTGAGTCCTTGAGAAAACATCCCCAGACTCCACAATACCAGCGGCGGATTCAGTGACACCGAGGCAAACGAGTTGCAGGTCACGCCATACGGCCTTCCATCCGCCGCCATCGCCGTGACGATGGTGACGCCTGTGGCGAACGTGCCAAGTGCATTGCGAAAGTCCCGGGGATCGATTGCCGAGTTGTCGCTGGCAAATTCATTGGCTGGATCGGCCGGATGTTTGGGTGCGTCAGACATCCACCAGGCCTCAGAGCGTCAGATTTTCGGACGGCAGGCCAAGCGCCACACGTCCATAATTGGTCCCTGCCGCATCAAAATTGAATGCGAGGTGCGAATTCACCGCGTGTGCGTCGCGGAATTGCCGCTGCAGCGCGCCTGACGTGAACAAGCTGCGCGCGCCGCTTGCCGCGAACAACAACGAGACCGCTTCGGTGCAGAGGTTCACTGCAAACGCGCCGTCGCGCCGCAGTCTCGTCTTGCCCGCAAGGTCGGGAATGTAACCCCGCCTCGCGTCAGCCATCGCATCGATGCAGTTCGTGCGCATGACGAGACGGGCAGCGTCGATCTTGGCGGATGCCTGCGCGATCTTGATTTGCGTTGTCTGCAGGTCGCTAAGCTTGGCACGGTTGTAGGTCGAAGCCCGATACCGCGCGAACCCGACATAGTCATTCAGGCAGGCCTGCGCATTGCCCAGACTGACACCCGACAACACGTAAGGAAACAGCGAGAATACCGGCAACCCATACAGCGCATTTGGATTGACGGCGCTTCCTGGCGTCGGGCCACCGGTCAGATCACTGACCGCGACGGTCATGTTTTCCGCAACAAAGGCATCCTCGACCCATACGTCGTTCGACCCCGTACCGCAGAGCCCCGTCGCATTCCAGGTGTCGTTGATTTTATAGGCGCTCTTGTTGAGCAGGAATATCCGGTATTCGATGCCATCAGCCTCATCGTCGGAAGACACCACACCCGAAAGCATGTTCCAGTCGCAAGACTCGACGCCCGAGGAGAACGGCCAATGGCCACGCAGGACGTATCCACCATCGACCTTTTGGGCGCGGCCGGCTGGAAAGATGAAGGACGACGCGATCAACGTGTCGGCATTCCGGCTCCAGACGGTGTCCTGCGCCTGCCGGTCAAACATGCCCAGCATCCAGTGATGGCTGGCAAGATTGGCGAAATTCCATGCCACGGAAGCGTCCGCCTGCCCCAGCGCGTCGGCGCAATCGACCAGAGCGACATAGTCAAGCTCGGCACCCCCAACGCGTTTGGGTTGTACGATTCGAAACAAGCCGGCATCATGCAAATCACGCTCGGTCTCCGGCGGCAAGCGCCGAAGCTCTTCCGTCTTTGAGGCGCGATCGCGCAATTCCGGAATCAGGGCCTTGGCCCGCGCAACCATGGCGACATAGTTGTCCGCACCCGGCCCCGCGGACGAACCTGCATCCGGCTTTCCGCCGTCTCCAGCCATATGATTCCTCGCCCGCTCCGTTGCTTTGCGCCGCCCGAGCTTTGCCAGTCTACTGGCTGACCGCCAATGATCAAGGCGCACGGGAGGCATGGCTACTCCGCCACAAGGCGCCTGTCCCAAAACCGCAAAAAGGCCCGGTGGCCAGAGGCCACCGGGCGAATAGAAGAATTTGAGGTCCGCAACGGGCGAGCCGCTATTTCACGTCCTTGCGCCAATAAAGCGTATTCGGCCAGGCCCAAGGGGTCTTGGGGCTGAACAGGCGATAGCCCGCGCGAATGAAGTTGTTGGCTGAGTGCATATTATCTGTGGTGTCGGAGATGATCGAATACCACCCATTCAGACGCGCACGCGCCTCCATCGCGCGCATCAGGCGCAACTGAAGCCGATGTCCGCAATGCTTTCCGAGCACGCCAACACGGCAAAAATAGCCCGCATTGAAAACATGGGTAGACGGAATGATACCGGCGAAGGCGACCGGCTCGGTTCCGTGAAAGGCCAGCCACCAGTGCCCTTGATCAAATTTGGGAACGGGAGCGGCGTCAAGGAATGTCAGCTGATGAAGTTCCCCGAGCGTCTCCGAAATGTCATCGTCAGCCCCTTCGACCTCTCGAATCCGATACATCGTCGCACCTGAACCCTGCTCGTCGTTAGTATTTCGGCACGTTCGCCGATCATTTGCCGAGCGTCGCCTTGATGCCGAGCCACACGGCTCCGACGAACCCGGTTACGATCACCGTGATGACTGCCTTGAAGGTGTAGCTCTGAGCCTGCTCGACGCTTCTGCGCCAGCGTCGAAGATGCTGAAAATCGGCGCGAAGCTCTTTTCGATCTTCCTCGTCGATTCCGAACGAGGTCAGTGTCGTCGCGACGGCTTTAAGTACCACTGCATCGATATCGTCATGACGAATCCTCTGCTGTTCGGCCAAGGTCTCGACGACGATGGCCCTGACGTCCGCAGCCTGCTCCCCGGTCATCGTTTGATGATCCGCGCCACGTTCTCAAAACCCCGTTTGGCGAAATAGACAATGACGCGCTCGATCCGGTGAATGAGTTCGAGCGCGCCATCGCCGCTGTTCTCCAGCGGTTGCGTGGCCTTGCCCCAGCCGCGATCGAGAATGGCGTTGGCGGCTGACACACGGGCAGCGGGCGTTGCATCCTCGCATCGCATGATACCGACGAGAACGCGGATTGCGGTCCGGGTATGGCTGCGTGCGAGAGAACGAATTTCTACAAGAGTCTTGGCCACGCTAGATTTCTCGCCTCTCCGGTTCAGCAGGCCGGTCTGCGGCAGCATCGGTGTGGGCGACGGCCGGATCCTGCGCCGCAAGGCGGAAGGTAATTGTCGGGAAATCCGTTGGCGCCTCGTCGCGTCCGGGCCGCGGGATGAACTGAATGATTTCGGCGCTCACGAGCACTCCTCCGATACGGCGATGACAACGAGACCGATGAGCGCGAGCGATATCAGGTAGGCGGTCATCAGCTTCTCTCCAAAAAAGAAACGTGCGGCATGATCGCGGTGCAGGCGCAGATCATTTGGGGCGCGAACCTTATCCCGTCAGGGGCCGCGTGCGGCGGTGACGATCCGCGCCGCAGGCCGACATGTTCGCGCATGCCGGCCAATTGTGTGAAGGGTCGGACGACGGCGCGCTCGCGACGCCCGGCGGGGGCGTTGGGAGTTGCGGCGTCGATGTGCGGCCGCCGTCCGATTGGGGGATTTCAAACGAAAAGCCCGCGACGGATTTCTCCGTGCGGGCTTTGCAATTTTCGCGATGGTGGCGTTATGCCGGTGATTTGCCCGACATGTCAAACCGTTTCCGAGCGGTCAACAAACTGCGGAAAATTTGACGAAACGGTTTCGACAAATTGAAACCGCCCTCGCCGACAATCTCGAAACGGAAAAGCCCGCCGCCGTTTCCGGCGCGGGCTCTACGATATCTGCGATGATGCCAATGTGCGCCTGATTTGCCCGACGCGTCAAGTGGCCAAAGCAAACCAGTTTCCGTACAGCGACATCGAAAACGAAATCGTTGGGCCGTGATGGCGCAACCTGCGGCCCAACAGAGCGCAAGGAGGCTGTCGAATGTTTTTCGTTGCTGCCGTGCTCACGATTCTGTCGGGCTTGTTCTATGCGGCGGGCCGTCACGAGATCGGCTCGCTGGGTGTCGCGATGTGCCAATATGGCAGCCCGTTTTGCGACAATCCGTTTCTCGTGCTGGTCGCTGCCGGGTTGGCCGCGTGCTGGGGCACGTTCGTCAGCGTGCGCTAACACACGCGTTCGGAAGCCAGCAGACTTCGGTGAAGATGGCGTTATGCCGGTGATTTGCCCGACGTGTCAAACGTCGCGCTCTACTGCGGCGCCGGGCTCACCGGATGAACGGGCGCCGGCATGGGTGGCTGAGGCTCCACCTGCAGCTTCGACTCGGTAGGCATGACCTTGGCGCCGGCTGCACGGGCAGCTTCGCCGGTCGAACTGTAATTCGCCATAAAGGCCGGCTGTACCTTCGGCTTGTTCCACGGACCATGATCGACGATCAGCATGCCGAGCACACCGAGAGCGGCGACTAACATCGCTACCTTCAGCGGCGCGCCGCCGGGTCTGCGCGAACGATCCTCCGTCAAAACCTTCGCCATAATGAAGATCCGCGTTGATTTCCTCACGAGATTAAATCCCGGGGATGAGGAATGTTCCTCATCCGTCCAGTCAGGCGATGAGGGAACAAATCTCCTGGCTGTGTATTGTCAGGACGTCAGCCACTGCCCGGCTAATGCCGCGCGACAGAGTGAGTTGCAGTACGTGAAAATCGAACCCACAGACCTACCGCAGCCCGGCATGGCGGAACGCGCCATCGATACCGCGACCGATGTGTCCCGCACGCTCACGGAAGTGTCCGACGCGCTGCAGACCGCGGCCGGCCGTCTTAGCGACGCGATCACGACCGCACGGCGACCGGGAATGCCGCTCGCGACCATCAGTGCGATTACCCGCGAAGCGCCGCTGGCCAGCCTGTTCGTCGCCTTTTTGTTCGGTGTCGCGATCGCGCGCCGCCGCTAGCGAGCCTTTTTCAGAAGTTGCTCAGAACTTGCCTTTCGCCGAATCCTTTGCGGCGGACATGACCCCGCCGGTGATCTGACGCATATGTTCGCCGGCGTTGGTGAACTGGCTGCGCAGGAATTCGGACTGGATCCGCATCGCTTCCTGAAGGTCGGTCGCATGAACCAGCTTTCGGGCATGCTCGAACGCAGCCTTCATATTCTGCTCGGTGAACGATAACGCCTGCCTGGAAATTTCCGTACCCGCACCGGGCATCGACGTCATGGACTTTCCGGCGGCATCGAAGAACATGCCGAACGCCTTTTCTGCCTGATCGATGGTTTTCTCGGCGAGATCGCGCAGCTCGGCCGGGACTTCGAGTTTCGGTTCAATCATGGTCGCTTCTCCAATGTCGACCTTGGCAGGTTAGCACAATTCCCGGCGGCGTCTGCGTCGTATTGGAGCGGGCCGCGCCGGGCGTAACCCAGGGCCGTCAGCCTCCGGCCACCACGATCCCAACGACCAGCTAAAGGAATGATTTCCTTTTCGCCCGGGCCGTAGCCGTACGGGTGGACGCGCGATTCCAATGGTGGCAACAGTGTGGCATAGTGATTCGGGTTAAAGATCGATTGTCGGTGGCGTTGCGTCTCTGGTTTTTAAGTCTCTCTTGGGACATGGGGATAAAATGCTGCAAGCGCTTCGACCGACGCCGACCTGTACGCGATTTCAAACCAGCATAGAAATGCCTTGCATGAAATGCGGCGCACAGATGCGGCTGGCCATGATCGAGCCGCGCGACCAGAATTACGACGTCCTGACCTACCGCTGCACGCCTTGCGACTCCGGCGAGAGCTTCCTGAAGGCGCGCTGACTACGACCCATTCACCACAGCCGTTCCGGCCGGCGTCAGCACGAGCCCTTCGTCGCGCGCTTCGACCAGGCCGAGGCCCGTCAATGTCTTCAAATCTTCGTCGCTGACCGGCGACATTTTCAGCCGGCGAGCCTGAATATCCCGCAACGTCCAGCGAAGATCGATTGCCTTCTCGAGGCTGAATTGAGCGAAAGGATTTTCTGCCATGCGCGCGACTACTTGACCATGGGAGATCAGACTCGTGTTTGGCGACGCCGTCCTCGGCGCAGCTGATAATGCGGAGATGCCCCGTCAGGTTCCCTGACGGACCACCAACTCCGGAAATGACAGGGCTGGTTTCAGGCGAAGAGGCCGGCGCGGCCGCCCGCCTCAATAGCGATAGGGCTCGATATCCAGCAGTGGAAAGGCGCTGAACACGCTCGGCGGATTGGTCGGCGTCGCCGCATGCAGGTAAGACTTGTCCAGTTCGGCAAGGCTGGTGACGCCGAGCAGCCCGAGACAGCGGATCATCTCATCTTCCAGCAGCTCCAGCATCCGCACGATGCCGGCTTCGCCCGCGGCCGCGAGCGCCCAGCATTGCAGGCGGCCGATGCCAACCAGATCAGCCCCGGAGGCGATCGCCTTCACGATGTCGGTGCCACGGCAGAACGAACCGTCGACCATGATCTTGGCGCGGCCGGCAACGGCGTCGACGATTTCCGGCAAGACGTGCATTGACCCTCGTCCATGGTCGAGCTGGCGGCCGCCATGGTTCGACACATAGATCCAATCCACGCCATGATCGAGCGCGATGGCCGCGTCTTCCGCGGTGGCAATACCCTTGATCACCAGCGGAATTTTATACTTGTCCTTGATCAGCTTCACCGTTCGCCATTCCAGCCCCTTCTGGAAGTCGCCGCCGGTGGCCCGGATACGGCTTTCGCGGACATACCGCTTGGCGATATCGCGCTCGCGCCGGCTGTAATGCGCCGTGTCGACGGTCAGGCAGAAGGCGGCATAACCGTTGTCGATGGAGCGGCTGACAACGTCTTCGACAAAAGCGTCGTCACCGCGGACATAGAGCTGGTAGATGCGCAACGCATCGGGCGCGGCCTTGGCTGTCGCCTCGAGCCCCGGCTCCGACACCGAGCTCAACATGTGAGCCGCGCCGAACTGACCGGCTCCCCGCGCGACCGCCGCGCCTGAATCGGGATCGAAAATCTCGAGCGCGCCGACAGGCGCAATCATGACCGGCAGGCGCAGGCGGCGGCCGAAGACCTCGGTCGACCCGTCGACCTCAGCGACGTTCCGCAGCACCCGGGGCCGGAATGCAATCTCGTCGAGCGCCATTCGGTTGCGGCGCATGGTGGTCTCCGTCTCCGCGGCGCCGACGATATAATCCCATGCGTTCTGGTTGAGCCGGGAGCGGGCTTTTCGGACGAATTCGTGGAGATTCTGGTATTCTTCACCGCTGGCGCCGAGTTCGACATTCCGCGCCGACCGTAGGGGGATCCCCTCATTCATGCTGCTTCTCTCCCGTTTGGCGGCACATTAGCCGCAGACAAACGGGAAAAGCTACCGCTTTGAACGGGTTAGGCGTCGTGCAAACGCAGGGATGTTATTCGATTGCGAGATACTTCAAACCTGATCAGCGCCGTTCAGGCCGTATTTTCCGCCCTTCCCGAAAGCCCCCGCCTCAGCAAGATCAGCGATACGTCGCTCATCATAGCCGAGGGTCTTCTGGAGCACGTCCCTGGTATGCTCGCCGAGCAGCGGCGCCGCCACGGGATCGACGGTTGGCGTCAAGCTCATCTGCAGCGGCGTTTCAATATTCGGGACGGCGCCCGCGGTCGGATGCGGAATCCGGCTGAGGCGATGACGGTCGCGTACTTCTGGTGCGTTGAAGCCTTCCTCAACGGTGCGCAGATAGCCGACCGGTATGTTCGCCTTCTTCATCTTCGCCATCCAATGCTCGAGGCTGTCGCTGGCAAAGATACCGGCGATGATGGCGCGCAACTTTTCCTTGTTGGCGGTCCGGTTTTTCCTGTGGGCGAACTCAGGATCGGTGACGAGGTCCGGCCGATCGAGCACGTCCACCACGAGCCGGCGGTACAGGCGGTCGTTGGCGCAGGCCATGTAAAGCGGCCCATCGGATGCCTGATAGACGCCGACGGTGGGCGAGCCGTTCGGCGAATTTCCGAAGCGGCCGGGATTCGCGCCGCTGACCAGATAGGCCATGCCGTAGAAACCGGTCATCGTCACGGCGGTGTCGATCAGCGCGACCTCGACCTGCTGGCCACGGCCGAGCCGGTCGCGGGCGATCAGCGCCAGCAGGATCGCGTTGCATGCCGACATGCCGGTCGCAATGTCGACGATCGGCGGACCGGTCCGCACCGGCTCCCCATCGGCAAATCCGTTCAGCGACATGAAACCGCTTTCGGCCTGCGTGATCGGATCGAACCCCGGACGCAAGGCGAACTCGCCCTTGCGGCCATAGGCCGAGATCGAGCAATAGATCAACCTCGGATTGGTCGGCGCGACGGTGGCATAGTCGAGACCGAACTTCTTCATCACGCCGCCGGAGAAATTCTCCACCACGACATCCGCTTTCGCGATCAATTCGCGCGCGACTTCGAGCGCCGCAGGATTGTTGAAATCGAGCGCGATGCCGCGTTTGTTGCGATTGAGACTGAGATAGGCCGCGCTCTCGCCGCCGATTTCGGCGTGTTCGTAATGGCGGGTATCGTCACCCCCGTCGGGGTTTTCGATCTTGATTACTTCGGCGCCGAAATCCGCCAGCGTTTGCGTGCAGGCCGGGCCGGCCACGACCCGGGTGAAGTCGACCACCAGCAGACCATCCAGCGCAGTCGGTTCGCCTTTTGCACGCGGCGTTCGCTCCGGCAATTGCGGCTTGGCAGTCATCTCCGGCATTTCCTCTTGTTATTCTGCCTGGCGAAACGAAGATTTTCACCGCGACTTCAAGGCTTTCTTACCGGAACCAGACGGGTAACGCCAAACCCCGATTTTGCAGGGCGGGACCTGCCGCTGACATAGCTCTCAAAGACGGCACGCGGAGCCGCGGCATTCCCTCGCCTCCAGGCTGCAGACCTGGACCCGACCGCGACGGTACCCAAAAAGACGTCGCCCGCCCCCCGGTCAGGCCCGGGAGTCGAGCGACGTCTCATCGACGCACAGGCGCCACGAACAGCGTTCGCGGCGCCGTCACTTCTGTGAAATCCGGCTTTCCTACTCGGCGATCAGTTCACCGGAGCCGCCAAGCTCGGCGGGAAAGTCCTTCAGCTTGGGCAGCCCATCCCGCATCGGCAGCACCGTCTCGGCGTAATTGACATGCACGCCGGGCGTGAACGGGAGTGTCGGGAGGGTTGCGGCGAAGACATCGACCAGCCCGAGCGTCGGATGATTGGTCATCAGGTGACCGCCGCACTCCGCGCAGTACTTGCGCTGGCTCATCGGAGTCTTCTCGAACGTCGCGACATGTTGCGCGCCCGTCGTGATCCGTACCGCTTCCGGCTTCCACAGGGTGAACGCGTTCACCGGTCCTCCGGACCACGAGCGGCACGAACGGCAATGACAATAACCCATTCCTTCCGGCGCGCCCGTGACCTGGACCTCAACCGCACCGCAAAAACAGCTTCCAGTATGCTTCATGATTCTTCCGTCTCCTTACAGACAATTGAGAAGTGGTCAGTTCAGCTTGTGCCAAGGGAACAGCATCGAAACGTGCTCGCGATAACGGCGATATTCATCGCCGAACATGCCGACGAGGTCGCGCTCTTCGAGCATGATGCCGACGAAGATGTAGGCCGTGGTCACCGCCGCGAACAGCAGATGCCCGGCGCTCATCGTCGGGGTCGCCCAGAACGCGATGATGAAACCGAGATAGATCGGGTGCCGGACAAAACGGTAGAAGAACGGCGTCCGGAAGACCGGCGCCGGCATCTCGCGGCCGACGAGATTGTTGGCGACCTGATGTAGTCCGAACAGTTCGAAATGATTGATCAGGAAGGTGCTCATGAACACGATCACCCAACCGATGAACGACAGTGTGGCAATCACCATGGCCATTTCGGGCTCCTGGACATTCCAGATCACGGCCGGCATCGGACGCCATTGCCAGAAGAGTAGCACAAGCGCCAGACTTGCGCACAGCACATAGGTGCTGCGCTCGACTGACTTCGGAATAAACTGCGTCCACCAGTGTTTGAACGATTTACGCGCCATGACGCTATGTTGGATGGCGAATAACGACATCAGTGTGAGATTGACGACAATTGCCTCGAATATCCCCGAATTCGCGCCGGTATCGATCGCCTTCGGCACGATGAGCCCCGATACGAAGCCGATGGCGTACAGAATCGTGAACAGGAATGTGAGATAGGCCACACCGCCGAACAGAAATGCAGTGAATCTTGATATTCGATTGCCCGGCGTAGACGGGCCGATGACTTGGGTTTCCGTCATTAAATTGACTCCGCGCGGGAAATGGGATTGCAACTCCCGATTTTGGCAGGATGCATGAAGAATGGCGCCAGGACTTTGCCTGATGCTTGATCTCTTCATGAGACCGACTTGATTGTTTCTTGAGAAAGGTGCGGTAGCGCACGTGAAATTCAACTTCGATAATCACATCCTGGACACCGATCGTCGCGAGCTGCGCCGTGGCGGCGAACTGGTGGCGATGCAGCCGCAAGTATTCGACTTGCTGGTTCACCTGTTGAAACACCGCGATCATGTGGTCAGCAGGGACGATCTCATAGCGCTGGTGTGGGGAGGACGGATCGTCTCGGACTCGACGCTGGACAGCCGGATCAACGCCGCTCGAAACGCGATCAGCGACAACGGCAAGGAACAGCGGCTCATCCGCACCATTCCACGCAAGGGGATTCGCTTCGTCGGCGCCGTGAACGGGCCATGTGATGCACAGGCCGCATCGGCGATAGAAGTAGAACAACCGAGTACGGGGTTAGCGCTGCCCGACCGGCCGGCGATAGCCGTACTGCCGTTCGACAATATGAGCGGCGACCGGGAACAGGAGTATTTCTCCGACGGGATCAGCGAGGACATCATCACCGCGCTGTCGAAATTGCGCTGGTTCTTCGTGATCGCGCGCAACTCGTCGTTTACCTACAAAGGCAAGCCGGTGCACATGCGGCAGGTCGCTGCCGAACTCGGGGTGCGCTACGTGGTCGAAGGCAGTGTGAGAAGGAGCGGCGATCGCGTCCGCATCACCGCACAGCTCAATGACACCGCGACCGGCAGCCACATCTGGGCGGAGCATTACGACCGCGAGCTGACCGACGTATTCGCCGTGCAGGACGAGATCACCGACGCCATCGTCACCGCGATCGAGCCGCAGATCTACGCGGCGGAGAACTTTCGCAGCCGGCGCAAGCCGCCAAACAACGTGGACGCGTGGGATCTGGTCATGCGGGCGCTGTCGCATCACTGGCGGGTGACGCGTCCCGACAGCCTCGCCGCTCAGGCGCTGCTGGAACGCGCGATCGCGATCGATCCGAACTACGGCCAGGCGCTGGCCCTGTTCGCGACCAACCATATGTTCGGCGTGCATCTGGGCTGGACTGATCTTGCAACTGCAGCGCCTGTCGCCGAGCAAGCGGCATTGGCGGCGATTGCCGCCGATAGCGAGGATGCCTGGGCGCATACGGCCCTCGCGAGCGTGTATTTCTCCACGCGCCGGCTCGACCATTCGCTCGCCGAGTTCGAACTGGCGCTCCAGCTCAACCCGAACTTCTCGCTGGCGCAGGGGTACTACGCTCTGGCGCTGTCCTATAGCGGCCGGTGGACGGATGCCTATGCGGCGACGCAACGCGCGATCCGCCAGAGCCCGCGCGATCCCTCTTCCGCGATCTATTACGGCGTTGCAGCCTACGCCCAGTTCGTCGGAAGGAACTATCAGGAAGCAATTGCGCTGGCGCGCGAGGCGACCCGTCAGCGCGGCGATCTCACCGGCGCCTATCGGGTTTTGACGGTCGCGGCCGGCATGACCGGCCAGATCGAACTCGCCCAGACCGCGCTTCACGAGTTGCGTCGGACCCAGCCCAATATTTCGCTCGCCTGGATCGCGACGCAGTTACCCTGGAAGCTCGACGCCGATCGCGAGCACTATCTCGAAGGCTTTCGCCGCGCCGGGCTGGAATGAGCATTACTGCTGCCTTTCCCGGAACGACAGCAATCCCTGCGAGGCAAGGCCGCCTACGACGTAGTGCAGCCTCTGCGGTTCAGCGCGGGAGGGCCCTGACGGGAACAGGATGCTCCGTCGCGAATCCATACAACAGCGCCAGCCGGTCGAGGCATTCGCGGAATCGCCTTGAAAAATAGTCGCTCCAGCGTTTGGTACACAGGCCCCGCCGCTGGCCGATCTGCTCCATGGTCAGGCCCTGGACCAGCACGTCATGCACCAGCGCCGAGCCGTCCGCGCCAAGTTCGCGTTCGGCCCGGTTCAACCGCAACACGGCCTTGCGCTGGCCCTCGGTGATCGGTTCTCGGCTTTGCCCGCCATCGACATATTCCCGGGTCGGATCGACCGCGCGCGGTCCGCGCTCGGCTTTCTCCCAGTCGCTCTGGAACGCACGCCCGGCCTGATATTGCGCCTCGTCGATCTGGCGGTGGGAATGCAGGCGCGCGAGCGGATCGTTGCGGATCGAACGCAGGGCAACGATCTTCTCGCCGGGTTCCAACGCCAGGGGATTGTCAACCTCGACGGTCGCGACTTCGGCATTGCGCAACAAATCCCGGGACCTTCGGTCATGTGCCTTGGCGGGATCGTACGGCTTTCGGCGTTTGGCTTTCGGCATCTGATGGACTCCTTGAAAACAGCGAAATTCGGTTGCGACCGGCAGCTCTATTCGGTTGCAGGCCTATTCGATTGATGCGTCCGACACCTCCTCGCGCAGCAATTCCGACAATTCGTCCCAGCGGCCGCAGCCCACCGGCTGAAGTCCGATCAGCGCACGCAGATGAGCGATCCGATGGCGGCGCGGCAGCCGTTTCAGCCTGTCGGCGACGCATGTGAGGGCAGCGTTCTTCATGCCACCTCCACCACCCGCAGCGAAACCGTGCTCATTGCACGTTCGGCGGGCACGATCGGATCGCGGCTCAGATGAAAATGGGGCGTGCAGTAGCTCGAATCCTGGCGGCGCGGATGGCCGCAGAAGGTGATGGTCTCGCCCTCTTCGTCGCCGCCGTAGGGGTAACGGCAATCGCCCTTCTCCAGTTCGACCAGGGAGAGATGCCTCGGCTCGATCCCGACGCAGCGCAGCTTGACGGGCTTGACCTCTTTGAATACCGGCGTCGGCCAGAGAAGCGCAGCCGTCCTGAGAGCGCCGCGAGGGGGCTCAGCGATGTCACGCAGGTCAACCGGCTTGGTGGGCATCGACGGCGTATGGCGATCGTCCGCCTCCAGCCTCAGGCGCCGCGCGCGACCGAGCGCGGCACTGCGAGTGTAGGACGTATTGAATCGTGAATTGATGGCTTGCGCGGCTTCCGAAAACGACATGCCTTTGGCAATAAATTTCCGCAGCGCGTCCGAGTGCTCGGGCGCCCAGTTCGACAGTTCCATTTGTTGTCCTTGCTCTTGTCAACGCCGCCCGACGCCGGCGATCAATTTCTGATATTCCGAAATGAAAGTCAAGCTTGATTTCGGATAATCGGAATTGCTATGATTTCTGAAATTCGGAAAGGTCGAATCATGCTGGACATCAGGTTGATCGAACGGGGGCTGGAGAAGCCGGGCAAGACCAAGGGTGGGTTGGCGACGGCGATGGGCGTTCGCCCCGGCGCGGTTTCCGAGATCCTGTCCGGGCTGCGCCTGATCAAGGCGTCCGAAATCGCGCCGATCATCGACTATCTCGAATTGAACTCGGTGCCGATCATGGGCCGCGTCGGCGCCGGCGCCTCGATCGAGCCGGAACACGAACAGGTGCCGCCGGAAGGTCTTGGCGAGGTCGAACTGCCCTTCCCGATCGCGGAGGAAACCATCGCTTTCGAGGTATCCGGCGATTCCATGCTGCCGAAATACGAGAATGGCGATATCATCGTGGTCTATCGCGAGCAGCGCCATCCGCTCTCGAGCTTCTACGGCGAGGAAGCCGCCGTCCGCCTGAAGACCGGCGAGCGTTATCTGAAGACGATCGAGCGCGGAAAATCTCCGACCTCGGTCAATCTCACGAGTTTCAATGCCAAGCCCATCACCGGCGTAAAGCTGGAGTGGATCGGGGAAATCTGCGTCACCCTGCCCAGGGGCCAGATCGAGCGATTGCGTAACAAGGCGGCGGCCCGGGCACGCAAGGCGACACGGACGACGGGCGGCCGGACGCCGGATAAATAGCAATCGCTGTTGCGATCAGCGAATCGACTGATTCTGTCGATTCCAGCGATGGCTGCGCCGTTCTTACGTTGCAATTTCTGTTTTTCCGAATTTTTACTTGACTTATTTCCGTTTTTCAGAAATACTGCCATCGTAGATACCGGGCGCACGGGGATGAGGTCGATTGCCAGCATGCAGTATTTCGTCGTGATGATCGACTACGGCCGCCGCGGTCGCGAGGCCATCGTCGACCCGGAGATCACGAGGCGCGAGGTCATCTCCCGGATCGTGTCGGGTGAATACAGGAATATCAGCTTCGTCCATGAAATTGCAGATTGCTCGGTCGAGGATATCACCGCCGAGATTCTCAGCGAGGCGGCCCTGCCCGACATCGGTGCGACGGGCGCCGACCTGCAGGCCAGCCAGTTCGATCACATCCGCGACTTGCACAAACACGAGCGGGCCTGAGCTTGATCCTATTCCCTCAAAAAATTGTGATCCATGACCTGCTTTAATCGCCAATAACTTGCTTAATTATTCTTCACGTGAAGTCTATTCCGGCTGAGCGGACAATCGCGCTAGATTCGCGATTCGATTCCTCCGACCTGCAAAGTTCTTAAAGCCACAATGTATCCGTCAATGAAGGCTGAGCTCGCCGCACGCGACGGCGATCTTCGACTCCGTCTCCTGCTTGGTATCGCGGCCTGGTTTCTCTTTCTGGATCACGTCCCGCACAATGTGGTCAGCCTGCTGACCATGCGCAATTTCGGATTCAGCGGCGCCACCGACCTGTTCGTGTTTATCGGCGGCTGTACTGCCGCCATCCTCTATGGGCGGATGATGCTGGAGCGCGGGTTCGTCGTGACGGCAACCCGTATCTTCAAGCGGCTGTGGCAGCTTTACGCCGCCTATATCGTCCTATTCGTGATCTATATCGATCTGATCGGATATGTCGCGCGCAAGTCCCGCGCATCCGAACTCATCGGCGATTTCAACGTCACCGGAATCGTCGACCATACGATCCGGACGCTGATTCACGGCCTGCTGCTGCGAGCCAAGCCGCTCAACCTCGAAGTGCTGCAACTGTTTATCGTATTGATGGTGGTATTCCCGTTCGTTCTGTTCGCCTTGGTGCGTCGGCCGAATATCACCATGGCGGGGTCGATTGGTCTCTACTTCGCGGCCCGTCAATTCGACTGGAATTTGTCTTCGTTTCCGGATGGACGGTGGTATCTCAACCCGTTCTGCTGGCAGCTCCTGTTTGTGCTCGGCGCCTGGCTGGCATTGGGCGGCGCGAAACAAATCCGCGCTCTACATAAGCTTCAGGAATTCGCGGTCCTGCGTGCGGCGGCGTGGCTGTACCTGCTCTTTGCCCTGGCGGTGACGGTGGCAGGGAAATTTCCCCAGACCGGCTTGGTCCCGGATCTCCTGCGCGATGCCTTTCTTCCCAACGACAAGGAAAACCTCGCCCCTCACCGGGTGCTTCACTTTCTCGCGCTGGCTTTTCTGTTTGCCTACATGGTGCCGCGAGACTGGTCCGGTTTCCGATGGCCGGCGTTGCAGCCGGTCATCATATGCGGTCAGGAATGGCTGGCGGTCTTTTGTGCCGGTGTGTTTCTTTCGTTTGCCGGACATCTCGTGCTGATCACGGGCCCGGATTCGCTCGCCATGCAAGTCCTGGTCAGCCTTGCCGGGATTTTGATCATGACGGGCGTGGCCTACTACGTGTCGTGGTCCAAGCGGCAGGATCACAAGCCGGCATTCCGGACCCAGGCAATGACGGGACTTCCGGAGGAAGGCCGGTTCGCCAAATAATTCGCGCCGTTTTTCTACTGTCCGACCGCTTGGTCGTAATGTTTCACGGTAAGTTCGTCCACGAAGCCCGCGCCAGCGAAACCAATCTCACCGAAATTGGGCGACATATGGCGGGGCATTGAGGGTCAGGACTGATGGTCGACTATTCCTTGCTGAGCCCGCTGGAACGCGACGTGCACTTCCTGCGGCGATCGTTCGACGTCGCCCGTCGCGCCCTGACCCATGGCAATCACCCTTTCAGCGCCCTGCTCGTCGACCGGAACGGCACCGTGCTGATCGAAGTCGAGAACGGCTATATGCCGTCCCACGACAGCACCGCGCATGCCGAACGGCTATTGGCGACGCAGGCCTGCACGACGCTCAGTTCCGAGATTCTCAAAGATGCAACTCTCTATTCGTCCGCAGAACCCTGCGCGATGTGCGCAGGGGCGATCTACTGGGCTGGCATCGGCCGCCTGGTCTACGGGCTGAGTGAACATCGGCTGAGGGATCTCACCGGCAACCATCCGGAAAATCCGACCCTCAACCTTCCCTGCCGCGACGTTTTCGCGAGCGGGCAACGCACGACCGAGGTGGTAGGCCCGCTGCTTGAGGACGAGGCTGCGGCGGTTCATGCCGGGGTCTGGAACGAGTAGCCCCGCTGACCGGGTCGTTTCGAATTGTCAGGACCGTTACAATTCTGCAACAAGCCGCTCCGTATTTTCGCGGTGGCTGTGCCGCGCATCGCGGTCCGGAAACGCTTCATACAGCGACGCAATCGGGAATCGCGAAGGGCCTGTTGCCTGCCAAAGGGTTGAGCAAGGGCTGACGCATTTTCCCTACTTACGCGCGCGCCTAAACTAGCTCAGTATTGAGGCATCCATTCCTCAGATGCGTGATAACGGATGCCAGATTCGACGCCTGCGGTGCACGCCGGTGCCAGCCCGCTGCTCCAGACGGTTGGCCTGACCAAGCGCTATGGCACGTTCGTCGCCAATGAGGCGATCGACATAGATATCTGGCCGCAGCAGATCCACGCGCTGCTCGGCGAAAACGGCGCAGGCAAATCAACCCTCGTCAAAGCCATCTATGGATTGATCCAGCCGAGCGAAGGTGAAGTGCGCTGGCAGGGCGAGAAGCTGGTCCTCTCCGGACCATCGGAGGCACGCAGCCGTGGCATCGGCATGGTGTTCCAGCATTTCTCGCTATTCGACAATCTGACCGTGGCGGAAAACGTCGCCCTCGGACTCGACGGCAAGGAATCCTTCAAGGACATGTCGGCGCGCCTTGAAGAAGTATCCCGTGTTTACGGGCTTCCGCTCGATCCCAGGCGCGAGGTCTGGCAATTGTCCGTCGGCGAACGCCAGCGCATCGAGATCGTGCGTGCGCTGATGCAGAATCCGAAATTCCTGATCCTCGACGAGCCGACCGCGGTGCTGACCCCTCAGGAGGCCGACCAGCTCTTCGCCGTGCTCGATCGCCTCAAGGCTGAGGGGCGAGCGATCCTCTACATCAGCCACAAGCTGGAAGAAGTGAAACGCCTCTGCGACACCGCCACCATCCTGCGCGGCGGCAAGAAAATCTCGACCTGTAATCCCAAGGCGGAGACTGCGGCCTCACTCGCGCGCATGATGGTCGGCGGCGAGATCGGGCAAGTGAAAGCTGCCGCCAACAGGCAAACCACGGTGCCGCGGCTGGTCGTCAACGACCTCAGCCTTGCGCCGGACGATTCCCACGGCGTGCGGCTTCAGCACATTTCCTTCGAGCTCAAGGGTGGTGAAATCCTGGGCATCGCAGGCGTCGCCGGCAACGGCCAGGACGAACTTTTCGCCGCTCTGTCGGGAGAACGGCAGGCCCAGGATCCCGGCGCCGTCGTCATCGACGGGCAAGCCGCAGGGCACCTTTCGATTACCCAGCGGCGCAAGCTTGGCGCGGCGTTCGTTCCTGAGGAAAGACTCGGCCACGGTACCGCACCGCGGATGAGGCTTTCCGAGAACGCCCTGCTGACCGGTCATGCCGCCAGCGGCATGGTCCGGCACGGCTTCGTCAATACCGCTGCGACCCTGAAGACCGTCGACCGCACCACCGAAACCTTCGACGTGCGCAAGGCCAAGCGCGATCCGGAAGCCGCCAGCCTCTCCGGCGGCAATCTGCAGAAGTTCATCGTCGGCCGCGAAATCCTTCGCAACCCGGCCGTGCTGGTCGTGAGCCAGCCGACCTGGGGCGTGGATGCGGGTGCGGCCGCCGTGATCCGGCAGGCCCTGCTCGATCTCGCCGCCAGCGGCGCCGCAGTGCTGGTCACCAGCCAGGACCTCGACGAACTCGCCGAAATCACCGACCGCATCGCCGTGATGTTCCACGGCCACCTGTCAGAGCCAATGGCGACCAGTGAAGCAAGCCGCGAGAAGCTCGGCCTGTTGATGGGCGGAAGCACCCTGGAGCAGAAGGAAGCGGCGCATGCAGTTGGTGCTTGAAAAGCGCGCCGAGCGATCGAACATGATCGCGCTGATTTCGCCGCTGATCGCGATCGGCCTGACGCTCGTCACCACTAGCATCCTGTTTGCGATTCTCGGCAAAAATCCGATATCCGCACTTGGCGTCTACTTCATCGATCCCCTGACTGACAGCTATTCGCTGCAGGAGATCGCGGTGAAGGCGACACCCTTGGTGATGATCGCGATCGGCCTGTCGTTCTGCTACCTCGCCAACGCCTGGAACATCGGCGCCGAAGGACAGTTCCTGATCGGCGCCGTCACCGGCAGCTGGCTTGCGGTGAAGACGCAAGGCACTGACGCCGGCCCCTGGGTCTTGCCGGCGATGCTGCTGCTGGGAGCCGTAGGCGGCGCGCTCTATGCCCTGATCCCGGCGATCTGCAAGGTCAGGTTCGGCGCCAGCGAAATCCTGACCAGCCTGATGCTGGTGTACGTGGCCGATCTCTTCCTCGACTATCTCGTGCGCGGTCCCTGGCGCGATCCCAAAGGCTTCAACTTTCCGACCACCGCCGAATTCGATCCGGTCGCGACCGTGCCGGTGCTGATCGAGGGCGGCCGCTTGCACCTTGGCGGCATCATTGCGTTGGTGGTTGTCGCGGCGGGCGCTGTGCTGCTCGGCAAGACCATCAAGGGCTTTGAAATCCGCGTTGTCGGCGCCGCCCCGCGCGCCGCGCGCTTCGGTGGCTTCAGCTCTAACCGATTGATCCTGCTGACTTTCGCGATCTCCGGCGCGCTGGCGGGAATGGCCGGGATCATCGAGGTCGCAGGTCCCGTCGGACATCTGCAGCCCGGTATCTCACCCGGCTACGGTTTCACCGCCATCATCGTCGCGTTCCTGGGACGGCTGAACCCGGTTGGAATATTAATTGCAGGACTTTTCCTCGCACTCACCTTCATCGGCGGCGAGCAGGCGCAAATCGCGATGAAAATCCCGTTGGACGTCACCAAGGTATTCCAGGGTATTCTTCTGTTTTTCGTGCTCGCCTGCGACTCCCTCATTCTGTACAGGTTCAAGCTCATTTTCGCGTCACCAAAGGTGTCCCGTGGGGCTCATTGAGGCCATCATCCTTGCGGTGCTGGCGGCCTCCACGCCGCTGCTGCTGGCTGCGACGGGCGAGCTCGTGACCGAACGCGCCGGCGTGCTCAATCTCGGCGTTGAGGGCATGATGATCGTGGGCGCGGCCTGCGGCTTCGGCGGCGCCTGGCTTTCCGGCTCGGTCGTCATCGGTGCGCTGTGCGGCATCGTCGCCGGCGTGTTGATGTCGCTGATCTTCGCGCTGATGACGCTGGGGCTTGCGGTCAACCAGGTCGCGACGGGCCTCGCGCTGACCATTCTCGGCATCGGCCTTTCCGGCCTGATCGGCTCCCGATTCGTCGGCGAAAAGATTTCGCTGGCGCCGCATCTGTATATTCCCGGCCTCACCGATATCCCGCTGGTCGGGCGCATTCTGTTCGGCGAGGACGCCTTCGTATACCTCTCGCTGGCGCTAGTCATTGGCGTCTGGTTCTTCCTCTACAAGACGAGGGCCGGCTTGATCCTGCGGGCCACCGGCGACAACCACACTTCCGCGCATGCGCTCGGCTATCCCGTGCTCAGAATCCGGATGTTCGCGGTGATGTTCGGCGGCGCCTGCGCAGGCCTCGCCGGCGCCTATCTGCCGCTCGCCTACACGCCGTTCTTCATTCCAGGCATGACCGCCGGGCGCGGATGGATCGCGCTGGCGCTGGTCGTGTTCGCGTCATGGCTGCCGGGACGCCTCGCGATCGGCGCCTATCTGTTCGGCGCGGTGACGATCCTGCAGCTGCATGCGCAAGGCTGGGGCGTCGGTGTGCCCTCCCAGTTGATGTCGGCATTGCCGTATCTGGCGACCGTCATTGTCCTGGTCCTGATTTCACGTGCACGAACCGGCGGCTCCACCGCACCCGCGGCGCTTGGGACCGTCTTCGTGCCCGACCGGTAAACATGCCCGAAGCGCGCGCGACGGGGCGCCGCGCATCGGGAAAGACCGTCCACCCGTCAGCAAAACGGAGTATTCCATGCGCAAGATTCTCATCGCGGCGACCGCAGCGATGCTCGTTACCGGAGCAGGCCTGTTCGGCGCTTCCGCTGCCGATAAACTCAAGGTCGGATTCATTTATATCGGACCGGTCGGCGATCTCGGTTGGACCTATCAGCACGACCTCGGACGCCTCGCCATGCTCAAGGAATTCGGCGACAAAGTCGAAACCACGTTCCTCGAGAACGTCAGCGAAGGCCCGGACTCCGAACGCTCGATCGAGCAGCTGGCGCGCGCCGGCAACAAGCTGATCTTCACGACCTCGTTCGGCTATATGGAGCCAACGCTGAAGGTCGCCAAAAAATACCCGAACGTGCATTTCGAGCACGCCACCGGCTACAAGCGCGACAAGAATATGTCGACCTATTCGGGACGGTTCTACGAAGGCCGCTATATCCAGGGCATCATCGCCGCCAAGATGTCGAAGGCCGGCGTGCTCGGCTACATTGCCTCGTTCCCGATTCCCGAAGTGATCTCCGGCATCAACGCCACCATGCTCGGCGCACAGACGATCAACCCCAACATCAAGGTCAAGATTATCTGGGCCAACACATGGTTCGATCCCGGCAAGGAGGCCGACGCCGCCAAGGCGCTGATCGACCAGGGCGCCGATATCATCATGCAACATACCGATAGCCCTGCCGCGATGCAGGTCGCTGCCGAGCGCGGCAAGCTGGCGTTCGGTCAGGATTCCGAAATGATCAAGTTCGGGCCAAAGACGCAGCTCACCTCGATCATGGACAATTGGGGACCCTATTATATCGAACGCGTCAAGGCCGAGCTCGACGGCACCTGGAAATCGGAAGATTTCTGGGGCGGCCTGAAGACCAAGATCGTCGTGATGGCGCCCTACACCAACATGCCAGATGACGTGAAGCAGCTCGCGATGGAGACCGAAGCTGCCATCACCGAAGGCAAGCTGCATGCGTTCAAGTGCCCGGTGGTGGGTCAGGACGGCAAGGAAGTCGAATGCAAGGGCGGCACCCATCTCGACGACGGCCAAGTGCTCGGCATGAATTTTTACGTGAAGGGCATCGACGACAAGATTCCCGGGAAGTAGCGCGTCGTCATTGCGAGGCGCGCTTGCGACGAAGCAATCCATCCTTTTTTTCCGTTGTGGGATGGATTGCTTCGCTTCGCTCGCAATGACGGGCAGCCCTCAACCGTCGTGCATCGCACGCGCGGCGGCGCTGTGACGGCGGATCAGGTCGGGTACATCGAGACCGGGGATCGCACCGTCCGTTACCACCCAGTTGCCGCCAACCATCACCCGATCGGCGCGGTGCGCGCCGCATAGGACGAGTGCCGCCAGCGGGTCGCCATGGCCGGAGAAGCGCAGTTCGTCGAGCTTGAACAGCGCGAGGTCCGCGGCCTTGCCGACCGCGATTTCGCCGAGCTCGGGACGGCCGATGCAGGCCGCCGAGCCCTTGGTTGCCCAGCGCAGCGCGTCCTTGTGGCTGACGCGGGAAACGCCGTAGCGGGCCCGCTGCAGCAGGAATGCAGCGCGGACTTCCTGCATCAGGTTGGATTCATCGTTCGATGCCGAGCCGTCGACGCCAAGCCCGATCGAAACCCCCGCCTCCTCCATCTCGCAGACCGGACAGCAGCCCGACGCCAGGATCTGGTTGCTGCAGGCGCAATGGCTGATGGCGGTCTTGGCCTTGCCGAGCCGCTTCATTTCGTCCGGATTGAAGAAAATGCCGTGCGCCAGCCAGGTTCGTGCATTGAGCCAACCGCATTGTTCCAGATAATCCAGCGGCCGACAGCCATGCACCTGCTCGCAGAACTTGTTCTCGTCCTCGGTCTCCGCGAGATGCGTATGCAGGCGGACGTCGAGCTTGTCAGCAAGTGCGGCGGTCGCGCGCATCAGCGAGGTCGTCACTGAAAACGGCGAGCATGGCGCCAGCGCGATCTGCACCATCGCGTCCTCGCCTCGCTGATGATGCTTGGTCACCACGCGTTCACTGTCGGCCAAAATCGTGTCCTCGTCCTGCACCACGCTGTCGGGCGGCAGCCCGCCATCCTTCTGCGAGCGATCCATCGAGCCGCGCGTCAGCAGCACGCGGATGCCCAGGCGCCCCGCGGCAGCGACCTCGATATCGACGGCCTCTTCAAGCCCGGCCGGAAACACATAATGGTGGTCGGTCGTGGTGGTGCAGCCCGACAGCAGCAATTCCGACATCGCCACGGTGACGCCGAGATGGAGCGATTCCGGCGTCAGCCGCGCCCAGACCGGATACAGTGCTTGCAGCCACGGAAACAGTTCGCGATCGAGCGCCGCCGGCAGCGCTCGGGTCAGCGTCTGGTAGAAATGATGATGGGTGTTGATCAAGCCGGGCAGCACGACGTGGGCGCTGGCGTCATATACAGTGGCGTTGGCGGTCGCAGGTTCTCGGCCGCGCGGCACCAGCTCGACGATCTTGCCGCCGCGGACCACGAAGCCGCGCTCGGCGCCGTCAGCGAGAATAGAAAGGGGATCCCTGATCCAGATCGCCTGCGTTTGGTCCATGATCCCACCTGATTTGCGAAAGGCGTCTCGCTCTTGGCGAACACCCTCCCCTTTACGCAATGCAAAGGCCATCCCAACGACATTGGCAATTGGCGCTGGTCTTGCAAGACTTCATAGTCTTAGATGCATCTACTTGAAAGCGTTAGCCTATCCATGGACCTGAACACCATTACCGCGGTTGCACATCCGACCACGCGGGATCAATTGCCCGTTTGGACGGCAGGCGATGCTTGGCTCGCGGGCGGGACCTGGCTGTTCTCGGAACCGCAGGTCCATTTGACCCGGCTGATCGACCTCACCGACCTGAAATGGCCGGCGCTGACCGTCACGGAGACCGGGCTTTCGATATCCGCCACCTGCACGGTGGCGCAGCTCGATGCGTTGGCCTGCCCGCCGGAATGGATCGCCTCCCCGCTGATCAACCAGTGCTGTCGCGCGTTCCTCGCCTCCTTCAAGATATGGAAGACGGCCACCGTCGGCGGCAACATCTGCATGTCGCTGCCGGCGGGGCCGATGATCTCCCTCACCTCGGCGCTCGACGGCATCTGCACGATTTGGCAGGCCGGTGGCGGTGAGCGGAAAATTCCCGTCGTCGATTTCGTCACCGGCGATCAGCGCAACGTACTCGCGCCGGGCGATCTGTTGCGGCAGGTCGAACTCCCGCTCGCGGCCCTGAGGCGGCGTTCGGCGTTCCGCCAGATTTCGCTGACGCCGCTCGGCCGTTCGGCAGCGCTCTTGATCGGCAGTGTCACCGGCGACGGTGGATTGGCGCTGACGATAACGGCATCGACCAAGCGGCCAGTTCGATTGTCCTTCGCGGGAATCCCAAGCGGCAAAGAATTGCGCGAAACGATCTTGCAGCGCATTGCCGACGACCTCTATCACAGCGACGTTCACGGCAAGCCGATATGGCGCAAGCATATGACGCTGCGGCTAGCCGAAGAGATCCGCGTCGAATTGCAGGGCACGGCATAAGTATGACGTTCCAGATCAACGGCAGGGAGTTTTCCGAAGCGCCGCAACCCGGTCAATGCCTGCGTACGTTCCTGCGCGAACTCGGGCATTTCGGTGTCAAGAAGGGCTGCGACGCTGGCGACTGCGGCGCCTGCACCGTGCTGATCGACGGCGACCCCGTGCATAGTTGTCTGATCCCGGCCTTCCGCGCCGAGGGCCATGCCGTCACCACCATCGAAGGCCTTGCGCCCGACAGCGGCACCCATCCGATGCAACAGGCATTTCTGGATGCGCAGGGGTTTCAATGCGGGTTCTGCACGTCAGGCATGATCCTGACCTGCGCGTCGCTGAACCAGGCGCAGCGGCAGGACCTCGGCGCCGCGCTGAAAGGCAATATCTGTCGTTGCACCGGCTATCGCTCGATCGAGGATGCGCTGAACGGCAAGAACAACATCGAAGACGCCGCCGCGGGCACCGCATTCGGCCGCAGCCTCGCTGCCCCCGCCGGACCGCAGATCGTGCGCGGCGCAGCGCGCTATACGTTCGATGTCGCGCCGGAAGGTATGCTGCACATCAAGATGCTGCGTTCGCCGCATCCGCACGCAAAGATCATTTCGATCGACAAGCGCGCGTCGCTCAGCGTTCCCGACGTGCACACGGTGCTGACGTTTGAAGACGCGCCGGACCGGCTGTTCTCGACCGCGCGGCACGAGTGGGACTGGATGGACCCGGACGACACAAAGGTGCTCGACAGCATCGTCCGCTTCATCGGGCAGAAGGTCGCCGCCGTGGTCGCTGAGACCGAAGCCGCCGCCGAAGAAGGCTGTCGCCGGCTCCAGGTCGAGTATGAAATACTGCCTGCGGTGTTCGATCCCGCGGCGGCGATTGCGTCTGATGCACCCGTGCTTCACGGCGACAAGACGCTCGCAAACCGTGTCGCCAACGCAGCCCGCAACGTCGTCGCGGAAATCCATGGCGAATTTGGCGATGTCGCGAGCGCACTGGCACAGGCCGCCGTCACCTATGAAGGTACTTTCACGACGCAGCGAGTGCAGCACGCCGCGCTGGAAACCCATGGCGGCCTCGCCTGGGTCGATGCCGATGGAATCCTCAACGTCCGCTCCAGCACGCAAGTGCCATTCCTGACGCGGCGCACGCTGGCGGACCTCTTCAATTTGCCGCCCGACAAGGTGCGGGTGTTCTGCGAACGCGTTGGCGGCGGGTTCGGCGGCAAGCAGGAAATGTTCGTCGAGGACATTCTTGCGCTGGCGGCACTCAAAACCGGACGGCCCGTGAAATTCGAACTAACCCGCGAGGAACAGTTCACCTCGACTTCGACGCGGCATCCGATGCGGGTCACCGTCAAGGCGGGTGCCGACAGGGATGGCAAGCTCACGGCGCTGCAGCTCGACGTGCTCTCCAACACCGGCGCCTACGGCAATCACGCCGGCCCGGTGCTGTTTCATTCGGTCAACGAATGCATCGGCGTCTACAACTGCCTGAACAAGAAGGTCGACGGCATCGCCGCCTATACCAACACCGTGCCGGCAGGTGCGTTTCGCGGTTACGGCCTGCCGCAGACGCTGATCGCCGTCGAAGCCGCGATCGACGAACTGGCAAATCAGCTTGGCATCAGTCCGTTCGAGATGCGCCGCCGCAATGTCGTCAAGTCAGGCGATCCCATGTTGTCGCCGCCGGAATCCAAATATCACGACGTGCTCTACGGCAGCTATGGCCTCGATCAATGCCTCGATCTGGTCGAGCGCGCGATGGCCGCCGAGGCGCCGACGCCTTCGCTCTCCGCGGACTGGTTGACCGGGGACGGCATCGCGCTGACCATGATCGACACCGTGCCGCCGGCCGGTCATTTCGCCGATTGCAGCATTTCACTGCGCCAGGATGGCGGCTTCGATCTTACGGTCGGCACCGCCGAATTCGGCAATGGCACCAGCACCGTGCATCGTCAGATCGCTGCGTCCGCGCTGGCGACGACCGTCGATCGCATCCGTCTCATGCAATCCGACACCGCACATGGCGGCCACGACACCGGCGCCTACGGCAGCGCCGGAACCTTCGTCGCCGGGCGCGCGACACAGGCCGCGGCCGAAGCGCTGGCCGGCCAACTGAAGCAATTCGCAGCGTCACTGTTGGGCGAAAACCCTGATACGTGCACGCTCGACAACCATGCCACGGTCTGTGCCGGACGCCGCACCCCTTTTGCCTTGCTCGCCGCGTCCGCGCACGCGCTCGGCAAGGTTCTCAGCGCCAGCGGCAATTCGACAGGCACGCCGCGCTCCGTCACCTTCAATGTACAGGGCTTTCGTGTCGCCGTGAACAAATACACCGGCGAACTCAAGATCCTGATGAGCGTGCAGGCTGCCGATGCCGGCCGTGTCGCCAATCCGATGCAGTGTCGCGGCCAGGTCGAGGGTGGGGTCGCTCAATCGCTGGGTGCTGCGCTCTACGAGGAAATGGTGATCGGCGACAACGGCCGGGTCATCAATCCCAAATTCCGCGACTATCATCTGCCATCCTTTGCCGACATTCCCCGCACCGAAGTGTTCTTTGCCGACACGGCGGACACGCTGGGGCCGATGGGCGCCAAATCGATGAGCGAAAGTCCGTACAATCCGGTCGCAGCCGCACTCGGCAACGCCATAGCCAACGCCACCGGCATCCGCTTCACGGCGACCCCGTTCAAGCCGGACCGGCTATGGCCGCTATTGCATGAGAAGTTTGGGTCTGGATGAACTGGGCTGAAGCTTGTGCGATCAATCTTGTCGAGCAACATGGCGCTCCCAAATCGGAGCGGCATCGTCCAGCGTCGTGGAATATCGTAGATTTTGGCGTTCCCCAGGGAATGCCCCCTTCAGCCGCACCTCGCTATCGCCCAGCATGGCGGCGTCGAGCCGTCTCTCGGCCGAGGCCGCCACGGCGCAGGTAAAAATGCGATAGAACTGCGCCCCGTCGAAGGCGACCAGCAACAGATCGACGCCGGCATTCAGCGCTTCGACAACTGCCGTACAGACGTTGCGTTGATAGATCGCCCCCATCACGAGATCGTCGGTCATGACGACGCCTTGGTAATTCCATTTCTTGCGAACGATGCCGTCGACGACACGTTTGGAGTGTGAGGCCGCGCGGTCCGGATCGACCGAGGTCAGCGTCACATGCCCGATCATCAGTTGCGCTTTCGAGCCAGCCGGCACCTTCCTGAAAGGGATCCAGTCCGACGCTTCGAGTTCTTCCAGAGGCGTATCGAGATCGGCGCTGAAGTGATGGGTATCCGTTCGTACGCGTCCGAGCCCTGGAAAATGCTTGACCGTCGCGCCGACGCCTGACGCTTCCAGCCCGTTTACGTAAGCCCGCGCGATATCGGCGACGACAGCCGGATCATCGGAAATCGCGCGCTGGCCGATCAGCGTGTTGAAGTCAAGTCGGTTGCGCTTCGGTTCGGGGCGCAAATCCAGCACCGGCGCAAGGTTCAGGTTGACGCCGAGCGCCGCCAGTTCCTGCCCGTGCGTACGCCCGAACGCCTCCGCCTTCTCAGCGCGAACATCGGGCGCTAGATTCGCAAGCGTCGATAGTGCCGGCAACTTGGTCAAAGGCGGCGCCAGATGCGATACGATGCCGCCTTCCTGGTCAGCCGCGACGATCAGGGATCGCAGGCCGGCGGCGCGCCGTTTTTCCTGCAACGCCGCGATCTCTTCCTTCAGACGCGCCGCCGACGATCCCACGATATTGTGCCTGGTGATGTAGACGCCGGCGATCAGGCCCTTCTCGGCGAGAACAGCCACCTCTGAAAATGACGAATATCCAACAATGAAATGCCGCCCGAGGCGTCGCGCCTGCGCAGCATCGGTCTGCAAGACGCTCCGCTTGCGCCATTCGAACGAAGCATGCGCGCCGAGCATCGATAGCGATGGCAGACACCACAGCAGAATGAGCAACCGTCCGGCGATCCCTCGTCGCCAATAGCCGCGGCGAATGAGGACCACGATGACGATGATGCTCGTGACGGCAAGAAAAATGTTACCCGGCCCCCGCAGCGAAATCAGATAGGGGTCGTTCTTGTTGACTGCTGCGAAAATGAAAACGGCTCCGGCGAGCCAGATCAGGACGAGGCCGATACGTTTGAGAATTTGCATGAAATGGCTGGGGGCTTTGCGCGGGAAGACGGAACGAGGCCACTGCCCGTATCAAACTTGTCTCGCCGACGCGAGCGCGTAACGGCGCCTGCACGGAAACTGCATAAAAATCTGAACTCTTGCAGACCGCGCTCCAAGCAAATGCACACAGGCGTCAGATAGTCCGTCCTGCAAATCGGGGCGATCATCAAATGCCTGTTCCCACAAGACTGGCCAACGACGGGTGGTGGCTGTGCGAGCGCCCCGTAACGGCGCTGGTTTGCAATTTTCCTCTCCAGACAGGCAGCGCAATAATGGCTGATTTCACTGCGCCGGCATCCAATGTCAGCTCCGTTCAGGAAGGTACCTTTCTCGTCAAAGCAGGCATTGTTCTCGCGCTGGCAGCACTGGCCGACTGGCTGTTCTACGGACACGGCATTGGAATATCGGCCGCCATCTTTGCGGTCGCCGTGGCCTGCGGCTCGCTGCTCGCCAACCTCGCAACTTTGAACCGAAAGCAAGTGCTGCCGGCAGGCGCCCTCCTGCTGGTCGCTCTTGTCTCCGCCATCGAGGAATTCAACGTCGCGTCTCTGGCCTTCATGGTGCTGGCGCTCGGCATAAGCCTGCTGTCGACGACCAATCGCGATCGGCGTCGTCTCGGCGAGCGAGCCGCCGCGTTATGCGATCTCTATCTGGTCGGCCCGTTCCGATTTTTCCGCGATGCTGTCGCTGCGTTCAATCTGCCGGCACTGAAGACCGGGTTTGTCGTGTGGTTCATTCCGATCGTTCTCGGCGGCATCTTCGTGCTTCTGCTGGTAGCGGCCAATCCTTTGCTCGAGAAATGGATCGGCCTGCTGAACCCAGGCAACACCGCTTCCTACGTGAGCCTCGGACGTGTACTGTTTTGGACACTGGCGCTGTCGATCGTATGGCCCTTCATCCATGTCCGGTGGAGTCGCAAGCGGGAGATGCCGGCAGACTTGGCCGAAGCGGCGGCAATGGCGCAGGGAACACGATCTAGCCGACACGACTTCTTCGGTGTTGCGACGATCCTGCGTTCGCTGATCCTGTTCAACCTGCTGTTCGCCGTTCAAACCGCTCTTGACGCTGCCTATCTCTGGGGCAACGCGACCCTGCCCGCCGATATCAGCTACGCTTCATATGCGCACCGGGGCGCCTATCCTCTCATTGTCACGGCGCTATTGGCGGCGGGTTTTGTTCTGGCCGCGATGAGGCCCGGTGGGCCGGCCGAGCGATCAAGGGTGATCCGCCCGCTGGTCTATCTGTGGGTGGCGCAGAATGTTCTACTGGTGCTGTCGTCGATCCTGCGCCTCGATCTCTATGTCCAAATCTACCTGCTCACCTGGTGGCGCGTCGCGGCTTTCATCTGGATGATGCTGGTCGCGTTGGGGCTCGTGCTTATCGTCGCGCGCATCGTTCTGAATCGCTCGAACGGCTGGCTGATCCGCGCCAACCTCATCACCCTGACAGCAACGCTCTACATCTGCTCGCTGGTCAATTTCGCCGCCATCATCGCCGACTACAATGTCAGCCACAGCCGCGAAGCCGCCGGCAAGGGCGTATGGATCGACATGAACTATCTGTTTTCCCTCGGACCGCAGGCATTGCCGGCCATCGACCGGGCCATTGCCCTTCGCGGGTTCGACCCCACCCTTGTTTCCCGCCGTGGTTGCCTTGTAGAACAGCAACGGAGAGAGATTGCGTCCTGGCGCAGCTGGGGCTTCCGGGGCTGGAGGCTCCAGCGCACCCTGGACGGCCTACCAAAGCATTCGACTACAGGTTAGTACGACTTCCCGGAGAGACCTTTGACGCACCGCATTCTCATCGTTGACGACGACCTGCACATCCGCGAGGTCATCCGTGTTGCACTGAAGAAGGCCGGAATGACCGTCTTCGAGGCGCGCGACGGCAAGGAAGCTTTGACCCGCTTTGCCGCCGACAGGCCGGACCTGATCATTCTGGATATCGGCATGCCGGAATTCGACGGCCTGGACGTCTGCCGGGAAATCCGGAAGTCTTCGGACGTTCCCATCCTGTTTCTTTCCGCACGCGACGACGAAATCGATCGCGTGCTGGGCCTCGAGATCGGCGGCGACGATTACGTCACCAAGCCCTTCAGCCCGCGCGAGCTCGTAGCGAGGGTGAACGTTATCCTGCGCCGCATCGCTTCGCGCGGGCAGGACGCAAGGGCATCGATGGCAGCGCTTTCGCAAGGCCGGCTCTCCGTCGATCCCGAACAGCACATTGCCGAGTTCGCGGGCACGCCGCTTCGCCTGACGGCCATCGAGTTCGGAATTCTCAGGGCATTCCTGACGCGGCCGACGCTGGTATTCAGTCGCGAGCAGATCATGAGCACCGCTTATCAGCTCAACATCCAGGTGTCGGATCGCACCATCGACAGCCACATCCGCAATATCCGCGCCAAGCTGTCCGCCGTGAACTGCGACAACGTCATCGAAACCATTCATGGCGTCGGCTTCAAGCTCGGGCGATGCGAGCCGCAGGCATGATATCCCGCTCCGGGAAGAAATGGCGACCGTCGGTGGGGCAGGTCATTTTTGCCGCGCTCGCCGCCGCGGCGACACTGCCACTGGTTGGGCTGTTCTTCTTCCGTCTCTATGACAACCAGCTCATTCACCAAACCCAGGCCGAATTGATCGCTCAAAGCCGGGTGCTCGCCGCGGTCTATGCGCGGGAAGTGGAATCTCGGCTGGGCGCCGGCATTGCGCTCGGCGTCGAAATTCCGTCCGAGGCGCGCCCGGATCGGGAAGACCAGCTCACGCCGATCCGGCCCGCACTCGATCTCGCCGCCGGCGCCGACTTGCTTCGACGACGGCCCAATGCTCTTCCGGCGAGCGCGCCTGCTTCGCCAGCGTATATCGAGATCGGCGCGCGGTTGATGCCGATCATCCTGGAAACGCAGAAAGTCACGCTGGCTGGTTTCCGCGTCCTCGATCCCCGTGGCGTCGTGATTGCCGGCCGCGACGAGGTCGGTCAATCGCTCGCCCATATCGAGGAAGTAGCCACAGCGCTCGGGGGAAAATACCGGGCGGCCTTGCGGATTCGCAAACCCGACAAGCGGCCTCCTCCGATCTACTCGATCAGCCGCGGCGTCGGCGTCCACGTGTTCTCGGCAATGCCTGTCATCGTCAACAACCATGTCGCGGGTGTCGTTTATACATCGAGGACGCCGAGCAACATCTTCGACCATCTCTATCAGGAGCGCGGCAAGTTCATCCTGGCGGCACTGGCCGTCGTTCTCGCGACCATCATCATCGGCCTGGTTTTCTCCCGAACCATTACCCGCCCGATGCGCGAGTTGGTCGATCGCGCCGCGCGCATCAGCCGCGGCGATCGCGACGCATTCCAGCCGCTCGCCCATTACGGCACGCGGGAGTTCGCCCAGTTGTCGCACAGCTTCCTCGACATGGCCGAGCAATTGGCGCGGCGGTCGGACTACATCGCGACGTTTTCGTCGCACCTCACCCATGAATTGAAGTCGCCGCTGACATCGATCAAGGGCGCCGCTGAATTGCTGCTGGATTCGCTGCAAAGCAAATCCGACAATCTTACCCGGATGGAACAGAAGAATTTCGTATCGAACATTCTGGGCGACACCGGGCGCCTGGAGGCCATGACCCAGCGGCTGCGCGAACTGGCGCGCGCCGAGGCCGCGCCGCAGAACGAGCAAACCGAACTGTCGCAGGTTGTCGTGGGATTGAAGAGCCGATTCCCGACACGAGCAATCGAGGCAACCGGAAGCCTCGAGCGCCCAATTGGCATGTCCAGCGAGAAAGCGCTGATCGTGTTGTCGCATCTGACCGACAACGCGATCCGTCACAACGCGAAGACCGTGCGGCTGGAAGCGATCGAGGAAGCTGGATCCGTCAAGATGACGGTCAGCAATGATGGTGATCCGATATCCGAAGCGAATCGGGAAAAGATCTTCGATGCCTTCTTCACCACACGCCGCGACACCGGCGGCACGGGAATGGGGCTGGCCATCGTCCAGGCCGTTATGACGAGCCACGCCGGATCGATCCGGCTGCTGCCGTCCAATCAAGGCGTTGCGTTTGAGCTCTTGTTCCCGGCTGCCTAGAGCCTTTTTCCGTTCCGATGGAATCGGAACGGGGCTCCAGATTCTTGATTTGACGCGTTTTCTTGACGCGAACCGGTCGCCACTTCGCTGGAATCCGCCCCGGATTGAGCAGTCGCCTCAGACCCGCTCGATAATGATCGCCGGCGCCATGCCGCCGGCGGCGCACATCGTTACCAACCCCCGCTTGAGATCGCGCCGCTCCAGCTCGTCGAGCACGGTGCCGATCAGGATCGAGCCGGTTGCACCGATGGGATGGCCGAGCGCGATCGAGCCGCCATTGACGTTGACCTTCTCGCGGTCGAGCTTGAGATCCCGGATGAACTTTTCGGCGACGACCGCAAACGCCTCGTTGATCTCGAACAGATCGATGTCGTCGAGTGTAAGGCCTGCCTTGGCCAGCACCTTGCGGGCGGCCGGCACCGGCGCGTTCAGCATCAGGGTTGGTGAGTCCCCCATGTTCGCCATCGCGACGACGCGGGCGCGGGGCTTCAGGCCATGGGCTTTTGCGTAACTCGGCGACGCCAGCAAGATGGCTGCTGAACCGTCCACGACGCCGGAAGAATTGCCGGCGTGATGTACAAAGTTGATGTCGAGGTCCGGATACTTGTCCAGGATGAGCTTGCGATAGGTCGTCCCCTTGTCGTCGAGCGCATAATCGGCAATCGCAGGAAACGCCGCCTTCAAGCCGGCCAGCCCTTCGAGCGTGGTCTGCGGCCGCGGGTATTCCTCGCGGTCGAGCGCGAGGCTGCCGTCGTCGCGGTAGACCGGCACGAGGCTCTTGTTGAAATGTCCGCCCTTGATGGCAGCCGCCGCCCGCTTCTGGCTTTCGAGGCCGAGTTCATCGACGTCCTGCCGCGTGATGCCTTCCAGTGTCGCCACCGCGTCGGCGCAGACGCCCTGATGCGATTGCGGATGCCGGGCACGCAGGCGAAGGTTGCCGTTGTCCATCATGAACGGCCCCTCGCCGCGGCGGCCTTCCATCGACATCATCTCGGTGCCGCCGGCGATCACGAGATCTTCGGAGCCCGACATGATCGAACTGGCCGCCATGTTGACGCTGGTAATGCCGGAACCGCAGAACCGATCCAGCGTCACCGCGCTGGCGCGGACGTCATAGCCGGCGTCGAGCGCCGACATCCGACCGAGATCGCCGCTCTGCTGGCCGCGTTGCGAGCTGGTACCCCAGATGATGTCGTCGACCTCAGCCGTATTGATCCCGGTGCGATCGGCCAGCGCGCGCAATACCGTTGCGCCGAGCTGCTGCGGATGGATACCGGACAGGGCGCCCTTGCCGGCCTTGCCGATGCCCCGTGGCGTTCTGCATGCATCGATGATCAGCGCGTCAACCATGGTGTTTTCCTTCTTGTTAATTGGCTGCATTTGCTGCCGATCAAGCTACAAAGTCAATCTGATCAAGGCAGTTTCGTAGTCCGGATGAGCGAAGCGATATCCGGGACCCGCCTGTGCATTTGACCCGGATATCGCTTCGCTCATTCGGGCTACATGATCTCGCTACCGTCCCCGCAGTGCCAGGATTTTCTCCGCCGCACGCAGATGCGGCTTGTCGATCATCTTGCCATCGATCTTCACGACGCCGGATGTTGGATTGTCGTTGAAGGCCTTGACTACCTTCTCCGACCAGGCGATTTCCTCGTCCGTCGGCATGAAGGCTGCATTGACGACATCGACATGCTTGGGATGGATCACCGCCTTGGCAAGGAAACCATCCTGACGTGCAGCGATAGACTCTTCCCTGAGCGCGTCGAGGTCGTTGATATCGGTCGCAATGGTGTCGATGGCGACGACGCCGGCCGCGGCTGCGCTGATCAGGCAGAGGTCTCGCGCCAGCAGGAACGGCCCGTGGAAGCGGCCTCCCGTTCGGTTTCGCGACGCGCCAAGCGAGGCCGCCAAGTCCTCGGCGCCCCACATCATGCCCCACAACCGCGGGCTCATGTTTTCGAAGTCGAGTAGCTTGAGGACGGCCCGCGCTGTCTCCGTCGCTACTGTCACTATTCTCGTAGCGCCATGCTCAATTCCGGCGGCCGCCTCGAAGGCATCGAGATACAGCGAGAGGCGGTTGACGTCGGCGGCGCCGGCACATTTCGGCAGCACGATACCGTCGGGCCGGCCCGGCATGACGGCCGCGAGGTCGCCAAGCGTCATGTCCGTGTCGAGCGCATTGACGCGGACATATGCCTTCTGGCTCGGATTCCGGGCATCGAGCATCTCGCGCACCGCACGCCGCGCACCGACTTTCTCCTCCGGCGCGATCGAATCCTCGAGGTCGAGGATCAGCGCATCGGCTGCCGTCTTCTTGGCATTTTCGAACTTGCGTTGGCTATCGCCGGGAACGAACAGGAATGAACGCATGGCCTTATGCCTTCGGTTTGCAATGCATCAGGCCGGTCCGGCGGCAGCTTGCCACCGTCTCGCCGCGCTGATTGGTCATGGTGTGCTCGAATTCGACGATGCCCTGGTTCGGCCGCGACTTGCTTTCGCGCTTGGAGATAATCTTCGTGTGCGCCTTCAGCGTGTCGCCGTGAAATACCGGCTTTGGGAATTTGACGTCAGTCATGCCGAGGTTGCCGATCGTGGTGCCCAGCGTCGTATCGTAGACGCTCATCCCGATCATGATGCCGAGGGTATAAAGGCTGTTGAACAGCCGCTGACCAAATTCGGTATTTTCGGAGAAATGCGCATCGATATGCAGCGGCTGCGGGTTCATGGTCAGCAGGCTGAACAGCGTGTTGTCCATCTCGGTCACGGTCCTGGAGAATTCATGATGAAACTCCCGGCCGACCTCGAACTCCTCGAAATACAATCCGGCCATCAGCGTCCCCTGTAGTTCGGCGTCCGCTTTTCGACGAACGCATTCAAGCCTTCCTGACAATCTTCCGTCGTTGCGACAAGCGCAAAGCTCTCGGCCGCGTTTTCGACCGAGCGGCGGAAATCGGCGTCGACTGCCCGCATGAAGGCATCGCGCCCGATCTTCATGACGATGGGCGATTTGGCGGCGAGCTTGCCCGCGACCTCACGCGCACGCGGAAGCGCGGTGCCCTTCGGCACCACTTCGCTCAGCAACCCCATGCGAAAGGCTGTCGCGGCATCAAAGGGCTCGCCGAGGAACAGTGGACCAAACGCCTGGTGCTTGCCGACCAGCCGCGGCAACTGCACGAAGTGAATGGCCGGGATCAGGCCCACATCGATCTCGGGATAGCCGAAAGTGCAGCCATCGCCAGCGATGATCATGTCGCAAGAGATCGCAATCGTCATGCCGCCGGCCCGCACCGCGCCGTCCACGGCGGCGATGGTCGGCTTGCCCATGCGATACTGGGTATCGTTGAGCGCGAAATACAGCCGTTCGAGGAATTTCTTGGTTTCGATCCCGGGCTTGCCGCGGACGATATCGAGATCAAGCCCGGCGCAAAACACCTTGTGCGCGCTGCCGATGATGACGGCGCGCACCGCTTCGTCGTCCCTCGCCTTCGCCAGCGCCGCCAGCAGCGCATCGATCAGGTCCATGCTGAGCGCATTGACCGGCGGTCGATCCAGCATGATCTCGGCAATATTGCCCGAGACGGAATAACCAACGAGATCGGTGCTCATGCCGTGCCTCCCTTGATCTTTCCCTTGGCCTGACGCACCGCGCCGGCCTTGACCAGATCGTCGATGGCGCCACGCTCGAAGCCCGCTTCCAGCAGCACCTCGTAACTGTCCTGGCCTATATCAGGTGCGGCGAGCAAGTCATCCTCCGAGAAGCTCGCGATGCCCGGCGTCCGCGGTGAATACACCGGCCCCACGCCCGGCGTTTCCTGGCAAACGGCCGCTCTGGTCGCCTCGACATGAACGTTGCGCAGCCATTCCCCGGGATTGAGGATCCGTTCGGCGATGAGATCGGCGGCATGCAGGCGCGCGAGCCAGGCATCCGTCGGCTGCCTCAGAAAAACCTCGCGCAACTGCGGGATCAGCGCATCCACGGCGTCAGCGCGCCGCGCGAAATCGGCGAAGCGCGGATCGCTGGCGAAGTCGTCGCGGCCGATCGCCGCGCACAGCCGCTTATATTGCGGCTCGTTCACCAGGGTGACCATCATCCAGCCATCGGCCGTCTGGTACGAGCCCGCCGGAACGTTGAGTGCGCGTGGCGCACCGCCGTCCAGAACATGTTCGGCGACCTTGTGGCCAAGCAGTGCGGACGTCGACTGGCAGAGGTTGACGTCGATCCAGCGCCCGGTTCCGACGGTCGCGCGCGCAAACAGCGTCGTTGCGATGGCCTGGAAGGCATAGACGCCGGTGACGACGTCGGAGATCGTGGTGCCGACCCGGTGCGGAGTACCGTCGTTGCCAACATTGATCGACACCAGACCCGAGAACGCCTGCGCCACGGAATCGGAGCCCGGCCGCTTCGAATAGGGACCGCTTTGGCCGAACGCGCTGATGGACAAATAAATCAGCCCGGGATTGTCGCGCGATAATTCCTCGTAGCCGATCCCGAGCCGGGCGGCAACGCCGGGCCTGAAGCCTTCGATCAGAACGTCGCAATCTCTCGCCAGCCGCCGGGCAATTGCGATCCCGTCCTTGTGCTTCATGTCAAGGCAAAGGCTGCGCTTGCCGCGGTTATAGACCGCCGACAGCGTGGTGTGACTTCCATAGGTCGTTCCGAGGAAACGCGACCAATCCCCCTCAGGCGGCTCGACCTTGATGACGTCGGCCCCGTAGACACCCAGCAGCATCGCGCAATAGGGAGATGCGATACCCTGCCCGAAATCCAGCACGCGCACGCCGCGATACGGCGCCTCATGCGTCGGCGATATCTTGCGTTCCCTGGTCATTTCGTCCCCCGGTCGGGCCGAAAGCTACAGCGCGAGGTAGCGCTGACGAATGTTATCGTTGGCTTTCAGCTCTTCGATCCCGGATGTGTAGACGATCTGGCCCTTGTCGATAACCGTCGCGTGGCTCGCAAGGCCAAGGCAAAAATGCATGTTCTGCTCGGCGATCAGCACTGTGGCGCCGGTGCCGCGAAGCTGCCGCAGCAATTCGCCGATCCGCTGCACGATGATCGGCGCCAGCCCCTCGCTCGGCTCGTCCAGAAGTAGCAGCGCGGGATTGCCCATCAGCGTCCGCGCAATCGCCAGCATCTGCTGTTCGCCGCCCGACAGCCGCCCTGCGATCCGGTGCCGCAGCGGCTCAAGCAATGGAAACACGTCGTAAATGCGCCGGATCGACCACTCGTCTTCGCCATTGGGCCCCTTCTTGGCGCCGATGACCAGATTGTCCTCAACCGTGTGTTCCGGAAATATCTGGCGATCCTCCGGCACGAAGCCGAGACCGGCGCGCGCGATGTGGTACGGCTTCAGCCCGGACACCACGCGGCCCTTCAGGGTGACCTTGCCGCGCCGTGCGGGAGCCAGGCCCATGATCGCCTTCATGGTGGTGGATTTGCCAGCGCCGTTGCGGCCGAGCAGCGCCATGGTTTCGCCCTGCCGGACCGACAGGCCGACGCCGAACAGGATCTGGCTGGTGCCATAATAAACGTCGAGATCTTCGACTTGCACCACGGGCTGCGCGCTCATATCGCGGCTCCGGCGTGGTGTTCGGTGCCCAGATAAGCCTCGATCACCGCCTCGTTGCGACGGATCGCATCCGGCGTGCCGGTTGCGAGAATACGACCGTAACAAAGCACAACGATCTCGGGTGCGATCTTGAACACGATGTCCATGTCGTGCTCGATGAACACCACCGTTATTTTCTGCTTCTCCCAGAGCTCCCTCACCTTGTCGATCATCCGCCAGCGCTCCTCGGTGCCCATGCCGGCGGTCGGCTCGTCGAGCAGCAGCACCTTGGGATCGAGCACCAGCGCCAGCGCGATATCGAGCAGCTTCTGGTCACCATGCGACAGCGTCGCCGCGATCCGGTTCCGCTTGCCGGCCAAGCCCAGCAACTCCATCGCATGCTCGGCGCGGTCGCGGGTTTCGGCCAACGGGAAGCGGCGATGAATGACGCTGGCGCGGCGCTGATCAGCGCAGACCGCCGCCAGCATCGTCTCCTGCACCGTGAGTGAGGGAAAAATACTCGCGACCTGAAATGCCCGGCCGATACCGTGGCGCACGATATCGGGTGGCGACCGCCCGGCCATGTCGACGCCATTGAGCAGGATCTGGCCGGCGTCGGGCCTCAGCGCACCGGTGATCAGGTTGAAGAACGTGCTCTTGCCGGCGCCGTTGGGACCGATCACGGCGGTGAGCGAACCGTCGGCAAAATCGAGCGTGACATTGTCGGTCGCCTTGACGCCGCCGAACGACTTGGAAAGAGCGCGTATCTCCAGCATGGCTAGCTGCGCTCCCCGGTGCCGGCGCGGCGTCGCGCATACCACTCGACCACAAAATCCATCAGGCCTTTGCGCAGGCCTATGGCGAAGAACAGGATCACGATGCCCAGTACGATGCCGTGATAATCGGTCCAACGGGTAACGGTATCGTTGAGGATCAGGAGCAGCACCGTGCCGACCATTGGCCCGAGGAAAGTCGTCACGCCGCCGAGCATGTTGATGAAGATGCCCTCGCCCGAGATGGTCCAATAGGCAAATTCCGGATAGGCTCCGGAAACAAACAGCGCCATGATGATCCCGCCGGTCGAGGCGAACAGCGCCGCGAGCACAAAAATCGTCAACTTGGCGCGCCAGACGTCGATGCCGACAAAGCTGGCGCGGTTCGCGTTGTCGCGGATCATCCGCAAGGTATAGCCGAACGGCGATTGCGCGATCTGGCGCATCAAAAGAAGCCCGATCACCAGCAGCGCGCAACTCGCGATATAAAGATGCACGTGATTGGACAGGTCGATGCCAAAGAAGGCCGGGCGCGGAATGCCGCCACGCAGGCCCTGGTCGCCGCCGGTCAGCGACACCCAGGACAAAATCGTGCTGTGGATCAACATCTGGAACGCCAGCGTCACGAAAGCAAAATAGATTTCCTTCAGTCGAACGCAGATGGCTCCAATGACGAGGGCAACGACAAACGTGATCGCCAGCGTTGCGACGAAAGCCACGGGGATGGGCACACCGGTCTTCTGCATCATCAACCCGAAGCCGTAGGCGCCTAGGCCAAAGAACATGCCATGGCCGAACGAAGTCAGGCCGGTGTAACCGATCAGTAGGTTGAGCGACGTCGCGAACAGCCCATAGGCCGCGCAGCGGATCACGAAGTCGAGCAACAATTTACTGCTGAAGACCATCGGCAACAGGGCAAGCACCACAAAGACCGCAAGCGCGATCAGGGCATCCCGATTACGCCGCGGCTTTGGCCCGGTGCGGGCGACATCGAGTGCCGACGCGCCCTGCTCGGCCTGCAACTCGGTCATGCGACCTCCTTGCCGAACAGACCGGTCGGTCGCGACACCAGCACGATCACCATGAACAGGTACATCAAACCTTCCGTGAACAGGGGAAAGCCGAGCGATCCGAACGAGCGGATCATGCCGATCAGGATTGCACCGATCAGCGCGCCGAGGATCGAGCCCATGCCGCCGATGACGGTGACGATGAAGGATTCGATCAGGACCGAAAATCCCATGCCCGGCGTCAGCGAGCGCACGGGTGCGGCGAGCGCGCCGGCAAGCCCCGCCAGCATGCCGCCGAGCGCAAACACCCCGCCATAAATCAATCCGGTGTTGATGCCGAGCGCGGACACCATGCCCGGATTATGCGCGGCCGCCCGGATCACCTTGCCAATTCTCGTGCGCGCCAGGCCGAGTCCGAGGATCACGGCAGCCACCAGCGCAACGCCAATCAGGAGCAAATAATACGGCGGCACCACGCCGCCGGCAATGAACAGCGGCGCCACCTGGAACGCCGCCGGCATGCCCATCGACTTGAATTCGGGGCCCCATATCATCCGCACGACGTCATCGAAGATCAGCACGAAGGCGTAGCAGACGAGCAACTGCATCAGCACGTCGGAGCCGTAGACCCGGCTCATGAACACGCGCTCGAAGATCAGGCCAAGCAAGGCCGTGCCGGCCGCCCCGCACAGCATCGCCAGCGCAAAACTGCCAGTGAACTGATAGGCCGTCATCGCGAAATAGGCGCCGAACATATAGAAGGCACCGTGGCTGAAATTCACCACCTTGAGGACGCCAAAGATCAGCGTCAGCCCGACGGCGACCAGAAACAGCAACATGCCGATGATGAAGCCGCTGGTGGTTTGCGTCACCAGACAGGCGGAACTGGCCAGACACCCGGTAAGCGCATCGATATCCAAGGGAATCATCCATTACAGCGCGTCGGAACGGGCGACACGCGAAAAACATTTGGCAGCGAGCGGAGGCAGCCTACGCCGCCTCCGTCTCGCAGTCGATCAGGTGTAGCCCTTGCTCTTCTTCCACTCGGCTTCGAGTTCGAAGATGGTCTTCCAATCGCCGGCCTGAACTTGCGGCACGTAAGGCTCCTGCGGGATCGTCGTTCCCCAGCCGATCGCATAGCCGACCAGCGTCTGGTCCTCGGCGCGCATGGTGACGGTGCCGTCCGCACCGAATGGCGACTTGATCTTCAGGCCGCGCAACGCTTCCGCAATCTTCTTGCCGTCGGCCGAATTCGCCTTCTTCGAAGCTTCCGCTAACAGCATGATTGCAGTTGCATTTTCCCATGACCAGTTGGTGGGATATTCGTTGTATTTCGCCTTGTAAGCGTCGCCCCACGCCGCGTTTTCCGCGGTCGCGGGATAGGTCTTGATGTAGCGATTGCCCGAGTGAATACCCTTCGGCAGGTTCTTCACCACCGTCAGCGCGGTGTAGTCGGCCATGTTGACCGCGAACACCTCCATCTGGCTGAACAGCGCGTAGATGTTGGCCTGGTCGATATAGGACGTGAGGTCGCCGCCCCAGAGGCAGGAATACAGCGCCTGCGGCTTGGCCTGGAGGATTTTCGTCACGACTTCGGTGTAGTCGGGCTGAAACAGTTTTGGCCAGGACTCGCTGATGATCTCGACGTCTGGCGCGAAGCGCTTCAGGTACGTCGTGAACTCGCCGGTCGTATCGCGGCCATAGGCGTAGTCCGGCGCACAAGTCGCCCATTTCTTCAGGCCCTTGGCCTTGGAGATTGCCGCCGCGTAGCTGCCGCCAACGATCGAGTCATGCACTCCCTGCCGCGCGGTACGGAACGCGTTGGGAATATGCTGCTTGGGATCGGCTGTTAGTGCCGAGGTTTCCGAGTTGGTATGAATGCAGAGCACGCCGAGATCCCGCGCCACTTCATGCACCGCGAACGCACCCGACGACGCTTCCGCATCAATCAGGATTTCGCATCCATCGGTGTTGACGAGTTCGCGGGCGACGCGGGCGGCTTCCTGCGGCTGTCCCTTGGAATCGCGGATTACCATTTCAATCTGGCGTCCGGCCAGACCGCCGGCGGCATTGACCTTTTCGACTTCCAGCGTCACCCCGTTGCGCGAAGAGGTGCCGAGTTGCGCCACGCGCCCCGAGAGAATGGTCGGCATGCCGACCTTGATGGTCTTGGCTTGCGCGCGTGCCACCCAGGGCGTCGCAAATGTTACGGCACCGGCGCCCATCATTGCCAACGTCGCACGTCGGCTTACGCCCGGTTTGCGGGTTCTCGTCATTGCTTCCTCCCTGTGGGGTTGGCGTACCCAAATCCCTGCCGGAGGTCGTGTCGCCTCCGTGCAGCCTGAGAATTTCAGAGCAAGGGGGGTGACGTCAAGCCAAAGATGAACTACGAGTCATAATTCATCTAGCAAGAGAGTAGGCCGGAAACGGGCTTTTTGGGCGGATAATGATCAATCTATCCAGCTTCATCGCGTTTCATGCCCGGCGGACGCCGGACCGCTGTGCGCTGAAATACCGCGGCGAGGACGTCTCCTATGCCGATTTCGACGCCCGCATCCGCCGGGTCGGCGGCTGGCTCGCCTCACGCGGAATAGGCCCGGGCGACGTCGTCGCGGTGCTGATGAAGAACAGCACGGCCTTTCTCGAGTTCGTGTTTGCGACCAGCCACATCGGCGCGGTGTTTCTGCCGATCAACTATCGGCTCTCCGCCGACGAAGTCGGCTACATCGTTGGCAATTCCGGCGCGCGCATCTTGATTGCGGATGAAGAACTCGCGGACATCGCCGCAGGCGGCGCTCCAGTGGTGCTGCTGGATGAAACCGCACAGTCCGACGCGACGCGCCTTGCGCCTGATATCGCGCCCGCTCCTGTTCATGTCAGGCAACCGCGCGACCTGATGCGGCTGATGTACACGTCCGGCACGACGGATCGCCCGAAGGGCGTGATGCTGACGTACGAGAACCTGTACTGGAAGTCGGCCGACCAGACGCTGGTGCTCGGATTAAATGCCGACACCCGATTGCTGGTGGTCGGTCCGCTCTATCATGTCGGCGCGCTCGATTTGCCTGGGATCGCGGTGCTCTGGCACGGCGGCATGCTTTCCATCCATCGCAACTTCGAGCCCGAGCAGGCGCTCGCCGCCATCGAAGCGGAGAAGCTCAACGCCGTCTGGTTCGCCCCCGTGATGACGACCGCGATCCTCACCTGCCCGACCCGCGGCCGTTACGACGTATCGAGCCTCCGATGGACGATCGGCGGCGGCGAGAAGACGCCGGAAGTGCGCATCCGCGCCTTCTCGGACTATTTCAAGAACGCCCGCTACATCGACGCCTATGGCCTGACCGAAACCTGCGGCGGCGACACTTTTATGGAAGCTGGCCGCGAGATCGAAAAGATCGGCTCCACCGGCCGCGCCATCGCCCATGTCGAAATCGAAATCCGTGACGATGCAGGCCATCGCCTCCCGCCAGGCGAGAACGGCGAAATCTGCCTGCGCGGACCGAAGATCACGCAGGGCTATTGGAAGGATCCCGAGAAAACCGCGGCGGCGTTCTTTGGCGACTGGTTTCGTACCGGAGACGTCGGCCATCTCGATGAGGACGGCTTTCTCTACCTGACCGACCGCAAGAAGGACATGATCATTTCCGGCGGAGAGAACATCGCCTCCTCCGAAGTCGAGCGCGTCATCTACGAACTGCCGCAAGTGCGCGAAGTTGCCGTTGTCGGTATGCCCGACGCACGCTGGGGCGAAAAGCCCGTGGCCGTCGTGGTGTTGGGCGATGGCGCCGCACTGGGATTATCTGATCTCGCCGATCACTGCCGCACGCGCCTCGCCGGGTTCAAGGTGCCGAAGCAACTGATCATCCGCGACAGCCTGCCGCGCAATCCTTCCGGAAAAGTCCTCAAGCGCGTGCTGCGCGCCGAACTGGAATCTCACGCATGACGCAATCATCGCAAGCCGCATCCGGCAAAGCGACAAAACTTAACCGGGTCGAGCGCAACGCCTGGACCAAGCGCAGAATATTCGATGCCGCCACCAAGATGGTCGGCAAGTACGGCTACGCAGAGGCTTCGGTCGCCCGCATCACCGAGGAAGCCGGCGTAGCCCAGGGCACGTTCTACAATCACTTTGAAAATCGTCAGGAACTGCTCGACCAATTGCTGCCGAAGATCGGCACCGACATGGTTTACTTCATCCGCGAACGCACCGGAAGCGCACAAGCGGCAAGGCAGGAAATCGAACGCTTCGGCGCCTTCTTCGATTTCATCCGGCAGGTGCCGGAATTCCTGCGCATCCTCAACGAGGCCGAATATTTCGCGCCGATCGGCTATCAGAAGCATCTCGACAACATCGCAACCGCCTATGTCCGTATCCTCCGGCGCGCCCGTCAGGCCGGCGCAATCGTCGATTATAGCGATGAGGAGTTCGAAGCCATCGTCCACATGCTGATGGGCGCGCGTGGCTACCTGAGCCGCCGCTACTCCTACGTTGGGGGCAGCGTCACGGCAGCGCCCGAACATGTCATCTCCGCCTACCGAAAGCTGGTGACGCGCGGCCTGTTCACACCGGAAAAAGGCAACAACCATGACCGCTGAGGGTATCGTCCTCGTCACCGGCGGCAGCCGCGGCATCGGCGCCGCCACCGCAACGCTGCTGGCCGAACAGGGCCGTCGCGTAGTGATATCGGACATCGCACCGGAACCATTGACTGGAACGCAAGTCGTCCTGTGGCCATCCCCCTTCGACGTCGCCAGCGAAAGCACCGTCGTCAGCGGCATCGCCGACATCGAGGCCGCGCACGGCCCGATCACGGGCCTCGTCAACGCCGCCGGCGTATTTGGAAAAATGCACCCGATCGAGCGGGTGCGAATGGATCAATGGGACCGCGAGGTCAATATCGATCTGCGCGGCACGTTTATGGTTGCCCGCAGCGTCGGCGTGAAGATGGCCGAGCGCCGGCATGGCGCGATCGTCAATGTCGCTTCCGTTGCCGGCATGACGTCTGGTCCGATCCATGCCTACACGGCCGCTAAAGCCGGCGTCATTCAGATTACGCAGACGCTGGCCGCCGAATGGGGCCGCAGTGGCGTCCGCGTCAATGCGGTCTCGCCGGGCTTTACGCGCACCGCCATGCTGGAAGCCGGTATCGCCTCAGGGGCGCTGAACAGGAAATGGCTGGAAAGTCCGACCGCGATGAACCGGCTGGTCGAGCCGATCGAGGTCGCGCACGCGATCGCGTGGCTGCTTTCGCCGATGAGCAGCGGCGTCACCGGAATCAATCTACCCGTAGACGCCGGATATATCGCAGGCACCACATGGGCCGCTTATGGCGGGTTGCGGGAAGCACCGAGCGCGTAAAGAGGACACGAGCATGAATATCGAACTGGCGCGCAACAAACTCGATCTGTCATCGGCCATCGCCGAGGGCGATATCCGGGTGCTGCTGATGGTGCTGGTTCACATGACCGGCGACGAGCGCTGGCTGGAGCCGCCCTACAAACCCAGGCGCGACGTGCGCCTGATCCCGGACCCGCACGCTGGTGTCGCTCCGGAAATCCAGGCCGAAATCCGCGCCGCCGTGCTGAAGCTGTTTACGAACGGCGAACCGAAGCCCGTGGTCACCGACCCCGGTGACGAATTGATGCTGAAGATGATGCGCGCGACACTCGGCGAAAACGTCGCGCCGGAATATGCGCCGTTGATGCGCGAGGAAATGGGATTCATTCCCCGAGAGGCACGCTGGACCAAACCTCCCTCCAGTGAGAAGCTGGCGCAGCAACATGTCTTGATCGTCGGGGCCGGCGTCTGCGCCATCGCGCTGGGCGTCACCCTTGGCCGCCTCGGCATCCCCTACACCATCGTCGAGAAGAACGCCGAACTCGGCGGCACCTGGTACGTCAACCGTTACCCCGGTTGCGGCGTCGATACGCCGAACCATTCCTATTCCTTCTCGTTCGGGGCACGCAATCCGTGGACGCGTTACTTTGCCCAGCGCCAGGAGTTGCTCGACTATCTCAGGAAAGTCGCGCTCGAATACGACATCCGCAAGCATCTCCGCCTCAACACCGAACTGGCGTCGTCGCGCTGGGACGAGAACAAGCGGCGCTGGATCTCCACATTGAAGACCGCCAATGGCGAGGAGATCTTTGAATCGACCACGCTGGTCAGCGCGATCGGCCAGCTCAACGACCCGCACCCTGCGCACTTCAAGGGCGAGGAGCATTTCAAGGGCGAGATGCTGCACTCAGCCTTGTGGACCGACGACATCAAGCTCGACGGCAAGCATGTCGCCGTCATCGGAACCGGCGCAACTGCGATGCAGCTGGTGCCATCGATCGCCGACCGCGTCGCGTCGGTCACCGTCTATCAGCGCACCGCGCAATGGGCGCGCCCCGTGGCAGGCTATTCCGATCCCATCACCGAGGGCGCGCGGTGGCTGCTCGCGCATTTGCCGTTTTACGTGCAGTGGTACCGCTTCAACATGTTCTGGCGCTACGGCGATGGTCTTTTGCCGTTCCTGCGCAAGGACCCGGAATGGCCGCATCCCGCGCGCGCCGTGAACAAGGGCAATGACCGGCATCGCGAGGAGCTGACGGAGTTCATCCAGTCCGAATTGAAGGACCGTCCCGATCTCGTCGAGAAATGCGTGCCGACCTATCCGCCCTATGGCAAGCGCATCCTGCTCGACAACAACTGGTTCAAGACGCTGACGAAGCCGAATGTCGAACTGGTCACCGACGGGATCGATCATTTCGCGCAAGACGGCATTGTTGCTTCCGACGGCAAATTACGGCCCGCCGATGTCATCGTGATTTCGACCGGCTTCAAGGTCACGGAGATGGCCGCGCGCCTCAACATCAGCGGGCGTCACGGCAAGAGTCTCAAGACGGCGTGGGCCAACGACAACCCGACGGCCTATCTCGGTCTCACCGTGCCGGACTTTCCGAACTTCTTCGTGATGCTCGGTCCCAATTCAGGGCCCGCGCATGGCGGCAGCGTGATCTTCCAGTCGGAATGCCAGAGCCGCTACATCTCGGCTTGCCTCGTCGAAATGATCGAGCAAGGCATCGCCGCGATCGATGTTCGCCCCGAGGCACATGACCAATACGTCAAGAAGGTGGATGCCGAGCATGAGCAGTTGATTTGGACTCACCCCGGCATGACGACCTATTACCGCAACAAGCAAGGTCGGGTTTTCTCGGCGATGCCGTGGCGGTTTGTGGACTACTGGGCGATGACGCACGATCCTGATTTACAGGATTACCACCGCACCAAGGCCTGACATATCAACAGGTGTGGGAACCCGGTGGATGTACAAACCTTGGTGTTATTGACACCTGCCTCTATCTGCCGCAGCATTCTCCGCGACTGCACCTGCCGGAGTTACTGAGCGTTCGGGCTCTCTGCTTCGCAGGCATTGGCGCCCCGGTTACATGATCGAGACGACACGCAGCGGATGCGGACGAAAGTCCGTCGACCAACTCTTGAGGAGGAGCATGACGCCACCGGATCAGACTGGTGACCTTGCCCATCGCAAGGTCAGGGTGCGGTCGAGGTCATAAGCAGCTGCCAGCCTCGTTGCACCTTTCAACAATTCGAACATATCCACGGGACTGGAGCGCAAAGGCCACGCGCTACCGGATCCTGAGATCATACTGGTGTCTACCAGAAATCCTTCGCCTATAACGAAGATGTAGGGCCCCGCGATGCTTTAATGCACCGGGGCCCATTCGTTTTTGCAATGGCAACCCGCGTCGCATGGTTCCATGCTTTGATCGGATCGCGATACCGATCCGACTGAACAAGGACACGCCATGGACCGACCGCGCGTACGAATCTACACCGATTACAAGAGCCCCTATGCGTTCGTCGCCAACAAGCGGCTGTTCGAACTCGAGGACGCTCATGGCGTCGAACTCGAATGGCTGCCCTACACGCTGCGCATTCCCGAATTCATGGGCACGGTGGAAGAGCGCACGCCGCACTTCTGGCGCAAGGTGCGTTACGCCTACATGGACGCACGCCGCTACGCCAATGCACAGGGCCTCACCATGAAGGGGCCGCGGCGCATTTATGACGCCTTCTATTCCAGCGCCGGCATGCTGTTCGCGCAGCGCCATGGCCTGTTCCGGCCCTATCACGACACGGTATTCCGTCGCTTCTGGAGTCACGATCTCGAAATCGACGAGCTGTCGGACATTTCGGGCGTGATCGCATCAATCGGCGGCTCGGCTCGGGAGTTCGAGGCCTACGTCCACGGCCCGGCGCGGGCCGAGCACGACCGCATCATCGATGAAGCGGAAGCGCTCGGTGTGTTCGGCGTGCCGACCATGGTCTTCAACGGTGAATTGTTCTGGGGCGGCGATCGCATCGACATGCTGATCGAGCGCATCAGCAATCCGGAGTCGATCGCGACGGCGCTGGGCAGCCGCCACCGGGCATGAGGCCACGGACCTCGTGTTGTATCTAACTGCCTGTCAAATGCTGCCAGCACCCGGTGCGTTCCAGCACCGGCCGCAACGCGACCCGGTCGTCCGCATCGAGCGCTGAAAACTTGTCGCGCAGCTGCTGCAGGCATTTCACCTGATATTTGAATGGCGCCAGCGCATAAGGCAGGCCCCAAACATTCATCTCCAGCCGCTCGAGACCTTTGGCAAACGCATCGGCATTGGCGACGAGAAACGGCAGATAGAGTTCGCCTGCGATCTTCAACAACGCCTCGGCCGTGCCGCCCAGCGCTTGTTCGCGCGGATACCATTCTCCCTCGACGCCGGAGGCATCGTCCAGCCGCCGCACCCAGTGATCGGTGAACGGCGCTTTCGCGCGCATGATCCGCATCGGCGTCGGGTCGGTCGCCATCTCGCTGAGCTGGCCGAACCAGGCGAAATCGGCCAGCGACGGCCGGCTGCCGAACAGATAATTGGTCATGCCGACATGCGGCTCGAATGCCGCCAGCATCCGCAAGTAGCTCTCTTCCAGCAGCGGCTTGTTTTCCGCCGTCGCGCCGAGAATGACCATGCGCGAAATCTGCCGCTGGCGGAATTGCTCGATCTCGTCCGGACTGCCGGTCTCGGCCTCCGACACCGACCATTCCTCGCCGGCCCAGCGCGAGACATAGGCCTGGTCTTCCGAATCCCACCAGCGATAGAGAAATAGCGGCTTCACCGCCCATTCGTCGGCGAGGTCTTCCAGGAGATCGCAGACAAACGCGACCGCCTTGTCGTCGGGGATGACGGAGCGTTCCCTGTGACGGCTCTCCAGATCGAAAGCCAGCGTCGTGGTCTCGCCGCGGTAGGTCCCGTCTGGATATTGCAGCACCGGAATCAGATTGGGCCGCAAATGCTCGGTCGCCTTGCGCAGCGCCTTGGTCATGATGACCCAATCGAACGGAATCCTTCGGTAGCGCAACAGCGCGCGCAGCTTGATGGCGTAGGGCGACGCGGTCGAGCCGATCAGCCGGTAGCGTCCTTCGGTCATGGCATTCACCTCGTCCCGTGCCATAGCGCATTCGAATTTTACCCGCCAGACCTGCAATTACGCCTGCGGCGCTTGCCTTGCGGCGCAGCGAATTTTGCAGCTATCCTGCCGGCCAACGATCCGGCCCGCCCCGGCCCAATAATTCAACCGCGGAGAAACGCCATGAACCCTCCTGTCAACGCGCCCGCCGTCAAGGTCGTAAAATCGGTTCGCGAACAGGTGAGCGCGGAAGAATGGCAGGCCCGGGTCGATCTCGCGGCCTGCTACCGGCTCACCGCGATGTACGGGATGACCGAGATGGTGGCCAACCACATCTCCTGCCGCGTGCCGGGCACAACCGACCAGTTCCTGATCAATCCTTACGGCATGCTCTACGAGGAGATCGACGCTTCCAGCCTGATCAAGATCGATGTCGATGGCAACACGCTGTTCAATGCATCGGATTATGACGTCAATGTCGCGGGCTTCGTGATTCACAGCGCCATCCACATGGCCAAGCATGACATGGATTGCGTGGCGCATACGCACACGCCGGCCGGCATGGCCGTCTCGGCCATGGAATGCGGATTGCTGCCGCTGGCGCAGACCTCGATGCGGTTTCTCCACATCGCCTATCACGATTTCGAAGGCATCGCCGACAATGTCGACGAGCGCGAACGGCTGGTGAGGGATCTCGGTGACAACGAAGCCATGATCCTGCGCAACCACGGCCTGCTGGTGGTCGGCCGTACCGTGCCGGCAGCCTTCAATGTGCTGTTTCGCCTCGAACGCGCCTGCCAGGTGCAGGTCATGGCGTTGTCCTGCAACACCAAGCTGATCTATCCGCCGCAGAACATCCTCGAAGACACCTATGAGCGGATGCAGCCGAAGCCCGGCCGCAGCACCCGCAACGGCAACCTCGCCTGGCCGGCGCTGCTGCGCAAGCTCGACCGAACCGATCCTTCCTACCGGAACTAGGCTTCGCGGGTTGGCTGCATCTTTCGCATCAACTTTGGGCGGAGCCTGCCTGTAATTTGATCGCACCTACCGCCGCTAAATCGCCGATGCTGATGTCAGGCGGAGCGACAGGTGCGTCCCGATGAAGACATTCATTCGCGTGGTTGAGCTGTGGGTCCCCGACCGAACCCGCACGCGGCTGGAATTCGGCGGCTGTCTTGGCAGCGAAGAGTATTCGGAGTTCAAGGCCGTCAGCGAAAACGCGCTGTTCGCCTATGACGAAGGCCTTCCGGGCAAGGCCTGGGCCAGCGGTCATCCCGTCATCCTCACGGAATTCGCAAACTCCTACTTCAAGCGCACCGACGAGGCGATCGAGGCCGGCTTGACCTGCGGCGTCGCACTGCCGGTCTTCGCCGGCGAATTCCTGATGGCCGTGATGGTGCTGTTCTGCGGCGACGACGAAAAGCACGTCGGCGCCATCGAGCTCTGGCACAACGATCCAGAGAAATCCCACGAGATGGGCCTGGTCGACGGCTACTACGGCACCGCCGATATGTTCGAGTTCAACTCCCGGCACACCAAGTTTCCGCGCGGGTTCGGCCTGCCCGGCCGCGCCTGGAAAGCCGGCATGCCGCTCATCATCAAGGACCTGCACAACGCCAAGAGTTTTCTGCGTTGGGAGGAAGCGAGCGAAATCGGAATCAATTGCGGCGTCGGCATTCCCTACGCGACGTCGCCGGATCAAACCTGGGTCATGACCTTCCTGTCCGCGCAGGCAACGCCGATCGCGAGACGTTTTGAGATCTGGGTGCCGAATCCGTCGCGAACGGAACTGGTGTTTCAGTCCGGCGATTGCAGCAAGAATGCCGATCTGACCGCGCTTTATGCGTCAAAGACCATACGCAAGGGCGAAGGCAGCATCGGCGGCGCCTGGGCGACGGGCATGCCCGCCATCAACGAGCATCTGAAGGTCGATGAATCGATCGCGGCGCAGCTCGCCCGCGCCGCCGGCATGAACCAGATCGTCGTTCTGCCGGTGATCGAAAATGCGCTGCTCAAGGCCGTTCTCGCCTGGTATCTCTGAACGGTCGCGGAGGAGCCCAACTGATCAGGAAACAGGCCTGTGCCGCAGCGTCCTGAAATAGTCCCGCACCTCCCGCACGAACAGGTCCGGCTGCTCGAACGCCGCGAAGTGACCCCCCTTCGGCATTTCAGCCCAGCGCTGGATATTCGGGTAGCTCGCTTCCATCCACTTTCGTACCGGCGTGACGATCTCCTTGGGGAAGACGGCCACGCCCGTCGGAATCGTGACCTTGAACGGCGTGCGACGCTTGGGCCCGAAACTCTCCCAATAAAGGCGCGCGGATGAGGCGGCGGTCGCCGTCACCCAATAGAGCATCACGTTATCGAGAAGTTCGTCGCGGCCAAGGATGTTCTCGGGGTGCCCGTCGCAATCCGTCCAGGCCCAGAATTTCTCCAGAATCCACGCAGCCTGCCCGCTCGGCGAATCCGTCAGGCCATATCCCAAAGTTTGCGGCCGGGTCGATTGCTGCTTGGAGTAGCCGGAATCCCAATCGGCGTAGTGTTCAATTCCCTTCAGCGCCCGCGCTTCCTCCGGCGTCGGCTGCCCTTCCACATTGGGCCGCGCCGACATCGCCAGCGTGATGTGGATGCCGGCGCAATGTTCGGCATCCTGCGCGCCGATCGCGGTCGTGATGGCCGATCCCCAGTCTCCGCCCTGCGCGCCATAGCGCGAATATCCAAGGCGATCCATCAACACCGCCCAGCTTAACGCGATGCGACCGACGCCCCAGCCGGTCGTCTTCGGCTTCTCGGAGAAGCCAAAGCCTGGCAATGACGGGCAAACGACGTGAAACGCGTCGGCGGCGTTGCCGCCATGCGCGGTCGGATCGGTCAAAGGCTCGATCACCTTATGAAACTCGACCACCGAACCCGGCCAGCCATGGGTGATGACCAGCGGCATCGCTTCCGGGTGCGGCGAACGGACGTGCAGGAAATGAATGTCGAGCCCGTCGATTTCGGTGGTGAACTGCGCAAAGCGATTGAGCCGCGCCTCGCGCCCGCGCCAATCATATTCTTCCGACCAGTAGCGGCAGATGTCCTTGATCCATTTCAGTGGTGCGCCCTGGCTCCAGTCCTCGACCAGTTCGGCTTCCGGCCAGCGCGTGTTGCGCAGCCGCGATTTGAGATCGTCGAGCACCTCGTCGCCGATCGAAATGCGATAGGGCTTGATTTCAGCGCTCATGAAAGACCCTTTTCAAAGCCCGGCCGCTTGCAGGGACGGATTTCACAGATGGAAATCATCGTCCCACGCAAGACCGATATCAAGGGAAGTCCGCGAATTCAGCGAATTCAACGTGTTACAGCGACATTTGGAAAAGGCGTGGATGATCTTCGCAGCGCCGCCGCAATCGGCGAAGTCGGCTCAAGCTCAACGCCGTACTCCGAAAATCCTTCAAAGGCCGATCAGCTTTGCACGAATTGCATACCGGACCAACTCGGCGGTCGATGAAACATTGAGCTTACGCATTGCCGATGCCCGATGGGTCTCGACAGTCTTCACGCTGAGATTTAGCACCGCCCCCACCGACTTGTTGGTGTGTCCTTCCGCAATCAGTTGAACAACGCTCTGTTCTCGCGAAGATAGCAATATCTCCGATTTGTCCTTCTTATTTGACTGATAGTCATGAAGCAACTTCTCCAACAAAACACTGGTGAAGTACGGTCGGTGGTCAAGTAATGCTTCGATGGCCGCAAGAAGGTGGCTCCTCGCATCTGACTTTAGCAGGAATCCCCGCACGCCCGCCAGAAGGGCTTCCGTCAGGATATCTTCACGTTCATGCATTGTGAGAATGAGAACTTCTGTGTGCAGGTGATGCAATTTAATTCGACGACTAACCTCCAACCCATTCATAACGGGCATTGAGTAATCGACGATCGCCACATCCGGCTTCATTTTCAAAGCCAACGCGACGGCTTCCCTGCCATCGGTCGCCTCCCCGCCCACGATCCAGTCGGCGCGAGTTTCGATGATTGCGCGAAGACCGGAGCGAACGACTTCATGGTCGTCCGCAATCAGTATCTGCTTCACAGTGACGTTCCTGTCGGTTGGAGCCACTGGCCAGGCGATTGGCGATAGCGATGCGACAGCGCGACTAACTCGTCATACTGATCGACTATCTTTCCGAAAATCCCACAAAACCCTGAAACTCAGTAGGTGAGTCTTCAGATTTCTCGCTTGAACGCCTTCGATATCCTGGAGACGCCGCGCCCAACATCTGGTTGGTCAGCTCTCCCGGAATCCGTACATAGGGTGCAGCGCAATCTCGCGAGACGACTGGAGAAGCCAGCACCCGATTTATGGTTCGAACCACAATTTGGCTTTATCCTCCATAAACGAACCGTTCCTATGCCTCCACGAGCTTGCTGCGAACCGCGTATCGAACCAGGCCCGCTGTCGAATTTATGTTAAGCTTGCGCATGGCGGCTGCTCGATGCGTCTCCGTCGTCTTTATGCTGAGATTCAAGATCGCGCTTACGCCCTTGTTGCTGTATCCTTCCGCAACCAGTTTAACGATCGTCTTTTCTCGAGGCGAGAGCACCTGATTCTGATTGCCCTTCCCAGCCGCCATGCCCTTTAGTTCGCTCGTGAAAGATCCCGCATAGAACGGTTTATGAACTATCAATGACTCGACGGCCGCCAAGAGCATCTTGTTCGCATCAGCCTTCAGCAAAAACGCACGGGCACCGGCCTGGAACGCCTGCAACGCAAGCACCTCAGAGTCATGCATTGTGAAAATGAGTATTTCCGTTGTTTGCTGATGTTCCCTGATGCGCCGTACAACTTCTATCCCGGTCATAAACGGCATCGCATAGTCAACAATGGCAACGTCGGGCCTTTTCTCCACAGCCCCAGCGACCGCCTCCTTGCCATCGCGAGCCTCAGCAACGACCTCCCAGCCGGCGCGCCCTTCCAACACGGCACGTAGCCCGGATCGCACCGCCTCATGATCGTCGGCAATAAGAATCCGTTTCATGATCGAAGAAAACTCCAATACCGCATCGCGGCGGCCATCGACATCCGACCGTTCGCTTCCAGACTTCGCCGGACTCCCTGCATTCCTCCAGCATTTCGAGCAGCTGACGGTTCTAATGCTGCCCCGCAATGGATCTGTGATGCCCCAGGTGCTTATGATGCCGTACCCGCTGTCGCTCTGCCTTGAGCGGGAGAGAGTGCGGAAGTTCTGCACACAACGTAGTACCTCGGCCCCCTGTCGCTGATGAAGAATGGATTTCGAGCGTACCGCCCAGCTGCCGCAATCGGGCTTTCATCGCCGGAATTCCGACACCAAATGAAATCGCCTCGGGGCCCGATCTCGCTTGATTGATTGACATGCCACGGCCGTTATCAGCGATCTGCAGCTTGAGATGAGTATCCATTGTCTTCATTGTGACGCTTACCCGTGTTGCTTGGGCATGACGGAAGACGTTCATAAGGGCCTCTTGAATAACTCTCAGCACCGCGCGCTGCCGCTCGTAGGACAATTTATCGACGTCCGGAGCGATCGCGAGACTCGTCTTCAACGAAGTGCGTGCCGAAAATCCGTTTACGAACTGCTCGATCGTATTCTTCAGGCCATTGGGTAGCAGATTCTGAGGATGCAGCAGGTACGTAAAGGCGCGGATCTCCCTCTGCGCCTGGTCAATCGACGCATCGATATCATCGATGAGCTTCTCGGCGTTGCCGTTATCGCTCACTGCGCGCCTCAATCGCATCACGTTCAAGCTCGCGGCAATCAAATGCTGGCAGGTCGAATCATGCAGATCGGATGCAATCCGCTGCTGCACCTCTTCCTGAAGCGACAACAGCCGGCGCTCGAGTTCTGCTGCGGCCTGTCTTTTGGCCATCTTGTCGACGGCATCGACCGTCGCCCGCTCTTCGAGAGCCCGATGGCTACCAACCAGCTTAACTATTTTCCCGCCTTCGGAATCACGGACGGGATTGATCGTCGTATCAAACTCGCGTCGGCGTCCGCCGAGGGTAAGGCGGTGCTGGTAACGAACTGATCTTCCCTCGGCTAGACATGCGTCGCAAAAAGCGCAGATGGACCTCGCGTCCTCTTCGCTCATGCAGTCATGAATTTCTCTTTCGCCGTCGATTGAAATTCCGAGCAAGCGTTCGAAGGCCGGGTTCATGCTTTCGTAGAGAAAACGTCCATCATTCGAAATCTGCATTCCGAAGAGATATTCCGGAGCATGTATCCAGTGGAGTTTGTGGTACGCGGGTCGGGGACTCATACGGTCTTGCCCCTGATATTTCCCGGATCGCGCGACCTGTCGGCTGCTTGATTTCCCTAGGCAACGTTAGGTCTACATCGCGCTCTGGGCTTGGCCTAAGTAAATACCCCCTCGAACACCCTCGTCAAGTATCTGTTCGAACATGCGTACGTTTGGCACATTTTGCACATTGCATTTTTATTCAAGTCCTTCAGTTTGCGTTGTAACAATTATAGATTGAACGCGATTTCAGTTACTTAACGCCCACGTAACTGCTGCGGCCGAACTCGGGGAAAACTCTCAAGGACGACTACGCACGCTCAGTATATTTCCCGATAGCGGGAAATTATTCGTCAGCCCAAGATCCTTGACGGAACCGTGATGAAGAACTGCGACAGGTTCATCCGACACCTTTCTTGAGGCTGCTGCAGAAGGCTGTTCTTCCGAAATTCTTCGTCAGATGCGGCTCTTGAATCGGCAAGCCTTTTGCATTCCTGCTTCGCTGGCCAGCAACAAGCCACAGACCAAACAGGACTAAAAAGGGGAAGGCAGCGCTGGCGTAACCGTCATGCAGGCAGCATCTCAATTAGGCCGAGGCAATCAGCAGGCAGCCTCAGTATATTTGCCGATGGCGGGGGGTCTTTGCCCGACCGAAAATACTTGTCGGGGTCGCCCTGCAGCTCAGTCGCCCTGCAGCTCATAGGTCTTGCTATGCCTTCACCCTCTGGCAGGACGAAATTGTATCGATTGCTGATGACGGCGCTTGTTGCGATGGCGCCGGCATTGTTGCTCGCGGCCTGTCAGAGAGAGACTGACGCCGCAGCTCCAGTGGCCCGTCCGGTTCGAACTATAACCGTTGAGAAGCGCGAGGCTGGCCAGGCGATTACGTTCACAGGTCGTATCGAGGCTGAGGACGAGGTGAGCGTGGCGTTTCGAATTTCCGGGCGGCTGCTGGAAAACAGCGGCAAGCTTGGGGATCGGGTGCAAGCCGGGCAAATCATGGCACGGCTGGAGCCACAAAACGAGTTGAACACACTGCGGCAGGCGCAGGCAGGTCTCGCGGCAGCCCAGGGCCAATTGACGCAGGCGCGCAATCATTTCGACCGCCAGGAGACGCTTCTTGCGCAGGGATGGACGACACGAGCCAATTTCGATGTCGCGACGCAGGCGCAACAGACCGCCCAATCGCAGGTGGATGCCGCCGAAGCCCAACTCCGTACCGCACACGATTTGGTGGGCTTCACCGAACTCAAAGCCGATGCGCCGGGGACAATAACCGCAACAGGCCCCGGCGCGGGGGAAGTTGTTCAGGCCGGGCAAATGATCGCCAGGCTTGCACGAAAGGACGGTCGCGACGCGATCTTCGACGTTCCGGCCCAGTTGCTTCGATCAGCACCCAGCGATCCCCAGATCACCGTCAGCCTGACGGACGATCCGGCGGTGACTGCTCGCGGACGCATCCGAGAGGTCGCCGCACAAGCCAATCCTGTAACGCGGACCTTCGAGGTCAAGGTCGGCCTGACTGACCCTCCAGCAGCCATGCGGCTTGGGGCAACGGTCGTCGGGCGCCTGCAAACCGACGCCGTGCCGATTATCGACATCCCGGCGACGGCATTAACGAAGATCAATCAGCGACCGGCGGTATGGATTGTCGATCCATCGACCAAAACAGTTTCGATCCGAAACGTCGACGTCTTGCGCTTTGACCAGGCGCGGGTGGTCGTTTCCCAGGGGCTGGACACCGGCGAAGTCGTGGTCACAGCGGGCGTTCAGGCCCTTCACCCGGGCCAGAAGATTCGCCTGCTCGGGTCAGAGCCATGATCAATCTCTCCGAATGGGCGCTCAAACACCGCTCGCTCGTCGCCTACATCATGATCGTTGCCGTCATCGCCGGCATCTTGTCGTACTTCCGACTTGGCCGCAGCGAAGATCCAACCTTCATCATCAAGACCATGGTCGTGCAGGCAGCCTGGCCGGGGGCGACCGTCGAGGAGACCCTCAAGCAGGTGACCGAACGGCTTGAGCGCAAACTGCAAGAAACGCCTCATCTGGATTTTCTGCGCAGCTTCACGCGTGCCGGCGTTACGACAATCTTTGTCAACCTGAAGGGCAGCGCGAACGAGAAGGAAGTGTTGGACACCTGGTATCAGGTTCGCAAGAATGTCGGCGATATCCGCCACACGCTCCCGGCAGGAATCGTCGGGCCCGGCTTCAATGACGATTTCGGTGATACGTTCGGGATTATCTATGGCTTTACGAGCGACGGCTTCACGCATCGCGAACTGCGCGATCGTGTCGAGGATATCCGCTCAAAACTGCTCCTGGTGCCTGACGTATCAAAAATCGAACTGTTAGGGGCACAGGACGAGAGGATCTTCGTCGAATTCTCGATGAAGGAACTCGCCAGCCTGGGGATCGACCGATCTGCACTGATCGCCGCACTGCAAGCGCAGAACATCGTACAGCCGGCCGGCACGATTCAAACCGGCAATGAAAGCCTTTCGCTGCGGGTTTCCGGCGCATTTGCATCGGAGCAGGATGTCGCGAACACCAATTTCGTCGCCGGCGGACGTGTGCTTCGTCTCAGCGATATCGCGCAGATACGGCGTGACTATTCCGATCCGCCGCAGCCGCAGTTTCGTGTCAATGGCGAACCGGCCATCGGGCTTGCGATCGCGATGCGGGACGGCGGTGATATTCTTGCTCTCGGCGCAAACATCAAACGAGTGATGGCGCAGATCACCGCCGATTTGCCTGTCGGCATCGAGCCGAAACTCATTGCGGACCAGGCCGTCACCGTCGACGGCGCCATCTCGGAATTCATGACGTCGCTGCTGCAGGCGATCGCCATTATTCTCGTCGTGAGCTTCATCAGCCTCGGCGTCCGGCCCGGCTTGATCATCGCGCTTTCCATTCCGTTGACGCTCGCCATCGTCTTTCCGATCATGAAAATGTCGGGCATCGATATGCAACGCATATCGCTCGGCGCGCTGATCATCGCCCTCGCCTTGCTCGTCGACGACGCGATGACGACGACCGACGCCACGCTCAATCGACTGGCTGCCGGCGACGACAAGGTCGAGGCCGCGACATTCGCGTTCCGGACCTACGCATTTGCCATGCTCGCGGGGACGCTGGTGACGATCGCCGGCTTCGTCCCCGTCGGCTTTGCCGCCAGTTCGGCGGGAGAATACACATTCTCGCTCTTCGCGGTGGTCAGCATCGCGCTGATCGTGTCATGGTTCGTTGCGGTGATCTTTGCGCCGCTGCTGGGCGTCGTCATTCTCAAGCCACCGAGGGTCGCAGCGACCGGCGATCCCGGCAGGATTTTTCGATGGTATCGGAATTTCCTCACCTTCGCCATGCGCGCGAAATGGCTGACGATCTTCGTTTCGCTGGCACTCTTCGTAGCGTCCTTTCTCGCGCTTCCCCTCATCCCTCGGCAGTTCTTTCCGTCCTCGGATCGTCCGGAGTTGCTGGTCGATCTCAGTCTGCCGCAGAATGCGTCGATCTATGCCAGCGAAACCGCTGCGCAACGCCTCGATGCTGCTCTGAAGGGCGATCCGGATGTCGCGCGCTGGAGCACCTATGTGGGTCGCGGCGCGATTCGCTTCTATCTGCCGCTCAATGTTCAGTTACCGAACAACTTCTTTACGCAGGCGGTAATCGTTGCAAAGGACGTTGCGGCACGCGAACGCCTTCGTTTAAAGCTTGAAAAGATCCTGTCTGACGAGTTTCCAAGCGCAATTTCGCGGGTTTACCCGCTTGAACTTGGGCCTCCGGTCGGATGGCCTGTGCAATATCGCGTCAGCGGACCCGACATAGGTCAGGTGCGCGAGATTGCTCTCAAGCTCGCCCAAATCGTCGCGACCAATCCCAAAGCCGAAAAGGTCAATTTTGACTGGATAGAGCCCGCCCGCCAGGTGCGCATTCGGGTCGACCAGGATGAAGCGCGCCTGCTGGGCCTGAGCTCGCAGGCATTGGCTGGTGTCTTGAATACCGTGATATCCGGCACCTCCGTTACCCAGGTGCGCGATGATATTTATCTCGTCGATGTCATCGCACGTGCGACGGATGAACAACGCGTCTCGCTTGCTACCCTGCGCACCGTGCAAGTGCCGCTGCCGGGCGGGCGAACGGTTCCGATCAGTCAGTTTGCGACCTTCGAATACGGGCAGGAATATCCCTTGATCTGGCGGCGCGACCGCGTTCCGACGCTGACGGTGCAAGCCGACATCGTCGCAGGAGCCCTGCCGGAAACGGTAGTGAGTTCGCTTTCGCCCGGTGTGGAAGCCCTGACAAAGACCCTCCCTGCCGGGTATCACATCGTTGTCGGCGGGACGGTCGAAGAAAGCCAGAAATCACAGGCCTCCGTCATCGCCGTCGTTCCGGTCATGTTGCTCATCATGCTCACGGTCCTCATGGTGCAGCTGCAAAGCTTCCAACGGCTGTTCCTGGTCCTTAGCGTAGCGCCGCTCGGCCTGATCGGCGTCGTCGCGGCGCTGCTGCTGTCTGGCAGGCCACTGGGCTTCGTTGCCATTCTCGGCATCCTGGCGCTGCTGGGCATGATCACCAAGAATGCGGTGATCCTGATCGGGCAGATCGAGGCGGAGCGCTCTCAGGGGAAAAATGCTTGGGACGCCGCCATCGATGCCAGCAGCTCCCGTTTCCGTCCAATCATGCTGACCGCTGTGTCCACCGTTCTCGGCATGATACCGATCGCTCCGACGGTGTTCTGGGGACCAATGGCCTTTGCGATCATGGGAGGCTTGTTGGTTGCGACAATTCTCACGCTGATCTTTCTGCCCACATTGTATGTTGCCTGGTTCAAGGGAGTCGAAGAATCCTCAGCTCTTTCGTCGAACCCGGCATAGTCGCGCAAAATGCAAATCGCCCGTGCCGGGTCGTCACGACCCCTGATCAAGTCCAGATCGGAGAAACGCATATTCAGATCCAAACCGTAGCGCCTTTCGCAATGCCATAAGGTGATTCCTAAACATCGACTGGGTGATCCACCCGATATCGCGGCTCGCTCCAATCGTGCATTGTTCCGATACTCAACAAAGGAGGCGACGATGCAGACCCCAAAGGTACGCTTGGCATTTGCCCTGCTTGTTCCCGCACTACTCGCAGTGTCAATTTCCGAAGCGGCGGCGCAGAAGCAGTCGGCCAGTGCGGCACGAGCAGAATGCTTCAGGCAAGCCAATGAGGCCGCGAACGCTGTCCCTATGACCAGCCCCACAGCAGAGAGAAACGCAAGGGGCGTGTCGGCCTATCGGGATTGCGCCAGGCGAATGGGAATCCGGCCCTAATACGGCATTTTGATACGGCTGCAGCTCCGTCGCAACTGCAGCCGATCTAGTTTCACTCCGGCCATGGCCGAATGGCCGCGATTGTCGCCGGTTGGCGCAATCGAGGCTCGAAATGACGTCGCAGCCGGTGCAAGTGCTTTCCTTATTCGCATTGACCGCGATGGTGGTCCGACCAATGGTGAGCTCGCCACCCTAAGCGTCCTCTTGACTATCTTCTGATTATCTTCGGCTGCGATTCAATCCGAAGCCACGGCAACCCTTTGCCCCTGCGGCAAGGGTGATTCCTCATCTTCATCTAGGTGGATCACCCGATATCGTAGCGAACCCTGAACGTGCAGTGTGCAGAGAAAGCGGCTCCTGAAGCAGCGATGCGGCTGCGGCTCCGTTGCAATCCAGCTTCGCCCAGGGCAATGGCCGTCCAAGTACCGCCAAGCCGATCGAACGCCATGCTTCTACACAAGAAAGCAAAGGCGAGATGAGGGCCGCCTCCTGATCCTCGCCAACTAAGTTGGTGTTGATGCATCGGTGGGAGCGAGACCCCGCTGCTGAGTAACATGGAGGTCGGTCGGGTCATGAACTCTTCGGAGGAACAAAGCAGACCGGCAGAGCTGGGCGTGAACGGTCCAGGCACTCTTGGGAGTGCGATTTTCCGCGGTGCCGGATTTTTTTTCTTCTGGCTGGGGCTAACCGACGCCGACACCGGCGATCTTGCCGCCGGATTGGCCGCTGCTGTCGCAGCAACCTGGGCAAGTCTGCGCCTGATGCCGCCACAGCATTGGAGCCTGCGTCCGATCAAGCTCGTCGAATTCGTGCTGCACTTTCTGCGTCAATCGATCGTGGCCGGGGTGGACGTCGCACTGCGGGCGCTTGATCCTCGGCCGCGGTTGCGGCCGGGCTTTGTTGTCTATCAAGCGCACCTTCCACCGGGCACAGCACGAGATGCGTTCTGCGCAATCATGAGTTTGCTGCCCGGCACGCTTCCGTGCGGGCCCGCGGAAGGCAATGGCCTAACCGTTCATTGCCTCGATGTCACGCAGCCGGTGGGCGAGCAGCTGGCTGCGGAGGAAGCCCTGTGCATCCAGGCACTCGGAGGAGCGCGGAGTAATGGCTAGCTTCCTGTTCGGAGCCGCGGGCTTCGTGCTGACGATGGTGGCGCTTGGCTTGGTCGTTATTCTTCAGCGCCCAGCCGAGGTTGACCACATGATGGTGGCCCAACTCTTGGGCACCGGCGGCGTAGCCATCCTTCTTTTGCTGGCTACGGCGACTGAGACACCGCCGGTCGTGGACGCTGCATTGCTGCTTGCGCTGTTTGCAGCGTTCGCGGCCGTCGCGTTCGTTAGAAGCGCTTCCGACCCGGAGAGCGAGGTCTCGAAGGCAACGAGCGGCAGATGAGCCTCGCGCTTGACATCTTCACCGTTTCAGCTGTCTCGGCGGGGGCATTCTTCTTTTTGGCGGGGACGGTCGGCTTGCTCCGGTTCCCGGACGCACTGACGCGTCTGCATGCCCTGACCAAGGTAGACAATCTCGGCCTTGGCCTTGTCGTTCTGGGCCTTTTGCCACAGGCAAACGGACCGTTCGGCGCCTTGAAGCTGGTGAGCATCTGGCTACTGGTCCAGTTGTCCGGCGCGATTGTTACACAGCTAATTGCAGGCGCGGTTCGACCACGCGGACCACATCGATGACCATCGTGTCTGTTTTCGATATCGGTCTTGTCGTCCTGATCCTCGGGATCGGAGCATCGACTATCGCCGCGCGCGAGGCGTTCTCAGCTGTTATCGGCTTTGTCGTCTACGGGTTGCTGTTGGCCATCGCCTGGGTCAGGCTCGCTGCGGTCGATGTCGCGCTGACGGAGGCGGCGATCGGCGGTGGAATGACAGGCATGCTGATGCTCGGGGCGGTCGCACGCCTGCGGTTTGCCAAAGGCAGCGACACCCGGGCCAGCCTGCCGGTGCGTTTTGCGACTGGGGTATTGTGCGCGCTTGTCACGGCAGGCCTAGCAACCGCCATCCTGTCCCCACCCGAAGTCATTCCAACACTCGCACCGATGGTGATGGAGCATCTGGCGCAGAGCGGCCTCGGCAATCCGGTCGCCGGCGTGCTGTTCGTTTACCGCGCTCTCGACACGCTGCTCGAGAAAGTGGTCTTGATACTCGCTTTGCTCGGCGTCTGGTCGTTGGCGCCCGATACCGTGTGGGGTGGAATACCGGGACTGCGTCTCTATTCGCAGTCAAACAGCACGCTGACTTTTCTTGCCCAGCTTCTGCCACCGGTGGGAATCGTGGTGGCGATCTATATGTGCTGGGTCGGCGCAAAAGAACCGGGCGGCGCCTTTCAAGGCGGCACGGTCCTGGCGGCGATGTGGCTCCTTGCCATGATCGCGGGCCTGGAGAGCGTACCTTCGATCGATCAGCGCTGGTTACGCCTGCTGCTCATTGTCGGACCGGTGATTTTCCTTGCCATCGGAATAGCCGGGATGGTGCTGGCGAATGCCTTTCTTGCTTATCCACCGGGGCACGCCAAACCGCTGATTGTCGCGGTAGAGGTCGCCTTGACACTTTCAATCGGTGTGGCCCTGGCCCTGCTGGCCGCAGGCCCGCCGGAACGGGTGCAACAGCAATGAACGCTGCAACGTTGTTCGGGTTAAGTGGCGCAGCTCTGGTGGGAATTGGATTGTACGGGCTCGTCACGAATCCCGAACCGCTGCGCAAGATACTGGCATTCAACCTGCTGGGAAGCGGCGTATTTCTGGTATTCGGCGTCGTGTCCAGAAGGGCCGCAGCTTCCGGCCTCGGGGGTGACCCAGTTCCTCAAGCGATGGTCATTACCGCGATCGTTGTTGCCTTCGCGGCGACCGCCATGGCCATCGCCCTGGTGCTGCGACTTTTGCAGGAAACCGGCCGATCCACGCTCAGCCCCGATAATTCCGGAGGCACCGATCCGGTTGGAGGCAACTCCTGATGCCGGAGGCAAACGTCTTGCCCGACGCGACAACGACAGATGGAGCGTTCCTTGTTCTGGCGATCGTATTGCCGGTCGTGGGCGTTCTGTTGTCATTCATCCTGGGCGGGCGATACGCTGAAAGGATTGCCTCCGTTCTGCTGCCCTCCGGTCTCATCCTTTCGTCGATCATCTTCGTCGACGTGTGGCGAAGCGGCGACCGATTGATCTACATCGTCGGGGATTGGAAGCCCCCGCTCGGGATCGCGTTGCGCGCCGACGGACTTTCGGCCGCGATGATGGTAACAATGGCGATCGTGATCTGCGCGGTCGCCGTCTTTGCGCTTGCTGACTTCGGCACGCGTGCAGGGTCCGTCGAAGCCCGCGCACCGTTCGCGTTCTGGATCCTGCTGATGGCGATCTGGGGCGCAATGAATATGGTCTTCCTGGGTGGAGATCTGTTCACGTTGTACGTCGCAATCGAGCTCCTCACCTTCGCCGCGGTACCGCTGGTCTGTCTCGACGGCCGAGCGGAGACATTGCAGGCAGCGCTGCGATACCTGCTCTTCGCCCTGCTCGGCTCGATTCTCTACCTGGCCGGAACCGCCCTGCTCTACGGCAGCTATGCAACGCTCGACATCGTCCTGCTCTCCCGCCGGGTTCATATTGAACCCGCAACACTTGTTGCCGCCACGCTGATGACCATCGGACTCTTCGCCAAGACCGCTCTCTTTCCGCTGCATCTATGGCTTCCGCCAGCCCATGCCGGCGCGCCGGCGGCCGCCAGCGCGGTTCTGTCGGCGGTAGTGGTGAAGGGCTCGTTCTTCATCCTTGTGCGGCTCTGGTTCGACGTCATGCCAGGAATGCTCGGTGCAGCCGGCGCGCAACTGTTCGGTGCGCTGGGGGCGGCGGCAATTGTGTTCGGCAGCGTCGTGGCGCTGCGACAGCAGCGGCTGAAGCTCCTGATCGCCTATTCGACGGTCGCGCAGATCGGCTACCTGTTCCTGATGTTTCCGCTCGCACTTGACACCGTATCAGCGCAGCTCCAGAGCGGCGGCGCTTTGACCGGCGGGATGCTCCAGGCGATATCGCACGCGACGGCGAAGGCGGCCATGTTCATGGCCGCTGGACTTATCTATGTCGCCCTCGGCCATGATCGCATCGCCGAACTCGGCGGGATCGCCCGGGCGCTTCCGATGACGGTCTTCGCGTTCGCACTCGGTGGAGTATCCCTGATCGGGTTGCCGCCCAGTGGCGGCTTTCTGGCGAAATGGATTCTGCTCGAGGCGACGGTCGCGACCGGTCAATGGTGGTGGGCGATTGTGATGCTCGCCGGAGGCCTCTTCACAAGCGCCTATATGTTCATCGTGCTGTCGCGCGCAATTGCGCCGTCGAGTGAGCCTCTCAAGCTCCGCATCGATGTGCCGAGATATCAGGAAGCCGCGGCCCTGGCGTTGGCACTGACGTCGCTGTTGCTGGGTCTGGTCGCGTCCGGCCCTGTCGATATTTTCCAAATTGGCCGCCCGGAATCAACCATGGTTGGGTCGCGATGACTTGGGAAGGTACATTGCTGGCCAGCGCCTTCGTCGTTCCACTCGGCATGCTCCTGGCATGCCTCTGGCCGCGTGCTCTGAACCGGATGCCTTCGCTACTGGCGTTCGCCCCGATCCCGGCGCTGGCCGCGGTGTTGCTTGTCGCTTCTGATTCCTCGCTGGCAATAGGTTCGACACGCCTCCATTTGACGTTCGCTCTGGACCGTCCTGGAGCCATGCTGCTGGGCGTTGCGGCGCTGTTGTGGATCGCATCAGGTGCTTATGCCTCGCAGTATCTGCAGGGCCGGCCGAACCGCGGGCTATTCGTGGTGTGCTGGTTGATGACACTCACTGGCTGCCTCGGCGTATTTCTGGCCGCTGACATGGTCGGCTTCTATTTTCTTCTCGCGCTGCTCACGCTCGGAGCCTGCGGCCTCGTCATTTACCACGAAACGCCCGGCGCCTGGCGCGCCGGCGCAGTCTATATCGGGCTCGCTTTGCTGGCCGAATCCCTCCTGCTCATGGCCTTCGTGCTGCTGGCCGCGCAAATCCCGGGTGATAGCCTGTTAATCCGCGACGCCGCGGCAGCGCTGCCGACCTCGCCTCAGCGCGATCTGATTCTTGCCCTGTTGATAGCCGGCTTCGGCATGAAAGCGGGCCTCGTACCATTTCACGTCTGGATGCCACTGGCATATTCGGCCGCGCCGACGCCGGCTTCTGCTGTACTGAGCGGTGCAGCCGTCAAGGCAAGCATCCTTGGAATGATCCGGCTTTTACCCCTCGAAACCGCGCTGCCCGATTGGGGCACGGCAGTCGCGGGCGCAGGACTTTTTGCCGCGCTCTACGGCGTCGTGATTGGAATCACGCAACGCAATCCCAGGGTCGTGCTGGCGTATTCAAGCGTGAGCCAGATGGGGTTCATCGTCGCGGTCATTGGCATGGGAATGCTCGCGGGGGACGGCCGCGCCGCACTGGCAGCGGCCTTCTATGCCGCGCACCATGTCCTGGTGAAGGGCGCGCTGTTCCTGTCCATCGGCGTGATCGCCGCGACCGGCAGCCGGCGGCTATGGCCGATGCTGCTGCCCGTGGCAATCATCGCGATTGGCCTCGGCGGGCTGCCGCTCACGGGCGGAGCATTGGCGAAGTTCGTTGCCGACGAATTGCTGGGAGACAGCACCGCGAGCGCGATTGCAACGCTGTCTGCGGTTGGAACGACGCTGCTGATGCTGCAGTTCCTGCGCAGCCTTGCGCAGTCGGCATCGCAGGACCCGCAAGCGACAGCAGCCGCAGGACTTGTGTGGCCGTGGCTGGCGACCGCCGTGGTTTCGCTCGTCGTGCCGTGGACGCTGTATCTGACGGTCCCGAGCGGAACGCTGCCCGACCCGCTTTCTCCTGCGGTGCTATGGAAGGCGCTTTGGCCCGTTCTGCTGGGTGCCGTACTGGCAATTCCGCTGTGGCGTTGGTGGCGTTCGTTGCCACGCATTCCCAAGGGAGACATCATTGTCGCACTGGATGGCGGAATGCAGATGGCTGTCGCGTGGGGCAAGGGGCTGGAACGAATGGACGGGGTTCTTCGTCAGTGGCCGGCGGCCGGCTTGTCCTTGCTTATGGTGACCATCGCGCTAGGTGCAGCGCTATTCGCCCGGTAAATTGACGCGCAGTAACGCCCGAACGCGAACGTCAATGGGGGGATTCATCCGCGCAAGTCAGGGTTTTTTCCTATCAACTCACGCGCAAGGCATCGGCATCATATGGCAGGTCGCCTTTCGCCAGTTCCTGATTGCGGTTCCCTTGAGTACCCATCATGCAGATTGATTGCGCACGACAGCGGCAAACAGAGCGCGATTTCACTTTCCAGTTCATCTCCGTAATCAGTCGTCTGGTCTTGTTCGCAGGGGCAGCCATGTCCAGCATTCGCGTGCTGGCGATGGTATGCGCATTCCTGGCCGTTCTTTCCGGCTCGGCAAATGCGCAAGCGCGGTCGCCTTTTCGAGTAGGCGGATTGACATGCAGCACCGGTCCGAGGGTCGGACTGGTCCTTGGGTCGCGGCAGGATATGAGATGTGTTTTCGTCGCAAGCGCAACGGGCCAGCAATACGTCTACACTGGATCGATCAGGCGCCTTGGCGTCGATATTGGCGTGACAAGAGGCGGAACGCTGTTCTGGGCTGTCTTTGCCCGAAACAGCCAAATCGGCCGAGGCACGCTTAGAGGAAGCTACGTCGGCGCCAGCGGGAACGTTGCTTTAGGCCTCGGTCTCGGCGCCAAAGTGCTGATCGGCGGATCCCGCCGCACGATAACGTTGCAGCCGCTGTCGGTTGAAGGCCAAATTGGAATTAATTTGGCGTTGGGCGTGGCGAATCTCACTCTCCGATGACGAATGCCAGGCTTTGGGCGTTGGTCTAGCCGCAAGAACGCTGGTCGGATCACCTATTGAATTGGCCGGACGCCGCTTGCTACAGCGGGAATACCTTCGCCGATCCGGTCGGTCATATACGGGAAGAACGGGTTTGACGATGCCCGCATCAACGAGTCGAGGCTGGCGATCAAGACGTTACGCTCGCCTCGCGGCGCCAGGGTGCCGAGGTTCTCTCCAAAGTTCTCCGACGGGTCGGGCTCGGCCCCATATAGAGAGTCGCTGACAGGAAACGGCAACGCGACGTGCGACAGTGAATAGAATCCTCGCGGATACGATAACCCGAGCGGACGCAACTTCTCGACATCGCTGCCGGCCTCGGTAACGCGCTCGATCACATCGTCGCTTTCGCCATCGGCATTGGTGACGATAGTGAGACGATACTTTCGCGGGGCGCTCGGCACAATGCGCGCCAGTGCGGTGTCGGCGCTGGAGCGGAGCAAAGGACCGAACTTGGCCGTGCGATTAACATCGAACAGCACCAACTCGTGGCCGTTCTCAGGAAGCTGCGCATAAAGGGCCGATACGATGGCCCGCGTGCTCACCGTGAAATCGATCAGCGATTGAAAAGTGAGGACCGGCGGCAACTGTCCCAGTTTGCCTTCACTAGCATAGCGAGCGATCCGCGCCTGCAGATCTCGAGTCAAACGATAGGATTGGCGCGCGCCGTTAACAGGAAATGAATTGTATTTGAACGGATTGAACTCGGGCACGATGCCGAGCCACGCTGCCTTGGCGAAGGCGGGCAAAATAGCCGGCAAGCCCGCCAGGCCGGCGTAGCGTGCGATGCGTGTGATACCGACCATCGGCGAAATCAACACAAGACGGTCTGGCCGAGACAAATTCTTGTCGCCGATGGAATCGAGCGCATACATCAAGGCCAGCGCGCCGCCATTGGAGAAGCCCACCAGATGCAACGGCGTAGATGGCTCGGTGCGTCTGCGTGCTTCGCGCACCGCGAGCCGCGTCGCCGCCATCCAATCTTCCCACTCGACATCGGTCAGTGCGGCCGGAACCGTGCCATGCGCCGGCATCCTCGGCACAACCGCCACAAAGCCGCGATCGCGATAGAAACCTGCGATATGGCGCTGACTGTAGGGGGAATCCGTCAGGCCATGCAGAAGCACGACAGCGCCGACCGGCTTTCCCTTTGGCTCGAGCACAAAGGACCGATTGAAATCCTGCGCGAAGTGCCCCGGATAGACCGGACTGCCCTCAAAATACCGATTGGCCGGCACACGACCGGCCGCATCGAGCTTCCGGGAGACCTCGCGCTGGACGTCGTCAAAGATCCCGGCCTCAGCCGCCAGATATTCGTTCCAATTGGCCGCATCGAGCTTTTCCCTGCTCAGTTCATGCGGAACATGGGTGTGCCAGGGTTCGAGTGGCAATCCCCTCTGCGTATCGTAGATACGGACGGCAAGGAACGTCAGCAGGGACACGCCGAGCAATGCCGCCGTGATTTTCACAGATCTGAATACTTTCGTCCGCATGACCGAAACTCTCCAACGGCGATGATGCTGTGAAAGACCGCCACTGAGCAACTGGAAATGTTCCTGCGGCCCCATCTGCCTCGCACTTGCGCTTGCAGCATCTCAGAAGGAGCCAAACATCGAGCCCAGGGCAATGACCGCCAAGAGGGCGATGAGCGCGCTGACAATTCCGACCATGACGATATCGAGATAACTTTCGCGATGCGTCGAGCCACAAACGGCGAGGAGCGTCATGACAGCACCATTATGCGGCAAGCTGTCGAGGGCACCAGGAGCCAATTGCGGCCACCCGGTGCATCAACGCGGGATTTTTGCGCTGCTCCGCCGCGATGCGCATACGGGTTTCGCCGAGCGCATCGAGCACGATCGTCATGCCACCCGAGGCAGAACCGGTCAGGGCGAGTATGTTGGCTGCCACCGGCCTATTGCGAGCGCCAAGGCGTTGCTGATTTTGTAGAGCCCGGGGCGCGCTCGTTCATTCAACTCGCTCGGTATCCGAAACTAAGCCAAAGCGACCTTCCCTGTGGGAAGATCATATACTGCACCGACCACGCGGAGCTTCTTCTTGGCCACCATATCCGCCAGAATCGGGGTCGCCTGTTCCAGTATCTTCACATTATGGCGTACATTCGCGACAACGGCGCGCTGCTCGAGGTCCGGACCGTATTGCTTCATTTCGCCTTCAATACCCGGTTTCATGGCCCGCACCAGATCCGCGATGTGGCCGGGCAAATCGTTGCCTTTCTGAAGTGCCGCTACGGTGGCATTGACCGCGCCGCAGCTGCTGTGGCCGAGCACCATGATCAACTTGGTGCCGAGCACTGCAGCGCCAAACTCTAGGCTCGCAAGACCCTCGGTCGTTACGAAATTGCCTGCAACGCGGACGACAAACAAATCTCCTGGTCCTTGATCAAAAGCCAGCTCGGGTGCGACCCGGGAATCTGCGCAGCCTAAAATTGCTGCAAAGGGCGCCTGACCAAGGGCGCGGCTCGCGCGTCCGGCAGAGAAATCCCGTTCGCGCAGCTGGTTCGCCACATAGCGCTCGTTGCCCTCGGTCATCAGTTTCAACGCTGCATCCGGCGTGTCGGCGGCCGACACGGGCTGAGCTCGAGCGACACGCCCGACGAGAGGAATTGTTGCGAGGGCGGCGCCCCCTAGCAACAGCGACCGACGGCTGGGGCCTGCTTGCGAACAAGAACCGCACATAAGATTTCTCCTTGCCTGTCTTCATTAATCCGCATTGCTCTCCCAGTCTCCATTCGCTCCGCGCTTCCAAAACCGCATGCTTTAGCGGCGCCCTCCCATCAGACGCAGCAGCATCATGAAAAGGTTGATGAAGTTGAGGTAGAGCGAAAGTGCGCCCATCACCGCCTTGCGGCCCGCCGAAGTGGCGTCATCGCTGCGGTCGTACATCCCCTTGATCCGCTGGGTATCGTAGGCCGTGAGGCCCGCAAAGACGCCGACGCCGATGATCGAAATCATCCAGTCCAGCCCGCTCGATCTCAGGAACAGATTGACCAGGCTCGCGATAATGATTCCGATCAGACCCATGAACAGGAAAGTTCCAAATCCCGACAGGTTTCGCTGGGTGGTGTAACCCCAGATGCTGAGCGCGCCGAAGGCCGCCGCCGAAATAAAGAACACCCGCGTGATCGAGGATTGCGTATAGATGTGAAAGATGGTCGACAATGAAATCCCGACCAGGGCCGCATAGAGGAAAAACCACCCTCGCGCAGCTTCCGCTGACATCGTGTTGATCCGTGCGCTGATATAAAATACAAGCCCCAGCGGGGCCAGCACCAACACCCACATTAGCGGACTCTGAAGCAATTCAGGGCCGGTGAACTGATAGGTCAGGAACGCGACAACGCCGGTGAGGCCAACACCCGCGGCCATGTAGTTGTATACGCGCAGCATGTAAGCGCGCAGGCCGGCGTCTATCGCGATGGCGCTGTCGGCGGGAAGACCGGGTGCGCCTGCATTTCGATCATAATCCGACATGGTCTTGTTCCTCCCTGATCCCGACGACCCGCCGGCACGCTTCTTATCGAAGCCCATAAGCCTAATCTGCCGATCAATCGGATTTCTGTTGTTGCTGGCGCAGCCGAATATTTCGCTCGCTCTTCCCGCGCGGCAACGCAGTCGTGTGCGGCCGTCGGCTACGGACTCTATGCGACCTTTGCGGCCTGGCGTCCTTGGCAGAAGTATTGTCCGCTGCCGCGCTACGGACATCGTCCACGACAGCATCGGTAGGCATTCTCAAATCGCGCTCAATGGAAGCACCGGGTTTTGCGGCGGCGGCGAACGCCACACATATGACCACCGTCGCTACACCCGCTACCGCAGTGAGGCGCTTCATCACCATTTCGTTCCCTTAATCATTGGAGCTCCCTCCCGTCATGGCCTTTGCCTGATCGGGAAATGCGGCCGTCCGGCGCTCGGGTTTCACGGGATGCGTATCGCCCCAATATGACCAGAACGCCATGGCGAGCCCGACAAAGAATACCACAGCCAGAATCAAAAACAGTGCGGATTGCTTGACCCACGAGATCGCCGGAACCGCCAGCGCCAATGCAACGCCGAGAAAGCCGATTTGAAGCGACAGCAGGTGGACACCGGCGAGGAACGTACCTAGCGCCAGTAGCATGAGAAGGACGAGACTGGTGGCCAGCGTAGGAAGCAGCTGCTGCACGCCGGAAAGCAGCATGATGTTCATCGTCACGAGAACAGCCAGCCAATGCAGCGCCTGAGTCCACATCAGTCGAAATCGAGCTTGCTTGTCCTCAAGCTCCGACCATTGGGTAACAACGCATACGATGCCCATCGCGATGGCCAAAAACTCCCAATAGCCGACGAGAGGCCGCTGCGAAATGTTGGTATAAGCCACGCCCCCGATTGCCAGCGCGAGTATTGCCAGGAAAGGCAGCTGTCGGCCAACCACACCGATCCTGCTCGCGCTATGATCCTCAGCGTGACCTGACGGCGCATCAAGTTCAGTCATGACCAATACACTGCGGTTTGCACCGGGATGCAATTGAGATTAGCTAGTCGCTCAGCTACTGCGCCATGGCGTCGGCGTTCTTGCCAGCCAGAGGTTATCGCGGTCGTACACCTGCACGCGCGTCTTCACGCCGTACCGACGATGTTTCCGCGAAACTGCGCTACCACCGCACCGCGCGATATCGGACGATCACCTTATTGAGGCGAGGAATTACCCTGAAAGGCAAATTCCGCCGCCTGCAATATGCGCACGGGGTCAATGAGGTTCCCAGACCGGCGCGTCGGTGAACAGGCCGCCCTCGGCAAATCCGATGCCATAGATCAGGACGGTCCCGAAGGCGAAGCTGACCAGGCCCGAGGCCACGCGGAGCCGCCAATTGAATTTGGGCAGATTGACAGCCGTGAACGTAAACGGCGCCGACAGGATCAGCGTGATCAGCATCATTCCGACGATAGTGCCGAACCCGAACAGCAGCAGATACCCGAGCGCGGCCACCGGTTCACGGATGATAGACAGGATCATCAAGGCGACGGCGGCCGACCCTGCCAGGCCGTGCACGAGGCCGACCACAAAGGGTCGCAGCCAGTCATAGAGCGCGAAACCGCCAAGCCGGCTGCGGTCGAACCGCGCCAGCGGCGTGTGCTCGTCGGCATGCCCGTGCGCCCCGGGGCCGTGACCGTGCGGGTGCCGGTGCAAGTAGTCGCCGTGCGCATGGAGGTGATCATGGACGACGGGCTCATGGCGGCCGGGAACGGCCGCATGCGCATGGGGCGCGCCGCCCGCGCGGCCCATGCCCGTCAAGGTGAGAACGCCGAGCAGAACCAGCATGACACCGACGGCAAATTCCATCGACATGCCGACCCGCGGCGGAATGACGACCCCGAACACGATGATTGCCGCGCCGACCGCCATGACCGTGACGGTGTGCCCGACGCCCCAAGCGACACCGATCAGCGCCGAGCCCGCGACGCTGCGCTGGCGGCTGACGATCGTCGCAATGGCGACCACATGGTCGGCGTCGGTCGCATGCCGCATCCCGAGGAAGAAGCCGAGAAACAGGAACGATACGACGTTCACGGCTTCAGTCATTGCGCACGTTTCAAGATGGCATCGCAGCCAAGGGACTTTCGCGCGAATACCCCAAAACGATACGTCCGCCCGTGATAGTTGGTCCATCAGGGGGATTCCGATGGAAGGCTGGGGAGAACCCTGATTGACGCGTCCAGTTGTGGGGCAGCTACTGCGGGGTAGCTGTCGTCGCACGGAGATTCTGACGACTGTTCCATCGAACCGGCAGCCAATGGCTCAATCGTGCGCCTGCTTTCCCAAGCCAGGCAGGAGCCCGGAGGATTGTATGCAACTCACTCCGAGAGAGTTCGACAAGCTGCTCGTCTACATGATGGCAGATGTCGCGTTAAAGCGAAGGGCCAAGGGCCTCAAGCTCAATTATCCCGAAGCCGTCGCTGTCATCTCAGCCGTCGCCCTTGACGGCGCACGTGCCGGGAAAACCATCGAGGACGTCACCAAGGAGGCGCGTACCGCCCTGACCAAGGCTGACGTGATGGACGGCGTCGCCGATCTCGTTCCAATGGTGCAGATCGAGGCGGTGTTCACCGACGGCAGCCGCCTGGTGACGGTGCACACGCCGATCCAGTGAGTGCATAACAGGAGGCCAACATGGCTGGACCAAAAGTGGGCCCCGCTGTTGCCGCAAATGTCGATCCGGCGACAGCGGACGTACCGGTCGGCGGTTACGTGTGCAGCTCGACGGCGGTCACATTCGATGCCGATCGGCCGGTGACGACGCTTAAGGTGCGCAATGCGGGCGACCGCCCGATTCAGGTCGGATCGCACTTCCATTTTTTCGAAGTCAATCGTGCGCTCGAATTCGATCGCGCAGCGGCCTTCGGGCTGCGCCTGAACATTCCGTCATCGACGGCAACGCGGTTCGAGCCCGGCGACGAACGCGAGGTTCAACTCGTTCCCTACGGCGGCAAACGCGCGGTCTATGGCTTCAACAATCTCGTCGATGGTCCCACCGCAGGCACGGATGCCGCCACGGTCAAATCCAGGGCGGTGGCGCAGGCGGCGAAGCGAGGCTTCCGCTCGATATAGGACGAGGTCGCGTCGAAAGAAAATTCTTGAACGAGGGCCACTATGCCTACCATGTCCCGGCAAGAGTATGTCGGCCTCTTCGGTCCGACGACAGGTGACCGCATCCGCTTGGGCGATACGGGCTTGTTTGTGGAAATAGAGCGCGATTTACGCGGCGGCTACGGCGACGAACTCGTCTTCGGCGGTGGCAAGAGCATGCGTGAGGGCATGGGAATGGACAATCAGGTGACGCGGGCGGGCGGTGCTCCTGACCTCGTGATCACCAACGTGACCGTGATCGACGCGGTGCTGGGCGTCGTGAAAGCGGATGTGGGGATCAGGGACGGCCGCATCAGTGCGATCGGCAAGGCCGGCAATCCGCAGACAATGGATCGCGTTACACCGGGCCTGGAGATTGGCCTCGCCACCGACGCCATCTCGGGCTCACATCTGATCCTGACCGCCGCCGGCATCGACACACACATTCACTTCATTTCTCCGCAGCAGGCGCAGGCGGCGCTGTCAAACGGCACCACGACATTGATCGGTGGCGGCACCGGTCCTTCGGATGGCTCCTACGCGACGACGGTGACGTCGGGTCCCGGAAACATCCGTATGATGTTACGCGCGTTCGAAAACTGGCCGCTCAACGTCGGCATTCTCGGCAAGGGGCACGGACACGGCAAAGCGGCGCTGGTTGAACAGATCGAAGCGGGCGCGGTTGGCGTGAAATGTCACGAAGACTGGGGCACCACGCCCGCGGTACTTCGGTCTGCGCTAACCGTCGCAGACGAGACCGACACTCAAGTGTGCATCCATACCGACACGCTGAACGAATCCGGCTTCGTCGATGATTCGATCGAGGCGTTTGAGGGGCGGACGGTCCATTCGTTTCATACCGAAGGGTCCGGCGGCGGCCACGCGCCTGACATCATCAAGATCGCAGGCCTTCCCAACGTCTTGCCATCTTCGACCAACCCCACCCTCCCCTACGGCATCAATTCGCAGGCGGAGCTCTATGACATGATCATGGTGTGTCACCACCTCAGCCCCGACATCCCGTCGGATGTGGCATTCACCGAGAGCCGCATCCGCGCTGAAACCATCGCCGCGGAAAACGTCCTCCAGGATCTCGGCGTCATCTCGATGTTCTCAAGCGATTCGCAAGCCATGGGACGCATCGGGGAATGCTGGCTGCGTTGCATCCAGACCGCCGACGCAATGAAGACCGGGCGCGGCAAGCTGCCGGAGGACGCGCCCGGCAACGATAATTTCCGGGTGCTGCGCTACGTGGCGAAGATCACCATCAACCCCGCGATCTCGCACGGTATTGCCGACGTGCTGGGTTCGGTCGAGGTCGGCAAGATCGCGGACCTCGTCCTGTGGGAGCCGGCGTTCTTCGGCGCCAAGCCCAAGCTCATCATCAAGAACGGCTTTATAAGCTGGGCGGTGATGGGCGATCCAAACGCGTCGCTGCCGACGCCGCAGCCCACCTACTATCGGCCCATGTTCGGTGCCTACGGTGATGCCCTGGCGGCCAACTGCATCACATTCGTCTCCGGCGTCGCGCATGCTGCCGGGATCAAGGAGCGACTGGGACTTCGCCGGCAGGTGATGCCGGTGCGAAACGTGCGCAAGATCGGCAAGCGCGACATGGTCAGAAATGCCGGAACCCCGAAAATTGAAGTAAGTCCCGAGACTTTCGCCGTGACCGTCGACGGCACGCACGCGACCGTGCCGCCCTTGACGACGATCTCGCTGAACCAGAAGTACTTCTTCAGTTAAGGGCGCTCGCCATGATTCTCATCCAGACCGTTCTGGGCAACATCGGCGATCGCGAATGGGCCGAGCGCCTGTCTGCCGCGAACACTGACTTGCTGGAGATCGACCAGTGGGAAGCGCAGAAGAGCCGCTTCCGCAAGACGACTGCAAAGGGTGTGGAGATCGCAGTCTCAATCGACCGCAACACCCATATCCGCGATGGAGACGTGCTGCTCTGGGATGCCCAGGCGCGCTCGGCGGTTGTCGCGCGAATCGAGCTGCGTGACGTGATGATCGTGCATCTGGACGAGCTGATGAGCCTTGCGCCCAAAGTGGCCATGCGTACATGCGTTGAACTCGGCCACGCGATGGGCAATCAGCATTGGCCGGCGTTGGTCAAGGACACGGTCGTCTATGTCCCGCTTACCGTCGATCGCAAGGTGATGGCTTCCGTCATGAACACGCACCGCTTTGAGGGAATCCGCTACGAGTTCGTACCCGGCCGGGACGTTATTCCCTATCTCGCTCCGCATGAATCACGGCGGCTCTTCGGTGGCGCGGAAGGACCGGTGCACTCCCATACGCACGAGAGTTATGCTGGTATCGAGCCCGAGAGCGGGCGCGTACACGGACATCCGCCGATGCGTGTCCATGCCCATCCGGAAGCCCAGGGACAAACGTCGCCGGCAACGGCCGGTTCTGCACATGTCCATCGAGAATGACGGCGTCGATCCGTCGAGCAGCACCGCATTTCTCTCGCGGATGCTGCAGTTTGGTGACTCGATGTTTCCCATTGGCGCGTTCGCGTTTTCCTCCGGCCTGGAATCCGCCATTCAGGAGGGTGTCGTCACCAACGCGGCAACGCTTCGAGCGTTCGCGCGCACCGCGCTGGAACAGGCGGCGCGCGGTGACTGCATCGCACTGATCGCCGCACATCAAGCCGCAACTGCCGGTGACGTCGATACCCTCGCCCGCATCGATGCGCAGGTATACGCGCGCAAGCTTTCAGACGAAGCGCGGACAATGTCGGTTCGCATGGGCAAGAAGTTCACGGAGATGGGCGTGGAGGTCGTGGGCGCGCCGCTGCTTCGCACCTGGCGTGAATGCATTGAAAAGTCTGTTACCCCCGGTTGCTACCCGATAGCCCTGGCCATCAACTTTGCCGTACAGGATCTGCCTGCCATCCAGGCGTTTGTCGTGCACCAGTATGGCGTTGCCACAACGATCCTCGGCGCGGCCCTGCGGCTGATGAAAATCAGCCACATCGAGACGCAGAAGATTCTCTACGAGCTCAACGCACAAGCTGCAGGGATGTACGAGGCCGCAGCGGTGGCGCGGCTGTCGGACATGGCGGGCTTTGCGCCATTGACGGAAATTCTGGCCGCCATCCATACCAGAGCGCATGTGCGCCTGTTCATGAACTGACGTTGAAGGGAGCCTCAGATGTCGAAGAATATCACGCGCATCGGCATCGGTGGCCCGGTCGGGTCAGGCAAGACCGCGATCGTGGAAGCCATTACACCGCGTTTCCTCGACCTCGGCATCAAGGTGCTTATCATCACCAATGACGTGGTGACGACCGAGGACGCCAAGCACGTTCAGCGCACCCTCAAGGGTGTTCTGCTTCAGGAGCGCATTCTCGGGGTGGAGACAGGTGCCTGCCCTCATACCGCGGTGCGCGAAGACCCAAGCATGAACCTCGCTGCGGTCGAGGATATGGAACGGCGCTTTCCGGATACCGACGTCGTGCTGATCGAAAGCGGGGGCGATAATCTGACGCTAACCTTTTCGCCGGCGCTGGTAGACTACTTCATTTACGTAATCGACGTCGCCGCCGGCGATAAGATCCCTCGCAAGAACGGACCCGGGATCACGTATTCCGACATCCTCGTGATCAACAAAACAGATCTTGCTCCCCATGTCGGGGCCAGCCTTGAGGTGATGAAGCAGGATTCGCGGATGATGCGCGGCAGCAAGCCGTTCCTGTTCACGAACTGCAAGACGGGAGAAGGTATTCCGGAGTTGGTCACGCTGATCGAGCGCGAGTTCCTGTTCGATATCAACCCGCGCGCACGGCGTTCAGCATGATACCGGCGCCCTTCCCTCCCTGGGCACGCGCCGAAGCGCTCGGCGCATCGATGCCGGAATTCGCCTCGTTCCAGGATGAGCCGCCGCAGATGAGCAGCGGCGCTGTGGGCAAGACGGGCTTCCTCCGTCTGGGTTTCGAACACCGCTCCGGCGAAACGATCCTGGCAAACCTGGAACGCCGCTCTCCTTACATGGTGCAGCGGGCGTTGCATTGCGACGAACAAATGCCTGGCCTGGCCTACGTGTTCTTGATCACCACCACGGGCTGCTTGCTGCAGGGAGACAGGCTCGCTCTCGACATCACCCTTCGTCCGCGCGCGCAAGCACACGTCACTTCCCAATCGGCAACCAAGATCCATGCGATGGACGCCAATTATGCGGCGCAAAGCCAAACCATTGCGCTTGCCGATGACGCATACCTGGAGTTTCTTCCCGATCCCGTGATCCCGCACCGGCACGCACGGTTTATCAGCGACACACAAATCTCCGTCGCGCCGTCCGCCACATTGCTCCTCTCGGAAATTATTCAACCGGGCCGAAAGCACCATCATCCCGACGAGTGCTTCGGGGCAACCGTGCTGTCGATATCGACGGCAGCGGTGCGGCCCGATGGTCGTTCCTTATTCGCAGAGAAGCTGGTGATCGAGCCGCGGCGATATGCGATGCGACAGACCGGCGTGATGGAATCCTTTGATGTCTTCGCCAACGTGATCCTGTGTACCCCCAAGGACAAGGCAGACCGTATTCACGAGCGTGCGGGGGCCGGTATCAACCTTGCGGACGGTGTTGCGTACGGCGCTTGTCGTCTGCCCAACGATGCCGGCCTGATCTTCAAGGTGCTGGGCCGCGAAACCGCGCAGGTGAAGGCCAAAGTTCGCGAGTTCTGGGGAGTGGTGCGTCAGGAGGTCACCGGCGCCGCGCTACCTCCGCCCTATCTATGGCGCTAGCGGATCGACGGTGCCAACAGGTGATCTCCAACGGCTGACGTCGACACGTTCGAGGAGGCAACAGTGGAACAGATCCTGGCAAAGTGGGAAAGCCTCTCTTCGTCGTCAGGTATCGTGCGGTTCCTGGACATCAATTTGCGCAGCATCGGGCAAGTTATGTTTCAGAACAATCCACTGACCGGGCTTCTGTTTCTTGCCGCGATCGCCTGGGCTTCATACGCGGCTGGCGTCCCCCGAGTGGCAATTGCCGGCGTCCTCGCTGTCGTCGTGGCAAACTTGACGGCCCAATGGCTGAACGCCGATCGCGAGTCGCTCCATGCCGGGCTCTATGGATACAACGGCATCCTTGTCGGACTTGCGTTGGCGACATTTCTGTCTCCGAACGCACTCATGTGGGTCTATGTGGTGTTGGGCGCGTCGGTTTCGGTCATCACGATGCTTGGGACCGTCAACGCCCTTAAGCCCTGGGGTGTGTCCAGCCTCACATTTCCGTTCGTGTTCACGACGTGGCTCCTTCTGCTGGCCACGTATGGATTTTCCGGCCTCACAGGGGCTGCACTACCGGCCGGTGACGTTGTCGTTGCGTTTCAACGCTACGAAGCCAGCCCACTCAAGCTGATCGATCTCTTCCAGGGTGTGCTTCAAAGCATCTCGCAGGTGTTCCTGAAGGCGAACGGTGTGGCCGCCCTTCTGTTTCTCGCTGGCCTGGCTGTGAACTCATTGGCTGCGGCCGCATTCGCTCTCGCCGGTGCGATAGTGGCAGTTCTGACGGCCCATCTTTTCGGAGCCGAAAGCGAACTGATCACTGGCGGCCTTCTCGGTTTCAGCCCGGTTCTGACTGCGATCGCGCTGGGCGCCGTGTTCTATCGACCGAGCTGGCGGGTCGCGATCTACGCGATGCTGGGCGCACTGTTTACGGTCATCGCACAAGCGGCGCTGAACGTTGCCTTGACGCCCCTCGCCATCCCTGCGCTTACCGCGCCTTTTGTGCTCGTCACATGGATCTTCCTTCTTCCACGCCAGTGTTTCGAGCCGGCGTCGGCTGCAACGGACGACACCGCGACAGCGCGCACAACCTAGATCTTTGCTTTTTTGGAAAGCCCACATGTCTGGCCTAAGTCTCTTGGTACTCCCGGACGAACTCGGACGTCATCGCGAGGATTTCAAGATGCTGCTGGTGGAGGACTGAACAATGGGACTCGTCGGGATACTGCTCGGACTCGCCCTGTTGATGTGGCTTGCCTATCGAGGGTGGAGTGTACTCATGGTGGCGCCGGCGGCTGCCATGCTGGCCGCTGCGATTTCGGGTGAGCCGCTTCTCGCTCATTGGACGCAGACCTTCATGCCCGGTGCTGGTCGATTCGTTACGCAGTGGTTTCCCATGTTCCTGCTTGGCGGGTTGTTCGGCAAGCTGATGGACGACAGTGGTTCGATCACCTCTATCGCGCGTTTCCTGACTGAACGATTGGGAACACGCCGCACGATACTCTCAGTGGTGCTGGCTTCGGCCGCGGTCACCTACGGCGGCGTCAGCGTCTTTGTTGCCTTTTTCGTGTTGGTCCCCATGGCGAAAGAGATGTTCCAGGCTGCGAACATCCCGCGCCGCTTGATGCCGGCGACCATCGGTCTCGGAGCGTTCACGTTCACGATGTCGGCAATGCCAGGGACGCCGTCTGTCAACAATGCCATTCCGATGCCGTACTTCGGCACAACAACCTTCGCAGCGCCCGGTCTGGGCATCATCGCTTCGATCATCATTTTTGTTATCGGCATGTGGTGGCTCCGCCGCGCAGAAGCGGCCGCGCGCAGGGCCGGCGAGGGCTATGATCGCAATTCGGAGGTGTCTCCCGCCATCGACGAGACCGTTCGTATGCAGGCGACCGCTGCCGGCGATTTTGATCCAGCTGAATTTCAGCATGGCAAGCACAGCGCCAGCCTACCCCCCTTTGTGATTGCCGCATTGCCGCTGGTTGTAGTCATCTGTACGAACTTACTACTGTCTCTGGTCGTCCTCCCACGGCTGGATTTTTCGTTCTTGGCCAAAGAGGTGTGGGGCGGCACCACAATCGGAGCAGTGGCCGGCGTCTGGTCGGTTCTCATTGCGCTCGCGGCTGCGACCCTTACTGTCGTCATCTTCAACTATCGGCGTTTCCCGGCGTTGCGAGAAAGCCTGGATGCTGGCGCCGCTTCCTCCGTCATGCCAATCCTGATGATCGGTAGTCTCGTCGGCTTTGGTGCCGTCGTTGCGGCGCTGCCCGCGTTTGCGGACGTACGTGACGCGCTACTCGCGGTTGGCGGAGGCCCCCTTATCTCTCTCACGATCGCCGTGAACGCGCTCGCTGCGCTTACTGGTACCGCCTCTGGCGGGATGGCGATCGTGCTCAATATACTTGGCGACACCTTCTTGCAGCTCGCCGCTGAACACGGCATCGATCCCGCGCTGATGCATCGCGTGACCACGATTGGCGCGGGCACGCTGGATGCGCTGCCACACAATGGCACGGTCCTGTTGCTGTTTCAGATCAGCGGGCTGACCCACCGCGAAAGCTACTTCGATATGGTGATGACCGTGATCGTCACCTGCATCATTGCACTTGCCGCTGTCCTGGTCCTGGGCACGGTGTTCGGTTCGTTTTAACAACAGAGGCTATCGCGGCTTTGGCAGATTGCCGCAACACAAGGAGGCGAGCATGAATATCCGACTTGTATGCAGCGCCCTGATTATCGGCGCATTGACGGCCGTTGCAGTGCCTCAGAATCTGTCGGTGGCTCAATCGAATGACCAAAAGGCGTCTGCGCCAAAGAGTGCAACACCGAATACGAATATGACTCCGCACAAGCATCGCACCTGGCGTCATCACGGTGGAAGGCATCCGCACTTTGGCAGTCGGCGAGTCCGTACCCAACCGTCCAAGGAAACGGCATTGCCGCCGGCGAAATGAGCCGCCTGCCGGTTCATTACCGGCCAGTCTCGCGGCTGCAGCGGTCAATGAGATGTTGTTTCTCCCGGCAGCCCTATTCGTCGTCGGGCTCGATTTCCGGCAAGGGTGACTCCTTCCTCTTCAACTGGGGTGATCACCCGCTATCGCGAAGCATCCTTATCATCGACAAATGGCTAGCAGCCGCTGTACCGAGGGTCAGGATTGAGGAGTTGTTCGAGATAAGCGAGGCCGAAGGTGGCTAGCTGTTTTTCGTCCCGATTGCCTGCGGATTTCAGTGTTTCGAGATAGCGTATTATCTTTGCGCGCGATTGCGCGTCCAAATCGATGCGCCCGGACGCCTTCAAAATACTATCGACGATTTCGCTCATCACGCACTCGCACTGCAATAGGTGCATTGCAGCATTCCGCACTGGTCCCGTCAACCGTCCCGCCGGCTCGGATTGAGGTGGGTGCGTTGACGCGGACCTAGCAGCCAGCGAATACGACCGGCATTATTTCCTTACAGGAATACCTACGCAAGTCGTAGTTCCATCGGTTTCTTTGGCAGGCGTGCTGCACGGTCTCGCAGGAACCGTCCTGGTTGAAATGCCGTCTTCCGCAGGCTTTGCCAGTCCTGTTGTTGAACTGGGCGCCTGTTCGGCAACTCCGCGAACTGCTGCCGGCGCCATGGGCGTCTCACGGACTGCTGGAGGCGGACATGATGCTCTCCATCGCTCGCACAATCGATCAACGGGCGACGCTAAGCTGAACGATCCTTACGATCCCCACCCGCCATGGGCTAACGCCTAGCAACCGGTGAAACGGGAATCTGGTCCTTCATGCAATTCCTTCAAATACGCGACAGCAAACTCCGTCAAGCGCTGCGGATCTTCTTGGCCGGCGGCCATTAGCTTATCGATGTACCGTTCAATACTGTAGCGCGAATAGGCCATCTGCGAGATGTTTAACTCTTCCGCGAACTCGTATGTTCTCAGCGCCCGATCAACAATATCTCTCATTACAATCACCACGCTATATCGCAAAAGCTGCATTGCAGCATCCGCCTTGACCCGTCAAGCAGACCTACATCGCCCAAGCCGAACAAGCCTAAGGCTTAATATTACCGGCGATTCCCCCTACAGGGAGCGATCAATTTTGCTCAAAAACAGTAGAGGCAAAGACGTCTTCGGTATCTGTTGCGGACCTTCGCCTGCAGAGGCACCTCCTGCTGAACTTGCGCGCGCGCCTTATCTCTCTTCCCGGCAATCATTACCTTGCGTCCGCCGATTGATTGGTCGGCCAGCTCATTGTTCTGGCCTTTTGAAAGTCGTGCCGCCGCAACAATTTGCATCGGCGAAGCAAGCGGCCGACTATCTAAGCCATTCTTCGCCACGCATGGGAGGTGGATTCGAGGACCGGTACCTTCCGGGAAGACATCAGGTGAAAACCGCGATCGGCGAAATTGGATGCGAATTCGCCGTCTATATCGCAATCGTACTAGTACGCCCCTGATACGCGGCAACGCGCGTGAGTAGCCAAGTCGCCCCCCGCTGCCAGCCGACACTTACGCGTAGGGACTGGAAAGCTCGACTTCCGCAACCGACGGAGAAAACGCCGCCATTGGAAATGAAGGCATCGAGGGATGTTAGTTCAACTTCAGCTTAATCAGCCGTCCAAATGTATTCCTCAGCGCCGACTTAACAGGTGAGCGGACGACGCTCGCCAATCGCTCGCACGTCGTCCCGCGCTTGACTTTGTATCGAACGGACTTTGTTCCACCCATTCCGGCGTACAGCTTTGCTACTCGGGCGGAAGTAACCCCATCAAAGTCAAAGGTGAGTCCTTTGGCGTGAGCATGATTTATCGCCGCGTACATCAGTAGCTTGACGGCACCCTGATGCGGCGCCCTCTGCGCCCTGCTCGGCGGCCGGCGGGTCGTCATCCAGTAGTAGTATCTGCCGTTGTCCCACAGACAAGCCACGGCGGCATCGATCTCTCCGGTGTCTCGTCGGCGAGCAGCGACTACTCTCGCTTGGCCTCGACGGGTCGCCTCAATGAGAATGTCCCTCGCGATAGACAAGTCGGCATATGGCTTTCGGCGACGCATCGCCAGGTGCTCGGCATACTGCCGAATAAACTCTTCTGGTTCGAGCGCCGATATTTTCAGAGCTTTTTCAGCGCTTCGCAGGTGACGCGCTGACATCTTCGAAAGCCCGCGTTCCCACGTTTTTGCTTGTTCGGCGGGAATTAGGAAGTTGTCTTCCAACTCACCGTCGAATCCGGAAGCAAGGAATATTCTGAAGTCATCTTCATTCGACAACGTTAGAAAGTATGACCTGTTGCGCGGCAGTTGATTAATAAGGCTCTCTATCAATTTTCTCCGCCGCGCTGGATCATCGTTTGCATCAATGATCGGTCCGGTAACGCGAACCCAAGGCAAGTTATAGGCCTGCCTCATGCCAAAGGGATTACGATAAAGAGAGCAGATAAAGGAGGCTACAACGTTGCGATCTTCGACTACCTCCACGCGAAGGATGTGCTCTTTTGCAGCGATTGCTGTAAACCAATCCTGCATGTAAACCGGATTTCCTTCAGAATCCGGCGTCGACCCTTGCATGTGTTGCGGTGGGAAAGGCATCGCGGATCGACCTCAACATAGGCTGGACGCAGTTGCATCAACATCTACCGATTAACCTTTACATCCGACGTTGCCGGCGAAACCCTCGCATTCTGACGCGTTCGGTAATCGGCTGTTCGAGCGCCGTGCGCATCATCGGCTGACGCTCCCCTCTTTATCGAATGATCCTGCTTTCGAATATGGCTTGCCTTGTTTGTTGTAAGGTCGATGAGACGAACGGACGTCGATTGCTAAAAGTCTCAATTCAAGCAGCTCCTGAACCGCGCGGCCTGCCTCCCCCACTCAGGCAGCGAGCTGAGGTTCGCCGGCAATCTTGACCAATCAGCTTTGGAAGAGCGTTTGTATATTTGCTACTTATGAGAGAAAAATGATCAACTTCTCGTCACGATCGTAACATCGAGGCGACTAAATCGTTAACTCTTGTCGAGTAGCAAACGTTAATTTCATCCGATGAGGGTGCAAATGTCTGCATACAAACGCGAAACTGTATCCTCTAGTGGTATTACACTACCCCGACATCGTCTTTATTCGACGCGCTCTGTCGCTCGGGGCCTGAAGTATTCCTCGGCACGACCCTGGATCCTGGCGCTTGCGATCAGTATTGCAATGTGGGTGGGGATCGGCTGGCTGATTTGGAAGCTAATTTGACGTCTTTGGCGCGCCAAAAAGATGACATGCTGTCGCGCGGCTCTAGCCAGCGGACAGGCGCTGTATTTCGTTCAGGTAAACTTGGGCGCTGCTTTTCCACGAGAACAGCGTAGCTTGTAGCCGTCCTTTGGCAGCGAGCGAGGCCCGAAGTTCCGTATCTCCGGCTAGCATGAGGATAGTGTCGCGCCAACGACCAGAGTCGTTTGGAGGGACGTACAGGACGGCGTCTCCGCCCACTTCTTTCAGACTTGCCGCGTCCGAGGATATGACGGGACATCCGAGCGTCATCGCCTCCAGCGGCGGGATACCAAAGCCTTCTGTTAGCGATGGAAAGGCCAAGCATACCGCTCTTTGATAAAGCGCGGCCAAATCGTCATCACTTACGAAGCCGACGTGATGGAGGTTGGACCGCGCAACCGTTCGCTTCTCGTCGGCGAAAATGCCGGAGCCACCGCCAGCGACGACGACATCGAGCCCGGCTTCGTCCAGGGCTTGCGCTTGTTTGAGAATTACATCGACGTTCTTGTGCTTTGCGGCACTTCCCAGAAGCAAAACATATGGACGCTTAAACGAATCCAGGAGCGATGCTCGTGCGCGGGCCGCGTTCCAACGTAAAACGTGCTCATGACCGTTAGGCGCGATGAAGATCTTCTCCTCGCGCGCGATGCCGTATTTGACGAGCATGCTGGCAGAGAATCGAGACACCGTCGCAATCCTGCTGGCACGCTTGCCAAGCATGGGCAGCAGCATCCGATACATCAGCCCAAAGGCGCGCGAATAGCTCTCCGGCTGAATGAAGGTGTTGGCATCATGAATGCAGACGATGTGGCGCGATGCCAGCAACGGTCCAAAGTTCGCCAAGCTCAGGACACCCGATCGCGCGTGAGCGGGCAGGACCAATTGATCCCATGCGTGGCCCGATCCAAAACCAGTCTGATGAACGCCGATCCTGGCAAGCCCTGCCTTCACGCCTGCCCCGGGCGGCACCACCAGCCTTAGAGCCGGACACCCCGGGATATCGCCGACTTCCTCTAGGATAGCGTCGAGAGCGGTAACGATTTCATACGCATAGCGTTGAACGCCGGTCATACGCTGGGTCAGAAAACGACCGTTGATCGCCCAACTGCGTTCTCCGTCAACGTCGCTCGATCCTTGCATATTCAAATGTTACAGTATCGCGAGGCGCAGGTGGTACACAATGTTTCTCAGGGTCGGAGGTGGTTGCGAAGGAACATGGTGCCAGCTAAAATCCTGCTGTATGAAAAGTCAAACGTACCTGCGATCGCCCTTCGCGGAAAAATGACAGATGTAATGTCGGTGTAAGGTTCATCGCATGCCGGCTCGGCCATTACTACAAAGACGAGCTACATGCCCAATACCGAGCTTTGCCTGTCTGTTTCTCCCACCAAAACGTCCAGGCGCCACTTAATTCTTCCGCTGGGCTGTACCGCGGTCCTGGGCATACTGCTCGTTGTTCTCAGGGACGGCGGCGCCAAGGGTCATTTGCTTGCTTCCTATGGGTTGTTTTGGGTTTTCTATATCGTTTACGTCATCTCCGGCACGAAGACCAATCCCGTCGTTTATTTCGTTCCTGCGCTGATCGTGGTCGCCGAGTTCATTACTCCGTTCGCAACCCCGTTCTTCTATTTATTCCGCACCATTCTGCCCGGAAGCTCTTCCTCGAATCCGACCCTGGTTCAGACGTTCGTCGGTTCAGGTCTCATGGAAGAACTGATGAAGAGCCTGCCTGCTTTGATAGGCTTGTACCTTGCCAAGCGCTTGACCACATCGAACAGTCCGGCGAGCGGATATCTCAGCTCATTTCGATGTTCGACTCCAATCGAAGGCATGTTGATCGGTTTGGCTGCAGGAGCAGGATTCGTCTTTGTCGATGTTTTCTACCACGTCGTTCCCAGCAGCGGCATTTACGAGCCGAACGCAGAATATCCCGAAATTAGCCCGGTTGGGCTTATCCTCCTGTCTCAACGCGTGTTGTCGGGAGTTGTCAGCCACATTTTTTGGACAAGCATTTCCGGCTTCTTCATTGGCCTATGCGCGAGACATTCGCGGAATCTGGTACCTCTGCTTGTGGCAGCTTGGCTTGTACCGGCCGCGCTGCACACGTTTTGGAATTTGTCCCCCCACCTTGGTAACGAGGGACGCTGGCTGAAGGTCGTTCTTTCGTCAGCGACATTCCTCGTCTGCTTTGCCATAGCCCGGAAACCCGGGCCGCGCGGACATGGGTATTCCGCTTCGAGCTGATCGCTCGTTACCAACCATTTGTTTGATTGGGAAGTCGTAGATGGATCATGCGCCAGCGCCCGCCTTTTCGACCATCGGCGGCCTGCCGGCAGGCCCATTGCGATGGCTCCTCACGATCCTCGCTGTGGTCTTTATAGCAGCGACGCTCGCTGTCGGCTTTTATATCGTCAACCCCTGCAACATCGATGCCGGCCCGAGCGCAGCAGCGCGGAAAACGCTGATCTTTCCATTGAGAGCTCTGATTGTTTCGCTTGTGGCCGGCCTTCTGGCAGCCATTGCCTGCTGGAGTCGAGCGCGGCTTGCTGCTGCAGGTTTTGTGCTCGTGGCCGTCCTTGCCACCGCGATAACCGGCTTCTCCATAGCGAGAATGTGGCCGCTCGCCATAGAGCAGAACGTTGCGGTCTCGCTAATCTCGCACTTTGGGATGAATAAACACGCCAGTGGTTTGCCGTCGCGTGTGAGCCGAGACGTGGTTTATGGTCGTGCGGCGGATGGTACCGAGCTTGTCCTTGATGTTTGGCCTGCAACTACGCCAACGCCGACCACGCGTCGGCCTGCCTTCATCAGGCTACATGGCGGGGCGTGGGTTCATGGCGCCAAGAGCGATCTGCCGAACTGGAACAATTGGCTAAACGAACTCGGCTATGTCGTGTTCGACGTGGAATACCGGATGCCGCCCCCGGTTCGCTGGAAGGAAGAAATCGGTGATGTCAAATGCGCGCTGGGATGGGTCGTTGGCAACGCTGAAAAATACGGCATCGATGCATCGCGAATTAGCATAATGGGCTATTCGGCGGGCGCCAATCTCGCGATGCTCGCCGCCTACAGTGCCGATTCCGCGGCGCTCCCTCCCTCGTGTGCAGCGCCACGCGTGCAGATAAAATCGGTCGTAAATCTCTATGGCTTTTCCGATCTCGCATTGGCGCACGAAAATTCCCTGAGCCCGACCTATCTTCGCGACGCATTGCGTAGATACGTTGGAGGCCCAGTCAGCGAGTTTCCGGACCGCTACACACTCCTGTCACCGACCGCCTATATCAGCGCGAAAGCTCCGCCGACCATCACGTTCCTGGGCTTGAGCGACCGTATCATAGCGCGCGAACAGGTTGAGCGTCTGGACCAGGCGTTAAAGCTGGCAGGCGTCGGTCACGAAACACACATGCTGCCCGGTGCAGACCACGGCTTTGATGAAAATTGGGGCGCCATGAGCACGGAATTTGCAAGACAGATGGTTAAGCGGTTTCTCGATCGATATGGATAATGCTGCGCGTCGATCGACTGGCGGGGCGCTGTGATCCGGTCATGGCATTGATTTCGGAACCGGCCTGCGACATTAAGAATAAACCGGATGATGGATTGATATTTCTCCGTGGATTGCGATTAAGGTTCATCCCGGAGCGCGGCAAGTTCACCATAGCGGGAAAATCGACGGGGGACGGCAGGTTCCTGCTGGCCACGTGAAAGATTAACGCCCAACAGCCTGAAGCAGACATAGCTCATGCAAGAAACCAAGCGACGTAATCTGGTCATTGTCCGCGCGGGAAATAACTCCCTTCATCCGGAATGGTTGAAAGGAGACCAGCCGCGAAACTGGGACATCGTGGTCAACTATTTCGGCGACGATCCCGATAAATATTGCGAATCCGATGTCGTACGGATCGATAGCAAGGGCCCAAAATGGCCGGCACTGGGTGAGCTGATTCAGTCCAATCCTGCATTCGTTTCGGACTACGATTATATTTGGTTGCCCGACGATGATTTGCTGGCGACCAAGGCCGACATCAATCGGTTTTTCGACCTGGTCCGAAGCTATAAGCTCGAAGCTGCACAACCGTCGCTGACCTGGGATAGCTACTACAGCCATATCAGCACGCTGCGAAACAACATGACCAGAATTCGTTTCACGAACTACGTTGAGGTCATGGCCCCATGCCTCTCTTCGGAAATGCTGCGCAAGTCGTCACCCCACTTCAGTTCGAATTTGAGCGGATGGGGGCTGGACTATTTCTGGTCGTCGCTGGCGGACGACCCTCTCAATCACATTGCGATCATAGACGAGGTGACGGTTCGTCACACCCGACCCGTCGGGGGGCCGAACTACAAGCTGCTGCGCGAGACGGGCGTCTCCCCCTGGGACGAACTGCGCGCGTTTTGCAGGACGCATAGCCTGGACGAAGAACCGATACTGGTCACCCATAGCGCGATCCGTCGCGACAACACGGTGATCACGGCGCAGAACAATCGCTATCGTTTCATCTCGGATTTCATCCTCGGCTATTTGCCGGCACTGCCGCATACACATGACCCCCTTCGCATGCTCAGAAGAATGGCTGGCGGCCTCTGGAAGGGTCTCTTCAACCTCCCTGACCGGGTGGCGGAGCGGTAGCTTTGAGCGAGGCAAAGCTGGGGCAATATCTTTCCGAGGGACACGTGCCCTCCGTTTGCCAGTAGCGATTGTCAAGTCGAACCCTTAAGCACGTTCGGTCACCATGTTGGCTGGTTCGCCAAAACGGTACTGGATGCAGCCTTTTCGATCCTGATAAGAACTGGACGACATTTGCCTGCTCCGACACTTATGCGCGAATCCGGAGCAAAGGGCCGTACCCGGAGGCTATTTTAATATGCAATTGACCTTCTGCATCGTAGGGGCCGGATTCAGCGGTGCCGTAATTGCCCGATCGCTCGCAGAAGGTGGGCACAAGGTCCTGGTCATTGACGAGCGGCCTCACCTGGGCGGGAACTGCCACACCGAGCGCGATCCGAAAACGGACGTGATGACGCATCGCTATGGTCCTCATATCTTTCATACCGATAACGAGAGCGTCTATTCCTATGTCAGCACATTCGGAGAACTTGTTCCGTTCCGCCATCGTGTGATGGCAACCGTACGGAATCGCACCTTTTCGATGCCGCTGAATCTGCTCACGATGAACCAGTTCTTCGGAACGACGCTCAATCCGCAGCAGGCTCGTGAATTTCTCGATCAAAAGCGACGGCGGGACATCACACAGCCGGCGAACTTCGAAGAGCAGGCGCTGAGCATGGTCGGCGACGACCTGTATCGTGCATTCTTTCGCGGATACACGCGCAAACAATGGGGCATCGAACCGACCGAATTGCCAGCATCGATTCTCAAGCGCCTTCCCCTGCGGTTCAACTACGATGATTCCTATTTCTCGCATAAGTACCAGGCCATCCCGCGAAACGGCTACACAGAGATCATCAAGAACATCCTGGATGTGCCCAATGTCGAAATCCGGCTTGGTTGCACATTTGAGGAGGTCGACGACCACTATGATCATCTCGTGTACAGCGGCCCGATCGACAGATACTTTTCATTCGATATCGGCCGGCTCGGATACCGTACGTTGGATTTCGAGACCTTTTATTCCGATCAGGACGCCCAGGGTACGGCGATCATGAACTATTGCGACGAAGAAGTACCTTATACTCGCATAACCGAGCATCGGCACTTCGCCCCCTGGGACACGCCCAAGACGGACGGGTCCATTCTCTATCGCGAGTTCAGTCGCTCGTGCAATTCAAACGACATTCCCTATTATCCGATCAGACTGGTCAACGAGCAGGCGTTGCTGCGAAAATATGTGGAAAGAGCGCGCGCAACGAACGGCGTCACTTTCGCGGGCCGTCTGGGCACCTATCGTTACATCGACATGGACGTCACGATTGCAGAGGCGATGAAGGCGGCCGACATGATCCATGCTTCAATTGCTCAGAAGTCGCGTATTCCTGCATTTGCCGCCGATCCCCTGTCATAGGGCTCGACCTGCAATGCGCGTTTCCTCGCCGCCGATCACAACGTACGAAGGCATCTGGAAATTCGAGCCGCACCGGCTGGTAAGTTCTGCGTCGATCGACGATATCTGCAAGGCAGTCGCGGATGCAACATCAGCCGGGCTGCGCGTTCGCGCCATGGGTTTCGGCAATTCGTGGCCGGCCCACGTCGTAACCCGCGACGTTCTGGTAAACATCAGAAAGTTGAACCGCATCCACGCGATCGATCTCGTCAGAAAGACGGTTGTCGTGGATGCGGGCGTTCGGCTGGGAGATCTGACCCGCGCTCTGGCTCAGAAGAACCTGTCGCTGCCATCGTTGTCATTCCTGCCGGATGTCACCATCGGCGGCGCAGTCGCAACCGCCACGCACGGCACCAGCCCCAACTGGGGAACGATCTCCGATTTCGTCCGCTCGATGGACGTCGTACTCGCGTCCGGCGAGATCAGGACGTTCGGGCCGGAGTCCCCCCCTGGTGAATTTCGAGCTGCTCGTGTCGCAATCGGCATGTTGGGAATTATCGTCAAGCTGGAATTGCAGGTCGTAGACCGACCATGGGTGCGTTTTTCGCAGGAGCAGATGGAGCTGCAGACCCTCCGGGAGCGCCTACCCTCGTTACTGAAGAAGTACGAGCACATTTGGGTGCATTGGATACTTGGCCAGGACCAGGTCAAGGTGGAGCTGTTGGAAAAACGGACAACTCCCGGGCATGGCTTCCATCCCTACACGGCTGTTTGGCGTCCATCCAATCGGATTGTCGTGCAACTGTTGAACAAGCTTGGCGTCTCGACCTCGTCCTTGCTCCAATGGCGCGACCGGCTGGTCGGGCTGGTGAAGGGCAATAGCAGCAGCGGAGCATTGGCCACGTTACGGGGCAGTCAAGACCAGAGTTTTATGAGCATGCAATACGCCGTCCCGGCGTCGCAACTCGATATGGCAATCGACCGTATCCGGAATTCAAACTTCGCAGTCCAAAATCCAGGACGGATCGTGGAGTTCAAATTCCTGAAGCATCAGGATCTGTCCCATCTCGGGCCCAACAGTGACGAAGACGCGGTTGGCTTCAATCTGTGGTGGCTCGTCGACAATGCAGCGAGATCCACGGTATTCAAGTCCTTTGAGACGCTGATGAAGGGCATGGGTGCACGGCCACATTGGGGCAAGGCCCATACTCCTCCCTCCATCGAGGAAATGCGTGCCGCTTTTCCTCGCTGGGCCGAGTTCGAAGCTGTTCGGGCGCGGCTGGATCCGAAGGGAACATTCTCGATCTTTCGCCCGGACAGCACGGTGACGGCGCGCCCGGTAGCCCAGCCATCGAAATGACATCCAGCTAGCAGGTATCGCCCGACTGGCAGCGAAGCTTGGGCTCAGCGGGCTTGTTATTTGAAGCCCACTTTACCTGGCGCTGGTCTCACCCAACCACTGAGCGAATTGCGTCCGCAACGATCGACCCGTTCAGGACGCGATGCGCGACCACAATCACACATCCCAGCGGACGGAATCCAGCTTTGACCTCAACTGCGCATCGTAGACGTGATGCATTGGATCGAAGCTGGGTCGGATGGAACGATCGAGATGATTCCAGCCGGTCGATATTTCGCGGAAATGGCCGAAATAAAACTCACGGCTCGTGACCCAAAGACCTGACCGCTTACCCCCGGGCCAGTTATCGATGTAATGCTGCAGCCATTGCGTGCCCGGCGAACACCGCCGCGGAACAACGGCCCACTTGGGATTGCAGAACCTCGAATTGTCCGGCAACAGGCGCCATTTTCGTTTCGGCGCGACCTTCAGGCGATATTCGAAATCACGATGCAGGATCGGAGCGTCAGGCGTCGCGTCCCGCGTTCGGTCCAGCACGCCCGTCACCCATGAGCCGTAGTATCTGATATAGCCGGTCCATGAACGCTCGGCCGCTTCGAAAGCGCCCCGGCGGCCCATCGGAACAACGAACTCATCAATGTCATTGTTCATTACGCTCGAAGCGGCTTGCAGGTACATCCAGCGAGCGTGCTCGAACGCGCCGGCCTGGCAATAGTCGGAGTCCCAATAAAGCCCATCAACAGTTCCAAGTGGCCCATACTTGAATGGCCAAGAGACGACGCCTACGCGTTCGATACCGGCAATTTGGCTCAGACGCCGTGCGAGGTGCACCTCGCTATATTCCGTGGATTTGTTATCGTAGAGGAGGATCGCATTCGCCCCGTGTATATCTCGGTGATATCGAACCCAATCCTCTATCCATTCGAGCCGGTTGTTCTTCGACAAGGTGAACAAGACGCGCTTGTCGGAAAAAAACGCGCTCTGGTTGGCATTCGGCGTGACCTCATATTCACCCAACGGCGAATGCACTGAAATTCGCTCGGTGCCGGGCGGGACGGAAATCCACATTTGCGCGTGGCGGTCCATATTCCTTATTTCATAATTGCATCGTTCACCGCTCGGACGAGCCACGATCACGAATCCCGCAACATGGTCTGCCAGATTATTGAATGGCGGCCCCAACAGGATGATCTTGCTGCCATCGCTGGAAAAAATAGCGTCGAAAAAGAGCGTTGAGCTATCGTACTTTTCGGCAAAGCCGGCGCCTCGATATTCCGCCGGGCGAACCGGCTCTCGAACCATGCCGCCTTGTACGGCCAGCGACACCGGACGAGCGACCAGGAGCTCTGCCGATGCACTGGTGGCACTTGTGTCGATACTCCCGTGAGCTTCACACAGAGTCATGCGGTGCTGTCTTTCGGTCGATAAAGATGGTTGAAGCCCTGCACGAGCATCGGTGCCTCTCAGTTCAGCGAACGATATCGCATGGCGCCCTGGAACGCCGTCCCCAGGAACTCGGCCGCCTTGGCTTCGATGCCGTCCGGCCGCCCGCTGCAGAACCACAGCAGAAACAGCGTGGCGACGTAGACGATTGCGCCACTGCCGCAAAACCACAAAAGCCTGATCATCAAGTGGGCATGATCTCGGTCCACGGAGGTCGCGACATCCATTAGATAGAGAGCCATAGCCATCACGCACGCGCTAACCACCGGCCGCCACGGAAAGAACAATTGCCTGGTGATCTTCAGACCTATCAGGCCTTTCACCGCCAGCATCGAGGATAGCATCGCGACCAAGGCGGTCGCCACGCGTACCGCGAGAACTCCCGGTATGCCGTAAAGCCAAAGACCGAGTATCAGCAGCGGCAGCTTGAACGAGAATTCAATCGCGGCAATTTTGAAAAAAATACCAGGCTTGTTCAGTGCGATCCCCAGGGGACTGACCGGCCCGACGAACAGGTAGGGAATTGCCGAAAGACTTAGCCATTGCAGGGAGGGAGCTGCCGCTGACCACTGATCGCCCAGGAACACGCGTATGAGAGGCTCTGCCGTCATGCACATTCCAACCAGCAACGGCAGCGACGCGGCGACAATGCTGTTCTGGCTCTTGAGATAGGCACGCATCAACCGTGGACGATCATCGCGAACCAGCGAGAAGCCAACCAGAAGAGGCTTGGATGCCTGGCTGATAAATATCTGGTTCGGCATGGCACAGAGATTCAAGGCCACCGAAAATGCCCCCAACTCGACGCGGCTGACAAAGCGGCCCAGGAGCAATTGGTCCATTTGCGAGTTCGTCGCGATGACCAGTTGGGTCAAGGTGGTCCAGCGAAGATATTTTGAGAAGACGTTCCACTCAACCAGGGTGAGGGTCGGAACAAATGGGGCAAAGATGTAGGAGATGACGACCCATGTTAGCGGAGAAGCCAGCGTACCTAGGGCAATCGCCCAGTAGCCTGCGCCCATCCACGCGGCGCATACGCCAACCACCAGGGCCACGAGCTTGCTCGAGACTTCCTGTACGAAGATCTGTCTGAAATCCAGCTTGACCGCATACTCCGTCATTCGTGGACTGATCAGTCCGCTCAACACGGGCGCCAGGCCAAGAACGCACAACAGAGCTATCAGTCTATCGTCGTGATAGAATGAGGCGATCGGCCACGCCGCAAGGATCAGGACGAGTGAAAGTATTGCGCCCCTTGCGAGTTGAAGCGTGAATGCAGTATCGAAATGCGCTTTCGTACGCTCCGGCAATGCCATCAGCGCGAGCGGTATCGGCAGTTCCAATACCGCGTCAAGTATCGCGACAACGGACATCGCGATGGCAATCAGGCCGAAGTCCGCGGGCACCAGGAGACGCGCGAGCACCGCGAACGTCACGATATCAACGCAACGCGACAGTATCTTCGACGTGATGAGCAGGCCTGTTCCAACCGTGGCTCGGCTCGCGACCGCTTGCGGGATAGCTTCGGGAGTTTTCTGCATTATAGCTTCATGACACTTTCGCCGAGCTTGAAATGAGGGTCCCGGAGCCGGCGGGCACCTTCTAGCACAATCAGCCGGCCGCAAAACAACAGGCACCATTAGGATACTGTATTTTAACCTTACACGTCCCAACCTGCCGTCAATGCAGTTCCCGCCGGCTCGGAGGTCTCTGGACTTCGCAAGAAAAATCGCTCGGTGGGCTATGATGCTGCAACCTTCGATGCACCCGCCAGCCCTGAATCTCGAGACAATTTGCCAGTAGCTGTTGCCGGCATTTGTCGCAGAAGTGACCAAACGCCCGCGTTGCATAGTTTATCGATTTGACATCCGGCGGCCGCCTCGTCGATAACCGTGCCTGCTTCTGGCCGGTCGACCTCCGGTTAACGTTATTGCCTTACCCAATGCCCCGTTTTTAGGTCCCTCCGGCTTGCTGAAGTCGGCGAGGACATATACGGCTCAATTGGCTCGACCGCGATCGGCAAGGATCTGCACGGGGGAAGCCAGTCTGGGGCCGAATTGCGTATTCCGCGCCGGTCGTATTCATACAACGTTGGAATGCCGGATAACCTCCCATGAGCATCGAACCAATTGGGCTGGTTACATTCATTGTCAGCTTGATATGCCTGCAGCTCGGCTATCGGGCGATGGCGGCTACGCTTGTCATCGCAACATTGCTCGGATCGGCTGCCGCCATTCAGATCGGCGCCGCGAATATCCCGCCCGCACATGTTCTCTTGGGATTTCTGGCGGTCAGCACCTTCACGCGTCGCGCCGAAACCGCTCGGGCGCTTGCAGCCATGAGGTTTCCCGAGCCCGGCTTCTGGCTGATTTGCCTCGTGATATACGGTGTTACTACCGGCTATTTGATGCCTCGCCTGCTTGCGGGAAGCACACAGATCATTCCACTCGGCACATCTCTGGAATACGCCGCCACCGGCTCCACAGTGCCTCTCGGCCCGGTCTCCAGTAATCTCACACAGGCGATCTATCTGATCGGCGACGTTACCTGTTTCGTGATGATCGTTGCCATCGCTTCCACTCAGGCGGGCTTTTCCGTCATCGCGGGGGCGTGCGTGGCGTACGTTGCCGCCAACGTGCTGTTCGCGCTAGCCGACATCGCCACTTACAGTACCGGCACACAGTGGCTGATGGAGCCCATTCGCAACGCCACCTATACGATGCGTGTTGATGAGGAAGTCAGCGGGATGAAGCGTATCGCTGGATCCTTCACGGAGGCATCGGCCTTCGCCGGCCAAACGCTCGTAGCATTGGGCTTCATAGGAACGCTTTGGGTTTGCGGACGCCGCCCGATTTTGACCGGTGCGCTTACGCTCGCCTCGCTCGCCCTCGTCGTTCTGTCCACTTCGTCGATCGGGCTTGCCGGGACTCCGCCGACGCTGATGATCCTTTACATGACTGCAATCATGCGCCGCGGAATTGATTTCCGCAGGCCCATTGCGTCAGCGGCCCTGTTGTGCGCCCCCCTGGTGGTCATAGCAGTGTTCCTTGCCTTGCAGCTCAACGATGACGCGTGGAAGCCAATACGCGACTACATCGACGCTCTGATCTTCAACAAGGTCGGTTCGGAATCTGCGGTCGAGCGCGGCTCCTGGAACACCTTTGCACTGCAGAACTTCTTCGATTCCTACGGACTGGGCCTCGGCCTCGGAACCGTTCGTGCTTCAAGCTTTCCTCTTGCACTGCTATCCAACGTCGGACTGCCGGGGACAATTTTCTATGTGCTCTTTGTCGTAACAGCTTTCGCGCGCCGGCGCGGTGTTCCGGGTACGTATTTTTCTGATGTCCGCCTGGCGGCGCGCAATTCCTGTATCAGCCTTATCCTGGCCGCGGCCTTCGTCGGCGCGGCGGTCGATCAGGGGCTCTTCTTTTACTTGATCGCTGGCCTGGCTTGTGCCGAACCGGAGCGCAACAGGATGGCTGCTTTCTCGCCAACTTCCTTGCAAACGCGTGGAGCACGAATATGAACGCCGGGATCAGCTTCGGGTCGTCCGTGAAACCCGGACCTGGCTCCCAGGAGCAATCGAGCAGCGGTAAACTGCCGGCGTGCCGGATCGCGGTGGTGGTGGCTACGCTCGGTCGTCCCGCTGTTGTGACCGCTACGCTCAATCATCTGCTTGAAACGCAAACTCTGAAGCCGGCAGCCGTCGTCGTGTCGTGCTCCGCGCGCGAAGATGCCGGCGAAGCTGCCAATCTGCCGGATGTCACGGTAGTCACCGGGCCACGCGGGCTTGCGGCACAGCGCAACACCGCGCTTGCGGCACTGCCGCCCGGAATTGACCTCGTCGTTTTCTTCGATGACGATTTTGTCGCCGATGCAGGATGGCTGGAAGCGATGGCCGATGTCTTCTGCAATGATCGACAGGTCGTGGGCTTCACCGGACATGTCGTGGCCGACGGCATCAAAGGACCGGGCCTAAGTTTCGAAGATGCCGTCCGTACCGTGGAAGCCTCCGCCCCTCCGACCGATTGGTCGCGCATCGAACCATTCAGTCCGTATGGCTGCAATATGGCATTCCGCCTGTCCGCAGTTGGCGAACTAAAGTTCGATGAGCGTCTGGTGTTGTACGGATGGCTGGAAGACCGCGATTTTGGGTCAGCGCTTGCGATGCACGGTGGCCGGCTTGTTAAATGCGCAAGCGCGCGTGGCGTTCATATGGGCGTCAAGAGCGGCCGGGTGGCCGGCGACCGGCTCGGTTATTCGCAGATCGTCAATCCGATTTATATGCTGCAAAAAGGAACGATGTCTTTCGGGCAAGTCGCCGGTCAGATTTTCAGGAATGTGGCAAGCAATGTGGCGGGTTCCATCAAGCCGGAACCCTTCATCGATCGAAAGGGTCGGTTAAGAGGCAACATCCGCGGATTTGCCGATGTCATCCGGGGTCACATCGAACCAGAGCTGGCCGCAGCAATCCAGCCGCCCGCCAAGGCGTGAGCAACGTATTCCCCCCGCCCTGGGATCCGAAATCCCCGACGGGCCCGTTGCGTGCCAGGCCGGCTCGGACCGTTTAAATTTAAACATGCGACAATAACGCAGGTCGCATACCAGCTTAACATGTTAATATTACCTTTATTCAGGAGATCGCAGCCGCTCGCGCCTCTTGTGCAATGCCCACAATGCCGGCAAATTAAATACGCATGATTAATATTGTTCGGCCGCTGGGAGAGTTTCCAGCTCCAAAAGTAGCGTGTGTGTAACGTGTGCTCGATGGTGTAGCGTGAGTGATCAGGTAAATCGGCGTCCACGACTTGTAGATTTGCAGATTTTGAGAGCGGTCGCCGCCGTCGTTGTCGTCTGGGCTCATGGAATTGACATATCGCTGATTGGCGACAGGGAGAAACCTCTTCTAGCTTTCGGCAATCTGGAGAATTTCGGCGCCTTCGGCGTCGACTTGTTTTTCGTTCTTAGCGGCTACATCATCACCATATCTTCCGAGCGAAACGATCGAAACTGGTTTCAATTTGCCGCAGATCGGTTCATTCGTATTGCGCCGATCTTCTACATACTGTCTTTGCCCTGGATCATCCGGGCCATGCTGACGACCGACCATTCGTGGCTTCCGTTTATTCCCACATTCGTTTTTTGGCCAATCGTCGAAGGAAGATTTGTTGAGCCATTTCTTTCGGTCGGATGGACACTCTCTTTCGAAGTTCTGTTCTACGCTGCAATGACCGCGGCGATCTTTTTTCGCTCCCGGGGCAGCCGGCCGGCTGTGCCTGTCATTGCCTTTTTTCTCGCTGCAATCACCGCGCGATCCATGTTTGACACCGCGGTCCTCGATTTTCTGGGAAATCCGATCATCATTGAGTTTCTGTTCGGCATCGGCATCAGCATGTTGATGCGAGTAACGGGACCGAACAGGCGCTTGGCTGTCGGTGTATCGGCGCTCGTTGTCCTGGCCGTCGCCTGCCAGCTCATTGTTGGCTTCGGCAATATTAGCGAGGCCCAACTCATTCAAAACGGGGACCTCTCCTTGCAGCGGGCCATCATTTGGGGTCTTCCGGCAGCAGGAATTGTTTACGCAACTCTCTTGTTTGGAAACCCGTCCTCGCAAGGGCCGCTGAGGCGTTTCCTGGCATTTCTGGGTGATGCCTCCTATTCAATCTACCTCGTGCACCTTCTTGTGATCGCAGTCTTCAAGGTGCTTCAGTCGAAAGGACTCGTATCTGGCGACGCATTGATCGTTCTGACCATTTTGTGCTCACTGGCCGCGGGCTCGCTCTCGTACTTGTTCATCGAAAAGCCCACAATTGACTTTCTCAAGCGGCGGCTCCGCGAACCGCGTCATGATACGGTGCGGGTGCCGGGAGAAATGTCGTTGTCCTGACGTTTCCGTCTGAACATATCTGGCCGGATCTGCTGGTAGTTCGCGGGCCTGATTGTGAATACTTTTGATCCACTGAGCCGGCCATTCTCGCCAGTATGGAAAGGTCAACTGTCGTCCTGATCAAGGTCGAATGATCTCGCCGAGGAGTCTTGCAAGATGAAATACGCGCATTCGAGCTTTTTCGCTGCCGCGATCCTGCTGTTGAATATTCCCGCCACCGCTGCGACGGCAGCGGCGCCCGGCAGCTCTTGCGAATTTCGCCCTGTCCTGCTCGAGGAATTCGACGAAGAAACCGCACCGAATCGACGTATCGAGACCATCACCTCCAACCGGCTTGGTCCGGCGCGCTGGACCGCTCACACGCCCTGGAACGGCGATTTCGGCGATGCGCAGTTTATAAACCCTCATCCCAATGGCCCATTCAGCATGAAGAACGGCATCCTTTCCATCACTGCCTCGAAAAACAGCGAGGGCAAGTGGGTGTCTGGCCTGATTGCGGCGGCAGATTCCACCGGCGCCGGGTTCGGAACGCGCTATGGTTATTTTGAAGTACGCATGAAGATGCCACCGGGGCCGGGTACTTGGCCTGCGTTCTGGCTGGTGCCGCTCAAGCCTGCAGGCACCTCCGATGTTAACGTCGAAATCGATGTAATTGAATATTACGGGCACGATACGTCATCTTACCAGGCCGTCTTGCACGTCTGGTACAAGGAGAAGGAAAAGACCAGAGGGCAAAACGAGAGAGTGTACTTCCCAACAGATGCCTTGGTTAATGATTTTCACACATTCGGCGTCGACGTTTCGCCACAGGCTATCGTGTTCTTCCGCGATGGGAAGAAGGTCTGGAGTCAGCCGACACCTCCGGAACTGGATGGACCAATGTACCCGCTGGTCAACCTGGCGCTCGGCAGCGGATGGCCGATTGACAAGACGCCGAACCCGTCGACGCTGCTTGTCGATTATGTCCACGTCTATGCGCGGGACGCCGGGCCACCGGAGGGTTGCCCGCCAGGGCCGCCACCGCGTTGAAATGTGCAAACGGCGTCGCCGCTGGAACTGAAAACGCCGGCTCCACGCTCTTCAGGTAACGCGACGACGATGCGAATTCTCCATCTCATCAATCATTGCAATTACGGTAACGGCAGCGTGCACGTTGCCGTGGACCTCGCTTGCGCACAAGCCAGCATGGGGCACTCCGTCGTTTTCGCAGGAAATGGCGGAGACTATCTGAAGCTGTTGGGTGACCATAAGGTTCAATGCGAAAGACTGATCCAGAGAGAACCCAATCCGTTCAAGCTGGCCGGTTCGATTGTGAAGCTCATGAAGATCTGCTTCTCGTTCAAACCGGACGTCATTCACGCCCACATGATGGCGGGCGCGATATTCGGCAAGGTTGCATCGCTGCTGTTCCGCATACCGCTCGTGACGACAGTCCACAACTCGTTCGACAAGCACTCGTTCTTGATGAAGCTGGGAGACAAGATAGCCGCCGTCAGCCGTGCAGAACGGCAACTCCTGGTCGATCAAGGCTACAACCCCGACAAGGTAGAAGTAGTCGCCAACGGCCCGATAGGTTCGCCGCGCGAGACCGAGCTTGAGAAGCTCGATGCCAGCTTACTGCACGGCATTCAGCCACCCTTTATTACAACGGTCTGCGGACTTCATCCCAGGAAGGGCGTGCACGATCTAATAGGCGGGTTCAGCAAAATCGCGCACACGCATTCGGCGTGGAAGCTGTATATCGTCGGCGACGGGCCGCAGCGGCAGGAGTTGGTAGAACTGACCGAGGAGCTTGGCGTCGTAGGTAGGGTAATTTTTCTCGGTTACGTCAAGAATCCCGGGGAGATTTTGGCCAAGGCGGATATCTTCGTACTGGCGTCGTATGCCGAGCCTTTCGGCTTGGCTACCGCCGAAGCCCGACAGGCAGGCTGCGCCATCGTAGGAACGTCAGTTGGCGGGACAACAGAGTTGCTCGACTTTGGCAACGCAGGGCTTCTGGTCAAGCCGGGGGCACCAGACGAGATAGCGACAGCTCTGGACAAGTTGATATCCGACCCCAAAACACTCGAAACGTTCAAAGCGAGTTCCAAGCGAGGTGCGGACTATTATTCCGTTTCGCGCGTTGCCTCCGACTATGTGAAAATCTACCGTTTGTTGGCGCCCAAGGCGAGCTAGACCCGAGCGTGACAAGATCCACAACCGAAAAATCCTCGAAGTCAAAACCGGTGCTCGCGGTGGTCATCGCGTGTCACAATTACGCGCCCTTTGTTGATCGCGCCATCCGAAGTGTTCTTGATCAAGGCCGTGCGGATTGCGAACTCGTGGTCATAGATGACGGCTCGACAGACGACTCGTGGAACGTGATCGTGCGGACCGGTGCGACAGCGTTCAAGATTGAGAATAGCGGGCAACGGCAGGCATGCCTGTACGGCTTCGACAAGACGACAGCGCCGTTTGTCCTCTTCCTCGATGCCGACGACGAAATGCAGCCGGGATCCATCGACGCCATCATCCACTTGCTGGATCCGGCGGTTGCCAAGCTTCAATTTTCACTCTCGCTGATTGATGCCGAAGGCCAGACCCTGAGCAGCTCATTCTCCGCCTTGGACAGCTTTCGTAGCGGCGACGGATTGGCGCAGGAGATGCTGAAGAAAGGAGTGTACCGGTCTCCTCCGACCTCGGGCAATGTCTTCCGTCGCGACCTGGTCGAGCTGCTTCGTGAGGCAACCTATGACCAGATACTTGATGGGGTCATCCTGTTTGCGGCACCGCTATTTGGTGACGTCGTGAGCACATCCAAAGAATTGGGCCGGTACCGTGTTCACGACCGCAATGTGTCCGGCCTCGGACGCTTGCCTGACGCTGCGTCACTTGAGCGGGACATAGACCGTTTCCTTTTGCGCATGGAGCACTTGCGCGCCGTCGTGGCGCGCTTCAGACCAGGTGCTGAACTTGTCGACCCGCACAAGACCTTCTATTTCCGCGAGCGAAAGCTTTTCCTGGACGTTGTTTCGGGCAAACGACCGGGCCTGACCGCCCTTCCTGGGCTGCTTTCCAAGCTTGCGCGCGAGGATCTCGGCACCAAGAACAAAGCCATCCTCGGGACGTTTTTCAGCCTTGCCGCCATTCTCCCCAGCAGCAAGAGTAAGATTCTGCTGGCTTATCGACTTAAAGCCGGCCGTCGCTCCGTCCTCGCTTTTGCAAAGGAGCTTCTCGGCTTTGGCGGTCGAGGAATCGCGAGCTAAAGTCCGTTGTTCGAGGCTGCCCTGTCCGGGCTGCTCATCGGCGTTCTGGTCGCCGCCAAGTGCAACTCCGCCTTTTGGGACGTGACCCTGGCCGTCGGCTGATAATCGAATCCGCCCTGCCGGCCAATGGATTCCACGCCGAACGTTCGCAGCGCTGAGATTGTTTCCGTGGCAATCGCGCTGGCGTTCCCGGTATAGACTGGATAGGCGTGAGAGACGATGTGGCTTCCCTCGAGCTTGAGGTCCCCCTTGAACAAACCGTTCTCTGCTACGTGCTGCCTGAAGTCCTGTTCGGCAATTTCGACACTGCCGTTGACGTGATCGGCGTTCACTTCGGCCGTAAAATACTCGCAGCCATCCGACCTTCCGTAGAAATCGGAATACACCGTGAGTCGTTTCCACGCCCCGACATGCGAAAAATTGTAGAGAATGGATTGCCTGAAACCGCGGTCGCCGGAGAAACTGAAGAAGAGACTGACCAGTGTTACCGTCGTCAGGCTGTCGCCGACGGTCATGCCGACCAGCTTCCGGATCCGTTCCAGCGGGATGGTCGACACTACACGGCTTGCGGCGACCCTGCGGCTGCCCATCTGCAGAAAAAAAGTGTCGCCGTCTTTCCGCAAGTCCTGCAATGTTTCGCCAAGCAGAAGGGTTACGCCGGATTTCTCCAGCCGCTCGACAGTCACGCGATATAGATGACTAAAACCTTCCCTCGGACGCGCAAGTTGCGTGTTGCCGGCAGGCTTCGCCGCGCGCGTGAGGATTCGGCGCAGAACGTTCCTGATCATCGCGTGCTCTTTGATCCAGAGCATTCGATCCTCTGCAAATTTGATGTCGATGCGCTCGGGAGAAACGCCGTAGAAGCGCCTCATGTAGTTCTCGAGCCCGGACCGATGCAGCAGCCTTGCGCCGATCCAGTACTGCGCGAAATCCCTCGCATTCGTCAGCCGACGGCGAAAGAGACGCGCAAAAACGACCGAAGATATGATGCGCAGCCATTCGATCGGGCCTGCGTTGATGAGATCCTCCTTGATCGAGATCGGATAGTGAGTGACGACGCCTTGCGGATTCAGACGGCCCCAGCTCGGATCGATAGGAACATAGAGTGGCAGGATCTCCGGCAGATGGGCGAGCAGCGGTGAGTCATCCTGGAAAATGAAACTGCCGATATCGAAGGTGTATTTGCCGATGCTGCGATCAATATGATTGCCACCAACGTGATCGTACTCGTCAACAATCAGCAGACGCTCACAACCTTGCTTGAGCAGAACGGATGCGGAAACAAGCCCGCTGATCCCTGCGCCCAGGATGATGACGTCATATTTCTCGGCTTGAATTGTCATGGCCTTGGCGTGAAATTCCGTTTGCTGAATCTCGAGCCCAGCGTTCAACATTGCGGTGATGAAGTGCACGTCCGCGGTTAACTATTTTATCCGCTCAGGCGCCGACCGCGACAAACTCCCAAGGTCCAACAACAAAACTCAAAGCTTCAACTAAATCCTCTGCAGCAGATACAATGGCCCGCTCGGAATTCATATACCCGACCGCCGTATCGTCCACCTTGGATAATGAGCAGCGCGCCCAATGGACAAGCAATTTGCAATCGTTTTGAGGTTAAGAAAATTTGGTACCTCTGTGTCACTACAAAACCACACATTTTGCGCCCCTGACATGGTTTATTCCTGCGACAGGCGGGCGCCGCCTACTCGGCGTTGACCTCGCAGCCTGCAACACTGCCACCGCAGCCAGCTAGCGTATGCATCCGCTTTCTTGAGCGTGGGCCATGCCGCGCGGCGCCAAGCGCGGAAATAATGTAAATTGCGCGTTTACAATACTTGCAGCAATTTCAATACCAACGCGACAAGAGCGGGTCTGTCATCCTATGTGTCGGGAGCGCGGCCAGTCATCCGAATTGGCGGATGCAAGCTGTTGCGTTGGCCCTGGCTCGTCGGAACGAGAACGAATTGCATGAAAGTCGCCATTATCCACTATTGGCTCGTCGGAATGCGCGGCGGCGAGAAAGTCATCGAAGCCTTGTGTGAAATGTATCCCCAAGCCGATATATTCACTCACGTTTACGTCCCCGAGATGATCTCGGAAAAAATCAAGAAGCACCGGATTATTCCGACGTTCATCAACGCGCTACCCCGCGCGGCATCGATGTACAAAACCTATCTGCCCCTCATGCCTCTGGCGCTCGAGCAGCTTGACCTTCGCGGCTACGATCTCGTCATAAGCAGTGAGTCGGGGCCCGCCAAGGGAGTGATTCCGCCTTCGGACGCCCTTCACGTCTGCTACTGCCACACGCCCATGCGATATATCTGGAACATGTACCATGACTATCGAGACAGCGCCGGCCTGGTGACCCGCCTGCTGATGCCGCCGCTATCCCACTATCTTCGGACGTGGGATGTCGCATCGGCCGCTCGCGTGGACAGCTTCGTTGCGAATTCCACGACCGTCGCAGGCCGAATTCACCGCTACTACGGGGCCAACGCTACAGTTATTCACCCCCCCGTCGACACCGACGCCTTCGCAGTCGCTGCGCCGTCCGAGATCGGCGACTTTTATCTGATGGCTGGCGAGCTCGTTTCGTACAAGCGGCCCGACCTCGCGGTGCGCGCATTCAACGAGATGAAAATGAAGCTCGTCGTGATCGGCGGTGGCGAGATGCTGGACAAGATCCGTGACTTGGCGGGCCCGACGGTCACCGTCATGGGTTCCCAGCCCTTCGACGTCCTCAAGCATCACTACGCACGATGTCGCGCTTTGATCTTTCCCGGCGAAGAGGACTTCGGGATGGTGCCGGTCGAGGCGATGGCAAGCGGCCGACCTGTGATCGCCTTCGGCAAAGGCGGCGCGACCGAAACCGTGATGGAAGGCGTTTCGGGTACATTTTTCGCCGAACAGACTGTTCAAGCGATTACTTCCGCAGTTAAGCGGCTGGCCGATTCCAATATCGACCCGGCCCGGATCGTCGAGCATGCCCGCCTATTTGGCCGCGAACAATTTCTTCAAAAGATGCAAAACCACATCGACGACCTTTTCCGGCAAAGGCATGTTCAGCGCTCGCCAGCAGCGGCCGCGTCAGCGACCTAGCGAGTATCGATTAGGGACAGGCACGGCCCTTCGATTACCAGGCAGGTTAGACGACCCGTCGCAAATGCACCGGTGTCGATATTGATCCGGTTTGGTGCGACTTCGACTTCCTGCACAGGCGTGTGCCCATGAACGATGATCTTGCCGTAGTCCTCGCTCGAATTCAGGAATTCGTCTCGTATCCATAGCAAATCGCTCTCGCTCTGTTGCGAAAGCTCGACGCCGGGCCTCACGCCGGCATGGGAGAAGAAGAAATCTCCGCAAGCAAATTTCGTGTGCAACAGCCGAAAAAAACGCAAATGGGGCTGGGGTAGCGCATCATGGAAGGCGGACTGCAGTTGGGCGATCGAATTTGCGTTCGCAAGGTCGCCGGCTGCAATTCCGTACGAGATCAAGGTCTCGATACCTCCGAGCCGCATCCACTGGTCGAACAATCTGCGATCACTCAGGCATTTGGTCGCAATCTGTTCGTGGTTGCCCTTCAAAAAAATGCATTCGCCTCGCTCCCCCTGCGCGATCAGTCGATCGACCGTCTCGCGCGACGATAAACCTCGATCGATATAATCGCCCAGGAAGACGTAGAGCGGCCTGGATACTGGGCGCGCCGCAATGTCCGCTTCAAGGCGGGACAACAAGTCGTCCAGCAGGTCGAGCCGCCCGTGGATATCTCCGATCGCGTAGACCCGAACGCCCTCAGGCAACGACGGGCGTCGGCCGTGAATCTCAAACCGCTGAGGGATCGGAAGTACTGACCGCACCTGTCACCCCTGCCTTACCAGGCCGCTTGCACAAAGGAACCGTTTGGCAGAACCGCATAATAAATGTTCACGAGTTCACCGGCAGCCGGCTGCCAGCGCACGGGGCTTGAAGTTCCATGCCGGTGCGCGAGCGCACCACATTTACGTTAAGATATCGCAATTTCGGGCCGTTGATTAGATACATAAACGAGAAAGTTAGCGATTTCAATGCTATAGATGAATTCCGGGTGACCCCGCCAATAAACCATTATAAGCGGCCGCGGTTGATACCGCCTCAAGCCTAAGCTATCTTCCAGAGCTAGTTTTTCTTAATGATAAACAATTGGTTGGAGCATAGCGATGCGTGCTGGTTCGATCGTTCTATTTGCGCACATTTTGGTGGCGTTTTGTGCCAGCGAGGTCCGCGCCGCGCCCTGCATCGCACCGCCGCTCTCGCCGGCCGCGATTGAACAGTTCAAGGCCAGCCCCGAGGCCCTCCTTCCGCCCAATGCCGATACTCGCGCGCTTGAAGCGCAAGTGAGGGATTTGGCCGGAACCGACGCCAGCTTGGCGGCCAACCTGATCGAACTGGCCAAAACTACCACTCCGCGATTCCGGACCGCGATTGCCGCTGGACTTGCCCAGGCCGCGATCGCTTGTCAAACCATCGACCAGCAGGCCGCTCTGACGATACAGCAGGCCGTGGCGAGCTTCGATGAGGAAGGTTTTCAGAACTCCTTCGCCGCAGTCTCGGGCGACCTTTCGACAGCCGCGACGATCGCCGCGACGAACTCCGCGAACAGCTCGGTCGGCAGTGTCATCGTGGTAAATCCCAACGTCGGCGGCCGATCCAGCACAAATCCAGGCGGCGGGGGTTCCACGGCATTTTTCCAGATCAATTCCACCATCGGGGCCAGCACCGCGACGATAGCGCCCACGAACACGACCACTTCCGCGAGCCCCGTCAGCGCTACGCGTTAAGTGTTGGAAGTGAGGCTCGTGCAGCAGAATGTCTAGCTTGTGGAAGTGCGAATGAACGTTGCAGGTCAATTCCCGCGCTATCCCCAGCAGGCTGATGGCGATCCGGGCATGGGGTCGTTTCCATTCCAGCAAGTCCGAGCCTTTCTTGGCCGGCAGTGGCGCCTCATGGCGTTGGTTGTTGTCCTGTCCATCATCGTCGGGATTGCTTACCTTGCCCTTACGCCGTCGCGATACACGGCGCGGGCAGACATGATCATCGACACCAAGCGAGTCACCTGGACCCAGTCGGACATGGCGACCGAAAATCGCATGGTCGAGGATGCCTCGGTCGAAAGCGAAATCGAGACCACGAAGTCCGAAAAGGTCGCGACGGCCGTAGCTCGCAATTTGAAGTTAACCGAGGATCCGGAATTCGTCGGAGCGGGTTATAGCCTCAGGTCGCGTGTGTTTTCGCTTCTGGGGATCGACAGGGGGTTAGAGCAGCAGCCGTCCAACGAGGAAGTCTTGAGACGGGTGCTCAGTACACTTAAGGACAATCTGCGCGTCGTGCGCGTCGGGCGCAGCTATATCGAGCAGATTTCCTATACCTCGCTCGATCGGGACAAGGCTGCCAGGATCGCGAACGCCTTCGCTGAGGCCTATATCGAGGATCAGCTGCAGGCGAAGTTCGAGGCGACACATCGTGCCAGCACTTGGCTCGAGCAGCGCATTCGCGAGCTACGGCAGCAGTTCAGCGATGCTTACAAGGCTGTCCAGGACTTCAAGTCGCAGAATGGCATCATCATCGGCGTCGACGGCAAGCTGGCCAGCGAAGTCGAGCTCGATCAACTCGGAATTGCTCTCGCCAAGGCACGCGCCGATACCAGCCAGGCTCGGGCGAAGCTCGACCGCATCGGGCGCGTCCTCGAACAGCGGCACATAAAGGGAACCCTTGAAATCCCTGACCCGGTGGTGACCGACGCGCTGAACAATCCAGTGATCACGCGGCTGCGCCAGCAGTATCTCGACGATCAGAGCAAGGAATCCGAGTGGAGCGCTCGCTACGGGACCGATCATCAGGCCGCGCGCAATCTGCGGGCGGAGATGGCAGCGCTACAACGCGCTATTTGGGACGAAATTTCACGCATCTCGGAGAGCTACAAGAGCGAATTGCAGATCGCAAGAAGTCAGGAAGAATCGATAGACAAGCGGATGATGGAGGTTTTCCAGCAGTCTGCAACGACCCGGCAATCGCAGGTTCGGCTGCGCGAATTGGAAACGGCTGCGAACACCTATCGTGGTATCTATGAAACCTTCCTGTCCCGTTTCACGCAGTCCGTCCAGCAGCAGTCGTTCCCCTCGACCGAGGCCAGGGTCGTTACAGTCGCGACCCCTCCCGCTGGGCGAAGCTCGCCGAAGACAAGTTTAACGCTGGCCTTCGCGGGAATCTGCGGGCTTGCGCTTGGAACCTTGCTGGCGTTCCTGCGCGAGCAAATGAACCGGCAAATTCACACCCGCGCCGAGCTTGAAGCTCTGCTGGGAACAAGCTGTCTTGCAGTTCTTCCGGCCGTTCAGGACAAGAAACTTGTCCTCGGCAAGCAACATGGATCGCGGGAATCCGGCGCTTTTCGACAGATCAGCGACGTCGCGCCGTTCTCGGCGACCGCGGAAGCACTGCGCTACATCAAGGTCGCCATCGATCTTCACCCGTCTGGAGGCAAGATCATCGCGCTCGTCTCCGCCCTTCCCGGTGAAGGTAAGACGACGGTCGCCGCCAGCTTCGCCGCCTTCGTTGCAAAGAGCGGTAGTCGAGTTCTGGTGATCGATGCCGACCTGCGCAATCCCTCCATGACGAATACGCTGGGTTACAAGAGCGCACCCGGCTTGTTGGATTTGGTCGCCGGTGACGCGTCGTTCGACGATCTCGTTATTACCGACACCAAGTACAAGTTCGACTTCCTGCCCGCGGCGTCCCGTATCAAGCCCTCCAACAGTTCGGATATCCTGAACGCGCCGCAGTTCAAGCAAACGCTCAAATCCGCCCTGAAGCAGTACGACTATATTCTGGTCGACATGCCTCCCATTCTTCCCGTGGTCGATGTCAAGGCAGCTGCGCATCTGTTCGATGCATTCGTCCTGGTCGTCGAATGGGGAAGCACGTCGACCGACGAACTCCTCAGGGCCGTGGCGATTTCGCCCATCGTGTCGGAGCGATTGCTCGGCGCCGTTCTCAACAAGGCGGACGAGGCTGTCATGCGCCGCTTCGAGGGATATTCGGAGCGCAACTACAACTATTACACAAACGAAAAGACGGCTGGCGTCGCCTGAACCGCCGTGCCATGTCGAGGATCTCGCATGCATCTGACGGTGGTTCTGACGGCGCTGACATTCCTCATCGGCAGCCTCGGCCTGGCGTGGGGCATCTCAAACCTGCAAAGCGCTGCTATCGCCGACGAGTTTCGCTCGTACGAGACGCGCGTTCTGCGGTTTGAAGGCTCTCCTCCGGCGGCGGCAAAACGCGTCGTTGACAGCACTGCCGCCCGGAACCTGAGTGATTGCGATACCCACGCGCAGCGCGCTCTGCTGTTACTTGAAATACCCTTGGCAGAAGCCGCATTGCGCTCAGGAACGGTTCAGGAATTCGATCGCCACCTGCAATCCATCCAGCATCGCTCCGAACGAGTCCTGACATGCGTTCCGCGCGATTCGCTGGCTTGGCTTCTCCTTTTCGGCGTCGAAACGATGCATGGCCGTTTCACCACTCACGCTTTCGAGTTGCTCGAAGCCTCCTACGAGACCTCGCCAAATGAAGCCTGGGTGGCCCTGCGCCGCGCAACCGTTGCGACTCCCGTATTGCTTTCCGCACCGGAGCGCACTCGGCGGAAGATCCTCGATGAATTCGGGAATCTGATTGACCGCGGATTCGAGGAGATCCCTGCCCGGGCCTATTTGGCAGCACCGGCGCCAACCAGAAAACTGCTTCAAGCGCGCATCGAGGAACTGGATTCTCGCCGCCAGGAATCATTTGCCAACATGGTGCAGAAGCTTCGTTCCTGACCGGGTCTTGCTAGCCGGGCATTTCGCGCTAATACTCGACGACTGGCCAATGCAAACGGCTCTGAGGTTTCGATGGGACGCTGGATTTTGGCGGTTCTGTTGGCATTGATGCAGGTGGCGACATCGACCGTGTCATTCGGGCAACAAGACCCGGATCAGGAAGCCGCGTTCACCCGCGAGCAGTGGCAAGAGCGCGTGGAAAAGGCCCGCAGACAGTCCGGACGTTTTGTCGACAGCTTCCGGGCAGAGCAACGTGACGCGCTTTCGGCCGAGGAAACCTTTCCTGATGCCGAGCTGACCCGCGAACAATGGCAACAGCGCGTCGAAGATGCTCGCCGGCGCACGGAAGATTTCGTCGCAAGTGCCGGCACTGATTCGCCAGATCCGCTGCCGCGCGATCTCCAGGAGCGCGAAGCGTCAGAACGAGCAATGAACGACCCCACCCTGCAGGTGGGTGATATCGTGTCGACCGAACGGGGCCTTGTCGTCTTTCTCGGACGCACAGAAAAGCTCCAGCCGGGCGGCGCACCGCAGTAGAGGCCACCTCACCGCGATCATTCGCCACTCCCTGCGCCATTTGTCAGCCGAGGAAATGTGTTCGGCCGTTGAGACCCTCCGTTCCGCTCGGCCCGGCTTCACATGCGCGTGAAAATCGCATTTAATTTCCCGAAGATTTAATTTTCGATTGGATTTTTGCGAAAAATTGAACCAAAAGGTTGTCCCGTAACCCCCGTCAACCTTCGCTGCTCCGCAGCATCAGGGGCATCCAATTCGTTGCCTACATGGCCCATTGTTTGGTCAGAGCGATAAGCGGGGCCAAAATCGTTAATTAACCTAACCGGTTAGCGCTTTAATGTATTTAACTAAAATGCATAGAAATCGCTCTTGCTCAAATTGTGCAGTGCCCAGTATCCTGTTAAGGAGCCGTAAAGGAAAAGAAAGATTTGAAAGTTTGGCGTACTTTTAACGCACTTTTTTGGAGTACCGGAATGACGAGCTTTGCCGACTTTGATGATGTTTGCAGAATTGGACGAGCAGAGCCTAAGTCCCCGATTGGGTCGGGTCCAAAGAGAATTGTAGATATTATCCTGGCGATTTCCGGCATTATTATTCTGGCGCCGCTTTTACTCATTTGTTTCGTTGCAATAACCTCGACGTCGAGCGGTCCTGCCCTTTTCCGGCACCGGCGCGTGGGCTTCAACGGCAAGCAATTTGGTTGCCTTAAGTTCCGCACCATGGCGGTCGATGCGCCGAAGCGTCTGCGTGATTTGCTTGAGAGCGATCCGGCAAGCGCGGCAGAATGGGCGGCCACGCATAAGTTGCGATATGATCCGCGTGTAACCGCGATCGGCGCCGTCCTTCGCAAATCCAGTCTCGATGAATTGCCGCAGCTGTTCAACGTACTGCGGGGCGACATGAGTATTGTTGGTCCTCGTCCGGTTACCAACGAAGAGTTGGAGCGCTATACGGGCTCGATTGGCGCCTATCTGGCATGCCGACCAGGCATTACTGGACTGTGGCAGGTAAGTGGGCGCAGCAAGACCACCTACGAAGAGCGGGTCGCGTTTGACACGCAGTATGCTCAGACGTGGTCGATGAAGCTCGACGCAAAAATATTGATCGTGACAATTCCCTCTCTGCTCATTCCGGACACCGCCTGCTGATCGGCCTCTGCCAAGTCTTTCCAGGAGGCCTTGGGCGAAGGCTGAATATCTTCGGTCGGACAACTCCGCGAAAGCTCGGCACGCAGGTCCACCTTTGTCCGTGATCTGCGCGAAGCCGCTTTCACGTAGCGCGACGCTTCCACGTTCGAAATGTCGTGCCGCAGTCAGGACTGCCATCTGCGACAGGTGCCGCAGCGAAGCCCACACCATTCGAGGGGTAAGACATCGGAACGATAAATCGCGCAAATTTGTTAAACTCTCGCCCCTTTACGTTAATTCACCGTAGACATTGATTGGAGGCTGCGGTGTCGCTACTGCATTTATTACACAGCGACGGCGCCAATGAATAATCTCAAGCCAATCGATCTCAAAGATCCGCGGATCAAATCCGGCTCCTCCCTTGGGGCATTGAGACGACGGATCGTCGTTGGTCTGCTTGTAGCGACAATCGCAATGGCGATGATCGCGTGGCTCGGTTTCCTGGGCTGGGGTTTGTTCGAAATTTTTCGGCCAGTCGTTCCATACGTAACCAAACTTTGGTCAACCTTATTCTGACTTGCGACGCAGGCGTCTGCCAGTCCCGCGGAGAGACGATGCAAAATATTCTTGTTGTCGGAGGAGCGGGATACATCGGCTCCCACACTTGCCTCGATCTATTCAGCAAGGGCTTCAGGCCAATCGTATACGACAACCTCTCGAACGGTCATGCCGAGTTTGTCAAATGGGGGCCTCTGGAAATAGGTGACATTCGCGATCGCGAGCGATTGGACGAGGTCATCGCAAGACACCGGCCGAGCGCCATCATCCATTTTGCAGCGGCAATTGAGGTTGGCGAATCCGTCCGGGATCCGGGTGGCTATTACGAAAATAACGTCGCTGGCACGATTACGCTGCTCCGCGCGGCCCAGGCGGCGGGTGTCGACAAGATCGTTTTCTCTTCGACATGCGCCACCTACGGAGTTCCTTTATCGACTCCGATGGACGAAACACATCCCCAGCAGCCGATTAATCCCTACGGGCAAACCAAGCTCATCGTCGAACAGACCTTGCGAGATCTGGATCGCTATCAGGGATTCCGCTCCTTCATCCTGCGCTATTTCAACGCCGCTGGTGCTGACCCTGAAGGCCGGATTGGAGAATGGCACTCGCCGGAAACGCACGCTATCCCGATCGCGATGGATGCAGCGCTGGGCCGCCGGCCGCAATTTCAGGTTCTCGGCGCCGACTATGATACGCGGGATGGCACCTGTGTTCGCGATTTCATCCACGTCCTCGACCTTGCAGATGCGCACACGCGTGCGGTCGAGCATCTTTTGAAGCACGGCACCAGCCACGCCCTGAACCTCGGGACCGGAAACGGCACCACGGTGAAGGAAATGCTCGATGCCGTCCAGCGGGTTGTCGGCCGAAGCTTCGAAGTTCAATACGGCCCCCGCCGCGAGGGCGACTCTCCCGCTCTGGTCGCCGACAATGCCCTCGCCCGCCGTACCATCGGCTGGACTCCGCGTCACGATCTCAACTCGATCATCGAGACGGCCTGGAACTGGCATTCGAAGTATCTACCGGCTTGATGCCGGCACTTCCAAATGGCGGGTGCGACAAAATTTCCTCGAATTTTTCGCTTCTCCTCAATGGTTATTTAACCTCTTTGCATAGCGAGAATTTAACGCGGGTACCTGTATTCACCGATCAACAGCGCGCCTCTCGGCGGTCGCATCGCAACGATCAGGTGAATGGTACATGGCACGACGCAGTTCAGCTTGTTTAACGGTTCTTGCCTCCGCGGCCAGCCTGCTTTCCGCAGGCGCTGACGCTCGCAACGGATCGCAGCACGACGTCCGTTCCTCCGCGCCATTGATCGCAGCCGCCTCGCCGACGCTCGCGCCATTTCAGCACGTGCGCTTCTGTCTGCGCTATCCTTCGGATTGCAAGTCGGACGCGACCGAGATTGAGCGGATCGAGCTTAGCCCCGAGACTTCCGCATTGCTGGAACGCGTCAACCGCGGCGTTAACGCCGAGATTGCCCCAGTGATGAAGAGCCAAGCACCCGAATACCGAGGTGGATGGACCATTGCGCCCTCCCTGGGTGATTGCAACGACTACGCGGTGACCAAGCGGCACGAACTGATGCTTGGCGGCTTGCCTGCAAAGGCTTTGCGCCTGTCGGTTGTCAAGACAGACTCCGGAATTGGTCACCTGGTCCTCGTCGTATCGACGACCAAGGGCGACATCGTGCTCGACAATTTGACCGACACGATCCGTTCCTGGCATCAAACGGAGTATCAATGGCTCAAAATTCAGTCAGCGACCGATGCCAAGTTCTGGCATGAAGTAAAGGCGTATGGACCCAGCCTGTCGCGTGCGGACCGAAAGATCCGTCTCGCCGACCGCTAGCGGGCGGCTCGACGGATCAACGGGCCTGCCTCGTGAGCTCCGTCACGAAATCTCTCTCGGTGGCGTCGCGGGCGGCGTTTCCAGCACCAACTCCGGTACGCCTACCTTCGAGCGTACCGGAGCTGGTGCTGGAGCGAGCCGGCACTTGATCGGCAACCGATCTCGCCAGCCAGCACCCCATCAAGCTCCCGAATACGATGAGATAGCCCGGTATCTGCAAGGAAAAATCGACGGTTGAATGCAGATAACTCGCCACGGCGATTCCCGTGACGGCAGCCAGCGAACTACGACTTCTATCCTTCAAGGAAGGACGAAGCGCACCGTTGGCAAGAATGAACAATGAAGCCAAGGCGCCGAACACGATCGTCAGTGCGATCGGGATCCCCATCTCGACTGCGATCTCCAGTATCGTTGAATGCGCAAAATCCCAGACGCCCCAACTGTTGAATTCAAGTCCCCGAAGCGAAGGAAAAAAATCTGCAAACGTACCGGCTCCGGTACCCAACAAAGGCCGCTGTCGAATGGATTCGACACAGTATTCATAAACCGACCATCGCGCCTGGTCGAAGAAACCGCGGCTGCCCACCCGTCCAGCCTGACTCAACCAGATGAGCACAGCGGTCAAGGCCGCAGTCGCTGACGCAAACGCGTACCAGAACTTTGGCCGAAGCGCGCTCGCCGCCATCAGCCCGATCGCGACGAACAGTCCCAAGCTCGTACAAATCAGGCCACCGCGCGAGCCGGTCAGAAGCAGCGCAAACAAACATGTGAGCGCCGCCGCCGAACGAAGGATCAACTTGAACGCTACGTGCTCATTGGATGAGGTGAGGAGCAGCACGCGAAGCGATCCAAATTGCAATGATTGAATTGTCTGCAATGCCAGACAAAACCAGAGAATCAGGCCACAGCCAATGAAGGTCGCCGCTGTATTGTGGTTGACGAAGGTAGCGGTCAGACTCCCCTGATAAGCGAGTTTTGGCGTCCACAGCAGCATGTTGGGCGTGAAAACCAGCGCCAGAATGCCATAGATCGCATAAAGCAGAATGGAATGCCGCGCAGCAGTCGTCAGGATTTCGCTGTTGCGATGTGAGGTCCCAACGAAGAAGCCGCTCGCAAAGGAAGTCACGGCAAGAAGGAAATGGCCGACCGCTTCGACTGGAATCTCTGCTCGGGCGGAAATCCGTGACGGAACATGGAGCGGCAGGAGTTGATTCAAGCGCTGCCAGATCGGGTCGCCCCAACCGTCGACCAAACCAGGAATGACCTGGATGATAGCCACGGCCGCATAGGCGCCACACACCGCAAAAAAGCCAAGTAGAATACGCCGCTGGGCGGCGTTTGTCGGAAAAGCTACGCCGCACAACATGGCCGCCGATAGCAGCGCTACCCAAACTGCGACCGAAAGCCTATCTACCGATCCAAAAAACAACGGCGCCAGACAGAGCGGTATAACGGTCAGTCCGAGCTGGATCGACCTCAACCAGTGCACCGGAAACTCCAATTGCAGCCGGCAATCCGATCAGAAGGCTCGGCCCTGGTCAGCTTACCACCGCGTCTTCACCGCAGTGTTTACATTGGTCACCGAATTGGCTGTGTTCGATACGGTGTTCGCCGTGCTGTTGATCAGCGTCAGCAGCTTGTAGTAGTCCACCACCTTGGCGTTGGCCACATACATCACGTCTTTCGTCCGCATCTGGAAGCCGGAGGCAAGCAACATGCCTGAGGGATCGCGCAGGTTGATGTGATAGATGGTGGGAATTCTTTCGTACGTGAATCTTGCAGTATCGACTCCGAGCTTCTGCAACAGGGAGCGATCTTCATACCGATAGAGGAAGACCTCGGCGGGATCCGACTGCTGATCATTGAGGCCGCCCGCCTTGCCGATAGCCTGCGCGAGAGTGAGCGTCTCGACGTCGAACGTAATCTCCGAATTGAATCCGAAGACGTTCTGGTTCAGCGCGCCCAGCGCGGTGAAGGACGGAGATTCGCGCGTGAGGAATATCACGTCGTTTGGACGAATGAAGATGTTCTCATTGGGATCATGAACAACGCGGCTCAGCGACACGCGCACGCGCTTGCCGTCGCGCTGCAGTGTAACGTAGCTCTCGATCGCCTCGTACTTTGGTCCACCCGCACGCGCAAGCAGCGCAAGCATCCTTTCGCCGACGCTGTTGAGCGCCAGAACGCCCGGCGTATTTACGTCGCCGAGCACGCTGACAACACTCGAGTGCTGCTGATTGAGGCTGACGACCACCTGGGGCTCGATCGCTCGGTTGCGCAGCCGAGCAACGATGGCTTGCTGGATTTCGGGTAGCGTTCGGGCGGCGGAAGGTATTTCGCCGGCGTAAGGAACATAAATGCTCCCTTTTTGATCCACAGCCTGGGGCGGCAGATCAACAAAGTTTCCCGGACGGGCGCCGGCCGATTGGCCAGGGGTGAACAGGCCACCGGGAGCGGCCTCAAAGATCGAAACGTTCAGGACATCGCCGACGCCGACCACTTGTGTAGGCTTGGGCCGCTTGTCGGGAAACTGACCTTTGAATGTAAGAAGGTTGGGCTGCGACAGGAATCCGATTGTGTCCGCGCTGACGTCGACCAAGGCATACGGCAAAGCCGCATTGGACCGTATCCCGGCAGTCGCGTTTGCGTTTACCTCGTCGCTCTTGGGCCCGGTTCCTGGAAGGACCGAGCACGACGGCAGCAATATCGCGAATGCAAGGGCGAGAACGGGGTGCGGCGTCCCGATGCGTTTCAACCACCGGAAGCTGGACTGTCGATCCGCGACCGGACGTGGCGCAATATTAAGAGGGCCACCGTCTGGCCCGCTTTTTGACACAACCGCAACTGGTAACAACCCGGATTTCACGCCCTGCCCTCAGTTCTGCGTTTCAAGTTGACCGTTTCAGACGACGTAAGCTCGCAGTAAGTTTCAAAGGGAACCTACAAGGGGAGTCGCTCGTATTAAACAGCCCAGTCGAGCCCATAGCTGGTTTTGGCCGTTCCGTTGCCTTCACGCCACACCCGGCCAAAGCGCTGTATTTCTAATGAGTTGTTCGGAAAATCTTCAAAAAGAGGTAAAAACTCCAAACAAACTGCTGTATAATCCCCCCGTGCCGCCTTGCTCCTGGACGGCTTTAGCCACCCGCCATCCACATAAAAGGCACCCGCGCGGCACTCCCGCGTCATCCCACGACCCAGATTCGTCCAGCGGACCGCAGTGTGGCCAAAAAGCCCCAAGCCGACAGCGCCCCCGTTACCCGAATATGCACTTAAAAGGTTATATTCTAATAAATCCGGACCCTTAACGTCCCCGGCAAGCGATCGCGTCAGCGAGATTGCAAAGCTTTAAGCCGAGCAACCTCCGGCACGTTCTAGCGGGGGCTGTGAGCTAGATTGATCGGGGACAGCAGAATCGCTCGTGAGGGGCGACCTGCGCAGCTTAAAGCTGTATCTTTTTGACGACAGATGATTCAATCAGTTAGGGCGCGATTCGGGGTCGGCCCCGACCAGAAACCTCAAGCAGTCGAATTAGTAAGCTTCGTGTTGCAGGCCATCAGTTGAGTGCGGGTACCGGCGTGATTCATTCAGCGGCGGGGGGAACTGGCATGATGTATGCGGCACTCTTATTGATGCTGTTGGGATTTGGACTTGGCATAGCTTCGCGACTGGGCGTGTTGATTTCGGCGTCGGCTCTGCTGGTTGTGCCATCGGTGGCCATTTCCATTGCCTGCGGGCTAAGCGTCCTGGACGCTGCTTTGGCAGCGATGGCGATGCAAACGATCGTTCAAAGCTGTTATTTCGGAGGCTCGCTGGTTAGGAGCCTTGGCGGAAGTTTTGCTGAGCGCAATTGACATAAGCTCCCACTCTAGAAGCAGCATCTGTCGCGAAGCCTTTTATGGCTTCTGACAGCCGGAATAGAACGACCCGTTGACCGCGTCGGTCCGTTCCAGGCACTGCGACAGATCGGTGATCTCGCCGGCTACCGTGAAGTCGTACCCCTGGTTCTTCAGCGCCAAGGCGTAGCGGCCAGCAGGCAGCGTGAAGTCAGGTTCGGCTGGTTGCACCAGAAGCATTTCGGGATTTCCGGCAACCGGTCGAACCCTGAATTCGTAGGACAGATTTCGAATATTCCAAGCGTCGGAGACCGGCGAAACAATCGGCTTGCCCTTGGCATCGAATTTCAGGGCGCGCATGACCTTGGCCACCACGCGAACCTCCATCCTCTCCGGCGCGTTGCCGACCAGATCGCGCCGGAACACCACGAACCTTGCCTTTCCGTCAGGAAGGGTTGTGACGCTTGATTGGCTGATGGGTGTGGATATCGAGACCCTCTTGTCAGGCACCTGCTCGGACAGAAGGTTGAGTTCGCTCAAGCCTGCGGCGCTCAAGGCATACACGCCATAATCGGTGGGTAACGGAAAAGGTGGCTTGGGCGGCGAGGCGGCCGTTGTCTCAGGAACAGGAGATGCGGGAAGCGCAGATTGCGACGATGCGGGAGGGGTTATGGCTGCCGCGCCTGCCGATGTTGCCGCCTTGCTGACTTCCGCGTCGCGAATACGTGCGAATATCAGTTGCGTATTCGCGTAAGTCGCGATGCCCGCCACTGCAGCAAATAGCAGCAGCATCCCGACCCAGAACCCGGCAGCCCTTGATGTGAGCGGCGCAGCCCGAACTGGCGAGGGCGGCATGACGTCGTCCCAGGAATAAACGACCTTCGCAGGAACGACCGTTTGCGGCGGCTCCGGACGATGGATCTCGACAACTGACGTTCCCGGTGTTTCTTCCGGGGGTCCCAGGCCTCCGAGTTGCGGAGGCTGCGTCGATGCCTCGATGCGTGCCCGGTCACCGCCGCGGACCGCGAAGTCTTCAACGCCACGAATCGCCGTTTCGAGCGAGGTCAGGAGCCGCTTTCGTTCAGCCTCGTTGGCCCAGGATGTGTCGGTCTTCAGCCGCGCGCGGGCAAATTCGTAGATCGCCAGGCGCATCTGTGAAGGGTCGTCCTTCACGGTGGTTATCATCCGCGAAAGAATCAGGGCGAATTCGACCGCCTGTACTTGGAATAGGGCGGTCTCGTCTCCCTCCGATGTTGGCGTTTCTGACTTCATGGCGGCAAGAGTTACTTCTGTGAGTATAGAATTTTACCTAAGGCACTGCAAAATCACGCAATTACTGTTTTCGGCTCCTGCTCCACAGGCGCATGATGTACCAGCACGCGCACCGAGCCAAAGACTATTCCAGAACTTTCAGGTGGCAATAGACCAAGGCGTTCTCGGCAGAGCTTGGCCAACCGGCCCATTACAGTTTATTGTTTAGCTAGAGCTCGTCATTCCACGCGAATCAAGGATTTGGAAATGCACGCCATCAAGATCGCCGTGTTTTCAACGATCGTCGCAGCCCTTGCTGGCCTGTCGGATGAAGCATCTGCACGCGGGGGTCTGTATCCGTTGACTCGCTGCGGGCCGGATCTTGCCTATCTCTGCCCGATCCATGGCTACTACGACCAGCCGTCCTTCCACTACAATCTCGCGGTCCATCCCGGCTGCATCAAGACGGTCCGCGTCGAGACGCCGGCGGGCGTTGAACGCCGCCGCGCGATCGTTTGCGGAGCGCCGGAAAGACCGATGGTCTACTGGTAGGGACCAGCAGGCGCCGGACGGACCTTTCCATCAGGTTATTGCCTGGAGTTGTTCGTGATGCCGGTATTAATGCCGGTGTTTGGCGCCGTCCTCTGCGCTGGCCTCGCAGGCGCGTTTAAATTGTTGACGGGCGCGCGATCGTACGTCCGTCCAGAATTCATTCCGGAATCGCGAATAAGATTGCCATTGCCGTCTCGGGCATTGGATACGCCATATTGCGCGAATGCCGAACTGCTGCAGGCAACGAGACAAAGAACCGTGAGCGTTATTTTCATATGACCTCTTTTTTCTGCTGCGTTCATCATAGACACGAATGCACAGGAATACACCCCAGGCATTGCACGATTAGCTGGCGGACCGTTTCAAGGCCAAGCTTTCGAATTCCGCATTAGACTTCAGCGCGATTTCCAGATTAATGAGCGGCCAGACGCTTCAGAATTTCAGCGGGGCGATCGCATCACGAACAGCCGCGCTCGAATAACACTGTCAGGAGTCACCCCTTGGAATGGGTTCTTTTCGTCTCACTGCAATGGATCGTTCTGGGAAGTCCCACCCAGCCGACTTCGCAGGTGATTCAACCCTTTGCTTCTGAAGAGGTCTGCAACAAGGCTGCAGAAGCACTCAGGAACGAATTAAACGCGCCGATTCCGACCCAGCGGGTTCAAACCGTGGGACGCGTCGTTTGCCTTCGCAAGGACAAATGAAAGAGCTGCGGCACCGGCGATTGCGTCAGTTTCTTGCCGCGACCGCCGCGCCTCTTGCCATCCTGGCCTAGGGGCACGGCCGACGTTGCCCGTTGAAATCGCGATAGCTCGCGGTGGCAGCGTCGTAGCTCCGGAATCTCGCGCAGCCGGACGTACCGGTTGTACCGACGACCCGGTTTCGATCCTTGCCGCGCTTGGGCAGTGCTGCCGTTGTCGGAGGCTCAGCCTCGGAATTGCCGTTTGCATCGGGCGCCCCGGCGGCCTGATTGGCTGCAGGCCGGGCGGCTGGATCCACCAAGGCCTGTGTCGCTGCCGGTTTTGCCTCTTTGTCATCTGCCGGGCTGCTACCGGCGGCGGTTGGCCGCTTGGTTGGTTCGGTGTCGGTGGGCGGCTTGCTGGCCTCGGCAGTCGCCGGTGCTCTTCTGGCCTCGGCGATGGTCGGAGCCTTGCTGGCTTCGGGAGCAAGCGGCGCCTTGCTGATTTCGGTAGCGGCGGGCTTGGTATCCGCCTCGCTGGAAGCACGATCCGCAGCCTTATGCCGCTCGATAAAGTCCCTGCAAGTCAACGGGAAAACGATTTCCCCTGAAGCAGTTACACCGATCGGAGTGCAGCCGCCGGGCGGCGGCCCGCCGTCGGAAGCCCCCGCTCGCTGAAGCGGCTCGGAGGTCTGGGCAACCCCTTCGCGACTCGTCCCCAACAAGGCCGACAGCGTTGCAGCCAAAATGAGAATAATTGCCAATAAGTGTCTCATGGCTACAACTCAACAAATTTAAGACTGGGCCATAATGGGTTCCGATAGATAGCTTGTTCTGGGCGGGCTGATGGCGCGAAAAGGGTCACCGTGCGGCCAATTACTGGCACAACTGCGCATTTTGCTGGGTGGCCTCCTTCCGTCGATCCGTGCCCCGGTTGACGCCACAGGGAATGTTCCGGCACTATTCATCATCTGGGGATCGAGATTCATGAAAAGCATCAAGCCGATTTTGACTGCCTCTCTTATTCTGGGGACGACCGCGATAGCCGCTACGGGTTCCGCTGAAGCCCGCCACTTGCGGCACGCTGGCGGCGCGTATGCGGTAACTGCGGGCGCCTGCAGCGATCCAGGGCCGCGCCCGACCTACATCTATCCGGCCCCAAATTGGGAGCCGTTCTTCCGGCGACACGTCTATCGTTACGGTCCGATCCTGATTTGCGAACCGGTGCTTCAAGCCACCAATGTGATTTCCGTGCGTTACTGACCCCAGGACGGTCGTCCTAACATCCGCGATGACCCGGCCAGCGGGATAACTAGGCTGTGCTTATTCGAGCGCGGCGCTTGGCCGCCCAGGGCGCCGATTCGTTGTTTCGGAGCCTCGGCCGGGCTCGATCTGTCGCCGTTTCCTTGAGCACTTGATGCCAACGACATGGGCTGGCGAGGTGCACCTTCGCAGCCCGATACAGCCACGTAACACCTTTGCCAGGCACCCGTTTTACCTGACCGCGCCCCCGGCCCCGGCGGTCGGGTTTCCGTCGCTGCGGCCGCCAACAAAATTACCTTGCGCGCTTCCCGGGGGCGCGGAAACATCCCTCCTCCAGATCGACGGCGGGTGATGCGATGCTTGTTTGGATCGTGATTTTATTGCTTTGGATTGTGCTGATATCGCTGATCTTGCACGACGCCACCAAGGGGGACAACAGCGGGCGGAAAGCACGATCCAGCAGAGCGACCAAGCATCAGGATGCAAAGAAAACTTCATTGCAGCCTTCGTTGAAGGTCGAGGAGCCTGCGGCGCGTACTGTTTCGTCGTCTTCGGAAGCAGCGCCACAAGAAGAGCCGGGCGCGGAGAAGCAGACCCTGGGCCGGCCGCAAAAGAAGAAGTGGTGGAGCAAAGATTCCCGCGCGCAGATAACCGGTGCGGAGCTCGAAGCGGCAATATTGGAGGCCATGAAGAAAACCGCTCCCTGCCAAGACTTCATCGGGGTGATCGTCGGACGCAAGACCCCTAAATCGCACCTCGATCCAAACTGGGAAGTTCAGGGAACAAAATTCGGCAAGGCGGACCGAAAGCTGGCTGAGGAAATGTTGGCAAGTGTTGTCCAGCGCATGCAGAAAGAACTTGTGCTCGTCGAGGAAAGAGACACGACACCACAACGCGCCACGGGCCGGGTTGTGCTCTGATCGGCAGCGCCGATCTATCGCGCCCCTTCAGTCGCGGCGTCTGCGTTGAATCAGAACTACCGCCGTCAATACGGCAGCCAGGGCAACAAGCGCCAATATGGCGATCTCCGGCCGCGTGAAACCGGCATGAACATGAAGGGTATGCCGGAGGACGGCTGCGGCAATCACCGCGGCGACGAGAATGCCGGCGACATATCTCATCCGTATTTTGGTAGGATCCATTACAGATATAAACGTCTGCGCAGGGCGGCACCTGACGGGTCCGCGATTGACGGATTTCAGCAAAGCCGCCGGCGTTGGTTTGGCGCGGGCAGTGCACCCGTTTTGGAGATTACCGAGCCCTTGCGCGTCTCCGCCGCTGAACCGCTTTGCCAAAGTGCTTGTCTTCTGAGCGCCACAATCAACCCGGCGAACGAGGCTCGCAACCCCGTTCACCTCGCTCCACAGCCTTCCTAGCACGATTATTTCGTGTTCACACGCGAAGCGCTGAAGCTCGGAACGCCAGCCGGTCCCATTGTCAAAAATGCATTTCGGCGCCCGCCGAGACGAACCATGTTCGAGCGACGGGCAACTCGATGCGCCCATGGGCGACCGGCGTCAGCCAGGCATGCTGACGTCAGCGACGCCGGGCAATACCCCTACAGGGATTTCTCTGAACGCTCCGCAGGCGGGGTACGCGTTTTCGCCGCCAACTCGGCCCGTCGAACCCGGGCTCTCAGGCGCAGTATTTCGGCATATTGCTCGGCAAGGTTGCAATCGATCCCGGTTTCCCCATTCGTCCTGGAATTGATCTGCTGCATCTGGTGCACCCGGTTCGGATCATCATCATTGTTAGTGAACCCAAGTTCGTTTCAGGTTCAGACCGCGCCCTCGTTACAACCCCATAGCGTTAACACGGGCAAGATGAACGAGCATTGTGACCGGCTCAAGAACCAAGTCGATTCCCGACCCGATGACCGTGCCGCACGTTAACTCTGTTATCGGGTCGCGCTCTTGATCACGGCGAAGGCAATGTGATTTCGTAACTGCGGACCGAACGCCAATCACAAACATGGGCGTGCGTGAGCGATGCGCTCAGACCGATAATGCTTGCCGAATTAATGCGTTGCGATAGAATATCAAAGTTGATTTTCTATTTAATTTTCGATGACGATATTTTGGATGGACGATCTTTCATGGCGGAAATTGCCAAACCGATCCCGGACACGCGAGTCGGTCCGAAGAGAGTTGCGCCGGTAGGTGGCGCCATCAAACGGTTGATCGACATCATTCTGGCGGCCGTGGCGATCGGGCTCATGCTGCCGCTCCTCGTTCTCTGCGGGGTTGCAACGTTCCTCGCCTCGGGACGGCCGGTCGTCGCCCGCCATCGGCGGATTGGCTTTCGCGGTCGTGCTTTCGAGTGCTTCAGTTTCGAGACCTCCGCCGAAACGCGCGTCACACGTTTGGGCGCCGTACTTCGCAAGGCCGGTCTCGATGAATTGCCGCAGCTGTTCAATGTGCTGCGGGGCGACATGAGCATCGTAGGACCACAGCCCATCAGCGGTAACGAGTTCGACCAGTACGCCGATCAGGCAGCAGCCTATCTGTCGTGCAAGCCGGGCATTACCGGGCTCTGGCGAGTTCACGGCAAGGCGAGCCATCTCGAGCGAGTGAGCCTGGACTGCGACTATGCCAGGAGTTGGTCTCCGTTGCTGGATGCCAAGATCGCGATCTCAACCTTCTCTGCCGCATTGGGCCCGACAGCGCATCGCTAAGGAGCGATTTTTCCGACAGACTCTTCACCTTATCGAATCGACGAGTGCGATCTCGTAACACCATCCGAGGACGGTTAGCGGTCCCTTGGCGTCCGCGCATGGCTCAGTGCTTCAGGAAAGCATGATTGGAACGCCTGGCGCCCCCGGATAGGTCTTCGTTAATGATTATCACATTAAACTCATTTGAACGCATCACGACGATTCTGAATGCCAGGATCAGCCACAGGCGGGCAAATGGAACTGCTTATCGCTCTCTGCCTGGTCGGAGTTTTCCTTGGCGTCTATTGCCACTTTCTTGTCCTGGTGCCGCTGACGCTGACTACCGCGATAGCCTGCGGCGCCTTCGCGGCATGGCACGGCCAGACCATCTTCGAGACGCTGCTGACCATTCTGACATCGGCGGTCGCGCTTCAGGGGGGATACATGATCGGGCTAACCAGCCGCCAACTCCTGGGCCAACTGCTTTCCCGGCTGCATCTGGTACCTTCCAAGCGCATTTAGGCTCAAGCCATTACGCGGCCTGTTGCGCTACAGCGGGTTCATCGAAGAGGTCAATGGCCGGCGGCTTGCCTAACCGCCGAAACGAGAGCCAATAAGGAAACGGAGGACCTTCGCGCTTTGCTGGCGATTTGAATGCCGGAAGCGGAGATGGTTTTAACGCAGCGCTCTCACCTTCCCTTGCTTCGCACCGGGGATCTTGAAGTCCTCAATCATGCCACCTGCCTTCAAAGCGGAAACTAGCCATCGCGGCTGTTTGCCTCGTCCAGACCAGGTTTCGGACGGCACTGCTGGATTCCGATATTTTGGGAAAACCCTGGGATAATGGCGACGAGGGCTTTTGCGATCGATCTTGGTTGATTTCACCTCGACCGCAACCGAAGCTTGCGCGATTTTTCCGCGGTTGAGCTGGACCAGCCTGCTTTCCAGCTGGCGCTTCTCCGCCATAATCCGCTTGGACAAGATGGCGGTGAGTTGCTCGTGAAGGGACCACAGACGATCAAGAGGCATCGCCTCAAGTTCTGACTTTTCCATGGGCGTTCAACAACGTTTCCGACTCGGTTAGGGATAACATATTACTCCGTATTACCCTGCGTTCAACCCACCTTCCTTCAACCACCTTCGCACCTTTCCTGCTGGCGGCAGTCTGCGCGTGGGACGACCACGCGGGCAAGCCGCAACGACCGTGCCCGGCAGCTGATCCTGGTTGCAGATCGGCGATTGCCGCGAGGAAATTTTGCGGTACTCAGAAAGAGCCCAGCTTCGTTCTGCACTGCCTTTGAGTATGCTCCCGAACGGTCAGGATCAACGACTTGCAAGTATCAGCAGTGTCGCTGCTCTGAAGCTTCGCAAGAAAACGCTGAGAGGTTTGCAAGGCTTCGCTGGCTATGGTCGGCGCGCGCCCGATCCCTTTCCGTTGCTGAGGGAGTATCGGTTCTTTCCCGGTGGGCCGGCGACCAGAACAGATTGAGCGATGCAGCAGAAGTTCATCCAGGCGCCGGAAGGTAAAACCGAAGCCGCCGCAGATTGTTCAGGAGCGGGGTTTCGGCTATCAGTTTGAGATTGAAGTCGGCCCCACCGCTCGGGACCATAGTACCGCAAATTAGCCGGGGAACGAGCAGCGAGACCTGGTTTTTTGCGGCGCGGTTGACATCCAATTTAACTCCCTTGCTGATTGTTTTATTCAGATCAGAGTTTCTTTCGCCAATGCAACTGTCGTCAATATCGACATGCACGCTCCCTTTGGCGGTGGGATATGAAAGACAGCGATCTTGAAAAGATGCCGCACGACGCGCTCTGGGAGCTGCACCAGAGGATCGTTGAGGTTCTATCTAGAAGGCTGAAGGACGAAACCCTCAAGCTACAAAAGCAACTCGATGAGCTTGGACGCAAGTCGGGTGGATCTCCCAACGACCTCGTGCAACGTCGTCCATACCCCAAGGTCCAACCAAAGTTTCGAAATCCAGACAATCCTTCAGAGACGTGGTCTGGAAGAGGCAAAATGCCACGCTGGCTGGTTATACTCATCGCGTCTGGAAGAGACCGCGATGAGTTCAGAGTTCGATAGTCGTTTCTCCGTCGCCTCCTCCGCCAGCAACACGGATCATGTGCGATTGCCGTCGATCTGCCCAGCTTATCACGGTTGCACGGCCGCGATCCGCGATCGTCGACCGGCCACGGATCAAGAGCCTCATCGCCAACGGCGCCGTGAAGGTGATCGATGACCGGCTTTCCATCAGCGACGGCGCGGAATTCCTGGTTCGGAGCATCGCGTCGGCGTTCGATGAAGCGACAGTCGCGTGGCATTGATGTTCCTACCGCACCTTGTCGGCGAAATACCGGCTGAAGACTTCCTGAATGGCGCCCAGACCGCCCAGCTGGCGCTCGAGCTCCTGGGTACGTTTTTCGCCGCTCGCCATTTGCTGCTCGTATTCCCTGATCCTGGCCGCGTCCTTGGCGTCGCGCGTCAGATATTCATCATAATCAGTGCCTGTGGCAAAGGCAGCCTGATCGCGCGCCGCGTCGACCCGCGCACGCAGGGCGTGCCTCTCCCTCGTGATCGACGCGACTGCGGCCTCAACGGCGGCAGAAATTGAGCCGAGCCGTTCGCTGTCGGTCTGAGCATCGCGCTCCGCGGAACGAACCTTGAAAGCTCGTGCCATATCGAGTCTCCTTGGGGGCACCGGTTTTCGCTGCACTGCTTCGCTGGACCGGCAGACCGCTAAACCACCGTTGGAAGGGAAGTTTTATACAGCCTATCGAACCGCTGCCCGATCAACAACGTTGCATTTTTTCGAAAAAGCGAAAGGCTGGATTCTTGGATGATTCGGAGTTTCTGGAATAGTAACGACCGTGCTCGCGTATAGGCTTGCCAAGTATTTGCCGAGGTGACGACCGGACAAAAGCAAGATGAGATTTCGAGACACCTTGAAATTTGCTCTTGAGCTGTTTGTGCCTGAAAGGCTCACGCACCCATGCGGGAGTTCTGCGCCCGATCGGAGGCCCGAACCTTCGCAGAATGTCGCGACAGGTCTCGAGGTCGAGGAAGCCGTACAGGTCGGAAAGGGCCGCCGGATTATCGAGGAGTTGGACTATGGCCAGTTTGGCGGTCCCTCGTTCGGTCCGCAAACGATCGAGTTGATGTCAAAGGCGCTGGAAGGTGCCGAGGCTTCCTTGCGCGGGCCGGCATCGGATCAGCAGCTTCGATTGATCGCAGCCAAGATCTTGAAGGTGGCCGGCGACGGCGAGCGCGATCCGATCCGCCTGAAGGCCGCGGCGGTGTCTGCCCTGGAGTCGGTTGCTGGCAATGCGGATGAAAAGCCGCCGGCGACCTGACAGCAAGCGCCGCCGAAAGAACGCGCCGCCGAAGCTACCGGCCCGGCATCCGCCTGATCGGACGGGGTGATTTGCCGCTGAAGCGGATGGCAAGCTTTAAGCTGATCGAGCGGTTGTCGGCTTCGCCACGCTGAACACGTTTGCCGGCACCAGCATCAAGCGGGGCTGGCGCCTTCGTCCGCGCATCGTAGCCTTGTCACTCGATGAGTATCGGCGCCGCGATGTCGACACGGTCGTCCTTCGCCAGGTCGATGCCGAGCGACAGCGACCACTTCCCGCTCGCCGCGGCCGTCAAGCGGACACGCCAGCTATCGGCCGCCACGCGCTCGGCCGTCGCGGTGACGGGAGCGATCCCCTTGTCGGGATTGGACAGGGTCACGGAAAGCCCATCGACCGCGAGAGGTTTTTCGTCGCTGTCTTCGATCTGCACCAGAACCTCGATCGGACCGCTGCGGCCCGGCGAGACGGTAATGTTGGCCATCACGCGCGTTCCGCAGATGTGGGTGAAGAAGGGTTCGTCAGCCGCAGCGGCTCGCGCCGGCGCTGCCGCCGCCACGGCAGGCTCCGTCGAGGCGACCTGCAATCTGGGCCCCTTGGCGCCGACGCTGCCGACCTCGAAGCTCACCTCGATCTTGCCGGCGCGCTCGAAATTCAGCGAGACCGGGACGCGTTGGCCCTCCTCGAACGGCGCCGTCAACCCAATGAACATGATGTGGTCGCCTCCCGACTCGAGCGTCACCGTGGCTTCCGGAGGGATCGCCAGACCGTCGTCGCGAGGCCGCATCGTCATGATGCCGTCCTGCATGCTCATTTGATGGATTTCGACCCTGGCGGCTGCGCCGCTCGACGCGGAAAGCAACCGGTCCGGCTGCACCCCCCGGTTCTCGATGGTGAGGTAACCGCCAGCTACTTTTGCCGCCTTTGGAGTAGCGCGACTCCAGGCCTGGCTCACGGAGACGTCATGCGCGACTGCCGGCGAGGAACCGAAGAACGCCGCCAGAGCGGCGGCGGCGAGCATGATTTTTCTGAACTGGTAGGGCATGACTGAACCTCCGACGAGATCGGGCTTGCTTCCGCAACGTCACATATCGCGGCGTTCCCGACTTTGATAAGGCGCAAACTGACGATGATCGAGGCAACTTTCCGTCTGCGGCTTTTGTAGATGGGCGGCGCTTCAGCGTTCGACGAACCGATCCTTTGCGGAAAGAATCGTAGGGCCGCTTTCGTCGCGCGCCGTGAACACCACATCGGCCTCCCCTGAAACACCGTGACGCAATGATTGCAGTCGACGCAGTCTCCCGCCGGCCTGAAGGCATCCCGCGAATACCTGAGTGTGTAATGCCAAGGTGGGCCAGCCTTTTCAACTGCACCGCAATTGACGAGCCGATCCGCGGCCGAATTGGCTCGCCGTGATTAAATCAGCAAAAGGCCCGGCACGAGGGCCGGGACTGATCGCCAATATATTTCAAGGGTCGAGAATGTCTTCAACTGACACCATCCTGAAACTAGTGTCTGCGCAAAAGGTCACTTAGGAACTTTGATCTTCTCTGGTCGAGTTGCGCCCCAGGTCCGCCTTGCAGCATCATTCCGCTACCTTTCGCTTCGTTCCGATTGCAGCATTGCGGAGCGGTCAGGCTGTGCCGCGGCAACGCATGGCCGCGCGGTCTGATCGAGATCACTTCGCAGCGAGGGATGGAGCCTGAACCGCCTCCAGATATCCGTTGCGGGTCTGCGGGATTTTGGTGTCGAGAATCCGGGACGCCACCAGCGTCCTCAGCACCTGCGCCGTGCCGCCGGCAATCGTGAACATGCGCGCATCCCGAACCATGCGTTCGAGTGGATAATCCCGCGAGTAGCCTCTGGCGCCGAACAGCTGGAGTGCCTGGTTGGTGACCGCATTGGCCGTCTCCGAAGCAATGATCTTCGCCTGCGCCGCGAGAAGTGGATCCGGAAAGGGATCGGCGCTAAGAGCAGCCTGATGAAGCGATAGCCTCGCTGCATTGAGCGCGACCGCCATGTCGGCCAGCATCCACTGCAGGCCCTGGAATTCGGCGATCGGCCGTCCGAACTGCTTGCGCTCCTTCACGAAGGTCAGGGCCTTCTCAAACGCACCCTGCGCGAGCCCGAGCGCGACCGTGCCGGCGCCGACCCGTTGGCTGTTATAGGCGTCGATGAGGTCGGCAAAGCCGCGCCGCAGCCCGCGCGGCGGCAGCACCAGCATATCCTCAGGGATTTCCAGATCTTCGAAGATGATCTCCGTTTCGGGAATGCCGCGAAGGCCCATGGCGGGTTCGCGTTTGCCGATGATCAGACCGGGCGTACCCGCAAGCGCGAGGAAGCCGCCGATCCCCTGCTGTTCGCCCCGCTCGTCGAAGACCCTCGCGAAGATCAGATGGAGTTTTGAAACCCCGCCTCCCGTGATCCAGTGCTTCTTGCCTCGGACAACGTAGGTATTGCCGTGCTTGTCGGCGCGCGTCGTCATCTCGGTCGCCGCCGATCCGGCTTCCGGCTCGGTGATGCAGATCGCGGGCTTGTCGCCCGAAAGAACGAGATCGGCTCCCAGCCGCCTCTGCTTTTCGGTGCCATACTGCATGACCGCGGAGATGGCGCCCATGTTGGCTTCGACCGTAATGCGTCCCGTCGCCCCGCACACCCGCGCCATTTCCTCGATGATCAGGGCGGCTTCGAAGTAACTTCCTCCCCGACCGCCATAGGATTTTGGAATCGTATAGCCCATGAAGCCTGCGGCCTTCAGGGCCGCCACGTTGTCGAACGGATAGGCTTCGGTCCGATCGATCTCCGCCGCTCTGGCTGCGAATTCGGTTTCGGCCAGTTCACGCGCGGCGCTGCGGAGCTTCAGTTGCTCGGGCGACAGTTTCATATCCATGGCAATCATCCTCCGGGAGCCGGCGCGGTCTTTTCGATCATTCGGCTCCGAAGCGCTGCAAAACGCAACCGATTAATTTATGCTCCCGACTTCAAATCATGAGCAGCGCCCCTGGAGATTTCTGAGATGTCCAATTCAAAAACCCCGCTCGTCGATCGCTTTGGTCCTGACGCTGCGGATGTGGAGCTCGGCAACGTCGCCCCTCCCCTCCTCGGTCAATTGGCAGCCCGCGGCTCGGTACGAAAATTCCGGCCCGATACCATTCCGTACCTGACGTTGCGGCGGCTCTGCGCAGTGGCGCTATGCGCTCCGACCAAAAGCGATCTCCAGCAGCGCGATATCATCATCATCGACGCGCCGTCGCTGAAATCCCAGATCGGCGCGCTGCTGGCTCACGGCCCGCTGGGCCAGAAATGGCTAGCAAACGTTCCGAACCTTCTCATCTTCTGCGGCAACAATCGAAGGCAGCGTCGAATCCACACATTGCGCGACCGGCATTTCGCCAACGATCATCTCGATGCCTTCTTCAACGCCGCGGTCGATGCGGCGATCGCCTTGTCCGCGTTCGTGATCGCGGCGGAGGCTGAAGGCCTGGGTGCCTGTCCGGTCAGCGCGGTCCGCAATCACTCGGATGCGCTGTCGCGTCTCCTGAACTTTCCCGATCACGTTTTCCCGGTAGCGGGACTCGCCGTGGGATATCCCGCCGAGGCGCCGCAGCTCAGCATGCGGCTTCCGCTGTCCGTGACCGTGCATCACAACACGTTTCTGGAAGACGGCCTCGATGAAGCCATCGAGGCATACGATCGGCGCCGCGAGGCAGCGCAACCTTACGCGGCTCAACGCTATGTCGGGGAGTTCGGATTGGCCGAACCCTATGGCTGGTCGGAGGACAAGGCGCGGCAATATGCGCAGCTCGAGCGCGCGGACTTCGGCGCCTATGTGAGGCGCATCGGCTTCAGGCTGGACTGATCGCTCGAACGATCCCGCGCGGGGCGTTAGTTGAACAGATGAATCAGGCCGATACTGATCGCGAGCAGCAGCATCAAGCACGATTGGCGGATCGTTGCTCGATCTGCTCGATGATCGGCGCGGTCCGCACAACACGCGCACCAATCGTTATGCATGAACCATCGGTTCACGGGATTTCCATTATTTGCACTCGAAGCTCGCGGCGTTTTCCGGATCGCCCTGCCCCTTGAATTGCGCATGTTGCGGATAGGGGCAAAGCGGCCGACTGCGGCCAGGAAAGGCCGGGCCGGTCGCGATCACCGAAAGGGGCGCCTTGCCGTCTTCGACCCAATCCACGACGGCGCTGAGAAGATCGAAACGTTCGAGCGTGGCACCGCTCGAGCAGTGACCCATGCCGGGCACCAGATAGGCCCGGCTCGATTGCTCCCGCACCAGCTCCATTCCACCGGAGTCCGCCGCCATCCGCTCGTAGTAGTTCACCGTATCGAGTGCCGAAAACCACGGATCGCTCGAACCGTGGTAAAAGAGAATCTTGCCGCCATGACCGAAGAAACTCGTCAGATTGGTCCAGTAGGCGGTATTGGTCAGGCGCTCCAGCCCGCTCGTTGCGACTCTGTCTTCGAGTTGATCGACATTGATGCTTTCCCAACTGGTCGGCCCGACCGGACTGCGTGCGCCGGTCGTCAAGATGCCGGGAATGGCAACGCCTTCGGCCGCCACACCGCTGTCCCACGGGAAAGCCGGATAGACCTGGGTGCCGCGTGAATTCTTCGGTCCCGCGAACGCTTTTTTCAAAGCATCGACCTGCTGCGGCGCCAGGCAGGAATCGGTCTTGGCGCCGTTGCAGGTGAGTGCCGCGGGATCGAATTGACACGCCTTGCTGTCGAAAATCATTCCATCCTTGACGCCGTCCTTGGCGTCACAGGCATCGAGGATTCCTTCCGTAATCAGCTTTCTTTCTGCGGCGGAGAAAGTATTGGCAGGCTCCGGCTTCCCCGAGGCGTCTTTCGGCGCGATCTGGCTGAAGGTAGCATTCGCCCAGGCGAGACCAATATTGGAATTGCCGGTACGCATCGCAGGAGCGCCGGCGACGATGCCGTCGAACTGTTCGGGATAGCGCGCCGAGGCCAACATGCCTTCGCGGCCCCCGGTCGAACACCCCGCGAAATAGGAACGCCTGGGAGGCTGGCCGTAATAATGAGCGACAATTGCCTTGGCGGCATTGGTCACCTTGCCGACCGACGCATTGGCGAAGTTAAGGGCCGCTTCCTGGTCCTTCAGAAAGGAGGCGTCGAATACCGCTCCCTGATGACCGCTATCGGTCGAGACCACGGCAAAGCCACGCGCGAGGGCGGGCACCTCGCCAGCCGCTTGCGAACCTAGCGGGGGCCGGATCGAGCCGTTCAAACCGCCGCCGCCCTGATACAGAAACCGTCCATTCCAGCGATCGGGCAACGCGACTGCAAAGCCGATCGCGTAGGATTTGCCTTCGACACCCACGCGCTGGTCAATCACGCCATCCGCACGGCAGTTTGGCGGCAGCGCGACCGATACCGTCGCCGGCGATGATGGCGACGGCTGCACGGTCCCCGGCGGCGCCTCGGGCACCTCCTGCGCCTTCGTGACGATCGTCGTCGAGCCGGGGACCTTCCACCCGGTCAGGTCAGCGCATTTGAGCGCTGGTGCCATGTTCGCCGAATTGGCACTGGAAGCCTCCGCGCTGGCCGGCGAGATCCCAGTAATCGAGACGGCCCCGAGGGCCAGGCAAACTACCGCGCAATCAAGCGCCACGTTTCTTTTTTGCTTCATCATTCCTCCCGCCGTTTTCTGCCTGCGTTGCACCTCTTTCCTGGCAGCAGAATAGCCGGAAAGGCGAGCCTGCGGGAAGGCGTACATCTGAGCTACGCCCTTCCCTCATCGTCACGGGTGCGAACGACAAGCCGACGCCGCGTCGGAAAAAGCGTCAGATCGTAGCGTTCGGAAACAAGGCCCCACAAGCCTTTTGGTGCAAACAGCATGACCAGAATTCCGAGTGCGCCGAGCAGAATGAGATACGAGGCGCCGAAGTCGGCGAGATAGCGCTGCATCAGATAGAAGACGATCGCGCCGATGACCGGACCTTCCATCGTGCCGATGCCGCCGATCACGACGATGAAGATGACGTAGGCGGTCCAATCGAGCACCGAGAAGGCCGCGTCGGGCGAGATGCGCGCCTTCTGAAGGTAGATGAGCGCACCGATCATGCCGGTCATGGCGGCGGTCGCGACATAAACGGCAAGCTTGATCCGATAGATATCGACACCGAGACCGGCGGCTGCGGCCTCGTGGTCGCGGATCGCACCTAGCGCAAGGCCGCGACGCGACCGGAGGATGAGATAGACAAGGGCGAGCGTGCCGGCCGCCAACGCCAGCGCCACCCAATAGGAGACGATGTCACGCGCCGCCGGCGTGCGCACGTCGAGCAGGGATTTGACCCATTCGATACCGGGAACGGACGATGTGACGGACGGCGTGAGCGACGTTCCGGTGCCGCCGCCGAGCGGCTTCACTTGCGCGAAGACGAGGCGATAGACCTCGGCCACCACCCAGGTGCCGATCGCGAAATAAGCGCCGTGCAACCGAAAGACGATGAGCGCAGTTGGCAGCGCGAACAGTGCGGACACGACGCCCGCGATGGGAATGGCGAGCAGCGGATTGATGCCGCCGAGCAGCGTGAGCGCGAAAAGGAGATAGCCGCCGAGCCCGACAAAGGCCTGCTGGCCGACCGAGATCAGGCCGGCATAGCCTGCGAGCAGGTTCCAGCATTGCGCGAGCGCCAGCATGTAGAACAGGAAGATCAGGTCCTGAATCAGGTTGCGGCCGGCGAAGACCGGAAGCAGCACCAGGATCAGCAGAACGACACCGGCGGCAAACGCGGCGGCGCGTGAGGCGCGGCCAGCGGCCTCGATGCGGAATGCCTGCGTCGGCTTGGCTGATGCCTCATCCATCAACGCATCCCTCAATCCTGCGCACGGGGAAACAGGCCGCGCGGCCTGAGCACCAGCACCACGAGGAAGGCAAGATGGCCCGCCAGGATCTGCCACTCGGGATCGATGCGGGCACCGATGGTCTGGGCTAACCCGAGCACGATGCCGCCGGCGAGCGTCCCCCAGAAGCTGCCGAGACCGCCGATGATCACGGCCTCGAAGGCATAGAGCAGCCGGGCGGGACCGATGGTCGGATCGAAATTCGCCCGCAGTCCGAGATAGAGCGCGGCGATCGTGATCACGACAAAGGCAAGCCCCATCGCCACCGCAAAGATACGTCTGATATCCACGCCCATGAGCTGCGCGACTTCGAGGTCGTCCGACGTCGCGCGAAACGCGCGGCCGATCGGCGTCCGGTAGAAGATCAGATTGAGGAGCACGATCACGGCAATCGCGGACAGGAGCGTCAACAAGGGCACGACGCCGACCGCGATGCCGCCGCCAAGCTGGATCGAGGCGGTTTCAATTGCGCCGGAGCGCAGGCGCTGGCTGTCGGCGGAAAAAACCTGCAACAGTCCGTTCTGGATGATGATGGAGAGACCAAAGGTGACGAGCAGCGGTGGCAGCAAATCGCGCCCAAGCGTCCGGTTCAACAGCACGTGCTGAAGCGCAAAGCCGATCACGAACAGGATCGGCATTGCCACCAGCACCGCGACAAAAGGATCGAGCCCAAGCTTGCTCGCGACAAAGAGGATCGCGAAGGCAGCGAGCACGATGAGATCGCCATGGGCGAGGTTGACCAGCCGCATCACGCCGAACATGAGCGAGAGCCCGGCCGCGAACAGGGCGTAGAGGCCGCCGAGCAATACCCCCTGGATCAATGCATCGAGCCAGCCGGTCATGTCATGAACCAAAATAGGCGCGGTGGATCTGGTCGCGGGTCAGGTCCCGCGGGCGGCCGGTGAGCGACAGACGGCCTTCCTGGAAGCAATAGACGCGATCGGAAACCTTCATCGCCTGGACGATATCCTGCTCGACCAGCACGACGCTGGTGCCCTCCGCCTTGATCTGCGGGAGGGCCGCGTAGATGTCGGCGATGATGATCGGCGCGAGGCCAAGGCTGATCTCGTCGCACAAGAGAATGCGCGGATTGGACATCAAGGCGCGGCCGATTGCAGCCATCTGCTGTTGACCGCCGGACAGGGTCGGCGTTGCCGAGACGCGCCGCTCCTTCAAAATCGGGAACAGCGCATAGACGCGATCGAGCGTCCATGGGCCCGCTATCTTTCGGCTGTAGCCGCCGATCAGGAGGTTCTCTTCCACGGTGAGCGAAGGAAACAACCGCCGCCCTTCCGGCACGAGCGCGATGCCGAGCTTGACGATGTCGGCCGCTGGCCGCGCGCCGATCGGCGAGCCGTCGAGCAGGACACTGTCGGCGGCGCCTTGAATGAGGCCCGCGATTGCCTTCAGGAAGGTCGACTTCCCTGCCCCATTGGCGCCGATGATGGCGATGGTCTCGCCCTTCTCCAGCATCGTGTCGATGCCGTACAGCGCCTGGAAGTCGCCATAGAACGCCGTGAGCCCGCGGGTCTGAAGCAGCGGCATGCGTCAGGCCTCGATGCCGATATAGATCTGGCGCACTTGGGGCAATTGGATCACCTCTTTCGGCACCCCCTCCGCAATCTTGCGCCCGAAGTTAAGCACAACCAGGCGATCGATAACGGCGAGCAGGGCGTGCACGACATGCTCGATCCACAGGATCGCGACGCCGGTCTGGCGTATCTCGCGGATAGTGGCGACGAGTTCGAGGCACTCGCCCTCCGTCAGGCCGCCGGCGATCTCGTCCAGCAGCAGAAGCCGCGGCGCGGTTGCGAGCGCGCGGGCCATTTCCAGCCGCTTGCGTTCCAGGAGCGTCAGCGAGCCCGCGAGCGTGTTGGCACGCTTGATGAGCCCGAGCCGTTCGAGGATCTCGCCGCAGGATTGCGTAACCTCCCGCTCTGACTTGTGGCGGCCATAGACCGCGCCGACGAGCAGGTTCTCGAACACGGTGAGATTCTCGAACGGTTGCGGAATCTGGTGGGTGCGGCCGATGCCGGCCCGGCATCGCCCTTGCGGCGGCTGCTTTGAGAGGTCTCGGCCGTCGAAACGAATGCTGCCGGCGGTCGGCGTCAGGCCGCCGGCGATCAAATTGAACAGCGTGGTCTTGCCTGCGCCATTCGGCCCGATGATGCCGACCGCCTCGCCCGGCGCGACCACAAGATCGAGATCGTCGGCGACGATGATCGAGCCGAAGCTTTTCTTCAGGCCTGCGACTTCCAGCATGAGATGTCAACGCGTCGCGCGATCAGGCGATGGCCTCCATTTGGCCACCGACGGGGATCGCCGGCGCCGTCTTGTTGTCGGTGATGACGATATCGTATTTGCCATCCTTGAACCGCCACTGACCGCCGACCAGCGGAGTTTTCGCGACGTTCTTGGCAGCGAAGGGCGGCAGGTTTGCACCGCCCCATTGCACCTTGCCGACGACCGTGTCGAGATTGGTCGCAGCGATGGTCGCAGCGATCGCCTTGGGATCACGGTCGGGCGCGCGCTTCAGCACGTCGACGGCGACTTCGAACAACGCATGGATGAAGCCGATCGGCTGCGTCCACTGCTTTTTGGTCGCGGTCTGATAGGCGCCGGCGAGGTCTTTAGCGCTCACTCCGGTGAGCGACGACTTGAAGGGATGACTGGGCGACCACCAGACCTCCGAGGACAAATTGTGACCGTCCTTGCCGAGTGCCTCGACCGCGACCGGAAAGAGGATCGCCTTGCCGATGGAAGCGACCTTCGGCTTGAAGCCTTGCTGGAGTGCCTGTTTCCAGAACGTCGTGAAATCCGGCGGCAGCACCACACCGGTGACGATCTCGCAACTGGCCGACTTGAACGCACCGATCTGGGCGGAGAAACTATCGGTGAGATTCTGATAGCGGCCGGGATCGGTGAGCTTGTAACCGCCCTTCTCCAGCACCGGCGGGAAGCCAACGACCTTGTCACCCCAGGCATTGCCGTCGCCATCGTTCGGAAACAGCCCGCCGACGGATTTGTTGGTCGCGACCTGGCTCCACATGTTGGTGAAGACGGCGATGACGTCCTCAAGCCCCCAGAAGAAATGATAGGTGTAATTGAAGCCCCTCCAGGCCGGCGGCCCGCCGCCGGGATTGGCCTGACGGCCGATGAACCAGGGTTGCCACGGCGCCATGGTGGAGATGCACGGCACCTCCTCGATCTCGCATTGGGTCGAGACCGGATTGGTGGTCTCGGGCGTCGATGCGACAAGCATGAGATCGATCTTGTCCTGGACGATCAGATCCTTTGCGACTTCGGCGGCGCGGTTCGGATTGGACTGGCTGTCCTTCACGATGACTTCGACCGGCACGGTGGCGTTACCAATCTTGATGCCGGCCTTTGCCGCTTCCTTGAAATTGGCGATGATGAAATTGTCGGCTTCCGCAAAGGCTGCGAGCGGTCCCGTGAGCGGAGAGACATAGCCGAGCTTGATCGCGCGCGTCTGCGCGATCGCCGGCGATTTCAATCCAACCGACAGCGCGGCGCCCGTTGCGGCCGAGTATTTCAGGAGCGTACGGCGGTCGATCTGATAGCGATGAGTCGAACTGATGTTGTGGCAGGTCATCTGCGCGTCCTCCCCTCTGGATGCCCCGGATTTCCATCGTGGTTCGATTGACACACGGGCCGGCGTTCGATATTCGAACATACGTTCGTATGTCGACCAGTCTCCGCCAGAGACCACATGGAGTCAACAGGCCGCGTCATGACGCAAACCCCGCCGCCACGTAAGGGCGACCCCGGGCATCGCAACGGCGAGCCAGGGCATCGCAAGGGCGAGCCTAGGCATCGCAAGGGCGAGCCCGACGACAAGGAGTTCATGACGACGCTCGCCAAGGGCCTCGCCGTGCTTGGCGCGTTCGGCCGGCAGCGTCCGACCATGACCTTGTCTGAGGCCGCAGGGGTGGCGGACCTGTCGCGAGCCACTGCGCGCCGCGTGCTGCGCACCCTCACCCAGCTCGGTTATGTCGAACAGGACGGCAGGACGTTTTCGCTGTCGCCGCAGATTCTCGACCTCGGCTTCGCTTATCTGTCGACGCAGAGCTGGATCGATCGCGCACTGCCCCTGATGCGCGAGCTCAGCGAGCGGCTCGGCGAATCCAGCTCGGCCGCGATCCTGCAAGGCAACGACATCGTCTATGTCGCGCGCGTCCCAGCCCGCCGGATCATGTCGGCGGCGCTGTCGGTCGGCAGCCGTCTGCCGGCGCTGCACACCGCGCTCGGCCGAATCATGTTCGGCTATCTTGACGACGCCGAGATCTGGCGGCGGCTCAAGTCGCAACGCATCGAGGCCTACACGCCGCAGACCATCACCGACCTCCAGGCGCTGTTCGATCGGATCCGCGCTGATCGTGCGCAGCGGTTTTCAATCGTCGACGAAGAGCTCGAGCGCGGCCTGCGCGCGTTGGCCGTGCCGGTGCTCGATCGCAGCGGACAGGCCGTCGGCGCCATCAACCTGTCGACACACTCGACGCGCACGACGCGCAACGAAATGCGGGAGCATTTTCTCCCCGAGCTCAACCGCATCTCCGAACAGATCTCATCGATGACCTTCTGAACAAGCGCTGCCCTTGCCAAGCGACCGGCGCGGCCGTATCGTCGCACTAAGTTCGGAATACGGACACTAGTTCGATAATCGAACAATGAGATCGAGGGAGATCGCGCGATGGCAGGCAAGGCGCAGGGCAACGCGGCATCGGCAATTCCGCCGGAGCACATCGGCAACGTCAAAGTCACCCGTCCGCAAACCGGCCAGGAATATCTGGACTCGCTGCGCGATGACCGCACCGTCTACATCTACGGTGAGCGGGTCAAAGACGTCACCACCCATCCGGCCTTCCGCAACACCGCGCGCATGGTCGCCCGCCTCTACGACGCGCTGCACGACGACAAGCGCAAGCACAAGCTTCTGGTGCCGACCGACACCGGCAATGGCGGCGTGACGCACGCCTTCTTCAAGGCGCCGAAGACCATGGACGATCTCATCGCCGGGCGTGATGCGATCGCCGAATGGGCCAGGATCACCTATGGATGGATGGGACGGGCGCCGGATTACAAGGCCGCGTTCCTGGCGACGCTCGGCGCGAATTCCGATTTCTACGAACCCTACCAGGACAATGCCAAGCGCTGGTACAAGTTCAGCCAGGAGCGCGTGCCGTTCATCAATCACGCGATCATCCATCCACCGGTTGATCGTGACCGTCCGCCGAACGAAGTCGCCGACGTCTGCTGCCATATCGAGAAGGAGACCGACGCCGGCATTATCGTGTCCGGCGCCAAGGTGGTCGCGACCGGCTCGGTGCTGACCAACTACACCTTCGTCGCGCATCACGGGCTCATTCCGCTCCAGGACAAGAAGTTCGCAACCGTGTTCATGGTGCCGACCAACGCGCCCGGCGTGAAATTCATCTGCCGCACCTCGTACGAGATGAGCGCGAGCGTGATGGGAAGTCCGTTCGACTATCCGATCTCGAGTCGTCTCGACGAAAACGATGCCGTGTTCATCATGGACAAGGTGTTGGTGCCCTGGGAGAACGTCTTCGTCTATGGCGACATCGAGAAGGCCAACAACTTCTTCCCGCGAACCGGTTTCCTGCCGCGTTTCGTCGTTCACGGTTGCACGCGGCTTGCCGTCAAGCTCGACTTCATCAGCGGGCTGTTGCTGAAAGCGACTGAGGCCGCCGGCACCAAGGACTATCGCGGCGTGCAGGCCAATGTCGGCGAAGTCATCGCCTGGCGCAATCTGTTCTGGAGCCTGTCGGATGCAATGGTCCGCGATCCCAAGCCGTGGATCGGCGACTACGTGCTGCCGAACATGGATCCCGGCAATGCCTACCAGATCATCGCCACCATGGCCTACACCAAGGTCAAGTACCTGATCGAGCAAACGGTCGCCTCCGGGCTGATCTATCTCAACAGCCATGCCAGCGACTTCAAGAACGACGAGATCCGTCCTTATCTGGATCGCTATTTGCGCGGCTCCAACGGCTACAAGGCCGAGGAGCGCGTGAAACTGCTCAAACTACTGTGGGATTGCATCGGCAGCGAATTCGGCGGCCGGCACGAACTCTACGAGATCAATTATGGCGGTTCGACCGAGGAGATCCGCCGCTACTGCCTGTTCGGCGCGCAAGCCTCCGGCAATGCCGACCGGTTCAAGGGATTCGCCGAGGACTGCATGGCCGAATACGACCTCGACGGCTGGAAGGTGCCGGACCTCACCGATCCCGGCGAACTCAGTTATCACATGCTGCGAAAGTGACGGACGATGTCGCAGCGGCGTCATGACTGCTCTGACATTGGGTCTTGGGAAACCCTGGCGACATGAACACACGCATCTCATCTCTGGGGCAAGGCAACCGAAGCGCGATCTTGCGCGGTGTCTCCATCGATCCCAAGCAATTCCGGTCTGTCATGGCAACCTTTGCAACCGGGGTCGCCGTCATCGCAACCGAATGGAGCGGCGAGCTTTTCGGCGTGACCATAAACTCGCTGACGTCGGTCTCACTGGAGCCCTGCATGCTTCTCGTTTGCACAAGCGAGGGCAGCGCGACTGGCACAGCTATCCGCAACCGGGGCTTCTTCTCGGTGAACATTCTTGGCCAACATCAATCGGAACTGTCGGCTCGCTTCACGGGGAATCAGCAGAACCGATTTAAGGATCTTGCCGTTGCGTTCAGCGCTGACGGGCTGCCCCTGTTGCAAGGTGCCGCGGCTCAACTCTGCTGCCGGGTCGCCGCGATCCACAAGGCAGGCGACCACGATATCATCCTGGGCGAGGTGTTCTCGGGCGAAGAGATTGCTTGTCGTCCGCTTGTTTTTCACAAAGGGGCGTATGGGAGTTTTCAGCGTGGAAATCTCGGCTCGCGGCAGAAGGAGAGCGACCCGAACCACAGTTACTAGAATGGCGGCCCGGGACCGAGACTCCCAGTTTGACCGAAGCGGACTGACAAGCGCCGGCATCAACGTACGGGATTTTATCGAACGCGTGTTTCGGTACGCGCGGGGCCGACACGCCAGCACTGAACGCCTTAAGGCGGCCCTTAACGCACTTCAGCTGTTGAAGATATATAACCCATGTGCAAGCAGGTCGGTCTTCTGTCTCCATCGAACAGCACGGTGATACCGGTGTTGTGACGGCTCAAGCCGACAACGATGCCCATTTTGTCAGCCAGCTTTGGACAACGAACGGCTCCAAGTTTGCTGATTTTAAAGCGAGTGCCAACTGCAATTCCATTTGTTTCCCAGTTCATGGTTTAGCTCCGCAAAGCCTTTATCGAAAACCAGGAATCGTTGACGGCCTGTGTTTCAGGATTATTTCGTGGCCTACAGAAATTGGTTTCGTGGCAGCTACCGGCAATATTCGTTCCGGTTTGTCATTCCGCCTGGGAACGCCGCATCTGCTACGGAAGCCAAACCGTTCGCATGAGAGTACTCGGGCGACCGGCAAATCATCTTGCATCGCGTGTCATCGCGTTTGCAGTTAGTTGAGGCTGTGGATCCGGTCAGCGAGGAAGCAGCCTTCGATAGCGGAGAACGTGTCGAACGGTTTGGCCGATGGCTCTTCTGTGAAGGGTGGGTGTCCGCTTACCGTCCAGCCCACCCGGTCAGCGCCGGAGCTGGAACATGTCCGGAAGGTGAATGGAACTTAAGAGGGATCCTCCTTTTTGGCAGCTATTGCATCAGGTTCCTGCGGATAGAGTGTCGCGGCCTGCCGGGCTTACGCCGCCCAGCCCCCTGCCCGGAGAGCAAGCGACCCTGCCAAGCGAGGCGGGGTCGCTTTGTGCGTGACTTTCTGGAGCCAAAGGTAATGCCTCGCTCCCCGTCCATCGTACCGCCAAGCGCCGACCATGACACCTATCTGGTGCTGAACGATTTTGGCAGGCTCGGGCGCGCCTGGTGCGAGGCCGACGAGGAAGGCACCGACCGCGAGACGCTGATCCGCCGTCTCCTGGAAGACCAGTATAGCCATCCGGTTCGTGTCGTCGCCTTCAACACCGCCGAGGGCTGGTCGCGAGATGTCACGGTCGATATTGCCGATGAGCTGCGTCGGCGCTTTGTCGAATACGACGAGGTACCGCGCTCGGTGCAAGAATTCCTGGAAACCGCTGTCCGGCGCTGAGCTGTTCGCCTAAGAGCCGCCAGGCTCAAGGAGGAGATCATCTCTTCGCGTGCCATTCCTATGCTGGATAAGGATTTTAAAGAGCAGCGCGCCAAGACGGTGCGCGATCTCGCCGCCAAAGCCATCGTCTCTTTCATTAAGACACGTCGCAGAACGGTACGCCGGCGAGCGCACGACCGTGCGCGCGGCAACGACGATCGACCTACAGCTTGCAAGCCCGGGGCAAGGAAGTCGATTTTCTGCCAGGCATCGGGTCAGGTTGTTAGACCGAAATTCGGATGCTGAACATGTGTCCCCCTTACCACATCGCGCTAGTTCCGCATTGATCTGCTCGCTTTGGTACAGACTCCTCTGCCGACATCGGCAACCTTTCCTATTGGGGAAGGTAGCGGCGGCGGCTGCGGACTCGTTGAGGAAACCTCCAAGCCTCGAACGAGTCCGCTCGCCCGGCATTCAACGCCAAGGGCGAGGCCCGCGGTTGTTCTTGGTTTTGAGGCCGAGTTTCCGTCGCTCGTTCTGTAGCTTTGGTCTGGCTGGCGCGGCATGGCTGGACGCTATCAATCTCAATCTTATCCAAAATGGATAGCACCGGCTGGCGCCTTGTCGTCGGCCGCATCGGCAATGCCCGGAAGCGCATTGGCGCTTTCCAGCCTGCGGGTAAAAATGCCGAAACCGCTCTTGAGGTAAATCGACGATCGCCGCTATTAATCTTACCCAAATGGTTATCGGACTTCGATTATCGTATCCAGGATATCCAATGAATACCGACGGCTTTGCGCGGGGGAATATCCGATGAACTCGAGCAGCGCAGATTCGACGATACTAGACCGCATTCTTGATACGGCGGCGGACAATCTCAGGATCGCAAAGATTCTGGTTCAGATGGGTCTCGATCCCAACAACATCACCTACGACGCACTATTCAACCGGCTACTGGAAATCGGGTTGGCCAACATCACGCTTGCCAACATGTTCGCCCTGATTGGCGCCATCTTCTTTGTCGCGACCTTGCTGATGCAGACAATGGTGCCGCTGCGCATTGCGAACATGGCCGGCTGTACATTCTTTGTTGCCTTTGGCGCGCTCTCCGGCAACGTCGCAACGTTTCTGCTTTATCTGCTTTTGCTACCGATCAATGCCGTTCGCCTCCGTCAAATGCGCAATCTGATCAAGAAGGCACGTGTCGCGACCGAGAGCGATACCTCGATGGAATGGCTCAGACCGTTCATGACCGAGCGCAGATATCGCCGGGGCGATACATTGTGCAAGAAGGACGATGCAGCCAACGAAATGTTCCTGACAATCACAGGAAGGTATCTAGTCACGGAAATCGGCGTCGAACTTCCGCCGGGACGCATCGTGGGCGAACTTGGCTTCCTGACGCCCAATAAGCAGCGAACCGCGACGGTCGAATGCATAGAGGACGGGCAGGTACTGACCATAACTTATGACAAGCTGCTCGAGATCTATTTTCAGAATCCGCAATTTGGCTATTACTTCCTCGTCCTGACCAGCCAGCGCCTGCTGGAGAACATCTCGCGACTGGAAGGAATTATCGCGCAAGAAAAACCCGCAAGGCAAACTCTGGCCGCGGATGACATAGCTTAACGCTTGGCTCTTGATGTCCCGCACTTTTGGTAACAGGACATCAGGCGCAGCGCGGGTGACTCGAAGCGCGCGCCCCCGATTCCCGGACCTTGCCGTGCGAATACCCAGCCTATCGAAGGTCGCGCTCTTGCAAGTGGAACCCGAATTGCTCTCGTTCTGTTAGGTATGGGCCGCGCGGCCTCCGACCAATGGAGCCAATCCGATGCCCAAGATCCGCGTTTCAATGCCGGAATTGCACCGTCGAGCGTTGCTGGAAGTTAGAAGGCAGCCCGGCTGCCATAACGTGCAGGACGTAGCGATCAATCGGGTGACAAAGCATGCTGAAAATAACTGGTCGCTGTGTGTGCTTGCAGCGGGCACTGCAGATGCCAACACCGCCGCGCGCGCGGCGGTTCACGTTCAAACTGTTTTGCGCCGGGACTATGATTTGCTGAAGGATTGATCTGCAGGTCCATAAAAGGGGGCGTAGATGGCGTGGTCGGTGCGTTCACAATTCAACCGGCATCCATACCCCTCCGGCTGCGCTCGAGCGCAGGACGGCGTCCACCATCGCAACACCGGCAAAGCCATCTTCAATCGTTGGAAAGGTCAGCCCCGGATCGGCAAGGGAAGCGGTACGACCCGCTACAATAGCTGTGGCCACTTCGGTATAGATCGTCGCGAACGCTTCCAGGTATCCCTCAGGATGGCCGGGTGGCGTACGATTGACGCGCTGACCGGCGGCGTTCATGGACGTTGTGCCGCGGCGGATCAACCGTGGTGCTTCACCGAGCGGAGACCACACGAGAAGGTTCGGGTCTTCCTGCCGCCAGTCCAGACTGCCCTTCTCACCGAAGATCCGTAACCGCAGCCCGTTATCGTTTCCGGGCGCGACCTGGCTCGCCCACAGTGCGCCCCGCGCCCCGTTCCCGTAACGCAGCAAGATCTGAACGTTGTCATCGACACGGCGGCCCGGCACGAAGATGGTCGTCTCGGCCAAGATCTGCTCAGGCGCCATCCCGGTGACAAAGTGCGCCAGCTGGTATGCATGGGTGCCGATGTCGCCGACGCAGCCGCCGGCACCCGAGCGCGCCGGATCGGTACGCCAGTCGGCCTGCTTCTGGCCGGTGGCCTCAAGCGGACCGGCCAACCAGTCCTGCGGGTATTCGACCTGCACGATCCGGATCGCGCCGAGTTCGCCACCCTGAAGCATAGAGCGTGCATGGCGGACAAGCGGATAACCGGAATAATTATAGGTGACGGCAAATATCAGTCCGCTCGTACGCGCCTTGTCGCGCAAGCGGCGTGCCTCCTCAAGGGTCGTCGTCAGCGGTTTGTCGCAGATGATGTGAACCCCCGCATCCAGGAAGGCGTCGGCGACAGGGGCATGCATATGGTTTGGCGTGACAATCGCAACCGCCTCGATACCGTCGGTTCGCGCGGCTTCGGCCTGAGCCATGGTCCGGAAGTCCGGATAGGACCGATCGGACCCAAGGCCGATCGCCGCCGCCGATCGGATCGCTTTATCGGGCGAGGCCGAAAGCGCGCCAGCGACGAGTTCATAGCGATCGTCCAGGCGCGCGGCGATGCGGTGGACGGCGCCGATGAAAGCGCCTTCCCCGCCGCCTACCATTCCAAGTCGAATACGTGGTTCAGCCATGCCGCGCGCTCCTGTCGCTTTATATCGGCGCTCAAACGAGACCCAATGTCCGTCGGATCTGTGCACCGTCGCTTGCGCCGCCGGCAAAGTCGTCGAAGGCTCGCTCGGTGACACGGATGATGTGGTCGCGGATAAATCCGGCGCCCTCGCGCGCGCCGTCCTCCGCGTTCTTCAGGCAACATTCCCACTCCAGCACTGCCCAGCGGTCGAATCCGATGGCTGCCAGCCGCGAGAAGATCGCCTTGAAGTCGACCTGTCCGTCGCCGAGCGAGCGAAAGCGGCCGGCGCGATTGAGCCAGGACTGAAAGCCCGAATAGACACCCTGCCGGCCGGTCGGATTGAACTCCGCGTCCTTGACATGGAAGGCGCGGATGCGATCGGCGTAAATGTCGATGAAGGCCAGATAATCCAATTGCTGCAGGACGAAATGGGACGGATCGTAGTTGATCGCGCAACGCGGGTGATTGCCGGTGCGGGCGTAGAACATCTCGAAGGTAATGCCGTCGCATACGTCCTCGCCTGGATGGACCTCGTAGCAGAGGTCGACGCCCGCTTCCTCATATGCATCGAGGATCGGACGCCAGCGACGCGCGAGTTCGTCGAACGCCGTCTCGATCAAGCCGGGCGGCCGCTGCGGCCAGGGATACAGGAACGGCCAGGCCAGCGCGCCGGTGAAGCTCACGCTGCCGGTGAGGCCGAGGCGGCGAGACGCCTGCGCGGCCTTCATCATCTGATCTACCGCCCAGATCTGACGTTCGTTCGGCCTGCCCCTGACTGCGGGCGGCGCAAAAGCGTCGAAGGCTTCGTTGTACGCTGGATGGACCGCGACGAGCTGTCCTTGCAGGTGGGTGGATAGTTCCGTGATCACCAGGCCATGGCTCGCAGCCACGCCGGCAATTTCATCGCAATAGGTCTGGGAGGCGGCTGCCTTGTCGAGATCGATCAGGCGCGGATCGGAGGTCGGGACCTGAACGCCCTTGTAACCGAGCCCTGCCGCCCAGCCGCAGATGGCATCGAAGCTGTTAAATGGGTGCGCATCGCCGATGAACTGCGCCAGAAAAATCGCGGGCCCCTTCATGGTCGCCGGTCGAATAATCGCTGACATTATATTTTCTCCGGTTCAGACCGCTGCGCTACGCCAGTAGGACGCCGCCTCATTGTCCGACAAGGATGCCGGCCGTTCAATACGCGAGACGATCTTGATCGTCCTCCCATCGGTGCCGGTCTGCCGGATCGCGCGCAGCATGGCCGGTGAAGCGTCGTTAAGTGTCATCTAACTGCGGCGGCGGTTCTCCAACTTGCCTCATACGGCGGCGCCCAATACTGCCGCAGCTGCCGTTATGGTCATTTAGGCGGATACCGACCAGTTCCGCCGGGCTGGATAGACAAGAACTGAGACGATGAGAGGTGCGACTTTTCCAATCGCGGTAACTAACCTCTCCTGAAAAGACGAGGTCAGATCATTATCCAGGGACCCGCGTATCCAGCGACCAGAAGAATGGAAAGCGCACAATGAGGCTCCCCTAGACGCTGCCGTCCGGATCTCAACGACGGACAATCCCGATCATTCAAATAGTTATGAATACCGCCAACCTGTTCGTGTCATCTCGCAAACGCGATGCAATTTGGGCTAAACTCTATGGTTGCGGCCTTCTGCAAAAGCCTATTAAATGGAACCGAGTAACTTTGCGAAAACGAAAATTTTTTCTAGACGGCCAACGCAGCGGTTAACCCGGCGTTGCTGTGAATTGCGTGAGCGCGGGACACGGGGTCACGTCGATGGACAGACTCAGCGTGGATGCCAACGCGTACGTTCCGAATTGGGTTCGGACCGCGCTCGCCGAAGGTCGATTTTCCTCCAGCGCGCCCGTGGTTGAATCTGGATTTGCGGCCGTACTGCTCCTGGACGTAGCAGGGTTTGTCGAGACCACCAACCGGCTGGCGCGCCGCGGCCCCGATGGCGCTGAGGAAATTTCAAATCTTCTCAACCATTCATTTGGACCTCTCACCGACATCATTCGCGAGCATGGGGGGGACGTCATCGCGTTCGCGGGTGACGGCATGCTGGCGATGTGGAACGACACGCCCAGGATCGATGAGGCAGCGCATCTGGCAGCACGGTGCGGTCTTGCGCTGAGAGACGAAATGAACCGACAGGCGGTGTCAGGACAGCACCAATTTCGCGTTCGCATTTCCGCTCAAGTCGGCGAGATCCACTGCTGCAAGTTAGGCGGGCTCGACGACCGATCATGCTTTGTAGTTGTCGGCTCGCCGATAGAGTGTCTAGGAGACGCATATCGCAGGGCCAACGTTGGCGATGTCGTGCTGTGCAGCGAGCTGCATGGCCTCATTAGAGATTATTCTGAGGGAACGATTTCCGACGGACTATTTGTGCTTAACCGACTGTCAAACAGGAAATATCCATCGAAGCCGGCGTTGCGGAAGGACTTGCAAACTCTTCAACTTCAGGCGCTTGTTCCAGATGTGGTCGTCGACCATCTTCGATTTGGCGAACGTAAGTGGTTGGCGGAGTTTCGCAACATTACCGTCGTCCACGTCAATCTGGGCGGCCTTGCGTTTGGGGATGCGTTTGCAGATGCGCTTCAAACGTCCGTTTTAGAAGCCCAGCGAGCCGCTCATAGATTTGACGGCGTTGTTCACAAAGCCATCATGGACGACAAAGGCTTTAGCCTGTCGCTCGTCTTTGGCCTTCCCCGATCGACGCATGAAGACGACCCTCAAAGAGGAATCGAGGCTGGCCTCGCAATATCCAGGGAGCTTGCGGCTATCGGTGTGCGGACCTCGATCGGCATCGCTTCCGGCAAGTTGTTCTGTGGGGACTACGGTGGCCACGAGCGTCGCGAATACTGCCTTATGGGCCCAGCAATCAACATGGCCGCGAGGTTGATGGATCTAGCGGCTGGAAGAATCCTGTGCGACATGACAACAGCGGAAGCGGTTCGGGGTCGCGTCACCTTTTCGATTCTGCCGCCGCAGCGCGTCAAGGGAAATGAAGCCCTGGTCGCAGCCTTTAGACCCGTGACCGTTTTAGGAACGCATCGCGATCACTGCGATGGACAGATTGTCGGGCGAGAGAGCGAACGTCGCCAGCTTCAGGATGCGCTTCAAAGCCATTGCGGCGGGGCAATCATTGTTCAGGGCGAGCCAGGCATCGGGAAATCTGTTCTGCTCGATGATCTGATCGAATTTTCCCGGACACAGGGATTGCCTGTCTTGAAGGGCTTTGCAACTTCGATCGATAGATTGACGCCATACTTTACCTGGCGAGACATCGTTCACGACCTTCTCGGAGGTAACTCGCCGGAATACATAAGCAGGATTGCTCAGGAAAAACTGGGGCACGACGCAACTCTTATCTCATGGCTGCCCTTGCTGCGGGACGTCGTCAATATTAGCCTTACCGAAACCGCTCTCACCAGACAGATAACCGGTTCTGCGCGGGCCGCCTGTATTGAAGCGTTGATTGTTGCATTGCTTGCCGATTCCGACCGGGGCCCGCGCGCGTTGGTCTTCGAAGATCTCCACTGGTTTGACAGCGCATCCATCAAGCTTCTGGCGGCTGTCGCTCACAAATTGCCCAATCTGCTGCTGATCGTCAGTAGTCGCCCTCGCGCCTTCGTCTCGGCGCATCCGGATCCCGCAGCAGAACTTGATTTCTCTATCGAGATCAACCTTTCTGCGATGACCAAGCCATCGATCGAGGAGCTCGTGCGTAGAAAGCTGCGCGCGAACGAGCTTCCCGAGCCCATGGTGAGCTTCATCTATCAACACGGGGGAGGAAACCCGTTCCATTGCGAGGAGCTCGCACTTGCGCTTCGCGATACCGGGGCGGTCGCCGTGATCCGAGGCGCTTGCGAAGTACTGGCCGACCTCAGTGATCCGACAAATAGGTCGCTACCACCAAATCTTGAAGGGGCGATTGTCAGTCGCGTTGATGCGCTTCCTGTCGAAACCCAGCTCTTGCTAAAAGTTGCAAGCGCGATCGGAAGCGACTTTAGCGCAGACATTGCGCAAGCCGTTTATCCAACGGACACCGGGGTGACCAACATTGTGGCTATGCTTGATCAACTGGTGGATCAGGATTTTCTCCGGGTCGAGGACGAGGAATCGATACCAATCTACTCCTTTCGCCACGCAATCAGCCAGGAAGTAACCTATAGGCTCTTATCCTTCGCTCAACGCATCACGCTCCACAGGGGGATTGCGGACGTCATCGAGCAGCGCCACTCCGAATGGCTGGAACCCTACTACTCCCAACTCGCCCAACATTGGGAGAAAGCGAACGAGGCGAGACGCGCTATTCGCTACCTCGAACTCTCAGCAGAGCATGCGCTTCGAAGTTACGCGAACCGAGACGCCATTCGCTACATCCAGACTGCGTTTCGGTTGGTAGAGAGTGCTTCGATCGCGGACACCGACGTTCAGCAATCGAAGTGGGAAGAAATCCTCGGAGACGCCAACAACGAGCTCGCAGAATACGAAGAGGCGTTCCTTCACTACGTCCGGGCGATGACACTCATGAAGCAAGCATCTCCGCATGGACGCGCGGGCCGGCTCGCCCGTGTGATGTCCAATGTGGCACAGCAAATGCGATTGCGACTTTTGGCCCCGCGAACGAATAAGCACTCGACAACGAACCGGCTGCAGTTTCAACGAACTGCACACATTCGGGAACGGCTGGCGGAGCGACATTTCTTTTTAAACGAGTCGTTAGCAGTTCTTGATGAGACATTGTCTGCGCTAAATCTGGCGGAGCGCAGCGGAGCCATTGCCGAAACTATCAGCGGATATAGCGCTTTGGGCTTGGGTCTTGGAATGTCAGGACTACGACGGATTGGTCGCTACTATTGCTCTCGCGCATTGAACGTTGCTGAAGAGGCCGGCAATTTGCCCATCAAGGCTCGGGCGCATCTTCTCGCCGCTGTATATGGCTACGGGATGGGCGAATGGGAATTCACAGAGCGTTGCGCCAATCAAGCGCTTGGGCTGTATCGCCAGCTTGGAGATCGCTCGCGCTGGCCCGCACCGCTAACGATCCTGGCGCTATCTTCGATCCTGCGTGGCGATTTGACGGCGGCCGAAAAATTACTCGCTGACCTGGAGACGATGATTTCGCCCGATTCGACCTACCAGGCCCGGGCATGGCACGCCGCGACCATGGTGCTGTCCAATCTGATGCGCAACAGGACCGACCCGGTGCAACTTCGGCGCCTGAATGACCTCACCCAGGTACGGCTGGTTCGGGCGGATCGATTGTTCTGCCTCGGAATTCTGTCTTCAGCCTATCTCCAACGGCGGGAGATGAAGGAGGCGCTAGATGCAGCCGAGCGTGGCCTCGCGGTTCTACGCGAGGTGGACGTCGTTTGGGGGGCCTACGTTTATGGAGTGGTGGGAGTGACGGAAGTGCTTTTGGAAAGGTGGGGAGAGGAGAAAGACCGCAAGGACGTCGCTTCCTACGCCAGATCGCGGGCGCTCCTTGCCTGCCGGCACGCAACAAGGGTCATGCGAATGTCCCCCGTCTGTCGGCCGCAAGCCCTCCTGTTGCAGGGCCGCTCCGCGCTCCTATCCGGTCGGCCCGCCAAAGCTCAACGCATCTGGAGTGCAGCCGCACAAGCAGCGAAGAACCTGGAAATGCCTCGTGAAATAGGGCTTGCACTCTATGAAATCGGTCAGACGAAGCCGCACGATGATCCGGAAAGGTCGTTAAATCTAGCTAGAGCTGCAGAACTTCTGGAGCTTGTAGGAGCCCAACCTGATCTTGCTGCGGTCCATAAGGCCCTGTCTGCCTGAGGATCGAATTTGGGGAGTTCATGCATGACGAAGCAACGAATTGCCATCGTGGGCGGCGGAATGGCTGCACTCGCGACGGCTTTCGAGCTAACTCAGCGCGGGGACCTGCAGGAACGCTTTGATATCACAATCTATCAAATGGGCTGGCGCCTCGGCGGAAAGGGAGCGACGGGTCGGGACTGTCAGGGCCGCGTAGTCGAACATGGATTGCATATCTGGTTCGGTTGCTACGAGAATGCATTTCGCATGTTGAGAACGGCCTACGAAGATTGGAAGCCCTTCAAAGAACAGGCGATCAAGTCCTGCGAAGGTGCTTTAAAAGCTCAGCAAGATTCTTCGATCGGCGTCGGCGATAGCTCCGAAATCATCTGCTTGAATTGGCCTCCCGCCCCCGGGGAGCCTGGGATTGATGTGCCGGACCTTGCACCATTCTCCGCCTTCTCGCAGATGCTCCGCGTCGTGCAATGCTTCTACGATCAGCTTGTCAAGGAGAGCATCGTCGACGCGCCACGGGATCTGCCCATCGATCTCGACACCATCGAGCTTCTCGCGTTAGCGGGCATCGACATCAATAAATACACTGAGCCCGTCGTGGCCAGGGCCGGGTCGCAGGTCGTGAACGTCAGGCACAACAGATGCCTTGAACTTGGCAGAGACTGGTCGCGCATACTGGCGAGCAGCGACGCCATCAATAATGAGACTCAGATTCGTGGCTTTACCAACTTCATTCAAAAGTTCGCGAAGCATGTGCTTCACGATGAAAAGTTCGGAAGGCGTGCGGCCGGAAGGTTCCTGGCCCAACTTATTGACGTTGGAACAGCAACCATCAAAGGCGTCGCGTTGGACATGATCCTGCGAGGTGCCACGGTGGGAGATCTGGACTTGATGGATTTTCGCGAATGGCTCGCTATTTGCGGAGCCGAGCGCGCTTCGGTCTATGGTTCACCAATCATTCAGGCGCTCTATGACTCGATGCTGCAATATTGCGAAGGAGACCAGCGACGCCCCAGCTACGGCGCTGGAACGGCCGCTCAGGCCGTCGTCCGCCTTTACGGCACCTACCGGCATGCTTTCGCATTCGAAATGCAATCTGGCATGGGTGAAGTCGTAGTAGTCCCGCTCTATAGAGTCTTGAAGCAACGTGGAGTAAAGTTTGAGTTCTTCATGAAGCTTAAGCGTGTCGGCTTGAACGCCAATAGGGACTCTGTTGCGCAACTTGTATTCGACAAACAGGTGTGTTTGCGGGACGGAAAATATTGCCCGACAATCGCTCCCAGCTCGGATAACGGCTACCTGGAATGTTGGCCTGATGCGCCGCTATGGGGCCAAATTGTCTGTGGTGAACAACTCGCCGCGAAGAATATCGATCTTGAGTCTTATTGGTGCTCCCATCGTGTTGACGAGGTGACGCTCCAGCAAGGGCACGAATTCGACGCCGTCGTCCTCGCCATTCCGCTCGGAGCGTTCAAAAAGCTGAATGCTGCACCGGGACCGTGCGATGAACTCATTGAAGCGAACGGTCGTTTCCGCGCGATGACCGAAACGGCGAGTTTGGTTCCCAGCATTTCGGTCCAGCTATGGTGCAATAAGGACGTCGCTGAACTTGGATTTCCACCCGAGCAAGCGGCTCCACCAGGCGCGGCTGTAAAGACTGTTATATCGACCGGGCCAGATCCACTCGACATATGGGCGGATATGTCACAAGTCCTGAAATACGAGCCTGCCGATAGCCGCTACCAACCGCCGAAGTCTCTTCATTATCTTTGCGGGGTGTTCGAAACCGATCTGTTCCGCGCTTTGCCGGATCAACATCACGTTCCGGCGATGGCAAACGAACTCGCTCGTCGCCGCGCGATCGACTGGCTCAACAACAAGTCTAAATACATCTGGCCAAAATTGAACTCCGGCGGGCGTTTCGATTGGAGCGTTTTGTTCGACCCGAACAATGCAAAAGGCGCCTATCGAATTGACGCCCAGGTGTGCCGAGCGAATATTGATCCTTCTAGCTGCTGCGTCGCATCATCAGCCGGCTCCACGCAGTGGCGATTGGCAACAGACGCTTCCGGCTTTAACAATTTGTACCTCGCCGGCGCGTGGATCGACACTGGATTCAACACCGAGTGTATCGAGGCCGCGGTCATTTCTGGAATGCAGGCAGCCCGTGCTGTTTCTGAAGCGAGCTTTGCAATTATCGGCGAGGATTTCTTGCGCTTTGGGCAGGGTCTACCCTCGCTGATTACCCTCGCTGCTGAAGGAGCTATATTGCTGTTGGAAGTTGTGACTGGCGCAGTACGGACCAGCAGCGGGACCGAAATTGATCGGCGGTCCTCTGCAACGCGCTTCACCAGCAGCGAGAGCCGGCCATGACGAAGACGCAAATTGCGATCTTCGGCGGCGGCATCGGGGCGCTCACGGCCGCCTTCGAGCTCACGGAGCAGGATCCGGAAAAAACACGTTACGACATTACGATCTATACCCTCGGTTGGCGTCTGGGAGGAAAATGCTTCGTTGGCCGAGACGAGAGGGATTTGCGCGCGGTCGAACATGGCCTCCATGTCTGGGCCGGATTCTATGACAACGCATTCGACCTGGTGCAGCGGCTCTACGCTCGTCTCGAGCGTTCGCCGGACGAATGGCGTGGCAAATTCGACGGGCTAAACCACTTCACGGCCATGGAGCATGTAGGCAACACTTGGAAACCGTGGCTCCTTCAAGCGCCGCCTAACTCTCTTACTCCTGGAATCGATCTGAACAACAGCCTGACGCCGCTCGCTCTCTTGAGAAGATTGCTGTCTTGGGTCGAGCGGAGTTTCGTCGATTCTCTCCTCTCCGCTTTTCAGAAACCGAGTGCCCAGGTTGACATGCAACGGCGGATCGCCTCGATCTTGCAGACGCCTGAAGTTAACGCCTTTCCAACGCCACTTTCGGCGATTGAAGCACTACTCATTACCCCTGAGTCGATCAGTCCCAGCGATAGAATCAAGGCAATCGAACTTGTGCAGGAATTTCGCAACCAGGTTCAAAACGCCGTTAGTTTTGCGCCCAAGGATGACGCGACACGCCTGGACGTCCTATATGACTTGGCCGCGGGACTGATCAGTGGAATTCTCTCGGATGAGGTACTCTCCGGCGGACTTGACGCCATTGACCATTGGGAATGGTCCTGCTGGATGGAGCGCAACGGCTGCAGAAAAGAAAGCCTGCAGTCCGCGGTCGTAAACGGATGCTACGATTACGTGTTCGGCTACGCCCGGGGAATTCGATCGGTCGGTGCAGGCGTTGGCACGCTCGCGCTTCTTCGTCTCCTGTTAACGTTCAAGGGGTCGATCTTCTATGCGCTGCGCGAGCCGATGGGCGATTTTCTATTTGCGCCGCTTTACACCTACCTTCACGAACGAAAGGTGAAGTTCAGGTTCTTTCACAGGCTGGATGCGCTTCACTTGTCACGAGACGGAAGTGAGATCGAAGAAATCGCTATTGGCCGCCAAGTCAAACTTGAAGACTCTAACGGCGAATATGACCCGCTGATCGACGTACCTGGAAAACCGTTTGGTAGTTGGCCACCCCACCCCGACTACGGTCAGATCAAAGAGGGCCATTTATTAGAGACACACGACCTGGAATCGGCCTGGACCGCTTGGCCCGATGCGGATACTCGGCTCACGTTGAAACGACGACCAGCCGGTGATGAGACTCTGGCGCCTGACACATTTGACATTGCGATCCTTGCCGTTGGCTTCGGGGGTCTTCGTTCGATATGCGGTGACCTTTGCGTTCGCCATCCAAACACCTGGGGCAAGTGCGTCAGCGAAATTCAAACCACGCAGACGCTGGCCCTCCAGTTGTGGCTGACCAAGGATACGGCGCAACTTGGCTGGCATGACCCCAGAACCATGATGGTCGGCTTTGGGGCGGGTGAGGAGTGGAGCAGCGCGCCTCTCCACTCGTGGCAGGACAACACGCAGCTGCTCGCGACCGAAATCGCAAGATACGGAGAGTTGCCGCGATCAATGGCGTATTTTGTCGGCGTTTTTCCGGAAGCTGAATACATGCCGCCGCCCCCGAACCCACAGTTTCCCAAAGCCGAACTTCAGCGTGCCAAGGCAGCCATCGTGCCATGGATGAACAGTCACCTTAAATTCATTTGGCCAAACGCCAGCGATCCCCAGACTGGAGGTTTTCGTTGGGAGCTGCTCGACGCACCGGCGGATTCGGTCGGCTCCAAGCGCCTCGACTTTCAATACGTGCGGACAAATATAGACCCGTGGGAACGCTACGTGCTGTCAACGCCGGGGACCCTTCGTTGGCGGCTTTGGCCAGACGGATCGGGCATTTCAAACTTGTTTCTTGCGGGCGACTGGGTCCGCACCGGACTAGACGCTGGATGTATAGAAGCGGCGGTTATGTCTGGCCGTGCAACAGCTAGAGCGATAACAGGAGGGAACATGCATATCCCAGGCTTCGGCAATTCCCGAAAAATTCCTGTTCCCATTACCTTGCTGCCAATCGTCAAGTTGGTCACACAGTTGAAAACGGCCGTCGCTGGCGGCGTTGGATCGATGGAAGGTTATTGCGTCACCATTTGGCGCAAGGCCGGAGAGGTCGCAAAGTTGCTGCCGCCGAACCTTTTCCTCGATCCGCCGAGCAGCTTCGAAGGGACGTATCCCAACGGCTATCATCCAATCGTGTTTCTGTTCTGCCGACAAAAGAACGTTCGCCCCGGCTTTGTCCCGTTTGGTGGGATGCGGTATCATGAAATAATTGAGCTTATCCCTTACGTTCGACGAGCGGGTATCGATGCTCCAAGCGGCGGTCCGTTCAACTACATGCCGCATCTCTTTCTTGACGAGATTGCCCCAGTGTTGATCGGCGTCAATCTTTATGGCTTCAACAAGCGGCTCGCCCGCATAGCTTCGAATGGAGGATCCTTTGAACTGCAATCCGATCTTGGTGAGGTGAGCACCGATTTGTCCGAGAAAGGGTTACCAGGCCGGGCTAGCACTCCACGTTTTTCACGCCTCAAGTCAATGCGAAAGCTCCTCGACCATCCATTTGTCGCGCTCACCACGAATGGCGTCTTTGTATATTCCCATCTCGACTTTTGTTTCGACACCGCAATGTTTCAAGGCGTTTCCGGCCACGTCGGCATGGGCCGTCCTCTTGATCCATCGCCAGAGGAGAATGGGACGTTTGAGGTCCAAAGTATCCTTGATAAAGATTTTGGCGCGTTCCGGTTTCAGACCAACTGGAAGCTGAGCATGCCTTTGTCTGGCGGCGAAGAATCCTCAAGTGTCGTCCCCCGCGATCTACAGGCATTGACGGCCACTTTGCTCGATCGTCGTTCGCCGCCCTAGACTTAATGACGGCCTCTTTGATGCCGATTGAAGCGGCGCTGTGGCCGAGGTCGGCTTGTGGCACTTAGCCACCGTGTGCGTCTGCCCGGTTGTCCGCTTTGCGCCAAAGCCGGTCCCTCCTCAAATGTGCCTTTTAACCCACAACAGGCCCGGGGCGGCGGACGCTGGGGCTGCGCTGTTCCGCACATGCCCCATTGCGCTTGCCCCGCCTTGGCTCATACTCGCGTGGCCAACAGGACCACCCGTCATGTCGACTGCCGCCTTGGGCCCCCTGGACGAGACGATTACGATCGCGGACCTCACGCGCGATCCCTATCCGATCTACAAGCGCCTGAGGCGCGAAGCGCCCGTGTTGCGCGTCAAGTCCGTGGGCCGCACGTTCCTCACGAAGGCCGCCGACACCAAATACGTGAAGGACAACGCGGCGTTGTTCAGCTCCAACGATCCGAACACGCCCATGAAGCGCGCCTTTCTCGCGCATACGCTGATGCGCAAGGACCACGACGAGCATCGGACTGAACGCATGGCGATGATGCCGGCCCTGATGCCGAAGACGATCGAATCCGTCTGGGCGTCGCTATATGCGAAACTGGCGGCGGCGTATCTCGACCGGCTGCCGCGCGGCGAGGTTGTCGATCTCTTTCCCGCTCTCGCGGGGCCGCTTGCCGCGCGGATGCTGGCGCATGCGATGGGCGTTCCGGACGCCAGCGATGAGGACATGCAGCGGTGGTCGCAGACGCTGATCGACGGTGCCGGCAATTTCGGCTGGACACCGGGGCCTTTCCAAGCGACCGACATCGCCAATGCGGAAATGGACAAATGTATCCGCGCGAACGCCGAACGCGTGCGGACCGAGCCGGATTCCTCAGCGCTCTCCTTCATGGTGAACGCGAAGTCTCCTATCCTGGAAAGCCAGATGATCGCCAATGTAAAAATCGCGATCGGCGGCGGCATCAACGAGCCGCGCGACGCCCTGCTGACGATCCTCTATGGCCTGCTCACCAATCCCGATCAGCTCGACGGCGTGCGCGCAGGCGGCAAATGGCGCGCCGCCTTCGAGGAAGGGGTGCGGTGGGTGGCGCCGATCCAGGCGAGTTCACGGCTCGTTATGGAGGACACGGAGATTCGCGGCTGCTTCATCCCAAAGGGCGACACCGTGATGACGATCCAGGCCTCCGCCAACCGGGACGAGGACGTTTTCGAAGATGGCGAGAACTACAACGCGCTCCGCGATCCCAATCCTCACCAGGCCTTTGGCAACGGCCCGCATCATTGCGCGGGCGCGCACCTGTCGCGGCGAACTGTCGGCGAAATCCTGCTGCCGATGCTGTTCGAGCGCTTTCCCAACATGACCTTGCCTGATCCCGCGAGCGTGCGCTGGCACGGATTCGGGTTCCGCGGCCCGCTCAATCTGCCGGTTCAACTGCAATAGGTCGGCGCGAGGCAGAGACTTTATTCTGTCTCACCAAGCGATGAGACAGAATTCTTCGACGCTTGTGAGCGGACTCTGATTGGCCGTCCGAGCCCCGAACAGGGAAAGAAGACGCAACTCTAAAACCTTCGCTCTCAACTTGTAAAACGGAGCAAGAAGGTAGAGAATAAACTTCATCAGCTCGGTATTACACTATGCCGATTCAGGTGCGCAGGTCGACGCCATCACCTCAGCGAGGTCGCTGTCCTTGCCGCGCCACCCTCATGTGCTCAACGCGCAAATGGTCGCCACGTCGGCCTGGTAAACTACTTGTCGCAGGTAGCCGAGCGAGGATTGCTTGGGCAATACCTCTGGACTGGAGCCAACCTAGGGAGGAAGGCCATGTCGCAACGCGCACTAAATCCTGAGCTGCCGAAGCGGGCACTATCTTGGGTGATATGGACCGGTATAACCGCGCTGGGCGCCTTCGCACTTGCTGGCATCGCGCTCAATCGCAATGAGCCGGTCAGCGCGGCCTGGCTGGTGACCGCAGCTATCTGCGTCTACCTCATCTCCTATCGGTTTTACAGCAAGTTCATCGCCGAGAAGGTCTTGCAGCTGGACGACACGCGCATGACGCCGGCCGAACGCCATAATGATGGCCTCGACTACGTTCCTACCAACAGATACGTCGTCTTCGGTCATCACTTCGCAGCCATCGCGGGGGCCGGACCACTGGTCGGGCCGGTGCTCGCTGCACAGATGGGCTACCTTCCGGGAACTCTCTGGATCCTCGTAGGAGTGGTGTTTGCGGGCGCGGTACAGGATTTCGTTATTCTGTTCTGCTCGATGCGACGCGACGGCCGTTCACTCGGCGAAATGGTGAGAATGGAAATGGGCCCAATCGCGGGCGGCGTCGCCCTCGTTGGCACCCTCGGGATTATGATCATCATCCTCGCCGCGCTCGGCCTGGTCGTCGTGAAGGCATTGGGCGAAAGCCCGTGGGGCACGTTCACGGTTGCCGTCACGATCCCGACCGCCATGGTCATGGGTGTCTACATGCGGAGCATCCGGCCCGGCAAGGTGGGCGAAGCCTCTGTATTCGGCGTGATCGTTCTCTTGCTCGCCATCTGGTATGGCCAGTACGTGGCCCAGGACGCAACGCTCGGGCCAGCTTTCACCTACAGCGCGCCTGCTCTGGCTTTGGCGATCATCGTCTATGGCGCCATCGCCTCCATGCTGCCAGTATGGCTCCTCCTCGCTCCTCGCGATTACCTCAGCACGTTCCTCAAGATCGGCGTCATTGTCGCTCTCGCGATCGGCATTTATCTGGTCCAGCCCGATCTAAAGATGGGGGCGGTGACCCGTTTCACCGACGGTAGCGGACCAGTGTTTTCCGGCCCACTATTCCCGTTCCTTTTCATCACCATCGCATGCGGCGCAGTGTCAGGCTTTCACGCGCTAATCTCGTCGGGCACGACGCCAAAGATGATCGAGCGAGAGTCGGACGCCCGTTTTGTCGGTTACGGCGGCATGCTGATGGAGTCTTTCGTCGCCATGATGGCACTTTCCGCTGCATGTGTGCTCGATCCTGGCATCTACTTCGCCATGAACAGTCCGGCGGCGGTAATCGGCGACACGCCTCAAAGGGCAGCCGAGGTAATTAGCAATTGGGGTTGGGTGATCACCCCCGAAACGATCAATCAGACCGCAATCGACGTCGGCGAACACACTATCCTAAACCGGGCCGGTGGCGCCCCGACTTTGGCGGTGGGTATGGCGCAAATCATGGCACAGGCCTTTGGAGGCAAGGCGCTCGAGGCCTTTTGGTACCACTTCGCCATCCTGTTCGAGGCACTGTTCATCCTCACGGCGGTTGATGCCGGCACCCGCGCAGGACGATTTATGATTCAGGATCTACTCGGCAACATCTATGCCCCGCTCGGCCGCACTGAGTCCCTGCTTTCCAATGTGGTTGCTACACTGCTCTGTGTCGCCGCGTGGGGCTACTTCGTCTATCAGGGCACGATCGACCCGCTTGGCGGAGTGAATACGATCTGGCCGCTATTCGGCATCTCGAACCAGATGCTCGCCGGCATTGCGCTTCTGTTGGCCACTACCGTGCTAATCAAGCTTAAGCGGGAGCGCTACGCCTGGGTGACGCTTGCGCCCACGGCATGGCTTCTGGTTTGCACGCTCACGGCAGGGTGGATGAAGGCATTCTCGTCCGATCCGCGCATTGGATTCTATGCGTTGGCCAACAAGTACAGCGAGGCGGCTTCGGCTGGCACTATCCTTGCCCCGGCCAAGAGCATTGCCGAGATGGAGCGTGTGGCTTTCAACAACTATATATGCGGCACGCTCACAGTGCTGTTCGTTGCTCTCGTGCTGGTCATGGCTTATTTCACGCTAAGAATGTCGCTGAAAGCGTTCCGCAACGCCATCCCGACTGCAGCTGAGACGCCGCCTGCAATTCGTGAGGGAGGATTGTCTGGTGCTCCTGCGTAATGTTCGGAAATCGGTCCTGTCCTGCCGGGAAGTCACTGGCGCGACGGTAGAAGAGTGTCTTGCGGGCGCGCGGGACGCGGCCACACAACTGCGCCAGGGTTGGCTTAGGGTTATTGGTGCGCCCGATTATAAGGCCTACTTGATCCACCATGCGGCGCGGCATCCCGGCACGGCACCGATGGCTGAGCGTGAATACGTCAACATGTTCATCGAGCGGCGCTTCGATGGACGGAGTGCTGGGCGCTGCTGCTAGTTCATAATCCGGGTGGCGAGATCAGGCTCCAGCCGTCTCAGGTATCTGGTCCCATCGCCGGTGCGCTGCCGACCGCGTGAGCCAATGCCTTCACCTAAGTGCGGCCGCTGTCAGCGCACCAACTGAGCGGCTGCGTGCCCCGCCAGACGGCCAAGGACGGTTGCGGTCAAAAGGCCATTTCCAGACAGATAACCCGCCGCCGTCGAACCCGATACGCCAACTGCAGCGCCGCCGGCCGCAAACAGATTCGCGATAACGGTATCGTCCTTGCGCTTCACCCGGCAGACAGCATCAATCAGGAGACCGCCCTGGGTATGAAACAGCGCGCCTGTGACCTTGACCGCATGGAATGGCGGCGCGAAATGCTGACCAGGCGCGAACTGACGTCCATACCGATCGCGCCCACCGCACGTCTTGAGCGCTTCGGTTTCGCTCAACTCCTCCGCGAAGGCTTCCGGCGGTACGCGCATTGCATCCGCAAGGGCTTGTACGTTTTGGCGCATCACGATCGCACCGCTTCGTTCGGCATTCCGAAAATCCTCGAACTGCCGCGCCACGGTGGCGATGCGGGCGTCGAATACGCTCCAGGCGATGCTGCCCGGCTGGCGAAGCACCTCGGCCGCCTGTTCGGAATAGCCCTGTGACTCGTCGCAGAAGCGGCGGCCCTTGGTGTTGACCTGAAAGCCGCCCTGCATGATCACTGCCCAGGTGATCAGGATATTGTGCGGCGTCGCCACCGACCCGTGGCCTTGATAGGCACCGAGGTGAGCCGGTTGCGCGCCGAGCGCCTCACCCCACTGGATGGCATCGCCGCGATTTCCAGGATGGCCGAAATAGAGGGCGTTTGCCATCTCCGGGATATAGCTTCGGACAAGATCGGGATTGCCGCCGTAACCGTTGCAGGCCAGGATCAGCGCCTCGCAGCCGATGCACTCGCGGGCGCCGTCGCCGCGAAGGATTTCCACGCCACAAACCCGGCCGCCAGGCTCGATCAGGAGCGTTTCTGCCAGGCGCTCGCAGACAATGGAAATGCCGCTGGATTCGGCCGCGCTGCGCAGCTGGTTGATCAATTCCGATCCCGTGCGCGTGGGCAGGCCGTGCATACGCAAGGCGGTATGGCCGGGGTAGTTGAAATTGTCGATCACATCGAACGGCAGGCCGTGACGATCGGCCAACCATTCGATCAGTGGCCCGGCACCCTGTGCGACCGCATCTACGACGGCCGCATCCACTTCGCCTTTTGCCTTGCGCTGGATATCGGCGGCGAACAGCTGCGGACTGTCAGCAATGCCCCTCGCCCGCTGAAAGCGCGTACCGGCGGCCGGAATGAGCCCGGCCGACAACGACGTCGATCCCGCCGGAACCGCGTCACGTTCGATCACCAGCGGCTCGGCGCCCGCTTCCTTCGCCGCCAGCGCGGCGCACAAGCCGGCAGCGCCGGCGCCGATGATCAACAACGGCACCTGCGCGTCGAGGGTGACGCTAGAGACCGGTTTGATCCTGCGCATGATACGCGAATTCCTGCATCGCCTCGTCAATGGTTGCGATCCTTGCGACCGTCCGCAGCCCTTCGATGGCGGCCCGGTGCACATCTTTCGAAAAAGCCGCGCAGCCATCTTCCAGCACGATGACGTCGAAATCCCGGACGTGTGCGTCACGCACGGTCGATGCAACGCCTCCGTTGGTGACAATACCGGCACAATACAATTTCTTGACGTGATGCTTGCGCAGCACCCACTCCAATCGCGTCATGTAGAAGGCCGAGAAGGCGATCTTCTCGACCGAAAAATCCGCTGGCTGCAACTCATCGACCAGCGCCTGGCCCCAACTGCCCGGTGCGAAATCGCCCTTGGCCAGGAACGGTCGCAGCATCTTCAGATGTGGCGAAATCATCGGCTCGCCGCCCTTGCCCGGTACCAGGGTAAACAAGGTCGCGCCGATCAGGCCGCCTTGCTTGCGCAACAGATCGGTGAGCGGCTTGAGCCTGGCCGGCAGCGCCGCGATATCCGGACTGCTCTGGCCCGCACGACCATAGGCGCCGTTTGAATGCAGAAAATCGTTCTGAAGATCGAGCAGCAGAAGCGCGGATGACGCCATCATTTGGAGACCCGTTCAACGATGAGATTTCCCAGTTTATCGACCCGACCGCGCAGGCCCGGTTCGATGTAGATCGTCGCGTCGGGCTGCTCCAGAATGGCGGGCGCTTCAACGATCGCGCCGACCGGTAGATCGAGCCGCGACCATATCCGGGTGTCGAGCCATGCGCCCTCGATCCATACCGGACGCGTACCCCGTTTCGCCTTTTCGACCGTGGCTTCCGGCCCCGGCGCGAAGGCCGAAAGGTCCAGCGCCGGGCGGCGGCCGATAGCTGCACTTCGCAGCGACACGATGCGGATCGGCAGTCCGGACAGCAGGCGACTGAACGACGCCGCATAGGCGGTTTCGAAAGCCGACTTGATGACTGCGGAGGTAATGCCGGTAGTCCCGTCCTGCAGTATGACCGGAACCGGTACCGCGACGGTGTGGGTCTGTCCGACATAATGCATGTCGAACTCGAAAGTTAGATCGATCCGCTCGATCATGGCGCCGGCAGAACTCACCACCGCGCGAACCTCCTCGCCTGCCGCGACCATACGGCGGTCGAGTGCGGCAATGTCCAGGTCGTCAAGCAGAAGATTTAGTGTCTGCACCTGATCATGGCGAAGATCGGCGATGACGCAGCCAAGCGCAGAGGTGACTCCGGGAAACCGCGGCACCAACGCGACTTCCAGACCGATCTCCTTGATAATGGCACTGACATGCAGCGCGCCACCGCCGCCGAACGGCACGCCGACGAACTTCGCCGGATCGTGACCGCGCTCGATCGATACCAGCCGAATCGCGCCGGCCATGCGGGCGTCGGCCACCCGCACGATGGCCTCAGCCGCCGTCAGCAGATCGATGCCGAGCGGTTGGCCTACATGAGTCATGATCGCCCGCGCGGCGGCCTCGGCATCGAGACTTGCAAGCTTGCCGCCGATTGGTTTGTCCGCGTTGATGCGGCCGAGCACCACATGCGCATCCGTCAAGGTCGGACGCTCATTGCCCTGGCCGTAGCAGGCCGGGCCTGGCATCGAACCGGCGCTTTCCGGCCCCACCTGCAACAGCCCGCCGCGATCGACCGAAGCGATCGATCCGCCGCCGGCGCCGATGGTGGTGATTTCGATCATCGGCGTGCGAACGACCAGCCCGAAATCGATCGTGGTTTGCGCCGCAAGCGAGGCTTTGCCGCCGACGATAACAGAGACGTCGAACGAGGTGCCGCCGAGATCGCAGGTGATCGCATTTTCGTAACCGGCTTGACGCGCGATGGTCGCGGCGGCGATCACGCCGGCCGCCGGCCCCGACAGGGCCGTGCGAACCGGAAAGCGCCGCGCGGTCGCGGTCGACATCACCCCGCCATTCGACTGCACGATGTAGAATTGTCCCTCGAAGCGTTGCCGAGCGAGCGCTTGCTCGAGCTTGCCGAGATAGCTGCTGACCACCGGCTGCAGATAGCTGTTGAGCGCCGTGGTAGAGGAACGTTCGAATTCGCGAATTTCAGGCAGCACCTGGTGCGAGGCGGAAACGAACTCATTGTCCCAGACGGATTTCGCAGCGACAAGCGCCTTTCGCTCGTTGTCGGGATTGGCGTAGGCGTTGATGAAGATGATCGCCAGCGCCTCGGCGCCACGCTGGCGCAGCGCCAGCGCAGCCTTACGAACGGCCGCTTCATCGACCGGCTGGCGAATGCTGCCGTCGGCGAGCGTCCGCTCATCCACTTCGACGCGGAGATCGCGATCGACGATCGGCGTGAAATCACCCCACAAGCCCCAGGTTCGCCGCCGGTCGCGCCGGCGCATCTCCAGGACGTCGCGGAAGCCGTAGGTCGTGATCACGCCAATCTTCGGCCCGCGCCGTTCCAGCAGCGTATTGGTGCCGACGGTGGTGCCATGCACGATCGAGCCGATGTTGATCCCCAAACCAACCGCGGCAATGCCCTGCATGAATCCAGCCGACTCATCGCCGCGCTGCGAGGGAACCTTGGCGGTGCGAAAGGCCATGGTTTCCGCGTCGAACAGCAAAAGGTCCGTAAAAGTCCCGCCGACGTCGACGCCCAGAATGCTCGAAACCTTCATTGGCCGGCTCCACTTCTTAGAGCCGCCGTCGCCGCGGTATCGACCGCGCCATTTTCACCGATGACTACGCCGTATTCGTTACGCGCAGCCGCCTTCGTGACGTAACCGAGATTGACATCGCGACCGACACGGACCGGATCCCGCGTCATGGGATCGCCGAATCCTCCGCCTCCCGGCGTCTCCAGGCGTACGTGCTGGCCTGCGACGATCCTGATATCGGTGACCTTGCTGACCAGCGGCGGGGTGCGCTCGCGGCTGTCGGTCTGATAAACGAAGCGGTTGAGCGCGGCGCTCCTGCCGCCGTTGACGCCGAACGGCGGGAATTTACCCCGCTCGCCCAGCAGCGATACGTCGGTGGCGCCGTCCGCCAGCGCTTCGATTTCATAGATCGCGCCGAGGCCGCCGCGGTTGAAACCGGGTCCGCCGGAATCCGGGCGCAGCGCCCATTGCGTGAACATCACCGGATACAGCGACTCCAGGATTTCCGCCGGCGGAATGGTGGCGGTCGAGATCGGGTTATTGCCGTGATTCAATCCATCGGTCTCCGGATTGCCGCCCAGGCCGCCGCCGAAGAAGCAGAACATCACCCAGCGCCGGCCGTGCTCGCGCCAGCCGGAAAGCGACAGCGCGTTGATGGTGGCAAACGGCGAGCCGTTGGCGCGTTGCGGGGCGACTTTGGCAAACGCGCCGAACACCGTGTCGATGACGCGCAGGATCGTCTCGGTGTAGCCGCCGACCGGCCGCGGCGCGGAGACAGCGAGCAGCGTGGTGTTCGGAATCACGAATTCGATCGGCGCCAGGCAGCCGGCATTGGCCGGCACGTCGGTGAAGATGTGCTTGAGCGCGACATAGCAACAGGCGACCGTTGTGGAGAGCGCAATATTGAGTGGGCCGTCGCAGGGTGGCGACGAGCGCGAGAAGTCGAGCCGCATCGTGTCGCCGGAAATGACCAGATCGAGCGCGATGCTCAGCGGCACATCGGTGATGCCGTCATTGTCGAGAAAATCGTCGTACGAGTAAGTACCGTCGGGCAGGTTGGCGATATTGGCGCGCATCAGCTTTGCGGCACGCGCGGTCAGGAGATCGAGCGCCGAGGCGACCAGTTCCTCCCCATAGTCCTCGAGCAAGGCCTGCACCCGCCTTTCGCCCAGATCGAGCGCATTGAGCTGGCCGTTGAGATCGCCCCAGTTCGAGTTCGGTACCCGCGAATTGGCTGCCAAAATGTCGATGATGTCCTGCTGGATCACGCCGGCTCGGGCCAGCTTCACCGGCGGAACGCGGAACCCCTCCTGGAAGCTTTCGGTCGCCTTGGCGTTGAAATTTCCTGGCACGTTGCCGCCGACGTCGAGCCAGTGGCCGACCGAAGCCAGCCATGCGAACAATTTGCCGTTCCAGAACAGCGGCCGCACCAGGCGAAAATCGTTGAGGTGGGTGCCACCGTCATAGGGGTCGTTGAAAAGATAGGTGTCGCCGGCCTCCAGATTGCCGTCCGCACTGGCCTTGTCGATCACGGCCTTCACCGCGAAGGCCATCGCGCCGACAAAGATCGGCAAGCCAGTCGTACCCTGCACCAGCGTAGCGCCGGTTTGTGCGTGGTAGAGGCCGTGGCAGGCGTCGTGGGCCTCGGCGATGATCGGATTGAACGCCGAGCGATACAACGTCGCGTCCATCTCGTCGGCGATCTGGACCAGGCGGCCATTGAGCACCGCAAGCAGGATAGGATCGATATCACTCATTGATCCTGCTCCGGCTCGTTGGTGCCAAGACGCCTGCCGCGCTCGATCATTTCGGGCGTACCGAGCAGGCTGTTGAGCTTGTCGAAATCGAACATGCGGTCGCGGAATGGCTGTGTGCTGCCGTGGGTGGCGAGCGAGGCGTAATATTCGGTGGCCGTCTTGGCCAGCGTGCGCACGATGCCGCCCGGGAAGATAACCAGCGAGAAGCCAAGCGCTTCGAGTTCGGCTCCCGACAGCATGGGTGTCTTGCCGCCCTCGACCATATTGGCGACCAGCGGCACGGCGCGGCCGACCTGTTTGACGATGTCGGCGAGATCCTCGCGCGCCTTCGGCGCCTCGACGAACAGCAGATCAGCGCCGGCATCGCGGTAGAGCACCGCGCGTTCGATCGCGCGGTCCAAACCTTCGACCGCCACCGCATCGGTGCGGGCAATGATCAGGGTGTCCCTGGAGTGGCGGGCATCGACCGCGGCCATGATCTTGCCGGCCATTTCAGCAGCCGGGATCAATGATTTCCCGTCGAGATGTCCGCAGCGTTTGGGAAAGCTCTGGTCCTCGATCTGGATTGCGCACGCGCCCGCCTTCTCGAGCAGCCGCACCGTGCGCTCGACGTTGAGTGCGTTGCCATAACCATTGTCCGCGTCGACGATCAGATCGGCGTCGACCCGATCGTGAATCAGGGCAACCGTTTCGATCACCTCGGAGACGCTGACAAGCCCGATGTCCGGCTGCCCCAGCCGGGTATAGGCGATCGCCGCACCCGAAATATAAAGCGAATGGAAGCCGGCTTGCGTTGCGAGCAAGGCCGTGAGCGGATCGTAGATGCCGGGAGCGATGACGATCGGCGGTTTCGAAAGGCGTGAGCGCAGGGTGCTGGATTGGTTCATGATCATAATCCGAGAAAGGCGCGCTTGAGATCGGCGTTGGAACGAATATCGGCGGCGCTGCCCGACATCACAAAGCTGCCGTTTTCGAGAACATAGGCGCGGCGAACGATATCGAGGCTCTGGACGACGTTCTGCTCGACCAGCAGCACCGCGAGGCCCTCCCTGTTGAGTCGCAGGATCATGGCGAACATTTCCTCGACCAATAACGGCGAAAGACCGAGCGAAGGCTCGTCCAGGATCAGTAGCTTGGGCTCCGCCATCAGGCCGCGGCCGATCGCCAGCATCTGCTGCTCGCCGCCCGAAAGCGTGCCGGCGCGCTGCGCCGCGCGTTCGCGCAGCCGGGGAAACATCGAAAAAACCCGCTTGCGGTTCGTATCGCGCTGCGCCGACGCTCGGCGATAGCTGCCGAGATCGAGATTTTCGGCGACCGACAGATTGGGAAAAATGCGGCGGCCTTCCGGAACATGCACCAGGCCGGCGGCGACGATCTCGGCCGGATCGGCGTTTTGGATAGGGCGGCCATCGAACTCGATTGAACCCTGGCGCGCGGCAACCAGCCCGGAAATCGTCATGTTGAGCGTGGATTTTCCGGCGCCATTGGAGCCGAGCACGGCCACGATGTCACCGGCGCCGACCATGAGATCGATGCCACGCAGGATTTCAACCTCGCCGTAGCCGGCGTGCAGACCTCGCACGCTGAGCAGCGCCCTATCGGCCATGGGCGCCTCCCGCAAGCCTGGCCGCGGCGCCGGCGCCGAGATAGGCCTCGATCACCCTGGAATCGGCGACGATGGCAGCCGGCGGCCCCTGCGCGATGACGTGGCCTTCGACCAGCACGTAGATGTGCTCGGCGAGACTCATTACTGCCTGCATGACGTGCTCGATCATCATGACGGTCACGCCGCGTTCGCGAATGGCGCGGATGATCGGCACCATGTCGCGAATTTCCGACGGGTTGAGTCCGGCCAGCACCTCGTCGAGTAGCAGCAGCTTCGGCGACGTCGCCAGCGCGCGGGCAAGCTCCAGCCGTTTGCGGCCCGCCACGGTCAGGGTCGCGGCCGATTGTTGCAGGACATGTTCGAGCCCGACCAGCCTCGCGATCTCGTTGGCCGCGGCCAGCGCCGCGGCGCGTCCCGCGATATGCAGATGCGCGCCGACCGCGACGTTTTCCAGCACCGTGAGACCGGCGAACGGCTGCACGATCTGGAAGGTGCGCGCCATGCCCCGCATCGCCAGCCGATGCGCAGGCCAGCCGGTCACGTCGGAGCCGTTATAGAGGATACGCCCGCCGGTCGGCGTCTGGAAGCCGGAGATCATCGCGAACAAGGTGGTCTTGCCCGCGCCATTCGGCCCGATCACGGCGGTGATGCGGCCGGCGTCGACCGTGAGCGAGGCGTCGCGCACGGCCTGCAAGCCACCAAACCGCTTGGAGACGCCTTCGACCGCTAATATCCGATCATTCATGCGACGTGGACTCCCGCGTCGGGTTTTCGCGGCGGCGCCAGCCGTGTACGGACGGCAGCAACGACGCCGGCGAGCCCACGTGGCGCGAAGGCAACAACCACGATCAGAACGACACCGTAGATCACGAGATCAAGGCCCGGCGCATCCCCGGTCACAAGCTTGGCCGCTTCGCCGAGCGTCTTGATCAGGAGCGCGCCGAGCAACGGCCCGAACACGGTCCCGACCCCGCCGATGATCGGCGCCAGCAGTGCCTCGACGGAAATCCATGGACCGTAGGCGATCGGAGCATCAATAAACAAAAAATACTGCGCGTAAAAGCAGCCGGCGGCCGCCGCCATCGCCGCCGATACGGTCATCGCACCGAGCTTGACGCGGGTTGCATCGACGCCAAGCGCGCGTGCGGCATCTTCGTTTTCACGCACCGCCACGAGCTGCGCGCCGAAGCGCGATTGCGCGATCAAACGCGTAATGACGAGCGCGATGGCCACCAGCGCGAGGATGAACCAATAGAACGAAGCCCTGCTCGCAAACTGGAGTGCGCGCGGGCCAACATCGAGTTTGATCAGCGTACCGACGCCGGCGCCGGTGATCGGCGCCACGCTGGCGATGATGCGCAGCACCTCGGCGAAAGCCAGCGTAACCAGCGCGAAGTAGGAGCCGCGCAGCCCGGAACGGAAGGTCAGCACGCCGATGACGGCGCCAACGCCGGCGCCCGCCGCGATGCCCGCGGCGAAAGCCGGCCACGCATTGAACCCATAGCGTGTCTGCAGGATCGCGGTGGCGTAGGCGCCGGTGCCGAAAAACGCCGCGTGGCCGAAGGAATATTGGCCGCCATAGCCGCCGAGGATATTCCAACCCTGCCCGGCCAACGTCAGCAGCAGCGCCATCACCAGGAAATTCATCACCACGTTGGAATCGATCATGAGCGGAATGCAGGCCAGCGCAGCGACCGCGGCGACAATTGGAAAAAAGCCGCTGCCGTTCACGCGCGTTCTCCCAACAAGCCGCTCGGGCGAAACAGAAGCACCAGGATGAACATCAGGAAAATGCCGATCTGGCCGAGGGATTCACCGAGATAAAGCCCGCACAGGCTCTCCACCACGCCGACGAACAGGCCGCCGAGCAGCGCGCCCGGGATCGAGCCCATGCCGCCCAGCACGACGGTCGTGAACGCAATCAGCACGAAGGCATTGCCGACATGCGGGTTGACGTAATAGGTCGGAATCAGCAGGCAGGCAGCGATGGCGACGCAGGCGGTTCCCAACCCGAAAGTCACCGCGTAGATGTGGGCGACGTCGACGCCGCACAGCTGCGCGCCGAGTTTCTCCTTTGCCGCCGCGCGAATGGCCTTGCCGGTATCGGTCCGGCCAAGCAGCAGCCACAGCAGCAGCGCGACGATGACGGCACCGCCAAATCCGACAATGCGCGGCGCTGAAATGAACATGCCGGCAACCGGCACCACGGCAAAGCCGTAGGACACGTCGATCGTTCTTGTATCGCCGCGAAACGCAAACAGCAGCGCATTTTCGATGATGACGGAAAGCCCAAGCGTCACAAGCAGGATGTTGCCGTCATTGCCATGCGACGCGGGACCGATCACGAAGCGCTGCAACCCATAGCCGAGCGCGAAAAATGCCGGGGTCAGGACCAGTACGGCGAGATAAGGATCGATCCCCAGCGTCTTATGCAGGAAGAATGCCGCGAACAGCGCCGCCGTCAGCAGCGCGCCGTGGGCAAAGTTGATGATGTGCAGCACGCCATAGACCAGCGTCAAGCCAAGCGCGATCAGCGCGTACAGCGCGCCGGTCAGCACGCCGTTGACGACAGCGGGAAGCAGGATACTCAAATGCACAGGTGCTGTCCGGCCGACACCGGCGCTTCGATCAGCGTCATGTCAGGTCCGTGGCATCGGATAGACCGGCTTGGCCGATGCAAAGGCCTCGGGCAGCACGACCTGGATGTCACCGTCGATGACCTGGGTATTTGCAGGGGCCGCGCCCTGGTTCTGACCATTGACGAATTTGGTCGGCGCATACGGCATCACGTGGCCGGCAAAGGTGGAGTTGCCGAGCGCCTCGATGATCTTGGCGCGGTCGGACGATTTCGCCCGCTCGATGGCATCCGCGAGCAGCAGTGTCGCGGAGTAGTTCATATAGACCTCGTAGGTGAAGAACTGGCCCTGCGCTTCGACCTTCTTCTTCAGCGCCTGCGCCTTCGGGTTTCGTGGATCGAACCAGTGGTTGCAGTCCATGATGTACTGGGCTGCTTCCGGGAATTCCTTGACGAATTTGTAGGACGAGGCCGCACCGCCGAGGATCGAGTAGATCGCCGCCTTCGGCCGGACCCGCTGTTGCTGCATGGTGCGGGCGAGCAGCACATATTCATTATAATAGTTGGCAGGTATGACGATGTCCGGGTTGGCTGCCTTGATCTTGAGCACGACGTTGTTGAAGTCCCGGGTCGGCGTCGGATGCGGGATGGTCTCCAGCACCTCGAAGCCTTGCGGTGGAAGCTGTTCGTTGAGCAGTTTTGCCAAACCCGATCCAAAGGCGGAATCCTCGTGCACGATCATCACGGTTTTGGCAGGCTTGCCGGCCTTTTCGTTGATGGCGATCAGATTTGCCAGCGCGGTCTTGGCAATCACGCCGAAGCCGGGGCCGAATCGAAAAGTATTCTTCAGGCCGCGGGTGACGATCGCGTCGGTGACGCCGACGTCCACGACGTAGGGCAAGTCGTAACGCGCCGCGGTCTGGGTGGTGGCAAGACAGATGCCGCTGGCGTATCCGCCGACGATGGCGCAGACGCCGGCCGAATTCATCTTCTCGACCTCGGCATTGCCGCCATCGGGGGTGGATTGCGCGTCGCCGAGCATCGGTTCGATTTTTCCGACCTCCTTGATGCCGCCGGCAGCGTTGATCTCGTCGACCGCGATCGAGGCGCCGAGCCGGCCCTGCTGGCCGGAATAGGCCAGCGCGCCCGATACCGGTTGCAGGAAGCCGATCTTTACGGCTCCGCTTTGCGCGCGCAGAACAGAGGGTGCCGCCAGCACGCCACTGGCGGCCGCGGCAGCCGTGAACGCCGTTGTCTGCAGAAGTTTGCGGCGGGTAACGCTGTTGTCGTTGCTTGGCATGGTGGTGCCCCCTGTGACCTAGATGAATCGAATAGCGTTCGACGATTTCGATTTTCCCGCCGGTTTGCGCGCGGCGGGCGGTGAAGCGGACCAGCTCCGTTTTCTGGCCGCCCCGGAGCGGACCAGGTCGAATTCGAAACTGTAACGGTCGGGCCGGTACAAAGCATACAAATGTTCGACGCCGCGTCCGTCCCGGTCATAGACGGTGCGTACCAGTTCGATCAACGGCGATCCGGTCTCGATACCAAGAGCGCGGGCAACGTCCGGCGCAGCAAGCGCGGCGGAAATCCGCTGCGTCGCGCGCTCGACCTTGACGCCCGACCGTTCGAGCAGTTCTAGCAACGGCCGGTCGCCCAGTTCCTTGGCGTTGAACGTGACGCCGATGCGCTCCGGCACATGCGCCAGCAGATAGGAAAACGGCAACCCATCGGCCGAGCGGACACGGACCGAACGCTGCAGCAATTCATGCCCGCCGGCGCCGAGCGCCTCCGCTGCAGGACCGCTGGCCTGCACGTAGCCGAACGACAGCAATTTCACTCCGGTGCTGCGGCCCATGTCGGCGAGGTTCGCCAGCACACCAGAAATGTCGGCCATCATCCGGGCCGGTGGCGCCCGGTAGACGACACGGGTGCCGGCACTGCGGCGTCGCTCGATCAGATGCTCGCGCTGTAGCTCGCCCAAGGCGCGGCGTACGGTGACGCGCGATACGGCGTGCGCCAGCGCCAGGTCGTTTTCAGTGGGCAGCCTTGCGCCGAAACCCATGGCCCCGCTCATGATGCGGTCGCGCAAAACCAGGTAGACCTGGCGTGCCTTGGCTTCCTGCAACCGGTCCGCCACCAAAAAACTCCCTGCAAAGGCGCTGGCCAGGGCGAAATGCCTTGGCTTTACTTGGTATTATTTAGCATACAATATAGCGCTCCCACTGCAATGGGCTCGAGCCCGAAATAGCCGCATGACCACGCCACTGACATTGTTCGACAAGCTCTGGGCCCGGCACGAGATCGTGCAGCGCGACGGCGAGTCGCTGCTTTGGGTCGATCGACATTATGTGCATGAAGGCTCGTTCCACGCTTTCAGCCGCCTGGCGGAGCGCGGCGCCACGGTGGCCGAGCCGGAGCTGACGTTCGGCGTCGCCGACCATTACGTGCCGACGCGCCGCCGTGGCGAGCCGATCGCCAATCCCGAAATCGCGCGCATGGTCAGCCAGCTGGACAAGAACGCGGCCGATCAACACATCACCTTGTTCGGGCTCAACGACCGCCGCCAGGGCATCGTGCATGTGGTCGGCCCGGAATTGGGGCTGACGCTGCCGGGCCTGCTGATCGTTTGCGGCGATAGCCACACCTCGACCCATGGCGCCTTCGGCGCGTTTGCGTTCGGCATCGGCGCCTCGGAAGTGGCCCATGTGCTGATGACGCAGACGCTGTGGCAGAAAAAGCCCAAGAGCATGCGCATCACGGCCGACGGCGAACTTGCCGAAGGCCTCGGCGCCAAGGACCTCGCGCTCGCGATCATCGCCAAGATCGGAGCCGACGGCGCCGCCGGCCACGCCATCGAATTCGCCGGTTCCGCGGTTGGCGCGCTCTCGATGGAGGGGCGCATGACCCTGTGCAACATGGCGATCGAGGCCGGCGGCCGCTGCGGCATGGTCGCTCCCGATACGACGACATTCGCCTATCTCGGGGGACGCGAGTTCGCGCCGAAGGACGGCACGCTCGACCAGGCGATGGACGATTGGAGCCAGCTGAAATCCGATCCCGGCGCGCAGTTCGACCGCGAAGTGTCGATCGACGCGACGGCGATTGCGCCGTTCGTCACCTGGGGCACCAGCCCGGAAGACGCGCTGCCGATCGACGGCAACGTTCCCGACCCCGCACGCGCGCAAAATCCGGAACGCGCGAAATATATCCAGGGCGCCGTCGACTATATGGGGCTGGAGCCCGGCAAGAAGCTCACCGAGATCCCTATCGACCGGGTGTTCATCGGCTCCTGCACCAATGCGCGCATTGAGGATCTGCGCTCGGCGGCGGCCATTCTCGCTCATCGCGTCAGCAAGGTGCCTGGCCTGGTGTCGCCGGGCTCGTCCAGCGTCAAGCGACAGGCAGAACAAGAAGGCCTCGACCGGGTATTTCGCGACGCCGGATTGGAATGGGCGGATTCCGGTTGTTCGATGTGCGTCGGAATCAACGGCGACTTGGTCGCCGCCGGCGAACGCTGCGCCTCGACCACCAATCGGAATTTTCGCGGACGCCAGGGCGTCGGCGCGCGCACCCATATCATGTCGCCGGCGATGGTGGCCGCCGCCGCGGTCTGCGGTCATCTGGCCGATATCCGATCGCTGCCGGCGCGCAAGGACTGAAGGAGAGGCGATGGAAAAATTCACCCGCGTTACGGCCGCGGCCTGTCCACTCCCGGCTGAAAATATCGACACAGACCAGATCCTGCCGGCGCGTTATCTCAAGCTGCCGCGCAAGGGCGAACACGGCAAGGTCCTGTTTCACGATTTGCGCTTCGACGCCGCCGGCAACGAACGACCGGACTTCCCGCTCAATCGGCCTGGCTGGCGTGACGCAGGGATTATCGTGGCCGGGCGCAATTTCGGCGGCGGCTCCTCGCGCGAAGCCGCGGTCTATGCGCTTTACGACTATGGCATCCGCTGTGTGATCGCACCGTCGTTCGGGGATATCTTTTCGCAGAACGCGACCAAGAACGGATTGCTGACCGCAGTCGCAAGCGAAGCCGAGACCGGCGCGCTGATGACGGCGTTGATGCGCGGAGCAGCGCCGGCGGTCACGGTCGATCTCGAATCGCAATCGATCGTGTGCGGCGAATGGCGATGTCGATTTGCGATCGACCCCGCGCGCCGAACCCGGCTGCTGAACGGCTGGGACGACTTGGATGTCACGATTTCATTTCGCGAGCAGATCAGTACGTTCAAGGCCGCCGACCGCAAGGCTCGGCCCTGGGCGGTTCCCTCGCGGGCGCCGTAGTGGCCTGAGGCGGCGGTGCTAAAGCTCGAAGCGCGAACGAAACTGTAAAATGAGCTGTAAAACGGTTCGCGGCCTTGCAGCAGCTGACGGCTAAGTCCTTGCAAGGGTGGTGGGCGCACCAGGGCTCGAACCTGGGACCCGATGATTAAGAGACATCCGCAAGCTGCTTTGATTCAATACGTATTCCGACCTGTTCACGTTTTGAGCAGCATTGAGATCACTATGGAATTTTCCTTTGTCGGAATACAAGGAAGTCGTGAAAGAGTGATCGAATTGAACCGGGGAGCTGGGGGAGTCGAGAGACCGCTACCGCCATTACCACACGGCGCAAATCTACGAATTTTCTTCGATCGTCCGCCTCGGAGCCATGACCTCCGACAGCAACCTATTGCAGACCAGCCTGACAGAACTTGAACGGCAGTTTGTCCAAAAACGCTTGACCGAAGAGCAATCAAATCTGGAGAGCTTGGCCACCTCCCTCCTTTCGCGAGCCGAAAGCCGGTCCTCCGGACAGCCGCTTGGCTTAGGCGGTCTGGGCCCGCGCATTGCAACCAATATTCCTGGTTGGCGTCAGCAAATATGACATAGCTTGCATTGCGGTCGTGATGCGCGTCGCGCTCTACGTCACGGTTCGGTTGACCTGCATACTGCTTTCCGCTGGATACCTGATAGCTCTATCGTGGTAGTGGCCTGATTTGGCATTTCCCTCCAGTGGTCAGTTTTGACCAGCGCTTTCCGTTCGTAGAGCGCACACTCAACCCATCACCGCCCCGGGCATTTATCGGTGATGAGAACGCTCGGTCGCGCTCCCGCCTTCCTCAGGAAAGGAAAGGCGCGCATATGACTTGGCCTCTTAAACACATTGCGCGGCAGGACTGGACGCACGCGCTCGCCATGGCAGCCAACATAGCCTTAGCGGGCGGCGCGATCTGCATTCTGCTGTTCGCGATGTAGACCCCGCCCCTCCATGGAGAGCTTCGAATTTCCTTCCGGGAACATTGGCGACGCGGACGGCTTGGACTTGTTGGTGCTTCGATAGCCCGGCGAGCTCAGCCATCTCTTGTCGGGTGGGGGGACGAAAGCAAAGTATGGTCGCTCTCACTTTGCTTTGCAGAATTATCCGGGCGCCCACGATGCCCTCCGGTCGCCCTCGCTCCATTTTCGTCGCAGGTTGCGACGAAATTCTCTCGGTGATCCTGACCCACTCCGCCACCTGCTCGTCGCGCTCCAGCTTGGCGAGTTCGGGCGCGGTGCAAGAAAAAGCCCTGCGCTTGGGCGGCTTGGGCGATCGCAGTCACAATCTGTGCGGCCGGATGCGTTGCGGTTCGATCGGGGATGGCCGCAGCAGGCTCACACGAGTTGCATCGAATGCCGGCCTAACTCTCAAAGCTATAAATGATGAGCGTAGGTTGAACGCTCAGACCATTTCCTATCGCATGGCGGCAACACCGCCGCGGTTTCCATCGCGGAACGGAAAACCGGACTCCTCAAGCATTATGGTTTGGATCAGTCTTTAGAAACCGGAGCCGGCGGCTCGTCATTTCATCATGGATTGGAATATTGCCCGGCTAAAGCCGCAGTGCGCCAATGCCTGCGGCTATTTATTGTCTAGCGTTACTGTCCTCGCTTCAAAATCAAAACGGCCCTGGCGCTCTTGCCACACCAGAGCCGCACCCCGGGCTCGGTCACGGGTTTTCCTCCGGCCGGATATCTAAACCGGAAGCCTGAATCGACTCCAGCAAAGCTACATCGTTCCAGAAGTCGGCCAAGCTCCGCTCGACGCTATTCTTGCGTCGCCGTTTAGGAGCTTTGGGACACCTTGAGCGTTGAAGTCTTTACCCGGGGCAGGATCGCGAAGGCTGGGAGTTTCGGATTGTGAGCGTTATTCCTCTCGACCTGCAAAGAAAGTTCGAGCAGCGGTGGGCCGCCAGGTTTTTGCGGCCACCGCCGCCTCGAGCGCAGCGGCCTGAAAGCCAGAGTAAGCAGCTTGCCGCAACCAAAATCAAAAGAAAACTCGCCAGGTTGAAGCGGCGGGTTTAGGGCATTACCGACGGGTGTGGGCGCGGAACCGAAGCCCCGCGCCCTTGTTCGCGGCAGCCGTCGGGCATGAACCTGTCCCAGCCCGCAACCGCCGAAGCGAGCATTGATCGCCAGCGGCCCTAGCTTTTCGAACGCGCGCACCTGGGAACCGGTTAGGTCACAGAAATGGCCCCAGCTCGGGGCTCAAAGCTGAGGCCATTCTCTGGGAGGAACGGTGCAGGCCCCTCCACGGCGCCCCGTTCAAAGCAAAGCCAGCATGTTTCGATGACTGAAGCTGTTCAATATTGATCATCAGAAAAATAATCTGGGGCCTATTCTGCCTTCATACCGGAGAATGGCACCGTGAAGCTGAGGAATACGGCAGCGACCAGCGCGAGATTATCAAGAAGCTTCGCAAGCATCTCAGTTGAAATAGCCGCCTCAGTTGGCGGCCCGCACACGACGTTGCCGGGGCAACACACGTCGGGCCATTGCCACTCGTCACGCATCCCGCCTTTAGGAACGGGCACGCACTGCCCACGTTGATGGAAGCGCCACGCCCCTCCGCATGGCGCATTGGAATGACGGCCCCAGCGTTCTGTCCCCCACGAGCTGGGGCCGTTTCTTATGCTGATACCAGCAGAGGCGCCAGATCGGGAAAAATAGGCAATCAATAGGAACGCGGGGCTGCGAGCGGAGTCGATTCTCAGCTTCCGGTTTTTGCCCCCGAAGAATCCCGCCGGAAGAAAAGCTCGGGGTTGGCGGCCCCAGCTGTCGGTTGAGATAGCTGGGGCCATTTTCCTTCAGAATGGCAAGTCGACCACCAGATGTTACGCCACGAGCAAGTAGGCCAAGCGTATAGGGTCGTGCCATGACCGTGCTCATCTACATTGATACGAAGAGGAAAACGGTCCTGAAGGCGTTGCGTTCGAATATCAGATTTTGGAATGAAAGCGGCCGCCAGCTGAGTTGGCATGCTTTGCTAATGGCGTCTCTTGGAGTGCCGCAGCATTGGCTAATTTATCGTATTCGAGGGCGATTCGAAGCAGCCTGAATTTCTGCTTGTCATCAATCCAAACACGGTCAGCTTGTACCATCGTTGCTGCCGCCCGGTCGCGCCAGTACTTCGAAGTCAATTTTGTGGGGGGATCGATCTGTTCGAAACGCCAGCGTGCCTGCATGACGCGCTCTTTCCGCTAGAGGAAGGCGGGAGCGCATACGGCGTTCTCAGCACCGACAAATGCCCAGAACCGCTCGGTGATGCCGCTTAACATTCAGGAAGCTGATCCGTTCCAAAGTGGCTTGGTCTATGAACCGTGGCCTTCAGAAAACGCTTTGGGCTTCCGGTTCTAAAGCCCCCAAGCCCCCATCGGAAGAAAGGCGGGCCCGGCTTTTCCCAATTAGCCCGGGCCGTCGCTCATTCAAAAGCCGCCAGCGTGACCCGGCGAGCTCTCCATCTTGGCGTCGGCCGACGCAGCGCTAGTCGCTGCTAGCTTGACGAGTATGGTGCCCTTGCTGCACCCACCTCAGCACATCCTCAAGCCATACGTCCGGCCCGGGATAGATCCGCATATTGGAACGAACCGGCTCCAGGTTAGTGCCGGGCGTTTGCTTGATGGCCCTCATCGCAGAGCGGATAAGCCGAGCTGTATATCCTCAAATCGCTCAATCTCGGCCTGCCTCTCGTGATCGAGTTGACCGACGAGCGTGTTCAACTCATCGAGCGCGCGCGCGAGCTGCACGAGCGCTCCGGCCGCGCTGATTGCTTGCGTAAATCCGATTTGCGTTTCGATCGAAAGCCGCCACTCGTCTAACAGTCTAGCGGCGAATTCCCTTTTTTCCTTGAGGTCGATGTCCTTCTCCCGGCTCCAGCTCCCGGAATTCCGCTTCCGAGGCGCTAAGTGCATCCCATATCGTGAGCAGTTGCTCTGACACGGAGCCGACTGGATCAGCCACGGCAGTAGCAGTCGGCGAGCCCATTCCGGGAGGTCGGATAAAACAACGGCCCTTTTCTATTCAGCGACAAGGCCACGCCCGCGGAATACACCGCCGGCTTGAGCTTGCGCTATCTCGCGGCTGGCTCAAATTGCATGAGAGCGGCACGTTCGTGAGGCTCACGCAAAATGGCGCGGACATGTTCGCTTAACGCACCCCTGTGCGTGTCGGGGATCGTTGGCGATCACTCCGCTCGTATTGGGTTCTTCCATTCCGTTGGCATGTTGGCACTCCCACGGCATGCCAACGCCGCATTGACAGCCAAGCTTCAGACCAAGCTCTGTTTGGATGGGTCTCGCAAACCCAGCCGATGCCAAAACAAACCTTGCACACAGATCAAGCACGTCGTGTCCGCGAAATTCTTTCGCCGCGAAGGTACTTCACGCCTTCGATGGTGAGCTTGTGCGTATTGCCGATAAGCTAGACCCGATGGAGATGGAGATGGTGGAGCCGAACAAATGGACCGACAGCCCTCTCGCAAGTCCCATCTCCGAGACAGTCCTTAAACGAGCTGCGCAGCTGAGACCTTTGGACAGAGAAAGTGCGCGGGCCTGGCTCCAAAGATCGCCAGCATACCGCGCGCCCATGACGGCCCCCTTAGAGGGATACGGCCGGCTATGCCGCTTTCTGATGATGAAGTCGTTCGTATGCGGTGATGGCGCGGTTTGAAAGCATTAGTGTACGCCGCTCACCGCTGAGGATTTGCGTCTGAATGTTCCGAAGGAGAAATTCGGCCGCTTGTTGTTGGTCGAATATTTCGCCCGACGCGCCAAGGAAGTCCCAGGCGATTTGGAGCGAGGTTTCAACGAGGCTCGGTAACGGTTGTGCCATGCGCTCTCAACGCCGGGCAGACCGCTCAGTTCCTCTTCAAGCCCTTGAATGAGCTGGCCCTCAAAAGGCCCTCGGAGGTGATGTGCGATATTCGATATCTGCGGTGAAAATAGGCTCAACCCACGTTGCTTTGGGTTTCTTGAGCGGCTTACTCAATTTACTCTTTGGACTCACGACGGTGTCGAGCGCCTTGCGGATCTGGCTTGACGTGGTGCGATTCCAGCCCGTCCCGACCTTACCTATGTAGATAGGGTCCTTCCCTTCCTTCTTGCCGAGGTAAAACGCGGCTACGCCCGTGGGATCCTTGATGAACCCGATAACCGGAAATTTTCCCGTCATCACGGTTTTGATTTTGAGCCCGGCCTCAGTCCGCTCATCGGTACGGCGCGTCCGCCGGCTTGGAGATGATGCCTTCCCAGTTCAGCCTGGCGGCGTGCTCAAATATCTCCTGTCCGTCTCCGGTCAGATGCTCTGAGTAGAGTATCGGCAGTTCAATGTTCTAGCAGCGCTTGCTTGCGCTCAATTTGAAGGACAGCACGAAGATCTCCGTTACGCCACAGAAGGTCGAAGGCGTAGTAGACCAACCGGTGCTGGGGAAACGTGGTCCTTCCTGACACCAACCATGCTGCGCTGTTCCTTCACCGCTCCTCGTCCGGATGCACCCACTTGTAAGGCGTGATCACACGCGCCTCCGTCAGTTTGATCATCCGTACCGGCGGCGCCGAGCGACCTTTCCGACATGACCTGCACTTCAGTGAGGCTTCCAGCTTCCATATGGGCGTGTCCCGCGGCCGACGGATGGTATCGAGCGGCAGGCTCGCGCGGGTCTTGCAGCGATTGCACTCGACCTCGAGCCAGCCCAGACCGCCATTGAGGCATTGCCCGATCGTCGGTGACGGCTGTGCGGGCCCGCCGTATCCCTCCATGCGAACTGACCAAGCTTCAGCCTCCGCTCTATCAGCTTCCCGACTGGCCTTCTGCGCGGCTTCCCGGGCGCCTTGGGCGCGTATCTCAGCGCCCAGGATGCGGCCGCCCCAGATTACTTCTCGGCTTTTAGTGCTCATGCCGAGCATTCCAGTCCGCTTTCCTGGCCTTTGCAAATGCCCCTAGAACGGCGCGGCCTACATTCCTTTGGTCAATGCGACGATTCGGAACGAATCGTCGGAGGTCGGCTTGACTCCCCATTCTGTAGCGTAGAGTTGCTTGAATGCGTAAGCCCAACTGGACGCCTTCCCCACTGCCCATGCGCGCGTGGTGTGACGGATGATCCACCAGGTTTCTGTCGGCACTAATGATATCAAGCGGGCGCGAGCGTTCTATGAACCGCTTGTCGCTCATCGGCTTTCGTCTTTTGAAATCATCGGACAAAGCAGTCCATTTTGGATCGTCCGATATCATGTTCAGCCTGGAATGCCGATCAATGGCTTGCCCGCCACTCCCGGCAATGGCGTCCACGTCGCATTTCAGGCCCCTGACCGGCAAACCATCGGACGCTTTCCACGAAGCCGCCATTGCCAATAGTGCAACCGACGAAGGAACGCCCGGCATTCGAGAAACTACAACGCTAACTATTATGGAGCGTTTGTCCGAGATCCTGATGGAAACAAGATTGGAGGCCGTTACCTTCACGGCAAGGGAAACATTCTAAATTCCACGCAAAGGACTCGAACCACCGTTCATCCAACGGAACTTTGCCGAGGAGGCGCGGTTTTCTCGTTGGGCACAAACGAGGAAAGACCGATGACCAGCAAAACAATTGCGTTAGTTACGGCATTCGTGCTGTCAAGCACCATGGCGCTCGCCCAGCCAAGTCAAGGCAAGGCCGGGGCGGACAACGGTCCGACGAGCAATGCGCCTACTACCTCTGGCAACATCAACCAAGACACCCCCGTTGGTGCGGCGAAAAAGAGCAAGACCACAAAAATGCAAAAAAGCACAACCGGAAGCTCCAAAGATGCGAGCACTCAGGGCGCCGGTACGGCTGGCGCGGCGCAAAAGAAGGGCGATGCGACCACGCCCGGCGGCACCATGAAGCAGTAATGATCTGAACCAATGACTGACGTTCTGAGTCCAGTGCCTTTCGGTATTGCCCAAAGGCACACAAGACACCTTCCCTCGGCCCCAGCCTTTCCCAAGGCTGGGCCGTGCATGCTGGCGCGCTCCGATGAAAGACGCTTTCGACCAATGGTGGGAATGGGCTGACAAGCCGTTCTCGGACATGGCGACCATCCCGGCCGAAATACTCCAAGCTGTCATGGCTTTGCCGCCCGAGGATCGCCACGACCGCGCAAAAGTCAACGAAGCAGTGCGGCGGCATCGACGCGACGGGTGCCTAGGCGATCGAAGCAAATAGCCCTCGAGCTTCCAAATGTGCCGGCGCGCATTCTCTCGCGCGACGCAACATTGGCGGGACATCCGCGCACGCCACCCATTGTTCATTCGCTTAGCTGGGGCGCTATCGGAGGAACGAACTAATGGCTGACCGACGCAATCCGAATGATGCCCACCGTGCGGGCCGGAGTGAAGAGGAAATGCGACGTCGCGACGATGAACTGCAGGCCGATCCCCAACTCGCCGAAGGTCCGGCCACGCGGAAGGCTCGCAATGTATGCATCGCCATCGCTGTTGTGCTGGGTGCCGTGTTCTATGGCTTGAATAATAGCAGCGTGAACCAGACGGGCACCACGTCTCCCACCCAGGCCGCGCAGCAGACCCAGCCGGCCAACCCCGCGGCGCCATTGGGCACGCGTGACGTAACGCCGGGCGCCAACACGGAGCCCGGCACGACAACGGGCGCAGTCACGACCAACCGTCCGACGCCGCCGTCACCGAACCCCACAGGTACCGAACTCGATCACAGCAAGCAGTAACGGTCGATCCTCGAAACGACGGCAGCGCGCCTATGTCGCTACTTCTTGAGAATTCCCGTGTTGGTATTGCTTAGACTTTGCGTGGCACTGTTGGCGGTGGGAGTGTCGACGGCGTTGCTGCGGGATCCGGCCGCGGGCGCGCTGTTGGTCTGCGGGGCGCCCAGATTGTTTCCCGTCGTGCCGTGATTAAGGGCGTTTGAGGTGTTAGGACCCGGTGAACCTCCTGTCCCGCTGAGGGTGCTTCCGTTCGACAGCGAGGAGCCGGCGGCCGCGCCACCTGCACCAGCGGACGATCCAGCCGAGCTGCCACCCGAACTTTGTGCGAGAGCGCAAAAGCAGGTACCGAAATAGACGCTCAATATCAGTAAAGCGATCTTCATGCAATTCCTCCTCGGATGCGCGAGCCAGCGCGTGCTGCCAGCAATATTGAACCCAACCTCGCGTGCGAGGCTTCACGTTGTGAGTTAGCGAGCATCATCTTCGGAGAAAGCAGGACTGGCATTCGCCGCAGCTTTTGCCCGCGAGCGGAGAACAGCGACACGTCCGGCGACGCCACCTGCAGACCTCCTGAGCGCGGCCGATAGAGACGCGATAGATCGACCGGCAGCGCGCATTTCAATCAACCGGCGATCATCCTCCTCGGTCCAGGGCCTATTTTGTTGTGTCGGCACGATCACATGCCTTTTTAGCAGACCCGGGATTCTCAAGTGCGGGACGGACAATCATGCCGTAGGTTTGCATCACACGATCAATTGCTGGCACGTGATTTCTCCTAGTTCGCCGAAGAGGAACTCCCGAGGTAGGTTAGCAGTTCCGCCGAAGCTCGCTGCTGCAGGAAATCTTTGGCCGGGAACTACGTGCCGGGCTTCAACGATTTTGCGGAGTCCAAATGTTTCTGCAACGTATCGATCTGGCCTGAAGCATATTGTCCGGAAGCATCCTTGATCTTGGACGCCTTCTTGTACTCGGCGATATCTTTTTGATGGTCTGCGACCATGTGCGTTGCAAACATTTTGTCAAAGCCTACGCCGGACATTTTCGACATCTTGTTGAAGTCGGCTTTTTGCTTCGCATTAGGTCCGGTTGGTGGGTTCAGTCCCAAGTCCTTGGCGGCATCCAAAGCCTTCTGGTTGGCGGCGGCATGGTCTGTGGAAAGCATTTTGCCATACGACTTGACGCCATCGCTCTGGCCATTCTTCTGCGCAAGGTCTCCCATGCTGACTTCAGCGAAATTGCCCTCGATGGCCTTCTTGAGGAATGCATCGCTTAGCTTGTCTTTCGCAGATGCGCTGGCAATCGAGATTGCTATCAGGGTTGCTGTCCCAAGCGACAAAATTATTCTATTCATGGCGTTCTCCTACTCCAATTGGAAGGTCTATCCTTGAACACGCCATCAGTCGGAGAGGTTCCAATTGGAGAGATGCGCCTGCGTCGTCTTCCGTGCCAAGGAGCCCCCGCCGCAGCCTGCTTAAAAGCGAGAAGGGCTCCAGCGACGGGGCTGGGGCCCTTCTTGGGCTGAGGTAACGCACCCGCCCCGGCGGTTGACTGCCACAGGACCGTGAGGTTTTCGGACACTCCTACCTCAGATTAGGACACCAAAAAATACGATGCGCCGGCGACGATTCGCCGCTCGAAGCACTGCCTTGTCGTCCACTTCACTCCCGCCGATGCCCGTCGCAAGGTAGGTAGCGGGAACTGCGTCACCGCTTCGCGGACCCCGGTTCAGCTTGTCGGCGATGCTGACGGGCCAGCAGTCCGGCTGGTGTCACACTGGCCGCCGCTGTCTCCACCTTGTTCTTGAATCCGGTCACAATATCACCGTCGCCTCGCATCATCGCGTCGAAGCCGGTCTTCGCGACCATGGCGGCATCGTCCTTTTCGGCGGTGCCGATCTTGGTGTCCATCATATCGGCGCGCCGGAAAAATTCCGTCTCGGTAGCGCCGGGCATCAGACAGGTGACGCTGACTTCCGTGTCGCGCAGCTCCTCGCGCATAGCGAACGAAAACGAGTCAAGAAACGCCTTGGTGCCGCTGTAGGCAGCCTGGAAACTCCCGGGAATGAAACCCGCAATGGAGCCGGTGATAAGGATGCGCCCTGCATTGCGACCCCGCATGTCATTTCCGACCTTGTGGATCAGATAAAGTGTCCCGGTGACGTTGGTGTCGATCACATGTCGTATCTGCCCAAAATCCTGATCGAGGAAGGCACGGCCAAGCCCCCGCCCCGCGTTAGCGAGCAACGCGTCGACCGGCCGCCCGATCCGTTTTAATGCATCGTAGAGCTCGTCTACGCCCGCGATGGTCGACAGATCCGTCGGCTTCGACGGCAGCGCCGAGCCCGCGCAGGCTGGCCGCGGCGGTTTCGATTTGAGGTTCGTCCGCTGCGATCAGCAGATCGAAGTTGCTTTGGGCGCAACAACTGGCGAGTTCCAGGCCTATACCCGTGGATGCGCCGGTGACGATTGCGAATTGGCGGCTGTCAGACATAGCTCGCTCCGCGATACGATGGAATGCGCTGACAACCGCGGCCGGCACCGGACGTTCCTAGGCCGTTTCGGCGGATAGTTGGGCAGGTCGGTCAGCTTTAGCATAGACGATAACGGCTACTTTCGCTTGGGTCCGTAGCACCGACTATTAGAAATGATCGACGCCGAAGGTCGCAAGCCGTTCACCTGATCATCAACCCGGGGCTCGTCTTTCAGCCAAGGACGCGACAGCTGCGTCGGATGTCCGGCATTGAAGTTTTAAGCAACGGTACCTAGGGCGCCTTGCGTAACCTTTCGGACATTCTGCGGACTCAACGTCACCCCGCGCTCGTGTGCGTTCCACCACGCAGCTACAGCCGCGATGACCTCGTGCCATAGCGAAGTTGGCAAATCGGCGACTGCGATCCTGACCACGTAGCGATCCCGGATCCTATCCATTGACCACTCCGCCGCCCCAAAATCGAACCCGAAGCTTCCCGCGTGGCGAAGAGGTAAGCCTTTACGTCCCAAGTCCGCACAGAGTTCCGCTACGACGTCACGCGCCTTGATCTCATCCAGCGTCCCTGCAGGCGCCAAGGTGACGTATAGACCGTGCGCGAAATGGAGTTCGGCATATGATCCCGCAAGCGCCCCGGAAAAATAGCGCGTTGTCCGCCGGTTATTTCGCAGCATGGCGGCGACCCGCTTGTTGGTCAGCGAACGATAGGCCGGAGCTCCCACGTACGGCGGGAAATGAGCCGGCAACGCCGCGCCACCGAATAGTCTGACAGCGTTTCGCGTCTCTGTCTGGAGGGCTTGTAGGATTTGCTGCTTAGCGCCCTTGACGTGCAGGCTGTGGACGAAAGCGGCCGACCCAAGTCGGCCGTATTCGACGCCGAGAGAGTCGAGCTTCGTATGGCTGCGGAGCAACACAATCGGAATTGCTGCACTCCGGGCCCAGTTCAACACTCGAGATATCCGGCCTGAGCCGCTCGAAAAACAAGTCGTATCGAACACGATTAAATCGAGGCGCGCTTGGGCGCATTTGAGGATCGCCTCGAACGCGCCCGCCGAGGCACAGGAGTCCAGTAACAAAATCCGGGACCGCGACCCTCGAAAATCCTTGATTTCAGCAAGTTGCGTGCCAAGTTCGACCCGTCTCAGATGCCTCCCATGACCATCGATCAGCTCGGTCGTCTCACCGTAGGAGTTCGGCATAGTAACGATGTCTGCTTCGGACAAAACGGGAGCCGTGGCCATCAGCAGGGCTGCAATGGCAGCCATTCCCGAGGCCGTATAGACGGTCTCGCTGCTTAGTTGGTTCTCCAGCGCGTAGAATGATGGACCTTTCACTTCCAGGTCGGCGCGCTGATAGTCGTATTTGAATTCAAACGGGCCCGATCTCGGCCGGTTTGAATGCGTCCAGGCTGTTTCCGTCAGGACCCAATCATGAAGCGCGTGTTCGGCTTTAAGGGCTGCAGCAAGGTGAAATTTCTGTTCGATCACCTCGGCCACCGACCTAGGAAACCGGATGTTCAAAGGATCGCCGAGAAAGCTGCTCAGCAGTTCGAGTTCTTCCTTCTTTCTAGCAAAGTATGCTTCGACGGTTTCCATGACGGCCTCTTAACCGTCACATCAACGCGACATCCAAGAATTGGGTCCTAAAGGAAGTCGTCCGCGCTCGACGACGCTTTCGGGAAATCGGTTGCAAGGCCTCCTGTGATTTGTCGGAGAGCTGCAGAGCGTGCTCGACAATAGCCATCAGGAGGTACGGAACCCCTGCGGAGGGGTCCTGATGCTGCGGCGTCGTCACGTGAAGCACACAGCTTCATTGGAAGAGCGGATGGTAGCAGGGAACGTCATGGAGCTTAGGGCCAGTCAGGCCTACACGGCCAACCATATCGCTGAGTGGCTCACGTCGCCCCGACTGCGAACGCCGAAATATAGTAGCATGTCATACTACCTCCTCTCGGTTATCCGGCGCAATGCCAGAGACTGATGCAGACCGATTCCGTCAGGAAGCGCAATGGGCGCACCAGCCGCTCGACAGCGGGCTGACTATCCCGGCCGACATTCATCACGCGGTTACGTCGCTATCGCCGGAGGCGCGGCGATACCGCGCCAAGGCCAATGAGGCCGTGCGCATGGTGCAAAAGAGCGGAGGCGGAAATACCGCGCTACACCGCCCGTAAATCCAGGATCTCAACGGCCATAGATCGCTGCATCAACACTAGGACAAACGGGCCACATTCGCTGCGACATGCTTGCGGTAGAAATCGATCACCTCGGCTGTCTGTTTGCCTCCTAAAAGCATCGAACTCGCTTCAAAAGCAGCAGCTACCTTTTCGCTGACCATCAAGCCGGTTTCTTCTGCGGCGTTCACTGTGCCAGCGGCGATACTCCGCAGGCGAATATCGATCACGTTACTGCATTCCACGGCCAACATAAGGGTCGGATACCACGGGTAAAAAAACATCTCGCTGTCTCCACACAGCGGAAATGCTGCAAATGCTAACCGTGAGGAGCAGTAATGGTTGCAGCTGTCCGACGTACGATACAAAAAGCATGTGGTCAATCTTGACCATCCCCGACTGAGTTCTGCCCGGAATTTCGCTTGTCATCGCGGATGTTGTCATGGCTTAACAAGATTGGCGACGACCTCACCAAGTCATTGTGTCGGCGCGGGGATCGCGCTCAGGCTGTCGGAAATCCTGCGCCTGCCTTCCATTCGTCTTAGCGCCGCTTACAAAATGCGCCAAAGCGACTTGACCATTTACGAGGCCTTGAACTGCCCACTAAATGGCGCAACGTTCGGCCGCATCATCTGCACCCAAAGCCCCACGGGCGGCAGCGTACATCATCTGCCTCGGTTGCTCATTTCTTCATAGCTCACCCTAGCACCCTCATTGAGGCTACTCCGGCCGGCTTTCTCCACGGCTGAAAGGTGCACGAGAACATCCTTACCGCCGCCGTCCGGCTGGATAAATCCGTACCCTCCTGCAGCATGGGCCGCCGCCCGCATTATCCCGCACGCCAGTGCTCATGATGCGGCAGCGAGCCCAAGTTCAAGTGCGCGATACGCCAGAGTGGAAGAAACACGCAGCGGACTTTAGAGCTTCCGGGGCGCGGGGCTTCGGTCATGTGCTATTACGCTGTTGACGTTCCATTTCGCTGAGCTCGGGATCGCAACCAATCGCCGACCGGAGAGTCTCCTCTAAATCTTAACAGTCGTCATTTTCATCGTGGCATCAAAGTTCTTAATCGGTCCGGATAAATCGGTAGTTAGCGCCTTCCCCAATTCCTGCATCTGTGTGACGTGCAAACGGCGAGCGACTGCCGGTTTAGTATCAGGTTGCGAGCGTTTTGACGAAGCGGAGTCAGGAATTTTCGTGTCGTCTGCCATTTTCTTCCACCACTTTGAAAGGACTTCTTGATGCCTCCGTGACAGGCTGGGGTCGTGTGCCTCGAGCGAATGCTGAAAAGCCCGGAGCGCGGCCAAAATTCCAATCAAGAAAAAACGGTAGCCGTAACCCGATAGCATCGCTCGAAGCAGGGCTTCGAACCCCACTGTGCCGATCTCCAATACATTCGATTTTGTGGCAGTGTGGGCCGCTCGGGTCATTTGCCCCTCCTCGGAAGTACGGCGGATTGCGATGCCCGACAGCGCCGGTGACGGGGTTCACATTGCCCGTCGCGCTGGAGTTGTCGCGCTGGGTGCTGTTCGGATGGCGGCGGCATAGGGCGCAAGCCTGCCGCCTCACAGCGCTCGCGCGAGATACTTGGCTGTCCGGCTCAGAGCGGTTGACGCAACCCGCTCGGGCGGCCCGGAGGCCACTATTCGTCCACCCTCGGCGCCCGCGCCCGGCCCGATATCAATGATCCAGTCGCTGGTTGCCGCGACTTCCATGTCATGCTCGACAACGATGACAGTGTTTCCGGATCCGACAAGGCCTTGGAGCTGCTTCAGCAGCTTCGCTACGTCGAACGGGTGCAAGCCTGTGGTGGGTTCATCGAGCACGTATAACGCCTGCCCTCGTTGCGAACGCTGCAATTCGGTAGCTAGCTTGATGCGCTGGGCCTCGCCCCCCGAGAGTTGCGTAGCGGCTTGCCCGAGCCGAATGTATCCCAAACCGACTTCTCGGAGAACGCCCAGGGAGCGACGAAGTGATGTATCGTTGGAGAAAAACTCGAACGCCGCGTCGACGGTCATGGCCAAGACATCAGCAATTGACCGGTCTCGAATCTTGATCTCGAGCGTTCTGGCATTGTACCGCGCTCCTTTGCAGTTCGGACAGGGTGCGTACACGCTCGGCAGAAAAAGAAGTTCCACGCATACGGACCCTTCCCCTTGGCACGTTTCACAGCGACCCTTCGCGACGTTGAATGAAAATCGGCCCGCATCGTAATGCCTGCCGCGAGCCTGCTTTGTCGCAGCGAACAGCTTGCGGACGTGATCAAAAAGCCCCGTATAGGTCGCAAGGTTCGACCGTGGCGTTCGGCCAATCGGCTTCTGGTCCACCACGACCAGCCGCTTGATTTTGTCAAGGCCTTCCGTGATCTCGCCGCCTAGCGTCTCTACAGCCCTGTCCAACCTATCGTCGTCTTCGCTGGACTCTTTGAGCTGACCCATTGCGTCGGCGACGGCCTCGACCAAAAATTGGCTTATCAGACTCGACTTCCCAGAGCCCGAAATTCCAGTGACGCTGGTAAAAACGCCCAACGGAATATCGACGTCCAAGTGGTCGAGGTTGTTGCGAGTGACCCCGCGAAGTTTCAACCAGCCGCCGTGGGGATGCCTAGCGGGGGCCCTAGCGGCTTTCTCGTTTTGCGCGAACAAATAGCGCCGCGTATGCGACTTGTGCACCTTTTCGAGACCCGATAGAGAGCCGCAATATAAGATCTCGCCCCCCTGCTCCCCTGCGTCCGGGCCGACGTCGACGATCCAGTCAGCACACCGGACAATGTCGAGTTCGTGTTCGACGACGAAAAGCGAATTTCCGGAGGCTTTCAGACGGTGCATTGCGCGGAGGAGCGCCTCGGTGTCCGCCGGGTGTAGTCCCGCTGAAGGTTCATCCAAAACGTAGACTACCCCAAAAAGGTTGGATCGGACCTGGGTTGCTAGACGAAGCCGCTGCAGCTCGCCGGGCGATAGCGTCGGCGTACTCCGCTCAGGGGTCAAATACCCCAGCCCTAGATCGAGCAGCACGTCCAGGCGCGCCAACATATCTTCCATGATCCGTTGGACGACGAGAGCTTTCTCAGGGTGACCGTCGTAAGCTTTGCTCTTGCCGTGGAGATACGGTTTCAGAAGCTGGTCAAGTTTCATCAACGGTAGTCGGGAGATTTCGGCGATATCCATACCTGCGAAGGTGACCGATAGCGGCTCCGGTCGTAGTCGCTTGCCCTTGCAAATCGGGCAGTCCGTGCTGGTAAGAAATTGTGCCACACGACGCTTCATCATCGCGCTTTGGGTGGTGGCGAAGGTTTGCAGGACATATTTGCGAGCCCCCGTGAAAGTCCCTTGGTAGCTGGGCTCTTCCTTACGTTTGAGAGCTCGCCTCGTCTCGGCCGGAGTGAACCCGGCGTAGACCGGCACCGTCGGCTGCTCCTCAGTGAAGAGAATCCAGTTACGATCCTTCTTCGGGAGCTCGCGCCATGGCTTATCGACGTCGTATCCGAGCGTCACCAAAATATCTCGAAGGTTCTGACCCTGCCAAGCAGTCGGCCACGCAGCTACTGCCCTCCCGCGAATGGTCAGTTTATCATCAGGCACTAGTGTCCGTTCAGAGACCGCGTGGACCCGGCCAATGCCATGGCAATTCGGACAAGCACCTTCGGGCGTATTCGGTGAAAACGACTCTGCATAAAGCAGCGGTTGGTTCCGCGGATAATGGCCTGCGCGCGAATATAGCATTCGCAGAAGGTTCGACAACGTGGTGACGCTGCCTACCGATGACCTGGTTGTGGGTGATCCGCGCGGCTGTTGCAGCGCGACTGCCGGCGGCAAGCCCTCGATCTCATCGACCTCAGGCACCACCATTTGGTGGAAAAGTCTGCGCGCATAAGGAGACACCGACTCAAGATAACGCCGTTGGGCTTCCGCATACAGCGTTCCAAAGGCCAAAGAGGACTTTCCGGATCCGGAAATACCTGTAAACACCACCAAGACATTGCGAGGAATGTCGAGTGCTACATTCTTCAGATTATGCTCGCGGGCGCCGCGGACGCGTACAAAGCCATCTGAATGATATGAAGCCAATTCATCGCTGTTATTTGGCCGCGCGTCCATACATTCTCCCTCCGGCGCGAGCACGAACGACTCGGCCTATTCATGAAGGAAAACCTGCGCCCCTGGGGATAGGTTCCATCCCCTGCTCGCAAGCTGGCTAATTGCCAAAGAGATGCGGACTATCGCCGCCAAAGGCCATAATGGCCGGTTCCTCGCGGCTGGCCATCTTTCTGACCTTGCGCTCGGCCTGTCTGCGGGCTGCGATTCTTGACTGGCGCTCGGCCTTTCTCAGGTCGGCCTTCTCAACCTGCGCCACGGCTACAGCTTCCTGAGCTGGCTGGACGTCCGGTTTTGCCGTCAGCATGTCTGTCTGAAACTTGTCCGGCACGGAGATAAATCCCGGCGCCGGCTCGCCATAAGCGGGCAAAATAACTCTCATGCGTGGCGCCGGTCCGGGGCCTGCGCGGTTAAGCGCCGGCCTATTGTCAAAGGCTGCCTTTGTGAATACCAATCCGCCGCTAATTCCTGCTGCGAGGATAGCGAAGGTGGTTCCCACGCCTGCAAAGAAGGCGATCGCGTTAGAAGCCATTTGAGCTTTCCCAATTAGCCGACATGAACGCATCGCAACGACCGAAGTTTCTGGTCGGGAAATATTTATGGGAAAATGTGGTAACGACAGAAGCGCCATCAAAGCAACGACCTCAGCGTGGGCCTGCTGAGCTCGACTTGGCCCAAACCGCTGATAGCGGAGACGTTCATCAGCCTTGTTCTCGCAATTCACCGCATGTGCGCGGTACAACTAGGAACCATCAGGCGTCGCTGGTCTTGGTGGCAGGATACAATATCTGAAAAGAATGAGGCTCAACGCTCATGGTGAAGAGAAAGCACGGTGTTATCATTGAAACGCCCACCGAAGCCCGGCAAGCCGAACGGGGGCCTCAGTCCTGCTTCTCCTGTCGCTCAGCATGATATTTGTGGCATTTGGAATGGCTGTTGTCTGGGCCGTCTTCTTCCGTACCTAGCGTCGCGCGGTGATTACGCCTGACCCTAGCGATCGGTCGAGGCTTTCGTTTCCGATGTCCATTGGAACCCGGCAGGCCTGCGGGACAACGTGTAGAAGCGAGCCTCGTTTGCCTGCATCCCGCAAGTCATCCTGAAAGAACGATTTCGCAAGCCTGGGTATCCGTTATTCCTGAGAAGCCGCAGGTAAGCTTGACTAGAACAATTGATTAAAAAAGGAGCTTGTTACGTACCCTATTGGGATGAGGGTCACCGCGCATGGATAGATTCTCAGTACTACTACTTTCCGCGCTTGCGACGGGTTCGGTTGCTAGCGCTGTGTCAAGCTCGGTGCGCTGGCTAAGATCGAGAGCAAGAGTTCTGCTCAACCCACGAACACTACCAGCCATGGGTCATACGGACGATGCAGGCAGCCATGAGGGCGTCGATCTCGCCCATACGGTAGTTAGGCTTGCTACTCACCTCGCATCAAGCCCTGTTTTGGCTTCGAAGCGTGGCCGGCAAGCCGGTCAGCTCGTTCATCAGTTGAGCTATTGAGAGACGCAGCAATTATGTCGACGATCGCTGGTGTGATCGATTACGGAATACTCCCGAGGCGCATGACGCCGGGATAGGAGTTAATCCTGTCGAGGAGGTCTTTTGCGGGAGCTTTTACGAGCTTGGCAATCGGCTTGCCCCTGGGCAATGGGCTCGAGACAGATGATGACGGCACGAAGAACGAACCTTAGTTAGAGGTGGAAGCCTGATCCTGCTCTGATGATGATCAAGCTCGTAACGGGCAGTGGCGGAGACTTATTCCAACCTGACGATCGTTCACAACCCCCTCCTCTAAACTGTCTTGGTGAGAATCGCGCTCGCGTACCCGGCGGACATGCATGACGAAGAACGGTACTCGGCGACGAAAATCCGGAAGTCAGCATCGGCGAAAGGAAGGCCGTCAAGAAAGTCGGTAGCGGCCGAAATGAAAAGTCAGCGGTCGCGCCCTAGTCTTAACTGGCCACACGTTCTTATTTTTTAGACCGTCTAGCTATTACTATGGAAGCCCTGCCGTTTGACAGAGGTGTAGTCGAGGGTTCTGCCGGCATGAGGACGCGAGGCTCCTTACGTTTGAAATATCGCTCCTTGCTCGGCCCTGGCTTGCACGCGTTCGCCGCACGAAACGATAGGACAAAATCTTAGGCACCATTCGGTGGGTAGGACGTTGGAATTTGATGGAGGACCGTTCGAACCAAACGAGCGAAGGCAGCGTGCTGGACAAGCTCCGGCGTCACATTCGCATTTTAGTCGATATCGGACGACTTTCAGGTGAGAATGCCGATTTAGATCACTTTTTGGATCAAACCGTTCTTCAGATCGCCCGGGGTGTAGAGATCCACCACGTAAAGGTCCTTCAATATCGTCCGGAGACTTCCGATCTCCTCCTAGTCGCGGGAGTCGGATGGAAGGAAGGTGTCGTCCGCACCGCTACGTTCCCGATCGGCCTACGTTCATCGCCCGGGCGGGCATTTCAAACGGCGGAGCCGGTCAGCATCAAACATTTCAGCGATCAAGAGGAATACGTGCGCTCCAATTTCCTGAAAGATCATGGTATCGTTGCGGTGAGCAACGTTCCTGTGCTAATCGGTGGTGCGGCATGGGGAGTGTTGGAGGTGGACAGTACCACCCCGAGAGACTTCACTGAGGATACCACCGAATTTCTCACCGCCGCTGCCGCTCTGATTGCAACCGTGCTGCGCCAAAATGCACGGCCGGATGAACAAGCACAATTGATGGCTGCCGTTGCCGAAGCTCAAAGAGGAGAGATTTTGCTTCGCGAAATGCAACATCGTGTCAAGAGCAACTTTCAGCTCGTTTTATCCTCTATCTCTATTCAAAAACGTCGGTATCACGACGCTGAGGCTCATCGGGCGCTGGATCACGTAGCGAGCCGTATCAACGCGATCTCGCTGGCACATGATCAGCTTGCTCCTCGACCAGAGGGCCAGATTGTCAGGCTGTCTTATTACATTCGCGCTCTTTGCAGCGCGATCCGACAGCAGATTGAGGAAGTCGAAATCGATGTCGAGTGCGACGAACTCGAGTTGGGTATTGACCGGGCGTTACCGGTTGGCCTCATTTTGAATGAGACTGCGATGAACAGCATCAAGCATGCGTTCGGCACGAATGGCGGCAGGATTGGAGTGAGCTTGGTAGGAGGTTTCGGCTATGGTGAGGCCCGTCTGACAGTTTCGGACAACGGACGCGGCATGCAGAACTCTAGCGAAAACGGGTCCGGCCTCAAATTGATTGCCTCTCTTGCTAGACAGATCGGCGGCACCATCGATCAGGAAAGTAACAATAAGGGCACGACAACAACGCTCACGTTTCCATTGATGACATGATCGGTCGGCGAGTTGCTGCGCTCCCGCCCGCTCGGGAATTATTTCTAAGCCGCTGTTTCAATCCAATTACGAAAATGTCATAGCGCCGGAGCTCCTTCCTCTTTAGTATCCAAGCATGCAGAGCCGACTTCGTCGCCTTAGCGCACCCAATCGGACCCACGCGAACGATCGTGTTAACCTGTATCGAGAACGTCGCGTTTGTTTCGTGCAGGAGATTGATGATGCGCAATACCATGCTAGCTTTTTGGCGCTTTCGGCCGCAACAGTCGCCACCGTGGCCGGCAGTTCGCCAGCGCGGCTTACGACTATCACTATTGCCTCCAAGGTCGGGACATCGGCGTTCCGGGAGACTGTTCATACCGCAACTATGCGCAGTGCATGGCAGCGGTCTCGGGGCGTCGGCTCTACTGCAACATCAATCCTCGCGCCGCTTATGGAAGGCAGCAGCGGCGAGTGCGGACCTATTTGAACTACTGGGAGGCTGCGGGACACCCCTCGCGCGCAAGTTCGGCTGGAAGCCTCGGAACGTACGTGCCGTGGTTCGCCGGCACGTCTTTCGGATAGCGTTCTTAATTTTTCCGGCCGGATCTTCATCATCCAGCGTGTCTTGCAACTCCTTCTTGGCTTGATGGTAGAATTCCTCGTCTTTAACCTGAAGGCTGACCAGCTTGCTGGCAATAAGCCCGCCGGACAACATCTATCTCTTTGGGTGACATCTATCTCTTTGGGTGTACCCATTGGTTTGTTCCTGAAGCCGGTCGCGTTTGACTGCAGGGACGCGAGTGCCGGGAATTCATTGGACGAAGGACTCAACATCAAACTTGTAGGCAGGTTCCTGAGGCCAGGCTTCCAGGACCGCCTTCATCGATGGCGCCGCTACTGCCCGATCGAAGAAGCTCTGCACGGCCTGGTAGATTTTAAGTTTTCTTGGCACTGCCAGCCGTCATCCTGCTCGCTCTATTGCCCGCAACGCTCGATGGTTGCTCGCGGAGCGACCAAGCCGACCCGGCCGCCGAGTTGCGGTCGTTCAAGGGCGGCGGTCTACGGTCAAAAGCGCAGTATTCCGAACATGAACAGCAGCGCGACGGTGACGAGGGCGGAGACCAGCAGCGAACCGAGACAACCTAGGCGGTTGGAAAAGAAGAAGAACATGGTGTCAAGCTCCGGGGCGTAGTCGTCCACGGTGGCCATAGTTTATGGTTCAATCGAACTCCCGCATGATCGCGGGGATCTCCCCCGGTATCTCACGGGCAATAAGACCAAGTGGCCCAACCCGGGCCGCTAACCGCCGGCCGGCTTCCGCATGCATGTATACGGCCCATGCGGTAGCGAGAAACGGAGCCGCCCCCCTCGCAACCAGGCCTGTCAAAATCCCGGCCAGCGTGTCTCCTGAACCGGATGTAGCCAGTCCGATCGTGCCGTGATTATTCAGGAGCGCTTCTCCCTGAGGCGAAACGACGTGAGTCCTAGCACCCTTCATCGCAATCACTGCCTGAAGACGGCGGGCAGCGGTGTGTGCAGCGCCCAGCGGATCCTTCTCGACGTCCTCGCGATCCAACTTCAAAAACCTTGCCATTTCTCACGAAATGGGGCGTGCAGACGATCCGTCCCTGCTGACTCCTTGGCAATTCGATATCGCGAAGCGAAGTAAAGCTGCTGCATCCAAAATGAAATGCTGCCCATCCACCTCTTCCAAGACCTTCGAACACAATTCCCCTACGGATGCCTCGTCCAGCATTCCTGGTCCGATCAAAACGGCGTCCGTGCTTGAGGCCAAATCTACGAGGCGCTGGGCGTCCTGAACGGCGATTTCACCGGCGGAGGTTTCTGCACAGCCGACCACCATCGCTTCAGGCATTGCGGCGCCTATATATTGCGCGTTTGTTCTACATGTTGCTATGCGCAGGACACCGGCCCCTGCCCTCAAGGCACCGAGACCGGCCAGAAGGGCGGCTCCGGGTACATCAAGATGGCCAGCAATTACTAAAACTCGGCCTTGGCTATGTTTGTCCCCTGATTGGTGCTTCGGAAGCGGATGAAAGTGCAAATATCGATCGTTGAGCGAATTTTCAATCATCGAGCTGCCACCTTCGCATCTGGAGCAGAGGTTGACCGGTGCTCCCTCTTCTTCGAGCGGTGCCACGAAGTTGTACCGCTGCAGTTTGAGGACGGCGTGGTCTTCATTCTTTCGCTCCAGCACGTATTCCGTTGCCGAGCAATTGGCGACGTCACCCTCCCCGTCGATCCTCAGGACCGAGGCTTCATCCAACTGTTCGATGAGGTATCGAAAACAAAGGACAACTACCTGGTGGCTGACGATGAGCACGCGCTTGTCGGAATAATGCAAGCTGATCGTATCTAGAACGCTGCGAAGGCGTAAGATGACGTCGCACCAGCTCTCACCTGCAGGAGGCCTAAAGTAAAATTTTCCCATCAACTGGCGAGCGGCTGCCAGTTTGGGATGGCGCTGTTCGATGCCGAACTTCGTAAGACGGTCCAGAACCCCGAACTCCCTTTCCCGCAATCGTTCGTCGGTGACTATTCCCTCCGCTGGTCCGTGCGAGCCCGAATTCAATGCCGCGCGGACCGCGTCTGCCGTACGTCGGGCCCGAAGGTATGGAGAACTGAGTATGACTTCCGGCCGTTCTACGTTTGACATTGATGCAAACCAGCGCCCTAGTGCGTCTGCTTGGCGGTTTCCCAACGAGCTCAACGGAACATCAACGTCGCGTGCCTCGATGGTGATATCTTCGCTGCCGATGGAGTGGGCTGCGTCGCGGGCGACGTTCCCTGCACGCTCCCCGTGCCGAACCAGCCACAGTCTGGAGGGCCAACGCTGCACGAGCACTCCTTACTCCGCGGCTTCGGAAGACGGCGGCTGATCGGCCTTTAGCCACCAAACCAGGTCGCGGATCTCTCACGTCACGGCTAAACAGCCGGCCTGCAAAAGGGCTTCTCTTGAGAATCCGCCGGTCAGGAAGCCTGCTGACGCCGTCCCGGCGCCGCTCGCAGCTTCCGCGTCATAGGGCGTATCTCCGATTACCACTGCTTGGGCAGCAGGGACTTCCAGCTTTCTCAGTGCCAACCCCACGAGCCGCGGATCCGGCTTGCCGTGTTCTACATCGTCTCCGCACGCCATAGTATCTATCAGATCGTCCGAGGCTAGCAGCGAGAGATAATGCCGCAACGCGGCGCCCTTGCAGTCGGGTGCGAGGCCGATCCTGCCGCCCTCCTTGGTTAGCGCCAGGAACACTTCGCGCACATCGGCAAATGCTTTTACGCTTGTGAGGTATTTTCTCTCGTAAAGCTTACCTTGCGCCTCCAACACCCTCTTCCGGTCAGCCTCCACCAAGTCCGGTGCAACGAGCTGCAGCGTTTGATTGCCGTCCAGGCCGGAATACGACTGCAGCTCTTCGTACGAAGCACCTATTCCGAAGGTCGCCAAAGACTCCTGCAGGCCGAGTAAATTCTGCTGCACGCTGTCAACCAATGTGCCTTCGACATCGAATATGTAACCAGAAAACCTCATGTCGCCTCCAGGAATAGGCAACGTTCAGCCACAGATAAAGTTCTTAAATTCGCCAGATTGCATCGAGTAAGGGCGTCGTCTGATCCGCTCGTCATCGGGCCGGTGGCGCAAACCTATTCCGGCCTGACAATCGTTATGACCCGCCGCTCTAGACCGTCGCGGTGAGCCTCGTACTGGTGCTGCATCTCTTCGAGGTACTCGAGGAAGAGGAGCGCGTCGAGGTTGTCGCGCCCCTGCCTGTCCAGGCGATCAATGACCTTCTGTTGATGAGCGAGGCTTTTCTCACCATCAGCCACATACTGACGTGCATCAGACAGCAGCTCTAGTGCCTCGACCAAATACATCCGCAACTCCCAGGCTCGCAAACCTGTTTGCCACATGCGACCGTCGGCGTTGAAATACCGTGGCGCTGTTGGTTAGGGCGCGCATATACGCGCTCGACCACGTCTTGTTGAGCTTCTTTCGTGCGCTTCACTGCTATATATTTCAAGCAATGATGCGGAGTTATTCATACCAGCAAGTGTAGTACGTATGCGAGCGTTCGCTGCCACTAGCTACCTCTTCGGTCGTCGCCCCGTGTCTTTGTTCAGGGGTCCTTTGCGCTCTTTCCTCAGACCCTCCGGCAACGGATAGCCCTCTTCGGGACCAGGGAGTGGTTCGGGCCGCACGTCCGCGCCCCACTGCGCTTTTTGGTGCGGGGTTTCCTTGTCTCGCACCTGCGGAGGCTGCGGGTTCCCAAATTCATTCACGGGGTCATAGGCGCCGCCCCGCGTGTCTCTGTAATCACTCATTGCCGTCTCCTTCGCGGCTTAACCAGCCACGGCTGTGGTGGGTTCCTGCCGCCATCATCCGCCCCGAATGCCCAATATCCCACGGTGTCCCACACCCCTCCCAACTCGCTGGTAAGCGTTAAGGAACTGCGATCACATGCCGACGCTTAATGAGTCGCGCGCAAGACACTACAACCATTCGCCTGATAGTGACCGAGAATGCCGCGACCGAACTGAGAAAGCCCAAGCTAGTAGCACGATGGGGGAAATCGCGAAGGACGTTCTGCCCGGCTCAGGAGTACGGACTCTGGCAATAGAGGCCCGCGATGATCTCGGGCCCGCACTTCGCGTGGTGTTGCGGTTCGAAATAGAACATGTGCGCTAGAGACCCAAAACTGAGAGGGGCTGGTCGCTTAATGGGGCCACCGGCGGGACCGTATTCCGCCCGCTCCATGCGGCTTGTTGAGAGAGTAGTCGCGGTTGCCTAGCGCGGTCTCGGCGTACTGATCGATCGCGACCGTTATCTCCGAGGAACCACAGCGCAACTCTTTCGTTGGTCCGTATCCTAGACACAAAGGAACACGATCATGGATCGCGAACATGTGAAGGGCGCTGCCGACAAGGCCAAAGGCGCCATCAAAGAAGGTGCCGGTAAGCTCAGTGGTGACAAAGACATGGAAACCGAAGGTAAGATTGATAAGGCCAAGGGATCCGCCCATAACGCCGCGGGCGACGTGAAGGACGCAGCGCGAAACGCCGCCGACGCCATCAAGAAATAAGCAAAGGGCTGACCAAGAACTAGCCGCCTCTGGGCGGCTTTTTCTTTGCCACTAAGCGCTTTGGTGCGACGATGCCTCGCCGGCTTGTCACCACCATCGCCCCGACCGGGGGCGATACCCGCGGCTTTGTCAACCAAAACTTCGCCACGCGCGAGCCGGTGCCCCCGCCCGTGATCCTCCAAGGTCCGCGCCAGCCGCTTTCTTTCCGGGCGCGGCCGGGACTGGGTCAAGAAAACCTGCGTTCAGCGCGAGACGTGACCATCGCTGGCTTTGCGCTCGACGGCAACGACTGGGACGCCAACTATGTCGGCCGCCGCAAGGGCGATAACTATGTCGGCGAGGTCGACCACGGGTTCGACAAGCAATCATCCACCGAGCTGCGCAAGCAACTGACGCCGCTGATCCACAAAACACAGCCCTACACGAAGCTGATCGCGCACAAGGGCATCTGGGTGGAGCCGGAGCTAAACGCCGAGATCGAGTCCGTACAAAATCCGCAGAGGGAAAGGTGCGGCACCCGTTCCATAAGGGCCTGCGGGAGGATCTGTGAAAGGACGCCTTCGATCGCTTTTGGCAGTGGGCGGACAGCCGCTTGAAAGTACGCTGACCATTCCCCGATATTCACCACGCGATCACGTCTCTACCGCCGGAAGCGCGGCGCGACCGCGCTAAGGTCAACGAGGCCGTTCGCCGGCCCGACGCACGACAGCAACGGCGATCGCCTGGACGTGCTGATAGCAGTGGCCCTCGCGCGTGGCCCGCTGCCGCAGCCGGCAAGCGCATCGATCCACGCCGAGTTGTCCGCACTCCTCGTCGTACCATTGGAGCGGCCGAGCCATCCACAGCTCCGGCCGCCAAGCCCACGCCTTTCGTGGGGCCGCCCCCTCCGTCTTGAGCCGTCTCGCTCGGCGCAAAGGTCTTCGATCTTTGCCAGCATTCTCCCCAAGCAAAAGGTCAGCCGATGCCGTTCCCATGCCAGCGCGCTGGCCGAACGAATTGACGACGATCCCATATCGGCCGTGTTCCAGAATTAACCTCCAACGCGGACATCAAGCTTAACACGCGAGTTTCGTTGCGGCCGATCCAAACAGGTTTAGCGTGACAGCAGGTCGCGCAGATGGCGACTAGTCCCAGCCCGTGTACTGCACGATTAGGGGACTGCTTCGTGCCCGAGAGGCGGCCCTCCCCCAAAGCGCGCGAAGGCCTCAACCATGACCACTCTCGACAATCTCCGCACCCGCAAGGTGAGAGCCGGTCCCGGAAATCTGAACAAGACGATAAGTGGAGTTTCTGCCTGACAACGGCGATAATCGCCGTGAACAGGAGAAACCATGAGCAGACGACCCCGCCGGAACCACTCACCGGCCTTCAAGGCGAAGGTGGCTCTGGCCGCCGTCAAGGGCGACCGCACAATCGCCCAGTTGGCGGAGCATTTCGACGTTCACCCCAATCAGATCACAGCCTGGAAATCGCAGCTTGAGGGCAGCGCGTCCGAGATTTTCGGATCAGGGGGCGGGACGCCGGCCATCCCCGCGATCGATGTGAAGTCGCTCCATGCCAAGATCGGAGAACTGACGCTGGAGAACGATTTTTTAGAAGGAGCGCTCACCAAGGCGGGATTGCTGAGCGCAAAGCGATGATCGACCGTGCGCACGATCTGTCGATCACCAAGCAGGCAGAGATTTTGAAGGTCAGCCGCGGCAGCGTCTACTATCTACCGCGGCCGGTTTCTTCAGCCGACCTCGAGATCATGCGGCAGCTCGATCGGCTGCACCTGGAGTATCCCTTCGCCGGTTCGCGTATGTTGCGAGGCCTGCTGGCTTTGCAGGGGTGCAAAATCGGCCGCCGGCATGTGAAGACGCTAATGCGGCGGATGGGGATAGAGGCGCTCTATCGCCGTCCGCGCACCACGAAGCCCGAGCCCGGCCACAAGATCCATCCGTATCTGCTGCGCGGCATGGCGATCACGCGGCCGAACCAGGTCTGGGCGATGGACATCACCTATATCCCCATGGAGCGCGGTTTCGTTTACCTCGCTGTCGTGCTCGATTGGGCGACCCGTCGTGTCCTGTCGTGGCGGTTGTCGATCACGATGGAGGCGGCCTTCTGCGTCGAGACGCTGGAGGATGCTCTCGCGCGTCACGGCAGGCCGGAAATCTTCAACACCGACCAAGGCTCGCAGTTCACCGGTGCGGCCTTCACCGGCGTCCTCGCCGACAACGGCATCGCCATCAGCATGGATGGCAAAGGGGCTTGGCGCGACAACGTGTTCGTTGAGAGACTGTGGAAAAGCGTCAAATACGAGGAGGTCTATCTGCGAGCCTACGAAACCGTTGGTGAGGCGCGAAGCTCGATTGGTCGATATCTCGACTTTTACAACGGGCGACGACCGCATTCGAGCCTTGACGACCACACCCCGGATCAAGCCTACTTCGATCTTCCTCCGCTCCGCGCGGCGGCCTAACCCCGGCAGAGGCTCCACTTATCGACGCGGAAATTCTGTTCAGACAACCGGGACCAGCTCTGTGCAGCTTGAGCAGCAATCAAAAGAAAGTCTGAGCGCACAGCAACGTGAGTTGGTTGAGGGGGAGCTAATTAAGATCGATATCGCACTCAGCTTGTTGGACGACTTTCCCAAAGACCTATCCCGCCGACCTCCGCTGTCGAAATAGCCGGCGGTCTCCATCTGGTTCGACGGAGTTAACCTTCATCTTTCCATCCACGCCGTTGACGCAACTGCCGCAGGAAGGCGGAATGGAGCTTTGTTGGGGGTTGAGTTATGCGTCTTTTTTCGCGCTCGCCTTTTTAAACATTCTATTCGGTTCAGCGAAGGCGGAAATTATTCAAATTACATATCAGGCGACGGTAACCGACGCCCACTACAGCAATGGTCTCAACACTGAGGCGACCAGCTTGCTTGGGCCAACAACGATCTACACAACGTTCGATACCTCTACCGGCACTTTCAAAGCACTCCGTTCGTGCTAGGTGGTCGGCAACCTAACTGATCGCATCGATAAGTGGTCCGATGAGCGCATGGGAAACCACCGCCACCATCTAAAGTGCGTCGGCATCGTGATAGTCTTAGCGGAGCCTGTCCCTGAACCTAGGCGATGCCGCTGATCGGGTTTGCCGTAGTCGGATGTGCTGCTCGACGCCGACGACGATGGTTAACTATCGCCATGAGGCGGCAGCCATACCGTATTGCTCTGGTAAGGTGACCGTCGCGGCGCTGGGCGCTGTCTGCAGTACCACCTTGCGCAACTCAACTTCCATCGTTGTTCCTTTCGTTGATCATCCAGTTCCATTTGCGTAGGAACCTTACACATTGCTCAAAATCTCGTCCTGTCTCACTGCACCCCACCACGCTTCACCCTTCCGGCAACCATTGCCAGCGACTTCAGTTTGGGTCACAGCAGCTGCTCTCAATCCATACCCTGTTTGCCCCGGTCGTCTCTCCAAATTGCGGCGGGGGCCCCTTTACTCAGGAACGCCCGACGGGCCGTAGTTCGCTCCAGTAAGAATGCGTCCAGGTGATTTCTCGAACGCCCACGCCACCGTGGCGAACAAATCCTTTCGAGCGCGCCTTTGAGACAGCTTCAGACCGTCTTGCAAACAAACACGTTGGCGTGGGCGTGCCATTCGAGGCTCCAGGTGGTCTAGGCCTCAAATGGTTGCAAGGTGGGAGCAAGGTCTGCCGACGTCCGCCCCCGCAACGGCAGCCTAACCGAGCGCTGGCTCCAAGTCCTTTAAGTGCCGCCAGAAGCAGTCCTGAGTCTAACCTGGATCAGGACAAAGTCGGGCGGGGTCGGGGCACCTGCGATGCAGGTCGGTAACCTACTGTTCAACGGACCCTCGCGCCTCCGCTCTTTCCCGACAAGACGTTCGTTACGAACGTGGCCCCGATTGCATGGAGTCGGTTCCACCCTCATTTTCTTCTGGGACTTGAACTAAATGCGCCCTGCTTTGTTGCAGTGCCACAACCGGCGACGGGAAAAACTAGCAACCAATCACCAGAGAAGCGCTTTTGGTTGCACCTCCAACGGAAAGAGAACTCATGATCGACCGATCCGAAACTGGCGCCGCTGTCCGGAAACATCCTGCAATATTGAGAGTATCTGCCCTAGTCGTCGCAGGACTGCTGTCTGTCTTGATGCTGACAGCGGTAGCGCCGCCGCTCGTCGCTGATCAATCCGATCGCGCCGTCGTTAACGCCCCTGTTACACTGCTGACTGCGCCGATCAGCGGCGAAATCGGCTTGTTGACAGTACTTCCCGGCCGAGACGTCCGCGATGGCGACACGCTGGCGCAGATCAGGAATCCAAGGCTTGATCGCGGGACGCTCATCTCGTTGCAGGAAAAGGCGTCCGACGCGCGCCAAAAGCTCGATGCAACGCGCGCGAAGCACGAATCAGACATCACTTATGTTTCGGCGCTCGATGACGAGCTCGCTAACCAGACCAATCAGCTCGAGACTCAGTTCCAGTCACAAATCGAGGAGCTTCGCGCCCGCGTTGCTCAATCCAACGCCATGAGCGGTGAAAAGAAGGCTTTGGTGGACCGGCAGAATAATATGGTGACACGCAATGCCGCGAGTATCGAGATGCTCAGGCCGACGACCCAACAATATGCTGCGGCCATGCATGGTGCGGACGCAGAGGTCGCCAAGCTGAATCAAAAGATGGCACAGCTCAATGCCCTGAGCAGGGGAATCTATGTCGGGGACGAACTGGTTGCGCTCAATAATTTGGCTCAGAAGCGTAGGGACATCGATCTGGACGCCGGGCGGATGAAAATCGAGGAAAAGCAGCAATCGGCCGTGCTTGCCGACCTGGAACAACTGATCGATGCCGAACAACAAAGGCTCGCGAGTTTAGCATCCGCCGATGTCCTTTCGCGCGGCCAGGGCAAGGTGTTGACCGTCGGCGCCGCGATGGGCCGGCATGTGAGCGCCGGTGATACCATCAGCTCCATCATCGACTGCGACAAGCGCTTTGTTGTTGCCATCTTCTCCTATCGGCAGGGCCAGAGCATGATGCCCGGCACCCGTGTTCGCATCGACGGGAGTTCGTTGCGGTCTGGCATTGTCAGCACGGTGCTGCCGAAGACCAGCGACAAGGTCGATGAGCGCTTTGCCGTTCCGTTCCCGCAAACCGAACGGCGCGAACTATACGCCATCATCACGCCGGATGGCGCGAGCGAAGATGGCGCACCAACGCAGCAAACGGGAACTGCAGACCCATCCGCTTGTCCGGTCGGCCAGTGGGTAACGGTGACGCGCGACAATGGTGTGGTCCCCTCGATGTCAGTCACCTGGCGCCGGCTCGGCCATTTCGTTGCTTCATGGATCGGGGACGACGCGGGCAACACCGCCACCGCGCAGAATTTGTCGTTGGATGCCGATACCCGCCGAGCCGGCATCGCCCGTCTGCATGATGCTTTCCGCGCTGCGGGGCCGCAGGAACTAAAGGCCGACGAAGGCTGGTTGCCCAGAACTCCGACCCTCGTATCGCGATGAGGCCTGCCATCGCGATGGTGCTGTGCGCGGCAGTCCTGGGCTTGCCGGCGGCCGCAGGCCAAAAGGCGCAAATCGCAGGCACTTTCTGCGCCGGGTTGAACAAGACGGTCGCGCCACACACGAGCGGAGCCGATGCAGTTTTCATTCGGAGTTATGAACCCGGCACGGATGAAGCGACCCTTCCCGCGGGCCTCGCCACGACAGCGTTCGTCTACGACAATGCGCTCGCCGCCATTGCACTGATTGCCTGCGGCAATGTGTCGGATGCAAGACCGATCGGCAACGCGCTGAGCCGCGCTGTCCGCAAGGACCGAAGCTTTGATGACGGCCGTGTGCGCAATGCCTATCGTGCCGGTGCGGTGAGCCAGGGTGCTCCCGATCTACCAGGCTGGTGGGATGGACATGCCAAGATCTGGGCGGAGGATTCGGCGCAGGACGGCACCTCGACCGGCAACGTTGCCTGGGCCGCATTGGCGCTGCTTACGCTTCATCAGGCGACTCAGGATCCTCAGTATCTTGCCGACGCGAGACGCCTGATCGATTGGGTCATCGACGCGACCGCTTCCCCAGATGGCTTTTACGGCGGCTTTCACGGCTACGATCCGAAGCAGGTCAGGCTCACCTGGATGTCGACCGAGCACAACGCCGATGTTCACGCGGCCGCGCGCTGGCTGTTTCGCTTGACTGGCGAACGGAAATACGACGGCGCGGCAGGGCAGGCCAGGCGGCTGCTCGATCGCGCCTTTCGCGGGGATCATTTCCTGCTTGGCACGAAGCCCGACGGAAACCTTGCGGACGAGGGTCTGCTCGCGCTCGACGCTCAGCTTTGGCCCTGGATGGCCCTTCCTGAATCGCCCGAGGCCTGGAAGACCGCGCTCGGCTTCGCGAAAGCTCAACTCGGGGTCGATGGCGGTTTCGATTTCAACGGCGACCGCGACGGCCTCTGGATCGAGGGCACGGCGCAGGCGGCACTGGCCTACCGGATCAGCGGCAACCCAAACGAGAGCGGTCGGCTGCTGGCAAACCTAAATGCGGACCAGACGCCATCTGGCCTGCTCAATGCCTCACGGCCGGCGCGACTGACAACGGGACTATCGATCGACCCGACCGGGGGCGGCGATCCCGACTTTTTCTATTACCGCCGCCCGCATCTCGGCGCGACCGCGTGGGCCGTGCTGGCCGAAACAGGCTGGAATCCGTTCACCGGGAAAAGGATACGCTGATGTTCCCGACCGCCACCGATGATTTGTCGATCCTGACCATCGACATCGGAATCCTCCTCGGGCTTCTGGTCATGGCGCGATTGCTGGATCCGCTGCGTGCCAGAGACCGTATCCTGTTCGGGGCGACGACGGCAGCCTTTCTGGTCCTTTACGTATTGTGGCGATGGAACGATACATTGCCGCCGTTTGAACTGTCGGCGCAAAGTCTTTGGCCGCGGCTTTTCATTGCGTTCGAGTTGCTCGCAATCCTGTACACGCTGATCTCGATCGTCATCCTGTTCCGCAGTATCGACCGCACCGCGCAGGCTGACGCGGCACAACAGCTTTTGTCTGCGGAAAATCGCTATCCTGCCGTCGACATCTTCATCTGCACCTATGACGAACCGCTCGAAGTCCTCGAGCGGTCGATCCTGAGCGCACTGGCGCTGGATTACGCCAATGCGACAGTCTGGGTGCTCGATGACACGAGGCGCGACTGGCTGCGGGAATATTGCGAGCGGGTTGGCGCGCGTCATCTGACGCGGCCGAACAACATGGGCGCCAAGGCAGGCAACCTCAATAGCGGGTTGACCGCGACCGCCCGCGCGACCAACGCGCCCGTCATTCTGGTGCTCGATGCGGATTTCGCGCCACGGCGGGACTTTTTGAAACGCACAGTTGGCCTGTTGCTGTCCGATCCGGAGGTTGCGATCGTGCAGACCCCGCAGTTTTACTACAACGCCGATCCGATCCAGCATAATCTGCTGGCCGAGAAGAGCTGGGTCGACGATCAACGCTTCTTCTTCGACATTTTTCAACCGGCCAAGGATGCGTGGGGCTGCGCGTTCTGCGTCGGCACCTCCTTTGTCGTTCGCCGTGACCGGCTCGACGAGATCGGCGGCTTTCCCGACCAGGCAATCTCGGAGGATATCAACCTTACCTACACCATGCTGGCGCACGGCTATCGCACGTCCTGGCTGAACGAGCCACTCAGTTTCGGACTTTCAGCCGAAGGCATCCCGGAATACATCACCCAGCGCGCGCGCTGGTGTCTCGGCACCATACAGGTCGCCCTGCTGCGTAACGGCCCGCTGCGCGGCCGCGGCTTCAGCTTCACCCAGCGCTGGCACTATTTGCACGGCGTGCTGAACTGGCTCTCCAAACCCTTCATGGTGCTGCTATTGATCGCGCCGACCATTTATTGGTTCGGCGGGCTGCCCGCATTCGAAGCCGATTATCATTCCTTCCTACGCTATGGCGTGCCGGCGCTGCTCGGGCAGATTATCTACATGGGCTGGATATCGCGCGCGCGGACGCTGCCCTTGTTCATGGAGGCCACCCACGCCGTCACCTGCTTTGCGGTGACCTCGACGCTGCTGAGCGCCATCGTCAAGCCCTTCGGCCGGCCCTTTAAAATTACCGACAAAGGCGGCGACCGATCGGCGCCGCGCGTCCACCGGAAGCTCGCCGCCATCTTTGGGCTGATCGTCGCAAGTTCTGCCGCAAGCATCATATGGGCGTTCGTCTCGCCCTACGCCGCCAGCGAGATCTCCTCGCTCGATTTTTTCAACCTGCTGTGGGCCGGCATCGCGATGCTGATCGCCTTCATCGCGTTTCTCGTATGCTTCGAATTACCTCGCCCCGGCGACATGTTCGAAACCGACGAGCCTGTCTGGCTTTCAGGCGAAGGAAAAATCCTGTCGTGCCGCCTGCTCGCAATATCGCCGACCTCCGTGCGGTTCTCGGGTGCGGCAGGCGATGCGCTCGAGCTTGCCGGCTGGCGCTACAAGATTCACCTGGAGGGGCTGGGGTGGACCGACATTTCCATGGTCTCGCGATCCCGGCACACGGTGCTGGCGCGCCTTGAGCCGAGTGCCGAACAATATCAGCGTCTGGTGGTGCGGCTCTTCAGCGCGTCCCACGGCAACATCGCTGGCGTCGCCAGCTTTCGCGGCGCGCTGGCCGGGTTGCTACGCCGCGGATTTACGGGCGTGTAACGCAAGGTCCTGGTGATAGTCATGATGGCACTAAGCCGACACCGGCGTCTGATGACCGAACGTCCGCTGTGCGCCAGACGAGAGCGGCAAGGCCCGGGGGATATGGCTATGACCGCGGCCACCGCCGGCTACGACATGGATCGCTGAGGATGCAACTCCCCCTTTGGGATATCCGAGTTATACACAGCGCTTCGCAGACATACCTTCGTTTGTGTTGACAGTCTCAAAAAGATTTTGAGCGAAAGTCGCAAAGCGAACCGACAGTCCGGCTTCTCTTAGCACAAAGTCGTATCGGGTCGGGGCTAAATCAAGGCTCATCCAAAATCTGATCGAACACAGAGCGTGAGCTCTCGTGACGCAAGCGAGCGTCGTGGAGAATGCTTTCGCTTGGGAAAGGGAATGCTGCGTGAGTGAAAGCGAAATGAAAGTGACAACGAACGGAACCAATGTTTTCGGGATGCCACTGTTGGGCTTCCCGAAGATCGCTTTGCCTGGCATTGGCGGCAACGAGCAGGTCCTTGCCCGCGCACGGGAAGGCTTCGAGAAGATGAAGGCCGCGTCGGAGGAGATGACGGAAGCGCTGCGCGAGACCTATTCAAACAACGCCAGAAGCGCGACCGACTACGGGCTGAAGGTGTTTGAATTCTCAAATGCCAATGGCGCTTCTGCGCTCGATTTCTTGATCGATCTCTGCGGCAGCAAGTCAGCGAGCGATGTTTTTACCTTGTCCACGAGGCAAACGCGCAAGGCGTTCGACACCGCTGCCGGCCAGAACAGGGAATTGTGGGCGCTTACTCAAAAGCTTGCGAGCGAAACGGGTGAGCCGATCAGGAAACGCTTCACCAAGGTTCTCCACCAAGCCGGCTAGAAGAATGGCGCTCAATTCACGTCCAAGGATCGTTTAAGGAGGGATCCGGCTGGTTGGATAGGCCCTGAGCATAAAGCCCCACTGCCCCCATGCTCGGTCAAACAAGGTGCGCGATGCCCCCAAGTAGCCGCACCGACATAAGGCGCACTCCAACCGGCCGGTGCTTTTCTGCAAATACAGTGACGACCAATCGCAAAGGAGGGCGACATGGGTATGGTTATGGTCAAATGTCCGGAAACCGGACACGCGATTTCCACCGGCATCAAAACTGATCGCGAGAGCTTTGGGCGCGGCGCAGTGTTTTTCTCGCGCACCCGTTGTCCGATCTGCCGCACCGATCACGCGTGGTTCGCGCGGGAAGCCTGGGTCGACGAGCCGGGCATCCGGATCGCGCCGTAGCGCAGGATTCCCGACATAAGCGTCGCACAGATCAAGCGAGATGATGCGAGGACGGCGCGCTGTGCGGCACGCGCCCTTTATCATACGACCGATGTGGATCTATGCGTTGGCTTGGATCAAAACCTCGCCCCCCAGCACGGCAAGAGCGGCTGACAGCAGCCGCTCCTGCTCAAAGTCCAACCTGTCCGCACGGGTTAGGCGCTGCGTCGGTTCTCTTCCATACTTTGTTTGATCTGCTTTCCGGCGTCGTCGGCCATTTTGAGCGACATGTCGGCTATCCGACGGCTGCTCTGCAGGGCGGTTTCCACGGTGTCTCGCACCATGTCACTTTGTACGGCTGCAAAGTCCTGAGGAGTTCGGCAGGACCACAACTCATTCATGTGGTCCATGTTCTTCTCGACTTGATGCCGAACCATCTGGAAGTATTCTTGAGACATTCCATCCACCATTCTGGCAGCAGCGGTACCGGTGTAAAGCAGCGTTTGCGCGTTGCGCGCCGACCGTTCCGTTGCCTTCGTTGCCTGTTGCACCCCTTCTCCTGACACGCCGAGCGTACGACCAAATTGCTCGGTAGACCGTCCCATGGCCGAGGTCGCCGCTTCCAGGCCGAAACGCCATGCGTTCTGCAACGTCTCGACGCTTTGCTTAAGCAGGTTCGCACTTGCTCGAGCCACTTCCTCCCCGGGTTCAGCAGCAGCTTGCCCGACACGCGCCGTCTGGTCAGCTGCAGCTTGTCCGATACGGGTGGTCTGCTCAGCAGCACTCTCGCCGGCGCGGCGGGCTGCGTCTTCCATGCCTTGCGTGGACTTGTCCTCCTGGCGGGGATTTGCCATCCTTGTTTCTCCTCTTCTGATTGGTAGATGACTTGCCGCATCTCCTTGGCGAGAACGCGATCTGGGTGAGACCGTTCCTAAGCCCGCCAGTCTATTCCGCCGATTTCGTTTGGAACGGCGGAGCTACATGTTCCGGTTATGCCGCAAACTGACTGTTCGCTCTCGGCTGGCTGAGGCTCAGCAAACGCTCGCTGCTGAACCACTATTTCGAGGCCAGATGTCAGGTATTGGTCCAGCATCTTACTTCATGCCGCACGTAGGCTCTGATTGATGCCCGCGGCGGGAATCTTGATACCGCGTTTTGTTTTCGCGACACCAGCTCTCAAGCTTTTTACTCGCGACCGGTGACAATTTTGCCCCGATACGAGGCGCCCGATGTAGTGGCAAGAAACAACGCCCACGTAAGTGGGTGGGGTGACTGGACTATGGTGTTCGCTCACGGCTTCGGCTGCGACCGGAATTTGTGGCGTTTCGTAGCGCCGGAATTTGAGAGCAACTACAAGGTTGCGCTATTCGATCATGTTGGCGCCGGTGGGTCCGACCTATCGGCCTACGACAAGGCCAAGTACTCGACGCTTCAAGGCTATGCCGATGGTCTGGTGGCGCTCTTTGGAGGATTTGGCTATGCGCACTTATGATTTGTCGCCGCTGTTCCGATCGACCATCGGTTTCGATCGTCTGTTCGACCTCGCCGAAATGGCTCAGCGGGCCACCGAGGGCGCCTATCCCCCGTACAACATTGAACGTCTGGCTGATGACCGGTACCAGATCTCCTTGGCAATTGCCGGCTTCTGCCTGACGAGGTTTCGATTAACGCCGAGCAGAACGTCGTCACCATCGAAGGCACCGAGACCGAAAAGGCCGAACGCGAGTTCCTCTACAAGAAGGGTATCTCGACCCAGCAGTACAAACGGCAATTCAGCCTAGCGGACTATGTGCAGGTGAAGGGCGCGACCTTCGACAGGGCTTGCCACGTCCTGAAAGCGACGCTCGTTGTAATGCGATGAATGCCACGGAGTAGGAATCATTCCGCCGCGGTGCTGAACTCCGTCGGCACAGCTGCAACCTCGCGTATGGCCGACATCACCTGGTCTGTTGCTGTCTGCTGGATCATGTGGCCGTTTCCGGCAACTTGACGAAACCTACTCTGCCGCGGATTTGAAGATGCCCGTCGTCATCATTGCGGGCGCACTCGGGAAAGCGCGTGCACGAAATCCAGATGATCCTGGGAAATGTTGCAGCTGCTAATTGAACCGGCGATAACCCGGATACGCGACCTTAAGAAAGGCGCGACGAGCCGAGGCAGCTGCCCATATGGACGAGTGGCTTAACTCCTCGGGTTTGCAACCTCCGAAGAAAGACGACACTCCGGGCCCCAATTTGCAGTGAAGCGCCGGGACGGTTCGTTTTGGCCTCTTTCCGAGGTCAGTGACCGGATTGGCCTAACTTGCAAATTCGAACCACCATTTTGGCGCGCCTCGTTCTCTGTTTAGCAGTCGATAGGAACCTCCCGTTGAGACGGTGATTGGAACGCTGATCTCTTAAAACACTTTGCGAGAAACTTCATTAGCGTTCGTCTTAGGCCTCTCGCTTCTTCTTTTCAGTGCGGCCATAGCGTCGAACTTGAGTGGTGGACACCAAGAGATGCGTGGGGCCTGGGTAGCTCGCGCAATGCGGTAAGGGCAACGCGCCGCTGCCATTGAACTGGCGCAGGTACAGTAAAGGCCTCTCGATGGGCACCGTCGACAGGTGGAACGTTTGCCGTGTCGGCCCTACGAAGATCTGCTCGTGGGAGGAATACATCAGCGTATTAAGCGCGAAGCCTTACGGGAGTACGGATGAAATCGGCAAGAGCGGAGTTGGACAGGTACTTTGAGATGATTCATCGGCGGGTGCCGATGAAGGTAGCGAGGTTCATTCGATGGCTGCGCAAGCCATCCTCATTTTGGATCCGTCTCCTTGTTGCGCTTCTGTTCGTTCTAGGAGGCGTCTTCAGTTTTTTGCCCATCCTGGGCCTTTGGATGCTGCCTCTTGGTCTCCTGTTCATCGCGCAGGACCTGCCCATCTTGCAAACACCCCTCGCTAACGCGTTGCGATGGATCGAGTCGAAGCTCAGCGCGGCGTGGAGAAAAAGAAAGTCCCGAGATGGTGTGGCGCCCCCCGCCTGCGACGAATCCGCCCGAGACCCGGGGTCCAGACGACGCCCCTTCTAAGTTGATTCGTAGCCTCCCGTGCGACAAACCGCGTTAAACCATCGCCGGAAAATCGGCGGGAATTGTTCCTAGTATCCCGCCGCCTGGTCTTGCGTCCACTCGATCCCATTATTGATTTAGCTCAACGTTCGTTAGTTGGCGTTACTACCTAAAATCACTAACGACCTCATGAGCGGCCTATAATCCCGCGTTTGGAACGCTACATGGCAAGGCTTGTTGTCTTCTCAGAAATGACCGTTGTAGTCGATCCCACATTCCCTTTGGAGCGTCAGATGAGCAAACATAAACCCGCAAAGCGTGCCCGCAGCCCAAAAATAGCCGCGCGGGCCCAGCGGAACAAGCAAGCTATTGTTAGAAGCGCGAAAGACAGCCTACTGCGCTCTGTTGCCGCAAGCCCGATTGAATCGCCTGTTGAGCTTCATGACGATTCAAAACAAAAGGCTCCTATCGTTACGGAACAAAAGGATCTCATCGTTGAGAATCGGGTGGCTGCCTTAAAAGCGGCCGCCTTAGAAGCGGCTGCCTTACCCGATGGCGGCAGTCAGATGACGAGGGATAACAATCCAAAGAAAGTGTTTGATTTTTCGTTAGCCACAGTGAGCATGCAGTCTTATCAAGCGACGCTTCTGGAGGTGGCCCAAGCCAACATGAAATTTGCTTTTGAATTCAGCCAGAGGCTTGCGACGATCAGGTCACCATTCGATTTTTTCGCCCTCATTGCAGAATTTACAAGCCGGCGGATCGACATGTTCGGGAAGCATGCAAAAGAAATGTCTGCATATCCGTTCTGGGGAATCGACTTGTCCCGAGAGCTCACATCTCTGCCGGAACGATGACTTTAAGCCGTACCGCTGCGGAAAACGGATGGACGCAATGCGGATCACGCACGCGTCGGCTGGCGAGCGCGGGTCACGGCGAGGGAGCGACATTCCAAATTGATCTCGCTCGCAAACGCCAAAGAACTTCTCCGTCGAACCGGAATTGTTCGCGTCCGCCATTGCACGCCTTTCGGACGCTGCAAAGACTGCTCTAAAGGAGCGCGCAGGCTACGACGCTGCCGACATATAGTTGCCGGGTAACGGAATTGGTAGCCAAAGTCGAAGTCTGCAGCAGTGCCCTCGGCACGGGCGCCACGTCGCGATCCTGAAACGCCGCAGCGCCAGCCCTCCGACGCAAACCCCAGGCAGGCCGCGCATTCTGCGGTGCCGATGTTGACATCGCGAGTATGGATGGGCACGTCAGGGCAGCCCGCTTCCATTTCCGAAATGGAAAGTTAGGAACCTCCCCTCCCCGCCGTGGTTTGTCAGCCATCATCTCAACGGATGGAGCATGCCATGAAGGTTCTCTTCACAAGCTGCGCAGCTTTACTGCTTAGCACAGTAATTTCGCTGGCGGGGCCGTGCAACACGACTGCAGGCAATGACGCGGGGTCGGGCCCGACCCCTGGCAACACGGCTCAAGCGACCACGGGCACCGCCAGCGCTAGCTCGCGCAGTGGCGAACATCCGCCCACAGCGACGATGAATCAAGCTGCCGGCAGCACGGCAGCATCCAGCCAAGATGCGCAGCGCCAGATGCAGGGCCAACCCACCGCTGCCCGGGAAGCCCAGGGTGCCAAAACGAAGTCAGGCAACGATTGCTGAAAACTTTCGCAGAGGAAGGCCTTGCCGCCTCGGGTACAGATGGACCCGTCAACGCGGGTGGGAGGAAAGTTTCGTCCGGGGCGGGTCGAACTAGCGCCGTCGCGCCGCGTCCCTGTCGCCCTTCCACGCCGAGAACGCCTTGAACGCTTCCAGCCTGACCTCCTCGCTTGGCGTGGCGTCGGGATGCAGGGCCTTCGCGATCAGACTGCTTGCCTTGAAGGTCAGGCCGCCCACGCTTGTGATCTCGTTGTTGTACCAGTCCCACATTTGACGAAGTCGGGATTGCAGCTCCTTGTTGTTCTCCTTGAGGCAGGCAATTTCGCTGATCGCCTTGGTCTCGGTAGACCTCGCGGCACTCTCCCGGCGAGCAAGCTCCGTCTGTAGGTCGAGTACGCGCAGGCGCAACAGGTCGTTCTCGGCGCGTGCCAGTGCCAGCTCGGCCTTGGTGGTTGCGGCACGCACTGTCTCGATCCCCGCGTCCCGCACGGTGGGCGAGCGCGCCTGCCGTTCTGCATTGCTTATCATGATGAAACCCACCGCTTGGAAATCTAACATGATGAAATTCGGGAAGCCTTTGTTTCGCTACAGGCGGGTCATGCCGCCAGCATTAACATTTGTTAGTCAGCGAGACGGCGGCACGGCCCAGCCGCTGCGTGACTGCGAGCTTGGTCGGGGTCCTCGAAAGTCTAACAATCAGGCGGCGATGGTTGCAGCGATTCTTTTCTTAAGAGTTTCGCAGACTCTGCGAACTTCGGATGTCATCAGCGAGCATTCCTCGATCTGCAAGAAATAGCGTTTGCCTTCCTCGCGATAGTTCGCCGCCAATTTCTTGATCTCGTTCACCGTGGCATGAACGCCGGCAACTGTGGCCTCGCACTTCCAGGCAGCCTCTGTCAGTTCGGCACCCAGCGCTTCGATCTCCTTTACGGCCGCATCATATTCGCGAACGACAACTTCGGCGGAAAGTCTGCCGACCTGATTAACGCCTTCCTTGTGCTCGACGTAGTCGGGCATCGGGCCTTTCGGAAGCGGATGGTCGTCGTTGGGAACGATGTGGATCGAAGGTAGTGCGGGATGGCTGATTTGAATTAAATCGCCAATTTCGCGTTCAATGTCGTCGGTTTTCGATAGAGGGGAACTGGCGAGAAGTTCTTCTGTAAAACTCATTTAGCAATGCTCCAAACTGTTGCAGGGCTAACGAAGCCCCAAAGGTCAAGCAAAATATTCTCGTTGTCCACCGTTTATGTCGGCCGACATGCATGGTGCAGCGACATTGGAACCGTCGCATTTCTGACATAATGGGCTGGATAACGCGGGCGGCCGGGCCGTCGCCGGGCAACAATCACGCGGTACCGAGTGGCGCGCAAACGCGAGCGCAACAGAACAAGAGCAATTCGGGTTCCACTTGCGAGAGGCGCTTAGGCGGCCGCTCTGATAGGTTCACAGGCCGCGTGAGGCTGATTTTGCCCGAGCTTGTGAAGCGGAAATACTTCCGCACCGAATGGAAGCTGTCGCCGAGCAGGAGCGTCAGTGGTTCGATGGCGGCCCATAGAAGCACCTACGGGCCAGCGCGCTCTCAATTTGCCGCATCACCTTTGTTCACGGTCGGACTGAGCAGTGAGCATTGCTTCGTCTTGCTGAAGTCGCACTGGGTCTCGTCGCCGTCGACGTAGGGGCAGCGTGTTAATTTTTCCGATTCCATTTGAGGGACTCCGATAGCCGCAGAATAGCGGATTGTCTATCTTCGTTTGATGACGCCGCCGGCACTCACCTCAATGAGCGCCGCCAACAGCACCATGAGCGCGATGACAATGCTGATATTCCTGGTGCTCATCAGTGGTGGCTTTTCAACCGTCGGCGTGGTCCGATGCTGCGGCAGCTCTTCATCGGGCCAGCGATTCACGATGGTCACGGTCGGCTCAGCCGTCATCGCCCCCGTGCTGTTTGCCCATGTGCGCAGCTCATCTGGCGTCAGCGTTCGCTCGGCTGGTGTTGTCGTTGGCGTCGGCACCGGGCTGGCGTCAACTATTTCGGCCATTGCTTGCGGCTTCGGTTTGGCCTTGTCTTTATTGAACACCCGCCGAGCGGCTCTTACCGTTTCGCGCGACACAGTTGGCGAGGTATCCCAACAGCGTCCGTTGCCATACCAATACAGATGCGAGGTGGGATAGACCTTGCGGGCTTCCGCCTGGGTCATGCAGTCCCTGGAGGCATGCGCTGACGTTGAGACCATCAGGCAGCAAGTTATGCAGGCAAAAGCGCCTGCGCGCGTGCGATACATTGGGATAGCTCCTTGATCGCGTCGTGGTCCATCCTTGGCAAGCCACTGGCGACCGACGCCTCGACCTCGGCGCGCGTCGCGGTGCGGCCTTCACAATACCAAGGGATGCGTTCTGGCTCGCCGAGGTCGAACAACACGCCGTTGCTGACGTTGAATGGCTTGGAGCCGCGCGTAATCCAGAGCGCCACCACGCCTGGATTTCGCGGGATCATGACGCCAGCCACGTTGCGCTCTTCCGGCAAATCCTTTTCATTGCGCCCATGCCGGGCTTAGTCAAAAATAGGCAGGCTCGCGCGGCATACTCGGCGCAATCGAGATGCGACGGTGGTTCGGACGTGACGTGATTAACAATGCACATCGGACCGATTGCGTAGGTTTGCCAAACGCCGAGTGGTTCGCCGCACAGCCAGCAGCAGCGCTGGTGAATCGCCTTGACCAATTTGCCGAGACCAATGCAGCGAAAATCAGGCAGCCCGCCGAGCCATGCCACGAACCACGGCACCGAGACCCCCCTGGGCGAGATCGGAAGTCGCCCCACGCGGCGCGGGATGGCGATGTCGCGGATCGATTCATTGGCGCAGCGATCTTACTGAGGGACGTTTCCGAAGATGTCCCCAACGACTCCGCCGTCGATGCGACCTTGAGATGCAGAAGCTACCACCTAACATCCAAGAGTTGGTGGAACGGTTCGGTGCCTAAATAGCTATATGGCAGGATCGCGGTTGTATGAGAGCGGCAAGGCGATTTCGCACGTTAGCTCTTGGTCGCGCCAATCAAAACGCATCTCACCCCTGAGTTGGCCAATCATATTTTCCATGATGCGTGTGCCGAACCCCCGGTGGAACGGCTCTAGCCAACTACTCGTCCAGCAACTCAAGGAAGTCACTTATTCGTTCGAACGGCTTCGCATTGCGATTGCCAATATTGACCACGCGATCGCCTTCGCGCTCCAGCGACTTCGCTTTCAACTTGCGAAGCCGACCAGGGAGGAACGTCGCCGCAACAGCCTCGGGGCCGACGTCGAGCCTCATAATGCCGCGCCGCTTGCAATCGAGCCTGAGCCTTGCGGCCGCGAAAAACTCGCGCGCTTCCGGCGGCAGCCTGCCGAAACGACGTGCGGTTTCGTCCTCCAAATCCTCGAGATCATCCTCGGTGAGGCATTTGGCAATACGGCCATAGATTTCCAGGCGAACAGCGTCCGACTGTACGTAGCCCGTGGGCAGCATGTTGGCGATCGGCAGGTTCAGATCAGGCACCCACAGATCGGCGCCACCGTCGGCGCCCTTCTCCGACGCTCGCTTGAGAAGATGGCTATAGAGCATTGGCCCGAATACCTGCAGATGGCCAGACTGCTGTTCGGAGAACAGGTCTCCGGCGCCCCGGAGATCCAGATCACGCTCGCTGATGGCAAAGCCGGCGCCGGGCTTGCTGAACTCTTCCAGCACGGCCAAACGTTTCTCGGATTGTTCGGAGTTCGACTCGGTCAACAAATACGCGAAGGCACGCGTGCCGCCTCGTCCGACGCGCCCCCTTAGCTGATGGAGCTGGGACAGACCAAACTTCTCCGGCCAGCAGACGACGATGGTGTTCGCCCGGGGAATATCGAGGCCGCTCTCCACGATATTGGTCGCGAGGAGCACGTCCGCCTCACCTTCGACGAAGCTCATCATTCGATTGTCGATATCCTCGGCAGGCAACCGGCCGTGGAGACATACGATGCGAAGGTCCGGCGCCGTCGACTTCACCCTTGCCAGCACCGGCTCCAGATCCTGGATACGGGGGCAAATCAGAAAACTCTGCCCGTGGCGTCGCTGCTCACGCATCAAAGCCGCGGCGATCGCGGCGTCCGATAGCGGAGCAACCCTGGTGACGATCGGCAGCCGATGAACCGGCGGCGTAGCAATAACGCTGAGGTCCCTGAATCCTGCAAGACCCGCCGCCAGAGTGCGCGGTATCGGCGTAGCGCTCATCCAAAGGGCATGGACGCCCTTCGCAAGGCCTGAAAGTTTCGCCTTCTCCGCCGCACCAAAATGCTGCTCCTCATCGATGATGACGAGACCGAGGTCGGCAAACCTCACGTCAGCCGAGGCGAGAGCCTGTGTGCCAACAACGACTTTCAGTTTGCCGCGACGAAGTTTTTCTTTCGTATCTCTTATCTCCGCTGCCCTTGCCGCCCGCGACAAATTCGCCACTTCGATTCCAAAGGGGCCGAACCGCTTGCGAAACGTCTCGACATGCTGTCTGGCCAAGACGGTGGTCGGAACCGCAACAGCGACCTGTTTTCCCGACAACGCGACAGCCGCCGCCGCCCGCAAGGCGACCTCGGTCTTGCCGAAGCCGACATCACCGCAGACCACCCGATCCATCGGGTGACCAGCCGCCAGATCGTCCAGCACGTCCCGGACAGCCTTGGCCTGATCAGCCGTCGTGAACCAGGGAAAGCGCGCGACGAACCTTTCATAGGCCGCCCCCGGAGCGATGAGCTTGGGAGCACGCCGGCGCCGTCGTTGGGCGATATGTTTCGCAAGCTGCTTGGCCGCTGCTTCGATTTCCTGCTCGGCCTCGCCACGTCTGTTCCACCACGTGCTGCCATCGGCTTTGTCTAACGTGAGCTTACCGGGTTCTACAGCGTAGGGCCAGATCAAGGCGAGATCGGCAGGCGGAACAAGCGCAGCATCATCGCCGGCGAATTCGAGCCTGATCATTTCGCGGCTGGTACCGTTCCCCATGTCGAGGGTCTGCAAACGATCAAGTAAAGCCAAGCCACGCTGGAGATGAACGACGGCCGCGCCGCGCTCGGGAATATCCGGGTGATTGAAGGCGACTGTCCAGGCTTTGGCCATCGGTTGCGGATGATGGGCACGGCTACCGAGCACGTCAGTCGCGGTCACAACCAAGGTCTGCTTTTTGCCGGGAGCGGAAAAGCCCGCGTCGAAGTCGGCCAACAGCGCGCCCTCGCGTCTTCTAGCCTCCGCCGCCTCGTCCCAGTTGGCGAAACGCTCCGCCCTGATCCCACTCATGCGCTCCATCACGCGCAGATCGTCTTCGACCGCGGCGACGAAGAGCAGACGAGATCCGGCGCGTTCCGCACTGGCCACGAACGCGCGAAGCGCTTTCCTCGGCGCCGCAACCTTCGAGAAGTCGGGCGTGGCCACAAACGCCGTCTTAGCAGGAAGCACACTCATGCGCTTCATCAGCTTCTTCCAATCCGCTCGCCCCAGATACTCGCGCTCCGAATCCCTGCGGCCGGCCGCCTCCTCGATCGTGCTCAGCCAGCTGTCAGCGTGGGCCAGAACTCTTGTATCCGCGATCCAACGTGCGCGATCGCAATAGTCCGGGAAGGTAGCCCGCTGCGCCCGGTCGCCGGCTAGCGCGAGGCGTTCCGACATCGGATCGATAATCAGTTCCTTGAAATCGGATATGACGTCATGCTCATTCGGGTCGACAGCAACAATTCTGCGGATCGCACCGGCGGAATGCTCGATCCGGTACGGCCCGAGAGCACCGGCCGGGAAGATCTCGAATGTCGCGCCGTGAAAGAGCGCGGTGCCCGGATATTCTGCCTCTTCGTCGAGATCGTAGCCCAATTCCTCAATGCGTGCCTTGAGGTCCTGCTCGGCATACGACGCTAGCACCTTGAGGCCTAGGCTGATGCGCGACCAACTCGCCGGCGAAGGCAGCCGCTCCATGATCGCCTCTGCCGTCGAGACGAGCAGAATCGGCTTCTTTCTTCTGGCAAGACGGCGCAAGACCGAACTCCGCCTGCCAGCGATCTCGCGCGACGGTTCCAGCCCATCGAAGGGCAACGTATTCAATCTAGGGAAGACGAGAACATCGAGCGATGGATCGAGCGCATGGATGATGCCACCGAGCCGTTCGGCCCTGTTCTCGTCTTCAGCGAGAAACACCAATCCATCGCGAGCGGATTTTTTCCACTGCTCGCGAAGATAGAGCGCCAACATGCCGAGGGGCGAGGACGTCGAGATCGCGGAACTCGCGGCTTTTCGGCCTTTCTTGGTCGCGCCTTTCCTGGTCGCGCTGCGGGCGCTGACCTTCTTGTTTTTTTTCACGGAACTTCCATCGTCATTCACTCAAACTGGCGCATTGAGGTGGTTTTTTCGCGGGCACTTCGTGACTACATCCTCGTGCCTATCCTCGATGCAATTCTGCACCGCAAATCCTACTCTGAGATCACCCGGGAAGCCATTCCGACGATCGAATCATCGGCGTATGGGACACCGTTGCTGCCTACGGCCTACCGATGGATGAGATGACCCGCGGCATTAGCAACTGGATGTGGCCACTGGAGCTTCCCAATAGGATTCAAAACGAGCGAGTAAAAACCGCTCGGCATGCATTGGCGCTAGACGAGCTAACCATCCCGTGCTGTGGACCGAACGGCAGCCGGGCCACCCTGCGCAGCCGGTTCTCACAACGATCGATGGCCAGAAGCTTGTCAACGTCTGGTTCGTTGGCATGCACTTCGCTCAATCGGCGACCGCCGGGCGCCCGTCTTTGAATTCGGTGTCCCCCCGCCGCGCCCACGACGGCCTGCAGTTTGCCAATGCTGCAAAAAGCCCAATTCCCTCAGGACGAGCCAATACGGCAATTTGCCAAGCTAAATGTATGAGATAGAGCGTTTTGTTAGTTCTGCCGGGATCGATGATCCAGGGATAGCGGTCGGGGCGAACTGGACAAGCTGCCGCCGCGCTATGGTGCTGCCTTCCAGAACCCTATCGAGAACAGAACCCTATGGAGAGGTGCGCGTAACGGCTCGGGCTCGGCTTGAGAAGGTAATCTTCTTGGCCCCAGCCACGATCCCTATTTGGCTAAGGACAAGCTAATCCGCGTGACAATAGCATCCCATTGGCGTTCCTCCACCGCTGGATAATTGATCAAGACGCAGTTCATGAAGCCGTTCGCGCGGTTGCACCGATTGTACCAAGTGTGACCGTTTCGAACACTGGAAACGGCGAAAAACTTAGGAGTCACTCTTCTGTATTGTATATCAGCTGGCGGCCGCATCTTTTCCAGAAAAACGGCTGGGGAATCGTTGTCGGGATTAGGAAACGACTTGATCGTCAGGTTGGCCCGGTAATCCTTCGTAAAAAGATGGCGGCCAAGTGTCCCTTCTGTTGCGCCCGCGTCCTCATCGAAAATCGATATTGGGACATCTACGCTCAGTCCGGTGGCGGGAATTGCGTACCTTCGCCATTCCAAGCTGGCCGCAGTAGCCTCCGCTAAGGGCATAATGCTGAGAAGAACAATAGCAGCGAGCGGCCGACGCGAGCACATGTCGAGATCCTACATCCTTTAACTCAAGCACCAGCCGCCCGCGTTGCCAGGGGTTTCTAAACGGCTGGCAAAACGTTCAACGATCTGATGGCGTTCACGTTCCGCGATCACGCTTACCGGACGCCTCCGGAAACAAGGTCGGCTAAAAAAAATCGCTTATGAAAATTTCAGGAGACCTATGTGTAACCCACCAGAACCAGGGTTTTGAGAAGCCGTGCCGCAGAAAAAACCCCTAGTTGTGAGGCCGGAGTCGAATTCTTCTTAGCTGCAATCACGACCTTTTCACAGGGGTCGTTGCCTTCCGCCTCGAGACGGCCGAGAGGGTTGCCGCGCAACGGGCGTGCGAGGTAGATCTGCAACTCTGACGAATGGTAGTCTTGCCCTTCGGGTGTGGTGATGTGAATGTCGTAACACCCAGTTTGCGACATTTCGCGAGCCTTCTTCAGCGCAGCCTCGGGAGTCTTCCTCCGATGCAGGATTTCGCCGTCCTTGCACTTCGCCTTTATCGAGAATCTCATTTCTTCTTTTTCTTGTTCTTTTTGTTCTTCTTTATAATTTCGGCCTGGGTTCTGAAGGCCTGAGCCAAAGTCTTCATCTGATTAGCCACAAACGCGTCAGCCGAAGTCGCCGCTACCTGTTCTGCGGTGAGCGCCTGCTCTCGGATTGCTTTGGCCATTTTCATGAGAGTTCAATTGCCAGCCCAGCGCGCGGTTCCAAGCAGAATCGGCTTTCGGTCCCGGAACGGACGGTCGAGTAGCCGAGCCGGCTCACGGGAGTTGCATCGAATGCCAACCTAACCCTCAGTGGTACAAATGGTGAGCGTAGGTTGAACGCTGAGATCATTTCCTATCGCACGGCGGCAATGCGCAGTTCCGTTGGCGAAACGGAAAACAAGACTCCTCAGATATCCATGTTTGAAGCAGTTTCTAGGAGCCGAGCCGGCGGTTCGTCTTTTCACCATGGATTGGAATATTTGCCCGGTAAAGCCGCAGTGCGCCAATGCCTGCGGCGGACTTCTATTCCACAAGGCGAAGAGTCCGGCGCCTTTTCATTCGATCGAGAGCGTGGACAACCTCATCTCTATCCCCTATGGCAACCGCGACCAGCAGGACATCCCGCGATACGTCGCCCGCGACATACACGCCGGGCACACTGGTCTCTTCTGTCAGAGGATCGGTGATGACGCCTCCCTTCTCGCCGCGCTTGTAGCCGAGCCGCATTGAGAGGTTCGACGCCTGATGGCAGCCTGTTGAGAAAAACAGGCCCGCCCGCCCAAGATCAGGTCCGTTCTCGAACTTTATTGTGAGTTCACTCTTTTCGCAGCCGAGCGCGAGAATGCGTTCGCTGCGCAGCCCGATACCCTGCCGCTTGAGTTTCTCGCGAGCTTCGTCGCTTACCTCGGTCCCGTCGCTGCAAGCTACGACATCGCTTATCCAGTGCTTCATCATGACTGCAAGTTCAGCGCCCTTGTGCTCTTTGCCATAGGCGGCGACCGGCTTGCCTGCGTATTCATACCCGTCGCAGTAAAGGCAGTGATGGACGGAAACCCCGTAAAGCTTTTCGATGCCCGGCAGTTCAGGAAGCTCGTCGACAAGCCCGGTGGCGAGAAGAATCTTTGCGGCGACGCCTTGCGTTCCGTCGGCGCAGGCAAAGATGAACCTGCCATCGGCGGGAGTGATTTCGGTGACACGCGTCCTGCAAATCAAGACGGACTCATGACGGGTAAGTTCGTCCCTCGCGTCCTGAAGGAATTGCTCGGGGGACCGGCCGTTCGACCCAGCAGCCCGTGAATCTCATGCGAGGCACGGTTGCGCTGCTTCTGGTCATCGCAAAGAAAGACCTTCCGATGGCATCTCCCCAAAATCAGCGCGGCGCTTAAACCTGCCGCGCCGCCCCCGACGATCAGTACGTCAACACGCATGGTTCCCTCTGGCACGGGTTGGATCGCCTCTGTCCAACAAGGAACCTACAGCGCCCGTTCCTGAGTTAGTATCGTGGAAAGTAGGCCGCATGGCACGTGCAAATACGATCATTCAGACGGAAAAGCTGACGCTCGAAGAATGGCGCGAGCGGCGCCGGCTTCGGCGCGAGAAGCAGCGCGATAATAATGTTCTCCGGGCCGCGAAGATGCATAAAGCCAAGCTCAAGGCGGAAGCTGAAAAGCCCGATGCGTCGCCGAACCTGAAGCGGACCGTCTATGTCGGCTGCTCGGGCTGGCGCTACTGGAAATGGCGCGACACGTTTTATGAGGGCGTGCCGCAACCTGGGTGGTTCGAGCATTACGCAGGAGTATTTGACACTGTTGAGATCAATGCCTCATTTTACTCATGGCCGACCGTCGCGGGCGTTCAGGCATGGCGGCGTCAGCCGGGCGGCAAGGACATCGTCTATACGGTGAAGGTCTGCGAGCTCATCACGCATATCAAGAAGTTCAAAGGCACGAAAACGCTCATCCGGGACTTTGGCATGATCGCCGATATTCTTGGCGAGCAGATGGGTTGCTTCCTATTCCAGCTGCCGCCGAGCTTTCGCTATACAAGAGCACGCTTGAATTTGATCGTGAGCCAGCTCGCCCCGGCGCGCCGCAATGTTGTGGAGTTCAGGCACAGGAGCTGGTGGAACGACGAGGTCTATTCAGCCTTTAAGGAAGCCGGCATCATCTTCTGCTCCTGCAGCGGCCCGCGCCTGCCAGACGAACTTGTCCGAACGGCAGAGGAAGTCTACGTGCGGCTTCACGGTCCGACGCGCTGGTACAGGCACGATTATACGGATGAGGAACTCAAGGTTTGGGCGGAACGGATCAGGGCAAGCGGCGCGAAAAGGGCCTGGGTCTATTTCAACAACGACTATGCCGCCCATGCCCCCAAGAACGCAAAAACTTTGCTCGCTATGCTACCCCAGCGCTGTCGAAGCCCGTGAATAGGAACCCTTGCCGGCAGAGGTGATTAACGACGGTCATCCCGCACCAATCCCCGGAGACCGTCCATGTACCACCACGTCAAAAAGCTTATGTACACCGTCCGGGTCGACGAGCCCGATCCTGCATTCGGCAATATGCTGCTTGAGCAGTTCGGCGGCGCCAACGGCGAGCTCGCGGCGGCCATGCAGTACTCCATTCAAGGCCTGAATTGCGAAGATCCCGACCGCAAAGACCTCCTGATGGATATCGGCACGGAGGAACTTAGCCATCTAGAAGTGGTCGGTTGCCTTGCCCGGCTTCATCTGAAACCCACGAAGTTTGATCGGGAAAGGGCAGAAGCCGATCCGCTTATAGCCATCGCGGGAGGCGGCGGCGTCAATCTGTTCAACTCGCAGGGCAATCCCTGGACGGCTGACTATCTCAAGATCACAGGCGAGCTCGATGTAGACCTTCGCAGCAACATCGCCGCCGAAGCGCGGGCGAAGATCGTCTACGAACGTCTGATCAATTTCTGTGACGACGCAGGAACAAAGGACGCGCTCCAGTTCCTGATGACGCGCGAAATCACCCACATGAAGGCGTTCGCCGCTGCGCTGGAAAGTATGAAGAAGCCGGCTTTCTCCATCGGGAAGATCGCGCCTACGCCGGGCCTCGTGAACCAGTTCTTCAATGACTCCACCGGCTCTGGCGATGAAGGCGAGATCGACACCCGGGGACCGTGGAATGAGGGCGGCGACTGGGAGTTTGTGCAATCCCCTGCGCTGTCCGCTCCCACTGGTGGCGCAGAAGCGCCCATCAGGACCGAGAGCTCGCCACCGACCGCGCCGGAAGGCATAAACGATCTTTTGCTCGATGAGCTGCGGGACATCCTTCACGCCGAGAAGCAGCTGACGAAAGCGCTTCCCAAGATGGCGAAAGCGGCACGGTTCGACCGGTTGCGTGAGTGCTTCGAAGAGCATCTCACCGAAACTGAGGGGCAGATCGAACGGCTTAACGAGTGCTTCTCCTTGCTTGGGGAAACGGCACGCACCAAGCCTTGCAAGGGAATGATGGGCCTTGTCGAGGAAGGCCAGGAAGTGATGGAAGAAGGCAAGGAGAAGGAAGACGCGCTCGCGGACCTCGCATTGATCGGCGCCGCGCAGCGTGTCGAGCACTACGAAATCTCCGGCTACACCACCGCGAAGAACCTTGCCCAGCAGCTCCGCCACAGCGCCGTCGTTGCGCTGCTGTCAAAATCGCTGGCGGAAGAAGAGAACGCCGATCAGCTTCTGAACCAAATTGGACGGAGCCTGATGTCGGTTGCGAAGATGCCCGAGGCGATCGAGCAGAGCTCGGAAGAAGAAGCCTGATGTTGTGTTGATGGGCCGTCCCGACGGGGCGGCCCCTTTTTTGGAGTGAGTGAATGCTTGTTTGGTCGATGATGACGTTAATGGCAGATGCGCTGCAGGTGATTGATTTCAGGCTGCGGGCAAATAGCGACAGGCCAGGGCACACCCGACGAGATGTTCTTGATGGTTGCTGAAAAGATTGATGCTGCGGCGGAAGCCCGCACTATCTTCTTGCGCAGCGGCGACTGCAATGAGGTAGTAGACCACTATCGAAAGGTCGTTGCAGCAAATGTGCATAGATTGTGGGGCAGCTAGTCTAGAACTTTTGCCGCGCGTCCGAATGGTGGGAGCGGGAACAGGCGATGTCCGGTAACGGTACAAGTGGCGCCGCAGGACGTGATTTCCGCTTGCCTAATCGAACGGGCTCAACCGAAGTGCGGCTTGTTCGCTCGGGCCAGACGTCGCTTCTGCCAATACTGTACCGGTTCAGACACTCGCCTCTAAGACGCGTCCGCGAAGGCACAGCGTTGCGACTCGAAGGCGACGTCGTCGGCGCCATCGCCTAAGTGGGCGCGTCTTCATCTCGTCGGGAAGAACGGACCTCCTGGGGTTTGATTGGCCGTAGTTTTGACGGAGTCGGCCGACTTCTCTTGCCTGCATCAGAAGGAACTCCTCGGTGCCCTCCTCCCGAAATCTCGTAGCACTAATCCTTGATATGCGCAGAGAATTAGCCGCGGTTTGCGTTGGGCAGCGGACCATTCCAATTTGATAATGCTCGGGGCTACCCCCGCCGACGACAGGCCTGAGCCGCCGAGAGAGCTATCATCCCGCCTTGGGGCGCGAGTTCCTGGAATATATATCCCGGGCCCTCGAACGGATTAGGGCGTTGGGATAGCAACGCTCGCAGAGGGAGCCGTCCTGTTAAGGATTTTTCTGCGTTCAATCTCTCCGAGTTATTCACGCCGTAGCCGTGGCGATTCAGGGTATGTTGCCCGGCTGCGGAACGCTGTCGACGAGCGTCCCTGCGACGTCGAAGATAATTGTACGAACAAAAGGCCACTCCCGCCCCGAACTTTCCATGACCGGAATGATCCGGCTCTCCACCCACATTCAATTGCCGCGCTGCAAAGGAACTTTGCGAGTTCCGCCCGGTTACCATCGCGTGAGTGCCATGAGCGCAAAGAAGCACGCAACTGAGAAAGAGAGCGGCATCGCCAAGTTTTTCGGCGAATTCGCAAGTAAGACATCGCAGGCCGCCGGGCGCGCCTCGACCTTCGCACTTGCTGCCGCCGTCGTCGTCATCTGGGCGGTGACGGGCCCGTTGTTCGGGTTCTCCGACACATGGCAGCTCGTCATCAACACCGGCACGACGATCGTCACGTTCCTCATGGTCTTTCTGATCCAGAATTCTCAGAACCGCGACAGCGCGGCGATGCAGGTCAAACTCGACGAGCTGATCCGCGTCGGCGCCGCGCGAAACTCCCTCGTCGGCATCGAACATCTGACCGATGACGAACTGGAGGAACTGCGCACCAAGTGCGAGTCACGCGCGAAGGCGGAGAAAGCGGGCGAGGCCAGCGTCAAGGCGACCGGACGCAGGGCAAGGCGCGCGGCTGAAAAGGCGGCGGACTAGGTGGCGGAAAAGGCACCATCCGGCCGGTCGACCGGCGCAGCGGCCCGCAATATCGAGTCGATCCTACGTCTTGAAAAAGAAGAGGAGAAAAAGCTTCTTCTGCATCATCGCGCGCTCCATGCCGTCGGGCGTTTTGTCGGCACGCCGTTTTTCTTCGCCGTCCAGTGTCTTGGCGTCACCGCATGGATCTGGATCAATATGCGGGCGGAGCCCAGCTGGCGGTTCGACGAATACCCCTTCCCCCTGCTGTCCGGTGCCCTCGCGCTGGAAGCCGTGCTCCTGACTTCCTGCGTCCTCATCAGGCAAAATACTTCGGACCAAGCCTTCGAGCGGCGCAATCATCTTGAGCTGCAAATCAATCTGCTTGCGGAACGGGAGTCCACAGTCGCCCTCGCCATGCTGCAGCGCATTGCGGCGCACCTGAAATGCCCCTTGGAAAAAAACGCACAGAGCGAACAGCTCGCGGACGAGACGCAAATTGACGAAATCGCGGAAGATCTCAGGGCGCGCGAGGAATCCGAACAGAAAGCTTAAAATCCTCGGGCGGTGAGCTCCGGTCTGGGGCGTCTCCTTCGAGGAGTTCATCGGCCCGCACGTCGTCCGCTTGGCGTAGGGTTGCGTCTATCGGATCGGCGATTTCAGACGCTTCTGCAGGTCGGCTACGGAGGCCTTGTCGAAAGCCGTGATCGACCTTGCCGGCGTAAACGATCGTTGCCCTTGCGACGGCCAATATAAATGCCATCCTACTTGGTTCCATCCAGGGCGAAGCCGGCGAGCGACCGAGACACCATTATGAATGCCAGTGATTGGGCTCAGATGGCGCGTTCCGATGCCGACGGCCAAGGGGGCAACGGCGGCAACCCGAGCACCTCGCGGACGGGACGCGCCTCGAGACGGGGCGGTCGGCTCCGTTTGATTGCCTCAACCGAGCGATCCGTCGCAGTTGAGCTTTCCGCCGCCTAAGCGCAGAATTTCTGCTTCCGTCGGCCACTCAATGATGGCAACTTGAAACGCCGCGGGTGCTACACTGCGGTGCTACACCGTCCACTTCCGGCACATTGAGAAACATCTGATTTTGAAGGATTTTTCCGCCTGAAGACGTGGTGGCGGAGAGAGTGGGACTCTCATCCGCAAAGCGCCGTATGCGCGAAAACAAGCCGAAAAACAAGGATTCCCGAAAAGCCCGGAATGCAGGGACGCCCATGCTGCCGGTTACGCAATACACAAAAAGCGCGGCCCGGCCATTCGATCAGTAAATTGCTACACAATCAAATCGTGAGTCGCATGGTGATTGGCGTGCCATGAGTGATCGTGGTGCGCATCTGAAATATCAATCCCGTCAGCATCCTGGACAGGCTCCGGCCCCTCGCGTGCAACAGCATGCTGACCCTCTCCATAGGCTTTTCCATTTCCGTGGCTCAGTTGCTGAAGGTCATACAGGTCTGAAGACGTATTGTCGGCGCCACTCTTAAAATGAAAGGAATCGCCAAGTTCGGTGCCAACCGCTGATTTGGCCTGATCTGCGTTGTCGGAAGAAGTCCCGCCCTTTCCTGCAGTTTTAATCTTCAATGCCGAATGCGCGTCGTTGGCCGAATTTTCGGACGCCGTTGGTATATCCTGCTGCGGTTTGCCAGTGTCTAAATCACCCGCCTGTGGATGCTGTGCGAGTTGCTTGCCGGCCGCGGAGCCGTCTTGAAAAGTCTGCAAATCGCCGTGCACCTGTCCGCGATTCGAATCTTCTCCCGGGGCCTCATGCGTGGCGTGCCCCTTGCCGGCTCCGGAGCCGTTGTCGGACTCATGCAGGGCCTTCTGCGATTGACCGTGATTTGAACCGTCTCCCGAGGCCTCATGCTTGGTGTGCCCCTTGCCGGCTCCGGAGCCGTTGTCGGACTCATGCAGGGCCTTCTGCGATTGACCGTGATTTAAACCGTCTCCCGCGGCCTCATGCTTGGCGTGCCCCTTGGCGACTCCGTAGCCGTTGTCGGACTCATGCAGGGCCTTCTGCGATTGACCGTGATTTAAACCGTCTCCCGCGGCCTCATGCTTGGCGTGCCCCTTGGCGGCTCCGGAGCTGTGGTCCGACTCATGTAGGGTCTTCTGCAATTGACGGTGATTGAAATCGTCTCCCGCGGCCTCACGCTTAGCGGCTTCGGCGCTGTTGTCGGAAGCGCGCAAATCGGATTGCGATTGACGCTGATTTGACCCGTTATCCCAGCCTGTCTGCGTTAAGTCACGCTGCGAGGCTTCGTTCGCGGCCGCCGCAACAACATCAACGGTCCCGGAACCTCGGAGAATAGGAATTTCTCGGTCAGAACCGCCATCCTCTGCATGGACGTTGCCGACATAAAGCTCGCTGCCGTCTGTGGCGATTGTACCGCCTTGAGCGAACTCGAATGCGAACGCCCCATCGTACACGGCCGTGCCGCCGAAATTTGCGAAGCCGGGAAGTGCGGATGCCAGTCTGTTGGCGTCGCTTGCGGTAGATGAAGTGACGATGTCATCGCCGAAATCAAACGCCTGCACGGCGTGGTTGGCACCATCGAGCTCGTAGATCAAGGCGGCGAAAGCTGCAACCATGAAGATGCTGTAGCCGCTCGAACCCGGCCTCGGCGCGTTGAGTGCTGCCTGCGCAAATAGGCTCGCGGTAATCTCGGCCACGGGGTCGACGAGTTTGCCGGTCGGCGATGATGTCCCAGTTGCGGTGCCGGCGCGGTCCTTGCTCGCGCCTCTGGCCGGGGTGCCACCTGATACTGCTTCCTTGCAACTGATTTTGATGGTGACGACCTCCGCGCAGCCATTTGCGGCCATGACCGTGAAACTTTCGGCTGCGGCGTGACCGTGCGAATCGTCCAACGCTGCCAGGATAGCAGCTGCCAGGATACTCATCGCGCCATAACGGCGCGACAGTGCCAGCGCGGCGAGCTCCGCCCGGCTATTGATTCCGAGCTTCTGTCGCGCGTGGTCGATGTGAATCCTAACGATCTCCAAGGAGACACCGAACACCCGAGCAATTTCACTGTCCGACAAACCTTCGGCGACGAGATCCATGATCGTCCGCTCGTTGACGGTCAGAACCGCCAGAACATTATTGCCGAACGAGGCGATTCCCTTAGCTTCGTTACCGATCCTCGCCAGGTCTGACCCCGGTTTTTCCAGCCTCAGGGACTGCACCAACGCTTCTGGTTTGGCGTTCATCGAAATCGCGCCGCAAGCACCGGTCGCCAGTGCCCTGGCAAGATCGCCGCAGGTGACAGTAGCAGTGAAGAACACCAGCCGGGAGGAAAGGCCTTCGTCGTCCACGATGGCGAGGATGTCGGAGGCGGTTACATCGGTGAACCCATCCTCCAGTAACACCACATCGGGCGTCAAGCTGCGAATGGCCGCAAGGCAACTAGCTCCATCAAGACTGCACGCTACCACTTCGAAATCGGGCTGCGCTTCGAGTAGCGCTGCAAAACCCTGCAGAACAATGGGACGTCGATCTGCTATTACGAGTCGAATGCGACGCATGGGCTTCCTTCGCTCGGCCTCGCAACTGAACATGAGAGCGGCGATTTAACTCCGCTCGCCGGATTACGTTCCTAATTGTCATAATGGGGTTCGTGCGGACGCTTCTAACGATTAGTTCGTCGGGATAGCTCCATATGGCTCGCGCTCTTGCCGTCCGTCAGGGGTCGTACCGCTCCAAGTGAGCAGGGGTGCTGCAACTTGAAGGTGATTGACGGTTAATGCCGCTTTTACAATCGAGGAGGTGAAGCACTGCTCTTTAAGAGCCATTATCCCGTAGAATGCCCTTCTGGCCGGCCTTAAAACTATCAAAGAATTCGATTTTCAAGCACAACGAATGATGGCATTTGGTGAGCATAGTTGGCTCCGATGTCGGCCGAAAAACAGGATTCCAGTCGACGACTCTTCACCGGTGCAAATCGATCTCGACTGCAATCCGGACGAGGTCGGAGTGATTTTTAGCGCCGAGCTTCGACTTCAGCATGGAGGTCGCATTGGCAACGGTTTTATAGGAGATGCCGAGTTCGGACGCGACTTCTGAGATGCGGTCGCCACGACCCAAAAGCCTCAGGATCTCGAGTTCGCGTGGGCTCATCTGCGTCAAAGGACTGGCCTTGATCGCCGCGCCCGCGAACGTCGTCGCTTCCGCCAGACGCGGTGAGACGAAGCGCTCCCCGGCTGCAACCTTCCGGATGGCCTTGGCCAGAAGCCGGGGATCATCGCTCTTGGAGACATATCCCTGAATGCCCATCTCCACAGCGCGCACCACGAACGCCGGATCCTCACTCACGCTGAGGATGACTATTTTGGCGGTCGGATCATCCCCGCGGATTTGGCGGGTCAACTCGAAGCCGGTAAGGTCGGGAAGCCACACGTCAACCACGGTGACGTCGGGATGCTTCTGCAAGTACGCACGGTGGCCCTCCTTTGCATCGGAAGCCTCCAGGATCTCGACGGAAGGGTCCGATGTGAACAAGGCCCGGCAGCCGGTCACGACAACGGGATGGTCGTCGACGATTAGTACCCGCATTTCGATCTGGTCCTCATTTGCACGTGCTCGCTTCCTCCAGTTGTGGAGAAAGTCGCGAGCACTTTAATGGTTCAAATATCTGAGCGGGACGTGGAGCGAACCGGCAAAAGGAGCACATGTGCTGTCCTTTCACTTGACCAGCGCTCTCTCGATAACGCGTGCTTCGGCTTCCGTCTCCGCGACCAAATCTCGGTAGCGTGCCTGGTAATCACTCGCCATCCGGACGGCCGTGAAGCGTCCCTCGAACCGGGCGCGGACTGCCCTTCTGTCGAGTTGCGGCAGTTCACGGACGGCTCGGATGGCGTCTTCCTCGCCATCGACGATGAAGCCGGTGACGCCGTCCTCGATCACTTCCGGCACGGAGCCGGAGCGGTAAGCGATCACAGGCGTCCCGCACGCCATGGCCTCGATCATCACCAGACCGAACGGCTCGGGCCAGTCGATGGGAAACAGCAAGGCCGCGGCGCCGGCGAGGAAAGGCTGCTTCTTCGCATCGTCGACCTCGCCGACCAAAACTACCTTTTCGTCATCGATGTGGGGCTGCAGCTGCTTCTTGAAGTAGGCGGTCTCGGCCCTTGGAATCTTGGCGGCGATGCGCAGCGGCATTCCGACGGCTTCGGCGATACGGATGGCATCCTCCGGCCCCTTCTCCGCGGTGAGGCGGCCCAGGAACGCCAAGTAGGATCCTCTGTCGTAGGAAGGGCGAAACATGCTCGACGGCAGGCCATGATGGATTGTCGCGATCCATTTCGCCTCCGGAAGCTGCCGGCGCTGGTTGTCGGAAATCGAGACGAATCCCGAATCGGAAAACTCGCGAACGACGTCGGGCAACCCCGGAAGATCCAGCCGCCCATGCACGGTCGTGAGAAACGGCACGTTCGACCGCCTGAGCAACGGCAGCGGCAGCCAATCCACGTGGGAGTGGATGACGTCGAACTCGGTAGCGCGTTTCGCGATGGCTTCGAGAAGAAGGGAGCAGGCCGCGTTGGGGTCGGCGCCTTTGCGACCGAGGCGCAGCGCCCGCGGCCATACCGAATGGAGCTTTCCCTTGGTCCGGGAGTCGCCGCTGGCGAACAGCGTGACCTCGTGGCCGAGATCGACTAGCTCATCCACCAGCCAGGCGACCACGCGTTCGGTGCCGCCGTAAAGCTTCGGGGGCACGCTTTCGGCGAGAGGAGCCAGCTGGGCGATGCGCATACCCTCTACCCGGCCTCTCCGAAGACGGCGCGCATGGCCCAGACAACAACACCCGATACGAGATACGATACGGCGAGCAGGGTCCATGCGGGACGCGCGCTACGGGCGACGATCCGCTTCGCCCATCTCGCCAGCGGCCTCAGCATTCCTGTTCGGGAAGCCGCGCGAGGTAGGCAAGGCCGAAGCTTGCGAGCTCTTCGACCTCCTCTTCGCGTGCTTCGCATCTCCCTTGGAGATGGCGCTCGAGCAGACACCGACGGCTGTCCGCGTCATCGACACCGCCGTGGGTCGCGCCAAAAATGGACCATGCAGTTTCTACCGCCGTCCGCAAGGCCACGGTGTCGACCATTCTCAGGCTCCGAAAGCGGAAATGTCAGTCCTTGGCAACTCGCCGAACCACGAAATGTTTCCACTTTTTCCCGATCGAATCGCTTAGCTCGGTTCGCACGGCCTGAGTGCGTTCATGCGATGCGAGCAAAAGTCCCATCGGAACTCCGATCCAGGCGAACGCAGGCGCGTCACCCGACAGGACGCGCCGCGCAAACCGATCGTAGAAAAGGTGAACGCCGTCAACGTCTGCAGCCGCTGCGCGACGTTGCGCAGGAACTATCCGCCTTGAGGAACGCGATCTCGCCGGCGACGGCCTTTTCAGGCGCTTAGCAAGGCGAATGGCGGAGAGAGTGGGACTCCCTCGCCCAATGCTGCGATTGCGCTAAAATCGTCGAAAAACAAGGGTCCGTGAAATGCCCGGTCGAAGTTTGCGACCACCGCCGTGTACCACCGATTCGGTCCATTCGGCCGTCAATCTCGGCCGATTTCGAGGCTTCTCGGGATGGGCTTGTCCTCGCAAATTTCGATTCCGATGACCAAGCCGGATACATCATTCGCTTCGAACAACAGGTCGGTACCGAAGGGCGCATGAATCGCACCGATCGAGATTTGGAGACCGGCAACGGCCTTTCCCGATCCGAAGTGACGGGCCTCATAGAACTCCCGATAGGTCGGCAAGTAGGTTTTCGGCACGACGCCAAGTACCCGCCCGCGGTGGATTGCGACAGCACAGTTGTAAGTTCGAAAGCCCTGCCGAAGCGGCGCGCCCACAATCAAGACCGACATGATCCCAGTCGAAGCCTCTACCACCTTGGCCAGGCCACGCTCAACCGCATCAAGAAGGGCATCCTGCAGCAACAGATCTTCCATTGCGTATCCCGAAAGGCATAGCTCGGGGAATGCCGCTACAGCGACCGATTTCTCGTGACACGCCCTCGCCGCATCTACTATCGCTGCTGCATTTGCACTCGGATCTGCCACACTGGACACGATCGTGCAGGCCGCAACGCGCACGAAGCCGTGGCTGTAGATCGAATAAAAGTTCATTACTGGCCCATCACGGAAAGCATTTGCCACCTGATTGGTAATTCTATGCCGGACCGATCCATCTCACTGTTCACGCCAAAGCTCAGATACCTGCGCCTGCGTCATCAGTTCAACCTGTTCAGAAAAGCGATTGCGGTAGAGCGTCATAAGGGCATCGTGGCCTTCATCGAAGGAGCTACAGAGAGCATCTTCGACCACAATTGTGCGAAAGCCCAGGTCCACCGCGTCAAGCACCGTGGCCAGCACGCACACGTCGGTCTCCCGGTGACAATGAGTGTATCGACGCTTTTATCCCGGAGAAACGCCGTCAGACCGGATTCCGCGAACGCGGAATAGGCCGGCTTATCTATGACTATTGCCGGGGGTATCAGGCGGGACAGCGCGGGAACGACATCAAGCTGCGCGCCGGGCAAACGACATCGTGTCGCACACTCCCATCTCGTAAAATATCGCTGCCATCGTCCCGGCCTGTCCTGTGCGTGCAGAGGCGTCACAAATCTGGTGAACACGGTGCGATGAGGATTAAGCTCCGCTACTGCGACAATCGCCGGAAGCACCCGCTCCATCCACGGAGTGGCCCAGATGCCGCCGGGTGCGAATAAGTTGTGCATGTCGATGGATAGATGGACGGCATTCGAAATCGGTTCGAGTGATTGCGGCAATGCCATATCGTTACGCCCTCGATGACGTGACCTTCAGGCCGACCTTTCTCCTTCAAGATTTCGCCTCGGTGGATGCAAGGTCCGAGGATGACGGTCGTGAAGGAGGCGCGCCAGTTCCTCCCGTTCGGCGTCCTGGCCCTTCATGGCCGTCTCGAAAAGGGCTTCCTGGATCTCGCGGGGCATGTCGCCCCAAACATCCATGGCCGCTCGTCCCAGCAAGTTTGCGAACCGTTCTTGTCTGTCCATCACAGCCCTCCAAAATACAACTGTTCATAAAGGAACTGGGAACGGGCCTCGACGTTCCATTGCTATCATTTCAGAAGGAGGCCCGAATGGGATTTTTTACCAAGGACATCAAAACTATGGATGATTTGCTGCTCCATGGCCTACAGGACATCTATTACGCCGAGCAACAGATCATCAAATCGCTGCCCAAGATGATCGAGAAAGCTACCAACCGGGACTTGGTCGCCGGGCTGAAAGGCCATCTCGAAGAAACCAATAAGCAGGTCGAGCGGCTGCAGAAGGCCTTCGAAAAGCTCGGCAAGGAGCCTAGCGGAACCAAGTGTCCGGCTATCGACGGCATCATCAAGGAGGCCGACGAGACAGCCGGCGAGATCGAAGACAAGACCGTGCTGGACGCGGGCATCGTGGCGAACGCGCAGGCGGTTGAGCACTACGAAATCTGTCGTTACGGGACGCTGATCGCTTGGGCTGAAGAACTCGGCCACGACGAAATCGTGCGCTTTCTGACGACGAACCTAAACGAGGAGAAGGCGGCGAATACCAAGCTAAATACGGTTGCGCTGCGTAAAGGCGTCAATGCGAAAGCTTCGACCGCGGCCTGATGCCAAATGATTCACCGGCGCCTTCGGTGACTTGGATATCATGGTGCCGGTGGTTTCGGCGCCGACGAGGTTGTTACAGCGCGCCCGAAGGTGTTCGGTGACATCTCCAGAATCGTCGGAGATCGTGGCCTACTGAAATGCGAGGCATCCGGCATTCAACGGGTTGGAAGTCAGCTGACTGAGCCGTAATCCCACCAGTGCATTCTGCAGGATTCCATCTTTAGAACGAGCGTCTTCGCGGCATCGCGGAGCCACTCGTTTCCCGGGCCTCGCGCCGGGCAAATCTCAGCTTCCGCCGAACGAACCAAGCCGCCACCGAAAAGATCAGCCAGGACAGCGAGGCTGCAGCGAAGGCGCCGGCGACGCTGCGCTCCACCAGCCACCAGAACATTCCAGCGAAGGCGAGCATTCCAAGGGCCCCTAGGGCGGCGTCGAGCGCCGCGGCTTCCTGCCCGCGCCGTTCCCCGCTGAGACCCGCTTCGCGCTTGCGCCGAATTTCGTGCTTTTCGATGAGCGTCGCGCTCGCGCAGAAGATCGCTGGCAAAGCCAGGAGGAGCCCTCCGACCGAGGCGCCGTAGCGACTACTGATAATGCCCGTGAAGACCGTCGCGGCTCCTCCGAGTGCAAAGCGGATCACATATTCGTACCAGCGTCCTTCCCGCAGCGATGATGGAGAAATGCGGATCCGGGTCGTCATGCCCGTCCTCCCGCAAAGGACCAAAAGCCGAAAGCAACGACAAGCCACACCACGATCGACGCCATCGTCGCCGGCAGCGCGCGCATGCGTGCCCTGATCAACAGGTGGCATACGACGACGCTGTAGATGGCCAGTGCAATCGCGCCAGCCATCATCGAGAGACTCTGAGAGGCCGCATAGGACGCGCCGTGCTGGTAGATCGCGATGCCGAGGGTCGCCAGCGCCACCGAGGGCGCGGCACCGAACAGGCCGGCGAAGCTCTTAGGTTTCAAAATGTCGCCGAGCATCGCGAAGGCCGACACCACGATTCCGCCGGCCAGAAAGCGGACGAGGTACTCAGTCATTTCTGCTTCTTCCAGAGCTTCGCCAGCGGACCACTCTTGCCGTATACGGGATCCTTCCGAGGCACCGGCACCTTCGGGATTGTCTTCAAAGCGCGCTGGCGATCCTGAACTGTCGTACAATCGTCGTAGGTTCCGGCCGACGGATAGGCACCGACGACGAGGAAGTCCTCATCTGCAGACAGACACTGATGACCGGTCCCGGCCGGCAGGATCGCGACGTCCCCCGCCTTGAACGTGAGGATTCGGCCCTTGTTGCCGCCGAAGCGCACGCGACCTTTGCCGCGCGCGATGCCGAGCACCTCATGAATCTTGGAATGGTAGTGGACGTAGTCGTAGATCCCATCGCGCCAAGTGTCACCCCAGCCGTTGGCCTCGAACAAGTCCTCCATTACGGCGGCCGGATCGTGACCATCACCGAGATCGACAGCGCTCCGGTAGGTAATCACCGGCCAGCGTGGATGATTTGGGACAAGGCCGTCATCCTTGAAGCGGGCGGTGTGGGGCTTCCTAGGCCGCGTAAGATCCGAAGCTTCCTTCTTGCCCGGTCGGCGCAGACCGGTTGCCCGCTGCATGTACTCCTTCATGTCCTCAAGAATGGGCATGTTCGTCCTCCATCGATGATCGCAGCGGATAGCCCGTCCAGAAGCGCAACAGCCGTTCCATGACGGCGCCGAGCGCGAAGCCCGCGACCACGTCGCTGGCCCAATGCGCCAGCACGACGATCCGCGTCAACGAAAGACCGACCGCCAAAGTCCGAATCGCCCGCCTCGGCAGAGGCGGTAGGGTGCCCGCCGCGGAAGCCAGCGCGCCCATGTGGAGGGCGTGACCGGACGGGAATGCATCGTCCCGCTTGCCGGAGAAGGAGACGCCGTGCATATGGCCCAGCACGGTCTTACGGTCGGGGCGGGTCTGGTCGAAGATCGACTTCATGGCATGGGGGATCAGCGAGGCCGTCACTGCGACGAGGAGCGCGTGATTGCCAGCTCGCTGCAGTTGCTTCGACCTGCCGCGGGTTGCGACCCACCCGAGGGCAGCCAGAAGCAGGAGTATCTTCTCGTCCGCGCCCCAGGTGAGCCCCCGCGAGATCACCTCGGCGCGGTGGTTGGTGTTACGTGCCACGGTCCGCGCTATCAGCGCGTCGGGCTTCGTAGGTCTGACTTTGACTAGAGCCATCGCTTCGTCCGGGCGGCGTATGGAGTAAGCCGCAGAACCTCGTTCAAACGGTTTGCCACCGTTAACTCCCGAGCGGGTTCCAAGTTCACCTTCCCAGCATGGAACCAATTGGACACTCCCACCGATGCGAACAACTGAAAAGGCGTTGGGCGGCTGCAGGCTTGGTGACCGAGGGCGCGGACCGGGGGCGCGACGCGACCTCGCCGGCGGAGGGATGGAAAGACATTCTGTGGCGGGTCTACCAACATCGGCGAGGCCTATGCACGGGCGGTTGACAGCCTCGCGGCCCTGGCTGAGTTGTTAGAAATGAGGAGCGCCCCACCGAACCTCTCGGTGTTGGCAAAGGCGATCGCGGAGATCATCACCAAGCTTGACAGGACCGGTACACATGCCAAATCGAGTCGCAAGCGCTAGGCTCTTCGAGCCGAGTTATTCTTTCGTGGTCCCCATACCCGCGGTATTTGCCGAATTCATGGTGTCAGCAAACATATTTCGGAAAGCGGCGGATACCGCGCCTCCGCCGCTCGCGCCGTGCATCAGCGCGATTTCTCCTTGCTGCTCATGACGGATGGCATGCGCCATGATCCGAAGCCGCGGGTCGCTCCCATCGCGGAGCTGAGCATCTGCCATCGCGACCGCTCCCTTGTGATGCCTGGTCATGAGCTCGAGGTACACGACGTCGAAAGAGGCTGCTTCTGTTGATCCAAGTTTCGCGACCTCCATCGCGTCGAGCACACCGGGCATCGACGCGCGTTCCTGCGCCGAGCAGACCTGCATCGACTCAACGAACCAACTGGCCCACCAGTGCGAGAGAATCTTAGCCTCCCCCCTTTGGCTCGCCACCATAAGCTTCGAGAGGGCGCGGATATGGGGGTCACCGGCCTTCTCCGCGGCAATCTCGGCCAGCAGAATCCCCTGCTCGTGATGGGTCACCATATGCCGAATGAAGGTCTGGTCGATGGTCGGATCCCCACCGATCCACGGCAATTCGCGATCATGGGCGGCGAACAGCGCAGCAGTCCCAAGCAGTAGGATTCCAGCAATTGAGCCTAAGGTCCACAACCGAAGGAATGTCCCTCCTTGGAATAGCTGACCTTCAGAAGGCGAGCGACGAAGCCAGGCGAACAGCGGATACATGGATGCCGACGAGAGATGGACCAGGAAACCGATCCAGTACGGCTGCTGCAACGTGAAGATCGGCTGCCAAAACGAAAACAAGGGGACCAGCAGGAACCACTCGAGTGATGAGGTCAGGATGGCCCAAGGCACAGCAGCTACGGCGAGCCAGGCAGGACTCCGATTGGCGGTCCATTTTCCGAGAACTCCGAAGATGACCAGCGCCCAAGAGAAGTCGGCCCAATGGTGAAAGGCGATGCCGACCGCGATACCGCCTAGCGATGGCTCGGCAGTCAAGGCCAAGTCACGTGCCGGGATGGCGGCGACCGACATCCAGTCGACAAGCGCATCGCGTCCAATTCTTGCGGCGGACAATTGACTGACAACCGTGGAGAATGTGCTGCTGATGAGCCCGAGATAAGCCGCAGCAATCCATCGCCGGGCGGCTCCGAGGCCCGATACATTGCTTCCTAATATCAACGGCTATCCAAGTCCTGACCGATCGATGTCACTTCTTTGCGGTGCCGGGTTCAGCCATTTTCCGGTGCTGACTGGCCAGAACGCTGGCAGGCGTTACATTCGCGGCCGCGGATTGAACCTTGTTCTTTAAACCGCTCACCACGTCGCCCTCGCCCTTCATCATGGCGTCGAAACCGTTGTTCGCGACCTCCGCTGGATCATCCTTTTCGGCTGGCCCGACCGCAGTATCCATCATCTCCGCACGGCGGGCCACCCGTTAAGCGCACCAGCGCGTGTCCTGACACCCTTGCGTAGTGAAACAGTGAGCCAGGACAGATCACAAATGAGCACGATCCATGGGACTACTGAGCTGCGACGGGTAACCGCACAGCTACAACGGAAAAGTCGAGGTGCACCGTTTCTTTGTTGAACGCGGTCTTGTATGAAAAGCCTCAGCTAGAAAGAGACGAAAAGCCAACCTAATGATCGTCACTTTATAAATCGCCTGAACAGCGGCTTACTCGAATAAATGTCCGCTGTGGGTCAATCGCGCCGGTTTGTCCGCGTACCGATGAGTTCCGGTCTACCCCTATAAACAGACATCGTTACCGTGCATCGGGATGTCTCAAATGTGCCAACAACGGACTCATGCACTGCCAGCAAACGCACATGGTTATTCGACGGGCGGCGTAAAACATGCTAGTTTCTAAAGCTCGGAGCTTTCCAAGATCGGGAGCGACGTATGCTAGGGCGCCGTTTTGCGTTGCTTGCGGTTGCTGGGGCCGCGATCTGGTCGGTTGCGGCGGAAGCGCAATCCTATCCAGCGCGGCCCATCACCATCGTGGTGCCCTACTCGGCCGGTGGCGTGTTCGACACGATAACCCGTATCATCGGAGAGCGCATGGGCGAGGTGCTCGGCCAATCAATGATCGTGGAGAACGTGACTGGCGCAGGGGGCATCATCGGCGTCCAACGCGCGATCAACGCCAAGCCGGACGGCTATACAGTTCTGCTCGGGACCGTCGGCACCCACGCTTACAATCAATCGATATACCGAAAGCGCCGCTATGATGCAGTGAGCGACTTCACCCCCGTCACGCTTTTCTCTGACCAGCCGATGGTGCTGGAAGGCCGCAAGGATCTACCCGCTGAAAACCTTGCGGAATTTACCGCGCTGCTGAAACAGAACGGCACGAAGGTGCAATACGGCTCGGCAGGTGTTGGATCGACCACGCATCTTGCTTGCGCGCTGCTCAACGCGAGGATCGGCGTCGACGTGCCCCACGTTCCCTATCGGGGTGGCGGGCCTGCCGCGAACGACCTGATCGGCGGCCACATCGATTATATGTGCGGCAACATAGGTACCGTTGTGGCGCGCGCCGCCGCAAAGCAGTCGAAGCCCCTCGCGCTGTTGTCGCGCGAGCGAACGCCGCTGATGCCTGAGCTTGCGACCGCGCACGAGCAGGGTATCACGGACTACGATGTCGTGACTTGGACGGCTTTCTTCCTGCCGAAAGGCGCGCCGAAGGACATTGTGGCCAAGCTGAACGAGGCAACCCATGTCGCAATGGATACGCCTGCAATTAAGACACGGTTTAACGCCATCGGCGTGGTCGGCGTTGCACCTGAGCGGCGCGGGCCCGAATACCTTGCCAAATATGTGGTTGAGGAGATCGCGCGCTGGGAAGGTCCCATCAAGGCTGCTGGTTTGCAGGCAGACTGATGCTGGCTTCTGTGTGTCTGCGCACACACGGAATGGCAGCTCTGGGTCATTTTCGGAAGTCGACCGACGAAGTCGGGGGGGCCGTCTGCCCCCGTGAACGGACATGATCGCTCCCGCTGCGCACGTCCGAAAAGTGCCGTGAGCCGACATGCTCAGCGCGGTAGGACCCAGACGATTGCGGCAGCAACAACTGCTGGAGTGACATACAAAAACGCACATGTTCGGCAGCTTTGGGTCATTTTCAGACGTGGACGCGCGAAGTTGCGAGGTCGGCTTTACCCTCAAGAACAGACGTCGCCAGCCGGGCAGGTCCAAAAAGTGCCATGAACAGACATCGAGCAAGCGCTATTCTTTGGCTCTTCCGTATGGTGGAATGGCAACTTGAACCAAGGTTAAGGCTGGTTCAAACGGGTGATTGGGAGTGCCTTGCCAATGACAGAGCAACAAATTCGCTTCGATGACGGGGCCAGCTATGAACGGATGATGGGAGTTTGGAGCAGGCTCGCGGGCGATGTTTTTCTTGACTGGCTGAAGCCCCACTCAGGATTGAGATGGATCGATGTCGGTTGTGGAAACGGGGCGTTCACAGAACTGATAGTCCACGGTTTCGCTCCGACCGAGGTCCACGGAATTGATCCGTCAGAAGCACAGCTAGACTTTGCTCGCGCGCGCCCCGGTACACGAATAGCCAAATTTCAATTGGGCGACGCAATGTCGCTTCCCTTCCCCGATAGCAATTTTGATGTGGCAGTCATGGCGCTGGTGATTTTCTTCGTTCCTGATCCAGCTAAAGGCGTCGCCGAGATGGCCCGGGTGGTTCAACCAGGCGGTGAAATAGCAGCCTACGTGTGGGATGTTATGGGCGGCAGAGCTACTGCCACACCGATCCTGTCGGAGATGGTCGCAATGGGCTACGCGCCTCCGCGCCAGCCAAGCATCGAAGCTTCGCGGATCGAAGCACTTCGAGAATTGTGGACAAACGCAGGGCTCGTTGCGATCGAAACAAGAGAGATAGAAGTGCAACGTACCTTCGATGACTTCGACGATTTCTGGACGACTACCTTGCTAATCCCGACGCTCCGCCCGACGTTTGCGGCAATGCCGCCCAAGGACGCGGAACTCCTTAAGACTCGCGTGCGTGGGCGTCTTCCGGCGGATGCGGCTGGCCGTATCACCTACGGAGCCTGTGCGAATGCTGTAAAGGGGCGTATGCCAGCGTGACTGTCCATCATGGATATCAAAGGTGGTCCTGGGAGCCCCCAACCACCTCCGCTCTGCCCGGCCCATCTAGTCCGTTTCGTGCGAACAGCGGAAGCTGCCATCATTGAGTTAGCGCCCGCCGTCGGCACCCAGAAATGATCGCAGTTCTTCCAGAAAGCGCGTAAGTGCGGGTTCGCCTTCCAACATGATGTGGTTTCGGCTTTCAAGCGGAAAGAAACGAGCGCCCGGGATGCCTGCGGCCAGGCGCCTACCGGATTCGAAGGGTACTCTGGCGTCATGACGGGCATGCATGACAAGGGTCGGCACCTTGACCTGTGATAGGAGCGAACTCACGTCCACTTCGCTATTTGCCAGAAAAGTACGCGCAGCGTCGGCGGGCGACGTCGAGATTCGTTGAAGCTCGTTGAACCAGTCGGCCTGTTCCTTATTAGCGCCCGGAATAAACTGCGAGGTGAACATTTGCCTAAATGCCGGATTTTCCTGACCCCATCCCAGGCGCATGAGGGTGAGCATCGCTTCTCCGGCTGCCTTCTCGGCCTCGGTCCTAGCGCGCTTCTTCCAGCCCACGGCAAAACCTCCGAGTAGAATTAGATGCGACACCCGTTCCGGATGTCGGACGGCGTAAGCGATCGAAATCGCGCAACCCTGCGATATACCGAGAAGCGCGAATCGATCGAGGCTCGCGGCATCTACAACCGCTTCGAGGTCTTCCACCAATCGTTCAAATGTGACGTCCAGGACCTCACGATCCGAGAGCCCGTTCCCACGGGCGTCGTATCGGAAGAAGGCGTGCTCACGAGACAATTCCTGGTAGAGATGCCGCCAGATCGGACTTTCAAGATCGAATTCGATGTGGGTCATCCAGTGGCCGGTTTTTACCAGCGGGTGACCCTGGCCCGTCCGGGCGTAGGCAAGTTGCACGCCGTCTCCGGTTTGGCAGTAATGAATCTCCTGTTCGAACCGAACGGTTGTCCTCGCCGTATCTTCCGCAGATGAGGGAATGGCTGCTTCCGGAATCGCCTCGATATCCTTGGCGGTAAGTCCGAATACGCCGACAGCACGCGCGATGTTCTTTACAGCCTGCTCGCCGAGATCGGCGAAAGCCATCGACAGTTTGTCCCTGATCTGGTCGTTTGCTGCCCGTGAAATACATAGACCGCCGGGTTCGCAAAGTGTTTCCAGACGAGCCGCGATATTGACGCCGTCGCCAAAAATATCGTCGCCATCAATGATGATGTCGCCGACGTTGATTCCGATTCGAAAGATGATTTGCTTTTCCGCGGGAATAGCGGCGTTACGTCGGACCATGCTGCGCTGAATCTTGACCGCGCAACCAACTGCATCGACCACGCTGGCGAATTCGACCAACATCCCATCGCCGGTAGTTTTCACGATGCGGCCGTGATGTTCTGAAATTCCGGAATCGACTAGTTCGCGACGGTGTGACTTGAGCGATGTGATTGTTCCTATCTCGTCAGCGCCCATCAAGCGGCTGTAGCCAACCACATCCGCAGCCAAAATCGCCGCAAGTCGGCGCTGCATGCTTTCCTCCGCCGTCGTGTCGAAGCGATACGTTTCACGCAATGCAACGGGAGCGCCCAAAAACTAACATTTTGCATCGTAGCCGCAAGTGAGGAATGGCAAACGATCGGGGGCAGACGCAGTCTCCCAACGTCCGCTTTGGGTGAACGCAACGGCCAATCCACGACGTGAGGCCATAGCACTTGATTTCCCGTGGCGACCGGCGACAATGGCATCGCGCCAGCATCCCGGTACCAAGCTCTCCATAAGACGGGGAAAACCCGCTCAGCGACGGCAGCACCACTGCGGCGCGGGAGGGTGCGATATGGCAGTATCGTTCAGTGCCTGCTCCGCGAAGAATTCGCGCTGTTTTTTGCCGAAATCAGTTGAAACACCAACAAATGATCGTCGAAACAATGGGTTGCGCGCGCGAGAGCGTGCGCACGCGTTCAACCACGGCGGCGGGATAGCCTGAAAGGAATCCAAGCCGGCATCAGACCGGCCAGGACGTCACCAGGGAGGAACGCATGACGACAGTAACCCGACGTAATGTCCTCAAGGCCGGTACCCCACTCTTGGGCGGGATGGCCGGCATCCTGGCCACTGACCGCGCGCCCGCCTTTGCACAGGGCACGACCCTCCAATGGCTGCGCTGGAATGACTTCGTGCCGGCTTCCGACGAGCTGTTGCGCAAGGAAGTGTTGCCTGCCGCCGAGAGGGCGCTGGGGATCAAGATCAATCTCGAGACCGTGAACGGCAACGACCTGCAGCCCCGCATCACCTCAGCGATCCAGTCGGGCGCAGGTCCCGACATCATCATGCTCCTTAACAACCACCCGCAGATTTATTCGGAGAGTGTCGTCGACCTTTCGGACATCGCAACCGGTGTAGGTCAGGCCGAAGGCGGCTACTACGTCTGTGCAAATCGAACTCGGCCGACGGCCAGAAATGGATCGCCGTGCCATGGACGATCGTCGGCGCCATGATCGCCTACCGAAAATCGTGGTTCGACGAAGTCGGTTCCCCGAGCTTCCCCGACACATGGGAGAAGTACCGCGAGGTTGGCAAGAAGCTCAAAGTCATGGGCCGACCCATTGGCCAGACTCTTGGCCACACTTTCGGCGACGCGCCAACGTTCAGCTACCCCTACATGTGGTCGTGGGGCGGCTCCGAGATCGAGAAGGGACGGCAAGACTGTCAATATCAACAAGAAAGAGGTTATTATCTTTTGTAGGTTTTGATCCCACTCCTCATCAGTTTGCATTGCAGTCGGCCGCTTACCGAGCGAGGCGAAGTCCGCCAACAAATCTGTAAGCGGACCCGCCTCACCTTTCGCTAGTTTTCTAACGCTTGCGCAACCAATGCCTTGATCATGCGCCGGTAGTAGGGGCGAATTGCGCCCGGCGTTTGTGCCATGTACACGACTGCCAGCTGCTCCTTGGGATCAATCCAGAAGAACGTTCCACCAGCGCCAGCCCACATGTACTCGCCTTCAGTGCCTGGCACCGCTGCGAGGCCCGGCCCTTGTCGAACCATGAAGCCGAGGCCGAAAGTGTAACCGTCAACTCCCATCAACTGCACGCCGGGTGTTACCGGTGATGAGGGCCGATTACCCAAGTGATCGGAAGCCATCAGCTTGACGCTCGTTGGGCTCAGATACCTCCGACCATCGAGCGTGCCGCCGTTCAACATCATCTGGCAGAAGCGCAGATAGTCGGCAGCAGTCGATACTGCTCCACCCCCACCAGAGTCGTTTAAGGGATCGATTTTTACGTCGAGCATGACGTCGTTGGGTCCGCCCGTGAGCGGATTCTTCGGCAATGGCTCAGCTATACGGCTCGATTGTGGCTCAGGGACCTTAAAGCCCGTGTCGACCATATTGAGAGGCCGGAACAGGCGTTCATCGAGAAACACCGACAGGCGCTGGCCCGATATGGCCTCCACGACGCGTCCCAGCACATCGACGGCCATACTGTACTCCCATGTCGTGCCTGGCTCGTGCACCAATGGTGCCTTCGCAATGCCGGCAACGAACTGCTCCGGCGTGATCATGCGGGATTCCGCCGTGACCGTGGGCTGGAAGAGTTTCGCTTCCGCATACGCCGCTTTCAGCTCCGGGACATTTGAAAACTCTCCATAAGCAAATCCTGCGGTATGTCTGAAGAGATCTTGGATCGTAATCTGATGCTTGGCAGTCTCCCGCGTGGTCTTGCCGTCCTTGTCGGTAACGAGCACCTCCATCTTGGCAAGCTGCGGCAGGAACTTGGCCACCGGATCAGTGAGTTGCATCTTGCCTTCTTCGACCAGCATCATTGCAGCAACTGACGCCAGCGGTTTGGTCATCGAATAGATGCGGAAGATCACTTCCTTGTTCATTGGCTTACCGGCTGCCTTGTCCTGAAAGCCGATTGCTTCGGAATAAATCAACTGGCCTCGTCGGGCGATCATAACAACGGCCCCTGGCATGCGATCGGCGTCGATCTCCTGTTGCAGTACTGTCCGAATGCGGGAGAGCCGGTCCGGCGAGACATCGACGGTCTCGGGCTTTGCGGTCGACAGTACCTCCGCAAAGGTGGGGCCAGCGAGGATCAAGGTCGTCGTGACAAGCAGAAGTCTCAGCGCAGCTTTCATGCTTTCCTCCCTTGTTTGTCTTTTCTTGTCCACTAGGCGCGGGTAGGCGGCGATGATGTTCTATCGATTGTTGGCTGACAAGGCAGGCGACGGGCGATTTTTATCCGATCTTCGCCAGTACAGCCGTTCCAGATCCTTGCGTGAGCTGATGGGTCAGGCCTGATGCCGCAGTGCTCGTTGGAACGAGTCACCCGATCGGCCGTTTGACTCTCAACCTCGTTCTCGACCGGTTGGATTTTCAGATGGATCATTTCGTCGATCGGCGCAGCAAGTCACTTTGGATGGACGTCGCGGTAGCCCCGCGCGCCACATCGCTTCAGGGCGACAAGGAATGCGATGTCGTCATCATCGGCGCAGGTATTGCCGGTATTTCTACGGCCTATGAACTTGCCATCGAAGGCTCGCATGTCGTCGTGCTGGATCGGGGCAAGATCGCGGGCGGCATCACGGCTCGCACCAGCGCGCATCTGGCGCCGCTATGCGACGATCTGACGTCGGCGATGATCAGCCTCCGCGGCGAGGAAATGTCCCGCCGGTTCTACGAGAGTCAGGCGGCAGCGGTAGATCGCATCGAGGAAATCCAGAAGCGGGAAGCCATCGAGTGCGATTTTCGGCGCCTCGACGGTTATCTGTTTCAGGCGCTCAACACCGACTCGAAGATCATCGAGGACGAACTGGATGCGGTCCGCCAGGTCGGCGCACTCGTTCACCGGCTGGTCGGCGTGCCCCTCGCCCATTGCGACCAGCAGCACGTGTTGCGCTATCCGCGCCAGGGCACGTTTCATCCGCTCAAATATCTCAAAGGTCTTGTCGCAACCGTCGAGGCAAAGGCCGGCAGCTTCCATAGCGACACGGTCGTCGAGCGGATCGAGGAGCGCGACGACGGCAAGGTCGTCGTCACGGCTGGCGGCGGAAAGATAACCGCCCGGGCTGCGGTCGTGGCCACCAATGCTCCGATCGTCGATCGATTTGCCCTGCACACCAAAATGGCCCCCTATCGCACCTACGCGATGGCCTTTTCGATCCCTAAAGGAGCCATTCCGGACGCCCTGTACTGGGACACGCTCGACCCGTACCACTATGTGCGGCTGCAGCCCGGCGATGGTCGAACCGACTTTCTCATCGTCGGCGGCGGCGACCACAAGAGCGGCGAAGCCGACGACGCCGAAGTCCGCTTTCAGGCGCTCGAAGCCTGGACGCGCAATCTCGTTCCAGCCGCAAAAGACGTCACCCACCGGTGGTCGGGACAGGTGCTCGACACCATCGACTACGCCGGCTTCATCGGCAGGAATCCGGGAAGCACCAATATCTACGTGCACACCGGAGATTCCGGCCAGGGCATGACCCACGGCGTGGCGGGCGCCATGATCAATTCGGCGCTGATCCTCGGACGAGAGGCCAGATGGGCCGACGTTTATGAGCCGTCGCGCAAGACGCCCGCCGGGATAAGCAATTTTCTGAAAGAGAACATGACCGCCGTGAAGAACTTTGCCGAGTATCTCGCGCCGGGCGAGCTCGCTGACGTCAGCGAGCTGAAAGCCGGGCACGGCGCCATCATCCGGCAAGGCATCAGCAAGATTGCTGCCTATCGTGATCCTTCCGGCAAGCTGTATGCGCGCTCTGCCGCCTGCACGCATGTGGGCTGCCACCTGCACTGGAACTCGTTCGAGACGTGCTGGGATTGCCCCTGCCACGGATCTCACTTTGCCATCGATGGAACAGCGCTCAATGCACCTGCCATCGGCTCTCTGGCCGGGGCGGAACATCAAAACGCGCTTCGAAGAATATGCCGGCAAGGATCAAGACGGCGAACGGGAGACTTCACTCCATTCGGAAACCTGAAATCGCCTCAACCCGATCACCGCACACACCACCCGCGACGTTCGACGCACTCCGCGCGCTCCTGGAGAATCGCCATGCTGCATTATCCCCGTCCCCCCTTCCCGAGCCAGCCCCAGCCGATGCCCGGCAAGACTGCCGCTATGAACCCCGCGCCCGATCACGGCGAAACCTCGTACAAGGGCAGCGGTCGCCTCAACGGCAAGAAGGCCGTCATCACCGGTGGCGATAGCGGAATCGGCCGCGCGGTTGCCATCGCCTATGCCAGGGAGGGTGCAGACGTTCTGATCTCCTATCTTGACGAACACGAGGACGCCCGGGAGACCGAGCGGCTGGTGAAAGAAAGCGGCAGAAAAGCCGTTCTGCTGCCCGGCGACATCCAGGACCCGGGCCAATGCCGCGCAGTCATTGCGAAGGCCGTATCGGAGCTGGGCGGGATCGATATCCTCGTCAACAACGCAGCCCATCAGGCCAGCTTTAAATCAATCGACGAGATCAGCGACGAGGAATGGGAACTGACGTTCAAGGTGAACATCCACGCGATGTTCTACCTCACCAAGGCGGCGGTCAGTCACATGAAGCCGGGTAGCTGCATTATCAACACCGCCTCGATCAATTCGGATGCACCCAACCCGACGCTGCTGGCCTATGCAACGACCAAGGGCGCCATTCATAATTTTACGGCAGGTCTGGCACAGATGCTGGCCGAAAAAGGCATCCGCGCCAACGCGGTCGCCCCGGGCCCGATCTGGACGCCGCTCATTCCGTCGACCCTGCCCGAGGATTCCGTAAAAAATTTCGGCAAACAGGTCCCGATGAAACGCCCCGGTCAGCCAGTCGAGCTGGCCACGGCGTACGTCATGCTTGCGGATCCGCTGTCGAGCTACGTCTCAGGCGCAACCATCGCCGTCACCGGCGGCAAGCCGTTCCTCTGACTGGACGCATGATGGGGACGCGTGCGCCCTCGTTCATTAAGCCGAGGTACTTATCGATCGTACAGTGACGATCAATGGAGACAACTTGGATGTCGACCGGCACAGCAAGCCTAAGCCCGCGGTTGTCTCAAAGCGCTCGTTGGAGATACCTGGCTGTCCGGCTTTGAGTGGTGGACGCAACCCGCTCAGACGGCCCTGAGGCCACTATCCTTCCGCCTTCATCGCCTGCTCCCGGCCCAACATCGATGATCCAGTCGCTGTTGCCGCGATTCCCATGTCGTGCTCAACAACGATGACGGTGTTTCCGGATTCGACAAGACCGTGGAGTTGTTTCAACAGCTCGCCACACCGATCCGTATCAGGTATCCAAAATCATCGCGGACTACGTCGATTCGGCTGTCGCCCACACCGCAATTCAAACTGGTTTACCGGAGGACGACGCCATTGCCGCTGCCAGCGCCCGGGTGCTCCAACATCTGAGGATCGTGATTGAAAATGCACTTCGAGGGGATCCGCCCGAGGATATCGCATCTGTTTTGGCTCAAGCAATTAAAAATCCGCCGGCGTGAACCGGCGGGCTGTAGCTCGGCCGGCCCCCGGCGCTATTTTGAAACGCCGGCCTCTCGCCGGAGCCGAACGTATCCGCGTAAAGCGCAATTTCCGCGCGCTATATTGGCCTATAGTCTTGAGAAGGTTGCTGAGGGGTAGAGCATAGTGTAGCCCCGGCTAGGGGGCTTCTATGAGCATCCTTCGCGAAATCCAGGCGGCGATTCTTCAGGAAAATCCGGACCTGGGCACGATATTATTGAAGTTGCGATTCTTGGCGTCGCGACTCGGAAGTGAACCGCTTGAGGATTGGGTTAAGTACGAAGCGGAGGGATATCCACGGGACGCGGACGTTCCGGAATATCGAGTGGCAGGGCTGTCATACCGGGTAGCTGGTCCGGTCCTTTCGGTTCTGGCATCAATAACGCACCAATTCCGTCATACCTAATCGAAAAACACGCGAGCAAGCACTGGACCCAATATAAGGTCAGGGAAAGCATCGCCAGCGTTCAGGAGATGGCCGCCAGCGGAAAGACGCTGGGGATCAACGCGTCAGACCTGATCCTCTTGCTGCAGGGCAAAGTTTACGAGGATTTGGCTTGCAATTCGATCACTGCCGAAATGTCGCCAGTCGCCCCGCGAGAGATCGTGCAGGCCGTCCGCGCTCGGATACTCGAACTGACCATTGAGCTTGAAAAGCGTGTGCCTGACGCTGTTAAGTTACGTTGCAGAAAGTGATCAACAGCAAGACGTCCGAGAGCGCGGCGACCGTCACGCAGATTTTCAATCAAACCGTCTACGGGAACGTCACCCATGTGACGGCAACTGATGGCGCTCAAGTGACGCTTGCGATCACGGCCGGCGACACTGTTTCGATGGTGGGTGAGCTTGCAAAGGCGGGATTGCCGGACGACGCAGCCAAGGAAATCACCGACATTGTCGCGTCGGAGAAACCGCAGAACGCGGATAAGCCACTTGGGCCTAAAGCGCTGGAGTGGATCAAAAAGAACGCGCCGAAGGCTGCGTCTGGGGCTTGGAAGATTGGCTCCGCAGTAGCGACCGATTTGCTCAAAGAGGCGGCGTTGAAATACTACGGACTAAAGTAAGGACCGCGCTCGACCTCGCTTGTTCCCAGGCGTGGCCGCAAGCGCGCCAATGCCTGCGGCTGTTTATTGCCTGAGCGTTACTGTCCTCGTTTTCGGAAATTAAAACGGCCCTGGCGCACTTGTCACGCCAGAGCCGCCAACCCCAGGTAGGGAGGTTTTCTTCCGGCTGGAGCGTTTGGAGGCGACACAGACCGGAAGCCTGAAATCGACTCCAGCAAGGCTACATTGTTCCGGAAGTAGGCCAAGCTCACCCAGTCCAAGGCAACTGCACATAAATTCGCCTTGTGGGAACCTGATCGCCGCGCTTCGCTTTCGCGCCGATCATTATATCCTGCATCGATGGCAACGGCGCCAGACTACTACATTGAGACCCTTCGAGACGGGAGCGCGTCACTACCCATGGAGTTGGGAATTGCGGAGACGAAGCCAACCAATGGGAATTCGATTTGGCTCAGGCGGCTTTCAGTCACAAGCAGCGGCAGAATTTGCGGGGAAGCAAGCTCTTGAGCGGTTCCTAGAGGAACTTGCAAAAGAGGAGAGGCGGACGCGATAGTTTGGTTTCTGTGTGTCGCAGTGGACAGCGGGGACAAGAGCAGAAGTGCGATTGCAAATTTTCAAACTGGGCGCTCACGATTACCGATGCATCTTGGAGATCCTTATATGGTTCGTCCCAGCAATTTAGCGGTGCGAATTTCTGCCGCGCGGCACCGAGAAACATTTCGGTTGCCCATTGATGCGGCTCGCCGCAAAGCTCGCGAGGTTATCGATCAGAACCCGCAGCATGGCTTAACGCCGACCGTTGAGAGTTGGAGACAACTTCCTGACGGTCAGATTGAATTTTCAATACGGTACTTTTTCACTGCGGATTGACGGCGCCAGCGGCTTCGCTGCCCACGACTCGAGACGGCTGAGGAGCCCGCCGTGCAGCGGGCGTGCGCGGTAGATCTGCAAACTCAGAGGAATGGTAGTCTCGGCCTTCGGGCGTGGTGATGTGGATGTCGTAACACCCAGTTTGCGACATCTCGCGAGCCTTCTTCAGCGCAGCCTCGGGGGTCTTCCTGCGATGCAGGATTTCGCCGTCCTTGCACTTCGCCTTTATCGAAAATTTCATTACTTCTTTTCTTGTTCTTTTCTTTCTTCTTCAGGATTTCGGCCTGAACTCTGAAGGCTTGGGCCAGAGACTTCATCTGATCGGCCACAATCGCGTCAGCCGAGCTCGCCGCTACCCGTTCTGCGGTGACCGCCTGCTGCCGGATTGCTTTGGCCATCTTCATGAAAAGTCCAATTGCTAGCCCAGCGCGTAGTTCCAAGCAGAAGCGGCTTTCGGTCCCCGGAACGACGGTCGAATGAGGCCGAGCCGGCTCACGGGAGTTGCATCGAATGCCAGCCTAACTCTCAAAGGTACAAATGGAGAGCGCAGGTTGAACGCTCAGATCATTGCCTATCGCATGGCGGCAACACCTCCGCGGTTTCCATCGCGGAACGAAAAGCGGGACTTCTCATGCATTCAGGTTTGATTCAGTCTCTAGCCGCCGGAGCCGGCGGCTCGTCATTTCACCATGGATTGGAATATTTGCCCGGCTAAAGCCGCAGCGCGCCAATGCCTGCGGCTATTTATTGGCTTGGGCGTTGTTGCCCGTCCCCCCTCCAAATCAAAACGGCCCGGGCACCTACCTCACCGGAGCCGCCAACCCGATCAAAAAAAGACCCGCCAGCGTGGAACCGGTGGGTCGGAACAGGTCTGGGGCAGGAACAAACACCCTCCCCGCGATATTTCTTTAGCTCTACCTGAAATTTGGAATGCAATGCCCCGCTACTATTTCGACATCCGAGAAGAGAACCATCTTGCGGTTGATGAAGAGGGGATGTGGCTACCGGACATGCAAGCCGTACAGGAAGAGGCCGCGCGATGCCTGGCGGGCGTGGCACGAGATGAGGTACGCAGGCCCACTGGCGATCCCAACAGAAACCACCGGATGGCGATTGAGGTGCGGGACGATAACGGCCCTGTGCTTCAGGTGAAGTTCACGTTCGAGATCGACAAGAAGAAGTAGGTGCCGCCTCCGGTCGGAGCGGACATCACGAGCTCACTCGTTGCGGTCTTTCTCAGTTTGGTTGGCGTTCCAGAGCTTGCTCCTAATATATTCGGTTAGATCGCCCGCTTCGGCAGTCATGGCCTTTTCGGAAACGCCCTGGGCTCGGGCAGCCTCAATGAGGCGGCGGACTAGCTCAGGTATGCCCTGCTCAGATCCGGCCATGCCAAAGTGTTCGCGGGCGTGAACGCTGTTCTCGATCCAGAAATCAATGAACTCACGCGCCTTGCTTGTCATCGCCCTTCCCCTAGCGGGAATTGGTATCCACGAGGTGGCAAGTAGGCAACTGGAATCGGGGTCCCCGGAACCTAAAGGGTCTTCCAACGTTTGATGACTACCACCGCAAGGGTCTGGGTATTTATCGGTGATGTGAACGCTCGATTGCGCTCCCGCCTTCCTCTAGCAGGCAGGGAAAGGAGCGCTCCATGAAGCGTCGCCATTTCATACAGACAACGAGCCTAGCAGAACGCCTGCTCTACGATGTCGAGCAGTTGCGCCAGCAAGCGGAGAAGCTTGCCCCCGGCCCCGCGCAAGATACGGTCCTGCGAAAGATCCGGCAAAACGAAACGGCCGCGCACATAAGCGATTGGCTAAATTCGCCAGGACTGCGACCTCCTAAGGCGCTGGAAGATATGCTTGCCATTCAAAAGAAGTAAGGCGGGCCATCCCATGCAGGATTATCTGGCGTCACTGGAACTTCTGCGGAAGAACGCGGCCGACGCCGCGCTGATCCGCGACCTCGCCACGGACAAAGCCAAACAAGACTTCTTCGACCGACTGCACCGCCACTTGGACCAACTTGTTGAGGACATTGAGCAAGCCATGAACACGCCAATTGCCTCATGAAAGAGAAGCAGCCGCCACCCGAGGACGAACGGAAAGACAAACCGTCGGGGACCGACCAGGCCCGGCAAGTCGCTGAGGAATACGTCAGCGACCAGCGCGAGATTATCAAGAAGCTTCGCAAGCATCTCAATTGAAATAGCCGCCTCACTTGGCGGCCCGCGCACGACGTTGCCGGGGCAACACACGCCGGGCCATTGCCACTCGTCACGCATCCCGTCTTTAGGAACGGGCACTGACTGCCCACGTTGATGGAAGCGCCACGCCCCTCCGCGTGGGCATTGGAATGGCGGCCCCAGCGTTTCTGTCCCCCCACAAGCTGGGGCCGTTTCTTATCCGATACCGGCGGCGTGAAATCGATCGGGAAAAGTAGCAAGCGACCAGGAACATCCGCCTGCTGGCGGAGTCAGATTTAAGCTTCCGGTTTTTACCTCCCAAAGATCGTTGCCGGAAGAAAAACTCGGGTTGGCGGCCCCAACTGTCGGTTGAGATAGCTGGGGCCTTTTCCTTCCGAGCCGGCGAGCCTCTTGCCAGCTATCGCAAGCCACGTACTAACCCGGAAGCAGGCAGTCCTCATTGTTCTTATCGCCGCACGTCAATCTAGACCGCAACGGTCATGATCAGTTGAGGGAACTATTTTTCCTCTGAAAGCATTACTGTCGCATGATCAATCGTCAACATTCTGAGCCAAAGACGCTCACGCCGGCGGAGCGCGAAGCACGTAGGGTCTTCGCGGCGCGTGAGGCGGAAAAAGCGTTGAGTGATTATGAAGTGGCTCAACAGGTCTTCCATGCAAACCGAGAGCGTCTGAAAGCAGAGCGGTTAGCACGGGAAGCCGCAGCTTCTAAGTCGCCCCGCGCGGCCCGCGTTAGGCTGGGTTAGAGGCCTGCCGGCGTGAACCGGCGGGCTCCACGAGCCTTTACGTCCGGCTCAGGCGGGAACGGCCCCGGGCCGGGGCTGGCCAACGCCGGGACCGCTCCCTCTTTTTGCGTCTCGGACGCGCCGAAGAATCGGAGCGAGAGAAAGTGGTCAGTATTGACCTAGATCAATACCCTGCCCTTAGGCGGCACAACAGGATTGATACTGGCGCCATAGAGCTTTCCGGCTGGCGCATTTGGAATGACGGCCCCAGCGCGTACCTGTAAGCTGGGGCCGCTTCTCATCAGAGGCCTCAGAGGCCGCCAGCCGAAGCGGGACGAGTTAGTGTCTAAAGCCTCAAATTCCCAGCGGACTCTTTGCCCCGATCGGAGACGATCTCATAGCTGACTTTAGCGCCTTCAGCGAGTGAACTAAATCCAGCCTTCTCGACCGCGGAGATATGGACAAACACGTCCTTGCCGCCGCCGTCCGGTTGAATGAATCCATAGCCCTTGGTCGAGTTAAACCACTTCACTGTACCTGTCGCCACGTTCGTCCTCCCAATCGATTCTAAAACACGCAATGATGGTGACAGAAATCCGGCGAAAGATGGGCCCGCGAGCGTGAACGCCGGGCCCTCCCTCAGCCCGTCAGGAACGGGAAGCAACTAGGCTCGTGATGCTGGCGCCAGTCACACTTGTCCTGGCGCATTGGAATGACGGCCCCAGTTTTTGAGAGAGGGCTGGGGCCGTTTCATCAGATGCCGGCAAGCCGAACCCCAGATGTCACACCACCTAAACGGCCGCCTAACTCAGGTCGTCTTATCGAAAGCGATTCCGATCCGTCTTTCTGCGCGCCAAACAACACGGCAGGAGAATCGCGAACCATCTGTCACGAGCGCGAACTGGTCAGGGATGCCAATAAGATTAGGAACGTCAAGCTTGGCTCCAACATCCGATCTATCCCTAACGACGCAAGAGAATGCGCTGCGGCCGAACTCAATAGTTCCGGCCTTGAAGACACGATGGCGCGGGGCTTTACGCTTCTCCATGGTTGGAGGAGCTAATCCCGTAAATGCTGGGCTTATCCCGCTGGCGCAGTCGGCGGGTTGCCCAAATTAAGCAGATTGGAAATGGCGGTCACAAGCTGGGCGGGGGCGAATGGTTTAGCAAGAAGAAGGCTGTTCGGGACGCCTTGGATCCCCCATTGATCGGCTGCGGCTCCGGTCATGTAAATGACGGGGAAGGCCGGATCGATCTCTCGGGCGGCGCGGGCGACTTCCCAGCCGTTTAGTTGGCCTTTCAGATTGATGTCGGTTACGAGCACGCGATACTGGTACAGGCGGCTTTGCAAAAGGGTGACGGCCTCTTCGCCGGACGCCGCGACGGCCGGTTCGTAGCCGCCGTCACAAAGTGCCTCGTCAATGATCGCCTGAACTATTGGGTCATCTTCAACGACCAGGATCAGCAACTCTTCCAACTGACTTCCCCAAAATGCCACACGACGTACATCACGCAGCAGGCGGACATTTGTTCGAGGTGAAGTGTCCAAAAGTGTACTTAAAAATCAGAATAGGCCACTAGGGTTCCATTGAATATGTACAAAACGGGAAATGAGCACGCCAGGGTGAGCCGGGCATGAAAACGCCGCCGCTTGGATTTTTCAGCGGCGGCTCTTACGCAGTACTCTCATCCGCGATTATTCAGGTCCTATCGGCGCGAGGTTAAAGAAGGATTGGGCAGGCCGCTCGAGCGATCCCATAGTGGCTCGTTTGTAGGCGACTAGTCCCCGATGTCCGGCGGCAGATCGATGGGATCGTCCGGCCGCCACAGCAACACGCGCGGCTTTTCCGGCTTGATGGCATCGAAGGCCTCGCTGCGGCGGCCGAGCTCCTCGAACGCTTTGCGTTCCAGAACGCGCAGCTCCGAAACCTTCTTCCCGAGCGCGACCAGCACTGCGTCAGGGGTTTGCGCGGTGAGAGTGGATCGAACAACCCGAAAACCAGCCCGCTAGTCCCAAAGTCCGCGGCTGACCGCCTGCCGTCAAACATGACGCCGCCAGATTGTGTTGCGCCCTTGAAACCAAGACCCGCCGCTCCGACCTTATCCGTGGAAAACGTGGTATTCCTGCAAAACAGGAAGCGCTTTTTGATCTCCGACTGGCAGCGGCAATGTCCTCGTCCGATGGTGCAAATGAGACCAGTGACGTAGCCCGCCGACAGCGGAGAAGGAGCAATACTTTACTGTTAGTCTTGGCGATTGGATTTCTGATTTTTTGCGGCGCAGCGGGCGCTCTGTATTATGTGTTGCAGCCGGTCACTCTCCGGATTGCCGTCGGACCGCCGGGAAGCGACGATCACAAAGTGATTCAGGCGATGTCCGACGCCTTCGCCAGCGAAAGCAGGACCGTCAGGCTGTCTCCGATCAGGACCAGCGGCGCAGCTGAGGCCCTCGCCCTGCTCGGTGCTGGCAAGGCCGACCTTGCAGTCGGTCGCGGCGATTTGGAGATGCCGGCCGACGCGCAGACCGTCGCCATCGTGCGCAACAACTTCGTTGTTCTGTGGTCGCCTTCCGGACTTGCGGGCAAGCGCTCCAAAAGAAAGCCCGCGCCGAAAATCAAGGAGATCGCCGATCTCGCGGGGCACAGGGTCGGCGTGATCGGCCGGACGCCCGCGAACGCCGCGTTGCTGCGGGTCATCCTGAGCGCCTCCGGCGTGGAGGCGGACAAGGTTGCGGTTACGCAATTTGGCACGGACCAAATCGAGGAACTCGCGCGCGACACGACCCTCGATGCATTCATGGCGGTCGGTCCGCTCGACAGCAAAATCACCTCCGACGCCATCGCCGCGACGGCGCGGGCGCGAGGCGAGCCGAAGTTTCTCGCGATCGAGGCATCGGAAGCCATCGCCCTAAAGCACCCGCGCTATGAATCCGAGGAAATTCCACCCAGCGTCTTCAATGCGAATCCGGCCTGGCCGGATGACAAGATCGAGACCGTCAGCGTCAGCCACCTGATCATGGCGCGAAAGGCTTTGTCTGAAACGACGGTGGCGGCATTTTTCCGGCAGCTATTCGCCGTCCGTCAGGCGATTGCCAGGCAAGCGCCCGGCGCTGCGCACATCACCAAACCGGACACCGAGAAAAGCGCTGAGCTGCCGATACATCGCGGGGCGGAAGCCGTCATCGACGGCACCGAACGCACCTTCCTTGACAAGTACGGCGATTACTTCTGGTTTGCGCTCCTGCTTCTCTCCGGAATCGGTTCGGCCGGCGCCTGGTTGCGTCACTATTTGAATCGGGACGAAAGGGAGGAAAACACCGGCCATCGCAACAGAATCCTAGCCATGGTTTCCAGGGTACGCACCGCGGAATCCAACCAGGAACTGCTGGCGCTGCAGCGCGAAGTCGACGCCATCATCTGTGAAACGCTCGAATGCTACGATGATGGCGCCATCGAGGAAGAGGAGCTGGCGGCCTTTGGCTTGGTGCTCGAACTGTTCAATCACGCCGCCGTCGAGAGGCGCGCGGCGCTGCAAGCGAGCCACCTCGAACCGGCTCGCGGCGCGGCGGGAGGCCACAGCCTCACGTCGCGACGATGACGCAGCAGCTATGTGAAACGCGTCACTACGATTGGCGCCAGGCGGGTTCGTTTGACCAGCCCGGCAGCTTGGTTCTGTGAACATCGTACCAAACTGGCATGACAGAGCCGGTCATGCCGTGCCATTCACCAAGCAATGGAAAACGTGAGACTCACCTTTTGAAACTGACTGCCGACCGGCCCTTCGCCGATCCTGACAAAGCCGCCCGGCGCCTCCTAGAGAACGCGCACGCGTTTGAAACCATCCAGGATGGCAGGATCTACATCGAGAAGCTCAACGGGCCTTTCTTGTTCGGCGACAAAGGCACGCCCGCGGAATACCGCGCCGGCCTTGAGCTCGCCATCGCACGGGGTTGGTTGGAATTGCACGACTCCGGAACCTACGTGAAGTTCACCGCCGCGGGGGCCGATTTGTTCGCGTAAAGGCACTCCGCCGGATCTCTCACCCCCAAATAAGTACGAGCATCAGCAGGACGGGCAGCACAACTCCAACACCCCACAGCAGAGCGTTCTTCACGGTCTCGCTGCTCAAATGCCGGTTTGGCTCCATGAGGGCCAGCCTGAGTTTCGCAACGCTCACAGTGCTTGAAACACCTGACTATGCAGAAAGCGCCCGTGCGTTGCTTAGTCGCAAGGGCCACCCGTAGAACTACGGTTCCAGTTCAGGGATGCCGGGCATGCAGGTCAGCCGGTGGTGTCACATACCGACTCGACCGATGATGCAGTGCGGTAGGGGCCGACTGGAACTGAAATTGTGTCGTACTCGGAATGGGCAAAGCTGATCGCTGCTGCGGTTCTGATTTCAATTTGCACCACTGCGATATACGTCTCGATCTGGTGGTGGCTCAGCAAAAGAAGGCCTTAGCTTGATTGAACCAGAGGGTATGGCATCGCCGAGGTGCTCACCGCAGCGAAGAACAAGAATAAAGATCCGCATCCGTACTGCAGCGCTCTCACCGATGATGTTGCCTGAGCTTAACCCGAAGCCCAACATTGCAATTCGGGCTATTCCCGTGTGTGAGGTTCTCGGACATCGCCCGGCCGAATTGCCATTTTTTCCCGATTACGTGAACCATATCACAACGTCCCGCTCGGGTCCGTCGTAGAATGCAGGTTGCGAGGATTCAGGCCATGACTGCGAAGCGCGTCCCTCGTTGGCTCACTATCGACATGATGGTCCTTGTGGTCGGGGCGGTCACCCTGATCGCAGCCGCCATGTGGTTGTAGTACCTCAGGGCGGCTCCACTTAGGGCGCGGGACCCGGCCAGTAGGAACGAACCTTCCCGATCTCCGGCTCGCCAACTCCCAGTGGCGCCGCTGGAGGCTGGGTATAGCGGCCCCGCTGTGGAGGGCGCCGGGGCCGCTCTTTTCGAACAGTCGCGCGTCCAGTCGATGGCATCCTCATTTCCGATTTCGAGCAGGGCGAGATCGGCCCGGACTCAGCGCAACCGTGAAAAGGTCAACGAAGCGGTTGCTCGTGGCAAGATCACCCGTAGGCAGACATCGCCGCCATGTTTTCGAAATCAGTTCTCCTGCCGCAATAGGGCTTCAAAATCGTTTAAAAAGTTGGCTGGCCTTGGAACTTCAACAATCATCTCGGATTCATCGAAAATCGAGCGCATCGCCAACCGCCAAAAAGAGCACGCTGGCCTGAGTTGCAGGGTTGTTTGGAAAAATTCAAGCATCCCATATTTAATCTTTCTCTCACGAAAATCTTTCTGCCACTCTTTCACGACGTCGTCATTTATGGAAGCCGCCGGCAATTCTGTTCCGTGCATTATGGAATCAACATCCGTGCTGTAGTGAGGTGGGAAATATTTTGCAAAATTATCTAATGATTCCTCTGAAATGCTGATACGCCACACGATCCGCGATTGTTGGTGTATAAGGGCTGAGATACCTTGGCCATCGAACTCTTTGAAGCTGGCCTAAGCGTTTGTTCGCACCGCCTTCTTAAAGTCGATGCTATTAGAAGACTCTTGGAGCGCAAACGTCAATCGCCTGCGGCGTTCGCCAAGCTCGCTAGAGATGCGCACGTAGCTTTCTATGTCTGATCGAACCGACGCCAAGCACTCCTGTCTCGCGGATAAGGTCGCCCCCCCGACCGTCACAAATATTGCTGACAACAACCATATGCCGAGAGGACTGTTCAAAAACCTCACCGCAGACGGCGGAGTTTTGCGGCTTCGGGATCTTTGGATTTTGGCATACTTAGGCATTCTCGGCACGGCGAACCTCGCGCACTTGAAGAATGCAATCCACAATGCACACTATGATGCCGACGCAACCTTTTTACAAGCGGCTGCATCACCGAGCCCCTCGACCGCCCAGATGGGCCTACCGTGACTTCGAACGGCTCGCACATGCTTTTTGATGGCTGCCTGCAGCGGCGAGACTCAGCCTCAGCGCTAAGCGTCAGCGTGGCCCTGGATGGCTGTAGGAGACATGACCGAGCTGCTGTCCTGGAGCTGCTCAGGAACCTTGTGTCTTGTGCAGCATTTTCCTGACATGGCGCGGTATTATTTTCAATGTGTACAACGGGACACCAGACGTCGACGATGATGGCGCAGAGCTGCAGGACGACGAAGCTGCTTGGCAACAGGCCGCCACAGCAGCCGAGCTGTTCAAGGACATGGACGGAAAGTTTCGACCCGACCAAGAATGGAGCCTTGAGGTAACCGACGAGCGACGAAAGCCGATCTATTTAATTAGCATCAGCGCTCAGAAGAAGTGACCTAACTTGGCTGTGTAGAGCCTCCGGCACGCGACGCCCTGCCTTTGTTAGCGGCGTCGCTTGACTTGGTGTCCACATCGCAGACATAGCAACAACCGCAAGTCACCGTCCCGCCGCTTTCCCACGCGATAAGTTACAAAGTGTACAGAGTTTCCCAAAGCGCGGGTATAATCTCAGCAGAGCATAGAGCGAATTTGATGTCGCCACAGCTAGTTGTCGGCCACTACCGCTATTGCCGATGAACATCGCGCTCTGTGGTCAAAATTGACCAGCGGACCAATTCCTTATGGCTGCAAAATTCCCAGGTGGGCGGATTGTCGCGCAATGCTCAGGAAGGAGCGCGCCATGGAAAGACGCCGCGTCAAGCAAACCATGCCATTAGATCGGCGTCTCGCGCAGCATGCTCGGAAGCTGCGTAAGGAAGCGCAGGGCCTCCCACTGGGCGGTGAGCGCGAGAAGCTGATCCGTAAGGCCAGGCAGTTAGAGGCAGCCTCGGGTATCAGCCATTGGCTGGATAAAGGGCACCCTCCGCTTTAGGAGGCCACACTATGCAGGATTACCGCGCATACATCATGGGGCCAGACGGCCACGTTCAAAATCGCGTTGATGTGCAGTGTAACGATGAGGCCGAAGCTATCTGGCTCGCCAAGCAGCTCGTTGATGGTCTCGACGTGGAGCTATGGCAACTGGATCGACACATCGAGACATTCAGGCACACGTCTGAGCCGCCAATACGGAAGCACTGATCATTGCGAACGGCGCTCGCTGATCTCGGACTCGGCTTCCAGCCAGAACTCCAAGTCGCGGCCTGCTGGCCGTCCGTTCTGTTCCCAAAGCTCGTGGGCGTGCGCTCTAATCTCTTCCCGCATTCGGCGGGCGGCCAGACGTTGCCCGAGCCTCTGTCTCAGTTCCTCGACCCACGCGCTAAGCCGCTCATAAGTCGTCTGGTCGGTAATGCGCGAAGAGATGCGGCTCGCTTGTGCAATCTTGCGTTCTAGTTCGAGGGGATCCTCAGCTTCATCCATAGGCCTCCTCCGCCAAATATGACGGTAAGGACGCAGAATGGTTCAGCGGATGATGCCGGATGACGAGTAGATCGTTTCTAAACGCCGCCCCCCCTGAGGCCCGGTGGCCGAGGAAATTGATTCCCTTCCGGGGGCCGGGTAGGTCCCTGCTCACCCGTTGGTGCACACCGTCTCCGACACACCCCATGCCCCGAAAAAATTTTTGCGGCTTGCTTGAAACCAAAACCGATTTTCCTAATTTCTTGGTCGCCACCACACGGTGGCGACCCGGGTGCCTGATGGACCCGGGCTAGGAGACGGGCACCGGTCGTGTCCGGTGCCGCTCGTAACCAACTTGCTCACTGGAGGATTTGGCTATGCGCACTTACGACTTTTCACCCCTCTGGCGCTCGACCATCGGCTTCGACCGCCTCTTCGATCTCGCGGAAGCGGCCGCCCAACACGCCGGCGAGGAGCACTATCCACCCTATAACATCGAACGGCTTGGCGAAGATCACTATCAGATCTCGCTGGCTCTCGCCGGTTTTTCGCCCGACGAGATCTCGGTGACCGCAGAACAGAACGTGGTTACCGTCGAGGGCGACAAGGCCGAGAAGACTGATCGGGAGTTCATGTATCAGGGCATCTCGACCCGGCGCTTCAAGCGGCAGTTCAACCTTGCCGATTATGTGCAGGTAAAGAACGCCGCCTTTGACAATGGCCTGCTCAAGATCGAACTGGTCCGGCAGATCCCCGAGGCCATGAAACCTCGCCGCATCGCCGTCAACGGGGTAGCCGGCGGCAACGTCAAGCAGATCGATTCCAAGGTGGCCTAATACGTCGCTCCCTAATCTAACCGCGCGCCGGCGACCCGGCGCGCGGAAATCGCAACCTGAATAGGAGGGTACCATGCGGCCGACGACCGCTGACACAGGCAATAAAAAGGGGGCCGTGGACGGAAGCTGGGCGCTCAACCAATAACCGGCTCACACCATCCCGGCCGACCTTCATCACACAGTCACATCGCTGCCGCAGGAGGCATGGCGAGACCGCGCCAAGGTCAACGAGGCCGCGCGCTGTTGAGGGAGACCGGTGGCGGGGATACCGCACTTAGGCCGTGAGATCACCTTTCGATAGGGCACGAAACCACCCGCCGGGCTGACCTGACGATGTCCGTTCACCGGGGTAGAGCGGACTTCCCGGTACGAACCTAATGACACGCACCTCGGACTCCGCATTGATTTCCTGCGCCGCCATGTGATTGAACGCAAGCGCGCGGTCTAAATATCAATTAACGACTTTGTCGGCGTTCGGCGTACTCTTGAATGCCTCCCTCGCCCATGCGTTGCCAGTCTTCAGCGCAATTAGCGATTTTGTCGTATTCCTCCGCGACCCGTAGCATTCGCCGAATTTCCCGCGGATCGTAGCAGCGCTTCGCCTTCGCCCGCGTCGCGTGGGCGCGGGCTCGCCAGTACTTCGGTTCTTTGATGGGGTCACGCATACACGGTTAATGCAATTTCCAGTGCTGCGTTCCTAAACATTTGTAGCGGACGAACGCTTGTAACTCGCGAATTGTTAGTGGGTTGAACAAACTTGAAATTGTCGAAGAGTGCGTGCCTCGGTCGAGGCCGTGGCGAACTAGGAGACGGCCTCGGATACCTAGTGTCGATCGAGCGGAACGAACCGGCCCCGGCGTCGGGGCAGCGAGGGACTCTCCCCGCTCCCTCTCCAGCCTAGAGAGAGAAACGCATTTTTGCCACTTTTTCCCAACGTCCGCTTGCTCTGCAATTCCCCAATGACCCGGAACACCGTAGTCTTTCGGAGCCCTCAACTTGATCGACGGCTGTGCTCTTCCAGCTTGCCATTTCAGGGGGTGAACCTGTCGTGGGGTGGCCCGCCCGCGCGCGATCAAAGTCTCGCAGAGGCCTGCGGATAGGGTTCCTCAACGTCAGGAGAAATTGGCAAAAGGCAGATTTGGGGCTCCACGCCCTGCCAAGAGCCCTCTGCTCTTTCGACTCTCCAACGCTTTTTCGATGGCCAGTTCGGCATCTAATACGGCGTCAGCACGTGTGAGCGAGACGCCAGTCCGCATTCTGGTAGCATCGAGAAAAACAATCCATTTCCAGCAGCATCGACACCCAGCTCCTCGCAGAGCAGGCAAGGCCTATCCGACGCTCCTATTTGCTTCAGTTCTCGGGCCGAACGACCCTCAATTACGTCGGTGCGAGGGCGCGATCGATCGCGCGTTCGGCTTTTGCGATGGCCTCGAACTATGTCGCCGTCTGACCTCGAAGCTCACCCAAACGACCCCTTACAGTTTGATCTAAGCAATGAAGTTTTTGACTGCGGCCGGGATGAAGGTCATTCCCGCAGCATGGCGTCCTTCTGACTCCAATGAAGCGCTTCTCGGCAAAGGCGGGCCTGGAGATCCTTCGATACCGCGGGCAACCATATGGCGAAGACAGGTTCGTGAGGCCCTATACGATGGTAGACTTCATTAGGCGCAAGACCGCCCTCTCCGGCGGGGACCACTAACCTCGCGCGCAATTGGCAACCAAGGACTTTGAAGCTGTCGAAGCGCTTGCTTTGCGGGATGGGCGACGACCAACCTTTTGGCCTTCCTCCAGACTGATTCTCAACTGAACTCCCTTGCGAACCTCTTTCGAGATTAGAATGCGCATTGGTGCACCGGCCGCCTACATCCTTCTTTATGCGGCCTTGTACGCCGCCTTTGGCGTTGCGTCGCCGTTCTGGCCCAGATTTTTTGAAACGAGAGCCCTAAGCCCAAAGCAGATCGGCATTGTGCTCGCTGCCGCGATGCTGACGCGTCTTCTCGCCGGACCAATGGTTGGGATGGTTGCAGATAGAGCAGCTTCGTTGCGCTCTGCTCTGGCAATTTGTACTGCATTGGCCGCCGCATCGTCAGTCGCTTTATTGTGGGCGTACTCCTTTGCGTTGCTGCTCTTCATAACCGTGATCCAGGCCGCTTCTCTTGCTCCCACAACTTCCCTGGCTGATGCCTTATCGGTCAACGCAGCAAGACCGCAGTCAGCCGGGAAGGAATTTGAGTACGGCTGGATCCGGGGCTCGGCGTCGTTGGCCTTTATATTTGGCACACTCACGGTCGGGCAGCTCATCAGCCGAAATGATGTTACGCCTATCATCTGGATGAACTTGGCGTTCCTCGTCGTCGCAACTGCCTCAACTGCATTGTTACCGCCTGTCGTGCCCCGTTCTTCGCCACTCACCGGTGGGTCTTCAGTGATCGGCGAGCTCGGTGATCTCCTTCGGATCCCCCGCTTTCGGATGATGATCCTGGTTACATCCTTCATCTATGGCAGCCATGCGATGCACGACGCGTTCGCCGTCATTTGGTGGAGTGCTGCCGGGATGGATCCTTCAGCCATAAGCATCCTCTGGTCGGAAGCCGTAGCCGCGGAAGTTGTCGTGTTCTTTTTGATCGGCCCAGCTCTACTCAACAGGCTCGGTGCCCGGGGCGCGGCCGTCCTGGCCGCTGCGGCCGGCTTTGTGCGCTGGTCTGTCGCCGGCGGTACGACCTCCATTTTGGCGCTTTCAATCATCCAGCCGCTGCACGGCTTAACCTTTGCCCTGCTTCATCTTGCCTCGATGCGCATGATGCAGACGCTTGTACCAGCCGGTCTGGCAGGCACCGGCCAATCCATTTACGCGTTTGGCTCAGGTTGCTTGACGGCCGTGCTGACGCTGTTATCGGGAATACTCTACGCCAAGTTTGGAGGAAGAGCATTCCTTCCGATGGCGGCTCTATGTGCCGTGGCACTGCCGCTTGCGTGGCTCGGTTTCGCTGACGAGCGGGATCGTTCGGTCGACTTTTAATCTTCCTACGCGCAGCTGTTCTTGCTCGCGCTTGCCAAAATGGCGCCGCGCGCAGTTTGGGAATCACGGATCGTGGCGTTGGCCAGGTTCGCGTGGAGGTGCTTTAGCTTGCGTTTGCTAAAAACCGCAGCATCGACTGATAATGCGATAGATGCTCCGCATCATCGAGACCAGGCTGTTGCGAAGCAGCCGGCCTCGATAAGCGCTTCTCTTGTGAACCCGCCCGGTGAGTACGCAAGGCAAGCAGTCTCGGCTCCAGCCGTGTTGACTGTTCAAAACTGACTCATGTCGATCCGTCATATTCTTTACAAGCATAAAGGAGAAGGCCATTATCACGGCGCCCTAATTCGTTTAGAGTCGCGGCCCCTAAGGGCCACAATAGTCACAGACGGTGTCCGCAGGAACTTCTTGCATGCGCTCTGGGCTCTTCGCATTTTTTCTGGTCATGACTTTCTCCCAGGCTGCCATAGCGCAGGAAGACAAGAAGACGGACGACGATAAGCCCGCCGATCCGGACACGGGCGAAAGCACGATCGAAGAAAAAACGCTCGGTCTGCTGCCAAATCCATTTCAAAAATATGGAGTCAAGTTCGCGGCGACGTATATAGGCGAGACGTTAGGCAATGTTTCGGGCGGTTTGAAAAAGGGGGCGGTCTACGAAGGCCGGCTTAACCTCGCGATCGACCTCGATCTGCAAAAGTTGATCGGTGTGGACCAGTTTAGGTTTCACGCCAACATCTTCCAGATTCACGGTGGTGGGTTATCGCGTGGCAGCCTTCAGAACCTGTTCGTCGTCAGTGGTATAGAGGCGCTACCCTCGACCCGCCTGTACGAAGCCTATTTCGAGAAGCAGTGGGGCAACAAACGGGTCTCATTGAAAGTCGGCCAGCTTGCGGCTGACAGACGGACATTCTCATGATAGACGGGGCTTCCGTGCAGCGGCTTGAGGGAGAATGCATCAAGTCATTCCGCTCGCCTCGTCGCGTCAAAATCCAAGTCAGCGCAAACCAAACCCCAGCCACGATCTGAAGCCCTACGTTGAAAGCAAATGCAGTTTGGTAAGCTATCTCAGGATAGTGCCCATCTATGGGAGGCCAGAGCTGAACCACTAACCCCGTCATATATTGCACGACAAACGCGCTACCGATGTGGAAGACGTTCAGCGCTGCATTGGCTCTACCCGCGAGCTCCTTAGGGAAATACTCGGCCAGGATCGCGTAACTGAGGACAGTTCCGGCACCGACGGCCGCCACGACGATCCACGGGACATACGACGGGAGCGGCCATCGCAGAATCAATGCCAACTGAGCCGCGATGAACATCGTGGCGACAAGGCCCAACAGTGTCCGCGGTCCGGTCCCACGTCGGCGCGCCCGACCGACCGCAATGCCCCACAGAAGCCCGCCCAAACTCAATGCGATTGCCATGACGAGCAAATGCCAGAGTAGTCCCGAGCGGTCGAGACGCTCGACATCGCTGAGCCATGGCGCCGCCCACAGTCCCTGCAACGCCCATGCCGTCCCGATACAGGCGGCTGAAAGCGGAGCCAGGCGCCAGAAGCGTGGGTCGGCATAAACCATCCTTAGACTCTTTGGTCGGCCTGCCACCGATATAGGTGCTGGCACCTCTGGGACAGCAAGATAGATGACAAGAGCGCATCCGGCCGAGACAATCGAGAGCAGCACAAACAATGCTCGCCAGCCCATCGAGACCAGCAGAAATTCCGCAGGCAAAGTTGCGGTCAGCGCGCCCAAGGCCCCCAACATGATCATCAGGCCGTTGAGCAGTGGGATGCGCTCGCTGGGAAACCAGAGCACGAGGGCTTTCAAGCCGGCCGTCAATGACGCGGCGACACCAAGACCGATCAGCGCTCGACCGCCGAGGAGCAGCCAAAAATTATCCGAGACGGCAAATAGCGCCGCGCCCAGAGCTGCGGCAATCATCACGGCACTTTGGATCCGGCCCGGACCATATCGGTCCAGCAAGATGCCGATCGGAATCTGGGCAGCCGCAAAAGTCAGGTAGTAAACAGACGTCAGTAGACCAAGATCGCCAGCGCTGAGGCCAAATTCCGATGTCAAAGAGCCGGCGACCGTCGCATTGATAGTCCGGAATAGAAATGAGAGATAATAAGCGGCAGCGAACGGCAGGAACACCCGCAGAATCAGGTGCCAGTTGTCTGTCCAGCCGCCGACACGTCGGCGTCGAGTCGCATGGCTGGACAGTCGGGACCGTAGTGGCTGTTCGACCGATTCTTCGTGAGCAATTGTCTGCTTCGAAACAGGTCTAGTGCAGAGGCAGTCCCGCCTTCCCTGGAAAGTTGAACAGGCTGCCGCCCTCCCGGACGGCAGTGGAGTGCTCTACTTCGATGCCAACCGGGTTTGACGTGCGGAGATCTGGCTCGTGAACTGGCGAAGAGGTCTTTGCCACTCCCTTCCCAAAACCGTCAGCGAGAGTACCTCTCTTGTGGCCAAGCCGATCCACCGTCTCATGCACGAGCGAAGTCCCCGACTGAACGCGCCGCCAAACCTGTGCGGCAAATTCATCGAACCGCTCCGACCCTAGCGCACACGCGGCCCGCAGAGCGGCTGCCGGCAGCGGCGGCGTCACCGCAAGCTGGTATCGAGCCTGCAGCGCGACACTCTCGTTGACAACCCTAAGATCCCGATCGAGCTGTTCGAGCTGGCGGCTCATAAGCGAAAGGCGGCGATCTACCGGGAGATTATCGCTATCGTCGTCCGAACCGAAGAACTGAGCAAGGGCGGCCTCAACGAGCGCCGACTTGCTGGCGCCAGGACGCTTGGCGGCTGTCGCTAGCCGCGCGGCCATCTGCTCCGAGAGGTAGACGCCAATTCTGGGCTTCATCGTTGGACCTTTTGAAAGCGTGATTTCCTGCAGTGCGCGTCTGAAGCAGCGGCGCGCTGAACAAAAGGGGCTACTCACGGCTCCCGAGCAACCGCTCAATCGCAACCCTCGCGCGTTCGGATAGATCGGCGTAGAAAAAGGCCGATCGAGATTGCATCACACTTGGCGGCCGGCGCGAGGTGCGACATGGCGCGGAAGTGCCGGGCATCCCACCAATCAGATTCCCAGGCCGATTTTCCTTCCAAGGCTCCAGTTCACTCCCCCTCCACTCGCCGCGACGCCGGATACCTGTCGATCGAGATGCTGCTCAAGGGCCGGCCGCCAGGGCACGAGTTGGAATCCAAGTCCGTCGTCAATCATGGCAAACCGGCCTGACGCCAGCGTTACGCGCTGACGATAGACGCCCATGATGCGTTCGCCCTCCGACGAAGGATTGTGCGGCAACCCCGTTTCGGCCGAGAGTCTTGCGACCGTAGCATCGAGCTCCCGCTGCCTTAGCGTATTGAGGAGATCGCGGACATAGATGACCCTTGTCCCCCGCCGGCGCGCAAGGCCCTGGCCTGCGAGATAGTCAACCCGGCGGTCCATGGCTTCGCGCACCTCGGATCCGAAACCACTGCTCGCCACAATCGAATCTCGCGCAAGTAACTGCCGGTCAATCCAGGTCGCTCCCGGCGCGGTGACCTGAGCCTCAATACTGAGATCCGATCGGTTGGCGAGCGACAGCCGCTTGCGGCCCTGCGCATCATCGTAAGACCTCGCCTCCACGATCGCGCCGGGCGCGGCGTCGCCGGTCATTTCGATATCGGTGAACCTGATGTGATGCGTTCGTCCATCGATCCCCTCGACGACCGCATAAGCCGAGCCTTTCAGTTCGTCATGCAGTCCGCGCTCGACCAGGCGGCCGAGCACGGGATCTATCGGTACCTCGCCGTGCAAGGCAAAGCCGGAGACATCCGGTTCGCGGCCAAGAACGCTCATCGCTCGATGCATGGTCTTGATGACATCGCCACGAATCGAGAGGTCACGCAGCTTGTCCTCGATATCAGGCTTCAGCGTCCAGCAGCCGGGTGCAACTTGATCGGCAAGACCGAGACGTTCCAACCTGGCTGCCCGGCCGACCATCAGGCGGCGGAGGCCCAAGTCTTCGCCTGACGCATTTGGCCGAAGGTCCGCCACGCCGGCACCCTCGTCGGCGGCGACGCGCAGCGCCCGATCGAGGCTCGTCCAGCGCTCGGCCTCAACCTCCTTTTCCAGGGCAGACCGGATTTCCTGCTCGCTACGCGGGCCAAGCTCGAGGGTAACGCGCTCGGCGGCACGATCCCGAAACCCGCGGCTGATGTAATCCCGGCTGATGACCAGATCCTGGCCGTCCTCGGCACGTCCGCGGATCAGGACATGAATATGCGGATTGTCGGTGTTCCAGTGGTCGACCGCGATCCACTCCAGTTTGGTTCCGAGATCCCGCGCGACGTCGGTCATCAGCTCGCGGGTGAAGGTGCGGAGATCGCCGAGTTCGGCGGCATCCTCCGGAGAAATAATAAATCGAAAATGATGCCGGTCGTCCTCGCAGCGTTCGGCAAAGGCGCGCTCATCCGCCGCATCCGACCTCGCGTCGAACATCCGGGCGTCCGCACCGTCGCGCGTCACGCCCTCCCGCTTCAGATAGGCGATGTGTTTTGGCATCGTTGCCGAGCGAAAGCGCGTGCCGTGGTGACGGACCACGCGCGCCTTCATTACCACGCGTCGCGAGGTCGAGCGCAGTGACAACGTGAGCGTGGCACGCCGGCCTCGTCCAAAGTGCGACCGGTACGCTCCACCTTTACCGCGGCCGAAACCGTCGCCGACATGCCCGGCTCTCTTGGCCGCCCGCATGACCTGGCCGACAAAGCTCTTCGGACGCGAGGAGCTGCGTCCGCTGTCGCGAATGCGGCCCGGGCGAACACGAAGGTCATTGTCGCGCTGGCTCATGATGGCTTCACCGCAAACTTGCCTTGGCTGACGGCTCTCGCTGCGCTGATTTCCTTGACGATTTGAAATGGAGCGGCGGCTTGATCATTCTCGGTGCCTCTTAAAACTTCAACGCCACCAACCACATGCGCCCGGCCGAAGGCGGCGCTTTTCCCTTGCCGTCCGTGGCTCGTTTGATCGTGCTCCCTTCTCCTCACAGTCCACCGTGCGAAAAGTCCCGACAGCATGCGATTGAATACGACTCCACCAATTTGCCGACAGCCGACTCTTGGCGACTTGCTTGCGGCTTGGTCAAGTAGTCCACTTCGACGGCCGCGCGATGACGCGGCCCTGCTAGCTCTGGCCGGGAAGGAGGAATGCCGCTGTATCCGATTGGTTAGAGGCGCGGCTCTTTGAGAGTGTGAGCAACACACGGTTAATTCTCTCCATCCGTCCAGATCGGCAGCGCGCGGGCGATGATTGCAGAGGCCGGGATGGGTCCGAAGTAGCGGCCGTCCAGCGAATCCGACGACTGCCAATTCATGAGGAAGACGTCATCTCGCGCGACGACGCGGCAGCCCTGCCATATCGGTAGCGGACGGCCACGCCTGTCGCGATCGAGCGCCTCGCCAAGTCCAATTCCATCAACGGTAATGGTGAGGCCATTCCTGCAAACCGTTTGCCCGGGGAGTGCGAGGACGCGCTTCAGCATTGGCACGCCGCGCGGCAGATAGCTGCCCTCAGCAAGGAACGCAGCAAGCGGCTCCGGCGGCAGGACTGCAACCAGTTCTGTGACAAACAGCCTGTCGACGGGCTCCAGGCGATAGAGCCCAAGCGGGGCGCTCTCTGAGGCATTCCAGACGTACGGGGCAACAGGCTTCGCGCAGATCACCGAGGCCAGCAAGGCGACCGAACCGAACATCGTCAGGAGCGTCGTCATCCGGTGCTTCATGGCGCGATCTTCCGGCGTTGAAGCCAGATCTGATGCCGCGACCGCGTGTAGGACCTCGGCGCCTCACCGACGGACAGGCGGTTATGTGCGTGATGCCAATAGTCAGGCGCTGCGTCGGCAGCATTGATGCCGAGCGCCTCGACGGCGTCAATCAATTGCAGCACCCGCTCGACTTTCGGCCAACCGGAGAGCCGCAGCAAAATATCGCCGCCTGGACGTACATAGGGCACGGTCGCGCAGCGCTGGCCCGGCGTAACGGCACGCAAAATATCGATCTTTGAAACGACGGTTCCGTAGTCGCTGGACGTCCAGCGCACGAAGGCAAAGATGCTGCCCGGTGCAAATGAGACGACACGGCGTCGTCGGTCCAGTATCTGTTCGGCTGCCACCCGGCCGAACCGAATCCAGTTCTCGATCCGCCTCTCAAGCCACAGCAGTTCAACATGCGTGAGGTCGCTCATGCAGCCCCCTCCGTCATCGTGGAGGATTTCGATCGTGAACAACTCGCCATGCCCGATGGCAATGCATATTCCGCGTCCAAAGGATGCGATCTTGGATAGTCGCGCAGGCCGGACGCAAATGATGACGAATTTGCTCTGCCGAATCGAAACACAGACAGGGTGCGCCTTGCGCGCAGCTCCGCCGACTGCAGCAATTCCCTTGGAGCGCTAAACCACTGCGAAGCACGATCGGCGCCTAACTCAGCAGAGGTCCAATTCCGGAGTCGCGAACCGTCTTTGCTGCAGCGATGGCCGGTCCGCGCCCTTTGGTGTGAGTTCACGAACGCTCGCTTACCAACAGGCCGGAAAACGCGCGACCCCGTTAGAAAGAATCCGAAGGATTCCAGGTTAGTAAAGTTACGGCCGCCGCAAGTCGTTGAACGCCAAGACGTTTCATCCGATTTTGGTCCCCGATAACACGAGAATCGGGTCCCCGTTGGCACGTCACTTGTCGTCCCCAATAGCACGAACTGATTCACAGGTTTTCCCCCGGGCGAGCATTCAGACCGCGCTTGCGCAGACGCGCCGCAATGGGATCGGCGGCAATCGGCGCAAAGGCCAGACGCTCGTCGCCGCGCAAGCCGCGCTCAATGACGAGTTGGTAGCCCGGCAACGTCTGACGGCGGACAATCTCGCGCAGGCCGTAAGCAAAATGTTTGAGCGGCGAGAGGCTGCCGGATTTGGCATGGAGATGAACAAAGTCGAAGCTCCAGCCACCCTTCTGGCTGCCGCCGTGCTTGCGAACAATGCGATAAAGCCAGCGTTCGAGGCCGCCCGTCAGGTCGAAATACGCCCGGTCGATGGTGAGCACGAGCGCGTCATCCAGCACACCGGCATAGAACCAGTCCGGCAGGATCAGCTCCAATCCGCGGGGCCGGCCGTGCGCGTCGGCTGTCTCTTTCCATTCATTGATCCAGGAGAATCGGTGCCGCCGCCGATCGGTCGATTGACGGATCGACGTCATGACAGTGGTCGATTGCAGCCGGTCGAGTGCGGCCTTGAGACGGTCGTAGTCCCGAACGCTGGTGCCGCGGCCAACGAAGGTCAGAATCTCATATGGCGTTGCCGCCATCAGGCGGGAGGTCTTCAATCCGCCGTCGCGGGCCTGAACAATCTGCGACGCCGCCCAGATCAAGACGTCAGCGTCCCAGATGGTAGCCATGCCATGCTCGGGCACGGCTTCGACGCGAATGGCAACCTTGCCGGCGCGGAAGTTGATAGGAACGACTCGCCTGGATTTAGCGAGGGAGAAGAAGGGATAGGTCATCAAATCCTGCGCATCGCGTGGCGCGAGATCGCCGGGCAGTGCGCGGAAGAGACTTAGCTGTTCCCGTTCAGAGATGTGTCTGCGTCGCATCGAGATAATCCCCTAGCGACGTTCAGCGACGCGGCCGGCCGGCATACGGTAAGGGCGCATGCCGCTTAGCCGGCAGCACGGTGCCTGCGCCGGGATCAGAGGTCGAAGTCTTGGCGCCGCGATCGGCCCAGGCTTTCAGGTCCTCCAGCGCATAGACGACGCGTCCGCCGAGCTTCCGATAGGCGGGACCCGTGCCGTAGGTTCGGTGCTTTTCCAGGGTCCGGCCGGACAGACCGAGAAATCGAGCAGCTTCCGGCGTCCGCAGATATCGCTGCAGCAAGCCGGCGTTCGGATCGGGCATTTGTGTAGCTCCGTGATCGTCTGGAGCGCGATCCGTTGTGGCCGCGCGTCGACGGTCACGATGGCGCAGTAGAAATGCCTAGGGGGATGCCGAAGATGCCGGTGCGATTTTCGGCACCCCTGCCCTAATCTTTGCGAGATGGTGGACGTAGCAAGGCGCGATAGCCGCCACGCATCAAGGCTATGCCAGCCTGCACCAGGCGGATGGTGCGGCTGCGCAATTCGTGGGTCTTCCAGGCGCTTTCCGGGATGCGTTTTCGGCCAAACAGCACCTCGGCGATCACGCGATAGGAGGCGCCATCTATGTGACCGTCGAGCGCTCGCAGCGCCAAGGCCAACCGTTCGCGCCGCTGTGCCGAAAGCTGGTGGAAGGCAGGTCCTGGCGGACGACCGTTGATGGCGCGCCACAGCCGATTTGAAGCATGCGCGCGGATCTCAAAATCCGCATCGAGCGGCAGTTTGGCTGCATAAGAGACGTCCAGCTGCGGCGCCTCTTTCAGCCAGAGGTGATGTTGCGCTCCCTGAATGCGCAACACGGCGTGCCAGCCGTCCGGTGCCCGTCGAATGCTGCCCGATGCAAGGTCCGCGCGCGGTAGGGTCGCGCCGGTGGCTCGCGAGGCGGACGCGCTGCGCACGACCCGGACCACCGTGGGCAAGGCCTCGGGCGCCCAGAAGATCGTCTGTTCATGAAAGGACCCCTGCGGGTCATGAGCGAAAGCAGACGCCCCATCTCCTTCGGAATTCGGAAGTCACCTGCCCGCCTTTCGGTCGAGCGTTCCGGTAAGCCATTCGATAACTCGTGCTACGCCGGAGTGACTCCCAAGCAAAATCTGCCATCTCCCCTGATTTAATGGCGTTTTGATATGTCTCCGGTGAGCGCCAGTCGATGTCAGACACTGCTCTGATCCCCTGCCGTACAACGATCACGGGCGATCTCTATGAATGCTGGAGTTGTTGGGGAAGTCGGCAATTGTGCATTGCGTGATGCCTACAGGCGATCACGCCGTCGGCGGCAGAATTCTGTTCGAATTAACAATCGCGAATGATAGTTTTCTTCGCTATTTCGTCGTACCGCCGCGAAGTAAGTGGCGGTAGCCGTGGTCTGCCATCCATCTTGCTCGTGCCAAGTGACTGTCAAATGCGTTGCGGGCGCGCGCCGGCTCGCGATCGGGAGCGATGTGCAGCACGATTCGAGTCACTTCTTTCCAATCGGCACCAGCGGCTTCGGCATCAAGAAGCCGCCAATAGGTCACCAAATGCTGTTCGTCATAGGTCGTCAGGACCGCCTCATTCGGCGCCACGTCCGCAACATCTGGATCTAACGCTGGCTGTTTCATGTAAGCCTACGCGCGAACTTCGTCGACTGCATTCCACACGAACTTACCGCAATAGTACGGCTATAGCCAGTGGTTTGATGGCCTACTAAATGGCTGCTTTGGCGCATGAAAGCTCGTGCGCTTGTGGCCTGGAATGTGCGCCGGATCCGCGTGGATCTCGGCATTCCGCAAGAGCAATTGGCGTACGATGCCGGGATTGATCGCTCATATATGAGTGGTCTTGAGCGGCAATCGGAGAACCCGACAATTGATCTTCTCGATCGAATCGCCGGTACGCTGGATGTTCATTTATCTGAGTTGTTCGTTCAGCCGCCCAAAGGAGCAACGACGCCCAAGCCTTTGCCCAAGGGTCGCAAGCCGGCGCGCCCACGTCGCAAGAAGAAATAGCACTGCTCACACGAGGGGTCGGTCAGGTCGGTAACATTTTTGCCTGATGAAAGAATTCTGTAGAAATCGCGCAAGGCCCGGGCAAAACGGAATGATGAGCTCAGGTCAGTGCGGATCTAATTGGCGCCGTTGGCGAGCCATCTTGCTCGGTCGAAGAAAAGCCCCGCCCGAGCAGCTCGGGCGGGGCTCGGCGAAGGCGAGTCTCACTCGCCGTTCTTCCGCGGCCGCGACCAGAGCAGAGTGTAGCCGTCCCCGCTCTCGTCATCGAACAAGTTCGCGTAGATCGGTGCGTTGAACGAGGGATCGTCGAGCTTGAGCGATAGGTAGTCGCGGCCTTCTTCGGAGCGCTTGGACCAGGCGGCCCCCATCTCCGCGCGGCCGACGTAGATGCGGTGGCTCGGAGCGTTGTCGCTCGACCGATTGGTCTCGGCGACGATACGAACGCCCTTGGCCTGCAAGCTCAGAGTGACGATCTCGCCCTGGAAATCGTTGCCGACCTTCTTGAAGGAACCGATGTTAGCCATGTCTCTTCTCCTGTTGTGTTTCGAGCCCGCGACCACCGCGGCCTCGATGGCGATCTAGAGGCCGAGGACGATCGGTGACGCACCCGCTCTCGGGCCGGAGCGCAGCGGAGGACGCTGTTGCGGCGACTTTCTTGCCTCGCGAGGAATGGGCGCAAGCCCAGGGGAAGAAAGTCGCAGCAACGGCGTTGCGCTCAGACGATCGAGGCGAAGCCGGTCTTCGGCCAGATCAAGCCATCAATGAGGCCACGTGCGTCCGTGTGCTGAACCGCAATCTCGGGGGAAGACGTGCGTATCTCGGTTGTATTGAACAAGGGGTCGGAACGATCTGGTGCAGAAAGAGAAACAATCTGCTGCAAAGGACGGTATCGTCTCCGAAGGAATGATCAAGACAGGTTGCTCCGCCGACAGCTGGGTAGGCGGTCGAAATGGTCGCGGCTCGGTTGAGGCACTCCGAGGAACGCTGCACCCTCCCCGCTCAGGTTCAAGCAATCCTTCGTTCAACGTGCCGATCTAAGCGAACCTGTTCGACGAAGGCGGTGAAAGGTCATGCCCCGCGCGTGGCGGCCGTAAGATTTGGCTGATCTCCACCGCCGCAGCTGGCTCGAACCGGCGGGCCTCCGCAAAAACGGTCAGGCGCGTACAGGCCGTGCCGCCGATGCAAACCGCCGCCAAGCAAGCGAAAACCTCGCGCAATCGGTCGACCTTCGATTGATCCTGAACTGATGATCCGGATGCTGTTGGTCGGGTATTGCTCCGGCATTCGTTCGGAGCGGCGCTTGTGCGAAGAGGTCCATCTCAACCTGGCATACCACTGGTTCTGCCGCTTGGGCTCGATGGTGCCGTGCCCGATCATTCGACTTTCTCCAAGAACCGGCATGGGCGCTTCCGCGACAGCGATCTACTGCGACGGCTGTTCAAAGCCATCTTGCGCCGCTGCATCGACGAGGGGCTGGTCGGCGGAGAAGGTGGCACGCGCTGGACGTTGTCAGCAGGCCAATCTCGGGCTTGTCCCACAGCGCTCGTCATTAGTTGCCCGCTGCCGGGGCGGCCAAGACCGCAGCCGGTAACGGCACAAGACCCCCGCTCGTGAGCAGTGCGTCGGGCTCGCCGGGCCGCGGCTTCCGGCCGATAACCAGCGCAAAGTGCGGAGCGGTAACGGGGATCAGCTTTGCATTCAGCCGGCCTTGGGTGACGACGGCGATAGCGTTTTTGAGGTCCACGCTCAAGGTACTCAGGCCGACCGTCGTGTCGATCATGGGCTTTTCGAGCTTGACTGGCCAATGCGCAGTTTCCAGCGCGTTCTCGAAGTCGGCCTGCAGGTCGCCGCACTTTGCATCGTCCGCGCAGAAAATCGTGACGTTCGCGCTCGGCAACGCCTTCAGCAGCACGCTGAGTGCGTCAATCTCGGCTTGGGTAAGATCCGCCCAGGTGGAAGCGAGTGCACGCTGAGCAGCCTTCGAGCCAGCATCGAGCGTGGTGATGTGCGTGACTGGGGCGACCGGGGCAGCCGAGCGGTGCATGGCATAGCCGACGCCGCCCGCAGTCGCCGCGGCGAGCGCAACGGTAAGGGCAATCTGGGACCGAGTAAGCGACATGGGATTTCCGATCAGTGCTGCTTTTGCTGCGGGATGCCCACGCATTCCAGCTCGGAGCTTTTCAGCCGCTTCGGGAACGCGTTGAGCATGTCGGCCTTCAGGGTTTCGCAAGGGCCGAGACAGGCCACGGGCCGAGCAACTGCATCTGCGGCGAGCCGGACAGAATAACGAACAGCGACCACATGACGGGGGCGGACATGGCGGCTCCAAATGATTTGGGAAAGCAGTAGGAACGATCGCGGCCGAGCGGCGTAGAACGGAATGGCGTCGCGCTCCGACGTCAACAGGGCCCCAGCTCTTTGTGCCGTCGTCTCGACTCCCGGAGCTGGGGCCTTCGAGGGCCTTTTATGGGCGGGAGATGGACTTGCCTCGGCGCGGCAGCCTGAGTCCGATCAAGGGCTTAGCAGCCGACCCCTGAAGCAGTGCCCGCTGATGATCGAACCGGGTTCGGTCGTACTGAGCCTTGTGGCGCGGATATGCGCGTAGATCGGCGAATGTCTCGCTCGAAATGCCCGGAGATTCGTCCAGCCAACAACGGTCGATCAGGGTGCGGCCTCAGCATCACGGCCTGAATTCGGCAGCACGTCTCAGGTCCGATCTCGAAAGCGGACATTCAGTCGGACAGCCAGCATGGGCTAAGGCGAATAACGGACATACTAGGGGCGGATGCTCAGGCCCCTGCGCCGCATTTGGCGGCGCTGCGAAATTCTTAGCGACAGGAACGACCCGGTATCGGCCGAGTTAAGGCGACAAAACCCGCTTCTGAGGAGGACACCGTGGCCCGCGCAACAGCTCATCCGGATCATCACTGCATCTCAAGCGAAGACATCCAAGGAACCGAGGTGTATGGAGCAGATGGAAATAATATCGGTGAGATCGATCATCTCATCATCGACAAGGTGACAGGTCGTGTAGCTTATGCCGTCATGAGTTTTGGCGGATTTGTTGGATTAGGCCACAGCCATTATCCCATCCCATGGAGCGCTCTGACATATGATACGTCGCTTAATGGTTTTCGAACCAATATCACCGAACAACAGCTGAAGGATGCGCCTGACTTCAGTGATGACGCGTGGCAGAATCGAGACTGGGAAACGCGCACCCATCTGCACTACGGGTCGTCTAACTACTGGTGACCGGGTGGGCCTAATACGCTAGGCAGCGTCAATCACCAGTGCCAAGCGTCCGCCACGCACCCTGCTGCGCCGGCCAGAATCGGTAGGCTATGATAGCAGACCTCCAATTCAATTTGGGGTCTCTAGGACGTGCCTCATAGTCGCCGGGCATCCGAACACCTCATGTGCGCTTCGTCGGTTTTCACCAACTTAGAACAGGGCTAGTCTACCATCCTTAGCCGGGGTCATGCCTCCAATGAAAGCCCGACTAAGAACACTCCATCAAGATGGCGAAGGGAATGACGTTCACCCGAGGGAGGGAAACATGAAAATGCATTCACTCATCGTCGCGTCAGCGCTTGCAGTGGCGTTGGCCGTACCGGCGCTGGCACAGTCAAATACCATGCGCCGATACGCTCAGTTCTTCAAATACTCGGATACCGCCGTGAAAGCGATGACGGAAAATCCGCAAGATCGTTCGGCCGCCGTAGCGAAGCTGTTCGAGGGGTTCGGCGGCAAGGTCGAGGCTAGCTACTGGTTTCCGGGAAATTTAGAGTGGGACGGAATGCTTATCGTCCAACTCCCAGACGAGGTAACTGGCCAGGCCATCGCCCTAACCACCAGAGCTACCGGCAACTTTACTAGGAACGCGTCCGTGCCACTGATGAATGCGGAGGAGTACAAGGCGGCAATGGACAAGGCAAAGAGCGTCAAATCTGGCTATACCGCGCCCACGGCAACTAAATAATGACGAGACTCGCCGTTCGGCGGCGTCAGCTGCGTTAACAGGGGCGTCAACCTGGCTGACACCTTGAATCTTTAACTAACCGATCCCGGCATGGCGAAGTTGCTCAGCGTCTCTCTTCGGGACGCGATACCTTCACCAGTCGCGAAGCTGATCAAACTGATCCGGTTGGTGCACTTAACGCCGGAAGATGTCCCGGCGGATTGAGGTCGGCGGCGCGGAAGGCCCAAGCCCGGCCTATGGCTCTCGGGCTCGCCTCACGGCGTAATGAAAAGGCGATCCGTGCTCGGCTGCGCCAGAGCGTCGCCGCCGATGTGGTGTGGCGCAGCGGTGGAAGTCCAGCGGGGCAGGATTTGCCGTCCTGCCCGTGATGGCCGCCGCGCCGAATTGGAAAAGGAACTCCTACGAGCGCAATTTGTTTTGGGTTTCGGTGATATTCATGTCGCCCTCAACACGCAGTTATCAATCGCCCGCCTGATAGTCCAACAGCCGAGGCGGCCCGCCGGGATGGGCCGGAATACCTATATATTGCATCAGGTCCATGTTGCTTGCGATAGGCACCCAGCCGCCCTTTGGAATTTCCGGCACCCCCCAGAAGCGGACATTTGACGAGCGGTCGCCATGTCTCAAAAGTGCCAGAGGTCGAAATTCGTACTCTACGCGATGCGCGTCTCTAAAAAGAAGTCTGCGTCGGGTTTGACCAATGAGTTCATAGCTACATGCAGCGAGTTTACTTTCTCGCCATGCTGTTTGACGTATTCGTACGCGGCATGCTCCCGCTCCAGGTCGGGATAGACGAGTTCACCTCGATACGTGAAGGCCGGTAGCGTTTTGCCAAAGCCGTCCAGCGCCTCGCGGCGCATAACGCGATAGCCCGTGGCAAACCCCATATCTATGAAATGCTGGAAAAAGGCGTGCAATCTCGGCAAAAATTCTTTTTCACTCACGCCGTCCCGCAAAGCAAATACGCCACTGAAGCAAACTAGCGAAATTTCCTGCATCTGGTGTCCCGCGTGTTTTCCTTGCCAACGGGAATTCTACAAAAGAATGCAATTATGTCGATCTGGGCGTTATCACGATGTCCGAGTAGGGTCATTCGCTACCGGTCCCTCGTCGCCGGGCCAGACGCGAAGTCCGTAGTGGCCCGAAAGCTAACCTGGTTCCAACGCCCTGGCTCATGCTTCTCGCCCTCTTTAACCGAGGAGTATGGCCATGCAAGATCAAGAGAACGCGACCGTCGCGTCCCATAAGCGAGTGCCTTGGAATAAGGGCAAGGTGACCGGAGCAAAGCCCCCGTTGCGCCCCAAGCACGTTTGGTCGATCCGGACAAAACTCCAGATCGAAGGTCGTGCTCGGGACCTCGCCGTGTTCAACTTGGCGATCGACAGCAAGCTGCGTGGCTGTGACGTCGTAGCGATTAAGGTCGAAGATATCGCCGCCAGCGGATACGCAGCGGATCGGGCAACGGTCTGACAGAAGAAAACGGGCCGGCCAGTCAGATTCGAGCTGAGCGAACAGACCCGCCAAGCAGTCGATGACTATTTGAAGGTTGCCAGCAAAAGACCCGGGGAGTTCTTGTTCACTGGTCGTCGCGGTGCCGAACGCAGTATGACGACGCGGCAATATGCTCGTCTCGTCTCGGAATGGATAGGCAGCGTTGGACTAGACCCTAGGCTTTTCGGGACGCATTCGCTCCGGCGCACGAAGGCTACCCTGATCTACCGTCGCACCGGCAATCTCAGGGCCGTCCAGCTTCTGCTTGGCCACACCAAGATCGAAAGCACCGTCAGATATCTCGGGATCGAAGTAGACGATGCTTTGGCAATAGCGGAACAAGTTGATGTCTGAAATACCCGGGCAGAGAGCGGACATGCTCTGCCCGGCCTCCAACAGCCGGTTTGTGCCACGAGCCGACGTGAGCAGATGCAGCAAGACCCACGCTTACTCGATCACTTCGTCGGCAGCCGCTTGCAGAGTCTGTGGCACTGTGAGTCCGAGCGCCTTGGCGGTCTTGGCGTTGACCACAATTTCGAACTTGACCGGAGACTGCACCGGAAGTTCGCTCGGCTTTTCGCCCTTGAGGATGCGATCGGTATACGAGGCCGCCCGACGAAATTGATCGAGCCGGTTACTTCCGTAAGACAGCAGGCCACCGAGTTCGGTGAAGAAACGGAACGGATAGACAGTAGGGAGACGGTAGCGAGCAGCCAGCGAGGTGATCTCCTTGCCATGGCCGCTCATGAAGCTGTCCGACATCACGATCAGGCCAGTATTCGGCTCGCGCGCCTGTGCGGCAACGACGGCTTCGAGCTCGGACGTGTCGTGGACAGGTGCGGCGATCGCCTCCACAGCTAAGGACGCAGCGGCGGCTTTGAAAGGAGTTAAGTAATAGTCGGCATAGGTCGCCGTTGCCGGGTTGAACAGGATGGCGGCTCGGTTGACGCGCGGCGCGATCTCCTTGAGTAGCTCCAGCCACTTGGCGGCCATTGTCGGCTCCATATTGACGAAGCCGGTGACATTGCCGCCTGGCCGCGGAAAGCTCGCGACGAAGCCGCTGCCGACCGGATCGGTGATGTTCGTGAAAACGATCGGAATGGTACGTGTCTGTCGCAGCAAAGCCGCAGTGGTTGGTGTGTGTGGCGAAAGAATGAGGTCCCAGGTTGCAGCGCGACGAGTTCCGTCGCAAATCGTTGCATCGCCTTTACGTCGGACGCTGCCCAGCGAATGTCGATCCGGATGTTGCGGCCCTCCGTCCACCCGAGCTTCTGGAGTCCCTCGCGGAACGCCGCGACGTTGGCCTGTCCTTCCAGATTGCTCTCGGCAAACGCCATCAGCACGCCGATGCGCCGCATCCGCTCGGACTAGGCGGCGAGCGATCGCTGCGACCGCCTGACGCATTGCTGACGTAAAAAAACGGCCGCAGGGGCCGGGCTGAACTAATCTGTTGCGCAAGAGGAGAAAACTACCCTTCACGTGGCGGCGGTAGACCATCTCGGCGCGGTTTTCAATAGTAGAAGAACTAGGGCCGCCGCAGGATCGTTGACGGGGGGCGACGGCACCGCGGTTCGTCTGTCAGCCCCCGGTGCCGTCCTTCATGATGTAGCCCATCAGGTCGTCCACGTTGTGCTCCAAATCCCGGATGATGTCCTTGACGACGTCTCCGATCGAGATCACGCCCACGACCTTGCCCGCGTCCAGCACTGGCAGATGGCGAAAACCGCGCGCACCGTTCATTTCTCCTGTCCGCATTGCTTGAAAGTCTATCGAGCGACGCAGGAACGGACGGCCGTAGAGTGTCCGGGAGAGTATTATTATTGCGGGAAGTGCGGTACGCCGGTTCATGATTGGATCGGGTTCTATGTTTTTTCGAACTGGAATCCGGTGATCAAGAACGTGCCCAACGGCAGACGGTTTTGGTAGGTTGTCTGCTTGCCGCCAACTCGGGTGTTGAGAACGCCGGTTGCGCTCCCGCCCAATCGAAAGGAGAGCGGTGCGATGGAGCAACCCTCTTCCAATCCTGATCAGACCGCGTTCGCACAGGCAGAAAGGCTGCGCAAGGAAGCCCGTGACACGCCTCCAGGTGTTTGCGTTGACCAGTGCTCCGTAGAGCGCAGCAACTTGAAGCCGCCGCCCGTGTGCAGGCTTTGCTGAATGCGCCCGGACGAAAACCTCCTACCCCTTCTTAGCATTACGACGGTCCACATCCCGCTTATGCCGCCAAACAGGGCTCCGGTGGCTTCTCTTTGAGAGAGGTCGTCTCGACGAGCGCCGAGACCTTGAGGATTGATCCTTCACTATCGCGCACTTCGACGGCAATGCGCCCCTCTGAGTGGCGGGACGTCAATTCCTTAACTGCTTCACCGATGGATTCGAGCGCTTCCTTCCGCGCGATGGCAGCGCTCGGCAGTTCCTCGCCAGCGTCGTCGATAAGGATGCCATCGGCATCGTGGAAATCAAAGTAGAACCTTGCCATTATGGGCATATAGGTTCTGCCGATCATCCTTTAAACTTAAAATAATTGTTGGATGTTGCCAGCTTGTTGGTTTGGCAGGCCAACGAGGCACGCCGCTGGTTCCGGGCTGGCCTCTCTTCGAGTATCTGGCTCACGTCAGGCTCTTCGATGCCGTCAGCGCGAACACACTCACATGGCATACCTGCTCCGCACTGACATCCCAAGTCTTCCACCCAAGCACAGTGGGGATGGTTCTCGCATACCCAGCCAATGCCAAGGCAGATCTTGCAGTCAGGATCGATCATGAGACGAGTTTAACCGGCTGATGTCGGTACGCGTCGATTGCGCAGTTTGAAAGGATGAGCCTGCGCCGTTCTCCGCACCTGATCATGCCGATGATTTCATCGAGCAGAAAATTCGCAGACCAATTTGGGTCCCTGAGTTCACCGGATTTCTCAAGGACACTCCAGGCAATCGCGAAGGACTGCTCTACTAGGTCAGTGTCGGTCATAGCCGAGAAAACGGCCGTTCAACCGATATGTTCCTACAGGCCGGTCGCTACCGCGTTTCCCGTGAGCAGATCACCTGAACCAACTCCGACTTCCCGAATTGCCTGATAATCTGGAGGTGCTGATGTCGAACTTCGTGATCCTGTTAGTCGAGGACGATGCGCCCCAGCGTGAGGCATTCGCCAACCTTCTGAAGGATGAAGGATTTGAAGTGATCGAATGTACTACCGCCGAAGCTGCGGAATTGATCATCGCGTCAAGTGGTACAGAATTGCAGGCACTCATCACCGACCATAACCTAGCCGGTGCAATGTCCGGGGCGCAGCTTGCTCAATATGCCCGCAACCGGCATCCGCGTATGAACGTCATCATTATGTCCGGCAAGATCGTGAACCCTATCCCGGTCAACACCACGTTCTTGCAAAAGCCCTTCACTGCCGCGCAGTTGCTGGCAGCAGTCCGCGATTGAGAAGGGTGGAACCTCGCTCCAGAGACCGCGAGCATACCCCACGCCTTTAGTCACACCGCCAATTCCTTGCGGATGGCGGCGGCTGAATTTCCGACCTTGGCGACAACTCTCTGCAACTCGTCTTTGGAGATGTTGAGGTGCTTGGTCCAGTAGTGAACTTCATGGGCTTGGTTCATATTGATTTTGCTTCGGTCCGGCTGGTCACGTTTGGTGAGGCTGTCCGTCATACCGCTTTCCCCGTCGTTCGCCGTCGCGCAACACGGTCTGGCCCTCGCAGATAGCGCATGCCCTCAACTGCGAGCGTCGTTTCGTTTTCACCCATTCCGGCCAGATGCGCAGCCAGCCGTTCGCGGGTGGCTTCGGCTTCCTTTGCCGTGAGGTTCGCGATCATCGTGTAGGCGTACATTACTCGGTCGATGGCTTTCTGCATTTTTCGATTCCTTTTGCGACTTCAACTCGGGAACAATTTTTCTGTTCCTATGTTGGGAACGAACTAAGGGAGTACGCCCATGGACCGCGTGACACGCTGTTTGCACTGCGGGAAGCGAATGGTGCCGATGCCTCATTTGAGCGGACGCACAGAGTTGAAGTGCCTGTTCTGCGATAAGCTAGACCCGTTGGAGGTGACCACGGCGAACAAATGGGCTGATGATAGTCCGCTCGCCACTCCTATTTCCGAGACAGCCCCTTAAACGAACTGGCCCGCAGCAAGCCTTCTGAGGTTATGTCCCGGTATTCAACGTCGGCATAGAAAGTGGGTTCTAACCAAGTCGCCTTCGGCTTCCTGATGGGTCTGGTTAGCTTTGACTTCGGGCTGACTACTGTGTCGAGTTGTTTCCTGATCTGGCTGGACACGGTGCGCGACCACCCAGTCCCGACCTTCCCCATGTAAACAAGGTCTTTGCCTTCCTGTTTGCCGAGATATAACGCCGCGACACCGCTAGGGTCTTTGACAAATCCGACGACAGGAAACTTGCCGGTGTGGACGGCCTTGATCTTTAGCCAGTTCTCGTTGCGCTCCGAACGGTAGGGAGCGTCTGCCCGCTTTGAGATGATGCCTTCCCAGTTCAACTTGGCAGCGTGTTCAAACATCTGTTGGCCATCACCGATCAGGTGTTCGGAGAACAGCACCGGGGGCGGTGTGTCGCTTTCACAAAGCAAGTCTAGCAGCGCCTGCTTTCGCTCGATCTGCGGTAGCTTGCGGAGGTCACCGTCCCGCCACAACAGATCGAAGGCGTAGTAGACCAGTCGGTCCTGCCTGCCCGCCGCAAGTTCGGCCTGCAACTCAGAGAAGTTGGTTCGCCCATCGTGGACAACAACGACCTCGCCATCGATGATGGCTTCACCGGGTATGTCTAGTGCGGCGGCAATGGTCGAGAACCGTTTCGTCCAGTCCAGCCCGTTGCGGGTGTAGACCTTCTTCCGACCACGGTTGGCATGAACCTGGACACGGTAGCCGTCATACTTGATCTCATGAAGCCACTGCTCACCTTTCGGAGCCTTGGCTTTCAACGTGGCTAGCTGGGGCTTAATGAACCCCGGCATGGCAATACGCTTCGACACGACGCAAACTCACAAAACAAAATGCCCGCCGTGTTTGGGGGCTACAGCGGGCATTCTTGCCTACTTCATTGGGATCCCGAACAATCAGGGGACGTGATCTTTCCTGCCACCACCAATGAGGCGCTACGTCATGTAAAAAAGGATGTACACCGTGGCGACCGCAAGGATGACGGTCCACACACCCCAAATGATCATCAGCCAGTCGGGGTTTCGCATTCTGCACCCCAATCCTCACGGTGAAGCGCGAGCATCAGGTTCCGAGTTGATCTGGATCAAAGTGCGGGGACGCTAAGGCACGTCTCGCTTCCCACCGCAACCAATGCTGTAGGGCTTGTGTTGAGGAAGTATTCGCGGTTGCCGATCGTACCGATCGAATCAATGGCCGAAAGCCGCCAAGGGCGGGATCGATGACACCGTGGTCCTACGGAGTTTTCGACCCCATTAGAAGATTGTAGCTTGGGTCTAGCCAGCGCGGCTAATGGCCATACTGGGGGCTGAACCCGTTGTGGCAAGGCCCGACGTGTGTCGTCTCACAACGTCATGCGTCGGGCCACCATCAGATTCAGTAAGATAGCGTCCAGTGTGATGGACATCCCATCATGTTCGCGGACTGGGTTGAGGTGTTGGCTGCGACGTTTGTGGCGTGACGGGCTGTTGGGGCGTCACGATCTGCGGCTGATTACTATCGGCGTGGGGTATGCAAGTGCCCACGTTACCTAGCAGTCGCTTTGCTTGCATATCCCGTGCCCTCCTGTACTCCCGCCGCCGTTCAGTATTGGCCGCAGCAGAGCGATCCCACGCATCGAATGCGTCAGCATAGTGCTGGCGCATCTGCTCTTCGGCGGCCATACACTCACTAAACTTGTCGAATACCAAGTCGGTGTTGACCGGCGTCACGCCGCCAACAAGAACTACGAGCATCCACTTCATGGCTTGGCCCTATAGGATGAGGATTGGGTTAGCACCAGCCCTTCTTCCAGTGACCCGGCGGACAATGGTGACCTCTCCACCCGACCTTCCGACCACGGCTCCAGCCATAGTGGCGATGGCCATGACCTCGTCCCCAACCGTGTCCATGCCCATGCCCGTGCCCACCTTTCACTTCGATCAGATCCGATCCGCTGATCGCACCCGAACCAAGCGGTGCGATTGGCATAGCGGTGCTGGGCACAGCAAAGATTGCCGAGAGCGATACCGTTGCAACAAAGATGATCTTCCGCATGTCGAACCTCGCTGAACCGGGATAGTTCAACTGGGAAAAAGCGGCAATGTTCCGCAGTCTTTCGGACCACAGCGACACCGGCTGATCAGGCCGTCGCTCGTTACGTCGAGCAACGCCTGAACGATCCCGCTGCTGGTCCGGTAGGAGACGACCACCGCGCCGTCGTTTATCTGCAACTCTTCTAGCTCAAGCGTAGGGCTTTCAACGAACCACCACGGCCAGCCAGTCCAATAGGGTCATCAGCCCTCAAAAGACGTTTGGCACTGCCGTCTGGCCCGTCGTAGAGTGCGCTGTGGGTTGGATTGCGGACTATGGTGCAAGAGCGGCCAGTCCCGGTCGGACGCAGGTTGGCGGCGATAGTAGCCGCTGACGTGGCTGGCTATTCGCGCCTGATGCATAATGACGAAGAGGCAACCCACGCCAATCTTTCGGCGCTCCTCGCGGACAGCATCACGCCCGCGATTGTGGAACACGGCGGCCGCATCGTTAAGAACACGGGCGACGGGTTCTTGGCGGAGTTTCCAAGCGCGGTGGAGGCGGTTCTGTACAGTTTCAGACCCGCATCAAGGAGCTTACAGCCGCCGATGCGGAAGACAGGCGTATTGCTTTTCGCGTGGGCGTCAATATCGGTGACGTAATCGCTGAATCCAACGACATCTTTGGCGACGGAGTTAACATCGCAGCGCGGGTGCGGTGGTTGTGATTGCGGCCATGGCGGCGGCGGATGCGGCGGCGGCCGTGGTTGCGGCGGTGGTGGCGGCGGGTTCGGCGGCTTCCGTGGTTGCGGTGGTGGCGGGTTTGTTGGCGTCCGTGTTTGTGGTGATGGTGGGTTTGTTGGCGTCCGTGCTTGTGGCGGTGGTGGGTTTGTTGGCGTCCGTGGTTGTGGTGGCTTCCGTGGTTGCCGTGGCTTCCGTGGTTGCGGCGGCTGCGGGTTCGGCATCGGGTTCTATGACGACATCGGGTTCGATGACGAGGGTGATGGTGGCTGGGGATTCGGTGGTTGCGGGTCGTGCGGGTTGCGCGGGTTGCTGCGGATCGTGGGGAGCGTGCCGCGTGTGCTAAGTCCCACGACCTAGACCATCAAAACACCAAATGGCCACGAGCAAAACTAGGGAGCGGCGCTCAATTTGCGCTGCGAAAATTCTGAAGGGCGCACGTCTCACAAAACGGAAGTCATCCCGCGCCGACGGCATGTCCGCTCTACCCCCGAGTATGTTGCTAAGACACGAGGCGACACACAGACCGACATCCGGATGGAGCCTGTAGACGCTGCCGCCACTCACCAAGAGCGCGTCCACCGCTACAAACAGAGCAGTGCTCCGCCGAGCCTCGTCCATATCACTCGGCGCGATTAAGGTCGTGAATGACCGGCCGAAGGCCGCTTGCGGTTAGCTCCAAAGTAGCCAGTGTGATAGGCAGCTTGAAACGCCGTGGCCCGGCGCTTCCAGGATTTAGATAAAGCACACCGTCAATCGTTTCGATCCGCGGTCGATGAGAGTGGCCGGAAACGACCACGTCAATTCGGCAAACTGCTGGATCGATCTGCAGTTGCTGAAGGTCATGCAAGACATAGAAGGAGCGCTCGCCGAGTCGTACCAGCTGAGTGTCGGGATAACGTTTCGCCAAGTCGCCGGTATCGACGTTTCCTCTGATCGCAGTGACAGGCGCGATCCGACGGAGTCTGACGAGAACGTCCGCGCGACCTATATCGCCAGCGTGGATGATATGCGCCACCCCGGCAAGCCCTTGCTCAGCTTCGGGCCGCAGGAGCCCGTGGGTATCCGAGATGATTCCAATCTTCAGCACTACGCAGTATCCCTCGATGCGCGGCGAACGGCGTGTTCGACTATCTCGATCACGCATAACACGGCTAGGGTCAGGAACCATAAACTAAGCTACACGCGGGTTTGCGATGGACGCCGGCCGGCCAGTTATCTTTCTTCTTACAGAAAGACAAATGAGTGACCATAAGGGCGCGACTCTGATCTATCCAATCCCACTAGACGCCGCGACGCTTATTGCCGACACAGGCGTCCTAGTTGCTTCGTTGCGCGGTCCAATATCCCGAGCAGCGCCCACCTTCTGCGTGGCCGATCCAGGTCCCGCCGCCTGAGTCTCGCGTCAACTTTCCCGAACCTGATGCGTATTTGTCGTGGACCGTCACCGACGCGCGAACCGCGCCTGATCTTCCGACATGCCCGCTAAACTTCACTATATTGGGATGCGTTACAACGCCGTCGCTTATGTTCACTGAGAAATTGTAGGTCGGATCGCAGCTTCCGTGTTGCGTGACGAAGACGAGATTCCAGGGACCGTCGTAAGAGGTTCGGGCTTCGGCTGCCGTCGCCAGCATAAGGCAGGCACAGCCAATGACATTCGCGATCAGTCGCTTGTTCATGATGTTCTCTCCAGAGGATTGGTTGATGTTCAGTTAGGCAGCAGTTGTAGGTGTCGGGCATTGTTGTATCTATCGTAGCTGTTCGTCGACCATCTCCTTTCACCGCGCATTTCAACATGCGCATTTCGGCGGCTCTACTCGGCCGTCCAGCCGCCGTCGATTGAGAGGTTGGCGCCGGTAATTTGCGCGGCGTCTTGGCTGCACAGGAACAGCGCCAGCGAAGCCACCTGCTCGGCCGTGACGAATTCCTTCGTTGGCTGGGCCGCGAGCAGGACGTCGTTGATCACCTGATCCCTCCTCATGTTGCGCGCCTTCATCGTGTTCGGGATCTGCTTTTCCACCAGCGGCGTCCAGACGTAGCCGGGGCTGATGCAGTTGCAGGTGCTCTTCGACCGGGCGAGCTCCAGCGCCACCGTCTTGGTGAGTCCCACGATGCCATGCTTGGCCGCGACGTAGGCCGACTTGAAGGGGGACGCGACCTGCGAATGCGTCGAGGCCGTGGTGAGGATACGGCCCCAGCCTCGTTGCTTCATGCCAGGAGTAACGGCACGGATCGCATGGAATGCGGAGGAGAGGTTGATTGCGATGACCGCGTCCCACTTTTCGACCGGAAACTCCTCGATTGGCGAGACATGCTGGATGCCTGCATTGTTGACCAGCACGTCCACGCTGCCAAACGTTCTCTCGGCAAACGAGATCATGTTGGCGATTTCCATTGGCTCGGCCATATTCGCGGGCGAATAGATAGCCTTCACCCCGAAATCGTTCTCGATTGCATTCCGCGTTTTTTCGACATCGGCCGGCGCCCCAATCCCGTTCAGCACGATGTTGGCGCCAGCACCCGCGAATGCCCGCGCATACGCGAGACCGATGCCGCTGGTCGAGCCGGTCACGACTGCGACTTTACCTTTCAGAATATCCATTTCGCCTTTCCTTGTTGATCTGTGACGGTCTTGCGGCTGGACGCTGGGCTGCTTCTGGGCTCGCGCAGCCGATCGCGGTCGCCCATCATGTGACCAGGCTTCTCTCGTAGCTCCGGAGCGGGCGTCGAACCGGCTGTTGCAGATAGTCATGAACGACCTTGCCCAGCCCCAGGGTAAGGTCTGCGCGGATGTGAATCGCGGACACGATCTCGAGAACCGGCAAATCGGCCACGGGAGCCAGGGCGTGGGGCGCCAGCGCGAGTGCCGCGGGTCCGGTCCACGCTCCTTTCAAGACAAGTTGCTCAAGGTGATATTCGACAAGCTCGCAGATCCGCGGACTGCCGTCGACGTGCGGAATTATCTTGAGAAGGAAGTTCGGCTCCTCGAGAGCGGCCTTGACTTGCGCCAGATCGGCTTCGCGGTGCTTGTATCCCATCGTGCCAGTTGCTACCCGCAACGGACCGTAATCCAGAGTGCCGACGAGCGTATCGATCTCGGTCCGCAACGTCGGCTGGCCGAGCTTTTTCGGAAAGCCCCAGAGCTCCCGGCCGCCCGCGATCGGTCCCTCATCGTTCAGGAACATGCAGTGGGTATAGCCGCCCCTGCGACCGCGGAACGACACCGGGATGACCTGGCCGCTCTCGGTATAGTCGCCAAAGCCGTTGGAATCCGGCATGCGGATAAATTCGTATTTGACCAGCGCGCCGCGTTCATCAAGTTCGAGCGGAGCCGGAACGACCGATCGCAGCTTCGCCGGGTCGGTACGATACGTGATGATCAGGTATTCGCGGTTGACGAAGCGATACGGTCCCGGCGGATAGGCCGGATTGGTGAGCGGCATCGCGAACGCCCGCCTCACGACTTCATTTTCACGCATTTCAATTCTCCTGTGACTGGGAATAACCAGCTGGCCTATTCGCGACCATCCTGCTCAAGATCGAACGTGGAGACACCGTCCGCACTGGTTGGGCGGGCCAACACCTCGGGATGACGAAGGGTGCGTAATGCATCGTGATAACCGGCGCGCCAATGATCCTGCATCGAGAGGCGGGAAAACTCGTAGTCCTTGGAGTGGCCTTCGTAGTCGCGCGCGCGATAGATCAGGTGGACGAGGCTGTGCACGTTGTGAGAGGCAGCCGTCCTGAGTAGCCTGACGTCCTCTTGCTCGCGCAGATCTTCTGGCAGCCTGCTCAAGAGAGCCGCAAGCTCCCGCTGCAGCCGGTGCAAGCTCTTGAACTGGTCTGTGCTCGCTCGCGTGCGGCTCGAGTATTGAATCTCCTTTTGACGCGTAACGACATCGGCCATATTGCGCGGAATTTGGCCGCGCGCGCTCCAGAGATCGACCTGAAACACAAGCGTGTCTTGACGGGCGCCACACTCGATCACCCACTGCAACGGAGTGTTGGATACGAGGCCGCCATCCCAATAGTGTTCGCCATCGATCTCGACCGCCGGAAAGCCCGGCGGCAGCGCCCCACTCGCCAGGATGTGCTCGGGCCGAATCGTATGGGTGGCAGTGTCGAAATAGACCAGATTGCCGGTCCTCACATTGACGGCACCTGCGCTGAACCGCGTCATGCCGGCGTTGATGCGATCGAAATCGACGAGGCGCTCCAGCGTCGTCTTTAACGCGCTCGTGTCGTAGATGCTGGTGGCGGCAAGCGTTCCGCCAGTTTGCAGCCATGGCGCCAGTGGCCGCGCAGAAAAGAATCCGTTCGCGCCAAACACCGCCGCAAAGCTCGCATTCACTTGATTGAGAAGATTGCGGGTGTGATCGCTAATCATCAAATCGGTGAACGGCGCGTCCAGCGTCACTTGCGTCCAAAACTCGCGGAGCCGGTCAACGCGGGAATTGGGAGGATTGCCCGCGATAATTGCAGCGTTAATCGCGCCAATCGAAATGCCGGCAATCCAATCGGGATGGATGTTTGCTTCGGCCAAGGCCTCGTAGACGCCTCCCTGGTAAGCCCCCAGAGCGCCTCCGCCCTGTAAGAGCAACGCTATGCAATCGAACGGCGGACGCCGGTCGGCGGCCGTGAGGTGTGGTCGGGGCTGAAAGTTCATGGTTCTGTGCTCTTGGCTTACGATTGCCCAAGTCCGCGTTCTGTCCGAAGCGGGTCGCAGCGGGCTTCACGATCCGATTTAATAAACTATATCGTATAGTTTTATATTTGCTTCGTCAAGCGAGCACGTTCACGAACGCTGCGAGTGATTGAGCGTCCACCTTGTCGTTGGATTTTGGCGGCCGGCCTCCTACTCGGAATTGAATGCGGAGGCGCAAGGCTGTTGCGTGCGGTTCGCAACCGGCTCGACACGCTGACGCAACGCCAAAGTCTGCTTCGACGTCGCGCAGCTGCGGTGAACGAACCGGTCTCAGTCACGAGCACCAGCGAAACCAACTTACGATATCCAATGCAGCGTTCGTCGGGTGAGGTCCGCCCTGCCCGAATTCGTCTTAGCTAGTTGCAAACCAGAACGCGTCGGTGGCGACTGTAGGCGTAGTAGCAGTCGCTATCGGAATAGTTGCCGTCGTTCGAGCTGCCATAGGCATAGCCGGCATAGGCTCCAGGGGCGTAGGCCGCACCATAACCGTATCGCCGCCCGCCATAGCCATGGCTGAAGCTTCCGGAACGGCCGTAGCTGACCGATGCAGAGCGAGCCTGGACCGAGCGTGCAATCGCGGGTCCGTCACGACGGCCGGCACGGACGCCGCCCAGCGCCCCTAGTTCGCCGCGAGGACCGGCGCCGGCGCCGAACCGGGGAGCCGGACCGCCGAGGCCGCCATGGGCGGCTCCGCCAAGCCCCATGGAAGGTGGACCGGCGAATGCGGGAGGGCCTCCAGCCGCGATCGGAGGAGGACCGCCCGGCCCCAGGGGAGGCGGACCGGGGAATTGCGCAAACACCGCAGTCGGAGCCAATGAAATCGTTGCGAGCATCACGCTGACGGTCAGCGTCAAGAGTGTCTTTCTGGACATTGTAGTCTCCGTTTCAGATTTGCGTTTCAAGGACCGGCACCGGCGCGGCCGGCGCGAGAGGCGGGTTCGACGAATGGGTGTCGTGCGCCGGGTCAACGGCCTCTTGCATTGGCCGGCCATCGTCGTGAACAGGGTGGATCTGGAACCACGCCACATAGAGCGCCGGCAGGAACAAGAGCGTCAGCAGCGTGCCGACGATGATGCCGCCCATCATCGCGTAGGCCATCGGGCCCCAGAAAATCTCGCGCGCGATCGGAATCAGCGCGAGACTTGCGGCGGCGGCCGTCAGCAGGATCGGCCGCATGCGATGCTCGGTCGCTTCCACGACGGCATCCCAGGCCGGGCGCCCCTCCTTCCTCAGATCCTCGATCTGCACGATCAGGATCACCGAGTTTCGGACTAGGATGCCGATCAGTGCCAGGACGCCGAGGATGGCGACGAACCCAAGCGGCGCGCCGCTCGGCAGCATGGCCATGACGACGCCGATCACGGCAAGCGGCGCGACCGCAAACACCAGGAACAGGCGATGGAAGCTCTGCAGCTGAATCATCAGGACCGTGGCCATGACGAACAGCATCAGCGGAACAACGGCCATGATCGGCGACTGGCTCTTGGCGCTTTCCTCCACGGCGCCGCCGATCGCCACCGAATAACCCGCCGGCAGTGTTTTGCTAAACTCCGCCACCTTCGGCGCCAACTCGTCCATGATCGTCTTCGGCTGGACGCTCGTGGCGATGCCGGCCTTTAGCGTGATCGTGGGAATCCGGGCGCGCCGCCAGATCGTCGGCTGCTCGATCTCATAGCGCAGATTGGCCACGGCCCCGAGCGGCACCGACTGCCCGCCCTGCCCGCTCAACTGCAGATCCCGGAGCGTATCGATCGAGCCGCGATCGACCGCGGTCGCGCGTCCTGTGACGTTGACGAGATAGATGCTGTCGCGAACCTGTGTGATCGGGGTGCCCTCGAGCACCGAGTTCACGGCCGTGGCAATGTCTTCCGACGTCACGCCGAGCTGGCGGGCCTTGTCCTGGAGAACGTCGACCTTGACGACGCGCGCAGGCTCCATCCAGTCGAACACGACGTTGCCGAGATCGGAGTGGCTCCGGACGATGCCGGCGAGTTGCTGCGAGAGATCCCTGACCTTCGCGATGTCTGGCCCGCTCACGCGGTATTGCACGGGGCGTCCCACCGGCGGGCCGACCTCGAGCAACTTGACGTAGGTGTCGGTGCCCGGAAACGTCTTCCTCAGATATTCCTCGAATTTCGCCTTGACGAGGTCGCGCGCCTTTATGCCGCCCTTGGTCACGACCACTTGCTGGCCGAACCATGCATTGGCCGTCTGCACGTCGAACGACAGTACGAACCGCGGCGCGCCGGTCCCGACATAAGTCGACCAATGCTCCACGGAGCCATTGCCCTGCAGCTGTTCGCGCTCGAAGCGCGCCATTTGTGCATTGGTATCTGCTATCGAGGCATTTTGCGGCAAGTTCCAGTCGATCACCAGCTCGTCACGGTCCGACGAGGGAAAGAACTGCTGCTGCACGAAAGTCATGCCGAACAACGCGACGAAGAAGGCTGCAACCGTCACCCCGACGGTGATCCAGCGATGATGCATGCAGACGAGCAGCAGGCGCGCGAACATCTGCGCCAGCCGGCCCTTCTCCCCGTGATGCCCCTTCATCTTTGCGGGCAGAATGGTGACGCCGAGCAGCGGGGTGAACAGAACCGCGACGATCCACGATACGATCAGGGAGACCGCAATCACCACGAACAGGGTGAAGGTAAATTCGCCGGCATTGCTGCTGTTCAGCCCAATCGGGATGAAGCCCGCGACGGTGACCAGCGTGCCCGTCAGCATGGGGAAAGCGGTCGACGTATAGACGTGGGTCGCCGCTTTTTCCAGGGGATCTCCGACCTCCAGCCGGGCCACCATCATTTCGACGGCAATCATGGCGTCATCGACCAGAAGGCCCAGCGCAATGATCAATGCACCAAGCGAAATTCTCTGCAATGAAATGCCGGCATAGGCCATCACCACGAAGGTGATGGCGAGGACCAGCGGGATCGCAATCGCGACGACAAGCCCGGCGCGCATGCCCAAGCTGAGAAAGCTGATGGCAAGAACGATGATCACGGCCTCGAACAGCGCCTCGGTGAAGCCCGACACGGCATGCTCGACGACGACCGGCTGATCGGCGACCAGATGAACGCCGACGCCGATCGGCAGGTCGGCAATGACCTTTGACATTTCCTCCTTCAGCGCCTCGCCGAAGTGAAGCAGGTTTGCGCCGGACTTCATGCCGATGGCGAGCCCGATTGCAGGCTGGCCGTTGTACCTGAACAAGGTCTTGGCCGGATCGGCATAACCGCGCGTGATGGTCGCGACGTCAGTTAGCGGAAAGAAGCGGTCGTTGATACGGAGATTGACCGCGTTCAGGCTTGCCTCCGACGTGAACCGGCCGCTCACCCGCACGCTGATCCGCTCGGGCCCGTCCTGGAACACTCCGGACGGCGCGACCGCGTTTTGCCCCTGCAGGGAGGCCATGATCGAGTGGACGTCGAGGCCAAGGGCCGCGACCTTCCGGGTGGAGAATTCGAGGTAAATCACCTCGTCCTGCGTTCCCAGAATGTCGACCTTACCCACATCCGGCACGGTCAAGACCTTGGCGCGGACGTCCTCGACCTTGTCGCGCAGCTGACGCTGGGTCAAACCGTCGCTGGTGAAGGCATAGATGTTACCGAACACGTCGCCGAAGCGATCGTTGAAGCCCGGCCCGATCACCCCTTGCGGGAATTCGCCCTTGATATCTGCGATCATGTTGCGGACGCGGACCCAGGTCGGCTTGACGTCAGCCGCCTTTGTCGTATCGCGCAGATAGACGAATACGGTAGTCTGACCCGCGACCGTCACGCTCTTGGTGTAGTCGAGGGATTCCAGTTCCTCGAGCTTCTTTTCGATCCTGTCGGTGACCTGGCGCGTCATCTCTTCCGGCGATGCGCCCGGCCACTGCGCCTGGATCACCATCGTCTTGATGGTAAAGTCGGGATCTTCCTGACGACCAAGCTGAAGGTAGGCAAAGAGGCCTGCCGCCATGAAGGCGATCATGAAATACCAGACGAGAGAACGGTGGCGGAGCGCCCAGTCGGAAAGGTTGAACGACTTCATGGCTTCTGATCCTGTTCGATACGGACTTGTTGCCCTTGCTTGAGGCTGTGGATTCCGGCGGTCACGATGCGCGCACCGGGATAGAGCCCTTCGGCGACGCGAGCACCTGCACGGTCACCGGCGAGATCGACCTTGTGCAGCGACACGGTGCTTGCAGGCTGATCGACGACCCAGACGAAATTCGCGCCATCCCTGGCGAGCACCGCTGAGGCGGGGACGCGCAATGTCGGACTTTGCGCTTTGCCGAGCTTCGCCGTAACGGTCGTGCCCAAGCGGAAGCTTTCAGGAGGTTCGTTCAGGGCGATGCGGACTCGCCGCAGGCGCGTCGCGGGATCCGCCTGCGGGGCGATCTCGCGAACCCTGCCTTCGACCTGCACGGCGGGGAGCAGCTGCAAGCCGACTGTGAATGGCAAGTCAATTTCAAGCGGCACCGGGAAATCCTCCCCGATATCGACCACCGCCTCCCTGATGTCGGGCCTCGCAACTGTCACGACATTTTGGCCTGGAGAGACCACCTGTCCGACTTCTGCGCCCACCGCGGTGACGACGCCGGCGAAATCGGCCTTGATCTGTGCATAGCTCCGTTGCTCCATCGCCTTGATCAAGTTGGCCTGTGCGTGCGCCACCGACGCAGCGGCGCCGGCTCGCGCCTGCTCGGCATTGTCTAGTGTCTGCTTTGTGGTGGCATCGGTTGTGATGAGGGTTCGCTGCCGCTGCTCCGTCGCCGTTGCAGTCGCCAGCTGCGCCTCGGCCTTCGTAAGTTCAGCCTTGGCCGCGCGTACAGCGAGCTCAAGGGCCGTGAGGTCGATCGTGCCGACCGTCTGTCCCTCGCTGACGAGGTCGCCGACGGAGACTGGACGCGCGGTCAGACGTCCCAAGACGCGGAACGCGAGATTGGTCTTGTACTGCGGCTCAACAAGGCCAACGGCGACGATGCCGTCTGTGCGGCTCGGCTCAAGGACCATCGACAGCACGGGTCGCCCGGGCTCCGGTGCTTTCGTCTCCTGCTGGCATCCAGCGAGTAGCAGCGTCGACGCAAACGTGCCGGCTGCAATCATGGCGCGCCTCTTCATGACGGGTCTCCCTCATATGTCACGGCCTGGCCAACGCTCAGCAGCTTGCCGCCATCGATAACGACGCGCTCACCTGGCTCGAGGCCTGCCTTGATCAGCACTTCACGGGCTTCATAACCGGCAATCGTCACCGGCTTGAGCGCGGCCGTTTTTGTCTCCGGATCGACGGTCCAAACCGCAGGCTTCGATCCCGCCGCCGCCAATGCACTCCAGGGCAATGCGATCTGCTGCTGGGCGCTCGCTTTGACGGTTCCTGCAACGGCGCTTCCAAGCGTCATCGCGGCCGATGGATCATGGATGGCAACCTTGACGCGGATGGTCGCGCTCTTCGCGTCAATCGCAGGCGAGACTTCCCTGACATGACCGATCGCCGTCACGCCTGTGTCGGATACGAGCGCCAGCGATACGCGGCTGTCATCGAGATCGCCAAACAAGAGGGATTCGTAGATGTCAAACACGGCATCGCGTTCCCCGTCCTGCGCCAGCGAGAAAACGGGCTGCGCGGCCTGTACGACCTGGCCGACTTCCAAATTGCGCGCGGTGACCACGCCTGCCGCTTCTGCGCGTAGCGCGGTATAGCCAAGGGCGTCTTTCGACGTTCCGAGCTCCGCTGTTGCTGCTTCAAGCGCACCTTCTGCGGTTCGCAATCCTTCCTGGGCCTGATCGTAGACCGTCCGCGTGGTGAAACCGCTTGCGATCAGCGCCTTCTGCCGTTCGAAGGTTACCTTGGCCACGCGCAGCTGAGATTCTACGGCCAGCACTGCTGCGGACGCGGCATCGACGTCGGCCTGCTGCTCGGCCGTATCGAGCAGAGCCAGGACGTCGCCAGCCTGGACACGGGCACCAACGTCGACATAGCGTGCAAGCACACGTCCGCTGACGCGGAACGAGAGGTCGGCGCGAAAACGGGCCTGGATTTCGCCGGTCAGGGTGACGAAGGCTTGTCGGTCCCGCGGCTGCACGATCTCCGTGCGCACGATCGCGGCGTGCGTGACGGGAGCAGCGGCGCGATCTTTGCAGCCACTCAGCGCGATTGCGACGAGCGCGGCCGACAGGACGCCGGCCCCCGTCAGCTTGCCTTTGCGGGCAGTTCCAACGATTTCAGTTTGGTCCGTATTCTGTTTCATGACACTTCCATGCGGTGACCAGGTGACAACAACTCGCCCAGCACATCCGCCGCTGATCGGGCAACGGCCGGTTGGGCTCCCCGAGGCGGATTCGGATCTGGTCGAATTGCAACGGGGCGGCTGTCCCGGTCCGGAGAGCTTGCTCCAAGCGTCGAGGCATCGGATGGGATGACTCTCGAGCGGCGGGGCGACCGCATGATGCGACGCTTCGCGATCGCACCGTTCGCCTGCCGCTCGCGCGCTGACAGCGGAAACGAGAGAACGACGGATGTGAAATCTGCGCCGAAGCCGTGCTCAACCCGGCCGGCGAGACCCTTGGCAAGGTCATTGCTGATCCGAAGTCCGCGCCCCGCAGCGCCCCGTGCCGACCGCGACCCATTATCCAGGACGACGCAATTCACCACCGCGCCAATTCGTGACAGTTTGATCCTGATTTCTCCGGTCCGCGCGTCGAAGCACGCATGTTTCGCGGCGTCGGCTACGAGCCCGTGGACGATCAATCCGAGCCGCCGGCATCGCTCGGGCTGGAGCGGAAGAGATTCGGTGGCGATTGCCAGCTGGATATTCATTCGATCCAGCAACGAACGGCGCATGGCGCTGCCCATCAAGCGGATATATGTCGCGGCATCGATCAGCGCCTTGCCCCTGGGCATTGCGAACGCCTGTTGCACATCGGAATGACCACGCAACAGTTCGACCACGTCGCTTAAGGCGCGCTTGGCCTCCGCCCCCTCAACCCGGACGGCCGCCGCCGAGACCAGGTTGATCGCCGAGGCGAGTCCACTATCGATCCGGTAATTCAATTCGCGCAGCAGAATGCCCTGCTCCACGATTGGCGTGTCCGGCCTGCACACACTCACGGTGATCTCCTCTGGTTGTCCGGATGAGCGGCGGCCGAACGCATGTGGCGGCCAGCCGGTCATCTGGATGAGCTGTCGCAGTCCCAGCAATCAAAGCCGTCTGCGGTCTATTTACACTAAACCGTATATTTTCTTTTTCTTGCATTTTCTTTCCATGCATGTCAAGCGGGATCTACAAACTCGTGATTAGGAGATCGTGATGGCGAAGAACAAAAGCCCGAAACGCGGCAGACCGCCCAAGGACCTTGCCGGCGACGTCCAGGCGCGGATTCTCGATGCAGCCCAGCAGCTCTTTCTCGAGAAAGGGTTTCGGAGTGCCAGCATTGACGACATCTCCGAGTTGGCCCCTGCGAGCAAACCGACCATCTATGCTCATTTCCCCGGCAAGGAGGCACTGTTCGTGGCCGTGGTGGCCCGGACCATCAACGGATTGACAGATTTCGAGGGGTTTACGCCGGCAGGCCGCACCATCCAGGAAAAGCTCACCAATCTCGGCATCGAGATCGTGGAGAGATTCGTCGAGGACACGTTGGACCTCACGCGCGCGACGATCGCCGAGGCGCGGCGATTTCCCGAGTTGAGCCGAAATGTTCACGACGCGGCGCGCGACCGTGCGGCTGGGGCAGTATCGCAGCTCTTGAACGAGGCAACGCAGAGGGTCGCGCGCTCACCTAAAGGACCTTTTAGCGCAAAGCGGAGCGTAGCGACCGCGCAGATGTTCATGGATCTCATCCTGCTTCCAATGCTTATGAGATCTCTGATGGGTGAGGACCTGAAGGATCTCAAAAAAGAGCTGCCGACGTTCCTGCACGAACGGGTCAATTTCTTTCTTGCGGCTTGCGAGGCAGACTGGAGGCAGTGAATCAGTCACACCCCGCCCGTTATCCTTGCACCACGGCTTTGGGACGTAAGTCGGCGGCCAGGTCGATCGACTGCCCCCACGGTAAGTGATGCAGGGCCCCTGTGCAGAAATCCATCATCTCGCCAAACGCGGGCCGAACGGTAGCCGCGTTGATCCGCGACGGATTGAGATATCCGTCCATTGCTTCAAGCAGGCAACAAGTCATCGCCATCGGACTTCCCGGTCGCAGTTCGCCGCTCGCCTGTCCGCCAGCAATGATCGTGCGCACAAGCCCCCGGATCCGGTCTGCGTAAGACAGCGCGACTGGCCAGTTCTCGCTTACCGCCGCAGCGACCAATTCGTGTAATTTGCTGTCGTTCTCCAGCCGGTGTTCGTGCAGATGCGAGATTGCGCTCAAAGCGGCCGTTAGACGCTCCAGAACCGAGCCGCTCAAGAGAGCCGCAAGCGTTGCGGCCGCGGAGACCTGTTCGAGCAAATCCGCCACGACCGCCTCTTCGATCGCCTGCTTTGAAGCGAAGAAGCGGTAGACGTTGGCGGGCGACATCGACGTTCCGCGAGCGATATCGGCGACGGTGGTCTTCCTGAACCCAATTTTGCGGTGCAATCGGATCGCGGCTTGTACGATCCGCTGACGAATGCACGACGATCCGGTGCGCTCCTGCATCGCTTTCGACCTCAGCTAGATGGAATCGAATGCAATTCGCGTCGGCAGGCTTCTCCGAAGCCACGCAAGGGATCCATTTCCTCCAGAAATTCAGGCAGATCGCCAAATTCGCGGTTTGGTGACAGGTAGGTTTCGATTATCAGGCGACCTGCCTGTTCCGCGGCTTGAACCACTTGATCGCTGGACAGAATCCTCATCCGCCCCATGAGCGCATACAGATTGACCAATTGCGGAATCTCGGATTTGTCGCTGACGAGCGCGTCGGCGTAGACTCGGGAGGCCTCCTCGATGAAGCTTCGATAGAGCCGCTCGCGCTTGGAAATCGACCGGGCATAGTGACGCTCGCGAAGCCTGCGGCGCCGAGTGAGCCAGCCCGTTACGATCGTGGAGATCGCGCCGAAGGCCGAGCCCCCGAAAGCTGCGAAAGCGGGAGCATATATCGTGTTCATGCGATCATTCCTCATCTCTCGCGCCGCGATAGCGGGACGATCCTACTGTCCTGACCGAAGCAGCTTCCGCCGCGTGATCGAAGACGGCTCTGCAAGCATCACTCAGATCTGATTTTCTTTGCCTGAGACAGGCCTCCACATTGGTGGCATCGGGGATGTAGCCAAGGCACAGCCGGAAAGCGTCTGGCGCACATGCGGCCCTCTGCTCGGCAGTGCCGCGGTTCTCCTGCGCAATGGCAGTCCCATTGCCTAACAAAGCCGCCAGCATGACGACTAATGTGTATTTGAACATACAGAATCCTTTCCCCTGCTGAGGCTTCGCGCGTTCGAACGGGAAACGTAGCGTCACGCTCCGATTCCCTGCCCTTCAAACCGTCTGAACACGAGCTTGTGAGTCTTCGCTCTTGACACATCCCGTGGCTCGGGATGTATATGAACTATACGGTTTAGTGTATTTCGGAGGTTGAGAATGTCAACACTTTTGTGGTCACTCGCAAAGGAAAATCCGTGGCCGGGGCTTGCGGTCGCATCCCTGAATCTGGTCGTGGCTCTGGCTCTCGTAGGCCTGAGCTTGCTGCTGGGCGTTGTGATATCCTTGCTTGCCGGGCTGCACGCGTTCGTCGATCGAGAGGCGCTGCCGATCGAGCGGCAAGCCCAGCGACGGAGGGCCGCTTCGTGACGCCAGCCCTCCTCCTCCTTCGCGATTGCATTATCTACTCGGTCAACGTCTGGCTCGTCCCCGTTGAGTGCGCGTTCAACTTGATTGAGTCGGAGCTCGTGCGCAGAGGCGTACAGCTTTACCCGACCGAATAGCGCGCCGCCTGATGGCGCATTCGCGATTGACCCGAAATCCATGAACCACAGTCCGTGCGATTGGCGGGATAAGCGCCGCCATCTCGACGCCTGAAATCGAAACGGAAGCAACATGCCACACATATCAGGCCAAACAGCCAACGAGCGGTCCCCGATCGCCCCGAAGGAACTTCAGCGCGGGAGCCGGGCGCTGTGAGCAAAAGATCCGTTCTGTTTACGCGTGCGCGCGGCTCAGTCGATTCTCAACTTCCGCTGCGGGATTATTTTCTGTGGGTCGGCGGGGTGTTGCTCGCGCTGCTGTTTGCAGCCGATTCCCTGCTACCCGCGCCTCCGCCAAGCAAGCTCATCGAATCGCATTTTACGCGGCCACTGATCCGGATCAGCTCCGATCTGAAGGAACCGGAAGCAGTTGTCATCGATACCAGCCAGCCCGACTTCCTGCCTGCGCTCCCGGGCAAGGAGTTTTCCGTGGCCCCGTCGCCACCGCCCAGTTCTGACGTGGCCGATGCTGTCCGACAACCTCCCACGTTATTGTCCGAGCAAGCCGATGCGAGTGACGTGACCCTCGCAATCTCGCCCCGTGTCCGTGAAACGTTGGCGGAATTAATTCCGAGAGCTTCCGATCAAGCCGGCCCACGCAGGAAGCAGTTCGGCCTCCCGTCGGAATCACCGTCGAGTTTCGTTCAGACCCGGTCCGAGAAGCGGCAGCGATCCGCTCGGCATCGGAATTTCGACACACCCCAGTAAACCCACCGGTCAATCTTGACCAAGCGTCACAGGATCTACCTCATGTCCAAGAAGCGATTATTAGCGATTATCATCTGGTTCGCCACGCTTGCTAATACGGGCGCGATAGCCGATGTCACCCATACAATTTTGAACGCCGTAAATTCGGGCGTAGCCGCTCAGCGCGAGGCCGAGGAGGCAATGAACCGTCGCTTGCTCGAGCAACTTCGCACTATAAAAATACCACTCAGTGAGGCGGTAGCGATCACCGAGCATTTACATGACGGTTCAAGGGCCGCCGACATTAGCTTGGAGATATCCGGTCCGCCGGTTTATCGAGTGCGGACGGTAAAAAATGAGCGGATCTGGGAGAATGTCATAGACGCGAACACCGGAGGCGTTACGGAAAAGGAAATTTCGTCATCGCTGAGGGAGCTCAACCGAGAGGATCTGGGCAACATCATTGCTCTGGAGTCAGTTGAGCTAGAGCTGTTGGACGCCGTACGTATAGCCGAGAAAGCTGCCGAGGGAGTTGCTCTTGCGGGAGGTCTGTTGAAGCAGGATGGCAAACTCAACTTCGTGGTCGTCATCGCCAGTGGTGATCGCTTGAAGGAGGTCATGCTCGAACCGCCCAGGGTCGGTAAGCAAGGGGCAACTCGCCACTAACCGTGCAGTCAAACGACAAAATCGCACCAGAAATTTGATTAGAAGAACGACCGCCCTACGCCAGGAGCGGCCGGTCGCAAATTGAATAACAGCGATGTCTTCCTTTCACTCAGAAGCGGACATCGCCCGCCAGATTAGCCATGTCCGGAAAGTGCCAAAAGCGCTCACGCCAAAATGACATGCCAAAAACATGGCTCACGCGTACAGAATTGCAATTTCAATGTGCGGTTTCGAACCGACCGCTGGCAAGAACCTCCGTAGACTGATGAATGATTGTATGCGTGTACGGAGGTTACGGACCCCCGTAAGGTCACAGCATCGCGTGTCACAGGGGGTACTGTTGCCCGAAGTGGTTCACATCGTCGACGACGACGTTTCGTTCCACACCGCTGCTCGACAGCGACTGGAGCTGGCCGGATATGAGGTGCAGATATATTCGTCTGCCGAACAATTCTTTGATCATCAACGCGGCGATAGCCGACTTGGCTGCCTTCTCGTCGATGTCAGCATACCCGGTGTCAGCATACCTGGACCAAACGGCCCGGAGCTACAAGCCCGGCTTCACGAAGCCGGTTCGACGCTCCCAGTCGTGTTTGTTTCCGCCTACGAAGATATCAAAAGCGTCGTACATACGATCAAGGCCGGTGCGGAAGATTTTCTGATCAAACCGATAACATCTGAAGTACTGCTCGCGGCAATTGAACGCGCGCTAGCTCGGCATGATGTTTCAAGAAAGCTCCAGAGCGAGCTGAACCTCATCGGCGCTCGTGTTGCTGCGTTGACCCCGCGTGAACGACAGGTTTTCGACTTAGTGATCCGAGGCAAGATCAACAAGCAGATTGCGTTTGAACTGGGCTCGACCGTACGGACGATCAAGGCGCATCGACACAGGGTCATGGAGAAAATGGGCGCACGGTCGTTGGCCGAACTGGTCCTGATCGCCGAGCGGCTGGGCCATTCGGCGGTGTGAGCCACACCAGCGACCCAATGGCGTGCGCGGAAATCCCTTTCTAACTTCGATGATCAGTGAAACCGACCGATATTGCCGTCACGCTCGATGACGAGGTGCGCGGTCCTAGTGTTTTTGCTGGCGATCGTGACTTTTATGGGCAGAGTGAACGTCTCGTTCTCGCAGTGCTGGGTCAATACGACAAGCTCCGCACCTTCGTTGATGCCTGCCACCAGCACGCTGCCGTTGTCACCCGTGGTGCGGACGACGAGCGGCGGCTGCATGTGATGCTCGGCGAGGCACTGTTCGATAATTGTCGCCAAGAACTGCTCAAAGTCTTCGTTCATATGCCTCTCTCCCATCGCCTGATGAGCGCGACGATTTAGACTGCCGAACGTCCGCTGGCTCGAGCGGCTGCCGCGCCAACGCGCGACACCGAGCACCCGTCGGACAGATTTTCGCTCCACCGCCGTTCTTGCTTGATCTGGATCAAGCTCCGGCCGCGTGGTGTTGCGCCCGCGCGCGACGCACAAGGGTCGGTGATGTGGTGACGGTGCGAGCCGTTTCCCGTGCTGGCTCTGGGTTCGATGCGTGCCGTGCCGCCCATCTCATGTCGGGACGGCAAGAAGCCTTCACCGGATGCGGGGGGCGCAGAACGGTGACGGCTCTCGTTGCAGTGCAGTGTCCCGTGGTTGGCGAGGACGGGACCGATGGTCCCCGCAATCGGTTAAGCGGATGTTAACGGCACCGCTGTTCGCGTGTGATGCTGCCCGAAGTGATGGCGGCCGTGGTCGAGGGTCGATGCGTGACGCGATGACGCGATGTCGTCCCGCTTATCGGTTCGCCTGTGCTCGAAGCCGTGTCCGTCGCGGTCGAGGCGACCGTAGTCTTACGGTGGCCTCAGTGTGACAAAGCGAACCAACGCCAAGCCCGCACCTGATCTACAATCCTCGCACTTCATCACGTAACCATACTTTCGATCGCCCGGCATGCTCGCCGGGTTTTTCGTTGAGGCCAACACGGTCACGTCGGGGTCGCCCTTTGATCTAGGTCAATACTCTCGGCCCGGGTTTACCTTGGAGGTACCAAGTAACTGTCGGAGCGACTGCACTCTTCGCCTGTATCTTGTGCGCAACGCTGATGAGGGAGCTGTAGATGGGTATCCTTGACGAGTTAATTGGCGGTGGGCAACGCCAGAAAGAGTACCGGGATTTCGTCGATCGATACGAACAAGGAGATCCGTCGGAGGGTTATTCCGATCAAGAGGTTCTCAATCGGTATGGTGATGTTTCACACGCCGTGCCGCCTGACCAGTACGCGCAGGCAGCGATAGAAGCGTTAGGCAAGCTCTCGCCGGAAGAGCGGGCGGCGTTCATGAAGGTGCTGCAGCAGCGAGCCGCGGCGCGCGGCGTGGCGCTACCGGGACAAGTGGCGCCCGAACCGAAGGAACTGGGCGAGGTGCTCACCGATCTGCATGGGAAGCCCGGTCAGCTCCGGGATATCCTCGTCAGTGGCGAAGCCCAGCCTCAAGAGCAAGCGCAACCGTCGAACCCGATCATCGACATACTTGCGTCCCCGCAGGCAAAGGCCGTGCTCGCGGGCATCGCGGCCATGGTAGTCAAGCGTGTCATGCAGGGTTCATCCCGAACCGCGTAGCGCATGCGTGAGGCCCGCAAGAGCCCCGCGGCATCCGCGTTCGGCAGAGATTAGGCCAGGATCCGGTTGGGGTCATCGCGACGGGGTTGGCCAGCGGCAAAGTCCGGGCACGGTCAGCTATGCCTCCGAAAGCGGAAGTGAGCTATCCTACGGCGCACCGTGATCAAGTCTTTACCGCCGCACTCCAACGCGATTGACGCCCCCGTTCCAATTGCCTGGGCCCGCCGTTGCGCCTCGGACCGCAGCACGCGCTACCGGACGAGGCCTAAGCACGACACCGGCCCTTGCGACGCAACCTGTCGGATAGCCAACATACGTGCAGTAAATTACCGCCTCGGCGGGTGCCGGAGTGAGAGCGGCTCCCGCTAGCCCCAATACGATGCTGGCTGCAATCCCGGTAACTGTCACTGACTTGATTGAGAGACCCTTTCGCTGGCGCATGGTGATCCTCCTCATCGCACTTGCGAACATGACTGGAGCCGCCACAAAGTGCGACTGAACCTAACCTGAGCGCCAGCAGTTGCTTGACCTTGACGTAGATCAACGGCGGCGGAACTTGACGTCGAAGTCCACTTTGGTTCAACCCGCGCTGGACCCTCGCGCGGGCCAGCCGTGAAGGAACGCGCATGCACGATCCTTGGCGAGTTCGAGCAAGCCCAGACAGAGCTTGTCGGCAAGGCCGTGATCCTCTCCGACGGAAAGGCCGGGACGGTCGAGAGCGTTTGGCTAGACGAAATGAACGGACTGCGAATTTCTATCAGAGGCCACGATGGGAAGTGGCCTATCTGCACCATCAAACTCATGCAGCCGGACTGAAATCGGATTTTAGGCTGCGGCGAGCGGCTTAGGTACGACCGAGACGATCCAGCGCGTCGGTCCCACCGCCGCTCACGTCGCTATCCGGACTAGCGTCGACAGCATCCTTTGCATCGCAAATCGCTTCTGGGACCTCATGCCTCTCAGGCGAGATCAGAAGTTGTTTCCGCATTTCGGCGAGGCGGGCACGGCAGTATTCGCGGTAGAGGAGGTCGAATATGGCGGGCATGATCCAACCTCGTTGTTCGAGTTGATCTGCACCATCATCTCCAAGCTATCATTTATCTTGGGGTCCAAGATGTGAACTAGATCACAGCCTGTCCCTCTTGAGTTTCCTCCTGCGCGGATCGTCGAGCACATCCCGCCGCGCTCGACCACGCCTTTCCTTGTCATCGGCAAGGTCTTTCGGAGGTTTTTGGCGCGAAAACCCAAAGAATTGGCGCGCAATAACAAGACTTGGATGCGGGTGTTCAGGTAACGCATCAGCATCATCTGTCAGAACCGACCATGAACCAAGACGACGAGAACGAACGGTTGCTCGCCGAGATCGAGCGGCTGCGTGAGTTGCTGCGCTTTGCCATCATCGACGCCAAGATCGCCGCGCAGTTGCGGCTGTCCATTCAACGCAATGGCAAGATGGCTGCCGCGCTTCAAGCGACCCTGACCTACCTCGACGAAAACGGCAGCGACACCACGATGCTCTACCAGCAGGTCAAGGACGCACTGGACGGGTGCGACGATGCGGAGCTGCGCCAGTACATGCCGACCGTGCCAAAGCGGGGGCAAGCGCAATGACAATGTGGCCATCCGCGGCGATGATCGCCGACTATCTCGAAGAACGGATACCCGACAAGGACGGCGAAATTCATGTGGCCTTCACCAGCAAGCAGCGCGACCAGATCGTGGCCGCGCTGCGCCTGCGCGAGGCGGCGGAGCCGTTCATCGCCTTTGCCAAGGGAGGCACCTTCAAGCTATTTGGCGATGACTTCGTGCTGACCAATGGGTCTCGGCTGGCCCACCGCCAACTGACAGCGGGCGACTTCCGCGCACTGGCCGCCGCTGCCGGGGAGGAGGAAGCATGAAAAACCTACGTCGCCGGACATTGGTTCTGTTGCCTGCCTCAATCGGCCTTCCCGCTTCCGCGCCGAAATGAACGAGGCTGCCAACTGAGGCGGCCAGGTACAACACCGCCGGAGCGGATGCTCGGCGGTGTTGGTATTCCTAGGCCGGGCCCTGAAATCCCCAGCGGGCTAAGGTTTGCACCGCGCCGAGATGTTCCGACTGACGGCGAAAGCGCGCGCATTAGAGGCGGAGCACGATCATCGCTACCACAATGCCGCCGTCAGCCTGCAGAAGATCGCCGCGACGATGGGTGAGCTCGATGATGCGATGTTGCTGAAGTGGAGCAAGAGCAAAAGAAGAACGCCTATGATTTCAATAGATTAGCCGTGGCTGCGCTGTCCAATGTTTTTCCGATAACCGCATACAGACGTTTGTCCGCCAAGAATCCCTATGACGAAGTCCGAGATAAAACCGCCTCCCGCTGTCGGGCCTTCTGGATCAAGGAAAGTTCGTAGCTGCAGCGGTGACCGAGCGATATGGCCGACAGGCCACCAGCACCGCGATCGCTTTGCGCCGATTGTGTTGAAAAACTCGACTGTTAAAACCGAAGGAGATCGCTGATTCATTTACCCTTAGTGGGTGGAGACTTGACCGAGGATGGGTCCTCAGCGCATCGATCAGCGGCGTGGAGAATTGCGCAAATGGCGGAGAGAGTGTCAGTCAATCCCTCTAAATATACAAAGCATTTTCGACCTTCTTAGACTGAAACCTACTGTTCGAACAACGGAGGAGCTCGTTTCCTAAAGGCTTCTTCGTTCGCAATCTACCCTTTGAGCCCAGATGGCTGACTTCCGGTCGGCTTCGATGTGGGAAGCGGACAGTCGTCGCACACTCGATCATCGCACATGCGACATATCGTAAACCTCTGCATCTCGTTGGTGTCCATCCGCGCAAGCACCTTGTGCAGTAGATCCGTGAGCGCTTGTTGCTCGGATTGATCAAGGGAGCCAAGCACCCGTTCAATGGTGCTCAGGCGAGTTGCCAATAGCTGGGAGCGGTATTGCTTCCCACGCCTTGTCAGGTGCAATGCAACTTGACGAGCGTCGCGACCCGAGCCCCGCTCGACCAGACCTTCAGCAACGAGTTTATCGACCAGCCGCACCGCTCCCGGATGTGACAAGCCGAGAATGCGCCTTAAAGTGTCATTGGAAAGCCCAGCCCCGTAGCCAATGACAACCAAGGCAGCCGGCGTTTCTCCGCCATGGTCAAGGACCTCGCGTGCGGCCACCTCGACCCGATCGATAATCGCCAGCGCCAAGGCTCCTAGCAGATTTGCGGCTCTCTTTGTCATGCAGCCAAACATATGTGCGTCACGCACAAATTTCAAACTTGACTTATATGTGCGTGCCGCACATATCTATCCAACCGTATTTGATGGAGTTGGTCATGAGCGCGAGTGAGATGTTCCGGTTGGCAGCCGGCCTAGGTGAAGCCAAGGGTCGACAAAATGTCGCGGATGCAATGCAATTCATGCACGACGACATGGTGCTTACGTCCCCGGCCTGGGGGACGCGAGCGAAAGGCAGGGAGCAGAATTCGGAGGTATTGAAGCGCTTCTTCAATGACTTCCCGGACTACTCGATCGCGCTCGATGGCTACGTCGCCGACGAGGCCAATCTGGTCTGCTGGGGCACGGTGCGGATGACCATGGCCCAGGGCGCGTATGGTCTGCAGCCGAACGGTAAGCGTGTCGAAATACCAGCCTTTCTCCGCTTTACCTTTAAGGATCGGATGATCGCCAGTGAGTACTTCATGGTCGATCTGGCGGCCATCTGCGCCCAGTCGGGCGTGTCGACGGATGCGGTGCAAGCATTCCTCAAGGCAACTCGCGCACAACGCGCGGCTTGATCACCTCCGACACGAGAAAGTAGCATCGATGATCGACGCACCAGCCTTTGTCAAACCAGAGACGGATTTCCTGTTCGAGGCGCGCGTAAAGCTGTCGCCGCCGCTGAATGTTGGCGCCGGTCCGGAGGGGCATCGCGTCATTTTCTTCGTCAAGGAAGGGACGGTGATGGGCCCGCGGCTCAAGGGTATCGTCATTCCAAACTCGGGCGCCGATTGGGTCCGTCGTCGTGCCGACGGCTCGTCGCATCTTGATGTGCGGTTCTGCTGGAAGACGGATGATAGCGCGGTCATCTACGTGCATTGGCACGGGCGCTTTACACGCGACGAGGCCGACGCCGCCTACGCCCACGACATGGCCAAACCGGACGATCCTGCTGGTGCACACCGCTATTATTTTCGAGCAGCGCCGGAGTTCGAAACAGGTGATGCTCGCTATGCGTGGCTGAACAATATCGTTTCATTCACGCAATCGCGAACAGGCGATGGCGGCGTGATCCATCGTTTCTACGCTGTCAAGTGAACGAGCAAGATGAGCACGGCATTTGTCCGCCGTGGGGCGAACCTGCTGGTGACGGGTGGCCTCGCAGGCGTCGTGGCTTGGATCGGCGCACGCTACAGCTTGTTGTCCTGGGTCACATTCATTGCTTGGGTCGCGTGCGTTTTCAGTGGGGCAAGCAGCAGTGCCGCCGCGATGGCCTTGTTTGCCATGTTGGCAGGAGGTTTGTTTGGGTGTGTTGCAGGATGGCTCGCCCAACCCTTCATGCATATCCTGGGTCAGTTCTCCCTCCCGTTCGTTCTGTGTGTAGCAGTCGGCCTGATAGCGTTGCTCGAAGAACTTCCGTCGATGGGGAACGTGCCGATCTATTTTCTTGGTATGATCGCCTATTTCGCTTCCGGAATGCCGCCGAGCGCAGCGGCTATGGTTAGCATCGCGATACCTGCCGTTCTCGGGATCGCTTGTGGACTGTTATGTCCAGTGGCCAGAAACTGGCTCGAGAAAAGAGCCGACCTCTTGCTGAGGTAATGTTCCCCACGCCGCGCTTGAAATGACGCTTTCTTCGTCAGCGATTCCGAGTCTCACAGGAGACGCTCGACGCTCGCGCTTCGAAGTCATCAAGCCAAGCCTCAAGGCTGCGGCCGGAATCCGGATCGCATAGGAACCGCCGGACGAAGGATCATCGGCATGGCCCTCGGCCCGCCGGAAATACGGCAGGACGTCCGGACGTCTGACGACGATCCGACGTCCTGGGAGAAGCGGGCAATTCTGTCATCCTGGGCCACAGATGCTTGCGCTGTTCGCAAACCGAGGTGGCCCGCCGAGGATACAGTCGCAGCTTCGACGACATCCTTGACGCGTTGCACCTAGTGGAGTCGGAACCGGAGCGCGCCGCCGATCACGATAAGGGATCTGGCGGTCACCGGGGGTGCGATGGTCCGGACGCGCTTTCCATGGATTTCTAGAAAACTCTTGCAAGGGGTAAATGTATCAAACCGTCTATCAACCACTGCCATCCATCGGTCGCGGGCTGACGCACTATCTTGCTATCAACGGCATTCCGGTCGCCATCAAGATGGCGGAACTCGCAGTAAAGCTCCAGCACCTGACAGGCCTGAGGGTAAGCCGTGTCTCCGATTACCAACCGCCAGCCGACATTATCGCTGAATTCATCGCGCATCCGAAAGGTTTGTAACCAAGTCGGATGTCACCTCTGATAAGACGCTACGGCTCAAGGAGCAGCAGCCCGAATCCCACCCATGCAGAGGTATTTGATTTCCAGATAGTCCTCGATGCCGTATTTCGAGCTCTCGCGGCCGTTGCCGCTCTCCTTCATCCCGCCGAACGGCGCAACCTCGGACGAGATCAGACCTTCATTGATGCCGACGATGCCGTATTCGAGCGCCTCGGCCACGCGCCAGATCCGGCCGATATCGCGGCCATAGAAATAAGCGGCGAGTCCGAACTCGGTCTCGTTGGAAAGCCGGATCGCCTCTTCTTCGGTCTTGAAGCGGAACACCGGCGCGACCGGACCGAACGTTTCCTCGCGAAAGATCATCATATCAGGCGTGGTATCGGCCAGAATCGTCGGCTCATAGAACGAACGGCCAAGCACATGACGCTTGCCGCCGACGACGACGCGCGCTCCCTTCGCAACGGCATCCGAGACGTGCTCTTCGATCTTTTCGACGGCGGCCATGTTGATCAGCGGGCCGATCGTCACATCGGCCTCGAAACCGTCGCCGATCCTGAGCGCACGCACCGCCTCGGACAGCCGCGCGACGAAAGCGTCGTAGATTTTGTCCTGGGCAAAGATGCGATTGGCACACACGCAGGTCTGGCCGGCGTTGCGGTATTTCGACGCCATAGCGCCCTTGACCGCGGCATCGATATCGGCGTCGTCGAACACGATGAAGGGCGCGTTGCCGCCGAGCTCCATCGAGGTCCGCTTAACCGTCGAGGCGCTCTGCGCCATCAGCTTCTTGCCGATTTCCGTGGATCCCGTGAAGCTGACCTTGCGCACGATCGGGTTGGACGTCATTTCGGCGCCGATCGCGGACGCCGATCCCGTCACGACCGACAAAACGCCCTTGGGTACGCCGGCCCGCTCGGCCAGCACCGCCAGCGCCAGCGCCGACAGCGGCGTCTGGCTTGCCGGCTTGACCACCATGGTGCAACCCGCCGCCAGTGCCGGACCAGCCTTGCGCGTGATCATCGCCGATGGAAAATTCCACGGCGTGATGGCCGCGCAGACACCGATCGGCTGCTTCAGCACGACGATACGACGGTCTGACGTAAAACCCGGAATCGTATCGCCATAGATGCGCTTGCCTTCCTCGCCGAACCATTCGATGAAGCTTGCCGCATAGGCAATCTCGCCCTTGGCTTCCGCGAGCGGCTTGCCTTGCTCCGCCGTCATGATGGCCCCGAGATCGTCCTGGTTCGCCATGATCAGGTCGAACCAGCGGCGCAGGATCGCCGCGCGCTCTTTGGCGGCGCGGGCGCGCCATGCCGGCAGCGCGGCATCGGCAAACTCGATCGCGCGCCGGGTCTCGGCCGTGCCCATATTGGGCACGTGGCCGATCACGGCGCCGGTCGAGGGATTATCGACCGCAATGGTGCCGCCATTGTCCGCGGCCACCCACTCTCCTGCTATCGGACAGGCATCGCGCAACAAGGAGGGATCTTTGAGGGTGAGTTTGGAAGTCATCGTAAATGCCGCCAGGTTGGAGTTGATGAGAGCTTGGTTTTAGTCGTGCGCGACCGCCGCAAAACGGTTTAGCCTGCGTTGGGGTCGCTACCGCCAAGGAAGCTGGTAATGACCGCGATCTGATTGTCAGCGATCAGAGCCGGCGCGTGGCCGCAGTCGGGAATGGTGTGCACGCGCACATTGCGGTTACGCCGCATCATGTCCTTGAGAACAGCTTCGGGAAGCAGATCCGATTGCTGCCCGCGGATCACCAGGATCGGGATGTTGATGGCGTCCCAGTATTTCCAGAGATCGACGCTGTAGTGCCAGGGGTTTCGAAAGGCATGGGCGATGTTCGGATCGCACAAGGGTTTGAAGCTACGCGCTTCCGCGCTCCAGGCGACACTATGCGTCGTCAGATGCCGCCAATGTGCATCCTCTAATTGCCCGAAGGGTGCCAGAGCCCGCCGGTAATAGGCTTCGGCCTGTTCGATCGTCGCAAAGGATTTTGGCGCCTCGTTGAGATTGGCGCCGAGGCGAAGCAAGCCGGCCCAGGGCAGATACGGCCCGATATCGTTGATGACGATGCGACGGATCGGACTGCCCGGAAGTGCGGCCAGCACCATTCCGATCAATCCGCCCAGCGACGTGCCAATCCAGTCGATATCCGTTGCAGCGAGCGAGACCATCACCACGCTCATGTCGCTGCAATATTGCGGCAATACATAGTCGCTGCTGTCGTGCAGCCGTTCGCTTTGTCCCCTGCCCGGCAAATCAGGACAAATGACGCGGCGTTCCGCCTCCACGAGTGCTGCCGCAAGATGATCGAAGTCGCGGCCATTTCGCGTCAGGCCGTGGACGCAAACCACCGGTCGCATTGCCGACGCCGGCCCCCAATCCGTGAACGCGATGCGATGGAAGCTGCGCCGGGTCAGGCCGCGCACCGATCCTGTCCGGTCGGGAGCCATCTGCCGTCCGTTGGGCCAATTAGCGGACACCTTTGAGGCGCCGCGCAACTCAGGAGACTTCAACTGCATCGATCTATTCGACATGCCGGTGGGCGTCGGCCGACGTTTCGAAAATATGCGGCGCGACATCGCGGCGAGACAGGGCGTCGCCGAGCTTCAGGCGCATGAAGGCGCTGGTGGTGTAACGTGAGGCGTGCTCGTAACAGGTTTGTTCGACCTCGGCCGCCATGGAGAACCACTTATCCGTCATGTCGGGGGCGATGTAGGACGAATCGTAGTTGATGACCGCGGAGAAGCGGTGTCCGACGCGATGGAAGATTTCCAGGATCGCGGCCCGGATCGCCTCGACGTCAGCCTCGGTTTGGACCCGATAGCCGTCGAGACCCAGGAACAGCGTGTTGCGATCGGCATCGTACGACAGCCGCTCCGACAGCGGCCGGTTGAGGAGCAGGTCGTCCAGTCGCATCAGTTCCTCACGGAACAGCGCCGCATCCATGGCTTTCGGCGAACGAATGATGGGCCGAAAACCCATGAGCGCCAGAATGTCCCGCTCCAGGTCGATACCCGGCGCAATCTCGATCAGTTCGAGGCCTTCCGGGACAAGCCTGAACACACATCGTTCGGTCACATAATGAACCGGCTGCTTGTTGGTTGCGGCAAGCTTGCCCGAGAATGTGATCTGGTCGACCTTGTCGATGAATTTTGGCGATTTGCCCTCGTTGAGGATCTTGAGCTCGCCATCCACCACCGATGTCTTCAGCCCCCCGGTGGTAAACGTGCCTGCAAAGATCAGCCGGCGCGCGTTCTGGGAGATGTTAATAAAACCGCCGGCGCCGGCGAGGCGGCCGTTGAACAGGCTGACATTAACGTCGCCGCGGCCATTGACCTGGGCCATCCCGAGGCAGGCGAGATCAAGCCCGCCGCCGTCGTAGAAATCGAACATCTGGTTCTGGTCGATAATGGATTCGGCATTGATCGCCGCGCCGAAATCGAGGCCGCCTTGCGGAATACCGCCGATGATGCCGGGCTCGGCCGTCAGCGTCACGAAGTCGAACAGCTTCTCTTCCGCCGCAACCGAGGCGATGCCTTCGGGCATGCCGATGCCGAGATTGACCACACCGCCCATCGGCAATTCCAGCGCGCAGCGACGCGCGATGATCTTGCGGTTGTCCAACGCCATCGGAACGTTGCGATCGGCCGGCGCGCGCAATTCGCCCGAGAACGCACCGTTATAGCCGGTGGCATAGGTCTGGACATGGTTTTCCGGCTGGGCAACGACGACGCAATCGATCAGGACGCTCGGAATCTTGACATGCCGCGGATTGAGCGAACCGGAGGCGGCGATGCGCTCGACCTGCGCGATGACAAAACCCTTGCAGTTCTTGGCGGCCGTCGCCAGCGCCAGATTGTCGAGCGTCAGCGCCTCCTTTTCCATCGTGATGTTGCCGTTGTGATCGGCGGTGGTGCCTCTGATGATCGCGACATTGATCGGAAAGGGCTTGTAGAACAGCCACGGCTCGCCATCGATTTCGATCAGCCGCACCAGCTCTTCGGTGGTGCGCGCATTGAGCTTGCCGCCGCCATTGGCCGGGTCGACGAAAGTATCGAGGCCGACCTTTGAAAGGAGACCGGCCTTGCGTCCCGCGATCTCGCGAAACAGATGCGATACGCATCCGAGCGGCAGGTTGTAAGCCTCGACATGGTTGTCGACCGCCATCCGGGCGAGTTTTGGCACCAGGCCGAAATGCCCGCCCACCAGCCGCTTGATCAGCCCCGGATGGGCCAGACGGTTGAGGCCGCGATCGCCGCCGTCCCCCGGCGCTGCTGCGAACACAAGGGAAAGATCCCGGGGTTCTCCGGTCTGGATGAAGCGACGTTCCAGCGCCTTGATGATTTCGTCGGGCGTTCCGACGCCGACGAAGCCGGACGATGCCACGGTGTCGCCGGAGCGGATGATGGCAACCGCCTCCGCGGCATCGACGATCTTGTTGCGCATCAGGTTTCACTCACAGGATTGGCGTCACGGGCGACCAGCCAGTCGGCGATGCTCTGGCTGAGCTTGCCCTGCGATTTGCTGGAGACGAACAGGCCGACATGGCCGCCGGGCAGCGGGATTTCGGTATAATCCTGGCTGCCGACTTTCGCGCCAAGCGCACGCGAGCAGTCCGGCGGAATGATATGGTCGTCCAGCGCAAAGACATTGAGCACGGGGGCCGTGATCGACTTCAGATCGACCCGGCGGCCGGATAGCTCAAAGCTGCCATCGACCAAGCGATTCTCCTGGTAGAGATCCTTCAGCCATTGTTTTGCGGCCTCGCCGGGATGGTGCGGCCGGTCCGCCAGCCATTTTTCCATCCGCAGGAAGTTCACGAATTTTGCTTCGTCATCGACGACGTCGATCAGATCGACATTGTATTTCGTCAGCGAGCGCATCGGCGTCATCATCGAAAACACCGAGCTCATAAACTCGCCCGGTAGCACGCCGTAGGTATCGACGAGCTTGTCGATATCCTCGGGATCGAGGCTGCGGGTCCAGATGTTCAAAAACCCGTGGTGGGCGGCCTTGTCCTTGACGTCAGCGTGGAAGTCGATCGGGGTGATCGTGATGACGAGGTTTTTCACCTTCTCGGGATGCAGCGCGGCGTAACAGGTCGTAAAGACGCCGCCCTCGCAGATGCCGAGCAGATTGATCTTGTCGTGGCCGGTATCCTGCGCGATCCGGTCGACGGCGGCATCGATATAGTCGTCGACGTAATCATCGATGGTCAGCCATCGCTCGGTTCGGCCGGGCTGGCCCCAGTCGATCAGCCAGAGATCGAGCCCCTTCGACAACAGGCTGCGGACCAGCGAACGGTCGGGCTGAAGATCGGCCATGGTGTATCGGCCAATCAGGCCGTAGGCCAGAAGAACGGGCGTTTTTGCCGTCGCTTGCGTCATCGGCTCGTAACGGAACAACTCCACCTTGTCGCGGCGCATGACGAGATGCTTCGGCGTCGTACCGATATTGACATCCTCGTCTCTCGTATTCGCGATCAGCTGCGTCGCCTTGAACATTTTCTCGGCGTTGGCAGCCATGTCGCGGGCGAAGCGCGAGGCCTGGTTTTCCTGATCACTCATAGCGCGCCTTCGGTCTTCTGGTCTCGCGCCTGGCGGGCGAGCGCGCGGACCTCGCGCCGAAGCTCCGTCAACTGACGCGTCACGTCATCGAAATCCTTGCGCGTCGGCAGACCGAACATCGCTGAGGCGGCCTCCGCGACGTCGTCCTGCCGGCTTCGCAACTGCAACCCGGCCTGCAGCAGCTCCTTCTGGGCCTGCAGAAAGCCCTCGGTGCGCTGGTTGCGAATGAGTTCCTCGTTGGAGATCTCGCTCCACTTGGCAAACGCCTCGCGCCAATCCGGAGCGGGAGCCTCACGCGTACCGGTCGCGGCCATCGTCTCAAAATACCGTTTCGAGGCCTCCGTCCACGGCGCGGCGGCGACCGCATTGTAGCTCGCAAGCCGCTGGCGCATCTCGATCCAGGCGCCAAAGACCAGCGCCATTTTCCGGTCGATGTCCCAGACATCGGCAAGCCGCGGCCCCTGTGCCATGCGCTCGATGGCCGCAGACAGTTCATTGCCGTCGCCGAAGCCGGCCGGCTTCTCCGACAAACGCGCCAGCATGAACGGGCCCATCGAACCCGACCAGGCCTCAACCATGCGGTTCGAGGATTCGGCCATCGTCTGCCACAGCTTCGCCCACTCAAGACCGGGATCGGAATCCGCGGCAGCCGATTTGTCTTTCTCGGTCATCGTGCTCACTCTTGTGCCCGCTCAGGCCGCTGCGCGGTTGCCGAACGCCTCGGTGTAGATCGCCAGCGCATCGTCGAACTTCAATTCTCGCGGATTGTTGACGAGGAGCCGCGTCTGCTTCATCGCATCCTCGGCGAGCTTCTTCAGGTCGCTCCTCGCGATACCGACATCGGCGAGCGATGCCGGCACGTTACAGTCCCGGCAGATCGCCGCGATCGCATCGACGAAGAGCCGCGCCCGCTGACTGACGTTCATTCCCTGCGATTTAGGATCGACGATCGGCGCCAGCTCGGCATAGAGCGATTCCGCCTCCGGCAAATTGAAGCGCAGCACCTGGGTCAGGACCAGGGCGTTCGACAGTCCGTGCGGCACATGGAATATCGCGCCGATCGGGTAAGCCAATGCATGGACCGCAGCGACCGGCGAATTGGCGAATGCCATCCCGGCCAGCATCGACCCCAACAGCATCTGCGATCGCGCCTCGAGATTCGAGCCGTCCGCGCACACCGTACGCACATTCGCCGACAGCAGGCAAAGGGCCTGCCGTGCGAGCTGATCCGACATCGGGTTCTTCCTGTGCTTGCTGGTGTAGGCTTCGATCGCGTGCACCATGGCATCGATGCCGGTCGCCGCCGTGACCTGCGCGGGCAGACCAAGCGTCAGCTCCGGGTCGAGGATCGCCCAGTCCGGCAGCAGGCGAGGCGCAACGACGCCCTTCTTCTCGGTTGTGGGCGTCGTGACGATCGCAATCGGCGTCACCTCCGAACCGGTTCCGGCCGTCGTCGGCACCAGCAGCAACGGAAGGCGTTCGCCCTTGGCAAGGCCGACGCCATAGATATCGTCGAGGCGGTCGGGGGTCTTGGCGAGATAGGCCACCAGCTTCGCCGTATCGAGCGCGCTGCCGCCACCGATCGATGCGACCAGTTCGATCCCCTTGTCGCGGCAGAGCGCGACCGCCCGCTCGATGACGTGCGACGGCGGATCCGCCTCCACGTCGTCGAATACCGTGAGTTCGCAGCCGTCAGCGACGAGGCCTGCCTCGGCATTTTTCGTCAGCCCCGCATTGCGTACACCCTTGTCGGTGACCAGCAGGACACGTTTTGCGCCGTATCCCGCAACCAGCTCGGCCAGCTTTTTCGACGCGCCTGCCTCGAACAGAATGTTGGGCGGCGCCTGGAAGGTGAAAGCTTTCATCTGACATCGCTCCTGATCTGGTGAGACGGCAACGCGGCGAGTGCCGCAGCGAGTTGTTCGGTCACGGCGTCGATCGGCTGCAAGCCATCGACGATGTTGAGCAGCCCCCGCGACCGGTAGTACTCGGTGACCGGCGCGGTCTGCTCGCGATAGACGTCCAGCCGGGTCTTGAAGACCTCGGGATTATCGTCGCGGCGCACGGGTTCGCCCCTGTTTGCCGCTTCCTTGGCGCGGCCCCTGATGCGGTCGAGCAGCGCATCTTCATCGACCTCCAGCTCCAGCACCGCGTCGAGTTTGATCCCCCTGGCGGCGAGTTCCTGGTCGAGCGCTTCGGCCTGCGCGACCGTGCGCGGAAAACCATCAAGGATGAAGCCATTCTCGGCGTCCGAATGATCGATGCGGCCGGCGATAACCGAAACCACGACGTCATCAGGCACGAGCTCGCCACGATCCATGATGTGTTTGACACGCAATCCCGAAGCCGTGCCTTCCGCCACGGCTTCGCGCAGCATGTCTCCGGTCGACAGTTGCGGAATGCAAAAGCGGTCGACAATTCGCGTTGCCTGCGTGCCCTTCCCGGCGCCCGGCGGCCCCAACAGAACCAGTCTCATCACTCATCCCCTATGCGATATTTCAGTTCTTAGCTCGCGCGATCGCGTCACTGATGAGCCGGCGCGCTTCGGCACTGTCGCCCCAGCCGATCACCTTCACCCACTTCCCCGGCTCCAGGTCCTTGTAGTGCTCAAAGAAGTGCTGGATCTGTCCGATGGATATTTGCGGCATGTCGGTGATCCCGGTGACGTGCGCGTAGCGCCGCGTCAGTTTCGGCATCGGCACGGCGATGATCTTCTCATCGCCGCCGCCCTCGTCATCCATCTTGAGAACCCCGATCGGCCGGACATTGATCACCGCGCCCGGCATAATGGGCCGTGAATTTGCCACCAGGACATCGATCGGATCGCCATCATCCGAAAGGGTATGCGGAACGAAGCCGTAATTCCCAGGATAGCGCATCGGCGTATACAGGAAGCGGTCGACGAACAGCGCGCCGGCCGCCTTGTTCATCTCGTATTTGATCGGTTCACCGCCGATCGGGACCTCAATGATGACATTGATATCCTCGGGCGGATTGTCGCCGATCGAGATCGCCTCGATATTCATTTCGACGCCGCCTGTCGGCTGTGTCGGTTCTTGATCAGATCATCGACCACGGCCGGATCGGCCAACGTGGAGGTGTCGCCGAGCGCGCCGACCTCGTCCTCGGCGATCTTGCGCAGGATACGGCGCATGATCTTGCCGGAGCGGGTCTTAGGCAGACCCGGCGCAAACTGGATGACATCGGGCGCTGCGATCGGACCGATCTCCTTGCGTACCCAGGCCACCAGTTCCTTGCGCAACTCCCCGGATGGCTCCGCATCCGCCATCAAAGTGACGTAGGCGTAGATGCCCTGCCCCTTTATGTCGTGCGGAAAGCCGACGACGGCGGCTTCAGAGACTTTCTGGTGGGCGACAAGCGCACTCTCGACTTCGGCGGTCCCCATGCGATGGCCCGATACGTTGATGACGTCGTCGACGCGGCCGGTGATCCAGTAGTACCCGTCAGAATCCCGACGGCAGCCGTCGCCGGCGAAATACTTGCCCGGATAATTCGCAAAATAGGTCTGCATGAAGCGCTCATGATCGCCGTAGACCGTCCGCATCTGGCCCGGCCAGGAATCGGCAATGACGAGGTTTCCCTCGCACGCACCGGCCAGCACAGTGCCGGCTGCGTCCACCACTTCCGGCATCACCCCGAAAAACGGCAGGGTCGCCGAGCCGGGCTTCAAGGCTGTAGCGCCGGGAAGCGGCGAGATCAGGATGCCGCCGGTCTCGGTCTGCCACCAGGTATCGACGATCGGGCAGCGTTGATCTCCGACGACGCGGTGATACCACTCCCAGGCTTCCGGATTGATCGGCTCGCCCACCGAGCCGAGCAATCGCAGCGATGCCCGGCTGGTCTGTTTGACCGGCCCCTCGCCCGCACCCATCAGCGAGCGGATCGCGGTCGGCGCGGTATAGAAGATGTTGACCTTGTGCTTGTCGACGACCTCCCAAAACCGCGACATCGACGGGTAATTCGGAACCCCCTCGAACATCAGCGTGGTCGCGCCGTTGGCCAGCGGGCCGTAGACGATGTAGCTGTGGCCGGTGACCCAGCCGACATCAGCGGTGCACCAGTAGATATCGCCGTCGTGATAATCGAATACATACTGATGCGTCATCGACGCAAACACCAGATAGCCGCCGGTAGTGTGAACGACGCCCTTGGGAGCGCCGGTTGAGCCTGACGTATAGAGGATGAACAGCGGGTCCTCCGCGTTCATTTCGGCGAACCGACACTTGCTGGATGCCTTTGCCGTTTCATCGTCGTACCAGACGTCGCGACCATCGACCCAGTCGATCGGACCGCCGGTGCGCTTGACCACGATTATCGTCTTTACGATGTCGCCGGCTTTCTTCACCGCCTCGTCGGCATTACCCTTCAGCGGTACCTTGCGGCCGCCGCGCAATCCCTCATCGGCAGTAATGACGACCCTGGATTTGCAGCCTTCGATGCGCCCGGCCAAGGCGTCCGGCGAGAACCCACCGAATACGATGGAATGGACCGCCCCGATCCGAGCGCAGGCCAGCATGGCGTAGGCAGCTTCCGGGACCATGGGCAGATAGATTGTGACCGTATCGCCCTTCTTCACGCCGTAATTTTTCAGCACATTCGCAAGGCGGCAGACCTGATCGTGCAACTGCCGGTAAGTGATCTTCCTCGATTCGCCGGGATCGTCGCCCTCCCAGATGATCGCCGTTTGATCGCCGCGCGTGGCCAGATGCCGATCGACGCAGTTCGCCGATACATTGGTGATGCCGTCCTCGAACCACTTGATCGAAACCTTGCCGGGATCGAAACTGGTATTCTTCACCTTGGTGAAGGGTTTGATCCAGTCTATTCGCTTGCCGTGATGACCCCAGAACTCTTCGGGCGCAGACGCAGAAAACTCATACATTTCCTTGTACTTCGACGCATCGACGTGAGCGTGTTCAGCCCACTCCGGCGACACGGGATAGATCACTGGGTCTGACTTTTCCGTGCTCACCTTGGAGCCTCCTCGACGAACAGATGATGCCGTTACCGTCCACGCTCCAACCGAACGCAGGCAGCGTTCCTTATTCGAACGATGGGAGCGTCGCTTTGGCCGGCCCGTTCTATTTATTCAGGTCAACCGCCGGCGGTTGGCCCATTGCACTTCCAAGCTCACGAAACTGCGCATTCATCTTTTACATCTGCTCCTTGAGATGGCTTTAATAGACCGCGCCCATCTCCTGCTGGTCCTTTGCGTGCAACAGCCGCTGCGCAAGTTCGAACCCGGCAGCCACATTGGCTTCAGCAAATGTCACCGCCTTGTAGTTCATTTCCTTCGCAGTAGAATAGGTCGCGCGAACGCCGGAATTCCCTCAACTTCTGGGACTCCGTCATGTATTTCGAGACGGCTTCCTTTGCCTTACCGAGCGTGGTCTGCGCCACTTCGCGCATTTTCTCGGCTTGCTCGTTGATCTGCTCACTCATGGCGCCCTCCCTTTTCAGCGTTTGCGATCCAGTTCCCGTTGAAGCAAGGCTTTGGCCGGCGGCTTACGCAGCCGGTTCGACGACCTGCTTCAACTTCTCGCGAAGCTCGTCCACCAGCACGCGCGTATTTTCGGTATAATCGATCGGCACCACGACGAGGTGCACACCGCCGCCCTTGAACGCGTTTTCGAGCGCCGGGATCAGAGAGTCCGTGCTTTCGACGCGGGAACCTTTCGCGCCGTAACTCTCGGCATATTTGACGAAATCGGGATTGCCGAACGTCAGGCCGAAATCCGGGAAACTATCCACCGCCTGCTTCCAGCGGATCATGCCGTAGGCCGAATCTTCCAAGATCAACACGACGAGGTTGAGCTTGAGGCGAACCGCGGTTTCCATTTCCTGCGAGTTCATCATGAAGCCACCGTCGCCGCAGACCGCGAGCACGCGGCGCTCGGGATACATCATTGCCGCCATCATGGCGGACGGCAGTCCGGCGCCCATTGTCGCGAGCGCGTTATCCAGCAGCAGCGTGTTCGCGACATAGGTCCGATAGTTGCGCGCGAACCAAATCTTGTACATCCCGTTGTCCAGGGCGACGATGCCGTCTTCCGGAATGACCTTTCGCACATCGTGTACGATGCGCTGCGGGGTCGGCGGCCAACGGTCCTCGGTGTTGCGGTCGGTGAGGCGTTTCAAGATGCCTTCGCGAAGGCTGAGCAACGCTCCGGCGTTGTGCAGACGCCCCTCGACGCGGTCCGCCAACAGTTCCAGGCTCGGCCCGACATCGCCGACCACCTCGCATTGCGGAAAGTAAACCCGTTCCACGTTGGCCGGTGTGTAGCTGACGTGGATCACCTGGGGACCTTTCGGGCCCATGATGAACGGGGGCTTCTCGATCGTATCGTGACCGATGGCGATAATCAGATCGGCGCGGTCAACGGCTTCATGCACGTAGTCACGCTCGCTGAGCGCGGCCGTCCCCATATAAAGATTGCTGCCGCCGGGCACCGTGCCCTTCCCCATCTGCGTCGTGAAGAACGGAATTTGGGTGCGGCGAACGAACCCTCCGATGCCTGCCGTGCTGCGGGGCCGGGACGCGGCAGCGCCGAGCATGATCAATGGCCGCTTGGCCTTGAGGATCATTTCAGCGGCGCGGTCCAGCGAAGCACGATGCGCGACCGGAATTTCAATCGGATGCTGCGCCACCATCGCGGCGTTTTCGGCTTCTTCGCCGGCAATGTCCTCGGGCAATTCCAGCAGGACCGGGCCCGGCCGCTCTTCCATGGCGATCCGAAAGGCATCGCGAACGATGGTCGGAATGCTGCTCGTGCTGACGATCTGGAGCGACAGCTTGGTCAGCGGCTTGAAAGCGCTGACGACGTCGACAATCTGGAATTTGGCCTGCCGGCTGCTCATGATGCCCTTCTGACCGGTGAGCATGATCATCGGCATGGCACCGAGCAGAGCATAGGCTGCTCCCGTCGTCAGGTTCAGCGCGCCCGGACCTAGCGTGGTGATGCATACCCCGGGCTTGCCGGTCAGCCGCCCGTAGGTCGCGGCCATGAAGGCCGCGCCCTGCTCGTGGCGGGTCAGGACCAGCTTGATCGACGAGTTGCGCAGGCTTTCCACGACATCCAGGTTCTCTTCACCGGGAACCCCGAAAACGCGATCGACGCCCTCGTTCTCGAGTGCGGCAACCAACAAATCCGATCCCTTAGCCATCGCTACTGCTCCAGATGCTTTTCTTTCAAACGCCCGCCTGCCCGATGCGATCACTTGCATCTTGTCAGCATGCAGCGACCGCGATTATCCCAATCGACGAATGATGCCCTTGGCAAAGTCGCTGGTCGAAGCCTTGCCGCCGAGATCCGGCGTACGGACTCCATCGGTGTTGAGGCACGTCAGCATCGCCTTGCGGATCCGCACAGCGGAGTCGGCGTGGTCGACGTGTTCCAACATCAGGCACGCTGCGAGCAGCAGGGCAAGCGGGTTGGCGAGGCCTTTGCCTGCAATATCGGGAGCGGAGCCATGAACGGCCTCGAAGATCGCGGCGTCGGGACCGATATTGGCGCCCGGCGCCATGCCAAGCCCCCCAACCAGGCCTGCAAGTTGATCGGAAAGAATGTCACCGAACAGATTCGTGGTCACAATGACATCGAACTGCCATGGATTCATCACGAGTTGCATCGCGCAGGCATCGACGATCCTGTCGTTCATCTCGATCCGGCCTTCGAACTCCTTGGCGACCAACTGCCCACATTCCAAGAACAGGCCTGTCAGCGCTTTCAGGACATTTGCCTTGTGAACGATGGTGACCTTCTTGCGCCCATGCTTTTGGGCATATTCAAATGCATATCGGGCGATCCGCATGCATTCAGCGCGGGTGTTGATTCCTTGTGAGATCGCAACGGCGCGCGGGTCGTCCCCGACCGCGATGAAATGTTCGAAAGCAACATAAAGACCTTCGATATTTTCGCGAATCAGAACGATATCGATATCTTCGTAACGTCCCCCGGGAATCATGGTGCGCACCGGACGGACGTTGGCATAGAGCCCGAACTCCTCGCGCATGCGCACATTTACGCTTCGAAATCCACCGCCCACGGGCGTGGTCAGCGGTCCTTTGAGAGCCAATCGCGTGCGACGAATGCTGTCGAGCGTCGCTATCGGCAAGGGATCGCCGGAGGCCTCGATGCCCGCAAGTCCGCCAACTTGTCTGTCCCACTCGAATGGTGCCTTGACCGCGTCGAGCACTGCCAGCACGGCGTCCATGATTTCCGGGCCGATTCCGTCACCGGGAATCAGCGTCGCTGGAATTTGCTTGCTACTCGCCATCGGTATTTCCCCCAAGAGCTTGAATTTGTTCAGGCAGCCAACTGCCTCAGAACGAAGTTGAGTATCCCGCCGTGACGGAAGTATTCGAGCTCGTCGAGCGTATCGATCCGGCAGAGCACCGGGACCTCACGCCTGTTGCCCTCGGGCGAGACGATCTCGACCATCAACGTCTGCCGCGGTTGCTGCAAATTGGCTAACCCCGGGATCGAAACAGTCTCCGCTCCGGTCAGGGCCAGCGACTGCCACGAGGTACCGGGTTCGAACATGAGCGGCGCCACCCCCATCCCGACTAGATTGGAGCGGTGGATACGTTCATAGCTCTCCGCCACGATGGCGCGGATCCCTAACAGCCGCGTACCCTTTGCAGCCCAATCGCGGGACGATCCGGTGCCGTACTCCTTACCGGCGAAAATCACCAGCGGCACGCCTTCGGCCGCATAGCCCATCGCCGCATCGTAGATAAATCCTCGTTCCTTTTCGGGATATTTGACGGTCAATCCGCCTTCGACAACTGTGCCGGAGTCGTCACGAACCATCTGGTTCTTGATCCGAATGTTTGCGAAGGTGCCTCGCATCATCACTTCATGGTTCCCGCGGCGGGTCCCGTACTGATTGAAATCGGCTGGCCGCACTTGATGCGATTGCAGATACGTACCGGCCGGCGACGCTGTCTTGATGGAGCCAGCCGGAGAAATATGATCCGTGGTAATGGAGTCGAGGAACAGGCAAAGAATGCGTGCGTCGACAATGTCGCGAACCGGCTCCGGCTTCATCGCGATGCCCTCGAAATACGGCGGATTCTGCACGTAGGTCGACGCCATATTCCACTTGTAAGTCCGGTCAGCCGCAACATTGACAGCCTGCCAGTTGGCGTCGCCGGCAAACACGTTTGCATATCGGGTCTTGTAGAGATCGCCGGTGACATAGGTCTGAACCAGCCGCTCGATTTCCTCGTTGCTCGGCCAGATGTCTCTTAGAAATACCGGCTGGCCGTCATGATCATGGCCCAACGGTTCCTTCGTCATATCGACCAGAATCGATCCGGCCAGCGCATAGGCGACAACCAGCGGCGGCGACGACAGATAGTTTGCCCGCACATCCGGATTGACGCGACCTTCGAAGTTGCGGTTTCCCGACAGCACGGCGACCGACACGAGTTTGCCTTCGTTGATCGCGCTGGAAATATCAGGTGGCAACGGCCCCGAATTGCCAATACATGTCCCGCAACCGAATCCGACGAGATTGAAGCCGAGCGCATCGAGCGATCCCTGCAAGCCGGCATTGGCGAGATATCCGGCAACCGCCTGCGATCCTGGAGACAGTGACGTCTTAACCCAAGGCTTGGTTTTCAGCCCCTTCGCAACAGCGTTGCGAGCAAGAAGGCCCGCGGCCAACATAACGCTCGGGTTCGACGTATTGGTGCACGAGGTGATGGCGGCGATGACGACATCGCCGGTACCAACCGCAAAATCAGCGTTGGCGACCGCCACCCTTTTGGAATTCGTCGCTGCATATCCCACAGCGATTGACTGCTCGAATCCTATCTTGACATCGTCCAGCAGAACGCGGTCCTGCGGTCGTTTCGGCCCGGCGATGGAGGCCTGAACGGATGCGAGATCCAGTTCCAGTACGCTGGTAAACTCCGGATCGGCCGTCGTGCTGTCCCGAAACATGCCTTGCGCTCGACAATAGGCCTCAACAAGCGCAATGTGATCGTCCGACCGTCCGGTTGTTCTCAAGTAATCGATCGTCTTGGCGTCGACAGGAAAGAAACCGCACGTCGCACCGTATTCGGGCGCCATGTTGCTGATGGTCGCCCGGTTGGCGACTGACATGTCGTCCAGTCCGGCGCCAAAGAATTCGACAAACTTGCCAACGACGCCATGCTTTCGCAGCATCTGCGTTATTGTCAGGACCAAATCGGTTGCCGTGATGCCCTCACGCAGTTGACCGCTCAGCCTGAAGCCTACGACCTCGGGTATCAGCATCGACATCGGCTGCCCAAGCATCGCCGCCTCGGCCTCGATACCGCCTACGCCCCATCCCAACACGGCGAGGCCATTGACCATCGTCGTATGGCTATCGGTTCCTATCACCGTATCGGGATAGGCCCATTCGGCTCCCGTTTTGCTATCGTTTGCAGACCACACGGTCTGAGACAGCAATTCGAGATTGACCTGATGGCAGATTCCTGCGCCGGGCGGCACTACGGTCAAATTGCGGAACGAGTTTTGCCCCCATTTCAGCAACTGATAGCGCTCGGTGTTGCGCTGATATTCGAGCGCGACATTCCGTGACAACGCTTGATCCGTACCGAAATGGTCAACCACCAATGAATGATCGCACACCAGATCAACTGGTATCAGCGGGTTTATCTTTGCAGGATCTCCACCCAGCGAGAGCATGGCATCACGCATCGCTGCTAAATCCACCAGCGCCGGAACTCCGGTGAAATCCTGCATCAGGACGCGCGCCGGACGGAATGCGATCTCGCAGTTCGCTTTGCCCCTGTCATCGAGCCATCGAACAACGGCTTCGATATCCGCGCGGCTAACCGTGCGGCCATCCTCGTTTCGGAGCAGGTTTTCGAGCACAATCTTGAGTGAGACCGGCAGTCGGCTTGCTCCGCTCAGCCCCTGACGCTCGGCCTGGGGAATGGACGCAATGCGGTAGCTTCGATTGCCAACGCCAAGAACCTGTTGCGCGCCGAAGCTGTCTGACTGTCGAGTCGTCATGGCGAAGTTTTCTCTCCGGAGCGAGTGAAAGGAATTTTTCTGGCATCGAGCACGGGAAGCCGGCTGAGCGCAGGTTTCCCGTCTGTTTCAGGCGGCTTGAGCCGCCTGGGGAATCTCGTCCGGCAGAGCGAGATAGCCCCCGTCTAGTTCCCGCTTGAGAACGGCTTTGTCCAAGGCGCCTTCCCAACTCGCCACAACGACGCAGGCGACAGCGTTACTGCAGATGCTTGTTAACGCTCGTGCTTCGGACATGAAGCGATCAATTCCGGCGATGATGACCACGCCCGCCACCGGAACGGTATCCGGCATCGCAGCCAACGTCGCGACCAGCGCCGCGAAGCCGCTCCCCGTCACGCCCGCGGCGCCTTTTGACGTCAGCAGCATCACGAAAATCATCGAGAGTATCTGCCACTGCGTGAGCTGGATATCCATCGCCTGGGCCAGGAACACCGAAGCCAGCGTCAGATAGATCGCCGTACCATCAAGATTGAACGAGTATCCGAGCGGAAGTGTAAGACCAACGGTACCCTTGCTGCAGCCGAGCTTCTCCAGCTTGTAGAGCATCGCCGGCAGGACTGGTTCCGTAGACGACGTGCCGAGAACAACCAGCAATTCTTCCCTGATATAGCGAAGCAGCTTCCACAGACTGAACCCGTGGAATCGCGCCAGAATTGCCAAGACCACGAACACAAAGAAGATGCTGGCGACGTAGAACGTCACTATTAGAAGCCCGAGATTGCCAACCGATTTGATGCCGTTCTTGGCAATGATGAATGCGATTGCACCGAAAGCACCGAACGGAGCAAGCTTCATCAGGAAACCGAACGCTGCAAAAAGTGCGGTCGAGAATGATTCCAGTCCGCCCAGAAATGGCTGACCCGCCTTGCCCGCCCGTCGAAGCCCGAAGCCGGTGATGATCGAGATGAAGAGCACGGGCAGAACTTCGCCCTCGGCGAACGGCGTGAAGAAGCTTTGCGGAATGATGTGAAGCAGCACATCGATGAAATCGAGCGGCTTCGCATTCTTGGCATAGCGAGCAGCCTCGCTCGGATCAATTGACGAAGCGGCAATGTGCATGCCTACGCCTGGCTTGATGGTTTCAACCGCGACAAGCCCGGTAACCAAAGCAATGATTGTGAGCACATAGAACAGAGCCATCGCCTTCAACAAGGTTCTGCCTATGCTCTGGTCGCCACCTACGGTGGCAATGCCGATTACAATGGTACAGAAAACCACAGGGACGATCATCATCTTGACGATCTTGATGAAAGCGTCCCCCATCGGCTTGAACAGCGCGGCGAACTCCGGAACGAAATGCCCGAGAGTGACGCCGAGGATGACGCCAAACAAAACTTGGAAGTACAACTGCATGTAGAAAGGCTTGGGAGGCCCTCCGTGCGCGGTCGGTGTGACTATCATTTGGCGTCTCCCTCGAGATCGGATTGATTGTTACTTTTTTATTTTTTTTTGTCGGTGTCGGTCTTACGCGGCCGCGGTCGACGCAAGATAGATTTCTGATGCCTTGACCAAAACGTGCCCTTCGAACAACCGTCGTGCGGTTCGCACGACATAGGCTGCCGGCTCCACGTAGTCGGGGTGATGATCGAGCGTCACCTCAAGCCGCCCGGATGGATGCTCGATTCCAAACATCACAGGCAGGGCGTGATCCCCTACAATAGCATGAGCCAGCGTACCCGCAGTTACCGCGGCCGTCGCTACCGCGACCGAACCGGTAATCGCAAGCGCGGCGTGACAGGAATGCGGCATGAAATAGCGGGCGCTGATTGTGCCACCCTTAGCCGGAGGCGCAATCAAGACTGGCTTTGGAATGACTCGATCCGCAGCATCCGGAATGCCCATCAGTTTACCCGCCTCGATGCGCAGCGCTTCGAGCCGGCGCATGAACTCGCGATCGGCACTGAATTCGGCCGGCGTCTCGTAACCCGTCTTTCCAAGATCCGATGCCCGGATAAGGACAACCGGCATAGCCGCGTCGACGCAAGATATCTCGATGCCGTCCACCAGATCGAGCGGACGGCCGGTAGGCAACAATTTACCCGTCTTCGAGCCGGCAGCGCCAAGGAATGCGAGATGGATAGGCGCCGCCGTCCCCGGGACGCCATCGATAGAGGCATTGCCGTCGTAGACGACCTGACGACCCGGAGTCGCCACTTTGGCCTCAATCAACTTGCCAGTGTTGACATTGAAGATGCGCACGCGCGTCTCGCCATCTTGCGCAGAGACCATACCGGCTTCGATGGCGAAGGGGCCAACCCCGGCGATCATATTGCCGCAATTCGGCGAGGTATCGACCAGGCGTTGCTCAACCCTGACCTGGGCGAACAAGTAGTCGACATCGGCGCCAGGAACCCGCGATGGACTGACGATCGCCACCTTGCTGGTGAGCGGATGTCCGCCGCCAATCCCGTCTATCTCCAGAAGATTTCCGGCACCCATTGCGGAAACCAATACCCTGTCACGCGCTTCGATCTGCGTCGGAAGATCAGACGCGATAAAATAGGGACCTTTTGAGGTTCCTCCTCGCATCAATACACATGGAATACGAACCAAGTCGTCCACTCTACTTCCTCCGAGAAGTATATCTTTTTTTTATATTCATTTTTACTTCAAAAATTATGCTATTATGCAAGTATCGGATTGTCCAATGTCGATTTTCGCTGTATCGATGCGTCATGCGCATCAACTTCGAGCTGCTAGACATTCGGGCCTTTCTCGCGATCTACGACATCCGCAACTTCCGTCTCGCTGCGGAAGCAGTGGGTCTGTCGCAACCCGCGCTGTCGCGCAGAATCCAGGCTCTCGAAGCGTCGCTCGGCGCGCCATTGCTGGAACGATCACGGCGAGGCGTTTCGCCGACAACGATCGGACGCGAACTCGAACCGCTGTTGCGCCGAGTTATCAGCGATCTCGAATCCTCGATCCTCGCCTCCGGCGACATGGGGCCAAAGCAGCACGGGCGCATCACCATCGCGTCGATACCAACGGCGGCGATCGATTTTCTGCCGAGGGTGATCGAGGAATTCAATCAGAGCTATCCCAACATCCGATTTCGGATTCTCGATCTGTCTTCGAACGAAGGGCTCGAGGCCGTCGTTTCCGGGGAAGCCGAATTCGGAATCAATATTCTGGGATCGACACACCCCGACATCTTGCTTACACCGCTGATGATCGATCCCTTCGTGCTGGTGTGCCGTCGCGACCATCAACTGGCACAGTTTGCCACCGTGTCATGGGCCGATGTCACCGAGCATCGTCTGATCGGCGTGAGCCGCGAGAGCGGAAATCGCTTTGTCCTGGACAACGCGCTTGCACAAAACAGCATTCAAATTCGCTGGGCCTACGAGGTCAATCACGTCTCGACTGCGATGGGCTTGACGGATAGAGGCCTCGGTGCGTCGATCCTCCCCTTGTTGGCCGCGCCGGTGAAATCAAATCAAAATATAACAGCCGTGCCTATCATCGAACCCAAGATCACGCGAACCATCGGCTTGCTCCAGCGACGCGGAGCCCACCTGTCGACGGCCGCGCGGGCTTTTCGAGACAAGTTGATCTCGAAATGGCCTCAAGAAACACAATTACCGAGCGGGCCGTGATCGAGCACTCGCGAGTCGGATGCGGAGTGACGAGGTCCGTGCTCGTTTGCTACTGACAGCAGTGAACCCCGAAGCCCAAAGGTCGGAGCCTTTCCGGAAATGCTAGTGGGCTTGTCCGTCTGGGCAGGACCCGAATAGGCAATATTGCGCGAAATGGGAATTCTTAGCGCCCCTCCGATGGGGCTTCATCTCCTTTTGCGCCTTAGGTCGATGCAAGCAGCGCGTCAACCACCGAGGTCATCGCTCGATCTGAGACGTTCGATGGCCTTCAGGTCATGTATAGTGATGGATGTGTAACTGGCGGTCGCGATGCCCTCCTTTTCGAGGCTTTTCAGCAGGCGATTGATGGTTTGGCGGCCTACACCAATCATCACCGCCAGATCTTCCTGCGACCGCCACAAATCGATCACCAGGCCGTCTTTTGTTCGGCGCCCATGGCTTTCGGCAAGCCGCCATAGTTCCTGTGCCAGCCGATGAAGCGGACGGCGGTTGCGGGGAATGATGAGATTCTGGATCGCGACACGCAGATGATCACAAACCATGCGGACGAATGCCGCGTGAAATTCAGCACTCTCTGCCGAGAGCGAATTGAATCGCTCTTGGCTGAGGTGGAAGAGGACGGTCTTGCCCACGGCAAACGCATCGTAGCCATAAGGTCGACCGTCGAGCGCGGATGTGGCGCCAATCCAGGAACCGGGTGAGCTAAGCAAAAGAAACGATGGAAGTCCGGACAGGGAAAAGCTGGTAAGCCGCACTTGCCCTGAAATGAGGGCGATCAACCCGTCGTTGCTGTCGGTGGCCGAATATATCAGCGAATTATTCAAGCTTCGAGCGCGGCCGAGGCGCAGGATTTTATCCGCCAGAGAGGGAGGAAGGCCGGCAAACCATTTGTTCTTTCTCAGGACAGCCTTCAGCGCGGCTTTGTTCATCATCGGCCCCAGCAAAAAATCACACAGGATTGTCGCCTTAGCGACACTTGCGACCCCGATCTCACCCTAGCAAAGAGCTTTGGATGGCAGCCCCCCGCCGAAGAATAGGCGTAAGCCGCGACCTCGCCTGGATGGGGACGTACAAGCCTGAATTTATCCTCAGGAGGGCAATATGAACAACCGTATGGCCGGTCCCAGTGGAGCAGTAGCTAAAGGAAAGAAGCCACCGCTTTTCCTCCTCGTCTCCGAACTCCGTGCGGCAGCCGAATTCACCGCAATGATCGCGACCCTGCCAGCGCTGTTGACGGCCCCCCGAGGCGACGGACACCCGGTGCTGGTCATACCGGGATTTCTCGCCGGCGATCTCTCCACCATGCCCCTTCGCCGGTATCTTTCGACACTTGGCTATCATGTGCATCCCTGGAGCAGGCAGTCCGCCCAGTCGCCTTGTCCTGATTTTCCCTTGAACTCTGACCTCGGAATCGTTGGCATGTGCATCAGCGAGTGATTGAAGTAGAGGAAGAACGGCTTTCCTGCGTCTACGCTGCGCTTCATGAAGGCCTTGCTGCGTGTCAGGAACTCACGGTCGATGTCGCGTCTTACGTCGAGGTCGAGTTGCTTGACGGCTCGCGGATCGCGGTCGCCCCTACGGGCCTCAAGCATGTTACTGGTGCCGTCACGCTTGGGATCGTACCAGGGATCCGTAGGCCATAGCGACTCGTCCCATGTGCGCGGCGGGCCGTACCATTCGTCAAAGCCATGATCGGTCGGCCAGCGCCCTGTCGATTCCCCGATATGCCATTTGCCGACGCACGCGGTCGCGTATTCACGCGCCGACAGTACGTCTCCCATCGTTCGCTCCCAGGCCACCAGTCCGCCTTCCTCGCCGGGAAGGGCCACCGTGTGATTACCGGACCGGATCGCATAGCGGCCAGTCATTAGCGCTGAGCGGGACGGCGTGCACTGCGCCTCGGGTGCGAAGTTCAGCAGCTTCATGCCTTCGCCGGCGAAGGTATCGATGCGGCGGGTATCCGCTCCGCGTAATATTCCGCCGCCGTAGCAACCCAATTCGCCGTACCCGAGGTTATCGACGAGGAAGTAGACGATGTTGGGCGGACCGGCTGGTGTCGGCCGGGGCTGCGCGTTCGCTACGTCCGATGATGCGGCCACCGTGATCGCTGACGCAGCCGCTAGGCAGCACTTGCCAACAAAACATCACGTCTGTTTGGATCTTGACGCTCACTGTCTGAAGGCTCGTCACTCATCAGAACACCCTACTGCGCCACCGATCCCTCTCCCGCTGTCACGGGGAAGCCTATAGCGGAAACACCACGCGTCAATGTCCGTTTCGGGTCATTTTCGGAACTCACTGCGCCCACGCGCGAGGTCAGCTTCACCTACATCAACGGACATCGTCAGCGCGGCGGCGCTGGTCCGAAAAGTGCCAACAGCGGAAGTCGCGGTTGCTGCTTACTCTATCAAATCGCGCCTGCCGCGAGACGGGATTAGCCGAAGCGAGAACGGTTGAGAGACGGCGCGTCACTCTGGAAGGCCGGCTTTGCGGAGGCTGTCGATAAGCAATCCAGCCGGCAATTGACGGGTGCGGGCGACCCATTCGGAAATGCCTTTACGGGTTACCCATTCGGAAATGCGAAAATCGGGTTCGATCGCGAGTAAACGGGCCGCTGCCTCCCTCGCTTCTGCTTCGCGTCGTAGATGAACGAGGGCCGACGCAAGGCAACGATAGGCTATCGCAATAAACGGGCTCTCGCGGAGAATAGTCGGGTTCTCGCGGAGAGCATTCTTGGCCGCGGCAACCGTCTCATCGAAACGCCCAAGACCGATGAATGCAGCGCTCATTCCTGCAAACGTTGAAAAACGCCACGGATCAAATGGGCTTAGTCGAATGGCGCGATCAAAGCTCCGGATCGCCTCTTCAAGCTCCCCCGCTGATAGGTAAGTCCAACCTCGCGCTTGCCATACGTAATTTGAATTGGGGTTTAAGGCGACCGCACGGTCCACCATTTCCTTTGCAGTTTCGAAATCGAGAGACAAGTCAGCCGTTTCGCGGCCGAGTATACCCAATGCCAGGTAGTCGTTCCCGTCGATAATGAGTGCCAGCCGGAGAAGCCTAAATCCTTCTGCAATTTCCGACTTCGGATCGGCCGCCCATCCCTGATGTACATTTCGGAGGTGGCATTCCCCTGCAAGGGTCGCAGCCCGACCGCACCGAGGGTCAATCTCCAACGCGCGAGAGGCAAGCCGAAGGGCTTCGTCCGATCCGCCCCGGGTCCATAACTGGAGCTGGTAGGCTCGAAGCCATAGGTCGTAGGCGCTGAGATTGTTCGGCCGACGTACGGCCAGATCGATTTCAGTTTGAAACATCCTTGGTAAAATGGCAGAAACGACACTCTCGGTCATCCGATCCTGCAGAGCAAAGACATCGCCCAGGTCACCTTCCAATTGATCGGCCCAAAGGTGCCTCCCGGTCGCGGCATCGATCAGTTGGCCGATGATGCGGACTTTTCGGGCTGCCTTACGGACGCTGCCTTCAAGCACGTAACGGACGCCCAGTTCGCGCCCGATCTGCTTGATATCGACGACTTTGCCTCTGTAAGTAAAACTCGAATTGCGCGCGATCACGAATAGAGATTTGAACCGTGACAATGCTGTCGTGATTTCGTCCACCATGCCGTCGGCGAAATAATCCTGCTCGGGGTCACCGCTCATGTTTTGGAACGGCAGTACTGCAATTGAGGGCATTTCGGGGAGCGCGAGAACTGGTTTCGGCGGTTCTATTGGGTTGTCGGCTGTTGCTGCGTCTGCGGACCTCTGCGCTTCCACAACTAGTCCAACAAAACGAAAGCCCTTGCGCGGCAATGTTTTGATGAGGCGCTGTTCCTCGCCCGTATCGCCGATCGCGCTCCGGGTGACATTCATGCGGGTCGTGAGCGCCGCATCGGTCACGACACGGCCGTTCCAAATGGCGTTGATGAGGTCGTCTTTAGTGACAACGCGCTCCCTGTTTCGGATCAGGTAATCCAGCAGGTCGAATACCTGCGGAGCGACGGAGACGACGTCTGCCCCGCGATGCAGCTCGCGCCGGTCAGTGTCGAATGCGTACTCCTCAAAGAGATAGCGCAAGCTGCTAATCCCTTAGGCGGCCTCGGATCATCGGGGCCCATTACCGGTTACAACGCAAAGAATAAGCCGCTGATGAGGAAAATGTAAGCCATATATCAAGCGCTTTCGCTCATGCCTTGCAAACCTTTTGCTAGCGGAAACAACATTTAGGAGATGTCGCCATGAGTACGACCTACGGTGCAACGGGGCTAGGACAAACGGCCGCATCGACGCGGCGCGTCTCTAGCTTTTTCAAGCGATATTGGAGTGCGTTTCAGGAAGAGCGCAAACGCCAGAGGTTACGAGCCACCTTGTGCGATCTAAGTGACCGGGAGTTAATGGATATCGGCACTACGCGCGGCGAGATCGACTACGTGGCCTCGAACCGAGGTATAGATCCGCAAGGCACCGATCCGCCGGATGGAACGGATATCTAGCACGGGCTGGATAGCCACACGATCAGACGCACCGTTTCCTGGGACCGGCTTCCGCATGGGGTCAATCGCGTCGGTTTGATGATGTCCGAGTCACTTCCGCTTCACCCCTCATAGCCGACGTTCGCCGGGAGGATCAGCAGGTCCGAAAGGTGCCACAAGCTGACGCATCGCAACCGTCCGAAAAGAGCACACAGATCGTCTGAACGTGGCGGCCCTACCTCCGCTGAATATTGATGATTACGCAGTTTGGACCTTGCCACATCCCGCTATTCAAGCATTTGTTTTTCCATCCGATGCAGGAGTTGGCATCCAGATCGACCATCTTGCTTCGCAGAGTATCATTCGGCGTGACGGGACTGTTGAAATAGGCAACGCACGCGGCAGCAAGTTCTGAGCATGTTGAAAGGGGCGGTTCGCGCGACGCGCATGGCGAAAGAACTTCTTGAGCGCTTCCGTCGCGGCCGGTGAGACACAGTGTCAGTATGGACGTAACAATAACGCGTTGAAAAGATCGCCTCATCGACATTCCTGCTGGCTACGCACCTGAGTGCGTTGGTTTTATATATTTTATCTATCAACCCTTCGGGTCCCAGAATGCTAAACATTTAGTGAAACCGCGCGATGTCCGCTCTGGGTCAAAACAGGCCGGTACCTGGCCCCGCATGGGAACAGACTGGCAATTCCAGAACCTTTCCCGAAAGCAGCGGCGCATGCCCACCGAATGTCCGTTCAGGGTCATTCGCGTCGTTCTGACCGTGCTCCGTTCACTTCCGGTCTTCCCCGACTAGCGGACATTCTCAGGGTCGGTCGGCATGTCTCAAACGTGCCAAAAGCGGCAATCGGCAATTTAGAGCGAATCGAATGCTTAGCTTGCGAGGACTCCTCGAAGCACAAATAAACTAGCCTCCTGGCTCAAACCCCTTCGCCTTGAACTGCGATCCGGCCTCCTGCCCCGCAAGGAAATCGATCAAGGCTTTCGACGCGTTCGCGGATGCTGACTCCGCACCAATACCGCCGCTGAACTGCGTCATGCTGCCGAGCTCGCCCGGTAGTGGGCCAACCAGTTGCACCCCTGCATTCGGCACGATCTCCGATGCCTGCGCGATGCCGAGCTCCACCTCTCCCTTCGCCACTAAGTCCGGCGACTGTGCACCGGGCACGAGCGTCGTCTTAGACTTCATCTGCTCGGCGATACCTAAACGTTCGATGGCGCGGCTGGCGACCACGCCACTCAGGCCTCCCTTGGCCGGATCCGCATAGGAGATCGACTTGGCCGACAGCAATGTTTGCTTGAACGCGTCCGCTGTCGAGATATCCGGCTTCGGCGCGCCGGCACGAGCCGCCAAGGCAACCGGAGTACTCGCAACATTGACGATGTTGCCTGGAGCCAGCTTGTTCTGCTTGGCAAGGTCGTCCATCATAACCCGCGTCAAGATGATCACGTCGGCCCGCTCGCCGTCGAGGATGCGCTTCTTTTGAATCGCGGCGAGGTCATAACTAATTGTCAGCTTGTTGCCCGTCTTCTGCTCGAAGATCGGCGTAAGCTCGTCGAGCGCATTCGTCAGCGCGACCGAGGTAAACACTTTCACCTCGGCCGCATCCGCCACCATCGCTGATAGCATCAGCCCTGTCAGAGCTGCCGCGGTCTGCATCGTCAGTGATCGCCCGTTCATGAATATCTCCCGGCCGGTACAGTGACGCGATTAAAGGTCATAACATCTCACTCGACAAGGCGGTGATTTCATCTTTTGGCGGTGCAGTAAGTTGCGAAATCACGCAGTCGTAAGACCCAACCTCCGATCCGTTGTGCCCGCTTTGGGTCAATCGCGTCGTTCCGACGGGGCGTGGTGCCATGAGCGGAAGCACTTGATTGGAGAGCAGTAAGACTTTCGCTTCTCAGTTCTGAAACATCCGATGACGATTAGCGGCGTTGGGACAGGGTGGCTGTCGATTTTCACTGCTTGCTCCAATAGAGCTTTGAGCATTGAATTCCACGATAGTACGCTCTGGCGCGAGTCCAATCTAACGCAGTGCTTGAGGCAATCAATTCTTCTCTGATCTCACGAAGCAAATCTCGATAGGCTTGCGCGTTCGCTTTTCCGCGATAAAGCGCACGAAAAACAAGATAGCCAATTGGTCAGCATGGAGGGATTAAATGTCACGAAAACTTTCGCGACGACAATTTGTAAACGCGACCGCCCTGTCGTCCCAACTGGAAAGCATGATCGAAGAAGTAAAGGACGGTCATTTGGATCGCCGCGCCTTCATTCGCCGCATGGTCGGCCTTGGTCTGACCGCACCCATGGCCGCGCAGGTTCTCGCTCTTGGCGGCGTGGCCGTGGCCCAGAGCCCCTCGGTTTATAAGCCCACCAAGCGCGGCGGAGGTGGCCCGCTGAAGCTTCTGTGGTGGCAAGCTCCCACCTTGCTCAATCCGCATTTTGGCGTCGGCACCAAGGACCAGGACGGCTCGCGGTTGTTCTATGAGCCACTCGCGAGCTGGGATCCAGACGGCAATCTCGCTCTTATTCTCGCCGCTGAGATCCCATCAATTCAGAACGGTGGTCTATCCCCCGACGGCAAATCGGTGACGTGGAAGCTCAAGCCGGGCGTCAAATGGCACGATGGACGGCCCTTCACGGCTGATGACGTGGTGTTCAACTGGGAATACGCCACAGACCCTGCGACTGCCGCAGTGACTATTGCCGCCTTCCGCGACGTCACGACCGTCGAGAAGGTTGATGATCTCACCGTACGCATCCAGTTCGACAAACCAACCCCGTTCTGGGCCAATGCCTTTGTCGGCCCGTTCGGTGCCATCATTCCTAAACATCTGTTTGCCAACTACGCGGGAGGCCGGTCCCGCGACGCCCCCAATAACCTGAAGCCGATTGGTACCGGGCCTTACAAGTTCGTCGAGTTTAAACCCGGCGACATTGTCAGCGGCGAGTTCAACCGTGACTACCACATGCCCAACCGGCCTTATTTCGACAGCATCGAGATGAAAGGTGGCGGCGATGCCATCTCGGCCGCGCGTGCCGTCATCCAGACTGGAGAGTACGACTTCGCCTGGAATGTCCAGGTCGAAGACGAGGTGCTGCTGCGCTTGGAAAAAGGCGGCAAGGGCAAGACCATTTATGCGGTGGGTGCCGATATTGAAACCATCTTCATTAACTTGACCGATCCCAATACCGAGGTTGACGGCGAGCGATCCTCCATCAAGACCAAGCATCCCTTGTTTTCCGATCCCGCGGTGCGCAAAGCCCTGTCGATGTTGGTTGACCGCGACGCCATTAAAAATGTCATCTACGGCCGCGCAGGACGCACCACCGCGAACTTCTTCAACGGGCTCGCGCAATTTGCTTCCAAGAACACGTCCTGGGAGTTCAACATCGAAAAAGCCGCTAAGCTGCTGGACGAGGCCGGTTGGAAACCTAGCGCCGACGGCATCCGCGAAAAGGACGGAAAGAAGCTGAAACTACTCTTCCAGACCACGATCAACGGCCCCCGCCAGAAGACGCAAAATATCGTCAAGCAGGCGTGTCAGAAGGCTGGAATTGACGTGGAGCTGAAATCAATTCTTGCTTCGGTGTTCGCGTCCTCAGATGTTGCGAACCCCGACACCATGAACAAGTTTTATGCCGACATCGAAATGTTGGCCTTCCTGGGCAGTCCACCCGACCCCGAGCGGTGGCTGGCCGCGTTTCATTCGCGCCGCATTCCCAGAAAGGACAACAAGTGGCAGGGCTTCAATTTGCCGCGTTATGCCAACCAGGATTACGACGCGACAATCGATGCCGCCACAGTTGAGACCAATCTTGTTAAACGTGCCTCTCTGTTCATCAAGGCTAATGACCTCCTGTGGCAGGACACGGTGCTTATCCCCGTGATGCACCGCCTCAAAGTCGCGGCAAGCTCCAACACGTTGCGCCCCGTGATTACCGGCTGGGGCAATGACACCGACCATCTGCAGGACTGGTATCGAGAGGAGGCAGCGTGAGTCTTAGTAGGGAATTGCCCTACACTCGCAGCTAACCACTTGCGGGGCTGGTCAGTGTCCGGTTGGGGTCATTTTCGGACTTAGACACGCGCAGTTGCGAGGTCCGCTTTACCCTCAGAGAACAGACGTCGCCAGCCGGGCCTGTCAGGTCCGAAAGGTGCCAGCAACAGACACTTGAACATTAAGTAGGCCGAGGCAACCTCAACGCCAGAAAAGAGCTGCCGTCACCAGCATGACAGAAAGCAGGCACAGAGCAATGAATACGGCAATGGTGGCGCGGTCATTCACCTTTTCCGAACAATGGAAAGGCTGGATTTGTAAATCACCCGAATGGGTAATTCCGATCTTACCACCGAAGTTTTACCGGCTACATCGCGAATAATAGGATGCCAATCGCGCCCGCTGATGAGGGCGGTCATTAAGGTCAGAAAACAGGCCAGCGCCCACCGCCCCGGCCTGGAAAAAGGCCGCCGACTGAGGCCGCGTTACTTCTCTGGGGAGGGCTTGAAGTAGGTTGCCGAGCTTCTCATCGCAGAAACGTTTATGACGAAAAGGATCAGCCCCTTTTCGTCGGTCACGTCCATCTGCCAGTCTTCATCCACCCACAACGCGCCGGCGTGAGCATGAAGAAGCAATCCAATGCGCTTGGCCGCTTCCACACGAGCCTCGTCCGAGTTCGACAGGTCCGCGAACTCCGTCTCCATGACAGTAGTTCCAGTCCGAACCTGAAAATGAAAGCGCACCGTTGCTCACCCCGCAGGTGAAGACCTAGGAGCAACAGTTCCAGCGTGTCCTTAGTTCCGTTAAATCAAGGGCAGAACAGGCCAGCACCCAACTGAGGCGGGCTTAGTGCTTCCTCCGCTCTAGCTCAAAGGTGAACCTGGCCTCTAGCAAAGGGCCATGGTCGTCGCGGACCTCGATTGACATCCGGTGACCAAGGATTGTTTCGGCTTTTGTCCAAACCGCGTGCCTTGCCATATCGACCAGCGAGCGGGCGGCTTCTATCTGGACGGCTTGAAGGGTGGGCAGTTCCACTCCTTCCTCATCGACGGCGAGTTGCCGCCCTCGCGCAAGTCGAAATAGAGCGTGGCATGGGAGCCAAACTATGTACCAAGGCTTTTCGTTCCCCAAACCGGATTAGGAAACTCCGCAGTTCAACTTAGGACTGCGGTCTACCTACGGACAGTACCTTGGCATGGGTACAGACCGAATAAGCCACCCGCAGATGCAAGCCACTCAATAGGCCAGCATTGCCGGGGCCGCCACCTGAGGCGGCGGCCTCACTGATGGCTTCAAGCCGAGACCGAGATCAGCGAGCGCCATCCGCAGTAATCAGTGCTTCGGTATTGGCGGCTCAGACGTGTGCCTGAATGTCTCGATGTGTCGATCCAGTTGCCATAGCTCAACATCGTGACCATCAACGACCTGCTTGGCGAGCCTGATAGCTTCGACATCGTCATCGCATCGCAGTTCGACACGATTTTGAACATGGCCGTCTGGTCCCATGATGTAGGCCCGGTAATCTGCCATGGCCGTTTGCCCTATGTTGGAGGCTGAAGACCCTTTGAGCTGAGCCACTCCCTCGTGTGGGAGGCGGTTTCTGCAAGCCGCGCCCTGCGAATAAGCCTGTCGCGCTCCACTCCAGGTGGGGTGCCTCGGGCTACTTTCCGCAGACGCTCGGCTTCCTCCGAAAGGCGGGTGTCGAGGGGATCGATAGGTTTGAAACGCTGCCGTTCCAGCATGGCGGGCTCCTTCCCTGCCTGCTAGAGGATGGCGGGAGCGCAACCGGCGTTCTCATCACCGATAAATGCCGTGGGACCGCGCGGTGTTAGATCAAGTATGAGCTGTCCGAACGGGAAAGGCTGGTCAAAATTGAACACCGACGGTCCATCAGGCCACTTGTGTGTGAAATGGGGACGCTTGATGACCATGCGCTGCTCCGTTCCGTTAGAGGAAGGCGGGAGCGCAACTGGCGTTCACATCACCGATAAAAGCCACGTATAAAACCACTATGCTCGCCGGTTCAGAGGCGCGCCAGCACTATATTTTGCTGCACTTGCGAAACTTTGCGGGTTTGGCCCAAGTGACTAAACTTGAGCTAGGCGCCCCGGTGAGCAGAAAAGCCGCCGTCCCGCGGCCTCCAACTGCATCGCCAGGGCGCCTCGACATCACGCGAATAGTTCAGCACCGGCCGGCGTGAATGTGACGAAAGTCCCGGAATCGTGCATCGCGAGCCAACCGCGCTCGATGGCGAGTTTGAGGCCCGCGCCGTATTCGGCCGGGCTGCCGCGGTCTCGGAACAGAAACGGTTCGTTGATCTTCTCGATATGGATGCGCCCTTGTATCGGCTCGACGGCGTTGGCGATCGTCAGGAGTCGGCGTGCCGCCTTTTCAGGATTGCGCTTGCCTTTGCGCGAGCTGGGAGTCGGCACGCGAACCGCGTCTGCGCTGCTCGGCGTGCCGGATCATTTCGCCCTATTGTCGTTCGCTGCCTATGCCGCGCCGCCCGGTGACGAACAGCTCCGCTCGCAAAAAAGGGCCGCCAGGATTCGGCGGCCCAAGTCTTGGGAGGAACGCGCTGAGAAGCAAAGCGCCTCTTGAGCCCGTCACACATAGAGATTGGCAGGAGATTGTTTCCGGCCGTCTTCACTCAAAAAGGAAAATGGCTGCGGGAGCGTTTCTTCGGAACCGAGGCCGTGAAGTCAGTTCACGGATTCGAGAGACCTCGCGCTCTAAAGTGGAGCTTTCAGCTTTGGTACGACTGGCTTCTTGTGCTCGATCAAGTAGTGCCACACTAGGCGGCCCGTTGAGTGAGCGCTGTGAGCCAAGCGCTGAACGACGCCGTCCCGGTTGGGTTCTAACCACAGGGCGGTTGCGATCATGATAACTGCTCCAGCAGCAAGGACCGTAATGTCGAGCCTGAGCCACTTCGGTACGAGATTCGCAGATTCGGTCATGACGTGGGTCCTCCACGCCCAGCATTCTCCGACGAGCCCGGCAAAGGCGCTGTGATCCCGTTTCGTTTCGGGAAAAAGTAGCAATCGGCCCGCCGATTCACACCCCGGCGCCGTGGTGGCGTGAGGAAGCAGCCAGCGCCGCGCGCTCGGCCGCCGACCTGCAACGTCTAGGGACAGGAACGGAGGCTCGGCAGCGAGACCCGCGTGCTCCCCACCAATACGAGCGGGCAACGCCTCTCCGTTGACGTCGATTCAAGGTGGCTGACTAGCCGGAACAGTAACAGCGGCTTGACCGGACAACTCAACCGGCCAAGCCGCTGCCATGGGATGATCTGCGGCGCGCCCTGTGTAGCAATGGTTCGGTGGCCAACAACCCCGTCAGCAGTCGGTGCATCATCGCGAATTGCGGGGGTGTGGATTCATGTACATATCCATTCTAATCGCTAGGCGTGGTGACACCACTCACCATCGAGCCGCGAGAGCAGCGATTGCCCCCGCGTGAACGCTTCGAGGATGGCGGGGTGCTGGGTTCGCACCAGCATCCAGCGCACCCACGGTTCAAACACGGCGCGCCGCGTAGCAAGCGGGGCAAGCAACGACAGATGCAGCACGCCGCACAGACTTGTGGCTCCCCGGAGCCATGCGTCATGAGCGAGGCTGTCGAAAACAGGAGCAGCCCACTCGGGATCAGCAACTAACTGCAGGACCTCGCTCCGTCCTCCACCCTTGTTCGCGTAGTACATGTACCAACCGACGACGGCGCCCTTGGCATGCAGACTGTTCAGAACGAGTTGCCCGTGCCCGTGCTCCTGCATCGACCTGGCGCGCTCGACCAGCCACTCGATTGAACCATCGGTCGCATCCGGACGTAGCAGATCCTCACCCTGGAAACCTGCAATCAGTGATGCAAGTCCGGCACCGGACACGGGTGTGACCTGCAGATCCGGCACACCGAACCTGTATGGACTTCGCGGGACGCGGCGAAGCATGGCATCCATGGCGTCGGCAGGCAGCAGACACACCGGGCGCAGAACCTTGGGCATCCGGTCTGTGACAAGTGAAGCAAGGCGACGCACCGGTCGCAGCGGCAATATCCAGCGAACGCTCTGTGCCATGCTGACCGTCATCCCCAGGCGTTCATGCAACGGCCGGTTGCGCTCGCCGACTTCGTCCACGAACGCGAAGTCCCGCGGCAACTCCAGATAAGCCCGAAACAGTGCGCCGCCCACTCCGCGCCCGCGGTGCGCGGGATGAACGACGAAGTTGGAATGCAGCGTTCCGGTGTAGGTTTGCCCGAGAAGCGTGAATCGACGTCCCGCAACGCCGATGAAGCCGACGACACTTCCTTCGTGCTCGTATACCAGTGGATCGTAACCTGGCAGGCGCGCCTGATTGTTCAGGAAGACCGTCTCGAGCCATCGGCGATACCGCTGCCGCAGCTGCGGCGTCATCGGTCGCGACGGCAAGAACACCCTGTTGTGCAGCTCGGCCACCTGGTCGATGTCCGAACCGGCGAGTGATCTCACGCCGCTCATTGAATTCCTCGATGGACCGATGTCGCTGTTTCCGGACTTCCAATGGTCTTTGAATCCCCTGAAACTCGGGGTCGAATTCCGAAGCTGATTCTATAGAACCTGGACGATGCCGAAAAGAACCATTTCCTTCAGCTTTTCCGGCGCTCGCGGCCTGGACGGCCTCGGTCCATCCGTCGCGAGCAGACGCCGGCACCGTGCGCGTTGTCTTCGGCGCTGCAGGCGTTGTCGTGGGCGTTGGTAATGGTCAGGGCACGCTAACATTCCACGGGAAGACGTATCCGTTCGGGGTTTCGGGTGTGAGTTTTGGCCACGCTGGCGCTAACCGTCAGTGAGGGAAAGGCGGGCCTTTGAACTTACGTACTCCCGGTGATCTAGCCGGCAACTATATTGCAGTCGCAGCTGGTGGCGCCTTCGTGGGAGGAATGGGTGTTGCGCGGTTGCGAAACGCCAATGGGGTTATCTTCTTGGTGGTTCGCGGCCCTAAGTTAGGTGCGGGCTCTCGCTCAACTTGGCTCGCGTTACCAGTACAATTCGAAGTTGACAATTCACTCCCCCCGGGAATTTTTCGGGCCGGGCCGTCATCAGGCTGATGACGATGAGGACGATGACGGGGATTGAGCGCGGGATGGAAGCTTGGCGAGTTGCTTTTTCTGGCCATCGCCGGTCCGCTCAAAGAAGCCGTCGATCACGCGGTAGAACGGCATGTGGGTCTCGGCCAGCGGGTCCGGCACCGTGGCTTGGCCTAGGTTGCCGGGAAGGCGCCGCAACGCGCATTCGCCCAGCCAAAACAGGAAGCGCGCCCAGCGTCGAGCCCGCCAGTACAGGCCTGCGTCGATCGCGACCGAGCGTAAGCTGAGCGCGATCCCCATCGACCATGCATCGCAGGCCTGCTTGACGGGATCGTCGTAAAAGGTCGCGATCTTCGTCTCGCCCATACCCTCGCTGGCGAGCCAGGCGGGTAAATGGACGTTGCAGAGCTGCGCAACGTCGGTGAACACCTTGTCGGTGCCCGAGCCGGTGACCGGGCAGGTGTTCGCAAAAGCGTCGCCGACCAGCACGAGGCCCGGCTGGCGGTAGTTGGTGCTGACATAGACGTCAGCCGGGCGGACACGGATATCGTCAGACACTGTGAACGTGCCGGTAATCCGCGCCAACCGCGGCAGCGCCGCGTTCAGCGTCTCGACCGGGGCGTGCCGCATCTGGCGTAACCAGGGATCGTCGGCCTCGCGGTAAGTAAAAAGATTGGCCCGCATCCGGGAGCCGACCGGAAACAGGGTTATGTAGGGGATGCGGTCGCGCGGTCGCTCCGAGAAATAGGTCATTGCCGGAAAATCGAACTTCGGTCTCCCGACCGGCGCCATGTCGAAGCCGATCGAGATCGAATGGCAGGCGCTGATGATCTCGCGCCCGATGCCGAGCATGCGGCGCAGACCGATATTGAGCCCGTTAGCGAGCACGACCAGCCGTGCCGAGATCATGGTGCCGTCGGACAACGTCAGCTTTTGCCGCTCGCCGCTGGTTGTGACCTCGACGACCTTGGCGCGGAGCCGTTCCGCGGGCGCCGTGATTTCAGCCCGGATCGCCATGATCAGCGCGTCGTACATGATGCCGTATTGGCGGCTCGGCGACTTGTGGAGCAGATAGCCGAATTGTGCGATCCAATTCTCGCCGTCATGGGTCGCCGCGCGCAGCACCGGATCCGCCAGCCCGGTCCGCTCAAACCGCGCTAGCTGGCTGTCCCCGCTGAGCTTTTCAGCGCGGAAGTCGAACGGGTAGGTCTCGTGCGGATCGATCATGAGGGTCGGAATCCCGGCCCGCCCGAGCATTGCAGCCGCAGTCGAGCCCGCAAGGCCACCGCCGATGATTGCGACGTCTGTGTAGCGTATGGGCAATTCCGGCCTTGAAACCCCCATCTTAGCTTCCATATCCACACGCCCCGACAGATTTTGTAGGCCGGCTGGTTTCGGAGCGCCCCGAACCGTAGGCCGAACGAGAAAGATGGGCCGAGCTCATGGGATATGCTTGCGCCCCCGGTCGCGATCAAACGCCTCTTACACTTGTTTGTTCCTCCAACGGAACCCGTCGGCGCATTGCCGGACGAGCTAAACCGGCGGCGCTGAAGCTTCGCCTGACTGTGACCCACCGGAACAGGCGCGTTCCAAAAAGTGGGTTAATCAGCGGCAAACAAATCAATGAACAATCGCCGGTTTGAGAATGGCGCTCCGTAAGGGATTGTACCCTATTCGAGGACGAGTGGGGCCGCCGCTGGGGGCATGCTAGCGACGACCCCCGCCGACCGCTTGGAGTTCGCTGGTGCGGCCGACCGATTCCAACGAGGGGCCGTCGGCTTGGTTGCTATGAAACGGGCGCCGTTGCTGGTTCAGTTTGGGTGTGGAATCGAACCGTAAATAGAACGGTTCTATTCGTCCGGCGTTGAGATCTCGCCGGAATCGTTGATGAAGAATAGCGGAGCCTTTAAGCAGAAGCACCGAATTCAGCCGTCAGTTGACTGTTAAAATGCCGTGGCCCAACCCGCGTACGCGCAAGCAAGCATCGTGAAGACTCGAAAGTAAATGGACATCGCCTTCCACGGTTTTTGTTAGACAAAGGCTACAGGCCAGTTCTTACAAGCGGCTGAGGCAGGATGGTCTTCAGCGCGTTGAGCGGTTGGTAACGATACACAGCGCTTGGATTCTGTGAGCGCGATGCCTTGACTGAATGCGAGTTACTTTTGGGCAGTCTCGTCTGCTTGAGCAGCCATATATGACGTTGCTATTGTCAGCAGGTGCACGGCGGCAGTTCCTAGCCGCTGCATCTCCTCATCTCTCGTATAGGCGGCGGAGGCACGGCGGTATGCAATGGCCACCGTGGCGTAGGCATCCGTGATCAAAGCCGCCACTTGATCGTTGTCGGCGATTTTCTGGTGCTCACGCAGTTTGACGACCCTAAGCGCAGCTTCCGCCGCGGCTTGAGAAAGTTGCGCATTTTCCAAGTTTGGATCAGAAAAACCAGGGTGACATGCTGCCGCCGCACCAGCGACCACCTCGTAGTATCGCTGTTTTCGGGGAGAATCCGCAGACAAGTAACCTTTCAACAGGCGGCGGGCCCTCGCTTCAAGGTGTTTGCGATCGTCTCGGATTACTCGCCGCTTATTGGGCTTGAGCCAACTAAACACCGTTTGCACCGTTTCGAGGCTCATTGGCTGTCCTGAGCCGGAGCCGGATCATAGCCAGCTGGCGATGACATCAGTTGCTATTTTAAGATCGAGTGAGCGCTTGGCGACCTGCTTCGCAGACTGGGTTTCAATGAAAAGGTGCGAAGCGACCAGCAAAACAGCGGCAAATACCACTACCAAATCAGTGGTCGCTAATTCTGCGCCTTCGTTCATTTCGCCTACTACGCAGTCTTTAGCTGGGCAAACGTCCTATTGATAGCAGAGTTCCACAAGATCGGGAAGAAGTGGCAACTGACCTACCAGTAGTTCCGCCAAACGTCGGGCAACCCTGTGAAGGTTAAGCGAAAAGCGCCTTCAAGCACCATACTTTAATTTATTCATACACGCGGGCGGAGAGCCGTAGGGGAGCCGGTGCGATCAGCGCGGAGCCGCACTCCTTTCCGAGAAGTCGCAGCATGCCTGCCGCAATCGGCGCTACTAACAACAACAGACATTAAGGCCAGATCCGCGGTCGCTTTGGGCCACAAGCCGGACAATGTTGATCCATTCGATCGCTTCGTCTGCAGTTCAGGTTGACAGCTGGGTCAACACTGGCGGCCGGATAACAGCCGGACGTCTAGCTTGGTCGCTTCAGGCGCACTTAAGTCATCTCAATCACGTTGTATGCCGCTATCGGACGACGCAACCCCTTGAGCGTCAGTTCACCCACGGGCTCCGCGGTCGCCCTCTCGTCAAGCGCCTCGCGCACCTTGCTATCGACGAGAATATGACCGTCGCGCGCCTCCGCGCAAAGACGGGCGGCGAGATTTACCACGGTCCCGATCGCGCTGTACTCAGAGCGGCCCTCGAAACCAATAGCGCCGAGCGTCGCATATCCATATGCAATACCGACTCCAAAACCAAGTTCGTGTCTTTCACGCCGCCACTTCTTCGATAATTCCAACAGGCGGCTTCGCATCGCGACTGCCATCTGAACGGCTCGCATGCATGGATCTGTACAAGGAATCGGATCGCCGAAAATCACCATGATTCCGTCGCCCAGAAACCTCTCCAACGTGCCTTCAAACTCGTGGACAAGGGAGCCTAAGGCGGCATGATATTCCTGCATCACCGCCATCACCTCTTCGGGCTCGGCAATCTCCGCGAAGGCCGTGAAACCTCGAAGGTCGCCGAAGAATACTGTCACTTTTCTGCGGTGGCTCACCAACGGTTCATATGTAGATGAAGAAAGAATCAATTCCGCTACTTGCGGCGAAAGAAAACGCTTTAAACGGCTGACCCGTTCAATTTGCACAACTTGCTCCGCAACACGCTGCTCGAGCATTCTATTCCACACGGCGAGCTCGACCGCCTGGGCTTCTACTCGATCATGCAGCTCCTTGATGCGGATCATGGAACGCACCCGCGCAACGAGAGCTGCATGGTCGACCGGCTTGGTCAGATATTCGTCGGCACCCGCGTTAAGTCCAGTGACGACATCCTGTGAGTCGGTTCGCGCCGTCACCATGATGATTGGAACAAATCCAAGCGTCGTATCGACCTTCAGTCGCCGGCAGACCTCAAAGCCATCGATCTTCGGCATCATGACGTCGAGGAGGACAACGTCCGGCGCAACTTCACGCACGACCGCAAGGGCCCTCTCGCCGTTTTCAGCCTCCACGGTCTGATAACCCTCGGCGCCGAGGCGAGCGGTTAGAAGGCAGCGATTCGTTTCGTTGTCATCCACGATCAAGATTCGAGGTGGGACATGCATCTCTGCTCCAAGTCAGCGCGCGCTGGAAACTCATGTCAGGTATCGATTGATCGTCTCAAGTAGCTTTCGTGCGCTGTAGGGCTTTGCGACATAAGGCATCGCAGCCGGCCGCGCGAGCCTTTTCTTCGTCGCCGCCGAGCGCATAGGAGGTGACGACGATGATCGGAATATGGCGGAGATCTGACTGCGCCTTTATGCGCCGTGTCGCCTCGTATCCGTCAAGAAGGGGCAGTTGGATATCCATCAGGATCAGGTCCGGGCTTTGGGTTCGCGCCGCCACGAGCGCTCCTTCGCCGTCGTGTGCCTCGATCATTTCGTAACCGACGCTTGCAAGCAGATCGCGCAGAATCTGCCGATTGTCCTCCTGATCCTCGACGACCAGTACGCGCTTGCTCATGTCTGCATTGCCTGCTGCTCGAGCCGGGCCGGCACCAGAAAAGAGAATCTCGCGCCATGGCCGAGGCGGGATTCTATCCAGATTCGTCCACCATGCATCTCCACAATGCGCTTTACGATGGCGAGGCCCAATCCCGCGCCTCCCTTTGTCTTGGTGATCGAGTTATCCACCTGCTGGAATTCCTGGAAGATTCTGGCCTGATCGGCTTCGTCGATGCCCGGTCCCGTGTCCTGAACGGAAAAGACATAGGAATCTCTCCTCGTTTCCACTTCTATTCGGACCTCTCCCGCGTCTGTGAATTTGATCGCGTTCCCAACTAGATTGAACAGGGCTTGAGCGAGCCTGCGTTCATCTCCTCGCGCCGGCGGCAAGCCAGGCGGCACAGCAATTCTCAAACTCAGGTTCTTGTCCGCGGCGAGCGACTCAACGGAGGTATGGACAACATTTACCAGTTCCTCAACCGAGTAGTCGGTCAGAGAGAGTCGAAGCTGTCCGGCTTCAATCTTGGAGAGATCGAGGACATCGTTGATGAGACCGAGCAGATGTCTGCCGTTCCGTTGGATGCGTTCGACGGCGGATCGCATTTTCTCCGGAGGATTACCGTATATGCCGTCGAGCATGAGCTCTGAAAAGCCGAGCACCGCGTTCAGTGGCGTCCGCAATTCATGACTCATGTTTGCGAGGAATTGCGATTTGTGACGGCTGGCCTCCTCAAGGCTTCGGTAGAGCTGCTGGAGCTCTTCGCAGGTCGAATTGACGTGCGCCGCAAGCTCCCCGAGTTCGTCCCGATTGGGAACATCGATACGCTGGGCGAAATCGCCAGCAGCTATTCGGTTTAGCCCGTCGTGAATGATGCGAACTGGTTCGATCACAGACCGAGAGATCGCATGTCCCAAGACCAGCGTAAGCACAAAGCTTGCGAGCGCGACCGCAGCGACAAGTATCTGAGATTTGGTGTAGGTTTGTCGGCTCGCATCTATGCCAGCCACCATGTCAGCTTCAGCCCGGTTGACCAATTGATTGGTCAATCGTTCGAGCTTGTCCGCAAGAGGCCCGAGCTCCGCGAGTTCGCTCTGTTTGGCATCAGCCGCTCGCCCGCCGCGGATGAGATCGACGATGTGTGAAACTACGGCAATGAAGCGCGAATATTCTTCGCGCACCTGGTTGAGCAGCGCCACCTCGTCCTTTGCGACGAACGACACGCGGTCAAGATCGTACCCAAACTGGTTGATCTGCCGCAGCACAACTGCCAGTGTCGTTTCGTTCGGAAAGGCGAGCGCTGTGGATACGCCATAAAGCTGTCGAAGCGTATTGTGCTGCATTTGCCGATATGCCTCGATCTTCTGCTGCAGGCCAACGACCTGGTTCGCCCGCTGGTCCGCCTCGCGCAGCGAAAGGAGACCGATTAGCCCAACCGAGACCAAGAGCATTTCGATGACGAAGAAGGCCATCAGCAATTTCGTACGCAACGAGGGTCGCAACTCAAAGCCTAGAAGACCGCTCTTCGCCGACGCCTCGTCTCCACTTCCTCGCGACGTTGCAGGGAGCGGGCGCTGACCAAGAAACGACGTCGGATCAGCTTCCAAGTTCACGTCGAACCTCGTTCAGGAACCGCCAGTCGGCTGCATCCGCGATAATCTTTGCAGGATTCGATTTCAACATCCTCGCTTCGCGCAGACGAAGCGCGTAAAAGCGGATTGTGTCTTCGGGATCAAACTCGCGCCAGCGGTTGTACGGCACATCCGCAAGCGTCTGAGCCGCATAGTCGTGGCGAGGCGTGAAACCACCATCTACCATTCGCTGCGCAACAAGGGCCGGCGCGCTTACGCACAAATCCGTCGCCCGGAGCATGGCGCGAACTACACGTTTGGTGGCGATGGGATTCTTTCGGACAAACTCCCGATTCCCCGCCAACATGCAGCAAAAGTACTGCGACCATGGGCGATCCTGCGCACTGTTGACGATGACATGACCGATGTTCTGCGCACGCAGACGCTGTGGCTCCGGAGGGAAGCCAAGGAACGCGTCGATCTTACCCTCAGCAAACAATTCGATCGGTTTGGCCTTCGCGCTCGTCACCCACTCGATATCCTTGGCGGGATCGAGTCCGACAAGCGTCGCCATCGCGCTGATGAAAACGTGAGGACTGCTGCCAAGCCCTTGCTGGCCGACGGTTCGCCCCTTTAAATCAGCAACGCTACGAATGCCCTCCTTGGCGAATAGCTCGAAGCAGCCGACATGAACCCCGGCCAGAACAGTAACGCTCGCCCCCCGGTCGATCTCGAGAAGAAGCGGACCGGAGAAATGCAGGGTGAAGTCGATGTCGCCTTTGGCGATCGCTTTGGTTTGCTCCACGCCGGCGTCAGATTCAACGTAAACGACGTTTGCAAACCCCTCGGCATTTAAGAGGTCGCTCACCACGTACTGGGGAGCGATACAAATGCTCGGGTTCTTCGCAAGGCGGATTGTGGTGGTCTCTGGCGGCGGGTTGGCTTCTTCGGCCTTCAGCCGCGCCACGACGCTCCCAAATAGGGCAGTGGAAGCGGCGCAGGCTCCAGCCAACAGCAAGTCGCGACGGTTCGTATGCATCGGGACCTCCTCGGAAACACTTTAGATGAATCAGCCTCCCAGTTCACGCCGAACCTCGTTGACGAACCGCCAGTCGGCCCCATCCGCGATGAGTTTCGCGGGGCTTGATTTAATCATCCCCGCTTCGCGCAGACGAAGCGCGTAAAAGCGGATTGTGTCCTCAGGATCGTACTCGCGCCAGCGGTTGTACGGCACGTCCGCAAGAGTCTGAACCGCGTAATCCAAGCGAGGCGCGAAACCCCTATCCACCATACGCTGTGCAACAAGGGCCGGTTCGCTCACGCACAAATCCGTCGCCCGGAGCATGGCGCGTACCACGCGCTTAGTGGCGATAGGATTCTTTCGAACGAATTCGCGATTGCCCGCCAGCATGCAGCAAAAGTACTGCGACCATGGGCGATCCTGCGCGCTGTTGACGATGACGCGACCGACGCTCTGCGCGCGCAAACGTTGAGGTTCTGGGGGAAATCCGAGGAAGGCGTCGATCTTGCCCTCCGCAAACAATTCGATCGGTCTGACCTTCGCGCTCGTCACCCACTCGATATCTTTCGCCGGATTGAGCCCAACAAGTGTCGCCATCGCGCTCAGGAACACATGCGGGGGCGACTCAAGCGATTGGACGCCGACGGTTCGACCCTTCAGGTCGGCGACGCTGCGTATGCCCTCCTTGGCGAAGAGCTCGAAGCAGCCGACATGAATCCCGGCCAGGATGGTAGTGCTCAAGCCTCGATCGATCTCGAGAAGAAGTGGACCAGAGAAGTTCAGATTGAAGTCGACGTCGGCGTTTCTCCAGATAGCTTTGTCTTGTGCAGCGCCGCTACCAACTAACCCGGTTTCGACGTAAACGACATTTGCAAACCCCTCCTCTTTCAGCAGATCGCTTACCACGTACACAGGCGCGATGCAGATGCTTGGGCTCTTCGCGAGTCGGATCGTGGTGGTTTCTGGCGGCGGATCGGGCTCTTCGGCCCTGAGCCGAGTGGTAATGCTCCAAAGGAGCGGAGTGGAGGCGGCTAAGCATCCCGCCAATAGCAAGTCGCGACGATTCGTATGCATCGGGACCCTCCTCGAAAAACCTTAGCGGTAGCTTCCGGGGGCCAAATGTCGGGCCGACGTGATTTGCGGAACTAAGGGCCCCGCGGACGATGAAGATAGCACCGCCGCGCTACGTCGGATATGGCCGAGTACCTGACGCTTTTGCAAACCCTGACAATCCTTGGCCTACCTGACGTTTTCCAAGGCTCGTTGGGTGCCGGCGAGCAGATGTTTTCCCTTCAGCACCGAAAGGCTGGCATCCCAGCTGGCCACCCTCGGAGCTTAACCTGCGCAGGGGTCGGCTCTGACTTGATTTAGCGCAGTAAGAACTGGCTCTGCGACTCCAAAGGTGCTTCAGGGGAGCTGAGGGGTAAGATCTTTAGCGTTCTGCCGCCCGCCCCGAGCACCCTTTGTTTCGGGCCCGGGCTCTACTCTGTGAAATTCGGTCCCAGCCGATAACTCCTCCAGCCTTGCGCGATACAATCATTCAAATTGCTGAGGGGAGCCGAGGGGGAGCAAACGCATAGATGTTGACGGCGGCTTTGGTCGGTTGTCAGTCACTTCCGGTCTTCCCCGAACATCGGAAATAATCAGATCGCCTCTGCATGTCTCAAATGTGCCAAAAGCGGAATTACTGATCCGCCCTCGCGGCGTCCGCCCATATCCTGAGAGCGGACCTCAAACACCAAAGCCGTTTTCCTTCTTCCTGGGATTCAGGCGCTGCAGGATATCGCCGGCTGAGCGCGACCTAGGTGGCTCCTTCAAACAGCGCGCGAGGTGCGATCGAGCGCAAGGGAGGAACGGCACTGGTCCATCAACGGCCGCATGTCGCACCTGGTTGCGAGCTCCAGCGCGCGCTCGAGGTAGGACTGAGCTTCGGACCGATTGCCTTTCGCCGAGTACGTATCGCCCAACAATTTCAGCGCATGGGCCTGTTGCGGCGGCTCGCCGCGCTCTACCGCGAGCGCCAGGGCCCGCTGCCCTGAAATTCGTGCCTGCGCGTGATCGCCCGCCGCCAGGAAAGCATGCCCCTGCGCCACGAAAAGCCAACCCCAGCCAAAGGCGTTTTCGCCAAGTGGCATGTCCAGCCGCTCCGGCTTGGAGAGAATCTCGGAGGCGGCCTTGACATCCCCCAGGGCGAGATAGGCTTCTCCCATCCGTGCCGCGAGTATCGGGTACATCTGCACGATGCCGCGATCGAGGCAGGTTTGCCAGCACTCCCGCAGGATCGACAACGCCTCCACATGCCGGCCCTGCGCAATCCTCAGCCTGGCCAGGACATGCGATATATTCGCACGCGAATAGAAATGATCCTCGGCTCTTGTGATGGCATCATTGGCCATGATCTCGGCTCGTTCCATTTCCCCGATCTCGATCAGGGAATCGGCCAAAAACGTACGAAGCACGACGCTTGGATAGGCGGCCCAGCCTGCGCGCTTGGCATCAAGCTCCGGACTTTCGAACGCGAAACACTTTTCGTGTATCTCGATCGAATCTCTGTAAGCTCCGGTTTCGTGGAGCACGATCCCGATCTGGTGCAGCGATGCAAAGTTGAGCGCCGGGTCGCCGATCCGCTGCGCCATGCTGTTCGCAGCCTTGGCCGCCTCCATCGCATGGTCGTGCTCTCCAATTCTCCAAAGGGCAAGCGCGAACTGACAATTGACGGCGGCATTGCGGATTGGATCATTGGAGGGGTCGGCCAGCTCCCGCGCCTCGCGCAGCACATCGGCAATCAGACGATGCTTGCCAAGGGGCTCCAACGCAATGACGACGATGAGGCGGAAATCGATTTCAGCCTTGATTTTCGCCGCCGAGGCCGGCCAGTGCGACAAGGTCTCCAATCCCCGATGATAAATCCCGATCGCATCCTGGTTGGCGCCGCGCCTCACAGCACGTCGACAGCTCCGAAGCTGATACGGCGCTGCCTTTTCCCAAAGCCCCGCCATGAATGCATGATCAGCCAGCCGGTCGATGTGCTCATCGAGCCGATCTCCGAAGCGAGATTCGATTGTTGCAACCGCCTTGCCATGAAGCGAGCGGCGAGTCCCCTGCAGCATTGTTCCGTAGGCCACTTCGCGGATGAGCTCATGCTTGAAGGAATACTCCGATCCGACGCGCTTCACTCTGCGAAGGAAGTCTGATTCCTCGAGCTGCTTGAGGTACCCGGATATCTTGCCTGCCGGCACCTCAAGCATCCCAGAGAGCAGCGCAATCGAAACGTCCGCTCCGACCACGGCAGACGTTTGCAACAAGGTCTTCGGCAATCCATCCAATCGATCAATGCGGGCAGCCAGGACAGTATGGATGGTCTGCGGGATCTCGATCCGATCGGCAGGCTTGCTGAGGCGATAATCTCCTGGCTCTCCCTCGAAGCTGCCTGTCTCTGCGAGAGACTGAACCAGTTCTTCCAGAAACAAGGGATTTCCCTGTGCTTTGGCGACGATGCGGCTACTTATCGACTGCAGAGTGACATCTCGGCCGATAAGGCGATCAAGCATTTCCTGTGAAGCCACCTCCGCGAGCGCCGATAATTCGAGGCGAAGGAGATCAGGGTCCGCCAGATTACCTTCCGGGCGTTGCGTCATGACCAGGAAAATTCGCAAGCCACGTAGCAGACTCAGGACATTGTGAAGAATGATCCTCGTTTCGCTATCGATCCAATGGACGTCCTCGACGATAATCAGCAGCGGCGTGCGACGCCCCTGAAAGAGGAGCAGGGCCGTTATCGCTTCGACGATTTCTCGACGCTTTTCCGTCGGCTCTAGGTTCTTCCATTCCTGGTCCTCGACGCTGATGTCCAACACTGAAGAAATTGCCGGAAGGTACCTGGACAGAGTGGGGTCGAGCGAAGCGATCTGTTCCTTTATTCGCCTGGCGACGGTGTCGGGCGTATCATCGACGTCTATTCCGAACATGTGACGGATCAGATCGCTGATCGGATAATAGCTGGACTGGGTATGCTGAGGAACGCATGCGGTTTCCAGCACCATCCACTCGCTGGGAAGCTCGCCGACGAAGTCATGGATCAGTCGCGATTTCCCGAACCCCGCAGCGCCAATGACGTTCAGCGCCTGTCCATTCCCGCTCGCGGCTCTCCGCAGCAACCCCCTTAGCGTGTCGAGTTCCGCCTGCCGGCCCACGAGCACGTTGAGACCTTGCGAAGACCGCGCTTGCCAGCGCGTGGTCGAACGCATCCCACCCAATTCGAAAGCCTCGACCGGCTCGGCCACGCCTTTCAGCGCAACCGTGCCTCGCGGCTCCGCGACGATGAAGCCCTTGGCGAGCTTTTGTGTCGCAGCGGTTAGCATGATCCTGTTTGGCGCGGCGAGCTCTTCCATGCGGGCAGCCAGATGCACGGTTTTTCCGACCGCATCGTAATTCATCGTCAAGTTGCTGCCGATCGAATGGATGACGACGTGCCCGGAATTGATGCCGACACGCAGGGAGATATCGCTGATCCTACTGCGATTGAGCTCGCGAATGCCAGCCTGCATGGCGACCGCCGCACGGCAGGCTTGCACGGCATGGTCTTCGGTCGCAATCGGCGCTCCAAAAAGCGCCATGACGCCGTCGCCGCGCGCCTGGTTCATGAATCCGTCGTGCTGATGAATCGCATCCATCAGCACCTGAAGTACCGGTCCGAGGACTTCGAGCGCTTCTTCCGGATCGAGTCGGTCGATCAGCGCCGTCGAGCCTCGGATGTCGGCGAATAAGACCGTGACGTGCTTGCGTTCGCCCGACATGGCGCCGCCGGAATGCAAAATCCGCTCGGCCAGCTTGGGCGGCACCTTTGATTGCAGAAAAGTCAGGGCGTTCTGGTCAGTCGCGCTCCCAAAGGCCCTGGATCGTCCGCAGCCGCCACAAAAGTTCGCAGTCGGCCGGATTTCGAAGCCACAATGGCTGCACCGACGCCCCGATTCGCCGGGTAAATTGCGCCGCTTCGTGAACACGGCAGTTACCCTTCTTCACGGCATGTCCAACTGCTATCCAATTCCATAGCGATTAGCGATTGTAAGACAACCGGCGACGCAAGACGAGCAAATTGTGCCAACTCGCCGGTTGATGTAGCCGTAACCGCGATTGTAGTAGCCGGGGCCAGCGTAATAGTTGTGCCCCGGCCGGGGAAGTAGCTGGGGTCGTAGTCATAGCGCAGGACAGCGCGGTCCTCGGGTCCGTCAGCAGCGCCCATAATACTCGTTGCAGACCAGACCGACATGGTCGACGTTGGAGACTTCAGCGGAGCCGATCCGTCGTCGCGTTGAGAGGCGCGGCGGAAGTGGCCGAAGCGAGCAGCGCGGCACCGAATGCGCCCAGCGCGATGGCCGTCATGGAGGTTTTCGACATGAGGACCTCTACTATTGGAATCCACAAACGATTGGCGGACTGCACTCAATTGATGGGCCTGGTAGCTCTGCTTCTAGGTTCTCCGGCAGTTGCAGAGATCCATCCTATTAAAGGAGTGTGGGTCGCCCCAAATCGCGATTTTCCTGTCGGACCAAATGAAGCTTGCTTCACTGTAAGAATGTCAGGCGTCGAAGCAGTGGCTCGAAAACTCATTGCTGAGCTGCATATCTTCAACGAACAGAACACTCAGGCAGTCAGCACGTTGTTTTCAATGAGCCAGCAGTGGACGGTTATTGGGTAACTGAATTGCCCGATGCTCGACTGCGATTCTGGTTCAGACAAAAAATCACCTACCTTCTGACGATAATTGATCCTACGACTAGATTAGAAACAATTCGCACAGACCAAGATTCTGTGAAATGCGGCCCCCGCGGCAAGATGCCCATCTGAGCGAAAGGGCTGAAATGCTGGAGAGCTGGCCATTGAAGCCATGGACGATAGCATGCTTACTAACTCATCACCCGACGCACATAGGCCGAACCTTTGATTAGCTCCGCATCTGAGTTTTGATATTCCATCGATTTGGCAGATGCCGGCGTCCCAATCGTGCTTGTATCGATAGTCACAACCTACTTGATCTCAATCGAGGTTTTTGCAGTCTCAGCATTAGAACCGGGTGGGCCATAAAGTTCTTTCAGTTGGCGACTTGCTATCTCGAACTGCGCATTCAAGAACCGCGCTTGTCAATTTGCAGCTTCCTGCAAGTCACTGCATCGAAGCAAATTTCGTGCATGATCAAATGCCGCATTCATATTCTGCGCTCCCATTGAAAGTAGTTTCTTCGAAAAGTCTGTTGTCGGGTTTGGAACGATTGAAGCCGATTTCTCGGCGGCTTCAATTAGCCGGTACACACCTTGTTCCGCTTGCTCGATGGCCTCCTCGACCATCTCTTTCACTTGTTCTGGGATTTGCATATTCGATTTCGATTCAGCTATTTCAAAAACTCGTTGCCAACAGCAGAACTCGCGCGATGGAGTTAAGGACAGCCTTCAACAGCACGTGAGCCTATCGGGGCGGGTTCTCCAGTAGCGACACGATCTCCGGTGGGGAGTTGCCACGGGCGTAGTCCAGGATGGTCCTGTAGAACTTGCCGCCGACGACCTCCGTGGACGCCCCCCGGCGAAGGAGCAATTCGACGACCTCCTTGTGGCCTCCCCAAACGGCGTTGGTGAGGGCAGTGGCCTTCCCGAGGCCAGCGTTGGGCATCACGGTCCCATCGTTCACGTCGGCACCGGCGTCGACGAAGACCTTGACCAGTTCGATATCCCCCTGGCCCGCCGCCACAGCCAGCGGCGTGTCCCCGCCCCACAGGTTTGCCGTAGCGTGCCGCCGCTTGAGCGCGGCCGGGTTTTCCTTCACAAGCCGGATCGCCAAGTCCCGCTTGCCCAGCATCACAGCGCTCGTTAAGTCACACGGGTACCCGGATTCTAAGATCGCCTCGACCACGGGCGTCAGGCTACTCTGGGCCGCCTTCTGCAGCGGCGTCTTGCCCCAATTGTCCTGCTTGTCGAGGTCGGCCCCCGCGTTGATGAGGAGCGCGGCGATGTCCTTCGACTCCGTCACGTGCAGCGGTGTAAAGCCATTGTAAGCCGTCGCGTTCACATTAGAGATATCGTACAGACAGATCACTATGAAATTACCGTCCTGGCAACGTCGCGCACGATCGACGTCCGCAAACTTTCGAAATAAAGGGCTTCGTCTACTGCATTTGACGCAAGCGTATGCTGCCAATTCTTCGACAGAGCCTTTTGGGTTCTGCGGCGGATTGCCGTTCCGGATTCGAGGTCGGACAGAACGGAAATAACGATGACGAAACTATTGTTTAGCTTCCCAGCGAACCGAAGCGCGCAAGTTTTCGCGCCACGATAGGCTACGCTCCAGTACGCCAAGGCCGGAAGCCGTGCGACTGAAGACACCGGTTCTATCCCATTCTTGGGCTCTGATTTCCTTTGTTGTTGCCCATCGTAGTGCTGATGATGATCGGGGTCATCACCGCGCATCGGCATTAAACGGCGTTACGATGAAAGAGACCGTCGCTCAAAAGTCCAAGGGTGTCTCCCGGCTCAAAGAGCGGGAGTTGACGCCTGGGCCCAAATTGCGCAGTGCCTCACCTCAGCGCAGCTCACTTTCCGCCCGCTATCCTGTGAACGGGGCGTGGCCGGCCGAGATGCGAATGGACATGCTGGCGGCTTATCTCGATTTCAGAAGCGTGCGCGAATTGGTGCTCGCTGTTTCTCGCGGCGAAGCCCCGCCTCCCACCCGGTATCGCGGCGTGGGTCGTGCCAGGGAAGCCATCTGGGTCAAGGTCATTGTTGACGAGCACGTTGCTCCCGGAATCAAGGTCAGGCAGAATCTGGCAAAAGTCGACTTGGCAGCGCTCGCATGAAGCCATTGAGAACCGCGTTAAAATTGCCTCGATACTGCCGCCGCAAGCCGCTGAAGAATGGCCGCTGGGCATACTTCTTTGAACCGCCGAGTTGGGCGCGCAAGCAAGGTTGTCCGTTGGAAGCCGAGGCGCTCGGCCAGAACTATGACGCTGCTGTCACCCGCGCCGAAAACGTTTTACTTCCGGCGTTTGATTCCTGGCGAACGGGCGGCCTGTCGGACCTTGCGCCCAAAGGCCACGCCAAGGGTTCCTTCGATTGGCTAGTGCATGAGTTCAAAAAACAACAAAAATGGAAAGACGTCGATCCACACACGCAACGAACCTATGAACAAGGTACAAAGCTCTTTGCGGATCACATCCTAAAAGATGGTAGCCGCGCTGGGTCGAAACAGGTGGGCGATTTCACGAAGGCTTTTGTGGACGCGGTCTACGCGAAGCTGCTCGTGGTCGAGAGCCTCGATGCTGAGGGCAACGTGGTACATCGTGAGCGCCGGCGCATGGCGATCGCGGCAATGGGCGCGTGTAGGCGCGCTTGGTTTGTGATGCAGCGGGCAGAAGAAGCGATTGTCCCCGTCGACAATCCATTTGCAAAAATGGGACTGAAGAAGCTGGCGCCAGGTCAGAAGAAAACCGAGACGCCGACAGCGACATGGGATGAGTTGGTGGCGTTTCGTAACGCAGCACTTGGACTTGGCTATCCCTCAATCGCTACCGCGGCCCTGACTGCATGGGAATGGCTTCAACGCGAAGAGCATTTGTTCGGAGCGTTCGAAATTTCTCACTATCGGCCGAAGGCGCGGCCAAACAGCGTTTGTGTCGTTCACCCCAAAACCGGCGAAGAAGCATGGTGGCCTCTTTTTGATGAAGCGGGCAATCAGCTCTTCCCTGAACTCATGCCGGAGTTGGACGCCATCAAGGAGCAGACCGTTAGCGGTCTCGTATTTCGACGAGATCACGGACACCGCCGCGCGCGTGCTCCGCTCCCGTGGATAACACCACGTGGCGGACTCGACTATCTGCGCGCCACCGTCAAGCGCATTATTCGAGCGGCCGGGCTTCGCGACGAGCTTAGCTTTACGTCATTTCGCCACGGCGGATTTACGGAAGGAGCGGACTCCGATCTCTCCGATGCCGAGCTGCGCGCAGCAGGACGCCACCGCTCGGCAAGGCAGTTGCCGACGTACGCGAAGCGCACCCGGAAGCAGCTTGTTTCCGGCGCCCAGAAGCGCCGCGCCGAGCGAACAAAACCAGCCGTTTTGTCGGAATAGCCGACGATCATTTGTCGGAATAGGCGCTTGGCTAGACTGCTAAGCTCTTGAAAGGCTTGGTGGGCGCACCAGGGCTCGAACCTGGGACCCGATGATTAAGAGTCATCTGCTCTACCAACTGAGCTATGCGCCCGGATCTTGGTCCGGAAAGCCCTCACAAGAGGGCGTCGTTTAGCAAAGCGACTCGGGGATGTCCAGCAAGCCGAGACGACTTTTCCCGGGCTTTGGCTGACAGCCAAAACGGCAAAAAGCCGCTGGATTTCAGCGGCTTCCGCCGATGTTCGGATCGGGCCCCCTGGAGGGGGCGCGTCAGAGCCGTTCCGGACCGCCCCGGGCCGGTCCACCGTCCCGGTCATCGCGATTGCGGCCGTAGCCGTGGTGCCGATCGGAGTCGCGGTCCATGCCCATTTCGCGCTCGAACCGGTGGTGGCGCCAGCCTTCCCAGCCCCCGAACCGGGTCAGAACGGCGAGCCGCCGCTTCTGGCCGTCATCGAGCGTCTTGTAGAGCGGGTCGGCGGCTTCCGCGATCTTCTTCATGGCCGACGCGGTGGCTGCCATATTCTCGGCCCGGTCGCGCAGCCGCGCCACCGGATCGTCCGGCTTCTGCTGGCTGGAATCGTCCTGCGGCGCGTTCATCCGCGCGTTGGCGCGATCGGTCCGGAGCTTGGCGAACTCCCTGACCGCGGCCTCGACCGGCGGCCACAGCTTTTCCTGGTCCGCGGTCAATTTGAGGCCGGCATGGACGGCCGCGATCCGGGCGTCGGTATAGGCCGCCCGGTCCTCCGGATTCATCCGCGAAAAGCCATGGCCCCAATGACGGTGCTGGGCATAGACGGCGGTCGAACCGGCGATGGCGAGTACCGCAACCGCTGCGATAGCAAACTTCCTCATGCGAACCTCCTGTGAAAGGTTGCCTCAAGATGGGCTCGCCTCAGCCGGCCTTCAACTTAAAGGTTGGCAAGAGAGGCTTCCCTTACCAAGATGTAATGTGATCCCGTTTGATCCAGCCCAATGCGCCAACGGCTAGAGCATGCCGAGCAGTCGCGGCAGCCACAGCGACAATTCCGGGATGTAGGTGATCAGGCCGAGGAAAATCAGGAGCGTGATCAGCCATGGCAGCACCGCGATCGACAATTCGGTGATGCCCATCTTGGCGATGCCGGAGGCGACATAGAGATTTAGTCCGACCGGCGGATGGCACATGCCGATCTCCATGTTGACCACGATGATAATGCCGAAATGCACCGGATGGATGCCGAGCTTGACCGCGATCGGATAGAGGATCGGCGCCATGATCAGCACGATCGACGACGGCTCCATCACGTTGCCGGCCAAAAGCAGCAACAGGTTCACCACCAACAGGAAGGTGATCCAGTTGATGCCGCTACCCGTGATCCAGTTCGACATCGCCTGCGGGATCTGCTCGCTCGTCATCAGGAACGAGAACAGCACCGCATTGGTGACGATATAGAGGATCATCGCACTCATGTTCGCAGATGTGAGCAGGACCTTGGGGACGTCCTTCCACTGCAAATCCTTGTAGATGAACATCTCGATCAGGAAGGCGTACACCGCGCTCATGGCTGCGGCTTCCGTCGGCGTGAACCAGCCGAGATAAATGCCGCCCAGCACCACGACGATCAGCGAGATTCCCCAGATCGATTCCCGGAAAGCGCGCAAGGCCTCGCCCCATGTCGCCTTCGGAACCCTTGGGTAGTCGTTCTTCCAGGCGCGATACCAGGTGGTTGCCGACAGCATGATCGCGAGGATCACGCCCGGCACCATGCCGGCCATGAACAATTGCCCGACCGACGCGGAGCCGACCTTCTCCCCGGCCGGGCCGAAATAAACCGCCCCGCTCGTCGCGACCGAATAGATCACCATGATGATCGACGGCGGAATCAGATTGCCGAGCGCGCCGCCGGTGACGATGACGCCGGCCGCAAAGCGCTTGGGATAACCGACCGACAGCATGGCCGGCAGCATGATCGAACCGATCGCGACCACCGTCGCCGGCGAGGATCCGGAGACGGCCGAGAACAGCGCGGCCGCCATCGTCGCCGCGATGCCGAGGCCGCCCGCCCAATGGCCGATCATCGTTCGCGCAAACTCGATCATTCGCCGCGCGACGCCGCCATGGGTGAGGAAATTGCCGGCGAGGATGAAGAACGGGATCGCCATGATCTCGAACTTCTCGATGCCGGTGAACAGTTTTAGCGCCACGGATTCGATCGGCACCGTGGTCATGAAGAACAGGAACGACAGCACGGTCAGGCCGAGCGCAATCGAGATCGGCATGCCCGTCAGCATCAGCAGGACGAGAAGCCCGAAGATAATCGCGGCGCTCATCGGGCGATCCCCCCAGCGCCGGCACCGGGAGCGTCGATTTCCACACCCTCGACCTGGGTTTCGTCGTGATGGGGCAGATGACCGGTGAACCAGAAATTATAGGCCACCTGCAGGAAGCGGAAGCACATCAGATAGGAGCCGAGCGGGACGCAGAGATAGATGATCCAGCTCGGCAACTCGAGGTCGGGCGTCACCTGGTCGGTGTAGTAAAGCCCGTGGACGAACTTTGCGCCCATCGTCCCGACCACGGCCGTGAACAGCGCGCCGCACAGCAGGCTGAACAGAACCGTGCCCTTCCGCCACGGCGGATTGAGTTGGTTCACCAGCACGTCGACGCCGACGTGAATGCCAGTGCGCACGCCGTAGGCGGCACCGAACTTCGCCATCCACACGAACATGAAGATGCACAGTTCCTGCGCCCAGGACAGATTGATGGGAAACAGGATGTCGTAGAAAAGGGGAACGCCGACCAGATAGCGATGCATCACCGCGACAAAAATGATCAAAGTCGCAGCCGCGATCAGGAATGTGATCAGCAGCTCCTCAAGGCGATCGAGGATACGAAGTAGTATCAATGTTTCCCCCACATATTACTGTTCGTCATGCCCGGGCTTAGGCGTCTGAAGAACGGCGTCGCTTCCGCTCGCCTATGCCCGGGCATCCACCGACTTACTCGCGCACGGCGAGCAAGGCGTGGATGGCCGGGTCAAGCCCGGCCATGACGGAGAATGAGTTGCCGGCCCAACGACAGCTCGATCGCTCGATGCGCACCTCGAAGACGCGCTTCTAGTTGGTCGCGCCGCGCGTCTCCTTGAGGAACTCGTCGATCAAGGGCTGGCCGACGCGGCCGGCAACATCCTTGTAGACCGCTTCCATCGCCTTGCGCATGACCGAATCCTGCTCCGGCGTCAGCGTCACGATCTCGGTCTTGCCGGACTTCTTGATGTCGGCGAGCGCTTCATCGTTTTCCTTTGCCGACTGGCCGTTGCCATATTCGGTGGCTTCCTTCATCGCCTTTTCGCATTGCTCGCGAATATCCACCGGCATGCCGTCCCAGAACTTCTTGTTGGTCACCACCACGTAGCCGATATAGCCGTGGTTGGTGTTGATCATGTACTTCTGCACCTCATGCATTTTCTGGGTGTAGATGTTGGACCAGGTGTTTTCCTGGCCATCGACCACGCCGGTCTGCAGCGACTGGTAGACTTCGGAGAACGCCATCACCTGCGGGATCACGCCAAGCGTGCGGAACTGGGCTTCCAGCACCTTCGAAGACTGGATGCGGAATTTCAGGCCCTTGTAGTCGGCAGGCGCGACCACCTTCTTGTTGGCGCTCATCTGCTTGAAGCCGTTATCCCAGTAGGCAAGCCCGGTCATGCCCTTGGAGTCCAGGAGCTTCAGCAGCCTCGCGCCGAGCGGGCCGTCGGTGACTTTGCGCAACGTCTTCAGGTCGGGGAGAATGTAGGGCAGATCGAACACCTCGAATTCCTTGACCCCGATCGGGCCGAACTTCGAGTTCGAGGGCGCCAGCATCTGCACCGCGCCGAGTTGCAAAGCTTCCAGCTCTTCCTTGTCCTTGTAGAGCTGTGAGTTCGGATAGACTTCGACCTTGACCTTGCCGCCGGTGTATTTTTCGGCGAGTTCCTTGAACTTCTCGGCCGCCAGCCCCTTCGGGGTATTGGTCGCCACCACGTGGCTGAACTTGATCACGATCGGCGATTGCGCCGCAGCGGGTCCGACCAGAGTCAGCGCCGCGATCGATGCCGCAGCCAGGATGAGTTTACGCATGTTTTCTCCCGTTATTTCTTCGGAGCGCGCGTCCGCTCCGAAGCTTGCATGCCAGTTGCACCAATACAGACAAGCCGACCGAATTGCCATTGCCCGTTAGCAGGGGCCTCCTCACAGCTTTGCTGCATTGCAAAAGTGCGACAATCTGACCGCGGCGGCGGCTTGGCCCCTGGATCGCCGAAGAGGAGGCAGCAAGCCGGGCGATGATGACCAGGGAAGTTAGAGCCCCACCGTCATTGCGAGCGAAGCGAAGCAATCCATATAGCGCCGCAAGTGGAGAGTTGGATTGCTTCGCGAAGCCTGTCATCGGGCGCCCATTCGCGCGACCCGTTGGCTCGCAATGACGGCTGAACGAGCTAACGTATTCTCGCGACGTGATGCGCCCGAGGTTTGCTATTCACCTTGCCCCTTTTATCAGAGGGCGCAGGGAAGACCGGGTGCTTGCCGCACCCGCGGTCCCGCGTGCGATTTGCGCAAGCAAAAGGGCACACGAGCATACAGGGCAGCGGGAACACTCCGGCCTTCCCTGCGCAATGGCTTTACGACTTACTTCGTGCTCTTCCCGGAGAACGGCTCTTTTGCCTCCGTCGCCTGCGCTTCTTATCGCACGCTTAACGCCAGCACCGCGGCGCCCGAACCACACGACTTCGCCGTACGCTTGAGCCACACACGTCAGTCGCAGCTCTTGCGTCCATCGCATCTCACCGCGCGTTCGTGACGATGGCCGACGCCCCTCATCCGCCGTGAGACGGACGGAGTTATGCGACTGATTTGCCTGAGAACGAAAGTGGAATATTTCTCAATCCCGGGCTTGACACGATTTCTGAAAATCAGAAGTGATTTGCCCGTCGTGCCATCGTGCCGCAGGCCGCTTCATAAAGTTGCGCTCGCACGCAAGGCAAATCGGCTCGCAGTCCATAGGGTGGCCGAAGCGACGGCGAGCCCATCCGGTATGCTTACTATGCCGTTTCATTTGCCTCCCAATGAACCGAAAATTGCTATAGGCTGAGCACCAGCGGGCGCATAGAAGCGATGGCGCAAGATGAATCCGCTTCGCACCACTGTGGTCATGAAGACCGATATCAGCGGCTCGACATCCCGTTTCCGCGAGCTGCTGGCGGCCGATCTGCAGGCCCTTCTCAGCGAGCACCGCGAATTCCTGGCGCGCCACGCCGCTGAGCACAACGGCAGCATCATCAAGGGAGCGGGCGATGGCTATTGGTTGGAATTTCCCAGTGTAACCAGCGCGGCCAAAGCGGCCATCGCGATGCAAGACGCGTTGCGACTAGCGCAGCTCAACCGCGGAGACGACCGGCTGGCCATCCGGATTGTGATCGCGCTCGGCGATATCGCGTTTCAGGACGGCGACTTCATCGGTGATGCATTTGCACTCGCAGCCCGCGTGGAGGCGGTGACGCCGGCCGACGAAATTTACCTCACGACTGCTGCTCGCCTCGCCATTACGTCGGCCGAAATCCAGACCGCGCTCGTCGAGAATTTCGTGTTCAAGGGCTTTGCTGAGCGAATGCCGATTTACCGTATCGAACAGCGTCATCGCACGCGAGTACTCGCCGACACCTACATCCTGTTCTCCGATCTCGAGCGTTTCGGCGCGATGCTTGATGCCGGACCCACCAGTGCCACCGTAGAGCGTATCCTCGATGCGCTGGATGCAGTGACACGCGGCATAGCGCAGGAATTCAGCGGTACGGTCCGGTTCAACCTTGGAGATTCCTATTGTATAACTTTTACCGACGCCGCGCAGGCTATTGCCGGGGCAGAGCGATTGACTCAGAACTGGGAAGCAATTCGGCACCGGGAACAATTCGGCTGCACGATCAGTATCGGGCTTCACCGTGGCACCCTTTACACATTCAGATCCTTTCTCTACGGCCGCGACGTTTGGATCGCGTCGCGATTGCAGAATGCATCGGCCAAGCTCCTGGACAGCCAAGAGTACGGCATCTTCGTCACTGGCGCAGTACGCAGCGCGCTGTTGGACAATCCCTCGCACAATCGGTTCCGGCCTGTGACGCTGGAGCCGTTGCCGGCAGCCCTTGCTGGACTTGAGGTCTATCGCCTATGCAATGAAACGTCGCACTAGCCGACACGCCGTCGGCGTGGGCTGGCAATGACGGTGAAATGCTCGGGTCTTCCGCCAGCCCATCCGCATCAGACCTTCGCTGAATTTTTGCTTCAGCGGTTTCTTTGACGGCCGGATATACCGCGGAGTGGTTGCAGCTAACATTCACGGGCGGACAAATGAAGTTGGGTCAATCACCTGTTCAGGTGCCGGGGGTGCCATTGGCGCTGGCTTCGGCCGCCCTGTTCGGAGCAGCCGCACCGCTTTCAAAAATGCTTCTCGCCAGCATCGGTCCACAGATGCTGGCAGGGCTGCTCTACCTCGGCGCAGGCCTGGGCTTGGCAGTCGTGCACACCGCACGCGCGGCATTCCGGGTTTCGGCCCCTGAGGCCCCTCTCAGGCGGCATGATCTGCCTTGGCTCGTCGTCATTGTTTTCTTTGGCGGCATCGTTGGTCCTACGTTGCTTATGTTTGGCCTCAGCCGTACTCCGGCTGCCTCGGCGTCTTTGCTCCTCAATCTCGAAAGCCTTGCAACGATGGGAATGGCGTGGCTGGTCTTTCGCGAGAACGTCGATAGACGCCTATTGTTGGGCGCTTTGGCCATTATCCTCGGCGCAATAGTCTTGTCATGGGAGGGGCAGAGCTTCTCACTTGACGTCGGGGCGGCGCTCATTGCCGGCGCCTGCATATGCTGGGGCGTTGATAACAATCTAACGCGCAAATTGTCGTCAGCCGACCCAGTCACGATTGCAATGATCAAGGGCCTTGCTGCTGGAGCGGCGAACATGGCGGGCGGATTTTGGCTCGGCGATGGGCTGCCACCTACTGGTATCGCCACTGCCGCTGCCACCCTCGGGTTCTTCGCGATCGGGGTCAGCCTCGTTCTTTTCGTGCTTGCCCTCCGTCATCTTGGGACGGCCCGTACCGGCGCCTACTTCTCGCTTGCCCCCTTTATTGGGGCGCTGATCGCTTTAGGCCTCGGAGAGCCACTGACGTTCAAGCTGGCTTTTGCGGCACTGTTGATGGGGCTGGGGCTTTGGCTACATCTCACCGAACGACATGAACACGACCATTTGCACGAAGCGTTTGCGCACGAGCACCGCCATGTCCATGACGATCACCACCAGCACGACCATGACGGCCCCGTGACCGAACCGCACGCGCATTGGCATGAGCACAAGCCAATGCGGCACAAACACCCGCATTACCCCGATCTGCATCATCGGCACGGGCACGAAAGGGGCAATCATTAGCATTCGATTTACGCGCCGCGAGGGCTGGCAGCAGGAATGTGCGATACTTCCCGCGCCCTGGGGCCGCGCCGCGCGAACGATATCGAAACTGGCGAAGTTCGAGCGGTGCGGCGGACCCTTGGCGTCAAGGTTGTTACCGGCTGTCGCGCCACGCAATCAGATACAACGGAGACCTGCGCACTTCCTCAACGGCCGTTCTCGATAAACCCATGTCGGCGAGCAACCGATCATCGCGTTCGAGAAGTTGCCTGTATTGGCATCGGCGTTCCCACGCCAGTCCCATTGCGAGAAACCACGCAAGCGGAATTTTCCACCATCCGGTGTCTGGAAACGAGCGCGCAGATGCGTGATTGTAATACGTTGAATTAGACGTCGTGCTGCCGCAAGACATGGTTTCACCTCCATAATGGAGTGAAACAACGCTTGGCTGCGGAAGCTGATCGGGCGGTTGTCAATGGCCCGAGTGACTACTGTATCATGCGCGCCTGTGGTGCTCAAGCGATACTCGCGATCATCAACTCATGAAGTCGCCGTGCGGCTTGCCGCGCTTTACCATCTCGCGGCAATACGCATAGAGCGCGTCATAGATGATCCACCCTGCCGCATTGTGTTCGTGGTCATCCTTGAAGCCGAGATGCCGAAAGCCTTCGGCGACAGCTTCCAGTCCCGGCCCCTCCGGTTGATTGTACAGCGTGTTGTCCGTGTCGGCACCGTTGACGATCCGACCAAGCAACATCAAGGCCGGATCACCCGTCAGCTCGTACTTTTTCAGGATGGCCTCAAACGAGCATTCCTTGCCGTGATGGCCAAGCTCGACGTCTTTAACGTCGTAGGGTATCGCGTCGAGCCGCTTCGCCTCCGCCATCACCTTCTCGCCCGGCACAAATACGAACTCGGCGTCCTTATCGACAAACTTCTTAATGAGCCACGGACATGCGACGCGATCTACCTTAACTTTTTCGCGGGTGATCCATTTCATCTTGATTCTCCTTCTTGTGTTGGCGGGTATCAAGCGTCCGAGAGAACGAGCACTCCGCCATGTGCCGCTGAAATTACGTAGAGTTGGTCCGGCGCCACCAGCGCCGTGGTATGCGCGCCAGCGCCGGTCACGGTTCGCGTGCTACGTCCGTTGCGCGGATCGATGGAATCGACAAGCCCAGGCTCCCCGATGGCGACGTGAACCAGGCCGGTCGCGGGGTTGAAAAACGTGACATCCGGCGGGCCTCCGATTGGCCAGACATTAACGATTTCCCCTGACGTGCTACTCATCTCAACCAATGTTGAATCATCACAGGCGACATAAAGCCGGCCTCTGGAGTGGTCGATATCAAGACCGTGGGCCCCTGATGAGGGGACTTTCCAATGCATCACGGCGCCAAGGTCGGGCAAGCGCGCCACGAGCACCATGGACGGCTCGCGGATGCAGAGGAACACCCGTTCGGCGGTTGCATCGGTAACGCACCAGCGTGGCCGTCCCGGCAGGTCTATCGACGCATGCCTGGGACCGTTCAGTTCGAAGAGCTGAAGCGTCGGAGTTTCCCCATCGTCGCCGATGCAGGCTGCAATCCCGAGGCCAGATTGCGCGACGATCACAGCACCATTCGGTCGGCCGCCGGTCTTGTACGTGGCGCGCGTTTTCAGGGTGTTGGCATCAAGCAAGGCAACGCTGGCGCTGCCGCGGTTCGTGACCAGAATTTGTCCGTCGTCGGCGACGGCGCCTGCCACGCCTGGAAATCCCGGCAAAGTAGTAAGGTGCTTGCCGGCATCGTGGTCGATCACCTCGACGCAATCGCGGGCGGTGTGTGCAATGAAGACACGCCGGCTCCTTGCATCGAAGGCGGCGTGATCGAACTCGCTGCCCGCGGCGCCTGGTATGGTGATGGTTCCGATTGCTTTCAGGGGCATGACGACCTCACGAAGGTTGAACAAACACTGCAGGCACAATCAGCGACAGACCGGCAAACAGAAGAAGTACCAGCACCGCTTTGCGGAATGTCTCGTCATTAATGGTTCCATAGAGCTTGAACCCGCTCCACAGGCCGGCCAGCATGAATGGGAAGCCCAGCGCATAGAGTTTAAGGGTTTCCTGCGTGAACGCGCCGGTGATGCCCATTGAAATGGAGATGACCACAAAGGCAGCGAACAGTACCGGCTGAAACACCGCCCTTTGCAAATCCTTCGTCCAGCCGCGCCATTGGCAAGATATGGTCGACACGACGCCGCCGAGTCCGGTCAGTCCGCCGACAAGCCCGTTGACGATGCCAATGCCGATGTCGGCTCCGACTCTAATTTTCATCGGCTTGATCGCTGGCCGCGCCAAGCCATAAACCGTGTAGAGCACGAGCAATACGCCCACCCCGAACCGCAGATAGACCGGATTGAGATGGCTCAGCAGGATCACTCCGATCGGGATGCCAATGGTCGTGCCTAGCGAGAGCGGCCATATTTTTTGCCAGTCCAACGCCTGACGCAGTTTCAGGATGCCGTAGCCCTGCGTGAGCAGACCGTAGCCGGCGATTAGTGCCGCGGTTTGTATTGGCGTAATGATGTGCAGCCACACACCCGACACAACGAGGCCCATTGCGAACCCGGAGAAGCCGCTGACGAAACCGCCGGCAAAGGCCGCAAGAAAAAAAGGAGTGAGGATCCATCCGTCCATAAGTTCGCGCCCCCGAAAGCGAGGTAACGAGCACTTGGATGGACACCCATCTGATGGGGAGGCTGCGCGGATCCCCGCGGAATTTGTAGCGTGGTCGAGTTCCCTTACTCCTAACTCTTTGTGCTGGCTGTTTTGTCGAGCGCTGCGCGAAGTCCTTGAGCAAGTTTCAACGCGTCGTCATTAGCCCAGAAATGAAGGAAGAACAGCCGCGGTTGTTCGTCCAGCATGTGGCTGTGGACGGCGGTTACGTCGATGCCGTTTGCTCGCAATGTCCTGATCACCGGATTCACCTCGTCGCCGGAGAGGACGAAATCCCCGGAGATGGCTGCCTTGCCGCCACCGGTGGGCTGAAAACCGATGGCTATCGCTACGCCCATCGGTCCAACCGGGCTGATCTGCATGCCATTTTCCGTGACCGGATCACGGCGCGGCACGGCGAATTGGTAGACGCCGCCGTTTACCTGTCCTTTGACGCCGATGATCTGATCAAGCTGTGCGGTATCGAGTTCGACGGTTGGCGGAGGCGCCGCGGCCGGTGTCGCGAGAGGTGTCTTGCTCACCGCCAGAGCCTCCCGAATAACGGTGGCCATCTTTGTGGGATCGCCATGACCTCCGACATGCATGTAGAACGTGGCCGGGCTGGCGCGCAGCAGGTGATTGTGGACGGCGGTGATCTCAAGCCCACCTTCAATCATCTTCAGCATGACCGGATTGATTTCGGTCTCGAGCAGCACGAGGTCGCCCATGATCATGGCCTCGCCGTGCATCGGCTTGAACGCCACCCAGCCTCCGAGTGCCAAAGCTGGTTTGATAGTGACGCCATCGAGAGTGACGGTCAGATCGGTCCGGGGGAAACCGTAGCGGTGCACATCGCCCGAGACCGCGGGCTTTCTTCCAAACGTGTCATCGACCTTCTTCCAGTCGATTTCCTGAGCGGCCGCGATCGTCGTGAACGAGACCGCAAGGATCGAGGTCACAAGCCAAAGTTTGAGATCCATCTATCTCTCCTCCGGGTTTGAGGTGATGACAGACTGCGCCATAAGATCTGACAGCAGAATTTCGTCGAATCCCATCGCTCGTAACGCAATGGCGAAGCCTTCGCTGACTTCCTCCGCACTGCAGAAATAAACGACTGACGAGCCTTGAACTACTGAAGAGCCTTGGCGAACAGAATCGATCACCGCCGCGTCAGCGTCGGTTTTTCGACAAGGAGCACTTTGCGAAATTGGAGGTTTTCGATCGTCCATGCGCAATTTCCTCGACACGTCGAGCATTGCGCAGAGCTTGGACGGAACCCGTCTGATGGGGAGTCTGCAATTCCCCGCAAGCCAAATTAGTTCGAAAGGGCCGGGCTTGCAAGGTGTTTGCGAGGCCGGCCGTCCATCGAACCGCGGCGCAACTTCACGCGCGCAAGCGGAGAAACCCAGCGCTGACCGCGCCTGCCTCGGATCGCTCCAACGCGAGACGGAGATAGGCGCACCGGGATTTGCCCGGGATCGTGAGCACCAAATCGCGCCAGTTGGCCGCAGCGTCGCGGCCAGCGCTACAGGTCAACGCTAACTGATCCGCAGGGCTTGAAGGTTTGAAGCGAGCGCCCGTGCAAGCACCCCTCGTGTTTCTGGGCGTAGGCAAGCACGCCCATGATGATCAAAGCTACCACGACCAATCCGGCTACTAGGTTCTGCACCATGGCTGCCACTCAGGTGAACGCATGAACAAGGCGACCGGCGCGAATCGTGGGAATCAACGCCGGGGCAGCGACCATCGGCTGGGGCTGAAATGATCAGCGAGTGGTCGCGCAGCCAAAGAGAGCACAATTGTCGACCTGGTGGCAGTGCAAACTTGTGCCGCGCTGCGCAAATTCGATGCGCGATCAGAAGCCGCGTCTTCGAGAATTCGCCTGTTTGGCAGCCATTGCCGCGATGCTGCGCTTTCGGGGCGAGCGGCCGAAAGGGACCTTGATGATCCGCTGCTCGCCAATGAACGGGGAACGGTCCATCGAGGTCCGCGTTTAAAGTTTCGGTACGGCGTGGACCGATACATCCACATGCAGTCCGGTCGGATCGTCCGCATTGCCGACGAAGCCGCCCGATATCGGGATGGCCTGTTCCGCCTCCCTGGTCACGCCCACGCGGATCAGGTTGGCGCCGGCAATCAAACCATTGGTCGGATCGTATTCGATCCAGCCTGCACCGGGCAGATAGACGCTGCACCAGGCGTGCGTGCTGCCGCCGCCCACGGTCGTGCCCGAGGGATCGTCGTACAAATAGCCGGTGACAAAACGCGTGGCGAGGCCGAAGCTGCGCAGCGCTTCCATCATCAGCACCGCAAAGTCGCGGCAGGTGCCAGAACCTAACGTCAGCGTCTGGGCGGCCGTCTGCGTACCCTCCTCGTAGCGGGCGCGATAATTGAACTCCTGCTTGATCGCATGCGTCATCGCTTCCAGTACGCGTAGCGTCTGCTTGGTTTCCACTTCCGACACGACACGGCGGGCCCAGGCGTCGACCTTTCGCTCGGGGTCCGGCATCTGGCGTTCGGCGAGGCGCGCCAGATCGGGAATCTCATGAGCGGCGTAGGAACACGGAAACTGCTCGGCAGTTGCGTCGAGGCTGTAGACCGGCAGCGGCTGGCCATCGGGGTGATGCGTCATGTCAAGCGTCGACACGATGCTGAGCCGTTCGGTCCTGAGCGCTTCCGGCCATTCGAGGTAACAGATGGAATTATTGAAGACGTCATGCTTCCAGTAAATCGCATTCGGGTCCGGTTCGACCTTCAGCATCGCGCTGTGCAGGCGAAGGTCGTGGCTCTCGTCCGGCCGGACCATCAGCTTATGCCGCAGCAGGCCTACCGGGTTGCGGTAGGTGTATTCGGTGGTGTGGACGATGCCGATTTTTGCCATACGAGCCTCCTGCGACCGGATTGACTCCATTGGACCGAGCGGGCTCGATGTACCGAGCGCCGGAGACCCTCTACGTTAGACAACGGTAGCCAACTTACAGATCAGTGGCTAGGCGCCGCCACCGATGGAAAGAGGTCTTGATGAGCCTCGATCTCGCCCTGATCCTGCTGATGCTCGCGGCCGCCATCGTGATGTTCATCATCAACCGGCCCCGCATGGACGCAGTCGCGCTCCTCGTGATGGTCTCGATGCCCTTCACCGGCGTCATTACCGTAAACGAAGCGCTTGCGGGCTTTGCCGATCCATCGATCATACTGATCGCCGCGCTATTCGTCATTGGCGAAGGTCTCGTGAGGACCGGCGTCGCGCGACGGCTCGGCGATTGGCTCGACGCGAAGGCCGGCAGCAGCGAGAACCGCCTGCTCGTCCTGTTGATGGCGGCCGTAGGTGGCCTCGGCTCCCTGATGAGTTCAACCGCTGTTGTCGCCATTTTCATCCCCGTGGTGCTGCGCATCTCGCAAAATCGCGGCATGGCGCCAGGCCGGCTAATGATGCCGCTGAGTTTTGCCGCGCTGATCAGCGGGATGCTGACACTGGTGGCAACGGCGCCCAATCTGGTCGTGAACGCTGAACTGATCCGGCAGGGTGCGCAGGGGTTTAATTTTTTCAGCTTTACTCCGTTCGGGCTGCCGCTGCTCGCACTGGGTATCATCTATATGCTTTTCGCGCGCGGCCTGCTCTCCAGCAAGAGCCCGCCCGCCGCGGCGGACCGCCGCCCCAGGCTTGCGCGCTGGATCGAGCAATACGGCCTCGCCGACCGCGAAAAGCGCGGCCGCGTAAGTGCCGGCTCGTCGCTCATCGGAAAGCGCCTCGACGAACTGTCGCTCCGCTCCGCGGGCGTAAACCTTCTCGCCATCGAGCGTGGGAGTGGGTTTGCGGCCAAGGTGCTTCGTCCAACCGCACAGACCGAACTGCAGGCCGGCGACGTGCTGCTCGCCGATGTGGACATCTCGAATGACGGCGCCAACAAGCTGTGGCAGTCGCTAGACCTCGAGCCGCTGCCGCTCAGCGAGATCGGAAACTACTTTGTCGACCGCTCCCAGGAGATCGGCGCGGCCGAGGTCATCCTGCCGGCCGAATCCACGCTGATCGGCCGGACCGTGCTCGAGGCCCGGATTCGCTCCGAATACGGCCTCACCGTCATCGGGTTGCGGCACGGCAACAGAGTGGTCATGCACGACCTGCGGGAGGAAACGTTGAAGATCGGCGACATTCTCCTGCTGACCGGCTTTTGGTCCGACATCAGGGATCTCCAGTCCCACACCGACGACGTGGTCGTCCTGAACATGCCGATTGAACTGGAGGAAGTTCTTCCCGCAGCACAGCGGGCGCTGCATGCGCTTGCAGTACTCGGGCTGGTGGTCGTGCTGATGGTCAGCGGTTTGGTGCCGAACGTCCAGGCCGCGCTGATTGGCTGCCTGCTGATGGGGCTTTTGGGCTGCGTCGATTTCAACAGCGCCTATCGCTCCATCAACTGGAAGACCCTCATCCTGATCGTCGGCATGCTGCCGTTTTCGCTGGCCCTGCAGCGGACGGGAGGGGTCGATCTCGCTGCCGACGCGGTCGTCGGCCTGGTTGGAGCCGCCGCGCCGCGTTTCGTATTGGCGACCCTGTTCGTCATCACCGCGGCGCTGGGCTTGTTCATCTCCAATACGGCCACGGCCGTCCTGATGGCGCCCGTGGCGCTGGCCATCGCCAAGGACCTCGGCGCCTCGCCCTATCCGTTCGCAATGATCATCGCGCTGGCTGCATCCACGGCTTTCATGACGCCGATCTCCTCGCCGGTAAACACGCTGGTCGTGGGTCCCGGGCAATATAGTTTCGGCGACTTCGTCAAGGTGGGCGTGCCGTTCTCGATGATTGCCGCGATCGTGAGTGTGCTCCTCGTCCCAATTTTTCTTCCGTTTTGAGCTTGGCGGCCGCCGGGACGCTCGCGAGGCGCATGGGCGGCGCTGCGCCGCAGCAATTAACGATTCGGTAATCTCGGTTTCGTGCAGCCGGGCGCGACGAAACACTTCACCCGACGGACGAAGCCATTTTTGTGATTGCTCGAAAACTTCCTGAAATCGGACTCCGGCATCGTGGCAAGCTAACGAATCCCCTGAGTCTCGCCAGACTAGCGGCGGGACCATCGCAGAACTGGAAATGCCATGCTCGCCGAAAAGTACATGCTGCTTTTGGAAACGATCCGGAGCCTGGCCGAGCGCGACCCGGCCTACGCCGATGGAAGTCCGAGGGTGATCAGCACCTCGCCGCACATTCCCGTGCAACTGCCCGGCGCGAACCGGAAGTAGAGGCGATCCATCCTGCGACGGCTCGCAGTTTCGACGGCTCCCAACCTCACGCAAAAACGCGGCGCCAAGGCGCCGCGTTTTACTGTTTGGCGTGTCGCGCGTTGCGGCAATCAGCTCGCCGCCTGTGCCGGCATGTCGCGCTGGTGCTTCATGACAATCTTGTTCAGCGCGCCGAGATAGGCCTTTGCGGACGCCACCAGCGTATCCGGATCGGACCCCTTGGACGTCATCGAGCGGCCTTCATGGGCAAGCCGCACCGACACTTCGGCTTGCGCGTCGGTGCCTTCGGTCACGGCGTGGACCTGATAGAGCTCCAGCTTGGCCTCGTGCGGCACCAGCGCCTTGATGCAGTTGAAGACCGCATCGACCGGGCCGTTGCCTTCGGCCTCCTCGATTTTCATCTGGCCTTCGACGTCGAGCTTCATGGTGGCGCGCTGCGGCCCATGGGTGCCGGCGATCACCGTCAGCGAGACCAGCTTGATGCGGTCGTGCGAGGCCGCGATCTCCTGATCGACCAGCGCTTCGATGTCCTCGTCATAGATGTCCTTCTTGCGATCGGCCAGCGCCTTCATTCGTACAAAAGCGTCTTCCAGCTGGTTGGCGCCGAGCTTGTAGCCCATCTCCTCCAGCTTGTGCACGAAGGCGTGGCGGCCGGAATGCTTGCCGAGCACCAGCGACGACTTCTTCAGGCCGATCATTTCGGGACGCATGATCTCGTAGGTCGATGCGTCCTTCAGCACGCCGTCCTGATGGATGCCGCTTTCATGGGCGAAGGCGTTGCGGCCGACGATCGCCTTGTTGTACTGCACCGGGAACGAGGTCGCCGCCGAGACCAGCTTCGAGGCCCGCGTCAGCATGGTGGTGTCGATCTTGTTCCACCATGGAAACACGTCGTTCCTCACGTTGATCGCCATCACGACTTCTTCCAGCGCGGCATTGCCTGCCCGCTCGCCGATGCCGTTGACGGTGCATTCGATCTGCCGCGCGCCGCCGGCGATGCCGGCCAGCGAATTCGCCACTGCCATGCCGAGGTCGTTATGGCAGTGCACGGAGAATATCGCCTTGTCCGAATTCGGCACCCGCTCGATCAGCGTGCGCATGAATTTGGTGTATTCCTCCGGCACGGTGTAACCGACCGTGTCGGGAATATTGACCGTGGTGGCGCCGGCCTTGATGACGGCTTCGACGATGCGGCAGAGAAAATCCATCTCGCTGCGGGTGCCGTCCTCGGCCGACCATTCGACGTCGTCGACCTGGTTGCGGGCGCGGGTGACGTTGGCGATCGAGAGTTCCACCACCTGCTCCGGCGTCATGTTCAGCTTGACGCGCATGTGCAGCGGCGAGGTCGCGATCACGGTGTGGACCCGGCCGCGTTTGGCAAATTTCACCGCTTCGGCGCAGCGGTCGATGTCCTTCGGGTGGGCGCGCGACAGGCCGGCGATGACGGCGTTCTTGGAGCGGCGGGCGATTTCGCTGACCGCCTGGAAGTCACCTTCCGAGGTGATCGGAAAACCGGCCTCGATGACGTCGACGCCCATGTCGTCGAGCATTTCGGCGATCTCGAGCTTTTCCTCAAACGTCATGGTGGCGCCCGGGCATTGCTCGCCGTCGCGCAGGGTGGTGTCGAATACGATGACGCGGTCCTTCTCGGACTTGTTGGCGGTGGTCATTTCTGAAGTTCCTTTTGGGTCGTGCGCCGGTTCAATGGTCGCTGAAGGGTCTGGTGATCTCGCTCAAAACCCCTGAGTGCCCAGGCGCAAACGCCCAGACGGCCCTCAGGGGCCGATAAGAAGCAGAAGCCCGCCAAGAAGGAGGGTGGGCGCGGACGCAGCCGAAATCGCGGGGGCAGCCTTGGCCGCTCCACCCCGAACTCCGTACTTTTTGCTGCGAATCAGCATTGCCAGACCCTTTTGGACGACCAAATCTCGGCCAAAACCATTGACGGTTCGTTGCCGGGACGGCGTTCCGGGCCTGTTCTAGACGAATTTTGCGGCTGGCCGCAATGCCAAAAGATGGTCAGGAGGGGTGACCTAATAGTTGCCTGTCGAGGCCCCTGTCACGCCCGTCGCCCGCCCGATGTCGCACGCAAGCTGGATGGTGAGCGGCCGTAAAGATCGGAGAACGCGGCGTTGAAGCGGCGGACGCTGCCGAAACCCGCGTGGAAGGCAATCTCGGTCATCGTATCGTCGGTGGTATCGAGCAGCCGCTTGGCGCGCTGGACGCGGCGGGTGGTCGCGACCTGCTGCGGGCTTGCCCCGACATGGCGTTCGAACAGGCGAGCGAGATGGCGCGAGGTGATCCCGAGTTTCTCCGCCAGTGCGGCGACCGAACCTTGCTCCAGCGCGCCGTCGTCGATCAGTTTCAGCGCGCGCGCGACCGTCGAGCGCGTCCCGTTCCAGGCCGGGCAGAACGGAGCCGTCTCCGGGCGACAGCGAAGGCACGGCCGGTATCCCGCCGCCTCTGCGGCGGCTGCCGTCGGATAATAGGTAACGTTGCGCGTCAACGGGTGCTTCACCGGGCAGACCGGGCGGCAATAGATCCGCGTGGTCCGGACCGCCGTGAAGAAACGGCCGTCGTAGCGCGCGTCGCGCCGCAGCCGCGCAGCATTGCAGACGTTGAAACTCAGCATCAGCGGATTCTAGCGTATCGCGCGGCCGGGGAAAGTGGCCGCGGGTGATGAAGTCCGATTCCGGCCAGCGTGAACAGCGAGGCTGGCCTAGATGAGGAACGATTGATTTTCACTCCTCACCGAAGGCCAAACCATGGATCATCCGACCGCCAAAGACATCGTCCTCAACGCCTGGAAGACATTCTCGACGCGCGACGCAGGCCAGATCGCATCCCTCTTCACGCCGGACGCCGAATGGATCGCGCCAGCCCGAAATGCAACGGCGGTTGCGCTCGCGCATACCGACCACATGATCGGCCCCGACCAGATCGCGCGCTTCATCGCCTCCGAGATGCACCGCCTGTTCACGGAGATCGATATCTCGTTCCGCGCGGTCCATACCGATGGAGACACGGTGATCATCGAAGAGCGGATGCGGGCGACACTTCCGGAAGGACGGCCGTATGACAACGACTACTGCTTCGTTTTCGTCGTCGCAGGCGGCCGCATCAAGCAGGTTCGCGAGTACATGGACACACGAAAAGGCTGGCAGATGGTTTTCGGGGAAGCCGCGGAGTGATGCGTAAGGTGATCAAAGCGCGTCCACAATTCCGCCCGGGTATTCGGCGCCTGGCGGACGCTCATGAGTCATGGTGAAGCATGGGGCAAAAATATCGCAGTGACGGCCAATAATCATAACTCAGGTCAAAACCCGGATTTCGTTGACCACTGTGGCCGCCCGATTCGCTATGATTCCCGTGTCGCGGGGATCGAGAACGGGATTCCTCGCATCAGTGTTATTTCTCGCGGTCGCCGCATAGGTGACGATCGTGAAAGCCGATGAGGGGCGCCGAGATGCCCGCTGTGGGCCGTGCCTGCGGCGGGCAGCTTGAGCGAAGTGGGTCAGCATGGCATCGATTACAACTATCAACATCAGCAAGTTTGGATTGAAGCGGCGCCCGGCCAAACCAACCACTTGGCATCTACGGCGGGTCATCATGCCGAGACGCAGCATTACCGGCCGGCTGGTGCGCGGACAGGTTTGGCGGCGCCACGACGGCCGTCGCTGGTTGTACAAAAAATTCGTCGCATAGCCGCCAGACGGACGCGACGCTCCCGCATATCGCTCCGCTCATGCGGGCTACACAACTGATGCCCTTGCCGGGGATCTGTAGGGTGGGCAAAGCGCAGCGTGTCCACCATTTCCGCGGAGTATTCGGCGCCAATGGTGGGCACGGCGCTATCGCGCCTTTGCCCACCCTACTTCTTCGTCACCTTCGCGCCCTTCTCCTCCGCCAGCAGCGCCTCGCGGACCTGCTTGAACTCGCTGCGGTCGGCCTTGTCGACCTTCGGGAAGTGCAGGTCGAGCTTGTCCAGCGCGGCCACGATGGCCGAGCCGATCACCACGCGCGCGAACCATTTGTGGTCGGCCGGTACGATGTGCCAGGGCGCATGCTTGGTCGAGGTGTGGCGGATCAGGTCCTGATAGGCGGCCTGATATTTGTCCCACAGCTTGCGTTCGCCGATGTCGGCCAGCGAGAACTTCCAGTTCTTGGCGGGGTCCTCCAGCCGCTCGAGGAAGCGCTCGCGCTGCTCCTCCCTGGAGACGTTGAGGAAGAATTTCAGGATCACGGTGCCGTTGCGCGCGATGTAGCGCTCCATGGCGGAGATGTCCTCGAAGCGGTCGCGCCAGATGTCCTTGGTCACGAGCTTCGGCGGCAACTTCTGCTTGGCGAGAATTTCCGGGTGCACCCGCACCACCAGGCATTCCTCGTAATGCGAGCGGTTGAAGATGCCGATCCGGCCCCGCTCCGGCAGCGCGATCATGCTGCGCCACAGGAAATCGTGGTCGAGCTCCTTGGTCGAAGGCTGCTTGAACGCCGTGACCTCGCAGCCCTGCGGATTGACGCCTTCGAACACGCTCTTGATCGCCGAGTCCTTGCCGGCGGCGTCCATGCCCTGGAAGATCAGCAGCAGCGACCAGCGGTCCTGCGCGTAGAGCTTTTCCTGGAAGTCGTTAAGGCGCTCGCGGTTGGCCTCGATGATCTTCGTCGCCCCCTCCTTGTCGAGGCCGCCCTTCTCGTTGGTCTTGTGCGATTTCAGGTGAAATTCGCCCGCTCCGTCGAAACGGAACGGGGCGACATAGGGCTTCAGTTCATCGGCGAGCGGCTTTGAGGGTTTCTTGCTCATTTCGTCCCGGAGGGCTTGGGTTGTGTCTTCAGTCGGTCGAGGACGCTACCAAGAATGCCCTTGGGAAGGAATATGATGAAGATGACCAGCAGCACGCCATAGACCAGATTGTCCCACCCAACCGCCTTGGTGCCGAAGCCGATGCGCAGCACTTCGGCGAGCAAGATGGTGATGATGGCGCCGACCGTCGGCCCGAGCGAAACGTAGAGGCCGCCGACGATGACGGCGAACACCATCTGCAGCGACACCGCAATGCCGCTGACGGTGTCGGGCGAAATGAACATCTGGTACTGGCAGTACAGCGCGCCGGCCAGCGCCGTCATCAGCGCCGAAATCAGCGTGATCTTGAGCTTTTCGGCCGTGACGTTGACACCGGCCGCTGCCGCTGCGTCCTCGTCCTCCGAGATCGCCTCCATGGCGTAGCGGCTCATGCTGCGGTCGACCCAGCGCCAGATCAACAGGCCCACGATCCAGACGAACAGCGCGATCAGGTACCACGTGATCTTGTCGTCGAACTGCAGCGCCATCCACCCTGAGCCGCTGCGGGCGCGGTTCGGCGTATAGCCGAGCGAGCCGCCGGTGTAGTCGCGGGTTGCGGTGATGACCTGCAGTACGATGCCTGACAGCGCCAGCGTCACCAGCACGAAATAATGCCCGGTGATGCGAAAGCGAAAACAGGGATAGGCGACGACGAGCGCCAGCACCCCGGCCGCCACCATGCTGACGGGAATGCCGATCCAGGGCGATACGCCGAGATGGTTCCACAACAGCGCGGTGACATAGGCGCCGACGCCCATGAAGCCGCCATGTCCAAGCGACACCAGGCCGAAGCGGCCCATGATCGACCACGCGGTGTAGGCGAACGACCAGATCAGGATCAGCACCAGGATGTGCAGGTGATAGGGCTCGCGATAGACGAAGGGCAGCGCGACCAGTGCGGCGAGTCCAACGGCCCAGGCGATATAGCGGGGATTCACGAGCGCCTCGCAAAAAGGCCCGCGGGCCGGATGAACATCATGACGATGAAGAAGGCGAACGCCAGCACGTAGCCCCATTCGAGGTCGGAAAACAGCCCGCCCAGCGAAATGATCTGGGCGAACACGAAGGCCGCGATGAAGCCGCCGACGAAATTGCCGAGCCCGCCGAGCACGCAGATCAGGAATGTGATCGGCCCGAACGACAGCCCGACGAAGGGATGCACGTCGTATTGCAGCACCAGAAGACAGGCGGCAAGGCCAGCGAGCGCGCCGCCCAGCGCCGAGGTGATCAGGTAGATGCGCTTGGTATCGACCCCCATCAGCGACATGATCTGGCGATCCTGCGCGACGGCGCGGATCGCGGTGCCTGTATAGGTGCGCTTCATGAAGAAGTAGATCGCCAGCATGCCGACCAAGGCGGCGACGAAGGCCAGCAGCCGCGAATAGCTGAAATGCATCTCGCCGATCGCCAGCACCGGCAGGCGGATGCCGAGATTGCGGAAGTCGATGCCGAAGGCGACAGTGGCAAAGCTCTGCAGGATGAACAGCACCCCGCCGGTCGCCAGCAACTGGTTGATCGGCGGCGCGGTCAGAAGCGGCGCGATGACGATGTAATGCAGCGCGGCGCCCAGCGCCGCCACCAGCAGGATCGCGAACGGAGCGGCGGCCCAGTACGGCATGCCGAACACCTGGACCATGTAATACATGCCGTACATGCCGATCATGACCAGTTCGGCGTAGCAGATCCAGGTCACGTCGATGACGCCGAAGATCAAATTGAGCCCGAGCGCCAGGAGCGCCAGCACGCCCCCGAGCAGGATGCCGTTGACCACGGCTTCCAGCAGATAGATGTCGAAGATGTCGAGGAATGCCTGCATTACTAGACCCCGAGATATGCTTGCTTGATGGTGTCGGTCGACAGCATTTCTTCCGATGTGCCCGACGCGCGGATGGTGCCGGCCTCCAGCAGATAAGCGCGGTCGACCACCTTCAGCACCTGCTGCACGTTCTGCTCGACGATCAGAACCGTCAGCCCGCTGGCGCGGATACGTTTCACCAGTTCGAACACCTGCTGCACCACGACCGGCGCCAGCCCCGCCGACGGCTCATCGAGCAGCAACAATTTCGGGTCCGACATCAGCGCGCGGCCGATCGCGCACATCTGCTGTTCGCCGCCCGACAGGGTGCCGGCCATCTGGCTGCGCCGCTCCCTCATGCGCGGAAACAGATCGAACACGAATTCCAGACGCTGCGCATATTTGGCGCGTGCGCCGGGCATGTAGGCGCCCATCTTCAGATTGTCGTCGACGGTGAGCCGCGGAAACAGCCGGCGGTTCTCCGGCACATGGGCAATGCCGAGATCGACGATACGATGCGCCGGCGTCGCCAGTACGTCGTGGCCTTCCATCGCGATCGCGCCTTTGGTGGGCCGGATCAGCCCCGAGATCACCCGCATCAGCGTGGTCTTGCCGGCGCCGTTGGGGCCAATCACGCCGACCGCCTCACCTGCCTTGACTTCGAGATTGACACCGAACAATGCCTGGAAGGTGCCGTAGCCCGCGTCGACCGATTTCAATTCGAGCATGCGTCAGACCCCTGCCTTGCGGCGCGCTTCTCCAGCCGCGGCCTGGCTCGAATCGGCGTCGGTGCCGAGATAGACCTCGATCACCCTGGGATCGCTGGCCACCGCGCTCGGGAGCCCTTCCGAAATCTTCTCGCCGTGATCGAGCACCATCACGCGGTCGACCACCCGCATCAACACGCCCATGATGTGCTCGACCCAGATGATGGTGATGCCGAGTTCGTCGCGGATCTTGCGCAGCATGTCGGCCGCCTGATCCATCTCGTGCTCGTCGAGCCCGCCGAGGCTTTCGTCGGCGAGCAGAAGTTTTGGGCCCGTCGCGAGCGCCTTGGCCAGTTCGAGCTTCTTCAGGCCGGCGGCACCGAGGCCATCGACGCTGGCATGCCGATCGGTCGGCAGGCCCACCATACGAAGCGCACGTTCGGCCGCTTCATCGGCCTTGGCGCGGCTGTGACGGCCCTGGCCGTAATAGCCGGCCAGCGCGACGTTCTCAAAAATGCTGAGCCGGTGGAACGGCCGCGGGATCTGGAAGGTGCGGCCGATGCCGCTGTTGATGATGCGGTGCGGGGCGACGCCCGCGATCTCCGCGCCGTCGAACAGGATCGATCCCGCCGTCGGCACCAACGTGCCCGACAGCATGTTGAAGATCGTGCTCTTGCCGGAGCCGTTCGGGCCGATCAGGCCGAGAATCTCGCCCTGCTCGACCCGGAACGATACGTTGTTAACCGCGGTGAAGCCGCCAAAACGCTTCACCAACCCTTCTACCGTCAGCACGCCAGAACCTCCGCTACTTGTTTGCTGGCTTTACTGGTTGCTGAACGTGGTTCCCTTCGGCAGCGGCAGCACGGCCTCGCGCTGCGCCTGGCTCTTCGGCCACACCACGTACGACTTGTCGTCGACATACTGGATGACCACCGGGAACGAGCGCTCGTTCTGGCCGGCCATCTGCGTGCCCTCGCCGTGGAATTTGACGCCGAAGCCGAGCATGGTGCCGCCCTCGGGAATGTCGACCTCCAATGCCGCCTTGCGCAGCGCATCGGGATCGACACCGCCATATTTCTTGATGGCGCGCGGCAGCACTTCGGTCAGGAACACGTAGGTGTTGGACGCGGCCATGCCGACATGCGCGGAACGGATCGCTACCCCGGGCTTCGCCTTGTCGAATTCATCGCCGACCATCTTGATGACCGGCGGCAGCTTCGGATCCATGCTCTTCTGGTTGGCGAGCCAGATCGAGATCGGATCGGTGTTGAAGACGTAATTGACGTCGGCGCCGAGCCCTTCCTTCAGCTTCTCGTAGACGCCATAGCCGGCGCCGTGGCCGACGAGCGCGGCGAATTTCAGGCCCTGCTCGCGCGCCTGGCGCCCGAACAGCGTGATGTCCGGGTTATAGCCGGTGTGGAAGATCACGTCGGGCCGCGCCCGCTTCAGTTTCGTCACCAGTGCCGAGAGATCGGGCGCGGTGGCGGAATAGCCTTCCTTCATCACGACGTTGAAGCCGGCCTTCTTGGCGCCGGCCTCGTTGCCCTTGGAGACGTCGACGCCGTAAGCGCCGTCCTCATGGATGATGGCAACGCGCAGATCCTTCGGCTCCTTGCCGAACTTCTCCTTGGAATTCTGCGCAATGAAATCCATCGTCATCAGGCCGAACTGGTCGCCCGAGGCCTGCGGACGGAACACGTATTTGAAGTTCTTGTCGGCAAGCACCGCGGAAGAAATGCAGGTCGTGATCCACATGAAATTCTTCAGCTGCTCGACGCGCGCGGCCACCGGCACGCATTGCGCCGACGAGAAGAAGCCGAGCAGCATGTTGACCTTTTCCTGCTCGATCAGCCGGACCGCCTCGTTGATGGCCACGTCAGGCTTGCTCTGGGCGTCGGCGTAGACAGCCTCGACCTTGTAACCCTCGACGCCGGTCTTGGCGTACTGGTCGAGCATGATCTTGGCGCCGATATATTGCAGCTCCGAACCGCCGCCCGCGAGCGGGCCGGTAAGGTCGTAAATCACGCCGATCTTGATTTTCTTTTCCTGAGCCTCGGCGGTGACCGCCATCCCCAGCACCGCGATTGCGGCAGACAGCCCGACGAGAAGGCGTGCAGCTTTGCGCCCCGGCATGGAATCCTCCCTGGATTATTTTTTGTGCACTGCGTTTTTCTTGTTCTTGTTGCCGCCTATCACATTGGTAGCGCGACCAGATGTCAAGCGTATTGCTTGCGTCAAGGCTGGGAGGCGAGCTGCGCCTCGATGAAGACAGTGACAAAACGCGGCATTGCAGCGGTGAGATCGTGGGTGCCGCGCACGAGGTGGATGGCGGATAATTCCGGCTCATGCTGCGCGGCGAGATTGTGCTCGATCCGGTCGCGCACGACATCGCCCGGCATATCGATCCGCAACACGCGGATCATCGCAACCGCAGGCCCGGTGAGAACGCAGTGCCAATGCGGCTCGCTCTCGTATTCGCCGGGCGAAAGGCCGGTCTCTTCCTCGAGTTCGCGCGTGACGCTGCCCGACATGTCGACCGCACCGTCCCTGATGTCGCCAAGGTCGGGTGTACCTGACGGAAAATAGATGCGCCCGGCGTTCGAGGTGTGCTGGCCCATCTCGCCGAGCACGAAGGCGCCGTCGGCGCAGCGGAGCGCGCCCATGCCGAAACCGTTGAACACGCCTGGGTCAGGAAAGCCCCAGTCGCGCCACGCCAGAAAACTTGCAAAATCGGTTTCGAAATAACTGGCGCTGAAGCGGTCGCCTGAAAACACCGGATTGCGCCCGAGCAGAACGCGGCCGTTCCACATCGCAGGCTTTTCGCGCTGCTTGTCGGCGAAATGCGCCACGATCTCCGCGCGCCGCGTTTCGGCAAACGGCCACGTCCACGCTTCGACAACGAGGTCGAGCGCACTGACGCGATGCATCACCGGAGGCATCGCGCCACTCATCGCCTGGCTTCGCTTGGCCTGACTTCGCTTGATATCACGCCGATCCTATCCAGACCTTACTTCGGATTCGCGCCGGTGGTCTTCTTGACCTGTTCGACATATTTGTTGGTGTAAGTCTTGGTCACGTCAATATTGGCTTTCGCGACCTCCGGCGAGCCCTCGCTGAACACCGCGAGCACCGCGTCGGCGCCTTTGGGATCCATCTTGCCGGTCAGCGAATACATCGGGATCGTGTTCTTCAGCGCCGCCAGATAAAGCTCCTTGTTCTTGCCGACGATTTCGTCGGGCATCTTCGCCATGATCTCTTCCGGCGAGTGCGAGTGAATCCAGGTGAGCGTGTTGACGATTGCTGTGGTCAGCGCCTGCACTTCCTTCTCGTGCGACTTGATCCACGCCGTGGTCGTATAGAGCGCACCGCCGGGATATTCCCCGCCGAATACGGCGAGCGTATCCTTCTCAGTGCGGGTGTCGGCCAGAATCTTCAAATCAGGATAGCTGCCCTGCAGGACGGTGACGGAGGGATCGAGCATCACGGCAGCATCGATCTGGCCCTGCTGCATCGCCGCCACGGCGGTAGCCCCGAGGCCAACGCCGATCACCGAAGCGCTGGTCGGGTCGAGGCCGTTCTTCTTCAAGAGATACTTCAGGAAAAAGTCGGTCGAGGAGCCCGGTGCGCTGACGCCGACCTTCTTGCCGGCCAGATCCTTGATCGATTTGATCTCGCTGGTGTGCGACGGCGACACCACCAGCACCAGGCCGGGATAGCGGTCATAGACCACGAAGGACTGCAATTCCTGCTTCTTGGCGGCCAGATTGACGCAATGGTCGAAATAGCCGGACACCACATCGGCGCTGCCGCCGAGCACGGCTTTGAGCGCGTCCGAGCCGCCCTTGAGGTCGACCAGCTCGACGGCCAGCCCCGCCTTTTCGTATTCGCCGAGCTGCTTGGCCAGCACGGTCGGCAGATAGCACAGGCAGGAGCCGCCGCCGATTGCGACCGTGACCTTGCTTTGCGCTGCGGCAAATCCTGAGGTCAGCGCCAGCGCCAGCAGCGAAGCGGCCAGCCGGCCGAACAGTTTCTTCATGGGTTCCTCCAGGAATTTGGCCGGCACGATAGTGCAGCGCGGCGGGCTTGAGAAGGCGACTTTGGTGCCAAAACGCCGATTGCAACGCCGGCGTTCCGGCCGTGCAGGCCGCACTTTATTCCGCGACGGACACTCGATCTTTTCGCTAGATGTGCGCTATCGCGCGCTGGCCAGCCGGATTTCCGCGGCATAGCATCCGCCGGCACAAGAAATGCCCCAAGGGAGGATTTTCCATGAATCGCGTCGTTGCCGCACTGTCGCTGACCGTCGCCTTTGCCGCCGGTTGCGGCGTCACACATTTTCTGCGTCCTGCGCTGGCTGCAGAAAACCTCACCGCTCAGGTCATCCACACCGGAGAGCTGGAAGGCGACACCATTTCGGCGGTCAACGCCGGCGGTATGCGCAACAAGGTTCTCGCCGTGGCTGACGGAATGACCATTGCGATACAGGACGGCAGCCCGCCAAAGCACCTGCACGCCAATGCCCACGAAATCCAGTTCATCCTCGAGGGTACCGGCACGATCTGGCTCGGCGACAACGAAGTGACTGTCAAGCCGGGCGATCTCGTCATCATCCCGAAGGGCACGCCGCATGCCGGTACCAAGCCCAATGGCCGCACCATCAAGGCGATCGCGATCAAGACGCCGCCGCAGTCGCCCGATGACATCAAGCTGTTGAACTGATGCGGCACGGCGCAGCTTCGTAGGTTGGGCAAGGCGCATCGCGCCGTGCCCACCGTCGATCCGCATCGCCGTCTCGATCGTGGGCACGCTTCCGCCTATCGTTGAGCTTCGGCGAACACGTCGCTTTGCCCACCCTACGTGGAGGATCACGTGGCAACAGGGAAAACATACAAGTCCTTTCAGTACAGGAACAACCTGGTCTGGGACACCGCTCGCCGCGGCCGAACGTCCGCACCCGGCAAATCCGGCATCGAGATCGGCAGTCCTCCGGAATTCAAGGGAGAGGCGGGCGTCTGGGCCCCCGAAGAAATGTTGGTGGCCGCGCTGAATGCTTGCATGATGCTGACGTTCGTAGCGTTCGCACAAGGCAAGAGGCTGGCGTTTGTGGCCTATGAAAGCGCCGCAGAAGGCCTGCTGGCCAACGTCGACGGCAAGTATCGGATTGTCGAAGTCAACGTTCGGCCAATCGTGGTCTTGAGCAGCGAGGCCGATATCGAGGCCGCCCGCACGATCATGGCCGATGTGAAGGCAAACTGCTTCATTTCCAACTCGATTACCGCTGACGTGAAATTGGATCCGCAATTTCGAATGGCATCCGATGTCGTGACCTAGGTGCAAGAGCCGTAGGGTGGGCAAAGGCGCATCGCGCCGTGCCCACCATCTATCCGCACCGTAATCTTGATGGTGGGCACGCTGCGCTTTGCCCACCCTACAAGACCTACCCCCTGCCCTCCGCCGCCGCCGGCCGCCAGACCAGCAGCCGCTTTTCCACCAGCGTCACCCCCACGTCGATCAGGATGACGAAAGCCGACAGCACAAACATGCCGGCGAACACGGCGGCGACGTCGAACACGCCTTCGGCCTGCTGGATCAGGTAGCCGAGACCGGCCGCCGATCCCAGATATTCGCCGACGACCGCACCGACCACGGCGAAACCGACCGAAGTGTGCAGCGAGGAAAACATCCACGACAGCGCCGACGGCCAGTACACATGCCGCGTCAGCTGCCGCTCGCTCATGCCGAGCATGCGGCCGTTGTCCAGCACGGTCTGGCTGACCTCCTTGACCCCCTGATAGACGTTGAAGAACACGATGAAGAACACCAGCGTCACGCCGAGCGCTACCTTGGACCAGATGCCGAGGCCCAGCCACAACGCGAAGATCGGCGCCAGCACCACGCGCGGCAGCGCGTTGATCATCTTGACGTAAGGGTCGAACACCGCGGCGACGCGCGGCTGGCGCGCGAACCAGAAGCCGACAAGCACCCCGCCCACCGAGCCGATCACAAAAGCCAGCACCGACTCCAGCAGCGTGATCATCAGATGCTTCCAGATCACGCCGGAGGTGAACCATCTGACGATCTGGCTCGCGACGTCGACCGGGTTGGAGAAGAAGAACGGCGGCAGCAGGATTTTTCCGAACACCGGCACGGTGGCGAGGAACTGCCACAGCGAGAGCGCCACCACGGCCACCATCAATTGCCAGAACAGCAGTGTCAGGCGCGACATCAGCCGACCTCCGCACTTTGCGTCGACTGCGCATAACCCTTCATCACTTCGTCCTTCAGCACGCTCCAGATTTCGCGGTGCAGTTCGTGGAATTGCTTTTCCATCCGCACTTCCGAGATGTCGCGCGGGCGCGGCAGCGTCACCCGCCAGTCGCCGATGATGCGCGCGGATGGCCCTGCCGACATGATCACGACGCGATCGGCAAGCGCGATCGCCTCTTCGAGATCATGGGTGACGAACAGCACCGCCTTGCGGTCGGCGTTCCACAGTTCCAGCAGCAAATTGCCCATGATCTGCCGGGTCTGGGCGTCGAGCGGGCCGAACGGCTCGTCCATCAGCAATATCTTGGGATCGCGGATCAGAACCTGCGCCAGCCCGACACGCTTGCGCTGCCCGCCGGACAGCATGTGCGGATAGCGGTTGGCGAACGCGCCGAGGCCGACGGAAGTAAGCCAGCCCTGCGCCCGCTGCAGCGCCTGCTCGCGCGGCGCGCCCTTGATGTCGAGGCCGATGGCGACATTGTCGATCGCGGTCTTCCAGGGAAACAGCGCATCGGCCTGAAACAGATAGCCGGCATCCCGGTTCAACCCCGTCAGCGGCTGACCGAAAATCTTCACCGACCCCGCGGCGGGCTTCAAAAGCCCGGCCGCCACGTTGAGCAGCGTCGATTTCCCGCAGCCGGTCGGGCCCACAATGGCGACGAACTCGCCATGGGCGACGGACAGGCTGGCCCGCTCGACGGCTGTGTAGACCCGATCCCCGGCCACGCGAAACGCCACCGTCGCGCCGTCAAGGGCGACCGCCACGGGCTCTGCGGTATCCGCCATGCTTTCTCCCCAAGATTTGGATGGATGCCTTAGCGGTTACCAAGGATAAGTTCAACGCGGCGCTGCAACGCGGGTCGTTGATCATCTCCGGCTCGGATTGAGCCGGTCGAGACTTCGGCTTGCCCCCTTTTGCAGGGCGACCGTTTTTACGCCCCGCGATCGAGAAAGGAGGGCCGCGCGACGCTCGGCTGATGATAGGCCGGCACGATGGCGCTTGTGTATGCCTTGTTCATCCCTTTACTCGCGTTCTTGGCTGAAATCGCTGAAATTAGAGGCTAAGATGGCGGCCGCCGATCAAGAAGGGCAAGCAAGGCATTCAAAACCATTGAATTTGGGAGAAGAGATTATGTGTAAAGCGTTCCGATTGGCTGGGGCAGCCGTCATGTTGGGCTCGAGCATCTTTTCCGTGGCTGAAGCGCGGGCGATCGAACTTACAGGCGCATGGGCGGGGCACGCGGATCTATGCAGCAAGGTCTTCACAAAGAAGGACGGCAGGATCGTGTATGCAGAGTTTTCCGAGCTTTTCGGTTCAGGTTTCATCATCGATGGCGACCGGATCATGGGAAGATCCGGGACCTGCACAATCAAGTCCAGGAAGCAGGAGGGCGATAGCCTCGAGCTTTCCGCAGCTTGCGCGTCGAGCATCATGACGCAGGATGTCCGATTCAACCTGAAAATCATCGACGACAACACCATTTCCCGGTCATTTGCCGAGATTTCGGGAATGACCCTGAACTACACGAGATGCAAGTTCTAAACGAAAGCAGCGAACGAGCTAATTATCTAAAACGCAAACCAGGCCTTGGCGACGAACGTCGCGCCGCACCAGTTCGAGATGAGGCCAGCCGGGTTGGTAACGGGATCGACACGACCACCCAGCCGCGCGTTTGGATCTCCGGTGAAGACGAAGCAGTTCTCTTTCGACAGATTGGTGTCGTAGTAGCGCAGATCGAGGTTGAAGGCCTTGTGAGTGAAGGTCACCCCCGCCTGCCAATTGAGATAGGCGGGTAGCGGGAAGCCGCCGAGGGTCGGCGCCTGATTTCCGAACCACGAATAGCCGGCAGCGGTGGTGAAGGATATGCCAAGGTTCGGCGGGAGCAGACGGCCCGGCACGTCGTAACCCACACCAGCCGCGACGTATTGGCTCCATGCGCCGGTGTTTGAGACGTTCGGTGAATAGGCGTAGCCGGCGGCGACGCGGACCTGTTCGCCGATGCTTCGATCGACGCGGACAACCGCCTCCCAATAGTTGATGCCGGTGTCGCCGGGTAGCCTCTCTCCCGGATAGGCGAAATAGGTCACGCCAAAATCGAAATCGATCGTTGCGATCTTCGGACGGATGCCGGTCGCAAAAGTGAACTCGGCGGATGGTTGAGTCGGCAGCTTGACGGTGGCCACGGTGGTGCCGGCGTATAGAGCGCCAAACCTTGCTTCAACGGCGGCCCCGGCCGCGGGCCCGTGATCGGACAGTGTGGTCCCGCGATAAATGTAGTCGGATGCAGCCCCCACACGGGCGCTGAATTCGAGCTCATTGGCAGACGTTGCGCGGTTCGGTTCGGAGGCGGACCAGCCGCGATTGCCAAGGCCGATCGCACCGCCCGGGCTGACCTCGAGGGTTTGCGCACGCGCCAAACCGCCGGTCATCGGCGCAAGCGACAAGGCAACGAACGCGGCGATCGAGGTGCCGCTGACGTGCCAGACTCTTGCAACACCTTGTTGTCGCACCGTCGACTATCCTCCAAGGGCTACTGCGATGCCGACCAGCGCACTGCCAAAGGCCACCATCGAAAGACCCGCCGCCCAGGGCCGAATTCCGCTATGAACGCCGAACGCGTAACCGCAGCAGAACAGCATCGCGATGGCGACGGCATAGGAGACGCGCAACGCCAGTTTGGCGTCGCTGATGAAGATGAAGGGGATCACGACCGGGAAAGTTGCAAGGAAACTCAGCAAGCAAAGACCCAGCGCTCCGGTCCAGTCGCGCCTGGTCAGCTTCGGACGCTCGGGCTCAGGCGACTGCAGCACTTTTTGCCGCATCAACTCCAGTTGCTCCGCAGGCAAGACCGACACCAATTCCGGCGGCAGTGCGTCGGCGATGACGCGTTGCGCGGTCTCATGATCCGGCGCCAGCCGTATTGCGCGCAGGGTCAGGTTTTTGCCGCCTCGCTCATTGATGCGGGCCAGCAGATAAAGACCGCCGTCAACGATGCCCCAGGCCAGATTGCAGCCGAGCGCACCAATCAGCATCGTTTGAATCGTGATGTTGCCCGACGTTGCGACACCGAGGCTGCAGATGAAGGTGAGAGCCATGATCAGGCCGAACAACGTCTCCGAGATCCGCTCCATCGGATCCAGCACACGCCCAAGAGGAGTATCCAAGACCTCTGACATCGAATCAAACGCCCGTTGGCTCAATCTTCAGGGCAAATTTGCTGACTATTTTAGCCGGCGGAGCCGACTTTTCTGCACAGAGTAGGCGCGGAGCACAGTATCGAGTGCCGCAGTACGATCGAACCTTCCGACTTCATGTTCGCCGCCTTCGGCTCGCAATAAATCGCGCGCCGCCCAGCGAACCCCGATGATGAGTAGGTTATCGCCGGAAGTCAAAGCCATTAGTCGCGGCTTGATCCCTACCCCAGGCATCCCCGTCGGCATAAAAGATCCCGCGCTCGGCTCACGGCCGGCCATTTATCGGCTATCACTGTATCCGTTGGGAATCGCCAAGGGTTGGGACCACACCGAATGCCGACCATGCCTCTGATCGCCTATGCGCATGTCGGCAAGACGTTTGATGGCGGCCGCGTGGTGGCCGTCGACGACGTCTCGCTCGAGGTCGCCGAGGGCGAATTCCTGGCCATCGTCGGCGGCTCCGGCTCAGGCAAGACCACGCTGTTGCGGCTCGCCAACCGGCTGATCGAGGCGGACTCCGGCTCGATCACGGTCGAGGGCGAGGACGTGCGCAACGTCGATCCGATCCTGTTGCGGCGCCGGATCGGCTATGTCTTTCAGAGCGGCGGGCTGTTTCCGCACCTGACCGTCGCCGGCAATATCGGCATTACGCCGAAGCTAACGGGCACGCTGCCCGCGGAGATTTCCGCGCGGGTGGATGAACTGCTCGATCTTGTCAGGCTCGACCGGGCGCAATACCGCGACCGCCTGCCGCACGAACTCTCGGGCGGCCAGCGCCAGCGCGTCGGCGTGGCGCGGGCGCTCGCCGCAAAACCGCGCATCGTGCTGATGGACGAGCCGTTCGGCGCGCTCGATCCCTTAACCCGCGACGCCCTTGGCGACGACTTTCGCGAGCTGCATCACACGCTCGGCCTGACCACGGTCATGATCACCCATGACATGACCGAAGCCATCCTGCTCGCCGACCGGATCGCGGTGATGGGAGGCGGCCGGCTGCTGGCGCAGGGCACACCGTCAGAACTTTCCGAAAGTGACGACGCCTACGTCGGCGAACTCCTGCGCACGCCGCGCCGGCAGGCTGAGCGGCTTGGGGCGCTGCTGCCTCGCGAGGGCGCGGCATGAGCATCTTCACCGATCCGCGCTGGGGCGAGGCGCTGGGCCACCTGCCCGATTATCTCGGCAACCATGTCCGCGTCAGCGTTACCGCGCTGGCGCTCGGACTTCTGGTCAGCCTGCCCCTCGCGATTGCGGTGCGCAATCGTCGAGTGGCGCGCGGCGCGCTGCTCGGGCTCGCCAGCATCGTGCAGACGGTGCCGGGACTGGCGTTGCTGGCGCTGTTCTATCCGCTGCTGCTGGCGCTCGCCGCACTCTCGCTGTCATGGTTCGGGTTTGGCTTCTCCGCGTTCGGATTCCTGCCCGCAGTGCTGGCGCTGGCGCTCTATTCGATGCTGCCGGTGCTGCGCAACACCATCACCGGCCTGCAGGGCGTCGATGCCGCCATTCTGGAAGCGGCGCAAGGCGTCGGCATGACGCCGCGGCAATCGCTGTTCTCGGTCGAGCTGCCGCTGGCGCTGCCGGTGATGATGGCGGGCATCCGCACCGCGGCCGTCTGGGTGATCGGCACTGCGACGCTGTCGACGCCGATCGGCCAGACCAGTCTCGGCAATTACATCTTTGCCGGGTTGCAGACCCAGAACTGGGTGTTCGTGCTGTTCGGCTGCCTTGCCGCCGCGGTGCTGGCGCTGCTGGTCGATCAACTGCTGGCGCTGATCGAAAGCGGATTGCGAAACCGCAGCCGTTTTCGCGCGACGCTGGGCGGCTTCGGCATCGCGGCGCTTGTTGTGGCCACGATGATGCCCACCGTGATGCGCTCGCAGACGAACTACATCGTCGGCGCAAAAACCTTCACCGAACAGTATGTGCTGTCGGCATTGATGGCGCAGCGGCTGAGGGCAGCGTCGCTCCCTGCGACGGCGCGTGAAGGCCTCGGCTCCAACGTGATCTTTGAGGCGCTGGCGAGCAACGATATCGACGTCTATGTCGACTATTCCGGCACACTGTGGGCCAACCAGTTCCATCGCACCGACATCCGGCCGCGCCAGGAACTGCTGGCCGAACTGAAGACGATGCTAGCAAGACAGAACATCACGCTCCTGGGCGAACTCGGCTTCGAGAACGCCTATGCGCTGGTGATGCCGCGCAAGCGCGCCGAGCAATTGGGCATCCGCACCATCGCCGACCTCGCCTCGCGCGCGGCCAACATGTCGATCGCCGGCGACTATGAATTCTTCTCGCGCCCCGAATGGACCGCGCTGCGCAAGGCCTACGGGTTGTCGTTCCGCGGGCAGCGGCAGATGCAGCCGGACTTCATGTATGCGGCCGTCGCCTCCGGCGAAGTCGACGTCATCGCCGGCTACACCAGCGACGGGCTGATCGCGAAATACGACCTGGTTGTTCTCGGCGACACCAGGCACGCGATCCCGCCCTACGACGCGGTGGTGCTGCTGGCGCCGAAGCGCGCCAATGACGAGAGCTTGCGCAAGGCGCTGGCGCCGCTGCTCGGAAAGATCGACATCGCCACGATGCGCGAGGCCAATCTGCGCGCGGCCGGCAACGACGCCACGAGCTCCCCGGATGCGGTGGCGCAGTGGCTGTGGGAGAAGGTGGGGAAGAAGTAGCTCCCCCGTCATCGTCACTTCGTAGGGTGGGCAAAGCGAAGCGTGCCCACCATCTTTGAAACTACGTTCGGTTGCAGTATGATACATCATGCCGCAATACGTTCGTGCCAAGGGCAGTATTTTCTTTTTCACCGTGGTCCTCGCAGAGCGGCCGAGCAACCTTTTGATCGAAGAAGTCGATCGCCTGAGCCAAGATGTTCAACGGCGACACCCCTTCGAGACAATCGCGATCTGTGTACTACCTGATCACGTTCACGCGCTTTGGGCGTTGCCGGACGGCGACGCCGATTTTTCCACGCGCTGGAGCTTGATAAAGAGCGGATTTTCGCGTGGCCTCGATGCACGAGCCAGATCAACGAGCAAGGTCGCCAAACGAGAAAAAGGCATTTGGCAACGCCGATACTGGGAGCACGCCATTCGCGACGATGAGGATTTCGAACGACACGTCGATTATATTCACTTCAACCCGGTGAAACACGGCCACGTCACCCGTGTAGCCGATTGGCCGCACAGCAGCTTTCACCGCTTCGTTGAACGAGGATTGCTCGCCGAGGACTGGGGAGGAGATCTTCGCAACATTCAGAGGTCGTTCGGCGAATAGATGGTGGGCACGCTTCGCTTTGCCCACCCTACGAAGCTACAAAGCATGGGCGAACATCAAAGCCCCTTGATCGTCCCGGCGTCGATCAGCAGGCGGTTGAACCTCCGTGCTTCCGTGCCCTTCTTGCAGGCGTAGAACGTGCCCTTGCAGCGGAGCATGATGCTCTTCTGCTCGGTAAACGACGGATCGAGTGGGAGGCCCGCGGCTTCCTGGAGCACGAGGGGGATATAGGCGGCGTCGAGGGTTTCGAGCGCGGACGACAAATTGCGTGGCTGGTAGTTGATGCCGTCGATAGCATAGTAGGTGGAATAATAGCGCGGGTCGGCGGCGATCAAGCGTTTCGCCAGCCTCGCCTGATCGATGCCCGGCTCAAGCAGCTTTTGTGAGATCGCCGGCTGGTGATCGCCGAAACGCAGCACGAGGAACGACTCGTCCGGATAGTCGCGCTTCAGCTGCTCGGTGAATTCGCGATAGTCGTGGGCCGTCATGGCCTGGCGACGAATGTACTCGTCGACCTCGGCGGTGTTGCCCGGCGGCGTCCAGCCCGCGGGCGTCAGATCGGGCCGGTAGACGTTCCACCAGGGAAAATGATTGGCTGTGAGGTAGACGAACATGAAGACCGGCGACTGCTGCGGCTGCTCGCGCGCAAACACCTTCAACGCCTGATCGAAATAGAACTTGTCCGGCTGCATGTCCTCCGTCACGCCCATCCCGGCCATGTCGATGAACTCTCCGACGCCGGTGCCCTTCTGGAAGGCACGCGCGCTGAGGAAATCGCCATAGGTCGGATACAGCGAGACGGTCTTGTAGCCGCAGCGCTGCAGGGCCTGCGGCAATCCGCGCGTCACGCGGCCAGCAGCGATCCGCGTGACGTAAAACTTCAGATCGCCGAACGAGCGCGCCGACAGGCCGGTCAGCACGTTGAACTCGGTGTACCAGGTCGGGCCGCCGGTCGACTCCGCGATCATGGTTCGCTGCTTGCCGTCGCTCGACTTGAAATAGTCGGTATATCCGGCCGGCACCTTGATGCCAGGCGCCGAGGTCACATCGAAGCTCGACTCATCGAGCAGCATGATGATGTGCGGCCGCTTCGCCGTCGCATCGCAGTCCGTCGCAGGCGGCAGCACCGGGTGGCCGGCGGCGCGTGCGTCCCGCGCGAGGCTAAGCGGGCTGTTCGCCGGCGGATCGGCCTCGATCCATCCCGTCGAAGCCAGCCGCGACACCGCCACCACACCCGAGCGCGCCAGATTGGAAATATGATTGACGCCCTGGAACGGCTCCCACGCCAGTTCGGGCGATGCGATCGCCATCGCCGATATCAATGCGGCCGTCGCCGCCACGCCCGTCAGCGCAAAGCGGCGGCGCACGCGGAACGGATCGAAACGCCAGACCAGCCACAACAGCGGAACCGCAACGAGGCCTGCCAAGACCAACTGCAACTGCAATCGCGGAAACACCGAGAGAAGGAACGAAAACGTATCGCGGTCGATGATCAGGAAGTCGAGGAATGTCAGCGTTAGCTGCAGAATTCCGAACTTGAAGTGCGACAGCGCGATCAGGATCACGATGGAGGTCAGCGCCAGCGCCGCGCAGACGGCGGGCCGCTGCAGCACGACCAGCAGGAAGCAGTTCACGAAAATCCACGCCAGCACGGACAGCGTGATCGCAAACGGCCCGTATTCGGTGGTCAGGAGAACCGCCAGCGCGGCCAGATGCAGGGCAACGATCAGGCCGGCCAGCGCAAGGAACCTGATACCGCGCGATTCTGCGCGGGTGCTTTCGCTTCCTCCGGATTCTGCAACCGCAGACATGTCGGTTTCCTCAAAGCCCCTTGATGAAGCCTGCCTCGATCAATAACCGGTTGAACCTGCGCGCCTCGGCGCCGTCCTTGCAGGCATAGAATACCCCCTTGCAACGGAGCATGATATTCTTCTGTTCCTCGAACGACGGGTCGAGCGGAATGCCGGCGGCTTCCTGGATCACCAGCGGCAGATAGGGCGCGTCGATCTTGTCCATGACGGCGGAACTCTTCACCGGCTCGAAATTGACGGCGTCGATCGCGTAATAGGTGGTGAAATAGCGAGGGTCGTAAGTGTCGAACTTGCGGGCGACCCTGGCTTCATCCAGGCCGGGATCAAAGAGGTTCGACGAGAACTCCGGCTGATGGTCGCCGTAGCGAACGATCAGGAACGGCTGCGCCGGGAACTTCTTCTTCAGGCTGGCGATGAAGCCCGCATAGTCACCGGCGCTCATGGTCTGGCGGCGCAGATATTCGTCGACCACCGGCGCGTTGCCGGGCTTGCGCCAGGACGGCAGCAGGTCGGGGCGAAACTTGGTTTCCCAGGGGAAATGGTTGGCGGCGAGATAGACGAAGGTGAACAGCGGCGTATTGGCCGGCTGCTCCGCGATCAGCTTGACGGCCTTGTCGTAGAAGAAGCTGTCCGGCTCGATGCCCTTCGCGCCGAGATCGCGCGCATCGTAGAAATGCTGGATGCCCGTGGAGGTCTGGAAGCCGCGCGCCCCCATGAAGGCGCCGTAGGCCGGATAGAGCGAGAGGGTGTTGTAGCCGCAGCGGCGCAGCGCCAGCGGCAGTCCGCGCTCGACCCGCCCCGACGCGATCCGGGTGACGAAATAGGAGAAGCGGCCGAACGAGCGCGACGACAGGCCCGCCAGCACGTTGTACTCGGCCATCCAGCTTGCGCCGCCGCTGCTTTCGGCCATGAACTTGCGCTCGCGGCCGTCAAAGGACTTGAAGTGGCTGCCATAGTCCGGCGGCACCTTGACGCCATTGGCCTGACGGATGTCGAAACTCGACTCGTCATGGATCATGATGATGTGCGGGCGGCGGCCGGCGACATGGCAGGAATCGACCAGCGGCACCTTCAACCGCTCGGCGGTCGCGGCCTCCGATTCCATGAAGCCGTAATTGACGAAGTCGGAAACCGCCGTCACGCCCGAGCGGGCGAATTTGGAGAGATAGCCGTCGTCGTAATAGCCGCGCCAGGCTTCATCCGGCCAGGTGATGGAATAACCGGCCAGCACGGCGAGACAGGCCAGCTGGCCGGCCAGCGCCGGCAGGCGGCGGATGCGGAACGGATCGAGCCACCACAGCGCGTACATCAGCGGCAGGATGACGAAGGCGGCGCCGACCACGCTCCAGCGCAAATTGGGAAAGATCGTGAACAGGTAGGCCGCGGTGTCGCGGTCGATCACCATCAGGTCGACGAAGTTCGCGGTCATCTGCACGACGTCGTGCTTCAGCCGCGACAGCAGCACCAGCAGCACGACCAGCGTCAGCGACAGCGCCCCCGACAGCGCCGGGCGCCGCAGCAGCGCAACAAAGAAGAAGTTCAGGATACCCCAGGCCAGCGCAAAACCCATGCGGCCGCCGAAGTCGGCTTCGGTCTGCAGCATGATCGCCAGCGCCGCCATGTGCGGTGCAGCGACGGCCGAAAGGCGCCAGAAGCCGATGGCGGCAAGGCCGGCAACTAGGGTGGCGGCGGAGGGCCCTGGATTTGGCGCGGGCGCCATGGGTGGCAACGCAACATGACCCGGCGCAATACAAAGCCTTGGCTGGCAACGGACCAGGAGACGCACGACCAGCCGGAACCTGTGTCGTGTCACAAAAACGTAGTGGAAGCGTCATGAACGCGCAATGAATTTGCCCCGTAGGGTAAATGCGGGCCCCGGTGTCACTCCGGCGCGTTCACGCCCGCCTGGCGATCCCCTCGATGAAGAGATCGAGGATCGCCTCGGCGGTCTGCTCGGCCTCGAGGGCGGCCACCCCCCAGCGCGGAAAATGGCCGTCGATATTCATCCGGGCAAAGCCATAGACCAGCGCCCGCCCGGCGATCTGGACCTGTTTGAGGTCCACCGGCCGAAGTTGGCCTGCGGCAAAGGCCTCGGCGAGCGTTTGCCCGGTCAACTCGATCAGTTCGGCGTTGTCGCTGCTGACGGCGACCGCCCGGTCATGATCGAACAACCGGCGGCTGGAAATGATCTCGAAATGGGTCGGGTTACGCATCGCCCAGCGCAGGTAGGCAAGCCCGAGGCAGCGAAAGCGGCCCAGCGGATCGCCGGCCGGCGCCCCGGCAAGCGCAGCCTCGATCTCGGCGCGGAACCGGCGCTGCGCTTCCTCCGCCACCGCCTTCATCAGGGCGTCGCGGCTCGGAAAATGCCGGAACGGCGCCCCCGGCGAGACGCCGGCACGGCGCGCGGCCTCGCGGACGCTGACCGCCTCCGCCCCACCCTCCTCGACCAGTTGCAGCGCGGCATCGAGCAGGACGCGCCGGAGATCGCCGTGGTGATAGGGCTTTGGCGCGGCCGCCCGGGACGCGCGGCGGCGCGGTTTGGCGGTGGAGGATTTGGCGGCAGGACGCATGCCCTCTCCTACCATCACCGCCTTGTGAATGTAAGCACCGATTACACGGATTGACCTGGCAGGCGGCGTAAATGTAACTGGTGATTACATCAGGCATCTGCCGTCATTGCGAGCGCAGCGAAGCAATCCATCTCACCACGCCAAGAAAGAATGGATTGCTTCGCTGCGCTCGCAATGACGGTGCAAACCAACGGGGGACGATCATGTCGACGCGTCAAAACTGGTTCGATGGCTGGCGGCTGTTCGCCCTGCTCTCGCTGACCCTGCTGGCTTTAAGCATCTGGATCGCCGGCATGCGGGGTTTTGAGGTTGACGGCGTGCGGATGGTGATCCGCTTCACCGCGCGAACCTCGCTGGTGCTGTTCTGCCTTGCCTTCGCAGCCGCAGCGCTGGCACGGATGTGGCCCAACGCGTGGACGCGATGGCTGCGCCGCAACCGCCGCTATCTCGGCGTCAGCTTCGCGGCCTCGCACGCCATCCACGCCATCGCCATTGCCGCCTTCGCCGTGATGGATCCCGCAAGCTATGCAGCGGCGACCTCGATCGCGTCCTACATCTTCGGCGGCATCGGCTACGCCTTCATAGTGGCCATGACCGCAACCTCGTTCGACCGGACGGCAACCGCGATCGGCGCACGCGCCTGGCGGCGGCTGCATCTTATCGGCGGCTACTACCTGCTGTTCCAGTTCATGGTGTCGTTCGGCAAGCGGATTCCTGACATGCCGCTCTACGCGCTGTTCCTGATCCCGCTGTTTGCCGTGTTCGCGCTGCGCATGATCGCGATGGCGCCGCGCGCGCAAGCCACGGCGCGGACGGGATGCCCCTAATCGCCCGCAAGCAAATGATACTTCCGCCCCAGCCGGCGATGCACTGACATGACGGCCCGATCGACATCACTAATCAGGCTGTCACCAAGAACGACGTTGGGGATTTCCCAGTTCCGGCCCTCGTGAATGTTTGGCAGGCCCCGCACCGCGGGCACGGACGCGGTTTCGCATCCCGGCTGGCTGCGAAGCGCGTCGTCGGCGATTTGCGTCAGCTCCGCTCGGCGCTTTCCCATCGTCACTGGTGGCCGAGGCCTTCGAGTTCCTTGGCGCGCGCTTCCGTCATGCTGCGCATGCATTCGCCGGCATCGAGCCGGGCGATGGTGCCCTCGCCCATCCCGTAATACAGGCAATTGGCGTCGCGGTACTGAATCCACAGCCGCTGCGCAGCGCGCAACGGATCGCGCTGCGCCGGAACCGCATCCTGCAGCGCTTTCTGATAAGCAGCGTTCAACCGCTTGTCCCACTGCGCGGTCTTCGCCTTGAGACATTCCACCATCTGATACGTGCTGCCGTCGCAGGATTGTTCGGGATCGCCCTGATCGCCGGCATGGACGACCGACGCGAGCGCAATGACGGCCGCCAGGCCGATGGCCATTCGCAGCATCATGCTCATCCCTGCGGCGTCAGCCCGAGGCGCTTGGCGATGATCCTGTCGAGGGTGCGCTTGGGCAGCACCGCCGCCATGAACAGCCGCATCGGATCCGGCACGATCGTGTAGCGCACCTTGGGATTCGGCAGCGTCAATGCCCCGAACACCTTCTCGGCAATCGTCTCGGCCGGCAATCCGGTGGCGCCAAGGCCCAGCATGAAGGCGCGGATTTTCTCCAGCGCCGGAAGATACGGCGAGTTCTTGTAGGGGGAGATGTCGACCTCCTCGGCCTTGCTCCAGATCGGCGTCTTTACCGCGCCTGGCGCAATGATGATGACGTCGATCCCGAACAGCATCAATTCGCGGCGCAAGCTCTCCGACAGCCCCTCGATCGCATGCTTGGAGGCGGAATAGGCCGAAGTCATTGGATTGCCGTTCTTGCCGGCGACCGAGGAGATCATCACGATCCGTCCCTTCGGTCCCTTCAGGGCCGGATCGGAGCCGAGCAACGGCCCGAAGGCCTGGGTCGCAATGATCGGCCCGATGAAATTGACCTCCATCTGGCGACGGAATTCGTCGGCGGCCAGTTCGAGCACCGGGCCTGAAACGGCAATGCCGGCATTGTTGACGAGGCCGGCCAGCGTTTCGCCGTTGAGGGCGCCCCGGACCTCGCGCGCGGCAGCCAGCACGGCGGCCTCATCGGTGACGTCGAAGATCAGCGGCGTGAAGTTCGCTCCGAACTCGCTTCTGAGGCGGTCGGCGTCGGCCTGCTTGCGTACGCTGCCGAACACGCGAAAACCGCGATCGAGCAACATCTTGGCGCTGGCCCACCCGATGCCGGTGGACGCGCCGGTGATGACAACAGATCTCATGGTACCAAACCCTCAGAGGTTTAATGAAGTTCGTCGTGAAGGAATGCTTAAGCGCCGGCTTCTTGAGCGTGCTCCCCGGGGGCGCCTAGCCTTGACGGCGTCTTGTTCGGAAAGTTGCTATTCGATTTTTCCCGGGAACGGTTTGGAGAGGATAGCAGCCGGACCGGACTACCGGAAGCGGTGCCGCATGTCAGATCCGGTGCGACATCGACGATTTGTCGCGTGAAATCGCCGCGTTTGCCCCCCGGTCGCGTTGGTAAAATAATTCGGAACGCAGCGCTTGCTACGACCACCGGCAACGGATTGCCCGATTCAGATGCAGCCGATCTGTATTTTGCCGGGTCTCGCCTTTAACGCGAGCGTAAGGCTCGGCGCGCCATTGTGCGCCAACCCTTCAACAACCAACAGGCTGCCCAGAATGGTGCAACAGCCGGCGCACTCGATCATTGCCGAACTTGAAGACGCTGTCAGAGGCGGTTCATCTGCCCGCCGGGTGGAAACCCTCCGGCAGGTCACCGATCTCTTCCTCAACGACGGGGAACGCCTCAGCGACGACCAGGTCAAGGTCTTCGACGAGGTGCTCTGCCTCCTGATCGCGCGCGTCGAGACGCGAGCCAAGGCCGAACTCTCGAAGCGGCTGGCGCCGCTCGACTACGCGCCCTTCGAGGTCATCCAGCATTTGGCCTGGGACGACGAGATCGAGGTCGCCGGCAGCGTGCTTGCCAATTCCAGCCGGCTCGGGACCGACGTACTGGTCGAGATCGCCAGCAGCAAGGGGCAGGATCACCTGCTCGCCATTTCCGGCCGGCCCAACCTGCCTGCGGCCGTGACCGACGTCATCGTCGATCGCGGCGAAAACCAGGTGATCCGCAAACTGGCCAACAATGCCGGCGCGCAGTTTTCCGAGGGGGGCTATTCCAACATCATCGCTCGCGCCTCCGCTGACGACGAACTGGTCGAGATTCTCGGCCTTCGCGGCGATTTGCCGGAAAATTGCATGCGCGACCTGCTGCGACGCGCCAAGGACGCGGTCCGCGCCCGGCTGCTGGCCATCGCGCCGCCCGCGCTTCAGGAAGAGATCAAGAAGGTCTTGAACATAATCGCCCGCGAGGCGCCGCCCCCGGGCCGAAACTTCGGCGTCGCCGAGGAGTACGTGAAGCTGATGAAGGGGCTGAACGAGCTGGACGACGCGGCGGTCTACAAGTTCGCCGAGTCGAAAAAGTTCGGCGAGGTCACGGTTGCGATCGCGCTTCTCAATGAGATGCCAATCGAAATGATGGCCCGGCTGATGGAAGGCCCCCGCGCCGACCTCCTGCTCATTCCCTGCCGTTCGGCCCGACTGAACTGGCCGACGGTCGAGTCGATCCTGCGCAACCGGCCGGTCATGCCTTCGGTCAACGAGCAGACGCTCGAGATCGCGGAGCGCGACTATCGGAAACTGTCGATGGAGACGGCCCAGCGCACCGTGCGCTTCTGGCAGCTCCACAACAGGATCGAGAAGTAGCCGGTCGATTGACGTCTTTGACGGGTTCGACCTCGCCTCACTGCATGGGGAAAACGGATACCCGGTCGCGCTGTTCGACCGGCGACTTCGTTTCACGCGCGGGAATGCAGATTAAGTAATCGCGCTTTGACTCGGTAAACGCTGACTTTTCCGTCACCGATGTAATTGTTGAATTGCTTCGCACCAAGAATGTGTATGAGGCGTCAGTTCTTCGTTTCGGCCCGGCTGGCGCACTCGGCGCGGCGCGCTGAAGAATATGGATGAGCCAATAATTCTTCGAAGAAACGGCGAGACCGCGTTCGCGATCTCGCCGGACAATGCCGATCAAGATTTAAGATTTGGTGTTCTGCTACCGCACCTCATCTTGAGGGGCCAGCTTCGTAGGGTGGGCAAAGGCGCTCTTGCGCCGTGCCCACCATCTATCCACGGAGTTACCTGAATGGTGGGCACGCTGCGCTTTGCCCACCCTACCGATCCGAGCCAGCCTCAGTTCTTGGTCTTGTCGACCAGCGCGCCCTTCTTGATCCACGGCATCATGTCGCGGAGTTTGGCGCCGACTTCCTCGATCGGATGCTCGGCGAGCTTGGCGCGGGTTGCCTTGAACGAGGTCTGGTTGACCTTGTTCTCCAGCATCCAGTCGCGGGCGAACTTGCCGCCCTGGATGTCGGCGAGGACGCGCTTCATCTCGGCCTTAGTCTCCGCGGTGACGATGCGCGGGCCGGTGACGTATTCGCCGTACTCGGCGGTGTTGGAGATCGAGTAGTTCATGTTGGCGATGCCGCCTTCATAGATCAGGTCGACGATCAGTTTCACTTCGTGCAGGCACTCGAAATAGGCCATCTCGGGAGCGTAACCGGCTTCGACCAGCGTCTCGTAGCCGCCCTTGATCAGTTCGACCAGGCCGCCGCAGAGCACCACCTGCTCGCCGAACAGGTCGGTCTCGCACTCTTCCTTGAAGGTGGTCTCGATGATGCCGGCGCGGCCGCCGCCGATCGCCGAGGCGTAGCTCAGGCCGAGGTCATGGGCGTTGCCCGAGACGTCCTTGGCGATCGCAATCAGGCAGGGCACGCCGCCGCCGCGCTGGTACTCGGAGCGGACGGTGTGGCCGGGGCCCTTCGGCGCGATCATCAGCACGTCGAGGTCGGCGCGCGGATCGAGCAGGTTGAAATGGACGTTGAGGCCGTGCGCGAACACGAGCGCGGCGCCCTTCTTCATGTTGTCGTGCAGGTGCTCGCGGTAGATGTCGCCCTGCAGCTCGTCCGGGGTCAGCATCATGACGAGGTCGGCCCATTTGGCGGCTTCGGCAACTTCCATGACCTTGAAGCCGGCGGCTTCCGCCTTCTTGGCCGAGGCCGAACCCTTGCGCAGCGCAATGGCGACTTCCTTGACGCCGGAATCCTTCAGGTTCAGCGCATGGGCGTGGCCCTGGCTGCCATAGCCGACGATGACGACCTTCTTGCCCTTGATCAGGTTCAGGTCGGCGTCGCGATCGTAATAAACACGCATGGGTCGTTTCCTTAATCGATGGCCAAATCGGCCGGTTAATCAGGCATTTGGGTGGATGGGAGCGCCGGTCGCCCGCGAATTTCCGGCGTTGTCTAGATCATTTTCCGCGTCAAAGGAAACCCGTTTATGCATGGCGCGGTGCGGCATCATGCGTCCATGAAGACCGGATAGAGCGAGGCCAGCAGCAGCACCGCCATGACGATGTTGAAGGCCCGCACCGCCCGCCGCGAGGTCAGGACCGGCCGCAGCGCGGTGCCGAACAGGGCCCAGGCGGTGCAGGACAAGATTCCCAAAAGCAGGCTCAAGCCGACCTGGATCGCGATGTTCCAGGGGTAGGCGGCGATCGCCGCATAGGCGGTGATGGTGCCGATCACCATGACCCAGCCCTTGGCGTTGACCCATTGGAACATGGCCGCGCCCCAGAAGGTCATCGGCCCGCGACTGTTGTCCTTCTCCGCCGACGGCGGCTCGGACAGCGCAATATGGGCGGCCAGATAGACCAGGTAGGCGACCCCTGCATATTTCAGGATGGTCTGCAGCACCGGATAGGCGATGAAAATGGTCCCGAGCCCAAGCCCGACCGCGCCGATCATGAAGGCGAAACCGACCGTGATCCCCATGATGTGCGGGATGGTGGGGCGGAAGCCATAGGTCAGCCCCGACGACAACAGCATGATGTTGTTCGGCCCCGGCGTGAAGAACATCACCGTGGCGAACATGACGAAGGCGATAAGGAGCGAATGCGACATGGGGGCCTCACGCGATCTTTGGCAGAACTTGTTTTTCTGAAGCCGGATTTTCCGAAGCCTTGGGATCTTCTGAATTATTGGGACGCTTCGACAGCAGCATCACGGCAATGCCGCCCACCACCGTGACCATCCCGGCGAGCCGCAGTGGCCCGAACGTTTCGCCGAACACCACGCTCGACGCGGCGGAACCGACGAACGGCACTAACAGCGCGAACGGCACCACCTGCGCCGCAGGATAGTCCCGCAGCAGCCTCCCCCACAGCCAGTAGGCGATGCTGGTGGAGATGCCGCCGAGACCGATCATGCACATCAGGCCGGTCAGCGACATATGGGTCAGCGCATGCCAGGTCGGCTGCGGGCCGTTGCTGACCAGTGTCAGTGCAAGCAACGGGACCGCCGCGACCAGACACAACCACGCGAACAGGTCGAACATCGGCACATCAGGCGCCCGCCGGAGCAGCAGATTGCCGGCTGCGAAGCTGAGCGGAGAGATCATCAATATCGCGAAGGCACTGATGCTGAAATCGTAACCGACGGTGCCGCAGATCATCAGCAGGCCAACGGTGGCAACACCGATGCCGACGGTCTGCCACCCGCCCGGCCGCTCGCGGAACAAGAGCGCGGCAAAGCCGATAGTGAACAGCGCCTGGCTCTGCACGATCACGCTGGAAAGGCCGACGGGAACGCCATGGGCGATGGCAAAGGCCTGGGCGAGAAACTGTCCGAGGAACAGCGTGAAGCTGATCGAGACCAGCACGCCCCACGAAACCCTGGGCCGCGCCACGAACAGGCACGGCAAGGCGGCGATGGAAAAGCGCAGCGTCGTCATCAGTTCCGGTGAAAATTCGTTCAGCGCAATACGGCTTGCGACAAAGGCAAGTCCCCAGATCACCGCTACCAGCACGGCGATGCAGACATCGGCCGGTTTCATTTTTTCTAGCTCTGTTGGTCCGGCTTCGGTTTCCGCAGGAGATAGGTGCCGTGCAGCGGCGCGTGATAGTCGACCGATTGCAGCGTGAAGCCGACATCGGTCAGCATGCGCTCGATCACCCAGCCGAAGGTCGAGTATTCGTCGCGCATATGAGTGACCACGCCCTCGCGCTGGAAATCGTGGTTCTTGATGGTGAAATCGGCCCATTGTTCGACATCGCGCTCGGTGCCGTCGGGCATGCTGACGAACACGATGTCGCGCAGGTAGAAATTGGCGCCGGGCTTCAGCGCCGCATAGATTCGTGCCAGCGCCACCGCCTTCCAGAAGTCCGGCAAATGGTGCAGCGTGAATTCGCTGACGATCAGGTCATAGGAATTCGGCTGGTAGGCGAAGCTCAGCATGCCGGCCGGCTGGGTGCGGATCGCCACCTTGCGGTCGCGGGCCTGGATATTGGCAAGCGCCAGCATCGCCGGCGAAATGTCGATCGCATCGACTTCGGCGCCCATCAGCGCGGCTTCGCAGGCCAGTACGCCGTTGCCGCAGCCGATATCGGCCACCCGCCAGCCCTTCTGCACGCCGAGCATGGTCAGCGCCGCGCGGGCGCGGAGGTCAGAGTCGTCATGCCGGTCGTAGATCGAGGCGACCGCGGAATCGAGCCCGAGCTGCCGCCTTTGATTGTAATACCAGTCCCGCGCCAGCATGGTTCACATCCCCTCAGGCCCGCGTCCGATCGCGGCAACGCCGGTACGCGACACTTCGACAAGGCCGAGCGGGCGCATCAGGTCGATAAATTGATTGATCTTGGAAGTATTGCCTGTGATCTCGAACACAAAACTTTCGGTAGTCGCGTCGATGACGCGGGCGCGGAACGCGTCCGCCAGCCGCAGCGCCTCGACCCGGTTGTCGCCGCCGCCGCGCACTTTCACCATGGCAAGTTCCCGCTCGATGGAGCGGCCGGTGATCGTCATGTCGACGACGCGATAGATCGGCACCATGCGATCGAGCTGGTGCTTGATCTGCTCGATCACCATCGGCGTACCCGTGGTGACGATGGTGATACGCGAGAGATGTTTCTGGCTCTCGGTTTCAGAGACCGTGAGGCTCTCGATGTTGTAGCCGCGCCCGGAAAACAGCCCGATCACGCGCGCGAGCACGCCCGGCTCGTTCTGCACCAGAACCGAGAGCGTGTGCGTCTCGTTGGGATCGTGACGCTCTTCCAGGAAGTAGGCGGATGCGGGCTGGTTCATTGTCGTCCCCTTACATGTCTTCTCGTCACGCCATCGCCGGTTGGGCGGTCGCGATGATGTCCGTCCCGACCCATTTGCGGAACAGATCGAAATCGATATTGCCGCCGGACAGGATCAGGCCGACGCGCTTGCCAGCGAGTTTTGCCTTCTCCTGCAGTGCCGCGGCCAGCGGGGCCGCGCCCGCGCCTTCGGCGAGGTTATGCGTATCGGTCCAGTAGGCGCGAACGGCTGCTGCGACCTCATCGTCCGTGACCTGCACGATGCGCGAGGCGCCCTTGCGGATGACCGCAAGCGCTTCGGCCACGGGAACGCGGGTGGCCATGCCGTCGGCCAGCGTATTGCTGGTCTCGGTGGTCACGACCGTGCCGGCCGCGAACGACAGCGCGTAGGACGGCGCTTCGGTCGACTGCACGCCGACGATCTCTGTCTTCAGCCCGAGCAGATCGCGCGCCATGATGCAGCCGCAGATTCCCGAGCCCTGCCCGATCGGCACATAGAGCACGTCGAGGTCCGGCGCCGCACGCAGCAACTCGAGCGCATAGGTCGCGACGCCGAGCACGAGGTCGGGATGGAACGACGGCACCATGTGAAGCCCGTCGAACTGAGCACGACGCTGGGCTTCTTCGGCTGCCGCCTGAAAGTCCTCGCCATGCTCGACCAGTTCGGCGCCGAACGCGCGCATGGCAAGGTTCTTCTCGACCGAATTGCCCCGCGGCACATAGATCACCGCGCGAACGCCATGACGGCCGGCGGCGAAGGCAAGGCTCTGCCCGTGATTGCCGCGCGTAGCTGAAATGATCCCGGGCGTATTCGGCCGTTCTTGCTTCAGCCGGTCCAGATAGACCAAGCCGCCGCGCACCTTGAAGGCGCCGATCGGCGTGTGGTTCTCGTGCTTGACCACGACCTGCGTCCCCAGCCGCTGGCCAAGCAGCGGCCAGGCATGCGCCGGCGTCGGCGGCACCGCCTGCCCCACTATTTTGTGCGCGCGTTCGAGCTCTGCGAGGTCAAACACTTTTCTATCCTCTCCCCCACTCGTCGTCCCCGCGAAGGCGGGGACCCAGTATTCCAGAGACATCCGGGCAGGCCCGAGACGCCCCGGCGTACTGGATCGCCCGGTCAAGCCGAGCGATGACAGCGGAATATGTGGCTGGCGTACTCACACCAGCGCCTTGCCGCCGGCGAACGCGGCGGCGGTGGCTTCGTCGGTGGCTTCCGCCGGCAGCAGCATTTCGTTATGCGCCTTGCCGGACGGAATCATCGGGAAGCAGTTTTCGAGCGCCGCGACGCGGCAATCGAACAGCACCGGACGCTTGACCTTGATCATCTCCTTGAGCGCACCGTCGAGATCGCCGGGCTTGATCGCCTGCAGGCCGACGCAGCCGAACGCGTCCGCCAGCTTGACGAAATCCGGCAGCGCTTCCGAATAGGAATGCGACAGCCGGTTGCCGTGCAGCAGCTGCTGCCACTGCCGCACCATGCCCATGTACTGGTTGTTCAGGATGAAGATCTTGATCGGCAGTTCATACTGAACGGCTGTCGACATCTCCTGCATCGTCATCTGCACCGAGGCGTCGCCCGCGATATCGATCACGAGGCTGTCGGGATGCGCGACCTGCACGCCGAGCGCGGCCGGCAGGCCGTAGCCCATGGTACCGAGACCGCCCGACGTCATCCAGCGGTGCGGCTCCTCGAACCCGAAGAACTGCGCCGCCCACATCTGGTGTTGACCGACTTCGGTCGTGATGTAGGTGTCATGGCCGCGCGTCGCCTCGAACAGCTTCTGGATGGCGTGCTGCGGCAGGATGACGTCATTGCTCTTCTTGTAGGCGAGCGAATTGCGCGCCCGCCAGGTGGCAATCTCCTGCCACCAGCTCTTGATGTCCGGCTTTTTGGCCTCCGCCTTGAACACCTGCAGCAGGTCGCCGAGCACGTTGCCGGCGTCGCCGATGATCGGCACGTCGACATGAATGTTCTTGTTGATCGAGGACGGATCGATGTCGATGTGGATCTTCTTCGAGCCCGGCGAGAACGCATCGACGCGGCCGGTGATGCGATCGTCGAAGCGCGCGCCGACGCACAACATGACGTCGCAACCATGCATCGTCATGTTGGCCTCGTAGGTGCCGTGCATGCCCAACATGCCGAGCCAGTTCTTGCCCGTGGCCGGATAGGCGCCGAGGCCCATCAGGGTCGACGTGATCGGGAATCCCGTGACCTCGACCATCTCGCGCAACAGCTTTGACGCCTCGGGTCCGGCATTGATGACGCCGCCGCCGGAATAGATCACGGGACGCTTGGCCGAAGCCAATAGCGCGACGGCTTTGCGGATCTGCGCGGCGTCACCCTTCACCCGCGGCGTGTAGGACACGTGCACATCGTCCCTGCGCGGCGGATGATAGGTGCCGACCGCGAACTGCACGTCCTTGGGGACATCGACCAGCACGGGTCCGGGACGGCCCGTGGTCGCGACGTAGAACGCCTCGTGCAGCACCTTGGCCAGGTCGTTGACGTCACGCACCAGCCAGTTGTGCTTGGTGCAGGGACGCGTGATGCCGACGGTGTCGCATTCCTGGAACGCGTCATTGCCGATCAGATGCGTAGGCACTTGCCCGGTGATGCAGACCAGCGGAATCGAATCCATCAGCGCGTCCGTCAGCGGCGTCACCATGTTGGTGGCGCCGGGACCTGACGTCACCAGCACCACGCCGGGTTTGCCGGTCGAGCGCGCATAGCCTTCGGCCGCATGGCCGGCGCCCTGCTCGTGCCGCACCAGAATGTGCTCGACCTCGCTCTGCTGGAAAATCTCGTCGTAGATCGGAAGCACCGCGCCGCCGGGATAGCCGAACAGGTGCTGGACGCCATGATCGATGAGGGCGCGCACGATCATCGCAGCGCCGGTCATCTGGTTGGGATCGTGGCTCTTGTCGGTCATGGTCTGCTCCGGATGCGCTGTTGGCGCGGCTTTCTTCGGTTTAAGGGAATAAAAAAAGGGCCCGAGAGGCCCCATGCACACCGCCCGAATTTGGATGGCCTCAGCCACCCCCGGCGGTGCGCCTGGGTACGACTACGATAAGGAGTTTGGTAATAATATTGCGCATTCGACGGCCCGAACTTCCCAAAGGTTGCGCGGTTATACCGCCCGATCCCCGGAAGTCAAGGGAAGGACGCCGTTCGCGCGGTTTTCGCAGCTTAGCGGCGTTCCGGCCGTTCGGCGAGGGGGAATTTTATGCGTGCAGCCATGCGGGGCTGCGCCGTCCCTGAGAGCGAACCATCGGCGTACCCGAAACTAAGCGTAGGTCGGGGCCAAATCATACCGAGCTGCCAAGGCCTCGATTGGAAGATTCCATTCCTGGCTAATGGCGCGGATCATATCCAGTGTTAATGGGCGGACGCGATTCAATATTTCGGATGCGCGATTCCGGCCAATCAAGCCGGCCAATTCCGCTTGCGACCTGCCCATGGATTCGATCGCAAAATGCAGAACGTCGACAGGATCGCCATGCTTCGTTGCGAAGTGCTTGTCTTCGTACGCCTTGATAAGGGTAGATAGAACCTCGAAACGATCGCCATCGGCGGTGCCGGGCTTGGGTTCGGATTCGAAATAACGGGATACTTCGCGGATCGCCCAGTCGTAATCCCGTTCATTGTGGAGAGGCTTTACATCCATCATCACACCGTCTCCGCATCTATGCCGTCATACTCTTCATGCGTACCGACAAACTTGATGAGGGCGGTTTTGAACTTGTAGGAAAAGTGGACGACGAGGCGATACTTGTTCCCGCCGATATCGAAGATGGCTCTGTTGTCTCCGACAAAGTCCACATTATTTCCGAACGCTCTCTTCAGGTCCGCAGGCCCACTCCACTCGCCTTTGGAAACGATTTGGTACCAGGTGCCGAGCGGTATCTCGGCCTGAGGGTATCGCTTCCAAAAGACCTCAAGTGCCTTCCTTGCTATTACGTTCATAGCCATAGCATGTTCCCGCCACGGGATCAACCAAGATTCCCACCATGGGAACAGATTAGAACAATTCCCGCCTTTAGCCTCACGGGACGATACCCTCCACCCACCTCCTCGCCGCTTCCGGCGCCACCCACTCAAACTCCGGTAGCTGGTGCCTAAACCACGTGAACTGCCGCTTAGCGTAATGGCGGGTGTCGGCGCGGCCGATTTCGGCGGCCTGTTCGCGCGTGATCTCGCCGCGGAGGTGGCGGATCAGCACCGGCACGCCGTGGGCCTTCATTGCCGGCAGCAGAGGATCGAGCTTTCGCGCGGCCAGCGCAGCAACCTCATCCAGCGCGCCCGCGGCCAGCATCGCGTCGAACCGCGCATCGATCCGCGCGTAAAGCTGATCGCGTTCGGGCGCGAGGAACAGGGCGGTGAATTCACCTGACGGAAGTAGCGGCGGCAGGCCTTCCTGGTGCCAGTCGGGCAGCGTACGGCCGGTGGCTTCCACGACCTCCAGCGCGCGGGCAATCCGCGTGCGATCGCGCGGCTTCAGGCGTTCGGCCGAGAGGGGATCATGCCGCGCCAGCTCAGCATGCAGCGCTTCGACGCCGTCGCGTTCCAGCCGCGCGCGAACGGCGTCGCGCACCTCTGTCGGAATTGGCGGCACCGCGGAAAGGCCGCGCGTCAACGCCTTGAAGTACAGGCCGGAACCGCCGATGAAGATCGGCAGACGTCCTGCCGCGCGCACCTCCGACAACACCTTCCCGGCATCGCTCACCCAAGCCCCGGCTGAGAAATTGACGGACGCGTCGACATGCCCATAAAGCCGGTGCGGTGCGCGGGCCTCCTCTTCTGCCGTCGGCCGCGCCGTGATGACGCGGAGATCGCGATAGACCTGCATGGAATCGGTGTTGATGACGATTCCGCCGGTCTTTTGCGCCAATTCGAGCGCCAGGACCGACTTGCCGCTGGCGGTCGGCCCTGCGATAAGCACGGCCTTGCTCAAACCAAACGAATTCGCCTGCATGTCCCTCGTCGCCACCCTCATCTGCAACCCGGCCAATCCCGCGCTCGACACCACCATTGTCGACGGTGCGCTGGCCATTCTCCCCTCGCCGGGAACGGCGCAGTGGCTGTTCGACGAAGTGGCAGTCGACATTCCCTTCGACTATCAGGTCAAGAACCCTGATGACATCAGGGCGATCGAAGCCCGCCTGCAAGCGGCGCGCGGCGACCTGCCGATCGACATTGTCGTGCAGCCTGTCGCCTTCAGGCGCAAGAAGCTTTTTCTGGCGGACATGGATTCCACCATGATCGGCCAGGAGTGCATCGACGAACTGGCCGATTTCGCCGGGCTGAAGGCGCATGTCGCCGGGATCACCGAACGTGCGATGCGCGGCGAAATCGAATTCGAGCCGGCGCTGCGCGAGCGCGTTGCGCTCTTGAAGGACCTGCCGGTCGGCGTGGTCGACGAGGTGCTGGCAAAACGCATTACGCCGACGCCGGGTGGCCGGGATCTGGTCATGACCATGCGTGCCAACGGCGCTTACACCTGCCTGATCTCGGGCGGCTTCACGCTGTTCACCAATGCGGTCGCCGCCAAGATCGGCTTCCAGGAGAACCGCGCCAACGAGCTCAGGGTTCGCGAGGGCAAGTTCACCGGCGAAGTGGCCGAGCCGATCCTCGGCCGCGCCGCCAAGCTGGCAACGCTGATCGAGCTTCGCGAATCCTTCGACCTCGACGAAATCGATACGCTGGTGACGGGCGACGGCGCCAACGATCTCGGCATGATCGAGGCGGCCGGGCTCGGCGTCGCCTATCACGCCAAGCCCGCGGTCGCCGCCGCCGCCGCCGCGCGGATCGATTACGGCGACCTCACCGCGTTGCTATATGCGCAGGGCTATCGGCGCGAAGAGTTCGCTGGGGGATAGCGGCGGCGCGAGCCCGCATCTTTGTCATCCCCCCCGCGGTTCACCCAGCTTAAGCTTGGGCGAAACGGGCAACCCGGGAGATGACAATGAAGCCTTCGCGATTGCTGGTCGTCCTCACCGCCGTCAACCTGGCGATCCTGCTGTTTGCGGCGGTGCGCGTGCTGCCGAAGATCGACGAGGCGGCGCCGGTGTTGCGGGGCCGCGCGCTGCAGATCGTCGACGAACTGGGACACGTGCGCGCCTCCATCAGCGTGCTGTCGGCACAGACCCAGCCGAACGGCGAGGTATATCCCGAGACGGTGCTGTTGCGCCTGATCACCGAACGCGGCCGTCCATCGGTCAAGATCAGCGCGTCCGAAGAGACCGCGGGCGCTACCTTCGCCGGCCCTTCGAACACGACAAACACCTACACGACCCTGCAGGCGAAGCAGACCGCGAGTTCGCTGAAGCTGAGGGACGAAGACGGCGGCGAGACGCTCATCAGGCCGGCCAAGTAATGGCCGGCCGCAGCTGCCGCCGCGCGGATCGATTACGGCGACCTCACCGCGTTGCTGTATGCGCAAGGCTATCGGCGCGAGGAGTTCGCGGACTAATTGAAATCGGTTCGTTGCTCACGCCGGCAACGTGAACCTATTGCGACGATGAGCAACCTTAAGTAGCCTGCACAAAAGAAGCATCTTAAGGGGTCGCAATGAGCCAACCTAAGACGGTTGATCGTGGCGTTTCATTCATAAAGTTCGTGCTCGGACTTCTAAGGGCTCACCCGGACGGCATGCGTCCCCGCGACATCTACGCAGAGATCCAATCAAAGCTGCCCCTGGATGATTTCGACAAGGAGACGATGAAGGGGTCGGGGCTGCCCCGCTGGCGAGCCACCCTGCATTTCCACTCTGTCGCAGCGACGAAAGCTGTATTGCTCGTCAAGTCGGACGGGCGGTGGCGCGTGACCGACGAGGGTCAGAAGTTTGTGACCCTGCCGGATTACGAACTCAAGCGGCTGATGCGGTCCCGCTACCGCGAATGGCGTTGGAGCCATCAGAAGGTAAAGACCGCTGGAACCGCAACCGCCGTCGACGAAACGCCGCCCCTCGACACTTCGGTTTTGTTCGAAGATGCCAAGGAGAAGGCCCGCGAGGAAATCGACACCTATCTCGATACCCTCTCGGGCCACGAATTCCAGAACCTCGTGGCGGCGCTGCTTGAAGGGATGGGATACGCCACCAGCACGGTTTCAAAGCCAGGCTCGGATGGAGGAACGGATATCCTCGCCTATATCGATCCGCTGGGCGCGAAGACGCCGCATATCCGGGTTCAGGTGAAGCATCGAGACCAGACAGCTTCGCGCGAAGATGTCGCCGCACTTCGAGGCATCATTCGGGGCGATCGGGAAATTGGCCTGTTTGTTTCTTCCGGCGGCTTCTCGAGGGAGGCGCGTCGCGAAGCCGGCAATGGTGCCGTTCATATCGAGCTGGTCGACCTCGACCGCTTTCTTGAACTTTGGCTGCAGCACTACAGCAAGATACCTGAAGTCAGGCGATCGAAGCTTCGCCTTGAACCAATCCACTTTCTCGCCGTGGTCTCGCTCACGTGAGGCATTGACTCCGCCGTCGTCCCTGCGTTCGCAGGGACGACACCGTCGTCGCCTTGAATCCCTACTGCACGCTCAGCGCGACGAACCGCAATTCGCCTTCGCCGTTCGAGACCAGGAGCAGCACCGACTTCTTGCCGTCCTTCTTGAGCTGATCGACGCGCTTCTTGATATCGGCCGCGTTGGTGACGGCTTCCTGCGCCACCTCGACAATGACGTCGCCGGCGGAGAGCCGCTTTTCGGCGGCGTCGGAGTTGCCATCGACACCGGTGACGATCACGCCCTTCACGCTGTCCTTGATCTTGTACTTCGTGCGCAGATCCTTGCTCAGGGCGGCGAGATCGAGGCCGAGCGCCTTCTGCGTCACGGGTTTTTCGGCGGGGTCTTCCTTGGTCTTGGCGGCGGCCTGCTGCACCTTGTCGGTATCCTCGAGGCGGCCAAGCGTGACCTTGCGGCTTTCCTCCTTGCCCTTGCGGATGATCACCACGTCGACTTCCTTGCCGACCGCGGTGTCGGCGACGACGCGCGAGAGATCCTTCGGGTCCTTGACGTCCTTGCCGTCGAACTTGACGACGACGTCGCCGGGCTCGATGCCGGCGGGCTTGGCCGGTCCCTTGTCGTCGACGCCGGCAACCAGTGCGCCGCGGGCGGGCTTGATGTTGAGGCTTTCGGCGATCTCGTCGGTGACCTGCTGGATCCGCACGCCGAGCCAGCCGCGGCGCAGTTCACCGAACTGCCGAAGCTGATCGACCACGACCGCCACCGTCTTCGACGGCACCGCGAAGCCGAGGCCGATCGAACCGCCGGTCGGCGAGATGATCAGCGTGTTGACGCCGACCACTTCACCTTCGAGGTTGAACAGCGGCCCGCCGGAATTGCCGCGGTTGATCGAGGCGTCGGTCTGGATGTAGCTGTCGTACGGCCCCTGGCTGATGTCGCGGTTGCGCGCCGACACGATGCCGGCCGTGACCGAACCGCCGAGGCTGAACGGGTTGCCGATCGCGATTACCCATTCGCCGAGCCGCAGCTTGTCGGAATCGCCGAACTTCACCGCGCTCACCGGCTTCACCGGCTTGAACTTCAGGACCGCAATGTCGGTCTTCTTGTCGACGCCGACCAACTCGGCCTTGATCTTGGTGCCATCGTTCATGATCACGTTGATCTCATCGGCATCCGCGATGACGTGATTGTTGGTGACGACGACGCCTGCGGCATCGATGATGAAGCCGGAGCCGAGCGAATTGGTCTTGCGCGGCGGCTGCATTTCGCCGCTCTTGTCGCCGCCCTTGGGCGATCCGCCACGCCGGTTCTTGAAGAAGTCGTCGAAGAACTCTTCGAACGGCGAGCCCGGCGGCAATTGCGGCATCGCCTCCCGGCCGCCGCCCCCGCCCTTGGCCTCCACGCTCTGCGAGGTCGAGATATTGACGACGGAATCGATCACCTTCTCGGCGATGTCGGCGATGCCGTCCGGCCCGCGCGCGCTGGCCGGCACCGGCGCCAGCAAGCTGGCGGCACTGAACGAGATCGCAATCCCCATCAGGCGCAGGCGGCGGCTCAAGGCGGGTCTGGCACCGGTCATGTCGGCTTGTCTCCAAAGGGTCGAATTCAGCTCCACAGTGCGCCCGAACGGGTCCGCGGCGCAAGCATCTGCGCCTGATATTCCGGCGAAAAACCGGCCCCCGGCGGCTCACGATTGCGTTGACGCCACAGCTACTTGCGGCCGTTGATTGCCGCCATTCCGGGGCGCGAAGCGAACTAGGATGTGCAAGTTGCACATCCTAGATGTGCGATTGCACATCCGAGTGCCGTTGCACATCTGAGAATCCCAGGATTCCCCGGTGCGCAATTGGCGCACCTGCGATCTGGTCGTTCGGACCATCCAGGAATGACGGTGAAGGTCTACCGCCGCACGAACCAGATCAGCACCAGACCCACGACCGCCGAGACGATGCCGACGACCCGCAAGATATTATCCGGCGTCGCCAGCGCGCTCTTCATCGCCCGCCGCATCCAGGCCGGGCTGGCGGCGAACATCAGGCCTTCGAGCACAAAGAGGATGCCCACACCGATGAGGAAGTCGGTGAACGCTATGGACCTCATCGGACAACAACCCCCCGCTATTCAAGCGCCTTTTGCTTTTATGCCGGCGAAGCGGACCCCAATGTGCAATAGCACATTGGGCTTCGCCGTAACGCGTGTATTCCGGCCGGACGTTTATGGCTTCGGCGCCGCGGCCGCCGGCGGATGGCCGGACGGATTGGCAAAGAAGCGGAAGAACTCGGAATCAGGCCGCAGCAGGAAACGGGTGTCGTTGGAACGAAGCCCGGTCTCATAGGCCGTCATCGAGCGGTAGAAGGCGAAGAATTCCGGATCCTTGCCATAGGCCTCGGCGAACAGCCGGTTGCGTTCGGCGTCGCCGACGCCGCGGGTCTGCTCGGCGGTCGAATTGGCCTCCGCGATGATGACGGTGGCCTCGCGATCGGCCTTGGAGCGGATCTCCTGCGACTTCTGGCCGCCCTGGGCACGGAATTCCTGGGCCTCGCGCTCACGTTCGGTCTGCATGCGCTTGTAGACCGCCAGGCTGTTCTGCTCCGGCAGATCGGCGCGGCGGATACGCACGTCGACCACCTGAATGCCGTACTGATCGGCCTCCTTGTCGAGATAGTCGCGGATGCGCGCCATCAGGTTCTCGCGTTCGTCGCGCACCACCGTAATGAAGCTGACCTCGCCCAGCACGCGGCGCAGTGCCGCGTTCAACAGCGTGGTGAGCTGGATGTTGGCGGCCTGGATCGAGCCGATGCTCTGATAGAAGCGCAGCGGGTCCTTGATCCGGTAGCGGGCGAAGGCGTCGACGACGAGCCGCTTCTGGTCGGAAGCGATGACTTCCTGGGACGGATTTTCCAGATCGAGGATGCGCTTGTCGATGCTGATGACGGTGTCGATGAACGGCGCCTTGAAGTTAAGGCCCGGCGTGGACACGACGTCGACCGGCCGGCCGAGCCGGACCACGAGCGCCTGTTCGGTCTGCGACACCGTGAAGATCGAGCTGTAGCCCACGATCACCACGAAGAACAGCAGGACCAGGGTGACAATACCTGCAACGGGAGACCTCATCGCGTGCCTCCGCTCTGCTGCTGACCGGTCGTCGGCGCCGGCCGGCGCGGCGTCAATTCGCTGAGCGGCAGGTACGGCACGACGCTCTGTGCGGAGTTGCCGCCATCATAGACGAGTTTCTCGGAACCGCCGAGGACTCGCTCCATCGTCTCAAGGTAGATTCGTTGCCGCGTCACATCTGGTGCCTTCTTGTATTCGTCGTAGACCTTCAGGAAGCGCGAGCTTTGGCCCTTGGCCTCGGCGACCGCCTGTTCCTTGTAACCTTCGGCAACCTGCAGGATCTGCGCGGCACGTCCGCGCGCGTCGGGAACGACGCGGTTGGCATAGGTCTGCGCCTCGTTCTGCAACCGCTCGAAGTCGGCGCGTGCGGCCTGCACGTCGCGGAACGCGTCGATCACCTGCGTGGGCGGATCAACCTTCTGCATCTGCACCTGCGTGATCTGAACGCCGGAGCCGTAGTGATCCAGCGTCTTCTGCATCAGTTCCTGGACGGCCTGCTCGGTCGTGTTGCGGGCGCCGGTAAGAATCGGCTGGATCTGCGAACGCCCGATCACCTCGCGCATCGCGCTTTCGGCCACCGCCTTCACGGTGCCTTCGGGATTCTGGATGTTGAACAGGAAATTGCCGACGCCGTTGGGCTTGATCCGCCACAGCACCGTGAAATCGACATCGACGATGTTTTCGTCGCCGGTCAGCATCAGGCTTTCTTCCGGCACGTCCCGCATGGTGCGGCCGCGCCGCGCCGGATCGTCGATCAGCGTCATGCCGATCGAGATCGTGGAGACGCGCAGCGCCTTCGGCAGCAGCACGGTCTCGATCGGATAGGGCAGATGATAGTTCAGGCCGGGGTCAACGGTGCGCACGTGCTTGCCGAAGCGCAACACGACGCCGAGTTCTTCCGACTGCACGCGGAAGAATCCGGACAATCCCCAGATCGCGAGCGCACCGACCAGCACCAGCGCGATGCCCATGCCACTGAAATGCCCGCCCGGCAGAAGCTGCTGCAGCTTGTCCTGGCCGCGCCGCAGAAGGTCTTCCAGATCGGGGGGCCTCGGCCCGACCGATTGCGGTCCGCCGCCCCATGGTCCCTTGGGACCCTGGCCCCATGGGCCCCCGCCTTGATTCTTCCACGGCATATAAACTCTCCTCTGCGGGTGGCCCGGGTCCGCCTGTTGGGCAGGATGCCTCAAGCCTCGCATTCCGCCCGGCTTTATAGGGGACCGCTAGGCCCCTTACAACGCAAGCTTCCGACCCGAAGCAGCTATGCTTGACGCCATAATTGTCAATGCAAACATTGGCTAGCGCGGTTAACGCTGTTGGCGCCGACGAAATGTCACATAGGAGAAATCGGCGCTATCGTCCGGACCGGCCGGGTTTCGCACCCGCGCCACCTCTTCCCAAGCCGCCGCATCGATTGAGGCGAAATGCGTATCGCCCTCGGGCCGGGCATGCACTTCCGTGATTTCAAGGCGGGTGGCCATGGCCATCCACTGCGCATAGACCTCCGCGCCGCCAATCACGGCAATCTCAGTGGCGAAACGCCGCAGTGCGTCACCATGCGCGACCGCGCGGGCATTTTCGAACGACGTCGTGACGACGGCGCCGGGGGCTCGGTAGTTCGGATCGCGCGTTACGACGATGTTGGTCCGCCCCGGAAGCGGCCGGCGCAGCGACTCGAAGGTCTTGCGTCCCATCACCACCGGCTTGTTCAAGGTGATCGCCTTGAAACGTTGCTGATCGGATTTCAGGCGCCAGGGAATTGCATTGTCGCGCCCGATCACGCCGTTCTCGGCGACTGCGGCGACGAGAACGATTTCCATCACCGGCCTCCTTGCGCGAGTACGGTCAGCGCCTGACCGCCGACCCGGCAAACCGTCCATTCGTCCATCAGTTCAGCGCCGAGCGATTTGTAGAATTCGATCGACGGCGTGTTCCAATCCAGCACCGACCATTGCAGACGCGACCAGCCGTTCGCCACGCACTCCTTTGCGAGATGCACCAGCAGCGCCTTGCCGATACCCTTGCCGCGCAGCGCCGGGCGGACGAACAGATCTTCCAGATAGATCCCGGAGCGCCCGCTGAAGGTGGAGAAATTGACGAACCAGACCGCGAAGCCGGCAGGCATCCCGTCCCATTCGGCGATCTCGCAGAACAATCGCGGATTGGCGCCAAACAGCGCCGCATCGATGTCGGCCTCCGTCGCCTCCATTTCGTGAAGCAGCTTTTCGTATTCGGCGAGTTCACGAACGAAGGACAGGACAAGCCCCGCTTCGCCCGGCCGCGCGCGCCGGATCAGATGAGACATCAGGTGCTCACACCGCTATTCATACAGCAACTGCGGCCTTGATGTGCGGGTGCGGATCGTAGCCTTCGAGCGCAAAGTCCTCGTAGCGGAACGCGAAGATATCCTTCACGTCCGGATTGATCTTCATGACCGGCAATGGGCGCGTCGGCCGCGTCAGTTGCAGCCGCGCCTGTTCGAGATGGTTGGAGTAGAGGTGCGTGTCGCCGAACGAGTGCACGAAATCGCCGGGCTTCAATCCCGTCACCTGCGCGACCATCATGGTCAGCAACGCATAGGAGGCGATGTTGAAGGGCACGCCGAGGAACACGTCGGCGGAGCGCTGATAGAGCTGGCAGGACAGCTTGCCGTTGGCGACATAGAACTGAAACAGGCAGTGACAGGGCGGCAACGCCATCTTGTCGACGTCGGCCGGATTCCAGGCGCTGACGATCAGCCGCCGCGAATCCGGGTTGCGCTTGATCATGTCGATGACGTTGGAAATCTGGTCGATGCTGCGCCCGTCCGGCGCCGGCCAGGAGCGCCACTGCGATCCGTAGACGGGGCCCAGATCGCCGTTGGCGTCGGCCCATTCATCCCAGATCGAAACGCCATTGTCCTTGAGATATTTGATGTTGGTATCGCCGGCGAGAAACCACAGCAATTCGTGCACGATCGCCTTCAGCGGCAACCGCTTGGTGGTCAGCATCGGAAACCCGGCCGACAGGTTGAACCGCATCTGATGACCGAAGATCGACAGCGTGCCGGTGCCGGTGCGGTCGTGCTTTTCCGCGCCGTCGCTGAGGATACGTTCGAGCAGATCGTGGTACTGGTTCATGGCTAAGTTTCGGGCCTTTCGGGACAGCGAATTTAGCGGCCGGGATAGCCGATCGACACGCCGATTCGCTCCCTCGCAGCGATTATACCCGGAAAAATGATCATGCCGGGCACAAACGGCAAGGGGCGGAACCTGCGTCCCGCCCCAGCCCATTGTCTTGATTATGTGGGTCAATTCACCGGTTTGAGCACCGGCGTCCACTTCGCGATTTCACTCTTCACCAGGGTTCCGAGCGCAGCCGGCGTGCGATCGGCGGCAGCCGGGATCACGCTGCCGAGATCGAGCAGGCGCTTGCGCACGCCCTCATCGTCCAGCGCCTTGACAACCGCGGCGTTCAGCTTGGCGACGACATCCGCAGGCGTTCCCTTGGGCGCGAAGATCGCGTTCCACGCCTGGGCCTGGAAGGCCGGCAGGCCGGCCTCGGTGGTGGTCGGAACGTCAGGTAGCGACGGATTGCGTTCCGCCGTCGCCACGGCATAGGCCTTGATGGTGCCGCCGTTGACCTGCGGGACGGCATTGACGATCTGGTCGCACATGTAATCGACCTGCCCGGCCACCAGCGCGTTCATCGCAGGTCCCGTGCCGTTGAAGGGAACGCCGATCGGCTTGACCCCGAGCACTGAGTTCAGCAACTCGCAAGAGACGTTCGAGACCGAGCCGACGCCGGCATGCGCCGCGTTGACCTTGGTTTCGTTCGCTTTGACGTAGGCGATGAATTCCTTGAGATCCTTTGGCGCCAGATCCTTGCGCGCCAGGATCAGGATCGGCGTGCCGGCGAGCAGTGCGACGGGCTCGAAATCCTTTTCCGGATGATAGGCGAGCTTGGGATAAAGCGGCACGGAGGCCGCATGCGTCCCCATATGCCCGGTGATCAGCGTATAGCCGTCATTGGCGGCCTTCGACGCCCGCGTGGTGGCGGTGGTGCCACCGGCGCCGACCACATTCTCGATGATGATGGCTTGGCCGAGCGTTTGCGCCATATGGCCAGTGACGATGCGCGCGATGACGTCGGTCGGACCGCCCGCCGCGAACGGCACGATCATGGTGATGCTGCGTGTGGGATAGGTCTGAGCCTGCGCCTGCGCAGATAGCAATGCCAGCCCGGCAAGCGCGGCCAGGCAACCGCTCACAAACGAGCGTCCATACCAATTCATGTTGAAATCCCCGACCCATTGACAAATGCCGGCTCTCCCAAGCCGGCATTTGCTCTTTAGCATTTCACCCGGGGCCGAACAGGCTTTGGGCTGCGGCGCACCGCCGCAGGCGGGTCAGTTCTCGGACTCGACGAACACCTCGTCGCGCTTCTTGCGCAGTGTCGGCAGGACGGCCAGCACGAGCAGGGTAGCGGCAATCGCCATCAGCACCGCCGACAACGGACGGGTCAGGAACACTGACCAGTCACCGCGCGAGATCAAAAGCGCCCGCCGCAGGTTCTCTTCCATCAACGGTCCGAGCACCATGCCGAGCAACAACGGCGCCGGCTCGAAATCGTGCTTGATCAGCCAGTAGCCTACAAGCCCGAACGCGCCTGCGAGGACGACGTCGACCGGGGCGTTGTTCACCGAGTAGATGCCGATGGAGCAGAAGATCACGATCGACGGGAACATCAGGCGATACGGCACCCGCAGCAGCCGCACCCAGATGCCGACCAGCGGCAGGTTGATGATGAGCAGCATCAAATTGCCGACCCACATCGAGGCGATCATGCCCCAGACGAGCTCCGGCTGCTTCTGCATCACCTGAGGACCAGGCACGATGCCGTGAATGGTCATCGCGCCGACCATCAGCGCCATCACCGCGTTCGGCGGAATGCCGAGCGTCAGCAGCGGGATGAACGAGGTCTGAGCGGCAGCATTGTTGGCGCTTTCGGGCGCCGCAACGCCTTCGATCGCTCCGCGGCCGAACCGCTGCGGGTTCTTCGATATCTTCTTCTCGAGCGTGTAGGCCGCGAACGATGCGATCACGGCGCCACCGCCCGGCAGAATGCCGAGGATTGAGCCGAGCACGGTGCCACGCAGGATCGCCGGCGAGGAATCGATCATGTCCTTCTTGGTCGGCATCAGGCCCGTGACCTTTTGCTGAACCAATTCGCGATCGGCTTCGCCGCCGGCATCGAGATTGCGGATGATCTCCGCAAAACCGAACAGCCCCATCGCCACCGTCGCGAAGCCGAGACCGTCAGCCAGTTCGGGAATGTTGAACGCCATGCGCGACGCGCCGGTTTCGATGTCGGATCCCACCATCGACAGCAGCAGGCCCAGCACGATCATCGCGATCGCCTTGAGCACCGAACCCTTCGCGAGCACGACCGCGAAGATCAGGCCGAGCACCATCAGCGAGAAATATTCGGCAGGTCCGAAGGCCAGCGCGAGCTTGGTGAGCGGCGCGCCCAAGACCGCGATCAGAACGGTCGCGACGCAGCCGGCGAAGAACGATCCGATCGCTGCGATCGCCAGCGCCGGGCCGGCGCGGCCCTGTTTGGCCATCTGGAAGCCGTCGAGCGCGGTGACCACAGACCCGGCCTCGCCGGGGATGTTGACCAGGATCGACGTGGTCGAGCCGCCATACTGCGCACCATAATAGATGCCGGCCAGCATGATCAGCGCGCCAACCGGCGGCAGGCCAAACGTGATCGGAAGCAGCATGGCCACCGTGGCGATAGTGCCGATACCCGGCAGCACGCCCACGAGCGTGCCGACCAGCGCACCGATCAGGCACAGCAGGATGTTGACGGGGATCGGAATGGAGGTCCCGCCAAGGAATGCGGGCGTCCACTGCACGAGGTTGAAAACGACACCAAAGCCGAGGCCAAGGTTTGAGAAAATATCTCCCATCACGCCCTCACCGGATCATGAAAGTTGGCAGGAGCTGCAAAGGCAGACCGAGCGCGTACGGAAACAAAAGGGCGCAGAACGCGGTCAGGCAGGCGCCGACGATCAGCGTTTCTATCCACCGCGTCTCCGGTGTTCCGCATGCCGAGATCATGAAGCTGGTCATCGCAGCGAAGATCATTCCCATCGGCCGGATCGTGATGGCAAACGACAGGATCGCCAGCGACACGAACAGAGGACCCCGCCAGTGGTATTTAGAAAGGTGAGCGCCTTCCGTCAAAACGCCGACCGCAGTGACGGCAGCGCCGAGGCCCAGCAGCAGAAATCCGAACATCCGCGGAGCGGTGCCGGCGCCGAACGAGAATCCGCGCATGCCCTGCAGGTCGCTCGACGCCCAAAGGGCGAACAAAGCGATGGCCATCAGGGCTATTCCCCCGATGAAATCCTGCGGGCCGCGAACCCACTTTGGCATGACAGATTTGACCGGCGCTTGGCCCGGCGTAGCGTTCATGGATACTCCTCCCCCAAAGCGGGCCACGAGCCCGTTGATTGGATAACTGGTATGCTTGTCCCTGAAACTGCCTAGCGAGTTTCATCAGACAACGCCAGCAAAACCCAAAACGCTTCCGGGCCGAATGGCAAATGAAGTCTCAACGCTGCAATCAGGCCCAGCAACGGGGCCACAGATCGCAACCTTTGCGATTGGGGCAGCGCAGCACCCTCGAACAGATGGCCGGTCAGCGCCAGGACCCGCATGTTTGCGCGGCCGGAAATCATGCAGCGCCGGGATGCGACCGAAAACGCCGCTTTTCTGGAATGGTCGATTTCATGGCGAAACCGCAACTGGGCGACATCAAACCGAAAGTATTACCCCGCGTTCGCCGCCCCTTCAGCGCCTCCCGCCCTATTTTTCTCCAAACTTGCACCCTATATTAGGGGTGCCGGTTCGCCGGCTATGGAAATAAATGACCGTCGCAATAAACCATTCGGACCCGGGGGCAGTACCCGGCGCCTCCACCCAAGCCCACCCCTTTTGTGCGGGTTTCGGCGGGGGCGAACCAGGATCGACGAGGGCGTAAAGGGCGAGTTTTTTCTCGGTATGGTTCCGCCGTTATCGGGCTATGCAATAGTTGCAAACGACAACTATGCTCCGGTTGCTCAGGCTGCGTAACGCAGTTTGAAAGACCAAGTCTAAAGTCCTGGTGGGTTAAGCTCCGCTAGGCGGGGTTCGGAGGCACCTGGCAACAGAAGCCTCCACTTTATTCTTATTTCCAGGCCGACGACGCTGTTCTGCCGCAAATTCGCTCTGTCAGGCCTGCTGACCTGCGGCTCTCGCCGGGGTAGCATGGGACAAAGGGGTGAGTCGGGGGACCGGCGGCCATTAACGTAACAGGACGACCATGGCGACCGATCACATCCGTTATGACGTGCTGGCGCGCGACGCGCTGCGCGGGGTGCTGCGCCGCGTGCTAACCGACGCCGCCGAACACGGCCTGCCGGGCGAGCATCATTTCTTCATCACCTTCCTGTCCACCGCCGACGGCGTGAAGCTGTCGCCGCGGCTTTTGGCGCAATATCCGGAAGAGATGACGATCATCCTGCAGCATCAGTTCTGGGACCTAGTGGTGACGGAGGATCGTTTCGAGGTCGGCCTGTCGTTTGGCGGCATTCCGGAGCGGCTGGTGGTGCCGTTCGCGGCGATCAAGAGCTTCCTCGATCCTTCGGTGCAATTCGGGCTGCAATTCGAGCCGTCCGAATCGGTGGCCGAGACACCGCCGGCGAAGCTGCCGGCGGTTCCGGCGCCGTCTGCCCTGCCCGTCGCCGCGCCGGAGCCCGCCGCGGAAAGCAAGGACGAGCCGGCGAAGACGAGCGAAGGCGCGGAAGTGGTGCGGCTGGATCGCTTCCGCAAGAAATAATCCAAGCGCGAGAAAATCGGCTACGCTGTAGTGTAAACGTTCCGCCACTTCACGGCGCAACGGGCATTACGCATGGCAAGATCAGCAACATCCGGAAACAAATCCACACGCAGTGAGACCGACAGCTTCGGTCCGATCGACGTTCCCGCCGACCGCTATTGGGGTGCGCAAACCGAGCGCTCGCGACAGAATTTCAAAATCGGCCAGGATCGCATGCCGATGGCGATCGTCCATGCGCTCGGCATCGTCAAACTCGCCTCTGCCCAAACCAACCGTGAACTCGGATTGCTCGACGCCCGCCGCGCCGGCGCCATTATGCGCGCCGCACGCGAGGTGATCGAAGGCAAGCTCGACGATCACTTTCCTCTGGTGGTCTGGCAGACCGGTTCCGGCACCCAGACCAACATGAACCTCAACGAGGTGATCGCCAACCGCGCCAACGTGTTGCTGGGCGGCAAACTCGGCGCCAAGGAACCGGTTCATCCCAACGACCACGTCAACATGAGTCAGTCGTCGAACGATGCATTTCCGACGGCAATGCATATCGCCGCCGCGGGACGCATCCTCGCCGACTTGATTCCGGCGCTCACCGAACTGCATCGCGAATTGCGAAGTAAGGAAAAGGCGTTCGCAAGGATCGTCAAGATCGGGCGAACCCACACCCAGGATGCGACGCCGCTGACGCTCGGACAGGAATTCTCCGGCTATGCCGCGCAGGTCGAGAGCGGCATCGCGCGGCTGCGCATCGCAGTGAAGGAGTTGTTCCCGCTGGCGCAGGGCGGAACGGCGGTCGGCACCGGCCTCAACTCGAAACCGAGATTTGCAAAACTGTTTGCCAGGCACGCCGCTAAAATCACAAGACTGCCCTTCAGCAGCGCGCCCAACAAATTCGAGGCGCTGGCTTCCAACGACGCCTATGTGATGGTGCATGGCGCGATCAATTCGGTGGCGACCGGCCTGTTCAAGATCGCCAATGACATTCGCCTGCTGGGCTCGGGCCCGCGTTCAGGTCTCGGCGAATTGATCCTGCCGGAAAACGAACCGGGCTCGTCGATCATGCCCGGCAAGGTCAACCCGACCCAGTGCGAAGCGATGACGATGGTCTGCTGTCAGGTGTTCGGCAACCAGACAGCCGTCACCGTTGCCGGGAGCCAGGGACATTTCGAGTTGAATGTTTACAAACCGGTACTGGCATATTGTATGATACATTCCATTCAATTGCTGTCGGACGCGGCGCGTTCGTTCACCGAACATTGCGTGGTGGGCATACGCGCCGACGAAAAGCGAATCCGCGATTTGATGGAGCGCTCGCTGATGCTGGTCACCGCGCTGGCGCCGAAGATCGGATACGACAACGCCGCGAAGGTCGCCAAAACGGCGCACGCGCGCGGAACAACATTGAAGGAAGAGGCGGTGCGCCTCGGCTTTGTGGACGCCGCTGAATTCGAACGCCTCGTGCAGCCGGACAAAATGACACACCCGGGCTGATGGCTGCAGTGACGCCCCCGGGAAACTACGGGTGAGTGATTATAATTATGGATCATAGCCAAAGAATGAGGTTGATCATCTATCGCGGTTGCATTGACGCATGGTAGGAGCAGTAATTATTCGGTTTTCGCAGAGCGAAACATATTTTTTGATGCTATCAAAGAACGCTAGACGGGGATTCCGAATGACCATTCAATTTGCCAGCGCACGACACGACGTTTTTTCCGGCCAATCAATTATCATGCCTTCGAGTCGCCGGATGATGGAGGCGAGCATGGCAGACGTGATCAACCTGAAGCGCTTCAGGAAGCGCAGCGAGCGGGAGCAATCGGCGAAGCAGGCCGATGCCAACCGCGCACGGTTCGGCCGCACCAAGGCCGAACGCACTCTCGATGAACGTCGCAAGGATCGCGCCGGCGATCTCTTGGACCAACATTTCCTGGACCAGCACAAGCTCGATGACGGAGACGCGTCATGAAGTCACCCGTCGTCAAGCGCTCGATCGTGGTCGCCGGCCACAAGACCAGCGTCAGCCTCGAAGAGGCCTTCTGGAACGGCATGAAAGAAATCTCGGGGCTGCGGAACATGACCTTGTCCGAACTGGTCGGCGAGATCGACAGCAATCGCCAGCAGGGCAATCTTTCCTCGGCGATCCGTCTCTTCGTGCTGGACTATTTCCGCACCCGCGCCATGCCGGGCGCCGCGCCGGACGCGCCGCGGGCGCAGGCTTAGGCTTTCTGTTCAGGCGAGCGCGCCGCAAGCGCGCCCGCTCTGTTACATTCCAACGCTCAATAAACGAGTCCGGTGCCGGGCGGTTTTTCGAGCGCGGCGGCCAACGACCGATACTCCTCACAGCCCGTCCCGCAGATCGCCGCGATACGGCTGAGGTGATACGACGCCTGGTCGCGATTGCCCTGCTCGATCTGCCACAGGCCGTAATACTGCCAAGTCAGCACGTGGTTCGGGTCCGCCTTCAGCGCGCGCTCGTACCAGGTCTGCGACAGCCTGTAGTCGCCGAGCTTGCGATAGGAATAGCCGATCAGGTTGGCGACGCCGGCGTTGTCGTCGTGGCCGAGCGCCTTGAGCTGCCCGATGGCGGCAGCATAATCGTTGCGTTCGTAGATCGTCGCATGCGCGGCGCGGTATCCCTGCCGAAAATCAGCATCGTCGACGCTCGATTGTTTGGTGGGCTTCTTCTTGGATTTGGAGCTCGACCTGGGAGCGGGCCTGTCCGGCGGCGGCGGGCTGGCCGAAGGTGGATCGCCGCCGCCTCCCGCGGCAAAGGCCGGCACGGATGGCGGCGAGGCGATCAGCGCCACCGAAAACAGTGCCAGCGTTGCGAGCTTGATTGCTGATTTCAACATGCGAACCTCCGGTTTTCCTGCGAGAGCGAATCCATGGGCCAGCCGCAGGTACAGACCCCGCCGCGCGGCAAGTATTCCCGCTCGATCGCGCGGAAACGTTTGCGCGTTGCTGCAGGCTGGACGAATGACGGCAATACGTATCTAATTGATGGTCGTTGCAGTTCCCCGCAAAAGCGGCGGAACCCCACGAAGTCACAGAGAAACCCTGGAGAGAGAAATGGACATCGCAAAGCTGACCGCGCCGCGCGACCTCAGTCCATTTTCGGAAGCTCTCCATGCCTGCCTTTCTCGTTCTGGATTCCATCGCCCTCGCCACGCCTGACGGACGCCCGCTGTTCGATGGATTGACGCTCGCGCTGGGGCGCGAGCGTACCGGCCTTGTCGGCCGCAACGGCTGCGGCAAATCCACATTGCTTCGCCTGATCGCCGGCGAGATCGAACCGGCAGGCGGATCGCTGCAACGCATCGGCTCGATCGGCATGCTCGCGCAACTGACCGACGAACGACTGGCGGTCGACGAGGCGCTCGGCGTCGCCGGCGGCCTTGCCCGCCTGCGCCGGCTCGAACGCGGCCAAGGGTCACTTGAAGGATCGCTTGATGACGTGGCGGAAGCGGATTGGACGCTGGAAGCTCGAATACAGGCGGCGCTGGTCGAAGCCGGACTGCCGTCGTTGCCATTGCATCGCCCGCTCGTCTCCTTAAGCGGCGGCGAGCGAACGCGCCTCGCGCTGGCGCGCCTCCTGATCGAGGCGCCGGATCTGCTGCTGCTGGACGAGCCCACCAACAATCTCGACGCTGACGGCCGGCAGGCTGTGGCGCAGTTGCTCGAACGCTGGCAGGGCGGCGTCCTCGTCGCCAGTCATGACCGCGCGCTGCTGGAACGCGTCAACCGCATCGTCGAACTGACGCCGGTCGGCATCAGCATATTCGGCGGCGCGTGGTCGGCCTTTGCCGAAGCGCGCGAGGCCGCCCGCGCCCGCGCCGCCGATGATCTCGACCGCGCCTCGGACGCGCTGCGCAATACCGCGCGCACGCTGCAGAAGGCGCGGGAGAAAAAGGCGCGCCGCGACAAGGCCGGCCGCGCCTGGCGCGCCAAGGGCATCGAGGACAAGATGTTCATGGACCGCGAGAAGGAGCGTGCCGAGAACAGCGCCGCGCGCGAAAGCCAGCTCGCCGGCCGCCTGCTTGGCGAGCGCACCGAGGCGCTGCAAATGGCCCGGGCGCAAGTCGAGATCCTGACGCCGCTTTCGATCGATCTGCCGCGCACCGATCTTCCCGGCGGGCGCGAACTCATTGCGTTGAAGGACGTCGTGATGACCTTCGGAGAGCGGCATCTGTTCGGACCGCTGTCATTCAAGATTCGCGGACCGGAGCGGATCGCCATCCGCGGCGCCAACGGTTCTGGCAAGACCACCTTGTTCCGCCTGCTCACCGGCGAGATGAAACCCGCCAGCGGCGACATCGGCCGCCTCACCGACCGCATTGCCGTGCTCGATCAGCATATCGGCCTGCTCGATCCCCGCTTAAGCATTCTCGACAATTTGCGCCGATTGAACCCGGAGCTCTCGGCCAACTCGGCCCATGCCGCGCTGGCGCGGTTTGCGTTCCGTAACCGGGCGGCGCTGCAGATCGCGGCGACGCTCAGCGGCGGCGAACGGCTGCGCGCGGGCCTTGCTTGCGTATTCGCACGCCCGCAGCCGCCATTCCTGCTGCTGCTGGACGAGCCGACCAACCATCTCGATCTCGCCTCGATCGAGGAGCTGGAAAATGCGCTGCAAGGATTCGACGGCGCGCTGATCGTCGTCAGCCACGACGAGGCATTTTTGCGGGCGATCGGAATCGGGCGGGAGATTGTGCTTGGCTAGAGGTTTTTTCGTTTCGACGTAATCGAAACGGAAAGACTCTAGATCTTGATTGACACGTTTTCTTCACGCGAACCGGTCCCCACTTCGCTTGAAAACGCTTTAGTTCGAACGCGGTGGCGGATTGGCGACCTGCGGCGTCAGCGCCAGCGGTGGACGCGGCGGCGGCGGCTTCGGCTTGGCGGCGGAGCCCGGCGCGGGTCTCACGTCGATCGGCGGCGGCAGTGGCGCAACCTGCGGCTGGCCGGCGACGGGCGCCGGCGGCGCATTGACGACGGGCGGACGCGGCGCCGTCGCCTTCTTCGCAGGAGGCTGCCGTGGACCTCGACCCTTTGGGGTCACCGGCGTGCTCGGAAGCGCCGCCTCCGGAATCGGCGGTTGTCCATCCGCGGGCAGCACGATCGGCGGCGGCATCGGCGGCGGCGGCTCGCCGCGCTCGATCGCTTCGAGCCTTCGGGTTTCGTGATCGATCGCCCGCACCGCAAGCCACGAAGACAAAGGGGCAACGTCGACGCTGCGGCTCAGCGCGTCGGGCGTGCCCACCGCAAGCAGTTGGATCTCCGGACGACCGGCCGTCATCGTCAAGGAAAGAGCGGCGCGAATATCGGCCTGGTCGGCGGCGATATCGTATCCGCCGGAGACGGTGGCCCGCACGCCATTGCCGTCCAGCGTCGTGGCCCCCACGCGAAGCCGGCCGTCCCTGACGGTGAATGGGATCTGCGCGGAAGGAACCGCAAGCGCGCCGGCTGGCAAGGTGGCTTCGACGATCTGCTTCAATCGGACGTCGTCCTTGGCCTGCCCGCTGTCATTGGCGCGGACCGCGACTTCGAAGGCGCGTGGATCGAGGCCCGAAATCCTCGCCGCCTCCAGCGTCAGCGTTCCGCTGCCGGACAGCGCGCCTGCCAGCGCCGAGGCGCTGCGGCCCTGGCTCGACAGCGTCATCTGCATTGACGCGCGGCCGGCGGGCATCGCAAGGTTGCGATAACGCAGTGCCGTGCCGTCGACGTCGGAGAGCTGGACGCTCGCGTTCAACACAATGCCGTTCGCGCCTGGCTTCGCATCCAAGCTGGCGGTGACATCGCCGCCGCCGATCTTGCCCTTGATGGCATCGAAGGTCAGCGAGTTGCCGTCGCTCTTGACCACGCCGCTCACCGGCTGCAATTCGCTTCCGCCCGGCAGCAGGCCGCGCAGCGCCTGAAACGCGATCCTGCCGCGCCAGCCCTTCGCGAGGCCAGTGCCGAGCGGCTCGGCGGCATCGTGTCCGGCGGCGCCGAGCGCCAGGGCAAAGGCTGGCGCCAGCGCGAGCTGATCGGCGCCGATTTCGCCCTCGATCTCCTTCTCCTCGCCGAGCGTCACCGCCAGGCTGCCGCGCAGGCGCGAACCGCCGAAGGTGCTGTCGAGATCGTCGAAGGTCAGCCTGTTGCCGGTGAGTTGCACGCGCGAAGACAGGCCGATGTTCTGCGCCAGCGTATCCGCCGGCCTGAGATCGAGCAGCGGCCCGAAATCGGCGCTGCGGACTTTCAAGGAGAGACTGGCCTTGGCCTCCTGCGCCCACGGCTCGGCGGAGCCGTCCGCTTCGGCGTCGAGTCCGGTTCCCGAGATCCTTGCCTTGAGCCGCAACGGCGCGCCCCAGGCGCCCGACGCGGTGGCTTCGAATTGCGCGGGGCCGTCGCCCGCGGTGACGGTGCGATCGAGGCCGAGCAAGGCCAGCAAGGCACGGCCCTGCTTGGACGACAATTTCGACTCGATCCCGACGTCGCTGGCTCGCAGCGCGGCGAGATCGATGCCCTGGATGGCCGCGATTGCCGGCTTGGCCGTGATCGTGATGGCGCCCTTGAGTGCCGTCGATTCGAGATCAGCGACGGCGCGTGCCTGGACGCGATCGGACTGCCCGGCAATCCCCGTGAGGTCGAGCGCCAGCTTCAGGCGCGCCGGGCCCGGGATGGTCCCCATCGCGTTGAGCCGCGCGGCCAGCGCCGGTGAAAACGGGACGATCAGGCTGGTCAACCGACCGAGCGTGACGGCACTCGCATTGAGCACGAACCATCCATTGGCGTTGACGCGATCGAAATTGCCCGCACCGTCCAATATCACGTTGTCAAACTCGCCGATCTTCAACCGTTCGAGCGATAGCTTCGCTGGCGAGTAGGCGAGTCTGGCGAGCAGCGGACTCAGCTCCTGCCCGCCGGAGGTGGCGCGGCCGACATCGAGCGAAAGCCTTGCCTCATCCGGCCACTCGCCTTGCGGTCCCGCCAACGACCGCGCAACGGCCATGGCGGCATCGAGATCGAGGCGCTCCGCCTTCAGTTCCGCATCGACCCGGGAGCCGCGATCGGCCTGCCGGTGCGACACCACCACCCGCCCCTCCACCGTGCCGGCATCGATGTCGGCCTTCATGGCGTCGATGGCAAAGCCGTCGGGCCCGACGGTCACGTCGCCGCGCAGGCGAAGCGGTTTTTGGCTGCGATAGGCGATCTCGCCGCGGCCCTGCAGCCAGGTCAGCAGCGCCTCGGGATCGGAGGATTCGACGCTGAGCGCGGTCTTGAACCGGTCCGGCGCAGCGCTGGTCGCACCGGCCTCGCTGAGCGAAACCCTGGTCGCGCCGGGCGCGCGGAACTCCAGTCTTCGGAGGCTCCAGGACTTGTCGTCGCCATGCAGTTCGGCAGCGATGTCCTGCAGCGGACGTCCGCCAAGCATGACCTGCTCGGAAGCGAGTTCGATCTGCGCGGGGACCGGCAGATGCGGAATGGCTGATGCCAGCGCCTGCAGCGCCGGCAACGCGCGAACCGGCTCGGTTGCATTCTCCTTGGAGAGGAACCTGTCGGCATCGAGCTGGCGCGCCGACAGCGCCGCGCGCAACAGAGGCGCCGCACCGAAGCGAATATCGCCGCTGCCCGACAATTTCAGCGCGCGCTCCTCGGCGCCGTAGGTCACCTCGATCTGTTCAAGCCGCGCCGCCGAATATTCGGCCTTGACCTTCGCGCCGATACGCCACGGGGGATCGTTGCCCTTACCCTTCTGGCCGGGAGGAGCGACGAGCGTCATCGCACCTTCGAAGCGCGGCGCGCGGGCATCGAAATTCAAGACACCGTCCAGATCGATTGCGAGCGCGCGCTGGCCGGGGTCGATATTGAGATGCACGCGGGTGCCGTTGCCGTCAGGGCCCTGCCCCGACGAGACGCGAAACGGATAGCGAATGCCCGACAGCATGAAGTTGCCGTCGCCGCGGACCGAGCCGGCCAGCGAACGCACGTCGCCACTGAAGGCGATGTCGTTCAATTCGAGCGTAGAGCGGCTGGCCGCGTCGTGCAGGGCGATGCGGCCGGTGAGATTGAGCCGATCGATCGCCAGCGAGCCCAGATTGACCGTTCCGGTCGTCGCCGGCCAGTCGATCCGCCCCTTCGCGTCGAGCCCGAGATCGACCGACATGCCGTTGATCGTCAATTCCGTCGCGCGAACCTCGCCGCGCATCAGCGAGCCGAGGCTGAATTCCACGTCGAGCTTGCTGGCGCGAACCTTGCCGAGATCGTTGGCGCCGCCGACCACGACCGAGTGCAGTTGCAGCGAGGGCGCCGGCAACAGCCGCGCGTCGAGCTTGCCGCCGACGCGGACCGGCGCGCCGATGATCCGCGTCGCCTCGGCCTCGAATTGCGGCCGGAACTGGTTCCAGTCAATGAAATACGGCCCGACGAGTGCGGCAATCAGTGCAATAATGAAGGCGATTGCCAGGCCGAGCAGCGTCGTCTGCACGGTATCTCCCCTTGAACCGCCCCGGCGCGCAGGCCGCGCTACGCCGAATCCGGCCCCGGAGCTGCCCGGAATATAGAGAGAAGTACGGCGAAGTCACAGCGTCATACTGACGGGCGTCACGCCCGGCTCGGAGCACCGCGGCCGGGGGCTCAAAACCGCCGCGCCAAGGAGTTATCAGGTCGTTACCAGCTGGCCGGCAGGCGCTTCAGGCCGCGCAGCACGAAGGTCGGCCGCCACTCCGGATTTACAGCGTCATCGAGCCGCAGGTCCGGGATCCGCCGAAGCAGGGTCGAAATCGCAACTTCAGCCTCGATCCGCGCCAACTGGGCGCCGAGGCAGAAGTGGATGCCGCCGCCAAAGGACAGCGGCCTGACATTGGGCCTGGTGATATCGAGGCGTTCCGGGTGGTCGGGATAGACCGCGGGATCGTGGTTGGCCGCGCCCAGCAGGCACAGCACACTCTCGCCCTTGGGAATTCGCTTTCCGCCGAGGTCTTCGATGTCTTCCAGCGCCACCCGGCCGGTCAGTTGCACCGATGAGTCGTAGCGCAGGAATTCCTCGATGGCGTTGGTGATGAGCTCGGGCCTGGCCTTGAGCAGCGCGAGCTGGTCGGGATTGCGATGCAGCGCCAGCAAACCGTTGCCGATCAGGTTGACGGTCGTCTCGTGGCCCGCGCCGAACAACAGAATGATATTGGCGGTCAGTTCCTCGTTGGAGAGCTTGCTGCCGTCCTCCTCGGCCTGCACCAGCTGCGTGATCAGGTCGTTACCGGGGTTCTTCCGCCGCAACTCGAACAATTGCTGGAAATACATCGCAGACATCTCTGTGCCGGCGTTACCCTCCTTGATCTCTTCCGGCGACAGCGGCACCGGTTCGAGAATACGTCCACTCACGCGCGCCTTGGTATAAAACAGCTCACGATGCCCCTCGGGGATTCCGAGCATGTCGCAAATGATCGTGACCGGCAGACGGAATGCGAAATCCTCGATCAGATCCATCTTTCCCTGCGGAATGATCCGGTCAAGCGTCTCGTCGACGGTCTGCTGGATGCGCGGGCGCATGTCCTCGATCCGGCGCGCGGTGAATGCCTTGACCACCAGCCCGCGCAAGCGGGTGTGATCGGGCGGATCCTGCTGCAGCATCATGTGGCTCATGCTGCGGAAGATCGGCTCCCCCATGATGCCAGGCCCATAACGGCGGGTCGTGCGTTCGACATACTCCTTGCCGAAACGCTTGTCGCGAATGACCAGGCTGACCTCGGCGTGGCGGCTCGCGACATACATGCCGAGCGGCGTCAGGTGCACCGGGTCGGTGGTGCGCATCCGCTCGTAATGGGGATAGGGATTGCGGATGAATTCCGGGGACAGCGGATTGAACAGCGGCGCGCTGTTGGCAGTCTGAACATGCTCGTTCATGGTGACCTCAACTGGTTGCTGGCTGCGCGGCGCACAGCGCGTTCTCCCTCGGGGCCGGATCGCTCGAAATTCGATACATTGTTGTATTGAGTTGCATTCTCAACTAAACTGGGCAGATGTCAAGAGTGCGAACCAGACCCACACGGGACGATACCCGCGAAAAGCTGTTCGAGGCGGCGGCGCGCGTGTTCGAGGAACAGGGTATAGGCGGCGCCAGCATCGAGGCGGTCGCCGCGGCGGCGGGCTTCACGCGCGGGGCGTTCTATTCGAACTTCAAGAGCAAGGACGAACTGATCATCGCCATGCTCGAGGACCACGTCGAGCAATCCATGGTGCGCATCCGCGATCTGCTCGACAGGCACAAGAACCTCGCGGATTTCATCGATGCGCTGAAGACCGTGCACCGCAACCAGAAGGATCCACTCGGCCGCTCTCCTTTGCTGCATATGGAAATGATCCTGTTCGTGGCGCGCGCCGAAAAGCGCCGGCCTGAACTCGCCAAGCGGCTGCGCGCCCGGCGAAAACTGGTCACCGACATCATCGAGACCACGGCCAGGAACAGCGGCGAGACGACAATTCGCAATCCGACATGGGCCGGCGCGCTGGTGCTGGCGCTGGAGGACGGCTTCCGTCTGCACCGCCTGATCGATCCCGAGACCACGCCGCCCGACAGCTTTTTTCGCGCCATCGCCGACCTGCAGAAGGCGATGGGAATTTCATCGGCCTGAGACCATCCGCCTCGCGAAAGTCATCACAAATCGCTAGCGTGAGCGGATGCCTGCGAACGCCGACACCGGATATTCGACACATTCTGCGTGCTCACCTGTGCATCGATTCGCTGCACCCGGATGGTCGCGCCTGAAATACCCGATCTTGATTTTGCTGGGTCTTGCCGGTGCGATCGACGCGGAAGCCGAGGAAGTCATCTCGCTCGCGCTGCCCATCAGGTGCCAACCGGGCGTCTGCTTCTTTCAGAACTATGTCGATCACGATCCTTCCGACAAGGCCCGCGACTATCGCTGCGGCGGACGCAGCTATGACGGGCACGACGGCACCGACATCAGGATTCGGAATCTGGAAATACAAAGACAGGGCGTAGAGGTGCTCGCCGCGGCGCCCGGACGCGTGATCGGGGGGCGAAACGACATGGAAGACATCTCGGTGAAAACCGTGGGCAAGGCCGCCATCGCCGGAAAGGAATGCGGCAACGGCGTGCTCATCGAGCATGAGGGCGGCTGGCGCACGCAATACTGCCACATGGCCAAGGGCAGCGTTCGGGTCAAAGTCGGCGATCAAATGACGACCGGGCAGCCGATCGGCCTGGTGGGACTATCCGGCGATACCGAATTCTTTCATCTTCATTTCACAGTGCGGCATCGCGGAAAGATCGTGGATCCCTTTGCGTACGGTGCACCAGAAAACGCCTGCAGCGGCGGCCGGTCGCTCTGGGCCGCTTCCCTTGGCGAGCAGATGCAATATCGGCCCCGCGAAATCATCGATTACGGTTTTGCAGGTATCGCGGCGACCATGGAGCTGATCGAGTCCGGAGAAATCGGCAAGCATTCGGTCACATCTGGTTCGGAAGCGCTCGTTGCCTATGTCAGGACCATCGGCCTGCAGGCCGGTGACCAGCAGTCTCTCGTGGTGCAAGGCCCGGGCGGCGCTTCCATCTCCGCCAACGACCTTCCCGCGCTCGATCGGGATAAGGCGCAGTTCCTGGTCATCGCCGGAAAGAAGCGCAGAGAAGCAGCATGGCCCGCCGGCCGCTACAGCGCGACGTACCGCGTGATCAGGGACGGCGCCGAAGTGTTGCGAAAAACGTTCGACATTGACGCGCAGCCGCGATGAGTCGTGGTTGAGAGCGCTACGAGATTGGGCGTGTACTCATAAGTCCGGAATGCCCATAGACTTGTCCTTATTGCCCTTGGAAGCGGACATCCGGGCGGGCCTTCAGTATGTCTGCTTTGTGCCAACAGCAGAAGTGGCGGTCGCCGCTTACCCCATCATTGCCGCTACCGCGAGACGGCACGGCGCGTCACTCTGGAATCCCAGCTTTGCGGAGACCGTCGACAAACATTTGGTGGGGTCGTAGGCCGCTCCGGGCTACCCATTCAGAAATGCGAAAATCGGGTTTGAGTTCGAGCAGATGGACCGCCGCGTCCCTCGCTTCGGCTTCGCGTCCCAGATGAGCCAAGGCCGTCGTGAGGCAGCAATAGGACGGCACAAAACTCGGGTTCTGGCTGAGAGCCTTCTTGGCCGCGACAACCGCCTCATCGAAACGGCCAAGACCGATGAATGCAACCCCCATTTCTGTAAACGTTACGAATAGCAGTGGGTCAAACGGGCTTAGCAGAACGCCGCGCTCAAAGCTCCGGATCGCCTCTTCGGGGTTCCCCGCTCTTTGGTAGGTCCAACCTCGCGTGCTCCATGCGAAGGCTGCATTCGGATTAGAGGCGATCGCACGATCCACCATCTCCCTTGCCGTGTCGAAATCACCGGACCACGCCGCTGCGTAGGCTAGCATGCTCAAGGCTAAGTGGTCATTTCCGTCGATGCTGAGTACTAGCTGGAGAAGCCGTAATCCTTCCGCAAGTTCCGACTTCGGATCAGCCGCCCATCCCTGAGTTACGTTTTGGATGTGGCAGCTGCCCGCGACGGTTGCAGCAAAGCCATACCGAGGGTCGATCTCCAATGCGCGAGAAACGAGCCGAAGGGCCTCAGCCGACCCGCCTCGGGTAAATGAATAGAGGTGCGGTATTGCTCGTAGGCAAAGGTCGTAGGCGCTGAGACTGTTCGGCCGACGCGCGGCCAAATCGATCTCTGTCTGAAACACTTTTGGCTCAATGGCAGAGACAACGCTCTCGGTCATCCGGTCCTGTAGAGTGAAGATATCGCTCAAGTCACCTTCAAATCGATCAGCCCAAAGGTGCGCCCCTGTCGCGGCATCAATCAATTGGCCGATGATGCGGACTCTTCCGGCCGCCTTGCGCACACTCCCCTCAAGCACGTAGCGGACGCCGAGTTCGCGTCCGACCTGCTTGCTATCGACTGCTTTGCCCTTGTAAATAAAACTGGAATTGCGCGCGATAACGAATAGAGATCTGAAGCGCGACAACGCGGTAGTGATTTCGTCCACCATGCCATCCGCAAAATACTCCTGATCGGGATCGCCGCTCATATTCTGGAACGGCAACACAGCGATCGAGGGCTTGTCGGAAAGCGGGAGTGCAGGCTCCGTCGACTCCATATGGTGGCCTAAGATTGCCGCCACCCAAGGCTGGCTAACTTCGCGAACTGTCCCGACAAAGCGAAAACCCCTTCGTGGCAATGTCTTGATAAGGCGCTGCCCTTCGCCTGTATCGCCGATCGCGCTTCGGGCAGCGTTTAGACGGGTCGTCAGCGCCGAGTCCGAGACGACACGTCCTTTCCAGATGGCGTTCACGAGGTCGTCCTTGCTGACGACGCGCTCCCTATTGCGAATCAAGTAATCGAGCAGGTCGAAAACCTGAGGCGTTGTAGGCACCACGTCAGGTCCGCGCCGCAGTTCGCGCCGGTCGGTGTCGAACGCGTAGTGCTCGAAGAAATAGCGCAAGGGACATTCCCCCGGTTACCCTTTTCAACCCGCTATCGCGAAAAAGAATAAGCCGCCGGATAGGAAAATGTAAGCCCGTCTGTCGAGACGTACCTCCACAAGAGGCCGCACTAGCGCTACGCGCAATTGGAGTGGACAGAGACAGTGGACACTACACCCTTGAACGTCCGCTTCGGGTCATTCGCGTCGGTTTGGCCGGACCACAGCGACTTCCGGTCTACCCCGGTGAACGGACATTCTCAGGATAGGCGGGCATGTCTCAAAGGTGCCAGAAGCGGAAATTGTGCTCCTTCGCAAACAGACTATGTCGCTGTCACAGAAATAGTCTTGTGCAACGTATTGGGCCTTATCCCACCATCACCTCGGCTTCTCACAATAGGGCAACTGATGTAAGCTCAGGCGAAATGGCAGTCGCTCGCATCTGAGAGCGCCAGATGAAACTTCCCCGTAGACAATTTTTGTACCTGATCGCGGGCACTGCCGTGTTTCCGGGCATCTCGCGCATCGCGAGGGCGCAAGCTTATCCGTCGCGGCCGATCCGGCTCGTTATCCCTTTTCCACCGGGTGGTGCATTCGACGCTGTCGGTCGCCCGTGGGCGGATAAGGTGAAGCCCCTGCTCGCTACGGTGGTGGTTGAAAACATGGGTGGCGGCGGCAGCTCGATAGGCGCTGCCGCCGTCGCACGCGCCCGGCCTGACGGCTACACGATCCTGCTCGGCGGGACGCAGACGCACGTCAACGAGGCCCTGCTCAAGAGCCGGCCACTCTATGACCCGGTCAAAGATCTAGATCCGATTGCGGGCGTGGCCGCCAACGTTCTCTGCATCGCCGTGCATCACGCGGTGCCGGTTCAGACCCTGAACGAACTCATCGCATATGCGAAAGCCAATCCCGGCAAGCTGTCCTACGGGCACTCCGGTGTCGGCTCGATCCAGCACCTGACCGGTGAGCTATTCAAATCCCTCACGGGAACGCCTGAGATCGTGCAGGTGCCGTATCGGGGCACTGGCCCGGTGATCACAGACCTGGTCGGCGGACAAATTCCGATGGGTACGCCAGGCGTAACCGGGCAGGTGATCGAACTCCATCGGTCCGGTAAGATGCGCGTTCTTGCTGTGACGAGTCCCACGCGCCTCGTCGCGGCGCCTGAACTTCCGACGGCGGCCGAACTTGGCTTCCCCGGCATGACCGTTAGAGGCTCAATCGGACTGCTCGCACCGGCCGGAACCCCACTTGGGATCATTGAACAAGTTGCGCAGGCAACGCGCACCGCGATCGCCGAACCGGCCTACCAGCAGCTGTTGATCGACGCAGGTATCGAACCCACTCTCGATTCAAACCCCGAAAAATTCCGGCGGTCCCTCGCTGCGGATGTTGCTCTCTGGGCACCGATCGTCAAAGCGCTCGGGCTGAAGCTCGACTAACCGTGGCGCAAATCTGCCGCTTCAGCATCGATGTCCGCTATGGGTCAAAAGGAGAAATACCGGGATGACCAGCGCATGTCTGCTTTAGCCTCAAAAGCAGACATCTCCCGCTTTGTGAGTAAACACCCTAGCCCGCGTCGCTTCTGATATGCGCCTTGTGCATCTGTCCCGCGACCGCCCTCACCTTGCGCGGCGAGGCCTGCCAGATCGCAACCGCCGAAAGGATGCTGACGGCGATGCCGATCGTAAAGGCAGAGGTGTAGCTGCCCGATAGATCGTACAGTAGTCCGGTCGCCCACGGGCCTGCTGCACCGCCGGCCAGCGCCGCCAGCATGATGGTGCCGAAGATACTGCCGTATTGCCGGCCCTGGAAGATTTCCAGCACCACCGCGCCCATGACCGACGTCAGGCCGTAGCCGAGCGCGCCCTGGGTGAAGATCATGAGATAGACCAGCAGCAACACCGGCGCGAACTTCAGAGCGATCAGCGCCGCAAAGCAGATCGCAAAGCCGGCGCAGCTGATGGCCCAGATCCATTCGCGCCCGATCCGGTCGGAAAGATGCCCGAGCCAGATCTGGCCGGGAATGCCGAGCAGGCTGACGACACCGAGCGCCCACACCGCGACATTCGCGCTGAAACCGATGTCGAGCAGGAATTTGGTCTGGTGCACCTGCACCGCGTACCAGACATACAGGCCACAGAAGTAACCAAGCGAAATCCACCAGAATCGCGCGGTGCGCAGCGCGCGGCGCAGCGTCCAGTCGGTATTGGCCCACACGGGATCGACGACGTTCGAGCGAGGTGCGGCCGATGTCGCCGACGGCGCCGCATCGCCATCCGGCAGCAAGCCAATATCCTCGGGGCGCATGCGCAGCAACAGGTTGATCGGCGCGAGCACGGCGAGCACCAGGATGCCCATCGCGGTGCAGGCAGTGCGCCAGCCGGCCTGCTCGATCATGTGCTGCACCCATGGCAGCAGGGTCACCGAGCCGATGCCGACGCCGGCAAAGGCGAGCCCCATGGCGAGCCCGCGGCGGCGAATGAACCAGTTCGGCAGGAACAGCGATTGGCCGGAGTAGCCGAGGCACACGCTCCCCGCACCGACCATCACGCCGATGGTGAGATAGAGATGCCAGGGCTGCGTCGTCAGCGGTGCGAGCAACAGCCCGCCGCCCATCAGCGCGACGCCGAGCTCCATCACGGCGCGTGGACCGAAGCGATCCATCATGCGCCCGATCAGCGGACTGACGGCACCCGAAACCACGAAGCCGAAGGAGAATGCGCCGGCGGTGACGCCGCGTTCCCATCCGAACTCGCCGATGATCGGCGGAAAGAACAGCGAGAACGCCGTGCGCGCATTGACGCCGATCGCCATGGTGACGAACGTCACCACAACGATCAGCCAGCCGTAGAAGAAGGGAAGACGCATCAGCTTATCTCGTCATTCCGGGGCGATGCGCAGCATCGAACCCGTGATCTCCGGATTCCCCGGTTCGCAATTGCGCGCCTGAGGTCTGATCCTTCGGACCATCCCGGAGTGACGGGGTCAACATCTTTCGTTGACGTATTCAACCTGTGACCGGGGCATGGCTCTCGTGCCCGAAATAGGCACGCTCGAGCCGCTGCGGCAAATTGTTCTCGCTGGTCGGCGCTTCCAGCACGATATTGCCCTGCACCAGCGCATAGACGCGATCAGCGGCGGCAAGCGCCTTCTCCAACAACTGTTCGACCAGTAGCACTGCGGTGCCTTGCTTGCGCAACTGAGCGATCACGTTGAGCACGCGATCGACCAGAACCGGCGAGAGGCCGGCCGAGGGTTCGTCCAGCATCAACAGCCGCGGGCGCCGTACCAGGCCCTGCGCGACCGTGAGCATCTGCTGTTGCCCGCCGCTGAGCGCACCGCCGCGCTCGTGACGCTTCTCCGCGATCTCCGGGAAAAACGACAAGGCTTCCTCGACCCTCCCGGCGCGTTCGCTGCGGGGCAGATCGTAACCGGCGATCAGAAGATTGTCGGTGACGGAAATTTGCGTGAACACGCGATGGCCCTCGATCACATGCACCAGGCCGGCGCGCCCCGCCTCGCGCGGCGTCGCGTTGGTCATGTCGCGGCCGTCGAAGCGGACATGGCCCGAATTGACCGGCAGCAATCCCGACAGCGCACGCAGCAGCGTGGTCTTGCCCGCGCCGTTGGGGCCGAGCAAGGCAACCACTTCGCCGGCTGCGACCTCGATCCCGATGCCATGCAGCACGCGGATCTTGCCGTAGCCCGATTCCAGCGCTTTCACCGAAAGCAGGGGTTCAGCCGCCGAGGTAAGCACTGACCACCTCCTTGTGAACGCGAATCTCGGCCGGGGTGCCAGCGGCAAGCGTGCGCCCGAGATTGAGCACGGTGACCTGATGGCAAATGTCGAAGATCAGGTCGGCGTGGTGCTCGACCAGCAGCACACCGGCGCCGCGGGCGCTGATCGCCTTGATCAGCCCGGCCAGTCGTTCGATCTCGTCGTTGGAAAGGCCGGCGGCGGGTTCGTCGAGCAGCAGGAAATCCGGATCGAGCATCAGCGCGCGGGCGATCTCGATGAAGCGTAGTTCGCTGTGCTGCAGACGGTCGGCACGCACCTCCGCCAGCGGTTCCAGCCCAACGACGCCGAGCAAGGCACGTGCCTTGGCCGCCAGCATCCGCTCATCCTGCCCGTTCCGCGGCAACGCCAGCATCGACTCGACAAAACTCGCCCTGCCCTCGATCGAGCCGCCGATCATGACGTTCTGCAGCACCGACGCCTCGCCGATTACGCGCGGGGTCTGAAACGTGCGCGCGATGCCGCGATAGGCGCGCAACGTCGGCTCACCCGGCGGCAGCGCATCACCGCCGAGGGTCATGCTTCCGGCCTGGGCGGCGTAGTAGCCCGAGATCACATTGAGCGTCGTGGTCTTGCCGCTGCCGTTGGGCCCGATCAAGCCGTGGATCCGGCCTGGCGCGACGTCGAGGTCGAGGCCATCGATCGCGCGCACATTGCCGAAGCTCAAGGCGATGCCACGCAGCGTCAGCATGCTGCCGCCCGTACGCTTGCGCACGATATCGGCCAGTGCTGCCGGTCGCGGTACGATGGCGCGATTGCTGGCCAGCGGACGGCGGTTGCGAAAGTCCAGCAGCGCGGCGATGCCGCCGGGCATGACAAGCACGATCACCAGCAGCAACACCGCGTAGAGAAACGTCGACCACGCCGCCAACGGCGCCGCGATCTCCGGCAAGATCGTCAGGATGATGGTGCCGAGCATCGGCCCCAGGATCGAGCCGCGGCCGCCGATCAGGATCGCGATGAAGAACAGCACGGAAAGGTCGAAGGTGAAGGCATCCGGGGTGATGTAGGTCTGCAGGGTCGCGAACAATCCGCCGGCGATGGCCGCAAGCGCGCCGGCAAACAGGAAGATGGCGATCAGCATTTTCGGCTTGGAAATGCCGGTGGCCTCGGCTGCCACTTCGGCGTCGCGCACTGCAATCAGCGCGCGACCGAACCGGCTGCGGGCGACATTCGCACTCATCCAGGTGGTGACAGCCGCAAAGCCGATGCAAAGAAAGTAAAAGCCCCACGCGGTATTGAAAGGCGCCGGAAACTCCGGGCCAACGATGCCGATACCGCCGCCGGTGACACTCTGCCACGCCAGTGCGATTTGGGTCACGATGGTGGCGAAGCCCAGCGTCGACATCGCGAAATAGAAGGTACGCAACCGCAAGGCTGGGAGGCCGACGATCACGCCGAACATCGCGCCGACGCAGCCTGCAATCGGCAGCGCGGCAAATACCGGCACCGGCGACATGACATTGCCCGCGACCAGCACGCTCGTGGTGTAGGCGCCGAGCGTCAGCAGCGCGACATAGCCGATCGCAAGATGCCCGGCGAAACCGACAACGAGATTAAGGCCGGAAACCAGCACCCAATAGATCGCCGCCCGCGTGCCGATCAGTGCCCAGTAATCGTTGCTGACGAAGGGCAGGATCATCGCCAGCGCAAGGATGCCGAGGAACGGCGCGACATGAGGCAGCGCCGCGCGAATGGTGCTGGAGTCGTTGTGCGCGGGAATTGTGGTGACTGACGTCATCACACCCTCCGCGCCGTGGAAGCGCCGAACAGACCCTGGGGCGCCGCCAGCAGGACCACGATGAACAGCGTGAAGACGGCGACCGACGAGAAGATGCCGCCGACCAGGAAGTTCGCCGCTTGCTGAAACAGGCCCAGCGCCAATCCGCCGACAATGGCGCCGCGATTATTGCCGAGCCCGCCGAGCGCCACCGGGACAAAGCCGTAAAAATTCAGCAGCGCGCCATTGGCGAAGAACGCAAGCAGCAACTCGCCGCCGGAAAATCCCGCGACACCGCCGATCACGCCGGCCAGCGCGTAGCTGGCGACGCGCAGATTACGTTCGGGCAGGCCGAGCGCGCGCGCCGCGAAATTATCTTCCGCGATCGCGACAAAGGCGCGGCCGACCAAGGTGCGGCGATAAAGATACTCGAGGGCGACGATGGTAATCGCGCAGGCTGCGACCGGCAGCCAGAATTTTTCGTCCCAGATACCGCTGCCAATGCCGAATACACGCGGGAACGGCTGCGGCTCGGTGCCCCATTTGATCGCTGCGACCTGCTGGATCATCAGCGCTACCGCGAGCGTCGAAAGCACGTAGAGGTGCTGGTCGAGGCTTTTCAGCACCGGCCGCACCGCGACGAATTCGGTGATGATGCCGATGATGGCGCAGCAGAGCAGCGTCAGCAGGAAGCCGGCGAGGATCGGCATGCCCAGCTTCAGCGTGAACATCGAACCGAACACGCCGCCCAACATCGCGAGCTGACCCGCGGTGAAACTCATCACCCGTGAAGTCGAGAACATGGTGTTATAGGTGACGCCGACCAGCGCGTAGATCGCGCCCGCCGCCAGCCCGGATGCGAGGATCGAGGCGAGCATGTGCTACCGCCCTTTTCCGTCGCTCACGTATATCCCGGTGCCAGCGCAAACGTGCCGTTTTTGGCGGTGGAGGCTTCCGACATCACGATCTCTTCGGTCGGATAGCCATTATGCTGTGTCGGCGAGAAGCTGTAATTGCCGAAATAGCCGGGATATTTCGATAACGTGTTCCAGTAAGCGATGATCCCGGCACTGTCGGTCGATCCGCTTTCCGCAACGGCCTTGGCGATCAGTTCGATCGCATCGATGCCGCCGGCGACCCACCACAGCAGCGTATCGCTGAGCACGACATTGGCCTTGGTGAGGCGCGCAACCAAATCCTCGCTCTTCGGCGGCAATTTTCCGGCCGCGTCATAGCTGCAGCTTTTGTAACCGATGGCGTAGACTTTTTTCCAGTTGGCGGGTTTTTCGACGAGGCCGGCGAGTTCCCCCGATGCCATCGAGGGGTGACCGACAAACGCGACGTCCCAGTTCATCGCGGCGCGGGTATTGAACATACGCGCTTCCATGCCGGTCGAAACACTCCATACCACGATCACTTCGGCGCCGGCGTTCTTGGCGCGCAGCATGTCCGGCGTCATATCGGGCTGGGTCGCGTCGACATTGGCCTGATAAACGACGTCGGCACCATCCTTCTTGAATGCCGCGACCGAAGCGCCGACCGCGGTCACGCCATAGCCGGTAGTATCGCCTATCACGGCAACCTTTTTTACCTTGAGGATGTTGAGGCAATAATTCCGGACGGCGTCATCCCATTGGTTGTTCGACGGCGCCATGCGGAAGGCGTTCGGAAACTTGGTGGTGTCGATCAGGGTTTCGACGACGCAAGGGTGAATATCCGGGATCTTGGCACGCGCCATGATCGGCGTGGTCGCCAGCGCCTCGCCGGAATTGAGCGGGCCCCAGATGGCATGAACCTTGGCCTGACTGATCAGTTCCTGCGTGGCGTTCACCGCCTTGGTCGGATCGCCCTGGGTGTCGCGCATGACGATCTCGAGCTTGCGGCCCTTGACGCCGCCTGCGGCATTGATCGCGTCCGCAGCGAAAGTCACGCCGCGGTTGAAGCCGATGGTCGGCGCCGAACTCGGACCCGTCATCGCAGCGAGGCAACCGACCTTGATCGGTTCCGACTGGGCAATGGCGGGGACCGGAAACGAAAATGCTGCGGCGCCCGCGGCGCCGGCACTGCCCAACAATACGTCACGACGTGAAATGGCCATGTGATGCGCTTCCTGTTCCCTTTGCGGCGCCCGTCATTGGCTGCAGGCGTCCGTGTCGTTCTCCCGGCTCATGGGCGGGGTTTAATCATCAAATTTGAGCCTGACCCGGCAAACTTGTCCAGCGGCTATAAATACATGGCAGGTCATTATTCATGGCCGGCGCGTCCATCGGTCGGCGTTGACGGCGCCAACCGGTGCCTCGCCCGCGATGATCTTCTCGACCTGCCGGACCGTTTCCAGCGACTGGCTTTCGATCGCCGGCGGCGTCAGTCCACCGATATGTGGGGTGGCGATGACGTTCGGCAGTTTTGCCAGCTCCGGCGACGGCATCTGGTCCAGCGCGCGGCCGACATCCATCGCGGCGCCGGCGATGCGGTTCTCGCGCAATGCCGCTGACAACGCCGCCTCGTCGACGAGATTGCCGCGCGACAGGTTTATGAAGAAGGCATGCCTCTGCATGCGCGCCAGCGCCGCCTGCCCGATCAGGTTCTCGGTTTGCTCGTTGGCGACCGCAAGACAGACGACAAAGTCGGCGCGCGCCAGCAGATCGTCGAGCGGCACATGCTGGAGACCCTGTTCGCTGACGGTCGCAAAGGGATCGGCGATCAGAACCTCCATGCCCAATACCTTGGCGATATCAGCCAGGTAACGGCCGATGCTGCCATAGCCGATGATGCCGACGCGGCTGCCGGCCAGTTGCCGGCCCATGATGATCTCGGGCTTGCGCCCCGAACGGTAGTCGGCGGTGGCGCGTGACACGCCGCGCGACAGATCGACCATGTAGCCGAGCGCCAGTTCGGCAACCGACTGAACGAAGCCGGGTCCTGCCCGCGTCACCAGGACGCCGGCCGCGGACGCGGCGTCGACATCGATGTTGCGGATATCAACCGCGCAGCGGACGAAGGCGCGCAAGTTTGGCAACGCCGGAAATATCCCACCCGGTCCGGCGGTGAGCCGGTCGGCCACGATGATATCGACGTCATCAGCGGCCGCGATCAGACCGGCGGCGTCCAGCGCGTCGCTTGATTCATGCAGCTTGACCTGCGCGATGGCTTGTAGCCCGCTGAGGCTGCGCTCGCCGTAATACTGGGCGCGAGACGGCGGCGTGTGGGTCAACAGGACTTTCATCTCAGTAGCCGAAGGCGCGCGGCAACGCCGTGCTGATCGCGGGCACGAACGCAATGACCAGCAAGCAAAGCAGCAGCAGGCCGAGATATCCCATGATCGGCTTGACGGTCTGCTCGATCGGCACGTTGCCGATCAGGCAGGCGCCATAAAGGCCGAGCCCGAGCGGCGGCGCAAACAGGCCAATCCCCATCGCAACGACCAGCACAACGCCGAAATGCAAGGGATCGATGCCGAGCTTGACCGCCACCGGCATCAATAGCGGCCCGAAGATGATGAGCGCCGCCGCGCCCTCCAGCACCGAGCCCATCACGATCAGCACGGCGATCGACAACAGCATGAACAGCCAGACGCCCTGCGATCCCGACAGCGACAGCATGAGGTCGCCCACCGCATGCGGGACCTGTTGCAGGGTGAGAACGAACGCCAGCGATTGCGCGGCGGCGACGATGAACAGCACCAGCCCCGAGCGCGTCGCCGATTGCACAAAACTGTGCGCTGCCGTCTTGAAGCTGAGTTCGCGGAACACGATGCTGCCGACAATGATGGCGTAGACCACGGCGAAGGCCGAGATTTCGGTAGCGGTGGCAAAGCCGCTCTTGAAGCCGAAGAAGATCATGAAGATCAGCCCGAACGAGGCGATCGCGCCGCTCCACAAGCCCGAAACGGCAGCGCGCGGCTCGGCTTCCGCGGCAGGCTCAGGCCGCTTTCCAAGGATGATCGACAGCACGATCAGGGCCGCCGCCATCAGTCCCGCCGGCAGCAGGCCCGCGACGAACAATCCACCGATCGACAGGTTGGCCACGAAACCGAGGATGATGAGATTGATACAGGGCGGAATGGCCTCCGCCATGACCGCGGAAGCCGCCAGCAACGCCACCGCGCCGCCGGGATTCTGCTTGGAGCGGCGCGCCGCCGGGATCAGCACCGAGCCCACCGCCGCGACGTCGGCCATCTTGGAGCCGGAGATGCCCGAAAACAGCACCATCGACGTTACCATGACCACGTTGAGGCCGCCGCGCATCCGCCCGACCGCGCGCTGCAGCAACTCGATCAATCGAACCGACATGCCGTTGGCTTCCATCAGGTAGCCGACGAGGATGAAGAACGGGATCGCCAGCAGCACGAAATTGTCGATGCCGCGCGCCATCTGCTGCGCGAAGATGACGCCGGGCAGCGTGCCCTCCACCCAGATGAAGATCAGCGCTGCCAGCGCCAGCGCAAACCCGATCGGCAATCCGCCGAACAGCGTGATGAAGAACCCGATCAGCATCAGCGTGCCCGACGATGGCACGCTATCAGGCGCCAGAAAGTCCCACGCCAGATAGAACCCTGCGATTAGGCCTACCGCGAGAATTCCGGCCACGATCTCGCGGATCGGACGCGCGCAAAAAATCTCCAGTGCGAAGATGGTCATGAACAGCGCCCCGGCGCCCATCGGATAGAACGTCCATTCGAGCGGCAGCCCGGACCCGGAAGTTTGCCCCGTGGTCAGCCAGCCCATCTTGATCGCGTTGAAGGCGACATAGAACGCGATGACCGTCACCAGCAGCGCGCCCACGGAATCGACGACGCGGCGGGGGCCTGATGGCAGCATGTCGATGAAGAAGGCAACGCCGAGGTTTTCGGCGCGGGCCAGCGCGCTGGCGGCGCCGAAGAAGCTCGATCCCACCATCAGGCCGCGCGCCACGTCGTCGGCCCATTCGACCGGCGCATTGAACAGGAAGCGCAGCAACACCGAAACGCAGACCACCAGGAGATCGGCGGCGAGCAGGATCGCGGCAACGGCGTCGCTCAAAGCAAGCAGCGAGGCCGTCATCCGGTGACCGCCGCTTTCGAGCGAGGGCGCGGCGACTGACATGATCTATAACCTCAAGCCTGCGTCGCGCGGATCATGTCGACCACCGGCTTCGCCTCGGGCCGGGCCTTGATGAAATTATCGGTCTGGGGAAGCACCCGCTTGCGGAACGCATCCTTGTCGCATTCGACGATCGTGACGCCCTTGTCCGCCAGATTCTTGAGCGCTTCCTTCTCCATCTCGAGGCCGTGGATGCGGGTGTCAGCGGCCGCCTTCCCGGCCGCGTCGAGGAAGCCCTCGCGCAGCTTGGGATCCATCCGCTTGAACGTCGCATCGCTGAAATAGGTCGCAAGCGGCGAGAAATTGTGCTGGGTCAGCGCATAGTGTTTCGACGTCTCATAGAACTTGCTGGCAAGGATGGTCGGCGGGTCATGCTCGAGGCCATCAAGAACGCCGGCCTGCAGCGCCGTGTAGATTTCGCCGAACGCCAGCGGTGTCGCGGCGGCGCCCATCAGGCGAAGGCATTCGGTAATGACGGGGTTCGGCAGCGTCCTGATCTTGAGGCCGGCCAGATCCTCGGGACCTTTCACCGGCTTTTTCGCCAGCACGCTGCGCGAGCCGAAATTATACGCCCACGAGATGATGCGGATGTTCGCGCCCTTCAGCAGCGCGTCCTCGATCGGCTTCGCGGCGCCGGCCTCGAACGCCTTGGTCTGCTGCGGAAAGCTGGAGAACAGATAGCCAAGATCGAAGGTTCCGACGAGGGGAACGAGATTGGCCGAGATCGACGAGCCCGACAGCATCAGGTCGATGACGCCGAGCTTGACCGAATTGATGACGTCGATTTCCTGACCCAACTGGTTGTCGGGAAAGAACGTGACCTCGATCTGCTCGCCGAGGCCATTTCCCTTCAGGTGCTTGACGAGATTGTCGTAATAGACGCGGCCGTTGGCATATTTGGGATCGTTGGGAAGCGACGATGAGCACTTCATTTTCATCGTGGCGGCTTCTGCCCGCCCGATGATCGCCGGTGACAGCACCAGGCCCGCGGCAACCGCCGTGGACGACTTCAAAAGCACGCGCCGGCTGATGGACCCAGTCTTCATGGCGCTTTCTCCCAAGGTTTGTTTTTCGAAGCTTGTTGCTCAAGCCCCGTTTCGGCGCGTTGTTGCACCGCTTCGCTGCGGATACACAATTTAACCTTCTGGGTAAATTCTATGACCAAACGGAAGCGGCGCGCAAGAGCGCTTGCAAGCCGACATGGCAAGCCGCCTACTTCGTCCGGGCGACCGTCGTGCCGTCCCAATCTTCGCCGGCGGGATTTTCGAGCTGCTGCCGGCAGCGTTCGATCATCGCCGATGACGCCGCATCGTCTCGGATTTCCAGCACGTTCTCGAACGCAGCGATCGCGGCCTTGAAGTCACGCGCGCGCCAGGCGGCCAGGCCGGCCTCATAGAAAGTCGCCCAGTCCGGCTTTGCACCTAACTCCTCGGCCATATCAAGCAATTCATAGATCTGCAGTCCGCCCGCGCGGCCATAGACCGCCAGCCGGTCGAGTTCGCGAACCACGATGCTTTTCCCAGCCAGCCGGCGCGTTTCGGGGCCGATGATGATCGTGGAGCCGTACGCCTTGTTGGTGCTCTCCAGCCGGCTCGCAATATTCACGGCGTCGCCGATCACGGTGTAGTTCAGCCGCACTTCCGATCCGATATTGCCGACCAGCATATCGCCGGAATTGATGCCGATGCGAATCTTGACGCGCTCGCCGTGGTCGTCGACGAGACCCTCCTCCTCCACCGCGCGCCGGCACGCCAAGGCCGCCCGGCAGCAATCGACGGCATGATCGGGGTTGGGCGCCGGCGCGCCCCAGAACGCCATCACGGCATCGCCGATGAATTTGTCGATGGTGCCGTTCTGGTTTTGGATTTGCGCCGAGACGCTGTCGAAATAGCGCGACAGCAGCGGAATGATGCGGTCGCCCAGACGCTCGGACATGCCGGTGAAGCCGGCGAGATCGATGAACATCACGCTCATTGGCCGTATCGCACCGCCGAGGCGCGCCCCGTTACCGTCGCTGATCAACCGCTTGACCAGGTCGGCCGGAATGTATTTCCGGAACGCGGCAAGCCCCTGCGCCATGTCGCCGATCGCCCCGGAGAGATTCTCGATCTCGGTCAGACGGGACGGATGCCGCTGCACCTTGTCGAGGTCAAAACGCTCGACATGCCTGATCTCGTTCACCACCTTAATCAGCGGTGCGGCGATCAGGCGCTGGGCCAGCCACGCCGACAACAGCCCAGCAAAAACGATCAATACGGCAAGGCCGATCAGCAAATTCCGGATCGTCATCTGCACCGGGCCTAGAAATTCCGATTCCGGCACCACCGTCACCAGCGACCAGCCGGGAAACGAAATCGGCGTCAGCACCGCCTGATAGGCCTTGCCGTCCCGCGTTACCTTGGTGTTGAACGGCTGCCCTTCGCCGGGCTCGTAGGCGCTGGCGTTCTGGATCGCTTCGACGGCTATGGGAAACAGCGGATGATCGGTTTTCAGCGCCACCGCCTCGTTGGCGTTCGGATCGGGGGAAGCGACCACCTTGCCGTTGCGCTCGAGGATGAAGGCGCCGGCCGATTTCCCGACGGTGAGCTGCGAAAGGAAATTCGACACCCGCGTCAGTTCGATGATGATGGCGATGACGCCGGCGGGCTTCTTGTCGATATCGATCGGAGCCGCGAAGGCTGCCGCCAGCCGCTCACCATTGGGATGCGTCGTGAAGGTCGCCCAGAGTTCGTCGTTGGTCTCGATGGCGGTGCGAAACCATTCCTGATCGGTGACGGAATATTTGGTGTCCTCGACATGGCTGTTCTTGAGCTGAAGATCGTTGCCGACGAATTCGTAGCGGTCGATCCGCAGCTTGCGGTCCGGGGTGATCTCCAGCATTTCGATGACGCCATCGCCGGCCTTGTGCCCGGCAAAGAACGATCCATCCGGCCATCCGAACGCCACCCAGGAGATGGTCGGCTGCGACAGCAATTGCGACCGGAAGACGACTTCACGTTTCCGGGCATCGCGCGGCTCGAACACTTTCTCGGCCAACAGCGTTCGCACCGCCATCATCGACGACCGCGCCTCCGTCGTGACCGATTGCAGTTCGTCGCCCACTGCCGAGACGATCTGGTCGTTGATGGTATTGGCCAGCGTCTGGCTGACCTGATGGGCGGTGCGCCACCACAACAGATGCACGCCGACGGCGCTGACGGCGATGGACGTCAGCACGAGGGCGGAAATGGCAGTGCGGATGCCGAGGCGCATGCAGGGTCCAGTTTCACGGGGCCTTTACTGGCCATACGCGACCATACCAGCGTCTGTTTCAGCCGCGAGGCCATTTCGGCGCCCCGGACACGTCTCTGTGACCGCAGTTGAGCCGTAATGGCGACGAAACTTATCGATTGGTTGTTCCGTACAAGCCAGGACGGCGCTATGCCTTGTGGCAATTCTCGAAGGTCATGCAATGCACGATGTTTCCATCCCGGCGGCCCTGATTGCCGGTCTCGTCAGCTTCCTGTCGCCCTGCGTGCTGCCGCTGGTGCCGCCCTATCTGATCTATCTGACCGGCGCGACCATCGAACACGTCGCCAATGACGGACCGACGCAGGCCTCCAAGCGGGCGGTGATGGCGTCGGCGCTGATGTTCGTGCTCGGCTTTTCCACCGTGTTCGTGGCGCTCGGCGCCAGCGCGTCCCTGGTCGGCGGGCTGATCCGCGCCTGGTCGGCAGAGCTCTCGATCCTGGCCGGCATCGTGATCATCATCATGGGCCTGCATTTCCTCGGCCTGACCCGCATCGGGCTGTTGATGCGCGAGGGGCGCATGACGATGCCGAAACCAGTCGGCCTGTGGGGCGCCTACGTCATGGGCCTCGCCTTCGCCTTCGGCTGGACCCCCTGCATCGGCCCCATCCTGGCGGCGATCCTGTCGATCGCGGCGGCTGAGGCCACCGTCACCAAGGGCGCCGGGCTGCTCGCGGTCTATTCCGCCGGGCTCGGAATCCCGTTCCTGCTGGCAGCCTTCATGATCGAGCAGTTCTCCTCGCTGTTTGCGCGGTTGAAGCGGCATCTCGGCAAGGTCGAACAGGCCATGGGCGTCCTGATGGTGATCACCGGCATCGGCTTCCTGACCGGCTCCGTCACCAGCATCAGCATCTGGCTGCTGGAGACTTTCCCCGCACTGCAAAATTTCGGTTAGCCCCGTAACAAGCGGGCCCGCCCTTGCGAAATTGCTGTCGGAGCCAGATTGCCGCCATCGCCGCCACGGCATTTTTCGAGCGCACCGGATTTGAGAGGTCGGCAGATCGCGGCCTCGCGCGACGCCAAGTACTTAGAAGGGGGTTCGCATGCATTTCATCATCAATCTTCTCATCCTGTTGCCGGCGCGGATCGCGTCGCATTTTTCCTGGGCTGGCCCCCTGATCATGCGGCTCATCGTCGGTTACACCTTCATGCTGGCGGGCTGGGGCAAGCTTAATAATCTGGCGCAGGTGACCGAGAATTTTGTCGGCTGGGGAATACCTTTCCCGAAAATCCTCACCCCCTTCGTATCCAGCGTCGAATGTTTTGGCGGCGCGATGCTGATCCTTGGCCTGTTCACGCGAATCCCGGCCGCGATGCTCGCAGTGGTCATGATCGTCGCCATCAGGTCGGCGAAATGGGGCGACGTCGATTCGCTGGAGACGCTGCTCGGCTTCGAGGAGGCGACCTATTTTGCTGCCTTCATGTGGCTGGCGATCTGCGGTCCCGGCGCTGCGTCACTGGACCGGCTGCTGGTGAATGCTCCCGGCCACGGTGAGAAATCGACCTGACACTCACAATCCCGTGACATCGGCGAAAGGCTGAGCCCGGATCTCGCTACCTGCGTAGCTCGTGAAAACGCCACCGCTTCCGGGAGCCGCCATGAAACTCGTCCGCCTTGCCGCCTTCGCCCTCGCCGCGCTTGCGGCGTCGTCGTCATTCGCTTCGGACGGGCCGAAATGGAGTGAATGGAGCGACGATCTGTTCGCCCGCGCGCAGGCCGAGCAGCGCTTCGTCATCCTCGATCTCGAGGCGGTGTGGTGCCACTGGTGCCACGTCATGGAGAAGACGACCTACGCCAATCCCGAGGTCAGGGAATTGCTGGCCTCGAAATATCTTCCGGTGCGGGTCGACCAGGACGCCAACCCCGATCTGTCGAGCCGCTACGGCGACTGGGGCTGGCCGGCAACCATCGTGTTCGGCCCCGACGGCACCGAGATCGCCAAGATCAGGGGCTATATCGAGCCGGACCGGATGCAGGCGCTGCTCAAGGCGATCATCGACGATCCCTCGCCCGGACCGTCGGTCGGCGAGGCCTTCGAGGTGAAGCCGTCGACCTCCGCCTTCCTCGACAAGGAACGGCGCGCGGCGTTGATGAAGAATGTCGACGAGGCCTACGAGGAAAAACTCGGCGGCTGGGGCGAGAACCAGAAATACATCGACGCCGACAGCATGGATCTGGCGATCACCCGAGCCGAGACCGGCGACGCCATGGCGATCAAGCGCGCCCGTCAGACGCTGGATGCCGCCATTGTGCTGATCGATCCGGTGTGGGGCGGCGTGTACCAATACTCCGAGGCGGGCTCCTGGACGCATGCACATTTCGAAAAGATCATGTCGTTCCAGGCGCAATATCTCCGGCAGTACAGCCAGGCCTATGCGTTATGGAAGGATCCGAAATATCTTGCCGCCGCGCGCAGCATCGAACGCTATCTCGCGGAGTTCCTGACCAGCCCTGACGGTGCGTTCTATGTCAGCCAGGACGCCGATCTCGACCACGACACCGACGGGCACAAATACTACGCGCTGGCGGACGGCGAGCGCCGCAAACTGGGCATGCCGCGCATCGACAAGAATTTATACGCGCGCGAAAATGGCTGGGCCATTTCAGGACTTGCCGCCTACTACAACGTCGCCAACGATCCCAAGGCGCTGGCGATCGCAGAACGCGCGGCGAAATGGGTGATCGACAACCGCGCGCTGCAGGATGGCGGCTTCCGTCACGGCGAAAAAGATCGCGGCGGACCATTTCTGGGCGATACGCTCGCGATGGGCCAGGCCTTCCTCGATCTCTATGCCGCCACGGGAAATCGCGACTGGCTCACCTCGGCCGCCAAGGCGGGCGATTTCGTCGCGACCTTCCGGGATGAAGCCGGCGGCTTCACGACCTCGAGGACCGCGGAAGGCAAGACCGGCGTGCTCGCCAGACCCGCCAAGCTGATTGAAGACCAGGTGCAGGTCGCAAGATTCACGAACCTGCTCAACCGCTACTTCGGCAACGAGAACTATCGCGAGCACGCCGCGCACGCGATGCGCTATCTCGCCAGCGCCTCGGCCGGGATGATGCGTCCGCTGCCCGGCATTTTGCTCGCCGACGAAGAACTCGCGGTCGAGCCCACCCACATGACAATCGTCGGACACAAGGACGACACCCGCGCGAAAACCTTGCACGTGCTCGCCCGCGCGCTGCCGGCCCGCTACAAGCGCCTGGAATGGCTTGACCTGCGCGAGGGCAAGCTGCCGAATCCCGACGTCGAATACCCTGACCTCGGCGAACCCGCGGCATTCGCCTGCAGCAACCGGATCTGTTCGTTTCCCTCCTTCAATGCCGAGGAGTTGCGGGCCACGGTGGCGCAGATGGCCAGGCTGAAACCTGTGCGTGGCTAGCTCAATCGAATCTCGTTGTGCAACGCAACCGACGGCCGACGTCCCGGCTGGTCTGTTGAAGCGCCGCGCTTTCCGGGCGGCGAGGTCGCTGCTGCCCGCAACGAAATACTCTGGAGCCGCCGGCGGTCAGACATGGACAGGTCGTCCAATGCAGAAAAAGAAAATTTTCTTTTGAAACTCTGCACCCAAATCGCCTGATGCCCCGTAGCTGGTTTCGGATGAGCACTCAAATCACGGAGACCTGACGTCCTCCGGCAAGCCACCGCGATCTGACTGACATCCGTCCCTCCCCTGCGTCGGCGGGGTCTTTGATCGAACGATCAACCGATCTCACGGCGTTACTTTTGTCTTCAAACAATCATCGAGGAGATCGTCATGAAGTTGAATTCCAAGTCCGGTGCGACGCTCGCCGCTGCCGCCGCCACCCTGTTCCTCGCCGGCTCTGTCGTGTCGACGGTGTCGACGCCTGCGAACGCCGCCCAGGGCAAGTGCATGGCCGGCAACGCCTGCAAGGGCCAGAGCGCCTGCAAGGGCTCCGCGAATGCCTGCAAGGGCCAGAACGCCTGCAAGGGCACCGGCTTCTCGATGGCTTCCGAGAAGGCGTGCGGCGCCATGGGCGCCAAGTTCGTCAAGGGCTGATCGATCGGATCAGGTGCGAGGGAGGGCCCGGTGCTGCCGGGCCCTTGTTGGACCCGGCGGCTGAAATAAAGTTGGCACGCCTTGTAACTAAGTCCAAACCCGCCGCGTAACTATCAAAGGGTGCAGTTTGTCGGCCGGAACTGTCGCGGCTTGCGGGCGATGCACCCTGACATTCCCTTTGGAGGATACCCATGAAGATGACTTCGAAGTCCGGCACCGCCATTGCCGCCGCCGCAGCCACCCTGTTCCTGGCCGGGGCCACCATGTCGACCGTGACCTATGCCGCCGGCGAAGGTAAGTGCGTCGGCGCCAATGCGTGCAAGGGTCAGAGCTCCTGCAAGGGCGGGGCAAATGCCTGCAAGGGCCAGAACGCCTGCAAGGGCCAGGGCTTCTCGGCTATGACCAAGGAAAAGTGCGACGCCGCCAAGGGCAAGTACATGCCGTCCTAAGTCGCGGCCCGATCGAGGCCCGGTGTAGGCCGGGCCTCGCATCCATGGTAGGTTGACGGGATAATTTGGCAGGCAGCCCCGTTGGCTGACCCGTTCGAGCGGAGACGAGATGAACGTCGCAAGCAGATTGCCAGGCAGCTCGGCGGCAGCGCTTGCAGACCGTCCGGCGACATCGGCCAAGCCGCCCTTCCTCGGTTTCGGTCTCGGCCTGCGCCACCAGCATTACGACGAAATCCTGCGCGGCAATCCGCCGATCGACTGGTTCGAGGTCATCAGCGAAAACTACATGCTGCCCGGTGGCCAGCCGCTGCGCACGCTCGATCGCATTTGCGAACGCTATCCCGTGGTGATGCACGGCGTGTCGATGTCGATCGCCTCCACCGCGCCGCCGAATTTCGAATATCTGCAAGCCCTGAAGGACCTCGCCAGGCGAGTCGAGCCGAAATGGGTGTCGGACCATCTGTGCTGGACCGGCGTCCACGGCAAGAACCTGCACGATCTGCTTCCGATTCCCTACACCAGCGAGGCCCTCGATCACGTCGTCGGCCGCGTGCAACTGGTGCAGGATTTTCTCGGCCGCGCCATCGTGCTCGAGAATGTCTCGACCTACGTTCAGTTCAGCAATTCCGAGATGACGGAATGGGAATTCCTGTCCGAGCTGTCGCGACGCTCCGGGTGCTGGCTGTTGTTCGACGTCAACAACGTCTATGTCAGCGCCTTCAACCACGGCTACGATCCCTTGACCTTCCTCAATGGAATTCCGGCGGATCGCGTGGTGCAGTTTCACATGGCCGGCCACAGCCACATGGGCACCCATATCATCGACACCCACGATCATCCGGTGTGCGAGGATGTCTGGGATCTCTATGCCGCGGCTCTGAAACGCTTCGGTCGGGTCTCGACCATGATCGAACGCGACGACAACATTCCGCCGCTCGACGAACTCCTGGTGGAGGTTGCCAGGACCCGCGAGATGGCCGAGAAAATTTTGCCCGCAGGCAAGCAGCCGGGATGAGCGACTTCGCACGACAGCAGGCTGAGTTTCAGCGCGGCGTCCTCGATGGCGACGATGCCGTGCTGGCTGAAATCCTCGACAGCCCGCAGGAGAAGCGCGAGGTGCTGTTCGGCGTCTATCGCCATGCCTATGGTTCGCGGCTGGTCGAGGCCATGCGCAACGACCATGAGCTGCTGCATCTTTATCTCGGCGACGAGATGTTCGACGAGATGGGCCAGGCTTACGTCAAGGCGCGGCCGTCCGGGCATCCGAACCTGCGTTGGTTCTCGCAAGGCCTGCCGGGATTCCTGAAATCGACCGCACCCTACACCGAGCATCCCGCGCTGTCCGATCTCGCAGCACTCGAGAAGGCGCTCAACGACGCCTTCGACGCCGCGGAAGGCAAGGTCGTCGAGCTGACGGACATGGCGGGCTTTGCCCCCGAAGCTTGGTCGGCCCTCAGATTCCGGCCGCATCCCAGTGCATCCAGGCTCGAGCTTTCGACCAACGCGGCTGCGATCTGGCTCGCGCTCAAGAACGACGAAGCGCCGCCGGAGGCGAGCGAACTGAAGCAGCCCGTGCATCTCCTGATCTGGCGCCAGGACGTCACGCCGATGTTCCGTGAACTTTCGGCGGAGGAAGCGATGATGTGGGACGAGGCCGCGAACGGCATTCCGTTCGGGGTGCTCTGCGAAATGTTGGCCACCTATGACGACCCCGACAGCGCGGCGGGCCGCGGTGCGGGCTATCTGCACGGCTGGATCACGGCAGGACTTTTGACGGATGTTTCCGTCGGCTAATGAAGAGGGGCGCCCGGGAAATGGAAACCGACACCGATCGCCATTTCATCGAGCGCATGCATTGGGATGAAGTCGCGCGGCGCATCGGTGAAGGCGCGGTGGCCATATTGCCGATCGGCGCCGCAGCCAAGCAGCACGGCTTCCACCTCCCGCTCAATACCGACCGCATTCAGGCCGAATGGCTCGCAGGCAGAATGGCGGAAAAGATCGACGGTCTGATCTGGCCGACGCTGACCTACGGCCATTACCCCGCTTTCGTCGAATATGCCGGCAGCAGCAGCCTTTCGATTTCGACCTTCGAGGCGCTCGTGCGTGAGGTTGCGGCGCAGATTCTCGGCAGCGGATGCCCAAATCTGCTCGTGCTCAATACCGGGATCAGCACCCTGGCTCCGGTCGACCGCGCTCTGGCGCGCCTCGCGAGCGAGCGGATCAAGCATTTGTGGATCCACGAAGGTCCGCGCTATCCCCGCATAGCCAGGCAATTGGCCGAGCAGAGCCATGGCAGCCATGCCGACGAACTGGAAACCTCGCTGATGCTGGCGCTGGCGCCGCATCTGGTCGACATGACGCGCGCCGAAGCCAGCCCCGACCTGAAGCAGGAGACACCGGGCGCATTGACGCCGTCGGACCCGAACTCGCCGAACTACAGCCGCTCCGGCAGCTATGGCGATCCGACACGGGCGACATCGGCGAAGGGCGAAGCCTTGCTCGCCGCCATGCTTGACGATCTCCACGAACAAGCCGCTGCGTTCATCGCGCAAGGCACCGAGCAGCACCGATCGGCGGTCCAAAGCGTGCTGCGATGAAAGCCGCCGGCGCCTTTCGCTGGACCGTTGCCGCCGCCGTCCTCGCCGCGATGCTGGCAACCGCCATATCGTTCCGCGCCGACGCGCAATCGGAATACATGCGCGGCGACCGCATGCCCTACGATGCCTTCGACCGGCTGCCCAGGACCGATCTTGAAGTGCCGGGCGGCACCATCCATGTCGCGTTCGCGCCGGGCGACGTCACGCTGCCCAAAGAAAAACTGCTCGGCTGGATCAGGATGTCGGCCCGGGCCGTCACGACCTATTACGGGCGGTTTCCCGTCACCTCGCTGCGGCTGCTAGTGGTGCCGGTCGATGGCGGGCGCATCCGCGGCGGCACGACGTGGGGCTATCGCGGCGCCGCCATTCGCATTCCGCTCGGCCGCGATGCCACCGAGGATGTCCTGCAGCGCGACTGGGTGATGGTGCACGAGATGGTGCATACCGCCCTGCCCGATATGCCCGATCGCTACGCCTGGCTGTCGGAGGGACTGGCCGTCTATGTCGAGCCGGTCGCGCGGGTGCAGGCCGGAGACCTCCCGGCGCGGGAGATCTGGCAGGCGATGATGCGCGACATGCCGAAAGGTTTGCCGCAGGCCGGCGATGAGGGCCTCGACAACACTGGCACCTGGGGGCGGAAGTACTGGGGCGGCGCGATGTTCTGCCTGCTCGCCGATATCGAAATCCGCAAAGCGACCAATAATCGCCTCGGCTTGCAGGACGCGATGCGCGGTGTGCTCGCCGCCGGCGGCAGTCATGAGCAGGACTGGCCGATCGCGCGTATTCTCGCAACCGCCGACAAGGCCGTCGGCGTCGACGTGCTGACCCGGCTTCACAACGAGATGGGGCCGAAACCCGTGACGCCAGACCTTGCCGCGCTATGGCGCGACCTCGGATTGAAGCGTATGGGCGAAGATATCGAATTCGACGACGGCGCGCCGCTCGCGGCGATCCGCAAGGCGATCACCGCGCCGCACGTATAACAAGGCGTATTGAGAAGCATGACTTGATGATCCGGCAGCCAATTGCCGCCGGACCATCCTCAAGCCGAGTATCAGAACCGATAACTGGCGCCGACGCGCACGAGATGCATCTCGTTGTGGAATTCGGCCCGGGTGCGGTCCCGGCTTGATAGCGTGACGCTGCCATAATTAGCGTAGAGATATTCGCCGCGCCCGACGAAATGCTTGGTGAAAGCATACTCGAAGCCGCCGCCCGCAATCAGCCCGGCCTTGACCTGTTCGTCAGAGACAAACTGCTGCAAGGTGTCACAGCCCTTCTGAACCGTATAGCGATAGCCGTTGCTGATGCTGGCCACGCCAACACCGACCGCACCAAACGCCAGCAGGCGGTCGAACGCGTAGCCTGCGCGCAGGCGGGCGGAGCCGAATGCGCCGAAACTCGACAGCAACGCGCTGTCGCCAAAAACGTGTTCGTCCCGTGACGAGGTGGATTTGCCCCAATCGAGTTCGCCGCCGATCACAAAGCGGTTGGCAAACTGGTAGTTGTAGCCGCCATAGACGCCGACGGCGAAGCCGCCCGCCTGCCCCTCCGAATGACGGCAACCACCGTTCCGGCAGTAATCGGCAGCCCACGCCGCATACGCGCCGCCGCCGTAAACGCCGGCATAGAATCCGGTCCAGTTATAGTGAGGCGAAGGCAAAGGCAGGTCCAAGTCGGTAGCCTTCGCCGCCGGACCTGCCAGTAAAAAGCCGCAAGCGGCAAGAATCCCCCAGGAAACAAAACGCATCAACGCACCTCTTCACGCACGTACACGCAACACATGTTGCGGAACCAAGCTGAAGAGGGAACTTCAGGCGCGACGATGTTTAAGTCGGGCGGCGCCGTGTTGAAACGAGGCTATGTTTGGAACCAAACTGCGACGGCCGCCACAATGTACAACCTTTGAGCGAATATCGCTGTTGCAGGCCCTCGCCCACCACCAACGGTTTCACCGCGAAGGTGGCGGGCCCCCGGGGCGCGGCTATGGCGTTTTCGAGCGAAGTGGATACCGGTTCACGTCAAGAAAACGCGTCAAATCGGGGCCCCGATTCGATTCCATCGAAACGGAAAGGCTCCAGCGAGCTCATTCGGCCGCTTTGAGCTCAGCTCTCTGTTCTTCGATACGCGAATGTTTCGCGTATTCCCGCACTACGGCTTCCCAGTCGGAAATGGCAGTTTGCAAATCAAGCGCCCTGATCATCTGCAGCGCACTCTCATAACCGAGAAAGCGGTACGCATCGAACTGATCCGGATCAAAAAACTGATCGACCGTTGTTTGATGCGGAAATGCTGGATTGTTCGCAAGGTAGCCGGCGGTCGTGAAATCCATCTCACGAATAAGCGTCGCTTTCACGTAGATCAAAACGCCATGCGCACCGTTGTTGTATGTGATTGTTCCAACCAGGAACGGAGCCTTTGCATACTTTACGCCGGCTGGATAGCCGCTCTCGCTAGGATACATCACCAGGCGCTCGGGGCCACCTTCTCCGGAAGGAAAATCCAGCCGCGCGCCGAAATCCTGCTCAATGCGCCGCGTCGCCGACACCAGGGACGAAAGACTTATCGACGGATCTTCCTCACCGTCGACAATGAAGATGATCTCAAGCTTTCGCCGCACAAGTTCATACAAGCCGAGATTTTCGAAATGTCCGCCGTCCGTCAATTCAAGGAATTTGCTGTCCCTCCGGTGTTTGAAAAAACCGGCATAAATGCCCGTCGTCAGAAAGGTCGGAATCGAGCGGATGCGGCGCGAGGATCGCCTAGCCGGATTTCCGACCCAGAGGCCCAGTCTCACATTCAACAGGGACATCACCGCTGACACCAGTGGATTCATTGTAATGCCCGTACCGATATAGCCGGCGCTGGCGTTCGCAGCGGCGCCGGAAGCCGCCATAGCCGAGGCCAATGTGAAGGGCCCGTTGAGCTCAATGTATTTGCCGGTGTCTTGCCAGCCAGTGGATGCACTACCGATGAAAAAGGGAGAGATGAGGAAGTTGTCGCCGCCCCGCGAGGCCACCTTCTGATCGTCATCATGAACCAATATCGCATTGGTATTGATCAACGGATACGGATGAGGGCGCCAGCGGTCGCCGGGTTTCCGAGGCTCGAAGAAACGCTGCAAATGCTCGACGGAAAGGTTGTCGGCGACAGGTGAAAAATCCGACCGCATCGCCTTGACGGCGTCATCCTTGGGCATGAAGGCTTCCATCAACCGATCGCGGTAGAACCGATGAAAGCCCACGTAATTGACGTTTGCGATGAGCGCGATTGCAAGTGCGAGGAGCATTGCGGCGCCGATAGTCAGGAAAGTGAATACTTTCCAGCTACCCGTATCGTTGTGGTGTAGAAACAGCATTGCGAGCACGTAAGCTGCAACGGCGGTCATATAGAGAGCGACGATCGCGGCTGCCGTCGCCGCAAATTGCCCGACCAGACCAGGAACGATATTGCGCAGAAACGTATAGTAGCCATAAAGCGCCGAGCCCACGCCGCTGAGCAATCCAACGAGTCCGACAAGCGTTGCCTTGACGCTATTGTCCGCGATGTAATGAAGGCTGAAAAAAGGGACAATGGGAATTGTCGAGTAAACGAGGACAACGATCGAAGGAATGAAGCCCAATCCCATGATGCGCTCGATCCAGCGCCGCAGCCAATAGCTTGCTTTGAGCGATCTCGGGGTCAACAGTTCCGACGCGACGATGACTGCGCATACGGCAAGCGTCACTCCAAGCAAGATCGCAATCAAGACCATCGACGTGTCGCGCCGATCGTAGCCGAATATGATCCATCCTATGCCACCGGCACATGCCAGCGCGGCTGTACCAAACACGAAAACCGTCTGCGCGTGATCTCGGTTGTCCTGGGGAGCGCGGCTGACGAGGGCAAATAGCAAGGCTGCGACGACAAACAAGCCGGAGACGATGTAGAATGCCCATAGGCCGATCGCGTAGAGAGCAGAATAGCTCAGGTGGCATGATAAGTCGCTGGCGCACGTCTGGGTCCAGCGTGATGGCATGACGTCCAGCAGCGGAGACAAAACATTCAGCCGGTCAAAGAGCAAATCGAGGAGATAGCCGAATGCCGACAGGATCACGAATGCTCCGGCAAGAATCGGAAGCCAAGTTAGCGAACTGATGACGATTGTTCTAAACAGCACTCCGAGAATCGACCAGGTGCTGATTCCCTGTCCCGGCGTCAAATACGAACTGTGCGCGCGTAAGAACGCCAAATTGTTTTCCGCGCGTATTTGAGTGGGCGCCGGCGGCCCGACGAAGTCGGGGTCAGGCCGGGCAGGTCCATAGGGGAAATCGGACGGTCTAAGCCCAAATGAAGGCTCGCCCGCACCATCGCCATCGTCTCGCGGACCACCCCACCACCACTGCAGAGAGGTGGCTATGTACCCGCCTCCTGATACACTCGAAATGTAGTCGAAGCGCCTCAGGATATCCTTTTCGGTGAGGGCCTGCAGCACACCCAGGCAGAAGGTGGCGGATCGTATTCCTCCACCGGAGAGGCCAATGCCCGACCACGGCGTGCTCGCGCCTGCTTCGCCCAGGCGTTCAAGCCGATGCACGCTTATTGCAGCGATTTCCCTGTCGATGACATCTTGCTCGCTTAATGCTGGCGCATCGTCGCGCATCGATCCCATCATGCGTGCGGACCTTCGGGCCAGGCGGACCTATCGAGCAAGCGTCCAGTTACTTTCGTTAGCGCGCACATAGTTCAGACCACCAGCGACCAGGCCCTCAAGATCGTTGATCCTCAGGAAGCTGCCACGGCCGGGCGCAAGTTGGAACCGCACACAGGTTGGCAGAGCCACGTCGACGCGGTACTGCTTGAGTTCGACGCGCTGATCGGCAAGGTTTTCTGAGCTCGCGTATGTCTTGGTGACTCCGACCCAGGCCAACGCCTGACTATATGTACCGCCGGAGACCACATTAGGATCGAATGAAAATTGCGAGCGGTTGCTCCGCGGATCCCACGGAACGATGGAATCCTGCGTGCTGTCGTCCGTGGCGCGGCAGGCTGACTTGCGGGCAGCGTAGCGCAAATGAAATGCGCGCAACGTATCCCTTTCGCGAACTTTCCGCCCCTCGTCGTGGTATCGGTCATAGGACACTGACGGGATTTCCCTTTCCCGGAAGTCAGCCACCAAACCGCACGTCTTGTTGTCGAACGTCTCTGCCCGGCGAACCAAGAGCACGTTCTTTCCGACTGACGGCTCATCCAACCGGCGCGCGCGTGCCGATTTCAATATCACGACGCCCGATCTTCCCGGATCGATGCTCTCGCGAACTACATATGCAAATTCAACCGTTTGATTAGCCAGATCCTGCTGAACTTCGTCTAGTGCAACCCAGTTACTTGCGCCCTGGGTCCGGAAGAAAAGTTGTCGGTCGCGCAATTGCAATGGATCGCGCATCAGGAAGCGGCAATCTTCCGCCCGACCGGCATCTGATACAACGACAATCAACGTTGCCGCGGCTAGTCGACGTAGCCACAATCGCAGCATGACCGACTCCTCCATTGCTCTGGAAGCGAACAATCAGAGGTAGATCATAAGCGGGACTCGCGTCCGCTGGCAAGGTGAGCGTCCCTACACCACCGGCACGATCTTACCGGGATTGAAAATGTTCTGCGGATCGAGCGCCTGCTTCAGCGCGCGCATGGCGTCGATCGCCTCGGGGCCAAGCTCGGCCTTGAGGTATTTCTGCTTGCCCTGCCCGATGCCGTGCTCGCCGGTGCAGGTGCCGCCCATCGACTGCGCCCGCTCGACCAGGCGATGCATGAAGTCCTCGCCGCGGGCCATTTCCTCGGCATTGTCGACGTCGCAGACCAGCGAGCAATGGAAGTTGCCGTCGCCGACATGGCCGACGATCGGCGACAGCAGGCCGAGCCGCTTCAGGTCGTCCTCCGTCTCGGTGACGCAATCGGCCAGCCTCGAGATCGGCACGCAGACGTCGGTCGCCACCACGCCCGCCCCTGGCCGCAGCGCCTTCACCGACCAATAGGCGTCATGCCGCGCCTGCCAGAGTTTTGTGCGGTCCTCCGGCTTGGTGGTCCAGGTGAAATCGCCGCCGCCGCATTCCTTGGCGATCTCGCTGAAATTCCTCGACTGCTCGGCCACCTCGACCTCGCTGCCATGAAATTCCAGAAGCAGCAGCGGCGTCTCCGGCAAGGTCAGCTTCGAATAGGCATTGCAGGCGCGAACCTGCTCGGCGTTGAGCAGTTCGATCCGCGCGAGGGGAATGCCGGTCTGGATGGCAAGGATCGTGGCCTGGCAGGCCCCGCGCACGGTTTCGAACGAACAGGCCGCCGCGGCGATCGTCTCCGGGATGCCGCGCAGCTTGATGGTAAGTTCGGAGATGATGCCGAGCGTACCTTCGGCGCCGACGAACAGGTGCGTCAGGTCGTAACCGGCCGCTGATTTTTTCGCCCGCGTGCCGGTTGTGATGATCTCGCCGTCGCCGCGCACCACTTTCAGCGCCAGCACGTTGTCGCGGATGGTGCCGTAACGCACCGCATTGGTGCCGGAGGCTCGCGTCGAGGCCATGCCGCCGAGCGAGGCGTCGGCGCCGGGATCGATCGGGAAGAACAATCCCTGATCGCGCAAATATTCGTTCAGCGCCTTGCGGGTTACGCCGGGCTGGATCACGCAATCCAGATCCTCCGCATGAACTTCAAGAATCCGGTTCATGTCGCGCAAATCGATGCAGATACCGCCGGCCGGCGCGTTGACCTGGCCCTCCAGCGACGTGCCGGTGCCGAAGGCGATCACGGGAACTGAGTGTTTGGCGCAGATCCGCACCACGTCCTGGATGTCCTGCGTTTCCTGCGCCATCACCACCGCATCGGGCGGCTGCGTCGGCAGCCAGGTGGTGGTATGGGCGTGCTGCTCACGCACCGCCTGCGAGGTGATCAGCCGGTTGCCGAACCGCGCCGCCAGCGCCTCGATCGCGCTTGCCAGCGCCTGCGGCTCCGGCCGCTTCACACTACCTGATATCGTCGTCGCCACGCCAAATTCCTCCGGATTTGAGCGGACCGTGGCAAAGGATATAAGGGGGGTCAAGAGACCCTAAAAACAAAGGGATGGATGATGACGTCCGGTGCCGCCGCCAAGGAAAATCTGAAGGAAAATATGAAGGATATGCCGTTACCGCCGGCCCCCTTCCTGTCCTCGGTGATGCAGATCGAACCGCAATGGATCGACTATAACGGCCACCTCAACATGGCCTACTACAACGTCATGATGGACCGCGCGATCGACGAAATGTGGCTGCAGCTCGGGATCGGGCCGGCCTACATGAAGGAACGCCACTGCTCGACCTTCACCGCCGAATGCCATGTTCGCTATCTGCGCGAGATTCACCTCGGCGATCCCGTTCAGATTTCGGTTTATCTGTTAGGTCATGATGAGAAGCGGCTGCACACGTTCGAGGAATTGCGGCACGCGAGCGAAGGCTGGCTCTCAGCGACGTCGGAAAACATGACGCTCCATATGGACATGAAGGCGCGAAAGGTCGCCGCCTTCCCGCCCGACATTGGCGCCCGCATCAAGGCGGTGCTGGATTCGCATGCCGCCGTGCCACGCCCCGAGGGCATCGGCCGGAAAGTGGCGATGCCCTCGAAATAGCGCGAATCGGCGTCAGACGTTACTGCGTCCGCGCACCAGTCCGACCACGGCCGAGATCAGAAACAGGATCACGGCGATAAAGAAGATCGCCTTGGCGATTTCGACGGAAGCGCCGGCGATGCCGCCGAAGCCCAGAACACCCGCGATCAACGCGACGACCAGAAACGTAACGACCCAGCTCAGCATGACATGACCTCGATTGGCTGTTGCTCTCGCGATGGCCGCGACTTCAGTGTCGCGCATCGCCTGCAGGACCAATCCGGGCCGGGAATGATGGTTCCGGGCGAGGAAACCGCGAAATTTGACGATTCCGGCGGAACAAAATCGCAGGCTGACTTCGAAATCAGGCCCGGAAACGCTCCGGGATAAACCTGTCAAAACGGCCGGACAGGCCCTATATGGCCCTCAATCCCTGCTAAGAAGGCTCCCCTTTACCGCCTCACGGTGCCATCGTGGGGCCAAGACGATTCGAGCATGACCGAGCCGAGCAAACTGCCCCATCGCGGCATCCCCGAGCACCAGCCAGCGGCTGGCGGCATCGCCGCGCGTGCGCGTGCCGCAGCCGGCCCGCAATATCTCAACGGCCTCAATCCCGAACAGCGCGAAGCGGTCGAGACGCTGGACGGACCGGTTCTGGTGCTGGCCGGCGCCGGCACCGGCAAGACCCGCGTGCTGACCACACGGATCGCCCACATCCTGAGCCAGGGCCGGGCGCGCCCGCACGAGATCCTGTCGGTGACCTTCACCAACAAGGCCGCGCGCGAGATGAAGCTCCGCCTCGGCCAGATGCTCGGCCAGGCCGTGGAGGGCATGCCGTGGCTCGGCACCTTCCACTCGATCGGCGGCCGCATCCTGCGCTTCCACGCCGAACTGGTGCAGCTCAAATCCAATTTCACCGTGCTTGATGTCGACGATCAGGTACGTCTCTTGAAGCAATTGCTGCAGGCCGAGAACATCGACGACAAGCGCTGGCCGGCGCGCATGCTGGCCGGGCTGATCGACAGCTGGAAAAACCGCGGGCTGACGCCTTCGCAGGTGCCTGCGGGCGAGGCCGCGATGTTCGGCAACGGCAAGGGCGGCAAGCTCTACGCCAGCTACCAGGAGCGGTTGAAGATTCTCAACGCCGCCGATTTCGGCGATCTCTTGCTGGAGAACATCCGGCTGTTTCGCGAACACCCCGACGTGCTGCGGCAGTACCAGAACCGGTTCAAGTTCATCCTGGTCGACGAATACCAGGACACCAACGTCGCGCAGTATCTGTGGCTGCGCCTGCTGTCACAGGCGCCGTCGCGGCCTGGCGTGCCGCTCTCGGCGATCATTCCGGGTGCCACGGAGCAGCCTCCCGTCATTCCAGGGCACGCCGCAGACGAGAACCCGGATGTGCCATCGCACATCGGGGACGTGCCATCGCACATCGGGAAATCTCGAGCAGACGAAGACTCATCGCCAGATTCCGGGTCTGCGCTTTCAGCGCATCCCGGAATGACGCCCACCCAGTCGCAACCTCTCAAGAACATCTGCTGCGTCGGCGACGACGACCAGTCGATCTATGGCTGGCGCGGCGCGGAGGTCGACAACATCCTGCGCTTCGATCACGATTTTCCCGGCGCAAAAGTCATCCGCCTCGAGCGCAATTACCGCTCCACCGGGCACATCCTCGCCGCCGCCTCGCATCTGATCGCGCACAACGAAGGCCGGCTCGGCAAGACGCTGCGCACCGAGGATGTCGATGGCGAAAAGGTCACCGTCACCGGCTCCTGGGATTCGGAAGAGGAAGCCCGCGCCATCGGCGAGGAGATCGAGGAATTGCAGCGCGCCGGCGACAACCTCAACGAGGTCGCGATCCTGGTGCGGGCCTCGTTCCAGATGCGCGAGTTCGAAGACCGTTTCGTCACGCTCGGCCTGCCCTATCGCGTGATCGGCGGTCCCCGGTTCTACGAGCGCGCCGAAATCCGCGACGCGCTGGCCTATTTGCGCGTGATCAATTCATCGGCCGACGATCTCGCCTTCGAGCGCATCGTCAACGTGCCGAAGCGCGGGCTCGGCGACGCCACCGTGCAGATGCTGCACGACCACGCCCGCAAGCGCCGCATTCCCCTGTTCGAGGCGGCGCGCGCCGTAGTCGAGACCGACGAGCTGAAGCCGAAGGCGCGCGGGTCGCTGCGCGACCTCATCCTCCATTTCGACCGCTGGCGTGCGCAGCGCGAGGTGACGTCCCACACCGAGCTCGCCGAAATCGTGCTCGACGAGAGCGGCTATACCGAGATGTGGCAGAAGGACCGCTCGGCCGACGCCGCGGGCCGGCTGGATAATTTGAAAGAACTCGTCCGGTCGATGGAAGAGTTCGAGAACCTGCAAGGCTTTCTCGAACACATCTCGCTGGTGATGGACCGCGACGGCGGCGCCGAGGAAGAGGCGGTGTCGTTGATGACGCTGCATTCGGCCAAGGGGCTCGAATTCGAGAATGTGTTCCTGCCCGGCTGGGAGGAAGGCCTGTTCCCGAGCCAGCGCACGCTCGACGAACAGGGCCGCGCCGGCCTCGAGGAAGAGCGCCGCCTCGCCCATGTCGGCCTGACCCGTGCCCGCCGCCGCGCAAAGCTCTATTTCGCCACCAACCGCCGCATCCACGGCACGTGGTCGACCACGATCCCCTCGCGCTTCCTCGACGAATTGCCGTCGGCCAATGTCGAGATCACGGAATCCAAGGGCGGCTCCGGCTGGGGCGGCAGCGGCGGCTACGGCCCGTCGCGCTTCGACAACGTCGAATCCTTCGGCTCCAGCTACTCGACGCCGGGCTGGCAGCGCGCCCAGGCCAACCGCAACCGCGGCCAGGGCGCCCGCGGACAGGCCCGCGGCGGTTTCGAGGAAAGCCAGTCGTCATTTTCTGGCTCGCGCGGCGATACCTTCTCGGGCGGCGGCTTCTCGCGCAACAAGCGCGGCCCGATGGTGATCGAAGGCGAGCTGGTCGCAAAATCCACCGGCACCGTTTCGGAATTCTCGCTCGACGACCGCGTGTTTCACCAGAAATTCGGCTACGGCAACGTGGTGAAGATCGACGGCAACAAGCTGACGATCGCGTTCGAGAAGGCCGGCGAGAAGAAGGTGGTCGATAGTTTCGTGGAGCGGGTGTAGGGGCGAAAATTTTTCCCCACGCGATTGCATAAGCGGCACAGCGTTCCTATCTCCCGGTTCCCACCCCTCCCCGCGTCGATCCGGCCGAAAGCGCCGCTGTGTCGTTCGCCACACATCCATTTCAGGCTGCCATGCTCGCGATGCCGCCCATCATATCCGTCTCAAATCTCTCAAAAACCTACGGCTCCGGGTTCAAGGCGCTGAACAACATCAATCTGGACATCAAGCCCGGCGAAATCTTCGCGCTGCTCGGGCCGAACGGCGCCGGCAAGACGACGCTGATCAGCATCGTCTGCGGCATCGCCAATCTGAGCGAAGGCAGCGTCACCGTCGGCGGCCACGACATCAACCGGGATTTTCGCGCGGCGCGCTCGCTGATCGGGCTGGTGCCGCAGGAACTGCACACCGACTCCTTTGAAACGGTATGGGCGACCGTCAGCTTCAGCCGCGGCCTGTTCGGCAAGCCGAAGAACCCGGCACATATCGAAAAAGTGCTCAAAGACCTGTCGCTGTGGGACAAGAAGGATTCCAAGATCATCACGCTCTCCGGCGGCATGAAGCGCCGCGTGATGATCGCGAAGGCGCTGTCGCACGAGCCGCAGATCCTGTTCCTGGACGAACCGACCGCGGGCGTCGACGTGGAACTGCGCAAGGGCATGTGGGAAGTGGTGCGCACCCTGCAGGCCTCCGGCGTCACCATCATCCTGACCACGCACTACATCGAAGAAGCCGAGGAGATGGCCGACCGCATCGGCGTCATCAACAAGGGCGAGATCATCCTGGTCGAGGACAAGGCCGGGCTGATGCAGAAGCTCGGCAAGAAAGAGCTGAAGGTGCATCTGCAAGCCAGGATCGATGCGATCCCCGCCTCGCTTGCGGCCTACAATCTCGAACTGTCCGACGATGGCCACGCCGTGATCTACGATTACGACACCAAGGGCGACCGCACCGGCATCACCAGCCTGCTCAGTGACCTCCGCGGCGCCGGCATTCGCATCTCGGACCTCGATACGCGCCAGTCGTCGCTGGAAGACATCTTCGTCAGCCTGGTGAGGACGCCATGAATTTCCGCGCGATCCGTGCCATCTATTTGTTCGAAATGGCCCGCACCTGGCGCACGCTGCTGCAGAGCATCGTCTCGCCGGTGGTCTCCACCTCGCTCTATTTCGTGGTGTTCGGCGCAGCGATCGGCTCCCGTATCACGGAAGTCGAAGGCGTCAGCTACGGCACCTTCATCGTGCCGGGGCTGGTGATGCTTTCGGTGTTGACGCAGAGCATCGCCAACGCCTCGTTCGGCATCTATTTTCCTAAATTCGTCGGCACCATCTATGAAATATTGTCGGCGCCGATTTCCTATTACGAGATCGTCATCGGCTATGTCGGCGCGGCGGCGACCAAATCGATCATCCTCGGCCTGATTATTCTCGCCACCGCAGCGCTGTTCGTGCCGCTGCACATCCTGCATCCGTGGTGGATGCTGACCTTCCTGGTGCTGACCGCGGTGACCTTCAGCCTGTTCGGCTTCGTCATCGGCATCTGGGCCGACGGCTTCGAGAAACTGCAGATGATCCCGATGCTGGTGGTGACGCCGCTGACCTTCCTCGGCGGCAGCTTCTACTCGGTGAACATGCTGCCCTCGGGCTGGCGCACCATCACGATGCTCAATCCGGTGGTCTATCTGATCTCGGGCTTCCGCTGGAGTTTTTACGAGATCGCCGACGTCAGCGTGGGCTTGAGCCTCGGCATGACGCTCGGCTTCCTCGCCCTCTGCTTGGCCCTGGTGTGGTGGATTTTCCGGACCGGTTACCGGCTGAAGAACTGACCCGGACGCGTAGCCCGGATGAGCGCAGCGATATCCGGGGTTACCTGAACGCTGGTCCCGGATATCGCCGAGCCTGTCATCGGGCGCGCATTCGCGCGACCCGTTGGCTCGTCCGGGCTACGGGCACCCTGTCTCCCCCGCTCGCGAAAAAGTCAGCGCCGTAGCAGGCCTGCGCCGTCCTGCCGCCTTGTTTGCGCCGCGGCGGGCGTTAACGATTGCGAGTGCGGGCCACTGGAACCAATACCGGTTTCCGGGCATAGTGCATGCCGGGGGACGGAGAGCCGGCAGCTTTAGTTCAGAGGCCTGGAGGCCAAAGGTAAAATGCGTTCCTTCCTCATTGCAGTCGCCGCCCTGACGCTGTTTGCCGCGGGCACCGCCCAAGCCAAAGTTGCCATCACCGTCGACAAGGATAACCAGCAGATGACCGTCGCCGTCGACGGCGTCGAGACCTACCGGTGGCCGGTATCGTCAGGCATCCCCTCCTATGAGACGCCGAACGGCAGTTTCCGCGCCTTCCGGATGGAAGAGGATCATTACTCCAAGGAATTCGACGACGCGCCGATGCCGCATTCGATTTTCTTCACCAAGATCGGCCACGCGATCCACGGTACCGATTCCGTCAATCGTCTCGGCTCACCCGCTTCGCATGGCTGCGTGCGGTTGTCGCGCGCCAACGCGGCGACGCTGTATGCGCTGGTTCAGCAGCAAGGCGTGCTCAATACCACGGTGACGCTGACTGGCTCCTCCCAGGTAGCGCTGGCGCGCAATCCGCGTCGCGGCAACACGGCCGTCGCGCGCCGCGCCCCGCAGTATGAACAGCAATACGACTCCGCGGCCGGCGAACCCGTCGTGATCACGCCGCAACAGCAGCGCGTGGCGCCGGTGGCGCGGGCCGATGACGGATACATCTATCCGGCCGACGGTTCTTCCAACGAAGCGCGTTATCCCGCGCCCGGCCGCCGCGTCTACGACACCCAGGCCTACCAGCAGCAACAGCCGCAGCAGCAATATTACGGCAACCGCGGCTATGCGCCGGCGCCGCAGGGCTACTACTACCAGCCGCCGCAGTCTTATCAGCCGCGCGGGCTGTTCGGCTATCAGAATTAGCCGACGGCTTCATTGCGGTCGCCGCACGTCGGCGAGCCGTAAATCTTAGCCGTCCGTCGCGCTCGCCAGCAGGCGCTCGCGTTGCGCCGTCAGCCGCGATTGTTGCCAGGCGTCGTGAGCCATCATCCCTGCCGCCATTGCCACGACGAAGACGATGACCCCGGACGACAGCGTTGCGAGACTCTCCAGCGCCGGTCCCGGGCATAACCCGACCAGGCCCCACCCGATTCCGAACAGCGCAGCGCCCGCGACCAGCGGCAGATCGATCCCCGACTTGCCCGGCCGAAAATATTGCCCGGCAAACCACGGCTGCGCACCGCGATCAGCCAGCCTGAAACCCGGCACCGACACCGCGAGCGCCGCAGCCATCACCACCGCAAGGCTCGGGTCCCACGCACCGAAGATGTCCAGAAACCCCAAAACCTTGGTCGGCTGCACCATGCCTGAGATCAAGAGGCCCGCGCCGAAGATCAGGCCGCACAACAAGGGGGCGATGATCCACATGGCTCAACCTCCCAACACGTGACGCGTGATCGCGACGGTGATGACCGCCGTCGCCATGAAGACGACGGTGGCGGCGATCGAGCGCGGCGACAGCCGTGCTATTCCGCAGATGCCGTGACCGGAGGTGCAGCCGCCGCCAAGCCGGGTACCGAACCCGACCAGCAGTCCCGCTGCGATAATGACGGCCCAACTCGATGGCAGCTTGGGCTGCGCCATGCCGTAACCGATCAGGCCGGCGAGGACTGGGGCGAGAATGAGCCCGGCGATGAAAGCGATGCGCCAGCCCTTGTCCTCGCCGCGCAAATTCAACAGGCCGCTGAAGATGCCGCTGATCCCGGCGATCCGGCCGGTCGACAACATCAGCAGCACAGCGGAAAGCCCGATCAGAGCGCCGCCGATCGCGGCCGATACGGGAGTGAAATTGGCCATGGCGATACTTCCATTCAGCTCATGAGAACTCCGAAGCATAGATGCTTCCGGGCTAACCACAAATGCCCGGGGCCCCTACTCGAACGCGCGTTCCCCGCGCTCCGTGATCTTGCGCACGGCTTCGGCGAAAGCGCGCGCCACCGGTTCGAGAATCTCCGGACTGGTGGTGCGGAGATCATCGGATGGCGTGTGGAAGAAGCGATGCAAGCCGGCCACGCCGAAAAAATTCCGGTAGCCCGCCGCATGCACATCGCGCAACTCGCCAACTGCCTGCTTCTCCGCGACCAGACGATTCGCCTTGATTGCGGTGAAGGTTTCGCCGACGAGCGCCAGGGCGGAGGGACTGAGCACGATAAAACGCATCGCGTCATCGACCCTGTCTTCCCGCAGGAAGCCCTGCGGGCCCGAGGTCCAGGCATAGCAGGCGTTGGATGCACCAAGGTGCACCCAGGCCAGCGTGTCCTGCGGCGGTGGCGCACCCTGCTTGAGAAACAACTCCATGCCGCCGTGACCAATTTCATGGCCGGCAGTGGCGACAAAGACGAAGTCGTCAGGCCGCTTCTCCGCTGCAACGGAGCGGGCCAGCGCCAGAAAATTGGCGATCCCCGGCCCCCGCTCGCAAACGCAACTGTACCAGCCCGTCATCGGCGTCGACACGACGATGGCCGGCCCCTTGCCGGCGCCGAGCCGCGCAACGACATTGCGGCCTGTGACGTTACGCTCATAGCGACCGGCGACGTCGATGGTGACCGGCGCGCCCGAGGCAATCGCCCGCTCGAAAAGGCCCTTGTCCTTTGCGGCCACGACCATCACGGGGATCGGCCAGGGCGCATCTTCCTGCGTGACATTATAGGCGAAGCGGTCCTCACCGGGGTTACCGACAATCAGCAGGATCGCCGCCGGGCCGCGCGCCGCAGCCTGCGCAATCGTCGAGCGATGGTCCGGGCCGAGATAGGCAGCGCGATCATAGGGCAGTTCAACAATCAATATCTTGCCGCCGAGCTCGCCCTCGCGCGCGATGGGCGCGGAGAGGCGAAACGAATTCTTGTCCTCAGGGGGCCACCAGAACGGCGTTGCGTCGACTGTGGTGCCCTCCACCACGGCGATCGCGCGCTCGACGAAATATTGCCGGCCGAGGACCACCGGCTGGAACTCGACCCTGAAGCCGGCCGCCTGTAATTCGCCGGCGATCCAGTCGGTGGTAGCGCGGTCGCCGGGTGAGGCAAACCGGTGCGAGCCGAAGGAGGCGTACCGGGCCACGTCGGCATAGAGCCGGGGACCCGTAAGAAAATCTTCCGCTGCGCTGACTTGTCCGGCCGTCATCAAAACCACCACCATCCCGATCAGAACGCGCCAAGCCGACATGTGGGCCTCCAAATTCTACGTCTCGCCGTTCATTCCTCGCCGCTCCTGAGCCGCCGCCACACCGCGCCCAGCACGTTGGAATAATCGTCGGTCCAGACCCGCTGGTGATCCTCGGCCTCAGTCAGTGCCCATTGCTCCGACGACGCCAGCTTGCCGACGTCGGCCTCTTCCCGCGCCGAGACCACGACCGAGGTCGAGAAGATGTATTCATTGTCGCGGCCGGAATCCTCACTATAGACCCAGCTCTTCATATCGTTGGCATCGGCGATGCCGACGACGACGCTCGACAGTTCCAGATGCCGGTTGGAGACGTGCATCACCACCGCCCCCTGCGGCGCCAGCTTGGCCTTGTAGATCTCCATCGCCTCTTCCGTCGCCAGATGAATCGGAATCGCATCCGAGGAATAGGCGTCGACGATGATCAGATCGTAGACGCCGTCAGGCTCGCGCGCGAAGGTCAGCCGCGCATCGCCGATCACCGGCTCCAGTTTCGGCTCGCAGACCTGGATGTAGGTGAAATATTTCGGATCGCGCGCGGTATCGACCATCGTCTGATCGATCTCGAAGAACTTCCACTCCTCGCCAGGCTCGGAGGAGCAGACCAGCGTGCCGGAGCCGAGCCCGATCACGGCCACCCGCAAGGGCGCGCCCTTGCGTTCGCGGATCGCGGTGATCGCCTGACCGATGCCGCCGTCCTTGTGGTAGTAGGTGATCGGCTCCGGCTGGCCGGTGACCGGCGTGCCGTCGTCGTTCTTGAATTTCTCGGCCCCGTGGATCGTGGTGCCGTGCATCAGCACGTGATACTGGCCGTTCGGCGTCACCACGATCTTGTGGACGCCGAAGAAACTTCGCACGGTCTCGACCCGCCCGTCGTCGGAAGGGTACGCGCGCAGCAGCACCAGCGCCACCACGACGGTGGCAAAGATCTTCCAGCGGCTGGCGTTGAGGCCGAGCGCCAGCAGCGCCGAGAGCACGCCGACCGCACCAATCACCCAGACCCTGTTGGTGTCGAGCCAAATGAACACTTTGCCGGTGGACCAGATCGGTGCGATCAGCGCCACCGCCAACGCGGCGAGGAACGGCCAGTACCAGTGGCTCCAGCGCGGCAGCCGCTCATTGCCGGTCGGGCGGCACAGCGCTGCCAGCGCCAGCAGAATTGGATATTCCGCAATCCATGAGAAGGTGAACGGCGCGATCAGGCCGGCGAACAAGCCGCCGACCATGCCGCCGAACGATAGCGCGACATAGAAACCGGTGAGATATTTCGCCGCCGGGCGGGTGCGCGCCAGTTCGCCGTGGCAGGCCATCGCGATCACGAAGAAGCAGAGCTGATGCCCGCCGAGCGTCAGCAGCAGATTCTGCTCGCCGCCGACCGCCAGCAGCACCACGACGCCGGCGATCGCCAAAGGCTGCGCCATGAGCATCCACTTGTGCGGCAGCAGCGGGCGCGACTGAAACACCAGCACCCATGTCAACAGATAGAGCGACAGCGGCAACACCCACAGCAAGGGCGCAGCCGCGACGTCGGTAGAAATATGCGCGGTCACCGCGATCAGCAGCCCCGACGGTACCGCGGCAAGGAATATCCAGCGGGCGCGCAGAAGCCATGACGGCGCCGGTGCGTCGGCATCGTCGTCCGGCATGTTCAACTTTGCCGCATTGGCCGGCGAGCGCAGCAGCAAGACGCCGCAGCTCGCGATCAGCACGATCAGCAGGCCATAGCCGCCGGTCCAGATCAGGTTTTGGGTGCGCAGCGTGAATATCGGCTCCAGCAGCACCGGATAGGACAGCAGCGCCAGGAAGCTGCCGATATTCGAGGAAGCATAGAGGAAGTACGGATCGGGGCCGCTGGGGTGGCCGGTACGGACGAACCAGGCCTGCAGCAGCGGATTGTTGGCGGCGAGCGCGAAGAACGGCAGGCCGATCGAGACCGCAAACAGGCCGAGCAGCCAGAACGCATAGCCCGAAGTCGGCGGATCGCCCCACCCGCTCGAGATCGACAGCGGCAGCGTCAGCATCGCGACCACAAGCAGCACCAGATGGATCGCCACGGGAAGCGTGCGGTTGCGGAGCTGCATCAGAAAATGCGCATAGGCATAGCCGCCGAGCAGCAGCGACTGGAAGAACACCATCGCCACCGACCACACCGCGGGCGAACCGCCGAGCCGCGGCAGCACCATTTTGGTGAACAGGGGCTGCACCGAAAATAGCAGCAGCGCACTGACGAAGATCGCGGCGGTGTAGACGACCAGGACCAGCCGGTTCCGGCTTTCGGAAGGCTGGTCCGCGGAAGCGGACGGGTCGGGAGAAGTCATCAAAACTCCGGCAGGAAACCGGCAGGCGCCGGTGGCGGGATTTCCGGCAGGGCCACCGGCGGGGCGCAATGGAGCATAGGGCGACACGGCGAGCAATGCGGGATAAGAAAGCACGGATAGGGCGCATTGCGCCCTTCCCGATCAAACCTTCTTGAAGCTGAAGCTGGCATGAACGAGACAGATGTTGTCATCATCGGGGCGGGGCATAACGGCCTCACCTGCGCCGCCTATCTGGCAATGGCCGGCCTGCGCGTAAAAGTGGTCGAGCGCCGCAAGGTGGTCGGCGGCGCCGCCGTGACCGAGGAATTCCATCCGGGTTTCCGCAACTCGGTGGCGGCCTATACGGTCAGCCTGCTCAACCCGCAGATAGCAGCCGACCTGAAGCTCGCCGATCACGGCCTGCGCATCGTCGAGCGCCGCGCACAGAATTTTCTGCCCGCGCCCGACGGCAGCTATCTCCTGACCGGCGAAGGCCGCACCCAACCATCGGTGGAAAAACTCAGCCGGCATGATGCAGGCGCCATCGACGCCTTCTCGCGCGAGTTGGAGGCCATCGCCGACGTTCTGCGGCAGTTTGTGCTGCGCGCGCCGCCGAACCTCGTCGAGGGTTTTGGGATCGGCGCGATCCGCGAAGCCTTCAACGCCGTGGGCACCGCCGGCATCCTGCGCAAGCTTTCGCTTGAGCAGCAGCGCAATCTGCTCGACCTGTTCACGCGCTCCGCCGGCGAGATGCTGGACGAGCGTTTCGAGAACGACCTGGTGAAGGCGCTGTTCGGCTTCGACGCCATCGTCGGCAATTACGCCAGCCCCTACGCGGCGGGCTCCGCCTATGTGATGCTGCACCATGCGTTCGGCGAGGTGAACGGCAAGAAGGGCGTATGGGGCCACGCGATCGGCGGCATGGGCGCGATCACGCTAGCGATGGCGCGCGCAGCCCGCGGGCACGGCGCCGAGATTGAAACGGAAGCCGGCGTGCGCGAAGTGATCGTCGAGGGCGGGCGCGCCGCGGGCGTCATCCTCGACAATGGCGAGGCCATTCGCGCGAAATACATCGTCTCCGGCGTCAATCCGAAATTGCTGTATACGCGGCTCGTGCCGTCGGGTGCGCTGGCGCCGGAATTCCTCGAGCGTATCACGCGCTGGCGCAACGGCTCCGGCACCTTCCGGATGAACGTCGCGCTGAACGCCCTGCCCTCCTTCAGCGCACTACCCGGCGCCGGCGACCATCTCACCGCCGGAATCATCCTGGCGCCCAGCCTCGGCTACATGGACCGCGCCTGGCAGGACGCGCGCAGCCATGGCTGGAGCCGTGAGCCTGTCGTGGAAGTGCTGATCCCCTCGACGCTGGACGATTCCCTTGCGCCAGAGGGCCAACATGTCGCGAGTCTGTTCTGCCAGCATGTTGCGCCGGAATTGCCGGATGGAAAGTCGTGGGACGACCATCGCGAGGAGGTCGCCGACCTCATGATTGCGACGGTGGATAAATTCGCGCCGGGCTTTGCGGCAAGCGTGATCGGCCGCCAGGTGCTGTCGCCGCTCGACCTCGAGCGGCAGTTCGGCCTGCTCGGCGGCGACATTTTTCATGGCGCCCTGACATTGAACCAATTGTTCTCGGCGCGGCCGATGCTGGGCCATGCCGATTATCGCGGGCCGCTGAAGAGCCTCTACCATTGCGGCTCAGGCGCCCACCCCGGCGGCGGCGTCACCGGCGCCCCCGGCCACAACGCTTCGCGCGTGATCCTGGGCGATCACCGCGCGCTGTTCGGATAGACCACTGAAAACGCACAAGGCGCGACGCCGGGACCGGCGTCGCGCCTTGCGAAACGATCAAATTGTCAAATCAAACGGCGTCGTAGGCTTCGATCGGAAGCGAACGGGATTCCTGCATCGACAGCGCCAGCGAAGGCATCGCGCCGCCGGGCACGGTGGCCGACGGATAGCTCACATACGCGCTCAGGGCGCACATCAAGGCAACAACTGCAGTAATCATCTTCATGAATTCCCCCTGTGTTTTCGTTTCGCTGTTTTCAGCGTGCCCCGTTGTTAGGCGTGGCAACTTAATGTGCGGTTCCATCGGGCGGGACAGAGGAAACCATCTGGGGGCGCGGTGAATCGCGGGTGTACGCAGCGGCGACGTAAACCGGATTTTAACCAGGTCGCCCCGCTCGCATCCCGGCGCGCGGCCGGATGGGGACAAGGTGGGTAAAGCCAGTGGGTAACGACGGGAAAAGCCTGTGGATTGACTGTCGAGAACTTGCCGCAGTGGCAGTGGAAAGCGCTGGTATCCACCGCGTATAGCGGGGTCGGCAACGCCCTGCCGGCTGTGGATAGAAGGTGGATATTTCACGCAGCAATTCTGGCCCAAAAAGCGAAAAAGACCGGGCGCTTGGCGCGCCCGGTCCCGAAATGCCCCCGAAATGGGCGGTTACTTCAGTGAGTTGCTGATGGTATTGAAGTTCGTCGACAGCTGGGAGCCGAGACCGTTCACGGCGGTGATGATTGCAATCGCGATTCCGGCTGCAATCAGACCATACTCGATGGCCGTGGCTCCTGACTCGTCCTTGAAAAATGACTTAATGATCGATTTCATGGCTGGTTCCGACCTGGGGTTTATGTTCTCGGAACCCAGGGTTCCCCTGCAGTTCCTATCCCGGAACATACGGAAATGAATCTAAGGCTGTCCTAACGGCCAACACTCAACTTTTCCGAGTAGTACGACATGAAGTTTCTTCAAATTTGAATGAAACGCCCCCTTCCCCAATCGAATCTTCCGGATTTTCTCCAGGTTCTTCAATGGCTTCAACTTACCCTACGCACCGCGTCAGCTTTGCAATCGGCGACGAGCATATCGCCAAAGGTGTGGTCGATGCCCTGACCGAAATTTTCTTTGAAGGCCAGGCCGCGATCGCCGCGTTCGAACGGCCGGATGGCCAATGGGACGTGACAGTGTATTTTGCCGAGCCGCCGGATCAGCCGCTGGTCCGCGAAATCGTGGCCAACGCCGCAGGCGCTGATATCGCCGGGGGCATCGCCTTCGACACGGTCGAGGCCAAGGACTGGGTCAAGGCCAGCCTCGAAGACCTCGTCCCCGTGCCGGCCGGACGCTTCGTCGTTCACGGCCAGCATGACCGCGCGAGGATCGCACCCAACAAGCTCGGTATCGAAATCGAGGCCGCACTGGCATTCGGCACCGGCCACCACGGCACCACGCGCGGCTGCCTGCTGCTGCTCGATCATGTCCTGAAAGCCTGGCGTCCGCGCCGCGTGCTCGATCTCGGCACCGGCACCGGCGTGCTGGCGATCGCTGCCGCCAGGGCGCTGCACGAAAAGGTACTGGCGAGCGATATCGATCCGCTCTCGGTGCAGGTCGCCCGCGAAAACGCGCGGCTGAACGTATCCGGGCATCTGGTACAGGCGATCCGCGCCACCGGCTTCTCAGCGCCGCAATTCGCGCGCGCCGCGCCGTTCGATCTGGTGCTGGCGAATATTCTCGCCAATCCGTTGCGGCAATTGGCAACACCGATGGCGCGGCATCTGGCGCCATCGGCGCTGGTGATTCTGTCGGGCCTGCTGACGCACCAGGCGCCTGGCGTCATCGCTGCCTATCGCGCCCGTGGGCTGGTGCCGGTCAGGCATCTGCGTATCGAAGGCTGGAGCAGCCTGTTGCTGCGCAAAGGGAACTGAAATTTCTACTTGGGCGGTGTGTACTGATTGCGGGCGATCACGCCCTTTTCTGCTTTCAATGTCCGTTTGACGCGCGCTTCCGCGAACCGGTCGAGCATCTGGACGAGGACGCCGCGCTGTTTCTTGTTGGCGACCGGCGGGATCGGGCCACGATCGGTCGGCGGCGAGATCTTCTCAAACGTGAAAGCAGGCATGGTGTATCCCCTCTTCGTTGAGTTGAAACACTCCTGGAGCCTCCCGGTAATCCTTGATCGAAACAGCCTGCACCGCAAAACTGTTCCATCCGACTAACGCGGACGGATATATTGAAGCATGGATTATGCCAAATTGTGGCCAACTCCACCGCATTGCGGACCGCTCGACCCAACCCTAAAGTGAAGACGATGTTCGAAGCCCATTTCCAGACATTCGAAGAACCCGAAAGCGGCGTGGCGCTCGCCGCACGGCTGTCCGCGTTCCGCGAGGAACTGGCGCGGCGGAAGCTGACCGGATTCGTGATTCCCCGCGCCGATCAGCAGCAAAACGAGTATGTTGCGGCCTCCGAAGAGCGGCTGGCCTGGCTGACCGGCTTCACCGGTTCGGCCGGCATGGCCATCGTCCTGACGCGCGAGGCCGCCGTTTTCGTCGATGGCCGCTATACGCTGCAGGCCGCCAAGCAGGTCGACCGCAAGGCCTGGCATATCGAGCCGCTGGCCGATCCGCCGCCGGAACACTGGCTGGCCAAACATCTTGTGGCCGGCGACCGCCTCGGTTTTGACCCCTGGCTGCACACTTCGGCGGCAGCCGAGCGTCTAGCCGCCGCCTGCACCAGGGCGGGCGCGGAGCTGATCGCAGTCGACAAAAACCCGCTGGATTCGGTGTGGACCGAGCGCCCGGCCCCGCCGCTCGGCCCGGTCTCCGTTCATGGCGTGCAGTTTTCCGGCGAGATCGAGGCCGAGAAACTCAAGCGGATCCGGCTCGAGATGAGCAAGCTCGGGGTCGAGGCGCTGGTGCTGTCGGACAGCCACGCGGTGGCCTGGACGTTCAACGTGCGCGGCGCCGACGTCTCGCACACGCCGCTGCCTTTGTCCTACGCGCTGGTGCCGAAGGACGGCCGCCCCACCGTCTTCATCGACCACCGGAAGCTGTCCAACCTGACGCGTGACCATCTCGAACAATCCGCCGACGTCCGGGACCCCGACGCGCTGGTGCCTGGTCTGACCGAGCTCGCGCGCAGCGGTGCCGCGATCGCCCTCGACAGCGCCACCGCCGCGGACGCGTTGAGCCGCCTGATCGCAGGCGCCGGGGGAAAACCGGTGCGCGGCAACGATCCGGTGAGCCTGTTGAAGGCGGTGAAGAACATCACCGAGATCGAGGGCACCCGGACCGCGCACCAGCGCGATGCGGTGGCGCTGACGCGCTTCCTGGCCTGGATCGACCGCGAGGCGCCGTCCGGCGCGCTGACGGAGATCGACACCGTCGAGGCGCTGGAAACCTTTCGGCGCCAGACCTGCGCGCTCAAGGATGTTTCGTTTCCAACCATCGCCGGGACCGGGCCGAACGGCGCGATCGTGCATTACCGCGTCACCCGCAAGAGCAACCGGCGGATTTCGCCCCACGATCTGCTGTTGATCGATTCCGGGGCGCAATACGAAGACGGCACCACCGACGTCACCCGCACGATCGCGATCGGCACGCCCACCGACGAAATGCGCGATCGCTTCACCCGCGTGCTGCGCGGACACATCGCAATCGCGCGCGCGATCTTTCCCGACGGTACCACCGGCGCCCAGCTCGATTCCTTTGCACGGCAATTCCTGTGGCAGGCCGGCCTCGATTTCGAGCATGGCACCGGCCATGGCGTCGGCAGCTATCTGTCGGTGCATGAAGGCCCGGCGCGGATTTCAAAACTCGGCACCACGCCGCTGAAGCGCGGCATGATCCTTTCCAACGAGCCCGGCTATTACAAGGCCGACGCCTACGGCATCCGGATCGAAAACCTCGAACTCGTCATCGGCACCGACGTGTCAGGTGCCGAGAAGCCGGTGAATGCCTTCGAGACGCTGACGCTGGCGCCGATCGACCGCCGCCTGATCGACGTGAACATGCTCAGCCCAACAGAGCTGAAATGGCTGAACGACTACCACGAGCGCGTCAACCGCGCGGTGCGCCCGCATCTCGACGACAACGCCACGAAACTGTGGCTGGACGAGGCAACGGCAGCGATGCTGCCGCTTTAATCGTCGTTCCGGCTGTCGTCCCCCGCCTTGTGCGCGATTGCGCACTGGGGCGGGGGACCCAGTACGCCGGGCCCTCTCGGTTCAATCGCTGACTGCTCTGGAATACTGGATCATCCGCTCCTGTGCGCAATTGCGCACAAGGCGGATGATGACAGGGGAGTTTGTTTCGCGCGACGGAACGTGAGCCACCGCCTCCCGAAATCGGCATGGCCGCATGCTGAAACACCCGTATCCGCCATGAGCCAGCACGCTACAGTCTGATCCAACCAACAGAATCTTCAACCAGCAGGGATCTGAACTATATGCACGGCGTCGTGGGCAAGCCGCCCGGCGCGGCGGCGAACGCCGTCGCGACCTCGAAGATCATGCTGCTGATGCTGGTCGCGATGACCGGCGTCGCGCCGATCTCGCTCTATATGCTGGTGCCGGCGCTGCCCGTGCTGGCGACGACGTTCGGCGGCGACATCTCGGTCGCGCAGATGACGGTGTCGCTCTACATGGTCGGCATCGCCTGCTCGCAGCTCATCATGGGGCCGCTGTCGGACAAGTTCGGCCGGCGTCCGGTGCTGCTCGCGGGCCTTGCGCTCATGGTGGCGGCCAGCATCGGCTGCTCGCTGGCGCAGACGCTGCCGCAACTGATCGCCGCGCGCTTCCTGCAGGCGCTCGGCGGCGCTACCGGCATGGTGGTGAGCCGCGCCATCATCCGCGACCTCTACAGCCGCGACCGCATCAGCTCCATGATCAGCCTCGTCATAGGGGTGATGATGACGGCGCAGATGCTGAGCGCGCTTGTCGGCGGCCTGCTGGAGACTGCGTTCGGCTGGCGCGCGATCTTCTATTTCATTACCGCCGCCTCGATCAGCGTTGCGGTCCTGATCGCCATTTCGCTGCCCGAGACGCGCCGCGACCGCGGGACGAGCAGCAGCTTCCGCGGCGACGTCGGCAAGCTGATCCGCGACCGCGCCTTTCTCGGCTATGTGCTGTGCCAGGTGCTGGCCTCGCAGATCATCTTCACCTTTGCCGGCGGCGGCCCTTACATCGTGGTGACGCAGATGGGCCGCACCACCGCCGAATACGGCGCCTGGTTTGCGACCACCGGATTTGCCTATTTGGTCGGCAACCTGTTCTGCGTCCGCTTCGCGCCGCGCCATTCGCTGGAGAAGCTGATCTGGTTCGGGCTGGCGCTGCAATTCGCCGGCGCGCTGCTGAACCTGACCTTCAGCATCGTCGGGACCAACCAGGCGCCATCGTGGCTGTTCGGCACCCAGATGATCGTGATGGTCGCCAACGCCTTCGTGATGAACAATGCCGCGGCCGGCGCCATCAGCGTCCGACCCGAGGCCGCCGGCACCGCCGCAGGCGCGATGGGCTTTCTGCAGCAGGGCATTGGCGCGCTGGTCTCGCAATTCGGCGCCTATCTCGGCGGCCACTCCACCACCACGCTGCCGCTGACGGCCGCGATCTTCGCGCTCTCGATCGCGTGCGCGTCGGCGATGTTCTTTCTCGTGCCGCGGCCAACGGTCGTGGTCAGCGAGGAATTGATCAAGAAGGCGGAGGAGGAAGAATCGGGGATGTTGTGAGGGTTATTGGCAACATCAGCGCCTCACTCTCCGCTGTCATTCCCCGCGAAGGCGGGGAATCCAGTACGCCGCGGCTTCTCGATTCAAACACTGACGTCTCTGGAATACTGGATCACCCGCCTTCGCGGGTGATGACAACCCGTAGCCCGGATGAGCGAAGCGATATCCGGGACAAACTCCAACACCATCCCGGATCTCGCTTCGCTCATCCGGGCTACACGGCTTCACGTGTTGCAAGCCGACGGCGTCCTTTCGCCATTTCGAGCCAGGCACATCAATCCATTGCTTTCTTTATGCCGCAATGGATTGCTTCGCTTACCATGACAGCTGGATAACAGCCTGCCTGCGACGAGCGTGCATCATGCCTGATTTTCTCAAGATTGTTCTGCTGGGCGCTCTGTTTGTACTCTCATCCAAGCCGGTCATCGCAAAAGATCAGGACACGGTTGTGCCAGTGGTGTTCGATTGCTGGGAGCCTGAGCGCACTTTCAAGCGGTGTGCGGCGACCGGCCCCGACGGGCGGCCGCGCCTAAAGCGATCCTATTTGGCTCGACTTCATCGGTTATCACCGTGATGGGCTGGCTTCCGTCATGTTGTTCAATGGGACTGATAAGCGAAAATACCAATGGTACTACGTTCGACGTGGCGTCATCCCGGTGCCGGTTGAATCAATGGACAACGGCCCGGACTATTTCGAGGATGGTCTCGCGCGGTCGCCGGTCGCAGGCAAGATTGGATACATCGACCGTAAACTCAATCTCGTGATCCCGGCGACGTATGACGGAGCCTATCCGTTCAGGGATGGAGTTGCTGTTGTCTGCACGGCTTGCACTATTGAATATGACCGCACTGTCACTGAAGGCGAGCGTAGCTGGTACGCGGGCGGACAATGGGGACGCATCGACCGCGGGGGACGTGTGGTCTCACCCTTCCGATCGTACGAGACATATCAGCGCCTCGAATTCAACTAGTGCACCTATTTGTCGGCCGGATCGCTAAGCAACGGCGGACATGTCGTCGCTTGCGCTTCCTTGCGCAAACGCTTCGCGTTTGTCGCAGGCAACGACGCCAACGACATCACTCCCCGATCAGCTTCAGCCACTCGTCCTCAGTCAACACCGCCACGCCGAGTTCGCGCGCCTTCGCCAGCTTCGAGCCCGCGTCCTCGCCGGCGACGACATAATCCGTCTTCTTCGACACCGAACCTGCGACCTTGGCGCCGAGCCGCTCCGCCATCGCCTTGGCTTCGTCGCGGGTGAACTTGGTCAGCGAGCCCGTGAACACCACGGTCTTGTCGGAGACCGGCGAGCTCTTGCGCGGCTGTTCGGCCGGCTTCACCTCGATCTCGCGCAGGAGCTCGCCGAGCGCCTTGACATTGCGCGGTTCGGCGAAGAATTCCACCACCGCATCGGCCACGATCTCGCCGACGCCGCCGATATTGTTGAGGTCCTGATAGGCCTCGGTCGTATTCTCTTCGTCCTTTGTCCCCTTGGCGGCGGCCAGCATCGCCTCGCGGAAATTCTCGATCGTGCCGTAATGCCGCGCCAGCAGTTTTGCATTGCCTTCGCCGACATGGCGGATGCCGAGCGCGAAGATCAACCGATTCAGCTCGATGCTGCGGCGGGCATCGATCGCGGCAAACAGATTGCGCACCGAGGTCTCGCCGTAGCCCTCACGCGCCATCAGCTTGCTGGTCGAACGGGCGTCGCGCTTCTGCAGCGTGAAGATGTCGACCGGCGACATCACCAGACCGTCCTCGTAGAATTCCTGGATCTGCTTGTCGCCGAGGCCGTCAATATCGAACGCCAGCCGCGAAACGAAATGCTTCAGCCGCTCCACCGCCTGCGCCGGACAGATCAGCGCGCCGGTACAGCGACGCACCGCTTCGTCTTCCCCGCGGACGGCATGACTGCCGCATACCGGACAGGTCTCCGGAAACTTGTAAGGCTTGGCGCTGTTTGGCCGCTTGTCCATGACCACGCTGACGACCTGCGGAATCACGTCGCCGGCGCGCTGGACGACAACCGTGTCGCCGACCCGAAGATCGACGCCGTCACGAATCGGATTGCCGTCGTTGCCGATGCCCCTGATGTAATCCTCATTATGCAGCGTCGCGTTCGACACCACGACGCCGCCCACCGTAACCGGCTCGAGCCGCGCCACCGGCGTCAGCGCACCAGTGCGGCCAACCTGGATATCGATGCCATTGAGGGTCGTCGTCGCCTGCTCGGCCGCGAATTTGTGCGCGATCGCCCAGCGCGGGCTGCGCGAAACAAAGCCAAGGCGATCCTGCCAGTCGAGCCGATCGACCTTGTAGACCACACCGTCGATGTCATAGCCGAGCGAAGCGCGCTCCTCGCCGATCTTGCTGTAGAATTCCAGGACGGCGTCGACATCCCTGCAAAGCTTCGTCCGCGGATTGACGACAAAGCCGGCCTTGTCCATCCATTCGAGCATGCCGTGCTGGGTATCGGCCGGACGCTCGGACATCTCGCCCCAGGTATAGGCGAAAAACTTCAGCGGCCGCGACGCGGTGATCGAGACGTCCTTCTGGCGCAGCGAACCCGCCGCCGAATTGCGCGGATTTGCAAAGACCGTATCGTCGGCCTCCGCCTGCTTCTTGTTCAGCTCCAGAAAGTCCTTCTTGAGCATATAAACTTCGCCGCGCATTTCGCAGGCCGCGGGAATATGGCGGCCCTTCAGCTTGTGCGGAATATCCTTGATGGTGCGGACGTTGGCGGTGACGTCTTCGCCCGTAAAACCGTCGCCGCGGGTTGCCGCGCGAACCAGTTCGCCGTTTTCGTAACGCAGGGACAGCGACAGGCCGTCGATCTTCGGTTCGGCAACCAACGCCGGAATATGCTCGGCATCGAGCTTGAGAAACCGCCGGATGCGATCGACGAACTCGGTGACGTCCTCATCGCTGAAGGCATTGCCGAGCGACAGCATGGGAACGGCATGCTGCACTTTTGCAAAGCCGCGCGCCGGCGCGGCGCCGACCTTCTGCGTCGGCGAATCCGTCGAGACGAGGTCAGGGAACTTCGCCTCGATCGCCACCAGCCGCTGACGCAAGGCATCGTAGGCCGCGTCCGACACGGTCGGTGCGTCTTTCTGGTAGTAGCGCTCGTTGTGGGCTTCGATCTCCAGCGACAGGCGCATGTGCTCGACCTTGGCCTGGGCCTTGGTGAGCCTGTCGACGTCAGCCAGCGGCTTGTTTGCTTTTACAGCCATCGCACCAGGCCACCGCTACGCCGTCGCCGCGCGCAACAACCGCTCCGCCGCGGCGCGTGCTTCCGCCGTGATCTCGGCGCCCGCCAGCATGCGGGCGATTTCCTCGCGGCGGTGGTCGGCGGCGAGCGCGTTGACGCGGGTGGCGACGCGCTTGCCCTTGTCGAGCGCGTCCTTGGAAATCAGCAGATGCTGGTTGGCGCGCGCGGCGACCTGCGGCGCATGCGTCACCGCCATCACCTGAACCTGGCCGGCAAGCCGCGATAGCCGTGCGCCGATCGCGTCCGCCACCGCGCCGCCGACGCCGGTATCGATTTCGTCGAACACCAGCGTGGGCGCCGAACCGCGGTCGGACAGCACCACCTTGAGCGCCAGCAGGAACCGCGACAGCTCGCCGCCGGACGCGACCTTCATCAGCGGGCCCGGCTTGGTGCCGGGATTGGTCTGCACCCAGAACTCGACGCGGTCGATTCCTTGCGGCCCCGGCGAGTTCGAATCGGTCTCGACCTGGGTCGTGAATTTTGCGCGTTCTAGTTTCAGCGGCGCCAGTTCGGCGTTGACCGCCTTGTTGAGCTTCTCGGCGGATTTGGTGCGGGCCGCAGAAAGCTTCTCGGCCGCCGCGCTGTAGCGCTGGTCGGTCTCGGCGGCGGCGGCTTCAAGCTTCTTCAGCTGATCGGCGCCGGCATCGATCAGCGCAACGTCAGCGACGAATTTGGCGGCGAGCGCCGCCAGCCCATCGACCGGCGTCGAATATTTGCGCGAGGCGGCGCGCAGCGCAAACAGCCGCTCCTCGATGCGCTCCAGCTCGGCCGGATCGAAATCGGCCGCGACCAGGGCCGCGCTGAGATGCTGGTCGGCCTCTTCCAGCGCGTTGATCGCGATATCGATCGCCTTCACCGCCGGCTCGACCAGCGCAGGCGAATTGGCGGCGCGGCGTTCGAGGCGGCGTACGGCGGCGGCCAGCGCCGGCACCGGCGAATGGGGGCCGCCGACCGCTTCCTGCGCCTCGCGCAGGTCGCTTGCGATCTTCTCGCCCTGCATCATGACGGTGCGGCGTCCGGCGAGCGCGGTCTCCTCGCCGTCCTTCGGCTTCAACGCTTTGAGTTCGTCGGCGGCGTGGCGCAGATAGTCCGCCTCGCGCGCGGCGCGTTCCATGCTGGCGCGATGTGCGTCCAGCGCGGTGTTGGCGGTGCGCCGCGCCTCCCACAGCGTTTCCAGCGCCGAGACCTCTTTCTCCAGCCCGGCAAAGGCGTCGAGCAACTGCCGGTGCGTCGAGGCGTCGACCAGCGCGCGCTCGTCATGCTGGCCGTGGATCTCGACCAGGACCGCGCCGACCGCTTTCAGGGTCTGCACGCTGATCGACTGGTCGTTGATGAAGGCGCGGGTGCGGCCGTCGGCAAGCTGCACGCGGCGGAGAATCATCTCACCGGTATCGTCGAGGCCGTTTTCGGAAAGGATCTTTGTGGCCGGATGGCCCTTGGGGATGTCGAAAGTGGCCGTCACCTGGCCCTGCTCGGCGCCATGGCGGACCAGGCCCGAATCGCCGCGGCCGCCGAGCGCCAGCGCGAAAGCATCGAGCAGGATGGATTTTCCCGCGCCGGTCTCGCCGGTCAGCACCGCGAGGCCACGGGAGAATTCGATATCGAGCCGTTCGATCAGGACGATGTCACGGATCGACAGACGCGCCAGCATGCGAAGTAAATTCCTAACCGCGACCTATATTGGTCAAGGAACCGAGGCCCATCTTCTTGAAGGCCCTGGAAATATAGGAACCTTTGTTCTCGCTCGGCTCGAGACCACCCGACTTTACAAGATTATAGGCGTCCTTGTACCAGCGGCTGTCAGGAAAGTTGTGTCCAAGTACGGCCGCTGCCGTCTGCGCCTCGCCGACGATGCCGATCGCCATATAGGCCTCGGTGAGACGGAACAGCGCTTCCTCGACGTGGCGCGTGGTCTGATAGCGGGTGACCACGGTCTTGAAGCGGTTGATGGCCGGGGTGAAGTCGCGCTTATCCAAATAATAGCGGCCGACATCCAGTTCCTTGCCGGCAAGCTGGTCGCGCGCGCCTTCGAGCTTGGCCTTGGCGGAGGTCGCATATTCGGAAGTCGGGTATTTGCGAATCACCTCTTCCAGCGCCGCGATCGCCTTTTCGGTACGGCCCTGGTCGCGGGAGATGTCCGGAATCTGGTCGTAATGCGAGGCCGCGATCAGATATTGCGCGTAAGCCGCATCGGCACTGCCGGGATGCAGCGTGACGTAGCGGGTGGCGGCGCCGATGCAGCTGTCGTAATCGCCGGCATTGTAAAAGGAATAGGCCGACATCAGCAGCGATTTGCGCGCCCAGTCGGAATAAGGATGCTGGCGGTCGACTTCCTCGAATTTCTTCGAGGCCCCCTTCAGATCCTTGCGCTGGTTCATCAGGTACAAGCCCTCATTATAGAGCTTGTCCGCCGGTTCCTCGACGAAGGTGTCGTCCTTGGCGGTGAACTTGTCCCACAGCGCGCCGGTGCCGCATCCGCTCAAGGGAATGGCGAGCAGAATCAGGCCCGCCGCCAGCCGCAGCGACCGGAGTGATTTGCGTGGTTCAAGCGTCATACGCTGTGCCGACATTGAATCTGTGACCTGACGCCTTTGATGCGGTCGATGACTGGAGCCCGCCTGTCCATGAACCGCGGTCATGGAAGCCATATTTCCCGTGCCCAATGCGTAATTCCTAAGGGGCCCGTGGGCTTGTCGTGCAGCCGCGAGCCTCTGTAGCCGAAAAATGGTCCTCAACCAACCGAATACGCAGCCAATTCGCCCGGATTAAGGCGGCTGAACGGCACCGCTGCCGAGTGTGGTTACTACATAAACGCGCCTGTACGGCACGAAAAGCCCGGCCTTTCGCAGCCAAAGTCAGTTCATTTCACAAACGAAACGAAAGTCAGGGCATTTCGCAAAGCGAAAGTCAGGACATTTCGAAGACGAAAGTCAGGAAACGTCGGGGCCATAGGCCGGAGCGATCAAGCCGCCCACCATGCCCGCGCCAGCCTCGACATGGCCGCGGGTACGGCGTACCGGTTCGGCCTCGACCACCCGCCAGGCGCTGGGATCGGCCAACAGGGCTGTCAGGACGGCGTGGTTCAGCTTGTGGCCGCCACGCACGGAGCGGTAAGTGCCAAGCAGCGGCAGACCAGCCAGGGTTAGATCGCCAACCGCATCCAGCGCCTTGTGGCGGGCGCATTCGTCACTGAAGCGCAGCCCTTCGGTGTTGAGCAGGCGGTTGTCGTCGAGCACCACGGTATTCTCAAACGAGGCGCCGCGCGCAAAACCGGCGCTCCAGAGCCGCGCGACGTCGTTCATGAAGCCGAAAGTCCGAGCACGGGAAATCTCGCGGCGGAAGCTTTCGGGGTTGAGATCGAGCGAGAAATTCTGACGGCCGATCACGGGATTGGCGAAGTCGATCTCGACCTCGACGCGGAACCCGCCCGCATGCGGGCGCAGTTCGCCAAAACTGTCGCCGATCGCAACCTGGACCGGCTTGAGCACCTGAATGAAGCGGCGGGAGGCCGACTGGGTAACAATGCCGGCCTGATCGATGGCAGCGACAAAGGCCGCCGCGCTGCCGTCCATGATCGGAACTTCGGGACCGTCGACTTCGATGATGGCGTTGTCGACGCCCATGCCACGCAAGGCAGCAAGCACATGTTCCGCGGTGGAAACCAGCGGACCTTCACGGTCGCCGAGAACGGTAGCCAGATCGGTGGCGGTTACGGATTCCGCGATTGCGGGAACTTCGCGGTCGGCCTCGTCAAGGCCGGTGCGGACAAAAATAAACCCTGCATCCACAGGTGCAGGTCCAAGCGTCAGGCTGACAGGTAAACCGGAATGAACGCCAACGCCCGTTACGGTGGCTTGCGACCGAAGCGTGGTTTGGCGGCTGAATTTCATCGATAACTGCCCACTACCCGACTTAACCTAAAGACGGGAACCGCGCGTGACCGCCGATTCGCGTTCTAGGCATCCCCAAGTCACGGCAGACCATAGTCATTTCCCAAAGCGCGCCAACTCACGCTTCTTTACGGATTGTTACCCTATCTCTGCCGCAATCGCGCCAAGGGTTAACCAAACTACGGCACGGACGGACGCCGATTCAGCCGCCAGATCCGATCATTGAATGAATAATTAATGATTTAGAATCAGTTGGTTGGCAGACGATCCGGCGCTCGGCACCGCACATAAGCAAGGGGCCCCGGCTGTTCCAGCCGGGGCCCCTTGGATCACCTGGATTGTAACAAAACCTCAGTTTGCCTGGCGTCGGAGGAAGGCCGGGATATCAAGATGGTCGTCGCCCTGTGGCGCCGGGGCAACAGGTGCCGGGCGGCCATGGACGTCCAAACCTTGCGGTGCCGGGCGCTTTGCGTACTCTGATACCGGATCCTGATTCGCCATTTGCTGGGCGACGGTACGCTGCGGCTTGCGATCGGGCAGCGGCGGCAGCGGCGCCATCGCAGGACCTGAGGCCCGGGCCGCGATCGGCGGCTCGGTTTCTTCGTCGCGGCGGCCGAGGCCGACATTGGCGAGCCGCTGCAACAGCGACAGCTTGGACTTTTGCGGGTGCTCTTCCTCGGCCACGCCGGCAGCCTGCCGGATTTCGGCCTGCGCCGGCATCGGGAGATCCTCGAATTTCGGCATCCGGGGCGAGCGAGCGGGCGCACGTTCGGCCGCCTGCGGGATGAAGGTTTCGGGTGTCGCGGGCTGCTCGGGCTCGATGCGGGCGGCCTCTTTATGATCAGGGAACAGGGTCGGCTTCTGCGCGATCGGGCGGACCGTGACGTCGCCATAGGACGCCGGCTGGATCGGAGCCTGTTGTGGCGTCTCGACCGCCGCGGCGATTGCGGCGAGCGCAGCCCGCTCGACATTGCTGGACGAACGTTGCGCCGGCACGGCGGGAGCCTGCGCGGGAACCGGAGCTGCCTGCGGCGCGGGCACCGGCTCGAGCTTCTGGGCGCGCTCGGCCAGGCGCGCATTGTCGGCGCGCAGGCGGGCGGTCAGTTCGGCCAGACGGTTGTCGGGTGAAGACGGGGCGGTGGCGGCAGTGGCAGTGGTCGCGACCGCCGGGGCGGCAGCGGCATTGCGCGCGATCTGCGCCTGCTCGATGCCGGTGGCAACGACGGAGACGCGGATGATGCCGTCCAGCGTTTCGTCGAAGGTGGCGCCGACAATGATGTTGGCGTCCTGGTCGACTTCCTCGCGAATCCGGGTGGCGGCTTCGTCGACTTCGAACAGGGTCAAGTCCTTGCCGCCGGTGATCGAGATCAGCAGGCCGCGGGCGCCCTTCATCGATGAGTCGTCGATCAGCGGGTTGGCGATCGCAGCTTCGGCTGCGGTCAGCGCGCGCTTATCGCCGGTGGCTTCGCCGGTGCCCATCATCGCCTTGCCCATCTCGCGCATTACGGCGCGGACGTCGGCGAAGTCGAGGTTGATCAGGCCTTCCTTGACCATCAGATCGGTGATGCAGGCGACGCCCGAATAGAGCACCTGGTCGGCCATCGCGAAGGCGTCGGCGAAGGTGGTCTTTTCGTTGGCGACCCGGAACAGGTTCTGGTTCGGGATGATCAGGAGCGTATCGACCACCTTGTGCAGTTCGGCGATGCCGGACTCGGCGGTGCGCATGCGGCGCATGCCCTCGAAGTGGAACGGCTTGGTCACCACGCCGACGGTGAGGATGCCCATTTCGCGCGCGGTCCTGGCGATGACCGGGGCAGCACCCGTGCCGGTGCCGCCGCCCATGCCGGCGGTGACGAACACCATGTTGGCGCCGGTGAGATGGTCACGGAGTTCGTCGATGACCTCCTGGGCGGCCGCCGCGCCGACATCAGGCTGGGACCCCGCGCCGAGGCCCTGCGTCACCTGCGTGCCCATCTGCACGATGCGCTGCGCCTTGGACATGGTCAGCGCCTGCGCGTCGGTGTTGGCGACGACGAAATCGACGCCCTGCAACCCGGCAGTGATCATGTTATTGACGGCATTGCCGCCTGCTCCACCGACGCCGAAGACGGTAATCCGCGGTTTCAGCTCGCTGATGTCAGGGGGGGTCAGATTGAGTGCCATGGTTGCCTCTCGATTACGACGCGCGCGTTGGTTCGCCTCGGCCGGCGGCCGCGGGATTTGGTGAAAATAGTTTGGTCACTGGACCGGTCATCAGAAGCCCTCGCGAAGCCATCGTCCGACCTTTCCGAAATAGCCGTCAGTCCCTGTCCTGAGCTGCCGCGTATACCGCGGTTCGACGTGTTCAAGATGAGCGTATTGCGGATAAACCAGGAGGCCGGTCGGCACCGCGAACGAGGCGCTCTTGGCCTCGCTGGGCAGCCGGCCGAAACCGAGCGGACGGCCGATCCTGACCGGCCGGTTGAGAATGCGTGTGGCGAGTTCGACGGTGCCGGTGAGCTGAGACGCCCCGCCGCTCAAGACAACCCGCGCCCGCGGCTCTGCCGCAAAGGGGGAATCCGCGAGCCGGTCCCGGACCATTTCAAATATCTCCTCGGCGCGATGCCGAACGATGTTCGCGATCGTGGCGCGAGAGACGATCTGCGGCGCATCGTGTTCCTCGCCTGCAGCCGGAACAGACATCAGCTCGCGCGCGTCCGACCCGCCGGTCAGCACGGTCCCATATAAAGTCTTGATTCGCTCGGCATCTGCAATGCATGCGCCGACGCCGCGTGCAAGATCCATGGTCACGTGCTGTCCGCCGAGCGCAAATCCGCTGGCATGAACGAAGCGGCCGGCGGAATAGGTCGCAATCGTGGTCGATCCGGCGCCCATTTCGACCACGGCGGCGCCGAGATCGGCCTCGTCGTCGGTCAACACGGACAGGCCTGCGACATAAGGACTCGCCGCCATGGCCTCGACATTGAGATGGCAGCGCTCGACGACCAGCATCAGGTTGCGGGCAACCGTCGCATCCGCCGTCACCACGTTCATGTCGACGCCGAACTGCCGGGCCACCATGCCGCGGGGGTCGCGGATGCCCTTGACGCCATCGAGCGCATAGCCGACCGGCAGCGCATGCAGCGCCGTGCGTCCCTCGCCGGTGGCGTGACGCATGCCGGTGGAGGTCACCCGGGTGACGTCATCGGCGGTAACAGCGCCGCCTCTGATGTCAGCGGCAGCCTCAACCAGCTGACCCTGCAGCCGGCCGCCGGAAACCGACAGCAAGACTGACTCAACGCGGACCTTGGCCATGCGCTCGGCCAACGCCACCGTCTGGCGCACCGCCTGCTCGCATTCGGCGAGATCGACCACGGAGCCGGCCTTGACGCCGCGCGACTGGATCTGGCTGTAGCCGATCAATTCCACTGCATGGGTGCGGCCGCGCAGCGCGTCGTTCGCCGGCGACGGCTTCAACCGCGCGATCATGCAGGCGATCTTGCTGGTGCCGACATCGAGCGAAGCGACCAGCGCCGTGCGCTTGTGGTCGACGGGCCGCGTCTTCGGGGTCTGGTTGCGATCGAGGCCGGTCATGCGTCACCGGCCTTTTTCTTGGGTTTCTTGTCCTTGAACAATTCTTCGCGGGCCTTGGCCGCGTCTTCCGACAATTGCACCGTCAACCGGTCCGGCAGGCGCATGTCGACGGCGACGATGTCGCGCGAGAACAGCCGGTCCTCCTTGTCGAGCTTACTCAGCATCGCAAGCGCAATGCCGATGTCGTTCTCCGGCAGGCGAATGTCGAGGCCGTCCTTCAACCGCAAATTCCAGCGCCGTTCACCGACGAGGATCGCAGCCTTGGTCGCGATGCGAACCTGCGGATAGCGGTCCAGCAGGGCGAGGAAGTCGCGGGCCTTGACGTCGGCGCCCTTGCCCACCACCAGCGGCAGCGCCACGAAGCGCCGCGATACGTAGGGCTCCAGCACCGCGCCGTCCTCCGAGATCACGGACAGCCGGCCGTCCTGCTGCCACAGCGCGAAAGCCGTACGCTCGACGATGTCGATCTGCAATTGACCGGGATAAAGCTTCAGGATGGTCGCATCAGCGATCCACGGATTGGCCTTGAGCTTGTCGCGCACGGTGGCGGCGTCGAGGAACAACAGCGACGAGCGGCCATTGACGCCGCCGACCGCGAGCACCTCGTCCTGGCTCAATTGCTTGCGGCCGTTGATGACGACGCTGGTGATGCGGAAGCCAGCCGAATTGGCCAGCGCATTACGGGTATCGCTGACCGCGGCCAAAAATGCGTCGAGGTGACCACCCTTGACGATACCAAAGCCGGCGCTACCGAGCAGCATCAGCACGGTCAAGGCGACGCCTGCGCGGTTCGGAAGGTAACGCTCGACCAGCAGGACGAGACGATTCGTCGGCTCGCGATCGATCACGGGTCTGGCCGGCACACGGGCGCGACGGCCCAGCCGCTCGCGCAGCAGCACGGCCGCTCCAATAGCGGCCGCCTTCAGGTCAGCTTGGGGCCCCAGCGATCTCAGCGACCGAGCGAGGCGTCCTGCACCATCCATTGCACGAGCCTGTCCAAGTGTTGTTCCCGCAAGCATTTTTGCGGGTCTCGGCCCATGTGACGCCTCGGTCTTGCCGGACTTGGTGCTGATCTGAAGTCGGAACAGCGCACGCCCCGGAGCCAAGCGCAACATGCGCCGCCAGCGTTAACCTTCGGACTTCCTGGTAAACAAAGTGTAAATTCGCGGCGCCACGGACACGCTTTGGCGCGTCTTTTGAGTGGTTTGCCGGACAATTCTTAGGATTTTAGCAATAATTCTCGTGGCGAGGTTAGTTCCGGGTTAACGGCCTGTTAACGGCCTGACCGGCCGGTCAAACCCGTTCCCGGCTGCGTCGTTCGGCCAGCGCGATCTGGTCGCGCAGAAAATCCGAAAATTCGATCCCCTGCGCCTTCAGCGCCTTCGGGTAGAGCGATGCAGCCGTCAGGCCCGGCAGCGTGTTGGTTTCCAGGTAAACCAGCCCCTTCGCCGAGACGATGAAGTCGGTCCGGGAGTAGCCGCCGCAGGACAACGCTTTGTGCGCCCGCAGCGCCTGATCCTTCAGTTGCGCACTGATTTCAGGAGCAAAGCGCCCCGGGCAGATTTCCTGAGTCGATTTGAGGAGATATTTGGCCGCGTAGTCGAAGGTGCCCTCCCCCGGGACGATCTCGATCGGCGGAAGCGACGTCAACGTGCCATCCGATTGCTCCAGCACTCCACAGGTTGCTTCCACGCCCGCGACGAACGGCTCGATCAGATATTCCTCGGTCCTGGCGGCGTTGCGCACCGCGACGAGATCCTGCTTCGCGTTGACAAAGATCAGGCCATAGCTCGAACCGTCTCGCGCCGGCTTTGCGATCAGCCTTCCGTATTCGGCAAACGCCGCGTCGAGATCTTCCAGGGCGACGGCGGCCGGAGCCGCGACACCTGCAATCGCTGCAAACCGTTTCGCCACGGCCTTGTCGAAGGCAAGATTCGACGATGCCGAGCCGGAGCCGGTGAAGGCAATCCCGCGCAGTTCGCACATCGCCTGCAATTCGCCGTTCTCGGCCCGGCCGCCATGCAGGCCGAGCACCAGCACGCGATCCTCGGACTTCGCCTTGTCGAGCGCCGCTTCGAGCGGCAGGCCGCGGTTGCCGGGTTTGAAATCGACCTCAAAGGGACGCGAATGCTCGAGCAGCGCCTTCGAGCTGACCTCGTGCACGGTGTCAGTCACCTCCCAGAACCAGAGATCAGCATCCGGCAACGCCCGATGCAGCGCCTGCGCGCTGGCCACCGAAACCAGGCGCTCTTTATTGGTGCCGCCGAAGAGAATGGTCGCCCGCATCAGTTTTGCTCGATTCCGATCCGCTTGATTTCCCAGTGTAGCTCGATTCCAGAATTCGCTTTAACCCGCTCGCGCACGGTTTCACCCAGCGTTTCAATATCATGCCCGGTGGCGCTACCGGTATTGATGAGGAAATTGCAGTGCATTTCCGAGACCTGCGCCCCGCCGACACGCAAGCCCCGGCAGCCGGCGGCGTCGATCAGCTTCCAGGCGCTGTTGCCGGGCGGATTCTTGAAGGTCGATCCTCCGGTCTTTTCGCGAATCGGCTGAGCCGTTTCGCGGTGGCTCTGCACCTCGTTCATCCGCGCGCGGATGGCTTCGGCGTCCGTGATCGCGCCTCGAAAGCGCGCCGACGTGAAGATGATCGACGGGTCGACGCCGCTGTTGCGATACACGAACTTCATGTCGGCATTGCCAAAGACGTGCCTGGTGCCGTCGCGGCCGATGCCAACAGCCTCGATCAGAACGTCTTTGGTCTCGCTGCCATTGGCGCCGGCATTCATCCGCAGCGCGCCACCGATGGTGCCGGGAATGCCGAAGAAGAATTCCATGCCGCCGATATTGGCGGCTGACGCGGTCTCCGCCACGCGCTTGTCGAGCGCGGCCGTGCCTGCGCTGACGATATCGCCGGAAGCGGACGTCTCGCCGAATGCCCGCGGCGACAGCCGGATCACCACACCCGCCATGCCGCCGTCGCGTACGATCAGGTTGGAGCCGACGCCAACGATATAGACCGGCCACTCCTTGGGAAGATGCTTTAAGAAGTACGCGAGATCGTCCTCATCCGCCGGCGTAAACAACACCTGCGCCGGCCCGCCGACGCGAAACCACGTCAGCTCCGCCAGCGACTGGTTCGCCAGCAATCGCCCGCGCAGCTCCGGCATGGCGGCTTTGAGGTCCGGCGTGATGTCGGGAAAGGCCACGGCTAACCCAACGCCTTCAATTCATCCGGCAATGCGTAGGCCCATTGCGTGATGTTGCCGGCGCCCAGGCAGACCACGAGGTCGCCCGGATGCGCAATTCCGTGAACGACCTTGGCAAGCTCCGCCGAACTCGTCAGCGGGATCACCTCGCGATGGCCATGCGTGCGCAGGCCGAGCACGAAATGGTCGCGGTCGATGCCCTCGATCGGCGCCTCGCCGGCCGGATAAACCTCGGCAACAACAACGGCGTCGGCATCGTTGAAACAAGTGCAGAATTCCTCGAACAGCGATTGCAGCCGGGTGAAACGGTGCGGCTGCACCACGGCGACGACCTTGCCGTTGGTGGATTCACGTGCCGCTTTAAGCACGGCCGCGATCTCAACGGGGTGATGGCCGTAGTCGTCGATCACGGTCACGCCGTTCCATTCCCCGGTCCGGGTGAAGCGCCGCTTGACGCCGCCGAAGCCCGCGATCGCCTTGCGGATGGCATCGTCGGACATGCCGAGTTCGTGTGCTACCGCAATCGCCGCCGTCGCGTTCGAGGCATTATGCCGTCCCGGCATCGGCAGCGTGATGTCAGCTATCTCGTGCATGGCGTCGGTCTTGCGGTTGCGGAACACGACCTTGAAATTGGAACTGCCGCCGTTTGGTGTCAGGTCGACCAGCCGCACATCGGCCTGCGGGTTTTCACCGTAGGTGATGATGCGGCGATCCTCGATCTTGCCGACAAGGGTCTGCACGACAGGATGGTCGGTGCACATCACGGCAAAGCCATAGAACGGTACGTTCTCGACGAAATTGCGGAACGCGTCCTGGATTGCCTCGAAAGTCTTGAAGTGATCGAGATGCTCGGGATCGATATTGGTGACAATCACGACATCGGAGGGCAGCTTCAGGAACGTGCCGTCGCTCTCATCGGCCTCGACCACCATCCAGTCGCCGGCGCCGAGCCTGGCGTTGGAGCCATAGGCGTTGATGATACCGCCATTGATCACGGTCGGATCGAGACCGCCGGCATCGAGCAATGTGGCAACCATCGTCGTCGTCGTGGTCTTGCCGTGGGTCCCCCCGATCGCGACGCAGCTTTTCAGCCGCATCAATTCGGCGAGCATTTCGGCCCGGCGCACCACCGGAATGCGCTGGGCGCGGGCCGCCATCAATTCCGGATTGTCGCGCTTGATCGCGGTCGAGACCACGACCACGTCGGCGCCGTCGACATTCTCTGCCTTGTGGCCGACCGAGACCTTGACGCCCTTCTCACGCAGCCGCGCGACATTGCCGCTCTCGGAGGCGTCCGAGCCCTGCACGGTGTAGCCGAGATTGACGAGCACCTCGGCGATGCCACTCATGCCGATACCGCCGATCCCGACGAAGTGAATGGGTCCGATCTCGCGCGGCAGTCTCATGAAGCATCCTTAATCGTCATCTTCCGCCTTGTGCGCAATTGCGCACAGGAGCGGATGACCAGTATTCCGCGAAGCCGAGGCTCAAGTCAGGCGCCGCAGGGTACTGGATGCCCCGCTTTCGAAGGCGCTGACAAGGGGCAATTTTGCGGGCAACGGCCTAGATTCCGGCCACTTTCATCACCAGATCGGCCAGCCGCTCGGCGGCGTCGAGCCGGCCCACCCGGCGGGCGGCTGATGCCATCGCAGTCAACCGCGCCGGTTCGGCGGCAAAGGCAGAGATTTCCGCCGCCAGCCGGTCCGACGTGAATTCGGCCTGCGGAATCCGTAAAGCCCCGTCCACCTTCGCCAGCACGCCGGCATTGGCGAACTGGTCCTGGTCGATCGCGCCGGGCAGCGGCACCAAAATCGAGGGCCGGCCGATCGCGGCGAGTTCCGCCACCGTGCCGGCGCCGGAGCGCGAGATCACGAGATGGCTGGACGCCAGCCGCGCCGGCAGGTCGGTAAAGAACGGCGCGAGTTCGGCATTGATCCTGCGCCGCTCGTAGATCGAGCGCACCCGCCCCATGTCTTCCTTGCGCACCTGCTGCGTCAGAACCAGACGGCTCCACAGCATCGGCTCCAGCTTTTCGATTGCGCCCGGCACGATATCGCTCATGACCCGCGCGCCCTGGCTGCCGCCGACCACCAGTAGCCGCAGCGGCCCGCTCGGTTCAGGAGACGCAAACGGCACGGCGGCGGCCGTAAGCACCGCGGGGCGCATCGGCGTGCCGACGGTCACCGTCTTGCCCGCGAGATCAGGATCGCGATCGAGCACGCCCGGCAGCGAGGTGGCAATCGCGTTGACGCGGCGGGAGAGAAAGCGGTTGGCGCGGCCGAGCACGGCGTTGGCGTCGTGAATGATGCCGGGCACGCCGAGCAGCCTTGCCGCGATCAGCGGCGGCAGCGTCGGATAGCCGCCGAAGCCGACCACGGCGGCAGGCTTTAGCCGCCGCACCAGCCTGGCGGCAACCAACGTGCCATAACCGAGCGTGTAAGCGGTGCGCACCAGTGCCATCAGCGAGCGGCCGCGCACGGTCTCGCTCGGAACCACGTCGATATTGTCCTTGGTGAACAGGCCGCTGTAGCGCAGTGCGCGGGCGTCGGTTGCGAGGCGCACACGCAGGCCGCGCCTGACGAGCTCGACGCCCAGCGCTTCGGCGGGAAACAGATGACCGCCGGTACCGCCCGCGGCGAGTAGAATGAGAGGTGCATTTTCCATGATTTCAAATAGCCGACGCGGCGGCGCTAGTCACGCCCCACGGCGTTTTCAAGCTGCCCCGGACTCCGGTGTGGACACCGGTTCGCCCAAAGAAAACGCGTCAAAAATGAGACCAGTGCCCGGTTCTGATTCCATCAGAACCGATTAAACGCTCTACGCGTAACCGCGCGTAACGCCGGCCGCGTTCATCGATTCCACCTCGGTACGCGGACGCTGCCGCGTCAGCGCCAGCATCATGCCGACGCCAAAGGCCAGCGAGATGATCGACGAGCCGCCATACGAGATGAACGGCAGGGTCATGCCCTTGGCGGGGATCAGTTGCAGATTGACCGCCATGTTGATCGCGGCCTGCACGCCGAACAGGATCGCAAGTCCGGAGGCCGCAAAGCGCGCGAACATATCCTCGCTCGAATAGGCGCGTGTCAGCGTCCGGATCACGACGAAGGCGAACAGCGAAACCAGCGCCAGGCACAGGATGATGCCGAACTCCTCGGCGGCCACCGCGAACACGAAATCGGTATGGCTGTCCGGCAGGCTGCGTTTTGCAATCCCCTCGCCGGGCCCCAGCCCGAACCAGCCGCCGTTCCAGAAGGCTTCCATCGCCATGTCGACCTGGAACGTGTCGCCGGAGGCCGGATTCATGAAGCGCTTGATGCGGCCCGCGACGTGCGGCACCAGCAGATACGCCCCGAACAATCCGAGGCCCGCGGCGCCTGCAAGGCCGGCCACCCAGATCATCCGCATGCCCGCGATGAAGAACAGCGCGCCCCACACCATCAGGATCAGCATGGTCTGGCCGAAATCCGGCTCCATCACCAGGAGCGACACCAGCGTCAGCAACAGCACGATCGCCATCGACGTCGCCGGCATTTCCGGCCGCTTGGTCGATTCCGCAAACAGCCACGCCGCCATCACCACGAAAGCGGGCTTGGCGGATTCGGAGGCCTGGATGTTGACGCCAAGCAGCGTGATCCAGCGCCGCGATCCCTTTACCTCGGGCCCGAACGCCAGCGTCGCCACGATGAGGATGATGCTTGCAACAAAGACCAGCAGCGCGAGGCGGCGGATCTGCTTGGGCGACAGGAACGACACCCCGATCATCACTAGGAAGGACGGCAGCAGGAACAGTACGTGCCGGCCGAAGAAATGGAAGGGATCGAGCCCAATCCGGGTCGCCACCGGCGGGCTCGCTGCCAGCGACAGGATGACGCCGCCCAGCATCAGCGCCATGATCGCGCCAAGCAGCAGCTTATCCACGGTCCACCACCAGTCCGAAAACGGGGTGCGTTGGTCACGGTGGAGCATGGGCGTCCCCAAATGGCAGAGGTAGCGCCCATTGGTGGCGGAGGATGGTTTCCAAGAGGTTAATGAACTGGGGATGTTTTGAGGGAAGCGGCCAGCCTCCACATTGCGCGGGCCGCCCGAAATTCTAGGATGATGCCAACAAAGACAAAATCGGGGGAGAAACGCCATGCGCGCGCTGGTCCACTTCATGATCGCCTCTCTGCTCGCCGCGCTGCCGCAGGCCGCATCCGCTCGGGACAGCGAGAACTGGGTGGTGTCATGGACCGGCTCGGCCCAAGGCCCCTATCCCGTCGGCAACCCTTCGGCGCAACCCGATCAGAAATTCGCTTTCCCTGACCCTGCGACCGGCGCGCGGGACCAGACCTTTCGCCTGATGGTGCGGCCTGATCTGTGGGGCCGCCAGGCGCGCATCCGGCTCAGCAATGCGTTCGGCAAGAAACCGGTGACGTTCGACGGCGTGTATGTCGGCCTGCAATCGAGCAGTGCTGCGCTGTTGCGCGGATCCAACCGTCCGGTGACGTTCAGCGGAAAGCCTTCCATCGCCATCCCACCCGGGAGTTCGGCATGGAGTGACCCGGTCGCGCTGCCATTCGCAAAACAGCCTGACGAACTCGCCGGCCGCCCGCTCGCGGTCAGCTTCCATATCGCAGGCGAAAGCGGTCCGATGACCTGGCACGCCAAGGCGCTCACCACCTCCTACGTCACAGCACCCGGCGCCGGCGCCAAGGGTGCGTTGGAGGACGAGTCGGCATTCCTCTACACCACGGCATCCTGGTTCTTCCTCGATGCGGTTGAGATGACCGCACCCGGAGATGCCTTCGCCATCATGGCGTTCGGCGACTCGATCACCGACGGCACCGCCTCGACCATGAATGGCGATGATCGCTGGCCCAACGTGCTGTCGCGCCGCCTGAAGGCTATCCATGGCAACAAGGTCGCCGTGGTGAACGGCGGCATCGGCGGCAACCAGATCGCGGGACCGGCCGAATACGGTGCCGACAAGCCGTTCCCCGGCGGGCCTGCCTCGGGACAACGGCTCGATCGCGACGTGCTTGCGCTGTCCGGCATTTCCAGCCTGATCTGGCTGGAGGGCATCAACGACTTCAGCAAGAACGGCAATGCCTCGACCGACCAGGTCATCGCGGCGATGAAGGATGGCGTCGACCGGCTGCGGAAGAAATGGCCGCAGCTTCGCATCATCGGCGCCACCGTGGTTTCGGCGCTTGGCAGTTCCAGTGCCGCGCACGGTTTCCCGGAGCAGGATGCCAAGCGGAAGGCCCTCAACGACTTCATCCGCACATCAGGCACGTTCGACGGCGTGATCGATTTCGACAAGACGACACTCGATCCGCAGTCGGGCGGCCTCAAACCCGAGTTTGTCCCCGACAGCACCACCGGCGGTCCCGGCGACAAGCTTCACCCCAACCGCACCGGTTATCTTGCAATGGGCCAGGCGATCGATCTCGATCTGTTCAAGCCGAGCCGCGCGAACCGAACTGCCAAGTCGAAGGACTGATCCCGAACCAGCGCGTAGGATGGGCGGAACGAAGCGATACCCATCGCGGTGGTTGAGAAATGGCCAGCGCCGAGAAGGCGTGAGACCGTGTCATTTGCGACGGCGTAGTGCCCCCTAACGAATGGTCGTCATACCCGCGCAGGCGGGTATCCAGTGCGCCGCGGCCTTTCGGTTCTATCGTTGACGCCTCTGGAATACTGGATCACCCGCTTTCGCGGGTGATGACAGTTCGTGGATGGGCGGAGCCAACGGTCAAACTACTTTATCTTCGTCTCGGCCGCGATCAGCTCTTTGCCTTCCGCGGTCGTGATCGTCAGCCGCACCTGTTCGCCGCCGCCGGCGGGAATCGCCGCGGAAATGCGATTGCCGTTTTTCGGGTCCGCTTTCACGGCGTCGTTGAACAGTATCGCATCGCCGCGTTTCAAGGTGACGCGCAAAGGCGTCGCCGGTTCGACGCTGAAGAACTGAAGATTCACACCCGATGCCGCCGCCGAGAGATTGATCAGGATATTCTCGTTCGCATCCGTCACGTTGCTCATGCCGACGGTCGGGCTGTAGGTCTCCGGGATAGACACCTCGCCCCGCGCGGGAAGCTTCGCGCGGTGGAAAAACTGGTCCGACACACCCGCCCACAATTCGACGTAAGGCCGCGCTTCGTTCGGGTCCTTGCGCGGGTCGGTTTCGTTCGTGAACGACGGAAATCCCCACGTCCACATCTTCAGGCCCGGCGTGACCTTATTGTCGGCGATCCGGATGATCCCCTCTTCGTTGTCGTGGTTGATCACACCCCAGAAATTCCCGCCCTGCATATCGGGCGCCGCATACGCGATGCCCATCGTCGGCCAGTTCCTGAAGTAGCGCAATTTATCGAAACGGCTCCTGCCTGGCCCTGCACTCTCATCGCCATCGGACAGATTCTTCGACCAGGCGGGCGTCTGGTAGGCCTCGATCGGCGCGACTATTTCGGCGCCTCCGGTCGCCTTGGGCTTGTCCGGGTCCGATCCCGGCGCGAGCGTCGTGCACGTCCAGTACTCGTAATCGGCCACCTTATCGTGCGGATTCTTCAACACCACGCGCGCATCGAGCGCGGCGCGATCGGCTTTCAGCGTGACGTAGTAAGTCGCTTCGATGTCAGTCGAACCCTTGAGGAACCGTCCTGGCGCCGCGGAATACGCGATATCATCCTTGAGCGACATCGATACCGTCACTTCGTCGGCGCTCTCCTTTACGACCTTGAACTCCCACGGCTTCAGCCACGCCTTGCCGTGCTCGGCATCGGGGAACGTCGGGAAGATGCCGCCATACACCATCAGCCAGTCGTAGTAAAAATTGTTGGCGTTCATCCCGTAAGGCACGCCAACTTCCGTGCGGTAGAGTTGTTCGTGGCCGGTCGGCTTGTAGATGATGGAAAGGATGCGTCCGCCAAACTCAGGGACGAGTGTCACCTTCAGATAACGATTCTCGAGCACGTGGGTCTTGAACGTGCGATCGACGATGGTGTTCTTGTCGAGCGACCCGTTGACGAATCCGTTCTCCGCAGAGGTCGCGTACTTGACGGTGCTCCACGAAATCGTCGACTCGCTGAGAGTCACGCCGTCGGAAGCCAGCGCAGCCGCACCTACGACGGCATGAAGCGCAAAGGTCGCCGAAAGTGCTGCAACCGCGAAACGAACGAGATTACGTGAGGGAGTACGAACTGCCATTTGCGACGCCCTCGAACGAGTAGGATGGGTAGAGCGAAGCCAAACCCATCAATCCGATGCCACAGCGATGGGTTTCGCTGCGCTCTACCCATCCTACGCGATCCGCATCCTCACACCACCGGCTTCACACCCGGGATCGCAGTCACCAGATCGCGAAACTTCGCGCCGCGGATTTCGAAATTGCGGTACTGGTCGAACGAGGCGCAGGCGGGCGACAACAGCACCACGGGATCGGCAAGCCCGGACGCTTCGGCATCGCGCGCGGCGTTGGCGACGGCGACATCCAGCGTTTCGGAAATCTCGTGCGGCACGCGCTCGCCAAGCGTGCCGGAAAACTCCAGCGCGGCTTCGCCGATCAGATAGGCTTTGCGGATGCGCGGAAAGTATTCGGTGAGGCCGGTTATGCCGCCGAGTTTCGGCTTGCCGCCGGCGATCCAGAAGATATCGCCGAAAGACGACAGCGCATGCGCGGCGGCATCGGCATTGGTGCCCTTGGAGTCGTTGACGAACAACACGTTGCCGCGGCGGCCGACCTGCTCCATGCGATGTGCAAGCCCGGGAAAGCTGCGCAGGCCGTTCTGCAAAATGTCGGTCGAGATGCCCATCGCGAGTGCGCAAGCCGACGCGCAGGCCGCGTTCTGTGCATTGTGCAGCCCGCGCAACGATCCGATGCCGCCCAATCTAGCGATCTCGCGCCGCGCGCCGCCGGAGGCCTGCACGACGGTTTCGCGCTCGACATAGACACCGTCGGGCAACGGGTTCTTCACGGATATCCGCACCACGCGTTTTCCCGCCTGATCGAGCCGGTCGGCGATGTTGCAGCACCAACCATCATCGACGCCGACGATCGAGGTGCCCTGCGGCTGCACACCGGCGACCAGCCGCGCCTTCACGGCGGCGTAATGTTCCAGCGTACCGTGGCGATCGATATGGTCTTCGCTGACATTGAGGAGAATGCCGACCGATGGATCGAGCGAGGGCGCCAGATCGATCTGGTAGGACGACATCTCGACCACATGCACGCGGCCCATCCGCGGCGGCTCCAGCGACAGGATCGCGGTGCCGATATTGCCGCCCATCTGGGTGTCGTAGCCTGCCACCTTCATCAGATGCGCGATCAGTGCTGTGGTGGTCGACTTGCCGTTGGTGCCGGTGATGGCGACGAACGGCGCGTCCGGCGCGTGACGGCGGCGCTCGCGGCAGAACAGTTCGATGTCGCCGATCACCTCACAGCCGGCCTGCCGCGCCATCAGCACCGACCAGTGCGGCGCCGGATGCGTCAGCGGCGCGCCGGGGGTGAGGATCAGCGCCGAAAAATTCGACCACGACGCCGTGCGCAGATCAGCGGTGATGAAACCGGCCTGCGCCGCCTTGGCGACATTGTCGGCAGAGTCGTCGCCCGCGATCACTTCCGCGCCGCCGGCCTTCAGCGCGTGGCAGCTCGCAAGCCCCGAGCCGCCGAGGCCGAACACGGCGACCGTCTTGCCGGCAAAGGAGGTGACGGGGATCATCGCGCGCTGCTCACCGCAGCTTCAGCGTGGAGAGGCCGGCCAGCGCCAGCATCACCGAGATGATCCAGAACCGGATCACGATCTGCGGTTCGGTCCAGCCCTTCTGCTCAAAATGATGATGCAGCGGAGCCATCCGGAACACGCGCTTGCCGGTCAGTTTGAACGAAGCCACCTGCACGATCACGGAGATGGCTTCCAGCACGAACAAGCCGCCGATCACGGCCAGCACGATCTCGTGCTTGACCGCCACCGCGGTCGCACCCAGCATGCCGCCGAGCGCGAGCGAACCGGTATCGCCCATGAAGATCGAGGCCGGCGGCGCGTTGAACCAGAGGAATCCGAGGCCTGCGCCGAGCACCGCGCCGCACAGCACCGCGAGCTCACCGGTGCCGGCGACGTATCTGATCTGCAAATAGTCGGAGAAGACCGCGTTGCCGGTCAGGTACGAGATCATGCCGAAGCTGGCGGCGGCGATCATGACCGGCACGATGGCAAGCCCGTCTAGACCATCGGTCAGGTTCACCGCGTTGCCGGCGCCGACGATGACGAAGGCGCCGAAGATCACGAAGAACCAGCCGAAGTTGATCACCATGTCCTTCAGGAAGGGTATCGCCAGCGACGTCGAGGTCGCGTCGCGGCCGAGCCGCACCAGCGCGTAGCAGGCCACCAGCGCAATCACCGCCTCGATCAACAGCCGCAGCTTGCCGGCGAACCCGCTGTGGCTCTGCTTGGTCACCTTCAGATAGTCGTCGTAGAATCCGACGAAGCCGAACCCGAGCGTCACCGCCAGCACGATCCAGACATAGGGATTGAGCGGATTGGCCCACAGCAACGTCGAGACCACGAGGCCCGACAGGATCATCAGCCCGCCCATCGTCGGCGTGCCCTTCTTGGAGATCAGATGCGATTGCGGGCCGTCGGCGCGGATCGGCTGGCCCTTGCCCTGCCGCAGCCGCAGATGATCGATGATCCAGGGCCCGAACAGGAATACGAACAGCGCGCCCGTCACCATCGCCCCGCCGGTGCGGAAGGTGATGTAGCGAAACACGTTGAAGGCGCCGCGGAAGATGCCAAAACCGGGAACGGTGTTGGAAAGCTCGATCAGCCAGTAAAACATTCAGCAGGCCCTATCACGCGGCTTGGTTGCGCCGTCTTTGGCGGGAAGCGCTCCGGGAACGCGTTCGTTCCGGCAAACGCCTTGATAATCGTTTTCATCCTCAAACCAAGCAAATCCTGGTCGTGCATGGGGTATTGACGAATCGCCTCTCACGCCCACCACAGCCATCAAGTGCGACCAGTTTACGCCTTTGCCTGCAAGGCGGCCAGCAGCCTGGGCACAAACTTGTTCACCCAGAACATCTTTTTGCTGCCCTTGACGACCACCACATCCCCGTTCCGCAGCAATGCGGCGATTTCTTGGGGATCGAGCGTGGCCGGGTCTTCATGCCAGCCAAGCGCCCGCTCCGCCGGCACGAGATCGTATAAATGGCGCATCAGGGGGCCGACGCAGTAGATGCCGTCGATGCCCGGCAGGTCGCCGGCGAGCTTCTCATGATAGGCCGGCGCGTCAGCGCCCAATTCCAGCATATCGCCGAGAATGGCGATGCGCCGGCCGGCCTTCACCGGCCGCGCCTTCAGGCTGCCGAGCGCGGCCACCATGCTGGCCGGGTTGCCGTTGAAACTGTCGTCGACCACGGTGACGCCATGGGCCGCCTGCTCCACGCCGCGGCCGGTCATGATGCCGACATGGCCGAGCTCTTTGGCCAGCGCCGCGGGTTCCAGCCCGGCGGCATGAATGGACGCCAGCGCGGCAAGCGCGTTCTGCAGGCGATGCGGCGCACCGGGCGTCAGGCCGAATTCGATTGGCTTGCCGTTCACCTGCGCGGTGACGTTCCAGCTCTCACCCTCGGCCGTATGCTTCAGCTCCCGGATCTCCGACGTTTCGCCGAAGCGAACGAGTTTGCCGTTCCATTCCGGCGCCTCGACATCATCAGGCAACACCAGCACGCCGTCCCTTGGCATACCTTGCGCGATGCTCACCTTCTCGCGCCGGATCGCTTCCAGGCTGCCGAGCTTTTCCAGATGCACCGGCTGCACGTTCACGACCAGCGCGACGGTCGGCCCGGTCAATTCGCTGAGCCGCGCGATCTCGCCGGTCTGGTTCATGCCCATCTCGACGACCCACACGCTCGCGCCGGGGCTGGCGTTGCACAGCGTCAGCGGCACGCCCCAGAAATTGTTGAAACTGCTCGGGCTGGCATAGGCCTCGGGGTACGCGGCGAGGAATTCCTTGGTGCTGGTCTTGCCGGCGCTGCCGGTCAAGCCGATTACCGGGCCCTTGAACCGCGCCCGCGCCGCGCGCGCCAACGTCCACAAGCCATCGATCAGCGTGTCCTTGACGACCAACTGCGGAACGCTGACGCCATCGATCCGATGCGGAACGATCATCGCCACCGCACCGGCGGCTTGCGCCTTGTCAGCGAATTCCCAGCCGTCGCGCGCGCTGGCGAAACTCGAAATGAAGCCGCCGCTGGGCGTGCCGCTCAACGCCACGAACAAGCATCCGGGTTTCACCAGCCGGCTGTCCTGCGTGACGAAATCGATCGGCGTATCCGGATATTCGCCGGCAAGACCGAGCGCTTGCGCGACTTCGGCAATCGTCCACAATGGCGTAGCGGTCATGCCATCCTCGCTGCGAGCGCGGCGGCCACCGCCTCGTGATCACTGAACGGCAAGACCTTGTCGCCGACGATCTGGCCGGTCTCATGGCCCTTGCCGGCGATCAAGAGCACATCGCCGGGCTGCAGCGCCGATATTCCGGCCCTGATCGCCTCGGCGCGATCGCCGATGTCGGTTGCGGTCTTCGCCGCCGCCAGAATGGCGGCGCGAATTGTTTCCGGATTCTCGCTGCGCGGATTATCGTCGGTGACGATGACATGATCGGCATTCTCGGCGGCAATCGCGCCCATGATCGGGCGCTTGCCGGCATCGCGGTCGCCGCCGGCGCCGAAGATGACGACGAGCTTGCGTTTCGCGTAAGGCCGCAGCGCCTGCAGCGCCTTCGCCAGCGCGTCGGGCTTGTGCGCGTAATCGACGAAGATCGGCGCGCCATTGTGTTCCCCGACCCGCTCCAGCCGCCCCTTGGCGCCTTCGAGATGTTCGAGCGTTGCAAGCACCGCTGCAGGCTCGCTGCCGGTCCCGATCGCGAGCCCTGCAGCAACCAGCGCGTTCTCGATCTGGAATTCGCCGACCAGCGGCAGCTTGACCGCGTAATTGCGCCCGCGATGTTCGAGCGTTAGCTTTTGTGCAAAACCTTCGACAGCGGCATCGACCAGACGAATGCCCTCGCCGGCCCCATCCCCGTTGCGGCCGACGGCGATGATCCGCAAGGCACGCGCTCGCGCCGCGTCGATCACTTCCTGCGAGCACGCATGATCCGCCGAGATCACGGCCGCGCCGTCAGGCGCGACAAGATCGCGGAACAGCCGCAGCTTGGCGGCGAGGTAATGCGCGACGTCTGGATGATAATCCATGTGATCGCGCGTGAGATTGGTAAAAGCGCCGGCGGCGATGCGGACGCCGTCGAGCCTGAACTGGTCGAGCCCGTGCGAGGACGCCTCGAAGGCCAGATGCGTGACGCCGTCGCCAGCGATCTCGTCGAGCTGCCGGTGCAGCGCGATCGGGTCCGGCGTCGTCAACGAGCCGTATACCGTGCGCTTCGGCGAAACGAGGCCGATGGTGCCGATGCTGGCGGAAGCGTGGCCGAGCCGTTCCCAGATCTGGCGCGCGAACGCGGCCACCGACGTCTTGCCGCTGGTCCCGGTCACCGCCGCTGTTGTCGCGGGCTGGCGCGGATAAAATCGCGCCGCCGCCAGCGCCAGCGCACGGCGTGGATTTGGCGTGACGACAAAGGGCACGCGGAGGCCGGTCAACGCATGGTCACCGGCCACCGCGACAGCCCCCGCCTGTATCGCCGAATCGACAAAGCGCGAGCCGTCGGTCTTGCTGCCTGCCAACGCAAAGAACAGGTCGCCCGGCTTCACCGCGCGGCTGTCGACGCTAAGGCCTTTCACATCGACAGCTTCCGCCTGCGGATCGATCGCAGCGTCATCGCCGAAGAGGTTGCGAAGTTTCATCGTGTTCCAGTCCGCCCGGCGCAGCTTGGCGCGCATGGATCATGATCCGATTCGGATCATGATCCATCTCTATTTTGGGAGCATGATCTTGTCGGAAAACCGGTGTCCACTTTTCCGGATCATGCTCGTAATACGCCTTACTGGGTTGTCCTCGATGCCGCAAGAATAAGGCGGTCGGACGGCGGCAGGTCGAAGCGCGGCTCGATGCCCAGAAGCGGCCCGATGCGGGCAATCACCTTGCCGCCGGTCGGCACCGCGTTAAAGCCCGAGGTAATGAAGCCGAACGTCTCCGGCAGCGCCTTCGGCTCATCCAGCATCACCAGCAACTGATACTGCGGATTGTCGGCCGGGATGATCGCGGTGAAGGAGTTGAGCACCTGCTTCTTGGAATAGCGGCCGTTGACCACCTTTTCCGAGGTGCCGGTCTTGCCGCCGATATAATAGCCCTTCACGTCGGCCTTCTTGGCGGTTCCGATCTCAGCATTCAGCCGCATCAGATAGCGCATCTTGTCGGAGGTTTCGGTTCGGAGCACCCGCTTGGCCATGGCCCTCGCCTCCTCTTCCGATCGCTTGAGGAAGGTCGGGGGAATCAGGAGACCGCCATTGATGCAGGCATTGATGCCCATCACCGCCTGCAGCGGCGCCACGGCGATGCCGTGACCGAAGGAGATCGTGATGGTGTTGAGTTCGGTCCAGCGCTTCGGCACGATCGGCGAGGCGCTTTCGGGCAGTTCGGTGCGCAGCCGGTCCATCTGGCCGAGCTTTTTCAGGAACGCCTTGTGCGCCTCGACGCCTTGCGCGAGCGCAATCTTGGCCGCGCCGACGTTCGAGGAGAAGGTGAACACTTCCGACAGCGTGATGTTGCGGCCTACGGGGTGGGTGTCGTGAATGGTGAACTTGCCGAACTTCAGCGCCCCGCGCCCGTCATAGAGCGTGTTGAGGTTGGCCTTGCCGGAATCCAGCGCCATCGCGAGCGTCAGCGCCTTGAAGGTCGAGCCCATTTCGAACACGCCCGTGGTCAGGCGGTTGATACGATCGGGGTCGTGCGCCTCTTTCGGATTGTTCGGATCGAAATCCGGCAACGACACCAGGGCCACGATCTCGCCGGTCCGGACGTTGGAGACGAGGCCGGACGCCGCCTTGGCCTTGTATTTTTCCTTCGCCTTCAGCAATTCATCGCGCAGCGCGTGTTCGACGCGCAGGTCGATCGACAGTTCCACCGGCCGCTGCAGGCGATCGGTGGCAAAGCCGGCGCGGTGCAGATCGGCCAGACCGTTACTGTCCAGCCACTTCTCCATCCCGGCGATGCCCTGGTTGTCGATGTTGACGAGCCCGATCAGATGCGCGACCGCGGCACCGGTCGGATAGACGCGCTTGTTCTCGCGCAGGAAGCCGATGCCGGGAATGCCGAGCTTGTGGATGTCGTGCTGCTGCTTCGGCGTGATCTCACGCTTCAGCCACACAAAACCCTTGCGCGACGACAGGCGTGTGCGCGCCTCTGTTGTATCGAGGTCCGGCAACGCCGCCGTCAGGAGCTCGATCGCTTCGTCCTTGTCGATGATGCGCCTGGGCTCACCGAACAGGCTCGGCGCCTTGACGTCGGTGGCGAGCACCTCGCCGTTGCGGTCCACGATATCGGGCCGCGCGGTCGCAATCGCGTCCTGCGAGCCGGCGCGGCGCGCGCCATGGCTGTCGGCGCCGACCGCGAACATCACCAGGCGTCCGGCCAGCACGGCATAGATCGCCGCGAACAGCAGGATGGCCAATCCTACCCGGGCCCGGGCCTTGGCGGCGCGATCGACGTTGCGCCCATAGAGCAGGCTGCGGATCAGCCGCTGCCGCCACGGTTCCGCCGGCCGCTTGATCTTTGTGAGCGCCCGGCCGGTCATTGCCGATCTCCCGGTGCGGGCACGGAGCCGGTTGTGGGCGGTGCATCGGCGGCGGCCTCGATTGTGTTGATCATCGCGCCGATCGGATCGGGTGCACCGGGCCTTGCAAAGCTCGGCGGCCGTTCCGGCAAGTTCTTCAACTGATCATATTGCGTGGCGTTGAGCGGCTTCAGGCCGAGATGGCGTTCGGCGAGCCCTTGCAGCCGCAACGGCGCATCGAGCCTGGCCCATTCCGCGCGCAGCGCCGCGATGGCGTCGCGCTGCTCGCGGATCTCGGCGTTCAGCCGCAGCACGCGCTCGACGCGCGAGGTCGATTCCATCTTGATCCGGTAGACGTAAGCCGCCGCGAACACCAGCACGCCGATAACGAGGAAGTGGATGATCCGCATGGTCAGCCTCCCCTCATCACGTCGGCGAGAACGGGCCATGCCGGCAGGCCGCCCGCCGCATGCGCCGGCGCCGCTGTGCGTTCGGCGGCGCGCAATTTTGCGGAACGCGCGCGCGGATTGGCGGATACCTCCGCTTCATCGGGGGTAACCGGACGCTTGGTCAGGATCTGAAAACTCGGCGCGGCCTGCGCCAGTTCGGGCAAGTGCCGCGATCCGCCGCCGCTCTTGCCACGCGCGTTGAAAAAATCCTTGACGATGCGGTCTTCCAGCGAATGAAACGACACCACCACGAGCCGGCCGCCGGGCTTCAGCACGCGCTCGGCCGCCGCAAGCGCCAGGTGCAATTCGTCGAGCTCCGCGTTGACGAAGATCCTCAGACCCTGAAACGTCCGCGTCGCCGGGTGAATCTCGTTCGGCTTGCTTCGCACCACCTTGCCGACGAGATCGGCCAGCTGTTTCGTCGTCGTGATCGGCGCTTCTTTCCGCGCGGCCACGATGGCGCGCGCGACGGCGCGCGAGTGACGCTCCTCCCCGAAGATGTAGATGATGTTGGCAAGCTCGGCTTCGGAAGCCTTCGCAACAACGTCAGCGGCCGTCGGCCCATCATGGCCCATCCGCATGTCGAGCGGGCCGCCGAGCCGGAACGAGAAGCCGCGCTCGGCCTGGTCGAGCTGCATCGAGGAAACCCCGACGTCCATCACGACGCCATCGACGGCAGCCGCGCCTTGCGCGGCGCAGACATCGGCCAGGTTGGAGAATCGGTCCTCGACCAGGGTCAGCCGGCCGCTGGACTGCTCGACCAGATCGAACCCGCCGGTAACCGCCGACCGGTCGCGGTCGATGCCGATCACCTGGGTTCCCGCGACGCTGAGGATCGCGCGGCTATAGCCGCCGGCGCCGAAGGTCGCGTCGACATAGATGCCACCATCCCTGACATCGAGCATCTCGACCGCCTCGCGGCCGAGAACGGAGACATGGCGTGGCGCAGCCGGGCTCATGCGCCGTCCCCTGGCGTATTCCAGCCTGCAAAATGGAAGATGGACGCGAACGGGCCCATTGCGCCTCAAATCTCTGCGCTTCGCCGGGCTTTTCCGGCCGAAAAGCCGCGAACAGGCACGATTGCCGCCTCTGGCCCGGCCTCGCTCCCCCTCATTTCCGGACGGAATTTGCTGGGTTGCCATGGCATTTCGAGCGCGAAAGAGGGCCTCGGCCGTCCCCAACCCGGTTCGGCTCTTCACCACTTAGTAACGGCATTTAGCGTTAAGAAAGCGTTGATGATCGGCAGCGGGTTTTGCGCGCATTCTAGATACTAAAAAATGGTGATGCGCCCCGCACACAGTCGGTCAAAAATGCGAACTGGAACTCGGCCCGCCGGATTGCGCGAGCGCGAGGTAAAGCAATAGTAAACGGCACCGCTTAAGACACGAAGTTGCCGTTCTCCTGCCCGGTTTGAGACTAAAAAATGGCTTCTGGTCCGTTCGCATCTGCTGGTATTGATTCGAGGCGTCAACGCGCCCTTCCCGTTCCCAGGGCCAACGCCGACATGAAGACCTTTACTCCAGATTCCTCGATCGCATCCGACGTCATCCCGTCGCCGAACTTTGGCGACCGCAACCACGGCCGCCTCGCGGATATGATCCTGCTGCACTACACCGGCATGCCGGATGTGGAAGGCGCCATCGCCCAGCTCTGCACCCCCGGCACCGACGTATCGGCGCATTACATCGTGCTGGAAGACGGCCGCATCGTACAATGCGTGCCGGAAGCCAAGCGCGCCTGGCACGCCGGGGTATCCTTTTGGGCCGGCGAGGAAGACATCAATTCCTGCTCGATCGGGATCGAGATCATCAATCGCGGCCATGACTGGGGCTATCCGGATTTTCCGCTGCGCCAGATCGCCGCCGTGATCGCGCTGTGCCGCGGCATCATGCTCCGCCGCAAGATACTTTCGCATCGCGTGCTCGCGCATTCCGATGTCGCGCCGGCGCGCAAAAAGGATCCCGGCGAAAAGTTTCCGTGGCATTCGCTGGCCAATTCCGGCGTCGGCCACTGGGTGCAGCCGGCGCCGATCGTGCGCGGCGAACCGCTCAAGCTCGGCAGCATCAGCGACGACGTCGCAGGTCTGCAGGCCGCGCTTGCCAAATACGGCTACAATATCCCGACCCACGGCAAGTTTGACGGCCCGACCATGGAAGTGGTCACCGCGTTTCAGCGCCACTTCCGTCCCACGCGCGTCGACGGCATCGCCGATCACTCGACCGTGAGCACGCTGCATGCGCTGCTGGCGAGCCTGCCGTCGGATGCGGCCACGACGGTGGTTGCGGCGAGGTAATTGCGGTTCAACGAATTGTACTCATTCCCATAGCGAGAGAAATCCTGTTCTTTCCGGTCAATCCCGCGGGACGACGGCCTATTTTAATTCGGCCTCGATCTTGTCGAGCGTGAGCGACGGAACAAACGTATGCTTGATATACCGATCCCGAACCTCATCAGGGTCGAGTTCCCTAAGCTTACCCGGCGAAATCTCATCGCCATTGCCCTCAACCCATGCCGATTCCCAGAGCATCGCAAGGTAGCGCGCTCCCAGCGCCATAACGTCGGCCGTCTGTTCGCCGAGATCGTCCCACATGGCATTCAGCGTAGACTGGCGCGTTCCTGCGCCGGCCTCTTCGTAGCTGTCGAGAATCGTCATTGGCGGCAACACGTCCGCCACCTTATCCATCAGTTCGACCGTGGACCTTGCTACCGCCTTGCCGCTCGTACACAGCGCAAGGCCATGGCCGCCGTGATGACCCGTCAGCTTGGTCTTTATCATCGGGAAGAGTTCAGAAGCTTTGAAGGAAATCATTGCCGTTTCGAACGCTGAATGAACGCCGTGTCCATAGATGACTTCCTCATCTTCGCCGCTCTGCGGGTGATGGCGAATGACGGTTCGGGACGAGTCGCCATCAGCGAAGATAGAACCGTGCAGCGGTTGCGACGCGTCGCCCATGTAATGGGCCGACGTACCGGCCGCCGTCAGAAAGCCGACCACATCCTTCTGTGCCACAAACCCGACCATCGCATCGAAAAACTGCCATAGCCGGAACGGCAGCAGACCCTGCTTGAGCTTGGAGCGGTATTGCTTGGCGGCTTCCGCATCGCCATCTGCGTCCGCCTTTGCCGCCAGTTTGGCGTAGAATTTCTTCCATGCATCGACCGTAAGGTTGTCGTCATCCGCAAGACATGCGGCGCGCATCGTCTGTTTGTGCGGGCCGACGACCGCATCGATATCGGCGTAATGGTTCGGATGCTCGGGTCCGTTGCTTCCGTGCGGCCCGGCCGAAGTATCGCGGCCGCCTTCGCGGCCGTTCTTGCCGTGATCCAGCTTCTTCCAGATTTCGTCGGGAACATCCGCGAGAGGAACGAATTTGTTGCCGAGTTTTCCGATCGACTTGTCAAAATCTTTCTCGGCGATCGTGTCGAGATCGAAGCTGAGAATGGCAAGGTTGCTCGTGAGGAACTTGCGCAGGCGCTCGTTCCCGACCAGAGAAATTGCAAACGCCGCGATGCTGTAGTGGCCGGTGCGGCCCCAATAGCCGGATACACCGCGCGATTGATCCGTTACCAATTCCACATTTAGAAGCTTGCAAACATTGCTGAGGCTGGTCGCAACGGCGAACGCGGAACGGACGCCCCCCTCGTCGAACACCTGCGCTCCCCATTCCAGCGCCAGCGGCCGGAGATCCCGCATGGCAAGCGGCTTCGGTTGGCCAGCTTCGGAATCGGTCACGTCAAGGTGCCAGACCATCCCGGAATCGCCGTGGCGGGTCGACGTCCCCTCGGCCGGGCCGATAAGAAAGTCGCTCACATAGTCGTAACCTCCGACCGAGCGATGGCGGTAGAACAGCGCCTTGATCGTACCGCGCAAGAGGCCTGACGCGGCGCCCTGGCCGACGACTGGCTGGTCGATCAGCTTCAGGGACAAGTTCCGCTCGTGTACGTCGGCGAGAGGCCCCACAGGCGGAAGCCCGTACGTGTTACTGGTCCAGTCATCGACCCGGTCGACGCGCACCAGACCGACATCCAGCGTGACATAGGAACGCCGTCCGGGGAAATCGGGATAGACTTCCGAGAAGAGTTTCCGTGTGAGCTGACTGGACGAGCTTGATCCCACCTCGACTTCGCCCTCGCGAAGATAGCTCGAAATCCGGGTGCCGGTTTCTCCGCAGGCGTGGCGCGCGGTCAAGGCGTATGTCAGGTGACCATCGCTCACGAGACATCCCGACGTGGCGACGTGCTCGGCGCCTTGCACGCGCACGATAATCGGCGAACCGCCTCCGAGCTTGTAGGCCGGGGGGATCAACGGCGGTGAATAGCCCGCATCTGTGTCGGGCGGCACCTCTTCGGTCTGAACGACGCAGACAGGTACCGCGCGCCCATCCGCGAGATAGAGTGTCTTTGGAACGATCTGGGCCGGGCTAAAGCGCCCACCCGGACCAAAGGCTTCCTCCGCTGCCCAGGAGCGGACGAAGGCGAGGATGCACGGCCATGAATAGTCACGCACCTCCGAATTCGACAGCGTACGCGGATAGGTCTTCTTGTTGGGCGGGTTCTTACCTTCGCCCTTGCGTTGCGGCCACGATTCTTCCTTGCGAATGAGATAAAGGCCGATCGCAGTGCCTACGACATTGGCCTTGCTGAGTAGATGATAATGATAGGTGTCGCGCGCTTCGAGCAGATCGTGAACAGACAAGTTTGCAAAATTGTAGCTGAGATCAAGGACTGTCACAGTCACCTCCCTTGAGCCGCTTCTGTAAAGACGGCTGTCCAATTGCCGAGGTCATTAAAAATTCATACGCATTATGGCTACTACTTGGAATTGACGGCTTCATGAATATCGCCTGTAATGACCCGCGCCGCAAGGCTAGGTTGTCGACTTGATACCGCCGTTCATTTCCGCGATCCGCCGCGCATAAAATCGCCGGAGCGGCTCGAGTTGTGTGGCGGCCGTTGCAGCCAAATAAGCTTCCCGCGCCGCAGCATTCCGTCCCAGCCGGCGCAACAAATCAGCGCGAACCGCCGGCAACAACTCGTATCCCTTCAGCCCGCCGCGCGCTTCCAGCGCATCGATCAGGTCGAGCGCCCGCGCCGGCCCGTCGACCATCGACACCTGCGGCGGCGTGGTTGAGTTCGATCACCGGCGAAGGGCTGATCCGCAGCAGCACCTCATAAAGGCCGGCGATCTGCCGCCAATCGGTATCCGTGTAACTGGGCGCACGCGCATGCAGCGCGGCGATGGCCGCCTGCACCGCATAGGATTGCGGCCGTCCCGGCATCCGCAGCGCCTCTTCCACGAGAAGCAAACCCTCCGATATCTGCCCGCGGTCCCACAGCGTGCGGTCCTGCTCTTCCAGCAGCACAATATCGCCACCCGCGGTCTCGCGGCCGGCGCGGCGTGAATCGTGCAACAGCATCAGGGCCAGCAACCCCTTGATCTCGCCGCGTCCCGGCATCAGCGTGTCGAGCAGCCGCGCCAGCCGGATGGCTTCGCGCGCCAGATCCGGCCGCATCAGTTCTTCGCCGGAGGTTGCCACATAGCCTTCGGTAAACACGAGATAGATCACGGCGAGCACGCCGCGCAACCGCGGCTCCAGCGCGTCGCGCTCCGGCACCTCGTAGGGAATGCCGGCGAGGCGGATTTTTTGCTTGGCGCGCAACAGGCGCTGCGCCATTGCGTCTTCGCTTGCGAGAAAGGCGCGTGCGACCTGCGCGGTCGTCAGCCCGCACACCGTGCGCAGCGTCAGTGCGACCTGCACTTCGGCGGCAAATGACGGGTGGCAGCAGGTGAAGATCAGCCGCAGCATGTCGTCGTCGAGCGCGCTGTCAGCGTCCTCGCATGGCGCGGATACGTTGAGCAGGATTTCGCGCGTCAACTCCTGCTGCTTGCCGCGAAGCGTGACATTGCGTCTGACGCGATCGATTGCCTTGTTGCGCCCGACATTGACCAGCCACGCCCGCGGATTCGACGGCAGGCCGGCCGAGGACCAGCGCTCCAGCGCCACCGCGAATGCGTCCTGCAGTGAATCCTCGGCGAGATCAAAATCGCCGACGAGGCGGATCAGGGTCGCCAGCGCCCTGCCCGCCTCGTCGCGAAATATCTTTTCGACCTCAACCGGGGTCATGCGGGCACGTTGCCGTCAATCATAAACCATGACCGGCCGCACCTCGATCGAACCGGTCTTGGCGCCGGGAATGCGCGCGGCAATCGCCAGCGCGGTGTCGAGATCCTTGGCCTCGACCAGGTAATAGCCGCCAAGCTGCTCGCGCGTCTCCGCGAACGGACCGTCCGTCGTCAGTGCCTTGCCGTCGCGGACGCGCACCGTGGTCGCCGTTGTCGTTGGCTGCAAGCCGTCGCCGGCCTTGAAATGGCCGCTCTGGATAATGGACTGGGTGAACGCGCCGTATTCCGCCGTCATTTCCTTGCGCGCCGCCGCGTCCATTTTGCCAAGCTCGGCCTCGCTTCGATAGATCATCAACAGATACTGCATCGCTCTCTACTCCTTTTTATCGGCTGGATCGCCGACACCCAGTCGAACGGGCGGAACGCAAAACGACATCGTCAGGATAATTTATTGCGGACCGATAGGGGCGTTCTGGAAACGCGTAAATGCCGTGCGTAACCCGTAGCGGCTGTCGGTAATATCAGATTAATCGATAGTAACAGCCAATATTATTCGTTTGTCAAAACCGTCCTCGTGCGTAGCCTGAGCGCGCGCGCGATCGTGGCGGTTCCCCGGTCCCATCAGTTGAAGCGATGCGCTGGAGGAATCTGAATGACGACGACACTCGACGGCTCTGGCCTACCCTCACGAACCCTACTGCCGTTTCTGGATCGCGAACACACCATCGCCCGACCCGGCTATAGCCGCTGGATGGTGCCGCCGGCGGCGCTGTGCGTGCACCTCTGCATCGGACAGGCCTACGCCTTCAGCGTATTCAACCTGCCCATGACCCGGTTGCTTGGCGTGTCGGAGTCGACGCCTGCCGACTGGAAGCTCACCGAACTCGGCTGGATCTTTTCGATCGCAATGGTCTTTCTCGGTCTGTCTGCCGCGGTCTTCGGACGCTGGGTCGAGGAAGGTGGCCCCCGCCGGGCGATGTTCACCGCCGGCGTATGCTGGGCCAGCGCGTTCCTGATCTCGGCGCTCGGCGTCTATCTGCATAATCTCTGGATCATCTATCTGGGTTACGGCGTCGTCGGAGGCTGTGCGCTCGGCATCGGTTACATCTCGCCGGTCTCGACATTGATGAAGTGGTTTCCCGATCGTCCCGGCATGGCCACGGGCATGGCGATCATGGGTTTCGGTGGCGGTGCATTGATCGCCTCGCCGCTGTCGGTTTGGCTGATGAGCAAGTTTGCAACCTCGTCCGACGTCGGCGTGCTCTCCACCTTCATCACGCTGGGAAGCGTGTATTTCGTGTTCATGATGGTCGGCTCACTGATCGTGCGTGTGCCGGCACCGGGCTGGAAACCCGCGGGTTACGCTCCGCCCGCCACCGCCAGCAAGCTGATGACGAACAATGACGTGTTCGTCTATCAGGCGGTCAAGACGCCGCAGTTCTGGCTGATCTGGATCGTGCTGTTCTGCAATACCACCGCAGGCATCGGCGTGCTCGGCCAGGCCTCCGCAATGAGCCAGGAAATGTTCCCCGGTCACATCACGGCGGTGGCGGCCGCAGGCCTCGTAGGTCTGATGAGCCTGTTCAACATGGGCGGCCGGTTCAGCTGGGCCTCGCTGTCCGACTTCATCGGACGAAAGAACACCTACTTCGTCTACATGACGCTCGGCTTCCTGCTCTACGTGACGGTGCCTTATGCCGGCGCGAGCGGCAATGTCGTCCTGTTCGTGATCTGCTTCCTGATCATCGTCAGCATGTATGGCGGCGGCTTCTCCACCGTGCCCGCCTACCTACGTGACATGTTCGGCACCCGCTATGTCGGCGCCATCCACGGCATTCTGCTCACGGCATGGTCCGCCGCCGGCATCGCAGGACCAGTGCTGATCAACTATATCCGTGAATACAACGTCACGCATGGCGTGCCGAAGGCGCAGGCCTACAATACCACCATGTACATCATGGCCGGACTGCTCGTGGTCGGCTTCATCGCCAATCTCTGCGTCAAGGCGGTCGACAAGCGCCATCACATGAAGTCCGAAATGGATGTCGATTTGGCGCAAGCCGCGCCCAGCCGCGCGTAAGGGGGCAATCATGCAGCCATCACACGCGGAAACGCCGTTCTCGCAGCTGTTGTTCCGTTGGGCCACATACCAGATCTCGCGCATCACCGCGTCGATGAAGCCGAAACATCTCGCCGGCCAAATCAGCGCCGACGTCGCCGCGTCAGGCAATCCCACGGGCGCATAGGAAAAATCATGCAGAATCCTTCGTCATCGCAAACCACAACACTGCAACTGGTTATGGCCTGGAGCTTCGCCGGCATCCCGTTACTTGCGGGAGTGGCCCAGACCCTCGTCAATGCCATGAAGCTGTTTCAATAGGCCACCGGTCGCACCGGTTCGGATCATGATGAAGCGCCGGCTTGCGCGAGCCGGCGTTTCAACTCTCTTAATTCCTCAAAGCGCTTTGTGACGTCGCGCATGACCGCCACGGTACCGGCGACGGCCTGCGTCTCGCTGTGCAGCAACACGATGGTAAATTCGACCGAGATCCGCCCGCCGTCTTTGGTCAGGCCAGGCACCGACAGCAGATCGCCGTGACCGTAACGGCTCGTTCCCGTCTCCATCGTATGGCGAAAGCCGCTCCAGTGACGCGCGCGTAAATTCTCGGGAATGATCAGGTCGAGCGATCGGCCGATAGCTTCCTCGGCCGTGAAGCCGAATATCCGCTCCGCCCCTGGGTTCCAAAACGTAATTTGCCCATCACGGTCGGTCGCAATAATCGCGTCGGAGGCGCTGTCCAATAGCGCATCGCCAAGTCCGGGAGGAATATTCATCCGTAATCCCTGCTCGATTCCACGACGTCGGTCTGAACCCCGCAACCGCGTTGACAAGCGAAGAATGGCGATTGCTGCGATCGGCAAGGCCGATACGAAAATGGCGCCGATCAACGTCCCTTGCGCGCGCCACGTTTCATTGATGGCGTTTCCGCGGCTTGCCTTGCCTGCCCATCGGCCATCCGGTGCATGAGTTCGATGGCGCTCGACACGTGATCGTCCTGCCGGTCGAGCGGATAAACGACGTAGGCCGGCATCGAAAATTCCGGTGCGCCGGTAACCGCATGAAGCCGCCTCGTCTTCAATAGCGGTTCCACGATCCGCAGTGCAAAGAAGCCGGAGCCGCCATTGTCCAACACGTGTTGCAATCCGAGCCAGCCGATATTGGCCGTCAGCGACGGACCCGTGAAATGCGGGAAGAAAGCACTGTGGCGGGCATAGAATTCCGGCCCCCAATCAACGTAGACATAACCAGGTTGCGGCTCGGGCCCGCTTTTCGGATCAGTCGACACAAGAATGAGCTGCTCCTCGAACAACAGCTCGACCTTAAGGCCAGGGCGGCTTTGCGGTGTGTACATCACGCCGACATCGATCCGTCCTTCCACCAGTCCCTGCATGATTTCCGGCTCGAGCGCGCTTTCGGCCCGAATCATGATTTCCGGATTGGCCGCCTGCATCAGCGGCAACCATCGCAACAGAAACTCCTCCCACAGGCCGATGCGGCCGCCAACGACCAGTGTTCCGCTGAAGCCTTTGGGAATGCCGACGTCATGGCGTGCCTGCTCGACCGTCCGCACCAGCGCCGAGGCATGACGTTGAAATTGCCGGCCCGCCGGCGTGAGCGTGGCACCGGCCTTGTTGCGAACGAACAGCGTGCAACCCAGTTGTTCCTCGAGCGTATGAATGCGCGTACTGACCGTCGATTGGCTGACATGGAGACGCTCCGCTGCGGCGATGAAATTGCCCGCGGTAACCACGGTCAGGAACGTTCGAGCCAGCTCGGTATCCATGGCGCGCAAAACCTTCAATCGACAATTTCGATATCAAATGCCGCCGCTATGCCGATGTCAAAATTGTGCCCCGCACCGGAATTAACCATCTCGGTCCCTTGACGCGACGCACCGAAATCCGCATGCGTAGGGCGTCAGTCGGCCGGACGGCCGCTCCCGCTATGGTCGAAAGGCTGCGGGGGAGGAAAGTCCGGGCTCCATCGACATACGGTGCCGGATAACGTCCGGCGGGGGCAACCCCAGGGAAAGTGCCACAGAGAACGAACCGCTTCGTCTCCGGACGGAGCAAGGGTGAAAAGGTGCGGTAAGAGCGCACCGCGTATCCGGCAACGGAAACGGCATGGCAAACCACACCGGGAGCAAAACCGAATAGGGACGGCAACGCGGTAAGTTCGCTTTCGGGTGATAACACCGCAGGGCGATGTCAGGCTCGCCGTCCGGGTAGGTTGCTCGAGGCCATGTGCAACCATGGCCCCAGAGGAATGGCCGTCACGTATCATTCGCAAGAATGGTGCCCTACAGAACCCGGCTTACAGGCTGGCTGATATCTTGAGCGAAAGCGTTTTCGAAGAAAACGCGTCTTGCTGAGAATGAGGGGTTCGGCGCGAACACGCCGGACCCCTCGCCATTTTGTGGACAGTGCTGGTGCGCGCGACGATCTCAGTCGCGCCCGGCCTCTCCGATCGCCTGCGCCAGCCGTGCCGGATTGCTGAAGAACATCTCGTGGCTGCCGTCGCATTCGATCAGCCGGAACAGCCCCAGCCGCTCCGACAGCCGCGGATGCCACGGCATGCCGTGCGGCAGGGCGATGTCCTGCCGGCAATTGACGTAGGATTTGCCGACCGGCAGTTCCGCCAGCGCATGCTTCAGCGTGATCTTGTCGGTGAATGTCTTGTACGGATGCAGGTTGAGTTTGGCGAAGGCGGATTTTGCCAGTTCGAGGTCGGCGTCGTTGATGAAGGCATCGCGCCAGATTTCGAACGGCAGCATCACGGCGCCCTTGTTGGCGCCGGCCACTGCGTCGAACAGCCCGACATAGTGCGGCGGCACCATGTCGTTGAGACACTGCCCGTCCAGCGGCACAAAGGCGTTGACATAGACGAGCCGCTTGATCCGGTCCGTCAGGCGGTCGGCGACGCCCGAGATCACCATGCCGCCATAGGAGTGGCCGACCAGGCGGATGTCGCGCAGATTGTTCGCTTCGATGTAGGTAACGATCGACGAGATCGCCTGCTCGAGGCCAGTCTTCTCGCGATCGTCGTCCTTGTTGTTGCCAGCGATCGTCGGGCAATGCACGACGTGGCCGCTCTTTCGCAGATGTCCGGCGACCGCTTCCATTTCGGCGCCGGTGTGCCACGCGCCGTGAACCAGTACGTAAGTGTCTGCCATTTCCGTCTCCCCTCGATTTTGAAAAGCCGAACCTTGATAGAGACCGCGTCTCGGGCCCGATGGCCGGATCCGGCCAGCGTCATCGCCGGATTGCGCCAAGGGGCGCTAAAACAACCTGTCAGCGTTGCCGCCGGAACGCGCCCGGCGTCATGCCGAGATGCCTGCGGCATTGACGGATGAAGTGGGAGGGATCGGACAGACCGACCCGCAGCCCGATGCCGCCGACGCTGATGCGGTCGAACCGCGGCTCGCTCAGCATCCTGCGCGCCGCCGCCATCCGGCAATCGTTGAGCAGACCGCTGAACGTCAGGCCCGCTTTGTTGAGGCAGCGGTGCAAGGTCCGCTCCGAGACACGCAAATCTTCCGCGACCGCCACAGCCGTCAATCCCGGCTCGGCGTAGCGCAGCCTTATGACACGGCCGATCTGGTCCAGGAGCTTCGCGGCATCGCGCTGCTCGGCGGGCGTGGCCGGAATCTCGCTGCCGAATCCAAGCGCCAGCAGCGCGCCGAGCTGGTCGGTGAGGACCCGCGCCGGCAGCGGCAGGTTCGTGGCGAGCTCAGGAGTTAGCTGGCAGGCAAATGCGCTGAGCGCCGCGCCCCAGCCGGCGCGCCCGTCGATGCGCTGCCCAATGCGCCGCTCGGGATCTGATATCCACGATTCGACCCAGTGGATCGGCAGCTCCAGCGACAGCGTGTCCGCGTTCACCGGAAAGTTGAATTCATAGCTGCGCCGGGAATCCAGCAGCACGAGATCCATCGGCCGCATCCGCGACGCGTGGCCGTTCTGCATCACTGTCCAGTCGTTGTCGGTCTTGCATAGCAGGTAATAGTAGTTCGCCGTGCTGCGCGCGACGCTGGCCTTGCGGCGGTAGACGTGCTGCGCCGATCCCTGCACGCGGTTGATGCCGATGGTGTCGAGTTGCCCACGCTGAACGGAGCAGTCGAAGCCCGACCGAACCTGCGTCGTGATGTCCATTTCGAGAAAACATTCGCAGACGGCGCCGATCCAATAATCCAGGCGCCGTTCCGGCTCGACCAAACCGGTCGACCACGTCTCAACGACTGCCGTCGTCCTGGCTGTCATGACCCGCCCTCCGCGATCGACGTCGACCACCGGTTTCCCAGCTTGTTGGGCGTACGGCAGAGAGTCAATCCGGAGGCTTATCTCCCGGACTGCCCCGGACCATCCCCGACAGGCCCTGCCCAAAATCCAAGAAATCCCTGCAGCGCAGTGGTTTCTTGGATTATTTCTCCCGATATGGCCCGATAATGGGGCAGTCCGCCCCGGCCGCAAATCGATCCCAAACAGGTGTCAGGTCAGGGGTCGATATCGGGCGGATGGACATGGCGCTCACCGTCAAGGGCATCAAGAAGCTGACCAAGGCCGAGCGATATCGCGATGCTAAAAATCTATATTTACAGATCACCCGAGCGGCGGGCGATCGGTGGCAACAAGGTTGGGGCCCCGGCGCAGACATATCGCTACGCCGGGACCGCGTGCTCCGCCGACATCTGGAAGGGGCTGGAACCGGCGGGCGCGCATCCATAGCAAATCACAACCTTGGACGGGTTTGCCAGTACAGTTGGTGCCAAAAACCCACCACAACCTGAGACTCGTACCTACTGTCCACGTGGCTCTGCGCTGAGCGATTGCGGATTGCCCTGCCACTTCGCACAACGATCAGCTAACTTGTCGTACTCCTCAGCGACCCGCAGCATCCGCAGCATTTCCCGGGGGGTGAAGCTTAATTGCTTCGCTTTAGCGCGGGTCGCCGCTGCTCGTTGCTGCCAGTACTTCGGCTCTTTGATCGGGTCATGCATGTAGCACTTAAAGCAACTGCGCGAGCCGTGTTCCTATACAAATGTTAGAGACTTCGTTTGTGCCGTTCACGAATGATTAGCAAGCAGAAGAGATCCGGGAAAAACGCCGAGTAGTAGTGCGCTCCTTTATTGGTGCGTCTGTCTGGTAGATGAGGGACGATGAAAGCGGACGGTTGCCGGCAGCTTCGCCAGTGCCGAGGGTGCCTAGACCATGGGGAGGCCCCTTGGGGGACGGTGCCCATCCCCTTTAGGCGGCCGCTCTAATCGGCTCACAGGCGGTGAGACTGATTTTCCCCGTGCTTGTGAAACGGAAATGCGTCCGCACCGGCACGCCGTCGTACCCTCGATAATCGAGCGTCACGCTATCTGCTTCTGGGAACAGCGCATCGATCTCAAAAGCACCGGTGACCGCTCTGGCCAACCTCGGGCGCCAGTATCTTTCCATTTCGGATCGACCATGAAAGCTTCCGCCTTCGCAGCATTCCACGGTAGCCGTGGCATCATAAAGATTTAGCAAATCATCGAGCCGACGCTGCTTACAGGCGTCGATCCAATCGACCACAACTCCAATGGCATCGAAGCCGTCTTGGGCATTCGACATGCGTCCACCCTCCCGGTCAGCGCCTCCCAAGCGTCTGTTAAGGATTGGCGGATGAACACGTTGTGAACCCGTCGTTCAGCCCACATTCGGTCGAGCGGAAACCACACCCAGCATCGGTGACAAGTTACTGGCGTCATGGGTCGAGCCAACCTTCGTCGCCGACGTCGAATACCGCGACATCACGTCGGAAGGCTTGTTGCGAGCCAGTTCGTTCAAGGGACTTACCAAATCCTAAGCACTGCCATTGCAAGCACCGCCGCCCCGAAGATCGCAACGCCAAGGCAGATACGTGCTGGGATGGAATACGAATCGAGACTGGGTTGTTCGACCACGACACGCTCCCTCGCTGTGCAGGCGGGAGCGCAATCGGTCTCTCAGCCACCGACGCCTACGGACAAAGCCTTGGCCGGTGATGCGATATAATGTTCGGGAAACTGATTGGTTGCCGAAAAGGTGCTGCGGCAAATTCGGGCACCCATGCTGCATGTGCACAGTGAACTTAACGCACGGCCCCTCAATTCAGGAGCTTGCGGAGCTTCTTGATAATCTCTCTCAGGTCGCTGGCGTATTCCTCAACGACTTGCTTGGCCGAGTCGGTACGCGACGGGTGCGGTTTTTCGTCGGTCATGGCCTCACGGTTGGCTGAGAGCCAAAGGTGGCTCTTGATCAAGATCAAGGGGTCGGACCTTTCAGGCCGGGCGAGGATATCCATTCATCTATGTGAACAGCGGTCTCGGCCTGACGGGCCTTTATTAGCAGGTCGTCCCTTTCCTGGCCCGGCGGTTTGGTCTCCGCTTCCTGTCGTAAGCGCTCGGCTTCCTTTTCCAACCGATCAGGAAACGTCAGGGTGTTTTTGAAACGGCGTCTTTGCATGGCGCGGCTCCACTCAGTGCAATGGCGGGAGCGCGATTGGTCTCTCAGTCACCGATAAACGCCAAGGACTGTGCGGTGATGGGCAAAATGTGTGCTCTCCGAAGAGGAAAGGCTGGTCAAAATTGACCATCGGGAACTACAATTTTCCAACAGCGTCGATGTGCCGACATCGCGCCAAAAGCAACTGACGACAAAACCAACTGCACAATCGGTCACGGCGTAGGTGGGCCTGCGAACGCCTAAACACCAATGATTTATGCGGGGTTCGGTGCTGCCGGGCGACCGCAACCTCAGGCAGCGATCTTCTGCAGTAACGCCATCAACGCCTCCGGCGCGGTGACGTTCGGCGAATGGCTGGCGTCGATCTCGTGATAGCTCCAGGCCGGATCGTCCTTCGTCATTCGCGCGAACGGCCCGAACGTATCGGCCGGCGTGATGCGGGTGGCGTAGATGTAGCTTCGCGGCAGCGTCAGCGGCCCGCCCGTCAGCTTCAGCCTGGTCTCGAAACATTTGATCGGCATGTCGACGCGACGCGTCGTCAGCCATTCGACATCGGCAGGCGAGGTGTCCGGCGGCGTCGGGTTCGGTGGCACGCGCCAGCTGCCGGACTTTGCCAGTTCCTGCATCCGCAGCACCGCCGCCTGGTTCAGATCCAGCAACGACTGGCCGTCGCCGGGCACGAAGGCGTCGACATAGATCAACTGCTTGACCTTGTCGCGGGCGCGGTCGGCGACGCCGGTAGCGACCATGCCGCCATAGCTGTGACCGACCAGCACGATGTCGCGAAGATCCTCGTACTTGATGACGTTCAACACATCCTCAATGTGTGAATCGAGATCGATCGAAAGGTTGGCCAGGTGCGCACGCTCGCCGAGACCCGTATAGGTCGGGGTGACGAGCCGGTGCCCGGCCGCCTGCATCAGCGGATGCATCTTCTTCCACGCCCAGCCTGCCGACCACGCGCCGTGACATACAAGAAAGGTTTTCGAGGGAGTTGCGCTCATCGGGTCGTTTCCATCAGGTTATTGTTGAAGGCTTCAATTGCGATAGTACCTGTCCGCCGCGTCGTGTAAACGTCGCCGCAATGATGAAGCACAAGAGACCGTGATGGACTTGGCCACCTACGCGATTTTGCTTGCCGGCGCGCTTGCAGGCGGTTTCGTGTCCGGACTTGCCGGTTTCGGCACGGCGCTGATGGCGCTGGGGATCTGGCTTTACATCCTGCCGCCCGCGATTGCCGTGCCGCTGGTGCTGATCTGCTCGGTCAGTTCGCAGATCTCGACCTTGCCGTCGATGTGGAAGCTGCTCGACTTCAAGCTGGCCTTGCCCTTCGTGGCTGGCGGGCTCGCCGGCATGCCGATCGGCGCGCTCTTGGTCGCGCGCGCCGACCCGCAGGTTTTCAAGCTCAGCGTCGGCGTGATGCTGCTGGGGTTTCCGGCCGCGCTCTATTTCATCCGCAAGCCGATGGCCTTTCGCTTCGGCGGCCGCATCGCCGACGCCTGCGTTGGATTTGCCGGCGGCATTCTTGGCGGCCTTGCCGGACTGTCGGGCCCGCTGCCGACCCTGTGGGCCAGCATACGCGGATGGACCAAGGACCAGCGCCGCGGCGTCTTCCAGATCTTCAACGGCACCGTGCTCGGCGCCGCGCTGATCCTGCAGAGCGCGACCGGTTTCGTGAAGCTGAACGTCCTGCTGCTGGCGCTGCTGGCGATGCCCGGCACGCTGATCGGCGCCCGCCTCGGCATGCGCACCTACCACGCCCTGAACGACCGGAATTTCTACGACGTCGTGCTGGCGCTGCTGTTTCTGTCAGGCGTCGGATTGGTGTGGAGCAGCATTGCTCCGAGGTAACGGCGCATGGCCGCCATGTGCTCCGAGTAGATTGCTGTACCGAGAGCAGCAAAGCAGCTAACCAATCGGGTCATGAGATCTCCTTCGTCGCGCGAACGTCTCGGTCTGCTGCTGGGTTTCGTCGGCATGACGATCTTCGGCGGCACGCTGCCGGCGACGCGGATCGCGGTTGCGGAAATTGATCCGATTGCACTGACCGCGCTGCGCACCGCGATCGCCGGGCTGTGCTCGCTGGCGCTCCTCCTGGTGTTGCGCCGCAAGCTGCCGCCCCGCGCGCTGTGGCCGCAACTCGTGATCGCCATGCTCTGCGTCGCCATCCTGTTTCCGCTTCTGATGTCGCTCGGTATGCAACGGGTCGACGCTTCGCACGGCGGCGTGGTGCTGGGCGTGCTGCCGATCGCCACCGCGCTGGTTGCCGTCGCCATCACCCATGAGCGGCCGAGGCCGCTGTTCTGGATCGCCTCCGTCGCCGGCGCCGCGCTGGTGATCACGTTTGCCTTGCGTCAAGGCGGCGGTACGCTCGCGGCCGGTGACCTGTTTCTGTTCGCCTCCGTTGCCGTCGCTGCGATCGGTTATGCGTTCTCCGGCCGGCTCACGTCGCAGATGCCGGGCTGGGAGGTGATAAGCTGGGTGCTGGTCATCGCACTGCCGCTCTCGATCCCCGCGGCCGCGCTGACCATGCCTGCCGACATCAGCCACATCGCGCTGAAGCCATGGCTCGGGCTGCTCTATGTCGCGCTGTTCTCGCAATGGATCGGGTTCTTCGCCTGGAACGCGGGGCTGGCGATGGGCGGCATCGCGCGGGTATCGCAGATCCAGTTGCTGCAACCCTTCGTCACCTTTGCGCTCGCTTCGGTCTTCAACGACGAGACCATCACGCTGCAAATCCTGCTGTTCGCCGCCGCCGTCGTGGTGACGGTCGCGATCTCGACGCGCACGCGCGCCATACCTTGCCGTTCAAGGCCGCCCCGTCCGAGCCCGCGTCGGCGCCATCGAAGCAGGATCGCGAGCCGCCTCAGTTGGCGGCATCCTGATCGATCAGCTTCGGGTGATCGGCCACCAATTCTGCCCTCATCTTTTCCGACCGTATTGTGCGAAGCAGGACCCTCGCGGTTTTCAGATGATCCACCTGCACGCACAGCTTGATGATCTGGCTCACTGAAACGTCACGCATCGAATCGTCGGAGATCTGCATCGCAATTTCGAGCGCGCGCTTGATGGCGGCCTGGTATCGCTCGGCGTCGGCGGCTTGCTGCTTCTCGGCATCGCGCCCGCCGGCCGCCGCCAGCCTATCCGCAATGGTCCCGGCGGAAGCACAGATATCACGGATCCTGTGGGCCGCACCGATATCGCCCAACGGCTGATCGTCGACAACTTCCCAGACTTCCGGCTGTCGTTCCCTGTGATACCAGCGCATCGCGCAAGTCCTCTCAGTATGGGAAGCATATTCCGGCTTTATTGTCGGTGAAATCAATATCTTAGCTGGATGTTGACCGGATAAATCCGCTTTTATCCCCGCCAGAGGCCCTCCTTCTTCGCCAGGCCGCGCGACGTTTCCTGTCGCCAACCACACCACTTTCGCACTCTGCTATCCAGCTGCATCACTTACCGCTGAGCGCACAGAAGATCGAAATGTCAGCCGGGAAATCAACCAACTCCCCGAGCCTGTCGTCGTTAAGGTCAAGCGCACCCGCAAGCCGAACGCCCTTCACGAAAAACTGGAAAAACTTTTCACGCAGAAGGGCGGCTGTACGATGAACGATATTGAACGCCGGTTTCGAATATCCAGCGATGGCGGCGCCCAAGATTTTTGAGAGGCGAGGCTACAAAGGTATCCGTCAAAAGGTCCCCGACGGCCTAAAGAACAGACGTCGACAGCCGGGCCTGTCAGGTCCGAAACGTGCCAACAGCCCTCGCCTGGTCGGCACGCGATGAGGATGGGCTACCTCGCAATATCCCACCCTGTACGCAAATCGCGGAATTACAGTTCACGCCGTTTTCTGGTGGTCTTGAGATCTGGTGGTCTTGGGATCTGGTGGTCTTGGGACGGGACCGCATAGGTGACGCAGAATGTGGTTTCGTACTGGGAGAAGCCGTCGCTGACCCAGCGCCAGCGGCGGTTTTTTTTACAGGCTCCCAGCTATTCGCGCGATGACCGAACCAACTGGAGCAGGCATGTCAGTCGATCGCCTAAATGCCATCGAGTGGAACGGAACCGAGCTTAGCGGGTGGATCATGATCAATGGCGCTCCCACCAAAGTATCAGCCGACCGAGATACCATTCATACCCATGCGCGAGGCTTCGATGATGCTCTGACTTGGGAGATCAAGCGGCATCGGGCGGAGATTTTCGAGAAGCTGGTCCCGTTCTTTCAAAGGACAGCAAGCACTCAAGCGCAGCCACGCGATAACCCAGCTAATAAGACATGCAGAACGCCGAATATATCCCAGCCAACTTCCGGCTGAGTAAGCGAGCTGCCGCGAAGCTCGTTGAGCTAGCGACAATTGCCACAGCCTCTACCAGTCGATCTATGGTGCCTGCGCTGTTTTGGGGCGACGATTACGACGAGATAAAGCGAGAGCACGTAGTTCTTGGTTAGCAATGGGCTGGTATTATCTCGACGAGGTGCCTGCGAAGTTGTTGCAAGAGGTTGATGGCGTCACACTCATTTTTGCCGTTACGTCAAAGCAGGCGCAACATTTCCTAGCCCTAGAAATCGATCACCAAGATGAGAAGAGATTTTTCTTCGCTCCTTCGCTGCCGGGCGAGGATGCGGCCTATCCTAAGGAAGTACCCCCTTAGTCCCCTTGCCGTGGCCGCCAGCTTCGCGAAACACTTCACGATTATTCAGCGACGAGAACTGCGAGGTTTTCGTGAGTAAATGGCTCAGCGACCGTATTGTCGAGGAAGCTGGACGTCGCATTTACGAGTCGCAGCAATCAAGACTTTCGGATCAAACGACCTTCGCCGCAAAACGTGCATGGCGAAGCGGCGACCTGCCGGAAAAGTTCTGGGACAGTTATATCGAGGACGCACGGGCAGCGCTTTCGTTGACCAGCATCGCAGGCGCCTATAGCGTCGTCCGCGATGAACGGTAACCGCGAAGCCGATAAGGACCCTTGTAAGGACCCTTGGACGAAGTTTGTCCGGTACTACGATCTACGATCATCGCACCAACATACATCGCCGAAATAGATCAGCAGCCGGCGAAGGCCGGACTGCCGCATTTCCCGAGAGTGATCTTCTGTTGGCGTTACATTCAGTCCCAGCCGCCGGGCGATAGGTGATTGGCCAAGCTTTTCACAGCCGAGCTTTCCTCATTCAAGCGCTTCTCGATAAACCCACGCTCAAGGTCCGAAAGATCGGTCTCAAGCAGTCGTCGATATCGGTTGATGTTGCTATTATGCGCGCGCAAGCGGGCGACCTTATCGTCGATCATCGTCGTCACCTGAAATAAGATAAAGAAAACAGCTTGGAGGCAAATGCTGCCGCATTCATCGCGCCCAATTCTGCCAAGGATCGCACCCAGCGCGAATAGACCATTTCGGGGTAGGCCCGGCCGGGACGGGCCTTACCGTTTTGATAGAGAAGAATAATCGGAAGCACATTCCGACACCGAGCGGGACTGCAAAAACGCACCTCACTCCGCCGCCGAGACGCGGCCGAACTCGGTGGCCTGCAGTTCGAACAGCCCGCGATAGACGCCGCCCGGACGCGCCGTCAGCGCCGCATGGGTGCCCTGCTCGACGATCTCGCCGCGATCGAACACCAGGATGCGATCGAGGCTGCGCACCGTCGACAGCCGGTGCGCGATCACGATCGAGGTGCGTCCCTTCATCAGCCGCTCCATCGCCTGCTGGATCAGGCCTTCCGATTCCGAATCGAGGCTCGAGGTCGCCTCGTCCAGGATCAGCACCGGCGCGTCCGCCAGGAACGCGCGCGCCAGCGCGACGCGCTGCCGCTCGCCGCCCGACAGCTTGACGCCGCGTTCGCCGACCAGCGTGCCGTAGCCTTTCGGCAGCCGCAGGATGAAGTCATGCGCGTTGGCGAGCCGCGCCGCCTGCTCGATCGCCGCCATGCTGGCGCCGGGTCGGCCATAGGCAATGTTCTCGGCCAGCGTGCGGTGAAACAGGATCGGATCCTGCTGCACGATCGCGATCTGGCTGCGCAGCGAATGCTGCGTCGCCTTCGCGATGTCCTGACCGTCGATCAGGATCTTGCCGCCACTGACGTCGTAGAGCCGCTGCACCAGCTTGACGAAGGTGGTTTTGCCGGAGCCGGAACGCCCGACCAGGCCGACCCGCTCGCCGGCGCGGATTTCCATCGACAGGCCGTCGTACAGCGGCGCGGGATGGCCGCCGTAATGGAACGTCACGTCCTCGAACGCGATGCGGCCACCCTGGATGTCGATCGGTTTTGCATCGGATGCATCGGCAATGCCGATCGGCTCGCCATGGATCGCGACCAGCTCCTCCATGTCGTTGACCGAACGCTGCAGGTTGTTGATATGCATGCCGACGTCGCGCAGGTACGCATGGATGATGTAGTAGCTGGTCAGCACATAGGTGACGTCGCCCGGCGTGGCGCGGCCCGCGATCCACAGCAGGATTGCGCCGCCGATCACCGACGCGCGAAAGCACAGCAACACGACGAGCTGCGCCGTCGAGGTGTAGTTGTAACGGTACCACGTCCGCCGCACGCGTATGCGCCACCGGCCGATGACGCCGGCCAGCCGCGCATCCTCGCGCGCTTCCGCGCCAAAGGATTTCACAACCGCGTTGCAGGTCAGGGCGTCCGCCAGCGTGCCGCCAACCTTGGTGTCCCAGGCATTGGATACGCGCGCGGCCGGCGCGATGTAGTTCACCGAGAACGCCAGCGTCATCGACACATAGATCACCGTGCCGACCGCGATCACCGCGCCGAGCACCGGCCAGTGCAGCCCGAGCAGGATCATCGAGCCCAGCAGCACCAGGAGCGACGGCGCCAGCGCCATCAGGATGGTGTCGTTGAGCAGGTCGAGCGCCCACATGCCGCGCGTGACCTTGCGCACGGTCGATCCTGCAAAGCTGTTGGCGTGCCAGTCGGTCGAGAAGCGCTGGACGCGCGCGAAAGCCTCGCGCGACACGTCGGACATCGTCTTCAGCGTGAACGGCACGATCGCCTGCAGGCCGGTCAGCCGCAGAATCATCGACATGAGGCCGAGCGCCACGATCCCGCCGAAGGCAACGAACGCGGCATGCCGCGCCGCTGCGTCCGAAGCGCCCAAGGTTAGCGCATCGACCAGACGGCCGGAGAAGATCGGCATGAACAGGTCGGCCGCGGTCGCGCCGAGCAGGCCGCCGGCAACGACGGCGGCGCGGCCGGGCTGTTGCAGCCAGTGGCGGAACACGAACGGGATCACCACGCGTATCGCGGCGGGACGCTTGTCTTTAAGAGCGGTCATGGCGTCACCCGGCTGCGCTCACGCAAACGCCGCCTCCATCTGAATGGACGCGCCGGAGGCCAGAGGCCGAACGCACGCGTCGTTGGAAAAATATCGATAAGTCGTTGGGAAGCTTGAAGATCGGGACGTCAGGCCCGATCAGGGCTGGCGGTGATTGCGGTCAGCTAAGTGACCGAAAATCCAGCACGGGCATCGAACGCGAGGGTGCGATCTGCGAATACATCGAAATCATGCAAATCTCCCCGGTTCGAGCGACAATCCGCTGCTTATAAATGCATCGCAGGTGATTTGCAACATGACATCAGCGTGATGGGTATCAAGCGCGGCTAATGCGCGTCACCCCCCGCCGCCGTCGCGGACGGCTTTTTCAAAACCATCACGAACAGGCTCAAGCCGAAATAGAACACGGTCAGCATGAAGAAGGCGTCGCCATAGCCCATCACCACGGCCTGCCGGTGCACGATCTGCGACAATTGCTTCATCGCCATCAGCGTGGCATCGCCCATGCCCTGCAGGCGCTGGGTGAACATGTTGAGTGTTTCGACCGCGGTGGCGTTGCCCCAGTTGATGCGGTCGTGCAGGCGCGAGATGTGCAGGTCGGTGCGCTCGTTCAGCACCTGGTTGATGAGCGCGAGACCGACCGCGCCGCCGAGATTGCGCGTCAGGTTGAACAGCGCCGAGGCGTTCTTCACCCGCTCCGGCGCCAGCGTGCCGAGCGCGATGGTGTTGGTCGGCACCATCGCCAGCATCATGCCCATGCCGCGCAGGATCTGCGGAGCCAACAATTCGTAGAAATCATATTCTTTCGTGATCCAGGTCATCTGATAGGAGCCGAGCGCGAACAGCACCAGACCGATCGCGATCAGGTAACGCATGTCGTATTTCGCCATCAGCCGCCCCACGAGCGGCGCGGTGAAGAACATGGCGACGCCAGAGACGAACATGGTCTCGCCGATCATCAGCGGGCTGTAGCCGCGCACTTCGGCGAGGTAACGCGGATAGATGTAGGTGAGTCCGTAAAGGCCGATACCGACGCAGAACGAGATCAGACAGCCGACGCCGAAATTGCGGTCGGTGAAGGTCCTGAGGTCGACGATCGGCTCGCGCGCGCTGAGCACGCGCCAGAAGAAGGCGACCGCCGAAACCACGCAGATCGCCGCGCAGACCGCGACCGAGGTGTCTTCCAGCCATTGCGACTGCGGGCCCTCTTCCAGTACATATTCGAGCGTTCCGAGGAAGCCGGCCATGAACAAGAGGCCCCACCAGTCGAAATGTTCGAGCAGCGCAAAGTTCGGCTTGTCGAAATCACACAGCGCCAGCACGCCGATGGTGATGCCGATGCCGGGAACGATGTTGATGAAGAACAGCCAGTGCCACGACATCATGTCGGTGATGAAACCACCGACCGTCGGCCCGATGGTCGGCGCCAGCGTCGCGACCAGGCCGATGATGGGACCGACGATATGGAATTTCGAGCGCGGAAACACCGTGTAGGCGGATGCGAACACGGTAGGGATCATGCCCGCGCCCAAAAATCCCTGGATCGCACGCCACAGGATCATCTGCTCGATGGTCGAGGCAAAGCCGCAGAAAAAGCTCGCTACCGTGAAGCCGGAGGCGGAAATCGCAAACAGCAAACGCGTGCCGAACGCGCGCGACAGGAATCCGGAAAGCGGGATCGCGATCACTTCGGCAATCAGGTACGAAGTCTGCACCCACGACACTTCGCTGGAACTGGCCGAAAGGCCGGCCTGAATCTGCTGCAGCGACGCCGAGACGACCTGGATGTCCAGGATCGACATGAACATCCCGAACACCATGATCAGAAACGTGAACAACCGGCGCGGCGGGATGCGGTCGTCGGCCGCGGCGTTCACGGAAGGCGATGCGGCGGTGGAGTCGGCCATGATCAGCTCGGAACGGGCGCCGGGGCTGTGGCCCGGGGCGTTAAGGAAAAACTACCGCGGTTGAACCGTCCCGGGCGCATCGAGGTCGGCCTCGCTGTCGGCGTCGGGCGCGCCCTCACGGGTATCGACGGTCACATAGACCGACATGCCGGCGCGCAGCAGGTTCTGCTTCGCGACGTCCTTCGGCACGCGAATGCGAACCGGCAGCCGCTGCACGATCTTGGTGAAATTGCCGGTGGCATTGTCCGGCGGCAGCAGCGTGAACACCGATCCCGCCGCCGGTGAAATGCTGTCGACGACGCCGGCGAACTTGCGATGGCCATAGGCATCGACCGAGATGTTCACGGGCTGGCCGGCGCGGATGCGCTTGAGCTGGGTTTCCTTGTAATTGGCATCGATGAAGACGTCGTTGAGCGGCACCACATTGGCGAGCCGCTGGCCGGCCTGGATGAAGTCGCCGGTATTGACGAGGCGGTTGGAGAAGGTGCCGTCGACCGGCGCGCGCACCGAGGTGAAGGCAAGGTCGCGCTCCGCCTTGGCAAGCTGGGTCTGCAACTCCGCAAGCTGCGCGCGGGCCTCGGCCTGCTGCGCCTTCGTCACCTCGACATTGTCGCGCGCGGCGTCGTCAGCCGCTTGCGCCGATTTGACAGCCGCGATGCCCTGATCGCGGCTGGCTTCTGAAACTTCAAAAGCGGCGCGCGAGGCAAAACCCTTGGTGCTCAGCGTCTGCTGGCGATCGAAGTCGAGACCGGCGCGCTTCAGCGCCGCTTCCGCGGAAGCGAGCTGTGCCTTGGTCTGCTCGACGGCGCTTTCGAGCGCCGTGACCTGACGGCCGATGCGGTCGATGGTGGCCTGCTGGGTCGCGATCTTGCTACGCGCGGCATCCACTGCGATGCGATAGTCGCCGTCATCGATCCTGAAAATCACGTCGCCGGCGCGAACGATCGAATTGTCGCGGGGCAGGATTGCCGCGACATGGCCCGATACCCGGGCGCCAAGCGTGGTGTTGTTGGCGCGAACATAAGCATCGTCCGTCGAGACATAGAAGCGCCCAACCAGGACGAAGTAGACGCCGTAACCGATCGCGGCCAGCGCGAGCAGTGCGAGCACGCCAATCATGATGAATTTGCGCTTGCCCGGTTTTGCCGCTGCCGCATCGACGTTGCCGGCGGGCGGCGCAGCTGGCCGTTCAGCTTCGGGAGCGCCGGGCACCTCGGCGGGACGACGCCTGGCTTCTTCCGCGACGTGAGTCCGCAACTGGTCCGCAAGCGGCACCTCGGCCTCCGGCGCGGCTTCCACCTCCGCCGTTTCCGGTCCGGCGCGAACAATGCGCGCGGCCTGGTCTCTCGCTGCGGCCATGACCCGCCTCCCCAATCCAAATATCACGATGCACGTGGGGCCAAAAACAACGGCCGCATCGGGCATCCTCAGTTCAAAATATCATTGACCGAACGGTTCGGTCAAGCTATATTGTATCGCACCGACCATAGCGCGAAAAAGTCGCTCCGCCTTATCTCGGGTTGAATTCTTGCGCGAGAAGATAAACCAATGGTTGCATCCACACCAAACACGATTCATCCCTTTGGCGAGGAAGATAGTTCGAAGCGCCGGCAGATCTTGGACGGTGCGCGAATGGTGTTCATGGATCTGGGCTTTGACGGGGCCAGCATGAACGAGATCGCGCGCGCCGCCGGCGTCTCCAAGGGCACGCTGTACGTCTACTTCGCCGACAAGAGCCGGCTGTTCGAAGCCATCGTCGAGGACGAAGCGCTCGAAAAGGGCAAGATCGCATACAATCTCGATCCCAAACGCGATGTCGAAACCACGCTGCGGGAATTTGGCCAGACCTACATCGGATCGATCTGCCGGCCAGGCGGTGGATCGTCGATCCGCACGGTGATGGCGATCGCCGAGCGGATGCCGGAAGTCGGACGCCAGTTCTACGAAAACGTGCTGGCACAGACGATCAACCGCCTCGCCGACTATCTGCAGGCCCATGTCGGGCCGGACGATCTTGCGATCGACGACTGCGGATTAGCCGCCGCGCAGTTCCTGCAGATGTGCCAGGCGACGCTGTTTCTGCCGTTCGTGTTTCAGGCAGAGCCGGCGCCATCGGCGGAGCGCATCGCGCGCGTGGTTGACAGCGCGACGCGGCTGTTTCTACGGACGTACCGGGCGAAGCCGCAGTAAGATCGGCCTCGCCTTTTCTCGATCACGCACTAAAACCTGTACGTCGCGCTGCCCAGCACGGTGCGGCCGAGGCCGAGGAAGCAGTCGCCGCGCGCCAGACAGGTGGTGACATGACGCTTGTCGGCAAGGTTGCTGGCGTTGACCTGAAACCGCCACGGGCCGGTCTCATAGCGGATCATCGCGTCGAACAGCGTGTAGTCGGGCGTGCGGATGCTGTCGGTGCCGTCCCAGGACTCACCGATATAGCGCACACCCCCGCCGATCGTGACGCCCGGCAGGCCGAGCACGGTGAGGCGGTACTTCGCCCATAGCGAGGCCTGATGATCGGGAACGGTTTCGACGTGCTTGCCGGTGTTGTCGCCGCCTTCCACCATGGCGTTGAGGTAGGAATAGGCGCCGATCAGATCGAGGTCCGGCGTCACGCGGGTAATCACCTCGAGCTCGGCGCCGCGAATCCTTACCTTGCCGGTCTGGACCGAGAACTGGGAGCCGCCGGGATCACTCGCCAGCCGGTTCTTCTCGGTGGTGTCGAAGATCGCGCCGTTGATCGCTGTGCCGGCAAACGGATTGTACTTGAATCCCAGCTCCACCATTTCGCCCTGCTGCGCCTTGCAGATGCCATCGAGGCAGACGCCGGAGCCGAACACCGGCGTGAATGACGTTGCGTAGGAGACGTAAGGCGTCAGGCCGAACGGAAGTTCATACATCAGCCCGGCACGCCCGGTGGTCGCCTCGGTGTTTTCCTCCGGCGACCCAACGACGTTACTGGTGACGTAATCCTGCCGCAGCCCGATTGTGGCCAGCCATGGCCCCAGCCGCATCTGGTCCTGCACATAAAGCCCGAGCTGGGTTTGCCGCAGGTCCGGTTCAGGTGAAAGCGCCGGTGGAGTCACGCCGGTGTAAACCGGTGCGTAGAGATCGAATGGCGTGGAATCGGTGGCGAAGCCGGACTGCGCGCGTTCCCTGAGCACGCGGTAGTCGGCGCCGAACAACAGCTTGTGCGCAACCGGCCCGGTGAGCAATTTCAGCTCGGCATTGCTGTCCGAGGTAAAGCTGTCCTTGACCGTCTCGCGACTCCATATGTCGCGCGCCACCGTGCGCCTGCCGGGATCGATAAACGGGAAACTCGCATCCTTTGGATCGACGAAATGCAGATTCGGATACATCGTTCGGTAGATGCCCTCGACGTGGGCGTAACGCATGTTCTGGCGGATCTTCAGTGCATCACCGAAGCTGTGCTCGAACAGACTCGAGACCGCGCCGGTCTCCGTCTGGTATTTGTCAAAGCCCGGCTCGCCGGCAAAACGCCGCACCGGAATCAGGCCGTTCGGACCAGGATACAGCGTGCCCTCATGCGGCAGGAACGCGGTGGAGGAACCCGTCTTATCCTTCTGGTAGGTGCCGAGCACGGTCCAGTTGGTGTTGTTGGTTGGCCGCCAGGTCAGCGACGGCGCCAGCACGATGCGGTCGTCGGGAACATAATCGGTCTGGGTACCGCTGTCGCGGAATACGCCGATAAAGCGGTACAGCCACTCACCATCCTTGGTCAGCTTGCCGGTCGAATCGAGTTGCACCTGCTTGCGGTTGAAGCTGCCGAACTGCACGCCGATCTCGTTGAAGGCCTCCGCCTGCGGACGTTTTGAAATCAGATTCAGCAGGCCTGCCGTCGATGTGTCGCCATACAGCACCGAAGCGGGACCGCGCAGCACCTCGATGCGCTCCAGCGTGTAGGGCTCGGGCCGCCATTCGTTGAAGGTGAAGGTGTTCACCATGCGGGTGCCGTCGAGATAGACGTTCGGATCCTGCCCGCGAATACGCGGATAATCGCCGCGCGAATCCGGGCCATAGGCGTCGGCAAACACGCCCGGCACGTAGCGCAGCGCTTCCTGCACGGTGAGCGCACCCTGGTCGGTGATGCGGTCGGCGGTGACCACCGTGATCGATTGCGGGATTTCGCGCAGCGGCGTGTCGGTCTTGGTGCCGGTGCCGCTCTGGCCCGCGAGATAACCGCGCACCGGGCCGGTCGCCGTCTCAGTGCGCGCGCCGGCTGCAGCCGCGGCATCAGGCGGCGTCTGTGCGCGTTGGGCTGCGCGACGGCTCGCCGCCGACGCTGCTTGCCGTTGGGGTGCGGGGCGCGAGCGCGCGGCCGGCGGACGTGAGGGCTGGTCGACGACGACTGCCGGCAATTCCCGCGCGGACGATTGCGCTTGCACCGGCGTCACATCGATCACCGCAGCGAACATCGGCAGCGCGGCGCCGAGCCATCCCGCGGTCTTCAAGCATGCATTCATTTCCAGTCCTCATCGCTTTTGCGCGGGACCAGTAACAAGCAGGATTACTGCGATGAAGAGCGCGAGGGATACAACGGCGCGTCAATCACGCGTTTAGAATTAGTATTGCTCCAAGCAGACGACTCGCAGCCGCCGGATGAAATTTAGAATTAGTATTGGTCCAATCGAATGACGTCATGCGAGGACATTGCGAGCCTTGCAACCGCCGTCGCCCTTCACGTCGTACCTCGCTTGTATCCACATGCCGCATCCTCCGCATCAGCGCGAGCGAAGCGCCGACTCGGATGCTAATCGTGTTGTTAAGGCTTCGGTAACCTTGCGGATGCTCTTCCGCCGACACTCGGCGAATATGGGCCATGTTCTCGACACGCGCGCTTGCGCGCCGCACGTGGCAGGGCCTGATCAATCAAGTTGTCCCTGCCCGCAACAAGCATCGCCCCATCGCGTTTGATGGCCGGGAGGTACGCGTCATGTCGCCATTTGGCAAAAAGTCCCGGCCCGCCCGCCGGCGGACCAACCAGCCCGCATGGATGACGGTCGACGGCGGCTTCGCCACACGTCAGTGCATCGTCATCGACATCTCCGAGGGCGGCGCACGGCTCAGGGTCGAGGACCCGCAATTCGTCAAGCCGCAGTTTCAATTGAAGTTCGACCGGACATCGCCCGGCAGGGCCTGCAAGGTCGCCTGGAAAAAGGGCGACGTGATCGGCATCAAGTTCGTGTAATCTGACAGGCGCAGGCGCTTGCCGCCTCCTCGCTGAAGGCCCAGACTCCCAGCATCCTTGTCGGTGCAAACGCCATGACCCGCTTTGCTTTCATCCTCGCGTTGCTCTTCACCGCGCCCTGGGAAGAAGCCGAGATCGTTGACGTGAAGGATCGCGGAGCGGTCGACCTCAAGCCGTTCAACTGTCAGGACATCACCCGGAGCAGCGTCATCAGCCGGGTCTGCTACGACGCCGAAAGCCGCCGCATGCTGGTTCAGCGCCACGCGGTCTACCACCAATATTGCGATCTGCCGAAGGACACGCACGATGCGTTTCTGAACGCGCCCTCGATGGGACGGTTTTTCAAGGCGAACCTTGAAGGCGCCGATGGAAGCGCACCTTACGTCTGCCGGACGCATAAAGTGCCGTTCGATCAGTAACATCGGACCTCACGATTGCCACACGGCATGATTTCCATCCCTGCTCGCGATCCCGTTATTTGACATTTCGTTCCAATTTGTCAAAATCGTCAAATGGGACCGCGTACCCGCATTCTCGATGCCGCGATGCTGGTGTTCCGCCGGCAGGGTTTCCGGCGCTCGTCGATCGAGCAGGCGGCGGAGGCCGCCGGCCTGACGCGGCAGGCGCTCTATCATCATTTCAAATCCAAGGAAGCGCTGTTCCGCGCCGTCATCGAACGGCTGCATGAGGACGCGCTCGCCGCCGAGGTCGCGGCAGCCGCTGCCGCGGAAAAGCAAGGCGGCAGCCTTGCCGATATTCTGGTCGCGTCGGTCAGCGCGAAACTCGGGCAGTTGGCCGCCTCGCTCGACGGCTCGCCCCATGTCGAGGAACTGTTCTCCGAACATCTCCTGCAGGCGCGCGACCTCTACCAGAAATATACGACAGCCTATGCGGAGCAGCTTGCCGCGACCATTGTGCGCGTCTGCCGCAAGCAGGGCCTCGTTCTCAATGCCGGCATGACGCCGCGCGATCTTGCACGCTGTGTCGAGATGGCGGTCAACGGCACCAAATCCGCCTACCCCGCGATGCAGCCGGCGGAGGCCTTCCTGAAAGATCTGGAAATCATGCTGCGCACGCTGGTCGCCGGCGCCGTGCGCCCGGGAGCGAAGCCGCGCGCCGCCACACCGAAGCCTGCGAAGAAAGCAGTCCCTCGAACCACCTCCCGCAAATCAGGAGATCGCAGATGAGCACGATGACGATCAACGGCAAGCTCGCGCCCCTCCCCGACGATCCCGATGCGCTGCTGGTCGACGTCGTGCGCGACGCGCTCGACCTCACCGGGACCAAGCTGGTCTGCGGCGCCGGCGTCTGCGGCGCCTGCACCGTGCTGGTCGACGGCGTACCCGCCGTGAGCTGCCTGATGCCGGCTCGATCAGCCGCAGCCAAGAACGTAACGACGGTCGAAGGCATCGGCGCCACGAGGCTGCACCCGGTGCAGAAAGCCTTCATGGCGCAAGACGCCCTGCAATGCGGCTTCTGCACGCCGGGCTTCATCGTCGAGGCCGCGGCATTTCACGATTTGTGGCGGGCGGCAAAGGGAACGGCCGCGCCGTCGCGCGAGGAAATCGGCGCGGCGCTGTCGGGGCATCTGTGCCGCTGCGGCGCCTATGATGGCATCTTCCGCGCCGTGGCGGACGCCTGCGCCGGCCGCTTCGACGGCGACGACATCCTGCCGCCGCGCATGGAAGCCCGCGACAAGGTGACGGGATCGGCGAAGTATACCGTCGACATCCATCATGACGGCCAGCTCGAAGGCGTGATCCTGCGCTCGCCATTCGCGCATGCGCGTATCAGCGAACTCGATCTGGCGTCGGCGCGCACGATGCCGGGCGTGAATGTGGTGATCTCGCTGCTCGGCGACGACCGCATCGTCCGCTATGTCGGTGAGCCGATTGCCGCCGTCGCGGCCCGCGATCGCAAGACCGCGCTGGCCGCCATCGCCGCCATCAAGCTCGGCAGCGAACGCCTGCCGTCGGCGATCGGGCTCGACGAAGCGCGCAAGGCCGATGCGCCGGTCGTGTTCGAAAAATCCGCGCGCAAGAAGGCCGGTAACGTCTCCGAAGGCGGTGGCTCGCCGGCGCCCTGGAAAGGCAATATCCGCGGACCGTCGGCGGCGTTCTCCAAGAAGCCGAAGAAGGTGCGGAGCTGGGTCGACAGTGCGCGCGCGGCGAACAATCCGATGCTGGTCGAGGCCACCTTCCGCACCGGCACGCAACAGCATGCCTGCCTCGAGCCGCATGCTGCGGTCGCGCGTTTCGATGGCGACCGGCTGACCGTGCATGTTTCGACGCAGTCGGTGTTTCACGTGATGGAGCTGATCGCCAAGCGCTACAAGCTCGGCCACGACAAGGTGCGCGTGATTGCCAATCATGTCGGCGGCGGTTTCGGTTCGAAGGCAGCCCTCGGCGTGGAAACGACCACCGCGATCGAACTGGCGCGCGAAGCCAAGGCGCCGGTCAGGGTAGCCTACGATCGGCACGAGGAGCTTTCGGTGACGGGCTATCGGCCGGCGACGGAAGTAAAAATCGCCCTGCTGCCGTCCGAGCAAGGCGAACTGAAGGCACTTTCGCTGACCGCTTATGCCGACACGGGAGCCGCGACCAATTCGACCATCGCGGCACTTGCCCGCCTGATCTATCCGGCGGAAGCAAAAGAACTCGCCGACTTTGACGTGATCAGCAATTTGCCGGCCGGTGCTCCCTTCCGCGGCCCCGGCGGGCCGCCGATGGCGTTCGCACTGGAACAGGCGATCGACGAAGCAGCGCTGCGCATGAACATCGATCCGATCGCGCTGCGCAAACGCTGGGATCCCGATCCCAACCGGCAACGGCTGTACGATTGGGCCTCAAGCCTGGAGGTCTGGCGCAACCGCAAACCGATCGCCGCGCAGAGCGGCCGTTATCGCCGCGGCGTCGGCGTCGCCACCGGCTACTGGCTTTATCTGTGGCAGCCCGGCTCGAAGGTCGAAGTGGCCGTCAAGGGCGGACGTTTGATTGCCAGCAGCGCGACGCAGGACATCGGCACCGGCACCCGCACCGTGATCGCCAATACGGTCGCGCGCGAATTCGGGCTGGAGCCGCATGAGATCGAGGTCAGGATCGGCGATTCAAAACTGCCGGAAGGGCCGGGCTCGGGCGGCAGCAGGGTCACCGCTTCGGTGGTCCCGCCGATGCTGCTGGCGATCGAGCAGTTGAAGGCGTCGATCCAGCAACACGCAAAGCGGCAACCGCTGCCCGGCTCCAACGCGCCGTGGCGCGAATGGCTCGCGGCCTCACCCGACCTCAGCGTTTCCAGCGTACGGCCGGAAGACAGCAGGCCGACGGCGCCGGGAATCGAGTCGCCGCTCAGGCAGGTGGGGCTCCTGGGCTGGATCTTCGGCTGGATGATGCGGCGCTTCTCCAACCTTGCGATCGGCGCCGGCGTGCCGAGCTCGGTGCAGGTCATCGAGGTCGAAGTCGATACCTGGCTCGGCCATGTCCGCGTCGTCAACGTTCACACCGGTATTGCGATCGGCAAGGTGGTAGCGCCCGCGCTGGCGCACAGCCAGGCGGCCGGCGCCGTCATCCAGGGGATCGGCTACGCGCTCTACGAAGCGCGCGAAGTCGATTCCCGCACCGGCGATGTGCTCAGCGGCGGCATGGAGGACTATCGCATTCCAGGAATCGCGGACACGCCAATGATCGACGTGCATTTCGACCATGGCGGTTTCGACCACGTGCTCGGCGGCAGCGTCGGCATCGGCGAGGTCGCCACCGTGCCGACCTCGCCCGCGGTCGCCAACGCTATACTCAACGCGACCGGCGTTCGCCTCACCGAACTGCCGATCCGTCCCGACCGCCTCGTCGCCGCGCTCAAAGGGAGGGCCGCCGCATGACCCCATCAGCCATGACCGCCACGCAAGCAGGCGAATTCCGCGCTGCCGGCACCGACCTCAGCGAAAGGCGCCGCAGCGGCGTATCGACGGGGCCGCTAATCGATATATCAGCCGCGCCCGACACGATCGGGATGCATTGGGGCGATGACGGGAGTTTGCGCATCGGCGCCTTCACCAGCATTGCCGCCATCGCCGCCGACGCGCGCATCGCCGCGGCGTATCCGGGCATTGCCGCATCCGCGCATGGTCTGGCGACGCCGCAGATCCGCCATCTCGCCACCCTCGGCGGCAACCTCGCGCAACGTTCGCGCTGCTGGTATTTTCGCAATCCGCATATCGCCTGCCTGAAGAAAGGCGGGTCCGACTGTCCGGCGCGATCGGGCAATCATCTCTATCACGTGGCGTTTGATCTCGGCCCCTGCGTGGCGCCGCATCCTTCCACCATGGCGGCGGCGCTGCTGGCCTATGAAGCGAAGGTGACGACCGACCGCAGGAGTTCGCTGACGATCGGCGATCTCCTCGGCGACGGCTCCAACGGCAGCGCCGACAACGCACTGCAGCCGGGCGAGATGATCAGGAGCGTCACACTTGCTTCCCCGCTGCCGGGCGAGCGCGCGCTGTACAAGCGCGCGATCAGCCGCACCCATGCGGAATGGCCGCTGGTCGAGATCTGCGCACGCGCCGTGATCAAGGACGGCACGTTCCAGTTCGTCCGCCTTGCCGCCGGCGGCATCGCGCCGGTGCCGCTGCGGCTCGCCGCCGCGGAAGCGGCATTGCAGGGCAAGCCGGCCAATATAGCCGCGATTGCCGTTGCCACGGAACGCGCGACATCCGGTGCAAAGCCGCTACCGATGACAGGATACAAGCTCGATCTGCTGAAGGGCGTCGTGCAGGATCTGCTGGAGCGGCTGGCGTGACGAGAAGCGTGGGACGGATCAGCGAAAGCTAATCTGTCGCCTTTATCTGCATCGATCACGAACCTGATCGGGATGTCGGGACCTTGGCGCCCTTACGTCCGGTCAGATTGCACTCATGCGGCCGCGCCCTCAGGCCTCGGCTCCAGCGCGCGCAGCACCGCCTCGATGATCAACTGCTTGTGGCGGTCGCGCAGCTCCGGCTCCGACAGGTCGCAATTGAACAGCAGGCCGAAGGTGCGGCGGTTCGAGACGCGGAAGAAGCAAAAGGCGCTGATCAGCATGTGGACGTCGAGCGCGCTGATGTCGCGGCGAAAGATGCCGCTCTGCTGCCCCTTCGAGATGACGGCGGTCATGATCTCGATGACGCCCTGATTGACGCCGTGGATAGGCTCGGAGCGCGCCATGTGCGCGCCATTATGGATATTCTCGATGCTCACCAGGCGGCTGAAGCCGGGATTGGCCTCGTGATAGTCGAAGGTGAATTCCACCAGGCGGCGGATCGCTTCGACCGGCTGCAGGACGAGCAGATCGAGGCCCATCTCAGCCGTGCGGATGCCGGCATAGGCCTGCTCAAGTACGGCAAGGTACAGCCCCTCCTTGCTGCCGAAATAGTAATAGATCATCCGCTTGACCGTTGCGGTCCGCGCGGCGATGGCCTCGACGCGCGCTCCCGCAAGCCCGTGCTCGACGAACTCGTGCGTCGCGGCGTCCAGGATCTCCTGACGGGTGCGTTCCCTGTCGAACCTGCCGCGCTTGCCGTCTTCCAGAGCCGTCATGGTGCCTCCCAAGCACGGCAGACATAACACACATGGACTGAACGGATAGCCCATCCGAGGCGGGCGAGTCCCGCCGTTAACTTTCTATTGACATGGACTGTCTGGTTAGTCCATAGTGGCTCCAACAAACGGCCGCCGACGGAACAGGACGGCCAAAGGGCGGAATAAAGCAGGGAGGATGACGTGACGCAGCCCGTCTACGTATTGAACGGCCCCAACCTCAATCTCCTTGGCAAGCGCCAGCCTGAGATCTATGGCCGCGAGACCCTGGCCGACGTGGAAGCTGCCTGCCGCAAGGTCGGTGCCGGGCTCGGCCTCGACATCCGCTTTCACCAAAGCAACCGCGAATACGAGATCATCGACTGGATCCACGAGGCGCGCGAAACCGCCGCGGGCATCGTCATCAACCCGGCCGCCTTCACCCACACCTCCGTCGCCATTCTCGACGCGCTGAAGACGTTCGAAGGCCCCATCATCGAAGTACACATCTCGAACGTGCACCAGCGCGAAGCGTTCCGGCATCACTCCTACGTCTCGCTCGCCGCCACCGGCGTCATCGCCGGACTAGGCACACAGGGCTACGCCCTCGCCTTGCAGCGGATCGCGCAACTGATCGGGAGCGCACGGTCGTGAAGCCGAGCTTCCTCTGCGGTCTGATCGGCAGCGGCATCCAGTCCTCGCGGACGCCGCCGATGCATGAGCGGGAAGGCGACGAGCAGGGCTTTCGCCTTCTCTACCAGAAGATCGATCTCGCCAAGCTCGGCCTCGGTGCCGAGGCCTTGCCCGAACTGCTCAGCGCCGCCGAGCGCATGGGTTTTGCCGGGCTCAACATCACACATCCCTGCAAGCAGGCGGTGATCCCGCTGCTCGACGCGCTCTCACCCGATGCGGAGGCGCTCGGCGCCGTCAACACCGTGGTGCTGCGCGACGGCAAGCGGATCGGTCACAACACCGACTGGTGGGGCTTTGCGGAGAATTTCCGCCGCAGCATGGCCGATGCGCCGCGTCGCCACGTGGTGCAGTTTGGCGCCGGCGGTGCCGGGTCAGCCGTGGCCTACGCGCTGATGACATCAGGCGTCGAGAATCTCATCGTGGTCGACGTGAACCGCTCGCGCGCCGAGCAAATCGCGGCCAGTCTCTGCGCCCGGTTCGGCGCAAATCGCGTGAAAGCCGGCACCGAAGACGCGGTCGCGACGGCGGATGGCGTGGTCAACACCACGCCACTCGGCATGGACAAATATCCGGGCATGCCGCTGCGCGCCGATCACCTGCGCGCCGACCTCTGGGTTTCGGAGATCGTCTATTTCCCGATCGAGACCGCGCTGCTGCGCGCCGCGCGCGCCGCCGGCTGCCGCACGCTCGACGGCGGCGGCATGGCGGTATTCCAGGCCGTCAAGGCCTTCGAGCTGTTCACCGGCACGACGCCGGACGCTGAACGCATGTTGCGCCACTTCGCAGCCTTGGGGCAGCCGCGCAACCAGCTGCATGCACCGATCGAAAACATCGGCAGCACAAGACCCGAGCATTCAGGGGCTGATCCTCGCGCGTGAATGCACTGCAAGGAGAAGACCTTGTCTGCGACGCCTTACAACTCGGCTGCACCTCCCCTCCTTACCCAAGCCGGGAAGAAACCGAACAGGCCGCTACCACCGGTCTGTTCATCACAGGTGAGGAGAGCAATAGCAACGAAACCCTATTGGAGGATTCCGAAATGAGTTCATCGGCTATCTCGCACCGACAAGACCAGTCGCGCAAAGCGGCCGCCAGCGGCTGGATCGGATCGGCGCTGGAGTACTATGACTTCTTCATCTATGCCACGGCGGCATCGCTGATCTTTCCGCAGCTGTTCTTTCCGTCGGGCAATCCGACGGTCGCCATCGTCGCCTCGCTCGCAACCTACGGCGTGGGCTATGTTGCCCGGCCCATCGGCGCCTTCGTTCTCGGTCACTGGGGCGACACCCACGGCCGCAAGAACGTGCTGATCGTCTGCATGTTCCTGATGGGCATCTCGACCATGGCCGTCGGACTGCTCCCGACCTATCAGCAGGTCGGCATGCTGGCACCGATACTTCTGGTCATCCTGCGCCTCATCCAGGGGTTCGCCGTCGCCGGCGAGATCTCCGGTGCGAGTTCGATGATCCTCGAACATGCCCCGTTCGGCCGGCGCGGCTTCTATGCCAGCTTCACGCTGCAAGGTGTCCAGGCCGGGCAGATCCTCGCCGCAGCCGTCTTCCTGCCGCTCGCCGCATACATGCCGAACGAGGCCTTCAACAGCTGGGGCTGGAGAATTCCCTTCCTGCTCAGCTTCGTCGTCATCGTCGCCGGCTACATCATCCGCCGCGAAGTCGAGGAGACGCCTGCGTTTGCGAACGAAGACAAGCAGGGCAACGTTCCCAAGGCGCCGATTATCCAGGCTTTCCAGTTGAACTGGAAGGACATGCTGCGGGTCGTGTGCATGGCGCTGATGAACGTCATTCCCGTCGTCGCGACCATCTTCGGCGCGGCCTATGCGGTGCAGCCGGCTTACGGCATCGGCTTTGAAAAGGACGTCTATCTCTGGATCCCGGTGCTGGGGAACATGCTTGCCGTGTTCGTCATCCCGATCATCGGCAATCTGTCCGACAAGGTGGGACGCAAGCCTCCGATCATCATCGGCGCCTTGACCTCGGGGTTGCTCGCGTTCGCCTACCTCTACGCGATCAGCATTCACAATGTGGGGCTCGCGATCTTCACCTCGCTCCTGATGTGGGGCGTGGTCTATCAGGGCTACAACGCGATCTTTCCGAGCTTCTATCCGGAGCTGTTCCCGACACGGACACGGGTCTCCGCGATGGCGATCTCCCAGAACGTCGGAACCACGATCACGGCACTGCTCCCGGCCCTGTTCGCCATTGTCGCACCTCCCGGATCGAGCAATATCCCGCTGACGGTCGGCGCGATCGCTTTCGGCATCACCGTGATTGCGGCCCTGGCCGCGCTGACGGCGCGCGAAACGTTCCGCGTCAACTTGAACGACCTCGGCAATCCGACGGCGATCCCGATGCCGAAGCCGGACTACGACCAGTTGCGCGCCAAATCCATCGGTGGCGTCGCGGCAGCCTAGTCCGCGCGAAGCGTGCCTGCGCTGGAAATGACGTCGCCATTGATCCACCGGACAATGGCGACGTCCCCGACATCCGACCGGCAACCTCCATGGGAAGGCCAATATGCCCGCTGAATTCGAATTTCATCAACGCAACCGCGACATTCACCCGCCGGCATTGACCCCGGACTACAAGACCAGCGTGCTGCGCTCGCCGCGCATTCCGCTGTGGTCGCTGCAGAACTCGCTCTCCGAGGTGACCGGTCCCCGATTCACGCCGAACGAACTTGGCGCGCTCGATCACGACCTCCTGCTGAACTACGCCAAGGACGGCGAGCCTATCGGCGAGCGCACGATCGTCCACGGCCACGTGCTGGACGAGAACGGCCGGCCGGTGCCGGGCACGCTGGTGGAGATATGGCAAGCCAATGCCGGTGGCCGCTACCGCCACCGCAACGACACCTATCTGGCCCCGATCGATCCGAACTTCGGCGGCTGCGGCCGGGCGCTGACCGACGAACACGGCTACTACGCATTCCGCACCGTCAAGCCGGGCGCCTATCCGTTCCGCAATCGGGTGAACTCCTGGCGGCCCGCTCACATTCACTTCTCGTTGTTCGGATCAGGATTTGCGCAGCGCCTCATTACCCAGATGTATTTCGAGGGCGACCCGCTGATCCCGCACGACCAGATCTTCGGGACGATCCCGGACCGGAGCGCGGCCGAGCAGTTGATCGCAAAACTCGACCTCAACGCCGCGGTGCCGCTCGACAGCCTGGCCTACCGCTTCGACATCGTGCTGCGCGGCCGGCGCCAGACCTTGTTCGAGAACAAGCTGCAGGGGAGCTGACGCCATGCCTGTCACATTTCTCGGCGAAACGCCGTCACAGACCGCCGGACCCTATGTCCATATCGGCCTCATTCCGCGGCAAGCCGGCTTCGACATTTTCGCTCAGGATTTCAGCAACATCCTCGTCGGACCGGAGACCAGGGGCGAGCGCATCCGTATCGAAGGGTGCATCTTCGACGGCAGCGGGCTTCCGACCAAGGACGTCCTGGTCGAGATCTGGCAGGCGAATGCGGCGGGCAAGTACAGCCATCCCGCCGACCTGCAAGACAAGCCGCTCGATCCGCACTTCCGCGGCTGGGGCCGGACCGGAACGAATTTCACAACGGGCGCTTATGGCTTCGAGACCGTCAAGCCCGGCCCGGTCGCCGGCCGCAAGGGTCGCAAGATGATGGCACCGCACGTCAACTTCTGGATCGCCGCCCGCGGCATCAATATCGGACTGTCCACCCGCATGTATTTTGCGGACGAGGCGGAGGCCAATGCGGCCGATCCCGTTCTCAACATCATCGAGCAGCCACCGCGCCGGCAGACGCTGATCGCGCCCCGCACAGAGCGGGACGGAGAAATCGTCTATACGTTCGACATCCACCTGCAGGGAGATCGCGAGACGGTCTTCTTCGACATCTGACAGAAGGATCCATTCATGACCCCCGCCGTCATCGCCGTCGCCATCACCGGCTCGGTACCCCGAAAGAAGGACAACCCCGCTCTGCCGACAACGCCGGCCGAGCAGATCGAATCCACCCACGCGGCGTTTGAGGCCGGCGCGAGCCTCGTGCATATCCATGTGCGCAACGCCGACGAGAGCCCGTCGTCCGACCCGGCGCTGTTTGCGCAGGTGCAGGAGGGCGTGCGCAAGCACTGCCCGGGCATGATCGTGCAGTTCTCGACCGGCGGCCGCGGCCGCGACCAGGCTGCGCGCGGCAGCTCGCTCTATCTCAAGCCGGACATGGCGTCGCTGTCCACGGGATCGGTAAACTTCCCCACCATCGTCTATGAGAATTCCGCAGCACTCGTCATCGACCTTGCGACCAAGATGCTGGACAACCGCATCCTGCCGGAGATCGAGATCTTCGATCTCTCGCATATCCATGGCGCCCGCCGCCTGGTCGACGCCGGCCTGATGAATGCGCGGCCGCATGTGCAGTTCGTGATGGGCGTGAAGAATGCCATGCCCGCCGACGAGCACCTGCTCGACATCATGCTGAACGAGCTGCGTCGCATCCTGCCCAGCGCGACCTGGACCGCCGCCGGCATCGGCATCAATCAGGCCCGCGTGATGGAATGGGTGCTGGCCCGCGGCGGCGACGGCGTGCGCACCGGCCTCGAGGACAACATCCGCATCAGCAAGGACCGCCTCGCATCCAGCAATGCCGAACTGGTCAGGCTGGCCGCCGAAACGCTGGCGCGCCACGGCAGGCGCCCGGCGACGGCGGAGGAGGCACGCAAGATGCTGGGTCTCTAGACCTCGTCATGGCGTGCAGGATCGTAACGCCTGATACTGGCCTTGCCTGGGAGTGAAAGCTGCGTCGACGGCAGCGCTCGCTCAATGATCCTCGAACTCGTCTTCCTCGTTGACCTTGCTGTTGCCCCTGAACCAGCGCGACACCGACTTCTTGCTGCTGAGCGATCCTGTCGAATAGGGATCGCGTGACGCATACGGATTGCGCTGCCCGGCGCGCGCGGCGACCTGGTCGCCGGACACGGCGGCGGGCTGGCAGATGGTGCGGCGGGAGGCGCGGCGCATCAGGTCGACGTGGATGTGATCCTCGTGATGGGAGTTGGAGCCCGGCGCCAGCACGGTGTTGAACTGCTGGCAGGCGGTCGCCTGCACGTCGCGCAGAAAGCCCTGCTCTTCCGGCATGCCGCGCCAGCCGCCCTTGACCGTGATGCGGCGGCCGTCGGCGAGCGTGAAGGCCGCGATGTCGAGCGCATTACCGAACGCATGCTCGGAAATATGTGCGTGCGGATTGCCGTTCATGCCGCGGCAGGAATAGGCCGATATCTGCTTGATCTCGACGACGCGCACGCCGAACCAGCGCATCGCCGCCGGCTGCACGGAATCGCTGAGCCAGCGGTCGAGCGCCGAGACGATCGGGCACGCCAGCGTCGCCGCCGGCTTCATCGAGACCTGCCCGAGGGCGCCGACGGAATTGCCCGGCGCGGGCCCGAGCCGCGGCACAGCCGGCGTTGCCGGCGGAGGCGAATAGGATGGCTGCGGATACGGCGCAGATGAAGACGCCGGGTAACGGCCGCGCGGCGGATAGGACGGTCCGGCCATATAGCTGCCGCCACGCGATTGCGGGGCGCCTTCGGGCGGCAGATCGACGTCATCCTCCTGCGGGCCGATGCCCGGCGCGGACAGCGAGATCGGGCCGTTCGACGGCGCGGCATGGTTCGGCTGGCGCGGCGCCGGATTCGGATAGCTCCCCGAAGAGCTTCCCTGATAATTTCCTTGATAGTTTCCTTGAAGGGGCGGAGCTGCCGCCGGCGCGCGCGTAATCGGCCAGCGCGGCTGATTGCCGATACTTCCGGGCGGCCGAAGGCTTTCGTCGGCAAATCCGAAGCTGGAGATGTTTTCGCCGAGCGCCGCCACCTTCAGCGGATATTCCGCACCGCACACGCCGGGACCGGAAATCGGGTCGATCCGGACCAGTTCCGCGCTCTCCTTGACCGCGCCGGACTTCAGGCAAGCGACTTCTGCCTCGGCACGCCACGGTTCGCGCTCGGCGGACTGAAAAAATCCGCGGCCACAACCCGCTAGCGAGACGAGGACGAAGGAGCCGACGAGATACAAACGAACTCCGTGCGTCATCCCCCGCACGTTCAACGAATTTATTTAAGGACTCTTCAACATATTGATTTTACGAAATTTTTACCATGTTTCCGGGGGCCGCGGCCTGTGAAGAACCGTGGATGGACAGCAACTCTGACTTTTTAGGCCGGGAACGCTTTGTTAGCCTTAAGTGTTATGTGCGGGCACGACGTGAACCTAGGGAGTTACCCCCAATGGATTTCGTAAGTCCTCTCGTCAGCAGACTGAGCATTGTAACCGCGTATGTTGCATTCGCTTTCGTCGCCGCGATTGTGCTCGGCGTGTTCTAGACTTCCTATTCAGAGATGGACCTGAATGCCCGGTGACGGTGTCACCGGGCATTTTCGTGAGCGCACATAGCGTTTTCGAGCGAAGCATGCTCCTCGGACTTGATCCGTGCGTGGAGCCCGTTCACGTAAAACAAAACGCGTCAAAACAACAAGCTGGAGCCCGGTTCTGATGCGAGGCTCTACGAGCGCATCTCGGCGGATACCTGCCGCGACGTCACCAGGCTGTCGGCGCGGCGCGTGATGCGGCTCCAATTGTTGCCGGAGCAATAGAAGCGGCCAACCGCGCAGGCTTCGACGCGAAGCGTGTTGATCGCCTTCATCGACATCGTGCCGTAATACGTCTCACCGCTTTCCTGGCTGTAGACGCCGCCGGTCCATTGCCTTTCCGTCTTCGGCTTCATGTTGATCAGGATCGCTTCGCCCTTCTCGTTCGACGAACCGAGCACGAAGCCGCACAGCGCATTGCCGCATTTTGCGATCCGCACCGTTCCCTTGCCTTCAGTCTGCCAGTCGCCAACCGGCGAATCCGGCGGCTCGTCCAAGGCCTGATGCGAGACGCGCTCGACCTGCGGCGCAGGCCGCGCGGTCTCGACCGGTTTCTCGACTGGCGGAGACGGCGCTGGAATCGAAATCTCATGAACCGGCGGCGGTGCAGGCGGCGCAGGTGGTGGAGGCGCAGCGACGATCTGGCCCCTCGATGCCGCCGTCGTGTAAGTGGCTGGCGGCGGCGCGGCAACGATGGTCTTGGCCGGCGCCGTGATCGCCGGCGGAGCGGGCGGCGAGATCGTCTGCGGCGCTGATGGCGCAGGCTTTGCCGGCACAGCCATGTCGCGGTCGTCGTTATGGCGGTCGCGCCTGTGGCGCCAGTTGAGCCTTCTGGAGATCGACATCGAGGCGCATGAAACCGAACGGCAATGCCTGGAGGATTCGATGTGCACCCGATGGCTGCCGACCTTGAATGAAATCGAGCGGCCCGCATAGGCCGAAGAACTGAGCGCCATCAGCACGGCGAGAAAACAAAGTCGTTTCATTGGAGCCTCCCCGCTGGTGATGCGGAAAACTAATCGCGGGGAAGCTCGGCTGAATGTGATTTGAATCACCGAGCCGCGCCGCGCTCCCGGGAATCTTGTGACGTGCATCACAGAACGTGTCCCTCACGCCGCGTACGGTCCGCCCATGTTCACCGCCACGCGCTCACCAGCCGCTCAGGAGCCTGTCATGAAGAAGCTCTACATCCTCGCCGCATTGCTGATGGCCACCACCTCGGCGCATGCCGGCGGAATTACCCTCCAGATCAACGGCGAGCGCGTTCGTGTTGAGGCGCCGCGCAACTGCAGCGGCATTTCCTGCATCAAGATCACCTCCCCCGGCTATACCGGCACGCTCGGCAATATCGATCTCAAGGGCATGGGCAAGCGCAAGGGCGACGATGACGTCGTGACGACCGCACCGGCGGCACCGCCAGCACCCGCTCCGGCCCAGGCCACTGCGCCGCAGCCCCCCGCTCCCGCCGCGACTGCGGTGACGCCTGCGCCCGCTCAAACAACCGTTGCGGCGCGAACCGAAGCTGCGCCGCCCGCTCCGCCGCCAGCGCCGATCGCCGCCGCGCCTGCACCCGCGCCGCAACCGGCGCCGGTGGCCGCAGCCGCTGCGTCCGACCCGAACTCGCCGGTCGGCATCTGGGCGACGGAAGAGAACAAGGGCAACGTTCGCATCGAGGAATGCGGCGCCAATCTGTGCGGCTATTCCGTCAACACCGGCGCAAGAATCCTGATCAACATGAAGCCCCAAGGCAGCAAGTGGACCGGCCGGATCCATGATCCCGACAGCGGCCGCAATTACGACTCCACGATCGCGCTGAAGAGCACCGATACGCTCAAGGTCCAGGGCTGCGCCTTCGGCGGCATGTTCTGCGGCGGCCAGACCTGGAAGCGCGCGGGCTGACGATTTCTCCCCGAGACTTGAGGCCCTGTGGTTCGCCACAGGGCCTTCTTTATGCGCATCGTCAAATTACCGGGGTGGATCCGCCTAGTAGGTCGTATGCCCATAAACCCGCCGGCATGATGCATCGAAGTTGATGTCCGCATTGTTCCCCTAGAGCGACCCGGTTGCTGCACAGCGGCGAAATGACGTGATGTGCCACTTCCGGACTCACGCACCTCTTTGCCCCTATTTCAGAAAGGTCAGCACGCTTGCCCCATTGGCAACTTTGCGTTTTCCAGCTGTACTTAAAAACCGGTAGTTGCATTTTGGGCACGGGATTTCAGGGCCTAACCGTCTACCATTCAGACTGGAATCAAGCGCGGTTGGCCGGAACGAACTCACAGGCGGTCGCGAGCGCATTTATCGTTTCAGATAAATCAGAAGCGACGGAGATGGAGAAATATCATGAAGAAGTTTCTGGTGTATACGGCTGGTCTAATAGCATTAAGCGTAGCTGCTCCCGCGTCGGCCGCTGATCTGGCTGCACGTCCCTACACCAAGGCGCCACCTTCGATGGTGGCTGCGATCTACGACTGGAGCGGCTTCTACGTCGGTGCCAACGGCGGTTGGGGATCGAGCCACAAGTGCTGGGATATTACGAACTTCCCCGGGGCAACTGTCGTGCCGATCTTCCGTGAAGGTTGCCACGATGCGACCGGCGGAGTGTTTGGCGGTCAGATCGGTTACCGTTGGCAGAGCGCCGGTTGGGTGTTCGGTCTCGAAGCGCAGGGCGACTGGGCTGATTTGAAGGGATCTAATGTTAGCGGTTTCATTCCTACCTGGACTAACAATTCCAAGATTGAAGCGTTCGGCCTGTTCACCGGCCAGGTCGGGTATGCCTGGAACAATGTTCTTTGGTATGTGAAGGGCGGCGCCGCCGTGACCGACGACAAATACCGAGGTACGGTGACCGCCACGGGCGCGCTGTTCGATTCAGCGAGTGAAACACGCTGGGGTGGCGTCGTCGGAACGGGCATCGAATTCGGGTTTGCACCGAATTGGTCGGTTGCGGTCGAGTACGATCACCTGTTCATGGGCAACCATAGTCACAGCTTCACGTCGACAGGTGTTTTGGGTGCCGCTGTCATACCGGTCGGCGGCGTATTCCGTACTGACTCTATCCGCCAAGATGTGGACCTCATCACCGCTCGCATCAACTACCGCTTCAACTTGGGCGGTCCGGTCGTCGGAAGGTACTGATTTTCTCGAAATCCCGGGAACTCAAGCCCCGGCATCGCCGGGGCTTTTTGTACTGGCGGAATGATTCATCGCGCGGATGTCGCAGTTGGGTCAATCGCTACAGGGTGTTTGCCCCGGGCCGCAGACAAAGTCTGCTTTGGCCCGAAGACCGACCCGATTCCAATGCCTAACCCGCTGACGCATGCTTCTTGTGCTCGGCAACTCAGCCGAGGAGTATGGCCATGCAGCTTGCGTCAATACGACTATGGCTTTCGCGCTAATGGGTCCGCGGCCTAGCTTGCCGCCCGGAACTGAACCTCACCGTTGTTCAGGAAACATGTCTTGGTGAAGAGGCTCAGATCCAGCGGATTCGGCAATCTGACATCTTCCAGATCGGGGCATGGTTTCTTCGATGGATCGTACGTGCGGGCAATCTGGGAGATGAAGACGAAGATCAGCCCGCGATCGCGTGCGAACGACTGCAGGGTGCGAACCTGAACCATCAATTCCGGATTCTCACGCTTCTGGTCGAGCAGTTGCAGATAGTCCACGACCACCAGGGTGCCGCGAGGCGCGCCTGCCAGCCGCTTGACGATGTAATCCGAGCTCATCTCGTCGGAGCTGTCGAATTCAAACAGACCGGCAAAATCCTCCCGCGCCACGCCGATGGCCCGGAAACGATCCAGCATATCTTTTTCGGTGTACTCCAGCGTGAAGAACACGCCTCGACAGCCTGATTTCATGGCCTGCACGGCGAGTTCGAGACTCATCAGGGTTTTGCCCTGGCCCGGGCGCGCACCCACCAGCACCAGGTCGCCGGGCGCCAGCCGCGCAAACAGTTTTGCGGCAGGCGCGGTTGCGGTCATTTTGGCCGCAAGCAAACTCCAGGCGCCAAAACCCTCTTGCCTGGCAACGCGGTCGAGCGCCTCGTGCAGCGGGATATTTTCTGCACGGGATAGAAGTTTGGCCTTACGCTTCAAGTGATAAAGGGGCGCAGACAGCTTCATCGAAAGAACCTCCTATTGCGAGCAATGATCGCAACCCCTCCTTATGCTTGATGCTCGAACAGTTGGTTCGATGGTCGAAATGGCCCCGCATGAAAGATGCTGTCCCGACGGAGGGGGGAGGCATGGGCCGCGCCAGAATCAGATCATAGCAAATCCCTGCTGAAGCGACATTGACGACCGTCGGCGCCGGTGAAAAAAAAGTTGCGGAAAAGGCGATGCAAAGCGTCTTGCGAAAGAAAAGACCGCGATCTGGCGTCCAAACTCGGTCGGCTCTGTCGCCAACCTCCTTTCGCGCGGGCAAGCTGAAGCGGTATAAAGCTTGGACTGTCATAGGTTCGACCCGTGAGGACGGCTGCAATGGCGTCGATGGCTTTAGATCTCGGCCTCCGGGGTGTGGCGGTCGGATTATTTCTTGTCGTCTGTATCGTGCTGTTGCGGTGCGCGCCGCTGCGTGTCGCGGCACGCCTGGCTCTCGCCATGAGCGTGGCCGGTGCCGCCTACGCGATTTCGACGGCGCCGTTCTTTCCCATGGGGTCGTTCGGGTGGAATTCCCCCTTTGTCGTGCTTTCGATGGGCTTTCCCGTCGTGTTCTGGCTGTGGGCGCACGCGATCTTCGACGAGAATTTCGCCCTGCGCCCCTGGCACGGCGGTTTGTGGGCGCTCGTCGCTGGCCTCGGCCTCATGGCCTACAACGGCTGGTCGGAGTGGCCAGATCTTGCGGCGACCTGCGGCCGGCTGCTGGCGGTGGCCTCGATCGGCTTCGCCCTGCTGGCGGCTGCGCAGATCCCAAGAGGCTGGCGTGCGGGCCCTTTGACGGGACGCACCAGCCTGCGGATAGCGCTCGTGGTCGGCATCACGATCCACCTCGTGCTCACTGCGGCCTCGGGGCTTGCTGCGATTCCGCTGAAGTCCATGAGCCTGACCTATTCGCTCGCGCTTGGCGTATCGGCACTGCTCGCGGCATGGCTGATCCTGTTTTATGGACCCCAGAGCCGCCCCGCTGTCGTCGGCAGCGGAGCAGCCGGTAGGGCGTCCGAGCCGGTCTCCCACGCCGGCGTGTCGGCGTCGGACCGGGCTTCGCTCCATCGCCTGGACCATGTGATGACGATCGAGCGGGCCTATCGGCGTGAGGGGCTGACGATCGGCACGCTGGCGGTCAGGCTCGGCATACCTGAACACCGGTTGCGAGGCCTCATCAACGACGGGCTGGGTCACCGCAACTTCAACGCCTTCCTCAATCGCTATCGCATCGAGGAGGCGAAGGCGGCACTCGCCGATCCCGGCCAGATCGACGTACCCGTGCTGACGATCGCGCTGGATTCCGGATTCCGGTCGCTTGCGCCGTTCAACCGCGCATTCAAGGCCGACACGGGGCTGACCCCGACCGAATTCCGCCGGAGGGCGACGGCCGCGGACCGCGGTAGCGCATACTCACATCGACAATTCGATTAGCGATTTCAGAATTCGATAGGACCAGCCTCCGCCGACCCGCTTATCCTTGCCGTGAAAACGATCGAGCTGCGACGCGTTCATCGGCTTGCCGATGGCATTCCGCACAATGCCCATGGCGAGTACCACGTCCGATGAAAGACTTTCTCAACGCGGCCAGACTGCTGCTGCTCGACCTCGCATCGACCCTGTTCTTCCTCGTTGTCTATCTGCTGACACACAACACGATGCTGGCGGTCGGCCTCGGCATTGCGCTCGGCCTCGCACAGATCGGAATCCAGTTCATCCGCCGCAGGCCGATCCACGTCATGGAGTGGCTAAGCCTGGTCCTGATCATCGCTGCAGGCATCGCGACACTCCTGACCCATGATCCGCGCTTCGTGCTGATCAAGCCAAGCGTGATCTATGGGATCGTCGGCGGCGTCATGTGCAAGCCCGGCTGGTTGAACCGCTATCTGCCTGACATCGCACGGGCGGTAGTGCCCGATGTCGCCACAATCGTGGGCTTCGCCTGGGCAGGCCTGATGTTCGTGTCCGCCGCGGTAAATGCGTTCGTCGCCCTGACCTGCAGCCTTGAGACCTGGGCCCTGATCATGCCGATCTATAGCATCGTGAGCAAGGTGGTGGTGTTCGTGGTCGGCTTTGCCGCCATCCGCCTCACCGCCCAACGCCGCATCCGCGCCATGCCGGCCCCCGAACGTGACGCCCTGCTGGTCGCGGCGGGACGGAAGGCGGCGTAACCACCCGCCGCTCGAACGTGGGTAAACGGTGAAACAAAACTCGCCCGCGACGAAACCGTTTTGCGCTGCGACGAAGGATTGCGGAAACCAAGCCTGCGTAGTGATCGTCCCGACGACGCGCCGCTCCGGCGCGATACTTGCGGGCGCACTCACCAACATAAAGGGACATTCGATGGCTTTCACGGATTCGACAATGCGTAACTGCCAATTGCTGGTCACGACCACCTTTGCGCTGGCCGCGCTGAGCACAGCGGCTCTGGCCTACACGGCGGAGCAGCAGCAGATGTGCACCGGCGACGCGATGCGGCTGTGCTCGTCGGAAATTCCCGATGTCGATCGCGTCACCGCCTGCATGGTGCAGAAGCGCGCGCAGCTCAGCGACGGCTGCAAGGCCGTCTTTCAATACGTGCCGCCGGCCGCCTCGCCTGCGAGCTACGCGCCCGCGGCAAAACCCGCCAGGCCGCTCAGCCTGACGCCGCACAAGCGCGGCTGAGCATTTTCCTTACTAAAGTCACGGCGCCATGTCCCGGTATCCCGGACGTGGCGCTTGCTCGTTTCGGCCGCCCGTGACAACAAGCACCGCCGTTCATTCCGCGTTCAGCCGGGAGAGGCTGAAATCGGAGGCTGAAATCGCAAAGCTTCGCCCGCCCTTCCCCGACCCGGAATTCCCCCGATGCAGCGCCACTTGTCCTTCGCGCTCATGCTGTTGGCCTGCAGCGCGACGATCGGCACGACGGAAGTTTTCGCAGGAGCTTCCGAGCTGACGCAACTGGCGCAGGCGCAGACCGACCCCTCGCAGCCCGCCGCACCGGCGGCGGCGCCCGATCCCGCCACACCTGACGCAACCGCTGCGGACGCGCCGGAGGAGCCGATCGGCAACGTCGCGAAAGTGACCGGCAGCGCCAGCGTAATCCGCAACGACAAGACCACGCCGCTCAAGGTCAAGGACGAGATCTATCTCAACGACGTCGTGCAGACCGGAGCGAACTCCGCGCTTGGCATCACCTTCATCGACACCACCACCTTTACCTTGAAGGCGAGCACGAAGATCACCATCGACAATTACGTCTATGAGGATGGCGGCAAGAGCAACGCGGCGATCTTCGACGTCGCCAAGGGCACCGCGGCCTTCGTCGCCGCCTCGGTGGCAAAAACCGGCGACATGAAGATCACGACGCCGACGGCGACGCTCGGCATCCGCGGCACCACCGGCCTCGTCGAAGTCCCGGAAGGCGCCGCCGCCAACACTCCAAACAACGTCGCGGTCAAGCTTTATCCCGACGCCGACGGCAGGGTCGGTCGCATCGAGGTCAATGACCGCGCTGGCGCGCGGCTCGGCTTCCTCACGCAAGGCGCGAGCGGCTTCACCATCCGGCCCGGCGCGGGCGGTGCGCGCTTCGCCGCGGTACCGCTGGCGATTCCGCAAGCGATGATGCTGCGCGACCAGGGCTTTGTGCGTCAGCTTCACTCGACGCAGAATGTCGGCCGGCAGCTCGTGTTCCAGCAGCGCGAATTCCGCCGCGCCAATCCCGGCTTCGTCAATCCGAACCGGCCGATCCGGCAATTCCAGCCCGGCCAGCCGCGGCCAAATGGTCTGCCGGGACAGGTCAGGCCTGGACAACAGCAACCCGGTCAGTTGAACCGTCCCGGCCAGATCAGGCAGAACGGCCTGCCCGGGCAACCCGGTCAGCCGCCACTGCCGGCCGTACCGAACCGCCAGGGACAGCAGCAGCCAGGCTCTCCGCAGCGACCGGGACTGCCGCCGCGCGCGGGACAGCCGCAGCAACCCGGCCCGCCCAATCAACCCGGCGTGCCACCGCGAACCGGACAACCGTCACGACCCGGTTTGCCGGCACAACCCGGACTGCCACCCCGTGCGGGACAACCATCACGATCCGATCTGCCGCAGCCCGGCCTGCCGCCGCGTGCAGGTCAACCGCAACAGCCCTCAGTGCCGGCGCAGCCCGGCGCACCGCTGACACGTCCGGAATTGCCGAACAGGTACGGCGTGCCCGGGCCGCAGCGCGTGCCGGGATTGCAGCGCGTGCCCGGCGTTCAAGGTGCGCCTGCCGTTCAACGGCCGGGGCTGCCCGGAGCGCCGAGGCGGCCTGCGCCCGCGCCGCAACGCGGCAAGCCGCCGCCGAAGGAATTGCGTTAGTCGGAAGATGGAGTCAGGTATCGCGCCGCAGCCAGTTGCGCAGCTTCTGCAAGAAGCTGCGCGGCTGCTGTCGCGTTCGGCTCTCCACCGTGTCGACGGCCACCGGCTCTATCTCCAGCGCAAATGACGGCGGGCCGGCCGGCTGCGCTTCATCAACGACCTGCTCAACGGACGTAACGGCAGTCGCATCGATCACGACGGTCACATCGTCATGCTGCGCGACCTGCGGCAAGGATTGATCAGGCAGGGACGGAGCCGGTGCAGGAGTGACCGCAGGCGGCGCTGTCACGTCCGGCCGCCGTGTCCGGCGCTTCTCTGGCGGCTGTTTGGCCCGCGCTTTCCGGGTGGTGGCGGCATGCGCGGCCGCGGAGAGTGCAATCGGGCCTACATTTTCAAGAAACGCACGCTCGTAATTGCGTGACAGCCGGTCGACGGCGTCCGCAAGCGGCAGCCAATCCACGGCCTTCACGTCACGCATCAGTTCATGAACGGCCCCACCGCGCGCTTCCATGCGCCAGTAGTGCACGACCTTGGAACCGCCGCGGGATTCATAGACCAGCGTGCCCAGAAATTCGTGCACGGCGACATCGTGCCCGGTTTCTTCCACCACCTCGCGCTCGGCGGCGGCGCGCGGCGTCTCGCCGTCGTCGAGCTTGCCTTTGGGCAAGACCCATTCGTTGCGCTTGCGCAGGCGCACGACGGCGACCAGCGGCGTTTGCCCTTGCCGCAATACAATGCCCCCGGCCGCCAGAACGGGCGATCGCGCCATCTCTCTCTCTTCCCGCGTTATCGCACCTTACGAATCCAGTGCGACCGCGAGCATATAGAGGGATCAGCGCGGAGAATCGAGCCTAAACCTGCGGTTTCCGCAACAACGGTTCGCCGGCGCGAATGCGCGCTCCCTCCACGACACCGTCGGCGAATTCGAAACTCTCCGGCGCCAGCACGATGATGGTCGAGCCGTGTTCGAACCAACCGAGTTCGTCGCCTTTCTTGACCCGCGCAAAGCAGGCGAAGTCCACCGGTCCCCTGCTCTGCGCGTTGAGCGTGACATCGAGGAAATGCAGGCGGATGCTGGCGACAAGAATGGCGGCGACCGGCACCAGCGTCAGCGCCTCGCCGGTCGAAAGCCGCGTGCGCAGCACCGCGCGCTCGTTCTTGCAGAACAAACGCTCCACCCGCTTCAGCGCGATCGGATTGACGTTCCAGACATCGCCATGGATGAACGTCACCCTCTTGATCGTGGCGTCATAGGGCGCGTGGAAGCGATGATACATGCTCGACGTCAGCCGCAGCGTGAGGAAGCGGCCGTTGCGGTGCTGCTCGACCAGCGCGGGATCGCCGAGCAGATCCAGCAGCGAATAAGGCGCGCCCTTGATCTGAAACAGTTCGGTATCCGCGATCTTGCCGAAGGCGCCGATGATGCCGTCGGAGGGACTGGTCACGACGGATGGATCGGGATCGGCCGGACGAAGGCCGGGTCGCAATTCGCGCGTAAAACAATCGTGCAGGCTTTTGAATTCGGTCTTTCTGGCTTCCGACAGATCGAGATCGGAAAACAGCCGCCAGCAGGCGATCGAGGCATCGCGCACCAAAGGGTTCTCGATCTTGCTGAACCAGCCCATGAAGCGCGTCAGCGCCGCCCGCGGAATGCGGTTGGTCAGGAGGAAATTCAGATCTTCCTGCTGGGTAAAGCGGGCGATCAGGCCCCTTATTGTCATCAATCTGTCAGCAGGATTGGCTAGCGCTTCAGGCATGGACTCGTCCCTTCCGATTCTTTCGCTGTCCGCCGCTGCGGTCGTGAGCGCCGCGGCAGTCTTCCCCAAATTGCAGGCGCGGCTGGCATTGTCCCGCGCCAAGCACCGTTCGCTGACTGGACATTCCAAAATGTCCAAAATGGTCGCACGGCTGCTGCCGCATTACGAGTTCGATATCGACGGCTTCTTCCGTTCCGACGGCGCGCCCGCCGAAATCGCCCTGCAGCGGCAGGACGCCTTCTTCCGGCTCGCCTGCCTTTATGAAGAGCGCTACGCCAAGGGCCGGCAGATGACGGCCGAGGCGGCTGCGCGCATCTCCGACCTGCAGTTCACCGAAAGCTACCGGGTGCCGTTCCAGTACAGCCGGCTGGTGCGGGAAAACCTCGGCACCGGCGCGTTCATGCAGTCCTCCGCCGGCGTCACCGTCACCGATATCGACGGCAACGTGTTCTACGACCTGACCGGCTCCTACGGCGTCAACATCTTCGGCAACGATTTCTACAAGGAGTGCATCACGGAGGCCGAAAAGCGCGCCCATGCGCTCGGGCCCGTGCTCGGTCCCTACCATCCCGTCATCACCGAGAACGTGCAGCGGCTGTGCGAGATCTCCGGACTCGACGAAGTTTCGTTCCACATGTCCGGCACCGAAGCGGTCATGCAGGCGGTGCGGCTGGCGCGCTACCACACCAAGCGCTCGCACCTGGTTCGTTTCGCCGGCGCCTATCACGGCTGGTGGGGCGACGTGCAGCCCGGTATCGGCAACCCGGTATCGCCGCACGAGACCTATACGCTGGCCGACATGTCGGAGCGGACGCTGCATGTGCTGCGCACGCGCAAGGACATCGCCTGCGTGCTCGTCAATCCGTTGCAGGCGCTGCATCCCAACGCGAACGCGCCCGGCGATTCCGCCCTCGTCGACAGTTCGCGCAAGGGCGCGTTCGATCGCGCGGCCTATGCCGACTGGCTGAAGAAGCTGCGTGACGTCTGCACCGAACGCGGCATCGTCCTGATCTTCGATGAAATCTTCGTCGGCTTCCGCCTCGCCGCCAAAGGCGCGCAGGAATATTTCGGCGTCCGCGCCGACATGGTGACTTACGGCAAGAGCCTGGCCGGCGGCCTTCCCGTCGGCGTGGTCTGCGGCCGCAAAGAATTGATGCGGCGTTATCGCGACGACCGCCCCGCCGATATCTGCTTCGCCCGCGGCACCTTCAATTCGCACCCCTACGTGATGACGGCGATGGATGAGTTCCTGAGCCGGCTCGCCAGCCCGAACTTCAACGCCGTCTACCAGGGGCTCGACGAGACCTGGAACGGCCGCGCCAGTGCATTGAACGCGCGGCTCGCCGCCCAGAACCTGCCCGTCCGCGTCAGCAACCTCTCCTCGATCTGGATGGTGCAATATACCGAGCCGTCCCGCTACAACTGGATGCTTCAATACTACCTGCGCGCCGAAGGGCTGGCGCTGAGCTGGGTCGGCACCGGCCGGCTGATCTTCAGCCTCAATTACACCGACGCGGATTTCACTGAGGTGGCCGATCGGTTCGTCGCCGCCACCGAGAAGATGAAGCGCGACGGCTGGTGGTGGCACCATGTGTCGCTGACCAACAAGAACATCAAGCGGCAGATCCTGAAAGAGATGCTTGCCAAGCGGCTTGGTCGCTAAGCGCGCGCTTTCGACAATCATCACAGTCGGACTAGCCTCCTCGTCATTGCCTGCGACAAATGCCAAGCGTTTGCGCAAGGGAGCGAAGCGACGAAGCAATCCATCTCTCCCCGCGTGGGAGGTGGATTGCTTCCGCCTTCGCTAAAGCTACGGCGGGCAAGTCGCTTCGCTCGCAATGACGATCTCACAACTGGCGCCTAACAACGTGGATGCCCGGCACAAGGCCGGGCATGACGATTTCAATACGGCTTTCAGGGTGACGCCGAGCACTCACGCGTGCTTGACGTGCTTCTCGAGACCGGGATCGATCAGTTCGCCCTTCATCAGAGCCAGCGGCGCCTTGTAGTACAGCTTGAGATCGCTGAAGGGGTCGGTGAGGATCTTGGTCATCCAGACCAGCCCGGTCTCGACGTCGCGGATGAAGAACAGGTGGACGGTGCGGAACAACAACCCGCCGGCTCCGACCACGAGCCAGATCTTGGCCACTTGGCGCATGAAGTCCGCCGGCGACGTCCAGGGCGTGAACAGACCGAACAGGGTCGGGTCGAAATATAGTACCAGCGGCGACAGCGCCCAGATTGCCATCAGCACGACCTTGCGCTGCAAATTGTAGCCGACCTTGATTTCTTCCTTGTGCTCATGGGTGGCGTGGTTGACGTGGTCATACCCCCTCGGCTCGAAGAAGAAGTGACCGGCCTGCCGCGAAGTCATCGAGACCAGCCAGCCGACAAGCGCCGACACCATCGGATCGATGAACAGCATCGCATAGGCAAACAGGAAGCTCGCGGCGCTGACGAAGTGCAGCGACTGGTTGATGCGGCTGTGATGATAATAACGATGGTCGTCCCAGCGCTGGGTTCGCAGCTCCTGCAGAAAATTCTTGATCATTCTCTACCCCTAAATTCTCGTCTGTTTGACGTTTACTGAGATTCGATGTCCGGCATGTGACATCATCATGTTGACATGTGACGGCTTGCAGCGACGCGATGACGCGGACGTCATCGGCCGCGTGCTAGGCAGCCGCGGCTACATCGACCTTGCGAAAACGCACCAGGGAGAAATGGCCGAGCGGCGGCACCAGGCGGCGTTCCGCCAGTTCGATGCCACGCGCGCCCGCCAGCCATTGCGCGTAGCGCGACCAGCTAAACTCGGCGGTCCGGAAGCCGAGCGGGCGCACCACCGGCTGCAGCCGCTGCTCGATGAAGCGGCGCATGCCGGCATCGGCGCTCACACGGGTAAGGATGATGAGCTCGCCGCCCGGCCGCAGCACGCGGGCGAATTCATCGAGCGCCTTTTCCGGGTTCGGCACCGCGGTGACGACATACTGCGCCATCACAACGTCGAACGAATCGTCGGGGAATTCGAGGTTTTCGGCGTCCATCACCGCAAGCCCCTCGACGTTCTTCAGGCCAAGCTCGTCAACGCGCTTCTTCGCCTTCTCCAACATCAACTCCGAAATATCGGTACCGAAGATGCGCAGATGCGGCGCGTATAGCGGCAGCGAGATGCCGGTGCCGACGCCGACCTCGAGCACACGGCCGCCGATCTTGTTGGTGGCCTGGATCGCCGCCTTGCGACCCTTGCTGAACACGCCCCCGAACACGAGGTCGTAAACCGGCGCCCAGCGATCATAGGCCTGCTCGACCGTTTCGCGGTCGAAATCAAGGGCCCTGCTACCGTCAAGCTTGATGATGTCTGCCATGGTTCGTTCTGCCTTCTCGTCTTACGCGTATGACTGGTTTGATGGTCTTAGCTCTGCACGGCGCTTGTAGCAGGCGCCCGGCGCACCGGCCGCAACGCGCGGCTTGGCTGCAGCGCCGTCAGATTGCCGATGAACTGCCTAGCGCTGTTTTCCCAGGAACGCGAAAGCGCAAAATTCCGGCAGGCCTCGCGCGACATCGTCAGCGCGCGCAGGCACGCGCTACGCAGATCGGTGTCGATCGCCCCGATCGGATGATCGGCGATGACATCCTTCGGGCCGGTGACCGGAAACGCCGCAACCGGCGTACCGCAGGCCAATGCCTCGAGCTGCACGACGCCAAAAGTGTCGGTGAGGCTTGGAAACACAAAGACGTCGGCGGCAGCGAGATGCGCGGTCAGGTCCGCACCCTTCTTCTCGCCGAGGAAGATCGCGTCGGGATATTGCTTTGCGAGCTGCGCCTTTTGCGGTCCGTCGCCCACCACCACTTTCGATCCCGGCAAATCGAGCGACAGAAACGCTTCGAGATTCTTTTCCACCGCGACCCGGCCCATGGTCATGAAGATCGGCCGCGGCAGATCGAGCGCCGCCAGCGCATGCGGGTTGAAGAGCTCGGTGTCAACGCCGCGCGTCCAGAAGCCGAGTTTACGAAAACCGCGCGCGCCGAGTTCCTGCCGCAGCGAATCGGTCGCGACCATGACCGTGGAAGATGCGGCATGAAAGTGCCGCATCACCGCATAGCCGACGCCGAGCGGGAGTCCGGTGCGGACGGCGACATATTCGGGAAAGCGCGTCGTATAGGACGTGGTAAACGCAAGCTTACGGCGGCGGCAATAGGCGCGCACCGCCCAGCCGATCGGTCCTTCGGTCGCGATGTGGATGGCATCCGGCGCAGCCTCTCCGATCCGCCGCGCGATCTCGCGCCGGTTCGGCAGCGCGATGCGTAAGCCGGGATAGGTCGGCAGGGGCATCGACGGAAATCCGTCGGGAGTGAGGAAGCTGATATCGGCGCCGAGCGCGGAGGCGCTCTTCGCCAGCGAGGTCAGCGTGCGGACGACGCCGTTCACCTGCGGATGCCACGCGTCGGTCGCTATCAATATCTTCATGTCCCGGACCCGAGATTTCGTGAACGATTCTCAAATCCGACGTTCGGCCATGGATATTTCAGGCGTATGACGTCATCGATATGTAAGGATGTTTTTTAAGCCCCCCTCCACGCATTTTGGTGTAATTTGACAGAATGATGTCAGACCCGAACGACGATAATGCGCGATCCCGACGGCGGCGACAGCGGAGGGGTTATGCGCTTCTGATCCTTGCCGCCGGCATGCTCGCATTCGGCGTCGCCGCCGGCACGCTGTATTACGTGCTGCGGCCGACGACGCTGCGGATTGCGGTCGGGCCTGCCGGCAGCGAGGACCAGAAACTGATCCAGTTGATGGCGCAGACGTTTGCGCGCGAGAACAGTTCGGTGCGGCTGTCGCTGGTCACGACGGAAGGGACGGCGGAGAGCATCGCGTTGTTCACGGCCGGCAAAGCCGATCTCGCGGTGGCGCGCGGCGACCTGAACCTGCCGGCGAACGCCGAGTCGGTCGCGATCCTGCGCAAGAATGTCGTCGTGCTGTGGGCGCCTTCCGGCCTTCCCGCCAAAGGCTCGAAGAAGCAGCCCACACCCAAGATCAAGAGTCTCGACGAACTCGCCGGCCACCGCGTCGGCGTGATCGGGAGGACGCAGGCCAATGTCACGCTGCTGCGTAACGTTCTGAAAGAGTCCGGCATCAATCCCGACAAGGTCACGATCAGCCAGTTCGCCACTGACAAGATCGGCGAAATGGCGCGCGACCAGACGATCGACGCGTTCATGGCGGTCGGCCCGCTCAAGAGCAAGATCACCGTGGACGCGATCGCGGCAACGGCGGTCGCCCGCGGCGAGCCGAAATTCCTGCCGATCGACGTCGCCGAAGCCATCGCAAAGAAGAACCCGGTCTACGAATCCGAAGAGATTCCCGCCAGCATCTTCGGCTCCTCGCCGCAGCGGCCGGAAGACAAGGTCGATACGGTTGCCATCAATCACCTGATCATCGCGCCGAAGTCGCTGTCGGACACGGCGGTCGCCGCCTTCGCCCGCCAGCTCTTCACCAACCGCCAGCAGCTCGCGCGCGAATTGCCGTCCGCCTCGCAGATCGAAAAGCCGGATACGGACAAGGACGCCGCGTTACCGGCGCATGCGGGGGCCGCCGCCTATATCGACGGCAACGAGCGAACGTTCCTCGAGAAATACACCGACTACATCTGGTTCCTGGTCCTGATCGTCTCGGGCCTGGGATCCGCCGGCGCCTGGCTGAAGCACTACTGGAACAAGGACGAGCGCGAGCAGTACCTTGCCCATCGCGATCATTTGCTCGAGCTGATTTCCGGGGCGAGGAAGGCCGAAACGCCGGAAGAACTGGCGGAAATGCAAAGCGCGGCCGACGACATGTTACGCGAGACGCTGGATTGCTATGACGACGGCACCGTCGAGGAAAGCGACCTGTCGGTGATCGCGCTGACGCTCGAGCAATTCCATCACGCGGTCGCCGACCGCCGCGCGGTGCTCGGCGCTGGCGTTGCCGGGACGCCGCGAATGCGCGCCGGCTAGGCCTGATTGGTCTGGCCGATTTTTTCCTTGTACGACGGATTGACGTTCCCTTCTCCCCTCGTGGGAGAAGGCACCACTTATGGCGCAATTCAGGACGTTCTTTCGCAGCGGTATTTCGAGTCGCAGCTTCATGCCGAGCTGTTGCGCTTTTGCCACCTCATTTCGCGCACGCTGTGCCTATAACGAACCTGGAGGTGATCGGCATGTTCGACGTATACGTTCGAGGAAAGAGCCAGCTCCTGGTGATCCGACGGGGAGCGCCACTGCCTGCGGGAATAGTAGGCAGCTGGCGAAAAAAGCGAGCGGCGCGCATTGTTAGTGACGAGATAAGCGACGCGGTTATGCGGGAAGGCTTCTACAAGCGCTCACAGATGCCGCTGATCGATATTCCAGCGGACGTACGAGCAAATTAGAGACGAACGCCCTTGAGTTTGGAAGCAATCGAGAATTTGGAGATCGCGTTTTTTTCGCAGCCTGACTAATCCCGGTCCCGACTTAACATTTGTTGGTTCGGTCTGCCTGTTCTCTGTGCCACCGTCATGGAAAATTAAGACAGGCAGGGGACGATGAAGGATTATCAAGCCCATCTGGAGAAGCTGCGCAAAGACGCGGCCGAATGCGCGCTCGTCCGGGACTTGGCTACCGACAAAGCGAAGCGCGAAATGTTCGATCGGCTGGCACGGCATCTGAATCAACTAGCCGACGAGGTTGAGCGGGCCACGAATGCTCGAAAGACCGGCTAAAGATAGCGGTGCGAGTATGCGGACAAAAACGCTACTCGTTCTGCTGGGTATCACGGCGCTGGTGGCTTACTATGCGGGCCGCCAGAGCAGTCACGTTGGCAATGCGCCAGGCGCAGCGTTTGCACAGATGCAGCACCCCGTGGCCAAGCCCGTGGCCTTCGCAGTCCCTGTATCACCTGCGATTGCAGCGGCCGCGACCTCAAGCGTTAATAGCAATCCAGCCCCCACCATCAAAACCCGCCCCGCAGCCGCCCACGCCCCGAGAAGCCCGCACCGCCCGAAGGTCCCACTGGGGGACAGGGGGAAGTAAGTGCACCGGCCCCCGCCGGCAACGAAACCTTAATGAAACAATTCCCTAACGCGACGAAACCATTTTGGCGATTTCGTGCAAATGTCCTGAAACGGTCCACCTGTACACCTTTCCCCAACGACGCGCCGAAAACGGTGCGACTGGGCGTAGAACAGGGGACGACCAATGTTTAATTCATTCAGGCTGAACACCCGCTTTGCTGTCGCCGCTTTTGGTGCGCTGGCGATCGGCGCGACCGCATTTTCCGCACCCGCCGCCGCAGCTCCGCTGCCGCTTTTTCCGTTTTTCCTGCCGCAGATCGAAGCCGCCCCGCCGCCGGTGCAGGCCGTGCCCCAGGATGAAGAAGGCCGCTCGGTCGAGTTGCCGGCGCGCCTGCGCCGCCAGGTCGTGAGCTATGCCGGCCGCGAGGCGCCCGGCACGATCATCATCGATACCCCGAATACTTATCTCTACCTCGTGCTCGGCAACGGCCAGGCGATGCGCTACGGCATCGGCATCGGCCGCGACGGCTTCACCTGGTCGGGCACGCAGACGATCACCCGCAAGGCCGAATGGCCGGCCTGGACCCCGCCCCCGGAAATGATCGCCCGCCAGCCCTATCTGCCGCGCCACATGGCCGGTGGCCCCGGCAACCCGCTCGGCGCCCGCGCAATGTATCTCGGCGGCACCATCTATCGCATCCATGGCACCAACGCGCCGGAGACGATCGGCACCCGGGTTTCCTCGGGCTGCCTCCGCCTCACCAACGAAGACGTCTCTGACCTCTATTCCCGGGTCAGCGTCGGCACCAAGGTGATCGTGCTGCCGATGACGGATCGCCGCGCCGATCTCGGCCGGACCATCCGCTGAGCCATTAGCGTTTCTTAATGTGAAAGAGCGGCCCCGGCCTTCGCCGGGGCCGTTTTGTACTGATCTCGGGCGTGTACTAAATTGCGTTCGTTCGGCAATCGCTGGCGGATGTCCGCTTCGCCCCCAAAAGCGACCAAATAGCAGACATCTCGATCTGTCCGCTTAATGACCCTGGCTGTGTGCGTTTTAACACGGCCAAGACCCAAAGCGGACCTCAGGCCCGCGCCGATCTTGGTCTTTCGCTCCGACCGCCGCCAACAGAAGAAACGATCTGGTGGCCGAAGTGATGGGCCCGAAAACACGCGGTCCGCATTCAATGCCCTGCTCGAGGGTCTACCTTGCCGTCGAAAATCTCCGTGTTTGGCTGCCCTTCGACGTGCAAGACACCAACGAGTCCGCGCTCAGCCCGCGCCAGCGCGTGATCGACGAGGGTGTAGTTGCCGGGAACATCAACCTTGAACTCGGTGATGACGGCGCCACCGGCGGGGACCGTTACAGTCTGGATGCCCCGCAGAGGCTCGCTGATCGCGCCGCCGAGATTGTAGACCTTGTCAAATATCTCCCCGATAACATGGAACGATGAGGTAAAGTTTGGGCCACCTACACCGAAATAGATGCGCACGGTCTCGCCCACCTTCGCTTGCATCGGATGGAAGTTGGAAAGCGCGCCAACTGATCCGTTGAACACAAAGTATTCGGGACGTTCGTTCAACAGCTTCTCAACGTTAAACTCCTGACTGCCGTGCTGGCCGAATGCGCCGTCAGTATAAATCTCTCCCTGCATCACATAGTACTCGCGATCGACCGGCGGCAGTCCGCCCTCTGGTTCTACCAAAATCATCCCGTACATGCCGTTGGCAATGTGATGGGCGACCATCGGCGTGGCGCAGTGATACACAAACAGGCCCGGGGTTAGCGCCTTGAACCTGAAGCTCTTCTCCTCGCCCGGATTGGTCTGGGTGGAGGCAGCGCCACCGCCGGGACCGGTGGCCGCGTGGAAGTCGACTGAGTGCAACATCGAGCTGGCGTCGGCGTTTTTCAGATGTACTTCGACCGTGTCCCCGACGCGGACACGCAACATCGGGCCTGGTACCTTGCCGTTGAAGGTCCAATAACCGAACGTCGTGCCCTCTGCGAGCCGCGCCTCAAGCTCTACAGTGACGAGGTCGACCCGCACCGTCTGCGGCCCCCGATTGCCGACCGAAGGCGGCACGTCGCCTGGCTTCTGTGAAATGTCGGCCTCCACCACGGTCTGTGGCGGCGGCTGCGGCGTCACGAGGAATTTCCCTTCCATGCCGGACAGCCGATGCCCCGGCACGCTGCAGTAATAGACATAGTCGCCGGCCGTAGCGGCAGCGAACGCTATGCTTGTGCTCGCACCTCTTCCAACGATGTGCGCCGAGGTTCCCGCGGGTCCGTGATTGTCAAAGACGATATCATGTTCGGCGCCCTCACCGTTGATCAGCGTCACCTGGATGACCTGACCTTCGGCAGCGGACAACAGGGGATTGACCTGACCGTCAATTGAGCCGCCTACACCGATGAACACCATGCGGCCTTCGGCGATTCCGGTGCGAAGCGTATAGCGCAGCCCCGGCACATAACTCGGTCCCGCGGTCCCCGGTGCCGGCGACGTCGATGGCACCGCTTCTGCCTGCGTCGTCGGCGGCGCGGGAGCCTGAGCAGTCTGTGCCGCGGGTGCTGGAGCAGCCGCCGCGCCGCCCGGCTTCGCAGTCTCGGTGAGCAAGGCGATGACGGCGCTGCGTTCGCGCTCGGTCTTCAGTCCCGGAAATGGCATCTTGTTGCCCGGCACGACCTTCTGCGGATCGGCTAGATAGGCGTCCAGCGTCGCGGCATCCCATGTCAGGTTGCTCGCCTTCATGGCAGGCGAAAAATTGTATCCGGGCACGGCAGCAGCCTTCTCGCCGACGATATTGGCCAGCGATGGTCCGATGCCGTTCTTGCCTGCATCAAGCGAATGGCAAGCCTGGCACTTCCGAAACACCTGGCGGCCCGCGGCAGCATCGCCTGTCATTGCGGATTGAGAAGCTGCGACGGCGGTCGACTGTCCCGTGGTTTGTGGCGTCGGCGCATGATTGTGCATCATGGGTGCAGCCGGCTGAGGCGCCTGGGCAATTTGGGCCGTCTGGGCCGGCTGTGGCGCCTGAGCCGGCTGTGGTGCGGACGCAGCAGGAGCCGTGGGCGCAGCCGTCTGCGGCGTCGGCGGTGCGGAAGCAGCAGGAGCCGTGACCATGGCCCTTGTATCGGAGGTTTGCTTGCTGTCAGCCCTGGTATTTCCTTCGGTGCCCTGTTTTGCACTGGAGGGCGCGGCTGCCGTCTGTTTGGCGTTTGGCGCAGCTGCCGCAGCCGGAGAGGCCATCGGTTTGGGCGTATCGTCCTGTTTGGCAGTTGCAACCTCAACAGACTTCGGCGGTTCAGGGGCGGATTGGAACAGGGCCCCGATGCCGATCACGACCGCGAGTGCCGAAAGGCCGACGATCAGAATCAGCCATTCCTGATGCTTCTCCCTAATCCATTGACCCATGTCAGTCGCCTCTCATGAGTTACGCGTCGGCATGAGGAGTTTGCCACCGGCCTCTGCGCTATGGGATCAAGTTCGTGGCCCGCCTCCATCGGTGTCCGTCCAAAGTGTCGGCTTTCGCACCATGGCGGTTTGACCTAGGTCAAGCTTTGGTACGCCGCGAAGTCGGTGGTGGGGAATAAAGGAAACTGAATTGTCCTGTAGAGCCTAGATGCCGCTAGTTCAGCTCAAAGCGTCTATGGATCACCACGCGCGAATCGCGGGTGCGAGCTGAGACCGCTTGATGCGTCGGCTTGTGGGCCCAAAGGCGACAAGAGCGGTCGGACCGGTTAAGCCCGCTCGCGGGCGTTGAGCGGACGTGAAGCGGGACGGGTAAGGAGGTCAGGGTTTTGACCCTGAGCGGACATCCGTTGATCTAAATCAACGGGAACGATGTAGTCCATCCATACAATGGGACGTGACCGTGCGGTTCCACGGAAAACGACCACGAGTTTTCAGGGTGATGTGGAAGCGCATCCGCGCCGTCTCATCGTTGGGTTGGTGGTGATTAAGCGAGCCGGTCAGTTCCAATCCAAGGGGTTCACCCATGGAAGAGCAGTCCAGATTGGCTGAGAGGATTCTCGATCAAGTCGCTGACGCTGTCATCTGTACCGATCACTCGGGAGCGATCATTCGCTGGAACCCAGCCTGCACCACGTTGTTTGGCTATTCGGCCGAGGAGACGCTTGGCCAAAGTGTCGAACTGATCATACCCGAGCATCTGCGAGCTGCACATTGGAGCGGCTTCGACACTGCGATGACAAAGGGCGTTACGAGGCTTGAGGGCCGCCCGACCCTCACCCGCGCTCTGCACAAGAGCGGACGAAGGCTGTACGTCGAGATGACCTTTGCGATTGTCAAAGGCGACAGCGAAATATTTGGCGCTGTCGCGATGGCACGCAATGTAACGGAGCGCGTTGAACGAGAGCGCGCTGAAAGTCGGTCATCTTGAGCACTTAGGCGGGTCGAGCGGCGCGCAATTCTGAACGCGTTGTGACATTTCCTAAGGAGATCAATCACGTGGCAGAGTCTAAAGGTCATAACGGCGCACTGTAAGGCCAAAGGCCTTTAACGGAGCGCCTAACGCCCGGCTCGAACGGAAGCGCGTCCGAAGCTCGAACGCTACGACCGTGGAGCGACACGATGATCCCGAGTAATGCTGGAGCTGCCACTGAACAGCCGACAAAAGCAACCCATGAGCGACATCATCGACAACCCGGCGCAGCACCGCTTTGAATTGCATCTCGACGGCCACATTGCCGCCGAATATTACCGACGCGATGGCAAGGTCATCACGCTTGAGCACACTGAGGTGCCGTCAGAGCTGGGCGGCAGGGGGATCGGCTCGAGGCTCGCCAAGGGGGTGCTCGATCAGCTCCGCAGCGAGGAAATGAAGGTCATTCCTGCCTGCGATTTCGTGAGGAGCTGGATAGACAAGCACCCAGCCTATGCCGATCTGGTGCAGTCCTGACCCGGTGCTGTCAGCAGATGTTGTCGCTGTACCCCCTGGAAGCGGACATCCGATCTGCGCATTTATGAGTACACGCCCCGATACAGCCTTATTGCGCAGTGGCGTGGCCCTCGCCGCCGCTGTAGAACGTTGTGGGGCAATTCAATGGGGTCCGGGGGGACGATGCGTCTGCCGATGCATCTGAAGACGATTTCGATTGCGCTCGCGGTCGTCATCGTCTCGTTTGCGGCGAGCTTGAAGGTGATGGACTTCGTCGCGCCGCGCGCCACGAACAAGCCGCCCGCGCTCGCCGAATTGCCGCCGCTGCCGCCGGCGCCGCGCGCATCCACCGTGATGGCGCCGATTACGGTCACGCTGTCGGCGATCCGCGATGCCGCCGATCGCGGCGCACCGCGATCCTTCGCCGGCAAGGCCGACAATCCGATCTCGCAGATCCTGCAGAATGCCGATATCGGCTGGACCGCCTCGCGCGGGCCGATCAGCACGACCGGTGCCCAGGACGTGCTGACGCTGGCGACGCCGCTGACGGGCACACTGAACGTAACCGGCTCGCTATCGGCGAAGGCGACGGGTGCGGTCGGCGACGCACTCGGCGGCCTGCTCGGCGGCAACGTGGCGAAACAAATCGGCAGCGTGAACATCAAGAACCTCAACGCCAGCGCCGAGATCAAGGGCAACGTCGTCATATCAGCGCGGCCGAAGATCGCCGCAAACTGGCGCATCGAGCCCAACCTCACAGCGCAGGTCAATCTCAACGACTCGAGCCTCAGCGTGGCCGGCGCGCGCGTCAACGTGCCCGCGCAGGTGAAGCCGTTGATCGACAAGAACGTCGCCGAGCAGATCGCACTGGTGCAGGCGCGAATGCGCAACGACCCGGCCTTCGAACAGAACGCGCGGGCGCAATGGGCCAAGGCCTGCCGTTCGATCCCGCTGCAGGGCACGACCGCCGGCTCGACGATGCCGACGTTGTGGCTGGAATTGCGTCCCATACGGGCGATTGCCGCGCAGCCGCGCGTTGATGCTTCGAACCTCACGCTGATGCTCGGCATCGAGGCGGAGACCCGCATCACGCCGGCCGAGACCAAGCCGTCCTGCCCGTTCCCCGCCACGATCGCCATCGTGCCGCCGACGCCGGGACGGGTCGCGATCGGCGTTCCCATCGACATGCCCTTTACCGAGATCAACAGAATCGTGGAAGCACAGTTCGCCGGAAAGACTTTTCCGGAAGATGGTTCCGGCTCGGTCGGCGTCACCGTCAAGCGCGCCAGCGTCGCGGCGTCGGGCAACCGACTGCTGATTTCGCTGCTGGTGAGCGCCAAGGAAAAAGCGAGCTTCTTAGGGCTGGGCGGCGAGGCCAACGTGCATATCTGGGGCAGGCCGGTGCTCGATCAGGCCGAGCAGACGCTGCGGCTGACCGACATCGAACTCGCCGTCGAGTCGGAGGCCGCCTTCGGGCTGTTGGGCGCGGCGGCGCGCGCGGCCATCCCGCATCTGCAGAAGACGCTGGCGGACAAGGCAACCGTCGACCTCAAGCCGTTCGCCGCCAACGCCCAGAAAAAGATTGCGGCCGTGATCGCCGATTTCCAGAAGAACGAGGAAGGCCTGCGGATCTCGGCCGAGATCAGCAAGCTGCGGCTCGCCGACATCGCCTTCGATTCCAAAACGCTGCGCGTGATCGCGGAAGCCGAAGGCGCGATCAACGTCCATGTAAGCGCACTGCCCGCGCTGTAGCAGCCGAAGATTCGTAGGGTGGGCAATGCGAAGCGTGCCCACCCTTCGCGTTGCGATCCGTTGATGGAATGGTGGGCACGCTGCGCTTTGCCCACCCTACGCATGCCTCGCTTACGATCCCTCGAATTTGAACGAGACGTTCACCTTGGCGCGGTAGGCTTCGACCTTGCCACTGGCGTCCAGTTGCAGATCCAGCTTAACGACCTCGGCGACGCGCAGATCGCGCAGCGACGCTCCAGCGCGACCGACCGCGGCGGCAGCGGCCTTCTCCCAGGATTCGGTGCTGGTGCCGATCAGCTCGATTACCTTGTAGACGCTATCAGGCATGTCGTCCTCCGTTGCTGTCAGGCAGGACGCAGGCGCGCCCGCCGCGATACAACCTAACATCGGGAGCGGCGCGCTGATAGGATGCGCTGCACCAATACGAAAGGCTACGCGCCGGCGTGCGCCCATAAAGCACAATGGCCGGGCGGCAATGACGCCGTCCGGCCATGTATGAAAGTCGTTGTTGCGACCGATGCCTTACTCGGTCGAGTACTTGAACTCCGGCATCGCCTTCAGCTGATCCTTTGTCGCGCTCAGCATGGCGTGATCCGGATACCACGGATTCTTCTTGACCGCGGCAGGCGCCGTCGTCGCAGCACCGGTCGTCGTCGTGCTGGTCGAAGGCCTTGCGCCACCGGTCGCGGGCGCGCTCGAGGCACCGGTATAGGCAATCGGCTCATCGACGAACTTCACCTTGTCGAAGGCGACGGCAACCAGATGCTCGCCGACGCCAAGGAAGCCGCCGACGCCGATCACCACGGCTTTGATGTTGCCGCTCTTGTCGGCCAAGATATCGTTGATCGATCCGAGGCTTTCGTTGCTGTCGTTGTATACGTTCAGGCCGACCAGCTTCGAGGACCGCCAGCTGCCCTTGAACGACGAGGTATCGGACGCGACCGCAGGCGCGGCGGTGGTGGCCTGATCGGTGTTTGCAGACGAAGACGGATTCTGCGCGAACGCGACACTGGCCAGCAGCGCGGAACCCGCGAGGCCGGCAATGGCATATTTGGCTAACATATGGATTCTCCTCAGTTCAGAAACCCTGTGGGAAAACCCGTCACTTGAGCAAGCGTTCCACACATTTAGTCGGGAACACCGGAACGCAGACGCGCGATGATGAAACGCAGTGCGCAATCAGAAGCCGCCCCAGTATGGCGGCATGCCGTAATAGCGATGCAGCTCGGCTTCCTTCGCGCGATCGCCCCAGTCGAAATCCTTGTCCGCGTGGAATGACGGCGCGCGCTTCAGCTCTTCGTCGGCGATATCGAGTTCGTAGGCTTCAAATTTCGTGCGGTAGCGAAGCCGTCCCCACGGCAACGGAATCAGATTGGCCCCGATGCCGAGAAATCCGCCGAAACTCAGGATTGCATAGGATACTTTACCGGTCACCTTGTCGATCATCAGTCGTTCGATATGGCCGATCATGTCCCCGTTCGGCCGGCGCACCGCGGTTCCCTCGACGCGGTCGCTCGCGATCAACTGATGCGGCACGGTCATGACGTCGCTTGCCATTGGACCCTCCACACATCTTGCACCGAACAACGTGACAAGAGCCGCGCGGTTCCCACTGCCAAAAATGAGACAACCATCCTTCCCTTTCGGAAAAGAATGGTTGCTGGGTCGCTTTATCAGCCTCGCGCGAAACCGCGGGCCGCGGGCTAGCTTTGATAATCGATCAGCAATGCCGAGAAGGAAGCGCTGCTGCTCGTACTTGAACTGCCGGTTGCGCCGTAGCTCGTCGATGACGAAGCCGACAGCTGATCCTGCAGCGATTGCAGGAACTGCTTGAGAATGTCGTCGATCGACGTCGTGCTCGACAAAGAATCGTCGCTGGAGGACGCGCCATCGGCGGGCGGCGGGCCGCCCGGAGGGGGACCGCCGGCACCACCAGCTCCACCGGGGCCGTTGGCGAATGCCGCCTTGAAGATGCCCTGCAGTTCGGTGGCCTGATCGCTGGTCAGCTTGCCGCTGGAAACTTCGCCGGCGATCAGATCGTCGATCTTCGATTTGAGCCCGTCGGGCGACGGCCGCGTTCCGCTGGCCTGGTCGCTGGCGCGGCTGGCTTGCATGGCCGAATCGATATCGGTCAGCGCCGACGCCAGCGGGTCCTGGTCGGACGACTTGATGGCACCGGATTTTACTTCGGACAGCAACTCATCCTGCAACTTCTGGAGAGGCGACTGGCAGGTCCGGGCCGAGGCCGCCGAGATCGAGGTCATGATAGCTCCGCGCGTTCGTCAATGACGCTGGGACCGTAGGGTTAACGACGTTAACAAGGCCTTTCGTCCGCACCGGAGCTGTTGCCCGGTGTTGCCTCGCTCGCTCCGGAAACAATCGGAAACAAAAATCCTTCGCACGTGTGCCCGAATCACCGACAAAAGGTCGGTATGGCCCAGGCAATACCCAACATCCTCGTCGTTGAGGACGATCGCGAGACGCGGTCGCTGATCGCAAAATACCTGCGCAACAATGCCTGCAACGTCACGACTGCGGCCGACGGTCGCGAGATGGCCCGCGCCATGACCGACCGCCGGGTCGATCTTTTGATCCTCGACGTCATGCTGCCCGGCGAGGACGGCCTCACCCTCTGCCGCAAGATACGCGCGCAATCGCAGACCCCGATCATCATGCTGACCGCGCGCGGCGAGGACATCGATCGCATCCTCGGCCTGGAGATGGGCGCCGACGACTATCTGGCAAAACCGTTCAACCCGCGCGAATTGCTGGCCCGGATCAACGCGGTGCTGCGCCGGCAGGCCATAGCCTATACCGCCAGCGCCACCGCGGGCGCGACGGCGCTTGCGTTTGCGGGCTGGCGGATCGATTTCCGGCTGCGGGAGCTGCGCAATCCGGTGGGCGCACACGTGGCGATGACCAGCGCCGAGTTCGACCTGCTGCGAGCATTCTGCGAGCGGCCCGGCCGCGTGCTGTCGCGCGACAGCCTGCTCGACCTCACGCAGGGCCGCAACGCCGGCTCGTTCGAGCGCTCGATCGACGTGCTCGTCAGCCGCATCCGCCGCAAGATCGAACCCGATCCGCAAGCTGCCACCATGATCAAGACGGTGCGCTCCGGCGGCTACATCTTCACCCCGACAGTTGCCCCCATCAGCGTCGAGGCGATGACCGCCGCCGGCCACTGATCATGAAGGGCCTCCTGAACCTGCGCGGCATCAGCGGCCAGATCGCAGCCCTCGTCGTCGTCTCGATCGCAGCGCTTCATCTGATCATCACCGCGAGTTTCCTGCTGCACCGGCCCGACCAGCCGGAGCCGTCGTCCGACCGCGGCCACGGCCAGCTTGTCACAGCCGTGCAGTTGCTCGGCGCGGCGCCCGCGTTGGAACGGCCACGGCTGTCCGCCGACATCGCGCGCGCCTTTCCGCAGCTCGGCATCGAAATTTTGTCGCCGGGACAAATGCATTCGGCGGGCGAAGCCAGCGGATTCAACCCGCACGGCCTGCAGCGGCGCCTCGGTCATGATTATCGCATCTTCCAGCTTGCGGACGGCGCGAACCGCAAGCTCGGCATCGGCCTGCCTGACGGGATGATGATTTCGGCCAACCTCCTGCCGGACCGGCCGCGGCCGCCGTTTCTCGGCAGTCCCTGGATGATGACGCTGCTGTTTGCCGTCATCAGCGTCACGTTGCTCGGCCTGTGGGCGGCGCGGGCGTTGACCGCGCCGCTGTCGTCCTTCGCGAAGGCCGCCGAGAGTTTCAGCCTTGACGGCGGCGCAGCGCCGCTCCCCGAACGCGGGCCGGAGGAAATCCGTTTCGTCGCGCGCGCGCTTAACCGAATGAGAGAGCGCATCACCGGCCTGATCGACGACCGCACCAAGATGCTCGCCGCGATCAGCCACGATCTGCGCACGCCGATCACGCGAATGCGCCTTCGCTCCGAATTCATCGAGGACGAGACCCATCGCAACCGCATGCTCGGGGATCTCGACCAGATGCGCGCGATGCTGGAATCGGTGCTGTCGTTCCCGCGCAACGGCCGCAGGTTAGAGGCCATGACGCTGGCCGACGTCGCCAGCACGCTGCAGCTCATCACCGACCAGTTTGGCGACATGGGACGCAAGGTCGCCTATGACGGCCCCGCGCATGCCATGGCCACCGTGCGGCCCGACGATCTGCACCGCGCAGTCACCAATCTGGTGGAGAATGCCGTGCGGTTCGGCGCCGAAGCGGTGATCCGGCTTCGCGTCTCGGCGGATCAGCTCACCATCGACGTCGAAGACGACGGCCCCGGCATTTCGGATGCGCTGAAGCAGAATATGCTGGAGCCGTTCGTGCGCGGCGACGAGGCCCGCAACATGGACGAAGCGGCAGGCTTCGGCCTTGGGCTTTCGATCACCAATGCCATCGCAACCGCGCATGGCGGCACGCTGTCGCTGCACGACCGGCAGCCGCATGGACTGGTGGTTCGGATGCGATTGCCGGTTCGCCAGCAGAGCGAGCGCACGGCGGCCTAGATCATCGCGTCAGGCTGCGAGCGCGTCGGGATCGGCTTCCTCGTAGATCGCGATCGCCTCAAAGCGATAATCGCAGGCGCGGCAGAACCAGAGAAAGGACGTGCGGCCCGGACTGCTCTCGACCCAATCGGGTCTCGGGATCGGCTTGTTACACTGGGCACAGGGATTTCCGCGAGGCAGATAGCTGGAATCGAGTCGAGCCATGACGCATCTCCCTGGACTTCGGACGTCGTATTGACGCCTCGTTTTTTTAAATGGTCGTTGATTGGGACAGGTTTGCTGTCGAATGAATTGGTTTTGTCGCGGCGTCTTCATTACACCTTGACTGCGTCTTTTGCACGACATTCTTGCGCGTCCGCATGACGCACGCGTCAACAGACGCGATGCATTGCACGCACAACGTAAGCGTCACGTGCATGGTATCGTTAACGCGTGAGCCGCATACATTCCGCCGCGATGTCGTCGGCTTTTCGCCACATCCTCGCCCGGTAATGGAACTAACCGGAAGCAAGTCGTTGACGCGCCACTCGCCCAGAGATTGTTTTATGAAAAGTTTTCCGAAGTTCCCGTCGAAGTTGGCCTGGTTCGCCGCCGTGGCAGCGCTGGTAGTTTCATCCGATGCGATGGCGCAGAGCCGCGCGCAGTATGACAGCATGATCGCCAGCCACGCCGCCTCGAACAACGTGCCGGAAGCGCTGGTGCACCGGGTGATCGTGCGCGAGAGCAAATATCATCCTGGTCTCATCGGGCGCGGCGGCACCATCGGGCTGATGCAGATCAAGCTGCCGACCGCGCGCGGCCTCGGCTATACCGGCGACGCCGCCGGCCTGCGCGATCCCGATACCAATCTCGCCTGGGGCATCAAATATCTGGCCGGCGCCTACCGCGCCGCCAACGGCGATCACGGCCGCGCCATGCGTTATTATGCCAGCGGCTATTATTACGCTGCAAAGCGCCAGCGGCAGGAGCGGCCGATGGTGCCGGTGCTCGCGAGTGGCGGGGCGCCGAAAATCGTCGCTAGACCGGTCGGAACGGCGAGAATCCCCGCCGACGCGAACGCGCTCCAGACCGCCAAATAGATAAATTCGGTCCTGCGGGTGCCGCGCAGCCCGCAGCAAGGCCGCACTGCTGCGGTGCAGTTCCCGCAAAGCTGCGTTGACACGTCAGCCCAATTGCCTACATTAGCCCTGTTCCGAGGGGAGCTCCGACGAGGAGCTGAGATACCGCAAGCTTGGGCAATTCTACTTTCTCAAAGTAGAGGCGCAGGACCGCGGTGACCCTTTGAACCTGATCCGGGTCATGCCGGCGAAGGGACAGGGATGTACCAGAAGTCAGATCCGCGGGGGGATTCCCCCGTTTCCATCATCGGCGCGGGCATTGCCGGCGCATGGCAGGCGTTGCTGTTCGCACAGGCCGGCCATGCCGTCACGCTATATGAGCGCAGTGACGCCGATATGACGCTCGCCACCAGCCACTGGGCCGGCGGCATGCTGGCGCCCTGGTGCGAGGCCGAGACCTCGGAGCCCGTGATCGGCCGGCTCGGCATCCGCTCGCTCGATTTGTGGCGCGAGCTTTTTCCCAAAACCCCGTTCAACGGCTCGCTCGTCGTGGCGCATGCGCGCGACCGCGCCGATTTCGAACGTTTTGCAAAACTGACAACCGGCCACGTCAGGCTCGACGCGCAGGGGTTACGCGACCTCGAACCATCGCTGGAGGGCCGTTTCCGCGATGGCCTGTTCTATGCCGGCGAAGGCCATGTCGAGCCGCGAAAAGTGCTGCCCGAACTGCATGCCCGCATCGAAGCCGCCGGCGGCACCATCAAGTTCGATTGCGATGCTGATGCCGAGGACCTCGACGGCATCGTGATCGACTGCCGCGGCCTGTCCGCGCGCGACCGGCAGCCGGAGCTGCGCGGCGTCAAGGGCGAGATGATCATCGTTGAGACATCGGAGGTCGAGCTGTCGCGCCCGGTGCGGCTGATCCATCCGCGCTGGCCGCTCTATGTGATCCCGCGCGGCGACAACAAATTCATGCTGGGCGCGACTTCGATCGAGGCCGAGGACACCGGCGTCAGCGTGCGCTCGGCGCTGGAGCTGCTGGGTGCGGCCTATGCCGTGCATCCGGCCTTCGCCGAAGCGCGCATCGTCGAGTTCGGCTCCGGGCTTCGCCCGGCCTACCCCGACAATCTGCCGCGGATCACGGCTCGCAAGAACAGGATCGCCGTGAACGGGCTCTATCGCCACGGTTTTCTGCTGGCCCCCGCGCTGGCCGAGCTGACGCTCGCCTACGTGCAGCGCGGCGCAATCGACAATGAGGTGATGCGATGCGTGTGACCGTCAACGGGGAACAGCGGGATATCACCTCTTCCCGCGTCGACGCGCTGCTCAGCGAGCTCGAATACGAGGGCACGCATTTCGCGATCGCCGTGAATTACGACGTGCTGCCGAAAAGCCGCTGGGCCGAGACTGCGTTGAAGGCCGGCGACGAGATCGAGATCATCACGCCGCGGCAGGGAGGGTGAAGGGGATGACGCTCACAGCACACACTCCGCTGTCATCGCCCGGCTTGACCGGGCGACCCAGTACGCCGCGGCTACTCGGTTCTATCGCAAGCTTCCCGGCGTACTGGATCCCCGCCTTCGCGGGGATGACGAGTGGTGGCGCGGGGATGACGAGCTGTGCGTGGGGCGACGAGAACGGGACACTGACACCATGCTGAACTTCTACGGCAAAACCTTCTCGTCCCGCCTCCTGATCGGCAGCGCGCTCTATCCCTCGCCGGCGATCATGCAGGACGCGATCCGAGCTTCCGGCGCTAACATCGTCACGGTGTCGCTGCGGCGCGAGGCTGCCGGCGGCAAGACCGGCGATGCGTTCTGGTCGCTGATCCGCGAGCTTGATGTGACGGTGTTGCCGAACACCGCCGGCTGCCGCAGCGTGCGCGAGGCGGTGACCACGGCAAAACTGGCGCGTGAATTGTTCGGCACGCCCTGGATCAAGCTCGAAGTGATCGCCGACAACGACACGCTGCAGCCCGACGTGGTCGGCCTGGTCGAAGCGGCCGGCATCCTGATCAAGGACGGCTTTGAAGTATTCCCCTACTGCACCGAAGACCTTTCGGTTGCGATGCGGCTGGTCGACGCCGGCTGCAAGGTCGTGATGCCATGGGCCGCGCCGATCGGAAGCGCAAGAGGCATCACCAACCGCGATGCGCTGAAACTGATGCGCGCACGTCTGCCTGACATCACGCTGGTGGTCGACGCCGGCCTCGGCGCGCCCTCGCATGCGGCCCACGCGCTCGAACTCGGCTACGACGCTGTGCTGCTCAACACGGCAATCGCCAAAGCGGCCGATCCCGTCGCAATGGCCAATGCGTTCCGCCTTGGCGTCGAAGCCGGCCGCACCGCTTATGAAGCAGGCCTGATGGAAGCCCGCGACTTCGCCTCGCCCTCAACCCCTGTGATCGGGACACCGTTCTGGCATGCCGTATCCTGATAAATTCTACCCCGTCGTTCACAACGTCGCCTGGGTGACGCGGCTGGCGCTGCTCGGCGCCGGCACCATCCAGTTGCGCGCCAAGGACCTCAATGACTCAGAGGCGCTGCAAATCGTGACCGACGCGCTGGAGGCCATCAAGGGCACCGACGCTAAACTCGTGGTCAACGATTACTGGCGCGCGGCCATCGTCGCCGGGGCAAAACACCTGCATCTCGGCCAGGAAGACCTCGCCGACGCCGATCTCGGCGAAATCCGCAAAGCCGGGCTGACGCTCGGCATCTCCACCCATGACGACGAGGAACTGGCGGTCGCCTTGCGCGCCAAGCCGGACTATATCGCGCTCGGCCCGATTTTTCCGACCACGCTGAAATCGATGCGTTTTGCGCCGCAGGGCATTCCCAAGATCACCGAGTGGAAGAAGCGCATCGGCGACATCCCGCTGGTCGCGATCGGCGGCATCAAGTTCGAACAGGCGGCCGAGATTTTTGCCGCCGGCGCCGACTCCATCGCCGTCGTCAGCGACGTCACCCAGAATGCTGACCCGGATGCGCGGGTGCGGCAGTGGCTGGGCCAGAGCGCGGAGGCCGCGTGATGAGTCCTCTTGCCATTCATTCCGCCGTCATCGCCCGGCTTGACCGGGCGATCCAGTACGCCGCGGCCTCTCCGCCCTCAGCGCGGCCTCTGGAATACTGGATCCCCGCCTTCGCGGGGATGACAGCGGTGGCCGTTTCTCGCTCAGCGATGCCAACGAATTAGAACAAGGAGGATAACATAATGAACATCCGCTCCAATCCCGACACCACCCTTCCCGCCGTCACCACCGGGCCGCTTCCCTCATCGCGAAAAATCTTCGCGACCCCCGATGCCGCACCCGACGTGCGCGTGCCCCTGCGCGAAATCATCCTCAGCGAAGGTGCCGGCGAGCCGAACCTGCCGGTGTACGACACCTCCGGCCCCTACACCGATCCGTCCGTGACCATCGACGTCAACGCCGGCCTGTCGCGCAACCGCCTCGCCTGGGTGAAGGAGCGCGGCGGCGTCGAGGAATATCAGGGCCGCGACATCAAGCCGGAAGACAACGGCAATGTCGGCGCCTCGCATGCCGCAAAGGCCTTCACCGCGCACCACAAGCCGCTGCGCGGCCTCGACGGCCACAAGATCACCCAGCTCGAATTCGCCCGCGCCGGCATAATCACCAAGGAGATGATCTACGTCGCCGAGCGCGAAAACCTCGGTCGCAAGCAGCAGCTCGAACGCGCGGAAGCCGCGCTTGCCGACGGCGAAAGCTTTGGCGCCGAAGTCCCCGCCTTCATCACGCCGGAGTTCGTCCGCTCCGAGATCGCGCGCGGACGCGCCATCATCCCCTGCAACATCAACCACGCCGAACTCGAGCCGATGATCATCGGCCGCAATTTCCTGACCAAGATCAACGCCAACATCGGCAACTCCGCCGTCACCTCTTCGGTGGAGGAGGAAGTCGACAAGATGGTGTGGGCGATCCGCTGGGGCGCCGACACCGTGATGGACCTCTCGACGGGCCGCAACATCCACACCACGCGGGAATGGATTCTGCGCAACGCGCCGATCCCGATCGGCACCGTGCCGATCTACCAGGCGCTGGAGAAGTGCGAAGGCGATCCGGTAAAACTGACCTGGGAGCTCTACAAGGACACGCTGATCGAGCAGTGCGAACAGGGCGTCGACTATTTTACGATCCACGCCGGCGTGCGCCTGCCCTACATCCACCTGACCGCCAACCGCGTCACCGGCATCGTGTCGCGCGGCGGCTCGATCATGGCGAAGTGGTGCCTGGCGCATCACAAGGAGAGCTTCCTCTATACGCATTTCGACGAGATCTGCGACCTCATGCGCAAGTATGACGTCTCGTTCTCGCTCGGCGACGGCCTGCGCCCCGGCTCGATCGCCGACGCCAACGACCGCGCCCAATTTGCGGAGCTCGAAACGCTCGGCGAATTGACAAAAATCGCGTGGGAAAAAGGCTGCCAGGTGATGATCGAAGGCCCCGGCCATGTGCCGATGCACAAGATCAAGATCAACATGGACAAGCAGCTCAAGGAGTGCGGCGAAGCCCCGTTCTATACGTTGGGCCCGCTGACCACCGACATCGCGCCGGGCTACGACCACATCACGTCAGGCATCGGTGCGGCCATGATCGGCTGGTTCGGCTGCGCCATGCTCTGCTACGTCACGCCGAAGGAGCATCTCGGCCTGCCCGATCGCAACGACGTCAAGGTCGGCGTCATCACCTACAAGATCGCCGCCCACGCCTCCGACCTCGCCAAGGGCCACCCCGCCGCGCAACTGCGCGACGACGCCCTCTCCCGCGCGAGGTTCGACTTCCGCTGGACCGACCAGTTCAACCTCGGCCTCGATCCGGACACCGCAAAAAGCTTCCACGACGAAACACTGCCGAAGGAAGCCCACAAGGTCGCGCACTTCTGCTCGATGTGCGGGCCGAAGTTCTGCTCGATGAAGATCACGCAGGACGTGCGGGATTACGCGGCGACGCTGAACGATCCGGCGAGTGTGGGGATGTCGGTGTCGGGCACCATTGAGGACGGGATGGCGGCGATGAGCCAGAAGTTCAAGGAAATGGGGAGCAGCGTATATCTGGATGCGGAGAAGGTGAAGGAGAGTAATCGGGTGTTGTGACGCCGCAGACGCACCAAGCTTAGTGGCACCAGGAAGGCCGGGCGAAAGTCCGGCCTTTTTCTATTGTTTGCGGCAATCAGCCATCGCTCGAAGAGCAAAGGCGGAAGCGCAATCCACTGCCTTCTCAACATAGTAGTTACATCTCGGTAACTTACCCTGCGAAGTATCTGACTTTGTTGGTCGCAAACCGCACTCAGTATCGATACTAAAGTGAGAAACAAGCCATTGAGAGGCGGACGGGACCGCACCTTTGAAATACAGATTGCACCATCTGATATTTTCTCTCCTTCTCGCCGGAACGTCGACCGCGCCGGCGCAGGAACAGCCGCGCATGGTCGGCGGATTGATCGCGCCTGCGGAAGTCGTGCTCTACATCCAGTCAGACTTGAAACGCACGGACTTCGTTCAACCGCTGGTTTGCGCGCTTCAGCGCGTGCTCACCGCCCCCGTCTCTGTGCAAACTCTAGACCTTCCGCTCGGATCCGAATTGCTCGCAACGCCCACGCAATTCGAAGTCACCAAGGTGGCAGACCGGTTCATCCAGCGAACAGCGGACGAAGGAAATGCGCCTTCCTTCAAGTATTTTCTTGTTCCGTTCGATATGAAAGTCGAGGCCTGGAATTGGCGCTATGCGTTTTCCACGAGCTTTGGCGACGAAACGACGTCCTACCACGTCGGCGTGGTTTCCACCGCGCGGATCGTCGCTGGCAATTGGTGGCTGCAATCTCCCTGGGACCACGAGATCACGGCGACACGCGCTTACAAGCTGATTCTCAAATCAATCGCGCAGATCACAGGCCATCGCGGCACGGGTGCCTGCGTTCTCGTAACTTCACTTAGCCTCGAGGAGTTGGATCGAAAATCATCCGAGTTTTGCCCGGATGACCGTGCCGCGCTTGTTGCCGCCGGCATCCTCAAGGAAAAAGAAGAGCAGAACGGCGCTGGCTGCATGACCGTTGCACGGCGATCGTTTCCGGCACTGGTTGTGACAGCACGTAGGGTGCTGGACGATTGGTGGGTTACGCTTCGCTGAAACATGCAAGCACTATTTTTGCTTGAACTTTCAATAGCATGGCGAACGGCCGTTCGGACCAAGCTAACGCCCCGCTAACTTCCCCGTTTCCTGGCTATATTCGGCCCATGCCGAAGCAACCGAAGAACGCAGATTCAGAAGCGCGTGCCGGATGGTGCGCAACGCGCCTCAACTGTTCTCAAAGGAATTTAGCCGGAAATTTTTCCGCGCGCGCATGGAGGCCGCAGAGGTCGACACGTTGGTCGCGCTCGCTCGCGAGGGCGACCATGATGCGCTGGAGATTCTCCGCAAGCATGCGGGCGGTGCCAGCCGTGCCCGCATGAATGTCCCTCGGTTCCTCCACGAATTCGTCTGGAATATTTTGTCGATGGGGCGCCCAAAGCGAAAAGCGGACCCAGCCCAAAGGATACGGAGCTGAAACATCAGACCATCGCGCTGATGGTGAAGATCGTGAGCACCGACTACGGCCTTCCAGTGTATCGCAACGCTGAGCATTGTGGCGCAAAGTCTGGCGAAGGGGCGAACTCGAAAAAAGCGCGCGTGAAGTTCATTCTCCGCGCGCTTGATCAGCCTTACGGCGATCCCGGCGGCCGTCGCGAGATCGTCGAGCCTCGAGATGCCCATGCAGCGTCTCAGTGTCAGCCGCTGGCAATCCCGATCCCGCCCGCGAATGCGACCGCATCGAGAGGCGAAGCGTCAGGCTGCGAAGTGAAGCGGCCATCGTCCCCCTGGGGCGGCGAGCCGCTACAACGATGGCAGGTGGCTTCTTCCGGCCTTAGCGGCGTTTACCAAGCCCCGGCAATCCGCCACTGACCATCCATCTGGGTCGTACGATCATAGTCCTGCGTCTGTACCTCCATTGTCCATTGGCCTCGTTTTCTTCTCGTCTCGTTAATTCAGTGCGTCGTTTAGGCGCGCGCTTATGTTCGTCGGCCGAAAATTTGGCGAACCCGGAAAGTCTTTTCGACTTCGTCTTCGGCTTCGACTTCGGTTTCGACGCCGGGTGCGTGCCCGTGACTACAGCAGCCCCTTTTGCTCGAAGCCGACCAAGGGCCTTCTCCGCCCCTTCCAATGTCCGGTAATAGCTGTGGCGCTTTGCGGTGAAGCGATCCTCCACCGCAAAGCCCGATCCAACATTGTAAATGTCCCAACACTTTCTCATTTGGTGCTCACAACAGCCGGTCTTCCTGTCGGCGGCGCAACAGGATATGTTTGCCAGAAGTTGACGCGAAAAAACAAAACATTGGCGAAAAATCGCAAGCGTTTGCGTCGCATCAGTTCCTATATCAGAGGATAATCGTGCAGTCTGCCTTGGCTGCGGGCCACTATTTTCCCCTAGCTGGCCGCGTCATTAGGGACAAGGCCACGTCCGCAACGAGATCGATGCGTCGCTGATCGTCTGCTTCACCGACCTTTGAGATCGAGACGGAAGATCAACTCGGAGGCGAACCGAACTGCCCGGTGCTGCGGGCGGTGGTTATCCCGATCGGTCAAGCGCTAGCTGCAGAACACGCCTTGGAATGCACCCGGCATCGAAGTGGTGCCGAGCTACGACTGAAGTCTATCGGCGGGGCGCAGCCTACGGGCTGCGTCCAACGATGCACTTCGCATCACCCCAACAGAGAGGAGTTCGCAATGAAAAAATTGATCGCTACTGCTTTCATGACAGCAATGCTATTTGCCCAACCGGCGGCGGCAGAATCCAGTGTCCAATCTGGTTGTCAGTTGATCGCTATGCTTACAAACAGAAACATTTCTGCTGAACCTGTTGATCCGGCAGAATGCGATAAGACCAGAGCATCAGCAGGTGGCAGCGCTAACACTTGCCTCATCGCTGCGTTAATCGCGTACAATCGCAGTCGCGGTCTAGCAGACCTAGACAGACCACCGATTCATATCAGGAGGCTGGCGGCTAAGGGTTGCATGATGATGGTTTTCGACAAGCCGGAATCTGCGGTCGAAGCCGCAATGAGAACGATGAAATGGGATGAGTAAATGCAGCGATCCCGGTGGCAATCCCGCCACCCGTCGGAAGGTACGCAAACATCCCGCCTAGAACTCGACCTCAATGTATTCAATCGCCAGCATTGACCGGAGCTTAAGCCATGAAACACGACAGGATCATGTGCCTCGACATCGAGACTGTCCCGGATCGCACGCTAGTTCAGATTGGGGGAAAAATGGAGAAAAATTTCTACCCAAGCCTATCTGGCATCGGATCGTTGCGATCTCCGTCGTGGAGGCGTATCGAGTACGACAAGGGACTTACCGTGAAGTACGCGGTTGATTGTTGCCGATCCGGTGGTGATGCAGATTGGGACGAGCAACTCCTCCTCTCGACGTTTTGGGAGTACTTTGCCGAACACTCGCCGCGGGTGATTACTTGGAATGGCAAAGGGTTCGACCTACCGGTGCTTCGCGCCCGCGCGATGATCTACGGCATCTCCGCGCATAGCTGGTACAAGTAGAGGGTGAACGGGATATGCGTCCGCACCTGGGCGAGTTCTTGGACCGCTGGCGCGCGACCTCCCGACCCACGCCCATGTTTGTGTTGTGCGACGAACGGGCCGCCGGTGGGGAGAACTGACGCTTCACAGATCTAGCGAATTTGCCGTAACCCGCATAGCCTCGACGATACGAAGGCGCGCATCGATCAACTTGCCGATGGCCTCGAGTCCCGGATCGCCCACACCGGCGAGCGCGTCACGCCCGGCGGCATAGTGCATCGCCGGCAAGGGATTGCGGAAGGGCGCAAACGCCAATGCAATCCGGCGCACAGAGGGCGAATCCAAGTCGTTGCTCTCCACAGTCTCCTGAGCCTGCTTCATGAGTTCGGACAGTTTGGCGGAGTCTCCTGCTGTATCCAGCACGCGTGGTAACGCGGCGCGGAGCCGGTTCGCGATTTCCCCCTGCACCTGCGCGAACAGGTCGCGAAACTTCGCGACCTTCCAGCGTGCGGGGCTCTTGAAATTGTCCAGTTCACGCCATCGCTGGGCGAGGCCCGCTTCCTCGAGCATGTCGAAAGGGTAGTCGTGATTTGCCAAGGGATTGAGGCCAGTCTGGGCCAGCGTCAGACCGGCGGTCGCGTCGGTGATGGCGGCGGTAGCCTCAAAACCCTTGATGATGATGTCATTGGCTTCTGCGAACTTCTCGGCGCGGTTTACACCGACCGACTCGAGCCCTAATTGCTTTGCTAGGCGCAGTTGGCTTTCGGACGGTTCGCGAAAGATCGTTCCCCACTGCTCAACAGGCACGGACGTCCAGCCCGCGTTAAACAGTTCGGAGTGCAGTTCGCTTGGCGACATCAGCAGGGTTTTGGACAGACCTTGGGCGACATCTGCGACGGTCAGCATGCGCTTGACCAGTGCCGAGCAGAAGGTCTCTCCGAGCGTGGCCGACATATCCGTGGCAAGCTTGCGGTCGATCTTGTGCAGTAGGATTTGCCGAAACGAATAGCTTTCGCCGAGAAACGCATAAAACGCCTCGAGGCCTTGGGCATAAATCCGCTTCTGGGCTTCCGTGTCGGCAGGCCGAGCCGCGCTTGACCGCATCACATAGCAAACCCGTGAGATGTCCTCAGGTCGAATGAGCTTGCGGAACTTGACGCCACCGGGCGTATCGCCGTCTTTGGGAATGGCCTCAAGCAGCAGACCGGGACCGAATACGATCGATGCATGCGTGATCGTCCGGTCCTTGCCTGGAAGACATTCCTGCGCCAGCACAATGGCGGCTGACATCCAGTCGTCGTCCGACTTGTCCGCGCACTCGAAGACAACGTCAAGGAATTGCATCGCCGCGCCCTCTTGATCTGATCGGTTGGCCGCCGGTGCGACGCCCGGCCACGACGAAAGCTAGTGCCGGCGGCACGATCTTCATCCGGTAATCGTAGCACCAAGGGGGCCACTCGGGTAGGTAGAAGCAAAGAGGGCGGCGCAAAGGCCGCCCTCTCGTCGTCCTGTTTTGCGCTTGCCGCATATCGCTGCGCTCATGCGGGCTACAAGCCAACACGTCCATCTGCCTGTCATTGAACATATACCTCAGGGTGTGACGAATCGGCATCAAAACCTTTCCGTGCCTTTTAACCTTTCGTTAACCAATCGCGCCCAACCTGCGGCTACGGCAGGGGGCCGTTGATTCCTGATGTTTTTGCTCCGCGTTTCGGAGCAAGCGTCGATCGGGAGGTGTTGATGCCCCAGGAGTATTTTGGCGCGTACGGTGACCTTTATCTTGGCGTGGATTGTGTCTGCACGCCCGAGATTTCGTTGGCGGAATCTCAGGCCCTTTTACCCCACCAGATCGTGCCGATGCTGATCGGCTCCACGATCGAGGCGATCGAGCGCGAGCTCGTGCTGCAGACGCTGGCGCGCTGCCACGGCAATCGCACTCACGCCGCGCGCGTGCTCGGCCTTTCGGTGCGCACGATGCGGAACAAGATCCGGCAGTATGCGACTGACGGCGTCGACATTCCCGCGCACAGCTAGGTCGGACAGAGCGTAGGCTGGGCAAAGCGGACTTGTCTCGCCGTAGCTCGAAGAGCGAAGGCGGAAGCGTGCCTACCATCGTGAACACAGTGAGATGGTGGGCACGGCGCTAACGCGCCTTTGCCCACCCTACGCTCTATGCCGCCGCGTGCGAGACGCAATGGTGTGGCGCGATCCCATGCCGGCGAGGCCCAGCTTCGTAGGGTGGGCAAAGGCGCAACTGCGCCGTGCCCACCATTTGCACGTTGCTGGTTACGGTGGGCACGCTTGCACTTTGCCCACCCTGCCGCGCTGCTGGCTGATTTGCTTGCCGTGCAAGCGCAAATCCTGTGCAGGGTCTGCGACCAATTGGCACGACGGGCAAATCACTCAAAACCTGTCCAGCCCTGCGCGCAAAAATATTCCGCTTAACGCGCAGGGCAAATCAGCCGCATAAGGTGCCGTCGCGGAGTTGGTAGGAATGAGGTTGGCGTAGTCTCCGGGGTGATCAACCTCGAATCATCCGGCGTTGAAGCGTCGGACTGGAGACTACGCCATGACGAGCATTACCACGAAGCCCGGTTCCTCGCAGCTTGAAGCAGCGACGACTTGCCGACTTTTCGACAACTGGTTTGATCCGATTGAGACCGAGATGCGGGCTCGGGCACGCGGGTTTATTGAAGAGCTGCTGCGCAGCGAGCTTGATGAGGCGCTGGCACGGCCGCGTTACGGACGAAGTCAGATGGCCGGCAACGAAGGAAGATCGGGCATTACAGGCCACCGTCACGGCAGCCGCACGCGGTCGCTGACGGGCACGTTCGGGCCGATCGAGATCGCGGTGCCGCGCGCCCGGTTGACCACGTCCGAGGGCAAGACGACGGAATGGAAGAGCCAGGCGCTGCGGGCCTATCAACGCCGCACATTGGCTGCCGACGCGCTGATCGCGAGCACGTATCTGGCCGGCACCAATACGCGGCGGGTGCGCCGCGCGCTGGCGGCCTTGTTCGGCGGGACGGTCGGCAAGGACACGGTGAGCCGGACGTGGCGCAAGGTGAAGAGCGACTGGGACGGCTGGAACACCCGATCGCTGGCCGGGGAGCCGGTCGTGCGCCTGATCCTGGACGGCACCGTCGTTCGCGTGCGGCTCGACCGCAAGGCGACCTCGATCTCGCTGCTCGTTGTCCTTGGCGTGCGCGCGGATGGCCAGAAGGTGCTGCTCGCAATCAAGAGCATGGGTGGCGAGAGCGCCGAGGCCTGGCGCACTGTGCTGGACGATCTCATCACGCGCGGGCTGCGGCGGCCCGAGTTCCTCATCGTCGATGGCGCGCCGGGGCTCGACAAGGCCGTCGCCTCTGTCTGGGACGGCGTGCCGGTCCAGCGCTGCACGGTCCACAAGCACCGGAACCTGTTCGCCCATGCCCCCGAGCGGCTGCATGACGAGATCACCGTGGATTACAACGACATGATCTACGCGACGACGCCTGAGGAGATCGAAACCCGCCGCAAGGCCTTCATTCGCAAATGGAGGCTCAAGCATCGCGCCGTTGCCGACAGCATGGAGGAAGCCGGCGACCGCCTGTTCACCTTCACCCGGCTGCCGCCGAGCCAATGGCGCAGCGTACGCACCACCAATGCGATCGAGCGGTTGCACGAGGAATTCAAGCGGCGGATCAAAACGCAAACCGTGCTGCCGTCAGCCGACACCGCTGCCATGTTGTTCTGGGCGCTGCTTGCCTCCGGTCAGATCAACATGCGCAAGGTTGACGGTTGGCAGACGCTCGCCACAAAACCCATTGATCAGCCAATTGACGTCGCCGCCTGAAACGATACCTTCATGTTACCGGAGAGTGCGCCACACCGATTTCCAACCGCATTCCGGACGGCACCCCGCATAACTCCGCCCGTCTCACCCGATGAGAGGGGCGGGTCGCGATCGTCACGAACGCGCGGTGGGATGCGGTGGACGCGAGAGCTGCGACTGACGTGTGTGCTCGCGTACGGCGAAGTCGTGTGGTCCTGATGTCGCGGTGCTGGCATTAAGTCCGAGAGAAGCGAAGCTTCTCGCGGGCGACGGTGGCAAGAAAGCCGTTCGCCGGGGAGAGCACGAAGTAAGCCGTAAAGCCACTGCGCAGGGAAGGCCGGGATGCTCCGCCTGTACCTGTATGCTCGTGTGCGCGTCTTCTGTGCGCAATTGCACACGAGACCGCGGGTGCAGCGTGCACCCGGTCTTCCCTGCGCCCTCACCCCTTCGAGGGCGGGAAGTGACGCAAAGCCCGGACGCTTCCCGCGCCGCGGGAATACGGACGCACACCTTCGCCACTGTTTGATAGTTGAATCGGAAAATTATCCCCACGTCCGTCCCTGCTGAGTGCGCATGGGCGCAGGGACGACATAGAAGGCACAGCGAATGAAAATTACCTGCCTTCCGAATGCCCAAAGGGAAGGAAACAATCTGATATCACAATGCCTTCATTTAAAATGCGAATGACCAGGCAACAGTCCGATTATTTTTTTGTTTGCACCTTCTGATTGAAATGGCGATGACTTATTTTCGACGCACGGAAAGCCAAGAAAAAGAAGAGAAGAGCCGGCAGCGCTGCTTCGCCAACGAGATAAGAAACATGGCGTGGAAGGGAAAACGTGGGTGAACTTCTGGGGTCAATAGCATTTTCCTTGATCGTCATCGCCGTGATCGCTGGCACCTGGGCCTGGATTTCGACGCTGTTCCGGAAGGGGATCATGGCGCTGCTCGGCTTCGATCGGGTCTGTGTGCAGCAGTTTGAGACCATCCTGCTCTACCGGAACGGCCGCTTCGAAAGGGCCCTGCCCCCCGGCCGGCACCGGATCCGCGCCGCCAGCCGGCAGATCGCACGGATCGATCGCCGTCCCGAAATCTTCAGGCTCAACCAGGGCACCGTTTCGACGGACCGCTTTGCCCTCACCCTTACCTATGTCGTGCGGACCCAGATCGTCGATCCCAGGGCCACCTTCGAAAGCACGCAGAATTACCGGGACGAGATCTGCATGCGCCTGCAATCGGTCGTGAAGGCGGTGTGCAGCCGCAAATCGCGGCTGGAAATACAGACCGACCACCAGACCTTCAGCAACAACGTGCAAAAGGCGGCCAACCAGGTGTTCCGCTCGATCGGCTGCGAATGCCTGACCTTCGAACTGATGCAGGTGGATATCGCCGGGCCCGCCATCGAGCTGGACGCCAAGCGGGCGGCCGTCGCGGCGCAGGCGCCCGTGAGCGTGGGCGGAAAAAGCGCGTTCGCTGCAATGTGACCGCGCCACGCCCGCCGGCCGATGGGTCAGCCGCGCCGCCCTCCGGCCGGCCGGTGCGGAAAGCTCCGGCCGCCGCACCGTCGCGCGAGAGGCGGCTCCTGCTACGCTGCTGCCGATTCCGAACAGATCATCCTGCGCCGGCCGCCGCCCCAGCCCACGAGAGAAACGCTTGCGCAGCTCGTCTGCGCACGCCGAATGGCTTTCGCCATTGCGAAAACGGCCGCAATGCCCAACTGTCCCCTATCATCATCGATTGCGGACATCCCTGACATGAGCCAGACCAAACTGTTCGAGCCCTTCAAGCTTGGCCCGATCACGCTTCCGAACCGCCTCGCGATGGCGCCGCTGACCCGCAACCGCGCGGTACCTCCAGGCATGGTGCCGAGCCCGTTGGCGGTGGACTATTACGGGCAGCGCGCCTCCGCAGGGCTGCTCATCACCGAGGCAAGTCAGATCTCGCAGCAGGGCCAGGGCTACCAGGACACGCCCGGCATCTATTCGAAGGAGCAGATCGAAGGCTGGCGCAAGGTCACCGACCGCGTGCACGAAAAAGGCGGGCGCATCTTCATCCAAATCTGGCACGTCGGCCGCATCTCGCACGATACGTTGCAGCCCGGCGGCGGCAAGCCGGTGGGGCCATCCGCGATCCGCGCCAAGGGCAAGACGTTCGTCAACGGCACCTTCACCGACATCTCCGAGCCGCGCGCGCTGGAGCTGTCGGAGATTCCAGGGATCATCGAGGATTTCAAGCGCGGCACCGAGAATGCGCTGGCGGCCGGTTTCGACGGCGTCGAAATTCATGGCGCCAACGGCTATCTGCTCGACCAGTTCGCCAAGGACGGCACCAACAAGCGCACCGATGCCTACGGCGGATCGATCGAGAACCGCGCAAAACTGATGCTGGAAGTGTCCAAGGTCGTCGCCGCGGTGGCCGGCCCCGAGCGCACCGGCATCCGCATTTCGCCGGTGACGCCCGCCAACGACGTCTCCGACTCAAATCCGCAGCCGCTGTTCGATCACATCGTCGATGGTCTCAACGCGCTGAAGCTGACCTACATCCACGTCATCGAAGGTGCCACCGGCGGGCCGCGCGATATCGCGCCGTTCGATTATGTGGGCTTGCGCAAGCGCTTTGGCGGCGCCTATGTCGCCAACAACGGCTATGATTTCGATCTCGCCACCAAGGTGCTCGAAGCCGACGCCGCTGATCTGATCGCATTTGGAAAACCGTTCATTTCCAACCCCGACCTGGTCGAACGCCTGAAGAAGGGCGCGCCGCTGAATGCGCCGGACAAGGCGACGTTCTACGGCGGTGGCGCAAAGGGCTACACGGACTACCCGACGCTGGGCGCTGCGCAAGCGGCGGAGTGAAGGCGCGGTGCGCCCCTTCTCCCCGCGTGCGGGCGAGGTAAGCAAGAAAAAGGCCGGGATCGCTCCCGGCCTTTCGTCTGTGCATCACGCGTAATCGCGAAGCTTACTTCGCCTCGGCGCGCTTGGGCGGGGTGGCCGGCCACGACTTCACAAGCGTGTCGTAGTCGACGGTTTCACCCTTTGGCTTTTCGTTCGCCAGCTTGCGCTGGGGAGCGATGTTGCCGTCTTTGGCGGACTTGGCGAACCAGAACTCGGCCGTCTCCTTCTTGTTCAGCTTCGGCCCGCACTCCTTCTGCACGCCGGATTTCTCGAGACGCTCGAGCACCGAGTCCTGCGCTGCGGCCAGCGCATCCATCGCCGCCTGCGGGGTCTTCGCACCGGACGACGCATCGCCGATGTTCTGCCACCACAATTGCGCGAGCTTCGGATAGTCAGGCACGTTGTTGCCGGTCGGGGTCCACTGCACGCGCGCGGGCGAGCGGTAGAACTCGATCAGGCCGCCGAGCTTCGGCGCACGTTCAGTAAAGGACTTGTCCCAGATGTCGGATTCACGAACGAAGGTGAGACCGACATGGCTCTTCTTCAGTGACACCGACTTGGAGTTGATGAACTGCAGATAGAGCCAGGCCGCCTTGCGGCGATCCGGCGGAGTCGACTTCAGGAGCGTCGCGGAGCCGGCGTCCTGGTAGCCGAGCTTCATGCCCTCTTTCCAGTACGAGCCGTGCGGCGACGGCGCCATGCGCCACTTCGGCGTACCGTCCGCGTTCACAACCGGGATACCGGGCTTCACCATGTCGGCGGTGAAGGCGGTGTACCAGAAGATCTGCTGCGCGATCGCACCTTGTGCCGGCACCGGTCCCGATTCGGAGAAGGTCATGCCCAGCGCCTGCGGCGGGGCATACTTCTTCATCCACTCGAGATATTTGACGATCGAATAGACCGCCGCCGGGCCGTTGGTGTCGCCACCGCGCTCGACGGACGAACCGACGGGACGGCAGCCTTCCATGCGGATGCCCCATTCATCGACCGGCTTGCCGTTCGGGATGCCCTTGTCGCCATTGCCGGCCATCGACAGCCAGGCGTCGGTGAAACGCCAGCCGAGCGAGGGGTCCTTCTTGCCGTAGTCCATGTGGCCATAGACCTTGACGCCGTTGATCTCCTTGATGTCGTTGGTGAAGAACTCGGCGATGTCTTCATAGGCCGACCAGTTCACGGGAACGCCGAGATCGTAGCCGTACTTGGCCTTGAACTTGGCCTTGTAGTCCGGATTGGAGAACCAGTCGTAGCGGAACCAATAGAGGTTCGCGAACTGCTGGTCGGGAAGCTGGTAGAGCTTGCCGTCCGGGCCTGTCGTGAAGGACTTTCCGATGAAGTCGTTGACGTCGAGCTGCGGGTTGGTGACGTCCTTGCCCTCGCCGGTCATGTAGTCCGACAGGATCACGGTCTGGCCGTACCGGAAGTGCGTTCCGATCAGGTCGGAATCGTTGATCCAGCCGTCATAGACGTTCTTGCCGGACTGCATCTGGGTCTGCAGCTTCTCGACGACGTCGCCTTCCTGGATCAGGTCGTGCTTGACCTTGATGCCGGTGATCTCCGTGAAGGCTTTCGCCAGCGTCCGCGATTCATACTCGTGCGTCGTGATCGTTTCCGACACGACGTTGATTTCCATGCCCTTGAAGGGTGCGGCGGCCTTTTCGAACCACTGCAGCTCCTTCAACTGGTCGGCCTTCGACAGCGTCGAGGGCTGGAATTCGCTGTCGATCCACCTTTGATTGACGGCGTCGTCCGCACGCGCAGGTGCGGCCATGGTCACCGAAGCCGCGATCAGCGCGGCCGCGCTGGTCATCGTCAGAAAGCTCTCCTTGGTCAAGGGACCATTCCTTCCTCTCAAGCGTCGCATGTTGGATCCTCCGGTTGCAGCGACAAAAACAAACTCAGGCCCGGGTTGATCCCGGATCTGCTCTTTTCGCTTCCTAGACGGTGCGGAAAATCGCAACGGCCGATAGAAGCGAAATCACGGTTGCGAGCCACAAGCTCGATATTTCAACGCCCTCCCCGATCGGCAGCGTCGCGATCGGGTCGGTGCCCACAAAGGCGATCCAAAGCAAATGAATGACGGCAGCGAGCACCAGCGAAATGAACAGCCGGTCGCCGCGCGTGGTCGGAATGCGCAGCACGCCGACACGTTCGGCTTCGGGATAGGCGACTGCAAGCCAGGTCATCGCCCCCAATGTCAGCGCCAGCATTACGAAGAAGATCGCGGTCGGCAGCGTCCAGGCCATCCATGCGATATGTTCCATATGTGCCCCCTACACCCGGCCGAGCGCAAAGCCGCGCGCGATGTAGTTGCGGACGAACCAGATCACCAGGGCGCCGGGAATGATGGTGAGTACCCCGGCCGCCGCCAGCAGGCCCCAATCCATGCCCGCCGCAGAGACCGTGCGCGTCATGATCGCCGAGATCGGCTTTGCGTTGACCGAGGTCAACGTGCGCGCCAGCAGCAACTCGACCCAGGAGAACATGAAGCAGAAGAACGCGGCGACGCCGATGCCGCTCGCGATCAGGGGTACCAGGATCTTGATGAAGAAGCGCGGGAACGAATAGCCGTCGAGGAATGCGGTCTCGTCGATCTCGCGCGGCACGCCGGAAACGAAACCTTCGAGGATCCAGACCGCGAGCGGCACATTGAAGATGCAATGGGCCAGCGCGACCGCCCATGGCGTATCGAACAGGTTGATCGCCGAATAGAGATTGAAGAACGGCAGCGCATAGACCGCCGCCGGCGCCATGCGGTTCGACAGCAGCCAGAAGAACAGATGCTTGTCGCCAAGGAAGCGGTAACGCGAGAAGCCGTAGGCGGCCGGCAACGCCACTGCGATCGAAATCACGGTGTTGATCAGGACGTAGGTCAGCGAGTTGATGTAGCCGGAATACCAGCTCTCGTCGGTGAAGATGCGCTTGTAGTTTTCCAGCGTCGGCTGGTGCGGCCACAGCGTCATGGTGGTGACGATTTCGGTATTGGTCTTGAAGCTCATGTTGACGAGCCAGTAGATCGGCAACAGCAGGAAGATCAGGAACACCACCATGATGATGCGGCGGCCGGGAATCGAGTTCATCACGCGGCTCCCTTTTTTTCAGGACGCTCGGTCCCTGCGTTGGTCATCACGGTGTAGAAGATCCAGCACACGATCAGGATGATCAGATTGTAGACCAGCGACAAGGCCGCGGCCTTGCCGAGGTCAAACTGTCCGAGCGCGATCTTGACCAGTTCGATCGAAACGAAAGTGGTCGAGTTGCCGGGCCCGCCACCGGTTACGACGAACGGCTCGGTGTAGATCATAAAGCTGTCCATGAAGCGCAGCAGCACCGCGATCAAGAGCACGCGGTTCATCTTCGGCAACTGGATCGCCTTGAACACTGCCCAGCGCGAGGCGCCGTCGATCTGCGCCGCCTGATAATAGGCGTCGGGGATCGACTTCAGTCCGGCGTAGCACAGCAGCGCAACGAGGCTGGTCCAATGCCAGACGTCCATCACGATGACCGTGGCCCAGGCATCGAACTCGTTGGAGACGTAATTGTATTCGATGCCGAGGCTGTTGAGCGTATAGCCGAGCAGGCCGATGTCGGGCCGGCCGAAAATCTGCCAGATCGTTCCGACCACGTTCCACGGGATCAACAGCGGTAGCGCCAGGATCACGAGGCATACGGCAACGGTCCAGCCCTCGCGCGGCATCGACAGCGCCACCACGATGCCGAGCGGAACCTCGATCGCCAGGATGATGGCGGAGAACAGCAGGTTGCGGCCGAGCGAGGCGAGGAAGCGCCCGCCGAGATCGGTCGAGGGATCGAGCAATTCCTTGAACCAGCCGACGCCGTTCCAGAAGAACTGGTTGTTGCCGAACGTGTCCTGCATCGAATAGTTCACGACCGTCATCAGCGGCAGGATCGCGGAGAACGCGACCACCAGGAATACCGGCAGCACCAGGAACCAGGCTTTCTGGTTGATCGTCTTGTCCATCAGGCAACCCCCTCGACCAGATGGCTATCGGCATAGACGTGGACATGCGCGGGATCGAACACGAGCCCGACCGAGTTGTCCGGCACGGAAAATCCGGATGGCACGCGGGCGGCGAATTTGGCATCGCCGATGCGAACGCGGGCGAAGCGAACGCGGCCGAGATCGTCGATGCGCTCGATCGTGGCGGACAGCAGGCCGGACGCGGGAGCCGCGACAGTGACGAATTCCGGCCTCACGCCGATCTCGATTCTAGCGCCCGCCGGCAGCACGCCGTAATTTCGGTGCAGGCCAATGACGTGACCGTCAATGCGCGCCTCGTGCCCGCTCACGTCGGCCGGAACGACGTTCATGCCGGGCGAACCGATAAAATAACCGACAAAGGTATGCGCGGGCTTTTCGAACAGTTCCGCCGGCGTGCCGCTCTGCACCACGCGGCCATCATGCATGACGACGACCGTATCGGCGAAAGTCAGCGCCTCGGTCTGGTCATGGGTGACGTAGATCATCGTGAGATCGAGCTCGCGATGCAGCGCCTTGAGTTTTGAGCGCAACTGCCATTTCAATTCGGGATCGATCACCGTCAGCGGTTCGTCGAACAGCACCGCAGCAACGTCGGAGCGGACGAGACCGCGGCCGAGCGAAATCTTCTGCTTGGCGTCCGCGGTCAGACGCGTCGCTTTGCGGTCGAGATAGAACGTGAGGTCGAGCAGGTCGGCGATCTGCCTCACCCGCGCGTCAATCTCGGCCTTGGGCACGTTGCGGTTCTGCAGGGGGAATGCAAGGTTCTGCCCGACCGTCATGGTGTCGTAGATCACCGGAAACTGGAACACCTGCGCGATATTGCGCTTCTGGGTTGACAGCGGTGTGATGTCGGCGCCGTCGAACAGGATTTTTCCGCGCGAGGGCGCGACGATGCCGGATATCAGGTTGAGCAGCGTAGTCTTGCCACAGCCGGACGGGCCGAGCAGCGCATAGGCGCCGCCCTGCCGCCAGGTCATCGTCACCGGCTTCAGCGCAAATGATTCCTCCGGCGCGTCATTGCCGCCGTAGGAGTGCGCGAGATCGACGAGGTCAATGCGGGCCATGTCGCATCTCCCTCAGATGGGGCCCGGCGCGGCGACCAGGCGGTCGGCGGCGTCGAACACGAAAACATTGTCGGGATCGAGCACGGCATCGAGCACGTGGCCGGGTTCATATTCATGCACGCCCTGCAGCACCGCGACCCAGTTGGAAGCGTCGCGGTTGAGATGCACAAAACTTTCCGAACCGGTGATCTCGGTCACCGTCACGGTGGCGTGGAACGCATGGCGGCCGGCGATGCCGTTGGCCACTTCGAGCTGATGGGCGCGGAAGCCAACGCGATAGGGACCGTCGGCGAGCGATGCGTAGAGGCCGGTGGCCGGCGCCTGGATGCCGCCGGCATATTGCACAGAGCCGTTCTTCTTCTCGATGCCGACGATATTGAGCGGCGGATCGGAGAACACCTGCGCTACCCGCAGCGTATCCGGCTGGCGATAGACTTTTGACGTGTCGCCGGCCTGCAAGACCTGGCCTTCCCACATGCAAACGGTATTTCCGCCGAGCAACAAGGCCTCAGAGGGCTCGGTCGTCGCATAAACGAAGATCGCGCCCGATGCCTCGAAGATGCGCGGCAGCTCGGTGCGCAACTCCTCACGAAGCTTGTAGTCGAGATTGGCGAGCGGCTCGTCCAGCAAAACCAGATCGGCACCCTTGACCAGCGCACGCGCGATCGCGGTGCGCTGCTGCTGGCCGCCGGAAAGCTGCAGCGGCGTGCGCTTCAGATAGGGCTCGAGCCGCAGCAGTTTTGCAGCTTCCTGGACACGCCGGTCGATCTCCTCGCGCGGTCTGCCCTGCACCCGCAACGGTGAGGCAATGTTCTCATAGACCGTCAGCGAGGGGTAATTGATGAACTGCTGATAGACCATCGCGACCGAACGCTGCCGCACGTCGGCGCCGGTGACGTCCTTGCCATCGACCAGCACGCGGCCGGTCGCAGGTTTGTCGAGACCGGCGAGGAGGCGCATGATCGAGGTTTTGCCCGACAGCGTCGGCCCGAGCAGCACACTCAGCGTGCCGCGCTCGAGCGTCAGCGAGACATCGCGAATGGTCGGGATGCCATCTACGGTTCGCGTGACATGTTCGAGCGTGACGCTCATGATCGCCCTCCCGCTTCACGCAAGGGACGTTCGCCGGGGGCGCGATGGGCTTTGATCCACTCGTCGAGGGCGGCAATCTCATCTGGCGACAGCCGCAACCCGAGCTTGGACCTTCGCCATGCCACGTCGTCGGCGGTGCAAGCCCATTCGTTCGACATCAGGTACCCGACTTCCCTCTCCGTCAAGGTGGCACCGAACGACTGGCCGAGATCGGCCAATGATTTCGCGTTGCCGAGCAATTTTGTCGCACGCGTGCCATAGGCATGGGCGAGACGGTTGGCATGCGCCTTGTCGAGGAACGGATATTCCCGCGTCAGTTCCGCCGTCAGCGCGGCGACCGCCGAAACATCCATGTCGCCGCCGGGCAGCGGCGACTTGCCGGTCCAGCCTTCTTTGGCTTTGGCGCTGCGCAAGTATGGCGAGAGCCGCTCCAGCGCTTCCTCGGCGAGCCGCCGATAGGTCGTGATCTTGCCGCCATAAATCGACAGCAGCGGCGCGCCACCGGGCGTATCGAGTTCGAATACGTAATCGCGGGTCGCGGCCTTGGCCTCGCTGGCGCCATCGTCATAGAGCGGGCGAACGCCGGAATAGGTCCAGACCACGTCCGCAGGCAGCACCGGCTTTTTCAGGTATTCGCTGGCCGACGCACAGAGATATTGAATCTCCTCAGGACTGGCCTTCACCTTGGCCGGATCGCCGTCGTAGTCGCGATCGGTGGTGCCGATCAGCGTAAAATCGTCCTGATAGGGAATGACGAAGATGATGCGGCCGTCGGCGTTCTGGAACATGTAGGCGCGGTCATGGTCATACAGCTTGCGCACCACGATGTGTGAGCCCTGCACCAGCCGCACTTTTGCGCGCGCGTTGACGCCGGAGCCCGCGGACAACACCTGTTCGACCCAGGGGCCGCCGGCATTGACCAGCGCGCGCGCCTGGATGGTCGTGCGCTCTCCACTGATCGTGTTCTCGACGGTGACCTGCCAGATGCCGTCGACCTGACGGATCTCGACCGCGCGCGAGCGGGTGCGGATTTCGGCGCCGCGATCGGCGGCGTCCCGCGCGGTCAGCACGACGAGGCGCGCGTCATCGACGAAGCAATCGGAATATTCGAAGCCCTTGGTGTAGCGGTTGGCAATCAAAGGCTTGCCCACCTCGTCATGCGCGAGATCGACCGAACGCGTCGGCGGCAGCAGATGCCGGCCGCCGATATGATCGTACAGAAACAGCCCCAGCCTGAGCAGCCAAGCCGGGCGCAAGCCGGAGTGGTGCGGCAAAACGAAACGCAACGGCCTGATGATGTGGGGCGCAATCTGCCAGAGGATTTCGCGCTCGATCAGCGCCTCGCGGACCAGCCGGAACTCATAATATTCGAGATAGCGCAGCCCGCCATGCACCAGCTTGGTCGACCATGACGACGTCCCGCTCGCCAAGTCATTCATTTCACAGAGAAAAACGGAATTGCCCCGGCCCACCGCATCGCGCGCGATGCCGCAGCCATTGATGCCGCCTCCGATAATGGCGAGGTCGTATACCCTGTCCACCGAAACGCTTCCCCGGCGACCGCCTCTTCACTTCGGCGATTTCGCTTTCGGATTGGAGTTAATCACAAACAAAAACGAAAGCAAGACGAAAGCGGCGGGACGGTCGCGAAATTGGGTGCACTCCTGGACTAATGCCCACTTTGGCCTTCGGGGGATGGGCTTGGTGTGTCGCGATTGGCCGACCGCGCTACTTCAACCGCACCACGGTCGAAGCCGGCTCGCCGCCGCCTGGCTCGTCGATATCCGCCGCCGGCTTGTCCATCGCCTCGACCACTTCGATGCCGCGATGGTGGCAGATGCTGGCAAGGCCCGCGGGCAGCGGGGCATCGGTGACAAAGGTCTGGATCTGGCCGAGATGGGCGATGCGCACCGGCGCGCTGCGCCGGAGTTTTGTCGAGTCCGCGACCAGCATGACGCTGCGCGCATTGGCGATGATCGCCTGTGCCGCCTGCACCTCGCGATAGTCGAAGTCGAGCAGCGCGCCCTCCTCGTCGATCGCGGATGCGCCGATGATGGCGTAATCGACCTTGAACTGGCCGATCAGGCTGATCGCGGTCGAGCCGATCACCGCGCCGTCGGCGCGGCGCACCGCGCCACCAGCCACGATCACTTCGATGCGCGGGTGGCGATATAGCAGCATCGCGACGTTGAGGTTGTTGGTGATGACGAGCAGGTCCTCATGCGAGGTCAGCGCGCTTGCGACTTCTTCCGTCGTGGTGCCGATGTTGATGAACAGCGAGCAGCCATTCGGAATCCGCGACGCGGCAGCAATGCCGATCGCCCGTTTCTCCTCCGCCGCCACGAAGCGCCGCGCCTCGTAGGCGAGGTTCTCGACGCCGGAGGCGATGATGGCGCCGCCATGGATGCGGGTCAGCGAGCGCTGGTCGCAGAGGTCGTTGAGATCCTTGCGGATGGTCTGCGCCGACACCTCGAAACGCTTGGCGAGGTCTTCCACCATCACCCGGCCAAAGGCGCGGGCGATGTTGAGAATTTCAGTCTGGCGATGCGACAGTCCGGCCACGGCTGGCACCCTTGAGATTTGGACCTGAGATACGGCCTTGAGTACAGGCTTGGGGCACAAAGTTGCCGTTATGGTGCGGCTGATTGGGGCCGCGGTCAACGACGGAGAGCGCCCGTAGGGCTATTGGCCGCTCGGAACAACTATTCTGGTTAAGGCGGCCGCGCCGGAAACCATGCGAACCGCACCGTCAGTGCGCTCGACAAAACAATTTGTGGCTGCAAGACTGCCCCACGAACAAAAATGGAGGAAGCCATGAACATCGATCGTCGCCAGCTCGCCTTGCCCGCACTCGCACTTGGGCTTGGGATTGGGCTCATGAGCGTCGTCCCCGCTTTTGCCGGTGCGGACGAAGATGCCATCGCGAAGAACGTCGAAGCGTTCCGTGTGGCGCAGGCGGCTGGCAATGCCGAGGCGGCGGCCTCACTCTGCGCTGAAGAACTGAGCTACAGCCACTCGAACGCCAAGGTCGACACCAAGGCGTCGCTTCTCGACGGCATCGCCAAGGCCAACTACAAATGGACGTCGCTCGAATACAAGGATCCCACGATCCGCGTCGTTGGTCCGACCGCCATCGTGCGCTTCACCTTCGTCGGCGAGCAGGAGTTCAACGACGGCAAGAAGACCCCGCAGAACCTGCACATCCTGATGAATTGGCAGAAGCAGGGCAACGACTGGAAGCTGCTGTCCCGCGGAGCCACCAAGCTCTGACCTTCGAAAGACGGGTCGCTGGCGGTTATGCCGCCAGCGGCATCCCGCTGGCAAGACGCCTGGCCGCGCGCTCGGCCTCGCGCGCGCTGCGGAATATCTGCCCTTCCAGCCGGTCGAAACGATGCGTCGCGGCAAAGAACCGGTAACCGCCGGGAGCGCGCACGATAATTCCTGCCGGCTGCGAGCCGACTTCGATGATGTAGGTATCCGACATGGGTTAGCCTTGCGATTTCTTCCGGGCTTACAACGGGTTGCACGGCAAATTGTTCCTTGCTCCCGTTGCGTCGAAGCCCGGACTTATGTCAAAGCTGGTCCCGGAATAGCTAGCGAATCGTCCAAATGGCCGGAGAACTGACATGATGCCGAAATTCGCGCTCTCGATGCTGGTTGCCCTTGCGGTTTGCGCACCGCTCCAGGAGGCGGCGGCGCAGGAAAGCACGCTCGGGGGCGCGCTGTTCGGCGGCGCCGCGGGCGCCATCGTCGGCGGCGCGATCGGCGGCGGTCGCGGGGCTGCGATCGGCGCCATCGTCGGCGCAGGCACCGGCGCCGCGATCGGTGCCCAGGGCGAACCCCGGGACGGCGGCTATCGCTGGTATCAGGGCGGCTGCTACGTCGAAACACCCGGCGGCTGGCAGGCCGTTTCGCCGCGTTACTGCGGTGTCCAGGCGCAATACGCACCACCGGCGCGGGTTTATGACGATACGCCGCGCTGCATGCGCTCGCCGAGCTACAATCCGCGCCGTGGCACGTTCATTGGCCGTGACGGCTACGAGCGTCCCTGCCCGTAAGTTTCAGGTCGTGATCACGCCGTCCGGGCTGACTGGCTGCGGACGGCCGTTATCGTCGATCGAAACGTAAGTGAAGTTGCCGTCGGTCACCAGGATCGACTGCAACTCCTTGCGCCGCACGATCCATGCTTCGAGATGGACCGTGATCGAGGTGCGCCCGACCCGTACCAGATTGGCGTAGACGGACACGAGATCCCCGACATAGACGGATTTGCGGAAGTTCATCGCTTCAATGGCAACCGTCACCGTGCGCGACTTGGCGATCTTGGAAGCGAACACCCCGCCGCCGATATCCATCTGGCTGAGCAGCCAGCCACCGAAGATGTCGCCATTGGCGTTGGTGTCGGCCGGCATCGCCAGCGTGCGGATGCAGAGATCGCCGCGCGGCTCGGTCTCGGTTGAGACCGGTGTGTGCACATGGGTTTCGGTCACTTGAAAGTCTCCCAGCCCGCATCCGGCGTAAACCGGCCGCCGAATTTGTCGGTCAGGGTGTCCAGCGTCGCGACCACGTTCTCCACACCACGCGTCCGCGCGTAATTTAGGGGACCCCCACGAAACGGCGCATAGCCGGTGCCGAAGATGACGGCGCCGTCGACCACGTCGGCGTTGTCGACGATGCCCTCGCGCAAGCAGGCGACGCAGACATTCGACATCGGCAGGATCAGGCGGTCGATCATTTCCGCCGACGGCTCCGCGATCACGGACATGCCGCCGGTGTCGGCCTTGCCGTCCTTCCAGGTGTAGAAACCCTTGCCGGTCTTGCGGCCGAGTTCGCCCTTGGCGACCTTTTCTCGCAGCCAGGCCGGCGTTGGCGGCAGCATGTCGCCGAACTTCGAGCGCAGCATGTCCCCGACATCGAGGCAGATATCGAGGCCGACCTGATCGGCCAGTTCGATCGGGCCCATCGGCATGCCGAACTTCTTAGCTGCGGCGTCGATGACCGTCTTGTCGACCTTCTCGTCGAGCATCACCATCGCTTCCAGCATGTAGGGCGTCAGCGCGCGGTTGACGAGAAAGCCGGGCGAGGATTTTACCGGCAGCGGCAACCGGTCGATGGCGCCAACAAACGCCAGCGCCTCCTTCAGGAGTTGCGCATCGGTGCCGTCATGGCTGACGACCTCGACGAGTTGCAGCCGCGACACCGGATTGAAGAAGTGCAGCCCCAGCAGCCGCTCGGGCCGCTGCAGCGTGGTGCGCAGATCCTGCAGCGGAATGCTTGAGGTGTTGGTGGCAAGAATCGCGCCTGGCTTCATGACAGGCTCGAGACCGGCATAAACCTTCTGCTTCAGCTCCAGCTTTTCCGGCACCGCCTCGATGATGAGATCGGCGTTGCGGACGCCCTCGGCCTGCATGTCCGGCATCAGCCGGTCCAGCGCATCGCGCACAGCGGTGCGCTTGCGCAGGATCTTGCCGAACAAATCGGCGGCGCGCTTGATCGCGCTTGCGATCGGCTCGGCCTTCATGTCGGCGAGCGTGACCCGCATGTTCTGGCCAGCGCACCAGGCGGCGATGTCGCCGCCCATCGCACCGGCGCCGATGACGTGAACGTGCTCGATCTTGTTGCCGCTGCCTGCGAGCTTCTTCATCTGCTCGCGCAGGAAGAACACGCGGATCAGGTTCTGCGCGGTCGGCGTCACCATCAATTTGGCGAACGACGGCTGCTCCGCGCGCAGCATCGCCAACCGGTCGCCGCCATGCTTTTCCCAGAGATCGATCAGCGCATAAGGCGCGGGATAATGCGCTTCCGGCGCGGCCTTGGCGGCCTCGTTGCGCATGCGCGAGGCGACAAAGCCCCTGACAGAACCGAAGCCGAAGACGGTATTGAATATCCCCGGCCGCGCGGGCTTCAGGCGGCCGGACACGGCGTCCTTTACCGCATTATTGACGTGTCGCTCCTGCGTCACGGCGTCGACCAGCCCGAGCGACTTTGCCTTGCGCGCATCTATGGTCTTGCCGGTCAGCATCAGCGGCATCGCCTGCATCGGATTGACGAGCTGCGTGAAGCGCGCGGTCCCGCCGAGGCCGGGATGCAGGCCGAGCATCACCTCGGGAAAACCGAACCGCGCGTCCTCGATCGCAATCCGCATCTGGCAGGCCAGCGCGACTTCGAGGCCGCCGCCGAGGCAAAAGCCGTGAATCACAGCGACCGTCGGAAGCCGCAATTCTTCCAGGCGGTTGATCACGGCATGCGCACGGCCGATCTCGAGCTCGACCTCGCCCGGATCGCTGGCGCCGCGGAATTCGTTGACGTCGGCTCCGGCGATGAATCCGGATGTCTTGGCGGAGCGGATGACGAGGCCCGTGGGACGCTGGCTTTCCAGTTCGGCGAGCACCTTGTCGAGTTCCTCGATCAGGTCCGCCGAAAGCGTATTGGCGCTGGCGCCTGCGCGGTCAAACAACAGCCAGGCGACGCCGTCGCTGTCGCGGGTCAGCTTGAAATTTTTGTATGGCCCATCGGCATCAGGCTTCGGCCCGAGTTCGAGCACGCGATCGCCGAGAACGTCCATGATCTGTGAATCCATGATCACACCGTCTCTATCAGCATCGCGCCGCCCAGCCCGCCGCCGATACATTCGGTGGCGATGCCGCGCCTGGTGCCCAATCGTTTCATCGCGTTGACAAGATGCAGCACGATACGGTTGCCGCTGCAGCCCACGGGATGGCCGAGACTGATCGCGCCGCCATCGACGTTCAGTTTCGTGCGGTCGAGTTCGCCGGCCGCGCCATCGAGGCCGAGAATCTCCTTGCAGAATTTTTCGTCGTTCCAGGCGGCAAGACAGCCCAGCACCTGGGTCGCAAACGCCTCGTTCAATTCCCAGGTCTCGATATCGGAAAGCGTCAGCTCGTTGCGTTTCAACAGCTCGGTTGCCGACAGCACCGGACCGAGGCCCATGATGCCGGGATCGAGCGCGGACCACTGGCTGTCGAGAATGACCGCCTTCGGCGTCAGGCCGTATTTGGCGACGGCCTCTTCGGAAGCCAGGATCACCCAGGACGCGCCGTCGGTGATCTGCGAGGAATTGCCGGCGGTGACTTTGCCCCAGGGACGCTCGAACACCGGCTTCAGTTTCGCCAGCGACTCAGGCGTCGAGTCTGGCCGCACCCCATCGTCGTGATCGTAGAACTTGCCGTCGCGGGCGAATGCCGTCTCGACCTCGCCCTTGAGCCAGCCTTCCGATTGCGCTCTTGCCAGCCGCTTGTGGCTTTCGGCGGCATAAGCGTCCGATTGCGCGCGGGTAACGCCGAAGAGATGGCCGACCACCTCGGCGGTCTGGCCCATGTTGAGTTCGGTGATGGGATCGGTGAGTCCACGCTCCAGCCCGATGATCGGCTTGAAATAACTCGGCCTCGCCTTCAGCGCAGCCATGATTTTTGCGCCGATACCCCTGGCGCCGGCCAACCCTGCGAACCAGCGCACGCCCTGCTGCGGCCACACCAGCGGCGCGTGGCTCAGCGCTTCGGCACCGCCGGCAAGAATAAGGTCCGAGACGCCCTCGCGGATGTAGCGGTAAGCCGTGTCGATCGACTGCATGCCGGAGCCGCAATTGATCTGCACGGTGAACGCGACCATCTTCTCGCCCATGCCGAGCCGCAGCGCGGCGACCCGGGCCGGGTTCATCTCGTCGGCAATGACGTTGACGCAGCCGAGGATGACCTGGTCGAAAGCGTTGGCCGCAAAAGGCTGCCGCGCCAACAGCGGCCGGCCGCATTGCACCGCAAGATCGACCGGGGTGAACGGCCCGGGACCGGAGCGCGCTTTCAGGAACGGCGTCCGGCTGCCGTCAACGATAAAGACTGATCGCGACATCAGCTCGCCGCCCTCTGTTCACCCAGTTCCTGGAAGAATTGATGCACGTCGGCACCCTTCCTGTAAATCGGCGACAATGCTTCGGCTGCGAAATCGTCGACCTCGATCACCTTCGCAACGGCTTCATGCGCCGCTTGAAGCTTCTCGCCGTCGGCCTGGGTGATGACGCCCTTCTTGACCGCCTCTTTCCAGTCATGCAGGCGCGCGGCGTGCATCTGCTTGGAGACATCATCCGACGCCGTGACCAGAAGGAACGCCTTCTCCAGCCGCGCAACGCCGCCATCATCGTCGACCGCGGAAAGATCCGATGTCAGCCGGTCGCGCGCCGCCGACGGCTCCAGCACGAGCTGCGCGCATTGATGCACGACGAGGTCGGACGGGCCCGTCACCCTTGCGCCGAACGGCTGGACCAGGAATTTCAGGATGACTGCCACGAACCGGTTCGGCAGGTTGGCGAGGATTTCGGCAAAGCGGTTTTCGATGGTGCGGAAACCACTTGCCATGCACCATTCGAGTGCGGCGAAATCGGCTTGCTGTCGTCCCTCGTCCTGCCAGCGTTTCAGCGCTGCCGACAACAGATAGAGTTCGGACAGGATATCGCCGAATCGCGCCGAGAGCATTTCCTTGCGCTTGAGCGCGCCACCCAGCGTCAGCAGCGCCATGTCTGCACACAAGGCAAATGCCGAAGAGTAGCGCGAAAGCTGGCGATAGAACCGCGTCGCTTCGCCGGCATCTGGCGCAGGTGCGAACAGGCCACCGCTCCAGCTTCGACCCCAGGCGCGGAACATGGTTTTAAAACTGTGGCCTACGTGATTCCAGAACGCCGTGTCGAAGGCGTCGAGGCCTTTGGCACGGTCCGCTTCACCCAGTGCATTCATTTCGTCGAGCAGGAATGGATGAGCCCGGATCGCGCCTTGGCCAAACACGATGAGATTTCGCGTGAGGATATTGGCGCCCTCTACGGTGATGCCGACCGGCACCGAACGATAGAGATTGCCGAGATAGTTTTGCGGCCCGTCGATCACCGCCTTGCCGCCATGGATGTCCATCGCGTCGTCGATCGCGATCCGCATCCGCTCGGTGGCGTGCAGCTTCATGATGCCGGAAATGACGGCGGGATGATGCCCCTGGTTGAGCGCCGCACAGGTCAGCCGCCGCGCAGCATCGAGCAGATAGGCGGTGCCGGCAATACGTGCCAGCGGCTCCTCGATGCCTTCGAACTTGCCGATGGAAATGCCGAACTGCTCGCGGATGCGCGCATAGGCACCCGTGGTGCGCGCCGCATAGGCGGTACCCGCGGCCGACAGCGACGGCAGCGAGATGCCGCGGCCGGCGGCGAGCGCCGTCATCAGCATCTTCCAGCCCTGCCCGAGCCGCTCCTGCCCGCCGATGATGTAGTCCATCGGAATGAACACGTCGCGGCCCCAGTTCGGGCCGTTCTGGAACACCTGCATTGCCGGCAGATGCCTGCGGCCGATCTCGACGCCGGGCAAATGGGTCGGAATCAACGCGACGGTAATACCGAGCTCTTCCTGAGAGCCCACAAGATGATCGGGATCGTAGGCCTTGAAAGCGAGGCCGAGCAGCGTCGCGACCGGCCCCAGCGTGATGTAGCGCTTGTGCCAGTTCAGGCGCAGGCCCAGCACTTCGTGGCCTTCGAAATCACCCCTGCAGATGATGCCGGTGTCGACCATCGACGCGGCATCGGAGCCGGCTTCCGGGCTGGTGAGGCCGAAGCAGGGAATGTCGGCGCCTTCGGCGAGCCGCGGCAGCCACCTATCCTGTTGTTCCTTGGTGCCAAAGCGCATCAAGAGTTCGCCCGGCCCGAGCGAGTTCGGCACCATCACGGTGACGGCCGCGGTCAGCGAGCGCGAGGAAAGTTTTCGCACCACTTCGGAATGCGCATAGGGCGAGAAGCCGAGCCCACCAAATTCCTTAGGAATGATCATGCCGAAGAATTTGTGGCGCTTGATGAAGGCCCACGCCTCCGGCGGCAGATCGCGCCATTCCCAATTGATCTTCCATTCGTCGAGCATGGCGCAGAGTTCGTCGACGGGGCCATTGAGAAAGGCCTTTTCTTCTTCAGTCAAAATGGCTGGCGCAACAGCCAGCAATTTCGACCAGTCGGGATTGCCGGTAAAGAGATCGGCGTCCCACCAGACATCACCCGCTTCAAGCGCCTCGCGCTCGGTATCGGACATCGCCGGCAACACGCCGCGCGCCCAGGAGAAAATCGGTTTGCTGATGAAATCGCGGCGGAAGCTCATGGCGAACTCTCCTGGTCTGCGCGGTGCGACGTCGCGCCTCACCTGGGCCAAACGACGGCTCATTCTAGCTGAAACGCACGGGTTTCGGGGACGGATCGCATCGGGAATGAAGCGAAATTGATAAACCGGGAGATAACGGCGGAAGCCCGAACCCGTTCCAAAATCGCTGTATTGTCCGGCGGTTAGTGGCAGGCCATGTTACCAGATGGTTACCGTCTGGAGTGCCCGCTGGTCTCAACCCGCGGGCAAAGCGATGTTATGAATCACGCTTGTTGCGTCGTCGCTCATTGGGGACGAACACGGCAAACACTTCCCTAACGCGAACGGCAGGCGTGACATCGCGGGTAAAGCGAAGCTCCGCAGTTGTCCGGGTTTCCTCCACGCGAGGCGCGTAAAGCGCGCTGTCGTACAGCGATCCGTCAAACCGCAAATTGCTGTCGTCATCAGTGAGATAAGCATTCGAAATAAACAGCAAAACGAACAGCGCCGATCCTACGACGGTAAAATACTTGAATACGGGCATTGGTACGCAAGCCTCTCCTTTTTCTTGAAAAGGAGGGTGCACCTCATGCCATAAAAGCCGGGTTTAGACCTGCCCGGCTTTTGCCCAAAGGGTTGGCTGCCGGTTGCGAATTTGTGACGAATTTGAATGAATGGCCCTTTCGTCATTCCGGGCCGCTAAGCGTGAGCCCCGATGCGCAATTGCGCATCGGGGAATGACGTGGCAAGGCGGAACGAGCTAGCCGGGTCCCGCGCCCTGCGTTGCCGTATACACAGCGTAGAGCGACTGGCTCGCGGCCATGAACAGGCGGTTGCGCTTCGGCCCGCCGAAGGTGACGTTGCCGCATACCTCGGGCAGGCGTATCCGGCCGAGCAGCTTGCCCTCCGGCGACCATACCGTCACGCCGCTGTAACCGACCGCGCGGCCGGCATTGCTTGCGGCCCAGACATTGCCGTTGACGTCGCAACGCATGCCGTCCGGTCCGCATTTCACGCCATCAACCATGAAGTCGCTGAACCGCTTGTGGTTGCTGAGCTTGTTGTCAGTGCCGACGTCGAACACGAACATGTCGCCCTTGCCGCCGGCACCGGTGTCGCCCGGTCCCTTGCCGGTAGAGGCGACGTACAGTTTCTTGTAGTCGGGTGAGAAGCAGAGGCCGTTGGGATCCGGCACCTGCTCCTCGGTCACGACAAGGTCGATGCGGCCGGAGGGATCGATGCGATAGCAATTGGTCGGCAGTTCGCGCTTGCCTGGCACGAAGCCTGCCGGCTGTCCGATCCGCGGATTGAGCTTGCCGCCGGAATTGCTCGGACCGCCCGCGATGTCAGGCTCACCCTCATAGAGCTGGCCGCCATAGGGCGGATCGGTGAACCAGTAGCTGCCGTCCGGATGAGCGACGACGTCGTTCGGCGAGTTGAGCTTCTTGCCGCCGAAATTATCAGCCAGCACCGTCGCGGTGCCGTCATGCTCATAGCGCACCACGCGGCGGGTGAGATGTTCGCAGGAGAGCTGGCGGCCCTGGAAATCGAACGAGTTGCCGTTTGAGTTGTTGGTGGGCGTGCGGAAGACGCTGACGTGGCCATCATCCTCGGAATATCGCATCTGCCTGTTGTTGGGAATGTCGCTCCACAGGAGATAGCGGCCCTGCGCGCTCCAGGCCGGACCTTCGGCCCACAACACACCGGTGTGGAGGCGCTTGATCGCCGTGTTAGGCTGGGCGAGGTCATTGAAGGACGGATCGACCGCGATGATGTCGGGGTCCCAGAAATAGGTGGTCGGAGCGCCGCGCGGACTGAAATCGCGCGGCGGGCTGGTGATCGTCGACGGCGGCGCCGCCGGGCCGGCTGGAGGGCCGCCTTGGGCTGCCCCTTGGGCTAGCGCGGCGCTTGCCCCCGCCACGGTGGCGCCGGCGCCATACCGCCAGGCCGTGGACAAGCGTTCGTCGTGATATCGTGGTTTCTGGATCGCGCTGTTCCGATTGTTGCATCGCATCCTCCCAATGTCTGTGCCAGCCGTTGATCCGGCTCGGCCACTTGAGGTTATTCTGGTCCGCTTCCGGTTGCGAGAGATGCTTTCGATTTTTTCTCGCGGCTGAAGCTCGCAAGGCAAGATGGCATTACCTTGTCCGTCGGAGGCTCCGCCCAATGCGGCGGCGGAGCCGGCCGGCGCGCGACTCGGGTGGGCAGGCGGCGCTTCGCTATGTCAAACCTTCGTCGGGAATATTCAGCACCGTGCCGCACGCCTTGCAGTGCACCGCATCACTGTCATGGCGCTGCAGTCCGCAGGTCGGGCAGGCAAACCGCACCTTGTGCGGGGTCAACAGCGCGCGGGCGAGATTGAAGAACAGCGTGACACCGAAAATCATGATAACGACCGTGATCATGCGCCCGGTCGTCCCCGACAGCGTGATGTCGCCAAAGCCCGTCGTCGTCAGCGCGGTCACGGTGAAGTACAGTGCGTCCGCATAGTTCGCGATCTGCGGATTGCGAAACTTTTGGGTTTCGTAAACGATCGCGGTCATCACGAAGATGAATACCGCAAGGTTGGTGACGGCAAAGATCACTTCCTCATTGCGCCGGAAAAACGTGCTGTCCTCGCGCAGCCGGGCCAGCATCTGGTAGTCGCGCAGCAACCGCAATGTCCGCAAAACCCGCAGAAAGCCACCGGCTTCGCCTGCAAGCGGCGCCAGAAACGAAATGATCGCGACGATGTCGGTCCAGGTCGAAAAATGGGTGAAATCGCGCAGCCGATGCCGGCTGACGAGCAGCCGCGCGGCAAAATCCGCGAGCATCACGACACCGAACAGCACATCGAGCGCTTCGGTGACGTCGTTCGATGGGAGAAACGACGTCGCGATGATGAACAGGACGGTGACAATATCGAATGCCAGTAGCGCATAGCGGAAGCGAAAGCCCTCCGGCGTCGCGCCTTCGTAGAGATGTCGAACGGTGTTCCGGAATGCTGCAAACGACATGACGCCATCTTCACCGCTTGCGCGCATCATTGCAAATAATGATGGTTGGTGGCGAGGAGGACTCGAAATTCAGAAAACTGCCGCAGGCAGGGCGTCACTTCTTGTTCGCTGCCTCGCGCTCGACAAATGCGACCTCGGCGCCCTTCTTCAAGAGCTTCGCCAGCCTGTCGACGTCCCAGTTGGTAAGGCGCACACAGCCGTGTGATTCCGACTTGCTGACCTTCGACGGGTTGGGGGTCCCGTGAATGCCGTATCCTTCGGCTGAAAGTCCGATCCAGTGAGTGCCTGCGGGGTTGTTGGGGCCGGGCTTGATCGTAAAAGCTTCACTGGATTTGACGCCCTTGAACTTGTAGTCCGGGTTGTACCGGTAATTCGGTCGCGCATCGATCGAGGTCACCTTGAGCACACCGCTCGGCGTCGGCTTCTCGTCGCTTCCAACGCTGGCCGGGAAGAAGGCGATCAGTTCGCCGGCCTTCCCGAAGGCCTTCACCGTCTGGGCGGTCTTATCGACCTCGAGGCGTGCGACGACTGGCTTGGCCTCCGTCTTCATGACGTTCACGATCGAAATCGTTTGGCCGGCCTGGTCAAATTTCTTGCCGGCGTTGAGGGCTTCGAGAAGCGCTTCGCTCATGTGAAACTTTTCGGCGATGGCTTCGCGCGGGCTGGTGTAGTCCAGCGATTTCAACCCTTTCATATCTTCCATCTTTGCCGGGAGTTTCTGCAGAAACGGTCCCTTCACGTCTTTCTCGGTGATCTTGTAGTCGACGATGACCGGATCCGAACTGGTGGCTAACAAGGCGGCCCAGATTTCAGGAGTTAGCGTCAGCTTGCCTGCGGCCAGACCCTTGGCTTCGCCGAACGCCTTCAGGGCTTTCTCGGCATTTTCACCAAGCTTGCCGTCGATCTCTCCGGGCGAGAAGCTGGCGCGGTCGAGAAGCACCTGCGCCTTGACGATTGCGGGATTGATCTTGTCGTCGGCGGGCACCTTGCCCTTGAATTCCGCGCTGTTGATCGATGCCGCGTCGGGGCCTGCGAAGGCCGGAGGGGCGAGACAGGCAAGCAGGATCAACCCGGCGAGCAAGCGGATCATTGGCAATCTCCGAAACAACATCTGATAAGGATTTGAACGGTGCGGAGTTCCAAGAGGAAGCCGCGTAGCCCGGATGAACGAAGCGAAATCCGGGGGTAAACCGCGCGAAGGTCCCGGATGTCGCTTCGCTCATCCGGGCTACACTTTACATTCGGCGCTCAATCCGGCCGGATCATCTCGAACATGTTTTCCGGCTTGATCTCGAAATAGTCGCCGCGGCGGCCGGCGCGGACGATCGGGCGGGCGAGCCCGGTCTGGTAGACGCCGTCCTGGATGAAGGCCTTGTCGATGTGCACGGCGACGACTTCGCCCAGTGTCAGCCAGGCCGGCGCCTTTTCGCCATTGGCGCCCTGCAACTGGATGATCTGCGTCAGCTTGCATTCGAACGCGACCGGGCTTTCCGCCACGCGGGGTACGTTGACGAGTTTGCAGGGTGCGGCCGTAAGGCCTGCGACCTTGAACTCATCGACATCGCGGGCAACGTGGGCCGCGGTCGCGTTCATCTGTTTCGCCAGATCCATGGTGGCGAGATTCCAGACGAATTCGCCGGTATCCTGGATATTGCCCGCGCTGTCCTTCCAGTTGGTCGAGGAGAAGCCGATGATCGGCGGGTGATAGGCGAAGGCGTTAAAAAAGCTGTAGGGAGCCAGGTTGACGTTGCCCGAGCCGTCGCGCGAGGAAATCCACCCGATCGGGCGCGGCGCGATGATCGCATTGAAGGGGTCGTGCCTGAGGCCGTGGCCGTTCTTCGGCTCGTAATAGTGCAGGTCTTTGTCGGTCACGCTGGGACTCTTCCGTCATTGCGAGGAGCTCGCGACAAAATTGCGGAGCAATTTTGCGCTGAAGCGACGAAGCAATCCACGCCACGTCGCGCGGAGCCAATGGATTGCTTCGCTTCGCTCGCAATGACGGCGGTGTCAAGTAGCGAACAATTCAATTCGCCTTGCGCGGCTCAAGGGCCCTGAAAAGGAAATCCGTCATCTGGTCGATCGTTGCGGTGGGCTTGTTGACAGCCTGCGCGATCATCTGCGGGTGGAAGAAGCGGATCATGCCCGTGCAGGTACAGAGCGCCGCCAATGGCAGGTCAGGCGCCTCGAACTCGCCGGACGCCACGCCCTGTGCGATCACCTCGCCGATGATGCCGGTGATGCATTCGATATGGGCGACGCAGACGTCCCAGTCCTCCTCCATCGCGATCTCGACCATCTCGTGCAGCTTGGAATCGCCGACATAGCGCTCGGTGTTCATCCGATTGATGGTCTTGAGCAACTCGCGCAGGCGGGGTTTCGCCGGACCAGGCTGGGCCACGATCCGCCGCGCCTCGATCTCGACCTCGCCCATCAGGGTCCGCGCCACGCTTTCGTGGATCGACTTCTTCGAATCGAAGAAGCGATAGACGTTGGCGGGGCTCATCCGCAGTTCCTTGGCGATGTCGGCGACCGTGGTCTTCTGGTAGCCGATCTGCCGGAACAAACGCTCCGCCACCACGAGAATCCTTTCCCGGGTGTCAGTCTCGATGTGTTCCGAAATCAGCGTCATGTCAGCTCTCAATGTTCAATTATTCTGCCGCGTCGGCAAGCGGAATTGCGTGCGGGCCCTTGATCTGATGTTGCGGCGCAAGATCAGGCTGCTCGGCCTGGCCGCTTTCTTCCAGGCTCTTCCGGAACCACAGGGCGTAAAGACCCGGCAGGTACAGCAACGTCAGGAAGGTTGCAACGAACAATCCGCCCATGATGGTGATCGCCATCGGGCCCCAGAAGGCCGAGCGTGACAGCGGAATCATGGCCAGAATCGCCGCCAGCGCGGTCAGCACCACCGGGCGGGCACGGCGGACGGTAGCCTCGACGATGGCTTCCTTGCGCGTCAGGCCCTGAGAAACGTCGGCTTCGATCTGATCGACCAGGATCACCGCGTTGCGCATGATCATGCCGGCCAGCGCGATCAGGCCGAGCAGCGCCACGAAGCCGAACGGCTGGTTGGCGACATTGAGGCCGAGCGAGGCGCCGACGATGCCGAGTGGCGCGGTCAGGAAGACCAGGACCAGCCGCGAGAAGCTGTGGAGCTGGATCATCAACAGCGTCAGCATCACCATGACCATCAGCGGAAACAGCACGAAGATCGAGGCATTGCCCTTGGCGGATTCCTCGAACGCGCCACCCGGCTCGATCCGGTAGGCCGGCTCGAGATGGTCGCGGATTTCCTTCAGCTTGGGCCAGATCTGGCCGGTGACATCGGGCGCCTGCACGCCATCGACGACGTCGGTGCGCACCGTGATCGCCATATCGCGGTTGCGCCGCCACATGATCGGCTCCTCGTGGGAATACTCGATCTTGGCGATCTGCTGCAGCGGCACGGCAACACCGTTGCGTGACGTCACAGTGAGGTCACCGACGCTCCCGAGATCGAGCCGTTCGGACGGGACCGCACGCGCGACCACGCCGACCTTCTCGATGCCGTCACGGATGGTGGTGACCTGCGCACCCGAGATCAGCATGGCGAGCGCCTGCGAGACGTCCTGCGGCGTCAGGCCGAGCGCGCGGGCGCGATCCTGATCCACCACCAGCTTCAGGTAAGGCGACTGCTCGTTCCAGTCGAGCTGCGGCTCGACGACGTTGGGATTCTGCCTCATGACGTCGCGCACCTTGTAGGCGATGTCACGCACGGTGTTGGCGTCGGGGCCGATCACGCGGAACTGGACCGGGAAGCCGACCGGCGGGCCGAAATTGAAGCGATCGACGCGCACGCGCGCTTCGGACAGATCGCCGGCGGCGACCGCCTTCTCCAGCCGCGCCTTGATCCGCTCGCGGGCTTCGACGTCCTTGGAGACGATCACGATCTCGGCAAAGGCCTCGTTCGGCAGTTGCGGATTGAGGCCGAGCCAGAAGCGCGGCGACCCCTGGCCGACATAGGAGGTGTAGGTGGCGATATCCTTGTCGTCCTTCAACAGCGCCTCGGCCTTCTTCACGGATTTTTCCGTGACGTTGAAGGCGGTGCCTTCCGGCAGGCGCAACTGCAGGAACAGTTCAGGCCGCTCCGACAGCGGGAAGAACTGCTGCTGCACATGGCCGAAGCCCACGATCGAGAGCACGAACACGCCAACCGTCGCCGCCACCACCTTGATCCGGTGGTCGACGCACCACTGCACCATCGAGCGCAGGATGCGATAGATCCGCGTCTCGTAGACCGCGTGCGGATCGTGATTATGGTGCACGACGATGTTGGGCAGCAGCTTGACGCCGATATAGGGCGTGAAGATCACCGCGACAAACCAGGAGGCGACCAGCGCAATCGCCACGATCCAGAAAATGCCGCCGGCATATTCGCCGACCGCCGAATTGGCAAAGCCGATGGGGAGGAAGCCAGCGGCCGTGACCAGCGTCCCCGTGAGCATCGGAAACGCAGTTGATTCCCAGGCAAAGGACGCCGCACGTACGCGGTCCCAGCCCTGTTCCATTTTCACCACCATCATTTCCACGGCGATGATGGCGTCATCGACCAGAAGGCCGAGCGCGATGATCAGCGCACCGAGCGTGATGCGGTGCAGGTCGATCGACATCGCGTTCATGACGATGAAGACGATGGCGAGCACCAGCGGCACCGACATCGCGACCACGATACCCGTGCGCCAGCCGAGCGCCACGAACGAGACGAACAGCACGATCGCCAGGGCCTCGATGAAGGAATGCACGAACTCGCCGACGGCGCGCTCGACCACCTTCGGCTGGTCGGCGATCTGCTCGACCTCGATACCCTGCGGCACGGCTTTCATGAAATCGTTGGTCGCCTTCTCGACCTCCTTGCCGAGTTCGAGAATGTTGGCGCCCTTGGTGGTGACCACGCCGATGCCAAGCGCGGGCTTGCCTTCCTGGCGAGCGACGAAGGTCGGGGGATCGACGAAACCATGGGTGACGGTGGCGATATCGCCGAGCCGGAACACGCGGCCGTTGCTTTCGACCGGGCTCTCCGCCACCGCCTTGGCGCCGTCGAGCGCGCCGGTGACGCGCAGCGGCACGCGCTGCGAGGAGGTTTCCACCGTACCGGCAGGCGTAACGTTATTCTGCTTGGCCAATGAATCGAACAGCGCCTGCGGCGTGATGCCGAGCGTCGCCAGCTTGGCGTGCGAGAACTCGACGAAGATGCGCTCGTCCTGGGAACCGTAGAGATTGACCTTGGTGACGCCGGTGACCTTCAACAGCCGCTGGCGCATGCCTTCGGCGGTCTTCTTCAACTGCGCATAGTCGGCGCCGTCGCCGGTCATCATATAGAGAATGGAATCGACGTCGGAGAATTCGTCGTTGACGGTCGGCCCAAGCAGGCCCGCGGGCAACTGGCCCTGCACGTCGGCAAGCTTCTTGCGCAGCAGGTAAAACAGATAGGGCACGTCCTTTGGCGGGGTCGAATCCTTGAACGTGACCTGCATCGCCGTGAACGACGGCTTTGAATAGGTCTGCACCTTCTCGAAGAACGGCAGCTCCTGCAGTTTCTTCTCGATGGGGTCGGCGACCTGGGTCTGCATTTCCTGTGCGGTGGCGCCCGGCCAGATCGCCGAGACGTTGACCACCTTCACCGTGAAGAACGGATCCTCGGCGCGGCCGAGCCGCTGGTAGGAGAAGAAGCCGGCCGCGCCCAGCATGATCATCAGGAACAGGATCAGGGTCGGGTGGCTCACTGCCCAGCCCGAGAGATTGAAGCGCTTCATGTCACTCTCCAGATCCGAAAGACTTTGCCTTGGTCGTCATTGCGAGGAGCGAAGCGACGAAGCAATCCATACTTTCTTTGCAGCACGATGGATTGCTTCGCTGCGCTCGCAATGACGGCGGAAAACTCAGAACGACAACGCCGAGACCACCCGGACCTTCTGGGCCGGATCGATCTTCTGCACGCCGAGCGCAACCACCTTGGCGCCTTCATCGACGCCGCCTGCGATCACGACGGCATTGCTCTCGTAGGATTTGACGATTACCGGCTGCAGCTTCACTGCACCGGCATCATCGACGGTATAGAGCGAGGGATTGCTGCCCTGGCTGAACAGCGCCGACAGCGGCAGTTTTGCTACGCGCTCGGTAGCGGCATCCGCCAGCGTCAGCGTCGCGGTCATGCCGAGCGAAACCTTGTCGTCGGCTTCCGGCAGCGAGAATTTTGCAAGATAGGTCCGGGTCGCCGGATCGGCCGACGGCGCGATCTCGCGCAGCTTCGCGGTATATTTCTTTTCCGCATCCGACCACAACGTCACGGAGGCTGTGCCGGACTTGGCGCGGCCGACCAGCGTCTCGGGGATCGCGACCACGGCTTCCTTTTCAGCAAAGCGCGCGACGCGGATCGCGGTCTGGCCGGAGGCCACGACCTGGCCCGGATCGATCAGGGTCGCGGTGACGACGCCGCGGCTGTCGGCCAGCAGCGTTGCATAAGAGAGCGAGTTCTTGGTGAGTTCGACCGAACGCTCCGCACGATTGAGGCGCGCACGCGCCTCGTCGGCGGCGGCACGGCTCTGGTCCATTTGCGCGTCGGTGGTCCAGCCCTTGGCGCGCAGATCCTTGGCGCGCTGCTCGGACGCGCCCGCCTGCGCCAGCACGCCGGTGGCGGCACTGAATTCGGCTTCCGCCTGCTCGGCCTGCAGCTTCAGATCGACCTCGTCGAGAGTGGCGAGCGGCTGACCGACATTGACGGTCTGGCCAACCTCGACCAGGCGCTTGGCGACCTTGCCGGGAACCCGGAAGCCCATGTCGGTCTCGATCCGGGGCCGGATGGTGCCGACAAAGCTGCGCTCGGGGATCTCGGCCGCGTAATGGACGGTAGCGACCAGCACCGGACGGCCCGGGGCAGCCGTTTCGGCCGCCTTTTCGTTGCAGGCAGCCAGCGCGAACACCGCAAAGGCCAACAACGCTCCCGTCAAGAGCCTGTAATAGCTAGAGAAAATGGAACGGGCGAACATCGGACTCTCCATCGCAGGATCTGATGAAGAGTGTGTAATGTTCACTGATGAATGTCAATAATCGTCAGCAGTCATCATTTCGTGATGGAAAATGGGGTTAAGGGGTAATTGCTTTCTCCAGGCCTATCGTCTCCGCGAACGCTGGGGGCGTAGCTCCGGATGGGAGTTAACGGGTTGCGAATGCGCGCCCGATGGCACCATCCGGGCTACTTCGCCCCTGCGAATTCCGTTTTCGTCTCATGCCTGCCGAGGAAGACGAGCAGCCCGGCCAAGAGGGGCAACAGCGACAGCACCAACAGCCCGTTCGAGGTGGAGCCGGTCGTGTCCTTGACCCAGCCGATCAGATACGGCCCGCCGAAGCCTGCGAGGTTGCCGATCGAATTGATCAGCGCGATCCCGCCGGCCGCGGCCGTGCCTGACAGCCACGCGGTCGGCAGCGTCCAGAACACCGCAAAGGTGCAGAAGATGCCGATGGCGGCAACCGTCAGCACGGCCATGGTGATGGCGGGATCGGTGATGTAGCTGGAAACGGCCAGCGCCGCCGCCGCCAGCAACAGCGGCCCGCCGACATGGGCGACCCGCTCGCGGGTGGCGTCGGAGTGGCGCGCCCACAGGATCATGGCGATGGTGCCGAACAGATAAGGGATCGCCGTGACGAAACCGGTCTGCGCGTTGGTGAGGCCGAAGGCTTTTACGATCTGCGGCAGCCAGAACTGCATGCCATAGAGCGCACCGACGAAACCGAAATAGATCAGGCTCAACGTGATCACTTTTGGCGACGAGAGTGCCTGCCCAAGCGTCAAATGCTGTGCGGCCTGCTTGGTCGCGACCTCCGCCTGCAGCTTCGCCGCGAGCCATGCCTTCTGCTCTTTTGTGAGCCAGTCCGCCTTCTCCGGCCTATCGGTCAGATAGAACCAGGTGACGATACCGAGCAGCACCGATGGGATGCCCTCGAGGATAAACAGCCACTGCCAGCCTCTCAGGCCCATCATGCCATCCAGCCCGAGCAGCAGGCCGGAAATCGGCGCGCCGATCACGGTGGAAACCGGAACCGCGATGGCGAAGGCGGCGAGAAACCGCGCGCGATATTCCGCCGGATACCAGTAGGTCAGATAGAGAATTATTCCGGGGAAGAAGCCGGCTTCTGCCACGCCGAGCAGGAAGCGCAGCACGTAAAAGCTCATCTCGCCGCTGACGGTCGCCATCAGCGCCGAGATGATGCCCCAGGTCACCATGATGCGGGCGATCCAGCGGCTGGCGCCGAATTTCTCCAGCGCGAGATTGCTCGGCACCTCGAAGATGAAATAGCCGATGAAGAAGATACCGGCGCCCCAGGCAAAAATCAGCGGCGTGAACTTCAGATCCGCGTTCATGGTCAGCGCGGCGAAACCGAGATTGACGCGGTCGAGGTAGGAAAAGAAATAGGCCAGCACCAGAAACGGGATCAGCCGCCAGGAGATCGTGCGGATGGTGGAAGTTTCGATTTCGCTTCTGGCGGATGTGGCGGGCTGGCTCATGGGTTGCTCCCTTCAGGTTTCTTGTTACCGGCGACGATTAGCGGGGCTCGTCACCGCTTGCAACGCAAGATGCCCGCGCTGGGGTAACGCGGGCATTCCGTGGACGAGGGGCTTGTTGTGGAAAGCCTCGATGCGCCGCCAGTCTCAGGCGGGCTGGGCTGCCCGGGTCATTCGGGCAGCCCGGCTTGCCGCAATCCTTCTTCGTATCGCGAGAGGTCTTCGGCCCGTCGATAAGGGCCCAGCACGTCTTTGAGATTGGACACACGGAGCACGGGATTCAGTTGTCTCAACCGCGATATTGCCTCATGGGCTTGCTCCAGTCGTCCGGCCAGTGCGTTGCTTGCCGCGTCCATGCGTATCGCGGGTTGAAAGTCCGGATTGTCCTGTAGCGCCATTGCGGCCCACGCTGCCGCATCGTCATAGTGCTCAAGGAAGAAATGTGCATGTGACGTTCCAGCCTGTACCCCGCTAATCGACGGATCGAGCGGGTTGAGACGAATGGCGCGGGCGAAGCGCTCGATGGCGACTTCCGGCTCGCCCAGCCAATTCTTCACCCAGCCTCCCCAAAACCATGCCTCCGCCAAATTGGAATTGAGCGCAAGCGCGCGATCGATCAAGGCCCCACCTCCGACCAGATCGCGTGCAACGAATGCCAATGTATATCCGCTGGCGGCGAGCGGGATCACGTCATCGTTTCCCAGTTGAACTGCTCTTCGGGCGAACTCCCTGACTTTCGCAATCTCGCTGGCTGTGATTGAGGTCCAGCCATTGGTCTTGGCCCAGGAGTAGCATATGGCGGCACGCGCATAAGCCGACGCAAAACCCGGGTCGAGCTTGATCGCCCTGTTGAAAAGCCGTAGCGCCTCTTCGTTCGACTGCCGATTGGTGCGTTGATACGAGCTCGCCAAGCCGCGCAAGTAGTGATCATAGGCGTCGAGACTCTCGGTCGGCTTGCGTTTGGCGCGCTCGATCTCCGCTTTCTCAACCGCCGGCGCGATTGCCCCGACGATGCTCTCGGCTACCTGATCCTGCAGGTCGAAGATGTCGCCAACTCCCCCATCAAACCGGTTCGCCCAAAGATGGCCGCCGCTAGTGGTATCGATCAGCTGTCCGGTGATGCGCACGCGGTTCGCCGCCTTGCGGACGCTACCTTCCAACACATAGCGCACCCCGAGCTCGCGCCCCACCTGCTTTACGTCAACGGCATGGCCCTTGTAGGTGAAGCTCGAGTTCCTGGCGATGACAAACAACGCTTTGAACCGAGAGAGGGCGGTGATTATGTCTTCGACAATTCCATCGGCGAAATACTCCTGTTCGGGATCGCCGGACATATTTTCGAACGGCAGGACAGCGATGGACGGCTTGTCGGGGAGCGCGAGTGCCCGAGGCTGGCTCGCAGCCAAACCTGATCTTGCTGCGCCGGGGTTTTGTCCACTCAGCCGAATTCGCCACGCCCGCATTGGCTCGGCAATATTCTTGAGGGGCTGCAGTCCCATATCATCACAGGCAATCTCGACCTTGCCCCGGACCTGCCGATAGGCATCGTCGGACATGCAGACGCCGCCCGGTTCGGCAATGCCCTCAAGGCGGGCGGCAATGTTGACGCCATCACCGAAGATGTCGTTGTCATCGAAAATGACATCACCGACATGTATGCCGATGCGGAATTCGATTCTTTGATCCGGCGGCACGGCTGCTTTTTGCTCGGCCATGCTGCGCTGGGTTTCAACGGCACCGCGCACCGCATCGACGGCGCTGGCAAACTCGATCAGCATGCCATCACCGGTCGTCTTGACGATGTGGCCTCGATGAGAGGCTATGGCGGGGTCAACGATGGCCTTCCTGACAGCCTTTAGCCGAGCCAGCGTTCCTTCTTCGTCGGCCTCCATCAGCCGACTGTATCCCGCGACATCCGCCGCCAGCACCGCCGCCAGTCGCCGTTCCACGCGCTTGTCGCTCAAGACGCACCTCGGCCCGGGAAATCGGATGCCAGTTTAGCAGAAAAAATGCCGATGTCCGATGCGGCCGCTTCGACACCGAAGCCCGGAGTTACCGGCGTGGGCGGTCCGCCCGCCCACGCCAAAGCGCCCTGGTCACGTGATCGCGATCGGGCAGCCGTTGCTTCCCGTGGCGCCCTTGATCGGAGCCGGCGTGAAGCAATAGACGAACTGGTATTTCTTGTCGGCGATGAGTTCGTCGAAGATCAGGTTCTCGTGGTTGTGTATCCCGTGCTTGGTCTGCAGCTCGGCATGGACCGCAAAAGCGAGCGACTTGTCGGGATTGGGCACCACTTCGACCGCCCAGGTGTCCGCCGCGGTCAGCGCGAGGTCCTTTTCGATTACCCATTTGGCGGCGTCGAGACCGATGCCCGGCTCACCGCTGTTGAAGCGGTCGTTGTTCTTCATCCACAGCGAGCCCCAGCCGGTATGGAACATGATCGCATCGCCCGGCTTGATGTCGCTCTCGGGAATATTCTGCTTCTGCAGCGCCGCCTTGATATCGGCCGAGGTGATCTCCTGGCCGGCATCCATCATCCCGCCCTTGAGCGCGACCATGTCGATCAGATGGGCGCGGGTGAAGAGCGGCTTCAGCTTCTCAGCGCCGAGTTTCTTCAGACCGTATGCGTCGCTGATCTCTGCGGCGGTGAAGCCGTTATAGAAACGCATCTCGCTCTTGTCGCCGTCCTTGCCCATCTGGATGCCGATATGACCGAGGCCGTCGAACTGCGTGCCGGTCTGGGCGATCTCGGTGGCGAGAAACTCGTCGTGATACACGAGCTTGTTGTCGCCGAACGGGCCGCCGGTCGGACTGCCGGGAATGCGCAGCGCGAACACGCGCGCGCCGAACAGCGGCATGGCGGCCTCATAGGTGCGGCCGATCTTGTAGATCTTGCCGTCCTTGATCCATTTCGCCGCATCGAGAACCTTCGCCGGCGTGATGTGGTTGGATGCGCCGGACTCGTCGTCCTTGCCCCATTTTGAGGGCCACCATGGCTTGTCGACTCCCTTGGGCATCGAGGTAGCCGTCTGCGCCTGCGCTGCGGTGACCGGCGCGAGTGCGAACTTGCCATGCATCGCGCCCGCGAGCGCCGCCCCCGCAGCACCGGCCAGGCCGGCTGTGCGGAGTAACGTCCGGCGATCGGTTTCCACCGTCCCGCCTTTCTGCTCTTCGCCCCTGACTTCGTCGTCCATCGTTCCCTCCCAGGTTGCGCCCATAAAGCTGGGCTTAAAAAATTATTTTCGACATGCTCCTCCTCCGCTAGGCTGCTGTCCAGCGACAAAAATAAGACGATTGAAGTGAGGGCGCCGATGAGCCTCTTCGAGAACGACAAGTCAGCCCAGCGGCTGCCGGTATCGTTGATCACCGGCTTTCTCGGCAGCGGCAAGACCACGCTGCTCAATCGCGTGCTGCGCCACGACGCCATGAGGGACAGCGCCGTCATTATCAATGAATACGGCGAAGTCAGTCTCGACCATCTCCTCGTCGAGCGCGTCGATGGCGAGGTGGCCGTGCTCGCGAGCGGTTGTATTTGCTGTACAATCCGCAGCGACCTCGAGGAGACGCTGCGCACACTTCTGGTGAGACGCGATCGTGGCGAGGTGCCGCCATTTCGCCGCATTCTCGTCGAGACCACGGGTCTGGCAGACCCTGCCCCGATCGTGCAGCTCCTGCTGAACAATCCATTGGTCTCGCATTTCCTGCGGCTCGATACCGTCGTGACGACGGTGGATGCCGCCAATGCAGTTCATCAGCTCGACCACCAATATGAAGCGGTGAAGCAAGTGGCGCTTGCCGATCGGCTGTTGATCACCAAATGTGATTTGGTCAGCAACATTGCCGTATTGGAATCGCGTCTCCGTCGGCTCAACCCCGGCGCCCGGATCGAAAGCGTGATGCACGGCGAGATCGATCCGGCGGGACTATTCGGTGCCGGCCTGGTTGATCCCGAGAAAAAAGCGGTCGACGTTGGGCGCTGGCTCAACGAGCAGGCGTTCGCAGGATCGGGCGAGCCGGCGCACGAGCACCACGACCACACCAATCATGGCCATCACGCCCATCACAGCCACGAAACATCGATCACCAGCTTCGTGCTCGCGTTCGACGAGCCGCTCGACTGGATGGCCGTTTCGCACTCGCTCGCCTATCTTCGCAGCATGCGCGGCGAGGACCTGCTGCGGGTCAAAGGCATTCTCAATCTGCGCGGGGAGCAGACGCCGGTAGTGATCCACGGCGTCCACCATGTCTTCCATCCGCCGGTGGCGCTCTCCGAATGGCCCGACGCCGACCGCCGCTCGCGCATCGTGTTCATTACCCGCGGCATCGCGCGCCAAGAGGTGCTCGCGCTATGGCAGGCAGGCCGCGCGGCAGCCTGAGACGGTTGCAGCGGTTCTTTGCGATGCGACCGACGCAGTCGATAGGGCGCCCGGTTCCCGAACGGACGCCCTACTCCGCCAATTGAAACCGCTCGAACCGGTCCAGCGCTTCCTCGATGCGGCGCTTGTAGTCCTTGCGCTGGGCGCCGCGGCCCGCGCCCTTTCCGACCCAGCTCCACTTCTGCATCAGGAGCTTCTTGTTCTGGCGGTCGGTCTTCAGATCGATGGCGGCAACGATGTCGTTGCCGACCAGAACCGGCAGCGCGAAATAGCCGAACAGGCGCTTCTCCTTTGGCAGATAGGCCTCGAAGCGGTGGCCGTAGTCGAAGAACAATTCGGTGCGCTTGCGCTGGATGACAAGCGGATCGAACGGCGAGAGAATGTGCACCAAACCGGCGTCGTCCTCGCCCGCCCGCGCAGATCCATTCAGCTCCAGCACCTCGGGCTGGGCCCAATGCTCCTGCTTGCCGGCGCCATCAAGCGCAACCGGCGCCAATTCCCCGCGCCGCACCCGCGGCTCGATCAGGCGCCGCACAGCCCCTTTGCTCGGCGCGTCGAGATGGCAGATGGAATCCAGGCTGACGACGCCTTGCGAACGTAACGCGCGGTCGAGCAGGTAGGCGGTGGTTTCCGCCGAATTTGCCGGCTTCGGCGGCTTGTCCCAGCCGAAATGCCGCGTCATCAGCTCGTAGGTCTTGAGCATGCCGGTGCGTTCGGAGATCGTCACCTCGCCGGTGTAGAAGGCAAGCTGAAGGGCCCGTTTCGAGGGTTTGCGGCTCTGCCAGAGATGTTCCTTCTCGGTCAGAACGTCGTCCTCGATGTCGCGGATGGTCAGCGCGCCGTCGCGCCGCAACAGCCGCATCACCTTCCTTGTGTCCTCCGGCTTGACGGAAGCGAACCATCGGTGGCCCTCACGCCGGTGCTCCCGCATTGCCGCGACGAAGAACCGAAAATCCTTCGCGGGCACATAGGACAGCGCATGCGTCCAGTATTCGAACACGCTTTTGTCGGCGCTCTGGGCCTGGCGCAGGTCGGCGCGGGCATAGGCCGGGATCCGGCTATAGAGAATGTGGTGATGGCAGCGCTCGATGACGTGGATGGTGTCGATCTGCACATAGCCGAGATGGTCCACCGCGGCGGCAACCGCCTGCGGCCCACTTCCAAAAGGTTCCTGCGTCTCAAGCCGCTGGGCTTGCAACCAGATTCGCCGGGCCTCGGCTTTGGTCAGGGGAAAGGGTGCAGTCGCGCGGGGCATCGCGTCGCAATGTAATCGGATTCGCCCGCGGGAGAAGTCCCGGATTCGAGGGTATCCGGCCCTACGGACCGGGCTCACCTCTCCGCTTCGTCCGATCCCCGACGCTGCCAGTTGCGATCTCGGCCTCGCAGGAGGCACGGCCGGGCTGGGGCGCACTGCATTTATAGACGTTGCCGGTGAGGCGATCGACCAGCCACGCGCTCTCCTCTGTCGGGCTTTCAAACCCGACATAGCGGCTGCCGAGCGCGTTGATCAGCGTCGACAGCAAAATTGCAGCGGCGATCATCGCCGCGCCGATCAGTGTTGGCATTGAACTTCCGGAACCAGCAGGCTCCGATGCGCTGGCACGATAACCTTGGTACTCACGCTGACGCTTGACTGACTGTAACACCCGCCCCGCCCGTCTGGTTGCCCCGAACGAATTCTTCTTCAGATTTTTTTGTGAGTCGATTTGCTAGGCGCGCATCTGGCCAAATTGTTGTTCACAGATCGGCGCTGGCGCGACAGTACGCTTTTTTTCTTTTCTGAAGCGAGCCGCGGGAAAGTTATGCAGCGGTCACGTAGCCCGTAAGACTCCGGATGCCACCGTGCTCGCACCGTCCTGTCACTGCAATGCGTTGTTCTGCGGGACACAAGATCGTCGGGATCGCTGCGCTTCTCATCGCATCGCCGCACCGCGCGAGCAGCCTCCATCGAACTTGGTGAAAGCTTGAAGTCGAGGCCGGTCAGCCGACGCCGCATGTCGCGGCGGGGCTAGCGGTCGAGGCCGAAACGGTTCCCGCCCGGGTAGCGTCTTCCGAGAAAGTCGATCATCGATCCCCGCCGCCGATCGAAAGGTGATTCAGATCACCCAAGCAAGGTTGGAGAATCAATCCATCGAAGACGCTACGACACGCGAAATGACGCCGTGCCGGCCCCAAACACCCCTGCAATGCCGGTTCAGGGCCACCCTTTCGCGGAATGCCGGCGTTTACCAGTGTGATTTGAATCACATTGCCAACTTTGAACCCGTCTTATCGTCGCAGCATCAAAACGTCATGCACGCCACTTTTGCAGGCGTTTAACAGTGAGGATTAAGACAATGACCCGCTTTCTTTCGATCATGACTATCAGCGCCGCGCTGTCGATGACGGCGGGCCTGGCTGTCGCCGGCGACACCGTCTCGGCCGCCAAAATCGTGGACGCCCTGAAACCGAAGCCGGGCGCGACCCGTGGCCTTTCGAATGGACCGCAGCAGCCGGTGGACGCCGCCGTACAGGCCAAGGAACTCGGCTTCGTCAACACGCTGCGCAACCGCAAGACGCGGTCGCTGTCGATCGGCGAGCGCCAGGAAATTGCGGAACTTGCCGCGAGCAAGCCGAAGATCGATCTCGAGATCCAGTTCGACTACAACTCGGCCGATATCAGCAAGGGCTCGGTGACCGCCGTGCAGGAACTCGGCAAGGCGCTCTCCGATGCGAGCCTGAAGGGTTCGACCTTCGTGGTTGCCGGTCATACAGATGCGATCGGCGGCGAGGCGTATAACCAGGATCTTTCCGAGCGCCGCGCCGACACCATCAAGAAGTACCTGACCGAGAAGTACGGCATCACCGGTTCCAATCTCGTGACCGTCGGCTACGGCAAGACCAAGCCGAAGGATGCGAATGCGCCGATGGACCCGGCCAACCGCCGCGTTCAGGTCGTCAACATGGATAGCAAGACTGCGTCGAAGTGAGGTCTTGAAGTCGAAGTGAAGTCTTGAACGTCAATCCGCCTGCCGCTAGCGGCAGGCGGATTTTGATTCGTCGCGGCCACGAAGCGAGATGACGGCCCGCCGAACCGTTGCAATCTACGCCTTGTCGAGAATTTCCCTGATCTTTGCCGCCAGCAAAGCCTGGGTGACGGGCTTCTGAAGCAGTGACACCCCGGCATCCAGCCGGCCCTGATGCACGATCGCATCCCGCGAATAGCCGGTCATGAACAGGACCCTCAGACCGGACTGGCGATGATGCAGCTGATCAGCCAGTTCGCGGCCGTTCAGGCCGGGCATCACGATGTCGGTCAACAGCAGATCGATCCGGAACGGATTGGCGTCGAACAGCGCCAGCGCGGCCCCGCCGTTCGCCGCCTCGCGAACCCGGTAGTTCAGATCCTTTAATGTCTCGACCAGATACGACCTCACATCGCATTCGTCCTCGACCACCAGGACGGTCTCGCTTCCCGAACTGCCGACCACGGGCGCATCGCTCTGTCCGACGGTCTCGGGTGCGGCCGCGGCGCGCGGCAGGTAGATCCTGATCGTCGTTCCGTGCCCGACCTCGCTGTAAATCTTGATCTCGCCGCCGGATTGCTTGACGAAGCCGTAGACCTGGCTCAATCCGAGGCCGGTGCCCTGCCCCGGTTGCTTGGTGGTGAAGAACGGATCGAACGCCTTCTCCTGGACTTCCCGCGGCATTCCGGAACCGGTATCGCTCACCGCGATCAATACATATTGCCCTGCCGGCACGCCTGCGTTCTGTTGCCGATAGCCCTCGTCGACGGAAACGTTGCTGGTCTCGATCGTCAATCTGCCGCTGCTGGCCATTGCGCCCGAAATTTTGCCGTTCCTGGCATTCATGGCGTCCTTGGCGTTCACGACAAGATTGAGAATCGCCGCTTCCAGCTGGCTGGGGTCGACCTCGATCTGCCATAGGCCGGCGCCCTCCACGACCTCGAGCTCGACATTCTCGCCAGCGTACGCCTGAAGAAATCCGACATGCCGGCGATCAATTGACCGACGCCGGTCAGTTTGGGATCGAGCGGCTGCCTCCGCGCAAACGCCAGCAGGCGCTGCGTCAACGTCGCCGCGCGCTGCGCGCCGTTCGCGGCGTTGGCGATCACCCGCGTCAACCGCTCGCGCGTGGCGTCGCTCCACGATTGCAAACAGCGATCGGCAATCTCGAGATTGCCGCTGATGATCGTGAGCAGATTGTTGAAATCGTGCGCCACGCCGCCGGTCAATTGTCCGATCGCTTCGATCTTCTGCGACTGCCGAAGCATGTCTTCGGCTTCGCGCCGGTACATGCCTTCCTGCGCCAGGGCGACTTCGGCGGCGCGAAGCTGCGATGGTGAGGGCAGCGCAAGCACCTTCGGCAACAGCGGCCACAGCATCGCCGCCGTCACGATCGACGCCGCCGCCGTCATCGCCTTGACAATGCCTTCGATGCCATAGACCGGATACCAAAGCGTGATGATCGACATCACGTGGCCGACGCCGCACGCCATGATGAAGAGCGCGAACGCCCAGAACACCCATCCGAAATCGACATCGCGGCGCTTCGAGACGAAGATCGACAGCGCCACGGGAATCGAGAAATAGGCTGAGGCAATCACGACATCCGAGGCAACGTGCAGCCAGATCAGTTGCGGTTCCCACAGCAGGCATATTCCGTGCGGTGCGAACATCGATGAATCGAGCAGACGTTCGAAGTAGGCCCACATGCCGTTCGTTCCTTAAGACGGGGATTCGAGCGATTCATACAGCGATGAATCTACGGCCAGCCTACAACCCGTACAAGTGGACCCGTCATTCGCCTGCTCGTCGGACGGCGGCGCAGTGGCCGCTCAAATCCAATTCTGGAAGATCATCAGGCGGCCGAATGTCGCCATCGAAGTGCCGATGAACGCGGCCGAAATCGGCAACATTGCGGCAAAGCCGGCAAAACCGACCGCAACAAAAGCCCACAGCAACCAGCGGGGCATGCTGCCGCGTTTCAAGGCATAGACCAGCGCAAGGCTCGCCGTGGTCGCAGCCGGAAGGTAGTAGTAAATGAACCCGAGCGTTCGCGGCAGCAACGCCCATGCGAGGTAGGGTCCGAAATAGAACGCCAGGACCAGGAAGGCATCGACCCGCCGCGTCACGATCCAGTCGCGCAGGCAGATCGCGACCGCAATCAGCGCCGGCCACAGGATCAGTGGGTTGCCGAGAAAGACGACGGCGGCGATCCGGTCGTCGCCGATCTTGTCGAAGAGATACCAGACCGGGCGCAACAGGAACGGCCAGGATGGCCACGAACTCATATAAGTGTGGCCGGCGATCGCGGTCGTGGTGTTATCGCTAAAGATCCGCCGTTGCGCCTGCAGAATATCCGGGAACGAAAAACCATAGAGCGGAATGAACGTCGCGAGATAGACCGCCGCTGGAATGAGCACGAAGCAGATGGCGAAATGCCACCACCTGAAATCGGGCCAGAGATCGGGTCTGTACCAATCTTCCGGCCGCGCGTCGGCGAATTGCGTGCGCCAGCTTTGCATCAGGCGAATCACTGCGACGACGACGATGCAGACCGCGAGCACGAACAGCCCGCTCCATTTGCAGCCGATCGACAGGCCGAAGCCGGTCCCGGCGAGCGCGAACCACAGGTGCGGCCGCTCTCTTCGGAAGCCATGCATGAACGCCGCGATCGCGAACAGGCTGAAGGAGAGCGCGAAAATATCCAGCATCGCGATCCGCGATTGCACGAACAGCATCTGGTTGAAAAAGGCGAGCAGGCTCGCTGCAATGGCCGGCCCTTGCGCTGCGAACAACGCCAGGCCGCACAGATACACCGCGACGATCGCGAGCGATCCAAACAGTACGCCCGGATAGCGCCAGCCCAGCGGCCCGTCGCCGAACCAATGGATCGACAACGCGATGAACTGCTTTGCGAGCGGCGGATGCATCGGGTTGAGCATCGGCTCTCGCATTACCGGCTCGAGCATCTGCCGCGCCGCCGGCACGTAATGCACTTCGTCGAAATAGAATTTCTCCGGCGTGGTGACGCCGATCAGCATCGCGAAATGCGCGAGAACAAACAGCACTGCCGCGACGATGCCCGTGCGCATCATCGAATTTGACGAAACTGAATGTGATGAGGCTGCTGGCTTCACGGACAATCTGGCACAGAATCAGGGGACTGTATGACATTGCGGCAAAATTGAGTGTGATGGCTCCGGATTTTTATGTCCATCGCATTGAACGCATTTCGATTCCGCAATCACTAACCGACGGTCGAGAAGACCACGCGAGTGATAATTCTGCCACATCGCACACGCGCGCGATCCGGTACGATGTCGGGATAAATCGATCGGCTTTGAAATGAATTTCAATAACTGCTTTCGTTTGCTATCTGCCATTGGCCTGATGACGGCGTTGACCGCTTCTTCCGCGCACGCGCAAACGCGCGTCGGCGAAGCCGCTGTCGTCAAGAATGAAGTACTCCGCGTTGCCGGACCTTCGACCATCCAGATCAAGGTCGGCGATGGACTGGTGCGTGACGAAACCGTGCGCACCGGGATCGACAGCGCAACGCGGCTGGTGATGGCGGACAGCACCAACCTGTCGCTCGGACCCAACGCCACGCTCAAGCTCGACCGCACCGTTTTCGACGACGAGCATCACTATCGCGAAGTCGCGGTGCGCATGACCTCGGGCGCGTTTCGTTTTGTCACCGGCCATTCGGACAAGGCCGCCTACAAAATCACGACGCCGCTGGCGACCATCGGCGTGCGCGGCACCACGCTCGATATCCTGTCGCAGCGCGGCCAGACCATCGTCAACCTGCAGGACGGCGCGGCCCCGGTCTGCACGGTCACGTTTGAATGCATCCAGCTCACCCGGCCCGGCGACACCGCCATCATCACCTCGGGCGGCGGCGGCAGGTCGACGATCAAGAAGACCAACAATCCACCCTGGACGTTTGCCGCAACCTGCGGCGGCACAGCGGGCCTTTGCAGCAAGACGCAATATGCGGATGCAGCCCCCGTCATCGTCGACGACGGCAGTGATCCCACCGGCATGCTGTGCGGGCGCTGACCATGGCAAGACACGTACGCAGCCTCACTTTGTCGGCCGTGCTGGCGGCCATGGCCACGCTTTCGCTCCTGCCCTCGTCGGCCTGGGCGCAGTCGCCCTCGCCGACATCGGTGGATGATTGTGTTGAGTGCAATCCGCCAACGCCAACGCCGAGCCCATCGCCCTCGCCAACGCCGTCGGCTTCGCCGTCTCCGACGCCAAGCCCCACATCGACCCCAGGGACCAACGCACCGGCCACCAACGCGCCGGCGGTGGCTAGCCCCGGTTCGAACGCCGGATCGATCAACGACCTGGGGGGACAGCGCTTCAACCAGATGATCACCAACCGCGTGCTCGGCAACGTGCTGCTGGGGATCAATGAGCAGGTCAATTGCAACGATTGCGTCAGCGCGTTCGGCTCGGCGGGTTCGTTCTCGGCCGGCATTCACGGCCGCAAGAACCTGACGCCCAATCTGTCGCTGCTCGCCGGCATTGCCTATGCCCAGTACAGTGAAGGCGGCTACCGCGTCACCAGTTCGCCGATCGGCGCGTTCGCGCTGCGTTATGACTTTGTCGACTGGGGATCGTCGCGGCCATTCTTCGATATCGGCACCATCCTGTCGCCATTCCAGAAGGTGCGCTACGCGCGCAGCTACACGACGAGCCTCGGCGCGGTATCGCTCGAAAGTTCGACCACAGCCGAGAATTACGCCGTCTATGGCCGTGCGGGCTGGATGAGCCGGCTATCGCCGCGCGATGAGGTGGCGGCCTCCGTCGAGGTCTGGCAGCTCTGGCAGCGGGTGAAGGGCTACATGGACCCCACCGTCGCCTTCAATCCGTTCGACGCTTCGATCGCCACGGGCACCGACCGCACCACCCTGGTCAAGGTCGGCGGACAGTGGACGCATCTGTTCGGCTCGAGTGTCGAAGCCAATATCAACGGCGGATGGGTGCAATCCTTCGGGACGCAATCCGGCATCGTCGCCAGCGTGACCGGCGACGGCACCATCGTGCCCACGATCGGCAACCAGGGTTGGTTCGAGTATGGCGGCCGGCTCGGCTTCCGCATCACCAAGGGCTGGGTCGCCGACCTCTTCCTCAACGGCACCGCCGGCCCGCAGCCGGTCGGCAACACGCTTCACGGCGGGATGGGTTTGCGGATCGCGTATTAGAATATTTGTAGGGTGGGCAAAGGCGCGCGAGCGCCGTGCCCACCCTCTCTCGGCACCGTTATCGTGAATGGTGGGCACGTTTCCGCCTTGGCTCGTTGAGCTACGGCGGACAAGTCGCTTTGCCCACCCTACGAAACCTGCTCTTTACGCCGCGCTCTTGCCTTCATACGCGCGCTTCAGCCCTTCGATATCGAGCTTGACCATCCCGAGCATCGCCTGCATGGCGCGTTGCGCGCCAGCGGAATCGGAACCGCCGATATACGTCATCAACGCCTTCGGCACGATCTGCCAGATCACGCCGTAGCGGTCCTTCAGCCAGCCGCATTGATCGGCTTTGCCGCCGTCCGCGAGTAGCGCATCCCAGAGCCGATCGACCTCGGCCTGATCGGCACAGTCGATCATGAAGGAAACGGCGTGCGTGTACTCCATCTTCATCCCGCCGTTCAACGCCATGAAGCGCTGGCCGGCCAGCGTGAAGTCGACCACCAGCACGGAGCCGGCCTTGCCGCCGGGGGTGTCCGTGATATTGCGTTGGATCTTCTCGATCCGGGAATCCGGCAACAACGAAACATAGAAGTTCGCGGCCTCCTCGGCTTCGCTGACAAACCACAGGCAGGGAGAAATCTTGGACATCGGGAGAACTCCGATTGCGGATGCGTTCGAATGGATCAGGCGGTGGCGGGCTGTGCAGCGGTTGCGGCCGCGACGTCCATCCACATCACTTCCCAGTGGTGACCGTCGGGATCTTCGAAGCTGCGGCCATACATGACGCCATAGTCCTGCTTCGGGCCCGGATCGGCGCCGCCGCCCGCGCGTTGCGCCTTTCCGACCATGTCATCCACCGCCCCACGGCTGTCGGCGGACACGCAGATCAGGACCTGGCTGGTGGCCTTGGCGTCGGCGATCTTCTTCGAGGTGAACTGGCGATACTTGTCGTGGGTCAGCAGCATCACGTAGATGGCCTCGGAAAACACCATGCAGGACGCTGTGTCATCGGAGAATTGCGGGTTCTTTTCGCCGCCGATCGCCTGATAGAAGGCGGTCGAACGGGCGAGATCGCTGACCGGCAGGTTGACGAAGATCATTTTGGCCATAATGGGCTCCTTTGGAGGGTTCCACCTGAGGACGAGCGAGCGGGCGGCGAACCGACATGCCGTTCGAATTTTTTTTCCCGGGATTTTTGGCGCCGTCACGTCCGGCCGCGGGCTTGGCCAGCCGTTACGTCGCGATCGGGGTTGGCATGGTCAGAAACGCCCGCGTCACATGCCAGAACAACTGCCGGTTGATTGCCAGCGCCACCGAATGGGCGGTGCCGGGCAGGATAATGAACTGACGATCGCCGTTCGGCAGCTTGTTATAGAATTCCTCGAGATCGGCCACGGTCGCGATCCCGTCATATTCGCCGCGCACCAGCAGCACGGGCGCCTGCACCTTCTCCGGATGCACGACCGGCAGATTGGCGGTCATGTCGAGATAGGTGCCGGTCGGAATCTGGTCGCCGAACTGCATTTCGGCATCCGCCAGCGCCTCCATCACCGCGGGATCGGAAGTGCCCGGCTTGTCGCGGGTCGCGATCGAGCGGATCATGTCGCGGTCGCGCTTGCGCATGTTGTGGGTGCGGAAATAGGCGAGCTGTTCCGCGCGCTTTGTCAGGGTCGGCGAGCCCTCGCCCTTGTAGGTGAAGGCAGCGAAAACCAGCCGATCGATACGCTCAGGCATGACCATCGCGTAGGCGCCGGCGCGCAGCGCGCCTGAGGACTCGCCCACGAAATGCACTTTCTGCTGGCCCGTCTCGCGGACAATCAGTTCGACCGCGACCTTCAGATCCTCGGCGCCACTGGCAATATCGGCATTGCCCGAGGTGCGGCCGGACTTGCCGTAATTCTCGTGATCCATGGTCCAGCAGTCGAAGCCGTAGCGCGCGAACTCGTTCATCGCGGAGTATTCGCCTTTGCCGGGCACGTTGAGATCGAACACCCGCGACGTCACGGAAGAACCGTGGACAAAGAACACCACCGGCCGCGCCGGCTCGCCGGGCTTGGGCGCACCGATCCGCTTGCGAAACATCCACAAGGGAATGTCGCCCTTTTTGGTCCAGTATTCGTTGCTCCAGATTTCGCCGCCTTCGGAAGGAACCACCGTCGCAGCCTGCGCCGGCATCGCGGCGATTGTGGCTGCAGCCAGGCCGAGGCCTTTGAGAACCGAGCGTCGCGCCAGCAAATTTTCGGAGTCGGTCATGGCGTCATCCCCGCGTCGCATTTTTACTTGAGCCGATTTACTTGGACCGATTTACTTGGGCCGAGTCTAGCAGCGGGCATACCGATTTGAAAGCACGTGTGCGCCGCACGGCGCGAACACCATCGCGCGAACAGGCCCAGAAGGGGCTGACAGCCGCTGGTTGTACGGTCTATTCTTACGACAACCGTCCGATTCAGGGAGGGAATTCATGAGCAACCAGCTGACGGAAGCCGAACTTGCCGCATTGATGCCGTCCGAACTGTGCGCATACCCGACGCCGATCCCGACACAGATCGTATCGAGCGACGAATTCTATCCCGACCCGCAAAACGAACGGCAGCGCGACGTCGAAGCGCGGCTGCTGGCGATGGCCGACGATCTCGGTGGCAAGCAGGGCCTCGATCGCCGCCGGTTTTTCCAGACCGCAGCCGGCATGGCCGCATCGTTCGTCGCGATGAACGAAGTCTATGGGCCGCTGTTTGACGTGACGAAGGCGGAAGCCGCCACGCCTGCGATGGCGCAGGAGCGCGCCGGCGCGCTAAAAGACCAGTTCATCATGGACATGCACACGCATTTCCTGCGCGACGACACCCGCATCATGGGTTTTGTCGAAATGCGCAAAGCGGTCGGCAAGGCCGGCTGGAACAAAGAGCTCAACGATCACGAGCAGACCATCGAAGACCTCAAGTTCAATAACTACAAGAAGGAGATGTTTCTCGACAGCGACACCAAGATTTCGCTGATCTCCTCCGCACCGTCTGACATCGAGCAGGACTGGTTCCTGACCAACGAGCAGATGGCAGACGCCCGCAAGAAAATTAACGACGAAGCTGGCTCTCGCCGGGTGTTCGCGCACATGATCTTCACGCCGGGACAGCCCGGCTGGCTCGACAAGCTCGATGCCGGCCTCGCGCTCAAGCCTGAGTCATGCAAGGGGTACACCGTCGGCGATAACACGCACAAGGAAATCAGCCGATATCCCTGGCGGATGGACGACGAGAAGGTCGCCTACAAGGGCTATGAGAAGATGGTGAAGGCCGGCATCAAGAATGTCTGCATTCACAAGGGGCTGTTCGCACCGGGGATCGAAAAGCAGTTTCCCAATCTGCGCGGCTTTGCCGACGTCGCCGATGTCGGCCAGGCGGCAAAGGACTGGCCGCAGCTCAACTTCATTATCTATCACTCCGCCTACCGCCATGTCGGCGGCGATCCCAAACAGGCGCTGGCTGAGTTCGAGCGCACCGGCCGCATTTCGTGGACCAGCGATCTTGCCGATATCCCGGCGCAGTACGGCGTCAACAATGTCTATGGCGACGTCGGGCAGTTGTTCGCGACAACGCTGGTGGCGGAGCCGAATGTCTGCGCCGCGCTGATGGGCACGTTGATAAAGGGGCTCGGCGCCGATCACGTCTGCTGGGGCACCGATGCGCTGTGGACGGGCGCACCGCAATGGCAGATCGAAGGCCTGCGGCGCCTCGAAATCCCCGAAGCCATGCAGAAGAAATTCGGCTACGCGCCGCTCGGCGAAGCCGACGGAACCGTGAAGTCGGCGATCTTCGGCGGCAACAATGCGCGGCTTTATGATATCCAGCCCAAACGCGCGATGCTCGATATCAGCGGCGACCGGTTTGCCCTGATGAAGGCGGAATATGAGAAAGCGGGGCCGGAGCCGTCCCACACGCGCTATGGCTATGTGGTGCCGAACGGGGCCGTGGATCACAGCCTGTTTGCTTAAACCCGCCGCTCCGTCATTCCGGCGCGACGCCCGAGCGTCGCGCCCCGGAATGACGAGCTTTGTCTCACTTCCCCTTGAACTGGGGCTTTCGCTTTTCGGCGAACGCCTTGACGCCCTCCTTGAGGTCTTGGCTGTCCCTGATGACATCGAGCAACCGGCGCACCTCGGCAACCCCTTCCAGCGGGCCCTTGGGCATCGCGTCGCGGGCGAGCTTCTTCAATGCCCGGACCACCAGCGGCGCGTTGGCGGCGATTTTGGCCGCCATCTCCTGGGCAAGCGCGACATGCTGCCCCTTCGGCGCGACCTTGTTGACGAAGCCGATCTGGAAGGCGCGCTCCGCCGACATCTCCTCGCCGACCAAAAGAAACTCCATGGCGATCTTGTGCGGCATCCGCGCCATCACCGAGGAGATGCCGCCCGCGGTGGTGCCGATCTTGCCCTCGGGATAGATGAAGCGCGTCGTCTCCGACGCCACGCACATGTCCGCCATCTGCACCAGCACGAAGGCACCGCCGACAACCCATCCGGACGTCGCGGCAATGACCGGCTTGTCGAGTTCGACGCCCAATCCGGGCACCGCGTGCCACATGTTGACGGGAAGATCCCTGACGTCGGCGCCGACCGAGAAGTATTTTTCTTCGGACGAAGCGAGCACCGCAACCCGGTCGTCGCTTTCGTGAAAGCGCAGCCAGGCTTCGCGCAGTTCGTCACACAAGGCATTATTGAGCGCGTTGTGTGCCGAGGCACGATCCATGGTGATGGTGGCGACGTGGCCCGCGCTCTCGTAGCGAACAAGCTTCATGCATTCCCCCGCGACATCCGCACGACGGCGGCGTTTTTTTACTTCTTCTCGGCGGGATCTCGGTGCACCGGATCGATCCACAGCACGGTCTCAGGTTTCTCCACCGGCTCGATGTCGAGATTGATCGCCACCGCCTCGCCGTCGCTGCGCACCAGCACGCATTCCAGCACCTCGTCGCGGCTGGCGTTGATCTCCTGATGCGGCACATAGGGCGGCACGAAGATGAAGTCGCCGGGGCCGGCTTCCGCGGTGAACTGCAAATTCTCGCCCCAGCGCATCCGCGCCTTGCCCTTCACGACATAGATGATGCTTTCGAGATGGCCGTGATGATGCGCCCCGGTCTTGGCGTCGGGGCGGATCGTCACCGTGCCCGCCCATAATTTCTGGGCGCCGACGCGGGCGAAATTGATCGCGGCCTTGCGGTCCATGCCCGCGGTCGAGGGCACGTTGGGATCGAGCTGATTGCCGGGGATGACGCGGACGCCGTCATGCTTCCAGCGCTCGGCATCGCCGTGCGAATGATCGTGATCGTGGGAATGGCTGTGGTCGTGCGTACCGGTCATTGGGCGCCTTTTCGGAACATCGCTGGTCCGAACGGTATCGAAAACCAGGGCCGCAAACCAGAAGATTAAGGGAGCCCGCGGCGCATGGGCGCCCCGGTTTTCGTCATGGCCGAGCTCGTCCCCCGCCCATCCACGCCCGCGTGCTTGCAGCGCCTCAGCGCCGCCTGGACATCACGTCCGGATTGACGACATTCGTCGGCGCGCCCGCGGCATAGGCCAGGATCTGATCGAAAATATCCGTGAACTGGATTTCGTATTCGTCGCGCGAGACGTAGCCGAGATGCGGCGTGCAGACCACGTTGTCCATGGTAAGCAGGGGATCGTTGACGTCGCGCAGCGGCTCCTTTTCGTAGACGTCCACCGCCGCCATGCCGGGCCTGCCGGCGCGCAGCGCATTGACCAGCGCGTTCGGCTCGATCAACGGCGCGCGGCTGGTGTTGACCAGGAGCGCCAAGGGTTTCATCCGTGCGAGGTCTTCTGTCTTGACGATGCCGCGCGTGGCATCGACCAGGCGCATGTGCAGCGAAAGCACGTCGCAACGTTCGAAGAAATCCGCCTTGCTGGCGGCGGTTTCGTATCCATCGGCACGGGCCTTCGCCATCGCCGGCTCGCGCGCCCACACCAGCACGTTCATGCCGAACGCCTTGCCGTAGCCGGCGACGACGGCGCCGATCCGCCCGTAACCATAAATGCCGAGCGTCTTGCCGCGCAGCGTGTGGCCGACGCCGATCTGCCATTTGCCGGCCTTGAGCGCCGCCATCTGCTGCGGAATCGCGCGCATGGCCGCCAGTATCAAGCCCCAGGTGAACTCGGCGGTCGCGTAAGACGGCGTATCGGCGTGCTGGCCGGAAGACACGACAATGCCGAGCCGGGAGCAGGTATCGATGTCGATATGCGGAAAGACGCTGCGCTGGCTTATCAGCTTCAGCTTCGGCAGCCGCTCCAGAAGCGGCGTGCGTATGTGCGTGCGCTCGCGGATCAACACCAGCGCTTCGGTATCACGCAGCCGCTCCGACAGGACATCGACGTCCTGGACGTGATCGTTCCAGATGGTGACGTCGTGTCCCGCCAGCTTGCGGAAGCAGTCGAGGGTGCGCAACGTGTCGAAATAATCGTCGAGGATCGAGACCTTCACGATGCGCCTCCCGTTGCGCGCGGTTATTTCACCGCCAGCAATTCGACGTCGAACATCAGCGTCGCATTCGGCGGAATGACACCGCCCGCGCCGCGCGCGCCATAGCCGAGTTCAGGCGGGATGATCAACGTGCGCTTGCCGCCGACCTTCATCGAGCCGACACCCTCATCCCAGCCGGCGATAACCTGCCGCATGCCGATCTTGAATTCGAACGGCTCGTTGCGGTCGACCGAAGAGTCAAACTTCTTGCCCTTCTGGCCGCTCTCGTAGAGCCACCCGGTATAATGCATGACGCAGGTCTGGCCGGCCTTCGGCGTGGCGCCGGTGCCTTCCTTGCTGTCGATGATCTGCAAGCCTGAAGCTGTGGTCATGGGTTTTTTTCCTGCGGTCTGGGCCGATGCCATCCTGATGGCAACGGGCGTGGCAACCGCGGCGGCGGCCACGGCGGCACATGCGGTCTGGATGATCGTGCGTCGGGAAGATCGCATCTCAGTGCACCTCGTTCGGGAGACCGACGTCTCTAGCCCAAGGTGAGCCATTTCCATAGCCATTTTTCGGCTGCCAGCCATGTTTCAGCCAGCCGTCTTGCCACCATCGCGATCGATTGCAAAATCACCCAGCAATAGCGAAGTTTTTCCGGCGATCAGGTCGCCGATCAGACGCGCGGCGAGAAAGCTGAAGGTGATGCCGTTGCCGCCATAGCCGTAGGCCGCATAGACGCCCTTGGCGCCGGGGACCGGACCGATCAGCGGCAATCCATCATGCGTCGTATCGAACGTCCCCGACCAACGAAATTCGATATCGGGTCTCGCCGCCGGCCAGAGTGCCGCGAGCCGCTGCAACAGCGCGCGCGACTTCTGGGGGATAAAGCGATCGCGCGCCTCCGGTTCGATAATTTTCGTGCTGTCCTCGCCGCCGACGATGATGCGTCCCGCTCGCGTCGTTCGCGCATAAAGATAATCCTCCGCGTTCTCCCAGATCAGTGCGCCATCGTTCCAGATGTTTTGCGGCTGCGGCACGGTCGCAATCGCCCAGCTCGACGACACCGCGTGCACGGTGGAGCGAACGATATCGGGCATCACATAACCGGTGGCGAGCACGACTGACCGCGCTTCGATCTCGCGATCGTTGGCCGCGCGGACATGGACCGAACGCCCCGCAGCATCGAACGCCACGGCGTCTGCCTCAAACAACTGTGCACCGCGCGCAAGCGCCGTCCTGAGCAACCCATGCGCCAGTTTCATGGGATCGGCGTCGGCCGCGCCCTGTGAGACGATCGCACCGGCACGCGCGATGCCAAAGCGATCCAGCAGCACGGCATGGTCGAGAAAATCGCCGGGCAAGCCGGCGCGTGCCCGCCATCGATGCTCTTCCAGCAGACCGGCGCTGCTTTCGTCCGCCGCAAGATACAGCGAATTCTTGTCGCGGATGTCGCAGGCAATGCCGAGCCGCCAGACCAGCGACTTAAGGCCCGCGACGGCATCGCGGCTGGCCCGATAGGCGCGTGAGGCGCGCTCGAAGCCGTAAGTCTCGCTCAGGTCGTGTAGCGGCCGGTCGATTTCCCACAGCAGCATGGATGTGGAAGCAGCCGTACTGCCCCGTCCCGGCAACTCGCGATCGATGATGATGACGTCGAGGCCCTGTCGCGTCAGGCGCTCGGCGACCAGCGACCCCGTGATGCCGGCACCGACGATCAGCGCGTCACATTTCAGGTTCTCGCCGAGGTCGCGGCGGGGCGGATGTGACGATGTCGCAAACCATGGCGAACGGCCGCCGCGGAGGTCGGCCTGTTCGGCATCGTCTGAATCGAGAATAGTGATAGCTGACCTCTGACAACAAGCGGCCGTCCCCAATGCGGACGGCTGCAGCCCATCGCGTTAACGAAAGCCACGGGCTGTTGTTCCGGAGGCGATGCAGACAAAGGGATCAGTACCCCAGCGCGCAACCATCCTTGCGGGGATCGGAGCCGCCGGTCAGCGTGCCCTTGTCCCAGTCGATCCAGATCGCCTGGCCGCCGCCGAGCGGGCCAACCACGCTGGTGGTCTTGTGGCCGATCTTCTTCAGGCCCTCGACGATCTCGGCCGGTACGCTGTCCTCGAGCTGATAAAAGCCCTCGTAGTGCAGGCCGCGCGGCATATCGATGGCTTCCTGCACGTCGCAGCCGTAGTCGAGGATATTGGTCAGCACATGGCTCTGTCCCACCGGCTGATACTGCCCACCCATCACGCCGAACGGCATCACCGCTCGGCCGTTTTTGGTGGCGAGTGACGGAATGATCGTGTGCAGCGGCCGCTTGCCCGGCGCGATGCAGTTCGGATGGCCAGGCTGGATCCGGAAGCCGCCGGCGCGGTTCTGCAGCAGGATGCCGGTCTTGTTGGAAACGATGGCCGAGCCGAAGGAATGCGCGATCGAGTTGATGAACGAGCAGACGTTGCGGTCCTTGTCGACCACGGTGATGTAGACGGTGGACGGATTCATCGGCGGCGCAACGTTCGGCAGATCGAGCAGCCGGTCCATCCTGATATTCTTGATGTGCTCTTCGGCAAATTCCTTCGCGAGAATGCCGGCAACATCGACATGAACCTGCGCGGGATCGCCGATGTACTGCTCGCGCATCATGTAGGCGATGCGGGCGGCTTCCGCTTCGAGATGGAAGCGCTCGATGCTGAGCGGCGCGAATTTGGTCAGGTCAAAGCGGGAGAGGATGTTCAGCATGACCAGCATGGTGATACCGGGGCCGTTCGGCGGGCACTGCCAGACATCGTGGCCCTTGTACATCGTGCCGATCGGCGCCGTCGTTTCGGTCGAGTGCGCGGCGAAATCTTCCAGCGTGTGCAGACCGCCGATGCCGCGCAGGGTTTCCACCATGTCGGCCGCGATCTCGCCGGCATAGAACGCGTCGCGGCCGTTCTTGGCGATTGCCCGCAGCGTCTTGCCCAGTTCGGGCTGATGAATGACGTCCCCGGCCACCGCCGGCTTGCCATGCGGCAGCAGATAGCGCTCGGTGTTGGTGCCGTTCTTCAGCTTCTCGAACTGGTTCTTCCAGTCGAAGGCGATGCGGGGTGCGACGATGTAGCCTTCTTCCGCGGCCTTGATGGCGGGCTGCAGCAGGGTGTCGAGCCCCATCTTGCCGTGGTCGCGCAGGATCGTGTCCCAGGCGTCGATCGCGCCGGGAATGCTCACCGCATGGGCCGAGGTCAGCGGCACCGAATGGATCTTGCGCTCGAGATACCACTCGGCCGTGGCCGCCATCGGCGCGCGGCCGGAGCCGTTATAGGCTGTTATCTTGCCCTCGCCCCTTGGCTGGATCAGCGCAAAGCAATCGCCGCCGATGCCGGTCGATTGCGGCTCGATCACCCCCAACAGCGCACAGGCCGCCACCGCGGCGTCCGCCGCCGTGCCGCCCGCCCGCATCACGTCGATGGCGACAAGCGCGGCCTCCGGATGCGACGTCGCCACCATCGCGTTCTGGGCATGGACCGTCGAGCGGCCGGCGAAATGGAAATTCCTCATCGCGAGTGCTTTCTTTTCAGCGTTTTTCGATATTTCTTGGGCACCCCGCGGGGAGCATCTGGCGGGTTTGCAGACGGTTCTTTGGCATATTCTTCCCCGGCAGGGCAATGGCTGGCATGCCAAGGACCGGCGGTAGCAATACGAGGAATTCGCAGGGCTTTACGGGGTTTCCCCTGCCCGGCCTGCCTGATAAACGGTCGCCATGCCGCTCAAGGTCGCCGCCCTCTACCAATTCGCCGCACTACCGGACTTCCGGGGACTGCGCGAGCCGTTGCGCGCGCTTGCGGCCGGCCTTGGGATCAAGGGCAGTGTGCTGCTGGCGCATGAAGGGATTAACGGCACCGTTGCAGGCAGCGATGAGGGTATCGACACATTCGTCCGAGAATTGCAGCACGGCCCCCTCTTCGGTGGCCGGCTCGACAACCTCGAACTCAAGTTTTCCAGCGCTTCCGAGATGCCGTTCCAGCGGCTGAAGATCCGGCTGAAGAAGGAAATCGTCACGCTCGGGGATACCGCGGTCGATCCGACGCGCCAGGTCGGCACCTATGTCGAGCCGTCGGATTGGAACGCGTTGATCGCAACGCCCGACACGCTGGTGATCGATACCCGCAACGCCTTCGAGGTGGCGATGGGCACCTTCGAAGGGGCAGTCGACCCCGGCATCAAGAGCTTTGGGCAGTTCAAGGAATTCGCCGCGCAACAACTCGACCCGGCGAAGCACAAGAGGATCGCGATGTTCTGCACCGGAGGTATCCGGTGCGAGAAGGCCAGCGCCTATCTGCTGGCGCAAGGCTTCAGCGAGGTCTATCACCTCAAGGGCGGCATCCTCCGCTATCTCGAAGGTGTACCGGAAAAGGAAAGCCGCTGGCGCGGCGAATGTTTCGTGTTCGACGAGCGGGTGGCGCTGGGCCACGGGCTGCGGCAGCGACCGAACGATGGCTCCCATGAGTGATGTAACCGCACTGAGCGATCGCATCGACGCGCTGGAAATGCGGCTGGCCTATCATGACGTGACCATCGAGACGCTGAACCAGACGATCACCGAACAGTGGAAGCAGATCGATGCGCTGACGCGCCAAGTGGCTGAACTAAAAGAGCGGCTGCAGGAAGCCGAAAGACATGCACCGGGTCCTGCGAACGAACCGCCGCCGCATTATTGACAGCGCAAAGAAATGACCTCCGCAAGGGAGGCCGTTTCTTCACCTAAAGCACGCATGAGAGGCAGTTGCATCATGCATGCATGGCAAACCAGATCGCGCCGGCGACCACCACTGCCACGATCACGGCCCACACGACCGGCGAGACATTCTTGGTGCTGCCGCTCCGCGGCGAGTCGTTTGCGGCGTGGTTGAATTCGCTTGCTCCGTCGAGCGATCCTAGCGAAAGACGCCGCGGATCTTGTCCCACAACGACTCATTTTCGCGATCGCCATCCGCCTTCGACGGCGCCGGTTGCGCGGCGCTCACGGGATCGGAAGCCGGAAAGGTATCCACCAGACCCTTCTCGAGCATCTCGTGGGTTTCGCGGTCGGCCCGCGTCGCCTCGCGGGGATCGGCGGCGTGCTTGTCGTGCGGCGCAGGGTTGAATTTCTCGGCCATGTGGTACCTCCATGGACGAGATAACGGCCCAATTTTACGCCAGTTCCACATGTCGTTCCGGTATCCGTCCTTGGCCTGGCGGGAACCTGCGTGTATCAGAGGCGCCGAAGATCAGCGCTCTCGCAGGAACTTTCGATTGCCCCAGAAATCCGCCGCAAAACCCTTTATCGAAGTGCTATCCGGCCGCAGGCAGACGGTGCCGCCGGTATGGATGATGCGACAAGCCGGCCGCTATCTGCCGGAGTATCGCGAACTGCGCGCCAAGGCCGGCGGCTTTCTCGACCTGTGCTTCACGCCGGAATATGCCGCCGAGGTGACGCTGCAGCCGATCCGCCGTTTCAACTTCGACGCCGCGATCATCTTTTCCGACATTCTCGTCATTCCCTACGCGCTTGGCCGCTCCGTGCGCTTCGAGGCCGGCGAAGGCCCGCGGCTCGACCCGCTGGATACGCCCGAGCAAGTCGCGACGCTCGCGCGCCACGCCGATTTCGGCAAGCTCGAGCCGGTCTATGAAGCGCTGCGCCGCGTGAAGCGCGAACTCGCGCCCGAGATCGCGCTGATCGGTTTTTGTGGCGCGCCGTGGACGGTCGCGACCTACATGGTTGCCGGACAAGGCACGCCGGACCAGGCGCCGGCACGGATGATGGCCTATCGGCATCCCCAGGCGTTCGCTGAAATCATAGACGTGCTGGTCGAGAACTCGATCCAGTATTTGCTCGGCCAGCTCAAGGCCGGCGCCGACGTGCTGCAAGTCTTCGACACCTGGGCCGGCGTGCTGCCGCCGCGCGAATTCGAGCGCTGGTCGATCGAACCTGCGAAACGCATCGTTGCCGGCGTGCGCGCGCAAGTGCCTGACGCGAAAATCATCGGCTTTCCCCGCGGTGCCGGCGCCATGTTGCCAGCCTATGTGGAAGCGACCGGCGTCAATGCCGTCAGCATCGATTGGGCGGCGGAGCCGTCATTGATCCGCGAGCGCGTGCAAAACCGCGTCGCGGTGCAGGGCAATCTCGACCCGCTGGCGCTGATCGCGGGCGGCGCAGCACTGGATCGCGCCGTCGACGACGTGCTGGCGAACTACGCGCAAGGGCGGCTGATCTTCAACCTCGGCCACGGCATCCAGCCGGAAACCCCGATCGCCCATGTCGAGCAGATGCTGAAGCGGGTGCGGGCTTATAAAGGTTAGCCGCGTCGCCGCAGGTCCTCACACCGGCGCGGACGGGTCCACCGGCAGGCCCATGAAGACGCGGCCGGTGAGCTCATAGGTCGGTGGCGCGACCATGATGTGTTGGGTGGCGACGTGGCCGTCGCGAAAGCGGCGCTGCAACGGCGAGGAGAGGAACACCGACGAGCCGCCGCCGAGATCGTACATGCTGCGCGCCACATCGGCCGCCGTGCGGGTCGCATGCGTCGCAGCGAGACGAAGCGCGGCGCGGTGCCGCATCTCGATGGCGCCGCTTTGTCGCGCCAGCGCCCAGGCCTCGTCGACCGCTTCGTAGAAGAAGGCGCGCGCGGAGCGCAGGTTGGCTTCCGCGATAGCGAGCGTCGACTGGGCGCTGTGGCGTTCGGCCAGCGTACGACGCGAGCCCAGCGGCTGCTTGCCGCCGGCCAGCTCCACGAGATCCTCGATGGCGCCGCGGGCATTGCCGAGCGCCACCGCCGCGATCCCGAGCGCCAGAAGGCCGAAAAACGGGAACGCATAGAGCGCACCGGAAGAAACCGGAGCATCGTAGGATATCGCGCGCTCACGCGGCACCCGCAAGTTGGACACGACCATCTCGCCCGAACCGGTGCCGCAAAGGCCCGACGAATGCCAGGTGTCGTTCAAGGTGGCGGCCTCGGCCGGGAAGATCAGGCGGCGCTCTTCCGGCATCCCGTTCGCCAGCTTCCGCAGTTCACCGTTCTCCGTGACGAGAGCGCCACCGATCAGCCACCGGCAGTTGACGGAGCCCGACGCCCATGCCCACCGGCCATTAAGGACATAACCGTCGCCGTCGATTTCGGCTTTCCCCATCGGCGCGAACACGCCGCCGACAATGGAATCGGCAGGCCCGAAGATCTCGCGCGCCAACGGCGTCGGCAGATAGGCCGCTGTCACCCCAGAGGTGGCGCCGATCATCACGCACCAGCCGACGGAAGCGTCCGCCGCGCCGGCGGCCTCGATCGCCCGCAGCATCGCCGCCGGTTCCAGCTCCAACCCGCCGGCCTCGTTCGGCACGGCCATCCGGAACAGGCCCGCCGCGGCCAGGGATTGCGCCAGGTCGGCCGGCATGCGGCGCGCCTGCTCGATCTCCGCCGCGCGGGCGCGGATGGCTGGGGCTAATTCGTGGATGGCGGCAAGGACGTTGGCCATGTCTGCGCTCCTACCGCGCGTCCTCCAGGATCATGTCCGACGCCTTTTCCGCGATCATGATGGTCGGCGCGTTGGTATTGCCCGACATCAGGTCCGGCATAACAGACGCATCGACCACGCGGAGCCCCTCGATGCCCCGCACGCGCAAGCGCTGGTCGACGACGGCGAGCGCGTCGCTGCCCATGCGGCAGGTCGAGGTCGGGTGATAGACCGTGCTGCCGGTGCGGCGGCAGAAGTCCAGCAATTCGTCGTCGCTCTTCACCGTCGGACCGGGATCGACCTCCGCCACCGCATAAGCCTTCAGCGCAGGCGCAGCGAGGATCTTGCGCAAAATCCGGATGCCATCGATGAAGGCGCGGCGATCGGTTTCGGTCGCGAGATAGTTGATGCGGATTTCCGGCGGCACGGAAGGATCGGCGCTCCTGATGCGCAGCGAGCCGCGGCTTTCCGGGCGCAACTGGCAGACGGAAGCGCTAAAGCCCGAGAGCGCATGCAGCTTCTCGCCCATCTTGTCGGTCGAGAACGGCAGGAAGTGAATCTGGATATCGGGCGAGGCCAGCCGGGGACTGGTCTTGAAGAATGCGCCAGAGGTGCCGGCGGCAATCGTCAGCGGTCCCTTGCGCAGGGCGGCGTATTGAATGCCCGCCATCATCTTGCGCATCGGATTGTTGACGACATCGTTGAGCGTGACTTTTTGCGCGCAGCGCGTGACCAGGCGGACCTGCAAGTGATCCTGCAGATCATTGCCGACGCCGGGCGCGTCGAGCACGATCTCGATGCCGTGCTGCTTCAACAGGTCGGCCGGTCCGACGCCCGAGAGCTGCAGCAATTGCGGCGAGTTATACGCGCCGCTGGAAACGAGGATTTCCTTGCGCGCCCGCGCCGTGCGCACGCGGCCTTCCTGCTTGTATTCGACCGCCTTGGCGCGACGGCCTTCGAACAGGATGCGCTGCGCCAGCGCCGAAGTCTCGACGTGCAAATTGCCGCGCGCTTTCGCCGGACGCAGATAGGAGAACGCCGTGCTGGCGCGGCGGCCGCGCCTTGTCGTGGTCTGGAAGAATCCCGCGCCTTCCTGGGTCGCACCGTTGAAATCGGGATTGGTCGGAATGCCGGTCTCGGCGGCGGCAACCACAAAGGCTTCCGACAGCGGATCGTGATGCCGCCAGTCGGACACCGGCAACGGGCCGCTGTCGCCATGATATTTGTTAGGCCCGCGTTGCTGGTTCTCGGCCTTCTTGAAATAGGGCAGCACGTCGTCATAGCCCCAGCCGGCATTGCCGCGCTGGCGCCAGCGATCGTAATCCTCGTGCTGGCCCCGCACATAGAGCAGGCCGTTGATCGAGCTCGAACCGCCGAGCACTTTTCCGCGCGGCTGGAACACCTGCCGGCCGTTCAATCCCGGTTCCGGCTCGGTCTGGTACATCCAGTTGACGGATTTTTCCTTGAACAGTTTTCCGTAGCCGAGCGGCACGTGGATCCAGAGATTGCTATCCTTCGGCCCGGCCTCCAGCAGCAACACGGAATGTTTGCCGTCGGCGCTCAGGCGATTGGCGAGCACACACCCGGCCGAGCCGGCGCCGACGATGACGTAGTCGAATTCGGAAGCGTCATTATTATTTTTCATTTGTTTCCCCGCAGGCGGCCCAAAGAGGTAGCGGGGCCGCCCGAGGTGGTCAATTGCCTCCCGGTCGCAGGCGCGGAAATAAGCGACTTTGAATTGCGGTGGCCGCAACGTCAGCCGACAATCCGCCATATCGCGGAATGGCGATCACGCCGGCTAGCTTGCGAGTTTCAAAAAGTCCGGCGGCCGGCGTTCGGCGAAAGCCGTGAAAGCCTCGCGCGCCTCCACTGTTTTCAGGCGTGCTGCGAACTGCTCGCTTTCCGCCTTGATCTGCGCCATGAGCAGTTCCGGATTGCGCATCAGCCGCTTGGTTGCACTGACGGCGCCTGCCGGCTGTTTCGCCAGCCGGGATGCAAGTGCCTTCGCTTCCGCATCGAGCTTGTCGAGCGCAACGACCCGGTTGGCAAGGCCCCAGGTCAATGCGGATTTGGCATCGACGGCTTCGCCGAGCGCAAACATCTCGTAGGCGCGCGCATAACCGATGCGGAGCGGCATCAACAGGCTGGAAGCTGCTTCCGGCACCAATGCCAGATTGACAAACGGTGTCGAGAGCAGCGCGTTCTCCGCCAGCACGACCAGATCGCAGTGCAGCAGCATCGTGGTGCCGACACCGACGGCGCGCCCCTGGACGGCTGCGACCAGCGGACGGCTCGAGTTAGCGAGCGCCTGCAGGAAACGGCTGACATGCCGCTCGCCCTGAAGCGCGCCCGTCGCAATGGCGGCAAACTCGCCGACGTCATTGCCGGCGGTGAACATGTCGCCCTCGCCGCGGATCAACAGGACGCGAACGGATGGATCGGTCTCTGCGCCCTCGATTGCGTCGGCCAGCGCGCCGTACATCGCATTCGTCAGGGCGTTCTTCTTGTCGGGCCGCGCCATCGTCAGGCTCAAAATCCCGTCGCTCTTCTCGATCTTGATATGCTCGGTCATTCGTCTTCTCCTCTGGGAAATTTGCTTTGCAGGCCGGTGAGCCAGCGCGCGACAACATCGATCTCGGCTTCACTGAATCCATCCGTAAGGCGCGCGTTGACCTCAGTGAGGCCCGCCTTCGACTGCGCCAGCGCGACGCGACCCGCAGGCGTCAGCCAGAGCCGCCACGCGCGCCCATCATCCGGATCGGCACGCCGCCTGATCAGGTTCGCCGCCGTCATCCGGTCAACGAGCCCGCTGATGCCGGGCGGACCGAGGTCGAGCGCCGCGCCCGCCTCGCCCATCAGCACGCCGTCGCGCTGGCCCAGCACGAACAGCAAGCCGGATTGCGCGGCCGTGACACCGTTTCGCTGGGTCTGCACCGCGATCCAGCGCTGCAGCCGGCGCTGCGCGACGCTGAGCAGGAAAACCAGGCGATGCTCGCGGCGGGCGGTCATCTGAAAACCGGGCTCGGGAATTTATTTCGCATGCGAACTATATAGGTCAACGCCCGACGATTGTCACCATGATTTCCGAACCCCATCCCTGGAAAGCGGCGCTCTCAACCGGGGCCGGAGCAGAAATTACAGCATTGCCAAGGCACTAGGCAGAAAATCGATTTTCGATTGACGTCATCGCCTTCGCTGGCCAATCTCCGCCGCCATGAGCAGTATCGGGTTGAGTTTTGGTGAGAGCCGTGCCGACGAACGGCCACGAAGCCTGACGTCGGCCGTTCAGGAGCGGCTGCGCGCGGACATTCTTTCGACCCGGCTGCTGCCCGGCCAGAAGCTGCATATCGCCGGTCTCGCCAAGCAGTTCTCCGTCAGCCTTGCGGCGGTGCGCGAGGCGCTGTCGCGGCTGGTCGCCGACGGCCTGGTGCAGGCATCCGACCAGCGCGGCTTCCGCGTCAGCCCGGTCTCGCCTGCCGATCTCAGGGACGTGACGCAAACCCGCGTGGATATCGAGGGACTGGCGCTGCGCCGTTCGATCGAGCGTGGCGACGCGGCCTGGCTTGCCTCGGTGGAAAAATCGTTCGCGTTGCTGTGCGCCGTTCCCCACACCTATCCCGACGATCCGACCCATCACTATGAGGAATGGGTGGTGCGTCACCGCGTCTTTCACCGCACGCTGGTGAATGCCTGCGGTTCGCAATGGCTGCTGGGCTTTCGCGATGTGCTGCACGAGCAGAGCGAGCGGTATCGAAGGCTCGCGATCCGGCGCAACACCGAAAAATCCCGCAACGTCGAGGCCGAACACGCCACCATCGTGCAGGCTACCCTCCAGCGCGATGCCGATGCCGCGGTCGCGGCGCTCTCGAAGCATTTCATGACGACCATGCAGCTCGTCGAACTCGCCACACCGAAAGCCCTCGGAGGTGACGACACCACCTGATCGACCGGTCGAAGACCAAACCAATCAAGAAAAACCCAAGGGGAACGTCACAATGAAGATCACGCGACGCCAGATCCTGGCAACGATCACACTAGCCACCGTGCTTGGCGCATCAGGCATCGCGCAAGCTGCCGACACCGTTCGCATCGGGCTTCCCACCAAGACTTACTGGCCGACCACGATCGCGGAAACCGCGGTGCGGCAAAAACTGTTCGAAAAAGAAGGCATCGCGGCCGAACTCACGATCTATCGCGGCGGCGCCGAGACGTTCGAGGCGATGGCGGCGGGCGCCGCCGACGTCATTCTCGACGCCACTTCGCTGGTGTCGGCCGGACGCAAGAAGGGCGTGAACTCCAAGGTGCTCGCCAGCGCCGCCACGGGTTATTACGGCTGGCAGTTGATGACGCTTTCGAAATCGACGCTCGGCGTCAACGATCTGAAAGGCAAGAAGGGTCGCCATCACCTCCGCCGGCTCCGGCTCGGACCTGCTGGCGCTGTGGACCCAGCAGGACAAGAAGATCGAGTTCACCCGTGTGCCCGTCGGCGGCGGCGGCCTGGTGCCGAACCTGCTCGCCGGCAATGTCGATGCGGCCGTGGTCTACTCGCCGCTGAGCTTCCAGATCTCCAAATCGGGCGAAGCGCGCACCATCCTCGATTTCTCCAAGGAGGTGCCCCCGAACCTCGCCGCCGGCTGGATCGCGCTCGACAAATACGCGCAGGACAAGCCGCAGATGGTGCAGAAGACGCTGAACGCGCTGTACGGCGCGCTGATGTTCATGCGCGCCAACAAGGATGCCTCCGTCAAGCTGATCACCGAACTCTATGAAATCCCCGCCGAGATCGCGGCGCTGGAATATGAAAACACGATTCTGAAGCTGGAAACCGACGGCAGCATGGATGGTGCGAAGATTCCGGAGCAGCTTCAGCTTGCGCTCGACATGGCCAAGGCCGGCGGCATGAAAGACCTTGGGCCGGCTGCCGAGATCATCTCGACGCAGTTCAAGCCGGTTCCGACCAAGCCCTGAGGCGACGTGATGCGCGGGTTAGGCGTAAAGGCGGCGCGGGTCGCCATTGTAGTGGCGCTGTTTGCGATATGGGAAATGCTGTCGCGGACCGGCCTCGTCAACCCGCGCCTGCTTCCTTCCGCATCCGACACGCTGGCAACACTCGGCGATCTCTTGCAGCGGGCGAGCGTGCGCAAGGACCTCGCCGTCACCGCGACCGAGGTGGTGACCGCCTTCGCGCTCGCCGTTCCCGTCGGTGCGCTGATCGGCTTCCTGATCGCGGAGAACCGCTATTTTGCCGATGTGGCAAAGCCGCTGCTGTTCTTCGCCTTCAGCATTCCGAAATCGATCTTCCTTCCGATGTTCATCCTGGTGTTCGGCGTCGGCTTTGCGCAGAAGGTCGGCTTCGGCTTCTTCTCGACCATCTTCATCGTGATTATGTCGACCACGACGGCGGTGGAGTCGGTCAAGGTCGAGCATCTGACCGTCGCGCGTTCTTACGGCGCGACGCCGATGCAGACCGCTTTTCGCGTCTATTTGCCGAGCATGCTTCCCGTTCTGCTGGAGGCGTTGCGGATTTCGATGATCTTCAATCTCACCGGCGTGATCCTTGCCGAAATGTACGCCTCGCGCGACGGCATCGGCCATCAGATCGCGACCTGGGGCGAGAATTTCCAGATGAAGCAATTGCTGGCCGGCGTGCTGATGATCGCGGCGATTGCGATTGCCTTCAATGAACTGGTCAGATGGGTGGAAACACGATGCAGCCATTGGCGAACATAACCCCGCTGAAGCCGGCCGGCGCGGTCGAGGTCCGCAATGTCGGGCAGATCTTCAAGACCACGACCCAGGACGTCATCGCGCTGGAGGACGTATCGCTCGATGTCAAACCCGGTCGTTTCGTCGTGCTGGTCGGCCCGAGCGGCTGCGGCAAGTCGACGCTTCTGATGATGATGGCCGGCCTGCGCCAGCAGACGTCGGGCACCATCACCATCAGCGGCGCGCCGATCCCGGAGCCCGACCCGAACCGGGTCGGTGTGGTGTTTCAGGAACCGAGCCTGTTTCCCTGGCTGACGGCAGAAGAGAACGTCGAGTTTCCGCTGGCGCTCCGCCGCGTCGCCAAGGACGAACGCCGCGCCAAGGCGCAGGACGCACTGAAACTGGTCGGCCTCGACGGCTTCGGCAAGCGCCACCCGCACGAATTGTCCGGCGGCATGAAGCAGCGCGTGTCGATCGCCCGCGGCCTGGTGCAGGACCCGCCGGTGCTGCTGATGGACGAACCGTTCGCCGCCCTCGACGAGCAGACCCGCATGACCATGGGCGACGAACTGTTGCGGATCTGGGCTGCCACCGGCAAGACCGTGGTGTTCGTCACCCACAGCCTGACCGAAGCGGTCTATCTCGCCGACGAGGTGATCGTGATGTCGCCGCGCCCCGGCCGTATCGTCGATCATCTGCAGGTCTCGCTGCCCCGCCCGCGCACCTACGAGATGCTGAGCGGTGACGCGTTCGGCAGCCTGCGCGACCGCATCTGGCGGCATATCCGCAAATCGGCATGAGGCAGCAATGAGCGCGGCAACGCTTCGCAGATTGATCGTCATCGGCCTGATCGCGCTGTGGGAAATCCTGCCGCGCGCAGGCCTCATTCCCGAACTGTTTCTGCCGTCGCTGTCGTCGACGCTTGCGGCCGGATGGAACGAGGCCGGCGAATACGGCCACGCGCTCGCCGTGACACTCTACGAGGTCGCGATCTCGATGGCGTTCGCCTGCGGCGGCGGCATCTTGCTTGGCGCCATCGTCGGCAGCCTGCCGCGCCCGCGCATCCTGATCATGCCGATGGTCTCGAGCCTCTATGCGGTGCCGCTGGTCATCCTGTATCCGGTATTCACCGTCTGGCTCGGCATCGGCTCGGAATCCAAGATCGCGTTCGCTTCCATTTATGGATTCCTGCCGACGATGCTCGCGACCGCCGCCGGGATCCAGACCATCGATCCGCAATTGCTGCTCGCCGCGCGCAGCATGGGCGCGACGCTGAGCCAGCGGCTGGTTCGCGTGATTATCCCCGCGGCGATACCGACCGTGCTGTCGGGACTGCGGGTCGGCGGCGCGCTGGTCATCGTCGGCGTGGTGGTTTCGGAAATGCTGATCTCATCCGCCGGCATCGGCTATCTGATCTCGCGCTACCGCACCATTCTCGACAGCCCGCATGTGTTCGCCGGCGTGCTGCTGGTGCTGGCAATGGCGATCGCCTTCAACGCCGCGATCAAATGGATCGAGCGCAAGGCCGCGATCTGGCAGACGGGATCACGCGCCGGCCAGCGCGCCGCCGACGAGATCACCGCCGGCGCCATCCAGCCTGCGACCTGACGGAGCTGCGACGTGTTCGACCTGACGCTGACATTCGACAATGGTCCCGAGCCCGGTGTGACGCCGCGCGTGCTCGACATCTTGCGCGAACACGACATCAAGACGACCTTCTTCGTGATCGGCGAGAAGCTTGGCGACCCCGAACGCTACCGGCTTGCGGCGCGCGCCCATGACGAAGGCCACTGGATCGGCAATCACACTTTTACGCATACGGTGCCGCTCGGGCAGCAACACGATCCCGACGCGGCACAGCGTGAGATCGGGCGAACGCAGGATGCGATCGGAAACCTCACGCACGCCAATCGCTGGTTCCGCCCGTTCGGCGGCGGCGGCAATCTCGACCAGCGGCTGTTGAAGCCCTCCGTGGTGGATTACCTCACGCGCAACAAGCATAGCTGCGTGCTCTGGAACGCGATCCCGCGCGACTGGGACGACCCTGACGGCTGGGCCGACCGGGCCCTGGAGCAGTGCCGGTCGCAGCCGTGGAGCCTCATGGTTCTGCACGACCTGCCCAGCGGCGCAATGAACCATCTCGAATACTTTATCGACCGCGCCGGGAACGCCGGCGCGCGCTTCCATCAGGGCTTTCCGCCCGACTGTGTCCCGATCCGTTCGGGCAAAATCGCAAGATCCATCGAACCCTATGTGTCCTCTATCGAAGAAGGTACCGAATAATGAAGATCGCGAGTTTCAAGGCAGGTCCGACCGCAACATACGGCCTGGTGACAAACGCCGGCATCATTGACGCCGGCAAGCGGCTGAAGGCGCATCCGACGTTGAAGTCGCTGCTCGCAAAGGGATCACTCGACACCCTGAAAGCACTGCAAAGCGAACGTCCGGACTACGCGTTTGCCGAAATCGAGCTGCTGCCTACCGTTCCCGATCCGGACAAGATCTTCTGCATCGGCGTCAACTACGCCACGCATCTCGCGGAAAGCGGCCACCCCACGCCGCCGCATCCGATGATCTTCACCCGCTTTGCCAACAGCCAGGTCGGCGGCGGCCAGCCGATGATCCGGCCGCTGGAGTCCGAGCGCTTTGACTATGAGGGCGAGATGGCCGTCATCATCGGCAAGGCCGGCCGCCGCATTTCGCGCGAGACGGCGCACGCGCATGTCGCGGGCTATGCCTGCTACAATGACGGCAGCATACGCGACTGGCAGCGCCACACGTCGCAATTCGCGCCCGGCAAGAATTTCGTCGGCACCGGTGGATTCGGTCCCTGGATGGTCACGACGGACGAAATTCCTGACATCAGCAAGCAGACCATCGCCACCCGTCTTAACGGTGTCGAGGTGCAGGCCGCACCGATCTCTGACCTCGTGTTCGACGTCCCAGCCCTGATCGCCTACTGTTCCACCTTCACCGAACTCGTCCCCGGCGACGTCATCGTGACCGGCACCACCGGAGGCGTCGGCGCCTACCGCACGCCGCCGCTCTGGATGAAGGATGGCGACGTGGTCGAGGTCGAAGTGTCCGGCATCGGCGTGCTGCGCAATCCGGTCAAGGATGAGGCCGCGGCCGCAGCGACGCGAGCGGCCTGAGAATTGAGAAAGCAATAACAAGAGCAAGGAGATACCCCATGAACCTGCCAAAGCACCTGCTGCCGACCACCGTCGTCGGCAGCTACCCGCAGCCGGAATGGCTGGTGGATCGCGCGATGCTGTCGAAGGTCGTGCCGCGAACGCGCCTGCATGCGATGTGGCGGCTGCCGGCGGAGTACCTGGAGGAAGCACAGGACGACGCCACCATCGTTGCGATCAGGGACATGGAGCGCGCCGGCATCGACATCGTGACCGACGGCGAAATCCGCCGCGAGAGCTACTCCAACCGTTTTGCCACCGCGCTCGAAGGCATCGATGACGAAAATCCGGCCATGATCACCTCGCGCAGCGGGCTCCAGACGCCGGTGCCGCGCGTCACAGGCCCGGTGAAACGCCGCGGCCCGGTCGAACTGCACGACATGAAATTCCTGCGGCAGAACACTGATCGCGCAGCAAAAATCACCTTGCCCGGCCCGTTCACGATGAGCCAGCAGGCCAAAAACGAATTCTATAAAGACGACGAGGAGCTGGCGATGGCGTTCGCCGCCGCCGTCAACGCCGAAGCGCTCGACCTGCAAAAGGCCGGCGCCGACGTGATCCAGCTCGACGAGCCCTGGGTACGCAACAATCCGGACCTCGCCCGCCGCTATGCGGTGAAGGCGATCAACCGCGCGCTTGAGGGCATCACGGTGCCGACGGTGGTGCATCTGTGCTTCGGCTATGCCGCGGTTGTGCCCGGCTCGACCAAGCCGGCCGGCTATTCCTTCCTCGCCGAACTCGCCGACACCAGGGCCGAGCAGATATCGATCGAGGCGGCGCAGCCGAAGCTCGATCTCGGTGTGCTCAAGGATCTGTCGTCGAAGAAGATCATGCTCGGCGTGCTCGACCTCGGCAATCCCGAGATCGAATCCGCCGATGTGGTGGCCGACCGGATCCGCAACGGGCTGAAGCACGTCGCCGCGGATCGCCTTGTCATCGCCCCCGACTGCGGCATGAAGTACATGCCGCGCCATACAGCGTTCGGAAAACTGAAGGCGATGTGCGACGCGGCGGCGACCGTCCGCAAGGAGCTCAGCTAGGGTCCGGGCCGGTTATCCATCAGGGCCAGAAACTGTTCTAGCGGATCTTCACCACCCGTTCGTTCCAGATGGATGGGTTTACGGGAAAGGCGCAACCAATTTTCAGCCTCGGCCAGCCAATAGACCTTGCTGTTCGGTTCGCGGCGAGCGAGTTGCCTGCAAAGCGCCGCCCGTGAATTCAACTCAGTTTGGTTGATCATGCCGTCTCCCCTGCCTGGGGTAGACATCAATCCTGACGCCTGGGCGGGCTGGATTCCTTGATCTGTGTCAAATGTGCAAGACGATGGCGTCGCGGTGCGCAAGCACCGATGCGGGTCTGCAGATAAGCGAGGTGCCGGTAGCCCGGCGGAAATTGCTCGAGCAGCGCCTTGTCGAGGACAGGCGTCGCGCCGGGCGTCACCGGGTCCATGCGGTCCTTCTCGTAGATCGGCTGGCGCAGCACAATGCCCCAGCGCCCCTCGCGCTTTTCGAGGAAATCGTAGAACCGCCCGGTACAGAGCACGTCGCACAGCACGCCCTCGACCTCGGCGCGCTGCGAGATCGTCATCTTGGTCTGCGAGATGGCGCGGTGTCCGGCGAGATCGACCGAGATGCCGCCGAGGAAATGCAGGATGCTGACACCCTTGGCCCAGGCCTGCTTGCTGATTTCGATGAACTCGTCGCCGGTGCCCTGCGTCCAGGTCGCCATCATGCGGCCGTCGGGATGCCAGACGGTGCGGAAACGCTCCCAATCCCCCGCATCGCGCCAGATCGCCCAGTTCTGCAGCAATTCCCGGATCAGGCGGTCGTCTTCAATCTCGCTGTCGCTTCCGGGCATCGGACTCACAACAGCTTGGCGCGGACGAACAGCGAACGCAGGGAGTTGGTCGCCTGCACGGTCAGCATCGCGTTATCAGCGGCACCCCGCAGTGCACTGACAGCATCGGCGTGCAGCGCGCGGAATTCGATCCACTCGATCGAGCTGAGATTGGTGATGAAGCGATAGGCCTGACCGACGGTACCGATCGACACCGTCCTGCCATTCAGGTTGATCTTGAAAACCGCGCGCAACGGCGTGTCGGAAGCGGCGGCATCGCCTGCGATGGCGCTCATGACGGGGATGGTGAACGCCGCGACGCAGTGAGGCCCTCGCGCAGGCTCGGCACCACGACGAGGCGCTTGACCTCACCGTTCGTGTACGCCGTCAGGAACCTGTCGTACTCCTTGATCGAGACGCAACCGTTAGAATCGCCGTTTGGCCCAAGCATGTAGCTGTGCACGAGAAGTCCCGTGCGCCCATGCATTTCGTTTTCGCCCACAGGAGTCATGCGCAGCGCCGCGACCCCATGAAACAGTTTTTCGCGCGGTTTCAAATCGTAGACGTTCGGCGGCGTCGCGCCGACCATGCGCTGGTTGATGTGCGCTGGATTGTCCATCAGGCTGCCCAGCCCCGAATGTGCCTCGAGCTTGGCACCGTTCGGCAGGTAAACGGCTTGGGCCGAAATGTCGTAGACCGCCGTCTGACCGTCGTAGCCGAGCGCCGACAGATCCTTTCGCTCGCTGAACAGTCCATCCCCCGGGGTCAGCGACGCCAGCGTGAAGCGCATCGGCACCAGATCGGCGAGTTTCTCGAACATGGTGCGGTTATCCGACGAAACCGTTGCCGGGTCGCTCCCCGTTGACTGAAGATTGGCCAGGACCGGCCGGGCTCGTGGCAGCGGGATTGCCACCTCGACCGTCGGGGCGGGCGGCTCGGGCTGAACGTTCTGCTCCTCACGCGATCGTCCGCCCAACTGGCTTTCGATGTGCCCGAACTCCGCATCGAAATTCGAACGGGCGGCGGGACGCCAGGGGTAATTAAAGGCCAGCGAACGGCGCGCCGAGCCCGGACCAAAGCGCTCGTCGAACGAGGAAGTGCTGCCTACGTTCGCGGATGCGGGATTGACCCAGGCGGCCAGGTCGAAATCGGTCACCCAGGCGGCCAGTCCCAGCGCTATCGCGAGCGCTGCTGTGCCGAATGCCGCTTCGCGGAGCAATCGGGTACCGCGGCTCGAAGCAAGCCCGGCTGTGCTGGTCGTCTTTCTATCCATCCATCCCCGGCTCGGCGCTTCGGAATCACGTCTGATTCCTAATGGATTCACCGAATAAGTCCCACCATAATGCAAACCAAAGTAAGGCATAATCGAGACAAGCGCCCGCCACTATCATGACCGGCGAAATGCACGGATTCAAGCCATGTAATGGTAAACCGGGCCGGGATTCCCGGCCGGCGAAGCCACACTCAGGGCCGCAGAACCGGATTGGTATTCGGCGCGGGCGCCTCTTCCATCTCGGCGTCCTCCGGCAGCTTGTCGGCATGCACGGCGAGCGCCGGCCCGATCCAGATCGGATCGGCCTCATGATCCCGGCGCGGATTGGTCGTATTCGGATGCACCAGAACGCTCAGGTTGCCATGATTGAGCATCAGCCAGGGCACCAGTTCGGGGAATATCTCCCGGGCAAAGGCCACCTGGTACATGGCCTGATCGTGCGGGCCGACCTTGACGTCGTGCCACCGCCCGAGCGTGACCGAGAACCGCTCGCCGATCCAGGCGCGCAACTGCTCGGCCTCGGCCCGCGTGGTCGCCGGATCGTAGTAGACATGGGCGTGGTAGCTCGCGATTTCGCCTAATGGTCGCGGACCGCCCGCCCCCAGCTCACCCGTCATAGCCCGCGCTCCCCGCCATCGTTGCCCTCGAACCGTTCGATGATCGCTGCAACCGGCCGCGTGGTCAATGCGCCGGCGTCAGCCCGACCGCTTCTTGCCGCCCTCGAAGACGGTCATGCCGGCGGCGGGATCGAGGTCGACCTCGGTTGCCTCCGTCAGGCGCGCCATCGTCATGTAGAAGCCGATCGCGAGGATCGATTCGACGATCTCCTGCTCGCTGAAATGCGCGCGCATCGTGGCGAACACCGGCGCGGCTACGCGCACGTTCTCGATGACTTCCCCGCCGAACGCCAGCAGCGCCTGTTCGGCAGCATTGAAGACGGCATCGTCGTATTTGCCTTGTTCGATGCAGTCGATTTGCTTTTGCGTGACACCGACGCCAAGCGCGATCGGCACATGCTGCCGCCACTCATAGACGCCATGCTCCTGCTGCGCGACCAGGAGAATCAGCAATTCGCGATTGACGTGGCTGAGCTTCTGGCGATGCAGGATCGAATTGGCGTACCGCATCGCCGGAATGAAATTGGTCTCGGCATGCGCCATCATCCGGAAGATGTTCAGGACGACCGGCATCCTGTCAAAGGACGCGCGCACGTCGTCGCTGGTTGCCGCCGGGTCGATCAGGGGAAGTCTTGCCATCCGCTTGTTCCTTACGTTGCTGTTTCTTGCTGCCGCTGTGCGCTTCCGCGCCGGGGTCCGAACTTAACGCTACCGCGCGATACGGGCATCGCTCAGCGTCCGCCGACTTCGCGGATGGGATCGGAGCCGTCCCAACCGGCGGCGACCTTGCGGATGTGCTCGAAGAAACTTCCCTTGCTGCCGCTGATGTCGGATATTTCGACCACGGTGCCGGGATGGGCCTGCGTGTCGAAATAGGCAAAGCGGCCCTTTTCGCCGCCAATCTGCCCCTCATGTCCCACCTTGTAGCCAAGTGACAGCGCGCGGTCGTAGAGGGCCTGATAATCGCGGGTCCAGTACGACATATGCTGCAAGCCTTCGCGGCCGGAGTCGAGGAACTCCTTGTACATCGAGGGCGCGTCGTTGCGCTGCTGGATCAATTCGATCTGGAGATCGCCGGAATTGGCAAGCGCCACGCTCATCTCCATGGCGGAGTCCTTACCCCGGTGGCGGAAGTAATCGGTCTTGACCCGATCGATATAGTACCAGGGCCCGACGCCCATCACGTTGACCCAGTGATCCATGGCGGCGCGGATATCCCGCACGACATATCCGTTCTGGCAGACTGCACCAAAGATACGGCTCATGACGACCTCCCGTGTGCTTCCTGGCGGGACACCTTTCCCGCCTTATTCTTCTTGATCCCCGGCGTCAGCCGATCGATCGGCCGCCGTCGATGACGAGCTCGGTGCCGGTGACGTAGCGGCTCTCGTCGCTGGCGAGCCACAGGATGCCGTTGGCGATATCTTCAGGCGCGGCCTTGTAGCCGAGCGGCACGGCGCGTTCGGTGAGCTTGTCGAGCGTGGGACCGCGCTCCCGTCCGCCATTCGAGCCGTCCTCGACGGTGCCAATCAACGTATCCCAGATCGCGGTTTCGGTGATGCCGGGGTGCAGCGAGTTGACGCGCACGCCGTCCTTGGCGGCTGCGCATTCCAGCGCGACCGATTTCGTGAACAGCCGCACGCCGCCCTTGGTCGCGCAGTAGCCCGAGACGTTCGGCGAAGCCTTGATTCCCGCAATCGAGGAAACGTTGATGATGCTTCCGCCGCCGCCTGCGCGCATCAACGGGAGCGAATGCTTTACGCCGAGGAAGACGCCATCGAGATTGACGGCCACCTGCCGCTTCCAGTCGGCGAACGCCATGTCGACCACAGGACCCGAGAGGCCGATCCCGGCATTGTTGACGAGAACGTCGAGCCTGCCGAACCGTGCCCTGGTCTGGGCCACGATCGACTGCCAGTCCTCCTCACGCGTCACGTCATGGTGGTAGTATTCACACTCGCATCCAGTGGCGCGCAATTCGCACAGCAGGGCTGCGCCCTTCTCGTCCTGCAGATCGGTGGCGACAATCTTCGCGCCTTCGCGTGCCAGCACCAGGGCCGCGCTTCGCCCGATACCGTTGGCGGCGCCGGTCACCAAAGCGACTTTTCCTTCGACGCGCCGCGTCATGCCCCGGTCCCGTTTCCTGCCTGCGGCCATTCGGCCGGTTTGTTGTCGCGCCGGAACAGCGGCGTGCCCGCCCTCTCCCGGTATTTCTTGGAAACGTTTCCATACTTTATCCCATGATACTGTTCAAGGTAGATTTTTAAAGGCTTCTGGCTTGTATATCGTTTCCAGAATGCGCTAGGTTTTCGTCCACTTACGCCTGATCGGCGATGCTCCAGGGAGCCCTGCAATGTCGTTGCGCCAGGCGAAGCCTGCACGTGCCACAATTCGCGACGTCGCAGCCCAGGCCGGCGTCTCGGTCAGCAGCGTCAGCCGCGTCATGAACGGCGAGCCGCACATCAGCCCGGAATTGCACGCCAAGATCATGCGGGCGGTGAACCGCCTGCGCTTCGAGCCGCATTCGGCGGCGCAGGCGTTGCGTTCGCGCGAGAGCAAGACAATCGGCTGCATGGTCGCCGACCTCTCCAACCCGCTCTACAGCGAGATGATCAACGGCGCGGAGGAGGAATTTCAGCGCGCCGGCTACGTGCTGATGCTGGCCGCAACCCGGCACGAGCAAGACCGCGAAATGGCGTTCGTATCAGCGGTGCGCCGGCGGCGGATGGACGGGTTGCTGCTGTTCGCCGGCGACAATGCCCACACCGACTTCACCGGCGCGCTCGCAAACCTGGACCTGCCCTGCGTGGCGATCGATCGCGAGGTGCCTGATGTCCCCTCGGTGCGCGCGGATCATCGCGGCGGCGGCCTAGAAATCACGCGGTATCTTATCGGGCTCGGCCATCGCCGCATCGCGCTGCTCACCGGACGCGCCGCGTTGCTGCCGAGTTCGGAGCGCCTGGCCGGCTATCGGCAGGCCCATACCGAGGCGAAACTCGAGGTCGATCCCGACCTGATCCGGCCGCAGACGCACGGCTCCAGCATTGCGTTCAGCGACGTCTGCCAATTGCTGCAAGGCCCCGACCGTCCGACCGCGATCATTACGTTGGGCACGCACATGCTGGCCGGTGTGATGGACGCCCTTGCCAGCAATGGCCTGCGCTATCCCAACGACGTGTCGCTGGTGTGCATCGGCGATACTGATCTCGCCCGGCATGCAACGCCGGGTATCTCGGCCTTGACGTGGGATCTGGACCAGATGGGCCGGGTTGCCGCCAACATCCTGCTCGACCGGATTCGCGGCGGCGACGAAGCCCGCAAGATCCGGCCGGTCTACCTGCCGACACGCTTCATCCTTCGGCATTCCGGGGCCAAGCCTCGCGCGCCCTGATTGTGCGCCGGCGTCACCGATCTGCACGACCGGCGAAGAACGCCGGCGACGAACGACCAAAATAAAAAAAGGGAAACCCAGGGAGTGAGTAAATGAAGTTACGCGCGATAATGCTTTCGCTGCTTGCGCTCGCGTCGGTGGCATGTTCATCCCACGCCGAAGACGCGACCGACTACCCCTCCAAGAAGATCAAGATGCTGCTGCCGTTCGGGGCCGGTGGCGGCGGCGACGTGCTCGGCCGGCTGCTTGCCGACCGGATGGGCAACCGCCTTGGGCAGACCATCTACGTCGAAAACCGCACCGGCGCCGCTGGCACCATCGGCGCTCAGCAGGCGGCGACCTCGCCGCCCGATGGTTACACCATCACGATCGGCGGCATGACCACCCATGTACTCGCGCCGGCCGTCTATCCGAACCTGCCCTATGATCCGATCAAGGACTTTACGACCATTGGACGGATCGGAACGTCATCGATCCTCCTCATCGCAACGAAGGACTTTGCCGCCAACGACCTCCCAGGGCTGATCGAGCTATCGAAGAAGGGCGAGCCGATCCAGTATGGCAGCTGGGGCGTCGGCTCGACCGGACATTTCTGCGGCGAAATCCTCTCCCAGAAGGCGGGCGTCCGCCTGCAGCATGTCCCGTTCAGCAGCGCGACGAAGCTCGCCAACGACCTGATGGGCGGGCACATCTCGGTGGGATTGGTCGACATGGCGACCGGGACGCCGCTGGTAAGGGATGGAAAGCTGAAGGCGCTTGCGGTCTGCGGGGGACGATCACCGAGCCTGCCTGATGTCGCAAGCTACAAGGAGCAAGGCGTCGATTTCGAACGGAGCCTGTCCTGGGTGATGTATGCGCCTGCGGGCGTTCCCGCTTTTATTACCCAAAAAATTTCCGGCGCACTGAAGGCGTCGCTGGCCGAGCCCGACATCGCCGAGAAGCTGCTGGCACTCGGCATCTCGGCGGACTTCATCGCCGGAGATCAGCAGCGCGACATCAACGCGCGCGACATCGAAGCCTGGAAGAAAGTCGCCAGCGACGCCAAGATCGAGGTCAAGTAGCGACCGAACGCAAAAGGAGGGCCAAGACGATCGGCTCTCCACGCGTACTCCTCAAGCCCTCAGTTCGCCTTGCCGAACAGCACGGGCAACTGGCGCGGGCCGCGCACGGTACCTTCCGACCAGGTGACCTTGCCGGCCGGATCGAGCCTGAAATCCGGAATCCGCTTCAGCCATTCCTCGATCGCGACCGTCATTTCCATGCGCGCCAGGTTGGAGCCGACGCAGCGGTGAATGCCGAGGCCGAACGCGGCGTGGCGATTTTCCTTGCGGTCGATCACCACCTTGTCGGCTTCGGGGAACATGGCTGGATCGCGGTTGGCGGCCGGGAACGACAGCAGCACCATGTTGCCGGGCTTGACCGGGCAGCCGCTGATGGTTGTTTCCTTCATCACCTCGCGCGCCATCGTCACCGGCGAATAGGCGCGCAGCAGTTCCTCGACCGCCAGCGGCATCAGTTCGGGCTCCTTGACGAGCCGCTCGCGGTCCGCAGGTACCCGCGCCAGATGCCAGAGCGAGGAGCCAATCGCGCTCCAGGTGGTGTCGATGCCGGCGATCAGCAATAACCGCAGCGAACCCAGCACATGCTCATCCGCCAGCGGATTGCCATCCTTGTCCCTCGCGTTCATCAGCGTCGAGATCAGGTCGTCGGTCGGATTCTTCTTGCGATGCTCGATGTGGCCGGCGAAATAGCCGGTCATCTCCCGCACCGCCTCCATCAGCGCGTTGTCATCCTTGATGCCGAGTTCGAGGATGCCGTGAATCCACTTGATGAAGAGATCGCCGTCCTTCTCAGGGATTCCGAGCATGTGCGCAATGGCGCGGACCGGAACATGCTTGGTGTAGCGCGCGGCGGCGTCGCATTTGCCGTCGGCAATGAACTCGTCGATCAGTTCGTTGCAAATGGCGCGCACCCGCGGCTCGAGCTTTTTCATCGCGTCCGGCGTGAACGGCGGCAACAGTAACTGCTTGGCAGGCTTGTGCTCGGGCGGGTCGGAGGTGATCGGCGGCGCGCGCGCCGTGATTTCCGGGCGAACGTCGCGCACGATGACGCGCCGGGAAGAAAAGTGGTCGGTATCGTAGGAGATTTCCTTTACCGCCTGGTAGGTGGTCGGCATGTAGCAGCCGAGGAAGCGCTCGGTGTGCACGACGGGCGAGGCCGCGCGCAATTTTTCCCAGATCGGAAACGGGTTTTCCGTCCAGTTCGGATCGGTGTGGTCGAAATCGTTGACCCAGTCGGTGACCGGCGGATGTTCGGGCATGATGCTGGCGGAATCGGACATTGGAGCAATTCCTCTGCTTGGTTCGTTCAGATCGTGGTGGATTAAAGTCGCGCGACCGGGCTATTCCTCGGTCACTTCGATCGCAATCTCGGGGCAGTTGCTCTGGGCGAGCCAGGCTTTGTCTTCCAGGCCCGCGGGCACGGAACCATCGCCGACTTCGTGCGCGTTGCCGAATTCGTCGAGATCGAACAGTTCAGGCGCCAGTGATTTACAGCGCGCGTGGCCCTGACATTTGTCCTGGTCGACGCGGATTTTCAGCTTTCCAGCCATCGCAGCGTTTCCCCTTTGTGTGGCGCGCTTTGCCGCGCGGTGTTCTTCTGTCGGCATTGTTCGGCACGGCGGCACGGACCCGCCGGCGCACCGCGAAGTTATATCGTATTACATTCGCGGAGCCGTTGTGCTGTCAAGTCAAAAGTTATAGATCATGGAACTGAATGCCGCCTCGACCCGCACGCAAAGCGCTCAACGCCTATCACCATGGGGATCTCCGCGATGCCCTGGTTCAGGCCGCGTTGCATGAAGTCGAACTGGGCGGCCCGGAAGCGATCAGCATCAGCGCGCTTGCCAAGATTCTCGGCGTCTCGCAGCCGGCGCCCTACAAGCATTTTGCCGATCGCGAGACGCTGCTGACGGCGGTGACGGCCGAAGCGTTCCGCCAGTTCTCAGCAATGATGCGCACGGCGATCGAAAAACCATCGAAGCAGTCGAAGCTGTCGCGTTTCGCGCAGCTCACGCTTGATTTCGGCCTGCGCCGCAACGGCATCTATCGCCTGATGTTCGCGTCGCGAACCATGGCATGCGCGCCGAAAGGCAGCGAGCTGCACAGCGCGGCAATGGAGACCTTCGAACTCCTGGTGGAAGCGCTGGAGGCCCCCGCCGTGGGGCTCTTGCGCGAGCGCAGCGCCCTGAAAGTCTGGGCCTCGCTGCACGGCGTGGTCATGCTCGCCGAACAGGGATTGCTCACGGGCCAGGTTGCCCATGTCAGCGTGGAAGAACTGGTCGAGGACATCGTGGCGGAAACAAAGCTCGCGCTGTCCGTCGCCATCAAGGCGGCCGACAAGGTCGGCTGATGACGGCCAGGGTCCCGGCGTCCAGCGAAACTGAAAACACAGACCTCTATGGCGGCATCGCGCTCGGCATCGCCGCAGCCGCGGCCCTCGTCGTCGCAAACTCGCCGCTCGGGCCTCAGTACCAGGCGCTGCTGCATACGGCCGGCGAGGTGCGGATCGGATCGATCGGACTGAGCAAGACGCTCGAACACTGGATCAACGACGGCCTGATGGCGGTGTTCTTTCTTCTGGTCGGCCTCGAGATCAAGCGCGAGGCGATTGAGGGTGCGCTGGCAAGCCCGAGGAAAGCGGCATTACCCGTGATCGCCGCATTCGGCGGCTTTGTTACGCCGGCCGCGATCTTTGCCGCGGTGAACTGGGGCGACGCCAACGCGTTGCGCGGCTGGGCCATCCCGGCAGCGACCGACATCGCCTTTGCGCTAGGTGTTTGCGCCATGCTGGGGCGCAAGGTGCCGGCTTCGCTGAAAACTTTTCTGTTGGCGCTCGCGATCATCGACGACCTCATGGCCATCATCGTCATCGCGATCTTCTATACCGCCGACCTTTCGGTTCTGGCGCTGGCGCTCGGCGGGCTCGGCGTCGCGGCGCTCGCGGTTCTCAACCTGCTCGATGTGCGCAAGCCGGCATTCTATCTGATCGCCGGACTATTCACCTGGGTCTGCGTGCTCAAATCGGGCGTGCACGCGACGCTGGCCGGCGTAGCCGTAGGTTTGGCGATGCCGCTGACACGGCACGACGGCCGCAGCCTGCTCGAGGATACCGAACACGCACTCAAGCCGTGGGTTATTTTCGCCATCGTTCCGATCTTTGCTTTCGCGAATGCAGGTGTATCACTTCACGGGCTGACCTTGTCAAAGCTGGCGGAGCCGATAACGCTTGGCATCATCGTTGGACTTTTCGTCGGCAAGCAGATCGGGGTCTTTGTCGCTTCGATCCTTGCGATCAGGCTAGGCTTTGCTGCGATGCCGGAAGGAACGACGACGACAAAGCTCTATGCAATGGCCATCCTGACCGGCATCGGTTTCACCATGAGCCTCTTCATCGGCACGCTGGCCTTCGACGACGAGGCGGTGCTGAAACAGGTCCGGCTCGGCGTCCTCGTGGCCTCGCTGCTGTCCGGCATCGTCGCCGCGCTGCTTTTTGCGGCCCTCGGCCGGTCGAACGGAATTCCGGCTTCGAGATAGGCGGCGCAAACGCGCAACACCCGCCGTGAGACCGAAGCCCGGATGGCGGCCGCTGCTTGTATTCGCCACACGCAAATGATCTAGCTTGTCCAGTCAAGGGCAACGCCGGTTGAGCACGAATTTTACCAGATCCACTGCACCGCGCGGTCTGAAACTCGCGCTGACGCGATCCGCCAGAAGCGTAGCGCTCGGCATGCTGGTATCGTTCTGCGTTACAGGCTTTGCGCTTGGAAAAGACGAAGACGACGGTGAGGAGGATGCGGTCGAGGCAAAATCGGCCCTGCCGAACTTCTATCTCGATATGAGAACGATCTACTCGACGCTGCCCGCCGGCGCGCTCTCGATCGGATTCGGCACGCCGCCTGTGTTGTCGACGCTGGCGAATTTTTCCTCGCTTCGAACCCGGACCTCGCCGTCCAGCCAAAGCCTCTCGGTCGACCTGCCCCTGACCGTCGATGTCAACGATCAGCTCTCGGTCTATGGTGGCGTCAGCGGAGCGACGTCGCAGGCGGGTACCGATCCCTGGACGAGCTTCTCGATCTACGCCTTTACCGTCGGATTCCAGGCCGACATCTATCAGCAGAACGGTGGAATGTTTCCGACCATCACCGTTCAAGCCAATGCTACACGATCGACTTCGGATGCGCCGCTGGCCACGACGGCTTACAACACCATTCTCGAGGCGGGCTATGCGCTGAATGCGGATGAGACGCGCGGGCTGCTCGCGGGAATGCAATACACCCGGGTCCTGGTCGATACCCCGCTTGCCCGCGTCAGCCCTGACGTCATGGGCTATGTCGGCGGCTACTATCAGTGGGACAACAACTGGATGTTCACCGGCCGCTTCGGCGTGCAGCACTTCGGCGGCGCGCAGGTTCTGAACCTGACGCCGTTTCCCGCGTTCACGCAGCCGATCGTGCGGCTCGACCTCGACCGCATGGACAACGACGACAATCGGCTGTTCGGCATCACCGCGCAGATCGCCTGGACACCGAAGCCGTCGTACCAGCTAACGCTGCGAACGCCGCTCTACGCGATCAAGAATTAGCGGCCAGATTGCCGCAAGCTCATGCGGGCTGCGAATCCCGCACGGCCGCACCGCGTAGCAGCTTGCCGATCTCCGGCTTGCAGGCACCGCAATTGGTGCCGGCCTTCAGGCGCCGACCGACATCCTCGACGCTGGCCGCGCCCTTTTTGATTTCGGCCGAGATCTGATGCTGCCCGACGCCGAAGCACGAGCAGACGATCGACCCGACGTCCTGGCTTGCATCGAGCGGCTGCCCCGTCAGCAGGGACATTCGCGCATTCGGCGACAAGGCCTGCTCTGCAAACAGCCCTGACAACCACGACCGAGAAACCAGCTTGTGATCGGGAGCGATGAACACGCAGCCCTCCAGCCGGCCGTCGCGAACGGCCGCGTAGCGGAAACGGCCGGCCTTCGGATCGCGATAGGCGATCCACTCGATGTCGTCATGTCCGACGCGAAGCTGCGCCCGGGCCCAATCGCGCCAACTCGTCGGCCGCTCGTCGCCGGTGAGTTCCATCCGCCAGCAGGTCCCTGAGAGCCCGCCGACCCAGTAGCCCGCTTCGGGACGCGCGATCTCCTGCCGGCTGAGAATGAACGCATGCCATTTCGGCAGGTAAGCTGCCGCCTTGACCGGCGTGTGCTTGGACTCCGGCTGCCCGGAGATCGGATCGGTCGCTGGATTGACCAGCGCGTTGACCCGGCCGTCGCCGGCATATTCGCCGTTCCAGTGCATCGGCACGAACACGCAGCCGCGCCGCTGTTCGGCGGTGACGACAACGCGCGCCACCATCTCGCCCCACGGGCTGGTCAGTCGCGCGAGCCCGCCATTCTCGACCCCGGCCATGCGTGCATCGTCGGGATGGAATTCGGCGCAAGGCTCGAAAATGTGCGCCAGCAGCCGCGCCGATTTTGCCGTCCGCGTCATGGTGTGCCATTGATCGCGGACCCGCCCGGTATTGAGCACCAGCGGATAGTCCCGGCTGGTCGCGTTCGCGGCGGCACGCGGCGTCACCGGCACGAAACGCGCCTTGCGGTCGGCCGTGAAGAACTTTGCGGTTTCGAACATCCGCGGCGTGCCGGTCGGATATTCGCGCGTCACCGGCCACTGGATCGGGGTAAGCGCATCGTAGGCGCGATCGTCGAGCGTATTCAGGGCGGACAGATCGAAATCGCGCGTCCCTTCATTCTCGAAGCTGGAGAGTCTGGCGTGCTCGCGGAAGATCGCTGCCGCGTTCGGATAGTCGAACCCCGAAAAACCCATACGCTGCGCGACATCGCAGACCGTCTGCCAATCGGCCCTGGCAGCACCGGGCGCCGGCAGAAACCGCCGCTGCCGGGAGATGCGGCGTTCGGAGTTGGTGACGGTGCCGTCCTTCTCGCCCCAGGTCAGCGCAGGCAGCAACACATGGGCATGACGCGTGGTGTCGGTATGGCGCATGCAGTCGGAGACGACGACGAGCTCGCATGCATCGAGTGCGCGGCGCACGCGATCGGCATCCGGCAGGCTGACCAGCGGGTTGGTGGACATGATCCAGACCGCCTTGATGCGTTGATCGGCGATCGCGTCGAACATGTCGACGGCCTTGAGGCCCTGCTTGTCCGCGATGATCGGCGACTGCCAGAAGCGCTGGACGATGTCGCGGTGTGTCGGATTCTCGATCTCCATGTGGGCGGCCAATTGATTGGCCAGCCCGCCGACTTCCCGCCCGCCCATCGCGTTGGGTTGTCCAGTCAGCGAGAACGGCCCCATGCCGGGCCGCCCGATACGGCCCGTCAACAAGTGACAGTTGATGATCGCATTGACCTTGTCGACACCGCTGCTCGACTGGTTGACGCCCTGCGAATAGAGCGTGACGACCCGCTCGGTTTTGGCGAACCAGTCAAAGAGCAACGCCACCGCGCCCTCGGCCAGTCCGCAGATTTCGGCAGTCTGCGCCACCGTCTGACCGGCGACCTGCCGCAGCGCCGCTTCGGCGCCGGTGGTGGATCCATCCACGAACGCACCGTCGATGGCATCGCACGATGCAAGATGCGCGAGCAACCCGTTGAACAGTACCGAATCGCTGCCCGAGCGAAGCGGCAGGTGCAGGTCGGCGCCGTCACATGTTGCGGTCCGCCGCGGATCGATGACGACGATGCGGCACGCAGGGTTGCTGGCCTTGGCCGCCACCATGCGCTGGTAAAGGATCGGATGGCACCAGGCAGCATTCGAGCCGACCAGGACAAGCAGATCGGCGGTTTCGAGATCCTCATAGCAGCCCGGAACGGTGTCGCTGCCGAACGCGCGCTTGTGGCCCGCCACGCTCGACGCCATGCATAGCCGGGAATTCGTGTCGATGTTGGCGGTGCCGATGAAGCCCTTGGCGAGCTTGTTGATGACGTAATAGTCCTCGGTCAGAATCTGGCCGGAGACATAGAAGGCAACCGAATCCGGCCCGTGCTCGCGGACGATTCTGCCAAAACCCTCGGCAACATGATCGAGTGCCGCATCCCAGGTCGCTTCCTGCCCGTTGACGATGGGCGCCAGCAGCCGCCCCTCGAGGCCGATGGTCTCGGCCAGCGCCGAGCCTTTCCCGCACAGCCGCCCGAAATTGGCGGGATGCAGCGGATCGCCCCGGACGGTAACGGCGCCCGAGGCATCCCTGTCAGCGATGACGCCGCAGCCGACGCCGCAATACGGACAGCTTGTCTTCACTGGCACGGGCGATCACCCTCACTCGGCGGGCACGGCCGCCGCCGTCTGAATGCAGAGCCAGACGGTGTTGTTCTCCACCTTGGTCGGATGCGCGCGCGTACATCCCTCGTCGGGCGCAACCGCCGCACCGCTTTTGAGCTCGATGACGAAATTGTGCAGCGGACAAGTGACGCGCTTGTTGTGGACGATGCCTTGCGACAACGGTCCGCCCTTGTGCGGACAGCGATCGTCAAGCGCGAAAACCTCGTCGTCGGCGGTCCGAAACACCGCAATGTCGCCGGACGCCATCCGCACGATGCGCGAGCCGAGAACGGGAATATCGTTCAGCGCCCCGATTTCAATCCAGTTGCTCATGCGAGTTCCAGCTCCGCGAGCGGGGTGAATTCGTTGCGATCGACGCCGCGTTTGGCGCGCGCCGCCCAGGGATCGCTCTGCGAGAATTGCTGCGAATGGGCGAAACGGCTGAACAGGGCTTTGCGGTTGGCGACATCGTCGACCACCTGCTTGCGGATGGCGTCGAGACCGACCCGATCGCACCACTTGTACATACGTTCGAGGTACCAGCCCTGCTCGCGATAGAGCTGTGTCAGCGCGGCGATGACTTCGAGCGTCTCCTCCTCGGTCGCAACCTTGCCCAGGAACTCGGTTCCCTTGATGTGAAGACCGGCGGCGCCGGCGAAGTGGATCTCGAACCCGGAATCGACGCAGACGACGCCGACATCCTTGCAGGTCGCTTCCGCGCAGTTGCGCGGGCAACCGGACACCGCAAGTTTCACCTTGGCCGGCGTCCACGAGCCCCACATGAATTTTTCGAGCTTGACGCCGAGGCCGGTCGAATCCTGCGTACCGAAACGACACCATTCCGAACCGACACAGGTCTTCACCGTCCGCAGTCCCTTGGCATAGGCGTGGCCCGACACCATGCCCGCATCATTGAGGTCGGCCCAGACCGCGGGCAAATCCTCCTTTTTCACGCCGAGAAGATCGATGCGCTGTCCGCCGGTGACCTTGACGGTCGGAATCTTGAACTTGTCCGCGACGTCGGCGATGGCGCGCAGTTCATCCGGCGTCGTGACGCCGCCCCACATCCGCGGCACGACCGAATACGTCCCGTCCTTCTGGATATTGGCGTGGACGCGTTCGTTGATGTAGCGCGACTGCTGGTCGTCGCGATACTCGCCGGGCCAGGTGGCGAGCAGGTAATAATTCAGGGCGGGCCGGCAGGAGTGGCATCCGTTCGGCGTCTTCCAGTCCATGAACCTCATGACGTCGGGAATGGTCTTCAATGAGTTCTCGATGATGACGCGGCGCGCGTCGTCATGGCTGTGGTCGGTACACGCGCACATCGGCTTGACCTTCGGCGCCGCCGAATAGTCGCCGCCGAGCGTGAAGGCGAGCACCTGTTCGACCAGGCCGGTACAGGAGCCGCAGGACGAGGATGCCTTGGTGTGAGCCCGCACGTCGTCGATCGTGAACAGTTTCTTTTCGCTGATCGCCTTGACGATCGTGCCCTTGCAGACGCCGTTGCATCCGCAGATTTCCGCGTCGTCGCCCATGGCGGCGACCGAATTCTTGCCGCTATGGCCGCCGTCGCCGAGATTGGCGGCGCCGAACACCAGCCGCTCGCGCATTTGCGAAACGTCGGTCCCGTCGCGCAGATGCTGGAAGTACCATGGGCCGTCGATGGTATCGCCATAAAGCACGGCGCCGATGATCTTCTTGTCGCGCAGAATGATCCGCTTGTAGACGCCGCGGGAAGCGTCCTGCATGACGATCTCTTCCTTGTCCGCACCCGGCGCGAAGTCGCCGGCGGAGAACAGGTCGATGCCCGTCACCTTCAATTTGGTCGAAACGACCGACCCGTCATAGGTGGCAAAACCCTTCATGGCGAGGTGGTTGGCGCAAACCTTGGCCTGGTCGAACAGGGGAGCGACGAGGCCGTAAGTCTGGCGGCGATGCTGCACGCATTCACCGACCGCATAAATTCGCCCGTCGTAGGTCTGCATGGTGTCGGAGACGACGATGCCGCGCTCGCAATAGAGACCCGCCTTGCGCGCCAGTTCGAAATTCGGGCGGATACCGACGGCCATCACGACCAGGTCGGCCGGAATCTCCTCGCCGTCGGCAAAGCGCACGCCGGTCACGCGGTCCTCACCCAGGATCGCTTCCGTCTGCGCGGGCATCTTGAACACCATGCCGCGCTCTTCCAGCGACTTGCGCAGCAATCCGCCCGCGACCTGATCGAGCTGGCGCTCCATCAGCGTGTCGAGCAGATGCACGACGGTGACGTTCATGCCGCGCTTCATCAAGCCGTTGGCAGCTTCGAGACCGAGCAGACCGCCGCCGATCACGACGGCGTTCTTGTAGCTCGTCGAAGCCTGAACCATGCGCTCGACGTCCTGAATGTCGCGAAAGCCGATGACGCCCGGGAGATCCTTGCCCGGAAGGGGCAACATGATCGGGTTCGAACCGGTGGCGATCAGCAGGCGATCGTAAGGCACCCGCGCGCCTTCCGCGGTGACGACTTCGCAGGTACGCCGATCGATCATCTCGATCATTTCGCCCTTGCGGAGCGTGATGCCGTTGTCCTCGTACCACTGCACCGTATTGAGCATGATGTCGTTGACGGTCTTCTCGCCGGCGAGCACCGGCGACAGCAGAATTCGGTTGTAGTTGCCGTATGGTTCGGAACCGAAGACGGTGATGTCATAGAGATCGGGCGCGCGGTCCAGCAGCACTTCCACCGTGCGGATGCCGGCCATGCCGTTGCCGATCACCACCAACTTTTGCTTGTTTATTTTCTCGAGCATGCTCTGCCTTCTAATCCTGGTTCCGATGGCCCGACGCGGCGACGCAGATCTGCATCGTCGATTGGCAAGAAATATTGATGATTGGGGAGCGCCCATCGGCGGGCAAAGGATCATCGACTATGACGATCGAGATCTCAGGTATTCAAGACACGTGCCAACACCGAACCCGTAATTTTCCGGGCGCAACGCACGGCTACAGCCGATCAATCGTTAATTGGCGGCGCCTGCACATGCATAAATGCCCAAAAAATCACCCCCTCGGGCTATCCATTGTGCACGACACGAATGCTTAACTATCACCCGGCGTCAATTTGCTCCCGGAAATGGCACGACGCCGACAAGCGGCTTTTCAGGCGCGCTTTTCGCCAAAGCCCAGCACCGCATAATAAAACACCACGATGCACGTTCGAGCGGCTGCTTTTGCCAACAAACGAAGCAGCAGCCGCATTCGCGGTGGGGTTCGCCACGCGCCGCAAGGCCCTGCAAATACACGCAAAGTGGCACGCTTGCTTTTTCTGGCACACGAATTGCTGACGTCGGGATCAGAGTGCGTCTCAACGACGAGACGACTCGCTTTCCAAAATTCAATCCCTTTGTGCCGAGATCACCGCGCTTGCGCGGTGTCACGCACCGATGTTCGAGGCTGCTCGATGAAGTTTGCTGAATTCAAGAAGGCTGGCCACTGGCCCACGCTGCTCGCCGCCTTCCTCTATTTCGACATAAGCTTCATGGCTTGGGTCGCGCTCGGTCCGTTGATCGTCTACATCGTGCGCGACATGAACCTCGCCGTCGACGAGAAGTTCACGCTTGTCGCGATCCCGGTTCTGGCCGGCGCGTTGCTGCGGGTGCCGATGGGCTTGCTCGCCGATTTGTTCGGCGCCAAGCGGACCGGAATTGTCGCGCAACTCGTCGTCATCGCCGCGACGGCGTGGGTTTGCTACTTCGGCCTTCCGAGCAAGCTGTCGGTGGAGATCTTCGGTCTCGCGCTCGGCATCGGCGGCGCCTCGTTCGCGGTGGCGCTGCCGCAGGCTAGCCGCTGGTATCCGCCGCAATATCAGGGCGTGGTGATGGGGATCGCCGGCGCCGGCAATATGGGTGTCGTGCTCGACACGATGTTCGCACCGACGATCGCCGAACATTGGGGCTGGCAAGCTGTGTTCGGCGTGCTGCTCGTTCCGATGTTGCTGATCCTCGCCTACTACGCCTACGCCGCCAAGGATGCGCCGGGGGAACGGAAACCGGTTTCGCTGAAGGCCTATGGTACGTTGCTGCGCGATCCCGACAGCCGCTGGTTCATGTTCTTCTACTTCATCACTTTCGGCGGCTTTGTCGGACTGGCCAACGCGCTACCGCTGTATTTCACCGTGCAGTATCACGTATCAGGCGTCGCGGCGGGCCTGCTGGTTTCCCTGATCGTCGCTTTCGGTTCGGGTTTTCGCCCGGTCGGCGGCCTGCTCGCCGACCGCATTGGCGGCATCCGCTCGTTGTCGATGTTCTTTGGAGTCGTCGTGGCGGCATATCTCGCCATCGCCTTCATGCCGGAAGGACCGACCGCGCCGGCGCCTGCCGGTTGGGCGCTCACCGAGATGCCGCGGATCGCCTGGGTGTCAGTGTCGCTGTTCTCGATCGGTGTCCTCGCGCTTGGCATGGGCAATGGCGCCGTGTTTCAGCTCATTCCACTCCGCTTCCGGCAGGAGATCGGCTTGATGACCGGCATGGTCGGCTGCGCCGGCGGAATCGGCGGCTTCTTCCTTGCCAAGGCGCTCGGCCTGGCCAAGGGAATGACCGGCGGGTTTGGCGCGGGCTTCGTGTTTTTCGGCCTGCTGGCGTTGCTTGGGTTCCTCGGACTTGCCATGGTCAAGGTGCGCTGGCGCACCACTTGGGGCGCCGCATCGGGAGCGCGGGTCTGACGACGCGCGCTGCTCATAGCGTTTTCAAGCGAAGTGGGTACCGGTTCGCGTGAAGAAAACGCGTCCTAACAAAGGTCCGACAGGCCGCGGGTGACGATCGGTTCGCAACGAAATCTCGGGGTTCGCGTCGGCTTCGTCAGCGAGACCGGCAAGCGGTCCGCCAACGAGGATTACGTCGGGACCTGTCTCGGCCGGTCCGGTGTGAGCAACCGCGACATCGTCGCCGTGGTCGCCGACGGCGTCGGCGGACACAAGGGCGGACGCGAAGCGGCCGAACTCGCGGTTCGATGCTTCATCGACGCCTATTATTCCCTTCCCGAAACGCTCGGCGTGCGCCGCCGGGCATCGCGTTCGCTGGAAGCCGCCAATAGCTGGATCTACACGCAAGGCCGCACCGATCCGCTGCTCAGCGGCATGAGTTGCGCATTTTCGTCGATCATCCTGTCGCGGCGGCAGTGCCACGTCATTCACATTGGCGACACCCGCGCCTATCGCCTCAGCGAGGGGCGCCTGGAGCGGCTGACCACGGACCACATCGCCGGACGCGGCGATCTCGCTCACCTGCTCAACCGCGCCATCGGCTTTGAGGATTTCGCCCGCTTCGATTACGCCACCGTCGGACTGCGCCAGCACGACAGGCTCCTGATCTGCAGCGACGGCGTTCATGGCGTGCTGGCCGATCACCGACTACAGGTGCTGTTGAGCGAGCGCACCTCGCCGGAAGAATCCGCGCGCGCGCTGGTCGACGCGGCGCTGGATGCCGGCTCCAGCGACAACATGACCGCCCTGGTGCTCGATGTCGTCGACCTGCCGCCCGCCGACCGCGACGAACTCACCCACTCGATCGCGACGCTTCCGATCCTGGACTTGCCCGAAACCGGCGACGTCATCGACGATTTCACGCTCGGTGAAATACTGTCGGATGGACGCTACAGCCGCCTGTTCAAGGCGATCGACAAGCGGCAGGGCCGCGAACTCGTGCTGAAGTTTCCGCATCCGCGCGTGGCCAGCGAGGGCTCCTATCGCCTCGCCTTCGTCCGCGAGGCGTGGGTCGCCGCGCGCGTGCGCAGCCTGTGGATCGGAGAAATCGTCGAACTGCCTGCCGAAAGGCAGACCCGCCTCTATTCGGTGATGCCGCTTTACGAAGGCGAGACGCTGGAGCAGCGGCTCAATCGTTCGCCGCAGCTTTCGCTGGCCGAAGGCATCGGGATCGCGACCAAGCTGGCGCGCGCGGTCGCCACTCTGCATCGCGCCGGCATCATTCATCGCGACATCAAGCCCGACAACGTGATCCTGTTGAAGGCCGGCGGATTGCGGCTGGTCGACCTCGGGGTTGCGCGCGTGCCGCTGCTCGAGGATTTTCCCGCCGAGGATATTCCGGGCACGGCGAGCTACATGGCGCCGGAGCTGTTCGGCGGGCGGACCGGCGACGAGTTTTCCGATCTGTATGCGCTTGGCGTCACCGTGTACCGGACGTTCACTGCCGCCTACCCTTACGGCGAGATCGAACCATTCTCGCGGCCCCGCTTCGGCAAGCCCGCTTCCCTCTCCCGCTATCGCCCCGACCTGCCGGCCTGGCTGGACGCTGTAATCGGCAAGGCGCTCAATGTCGATCCGGCGCAACGCTACGGCGATGTCATCGAGTTCTCGCACGAACTCGAGAATGGCGCGATGTGGGCGAAGCCGGCCGCAGCGTCACGGCGCTCGCTCTACGAGCGCGATCCGCTCGTTTTCTGGAAGAGCCTGTCCGCAGGCCTGATCGTGCTCGTGATCCTGCTTCTGGCGTGGTCGGTACGACATTAGCCCGACGCCTGGGTGGAGCGCCGGGCTATGTCACATGAGCGAAGCAAACCGCGTCGGCTTCGCGATCTGGCTCACACCCCGGTCTGGGTGATGAACTTGGTGTTGAAAAACCCGTCCATCGCCTCGGTGCCGCCCTCCGAGCCGTAGCCGGAATCCTTGATGCCGCCGAACGGCACTTCGGGCAGCGCAAGGCCAAAGCTGTTGATCGAGACCATGCCGGCTTCGATGGCGGCGCCGATCGCGGTCGCCGTCTTGGTCGAGCTGGTGAAGGCGTAGGATGCCAGACCGAACGGCAAGCGGTTGGCTTCCTCGGCCACTTCGTCGAAGGTGGAGAAGCGGGAGATCAGCGCCAGCGGCCCGAACGGTTCCTCGTTCATGGCGCGCGCATCCTTCGGCACGTCGCTGACCACGGTCGGTTCGTAGAAGTATCCCTTGTTGCCGACACGATGGCCGCCGGTCTCGAGTTTTGCTCCCTTGCCCACGGCATCCTGCACCATGCCTTCGATGGCGGTGACGCGGCGCGGATTGGCGAGCGAGCCCATCTTCGAATCCGGGTCCAGGCCGTTGCCGACCTTCATCGACTTGGCGCCTTCGACGAACTTGTCGACGAACTCACGGAACACGTCGTCCTGTACCAGCATGCGGGTCGGCGAGATGCAGACCTGGCCGGCGTTGCGGTACTTCGCCGCCGCCAGAATCTTCGCCGCCGACGACACGTCCGCGTCCTTGAACACGATCACCGGTGCGTGGCCGCCCAACTCCATGGTGGCGCGCTTCATGTGCAGGCCCGCCAGTGCGGAGAGCTGCTTGCCCACGATGGTCGATCCGGTGAAAGAGATCTTGCGGATCACCAGGTGCGGGATGAGATATTCAGAAATCTCCGACGGCACACCGTAAACGAGATTGATCACGCCGTCAGGCACACCCGCATCGACGAACGCCTTGATCAGTTGCGCAGGCGACGCCGGCGTTTCCTCGGGCGCCTTGACGATGATCGAGCAGCCCGCCGCAAGCCCCGCGGAGAGTTTTCTCACGACCTGATTGATCGGGAAATTCCACGGCGTGAAGGCCGCGACCGGGCCGACCGGCTCCTTGACCGCGATCTGGTAGATGCCGGGGCCGCGTGCCGGGATTACCCGGCCATAGGCGCGCTTGGCTTCCTCGGCGAACCACTCGATGACGTCGGCGGCGGCCATCGCTTCCATCTTGGCCTCGGCCAGCGTCTTGCCCTGCTCCATGGTCAAGAGCAGCGCGATCTCGTCATTGCGCTCGCGCATGATCGCGGCCGCCTTGCGCATGATCCTGCAGCGCTCGAACGGCGCCACCGCCCGCCAGACCTTGAACCCCTTGGCGGCTGCTTCCAGCGCCTCGTCGAGATCGGCGCGGTCGGCATGGGCTACGGTGCCGATGGTTTCCTCCGTCGCCGGATTGAGCACGGCGATGGTCTTGCCCGACTGGCTCGGCCGCCATTTGCCGTTGATGAACAATTGCGTATTGGAATATGCCACGAGACTTGCTTCCTCTTTTATTGTCGCCGGATGGCGAATGGGCCGGCTGAAGATCGGGCGCTTTTATGTGCGAAGCCCGGCCGGATTGCAAAACCGATTCATCCGGGTGTGACCCAGCGACCGGCGCAGAGCGCTTCCGCCGCCCGGGTCATTTCCGCACCCAGATAACTGCGAAACCGCGCCTGACCGGTGAGTGCCGCGAAATCGGGGTGTCGCGTCACGCCGCCATCGGCCACCAGCAGATATTGCTCGGCAATTTCAGCGAGGATTTCCAGATGCCAGGCCGCGGTCGGATGCAGGCACAACACCACGAGACGACCCTCGGCCCGCAATTTGCGGAAGAAGTCGAGCATGAAGCCGATATAGCCGTCCTGCAGGTTGAACTGCGGCTCGTCGAACAGATGCACCATGGGGGCCGATGTCGGCGACTTCTCGAGCAGCACCGACGGGACCAGCTTGCGGAAGCGGCGGACCTGATAAGACTGATGATAATGGATCGCCAGCCGGTCACGCTCGCGATATTTGACCCGGTGAATGTCGGTACCGGCGACGTAGACATGGCCGGAAGACGGCGTATTTGAACCCGTCATCATCTCAAACAGCGTGGTCTTGCCGGCGCCGTTCGGGCCGACCACGCCGACGATCGATGGTTGGGCGATCTCAAGATCGGCTTCGAGCCCAAACGTCTGATGGCGCACCACGCGCCCGCGCGTGTAGACCTTGCGAACCTTACTCAGAACAAGCAGCGGCGAAGCCATCAGTGAACTCCGAGCAGGCGTTGGCGCAGACCGCCGTCGTCGCGGAGTGCCGCCGCTTCTCCGGTCCAGGCAATCCGGCCCCGGTCGATGACCGCGGCATGATCGGCGACCGATAGCGCGATCTCGGCGTTCTGCTCGACGACCAGCGAGGCGACGCCCTCCTCCCGCAGCCTGCGAATGGTCGCCAGCACGTCGCCGACGATCTTCGGCGCCAGCCCCTGGCTCGGTTCGTCGAACAGGATGAGCCCAGGCGCGCCGACGAGGGCGCGCGCGATCGCCACCATCTGCATTTCGCCGCCCGACAGGTTTTCGCATTCGCGCTCCATCAGATACTCGAGCGGCGAAAAGATTTCGCAGGTCTCCTTGACGGTCCAGCTCCGGAACCGGGTGCGCTTCTGCGCGATGCCGAGATTGCGCGCCACCGATAGCGTCGGACACAGCCGCCGGTCGTCGGGCACCCAGCCGATGCCGCCGCGCGCGATTTCGTGCGTCGGACGATGGGTGACCTCGCGGCCATCGAACCGGATCGCCCCACGCCTCGGACGCGTGAGCCCCAGGATCGAACGCAGCATCGTGGTCTTGCCGGCGCCGTTGGGGCCGAGCAGCGCAAACACCTTTCCGCGCTCCACCGCCAGCGAGGCGCCGAACAGCGCCTGGGTTTCGCCGTAAAACGTATCGACCGCATCGACTTCCAAAATCATGCGAACCGCCCGAGGTTGGAGCGCTTGACCCATTCATTCTGCTGCAGCTCGTGCGGCGTGCCGCGCGCGACCACCTGGCCCCAGTGGATCACCGAAATGCGGTCAGCCAGCGAGAACAGGAATTCCATGTCGTGCTCAATGGCCACGATCGTGAGCTTGCCCTTGAGACGCCCGACCAGCGCCGCGAGCCGCTGCACGCCATCGGAGCCAAGCCCGGAAGTCGGCTCGTCCAGGCACAGCACCCGGGGGTTCTGCCCCAGCGCGACTGCGATCTCGAGCGCACGGCGGTCGCCATAGGAAAGATCCTTGGCTCGCACATCGCCCTTGTCGGAAAGCCCGACGGTCGCGAGCACCTCCGACGCTTTCGTTGCAAAACCGCGATCGCCGGCCGCCGCGTAGCGCATATCAAAGCCGCGGGTGCGAAAGTCCGGCAGGCCGACCATGACGTTTTCGCGCGCCGTGAATTCATCGAACAGCGTCATGATCTGGAACGAGCGCGCGACGCCCTTGGCGGCGACGCGGTGCGAGCTAAGCCCCGTCACATCTTCGCCATCGAGCAGGATCGAGCCGCGGCTCGGCTTCACGCGGCCGGTGAGCACGTTGAAGAACGTAGTCTTGCCCGCACCGTTCGGCCCCATCAGACCGTGGAATTCACCCTCCGGCACCGCAAGGTCGATGCTTTCGAGCACGACGCGGTCGCCGAACCGGACGTGAACGCCTGCGACTTGGATCAGCGCCATCGCCCACCTCCGAACAACAGTCGCAGCGCGGAGCCGCCCTGCTGCCGCATCGAATGCAGCGAACGGTTTTGCCAGGCTGCCGTAATGGCGCCGGCAACGCCTTCGGGACGGAACAGCACCACGGCAATGAACAGGAGACCGAAATACAGCATCCAGGCATTGGTCATGGCGCCGATCACATCACGCGCGATCAGGAACAGGAACACGCCGACCACCGGTCCCCAGAAGCTGACGAGGCCGCCGCCGACCAGCGTCATCATCACCACATAGCCGGATTGATGCAGGCTCATCACATCAGGGAATGCGGCAAGCTGCGCCATCGCGAACAACCCGCCGGCAAAGCCCGAAACCGCCGCGGACAGCGTAAAGATCGACGCCTTGTAGAGCCAGACATTGTAGCCGAGATGCGCGGCGCGGGTTTCGCTCTGCTTGATGGCCGCGATGACACGGCCATAGGGCGAATGCACCAACCGCCACAACGCGATGACAGCGAAGCCGAACACGATGAGAACGAAATAGTAGAACGCCACATTGCCGGCGAGATCGAACGACGCGAATCCAAGATCAGCCGGCAGCCGCGCGATCTTCAACAACCCGTCCTCGCCGCCGGTGACCTTGTGCGATTTGATCGCGAGCGTCCAGAATATCTGGCCGAACGCGATCGTCATGAAGGCATAGTAGATGCCACGCCGGTGCGAGATGAACAGCGCGACCAGCGCTCCGGCCAATCCCGCCATAACGAACGCCGCGGCCAGACATATCCAGAGATTGGCGACGACGTTGAACTGACAGAGACCGAACGCATAGGCGCCGATGCCGAAATAGGCGCCGTGACCGAACGACGGTAGTCCGGCCGTACCAAGCACGAGATTGAACGCCAGCGCGTAGAGCGACCAGATCAGGATTTCGATGCCGAGATAAGGATAGAGACCGGCGCGCGCGATCCACAGCGGCACCGTCGCCAGGACCAGGAACAGCACCAGCATGGTGGGCGTGATCAGCCGAACGGAATCGGATTGTTGGGTCGGGATCATCTTTTAGGCCTCGAGCACGCTTTTCTTGCCCCAGAGGCCGCGCGCCCGGACGGTCACCACCGCCACCAGCAGCACGTACATCGACAGCAATGACCATTCGGAGGCGTATGCGCCGGAGAGACCGACGGCGAGACCGACCAGAAGGCCCGCAACGACGGCACCCCAGAAGCTTCCGACGCCGCCGAGCACGATCACCAGGAACGCAGGAATGACGGCGTCGACGCCCATATGCGGACGGATGCCCCAGATCGGCGCCACGATGATGCCGGCAATCGCAGCCAGCATGGTGCCGAACACGAAGACCAGCAGCCGCAGCCGCGTCAAATTGATGCCGAGCGCGCGCACGATCTCGCTGTCATGGGCGCCGGCTTTCACGGTCGCACCGAATGACGTCTTCTCGATCAGCAGCCAGACCAGTCCGATGATCGCGACCGCAATGCCGGCGGCATAGAAGCGATAGGTCGACCAGATCAAATCACCAAACAGGAATCCGCCACTGACCCCTTGCGGCACCTGCAACACGTAATCGCGCGTGCCCCAGGTCAGGCGGATCGTCTCCTCGATCACCATCGCCGCGCCAAAGGTGAGCAGCAGGCCATACATCGGATCCTTGCCGTAGGTGCGGCGCATGCAGAATTCGATGGCGATGCCGACGACGCCCACCGCCGCCGGCGCCAGGATCAGCGTCGCGACATAGCGCCAGCCGAGCGGCATCGCGAGCCAGGCATGCGCGATGTCAGGCGGGAACGGCGGGCGTGGTCCCATCAGTTGCATGGCGAAGTAAGCGCCGAGCGCGAACAATGAACCATGCGCCAGGTTGATCTGCTCCATCAGGCCTACGATCAGCATGAAGCCGAGCGCGATCAGCGCGAACAGCAGGCCGAGCGTGAGGCCGTTGAGGATATGCGGAAGGAGATCGAACAAGCTGCAGTCTCGTGTTGGTATTTGCGAGACAGCGGGCGCACGCGCGCCCGCTGCAAGAGATCAAGCCCCTGTTGTCGTCAGGAGTCGACGGTCGGAACCTGCTCGTAGGGCGTCAGCTTGCACTTGGCTTGCGCATCGGTATCGGCAGCCGCCTTCGGCTCGGTCCAGCTGATGATCTCGTACAGATCGGTGTTGTCGGACGGCTTGGCGTTGCGCCGCGCCAAATAGATCGTCTGCTGCATCTGATGGGTAATCGGATCCATATAGGCATCGAAATGCTGCATGCGGTCGGTCGCCGAGACCTTCAGGTTTTCAAGTTCCTTGATGATCTTGATGTTGTTGGTCGAGCCTGCGCGCTCGATCGCGCGCAGCAATTCACGCGTCGCCATGTAGCCGTTGTAGGAGACGTTTCCGGGCACCGGAATCGACCCCCTCCTTGTTGGTGGCCTGCCACTTCTTCACGAATTCGGCGACGCCGGGCAGCGCCAGCTTGTGATACCAGGTGGTGCCGAACACGCCGAACAGGCTGTTGGGCGCGCCCCATACATCCGGCCAGTCCTGCTGGTTGTTGATCCAGGCCGGCTTGCCGTCGAGCTTGAGCTGGGCGACCTGCTCGCGCAGCGCCTTGATGTCGTCGCCGCCGATCGCGGTCGCCACCACATCCGGCTTCGCCTGCTGGATCTTCAACAGATAGGCGGTGAAGTCACGGGTGTTCTGCGGCACCAACAGATTGTCCATGATCTTGCCGCCGGCGCCTTCGACCTGCGCTTTGGTTGCCGCCGACGTGGTGTGGCCCCACACGTAATCGTTGGTGAGCAGCATCCAGTTCTTGCCGATCGAATCGACGGCGTTCTTGACCGATGCCTTGGAGAAATTGGTGCCGTTGCCGTCCCAGACGAATTTGATGCGCGAACAGTTTTCGCCGGCCTCGCTGGGCGCCGAGGAATTGGTATTGAGATAGATCACGCCGTTCTTGGCGGCGACCTGGGTGATGGCGTTGGCGACGCCGGAATGCACCGCGCCGATCAGGATGGTGCAGTCTTCCCTCGTGATGACGCTCGGCGATGCGGCTGCCGGTCGCCGGCGTGGTTTCGGTGTCGGCGGTGATCCAGGTGACCTTGCGCCCGAGCACCCCGCCTTTGGCGTTGGCCTCGTCGATCGCCAGCTGGATGCCGCGCAGATCGTCCTGGCCGCTGTTGCCGTACTGGCCGCTGGCGTCGCAGGTCAGGCCGAGCTTGATCGGCTTGGCGGCGCCTTGCGCCCAGACCCGATTCTCCTTCCAGGGACCGAAATAACTGGCCGTGCCGGCAAGGGCGCTGGCCATCAGGCTGCCCTTGAGAACGCCTCGCCGCGAGATTTCACGCTTCGTCATGGCTCCCTCCCAACCGCTTTGTTTTCTTGTTGCGGCTCATAGAATGAGCGTTCTATTGTAAATGTAAAGTGGAATATTTGAACCATCAGATAGAACAATCGGCGAAACGGCTGCGATCGGGTAAAGCTGACACCATGAACAAGCCTGCCAGCACGGCGATGAATTACGACGAGTTGCGCGGTGCGATTGCCCAGCGGCATCGCGCGTTGTCCGGGCGCCTGCAGCAGATCGCCGAATTCGTGCTCGATCATCCGACCGACGTCGCGCTCGGTACCGTTGCCGAAATCGCCGAGCGTTCCGGCGTGCCGCCGTCGGCCATCGTCCGCTTCGCCCACGCGCTCGGTTTCGACGGCTTTACCCAGATGCAGCAGGTGTTCCGTTCGCGCCTCGTCGCCGGCGTGGCGCCGAGTTACAAGGCGCGGCTGGCGCGGATGAAGAGCGAAGAGAAATCGATCCTCGGCCGCAAGCCTGCGGCGGTGCTGGGACGCTTCGTCGCGGAAGCGCAATCATCGCTGGTGGCGCTGAGCCAGTCAGCCCACGAGCACCAACTCGAAGCCGCCATCAAAATACTGGCGAAGGCGCGCGACGTCTATTTGCTCGGGCTTGGCGGTTCGTTTCCGGTGGCGACGCACCTCGCCTATGTGCTGCGAAAATTCGGGCGGCGCGTGGTGTTGCTCGACGGCACCGGCGGCAGCATTCACGAGCAATCCCATCCCGCTACCGCCGAGGATGCGCTGGTCGCGATCAGCTTCCGCAACTATTACCCGGACACGGCGCGGCTGTTTCCCGAACTGGTGGCGCGCAACGTGCCGGCGATTTCCATCACCGACAGTCTGCTGAGCCCGATCGTCGAGGGCGCGTCGGTCGTATTCGAGATCCAGGACATGCCGGAGCCGGCCCTGCGCACGCTGGTCGCGCCGATGTGCCTGGTGCAGGCGATTGCCATCGGCCTCGATCTCGCCGCTGACTGACATTTCACATCAGGAGAACACATCATGGCATCAAACGACGCCGCGCGAGCACTAAAGGGCAAGGTTGCGCTGGTCACCGGCGCGGGTCGCGGCCTTGGCCGGGCGTTCGCCGAACGGCTCGCAAGCCTCGGCGCCGATGTCGCCGTACACGGCATGCGCGAGAACGGTCCTGCGGAATATGGCGAGGGATCGACGCTGACGGCCGTCGCCGCGGACGTCGCAGTGGCGCATGGCGTCCGCACCATCCGCGTGCTCGGCGATCTCACACAAGGCACCGACATCGCGCGGGTGGTCGAGACCACGACGCAACAATTGGGCCCGATCGATATTCTCGTCCACAATGCCGGCGGCGACATCGCCGCCAAGGGCGGCAAGCCTGATCCGAACGATGCTGTCGGCATCCGCGAGGAAGACGTGCGCGCGGTGCTCGACCGCAACCTGCTCTCCACCATCCTGACCTGCCAGGCGGTGGCGCAGCAAATGATGTCGCGGCGTCAGGGCCGCATCGTCACCATCGGTTCGGTCGCCGCCTTCAAGGGCCGCACCAACGCCTCGATCTATGCGGTGGCCAAGGCTGGCATGACGCATTACACCCGCTGCCTCGCCGACCAGCTCCGCTCATACGACATCACAGTCAACTGCATCGCCCCCGGCGATACCCGCACCGGCCGCTTCATGGGCACGCGCGCGGTGGATCAGGAACGAATGGTGGAAACAGGCACGCTGGACCGCATCGCGACCGTGGACGAAGTCGCGCGCGTCGTCGAAGTGTTCGCAGGACCGCTGGGTGCATTCGTTTCGGGCCAGGTGCTGCGCGTCGATGGCGGGGGACAGTGCTGGGCGGCGTGAGGCGGGTGCCGGTTTGCCAGCCGCAAACCCATCTGGGATTTCGTCATTCCTCGTTCAAACTGGATTGGACGACCGCATCGTGGGCGGCGCAAGCCAGGTATCAGTCGCATCGGCGCACCTTCCAGAAGGGTACGGGTTGCTGCAAACTGCATATGTAGCCCTGCGATTCGTAGATGCCTTGAGGACCCATGAACGAGACTTTGATATCCGCCTGCACGATGTTTCTCGTTCCGGCAACGCTTTTGTTTGGCGCTCTAGGTGTCGCGAACTCGTCCTTTCTCAAGATGCTGGTCTGCCTGCTTGGCGTAGCCACGACGGGAATATGGCTTTACCGGATATGGTGGTGGACAAACCTGTCCTTGATAGATCGCAGAACGGCGCTTGGTCTCGCGGGCATGTTTGCGTGCGGATGGCTGGTGACATTCTTGGTGCAATTGAAGAATGTGGCCTCGTCGCGCTGACTTGTTCCGTATTGCTGAAAATTTTGTCAGCTAGCTGTGACTCATCTACTCATAGTCATCCACAACATGCCGATTGCCTGTGAACGACCGCTTTGCGCCGTGGAGAACACGGAGTAGTCGGCCATGGGCGCTCGACGGGCTGCGATCAGGTTGTTAAGCCCGCCTCCGCCAAGGAGACTTTGAGTCGAGCCATGACCGTTGCGATCGAGATGGGACACACGACGGCAGGCGCCCCGGCTAACCTGGACCTTGAGGAACTGCTGGCGACCCGCCTGCTGGTGCAGGGCAATTCGGGTTCCGGCAAATCCCATTTGCTACGCCGGCTGCTGGAACAGAGTGCGCCCTGGGTGCAGCAGACCATCATCGACCCCGAAGGCGACTTCGTGGCGCTTGCCGACCGTTTCGGCCACCTCCTGATCGATGCCGAGGACCATACCGAGCGTGGCCTGCAGGTCGCCGGCGAGCGCGCGCGCATCCATCGCGTCTCCACGGTGCTCAATCTCGAAGGGCTCGACGCCGAGAACCAGATGCGGCGCGCCGCCGCCTTCCTCGGCGGGCTTTTCGACGTCGCCCGCGACCACTGGTATCCGATGCTGGTGGTGGTGGATGAGGCGCAGCTGTTCGCACCGGCCGTCGCCGGCGAGGTTACGGACGAGGCGCGCAAACTCTCGCTCGGCGCCATGACGAACCTGATGTGCCGTGGCCGCAAACGCGGGCTTGCGGGGATCATCGCCACCCAGCGACTGGCGAAGCTCGCCAAGAACGTCGCGGCCGAGGCGTCCAATTTCCTGATGGGCCGAACCTTTCTGGATATCGACATGGCGCGCGCCGCCGACCTTCTGGGCATGGAGCGGCGACAGGCCGAGGCCTTCCGGGATCTGGAGCGCGGGCAATTCATGGCGCTGGGACCGGCGCTCTCCCGCCGTCCGCTGGGGCTGCGCATCGGTCCCACTGACACCACGCCGCGCAACGCGACCCCGCGCCTGATGCCGATGCCGGAAGCGACACCGGACGCCCGCGCCATCATTCTTGCAGCGCCGCCGCCCGAGAATAATCGGCCGCAGCGCCGGTCGCCGCCGCCGGACCTCCTCGGCCAGCTCATGGCGGCGAAAACCGCGGCGTTGGAGATCCGTCCCGAGGCGGCGGAACAGCCACTCAGCGCCGAGGAACTGGCGGAGCGGCGGGAGCGCGTGGACCGTATTCTGCGCGCCGTCATGGCGGAACCCGACGCGGGATTCCGTGCCATCGGCGTCCTCTATCAGGAGTTCGTGGTCCGCTGCCGAATAGAAGGCCTCGGTTCGGACGTGCCTGATCTCGCGGACTTCCGTCGCATGCTGACGCGCGCGCGCGCCGGGCTCGGCTCCGATATGGCAGAAGATAACGGATGGCAGGATGTCTCAGTCCGCGCCTCACTTCTGCCGGAGGATATGCAGGGCGTCTTCATGATGATCGCCCGCGCTGCGAAGGAAGGTTGGCCCTGCCCGGGCGATGCAGCGATTGCCCGCGCCTATGGCTCACATTCGTTGCGTCGTGCACGGCGCCTGCTGACCTATATCGAGGAACAGGGCCTCATCGTTTGCCAGCTAGACGGTGCCGGTCGACGGATCGTGACGCTGGTCGAACTGGCCTGGGCGACGGCACCGGGCGACCCCAATGCCGAGGAGTTGCGGGCGGAGCAGGGCTGCAGCAACGAGGTAACTTGATCATGGCGCCCGTCTCGCTCCGCGGTGTATGATTCGCAGAACTCGCTGAACATTGCGCTACAGTTCCTTTGACGCGTCCGCGCTCTTGTCGCCGAGCGCCTTTTGCATATCTCGCTTAAGAGGAGTTTTGAGCTTGAGCGTTGCCTTCACCAAGGAAGACAGTGCCGAAACGGCGTCGGAGACCTTGCTCCCCGACCGCCCGGTTTCACCTCATCCGAACCTTGTTACGGAAGCGGGATTAAAGGCCCTGGAATTTCAGCTCCAACAGGCTCGCGAGGCGCACGAGACCGCGCAGAAAATCGAAGACGTGAATGAACGACGGCGGCAAGCGGCAACCCCGTTGCGTGATGCCCGCTACTTTGCAGCGAGAGTTCGGACCGCTCAGGTCATCCCCCATCCGACGTCAACTGATACTGTCGCCTTTGGGAGCACCGTGACCTTCAGGCGCGAGGATGGACGCGTGCAGAAATATCATATCGTGGGAGAGGACGAAGCGGACCCCAAGGCCGGTTCCATTTCCTTCGTGTCCCCAGTGGCACGGTCTCTTATGGGCAAAGCTGTTGGGGATGTCGTCGGTGCATCCGGTCATGAGCTCGAGATCATCGCGATCTCCTAGCAGCCCCGGGACAAGACACAGCCGGTGTTTGGAATGGCCCGCTACCACTTCTCGCCGAAGGGACGAATCTCCAGTTCAAAGGTCCAGGCGCTTTTGGGCTGCTGATAAAGCAGCCAATAGGATTCCGCGACTGAGGACGGCGGCATCAACAGATCGGGATCCTCAAGCGCATTCGGACCGAGCGCCTCGATCCGCCGCTGGCGCACCCATTCCGTATCGACGCCGGAATCGATGATGAGATGCGCCACGTGAATGTTCTTTGGACCCAATTCGCGCGCGGTCGCCTGTGCAACGGCCCGCAGGCCGAACTTCGCGCTGGCGAAGGCCGCGTATCCCGTCCCACCGCGAAGGCTCGCGGTCGCGCCGGTGAAGAAGATATTGCCTTTGCCGCGGGGAAGCATCAACCGCGCCGCTTCCCGGCCGGCGAGAAAGCCGGAGTAGCAGGCCATTTCCCAGACCTTGCGGAACACGCGTTCGGTCGTATCCAGAATCGGAAAGTTGACGTTGGCCCCGATGTTGAAGATGCAGACCTCCAGCGGAGCGTGCTTGTCCGCGTCGCCAAGGAAGGAAATGATCTCCTCTTCCTTGCGTGCATCGAGCGAGCGCGCGTGAATTTCGCCTCCGGCCTTTTCGATCTCCTTGACCAACGGCTCAAGCTTGGCGCCGTTGCGGCGCCCGGCAAACACTGTGAAGCCCTCTGAGGCGAACTTCTTGGCGATCTCGCCGCCGATGTAGTCGCCGGCGCCGATCACGGCCACGGTTGCGTTTCTCTTTTGCAAGGGTGTTCTCCCGGTCAGGTTAAATCTGTCGTCTGCGAGGTTCGGCAGCCAGCGCCGGAGGGGTCTCGCCACCTTCGCCACGCAAGGACTCCGCGAGCTTGTGCTTGAGTATCTTGCCGGTTGAAGTGGCCGGCAAGGCATCAAGGATGATGATTTCGGACGGCCGCTTGTATGATGTGAGCTGGAATCGGATGAAACCCATCAGTTCCTCCTGCGTCACGCGTGACCCCGGCAGCAGTTGCACAAAGGCGACAATCTCCTCATTGCCATCTGCGGCACGGCCGACCACGGCGGACTGCACGACGTCCTTGTGTGAACTGAGGACCGCTTCGACCTCGGCGGGATAAACGTTGAAGCCCGAACGGATGATCATTTCCTTGGTGCGCCCGACAATATACAGGCAATCGCCGTCGAAGCGCGCCAGATCGCCGGTGTTGAACCAGCCCTCGCTGTCGATCACCTTGGCCGTAAGCTCGGGGGCACGATAGTAGCCGAGCATCACGTTGCGCCCACGGACATGCAGTTCCCCGACTTCCCCACTTGCCGCAGGTATGCCGTCGATGGTTCTGACCCGGGCCTCTACTCCCGGCAGCAGCGTGCCAACCGCCTGGTCCGACCGCGGCGCATCGAAGCGCACGCCTGATATCCCCGGCGAACATTCGGTGATGCCGTAGCCGTTAAGCAGCGGAAGGCCGAACTCCTTTTCCACACGCGACTTCAGGTTCAAATCGAGAGGCGCGCCGGCGACGGCGATCAGGCGTAACGAGCCTCGGGCGAGTTGCTCTACACCCGACACGCTCTTGTATTCCAGCAAGCGTTGATAGGTGGCGGGCACGCCGTTGAGGATGGTGACGCTCTCCTCCGCGATCGCCCTGGCGGTCGCGGCAGGATCGTATTTGCTGACCATGCGCACCGTGCCGCCGACCATCAGCGTCATGATCAGGAGCGAGATGCCGACGATATGGGAGATCGGCAATACGAGATAGATCTTGTCGTCTTGATTCATTCTGCGGAAATACGCGGTAGTCCTTGCGCTGATCAGCAGGTTATCATGCGAGAGCATCACCCCCTTGGGCGTACCCGTCGTTCCCGAGGTGTAGATCAGCACCGCCACCTGTTTCGCCGGTTCGTCCTCCACCGGCTCGACGGTTGCGCTTTCGTTCAGCGGGCCGATGCCAATCTCCCGCAGTGCGCCGATTTGCCGGTTCTCTGCGCCATAGCGTGATGCGTGCGCCGCGGCCTCCTTCGAAACACTTGATGTGAAGAACATCCGACGGGCGCCGCTATGGTCGCGAATCTGATCCAGCTCGCGTGCCGACAACCGCGGATTGGCGACGATGGCCCAGGCGTCGAGCCGGCTCGCCGCGAGCAACAATCCTGCCAACGCGATGCAATTTTCGCTGACGATCATCATCCGGTCGCCCGCTCTCACCCCAATCGAGGAAAGGACAGCAGCGATCTCGGTGACGTGCCGATCCAGATCACGATAGCTCCAGGCGGCGCCGTCCTCGACCAGCGCGATCTGATCCGGAGTCTTGGCAACCTGGCCGGCTGTTACCTCATGGATGCGGTTCGGCAACCCGACTGCAATCTGGTCGACATCGAGCGCTTCCAGAAGCTCCGTCACCGCCAACCTCCCATCAACGATTGCCCGCTTGAGCAATGCGGGATGCTCGACCAGATTTAACGTTCTTTTTTAGAACTCGTCAACACCAATCCATCCTCTCCGCTTCACAAGGTCCGAAGGGGCAACCTGCCTGCCTTATCTTCGCCTGCTCACTGGGTGAAAACCGTCGTTTACAATGTATCGGCTCGCCGTTACGATTGAAGTATCAAATAAGAACTTGATGGGAGAAGCGGAATGGCGGAGCGCCGCGGCGTGGCGATACTTGTGGGCGCAGGCGACGCCATCGGCGCGGCCGTCGCCCGGCGTTTTGCAGCGGGCGGCTATACGGTTTGCATCTGCAGGCGCGATGCGTCCAAGTCGGAGGGGCTTGTGGGCGAACTGAGGGCTGCAGGACATAACGTTCACGTGTTCAGTGTCGATGCCCGCCAGGAAGCAGAGGTCCAAGGCATATTCGCACAGATCGAGAAAGAGCTCGGGCCCATCGAGGTCTGCCTCTTCAACGCAGGATCCAACGTCAACAAGCCATTGCTGGAGACAACCGAGAAGCTGTTCTTCAAGGCCTGGGAACTGGCTTGCTATGGCGGTTTCCTGGTCGGACGTGAGGCGGCCCGCGTCATGCTGCCGCGCGGGCGCGGCACCATCTTCTTTACAGGTGCTACCGCCAGCGTGCGTGGCGGCAAGGGATTTGCGGCATTTTCAGCAGCGAAGTTCGGACTTCGAGCAGTAGCCCAGGCGATGGCGCGCGAGCTCGGACCGAAGAACATTCACGTCGTGCATCTCCTGATCGACGCCGGCGTCGACAGCGAAGCGATTCATCAGCGCATGAAGGCCGCAAAGGGGATCGAGGCAAGCGAAATTCCCCCGGATAGCCTGACCAAGACGTCTTCCATTGCCGAAGCCTACTGGTTCACCCACCAGCAAAGCAGGGATGGCTGGACCCACGAGCTCGATCTCCGCCCCTCTGTGGAGAAATGGTGACATGAACGCGACGCCAAACCTGACCCTGTGGGGCGTTGGGACAAGCCGCACCATTCGTGCGCATTGGGCCATGCACGAACTCGGCCTGGTCTACGAGACAAAGCCGATCGGGCCGCGAACGGGCGAGACCAAGACCGCTGAATACACCAGGCTCAACCCGCGCCAGAAGGTCCCCCTGTTGCAGGACGGCGACTTCTGCATCGGCGAGAGCGCCGCAATCGTTGCCTACCTGTCGCGAATGTACTCCACGACGGAGCGCTCGCTGATTCCTGAAACCACGCGTGAGTATGCCGCGTGGCTGGAATGGTGCTTCTTTATCGTAGCAGAACTGGATTCAACCAGCCTTTACGTGATGCGCCGCCATCGGGCCGACGCGCTCGGTCCGATCTACGGTATTGCGCCCGAGGTTGTTGCCCAGGCCGGAGAGTATTTCCGCCGGCAGTTGCGCCATGTCGAAGTCGCGCTCGCAGACGGCCGGCAATTCCTGATGGGTGAGCGGTTTACCAGCGCCGACATCCTGCTCACGACCTGCCTTGAGTGGGCTATCGCCTACGGCGTCGGCATTTGCGACAACGCGCAACCCTATCTCGAGCGCATCAGGAAACGGGATGCCTATCAGCGCGCCGTCGCGGCGAATGTTCCGATGGCACCGATTACGCCGGCGCCGGTGAAAATTTAGAAACCGCCCGCCACTCGCGCGAGAGGGCTTCGGGATTAGATCGCCACGCGCACGCTGCGCTCGGCGACCATCTTGTCGATGGCGCTGTCGTCGTAACCCAGTTCCCGCAATACCTCGCGCGAGTGCTCGCCGACGCGGGGAGCAGGCCCGCCGATCGCGGCCTCATTGATCTCAAAGCGGGCCGCCGGCTTCGGCTGCCGCACCCGACCGACCTTCGGCTGATCGAACTCCGCGATGATGTCGCGCGCGATTACCTGTTCGTTGTGGATGATTTCGCCCCGTCGAAGAATTGGCGCGCACGGGACGTCAGCGGCGTCCAGGCGCTCCAGCCATTCGGCAGTGGGGTGCTGGCCGATATACTCCGCCATCTTGTTGATGCGGGCCGTGGCGTTGACCGAACGCGCCGCCGGAGTCGCAAAGCGAGGATCCGTGGCAAGCTCGGGATCGCCGGAGGCTCGGCAAAAGCCCTGCCATTCGGAATCCGAGATGGTACCAGCCGTGATGTAGCCGTCGCTGGTCTTGAACACGAGATCCGGCCGGTCGTTGGGATCGGCGGCGGTGGCCTCGGCTCCTACCACCGTGTACTGCATCATGCCTTCCGGCCACAGGTAGGAAATCATCGTATCCAGCATCGCGACCTGAATATGATCGCCCTGCCCGGTTTTCTCGCGGGCATAGAGCGCCGCCGCCACCGCCTGTGCGGCAAAGACTGCGGTGGTCTTGTCGCATACGATCGTGCGGATCATCTGCGGACGGTTCGTGACCGGCTGCGACTGGATATCGGCGAAGCCGGACAGGCCCTGAATGATCGGATCGTAGACGCGCTTCTTCACATACGGGCCGGTATCGCCGACGCCGCTGATCGAGACGTAGATCAGGCGCGGATGCCGCCGGCGCAACTCTTCTACGCCGAGTCCGAGGCGCTCCATGGTGCCGGGCCGGAAGTTCTGCACCAGCACATCAGCCTGCGCGACCAGCCTGGCGAGCACCTCGCGCCCAGCCGTGCTTTTGACGTCGATCGACAGCGAACGCTTGCCGCGGTTCGAAGAGATGAAGAGCGCGGAAAACTCGCCCTCCTTGTCGATCGTGGCACGGCTGCGGCGGGTGATATCGCCGCCGATCGGCTCGATCTTCAGGACATCGGCGCCCTGATCCGCCAGAAACATCGTCGCGAACGGGCCCGACACAACGCCAGTCAGATCGAGGACGCGAACGCCGCTGAGTGGGCCAGGCATTGGGCATTCTCCCTTATTATTACTTTTGCTAGCGGACTGCGAATTTGGATTTCGGTCGTGCAGGCCCAGCATACGAGGCCTGTCTTCCAGCGCTCAATTCCCGATCTCAGGCCGTTTTCGAAACCGGCGGGCCGATCTGTTCGGCGATCGACTCCTCGACGTCACGAAGCTGATCCTTGCCGAAGAACATTTCCTTTCCAACGAAGAAAGTCGGCGAACCGAATGCTCCGCGGCTGACGGCATCGTTGGTCAGGTCGATCAGCCTCTTCTTGACGTCATCCCCTTGCGCACGCGCGATCAACCGGTCGATATCGATGCCTGAGGAGATCAATGCGTTCCGGAAGATTTCGAGATCGTCCATCTTCTTCGGCTCTTCCCACATATGATGGTAAGCGGCGCGGAAATAGGGCTCGAACACGCCTTCGAATTGGGCGGCGACAGCGCCGCGCATCAACATCAACGTGTTGACCGGAAAGAAGGGATTCTGACGAAATTTCGTGATTTTGTGGCGCCGGATAAACCGTTGGGTCTCGAGTGCCTGGTACTCCGGCTTGTTCTTGATTCCGCGAAGCGAGTCGAACGGCGACATGTTGCCCGTCGCCTTGTAGATGCCCCCCAGCAGAACCGGGACGTACTCGAATTTCACGCCGGTACGCCGTTCAATCCCTGGAATGGCTGCTTCCGCCAGATAAGCGTTCGGGCTGCCGAAATCGAACTGGAATTCAACCTTCAGGGGCATGTCGCCTCCTCCCGCGAGCGTATTGGATGATCGGGCTGGATACCCAATAGTCGAAACCCGACCGCCGCTCACCTTTATAGTTCTAAAAACGAACTGTCAAATTTTTGCAGATTTACGCTGGTTTTACCCGATCTGCAGGGATTGTTTGGAGCTTAGTACCTATCTAGAATGGTAGACGGCCGAGGTTCCCTGGACGATTCGAGCGGAAACAGGGGGCCGGCTGGACTGGAGAGCAGGTATGCGATGGGATGCCCTTGAAGAAGAGCCGTGTTCGATGGCCCGCACGATCGGCGTGATCGGCGACCGTTGGACCCTTCTGATCCTGCGCGAATGCTTTCTGCGCACGCGCCGCTTCGAAGGATTTCAGTCCGCGCTCGGGATCACGCGCCATTTGCTCGCGGAGCGGCTGAAGAAACTGGTCCGGCAAGGCGTGCTGCGCCGCATTCCCTATCAGGACTCGCCCAAACGGCATGAATATATTCTCACCCAAAAAGGGCTCGATCTCTATCCAATCATGATGGCAATCGTGCATTGGGGTGACACACACATGGTCGACACACGCGGGCGGCCGTTGCTGCATGCGCACCGCAAATGCGGCAAGAACTTCGATCCGGTCATGGTGTGCTCCGAATGCGGTGAGCCGCTTTCGGCCAAGGAGGTTCATACCCACCCTGGCCCCGGTGCCCGAAGCACGCCGGCAATAAAGGCGCCGGAGAAGCCCAAGACAAAGGCGCGCCGCAGCGCCGCTTGAGGTGGCCGCTGACGCGGGCTACCGCGAAGGCCTCGCTACGCAGATGTCGGTGATTTCTCCTGCGGTCGTGGCGGCCAGCTTGGAATGACCTTTCGAATAATTCTGGGTCGGGTCGCCGTTCAGCTCAGTGCCGCGAATGCAGTCCGCTCAAAAGCCATCAGTTCTTCCGTACGGCCGTCGCGCACCTTCAGCAGCCATTGCGGATCCTGAAGCAGCGCCCGGCCGACCGCGACGAGGTCGAACTCCTCGCGATCGAGCCGGCGGATCAACTCGTCGAGGGACGCCGGACGAGAGCCCTCTCCGCCGTATGAAGCGATGAACTCACCGCTCAAACCGACCGAACCGACAGAAATCGTCGGCGCTCCCGTCACCTTCTTCGCCCATCCAGCGAAATTCAGATCGGAGCCTTCGAACTCCGGCTCCCAGAAACGACGTTGTGAGCAATGCAGAATGTCGACGCCTGCGTCGACCAGAGGCTTGAGCCAGGCTTCCAACGCCCGGGGCGTATCGGCCAGCTTGACTTCGAAGTCCTGCTGCTTCCACTGGCTGATCCGGAGCAGGATCGGAAACTCGACCCCGACCGCCTGGCGCACCGCGCGGACGATATCGGCGGCAAACCGCGCCCGGCCGGGCAGATCGCTACCGCCGTAAGCATCTTCTCGGCGATTGGTGCCTTCCCAAAAGAACTGATCGATCAGGTAACCGTGTGCCCCGTGCAGTTCGACTGCATCGAAGCCCAGGCGCTTCGCCGCAAGCGCCGCATCGGCAAAGGCGCGAATGGCATCGGCGATGTCCTCTTCGCTCATCGGTTCACCCAGTTTCTTCTCCGGTCGCGACAGGCCGGACGGACTGTCGTAGGCACCGGGAGGAGACCAATCCTGAGCACGGGTGCGAACGGCTCCGACATGCCAGAGCTGCGGAGCCATCAGGCCGCCTGCGGCGTGCACCTCGTCGACCACGCGCCGCCAGCCACCTAGTTCTTTCTCGCCATGAAAGCGGGGAACGTTCGGATCGTTCAGCGAGGCTGGACGATCCACGCCCGTTCCTTCCGAGATGATGAACCCGACTTTTCCTTCGGCACGGCGGCGGTAGTACTGCGCGACGTCTTCAGTCGGAACTCCACCGGGAGAGAACGAGCGGGTCATCGGTGCCATAACAACCCGGTTCGGCAAGTTTAACCCTTTGAACTTGAAAGGCCGGAAAAGCACCTCGGTGGACATCTGCACTCCCTAATTCAAGTCAAAAGGCGCTGAGCACGTTCCCGAGCAGCGCTGCAATTAAAGCTGCGTGTACGCCACACGCCTTCCATATTGATCGTGACGCCCGGCATAAGCGTCGGGAGCGACAACAAGGTCACCCTCCTCGCTTTCCATCGGAAGGTCGATTAAATGGTTCTGAAATAGAACTGTCAAGGACGGGCTCAGGAGTGGCAGCGCCTCGACGTGTGAACGGACGTCCACCCCGGACGCATAGTCAGCTTTCCAAGGCTTGCGTCCATATCTCTGTTTCTCTTTAGGGACATGCCATGGCCCAAAGCGCGGATTTGGCGGCAGCGATTTCTATCGTCTCCCCGACTTTGGGGCAGGTCAGCGCGGGAACCTCAATGCGAAGCTCCCCGGCCTGCGTGCGCACAAGCAGGGTACGCCGTGCGCCGCGAAACACCGAATTCAGTACCTCGCCGCGCCACTCAGCGTCGACTTCGTCGGATGCAACGCCCGCCCTAATATCCTCCGGTCTGACCAGGATACGCACCCGGTCGCCGGGCGCAAAACGCTGATCGCCATAGGCGACGCCTTGCCAGCTCTCGCCCCGCACCCCGAGCTTGAATGAATTCGCCGCCGCCTCAACCGACGTCACGGTGGCGTCCAGCAGATTCGGTGCGCCAAAGAATGCCGCCACGACTTCCGAATTCGGACGCTGATAGATGTCCTGCGGCGGCCCTACCTGGAGAATCTTGCCGGACCGCATCAGCACCACGCGATCCGACAGCGCCATGGCCTCGTCCTGGTCGTGCGTCACATAGAGCGTGGTGATGCCGAGGCGCTTCTGCAGCGAGCGGAATTCGTCGCCCATTTGCGCTCGCAACCGCGCATCGAAGTTGCTGAGCGGCTCATCGAGCAACAGCACTTCGGGCTCGAATACCAGCGCACGCGCGATCGCCACCCGCTGCTGCTGCCCGCCCGACAGCGCCGGCGCCGGACGATCCGCAAAGTGATCCATCTCGACCAGCCTCAGCGCTTTCTCGACGCGCTGGCGGATCTCGGCTTCCGGCCGCCGGCGCACGCGCAGCGGATAGGCGACGTTGTCGAATACCCGCATATGCGGCCAGATCGCATAGGATTGAAACACCATGCCGAGCCGCCGGCGATCCGGCGGCAGATGAATGTTGTTTGCCGGATCATTGACCACGCGCGCGCCGATCGAGATCCGTCCGCCCGTGGACTCCTCAAGCCCGGCCACCATGCGCAGCGTCGTGGTCTTGCCGCAGCCGGAGGGTCCGAGCAAGGTGACAAACTCGCCGGCAGCGATCCGCAGGTCGATGCCGGCGACCGCGACGAAACCACCGAAGGCACGCGAGACATTTTCGAGAACGAGTTCTGACACGGTAAATCCCGTCTAGAGAGTATTGATGTAGCGTTTGATGAGCCGGAGCTGAACCCAGCGAAAAACGAACACCAGCAGCATCATCATCAACCCGATCACACTGACCGCTTCGGCTTGCCCATTTTCCCACATCCGCAGCAGCACGACGGAGAGCACCTCAGAGCCGACCGAATAGAGCAGCACCGACGCGCTCAGCTCGCGCATGATGCCGAAGAAGGTCAGCACCCATCCGACGGCGAACGACGGCCACGCCAACGCGATCATGATCCGCCACAAGGTCTGCCACCAGGTCGCGCCGTGAACCCGCGAACACTCCTCGAGATCGAACGACAGCTGCCGATAGGCCGCCGACATCACCCGCACCGCGATCGGCGTTCCCAGCGCGACGTATGCGATCAACAACGCCCAGATGGTTCCGTAAATCGAGATCGCCGAGGGCAGAAAGGCAAATCCCCAGAGGAATCCCACCGCCAGCACCATTCCGGGCATCATCCATGGCAGCCACGCCAGCACATCGATCACCTGGCGGCCGGCCCATCGGGTGCGCGTCGAGATGTAGGCGACGATGGCGCCGAGCAGCATCGTGGTCGATGCGCCGACAAGGCCAAGCAGGAACGTATTGCGAAAGGCCCGCCAGACTTCGCTATTGCCCAGTACCGAGCGGTAATGCTCCAGCGTCAGCATGTCCCACTGGTAGAAGCCGAAAAACTGGAAGAAAGATCCCAGAATCAGCTGACCGATCGGCAGCACGACGCTGATCAGGAAAAACACCACGCACAGCGCAAAGGTCAGCCAGCGCCACGGACCGAGATCGATCAGCCGCGGCGAATAGCCCTTTCCGGTCACGGTCTGGAAGCTCTTGCCGCGCAACAGCCGCCATTGCCACAGCACCAGAAGGAACATCAGCGCCATGATAGCGAAGCTCAAGGCGGTGGCGAACTGGTAGTTGGCGATCGACTGGTGATGGATTGAATTGTAGATCGCGGTGGTGATCACTTCGATTTTCGCCGGCGTTCCGAAGAACAGCGGCGATTCGAAGCTTTCCAACCCGCGGATGAAGCTGAGGAGAAAGGCGGTAACGATGGCCGGCATCATCAGCGCGAAGGTGACGCGGCGAAAGGTCCGCCACTGCGAGGCGCCGCACATCCGGCTGGCCTCCTCGAGCGCGGGGTCCATCGCGCGAAAGGCTTCGACGACGAACAGGAACAGGAACGGCGTCGAATATTGCAGCATGTGCCAGACAACGCCGGCATAGGAGTAGACATTTACCAGCGCGTTGTCCGAGCCGGTGATCCCGCGCCAGGCCAGATTGATGACGCCGACCTGAGGATTGCCGAGCATCCCCCACGCCATCGCGGTGAGGATTGGCGGCACGAAGAACGGCAGCGTGATCAACACCTCGAGCGCGCCACGTGCCGGCGTGTTGGTGCGCGCGATGATCCATCCGAACAGCACGGCCAGCGCCAGCGAGATGATGGTCTTGAGCAGCGAGATGCCGACCGTATTGGCGAACAGCACGGCGGTCGGCCAGGTCAGCACCTGGCGGTAGCCCGACAGATCGAAACTTCCGGGGATGCCGGGTGGCGTGGTGTGCAGGCTGCCATACAGCAGCATCGACAACGGGTAGAGCGAGAGAAACGCGAGCAGCAGGATCAGCGCCGCGATCGCCAGTCGCCGCGGCAGCTTGCCGTCGCGCAGGCCTTGCAGCCGGCTCGAGGGCGCGAGCGCCGGGCGTTCGATCTGTCGCGACGAGAGCGAGGTCATCGAAGGGATTACTGGTAAAGCTTTTTGGCGAGCTCCATCATCGCTGGACGCTCCTCCAGCAGCGCCGGCCCCATCAGCTTGGCGTTGGCGAACGGCCTGGCGTCGTCATTGGCGCGGTCGGCGACGCCTTCGACCACCGGCAGCATCCAGCCATTGGCATAGAGCAGCTGCGAGTCCTGCTCGAGGAAGTGATCGATCAGCAGCCGTGCGGCGTTGGGATGCGCGGCGTTCTTCAACATGGCGAATTCCATCATGGCGTAGGGCGCGCCCTCCTTCGGAATCACCACCTTGACCGGAAGTCCCTTCAGGTCGGAGGCAAAGGCGAAAATCTGCGGGACGTAGATCGGGTATTCGCCGCGCGCCACCCGCCGCGCATCGTTGCGCAGGTCGCGGCTGAAAACCGGTTTCTGTTCCGCCAGTTTTTCGTTGAAAGCGGCGCCCAGCTTTTTCTGCAGGATAGCGAACATGGTATTGCCGCTGCCGAGCGGACGCATGTCGTCGGACAAGATCTTGCCCTTCCATTTTGGATCGTTGAGATCCTCCCAGCTCTTCGGCTCGTCCTCCGGCTTGACCAGACGCGTATTGACCAGGATTCCCATCGGCTGCACGTAAGCGGGAACGCTGACCTCGGTGGCCTTGAACGGGGCGCGCAAGTTCTTCACGTTGGGAATGGCGCCGACGGCCTGGATGTAGTCGCCGGCCTTGCGCTGTTCCTCGATCATCGTGGTGGTGATGATCTCGGCATCGCCCAGAAAACGGCCGGCGGCCTGCTCGGTCCGGACCCGCTCGGCGAGTTCGCTGGCGCGCAGATCGAGGCTTTCCACCTTGATGCCGTATTTGGCTTCGAACGATTTCAGAACCGCCACATAATACGGCGCCCCCAGCGCCATGCTGTAGACGACGACCTTGCCCTCTTTCTTGGCGGCGGCGACGACGGAATCCCAGCCGGCGTCCTGCGCAGACGCCGGGAATGCGAGGCCGGCAAGAAGACTGCTAAGCCCGACCGCCAATGCGGCACGCTTCAATTTCATCAACACGCCTGTCCTCCCCTTATTTTATCTCTTTGCAGTCGGCCGCTTTGATGCGGCCTTCAAACTTCGATCACCACATATTGCCGTTCGATCGAAACCGGAAATGTCTCGGCCCGAAGCAGCGTCTCCTCGACCAGCGCCGCGCCCTCTTCCACTTTCAGGTCGAAGGCGCGAACCTTGGTACGTTGCGGATCGCACCATGATTTTCCGGTGCGCAGGTCGAATTCCCAACCATGCCAGGGGCACCGGATCATTTCGCCGGGCCTGCTGAGCTGATAGGACCCCGGTTCGCTCGATTCCACGAGGCCGACCACACGGCCCTTGCACAGCGACGCGCCTTCATGCGGACAGCGGTTGGCGATGGCAAAGAACTCGCCGCGAACGTTGAATATCCCGATGTCACGGCCCTGCACTTGCACCAGCTTGCGCTGGCCTGGAGCAATGTCGTCCACGGTTGCAACCACGTAACGCGCCATCAGCCGATCCCGTAGAACGCCTGGGCATTTCCATAGAGCAGCTTCGCGCGCTGCGTTTCACTGAGCGGTGCCTTGAAGGCGTAACGTGGATCGTCGAAATCCCAATGTGGATAATCGGTCGAGAACAGCAGGCGGTCCCAGCCAATGCGGTCGAACAGATCGATCAACTGCGAAGCGCGGCCGGGCTCTTCCATCGGCTGCGTGGTGAACCAGACATGCTCGCTTATGTATTCCGACGGACTGCGCTTGAGATGCGGCACTTCGCTGCGCAGGCGCAGCCAGTGCTTGTCCATCCGCGCGCTGAACGACGGGATCCAGCCAAGTCCGCCCTCCATGATCACGACGCGCAGTCCCGGAAACCGTTCGAACACGCCTTCGAAAACCAGGCTCGACAGCACTGACTGCATGGTTTCGGCGACCGCGTGATGCTCTTCCATGTAATAGGACGGCCAGCCACCGCCGGTCGATGGATGACCGTTGGTGCCACCGACATGAACGGCGATCGGCAAATTGTTGCGCGCCGCGGCCTCGAAGATCGGCCAGTAGCGGCGGCGGCCCAACGGCTCGTCGGTCCGCGGCAACACCAGGATCTGGGTAAAATTCGGATCGGACGCCCGCGCCTCGATTTCAGCGACCGACCCCGCGGTATCTTCCTGGGCGATCAGGATCGACGCCCGCAGCCGCGGCTCGTTCTTGACCCAGCGCTCGACCTGCCAGGTATTCATCGCCTGGGTCAGCGCCACCCCAAAATCCAGATTGCGCTGGCTGCCGGGATTCCAGCGCAGCGGAATCAGCATGCCGAAGGCGACGCCGTTGGGATCGAGATGCTGGCTCCGCATCAGCGCCAGGCTGGAGCCCGGCGGGCCGCCCTCGTCCGGATAGGCATCGACACGGGCCGCATCCGGCGACATCCGCGGATGGGTCAGCGCCTCGGAAAAGGCGTGGCGCAGGTGGCTGCCATAGACCGCCAGATGCTCGATCCATTTCCTGGCGAGATAAGGATGGACCTCAGTCCAGGCATTCATCGCCGGATGAATGTCGCAATCGATCACCCGCAGTTTCGCGTCCGCGGGCGGGCCACGATCGAGCTCAAGCGTGCTCATGCGTTTACCTCCATGGCACTGCTGGCCTCAGCCAGGCGCGGATAGGTCGCCTGCGCGTTGCCGCACAGGATTTTCTGGAGCACCACCTCGGAAAGCCCGGATGGCAACACCTCGTCGCCGTCGAACTGCCAGTGCGGATAGTCTGTCGAGAATAAAAATAGCTCATCGGATTCCAGATGCTCGATCAGGCGCATGATCGCCACCATCTCGTCCGGCGCATCGATCGGCTGCACCGTGAAGCGGACGTGATCGCGAATGATCTCCGATGGCGCGCGTGTCACCCAGGGCACCTCGGCGCGCACGCCTTTCCAGGTCTTGTCGGCGCGCCAGATGAAGCCGCTCAGCCAGGTCAGCCCCGATTCGATGGCGACCAGCTTCAGCCCGGGAAATTTGGCGAACACCCCTTCCGAGATCAGGCTCTGCAACTGGTTCTCAAAAGCGGAGGATTGCGCGACGTAGTCCTCGACGTAGTAGGACGGCCATCCCACCGCGGTGGGCGCATAGCGATAGGCGCTGCCGGCGTGAACCCCGATCGGCAGGCCGAGCCGTTCGGCCGCCTGGTAAATCGGCCATAGCTGGCGCCGGCCGAGCGTGACTTCGCCGGACACCAGCATCAGCACCTGTACGAAGCGCGGATCGCCGGCCCGGCGTTCGATTTCCGCGACCGCGAGTTCGGTGTTGTGGGCCGGGATCACGATCGACGCCCGCAACCGCGGGTCGCGGTTGAGCCATTCGTCGCGGATCCAATCGTTGGTGGCGCGGCAGAACACCGCCGCCATGTCCTCGCTGTGCATCACCTGAGCACCGTAGAGGCAGTTCAGAATGCCGAACCGAGGCTGGTAGCGATCGAGCACATGGCTTTGCATCGCCTCAAGCGACGAGCCGGGCTTGGTGGTCCCCTCGAGTTTCCAGTCGGGGCGGCATGACAACGGCGCGTTCTGCGGATAGCTGGTCAGACTTAGATTGAGACGGTCGAGCGCGCGAACCGAGACCATTTCGCGCCAGTAATTGTCAAGATAGGGCAACAGCACATGCATGCCCGGCAACGCCGGATGCAAATCGCAATCGATCGCGCCGGCGTAGGTCGAAGGGTGATCGATATCGGCTGACGGGCGCCCTGCTACCATGAACTCGTCTCTGTTTGCTGTCGGGTCGAAGGTCTGGTCGAAGCGCGATCGGCTTATATTGACGCATCAATAAATGACGTGTCAATTGAATTGATCCAGATCAATGCGCCGGGAACCGAACTCCCCGGGTTTGTGTGCTTCAACCTCCAAGGCGGCCGACATGCGGAACCCGAAGATCTTGACCAGCGCCCTTGCCAAAACCAAGGCAAAACCCGTGACGACGGTGCCGACCGACGATGTATCGCCTGGCCAGCCGATCGCAGGGTTGCTGGCGCAGCAGCACATTACACTACTGCTGGTCGGCATCGGACTGCGGTTCACCCGCAGCGCCAGTGCCTATTATCGCGCCGCCTTCGACCTCGGCATGGCGGAATGGCGGCTGCTGATGGTGCTCAGGAGCACCGAAGCCCTCAATGTCGGCGAGTTGTCTGCCGCCGCCGACCTGGATAAGGCCGCCGTCAGCCGAAGCCTGGTGCTGCTTGAAGAACGCAAACTGATTTCAGTCACGCAGACCCGGACGCGTGGCCGCGCCGCGATCGCCAAACTCACGCCAGAGGGAAAGAAACTGTCGGCTCGGCTGATGGAGGTGTCGCTGCAGCGCCAGGCCCAGCTATTCAAGAATTTCACGAAGGCCGACAAGGATCGCCTGCATGCGCTGCTGACTCAACTCTCGCAGGATCTGACCGGAGTCGAGTGGGACCAATAGAAGCAGGCTTGAACTGATCGTCCTGCGACCACCGCCCAAGAGCGGTCCTTCCATAATCGCTCAGTATGCGAATCCCCTGCTCGCGCCGTCTCGCGCTACCCGGGTCGCGCGCGAGCCGAACTTCCCCCAACGTTTTGCCTGAGGTTTATGGAGCATCCGTTCGCGCACACGAGGCGCTACCATTGAGCGCAAGGGATCGCGAAAGATCGAAGGAAGGCGAGCAAAATCGCAGACCGCAAATTGAAGCAAGGGTCACCACTCCACATTTCGCCTGCGACATCGGCCCTCAATTGGGAGGCGCTCGGCAAGTTCGTCAGTTTCGCTGGGCGGTCCAGTACCCCGAGCAACGCGCGCTTCCCGAATAGCCGCTCCATGTTCCGCGACCGGAATTACTCGAGAGCTGGCCTGAGCCGGCCGCATACTTGTCCGGAACAGTCACCGAGGCGCGCACCGCGCCCGAACGCGCCACATGGCCCGTGAATTTCACAAGGTTGGGATGCGTGACGAGGCCGTCCGTGATGTTGACGGAGAAGTTATAAGTCGGATCGCACGCGCCTCGCTGCGTCACGAAGACCAGGCCCCAGGACCCGTCATACGCCGAGCGGGCTTGCGCGAGCGATGCGAAGGCAACCAGGCCAGTTGCGACTATCGCCGACGTGAGAAGGTTCTTCATTGTGTGCTCCATTGGTTTTGGTCATTCGCGTCTCGCCGGTGCAAGTGAAGCAGTACAAATCCCGGCAAATCAGTGCACCTTGCCGAGCAAGAAAGTGAAAGGCACGACGAAGAGCTCATCGCCCTGGTCGTCGTTGACATGCATGACCCAGTCACGCCAATCCTCCAGGCTGAGTTCGCTGGTGAAGGATTGCACGAGGCGGGCCGCATGATCGCGCGCCTCGGCGAGCTTGTTCACGACGGCGCCGCGGTGATCGAGGAACACCTTCCTCGTGGTGGAACAATGGAAAAATACCTGCGTCATCTCGACCTCCATCGGCCCGGGGATTGGCAACACTCAACCGCCTGTTGACCAATGTTATGGAGACTTTTGCCGCCGATGGCTTTGCTCTGGTTGCCGTGACTTTGTCATTTGTTGCTGTCGATAGCGGTCCGCACAGCCGGCCGATGCACCCCGCGACCTTCGAAGCGACAAGGCGCTTACGCTGGACAAGTGCGATGGTGGTTCCAAACCGTGCCAAGGGCACCCGAAATTCCTGCCGAGAGAAAGCCGCCGCCCGATGCCCGGCGCCCCGGTTAGAGCTGCCGGTCCCACATTTCTTCAAATTCTTCGCGGCAGGCCTCACTGAATTCGCGCAGCAAGTCGATAGATCCGGATTTCGCCATGTCTCGCAGCTCGCCGAAGCTCTTGTCCGGCTCCAGATAGGTATCCATGATCTGCTTGGCGACGTGCTCGGCCCTCAGCACCACCGGCTTGGAAGACAGCACTCGCATCCGATTGAGCTTTGCATACAGGGCAACCAGGCCTGGACTTCCGTCGGTTACCTCATGATGCTGGAGCGCATCGATGTGGCATCTTGAGGCTTCCTCAATGAAATCCCTGTAGAGCATCTGCCGCCGGTTCTTCTCATGAAGAAGCCATTGCGCGCGGACCTGGCTTCGGTGGTTCAGCCAATTGGCGACCCCGCTCGTCATGCCGCCAATCGTCGCGCCGGTGAGAGCGGCGAGCGCAGAGATGATAGAAGCGTCCATTTGGTTCAGCGCTGCATTTGCAAATTCATCATCTCGCCATGCGCCATCGTGCTCTCAAGAAAGGGCAGCTGGCCTCTATCTCCGCGCGACGCGATTCGAGAAACTTGGCCAGCTTTAAATCGCGGCCAAGCGCATCGACCGATTCGTCGATCGCAAATCCTGGAATATCTGTTGCGATCTCGAATAGAACACCTTCTCATGGCCCACTTCCTTGGATTCTCGCTGATGCGGTCAAAACGGCGACGCACCAAACAAGTCCGGCGATTCCTCAAGGATGCTGACGCGTCCATCGCTCGGCTGCGGCTTCGCCGGAAGAGAGGTGCCAGGACGCTTGGTGCGCAATTCGAGCAGGCCGAGCAAAAGCTCGTCTCTCTCGGCTTCGAGCTCCTCGATGGTGCGCGATCCGACCTCGGCATGAACGCCGTCGATCAGCTTTTTCTGGACCTCGGGGGTGAGCACGGGTGAACCGAGCGTCTTCCACGAAGCGCTCATCGGTCCGGAAAACTGGTGAAAGAAATGCTCGATGCCGCCCGGTCCGCCGCCGAGGTGATTGAGCATCATGTTGCCCATGATGCCCCAGCGCAGACCCGGCCCCCAGGACAAGGCGTCGTCGACGTCGGCAGCACTCAGCACATCCTCGGCAATGAGGTAGTAGACCTCCCGCGCCAGCGCCCCCTGCAAGCGGTTGGCGACATGACCCGGCATCTCCTTGTTGAGCCGTACGGCTTTCTTGCCAATCGACTTGTAGAACGCGATCGCACGCTGAATCGTCTGTTCCGAGGTCTTGGTCCCGCCGACCACCTCGACCAGAGGGATCAGGTGCGGCGGGTTGAACGGGTGACCGATAACGCAACGCTCCGGATGCGATGCGGCGCCCGACTGAATGTCGCTCATCTTGATTCCGGACGAGCTCGACGCGATGATCACATCCTGCGGCAGCAGCTCGTCGAGCTGCTTATAAAGCTTCTGCTTGAAGTCCAGCCGTTCCGGCCCGTTTTCCTGGACCAGGTCGACACCGACAACGGCTTCGGCAATGTCGGCCGTGAACTTCAGGTTCGCCAGCGATGCGCCGGGCGACAGACCCAGCCGTTTGAGTGCCGGCCAGGCCGATTTCACGAACTTCCGCAGCGCGTTCTCCGCGTCGGGCGCGATGTCAGTCGCGATGACTTCAAGTCCCTTGGCGAGGTATTGCGCGGCCCAGCTCGCGCCGATTACACCAGTGCCGATGATGGCGACGCGGCGAATGGGTTTGGTATTGGTCATGGGGATGCTCCGATGTGTTTGTCAGATTTCAACGTAGGCGACGCCGGTGAGGTTGCCTTGGGCTCCGAGCAGCGTCCGCTTACCCGTTCCATCCAGCTTCGCGACATAAAGCGAGCCGGCGAGATCGGTGATGAACATGCGGTTACCCGGCACATCCAGCGCGATGCCGATGCCTTCCATCAGGTCCGAGACCACGATCTGCGGCACGTTCTGCGCGGGCTTGGCGTCGATCGGCGCACGGTTCACCGTATTACCGCGCGGAGGATTGCCGCGGTCGGTCCAGTAGAGGACGCGATGCTCGAGATCGATCTCGAGATCGATCGGCTCGGGAAGGCCGTTGAAGAAGACTTCGATGTCGCTGCGATCAGCCGCCGTCTCGCCCTCCGGGATTTCGATCCCGGCGCGCAGGATGCGCCCCACCTCCGCGTTGTCGTCACCCTTTTGCGTCCAGTAGATCTGTTGTCGCTCGTGATCAACGGCAATGCCAACGCACCATCTTTCCTGATCGCGGCGGTCGGCGTCACCCTCTCCGGTCTGGACCAGGGTTTCAATCTGCGAACCGTCGAGATTTGCCCGCATGACCCGCATCCCTTCGCGGTCGGACCAGTAGAGCTTGCCGTGCGGCTTATCGAGATGGAGCTGCTTCGGCGTGAATGTGCCGCCGGATGCGACGATGAATCTCCGATTGTTGCCATTGAGGTCGGCGCGTTCGATCGAGCCGTCGTTTCGGCTGGGAACGCCCATGTTCGTCCAGTAGACGTGACCTGCCGCCACGTCGACGACGATCCCGTCGGGATGAGGACAGTCGGTCGCGATGAGCTGGCGATGCGAGCCGTCGGCATCCATTGACATGACGTGGCCGCCGCTCAAGTCGAGCAGAAACAATCTGCCGGCGCGGGCTGTATCCTGCGACGCCTTTGTTCTCGTAGCCTCAAGTATGGTCATGGTTTTTCCTTTCGTGTCACAGTACGGTTCGATCTTTCGGGGAGCATCGACATCAAGCAACCGCCCGCTTGTGATCGATCCAGAAGCGCTCCCGTAACGACGTCTTCAGAATCTTGCCTGAGGCGCCCTTCGGCAGTTCACCGTCCGAAAACTCGACGTGGCGGGGAATCTTGTATTTGGCGAGAAATCGGCGGCAGTGCTCGATCAGTTCGTCAGCCTCAAGAACGTGTCCCGGCTTCCGCGCAATGCTGACTGCGACGAGTTCGCCCCATTCTGGATCTGGAATGCCGAAGACCGCCGCTTCGAGCACCGCCGGTTGCTGATAAATGACGGCTTCGACCTCGCCGGAATAGACGTTCTCGCCACCCGTGACGATCATGTCCTTCGAACGATCGAGAATGTAGAAATAGCCGTCGGCGTCGCGATAGCCGATGTCTCCGGTACGGAACATTCCGTGCCGGAAGGCACCGTCACTGCCCTCCGCATTATGCCAATAGCCGCGCATGACGTTGGCGCCGCGTATCACCAGCTCCCCGCTCTGCCCTGGTTCGACCTCGCGGCCCAAATCGTCCACGACTCGCAGATCGATTCCGGGACAGGTACGGCCGCACGATATCAGCCTTGCAGGTGTATGCTCGTCGTCGAGCAGGCCGGTAAGAAACCCGGTCTCGGTCAGGCCGTAGCCTTGAGTCAGCTTCACGTGCGGCAGAACTTCGCGCGTTCGGCGAACGAGTTCGGGAGCCATGGGAGAGCCGCCATAGGCGATATGCTCCAGGCTGCTCATGTCGGACCGGCTCAGGTCCGGGGAGTGAATGAGCAGATTGACCATCGTCGGCACCAGCACGGTGCGACTGACACGCTCGCGCGACACGGTTTCGCAGAAGTCAGCCGCGGTGAACTTCGGGATGGTAATTTGGCAGGTACCGAACGCCGGAGCCGCGAAAATGAATGGAAAATCCAGGATGTGAAAGATCGACGCCGCGTGTAGATGTACACCGCCGTCCTGTTGCGGCAGCCAATAGTTCATGTGGTCGATATCAGCCATGATATTGGCGTGGCTCACCACGACGCCCTTGGGACGGCCGGTGGTGCCGCTGGTGTAGATGAGTGCCAGGATCGCATCCGGATCATAAATCGGTTCCGGACAGGGCGCGCCGGCAGCGTCCAGCGGTTCCTTGTCCAGCACGCGCTGCCACGGAAGCTGCAGGGTCGGTGCCGGCAACGACGAATGCCGGACGATGCCGCGAGGGCTGGCGTCAGCGAGAATGTGATTCATTTCGGCGACGGATAACCGGGCATTCATCGGAATGACGGTCACCCCGAGCCAGGCACAAGCGTAGATCAACTCCAGATACTCGGGCTCATTCGGAAGCAGCATCGCCAGTCGGTCTCCGCGTCCAAAGCCATGCCCGCTCAGCGCCGCAACGATGCCGGCAACGCGGTCATGAAGCTGCAGAAAGGTCGAACGCTTTCCGTCCGATCCAATAGCCGCGCGCTCTGGAAAATAGCGCACAGCCCTGCCTACCGAGTGGATGTACATCATGACCGGCGCTCCTCACTCCGCCGCCACCGGCGACGCGGTGCGGGCAAAATTCGGCGGGCGCTTTTCGAGAAACGCCGTGAATGCTTCCCTCGCTTCCGCTGAGCTTTTCCGCGCCGTGAATTCGCGGTTTTCGCTGACGATGGCCGCTCTGAGCTGGGCGATCGACGCCTGCTTGATCAGCCGCTTGCCGGCTCTCAGCGCACCTGCAGGCTTGGCGGCCAGCTTCTGCGCCGCTTCCATCGCAGTGACGAACAGCTCCGCGTCGGGCACCACGCGGGTGACGAGTCCAAGTTCGGCCGCCCGCGCTGCCGCAAAAGGCGCAGCCAGAAGGAACATTTCCGCCGCCCTGAGATGTCCGACGCGGGCCGGTATTGAGAAGCTCGAGCCGAATTCCGGTACCAGGGCGAGATCAATGAACGGCAACCTGAACTTCGCGCTCTCGCCTGCGTAAACGAAATCGCAGTGCGTCAGCATTGTGGTGCCGCCGCCGATCACGGCACCATGCACGGCCGCGACGATCGGTTTCTCGAAGCGAATGAACGCTTCCATCAGACGGGCCTGCGGGCTTTCGCCCGGCTGCGGGGTCTTGAGGAAATCCTCGACGTCGTTGCCGGCGCAGAACGCATTTCCGGCGCCAGACCACAACACGACGCGAACCGCCTCGTCCTGGTCCGCCTCGTCGAAGATCTTGGCAAGACGCGTGTACATGGCGGATGTCAAGGCATTCAACTTTTCAGGACGATTCAACTGGACCCGCAGGATGCCGCCGGAAATCTCGGTGATGATGTCGCTCATGGTGTGCTTCCTTGTTCGATGGTTGCTGCGCGATCAGGCCGCGTGTTCCTTTGCCTTCGGCACGGCGCCGCTTTCTCGCAGGCTCTCGATGCTGCTGGCGTCGAAGCCGAGTTCGCCGAGAATCTCCACGGTGTGCTCACCGAGGCCGGGCGCACGCCGGGCCGGAACCTTGGTGACGCCACGCACCGTGATCGGACTCGCGATGGTCGAGGTCAGCTTGCCGCCGGCGCCGTTGAGCGGCACAATGATTTCGTTTTCGCTCAGCTGCGGATCGTTGATCACCTCCTGCGGCCCGCGGACCTCCCCAAAGGTGACGTTCAGGCCGGCGAAGACCGAATGCCAATGCGCCATGGGCTGAGAGTTGAAGAGCTCGTCGAAGATGGTGGTGAGCGGCGTCATGTTCGCCATGATCTGCGCCGGGCTGGAGAAGCGCGGATCGGTCAGCAGGTCCGCCCGGCCGATCGCCTTGACGACGGCCACGAACTTCTCGGGCGTGACGATGAGAACGAACCAGGTTCCATCGGAGGACCGGTAGACGTTCATCGCCGCGTTGACGGGATGAGTGCGGTCGTGCTGCGGCGGAAACTTGGCGCCGGCGAGGGCCGCCTGGATCGAGACACTGGCCGACCAGACGCCCTGGGCAAGCAACGACGTCGTGACATAGGAGCCCCTGCCGGTCCGCTCGCGCCGGTAAAGGGCGGTGACGATCGCCGAATAGAGACCGACCGCCGTGGCATTGTCGCCGCTGCCGCCGACCGGCCAGGTCGGCGGCACGCCGGCATCGCGGGTCATCGACAACAAACCGCTGCGCGCCCAGTACGCCGTGAGGTCGAAGCCAGGCAGGTCGGCGTCCGGCCCGTTCTCGCCGAAACCGGTAAGGTCGGCGTAGATCAGTCGCGGATTCCATCCGGCGACGTCTTCATATTCGAGCTTCAGCTTCTTGCGTGCATGGTGCGGCGTGTTGACAATGAACACGTCGGCCCAGTTGGCGAGTTCGAAAACGACCTGCTGCGCGGCCGGTGACTTGAGATCCAGCGCAATGCTGCGCTTGTTGCGGTTGGCGAGATGCCATTGATAGGGATCTTCGGATCGCGGCTGGATCGGAGTCTGGTGCCCGTGTCGCCACGCGTCGCCCTGCGGCGGCTCGACCTTGATGACATCGGCGCCGAAGTCGGAGAGGATCACGGCCGCGCCTGGCGCCGCCACGAAGCTGGACAGATCGACAACCTTCAATCCTGAAAAGATGTTTTCGTTTGCCATGGATGGCTCCTGATGATTCGGTTGGTTGGTTTGCAGTTTCATCGACCGTGAAATTGCGGCGCGCGTTTCTCGAGGAAGGCCGAGGTGCCTTCCCTCTTGTCCTCGGTCCCGGCGCACAGCCCGAAATAGGAGGCTTCCAGCGCCAAGCCTTCGTCCTGGCTGGTCTCCGTTCCGTTGTTGACGGCATCGAGCGCGTACTTGACGGCGATCGGTGCGTTGGCAGCGATCTCGTTCAGGATCGCTTCCGCATGCGGGATCAGATCGGAGGCCGGGACGACTTCGTTGACGAGCCCGATGCGGTAGGCCTCCTGCGCACCGATCATTCCACCCGACAGGATGAGCCGATGGGCGCGGCCCTTGCCGACCAGCCGAGGCAGCCGCTGCGTGCCGCCGCCACCAGGAATCAATCCCAGCCTGACCTCCGGCTGGCCAAACCTCGCGTGCTCCACGGCGATGCGGATGGTGCAAGCCATCGCCGTCTCGCAGCCGCCTCCCAGCGCAAAGCCGTTGATGGCGGCAACGACCGGCTTGCCGAGATTCTCGACGAGATCGAGGACTTGCTGTCCCAAACGGCTCGACCGTTCGGCGTCGATTGCGCTCGCCCGCGCGAGGTCGCCGATATCTGCGCCGGCGATGAAGGCTTTGTCGCCCGCTCCCGTCAGGATGACGCCGCGCACGGCCGGATCATTCTGCGCATCCTCGAAGGCGGTCCGCAGGTCCTGCCATGTCGGCGCGTTCAGGGCGTTGAGCACCTTGGGCCGGTTGACCGTCACATAGGCGATCGCGCCCCGCTTCTCGTAGAGAACGTTCGCAAGCGTCAGGGCCGGCGCGGGTGAAGCGCCGGGGACGAGCGCCGGTGACGGCATCATTGCTGCTGTGGACATGTTGATTGATCCTGGTTGAGGGGGTGGGGCCGGCAACCGGGTGCCGGCCTGCCGCGACATCACACGAAGGCGCTGAACCCGGTGATCGCCTTGCCGACGATCAGGTTCTGCATCTGATAGGTGCCTTCGTAGGAGTAGATCGCTTCGGTGTCGGCAAAGAAGCGCGCCACGTTGTAGTCGACCAGGATCCCGTTTCCGCCCATTGCCTCGCGGGCCCAGGCGACCGTTTCCCGCGCTTTGCTGGTGCAGAATGCCTTGACGATCGCTGCCTGCGCATCCGTCAGCTTGCCTTCGGTTTCCAGCTGCACCGAGCGGACCAGCATGGATTGACAGGCCACGATGTTGCCCAGCATCTTCGCCAGCAGCTCCTGAATGAGCTGGAACGACCCGATCGGCTTGCCGAACTGCATGCGTTCCTGGGCGTATTTGAGCGCATTTTCGTAAGCGCCCATCTGCGCGCCGGTGATTTCCCAGCCGACGCCATGGCGGGTGCCGCGCAGAACCAGCGCCGGATCGCGGAACGATCCTTGGCCACCCTGAAGACGATTCGCATCGGGCACGCGGCAGTCGGTCATCGTGATCTGGCCGTTCTGCACGACTTTCAGCGCGATCTTGTTCTGCATCTTCTCGACGCTGAACCCAGGCGTCGTCTTGTTCTCGACAATGAAGCCCTTGACCTGGTTGTCGGCCACGTCGCGCGCCCAGACGATCGAGATGTCGCACCACGGCGCGTTGCCGATCCAGCGCTTCTGACCGTTGAGGATCCAGGTGTCGCCTTCGCGTTTCGCTGTGGTCAGGAGACCAGCACCGGCTCCCGAGCCTACCAGCGGCTCGGTCAACGCGAAGCAGCCGACCTTCTCCATGCGCGCCATCGGCGGCAACCACTTCTGCTTCTGCTCCTCGCTGCCCGCGAGGTAGATAGAATTCATCGCAAGACCAGTGTGGACGCCATGGAAGGTGCAGAACGAAACATCGGTTCGCGCAATCTCCAGGGCGGTCAGGGCGACCAGCAAGGGGCTTCCGCCCGGGCAGCCGTAGCCATGCATGCCGATACCGGCGATGCCGAGCTCCTTGTACGACGGGAGCAATTCGAACGGGAACGAGTCCGCGACCCAATGCTTGTTAATGATGGGCTGGACTTTCGTCTCCATGTAAGCGCGCACCTTCTTGACGACCGCCCGTTCCTCATCAGAGAGCAAGTCAGCGAATTGAAAGAAGTCGGCGTTCGGCGGCGGAAGCTGTTTCGGCGCCGAATGCTTGATCGCAGTAGCGGTGGCCATTTCGATCTCCATTTTCGATGCGGGGCCTGCGACTGCGGCAGGCGTTTCGTTCCGACGCATCGAACATAGCGAGGCAGCCGGCCGGCGGCTTTGCATCACGTGCTGTCGTTTTGTCATTTGTTGCTGGCGATCGAGGCGGCAGATGCAAGTGCCGGGATAATGGCCGCGCACATATCGGGGATTGACCGAGGTGATGCAGAATGCGCAATGCACAAGGCCGGAAAATGCGGGACTCGCGTCTGTGCAGTATCCACCAACGACCATTTTCACAGGCGTCGGCAGGAGGTTGCGACTTTCAGATTCAGGCCAAAACGGGAAGAGCTCGGCTCACATCGGCCGGTGACGGCTCCGGTTGTCCCGATCCGAACCTCTGACGAAACTGGCCGGGCGCCTGACCCGTTGCCTGCGTGAATGCTCTCGTGAAATTGGCCTGGCTGGAAAAGCTGAGCGACAGCGCGATGTCCACCAGCGGCCGATCGCCGTGCATCAACAGGGCTTTCGCGCGCTCGAGGCGTTTGGCGCTGACATAGCGATGAGGCGATTGTCCGACGGCCTGCCGGAAGGATCGCGCAAAATGGAATCGGCTGAGGCACGCAATCTCCGCCATGCGCTCTAGGCCGAGATCGCCTTCCAGGTTCGCTTCTATGTGATCCAGCACACGCAAGAGTCTGCGCCGATCGAGCCCCTGAACCGAGCGTCGAGGAAGGGACTGAGCGGAAGACGCGGTGACATATTTTTGAACCAGCCTCGCCGCCAGGCTGGCTGCGAGGGCTCCAATGAGCAGACCGCCGGTGGAGGTTTCATTCTGTAGCTCCGACGCGATCGCAAATCCGATCTCGGCCAGAAGCGGATCTTCGAAGGCCCGCTCATAGCTCAGCGCGCCGACAGCGGCCGGATCGATACTGATTTCGAAATTGCCCGGCGAGAAGTGACTGACTGGAAGATAAATATGCAGAATCCGCGTCAGGTCTTCGGAGATATCAACCGAACCTTCCTGCACCCCGGGAGGAGAGAGCCAAACTGTGCCTCGCCTTGCAACGATCCGGCTTTCGACGCCTGGGGCCCGCCGCGTGACCAGCGATTCATTGCCGTGGGTATCGACGCAAATCCTGATGTCGGATTGTGGGGTCCTCCAGGGGATCACCCCTCTGAGAGCGGTGCACAGTTGGGCCGACAGGCCGGGCCAGTCCCGGTTCGTCGAAGAGGACAGCAACCCTTCGAAACCGTACTGCTCTGATCCATCTCGGCTTGCGGCGGCCGGCTGATGATGCTGGATTTCCAACACACGCTCCCTACGGAGTTGTCGTCAATGTGGTTCGGCGCGAAATCCGCAAGACCGCCGCCAAAAAGTAAGCGGCGTCTCTAGTTTGGCTAGATGTTCGTTTTTGCAGGCCAGCCATGTCTCACGCCGCAATTTTGCGCGAGACGCTCAGGCTGCAAGGCGTGAATTAGCCGCCTTCGGCCGTTCCGCCATGTTGTTGCGGGCTTTGGCCTTGACGGAATTTTCGAACGCCTTTTCCAAAACGCGCCTGCCGATGGTCCCAAGCACAAAGCCAAGGAGCCGCCCTTTCAAATTCTTTCCCTCGCGTATCACAACCACGTCAATGCTGGTCATGCCGTTGGGTTGACGCCTGAAGCTGTAGGTGTGGCCCGATGCGCCACCCCACAAATTGGAGTCGGTCGTCCTGAGGACGACGCGGCTCGGGTCGGACCAATCGTAATGCAGGCGCTCCCAGATCCCGCCCGAGCCTTCCGTGACATCGGCCTGCGAGGTGCTCCGATGGTGCACCTGCAAATATTCGTCGGAGCTGTTACCAAAGATTTTCGAGCGCCCCGGTCCGAAATCGGTGAGCCCTGCAACGTACTGCTCGGGTGTCGCCGTGGTTGCTCGATGCAGGTGAATGGTAGACATGCGCGCGTTTCCTTATTCTGCCTTCGCTGCAGCAGTGTTGAATCGAAATCTAGTTCGAGCCGGCGGCCGCCTTGCGAACGAGAACGGTCTCGCCTTTCCGACTGATCTCAATCGCACTGGCTTGTTGCGGTGTTGAGAGGACAACGTGCTGGCCAGGCGCAAGAACCGTCACCATGCGGACCGGTGTTCCTGCCTCGCCCTGCGCAAGCGTGGCGACGACGTGAAACCCGTCGCGCTCGACGGTGTAGTAGGCGATCCCCGATATCCCGCCGAGGTCGATGCTCTTGCCCTCCATCGGGCGCAGACCATCAGCACGGGCGGCCGCCACGGAGGCGATACCGAATACAGCGGCGAACAGCATACTGCGGATTGACATGACAATTTCTCCTGTTGGTCGACGGCCGGGTACGGCCGGATTGTTGATCACCACAAAATTTCGCCGCCCTGGTGAATCCAGGTTCCGTTGACCGAATGGACGATTGGCGCGTCGTCGCGTCGCTCGTTGACCGGACCGGCCGACGGGAAAACGCTGTCGTAGTTCGCGCGGGCTTCTCGTATCAGGCGGAGGCGTTCGCGCTCGGCCTTCGAGATAAATTGGATCACTTCACCCATGTTCGCCTCCAACTGTTGTGCCGTGTTGCGGCAGGTCATGGTTGGGAGATGGGGCGAGGATCCGGGGTCAACAGGCAGGGAAAACGGAAGACATCCTTCCAAATTTTGGAAAGTCAGGCTGAGGGTTGACCATTCAACCAAAGTTACAGCAGTGCGTACCAGCCAACCCGGCGATGATTTCGTGCACGCGCGACCGATGACGAAGATAAACGTCGAGTCGTTTATGCAGTGACGAAACGAAAGCTGCCACGCGAAACGCCGCGGCGACCAATACCGGCTTCGCGGGCTCGGGGCGATGGGGCCGCGATTGCGTGGCTACTCCGCGAATACTCGCTTCAGCCGCGGCGCGGCAAAGTCCAGAAAGGCGCGGATCTTGATCGGCAGAAACCGGTTGGCGGCGTAGACGAGGTTCACCGGCAGTGATGGCGGCTGGAATTCATCCAGCACGGTTGTCAATGCGCCTTCCTCGGGAACAGCCTCGATTTGATAGGCAAAGGCGATGGAAATTCCCATGCCCGCGCGGGCTGCGGCACAGGCCGCTTCGGCGCTGCCGACGATGAGCCGCGTATGCACCGGCGCCGCTATGGTCACCTTGCCTCTGACGAATGTCCAGACATCGGGTGGCGAGAAGCCCGGATAAGAGATGCAATCATGCCCGACCAAATCTTCGGGCGTGCGCGGCGTTCCGCGAGCCGCCAGATAGGTGGGACTGCCGCACACCACTCGGCGCGTCTTGCCGAGCCGCAACGCAACCAGGCTCGAATCCGGCAACTCGCCGATGCGCACCGCGACATCGATTTGTTCCTGAGCCAGGCTCAGCTTTTGATCGGTGGGGACCATTCTAACCTTGATATCCGGATAGGTCTTGAGGAAGTCCGCGATGATCGGCATGAGAATGACACGCCCAAGGCCCAACGGGGTCGTCACCGCCAGTTCTCCCGTCGGCGCGGCATACTCGCCGGAAGCTGAACGCTCCGCTTCGCCCACATCAGCGAGAATGCGCTTGCAGGCCGCAACATAGGAAGCGCCTGTATCGGTCAGCACCAGCCGCCGGCTCGATCGGTTGAAGAGCTTCGTGTGCAGGTGAGACTCGAGCTCGGATACGTTGCGGCTGACTGTTGTGAGCGGTGTTTTCAATCGCCGCGCCGCCGCGGACAAGCTGCCGTGCTCGACCACAGTCAGAAAGGTCGACATCGCTTCCAGGCGGTCCATCGGGGCCCCTTCCATGTTTTGGAAGAATTTTTCCCGATTTTGCCATACCACCCCGGATTTCGGAAGGCCGGCATCGCTTGCGATCAACCTCCCTGTTGAGCCGCCCTTCCGCTGCTCGGAAGGACCCTTTCCACGTGCGGCCCCTTTTTAAAGCCGGCCCTCCAGTCAATCTTCTTGGATGAAGGCGCAAGACGCCAGTCAACTGACAAGGAGAGTTCAATGACAAGACATGTCGAACCCTATCGGTACGAAATTCAGCACGGCGATGACGTCGACTTCGTCGCGTATCAGCGCAAGGCGAGCGACGGCGCCTGGCAGACGATTTCCGTGTGGATGATTCCGCAAACCGCAGATTACTGAATGCTGGCCGCCCGCTCCGGCCAACCGGTCTCTCGGTGGCGTGTCTGGTCTCGAACACCCGACACCGAGGTCACCGGCATGAAGCTCACTTCATTGTACTCGGTGCAATGATTTACTTGCACCGAGTAATATGTCGGAGCATTCTGGCTTTGTAAGCGCAATTGTATCGATGATGTCCAGGTTTGCGGCCGATTTCCTGTGTACGGGCACGTTTCGGCCCTCGCCGAAGCCACCGCCTTCCTCGGAGCATTAAGGAACTAGGCTCGGAGCATTGGAGACCGAAAATGCCAGCGATCTTTTCAACCATCGTCCTGCCTGCCGTCACGCAGGGGCCCGGTGCATTTGTTCGGTTGCTTGGCGCAGCCTGTGAGGTGACCGCGGACTACCTTGGCCGCCGGACCGCCATTGCATGCCTGCACGGTCTCGACGACCGCGCACTGGACGACATCGGGCTGGCCCGTTTTCAGATTGAGGCGGCCGTCTATGGTCTCGTCCCGCTGTCCGGTCGAACGGACGAAGGGACGTTGGCCTACGCGGCGGCGAACCCGCGCGTGCGCCAGCCCACGATGGAGGCGGCGTCATGGAGCTGACGGTCGCCACGATCCTGGTCACCTTTGCCGGCGTGTTCCTGATCTGCTTCATGAAGGGCGCGTTTGGTGGCGGATTCTCAATTGTCGGCATTCCGCTGCTATCGATTGTGATGGACCCGGTCACCGCCGGCGGCCTGCTCGCGCCATTGTTCATCGCGATGGATTTGTTCGCGCTGCGCTACTGGAAGCCTACCACGTGGTCGAAGCCGGACCTTCTGCCGCTGTTGCCGGGGCTCGTGACCGGAATCGGACTGGGATATCTACTGTTTCGTTTCCTGGACCATCGCGCCATCGCGATCGCAATGGCCGCGACCACCCTGATCTTTGTCGCGCTCTGGCTTGTTGCAGGCGCAGAGGTAACGACGCGCCCACGTTCGACGCCGAAGGCGCTCACCGCAGGTCTCGCCTCGGGAGTAACCACAATGGTGGCGCATTCGGGCGGACCGCCGCTTGCGATGTATCTGCTGCCCCTCGGCCTTAGCAAGGACGTCTACGCCGGAACGACCAGTCTGTTCTTCACCGTAGGCAACGCGACCAAGGCGGTGCCCTGGCTGCTGCTGGTGAAGCCGACGGGCAACGTCTGGACATTGATGGCGCTCTGCGTGCTCGCCATTCCCGCCGGCGTGTGGGCTGGCTGGCGGCTGCACGGAAGCCTGGACCAACGGCAGATCTATCGCGTTTGCTACGGACTGCTGGTCGTGACGGCGCTGAAATTGTTGTGGGACGGCGTTTCCGGATATCTCGTGTGAATTTTTCATCCTGACGGGAGCGTGTCATGGAGCTTCGACAAGAAAAGCCAGAGGCTGCAGGCCGAAACAAGCCGCTGCCCTACTGCGACTTGTGGAGCCGTTCGTCGAAGCTGCTGTTATCTTCCGTCGATCGAGGCTGGTCCGGCCTGTCCGCCGAACTGCGCAGACACGGCCAGAGTGTTTTCCCCTGGAGGGGTCCTCAAAGCGATACCCATATCGTCGTCGACATCATGGGCGGTGAGCAGCTCGTCACGCGACGCGCGACAGGCATCGAGGACAAATACGTCTCGAGGCGCGGTACGGCGTGGCTCTCTCCGCCCGGCTGGCGCGAAGGTTCGATCGAAATCACCGGGGACCTTCCGGGGATCCTGCATCTGTATGTTTCGCCAAGCCAGTTCTCGCCGGACAGGCTCGGAATCGATATTGGCGAGTCTGAGGTCGGCACGCTGGAACATGAAAGCACTTTCGAAGATCCGCTGCTCACCGAGATTGCCCATGCCATTGCGTCCGAACTGCGGACTGAAACCTCCGCCGGCAGTCTGCTTGTCGAATCGCTCGCCAACACCATCGCCGCAAGGCTGGTGCAAAAGCATGCCGGCACGTCACCTGCCCGGTCCTATCCGCTTCTGAAGACCGAAGGGCTCGATCGACGCCGCCTGCTTCGTGTGCTGGACTACATCGAGGCAAACCTGGAAGGCGATCTCAGCATCAATCGCATGGCATCGATCGCGTGCCTGAGCCGGTTTCATTTCGCGCGGGCCTTCAAGCAGGCCGTCGGACAACCGCCGCATCGCTACGTCAGCGCCAGACGTCTTGAGCGCGCGAAAGCGCTTTTGACACGCAGCGACCGGCCGCTGGTCGACATTGCCCTTGCCTTGGGCTTTTCCGGCCAGGCCAATTTCACGAGAGCCTTCAGCCAGGCGACCGGCCACGCGCCCGGCCAGTATCGTCAAACGGCAGGATCGCGGCGATCGGAATTTTCGCTGACCGATGTCAGGCGATCGCTTCCGGTGTTGGCCTGAACCGGTACGCCGCTGGCGTCCTCGCCGGTGTGACCAGCAACAAATGACTAAACAATAGCAGGCGATGCAAAGCCGGCGGTCCGCGATCCCACTATCTTCGCCTTCAGAGAGGGCAATGAGAGGCCGCCGCGCCTGAGGGCTCGCACCGTCACCAAGGGATCCGCTTCCAATGCCGATACGTCAGTACTTCGTCTGGGTGGGAAGCGTCCTTCTCGTGGCGCTGTTTGCCGCCGATTGGTGGGGCCCTGGACCCCCTGAACAACCACGTTCCACGCTTGCTCCCAACGAGCGGGTCAATCTGCGCATCCGTTCGGGCCACAAATGGCCGGAACGGATCGTGTTCGACACGGCGCATTCGGGAATGCCGCTCACGGCCGAGATTAACTCCCAGCCGGATGTCGCGCCCAACCAAGACCTCGCCGAGGCGAAGCCGCGCAGTCCACTCGATGCGTTCGCAGCGATGGAAGCGGCCGAGGTCACGCCGACAGCAACAAATGAAAAAGCGTCGGCAATCCGGGCAAAGCCGCGGCCGTCCGGAGCTCGTATGACCAGCGTAGCCAAAGCTGACTGATCGGGAGGTCACATGAACGACGTTTTAACCCTCGCCGTGTTCGCCGCCAAAGTGCTGTGCCTCATCGTGTTCGTGACCATCTTGAAGCCCGACGGCAGCATCGGCGCGATCCGGACGTCGCCGAAACCCGTCGACTGCAGGAAGGATCGTTTGGCAATGCCGGAATGCGGCCTCCTTCGCAAGCCGGCGCCAAATCATGCATCGTACGTCAGGGTGTCGCTCGCTGCTGAATAGCAATCCGCGGATGCCACAATCGTCATGACCCAGCCTCCCTCATTCTGGAATCGACACGCCGCCCTCGTCTTCTCGCTGAGGACGTTTGCAACGGCAATGCTGGCATTCTCGGTCGCACTCCTGCTGGATATGCCGCGTCCCTATTGGGCGATGGCTTCGGTCTACATCGCCTCCAACCAGCTGACCGGTGCGACCAACTCAAAAGCCGTCTATCGTATTCTTGGAACACTGATCGGCGCGGCCGGGACGATCATCCTGGTCCCGAACCTCGTCAATGCGCCGGAACTGCTCAGCTTCGGCATTGCGCTGTGGGTCGGGATTTTCCTGTATCTTTCGTTGATCGACGGCACTCCGCGCAGCTACGTGTTCATGCTGGCGGGCTACACCGTGGCGCTCCTTGGGTTTCCGATCGTCTCGACGCCCCAGGCAGCCTTCGACATCGTCGTCTCCCGCGTGCAGGAAATCATACTCGGAATCATCTGCGCGAGTGTCGTCGCGATGATCGTGCTGCCGCGCAGCGTCGCTTCTGCGGCTACCGCACAAGCGGATGCCTGGCTGGCCGGCGCTCGCCGGCTTGGCGTGGATGTCCTCACCGGTCGTGGCAGCAATCAGGAGCGCGACACCGAGCGCATACGTCTCGCCGCGGTGGCGTCCGAAATCGACCAGCTCGGGCGGCATCTCGGCTATGAGGCCGTCCGTTCTTCGAATATCGCGCACGGCTTGCGGCGCCTCCGGCAGCACATGCTGTCGCTGCTGCCGCTGCTCGGTTCGATTGAAGACCGCAAGCTCGCGCTCGACTCCAGCGAAGAAGCGTCGGCGCGTGTTGCTGAAATCTCCCAAAGGACCGCGCGGTGGCTCGAAGCGGGCGGCCGCGACGGACCGGAAGCCGATGCGCTGCGCGCGGCGCTCGACCAAATGCGGCCGGCGCTGGATGCGGCCGCCGGCTGGATCGATATCACGGTCGCTGGCCTCGTTGTCCGGCTACGCAACCTCGTGGACATCATGCGGGACTGCCAGCTTCTGCGCGAGGCGATCGCCGAGGATCGCAATCCGGACTTGCTCAAACTCGCCTTCATGCCTGAGACACTGACGTTCGCCGTCCCGCACCGGGACCATGGGCTCGCGCTGCTGTCGGCCGCGTCCGTGGCGCTCTCCATTCTGGCAAGCTGCGCCTTCTCGATCGCAACCGGCTGGCCCGACGGCGTTGCCGCTCCGCTTTTCGCTGCCGTAGTCGGCAGCTTTCTAGCTGGTCTAGACGATCCCCTTCCAGCTTTCCGCAATTTTTATGGACTATTCCTGGTCGTTATCGCCATCCATGGAATCTACCTGTTCGGGGTACTGCCACGGATCACGACCCTTGAGATGCTGATTGCCGCACTCGCGCCGGCTTTTCTGGTGTTCGGCTGGATGGCTGCGCGGCCTGCGACCGCGCGCGTCGGCTCAATACTTGCCATCTACCTCTCGGTGCAACTGGCGCTGACCGAGACATACTCGGCCGATTTCTCGTCCTATGCCAACTCCAGCGTCGCGCTGATGGTGGGGGTCTCGCTCACGGGCGTCATCTCCGGCATCGTTCGCCTGCTCGGGGCCAACTGGATCGCCGGCCGATTGGTTCGCAGCGACTGGACAACGCTCGCCGCGGTCGCTGAACGCAGGTCGGACCAGGATCGCCTCGCGCTTGCCAGTCTCATGCAGCATCGCCTCGCCCTCCTTGCCGCCCGGATCACCGTGGTTCCCGCCGAGGCAAGGAGCGACGCCGCCAATCTTCGCCAGCTTCGGACGGCGTTCAATATTCTCGATGTCAGGCGGGCGAGCATTGGCCTGTCACGCCGTACCAGAGCAGCCATCGAAGCCTTCCTTGCTCGTCTTGCTTCGCTCGCCAGGACTCATACCGCGGGGCCGCTTCCCGATGGACTGGTGAAACAGCTCGACAGCACGATCGCACTCGCGTTGCTGGACCCGTCGCTCGAAGGTCGCGACGAGGTGCTGATGGGTCTCGCCGGCATTCGCCCCGGACTGTTCCCGGAATCGCCGGCCTATCAACCGCTGGAAATCGAACACAGGACAATCGCCGCATGAAATACGAACTTGATCTGTTCGGCGTGCTGGTTCCGAGCCTCATGCTCTGGAGCGTGCTTGCCTATGTCCTCGCCCGCGGCGTGAGCAAGATGATGGGACGCACCGGCCTCTATCGCCATGTCTGGCATCCCGCACTGTTCGATTTCGCCGTTTATGTCTGCATCGTCACCAGCTTCGTCTACGCTTCCAAGGAGTTTTTCTCATGAACGCCCCGGTTTCATTCCCGAAGGCCTTATGGCGCGGGTTCACGATGAAGTGCCCGAACTGCGGTCAAGGCCATCTGTTCGGCCGCTATCTGAAGGTGGTCGGCAGCTGCGAGATTTGCGGCGAGGACTACACGTCGCAACGCGCAGACGACCTTCCAGCCTATCTGGTCATCGCTATCGTCGGTCACCTTGTCGTGCCGGCACTCCTTGCGGTCGAGATGGCCTATTCACCTCCCGTCTGGCTTCAAATGCTGGTCTGGGTGCCTGTTACCGGACTTGCGGCATTGTTCTTACTGCAGCCGGTGAAGGGGACAATCGTTGGCCTGCAATGGCAGACCGGCATGCATGGTTTCGAAGCCGCAAAACAGCGCCGCGATCAAGAAACCCGCGATCATGCCGCGCTCCTGCCGAACGTCGTCTCCAAGGAGTTGGTGTCATGAAAGCCTTGCTGAATTCGCTGCGGCGCGTCTCGCTGACCAGTGTCATGGTGCTTGCCGCGCTCTGGGCCGGCTACAAGCTGTGGGACTATTATTTTGATGCGCCGTGGACCCGGGATGGTCATGTTCGCGCCGACGTGGTTCCGGTCGCTCCTGACGTCTCCGGCTTCGTCACCGACGTGCTCGTCAAGGACAACCAGCAGGTCCATCACGGCGATGTCCTGTTCCGGATCGATCGCGCGCGCTATGAGATCGCGGTGAAGCAGGCCGAGGCGGTGCTACTCGGCAGGCGCGCCATGCTCGATGAGGCTGACGCGGATCTGAAGCGCTACAGCGCACTGACGCCGGGTGTCGTCGTCTCCAAGCAGCGGATGGACCAGGTCATTGCCCACCAGGGTTCGGCGCACGCCGCCCACGACCAGGCCGTCGCCGACCTCTCGCTTGCCAAGCTCAACCTCGAGCGAAGCGAAGTCCGCGCGTCCGTCACCGGCATCGTCACCAATATGGAGCTGCGGCCCGGGACCTATCTGACGCCCGGAAAGGGAGTGATGGCGCTGCTCGACACCGACACGCTGCACGTCCAGGGCTACTTCGAGGAAACCAAGCTGCAGCGTATTCACGTCGGCGATCCCGTCAACGTGCGGCCGATGGGAAGCGGCCAGATGCTGCAAGGACGGGTGGAAAGCATTGCGGCGGGCATCGAGGACCGCGATCGCAGCGCCGGCGCGACCCTGCTTGCCAACGTCAATCCGACATTCAACTGGGTGCGGCTGGCGCAGCGCGTGCCGGTCCGGATCGCCCTCGACGGTGCCGACCAAAAGCACCTGGTTGCAGGCAGTACCGCCACCGTCGAAGTGTTTGGATCGAACGCGGGCAAAGCCGTAACGGAAACCAAAGGCGGACTAAAAATAGCTCAGCGTTCTGTGTGCCGTGTGGCGCCGGAAGCAACCACATCTGCTCCATCGTGCGGTTGAGATTCGCGGATCAGACGAACCAGGATCCATCACAATGTTGGTCGCGTTTCTGGCAATGATCAGCAGCGGGATCTTCACCGCTCATGCTCTCGACGCCCTGCTGGCAAATTATCGCGAGGCGAGTCCCCGGCATTTAGGTCGGCCGACACGTCTCAAGACAGCTACCCGAACTGAATCGGCCAAGCGCTGGATTGGGCGGAGCGTTAGCAGCAATCGCTCTACAGGTACGGCAATCGCTCTGGCGCAGGCGAAGCCGCGATCCGCTAGATTTTTACCGTTCCCACATCCATCCAGAAGGTGAAAACAGATGATCTGGAAAAACATAGTCAACTCCAGCGCGATCGCTGCGGCTTTTGCGCATCGGTGCGGAGTGCCTGGCCTGGCACGCAAGACGCTCGAGGCACTCTCCGACCTCACGGGCGTCGTTCAGAACCTGGTTTTGGACGTACGCGATAGCTACCGGCCCGAGGTGCACTACATGCGCGGCCCCGGCCCAAAATGGCACGCCAAGCATCGGCCTTCGCCAAGTTTCAAGGGCGCGAGAGGATTTCGATGATTTCGCGCAGGAATGTCAGCTTGAGGGCGAAATTGCCGTGATCGGTCACTCATCAAAGATCCATGCGACCGACACTAACGTCCGATGCGTCCGCGGCACGTATATCCCCTCCGATTAGGCGGAGGGGATTACGAGGGCCTTGAGCTTCACGAGGCCATCACGCGTTCTGGCGCGCCTCTCAGTGGGCGTCGGAAATCCGGAAGCAGCGCTTTTGCCGACGACCCTATGCAACGCAGCCTGACTTTCAGGCTCGGAGACGTCGGCCAGCGCTCCGATATTTTCACACAAAGGCGGATATCGCGCCAACCTCTCAGTTGCGTGTAATTATCATTGACCAGCGACTGATCATCCAGCTTTCGTTGCTGAATTTCGCCGTTTCCGCTCGGTAACGCTAAGCGGATGATCATGCAAAACTATGTCAGCCCAACTGACCATTTAGCGACCAGAAAGGCAGCTACTCGACAGCAGCAATTGGCGCCGGACGGCTAAAATGAATGCGGCGTTTGAGCGCATGCCACACAACCGATGGCGGCTGGAGCAGAACTAGACAAAATACGGCGGATTTAGAAAAGACGTGACCACGCTACGGCGACTAGAACGCACGCGTTCGCAATGCCCCTAACCGAGGACCGGTCGATGAGCGCACTTCGCTCGCGGGATAATTCGCAGAACAAGCCCAGCACTTCCCAGGTACTACAGCACGATCCGCTGATCGGCGACCGCCCTCATGCCGATGAGGAAATGACGCGCGTGCTCAAGACAGCGCCGCTGCACGTGGCTTCAGACCCTTCCAGCGGCGTGATCACGTTCTGGAGGCACGATCCGCTGCACGACGTCGTCAAACCCATGGTCGATCACGTCATTATGGCGTTCCCCGCCGAACCAGTGCGGTTCGAGCGCCGTGACGGCAAAGCCTTTGTGAGCGGAGCGACACGCCCAGGGACCGTGACCATCATTCCGGCCGGTTCAAGCTCACGATGGGACATCTATCAGCCTTTGAGTGTCCTTCAGCTCTACCTTCCACAGACCACTCTGGAGCGCGTAGCGCACGAAGCTGGAGCTGCTCCCGGCGGCAACCTTGTGGAGCGAACCGCTCATCCCGACCCCATTACAGCCCGACTGCTGCTGAGTGCAGCCGACGCCCTGGAAGGCTCCGCGGTGCTGGATACGTTGTTCAGACACCAATTGATGGATCTTCTGGCCACGCGCCTGCTCGCAGCACATGCCGGCGTGCCTGCAGCAATCCAGCCGGTCGTGGGCGGGCTGTCGCCCAAGGTGCTGAGCCGCGCTATCGCGCGTCTCCGTTCGGACAGCGATGCGGACGTATCGCTCGCCGCGCTGGCCGCGGATGCCGGGCTGTCGCGTTTTCACTTCTGCCGTGCGTTCAAGGAAAGCACTGGGCTTTCTCCTCATGCTTGGTTGCGCCAGCACCATCTGGAGCAGGCCATGAATAGGCTGCGTGACACCAACGAATCCGTTGTGTCGATCGCAATCGCGCTTGGCTATTCCTCCCAGAGCGCATTTGCCGCCGCGTTCAGGAAATTGACCGGTGAAAGTCCGAGTGATTGGCGGATGCGCGTGCGGTGAGTACCCTCTAGCTTCAGCGCTGAAAGGACGTTGGTGATGAAGACATTTCTCAGCATCGGAGCGGGCCCGGGGATGGGTTTCGCGACCGCCGAGCGCTTTGCCAAGGAAGGTTTCCAGGTCGCTCTGGCGGCCCGCAACATCGCCAGGACGCAAGATCTGGCCGACCGCCTATCATCAAAAGGGCACCCAGCCCGCGCGCACAAGGTTGATGCGGGCGATCCGAGCAGCATTGCGGAACTGGTCGCTGAGGTTCAAAAGCATTTTGGCTCGATCGACGTATTGCACTACAACGCGGCAACGGCGCGGAAGGCCACGCTGTCCGAACAGCCGCGCGACAGCTTCAACGATGACCTTGCCGTGAATATCGGCGGAGCGCTCGCCGCCGCTCAGGCGGTCGCCCCAATGATGGAGGTGCAAAGGTCCGGCGCGATCCTGCTGACGGGAGGCGGGTTCGCAGTCGCGCCCAGCGCGGACTATCTCTCGATCAGTATCGGCAAGGCCGGTGTCCGTGCCTTGGCTCACGGGCTGTTTCGAACCGTTCCGCGAAAAGGGAATTCACGTGGCGACGGTAACCATCTTCACCTTTGTTTCCCCGGAATCCAGGGAAGCCGCATCGGTGGCCGAGCACTTCTGGCAACTGTACAGCCAGCCAAAGGACTCCTGGACCGTCGAAGCAAATTACGGCCTCCCGGGGTGATCGATAACCATCTCCACATCATCTACGAAGGACTGAACTGCAATATGAGATCGCGATAGGGAGCTCACGCCGATAGTCCAGCCTTGCGCAGCCCGGTCACGAACATGGCGAGATGCTCCGGTTGCCGAATCGGAAGCCAGTCTTGGAGACTGGAGACACGAAACGTGGGATCCAGCATCCGCAAATGCCCGATTGCGGTCCGCGCCCGTTCCATCCGACCAGCGAGCGCATGACTTGCAGCGATGACAGCTACCACGGCCAAAAAGGTCGGCGACTGCCGGAAAGACTGATCGGCCCACGAGGAGGCCAAATCGAAGCGCCCGGCGAACAGGTGCGACAGCGCCATTCCTGCCTGCATCCGAAACATCTCGGGATCGAGCGGGCTGAAACGCATGGCGCGTGTGAGAAATTCAATGGCGGTGTCCAGGTCACCGCGTAGCGCTCTGAGAAAGCCGCCCAGGAACCAGGCCGCCGCCAGGTTTGGGTTTAGCACCAGAGCCTTGTCGATCAGCGCGATTCCACCGTCCAGATCGCCGACAAGATGAGCAAGCGCATGTCCGCCTCTCGTGAGCGCGACGGCATCGTCCTTGCCCAATTCCACCGCGAGGCGGGCTAGTCGAACTCCTTCGGCGAGCTCCCGCGGCTGATCAGTCATCCAGCCGTTGACCTTTCGCCAGAAATAACACCAAGCCCCCATTGCGTGCGCAGAAGCAAACTCCGGATCGAGTTCTATGGCCTCGTAGAACAACGGCAGCGCCTGATCAATCGCCTCCCGCGTTCCCCGATGCAAATGAGGCATGGCGCGCAAGTAGTTATCATAGGCACTGAGGCTGCCGGTCGGCTTCCGCCTGGCGCGCTCAATCTCTACACGTTCAAGCTGGGAAGCAATTGCTCCGACGATGTTGGTCGCGATTTGATCCTGAAGTTCGAAGATGTCTTCGAGTGTCCCTTCGAATCTCCCCGCCCAAAGATGAGTACCGGTCGCCGCTTCAACAAGTTGCCCGGTGATACGAACTCGCTTTTCGGACCGGCGGACACTACCTTCGGCGACGTACCGCACGCCGAGTTCGCGCCCCACCTGCTTCTCGTCCACTGTCTTGCCCTTATAGGTAAAGCTTGAGTTGCGCGCGATTACGAACAGCCAGCGAATATGTGACAGTGCTGTGATGACGTCCTCGACAATCCCGTCGGCAAAATAGTCCTGTTCGGCGTCGCCGCTAAGATTCCGGAACGGCAGGACCGCAATGGACGGCGAATCCGGTAGCGCCAGTGAAGGTCCGGCTTTCTCACCCGCGATGTTCGGGTTCGCGGAGGCGCTCGCACGCAATTCTTCCTCTCGAATCTTCCCGACAAATCGAATGCCCTTGCGCGAGACCGTCCGGATCAGCCGCTGCTCCTTGCCGCTGTCCCCGAGCGCTTTGCGTACCGCGTTGATATGGCTGGTGAGCGTCGACTCCGAAACGATGCGGCCACCCCAGACTGCCTGAAGCAAATCGTCTCTCGTCACCACCTGCTCCCGGTGCTGGATCAGAAAAAGCAGCAAATCGAAGACTTTGGGCCCAACCGCGACGAGTTCAGTGTCGCGCTTGAGCTCGCGCCGGTCGGCGTCCAGGCAGTAATTTTCGAATGAGAACTGCACTTTCGGCGCTCTGGTTGGACAGGAATCCAAGGAAAATTCAACCGCAATCCAAGACGGCTGCAAGGCTTTTCAGCCCACCTCGGCGCAATCTCGTCGCGCTTTCGAAGCAAGGCCGCTTTCAGCAACAAGCGAAGAAGTAGCCAGGAAAATCGAGGAAAGTCATGAAGATTGTCGTCATCGGTGGGACCGGCCTCATCGGAGCGAAGCTTGCCAACAAGCTCCGTCAGAGAGGCCACGAAGTGGTCCAGGCAGCTCCCAGTACTGGTGTCAATACTATCACAGGCGATGGCCTCGGCAAGGTGATGTCAGGTGCCGAAATTGTCGTCGACGTTTCAAATTCACCCTCCTTCGAGGACAGCGCGGTCCTATCGTTCTTTGAAACATCGGGCCGCAATCTTCTCGCTGCTGAGGCCGCCGCCAAAGTAGAGCTCCATGTCGCGCTGTCTGTCGTCGGCACCGATCGCCTTCCGGAAAACGGCTACTTCCGCGGCAAGTTGGCTCAGGAGAACCTGATCAGAGGCTCGACGATTCCCTACACAATCCTACGCGCCACCCAGTTCTTCGAGTTCGTCAGCGGAATCGTTGGTTCCTCCGGAGATCGACAAATCGTCCGGGTGTCGCCGGCATTGTTCCAGCCCGTCGCTTCGGACGATGTCGCCGCTGCGCTTGTCGATGTCACGCTCAGCGCTCCGGTTAACGGGATTGTCGAGTTGGCCGGTCCGGAGCAATTCACTCTCGATGAATGCGTCCAGCGATACCTGGTCGCAACAAGCGACGCACGCAAGGTCGTAGCCGACATCCATGCCCGCTACTTCGGAGCAGAATTGGACGATCATTCCCTCACGCCGGGCAAGAACCCTCGGCTCGGCTCAGTGCGCTTTGACGACTGGCTGGACGGACATCGCAAGTCAGGAACGTCTGCCCGATTGATTCATCCCGCGAGAACACGTCCGTGACCAAATCTGTCTTGCGCCATTCTGTGGAGGACCCGGCCGTCACGCCCGCGCCGCGCGAGGAGCATCTGCCGGATGCCGATAGGCGTTCCGCGGATGTAGAGATGGCCCGCGTGCTCGGGACCACACCATTTCGTATGGCTTTGGATCCATCTGGTGCGGGGATCGCCCACTGGAAACATGACCCGTTGCACGATGTCGTCGAGCCCATGACCGATCACGTCATCATGGCTTTCCCCGCCGAGCCGGTACGGTTCGAGCGCCGCGACGGGAAAGCGTTTGTGAACGGAATGACGCGTCCCGGCACCGTGACGGTTATTCCGGCCGGTTCAAGCTCACGATGGGACATCTACCAGCCCTTGAGTGTCCTTCAGCTCTATCTTCCGCAGACAACGCTGCATCGCGTTGCTCACGAAGCCGGTACAACCGCTCCCGGCGACCTTGTGGAGCGAACTGCGCATTCCGATCCCATTACATCCCGATTGCTGCTGAGCGCGGCCGACGCCCTGGAAGGCTGCGCGACGCTGGATGCGCTGTTCAGGCGCCAGCTCATGGATCTGCTGGCGACGCGCCTCCTCGCGGCGCACGCGGGCTCACCTGCAATAATGAAGCCGGCCATGGGCGGACTGTCGCCCAAGGTGCTGGGTCGGGCTATCGAACGCCTGCGTTCGGACAGCGATGCAGACGTTTCGCTTGCCGCGCTGGCTTCCGATGCGGGCCTGTCGCGCTTCCACTTCTGCCGCGCCTTCAAGGAAAATACCGGCCTTTCACCGCATGCCTGGTTGCGCCAGCACCGGCTCGAGCAGGCCATGAACATGCTGCGCGACACCGACGCCTCAGTCGCCTCGGTCGCAGCCACGCTTGGTTATTCCTCGCAGACCGCCTTCGCCGCCGCATTCAGGAAGCTGACTGGCGAACCCCCGAGCGATTGGCGGAAGCGCCGACGTTAACAGCAATCGCTCTATAGGTACGGCAATCGCTCTGGCGCAGCCGCAGCTCCGATCCGCTAGATCATCACCGTGCCCACGTCCAGGCGGACGGAGAAACAAGATGATCTGGAAAAACATTGTCAAAGCCCATTCTATCGCGCCGCGACGACGATTGGTCGCAACCGCGCTCGTATACGGACTTTCGCTGTCCATTCGCTTCACCTCGGCGACAGGCGAGCAGGTGGAAATTCCGGCGCAGTCCCTGCAAAGGGCCAGACCCGTGATGTCAATCATGATGGGAGCAAATCTTCGCCTCTCCCATGAGGACTGGGCCGCAAACGCCCCTCAACCGATCGTCTTTCGCACCGGCTGGCCGCTGGGACCGCGGGCTGCCGCGCGGGGATGTGAATCCTCGATGCCAATGTCGTCCGTGCAGGGCGACCTCCGTCAATAAGGATTGAGGTCCCTTCATTTCACTTCTTCGTTTCATCGTGGAGCGCCACGGACTTTCGGGAAGTTCAAACCAAGGAGCAAAGACATGCGACTAGTCATCATCGGCGCCGGCTTCGCCGGCATGTACGCCGCCCTCTCCGCCGCGCGCCTGCGTGACATCCAGGGCGTCACGCCCGAGGAGCTCGAGATCGCGCTGATTGCGCCGGAGCCCACGCTCGTGGTCCGTCCGCGGCTCTACGAGCCGAAGCCCGAGACCCTGACGGCGCCTCTGCTCGACGTCCTCAAGGCCATCGACGTCATCTATGTGCAAGGTAGTGCCGAGACGATCGACACCAAGTCACGCATGGTGCAGATCTCTACCACCAAGGGCGCGCGCAAGACGCTCTCCTACGACCGCCTGGTCGTGGCCACCGGCAGCAAGCTGTTCCGCCCGAATATTCCGGGCCTCGCCGAGCATGGCTTCAGCGTCGACTCGCTCGACGACGCGCTCGCGCTCGACAAGCATCTGCGCGGCCTGGCCGACCGGCCGGCCGTCAACGGGCGCGACACGATTGTGGTTGCCGGCGGCGGCTTCACCGGCATCGAGGCGGCGACGGAATTGCCTACACGTCTGCGCCAGATCTTCGGCAAGGATGCCAAGACGCGCGTCATCATCGTCGACCGCAACAAGGCGATCGCTCCCGCCATGGGCGAAGGCCCCCGCCCCGTCATCGAGGACGCCCTGCACAAGCTCGGTGTGGAGACCCGGCTCGGTGTCGGCATAGCCTCGCTCGACGGATCCGGCATCAAGCTTTCCAGCGGCGAGCACATCGAAACCGAGACCGTGATCTGGGCCGCAGGCATTCGCGCCGCGCCGTTGACCCAGCAGATCCCCGCCGAGCGCGACAATTTCGGCCGGCTGCTGGTCGACCGCGATCTGCGCGTGCCGGGAGTGGACGGCGTCTTCGCGACCGGCGATGCCGCCCGCGCCGCCTGCGACGATGACGGCAATTACGCGCTGATGTCGTGCCAGCACGCCACGCGGATGGGCGCCTTTGCCGGCAACAACGCTGCCGCCGAGTTGCTGGGCATTCCGACCAAACGCTACCACCAGAAGGGCTACGTCACCTGCCTCGACCTCGGCGAAGCCGGCGCGCTGTTCACGCGTGGCTGGGAGCGCGAGGTGACGATGGTCGGCGACGTCGCCAAGAAGACCAAGCAGGAGATCAACACCGTCTGGATCTATCCGCCGAAGGCCGAGCGCGCCGCCGCGCTGGCCTCAGCCGATCCGGAGCGTGTGACTGATGTGAGCGGCTTCTTCTAATCCTTCACGCGAAACGGGCCGCGCTCCGCGCTGGCTGCGCGGCCTGCTCAACCAAGACAAGCCAGCAGCCCAACCATGAAACAGGAGAGAAACATGAACCTACACAACACCTCACACACCGGCAGACCAGTGCGCGACGAATTGGTTCCGTCGCGTTACGCGCTGAAGATCGGCGAGATTGACGTAATGGTGGTCAGCGATGGCGTGCTCACCCTGCCGGGCGCGATGCTGGCCCACAATGCCGAGCCGGCCGTCCGGGAGGCCTGGCTGAAAGAGAATTTCCTGCCGCCGGACGCGTTCGATTGGGCGCTGAACGTGGTCGTGGTGCGCAGCGGCGACCGAACCATCCTCATCGACGCCGGGATGGGGGCAGCGTTTCCCTTGCCGAAGGCCGGACAGTTGATCCATCGTCTGGAGGCTACCGGCATCGATCTCGCATCCATGACCGACGTGGTGCTGACCCACATGCACATGGATCATGTTGGCGGGCTGCTCGTCGAAGGGGTGAAGGAACGTCTGAGTCCGGACCTGCGAATTCACGTCGCGGCCTCGGAAGTCAAGTTCTGGGAGGCGCCCGATTTCTCCCACGTCTCGATGCCGGACGGATTCCCGGACGCACTCCGGGCGACTGCCAAGCAGTTCGTCAAGGAATACGCCGGCAATCTGCAAACGTTCGAGGAGGAGTACGAGGTGGCGCCGGGCGTGGTCGTCAAGCGCACCGGCGGCCATACACCCGGCCACAGCGTGGTTCACGTGACGTCTGGTGGCGAGCGGCTGACATTCGCCGGCGACCTCGTATTCCAGGTCGGGTTCGAACACCCCGAATGGTACAACGGCTTCGAGCACGATCCCGTGGAATCAGCTCGCGTTCGTATCAATTTGCTGCGTGAGATGGCTGAGAACGGCGGGCTGCTGGTGGCCACGCACATGCCGTTTCCGTCCATCGGTCACGTAGCGGCCCATGGCGACACCTTTCGTTGGGTGCCGGCCATCTGGGATTACTGACTGCTCGCTGGTTTAAGGCGGAATCAGGCGCAGCAAGCGCCTCATCAGATACCGGCCGCGCAATAGAGTGCGGCCCTCCTCACCCAAAGCTTTCTGGAGCTCGACCTCGATGAAACACGAGACCGTGCGCGCGAACGCGTTTGCCATGCCGTTGACAAACCCGGCCTTTCCCGCCGGCCCCTATCGCTTCGTCAACCGCGAATACTTCATCATCCAGTACCGGACCGATCCCGACGCGCTGCGCCGGATCGTGCCAGAGCCGCTGGAGCTCACCGAGCCGGTCGTGAACTATGAATTCATTCGCATGCCTGACTCGACCGGCTTCGGCGATTACACCGAAAGCGGACAGGTCATTCCGGTGTCCTTTCAGGGCCAGGCTGGCAGCTTCGTCCACCAGATGTTCCTCAACGACCATCCGCCGATCGCGGGCGGACGCGAGCTGTGGGGCTTTCCCAAGAAGCTGGCGCAACCGAAGCTCGCGGTCGAGATCGACACGCTGGTAGGTACCTTGAACTATGGATCGGTGCGGATCGCGACCGGCACCATGGGTTACAAGCACCGGGCCCTCGATGCCGCGGTCGAAGCCCGCAAACTCGCCGCGCCGAATTTCCTGCTCAAGATCATCCCGCATGTCGACGGCACGGCCCGCATCTGCGAACTGGTGCGCTTCCATTGCGAGGAGATCACGGTGAAGGGGGCGTGGACCGGACCGGCCGCGCTCGACCTGTACTCGCATGCGCTCGCTCCTGTCGCCGAGCTGCCGGTACTTCAGGTGCTCGCAGCCAAGCACATCGTCGCCGATCTGACCCTCGGGCTCGGGTCCGTTGTGTACGACTATCTGTGCCCGGCTTCTGCCGCGCGGTCGCGCGGAGCCGGATCGCAAATTCTCATCGAAGCGAATGCAGGCTGAATCAGATCGGCCTCAATGCAAGGAGTCCTGGCCATGTTGAACGTGATGCGCGAGCAAACCCATTCTGCGGCACGACGGACCAACGAGCTGCCTTACGATGTCGTTGCCTTGGTGCTGCAGGGCGGCGGTGCGCTCGGCGCCTATCAGGCCGGCGTGTATGAGGGCCTTCACGAAGCTGGCATCCGCCCGAACTGGCTGGCAGGCATCTCCATCGGCGCGCTCAACGCCGCCATTATCGCAGGCTCGCCCGAAGATGAGCGCGTGGCACGGCTGCGCGAATTCTGGGAGACCATCTGCGCCCACTCGATCGAGTGGCCCGCCGGAGAAGGGCTGGTCGATGCCTTGCCCTTTGCGTTCGACGTCAAATCGGTGCGCAACGTGCTGGCGGCGACGAGAGCCCTGGTCCAGGGCCAGCCCGGCTTCTTCAAGCCGCGCTTCCCCTCGCCGCTTTTCTCGCCGTTCTCGGGCGATGCCGCGACCAGCTTTTATGACACCGCTCCGTTGCTGCAAACGCTGGAGAATCTCGTCGATTTTGACCGGTTAAACTCTGGCGCAGTGCGCGTCAGCGTCGGCGCGGTCAATGTCCGCACCGGCAACCTCACCTATTTCGACACCGCTGAACGCCGGCTCGGACCAAAACACTTCATGGCCTCCGGCGCACTGCCGCCCGGCTTTCCGGCCGTCGAGATCGAGGCCGAACATTACTGGGACGGAGGCGTCGTGTCGAACACGCCGCTCTCCCGCGTGCTGTCGGACGATGCGCGCGACACGCTGACCTTCCAGATCGACCTTTGGTCCGCCAGAGGCCACGTTCCCCAGGACATGATGGAGGTGTCGAACCGGCAGAAGGATATTCAGTATTCGAGCCGCACCCGCGCCGTCACCGATCAGGCGCTGCGGATACAGAAAATGCGCCAGGCGCTGCAGCGGACGCTCGAGAAGCTGCCGGAGGCTGCAAGGAAGGATCCCGAGATCAGCGCCTTGGCTGATTTGGCCCGCCATCGCTCTCATAACATCATTCACCTGATCTATCAGTCCAAGCTGCATGAGGGTCAGTCGAAGGACTACGAGTTCGGCCTGAGCGCGATGCGTGCGCATTGGCAGAGCGGCTTGGAAGATATCCGCCGCACGCTCGCCAATCCGCAGCGCCTCGATCCGCCGTCGCCCGAGGTCGGCATTGTCACCCATGATATCCACCGCCGCGACTGAGCGCCCGGCCGGTTCATCTCCCACGCATCGAAAGGAAGTCTCATGTTGAAGGGCAAGGTAGCCATCGTCACCGGATCAACCAGCGGCATCGGGCTCGGAATCGCCAAAGAGCTTGCCAGGCTTGGCGCTGACATTGTGTTGAATGGCTTTGGCGAAGCAAGCGAGATCGAGGCGATCCGCAAGGGACTTGAGCGCGAGCATGGGGTGCGTGTCACCCATGACGGTGCCGACATGTCCAAGGGCGAAGCCGTGCGTGGATTGATCGACGCGACGATCAAGAAATTCGGCCGCATCGATATCCTCGTCAACAATGCCGGTATCCAATTCACCGCTCCGGTCGATGAATTTCCGGCCGCGAAGTGGAATGCCATCCTCGACATCAACCTCTCGGCGGCTTTCCACGGCATCGCGACGGCCGTGCCACAAATGAAAAAGCAGCGCTGGGGGCGGATCGTCAACATTGCTTCGGCACACGGGCTCGTCGCTTCAACGCACAAGGCCGCCTATGTCGCGGCCAAGCATGGGCTCGTCGGCCTCACCAAGGTGGTTGGACTAGAGACCGCCGGCAGCGGCGTGACGTGCAATGCGGTCTGCCCAGGCTGGGTGCGAACGCCGCTGGTCGAGAAGCAAATCAGCGACATGGCGGCAGAGCGAGGCATCAGCCAGAAGACGGCAACCGACGAACTCCTGGCCGAGAAGCAGCCGTCCCTGGAGTTTGCGTCTCCGGAGCAGCTCGGTGGCACCGTCGCGTTCCTGTGCTCGGACGCGGCAGATCAAATCACGGGAACCGCCATCTCGGTCGACGGCGGCTGGACCGCACAATGATCGCGGGAGAAACAACATGAACGCCATGACGACGATTTCTGAGGCGGGTGCGGTCGCGCTGTCCGAAGCAGGCCACACCGCAACGCCTGCACAAGCAAAGGCTGCTCCAGCCGGACACCGCCCCGCCGAGCCGGCGCCAGCACAGGCCAAAGATCAACCAGCAACGGCTTCGCCGCACGCTCCGGACACGACCGCTACCCAGGTCGCGTCACGCAGCCCGCGGCACCTTATCATCCCGTTGATGGCCATCGGTGCGGCGGCAGCGCTCGTTCTCGTGACGTCCGACCGCTGGAACGCCTGGGCGGGTGCCGCCGCCGTCCAGACCACCGACAATGCCGCAGTGCATGCCGAGACGTCCCGGCTGAGCGCGCGGGTGAGCGGCAACGTCAGGCGCGTTGTCGTGCAGGATTTCCAGCGCGTCAAAGCGGGTCAATTGCTGATGGAGATCGAACCTGCGGACTACGATGCGGTCGTGGCCCAGGCCGAGGCGCGCGCTGCTGCTGCCCGGGCCGACCTCGACAACCTGGAAAACAAGAAGGCCCATCAGCGCGCCGTGATCGCCCAGGCAGAAGCGCAGCGCCAGTCCGCCCTCGCCCGCGAGCTTGAAACACGGCAGGAGCTGGAACGACAGGACAACCTTCTTCGGGGCGGCGTCGCCGGCACAAGGCAGCGGCAGGAGCAGGCGACGGCCGCGCACGAAACGGCCAGTGCCGCGCTCGCGGCGACTGGAGCGACGATCGAAGCGCAGCGCAGCCAGCTCGAGATTCTGAACGGCGACGAGAACCTGCTGCGGGCAAAGCTCGTTGCCGCCCAGGCAGATCTCACGATGGCGCAGCTGCGGCTGGGCTATACACGCATCGTGGCACCCTTCGACGGCGTTGTCAGCGCACGCCTGGTACAGGAAGGCAACTACGTCAATGTCGGCACCAATCTGATCGCGGTCGTGCCGCTGCCGAACGTCTACGTGGTTGCCAATTACAAGGAAACGCAACTGACCCACGTGGTGCCGGGTCAGCCGGTGGATGTCACTGTCGACACGTTCTCCGGCGTCGTCCTGCGTGGACGTGTGGAGCGCCTTTCGCCGGCCAGCGGATCGACCTTTGCCCTCCTGCCGCCGGACAACGCGACAGGAAACTTCACAAAGGTGGTGCAACGCATCCCGGTCCGCATTGAGTTCGCTCCCGGTCAGCCGTTAGTAGCACAACTAAGACCTGGGATGTCGGTCGTCACACACATCCGGATAAATCGAGGCGCGTCATGACGACCGCAGCCATCAAAGGCGGCGCCGACTCTGTCGACCGTCCCTCCCACCACCCGTGGCTCGCCGTGGGCGCTGTGCTGCTCGGTGCCTTCATTGCAAGCTTCGACGTGCGGCTGTTCGCACTCGGTCTGCCGGACCTGAGAGGCCAGTTGGGCCTGAGCTTCGACGAGGGGTCATGGCTGGCAACCGCCTCTACCGCGCCGCAGATCCTCATCGCTCCCGCCATTGCCTGGCTTGCCGTGGTCTTCGGTTTGCGCCGGGTACTGGTCTGGCCGAGCCTGCTTTATGTCGGCATAGCGCTGGCCATTCCTTTCGTCCGCGACTACCAGTTGCTCCTGGCGCTGCACTTCATTCGCGGCCTGTTGCTGGGCGTCTTCGTTCCGGCGACGATCATGATCGTCCTGCACAATCTGCCGAAGCATTGGTGGATCGTCGGCCTCGCAGCCTATTCTTTCCGGCTGTCCTTCACCGGTAACGCCGGGATATCGTTGGTGGGCTTCTATGTGGACCAGGTTGGCTGGCAATGGCTCTATTGGCAGGACGCCGTGGTGGCCCTGCTGATGGCGCTGCTGACCTGGCGGGGCACGCCCCGGGAATTCGTCAATCAAAGGCTGCTGGCGCAAGCCGACTGGAGCGGCATGCTGCTGCTCGGCACCGGCCTTGCCCTGATCTATGCCGGCTGTGATCAGGGCAACAGGCTGGACTGGTTCGAATCTGGCACCGTAACCGGGCTGATCGTCGGTGGCGGCGCGCTCGTCATCGCCTTTCTCGTCAACGAAGCAATCGTCCCAGAGCCATGGGCGAGCCCCGCGGTCCTGATGTCGCGAAACATCGCCTTGGTGCTGTTGACCATGATGACCTACATGGTCACGAGCCTGTCCAACACCATGCTGGTCCCCAACTTCCTGACCGTCGTCGCCGGGCTTAGGCCCGAGCAAGCCGGCAGCGTGCTCCTCCTCTACACGGCGTTGCCGCTGATCGTCGCGGTGCCCGCCGCGGTCTGGCTGCTTCGCCGAATAGATGCTCGGATCGTGGCCATGTTCGGATTGTCGAGTTTCGCGATCGCAGCGTGGATGGGCACCCGCATCACGCATGAGTGGGCGCCGGACGATTTCATTCCGATGGCTCTGGTGCAGACCGTTGGCCAGGGCCTGACCTTTACCGCACTCCTGATTTTCGTCGTGTCAAATCTCAATCCGGCGCGGGCCATCGCCTTCGTCGCCTATATCCAAGTGTTGCGCCTTGACGTGATCGAGGTTGCAGCCACAGCGATGACCACCTGGCTTCGCGTGCGCCAGCAGGTCCATTCGAATCTCACCGGCCTGCACGTCTCCGCTGGAGACAACGATGTGGTTCAGGCTCTCGGTCGCCTAACCGGTCGGCTTGCCGAACATAGCGCCGCCACGGAGACGGCCGCAGCACGCGCGGCGACCATGTTGGCCTCGCTCGTTCGACGAGAAGCCAACGTACTGTCCACTATTGACGGTTTCCAGGTTGCTTTCTGGGCCGCAATCGTCGGGCTGTTGCTGATTAGTCTGATGCGGGCGGCGCCGGCGGGCCCGCTGTCGCCAGCATCGACGAAATAGAGATCTTGGACGAGCCCTGCAGAAACCTGCGACCCGAAAGGAGAATTACGATGAAGGCGCTCTCGCTTTGGATCATTGCAACCGGCTGCTTGATCGCCCTGCCATCTGCCGCACAGGCGCGATCGGCCTATGACGGCTCATGGGATCTCGCGTTCGTGACGCAAAGAGGCGCTTGCGACGCCAGCTACAACTTCACGATCAATGTTTCTGACGGTGTCGTCTCGCACCCCAACCTTGTGAAGTTCAAAGGATATGTCGCCAGATCCGGCGCAGTTCATGCGTCGGTCACCGTTCACGACAAACACGCCGCAGGATCCGGCAAGCTCGCCGGCACCACGGGCCATGGCAGGTGGAGCGGTCGCGCGGGGAGTTCGCAGTGTTCCGGTTATTGGACCGCTCAACGCAATTGAGCACGCGCAGGCGATGGCACGCTTCTCTACAGCAAACTATCTACAAGCATGCCAATCGCGCTGGCGCAACGGCGCACCTGAGTTGCCAGAGTAACCGCGTTCACGCCGACGACACGGAGACAACAATGACCAGCAATAAATCTACCAACCCGGTCTTCTTCAGGAGCGCACCATGATACTCGGCATGAGCTTGGCAACGTTCACGACGATCCATGTGATCATCAGTCTGATAGCAGCTTTCTATGAGACGGTCGTTGTAGTTGTGCCGGTGCGAAGCCGTCCTTTGATGTGGTGTTTATCGAAAAGTCGGCAGTTTTTCGACTGAAGCGCGGCCTCTCGAATCCGTGAACTGACTTCACCGCGTCGGTTCCGAAGAAACGATCCCGCAACCATTTTCCTTTTTGAGTGAAGACGGCCAGAAACAATCTCCTGTCATTCTGTCGTGTGACGGGTTCAAGAGGCGTTTTGCTCTTGGGCGCGTTCCTCCCAAGACTTGGGCCGCCCAATCCCGGCGGCCCTTTTTTGTGAGCGGAGTTGTCCGTCACCAGTCGGCGACAAGCCATTGCCGGTTTGCGCTGTCGCGGCACGCATCACACTGCCCAGGATCAAAACGAACCTAAGGAGCGTCATCGCGTCTCTGGACGGCTCTAAGCGCCGGGCAAGACTAGTTGGTGTGGTCTGCCAGCGAGTGACCCGCCGATCAAGAGTTCCCAGGCTCGTCACCTCTTCGGATTTCGCTACTTCCAACGGCGGTGTTTCTTCTTTGCCGTGCGACCCGCCCCGATTTTGCCTAGCCGTCTCGCGTTGGCGGCCACGCGCCTTCGGTATTGACCTATTATCTCTTCAGCAGAAGCGCCGCCGATCAGGCTCCTGGTCGCTTTGACCGAGGCATCGATCTTTTCGCTTACCATCAGTCGGGCTTCTCGCCGCGCCGCCCGTTTTCCGCCCAGCATGAGCTTTGTCATGCGCAGTGCAATGACGCCGCTCGACTCGACCGCCAACCTCGTCAGGGCATCCCACATACCATCATGCTCCCGTTCGTCCGAGATCCCTCAGTGATGTTGGCGGGTAACGGCCCATCGCCGGGAACGGTTCCCGATGGACTAAGCGCACCGAGTTCTAAAAGGCTTCGCATTCGAACAGGATGTTGTCATCCGCGTCCGCGACGATCACCAAACTCGCCTGCGCAAACACGCCACCCTTTTGCAGTTCATCTGCAACGGCATGCGCCATACGTTTCGCGCAATCTAAACTCGGGAGGTCGCTGCCAACATCATCCGGATGGATCTCCAAACCGTCAAAGATATGAAAAAAGTAGCGCATTTGCCGGACCGCATTAGCTCGGGCGACCTGCGCCTTCCAGTGACAAATCGGTAAGCGACGCGCATCAGATTAAGGCGCGTTCATGTCGACGTCGACCATACCTCGCGGCCCTCGCCCTCAGAACAGAGCGCGAGTTTCGAAGGCGAGCAAAGCAGGAACGGGCAGCAGAATTGCGCCTAACGATTGCGAAGACGGAAAGCTCGCAGCTAACCGAAGCGGGGTCTTGCGGGAAAGCGCGTGTGAGCCGCCCGCGTCACCCGTCGTCGCCTTTGAGTAAAAATTAACCGCTTACCTGTAGTTTGTTCATCGTGGTCCGATCCGAAAAGGCGCACCACGAGCATTGCATAGTAATGATCCGCCGCACCGTTGGCGGACCCCATCGTCATTCATTTTAGATCGACGATTTGACTAGATGGAACAACGTAAGGCACATCGCGTCGTATTCGAGCGCGGGTTCGCCGCGAACATGATGGCGATCGACGGTACGTGGCAGCGTCCGTGTACAATGCAGGATATATCGGAGACGGGGGCTAGGCTTTCCGTCGGCGGTTCGATTGAAGGTCTTCCGCTGAAGGAATTCTTTCTTGTGCTCTCGACAGTGGGGAAAGCATATCGGCGTTGCCAACTAGCTTGGGTCAACGGCGATCAGGTGGGCGTCCGCTTCATTAAAGCGTCCGACATAAAGAAGAAGTCGCAGCACACCGTGTCTTGAACTCCGGCACAGCGAGCAGTCGGCCGCTTTGTGGACGGACCGTACAGAGGCTCAAGATGGCACGCTTTGAGTCAAAAGACCGTTCCTCGGTGCAATTTGAGCGCCAAGCAGCGCCATGCGAGGTTTTCCGTCTGGTCCAGCCCCGTGGCGTTGGGCAAGCATCAACCATGATTTTCCACGTGCATGCCCACGTTGACGATCACATGTTCAAGGCTGCCGCCAAAACGGCCAGGGACGCTTTTGCAAAAGCGATCGAATGGCATGTCGTCGGGAGGCTAACAGGCATCTCGATCAGCGATGGCACTAGGTCCTATTCGATCGCCGAGTTTGCATCGGTGATGGCACTTGCGGAGATTGCGAACATCAAGGCTCAGTCAAGCAATACGAAGCGAACAGATGAACGCTGACGGCCGCCAATCGCAATCGTTGGGTAGCCAAATTCCCGAGGTTGACGGTACGAGGTCCGCTTTACCTCGGCCGGCTCAACCGGTCGACGCAACACAGGGGTTAAATGTCTGCTCTGGTGTTTCAAATCGCAAGGTCTCACTTGGTCGTTCGTTTAGCTGACGAGCCAACTTGCAAAATCGCCTTGCATTACCACGAGTTGGGCGAAGACATGCGCGAGGTGATTGCGACTAAAGACGCCACCCACACCCGAGAAAAATGTGGGTGGTGACGTTCTTCCTGGCGCACCCCAATTCTCGCTGGTGACCTTTCCGTTCGATCGTGGCCTTGCCCAGGTTCTGCAGCAAACGCCTACCGCTCTGAACCGGTGCCGTGACTTTTGAATTTTAGGTCAATGGGCGTCAGCGGACTGCAGGCCGGGGAGTCATCGTCTTCGTACCGCGCAGCTAAGTCCAGAAGTCGCCTTTTTGTGAAACGATCGGTTGCTATCGCTGCCAACTCACGCGCCGTTTGGGCGCGTTGTTTCTTAAATTCGGCATCCAACATGACACATCTCCAAAGCCATCACCCGAAAAGCTAGATGCTACTCAAGACAATGACATGGGCAAAATGGATGCGCGTATGGATGTGGATAAGCCGAACGGGGCGTACCAATCGCCGGTGTGAGCGGTTCGACATGCGCGGCCCCGGGGCAGGTTCGCCCCAACCGTCGAGTTCCAATCCTGCGATGTTTTCGCCACACCGAGTACTCAATCGGATCCATTGCAAGCCACCCAAGTTTACAACGGCACACCTCGGTAGATACTCGCGCCGACGCAAACTTCGAAGGGAGTCGTGCGATGTCGGCAGTTCAGTTTGACAGCGAAATTGGCTGGGACGGCAATAGCCTGACTGTCTGGGCCACCGTGAACGGTTCCCGTGTGTTCTGCGAGATTCCTCGGTCTACTATTCATGGAGTACCACTCTTAAGCGACGAGATTTCGTGGGAGATTTCACGGGATCGTGCAGCAATTTTTGATTGTCTGCGGCCGGCCGTTGTTGCGAAAATCGTTCGCAGCCGTGACAAGTCGATACGGCTTCATTCGTCCGACGTCAGTGCGCCAACACACGTGCTGGCCGTGGGCTGATGTCCTGAAATTAGACAAGAAAATTTCGATAGTGCATCGCCTTCTTTCTGAAATGCTGCTGCGAATGCTCTGTGGGATACTTTCTAATTGGCTTTCAGAGGTCGGAGTGTAGTGAGGCAAACGTAAATTGACGATGAGGTCACTGCTCATTCTCATTGCTATCTGCTTTTCGGCAACCGCATTCGCTCAGAGTGGGCCGCAAGGTCGGCAACAAACCGTGGTTCAGGTAAAGCCGAAAGAGCCGATGGGCTGCAAACTCGTTGGAACGGTGCGGGGCACAAAGCTATGGGCTGGTGTCTGCGCAGAGTCACAGCTTAGGGGCTCGACAACCACGACGGAAACGCAAGCCCTGCTTGAGCAGCGACCGCAGTAATCCCGTTCGGTCAGAAAGAGTGATAGCTGCTCAGACACCTGCCATTTGGGGAAACGCAGCAATGTACGTTGTCACGCTGGTCACGCAAAAAGGCGGAAGCGGCAAGAGCACGCTCACCGTGGGCCTTGCTGTCGCTGCGATGGAGGACGCAAACCGCGTTGCCGTGATCGAAGCAGATTCGCAAGGCACGGTATCAAGCTGGCGCCGACGGCGCACCAACCCCTATCCGCGCGTTGATCGGGTTGCCGATCGCGTTGAAATTGAGCGTGCAATACCTCGCCTCAGGGCCGAGGGGGTCAGGCTCACAATTATCGACACCGCAGCCACGAACAACAACATGAGCAGCTGCGCCATTTCGGTGGCTGATCTTTGTCTCATCCCGGCCCGTCCGAGCCCGGCAGATATAGAAGCTGCGCTGCCCACGCTTACCACCATTCGCAGGTTCAACCGCCGATTTGCTTTCGTCCTCAACCAAACGCCGCCTCGCGGCTATCGGCTGAGCGAAGCTGCGACGGCACTCAATTCGCTCGGAGTACTCGCGCTGCCCTTCATCGTCCAGCGCAACGACTATCAGGACGCGCTCGGGGCTGGTTTGGGAGTCACAGAATTTGCGCCCGAAGGAAAGGCCTCAGAGGAAATTCGCGCGTTGTGGGGCTGGGTTTCGAAACAACTCAACAGGGAGGCGGTCGTTCATGGATAAACCGCGGTCAAGGCAGCCTGCTCATGCGCGCCCCATTCGTCGCTCGCTCGTGGAGCTCACGGCCGCTGCAGTGAGCACTGCGGCACGTGATGGAGTGCGCGTGACGTCGCCCGCTCCGATCGCGACTTTCTTCGAGGACGTGAAAGCAGGTGAAACCGCAGCTGAGAGCGCTGACCAACTCACCATGAGCATCACGGTTGCCCCTCCGACAACGGAGGCCTCGACCGTAATCCAATTGCCTCATCCGGCGGACGCGCTCACCTCAAGCGCTCGCGCGATCTCGAATTCCGTCGATGATACCACCGAAATGGCTATGGAGCATCGGGCCCCTGTCCTGCAAACCCTGAAAGTCTGTGTGAGTGCCTCACCGGGTGATGTGAACGACATTGCCAGCCGAGAGTTGCCGACCGGTCCAGCGCCGGAACCGGCGACTCAAGCGAACAGCAGCCATGGTGCTGTAAGCTCGGAGAAGACGATCTCGGCGGCCACCATTGCTGCGACCGTTGCTGACTATCAGGCCAAGGCGTTTGGACTCACGGAGGCGAACATGAGCGCCGCACTGGAATACGCGCAGCAGCTGGTCAATCTGAGGTCGGCCTCCGATTTGATCAAATTGTCGAGCACGCATGCGCGAATACAGATCGAGCTGATGATCAAGCAGTCCAGCGAATGGCGGTCGCTTGCAATGAACTTGACGCCGTCCTACGATACCCACACCGCTGTTGATCCCCAGGTGTTAACAAAGTCTACTGACCGCCCGTAGAGCGCGTTGGTTCCGAACGTGATGACGATTTCGTAGTTCATTCGACTGCGAGGAGACGCCCAATCAGGGGCTGACGGACGTGCAAAGTTGCGACCGGCCAAGTAAGCGCATGCGACGCCGACTGAACGAGCCGAATTTGGGAAGCGCGTCTCGCCCTACCCGCGAATCTGTGTTCAATCGAGGCCTTCGCAATTCAGCTCGCGCAGCGCCTTGTCCACCCAGGAGGCATCGTGCGTACCCGCCATGATGTTCGCGATCTGCTTCTGCTCCGCTTCGTACTTTGCCGTCGCGGCTTTCAGCACCGCATTCACGTCGTCAAACGGCACGCAGAGCAGGCCATCGTCGTCTCCGAGGATGAGGTCGCCCGGCGCGATCACCATGCCGTCGATCGCTATCGGAACATTGATCTCGCCGGGGCCGTTCTTGTAAGGCCCGCGATGGGTGACGCCTGCTGCGAAAACGGGAAACTTCTGTCCCCGGATGAAGCCGGCGTCGCGTACCGCACCATCGATGACGATGCCCGCAATTCCGCTTTTGACAATTCGCGTGAGCATCATTTCGCCGATAAGCGCATTGGTAAGATCGCCCCCTGCATCGACAACGATGACATCACCGGGTTCGGCGATTGCCATCGCCTTATGAATCATCAGGTTGTCCCCTGGTCGTGTCTTGACGGTTAGCGCCACGCCGGCCATGCCTCCGGCCCGGTGCATTGGCCGGAGCCGCGCGCCCGCCGCCGTCATGCGCGACATGCTGTCGCTAACATTTGCTACCGGCAAGCGGGCAAAGCGCTCGACGGCTTCGGTAGCTACTTTTCTTTGCCGCTTTAGAATTCTGAAGCCTACGGACATGCGTTATCCTTCTCGATGTTCTGGAAATGAAACCGTTGCGTTCTCGCCGTTCCCCTTTAGGGGCGTCGAAAGTCCTAGAAGCCGAACAGTTCGGTGGGATTTTCGACCAGGATGCGCCGGCGCGTTTTTTCGTCTGGCGCCCAGTCTGCAAGGAGATCGAGCAACAGGGCATCGTCCGGCTTGGTGCCGCGCTGTGTCGGATGCGGCCAGTCGGTGCCCCACAAGATTCGCTGCGGCGTCGCCTGCACGTAGGCCCGGGCCACTTCGCTGGAGTCGGCGTACGGCGGCCCAAGCTTGCTGTCCTCATAGGGCTCAGTGACTTTCACCCAGGTGCGGCCCTCGTCCAGCAGGCGGCGCACCGCGGCGAACGCCGGATGCTTGATTCCGTCGGGCTGAGGGATGCGCCCAAGGTGGTCGATCACCACCTTGGTGGGAAGCGACCGGATGACGCTCTCATGTGCGGCAATCTGATCGCCCAGCATCAGGATCTGCACGTGCCAGCCAAAGGGGTTTACCCGCCTTGCGAGCGTGGTCAGCATTTCCGGTGTCGTCGTCCCCCAGCTCTGGGGAGAAACGAAATTGACGCGGATGGCCCGGACGCCGGCGTCCGTCAGCATCCGCAGCTCCGCGTCCTTGACCTCGGTGTCGACGACGGCAACGCCGCGCGACGCCGCGCCGAGCTGGCCGAGCGCGTCCACCAGACAGCGGTTGTCGATGCCATAGGTCGACGGCTGCACCACCACGCTTCGCGTCGTGCCGAGCCGTCGCTGGAGCAGCCGATAATCCGCTACGGTTGAACCGGACGGAAACCCCTGACGCCAATGCGGCGAGACGGGAAATCGTTCGTCGTAGATGTGATGGTGGCAGTCGCACGCACCCGCCGGCGCATCCAGGCGTGGCGGAGCGGATCCGGTGCTGTGAGGCACCGTTTGTTCGACGCCGGCAGCCCACGCGCCTGTGCCTGCAGCCAGCATGCCTGCGAGAACGCCGCGTCGGGTGATGGAGCGCTGTCCCTTGCTGCGCGGGCTCATGGCTTCACCGCCGCCATTTCCGTCGCGCGCGCGGCGCTACGTCCGAGCACGAGGACACAGGCTGCGGCCACCGCGCAGAGCAGCGCCAGCGGCAGCATGCCGATGACGAAACTACCGGTCGATTCCTTGACGAGGCCGACCACGTTCACCATCAGGCCGCCACCGATCAGATTGGCAATCGCGTTGATTCCGGCAAGGCCCGCCGCGAGCGTGCTGGCCGAAAGCCAGCTCGCCGACAGGGCCCAGAACGGCCCCTTGAAAGCATACGCGCCAACCAGACAGCACGTGACCATGATGACGGTCGGCACGACCGCGGTTCCGGTCAAGCCCAATGCCGTGAAACCGCCGGCCGCGAGCAGCAGTGGAATGGCGGTGTGCCAGCGGCGCTCACCCGTCTTGTCCGAGTGACGTCCCCACAGCACCATGAGCACGGTCGCAATACCATAGGGGATCGCGTTGACAAAGCCGGTCTGCAGATTCGTCAGGCCGAACGACTTCAACAATTGCGGTTGCCACACCGACAGCACACTGCCGGTGGCGGAGGCGCCGGAGCAGACCAGCGCCATGACAAGGAAATACTTGTTGGTGGCAAGCTGCCAGAGCGAGAGATGCCCGACTGGCTTGCGCGCGGCGGCTTCCGCCTCCATGCGTCCTGTCAGCCATTCCCGCTGCTCCACGGTCAGCCAGGACGCCTGCGCCGGCTTGTCGGTCAGGACGAACAGGCAGGTAAAGCCTAGCAGGACAGTCGGCAGCCCTTCCAGGATGAACAGCCACTGCCACCCGCGCAGGCCAAGCGCGCCGTCGAGCTCAAGCAAGCCGACCGAAAGCGGTGAACCCAGGAAAGTGGCCAGCGGAATCGAAACCGTGAACGTTGCCAGGATGCGCGCGCGGTATTGGGAAGGGAGCCAGTAGGTCAAATAGAGGATCGCGCCGGGAAAGAAACCCGCCTCCGCCGCGCCCAGGAGGAAGCGCATCGCATAAAGCGAGTACGGCCCCACCACGAAAGCCATGCACGCCGTCACCAATCCCCAGGTGATCATGATGCGCGCGATCCAGCGCCTGGCACCGACCTTCTGTAGCGCCAGATTGCTCGGCACCTCCACCAGGAAATACGAGACAAAGAAAAGGCTGGCGGCAAAGCCGAACATTGCGGGCGTCAACCCCAGATCCTTGTTCATCTGCAGCGCCGCGAAGCCGACATTGACGCGGTCGAGCAGCGCGAAGAAGTAGCAGATCATCAGGAACGGCACGAGGCGCAGGATCACCTTGCGCATCGTCACCTTTTCCAGTTGGTCGAGTTCTGTCAGAGCGGCCGTCACGTTTCTCTCCCTGTTCTTTTCCCTTGGCTTGGCCTTATTCGGCCGCTTTTGCCTTTGGCTGCGTCTTGGCCACGATCGCGTCGATGGCGATCCTGTAATTTTCGGGAACGACGCCGTTGAAATGCTCCTTGAGGCCGAGGCTTTCCTTCCAGCGAAGCCGCGCCACCGTTGCGCGTGCCATGAGCGGCTCGATCCCGGCATCTGCGACCGCCTCGGCTGCCATCTCGACCTCTTCGGTCCGCCGCTTTGCATGGATGACGCCGGAGGGCGTCAGGCTCTCAACGGTATCCATGAAGGGACGGGTGAGTGTCTTCGACGCCGAAGCCAATACGGTCTCGTCCAGACCATAGGATCTGGCTGCCAGCAGCGTTTCATCGATCAAGGCCTCGATCCCCTTGATCAGGACAGAGCGAAGGATCTTGATCCCCGAAGCCGTGCCAAGCTTCTCGCCGGCGAATTCGATGCTCATGCCCCAGGGCACGAGTAGATCGACCACGCGCTGCCCGGCCGCTCCGCTCGACATCATGTGCATTGAATAGCCGTTCTTTGGCGTCCCCATGATGGAGCCGTCCCCGAGCGTGGCGCCTGTCCTGGCGAGCCGTTCGGCGACGCCGTACTTAACCTTCGGCGTGGCCGAGGCGAAGTCGAGGAAGGTGTGGCGGCGATCGAGCACGGGCGCGAACGCAGCCGCGCTTTCAAGCGACGCGGAGCCCGGCGTGACGCTGAAGATCAGCTCCGCGGCATCCGCCAGTTCCTGATTGGACTTGACCAGCGTGACGCCTGCCGTCTTGGCGCGGCTTTGGATCAGATCGGCGTAGGGACCGTCGAAAGCATACTTGTCGTAGCAGAATATCTGCTGCAGGCCGGCCGCGCGCAGCCCTTTGCCCAATGTGCTGCCGATCTCGCCATAGCCGACCAGACCGAGACGAAACTGCTGTTTGTCGCTCATCTTCAGATTCCTTTCGAGAGGGTTGCGATCGGACCGGTGCGGCCATCAACCGCCTCGGCCTGTCGCTGCAGACTGACGCCAACCACCCGGATGAGGATGGCGGCCAGGGTGAGAAATGCGGCCACCGAGATCAGGGCCCAGGAGAAGCTGTCGGTCGACTGCTTGATCACGCCAATGAGATACGGGCCGACGAAACCGCCGAGATTGCCGATCGAGACGATCATCGCGAGGCCACCGGCGGCAGCGCTGCCGGTGAGGAAGCTCGACGGGATCGGCCAGAAGGTGGACTGGTAACACATGATGCCGATCACGGCGCCGCAGAGCGCGACAACGGAGGCGAGCGCCGAAGACGTCGCGTAGCTGCAGGCAACCAACGACACCGCACCCAAGAGTAATGCGCTGGCCACGAACCAGCTTCGTTCCCCGCCCTTGTCCGACAGGCGAGCCCACAGCATCATCGCGATGGCGCCGCAGACGTAAGGGATGGCGGCAATGAAGCCGACGGCAACGACACCGAAGCCGAGGCCCTTGATGATCTGCGGCATCCACAGGCCGAGGCCGACGGAGCCGATGATGGCGCAGAAGTTGACGGCGGAGCAGACAAGGACCCGCCAGTTGATGAAGACGTCCCTGAGCCGGGTTGAGTGCTTTGCAGCAATTGCCGCGCGCTCCGCCGCGAGCACTTCGACCAGCCAGCGCCGCTCCTCCTCGCCCAACCACTTGGCCTGTTCCGGTTTGTCGGTGAGCGTGAAGAAACAAACGAAGCCCAGCAGGGTTGCCGGCAGCCCCTCAAGGATCAGCAGCCACTGCCAGCCATGCAAACCACCCAGGCCGTCAAGGGCGAGCAGCGAACTTGAGATCGGCGCGCCGATGATGTTCGCGATCGGGATGCCGAGCAGGAAAGCCGCCGTCGCCCTGCCCCGAACACGCGCCGGGAACCAGTAGGTGAAATAGAGGAACACACCGGGCGTGAAGCCGGCTTCGCCGAGACCGAGCAAGAAGCGCATCACGCCAAAACTGACAGGGCCGACCACAAACGCCGTTGCGGCCGAGATCAGGCCCCAAGTGATCAGGATGCGGGCGATCCATTTGCGGGCGCCGATCGCTTGCAGGGCCAGATTGCTCGGCACCTCCGCGAGGAAATAGCCGAAGAAGAACAGCCCGGCACTCCAGCCGAATGCAGATGGCGAGAGACCGAGGTCTCCGTTCATCGTCAGGCTGGCGATACCGACGTTCACCCTGTCGAGATAGGCGAAGATGTAACAGAGCAGCAGGAACGGCACGATCCGCCACAGCACCTTCGAGAGGATTTTCTCCTGCTCGGGCGTGAAGCCCGCGCCGGCTGACGCGGCGGTGACACTGGCCATTTGGTTTCCTCCAAGGCCGGTGTTTCCCCGGCCGTGCGGCTCCTTAACAAAAATAGAACGGCGTTGCAATTTATTTTGAAACGGTATTTCATTTTCAAAAGACTGACACCGCGGCGCTTGCGTTGCCCGATCAGAGGCGCTCACATGGAAAAGTGGAGTGCTGGCCGTCAGTTACGGTGTCCGCCAAACCGGGAGGGACTGGATGCTGCCACGCGTTTCCGATATGCGGGCCCCTGCGCCACTGCATGGCGAGCTGGCGACGGAACTCCGGCTGCGCGGCTTCGAAGGCGATTTGTCGCCGGCCTATGGTGACCGGATCGTCTCGGCGACCGACAACTCGATCTATCAGCTGCTGCCGCAGCTCGTCGTGTTTCCGCGCAGCACCGACGACCTGGTGCGCCTCGCGCGTATCGTATCCGAGCCCCGTTTTGCAGATATCGTGTTCGCGCCTCGCGGCGGCGGCACCGGCACCAACGGCCAGTCGCTGACGGAAGGTCTCGTTGTCGACGTCTCGCGCCACATGAATGGGATCATCGAGATCAACCCGGTCGAGCGCTGGGTACGCGTGCAGGCCGGCGTTGTGAAGGACCAGCTCAATGCCGCGCTGGCCGAACACGGCCTGTTCTTCCCGCCGGAACTCTCTACCTCCAACCGCGCCACGATCGGTGGCATGATCAGCACCGACGCCAGTGGCCAGGGCTCCTGCCTCTACGGCAAGACGCGCGACCATGTACTGGAGCTGACGACCGTGCTGCTGGACGGCACGGTCTGGACGTCGCGCCCGCTGGAAGACCAGGAGCTGCAGCAAATCCAGCGACGAGCCGACCTCGTCGGCGCCGTTCACAGACTGGTCGATGCGATCCAGCGCGAGCAGGCGGATCTAATCGCAGCGCATTTCCCGAGGCTAAACCGGTGCCTGACCGGCTACGACCTCGCACACATCCGTGACGATCGCGGTCGCTTCAACCTGAATTCGATTCTCTGCGGCAGCGAAGGCACGCTTGGGATGATCGCGGAAGCCAAGCTGAATGTGTTACCGATCCCCAAACACAGCGCTCTGGTCAATGTTCGCTATGGCAGCTTCGATGCCGCCTTGCGCGATGCTCAGGAGCTGATCCGGTTCGGCGCAGCGTCGATCGAGACCGTCGATTCCAGGGTGCTCGGCCTCGCGCAGGACGATGTGGTCTGGGACTCCGTCCGGCGATATTTCCCCGAAGACGATGGACAGCGCGCCATGGGCGTGAACCTCGTCGAGTTCGTCGGCGGTACCGCGACGGACGTTGAGAGCCCCGTTCGCCGGATGACTGAAGCGCTTCAATCATCCGACCCTTCGCGCGGCCGTCGCGGATTTAGCGTGGCGTGCGGCGAGGCCGAGGTGAACGCGATCTGGACGATGCGCAAGAAATCGGTCGGCCTGCTCGGCAACATGCAAGGCGACAAACGGCCGATCCCCTTCGTGGAGGACACCGCCGTGCCGCCCGAGCACCTGGCCGACTACATCGCTGAGTTCCGCGCACTGCTTGACGCCCGCGGACTGGTTTACGGCATGTTCGGCCATGTCGATGCCGGCGTGCTGCACGTCCGCCCGGCCATCGACATGAAGGATCCCGCCCAGGAGCCGCTCATCCGGGAGATCACCGAAGAGGTCGTTCAGCTCACCAGGAAGTATGGTGGGCTGCTGTGGGGCGAGCACGGCAAGGGCGTGCGCTCGGAATTTTCGCCGCGCTTCTTCGGGCCGCTCTACCCGATCCTGCAGTCGATCAAGGCCGCGTTCGACCCACGAAACCAGCTCAATCCCGGGAAGATCGCCGCACCCGAGGGCGGACAGTTGCTGACGATCGACGGCCTGACTACGCGCGGCCAGCTCGACCGAACCATCGCCGCGTCCGTCCGCACCGCGTATGACGAAGCCCTCCACTGCAACGGCAATGGTGCCTGCTTCTCCTGGGATACGGATGAAGCGATGTGCCCGTCCTACAAGGCGACGCGCGATCGCCGGCATTCGCCGAAGGGCCGCGCTTCGCTCACCCGCGAATGGCTGCGGCAACTGGCTGCCCTCGGCGTCGATCCGGAGAACGAAGCAGCGGTGCTGCGGCAAGGCGCCAGCTGGCGGCACTTTCCAGCAAGGCTGCGCAACAGCTGGGCTCGCGAGCCGGATTTCTCGCACACCGTGAAGGAGGCGATGGATGGTTGCCTTGCCTGCAAGTCCTGCAGCGGGCAGTGTCCGATCAAGGTTGACGTGCCGACCTTCCGCGCAAAGTTTCTCGAAGTCTATCACGGGCGGTATCTGCGACCGTTGCGCGACCACCTGGTCGGTTTGCTGGAGTCGATGCTGCCGGCGCTCGGCAAGATCGGCTGGCTGTACAATCTGATGATCGACAGCCCACCGGGCCGCACGGCGATGCGAGCGATCGGACTGGTGCATACGCCGAAATTTTCGCAGGTTTCGATGCGCCGGGAATTGGCGGCGCGGGGGATTGCGGTCGCAACGCCCGAGCTGCTGGCGACGCTTTCGGTTGAGGAGCGCGCGCGCAGCGTGGCGGTAGTGCAGGACGCCTTTACGAGCTGGTATGAGCCACGCGTTGTGCTCGCAGTGCTCGATCTCATGCGGGCGACCGGCTTCAAACCGTTCGTCGCGCCGTTCCGCCCAAACGGAAAGCCGCTGCATGTGCACGGCTTTCTCGGCGCCTTCACCCGCGTGGCATCCCGCAACGCGGCCATGCTGCGCAGCCTCGCCACCACCGGCGTCGAGCTGGTCGGCGTGGACGCCTCTATGACACTGACGTACCGCTCAGAATACAACATGCTGGCGGAAGCGGACCGGCCGCCGCCCGTGCTGCTGGTTCAGGAATGGCTGGCGCGCCGATGCGATGCCATCCCGAAGACGTCAGGGGCCGGTGAAGAATACTTTCTGCTGCCGCACTGCTCCGAGCGTTCGCTCGCCTTGTCGAGCCTTCGCGACTGGCAGGCAGCGTTTGCAGCCGCGGGCGCGAATTTGCAGGTACTGCCGTCAGGATGCTGCGGAATGGCGGGGACTTACGGCCATGAGGCCGAACATCGCGCCAGATCCGAGCAGATCTATGAAATGAGTTGGGCGCGGCATGTAGCCGAATCGGCGGAAAGCGGACGCTTGCTCGCCACCGGCTATTCCTGCCGGTCGCAGGTCAAGATCATGGACGGGCAACGCCTGTTCCATCCGGCGGAGGCATTGTTGGACTGTCTGCGAGGCCGGTGAACTAATCAGCGTGCGAGAACATCGGCAGGCCCGGCGTTTCGAGCTCGGCGTGCAGCAGCGTTCCGGTGCGGCTTTCGGTGATGAAAAGGCTTTTTTGTTCGGGTCCGCCAAACGCAAGGTTCGTGTTGCCTACGCCGGCGCAGGAGACGATCCGATCGAGGGGCTCCGCCAACGGCGACAGCCGCCATACCGAGCCGAAGCCGGTGTGGCAGACCAGCAGATTGCCGCCACTGTCCAACGCCAGTCCGTCAGGGCCGCCCGGACCACCGTGCAGATGCGAAAATATGCCGACCTTGGTCGTCAGGCCGCTGGCCGGCAGCGGCACACGCCAGATCTGGTTGGCACGCGTCACCGCGACGAGCAGGAAACTCTCATCGGCATCGACCACGATGCCGTTCGGACTGGGGATGGTGTTGAGCAGGCAGGTGAGCCCGCCCTCGGGCGTGAGCTTCCAGACCCGGCCGGTGGGATCATGCATCCCGGTCTGGCCCTGGTCAGTGAAATAGAGATTACCCGACGGCGCAAAGACCAGGTCGTTCACACCCTTGAAGCTCTCGCTCGCGGCCGTTTCCAAAAACGGCGTCACGGCGCCGCTGGCGGGATCGAGCAGCATGATCCCGCGTTTGTAGTCGGTGATGAAAATGCGGCCGTCGCGGTGGATCTTCAGCCCGTTCGGCCAGCCGTCATACTCGGACACCAGCTCCCACGCGCCTTCCGCGGCGACGCGGAAAATGCGCCCAAAGGGAATGTCGGTGACGTACAAGCGGTCCTGACGATCGAAGGACGGGCCTTCGAGAAAGCTGTCGATTTCGCGCCCGCCCTGGTTGGCATCCGCCCAAGCGGTGCGGCGCGGTTTACGGAACTGATCCGGAAGGCGCGTGAAGATGCTGGTTTCGATCCGGCGTGGGGGACTGAAGAACGTCATGGCGCGACCTTTGGAAAGCCGTAGAGTTCGACGGGGTTATCGACCAGAATGCGCTTGAACGCGACGTCGTCGCCTGCGCATTGGGCGAACAGATCGAACAGGTGCGCGTCATCCGGTTTGTGATCCTTCGGCTCTGAGGGATGCGGCCAGTCAGTGCCCCATAGCAGCCGCTCCGGGGCGGCCTTGACATAGGCTGCCGCCACAACACCGGCGTCGGCGTAATCCGGCGCGCCCTGCTTACTCGATACATAGGGTCCCGACAGCTTCACCCAGGTCTTGCCGCGATCAAGCAGTCCACGGATGATCTTGTAGGGTGCGCTCTCGATTCCGGCTGGCTGCGGCACCTGAGCCAGATGATCAAACACGAGGCGCCCAGGCAGAGAAGCCAAGAGGTCAGCATTGTCTTCGATCTGCTTAGGACGCATGTTGATCTGGCAGTGCCAACCGAGATCGGCCAGCCGCGGCGCGAGCGGCTTTAGCGACTCCACGGTCAGCACGCCCGGAAAACCGAGATTGAAGCGAACACCGCGGACGCCTTGTTCGTCGAGCCGCCGCAAATCCGTGTCCGATATGTCCTCCGCTACCACCGCAATCACACGGAAATTCTCCGCACCGAGTGACTGTCGTGACGCGATCTGCAGCCGGTTGTCGGTTCCGTAAGTGGAGGGCTGGATGATCACACCCCGCGTTGTGCCGATCCGACGTTGCAGCGCGCGATAATCATCCGTCGACGCATCATCGGGCAGCAATGTCGCGCCCTTCGTGATCGGAAAAAGTCTTATCATAGGTATGAAAGTGGCAATCGGTGGCGCCGGCGGGCGGAACGAAGCGCGGTTTCCCAGTTCCTGACGACCAGCGCACTTCCTGCGCTTGTGCCGTCGTGATCACGGGCAAAGCGGATGCGGCCAGTCCCGCCAGGACCGTCCTCCGCGTGAGCGATGTTGCTGCCACGACGTTCGTCCTCCCCATCGATTGTTATGGGGAGGCTTATAGGCCCGCCAGGCCATCGCCGCAAGAGAAAATGAAACGTCGTTTCGTTTTATTCCGCGGCGTTGCTCCGCTTGCGCGCGCGCTTTGGGGTGCCGGAGGACGGCGTTCCGCCGCATGCCGCGGTCAGCTTGTTTGCGGCCTCGACCAACGCGTCCTTGATCTGCTCCGCCCGCGCCGGGGTGAGCCGACTGACGGGCCCGGAGATCGCGAGCGCGCCGACCAGAGAGTCGCCGATGCCGAACACAGGCATGGCGAGAGCGGCGGCATGAGGGTCCGTGATGCCTGATGTGAACAGCGGTAGCTCGTCGTCCGGTCCGGGTGGACCGGATTCGTAGCGGCGGAGCGTTTGCGCGATGGCGGCCTTGTCCATGGGGCGGGTGTCGCCCGGCTGCACCGTCATCCGGATGCGGCTGGTGCTCTCTACCCGGAAAAGACACAACCTCTCTTCGCCGTTACGAACATAAAACGACGTCGTTTCGCCGGTCTTCGTGGCGAGTTGCTCGAGCACCGGCATGACGTGATCGGAAAGGCGAAACGCCTGCTGATAGGCGGTGCCTAGGCGCAAGGTCTCCGCATCAAGCCGGTAAGAGCCGTCCGGCAGGCGTGCCAGCAACCGGAATTGTTGCAGCGATAACGCCAGCCGCATGATCGTGCTCTTGACCAGACCGGTCCGCTCGGCAAGTTCGGCCAGGCTCAAGGCGCCGTCTCCCCGGCGAAACGCGGTCAATACCTCCAGCGCCCGTTCGGCTGCTGATACGCCCTTGAGTACGGGCGGCTTCTTCACGGTCTGCTTTGCCATCTCAAATCCTCGTCTCCACCATTTCCTACGGCATTCTCAACCCAGGTAGAAGGGCCACAATGCCGCCGCAAGAAATACTTGTGGCGAAGTCCCCGAAGGAGCCGGTAATTGAACCAGTGTCTAATCGATGAAGCGTAGGCCGGGATGTGGACGCCACAGCGCCGCGATGGGCAGAAGCCGACATCACGGCGCGGGTCTGCGCGACTATTCGCCGGGCAGTGGCGGACGGCGCCGTTGGTTGGCGTTTGCCCACCAGTCGGCCAGTGCTCTATCGACACCGGTACCTTGCGTTCGTCAATGGGACAATATCTTGCCAAGGAACGTTTGCGCCCTATCGGAGCGGGACTGCGATGTTCCAAAAAATTCTTCGGTCAAGCAGTCTTCCACCACTTCTCCCATATCCATGAAAACAACCCGGCTGGCGACTCGGCGCGCAAATCCCATTTCATGCGTAACAACCATCATGGTCATGCCGTCCGCCGCGAGCGATGTCATGACTTCGAGAACTTCGTTGATCATTTCTGGATCAAGTGCGGATGTCGGTTCGTCGAACAAAATGACTTCCGGATCGAGCGCCAGCGCACGGGCGATTGCAATACGCTGCTGTTGGCCGCCCGACAGACTCGATGGATACGCCGCTTCCTTGTCTTTCAGACCGACTCGATCGAGCAGACGCCTCGCGCGCTCGATGGCTTCTCCGGCAGGCCGCTTGAGAACGACGCGCTGCGCAAGGCAGATGTTCTCGATCACATTGAGATGCGGATAGAGTTCGAAATTCTGGAACACCATGCCGACGCGCCGCCGTAGATGCATGGCCGATCGCGCCGAACCCTTAACATCGATGCCGTCGACGAGAATTTGCCCCTCCTGGTAGGGCTCGAGCGCGTTGACGCATTTGATCAAGGTCGACTTGCCGGATCCGGAAGGTCCGCAGACCACCACCACCTCTCCGCGCGAGACCGTCATCGTGATATCGCGAAGCACGTGATGTGCGCCGTAATACTTGTTGACGTGCTTGAACTCGATCATCGGGCGAACTTCCTTTTTAGCTTCTCCACGCCGGCCGTCGCCCCGAGGCAGATCAGGTAGTAGACAAGACAAGCGAATGTGTAGGCTTCGATCAGTCTCCCGTCGCGATTGGCGATGATTGACGTCGCCGTCAGGAAGTCGTGCAGCGAGACGACGAAGACCAAAGATGTGTCCTGGAACAGAATGATCGCCTGAGTGAGGAAGATCGGGATCATGGCGGCGAAAGCTTGCGGAAAGATCACGTAGCGCAGCGCCTGCCCCCGGCTCATGCCCCCGGCGAGCGCCGCATTCATCTGCCCTGCACGCACGCTTTCCAAGCCGGCGCGTAGAATCTCGCTGTAATAGGCAGCTTCGAACAACGTGAACGCGACGATCGCCGATGTCCAGGCACCGACCGGTCTGCCTAGAATCAATGGGACCATGAAATAGAACCAGAAGATCACGAGGATCAACGGGATTGCGCGAAACATAAAGACATACGCGTCGACCACGTAGTTGCCGACGGCGCCGGCGAACGGCCGGACCAGCGTCAGCGCGGTGCCGACGGCAAGTCCGCCTAAGACTCCGATACCCGTCAAAGTGAGACTGAGTAGCAGGCCGTCAAAGAGAAAGCCGGCATTTCGGATAATCAGGGCATAGTCGAGCATCAGGATTACACCGCTACGGGCAATGCCAGTGTCCGCCGCAGGCAGACCATGATCAGGTTGAGGACGAAGGCGACAAGGACGTAGAAGGCCGTCGCCGCGCCAAACGCCTCGAAACCGTGAAAGGTGAAATTCTCGATCTGCCGGCTCTGCGCAGTCAATTCGAGCACCCCGATGGTCAGGGCCAGCGACGAGTTCTTGACGATGGACAGGAATTCTGAAGTCAACGGCGGCAGAATGATCCGTAGCGCCTGCGGCATGACGATGTATCGCAAAGCCTGTGAACGGCTCATGCCGGTCGCGTCGGCGGCCATCCTCTGCCCACGCGGCACGGCTTGCAGCCCGGCACGGAACAATTCCGCCAAACGGCCGGACGTGTAAAAGGCCAGCGCTAGAACGCCGGTGCAGAACTCGGGGTTCGGAAGATCGCGTTTGAACCAAAGACCAAGCCTGGCGGGCAGCAACTCCGGCACCACGAAGAACCACACGAACATCTGAAGCAACAATGGAATGTTGCGAAACACCGAGACGTAAAAACCCGAAATCCCAAGCAGCCATCGCGACGATGACGTACGGGCGATGCCAATCGTGGCTCCGAGCGGCAACGCAATAAGCCAACCGACGATCGACAGGGCGACGGTCCAACCGAGCCCAGTCAATAGCCAGCCGGCGTAGGGCTCCTTGAACAGCAGACTCCAATTCCATTGATAGTTCATCAGGTCAGATCTCGTCCGTCGATCTTCGAAAGGAACGTCACGCCTGTTGCTTTGCCGTCATTCAGCGATGGCTTGGACCTTGAACAGAGTGTCGATCTCGCCCTCGAGCGGTACGCCATAAGGCGTGATCCACTGGTCATAGAGCTTCTGAAGTTCACCGCTGGCGAGCATACGGGCAATCGTGCCATTGACGATGGTCATCAGGCCGGAATTGTTTTTGCCGACCATGAAGCCGACTTGTTCGAACGACATTGGTTTGCCGACGATCGCGTAGTCGTCCTTGTTTTGCGCCGTACGGAGCGCGCCGCCGAGCAGCACTGCGTCGTTCGCGAATGCGTCAACTCGCTGCGAATTGACGGCGAGCAGCCCCTCCGCATTATCGCGGACCTGAAGAACCCGGGCATTGATCTTGGCCTGGTCCAGCGCGGTGCGCACGTAGCGCTCCGCCGTGGTCCCGGCGGCAAGCGCGACGATCTTGCCGTTGAGGTCGGACAGATCCATTATGCTGGATGTCTTCTTAACCAGCAGTTTGCCTTCGGCCAGCGCGACCGCGTAGCTGAAGTCGACCTGCTCCTGACGGGCCAGGGAGTTGGTGGTGGTGCCGCATTCGATGTCGACCGTTCCATTGGCGATCAGCGGGATGCGCGTTTGCGGCGTGACAGGCACGTATTTGACTTCGATGTTGGGAATGTTGAGCTTGCGGCCAATCGCTTCCGCGACTTTCTTGCAGATGTCGATGGAATAGCCGCTCGCCTGCTTGCTTTCGCTCAGGTAGGCAAATGGCGCCGCGCTTTCACGAAATCCGATGGTGACCGCTTTGTTTTGCTGGATGCGCTTCAAGGCCGTGTCGGCCTCCTGCGCTTGCGCCAATGCCGGCAAGAGAGCCGCGACGACCACGCCAAGCAGACTGATTCTTCGAATGAGCATCACGCGCTCCTCACCTGCTGTTGTTAGATGTCGACGATTTGGTTCAGGGACTGGATGTCCGGAAAAGTGAAATCCGGACGCGGGACGGAAGCCTCGAGTGTTATCTGGCGCCGATTGATCCAGGCGATGGTCAATCCCAGCGGCTTGCCACCGACTATGTCGGTGAACTGCGATTGGCCGGAGTGCAGGATCTCGTCCTTGGCGACGCCTGCGTTCTCGATAAGGTAGCGAAACAACGTTCCGTCGGGCTTGTAACCCTTGGCCCGTTGCGCGGTGCAGACCAGATCGAAGTTTCTCTTGAGCGGCGTCAACGCCAGAAGGTCATCGTCGATGTTGGAGACGACCGCCAGTTTGTGACGCCGCGAGAACTGCTCGAGCGCGCGAAGGACATCGTCGTAAAGGAAAAAGGCCGGAAATGCCTCGAAATAGCGATCGATAGACCGGGTGTCGCCCGCAATCTTGAAATGTTCTAACGTCTCGGCGAGAGAGAGTTCGCAGATTTCGCGATAGGAGCGATACGGCTCCCAGTAGTGCGCGATGTTCCGATGCTCCCAATGCTCCCAAAACGCCTTGATGTCGAGATGCCCGGCACCCGCATCTGCCAGGATGCGCTCGAACGCGCCGTAGGAGCTGTCGCGGACGCTGATCAGCGTGCCGAACACATCAAACGACATCAGCTTCGGCTTGAGGCGTGTCGGGGGCAATTCGCTATTCATTGATTGATCCAGATGATGCTTTGGTTCTGAACGAGTGCATGCCGCCGTGAACGGCCTAGCTTCACCGCACGGCGATGGCCTCGAGTTCGATCAGATAGCCGTGATGGAGCTCAGGAACGGGCACCACTGCGCGTGCCGGGCGATGCTCCCCCAAAACCTCGGCGTAGATCGCATTGAACGCTGCCCAGTGTTCGACGCCGACGAGATAGGCGGTTACTTTTGCGATGCGATCACGGCCAAGACCTGCGCCCTCGATGATCGCGATGATGTTGGCCAGCGCCTGGCGCGCCTGGATCTCGAAAGGTTCGTCCGCGAGCGACGCCCCATCGGCCCGGGCGGCGAGCTGGCCCGAGACGTACACAACGCCTGCTGCCTCCGTCGCCTGCGCGTAATGCCCAAAGGCCTGCGGCGCCGCCTCGGTTGCAATTCGCTTGATTGAATTCGACATCAGATCACCATCCATAGATACGAGGCCAGATGGCGGACACGGTCCGGTCCTGGTCGACAACGTAGTAACGGTCATATTGAGCGCCGGTCGCACAGGCATGGTTGGGAAGGATCCGCACCATGGCACCGACTGGAAGTTTCGGCGGGGAGAAGCGAGAGCCTGGGCGCGCAGCCAGAATGCCGTGCTCCTGATTGGCGTCGATCATGACCAGATCGGGGATCGGATTGCCCGAAAGATCGCAAACGACTCGATAGCCCTGATCAATAGGGAGGCGCGCGGTGCCACGGTCGCGGGACATCGCCATCCAGCCGGCATCGACGATGATCCAGCCTTTGTCATGCTGATGGCCGATCACTGTAGCAAGCACCGAGAGGGCGATGTCGCCGATATCGCAGACGCCGATCCCAGCCATGACCAAGTCGAAGAACATGAACACGCCGGCGCGAACCTCGGTGACGCCGGGAAGATCGCGGGCAAAGTGCGCGGTCGGCGTGGATCCGACGCTGACCTCTGGACAGGGTAGTCCCGCAGCTCTGAGCGCTGCCGCCGCCGCGACGATGCCGGACCGTTCCTGCTCGGCCATCGCCTCGAACGACGCTGGCCTGCGCAGGCCGTAGGAACTGCCGGCGTGGGTCATGACGCCGCGAAGCGCCGCCCCGCCCGCGTGCAGCGCCCGACCCACCGCGACGAGCATATCGTCCGGTGGCTTGATTCCGGAACGGTGCTCGTCGGTATCGACCTCGATCAGGGCGGGCAGCGGATCGCGCCGCTCGACACTTTTCGCCGCTACCAATTGCGCGGCTTCCAGATTGTCGAGAACGACCGTCAAATTGGCGCCGCGCCGGCGCAGATCGAATATGTGATCGAGCTTGTTCGGAGCGATCCCGACCGCATACAGCAGATCCCTCACGCCGTGACCGAAGAAGTATTCGGCCTCCCGCAGCGTTGAAACCGTGATCGGCCCTTGTGGGCCATCCATCACCAGCCGCGCGACGTCGATGCTTTTTGCGGTCTTGAGATGCGGACGAAGTCCGACTCCAAGCGGCTGAAGGTGCCGCCTCAGTCGCGCGACGTTCTCGATCAGTCGGGATTTTTCGAGCACCAGGCACGGCGTCTCCAAAACCTCGAGCGCTTGACCGACCTCCTGGCACGCGTAGGCAACGGCTGATGACATGGCGATTAATCCACGTGACAGGTGATGACGGGGGCGCAGCCTGCTGGCACTTCAGCCGAAGCCGAGATGACGTGCGTCAAGCCTGATTGCATATTATATATAATAACTACAGACACCGATTTGCCTTCGATTGCAGAGTGGCTTAGACGATTATATATTATATGTCAAACCTGATTCGAGGAGATGTGTAGTGTTAGGCGCGGCGAGACCCAAACCGATCGGCAGTACGGAGATGATCGCTGACGCCCTTCGGGACGCGATCTGCAGCGGAGAGGTTCCGCCCGGCGCACCGCTGAAACAGGATGACATCGCAGCAGAGTTCGGCGTGAGCCATACGCCGGTGCGCGAGGCGCTCAAGGCTCTGGTCTCGGAGGGACTAGCCGTCCTCCATCACAACCGCGGTTGTTTCGTGTCGGATCTGTCGAGCGCGGTCGCGCGCGAACTGATGGAATTTCGCGCCGTTCTCGAACCCCGACTGGCCGGCTGGGCCATCGATCATCTGACCGAGGCCAATATCGAACAGGGCCGCCAGGTCATCGCGAAGATCGACAAGACCGGCAATCCGTTGCAGCGGCTGCGGCTCGCCGCCGAATTTCACACCGTCATTTATGTTCGCGCCAACCGACCATTCTTTCTCGAACAGGTCAGTCGCGCCCGCAACAATCTCAATCGATATTGGCGGCTCGCATGGGCTGATCAGACATTCCCGGTTAGCACCCAAAACGAGCACCAGAAAATATTGGATCTTTGTGTCTCAAGAGATCGGGCCGGCCTGATGGCCTTCATTGAGCAACACATCATGACTTCGGGTGAAGTTGTGCTGCAGTACCTCCAAAAACTGGAAGCTAATCAGACGGTCCATCCCTCCGTAGGTTCAAACTAGGCATCAAGCCGGCGGCGCCAATGCCGGACCCAGCGCCCGTCATGAGCGCAACCTGTGGTCGCATCGGAAGTAAAGGCGCTGGCTCAACAAACCGCCGCAGCGACAGACGACGTTCGCGAGCAGATTACTCGCATACGCCACCAGAAGGATCCGAGTTGCCCGGCGACCATCGCGACGGTGTGTGGCTCCTCACAATTGAATGAACTGGCTGTTAAGACGTGCGGCCTCTGGACAGCCGACAAGTGCCAGCGTCGTATCGACTTCGGCAGTGAGGATTTGAAGCACGTGACTAGCCCCTTCTTCGCCCGCAGCGGCGAGCCCATAAAGGATGGCACGTCCCAACAACACCGCTTTGGCACCGAGCGCCAACGCCTTTACCGCATCTGCTCCGCGGCGTATGCCGCCATCGACGAGAAGCGGCATCGCATTCTGATTCGAGATTTCCGCTAGCAAATCTATGGGCGCCTGAACGTCCTCGATCTGCCTTCCTCCATGATTGGACAGAACGACGGCATCAATGCCAAGTTCCCGGCATCGACTTGCGTCGGTCGGAGTCATAATGCCCTTCACTATAAGCACACCCGGCCAGGCGTCGCGGAGCGCCTGAAGATCCTGCCAGCAGAAGCTGGCATCCATCTGCCGACGCATCAAGGCGGCTTGTGCGTTCACGTCGGTTGCGTCAGGGCTGGCAAAATTTGCGAGCTGGGGCAACCCATGGCGGATCTGCCCGAGCGCCCACCTTGGATGAGTTACGGCGTCCAGAACCGATCGGGGAGTCTGGCGGAACGGAATCGCAAACCCATTTCGCAGATCACGATCCCTTTTGCCATTCACCGCAACATCAACGGTGAGGACCAGCACACGGTAACCCGCTTCTTTGACCCTGCGGACAAGCTGCTGCGCCAGATCTCGCTGCACGACGTAAAGCTGGAACCAAAGATCACCGCCCGCCCGTTCCGCGACGTCCTCAATTGTCGCGTTTGATGCGGTCGAAAGTACAAACGGGATCCCTGCACTGCGAGCAGCCCGGGCTAACGCGACATCGCCGTCAGGCCACAGCGCACCGTTCAGGCCTGTCGGTGCGACCACAAAGGGCGTTGGAAGCGTCCGTCCGAATAGAGATACGGACGAGCTGCGCTGGCTGACATCGACAAGCCGCCGAGGAGCAAAATTGATCGCCGCAAAAGCCCTAAGATTTCGGTGCAAACCACGTTCGCTTTCGGCTCCCCCATCAAGATAGTCGAACACCATTCGTGGAAGGCGACGCTTAGCCAGGCTTCGATAGTCGTCTACGCTAATCGGGGTCACTGTAAGACCTCAAGCCACACCGTTCTTATCATAAAGGCAACCCCACGTGGTTCTCAGCAAAGCACGTCGCGGCCGCTTGCGATCCAACGTCGACCAGTATCGCGTAGACCGTTCAAGTCTCGGTGAAAGTGACCGCCGCGTTCTCGTCTTCGCTGAAGCTGACGCTCGTGCGACGCGGGCTGCGGTTGACCATGAGTCGGACGACGTCACCGCGGGCGTAGTGCCCCGTGGGGTCGTAGGCCGCTTTGGCGATTGCAATCATTGACAGGTCTACGTCAGCATAGAGGATGCCTTCCTTGTCCTGCGGCAGATGCTCGCACATCGGCTGACCGTCGGGACCGAAAATCATCGAATAGCCTCCACCCGGCTTCGCTCCCTCCGCGTTCAGCAAATCGGCCTTTTCCGGAGTATCGCAAAGCATGTCGAACATATCTTGACCGGTAATTGCCGAGGCATGCAGGACGAAGCAACCTCCCTCTAGCGCGTAGATCTGGCTGGCGGCGAGATTCACCTCATGACCCAAAGCGTAGGCTTTGCCGCGATACAGCGTGAAAGATGGCCACGACGCCACGTGAACTTGCTCGTGCATCGAGTACATGGCGTATTTCGACAACGGCTGAATGTGCTCGGCACAGCACAAGGCTCCGAGGCGTCCGACGCTGCTTTCGACGACGCGGAAATCAGACCCATCTCCTTCACCATATAGCGTACGTTCGACGTGCGTCGGCTTGAGCTTTCGGCGCGTGCAGATAATCTTTCCCGCATCGCTAATAAAAACCTGACTTAGGTAGAGCGTTCCTCCATCGATTTCGGAGAAGCCCATCACAACATTGATTTTCGCTTCGGCGGCGGCCGCACAAAGATCGAGGATTTCGGGCCCATCAGCACGCAGCGAATTGGCGTGATAGCGCGGTACAAACTGCATTCCCCAAGCCGGCGTCCCGAGCCAAAGCCACCAGGGATAGCCTGGAATCCAGACCTCCGGGAACGCCAGCAGCTTCGCCCCTGCTGCACCCGCCTCCTCGATGAAACCAATCGCCTTGGCCACGGAAGCTGGCGCATCCATGAATACCGGCGCGGCCTGAACGACTGCGACTTTGAATTTCGTGTCCAGCATATTGCCCATGGAGTTTCTCCCTATTCAATATTCAACCGGCTGCGTTGTGGGTTGCGGCGTCAGCAGGCCGATCCGGATCGGATCCGGCCATGCGTCGGCGAATCCGGAACGGATCGAGCCGCCACTTTTCGGGGATGAGAGAAACCGCGCCGCCCGGAGCAGCCACCATGGTCAAGATCGCAAGCAGCCCGACCCCGATGAAGTACCAGGCGCCGTAACCCGCAAAGCTCTCGCGGAGCAGGAAATAGACGAGCGTTCCTACGATCGGGCCCTCCAGCGTTCCGATGCCGCCGAGAACAGCGATGAAGATCGCGGCGGCGGTCCAGTTGAGGGAGAACGAGGCGTCCGGCGTGACCTGAAGTGTATTCATGTACGAGACCGCACCGGCAAGCCCCGACATGACGGCGCAGAGCACCCAAAGCGCGATCTTCGCGCGAGCGACTGGAACGCCGCTCGCCAACGCGGCAGGTTCTGAGTCACGCACGCTCATCAACGCAAGTCCCAGCGCGCCACGCAGCACCTGTCGGCTTACGACGAGCGATCCGACACCGACCAACAGCGCTGCCCAGTACACGCCCGCATTGCGCGTCCACCGATCGATATCGCTCATCGCCTCCAGCGGCATGCCGCCTCCGGCGCCCAGCCATGGCGAATTCAACGTCAGTATCCGCATCATTTCAGCGAGAACCCACGTGCCAACCGCGAAGTAAGCGCCGCTCAGACGGAACATCGGCCAGGCCGAAACGAGCGCGAAAGCGGCAGCAAAGACGGCTGCGGCAGGCAGCAGCAGAAACGGATTGAGCTGCAGTTGGTTCGAGAGCGCGAAGAGTGAATAGGCGCCTACGCCGACAAACACGTGCAAACCGATCGCTACCAGGCCCCCGTAGCCGGCAAGCAAATTCCAGGCGAGCGCGACGGCGAACAGCGTGAAGACCTCGACGAGCAGCCGCTGAACGGCGAACGTCGACAACCAGGGAATCGCGACTGCAAGCGCAGCGACCATCAGGAGCCCAGCCCACGCGAAGACTCGCGCCAACGTCGGCTTGGAATTGACACTCGACACGGTAACCACGGTCATGACGCCGCCTTTCCAAACAGACCTTGGGGACGAGCGAGCAAAACGGCGAGGAATACGAGATGACCGAAAAACGGACCGAGACCAGAGGAGATCTTCGCGCCGAAAAGCTGAGCAACTCCGATCACGAGCCCACCGAAAAGCGTACCCCAGATGTTGCCCAGTCCACCGAGCACCACCGCTTCGAACGAATAGAGCAGCCGTTCGGGCCCGGCGGTCGGCGAGAAGGGAGTTCTGAGGGCATAAAGTACGGCGGCTACGCCGATCATCGAGAAGATGACCCCGGTCACTATCGCAAACAAGCGGCGATCGTTCACGCCGACCAACCTTGCGGTGCCGGGGTCGTCCGACACCGCGCGCGCCTGGCGTCCGAAATGCGTGTGCCCGACCAGCCAGTGCGTCGCCCCGAGCAGAGCGATGCTCGCGAGGGCGGAAAGAAGTGGAAGGACGCCAATGGAAATGCCGACGACGCTGAAGCCGAGGCCCGCCAGATCGCCGGCCTGCAAGCTCCGCGTGTCGGCAGAGAACATCTCTTGAAGAACATTCTGCAAGACGATGGACAGCCCGAACGTCAGAAGCAGAGGGGCCAGCGGATCTCTTCCGACGACGCGATTGAGCAAAGTGATCTGAAGGATCCAGCCGAGCGCAAACATCATCGGAATGACCACGAGCAACGCGGTGAAAGCACCAACGCCTGCCCCGCTCATGACCACACTGGTCAGATAGGCCCCGACGACGATCAGATCGCCATGAGCGATATTGATCATGCGCATGACCCCGACGCTAAGGCTAAGGCCAAGCCCGAACAGCGCGTAAAGCGCCCCCAGCATCAGCCCGTTCATTAGAGTTTCCGCGGCGATCTGCATGATCAATCTCCGAAATACGCGGCCGATACGCGCGCGTAGTCGGCGGTCTTGGAGACTCCTTCGAGCACAACGTTTCCCTTCAACATGCAATAGTACCTGGACGACTTGGAGAGCGCGCGACGCACATTCTGCTCCACAAGGACGATCGCCATGCCTTCTTCGATAACGGTGCCGAGCAACCCGTAGACGGCCTCGACCGCGACCGGCGAGAGGCCGAGCGATATCTCGTCGCAAAGAAGAAAGTCGGGATTCGTGACGAGCGCCCGGCCTACCGCCACGAGTTGCTGCTGACCGCCGGACAGAGCCGTGGCGGGACGAGACCGCAATTCCTGGAGAACGGGCAGCTCCCGGTAGAGACGGCCGGGCGTCCATGGGCCACGGCGGCCGTTTCGGGCGGCGAGAAGCAGGTTTTCCTCGACGGTGAGGCTCGCAAACAGCCGGCGACCTTCGGGCACCAACGCAATTCCGCGATCCAGCTGATCGATTTCGGCAGAGCCGCCGATCGGCTTCCCGTCGAGCAGCACACTCGGAGCGGCAACCTGGACGGAGCCCACGATGGCGCGAAGAAGCGTCGACTTCCCGGCCCCGTTCGCGCCGATCAGCGACACGACCTCGCCGCGTTCGACCGAGAAGTTGATGCCGAACAAGGCCTGAAACATGCCGTAGTTCGCGTTGAGGGCTTCAGTGCGCAGCATGAGACGCCTGCTCATCGAGATCCGAGCCAAGATACACGTCGCGGACGTCGCGGCTGCCCATGACCGCGCTGGGCGACCCGTCACCGAGCAACCGTCCCTCCGACAGAACGAGCAGGCGATCGGCGGACGAGACCAGCGCATGGACGAGATGCTCGATCCAGATCACGGTCACGCCGGCTCTATGGATCGCGGTCACGAGTTCGAGGAGTTCGCCGACTTCGGCGTCCGTCAGCCCGCCGGCGACTTCGTCGAGCAACAGCAGTCGAGGTTCGGTCGCAAGTGCGCGGGACAGTTCGAGTCTCTTGCGCTGGAGCAAGGTCAGACGGCCGGCGGGCGTGTCGCCGAGATGCTCGATGCCGCAGCGAAGAAGCGCTTCCCGCGCTTTTTGCTGCGCTTGCTTGCCGTGCAGGGAAGCTCCAAAGGTAGCTGCCACCAGCGCGTTCTCGAACACGGTCATGCCCTGGAACGGTTGCGGGATTTGGAACGTCCTGCCGACGCCGGCGCGGCAACGTGCATCGGCTCCGAGCGCGGTGACGTCTTCCCCACCGAAATAGACTGTCCCGGAATTGCAGCTGAGATTGCCGGAGATCAGGCCGAACAGAGTGGTCTTACCCGCTCCGTTCGGTCCGATGACACCGACGAATTCGCCTGCCTGAACCCCAAGCGTCAGGCCGGGGATCACGACCATGTCGCGATAGCGCTTGCTGACATCCCGCAGTTCGAGCAACGCTGTCATTGCCGTCAACTCTTCAGGAGTTCGAGTTTGCGCTCGGCCTTGATTTCGGGCGCCGTGCTGTTGCTCGTGATATAGAGGTGCGGCTTTCCAGCGGCCTCGACGCGCCACTGCCCCCCGACGACACGTATCTTGGAGACATTGGCGATTCCGCTACCGCCGAAATCGAGATTTCCGATCACGGTGTCGGTCTTCAGCTTGCGGAGGGCCTCGACGACCTTCTTGGGAGATTTCGGATCGCCGCTTGCCTTCAAGGCTTGAACGCCGGCCTCGAACAAGGCGTGGGCGACGCCGATCGGTTGCGTCCACTCCCGCTTCGTCGTTTCCTGGTAGGAGGCGGCAAGCTCATTCGCAGTCTGCCCGGTCAGGCTCGAGCGGAACGGGTAGCTCGGTAACCACCAGATTTCCGTGGACATGCCCTCCGCGCGAGGTCCGAGAGCCGCCACACCGCCCGGGAAGAGCAACGCCTTCGCGATGGTGCAAACCTTCGGCTTGAATCCCATCTGAGCAGATTGATTCAGGAAGGTCGCCCATTCGGGGGGATTGAACAGGCCGGTGACGATCTCCACGCCTTCCTTCTTGAAGGCCTGGATGTGGGTCGAGAAGTCATCCGCTCCGGCCGGGAAACGCCCGATGTCGACGATCTTGTAGCCGGCCTTGGCGAAGGCGCCGGGCATTCCGAGCTTCGCGTCGCCCATGGCGTTGCCGGGAACGTCGTTCGAAAAGACGGAGCCGACCACCTTGTTCGTGTCCGCGTCCTTCCAGATGTCGAGATAGACGGCCGCGATGTCCTCTATCCCCCAGAAGAAATGAAACACGTTCTTGAACCCCTTGGCCGGATCGCCCTTCATCGGGAACATCCACGCCTGCCATGGGCCCATCGTCGAAATGCAGGGAACGCCGTTGAGCTCACATTGCTGCGATACGGCTGGACCGATCGAGACCTGCGCGAGCATCAGGTCGACATTCTCCTTGTTGATCAGCTCGGCGGCGAGATTGGACTGCCGATCCGGACTGCTCTGATCGTCGCGCGCGATGATCTCGACCTCATATTTCGAACCTCCCACCGACAACCCGCCGGCGAGCGACTTCCTGACCTGATCGAGAATGAAATCGTCCGCCTCGGCAAACGGCGCGAACGGCCCGGTCTTCGGACTGATGTAACCGATGCGAATTTTCTTGTCGGCGGCAGCCCACGCGCGGCTGGTCGAGCCGAGCGTCACCCCCGCCGTCAGGGCCGCGGCGGCCTTGAGAAAATCGCGTCGCGCGGGGTCGGCGATACCGGTCTCGGGGACAAGACTGGAGTTAATCTTTGAAGCCATGCATGCTCTCCGATGCAAAAACGCTGACCGAGTTGGCGGGCCCACATTGGTCACGTTCAGTCGGAGACGGCTTGGTTCGGACGGAACAGAAACTTGTCTGAGACGGCTAGACGCGATCGTACTCCACAGGAAGAGATCCCGACGGAATCCGGAGAATTGGCATATTTCGTGCTTGATTGCCCAAAATTGAGCAATAGACTTCGCGGCGGCGGGTGATCTGTCAGTGATCGACGTTGAAGGGGCACCTAAGAACCCCGTCGTAACGGATCGAGGGGAACCAAGAGATGCTTCTGGAAGCCACAAAGGCTGCTTCGATGCAGCCGTGCTTCGCGTCGACGGCGAGCCTTCCGCCGCGAGAGCGCTTCGACTATTGGCACGACATCGTGTGTCGCAATCTCGTCGACCTGGATTACCGGCTACTCGGCGAAGGCCAGTTTGACGCGACCTTCCACAGCACTCCGATCAACGGTCTCGACCTCTGCCGCATCAAGGCTTCTCCCCATGTGGCTCAGCGAAGCACGGAAGGTATCTCCCGTGCAGACAACTCGATGCTGGTCTTCAATTTCGTTCTGTCGGGCTCGTTGGTCGCCGAGCAGGACGGGCGCTTGGCACATCTCAAGCTCGGCGACGGCGCGTTATGTGATGCAACGAGACCGTACAAGCTTTCCTCGCACGAGGCGTTTGAACTTGCGTGCGTTCGGGTACCCCGCGAGCAGTGCGTCGGCAGGATCCCGCATCTGAATCGTCTCTCGGCTTGCAACTTGAGCGAACGATCAGAGCTCGCGCCGATGGTCTTTGGCTACCTGTCACATCTCATCGACCGCGCGCCCCATCTCACGAGCCGTGCGGCCGGCCTCAAGATATCGCAGAACTTCAAGGACCTTCTGCTCGCCACGTTGGCGGAATTGGCGGCCTCCTGCCCGCCCTCCCTCACCGAATATCGGAGCCTGGCTCTGATGAGGGTCAAGGAGACGGTCGAGCGAAACGTTCAAGATCCCGACCTCACACCGGCCACGATAGCAGCCGAGCTGAAACTGTCGGCACGATATATCAACCAGCTGCTCGAAGCTGAGGGGACCTCTTTGTCGCGCTACATCTGGTCAAGACGACTGGACCGCTGCGCCGAACAGCTGAAGGACCCAATGATGCGCTCCCGCAGCGTATCCCAGATCGCAATCGACAATGGCTTCAACGATCTCAGCCATTTCAGCAAAGCCTTTCGGAGCAAATTCGGTCTTTCGCCGCGGGACTACCGAAATGATCAGGTGCTCCGGTCCTAACGGCGAAACTCAATTCGTGCTGCCGCGGCTTATGAAGCTGACCGACGTAAGCGTCCGGATGTCAATCGTCGCAGCTCATCCAGGAATTTGAGCGACGGCACGGGTAGCAGGCCACGGCGGCGACGAAATGCCACCAGTGCGCGGCGGCCATCCACTCCTGCAATCGATAGCGGAGACACCAATCCCGCGCGCCGTTCCGGTTCGAACATCGGCTCAGCCATCCAGCTCAGAAAGCCGGAATCCACAACGAGGCTCTTGAGCACGGTGATCGATCGCGTTCGGACGACGATGTCGGGCATGCCGAGGCCCTGCTCTGCGAACACGCGTTCGAGATGCTGGTGAGGCCCGGTGCCGGCCGGCGGGATAGTCCATCTCTCCTGGAGCGTGTCGGCAAGCGTCAACTTGCGACGGCGCTTGAGAGGGTGATCGGCGGCCACGATGATGTGACTCGTGTCCTGCCACCGGCAATCCCGAATCGCGACGATTTCATCCGTGTCAGGCGCTTCGGCGCCAAGAGCCAGATCAATCTCGTGCTTTGCAAGACCGGCCGCCAACAAATCCCAGACGCCTTCCACGACGTCGAAATGCAGCCCCGGCCATTTTTTCAAAGTGCGCTCGATCGCCGGCGGCAGGATCGAGCTGGCTATGCTCGCAACCGCGCCAACGCGAACGGTCCCCTTTCCCGCACCGCGCAGTGCTTGAATCTCCTCCAGAGCCTGGGTGGCCTCGGCATGCAAGGACGTCGCATGCGGCAGAAAGGCTTTCCCGATCTCGGTCAGCTGCATGCCTTTCGAGTGACGCTCGAAAAGTTCGGCTCCGAGCTGCTCTTCGAGTCGCTTGATGGCCCTGCTGAGAGCCGGCTGCGTCATGTTGAGTACGGCGGCGGCCCGGCCGAGGCTTCCCGCCTTGGCGATCGCCGTGAAAGTCGCCAGCTGCTCGACACTCAATGCCATAACCAAACGTAATGCCTTTTGCTTCTTTATGCAATTCCTCGCAAGGGCCGACAGCCGCTAGTCTGGCTCCAGGATCGATAGAATTCCGGAACAGGAGGAAGTCATGGCCATTGCTGATGGGCCGCAGCCACGGCGCGTTCAGATGCCGACCGTTCGCGACGCCGTGATGGATCTTCTGCGCCGTCTCGACATGACGTCCATCTTCGCCAACCCGGGATCGACGGAATTGCCGTTGTTCCGCAACTTCCCCGACAACTTCCGCTACGTTCTCGGACTCCAGGAGGCGGTCGTCGTCGGCATGGCCGACGGGTTCGCGCAGGCGACGCGCAACGCGGCCTTCGTCAACCTGCATTCGGCGGCCGGCGTCGGCAATGCGATGGGAAACATCTTCACCGCGTTCAAGAACCGGACGCCGCTCGTCATCACGGCCGGACAGCAGGCCCGCTCCATTCTCCCCTTCGATCCGTTTCTCGCTTCCCGAGAAGCCACCGAGCTTCCGAAGCCTTATGTGAAATGGAGCATCGAACCCGCGCGTGCCGAGGATGTACCGCATGCCATCGCGCGCGCCTACTACATCGCCATGACTCAACCCTGCGGTCCCGTCCTGGTATCCGTGCCCGTGGACGATTGGGATCGTCCTGCCGAGTATCTGCCAACGCGCGTGGTCAGCCAACAGGTCCGCCCCGATCCAGGCATTCTCGAGCAAATCGGGAACGCCCTCGATCGTTCGAGGCGACCAGCCTTCGTTGTCGGAGCGGCCGTCGATCGCGACGGGGCATTCGACGAGACCCGCCGGCTCGCCGAGGCGCATAATGCGCGTGTCTTTGCTGCTCCGATGTCCGGCCGCTGCAGTTTTCCCGAGAACCACCGGCTGTTCGCGGGTTTTCTGCCGGCAATCCGGGAGAAGGTCGTCGACCTGCTTCAGGGACACGACGTCATCTTCGTGATCGGCGCGCCGGCCTTCTCGTATCACGTCGAGGGGTTCGGTCCGCATCTGCCGGCCGGAGCCGAGCTCTGCCAGTTGACGGACGATCCCGAGACCGCGGCATGGACGCCGGAGGGAACGGCAGCGATCGGCAGCGTGCGGCTGGGCCTCCTGGATCTTCTCGCACGCCCGACACCACCGACGCGCGTTGCCCCGCCGGCGCGCGCTGTCGCGCCGAGAGTGCGGCCGACGGCACCGCTCTCGACAGCCTACGTGATGCAGGCCATCGCGGAGACAAGGCCCGCCGACGGCATCATCGTCGAGGAAGCGCCCGGCGCCAGGCCTGTGATGCAGGCGCACTTGCCCATCACGCAGACTGAATCCTTTTACACGATGGACAGCGGTGGCCTCGGCTACGGCATGCCGGCAGCCGTCGGTGTGGCTCTCGGAAAACCTGGCAGCCGCGTGATTGCACTCATGGGCGATGGCTCGAGCCTCTACTCGATCCAGGCAATCTGGAGCGCGGCACAACTCGGTCTGCCCGTCACCTTCGTCATTCTCAAGAACCGGCGCTACGCCGCGCTACAGGACTTCGCGCCCGTGTTCGGCTTCGGCTCGCAAGAGCACGTCCAGGGCACCGACCTTCCTGGGCTCGATTTCGTCTCGATTGCAAGGGGCTTGGGCTGCTCCGCTACTCATGTCGAGCATGCCGAGGGCCTCCGTGACGCTCTGGCAAAAGCATTTTCATCCGAGCGGCCAACGCTGATCGAGGTCGAGGTCGAGGACAGAGACTCGCACAAATAGAGCAAAACCTGAGGGAGTGAACATGAATACGATTTCGATGTTGATCGGCGGCGAGGCACAAGCGGCCTCCGGGAATGCCACGTTCGAGCGTCTCAACCCGCTCGACGGCAAAATTGCAACGCGGGCACCGGCCGCCACTGCAAGCGATGCGGTTGCGGCCGTGGAAGCCGCCGCCGCAGCCTTCCCGAGCTGGGCTGCAACGGGCCCCTCGGAACGCCGGACCCTTCTCACCCGGGCCGCGCACGCGCTGGAAGCCAAAGCCCCCGCATTTGCGGCGTCAATCGCTGCCGAAACCGGCGGCTCCGGAATTTGGGCGGGCTTCAACGTTCATCTCGCAGCTGGCATGCTGCTGGAAGCTGCGGCGATGACGACGCAGATCAACGGCGAGATCATTCCTTCCGACGTGCCCGGCAGTTTTGCCATGGCGGTGCGGCAACCCGCCGGCGTGGTTCTCGGCATGGCGCCCTGGAACGCACCGGTGATCCTCGGCGTGCGCGCCATCGCGCTGCCGCTGGCCTGCGGCAACACCGCCGTTCTGAAGGGCTCCGAGCTGTGCCCCGCGACACACGGGCTGATCGTCGAGGCTTTCAAGGAAGCCGGCTTCCCCAAAGGCGTCGTCAATTATGTAACCAACGCTCCGCCGGACGCTGGAGTTGTCGTCGAAGCGATGATCGCGCATCCCGCCGTTCGCCGCGTCAATTTCACCGGGTCGACTCGCGTCGGCAAGATCATTGCCGCGACGTGCGCGAAGCATCTCAAGCCGGCGGTCCTCGAACTCGGAGGCAAGGCACCGCTCGTCGTCCTGGACGATGCCGATATCGGTGCCGCTGTGAACGCAGCCGCGTTTGGCGCCTTTGCCAATTCAGGCCAGATCTGCATGTCTACCGAGCGAATCATTGTTGATGAAACCATTGCGGACGACTTTGTGCGCCGTCTTGCCGACAAGGCGTCCAAGTTGCCGCTCGGCGATCCGAGACTGGGCCCCGTCGTGCTCGGCTCGGTCGTGGACATGAGTGCCGTCAAGCGCTGCAACGAGCTGATCGATGACGCGCTGGCGAAAGGCGCAAAGCTGCTGTGCGGCGGAAAGGCCGATTCCACGCTGATGCCGGCCACGCTCCTCGACAACGTCACACCCGATATGCGAATCTACAGCGAAGAATCCTTCGGACCGGTCAAGCCGATCGTTCGGGTCAAGGGCGAGGACGCCGCGATCGCCTGCGCGAATGACAATGCGTACGGCCTGTCGTCCGCCGTATTCACAAGGGATACGTCGAGAGGCATGCGCGTCGCGTCGCGTATCCAATCCGGCATCTGCCACATCAACGGCCCCACCGTGCATGACGAGGCGCAAATGCCGTTCGGCGGGGTCAAGGACAGCGGATACGGCCGATTTGGCGGCAAGGCTGGAATTGCCGAGTTCACCGACCTCCGCTGGATGACCATTCAGACCAGTGAGCGACACTATCCGTTCTGATTAATCCCGAGCCAGATTTCGATCTCCAACGAAGTGACGTCGCCTCCCCTTCAGCATCGCCTGGGGAGGCGCGAGGGAGCTTGCGCAGATGGAGCACAGAATGTCTGACCAGAAACGAGAGCAGCTTCGCATCGCCATTCTCGGATCAGGTGCGATGGGATCATTGTTCGGTGGCTGTCTTTTCGAAGGCGGATCAGACGTCACCTTGATCGATCTGAATGTTCCGCATGTTGAAGCGATCCGGAAACACGGGCTCGCGCTAAGCACCGACGCGGGCAGCAAATCCATCCGCGTGCCGGCTCTCTTCCCTCATGAAATAAAGACAACTTTCGATCTCGTGATCGTTTTCACCAAGGCCATGCACACGACAGCCGCTCTTTCCGCAGTGCGAGGCTGCATCGGCCCGGACACGGTCTTGCTGAGTCTTCAGAACGGGCTCGATAACAAGCTCGCCCTGACCGCGTTCGCTTCCCCTCAAAACGTCCTGATCGGCATCACGACCTATCCCGCCGATCTTGTCGGACCGGGTCATGTCGAATCGCACGGGGCAGGTGTCGCTCGCCTGGCGGCGACAGCCGAACCTGCCACGCCAGTTTTGGCGCTGCTGCCCGACCTGTTCGCGCGCGGAGGACTAAATGCCACCGTCGATCCCCAGGTTGAAGCCGCCATCTGGGAGAAGGTCGCGTTCAACGCTGCGCTGAATACGCTTTGCGCGATAACGCGCTCGACGGTCGGTGAGATCGGCGCAGACGCCGCTACTCGACGATTGGCTTTCGCGATTGCTGCGGAAGTCTGCAACACCGCGATAGCCTGCGGCTTTTCGGTCAACCCGGCGCATGTCGAGCAGACCTTGGCGTCCGCGATGCAATACCACACGCATCACAAGCCTTCGATGCTGCAAGACGTGCTTGCCGGAAAGCCGACCGAGATCGACGCGATCTGCGGTGCCGTCGTGGGGCACGCAAGGGAACGCGGGATTTCAACGCCAATTACTGAAACTGTTTTGGCCTTGGTCCGACACATCGATTCGAAGATCGCCAGCAATGCCTGAATAGCGAAGGTCCTGCGCAGGTGACGTAGGCAAATGAACGATCGTGTTGGAACTTCGACCAGCACGACACAAAACAACAGGGAGGAAATCCGTCGTGACAGAGTCGTTCCCCATAGGCCACGCTCCGCACATCGCAGCAACCGGCTTAGATCCAACCCGCCCTTCCGGAGAGGTGAGCGGCAGCCGCGAGAGCGCGCGTCCTTCCCTGGACATTGGCCAGCTCCTTGATAACAGCCCTTGGAGCGCCATGCAGAAGATGGTCGTCTTCATCGCTGCCCTGTCGATCATCATGGACGGGTTCGATGGGCAGCTGATTGGCTTCGCTGTCCCGGTTCTCATCAAGGAGTGGGGCGTTACCCGCGGCGACTTTGCTCCCGCACTTGCGGCCGGGCTGGTCGGAATGGGAATAGGGAGCGCCTTCGCTGGCCTCTTCGCCGACCGGTTCGGACGACGCGGGGCCGTGATCGTCAGCGTGATGGTTTTCGGGCTGGCAACCTTCTGCATCGGCTTCGCAGCCAACCTCTGGCAGATCGGCGCGCTGCGATTTATTGCGGGACTTGGCATTGGCGGAGCCTTGCCGAGCTCCACCACCGTTGCGGCGGAATTCACACCCGCACGGCGGCGGACGCTCGCCATTACCGCGACCATCGTCTGTGTCCCGCTTGGAGGCATGCTCGCCGGCCTTTTCGCCGGCCTCGTCCTGCCGAACCTCGGTTGGAGGGCCCTGTTCTTTCTTGGTGGAGCTCTGGCCGTGCTCCTGGGCTTCATTCTGCTCTTCATTCTCCCGGAAACGCCCCGATTTCTTGTGCGGCGGCCGGCGCGTTGGGCCGAGTTGGGCCGGCTCGTCGGGCGCATGTCGCGACCGGTCACAGCCGACATTGTCTTCACAGATTTACGCGAGCAGCAGATCGAGAAACGGGAGGGCTTTCTTGCATTGTTCGAGAACGGCCGGACGCGCGACACGATCGCGCTCTGGTGCGCCTTCTTTCTCAACCTGCTTGCTGTATATAGCGCCTTCACGTGGTTACCGACGATGCTTACCTCCGAAGGGCTGGACGTCGCGATCGCCGGGTCAGGTTTAACGGCCTACAACTTCGGAGGTGTGCTCGGCGCATTGCTGTGCGCCATGACGATCACCCGGTATGGCTCCCGCTGGCCGCTCCTGGTGTGCAGCCTCCTCGGTGCCGCCACCGCGTTTTACCTGACCAGCGTGAACATCGCGCTGCAGACGAGCATTCTGATAGCCGGGTTCGGTGTGCAAGGCTTCTTCGCCAATGCGGTGCAGTCGACCATGTATGCTGTGTGCGCCCACGTCTACCCGACCACTGTCCGGGCCACGGGCACGGCCTCCGCCCTCGCCTTTGGTCGGCTTGGAGCGATCCTCAGTGCCTTTGCCGGAGCAGCGGTGATCACGGCCGGCGGAAAGGACGGCTATCTCCTGATGCTGGGCGTCGCCATGATCGGTCTCGCCCTCTCGCTCGCTGTCGTTGGTCGCCACATCCCCGCACGCGAAACGTGACGAGGATCTCCTCCGTGAGCTGCGATAGCCCAAGTGCGCGGCGCTTCCCGACTCGCCCAAAGATGGGGCCGCCGTTCCCGTACGAATCGTGCCTTTCCTGGTCGATCGCGACTGGGGCGTTTCATCACATGAGAGATCGTTACAGCCGCTCGACCCATCCGGAAAATTACGAGAGGAACACTCAATGCGAACACAAGTGGGTATTGTCGGAGCTGGTCCAGCGGGGCTATTGCTCTCTCATATGCTGCATCTGAGCGGCATCGAGTCGATTATCGTTGAAAGCCGGTCGCAGGCAGAGATCGAGCAGACGATCCGGGCCGGCGTGCTCGAGCAGTCGACCGTAGATCTGATGACCGAGATCGGTGCCGGAGATCGCATGAAACGCGAGGGCTTCGTGCATGGCGGCTTTGAGTTGCGTTTCGCCGGCCGCGGGCATCGCATCGATCTTCAGAGCTTGGCGAATGGCCGCACGATCACCGTTTATCCGCAGCACGAAGTTCTGAAAGACCTGATCGCGCTTCGCTTGCGTACGGGCGGCCAGATTCATTTTGAGGCCAAGGCAACCAGCATCGACGGCCTCACCTCCGACCAGCCGGTGATCCATTTCACCACCAAGGAGGGCGAGACACGCGAGCTGTCCTGCGACTTCGTCGCCGGATGTGACGGCGGCTATGGTACAAGCCGCGCCGCCATACCGGAACATTTGGTCCGCCGCGACTATTTCCGCGTCTACCCGTTCGGCTGGTTCGGGATCCTCGCCAAGGCGCCCCCATCATCTGAAGAGCTGATCTACGCTCATCACGAACACGGGTTCGCGCTGATCTCGACGAGATCTCCGGACGTGCAGCGCATGTATTTCCAGTGCGACCCCACCGACACAGTCGCTAACTGGTCCGATGATCGGATCTGGAATGAGCTGCAGGCCCGGGTGGGCGGCGACGGGTTCGAGCTCAAGACGGGTCCGATCTTTCAAAAGGGCATTATCCCGCTCCGCTCGTTCGTCTGTGAGCCGATGCAGCATGGGCGATTATTCCTTGCGGGTGACGCAGCACACTCCGTACCCCCAACCGGCGCCAAGGGGCTAAATCTGGCCGCGGCTGATGTCCACGTCCTCGCCCGGGCGCTGTCCTCGTATTACTCCAATCGGTCAACCGACCTTTTGGATGCCTATTCCCGCACTGCGCTTCGGCGGGTGTGGCGCGCTCAGCACTTCTCCTGGTGGATGACGTCGATGCTGCACCGATTCCACGAGGGGACCGAATTCGATTTGAAGCGCCAGCTCGCCGAACTCGAGCTCGTAACCTCGTCACGTGCCGCCGCGACAACCCTCGCTGAAAACTATGTCGGCCTGCCGTTGGCATGAAACTTCGACGTCCGCTATCTGGTTGCGCGATCAACAGGCCGGCTCAGCGGGTGCACAAATGAGCTACTCCCGTGCAATGGAGCTCCGAGCATCGAAGCTTGCGCAAATAAACAAGGGTCAGCAGCCATGACAACCGACAGAGAATTTTTTCAGCGCGACCGTCGTCTGCATCCACCCGCTTTTACGCCGCAATACAAGACAAGCGTGTTACGTACGCCGCGCATCCCGCTCTGGTCCTTGCAAACCTCGCTTTCCGAAGTAACTGGTCCCTTGTTCAGACCTGAAGAATTGGGAGCGCTCGACAACGACCTCCTCCTCAATTACGCGCGAACCGGCGAGCCGGTCGGCGAGCGAACCATCGTTCACGGGCACGTGCGCGATGAAGCGGGCCGCCCGGTTTCCGACACCCTGATTGAAATTTGGCAGGCCAATGCCGGTGGGCGATATCGGCACAAGAACGACACCTATCTCGCCCCCGTCGACCCTAATTTTGGAGGCTGTGGCCGCGCGCTCACGGATGCGGAAGGTTATTACGCCTTTCGCACCGCGAAGCCCGGTGCGTATCCGTTCCGCAACCAGGTGAATTCCTGGCGGCCGGCCCACATCCATTTCTCGATTTTCGGATCAGGTTTCGCGCAGCGGCTCATCACGCAGATGTATTTTGAAGGCGATCCGCTGATTCCACACGACGCCATTATGCAGACGATTCCCGATCCGAAGGCGCGCGAGCGCCTGGTCGCGCGGCTCGATCTCAATGCATCCGTGCCGCTCGATACGCTGGCCTACCGCTTTGACATCGTGCTGCGGGGAAGCCGCCAAGTGCTGTTCGAAAACAAAAGGGAGGGAGCGTGAGCGATGACCTTTCTGCCGTATACGCCTGAAACGCCGTCGCAAACGGCAGGCCCTTATGTCCATATCGGCTTGATTCCCCACCAGGCCGGCTTCGATATATTCCAGAATAATTTCGGCAACGTGCTCGTCGCCCCCGAGACGCTCGGCGAGCGCATCCGCATCGAAGGACACATCCTGGATGGGACAGGATCGCCGGCGCGCGATATGCTGGTCGAGATCTGGCAGGCCAACGCGGCGGGCCGCTACAACCATCCTGCGGACCGGCAGGACGGCAAGCCGGTCGACCAGTCGTTCCGCGGCTGGGGCCGCACCGGTACGGACTTCCAGACGGGAGGCTACGCTTTCGAGACTATCAAACCTGGGCGCGTCATCGGCCGTCGCGGGCACGGGCTGATGGCGCCGCATGTGAATTTCTGGTTGGCGGCGCGCGGCGTGAATATCGGGCTGTCAACGCGGATGTATTTCGCCGACGAGCCGCCGGCGAACGCAGAAGACCCGGTGTTACGCATGATCGAGCCCGCGGCACGACGCGACACTTTGCTGGCCCGTCGCGAAGAGCGCGATGGCAAGACGGTTTACCTGTTCGATATTCACCTCCAGGGCCCGCGTGAAACGGTATTCTTTGACGCTTGAGGATCGAAAGCCTGCCAACCAGACCCGTCGTCGTCGCAGTCGCCATCACTGGCTCGGTGAGGGTCACGGTGAAGTAGGCGGCCGGTCATAGCAAGGCAGTTGCTATGGTAGGCTCGCGTCTCTTTGGAATTCTATGCGCTATCGCACGCTATGTTACACCTTGCGCATCCTGCGACGCCCCTAGTTCACACGGCAGGTCCGCTACCCTTCGACCTGAGGGCGACCGCCAATTGCCGGCCTCGGCAGCGCTCCCGGCTTCGGCCAGTTGTAGGGGTTCTGAAGACCGTTGGGGTTGCCGTCGGCGGCCGTGCCCATTGGAGCATCTTCGGCATCGCATGCAGAGGGCAAGCAAGCGCCGAGGTCACCGGTCCCTCCGGCGTCGGCACGTGGCCTTCAGCAGCCTTCCCGACTGGAGGATGATCGGGACTGGGTGAATTTGGCTCCATGCCTTCCGGTTCCGATCCACTATCATCGTGGACACGCTGCATCGGGCGGATGCGATCTAGAGCAAGCTAGGGTGTGTACCCTTAAGTTCGTCGCGTCCGCTCAGCGCACACGCAGGCCACTTCCAGCATCGAAGACGAATGTGCGTGACGGCGTCAGCGAAACGCCGATGCGCTCGCCTTGCCTGCCGGCAAACTGCTTGGGGGCCTTCACGGCGATGAAGTCGTTTTCGACTTTGACCGTCACAAGCGTGTGGTCGCCGATCAACTCGTTAGCGTAAATTTCGCCCTTCAGATCGCCCTTGTCGTGCTCAACGATCGAGCAGTCTTCAGGCCGCACGCCGAGGACGGCCTTGGCGATCTTACCTGACACCGGTGACATCAGTTGGGCTCCGTGGCCCATGAAGGCCCTGCCGTCCAGAGCCCCATGGATGATATTCATGGGCGGTGAGCCGATGAATTGGGCGACGAACAGATTGGCAGGATCATTGTACGTATTCACAGGCGTATCGAGCTGCTGCAGAACTCCCTTCTCCAGAATCGCGACCCGGTGGGCCAGGGTCATGGCTTCAATCTGGTCGTGAGTAACATAGATGGTCGTGATGCCCAGCGACTGCTGCATGTGTTTCAGTTCGGCGCGCATGTGACCACGAAGCTTGGCATCGAGATTTGAAAGCGGCTCATCCATGAGAAACACCGACGGGCGGCGGATGATGGCCCGCGCCAGCGCAACCCGCTGACGCTGGCCTCCGGATAGCTCTCGGGGGTAGCGGTCGAGTAGGGTCTGGAGTTGAACCTGAGCGGCAGCCTCCTTGACTGCGGCGGTGCGCTCAGCTTCGGGAACGCGGCGAACCTTGAGCGGAAAGCCGATGTTCTCGGCCACGGTCTTGTGCGGGTAAAGCGCGTAGGACTGAAACACCATCGAGATGTCGCGGTATTTCGGCAAGATGTCGGTGACATCGCGGTCGCCGATCAACACGCGGCCGGCGGTGGCCGTCTCGAGGCCGGAGAGAATGCGCAGCGCGGTGGTCTTTCCCGAGCCGGAAGCGCCGAGCAGCACCAGGAATTCGCCCGGCGCGATGTTTAGATCGAATTCCTCGAGCACCTTCACGGTGCCGAAATATTTCCGCACTTTGTCGAAGCGGACCGGGACCTGGCGAGCGGCGCCCGAAATCGTATTGTTCATCCGCTCATCCCTTGACCGCACCAAGCAAGACACCCTTGGCGATATAGCGCTGCAACACGACAGCCATGACGATCACCGGAAGGATCATGATCATGATAATGGCACACATCTCCCACCAAAGAATGCCCCGCTCGCCCGTGTTCTTGGCGGCAACCATGATCGGCATAGTCTGGGCTCGAGCAGTCGTGAGGAAGATCGCAAAGAGATACTCGTTCCAATTGAGAATAAGCGTCAGCAGGGTGGTTGCAGCGAGCCCCGGACGGGTCAAGGGCAACACGATGTCCCAAAATATTTCGAAGCGTGATGAGCCGTCGAGTTGTGCCGATTCCTCCAGTTCAACGGGAAGATTCGCGAAAAAGTCATGCATGAGCCAAACGACGATTGGCAGATTGGCTACCGCATAGATGATGATGAGCGCGAAGTGCGTGTCGATCATGCGGACCGACTGAAACATCATGTAGACCGGAATAATGACAACGATCGGTGGCAATATGCGCTGGGATACGATCCAGAACAGAATGTCGTCATTTCCGAGCGTGGACTTGAAACGCCGCCCTAAAGCGCGGGCAAGAAGGAAAAACAGGGCGAGGCCAACGGAGCCTGAAATCGCCCAATGAACATCGAAATAATTGGAAGCGACGATGGCCGACAGGGCCAGCAGCACAAACACCACGATGTTCCCGAACTTCGGCTTGTAGCTAATGCGCGCCAGCGCGTAGGCCGCCATGGACCCGACTGCAATGCAAAGCGCGGTGGCGCCGAAGCTGATCACAAAGGAATTCGTATAGGCAAGGTAGACCCTGCAAATCTGCGGCTCCATTTTTTCGATCTTGACGATCGGCGAAACAATGAAGGCGAACAGATTGTAGACCAGCAGGAAAAGCTGGCGGCCGACGGAATAGGCATCGCAATTGGGCTCTGTTGCGAATTGCGCAGTCCAACCCTTCAGCGTCGGCTGGAAATCGACAAAGGGGATGAAGAACGGCCCGTTATTGACGGTCCCGGCATCCTTGAAGGCCGTAATGACCACCCAATAGATCGGAAAGAGCACAAACAGCGACCAAAACAACAGGATGGCCCAGGCCACAAGGTTCGCCATAAGGGACATCTTGCCCACGGCAGGCGGCTCGAACAGCCGCTGTCTGAACGACCGATGGTCCTTGAAAGTCCTGTGAGGCGCCCCGCTCATGCCCGCGCCTTACGTAACCGTTTGAGGACCACATAGTTGAAGAACGAGGAGCACACGACGACGGTCAATATCAGGAGAAGATATGCCACGGCAGCAGAATCCCCCATGTTATTGGCGCGCCAAAGAAACAGCGAATGCAGTGTCATTGACTCGGTTGCTATCCCGGGCCCTCCGGCGGTCATGATGTTTGGCAGATCCACGATTTTGAACGCCTCGATCATACGGATGAGCATGACGGTTGCTGCGACTGGAAGAATCTGCGGCCAGGTGATTTCGCGGAAGATCTGGAAACTGGAGGCACCATCGACCTGGGCGGCCTCGACATGATCCTTGGGCACGTTCTCCAGAGCGGCCAGCAAAACGATGAAGATGAAGGGGATCCATTGCCAGGAGTCCCCCAGGACAACAAACCAGCGAGCGGCCCAGGCATCGGTTGACCACGCCCAATTCCCGAGACCGACCAATTGCCAGAAGGGCTGGAACGGACCTTTGGTCACATCCAGAATCATCTTGAAGGCATAGCCCACACCGAGCGGGGTAATCATGAGGGGGATGAAAAACAGCACCCGGAAGAAATTCTTGCCGATAATGGGCTGCGAGCACAGGAAGGCCAGCATCAGGCCGATGACGAATTGGATGGAGCAGCCGGCGACAACATAGAACAGGGTATTGAGCAGCGTGCCCCACTGATTACCGGAAAGCAGGGTGGCGGCGAACAGAAGCGCAATGAACATAGCCATGGCAGCGCTGATCAACCGCCCGGCCAAGCCGACCCAGGTGGCTCCGCTGACAACGGCGCGATAGAGCCACCACAGCAGAGCGCCGGCAATCACGAGGCTGAATACCCAGCCGGCGATGCTCATGCTCGTGAAGCGGCCAAGGAAGTGAACCTGCTGATTGCCGGTAAATTGCGCCGTAAAGTTCTCGAACCAAACCATCCGGAATTTGAGACCGGTGGCCGAGAACCTTACATGACTGATTGCAAAGACGATCGTGTAGAAGGTTGGGAAAATCGCAAAGAGCAGGACAAGTGTAACAGCCGGAGCGATGAAAAACGTTCTCGAATGGCGGTCAAACCACTCACCCCAGCTTTCACGCCGAGAAAGGCCAGCCGGGAAAATCCCCGGCTGGCTCGTAGCGGTCCCATCAGACATCAGGCTCGCTCACTTTGCAGGTCCCACAGCGAGTGCCATCTGCTTGATCTGCTCGTCGCGGCCGAAGTCTCTGGTGGTCTTTTCCCAACCGGCCTCAATGTTCTTCAAGGCCTCGTCCACGGTGATCTCGCCAGCCATATAGCGCGCCAGCTCGGTGTCGAGCACGACGGCGGTGTACTGCTGCGCACCGGGGATCTTGAGGTCCGAAGCCATGTTGGGGTTGTTGAGGGCATCGTTGATGGCGCCCATGTAATTCTTGGCAAGGCCCTCATCCATGCCGGATTTCACCCAAAGGTCCGTGCTCTTGAGCTGGCTGAGGCGGTATGGGTTGAAGCCCGTCCAGCCTATGGTCACGTCGACGTTGGATTGCTCTTTCTGACTTATGAACGACAAGAAGTCGTAGGCCGCCTGCTTGACCTTGGGACCCGACTTGGCGTTGACGGCGCCGCCCCAGCCGCCGAAGGCCGAGAACGGAGCATAGTTGATGCCGTCGATCGCATTCGGCGCAGACTCTTTGCTGACAGGAACAAGCTTGCCGGTCTTGCGGTCCAAGACTTCCTTCGAACCCACATTGGTGGCGTAGAGCTTGTTCTTGATCCCCTTTGCGTCGTCTTCGAGCTGGAGCGGGCCCGGATCGCCCCATTCGATCAGGAGGCCGCAACGGCCCGACTTGAACAGGGCACGGGTGTCGCCGATGTCCATGTTCAGTTCTTCAGGCGGTCCATATTTGGTTGTCTCCTTGTAGAGTTCAAAGGCCTTCTTCCAGCCGGCATTGTTGACAAGGGGCTTCATTGTGGCGTTGTCGAACTGAAAGCCCTGGGCCGTACCCTGGGTCTGAACGATCGTCGAAGCGATCGTCTGTACGGCGAAATAGCTCTGAGCGTTCCGCTTCTTGAAGATGCAGGAGCCGTAGCCTGGCTTGCCGTCGCCGCTCATATCCTGGCCGTTGATTGCCTTGGCGATGGCGAGATAGTCGTCCCATGTCTTGGGCGGCTGCAGGTTGTTCTTTTCCAGGATGTCCTTCCGGTAATAGACCATCTGGAAGTCGCCATCGACCTGAATCACCATCGTATGCCCGCCGATCTTCTGGGCAAATTCGCGGAAATAGGGAGCGATGTCCTGGAGGTCGATCTTCCCGTCCTTCGCTATGTAGGGATCGAGGTTTTCGAGCAACCCTGCGGCCGCGAGCTCGACGCCCCAGCCGGCGGCGAAGACGGCAACATCAATGGAATTCGTTCCCGTGGACCAGTCTTGCTGGACCTTCGGGAAGATCTCAGCATACGGCACTTCATTGACGATGATTTTAGCGCCCGTCAGCTTCTCGAATTCCTTGCCGCGCTGGGACACTGCGCCGGCGATGACGGGTCCCGGGCGCGTCAGGATGTTGATCGTAATGCCGTCATACTGGCCGGCACCGGCAATGCCCGACCACCCGCACAAGGCGACAGCCGACGCGGCAGCTGCCGCTAGCTTTCGAATGTCCATAGGTCCCTCCCGTGTACATTTATTATTTGAAGTGCTGAGCCTGAGCCCACGCAGTTCGTAGCCTACAGCATTTCGCTGTACGGAAAAGCCCGAGCATTCTTAATTTGGTGATTGGCGCGCCATCCCTCCGGCCTGGAGCTGGTGTGCAAGCGCAGCACGACCGCGTCCCGGCGTCACCGAACCATGTGACGTGACGCGCGTCTTCAAGCTCTTTGCCTTGCGCTTCGATGCGCTGACCATTCCCCGCCCCGGCATTGTCAATGAAATGTGGAGCGAGGTCGATTGGGATGCCGAACGTTGGACTCTTCCAGCCGCCAAGATGAAGACCGGTTGCGACCATGTCGTGCCTTTGTCACGGCAGGCACTCGCGATCCTGCGCAGCGTTCGGAAGCTGACCGGCCATCGCCGGTACGCGCTTTGCTGCTCGAAGTATGCCCCGCTATCGAACAACACGCTCAGCAGGCGCTTGCGCCTGCTTGGCATTGACACCAAGACTGATCATTGCGCCCACGGGTTCCGGACCACTTTCTCGCCCCTGTCTCCCCACGAAGAGTTCAAGGACGCCAAGGCAAGGGATGGCGATGTCGTCGAGCTGCAGCTCGCGCATCTCGATAACTCTACTGTGGAAGGTCTTTACAAGAAGCACGGACCGCTCGCGCTGATAGGCTCGCGCACGAAGCTGATGCAGCATTGGGCCGATCGGATCGATCACTGGCTCGATCCCAAGAAGGTGATGCCGATCAACGGAGGCGCGCAGGGTTGAGTCACCTATCATCAGGCTGGATAAGGTTGCCCAATTCAATCCGTGGCAAGCTCATGTCGGCGAGAAATTGTCCGCGAGCAGCCGCTGTGGTAACGCGCAGCCATCCCCCACTCTCGAGCAGACGGCAGAGGCGAACTCGTACGGGTAACGAAGAAAACTCCCAACTGAGTGGTCCGGTCTGGACGCTGGTATCGAATGTGATTGGTTTGCCGGGTGGTGCATCGGGCCTAGAAGGCGGACCCGCTGATTAAGAGACATGCTACTCGCATTGAAATATCTAGAGAATTTCTCCAACCAAGCCAAAATCAATCAATAGCTTACAGCGTGAAATCCAACTGCGAGAGGCGTAAGGCTGGACGGATCGACGCCCCGAAGCCGCCATTCTTGTGCAATCAATCGCCGCCTCAAATGGTCGCGAGGATACTAATCGGCAGGACCGACCTCGAAGCTGGGATGCAATCGAACCTGCCGGGCGAGCGCCGGATTAACCGGTCCGCTCGGTCGCGGATCCAAATCCGCCGCCCGGCGTTTTCAGCGTTAGCCGCATGGGCCAATCCTAGCAACTTACGTGGCAAAGAGCGCGCGCGTCGATCTGGCCACAATTGCAGTCCAGCGCCGGACCTGCTCACGGCGTCGCTCACACGTCAATTGGCCGCGAGATACGCGCTGTGAAGAATATCGGGATTCTCCCGCAATGCTTCGGGTTCGCCAGAAAACCGAATATGCCCCCGCTCCATGACGTGGACACGATGAGAAATCCGCAATGCAATGTTCGTGAACTGTTCGATCAACAACACCCCGACGCCATCCGCGGCAAGTTGAGCGATCACCGGAACCAGCCTGGCCACGATCACCGGGGCAAGACCGAAGGACAATTCATCCGCAAGGATATAGCGCGGGCGATCGACGATGGCCTGGGCAAGTACGACCATTTGCTGCTGGCCGCCGGAGAGTGATCCGGCCCGCGCGTCGAGCTTCTGGCGAAGCTCAGGAAACGTATCGAGCGCCGCCTCGATGCCGTTCTCGCGCTTGCGACCCGGCAGATGATGACCGGCGACCCGGAGATTATCGAGCACCGACAGTTCGCTGAGGACATGGTGCCCTTCGGGGACGGCTGCAACTCCAAGACGACGAACCTGCTCGGGCCGAAGGCCTGCGATCGATTTGCCGTCGATGAGGACATTGCCGGAGCAAACGGGCAATGCACCCGCCACGGCGAGAACCAGCGAACTCTTGCCCGCACCGTTGGCGCCGAGCAGAGCCGTAACCTGCCCCGGCGGAATCTCAAGATCCACGCCATGCACGACCTGCTTGCCACCGCGCGCAATTGCCAGGCGCTCGATCCGGATGCATTCGGTCATGCCGCTTCTCCGAGATAGGCGGCACGTACTTTCGGATCCTTCAAGGTAAGACCTACTGGGCCGTAGGCGATCATGGTACCGAAATCGAGAACCAGCGTCTTCGTGCAGGTCGACGAAATCAGGTCGACGTCGTGATCGACGAGCAGCACCTGGGCGCCGCTGAACTCCGGTATGCCTATGATGGTTTTACGCAGGAAATCCGACTCGGATTCGCTCAGGCCGGCACCGGGTTCATCCATCATGATGATCTTCGGCGCGCCGACGAGGCATCGCGCAATTTCGACCATACGCCGGTCGCATGTTGCGAGGGCGCTTCCCATCAGATCGGCTCGATCCGAGAGACCGGTATAGCGCAGAGCCGCATTGATGACGTCGTTGCGGCTGCTCGTCCCGAATGGAATATGATCGAGCATCCCTGCGACGTTGTCCCACACTGAGAGATTGAGCACCACTTGCTCGGTCTGGAAAGTACGACGGATCCCGAACGCTGAGCGCCGATGCGTCGCCAGACGAGCGATATCCTGCCCGTCGATCGTCACCGATCCGGCGGTCGGTGTGATGAAGCCGCTCATCACGTTGAGCAGCGTCGTCTTGCCCGCACCGTTTGGACCGATCAATCCCGTTACCGGTGCATCGAGCGACGCCGTCAACGCATTCAAGGCCATGACGCCGCCGAACCTGACCTCAAGGCCGTCGATCTCGATCATATGACTTTCTCCCGTCGCACCTGACCGGCAAAAGCCTTGATGCGTCCGACGGCATCAAGGATTTGGCCTGCGATGCCGCGCGGGGCAGTAATCAAGGCATGCAACAGGCCTGCCCCGAAGACGATCGTCGCGATATTGCCGTCGATATGCCAATCGTTGAGCAGTCCAGGAACAGCCCGCAACAGCAAGCCGGCCAGAATTGGGCCAAGCCAGCTATAGGCGCCGCCGATAACCGTCACTGCAAAGAGCAGGACAGACTCGCTCGCCGGAAACGAGGTCAAGTCGAGCGTGCCGATGAGGCCAGCGAGCAACCCGCCACATATGCCCGCAAGGAAGCCGGCGAGCGCAAAAGCCCATATCTTGTAGGCGACGATATTGACGCTTGCCGACAGCGCGCATGCTTCACTGCGACGTATCATCGCCCAGGCGCGCCCGACTCGCGAGCGCTGATGCCAGAGTACGACGAGATAGCCGACGACGAGCACTCCCAGGCAATAGCGAAAATAGCCTGCATCCGTCGTCGCCAATCCAGGGCGGCTCATATACTGGCGCGGCCCGTTGTAGATCTTGCCGATGAATCCGGCTCCTCCGTCAGGGAAATCGATTGCGGTGATCACCACCTGAAAACCGCCCGCGATCATCAAGGTCACCAACGCGAGGTACAGACCGCGCATGCGGAGTGCCGGCAACCCGAAGACCAGGCCGAGCAACGCTGCTCGACACCGCCGCACAATAGCGACATTTCGAAGGGCCAATGAATTGCATGCCAGGAGCGCAACGCGACCCAACCGCCGATGCCGACCAACGCGAACTGGCACAAGGAAACCATGCCCAATTGCGCATAGAGAATTCCGGTGGCGAGCGAGCCGAGGGCCAGGATAGCAGAACCGGTCAGCACACGCAGCCAGTAGGAGCTGGCGATTTCGGGCGTCGCCAGCGCCACCACCAGCGCCGCGGCAATTCCGGCGGCGACTCCGACCCATGCGCCACGGCGCACACTGCCTGCGGGAGCACTTGAGCGCGCGTCGTCGGCTCCCAGCCCTGCCCCTCCGCCGATCAGGGCTTGCCCATGACGCTGCAAGAAGACCAATGCGACGATAGCAAAAACGAAGGGGGTCAATGTGCGATAGGGCGCGATGAACGGAAATGGCGTACCGATTGCTTCGATCACGCCGATTGACAAGCCGCCGACCACCGCGATCCCCAGCGACTGCACACGCCCGGCGATCGCGGCCGCGATCGCCGGAATGACCATGAATGTCAGGAACAGAGGCTGCATCCGCGCGAGGTTTGCGAGCAGGATGCCGCTGACGCCGGCAATCAACCCCGACATCGCCCACGCCCAGGAATCGACCTTCAGAACGGGTACGCCGAGCAAGGCACTTATTTCCCGGCGATTGGCGAGCGCACGCATCGCCAGGCCCATGCGAGTCCGCCCCAGGAAAAAGATCGTGCCGACCGTAACGACGCAAGTGAGCGCCAGCGCGATCAGGCGCGTGTAGGTCACACGCACATCCAGAATACGGACACCCAAGCTGTCGGTCGGGAGACGCAGAACGCGGCCGTATTCGCCCCAGACGAAATCCATGACGCCGAGCAGCGCCAGCGCCAGGCCAAGTGTGGCCACCGCCCGCACCACCGGATCGCTATGGGCGACGCGCGGAGCCAGGAGGCGGCCATAGGCCAGCGAAACCGCTATCGCAGCGATCACGCCCGCTATCCACCCAATCCAGGGAGGACCGCCTGAATCCCCGATTTGCCAAGCGATAATCGCCGAAAACGCGCCGATCGCGCCTTGCGCAAGATTGACGACGCCGGACGCACGGAAAAGAATCACGATTGCGACCGCCGAGAGCGCATACACTGCGCCGGTGGCGAGCCCGGAAACGACGAATGGACCAAGGTTTGGCACGATCACCTACTCGATTGACTGGAGGCGCCAGGCGCTCTGCGGATTTCCGTCCGTGGACGGCAGTCCGCGCCGCCGCCGAGGAGACCAAGGGCGACAGTCATCGCCCTCGGTCCACAGCTGTCGCTTATTTGCGAATACCGACTTCCTTCTCGGTCGCCAGAACGTCGGCCAGATCAGGATCTTCGACCTCAAAGCAAGACTGCTGGGTCACCCATTGCCCGCCCGATGTCACGGCCACCGATCCGGCGTGGTTTGGATTATGCCGGTTGCCTGGGCCGAAATACCACGGCCCGCACGCGATGTCGGACTGAAGGCCCGATTTCATTCCGCGGAGAGCGGCCGTAACCGATGCCCGGTCGATCTTCGCTGGGTCCATCTGCAGCATGACCTCGACGATCCAACGCGCGGCCAGGTAACCCGCCTGATTGAAGGTATCGCGCTGGACGTTCTTGGCGGCATACTTGTCGAGCACCGCATACCAGTTCAGCATGTCGGGCGTTTTCTTGTCGAAAGGTTCAAGCTCGAGCTGCGCGTAAACCTTGTTATCCCAATAGGGACCGATCGTTTTCGGAAACTCGAGATTGTAGACGGAGGTCGGCGCTGCGAACTTCACCTTGGGAGCAAGGTCCTGGTCCTCGGCGGCCTTGAGCAAGGCGATCACACCGTCACGCGGCAAGCTCGCCTCGATCAGGTCAGGCTTGAAGGACATTGCCTGGAGGACGATAGAAGTCATGTCGATCGCCGCGGGATCAATCAGGATCACGTTGACCACCACGCCCTTGGACGCGCCCCACACCTTGACGCCGTCGCAGGAGAAATCGCCAACGCCGGGAATGTTGGGTGCAACGCAGACGACACTCTTGATGCCAAATTTCTGGTGCATGTACTGCACCGCTCCAAGGTTGCTCAATCGAGGACCTGCGTTCGTTGACGAATAGTTCCGGCCAAAGAAGCAATCCCGGGGAATGCCGACGCCGGCGACGACGAGCACGTCGTTCTTCTCGTAGGTCGCCTCGTTCGCCGCGCACTCGACGAAGCTGTTGCTGCCGGCCAGGGCGACCACCTTCTTGTCGGTCACCAGCTTGGCTGCAGCTTGCGCAGCCTGCTCGGGCTTCCAGGCGTCGTCCTCCAGCGTGTATTCGATCGGGCGGCCGTTGATCCCGCCATTCTCGTTGACGCACTTGAAATACGCTGCGGCGGCATCGCCCGACGAACTGAAGTCCGCCGGGCCAGTCCGACCAACAATGCCGCCGATCGGAATTGGCGCACCGGTTGCGGGCTTGCCCGTATTCAGTCCGCATTTCGGCGCCGAGGCAGATTCTGCGGGATGATCGAACGCCAATGTTGCAAGCGCGCATATGACCGCCACCACGGTCCCTTTTACAGATGGTCTCATCAAACTCCCCCTTTTGCTCAAGTGATAGACGGCTACGAGAAACCCAGCGCATCTTTGTGAAGCTCGCCGTCGGCGCTCCACACGATTGAAAGCTGCTCTCCCATGCCAGACATCTCCACTCCGGATGGCAATGACATCGGCGACAGCCCACTCATCAAATCGCACTCGACGCCGGGGCAAGCGGCGTCTTCCCTGCGATGAGATCCGCGGCGCGTTCGGCAATCATAATTGTCGGACCGTTGGTGTTGCCTCCCGGCACCGTTGGCATGACCGAGGCGTCGACTACCCTGAGCCCCTGCAGTCCACGCACGCGGAGTTGGGGATCGACCACTGCCGCAGGCCCGATCCCCATCGCGCAGGTGCCGACGGGATGATGACCGACCTCGGCCGTGCGCCGGACGAACGCGTCAAGGTCGGCGTCGGAGACGACCTCGGCGCCAGGCGACGTCTCTCGCTCGATCAGCGAGCCGAGCGGCGGGGTGTTGTAAATGCGCCGTACCAAACGAATGCATTCGCGTGCCGTCGCACGATCGCTTTCGGTTCCGAGAAAGTTGAGCCGGATACGCGGCGGGTCGCGTGGATCAGCCGAGCGCAGGCGCAACTCGCCGCGACTCTCCGGATAATTGATCGACGGATATCCCTCCAGCATGTGCTGCTGTGCCGGCGTGATCCCGGGAAACCACACTTTGGCGTCCATGCGCGTCGAGTTGAAGAAGAGTTGAATGTCCGGTCGCTCGATATCGGGTCGGCTGCGCACGAAGGCGAGCGCCGTCAATGCCTGGGTCGCAAAATCACCCGTACGGAACAGGGCCCATTGCAGGACCGACAGTGCAACGCGATCGGCGCGCAGGCGGCGCAGAAACGTGATCGGCTGCTTGATCGCGAACTGAATGTGAAATACCACGTGTTCGGACAGATTCTTGCCGACCGCCGGCAGTTCGTGGACCGGCGTGATCCCGTGTTCGGCAATTTCGTCGGCCGGCCCGATGCCCGACAGCAAGAGAAGCTGCGGTGAATTGTAGCTTCCACCGCACAGGATCACCTCGCGCCTCGCGCGAACGGAAACGCGCTTTCCGTTCGCGATGTAAGCCACGCCCGTCGCGCGGCCCTTCTCGATCAGGATCCGCTCCGTCAAGGCGCCGATCTTCACGGCGAGATTGGTCCGCTTCAATGCGGGGCGGAGGTAGACCGTCGATGCACTGCTGCGCTCACCATTCTTGATCGTCAGGTCGACGATACCAAATCCCTCGGGTTGCGCTCCCGAGAAATCCTCGGTCATCGGAATTCCTGCGGCAATAGCCGTGTCGCGGATCAACTCAAAATTCAGGTTGGAAACATCGGTTGGGCTGACGCCGAGCGGTCCTGCGCCCCCGTGATAATCGCCTTCGCCTCGCCAGCTACCCTCGGCGCGCTTGAAGTAGGGAAGAACGTCGGCATAGCTCCAGCCCTCGCACCCAGCCTGCCGCCACAAGTCATAGTCGCGCGGATGTCCCCGCACGTAGAGCATGCCGTTGATTGAGGACGATCCGCCGAGGACTTTGCCGCGCGGGAGCGAGAGGCGTCGTCCATCGAGAAAAGGCTCCGGCTCCGTCGCATAATTCCAGTTGAACTTGGGGCCACGCCAGATCTGGCGCCATGCCAGCGGCATCTTCATGAAGATGCTGTTGTCCTTGCCGCCGGCCTCAAGCACGAGGACGCTGACTTTCGGATCCTCGCTCAAGCGGTTCGCCAATACACAGCCGGCCGAACCGGCGCCTACGATGATGTAATCACACTCGTCCACGCACTCTCTCCCCAACCGCCAATCAGGCTCAGATGAACATGTCGTTGTTGATGGGGAGACCGTTTGCCTCGCAGTAACGTGTGTAATGTTCGATGAACCAGAAGACATCGGCGGTGAAATCATACTCGCCATTGTCATTGAAGAATTCGATCGCGCCGTTCAGCCAGAACAGCGCCTTCATCCCGTTAGGATCGTCGGAATACAGCGTATGCGCCGTGCCCGGGAGCTCGTAGATGAAATCACCTGGCCTGGCGATCCAGTCGTACTCGTAATAGCCCCAGGACCCTTCCAGCGTGACGGCCGACACAAAGCCGCGATGCTTGTGCGTGCCGATCCGGCCACCGCTCTTGACCCACAGAATGTTGGCCGCCGCGTTGTTGCGAACGTCGAAGCACAGATGCTTGATCGCCGCGACGTCGCCAAAGGGTATCCAGGGTGAGGACTTGTCATCGCCCGCGATGTAAGCCCCTTCCTTCGCGTAGCGCCTGATCGCTTCCGCGTGTGGCTCATCCGGCAGCTTCACGATTCTGCTCGCGTCACGCATTCCGATTCCCCCCGGAGCACTTGGACCCCTTGTTGGCCGGAGGTAATCACCCTGGTCGGAAAAGCGGTCAAAGAGGAAATCACCGCCGCGCCGCAACAACCCGTCCAAACATCAAGCAAGCCATTGATAATGATAGGGATGTTCCACCCCGTCCGGATCGGCGAAAGCAGCTCGGCGGGTGCGAGGGCGAGAACGAATAGAGCATTTCATCAATTTCGATTGATCAAATGATGCAAAGTCGGCAACTCTGCAACGAGAAGAAAAGCCTGGTGGCGGGGAGTGCGGGCAAATGATTTCCAAGATCGAAGAGAGCAGCCTTCTCGATCGCGGTGGACGGCCCACGCTGCGGGACATGCTCTCGCAGATCGTGTACGACCCCGCTCACGCGCATATCAGCTTGCGCAACGCGCGGCTTGTCCTCCATCGCGCCTCGATCGCCGTTCAGCTCCAGGAGGAACTGGTCCGCCGCTTCGGGTCTCACGACGCGCGGGTCATTCTGCTGCGGTTAGGCTTCCAGGCGGGAACGCAAGATGCGGAGTTTATCCGCACCTCCTGGCCCGGGCTCGACATGGGTGACGCGTTCACCGCAGGCACGCGGATGCACACCATGTGCGGCGTCGTGCGCGTGCAGACCGTCTACAACGACTTCAATTTCAAGCAGAACAAGTTTGCAGCAGAGTTTCTCTGGCATGGTGGCATGGAGGCAACTGAGTTTCTCAATCGCCAACGCAGCGCGTCAGAGCCCGTCTGCTGGATGCAAGTCGGCTACGCGTCGGGATATGCGAGCTTTTTTTTCGACAAACTGATCGTCTACAAGGAAACGGAATGTGCCGCGATGGGGCACAAGCACTGCCGGGTGACCGGCAAAACGGCCGACGCCTGGGGCGCCGACGACCCCATCGTCCGCATGTTCCGCGAGGAGGTCGTTCCATCGATTGCAGAACTTCCGCGCAAGATCGGCGGCGTCAAAACGGCAATCCATGCGTCAACGAAGACAACCTCCAAACACGGGGCTGCAAGCCTCGATGACGTTGTGATCGAGCCTGCTCGCAGCCGGCTGGATAGCGTTGCCGCAGGAGGGCTCCCTGCGCTGATCGTCGGTCCACATGGTTGCGGGAAACACCTCGCGGCGCGCTACCTGCACCACCGGCACCACGGAGCCGACGGCCGATTGCGGCGCCTTGTCTGCAGATCCATCACCAGCGAGCAGATCGATATCTGGCTCAGGAAGTTGAAGCAATCACGCGAGACGTGGCTACTGGAGGATATCGAAACTCTGTCCGAGGAATGCCAACTCCTGTTGGCGGAAAGAATCGAGAACCGGGACTTGCCGCCCGGACTGCAATTGGCCGGCACATCCATACATCGACTGAGCGAGTTAATCGCCATGCCCGCACTTCGGCGGGACTTTCTCTTCGCCCTTGCGGTTCTGCCGATTGAGCTTCTCGGCCTTCAGCACAGGCGCGGCGATATTGCCGACATCGCTCAGGCCATGCTCGCAGCGATGAGGGAGAACGAAGCCTTGCCGAAATATCGTCTCTCCCGTGCGGCGCTGGACTCGCTCAAGGCCATGGCTCTTCTCGGAAATCTACCGCAATTGCGCTCGATTCTCCTGAGCGCCTCGTTCAACGCCAAGCTCGACGGCGTTAACGAGCCACTGGGGGAAATTCAGCCGAAGCACCTTTCGCGCGAGCTTACGTCAGCGTCTCCCAGTTCTGCAGACACTTATGTGGGCAGCATAGTCGATCAAATGGCTGCCAAATCGCTCACGATCAACGAACTAAACCAGCGCATCTACGCGGAGGCGCTGCGACGCGCGGATGGAAGGGTTTCGACAGCAGCGCGGATGCTTGGCGTCACCAGGCCCCAGTTCGTATATCGAGCCAGAGGGATTGAACACGAAAATTGAGGACCAGCTCTGACCCTTGATAGATCGGTGCGACGATTCTCGATTGTCAGGAGCGACTACGATCGAATCCAAGCGCAACCTATCGATTTAGACCGAGCCGGTTGCGTGACGTGTGCGGGGAGCTTTTTCAACAACAGGAGGTGCGGGGCCTACATCGTTCCGGTCGGCCAAATAAACGAAGGCCACGCGATTTGCAGCCATAGTGGTCCCTGGTAGCGGGGCAGCGACCGACCGCCCCGAGGACACCTGCTGGGCGGACTGCTGCACGGCTGCAATTCCGCGCAAGCGCATCATCTTGACCGATTGTCCGCTTTGTTCTCAGTAACCGCTTGACCAGTGGGCATTCGCAGAGATCCCAGAGCACCCAACTCGTCCATCATCACCAGCACCAAACGCTTCGAGCGTTGGTGGTTATCCCCGCGCCCTCCTCTTGGCGAGGCAAGCAGGCCAGCGCGCTCTAAACAGATATCTGCCTTCGCGGCGGGAAATGAACGCTGAACGACCCACGTGAACCAGACTCCACTGTGTCCAAACCATGTGACACAGGGCACGCCGCAGCGGCCGGCGAAGCATCCGATTCGTTGATTTCGTTGAAGAATTTCGGGAGTTGGTACCCCCACTGCAATTGGTAGCGAGAGAGGGACTCGAACCCCCGACCCCAGGATTATGATTCCCGTGCTCTAACCAGCTGAGCTACCTCGCCACGGTTCACCGCCACGGCACACATGCCGCATTCGCGAACGCGCGGCATATAAGGAGTGGGTCGCTGACCTGTCAAGCAAAGCCAGCGGTCCTGCCAAGCATCTGCAAAATAGCGCTATTTCGGCCGGATTGTCGGGTCGCCCCCGGGGCTGCCGGGCGGCGGAATCACGGGCGTCTTTCCGGTGTCCGGCGCAGGCGCGTGCATTTCGGGATCGACGCCGGAGGGCGGACACAATACGCCGTCAGCGCGCGCCAACTTATCGCCGAGGGGCTCGGCCCGTTGGCCGGTGGTCGCACCCTCCGGAACCGCGGTGCCGGAGGGCGGCGCGGACTGCATCGGCGCGCAATTGGCGGCGCGTGAAGGCGATGGCGGCGCGGTTTTGGCTGGAGGCGTGGTTGGACCAGGCGGAGCCTGCGCACTCGCCAAGTCAGGCGTGGTCAAGCCGGCGGCCACCATCATTACACATGAGATCAGAAGGGCGCGTTTCATTGCCATGTAAGGGAAACGGCCTGTGCGCGCGGAGGTTCCGCAGTCAGTTTGTCGCTTTTTGGTTGGCACGGTTTTCTTGAGGCGAACCGGATCGGCTTCGCTCGAAAACGCTACGCGCTCACGATTTCCGATAACGAATCAGCGAAAAATGCCCCATCGGCGGCATCGGCCGCCGCTCGGTCAGGGTGACGCCGCCATGTTTGGCGGCCCAGTTTGTCAGGCGTTCCCACGGGAATTCCGGCCGCCAGCCGAGGCGCCGCGCCAATGGCGCGAACGCCAGTTCGAACATGCGGCGCGGGCCACTTTCCGCACCGATGTGATTGACCAGAATGAGCTCGCCGCCGGGTTTCAGGACGCGGATGAAATCATCCAGCGTGCGTTCCGGATCCGGCACCGCCGTGATGACATATTGCGCCACCACCGCATCGAAATAGGAATCCTTGAACGCGAGATTCTTGGCGTCCATCACCGCCAGTGTCTCAACATTGGTCAGGCCGAACTCGCGCACGCGCTTGAGCGCCCGCCGCAGCATCGGTTCGGAAATGTCGACGCCGCATAATTTCGTGTTGCGCGAATATTCAGACAGCGACAGCCCGGTGCCGACACCGACGTCGAGAACGCGCCCACCGATCTTGTCGGCTTCCGCGATGGTCGACCGGCGGCCCTCGTCGAACACCTTGCCGAACACGAGATCGTAAACCGGCGCCCAGCGCCCATAAGCCTTTTCGACCCCCTCGCGGTCGATGTCCCCAGCCATTCCCTATGCCCCGATTTTTTCTTAACTGCGCATCACCTCGGCGAGCGGCGCTGTCGTTTGCTGCGCCCCTGCCCTCGCCGCCGCATTCGTTGCGGTCGCGCTCTTGATGAATCCGCCGCCGAGCACGCGCGCCTGTCCCGCCGGCGCATCATAGAACACGCAGGCCTGGCCGGGCGAGACGCCCTCTTCGCCGGCAACGAGTTCGACTTCATAACCGCCGTCGATCGCGCGCAACCAGGCCGGCTGCGGCGCCCGCGTCGAGCGCACGCGCACGAACATCTCGATGCCATCGCCGATGACGCGATCCAGCGGCCCGTCGCCGATCCAGTTGACGTCACGAAGGCGGATGCGATCCATCCGTAACGCCTCGCGCGGGCCCACCACGACGCGGCGGCTGGCCGCATCGAGTTTGACGACATAAAGCGGTGCGCCGGAGGCGATGCCGAGCCCCTTGCGCTGGCCGACGGTGAAATGAACGATGCCCTGATGCCGGCCAATTGTGCGGCCATCGAGATCGACGATGTCGCCGGGCTCGACCGCGCCGGGCCTCAGACGACCGATGATGTCGGTATAGCGCCCGGTCGGCACGAAGCAGATGTCCTGGCTGTCCTGCTTGTCGGCGACTTCAAGGCCGAAGCGCCGCGCCAGTTCGCGCGCCTGCGGCTTGGTCATGTCGCCGAGTGGAAAGCGCAGATAATCGAGCTGCTCGCGCGTCGTCGCGAACAAGAAATAGCTCTGGTCGCGATCGGCGTCCGCAGCGCACACCAGCGCGCGCGATCCGTCGGCGAGGCGGCGCGAGGCGACATAGTGTCCGGTCGCGAGCGCACTCGCGCCGAGTTCGCGCGCGGTCGCCAGAAGATCGCGAAACTTGACCGATCGGTTGCACTCGATGCACGGCACCGGCGTTTCGCCGAGCGCGTAGCTGTCGGCAAAATTGTCAATCACGGATTCGCGGAAGCGGCTTTCGTAGTCGAGCACGTAATGCGGAATGCCGATCCGTTCGGCGACATTGCGGGCGTCGTGGATGTCGCGGCCGGCGCAGCAGGCGCCCTTGCGATGGGTGGCCGCGCCATGGTCGTAAAGCTGCAGCGTGATCCCGACCACGTCGTAGCCCTCGGACTTCAGCAAGGCAGCCGTCACCGACGAATCGACGCCGCCGGACATGGCGACCACGATCCGTGTGTCCTGCGGACGGCCTTCGAGATCCAGACTGTTTCGCATGCCAGAGGTCATCGACTTCAATCGCAAGCGCGCTACGCGGCTCACGGCCAGGGTTAAAAAGCCTTTTATTATAAGGCCTTAGGGCATCATTCGGCCATACGGGGCCGGATCGGGCGCTGCTCTTTAATATAGGCCGTATTCCCGCGAGGCAATCAGCCGATCGCCATTTTGGAGCGGCTCCAGGACGGCAAATCTTGCCGCCGGGCAGAAAAGGGGGCCGCGGTCATGCCTCGCAATTTGGTCGCCGCTTACGTAAGTACCTGAAATAACATGATATTTTCTGCCGGCCGCGGGTGGCCCGGTCCTTGCTGAATAGTAGCCGAGAGCTCAGCGCGAGGGTCGCCCGTGGTTAGTGTCACGTCAGAAGTATCGGCAAGCACATCTTTTCAGAACGCGGCGGCAAGGTCCGCCCGGCCGGATTCCGAGCCGCCGGCCCGAAACGACAGCTTCGCGACGCTGGTCGACAGCAATACGGCCGCCAGCAACAACGACAATCGCACCCAGGACAACGCGCCCGCCCCGCGCCGCTCCGACGATGCGCAAACCACGTCCGACAACCGTTCGCGCGACAATGCTGCCGCATCGGACAAGGCCGCGCGCAATGATTCGAATGATCGCAACGCCGCCAGCAAAGCACAAAGCGATAAGGCACGCGACGACAACACAGTCGACACCAAGGCCGATCCCGATACCAAGACCGATATCGACACCAAGGCCACGACGACCCGCCGCGCCAAATCGAAGGCCGACGCGGCGAAGTCCGATGGCGCGAAGTCCGACGAGACGACCCAGGCCTCTTCGGGCGAAGCTTCTCCGGCAACTGAACAAACCGGGACGGCGCAGGATGGAACGGCCGTGGTGACGGCCGACGCCATTGCCGTTGCCATTCCTGCTGCCACAGCGCCGGCGGCGACACCCTACGCGACCCAAGCAACCGACAAGTCGACCGCGCCACTTGCGATCGCAGCCGCAGCAATCGCAGCCTCCGCTTCGCTCGCCGCCGAGACCGCGCCGGCCGCTCCCGCCACTGACGGCACCGAGGCCGCCGCCACCGCAGCTCAACCCGCAACCGCGAACGCCGCGCAGGCCGACGGCGGCGCCAAGACCACCGCGCAAGGCGCGGTCGGTCAGGCCATCAGCGCCCAGGCCACATCCACCGACCCATCCATCGCAACCGGCATCGCTCAGGCCGCTTCAGTGGTCGCGGCGACGCCCGCCGCCCCCAAAGCCGCCGCGCAACTCAAGAACCCCGATCTCGCCAGGAAGGGCGCCACGACGGCGGTCGAGCAGGCCGTCACCACCGACACCGCCGCGCCCACGACACCTGCCGCAGAAACCATCGTGCCCGCCGTCACGGCGCCGACCGAAGCCGCGGGCAAGCCGAAGTCAGAGAATGGCATCGTCGACGCCGTGAAGGCCGACGCGTCAGGCAATTCCATCGCGCCGACGGCCGCCAACGGTCCGGCCAACACGCATCTTGCCGCCGCTGATATCGGCCAGACGCCGGTCAATTCCTCCGGCAACGGCCTGCAGGCCGCCGGCGCAATCCAGGCGCAGCAACCGGCCGCTGCCGCCACGACGCCGGCACCTGCGGCGCAGCTCACCGCCACGGCCGCGGCAAACGCGCCGGTACCGGTGAGCGGACTTGCGATGGAAATCGCAGCCTCTGCCAAGAGTGGCAAGACCCGCTTCGAAATCCGGCTCGATCCCGCCGAACTCGGCCGCATCGATGTCCGCATCGATATCGACCGCCACGGCCAGGTGACGTCGCATCTGACGGTCGAGCGGCCGGAAACGCTGTCGATGCTGCGTCAGGACGCCAACCAGTTGCAGCGCGCACTCGATAATGCCGGACTCTCGACCGGCAATAGTGGCCTGCAGTTCAGCCTGCGCGACCAGTCTTCGCAGGGCCAGAACGACGGTAGCCAGTCCAATCCCAACGCGCATCGCCTCGTCGTCGGCGAGGAAGACAGCGTACCGGCCGTCGTCGCCGGCCGCAACTATGGCCGCATGCTCGGTGTGAGCGGCGGCGTTGACATCAGGGTTTAAGGGAGAGCGCCATGGCAGCTGATGTAAACATGCCGACACCGGTCGTCTCGGCGCCCGGGAACGGCTCCGCCACCGGCAACAAGACGGCTTCGGACAAGACGACGGGGATCGCGGATAATTTCCAGACCTTCCTGACGCTGCTGACCACGCAGCTCCAGCACCAGAACCCGATGGATCCGCTCGACACCAACCAGTTCACGCAGCAGCTGGTGCAGTTTGCCGGCATCGAGCAGCAGCTCAAATCGAACGACCAGTTGAAGTCGCTGGTGGAGATCGAAAAGAGCGCCCAGGCGACGCAGGCGCTGGTCTATGTCGGCAGCAACGTCGCGGTCGACGGCAGCAAGGCGCAGTTCGACAAATCGGCGACCTGGAATTTTCATTCCGACAAAAACACCAGCGCGACGATCACCATTACAAATTCGGCTGGACAGACGGCCTATACCGGCAGCTATTCCCTTAAGCAGGGCGATTCCAGCTTCGTCTGGGACGGCAAGGGCAATGACGGGGTGCAGTGGCCGGCCGGCACCTACACTTTGACCGCTACGGGCAAGGACAGCTCGGGTAACAACGTGGCCATTTCCACCGAAGTCCAGGGGATTGTCGATTCAGTCGATCTCACGGCCTCCCCGCCGCTGCTGTCGATCGGAGGTCAGACCTACACCACCGACAAGATCAAGCGGGTGGTGCGTCAGACCACCAAGTAGCGCCCCTGCGCTCGCGTCGTTTGATCCGCCGCCCCCGGCCCGGCAATCCCTGATTGTACGCAAAAGCGTCACAGGGAACCCGGGCCGAAGCTATTTTCCATCATTTTCAAGGAGATTCGTATTGAAGCCGTGGGCTTAGGCAATTTTTAAGCCGGGGGGCGTAAGTTACTACCGTGAGTTCAGTGGTTGAGAGTTTGTGAGTACGCCATGACAGAACCCCATCGCCCGAGGGTAAAATACGTCATCGGGCCTGACGGTAGTCCATTAACAATTGCCGATCTGCCCGCGCCCGGCACCAAACGGTGGGTCATCCGCCGCAAGGCCGAAGTCGTTGCGGCGGTCCGTGGCGGCCTGCTCTCCCTCGAGGAAGCCTGCAGCCGTTACACGCTGACGGTCGACGAATTCCTGTCCTGGCAGTTTTCCATCGACCAGCATGGTCTAGCCGGCTTGCGGACCACCCGGATCCAGCAATATCGGCAGTAAACTCTCCCGAACCGAAAGATTTGATGAAAACCGGCTTCGTTTTGCGAAGCCGGTTTTTTTCATGCCCGAACTATTCGCGGCGGCTTTAACGGTCGTTAACCATATGGAAACCATCCCCTAGGCAATAATTGCCCAGTCGGTCCCTGGGGCCGAATCCCTGGGGGCGGTTGGTGCAAAGTCTCGTTGCTTTCCTGAGAGGTCTGGGCGCCTCGCGGTTGATGGCCATGGTCGCGGTGACAACCGCACTGATCGGCTTCTTCGCCTTTGTCATCATGCGCGTCACGACGCCGCAGATGACCACCCTGTTCACCGATCTCACCACCGAAGATTCCTCCAGCATCATCAAGGATCTGGAGCGCCAGGCGATTCCCTTTGAGCTGCGCAACGAAGGCGCGGTCATCATGGTGCCGAAGGACAAGGTCACGCGGTTGCGGATGAAGCTGGCCGAAAGCAACCTGCCGAAGGGCGGCGGCGTCGGCTACGAGATCTTCGACAAGTCCGACGCGCTCGGCACCACGAGCTTCGTCCAGAACATCAACCATCTGCGCGCGCTGGAGGGCGAACTCGCCCGCACCATCCGCGCCATCGACCGCATTCAGGCCGCCCGCGTCCATCTGGTGCTGCCGGAACGGCCCTTGTTCGCGCGCGAGGCGCCGGAGCCGTCGGCCTCGATCGTGGTGCGGGTGCGCGGCAGCCTTGAACCCCAGCAGATCCGCGCCATCCGCCATGTCGTCGCCTCCGCCGTCAACGGATTGAAGCCGCAGCGGGTCTCGATCGTCGACGAAGCCGGCCGGCTGCTGGCTGACGGCGCCGGCAAGGAAGCCGATATCGCCGTGGGTGAAGAGCGCCGCGCGGCCTTCGAGAAGCGCATGCGCAACGAAGTCGAGGCGATCGTCTCCTCGGTGGTCGGCCAGGGCCGCGCCCGCGTCCAGCTCACCGCCGACTTCGACTACAACAAGGTTACCCAGACCTCGGACAAGTTCGATCCCGAGGGCCGCGTGCTGCGCTCCAGCCAGACTCGCGAAGAATCCGCGTTGTCGGCGGAGAATAACGGCCAGGTGACGGTCAACAACGAACTGCCCGGCAACCAGGCCAACACCACCACGCCGACAGCCCGCGACCAGAGCAAGAAGAGCGAAGAGACCAACAATTACGAAATTTCCCGCACCACCAAGACCGAGGTCACCGAGGCCGGGCGGGTCAACCGGATCTCGGTCGCGGTGCTGGTCGACGGCGCCTATTCCAAGAACGAAAAAGGCGAAATGGTCTATCAGGACCGTGCCAAGGAACAGCTCGACCGCATCGCCACCCTGGTCCGCTCGGCGATCGGCTTCGACCAGAAGCGCGGCGACCAGGTCGAGGTCGTCAATCTTCGCTTCGCCGAAGCGCCGTCGGTCCCCCCGGTCGCGGAGCCGACCGGTCTGCTCGGCATGCTGCAGTTCACCAAGGATGACGTCATGTATGTCATCGAACTCGGCGTCATGATGCTGCTTGGTCTCGTGGTGCTGTTCATGGTGATCCGCCCGCTGGTCAAGCGCATCCTCGCTTCCGAAGTCGTTCCCGCGCTGGCCGAACCGGTACCCGCTTTGGCCGACGGCACGCATGCCGAACTCGGACCCGGACAGGCCCTGATTGCCGGCACCAGCGGCACCGCCCAATTGATCGACGTCGCCCAGGTCCAGGGCCAGGTCCACGCGCAGGCCGTGCACCGGGTCGGCGAACTGGCCGAACGCAATCCGAACGAGACCGCCACCATTGTTCGCCAATGGCTGAGCGAACCCGCCGAGAGCTGACATGGCCGCCGTACCCCAGAACTCAAACGCCAACGACATCACCACCGTCATCTCGGCGCTGGCCAGCCGTCAGGCAGGCCGCGCCAAGAGCAAGCCGTTGAGCGGCCCGAAGCGCGCCGCCATCCTGATGCTGGCTCTGGGTGAGCAATATGGCGGCAAGGTGTGGGCGCTGCTCGATGACGACGAGGTGCGCGAACTGTCGATCCACATGTCGACGCTCGGCACCGTCGAAGCGGACATCGTGGAAGACCTGCTGCTCGAATTCGTCTCGCGGATGTCGGCATCCGGCGCATTGATGGGCACCTTCGACGCCACCGAACGGCTGTTGCAGCAATATCTGCCGACCGATCGCGTCACCGGCATCATGGACGAAATTCGCGGCCCCGCCGGCCGCAACATGTGGGAGAAGCTCTCCAACGTCCAGGAAGAGGTGCTCGCCAACTACCTCAAGAACGAATACCCGCAGACCATTGCGGTGGTGCTGTCGAAGCTCAAGCCGGAGCACGCCGCGCGCGTGCTGGCGATCCTGCCCGAGGATCTCGCGCTCGACGTGGTCGGCCGCATGCTGAAGATGGAAGCGGTGCAGAAGGAAGTCATCGAGCGCGTCGAGCAGACGCTGCGCACCGAATTCATGTCCAATTTGTCGCAGACCCGCCGCCGCGACGCCCACGAAGTGATGGCCGAAATCTTCAACAATTTCGACCGCCAGACCGAGACCCGTTTCATCACTTCGCTGGAAGAAGAAAACCGCGAATCCGCCGAGCGCATAAAGGCGCTGATGTTCACCTTCGACGACCTGATCAAACTCGACTCCGCCTCGGCCCAGACGCTGATGCGCAACGTCGACAAGGACAAGCTCGGCATCGCGCTGAAGAGCGCCAATGAGGAGGTGCGCGCCTTCTTCCTCGGCAACATGTCGTCGCGCGCCGGCAAGATGCTGATGGACGACATGGCCGCAATGGGACCGGTGCGGCTGCGCGACGTCGACGAAGCGCAGGCGCTGCTCGTCAACCTTGCCAAGGACATGGCCGCCAGAGGCGAAATCACGCTGACCAAGAACCGCGCCGACGACGAGCTGGTGTACTGATGGCCGCACCCGCAAAATTCCTGTTCGACACGGACTTCGCGGCGCCCGACAAGGCGCGCGAGCGTGCGGCGACGGCCACCGAGATCGCGCAGAAGATCGCAGAGGCCGAGGCGCGTGCCTACCGCGCCGGCTACGAGGCGGCCCAGCACGAGGCCAGGGTGGAGAGCGACCGTCGCTCGGCGCTGGCGCTGGAAGAGATCGGCATCACCATCCGTAGCATCGCCACGCGCTTCTCCGGCATCGAGGCCAGGATGGAAACCGAAGCGGTCGAAGTCGCGGTCGCGGTGGCACGCAAGCTGTGCAGCGAACTGGTCGCCCGCGAGCCGCTCGGCGAAATCACCGCCCTCGTCTGCGACTGCTTCTCGCATCTGGTCGCCACCCCGCATCTCGTCGTCCGCATCAACGACCAGCTCTACGAGGCCGCCCGCGAGAAGATCGAACGACAGGCGGCCCAGAGCGGCTTCGAGGGCCGCCTGGTGATCCTCGCCGAGCCCGGCATCGCCACCGGCGACTGCCGGATCGAATGGGCCGACGGTGGCGTGGTGCTGGAACGCGCAGCCATCGAAGTGAAGATCAGCGAACTCGTCGGACGCTATCTGGCGTCCCGCGATCAGGCCGGAACGTAAAGGCCATGAGGACTGAACCATGAGTGACACCGACGCACAGGTACCGCTACCAGATCTCAACGCCGCGGACGCCCCGCCGATCGACGATCTCGCTTACAACGAGGACGAACAGGCCTCGCGCATCGCGGCCGACCTCGAGGCGGTGTTCGACGTGCCCGTGCAGGTCTCGGCCGTGCTCGGCCGCTCCAAGATGGACGTCGGCGAGCTCTTGAAGCTCGGCCCCGGCACCGTGCTCGAACTGGACCGCCGCGTCGGCGAGGCCATCGACATTTACGTCAACAACCGCCTGGTGGCGCGTGGCGAGGTCGTGCTGGTGGAAGACAAGCTCGGCGTGACCATGACGGAAATCATCAAGGCGGAACGCAGCTAACAATTTTGGCGATACGCGCCGCGAACGGCGCGAACAGACGGACAGGAGATAGGAAATGCGGCTTCTCATCGTTGGCACCTTGAAGGGCCAGCTCACGACCGCCACCAAGATCGCGATGGACAACGGGGCTTCGGTGACCCACGCCGAAGCGATCGAACAGGCAATGGCCGTGCTGCGCGGCGGCAAGGGCGCCGACTTGCTGCTGGTCGACGTCGCCCTCGACATCCGCGACCTGGTGATGCGGCTGGAAGCCGAGCATATCCACGTCCCGATCGTGGCCTGCGGCATCTCCAACGACGCCCGCGCCGCGGTCGCAGCGATCCACGCCGGCGCCAAGGAATACATCCCGCTGCCGCCCGATCCGGAACTGATTGCCGCGGTGCTCGCCGCCGTCGCCAATGATTCACGCGACCTGATCTACCGCGACGAAGCCATGGGCAAGGTCGTCAAGCTGGCGCAGCAGATCGCGGGCTCGGATGCCTCCGTGATGATCACCGGCGAATCCGGTACCGGCAAGGAAGTGCTGGCGCGTTATGTCCACTCCCGCTCGAACCGCGCCAAGCGGCCGTTCATTTCGATCAATTGCGCGGCGATCCCCGAGCATCTCCTGGAATCCGAACTGTTCGGCCATGAGAAGGGCGCCTTCACCGGCGCCGTCGCCCGCCGTATCGGCAAGTTCGAGGAAGCGTCCGGCGGCACGCTGCTGCTCGACGAAATCTCCGAGATGGACGTCCGCCTGCAATCCAAGCTGCTGCGCGCGATTCAGGAGCGCGTCATCGATCGCGTCGGCGGCACCAAGCCGGTGCCGGTTGACATCCGCATCATCGCGACCTCGAACCGCAACCTCTCTGATGCCGTGCGCGAAGGCACCTTCCGCGAGGACCTGCTGTTCCGCCTCAACGTCGTCAATCTGAAGATCCCGCCGCTGCGCGACCGTCCGGCCGACATCCTCGAACTGGCGCAACATTTTGCGAAGAAATATGCCGACGCCAACGGCGTGCCGCTACGTCCGATCTCCGCCGATGCAAGGCGGGTGCTGACCTCAAACCGCTGGCAGGGCAACGTCCGCGAACTGGAAAACACCATCCACCGTTCGGTGCTGATGGCGCAGGGCGACGAGATCGGTCCTGAAGCGATCCTGACACCGGACGGCGACCGCCTCGACCTCGCCAAGACCGCGCCCGCGGTGGCGCACGCAACCTTTGCCGCCGAACAGGTGACGCGTGCACTGGTCGGCCGCACCGTCGCCGATGTCGAACGCGATCTGATCCTGGAGACGCTGAAACACTGCCTCGGCAACCGCACCCATGCCGCCAATATCCTCGGCATCTCGATCCGTACGCTGCGCAACAAGCTGAACGAATATGCCGACGGCGGCATCCCGATTACGCCGGCAGGCGCCGGGGAGCATCAACGCTTCGTCGCGGCGGGGTAGACTGAGAATAGCTCGGCGCGTCGGGCTTGCGAAAGATGCGAATGGGATCGCCGGGCTGCAAATCGCGCCCGGTGAAAACCGCATAGGCGTACAGAGCGAGATAGGCGATCGCAAGCGCGCCGACAGCGTAAAATGCCCAGGTTGCAAGACGTTTCATTCGCCGGGTTTAGATCGGCAAACCGGGAAAAGCCAGCCCCGGCGCGGGACGGCGGCCTCGGTCAGAACTTGCGTGCGGTCTTCCGCACCGGCACGCTGACCTCGGCAAGCTTCGCCGCATCCTCGTCCTGATCGATGGCGACATAGCGCCCCTGCCAATAGGCCAGAGCCGCGCTGCGTGCCGACACCGCAACATCCAGAACGCGGCCGATAACGATCGCATGCGAATGCCGCTCGACGATGTCCTCGACCTCGCAGTCGATCGCCGCCAGCGCGTCCGCCAGCAGCGGCACCCCTGATGCGCGCGTCGTCCACTGCGCGCCGGCAAAGCGGTCGGCGCCCTTCAGTCCGCCCTTGCCAGTAAACCGCTCGGCGATATCGATCTGGTCCGACGTCAGGATGCTGACGCCGAAGGAGCCATAGCGCTTCACCAGCGGCCAGGACGACGCTTCCCGGTTGATGCTGACGATCAGGGTCGGCGGATCGACCGAGAGCGACGATACCGAGGTAACGGTCATGCCCGAGATATCCCGGCCCCTGCCTGCGGTGATGACGCTGACGCCACCGGTCAATTGGCGCATGGCATTGCGAAAATCGCTTGCTGTCACTTCGGCTTCGATCGACACGGCGCGGACAACGGAATTCATGGTCACCTCACAGGTCGGAAGTATCTTCCGTACCTTCCAGAAGATTTTTCAGGATCGCGCCTTCCAGCGCCGCCAGTTCGGCCGAACCGCGCTGCCTTGGACGCGGAATATCGACGCTGAAATCCTCGGCGATGCGGCCGTCTTCGATCACCAGCACGCGATCGGCCAGCGCCACGGCCTCGGCGACGTCGTGCGTCACCAGGATCGCGGTAAAGCCCTGATCGTGCCAGACCCGCTCGAGCAGCCGCTGCATCGAAATCCGCGTCAGTGCGTCCAGCGCGCCGAGCGGCTCGTCGAAAGCGAGCACGCGCGGCTGGCTGACCAGCGCACGGGCCAGCGCCACGCGCTGCTTCTGTCCGCCCGACAGCACCGCCGGCCATTGCGTCCGCTTCTCAGCGAGACCGACCTCCACAAGCGCGCTCTCGGCACGGGCCTGCGCGTCCGGCGAATTCCGCTCGCGGCCGAGACCGACTTCGACGTTCGACAGCACGCGCGCCCATGGCAGCAGCCGCGGCTCCTGGAACATCACCCTGATATCCTCGGGGCGCGCGTCCTCGCCAAGGCTGATCGTGCCGGCAGTAATGGTCTCAAGACCAGCGATCAGCCGCAGCAATGTGCTCTTGCCGCAGCCGCTGCGGCCGACGATCGCAACCGACTGGCCGGCCGGGATATGCAGGTCGATGCCGCGCAATACCTCATTGTCGCCGAAGGATTTGCGCAATCCCCGGATGGTGAGCGAAAGCCCGCGCGAGGACGCTTCCGATCCGCGTCGAAGCAATCGCGCCTGTTCGACGAAGTCGGCGCGATCGACCGGCTCCGCGCCGGGAGATAGAAAACGAAGGGCTTCCTGCATTTCTTGTCCTCAATGTTTCTGGAAGGCCGGATGCCAGGACAGCGTCAGCCGTTCCAGCGTGCGCGAGGCGCTGTCGGCGAGCTTGCCGAGCAAGGCATAGATCAGGATCGACAGCACCACGACGTCGATCAGCATGAACTCGCGCGCCTGCATCGCCATGTAGCCGAGGCCCGATGACGCGGCGATGGTTTCGGCCACGATCAGGGTCAGCCACATGATGCCGAGCGCGAACCGCACGCCGACGAAGATCGACGGTAGCGCGCCCGGAAAAATCACCCGGCGGAACAATTCGCCGTCGGTCATGCCATAGATGCGGCCCATCTCGATCAATTGCGGATCGACGGTGCGGATGCCGTGCAGCGTGTTCAGATAGATCGGGAAGAACACGCCAAGCGCTACCAGGAACAGCTTTGCCGACTCATCGATCCCAAACCACAGGATGACAAGCGGGATCAGCGCCAGATGCGGGATGTTGCGCACCATCTGCAGCGTCGTGTCGGTCAGCTTGCTGGAGATCGGCGAGAGGCCGTTGGCAAGGCCGAGCGTGAAACCGATGCTGCCGCCGATCAAAAACCCGATGCTGGCGCGCCAGAAGCTGACCCAGATGTTGCGGACGAGTTCGCCTGACAGCAGGAGCTTCCAGCCCGCCAGCGCGACGTCGCTCGGGGCAGGCAGCACGCGTGCGGACACGAAACCGGTGACGCAGGCAAGCTGCCATACCAGAATGATCGCGAGCGGCACGATCCACGAAATCAGGCCGTCGACCCGCGGCAGTTTCGGTGCACTGACGCGAGAAAAACTGTCGATGAGACTCATGATTGCGATGCCTGCTTTTGCGGCCGGTATTCGTTGCCGATGGTTTCGCCGAACGGCCCGGTATTGAGGCGGATCGGCGTGACGTTGTTTGGCTGTGCAAGCGACAGCAGCGGGAACACCAGCTCGGCAAAGCGATAGGCTTCCTCCAGATGCGGATAACCCGACATGATGAAGGTATCGATGCCGATGTCCTGATACTCCCTGATGCGCGCCGCGACGGTTTCGGGGTCGCCAACCAATGCCGTGCCCGCGCCGCCGCGCACCAGGCCGACACCGGCCCAGAGATTGGGGCTGATCTCGAGCTTGTCACGGCGGCCGCCATGCAACTGCGCCATGCGTTGCTGGCCGACCGAATCCATCCGCGAGAAGATCTTCTGCGCAGAAGCCACCGTTTCGTCGGTGACGTGCTGGATCAGTTCATCCGCCGCCTTCCAGGCCTCCGCATTGGTTTCGCGCACGATCACATGCAGGCGAATGCCGAACGAGAGCTTTCTTCCCCGCGCGGCCGCGGCAGCTTTCACCCGGTTGACCTTCTCTGCGACCTGCGCCGGCGGCTCGCCCCAGGTCAGGTACTTGTCGACGGCGTCGACGGCGACGTCGATGCCGGCGTCCGACGATCCGCCGAAATAGAGCGGCGGCCGCGGCGACTGCATCGGCTGGAACAGCAGCCGGCCGTCCTCGATGCGGATGTGCTTGCCCTCGACATTGACCGTCTTGCCTGCGAGCAGATCGCTATAGACGTTGAGGAACTCGCGAGTCACCTCGTAGCGTTCGTCATGCGGCAGGAAGATGCCGTCGCCCTTGTTCTCGACGGGGTCGCCGCCGGTGACGACATTGATCAGCAAACGTCCATTCGACACCCGGTCGAGCGTCGCGGTCATGCGTGCGGCGACACTCGGCGATTGCAGCCCGGGCCGCACAGCCACGAGATACCGCAGCCGCTCGGTCCAGGGCGCAACGGCCGAAGCCACCACCCAGGAATCCTCGCAGCTTCGCCCCGTGGGGAGCAGCACGCCGAAATAGCCGAGCTGATCGGCAGCCTGCGCGATCTGACGCAGGTAGTTGAAGTTCACCTCGCGTCCGCCCGCGGTGGTGCCGAGATAACGGCCGTCACCATGCGTCGGCAGGAACCAGAGAATGTTGGCGTTGGGTTGCGTGCTCACGATCCGGACCTCCGGGCCACGTCAGAAATCTTGATTTGCTTTGGAATAAGCCCGAGCGCGAAGAACGTGTCCGCGACCTGTTGCTGGTCGGCAATCACGCTTTCGGTGATCGGCTTGATGCCGTAGGACTGCCGCTTGAGAGCAACTTCAACCACGGGAACGGAAAGCCCGATCGCAGGCGCCAGTTGCTCGGCGACGGCGTGGATGTCGTCCTTGGCCCAGTCGTCGACCTCGCTGAGCTGTGTCAGCACGAGATCGACGATCTTCGGATCGCTCTCCACGAACTTCTTCGAGGAGAAATAGAACTGGTAGTTCGCGACGATACCGGTGCCGTCGGCAAGCGTGCGCGCGCCGGTAGCGGCCTCGGCGGCGGCCTGGAACGGATCCCAGATCACCCAGGCATCGACCGCGCCGCGCTCGAACGCCGCGCGCGCGTCGGCCGGCGCCAGAAACACCGGTTCGATCTCGGAATATTTGACGCCGGCGTTCTCCAGCGCCTTCACCAGCAGATAGTGAACGTTGGAGCCCTTGTTCAGCGCGACTTTCTTGCCTTTGAGGTCGGCGACCGAATTAAGCTTGCTGTCCTTTGGCACCAGGATCGCCTCGCCCTTCGGGGCCGGCGGCTCAAAGGCGACGTACTGGATCGGTGCGCCCGCGGCCTGTGCGAAAATTGGCGGCGCTTCGCCGGTGTTGCCGAAATCGATCGCCCCGACATTGAGCGCTTCAAGCAGCGGCGGGCCGGATGGAAACTCCGTCCACACCACCTTGTAGCCGGCAGTCTTCAGCTTCTCTTCCAGCGTGCCCTTGCTCTTGAGCAGCACCAGCTTGCCGTACTTCTGGAAGCCTATGCGAACCACCTTGTCCTGGCCGTAGGAAGCGCCGACGGTCGCCGCGACCATGCTGACCGACAGCACGGCGCTCGTGATCCAGCGTTTAAATAAACGCGTCATGAGTTATATCCTTTGTTGGAATTCAGCTTTGGGTATGGCGCCAGACGATGTCGCGCACGGCGATCGGCTTCGGAATCAAGCCGAGCTTGTGGAAGCGATCGGCGACCGCTTGCTGCGTCGTGACAATCTCGTCGGTCACGGGGCCGATCAGGAATGAAGCGCGGTTGGCGGCGACGGTCTGGACCTCGACCGGCACGCCGGTGACGGCCGCGAGCGCACTGGCGACCTCGGCGCGATTGGCCTCGGCCCAGCGCGCGGCCTCCGCCAGGCCGTCGATCACCTCGCGGGTTTCCCGCACATGGGTGTTGGCGAAATCACGGTTGGCCAAATAGAACGAATTGGTCTTGGCGACTTCATGGGCGTTGACGAGAATCCGGCCGTTCTGGCGCTTCTCGCCAATCGCGAAATATGGATCCCAGACCGCCCACGCCTCGATGCTGCCATTGGCGAATGCCGGCCCTGCATCGGGCGGCGTCAGATAGACCGGTGTGATATCCTCATAGGTCAGCCCGGCTTTTTCCAGCGTGGCAATCACCACGTTGTGCGCGCTGCTGCCCTTGGTGAATCCGACGCGCTTGCCCTTCAGGTCGGCGATGCTGCGAATGCCGGAGTTGGCGGGAACGAGAATGCCCTGCCCGTTGGTGATCTTCGATCCCGCCACATAGACGATATTGGCGTTCGCGGCCTGGGCGAAGATCGGAGGGGTATCGCCGACCGCGCCGAGATCGATGCTGCCGGTGCCCATGGCTTCCAGCAAGGGCGGCCCCGACGTGAACTCGATCCACTTGATGCCGATTTGCTTGCCGGCGAACCGTTTCTCCAGCACAGCCTGCTGCCGTGCGATCACCAGCACGCCGGTTTTCTGGTAACCGATACGGATTTCCTTAAGGGGTGCTTGCGCACGCACCTCCGGGGATAGCGACGCAACCGCCGCTGCACCGAGCGACAGTTTAAGGAACTCTCGACGCTTCATCACAATCTCCTGAACGATCGCTTCTTTGCTCGATGCGATGCAGGAATGATGATGATGCTTCGAACGAGTGTCGAGTGCTCTGCAAAAATAGCAATGACAGCACTGCGCGCTTGGCGTTACGCGACAGGATTGTTGCCGGATCTCGATCAGGTGCGACGCATTTCTCTTATGTGGGGCGCGATGCACATTTTCCGATCACACGCATTCGACCTGCACGACGTCGTGATCGAGGCGGCGATGGAACGATGAATGGTAAACGACTGAAATTTTTCATCTGCAATCCGAACCCGGGGTAGCAAGGTTGCCTTGCGGCTCAACAAGGCCCGGCTCTGGTCTCTGGATCATCTGCCTGAATACGCTGGGAACACCGCCGAACTCACCAAACTTCCCGAAGACGTGCTGCTGAGCGCCTACAAGGCGCAACGAACCAGCCCGATCGCGATCGACGGAAACATCGTCAAGGAGATGCTGGAAGCATCGGACCGCGCCACCCGCTACGGCATCCTTGCGAAGACACTCGACGTCAACAAGGCGGTCGACCGCAGCTTTACGGCGGCGGCAAACTTGAACTGATAGTGCCTACGGCCGGATCGCCGTCATTGCGAGGAGCGAAAGCGACGAAGCAATCCATCTATCGGTTGTGCCGCACTATGGATTGCTTCGCTGCGCTCGCAATGACGCGGAGATACGGACACCCTTTCGGGGCCTGCGGCGTCTGTCGCGCCGATCCAACGCGATATTGCTGGATACCTACCCCGCCGCCACCTTCGGCGCCGGTGAGACGCTCACCGCCAGCTTGCCGTAACGATCCTTGAAGGCCTCGGTGTCGATCTCTTCGAGCTGGATCGCACCGCTCATCACGCCTTTCTTCCACGCATCGTGCTCGGGGTCGTTCTGGAATTCCGGCATCACTTCCTTGCCGAACAGCTCGAGCGATTCGCAGATGTGCTCGTGGGTGTTCTTGCCGGCCTGGTTGAGCAGGATCACCTGGTCGATGTGGGACGAGCGGAAACGCCGCAGCTTTTTGCGGATGGTCTCCGGCGATCCGATCAGGCCGCCGCGCAGCGCCGCCTCCTGCGCTTCCGGGTTCTCGCGCTTCCACTTGTTGTACTCGTCCCACATGTTGACGGTGCCGGGGTCAGGACGCTGCCGGTTCTGCGAGGCGCCGTAATAGCGCAGCGCGAACTGGAAGAAGGTGGCGCCGTCGGCGCGGGCGCGGGCCTCCTCGTCGGTCCTGGCGCACATGAAGAACGAGACCAGCGCCATGTTCGGATTGATCTCGTAATCGGCGAGTTTCCTCAAGCGCTTGGTGATCGCGTTGTAATAGGTATGCACCCAGGCATGCGCGGCGTCCGCGCTGACGAACTGGAAGCCGAGCGCGCCAAAGCCGTTCTCGCCGGCGCGCTCAATGGTCGGCAACTGCGAGCACGCCATCCACAGCGGCGGATGCGGTTTCTGCACCGGTTTCGGCACCACGTTGCGCAGGGGAATATCGAAATACTTGCCGTGATGCTCGGTGCCCACTTTCGTGAACATCGGAAAGATCGCCTGCACCGCCTCCTCGAACACCTCGCGCTTGGTCTCCATGTCGCGGCCGAACGGCGTCAGTTCGGTGATCGATGCGCTCTCGCCCATGCCGAACTCGCAGCGGCCGTTGCTCAGGAGATCGAGCACCGCGACGCGTTCGGCGACCCGCGCGGGATGATTTGTCGTGAGCTGGAAAATGCCGTGGCCGAGCCGGATATTTTTCGTCCGCTGGCTGGCTGCGGCGAGAAACGATTCCGGGGCAGGCGAGTGCGAATATTCCTCGAGGAAATGATGTTCCACCACCCAGGCGTGGTCATAGCCGAGCCGGTCTGCGGTCTCGAGTTGGGTCAGCGCGTTCTGGTAGAGCCGGAGCTCGTCGCCCTCTTCCCATGGGCGCGGCAGTTGCAGCTCGTAAAAGATGCCGAATTTCATGACGCCTCCCAAGGACCGCTTGTTGTTTTCAGGCAGTGTATTCGCCATCCATCCCAAGTCCAGCCTCGACCGCGAAACAGCAATTCCGTGGCGCGGAAGCAGCCTTGCATGGAACGCGCGAATGGTTAGCTTTACGCTTCCGTTGAGTCGCGGCCTCACCGCCCCGCTCTGCTCCCATCTGGACCCCATGACCACGTTCACGCCGCATCAGGATTCCGCGCTGAAGGCCGTTGCCGACTGGCTGAAGGCCAAGCCCGGCAGGGGCGGCACGCCGCCGGTGTTCCGGCTGTTCGGCTATGCCGGCACCGGCAAGACCACGCTGGCGCGCCACATCGCCGAGGGCGTCGACGGCGAGGTGAAGTATGCCGCCTTCACCGGCAAGGCCGCGTTGGTAATGCGCAACAAGGGTTGCGACAACGCTTCCACCATCCACTCGCTGATCTATCGCGCCAAGGAATCCGGCGTCGAGCAGCCGAGCTTCGAACTGTGGGATGACGCGCCCGCTTCCAAGGCAAAGCTGATCGTGATTGACGAATGCTCGATGGTCGATGCCGAACTCGGCCGCGACCTGATGTCGTTCGATTGTCCCCTGCTGGTGCTCGGCGACCCCGCGCAATTGCCGCCGATCCAAGGCGGCGGCTTCTTTACGGACTGCGAGCCCGACGCGATGCTGACCGAGGTGCATCGCCAGGCCCAGGACGATCCGATCGTGCGGATGTCGATGGATATCCGCGAAGGCCGCGAGCTCGAAATCGGCCGCCACGGCGAGAGCGAGGTGGTGCCACGCAGCGAGCTCGACCCCGACCGCGTGATGAGCGCCGACCAGGTGCTGGTCGGCCGCAACAACACCCGCCGCGCCTACAACATGCGGGTTCGCCAGAAACAGAACATCGAGGACGCCTTTCCGGTGGCCGGCGACAAGCTGGTCTGCCTGCGCAACAACCGCAAGAAGGGTCTGTTCAACGGCGGGCTGTGGCGGGTGAAGTCACGCACCCAGCCGCGGTCGAAATCAAAAATCCTGACCATGCGGCTGTCGCCCGACGAGGAGTTCGGCCACAAGGTCACCAAGGTCTCGGTACGCCATGATTGCTTCGAGGGCGGCATCGAGGCGATCCCGTGGGAGCAGCGCAAGCCGTATGACGAGTTCGACTATGGTTATGTGCTCACCGTGCACAAGTCGCAGGGTTCGCAATGGGACGACGTGGTGCTGTTCGACGAAAGCTTTGCGTTCCAGGACAGCCGGGCACGGTGGCTCTACACGGGGATTACGCGCGCGGCGAAGCGGCTGAGCGTGGTGGTGTAGCTTCGCACCACAAGGCAGTCCTCATCCTGGGGAGCCGCCACCGGGTCCGCGCGCAGCGCGGCCCGATGACAGGCTCCGCGGCGTCTCGAAGGATCGGCCGCGGGCCACATGGTTCGAGACGGCGCTGACGCGCCTCCTTACCATGAGGATCGAGATAGATGCGAGGCGCCTCGCAAGGACGCTGATGCGTCACTTCCCCGCCACGAAATAAAAATCCTCGCGCCCGGGCGGCGAACCGTAGGTGAACGGCTGCTGCGTGCGTTTGGTGGCGTTCAGGACGTCGTCGCGGACGATATCGAACAGCTTGCGAATATCGACCTGCGGCGCTTTGATGTCGCGAGCTAGGGCCTTCGCGAACGGACTGTTGTCGGAATCGCCGTCGAGTGCGGTCTCGCCGTGCTTGGCCGCGTAGACCACCATGAATCCGGCTTCCGGCTCGATGTTGGAAAACCCCTTGCTGACCAGTTTCAGCGCCATGGTTCGCTGCATGGTCTTTTCGAACGGATTGTCGCGGCAGGCGTCGAGCATCACCAGCCGCAGCTTGCGCGCGCCGGCGACCGACGCGATCACCTGCTCCAGCGCCACGGCCTGGCTCTCCGCGTCATGGTCAGCCGCCAGCATGGCATCGGTCGGAATCAGGTAATTCACGCCGCCGATTTCCATGCCGTGACCCGCATAATAGACCACCGCCCAGTCCGCCGTTTCGGCGGCGCGGCCGAATTCGTGCAGGGCTGCAAAGAATTTGTCACGGGTGAGATCCGGCGCAAGCGTCACGGTGGCAAAGCCGAGTTCGCGAAAAGTCGACGCGATCAGCTTTGCGTCGCGGGGCGGATTGGGCAGTGGCTGCACGTTCTTGTAGCCGCCATTGCCGATGATCAGTGCCACCTTGCGCGGACCCGTCGGCGGCGTCGACGCTTTCCCCGCGTTCGACCCGGCCTGCAGCGCCTCGAGCCGCTCCCTGGCAAAACGGCGTGCCAGCGTGGTTTCAATGTCTTCGACCTTGGCGAGCGCGGCGCTGGCAGCGCGGTAATCGGAGCGTGCCGCGCCTGGATCACGGCGCTTCTCGAAAAGCTGAGCGCGGCCCACATAGGCGCGAATATAATTCGGATTGATCCGGATCACTTGATTGTAGTCGGCCAGCGCCTTGTCGAGATCGCCCTTGGCCAGATAGGCGTTGGCGCGGCTTGTCAGGGTGTAGATCGCCTTCGGGTATCGCGTTAGCACCGCGTTGCAATCGGCCAGCGCTTCATCGAATTTGCCCATCTCGGTGTAGGCGATGCAGCGAAATACCGAAACCTGCGGCGCCTCCGGGTTGAGCTGCCGCGCTGCTGCGAAGTCGGCCAACGCCGAATCATATTGCTTGCGCAGGGTCTGTACCCGGCCGCGGTTATAAAAATTGGTGTAGCGGTTCTGGGGCACGTTAAGCTTGATCGCGATACTGTATTCCTCGAAGGCCAGATCGAAATCGCCCCTGCGCATGAAGATATTTCCGCGATTATTGTGCGGCGCGGGGAAATTCGGCCGCAGCTTCATGCATAAATCGTAATCCGCCAACGCGGACTCGTCGTCACCCTTGTTGCCGTGGGCCATGCCGCGCAGATTGATGTAGTAGACGTTTTCGGGGTCGGCTTCATGCGCCTTGGTGAAGGCTAGGATCGCGCCGTCGTAGTCGCGCTTTCTCGCTAGGGAGTCGCCGATATACGCATGGGCGGCGGCCTTGAGTCCGCTGGCGATCGTGGCGTCCGCAATCACCGCCGAACAGGCCGCGAGCCGCGCCTCGGATGTGGCCCCGGTATCCCTGCAAGTCTCGATTTCGGAAGCGGCTAGCGCGGGGGCAGCGATGGCCACCCCGAGGATTGAACCAACAATAGCTCGAAACATGTACGGAACGCTCCGGCAAGATCTCTTGCAAACGAATCCCTTGTCGCCAAGCGACCGGCAGTTGCATTGTGGAAAGGGATACCGGCACCGGTCAAGCGTGGTTTAACGGCTGACCCTAAGACCCTGCGAGAGCGAGGCTTTATTCACGAACTCGTGTGACGCCCGTCGTAACAATCCGCCGGCCACGCCGTATCTTGGGTATCGGAACGCCCTGAGCCGATTGCGAAACGCCGATCCCGCTCTAGACTGCCCCCAACCATTGCCGAAAGAGGAAACCATGTCCCCTCGCCACTTCAGCCTGTCGCTGTGCGCTGCCGCCATCGGTGCGCTGGCCATCGCCGCGGTCGCCATCAGCCCGTCGCGCGCCTCGGAGGAAGCCGTCATCATTCCGCCCCCCGCCGTTGACGTGCAGGCGGCCGACGGCATCCAGACCGCCGTGATCGCCGGCGGCTGCTTCTGGGGCGTGCAGGGCGTGTACCAGCACACATCCGGCGTGCTCAACGCCGTGTCCGGCTATTCCGGCGGCAGCAAGATGACCGCGAATTACACCATGATTGGCACCGGCACGACCGGACACGCCGAGGCGGTCGAGATCAAATACGATCCGAAGAAGATCAGCTACGGCAAGATCCTGCAGATTTTCTTCTCCGTCGTGCACGACCCGACGCAGTTGAACCGCCAGGGCCCGGACACCGGCACGCAATATCGTTCGGCGATCTTTACCGCCAATGACGAGCAGAAGAAGGTGGCGGATGCCTATATCGCCCAGCTCAACGCCGCCAAGGTCTACAAGAAGCCGATCGTGACCAAGGTCGGCCCGCTGCAGGCGTTCTATGCGGCGGAGGACTACCACCAGGACTACCTGACGCTGCACCCGAACCAGCCCTATATTGCATTCAACGACATCCCTAAGGTCGAGAACCTGAAGAAGATCTTTACGGAGAACTACATCGAGAAGCCGACGCTGGTCAGCAACGCCAAGGCTACCAACTGACCCACCCGTTTCCGTCATTGCCCGCGACAAACGCGAAGCGTTTGCGCAGGGGAGCGAAGCGACGAAGCAATCCATTTTTTCCCGTGCGGAAGTGTGGATTGCTTCGCTCCGCTCGCAATGACGATTAACTAGAGGAGACTACATGTCCGACACCAAAACATCCGGCAAGGTCGCCAAGAGCGAAGCCGAGTGGCGCAAGGAACTGACGCCGATGCAGTACGCCGTGCTGCGCGAGAAGGCGACCGAGCGGCCGTTCTCGGGCGAATATGAGCACGAGCATCGCGAGGGCACTTACACCTGCGCCGGCTGCGGCCAGACGCTGTTCGAATCCGACGCCAAGTTCGACTCCGGCTGCGGCTGGCCGAGTTTTACGGCGCCCGCCGTGGATAGCCATGTCGACGAGGAGCGCGATGTCAGCCACGGCATGGTCCGCACAGAGGTCCTGTGCTCGAAGTGCAACGGCCATCTCGGCCACGTCTTCCCCGATGGCCCCGGCCCGACCGGCCTGCGCTACTGCATCAATTCGGCGGCCTTGAAGCTGCAGCCGAAATAGTTCGCGTAACACTCGAACCTGTTTTTCGCCCCGTGCGACCAAGAGCTGGTCGCGCGGGGTTTCTGTTTGGTGGGACGCTTCTGCCGGTTTCTCCCGCACGCAAATTAGGGAAAATTTCGAAATGCACATGTCCAAACGTCTGCTGCTCGGTCTAGGCCTTGCCACCCTCATCATGGAGAGCGTTGTGATCCAGCCTGCCTTTGCCGCCGACAAGGTCTCCCTGTTCAAGGTCATCACTGCCAAGGACGAGATCGTGATCGGGATCAGCGAGGGCGACCTTGCGCAGATGGACGGCCAGAACGCCGGCGGCGTCGCCAAAATGCTGGTCGCCAAGGGCTCGATGAGCGCGTGGCAATACGCGGTGCGCAAATCCGCCGGCGGCGATCTCGAGCAGGCACCGCTGCACAAGATCGGCCTGATCGCCACGGACTCCCTCCGCGTCGAGCCCTATGCAACGCCTTTGAAGGTGCTGCCGATCGACGAGACCAAGAAGTGACCTCTTTCCTTCTCCCCTTGTGGGAGAAGGAAAGCGCAGCGCCTCGCCCCCTTTCGGTGGATCGACCAAGGACTCGCGGCCCGGAATATGCTTTGATCGGGGCCGCGGGAGCGTTTTTGGGGACGCCCGCGGGCTGTCGGAGAGCGCGCCATGTCGCTTGGAACGATACTCGTCATTATCCTGATCATATTCCTGCTCGGCGGCTTCTCGGGCCGTTTCCGGGGATATGGCTATGGCTACGGCCATTCCGGCATGGGCCTCGTCGGCGTGATTTTAATCGTGCTACTGATCCTGCTGCTGCTCGGCAAGATTTGAGCCATTAAGCCATTGAAAAAACTTGATTAAATTTCTATTCCCCGCAGCCATGCGTGGATTCATCATCACCCCCGATCCGCTCGTTCAGGGGTCGCATTTTTGTCAAAGAAGCTTATATTGGACCTGAAATGACGTGCACGGCGTGGCCCGCAATTGTGGCCCACCGTCATCCAATCCCCATTGCTCCTACGCAAGAGCCGAAAAAGATTGAGGTCACCGTCCATGCGTCCCTTCAGCTACAACACCTCCGCCGAACTGTTTCCCGCTGCGATCCGTAAGAAGAAGCGGGCCGGGTTCGCCTATCGGCGCTTCGGCACCGCGGCGGAAGCGGTTCGCTTCGCGATCGAGGAGCTGCCAGCGGACTCGCTCAACGGCGCCTATCTGCAGGTCGAAGAAGCCCGCTTCGACCAGAGCGGCATCCGCACACTCTACGAAAGCGAAGCCTTCCCGCTGCCGCGCCGTCCGCGTGAGCCCGCCAGCGCCGAAGACAAGGCCGACGCGGCCTGAGATTCCGCTATCGATAAATGGACTGCCCTCGGATCATCTCCGGGGGCAGTGTTTTTTTGCGACATATTTCTGGCGTCATGCGTTAGCGCGGCTGCCGGTCGAGCCAGTGCTTGAGCATGCGCACGTTGCGAACGTTGGCGCGGAACATGACGTCAAAAGCGTCGCCCGCGACCGGCACCAGGCCGACCACGCCGTCAACCGCGACATTGGCGAGCATCCGCGCCGTGATGTGCCAGGGCGCCCCGAGCGCGCGCGCCTCGCGCACCACCCACAGCGAAATCGCCGTTGTGATGATGTCGCCGACCACGGGGATCAGCCCGATCAGTCCGTCGATGCCGTAGCGGAATTTGGTTCCGGGCACGATGAAAGCGACATCAAGCAATTTGGCGAGGGCATCGAGCCGCGCCAGCCGCTGCTCGCGCGTCAGATCGCCGAACGGATTGGCGCCGGAATGGCCGAAATCGAACCGCAGGCCTTCAAATTGTGAACGCGGGCCGGCATTGGGGATTTCGCGCCCTTCCTGGTCGATGACAGGTCCACGGACAGGCTTACGCCCCGTGGCGTGTTCCCGGAACGGCCGCTCGCTGCGCGAACGCGGCGGCGTATAGATATCGTCGTTTGACATAGTCATCAGATGGTAACGCCAGTGCGAGGTACAAGTTGCGTCAAATTATCACGACGCATTCGGACGCCATTGATTTGACGCGTTTTCTGGCGCGAACCGGCTTCCACTTCGCTTGAAAACGCTTTATCTCCCCCGCGCCGCCGTCGGCGTCAGCCCGAAGCGGCGGCGGAAGCAGCGATTGAAATAGGACAGATCGTTGAAGCCGCAAGTGAAGGCGATGTCACTGATGCGCCGCTCGGTAGGCTGCGCCAGCAAGTCCGCCGCCCTGCACAGCCGCAATTCCAATAGCCGCATGCTGAGGCTGGCGCCGGCTTCATAGAGCAATTCGTTGACATAGCGCTCCGACAGTCCGGCGGCGGCAGCAAGTTTCTGCGCCGAGAAATCCGGCTCGGTGAAGCGCTTTTCCAAAATCATCAGCACGGCCTTCAGCCGCACCGCGCGGACGCCGCCGCGCCGGGCGCTTGCGGCAATATCGCTGCGCGCGCCGAGGCCAAGCGCCGCCAGATCCATCAGATGACTTGCGATGGCAAAGCCCGCCTCGTCGACGGCGCCCGGATGGCGCAGCAACAGGTCGCTGTAATCCATCGCCAGCGACAGCGCCCCGCCCGGCTCCAATTCGCGGCCGACCAGATCGTCTACGCCGGACACCAGGGCCTTCAGCGTCGCCATCGGCAGATGGACATTGGTGAAGCGCTTTTCGTTCATGCCGTCGGCCGCGAAGAACGGCTCGTCGAGCTTGAGCAGCGCCATCGATCCCGGCCGCATCACGAATTCGCGGCCGCGATGGGTGACACGGGATTCGCAGGCGCCGGTGTTGCGTGCCAGGCAATAGCGGTCGTCATTGGTCGCCAGCACCTGGCGCTTTTCGCGCCGCACCGTGGTGAAGGTGCCATCGCAGCGGCCGAGCATGGTGGTGCCGACATGGATCGAATTCATCGCCGCCCGAAACGGCACGTCGTCGGCCGGATCCAGTTCGCCGGTATTGGAGAAATGCTCGAACAGCTCGGCGAAGAACATGAAGCGCTGCCGCTCGCTCAGGCCCTGCGGCAGCATATCGGTCGACAGCATTTTCTTGAGGACGGGCATCGGCGGGGAAGTTCTGGTGGCAGGCGTACAGTCTGGCCACGGCCGGATGAACGCCGGCTGAAGGCCCCATAGCCTACAGCCATTTTGATCCTGATTAAATCAGGACCAAAATGGCTGTAGGTCTTTTGTTTTGACGCGTTTTCTTTACGCGAACCGGGTGTCCCACTTCGCTCGAAAACGCTGTGGCAATACGGCCTTGTGAAGAAAACAGCGCCGGACAGTCCAAATCGGCAATCTTCCGGCGCCTGCCAGTCCAAGACGCGGCCTCCGATCGGGCTTAACCGTGCGGCGGCAGCGGCCGCCGGGGGCTGCCGCATTCCGCGACCGGAATGGCCAGTGTTGGACAACTTCAGAGGAGACCAGGAGATGACGACATCCTTCGCCCGCAAGGCGCTGCTCGGGACCGCGATCGCCGCCAGCATGGGCATCGGCTACGCCATCGGCGCGCAGCCGCACATGACCGCCAGCATCGGCCTGTTGCAATCGGCCCGCGCCGAACTCGGCGCCGCGACGCCGAACAAGGGCGGCCACCGCGAACGCGCGATGGGCCTGATCGACCAGGCGATCGGCGAGGTCCGCGCCGGCATGGCGTTCGCCGGCGGCTGACGGAAGCCGTCTTGCTGAACAGATCGGGAGAGATTTCATGAACAGACTGACCGTTACCGCTTTCGTTTTCGGCATCATGGTCGGCGGCGCCAACGCCATGCCGATGGGGCCGCTCGCGCCCGCAACCAACAGCGAAGTCATCGAGGTCGCCGGCGGATGCGGCCGTGGCTGGCACCGCGGCCCCTATGGCGGCTGCCGCCGCAACTACGCCAACCCGGCCGCTCACGCCTGCCCACGCGGCTGGTACCCCGGCCCCTTCGGCCGTTGCCGTGCCAACGGCACGTGACGCGCGATCGACAACCCGCTGCCCACCCCGGTATTTACCGGATAGACCAGCCGCGAAAAAACCCTAGAATTCAAGCTTCAACCGGTTGAAGCGGGCTCGGGGCTTTCATTCACGTAATGCGTATTGCTATATTGCACGAGCGGCGGGCCGAAAGGTCCGCCGCTTTTTGTTGCAGCACGAAGCGCCAAATTCCCGAGTTCGTCATACGCTGCGAAAGCGGGTATCCAGCACGCTGCGGCTTATCGGTTCAGCAGTCCGCAGGGTGGGCAAAGCGCAAGCGTGCCCACCATCATGCGCGAAATGCTTGATGGCGGGCACGGCGCTATCGCGCCTTTGCCCACCCTGCGGATCACTACGATTTCGTATCGATCGAAGCGTTACGTCGAATGCGCCGCCTGCGGCGCGTCGGCATATCTGTGCGCCAGCCACGACGACAGCATCGCAGGCACCAGGCCGACGAGGCCGTAGAGCACAAACTGCTGCACACCGGCATCCGGCCCGCGCGAGCCATAGAGCAACGAGGCGGTGGCAAAGCCGATAGCGCCCAGCATCAGCATCCGCACCACGGGAGAAATGCGCTTGATGTGATAGATAATGTCGTCGATGGCGCCGAGCATCAGCATCGGCACGATGCCGAACAGATAGCTGTACTGCAGCGTCTTGACGAACGCGCCGAGGAATTTTCCGATCTCCGACCAGTTGGTCTCGGTCCAGTAGCCCGAATCCACCGTGGTCGCGAACAGCATCAAAAACCCGCCGACGAGCGGGCCGATAGCTCCGAAGATCAGATAGCGTTTCATGGCGACCTCTGCGTTGAATCCATCTATCGCGAAGCCAGACTCACCATCAGGCCAACCGTGTGCTTGCGTAACCGAAACATGATCCGGTTTCGTCAGCACTTTGGCCGGCCACAATCTCAAATCCAGCCAAAGCAGAGTCAAGAGGCCAACGGCCTTCGAGGCGGCAAGCTATGACGGTGATTGCCAGCGGCTTTCGCTCGCCTGCCAAGCCGACGTCAGGCAGGCTGGCTCACCTTCTTGCCCGCCGTAGCCGCTGCAGGCTCGTTCTTCTTGGCCAGAATCCGATCCGACCCAAACCGAATGGTCCATTGCGCGACCGACAGCAACAAGGACTCAAACACCGCCACGCATTGTTCGAGTTCCCGGTCGGTGGATGGCGGGCAATTGGGCCGGTTGCGGACGATCATCGTCGTCGTCGACCAGGTCAGCCGGGCGGCCTTGCAGGCGACGATCAGTCCGTACACCCGGTCGGGTTCGAGCAAGGGTTCGATCGCCTCGACCTTGACGTCGGCCTTCAAAGCAAGGGCTGCGACCACGTGGATGTATTCACCCCTCACCGCAAACCGGTTGACGATTGAATCATTCAGCTTGCCGGTGCGATTGAGCGTCACGACCTCGCTTTGCGCCTGGGTGTAGTCGATCGCCTTCCGGGGCGCGCTGGCCTGTCCGGCGGCCGCGGCAGAACCTTTCCCCCGCGCGACGGGTCGCGCCGCCGTCAGAAAGCGCGCGCGAACCACGTCGGCAACCTTGCCAATGAGCTCCCGCAGCAGGCTGCCGGGCATGTCCAGGCGAACGCCGAGCTTTTCCGCCAGCCCCTCGTCCTTCTCCGCCCGCCCCACCAGCGTCGCGTAGCCGCATTCGGAGAAACGCGCACCCGTGTTCCGGGCGAGCGCATTGGAGACATGGACGTCGCCAAATCTCATCAGCGCGTCCGTCAGCGTTTCGTTGAGCGTCTTTCGGTCGCAGATCGCCAGCAGATGCTGCTGGCCACGGCTTTTGACGATTTCAAGAAGGTCTGCTTCCGACAGACAGTTGGAGCTTCTCAGAACCGGCGCGGCCACCTGCGGCTGTTCGTGAAACGCAAGCTGGCGGACGGTCTGGCGCGGGGCGCGGTCGATGGTGGCCAGGGCCTCGCTGAGCTGGATCACGGTCGTTGCGTCCACCCGCGCGACCAGGTGGGCGAGGACGCCATCGACCGCCGCGATCTGCGAGTCACCGAGGCGGCCAACGTTGGACAGGAACAGGTCCGTCACCTCGCCAAAGATCCGGGCATCGTGCTCGGGTCCATCCTCTTCGGCGCCGTTCAATTCTTTGCGCAGATCCGACGAAGCGGCAGGCATGGCTATCCCACCTCCGCACCGGTCGTGCCGGCTCGCCGTATGACCTCATTTCCGCCAATTAGCGTCATGCCTTCAGGCCCACGGTTCGAAACGCTTCCAGCAGCGGCCATTCCATCGCGCGGATGGCCGGGGTCTTCGTGGATCCATCGGTAGCGGAATGAACAAGCATTTGAACGCCATTCGAAAGGCCGGTTGCGGCAGCCTTTTCACTCCATCGAAAGCAATGAGCCGGGTGCGAGCAATAGCCGCTGATCGTACCCGGGCTTCCCTAACGGGTGGTTGTTCCGGAGGCGAGATTTTCCGCATTTATACTGAGTTTTGCAGCGCGGAAGGCGAGCCGGGCCGGCTGGGGCAACCGTGCCTGGCAACGTCCGCCTCCGAAAGGCCGTAGGGATCGCAGGGGTCGGGGAAGCCGCGCCATAGCGCCTGGGGTAGCGGCCGCGCAGGACGTTACGGGGCGGGAAGGACGCGTTGCTCGCCCACGCCGCAACCGCGCCGGCGAACGCGATGTTCGGCGGGCGGGCTGTTCGATCGCGGTCGAGGACGAAAGACGCAGAGACCCGCATCTGTTGCTTCTTCGGATCCGTCGAGCTTGTAGAAGCGCAGCGTCAAAATCGAGTTGTAGCGCATCTGCGCTTCGCTCGACGTGGCCTGCACGCAACAGTCCAGGAAGTGTTGACGCGAGCCATTGCAGCTTCACAGCATTGGCGCATAATTCGCAGCGGGGCGGCGCAGCACTTTTGATTCGAACATCGGCAGAAATCGAGCAACCACACCGGGTGACTCCCGTGTGATGGATGACGTGTGCGGCAGCGCAAGCCGCGTGCAGCGCCCCCAGTGAATAGCGGCCAGCACCGTGCGCGCAACCTTGGGGAACGCATCAATGACTTTCCATCGCACCAGCAAAGTAGCCCTTCTTTTTGCCTTGGCGGCGGCGGCGCTTTCCGCACGCCCGGCCCCTGCCTTCTCGTCGGAAGCGCAGCAGATGTGCACCGGCGACGCCATGCGGTTATGCAGCCATGAAATCCCCAACGTTCAGAGAATCACCGCCTGCATGGTCCGGAACCGCGCGCAGGTCAGTCCGGGCTGCCGCGCCGTGATGGACCGCGACCACGCCGCGCGGAGGCGAGCCACCGCCGCCGCCGAGTGACGGCTGCTTCGCTTGAAGGCGAACGGCTTCAGCAGAGCTAGCGTATAATGCTGAGGCCGTCGTCTTGCCGGACTCGGTCGCTATCCGCGCAGCGATCAATTTAGCTAGCGACTCCTGGCTCAGTAGAGATCCGCTGAGGCTTGAGCGCGGATCTGCGGCGCTCCAGCTGTTCGCCCCTACTCCCCCCAGGTCGCAAACGCGTCGTTGAACGCGCGTTCGCCGGGGGCGCCCTTTTCGATCGCGATGATGGCGCGGCGCTGGTTGACATAGACCAAGGGCACGTCGAACCAGGAACGCTCCTTCAGGAGCTGCAGATTGCGGGCGCGGTCGGAATCGACGTTGGAGAGGCCGACTAGGAAGAAGCCGTCGGTGACCTTGACGGCGAGGCCGGCCAGCGGCGTGCCGCGCGCCTGCTCATTGGACTTCATCAAAATGCCCGGCACGTTGCCGACACCGCCGCCGGAGAAATCCGGCGGCAGGATGAAGGTCAATTCCGCGGTGTGGCTCGCCGGCAGCGAGGAGTCGGTGTTGCGGCGGAACGACATCGTCATCTTGAACTTGCGGTCGGGAATCTCGATGTCGGCGCGCACGGCGATGTCAGGCTTCTGGTTGCCGCTCGCCTTGATCGGTTCGGTGCGCCAGATCACCGAGCCGACATATTGCTTGCCCTTGGGATCGGACGGGTCCTCGTCATACAGCACGACGCGCTGGGCCACGGGCGCGACGTTCTCGCTCGACGACGGCTGGCCGACACGATCGGGGATCTTCGGGCGCGACTGCGGCGCGTTGGGATCCTTCGGCGCCTCCGCCACGGGGGAGGATTTGAACAGGCCGGCCACGGCCGTGACCGCCGACCTGCCCCACAGGATGCCGGCGCCGACCAGAATGAGCGCGATGCCGACCGCAATCGCGCTCTTGAACGGAAACACCGTGCCTGTCCGGGCGCTCTGATTTTTCGGCTCGCGGTCGCGATCCTGCGACAGCCGCGAGCGCTCACGCGAGGGCGGCTGCGGCGACGGCGGCTGCGGCGCGTAGCGGTCGGCTTCCTCCAGCGATTCGTCATACGAATAGGGCGCGTCGGGATCGGCGCCGCGGTTTTCCATGCTCGGCTCGAGCCGGTCGAATTCCGGCGAGGGCGACGGCACGTTGGCATAGGTTTTTCGCGCGGCACGGTTGGCCTGGGCTGCGGCGCGGCCAAGATCGTCGGCGTCGGCGGCGATGTCGCGGAAGCCGCGCATGCCAGGCGCCGGCGGTGGCGGTGGCGGTGGCGGCGGGAGGCCGTTTTCGGGGCCGCGGCGAGGGGGGCTGCCGCCGCGCTCGCGGGGCGGCGGCGGTGGCGGCAGGACGGCATCCTGCATCGGAACCTGCGGCGGCTGCGGGCGCGGCGCGCCGGGCGGCGGCGCATCGGCGCGCAGATTGCGCGGCGGACGCTGTTCATCCTGGCCAAGTGGCGGACGCGCCTCGCGCGAGGGGGGTGGAGTAGGCGGACGGGGTCGCTGCGCGCCGGGCGGCGCGCCCGGAGGGCCTGCGGATTCCGGCGGCCGGGCATTGGCGCGGCGGAAAGCGTCGCCGCCGCGCGGGGGACCGCTGCCGCCGCCGGGCCGCGAGGCCTCACGGGCGCGCTGGGCGGCTTCGGATTCGACCTTGCGCACGGCTTCTTCCAGCGACAGCCGCTCGCGGGTGATTTCTGATTCGGAAAGCGGCGGCTGAACGCTGCGCAACTGCGCGATCAGCGCGGTGCGGGCCCGCTCATAGAGCGCACGGCGGCTCTCGCCTGGAGCATTGGGGTCCAGGCCGGCGATAGCGCGTGCGATGAGCGGGTAATAATCAGCCATTTTTCATCAATACTGCAGCTCTATTTTTGAAGTCTTGGCGGTAGCATCTCGTTAAGCCTCGAACGGGTTCTGTACCAGAATAGTATCCTCGCGTTCGGGGCTGGTGGAAAGCAATGCAATCGGACAACCCACGAGTTCCTCGACCCGACGCACATATTTGATCGCCTGGGCCGGCAGGTCCGCCCAGGAACGGGCGTTGGCCGTCGGCTCCTTCCAGCCCTCGATCGTCTCATAAATAGGCACCACCCGGGCCTGGGCGCCCTCGCCCGCCGGCAGATGGTCGATTTCCTTGCCGTCCAGCATGTAGCCGGTGCAGACCTCGATGGTGTCGAAGCCGTCGAGAATGTCGAGTTTCGTCAGTGCGAGCCCGGTGATGCCGCAGGTGCGGACGGTCTGGCGCACCAGCACCGCATCGAACCAGCCGCAGCGGCGCTTGCGCCCGGTGTTGACGCCGAACTCCTTGCCGCGGCGGCCGATCTCCTCGCCGATCTCGTTGTTGAGTTCGGTCGGGAACGGGCCCTGGCCCACGCGGGTCGTATAGGCCTTGCAGATGCCGAGCACATAGCCGACCGCGCCGGGGCCCATGCCGGTGCCGGTCGCCGCCTGCGCCGCCACCGTGTTGGACGAGGTGACGTAGGGATAGGTGCCGTGATCCACATCCAGCAGTGCGCCTTGCGCGCCCTCGAACAGAATGCGCTTGCCCTCGCGGCGTTTGATGTCGAGCAGCCGCCACACCGTCTCGGTGTAGGGCAGCAGTTTTGGCGCCAGCGCGGTGAGCTCCTTGAGGATGCCGCCGCCGTCGATCTCCTCCAGATTGAGCCCGCGGCGCAGCGCGTTGTGATGCGCCAGCAGACGGTCGATCTTGTGCGGCAGCGTGTCGAGGTCGGCCAGGTCCATCAGGCGGATGGCGCGGCGGCCGACCTTGTCTTCATAGGCCGGCCCGATGCCGCGGCGGGTGGTGCCGATCGCCGTTGCCGAATTAGAGGATTCGCGCAGCGCGTCGAGCTCGCGGTGCAGCGGCAGGATCAGCGTGACGTTCTCGGCGACCCGCAAGTTTTCCGGGCTGATGGCGACGCCCTGGCCCTTCAGTTTTGCAACCTCGTCGAGGAAGGCCTGCGGATCGAACACCACGCCGTTGCCGATCACGGCCAGCTTCGAGGGCCGCAGCACGCCGGAGGGCAGCAGCGCCAGCTTGTAGGTCTCGCCATTGATGACGAGCGTATGGCCGGCATTGTGACCGCCCTGGAAGCGCACGACGATATCCGCCTGCTCCGACAACCAGTCGACGATCTTGCCCTTCCCCTCGTCGCCCCATTGGGCGCCGACGACGACAACATTGGCCATTTCTAAGGTGTTCCCTGCAAATCTGGTGGTCCCAGCATGACCTTTCCGGAAAACCGGTCTCCACTTTTCCGGGTCATGCGATAGCTTGCCCAGCCAAAATCACGGCCGGGGCCGTTCGCATGCGAGGCAGCCCCACCGGATAAAGGAAGCGGGTGCTCTAGGCAAGCAAGAAGGCGGTTTTAGGGGGGTCTTAGAACCGATCCAACCCATTGATATCCCCGTAAAATTCCTGACCGCCGGGCGAGAGACCCATTAACATCTGGCAATGACGGAAAGGCGATGTCGAAAATCACCCGTGCAACGCAGGCGCTGGAAAAGCTTGGGGTGAAATTCACCCTGCATGCCTACGACTACGATCCGGATGCGGCGAGCATCGGGCTGCAGGCGGCGGAAGCGCTCGGCATTGAGCCTGCGCGCGTGCTCAAGACGCTGATGGCCGAGGTCGACGGCAAGCCGGTCTGCGCCGTGGTGCCGTCGGACTGCGAGGTCAGCATGAAAAAGCTTGCGGGCGCCTTCGGGGCCAAGGCGGCGAAGATGATGCGGCCGGCGGATGCCGAACGGCTGACCGGATACCGTGTCGGCGGCATCTCGCCGTTCGGGCAGAAGAAGCGCGTGCCGGTCGCGATCGAGGAAGCCGCGCTCGGCCATGCAAGCGTGTTCCTCAATGGCGGTCAGCGCGGCTTGCAGGTCGAACTCGACCCCAACGACGCCGTGAAGGCTGCGGGCGCGATCGCGCGCGCACTCGTGGCGTGAGGGGCCTTCGCGTCGGCTGGGCCCTACCTGGTGAGTTTTGGCTGCGTCTGCGCCCATAGCATCGCCTCGATGATGGCCTTGCGCAGTTTCGGGCGCTGCTCCTCATCGCATTCGATGAACGCCAATATGGAATTGGCGCGAACGGCAAACTGGTGACGTGTTTCGGCTTCGGCTTCTTCGGCCGACCCTGGCTTGTTCAAAGGAATGACCCATCATCTCTAGAAATTCGACCTCACGGCCAAAGGGGCTGCCGAAAACGAAGCCGCCTGCAATCCCGTGGTCCCAACGATCGAACGCCGATACTGAAAATAACCCGGAAAAACCTCATGCAACCCCGAAAACAAACAAAGGTTGGATTGCATGAATCAATCGTCCGTTGATTGCATATTCGCCCGCCCGCTGGCAACCCCAAACAACAGACAAGGAACAAACAAAGGCAGGCTGCATGGTCGCGATGCGTCCCGCGCCATTGATGAGGGCCGCAAATCCGTGTCTGTGGCGGGGGCCGGGCTACATTCCGGCCCGGCGACGTCGGCCGGGCGGGCCGCGGCGCCATGAATTGGGGCCTTATCCTTAAAATGACGGCTACCGAACAGACTTCCTCCGCCCGATCCGGGAACTGGCTCGCCCACCAGCCTTATCTGCTGCTCAGCATCACCGCGCTGTGCTGGGCCGGCAACGCCATCGTAGGAAGGATGGCCGCCGGCCACATCGCGCCGGTGACGCTTTCGTTTCTGCGCTGGTCGCTCGCATTCCTGATCATCCTGCCGTTCGCCTGGCGGCATCTGGTCCGCGACTGGGGCGCGATCCGCAGCCGGCTCGGCATCATGATCGTACTCTCGATCACCGGCATCGGCGCCTTCAACACCCTGCAATACTGGGCGCTCGAGCACACCCAGGCGCTGAATACGCTGTTGCTGCAGTCGGCGGCGCCGCTGGTGGTCGCGGTGTGGTCTTTGGCCCTGCTCGGGGTGCGGCTGACGCTGGCGCAGGCCGCGGGCGTCCTGCTTTCGATGGCCGGCGTGCTGGTCATCCTGATGCATGGCGACCTCACCAAGCTTTCGAACATCGAGTTTAACCGGGGTGATCTGATCTTCATCGTGGCCCTGGTGATCTTCGGACTGTATTCGGTGCTGTCGCTGAAGCGCCCTGACATTCACGCCTTGTCCTTTGTCGCCTTCACCTTTGGCGCCGGCGCGGCCTGCCTGATCCCGCTGATTATCTGGGAATTGTTCACGCGGCCGCTGATGCAGATCGACACTGCGAATTTGCTGACGCTGTTCTACGTCGCGCTGTTTCCCTCCACGCTCGCCTATCTCTGCTTCAATCGCGGCGTGCATCTGATCGGCGCAAACCGCGCCGCGCCGTTCTTCCACGTGGTGCCAGTGTTCGGAACCGTCATGTCGATCGCCTTCCTCGGCGAGCACCCGCAGGCGTTCCAATTCATCGGCTTTGCGCTGGTGCTGACCGGGGTGTTCGTGGCGTCGCGAAAGGCCTCTGCGTAGCGTCCCCTCTCCCCGCTCTTCGCGGGGCGAGGTTAAGGAAGCCGCGGTGACTTGGCCCGGCAAATCCGCTATCTGTTGCGCCTGCTTCACAGGGTTTCAATGAGAGCGCGCGCCAGCAACGTAATGATCGGCACCCTGACCCTGGCCTTGATCGCCGGGTCGCTTGGTGCGTTCCTCGGCTATCAGAAACTCGCCGGCATCAAGCAGAAGGTGCCGTTCCGCGTGATCTTCGAAGGCTCGGCGTCCGGCCTGCGCAAGGGCGGCAGCGTGAATTTCGCCGGCATCCGGGTCGGCGAAGTGGTGTCGCTCAAACTCGACCATCCGCGCCGCGTCGTGGCGCTGGCCATGATCGACGGCAACACGCCGGTGAGAAGCGACACGCAGGTCGGCCTCGAATTTCAGGGTCTGACGGGCATTGCCGCGATCTCCTTCACCGGCGGATCGGACGAAGCGCCGCCGCCGCCAAAGGGCCCGGACGGCATTCCCGAGCTGACCGCCGATCCGGACGGGACGCTCAACACCCAGGAAAAGATCCGCGCGGCGCTGCGCAACGTAGACAGGGTGATTGCCGACAATGAGGTGGCGATCAAGGATACGCTGCTAAATTTCGAGACGTTTACGGCCTCGCTATCCGGTGACGGCGAGAAGATCGCCAGCATCATCTCGACCGCCGAAAACGGCGTCAACGCCGTCGACGACGCGCTGTCCAAGACCAAGGACTTCCTCGGCAGCCTCGCCAGCGACAAATATGGTGGCGAATTGCTGCCGACCGTGATCTCGATGCGCGAGCTGATCGAAAGTTTCGACAAGAAATCCGGGCGGATGATCGCCGAGACGCGAAAAATGCTCAGCGACGTTAGCGAGTCCGTCAACAAGGCCGGCCAGAAATTTGGCGGGCCCGCCCCCCGGCGTTAGCGCCGCTCCGCACCAACCCAAAAAATGGAACGCCCGTGCTCGACAAATCCGCCGCTGTGACCGCGCCGCCCACGACCGTGACCCGCACCGAGAGCAAGGTGCCGCGCTCTTTGCAAAAATATCTCGCGCTCGACGATTTCGAGCCGGTGGCGCGGCGGCGGATTCCGAAATTCCTCTACGGCTACATCTCCGGCGGCGCCGAGACCGACGCCGCGATGCGCGACAACCGCAAGGCCTTCGACGAATACGGCTTTGTGCCGCGCGTGCTCAACGACGTCTCCGGCCGCGACCAGACCACCACGCTGTTCGGCAAGACCTACGCCTCGCCGTTCGGGATTCCGCCGATGGGCTCTTCGGCGCTCGCCGCCTATCGTGGCGACATCGTGCTGACGAAGGCTGCGAAGGCCGAGAACGTGCCGATGATTCTCAGCGCTTCGTCGCTGATCACGCTGGAGGATGTGCGCGCCGCCAATCAGGCCGCGTGGTATCAGGCCTATCTCGCCGGCCTGCCGGAGCGGATCGAACCGCTGGTCGATCGCGTGGCGGCGGCCGGCTACGACACCTTCGTCGTCACCGCCGACGTGCCGGTGCCGCCCAATCGCGAGAACAACATCCGCAACGGTTTTCAGGTGCCGCTCGCAATCACGCCGCGCGTGTTCTGGGACACGGTCACCCATCCGCACTGGCTGTTCGGCACCTGGGCGCGCACCGTGATGAATTTCGGCATGCCGCATTTCGAGAACATGGATGCCAAACGCGGCCCGCCGGTGCTGGCGAAAAACCTGATGCGCAATATCGGCCACCGCGACCAACTCGCCTGGAAGCATGTCGAACTGATCCGCAAACGCTGGAAGGGCAAGCTCGTCGTCAAGGGACTGGTCTCGCCGGCGGATGCGCGCATGGCGCGCGAGAGCGGCGTCGATGGCGTGATGCTGTCCAACCATGGCGGCCGCCAGCTCGATTACACGATGTCGGGCCTGCGCACGCTGCCGGAGATCGCGGCCGAAGCAAAGGGCATGACGATCATGGTCGATGGCGGCATCCGCCGCGGCACCGACGTGATCAAGGCGCTCGCGCTCGGCGCGCATTTCGTCTGGGTCGGCCGTCCCTTCCTCTATGCCGCGATCGCCGGCGGCGAAGCCGGCGTGCAGCGCGCGATTACGCTGCTCAAGGCCGAGATCGACCGCGATCTGGCGCTGCTTGGTATTCGCTCGATCAGCGAGATCACGCCGGACCTGGTGAGGAAGTTTTGAGGCACTACGTTCTCAGCGAGTAAACTGTCGTCACCCGCGAAAGCGGGTGATCCAGTATTCCAGAGACCTGAGCTGGAGCCGAGAAGCCGCGGCGTACTGGATGCCCCGCTTTCGCGGAGCATGACAGAGGTGGATGTTGATCCTGCGCGCTCCAGCTCATCCGACCTTGAACTTGCTGTACGCTTCCCTCGTCGCGATGATGAGGTGCTCGGCGCAGCCGTTGGTGCGGTGCGGATCGCAGCGCTGCTCGTAGTCTTCAGACGTCATCATGTCGATGAAGGCGGCCACATCGGGATAATACACCAGGGCCAGATAATCCCATTGATTGCCGTCCTGCCGCCCAAGCGCGACCGCCTTGGCGTCGCCGGTCCATAGCAGCGTGCCGCCGCGGGCCTTGATCATCGGCACCGTGAGCGCGCTGTAGCGCAAGTAAGCGTCCCATCCGGATCCGTCGCCGTCGAGCGAACGCTCGCGAAACCGCATCAGGTTCACCATCACCACCGGCGCCAATGGATCGAGCTCCTGCAGGCCTTTCACGTTCAGCAAATCCACACCCATCGACGTACCTCGCGACAATCCTGGGACATTGTAGCATTGCATGCATGGGACTTGTCGCGCGACGGAAAATCCGGCCCTATCCCGACTCGCGACATGACCCAGCCCGCACCAGCGCCGCCTGCCCTCGATCCGATCCGGTGGTTGAACAACCAGCCTTATTTGCTGCTAACCCTGACCTCGCTGTTCTGGGCCGGCAACATCGTGCTGGCGCGCCATGTCGCCGGCCACGTGCCGCCCCTGACGCTGTCCTGCGTCCGCTGGATCGCCACCTTTCTGATCCTGCTGCCCTTTGCCTGGCCGCATTTGAAGCAGGACTGGCCGGTGCTGCGCGCGCATCTGCCGATGATGCTGTTTCTGTCGTTCGTCGGGTTCGCCTACAACAATGCAATCTCCTACTGGGCTCTGCAATATACCGAGGCGCTGAACGCGCTGTTGATCCAGTCGTCGGGACCGCTGTTTGTCGCGCTGTGGTCGCTGGCGCTGTTCGGCATCCGCCTCACGGGCGCGCAACTCGCCGGCATCACGATTTCGCTCGCGGGCGTCCTGACCATCATCCTGCGCGGCGATTTTGGCGCGCTCGCCAGCATCAGCTTCAACCGCGGCGACCTGATGTTTGCGAGCTCCCTGGTGTCGTTCGCACTGTATTCGGCGCTGATCCCGCGCCGCCCGGTGACGCACGCGCTGTCGCTGATTTCATTCACCACCTGCTGCGGCGCGCTGATGCTGGTGCCGTTCGCGATCTGGGAATATTCGACCGGCGCGACGCTGAAGTTCGACTTCATCTCGATGGCGACGCTGGGCTATGCCGTGATCTTTCCCTCTACGCTGGCCTATCTGTTCTTCAACCGCGGGCTGGCGCTGATTGGGCCCAATCGTGCTGCGCCGTTCTTCCATCTGGTGCCGGTGTTCGGCTCGGCGATGGCGATCCTGCTGCTCGGCGAGCAATTGCGGCTATTTCATCTGGTGGGCTATGCGCTGGTGCTGGCCGGCGTGGTGATCGCCTCCCGGCGGGCCTCGGCCAAGAAGGCTTGAGCCCGCCTGCGGCGTGGCATCTTACCGGCTTCCCCTTTCAATCCCGGCAGGCTAGCTTGCCGACCAATCCGACATAAAAAAACAACCGAGGAAACAACTACATGTTCGTGTTATGGAAACGGTACCGGCACGCCGCCGCAGTGGCTCCCTTGATGCTGGCGATGATCGCCACGGCTTCTGCGCAGGCACCCTACCCGAACCGCAACATCACGCTGGTGCTGCCATTCGCCGCCGGCAGCGGCACCGACACCACGACGCGCCTGATCGGGAAAGAACTCGGTGTCGCGCTCGGCGTCAGCACGGTGATCGACAACAAGGCGGGCGCCAACGGCTCGATCGCGGCGAGCTATGTCGCCCGCTCCGCGCCCGACGGCTACACGCTGTTCGTGACGACCAATACGACGCATTCGGCAAATCCATATCTGCTGAAGAACATGAGCTACGATCCGGTCAAGGATTTCACCCCAATTGCGCGGACCGGCGACCTGCCCTTCATGCTGGTGATCCATCCGGACATCCCGGCGAATTCGGTGGCCGAACTGATTGCGCTGGCCAAGAAGGAGCCGGGCAAATACTCCTACGCCAGCGGCAGTTCCTCCGCGATCGTGTCGGGCGCAACCTTCGCCCGTCTCGCCGGGATAGATCTGCTTCACGTCCCCTACAAGAGCTCGCCGCCGGCTTTGACCGACGTGATCGCCGGCCGCGTCTCGATGATGTTCATCGACGTTCCGACTGGCCTGCCCCATGTCAACGCCAAGGCGCTGAAGGCGCTGGCGGTCACGACAAAGAAGCCTTCGGCCTTGTTGCCGCAATTGCCCACCATGGACGCCACGGTGAAAGGTTTCGACATCACCTCGTGGCAGGGCTATCTCGGGCCGGCCAACATGCCCAAGGAAATCGTCGTCAAGCTGAATGCGGAAATCCGCAAGATCATCGAGCGGCCGGATATCAAGAGCCAGCTCGCCGAGCGCGGCATGGAAGCATTCTCAGGCACGCCGGAAGAGTTCGACGCCTTCCTGAAAGAGCAGCTGGTGCTCTGGGAGAAGTTGATCGCGGATGCCGGGATCGAGAAGCAGTAAAGGAAGCTGGCCTGGCGCCGCCAGCGAGGCCGTTATCGTCCGCCTTGTGCGCAACTGCGCCCTGGAGCGGACGATAACATACCCTGCACCTGTTGGAGTTGATCGCTAACGGCGGGGCGCACCGTTAGCCGGAAGTCCTCTTCTTTGATTTTGTGAACCCGAATCGGCTGCCTTCTTCTTCTGCGCTCTCCGCTTTTTTGTTGCGGTCTCCAGTGACCTCAGCGGCTGCAGATTCGTGTTGAGGACGTTCTTTAGCAAAGTCTCGAGACGGTCCTGATACTCGCGTTCGCTAATACGATCTTTGTACTTCATCGCCTCATTCCATTCCCGTTACGCAACGCACTTCGCGACGATCATCCGCTCCGAGAGAAGGCCGCACGGTCCCGTTGGGATTGGCGAAAACACGGAAGCCTTGCGGGTCATAGCACTCACGGGTTGGAGGATCGGTGCGCAGGCAATCAGCCGGCGCTGCTTGTCAAAATTACCGTCCGGTTCAAACCTGCAAAGCAAGGTTAGATGCACGATTTGCGACAGCGTCGCTGCCCGATCATCAGGCCGATGCTGCGCTGCCCAGAGTTCGCCGATGTTCGCGAATCTTCTTTGGCCGCATTGTCAATCGGGGTGAAAAATTACCGCAAAAAAATAAAATCTATCGCGAAGTCAGTTCGTTGGATTGTGGAAGAGATTCGTGTTGCCTGATTGCCCCTGTGAATAGCACTCGTAGGCTGGGCAAAGCGAAGCGTGCCCACCATTCTCACCATGACTCGTCGATGGATGGTGGGCACGCTGCGCTTTGCCCACCCTACGGGTTACCGCTTCTGCTTACGCCGCGCGCACCTTGCCCAGGAATTCGTCGACCGCGCTGCGCAGCATGCCGGACTGGGTGTCGAGTTCGCGGGCGTTCGCCAACACCTCGGACGCCGCCTGGCCGGTCGCCGCCGCCGCCGTGGTGACACCGCCGATATGGGTGGAGATCTCGTTCGATCCGGCGGCCACCGACTGAATGTTGCGGGCGATCTCGCGGGTGGCGCCGCCCTGCTGCTCGACGGCGGTTGAGATCGAAACCGTGATCTCGCTCATCTGCGAGATGGTTTCCGTGATGCCGCCGATCGAGGCCACGGCTTCGCTGGTCGAAGCCTGCATGGCCGCGACCTGCGACGAGATTTCCTCGGTCGCCTTCGCGGTCTGGTTGGCGAGCGCCTTCACTTCCGACGCCACGACCGCAAAACCGCGGCCGGAATCGCCGGCGCGCGCCGCCTCGATGGTGGCGTTGAGCGCCAGCAAATTGGTTTGAGCTGCGATCGAGTGGATCAGCTTGACCACTTCGCCGATCTTCTCGGCGCCGGTCGAGAGCGCGCCGACGGTGGCGTTGGTGCGTTCGGCGTCGCTGACCGCCTTGCTGGCGATCTCGCTGGAGCGCGCCACCTGACGGGAAATCTCGGTCACCGAGCTGGAGAGCTCTTCGGCGGCGGAGGCCACCGTGCCGACATTGTCGGACGAACGCTGCGACGCCGCGCCGACGGTCGCAGCCCGCGCGCTGGCGTCGCTGGCGGTCGCCGTCATGGACTGCGCGGTGGTCTGCATGCCGGCGGCCGCCGTCGACACCGTGCGGACGATGCCGGTCACGCTGCGTTCGAAGTCGCTGGCGATGCTTTCCATCGCCGCCCGCCGTTCGGCCTCGGCGCGAGCCTGCACCTCGGCTTCCTTCTGTTCAAGCCCGCGGATACGAACCGCGTTGTCCTTGAAGATCTGGACGGTCGCGGCCATCGCGCCGATCTCGTCGCCGCGGCCGATGCCGGGAATTTCGCCGTCCAGCCTGCCCTCGGCCAGGTCCTGCATGCGGGTGCCGAGCTGGCTGAGCGGCTTCGATATGCTGCGGCCGATCGTCCAGGCGATGCTGCCTGCAACCAGCCCGATGCCGAGAATGGCGAGCCCGAGCACGGCCGCGATCGGCTTCATCTTGGTGTCGAGATCATCGAGATAGGCGCCGGTGCCGACGAACATGTTCCAGCCGGGAATCGGAACCGCGTAGGAGAATTTGCGGATCAGCGCTTCGTCGCCGGGTTTGCGGAATTCGTAGCGCAGCATGATTTCGCCGTTGGCGGCGATGCCGTCGCGCAGTTCACGCACGAGTTTTCTGCCGCCCGTGTCGATGTCCATGCGGTTCTGGCCGATCTGACCGGGAACCGGCGCCAGCACGGCGACGCCATCCATCGTGTAGGCGAACACGTAGCCGTTGCCCTTGTCGAAGGTCAGCGTGTTGCCGCGCTTGCTGAATTCGGCAATCGCCGCTTCCTTCGTTATCTGGCCGGCCTCGACCTGCTTCTGCAAGCCCAGCGCCATGTTGCGCGCCATGTCGACGATCGCCCTGGTCTGCTCGATCCGCGCATTCAGCATCTCACGCTGCATCAGATACCCCGCAAGTAGCCCTGCGACGCAGAGGCCGAGCAGGGTCACTCCCAACAGAATGCCGAGCTTGGGGGTGATCTTGAGATTGGTGAGCTTCACGGGGATCTCCGGAAATAGACGCCTGGCACGCGATTGGCCGATTGATTTGCCGCACAATATCGTGAGACCCTTTAGCGCTTTGTTACGAAGACCAGCGGAAAGCCGCCGGAGGCGGCTTGCTTCCAATCCAGCCAGCAACCGGCGATTGTAGCGGGCAGCAGTCAGGTCGCGTAAAAGACGAAGTCGCGTAAACGAAAGCGGCGACACTCGCCGCCTCAAACCAACACCGAAGAATAAAATCGGGAGCAGGAAATGCCGAAATACAGGGTGGTGACGCCGAAGGGCGCGAGCTTCACGGTCGCCGGCGGCGGCTACGATTATGAGAAGGAAGCACTCGACCCGATCGGGGCCGAAATCATCGAGGCGCCGGCCAACGAGGCGGAATTCATCGCCGCTGCAAAGACCGCGGACGCGATCTACGCCAAGGGCATGCCGATCACGAAAGCCGTCATCGACGCTCTCGAAAACTGCAAGGTGATCACGCTCGGCACCGTCGGCGTCGACTCGGTCGACATCAAGGCCGCCACCGCCCGCGGCATTCCCGTCACCAACGTCCCCGACACTTTCATCGAGGAGGTCGCCGACCATGCCATGATGCTGCTGTTGGCGGGTTTTCGGCGGCTGGTCGAGCAGGACAAGATGGTGCGCACCGGCCGCTGGTCGGAGGGCCGCCCTGCGCTTTTGAAGATCCCGCGGCTGATGGGCCAGACGCTTGGCTTCATCTCGTTCGGCCGGGTGGCGCGCGCGGTCGCCAAGCGCGCGGCGCCCTTTGGCTTGCGCATGATGGCCTACGATCCCTTCATCCAGGAAACGCTGATGTACGATCACGGCGTCGTCCCCTCGACGCTGAACGAGGTGCTGTCGCAATCGGACTTCGTCTCGATGCACGCGCCGGCGCGGCCCGAGGTGCATCACATGCTCACCGAGAAGCATTTCCGCCAGATGAAAAAATCCGCCGTCTTCATCAATACCGGCCGTGGCGCCACGGTGGACGAGGAATCGCTGATCAAGGCGCTGCAGGAGGGCTGGATCGCCCATGCGGCGCTCGACGTGCTGGAAAAGGAGCCGCCGTCGCACAACAACCCGATGCTTTCGATGGAAAACGTCACCCTGACCGCCCATGTCGCCTCGGCATCGGCACGTTTTGACGAGGCGCGCAAGCGCCGCGTGGGCTACGAATTGTCACTGGTCCTGCAGGGGATGTGGCCGGTAAGCTGCGTCAATCCGTCGGTGCTGCAAGACACCGCGCTCCGCCGCTGGCAGCCCGTCAGCATGGATCGCGGCCCGAACAGCTAGCTACGGAGTCGAACGACAGGGTTCACCGGCGATTCAACGCCGGGAACCGGCACAGGGAGAGAAGCATGAACGACATCACCCGTCGCGATGCGTTGGCTTTGGGCGCATCCGCCGCGGCGCTCGCCGTGACCGGCGCATCGGCGCAGACCGCATCGCTGATCAAGGCCGCCGACGTCCCCGCGCCATCGCTGCCGATCGAGAAGGGCGCGACCTTACGGATGCTGCGCCCGGTCCGGTTCGTGAAGCCGGACGAAGACGTGTTCCGCGCCAATGCGGCGAAATTCACCGAAAAGACCGGCGTGGAGGTCAAGGTCGACTTCGTCGGCTGGGAGGATATCAACCAGCAAACCGCGGTGACCTCGAACTCGGGCGCCGGGCCCGACATCATCATCGGTTTCACGGACGCCCCGCACATCTACGCCGACAAGCTGATCGAGCTGACCGACGTCGCCGACTATCTCGGCAAGCGCTATGGCGGCTGGATGTGGCTCGCCGAGAAATACGGCAAGCGCCACAAGGGCGATGCCTGGATCGGACTGCCGTTCGGCGCAACCGCAGGCCCGCTGATCTATCGCAAGTCGATCATCAAAGCCGCCGGCTTCGACAAGGTTCCGGAAGACCATGCCGGGCTTCTGGACCTGTGCCAGAAGCTGCAAAAGGCCGGCAAGCCCGCCGGCTTCGCGCTTGGTAACGCCGTCGGCGACGGCAACGGCTTTGCCAACTGGCTGTTGTGGTCGCACAACGCCGCCCTTCTCGACGAGGCCGGCAACGTCACCATCAACAGCAAGGAAACGGTGGCGGCACTCAAATATCTCAAGGAGCTTTACCCGACCTTCATCGCCGGCACGCCTTCCTGGAACGACGTCAGCAACAACCGCGCCTACTCGTCGCAGGAAATCTCGCTGACGGCGAACGGCGTATCGCTGTATTTCTCGCTAAAGAACGACCCGGCCACGGCGGCGATCGCGGAGGACAGCGAGCACCAGTTCCTCCCGAAGGGGCTTGCAAAGAGCCCGCCGATGGGCGGCCTTTGCCTGAACGCCATGGTGTTCAAGCACAGCCCCTATCCCAATGCGGCGAAAGCGTTCCTGCAGTTCATGATGGAAAGGGAACAGTACGATCCCTGGCTCACCGCCAATAGCGGCTACTGGGCACATCCGCTTACTGCCTATACGGACAGCGCGGTGTGGTCGAGCGATCCCAAGATCAAGATCTTCCGGGATACGATGGCCAACAAATACTACACCGGATACGCCGGCCCGATTTCAGCGGCCAGCGGCGCCGTCAACGCCGACTATGTGCTGGTGCAGATGTGCGCTTCGGTCGCGACCGACGCCGCAACACCGGAAGCCGCCGCCGCCGAAGCGGACCGGCGCGCCAAGCGCTATTTCCGCCGTTCTTAGCAGGGTGGCAGCCGCTCATTCCGGGCGCTGAAAAGCATCGAACTATGGTGCGCAATTGCGCACCTGAGAATCTCGAGATTCCGGGTCTGGTGCCTGCGCACCATCCCGGAATGACTGCTCCGAATCGGACCAGGACAATCTCCAATGTCTGTGACGACCCTGCCTTCTCGACGCGTGATACAGCAACGGCAACCGGGCTGGATCGTCCGGCTGTTCGACTACAAGCCGTTCCTGATCGTCATGTGCCTGACGCCGGCGATCGGCCTGCTCGCGGTATTCCTCACCTATCCGCTCGGCCTCGGCGTCTGGCTCGCCTTCACCGACACCACCATCGGCCGGCGCGGCATCTTCGTAGGCCTGGAGAATTTCCAGTATCTGTGGACTGATCCGCTGTGGTGGGGCGCGGTGTTCTACAGCGTGTTCTATACCGCGGTCGCGACCTTCGGGAAATTCGCGCTCGGCTTCTGGCTGGCGCTCCTGCTCAACAACCACTTCCCGCTCAAGAGCCTGCTGCGCGCCATCGTACTGCTGCCTTGGATCGTGCCGACGGTGCTGTCGGCGCTGGCGTTCTGGTGGATCTACGATCCGCAGTTCTCGATCATTTCCTATCTGCTGGTCGAGGTGCTGCACATCCGCACCACCAATATCGATTTCCTCGGCACGCCCTGGCCGGCGCGCTTCTCGCTGATCGCAGCCAACATCTGGCGCGGCATCCCCTTCGTCGCGATCTCGCTGTTGGCGGGACTGCAGACCATTTCGCCCTCGCTCTATGAGGCGGCGATGCTGGACGGCGCCAGCGCCTGGCAGCGCTTCCGCTACATCACCTTCCCGATGATGCTGCCGATTCTAGCGATCGTGATGACGTTCTCGATCATCTTCACCTTCACCGACTTCCAGCTGGTTTACGCCATTACGCGCGGCGGGCCGGTCAACTCCACGCATCTGCTCGCAACGCTCGCCTTCCAGCGCGGCATCGCCGGCGGCGAACTCGGCGAGGGTGCGGCAATCGCAGTGTCGATGATCCCGTTCCTCGTGTTCGCGACGCTGTTCAGCTACTTCGGCCTCGCCCGCCGCAAATGGCAGCAGGGAGAAGCCAATGACTGACGCAGTCGCCCAGCAATCATCCAATGTCGCCAGCGCCACGCCTGACACGATGGCGTGGGATTCCCGCGCGCGGCGGGTGATGATGATCTATCTGCCGCTGTCGTGCTTCGTGCTGATCCTGCTGTTCCCGTTCTACTGGATGGTGATCACCTCGTTCAAACCGAACGCCGAGCTTCTGAACTTCAAGGAGCACAATCCGTTCTGGATCTCCTCGCCGACGCTCGCCCATATCAAGCATCTGCTGTTCAACACCGCCTACCCGACCTGGCTGAAGACCACGATGTTCGTGGCGGTCGGCTCGACCACCCTGTCGCTGTTCGCGTCGACGCTCGCGGCTTACGCGATCGAGCGGCTGCGCTTCCGTGGTAGCCCTTATGTGGGGCTCGGCATCTACCTCGCCTATCTGGTGCCGCCCTCGATCCTGTTCATTCCGCTGGCCACCGTGATCGTGCAGTTCGGCCTGTTCGACTCGCCGATGGCGCTGATCCTGGTGTATCCGACCTTCCTGGTGCCGTTCTGCACCTGGCTCCTGATCGGCTATTTCAAGTCGATCCCGTATGAGCTGGAGGAATGCGCGCTGGTCGACGGCGCCACGCGGCTGCAGATCCTGCGGCGGATCACGCTGCCACTCGCTGTGCCCGGCCTGATCTCGGCCGGCATCTTCTCCTTCACGCTGTCGTGGAACGAGTTCATCTACGCGCTCGCCTTCATCCAGAGCGGCGCCAACAAGACCGTGCCGGTCGCGATCCTGACAGAGCTCGTCACTGGCGACGTCTACCAGTGGGGCGCGCTGATGGCAGGCTCCCTGCTCGGCTCGCTGCCGGTCGCGCTGTTTTATTCGCTGTTCGTGGATTACTACGTGTCGTCGCTGACCGGTGCGGTAAAGGAATAGCTCCCCCGTCCTGCGCGATGGTACTGCCTTTATTCAGGCCTGATAGTGTGATGACGGGAGACCGCCCCGTCCGGGCCGTCGATCCCTTGCTGGCAGTTGAGCGAGGACGTCATGAGATATTCAGATAAGCGTTTGTTATCGCGACGAAGCTTTTGCTTGTGCTGTGTGGGTGCGGCTTACGCCGCAACGGGAGGATGGTTTACCCCCCGTCAGGCGTATGCGGAAGCGCGAGGTCTCGTCAGCCTGATCAAGGACAGCGCCGCAGCGGCGCCCATCAAGACATTCAAGCTCCGTAATAATATCAGCGTGCTCGAAGGCTCCGGCGGCAACATCGCCGTGCTGACCGGCTCCGACGGCAAGGTTCTGGTCGACGGCGGCATCGGAGTATCGCGCGCCAGGGTGACGGAAGCGCTCGCCGCACTCAGCCCCGAACCGGTCACGCATCTGATCAACACGCATTGGCATTTCGATCATGCCGACGGCAACGATTGGCTGCATTCGGCTGGTGCGAAGATCATCGCCCAGGAAAACACCCGCAAACATCTTTCCGGTATTCAGCGGGTTGAAGACTGGGACTACAATTTTCTTCCCTCGCCGGCCGGCGCAATCCCAAGCGAAGTGTTTGCCAAAGAGCACAGCCTGAAGCTCAATGGCGCGTCGATCGGCCTCAAATATTACGGGCCGGCGCACACCGACGGCGACATCTCGGTGATGTTTGCGGAAGCCAATGTCATTCATGTCGGCGATACCTACTGGAACGGCATCTATCCGTTCATCGACTATTCGACCGGCGGCAGCATCGGCGGCACGATCGCGGCGTGCGATGCCAGCCTCGCGGCTGCCACGGGCGATACAATCATTATTCCCGGCCACGGCAAGCCCGTGAGCAACAAGGCGGAACTGCAGGAATTTCGCGACATGCTGGTTGCGATCAGGGACAACGTCGCAAACCTCAAGAAGCAGGGACGAACGCGGGATGAGACAGTCGCGGCCAAGCCGACCGCGGCGTTCGACGCGAAATGGGGCCAGTTCGTGATCGATCCCGGCTTCTTCACGCGATTGGTCTATGAGGGCGTGTGAGCGCCTGCTACCGGATATAGAACGCCACCGGCGCGCTGAACGGCATCGAGGCCTGCTTCACATCGGCAGGGAATGCGGGAAACGGCTGGGCGCGGCGCACCATTGCGAGCGTCTCGGCGTCCAGCGCCGGATGGCCCGATGAGCCACCGAGACCGACGGAAAGCACCGCACCGCTTCGGCTGAGCGTGAAGCTGACCCGCGAGGTGCCCTGCTGGCCCGAGGCTTTGGCGGCGGGCGGGTATTGCTTGAAGCGTTGCAGATGGGCTGCGACCATCTGCCGGTAGGAGACAAGAGCCGCCGCCGACGCGCCGGCGCTGACGGCGGACGCGGCCGGCGCCTGGCGCTCCGCCTTGGGCGAGGCCGTCGTTCGCGGCGCAGGCGGCGCGTCGCTCGGCTTCTTCGCGTCCAGGCGAACCACCTTCGGCTTGACCGGCGTCGCCTTGGCCTCCGGGACCGGCTTGGCGGGCTCCGTCACCGGCTTCATTTCCACCTTCTGCTCCGGCGGCGCGACGACTTCGGGCTTCTCCTGCGGCGGGGTCGGCGCGATCTGTTCCTGCACGGCTTCCGTAACCGCGGGCTCCGGCGGCGAGGCATCGGCCTGCTGCATGACGGGTCCCGGCGCGAGATCCATCTGCGTCGGTTGCGGCGCGGAGGAAACCGGCGCCATGTCGACCATGATCGCAGGCAAGGTGACGCCAGGCACCGGCCGCTGCGTGTACCAGTTCAAGGCCAACGCGATCAGCGCGGCATGCGCGACAACGATCGCCGTAGCCGATGCTCCCCAGCGCCGGACGGCGACCTGGTCGGAGATATCGTGCAGCGCGAACGCGTTCACGGCGCTAGCTCCGGCCGTCGAGGCCGACCAGCGCGATCTTGAGATAGCCGGCGTTGCGCAACAGGTTCATCACCTCCATCAGGTCGCCATAGCTGACGGCCTTGTCGGCGCGCAGATAGATGCGTTCGTCCTTCTTGCCATGCGTGGCGCTGTCGAGCGTGGCGGTCAGTGTGTCGCGCGCAATGACGTCCTCGCCGACCGCGACGGAAAGATCAGGCTTCACCGTGACGAACACCGGCTTGTCCGGGCGTGGCTGTGGCTCGACCGCGCTGGCCGGAAGATCGACGCCGAGATCGACGGTTGCGAGCGGGGCTGCGACCATGAAGATGATCAGCAGCACCAGCATCACGTCGATGAACGGTGTCACGTTGATCTCGTGAGCCTCGACGAGATCATCGCCGCCGCGCGCCCTTCCGATTGCTTGACCGAGCTTCGCGCCCATCGCTTTACACTCTGTCGTTTACTCGGCGGCGCGTGCCAACCGGAACGAATCGCGGTCGCCCTCGCGGCTGATCAGCAGCAACACCATCGCCGAGGCGTCGCCGAGCAGCGCGCGGTGGGCCGCGATCGTGCTGCGGGTGAGATGGTTGTAGATCACTACCGCCGGGATCGCGGCCACGAGGCCGAGCGCAGTCGCCAGCAATGCTTCGGCGATGCCGGGCGCGACGACGGCGAGATTGGTGGTGTGGGCTTCGGAAATGCCGATGAACGAATTCATGATGCCCCAGACCGTCCCGAACAGGCCGACGAACGGCGCGGTGGCGCCGATGGTCGCGAGCACGCCGGTGCCGCGCGCGATCTGCCGCGACATCGCGGCCTCCACCCGCTCCAGCCGCAGCGCCACCCGCTCCTTCAGGCCGTCGTCGAAATGACCGCCGGAGAGAGAGGCCTCGCGCGCGGCGGACTGGATGATCTGCGCCACGGCGTCGTGGCCGCCACGGCTTTCCTGCTCGGCCTCGGCCAGCACCGTATCGGCTTCCAGCATGCTGAGGCGCCGCCTGGCGGTGGCCGTCTTGCGGCGGACTTCAATGGTCTTGGCAAGCCAGATCGTCCACGTCACCAGCGAGGCAAAGGCGAGCCCCACCATGACCGCCTGCACCACGATGTCCGCATTCACGAACATGTTCCATGGCGACAGGTTGCGCGGCAGCAGCGCAACGTCGGTAGCGGCGAGCGCCGCACCCGGGAAGGCGGCCACGCCGGCCGCGCCACACCAACGGATCATAATGTTCAGCACTGTTCGCTGCATGATCGTCTCCCCGGCTAACAATGCGGATCCGCTACGCCGCGCGGGCGGGCGCGATCCTCTCGCTAAGCGCGTGAAAGCGCTGCAACTGGTCGCCGCGCAGCGCGCGCGTCTCGTCACGGCCGACGAACACCTTGAACATGATGCCGCCGTCCACATTGATGAAGGCGATGAAGGCCGACGATTTGCCCATGAAGGGACGCTCGACAAAAGCCACAGCCGCGCAGCGCTCGTGCCGGAGATGGCCGTGAAGCCCCTTCGGCTGCATCAGGTTGAAATATCCGCGGCCGACCTCGCCCGCCGGGATCGAGCCGGTGAACTCGAAGATCGCGTCGTCGGTGTGGACGATCAGCGTCACCTCGCCCCATTGCGCGACATCGTTCATGGCGGCGCCAAACTCGCCGCCGGCGCCGATACGCACCATCGCTTCCGGCAGCGCCTCGAGCACGGCGCGCGGGGTGACTTTCCGCTCCCGCGCCACGTCCTCGATGACAGCGCCGGGATTCTCGGCCATATAGGCCTTGAGCTCAGCAAGGTCCGTGCTCAACATGGGCACCCTCCCCGTCACGCGGCGGCGCTGGATTTGCGCTCGCTCAGGATCACGTCGAATCCTTCGAACTTGGGATGGCCGAGGTAGAGGCTTTCGCCGGTCTTGTTGTCGGCGCGGGCGTGCGCCCGGCGGAATTCATCGGATTTGGTCCAGGCTTCGAAGGCTGCCTTGTCGGCCCAGACCGTATGCGACGAATACAGCGTGTGGTCCTCGGCGACGGGGCCCTTGAGCAGATGAAACTCGACGAAGCCGGCCATGCTGCTGAGATAGGACTCGCGCGTGCGCCAGACGGTCTCGAAGGCCGCTTCAGAGCCAATCTTCACCTGGAACCGGTTCATTGCGATAAACATTTCAAAAATCTCCTTGGCTGGGTTGCTGGGGTGCGCCTGGCATACCGTTTGAGTTGGTTGGAAACATGGATGCACCGAAGCCGCGCTGGAACATCAGCGCGGCCCGGTGCAACTTTATTGGTTGTCAGCTCGTCGAACTACGCTCCGCCAAAATGGATCTTCAAGCCGGCCTTGTAGACCCTGCCCGGTCCGGGGCTCGACCACAACACGTCGTTCTGCGTGGTGCCGTCGCCCGAAACGCCGGGGATCGCGTAGGGCCGGTAGTATTGGTTCAACAGATTGTCGATCGACGCCGAGAAGACAATGTCCTTGGTCGCATTCCAGGTCAGATACAGATTGACCAGCTCATACCCGGTGGAGGGCAGATAGCCGACGGGCACGTCGTTGTTGGCGCCGAACGAGGACCATTGCGCGGCCAGGATCAGCCTGCGGTCGAGCAGCCGCACGCCGCCGGTCGTGGTGATCTTGCGCGGCGTGATGGTCGCGAGCCCGATATTGGTCGCGACATTCTTGCCGCGGATCAGGTGGCCGGCGACGCCCACATACCACAGGCCTGCGTCATACACCGTCTCGGCCTCGACGCCTTCGATCCGGGCCTGCGTGATGTTCTGGTACTGAAAGAACTGGCTGAAGAGGCCCGGAACAGGGACGAGGATGGCCGTCCGCGGCGTCGATCCAACGAGATCGATGTAATCAGAGATATCGTTGCGGAACACGTTGAACTTGCCGCGGAAGCTGTCGCCGGATGTGAACACGTCATTGTACTTGAGGTTAAGCCCCGCTTCCTTGTTCTTGCCGACCTCCGGCCGCAAATTCGGGTTGGGCAGGAAACAGAACAGCCCCGCAGTGCCGCCCGGACAGGGAAAGAGCGGCGGACCACCGCCAGTGGCATGCTCGCCGGCGATCAGCGTTTCGGTGATCGCGGGCGCGCGGTAGCCTTCGGCATAGCTGACATAGGGCGTAAAACCCGCCACCGGCGTCACGCCGATGGTGATCTTCGGCGAGAAACGGTCGCCGCCGCCGCCGGTCGCCACCGTCGGCGAATGAAGGTCGTAGCGATCGTAGCGGATCGCGCTGACGGCCTCGAACCAGGTCGAGTAATTCTGCTTCAACTGCGCGAAGCCGCCGGACACGGTGCGCAAGCCGCCGGGCGTGGTAATGTTGGAATTGCCGCGGCTGTCGGAGGTTCTCACGTCATCCTGAAACGCATCGACGCCCAGCGTAACCGCGTTGCGCCAGTCGCCGACATTGAACCGCGTCGTATTGTAGACGTCGATTCCGAGCGTATCGAGCACGTAGCCGCGGCGATCGCCGACGCAGCCCGAAATGTTGTTACCGGGATTGGAGAGCGAGCAAACGCCGCCACCGGTGGTGATGCGATTGTTGTAGGTCTTGACCTGGTCGTTCTCGGTCCGGTTGCCGTAGAGGGACATATTCCAGTCCCACAGATTGTCATCGGGCTTGTTGTACTTCCACGTCACCGTTCCCGTGTAGTTCTTGGCATCCGACGCATAGACCGATGTACCAGCAATCGCCGCCAGTGGCGCCAACGTGGTGGTCGGCCCGCGGTTGAGCTGGCCGATGCTGTATTGGTAATCCTGGAAAATGCCACCGAACTTGATCTCGTGTCCTTCGGCGGGGCGAACGGTGACCTTCATCAGGCCGGCCGCGATCTGGTTGCCGGTATTGCCGATCTCGGTGCCGTTGCCGTCCTTGTAATTGCCCTGCGTGCGGTAGACCGCGCCACCAAAGACATCGACATTGGGGTCAGCACGCAGGCCACCAAAGATCGAGCCGAGGCCACGAGCGCTGTTGGTGCCGCCGGCGCCGGTCATGTCGACGCCCCAGCGTTCGCCCGGGCGCACCACGTCGTTGATGTCCTTGGTGCGGAACGAGACCACGCCGCCGATCGCGCCGGAGCCGTAGATGTTCGCGGTCGGGCCGCGCACCACGTCGACGCTGCCGACCAGTTCGGGGTCGAGGAAGAACGAGCCGTTGGCGTTGTGGCCGGTGCGCTGGTAGTTCTGCCGCGCACCGTCGACGACGACGGCGACGCGGCCGAAATCCTGCAGGCCGCGGATGTTGATGACGGTCGAAGGATCGTCGCCGCGCTCCTGGACCGACACGCCAGGTATTTGGTAGAGGATGCCGGACAGCCGGTTCGGCTGCAGGCCCTGGATCTGTTCGAGCGTCACCACGCTGACGGGCGCCAGTGCGTCGATCGCGCGCTCCTCGGTCTTCGAGGCCGCCACCGTGATCGTATCGAGCGACTGCACCGCCGTGGCGCCAGCCTGCGCGCGCGCATTCATCGCCGCCGCCGTAGCCTGCGCATCCTGCTGCGGTTTGGCTTGCTGGCGTTTGGCCTGCTTCTGTTTCTTCTGCTCGGGAGAGCGCGTGACGACCTCCCCTTCGAGCGCCTGCGTGAACGCTGCGCCTGACGACATCAACGCGAACGAAAATGCCGACGCGCCCAAAACCAAGGCGCGCGAATGCCTGACCCCGAAAGCCATACTGCCCCAACCTGTTATTTATGTCTTGGGTTTGGCTGGCGGGCGCCGCTGGTGATGAGCGGCTGCTTGCTGGCTAACAATTTTCGCGACCGGGCACCCCCGCTCGTATCGCGTTCATCTTGGTTACGCCGCGTTGCGGGACCGGTCAATAACGGCACGGCGCACTTTATATCGATTGTAAAGTGCAGCAGTTGGATTGCGCGTCGATCAAATTATACAAGCAGCTGGTCGGGAACATCGGGGGCACAACAGCAATTATGACGGCACCTTCAGGAGATAATGTCGGAGGCGCCGGAAAACACGCCGAAAATCCGCCGTCTGCGACACGCCTTCTCACCATGAACGGCAGCCGAATCGACAGCCGCGAGCTGTTCGCGACCGAGCGCGAAATCATCATCGCGCATGGCGGGGACAATTATCGCCTGCGGCTGACGTCGCAGAACAAGCTGATCCTGACCAAGTGAACCGGCAATGACAATTTGTCGCACGCTCGCACTATCGGCCGTCACCTGCGGCTTTCTGCTCGGCGGCGCGGCCATCGCTGCAGGCATTACCGTGCATGACGCACGCAATCGCGATATCACGATCTCAGATCCGGCACGGATCGTGTCGATCGGCGGCGCGATCACCGAAATTCTCTACGCGCTGGGTTTCGAAGACCGCCTCGCCGGCGTCGACACCACAAGCCTCTATCCGGCCGCGGCCCGCGACAAACCGAATGTCGGCTATATGCGCCAGCTCTCGGCCGAAGGCGTGCTCGGGCTCAATCCCTCGCTGGTGCTCGCCGTGCAGGGCTCGGGGCCAAAGGAAACCATGGACGTGCTGGAGGCGGCCAAGGTGCCGCTGGTGCTGGTGCCCGAAACCTTTTCCGAACAAGGGCTGCTCGACAAGATCAAGCTGGTCGGCCACGCCATGGGCGCGGACAAGCGGGCCGAGTGCCTGACGGCAGTCGTGACGGACGACCTGGCGCAACTGCGCGAACTGCGCGGCAGGGTGACGAAGCCGGTGCGCGTGATGTTCGTGATGTCGCTGTTGAACGGCCGCGCGATGGCCGCCGGGAAGAACACCGCGGCGAACGAGATCATCGCGCTTGCCGGCGCCGTCAACGCGATCGACGGCTATGACGGCTACAAGATCATCAACGACGAGGCGATCGTTGCTGCAAAGCCCGATGTGGTGCTCTCGATCCAGCGCGGCAAGGATTCGGTGGACGCGGAGACGGTGTATCTTCATCCGGCCTTCGCGCTGACCTCCGTCGCGGCGAGCAAGACCTTCATCTCGATGGAAGGCCTTTATCTGCTCGGCTTCGGGCCGCGCACGGCGGCCGCAGCGCGCGACCTCTCGATCAAGCTCTATCCGGCGCTGGCGCCGCAGGCTGAGACATTCAAGCCGGCGGCAGTCACCGCAAACTGCCGCCTGTGACGGCCCTCTCCGACAGCGCGGCACGTGCGAAGCAGCGCGGCGGGTATGCATTGCGTCCACCCGCTTCGCTGACCCTCATCTGTCTGTTCGCCGCACTTGCCGGTGCAGCGATGGTGGCACTCACGATGGGCGCCGCCGGAATTCCACTGGCGCGGCTGCCGGCCGCGCTCGGCCTGTGGGGCGACGCGGCAGCGGGTCCAACGCTTGCGCGCGACCAACTCGTGCTGTGGTCGATCCGGATTCCTCGAATCGCGGCAGCCGCGATGGTCGGCGCCCTGCTCGCCGCATCGGGCGCCATCATGCAGGGGCTGTTTCGCAATCCCCTCGCCGACCCCGCTTTGGTCGGCGTTTCCTCCGGCGGCGCGTTGGCCGCGGCCGCCGCGATCGTGTTCACCGACAGCCAGATCGGGCAAAGCTTGCGCTTCATGCAGCATCATTTGCTGCCAATCGCGGCGTTTGCGGGTTCGCTGGTCACGACGGTTATCCTCTATTCGATCGCGAGCCGCTCGGGGCGGACGTCGATCGCGATCTTCCTGCTGGCCGGCATTGCGATTGCCGCCATCGCCAATGCCGGTGTCGGACTTCTGGTATTCATCGCCGACGATCGCCAGTTGCGCGATATCACATTCTGGATGCTGGGTTCACTGAGCGGCGCGACCTGGCCCAAGCTCGCCACGCTGGCGCCGGTGCTGGGGCTCGCTTTGATTGCCTGCGTCTCGATCGCGCGCGGCCTCGATGTCCTCGTGCTCGGCGAGGCCGAGGCCTTTCACAGCGGCGTCGATGTCGAGCGACTGAAGCGGATTTCGATCGTGCTGGTATCGGCGATGACGGGCGTTGCGGTCTCGGTCTGCGGCGTGGTCGGCTTTGTCGGCATCGTGGTGCCGCATCTGTTGCGGCTGGTGATCGGGCCGGCGCACCGGCTGCTGCTGCCGGCCTCGATGCTGTTGGGCGCGGTGCTGCTGGTGGGCGCCGATACGCTGGCCCGCACCATCGTGGCGCCCGCGGAAATGCCGATCGGCATCCTGACCGCGGCGATCGGCGCGCCGTTCTTTCTGGGCATGCTGTTGCGCCAGCGCGGGTTGGTCTCGCTATGACCGCCGTTCTCGAAGCGCAATCGATCTCGATGACGATCGGCGGCGCCACGCTGGTCGACGGCATCGACCTGCGCATCAAGGCCGGCGAGATGGTCGCGATCGTCGGCCCCAACGGCGCCGGCAAATCGACGCTGCTGCGGATGTTGTCCGGCGATCTTCGCCCGACGCGCGGGCAGATCAGGTTGAAGCAGCGCGAAATCCGCGCCTATCCGCCGCGCCAACTCGCCCACCACCGCGCGATGCTGTCGCAGCATGTCAACGTCACCTTCCCGTTCACGGTCGAGGAAATCGTCCATATGGGCGCGGGCGATACTGGCCGCGCCGCCGCGCAAAGGCTGGTCGATGCCGCGCTGGGCGAGGTAGGGCTCACGCATTTCAGTCACCGGCAATTGCCGACGCTCTCGGGCGGCGAACAGCAGCGCGCGCATTTTGCCCGCGTGCTGGTGCAGCTCGCCTGCGGCGAACAACAGCACGGCCCTGGCCTGCTGCTGCTGGACGAGCCGACCTCCAGCCTCGACATGCGCCATCAGATCGACCTGGTGGAGACGGCAAGAGGGCGCGCGCAGAATGGCACGGCCGTGATCGCCGTGCTGCACGACCTCAACCTCGCGATGCGCTTCGCCGACCGGATCGTGCTGCTGCATCGCGGCAAGCTCGCCGTCGACGGCGGCTGCGCCGAGGCGATCACGGCCGAAACCATCCGCCGGATTTTCGAGGTGGACGTCACGATCGACTATACCGATCAGGGCGTGCCGTTCCTGCTGCCGCAGACGATGCGGCCCGCAGGCCCGCCAACGGCATAACGCCGCGGGGCTTATCCCACGGCGTTACAGGTTCTTCACAGAACTGTCAGCTAACTGTAACAGCCGCTCCGCAAGACACAGCGCATCGTCATCATGAGGAGATCCGCCATGCGCGTGTCATTGCTCTGCTCCGTCGTATCAGTCTTTCTGGCCAGTGCTGCATTTGCGCAAGGCGAAGGCGAATTTCCGGCCACGCTGAAGGGCCACGCCGTGCTGCCGGCGCAGACCTTCATCGATGCGCCCGCGGACGCGCCTGATGATCTCAAGACCGCGGGCAAATACACCACCGGCAAGCGCGTCGACGCCGTCGGCAGCGTGATGGGCAAATCCTACGAGCGGCCGACTGGCGTGTCGCTGCCGTTCAAGGGCCAGCCGCTGCAGGGCCATTCCGGCATCAAGGTGATGCCGGACGGTTCGTTCTGGGTGCTCACCGACAACGGCATGGGCTCGCGCTACAACTCGGCGGATTCGATGCTCTATCTCAATCGCCACAAGATCGACTGGGCGACCGGCAAGATCGAGCGGCAGGAAACCATCTTCCTGCACGATCCCGACAGGAAGGTGCCGTTCCGCATCTTGCATGAGGATACTGCAAAACGTTATCTCACCGGCGCCGATTTCGACACCGAAGGTTTTCAGATCATCGGCGACGCCTTCTGGATCGGCGATGAGTTCGGTCCCTATGTGCTGAAGGCCGACAGGTTCGGCAAGATCCTGGCCGTGTTCGAGACCACCGCCGACGGCAAGCCGGTGCGCTCGCCCGACCATTGGTCGGTGCAGTCGCCGGGCGCACCCGGTGCGACCTACACCACGGTCAATCTGCGCCGCTCCAAGGGCTATGAAGGTTTTGCGTCGTCGAAGGATGGCAAGTTCCTCTACGGCCTGCTCGAAGGCCCGCTGTGGGACGCCGAGAAGAAGGACTTTGAAAAGGTCGACGGCAAGGAAGCCTCGCGGATTCTCGAATTCGACGTCATGAACGAAAAATTCACCGGCCGCTACTGGCAATATGTGTTCGAGCAGAACGGCAACGCCATCGGCGACTTCAACATGATCGATGCCTCCAGCGGCCTGATCATCGAGCGCGACAATGGCGAAGGCACCGCGGACAAGGCTTGTCCGGCCGGCCAGCGCGCCGAGAACTGCTTTCCGGATCTGGCGAAATTCAAGCGCGTCTACAAGGTCGAGCTCAGCGATGCCAACGTCGGCAAGCCGGTGCGCAAGATCGCCTATATCGACTTGATGAAGATCAAGGATCCCGACAACAAGGCTCGCAAGCCGCTCAACGACGGCGTGCTAACGTTCCCGTTCTTCACCATCGAGAACGTCGACCGCGTCGACGACACCCATATCATCGTCGGTAACGACAACAATTTGCCGTTCTCCTCGAGCCGCGAGCCCAACAAGGCGGACGACAATGAGTTCGTGCTGCTGGAAGTCGGCGAGTTTTTGAAGGCGAAGTGATGCCGTCGCTTCTCCCTCTTTCCGCCCTACGCGGGAGAGGGAGAGGAGAGAAAGCTCTACGGCAGCACGGTCACTCGCCGTCGATCGAGCGCCTTCGACCGCGCCATCCACTCCGGCAGGGACGCGCCGTCGCGATGCCGTCCGCCGGCGCATGCCGCGGCCCAGGCGGCTACAGCGCCGAGCAGGATCGCGGTCGCGACCGAAAAGGCGAGAATGATGGTGCCGCGCCGTGCCCGCGCAATGGCTGTCCTGGCGCTGGCAATCGCATTGTCGACCCGTCGTTCGGCATCCGGCGCCGAAAGGCCCGTCAGCGCACCAACCTGCTGAATGAGATAAATGCGGTCGTCCGCGCTCAAGCCGCTGTGACTTGAGGTGGTGAGAAGGATACGGCCAGCTTCCGCGCGCTCGGCGCTGAGATCGACATTGGGTGCGCGGCGGCCAGCGCGAAGCAGCCGGTCCAGTTCATAGCTCAGCAGCGGTTCGGCCGCGCTGGCCTGCGCTGGGCCACGCATCGACGATGTCCGAGTGACGCTGGCCGCGCCAATCCAGGTGGCGAGGATGGCGCCCATGACCACGGCGAGCGCCCAGGTGCCCAGCCCATGGGCGCCGTCAACGTGTTCTGTTTCCTCCACCGAAGCCGGACTGATTGAGGTGCGGGTATGTCCGGCGATGTAGCCACCAAGGCCAAAGCTAAGCACGGCCTGGATGATCAGATAGAGGCCCGACAGGATCGCCAGCGCGGCTGAAGCATCGCGCCACGTTGGCGCCGTCGACGTGACGCCGAGGCCAATCGTGACCGCGAACGTCAGCAGTACGGAAGAAAGCGCGGTCGCCGCGAGCGCTCCGAGCACGATCGGCGACCATTGCAGGAAGCGCGGCGCGATATCGCTTCGCGCCACCGGCGTGACGTTTTCCATCGACATCTCCATGGCGTCAGCGAAGGCCGAAGAAGGACAAGACCGCCAGAATCACAACAATCAGGCCGACGAGATAGATAAGACCGTGCATGGTTTCCTCCTTATGTCCCGCCCATTTTCTCAATCGACAATCGACCGCAACTGGCAAAGTTCCTCATGCCAGCAGGAAAAAATGGTAACCGGCGCAGCGCGACGGCCGGCTCATGCCGTTGCTGTCCTTTGATTTGGTCGCGCCGGTCCCCATATTCGGGCGATGCGCAACCCCTGTTTGAGGACGCCGGTTTGAGCGAGCAGCTCGCCCTTTTCCCGCAAGCTACAGGCCTGCCGGACGGGCTTCAGTACGTGGCCGAGTTTGTTTCGCCGGCGCTTGAGCGCAAGCTCATTGGCGATGTCTCGGCGTTGCCGCTGCAGCCGTTTCAGTTCGGTGCCTTCGAAGGCAAGCGCCGGGTGGCCTCGTTCGGGTTCCGCTACGATTACACGCTGCAGCGGTTACAGCCGGCTGATGCGATTCCCGATTGGCTTCTTCCGCTGATCGAAAAGGTCGAGGCCTATGGCGGGCCATCGACGCAAATCGCGCAGGTTCTCTGCACCGAATACGACGTCGGCGTTGGAATCGGCTGGCACCGCGACAAGCCGCATTTCGACCGGATCTTCGGCCTCTCGCTCGGCTCGCCGTGCAAGTTCCGGTTTCGGCGCGCCGTTGGCGAAAAGTGGCAGCGCTACGCGCTCGAGGCCGCGCCGCGCTCACTTTACATGATGTCGGGCGAATCCCGGCGGATCTGGGAACACAGCATTCCCGCCGTCGAGGCGCCTCGTTACTCCATCACCTTTCGCACGATGGCTGACCGAAAGACCTAAGAGCGCGAACGTTCAGCTCGAGCATCCACGTTCTTGGCAGTCACACGCAAAGAAAGACGTGGATGGCCGGGACATCTGGCGCGAAGACGCGCTTCGCGCTTCTGCCCGGCCATGCCGGCAACAGGCACGCGCTCGGCGCTCAGCCCGCCGGCACCATCACGACGCCCTTGTCCTTGGGCCAGCGTATCCGCCAGGCGAAGTTGATGTCGCGGACTTCGCCCGCCTTCGCCTCAAACGCCCATTCCAGTACGCCGCGCTTGTCACGCAGATTGGTCGCGGTCGGAGCCGTCGTCGACGGCAGCATCTCGACCACGATGTCCTCGTTCTCGCTGACCGGCAACTGGTCCTCGATCGCGATCCGGATCGGGAAATCGTGACCGTTGCGCACGGTGGTCTTGAACGAACGCTCGTCGGTCTTCGAGGTCGTTACGATCAGGCCGGCAGAGCCTTCGTTGCGTTTGACGACGGTGCGCTCGATCTTGATCTTGTCGTCGGCGCCGAAGCCGAGCCGCACGGTCTCGTCCTTGGCCGCAGCCGCCATCAGCCCACGGCCGACGAAGACGCCGTCGCGATAGATCGCGACCCGGCCCGGCAGCAATGGCGCGTCCTCGGTCTGCTTGAAGCTCGCTTCGAGGAACCCGGTCGGGTCCAGCACCGGCACGGCGCGGACCGTGAGGTCAGGCGCAATGCCCGCACTGGAGATGCGCAGGCTCTTGGCGCCTTCGCTGGCGCCGAGGCTGACACGCCCGGGAATCTTGAACACCACCTGGAAGCCGCTGACATCAGCCACGGCCTGTTGCTCGGCCGCCTTCTCCATCGCGGGCTCATCGCTCTTCCCCCCGCTAGCGCGGAGCTGCCTCTGCCGGTCCGGGGGTGGTGCAGCCAAGGGCATTGCATAATCCGATGCGGACGCCGCGGCCACCGGACGCGGTACTTGCGGGTATTGAACGACGAGCGACTTCAGGTCGGGCGCGCTGCCGCCACGCGCAGTTCGCACGGTGGAAACCGCGAGCGCGACATTCGACCAATCCTCGCCGGTGTTTTGCGTGATCTCGGCGCGGCGCACCAGCTCGAGCGCGGGCTTCCGGTCTTTCGCGCCGGTGTCGAGGCGGGCGTCGTAGAGCGGAATCCAGCGTGCGTTGCGCACGGCATAAGTTACGCGAAGCGTCGCCTTGGTCGCGGCCGCGGCCGCAAGCTCGATCCGGACTTCCAGTCTGCTCGGCGGCTTCTGCGCCCGGTCCTGTTCGAGACGCGCGATTTCGCGGTCGAGTTCGCGCTGCTTGCGTTCGGCATCGCGGACCGCGGCGTCGGCGCTGGCGACTTCCTCGCCGACCGCGGCAAAAGCCGCCCGCCATTCGGCGATCGGCCGCGCCTCACCCTTGTCGCCGATTCCTGCCGGAGAAGTATCCGCAAAGCGCTCGGCGAATTTGCGCCGGGCGGTCGCCGCATCGATCGCGCCCTGCAGATTGACGCGCTCGTCCTTCAGCGCCTCGATGCGCTTGTCGAGTTCGGGCAAATTGACCGGCGGGGCCGCACGCGGCGGTTTTGCGTCGATCGCGCCGATGGTTAGTTTCGCGCCCGCCTCGCCCTCGACGCGCAGCGAGGACGGATCGAGCGTCAGCGGAAAATCCTTGAGAACGGCCGAATTCTCGCCCGCCGGCAGATCGAGCGAGATGACCCGCGTGACGCTCGCGCCATCGGGATAGACGGTGACGGCATCGACCGCCGAGCTGGCGGCCACCTCCGCCGCGCGCACCGGGCCGGCGACAAGCGCCGTGAACACGGCGAGGCTCGTCGTCAAAAAACCGTTCGTAATCAATCGCATGGATACCCTCCTGAACCGGTCGCCTGACGGCAACGCGAGAAAACCGCCCACCACTCCCGGTCATGAGACGCAGCGAGGGAGAAACCGGTTCGATCGGAATTTCCATGTGGCTTCGCCGCGGCGGGACCGCGGCGAAGGGTAAGCAATCCGCCCTCTGAGGGGAAAAGAGCGACGCGCGGTTAGAACACCAGCGCCTTGGCCTGCTTCACCTGGGGCAAGGCTTGCACCTTGGCCAGCACGTCAGCGGGCACAGGGCCGTCGATCTCGACCAGCGCGATGGCGTCGCCGCCCTGCTTGACGCGGCCGAGATGGAAGGTGGCGATGTTGATCTTGGCGGCGCCGAGCAGGCCGGCGAAGCTGCCGATGAAGCCGGGCTTGTCCTCGTTTGTGACATAGATCATCGACTTGCCGAACTCGGCATCGACCCGGATACCCTTGATGTCGACCAGCCGCGGCTTGCCGTCGTGATAAACCGTGCCGGACACCGAGCGTCCCTGCCGTTCGGTGGTCACGGTGACCGTGATCAGGCTTTCGTAATCGCTCTGCGCCGCGCGCACGATCTCGTCCACCACCATGCCGCGCTCTTTCGCGACGACCGGCGCGGAGACCACGTTGACGTCGCCGAGCATCGGCCGCAGCAGGCCCGACAGCACCGCCGAGGTGATCGCCTTGATCTTCATCCCGGCGACATTTCCCTCGTAGGTGATCTCCACCTTGAGAATTCCGCTTTCGGTAAGCTGGCCCGCGAACGAGCCGAGCTTTTCGGCGAGTTCGATGAAGGGCTTCAGCTTCGGCGCTTCCTCGGCCGTGATCGAGGGGAAATTCACAGCGTTCGAGATCGCGCCGGTCAAGAGATAATCCGACATCTGTTCGGCGACCTGCAGGGCGACGTTCTCCTGCGCTTCCGTGGTGGAGGCGCCGAGATGCGGGGTGCAGATCACGTTGGGATGGCCGAACAGCACGTTCTTGGTGGCGGGCTCCTCGACGAACACGTCGAAGGCCGCGCCCGCGACATGCTTGGAATTCAGCGCGTCGACCAGCGCCTGCTCGTCGACCAGGCCGCCCCGCGCGCAGTTGATGATGCGTACGCCCTTCTTCATTTTTGCAATGGCCGCTGCGTCGATGATGTTCCTGGTCTTCTCGGTCAGCGGCGTGTGCAGCGTGATGAAATCGGCGCGCTTGAACAATTCGTCGAGCTCGACCTTCTCGACCCCGATGTCCTTGGCGCGCTCCGGTGACAGGAACGGATCGAACGCGACCACCTTCATTTTCAGGCCGAGCGCGCGGTCGGCGGCGATCGCGCCGATATTGCCGCAGCCGATAACGCCCAGCGTCTTGCCGGTGATCTCGACACCCATGAATCGGTTCTTCTCCCACTTGCCGGCCTGGGTCGAGGTGTCGGCCTGCGGAATTTCACGCGCCAGCGCCAGCATCAGCGTGATGGCGTGCTCGGCGGTCGTGATCGAATTGCCGAACGGCGTGTTCATCACGATGATGCCCTTGGCGGTCGCCGCAGGAATTTCGACATTGTCGACGCCGATGCCGGCGCGGCCGATCACCTTGAGTCTCGTGGCCTTGTCGATGATTTTCGCGGTCGCCTTGGTCGCGGAGCGGATCGCAAGCCCGTCGTAATTGCCGATGATCTCGGCGAGCTTTTCCTTGTCCTTGCCGAGATTGGGCTGGAAGTCGACTTCGACGCCGCGATCCCTGAAGATCTGCACGGCGGCGGGAGAGAGCGCGTCGGAAATGAGGACTTTGGGTTTTGTCATTTGGTTTACCTGAAGAGCTAATGGAGAAAGCCGTGCTTGGCGGCGGTGACGGGAATTCCGGAACGCAAGGTGACGGCGAGTGAACTGCTGTCGAGTGGCATGGCATCGAGCACGCGGCCGCCGAGGATATCGCCAACGATGGCGCGGCCGATCGCATCGCGAACTTCCTGCCAGGCCCCCTCGTGATCGACGCCCAGCATCCAGCTCTGTTCGGCCTCGCCGCCGCGCATCGCCAGCATCAGCCAGGCGCCGCGGACGGATTTGAGGCCCGCGAATTCGCGCGCGAGCGCCTCGATCAGTGCGGTTGGGATTTCCTTGGGATGCGTCAGCAAGATCTGCTGCGGCGCCCGCGTCGTGACAGCCTGCAGGCCGCTCAAGTCGAAATCGCCCGCCAGCATCCGTGCCACCTCGCCCGGCGTATAATCCTTGCCGTAGTCGGAGCCGGGATTGAGCACGAACGGCGCGCCGGGATAGCGGGCAAACAGATCGCGGGTCCGCTCCGGCACCACGACGTGGTCATTCCTGTACCAGGCTTGCGCCCGCGATCGCGCGGTGAAGAACGGAATCAGCCTTTCCTCGCCGCGCACCGCGCTCGGCAAGACCATCTTGGTATCCTCAGGGATAACGGCGTGTCCGTCGGGCCCGGGGATGATCGGATCACCGCCTTCGGGAACCAGCACCAGGACAATTTCTGCATCCATCAACGCGCGGGCGAAAGCCGGCCGTTCAGCCGGCTCCGCCGATGCACGGATCAGCAAGCGCTCGATGTCGTTCTCAGGTTCGAACATGGGATGGCCTGTGAAAGGTATTGCCGTGCGGAAAATCCGCACGGCCGAACTTCACGCTGCCTTAACGTCAAGCCGCCTTCGGCAGCGCGGCCTTGGTCTCGGCGAACGCCCAGTCGATCCACTGCGTCAGCAGCGCGACGTCGGAGGCTTCCACGGTGGCGCCGCACCAGATCCGCAGGCCCGCCGGCGCATCGCGGTAATAGGCGAAGTCGTAACCGGCGCCTTCCTTCTCCACGAGAGCGACGAGCTTCTTGGAGAACTCGGCCTGCGCATCCGCCGTCAGGGAAGTGATCGCGGGATCTGTGAACTTCAGGCACACCGAAGTGTTGGAACGGATCGAGGGTTCCTTTGCCAGGAAATCGATCCACGGCGTCTTCGCCTTCCAGTCGGCCAGCGCCTTGGTGTTGGCGTCGGCGCGCGCGATCAGGGCCTTGAGGCCGCCGATCGATTTCGCCCAGTTCAGCGCATCGAGATAGTCCTCGACGCACAGCATCGACGGCGTGTTGATGGTCTCGCCCTCGAAGATGCCCTGGTTGAGCTTGCCGCCCTTGGTCAGGCGGAAAATCTTCGGCAGCGGCCATGCCGGCTTGTAGGTCTCAAGCCGCTCCACCGCGCGCGGGCTAAGGATCAGCATGCCGTGCGCGGCTTCGCCGCCCAGCGCCTTCTGCCAGGAGAACGTCACCACATCGAGCTTTGCAAAATCGAGCGGCTGCGCGAAAGCGGCCGACGTCGCGTCGCAAATGGTGAGGCCTTCGCGGCTCGCGCTGATCCAGTCGGCGTTCGGCACGCGCACGCCAGACGTCGTGCCGTTCCAGGTGAAGACGATGTCGGACGCCGGATCGACCTTGGAGAGATCCGGAAGATCGCCATAGCCGGCATGCAGCTTGGTGACGTCCTTCAGCTTCAATTCCTTGATGATATCGCTGACCCAGCCCTCGCCGAAGGATTCCCAGGCGATGGTGGTGACGGGACGCGCGCCGAGCAGCGACCACAGCGCCATTTCGACCGCGCCGGTATCGGACGCCGGCACGATGCCGATCTTGTAGTCGGCGGGCACTTCAAGCACTTCGCGCGTCAGTTCGATCGCGAGCTTGAGCTTGGTCTTGCCGACCTTCGCGCGATGCGAGCGGCCGAGGGCTGCGTCCTTGAGATTTTGGGGGTTCCAGCCGGGGCGCTTGGCACAGGGGCCGGAGGAAAAATGCGGCACGTTCGGCCGCGAAGCGGGCTTCGCTACGGTCATGATCTATCCTTCCAGATAGTAAGCCTCCCGTTGGGGGGAGGTGTCCCGCGGCGGTGATTAAGGGAATCGCGCCCGATCGTCAAGGAAGTTCGGCGGCGGGATCAGGGACGTCTCCCGGGGGATCGGGTATGTCCCGGGAATCGCAGCCGATTGATGCGCCTTCGGTCGCAGGCTCGGCCGGCTCCTGCTCCAGCAATTCGGCTGCATCGGTGACCAATTTGGCGGCCTCCCGCCGGCTTGAGACCTTCAGAATGCTCGCTGCGCCGGCCTGCACGACATACTCGTGTCCGATCCGGACTATCGAATAATTTTTCATCGGAAATCCCCCAAGCTGCCCTAAGCCCCATGGGAGACGCTGGCATAGCGGAGACGTTCCGGTCCGTAAAATCACGTACGCACGCGTAGTTTACCGGTTGTTAACCGGATCGCACAGTGACGACTACCTCAGGCATTCGTCGCAAATACACTTCAACCGCAGTTGGCTGACTTTCATTCAGATGCGTCTTCCTTACGCGAACCTGATTCCACCCCCGGATCAAGTTCGAGGGCACGCTTCGTGCGAAAGCGTATGGCGATCAAAATCGCAAGGTCATGCCGACATGGCTGCGCGCAAAGCCCAGCCGCTCGTAAAATCGCTGCGCATCGACGCGGGTGTGATGGGTCAGCAATTCGACCAGCTTGCATCCCTTGGCCCGCGCTTCCACGGCCGCCCACTGCACCATCTGCTCGCCGATGCCGCGGCTGCGGCAATGTTTGGCGACACGGACATCCTCGATCAGGCCGCGCGAGGCGCCCTGTGAGCTCAGCCCCGGCAAGATGCAGAGTTGCAGGCACCCGACCACGGCGCCCTCGCCGTCCTCGGCGACGACAAGCTGAATGTTCAGGTCGCGGTCGACCGCTTCAAATGCCCTGAAATAGGACTGCGGCAGCGGATGTTCGATCCGCTCACGGCCGCCGCCGAGCGGATCGTCCGCCAGCATGGCAACGATGAGGCCTACGTCCTCGCGGCGGGCACGGCGGATGGTGACCTCAGAGATAGCAGACATGACGATTTCCGGTGAGATCAGCGCGCCGGCGGCAGGCCGAGGAATTTTTCGGTCGCGCCGATCCAGCGGCGCAACGCGGCATAGCCGTCGAGATGAAAGCCGCCTTCATGCGCCACGCGGGTATAGGCCAGCAGCGATATGTCGGCGAGCGTGACGGCGTCGCCGGCCAGAAATGGCGTGATGGCGAGCTGGTGCTCCATCCGTGCCAGCGCCGTATAGCCGCGCTTGACCTTGTCGGGATCGAGGTCGGAAGCCGGCTTGCCCAGATAGAACATCTGGAAGCGGCAGACGGCAATGTACGGCTCATGGCTGTACTGTTCCCAGAACAGCCATTCGTCCATCTTGCCTTCCGCGAACGCATCCTGCGGGATGAGGCGAGAACCACGGGCGAGATAACGGATGATGGCGTTGGATTGCGCCAGTGAACGGCCGTCATCGAGTTCGATCGCGGGCACCTGGCCGGCGCCGTTGAGCTTCAGGAACTCCGCGGTGCGCGTCTCGCCCTTGAGGGTGTCGACCGCTATCCAGGTGTAGGGCAGCGCGAGGTGGTCGCACACCCACTTCACCTTCAGGCAGTTGCCGGAATTGGTATCGCCGTAGACCTTCATGTGCCGCCCTCTTTACGGCGGCACTGCAACAGGCGGCGGCGAATCTGTCAACGGTGCCGGATCGGCGCCGTCGCGACGGGATCAGAATTTATAGCCGAGGCCGGCGCGGACCGTGTTGATGTTGGATTCGATATCCGACGTCACCCGGCGATATTCGTATTCGGCGCGCATGAACAGGCCGCCCACCAGCATCACGTCGAAGCCAGCGCCGACGCTGTAGCCATAGACCAGCTTGGTCTTGCTGGCGGCGCTCGTCCCCGGCAGCACCGGATACGGGAAGGCCGAAATGGTGCGGTCGACGGTCTGGCTGCCGAAGCCGGTGCCGGCAAACAGATAAGGCAGGAAGCATCCCATGACGTAGCCGCCGCGGACGCGCAGCGAGCCGAAATCCGAGAGTTTTACGACCGCGTTCGAATGGGCCAGGCTTTGGATCGAGAGGTCGGCATTATGCCGCACCCCAAACGAATCTGAAATCGAACGGATTCCATCATGAATGTAATTCGCCTCGACGCCGACGACGACGTCTTCCCACTGCGAATTGTATCCGACAAAGCCGCCAAAGCCGGTGGTGTTGCTGTGGGCGTTGGGCAGCGGTTGCCAGTTGTAGCCGACATTATTCGGCGGAATGAAGCTCGATTGCAGGTCGCCGTTGGCGCCGGGCGCTACCTTTGAAGTGACCGAGCCGTAGCTCACCTGGCCGCCGACATAGTAGCCCTGCCAGTTGACCCTGGTGCTGGTCAGGCCATCGGTGAAGCTGCCGCGCAGAAACGGCAGGTCCGGCATATCGGCCGCCTGGGCGACACTCGCCGCTCCGCACATCACCGCCACCAACAAAAATCGACGCATTGCAACGCTCCATCCGAAACTCTGAACTTGGCGTTGATCATCGCCTGTTAACCTTAACCAATCGTTGTCGCGGCGTGCGATTGGCGAGATCTTGTCGGAAAGCTGACGCAAATTCTGCGTCGGCCGCCGCGCGCACGATGCCACGCGCCAAAAGCAAAACGGCGCGGGAAGTGCCCCGCGCCGTTCGGCAACCGTTAACGAATGGAAGCTGCAATTAACCTTTGCGGATGATCGGCGGCGGTGCGTAGACCTGCGGGCTGGTGAGATCCCAGCGCACGCCGAGCTTCAGGTCATGCGAGGTGATGTTCTTGAAGGTCATCGGATTGTTGCGCAGGTTAACGCCGTCGAAGGTGCGGAGATCGCCGGTCAGACCGTCGCCCATGTCGAGATAGCGATAGGCGAGTTCGACGGTGAAGTTCGGCGTGACCTTGTAGGCGAGACCGGCATGGGCCGCCCAGGCAAAATTCCACTTCGCGACGCTGTCGCCGAAGGCGAGACCGGGCAGCGCACCGCCGCCATTATTGGCGATGCCCTGATCGGTGAAGCCATTGATCGCAACCCGCGCGCCACCGACGCCGGCGCCGATGAACGGGGTGATGCACCACCAGGTACCGAGATCGACATAGGCGTTGGCGAGCACGACCCACTCGTTCTTTGTCGCGTGATAGGTGTCGGTGCCGACGCCGCCGACATAGGTGATGCGATCGGTGCCGAAGAACTGCGAGTTGCCGCGATATTCACCGGTGACGTCAGCGCGGAACCAGTTGTTGACCCTGTAACCGACGCCGAGGCCGAAGATGCCGGCGGTGTTGAAGTTGTTGGTCTGCACCGACGAGGTAAGCCTGGCGTCATCCAGGTTGTTCAGACGACCGACACGCTGATTAGAGAAGCCGATGTCGCCGCGCAGATACCAGCCGCCGAAATCCTCGACCACGGGGGGCGCATAAGGCGGAGGCGCGATCGCCATGTCGGCAGCAAACGCCGCTTGGGATAACAATGTGGCCGCACCGGCGGCAATGAAAGACTTAACGCTACGCATGGGCTTCGTCCTTTTGTCCGGTGAGGCCGACTGCAATGGGCCCCACTTCAAAAACTCACGGACGGACGATCGCATTAAATGTTTAAGCGGCGCTTAACCCTAATTATTAAGGTTGACAATCTCTGACCATTATTCTGACGCGCCTGTTCGCGACGCGCTAGACGCTGCATTCGCAGCACGAGGAATGGCGAAAATCGCCACACGTCCTAACGATGTATTGAAGCAAGCCGCTCGCTATCGCGTGCTGTTAAGGTTTTGTTGACGCGACCGCAGCGCCGACGACGCACGCCTAACACAAGGAGGGCTGATGCATCTTCGGCAGGAACACCGCGAGCAGCCCGAGCGCCGGCAGGAACGAGCAGAGGTGATAGACGAAAGCGATGCTGGTGTGATCGGCAAGCCTGCCGAGCACGGCTGCGCCAAGTCCGCCGATGCCGAAGGCGACGCCGAAGAACACGCCGGAGATCATCCCGAAACGGTGCGGCACCAGTTCCTGCGCGAACACGATGATCGACGACGTCGCCGACGAAAGGATCAGGCCGATGAACACGGTCAGCACTGCGCTTCCGACCAGGCCGGCGTAGGGCAGCGCCAGCGTGAACGGCAGCGCGCCGAGGATCGAGAACCAGAGGACGTATTTGCGGCCGTAGCGGTCACCGAGTGGCCCGCCAAAGAACGCCCCCGCCGCATTGGCGGCAAGGAAGATGAAGAGATAGAGCTGGGCCGCCTGCGTCGACACCTGAAACCTGTCGATCAGATAGAAGATGTAATAACTCGACAGGCTCGACACGTAGAGCTGCTTTGAAAACAGCAGTGCGACCAGCACCGCGAGCGCGATTTTGACGCGCCGCGAATCCGGGTGGTCCGGATGCCGCTCGACCGCCACGGATTTCTTGGTCGCGATCTGCGGCTTGTACCAGACGCCGATCCGCCACAGGATCACGATCGCCAGAAACGCGATCGATGAAAACCAGGCGATCGAGGGCTGGCCGAACGGCACCACGATCAGCGCCGCCAGCACCGGCCCCATCGACGTGCCAAAACTGCCGCCGAGCTGAAACACCGATTGCGCAAAACCATAACGCCCGCCCGAAGCGAGACGCGCGATCCGCGCCGACTCCGGATGGAACACTGCCGAGCCGAGGCCGACCAAGGCGGCTGCGATCAGGATGACGGGATAGCGCGCCGCGACGCTGAGCAGCAGCAATCCGAAAAACGTAAAACCCATGCCGATCGCAAGCGAGAACGGCTGCGCCTTCTTGTCGGTGAAATGCCCGACGACGGGCTGCAGCAGCGACGCAGTGAACTGGAACGCCAGCGTGATCATGCCGATCTGCCCGTAATCCAGAGCGTAAGCGTCTTTCAGGATCGGATAGACCGAGGCGATCAACGATTGCATGGTGTCGTTGAGGAAATGCGAGAAGCTGATGCCGGTCAGCACGACATAGGCCGGCCCTGCGACAGCCGCTTTGGCGGCAAGGCCCGGCGCAGCATCCGGCACAACCACCGGCGCAGTCAGCGTTTCCTCTGAGACGATGACGGGTTTGTTCAAGGGGCGCAGTCCCGGAAAAAGATTCGTTGACGGCAACTCTTCGAGTTCTACGTCGCGCACGCAAACGCGACCAGCACCAATAGCCGATGGCTGCGATGCATTGCCGCCCACGAGCGATCAGGAATCACGCGCCCTCAGAATAAAGCAGGCTTATGCCGCCGCGGCGTGGCCGAGCGCGGTGACGATCTGATCGACGACGTCCTCGACCAGGATGCGATCGTCGCCCTCGCCCATCACGCGGATTACGGGCTCGGTGCCGGACGAACGGACCAGGAGCCGCCCGTGGCCGTTGAGGCGATTCTCGCCGTCCAGGATCGCCGATTTCACCTCGGCATGGTCGAGCGGTTTGCCGCTGCGGTAGCGCACGTTCTTCAGAATCTGCGGCAGCGGATCGAAACGGTGGCAGACTTCCGACACCGGACGGCGAAGCTTTTGCACCACGGCCAGCACCTGAAGCGCTGCGACGAAGCCGTCGCCCGTGGTGGCGTAGTCGGAGAGAATGATATGACCCGAAGGCTCGCCGCCGAGATTGTAGCCCTGCTTGAGCATTTGCTCGAGCACGTAGCGGTCGCCGACCGGCGTGCGCACCATGCCGATGCCCTGCCCTTCAAGGAAGCGCTCGAGCCCAAGATTGGACATCACGGTGGCGACGATGCCGGGCTTGGCGAGACGGCCGTCGTCCTTCCAGCTTTGCGCGATCACTGCGAGCAACTGGTCGCCGTCGACCACATGGCCGCGCTCATCGACCAGGATGACGCGATCGGCGTCGCCGTCGAGCGCGATGCCGATGTCGGCGCGCATCTCGCGCACCTTCTTGGCAAGGGCTTCCGGCGCGGTCGAACCGCATTCCTTGTTGATGTTGAATCCATCGGGTTCGACCCCGATCGCAATCACGTCCGCGCCCAGTTCCCACAGCGCTTCCGGCACCACCTTGTAGGCCGCACCGTGCGCGCAATCGATCACGACGCGCAGGCCGTCGAGCGAGAGCTCGCGCGGCAGCGTGCGCTTGGCGAATTCGATGTAGCGGTCATGAACGCCGTCGATACGGCGGGCGCGCCCGAGGCTGGCGCTCTGCGCCAGACGGCGGTCGATCGGCTCGTCGAGCAGCTGCTCGATCTGCTTTTCGACATCGTCGGAAAGCTTGAAGCCCTGCGGACCGAACAGCTTGATGCCGTTGTCCTCGAACAGATTGTGGGAAGCTGAAATCATCACGCCGAGATCGGCGCGCATCGACTTGGTCAGCATCGCGACCGCCGGCGTCGGCATCGGACCGAGCAGCAGCACATCCATGCCGACGGAAGTAAAGCCGGCCACCATGGCGTATTCGATCATGTAGCCGGAGAGCCGGGTGTCCTTGCCGATCACGACGCGGTGGCGGTGATCGCCACGCTGAAACACCAGCCCAGCCGCCTGCCCCACCTTGAGCGCAAGCTCAGGCGTAATCAGACCATTGGCACGGCCCCGAATTCCGTCGGTACCGAAATATTTGCGGCTCATGTGACCCCCAGCGATTCCAGGTCTTCGTTCAAGGCCATCACGGCCACGAATCCCCGAACGCCCTCCATCGTAGCGTGCATGGGTTATAATCCCTCGGTGGCTAAAATGGCTTCAAAAAATATGATGAATCATTACCGCCGGAAGCGGCCACGATCAACACATAAGCTTCTGTTATTATTGGAAATTATAGCCACTCACCCGCCCGGGATCACGACCGCCGGCCGCCCCGCTTGACGTGGCTGTCCCCCTTCGAGGCCGCTGGCTGGGTGACATTGACCGGGCCGGACCCCGGAAAGGTCTCTTACAGCCCTCCTCCGCAGCGTTGTCGAGCCGCCCGTTTTCCTCGCGATCGGCCGAGCCGGTCTCGGCAGGGCAACACTGCGCGGTCTGGTCATGGGATGTCCTCCGGTCAGAATGGCGCCCAAGAGATGCGGTGAGATGAGATTTGGCTTGCCAATTAACCGTGCTAGATGACGACCAGCGAAGAAAATTCAACGAGGGCCGGGGACGTCCATGAAGCACATCACCTGCATTGAGGATCTGCGCCAGTTGCACAAGCGCAGGGTTCCCAAGGCGTTTTTCGACTACGCCGACCGCGGCTCCTACACCGAGGACACGCTGCGCGCCAATTCCGAGGACCTTGCGCAGATCAAGTTCCGCCAGCGCATCCTGGTCGACGTCTCCAGGCGCGACCTCTCCACCACGATCCTCGGCGAGCCGGCTGCGATGCCGTTGATCCTCGCGCCGGTCGGCCTGCTCGGCATGCAGCACGTTGACGGCGAGATTCACGCCTGCCGCGCCGCGCAGGCCGCCGGCATTCCCTTTACCCAGAGCACGATGTCGATCTGCTCGATCGAGGATATCGCAGCCGCCGTCGACAAGCCGTTCTGGTTCCAGCTCTACGTGATGAAGGACCGCGGCTTCATCAAGGCGCTGATCGAGCGCGCGATCGCGGCGAAATGCTCGGCGCTGGTGCTGACCGTCGATTTGCAGGTGATCGGGCAGCGCCACCAGGACATCAAGAACGGCATGACGGTGCCGCCGGAATGGTCGCTGTCGAAACTGCTCGACTTCGCCAGCAAGCCGTCATGGGTTGCCGGCGTGCTGCGCGGCAAGCGCCGCAGCTTCGGCAACATCGTCGGCCACGTCAAAGGCACCGAGGATCTCACCAAGCTGTCGGAATGGACGGCGTCGCAGTTCGACACCTCGCTGAACTGGAAGGACATCGACTGGATCCGCTCGATCTGGCCGGGCAAGCTGATCCTCAAAGGCATTCTCGACGTCGAGGACGCCGAGGAAGCCGCCAAGACCGGCGCGCAGGCGCTTGTCGTGTCCAACCATGGCGGTCGCCAGCTCGACGGCGCGCCGTCGTCGATCGAGGTGCTTCCCGAAATCGTCGACACCGTCGGCTCGAAGATGGAGATCATGTTCGACAGTGGCATCCGCTCCGGCCAGGACGTCGTGCGCGCGCTCGCGCTCGGCGCCAAATCCTGCATGATCGGCCGCGCCTATGCCTATGGCCTGGGCGCCGGCGGACAGGCCGGCGTCGCCAAGGCGCTCGACATCATCGCCAAGGAAATGCTCACCACCATGGGATTGTGCGGCGTCAACACCATTGCCGAGATCGACGATAATTTGCTGGCGGTGTGAGGCTGCGGCGAAGCAAACTCTATCGTCGTCCCCGCGAAAGCGGGGACCCATACGCCGCGGTCCATCGGTTTAAGCGATGTGGTAGACGCCTTTCCTCCACAATGAACAGTTGTGGTTATGGGTCCCCGCGTTCGCGGGGACGACCCGTTGAGAGATTTGCACGGACAGCCCTCACATCGGCGGTGTAATCCCGTCGCGACCGACATCGATCTGCAGCTAGTTTGCAGACGGAAGATCAGCCAGACGCAACCGTCTCGGCGTCATTCCGGTCCATCGCTTGCAGGCATGGGTGAACGAGCTCATTTCCCGATAGCCGAGAAGCCACGCTATTTGGGAAACCGGCAATTCCCTTTCCCGCAGATAGCGTTTGGCAAGAGCTTCCCGCAGCTGCTCCAGCACCTCCGAGAATGAAGTCCCCTCGCCCGAAAGCGCACGCGTCAGCGTTCGACGGCTCATTCCAAGCTGCCGCGCGACTTCGAGGGCGCTGGCGCGCCCATGGGGCAACGACTTGATCAGCGCGTCTTCCACCTTTGATCGAGCACCGACAGCACTTAGTGCCGACCGGCGCGCAAGCACTTCGTTCGCATAACCAACGAGAAGGTTGTGCAGATGGGGATCGCCGCCGACGACAGGCAGAGAAAAAATAGTTTTTGAAAGAACGATTTCGTCGGCATTGCTCCGGAAATCGACTTCACATCCCAGGAACGCGTTGAATTCCGGCGGTGCGCTCTTTCGCGAATGCCTGAGACCGACGCGAAGCGGCGCCAACCGGCAATCGGTTATTTTCCGGCAGATCCGGACCAGCGCCACCATCCAGAATTCGATCTGATGGCGATCGGAACTCCGATCAACATTGGCGTACTCAATTTCGATAACCGCGTCGCGATCCTCCCGAACTTTCAGGCGAACGCCTTCATTGGCAACTGCGCTGTATCGCTCGGCGTTGCGCAGAGCCTCCGCGAGAGATTCCGATGATGCCATCACATAGTAGGGCAAGCCGATTTCGCCGAGCTCAAAGTCGCGCGCCAGATGAAATCCAAGAAGATCGTCACCGACCGCCTCCGCCGCCAGCTCAAGCACCTTGATCTGGGCCTTCACCTCCAGCCGTCGGCTCGCATCATTTATCTCGGCGGTCGTGAGGCCCGCGGCCGCCAGCAGAGGCGCCAAGGGTTTTTCCGCCTTGGACAGGACCGTACATGCCAGCCGCGCGATACCGCCAGTTGCGCTCGGTATCGAAGCGAAGCGATTTCGCTCATCAGGACGCATCGGCCCTCGGCGTTTGTTCGGTCAGAATGCTCGTTGCGATCACGAAAGTTGGCCTCAAGAGCCAAATCGTTGGCCAGCAATCACAAGACCTGCTGTTTGGCGTCCAATATAACCTGATGCTCGCATCAACGACGTCATTAGCCTAGCCGCAGTTCGCGACCAGTTCCAGTTGATTTGAATCAAAGCAGTTTTTTCGCATGCCTTCTCGCCACAACAGAATAGCACTCTTCATCGACGGCTCGAATCTGCACGCGACCGCAAGGACGCTCGGTTTTGACATCGACTATCGGCGATTGCGGAATGAGTTCGAAGGCCGCGGCGAGCTTCTGCGCGCCTTTTATTACACCTGCCTCATCGAGGGCCAGAACACCTCCGTCGTCAAGCCATTGATCGACTGGCTGGATTACAACGGATACACCGTCGTCACCAAGGCAACGAAGGAGTTCATCGATGGCAATGGCCGTCGCCGCGCCAAAGGCAAAATGGAAATTGAACTGACCGTCGACGCCATGGAGATGGCGGAGCAGATCGACGAGATGGTGCTCTTCTCCGGCGACGGCGATTATCGGAGGCTGGTTGAAGCGATCCAGCGCCGCGGTGTTCGGGTAACAGTCGTCTCGACGATATCGAGCCAACCGTCAATGATAGCCGACGAGCTGCGGCGGCAAGCCGACGCCTTCACCGATCTGCTGACACTAAAGCCCCATATCACTCGCACGTTGCCGAATTGAGGCGCGTTATCGCCGGCCAGGCGAAGCTTCCTTTCTCCCTTCTCCCCCTTGGGGGAGAAGGGACGTAAGGAAGGGCTCCGCCTCACATCGGTGGCGTGATCCCGTCGCGGCCGACGTTGACGCGATTGGCTTCCAGCGTGCCGTCGTCCTTCTTCACCGCCCCGAAGATGATGATCTTCGCGCCCGGCTTCAGTTCGGACTTGTCGCCGGCGACGAAGGTAACGACAGGCGTACCCTCCGGCACCACGACCTTCTTCTCGCCGTCCTTGTATTTGACCAGGATGTTCTGGCCGTCGGTGCCCTTCACCGTCTGGGCGACGGTGGCATTGGTCATGGTCGAGTTCGGCCGCTGATCCCAAGGCCTAAAACCTTCCGCCGCGCCGCGCTGGTTTTCCGGGAAAATATGCACCGCGACCGCCTTCTGGGTGCCGTCCGGCTCCGGCATCGCGGTGACGCCGATATAGGAGCCTTCCTTGATCTCAGACAATTCGGTCTTGGCCACGCCGAACACCGCGACATTGTCGGTGACACGCACCTTCATGTCGGTGCCTTCGCGCGATTTGACCGACAGCATGGGCCCGTCGACGGCCTCGATGGTGCCACGAATGCGGACCGCCGGCGGCTGCTGCGCCCACACCTCCGTTGCAAACAGAGCGGCAAGGCCGAGCGAGGCCGCGAGCAGGCGCGGCCGTGAAGAAGATTTCAGCATGGTATTCCTCCCGAGATGTATTTGGCGCCCAACTCAACTCAAACACCGCAAGTGAGCAGCTATTCCAGGCGGCTAATTCACATCGGCGGGGTCAGCCCGTCGCGGCCGACGCTGACGCGGTTGGTCTCGAACGAGCCGTCCGGCAGCTTCTTCATGAAGGCGATCACCTTGGCGCCGGGCTTGAGGTCGGACTTGTCGGCGGGAACGTAGGTCACGACAGGTGTCTCCGGGGAGACCACGACTTTCTTCTCGCCGTCCTTGTATTTGATCATCAGGGTATGACCGTCATTGCCGACCACCGATTCCGCCACTGTTGCGTTGGTCATGGTGGAGTTGGGGCGGAGATCATAGGGCCGCGACCCCTCGCCGGTGCCGCGCATGGCTTCCGGAAATACATGCACCTCCACCGCGTTCTGGCTGCCGTCCGGTCCCGGCACCGTGGTGGTGCCGATGAAGGAACCGACCTTGATGTCCGACAGCGAGATTTTGCTGATCCCCACGATTCTGAGATCGCCGGTCATATGCAGCCTGACGTCCTCGCCGCCGCGCGACTTCACGGCGAGCACGTCGCCCTCGACGGCCTCGATGGTGCCGCGAACGCGCGTCGGCGTGGGCGGCTGCTGGGCGATCGCGTAAAGCGTGGAGCCGGCAACCATCGCAACGGCGGCAAGCAAGCGAACGAGCTGAAGGCGATTGACGGACATGCTGGAGTCTCCCGTGGCGGCAGTGACGTAACCATTGACCCCGGCGTTTCAAAAAAATTCCGGCTCAAGTCTCTGCGATCAACCGATCATGTATTTCGTGAGATCGGCCTCGACCAGCGCGCGAAGTTCCGGCGTCACCTCGGGGCGCCGGCCGAACCACAATTCGAAGCCGCGCACCGCCTGGTGCAGCAGCATGCCGAGCCCGTCGGCGGTCTTGAGGCCGCGGGCGCGTGAAGCCGTCAGCAATGGCGTGTCGAGCGGCACATATACGAGATCGGCGACGATGGCGTATGACGGCAACTGCCCGACATCGAGTTGGAGCGGCGGCTGACCCTTCATGCCGAGCGATGTCGTATTCACCACCAGACCGGCGCGCGGCAGCAGATCGCCGAGCGCATCCCACGCCACCGGCAGAACGCTCGCGCCGAACTGATCCGCGAGCGACCGGGCGCGCGCGATCGTGCGATTAGCCAGATGCACGCGCTTGATGCCGCGGTCGAGCAATCCGAACACCACCGCGCGCGCCGCACCGCCGGCGCCGAGCACCAGCGCCTCTTCGCTTGTGTCCCAGCCGGGCGCGCTGGCGTCGAGATTGTTGATAAAGCCTTCGACGTCGGTATTGGTCGAGCGCAACTCGCCATCGGCGAACCACAGCGTATTGGCGGCGCCGACCGCGCAGGCGCGCTCATCCGGCTTCGACAACGAAAGCGCGCGTTCCTTGTGCGGAATGGTGACGTTGGCGCCGGCGAAGCCGCGCAGCGACAGCCGGAAGATGAAATCCTTAAACTCGTCGGGCGGCACCGCCTCGATGACATAGCCGCCCGCGATGCCGAGCGTCCGCAGCCAGTAATGATGGATCAGCGGCGAGCGCGAATGAGCAGCCGGCCATCCGATCAGGCACGCGGCGGGGGGTTTGGGCACGGCAACAACTCCTCAAAGACGTCGATGGCCGGGATCAACCCGGCCACGACGATCAATTTATCTTCCCTTGGAGTGTGTCAAGCCGAACGCGAACCACCGCGGCCGGCCAAGGCCGCGGTGTCCCGCCGTTAACTACGCCGCGACGCGATGCGCGGCGATGATCTGGTCGGCGGCGCGGCCGGTGACTTCGGCCATGCGGTCGAACTGCCGCGTGAAACCGCCGGCGCCAGCGGTGGCCGAGCGCAACTCCACGATCAGGTCGCCGATTTCCGCCTCCGGCATGGTGGCACGGACGCAGTCCCAGCCCGGCCAGTTCTCGCGGGTGTCGAAGCCCAGGATCTGGCCGCGCCGCGCCGACAGGATGGCGTTGATCTTCGCCGTTGCCTCCGTCGGGCAGACGATCTCCACCATGTGGATCGGCTCCAGCAGCACTGGCTGGCACTGCGGCAGCGCTTCGCTCATGCCGATCCGCGCTGCGGTGCGGAAGGCGAGATCGGAGGAATCGACGCTGTGATAGGAGCCGTCGGTCAGCGTGACGTGAAGATCGATGACCGGGAAGCCGAGCGGCCCGCGCACGAGGCTGTCGACCACGCCCTCCTCGACCGCGCCGATATAATTGCGCGGCACCGCGCCGCCGACCACCTTCTCGTGGAACTCGAAGCCGCTTCCGCGCGGCATCGGCTTGATCTCCAGCACCACGTCGCCGAACTGGCCATGACCGCCGGATTGCTTCTTGTGACGGCCGCGCTGGGTGGCCGATTTGCGGATGGTCTCCTGATAACCGATCGCGGGTGGTTGCGATTTGACGTTGACGCCGAAGCGGTCCTTGAGCCGCTCGAGCGCGACGCGCAGATGCATCTCGCCCTGCCCCCACAGCACGATGTCGTGGGTCTGCTGGTTCTGGATCATCGTCAGCGACGGGTCCTCCTCGTTCAGCCGCAGCAGCGCCTGACCGAGCTTGACGTCGTCCTTGCGGTCCATCGCCGCGAGCGACATCGCCAGCACCGGCGGTGTGGGCTCGACGTGGACCAGCGCCGGCGGCGCGGTCTTGCCGCTCGACAGCGAGTCGCCGGTCTTGATCGCGTCGAGCTTGCCGAGCGCGATCGTGTCTCCGACCTCGGCCGCGGCCCGCTTGGTGTCGTGTCCGCCGCTCACCGCGAGAATACCGGAAACCCAGCCCGGCCTCACCGGAGGAAGATTGCAGCGTCGCGCCGTCATCGAGATGGCCGGCGAGCAGCCGCGTCAGCGACAGCTTGCCGCCGTGCTGCAGATGCAGCGTCTTGAACACATAGGCCAACGCTTCCTTTTGCGCTGATACGCCGAGCCGCTTCGCCGTCTCGGCAACGCCGGGCGCTTCATGCCGCAGCGCCTTCATCAGCCGCAGTACGCCGTTTTCGCGCGCGGCTGCGCCCAGCAGCACCGGGCAGATCAGGCCTTCGCGCAATTCGCGGGCGAGATCGTCGAACACCGCGTCGCGCGGCGGCTGGATGTCCTCCAGCAACTGCTCCATCAGGGCGTCGTCGTGGTCGGCGAGCTTTTCCAGCATCGAGAAGCGAGCTTCCTTCTCGCGGTCGAGATTGCCGCCTTCCAATGCGATGACTTCGGACGGCTTGTGTTCGCGATAGACGAAGGCGCGCTCCAGCGCGAGATCGACAAAGCCTTCGATCAAATCGCCGTTCCAGATCGGGATCTGCCGCAGCACCAGCGGCACGCGCGAGGCCGGCTGCAGCGTCGCCAGCGTTTCGCGAATGCGCTTGTTGGCGCGGTCGATCTTGTTCAGAAACAGAAACCGGGGAATGCCGAGTTCCTCGAGCTCACGCAGAATGATCTGCAGTTGCGGCAACTTCTTCTCGTCCGCCTCGCAGACCACGACCGCGGCATCGACCGCGGGCAGCGCGGCGCGCATGTCATGCGCGAACTCGATCGAGCCGGGACAATCGATAAAGGTGTAGCTGTCGCCCATGAAAGTGGTGGTGGCGGCGGAGAGGCCGACGCCCATCTTGTGGCGGCGCGCTTCGGGGCTGGCGTCGCCGACGGAAGTTCCGGCATCGACGCTGCCGGCATTTTTAATGGCCCCGGTTCGGGCCAATATGGCTTCTAGGAGTGTCGTTTTACCGCTTTGGAAAGGGCCCACCAGCGCAATGCACCGTGGACCGCGGGGACTTCTGACGTCTTGTCCCATTGCCGCCTCCTTGTCTGGAGCTCGGCCCATGATTGGGTCGGCGACTTCTGATGCTCCGCCTGTCCTGAGGTTTTGGCAAGCGGGAAAAATTCGCTGCAGTGCATCCAGTTGATTTTTCGACGTCGGACCTCGGCACACTGGGTCTTGGCCCCGCTCACCCGTCTCCCCGATCCGGAACTCAAAGTTAATTCTCGCTCAGCCGGTGGCACCCGATCCGTCCGAACTTGGATCGAGCATGATCCGGAGCGCGACGGCGAAGCGCTCGATATCGACGCGCTCATCCCAGGCAAGCTGCAGCGAAATGCCTTGCAGGACTGCGACCATGACACGGGCGGCCGAAGCTGGATCGAGATGCCGCGGCCAACGCCCCTGTCGTTGCGCCTGTGCGATCATCTGCGCCAGCACGTCCACGGCCTGGGAAACCCCCGCAAGCGCTTCGCGCTTCAATCGTGGATTGGAAAGGCTCTCCGCCCAAAGCTGCACGGCCAGATGGCGCCATCGTCTTTCCTTAGGGTTACGCAATTCGAGCACGAACCCTTCGACGAGCCGCCGCAGGCCGGTGTCGATGTCAGGCGCGGCCAGCGCAAATTCCATGCGCCGGCGTTCCATGGCGTGGCGTTCGGCAGCGATCGCCATCGCGATCTCCGTCTTGCCTTTGAAATAACCGTAGATCGCGCCGGGACTAAGCCCGGACTCCTCGACGATGTCCTGCACGGTTGCCGCATGAAAGCCTTCGCGCGCAAAGCATGTCAGCGCGGCATCCAGGATGCGCCCGCGCTGCTCGTTGGCGCGTGCCGCCGATATCCTAGGCATCGCCTGTTTCCGCAAGCACCGTGTGGTAGAAGCTGTAGCCCTGCATGTGGCGGCCGGCCTGCCCCATCACCCGCTCCCGGTATTGATCGGCGCCGAGGTCGCTTAGCAGTCTCAGTCCGCGCTCGCGCAGGAAGTCCGGCAGCTCGCCCGGCAGCAAGCCGAACCGCCAGGGTTCGCCCGAGCCGTCGACCTTGGCGATGACCTTGTCCGCACCATCGAACGCGACGCTGCCGTCGATCGCGCCCTCATGAACATAGGTGAAGATGAACCGGCTGCGTGGCGCAAGCCGGCCCGCCCAGCGCATCACTTCGCAGACCGCGTCGCCGGTCAGATACTGGCTGACGCCTTCCCACACCACGATCGTGCGCCGCGCGGGATCGAAGCCGGCATCGCGCAGACGCTGTTCGAAATCGTCGATTTCGAAATCGACTGCGACAAAGGTCACCCGGTTCAGATCGGCGCCGGCAGCCCGCAGTCGCTCCCGTTTCACCTTTGCCGTTGCAGGGTGATCCACTTCGAAAACCCTGATGGAATCGAGCGCGGCGAGCCGCCAGGCCCGCGTATCGAAGCCGGCACCCAGCAATACGACCTGCTTGGCCTGCCCGATCGATTCCTCGATCCAGTCGTCGATCAGCCGCGTGCGGGCGATGCCGGAGGTTCGCGCGCCCGGCCATTGCCGGTCGATGTAGCGGGTCAGCATTTCGCCGACGGGACGTACCGCGAGCAGTTTGGCTGGTAGCCGCAGGCTTCTCGGCAACAATGCTGCGGCCAGCGGATCGGTAAACACGCGTTGTCCGGCACCTTTGGCATGCTCGGACGCCCGGAACATGGCCATGTATTCGGCGGTCCGGCTTGGCTGATGCTGCAGCATTTCGCGACCTCCTCAAAAAGAACGTTCATTCTTTTTAAGGCCAATCACGGTCGCAGGTCAAGATGCCCCGTGGTGAAAATGAAGTGCGGTTGATTCAGCGTCCCGGCCGCAGTTCCAGGCTTTCCAATCCGGCAGCAATGCTGACGCCGACCTGGCCCTGCACGCTCAGCGGCTGCAGCGCGATCGAATTGGCGGAGCCGCCGACCAGCACGTTGCCGCCGACGCCGACGCCGAGCGTGGCGCTGCCTTGCGCGCCGACATAGTTGCCGGAGAGGTCGCCCGGCCCGAGCCGAGCTACGGGTGCGAACACGCCCCAGGCCAGCGCCGATTCCTGGGTGATGCCGAGATCGAGCCCGACCTTTCGGATGGTCGCGATATAGCGATCCTCCGGCATCCCTTCCGCGCGCAGCACACAGCCGAGATTGGTGACGGAACCGACGATAAAGCCAACGCTGGCGCCGCCGCGGCACTCCAGCACGCCGACCTGCACGCGCTGCACCTGCTGCGCACTGGCGCCGCTGATCGACGAAGCCAGCCCGGCGAGCGCGGCCGCGGCAAGGATAAGGGAACGACGCATGAAGAAATCTCCGGCTGAAAAACTGTGATGCGAGCAGAGAAACAAAAAAAAGCGCGCCGTGCCCGCGGCGCGCCCGATTCTATGCCACAACGCCTCGGGCGGTGCCAGAATTTGCCACCGGGGCGTGCCGCGCCCCGAAACAAAAAAGGCCCGCGTGAGCGGGCCTTTTCCGGAAATCACGGCAACCGTCAGCCGCGACGATGATTCCGGCGATGGTGGTGCCAGCGCGGGCCGAACTCGACCGGCTGCAGTTCGAGGCCGGCGATACCGGCGGCGACATTCAGGCCGGTCTGTCCCTGCAGGCTGATCGGCTGCAGCGCGTAGGCGTTGGCGGGACCGCCAACCAGGAAGTTGCCGCCGCCGCCGACGCCGATCGATGCATTGGCGCCGACGCCGCCATAGCTGCCGGCGAGTTCGCCGCGCCCGAGCCGGATGTTCGGCGCATTGACGGCCCAGGACAACTGGGTCTGCTCGGTGACGCCGAGGTCGAGACCGATGCGCTGCACCTTGGCGAGGTAGGGCTCAGGCCGGCGGCCTTCGCTGCGGAACACGCATTCGAGACTCGTCACCGAGCCAACGACGAAGCCGACATTCTGGCCACCCTGGCATTGCAGGATACCGGCGCGAACCGGCGGCGCAGCATTGGCGCTTGCGATCGGCGCGATCAGCGCCGCCGTGGCGATAGTCAAAGTCAGAAGTCGCATGTGTCCCAGTCTCCGCATGAAAAATTAAATTGCGGGCGGACAGGAGGGAAGCGCCGTGTCCAAAACATGGCGCTTCCTCAAGAAGCCGTCAAAACATCGCGCTGTAGTTTACGCGCGATATGATTTGACAGCCTTTTTTCTGACGCGTTGTCTTCGACAGAAACCGGAAAACCATCCCGCATCACGTGCGGGACAGGCTTCGCGCGAAAACGCTTATCTCAAATTGCCACAAAAGCGCTGGATGCGCTTGCAGGCCTCTTCGAGATCGGAGGTTTTGGTCGCGTAGGAAATCCGGAACGCCGGTCCAAGCCCGAACGCAGAACCCTGCACGACGGCAACGCCTTCGCTCTCCAGCAGCTCGGTGACGAAGTCCTCGTCATTGGCGATCACCTTGCCTGACGGGGAAGTCTTGCCGATGGTACCGGAGCAGGACGGATAGACGTAGAACGCACCCTCGGGCCGCGGGCATTCGATGCCCTTGGCCTGGTTCAGCATCGAGACCACGAGGTCGCGACGCTCCTTGAACACCTTGTTGTGCACAGGGATGAAGTCCTGCGGACCGTTCAGCGCTTCCACCGATGCCCACTGTGCGATCGATGACGGGTTCGAGGTCGACTGCGACTGAATGGTCGCCATCGCCTTGATCAGGTCGGCGGGACCGCCGGCATAGCCGATGCGCCAGCCGGTCATGCAGTACGCCTTCGACACGCCGTTCACCGTCAGCGTGCGCTCGTACAATTTCGGTTCGACCTGCGCGGGCGTTGCGAACTGGAAGTCGTCATAGACCAGGTGCTCGTACATGTCGTCGGTCATCACCCAGACATGCGGATGCTTCACCAGCACGTCGGTGATCCCCTTCAGCTCGGCGCGCGTATACGCAGCGCCGGTCGGGTTCGACGGCGAACACAGAATGATCCACTTGGTTTTCGCTGTGATCGCCTTTTCGAGGTCTTCAGGCCGCAGCTTGAAGCCGCTCGACGCCGGGCACACCACCGGTACCGTTTCGCCGCCAGCCAACGCCACCATCTCGGGATAGCTAACCCAGTACGGCGCGGGAATGATGACCTCGTCGCCGGGATTAAGCGTCGCCATCAGTGCGTTGTAGAGCACCTGCTTGCCGCCGGTGCCGACGATGATCTGGTTCGGCTTGTAGGTGAGGCCGTTCTCGCGCTGGAATTTCGCGATGATGGCTTCCTTCAGCTCGGGAATGCCGCCGACATCGGTATACTTGGTCTTGCCGGCCTCGATGGCATGGATCGCCGCCAGCTTGATGTTGGCGGGCGTGTCGAAGTCCGGCTCGCCGGCGCCGAGGCCGATGACGTTGCGGCCCGCCGCTTTCAGCGCGCGTGCTTTATCCGTGACCGCGATCGTCGCGGACGGCTTCACACGGGCGAGCGAGGCGGACAGGAAGGGCATCATCATCTCCTGGCAAACGTCGTGAGCTCTGGATTTCACGACTCTTTTTGATGGGAACGCCGCACCCTAAGGCGCTGCGCGCTGCATCGCAAGAAGCTTGGCCGGATAGGGCGCAAACTTTAGGGAACGCCGTGCAGGCTCGGTACGATCGGAGCAATATCGGCGCAATATTCGCAAAGTTCCGCGGCGAATTGACTCATATCTGACAACGGCTGGGCAAGGCTGACGCTCCGACACTGACCCGCGATGCCGCGCGGCTGATGGCCCCCGGGAGCCAACCATCCTTGCATGGCGCCGCGGGAGGCCGCGCCGCTCCGACTTCCCCACCACGCGGAGATGGCGGATGCGCACGCCTCTTCGGCGGCCAATGTGGATTCAACGCCAGGGCGTCTCGCCCGCGATTTTCACCCTCGCTCAAGCCGGATGTTGACGCGGACTTCGTCGCGAAGGCTTGAACGGTTTGCTCCTCCGCTCTCGTCCGCGTGATCCATGCACGGTGGCATGACATGCTGCGCGCGTGCAGTGCAGTAGAGGTTTTCGACTTTTTCCATTCCGCGGGCCTTGCGACGCATTCGTATCGGCATCATTGTTTAGCCGCGTTGCGGCGGGAGAGCTTTCCGCAGTTCGCCTACCGCGTGCGCGATTCGACCCGAGTGAACCCAACGACGATGTACAAACTCTATTCGATGCAGCGCTCCGGAAACAGCTACAAGGTCCGCCTTGCGCTGGCGCTGCTCAACGCGCCGTATCAGGCGATCGAAGTCGACATTCTCCGAGGCGAAAGCCGCACGCCGGATTTTCTGGAGAAGAATCCCAGCGGACAAGTGCCGCTGCTGGAGGTCGCCGACGGACGCTATCTCGCCGAGTCCAACGCCATCCTCTGGTATGTCTGCGGCGGCACGTCGCTGGCTCCGGAGTCACGCGTCGAACGCGCGGAAGCGCTGCAATGGATGTTCTTCGAGCAGCATGCGCTCGAGCCTAATATCGGCGCCGCCTATTTCTGGCTGTCGCTGGTCAAGGGCGGCCGTGATCTGCAGACGCACGCGCTGGAAGACTGGATGGAGCGTGGCTACGCCGCACTTCAGGTGATGGAAAATCATCTCAAGACCTGCAGCTATTTCGCCGCCGGGCAACTGACGGTCGCCGATATCGCGCTGTACGGCTACACCCATGTCGCCGACCGCTGCGATTATGATCTTGCGACCTTCCCCGCCATCCGCGCCTGGCTGCGGCGGGTCGAGCAGACCCCCGGCTTCGTCACCATGGACTGGCGGCCGAAGGCCGAGGTCGACGACCAGGCCGGCATCGCCGCCGGCGCATAACCGCCGCCACGCCTGCGGCCGGCCTCCTCACTTTCGCGCGAGCACGCCGCCAAAGGTTAACAATAGCGGGTACAATATTAACCCTTGCCGCGATTCAGCCATTTTCAGGGAAAGAACGCCGCAATGTTGCCGGTGATCCTTGCAACATTTTCCTGACGTCGCGTGAGTCGCGGGTGATTCGTCCCGCGTTACAAGGATTTAGGCCAATGATACGGTCCCCCGGCGCGGTCGGCTTCGAGAGTAGCCGAGCGCCCGTCGCCTCTTCCCGATTGCTTGGTGCCATCGCCACTTCGCTCGCGATCGGCACGCTGTCGCTTTGCCTTATGGTCACCCTGACGGTGCTATCGATCAAGGCCACCGTCGCGATGCCCTTTCCGTGACAGCCGCGGCTTTTTATTAGCATCATTAGCGAACGCGCGATGACCGGCATCGCGATTGGACGAGCATGAAGACACCTGTCGGCCTCGTGACCGCCACCTTGGCAGTCGCGATCCTGCTTGCCGTCTCGTTCCTGATCGCCACCGGCACCCGCGGCGAAACGCCGGCGTTCGGCTCGTCGGCGGGCGAACTCGAGGTTCGCACCGTCGCCAGAGGCCTGGTCAATCCGTGGGCGCTGGCGTTTCTGTCAGACGGCACGATGCTGGTGACCGAGCGTCAGGGCCGCATGCGCATCGTGACGAGCGAAGGACAGGTCTCGCCGCCGCTCAAGGGCGTGCCCGAGGTGTGGGCGTCCGGCCAGGGCGGCCTGCTCGACGTCGTCACCGACAAATCCTTTGCGCAGAACAGAACCCTCTATTTCTGCTTTGCCGAGCGGACGGAGGGCGGCGGACGCACCGCGGTCGCGCGCGCCAAACTCAACGACGGCAAGGGCCGGCTCGACGACGTCAAGATCATCTTCCGCCAGCAGGGGCCGCTGTCTTCAGGGAATCATTACGGCTGCCGCATCGCGCAGGCCGACGACGGCAATCTGTTCGTCACGCTGGGCGAGCATTTCGCCTTCCGCGATCGGGCGCAAAGTCTCGACAATCATCTCGGCAAGGTGATCCGGATCGCGCCGGACGGTTCGGTGCCGTCCGGCAACCCGTTCGCCGGCCGCGCCGGCGCCAAGCCGGAGATCTGGAGCTACGGCCATCGCAATCCCCAGTCGCTCGCGATCCATCCGGCCTCCGGCGAGCTCTGGGAAATCGAGCACGGCCCGCGCGGCGGCGACGAGGTCAATTTGATCGGCAAGGGCAAGAACTACGGCTGGCCGGTGATCGGCTACGGCATCGATTACTCCGGCGCCAAGATCCACGATGCTACGGCCAAGGACGGCATGGAGCAGCCGCTCAAATATTGGGTGCCGTCGATTGCCCCCTCAGGCATCGCCTTCTATACCGGAAAGCTGTTTCCGAAATGGAACGGCAGCCTGTTCACCGGCGCGCTGCGCGGCGCGATGCTGGTGCGGCTGACGCTGAACGGCAACGCGGTGACGTCGGAGGAACGCCTGCTGCAGAACCTGCACGAGCGTATCAGGGACGTCCGCCAGGGGCCGGACGGCGCGCTGTGGCTGCTGACGGACAGTTCGAACGGACGCGTGTTGCGGGTGGCGCCGGCCGCGAATTGATCGAGGCGTCCGTTGCCGTCATCGCCGGGCGCGCATGTCACGCCCATTTGTGGAAGATCAAAAACGCGCCAATGGCGATGAAGAGAAAACCGAGCGCGTGATTCCATCCCAGCGGCTCCTTCAGATAGAGCACCGAGAAGCAGGCGAATACCACCAGCGTGATCACCTCCTGTATGGTCTTGAGCTGCGCCGCCGAATACACCGCGCTGCCCCAGCGGTTGGCCGGCACCGCCAGCCAGTACTCCACGAAGGCGATGCCCCAGCTCACCAGCACGACCGTGGGCAGCGGGCTTTCCTTGAATTTCAAATGGCCATACCAGGCGAACGTCATGAAGACGTTGGAGGCGAACAGCATCAGGATCGGTAGCAGCGTCGGCGAAATAGTGGGCATCGATGTCCTCTTGCAAAATGTCATGCGGCTCAAGCGTCGGGTGGGGTAGCCCGTTCCTTAACTCGATATCATTTGATTTCAAAACTGCGAAAACCCGCCGCATCGGCGCAACGCTCTCTTAAGACTGGCGGCAGAAAGGCGTGCACAATCGCAACAATCAGGCATGCTTGCGTCTTATTCCCGGCAAGTGGCGAGAACGGGCATGCAGTTAAACTGGCGCGCAATCTCCGGTCCGGCCCTTACGACAGCGACGGCGCTGCTCGCCTTCCTGGTCGACCGGCATTTCTTTCCCATCCCCAATCCCGCGCCGCTGTTCGTCTGCATCGTCGCACTCGCCGCGTCCGTCAACGGCATCGTCTCCGGCATGGCCAGCGCCGTCATTGCCGTGGCGGCTTCAGCGCTGTTCTTCCTCAACCACCGCGCCGCGCCCGGTTACGACCCGTCGGACCTCGCGCGCATGCTGCTGCTGGCGGCGACCGCCGGCGGCACCGCGCTCATCACCGGCCTGCTGCGGCAGAAATGGGTCGACACGTTCGCATGGGAGAAGAAGCATCATGCCACCGCCGACCGCCTGTCGGCGGCGCTCGATCAGGTCGACATCGGCATCGTGCTGCTCGATTCCGATACTCGCGCCGAATTCATCAACCGCGCCTTCCGCCATTACTTCGCGCTGTCCGACGAGCAGGCCGACAGCAAACCACCCTTCATCGCGCTGATGTATCACGGCCGCGACACGGGCGCCTGGCAACTGCCCGAAGACGAGTTGAGCGCGTTCATCGCCAAGCGCACCGAAATGATCCGGACCGGCGATTCCACGCCGATCAACATCAATCTCGCGGATGGACAGGTGCTGCGCTTCATTTGCACGGCGCTGCCCGATGGCGGACGCATGCTGAGCTACACGCCGGTCACCGACCTCGTTCGCCACAGCGACGATCCCGGCAGCGCCGAATACTATCAGGCGTTGCGCGGCAGCGATCGCAGCCTCGCCCACCACCTCGGCGCCGCGGAATAGCTGCGACGGCACTGCGCTCGCTGCGACATTGATCCCCTCCTGCCCTGCCTGTAGTAATGAACGCGCATCCCTGCTGCGCGTCCCGACGCGTCATCTCCCAGCAAAACAGGAACCGCTTGATGTCCGGCGACCTCACCATCCGCTTCGTCACCCGTCAGGACTACGCGCAATGGCTTCCGCTGTGGGATGGCTACAACGCCTTCTACGGCCGCTCCGGTCCGACCGCGCTTGCGCCCGAAATCACGGCGATGACGTGGGCGCGCTTCTTCGACGCCTACGAGCCGGTGCACGCACTGGTGGCCGAGAGCGGCGGCGAACTGCTCGGGCTGACGCATTATCTATTTCACCGCTCTACGACCATGATCGAGCCGAATTGTTATCTGCAGGACCTGTTCACGAGCGCCGCCATGCGCGTCAAGGGCGTCGGCCGCGCCTTGATCAACGGCGTGTACGAACAGGCAAAACTCGCGGGGTCTTCCCGCGTCTATTGGCAGACGCATGAGACCAACCACACCGCGATGCTGCTGTACGACAAGGTGGCGGAGCGCTCCGGCTTCGTCGTTTACCGCAAGCTGCTCTGACACGGTTTCGTGAAGACGGTCCCACCCGGCCGCCTGTGGATAAATCCTGATGTCACGGCTGCGTAACAAAGCGCGGCTAGGTTGCGCCTGCGTCTGATCAGGCCCCCCGTCTCAGATCACGCGCCCCAAGCGGCCCCCGTCAGTCGCCGCGTCTGACCGGGGCCGCATCTTTTTGCACCGCATAGCTGCCAAGCGTGGCGGCCGATAGTGCCGCTGCTTGCAGGTCGAAGCAGCGCGGGTCACAATACCGCCCTCCTCTCCCCCGCGTACTTCCCACAGGATCGATCCATGCAAATTCGCAACCTCGGCGGCTCCGGCCTGCGTGTTTCCGCCGTCGGCCTCGGCTGCAACAATTTCGGCCAGCGCACCGATCTCGAAACCTCGCGCAAGGTCATCCACAAGGCGATCGACCTCGGCATCACCCTGTTCGACACCGCCGACATCTATGCCGGCATGGGCGGCTCCGAGACCGTGCTCGGCACCGTGCTCGGCGACCGCCGCAAAGACATCGTGCTGGCGACGAAATATTCCAAGCCGATGAGCAATGACGGCACCAAGCAGGGCGCCTCGCGCCGCTACATCATGTCCGCCGTCGAGGCCAGCCTGACGCGGCTGAAGACCGACTACATCGATCTCTACCAGCAGCATGATTACGATCCGCTGACCCCGATGGAAGAGACGCTGCGCGCGCTCGACGATCTCGTCCGCCAGGGCAAGGTCCGCTACATCGGCAATTCGAATTTTCCGGCGTGGCGGATCGCCGAAGCCGAGATGATGGCGCGGCAGATGAATGTCAGCCGCTTCGTCTCCTGCCAAGACGAATACAGCCTCGTGGTGCGCGGCATCGAAAAGGACCTGCTGCCGGCGGCAACGGAATACAAGCTCGGTCTGCTGCCGTTCTTCCCGCTGGCTAGCGGCCTCCTCACCGGCAAATACAAGCGCGGCTCCGCCGCCCCCGACGACACCCGCTTCGCCAAGGCACCCGCCTTGAAGGACCGCTACGTCACGGCGCGTAACGAGGACATCGTCGAAAAGCTGCAGGCGTTCGCGCAAGCCCGCGGCCACACCATGCTCGAACTCGCCTTCTCCTGGCTGGCCGCGCGCCCGCAAGTCGCAAGCGTCATCGCCGGCGCCACCCGCGTCGAACAGGTCGAGCAGAACGTGAAAGCGGTCGGCTGGACACTCAGCGCGGAGGAGATAGCGGAAGTGGATCAGATTACGAAGTGAGTGTCTCCTGGCGGCTGCGGTCACGCCATTGAAACGTCAGTACCTGCCGACGCGATTGACTGGCCCACCCCGATTCATGGGTGTTCCAGGGCGCACCGCCTCGCGCGCGGCGGCTCGTGCAACCGGCCTTGGCCGAAGTACGACGCCGGGCCTTACAACGCAGCCGGCGGGATAGCTGACGTACTGGCAGTAGACGACAGCACTGGCTTCCTTGGTGCCTGCGGCTACAAATCCTGAAACCAGGACGAATGCCGCAAGAGCTGTTGCAAGTTTCGTTTTCATCGTCATTCCTCCCAATTGGCGTTGGACTCAACAACGAAAGAGAGCGCTTTCTGCCGCCTCCGACATTCCTGCTCATCGGAGAAACGTTCCCCCCGCGGTACGACGATGACGCGCCAATCGTCGGACCGCAGAGGGTGAGACGACGAGTTAGTTCGCCTCCTTCATCTTCGCCATGACTTCGTCCAGATTGAAGCTGGCTGCCTTCTGCCGCTGCGGGTATTCCCGGAACGATGCCAGGAACTGGCCCACATAATCCTGCGCCGGCACGAGCAGGAACACGTGATCGAATATCCAATCATAGTAGGTGTTGGAGGTCACGTCCGCCCGCTCATAGGGATCGGTACGAAGATTGAAGATCTTCGGAAGGCGCAGGCCGGTGAAGGGATTGGCCCAGAGCAACAGCTGTCCGTTGGCCCGCTGCTCCATGAACACGAACTTCCAGTTGTCATACCGCAATGCGACCACTTGCTGATCGTCGTTGACATAGATGAACGACTCTCGCGGACTCTTTGCGGTCTGCCCGGTCAGGTACGGGACGAGATTGTATCCATCGAGATGTACCTTGTAGGTCATGTCACCAATTTTGTGTCCGGCGCGCAGCTTTTCGGTCACCTGCGGGTCACCGGCAACCCCCAGAATGGTCGGAAGCATGTCGTGGTGCGCGGTCATTTCATTCGACACCTGGCCTGCCTTGATCTTGCCGGGCCATCGGAGGATCGCCGGCACCCGGTAGGCTCCTTCCCAGTTGGTATTCTTTTCGCTGCGGAAGGGCGTCATCCCGGCATCCGGCCAGCTGTTCATGTGCGGACCGTTGTCGGTCGAATACATGACAAAGGTGTCTTGGGCGATGCCGAGGTCATCCAGGGCCTTGAGCACCGTCCCCACGTTCTTGTCGTGATCGATCATCGTGTCGTGGTAAGAACTCTGCCAGCGGCCGGCTTGGCCCACGCTTTCCGGCTTCGTGTGCGTGCGCAGGTGCATGTGGGTGAAATTCACCCAGACGAAAAATGGCTTGTTCGCATTCTTCTGCCTCTTGATAAAATCCACGGCTCGATCCGCCGTGTCGTCGTCGATGGTCTCCATCCGCTTCTTGGTCAACGGGCCGGTGTCTTTGCAGACTTGCTTGCCGATCTTGCCGAAGCGCGGATCAACCGTCGGATCGTCCTTGTCGGAAGCCTTACAGTCCAAAACGCCTCGTGGCCCATACTTGGCTTTGAAGGCGGGGTCCTTCGGGTAATCAGGCAGTTCCGGCTCTTCTTCCGCATTCAGGTGGTAGAGATTGCCGTAGAATTCGTCGAAGCCATGTACCGTCGGCAAGAATTCGTTGCGATCGCCCAGGTGGTTCTTGCCGAATTGGCCTGTGGCATAGCCGAGCGGCTTGAGCAACTCCGCTACGGTGGGATCTTCTTTCTGCAGTCCAAGGGTGGCGCCAGGCAGCCCGACCTTGGTCATTCCAGTCCGCAAGCCGGACTGACCCGTGAGGAACGAGGCGCGTCCCGCAGTACAACTCTGCTCCGCATAGTGGTCCGTGAACATCATGCCCTCGCTTGCGAGGCGGTCGATATTGGGTGTTTGATAGCCCATCATCCCCCGTGAATAGGCGCTCACGTTCGACTGTCCGATGTCATCGCCCCAGATGATAACGATGTTGGGTCTTTGCTGCTGTGCGACTACCGGTGCGGAGGTTATCGCTGCAACGGATATGGTCGTAAGCAAGAACAGCGCCTTGGTGATCTTCATGATGAATGCCTCGTTGCTACAACGACAGTAGTAGTGACGTATCGCAAGATTCCGGTCAGACCGGCTCGGCCATGCCGACTTCAACATGCGAGAGCCTGCAGGCGATTCAATCGAGAGCGCTACTCAGCGAATGCAGTGGCCGGCCTGAAACTGCAAGAAATCGCGGTACATTCTCGAAAAAGATGGATCGGTCCGATCACGTCAGAGGTGGGCGGCGGCGCTAGAGGATGCGCAACCATGCCGCGGCGGCGTCGGCATTCTGTGGCCGCCAGGAGCGGACTTGGACGCCTTCCTTGCGCAAGAATGCAGCCAGCCACGCCGCCTGGCGATTCAGGCGAGGTTGATGAACCAGAGCGGCGCGCGCGATCATTTTGCGAGCCCTGCGCCACGCGGTTACACCACCGGCAGTCGGGACTGAGAACGCCCAGCGGTCGATCCCAACCCAGTCGAGGTACACTAGAACCCCGTCCGCTGATCCGAAATTGGCGATCGTTGCCGCCAGGTCAATGAATTCGCGGTTTGTCACTGCTCCGCGAAAGCGGACTGTGACAACCCCTTCCTCCAGATTGGCATCGACCTCGATCATTGAAATTGGTCCGCGCCGGACCGCGACATTTTGTTACGTTGAATTGCCGACCAAGAGTTTCACCCGATGGCCGGCTTGCGCTACTCTGTTACTGCAACGTTCGGCCCAATCGTGCCAAACCTTTTTCAGTTTGCGAGACGCAGGGGTGAAAACCATGCGGACCGAGCCGTTAAGCCGATTTCCGGCGCTCCGCACACGCGACGTTGACGAACTCCGCCAACGCATGTCGGGCCTTTTTTCTGTGTGGTCGATGGACCTGGGAAGCGGGGGCCAAACGAGTTTCGAGGGATGCCTCAACCATCGGCAAATGCAGGATGTTGGCGTGACTTACGCCCGCTATGGGTCCCCGATGGCAGTCTGTCTTTCGCACGGCGATACCTACCTCCAGGGCTTTCCGGTTCGCGGTCGCGGCTCCGTTGTTAATGACGGGACCGAGGGAGAAGTATCGCCCGGCCATGGGACCGCCTGCGGGCCGAACACAGATTTGCGGCTCAAATATTCAAGCGATTTTGAACACCTAATCGTCCGAATTAGACCGCAGAAGCTGATCAAGGTGCTGAGCGGACTCATTGATCGACCCGTCGATCCGCCGCGGATGGCGACGAACGTGAGACCCATTCCAGAAATGGCGGTTGCTCAGCGACGCCTGGTGGAGTTTGTGGTTGGCGAATTGGATCGTGTCGATGCTCCGCTTCCCGACCTCGTATTGGCCGAGCTCGAGCAGGCCCTTGTCGTCTCTTACCTTAATTGCAATCTACACAATTATAGTCATTTGCTTGACGAGGACCCGATTCGCCCGGTCGCACCCTGGCACGTGCGTCTTGCAGAAGAATACGTTGAGCAGAACTGGGATCAGCCGTTGACGATTGAAGCGCTCGCCCATGTCGCGAACGCAAGTGCCCGCAGCTTGTTCTTCACGTTCAAGAAGAGCCGCGGCGTGTCGCCGATGACCTTCGTCAGGCAGGTTCGGCTGCGGCACGCAAGGCATATGCTCCAGCATGCAACCCCCGAAACGACCGTGACCTCGGTGGCGTACGATTGTGGATTTAGCAATCTCGGACACTTCGCGAAATATTATCATGCGGCTTTCGGCGAGTATCCCTCGGCAACTTTGAAAACGGCGCTCAAATAACTACCAGCCGAATCGGATCAGAGCGCTGCCGGCCGGGACGACACCATGGGTGGGGTTAGCCCCTCACCCCACCAGCCCCTGTATCGGCTTCACGGCGCTGCTGTCGGGAAACACGCTCTCTGCCAGCACCCGTTCCGCAATCCCGAACTGGTCCTTCAGCACGCCCTTCATCACCGCGCGCAGATCGGTGGTCGGCGCAAGATCGCGGCCCTGATAGAGATTGGCCGGCTTCAACCCTGGCCAGTCCGCAATCACCCGGCCCCCCTTCACTGCGCCACCAGCGAGCAAGGCAATCGTGCCGGTGCCGTGATCCGTCCCTTGCGTGCCGTTGATGCGCGCGGTGCGGCCGAATTCGGTGGCGACCACGATCACGGTGTCGCGCCAGCGCGGGCCCAAGCCGGTTTCGAATTCCGCCAGCGCGCCGTCGAGCCCGCCGAGCAATTGTGCGAGCCGCCCGACCGGTCCGCCTTCGTTGGCATGGGTGTCCCAGCCGTCGAAGGCGAGCGCGGCGATCCGCGGGCCGTCGTCGGCAGCCATCAGTTTGGCGGCACCGCGGGCCACCAGCCGCATCGCGCCGGCGCCGTTGGTGCCGGGTTTTGGCTTCATGTCATCGCCTTGCGCGGCCTTGTCGAGCGCGAGGCCCTGCTTCAGCGCGCTCGCCAGCGCGGGATCGCGATGAGAATAGAGTTCGACGAGCCGCATCGCGGTATCTTCTGCCGCCTGCGGCACCGCGACCGGCGCCCAGCCGACGGTCGGCGCCGCGCCGCGCAGCACCAATGGCGTGGTCGGACCGACCGCCAGCGCGCTCATCACCCGCTCGCCCTTCGGCAGGCCTTCCAGCGCGCGGTTGAGCCAACCGGACTGCACCCTGCCGGGACCGGCAAAGCCGCTTTCGAGCACGTCCTGCCCATCGAAATGCGAACGGTCGCGGTACGACGTCGCCACCGCGTGAATCACGGCAGCCTTCTTCTCGCGATACATCCGCGCAAATTCCGGCATCGCCGGATGCAGCGAAAAAAAATTGTCGAGCGGCAGAGCCGCGTTCGGCCCGCTCGACGCGAGCGCGATCGAACCGTGCAAGCCGGCATAGTCAGGGTCGCCTATCGGCGCGACGGTGGCGAGCCCATCCAGCGCGCCGCGCAGGATGACGACCACCAGCCGCGGATCGCGCCCGTCGGCGGCGCGGGCGAATTTCGGCAAATAGGCCCACGCCGCAAAGGAGGCGCCGCCGAGCAGGATTGCGCGTCGCGAAACGATCGATGATCTCAGGCTTTCGCAATCCACTATCGTTTCCATGGATGTCATCTCCTCTGGAATTCCGGTGACATCAGCAACAGCGCCAGCGCCTGCTGCCGCGATTCCGCGCGCTCGATGGTCCGCCGCGTCTCTGATGATGCCGCATCCGCCGCAACGAGTTCGAGCAGGTCGCGCGGGTCGACGCCGTCGGCCAGCCGCGAGGCGATCTGCGCTGATATATCGAGCCGCAGCTTGATGCCTTCCGGCGCCGCCCAGGCCGCGTTGCTATCGGGAAAACCGTTCGGTCCGGCGGGCGCCCACAGCGGCTGGCCCAATGTGTTGAGGGCGCCGAGATAGCGGCCGGGATCGTTCGGGATCTGCGCCAGCAATCTTCCCGACGCCACCAGGAATTCGTAAGGCGAGCGCATTTTTGCAAGCGGCGCCTTCCAGGCATCGTCGGAATCCACCAGCGCCAGCGCCAGCGCCTTGAGGTCGCCGTCGGTTCGCGTGAAGACATCGGCAAGCCGCGCCACCAAAGCGGGCGGCGGATCGTCGGCCACGAAGTGACGCGCGAACTTGGCCGCGATGAATTTCGCCGTCGACGGATGGCGCGCGATGTCTGCCAGCACCGCCTCGCCCTGCCTTACGTCTGACGCGTCGTAGATTTTTCCCATCACCCGCTGCGCACCAGGCTGGTGCGCATTGGCGTTGAACACGAAGGTGCCGGGCGCACCCAACTGGCCCAGCCTGCCCGCATAGGTCCACCCCGTGATGATGTTCGCCAGCGCCGTCACGTCGTCCTGCGAATAGCCGCCGCCGACGCCGAGCGTATGCAGCTCGAGGATTTCACGGGCGAGATTTTCGTTCAGTCCGCGGTTGCGGTTTTTCCCGGCGCGCGAATCCGGACCCAGCGATTGCTGGTTGTCGAGAAAGAACAGCATCGCCGGATGCTGCTCGACCGCCTTCAGCATGTCGCCGAAACGCCCGAGCACATAGGGGCGGATCGCCTCGCGCTCGAACGAGCCGGCCCACATCCGCGCCGGCCCGCCCTTGTTGGCGGAGATGCAGAAATGATTGGACCAGAACACCACCAGCCGCTCGACGAATCCGCAATCGGCGATGACGGCCCGTTGCAGCCGCGCCAGCGCCTCGGCGCGAAAGGTTTTCTGGATGATGTTGAGCGGTGCCGGTGGCGGTTTTGGCGCATTGGGCCGCATTGCCTCGGCCGGCGCCATCGCCGCATCGCGATTTTCCGGCGCCTTCGCCGGCTGTTCCCTTGACGGTTCTCTGGGTGCCATGTCCATGGCGATGCTGTTGAGCGAAAGGTTCCGCCGTTGCGCTTTCGCATCCGGCGGCGATTGACCTTCAGTCGCGGGCGCCGGCGTCACGGACTTGGCGGCTGCGTCGCGGGCCTGCTGAATCTCGAACTGGTAGTCGAACACGGCCTTGCCAAGCGCCGGCGTCGACTGCAATCCCGGCACTTCGAGCAGCACGCCATTGGGACGGGCGAGTTCTGCCTTGACGAAGCCGCGCGGATCGGAGGCCGCATTGAGAAAATCACCGGACGCCCCGCCGCGCGCGCCCAGTCCGAAGCGATTGAGCGCAACAAGGGCTGCTTGCGAATCGCGGGCCATCGGATTTCCCTTGAAGCTTCCCGGGCGTATAGTCGCTGCCAAGTATAACGTGCTTCGGCATGAACCCGGGATTAATTCCGCGTCAGGATGTTGCCTCGTTGATGACAAATCGTTTGGAAAATCAGCCCACACGCCGCCTCGCCTGCGCTGCTTGCGGAACCGAATTCAGTTGCAGCCTGTCGGGGCCGTGCTGGTGTTCCGACGAGGCATTCCGCCTGCCGATGCCCAGGGACGGCAGCGATTGCCTCTGCCCGAACTGCCTGCGCAAACTTGCAGAACGGCACGCGGGCGCAGGTGTGACGTGACCGCGAGATGGAATGTCAGCGCCGTCCTGCTCGATATGGACGGCACGCTGCTCGACACCGAGCGCGTCTATCTCGACAGCCTGGTCGCGGCGCTGAAGACGCACGGCTACACCGACGATACCGTAACGCTGTGCGAGGCGATGGTCGGCCTCCCCGGCCCGGACTGCAAGGCCATGCTGCACGCGCGTTACGGCGAAAGCTTTCCGCTTGCGGAGATCAGCAGGGCATTCATCACCAATCGGGATGAAATTCTCGGCGCCGGTCTGCCGCTGAAAAGCGGTGCGGTCGAACTTCTCGATGCGCTGCAGGCGGCAGAATGTCCGATGGCGATCGTCACCTCCTCGTCGCTGCGCACGGCGGATGCGCATCTACAGCTTGCCGGCATTCGCCACCGTTTTGAGACGATCCTGACCCGCGACGACGTCGCGCGCGGCAAGCCGAGCCCCGATCTCTATCTTCTGGCGGCGTCGCGCTTTGGCCTGAAGCCGGACGTTTGTGTCGCGGTGGAGGACTCCAATCACGGCGTAACCGCCGCCCACGCCGCCGGCGCGATTACGATCATGGTGCCGGACATGGTGACGCCGACGGAAGAGTCCCGCGCGCGGTGTGCGGCCGTCGTGTCGGATCTCGGCGCCGTGCTCGAAATATTGCGAACCCGTGGCGCGTTCGAGCGCCGCTCGCCGCCCCGTACCGGCCGCTGACGACCAGCGGCACCAGACACCCTCTTCATGGAAATCGTCGGAGGCGCTATGCTGACGACGGATACGAGAACTCTTGGGAGCGGCAGGAGGCGGTCGCTATGGCCTGGACGGCACTTGATTTCGGTTTCCGTGGCGCGGCTGTCGGCCTGGTTCTGATGATCTGGTGCCAAGACCCTGGCGCAAGACCGTAGCGGGAGAGAACAGGTGGTCAGGATTTCGATGTCGGCCCCAAGAGCGTTCGGGGCCCTGGATAGGTCGCTCTGCTTGCGCTCCCTCTTGTTGTCGCTCAATCTTGTCATGGCCGGCTTGACGTCATCGGCACACGCGCAAGGCACGGGGGACGCGGGGAAAAACGGCGCGGTTGCGCCGAGGCCTGTGTTCTCGGATACCGGCCCCGACGCGGCCGCCTACGGGGCGGCGGCAGGTTATCCGGCTGGCACCCCGGCGACCGCTGGTCAGATCGAACATCTCGTCAACACCTACAGCCATTTCGGCGAACTGTTCTCCTCGCGCCAGGTCCGGCGCGCGGCCACACCCTGGCTGTTCAAGCGGGCGGCGGAGCCGGCAATCTCCTACAAGTTCGGACCGGAACGGCGCTCGATCGCCGACTACCTCAGCCAAAACCCGACCACGGGCCTCCTGATCGCGAAAGACGACACGATCCTGTACGAGCATTATCAATATGCTCGCACCGACCGCGACCGCTTGCTGTCGCAGTCCATGGCCAAGACGATCACGGCGATGCTGATCGGCGTTGCCGTCTCCGAAGGCAAAATCAAATCGATCGACGATCCCGTCTCGGCCTATGTTCCCGGTCTCGCGGATGCGGAATATGGCAAGACCTCAATCCGCGACCTCCTGCACATGTCGTCGGGCGTTGCCTTTTCGGAAATCTATGACGGGCAGGACGACATCGCGCGACTCTCGCGCGACCTGTTCATTGAGCCCGGAAAGAACCCCGTCGCCAGCGTCGCCCAGTTCAACACGCGCGCTACTCCACCGGGAACCAAATGGCACTACGCCAGCGTCGAGACCGAGATCCTTGGCCTTGTGTTGCGGTCTGCCACGGGTGAGCCGCTTGCGGACTATCTTCACAGCAGGGTCTGGGACGCCATCGGCGCGGAGGCCGACGCGGCGTGGGCCGTCGACACCACCGGTCAGGAGATCGCCTTCTGCTGCTTCAACGCGACCTTGCGCGACTACGCGCGTCTGGGCCGGCTGCTCGCGCATGACGGCGCTTGGGAAGGACGCCAATTGATTCCCCGGCAGTGGCTGTTGGACGCCACCACAGTGAAGCCAACCGACGGTCATCTCGCGCCGGGAACAGCAACTCCATACTTCGGCTATGGATACCAGGTGTGGCTCCTCCCCGGCGAACAGCGGAGATTTGCGCTGCTCGGAATCCGGGGTCAGATCATTCTGGTCGATCCGGCCACCAAGCTCGTCATGGTGCACACCGCCGTTCGCAAGAAGCCGTCGGAACCCAACTCTTATGCCGAGCCGCTTGCGTTGTGGTTCGCCGTGCTCGGGCAGCTTGGACAATAACCTGCCCAGCCTTCCGAACGTCTTGATGCCGCAGCCCGGCTAGAGGTCGTCGCTTCCCCCATTCGCCGGCTGTGACGGGGCGTCAATGGGTCCACGCACTAAGCGGCGTCTTTGGTCGCAATCACCGTCCGCATGTCGTCAGCCAGTTCGCGGTAATGCTGGCCAAGGCGCAGATACAGCTCGCGCTTCGTCTTGTCCGCCGACAACTTGCTGATCAAATCGCATTCGGCAGCAAGCGTCTCAAACCGCTCCAACTTGGCTTCAAAATCAATCATGACGCGTCTCCCCTGACGGCCACCAACGGGACAAGAGTACGCCTTCAATTTACGTCACAGCTAACATCGTTATGGGATAGAACTAATTTACACCCTCGGCGATAGGCCGGACATTTCCGCAATCGTTACCTGCCGATTTATGTCAGCGAACGTCACCATTCCTGTCGTCAACCAACGCCGCCGTGATGTGCCGGCCGCGATCCCGATCACCTACCCGCCCCGCTGACGCTACCCGTGATAGCTTGGCGACTTCCGCGCCATACCGTCGAACGCATTGAACAGCCGCTCACGCCAGGCATGGACCGGATCGTCTTCCATCAGCAGCTTGAACGGGCTGACCACCCGCGCCCACTGGAACGCGCCGAACACGATATAGTCGGCATAGTTCGCTGCCGCGCCGCCGATATAGGCCTGCGTCCTGAGCGTCAACCGCAGCGGGTCGAGCGATTTGCGAAAGCCTTCGACGGCCTTGTCGCGGCTGGCCATGATTTCTTCCAGCGGCTTGCCGAAACGCGCCTCGCGCGACTTGCGGAAATACGCTGCGTCCTCCGGCTTCAGATTCAGCGGTATATCGGCGATGATGAGCGGAAACATGCCGCCGATCACGCCGTCGCCCCACCAGTTCAGCATCCGCGCCATCGCGCGGCCGCCCGCGCCGCCGAATAGCGACGGCCGGTCCGGATATTTGTCTTCGAGATAATTGGCGATCGTCCAGGAATCGACGACCGCGGAATCGCCGTCGAGCAGCACCGGCACTTTTTCCGAGCCATGCGGCGCGATCGCGTTTTTCTCGGTGAAGCACCACGGAATCGTTTCCGGCGACAACCCCTTGTGCGCCAGCGCCATGCGCGTCCGCCAGCAGAACGGGCTGAACGGGCGGGATGGGTCGGTGCCGACGAGTTCGTAGAGTTTGAAGGGCATGTCGGTATTGTGTGCGAAGTCAGGGCCCGAAACAAGAACCGTCATTGCCTGCACAAGCGCGAAGCGTTTGCGCAAGGGAGCGAAGCGACGAAGCAACCCATCGCGCCGCAAGCGCAGGCATGGATTGCTTCGCTTCGCTCGCAATGACCGGGATAGACTGCCTCGCCCTACCGCACCACCGCTGCGGTCTGGCCGAACAGGATCCTGCGCTCCTCCTCGGTGCGATTGACGGGTTGACCGAAATTCGGATTGACCTCTTTTGCCTTGGCGTAGGCGCGCTCCGTCGCGGGTCGGGCGCGGATGGTTTCCAGCCAGCGCTTCAAGTGCGGGAAGTCGTCGATATTCTGCTCCTGGTTCTTGTACGGCACGATCCAGGGATAGCTCGCCATGTCGGCGATCGAATAATCGCCGGCGATGAACTCACGATCGGAGAGGCGCTTGTTGAGCACGCCGTAGAGACGGTTGGTCTCGTTCACGTAGCGGTCGATGGCGTATTTGATTTTTTCTACCGCGTAATTTCTGAAGTGATGGTTCTGCCCGGCCATCGGACCAAGCCCGCCCATCTGCCAGAACGTCCACTGGATCGCGTCGTAGCGGCCATAGAGATCCGACGGCAAAAACTTTCCGGTCTTCTCGGCGAGATACAAAAGCATAGCGCCCGACTCGAAGATCGAGACCGGTTTGCCCCCGCCTTTCGGCGCATGATCGACCATCGCGGGAATGCGGTTGTTGGGCGCGATCGCCAGAAACTCCGGCGTGAACTGTTCGCCCTTGCCGATGTTGACCGGAAAGATCTTGTAGGGAAGCCCGGTCTCTTCGAGGAACATCGTGATCTTGTGGCCGTTCGGCGTGGTCCAGTAATGAAGGTCGATCATGGGGCGATCCTGCTATGCGCTAGATTGATTGTTTGTTTTCGCAAGAAAGATGCGACTGCATGAATTTGAGCGGATCGCCGGCGCAAGTCAATTGGCGCCAGCGTCGGCACGCGCGAATGTGATGGGCTTTACGCGCCGCGGCCGTGCTCGCGCAGGAATTTGGCGCCGCGTTCGGTGATCGCGACGCGCACGCCACCCGCCGCCGCCTGCCGCGCCACGTAACCGCGATCGACGGCATCCTCCCAGATGGTCAGGCGCGGGCATGAGGTGCGCCACGTCTCGATCACCTCGGAATAAAGTCGCGGCTCGCGGCCGATCCATTCGACGAGGTCGAGCACCAGTGCGTCCGTTGTCTCGGTCATCAGCACCTCCGCCTCAGAAGCGGGTCAAACTCAAAATGCCATCGCGCTGGTGCGCGTGAACAACAGCCAGCCGCCGTAAAGGATGTAGTAGCCCGCGACCGTCGTGATCAGCCGGTTCGCCCAGGTGCGAAACTGCGCGTCGCTCATCGCTTCCAGGATGCGCCGCGCCAGCGTGGTGCCGAGCATCGAGGCCGCGATGGCGACGCCAGCGAGCACCGGATCGAGCGTCGCCGCCTGGTCGACGATGCCGCCGAAATAGATCAGCTTTGTCAGATGGCTGGCGACCTGGCAGGTGGCCTTGGTGGCGACCACCTCGCGGCGGCCGAAATTGCCGCCGAGGAAGAACGTGTCCATCAAGGGACCGGAGACGCCGGTCATCAGCATCAAGCCCATGCAGATGAAGCCGTAGAACGAGCCTTGCGCGATGCTGTCGGGATTGGGTTTGAGGTTCTTCGGCATCAGCCGCGCCATGAACGGCGTTGCCCCGAGCAGCAGCAGCGCTATCGGCTTGTCGGGCACGTAGCGGATGATCGACCAGGCGCCGAGCGCCAGCGCGCAGCCGATCAGATAGACGAACACCGGCCGCCAGCGGATATGCGCCCGCCACAGAAAGGCGCGCCAGCCGTTCGAGGCCATCTGCGTGATCGCATGCAGCACCATGGCGGTGGGCAGCGGCATCAGCATCAGGAGTACGCCGATCAGGATCATCCCGCCGGCCATGCCGAACAGGCCCGACAGGAAGGCTGTCGCGACCATCAACGCACCGAGGGCTGCAATCATGAGGGGCGTCATCGGAATCTCCACAGTCTTGTTTCTGCCGCGCTTGTGACGCGCACGCAAACTGAGTTACCTTGCCCTGGCATCAGTTTTCCTGAGGGTTATGTGCGGCGGCTGCTCTTTCTCAACGGTATCAAGGCATTCGAGGCTGCGGCCAGGACCGGCAGCTTTGCCGCCGCCGGCACCGAGCTCAACGTATCCGCCGCCGCGGTCAGCCGGATGGTGCACCTGCTGGAAGATCGGCTCGGGGTCGCGCTGTTCGAGCGCAAGGCCAACCGCCTCGCCACCACGGCGGCGGGCCGCGCCTATCAGGGCGGGCTGACGCCGATCTTCGACGCGCTGGCGAGCCTGACCGCGCAGGTCACCGCGCCCTCCAGCGTCCGCGTGCTGACCATCGGCGTGGGTCCCACCTTTGCGATGAAGTGGCTGATCCCCCGGCTGGCGGATTTCCGTAAAGAAGAGCCGGATATCGACGTCCGCATCACCACCGGCGGCGCCGCGGTGCCGTTCGGCGAGGACTGGAGCTGCGGCATCAAGCTCGGCGACGGCGAATGGCCCGGCCTGATCGTCGAACCGTTGTTCGCCGCCGATCTGCTGCCGGTATGCGCGCCGCGGCTTGCGAACACGCTCAAACGTCCCGCCGACCTCAAGGGGCCGACGCTGCTCCGGGTAGCGCATTCGCCCGACGATTGGCCGTCCTGGCTCGAGGCCGCCGGCGCCGCCCGCCTCACCGCCCGCGGGCCGGAATTCGAGTTTTACGGCCAGGCGCTGCAGGCCGCCGTCGACGGCCTCGGCATCGCCATGGGCATCCGCCCCTATATCGACGACGACCTCGCGGCCGGCCGGCTGGTCGCGCCGTTTGCGTTAAGCGTGCCGAAAGGCATGCGCTGGTATCTGGTGTATCGGGGCTTCAGCACCGGGCAGCGCGATTTCGCCGCGTTCCGGCGCTGGATTATCCGCGCGGCGGCAGAACCCGCCATGCGCCGCAGGGGCCAGAAACATGCCGGATGAAAAGATCGAAACGCTCGTGATCGGGGGCGGCCAGGCTGGCCTCGTGATGAGCCACCGGCTGAAGCAGCGCGGGCTTTCGCACCTCGTGCTCGAGCGCCACCGGATCGCCGAACGCTGGCGCAGCGAACGCTGGGACGGACTGAAATTCCAGTTTCCCAACTGGTCGGTGCGGCTGCCGGACTTTCCGTTTCCGCACAGCGATCCGGATGCGTTTGCAACCACCGACGACATCATCAGGTACATCGAGGCCTATGCCGGTTTCGTCAGCCCTCCGATCCGCTGCGGCGTCACGGTGACGCGGCTGTCGCAGCGTGACAGCACCGGTTTCATCGCCGAGACCACCGATGGCACGATCGCGGCGGACAATGTCGTCGTCGCCACCGGTCCCTATCAGCGCAACCTCGTCCCGGACCTGCTGGGCGATCATCCCGTGTTCCAGGTCCATGCCGCCGACTACAAGAATCCCGGACAGCTTCCGCCGGGCGCGGTGCTGGTCGCCGGCGCCGGCGCGTCGGGCGCGCAGATCGCCGAGGAATTGTTGCAGGCCGGCCGCCGCGTCTACCTCTCGGTCGGACGGCACCGCCGCCTGCCGCGCCGCTACCGCGGCCGCGACCTGATCTGGTGGCTCGCCGAGATGCGCCTCGATCAGGTCACGCCGGAGGAGCGCGGACCGGCACGCCTGGGCCCCGTCATTTCCGGCGCCTATGGCGGCCGCACCATCGATTTCCGCAACTTCGCCGCCGACGGCATGACGCTGGTGGGGCGCATCGAGACGGCGCATCACGGCGTGTTCGAGCTGGCGTCCGGCCTTGCGGAAAGCCTTGCCGACGGCGACCTCGTCTACACCACCTTCCTCGATACGGTGGATGCGTATGTGAAACGACGCCACATGGAGCTGCCCGAGGACCCCGACGCCCGCGCGACGTTCGCCGACCCGCCTTGCGTCACCGATCCCCTGCGACGTCTCGACCTCGCCGCGGAAGGCATCTCCGCGGTGATCTGGGCCACCGGCTACGGCGTCGACTTCGGCTGGATCGATCTTGCGGTCACCGACGCCAGGGGCGACGCGGTCCACCGCAGCGGCATATCCGCCGTGCCGGGCCTGTATTTCCTCGGCCTGCAATGGCTGTCGAAGATGAACTCCTCGTTCCTGTCGGGCGTCGGCGACGACGCGGCCGTGCTCGCCGATCATATTTTGGCGCGGCGGTGATTTACCCGGTGGTCATGGGATCCGGCCGCGCCGCCGCGTAGGCAGGGCATCCAGTGCGCCGCGGCCTCTCGAATCGATCACTTCTGTCTCTGGAATACTGGATCGCCCGCCCCGGTGCGCAATTGCGCACAAGGCGGGCGATGACGGCCTTTGCCCGCAAAATCAGCGGACATGTGAACCCGTTCATATTTGCCTTCCCCCAGCCGTGCTTCTGTCGCCCCATGGGAAAATCCGGGGGTCACGCCATGATTTATGGCGGCTTTGAAATTCAGTCGTTCGAGGCAGGGAGAGGGCTATGGCACGCCAGGATTCAACGGGCCGACCAGGAGCCGGTGATGATCGATGGGATGGCGTTTCCGACGCTCGAAGTCGGCTTCGCCTGGTCGGATCCGGAAGCGGCCATTGCAGACGCGAAAGCCCATATCGATCGATTCAAGCCGCGGTTCGCAAATCCCTAACCGCTACTGATGCAACGACCGGCCACGCGCTGGCCGGCCGAATCTCCCTACCCCTCCCCGAACAGACCCTGCAGGCGACGCCGCAGCTCTCGAACTGCCCGGATTGCAGCGCCTCGCTCTCGATCCTGAGCATCATCTCCGGCCGCGCCGGTGCCGAATACTGGACCATGCGCTGTACGCGTTGCGGCGGGGTCCATCTGGATATCATCAACCCCTCGACCGCCCCGCTGACGGCGTAAGGCGCGCCGCCGCCATGGCGGCGTAGTTCCGATTACCCCCTTTACCTTGGCGGTTGCGCCGCGTGCGACACCCTGAAGGCATCGACCGGCGTCACCGGCTGTGTCGTGCCGACCCCCACGGCGACAAAGGCCGCGCGCGTTTGCGCATCGGCGGACGCCGTCCCGCGCGCTCCATTGCGGAGATTGGTGAGACCGATGACGGCCTTGTACCAGAAGGGCGCGCCAAGCCCGACCAGTAATCCCCCGAGGAAAAGGTAGAACCAGACGGCGGGTGAGGTCGGCACCTGAACCCATATCTCTCTTCGCCATTGGTTCTTGCCGCAATCCTTCCACAGCGACTCCAGGCCTTCGCCCTCGATCTTGTTCGGATCCTTGCAGGTCCACACCCATTTCGAAGTTCTGGCCCGGTCGATGCGCTCGTCCGTCCAACCGAGCGGAAGGCCAAGATCGGCGTATTGCTTGACCGTTGCATTCGCCTTGGTGACCGCTTCCTTCCAGTCATTCTTCAGGGTTTCGATCTGCTTCTTGACTTCCTCCGGGGTCAATATCCCGTTCGGATCGATGTCCTTCAGCGTTTTCGCCGCTTCCGCGGCCGCCTTGTGCTGCGCCGTAATTGCCTCGGATTGCTCGATCACCTTGGCGCGCGCGTTCGGATCGCGCAGATAGGTCTTGAACAGATCGACCGCATCGACATGGGCCAGAAACGCCAGCGCCATCGCCACCACCACCGAGAGCAACCGGGCGCGGCCCTCGAAATAGACGCTGGCTTCCTTGCCGAACGCCTCGAACTTTTGCGCGACATCCTTGAGCACGACATGGGCCGCATCCGCCGCCGTGGCGCCGGCGTCTTCAGCAGCCTTCTTGGCGTCGATATTCGCCTTAGCGATCGCTTGCCCGACATGTTCCATGCTGCCGAGGCGTTCCATGAACTCGGCCGATGTCATCGCGGCCAGATCGCGGCCGTTCCACAGTCGGATCTCCGGCAATCGCGACCTGATCTTTGATAACCCCAGCCGAATCTTCGACGATAACCACGATGCCGGTTCCGGATTGCTCGATGCCGGAGGGGCTGGATTGGTAGGCGTCGCTTTCGGCGTCACGCCCATGGGCGCCCGGTTGGCCGCCATGCGTTCAGCAAAGCCCTTACGCGCGTGCTCCACCAATTCTGTGATCTTTTGGTTCTTGTCGGCCGCAGCGATCGACGCGTCGGCCTGCACGAGGGCTGCGATTCCCGATCTGATGTGTTTGTGGAGCACCTGGTCGAACATCTGCCCGAGCACGTATTTGAGCCCGGCCTCACGCATCGAAAAGATGCGGTGAATGATTTCGACGAATGACGAGACCACCAGCGACAACGCGAGCATCGTGATCGCGAAGGCCAGCGCGGCTTCAATGAGCTGCATTGACTTCCTCCCTCGATCTACGCCGTCGACATTCAATCACAGGCTGTTTTTTGCGGTCAACACGGCTCGTGCCCTTCTGCACCGCGTTTGTCAGCGGTTGGCAGCAGTTTCCGCGTCAACGCGTTTGCCGCGGATCGGGAAGGTGGGTTGACGATTCCGGCCTTTTCAGCGGCCTGCCGCAGTCCCATATTGCCGTCATGGCGAAGACTCCCGAAGTTCCAAAAAAATCCAAAACCCCGAAATCCAAAGCGCACCGGCCCGACGTGCAGCCGATCGGGCCGGCGCTGGCCGAGTTGCTCAATCCCGCGCTCAACCGCGGCGATGCCGGCATGGGCTCGGGCACCGGCCTGCAGCCGCCGCCGGATAATTCCTGGGACCGCCGCGCTGGCGGCGAGGCCGCGGCGCACCGTGCGCGCGCCTCGACCAAGGGAACCAGCGATGATGTCGCGAAGCGCGATGCATCGAATCAAGGTCTCGAAGAAGCCCCCCAGGCCAACTACGGCACCTCAGCCACCATCCCCACGCTCGACCCTGAAATCGCGCGGCAACTCGGCCTGCCGACGGCGGAGGACGACGACGAAGCGCTGGCCCGGCCGCCGCGCAGCAAGATGGAAGCGTTTGGCGTCAAGGCCACCGCCGACGCGCTGGAGAATCTGATCCGCGACGGCCGTCCTGAATTCAAGGGCGACGACGGCCAGGTGAGAATCTGGACCCCGCACCGGCCGCCGCGCCCTGAGAAATCCGAAGGCGGCGTGCGCTTCGAGATCAAGTCCGAATACGAACCGAAGGGCGACCAGCCGACCGCGATCAAGGAACTGGTCGAAGGCATCGGCCGCAACGACCGCACCCAGGTGCTGCTCGGCGTCACCGGCAGCGGCAAGACCTACACCATGGCCAAGGTGATCGAGGCCACGCAGCGCCCCGCCATCATCCTGGCGCCGAACAAGACGCTGGCCGCCCAGCTCTATGGCGAGTTCAAGAGCTTCTTCCCCGACAACGCGGTGGAGTACTTTGTCAGTTATTACGACTACTACCAGCCCGAAGCCTACGTCCCGCGCACCGACACCTACATAGAAAAAGACTCGTCCATCAACGAGCAGATCGACCGCATGCGCCATTCGGCGACGCGCGCGCTGCTGGAGCGCGACGACGTCATCATCGTCGCCTCGGTATCCTGCATCTACGGTATCGGCTCGGTCGAGACCTACACCGCGATGACGTTCGCACTGAAGAAGGGCGAGCGCATCGACCAGCGGCAGTTGATCGCCGACCTCGTGGCGCTGCAATACAAGCGCACCCAGGCCGATTTCACCCGCGGCACCTTTCGCGTGCGCGGCGACGTCATCGACATCTTCCCGGCGCACTATGAAGACCGCGCCTGGCGCGTGAACCTGTTCGGCGATACCGTGGAGAATATCGAGGAATTCGATCCACTCACCGGCCACAAGCAGGACGATCTCGAATTCATCAAGATCTACGCCAACTCGCACTATGTGACACCGCGCCCGACGCTGGTGCAGGCGATCAAGTCGATCAAGTCTGAGCTGAAGCTGCGGCTCGACGAACTCAACAACCACGGCCGCCTCTTGGAAGCGCAGCGGCTGGAGCAGCGCACCACCTTCGATCTCGAAATGATGGAAGCCACGGGTTCCTGCGCCGGCATCGAAAACTATTCGCGCTACCTCACGGGCCGCCGGCCCGGCGAGCCGCCGCCGACGCTGTTCGAATACGTGCCTGATAATGCGTTGGTGTTCGCCGACGAAAGCCACGTCACCGTCCCCCAGATCGGCGGCATGTTCAAAGGCGACTTCCGCCGCAAGGCGACGCTCGCCGAATACGGTTTCCGCCTGCCCTCCTGCATGGACAACCGTCCGCTGCGGTTCGAGGAGTGGGACATGATGCGCCCGCAGTCGGTCGCGGTGTCGGCGACGCCGAGCGGCTGGGAGCTGAACGAGAGCGGCGGCGTGTTCGTCGAGCAGGTGATCCGCCCGACCGGATTGATTGATCCCCCGGTCAACATCCGCCCGGCGCGAACGCAGGTCGACGATCTCGTCGGCGAGGTGCGCGCAACGGCACAAGCCGGTTATCGCTCGCTGATAACGGTGCTGACAAAGCGGATGGCGGAAGACCTCACGGAGTACCTGCACGAGCAGGGCATTCGCGTCCGCTACATGCACTCTGATATCGACACGATCGAGCGCATCGAGATTATCAGAGACTTGCGCCTCGGCGCGTTCGACGCGCTGGTCGGCATCAATTTGCTGCGTGAAGGCCTCGACATTCCCGAATGCGCGCTGGTCGCGATCCTCGACGCCGACAAGGAAGGTTTTCTGCGCAGCGAGACCTCGCTCATCCAGACCATCGGCCGCGCCGCGCGCAACGTCGACGGCAAGGTGATCCTCTATGCCGACCAGATGACCGGCTCGATGGAGCGCGCCATCGCCGAAACCGACCGCCGCCGCGAAAAACAGGTCGAGTACAACGCCGCGCACGGCATCACGCCGGAGAGCATCAAGAAGTCGATCGGCGACATCATGAACTCTGTCTACGAACGCGACCACGTGCTGGTCGAGATCGGCGACGGCGGCATGGCCGACGATGTCATCTCTATCGGCCACAATTTCGAGGCGGTCCTTTCCGACCTCGAAACCCGCATGCGCGAAGCCGCCGCCGATCTGAACTTCGAGGAAGCGGCCAGACTCCGCGACGAGGTCAAACGCCTGCGTGCGACCGAGATGGCCGTCGTCGACGACCCCACCGCCAAACAGCGGAGCGTGCAGAAACAAGCGGGTGCCTACGCCGGCACCAAGAAATACGGCGAGGCCGCCAACCTCCCCGTCAGTGCGATGAAGAAGAAAAGTGTGTCGTCGGCGATCAAGGCCAGCGCAGGCGGACGCTCGGGCTCAAGGGTCCACAAGCCACATCTCGACGAAATGCACGGCCCGGAATCCCTGCCCTTCCGCCCCGGCGGCGCCAAGCCGCGCAAGCCGGAGACCACCAGCGGCAGCAAGATCTTTCAGCCGACGGACTCGCGCCAATCAGGGCCAGAGTTCGGCCCGGCACCACGATCCAGCGGCGGCGCGCCGGGGCATCGGGGTGGGTGGAAGAAGAGATAGTCAATCAACGATCGCTGCCCGGCAGTCGTCGCTCGCAATCGACGCGAGCGCCTTAACGGATCAACATGCCACGTATACTTCTCGCTTCTCTTACATTCCTCGCAATCACGATGGTGCTCTTGCTCCACGCGACACACCACGGCGCGCATGCGTATTCGCATTGCGGCTTTTGGACCGAGATGGAGGCAGGGCTGTCCTGTCGTTAGAGTGTTTTCGAGCGAAGCATGCCCTCGGACTTGATTCCGGGGGTGGAAACCGGTTTGCGTCAAGAAAACGCGTCCAATCACGAATCTAGAATCTCCGTTTCGATTCCATCGAAACGGAAAAGGCTCTAGCCAAGCAGTGACAAATTTGAATTACCACCCCAGTCGGCGGCCTCTTTTCCCTTGGGGCCCTGACAACAGGTGACATAACATCGCCAGGCAGCATCACGTGTGGGGATATTGAATGGGATAAAGCGCAAGGGATCAGCACGATGAGTGAAAGCACGGTCGAAGGCACGCAATCTGCATTCAACACCGCCGAGATCACCGCGTTGTCGCACCTCTATCGCGGCGAACTCTACCGCAGCACGGTCTGGCGTACACGCCTCGATGCAACGACCAATTGGGCGGTCCTTACAACCGGTATTGCACTGTCACTCACGTTCAGCAGCGAATCCGCATCCCCTTTGCCGCTGGTGCTCGTGGGGCTCCTGGTTACCACCTTCCTGTTCATCGAGGCGCGGCGTTACCGCTTCTTTGATTTTTGGCGCATGCGCGCGCATGTCCTCGAAGTCCAGTTCTTCGGGCCAATTCTCCGTGGCGAGGGCGTTCAGGTCGCGAACGGCTGGAACGAGATTCTCTACCAGGATTACCGATCCCCCAACCTTCACATCACCTATCTTGAGGCCGTGGGCCGCAGGCTTCGCAATAACTATAGCTGGATTTTCGCGATCCAGGTGACCGCATACGTCGGCAAACTGCTCATCCATCCGGCGCCGGTCGACTCGGTGCATGAGTTCTGGCTGCGGGCCGCGATTGGACCTATTCCCGGTCAATTCGTCCTGTTGGCCGGGATCGCATTCCACGCAACATGGATGGCGATAGCGATTGCCACATATCGAAGCCGAAGGGGCGCAGGCCGCGCGCGGCCGCAGACTCCCGAGAGAGACCGGCTCCTCGATCTTGCACGCGGATAGGCGCAAATCTCGCAAGCGCAGCCAGGAGACTTCAATCGTCCGCTTGAATGATGCAGCTAGCGCCGATGGCGCTATAATGGCTGCCGTCGCGCGATTTCCGGAATATTCCTCGTGAGTCAGACGGACAGAACAATGCAAATGGATCGCAGGCCGCTGTCCGATCGACTCGCCGCCTTTCCTCGCCTGGGTCTTGCCAACCTGCCGACCCCGCTTGAGCCGATGAAGCGTCTGACGGCGTATCTCGGCGGACCGCGGCTGTGGGTCAAGCGCGAGGATGCCACCGGGCTCGGCTTTGGCGGCAACAAGCTGCGCAAGCTCGACTACGTCCTGCACGGGGCCCTTTCCAACGGCGCCGATACGATCGTCTCGGGTGGCGTCGTGCAATCGAACAGCCAGCGGCAGGTCGCGGCGGTTGCCGCAAAGCTCGGCCTCGCCTGCCATCTTGCCGTCTACCACGGCCGCCTCGAACCGCCGACGCCGGAATACAAAACCTCGGGCAACGCGTTTCTCAATCGGCTGTTCGGCGCGCATCTCCATGACGTGCCCTGGACCGGTGACCGCAATGCCGCCATTCGCGCGCTCACCGGCGATCTCGAGGCGAAGGGTCACAAGCCATATTTTGTTCCGTACGGTGTCTCGAATGCCCTGGGCGCGGTGGGTTATGCCACGACGATTGCCGAGATCGAACCGCAGGCCGCGCGACTCGGCTTCACGCCGGCCGCTATCGTGCACTGCACCGGCAGCGCCGGCACGCAGGCCGGTCTCGTCGTCGGTGCCGCCGTGGCCATGCCAGAGACGCGGATCGTCGGGATTGACATCGACGCCGAGCCCGCGCGGGTGTGCGCCGATGTCGCGGTGTTGGCGCGAGAAGCGTCCGAACTGCTCGATATTCCCTTTGACGAAGCGAGCGTGGAAGTCGTCGCAGGCCATGCAGGGCCTGCCTACGGCGTCCCGCACGAAGCTACCATCGAAGCAATCCGCCTTGCCGGCCAGCTCGAGGCGCTTCCGCTCGATCCCGTCTATTCTGGCAAGGGGCTCGCCGGCCTGATCGCCCTGATCCGTCAAGGGCGCTGGCGCGAAGACGAGAACGTCGTCTTCCTGCACACAGGCGGTGCGCCGGCGCTTTTCGCCTACCAGAGCGCGCTCGGGATTTGAGTTGACGGAGAAAAGGTCGCCAAGGGTGGCGTGGCTTCCGGTTGCTTGCCGGAAGCGCTGCTCGGCGCTTGGTTGCACCGGCAGTCCCTCCATCTCCAAAGTCCGCAAACCCCACCTCGACGAAATTGAAGCGTCAGATTCCGGAGTCGGTCGTCCGCGATGGCCGCCAACTCCGTCCTCACCTCAATAATCGCGCAACAGCACGGCCTCCCGAACGATCCGGCTCGAGCCCACAACGGCGATGAGCCCCAGCGCCATCAGCAGCACGCCAAGCCATGCCTTCCAGCCCCGCCCGTTATCGGCCGCCTCGACGAGGGGAAAAGCGACCGGCGCACCGGGAGGCACAGAGGCGACAACCTGGTCGCTGGTGGCCGGCGCGGCCGCCAGAAGCCTCTCCACGTCGACCTGGCGCGGTGTGCGACGGTCGGGCGTGGGCTGATCGGTCGCGAGATTTTCGATGGGTGCTGGCGGCACGAAGGCCGCGATCGCCGTGGCCAGGACGGAAGCGGCATCCGCCATCTTGACCTCGGGCGCAGGCCGCGTCGGCTGAGCCGTTTCCGCCGGTGCGGAGCGCAGCAGCTCCGCACGCGCATCGACGACTGCCTTCCGCTTGCGCTGCACAGCCTCGTTCTCCTCGGAATTGGCGACACGAGGCTTCGCGATGCGATGACGGACCTGCTTCTTCGCGGTCTCCTCGGCGGCCTGGAACCAGCACTTGCGGTGGCCTTCCAACCTGTAGACCCAGCGCTGGCCAGCCGCCGTCGACTTGCCGGGCCGCGACAAGCACTCCTCTTCCGGTTCAGCGGCCGCCGGCGGCGTGGCTGGCCGGGGAGCGACATTGAACCAGTCTGTAAAAGTATTCGAAGACGCAGGCGATGTCGCCAGACCTGCGAGAAGAACAAAAGCGGCAAAAATTCGCAAATGACCGGACATGGGAACCCCGGTGTTGCGCCCCCGCATCTCCGACCTTTGGCCGCGACCTAGGTCACAATGCGGCTCAAATCCGGCAATCCGGTGGATTCATTCTGTCCTGGAAAACGAGATCCGGACCCGAACCTGTCTCTCGTCCGGTCGTTTCGAGCTTGCCGGAAGCACTTCGCTTGAGGGAAACGTCTCTTGCGTTATTCCGCAATCCGTCACCAGGATGGTGTCATGGATTCTCCGATGTGCGATTGCACATCGTAGTGCGAGCTTCGCTCGCCCCGGAATGACGGCGCACAGACTCTAACTCATACTCATCACGCCCACCGCCAGCAGCGACAGCAACAGCACGTTCGTCACCAGTTGAAGCGACGTCGTGGGCTGGGCGCGCCACTTCTCGATCTTCTCGACAAACGACAGGCTGGCGTTGAAGAACAGCGGCTCGTAGCCGTGCTTGAAGAATTTTGGAAACTTTGGCGCGAGCCAGGGCGTGAGCAGGCCGTGGAAGATCGATGCCATCACGACGAACAACACGACGCCGCCGGCGATCTCGTGATGGGCGAGCTTCAAGAGTAAGGCTGCGCTGGCGAAGGTCGGGAGGCCCTGCAGGAGGAATGTCAGCGCAAAGCCTTCGAGGCGGTTCAGCGCGGATGATTTCGGGGCGACAATCGCGTTCATGACAGTGTCTCCAGATCGTCTTCGGCAACGACGGTGATGAGCGCGAGATTGAGAAATCGGGAGGCGTTATGCCGTGATGGAGGTCACGCTGTCTGAAGCATGGCAGCGCCGCGAAAACCTGACAAATTTCAAGCGGCGTCGCACGACGCACTATCATCGATTGCATTGCTTGCCAGGCAAAATCAAGCGTGGCTTGGTCCAGCCCTCGCAGGCACGTCAAACAACTTTTCTGTTTCCGTTGATTTAAATCAACGGGACCTTACAGCGCGTGACCATCTTCTGCGGCCTGCCTGGGGGCGACTTACCTAGGGAGATCGCCGATGTTGAAGATCGTAGTGGCCGGTACAACTGCACTCTTCCTTACTGCATCCTCGCTTGCCAACGCGCAAAATTCACAAACCTCCGGTACTGCGTCACCGGAGCGCCTGAATGCAGCCGATCGGAACAATCTGACGGACATGAGGATTGATCTGGCAAAGGCCGCGTTGCAGCTGACACCTGAACAGGAAAAGCTTTGGCCGCCTGTAGAGAACGCCATTCGTGCCAGGGCGGAGGATCGGAGGGCCCGTATTGCAAAAATCCAGGAAACAGTGGGTAGACGGGCCGACGAGAGCCGCGTCGAAATCATGCGCAATCGTGACCCCATCTCCTTCTTGCATCGACGATCGGAAGCATTGGCCCAACGATCCGCCGATCTGGATAAGCTCGCCGAGGCGTGGCAGCCACTCTACAAAACGCTTACTCCTGAACAGAGGCAGCGCATGGGGGCCCTCGCGGTCCTTGTACTCCACGATATGAGTGATGTCGTCGAACGGCGTCGTGCACAGTCTGACGACGAGGACTGAAGCAAAGTAGTTCGATTCGTACGTGCCGCATTTTCGATTCGTACCTGCCGCATAATCGACGGAGCATGCGCGGCTAGCTGACGTTAAGCTCGGGCGATGTCCGCTTTGGGGTCCAAGGCCGACATCCCCGGGTTTATAAGGCGTGTCTGCTTTGCCCTCGAAAGCAGAAACCGCTCCGGCGCACCTGTAGTCTGCCGTTTGCATTGATGTGCGCACGATCGCGGGTGCTGAGGGCACTCCGGCTTTCCATGCGCTCTCTTCGTTTTCGAGCGCATCGCCAATCGCATGCCTCGGGCGCTTCGCGCCACGGGAATGCGAAGGTGTGTCTTGTAGGATGGATAGAGCGAAGCCAAACCCATCCTACGACTCCGTCATGCCCCGCGAAGGCGGGGCATCCAGTACGTCGCGGCTTCTCGGCTCAAGCACGGGCGTCTCTGGAATACTGGATCACCCGCTCCAGGGCGCAATTGCGCACAAGGCGGGTGATGACGGCGAACTGGCTGTTTGACGTTCGAATCCGGAACGCGCGATTCACCCCGACCGGCGGTTAGTCGTGTTCTGCGTCAGATTGCCGTGCTCGGCCTGTTCGCGGATATTGTTCTTCTCGTCGTCGCGATGGCCCTTGGTGGTGTCGAGCGGAACGTTGGGCGCGCTGCCGGGGCCCTTGTGGCTCTGGTTGTCCTGCGGGATCGAAGGTGGGCTTTTGGTCATTATGGTCTCCGCTATCAACGGAATAAACCAACGCCGGCCGTCGAGGGATCGTTCCCTGGGACGAACGGCACACATTGTCGCCGGCCGCAAAAGGCGCATCCGGACCGGTCATTGCTCGCGACATTCTGCGATGCCGCTAACATCAAGGGATCGACCTGCAGCCGGCCTAGGACTATCGCAGCGGCAAGCGTTGCGACGTCAAGCTGCAGCCGGACCGCTACAGCGGCAAATTCCTCGCCGACGGCAGCACGCTTCTCGTCGTCAACTACGAGAGCGGCTGTGAGCCGCACGCCACGAATTTCGGCGGCGCGGTGATCTTCGAACAGAAGGAAGGTGCCACCATCTTCAGGGGATATCAGCCCGGCTTTCAGGCGAATGATTGCATCACCCTTGCGCGGAATGAGAAGCAGGACCGCCTGATCTGCATCACCGGCCATCTCGGACAGGGCCATCTCGAATCCGGCGTCGCGGAAATGGTGTTCACCCGGGATTTCTCCAAGACCATCGATGTGTCGCTGAACTATTTCGTGAGGGCCGAGGACGCGACCGGCGCCTACGGCTCCAACGTCGTCGACTGCAAGGAAACGTCGGTTTATTTCGGCCTCGCCAAACCCGGCGCCGGGCCGGGGCGCGATACCGTCGCCGTCGACATCGCCCACGCCGACCGGGACACGATCCAGGCCGCATGCACGAAAGGCTTTCCTCGCCCGAAGGAGATCTTTGGCGAGCTTGGACCCGGCGAGGCCTATGTCCCGCCCGGCCATGAGAAGAAGGCAAGGTTCGTGATCGACCTGCAAACCAGCAAGGCCGTGCCGGAAGCGGAATTCGGCAAGCAATGATAACCGCACTTGCTGCGTCGCAGCCGCATGTGGACGGCAGTGAACCTTTTGGAAACCACCGCGTCACATACTCTGAGTCCTTTTGCTGATTGATACCTCTTCCGTTCCGTTCACAATGGGCCTGGCTGCAAGCGCGGGATCGAACACAATGCAGGTGGGCGAATGACCGAGGGACCAAATCGTCAGCACGTGCTGGATTTCCTCAACGTCCTGTATTCCGGCGACGTCGAAGCCGCGCTGGCGTGCTGCACCGACGACGTCGAATTCCTCGCCAACGCGCCGATCGACATCCTGCCGCATATGGGCCACCGCCGCGGCAAGGCCGAACTGCGCGAGATGTGGGAGGCGGTCCGCGCCCGCTATTCCGAGCTGCGCTGCGAGGTGCCGATCCTGGTCGCCGGGGACGACAAAGTGGCCGCGTTCATCCGCGTGTTCCTCCGCAAGAGCATCAATCAGCGCATGGTGCAGTTCGACGTCGGCGGCTTCTACACGCTGCGCAACAGCAAGATCAGCCAGATCAGGGAAGTCATCGATACCTTCGATCTGGTCCAGCAACTGCTCGAACGCGACGTCGCCGCGATCCTGACCGGCCGGAGGCCGGACCCGATCTAGTGTTTGCGGGCGCCGTCATTCCGCGACGCACCGCCGTGGCACAGATCTCGGATGCGCCACTGCCGATTCGAGGTTCGCGCCAACGCGCGGCTTATTTTGTCCGCGCCATTGAACCTCGTCGCGTCAGCTCCGACACACCTCAAGGTTTTTTCCGGACCAGAAGAACATATGAAGATCGCGTTACTGGCTTTGCTTGGTTTGGCGCTGGGGGTGCTGGGCGGCGCGGCACTGGGCATCGGGGCCGGCCTCGCCTGGGTGGAAATCTTCAAAACCACGAGTTTTGAAGGCTATAGCGGGATGCTGGTGTTTTTCACCTTCATGCCGCTGGGGGCTGTGATCGGCGGCATCTGCGGCGCCCTGCTGTTCGGCGTCATCGCCATTCGCGACGCCGAAATCGCCATCGAGCGCGAACCGGTGGGCCGTCATGACCACTAAGTGATCGGAAAACCGCTAAATTCGCCGCATTTGTGCAATGCAAAAACGGCAATTGTGTTTTGGCCGAACTACTCTATTTCGTCGTCCGTGAAATATCCTGAAGCGGTTGATTGGCAATAATAATTGCGAGAATTCCATCGATTGGATTTACCGGAAATTGGGGCTCTGGCGTCGATTTTCTTGCAAATTGCAGTTTGGGATTCCCTCGAATCCGAAGCCGTGATTCTCTACGCTCAAACGCAATCGGAGGGAGTTCGATGCGGCCACGGGAGCGGCGGGAAAGCGGCAAACAGGATCTGTTTCGTTCGCGGCTCGACCAGGTCATCAACATGGATCACGCACTGGCGAAGCTGGCGCGGACGATCGACTGGGGCTTTCTGGAAGAGAAGTTCGGCGCCGTGTACGCCGACGGCTCCGGGCGGCCGCCGCTGCCGACCCGACTGATGGCGGGGCTCGCGATTCTCAAGCACACCTACAACCTGAGCGACGAAGTGGTGTGCGAGCAGTGGATCGAGAACCCGTATTACCAGTACTTCTGCGGCGAAGAGTTTTTCCAGCATCGGCTGCCGCTGGATCGCTCCTCGATGACCCACTGGCGCAACCGCATGGGCGAGGAGCGGCTGCAGGCGCTGTTGCAGGAGAGCCTAGCGGTCGCAACCAAGACTGGCGCGATGAAGCCCGGCGATCTCGCCCGCGTCATTGTCGACACCACGGTGCAGCCGAAGAACATTACCTTCCCGACCGACGCCAAGCTGATGAACCGGGCCCGCGAGAAGCTGGTGAAGCTGGCCAAACAGCAGGGTGTGAAGCTGCGGCAGTCTTATGCGCGGGTCGGCAAGTTCGCCCTGATCCAGCATCAGCGTTACGCCCATGCCAAGCAATTCAAGCGCGCCAACAGGGCGTTGCGCAAGCTCAAGACCTATCTGGGCCGCGTCATCCGCGACATTGCCCGCAAGATCGACGGCAACCATGGGCTCGAGGCCAGCTTCGCTCTCCTGCTCAGCCTTGGCCGACGGGTACGAGCGCAGGAGCGCGGACAGCGCGGCCCCAAGGTCTACAGCCTGCATGCTCCCGAAGTGGAGTGCATCGGCAAGGGCAAGGCCCACAGGCCTTACGAGTTCGGCGTCAAGGTCAGCGTTGCCACCCCCCTCAAGCATAGCAAGGGCGGCCAGTTCGTCGCCCATGTCCAGGCGCTGCCCGGCAATCCCTATGACGGCCATACGCTGGCTGAGGTGATCCCGGGGATCGAAAAACTCGTCGGCACCACGATCGAGCGGCTCCACGCCGATGCCGGCTACCGCGGCCACAATGCGCCGGCCGACTACATGTTCAAAATCTACACCTCAAAACAAAAACGCCGCGTCACCCCGGCGATCAAACGCGAGATGCGCCGACGCTCTGCCGTCGAACCCGTCATCGGCCACCTCAAGGACGAGCACCGAATGGGGCGCAACTATCTCGCCCACCGCAAAGGCGACCTCAACAACGCCATCCTCGCCGCGGCCGGCTACAACTTCCGACGCCTCATCAAGTGGCTCAGGATTTTGTTGTGCCTCATCCTGACAGCCATCTTCCCGAAGCCAAAACTAGCGACTGCCTGAAAACGTAATCTTCACGGACGACTATTTCAGGCTGCAACAGTGAAGTTCGGCATTTGCCCCGGCGTCGATGAAGACGCCCCATTTGGGCGCGGTTGCCGCTTATTGAATCCAGTTTCAAGGACCAAACCAAAATGACAGAGCATAGCCTCTGGCGTTTTTCGCGCGCGTTGCATCGCGCGATCAATGAACGCCAGCCCGCCGATCTCGACACCCTGCTCGACGAGGACGTCGACTGGGCGATCTATGGACCGATCGACATGTATTCGTTCTTCGGCTCGCGCCGCGGCAAGGCGGCCGTGATCGATGTGATCAGGCAAATCGCCGACAACTTCCGCGTCCACCGCTTCGACCGCGAATCAATCATGCTGGGCGTGGACTCGGCCGCCTCGATGATGCGCTATTCGCTGACCGCGCTGGATTCGAACAAGCCGATCTCCTTGCGGATCGCGCATTTCGCGCAGTTCAGGGCCGGCCGCCTGACCAACTTCCGCGTGCTGGTCGATACCTTCGACCTGGTCGAGCAGTCCGTGGGCTATCCGATTCATCTGCCGCGGATGGCGGTTTAGGCGCGTCGCCATTGCACCCGCCATAATTTCGCAACAGAGCGAACGCATTCTGGGCGCGACTTGGAATGCGGGCGGGCAATGATTCCGAAAATGCGATTTGGCTGGGCGCGGCTGCCAATGCTGGTGGCCGGCGTAAGTGTGGCTTCGATGCTGGCGGCAGCAGCACAAACGCCGCCGGTGGACGACGATCCGGACGAGCCTGCGGCGGAAGAGACCGAGGCCGCTCCCAGCGTCAACGACGTCGACATCATGAAGGACATCGACGTCAGCAAGCTCGACTGGAGCCTGCTCAATGTCGATGCGTCGACTCTGACCGGTCCGGCGCCGAAGGGAAGCGGCTCTTCGAAAGCCGCTGGCAGTGTGGATACCGCGTGGTCCGCCAATGAAAAGGCGAACGGCACCTCCGCGGTGTCGGTCAAGCAATCCATCACGCCGTTCTGGGATACGCGCATCGGCGCCGACATGACGGTCGCACGGCAGGGCACGGCGACGACGTCCGAACTGCTCTCGGAAAAACTCGCCAATGGCGGCAGCCTGCCGCAATCGTCCGGCACCGCCTGGGCGGCGATCACGGCCCCCGGCGTGGCCTCGATCTGGGACAAGACCTCGGTCGAAGCCCGCGTCGATCCCGGATCCGAGCAGAGCAGGCTCGGCACCTCCTTGAGCAAATCGCTGCCGCTCAGCGAGCAGTATTCAGTGACCCTGAAGAACGACTACAACCTGATCCAGCAGGGCCTCGTGCCGGTGCCGGGCATCGTCAGCCATCCGGCGCGCAGCTATGAGACCGATCAGTCGGCAAAGCTCAGCATCGCCGACACCGGCACCAGCCTGATCGCCGGCCAGACCTTGTCGACCTCGGATGACAAATGGCTGCGCAAGGTCGGCGCCGAGCAGAAGCTGTTCGACGGCGTCACCATCTCGGGCTCGATCGGCGAAACGCCGTCCGGCGCCGCCAACAAGAGCCTCAGCGCAGGGTTCAAACGCAGCTGGTAAGGGGCAAGATCAGCCGGTTTGGAGGGGGTTTTCAGCCCGTTAAGCTTAACGCCTGAGAATGATCCACCATTGCCGCAGATTGGCCCAGATGCGGCCAAAATCGGCAGGGCAGATGGGAACGCTCCACTTTGTCGTGCGGGGGACGTCCGCGCTCGCCTGAAAGCGAAACAGAGGAATTGCCGATGAACGCCACCATTCGCCCCGAACAGATTGATGAAACCCCGGAGGTCGACAACGATCTCGCCGCCGTATCCGAAGTCGAAGCCGGCATCCGCGATTTCGTTCGCAACGACATTGCCTACCTGCGCCGCCCCGCATTGACCCCGGACACCGCGCCGCTCGACGCGAACGCGGAAGCCACCGTCAACAACGTCAACTCGCTGATCCAGCGCGTCGCCGGCACCTCGCTTGCGGAAATCGAGAAGCTGATTTCCGAACTCGAAAGCCTCCGCGACCTCCTGCATGCCGAAGGTCAGCGCGTCCAGCGCGAGATTTCCGGCTATGCCCAGCTCAGCCAGGCCGCGATGAAATCGACGCGCATGATCGCCGACAACGTCACGCAGTGGAAGCGCGCCGCCGACGGCCTGCGCAACAGCTAAGCGCGATCGTTGCAAAAATCTAACACTCCGCCGTGTTCCGTTCAGGAGCGCGGCGGTTTTGTTTGGCTGTGTTCGATCTGAACTTTATAAACACGGTCGCGTCCAATGACGGATGTCGTCACGTGACGGCAGGCACCTTTTGGGGACACACCAGCAATGCAAAACGTTCAGCCAGACAACATGGATTCCATGCCGTTGCGGCAATCGTCGCATCGCGTGGGTACGATCGTGATCCGCTTCGTCGGACTGCTGATGCTCGCGGTCGTGGCAATGACGCTGATCTGGAGCCGCTGAACTTCTTCAGCGCTCCTGCCGATTCGATCCGCAACTACTGGCGGACGAACGCGGTGTCCTCGATCGTGTAGACACCGTCGGCATAGGATTTCACCACCATTCCGGCGGTCAGCATCACCGCCATCGTGACAGTTGCGAAGATAAAGCCGACGAATTTCAGGCTGCCGCGATCTGCCATCATCATCCCCTCGGTACTTCCCCTGAGACGCTTATGGCAGGCAGAAAGTTCAAATTGCGTTAGCAAAAAATCCGTTCCGTGGAGTCATGGATTACAATGAACTAACGGCACAGTTCGCTAACCATGTTGTGGCCCCCGCGCCCCCGTCATGGCCGGGCGCGCCCGGCAAAGCCTTGGCGTAACCGGGACCGGCCATCCACCCCGCCGCCGTTAAGAAGTGGATACCCGGCATAAGCCGGGCATGACGTGGTGAGAGCAGGCTTCCCTCAACCCGGCTTCCGTCGCGGCACGAAGGCGGTCGCGAGGAACGAATACGCCACTTCGCCGCGCTGGTTGATGCCGGTATTGCGGGCCTGCACGATGCCCCATTCGGGACGCTTCTCCGAGGTCCGCTTGGTTTCAACTACGCTGGAGAAGCTGATGGTGTCGCCGGCCATTACCGGCCTGATCCAGCGCAATTCACGAAAGCCCGGCGAGGGCCCCCACACCGCGACCTCCTCGCCGCGCGCGACAGCTTCCGCCGTCAAGCGCTTGCCGTCGGCGACCAGGAGCTTCATGCAGACCGCGGCGACGTGCCAGCCCGATGCGGCCAGTCCCCCGAACAGGGATTTGCGGCCTTCCTCCTCGTCGAGGTGAAAGCGCTGCGGATCGAACTGCGTGGCAAACTTCTTGATGTCGTCGGGAGTGAAGGTGAACGAGCCAAACTCGCGCTGCGCGCCGATCTCGATGTCCTCGAAGAAACGCATGGCTACTTCGTCCCCGCCTCGGTACGCCGGCTCACGATGATCGGCGACTCCATCTCGCACAGCACCACGCCGGCCGCGTTGCGGATCGCACCCTTGAAGGTCACGATCCCGGTTTCAGGACGGCTCTTCGAAACCCTGGCCTCCGCGACGTCGACATCCAGCGTCAGGTCGTCGCCCGGCCGCAGCGGCGCCAGCCAGCGCATTTCGTTGACGCCGGGCGAGCCGAGCGAGGCGGTGCGGCCGATAAAGCCGTCGAACAGCATCCGCATCATGATCGAGCCGAGATGCCAGCCAGAGCCGGACAGCCCTTTCAGCATCGATGCGTTGGCGGCGGCTTCGTCCAGATGCATCGGCTGAGGGTCGAATTCGGCGGCAAACGCCAGAATCTCCTCGCGCGTGACGTGGCGCGGTCCGAACGTGCCGAAATGGCCGGGCGTGAAGTCTTCGAAAGTGAGCATCATCATCGATCAAGAGTAAGGATTGGGGATTAGCTGTGGAGAAGCCCGAATGTGGCCGTTATTTGCGGCAATCTCAACCCGTCCACCCGCATGGCTCGTTCGCCAGAGGCGAGTACCGTTCCCGGCGCTCACCCCTGACTTGCCCGAAGCAATTTTCGGGGCTAGCCCTGTGCCATCTGGGACCAGGTTTTTGACTCGCCGGAGAACCATCGATGCTCGATTTTCAGGATCTGTTTCAGTGGGACCGCTTCATCACCCCCACGATCATCAAGACCTTCTACTGGCTGGTCATCGGCTTGATCGTGTTGTTTGGCCTGTCCGGGATCTTTTCGGCACTTTCGACGATGGCGATCAGCCCGTTCGTCGGGTTCATCATGCTGTTGTCCTCAATCGCCGGTGTCGTGGTCGGCGTGGTGTTTTCGCGGATCGCCGCCGAATTCATCCTGATCGTCTTCCGCATCAACGAGCATCTCGGCGCGATCCGGGATCAGGGGCAGATGCGGTAGGCTCGTTGGAATCGTAGGGTGGGCAAAGCGCAGCGTGCCCACTATTCCCGGACGATCGTTGAAAGATGGTGGGCACGGCGCAATGCGCCTTTGCCCACCCTACGGGGTCCGCATCCGTGGCAGCCAATATCTCAGTTATTAAACCTGAAATGCATCACGTCGCCGTCGGCGACGACATATTCCTTGCCTTCCAGCCGCAGCTTGCCGGCGTCGCGGGCGCCGGCTTCGCCGTTCAGCGCGACGTAATCGGCATAGGCGATGGTCTCGGCCCGGATAAAGCCCTTTTCGAAATCGGTATGGATCACGCCGGCCGACGCGGGAGCCTTGGTGCCGCGATGGATGGTCCAGGCGCGAGCCTCCTTCGGGCCCACGGTGAAATAGGTGATGAGATCGAGCAGCTGGTAGCCGGCGCGGATCAGGCGGTCGAGGCCGGCCTCTTCGAGACCCAACGTCTCGAGAAACTCGGCGCGCTCCTCGCGTGACAGGGTCGCGATCTCGGATTCGATCTTGGCCGAGATCACCACGGCGACCGCGCCTTCCTTCTTGGCGTGCTCGAACACCTGTTTTGAGAAGCTGTTGCCGTCCTTGGCCGAGCCTTCCTCGACATTGCAGACATAGAGCACCGGCTTCGACGTCAGCAGGCCCAACATATTGAACGCGCGCTCTTCCTCCGGCTTGCGCTCGAGAAACCGCGCCGGCTTGCCCTCGCGCAGCAGCACCAGCGCGCGGTTGACGAGGTCGAGTGCTTCCTTGGCGTCCTTGTCGTTGCCCTTGGCCTTCTTGGCCAGGTTGTCGACGCGCTTTTCCAGGCTGTCGAGATCGGCGAGCATCAGCTCGGTTTCAATGGTTTCGATATCGGCCAATGGCGCGATCTTGCCTTCGACATGGGTGATGTCGGAGTCTTCGAAACACCGCACAACATGCGCGACCGCGTCGACCTCGCGGATGGTGGCGAGGAACTGGTTGCCGAGGCCTTCGCCTTTGGAGGCGCCGCGGACGAGGCCCGCGATATCGACGAAGGTCAGCCGCGTCGGGATGATCTGCGCGGAGCTTGCGATCGCCGACAGCTTGTCGAGCCTGGGATCAGGCACGGCGACCTCGCCGACATTCGGCTCGATGGTGCAGAACGGATAATTCGCCGCCTGCGCCGCTGCCGTCTCGGTCAGCGCGTTGAACAACGTCGACTTGCCGACATTGGGCAAGCCGACGATACCGCATTTGAATCCCATAATACGTCCTGAAGTCCGTTCGCGATGTCAGCTGTCGCCCTTGGCGTCACCATCGCCCTTGTCGAAAATTCCCTTGGCCTGCAGAACCAGGTGAACCTTGTTCTGGAACGTCGAGTCCTTGCCCGAAGCCAACAGCCCGGCATTGTCGGCAACCGCCTCGCACAGCGCTTCCACCCACGGCCGGTCGCTCTTGGCAAAATCCGACAGCACGTGGCTGTGCACCAGTTCCTTGATGCCGGGATGACCGATTCCGAGCCGCACGCGGCGATAGTCGTTGCCGATATGCGAAGAGATCGAACGCAACCCGTTATGACCGGCGATGCCACCGCCGATCTTGACGCGCACCTTCGCCACCGGCAGTTCGAGTTCGTCCTGAAACACGGTGATCTCGCCGGCGGACAGTTTGAAGAAGTTCGCGGCTTCCTGAACCGCGCGCCCCGACTCGTTCATGTAGGTGGTCGGCCGAAGCAGGACGACCTTCTCGCGATCGAGCGTGCCTTCGGCAGTCTCGCCCTGAAAGCGGCGGCGCCACGGTGCGAAACCGTGACGCCGCGCGATTTCATCGACGGCCATGAAGCCGATGTTGTGCCGGTTGTTCGCGTATTTCGAACCGGGGTTACCGAGACCGACAAACAGGCGCATGACGCGGCATCCTGCCGCTGCTTACTTCTTCTTGTCGCCACCAGCCGGCGCTTTCGCGCCAGCTGCCGGAGCCGCAGCACCTGCCGCAGGTGCGGCAGCAGCCGCCGGCGCCGCAGCACCCGCCGCCGGAGCAGCCGTGCCCGCAGCCGCGGCAGCCGCAGCCGCCTTCTGTTCTTCGGCGTAGCCGGACGGCGGCACGATGGTCACCAGCGTCGCGTCCTCACGCGACAGCGCCTTCACGCCGGTCGGCAGCTTGATGTCGGACAGATGCAGCGAGTAGCTGATTTCCAGCGCCCCGACATCCGCATCGATGTACTGCGGAATGTTTTCGACCGAGCATTCGAGATCGATGGTGTGGGTGACGATGTTGACGGTGCCGCCACGCTTGACGCCGGGTGCGGATTCCGCGTTCACGATGTGCAGCGGGACGCTGACGCGGATGGTCGCGCCTTCACCGAGGCGCATGAAATCGACATGCAGCGGGAAGTCACGCACCGGATCGAGGTGGAAGTCGCGCGGAATCACGCGGTGCTTCTTGCCCTCGAGATCGATCTCGTAAATCGTGGTCAGGAAGCGGCCGGCCAGGATGCGCTGGCGCAGTTCCTTGTCGTCGACCGAAATGGTCACGGGGGGCTGGTTGTTGCCATAGATCACTCCGGGAACTCTCCCGGCGCGACGCTCTGCCCGGGCGGCCCCCTTGCCGCTCTGCGGACGCGCGGTCGCCTTCAATTCCTTGACGGTCGCCATCGTGTTAAGTCCTTGTTTTCTAAAAAGTTAAAGGCCGCATCGCGGCCCGTTGGCGTCCCACAGCAAGCCTCCAGGGGTGCGGGGGCTGCGGACGTGGCGGGCTTTTAGCCCCAAAGGCGCGAAATGACAAGGAAATGAAGGGAATTTTCTTGATTCTTACCCTCCCCTGGAGGGTAAGACCCCTACCCGTCCGTCTTTGTGCTGCCGGCATCCGGCGCGGCGGGCGAAATGCCGGCCTTGGCTTCCAGCGCCGCGATCCGGCCCTTGAGCGCCTCGTTCTCCTCGCGCGCCAGGCGGGCCATGTCCTTGACCGCATCGAACTCCTCGCGCTTGACGAGGTCGAGGTCGCGCAGGATGCGTTCGGCCTGATTGCGCATGACCGTGTCGACCTCGCGCTTGACGCCCTGGGCGGCGCCGGCGGCGTCGTTCATCAAACGGCCGATCTCGTCGAAAAACCGATTGCTGGTCTGGGTCATCTCAAAACGCTCCGGTCGCTGCAAATTGATCGTCACCGGCATGACAATGGCGATCCCAAAGCCAAGGTTCAAGGGCAAGGTTCAAGAGCGACGTTCAAGGCCGACGCGATGCCCTTCGCCTTGTCATGCCCCGGTTTCCTTGCAATCGTATCAAGCGCCTAATCAGAAACCAGAATCACAAACAAAAAGAAACGCCCATGATCGACCAGCAGATCGATATTGCGACCAAGGACGGCAAGACCACCACCTTCATCACCCATCCCGAACGCGGTGGACCCTTTCCGGTCATCATCTTCTACATGGACGCGCCGGCGATCCGCGAGGAGCTGCGCGATATGGCGCGGCGGCTCGCGACCTCCGGCTATTACGTGATGCTGCCCAATATGTATTACCGCTCCGGCGTCATGGAGCTGGGGCCGATCCCGCCGGATCCGGAAGCGCCCGAGCGCAAGCAGATGTTCAGCTTCATGAACTCCATCAACATTCCCATGGTGATGGAAGATACCAAGGCCCTGCTCGCCTATGCCGAGACGCAGGAAGCGGCAAACACGAAAATCGTCGGCACCGTCGGCTACTGCATGAGCGGCCGCTACGCGGTCAACGCGGCGACGCATTTTCCGGATCGCGTGAAGGCGGCGGCTTCAATCTACGGCACGCATCTGGCGACCGACCAGTCCGACAGCCCGCATCTTGCAGCGTCGAAGACCAAGGCCGAATTGTATTTCGCCTGCGCCGAGACCGACGTTTATGCGCCGCAGGAGATTATCGACAAGGTCGCGGCCGGCATGAAGGGATCGAACAACGAGGTCGAGATCTACCCCGGCACCCATCACGGTTTTGCCTTCCCGAAACGTCCGGTCTACCACCGCGACGCCGCCGAACGGCACTGGGAACGGCTGCTGGCGCTCTACCGCCGCAACCTTGTGCCGTAGGTATCGCACCGGATGCCCTTTCTCACCATCACCTTTCCGGCAATCGATCCCGTCGCCATCTCGATCGGACCGCTCGCGATCCGATGGTATGCGCTGGCCTATATCAGCGGCATCGTGATCGGATGGATATACGCGCGCGCGCTGGTCAGAAACGAGAAATTGTGGGGCGGGCCGGCGCCGATCGCGCCGGTGCAGCTCGACGACTTCATTCTCTGGGTCACCCTCGGCATCATCCTCGGCGGCCGTACCGGCTACGTGCTATTCTACAACCCCGCCTTCTTCATCGAGCATCCCGCCGCCATTCTCAAGCTATGGGAGGGCGGCATGTCGTTTCACGGCGGCTTCCTCGGCTGCGTCGCCGCGGTGATGCTGTTTGCGCTCAAGAACAATATCTCCATCCTGTCGCTTGGCGACATCACGACCGCGGTCGCTCCGATCGGAATATTGCTCGGGCGGCTCGCCAACTTCATCAAGGGCGAGCTGTGGGGGCGCGAGGCGGATGCCAGCGTGCCCTGGAGAATGGTCTTTCCAGATGACCCGTCTCACCTTTTCCGCCACCCAAGCCAGCTCTACGAAGCGGCGCTCGAGGGCGTCCTGCTGTTTGCGGTCCTGGCCGTCATGGTGCGGATGGGCGCGTTGAAACGGCCGGGCCTGATCCTCGGCAGTTTCATCGCGATCTACGCGCTGGCGCGCATTGCCAGCGAGTTTTTCCGCGAACCGGACCCGCAGCTCGGTTTTTTGTGGGGCGGGCTGACCATGGGTATGCTGTTGTCGGTACCCATGATCGTTGCCGGCGCCATCCTGATCACGATGGCATGGCGCCGCAAGGCGCCCGAGCATATACAGAAGTCGATTTAAGGCAGGTCGTGACCGAATTTTCACCGTTGCTGGCGGAGATCCACAAGCTGATCAGATCGTCAGGACCGATGCCGGTCTGGCGATACATGGAGCTGTGCCTGATGCATCCCGAGCACGGCTACTACGTGTCGCGCGATCCATTGGGCCGCGAGGGCGACTTCACGACCGCGCCCGAAGTCAGCCAGATGTTCGGCGAGCTGCTCGGTCTGTGGACGGCCTCGGTGTGGAAGGCGATCGGCTCGCCGCCGATGCTGCGGCTGGTCGAACTCGGCCCCGGCCGCGGCACCATGATGGCGGATGCGCTCCGCGCGGTTCGGGTGCTGCCGCCGCTCTATCAATCGATCCATATCCATCTCGTCGAGATCAATCCGGTGCTGCGCGAAAAGCAGCGGGCGACGTTATCAGGCGCCCGCAACATCAGCTGGCATGACAGCATCGACGACGTGCCGGAGGGCCCCGCGGTCATCCTCGCCAACGAATATTTCGACGTGCTGCCGATCCACCAGGTGGTCAAACGCGAGACCGGCTGGCACGAGCGCGTGGTCAACCTCGACGCCAATGGCAAGTTGGTATTCGCGGCCTCGGACGAGCCGATGCCGCGCTTCGAGGTGTTGCTGCCGCCGCTGGTGCGCGCGGCCCCTGCCGGCGCCGTGTTCGAATGGCGGCCGGATACCGAGATGATGAAGATCGCGGCGCGGGTGCGCGACCAGGACGGCGCGGCGCTGATCATCGATTACGGCCATCTGCGCAGCGACGCCGGCGACACCTTCCAGGCGATCGCCCGCCACAGCTTTGCCGATCCCCTGAAGAATCCAGGCCAGGCCGACGTCACCGCCCATGTCGACTTCCAGGCGCTGGCGCGCGCGGCGGAAGATGTCGGCGCGCGGGTTCATGGCCCGGTGACGCAGGGCGATTTCCTCAAGCGGCTCGGCATCGAGACGCGGGCCGTCACGCTGATGGGGAAAACCACCGCGGAAGTTTCCGCCGATATTTCCGCCGCGCTGAAGCGCCTGACCGACTCTGGCCGCGGCGGCATGGGATCGATGTTCAAGGTGCTTGCGGTCACGGACCCCAACCTTACCGCGGTCGCGGGCCTCAGCGACGAACCGCCGGCGCCAGGAGACGAAACAGAATGACGTTCGGATCGTCGCTGCTCGCAGCCATTCCCGGGCTGCGCCACGCCTTCTTCACCCGCGAGGGCGGGATATCCAGCGGAATCTATCAAAGCCTCAACGGCGGGCTCGGCTCGAACGACGATCCGGCCAATGTCGCGGAAAATCGCCGCCGGATGGCCGAGCAGATGGGCGTCGCGCCCGAGCGCCTGCTCAGCGCGCACCAGATCCATTCACCCGACGTCGTGGTGGCGACCGGACCGTGGCAAGGCGACAAGCCGCGCGCGGACGGGCTCGTCACCCGTACGGAAGGCATCGCCATCGGCGTCACCGCCGCCGATTGCGGCCCGATCCTGTTCGCCGATGCAGCCGCGCGCGTGATCGGCGCGGCGCACGCCGGCTGGAAGGGCGCGCTGACCGGCGTGCTGGAATCCACCATCGACGCGATGGAGAAACTCGGCGCCGATCGCTCCGGCATCGTCGCCGCCATCGGCCCCTTGATCCGCCAGCACTCCTATGAAGTCGGCAGCGAATTCGTCGAACGCTTTCTGGACGCCGACGCGGAGAACGGCGTGTTCTTCATCCCCTCTAATCGTGCAGGCCATTCGATGTTCGATCTCGCCGGCTTCATCCGGATGCGGCTCGAGAATGCCGGCGTGCTGATGATCGACGATATCGGCGTCGACACCTATTCCGACGAGCGCTTCTACAGCTACCGCCGCTCGGTGCACCGGAAAGAAACTGACTACGGCCGCCACGTCCACGCGATCGCGCTGGCGAGCGATTAGTTACTTCACGCGCAACACCACTTTGCCTCGCGCGCGCCCTGCTTCGAGATAGGTCAGCGCCGCCGGCAACTGCTCGAAGGCGAATTCGCGATCGACCACCGGCCTGATCGCGCCGCCATCCACCAGGGCGGCGATGTCGCGCAACTGGTCGCCGTTGGATTCCGTGAAGGACCATTCGTATCGCGCCCCGGTAGCGGCGCTGGCGGCGTAAACCTTCCGTCCCATCAGCCAGACGACGATGCCTACCAGCAGCCCGGCGCCTTCGCGCCGAGCGAAATCCCGATCCGGCGGCCCGCTGAGCGAGATCACCACGCCGCCGCGCTTCACCACCTTGAAGGCATCGACGGTGAATGCGCCGCCGAGCGTATCGTAGACGATATCGTAGTTGCCGGCCTGCTCAAGATAGTTCTCGCGGTCGTAGGCGATGACGCGGTCGGCCCCGAGCGAAGCGACGAAATCCGCGTTTTTCGAACTGGTCGTCGACGTCACGTGAAGACCGAGATGCTTCGCGTATTGAACCGCAAACGTGCCGACGCCACCGGAGCCGGCGTGGATCAGGATCCGCTGCCCGGACTTCGCGCCGGCGCGCCCAAACATCTGCACCGTGGTCAGCCCGACGAGCGGCAGCGAAGCGGCTTCTGCGTGTGAAATTGAAGCCGGCTTGAGCGCGACGAGATTTTCGCCAAGGGCGATTTGCTCTGCAAATGTACCAATCGTGTCGCGCGACGCGCGGACAAAGACCGCATCGCCCGGTTTGAATTTCGACGCCCCGGCCCCCACCGAGGTCACGATGCCGGCGGCATCAAACCCGAACGGGCGCGGCAGCTGGTATTTCGAGACGCGCTTCAGGTCGCCATGCGCGATCTTGAAGTCGATCGGATTGAGGCTGGCGGCCTGGATTTCGATTCTGACGTCGCCGGGGCCCTGGACCGGATCGGCGATCTCCGCCAGGCGGACATGGTCGGCGATCGCGCCATAGCCGTCGAGAACAAAGGCTCGCATGGATCATCCTGCGGGGTTGAAGGAATCTGGCAACAAGAAGGTGAACGGGGGCGTGCTCGACGCAATCTTTTTGGCGGGCCGGTGCAACTGCTGCCCTAGACCTTAACACATTTTAACGATATCGCAGGGAGCAATGAGCGACACCGTTCCAGCTTCGTGTCTGCAAGCGCCGCGCGCCATGATCGCGGCAGTGCTGCTTGTCGTCGCCACGGCGCTCGGCGGCTGCGCCGGCGGCGGTGCAACGGGCAGCGGCTCGTATGCGATGGCTTCGACGGGCAGCGGTCCCACCGTGGCGTTCGAATCGATCGACGGTCCGCCGCCGCAGGTGTTCGACCGGATGGTTAACGTGCTGGACAGCGAATCGAAGCTGCGCAACCTGTCGATCGTCTCCCGCGAGGGCGGAGCCTCCTACCGCGTGCGCAGCTACCTCTCGGCGCAGGTGGTGCGTGGCAAGACCATGATCGCCTGGGTCTGGGACGTCTACGACAACAACCAGCAGCGTGCGCTGCGGCTTTCCGGCGAAGAAGCGACCGGAAAGGCCGGACGCGACGCCTGGGCGGCGGCCGACGACCTCGTCTTGCGGAAGATTGCCCAGGCCGGCCTTGCCGGCCTCACCGGCATGATCAATGGAACGCCGGACGCGGCACCCGTTCCAGCCCCGGACCGCCGCGGTCCTGCGGTGGCGAGCATGGAAAGCGCCGTACCCGCCGAGGATGCGCCCGGCGTGGCCGCACTCGGCTTCAGCGCCCAATAACCACCCCCGCAAAAGACACGTATTCGCCGTTTTTTGACCGGGAAAACCGGGCCGACGGGTTGCCAGCCGAGCCACCCGCCTGATATCTCCTCGCCCATCGAAAGCGCCGGTTCCTAGGATTTCTCGATATGCTGAACGTCGTATCCAGCAAGGCGCGAGGAGAAGCGTCGATGGCGGCCAAGAACGGCTCGATCAAGCTGGTCGCCGGCAATTCCAATCCGGTGCTGGCCCAGGAAATTGCCAGTTGGCTGCATCTGCCGCTGACCAAGGCCACTGTCCGGCGGTTCGCGGACATGGAGATTTTCGTCGAAATCCAGGAGAACGTCCGCGGCTCCGACGTCTACATTGTCCAGTCGACGTCGTTTCCGGCCAACGACCATTTGATGGAACTCATGATCATCACCGATGCGCTGCGCCGGGCCTCCGCCCGCCGCATCACGGCGGTGATCCCCTATTTCGGCTACGCCCGGCAGGACCGCAAGGTCGGTTCGCGGTCGCCGATCTCGGCCAAGCTGGTCGCCAATTTGATCACGCGCGCCGGCGTCGACCGTGTGATGACGCTCGACCTGCATGCCGCCCAGATCCAGGGCTTCTTCGACATCCCGACCGACAACCTCTACGCCTCGCCGGTCATGGTGCGCGACATCAAAGAGCGCTTCGACCTCGCCAACCTCATGGTGGTGTCGCCCGACGTCGGCGGCGTGGTTCGTGCCCGCGGCCTTGCCAAGCGCATCAACACGCCGCTCGCCATCATCGACAAGCGCCGCGAGCGCGCCGGTGAATCCGAAGTCATGAACGTGATCGGCGACTGCGCCGGCTTCACCTGCATCCTGATCGACGACATCGTGGATTCCGGCGGCACGCTGGTGAACGCCGCGGACGCGCTGCTCGCCAATGGCGCCAAGGATGTCTACGCCTATATCAGCCACGGCGTGCTCTCGGGCGGCGCCGCCGCGCGCATCGCCTCGTCGAAGCTGAAGGAACTCGTCATCACCGACTCGATCCTGCCGACCGAGGCGGTCACCAAGGCTGCGAACATCCGCACGCTGTCGATCGCGCCCCTGATCGCGGAAGCGATCAGCCGCACCGCGTCGGAAGAATCGGTGTCGAGCCTGTTCGACTGAGGCAGGCTTGTAGGGTGGGCAAAAGGCGCACTTGCGCCGTGCCCACCATCTATCCTCGACCGTGATCCTGAATGGTGGGCACGCTGCGCTTTGCCCACCCTACAGCGCCTCACTCAAACCCCGGCCGCGGCACCAGGTTCATCAGCATATTGGCATAGCCGCCGTCGACCGTGATCTCGTCGCCATTGACGTAGGACGCGCGGTCGCTGGCGAGAAACAGGATCGCGTCAGCCATATCCTGGGGCATGCCGACCCGCCGCGACGGCACCACCGCGGCGCGGCGCTCGGTCACCCCAGGCGTATCGTAAAACGACTGGCTCATCGGCGTGATCACCATGCCGGGGCTGACGACATTGCTGCGGATACCGTGCGGCCCCCATTCGTTGGCAAGCTGCCGCGACAGCATGATCACGCCGGCCTTGCTGACGCTGTAGGCGCCGCTCTGCCCCTGGGCATGGCTGCCGGCGATCGAGGCCACATGAACCAGACTGCCGCGGCGATGCGCGCGCATCTGCCGGCCGAAAACCTGCGCGCAGACGAAGTAGCCGGTCAGGTTGACCGATAGAACGGCGTTCCACTCGGCAAGCGACAGGGTGTCGAGCGCGCCGGGCCGCAGTACAGCGGCGGTATTGACCAGCACGTCGCAGGGCCCCAGCGATTTTTCGATCGTCGCAGACGCCGCGGTCACGCTCTCGACATTAGACGTGTCGCAACGCGCGATGACATGGCCGGCGCCAAGCTCGGCGCGCGTTACTTCAAGACCGCGCTCATCGAGATCGATCGCGGCAACGCGGGCGCCGACTTTGGCGAAACTGAGGGCCGTGGCGCGGCCGATGCCGCCGCCTCCGCCTGTCACCACGCAAACGCGGCCCGACAGGCCGAGCCAATCCGACGAATCCGTCCCGGTCATGTGTGATCACTCTTATCTGGTGAACTGACGCCGAACAGCTTAGCCGAAAGCACAAGCAGGCCAAGCGAGATTCGGATGTCTGCTTGCCTCGTTTAGGTCGCGGACGGCACGCACAAGTCAGTTGCCGAGCTTAATGCGGGCGTCCTTGATCACCTAGACCGCGCCGGTCAGCTTGCCCAACCAGCCCTTGGGCGCCGCTTCCGCAGGCGCCGCTGCGGCTCCGCCAACAACTTGTCCAAACGAAGCGAAGAATTCGCCCGCCAGCTTCTTCGCGGTGGAATCGATCAGCCGTGACCCGAGTTGCGCCAGCTTGCCGCCGATCTGCGCGTCGACATCGTAGTGCAGCACCGTAACACCGGGCCCTTCCGCTTCGAGCCTCACCGTCGCGCCGCCCTTGGCGAATCCAGCGACGCCGCCAGAGCCCTCGCCCGAAATCCGATAGCTGTTCGGCGGATCGAGATCAGACAGCGTCACCTTGCCGCCGAAGGTCGCCTTCACCGGCCCAACCCTGAAGACGACGGTCGCGGTCATCTCGGTGGCTGAGGACATGTTGAGGGACTGACAGCCGGGAATGCACTGCTTCAGAATCTCGGGATCGTTGAGCGCAGCCCAGACCTTTTCCTTCGGCGCCGGGATGCGCTGGCTGTCGTTCATCTGCATGATGGGTCCTTATCTGCTGCGACGGGATTCACCGCGCGCTGGCCGCGGCGGCGCTCGACGGTGATTTCTGCGAGGATCGACATCGCGATCTCTTCCGGTGTGATTGCGCCGAGATCGAGTCCGGCCGGGGCCTTGACGCGGTCGATCGCCCCACGCGCGATGCCGCCGGCGACGAGCTTTTCGCGCAGCGCCGTCATCTTGCGGCGGCTGCCGACGAAGGCGTGATACTCGGCCTTGATGGCGAGCGCCGCGCGCAAGGCGGCCTCATCGCCCTTGCCCTGGGTCGAGACCACAACGAAACGCCTGGCTTCGTTGAGGTAGCGGGGCGCGAAGCCGTCGACAATGACGTGGGCATCGGGCTCGACCGCGATATCGGCGGCCGGCGCAGCCAGCGTGACGTGATAGCCGAGCTGGCGGGCCTGCGCGGCCAACGACATCGCGACCGGGCTTGCGCCAAAAATCACCAGCGAGGGATGCGGCAGCACCGGCTCGACGAAGATATCCATGGTGCCCTTGCTCGGACACAGGTTGCTGACGAAGCGGATGCCCTCGCGATTATCGCCCGGCTTGACGCCGAGTTCGGCGAGGAGATTTTCGGGCTGCACCGAAACCATGCGCGGCTCCCCGTCCAGCAGCGCTTCGCGCGCGGCTTTGAGCACCGCGCCCCGCGCGCAGCCGCCGCCGATCCAGCCCGCGACGATGGTGCCATCAGGACGAATGATCGCCTTCGCGCCAGCTTTTGCCGCCGTCACCGACACCGTGCGCACCACGGTCGCCAGCACGAACGGCTGCTCGGCGGATTTCATCTGCGCGACCATATCCATCACTTCGGCATGTGCACTCATCGGTCGGCCCATCTATAGTTTCGCCAAATAGGGTTCGAGTGCCATCAGGCTGTTGAGCGTATTGGCGGGCGCGTAGAAATCGACATGCGGCAGCGCCGCTTTGATGCCCGCGGCAACTGGCGTATAGCCCTCCCACGCCATCATAGGGTTGAGCCAGACGATGCGGCGGCAGCGGCGGCCGAGCGCCACCATCTCGCGGCCGAGCAATGCGGCGTCGCCAGTCTCATAGCCGTCGGACACGATCATCACGACGGTGCGCGAATGGATCACGCGCGCCGCGTGCCAGCGGTTGAAGGTCTGCAGGCTCTCGCCGATCCTGGTGCCGCCGCCTGCACCCTGCGCCATGATCGAGAGACGATCGAGTGCGCGCGCCGCGTCCTTTTCCTTCATCGCGTCGGAGACATGAGCGAGCCTGGTGTGGAAGAGAAAAGCCTCGGCTTCGCGAAACTCGTCGAGGATGCCGTGGATGAAGCGCAGGAATACGCCGGTGTACATGCTCATCGAACCGGAGGCATCGAGCAGGATGACCAGCCGCAGGGGCTTCTCCTTGCGCTGCCGCCTGACGAGGTCGATCGGGACGCCGCCGTGGCTGATATTGCCGTGAATGGTCCGGCGCAGATCGAGCCGGTAGCCGCGCCGCCGCGCCAGATCGCGCCGGGTCAGCCGCGTGCGCATCGCGCGCGCCAGCAGGGCGGCCGCTTCATGCGCCTGCTCGATTTGCGCGGGATCGGCCAGTTTACGGAAATCAACCTCGGCCAGATCGTCGGCACGCGAGGCCCCTTCCATGCGGCCTTCGCTGGCGCGATCGGCGCCGGCGTCATCGGTGGATGGAACCTGATCCATCGCCATCTCGCCACCGGCGCGCTGGCCGTCTGCCAGCGTCTTGAGCGACGGATTGTTCGCAGCCTTCGACGAGCCAGAAGTTATCGACCGCGACCGCACGCGCCTGCCGAGCCAGAACGCGTCAAAGATGCCGTCGAATTTTTCCCAGTCGGACTTCCGCGCCGAGAACAGGTGCTTGAACGCCGAACGCAGCAGGCCCGGCCTGGCCGCGTAGCCGGCCGTCATCAATTCCGCCGCGTCCTGGCCTTCGGCAAGGCCTACGGCGAATCCGCTGTCGCGCAGGGTTTTGAGAAACGCGGCGAGCCTTGACGCGACAAGGCGCGAGACCTCGTCGAGCTCTTCGTAACCGGGGCTGGTGCCGCAACAGCTCATGCGACCTTCCCCAACAGTCGTTCGCTGACTTCGCGCGTGACCCGCGACTTGTCCTCATGGGTCTTGAGCAGGCACATCAGCGTCTCGTGGACCGTCTCGGGCGCGTCGTGGAGATCGCGGACGTCGAGGCCGACCAAGGCCGCCGCCCAGTCCAGCGTCTCCGCGACCCCCGGCACCTTGCGCAATTCTTCTTTGCGGATGCCTTCGACCATGCGCGCGATCTGCAGTGCGAGCGAAGCGCCGGCACCCTCGATCCGCGCCATGATGATGCGCGCCTCCCGATCGACTTCGGGATAGTCGACATAATGATAGAGACAGCGGCGACGCAGCGCGTCCGAGAGTTCGCGCGTCCCGTTGGAGGTCAGCACCACATGCGGGATCGTGGTGGCCGTGATAGTACCGAGCTCGGGAATCGAAACCTGGAAGTCCGAGAGCAGTTCGAGCAGAAACGCCTCGAACTCGTCGTCGGCGCGGTCGATCTCGTCGATCAAAAGCACCGGCGGCTTGTCGCGGCGGATCGCCGCCAGCAATGGCCGTTCCAGCAGGTATTTTTCTGAAAAGATCTGCTCTTCAATGGCGTCGGCATCGCTGCCGCGATGCGCCTGGATCGCGAGCAATTGGCGCTGGTAGTTCCACTCATAGAGTGCGGACGATTGATCCAGCCCTTCATAGCATTGCAACCGGATCAACGCGGTCGCGTGCGCAGCCGCCAGCGCCTTCGCCACTTCGGTCTTGCCGACGCCCGCCTCGCCTTCCAGCAGCAGCGGGCGCCGCAGTAATTGCATCAGCGAGATCGCGGTCGCGAGTTCGCCGTCGGCGATATAGCCCGACGCCGCCAACGCTTGCGCGATCTCGTCACGATTTCTCATCGTCAGAGCGTTTTCCTGTTTGTTCCAATCGGTCCCGTCGTCATTGCGAGGAGCGAAGCGACGAAGCAATCCAGTCTTTCTTCGCTGCGACATGGATTGCTTCGCTACGCTCGCAATGACGAGCAACTACGCCACCGCTCCCAGATCCTTCGCCGCCTTCCAGTTACGCCAGTAGTCATGCGGCATCTGGATGTGGGTACTCCCCAGGAACGAGAAGGCGTCGTTGACCGCATTGGAGAACGCCGGCACGCCGCCGACATTAGGACTCTCGCCAACACCTTTGGCGCCAATCGGGTGATGCGGTGACGGCGTGACGGTGAAGTCGGTTTCCCAATGCGGGGTCTCGACCGCGGTCGGCATGAAGAAATCCATGAACGAGCCGGTGACGACGTTGCCGTCGGCGTCGTAGCGGATTTCCTGGCCCATCGCGATCGCGAAGGCTTCGGTCAATCCACCGTGCACCTGGCCCTCGATGATCATCGGGTTGATGCGGGTGCCGCAATCGTCGAGCGCATAGAAGCGACGGACTTTGTAGACCCCGGTATCGACGTCGATGTTCATCACGCAGATATAGGCGCCGAACGGATAGGTCATGTTGGGCGGATCGTAATAGCTGACCGCCTCCAAGCCCGGCTCCATGCCGGGAGGAACCGAATTGTAGGCCGCCCAGCAGATGTCCTTCATCGACATCGTCTTCTCCGGTAGGCCCTTGACGCGGAAACCATCGATATCCCATTCGAGGTCGTCTTCGTGCACCTCGAGCTTGTAGGCCGCGATCATCTGGGCCTTGGCCTTGATCTTGCGCGCGGCCATGGCGATCGCGGCGCCCGCCACCGGCGTCGAGCGCGAACCGTAGGTGCCGAGCCCGTAAGGCGCGGTATCGGTATTGCCCTCCTCGACCATGATGTCGTCGGCGGGAATCCCGATTTCGGTCGCGATGATCTGCGCCCAGGTGGTCTCATGGCCCTGGCCCTGGCTCTTGGAGCCGACGCGGACGATGCCTGCCCCGGTCGGATGCAGGCGGATTTCGCAGGAATCGAACATCGCAATCCCCAGGATGTCGCAATTCTTCGACGGCCCGGCGCCGACGATCTCCGTGAAGAACGACACGCCGAGGCCCATGATCTCGCGGGTCTCGCCGCGCTTGAACGCCGCGCGCTGCGCCGCTTGCTCCTTGCGCAGACCGGCATAGTCGACCGACTCCATCATCTTGCGCATGGCGGTGTGATAGTCGCCGGAATCGTACTCCCAGCCCAAGGCCGAGTGATACGGGAACTGCTCGGGCTTGATAAAATTCTTCAGCCGCAGTTCAGCCGGGTCCATGTTAAGTTTCTGCGCCAGAATATCCATCGCGCGCTCGATGCAGTACGCCGCTTCGGTGACGCGGAACGAGCATCGATAGGCGACGCCACCCGGCGCCTTGTTGGTGTAGATGCCGTCGACCGAAAGATGCGCGGTCGGGAAATCATACGATCCCGTGACGATGTTGAAGAAGCCGGCCGGCCATTTCGAGGGATCGGCGCAGGCGTCGAATGCGCCGTGATCGGCCAGCACGTGCACGCGCAGACCCGTGACCTTGCCCTCCTTGGTCGATGCGATCTCGGTCGTCATGTGGTAATCGCGCGCGAATGACGTCGCGGTCAGGTTCTCGATGCGATCCTCGACCCATTTGACGGGTTTACCCGTCACGATGGAGGCGACCGCCGCGCAGATATAGCCGGGATAGGCGCCGACCTTGTTGCCGAAACCGCCGCCGATATCCGGCGAGATCACATGGATCTTGTGCTCGGGAATTTTCGCAATCAGCGCGACGACCGTACGGATCACGTGCGGTGCCTGAAAAGTGCCCCAGATCGACAACTCGCCCTTGATCTTGTCGAACGAACAGACGCACTGGCAGGTCTCCAGCGGCGACGGATGGGTGCGATGGTAGGAGATCATCTCCTTGATCGTCACCTCCGCCTTGCGGAAGGCGGCGTCGGTCAGGTCCTTGTCGCCGACGGTCCACTCGAAGACGTGGTTGTGATGCTTGCGCGGACCGTGCGCACCTGATGTTTTGCCGGCGAGGTCCTCGCGCAGCACCGGCGCGTCCGCGTCCATCGCCTTGAACGGATCGATCACGACCGGCAGCGGTTCATATTCGACCACCACCTTGTTGATGCCGTCGTCGGCCGCATAGCGATCGGTCGCGACCACGAAGGCGACCTCCTGGTTCTGGAACAGCACCTTGCCGTCGGCCAGCACCATCTGCACGTCGCCGGCGAGCGTCGGCATCCAGGCGAGGTTGACGGTTTTCAGCGTCTCGGCGGTGATGACCGCGAGCACGCCCGGCACTTTCAGCGCCTCGGTGTCGTCGATCTTCTTGACGCGCGCGTGCGCATGCGGCGATCTGACAAAATCGCCGTGCAGCATGCCCGGCAGCTTCAGGTCGTCGACATAATTACCCTTGCCTTGCGTGAAGCGGATGTCCTCGACCCGCTTGCGCTTGCAGCCCATGCCTTCGAGTTTGGCTTCGCGTTGTTCCCGCGTGGGAGTCATGTCGTTCATTCCGCAGCCTCCCTGAATTCAACGCCGTTGATCTTGGCGGCGGCATATTGAATGGCTTTGACGATGTTCTGGTAACCGGTGCAGCGGCAGATGTTGCCGGAAATGCCCATCCGGATTTCCTCCTCGGTCGGAGATGGATTCTCCTGGAGCAGGCGGTGCGCGCGCAAAATCATGCCGGGTGTGCAGAAGCCGCATTGCAGGCCGTGCATCATCCGAAAGCCTTCCTGCAGCGCCGACAGCGAGCCGTCGGCATTGGCGACGCCTTCGATGGTCATGATGTCGGAGCCCTGGGCCTGCACCGCGAACATGGTGCAGCTTTTCACCGACATGCCGTCGATATCGACGGTGCAGGCGCCGCAATGGGTGGTTTCGCAACCGATATGAGTGCCGGTGAGCGAAAGATTTTCGCGAATGAAATGCACCAGCAGCGTGCGCGGTTCGACGAGGCCTTCGACCTCGGCGCCGTTCACTTTCATGGTGACGTGAGTCTTTGCCATTGTTGTCTCTCCCCTATCTTGCGCGGCCGGCGGCGCGCTGCAGCGCGCGCATCACCATGATGCCGCCGACATGTTTGCGGTATTCGACCGGCCCGCGGGCATCCGCGGCCGGCGACATGATCGCTTCCGCGGCGGCGGCAGCCTTCTTCAGCGTGGCCGGATCGAGGCTGGTACCGATCACGGCTTTCGCAGCGTCGTCAGCAAGCAGCGGCGTCTCCGAAAGATTCGTTAGCCCAATCTTGCAGGTGGCAACCTTGCCGCCCGCCATCGTCAGCACGACCGCGGCAGCGGCGGTGGCGTAGTCGCCCACCTTGCGCTTCAGCTTTTCATAGGCGTAGCCGTGGCCGAGGGCGGGTACGGGGATGGAGATCGAGGTCAGGAGTTCGCCGGGTTCGAGCGCGGTGAAATAGGCGCCCTGGTAGAACTCAGCTGCAGCGACCTCGCGTGCGCCGGACGCGCCTTCGAGCCGGTAGCTCGCGCCCAAGGTCATCATCAGCGCCGGCATGTCGTTGCCGGGATCGCCATTGGCGACGTTGCCGCCGATGGTGCCGCGGTAGCGCACCTGGGGATCGGCGATCAGAAGCACGGTTTCGTCCAGAATGGGCAAGGATTGTCCGATCTCGTCGGACGCCAGCAATTCGTGCTGGGTGGTCATCGCGCCGATCACGATTGTGTTGCCGTCGCGGCGGATGCCCTTGAGGCCTGCGATACCGTGCAGATCGACCAGATGCTCTGGGCTCGCGAGCCTGAGCTTCATCATCGGCACCAGGCTGTGGCCGCCCGCCAGCGGGCGAGCCTCGTCACCCAGGGTCGAGAGCAGTTTCACCGCGTCGGCCACGGTCGCCGGCCGGTGGTAGTTGAATGGGCCAGGGATCATGCGTCTCCTCCATTCGTCCTTTGCGGACGTTGGCGGGCACGCTGATTGGAGGCGTTCCAAGACGCAATAACGTGGGCACAAGGTCGGGAAATTCGCACGAAATGCGGATAAACGCGCACGAAATGCGTCAGTCCTGCCGACCTATTCAGGAGGCATGGCGCCTTACCAAGCCGAGCCGGGCCTTCACTTCGGCGATCTTGGCGCGGCTCACGGGCACCCGGTGCGGCGACGGACCGTCGAGTTCGACGATCGCGCCGTCACCTTCCTTGCGAACCAGCGTGACGTGCGCCATCGCCACGATGTGGCTGCGGTGCACCCGGACGAACAGTCCGGGGTCGAGCTGGGCTTCGGCCTCCGAAATCGACCACGGGCACATCCGTTCCCGGGTGCCATCATGGACCTTTGTATAGTGCGCGTCGGCCCTGACGCTCCTGACGTCGGCGCTGTCGATGAAATGGGTGCCGTCGGCGCCTTCGACCGGCATCCGTGGCGCGGGCGCCGAGCGGGGCGGCTGGCCGAGGCCGCCGAGCGGCGTCGGCCGCAGGCGCGGGCCGGTCGGGACGGCGCCGGCTTCGGCTGGAGAAATTTCAGCAACGATCGCGGCGACGTTGGGAATACCGGCAACCGCCTCTGCCGTCTCCGCAACTTTCTTGCGTGGTTCAGGCACCAGCGACAGCAGAAAACCCGCCGCAATCACGAAGCAGAGCAGCGCCACGACCAGCGAGAGCATTTGCGGCGACGCGGCCAGTCCGTCGACGTGGTGATGCGACCCGTCCGAGAGCGGAACCAGATGCATGCCGCTCATCGCGGTGTAATGCATGCCTGCTACCGCAAAGCCGTAGGCGACCGCGCTGAGCGCCAGTTGCACGCCGCCCTGCCGCGCCAGGAATGCACGCAGACCACCATAAGCCGTGGCGATCGCGATCAAGACCGACAGCCCGACCATGGCTGCGTCATGGGTCATGGCGAAATTACCCGACAATCCATGCATGCCGACATAGTGCATGCTGGCAATACCGACCCCGAGCAGCACTGCCGACGACACCACGCGGAAAACCGGCGGCTCGCCGACGCTGACAAGGAAGACGGAAATGCCGACGACCAGCGCGCAAATCAGGAACGACACGATCGTCGGCAACACAAGATAGACCGAGCCTGCCGGCAGCGGTGCCGCCAGCATGCCGACGAAGTGCATGGTCCAGATGCCGATGGCGAGGAAGAATGCTGCGCCCGCGAGCAGCACGCGATGGCTCGCATCCGGCGTCCCGCGGATGCGCGCGGCGAGGCTGAAGCCGGTGTAACCTCCCAGGATCGCGATCACCACCGAGAGCGCGACGAGATAGGGATCGTGTCCTTCGAACATGATCGTCTCGGCCGCCCGTCTCCACGGGCGTGCCTCCTCCCGCCGCCGAGTGTACAGGCGCGGCGGCGGGAATGACAATCGGCTGATGGTCAGGGTTTTACCCCACGATCCCCGCCGCCACCTGTCCGCGCAACCGCTCCAGGCTGTGCAGCGTGTTGGCACAGGCTTCCGCGACCTCGATGCCCTTGATGACGAAATGCTTGCGGAAGAAGTCGTGATGCACTGCGCTGTCGTGGAATTGCTGCGGCGTCAGCACCGCGGAGAACACCGGCACCTCGGTCTTGAGTTGCACGTCCATCAGCGCCTTGATCACGGTGTCGGCGACGAATTCGTGGCGATAGATGCCACCGTCGACGACGAGGCCTGCGGCCACGATCGCGGTGTAGCGCCGCGTCTTGGCGAGCAGTTGCGCATGCAAGGGTATCTCGAACGAACCCGGCACCTCGAACAGATCGACCTGCGCACGCGTGATATGGCGCGCCTCGATCTCTTCGAGGAATGCGAGGCGGCATTCCTCGACGACGTCGCGGTGCCAGGACGACTGCACGAAGGCGACCCGCTGCGGCTTGACGAAGCGCGGGTGCGCCGGCGCCGGTGGACGCTCGGGCACGTCAGGGACGTGGCTCGTTTCGACCGTTTGGTGGTGGGATTGGACTTCAGGCTCTTGCAACATCTGATTCATGGCTTTCCTCTTTCAGGACCAGAATCAGGGCATACGGAACGACGTCAGCCCACGCGCAAACGCGCGAAGGCCGCCGCAAACCGTTCTCTTTCATCCGGACTGTAACCGTCGGCTTCGGAATCACACCGAATCTGCTGACCCTTCTTCTTGGGAGAAGAAGGCGCTCGCGGGCTTGGGCTACGTCACCCTTACCGCCGGTGGGGATTTTCACCCCGCCCTGAGAACATCGGCCGCCCGGAATGGACGACCTGCCCAAGAATATGACCAAACGCCGGGGCGTCAGCAAGCACCTTTGGCATGGGGAATCGGCATGTCCCCATGCCGCGGGAACAGGGCGCACCAGCCTGACCGGCGCCCGGCCTTACGCAGGCCGCGGCAATTGGGATAGCTTGCTGCCAACAGGGGGACGCTCGACATGAAACTTCTTCTTCGCCGGAATTTCCTCAAACTCGCCGGCGCGCTCGTCACCGCCCCCGTCTTGCCGCGACCGGCGTCTGCGCTGGATTATCCGACCCGGCCGACGAAGATCGTCGCCGGTTTCGCCGCCGGTGGCGGCGTCGACATCACCGCGCGCCTGATCGGCCAGTGGCTGGCCGACCGTCTCGGGCAGCCCTTCGTCGTCGAGAACCGCACCGGCGCCGGCGGCAATATCGGCACCGAGACGGTCGTGAACGCCGCGCCCGACGGCTACACGCTGCTGCTGGCAACCGTCCCGAACGCGGTCAACGCCTCGCTCTACGAGAAACTCAACTTCAATTTCGTCCGCGACATCGCGCCGGTCGCGGGTGTCATTCGGGTGCCGATGGTGGTGCTGGTCCACCCCTCGGTGCCTGCGCAGACGCTGGCCGAATTCATCGTTTACGCCAAAGCCAATCCGGGAAAGGTCAACATGGCCTCGGCCGGCAGCGGCAGCGCGCCGCATATGGCGGGCGAGTTGTTCAAGATGATGACCGGCGTCGACATGGTCCACGTCCCCTATCGCGGCCAGGGGCCGGCGCTATCGGATTTGCTCGGCGGCCAGGTGCAGATCCTGTTTGCGGCTGCACCGGGCACCGCCGACCACGTCAAGACCGGCAAGCTGCGTGCGCTCGCGGTAACCACGGCTGCGCGTATGCCGGATCTGCCGGAGGTTCCGACGGTGGGGGATTCCGTGCCGGGTTATGAAGCCAGCCAGTGGTACGGTTTCGCCGCGCCGAAAAACACGCCTGCCGAGATCGTCGACAAGCTCAACAAGGAAATCAATGCGGCGATCGCCGATGGCGGCATGAAGGCAAAGCTTGCCGCGATCGGCGGCGACCCGATGCCGGGTTCACCGGCCGATTTCGGCAGACTGATCGCAGATGAAACCGAGAAATGGGGCAAGGTGGTGCGCGCGGGCGGCCTCAAGCCGGAGTAAGGCGGCGCCGCCTCGCGCGTGGGCCAACGCTCCTTCGTTACGCAATCGTTTAGCGAACGCCTAACATTTGATTAATTGCGTCGAGATCGGCCGTCAGGTCCGATCTTTTCGGAAGCGTCCGAATCGTCCTTTGGCAGGTCAGAAATTGATGAACAATTAACTGGGCTTCACCGATTATCGGAGGCAGCGAGTCGACCCAAACCCCTTGCCGGACAGGCTGCCACTCTCATGCAAATCCAGGACGGGATGCCGCGCCCCGGCAGAATGTTTCTGTCCATCGTTGTGCCCTGCTGCAACGAACAGGAAGGCTTGCGCGAATTCCACCGTCAGATGACCGCCGCCGCGCGTGCGTTGTGCGGCCAGCGGTTCGAGTTGATCCTCGTCGACGACGGTTCGACCGACAACACCTGGAAGCTGATCAACGAACTCTCGGCGGAAGACCGCAATGTCGTCGCGGTCCGGCTCGCGCGCAATCACGGCCATCAACTGGCGCTGACCGCCGGCCTTTCCACCGTGCGCGGCGATCTGGTGCTCGTCATCGACGCCGACCTGCAGGATCCGCCTGAACTGCTCGCGCCGATGTACGAGATGATGGTTCGCGAAAGCGCCGACGTCGTCTATGGCCTGCGCCGCAGCCGCGCCGGCGAAACCCGATTCAAGAAAAAATCGGCCGAGGCCTTCTACCGCCTGCTCGCCCGTATCACCCGCGTCCACATTCCCGTGGATACCGGCGACTTCCGCCTGATGAGCCGCCGCATCTCCGACCAGCTCGTGCAGATGCCGGAGCACGATCGCTTCATCCGTGGGATGGTCGCCTGGCTCGGCTACAAGCAGGTCGCCTATGAATACGACCGCAATCCGCGGTACGCCGGCAGCACCAAATATCCGCTGACGAAGATGATCGGCTTTGCGCTCGACGCGCTGATCAGCTTCTCGATGGTGCCGCTGCGGATCGCGACCTATGTCGGCGCGCTGCTCACGACCGGACTCACCCTTATCGGCATCTACGCGGTGATCATCTGGATTCTTTCCGGCGCCGTGCCGGGATGGACGAGCCTCACGCTGCTGGTCGTAATGATCTCCTCGGTCCAGCTTCTCGTGCTCGGGCTGATCGGGGAATATGTTGGCCGCATCTACATTCAATCGAAGAACCGTCCGCTGTTCCTGATCTCGCACATTCACCGGCGCGGACGGCTGCCGCACGGCGCGGCCGACGGCCGGGACGATCTGGAACAGGTGCCGCTGATGACGTTGCTGGCCCAGTCGGAATCGAACATGCGCAGCGAAATGTACGAGGCCTCCTGATGAAGGCGATGATCCTGAGCCATCCCGCCCTCTATCAGGCCTATCAGAGCGCCGGCGGCTTCTTCGGCGCCCGCATCAAGGCGATCGCGGATTACCTGACAATGCGGCCGGGCATGCGGGTGATCGACATCGGATGCGGCCCCGGTCATATCCTGCAATATCTGCCCGAGAGCACGATCTACAACGGCTTCGACATCGACGAAACCTACATCGCCTATGCAAGGCGATCGTTCGGCCATCTCGGCACGTTTCATTGCCGCTATTTCGATGCCGCCGCCGCCCGCGAATTCGCCGGCGCCGACCTCGTCATGATGAACGGGGTCCTGCACCATATCGGCGACGAGGATCTGAGATCCACGCTCGCCAACATCCGCGACGTCCTGAAAGACGATGGGGTTCTGTTCACCACCGACCCCTGCTATCGCGAAGGCCAGTCGCCGATCGCAAAATGGCTGCTCGACAACGACCGTGGCGAGTTCATCCGCGACGAGGACGGCTACAACAAAGTGCTCGGCAACGCGTTTGCGCGGGTGAAGCTCGCCATCCGCGAAGACTTGTCGCGCCTGCCCTATACGTTCGCGATTGGCGTCATGCAGAAATAGCGCCTGCGCGGGTCATTCCGTCCGGCGCAGGATGTCGATCCCTTCGACCGTCCTTACAAGCGAATACGGCTTGAAAAGCTGCGTCAGCTCGGCGTCGGCGCGCACCCAGTCACCCCATCCGTCGCGCAAATTGTCGACCAGGACGATGTCAGGCGGCAATTTTCGAAAATCCTCGATCAGCCATTTGCGCTCCAGCGCCAGATAGTCGTTCAGCCGGGCGTCGGTCGCAGCGTCGACGGAGGTCTTTTCGCGCGTCACCCGCGTAAACGCCCTAAGCCACAGATTCTCCTGCCGGGAAACCCACACGCCCCCGACGTCACGCACCAGCGGATGCCCAATCGCCGCCTCACCGCTCAGCACCAGGATGCGGGGATTCGGTTTGAGACCCGCGATGGCTTCCTTGATCGGGCCTACATAGACGGTGGTGTTGAACCAGAGCATGCCGAACGCGAACGTCGCAGCCATGACGAAGATCGACGCTGCTGCAAAACGGCGCGGGCGCGATTCCGTGGCGCCCACTCCCGTCAGGACGTATCCCATTGCGAGCAAGGCGATCGCGACCATCGGGTAGGAGTGGTAGGCCCAGCCGCGCCGCTGCAGGAAGAACGAGACGGCAAACCCGGCCGAGGCAAGCATCGCCACCAGCAACGCCGGATCTGACTCCGATTTCTGCCGCGCCACCAACACCGACACCAGCGCAACCGCAAAGATCAGCGTTGCGTCGTTCAGGAAGATGACCGCAGCCGGCATCGACCACGACAAATAGGTATCGCGAACGAGCGGATAGGTGATCGTGAAATACTCAGAATAGAAGAAGTACGTTCCAAGACTGACGATCGTCACGATGACGCCCGCGATGATGTTTTCCGGCGCAAACAGCACGCGCCATGAGCGCGAGCGGATGGCGGCAAACAGGATGCACAAAGCCACCGGCACCGCGAAGAACGGCTTGAAGGCGAGCGTGATGCCGGCGCCTGCGCCGGCGATCAGGATGGCCCATAGCGGCAGCGTTTCGCGATCGCTGCGCAAGGCGTAAACGGCGAGCGCGGGAAGGAAGGTGAGCAGCGCGATATGTTCGCGCTGCGCGAAGACGTGCATCGGCAAGATCGTCACGACGGCCGCCGCCCAGACGGCAAACGCTCCGGATTTCAACGGGGCCGTCGCCGGCGCAAGACGCAGGATGCGCGACACGGCGAACAGGGAGGCTGCGGCAAGCAGCAGAAGCTGGGCATCGATCACATGTCGCGGATCGACGCCGAGAACGCGCGCCAGCGCCACACCCGGCAGATAGGCGAAGGGCGCCATCGGCGGATTGATCTCGACAATGTCGCGAAAGAGCCGCTGGCCGTCCAGCATGCGTTCGCCGATGACGAGCAGCCAGCTCACATCGGTGTTCAGGGGGACGACCTGCCTGAGCCCGATGGCGATGGCGAAGACGACGCCGATCAGAAGCAACGGCATCGGCTTCAGCCCTTCTCGCCCCGCCGTGGCTGGCGTCGAGCGGAGGGAAGCGGCTGAGAATTCCGAGGTCATGGGCCCATCCTGCGTGGAAGCTGTGCAACGCTAGCGAACGAGCGTTAACGCGCGATTTGCGAACCATCCCGAACGTATCGATGCATGGCGAAACATTCACGGATCCTTAAAGCCGGCATCCTAGAGGTGTCTATTGCGCCCAGCTCCAGATCGCCCGGGCGACACATGGGGAACCAGCGTGACAGACGCCGCCGACGTTGCCGGCAGGGATGCAGGAGAGCCCGCCGACCGGGCCTGGCAAACGCCTGTTCTTCAAACCAATGTCCTGGTGCCGATAGCCATCGCGCTCGGCTCGCTCCTGGCCGGTGCCATCTACACCTGGTTTGTCGGCGAGGACGTCAACTGGGACTGGCAGAATTACCACGAGTACAATGTCTGGGCCGTGATCAACGGCCGCTATGGCCTCGATGCGCTGCCGCCGGGCTTCCAGACCTACTTCAATCCGACCGTCTATTTCCCGGTTTATTATCTGCGCCATCTGCTGCCACTGCCCTATGGCCTGATGATCATGGGCGCGGTGCACGGCCTCAATCTGCTGCTGATCTATTTTCTGGTCCGCGCCCTGTTGCGGGAAGCCGCAACGGCGAGCGCGATCGGCGCGTCGATCCTGATTGCCGCGGTCGGGCCGATGACGATTTCGGAAGTGGGCACGAGCTTCTCCGACATCCTCACCGCGCTTCCGATTCTTGCTGGATGTATCCTGATCGTGTCGGCGGATGGATCGCATCATGGACGCTACGTTCTCGCAGGCCTGCTGATCGGCGCAGCCGTCGGGCTGAAGCTGACCAATGTCGTCTACGCGCTCGGTGCCGCCGCCGCCGTGCTCGCCGCCAGCCGGCCGCTGAAGGCAACGTTCTGCCTCGGACTTGGCGGCGCGGTCGGCGCGCTGGCGACAGGCGGCGCATGGGGGCTGATGCTCTGGCGCGAAATGGGCAATCCGATTTTTCCGCTCTTCAACGCCGTGTTCCAGTCCCCGGAATTGGTCCCGACGAACATCATGGACTGGGAATTACTGCCGCGCGGCATCCTGGACGCGCTGGCCTATCCCTTCTACTGGCTGGTCGGCGACAACAGAAGCTCGGAATATCCGTTCCGCGACGCGCGGTTTGCGGTCGCGACGGTGTTGATCGTGCTCGGGATCGGCCGCGGCCTCGTCACGCGCACCGATATCTTCACGCGCCGCGATACTCAGTTCATGCTGTTCTTCGCCGTCTCCTATGCGGCATGGCTCGCCGTGTTTTCGATCCAGCGCTACGCGATCGTGCTGGAGCTGTTGTGCGCGCCCTTGATCGTGCTGCTGATTGCACGCTGCCTGGCCGGCACGCCCGGATTTGCCTCGCTCCGCGTATCTTCGCTGCGCATCATGAATGCGGTGATGCTCACGATTGCCCTGGCCATCGCGTTGTGGTCGCAACCGGGAGACTGGTTCCACCGCCCCTGGTCCAATCCGTACAACCCGACGATCTCGAAATCGATTGAACAGCCCGCGATCTATCTTCTTCTCGACAAGCCGCTGGCCTACATCGCCCCGCGGCTGCCGCCCGAGTCGCGGTTCTATCAGATCGCCGACATTGCCCTGCCCATCATGCCCGACGGCGAGTTCGATCGCCGGATTCGCACCGGGTTGAAAAATCCGCCGCCGGGCGGTGCATGGGGATTGCACACGCGCGGCAAGCCGATCCGCGAACCTTTGCTGGAGCGGTACGGCTTGCGCGTCGATGCTTCCCGGCCCTGCGTCGAAATCGAAGGCGCGTGGCTAGGGTCGGCCATCGAGGCGTGTCCAGTGGTTGCGCGCGAGAAATAGCCCGCAGCGCGTTCGCGGACTTTTCAAGCCGTCTGCCGATCTGCGATGACGTCGGCGTCCTCGCGCGTGGAGGCGGGAACCAGCCTCTACCTTCCTTATCCGGGCGGCGGGGGACGCGAAATGGATCCATCCCAAGGCAATTAACGGTCTATTAACCATCACGATCTATTAACTATTGTGGCGGACCGGCCTGATTTGCCGACCGCTGGACTCCGTGGCGCTCGAATCCGACTCCGGTTTGTTCTCAAATTAATAACTGTGGCTGCGATCTGCTGTGGACGACGCCGCTTTGGCCTGTGGACGGACTCAGGGGTCAGTTGCGCGGATTCCGCAAATCACATCACTTGAGCGTCGGTAGGCCCCGGGATGATTGGCGATCGGGGGGATTGCAGCCGGCGGCGACACGTCAGTTCAACGCGCACCGTGCTTCGCGTGCGTATCAGAATAATTCAAAAACAAGGTCGAGACGGCATGTCCCTCCTCGAAGGCATTATCGATTCCCGGAACAACCCGCTCGCGGCGGTCGAGGACATTGCCGCCGAGAATAATTGGGCGTTCGAGCGCTCCGGCGAAGACGAAGTCACGATCGTCTCCAAGGGCAACTGGACGGACTATCAGCTCTCCTTCACCTGGATGGGGGAGATCGAAGCGCTGCATCTGGCCTCCGCCTTCGACATGAAGATTCCGCCTGCGCGCCGCGCCGAAGTGCAGCGGCTGATCGCGGCGGTCAACGAGCAACTATGGATCGGCCATTTCGACATCTGGACCCATACCGGCATGATCATGTATCGGCAGGCGCTGCTGTTGCCGGGCGGGCTGACCGCCTCGACCGCGCAATGCGAGGCCATGCTGGCCGGCGCCATCCACGCCTGCGAGCGCTATTACCCCGCGTTCCAGTTCGTGGTCTGGGCCGGGAAGACCGCCACAGATGCAATGAGCGCGGCGATGTTCGATACCGAGGGCGAGGCGTAGTTCCCGCCGCTCCTGCGCATTCAATGTCGTCCCTGCGAACGCAGGGACCCATACGCCGTGACCCCTCGGGCTTAAGCAAATTGCTTGTCGCCCTTCTCTCGCTTCACTAAAACCGCCTGTGGTTATGGGTCCCTGCGCCCGTGCGCAATTGCGCACTAGGCAGGGACGACAGCGTATGGTGGTAGCGGTGAGCAGCAACAACACCCTTCAAAACCTCCACGGCACCATCGCGCTTGCCGGCGCCGGCAAAATGGGCGGCGCGATGCTGACGGGATGGCTGGCCGGCGGCCTCGACGCCAGGCGCGTCGTGGTGATCGAGCCGCAGCCGTCCCCCGAGATCGGCGCGCTGGCGGCGCAAGGCATCCGGATCAATCCAGCAGCGAAAGATATCGGCGAGGTCGACACGCTGGTGGTTGCGGTGAAGCCGCAGTCGTTCCGCGAGGCCGGTGCCACATTCAAGCCGTTCACCGGCCCGTCGACGCTGGTGGTCTCGATCATGGCCGGCACGAACATCGCCCTGCTCGAAGCGGTCTGCGGCGGCAGCGTGGTTCGCGCCATGCCCAACACGCCGGCCGCGATCGGCCGCGGCATCACGGTCGCGGTCGCCGCCAAGAATGTCAGCGCCGCGCAGCGCGCGATTGCGGATGCGCTGTTGCGCGCCACAGGCGCGGTGGAATGGGTCGACAAGGAAAGCCTGATGGACGCAGTGACCGCGGTCTCCGGCTCCGGTCCGGCCTATGTCTTCCTGCTCGCCGAAGAACTCGCGCGCGCTGGCGTCGCGGCCGGCCTGCCGGCAGAGCTTGCCGCCCGGCTTGCCCGCGAAACCGTCGCCGGCTCCGGCGAGTTGCTACATCGCTCGGAACTGGCTCCCGCGACCCTGCGCCAGAATGTCACTTCGCCAGGCGGCACCACGGCCGCCGCACTTGATGTGCTGATGGGGCCGAACGGCCTGCAGCCGCTGCTGACGCGCGCGGTGGCCGCGGCGACGCAGCGTTCGAAGGATCTGGCGAAGTAGGGTTGCGGTTATCCTCATGGTGAGGAGGCGCGCCAGCGCCGTCTCGAACCATGTGGCCCGGCTGCTGCACCTCGGCATTCATCCTTCGAGACGCGCTAACGCGCTCCTCAGGATGAGGTCGAACAGCGCGGCTACTTTCCTGCAAACCGCTTCATAAACATCTCGGCATTGACGAGGCCGCGGGCATGGCGGCCGTCGCCGATTTTGCGCTCGCCCTCGAAGGCTTCGACCTCGAAGCGGATGACGCGGCGCTCCACCGCAAAGACTTTTCCCGTGACACGCACGGTCGCGCCGACCAGCGACGCGCCGAGATGGCGGATATCGACCTCGGTTCCAACCGTGATCCAGCCCGGCTGCAGATGGCCTCTGATGGCGTCGCTGGATGCCATCTCCATTTCCAGGATCATCATCGGGGTCGCATAGACCATCGGCATATCAGGCACGAAATGCCCCACTGTGCGCTCAGGGGGCACGACCAGCGTCCGCTCCGCACTCATGCCGATTGTGATGAAGTCGCGTGCGTCCATGGGATTCTCCGGAAGCGCGAACAAACTCCGCTGTCGTCCCGGCCTTGCGCCGGGACCCACACCGCGTGATGCCTCGATCAAGGCAGCGATGCCGGACGCCTGCGGTAAACAACAAGCGCCGGCGGCTATGGGTCCCTACGCCCGTGCGCAATTGCGCACTAGGCAGGGACGACGAGAGATGGAAGCCAACCTTACTTCTTCGCGGCCGCCGCGCGCTCCACAAACGTCTTGCCGCCCTTCATCTTGTGGGCCAGCGGCGCTTCGTTGATCTGGATCACCACCGCATCGGCATCGACGCCGAGGTTCTTGACCAGCGCCTGGGTGATGTCGCGCATCATGCCGGCCTTCTGTTCGTCGGTGCGGCCGGCGGCCATGCTCACGGTAATCTCAGGCATTTGGGTCTCCTCGTTGTTTTTCTTTCGTCACGGCCAAGCTTGTCCCGGCCGTCCACGATCAAGGCTATCAAACAAGACGTGGATGCCCGGCACAAGGCCGGGCATGACGGCTCGAATGAATGGCTATCCCCACTTCACGTCATGGCGCGCCAGCACTTCGCGCACGGCATCGACGAGCTTGCCTTGGTCGACCTCGTATTGGGCCTCGGCCTGCTTCTTCAAATATTCCTCGCGGTCCTTGATCTCGGTGAGCCCCGCACCAAGGATCAGATCCTTGATCTGGATCTTGCCGTTCGCCCTTTCGTCCGACCCCTGCACGATCGCGCAGGGCGCGTTTCGTCTGTCGGCATATTTCATTTGCTGGCCAATGCTGTGCTTTGGATTTCCAAGATACAGTTCGGCGCGAATATTCGCGTTGCGAAGAGTTGCGACCATCTTTTGATAGTCAGCAATTTCTCCTCCGAACGCCGTGACGACGACCGGGCCAAATGCCGGTTTCGTATCGACCTTTCCAAGCATTGTCAGCGCGGCCTGCAGCCGCGACACGCCGATGGAAAATCCCGTCGCCGGCACCGGCTCGCCGCGGAAGCGCGAGACGAGGCCATCATAGCGCCCGCCGCCGCCGACCGAGCCGAAGCGGACCGGACGGCCTTTTTCATCCTTGGTTTCGAGCGTGAGTTCTACTTCGTAGACCGGGCCGGTGTAATATTCGAGGCCGCGCACAACGGAGGGATCGATGACGATTCGATCCGAACCATAGCCCGATGCCGTGACAAGCTTGCTTATCGCGTCGAGTTCGTCGCGGCCTTCCTGCCCGATCTTGCTGTCACGCAGCCGCGCATCGATCTGCGCACCCGGTTCGATCGCGCCGACGACCAGGGCAATGTCGTCGGTCTTGAGACCAGCACCTTTGGTGAAATCACCTGACTCGTCCTTGCGGCCATCGCCAAGAAGTTGCTGAACGCCGGAAACACCAAGACGATCGAGCTTGTCGATCGCGCGCATGACGGTCAGCCATTGCCCGTCATCCGCAATGCCGAGCGCATCGCGGACACCATCGAGCACCTTGCGGTTATTCACCTTCACGACATAGCTGCCGCGCGGAATGCCAAGCGCTTCCATCGTATCCGCCGCCATCATGCACATCTCGGCATCGGCAGCCGGCGAAGCTGAACCCACCGTGTCGGCGTCGAACTGCATGAACTGGCGGAAGCGGCCGGGGCCGGGCTTTTCGTTGCGGTAGACATAGCCGGCGCGGTAGCTGCGATACGGTTTCGGCAGCGCGTCGAAGTTCTCCGCCACATAGCGCGCCAGCGGCGCGGTCAGATCGTAGCGCAGCGAGATCCACTGCTCATCGTCGTCCTGAAACGAGAACACGCCCTCGTTCGGCCGGTCCTGGTCGGGCAGGAATTTGCCGAGCGCGTCGGTGAACTCCATCGCGGGCGTTTCCACCGGCTCAAAGCCGTAGCGCTCGTAGACTTCGCGGATTTTCTCGACCATCTGGCGCGTGGCGGCAATCGCCGCCGGGCCACGATCTTCCAGCCCGCGCGGCAGACGGGCGCGGAGTTTCTGGGGTTTTTTGGGTTTTTCAGCCATGGGGCGCGTTGGTACCAGCCAAGGCCCGGTCGGGCAACCGTGGCCTTCTTCCCTTCTCCCCTTGTGGGAGAAGGTGGCGCGAAGCGCCGGATGAGGGGTCTGTGTCCACGGGGAAAGGTCTCTATCCGCGGAGAGCACCCCTCACCCGCCCTTCGGGTACCCTCTCCCACAAGGGGAGAGGGAAGAGGGACCTGTCTAAGGGGATCAAGGCGTTTCCAGCCGCGCGCGAAGCGCGTCGGCGTCGGCCTTGGGCAGTGATTTCAGCAGCGGCCTGATGGTCTCGCCACCGACGATCTTGCCGTTCCGCATGAACATCCAGTCCGAGATGTCAGCCTCCTTGAACAAGGCCACCTCGCCGGCCTTCTTGCCGGGCAGATCGCGCGGCACGTTGGCGAACCGTCCCGAATAGCCGCCATCCGCGGTCTTCTTCACGTCGGCCATCCAGATGTGCTCGCCATTGTTCCTCGGATTCGGAAACCGCACCTTGAGGGAGTGACCGGTCTCCGACGATTTTGGCGCGTCGTAGGAGGCCCAGAAAGTCGGCAGCGTCGCCCGCCCCTTTGCGATCGCGGCGTTCATCTCCGGATTGCCAGAGCTGAGGTCGATCACCGGCGAGCGATCTTCGGCCCTGACATTACCCGTCGGGGAGCCGAGAAACGCGAGGACCGCCGCGACGGCGGCCGCCACGACGCATTTGGAGCACATCGAGAGGGCTGAGGTCATTTTCACCATTCCACGAACCGAATTCTATCCGCAATCCGGGAGTTGGTCGCACAGAGCCGCTGAAGAGTTCACGACTCCCGCACGGGAAGAGGCGTGCCGCTCCGCCCGGAACGACGAAAGGCGCCAAGCCAGATGGTTCGATGGACACGGCTGGCATGAGCGCAGCCAAGGGCAATATCAAAAGGGACAGGGACGGTGCACCGGCCCCGAAGGACGAGAAGAAGTAAGCCGTTCGCTAACGCGGCGAGCGCATCAAGCTATATGCCGATGAGAAGTTAGATGCATTAAGGCGTCAAGCTTCACAGGTTCGCCGGTATCTTGCCAGAACAGTTTTTGACTGAGGCTGCCCGCCGCTATGATGCGATGGTGGCCGCCGACCAGCGTACCGTCTTTCGTTGCCTTGGCGATGATCTCACCGTCTTCGTTCACGATGTTTCTCATGTGCCCTCCGTGTTGCTCTTGTCCGCCCGTTTCCTGAGCGCTTCAAGATCGTGGCCATGATGGCTTCGCATTTCGCCTGAAAACCAGATCGCTCCGATCGGGATGTGCAGCGCGGCGTCGCGGATGCTGCTGCCAGCTGGAATGCTCCGTCAATCTTCGGCATCACAACGCGGCTCCGACCAGCCGAGTTCCTCTATCCAGTTCAACAACCATGACAGACGACGAAGCCCTGACCCGCGCCTCACCGTGATCGGCGCGGTGAACCGTGCGGCCGGAGCCGAAACCGGAGAGCAAGAAAGGACGACCTGTCGACGGGGAAATTTACGCCGCGGCCTTGCCCTTCGGCTGCACTTCGGCGGTGAAGTCAGCCATCAGCTGCTCCGAGATCTTGCCGGGAGTGAACTTCCAATTGGCGATCTCCGCCACCGGGGTCACTTCCGCCGCGGTTCCGGTGATGAAGCACTCGGTGAAACCATCAAGTTCCTCCGGCATGATGCGACGCTCGATCACCTCGATGCCGCGGCGCCTGGCGAGGTCGATCGCGGTGGCGCGGGTGATGCCGGCGAGGAAGCAGTCGGCAATCGGCGTGTGGATCTTGCCGTCCTTGATGAAGAAGATGTTGGCGCCGGTGCATTCGGCCACCCGCCCCTGCCAGTCCATCATCATCGCATCGGCATAGCCGGCACGCTCCGCCTTGTGCTTTGAGATGGTGCAGATCATGTAGAGTCCCGACGCCTTCGCCATCGCCGGAATCGTCGCCGGATCGGGCCGCCGGTACTCGGCCATGCACATGCGGATGCCCTTCAGCTTTTCGGCCGGATCGAAATAGCTCGGCCAGTCCCAAGCGGCGATGGCGAGATGGATGGTGTTGGTCGGCGCCGACACGCCCATCATCTCGGAGCCGCGCCAGGCGATCGGGCGGAGATAGGCGTCCGGCAAATTGTTCTTGTCGATCACGAGCTGTTTTGCGGCGTCGATCTCGGCGACCGACCAGGGAATCTCGAAGTCGAGGATGTTGGCCGAGTTCTTCAGCCGCTCGGAATGTTCGGTGCTCTTGAAGACCCTGCCGCCATAGGCGCGCTCGCCCTCGAACACGCAGCTCGCATAATGCAGGCCATGCGTGAGAATGTGCACGTTGGCGTCGGCCCACGGCACCAGCTTCCCGTCGTACCAGATGACGCCATCGATCTTGTCGAACGAAACTCCCATGGCTCTCTCCCGTATTGACGCCGTTTCAATTAGCCACACGCCAGCCCTCACGCGTCTCGACGAGACGCGTGTAACCGAGCGTTTAAGTGATTAGTCTCAGAGCGGCGGAATAATTCCGCCGCCGGTCACAGGACCTTTCTGATCCAGTCGTGCGGGTCTTCAGCGCGACCGTACTGGATGTCGACCAGCTTCTTGCGCAGCCCCATGGCGACGGGGCCGGCCGCGCCGCCGCTGATCAGAAACTCGCCGCCCGCGGAACACACCTTGCCGATCGGCGAGATCACGGCCGCCGTTCCGCAGGCGAAGGCCTCTTTCAGCTTTCCGCTGGCGGCATCCGTGCGCCACTGGTCGATCGTATAGGCCTCCTCGCGCACGCGCGTGCCGGAATCCTTCGCCAGTGCAATGATAGAATCGCGGGTGATGCCCGGCAGGATCGTGCCGAGCGGCGGCGTCAGCAGCGACCCGTCGTCGAACACGAAGAAGACGTTCATGCCGCCGAGTTCCTCGATGTAGCGGCGCTCGACCGCATCGAGGAAAACCACCTGATCGCAGCCGCGCTCGATGGCCTCGGCCTGCGCGCGCAGGCTCGCGGCGTAATTGCCGCCGCACTTGACGGCGCCGGTGCCGCCGACCGCGGCGCGCGTGTAGTTCTCCGACACCCAGATCGACACCGGCGCAGGCCCGCCCTTGAAATAGGAGCCAACCGGCGAGGCGATGACGGCGAAGATGTATTCCGCTGATGGCTTCACGCCGAGGAAGACCTCGTTCGCGATCATGAAGGGCCGCAAATAGAGACTGCCCTCGCCGCCCGGGATCCAGGCGCTGTCGATGCGCACGACCTGTTCGACCGCTTCGATGAACAAAGGCTCGGGTACCGGCGCCATGGCCATGCGCTCCGCCGAATTCCGAAAGCGCCTGGCATTGGCGTCGGGGCGGAACAAGTTCACGCCGTTGTCGCGCTTGTAGGCCTTGAGGCCTTCGAAAATCTCCTGCGCGTAATGCAGGACGGCCGCGGCCGGATCGAGCGAGAAATTGGCGCGGGCTTCGACGCGCGCGCCATGCCAGCCCTTGGCCTGGTTGTAGCGGACGATCGCCATGTGATCGGTGAAAATCCGGCCGAAGCCCGGGTCCGCGAGTTTTGCCGCGCGCTCCTTTTCAGGAGTAGGATTGGCCGCCGGCTGGATTTCGAATTTCAAGCTCATTCCCTTAGCTTCCTGCCCTTGCTTCCGCTGTCGGAACCGGTGCGATACCTGGCAGGCCGGTCACCCGAGCCTGCCGGCTTAATAGGTCTGGACTGAGGACATGCTTTTGCGGAATGCCGAAGTCCAGTATGTTTGCCGAAATGCCGCTCGACAATCGCACGGTAGTTCATTTGCGGCCGTTGCCGCCATTACTGGCTTTTTCCGACTGCCTGACACGTCACCAGGTTCGAAACGACTTAAAGTTTCGTCGTGGCTGGCAGTTTTGTAACATTGAACCCAAGATATGTCAACATGACTGACATAAATTTCTCAAGGGGCCCGGCCGACCCCGATTCGCAAGGCGCCGCCGGCACATCCGCTGCCTCGCGGGCCGGTGAATTGCGCTGGGACATCATCGAATTGTTGTTTTTCGCCTATCGCGACTTCGTGGGCGATGCCGACAATGAGCTCGAGGCTTTCGGGTTCGGCCGCGCCCATCACCGCGTGATGCATTTCGTCCACCGCTATCCCGGCCTCAAGGTCGCCGACCTCCTGGACGTGTTGCGAATCACCAAGCAGTCGCTCGGCCGGGTGCTCAAGCAGTTGCTGGATGAGGGTTACATCGTCCAGAAAACCGGCAATAACGACCGCCGCCAGCGCCTTCTTTACGCCACCCCCAAGGGCGAAGCCTTGGTGGCAAAGCTCGCAGGGCTGCAGACCGATCGCATCACCCGTGCGCTCCGGGACATCAATCCCGAAGGCGCCGCTGTTATCAGCCAGTTCTTGCGCGCAATGATCGATCGCGATGACCCCGACAAGGTGCTCGAAGCGATCTTCGGGACCGGCAAGAAGCCAAGGGAGTGACCGTGGCGCAAGGAGCAACCATCGCTGCGGCCACTGCGCGCGCACCGCGGCAAATGGCCGACGACGCCCCGCATCTCCTGCTGGTCGACGACGACCGCCGCATCCGCGATCTTTTGTCGCGGTTTCTGTCCAGCGAGGGTTATCGCGTCACCACCGCGTCGAGCGCGGGCGACGCGCGCTCCAAACTGCTCGGCCTGCATTTCGACCTCCTGATCCTCGACGTCATGATGCCCGGCGAAACCGGCTTCGATCTGGCCCGCTTCATCCGCACCTCGTCCTCGGTGCCGATCATCATGCTGACGGCGCGCCATGAGGCAGAGGCGCGGATCGAGGGCCTGCAGATCGGCGCCGACGACTATGTCGCAAAACCGTTCGAGCCGCGCGAACTGGTCTTGCGGATCGGCAATATCCTCAAGCGCTCCGCACCGCCGCCGGTGGAGACGCTGGAGCAGATCGCGTTCGGCCCCTACGTCTATCATCTCGACCGCGGCGAACTGCGCCAGGGCGAGGAGATCATTCACCTGACCGACCGCGAGCGCGAAATGCTGCGCATTCTGGCCGTTAGCCCCGGCGAAACCGTGCCGCGCGCGGCGCTGACCGGCGGCGGCACGGTGAACGAGCGCGCGGTCGACGTGCAGATCAACCGCCTGCGGCGCAAGATCGAGCGCGATCCCGCCAATCCGCTGTTCCTGCAGGCGGTGCGCGGCATCGGCTATCGCCTGGTCGCGTCGCCCTGAGCCAATTCATGAGCACGCTCGACACCGGCCTGACATTCATCCGCAATGCGTCGCAACGCGTCTCCAGGGCCAATGGCTGGATGGGCAACGCGTTCAAGAGCTGGATGCCGACCGGCCTCTATGCCCGGGCGCTGCTGATCATGATCGTGCCGATGGTGATGCTGCAGACGGTGGTCGCCTTCGTGTTCATGGAGCGGCACTGGAACACGGTGACAAGGCATTTATCGGCCGCCGTGGTGCAGGATATCGCGAGCCTGATCGACATCTATAAGACTTATCCGCAGGACAAGGATCGCGCGCAACTCAAGCGCATCGCGCAGCAGCGGCTCGGGCTCGTGGTCGATTTCCTCCCGGCGGGCGACATGCCCACGCCGGGGCCAAAGCCGTTTTTCTCGCTGCTCGACCAATCGCTCTCGGGGCAGATCAGCCGCCAGATCAGCCGTCCGTTCTGGATCGACACCGTCGGTATGTCCAATCTGGTCGAGATCCGCATCCAGCTCGACGACGCCGTGATGCGCGTGTTCGCGCAGCGCAGCAGGGCCTACGCCTCCAATTCGGAAATCTTCATCTTCTGGATGCTCGGCACTTCCTCGATCCTGCTGATCGTCGCGGTATTGTTCCTGCGCAACCAGATCAGGCCGATCCTGCGGCTGGCGGACGCCGCCGAAAGCTTCGGCAAGGGCCGCGAGGCCCCGAATTTCCGTCCCCGCGGCGCGCGGGAGGTGCGGCGCGCCGCACAGGCGTTCCTGGAAATGAAGGCGCGCGTCGAGCGCTCGATCGAGCAGCGCACCGCGATGCTGGCCGGCGTCAGCCACGATCTGCGCACGATCCTGACCCGCTTCAAGCTCGAGCTTGCGCTGATCGGCGACAGTCCCGAGGTCGACGGCATGCGCAAGGATGTCGACGAAATGGCCGGCATGCTGGAGGCCTATCTCTCCTTTGCGCGCGGCGACAGCGGCGAGACCGCACAGCCGACCGACATGGCGAAGGCGCTGGAAGAGCTGCGCAGCGACGCCGAGCGCAACGGCCATATCGCGACGGTGACGTTCCACGGCCTGCCCGTGGTGACGGTGAAGCCGGCCTCGTTCAAGCGCTGCATCGCCAACCTCGTCTCCAACGCGGCGCGCCACGCCAAGACGGTCGCGATCACCGGTCACCGCGATCACCGCTATCTGACGGTGACGGTCGACGACGACGGGCCGGGCATTGCCGCCAATATGCGCGAGGAAGTGTTCAAGCCGTTCCTGCGGCTCGACGATGCCCGCAACCAGGACGAGGGCGGCACGGGCCTGGGCCTCGCCATCGCCCGCGATATCGCCCGCTCGCATGGCGGCGACATCACGCTCGGCGACAGCCCGATGGGCGGATTGAGGGCGGCGGTAAGGGTGCCGGTATAGGCGCTGCTCACACCTGCGTTGTGGCCATCCTTCGAGACGGCGCGGAGGCTGTCATCGGGCGCGCATTCGCGCGACCCGTTGGCGCCTCCTCAGGATGAGAACCTCAAAGTGAGGAGCGCGGCAACGCCGCGCGTCTCGAACCATGTAGCCCGACTGCAACCGCGATGAGCCGCTATTTCCCCGGCTGTTTCGGAATCAGGGACTTCAGCTTTTCCATGTCCTTGATGTTCATCTTCATGCCGCCGGGCATCACGATATCGCCGGCCTTCTGATCGCCCTTGCAGGCGCCGAGCCATTTGGCCTCGATCGTCGTGGTGTTGTCGCGCGCGGCACCGGCCGCGCCGCCTTCGCTGTGCGAGGTCGATTTCACCGTGTAGGCGGAATTGAAGTCGCCGGTGATCTCGGCATGCGACTTGATCGTCATGCCGGCGATGGCGCAGACGGAATCGGTGACATAGCCGGCTGACGTCTTCTGGATATCCTGCTTCGAGCACATCTCCTTGGCCATCGGCGAGAACGCAGTGCTCATGTCCTTGTCGGTGGTCTCGTCGGTGCACTGCTGCATCGTCATCTCCGGCGACGGCGCGCCGGTGCTCAGCACCTTCATCTCCCACAGGCCGGCCTTGCGCACCGGCAACTCCACGGCGACGGCGCCGCTGACTGGCAACAGGGCCAACAGACCAACGGCCGAACAAGACACAAGAAACAGTCGTCGCATGCGTAGGCTCCCCTGAACTTTTCCACGAAATCGTGCGCGCGAGTGAACACACGCTTTGCGTGGCAAAAGCATGTCCAGCCGGAAAATCAGGGTAGCGGCGGCGCTCAGTAAAGCGTGCGCAGCGGCCGCTCTGCGGCGCCATAGGGCACCCAGCGGCAGGCAAAGGAAACATAGCCGCCGTAGTTCGGTTGCACGCCGAGGAATTTTACAACCTTGCCGTAGCGGGCGCAGTGGTCGACGGCGAGCTGCCGGGCATCGGCCTGCGTCGCGAGCGTATAGGCGATGATGCCGCCGGTGTCGTTGCCCTTGAACGGCGGCACCGTGTCGATGTCCCACCATTGCGCCTGCACCGGCGCGCCCGCCAGCATTCCGCCCATGGCAATCAGGCTCGCGGCCACAATTCTTCGCATCGCAGACTCCATTTCGCTTGAAGCCCACCATAGTGTGCGCCGACCGCCGTGAAAAGAATACTCAAGGCACGAGGCGGACTTAGCTGTCAGGTGTTGCCGCGCTGCACTTGACCTCGTCAGGGCTTCGCGGCACCGTCTCGGGCGTTGGTTTACCGGCGGATTCCCCATGCGCAACCTGTTCACATCCTTGAGAGCCCTCGGCCCCAAAACACTTGGCCCGATGACGGCGGTGCTCGCCCTGCTGGCCTTCAGCCATGCCGCCCAGGCCGCCAACCCGTTGGAATTGAATTTCGGGCTGTTCGGCCCGAGCTATGACGGCCGCGTCGCCGAATGCGAGCGGGCGCTGTCGACGATTGCGTCGCAGTTCCAGGAGAAGGAGGGCAAGTTCTGGAATTCGGCGCTTGTTATCACCGGCTTTGGCCGGATCCATGAAACCGCGTTCCGGCCCTGGCAATCTGACAATATTCCGCGCCGTTTCTGCAGCGGCGACGTGATGCTTAGCGACGGCAAGATGCGCACCGTGCACTATTCGATCATCGAGGATGGCGGTTTCGCCGGCTTCGGACAGGGCGTCGAATGGTGCGTGACCGGACTTGACCGCAACTGGGCGTATAGCCCGGGCTGCCGGGCCGCCCGGCCCTGATTCGCGCCCGATTGAATGGACACCCGCGGCTGGCGCTGCGGGCAATGCAATTTTGTTCTTGAAATGTTCCATCTCCCTGCTAGGCTCCCGGTAGTCGAGTAGAGGGGGCGTTGGATGCACCGATCCGTCAATATGTTGCGGCTTCTGATTTCGCTGGCGCTTGTTGTCGCCTCCGCCGGTATGGCGTCCGCCCAGGACCGCCGACAGAACGCCCCGGGCGAGTTCGATTTTTACGTCCTGGCCCTTTCCTGGTCGCCCTCGTTCTGTGAGGCGGCGGCCGAGCGCGGCAATAGCGGGCGCTCACAGGTCCAGTGCGAACGGCCCTATTCCTTCGTTGTCCACGGCCTGTGGCCGCAATATGAGCGCGGCTTTCCCGAATATTGCCAGCGGCCCTCGCCGCGGCTCGATCGCAACATCATGACCTCGATGCTGGACCTGATGCCGGCGCCCGGCCTGATCTTCAACGAGTGGGACAAGCACGGCACCTGTTCGGGCCTTGGCGCGCGGGCCTATTTCGAGAGCATCCGCAAGGCGCGCGCGGCGGTGAAGATCCCCGAGGAATTCCTGCAATTGTCGGAGCAGAAAACCGTTGCTCCGAGCGATCTCGAGGCGGCCTTCATCAGGATCAACCCGGGCCTGAGCAGTTCGGCGATTTCGGTGACCTGCTCCGGCCGGCGCCTGAGCGAAGTACGGATCTGCCTGAGCAAGGACATGCAATTTCACGCCTGCGAGGAAATCGACCGCCGCGCCTGCCGCCGCGACGAAGTGGTGATGCCGCCGGTGCGCGGCGGCTGAAGATCCTCTTCCGCCACGCCAAGGCAATATACCAAGGCATCGCGGCCCACTTGCGCAGACTACCCAGAGTTGTCTGCGTTCCCGGTCATCCACGGCTTTATCGTCGTCTGCAAAGCACGTGGATGGCCGGGATCCTTCCACGCCAAAGCTGCGTCAGGCGCTGATATCCACACTGGTGTGATCGGCGAAGCTCAGTCGTGCCGATCCATTGAAAGCAATGGAATCGTTCGAGCCCTTGAAGTTTACAGTGGTCCTGCCGAACTGCTGGGTGACGATAACATCATTCAGCGAATAACCACTGATCGCGAAATCGACGCTGTCGCTGCCGTTGTCGATCCGAACGAGATCGTTGCCGTCACCCTTGGCAAAATTGATCGTGGAATTATCACCCGATACATTGATGTGATCGTCGCCGGCGCCGCCCGTCACGGTCGAAGATCCGCCGACCCAGATCCCATCGTTGCCCGCGCCACCATCGACGACGGAATAATCATTGGTCCGCACGTTGTCATCGCCGTCGCCGGCTGAGACCGTCGCATATGAGTATGTGTGCACGCTGTCGTTACCGGTACCGGCGTCGACAACCGCATAGTCATAGGCGCTGATATTATCATTGCCCGCGCCGCCGCTCAGGTTGGCGTGATCGTAGGCGCGGAGGCTGTCTTCGCCGGCGCCGCCGTCAAGGGTGGAATGGTCGTAGGCTGTGAGTATGTCGTTGCCGTTACCACCCGAAGCGTTCGAATACGCATAGGTGCTGATGTAATCATTGCCGTCACCGCCGGTGGCCGTTGAATAATCGTACGTGAGGATGTGATCGTCGCCGGCGCCGCCATCCACGGTCGAATGGTCATAGGTGCGGACGAAGTCGTCACCCTCGCCGGCGACGACGTTGGCCTGGCCATCGACCATAATCACATCGTTGCCCGCGCCGGAATCGACCGTGGCGTTGCTGGCGTGAACCCGGATGCTGTCGTCACCGGCCCCGCTGATAATCTCGAACAGATCCATGCCGACCGACAATCCGCCGCTGGCGTCACCGCCGCCAAGCGCCGCCGCCGACCCGCCGGAGCTAAAGGCATCGAGCTGTGCCTGCAACTGGTCGACGACGGATTGTTCTGCCGACGCCCGCGCCAGCAACAACTTGGCGTGGTGCGAGATGCTGACCGTGGTGACCGGGGCATCCGGCGCCGATGACGATGTCCGGCTGTATACGCTTGCCGTGCTGCCCTTGGTGCCCGCATCCGCTGCCGCGGTGCCGGTCTGCGAAATCGACAAGGAGGTGTACGAATAGGCAGCGGCAATCACACTCATGATTCACTTCCTTTCAACTGCTCCAGGCGCACACCTAAATACCCATACACCCTTAAATAGAACGTTAGCGGGTGGGTTGCATTTGCAACAATGCTGAATGCAATTGGTTTTGGTCGCCTCTACGGATGGCCGGTCAAATCATCTCGCGATGAGACGGACATCGCGCCAACTCGATACGTCATCCGCCGCTCGCATCTGCGACGATGTGGGTTACTTTCCGCGCCCCGATGTCGTAACCCCTCCCCCATGAACTACCGACACGCCTTCCACGCCGGCGGCTTTGCCGATGTCATCAAGCACATCGTGCTCGTGCGCATGCTGACCTATCTGCAGGAAAAGCAGGCTCCGTTTCGCGTCATCGACACCCATGCCGGCGCCGGCCGCTACGATCTCACAGGTGAAGAGGCGCGCCGCGGCGGCGAATGGCTGACCGGCATTGCGCGGGTGATGCAGGCGCGATTTTCGGAAAACGCGCTGCCGCTGCTGACTCCCTATCTCGATATCGTCAGGGCATTCAATGCGCCGGGCAAGCTTGAGGCCTATCCCGGATCGCCCCTGATCGCCCGCGCGCTGCTGCGGCCGCAGGACCGTCTCACGGCCTGCGAAATCGAGCACGGCGCCCGCAAGCAGCTGATCGATGCGCTGCGCCGCGACAGCCAGGCGCGGGTGGTGGATCTCGACGGCTGGACCGCGTTGCCGGCCTTCGTGCCGCCCAACGAGCGGCGCGGCCTGGTGCTGATCGACCCTTCTTTCGAGCAAAAGGACGAATTCGAGAAGCTGGCCGACGGGTTCGCCGAAGCCTGTGCGAAATGGCCAACGGGGAGCTACCTGATCTGGTATCCCGTGAAGAGCCGGAGGGCTACCGACACCCTGGCGCGGCTTGTCGCGGGCGCTACCGCCGCCAGCAAGCCGGCCGGGAAATGCCTGCGGCTCGAATTCAGCGCCGCGCCCCAGGCAGCGGGCGGCCCCCTCACCTCCACCGGCCTCCTGATCGTCAATCCGCCGTGGACGCTGGCGGGTGAGTTGAAGACAATTTTACCCGAACTCGAAAAACCGCTCGGCCAGGGCGGGGCCGGCCGGTTCAGGCTCGAGACCCCCAAACCCTGAAGAGGTACTACTCCCGAAAAGTGCGATTGTGCCGTAGGCAATTTACGCGAAACCGTATTATGCTCAGGACGTTTTGGGACTGGCTTTACGTTCCGCTTCCGCGAATGGTTGCGGCGGAGTGATCAAGGCCGAATAAAATCCGGGTCGATCGGCAGCATTAGCCCGATCGGCCAGGTGGCCAAGCTTCCGGCAGCGAATGTCCGGTCGGCCGATACGCGGGTTGCGCGTAGCGGCAGAGCAATACGGGGGAGGAGTTTCCCGATGGCCATGACTGGAATAGTCAAGTTCTTCAATGGAGAACGCGGCTACGGCTTCATCAAGCCCGATGATGGCGGTCGCGATGTGTTCGTTCACATTACCGCCGTCGAGCGGGCCGGATTGAAGGATCTGACAGAAGGACAGCGCATTGCGTTCGAGGTTGAACCGGACAAGAAGGGCAAAGGCCCCAAGGCGGTCAACCTGGTGATTTCATCGTAAACCAACGCTTTCGTTGGACGCGGACTGAATTTTGGGCTGCGAAGATTGTGCTGGGCACGGCATCGCCGCCCAGAGCGTTGCGGCTTGCGGCGCGCCGCGCATAACCCCGGCCCGAAGGCAAAAAAATCCCGGCGACTTACTGCCGCCGGGAGGTGGTAGCCCGCAGTTTTTTTGTTCTTAGAAGCGATAGTTCACGCCGGCCCGGATCAAGCCGAACCGATAGCCGTTTGACGCACCTGTAATGACGAAGTTGCTGTTGGCCAGATCGACATAGAGGTATTCGACCTTGGCGCTCCAGTTCGAGGCGAAGCCCACCTCGGCGCCAGCGCCGAGCGTCCAGCCCGCATTGGTATGGGATTCCGACACGCCGAAGGTGGTGGCGCGCAGTTCGCCGAAGGCGAGACCGCCGGTGCCGAAGAACAGGATATTGTTGAACGCATAGCCGGCACGGCCGCGAACCGTACCGAACCAGGGGTTGGAAAATTTCCACGGGGCGAAGGTTTCTTCAGCGCCCGTCGCCTGGATGTCGCCTTCGACACCGAAGACAAAGGCTCCGCTCTGCCAATTGTAGCCTGCCTGGACACCCCCCACGAAACCGGACGGCTTGGCCGGATTGTTGGCGACCGAGCCCCAAGCATAGCCGAGGTTGACGCCGAGATAGGGACGGGCCCAGCTAAAGCCGTCGAACAGCTGGTTGCCGGTATAGGTCATCGGGCGGAGGTCGGCGGCGTGCGCCGACGTGGTCAAGCCTGCGGCGATCAACGCCAGCGCGCCCGACACGAACCTGCTCATCACGCAAACTCCACGCAACCGCCGCGACCAAGCCGGGCGAGACGCCGGTTTGGTTACGGAACTCCAACTTTTCCGATAAGATTTATCGAGAGTTTTAAGTTAAAGGGTTGTTAAGCCGGGTTACCGCCCGCTCATCATTCTTAATAATGCGTTACCGGCGCCTTTCCCCGGCAGGGAGCACCGCGAGCGCTGGCGATGCCGCCCGGCAGCGCTTAATTTAGGCCCCATGGATCACGATTCTACCGACCATCCGGAGCCCCCGCGCAAGGCGCGGCGGGGTTCCCAGCCGGATCTGCCACCGCAGGACCTGATCGCCGCCGACGTCGACCCCGCGACATCCGCCGCCGAGGAGGACGACGAGGCGCGCCTGCCGGAAGCCGCTGAGGACGCTGGTGAGGAAGCTGCCGGGGCGATTGCCGAGGGCCCGCTGGCGGTCGGCCATGCGGCCATCGAAAACGCGGTGCGGCTGGCGCCGACCTCTCCCGGCGTCTACCGCATGCTCAATGCCGCCAGTGACGTGCTGTATGTCGGCAAGGCGAAAAACGTTCGCAAGCGGCTCTCCTCCTACGCCCGCGTCAACGCGCCGCTGCCGGCGCGCATCCTGCGAATGATCGCGGCGACAATGACGGTCGAGATCGTCTCCACCACGACCGAGACTGAAGCGCTGCTGCTGGAAGCCAACCTGATCAAGCAGCTACGGCCGCGCTTCAACGTGCAACTGCGCGACGACAAGTCGTTTCCCTACATCCTGATATCAGGCGACCATTGGGCGCCGCAGATCCTCAAACATCGCGGCGCGCAATCCAGGCCCGGACGATATTTCGGGCCGTTCGCATCCGCCGGCGCCGTCAACCGCACCATCACGGCGCTGCAGCGCGCGTTCCTGATCCGCTCCTGCACCGACGGCTTTTTCGAGAGCCGCACCCGCCCCTGCCTGCTCTACCAGATCCGCCGCTGCTCGGGCCCCTGCACCCGCGAGATCGACTTCCCCGGCTATTCCGAACTGGTGCGCGAGGCGAACGACTTCCTGTCCGGCCGCAGCCATGCCGTGAAGTCGCTGCTCGCCGGCGAGATGGAAAAGGCATCCACCGAGCTCGAATTCGAGACCGCTGCGCTGTATCGTGATCGCCTCGCCGCGCTGTCAGCGATCCAGTCGCAGCAAGGCATCAATCCACGCACGGTGGAAGAAGCCGACGTGTTCGCCATCCATCAGGAGGGCGGCTATTCCTGCGTCGAAGTGTTCTTCTTCCGCACCGGCCAGAACTGGGGCAACCGCGCCTATTTCCCGAAGGCCGAGAAGTCATTCACGCCGGAAGAAGTGCTGGCCTCGTTCCTCGCGCAATTCTACGACGACAAGCCGCCGCCGAGACTCATTTTGCTGTCGCACGAAATCGAGGAATGCCAGTTGCTGGCCGATGCGCTCTCGGTCAAGGCCGGCTTCAAGGTGGAAGTCTCGACGCCGAAGCGCGGCGAAAAGAAAGAGCTGATCGCGCACGCGCTGACCAATGCGCGCGAGGCGCTCGGCCGCAAGCTGAGCGATACCGCAACCCAGAGCCGCCTGCTGCAGGGCATGGCGACCACGCTCGGACTGCCGCAGGTGCCGAAGCGCATCGAGGTGTACGACAACAGCCACATCCAGGGTACCAACGCCGTCGGCGCGATGATCGTGGCGGGGCCGGATGGTTTTATCAAAAACCAGTACCGCAAATTCAACATCAAGTCCGAGGGACTGACGCCCGGCGACGACTACGCGATGATGCGCGAGGTGCTGGAACGGCGCTTCAAGCGGCTCCTGAAACCGCCGGAGGGCGACGCCGTCCAGGGAAAACCTGGCGCGAAGGCCGACGATGATTCGTTTCCGCAGTGGCCCGACCTCGTCATCATCGACGGCGGCCGCGGCCAGCTCAACGCCGTCAGGGAGATTTTCGAGGGTCTGGGATTGACCCAGGTCTCGCTGATGGCCGTGGCAAAAGGCCCGGACCGCGATGCCGGGCGGGAGACCCTGTTCATGCCGGACCGCGAAGCCATCAAGCTCGAACCGCGCGATCCCGTGCTGTATTTCATCCAGCGGCTGCGTGACGAGGCGCATCGCTTCGTGATCGGCTCGCACCGCAAACTGCGGAAAAAAGACATCAGGGAAGCGGGCTTACAGGAAATCCCGGGCATCGGCCCGTCACGCAAACGTGCCTTGCTGCACCACTTCGGAACGCTGAAGGAGATCGAGCGGGCATCGATCGCGGACCTCGGCAAGGTTCCGGGCGTCAGCGCCGAAAGCGCCCGCAAGATTTTCGAGTTTTTCCATGCACAGCCGGGTTAGGGGGACTTCGAGTCGGCATGTCATTTGGGCGTCGCCTGCGACAGATGATCTAGGTCCGCACAGTTGACCTTCACGCTCCAGCGGTATTGGTAAGACGGATGAACATCGCAACAACCAGGGGACAGGGCAAAACCCTGTCCCTGCCGAATATCCTGACCTACGCCCGAATAGCCGCCATTCCGGTGGTGGTCGGCTGCGTTTTCGCCCAGTCCATCCTGGACGGCCCGCTTTGGCTGCGCTGGGTGGCGCTGGCCGTCTTTATCGCCGCGGGGGTGACCGATTACCTCGATGGCTACTATGCGCGAATCTGGGATCAGCAATCCGCTTTTGGCCGGATGCTCGACCCGATCGCCGACAAGCTTCTGGTGGCGTCCTGCCTGTTGATGCTGGCGGCCGACAACTCGATCCACGGCTGGACCCTGTGGGCTGCCATCGTGATCCTGTGCCGCGAAATCCTGGTCTCGGGCCTAAGGGAATACCTCGCGGCCTTGCGGGTCAGCGTCCCCGTGACCAAGCTGGCGAAATGGAAGACCACGATCCAGCTGGTCGCGATCGGCTTCCTGATCGCCGGCGAGGCGGGCGAGCAGATTCTGCCCGCGACCACCCTGATCGGGATCGCGCTGCTGTGGATGTCGGCGATCTTCACGATCTACACCGGCTGGGACTATTTCCGCGCCGGCATCCATCACCTCATCAAGGAGGATGAGGGATGAGGGTGAAATATTTCGCCTGGGTACGCGAGCGGGTCGGCGTCGCGGAGGAAACCGTCGAGCCGCCGGCCGACGTGCGCACGGTGAACGACCTGATCGGCTGGCTGTCCAGCCGGAGCGAGGCTTATGCCTACGCCTTCGAAAAGCCGAAGGTAATCCGCGCCGCAATCGACCACACCCATGTCAAGCCGGACGCCGCGATCTCAGGCGCACGCGAGATTGCATTTTTCCCGCCGATGACCGGCGGTTGAGCTTTCAGATGCCTGTCACCGCGACCATTCGCATTCAGGAAGCGGATTTCGACGTCGCGCAGGAAATCGCTGTTCTTACCAAAGGGCGCACCGATATCGGCGCCGTCGTCTCGTTCAGCGGCATCTGCCGCGGCAGCGAGAACGGCGAACCGATCGCCGCGCTGACGCTCGAGCATTATCCCGGCATGGCCGAGGCCGAGATCGCCCGCCATGCCGACGAGGCGCTGTCGCGCTGGCCGTTGCAGGGCCTCACGGTCATTCACCGGTTCGGCCGCATCGCGCCGGGTCAGAACATCGTGCTGGTGGTGACGGCATCGCCGCATCGCCAGGCAGCCTTCGAAGCGGCGGACTTCCTGATGGACTACCTCAAGACCAACGCGCCGTTCTGGAAGCGCGAAGAAAGCCAGAAAGGCACCAGTTGGGTCGAGGCGCGCGACCATGATGACGCCGCCGCCGCACGCTGGACCAAACCCTGATGGCCAAACGCGCAAAACCGGCGGCGAAGCGCGGCGCTGGCCCAATGAGACTTCCCAAGATCGGCGCCGGCGAATTGCTGACGCTGCTCGATTTCGTCCGCTACGCCGTCAGCCGCTTCACCGAGGCCGAGTTGGTGTTTGCCCATGGCACCACCGATCCGGTCGCCGAGGCCGCCTTCCTGGTCTGCGAGGCGCTGCATCTCCACCCTGACCAGTTCGAGGCGTTCGCCACCGCGCGCGTCACCGCCGCCGAAGGTCGAAAGATCCTCGATCTGATTGCGCGGCGCGTCACCACGCGAAAACCCACAGCCTACCTCGTCAACAAGATCTACATGCGCGGCCTGCCGTTCTATGTCGACGAGCGCACCATCGTGCCGCGCTCGTTCATCGGCGAATTGCTGGACTCGCATTTCGGTCGCCAGGAAAACGAAGGATATGACGAGGAAGACGGTTCGCTGATCGGCGACCCGGCATCGATACGCAACGTGCTCGACCTCTGCACCGGCTCGGGCTGTCTCGCCATTCTGGCGAGCAGGAATTTTCCGAATGCCGCAATCGACGCGGTGGATATTTCAAAAGGCGCGATCGAGGTCGCCACGCGCAATGTCGGAGACTACGGCCTGCAGGATCGCTTGAGGCTGTACCGCGGCGATCTGTTCAAGCCGCTGGGCGGCAAACGCTACGACCTGATCATTTCCAATCCGCCCTATGTCGATGCGGAAGGCATGGCCGACCTGCCGCGCGAATGCCGCGCCGAGCCGAAACTCGCCTTCGACGGCGGCGCGGACGGGATCGACATCGTCCGCCGCATCCTGGACGAAGCTGAAGCGCATCTGACGCCGCAGGGCGGGCTGTTATGCGAGATCGGCCGCTGCCGTCCGCAAGTGGAGGCCGCCTATCCGGAACTGCCGCTGCTCTGGCTCGACACCGCGGATTCCGAGGGCGAAGTGTTCTGGATCGCCGCCGCCGATCTCTAGAGCCCCCGATTGCGCGGAAATATCACGGCGTGCTGGCGTTCCCGTACAGCGGCGAAACTGATAGTTTGGCGATAGCTATCGCCCCCAAACCGAAAAGAGGCCGCCCATGCTGGACAAGAGCCCTCGTCCCACCCCCATCGCGGTTCCGAACGACCTCGCCGCGCACTGGATGCCGTTCACCGCGAACCGGGCGTTCAAGAAGAACCCGCGGATGCTCGCCGGCGCCAAGGACATGCATTACTTCACCGTCGACGGCCGCAAGATCATCGACGGCGCCTCGGGCATGTGGTGCACCAATGCCGGCCACGGCCGCACCGAGATTTCGTCGGCGATCGCCAAGCAGGCCGAGGCGCTCGACTATGCGCCGCCGTTCCAGTTCGGCATTCCGCAGGCCTTCGAACTTGCGAGCCGCATCGCGGAACTGGCGCCCGCCGGGCTCGACCACGTGTTCTTCTGCAATTCCGGTTCGGAAGCGGCCGACACCGCGCTCAAGATCGCGCTCGCCTATCACCAGATCAACGGCCAGGGCAGCCGCATCCGCCTGATCGGCCGTGAACGCGGCTATCACGGCGTCGGTTTTGGCGGCACCTCCGTCGGAGGCATCGTCAGCAACCGAAAGATGTTCGGCTCGCTGTTGACCGGCGTCGATCATTTGCCGGCGACCTATGACCGCGAGAAGCAGGCCTTCAGCAAGGGCGAACCGGACTATGGCGCGCATTTCGCCGACGAGCTCGAGCGCATCGTCAATTTGCACGGCGCCAACACCGTCGCGGCCGTGATCGTCGAGCCGATGGCGGGATCGACCGGCGTGCTGCCGGCGCCGAAGGACTATCTCAAGCGGCTGCGCGAGATCACCCAGAAGCACGGCATCCTGCTGATTTTCGACGAGGTCATCACCGGCTATGGCCGGCTTGGCTTCGCCTTTGCCGCCGAACGCTATGGCGTGACGCCCGACATGCTGACCTTCGCCAAGGGCATCACCAATGGCGCCGCCCCGTTGGGCGGCGTGCTGGTGCGCGACACCATCCACGACGCCTTCATGAGCGGCCCGGAACATGTGGTCGAACTGGCCCATGGCTACACCTACTCGGCCCATCCGCTGGCCTGCGCGGCGGGCCTCGCCACGCTCGACATCTACCGCGACGAAAAGCTGTTCGAGCGCGCTTATCAGCTGGAGCCGAAATTCGCCGACGCGGTGATGTCGCTGCGGAAGGAGCCTGGCGTGGTGGATATCCGCACTGTCGGCCTGACCGCCGGCATCGATCTCGCGTCGGTTGCGGATGCGCCAGGCAAGCGCGGCTTTGCCGGGCTCGACAGCGCCTTCCACGACAATGATTTGATGCTGCGGGTGGCCGGCGACACGCTGGTCCTGACCCCGCCGCTGATCATCACCGAGGACCAGATCGGCGAGATCGTCGAAAAAGTCGCCAAGGTGATCCGCGCGACGGCATAGCTGTTGCCCTGTGCCCCGGCCGTGAGCCGGGGCCCAACTCCTCAGTCCTGGCTTTCGACATCTGTCCCCGGCTCCTGATGTGCAATTGCGCATAAGGGCCGGGACACGCAACCGAATGGCATCGTGTTCCCGGTTCCCGGCCGTTTCAAAAGAACACTAGCTCTGCGAATCAACATTGATGCTAAGGTTGCGTTGCTCGGGGAGCGCAAGGCGGACCGTGCCTGAAACTTCCGTGTTTTCCCGGGTGAATACAGTTCGGACCTGAGGGCGTAGCGCGCGACATGATTCGCATTTCGACGATTTTCATCGCCATCTGCATGGTGCTGGTTGCAGCCTCCCTCGGCCTCGTCCTGCATGCGGTGGCCGGCTTCAGCGGCACCGATTCCGCGATCGTGGCCCTCACCGCGCTGACCTTCCTGATCCTCTACAACGCCGTGTCGATGCGGCTGCGCGACCGCTCCGACGTCGGCGGCCAGATCGCCGATCTTTCCCGCGGCACCGCCGACCTCGCCCGCCAGGTCGCCGAATTCGGCCGCCGGCTCGCCGCGATCGAGGGCCGGGTGGTGTCGGCGAACTCGGCAAGCTCCGACCGAATCCAGGCCGTCCTCGGCGAGATCAACGAGCTCGGCGGGCTGGTCAAGCAACTGGCCATCTCGGTGGCGAGCCATGAGGATCTGCTGGCTGCGGGCGTGGCGGCCGCGCCTCCCGCCCCGTCGGACAGGCCGCATTCCGAACCGCCGCAAGAACCGGCGATCGCTCCGGAGCAAGCGGCGCCCACCGTCAGGCCCGCGCCGGTTGCAGCGGCAAAGCCGGCACCTTCAGCGGAAGCCGCTTCGCCCTCGCGCAGCCAGCCGCAGTTGCTTGCCGCGGTGAAGAATGCCGTCGACGAAAGCCGGCTCGACATCTACCTGCAGCCGATGGTGACGCTGCCGCAGCGCAAGGTGCGCTTCTACGAAGCGGTGACGCGGCTGCGCGACGACAAGGACCAGATTCTCGCCGCCGACGATTTCATCGCCATCGCCGAAGCCGGCGGGCTGATCGGCAAGATCGACCACATGGTGATGCTGCGCTGCATCCAGGTGTTGCGCCGCCTGATGGTGCGCAACAAGGACGTCGGCGTGTTCTGCAACGTCTCGGCGGCGACGCTCGGCAATCCCGCCAATTTCGCGCAATGCCTCGACTTCCTCGAGGCCAATCGGGCGCTGGCGCCGTCGTTCGTGCTCGAATTCAAGCAGGCGGCGTTTCGCCACCTCGGCCCGACCGAAATCGAGAATCTCGCCGCCTTGTCGCAGCGCGGTTACCGCTTCTCGATCGATCACGTCACCGACTTGCGGATCGAGCCGCGCGACCTCGCCGACCGCGGCGTTCGTTTCATCAAGGTGCCGGCGGCATTGTTGCTCGATCCCAGGCAGAGTTCGACTTCGGACATCCACCCTTCCGATCTTTCCGACCTGCTCGGCCGCTTCGGCATCGACCTGATCGCCGAAAAGATCGAGGGCGAGCGGGCGGTGGTGGACCTGCTCGACTATGACGTACGGTTTGGGCAGGGCTTCCTGTTCGCGCCGCCGCGGCCGTTGCGGCCCGAGGGAGCATCTGCTACCGGCGGGGCGACAGCGAACAAGGAATCCGGCGCTCCCAATGGCTCCAGCAACACCGTTCCCATCGCCAGCCCGGCCGCAGAAGCTCCGATGCGGGCGACCGGCAATGCCGCACTGGTGCGCCGTGCCGCGGGACCCGGCTAACAGGCTTCCGAACTCATGACCTCATTGCGTTTTGTGGAGAGGCTGAGCGACCTCGTGACCGGCGTGGAGGTCATCCTCTCCGACATCTGGGGTGTGGTGCATAACGGGCTGGAGTCCTTTCCCGAAGCCTGCGAGGCGCTACACACCTATCGCCAGCGCGGCGGCACCGTCATCCTGATCACCAACGCGCCGCGACCGGCCGATTCCGTGCAGCGCCAGTTGCGCAAGCTCGGCGTCGCCGACGAAACCTACGACGCCATCGTCAGTTCCGGCGACCTGACCCGGAGTTTCGTCGCCGACCATCCCGGCAAGAAAATCTTCTGGATCGGTCCGGAGCGAGACTCTTCGATCCATCGCGGGCTCGACGCCGTGATGGCGCCGCTGGAACAGGCCGACTACATCATCTGCACCGGCCTGTTCGACGACGAGACGGAATCCGCGGAAGACTATCGCGCCATGATGCTGCAGGCGCGCGAGCACAAGCTGCCGCTGATTTGCGCCAACCCCGATATCGTCGTCGAACGCGGCGACCGGTTGATCTATTGCGCGGGCGCCATTGCGGAGCTCTATCGCGAACTCGGCGGCGAGGCGATCTTCTACGGCAAGCCGCACCGGCCGATCTATGAACGCGCCATGGCGCTCGCCGCCGAACGTCGTGGCAAGCCCACCTCGCTCGACCGTGTGCTGGCGATCGGAGATTCGGTGCGGACCGACCTCACCGGCGCGCTCGGTTTCGGAATCGACTGTCTTTTCCTCACCCGCGGCATCCATTCCGAGGAATTCGAGGGCATCGACCAGCTCGATCCGGCGTCAGTGAAGGAGCTGTTCGGTCATCCGCCCCGCGCGCTGATGCGCGAATTGCGCTGGTAACCGACGGCCGCCGCGAGCGGCACCGTCACGACCAACCCGGGCTCACAAGCCTGTCGAAGTTCATCATCTGAAAACACAAATGCCCGGGACAAAGCCCGGGCATGACAAATGAATCTATAATATCGGCCGGCGTTTACGCCGTCGCCATGTCCGGGAAGACCGCCTCGATCTTGGTCTTCAGCGTCGCCGCATTGAACGGCTTGACGATGTAGTTGTTCACACCCGCCTTCTTGGCGGCGATCACGTTCTCGGTCTTGGATTCCGCCGTGATCATGATGAAGGGCGTGGTGGCCAGATTGGGGTCGGCACGGACTTCCTTGAGCAGGTCGTAGCCGGTCATCGGCTCCATGTTCCAGTCGGAGATCACAAGCCCGTATTTCTTGCCGCGCATCTTGTTCAGCGCCGCCGAGCCGTCGCTAGCATCGTCGATATTGTCGAAGCCGAGCTGCTTCAGAAGATTTCGGATGATGCGGATCATGGTGCTGTAGTCATCGACCACCAGAACCGGCATGGACAAATCAACCGCCATCTTTCCCCCACTCAATGCTTACGCCACAAATTATCGGCAGGCCTGCGCGACCCGCAGTCCTCCCCCCAGCACTAGCATCAGGCGTTAAACAGCCAGTTAACCGGGCGGCGCCGGATTGCTTCCGTTTTGATCCGACCCGCCCCGCTTGACTTCGACGGGGCCACCGCGTCACGGTCCGGCCGCGCTCACCCAGAATCCCTGAAGAATCCGTGCAGAATCCCTGAAATGACAACTGGTTTTACCGTTATCCGAGACACCACCCCTGCCGCCGAGATCCCCCGCGGGGCCGTGGTCGCCATGGGCAATTTCGACGGCGTCCATCTGGGGCACCGCGCCGTGATCGACGCTGCCTTGCGGATGGGCCGCGCCCAGGGCAAGCCGGCTTTTGCCCTCACCTTCGAGCCGCATCCCCGCACCTTTTTCAGCCCGAACAGCCCGCAATTCCGTCTCTCCGACGAAGCCAACAAGCTGCGGCTGCTGGCCGGAACGGGACTGGACGGTGCCGTGGTGATGACGTTCGACAAGGCCCGCGCCGGAACCTCGGCGCAAGATTTCATTCACCATGACCTGATCAAGCGCCTCGGCATCAGCGGCATTGCGGTCGGCTACGACTTTCATTTCGGCAAGGGCCGCTCCGGCTCGCCGAGCCTGTTGGTCAGCGAGGGGCCGCGGCTCGGCATCGAGGTCGATGTCCAGGCCCATGTCGATATCGACGAGCGGCCGGTGTCCTCCAGCGCGATCCGCATGGCGCTCGCCGAGGGCCAGATCGACGAAGCCACCGCCATGCTGGGCGGGCCGTGGTTCGTGAGCGGCGAGGTGATCCATGGCGAGAAGCGCGGCCGCGATCTCGGCTACCCCACCGCCAATATCCGCCTCGACAAGAATTGCAGCCTCAAGCACGGCATCTATGCGGTGCGGGTCGGCCGCGGCCAGGGGAAAGACCAAGTGCGCTTCGATGCGGTCGCGAGCTTCGGCCGCCGCCCCACCTTCGACAACGGCGCGCCGCTGCTCGAAGTGTTCCTGTTCGACTTCAAGGGCGACCTCTATGGCACTGTGCTCGACGTCGCCTTCATCAGTTTCATCCGCGACGAGCTGAAATTCGACACCATCGAAGCGTTGATACGCCAGATGGATGACGACAGCGCCAAAGCACGCGCGGCACTGGCTGCGGCGCCGGACGCCTTTCCCAGACTCGGAGTGATCGGTTGACCAAGACGGAAAAGCAGAAAATGCTCGCGGGCGAACTCTATCGCCCCGACCACGAACTCCACGCAGAACAGGCCGCGGCCAAGGCGTGGATGGTGCGTTACAATGCGGCGCTGGCGGCGCCCGCATCCGAGCGGCTCGCCTTGCTCCGCGAACGCCTCGGCCACGTTGGAAAGCACGCGGTCATCCGCCCGCCCTTCCACTGCGACTACGGCTACAACATCAGTCTCGGCGACGGCGTGTTCCTCAACTTCAACTGCATCATTCTCGACGTGGTCGAGGTCGTGATTGGCGATGGCACCCAGATCGGGCCGGCCGTGCAAATCTACGCCGCCGACCACCCGCGCGACGCCGAAACGCGGAAGACCGGCCTTGAATTCGGCCGCCCAGTGCGGATCGGCAAAGATGTCTGGATCGGCGGCGGCGCCATCATCCTGCCCGGCGTCACCATCGGCGACGACGCAGTGATCGGCGCCGGCAGCGTGGTCACGCGCGACGTCGCCGTGGGCCAGACGGTTGCCGGAAACCCGGCCCGGCCCCGTCCGAGATGAACCAGTCCTCACTACGGCCGGGGCTTTGCGATTTCCCGGTTGGCTGCTATGGAAAGCTCCATGTTTGCGCGGCGCACCATCAGCATTAGCGGCCCGGCTTCCGCCTGAGCTTTGGCTCGGCGCAAGACCGGGATTTTCCCTGTTCACCCGCTATTCCCCAGCGCCTCTCGCGCCGTCTTCGAGCCAACCAGAGCATTCATGTCCCAAAATCCGCAAAAGTCCGAAGCTGCCGACTATTCCAAAACCCTGTTCCTGCCGCAGACGGAATTCCCGATGCGCGCCGGCCTGCCGCAGCGCGAGCCGGAGATCCTCAAATACTGGAACGAGATCGACCTCTACGAGAAGCTGCGAAAGGACGCCGTCGGCCGCGCCAAATTCGTGCTGCATGACGGGCCGCCCTACGCCAACGGCAACATCCATATCGGCCACGCCCTGAACAAGATCCTCAAGGACGTGGTGACCAAGAGCCAGCAGATGCTGGGCTTCGATTCCAACTACGTGCCGGGCTGGGATTGTCATGGCCTGCCGATCGAATGGAAGATCGAGGAAGAAAACTACCGCTCCAAGGGCAAGCCGAAGCCGGACTTCCGCGACTCCACCGCGATGGTGGCGTTCCGAAAAGAATGCCGCGCCTATGCGACGCACTGGCTGAACGTCCAGCGCGAGGAGTTCAAGCGGCTTGGCATCATCGGCGACTGGGATCATCCCTACGCCACCATGAGTTATCCGGCCGAAGCCCAGATCGCGCGCGAGCTGATGAAGTTCGCCGCCAACGGCACGCTGTATCGCGGCTCCAAGCCGGTGATGTGGAGCGTGGTCGAGAAGACTGCGCTGGCCGAAGCCGAAGTCGAGTACGAGGACTACACGTCCGACATGGTGTGGGTGAAGTTTCCGGTCACCTCGCCGGCGCATGGCGCGCTGGCCGAGGCTTCCGTGGTAATCTGGACCACGACGCCGTGGACGCTGCCCGGCAACCGCGCCATCTCGTTCTCGCCGAAGATCGCCTATGGTCTTTACAAGGTCACGGATGCGCCCGCTGACAATTGGGCAAAGACCGGCGATGTGCTGATCCTCGCCGATGCGCTTGCAGCAGAAGTATTCAAACAGGCGCGCGTCACCGCCTATGAGAAGGTGCGCGACCTGCCGGGCGACACGCTCGACGCGGTCGAATGCGCCCATCCGTTGCGAGGCTTCGGCGGCGGATACGAATTCACGGTGCCGCTGCTGCCCGGCGACCACGTCACCGACGACACCGGTACCGGCTTCGTCCATACCGCACCGGGCCACGGCCGCGAGGACTTCGACGCCTGGATGGCGCATGCGCGCGAGCTGGAAGCCCGCGGCATCAACACCGCCATCCCCTACACCGTCGACGAGAACGGCGCCTATACCGATCACGCACCGGGCTTTGTCGGCAAACGTGTGATCAACGACAAGGGCGAGAAGGGCGACGCCAACGAGGCCGTGATCAAGGCGCTGGTCGAGGCCGGCAAGCTTCTGGCGCGCGGCCGGCTCAAGCATCAATACCCGCATTCGTGGCGCTCGAAGAAGCCGGTGATCTTCCGCAACACGCCGCAATGGTTTATCGCGATGGACAAGGACATCGCTGTCGACGGCAAGGCGAAGCCCGGCGACACGCTGCGCGCCCGCGCGCTGCATGCGATTTCGGTGACGCAATGGGTGCCTCCGGCCGGACAAAACCGCATCAACGGCATGATTGCCGGCCGTCCGGACTGGGTGATCTCGCGCCAGCGCGCCTGGGGCGTGCCGATCGCCGTGTTCGTGCGCGAGAAGGGCGACGGCTCCGCCGAGATCCTGCAGGACGAAATCGTCAATCAACGCATCGTCGAAGCTTTCATGGAGGAAGGCGCCGACGCCTGGTACATGGACGGCGCACGCGAGCGCTTTCTTGGGGAACGCGCGGCCGAGGAATGGAAGAAAGTCGACGATATCTGCGACGTCTGGTTCGATTCCGGTTCGACCCATGCCTTCGTGCTGGAGGACCGCCAGAATTTCCCTAATCTCGGCAACATCGTCCGCAAGATCGATGGCGGCGACGATACCGTGATGTACCTGGAAGGGTCGGACCAGCATCGCGGCTGGTTTCATTCCTCGCTGCTGGAAAGCGCCGGCACCCGCGGCCGCGCGCCGTATGACGTGGTGCTCACCCACGGCTTCACGCTGGATGAGAACGGCCGCAAGATGTCGAAGTCGCTCGGCAACACCGTCGAGCCGCAGAAGGTGATGAAGGATTCGGGCGCGGATATCCTCCGCCTCTGGGTTTGCGCGACCGACTATGCCGACGACCAGCGCATCGGCCCCGAGATCCTGAAAAACACCGTCGAGACCTACCGCAAGCTGCGCAACTCGATCCGCTGGATGCTCGGCACGCTGCATCATTTCGATCCGGCCGACGCGGTCGCACTTGCCGACATGCCCGAGCTGGAACGGTTGATGCTGCACGAACTCGCCAAGCGCGCAGCCATCGTGCACCAGGCTTATGCCGAGTTCGACTACAAGACGGTGGTGGCGACACTCTCGGCGTTCATGAACACCGAACTGTCGGCGTTCTATTTCGACGTCCGCAAGGACGCGCTGTATTGCGACCCGCTGTCGTCGACGGCGCGCAAGGCGGCGCTGACTGCGATCGACATCATCTGCGATGCGATCCTGCGCTGGCTCGCGCCGGTTCTGAGCTTCACGACCGAAGAAGCATGGCGGATGCACAATCCGAACGCCGAACCGTCGGTGCATCTGACGCTGTTCCCGGAAGGGTTCGAGAATTTCCGCGACGATGCGCTCGCCGCGAAATGGGAAACCATCCGCAACGTCCGCCGTGTCGTGACCGGTGCACTCGAACTCGAACGCGCCGCCAAGAACATCGGCTCATCGCTGGAGGCCTCGCCGCTGGTCTATGTGTCGGACACGAACATCTTCAACACGCTGTTCGACATAGATCTGGCCGAAGTCTGCATCACGTCGAACGCAATGGCGACCAACGACGACGCGCCGGCCGGCGCGTTCACCCTCCCCGACGTTCCCGGCGTCGCCGTCGTGGTCGAGAAGGCCGTGGGCACCAAATGCGCCCGATCGTGGAAGATCCTGCCGACCGTCGGTGAAGACGCCGAATATCCCGACGTCTCGCCGCGCGATGCGCAGGCCTTGCGCGAGTGGAAGGCGCTTACCGAAGGCGAGGAGCCGATTGATGCCATCGAAGCGCCCGCCGAGCCTGTCGGGTTGATCGAGACGCGACACGTCGAACAAGCGCAGCAATTAGAGGAAGCGCCTGAGCAAGCCGTTTCGGAAAACGTGACGGCTGCCAAGCCGGACAAGAAGACCAGGGCCAGGAAGACTCTGGAAAGTGCCAAGGCTGAGGAAGCCGAGAGACCGGTAAAGGTCAAGAAGGTCGCCGCGGCCAAGAAGGCTGTCGAAGCCGAGAAGGCCATTGAAACCGAGGCCAGGAAGCCCAGCGCCAAAAAGGCCAAAGCCAAGAAGGCCAAGACTAAGAAAGCCGCGGCTAAGAAACCCATAGCCAAGAAAGCCAAGGCCAAGAAGGCTGCCAAATCCAAAAAAGCTTCTTCGGCAGCGAAGGCGGCTAAGAAGGCGGCTGCAAAGACGGCGGCCAAGAAGGCAAAGAAGAAAACCACCAACAAGCCGGGAAAGAAGCCGCCAGCGACCAAGGCAAAGAAGCAAAAGAAGGCCAGATAAGTGTCTGGCCTCGAAAGCGCGCGAACCCCTCATCTCCGCGCCGGCGTCATTGCCGCGATCGCAGTGCTGGTGATCGACCAGGCCTCGAAGCTGTGGCTGCTCTACGTGTTCGACCTCGCCACTCGCGGCGCGGTCAGGGTCACGCCGTTCTTCGATCTGGTGCTGGCCTGGAATGTCGGGATCAGCTTTGGCTGGTTCCAGACCGATAATCAGCTCGCCCAGGTGGCCCTGATGGCGATCAAGGCGATCGCCGTGATCGTGCTCGGGATCTGGATGGCGCGCTCCAGCACGCTCCTGGCGACGCTGGCGCTCGGCCTGATCATCGGCGGCGCGGTCGGCAACGGCATCGACCGCTTCCTGCATGGCGCGGTGGTCGATTTCGCCCTGTTCCATATCGAGATCGGGGGCAAAACCTTCAATTGGTACGTGTTTAACCTTGCGGATGTGGCCATTGTTGCCGGGGTAGCGGGCCTATTGTATGATTCCTTCCTGGGGGTACCCGCCGCAAAAGCGCCCTGATCCCGGTCGATACGAACCGCTGCGGTATGGGGTTATTACGCTCCTCAAGGCCGGCCCCTGCGTGTTGCAGAAATTGTGAATGGGAACAGCGCGATGCGCGAGACCAAAGCCCGCTTCTGGATGCTGCAGACCAGCTCGCTGAGCCGGGCCCTGCGGCTTGCTGCCATCGCCCTCGGCATAGGCCTCGTGATGGCCGCCGGCCCCCTGCGCGCGGCCGATGACGAGGACGAGGACGACAAGACCTTCGAGGAAAAGATCATCGAAGGTATCATGCGCGGCCTCGGCGGCACCAACATGGAAAACCGCGGCATCGAGTACCGCGAGCGTTCACCCCTGGTGGTTCCCCCCAAGCTCGATTTGCCGCCGCCGGCCGCAACTGCAGCCGAAGTGAAGACGCCGAACTGGCCCAAGGATCCCGACGAGCAGCGCCGCAAGGCGACCGTCGCGGCGCGCAAGAAAGAGAACAAGGACCCGGGTGGGGCGTCGCGCCTCCTGACGCCGGCCGAACTCGCGGTGGGCAAGACCGTGGCGCCGGCCCGCAAAGACAACGATCCGGTGCAACCCGGCACCTCGGCCAACAATCCGATCCTGAGTCCTTCCGAGCTCGGCTTTAGCGGTGGCTTCAGCAGCCTGTTCGGCGGCAGCAAGACCGAGACGGCCCCGTTCAAGGGCGAGCCGACGCGGGATGCGCTGACCCAGCCTCCGCCCGGCTACCAGACGCCGTCGTCGAACTTTGCCTACGGCACCGGACCGAAGGAATCGCTCAACAAGGAATACAACCCGGCCGCCGGGAAATATAACGATTAGTTAAGCTGATCTCTCGCCTTCGTGACGATTGTTGGCGCGAGCGCGGTGTACGGTGCGGCGGCTTGATCCCGAACGGCTTTGTCGGGCTAATTCTAACGTTTAACGTTTGCGCGAATTCCTGTCGCAGGACCAGTTTCCCGTTTTGCGGCATGCGCGCCAGATAGGTCATGATGTCCTCACACCGTTTTGCCGCCTCTCTCGTTGCAGCCTTCATCTCGACGTTCGCTTTCTCCGCCGGCAGCGCATTCGCTCAGACCACCGTCACGTCGGAACGTCCCGCCAGCTTCACCCTCGACAACGGTTTGCAGGTGGTCGTGATCCCGGATCACCGCACGCCCGTCGTCACGCAGATGATCTGGTACAAGGTCGGCTCCGCCGACGAGACGCCGGGTAAATCGGGACTGGCGCACTTTCTCGAACATCTGATGTTCAAGGGGACGGCCAAACATCCCGCCGGTGAATTCTCCCAGACCGTGCTGCGGATCGGCGGCAACGAAAACGCCTTCACCTCGCTCGACTACACCGGCTATTTCCAGCGCGTGCCACGCGAGCATCTGGCGAAAATGATGGAGTTCGAGGCCGACCGCATGACCGGCCTCATTCTCAAGGATGAGAACGTACTGCCCGAGCGCGACGTCGTGCTGGAAGAATTCAACATGCGCGTCGCCAACAATCCGGACGCACGGTTGAGCGAGCAGATCATGGCGGCGCTGTATCTCAACCATCCCTATGGCCGGCCGATCATCGGCTGGCGCCAGGAGATCGAGAAGCTCGACCGCGAGGATGCGCTGGCGTTCTACAAGCGCTTCTACGCACCGAACAACGCGATCCTGGTGATCGCGGGCGACGTCGACGCCAAGGAAGTCCGCCCGATGGTGGAAAAGGCCTACGGCGGCATTCCCGCCCAGCCGGCCATTGCCGCGCATCGCGTCCGTCCGCAGGAGCCGGTGCCCGCCGCGCCGCGCACGGTGACGCTGTCCGATCCGCGCGTCGAACAGACCGGCCTGCGGCGCTATTATCTCGTCCCCTCCTCCACGACCGCTGCTGCCGGCGAAGGTCCCGCGCTCGACGTGCTGGCGCAATTGATGGGCGGCGGCTCCAACTCCTATCTCTACCGCGCGCTGGTGATCGACCGTCCGCTCGCGGTCAGCGCCGGCGCCGGTTACCAGGGCACTTCGCTGGATCCTTCGCAGTTCTCGATCTCGGTTTCGCCAAAGCACGGCGTGGAGTTTTCGCAAGTAGAGCAGGCGATCGACGGCGTGATTGCGGACGTCATCCAGAATCCCGCCCGCGCCGAGGATCTCGAGCGGGTCAAGACCCAGTTGATTGCGGAAGCGATCTACGCCCAGGACAATCAGGCCACGCTGGCGCGCTGGTATGGCGGCGCGCTGACGACAGGGCTTTCGATCGACGACATCAGGAGCTGGCCGGACCGGATTCGCGCCGTTACCGCCGAACAGGTCCGCGATGCCGCGCAGAAATGGCTCGACAAGAACCGCTCGGTAACCGGCTATCTGATCAAGGATGCCGCCCCGAAACGCGAGGAGAAGCGCTCGTGATCCGTCTTTCGATCGGCGCGCAGCGCCTCACATTCGGCCTGATCACCGGCGCCGTGCTGCTGTTGCTGGCGGCGACACCGTCGCACGCCGCGGCAAAGATCCAGCGGCTGGTCTCGCCTGGCGGTATCGAGGCTTGGTTCGTGCAGGACGCCACCGTGCCCCTGATCGCGATGGAATATGCCTTCGGCGGCGGCGCCGCCGAGGACCCATCGGGCAAATCCGGCGTCGGCAACATGGTCGCCGGCCTGCTTGACGAGGGCTCCGGCGATCTCGATTCCAAAACGTTTCACGAGCGCCTCGAGCGCCGCGCCATCGAACTGAGCTTCTCGTCGACCCGGGACCACTTCCGCGGCTCGCTCCGCATGCTCAAGGACAACAAGGACGAGGCCTTCGACCTCCTGCATCTGGCGCTGACCTCGCCGCATTTCGACACCACCGACGTCGAGCGCATTCGCGCGCAGGTGCTCTCCGGATTGCGCCGCGACAGCACCAACCCGACCTCGCTGGCGAGCCGCAAATTTCTCGAATTGGCGTTCGGCGATCATCCCTATGGCAGGCAGGCCAACGGCACGCTCGACAGCGTGCCGAAGATCGACGTCCCCGACATGAAGGATTACGTTCGCCGCGTGATCGCCAAGGATAGCTTGCGCATCGCCGTGGTCGGCGATGTCGATGCCGACACGCTCGGCAAGCTGCTGGACAAGACATTCGGCGGATTGCCGGCCAAGGCCAGCCTGACGGCGATCGCCGAGGTCGAGGCCACCAAGCCGCCGCAGCGCGCGTTCGTGCCGCTCGACGTGCCGCAGACGGTGGTGACGTTCGGCGGCCCCGGCATTCGCCGCCACGATCCGAATTTCATGGCCGCCTATGTCGTGAACCACATCCTTGGCGGCGGCGGATTGTCGTCGCGGCTCTACAAGGAGGTGCGCGAAAAGCGCGGCCTCGCCTATTCGGTCTATGAATCCCTGCTCTGGATGGATCGCTCTGCCCTGTTCATCGGCAATACCGGCACCCGTGCTGACCGCGCCGGCGAGACCGTCGACGCCATCGAGAAGGAAATCCGCCGTATCGCCGAGGAAGGCCCGACCCAGAAGGAACTGGACGAGGCCAAGTCCTACCTCAAGGGCTCGCAGATGCTGGCGCTCGATACCTCTTCGAAGCTCGCGCAGGCGCTGCTGCAGTACCAGCTCGACAAGTTGCCGATCGATTACATCGAAAAGCGCAATGCCCTCGTCGACGCCGTGACGCTCGAGGACGCTAAAAAGGCCGCGCAGAAGCTGTGGGGCCAGGGCCTGCTCACCGTCATCGTCGGCCGCGCCCCGCAAGCCGCCGCCCAGCCGGTGGCGGCACCGCCGAAGGCGAACTAGGCTTCGCCCTTCGCCGTCATGGCCGGGCACCGTAGCCTGCCCTGCGCAGGCTACGTAAACTGTCTGCGCTCCCGGCCCTCCACGTGTTTTTCCCTTTAGACACTGATAAGACGTGGATGCCCGGGAAGGTCCGGGCATGACGACTTTCGGTGAACGCCATGCTGCGGGTTTCCCGCGACCTCACGATCGATGAAAACGATATCGAGATCGGCTTCGTCCGCGCCTCCGGCCCGGGCGGGCAGAACGTCAACAAGCTTTCGACCGCAGCCCAGCTCCGTTTCGATACGCGCAAGATCACGCTGCCGGAGGACGCAAGCCTGCGACTGAACCGGATTGCCGGCCAGCGCATGACCAAGGAAGGCGTGATCGTGATCCACGCCCAGCGCTTCCGCACCCAGGAACGCAACCGCGCCGATGCCATCGACCGCCTGCTCGAAATACTGCGCGAAGCCATGGTAAGGCCGGTCCCACGGCGCGCCACCAAGCCGACCTTCGGCTCGAAGCAGCGGCGGCTGGAAGGCAAGAAGCGCCGCAGCGACGTCAAGGCGAAGCGCAACACCGCGCGCTTCGACGATTGAGAATCTACCGGCCGCGCCACCGCTGGCTGGCGGTTTCGACCAGACCAATCGCCCAGCAAATCGGACAACCGCGAAACGCGAGCAGCGCAAGGACGCCCAGCGCGAGCGACCCCAATGGATGGGTCGCGGCGATCGTGACGGCATACCAAAGCGTCCCTATTCCGACAACGCCGCGCAAACTGTGTTCGAGGAGCGTATTGCTCGCAAACATGATTCTTTACTCCGGCTGGATGGGCGTCAGTCGCGGATCAGATATTCGCGGATCATGATCCGCGCGCGGTGAAGGCGGGCCTTGGCGCTCTCGCGTGTCAGACCAAGGGCGCCCGCGATCTCATCGATCGACATCTCTTCGATGTCGCGCAGCAGGATGACTTCGCGATAGTGCTCGGGCAGGGACTGGATGGCCCGGCTGAGATCGATCCGAATGTCCTCGGGACGCAAATGCGCCAGACGGGCTTCCACTGCATCAGGCAAGTCGTCGGGGAGTCCGATCGACATGCGCAGCAGACGGTGGCAGGCGCGCCTTGCGACCGCGAACAGCCACGCCGAAAATGAACTCACCGCCCGCAGCGTACCGATCCGCCGGTACAACAGCAGCAGGGTTTCCTGGACCGCATCGTCGACGTCAGCCGCCCGGCAATTGCGCGCGGCGTAGCGTCGGACATCGGGCTGCGCCGCCGAAATCAGCGACAACAGGGCCTTCTCGTCCCCGCAGCGCGCGGCATCGACCAGCCCGGGTGGCCAGCGCCCGGTTCGCGTCAATGCCGTCATGACGAAGAAAGCTTTCGGCCGACCATGGCGCACATCGGACAGAATCCGACAAATCCGGTCAAGGCGGTAACCACCCCGGCGCCGGCGATCAGATAGCCAATTGGCATGCCGGAGAGACCAAGAAGCCCGCACGCCACCATCGCCGCGCCCCCGACCACCCGCATCGCCCGCTCCCAGCCCGGCAAATTCTTGCGATAAAACATAACAGCTCCCTTTGGTTCAGTGAGAGAACTTCAACGCGTTCTCCCCCGATAGAGCCGTCCAGCCGGGCTTTCGGTTCGCGGATATCAGGCCAAAACACAAAAAAACTCCGGCCACCGATGGAGGCCGGAGTTCTGGTGGGGGAGCAACCCGACGGAGGAGACGGGCTTTCCTCCCGGGGGTGCCTATCGGCTGTTCGCCGGGGGGGTGGCTGGCCCGCCCGTCACCTTGGGCGCGCCGCTGCCGGCTCCGACGGTGCCCTTCATGCCGGTCTTCGCGCCTGCCCGTTGGCTGGCGGCGCCAGCCGGCGCATCCTCGTCGATGCTGCCCGACGCGCCGCCCTGCATCTGGGTTTTGCCCTGCGCGCCGCCGCGGGTCTGCGTACCGGATGAGGCGCCTTGCGCCAGTACCGGGCCGGCAAGCAGGGCCGAGATTGCAACCGCGATCGCCGAGGTTTTCACTAGCTTCATCCAATTCTCCAAGGTTTTGTTGACGACAAGCATTTCGGGTCCTTCAGCGCCGTTCGGGCCGAGCACGCTCATCGCCAGATCACTCATGTCGCGAACGACGCGCTCGCCATGCAAGCCGCGCCGTGTGGTGATCGTGCAGGGATTTCGGGGTCATTTTGCGAATCCTTGGCCACGGGCCGACCGCATATGCGGCGGGAACCCTGCGTGCATCCGTTGACGAAAGTTCCACAAGAACGCTCTCACGCCATCTACCCGGCACCGCTTTCAGATCGCAGGCGATGGATCTTCGCACCTGCGATTTGAGCCCAACTGCTTTTGTTCTGTCGTGAAACAGCCCGCTACTACCACCGCCTATTTTCCGCGACCTACAGTCTGCGCACGTCAACGGTGAAGCACATGACGAAGCTGCGCACGACACGGGCAATCGGGTTGGGATTTTGCGCCGCGCTGCTTGTTGTGACCATGGCAAGCGCGCAGATGCCGCTGCCTGCCGCCAAGCCACCTGATGGGGCGACGCTGTTCAAGCAGCAATGCGCGACCTGCCACACCAGCAACCTGTCCGACCCGGCCCGCCAGGGTCCGTCGCTGTTCAAGGTCGTCGGCAGGCCGGCGGGCAAGGCGGATGGCTTCCACTACTCCGCCGGTTTCGCCAAGGCCGACTTCGTCTGGGACGACACCAGGCTTGATGCCTATCTCACCAATCCTCAGGCGACAGTCCCGGGCTCCAACATGGCCTACCGCCAGCCCAAGGCGGAAACCCGCGCCGCCATCATCGCCTATCTGAAGGAGCTGAACTGAATGGCAAAGCCCGTTCACTCGATGATCCGCGTGTTCGACGAGGCGAAGTCGCTGGACTTCTACGCACGCGCCTTCGGGCTTGAGGTCGCCGACCATCTCAAGTTTGCGGATTTCGCGCTGATCTACCTGCGTCATTCGTCCTCGCCGTTCGAGGTGGAACTCACCGTCAATTTCGATCGCAAGGAACCCTACGCGCTGGGTGACGGCTACGGCCATCTTGCCGTCGTTGTCGATGATGTCGACGCCGAACACGCGAGATTTTCGCGCGAAGATCTCGCGCCCGGGCCGCTGCGCGACTTCAAGCATGACGGCAGGACGCTCGCGCGCTTCTTCTTCGTCGCCGATCCCGATGGCTACAAGATCGAAGTGATTCAACGAGGTGGCCGCTTCGGTTAATCGCAAGCAACAAGCATTTAATGGAGGACACAATGAGAGAAGTCGATCGTCGAAGCCAATATGACCGTCGCGTCTTCCTGAAGGGCGCGGCCACGGCGGTGCCAACCGTCGCGATCGCGACCAGCGCGGGCCTTGCTGTCAGCGACGCCTGGGCCGACGACGCCACCACGCTGACGCCGGCGACGCTCAAGACGCTGGTGAAGGTCGCGCGCGACATCTATCCGCACGACTTCCTGGGCGACAGCTACTACATCACCGCCATCAAGCCGTGGGACGGCAAGGCGGCGAAAGATCCGGCTACAAAGGCGCTGATCAATGACGGCGTCGCGCGCCTGGATCAGGACGCCAACGATCGCCACAAGGTGCCTTACGCCCAGGTGGCGTGGGAAAATGATCGCGTCGCGTTGCTGCAGCGCATCGAGCAGTCCGTCTTCTTCCAGAATATCCGCGGCGATCTCATCGTCTCCCTTTACAACCAGAAAGAGGTTTGGCCGAAGTTCGGCTACGAGGGCTCCTCCGCCGAGCACGGCGGCTACATCAAGCGCGGCTTCGCCGACATCGACTGGCTCCCGAAGGCGTGAACAGCCGCGGTCAACGAACAGCAGGGAGGAATTCAGCATGGCAAAATTCGATTTGAATGACGGCGGCGTGGTCGTGATCGTCGGCTCCGGCGCGGGCGGTGGAACGCTCGGCAACGAGCTTGCGCAAAAGGGCGTCAAGGTCGTGATCCTTGAAGCCGGCTCGCGCATCGAACTGCAGGACTTCGTCAACGATGAATGGGAGAGCTTTACCCAGCTCGCGTGGTCCGACATGCGCACCACATCGGGAAGCTGGCGCGTCGCAAAGGATTTTCCGAACCTTCCGGCGTGGATCGTGAAGGCGGTCGGCGGTTCGACCACGCACTGGGCCGGCGCCTCGCTGCGCTTCGACGAACACGAGTTCAAGGACAAGACCACCTACGGCAACATCCCCGGCGCCAATCTGCTGGATTGGCCGATCACGCTCGCCGAGATGGAGCCATGGTACGCCAAGGCCGAGGACAAGATGGGCGTCACCCGCACCAACGGCATTCCGGGGCTGCCCGGCAGCAACAATTTCAAGGTGCTGGAAGCCGGCGCGAAAAAACTCGGCTACAAGAGCGTGCACACCGGCAACATGGCGATCAACAGTGAACCACGCGACGGGCGTGGCGCCTGCCAGCAGATCGGCTTCTGCTTCCAGGGCTGCAAGTCGGGTGCGAAATGGTCCACGCTCTATACTGAAATCCCAAAGGGCGAGGCGACCGGAAATCTCGAGGTGCGCCCCAACAGCATGGTGATCAAGATCGAGCACGACGCCTCCGGCAAGGTAACGGGCGTGGTCTATGCCGACCAGAGCGGCGCGATGCAGCGCCAGAAGGCGCGTGTGGTGGCGGTCGCGGGCAACTCGATCGAGAGCCCGCGGCTGTTGCTCAACAGCGCCTCGACCATGTTCCCGGACGGCCTTGCCAACTCGTCCGGGCAGGTCGGCCGCAACTATATGCGGCACATGACCGGCAGCGTGTACGCGGCGTTCGAGAAGTCGGTGCACATGTATCGCGGCACCACCATGGCCGGCATCATCCGCGACGAGGCGAAGAACGACCCCAAACGCGGCTTCGTCGGCGGCTATGAGATGGAGACGCTGTCGATCGGCGTGCCCTTCATGGCGGCGTTCCTGAATCCCGGCGCATGGGGACGCTCCTTCACGTCAGCGATGGAGTCGTATCCGCGGATGGCCGGCATGTGGCTGGTCGGCGAGGACATGCCGCAGGAATCCAACCGCATCACGCTCGATCCGAAAGCCAAGGACAAGTTCGGCATGCCGGTGGCGAGCGTGCATTTCGATGATCATCCCAACGACGTCGCGATGCGCGACCATGCCTACAAGCAGGGGGCCGCCGTCTACGAGGCCGTCGGCGCCACCGTGACCTATCCGACGCCGCCCTATCCGAGCACGCATAACCTCGGCACGAACAGGATGAGCGAGAAGCCCAGGGATGGCGTTGTGAACAAGTTCGGCCAGGCCCACGACGTCAAGAACCTGTTCGTCTCCGACGGCAGCCAGTTCACCACCGGCGCCGCCTGCAATCCGACGCTGACCATCGTCTCGCTGGCGATCCGGCAGGCGGACCACATCGCCGGTGCGATGCAGCGCAAGGAGATATAGAGCGTTTTCGAGCGAAGTGGGCACCGGTTCGCATAGCAATCAAGTTTACGCAGATTGCGTGGACTTATCTGCAGTTGAAAACGCGTCAAACAAAAAAAAGCCAGAGCCCGGTTCTGATTTAGTCAGAACCGGGCTCTAGTTCCAACCCCACTGCATCTCGGCTAGGGCATTACTCCTCCAGCAGCGCCTTCGCCTCCTTCAGATCAGGCATGTCGAAGCCTTCAGTGAACCAGCCGTAGATCGGCGCGAGAAGATCATGGGCTTCGCCGCGCCTGTTCTGTTTGCACCAGAGGCGCGCCAAGCTGAGCGATGCCTGCAATTCCAAGAGCTTTGCGCACTGCAGCTTCGCTACCGTAAGTGCCTGATGATAGCTTCGCTCGGCCGCGGATGGATCGCATATGGCATTCAGCAAATCGCCGCGCAATCGATGCAACCCTGCCTCGTAGCACCGTTCGTTGGTTGTATCGATGATCCGTTCCGCCTCGGCGAGGCAATTCAGTCCATCGGACGGCTGCCCGACCATTGCGTGGGCCTCGGCGAGCCACATAAGCACAATCGACGTATTCATCACAGCTCCGGTAGCACGTAATGCTTCCAGCCCCTGTGTGAGCAGCGTGAGGCCTTCGTGTGCCTGGCCGCGCGCGGTCAACGACGCTCCGTGGAACGCTGTTGCCCAACCGAAATGAAACGGAAAACGGTGCTCGGTCGATATAGCTAGAAGTTCCTCGGCATACCGGTCCACCTCAGGTGAGCGGGTGATCCAGCCGGTCCAATTCGCAAAAATGAGCACGACAGTTAGCGTTTGGGCATGCCTGAGCCGTCGTGTTTCTGTGAAAGCCTCCTCCATCCGCACCCGTGATTGATCGATGTAGCCTAGGTGGGCCAACGTCACGGCGAGGTACCCGAGCATCGTAGCGTAGGGATCTTCGGCCAGTCCCGCACCGATGCCGCGATGCGCATCAGCAAGGCCATGACACTGATCCAGGAGCGCGCGGGCGGCAACGAAATCTCCGAGATGGAGGTGGGTCATCCCCTTTGCGCGGCGACCCCGCAATTGCGCGCTCACATCGTTCTGCGCCTCGGCGATTTTTTCGATCTGCTCGGCAAGCGACAGCGCCAGCTTGTGTTCGGATCGGCCCAAATGAAACGCCCATTGGCCAAAGCTTAGCCGCAGGAGGTACTCGGGTAGATTTAGCTGTTCGGCCAGTGCGCGTGCTCGCGCGATGGTCTCGCCTACATCGGGCGCCGAAAGACCTTTTGTGAAAGCCAGCGCCGGTCTAAGCGCGAGTAAAAGGTCAAGCTCTTGTTGCCGGCGCCGAGGGCCGTCCGGCAGACTGGTTAGCACGTCCAACCCTTTCCGCAACTGGGCGACCGCTTCCGTCATCGCAGATCCCGCCATCGCTTGCCTACCGGCTTTGAGCCAATAAGCGACCGCCTTCTCCACCAGCCCGGCCTCGGCGCAGTGCCGGGCAAGCAGCGCGGGCCGGGTAACCACGACCTCCGGGAATTGGCCTTCAAGCGTCGCGGCGATACGGGCGTGCAGCTGCTGGCGCCGGCTGCGCAGCAACGTGCCGTAGGCGGCATCCTGCACTAGTGAGTGCTTGAAGGTGTATTCCGCTTGGGGAGGCACGCCGCGCCGGAAGATCAATTCGGCGCACACGAGCTGCGCTAAGGCGTCGTCCAGTTGCTTCCGCGGCATTGGGGCGACGGCTCTGATCAGCTCGTGGGAGAACTGACGTCCGAGAGCAGCGGCGATCTGTGCCACGTCGCGCGCTGGCGCCAAGTGATCAAGCCGCGCCAGGAGCGACGCCTGTAGCGATGTCGGGATCGCCAGCGGCGTTACCGGACCCGTCACCAAATATCGGTCGCCGCATTCCACAACCAAGCCGCTCTCGACCACTGCCTTGGTCAGTTCCTCGATGAACAGCGGTACGCCATCAGTCCGATTGGTGATCTGGTCGGCAATTTCCTGTGGCAAGGCCTTGCCGCCGGTGACGTGCGCGATCATCGCAGCGGAGAGCCGGCGTGGAAGGCGATTGAGGCTGATCAGCGTCACCTGCGCACGGCTGACCCATGGTGGCACGAATTCCGGTCGGAAGGTGACGATTGCCAGAAGCGGTAAGCTCGACGCCCGCTCGACAATTAGCTCGAAAAGTTCAAGCGAGGTGGGATCGGCCCAGTGCACATCCTCGAAGACCATCAGCACGGGACTTCGTTCGGCCAACGCCTCGATTCGCGACCTGAGTGCTTCAAGTGTGTGTTGTCGGCGTTGCTGCGGGGCTAGTTCGAGCGTGGGGTGGCGTCCGTCGTTCGGCAGCGACAACATTTCGGCAAAAAGCACCACATCCTCTCGCGGCGTGGAACTTTGCGCCAGCAGGGTATCGAGTTTGTCGAGCTTGGCCTGCGCGGTGTCATCATGGGCAAGTCGAGCAGCCCGCTCCAACTGGCTGATGACGGGATAGAGTACGGTGTCGGTGTGCTGTGGGGAGCAGAAATAACGCAAGCGCGTGTGCGGCTCGGCAGCTAGACGTTCAAGCAGTGCTGCCGTCAGCCGAGACTTGCCGATGCCTGCCTCGCCGGACAGCAACACAATCTGTCCATCGCCGGATTTGGCTTTCGACCAGCGCCGCAGCAGCAAGTCGAGTTCTTCTTCCCGCCCAACGAGATCCGTCAGGCCGCTCGCATGCATTGCGTCGAAACGGCCTTCCACCGAAGCTGGCCGCAGTGCCGCCCAGGCTCGCGTAGGCGACGAGATACCCTTGAGTTCCTGTAGCCCAAGATCCTGAAGCTCGAACAAGCTGCCCAATAGCTTGCGTGTACCTTCAGCAACCACCACGCTGTTCGGCTCGGCAGCGCCCTGCAGGCGGGCCGCCAGGTTCGGGGTGTCGCCGACGATTCCTTGCTCCTGCGAGGCACCCGACCCTACCAGGTTGCCGACGACCACCAGTCCCGTCGCTATCCCGACACGTGTCTGCAGGGTCGCGTGGGTCTTTAGATCTCGTATGGCTGCGATCAGTTCCAGCCCAGCGCGCACGGCTCGCTCGGCATCGTCCTCGTGAGCCTGAGGATAGCCGAAATAGATCAGCACCCCATCGCCCATGTACTTCGCAACGAAGCCCCCAAAGCGACCCACGGTCTCCGCGACGGACTTCTGATATGAGGAGATCAGCTCCCGCAAATCTTCTGGATCCATGCGCGCCGATAGTGCAGTCGAGCCAACCAGGTCTGAGAACATCACTGTAACTTGGCGACGCTCCGCGCGGTCTTCGGGAGAGACGTTCGGGGCACTGGACACGACCGCCAAGTTAGCAGAAGGCGCGTTGTCGCCCGTATCTGCTCGCAGCGCAGCGATAGCTTCCAGGAGCATCCGGCGGTGACCGACAGGACCAACGCCGATTTCCTTCAGGTCCTCCTGCGTGAGGCTCGGGAGGACCCGCTCGTTTATCTCGTTCTCGCGGAATGCCGCCTCGTATCGTTCGAGGCCAAGGCTCCGCAGCCAAACCGCGACGTCCATGTTGGCGCGTCCCCCTGCGCCTCGTAATGCACGTCCTTAAGGCGCGTTAGTGGGGCTCACTTGCAGACAAGAACCATACTACCATCACGGGCTTGGGAACTAGCTTGTTCTCGGTTGAGAACTTGCTACCGGAAGCGGTTCCCAAAAACGGAAGCGGCTGGGTCCGGGAAGGGCAAAACCGCTTTCCTTTTGATCGGAAATTTTATTCGGCCGCGTCGAGGATGGCGGCAGTATCGCCGCGAAATTCCGGAATGGGAACAGCGCTCTTGGCGCGATAGATCAGGCAGGAGCACCGCAGCAGCGAGGCAAAATTCTTGACCTCGCCGTGGTGGTCGAGGACCTCGTCGTGCAGCGTGGTAAGGAACTTGGCGAGGCTCATGCCCTCCTTGGCCGCGATCTCCTCAAGCGTATCCCAGAACGACATCTCCAGCCGTATCGAGGTGGAATGGCCACCCATCCGCAGCGACCGGGTCTGCGATTCATAGTCGCGTTGAGGCTGGTGCGCGAACAGACTGCACATAGGGTTCCTCCGGTCAGTTTATAATTTTTCTAAACGATATACCTGACCACGCGGCCTCACAATCCCAAGTCCAACCTCAAGTCGCGGCGGCCCGCCGAGAACGAACCTGAGCATCTTCAAGGCGATAGTCTACACTCATCCCCAGCCGGGCATTGTTTCGGCTTCTTCCCATGCATTTGCCACCCCGAGCGCCTACAATGGCGGTCCAGCCTCGAATCTACGTTCAAGCCCCCGTCCCCATGCCCGTCCGCCAGCTCCCCGAACAGGTCGTCAACCGCATCGCCGCCGGCGAGGTGGTCGAACGTCCCGCGAGCGTGGTCAAGGAACTGGTCGAAAACGCCATCGATGCCGGCGCCAGCCGTGTCGACATCTTCACCGATGGCGGCGGCCGGCGGCGGATCGGGATCACCGACGACGGCAGCGGCATGACCCATAGCGACCTTGCGCTCGCCGTCGACCGCCACGCCACCTCCAAGCTCGACGACGAGGATTTGCTACGTATTCGCACGCTGGGCTTTCGCGGCGAAGCCTTACCCTCGATCGGCGCGGTGGCGAAGCTCGGCATCACCACGCGGCACGCCAGCGAGCCGCATGCCTGGTCGCTGTCGGTCGAAGGCGGCCTAAAATCGCAGATCATGCCGGCGGCGTTGTCGCAAGGCACCCGCGTCGAGGTCAGCGATCTCTTTTACGCGACGCCTGCCCGGCTGAAGTTCCTCAAGACCGACCGCACCGAGGCCGAAGCGATCCGCGAAGTGGTGCGGCGGCTGGCGATGGCGCGGCCCGATATCGCCTTTACGCTCGCCGGCGAGGAACGCGCGCCGGTGACCTGGGCCGCTGCGCTGCCCGGCGCGGCGGGGCGGCTGACGCGGCTCGGCGATATCCTGGGCCACGATTTCCGTTCCAGCGCCATCGATGTGCGCGCCGAGCGCGAAGGCGTCGTGGTCGAAGGCTTTGCCGCCGCGCCGTCCCTGACGCGCGCCAACGCGCTCGGGCAATATCTGTTCGTCAATGGCCGCCCGGTGCGCGACAAGCTCATTCTCGGCGCGGTGCGCGCGGCCTATTCGGATTACCTGCCGCGCGACCGCCATCCCGTTGTGGCGCTGTTCGTGACGACAGATCCGCAGGAGGTCGATGCCAATGTGCATCCGGCCAAGACCGAGGTGCGGTTTCGCAACGCCGGCCTCGTTCGCGCGCTGATCGTCCACGCGCTGAAGGATGGCCTCGCCCGCGAGGGCCGACGTACCGCCGCCAATACCGACGGCGCGGCATTATCGGCATTTCGTCCCTCCTTTGCGCCGCGCCCGACCAACTGGGACTGGCGCAGTTCGCCGGCCTATCCCGTAAGCCCCGCGCCTTCGTTTGGTAGTGCGGCGGCATCTGCGCTTGCTGAAGCTGATCAGGCCGCCTTCAATGTCGGTACGCCCACCGCCGACGTGCGCTTCGAGGCGCAGCCCTCCGCCGACCTGCTCGACCGTCCGCTGGGCGCCGCGCGGACGCAGATCCACGAGACCTATATCGTGTCGCAGACCCGCGACGGCCTGATCGTGGTGGACCAGCACGCCGCGCATGAGCGCATCGTCTATGAGAGGCTGAAGGCATCGCTGGCGAAGAATGGCGTGCAGCGGCAGATATTGCTGATCCCCGAAATCGTCGAGCTGGATGAGGCGACGGTCGAGAAGCTGCTGGACCGCGCCGAGGAACTCTGCTCCTTCGGGCTCGCGATCGACTCTTTCGGCCCCGGCGCGGTCGCGGTGCGCGAGACGCCGTCGCTGCTCGGCAAGGCCAATGCAGCGGCGCTGCTGCGCGATCTCGCCGAACACATGACCGAATGGGACGAGGCGTTGCCGCTGGAGCGCCGCCTGATGCACGTCGCCGCCACCATGGCCTGCCACGGTTCGGTCCGCGCCGGCCGCCGCCTCAAGCCGGAAGAGATGAACGCGCTGCTGCGCGAGATGGAAGACACGCCGAATTCCGGCCAGTGCAACCACGGCCGGCCCACTTATGTGGAATTGAAGTTGAGCGATATCGAGAAGCTGTTCGGGCGGCGGTAAACGAAAGCGTTTCCGCACACCCAACCGTCATCGCCCGCGAAGGCGGGCGATCCAGTATTCCAGAGACGGTAGCGATTGAACCGATAGGCCGCAGCGTACTGGATCGCCCGGTCAAGCCGGGCGACGACGGTTGTGATTGAGCGAGCACCGGTCACCGGCCCCGCAGAAACACGAACTCCGTATCGTCATACGCGCGCCGCTCAAGTTCCTCGAAACCATCGGGCGCCGCAAACGCCGCCGCCTTCGCCTCCTCGACCACCAGCAATGCACCCGGCGTCAGCCAGCCGCCATCGCGCAGCGAGGCCAGCGCCTTCTCCGCAAGGCCCTTTCCATAGGGCGGATCGAGAAAGGCCAGCGAAAACGGCTCCATCGGATGCGCCGGGCCGAGATTGGTGGCGTCGCGACGATAGACCTTTGTCACCCCGCCCAAGCCCAGCGCCTCGACATTGTTACGCAACAGCGCACGCGCTTCGGCGCCATTGTCGACGAACAGCGTAAAGCCGGAGCCGCGCGACACTGCTTCGATGCCAAGCGCCCCGGTGCCGGCGAACAGGTCGAGCACGCGCGCGCCATCGATCGGGTTGTCGTAGGCGTGGATCAGGATGTTGAACACGGATTCGCGTAAGCGATCCGCCGTCGGGCGGATCGCCTGCGAGGAGGGCGAAGCCAGATTACGGCCCTTCAATCGTCCACCGACGACACGCATCGTCCAACTACTCGTCCCGCGGCGTCAGATCGCGCTTGCCGTGATAGCCACGCTGGGGACGGCGCGGCGGGCCGTAGCCGTTGGCCTCTTCCTCGTTGCGGGCGCGGGCCTCCTCGCTGCCGGTGCGCTGCACCAGCACGCGGCGGCCCTTGCGGTCCGCGATCAGCGCGCTTTTCCCGGCCGGCTTGAACGGCTTCTTGCCGCGCGGCGCGTCCGTCGCTTCGTCGTCGGACTTTTCGTCAGATTTTTCGCCTGGCATCGGCCGATTGAAATCGGCGCCGGCGAGCGTTGCGATCTTCTCGCCGAGTTGCTCGCGCAACACGCGGGTCTTGACCTCCTCGACCTGGCCCTCGGCCAGTTCGCCCAGTTGGAACGGCCCGTAGGAGACGCGGATCAGCCGGTTCACCTCGAGGCCGAGATGGGCCATGACGTTGCGGACCTCGCGATTCTTGCCTTCGCGGATCGCAAACACCAGCCAGACATTGGCGCCCTGGTCGCGCTCCAGCGTCGCATCGATCGAGCCGTATTTGACGCCATCGACCTCGACGCCCTTCTTGAGTTCATCGAGCTGCGCCTGCGTGACGTCACCATGGGCGCGGACGCGATAGCGCCGCAGCCAGCCGGTGTCGGGCAGTTCGAGCGCGCGTGCGAGGCCGCCATCGTTGGTCAGCAGCAATAGCCCCTCGGTGTTGAAGTCGAGCCGGCCGATCGAGATCAGCCGCGGCAGGCCCTCGGGAAGATTGTCGAACACCGTCGGCCGTCCCTCGGGGTCGGCATGTGTGGTCATCAGGCCGCGCGGCTTGTGGTACATGAACAGCCGCGTGCGCTCGCGCGGCGGCAACACCTTGCCGTCGACGGCGATGGTGTCGTTGGCGGTGACGTCGAGCGCCGGTGAATTGATGACGCGGCCGTTGACGGTGACGCGGCCCTGCGTGATCCATTCCTCGGCATCGCGGCGCGAGGCCAGGCCGGCGCGGGCGACCACCTTGGCGATGCGCTCGCCGGATTTCTTGACCTTGGGCGGCTGCGGATCGCGCTTTTCGAATTCGGTTTTGCGCTCACGGTAAGCACCACGGCCGCCGAACGCCGGACGTTTTGCAAAAATCTTGCTGTCGTCCTCGTTCTCGCGACGCGGCCGATCGTCACCGGCTTCGCTGCGCGGATGCTCCTGCCAATCGGTGCGGCCAGCCGGCCTCTCGCGGGGACGGTCGAACTTCGGGCGATCCTCGCGCGAACGCGAAAAGCGCGGACGCTCCTCGCCGCCGCGGTCATCGCGGGATCGATCAAAGCGCGGCTTGTCGAAATTGCGCGCACCGTCACGGGCGGGACGGGAATCGCGTTCGCCGCGATCCTCGCGCTTCTGCCACGGCTTTGAATCGCCGCGGTCCCGACCACGATCGGGACGGTCACCAAAATCCTTTCGCGGCCCCCGGTCGCCGCGGTCGCTCTTGCGATCCGCAGCGCCGCGCGAGAATTTCTTGTCGCCACCAAACTTTCTCTCGGGCCTATCACCACGGGGGCGATCACCATCACGCGACGGCCGGGCACTAAAGGGCCGATCGCCGCGGGGACGATCGCCATCGCGCGGGGGGCGGGCGCTGAAGGGCCTATCACCACGCGGGCGGTCGCCGTCTCTACGAAAACCTTCGCCGCGCGGCGTGTAGGGCCGCTTCTCGCCGCCACCCTCTCGCGGGGTATAGGGCTTCTTGTCGCCAAATTTCCTGTCGGAAAAACGTCCAGCCGGACGCGCATCGTCGCGATTGAAATTCGGACGGTCGCCGCGTGGCTTGAACGGGCGCTTGTCGCCACCGCCACGGTCTTCACGCGGCTTGAACGAACGCTTTTCACCATCGTCACCGCGTGACGGACGTCCGGCAAACGGCCTGTCGCCGCGCGGGCGCGGTGCGTCGCCAAAGTCCCGGCGCGGCGGACGATCGTCGCCATCGCGCTTGCCGGCGTAAGGTTTTCCGCCGCCGGAATAGGGCTTCTTGCCAAACGACTTCGCGCCGTCGGACTTCCCGGCATAGGGACGCCGCTCGCCGTCGCGCTTTTCGCCGTCTCCCTTGCCGGCAAACCCGCGCTTGGCGAACTTCTTCTCCGGCCCCCTCGCCGCCCCGGAGCGACCCTTGCCACCGCCGGGCCGGTCCCGCCGGCCGCGGGAATCGTTGTTTTTGTCGTTGTCGCGGGGCATGAATGGTCTCTCGGGTACAGATGAAATGGCTATCAGGCGGATGCGGATAGGCTGTCAAAGCGGTAACGCGCGCGCGCTTCGCTCAAGGCGCATTCTCACGCAAAACCGGCATCCACGTTTGCTGAAGGCGCAGCTAGTAGCAGGTTTCTTCCGATGATACGAGGCATGACTGCCCCTTCTTTCATGGATTTGGCGCTGAAAACGGCCGAAAGCGCCGGAAAAGCCGGCGAAGTTCCGATCGGATGCGTCATCGTCAGGGGTTACGAGGTCATCGCCATGGCCGGCAACCGGACGCTGACCGACCGCGACCCGACCGCGCACGCCGAAATCCTGGCGATCCGGCAGGCAGCCGAGGCCGTCGGCACCGAGCGGCTGGTCGATTGCGACCTCTATGTCACCCTGGAGCCCTGTACCATGTGCGCGGGCGCGATTTCGTTCGCCCGGATCCGGCGGCTCTATTACGGCGCGGCCGATCCCAAGGGCGGCGCGGTGGATTCCGGGGTGCGGTTCTTTGCCCAGCCGACCTGCCACCACGTGCCGGAGGTTTATTCGGCCGTCGGCGAGACCGAAGCGGCGACGCTGCTCAGGGAATTTTTCAAGGTGAGGCGGTAGGCGCGCTGCTGCCAAGCACTCCGCTGTCATCATCCGCCTTGTGCGCAATTGCGCACTGGGGCGGATGATCCAGTATTCCAGAGACGGCAGTGATCGACCGAGAGGTCACGGCGTACTGGATACCCGCCTTCGCGGGTATGACGAGTTGTGTGCGGCCTAACCGGCCAGAAAAAACTCCCTGAGCAACTTCGCCGTCACGTCCGGATTCTCCTCCGTCAGAAAATGCCCGGAATCCACCGGCGCTCCCCTGACATTGGTCGCCCATTTCTTCCAGGTATCGAGCGGCGTCGCCGCAGCAGCCGCAACGCCGGCATCGCCCCACAGCGCCAGCATCGGGATCGTGATCTTCTTTCCGGCGTCGAAATCCGCCTTGTCGATCTCGTAATCGGCATAGGCGCCGGCGCGGTAGTCCTCGCACATCGCGTGCAAGCGGGCGGGATCGCGGAATGGCGCCAGATAATGTTCCAGCGCGCGTGGATCAATCGCGTCGAGCGTCTTCGATTTTGTCTGGCTCGCCATCTTGTATCTGAGGAAGAATTCTCCATTGCTTGCGATCAGCGTCTCCGGCAGCGGGCATGGCTGCGCCAGAAACGCCCAATGGTAGATCTTCAGCGCGGAGAGCCGATTCAGTTTCTCCCAGTAGTCATAGGTCGGCGCGATATCGAGCACCGCGAGTTTCGACAGCCGGCCCGGATGATCGAGCGCCAGCCGGTACGACACGCGTCCGCCGCGATCGTGACCGGCGAGCGCGAAATGCACGTGGCCGAGCTGCTCCATCGCCTCCACCATGACCTTCGCCATCGCGCGCTTGGTGTAGGGCGTGTGGTTGTCGTCGCTGCGGGGCATGTCCGACCAGCCATAGCCCGGCAGATCGGCAATGATCAGCGTGAACCGGTCTGCAAGCTGCGGCGCGACCGGATGCCACATCACATGCGTCGACGAAAATCCGTGCAGCAGCAGCAGTGGCGGACCCTTGCCGCCGACGCGGGCAAAGATGCGGCCCGACGAGGTGTTGATCCATTCGGAGGCGTATCCGGGAAACAGATCGGCAAGATCGGACATGGATGCTCCTCTGGCGGCCGTGGTGTTGCTTCAAACTTTGTTTGCCGTTGCCGCTGGCAGACCGCAGGTTTATGCCATTCCTCAAGCCCGACCAACAGGAACAAGAACCGAGGAAACCGTCAGATGTCGATCGATTTCGAAATCCCGGCCGAAGCCAAGGCAATCCGCGAAAAAGTCCGCCAATGGGTGCATGACGAATGCATCCCCGCGGAGAAGGAACTCGACACCAAGCCGCTCGCCGAAGTGCTCGACCCGCTGCGGGCCAAGGCCCGCGCGCGCGGCCTGTGGTGCCCGTGGGTGCCGAAGGAATATGGCGGCATGGGCCTCGGTCCGCTGGCCAACGCGCTGGTGCAGATGGAGCTCGGCGAAAGCATGCTGGGCGCACTCTCGATGAACACGCAGGGGCCCGACGACGCCTCGATGATGACGATCCTCGCCCACGGCACGGAATATCAGAAGGAAAAGTTCCTAAAACCCCTGCTCAACGGCGACAAGCGCATCTGCTTCTCGATGACGGAAAAGGCCGCCGGCGCCGACGCCACCGGCATGCAGACCACGGCGGTAAAGGACGGCAACGAGAACTACATCCTCAACGGCGAGAAGTGGTTCTCGTCCTCAGCCAGTGTCGCCGACATGGCGCTTGTCATGGCCAAGACCGATCCCAACGCGCCGCGTCACAAGCAGTATTCGACCTTCCTCGTCGAACTGCCGAACCCCGGCTACAAGATCAAGCGCAACGTCGCCAACATGGCGATCGAGGGACCGCATGACGAGGTGCTGCACGGTGGCCACTCCGAAATCGAGATCAGGGATCTGAAAGTGCCGGCCGACAATCTGGTCGGCGGTGAGGGCAACGGGTTTGCGATGGGCCAGCACCGCCTCGCCTATGGCCGCCTTCGCCACGGCATGCACAACGTCGCCAAGGCGCAACGCGCGCTCGACATGGCGGCCGCCCACGTCACCAAGCGATCGACCTTCGGCCAGTTGCTCGCCGACCGGCAGGCGGTGCAGTTCATGCTCGCCGATTGCGCCAGCGAACTCTATATCGGCCGCTTGATGCTGCTCCATATCGCCTACAAGGCGGAGAAGGGCCTCGATATCCGCCAGGAGAACTCGATCGCAAAGATCTTCCATGCGCATATGGTGCACAAGGTGATCGACACCGCGATCCAGCTCCACGGCGCGCTCGGCTTCAGCCAGGATACGCCGCTCGCCAAATGGTACACCCAGGTTCGTTCGCAGCGGCTGGTCGACGGTCCGGATGAAGTACACAAGTGGAAGATCGGCAAGAACGTCATCAAGGCGTTCCGCGAACACGGCACCACGGCAAGTGCGGCCGGCGGGGATCTGCTCTGACTTCGTAGGGTGGGCAAGGGTGCGAAGTGCCGTGCCTACCCTTGCGGACCAAGATCGAGGTGGTGGGCACGCTTCGCTTTGCGCACCCTACGCTCCCGGATCGTCCCCAAAATTGTAAAACACCATCCGCCGTAGTACAGATCAGAGATGCGTGCCATCTCGATAATCTGTTTGCTGATCCTCGCCGTTTCGCCCTGCTTCGCCCAGTCTCCGCAGGCTTCCACAGAGGTCACGACCCTGATCAGCCAGGCGCCCCTGCTGGCGGCGCTCGATCGAGACAATTCATCGCCGCTCTCCCTGGTCACTCTATTTAAAAAGGTTCACGCGGCGCAGAAGCTGCCGCTGCCAGCTATCGCGGCGGGGCCGACGCGCGCCAGCGATTTGTCGGGTTTCAACGAGACCTACGCGCAATTCGCCAGCGTGATGTCCGCCGACATCAATCGAATCACCACAGGCCTCGGCGTCGACTGGGAAAAGGAAATCCTCAAAACCTATGATCCGAAGTCTGCCAGAACGGAGGCAGGAAAGACGCTGCGGCTGAACGGCAATGTCGCCCGCGTGTTCAACGAGAAATGGCTCGGCTCCGGCGACGGACTGTTCATCCTGTCGGGTGTGGTCAATCGCATGGATCGCCGCGATTTCGATCCCGCCTATTGCGGCGAACTGCGGTTCATCTACCGGCTCGGTTACGAAGTCCGAATGAACGGCAAGACCTACGCGTCGCGCATGCCGTTCACCGTGAACATGGTGTTCAGTTATGCGGATGACGGCAGGAAGTGCCAGGACATAGCGTCCCTCTGGCGCATCCAGGGCATCGACAATGACGATCCGGCCGTGATTGCCCAACGCCTGCTGCAGGGGCCGCTGGATTTTTCGAGACTGATTTTCAAGCAGATGGAGCTCAACGCGCAGGTGGTGCGCTTTCCCTCTGACCTGGAGAACATGGAGAACCGCAAATTCGCCGGCCAGGCGATCTACTGGATGCGGATCTTCGCGCTCAAGGATGGGAAATTTCAGCCGACGAAACTGGAAAATACGCCCGACGTACAGGCGATCCTGAAGGATCCCGCCAAGCAGAAGCAATTGCAGGATTACCTTTCGAGCCACATGGCTGAGATCGACAACGGCGCATTCAGGATGCCGGAGAGCCTGCAAGCCGACGTCGCGCTGAGTTTTTCCACTGCCGGCAGCGCGCGCGTGGCCAACCGTCCGTTCGATCTCGTGGTCGGCAAGGAGCAGGCGGCGCAGCTCGTCGTGGCGGCGGGCGATCCGGCAAAGTCGCTCAAATTCGTGCAGTCTGGCGCGGGCCTGCTCGAACGGCTGAATACTTCGTCCTGCATGGGCTGCCATCAATCGTCGTCGACCGCCGGCTTCCATTTCCTCGGCGTGGACCGGTTCGATCTCGGCCGCGATGCGGATGCGATCAAGGCCGCGCTCGACGGCAACAAACTGCAACTGCCGTTCTCGCCCCATGTCTACGCCGAACTGGCCCGCCGAAAGGACTATGTCGAACGCGTTGCGCTGGGACAGGCACCGAACACTTATCGCCCGCATCCGTCCGCGCCCGCGGCGGCCTGGGAGAATGCAAGTCCGGCCTACGCTGCCGCCGGCGACAGCATGCCGTGCCCTTTGAATGCGGATCTCGCGAACACTGCAAAATGGAGCTGCAATGCCGCGCGCAACCTCAGTTGCCAGCCGATGGTGACGAACGCGTCGGCCTCCTCCCATCTCGGCCAGTGCATGCCCGCTGCCCAGAACATCTCAGCAGGCCTGAGCTGCCGCTCGAACGCCATCGACGACTCGACCGCGAAGAATGCCGCAAGGGATCCGCTCGGTTTCAACCTGCGCTCGTTCACCGACCGTGTCGGCAAGGAAGAGCTCGTCTACAAAATCCCCGAAGGAAAATTGAGCGGATACGACTACAACTGCCGGCCAACCAAAATCGGCGTACCGCTGGGCCGCATCACCCGTCCCTGCAAGCCTGAAGAGGCGAATTTGTCGGTCATCCGGCCGGGCAGCATGCCCAACGAAATCTGCGCGGTCGTCGGCGGCAAGGGCTTTGAACAAATGGCCAAGGGCTATTTCGACAGCGGTATCTTCGCCGCCGGCGTCGGCCGCGGCCTCCTCAACACCTGCACGCCATCGCGGTTTTGCCGCGAAGACTACATCTGCCAGGAGATGCCTGATTTCGTGACCGGCGCGAAGTTTAACGTCAGTGCGCAGGCCCTGAACAGCTTGAGAACCCGCAAGATCGGGTTTTGTACGCCGACCTATTTCGTCTATCAGCTTCGCCTCGATGGTCATCCGAATCCGAGATGACGCCAAACTCTAGCCCGCCCTCTCCTGCTCCACCGCCTGCCAGGCGATGTCGCGGCGGCAGAAACCATCGGGCCATTTGATGCGATCCACCGCCGCATAGGCACGCTGCTGCGCCTCCAGCACGGTCTTGCCCATCGCACAGACATTCAGCACGCGCCCGCCGTTGGCGAGGACCGCACCATCCTTCGCCACCGTACCGGCGTGGAAAATCTCGACGCCCTCGATCTTCGCCGCATCATCGAGACCCTCGATGCGCGTGCCCTTCTTGTAGTCGCCGGGATAACCCTTCGCCGCCATCACAACCGTCAGCGCCGGATCGGGGAACCAGCGCAGGTCGAAATGCTTCAGTTCGCCATCGCAGGCCGCCAGAAACGCCGGCACGATGTCGGACATCATCCGCAGCATGTGCACCTGGCATTCGGGATCGCCGAAGCGGACGTTGTATTCGAACAGCCTTGGCCCCTGCTCCGTCAGCATCACGCCGGCGTAGAGCACGCCGCGGAACGGCGTGCCGCGCGCCTTCATGCCCGCGACCGTCGGCAGGATGATCCGCGCCATGATCTGGTCGTGAATTTCAGCCGTCACGAACGGTGTCGGCGAATAGGCGCCCATGCCGCCGGTGTTCGGTCCCTCGTCGTGATCGAACACGCGCTTGTGGTCCTGGGCAGAGGCCAGCGGGATAGCGGTTTCGCCGTCGCACAGCGCAAAAAAGCTGATCTCGCGGCCTGCGAGAAATTCCTCGATCACGACTTCCGTGCCGGCCGAGCCGAACGCGCCGTCGAACATCATGGCAATGGCCGCCTCGGCTTCATCAAGCGTTTGGGCGACGACAACGCCTTTGCCGGCGGCCAGGCCATCCGCCTTGACCACGATCGGCGCGCCCTGCGCGCGCGCATAAGCCAGCGCATCGTCAGCCGTCGTGAAGCGGCCATAGGCGCCGGTCGGAATGTTGAATTCGGTGCAGAGCGCCTTGGTGAACCCCTTGGACCCCTCGAGCTGGGCGGCCTGTTTACTCGGTCCGAACGCCTTGATGCCGGCTTTCGCGAGATCGTCGACGATCCCGGCCACCAACGGCGTCTCCGGGCCAACCACGACGAGATCGACGGCGTTTCGCTTGCAGAAATCGATCAGCGCCGGATGGTCAGCGATATCCAGCGCCACGCATTCGGCTTCCCGCGCGATGCCGGCATTGCCCGGCGCGCACCACAGCTTGGTCAGCAGCGGGGAAGCGGCGATCTTCCATGCGAGAGCGTGTTCACGGCCGCCGGAACCGAGCAGAAGGATGTTCATGACTGGAGCCAGATGCGAGGACGATATGCGGTTTCGGTCGCACAAAACGTCCCCTCGCCGCAAGGGGACCGGACGGCAGAATAACCGTTGTGCAGAGGTGTTTCGGCGCTATTTGCCGCCCGAGGCCGCGATGATTTCCTGCAGCATCGCGACGTGGCGGGCGAAGGCGCCCCGCCCGGAGGCCGTGGCCGTCACAGTGGTCTGTGGCTTCTTGCCGACAAAGGCCTTGTCGACCGCGACATAGCCGGCCTTCGACAGGGTCTCGATATGGGCGCCGAGATTGCCATCGGTGGCGCCGGTGAGCTGCTTCAGCCTGGCGAATTCGAGCCCTGTGCCCGATGGCAGCGCGTTCAGCGCGGCCATGATTCGCAGCCGCAACGGTTGGTGGATGACCTCGTCGAGCGCTGCCATGTCAGCTCCGCCGCATCCAGAACCCGCCGAGCAGCAGCCCGCCGCCATTGACTAGCGCCATCCACAATCCGAACCACGGGCCGGCATAGAAATAGCCGATCAGCGTCAGCACGATGATGGTCGTCCCGATAGCGACCCAAGCGCTGCCCAGCCACAGGCCGACCATGATGTAGGGCAGCATGAAATAGGTCGGCCAGAATACGCTGAGCTGGCGCGGGGTGAACTGGCCGAAACCGACGCTCCAGATGGCGCCGAAAGCGATGAATACCACAATGGCCGCCGTCGCCCTTGCGTCGAACGTATTCACGCCTGCGCGTTTCCTGCTCAGGGCGCCGATCAACACCGAGCCCGCGACGCCCGCGATGAATACCGCAACCCACCCGTAGCCCGCGAGCGACGGCATGCCGAACGCAAATGCGTGTCCCAGGAACGTCAGCGCGCCCCACAGGATCAGCATCGAGCTCGCGTGCCGGTAAAACCGCGATTGGCGCACCCGCCGTGCGATGTCCGTGATGTCGGCAAGCGCCGAACTCGCTTGATGGCTGTCGATCATGATCTAAAGTCTCACCGGGTTGCGATATCTTCCGATATCACGGAAACTGCCGCGGCCGTGCTGACGACATCCATGTGATTGGTGTTGTCGAGGATGCGGACATCGATGTTCGCCGTTGGCGAGCGACGGACCGTTTCCTCATACTTGCCGGCGAACATCAGTTCGTCATTGGCGCCGGCGATGAGCGTCAGCGGGCCTTTGGCGGCGTCGAGATCGACGCGATAGTCACGATGCGTGCCGAAGTTCGCCAGCAGGCGGAAGGAATATTCCGAGGTCAGAATGCGGGTGGTATTGGGCGGCACGGCAAAGGCGATCACCGGGAGCTGTTCGCAGCATGCAATGCCAGCAGCTCGCAGGACACTCAAGGCAATGATGCGCGGCATATTCGGACTGGCCCAACCACCGGCGTTTTCCCGGCTGGAGGCCGCCTTGGTGCCGAGATACGGCGACAGCAGCACGGTGCGCGTGAAAAGGTTCTGCATCGGCGAACCCGCCACCCGCAAGGCGAACGCGCCGCCCGACGAATGCCCGACCAATGTCAGCGGTGTGGATGGAATGGTCGTTCTGATCAATCCGACGAGGTCCGCCATGTCGTCTTCGAGCTGGCCGATATAACCGATGTCCCCGCGCATGCCGGACGAACCGTGACCGCGAATATCCGGCACGAAGCTCTCGACCCCGCGAGCGGCAAGGGCCTTGGCCAACGGATGCACCGCAAGGCTGGAACCGGATGACCCATGGACCAGAACCGCGACGCGGCCCGTTGTCGGCTCACGTGGGACGTAGCGGCGATAAGCAAGCCTCGATCCGTCACGGGCTTGAAAATACAGCAAGGGCGGAATGCCTTCGCGATCTCCTGCCCGTACCGTTTCGGAAATGAAGGCCAGGGTCGGCGGCTTCGCCAACGGCCGGGAGATCATGCCGACCAGCAGCAGCGTGACCAGCCCTGCGCCGGCGAGACCCAAGATCACCAGCTTGAAAAGTCCCGACACAATCTTCGCCGCCATGATGAAAAAGCCCTTTCTCTATCTAATATAGAGAACTCTGTACAACAGAGTATATGGTTCCGCAAGGCTTACCCGGCGGGGATTTTGCGGAAACCAGCTTGAGATTTGCCGAGAGACTTCGGTTTGGCGGGGATCGGATTGGCGGCCATGGCCAAAAATCCCTACCTTGCGTCATCACCCCAAACGCCCGAATCAGTTGCCAATGCCTGCTGCCGAAAACCTGATCAACGCGCCGGAATTTACCGTTTCCGAGCTGTCCTCCGCCCTGAAACGGACGGTGGAGGACGCCTATGGCCATGTCCGCGTCCGCGGCGAAATCTCCGGCTTCCGCGGGCCGCACTCCTCGGGCCATTGCTATTTCGCGCTCAAGGACGAGAGCGCCAAGATCGAGGCGGTGATCTGGAAATTCGCCCACGCCCGGATGCGGTTCAAGCCGCAGGAGGGGCTGGAGGTCATCGCCACCGGCAAGCTCACGACCTATCCGGGCTCCTCGAAATACCAGATCGTCATCGAGGCGCTGGAGCCGGCCGGCATCGGCGCGCTGATGGCGCTGATGGAGGAGCGCAAGAAGAAGCTCGCGGCCGAGGGGCTGTTCGACGAGGCGCGCAAGCAATTGCTGCCGTGGCTGCCGGAGGTGATCGGCGTCGTCACCTCGCCGACCGGCGCCGTGATCCGGGACATCCTGCACCGGCTGGAGGATCGCTTTCCCCGCCGCGTGCTGGTGTGGCCGGTCAAGGTCCAGGGCGAAGGCTCGGCCGAACAGGTTGCCGCGGCCATCCGCGGCTTCAACGCGCTGCCCGAGGCGGGAAGGATTCCGCGGCCGGATCTGTTGATCGTCGCGCGCGGCGGCGGCTCGCTGGAGGATCTGTGGTCGTTCAACGAGGAGATCGTGGTCCGCGCCGCCGCCGACAGCATCATCCCGCTGATCTCGGCCGTCGGCCACGAGACCGATATCACGCTGATCGACTTTGCCGCCGACAAGCGCGCACCGACGCCGACAGCCGCGGCCGAAATGGCCGTGCCCGTGCGCAGCGAATTATTCGTCGAGGTCGAGAGTCTCGCGCGGCGCACCATGGTGTGCTGGCAGCGCGGGCAGGAGAGCCGCCGCAATGAATTGCGCGCTGCCGCGCGCGCCCTGCCGGGCTTGAGCGAACTGCTCGCGATCCCAAGGCAGCGGCTGGATCATCTCGGCGCCGCCCTGCCCCGCGGCCTGAAGGCCAATACGCACGCCCACCATCGCCGCTTTGCGCATCTCGCCGCGGGGCTGACGCTGAAGGTTTTGCGCGGACAGGTTGCCCAAGCCAATCACCGCCTGACGGTGTCGGGCGAACGCATCAGGCTGTCCGCCCACGCCCTGCTGCGCAGCCGGCGGGACCGCTTTGCCGGGCTGGAGGTCAGGTTGAAGGCCTCAAAGCTCTCCAACGCCCAGGCGCAGCGCAACGCCATCGCGCGTGATCGCGAGCGCGCGCAACGGCTGGCCGAGCGGGCCCGCCGCGCGCTTCTGACCGCCATGCAGCGTCTCGAAGCGCGCGTCGCCCATAGCGGCCAATTGTTGTCGGCGCTGTCCTACCGCGGCGTGCTTGCGCGCGGCTTTGCCCTGGTGCGCGACGAGCATGGCCACGCCGTGCACGCCGCCGCCGCGATCGAACCGAGCGCACATCTCTCCATCGAATTCGCCGACGGCCGCGTCGGCGCCATCGCGGATGCCGATCGGCCTCAGGCAACGGCGCCCGCCGCGAGTACGCCGAAAGCTTCGCCACACGAGGCGAAGCCGGCGGCGGCGCCGAAGCGGCTGGCCAAGCCGGTTGATCAGGGAAGTCTGTTCTAGCGCGCCAGCCACTCCGTGACGCGCCGTTGCGAGTCCTTGCGCGCGTCCGCATCCGTGCCGATATGACCGCGTTCGGGCAGCGCGGCGTCGGAGCCTGCGATCGCCCGCAGCGGCAGGTTGGCGCGGTCGAAATCGTGAGGCGCACCGGGATAGACCACGATTTGCGCCAGCGCGCTGCGGCCGCGGGCCCCCTCCACCACCTGGCGGCAGGCCGCCGGCGAACTGACGTCGTCCTGCGCGCCGATCAGCAGCAGCGTCGGCACCCGCGTGCTCCAGCCGAGACCGGAGGAGACGCGGCAATCCGGATAGAATGCGATGGCCGAGCGGAAATCCGGCTCGATACCGCGTGCTGACGATTGCGGGCGCACCGCCCACAGCACCGCGCTGGCGCCGTTCGCCCATCCCATCAGGCTGATCCGGTCCCGCGCGGCCCAGGGTTGCTGCAACAGCCATTGCCGCGATGCATTGACATCGGCCACCCGCTCGCGGCGGGCGAGCACGCGGCGCTCCTTGACGCGGCATTGCGGGCCAAGCTCGCGCGAACCGTAACTGTCCGGCAGCAGCACGGCGTGACCGCTCTTCAACAGCTGTTCTGCCCAGTCGCGATAGCGCGACTGTACCGGCTCCGATGGTCCACCCAATCCGCCGCAGCCATGCAGCGCGATCACGGTGGGAAACGGGCCGTCACCCTCGGGCTTGTAGAGCTGGGCATGCAGGGTCAGGCCGCTCCCCGGGATATCGACCGGGGCCGGCAACGGCGCGGCACCGGCCGTGCAGGCCGCAGCAAGGAGCGTCAGGAATAGCGTTGCTGACAACAGGCGCATCGGTCTCTGTCGGATCGGTATGACGCTGCGGGCACGGTGAAATTCACGCTATCATGCAGGTGGGCACAAAATCATCACAAGTAGGTCAGTTTCCGGGGCGGACAGTACGACCTATTTATGATAGATCGAATCCGGAAAATACACTTGAGGCCAGCCTCGCGGGCCGGCCGATCGGAGAGTTATACGGTGCTTAATAAATTCGGCCCCTCCGGCCATGGCGAAGCGCAGGTGCAATATCTGGACGGCGATTTCCGCGTGATCTCGCCCGGAACCTATGTGCGCTGCGCCGTATCAGACGTGCGGATCCCGCTCGACGAATTGAAGTACTGGAGCGTCGATCTGCAGGAGGCGTATTCGGTTCCGACCGCCGTGCTGCAACGGCATTTTCCGGGTGCGCTGAAGACGCAGGGCTGATTTCGTAGGATGGGCAAAGGCGCGCCGCGCCGTGCCCACCATCTATCGTCGAGCATTGTCTTGAATGGTGGGCACGCTTCGCTTTGCCCACCCTACGAAGTTACGGTTCTTTCGCCTCTCGCGCCTTGAATAGCCGATCGGCGACGAACTTCCGCAGCAGCGCCGGATCGTTGAACTCCAGCGTCACCCTGAACGGCACGATTTGCTGCGCCCGATCACGCAGCCGCGCCAGGTCCTTTTCTGTCGTCACCAGTATCAGCTCGTCGCGTCTGGCTTCCGCGATCAGGCTTTCGATCTCGGCTTGCGAATACGGATGATGATCGGCGAAGGCGCGCTGCCCGGCCACGTCGATGCCGCTGGCGCGCAGCGTGTTGAAGAATCGCGCGGGATCGCCGATGCCGGCGAACGCCAGCACGCGCTTGCCCCGAAGCTGCGCGACCTGCGCCTCATCCGGCCTCAGATGCGCCGATAACACCGGCTTGCCCTGCGCCGCAATCTCGGCCGCAATCTGCCCGGCAGCATTGCCTTTGCCGACGACGATGAGCGCGTCGGTACGCGCCAGTTGCGGCGGCAGCGGCGCGCGCAGGGGGCCGGCGGGGAATACCTGCCCGTTGCCGAGCCCGCGCTCGCTGTCGATCACGATCAGGGAGGCATCCTTGACGACCGACGGATTCTGAAAACCGTCGTCCATCAGGATCACGGTCGCGCCTTGCGCGCGCGCCAACGGCACGCCGTCCGCGCGCTTGCGCGACACCACCACCGGCAGCACACCCGCCAGCATCAAGGGCTCGTCGCCGACATCGGAAGCCGCATGCCTGGCCGGATCGACCCTGACCGGCCCGCGCAGCTTCCCGCCATAGCCGCGGCTGAGCACGACCGGCGTCTCGCCGAGCTCGCGCAGCAGCTTGGCCAATGCCAGCACGGTCGGCGTCTTGCCAGCGCCGCCGACGTGATAATTGCCGACGCAGAGCACCGGAATGCCGGCATTCAATCCCCTGCGCTGCAGGCGCCGCGCGGCGATGGCGCCATAGAGTGCGGCGAGCGGTTTCAGGAGATGCGCGTTGAGCGAGGCCGGGCCGTGCCAGAAGCCTGGCTCACGCATTGGCGGCTCCCATCTCGATCCGCAACTGCAGCAAATACGGCTCGAGCGCAGAGAGCGTGCGCTCCAGCGCGCCGCCGAGTTGCCCGACCACGCGCTCGGATGCGGTCAGCACGGCTTCGCGCGCCTTTGGATCGGCGAGCATCTGTCCGAACTGCTTGACCAGCGCTTCCTGCGTTTCGGCCCGCCGCGCGCCGCCGGCGGCATCGAGGGCTTCATAGACGTCGGTGAAATTGAAGACATGGGGGCCGTGAATGACCGAGGCACCGAGCTTGATCGCCTCGATCGGATTCTGTCCGCCATGCTCGACCAGCGATCCGCCCATGAACACGATCGGCGCCAGCCGGTAGAACAACCCGAGTTCGCCCATGGTGTCGGCGACATAGATGTCGGTCGTGGCGGTGGGCAGGTCCTCGTGCGAGCGCAGGGTCGGATTGAGGCCGGAAGCTGAGATCATGCGCGCGATGGCCTCGCCGCGATCGGGATGCCGCGGCACGATCACGGTCAGGAGCTTTGGGAAGAATCCGGCGAGCGACTTGTGTGTTTCCGTCAGGATCTCCTCTTCGCCGGGATGCGTGGAGGCCGCGAGCACGACGGGGCGGCCGCGCGTCATTGACATCAGCATATCCAGCTTGTTCGCATCGGCCGGCGGGGCGGGAACGTCGAGCTTGAGGTTTCCCGTCACCACGACGTTGCGGCTGCCCAGCGCAGCAAAGCGATCCGCATCGGTCTGCGATTGCGCCAGGCAGACATCGAACTTGCCGAGCAGCGCCGAGATGGTCCCTTGGACCCGCTGCCAGCGCGGAAACGAGCGCTGCGACATCCGTCCGTTGATCAGTACCATCGGCAGCCGCCGCGCGGCGCTCGACAGGATCAGGTTCGGCCACAGGTCGGATTCGATGAACAGCGCCAGCGAGGGCCGCCAGTGATCGAGAAATCGCGCGACGTAACGCGGCGAGTCGTAGGGTACATATTGATGGATGACGTCGGCGGGGAAACGCTTGGCGACGATCGCAGCCGAGGTCACCGTGCCCGAGGTCAGCAGGATGCGCAGGTTCAAGGCCCGCAGCCGCTCGATCAGCGCCGCCGCCGCCAGCACTTCGCCGACGCTGGCGCCATGAATCCACACCAGGGGACCTGCAGGGCGAATGTCGGCACTCATGCCGCGGCGCTCGCCGAAGCGTGCCGGGTCTTCCTTGCCGAGTTTCAACCGGCGGCTGATCAGCGCAGGCGACAACGGCACCATCGCGTACGACAGTTTCCGGTAGACGCGCAACGTCATCGGCAGCGAATTAGCCAAGAGCGGCCTCCGGACGCCCGACCGCCTTATAGGCGCGACGAGTCGCTTCGTTCAGCAAAGCTTCTACCTGAAGGCGCAGCTTTTCCATAGTCTCGGCGTCGGCGTCCGGCGGCACGTATACATGTTCAATGCCTACCACGGCACCGTGCCCGAATGGCAGATTGATGGTGGTAGAGTCCCAGTTCCTCAGCCGGATGAACCTGGAGGTCACCATCGCAAACGGCATGATCGGCCGGCCGGATTCGCGCGCCAGCATGATGATGCCGAGCCCCACCACCCGCGCGCGCTTCGGCACGTCGGCGGTGGTCGCAACGTTCCAATTGTCCGCGAGCGCCTGCAGCATCTCACGGAACGCGCCGACGCCGCCCTTGCGGTGAAAGGCGCCGCCATGATCGCCGGAACCGCGGATGGTTCCGATGCCGAGCCGCTCGGCGGCGATGGCGTTGAATTCGCCGTCGCGATGCCGCGAGATCAGCACCTTGGCGCGGTGGCTGTCCTTGGTCTTGATGAACGGCGTCATGAAATGCTGGCCGTGCCAGAACGCGAAGATCGCCGGCATCTCCGGCTCGACCCGCTCATAGACGTCGGCCGGGTCGTAGCTGAAGCGGTTGGTCAGCCACACCAGCCGCAGATATTCGGCCGCAAGCACACCCAGCGCGCGCTGAACCCAGGTGCTGCGCAGCAAATCGCGAAGGAATCGTTTCAACTGCAGGACTTCTTAACCAGAGGACTTCGTGTCTTGACCTGGATCGAGCAGCCGATGCAGGTGAACCACGAAGTAGCGCATGTGGGCGTTGTCCACGGTTTGCTGCGCCTTCGCCTTCCAGGCCGCGAGAGCGGATGCGTAATTGGGATACACGCCGACGATGTCGACCTGGTCGAGATCCTTGAACGTGATGTGTTCGAGATCGGTCAGTTCGCCACCGATGACGAGATGAAGCAATTGCTGCGGGGCACTATCTGGCATGATGGTCTTTCCTAATGAGATGCCCGGCAAGCAGGAGCGACAGCAGATATCGCGGCGTGGAAGGGATGATTTGTGGCACCGATTTAGACCGATTCAGGGCAGCGGACGATTTCGGAAATGTTCGACAATGCGCGCATGTCGATCCTGTCCCGCCGCCACCAGCACCCCGTGCACCACCTCCCGGCGATTATACTCAATCGCATCCCCCGAGAGCGCAGTCATTCTACCATTCGCTTCCTGCACGATCAAATTCGCCGCGGCAAGATCCCAGTCGCGGCTCTGACCGCCGGCAAAAGCGGCATCGAGGCTGCCGTCGGCAACCCGGCACAGCCGAAGCGCCAGCGATCCGATCCGCGGATGCAGCGTGATCTCATCCGGTGACGAACTCAGCCGCTGTACCAGCGGTTTTGGTCCGGCCATGCGGGAAAAAACGAGATCGTTGCCTGCGGCAGCACGCACCGGCCCTTCGTTGAGGGTGGTCCCCTGGCCGCGGATTGCGAAGAAGAATTCGTCGGTGGAGGGAGCGAACACCGCCGCCAGCACCGGTGCCGAGCCTGCAACCAGTGCCACGCTGACGCACCAGTCTTCGCGGCCGGCGAGATAGGCGCGGGTGCCGTCGATCGGGTCGACGATCCAGACCAGTTCCTTGCCGAGACGGCTGTCATCGTCGACGCTCTCTTCCGACAGCCAGCCATAGTCCGGCGTCGCCGCGCGCAGCCGCCGCTCGACGAGGTCGTTGACGGCGATGTCGGCCTCGGAGACCGGCGACGAAGCGCCCTTGGTCCAGTTCTTCAGCTCGGTGCGGAACAACGACAAGGCCAACGCGCCGGCCTCGCCCACGGTATCCCTCAACAGCGCGGCATCGCGCGCCCAGATCCTGTCGGCCGTGTCAGCGTCCGCCAAGCGTCAGGCCCTCGATGCGCAGCGTCGGCGCGTTGACGCCGTAGCGGAATTCCAGATCGTTGGCAGGAACGAGCGATTTAAACATCGGCAGCAGATGGCCCGCGATCGTCACCTCGCTCACGGGGTAAGTGATCTCGCCATTCTCGATCCAGAAACCGGAGGCGCCGCGGCTGTAATCGCCGGTCACGCCGTTGACGCCGGAGCCGATCAGGTCGGTGACGTAAAAGCCCTGCTTGATATCGGAGATCAGCTCTTTCGGCGTCATCTCGCCGGGCTCGAGATGCAGATTATACGATCCCGGCGACGGCGAGGACGAGACGCCGCGATGGGCATGTCCGGTCGTGACCAGCCCGAGTTCGCGCGCGGTCGCGCAATCCAATAGCCAGGTGGTCAACACCCCCTCGTCGATCAGCGCGTGCTTCTTCACTCGTACGCCCTCGGCGTCGAAGGTCTGCGACCGCAGGCCGCGCACCCGCAAGGGATCGTCGATGATGCGGATGTTGTTCGCGAACAGCTGCTCGCCCATCCGGTCTTTCAAAAAGCTGGTCTTGCGCGCGATCGAGGCGCCATTGATGGCGCCGACGAGATGGCCGACCAGCGATGCCGACACCCGGGGATCGTACACCACCGGCACCTTGCAGGTTTCGACCTTGCGCGGATTGGACCGCGCCACGGTGCGCTCGCCCGCCTTGCGGCCGACGCTTTCGGGCGAAGCAAGGTCGGAAGCATGCGGGGCCGAGGTGAAATCGTAATCGCGCTCCATGCCGGTGCCTTCGCCCGATATCGCGGTCACCGAGATGCCGTGGCTGGAGCGCAAATAGGAGCCGTGGAAGCCCGTCGAGGTCACCAGCACCATGCCGCCGATGCCGCTCGAGGCGGACGCGCCGCCTGATTTGGTCACACCCTTGACCGCAAGGCCCGCGGCTTCCGCTTCGCAGGCGCGGCGCTCCAGTTCGGACGTCGAGGGAACTTCGCGGTCGAGGAGATCGAGATCGGCGAACTCACGCGCCAGCAGCGACGGATCGGCGAGACCGACATATTTGTCGTCAGGCGCGACGCGGGCCATCGCGACCGCCCGCTCGGCGAGCTTGGCGATGCCGTCGCCGGAGATATCGTTGGTCGAGACCACGGCCTGGCGTTGCCCGACCAATACCCGCAATCCGACATCGTCGCCTTCGGAGCGCTCGGATTCCTCCACCCGGCCATCGCGCACTTCGACGCCTTGCGAGACGCCGCGCACCGCAACCGCGTCGGCGGCGTCCGCGCCCGCGCGCTTGGCGGCCTCAACCAGCCGCTGCGCCAGCGTCGACAGCGCCGATTGATCGAACAGATCGGAGGTTGCGGGAGCCTGCGAAAGCGGCGAAGCGGTGGATGGTGAAGAGTTCACAAACAAAATCCCTGACAATTGAAGGGGCTCGGGCGGAAATCGGCAGACCCACCAGATGTGCCTGATTCACAGGGATATCAAGCATTTTGCGCCACCGAATGCCAAACATTTTCGGCATTGGCGCAAGGTCTCGTCAATCATGCGCGCCAAGGTCTTGTCAATCATGCGGCCAGATCCAGGGCGGGTGACATCTCCTTAACCAGGCTTTTTAAGGCGAAACGGAAATCGCTCGGCTAAGGTCTCACGTATCGACCGGGAACATAATCCCGGCGGGGAGATGAGAGCCGTGAGGCGTCAAACAGCAACAAGCGGGATCAATCCCGCCGGGTCGAGCCGTGTCATGCGGCTCGACCCTCTTTCTCTGCCGCTCAGCTTTCATGCGCACGACACCCGCGCAGACGGCGGCGTGCGGAGGATCGAACTTCATCGCGAACGCGTCGTGCTGCACCGTGCCGTCAAGGGCATGCGGATGGCGATCAACGTCCGCGTCAGCGACTTTCTCGGCGTTGCGCTCCGTGGTCTCGACGACGATGCGCAGATGCTGGTGCTGGCGCATCGCGATCCAGCGCTGAACATTCCCCTGTGCGTGAGCTCCGACCACGAGGAGATCGCCTCCGCTTGGCAGATGTGGAGCGACATCCTCGCGCTGCCGCTGCTGGCGGAAGATGACCACAGCGAACCGGCCGCCCGGCGCCGCCGCCACAACGCGATCCGCGCCCGCCGCCCGAAATTTCTGGTGCGCCGCCGCGCCGGCGACCTGCTCAACCCCGCCAATATCCATCAGGGCGAACGCGAGATCATCGCGCGGGGTTGAGGTTCTGAAGCCTCGCCGCACAAAGGTCGTCATGCCCCGCGAAGGCGGGGCATCCAGTACGCCGCGGCCCCTCGGTTCAATCATTGACGTCTCTGGAATACTGGATCACCCGCATTCGCGGGTGATGACGACTGAATATGACGTTGCGATCTCGCGGCGCTGATCGCCCGAGGTTTGCCGGAGACTTCCCGCCCTCCGAAAACAGAGGGCGCAGGGAAGACCGGGTGCTTGCTGCACCCGCGGTCTCGCGTGCGATTTGCGCAAACAAAACTGCACACGAGCATACAGGGCAGCGGGAGCATTCCGGCCTTCCCTGCGCAATGGCTTTACGGCTTACTTCGTGCTCTCCCCGGAGAACGGCTCTTTTGCCTCCGTCGCCACGAGAGAAGCTTTACCTCTCCCGGACTTAGCGCCAGCACCGCGGCGCCCGAACCACACGACTTCGCCGTACGCTTCCGGCGCGTACGTCTATCGCGCCCTCAGCGTCCACCGCATCTCACCGCGCGTTCGTGACGATCGCGAGCGCCCCTCATCTGCCGTGAGACGGATGGAGTTGTGCGACTGATTTGGGTGAGAACGAAAGCGGAATATTTTTGATTTCCAGGCTTGACACGATTTCGGAAAATCCGAAGCGATTATTGCGCCGCCGCGAAATGACGCAACGTGCCATCCTCAGACATCGTTGGGGGCAATTACATCTAGATCACCAAATAGATGTTCGCGATGCGATCATGGAATCCTCCTACGCACGCGGTGGCAGATAGATGCAGACCGGGATGTTGGCGACGCAGACATGGCAATTACCATCGGGCGAGGCGCGCAGCGTCCATCTTGGAAACGTCCTGTCACGCCAACGCCAGCCGTCATCGCCGAGCTCGACCACCTCGTTGCACGGCACCGGGCGGCAATGATGATCTTCGCAACATTCGTGCGAGTACAGCATGTGGATGAGGATCAGCATCGTCTTCATCTTCGTTATCCTAGCGAGTTCGATCACACAGGGATACCGGCCGCCCGGGCGTTTGATCCTGCGCCCGAATTTCCAAGATTTTTCGCGGATGCCAGCGCAGCTTCATCTTGCCCTACCATCGACGCCGCCGTGGCCACTGACGAAATTCAACAGGCACTCTGCGCCGCATCCAAGCTGGTGAATAGGAGGAGCAGAGACAAATCGGCAGCCCAGGTGACTCACCCAACCACTTAGACGAGGTATCCGAAACACGACAGATGTCCGCTTCGGTCATTCGCGACCGAGGTGAACCGGCGGCAAGTCCGGCCATGTCCGCTCGCAGCTAAAGCGACCGAATTATAGCACCGCCGCGAAATGACGCGATGTGCCACGCGCGGAAGTCGCACTTTCGAATGGTTATTCATGCAGGCGCAGCGAGGATCTCACGAGCCGCGGTGTTACTAGGTTGGCCGGGCTGAAATCAATAAGGGGTAGCCGAGTAGCGAAGAACCAGGATTGGTCCGAAAACAGTAGAGAAGAGTTGGCCGTGCTGTCCGCACGTTATGCTTTACGCAGCGTCCAAACGTTTCAAAACTATGGAAGGGTCGAGTACAGGTTGCGCTTATTCAAACCTATCTTGCCGCGCATTCACTTTTTCGCCGTGTGTGATACCGTGTGTAGTATCAAATTCTCCGGGGACCGAGAACTGAGCGGGGAACGCCATGACAGGCGTCACCGAGTGGCTCAAGTCAATCGGCTTGTTGGAATACGCCCAGCGCTTCGGCGAAAACGGCATCGACCTCTCAGTCGTCCGCGACCTGACGGAGCAGGATCTCAAGGAGCTGGGCGTCCTTTTAGGTCATCGCCGTAAGCTGCTGCGCGCCATTGCGGAGCTTGAATACGAGGCCGGGGCTAAGCCTGCGAAAACAGGAACCGAGCCGGGGCGACCGAGCGAAGGCGAGCGGCGCCACCTCACAGTGATGTTTTGTGACTTGGCTCGCTCCACAGCTGCGGCGCGGTTGGACCCGGAGGACATGCGAGCGTTGATTGTCGCGTATCATGGCTGCATCGCAGAAGTCATAGGTCACTATAGCGGAGAGGTCGCCCGCAACATGGGTGACAGTGCGTTGGTCTATTTCGGCTTTCCGCAGGCACATGAGGATGATGCCGAGCGGGCCGTGCGCGCCGCGCTCGCACTCATTGATGCCGTGGCGAGTATCCGGAACGTCGCCGAGACGCTCCAGATACGCATCGGCATTGCGACAGGCACCGTGGTTGTTGCCGAGCTTCTGATTGAGAAAACACTGGAGCAGGAGGTTGTCGGTGAGACGCCGAACCTCGCCGCACGCCTGCAAGCGATAGCGGAGCCAGGGACCGTGTTGATCTGCGCGAGCACGCGCCGGCTCACCGAGCGAAAGTTTTATTATCGCGACATCGGCCCCGTCGCGTTGAAAGGCTGGACGACGCCGTTCCAGGTTTATCAGGTGCTGGGAACGAGCGATGTAGAGAGCCGCTTCGAGGCGATGCACGCCGCCAAGCTGCCGCCTCTGTTCGGGCGTGAGGAGGAAATAGAGCTGCTGTTACGCCGCTGGCGACGAGCCACCCTGGATGGGGGACGGGTGGTGACCCTTACCGGAGAGCCGGGTATTGGCAAGTCACACATCGCGTTGGCGCTTAATGAGCGGATCCAGGGTGAACCACACATCACCTTGCGCTATTTTTGCTCTGAGCATCATACCCACAGCGCATTGTTCCCGTTCATCAATCAGCTCGAACGTGCTTCCGGGTTCGTGCGCGGCGACTCACCTCAGGAGCGGCTATCCAAGCTCGACGCGCTACTGGCGCAATCCACACGCAATCCCGAACACCTGGCAGTTCTGGCCAACTTGTTGGCGCTGCCGATCGATGATCATCACCGACTGCGGGACGTCACTCCACAAAAACGCAAGGAGAAAACCTTCGCGGCATTACTGGCCCAGCTCGATGGGTTGGCGGCACAGCAGCCGGTTTTGCTTATCATCGAAGATGTCCACTGGATTGACCCAACTTCGCTCGAGCTCCTTGCAACAGCTGCGGAGCAAGCGCCGCAGCTCCGAGCCATGATGCTGATCACGGCCCGGCCCGAGTTTACACCCCCGTGGCCGAGTTATCCTCACACCACAACCATCCCGCTCACCCGCCTCGGCCGACGCGACGGCGCAGCGTTAATCCTGCGAGTGACCGGAGCCAAGACACTCCCCAAGGAGGTAATGGAGCACATTCTCGCTCACACCGATGGGGTGCCGCTCTTCATCGAGGAATTGACGAAGATGGTGATTGAAGGCGGGTTGTTGCGCGAGCGGGACGGCGAGTATGTTCTCGATGGTCCACTACCTTCATTCGCGATCCCAACCACATTGCAGGCTTCGCTGATGGCTCGCCTTGATCGGCTGTCACCGGTGCGGGATGTGGCTCAGATCAGTGCGGTCGCAGGTCGCGAATTTCATTACGAACTTGTAAACGCCGTCGCCGGGCTGCCAAAGGAGAGATTGGACGAGGCGCTCGACCAGTTGGTGCGTTCGGAACTGATGTTCTGCCGGGGAGAAATTCCAAACGCGGTATACACCTTCAAGCACGCACTGGTGCGGGATGCAGCGTATGCCGGGCTGCTAAAGAGCCGCCGTGTACATCTACACGCCACTATCGCGAAGGCGCTCGAGCAGAGGTTTCCTGAAGTTGTGCAAACTCAGCCCGAGATTATTGCTTACCACTACACAGAAGCGCGAAACCACGAAAGAGCCCTGCACTACTGGTATGAAGCAGGCAAACAGTCTGCGAATAAGGGCTGGAGCACTGACAGTGTGAAGCATGCATACACGCGAGCGTTTCAACTGTGCAAAGAGAGTGGGCTTGACGACCAAATCTTGCCTGCGGTGTTTGGTCTATGGACGTGGAATTTTGTTCGTGCCTCGCTTGGTGAAGCTCAAGCCCTTGCCGAACATTTGCTGAAGAGCGCTGAGAACGTGGATAACTCAGCTTACGACGTTCTTGCCCACGAAGCTTTAGGATTTACCTTGTTTGCACAAGGGAAATTTTCCGCTGCCCACGCGGAACTGGAACGCAGCATCAGCCTCTGCGAGGACTGCAAGGCCGCAGAATATCTTGAACTCTCAGCACAAGATCCGCGAGTTCATGCAAGGTTATACGACGGCATGGCGATTTGGGTACTCGGCTATCCAGATCAGGCGTTGCGGCTTTGCGCGGAAGCTCGCCGATATGCAGATGCATCTCGATATCCGTTCAGTGAGGCAATTGCACGAACGATAGGCCTTCGCGTGCATCAGCTTCGCGGCGATGCGGCAGTCGTTGCGGGTGAGGCGAACGCAGCCATTGCATTCTGCGAAGAGCATGAGTTTGCGTACTATCTAGCCATGGCGTTGATTTTACGCGGCTGGGCAAGTGCCGACCAAGGCGAGTTTGAGAAAGGTATTGCCGAGATTCAGGAAGGCCTGGAAAGAAAACGGGCCACTGGCGCCTTGTTATTGGAGTCGTACTCTTTGGGATTGATGGCGGATGCATGCATCAAGAACAAGCGCTACGGGCAAGCGTTCGACTCTTTGAAGCAGGCGCAATCGAGGCTCGATGGCGAGAGCTGCGAACGCTTTTACGCGGCGGAAATATATCGTTTGCTTGGCGAAACGTACCTTAAATCGAACCAAGATCTGAATCAGGCGGAGCACTATTTTTGCAAAGGTCTTGAAGTCGCGCGCGAGCAGAAAGCCAAATCCTTTGAACTTAGAATTTGCCTGAGCTTGTGTGACTTGTATGAGCTGAAGCCAGACGCCGACAAGTGTCGCTCACAACTCCGCGAGGTCTATAGATCTTTTGACGAGGGTTTTGACACGCCGGATCTAGTGAGGGCCAAGGCAAGATTAGAAAGTCCTTGGTGATGTTCAGGTTCGGATCGCAATCGGCCGAATGGATCGGACTGCGAACTGCCTGAGCGAGCATGTACAAGAAAGACGACGCCGTTGCCCACCCTACGAAGTCAGCGCAGCACCGCGTCGACCAGCAATCCCGCGAACAACAACAGCCCCGCATCGCGGTTGGATTTGAACACACGCAGGCACAGCGCGGGATCGGCGATGTCGAGCCGCCTGATCTGCCAGACGAGATGCGCGGCGAAAGCGATCAGGCCGATCCATGCCGGCCAGCGCGCGCCGCCCAGTACGAGCGCTGCGCCGATCAAGACCACCGCGAGCGAATACAACACCGAAAGCGCCAGGTGGGTGCGCGCGCCGAACAGGCGCGCGGTGGACTTGATGCCGATCAGCGCGTCGTCCTCGGTGTCCTGGTGGGCGTAGATCGTATCGTAGCCGATCACCCAGGCGATCGAGCCGGCATAGAGCACGAGCGCGGTCAGGTCGATCCGCCCGAGCGTGACGGCGAACCCCATCAGCGCGCCCCAGGAGAACGCGAGGCCCAGCACGACCTGCGGCCACCAGGTGATGCGCTTCATGAAGGGATAGACCGCGACGATGACGAGCGAGGTGATGCCGGTCAGAATCGCGAAGCGGTTGAACTGCAGCAGCACGGCTAGCCCGATCAGCGCCAGCAGGACCAGGAAGGCGAACGCCTGCGCCACGCTGATCTGCCCGGCCGGCAGGGGCCGCGACCGCGTCCGCTCGACGCGCGCGTCGAGGTCGCGGTCGGTGATGTCGTTCCAGGCGCAGCCCGCCCCGCGCATGACAAAGGCGCCGATCAAGAACAGCACGATCACGAGCGGCAATTGCGAGACGTCACGGGCCATGCCGGCGGCCAGCGCCGCCGACCACCAGCACGGCATCAGCAACAGCCACGATCCGATCGGACGGTCGAAACGGGAAAGCCGCAAATAGGGTCGCGACCAGGACGGCGCGCGCGTATCGACCCAGTTCCCGGTCGCGTCGGCAACGCGGGTGGTCGCGTCGCTCATCGGGCCGAGATCATCGCTGGAGAACGTTGCCGTTCAGCGTATCGAAGGTGCTGCCGCCCTTTTTGACAGCTTGCGCCTCGGGGAGCGCCGCCGAAGAGCCGAGCACTTCGCTGAGACTCGGACCAGCCGGCCCCCGCGACTGCACCTGCTGCGCGACGGCACAGACCTGATTCTGCATCTTCTCGGTGTTCTTGTGGCCGTTCTTGAGCTGGTCGGCGATCTGCGGCGGAATTCCGCATTTGGCGGAATTGGTCTCGACATATTGGATCATCTTGGTTTCGGCCTGGCCGAAATTTTTGATCAGCTTGCAGGCCTCGTCCGGCGGCGCCTTGCGGTCGCTCGCGGCCTTGATCAGCTTGCCGCGCCGCTCGGCTTCCTCGCGCAAGGGAACGAAGCCCTTCATGCAGGCGTCTGCTCCACCGCTGGCCTGTGGCGGACCGCCCGCTGGCGCCATTCCGCCCGTTGGCGAGGCTCCGCGATCGAAGACCGAGCCGCCGGAAGCCGGCGCCGCACTCTGGACCGGCGCGCCACCAACGCCATTCACCGGCGGAAACGGCGAAGCATTCGCGGGTGCGCTCTGGTTGGGCAATGGCGCCGGGAACGCGCCCTGCGCAAAGACGTGGCCCGCGTGAAGGCTCACGACGGCAGCGGTCAACGGCACAATCAGGCGGCGGATCATCAAATGTGTTTCTCCAGCAAGCTCAGGGAGCCCAACGACTTCCGAACGAAGCAGATCTGAGACGAGGCCTTTTACGATTCCTGCCGCCCCTTAACAACCCGGGGATTAGGGCGGCAGCGCGGCGTAGGGCCACGCCAGACGCGCAATACTGCTCCTGATTCTGGCCCTTTAGGCCAAAAAAGGCGCCGATTGGAAATCAAATATGCCTGAACCCGACTTCGCGCCTCGGGGAAGCCCATTCCGGCTGCAGCCGGACATGACGCGTTTCATTCAGCTCGCGAGGGTTAATCGGGGAACGGAGCGGATGCGGGCCAGAAGTCGCCCGGCCCCAGCACTTTGTCCAGGTCCGACCCCGCTGACGGATGCCGCTGCGCCATGGTGCAGACCTGCTTCTGCATCTTCTCGGTGTTCTTGTGGCCGTTCCTGAGCTGGTCAGCGATCCGCGGCGGAATTCCGCACCGCTCCGCATTGGCTTCGACGTATTTGATCATCTTGATTTCGGCCCGGCCGAAACTTCCGATCAGCTCGCAGCCTTCAACCGGAGACGCGTGCCGTTCGCTCGCCGCTTTGATCAGCTTGCCGCGTTTTTCCGCCTCTTCGCGCAAGGGAGCGAACCCATTCATGCAGGCGTCGGACCGACTGCCCGCCAGCGACTCTGCGGAAGCGCCAGGGGAAGCAGATGGCGCCCCGTTCATGTGCGGAACTGGCGAAGTGCTGCTTGCGGGCGTTTCGGTCTGGCTGGGCAGCGGTGCTGGAAACGCGCTTTGCGCGAAGGCCTGACCCGTGTGAAACGTCACGACGGCTGCGGTCAGCGGCAGAATCAGGCGGCGAATCATCAAGAGATTTCTCCTGCGAGGACCACGGGACCTGAAACATCTGCCGAGCAACGGGCGATCTTTGATTTTGCAACCCTTGATAGTCTGCGAAACAGGGCGACGGCAACAGACAAAAATAGCCTCCGGATTCCGGCGCGTTAGGCTAAAAAGCGGGCCCGGTCTGGATCATCGCATATGCCCGAATTCGACTTTCGCGCCCCTCGCCTGTTCGTCGACGCCTCCTTGCAGGAAGGCGCGCGGATCGCGCTGGAGCGCAACCAGAGCAACTATCTGGGCAACGTGCTGCGGCTCTCGGCCGGCGAAAACATTTTGGTGTTCAACGGCCGCGACGGGGAATGGAAGGCGCAGATCGAGGGCCGCAAGCGGCCCGACGGCCTGACGATCGTCGCACGCACGCGGCCGCAGGATCGCCTGCCTGACATCGCCTACGTCTTTGCGCCGCTGAAACACGCTCGCCTCGACTACATGGTGCAGAAGGCGGTCGAAATGGGGGCCTCGGCGCTGCAGCCGGTGTCGACGCGGCATACGCAGGTTTCGCGAGTCAACGTTGAGCGGATACGCGCCAATGTCATCGAGGCCGCCGAACAGTGCGGCATCCTGAGCCTTGCCGCGGTCGCCGAGCCCACGGCGCTCGACCGCTTTCTCGACAAGCGCGAAGCCGGTCGCCTGCTGGTGTTCTGCGACGAGGCGGCCGACATCGGCAATCCGATCCAGGCGCTGCAACAGGGGTTATCAGCGGCAGAGGGCATCGACGTCCTGATCGGCCCCGAGGGCGGATTTGCCGACGAAGAACGCGCGCTGCTGCTGCGGCAGCCCAGGACGCTGCGGCTGTCGTTGGGCCCCCGGATCCTGCGCGCGGATACCGCCGGCGTCGCCGCGCTGGCGCTGGTGCAGGCCGCGCTGGGGGACTGGACGGGACCGGGCTAGCTCCAACCGGCCAAGGCGCCTCCCGATAAGCCACCGCCCATTAATTCAGTTAGCCAATCCCTGTCGAAACGCCGCCCCGGCCATGCTAAGGCCTGCGCCAACCAGGCCCCCGGAACCACCGGGGAGCCCCAAATGAACCCTTGGAACCCGGTTTTCCCGGATATTTGGACGTGAAATGACCGCGACCGCTGCCGTCAGAGGTGCTGCCGGATCCGCCGCCTGGGCGGACGCCCTGCTATTGTCGTTTGCACAAGGCGGCTACGTCCAGGCCCACCCCGGCATCCTGCAGCCGGCCGAGCCGTTCCTCGACCTCTCCGGCGAGGACATTCGCAAGAGCCTTTACCTCACCACCGACGCGTCGGGCGAGGAGCTCTGCCTGCGCCCCGACCTCACCATTCCGGTGGCGCGCGATTATCTTGCCTCCGGCCGCGCCGGACAGCCCGCGGGCTTCAGCTATCTCGGGCCGGTGTTTCGCTATCGCGGCGGCCAGCCGAGTGAATTCCTGCAGGCCGGCATCGAATCCTTCGGTCGGCAGGACCGCGCCGCGGCGGATGCGGAAATGCTGGCGCTGGCGCTGGAAGCGACTTCCGCCTTCGGGTTGAAGGATGTCGAAATCCGCACCGGCGATGTCGCCCTGTTCACCGCGCTGATCGACGCGCTCAAACTGTACCCGGTCTGGCGGCGGCGGCTGATCAAGGACTTCAACCGCAAGGTCAGCCTCACCGACGATATCGAGCGGCTGACGCTCGCCACCGCCCCCGGCCGCAACGAATATGAGGGCGTGCTGGCAGCCCTTGCCGGCTCCGACCGCAAGGCGGCGCTGGCGCTGGTCACCGACCTGATGTCGATCGCCGGCACCACCAATGTGGGTGGACGGACGGTTGCCGAAATCGCCGACCGCTTCCTCGAACAATCGACATTGAAGGGCGGCGCGCTGCCGCGCGACGCGCTCGCGATCATCAAGCGTTTCCTCGCGATCGCGGGCGACCCCGATGAATCGGTGGCGAAACTGCGTGCGCTCGCCGCCGACGCCAAGCTCGATCTCGCAGCCGCCATCGATCAGCTCGAAAGCCGCCTCGGCTTCATGGCCGCGCGCGGCATCGACACCAAGCTCGTGCGGTTTTCCACCTCGTTCGGCCGCGGGCTCGATTATTACACCGGCTTCGAGTTCGAGTTGCACGCCAGGGGTAACGGCGTTGAGCCGCTGGTCGCGGGCGGGCGCTATGACGGCCTGATGACGCAACTCGGCTCGCCGACACCGATCCCGGCGGTCGGCTTCTCGGTCTGGATCGAGGCTCTGACGCAGCACGCCAAACCTGTTGCGCGAAAGCCTGTTTCGCAAGGGAGCGCCCCATGACCGCCCCCTTCGTTCTCGCCGTTCCCTCCAAGGGCCGCCTGCAGGAAAACGCCGAGGCATTTTTCACGCGCGCGGGGCTATCGCTGGCGAAGCCGCGCGGCGCGCGCGACTATCGCGGCACGATTCCCGGCCTCGACAATGTCGAGATCGCCTATCTCTCGGCGAGCGAAATCGCTTTCCAGCTCTCGCGTGGCATGGTGCATCTCGGCGTCACCGGCGAGGATCTGTTGCGCGAAAGCATTGCGGACGCCGACAAGCGCATATTGCTGATCGACAATCTCGGCTTCGGCAGCGCCAATGTCGTGGTCGCGGTGCCGCAGGCCTGGATCGACGTCCGCACCATGGCCGATCTCGACGACGTCACCACCGGCTTTCGCGCCCAGCATAACCGGCGGATGCGGGTCGCGACCAAATACATCAATTTGACGCGCAACTTCTTCGCCGCCCACGGCGTGGTCGATTACCGCATCGTCGAAAGCGCCGGCGCCACCGAAGGCGCGCCCGCCGTCGGCACCGCCGAGATGATCGTCGACATCACGACCACGGGTGCCACCCTCGCCGCCAACGGGCTCAAGGTGCTGGACGATGGCGTGATCCTGCGCAGCCAGGCCAATCTCGTGGCGTCCCGCGATGCCGACTGGTCGGCTGACGCCCGCGAGACCGCGCGCGTCATCCTCGACCACATCGCAGCCCGCGCCCGCGCCAACCAATACCGCGAAGTCCGCACCCGCTTCGCCGGCTGCAACGATGCGCTGCTGGCGGAGGCGCACAACCGGTTTGGCGTGGTGACGCCGTTCGGCGGGCCGACCTCGTCGGGCATGCTGACGCTGCACTGCCCGCCGATGCAGCTTTACGCGCTCGGCAGCTTCCTGCGCGAGCACGGCGCCGATACGGTTTCGATCGCCTCGCTCGATTACGTGCTCGACCGGGAAAACCCGTTATTTGCCAGGCTCGAGACGTTCTTGCGGCAATAAGGCTGCCGTTTCGTTCATCGTTGCGACAGGTGGCGACAGGTAGCATATACGGTTGGATAATCTGGGACCTGATCGATGACGCTCGGCTCTGACGTTTCCCGCCTGTCGGCCACCGCAGCCGGCGCCGCGGCGCAAGGCCTGTCGATTGTCGTGCCGCTGTACAACGAGGCGGCAGGGCTCGCTTTGCTGCACGGGCGGCTGACCGGCCTCGCCCGCACGCTGAAGGCACGTTACGGCCTCGAAAGCGAAGTGGTCTATGTCGACGACGGCAGCGCCGACAATACGCTGGCGATTGCGCGCACGCTTGGCGCCGACGCGCTCGACGTGCAGGTGGTGTCGCTGTCACGCAATTTCGGCAAGGAGGCCGCGCTGATGGCGGGGCTGGACCATGCCCGGCGCGGCGCAATACTGTTCATGGACGGCGACGGCCAGCATCCGCCTGATCTGGTCGAAAAACTGGTCTCGCACTGGATCGATGACGGCTACGACGTCGTCTATACGGCGAAGGCGCATCGCGACAATGAATCGTTCCTGCGCCGCCAGGCCGTGCACGGTTTCTACGCGCTGATCAACTGGGGCTCACGGCAGAAGATCCCCGAGGATGCCGGCGATTTCCGCCTGCTGTCGCCGCGCGCGGCCACGGCGCTGCGCCAGCTTCCCGAACGCAACCGCTTCTTCAAGGGCCTGTCGAACTGGATCGGCTTCCGCCAGATCCGCGTCGACTACGAACCGTCGCCACGCGCGCACGGCGTCACGACGTTCAGCCCGGGCCGGCTGATCGGGTTGTCGATCGAGGGACTGACGTCATTTTCGGTGGCGCCGCTGCGCTTTGCGAGCCTGCTCGGCGTGCTGCTCGCGCTCACCGCCTTCATCTTCGGCCTGACCATTCTTTGGGAGGTCTTGACCACCGGCAAGCAGGTCCCCGGCTATCCCTCGCTGATGATCGGCCTGATGACGATCGGCGGCGTGCAGCTCATCATGATCGGGATCGTCGGCGAATATATCGGCAAGATCCTGTCCGAGCTGAAGGCGCGTCCGATCTACTTCGTCGCCGAGCACTCCGAAAAGCGCACCGACGCCGAGACGTCGGCGAGCGCCACTGAGCGGACCGCCGCGGAATGAACGACGCCGCGCTGCGCCGGATCTGGCTGTGCGCCGACGATTACGGGCTGGCCGAGGGCGTCAACCGTGCCATTCGCGATTTGATCTCCCGCGGCCGTCTCAATGCCACCTCGGTGATGGTGGTGGGCGCAGCGATCGGACGCGCCGAGGTCGCCGCGCTGCAGGACGCAGCGGCGAACAGCCCACGTTGCGCGATCGGGCTGCACGCGACGCTCACCGCGCCGTTTCGTCCGCTGACGATGTATTTCCGGCCGCTCGATGGCGGCTTGTTCCTGCCGTTTCCAACCATGCTGCGATCAGGGCTGTTGCGGCGGCTCGATCCCGGCTTGATCGAGGATGAGCTCTCTGCCCAGCTCGCAGCCTTCAAGGAGCTGTTCGGCCGCGCGCCCGATTTCGTCGACGGCCACCAGCACGCACAACTCTTCCCGCAGGTGCGCGACGCCTTCCTGCGCGCGGTGAAGGAAGCAGCCCCCGGGGCCTGGGTCCGCCAGGGCGGCCGACTCAAGCCGCTGGCCAAGCTGCTCGGCGCGCCCAAGGCGCTGGTCCTCGACGTCCTCAGCGCGCAATTCCGCAAGCGCGCCGCAGTTGCCGGCATCCCGTTCAATCCCGCCTTTGCCGGCGCCTATGATTTTTCGAAAGAACCCGATTTCGCGGTGCTGATGGATGAGTTCCTTCGGGAGTTGCCGGAGGGCGGGCTCGCGATGTGCCACCCCGGGTTCGTCGACGAAACGCTCAGGAGTCTCGACCCCCTCACCACCCAGCGCGAGGCGGAACACGCGTATCTCGCAAGCGATCGATTCCCGGCATTGCTGGCGGCGAATAAAGTTACATTGAGTTGATAGGACCCGGCAAATCCCGGCGTTTTGTCGCATACCAAAATTTAATTCAGCCACCCACTACTTGCGACGCAAAGCCCGCCCTACATCTTGCCCGCGTCGACGACGATGTGACGCGAGGGAGAGGGCCATGACACCGCAAGAACGCCAATTGATTGACGATCTTTTCGACCGGCTCGCCAAGCTGGAAAGCGCCAAGCGCGATCCCGAGGCGATGTCAGCGATCATGCAGGGCCTGCGCAGCGCGCCCAACGCGGTCTATGCGCTGGTGCAGACGGCGCTGGTGCAGGACGAAGCGCTGAAGCGCGCCGACATGCGCATCCAGGAACTGGAAGCGGGCGCTGGGCAGCAAGCTCAATCCGGCGGCTTCCTCGATTCGATGCGCGACGCGATCTTCGGGCAGAACCAGCAACATGGCCAAAGCCAAGGCTCGGTGCCCAACGTGCGGGCGCCCGAGATGGCTGGCGGCAGCCGGCCGGCCTGGAACACCGGACAGGTTTTGCAGCAGGGCCAGCCTCCCGGACAATATGGCCAGCCGGCCTACGGCCAGCCATATGGCGGCGCGCAGCAACAGCCGTCTGCGTTCGGCGGTGGCGGCTCGTTCCTCGGAACGGCAGCGGCGGCCGCGGCCGGCGTGGTCGGCGGATCGCTGCTGGCCGGCAGCATCCGCTCGATGATGGGCGGCGGCGGCAGCCACCAAAGCTTCGGCGACACGGCCGGCCATGGCGGCGGAATTGAAGACCGCAGGCCGTGGAGCGACCAGTCCGGCGGCAACCTGGCAAAGGACGCCGGGGTCAACGACATCGGTTCGTCAGGCCGGCGCGCCGACAACAACGACAACGATTCCGGTTCGCGGCAGGGCTACTTCGATCAGGCCTCGCATGACGATGACGACATGGACCACGATGGCGACGGCTTCGACGGCGATGATGGCGATGGCGATTACGCGTGATCGATGCGAGAGTTGAAACGACAACGGCCGCCCGATCGGGCGGCCGTTTTTATTCCACTTTGCCGTCGTCCCTGCGAACGCAGGGACCCATACTCCGCGGCCGTAATCGTCGCGCGCGGTAGTCGACGGCTTTCTTCTACTACGTGGACCTGTGGTTATGGGTCCCTGCGTTCGCAGGGACGACAACGAGCATCAAATCACCACGACCCTGGCGCCGACGCCGACGCGGCCGTAGAGATCGATGACGTCTTCATTGCGCATCCGGATGCAGCCGGACGACACGTTGGTGCCGATGGTCCAGGGCTCGTTGGAGCCGTGGATGCGATAGAGCGACGAACCCAGATACATCGCGCGCGCACCGAGCGGATTTTGCGGGCCGCCCTCCATGTGCCGCGGCAAATCGGGGCGCCGCGCCAGCATTTCCGGCGGCGGCGTCCAGGCCGGCCACTCCTTCTTCGCGGAGACGGTCTTGACGCCCGACCAGGTGAAGCCGGGCCGGCCGACGCCGACGCCATAGCGCAGCGCCTTGCCGTCGCCCTGCACCAGGAACAGGAACTTGTTCGGGGTGTCGATCACGATGGTGCCCGGGCTTTCCTTGCCATGATACTCGACCACCTGCTTTTCGTATCTCGGATCCATCGGACGCAGCGCGGGGTCTTCCTCCTCCCGGCGCATCGACTGCTGCGGATCCATCGGTGGCAGCAACGCGCGCCGTCCGTAATCGGGCTGCGGCTGATAGGCCGGCTCCCGCTGATAGCGCCCGCCCTGCGGCGCATCGCCGAACAGGAATTCGATGAAGCCGCCGCCCATCTGCGAGCGTTCGGCAGAAGCCATGCGCACCGGCGCCGGCTCACGGCCGTAGATCACGGTGGGTTCGGCAATTGGCGAGGCGTCGATCGCAAAAGCCTCACTGGCGAAGCATAGGCAAGACGCGCTCGCGAGGAGCGCAAGGGAGATTTTTCCGGACATCGACGTACTCTGTACTGTTCGTCACTGCGGGTTGCCGGCGGCTCGACGAACGCCGCTGCACGCGATCAATACAAATCAAAACCTAATCGGTTTGGTAAACAGATCAGCCGTTTCGATTCACCACGTCAGCAATCGCGCGCGGATTTGCCCGGTAGCGTTTATTTTGCGTGAACGCGGCCCGCTCATGGTTAATCGTTGGTGTGCGGCCGCAGGCAAACCTCTGCCACGAAGCGTTCCGGCGTGAACCTCACGTTAAATCGCATCGGTTTAGAACACTCCGGAAGTGAAGGGGTGGGAAAAACTCATGTCGGTCAATCGCAAACGTTTTCGTATCGAACAATCTCTTCTGGGCGACGAGCCAATTATCATGCCTGCCGTCGAAGGCGGCGAGATCGGTCCGATGCATCGTGAGATCATGGCCGAGCTGCGCACGATCCGCGCGCAGATGGCGGGCTTCGGCCACGCCCGCGACGGTTCGGCTGTCGCCACGGATATCGCGCGCGAGACCGCGGATGCCCACGCGTTGCTGGAAACCTATCGCGCCCAGATCGAGCAGTGCGCGAAGCTCAAGGTCGAGCTTGACCTCATTCACGACGCGATCAACCGTACCAAGCGCGAAATCGCAACCCTGCACGGCACCAGCTTTGACGGCCAGGAGATGGCCAAGGTCAATGGCGAACTCGGCGCCGTCGTCGGCGGCACCGAACAGGCCACCCAGCAGATTCTCGAGGCCGTCGAGGCGATCGACCAGGCTGCGAGCGCATTGTCCAAGAACATCTCGCCCGACCAGCAAAAACTGCTCAGCGAGGAAATCCAGGAACGCGTCGTCGCGATCTTCGAGGCCTGTAATTTCCAGGACTTGACGGGCCAGCGCATCAGCAAGGTGATGCAGACGATGAAATTCATCGAAAAGCACATCATCGAGATGATGGAGATCTGGGGTGGCGTCGATGCCATCAAGGCGCACGCCCCCCCGATCGTTGATACCCGCGAAGGTGACGCCAAACTGCTGAACGGCCCGAAGCTGGACGGCGACGACGGTCACGCCTCGCAGAACGACATCGACGCGCTGTTCGATTGATCGAACTGGTTAACACGCACTAAACAAAACGCCGGCAGCGATGCCGGCGTTTTTTGTTTTGCGATGGCCCAACCACGTCATTGCGAGCGAAGCAATCCATCTATCGCTTATGCCGCGCTATGGATTGTTTCGTCGCTTCGCTCCTCGCAATGACGGCGAGCGTGTCGCCGCCTCACGCCCGCGGCGCGCAGCGCACGTAGACCATGTTGCCGTAACGGACCGCGGCGTCCTTGTCGATGAAGCGGGTGATCAGCACGCGGCCGTCGAACGAGACGATCTCGCGGTCCTGTTCGCCGGGCGTCGGGCCCGCCGGGCCGATATAGTTCTTGCCGCTCGGGCTGCCCTTGAGGCGCAGCTCCTGCGGGGTGGCCTGGTCGGCCAGATGCATGACGACGCCGCCGGAAGTGCCGGCGCTGATCACATAGGGCTGCTTGCACTGCCCGCGCGCCGCCGCTTCGGTGCGGGCGCGGTCGTTGGGATTCTGGAACGAGGCCAGACCCCAGCGGCCGACGATCTCGTCGGAGCGGATGGTCGCTGGCATTTCGGGCGCAACGCCGGGCTCGGCGTCGGGCGCCGGACTGGACGACATCGACGGCAGGCTCATGCTGCTGCACCCCGCCAGCAAGACCGTCAGCGCCGACGCGATCGCCAGATTGGCAATCGTACGCGCATTACGTGAGCTGATCATCGTATTCCCCCGAGCAAATCCTTAGCCGCTCCCGTCAAGCAGCCAATCGCAAAACGCCTGCCGGAGCAATGACGTCCGTTAAAATTACGCCGCTGCGCCGATTTGGTTTCCGTGAGCATCCTATATTGGCCTCACCAAGGACTTAACCCCCTTGTTTGCTTGACAGGAACAGCGCCAAGCCATATTCCCCGGCCCCACGTTTAGCACTCAAATACGAAGATTGCTAAGGGTCGTGCTGTCCCGCCCGGGGCGGCGTCGAATGCCCGGCATTACCAGCCATTTTCGATGGCACAGACCTGAAACCACGCCCTTCCACGGAACTTCAAGAGGAGACGTCATGGCCAAATCCAAATTCCGTCCGCTGCACGACCGCGTCGTGGTCAAGCGCATCGATGCCGAAGAGAAGACCAAGGGCGGCATCATCATTCCCGACAGCGCCAAGGAAAAGCCCTCCCAGGGCGAAATCACCGCCGTGGGCCCGGGCGGCCGCGACGAAGCCGGCAAGCTGATTCCGATCGATCTCAAGGTCGGCGACCGCGTGCTGTTCGGCAAATGGTCGGGCACCGAGGTCAAGCTCGACGGCGAAGAACTCCTGATCATGAAGGAGAGCGACATCATGGGCGTGCTGAGCTGATCGAATAGGCCCCGAACCGCCGCCGCACTCTCAAGTGTCATGCCCGGACATGATCCGGGCATCCATCACTTTCCAAAGAAAGTGGATTGCCGGGTCAAGCCCGGCAATGACGATTGAAAGAGCGGCAGCCGATTGCCCCCCAACTCTCAAGGAGTCCAAAACATGGCTGCCAAAGACGTTAAATTTTCCGGCGACGCCCGCGACCGCATGCTGCGCGGCGTCGACGTTCTCGCCAACGCGGTGAAGGTGACGCTCGGCCCGAAGGGCCGCAACGTCGTGATCGAAAAGAGCTTCGGCGCTCCCCGCATCACCAAGGACGGCGTCACCGTCGCCAAGGAAATCGAACTCGAGGACAAGTTCGAGAACATGGGCGCGCAGATGCTGCGCGAAGTCGCCTCCAAGACCAACGACACCGCCGGCGACGGCACCACCACCGCGACCGTGCTGGCGCAGGCGATCGTGCGCGAAGGCGCCAAGTCGGTCGCCGCCGGCATGAACCCGATGGATCTCAAGCGCGGCATCGACATCGCCGTTCTCGCCGTCGTCAAGGACATCGAGAAGCGCGCCAAGCCGGTCGCCGCTTCGTCCGAAGTCGCCCAGGTCGGCACCATCTCCGCCAACGGCGACACCGCCATCGGCAAGATGATCGCCCAGGCGATGCAGAAGGTCGGCAATGAAGGCGTCATCACGGTCGAGGAAAACAAGTCGCTCGAGACCGAAGTCGACATCGTCGAGGGCATGAAGTTCGACCGCGGCTACCTGTCGCCCTACTTCATCACCAATGCCGAGAAGATGACGGCCGAACTGGAAGACGTCTACGTGCTGCTGCACGAGAAGAAGCTGAGCGGCCTGCAGTCGATGCTGCCGGTGCTGGAAGCCGTGGTGCAGTCCGGCCGTCCGCTTTTGATCATCGCCGAGGACGTCGAGGGCGAGGCGCTGGCGACGCTGGTGGTCAACCGCCTGCGCGGCGGCCTCAAGGTCGCCGCCGTCAAGGCGCCGGGCTTCGGCGATCGCCGCAAGGCCATGCTGGAAGACATCGCGATCCTGACCGGCGGTCAGCTGATCTCCGATGAACTCGGCATGAAGCTGGAAAGCGTCACCGTCAACATGCTCGGCCGCGCCGGCAAGGTGGTGATCGACAAGGAAAACACCACGATCGTCAAGGGCGCCGGCAAGAAGAAGGACATCGAGGCCCGGGTCACGCAGATCAAGGCGCAGATCGAGGAAACCACCTCGGACTACGACCGTGAGAAGCTGCAGGAGCGTCTGGCCAAGCTCGCCGGCGGCGTCGCGGTGATCCGCGTCGGCGGCGCGACCGAGATCGAGGTCAAGGAAAAGAAGGACCGCGTCGAGGACGCCCTCAACGCGACCCGTGCGGCCGTGCAGGAAGGCATCGTGCCGGGCGGTGGCGTGGCGTTGCTGCGCGCCAAGAAGGCTGTCGGCCGCATCCACAACGACAATTCCGACGTCCAGGCCGGTATCAATATCGTGCTGAAGGCGCTGGAAGCTCCGGTTCGCCAGATCTCGGAGAATGCCGGTGTCGAGGGCTCGATCGTGGTCGGCAAGATCCTCGAGAACAAGTCCGAGACCTTCGGCTTCGACGCCCAGACCGAGGAATATGTCGACATGGTCGACAAGGGCATCATCGACCCGGCCAAGGTGGTGCGGACTGCGCTGCAGGACGCTTCGTCGGTCGCCGGCCTGCTGGTGACCACCGAAGCCATGGTCGCCGAACTGCCGAAGGAGCCGGCAGCCCCGATGCCCGGCGGTGGCGGCGGCATGGGCGGAATGGGCGGCATGGGGTTCTAAAGCACTACCGGTTCTGACTGAATCAGAACTGAAGCTCTGGATTCTTGTTTTGACGCGTTTTCTTCACGCGAACCGGTACCCACTTCGCTCGAAAACGCTACCAAAGCCCCGTTTTCCCGATCAATCAGTCGAAGGCCGCCTCCGGGCGGCCTTCTTTTTTGGCTTTTTTGGCGATGAAGCGCGCCCGATCGGTTGAGGACGTGCTGGCTCGAAAACGCTGCCGGGGTTTGCTACTTACGACCCCTGCCGATTTCATCGTTTAAGGGAATTTCATATGCGCGCGCGCTTCCTCCTCCTGCTCGGTCTGATCACGGTCTTCCCGAGCCTCGCTTTCGCCCAGATGAAACTTCCCTCCAAGACGACGCCGGGCGCGGCCGAGACGCGCTATTTCACCGCGATCGACGGCCTGATGGGCGGCAACGCCGACGTCATCCTGAAGGAAACCCGGCAGGGCAAGAACGTCACCGCGGCCGTGCTCGACGTCTGCTACCCCGCCGCGAAAGGCTCCGACCGCAAGGACCGCTTCGTCGCCAACCTCGCCGTCAACGGCCAGAACCTGACCGGCACGACGCAGAGCCTCGGCGACAAGCTGCCGGTCGCCATCAAATTGCTGCGCAAGCCGACCGGCGACACGTTCGAATTCCGCGGCCAGATCACGATCGGCCAGGCCGTGACCGAAGTGACCTCGACGGAAAATTCCGATCTCAGCGAGAAGGAATTTTTGGACAACCAGACCAGCGACGACGGCATCACCCCGGCGCCGAAGGATTTTACCGAGGTTTCGCCGGAAGCGTTCGGCGTGCGGGTCAAGCTCGACGCCGCGCTCGACTTCCTCAAAAGCCTGAAGGGCGAGGCCGTCGAGGTCGGGCTCTCGAGCCTTTCGATTTCCTGCGATGCGCTGCGCGCCGGCGAGCAGACCATCAACCTCACGGCCGATCCGGAGCGCGCCGCAGCACTGATTGCGAAGGCCAAATCGATGCCGGGCGTGGTCGCGGCGGGATGGACCAGCGGCGCTGTCGAGATGGACCGCACCATCCGGTTTGCCGCGGCCGAATGGCGCGACGGCGACAAGATCAACAAGGACAAGATCGCTTCCGCGATGTCGGGCGTGCTGGCCAAAACGCTCGTCGCCAAAGCTGCGGGCGCAACGTGGGATGCCAATACCGGCAAACTGAAACTGGCCTTCAAGCGGCCGAGCCCGGTCTACCCGCCACTCGCGCTCACCGAAAGTGTCGAGGTCACCGCGCTGGTCTCCCCGGACAAACCGGGCGCATCGGACAGGCTGATGCTGTGGATCTCGAGCCCGGTGATCACAACCGCGGATGAAGGCACGGGCGCGAAGCTGAACCTGACGGAAGAGTCCACCGGCGACGAGGAAGGCGGCGAGCCAAAGGACGACAATGGCTCGGTCGAGGCACTGGCGAAAGAGTTCAAGGGCCAGCGCTGGGACGCCGACAAGTCGGTGTGGAAATAGGGCGCGCGTCGCTCATCGAGGTTGCGTAGTTTGACGTCGAGCGTTGGCGCGTGCTATCCGGCTCCCGCCGAAAATAGGTATGGCCGGATTGGTAAGCCCGGCCTGTTCCCGGAAACGGGAATTCTATCCCCGCTTGCGGTTGGACCCACGGCCGGACGGAGTGACGACGTCGTCACGCTGCCGGTTGGTCGTGCGCACCGGGTTTTCGGCCTTCTCGTCAGCTTCGGCTTCGTTTCTGTCCGTTCCTCAAATCTGAACGGATGAGACCATGCAACTCAAGCACATCAATTTCGCCACGTCGGACGTCGCCGGTCTGGGCGCATTCTTCGAACGCTACTTCGCGTTCAAACCCTTGCTCGAACGCGGCTCCGGCGCATTCATGCTGATGAGTAATGATGAGGAATTCGTCCTCACTTTGATGAAGACGAAAAAACAGGACCGGGCCATCTACCCGGAAACCTTCCATATCGGTTTCTACGTCGGCGATCCGGCCGCCGTGCAAGCCAAGCACGACGAATTGGCGGCCGCCGGCTGCTCGCCGGGAGAGATAAAGCACGCAGGTGGCAACGGACGCCGTACGCATTTCTACTGCGCCGCACCCGGCAATGTCGTTGTCGAAATCGCGACGAAACCGGAACTCCACGCCACTGAGTAGGCTGGCGCTTTGCGGTCGTGGTTGGGCAGCGTGCTGGTCGCGATCAGCGTGACAAAATCACCCTGACGTTTCCAGCACGCCGGCGTCCCGGCGGCCGGCGACTGACCTTCATCGCCCAAGCCGATCTATCCACTGCAATGATCTGGCCCCGGACTTTGATTGTTAAGATTCGATTCAGCTTAGAGGAACATCATCGATTATCCGAAAATTGGATCACATCATGCAAGACCGCGAGCCGAGTACCTTTGAAAGCAGTTGGTCGGGCAATGTGATTGCCGGGCAGTGGCGGGAGCAATCCGCGAGCCTGTGGAGTTTCCTCAAATCCGATCGAGACCAGGTATTGGTGGTGCGGGAGCCATTTGGCGATCGGGCACGCGCCGCTGTGCTGGTCGCGGCAGCGCTGGTAGCAAGCTTTGGACTGGGATGGGCCGGCGGCCTGAACTGGCCCCAGTTCGCAAGCGAACTCGGTCTTGTGGAAGTGGCACAGAAAGAAGCTCCCTCGCCGCGAATTGCCGAAGCACGATCAAGCGGCAGGATTGAAGGCACGCGAAAGGCGGCAACGACGTCAGATTCGCCCGCCATTGTCGGAAGCATCCCCAAGCCATCGGCCCTGTTGCCGAGCGGTGCACGCCCGGCTGCGGGCCCGATGTCCCAGGCCAATGCAGGCCCTTCCGCCGCTGCGATCGCGATGCGGCAGCCCCTGGTGGCCGCGCCGGAAACCAGGCCGGCGACGATTCCCGGCTGGACGGTTGTCGATGTCAGGGACGGCACCGCTGTTCTCGAAGGTCCTGAAGGAATTCGGATGGCTGCACGCGGCGACACAATTCCCGGACTCGGACGCGTGGAGTCCATCGTGCGCTGGGGCAACCGCTGGGTCATTGCCACCGCCAGCGGATTGATCGCGACGCAGTAACGGAGCTCCCGCCTGGAGCACGATCGGTTCTGATGAATCAGAACCGATACTCAGGATTCTTGTCTTGACGCGTTTCTTGACGCGAACCGGTACCCACTTCGCTCGAAAACGCTCTAGTTCGTGTTGATGCGAAACCGCAGCGTCTTCGCGCCGACGAACGACACGAAATCACCCTGCCGTTTCCACGTCCCCGCTTCGGTCAAGGCCGCGATCAACTCGTCATCGGCCTGCGCCCGGTCTGGCGGACAGGGCCGGTTTTCCATCGCGCCGGCGACGAAGATCACGGTGTTGCCCGCCACCGAGAACTGGCCCTTGCCGCCCTTGCACCAGAGTTCGAGGACCACCTCGCCGGCATCGCCGATCTCCAGATTGGGGATCCGTTTGGAGCCGGGCTGGCGGCCCACGTCGAGTTGCATTTCCGTCCCGAACGGAAAGCCATCATCGGCCCGGGCCGGGCCGAACGGCAGTGCGGTAGCGATCAGCAGCAGCGAGCCCACCCCGGCCTGAAACATGCGTGCGAATGAAAACATGCAACCCCCTCGAAACACCTGCGCCCGTCACCGCGCGCCGTTTTATTGAACAACGGCGTGATTGGCTAGGGCGTTTGTCAAAAGTTGAGCACGCAAGGCTTAGGCAATAAGCAAAGGAGCTATTTTTCGTTCACTTCATGATGCCGCAACGCTTTGACTGTTGCGATGAACTGAGGTGGGATCAGGCGTGCGCCTGAATGCGCGTTCAAATCGGGGAGAGACACGATGTGCGCGGGTGATGACAAGAACTGTCCGGAATATGAATTGCACCACCGCAGCTTCAAGGAAACGCTTGATCGGGAACGTCGGTCGTTCTTGAGGTCCGGCTTCGCCGCGGCCGGGGGCGTCGCAGCGATGACCGCGGGCGGCATTTCTCTGGTGACGCCGCAGATGGCGGCTGCCGCCGAAAAGAACCAACCTGCCAAGCGCTCCTATCACCATTTGCCGGCGAATGCCGATACGGTGCATTGGGGCTATTTCAGCAAGAAGCTGAAACCGCAGGTCGAGATCGATTCCGGCGACTTCATCACCATTGAGGCGTTGACCCACCATGCCAACGACGACGCCGAGCGCATGGTAAAGGGCGATCCCGGCGCCGAAAGCGTGTTCCTGTGGACCAAGGAAAAGAAGGGCGTAAACCGTCGTGGCGCCGGACCGATGGATGCCTCGCTGTTCGGACGTGGCGCCGGCGAGGGCCTTGGCGTGCACATCTGCACAGGCCCGGTCTACGTGCGCGGCGCCCAGGAGGGCGACGTGATCGAGTTGCGCATTATCGACGTCACGCCCCGGCCATGCGCCAATCCGCAATATCCTGGAAAGACTTTCGGCAGCAACGCGGCGGCATGGTGGGGTTTTCACTATAAAGACTTGTTGACCGAGCCTAAACCGCGCGAAGTCATCACGATCTACGAGGTCGACGCGTCAGGCGAACGCAACTGGGCGAAAGCCGTCTACAATTTCCAATGGACTCCACAGACCGATCCTTCGGGCGTGGTGCACAAAACCATCGACTATCCCGGCGTTCCGGTCGATCACGCCACGATCAAGGAGAACCACGGCATCCTGAAGAATGTGCGGATTCCGATACGTCCGCATTTCGGCGTCATCGGCCTGGCGCCAAAGGAAGCCGATATCGTCGACTCAATTCCGCCAAGCTATACCGGCGGCAACATCGACAATTGGCGGATCGGCAAGGGCGCCACGATGTATTATCCGGTCGCGGTCGAAGGCGGCCTGCTTTCTGTTGGCGACCCGCACGCTTCGCAGGGAGACTCGGAGCTGTGCGGCACGGCCATCGAAAGCTCGCTGAACGGCACCTTCCAGATCATTCTGCACAAGAAAGCCGATCTCGTTGGAACGGCTCTCGAAGCCCTCGACTATCCGATGCTGGAAACCAGGGATGAGTGGCTGGTGCACGGCTTCAGCTTCGCCAATTATCTCACCGAATTGGGAGACAAGGCGCAGTCGGAGATTTACTCGAAATCGTCAGTTGACCTCGCTTTGCGCGATGCGTTCCGCAAGATGCGCAAATTCCTGATGACGACCAAGAAGCTGACGGAGGATGAAGCGATCTCCTTGATTACCGTCGGCGTCGATTTCGGCATCACCCAGGTGGTCGATGGAAACTGGGGCGTCCATGCGGTCATCAAGAAGGATATTTTTGCAGGCGGCGAGACCTGACCAAATCCCTCTCCTATGAATATCCCCGCGGCGCCGGCCGCGGGGATCGTTATCGATCGCTTCGATCGCGGCGGCTATTTCAGCACCATCTCCGTGAATGGATAGACGTAGGCCTGCAACATGACCAGGAGGCCGACGAGACAGGCCAGCGCGATTGAATGCTTGAACACGAAGCGCAGGATCGTGCTTTCGTGTCCATACCAGTTGGTTGCGGTGGAGGCGACCACGATCGATTGCGCGTCGATCATCTTGCCCATCACGCCACCGGAGGAGTTGGCGGCGGCCATCAGCACCGGAGACAAGCCGAGTTGTTCGGAGGTAATCTTCTGCAGATTGCCGAACAGGATGTTCGACGCCGTATCCGATCCCGTCAACGCCACGCCGAGCCAGCCGAGCAGCGTCCCGAAGAAGGGATAGAGCACGCCGGTTGCAGCGAAGGCGAGACCGAGTGTCGCATCGACACCCGAGAGCCGCGTCAACGTGCCGATCGCCAGCATCGCCGAGATCGTGATCAGCGAGATCGCGCACAGCCTGATGGTTCGGCCATATTCCCCGATCATCCTGGCCGGACTAAAGCCCGCCAGCAGGCCGGAAACGATCGCGGCAATCAACATGCCCGTGCCGGTGAACGACAGGTAGGTGAACGCGAACACCGCCCCTTCCGGTGTCGGCTTGGCCGCCACCGGCGGCACCTTGTTGATCATGTTGTGCAGGTCGGGAACGGGATAATTCCAGGTGAAGATCGAGTTCGCCCAGGTCTTGAACCCGCCGTTGCCCCAGACCAGCATCACGACGCAGACGATGATCCACGGCAACAACGCGCTCCAGAGCTGGCTCTGGGTCAGCGGCGTCGTGTCCATGGGTTTCGGCGCGGTCATGGTCGCCGCCGATTCATCGCGGCCGCGCAGCGCCGCCGACCGCCAGAGCTGCTTGGGCTGCCACACCCTGAGGAACAGGATCAGGCAGCCCATCGAGATCAGCGAGGCGCCGATATCGACGATCCATGGGTTGATGTAGTTCGAGATCACGAATTGCGGGATCGCGAACGAAAGGCCAGTCACCAGAATGGCCGGCCAGACCTCCTTCATGCCCCGCCAGCCGGCGAAGGCCCATACCACCCAGAACGGCACGATCAGCGAGAACACCGGCAATTGCCGGCCGACCATCGCGCCGAGGATGTAGGGATCCAATCCCGTGACCGAGGCGAGACCCTGGATCGGCGTACCGAGCGCGCCATAGGCCACCGGCGCAGTATTGGCGATCAGCGACAGGCCGGAGGCGGCCAGCGGAGAGAAGCCGAGGCCGATCAGGACCGAGCCGGTGATGGCGACCGGCGTACCAAAGCCGGAAGCCCCCTCGAAGAACGCACCGAACGAAAACGCGATCAACAGCAGTTGCAGGCGCCGGTCCTCGGTGACGCCGCCGACCGCGCGTTTCAACAATTCGAATTGGCCAGTTGCGACCGTGAGCTGGTAGAGGAAGATGACGTTCAGCACGATCCAGCCGATCGGGAAGAACCCGGCAACGACGCCGAGCAAGGAGGCACGGATCGACATCCCCGCGGGCATGGTGAAGATGAAGATCGCGATCAGGTTGGTCAGGATCACGGCAATGATCGCAGCCACATGCGCCTTCACCTTGCCGCTGGCGATCAGCACCAGCAGCGTGACCACAGGCACGGCGGCGGCAATCGTCGACAGCGCGGCGTTGCCAAGCGGATTATAGTGTTGATCCCACATTGCGGTTCTCCCCGACATTGTTGTTCAGCGAGCCCGCCAGCGTGGACGGTCAGGCACGTTTTTCGGCGATCGCGGGAGCGTCCTTGCATGCGGGGCTGGGGGCTGATCCGGTTTCGCCAGAAGTCCGCTCACAACCTCGCGAAGTTTGATGGCCGCCGCCCCTCGCCGTTCCGGCCATGCTAGGCTCTCGGCGGCGGTTGCGACAAGCTGCCGCAGGCCAGAAACCACATAACTTTCGTCGCAGGCCCTGTAATTCTTCCATCCCTTCAAGGCCTTGAGGGCCTTCCTCCGGAGACGGTGAATCTGTGAAAAATATCCGCTCGACGCTCGCGACGGTGTGGCGAATCGCCGCCCCGTATTTCAATTCCGAGGACAAATGGGCCGGCCGCGGACTGCTTGCCGCGGTGATCGCCATCGAGCTGGCGCTGGTCGGAAACGACGTGCTGATCAATTTGTGGCGCGCCCGCTTCTACAACGCGCTGCAGGAGAAGGACTCGGACAGCTTCATCCGCGAAATGCTGGTGTTTTGCGTGCTCGCCACGATCCTGGTCGCACTCCAGGTCTATCAGCTCTATCTGAACCAGTGGCTCCAGATCCGCTGGCGCAGCTGGATGACCAGCAAATATCTCGCAGATTGGATGCATGACGCCAATCACTACCGCATGCAGTTGCAGGGCGACGCCGCCGACAACCCCGACCAGCGCATGAGCGACGACGTCAAGCTGTTCGTCAGCCAGACACTCTCGTTAGGGGTGGGGCTGCTCAGTTCCATCGTCTCGCTGGCGTCCTTTGTCGTCATCCTCTGGGGATTGTCAGCGGCTGCACCGCTGGTGCTGTACGGCATCGATTTCACGATCCCCGGCTATCTGGTGTTGGCCGCGCTGATCTACGCCATCTTCGGCACCGCGTTGACGCAGTGGATCGGCTCGCCACTGGTCACCCTCGATTTCAACCAGCAGCGGCTGGAGGCGGACTTCCGTTTCAACCTGGTGCGGGTGCGCGAGAACTCCGAGCAGATCGCACTGCTGAAGGGCGAGCCCGCCGAACGCGAGCGGCTGTCGGAGCGCTTTTCCCGCGTCATCGCCAACTGGTATGGCATCATGAGCCGCACCAAGCGGCTGACAGCCTTCACCCAAAGCTATGCACAGGCGGCGGTGGTGATTCCCTTCGCGCTGGTCTCACCCGCCTATTTCGCCAACAAGATCCAGCTGGGTGCGCTGACCCAGACCGCGGAAGCCTTCGGCAAGGTGCAGGACGCCCTGTCCTTCTTCGTCACCGTCTACCGCACCATGGCGGAATGGCGCGCGGTGGTCGCCCGTCTCGACGGGTTTGAGCGATCGATTGCAAGCGCCACCACCCTGCCGACCGAACCCGGTTCGATCGGCATGGCCCAGACCGCGACAGCCGAGATCAGCCTGCAACAGCTTCTGGTGAACTTGCCCAATGGCAAGCCGCTGGTCTCTGCCGACGGCCTCAGCCTTCGCGCCGGCGAGCGTACGCTCCTGACCGGACCGTCGGGGTCCGGCAAATCGACGCTGTTCCGCGCCGTCGCCGGCATCTGGCCATTCGGAAACGGCGCGATCAACGTTCCCGCCGGTGCATCCCTGATGATGCTGCCGCAACGGCCGTATTTCCCGATCGGATCGCTGCACGCGGCGATCGTCTATCCCGGCGAGACCGAAGGCTTCAACCCGGACCAGGTGAGAGGCGTGCTCGCCATGGTGGGCCTGCCGCTGCTTGGTCCGCGGCTGGAAGAGGAAGCGCACTGGAATCGCATGCTGTCGCTGGGCGAGCAGCAGCGTCTCGGGCTGGCGCGCGCCCTGCTGCACAAGCCGGACTATCTGTTCCTCGACGAGGCGACCGCCTCGCTCGACGAGCCCTCGGAAGCGGCGCTGTACAAACTGCTTGCGGAAAAGCTGCCGGACACCACCATCGTCTCGATCGGCCACCGCTCGACGCTGGATGCATTCCACGAGCGCAACATCAGTATGGTGCGTGATGGCGATCGCTTCGCGCTAAAGGACGGCAAGCTGGCGTCGGTTCAGTAGGCCGCGGGCTCCATCCGGGCTACGCCGTTCCTGGAGCTACAGCCAGCGCCGCGGCCATGGCTGGCGGCGCACCCCGCGGTGCCAGACATAGGAGAACGCGGTCAACAGCAGCGCGCCGGCCAGCACCGGCGCCAGCAGGAACGTCGATGGCAGATTGCCTGATACCACCAGCAGCGGGTTGATGCCCGCCGGCGGGTGAAAGGTCCCGGTCACGTACATCGCCAGAATGGAAAGGCCGACGGCTGCGGCCGCGGCCCAGGCTTGCGGCCCGGTCAGCTTAAGCACGGCAAGGCCGACCAGCGCCGATATCAGATGACCGCCGATCAAGGCGCGCGGCTGCGCCGGCTCCACATCCGGCGATCCGATCACCAGCACGATCGAAGTGGCGAACGGAATCACCGCGAGCGGATAATGCGCGGCGAACGAGAACAGCTCCATCACGCCGATGGCGATGGCGCCGCCGAGGCCCGCGACCGCGCCCGCCGCGACGTTGCGGTGATCGTTGCGGACGATCGCATTCCGCAAGCTCCGCCGCCAATCCTGTTTCATCTGCGCCACCCAAAAGAAAAGGGGCGGCAGATCGCTCTGCCGCCCCCCTCGTCTTCGACGAGAAGATCTTACTTCAGGTTGGTCAACGCGGTCAGGTCAGCCGAGAGCTTGACGATGCCGGCGGCGCCGCACCAGTTCGAACCGACGCCCGACGGATTGATCGGGGTCACGAACGTGCCGAGGTTGGTGCCGTTGAGGTTGCCGCGAGCCGAGAAGTCGCTGGTGAAGGCGTTGCAATCACCCTTCGACAGGTTGGTGTCGGAATAGCGGAAGTCGAGCGTGAACACCTTGTAGGTGAAGCCGATGCCGATGTTCCAGGTGTTGTAGTCGGCGTAGTTGATGCCGTTCGGGAACAGCGCGGTGCCGTAGAACGAGTCAGTCGTGCCCAGCCACTGGCGGCCGAACTCACCCGACACATACATGCCGATGCCGCTGGCGCCGAACCAGGTGCTCGGGGCAATCGCCTTGCCGACGATCGAAGCATAGGTGCCCGGGGCGCCGCTGTTGAGGAAGCTCGGCGTATAATAGACGTTGCCGCCCATCGAGAAGTTGTCGTTGAAGGTGTAGTTCACCTTGCCGTAGACCTCGACGAAGCTGACGTCCTTTTTCAGAACGTTGCTGTTTACGAGCGCGTTCTGCAGACATTCGCCGCTAAGCGGAACGCCGGCGGCATCAGTCCCACCCGGAAATGCGTTGGCTGCGCCGTATTGGCAGGTGCCGCCCGGATACATGTAGCCCCAGGCGCCGACGTCAAAGGCGAACTGGCCGACCGTCAGGCGCGCGCCGCCGTAGGCGTCGACTTCAGCCGCGGCACGGTTGGGGAACGAGATGCTCGCACCGCCCACGCCGACATAGAGCTGGAAGTCCTTGGTGACGTTGTAGCGCGGCTCGAAATAGACGTTGACCGACGGCTTGTGGTTGGACTGGGTGATGCCGCGGAAGATGTAGTCGTTGGTGATGCCACCACCGAAGGCGAAATCCCAGGGATCGAATGCCGGCGGCGGCGGGGCCTTGACGGCCTTCACAGGCATATCCGCAGCGAAAGCCGAACCCGATACCAATGCCAGCGCCGTTGCTAACAAAGCCACTTTCTTCATGACGATCCCCATTCCACCCTTATTGACAGTCCCGTTCCGGCACCCCCCAAGGGCAAACGACAACCGACTGCGGCCAAATGTCTTAACGTGGTCACACAGTGGTCTGCGGCATCACGATCGTGAAGCAAAAAAGGCAAGCATGTGCCGCCTTTTTAGGCGTTCTGGCCGTTCCGATAAATGTTCTCCGCGTGTGTTGCATTCCCACAACTATTTTAGGGGTTTTGGTGCCGCCGGCCGCCAATTGAAACTGGAAAATGGGGCGGCGGGCGACGTGCCGGAGGATGCTTTTTACGAATCAACCACCCCCGGGAAAACACGCCTTCGGTCGACCGCGCAAACTTAAGGACAGCCCACACGAAAAAGGCCGCAGCGCTGGACGCTGCGGCCTTTCCGAAACGTTGTTCCGCAGGCGACCGTCTAGTTGTGGTCACCGCCATTGGACGAGCCGGCTCCCCACGAGGAGTTGGACGATTCCGGGCTAGCCCAGCTCGGCGCCGGTGCGGGCTCGGCTTCCGGCTCGGGCGCGGCCATCGCGGGCTCCGCCTTGGGAGCGGCGGGCTTGGCCGCCTTCCGTTTCTTCGCCGCGCTCTTCTTGGCGGCCTTCTTCGGGGCAGCCGCCTTTGACTTCTTGGCGGCCTTCTTGGCGGATTTCTTTGCGCCCTTGGCAGCCTTCTTCGCCGATTTCTTCGCGGCTTTCTTCGACGCCTTCTTGGCGGACTTCTTCTTCGCCACTACGGCCTTCTTGGCCTTTTTGGCCTTCTTCGCCTTCTTACTCTTCTTCGCCATCTGGTCCTCCTGTTGCCGCTGTCCATGTCTGTCGAGCGCTTCGAATAGTCCGTGGGCCAGACCGGGGCGACACTTCCTGGAAGTGCCCTCCCGCTCCATCCCTTGTCGGGGCGTGATCTCCGGGCAAACGCTTCGCGTTTGGTCCCGGGGAAACCGGATGCCGATCCCGCCATCCACATGCGGGGCAGACGCTCCGGATCATGCCCTTAGGCCGATCGATCAATTCAATCCTGGCCGATCGATCCAGGCTTTGGACCTCCTGTCGCCCAATCGAGAAGCTCAATCGTGTGCACCACAGGAACTGACGTACCGCCGGCAATTTGAACCATGCATCCAATATTGCCTGCAGCGATCATGTCCGGCTTGACTGTCGCAAGATTGGCGATCTTCCGATCGCGCAATCTGCTCGCAATGTCGGGCTGGAGAATGTTGTAGGTCCCCGCCGAACCGCAACACAAATGGCTCTCAGGCACATCTTTCACCACGAATCCATTCTTGGAAAGCAATTCTTTCGGAAGGCCTGTGATTTTCTGTCCATGCTGCAGCGAACATGCCGAGTGATAGGCGATTGTGACGTCGCCTTTTTGCGTCGTTGGCGCGAGTTCAATGCCGCCGAGAAACTCCGTGATATCCTTTGCCAGCGCGGAGATTTGCGCTGCAGGGCTAGCGAAATCGCGATCCTCGCGCAGCATGAAACCATAGTCCTTGATGACGGTGCCGCAGCCCGATGCCGTGATCAGGATGGCGTCGAGGCCACCTTGTTCCGCTTCCTTTTTCCACACGTTGATGTTGGCGCGGGCCCGCGCCAGCGCGTCGCCGTCCTGCCCGAGGTGATGGGTGAGCGCGCCGCAGCATTGCTCGTCCCTGACCAGAACGACCTCGATGCCGTGGCGCGTCAGGAGATTGATGGCGGCCTGGTTGATGCGCGGCGCCAGCACCTGCTGGGCGCAGCCCTGCAGCAGCGCGACCCGCCCGCGCCGCTCGCCGATGGCCGCAAAGACGCTGCCGCCCGAGGGTCCAGGCGCCGGAAGGCCGTTCGGCGCGAGCGCCAGCATCGCCTTGATCCGCCGCAGCAGACCGGGCGTCGCCGCCGCCCTTGACGCCGGCAGCAGGGCCGCAAACGGCCGGGCGAGCCGTGCCATGATCATGCTGGCGCGAAACAGCTTGGGCCGCGGCAGCACCAGCGCCAGCACCGCGCGCAGGGCCCGTTCGGTCAGCGGCCGCGAATAGTCCCGCTCGATCCGGACCCGCGCCTGATCGACCAGGTGCATGTAGTGCACGCCGGACGGACAGGTGGTCATGCAGGCAAGGCAGGACAGGCAGCGGTCGATGTGCTTGACCACCTCCGCGGTCGGCGGGCGGTCCTTTTCGAGCATCTCCTTGATCAGGTAGATCCGCCCGCGCGGGCTATCGAGCTCGTCGCCGAGCAGCACATAGGTCGGACAGGTCGCGGTGCAGAAGCCGCAATGCACGCAGGCGCGCAGGATCTTGTCGGCTTCAGCGATGTCAGGGTCGGCGAGCTGGGTGAGCGAGAATTCGGTTTTCATGTCGCGGTCCTGCGCAGCATCCGGCCGCGGTTGAGCACGATCCGGGGATCGAAGCTGTGGCGCACGCGTTCGCTCAAGGCGGCGAGCCCGCCGGCTTGCGGGTGGAATACATCGACCTCGCGGCGAACCTGCTCGGGCGCCCGTATCAGCATCGCGTGGCCGCCCACCGCCTCGGTGCGCTGGCGCACCAGGGCCGTCTGCGCGTCCGGCTTCGGCGGCAGCGCCGCCCAGATCAGGCCGCCGCCCCAGTCGTAGATCACATCGCCGCCGGTCTCGCGCGCCAGGGCCTGACCGAGCGCGCCGCCGGACGTGGGCGGACACACGATCCGCCATACCGGCCACGCCCCGATTTCGCCGCCCACGGCGAACGGCCGGACGTCACGGATCGTGCTCCAGACCGCCGCAGAGCCTGTGTCTGTAAGAACGTCTACCCCACCAAATGGCGCGAGCACCTTCGCGAGCGAGTCGGCGCGTGCCGCAACCGATGCCGCGATGCCCTCGAGCCGCAGCAGTGTGGCCGTCTGAGGCGGCGGTAAGAGCTCCGCCAGCGGTCCCACACCGGCGCGGAACGCTGAATTCGGCACATGCGCCGCCCCCGAGACATCGAATGGCGATCCCAGCGCCGCGGTCATCGCCCGGTTGGCGGTGACGGCATCGAGCCCAAGCAGCCTCAACGTGCGTTCACTCTCCGGCTTTGGCATCACCTTCAAGGTCACTTCCGTCATGACTGCCAGCGTGCCCCACGACCCCGCCAACAGCTTGCAGAGATCGTAGCCGGTGACGTTCTTCACCACCCTGCCCCCGGTCTTGAAACTGTCGCCGAAGCCGGACACGGCATGCGCGCCGAGGAGATGATCGCGCGCGCCGCCGGCCTTGATCCGGCGGGGACCGGCCAGCCCCGCGCCGATCATGCCGCCGATGGTGCCGTTGCCGGACACGCCCAGCAGCACGGAAGTGTCCATCGGCTCGAAGGCGAATTGCTGGTTCTTGGAATCGATCAGCGACTGCACGTCGGCGAGCGGTGCACCCGCCTGCACCGTGATGATCAGCTCGTTCGGCTCGTAGGCGGAGACCGCGTTGAGCGAGGAGAGATCGAGCACCGCGTTGGTCGCCATCGGATGGCCGATCGCACGCCTGGTGCCATGGCCGATGATTTCAAGCGGCTGCTCGCTGGCGATCGCCGCCCGCACCACCTCTTCAACGTCCCTGGCGTCACGTACCTTGAGAGTATCCACGCACGCCCTGCTTCAAAATCTTGGAATATCGGGAAACGCCAGTCTGCCGCCGTGCACATGCATGCGGCCGAGTTCGGCGCAGCGGTGCAGGGTCGGAAACACTTTTCCGGGGTTGAGCAGCCCCTGCGCGTCGAAGGCGCATTTCAGCCGCTGCTGCTGGTTGAGGTCGACTTCCGAAAACATCTCGCCCATCAGGTCGCGCTTCTCGATGCCGACGCCATGTTCGCCGGTGAGCACGCCGCCGAATTCGACGCACGCGCGCAGGATGTCGGCGCCGAAGGCTTCCGCGCGCTCGATCTCACCGGGCTGGTTGGCATCGTAGAGGATCAGGGGATGCAGATTGCCGTCGCCGGCGTGAAACACATTGGCGACGCGCAGATCGTATTTCGCCGAGAGGTCGCGAATGCGCGCCAGGGCCTTCGGCAGCGCGCCGCGCGGAATGGTGCCGTCCATGCAGAGATAGTCGGGCGAAATCCGGCCCACCGCCGGGAATGCCGCCTTGCGGCCGGCCCAGAACAGATTGCGCTCGGCCTCTGACGTCGAAATCTGGCAGGTCGTCGAACCGCAGGCCTGCGCGATCGCCTCGACGCGCTTGATCAGCTCGTCGACTTCCACGCTCGGACCATCGAGTTCGATGATCAAAAGCGCCTCGACATCGAGCGGATAGCCGGCATGGACGAAGGCTTCGGCGGCGTGGATCGCCGGCTTGTCCATCATCTCCATCCCGCCCGGAATGATGCCGGCGCCGATGATATCAGCCACGCATTCGCCGGCGGCCTCGACCTCGGCGAAACCGACCATCAGGGCGCGGGCGGTCTCCGGCTTCTGCAGGATCCGCACCGTGATCTCGGTGATGACGCCGAGCAGCCCTTCCGAGCCGGTGATGATGCCCATCAGGTCGTAGCCCGAGTTCTCCGCGGCCTTGCCACCGATGCGCAGGATCTCGCCGGACATCAGCACGATCTCGCAGCCCAGCACGTTGTTGGTGGTCATGCCGTATTTCAGGCAGTGCACCCCGCCGGAATTTTCCGCGACATTTCCGCCGATCGAACAGGCGATCTGCGACGACGGATCGGGCGCGTAATAGAATCCGGCATGCGCCACCGCCTGGCTGATGGCGAGGTTGGTGACGCCGGGCTCGGTCACCACGACGCGGTTGTCGAAATCGATCTCGCGGATGCGCTTGAACTTGCTTAAGCCCAGCAGCACGCCGTCCGCCAGCGGCAGCGCGCCGCCGGATAGCGACGTGCCGGAGCCGCGCGGCACCACCTTGATGCCCTGCTCGCAGCAATATTTCAGGACTTGAGAGACCTGCTCCGTGGTGTCGGGCAGCACTACGACCATCGGCGGTTGCCGATAGGCCATCAGGCCGTCGGACTCGTAAGGGACCATTTCGGCAGCACTATCGATTACGCCCTCGCCCGGCACGATCGCCCGAAGAGCTGCAACGATGGCACCCCGGCGCTCCAGAACCGCCTGATCGGAAGCCGGCATCATGATGGCCATACGAGTTCTCCAAGCCCCGCGAATTAACGATTTGTGGTGGCAAATCAAGCACGTCTGCCATGGTTTGGGTAGGCCACCCGAAGGCTGGATTGCGACGCTTCACACGACCATTTCTCTCTGGGACAAGTCTGCAATGATGAAACCTGTCAAGGTTTCGTGGCTTGTCCAACCCAAACGGGCCTGCCACAAGAAATCCACCTCTCTACTTGGGAAGAAACGAAGAGCACCACATGAAAACACCGATTTTGGGCGCGCTGGTTGTCGTTACCTCATTGGCCGCGGCATCGGGCGCGCTGGCGCAGGACGCCGCCGCCGGCAAAACCTCGTTCAACAAATGCCTTGCCTGCCATGCGATCGGCGAAGGCGCCAAGAACAAGGTCGGCCCGGTGCTGAACGGGCTCGATGGCCGCCACTCCGGCAGCGTCGAAGGCTACTCCTATTCGGATGCCAACAAGAATTCCGGCATCACCTGGAACAAGGACGTGTTCCTCGAATACATCAAGGAGCCGAAGGCGAAGATTCCCGGCACCAAGATGGTGTTCGCCGGCATCAAGAACGAGAAAGAGGCCAGCGACCTCTGGGCCTACGTCTCCTCGTTCGACAAGGACGGCAAGGCCAAGTGATTTCTTCACCCTCCCCTGGAGGGTGAGATGACGACAGCGCTCGCCGCATCAAGGCAGCGTATGGACGATCACGGGCCCGGCCATCGCGGTGGCCGGCCCGGTCAACAGTGGCGCCAGATCGTGCTCGATCCACGCCAGCGCGCGCTTGTTGGATTCCTCGGCAGCCGCGAAGTTGTTGAACAAGCTGATCGCGATCACCGTGTCGTCGGGCGCATAGACCACGTAATAGCCCATGAAGCCCTCGACCCCGCTGATGACGGGTATCGCGCCTTCCTTGATCCTGCGTGTGAGTTCCTCGGCCTTGCCGGCCTTGGCCTTGCCCTGACGAATGGCAGCGTACATGGCGCTCTCCCTCGAAGGTCGGCTGCCCAGTTCGCATCCCTCAAACATTCATCCCGAGCGGGGCGAGCAGCGGAATCCCGCGCGCGTCGATCGTATCCCATCTGCAGCCGTCAAGCCACGTGCGCCGTCATTATCGCCCTTTGACCCGCGCAAAAATCCGCACGGCGACAAAAAACCGGGCTCCCGCATGTCTCAATGGGCCGCCGCGGCCGTAGTTGACGCCACGCCGCCGATCATCGCCTCGACTTCCGCCATGACGAGATCGGGCGCGGCCTGCTGGATCATGTGGCCGACGCCCGGCAGCACGATCAGTTTTACGTTCGGCGCGGTAGCCGCAAACGGCCGTGAGTGGATGTTGGTCGACACCGTCTTGTCGGCCTCGCCGGTAATGATGGTGACCGGCGCCTTGATCTCCGCATAACGCGGCGCCTGCTCGGCGACCGAGGCCTTCAGCGTCACCAGATCGTGTGCATTGGCGATGAATTCGCGCGGCCGCAGCAACAGCGGCGTGGCGGTGTTCCGGACAAATCCATCCGGCATGGTTTGCGGCAGGAACACGCTGCGCGCGCCCGGTTCCGCCAGCAGGAGGCCGAGCGGCAGCGTGACGGTGTAGGCGAATAGCGGGCCGATCACCGGGGTTGCAATCAGCCTGTTGTAACGCGCGATGCCGCCGGGCCACGGATAAGCCACCGGCGCCAGCATCACGAGACCAGCGACGGCTTGCGGATAATCCAGCGCGATGCGTGTCCCCAGCGCCCCGGCCCAGGAATGCACCACAAAGATCGCGCTTTTGACGCCGAGCTTTGCCAGCGCGTCGGCGATCATGCGGGCCTGAATTTCGGGCGTCGAGTCCTCGAGGCGGGCGCGGGTGCTCCAGCCATGCCCGGGACGGTCGATCAGGATCACGCGGTGCTTCCTGGCAAGCCGTTCCCCGACCGGCTGCCGCATCACTTCGAGATTGGAACTCGCGCCATGGAGCATCACGATCGGCGGACCGGCCGCATCGCGCGGACCGATATCGACGACGTGCAGGGCCCCGCCCTCGACCTCGACCATCCTGCCCTGGGCCGGATGGGCCCGTTCGCTGAGAAAGACGCCGGCTTGCGTGACCAGCGCCAGCACTGCCAGCACCGCCACGAAAATCACCACCACCATCGAGGATTTCCGGCTGATTTTCTGCACCAGCGAGCTACGGCCCGGATCGGCGCGGGTTTCGGAGGTTGTCCACAGGGTGCCGATTCTGTGGATAGCGGGGTCATAATGATGTCATCGACAAATTTATACATTGGCGCTGACACTTTCGCCATGTGTGGCCGTGCCTGATTAGGGGGTTAGTCGGGCGCCTCACTTTACCCAACATCCACAGGAGCAGGGGCGCTCACTGCAAGTTGTTCCAGCGTAAAATCGGAGAAGTACCCATGATTTCCGACGCAAGCGAAGCCGCCATCGATCAGATCGTAGCGAGTTGCAATGGCGACATCCGCGGCGCCCTCAAGGCCCTGCTGCGAGTAAACGAGCAGCTTGAGGCCGAACTGGCGCAGTTCTACGCGGCGGTAGGCCTCGACGGCATGGCGCGCGGCAGCAACGCCGTACATTAGAGCCTTTGGGCCGACGCGTTTTCCCGACGCGAAACGGCTCCAAAACGCTCTAATCGGATTTGTTCTCGTCACCCTGCGTCTGTGCGGGCGGTTCTTCCACCGCGGGGCATTGAGGGATGGTCGAACGGGCCAGCTTGGCGTCGTTGAGCGACTGATACGGTCCGGTTCCGAACCAGATGTTTCCGCCGACCTGGGCGTTGATGACGGGGTTGCTCGTGACGATCTCGCATTTGCCGGTCGCGCTGTTGCCGACCACCCAATAGCCACCTTGGGCGAAGGCGCAGGTTCCGGTCGCGACAATCATCCCGCCGACCAGCAGCAATGATTTCATGGCTCGCTCCTGTAACGCAGTCAGCCAATAATAACCCGTGCGCGGCGCGGCGTTCCTGCCTGAAGTATGTCGTCGGGAATCAGGGTTAACCGCGATCTTCTTGATTGAGCATGATCTTATCGGAAAACCGCTACCCACTTTTCCGGATCATGCTCGTAATCAGATATCGCGGCCTTCGACCTTTTCGGTCAGCGTCTTGACCAGTTCCGGCACCTTTTCGAGATGCGGATTGACGGCCAGCGCCTTGCGGAACGCTTCCAGCGCGCGCCTTTCGTCGCCGATGTCCTGCATGATCATGCCGAGCCCGGCCAGCGCGCCGAAATGCCGGGGCTCGCGTATCAGCACCTGCCGGATGTCCTCCAGCGAATGGGCGTAGTCGTTCTTCAGGTAATACAGCGTCGCGCGCCGGTTCCATGCCTCGACATAGTCGGGACGCAGCTTGACGAGGGCATCGAGCAGTTTCAGCGCGACGTCCGCCTTCTGCGCATCCATGGCGGCCTTGGCGCGCAGCATCAACAGCGCAGCCGTGTCGCTCGGGGTCTGCATCCACAGCGCCCAGATCCGCGCCTCGACATGCTTGGCGCTGGCTTCATCGGGGGCGGCCTTCAGTGCGCCGAACAGGAAATCCAGCCCACGGGTGCGGTCGGCACCGACCTTCGGAAGCTTGCTCGGCGCTTCCGGCAATTTCTTCTGGGCTTTCGGCGGGGGGACGACCTGGGTGTTGTTCTGGGCAAAGGCGGTCACCGGCGCGGCTGCCATGACAGCAGCGAGAACCACGATCCGGCAGTTACGGGCGCCCGGGAATCTCAAAAGCATGGGCCAAGTCTAGACGCGCAAAATCGCGCCGCAAAGCGGCACGTCGTCAAAGACATGTGAAATGAAGAAGAAAAAGCGGGCTCGGCGCCCGGGGCTTGACCCCGGCGGCTCAACCTTCGCGGCTTAACCCTGACGGGCCTTGAAGCGGCGCTGCACCTTGTTGATCACGTAAACCCGGCCCTTGCGGCGGACCAGACGGTTGTTGCGGTGACGGCCGCGCAGCGATTTCAACGAGTTACGGACCTTCATGGGAACAATCCTGATGCTTTGAAAGGCCGTGTTGAAGGCCGAACCTGAGCTACCCGAAAGTGGCAAAATGGGATTTATCCCGAAAGCGGCCAACCGCCCGGGACGGGGCGGTTTCTAAGCCATGGCGGCACCGAATGTCAATGCGAATGGGACCGTTTTCGGGCCCATCCGTCCCGTTCCGGACCTAACGCCGGGCGGATTGATGCCTGGTGGAACGCCTGGGAATCACTGGCAAAACAGATCGCGCGGGAATTCGACCAGGGCCTCGCCGGTCGCGACCTTCTCCTCGCGCTGGTTCTTCACCACCACGTCGATCAAAACCCAGCGGGATTTTTCAGTCGTCTGCTTGGCCTTGATGATTCCTGAGGGCTGGATGGTGTCGCCGGGCCGGACCGGCTTGACCCACCGCGTCTCCAGCCGCCGGTGGACCGCGCCGGCAGGGCAGGCCCAATCGGTGAGCATCCGGGAGATCAGCCCGAAATTGTTCATGCCGTGCATGATGATGCCGCCAAAATTGGTCTTGCCGAAATTGCCCTTCATGTAGTCGTCGTCGAGATGCAGCGGGTTGTAGTCCAGCGAGGCATCGCAGAACAGGCGGATGGATTCGCGCGAGACGGCGAATTTCGGGCCGTCGATGACGTCGCCGGCGGAGAGACTGTCGAACGTGGCAGGCATTGATCGCTCCCCTCTCACATCGGCCGAATCGTCCAGCCGCGGCCGGAACAGATTACATTGCCCTTCTGGTTGAAGAAGACGTTGTCGTGCACCACGAACAGCCGCTCGCGCTTGATGAACTTGTCGAGCGCGCGGGCCTGCAAGGTGATGACGTCGCCCGGTCGCGCCGGGATGTTGTAGCTCCAGGATTGGCCGGCATTGACGGTTCCCGGCGAGCGCATCCAGTCGTCCGCCGGCGTGCAGGAAAACATCAGGAGGATATGGATCGAGGGCGGCGCGATCAGCCCGCCATAACGCGTGGTCTTCGCATAGGCCTCGTCGAAATAGATCGGATGATCCTCGCCGACCGATTTGCAGTACAGTTCGATGGCTTCTTTGGTCAGCGTGTAGGGAATGGTCTTGCGGGGCTCGCCGGGAACGATGTCGTCCCAGAGCTTTCGCAAATTGGCGTCTTTCCAGAAGTCGGTTTCGAAGGCCTCCGCTTGCGCCATACTACGCTCCTGTTCTTGCTCTTTTGCTTCTGCCGCCTTGCGGAATTTGTTATATAGTATAATCAATTTTCCAGACCCAAAAATCAAGCCGTCGGGGAAGCCCAATGCCCAAGCTCAAACTGCCCGATATCGAAAAAGTCGTCGCGATCGACATCCACACCCACGCCGAGGAGCCCTGCGGCATGCATGGCGACGACGGCTATGACGATTTCCAGGAGCGGATGGCGGACTATTTCAAATCGCCGCACAAGCATCCGCCGACCGTGCCGGAAACCGCGGCCTATTACCGCTCCAAGAACATCGCGGCGGTGATCTTCCCGGTCGACGCCGAGCGCGAGACCGGCTTCCGCCGCTACAACAATTACGAGATGCTGGAAGTCGCGTCCGACAATCTCGACGTCCTGATCCCCTTCGTTTCGATCGATCCGCACAAGGGCAAGCTCGGCGTGCGCGAGGCGAAGAAGCTGATCGAGGAATACGGCGTCCGCGGCTTCAAATTCCATCCGACCATGCAAGGTTTCTACGCCAACGACCGCATGGCCTATCCGCTTTACGAGGCGATCAATGACGGCGGCGCGATCGCGCTGTTTCACACCGGCCAGACCGGCGTTGGTTCCGGCATGCCCGGCGGCATGGGGATGCGCTTAAAATATTCCAACCCGATGTATATGGACGATGTGGCGGCGGATTTCCCCGACCTGAAGATCATCCTGGCGCATCCTTCCTTCCCCTGGCAGGAAGAGGCGCTGTCGGTCGCGACCCACAAGCCGAACGTCTATATCGACCTCTCCGGCTGGTCGCCGAAATATTTTCCGCCGATCCTGGTGCGCTACATCAACTCGATTTTGCAGGACAAGATGCTGTTCGGCTCGGATTGGCCGGTGATTACGCCGGACCGCTGGCTGGCGGATTTTGCAAAACTCGACATTCGTGAGGAAATCAGGCCGAAGGTGCTGAAGGCCAACGCGCGGAAGATTTTGGGTATATAATGCGCCTCGCTGGCAGACTGCTGAGCAAGAGGATGGTGCGTGGCGAAGCTCGCCAATATCGTCTTCGTCACCGCGCTTCTGATCGGAAGCGCGGCAGATTGCCTTGCGGCTGACACGCTGCCGATCGTCGTCGAAATCGAGACGCCACTTGCCAGTTCACATCCGCTCCAGGGTTACCTGAGACCAACCCACGCCGCGGGTCCCTCGCCTGCCGTTATATTGCTGCACAGTTGCAGCGGAAACTGGCAACGGACCGACCAACGCTGGGCAAAGCGAATCGCGTCATGGGGCTACGTGACGCTGACAGTGGATAGTCTCGGTCCGCGCGGCATCGATAGCTGCGTCAACACGACCCCGGACGAACTGCTCCGGGATCCCTACCGGGCCCTGAACTTTCTGGTACGCCTTCCGTCAGTCGATCCCGCCCGCGTCGCCGTGCTGGGCTTCGCACGCGGTGGCGCGACGGCGCTCATGTCTGTCGAACGTGGCTCCCTGGAAGAAGCATCGCCAGACAAGTTCCGCGCTGCGGTTGCTTTCTATCCACCGTGCAGCAAATTCAAAGGCAACATGATCGCGCCGACGCTGATCCTGATCGGCGAACTCGACGACTGGACGCCGGCCGAGGAGTGCCGCAAGCTGGTGAACGGCCGGGACGATTGGGGGATTTCACGGCAGGAGCGCGGCGCGCCGGTCAAGCTGATCGTCCTTCCCGGCGCCTATCATGCCTTCGACGCGCCTGATCCGAAGGATCCGGTCAAGGACCACCACCTCGAATTCAACCAGTCGGCAACGGATCAATCGTCCGAGGCGCTTCGCGAATTTCTCGGCGCGACGATCGGCGAGAAGGTGCAGGGACAGTGACCATCAAAGCCGTTGTGTTCGACGCCTATGGCACGCTTTACGACGTCCAGTCGGTGGCTGACGTCACCGAGGACGCGTTTCCGGGCTATGGCGACATCATCACCCAGGTCTGGCGCATCAAGCAGCTCGAATACACCTGGCTGCGCTCGCTGATGCGGCATTACCGCGATTTCTCCAACGTGACGCGCGACTCGCTCGCTTACACGCTTGATAGCCTCGGGCTGCAATATGCCGACGACAGCTTTGCGCGCATCATCGACAAATATCTGCATCTCGATCTCTATCCGGATGCGCTCGCAGCACTTTCGGCGATGAAGGACCGCAAGCTCGCGATCCTGTCCAACGGCAGCCCCGATATGCTCAACGCGCTGGTGCGCAACAGCGGGCTCGACGGCGTGCTCGATGCGGTCATCAGCGTCGATGCGAAGAAAATCTTCAAGCCCAGTCCAGAGGCCTACACGCTGATCGAGGAGGTGCTGAACGTGCCGCCCGCCGAGGTGCTGTTCATCTCGGCCAATCCCTGGGACGCCTGCGGCGCCAAGGCGTTCGGGCTCAACGTCGCCTGGATCGAGCGGGTGACACCGGAAGCGATGGCGCTGGCCTGCCTCGAAAGCGAGACACTGCCGCCATTGACGATGTTTTGGGCGTTGCGTACCCAGATGGATAAACTCGGCGTCGTGCCCGATCATCGCATCCACGGCCTCGCCGAGCTCCCCGCCCTGGTGTCTGGCATAAGGTCCTGAAATGAGTCTTGAGTCTGTCCGCGCCTTCTTCGCAGAAAAGGCGCCCGATATCTCCGTGATCGAATCCCAGATGAGTTCGGCCACCGTAGCGCTGGCCGCCGAAGCTTACGGCGTCGAGCCGGCGCGGATCGCAAAAACGCTGAGCTTGCGGATCGGCGAGCGCGTGGTGCTGATCGTGGCTGCCGGCACCTCGCGGATGGACAACAAGAAGGTGAAGGCGCTGTTCGGGGGAAAGCCGAAGATGCTCGGCCTCGAGGAAGTCGCCGAGATCACCGGGCACGAAGTCGGCGGCGTCTGCCCGTTCGGATTGAAGACGCCGCTGCCGATCTATTGCGACGTCTCGCTGAAAGCGTTCGACGTCGTGGTGCCGGCCGCTGGCTCGACCCATAGCGCGGTGAAAATCACGCCGGCGCGCATGGCGGAACTGACCGGAGCCGAATGGGTCGACGTTTGCGAACTCAGGCCCGCGCCGGAAGCGCCGGCCTATTCGTCGTCCTCATAATACGGCGGCGGCTGCATCGGGCGCGGCCGCATCCCCTGCGGCTGCCCATACTGCGGCTGTCCATACTGTGGGCCATACTGCGGCTGCCCATACTGTGGGGCGCGGACGCGTGGCGCGTTTTGCTGTCCGCGCGGCGCGGGCTGCGCGTCGGCCTGCGATTCGAACACCGCACGGCAATTGGTTGAGAGCTGCGGCGCATTTTGCCGCAAACACGCCACGATGCGACTGACGTCCGGGACCTGATCGCTGCAAAGACGCCAGACATCGGGCGTGCACGCCATCTGCTGTTCCCAGGTTCCGCGATACTCTTGCGACAACGCGGGCGCGACGCCGCCGATCGCGATTGCAAGGCCGAGGACAATCCGCTGCGTTCGCATGGATCACGTCCTTTCGTTTCGATTTCGAGTTGACGCGGAACTCCGCGCGGCGACAGCGTTCAGCCTGTCGAATGAATGCGGCCACGCGACGTTGGTGCAAACAAAAAAATGTGAAGCGGGTTCCGCTATTCGACCTTGCCGATCTTCTTCACCGCCGCGACCAGCCGTGCGCTGTCTTCCGCGACGAATTTTGAAAATTCCGGCGCGTCCTGATAGGCGACGGGACTGCCGGCGGTTTCGAAAGTCCTGACCACCTCCGGCGCCTTCACCGCTTGCGCCATCGCTTCGCGCAGTTGCGTCATGATCGGCGCCGGCAGCGCGCTCTGCGCGAACAGTCCGGCCCAGATGTAGAACTCGACATCCTTGTAGCCGAGCTCCTTGAAAGTCGGCAGATCGGGGAAACTCTTGACGCGCTCCGCGCCCCAGTTGGCGAGCACGCGCATCTTGCCGTCATCGACCTGCTGCTTCAGCGTCCCCGGCGCCGACGCCATCGCCTGCACCGTGCCGCTCAGCAGCGCGGTCAGCGCGGGACCGGCGCCGCGGAACGGCACATGCAGCAATTTGATGCCGGCGCTCGCCGCGAACATCTCCATCGCCACGTGCAGCGTGCCGTATGGACCCGACGAGCCGTAGGGAATCTGCCCGGGACGTTTTTTGGCGTCATCGACGAATTCCTGCAGCGTCTTCCAGGGCGCCGACGCCGGCACGGCCAGCAGCGTCGGATCGGCGAGCACGCGCGCGACCGGTGCGAACTGCGAGACCTCATACGCCACCGGGCGATCGAACAGCCGGTCGGCTTCCGGCAGCACCGCAAGCGAGGACAGCGTCATCAGCAGCGTGTGACCATCGGGCTCGGCACGCGCCGCCGCCGCATTGCCGACCGATCCGCCACCGCCGCCGGCGCGGTTGTCGACGATCACAGGCTTGCCGAGGATCCGCTCCAGCGCCTGCGCGATCGGCCGCGCCGCGAGATCGGCCTGCCCGCCCGGCGGGAAAGGGACGATCATGGTGACGTTGCGCGAGGGGTATGGGGCCTGCGCGAAAGCGGCATTGGGGAGCGCGGTCTGCGCGAGCGGCAATGCGGCGGCGGCCTTCAGGAGTTCGCGGCGGTTCATTGGTGGTTGTCTCCCCGGTCGTTTTGTTTTGGTTGTTGGTGGCAGCCTAGCCTCAAATCGCAGGGTGGGCAAAGCGCAGCGTGCCTACCATCTTGCGGGCGTTGGTGCTCATTGTGTGCGTTCAACGAATTTCCGGCCGCGCTCATCAGCGGTGGGCACGCTTCGCTTTGCCCACCCTACGAGACCTCACCGCTTCTTCGCCTTCGCAAAATGCTTTGCCAGAAAATCCGCCAGCACTTCCACGCGCGCAGGCCGCGGGCCGCCGGGCGGGGTGACCAGATGAACCGCGCCTTCGGGCTGATGCCAGCCTTTCAGGATCACCTCGACTTCGCCTGACGCGATGGCGTCGCCGACGATGAAGTCTGGCAGGTCGGCGATCCCGAGGCCGGCGATGACCGACGGCAACACCGCCTCGCCATTGTTGACGCGGAGCTGGCCTGCGGGACGGACGCTGGCCTGCTCGCCGGCCGCGTTGGTGTAGTGCCAGACACCTGCCGTCGAGAGATAGGCGTAGCCGAAGCATTTATGCTCCGCGAGATGCATCGGATGCGTCGGCCTGCCGTGGCGCTTCAGGTATGACGGCGCGGCCACGGTGTAGCGCGGCATCGCGCAGAGCCGTCGCGCGATCAGGGAGGAATCCGGCAGTCGTGCGATGCGCAGGCCGGCATCAAAGCCCTCGCCGATCAGATCGACGGTTGCGTCGCTCAGATGAAGATCGATCGAGACTTCCGGATAGGCTGAGAGAAATGCCGGCAGGATCGGCGCAACAGCTTTCACGCCGAACGTCATCGGCACGGCGAGCCGCACCAGCCCGCGCGGCGCCACCGATTGCGACAACGCCTCGTTTTCCGCCGCCTCACCATCGGCCAATAACTGCGTCGCGCGCTCGGCGAGTTTGTGCCCGGCATCGGTCAACGCCAGCCGCCGCGAGGTGCGGTTGAACAGCCGCGCGCCGAGCCGCTGCTCCAGCCGGCTGACCGCCTTGGACACCGTGGCCTTGGACAGCGCCAGTTCGGTTGCGGCGGCTGCAAACGACCGTAATTCCACGACTTTTGCGAAAATCGCGAGCGCCTCGAAATCCGGGAGCTTTGACATTCGGATCGCCTTCAAGGCTCATTGTGGAAACAATGAGTTTCAATAGTTTCTATTTCTATACCACGGCGGACGGCATATCCAAGGGCCATCGGAATTCAAGCAACGGAGAAATCCAATGACCAAGAAGCTCTCGGGCAAGGTAGCTCTCGTCACCGGCGGTTCGCGTGGCATCGGCGCGGCGTCTGCCCGCGCCCTCGCAGCAGAAGGCGCCAATGTCGCCATCAGCTATGTCGCTTCCCCCGACAAGGCCGAGGCCGTCGTCGCCGAATTGAAAGCCAAGGGCGTCAATGCCCGCGCCTACAAGGCCGACCAGGCCTCCTCTGCCGATGTCGATCAATTGGTGAAGAACGTCGCCAAGGATTTTGGACGGCTCGACATCCTCGTCAACAATGCCGGCGTGGCCGTCGGCGGCGCGATCGATGACGCCAATACCGACACCGCAGCTCTCGCCCGCCAGGAAGAGATCAACGTGCACGGCGTGATATCAGCGATCCGCACCGCGTCGAAGCTGATGGGTGACGGAGGCCGCATCGTCACGATCGGCTCCGGCATTGCCACCCGCGCTTCGTTCCCAGGTCTTGCCGATTATGCCGCCACCAAGGCTGCGATCGTCGGTTACTCCAAGGGCGCATCGCGCGACCTCGGACCGCGCGGCATCACCGTGAACGTGCTGCAGCCGGGTTCGATCGACACCGACATGAACCCGAAGGACGGCGGCGACTTCGCCGAAGCCCAGCGCGCCCAGCACGCACTGCAACGCTTCGGCACCGCCGAAGAGATCGCGGCCGGCGTGCTGTTCCTCGCGAGCCCCGAAGCCTCGTTTGTGACCGGCACGGTGCTCAACGTCGATGGCGGCTTCGGCGCGTAACTGAAACCACGAGACACAAGGCCGGGCGCACCGCGCCCCGCACATCGCGAAAACTCAACAAAGGAACATTCCCATGATCGAACTCAGACCATTTGCAAAGCTCGGCAGCGCCGATCACGGCTGGCTGAAAGCAAAGCATCACTTCTCGTTCGGCAGCCATTACGACCCCGACAATATGGGCCACGGCGCGCTGCGGGTGTGGAACGATGACGAGATCGCGCCGAACACCGGCTTTCCCGCCCATCCCCACGCCAACATGGAAATCATCACCTATGTCCGCGAAGGCGCGATCACGCACCAGGACTCGCTCGGCAACAAGGGCCGGACGGAAGCCGGCGACGTGCAGGTGATGAGCGCCGGAAGCGGCATTCGTCATTCCGAATACAATCTGGAACCTTCGAAGACGAAGATCTTCCAGATCTGGATCGAGCCGACGACAACGGGCGGCCAGCCGACCTGGGGCGCAAAACCGTTTCCGAAGTCGGATCGCTCCGGCAAGCTTGTCACCATCGCCAGCGGCATTGACGGCGACAAGGATGCGCTGCCGATCCGCGCCAATGCGCGGGTGCTCGCCACCACGCTGAAGGCCGGCGAGAGCGCGGAATACGAACCGCACAAGGCGCGTAACCTCTATCTGGTGCCGGCGGCCGGCAGCGTCGAAGTCAACGGCGTGCGCGTCAACGCCCGCGATGGTGCCGCGATCCGCAACGAGGCGAAGCTGACGATTACCGCACTGGAAGATTCCGAACTGGTGCTGGTCGACGCGGCGTAAGGCCTCAACCCCCAAACCGTCATGGCCGGGCTTGACCCGGCCATCCATCCCCTTCGCGTGACTCTTTCAACGACGATGGATTGCCGGGTCAAGCCCGGCAATGACACCTCAAGACAAACAACCCAGCTTCAAACTCAAAGGAAAACCATCATGGCCAAAGTACTCGTGCTCTATTACTCCGCCTACGGTCACATCGAGGCGATGGCGAATGCCGTCGCCCAGGGCGCGCGCGACGCCGGTGCCACCGTCGACATCAAACGCGTGCCGGAGCTGGTGCCCGAAGCGGTCGCCAAGGCTTCGTATTACAAGCTCGATCAGGCCGCTCCGATCGCGAAGATCGAGGACCTCACCAATTACGACGCGATCATCGTCGGCACCGGCACCCGCTTTGGCCGGATGGCCTCGCAGATGGCGAACTTCCTCGACCAGGCCGGCGGCCTCTGGGCCAAGGGCGCGCTGCACGGCAAGGTCGGCGGCGCCTTTACATCAAGCGCGACCCAGCACGGCGGGCAGGAAACCACGCTGTTCTCGATCATCACCAACCTGCTGCATTTCGGCATGACCATCGTCGGCCTGAACTACGGCTTCGCCGGCCAGATGAAGCTCGACGAAATCACCGGCGGCGCGCCCTACGGCGCCACCACGATCACCGGCGGCGACGGCAGTCGCCAGCCGAGCGAAAACGAACTCGCCGGCGCACGCTATCAAGGACGCGTGATCGCGGAGACCGCCAGCAAACTGCATGGCTGATGCGACAAGGGCGGCATTCTCATTCGGGAATGCCGCCATATTTGTCTCCGCAGGAGACAATGAATTCAGTGATGGTCGAAATTCTTTTTATCGCTCAACTGGCACGCCGGCCGCTGCAGGCCATGGCGCGGCGCTGGTGGTGCAGGAGCCTTTATCGCGCCTCGCGCGGGCAGCGGCGCTGTTCGGAATGCACGAAATCGTGAGCCGCGCTTTCTGAAGGCGCCGTGAATTCGTGATACGCCTTCTGCCTTCACGGCAGGCACGCAGGGTTCTGGCATGAGTAACAATTCGCACGGCCCGTGGCCGGAATTGCCGACGGCGGCGTGGCGTGACACCTGTGCGACGCTGCAGCTCTGGACCCAGATCGTCGGCAAGATCCGGCTGACCAAATCGCCCTGGCTCAATCATTCCTGGCATGTGACGCTCTACGTCACGCCGCGCGGATTGACGACTTCGCCAATGCCTGACGGTGCGCGAACGTTTCAGATCGATTTTGATTTCATCGACCATCGCTTGCGCATCTCGACCAGCGACGGCGCGCAGCGGCACTTTGCGCTGGCGGGTCATTCTGTTGCCAGCTTCTACGCGGCCACGCTTGCCGCACTTGCCGAGCTCGGCATTGCCGTTAGGATCGACGAGATGCCGAACGAACTGCCTGATCCGGTGCGGTTCTCGCTGGATAGCGCGCATGCCTCCTACGATCCCGATGCCGTCCGGCGCTTCCTGCAAATCCTCGTTAACTGCGATCGCGTCTTCAAGCAATTCCGCACCGGCTTCCTCGGCAAGGCAAGCCCGGTGCATTTCTTCTGGGGCAGTTTCGATCTCGCGGTAACGCGCTTCTCAGGCCGTCGTGCGCCGCGCCATCCGGGCGGCGTGCCGAATTTGCCCGATGCGGTCGCCCATGAAGCCTATTCACACGAAGTCAGCAGCGCCGGCTTCTGGCCAGGCAGTGGCGCGATCGATTATCCTGCGTTCTATTCCTATGCCTATCCCGAGCCATCGGGCTTCCGCGCGGCGAAGGTACGGCCGGAGGCGGCGTTCTTCGGCGAAGCACTCGGCGAGTTCATCCTGCCCTACGATGCCGTGCGCACGGCTGCCGATCCCGACAAGGCGCTGCTCGATTTCCTGCAGAGCACCTACGATGCCGCGGCGATCGCAGGGAAGTGGGACCGCGACGCGCTGGACTGCGATCCGGGCAAGCCGGGCGTGGTGCGACAGGTTTGAATTAGGTTCGCAGGGTGTGCGAAGCGCGTGCCCACCATCCCCGATGGGAAGGTGGGCACGGCGCACCGCCCCGTTGCCCCCCCTGCGAGACTTAGTGCTGCAATTCCGGCTTCACGACGGTCTGGCGAACCTCTGCGCCGCAGTCGGCGCATTCATACGTGAAGTCGATCTTCGCCATGCTCCAATGCGGCTCGACGTCGCGCACATACATCGGAATTCCGACGCAGCTCGGACAGATGACGAAGGCCGGTTCGGTATCGTCGTGCTGATGGATATAGGCTGGCATGTCGGCTCTCCCCAAGAAAGACCACCCAAGAAAGCATTCACCAGTAGTCCTGACCCGAAGCGGAGCGTACGCCTCTCGCGCGCAGGCGATCATGAACTCTCGCGAACACAGGCAGAACGTCCCCACAATCCCGGCGTATGTGACAGATTTGCATCGCCGTGGAACTCCAGCCGCAACGCGTCAATTCTCTTCGCGGGACAATGACTTACCGAGGGCGCGTTTCAGCCAGGCATCGAGCCGCGGATAGTTGCGCACTGCGCGCACCATATGATCGCGTACGCCATAAGGCCATCCGCGCCAGCTCAAGGCGGCGCTGATGTCGACCAGCGGCAACCGCGTCACGCCGAAACGGCGCTTGTAGGCGTAGTTGCCAACGGAGAAATCGAACGCGCGCACGCCATCCCTGTGCAGGGCCGCCATGGTGCGCTCGATGATCAACCGGCCCGGCGAACAGTTCGACCATTTCTCGCCGGCATTGCTGATGCGGATCATCACATAGCGTGAGCCGGTCCTGACGCCGAGCAGCGTCGCCACGACCTCGTCGCCGACCGCGAGCACCGAGACCAGCGCATAGCCGTTATCGACGCCATCACGCACCAGGTTGCGATAGAACGCCGCGCTGGCCTCGTCATTCAGGACGTAGGTGCGCCCGAGGTTCTGCATCCGCGTGCCCTGCTGAACCTCCGTGATGGACAGAATCCGCAGCGCTTCACTGGTATCGGTGATGATCGCAAAGGACGCAGCCGGATCGCGCGTGAATACGCGCCAACTCCGCTCCAGTTCCTTGCGCACGGTCTTTTCCAGCGTGTAGCGCCAGGCGTCGTAATCCTCGCCCGTGGTGACGAGATTGCCGTTGAGCAAGCATGGACCGGCGGTGTTCAGCAGGGCCAAAGGATTGGGCTTGCCATCGAGATCGACAGGCACCTTGCGGAGGCGGATCAGATCGGCCGCCTCAGGCATGCGGCGCAGCGCCGCCTGCAGGCTGCGCCACAGCGCGCGCATCGCCTTGGCATCACGCGGCGCAGCGCTGCCCAGGATCGGCGCGTTATAGTCGGTCAGGTTGAGATCGGCGAATTCGACGGTTGCGATCTTGTCTTGCCGGCGGCGGATCAGCGGCAGCAGCATCGCCGGCTCACCGGTCGATGCATCCGTGACAACAGCGATTAAAGGCACCACGCCCTCGGCACCGGCGAAAGCGGCGTACCATGCGTCATACCACTGCGGATGCTGGAACGGCGTCGACGGGCTGATGTCGCGCCAGCGCGCAACCGCCTGTTTCCAGTCGCGCAGCAACTCGACACGGAATCCGGCCGCGCGGCTGGTTGAACGCGCCGCCAATTGCCCCGCACTGGTCGTCAGCACCGTCATCGGCGTTGCGGCTTATGCCGCCTTCGGGAGATCGACGATCCTGCCGGGCTCAGTGGCGTCGAGGCGGAAATCGATCGCACGGCGGGCGTTGCGCTCGCGCTTGACCCACTTGCTGTCGCGAACGAGCTTCTGCAGCACCTTCTTGCCGAAGAACGACGGCCCGCGCAGATTGCTGGTCTTCGGCGTGTAGCCGAAGCGATGACGCAGCAGGCCGTTGGCGAGGTGGACGATCTGGGCGCGGCGGATATCGTCGTTGCCGTAGGATACCGTCATGGAAATGTTGACGGTGCCGAGGTTCTCGACGCGGTGCGGCGCGTTCAGCGGCCAGTTCAGCATCTGGCCGGGTTCGAGGTCGAACACCTGCGCATGCCCGTCGTACCAGGGCGCGTAGGGCAGATCGACCTCGACGTCGAACAGCGCGATGTCCTCGAGGTGTTGCGGCTTGATGAACGGCGCGGTGTTTGGATAGACGTAGACCCGTTTGCGGCCTGCGATCTGGATCAGCCCCTGCCCCGGCAAATCGGCATGATAATAGACCTGCGCATCCGGCGAGGAGATCAGAATGCCGGCCTGGTGGTTCGGCACCACGAAATCAGGAACCTTGGCCGCAATCTCCTCGAACATCCTGTCGATCAGCTTGCGGTAACGGCTGTCGACCGCGCCGACGTCGCGCATGTTGAGCCAGAGGCCGCCCCTGGAAATCGCTTCGATGACTTGCCGGCCGGAGAGGCTGCCGATGTCGCCCTCGCGCCACACGTGGCTGGATCCCTTGGCGCCGGTCTTCACCAGGCTGTAGTGCTCGCGCGGATAGCTTTCGATCAGCTGCGCGAGCTCGTCCATCGAGAACGCCGGCGATTTGTGCATCTCGTGTTCGAGCCGGATCGGCTGGTGGCTCCAAAGCTCGGAATGCGTCTCATCCCATTTGCTGAAGATCTTGCCCGTCATCGCCGCGCTCCTGCTTCCGTTGCCTGGCCCGCCCATTCCGGCTGTCCCGAAATCGCGGCCTGACGCCATTGCATTGCCGCCCGATGTCCCGTTATGAGACGGCCGGACGAACTTCATGGTCGGGTTGGCAAGAACGGTGCCGGGCGGACGCCGCCGCTTACCGGAAGCTAATGTCTGGGATGTATGGCTAACGCCGGTGTCTATTTCGGCGCGTTTTCTTAACGCGAACCGGAATCCACTTCGCTTGAAAACGCTTCTGGAAACCCGCCGCCGCACGATGACTGGAGAAACCCGATATCGGGCGCTGTTTCTCGGCGCGGGACCGCAGATGCATTGCGGCGTCGGCCAGTTCACGCGCCTGTTGCAGGAGACGATTGAAAAGCTCGCGCCTGGCAGCAGCGCGACGTTAACCCTGACGCGCGACGAAGGCTCGCTTTCAGAGACGTGGCGCGCGGTCGCTACGGCGCAAAGCGTGGTCTGCAATTTCCCGATCGTGGCCTGGAAGCGCGTGATGTTCGCGCCGCTCGCGGCGATGGCGATCGCCCGGCTGCGCCGGCGCAAGGTCGTCCTGCTCCAGCACGAATGGAACGGACTGCATTGGCTGCGCCGCATTACCTACGTGCCGGCGCTGCTGCTGGCCGACACCATCATCATGTTCTCGCCGCTGGTACAGCGCGAACTGGCGGAGGATCGCCTGCTCGGCTGGACCGCCAAAAAGAGCGTGCTGGCCCCGCTACCGCCGAACATAGAAGCCCCGCTGGGAATTCAGGATTCGAAATTGCGGCATCGCCTGATCGCCGCGAAGGGCGATGGGCGGCTCCTGATCGGTCATTTTGGATCGATCTACCCGGGCAAGCAGCCCAATGCGCTGCTCGAGATCGGCGCCATTCTGAAGCAACGCGGGCTCAAGCCGCTGCTCGTCTATATCGGCTCCTTCATCCGCGGTGTCGACAAAGTTGAAGAAGAGTTTCATGCCCGCTCCAGAGAACTCGGCATCGCCGAGGATGTGATCGTCTCCGGCTTCGTCGCCTCCGATCACGAAGTGTTCGGCCTGTTCAGCGAGATCGACGCATTCTGCTATCCGCTCGATGAGGGGCTAACCGCGCGGCGCTCCAGCATTCTCACCTGCGTGCAATCCGGCCGTCCGCTGATCGTCGCCGGCCCCGTGCTGCCGGAGGAATTCGACCATCATCCGCGTTTCAAGGAATTGATCGGCCGCGGCGCGATCGTGCTGGTGCCGCGCGGCGCTGACAGCGAGGCCTATGCCGACCGGATCGCCTCCGTGGTCAAACGGCCGCCGGTGCACTTGCCGTTCGATTTCGACGGCTGGTGGAAGGATGTTGCCGAAGCGGTTCGGGCGCAGCTCTAAGCCTCAAGCTTTCGCCCGGAACCGCGCGAGATAGTGCAGGCCGAACACCGCCAGCAAGAACGTGAACCACAAGGGATCGGAACGGTCGAGGAAGAAGCTTTCCATCGCCGACAGATAGAGCCCGAACAACCAGATCCGCAGCAACATCATGGCGAGCGGACCGTTGTTGCCACCCTCGTCCGCGCGCTGAAAATTTCTCAAGGGCACGATCACGAGCACGAGGATGAGCAGCGCAAGCCCGGGAACGCCCATGCCCAGCGCGGTATCGAGATAGCCATTGTGGCTGTGTGCGGCGAAGCCGGCCCACTCCTTGCCTTCCGGCAGGTTTTGAATGGCGCTGCTGCCCCAGAAGGACGCAAAGCCGTAGCCGGTGAGCAATCGCGCATGGAGCGACTGCAGCGCAAACGCCCAGATGTCGGTGCGTCCGGTGAATGTCGAATCGAACGGAAGCAGCTTCGAAATCCCGGCGAGGCCTTCAAACATCACCGTGCCGATGCTCAGGAGATTCAGCAATAGCAGCGGCGTCAGCAGTATGATCGCACGGAGCCAGAACGAGTGGATGACTGACGTGACCGACGTCAGCAATAACACCGCAAAGCACAGGGTCAGCGAGCTCTTTCCAGCCGAATACAACAGGAACAGCGAAGCGAGCGCTATGATCGCGACGCCGGATATCCAGAGGCCCGAGCGGATGATGTAGACGCCGAGAAACAGCACCATCACCATGATGGCCGCAGCCTGGTTCTTGTGGCCGAATGCGCCGCGCCAGTTGCCGGCAAGGCCGGGCTCCTGCGGATCGCTCGCCAGGTGAACCGAAAGATCGGGGGCCAGCAATATTCCGAGATAGCAGATCGCCAGCAAGGCGAGCGCCGCGATCGTGAACCAGTGCATCAATTCCTGCTGCGACTTCGGCAGCAGCATCAGGGCGGCGGTAACAGCGACAACGCAGATCGTCAGCGAAAGCCGCTTGATCGACGTGCCCGGATCGAACGACAACACCACCGTCGCCAGCAGCCAGGCGCCGAACAGGACGAACGCGGGCGACAACAACGTCGCCAGTCCCCGCGCGTCATTTCGCATCGCCAATGCAACCGTCAGCACGCTTAAGGCCCCGAACACCGCATAGGTCGCCAGTTCGTTGCCGGTGCCGGCCTCGCCGATCTGCATGTCGCCGAGGCTTTCAAACGGATGCAGCGATATCCAGCCCAGCAGCAGCGTTCCGACGAAGGTCGCTCCGCGGACGATATCCATCACCTGCTGGCGCTCGATCCCGGCGGCCAGCTCACGGATTTCGGATGCGTCGAGGAGCTCGCTCATGAGACGATCTTCGAGGCCTTGTAGGGTTGCGGTTCGAGGCCGAACGCGGCCAGCGCGCCGCCAATCGCCACCGTGACGGGATGCATGGCGATGGTCCGCTCATGCTCGGTGAAGATGGCGTACACGGCATAGACAAAAGAAAGCGGCAGGGCTGCCAACAATTTGGCGGTCAGTTTCGCCCGCAACCAGAGCGTCGGCGTCGCCTTGCGCTGGACGTGATAGTTGATCGCGCCGATCCGCAGGCCGCGCGTCACCAGCCATTTCAGGCTGGTCCGGCTTTGCGGCACGGTCTCCGAGATCACGGCTTCGGCCACCCAATGAAAGTGTAAACCGAGCCTCATGCAGCGGTAGAAGAAATCGGTATCCCCGCCGCCCAGAAAATTGAAGCGAAGATCGAATGCCGGCGTGCCCAACCGGGTGAACACCGAGCGCCGGATCAGGCAATTGCCGCAGCCATAGATCACCGGCACCGGTCCCGAGGCGTCATACGCAGGCGCAAACGCGGGATGGCGCCGCAAGCCGCGCTTTCGTGCGTCATCGAATTCGGGAAATACCGGTCCGCCGACGATGTCGGCGCCAGTCGCATCGGCAATCCCAACCATCTGCTCCAGCCAGTCCGGCGATGCGATTTCGTCATCGTCGATCATCAGGAGACTGGTTGCCATCGGGAACATCTGCAGCGCGGTCTCGAAGGCGGCGTTGATCGCATGGCAGTTGCCCTGCCGCGGCTCGATCACGCATAGCCCTGCGAATTTCCCCGAAGCGAGATATTCGGCAGCAACCGGAACGCTCTCGCTCTTTGACGCATCGTTCTCCACCATGACGACGGCGAAGCGGCGGCTGGTGCGCTGAGCGGCGAGCGATTCCAGCGTCCGGCGCAGGTACTGAGGCCGGCGGAAACAGGGGATGCAAATGACGATTTCGGTCGCGGGATCGAGCGCCGGCGAAACCGCCACCAGCGCGCGCAGAGCCCTGACCGATGGATCAGGCCCATTCATCCGGAGATCGCTGGTCGAAATCTCTGCCATGACGCTCAGGTCGTTTACGAATACGTCTCATCGTCCCGAAACGGGATGGCGCGCGTGATCGCGGGACACTTCCGTCTCGATAAATTCGTTCGTTCCGGGGTTGATCCGGCCTTGGCGAACGTAACGCGCGAGGTGGTGCAATATCCGGTCCGGTGGCGAGGTCGGAAGCGCCGAACTCCGGCGACGGTTAATGGACGGGGTTAATCCGCACTGAACGAAAGGTCAGCGGCTGAACAGCTTTCGGAACAGACGCTGCGCGTTCGGAAACTGGCCGTTGTCAATCTGGGTGGGCCAGGCCCCATCGACGTCGAAATAGGCGGCGTAAGCAATACTGTCTTCGTTCTTCATGAACCAGTCGTGCATCTGCAGGATGAAGAACGGGTTGTCGCCGAAATTACCCACGCCCCATTCGGGGTAGCTCATTCGCTTGCCGTGCAGATGCGCAAACTCGCGGTGCCATTCGAGGCCGAATGGCACCTTGACGTAGAATTTGTTCCAGCGCTCTTCGACCGAGCCTTCATGCTTGAAGTCGTAGACGTCGAGACCGACGTAGTCGACGACGTCGTCGCCGGGATAGCTCGCGTCCGCCGGCATCTCCTGCGGCCCCCACCCCGGACACCAGTCGAACTTGAAACCTGTGGAATGGCGCCTGAATATTTCCACGACGCGCCGGAACGCCTTGATGTAATCGGCTTCATGCCCGCCGGCGAACCACGCCATCTCAGCCAGGTTCATCTCCCAGCCAAGCCGAATGATTGCCTGCGGATGCGCTTCTGCAATCGCGCGCGCGGCCGCTTCGAACTCGGCGTCGTGGAGCCCCTCGGCAACGTCGGCGAGCGGCGTTCCTTTCATGGTCAGCGGGATCGACCAGACCAAATTGCGCGCCGGGTTGAGCTTCTTCCAGACGCCCGGCACCCAACTCAGTTTGGAGAAATCTTCCCAGGTCGTCTGGCCATAGAAGTCGACGCCCAGCACCGAGGACGGCTTCTGCTTCAGCCATTTTTCCCACGCCTGCAGCGTATGCTCGCGACCTGTCGGGCCCCAATTGACGAAGGCGCCCGCGAACTTCTCTGGCGTGGAAACGGCGCGCGAGGCGGCGTTGCTGTCGACATGCGCCAGCAGCAGCACGGTCAAGACGAAGGCCGCCAGAAACAGCACCAGCCGCTTCGCGCCGTACTTTTTACGCCGCGGCGGTTCAGTTCGAAACATCGGTTGCCCCCGCATGCTTGCTGGCAAAGGCGGCCGAGAGCCTTCGTCCCACCTCGATCGCGCCTTCGGCCGTGAGATGGCCTGCGTCGAACTGCATGGGAATATTGCCCTGCACGAGTTCGTCGCAACGATCGTCTCGGCATATCGCATCGTGGACCGAGAGATAGGTCGCGCCGGTCGCCGTCACCATCCGCTTCATGGCGAGATCCCGCTCGCGAACGCCGGGCGTCCGCTTCGTGCTCGCCACCGACGGCGTGTCGTGCAGGATACCGTCCACGAGAAGCCGTGGCAGCGCCGCATCATATTCGACGATCGGGCCAAGCACCGTGACGAAATGATAGAGCAGCACGGGAATGACGGCGATCGCCCGCAGGCCGTCGATGTCGGCGCGGTAACTTGTCACCTCGGGCTCTCCGGCCGAGCCGGGACGCGCCGCGGGAAGCCGTTGCGGTGTTGGGCTCTTGCCCGTCGCAAAAGGATACACGCCGGACAGGGCGGCTGTATCAAAACGAACAGGAGGCTCGCAGCCCGCTTCTTGCGAAAAGGGTTTTCGTCGAAAATCGGTCATCCAAAATCCAATCGTCGAAGACGTCGACGATGTCAGCGACCTGTTCTGCAATATCCGGTCCACCATGAGCGAGCGCGCAGGCGGCGCTTCCGCCATGGTTACCGCGGAGCTGGTGTGTCGCAAATGCGGACACCGTGGACGGAGCGGACGTACCAAAAATTGCCGGCCTCGCGGGGGCTGCAGCGCTCTGGCCACAAGAGACTAGGGAAAAAGCGGCAAGTTAACTATGTCGACGCGCCACAAGATGTATCGCACCGGTTCGGCATCGATCTTGCTCAATGGGTAACGCTGGAGAATTGCGCCTGTTAACGGCGGGCCTCCGGCCGATTGTCGAGATGAATAGTGTCGTGTCGTTAACCCTGAACCCATTGCCGAAGCGAAGTTCCGCGCTTCCAAAGCCGAAAGTCTAATGCTCAGCCAAACGTTCCATTATTCGGTTGCGAGCGTCGTATCGGCCGCGATCGGCTTGCTGAGCGCGGTCGTCTTCACGCGCCTGCTCTCGCCCGAGGAATATGGGGTCTACGTCGTCGGCCTGAGCACCGCGGGCATCGTTTCGGCGCTGCTGTTTACCTGGGTTCGCGTCTCGGCGCTGCGTTTCCAGTCGGAAGGCGGCGCGATCGACGTCCGGAAGACCATCTTCGTCGCCTATCTCATCTCCGCCCTCGCCGCGCCCGTCGCACTCCTGGTTGCCACGCTAACGACGTCGGTATCGCTGGAGCGAAATCTCGCGGCAATCTTTTTCGCACTGGGGCTCGGCCTGTTTGAGCTCGGACAGGAACTGCTCAAAGCACGCTTGCAATCGTTTGCGTTCATGTCGGCGTCGATCATTCGCGCCTGCCTGGCGTTCACGCTGTGCCTCGCTGCGGCGCTATTGGGCGGCGGCGGACTGTGCCAGCTCGCGATGGTAACCATCACCTATTTCGTCACGACCCTGCTGTTTGCGGGCACGATCCTGCGATCGCCCGTCGCCGGACCGAAGATTGCCGATTTGCGGACCTTTGCGGGCTTCGGCATTCCGATCACGCTGTCGGGCATCGTCTTTGCGATCCACGCCGCGCTCGACCGCATGCTGGTGTTTCATTTCATGGGCGACCACGCGGCCGGCCAGTACGGCGCATCCGCCGATCTCGTCCGGCAGATCATCCTGATTCCGGCGGGTGAGCATCGCATCCGCAACGATCCCGCTGGCGGTGCGCGCCTATGCCACCGGCGGCGCCGGCGAGGCGCGGCCGCATCTGGAATTCAGCCTCGAAATTCTGCTGGCCGCCGTCCTGCCGGCTGTCGCCGGCGTGGCGTTGACGAGCAGTTATATTGCCGGGGTGATCCTCGGCAGCGAGTTCCGGGAGACCGCGGCGCAGATCATGCCGATCCTGGCCTTTGCCTGGCTGTTTCAGTCGATTTCGCAATCCTACATCCACGCGAGCTTCCATCTCGCCAAGACCCCGTTCATGATGACGACGCAGAGCATCGCGATGCTGACCGTGAACCTGCTGGTCATGCCGGCCCTGCTCGCCAGATTTGGCCTGATCGGCGCGGCGTCGAGCCTCGTCATCGTCGAAGCCTTCGGCGCCACCTTCGGCTGGTATCTCACGCGCAAGGCATTTCGGCTTCCCTTCAACGCATTCCAGGTCATGCGCATCGTCGCGGCGACGGCGATCATGGCGCTGGTGCTGACATTCGTAAAACCGCTGCTTCCGATCGGTGTGGTCTCCTTCGGCGTGCTGGCCGCAACCGGCTGCGTTGTCTACGTCGCCGCAGCCTTCGCGTTCGACATTGCCGGCTTGCGCAAGGCGGTGATCGCCTACGCCGCGCGGCGCAATCTCCCGGCCCCGTCCATCACCGCCCCGTCCACGGGACTACCCAGCATGTCGACAAGAGAACTATGATGCGGCTAGCCAGCAAAAATGCGGTCGTTGCAGCCGACCATCGACATGCCATCTGTCGAACCAATTCAGTTTCGCTGTCGGACTTTACCGACAAGCGGCGCGCGGCGACACGCCCGCTCGCATTCCGGGGCGATAATTTCGAGCGCGACTTCGACAGCAATACGCTGTTCTACGACGCGGTGCAGGTGAGCAAATCAAAGGTTGCCCTGCTTGCGCCGCCATTCTTCAACCTCGCGCGCGACGTCGCGACGACGAACTTCATCAGCGGCGCCGGGACCTGCAAGGCGCGGGCTCGGAACCTCGACCGCCACGCCCAGTTGTGGCTGGACATTCACGAGCATGCCGGCCCGATCCAGGCATTGGGCGAATTGGGGAGCTTCACGTTCTCGGTATCGCCAAACGAGTCGGAGATGTTCCGGGATCGCCGCGTCATCTTCACGATGTCGAAGGACAATCCGATCGAATGGATTCTCGACTGGGTGCGGTTCAACCGGGACATTCACGGCGCGGATGCCGTTCTCATCTATGACAACGGCTCCAGCGCCTATGACAGCGCCACGCTGAGCGCGGCGCTCCGCTCGGTCCCGGGCATCCGATGCTCGGTGGTGATGGAGTGGCCTTTCAAATACGGACCGCAGGGCGCCAACAGCTGGGATCACTGGGATTCCGATTTCTGCCAGCTGGGTGCGTGGGAGCACGCCAGATGGCGCTTCCTGCAGAATGCCCGGAGCGCGATGAATTCCGACATCGACGAACTGGTGCTGTCGAAGTCGGGACAATCGGTGTTCGAGGCCGCGGAAAAATCATGGACCGGGCTCGTCCGATATCGCGGGCGATGGATCATCGGCATCGATGACGGCATCCGCGACAGCGTCAGCAAGACGCCACATCGGCACGCCGACTTCTCGATTCTGATGCCGCCGAAATACGAATTCTCAAGGCTGGTATTGCGGCGCGACGCAAACGAATGCCTGCCGAAATGGACGGTGGTTCCCGCCCGGTGTCCCACGCATGCGCAATGGCATGTCCATTCGATCTTCTCCTGGTGGGCGTCCTATTTCTGTACCAAGGAGTTTTCGTTCCGGCATTTTCGCGAGATCGGCAGCAACTGGAAATACCAGCGCACCAACCGCGTGCCGCTCGATCCGAGGGTTCACAAGGCGGACCAGGCATTGATGCAAGCTTTTCAGCGCGTCGATTGGGAAAACTAAAGATGAACAAGGCAACCCCCACGTCAGAATGGATGAAGCCGATGAACAAGGCAGTCACGATCGATTCTACGCAGGCTGCGACCGAAGCCGTGCAACATCCGCAGGCGCTGCTCGAGCTTGCACATGGCGAGGCGCGGCACAGCCTGTTGACCGTCCACGGTATTCTCGAAGCGAGACTGCCCGAAGGCGAACTCTCGATCTATGAGGCCGGCGGTGGCTCGACCAGCTTCCTGCCGCTCAAGGTGCTGCGCCGCGCCCACGTCACGGTGGTCGACATCGACGAGGACCAGATTCGCAACAATGACTATGCGCAGCAGGCGATCCTCGGCGACATCCAGACCCATCGCTTCAAGCCCAACAGCTTCGATCTCGTAATCTGCTACAACGTGATCGAGCACGTGCCCGATGTCGAAGCCGCCCTGCTGAACTTCTGCGAAGCGCTGAAGTCGAACGGCATGATCCTGATCGGCGCGCCCAATCCCAGGTCGCTGTCCGGCGTCGTCACCAAATATTCGCCGCACTGGTTCCATGTCTGGTTCTACCGCCACATCCGCGGTGACAAGAAGGCCGGCCTGCCCGGCCAAGCACCGTTCCCGACGCTGTTCCATCCGCTGGTCACGCTTGCGAACCTTGAAGCGTTCGCCGAGCAGCACGGCCTGCAGATGATTTATCGCAAACAGTATGAGAGCCCGCGCTATCCCGAGATGCGGCTGCGCATGCCCGCGTTCGCAGCGCTAGTCGATGCCGCCGCGCGCGTGATGAACTTCTTTCTGCCCGCCCGCACCGACGTGCGGCATGGCGACTACCACGTGATCCTGCGAAAGCGTTGAGACCCATGAACGCGATGTTGTCAGAGGCAAGGGCAAAGGTCGGCCACCGGCTGGCGATGCATCTGCGCGTCGATCTGTTTCGCTTGCGCAACACCACGCCGATGGTCAGCTTTACGTTCGACGATCTGCCCAAGAGTGCGGTGACGACCGGCGCCGGGATGCTCGAAGCGCATGGCGCGCGGGGGACGTTCTATGTCTCGGGCAGCCTGGTCGGCGCCGCCGCACCGGACTGGGTGGCGGGCGATGCCGATGACGTGGTCGCGCTTCACCGCAGGGGTCACGAAATCGGTTGCCACACGTTCTCGCATCAGCGCGCCTGCGATCTCGACGAGGCGGCGATGATGCAGGAAATCGTGCGCAACCGCGCGTACCTTCGCGCGCTCGATCCTTCGATACGGGTCGACAGCTTTGCCTACCCGTTCGGATACGGCTCCTATGCCCGGAAGTATCAGCTCAGGAAGGAATTCCAGACCTGCCGCAGTATCGTGCAGGGCGTCAACGCCGGCGGCGTCGACTTGCAGTTCCTGCGCGCCATTCCGCTGATCGATCGCGAAATGGATCGCGACGGGATCGACCGTGCGTTCGATGAAGCGCAAACCAATAACGGATGGTTAATTTTCTATAGCCACGACGTCACCGGCCGGCCGAGTCCCTATGGCTGTTCGCCCGCCCTGCTCGCGCATGCGCTGGAAGCGGCAACGAAACGGAAAATTCCGGCCCTCACCATGGCGGAGGCGATGCAATGCGCCCGTGGTTAAACGCTTTGTTTGTCATTTCGGGGAATAGTCCCTCAGTGAGTATGGTTAATTTTCCCTGTTGCGTTTGTTCAGCGCTTTTTTTCCGCGCCCCTGGCGTAACCCGAAGAGTAACCCCTCAGCCGACGCGTGCGGCAGTTCGAATGGAAGCTGGGGTCGATGCTTATCTATGACCAGCCGATAGAGCGGGCAAAGCCTGAGGCCGGACCCGTGGCGGTAGCCGCACCGGCGGGCTTCAGCGTGCTCGATCTGGCCCAGCTCCTGTGGCAGCGGAGGGTCGCGATTGCCTCGGCGGCGCTGATTTCCGCCTGCGTCGCGGTTGCGGTCGGCAAGAGCCTGACGCCGAAATACAGCGCCTCCGCCCAGCTTTACGTCGATCCCCGCGAACTACAGCTGGTCGATCGCGAACTGACGCCGCGCGCCCAGGATATTTCCGGCCTCGCGATGGTGGTGGAGAGCCAGGCGCGCGTCATCACCTCGAACAACGTGCTGCTGCAGGTGATCCGGGACACCCATCTGGAAAAGGATCCCGAGTTCGGCGGCAGTGATTCCAGGGGCATTCTGGGATCGCTGCTCGGCTTGGTCGGGATCGAACTGCGCCCGACCGCCGAGCAGCAGAAGCAGATCGAGATGGGCGCGCTCGAAGCGCTCATTCGCCACATCAACGTCAAGAAGACCGACCGCACCTTCATCGTCGATATCGACGTCTGGTCGTACGACCCGGCCAAAGCGGCGATGCTCGCCAACGCGATCTCGAAGGCCTATCTCGCCGAATCCAAGCAGTCGCAGGCGGCCGCCGCGCGGCGCGCAACCACCGACCTTTCCGGCCGGTTGAAGGAATTGCAGGAACGGCTTCGCAACGCCGAGAACGTGCTCGCGATCTACAAGGCGCAGAACAATTTCGTCGGCACCCAGGACACGCTGATCAGCGATCAGCAACTCTCCGCCAGCAACCAGCGGCTAGCCGCCGCTCGGGCGCTGACGCTGGACGCGCAGGCCAAGTACGACCAGATCGAAGCCGGCCGCAAGACGTCGGCCGACGCCGGCGCTGTCCCTGAGGCGCTGCAGTCGCAGACCATCGCCAACCTGCGCGCGCAATATGCCGAAGCACGGAAGCGCCAGGCGGAATTGCAGAGTGAACTGGGGCCGCGTCATCCGGCGCTGCGCCAGATGGAACAGCAGGTGCAGGACCTGCGCCGCGCCATCAACGAAGAAGTCGAGCGCTTCGCCCAGTCCGCGAAGAACGACTTGATCCGCGCCCGTGACTTCGAAGCCTCGCTCAACAAGGCGCTGGAGACCCAGAAGCGCCAGAGCGTCCAGATGAGCCAGGCCTCGGTGCGCCTGCGCGAACTCGAACGCGAGGTGGAGGCAAGCCGCGACGTCTATCAATCGTTCCTGAAGCGATCGCGCGAAACCGAGGAACAGGAGACCCTCAACACCTCGAGCGCACGCGTCATCGGCGACGCCACCGTACCGCAACGGCGCACCTTCCCGCCGGCCATGAGTCTGCTCGCGATGATCGGTTTGGTCTTTGGCGGGCTTGCTGCCTCCGGCTGGTTCTTTGCAGCCAGCCAGTTGATGCGGGGCACGAACCCGGTTCAGCCGCGGGACAAAGCGCCGGCAGAAACACCGCAGGAACCGGCTGCTCCCGCCGCCGCGAAGCAGCCGCCTGCCGCCCTGCCCCAGCCGCAACCCGCGGTCAGCCTGATCGAAAAGCCTCCGATCGTCCGGCTACAGGAAGCCGACGTGATGCGCACGCTCGGCAGCATCTTCGCAACCGATAGCACTGCCGACGTCACGCGGCTGGGCTGGCCGACGCTGCGCGCGGGCTTTCCGCTGATGACTGTTCTCAATTCGCTGCGCGAGATGCGCGCGGTGTTGGCCAGGCGCGCAGGCGACGAAAACCTGCCCGTGGTAGCCGTGATCGGCTCGGGCCCGGACCAGGACCGCAGCATCGCCGCGCTGAACATTGCGCTCGCCGCGGCGCGCGACGGCGCCAGGGTGCTGCTGATCGATGCCGACCTCAAGGAGCGCGCGCTATCGAGCAAGGTGAGCCATTTTGTCAACAGCGAGCCCAGCCGTTTCGGCTGGCTCAACATCGGCGCCAAGGCCGCTCGCGCGATTCCGACTGCCAACGGAATTTCGATCCTGCCGGCCATCAATGCCGCCGACGCGAACGCCTGTGACGCCATCCGCAAGGCGATTGCGCAGGCCCGCTCCACCGGCGGCCATGATCTCGTGATTCTCGACGGGCCGGCCATGCCGTGGAGCCCGACCGACCGCAAACTGCTCGACATGACCGATGGGCTCGTTCCGATCCTCCCGGTGCATCTCGATATCAACGACAGCATGGAAGACATCATCGCAGCGCTCGGCGGGACTGAGCGCAAGCTGGTCGGTGTCGTCCTCAGCGAAGTCAACCCAACGGGCGCAAGCCCGCAGCGGGACAAGCAATATGCGTGAGCGCCGCGCAAATCCCGTCGGGAGAGCGGCCACCGCCAACGTCCCTCGCATCACATTGGGCGGGCTGCGGCTTGCCGTGCTGGATCTCGAGCAGACCGCGAACTTCATGATCGAAATGGTGTTCCCGCAACGCCGCCTCGATCGTCCGCTCTATCTGACCTCAGCCAATGGCGAGGTGCTGGCGCGCTGCTCGACCGAACCGATGACCGACCGGCTGTTTCGGGCCGCCGATCTGATCAATGCCGACGGCCAGCCGCTGGTGACCGTGTCGCGGTTCAGGTCAAAGACACCGCTGCCCGAACGCGTCGCGACCACCGACCTGTTTCACGTCGTTGCCCGCAAGGCGCAGGCAGCCGGCCTCACCTTCTACATGCTGGGCGCGGACGAGGCGGAGAACGCCGCCGCTGTCGCCAGCGTTCGCGAGCAATATCCCGATCTCAACATCGTCGGCCGTTGCCACGGCTTTCTGCGCGGCGAGGCGCTGCGGGCCAAGGTCGCCGAAATCAACGCGCTGGCACCGGACTATCTCTGGGTAGCGCTCGGCGTTCCCTATGAACAGGCATTCGTCGAGGAATTCACGCCCAACCTCTGCAATGTCGGCGTCATCAAGACGGCGGGCGGGCTGTTTAATTTCCTGTCGGGCAGCCGCGTCCGCGCGCCGGTGTGGATGCAGCATGCGGGCCTCGAATGGGTCTGGCGCATCTGGCTGGAGCCGCGCCGCCTGTTCTGGCGCTATCTGACCACCAATCCGCGCGCGCTCTATTTGTTGCTGAACAGGAGCCGATCGACACCGCCTGGGCGTGGCACAATAAGGCGCACCCGCTGAAGACGGGTGGGCCTATTGAACCGAGCCGGCCTCGGACCGGTTGATCAAAGCGGCTTGATCTGCACCTTGCGGAACTTGACCACGCCGGAACCGTACTGAAGCGCGAATGGCCCCCCGGCATTGTGCTTGCTGTCCTGGACGTCAGCTGTCTTCTGACCGTTGAGCACGACGACGAGATGCGAGCCTTGCGCGGTGATCTCGTAGGTATTCCATTTGCCCGCCGCTTTCGGCATCGGGTCAACCTTGGCAACGTCGACGATCGCACCGGTGCCATAGCTCGGGTCCGGCCGCTTGTCGAAGATGTTGACCTCATAGCAGACCTTGGCGTCGATCTTGTCCCTGACGTCACAGCGGATGAAAATGCCGCTATTGGCCTCCTCGTCGGTCCAGAACTCCGCCTTCATCTGAAAATCCTTGAAGGAATCCTTGCTGACGAGGTAGGAGAGAACCTTGGCGTCGTCGAGCTTGTCGGCCACCAGCGCGCCGTCCTTCATCGCCCAATTGGCTTTGCCGACCTCAGTCCAGTCACCCATCTTGGTGCTGTCGAGCAACGTTATCCAGCCATCGCTCTGGCCGGAAGCTACGCTGGAAAATTGAATCGCGGCCGCGCCGATCAACAGACCGGCCGCAAGTATCGACAAGCGCTTCATGAACGTAGCCCTCCCATGGCTGCTTTTGGTTGGGCGGAAACCTATCACCGCGACGCGCGGCGTAAATCCGTTTTTCATGCTGCAGCTGCGTTGTGCGACATTTCGCTTTCGACCGCCGCCGATCACCCCTGCAGGTACGCGCGCCGAATCGTGGCGCGACCATTCTCGCAAGCACGACCGCCAGGACGAAACGGCGTACCGACCGGAGCAGACCCTCGTCGTGCAAGGAACGGGGCCCCACGGCTCGCTTCAACAATCTTAAGTTTTGTTTAACGTTGATGCGTTGAATATGCTGACAATTTTGACAGTCTTATTGTCGGGGTAACCGAGTTGTACGCGTTATATTTCCAACAAATGGCGACAGCATCGCGACGATGAGCAGGCGGTCAACACGCACGAGCTTTCGGCGCCTGATGTTGCTTTGGGACAGTTGGGGTGGCGTTTGAAAAGCGAGGTTCCGGTGACAGAAGTCTCGGTCAGGACGAAGGCGGGCGCTGGAGAATCCCGAACGGCGGATCAGTTGCTCGGCTACGTGGTCACCCGGATACTGCCCTTTCTGGCCTGCCTTCTCATCATTTGGCTCGCGCTAAGTCTCACGGACTTCTACTACGTCCATGCCTGGGCCAGTGCACACTTCGCGACAATCGCGCAGGCCTTTGCCAGCCATGGAATCATCGGCCTTCACGGCGCGCCGATTGAGAACTTCGACCCGTTAACGTCCCAGCCGGACAATTATCTGCATTTTCCGCCGTTTTTCTTCTACGCCCTGAGTCTGGTTCTGCACGCATTTCCGGATTCCATTCGAGCAATGCACCTCTTCATGGCGCTCGTTGCCATCGCGAGCGCCTGCGTGATGTGGATCATCGCCTCGATGTTCTTCAAGCCAAGGGCGGCAATCGTTTGCGGCTGCGCTTTCTTGCTCATGCCCGCCACGCTTCGGTACGGCTTGCTTCTCCTGCCGGCCAACCTGAGCGTGCTGGCGGTTTTGGTGGCGCTGCTTTTCATGTTGCGCTACCTGCAAGGTGCCGATGCCGGCCGCGGGAAGTTGCTGGACCTCGGCATAAGTGCGCTCGCCTTTTTTCTCGCCTGTTTTACCTCCTGGGAGCCGTTTCTGGCGCTGCCCGGGCTGTTGCTCGCGTACGGCTTCAATCGCCGCCCGGAGCTCTTGAAGGCAGGTTTTTGTTGGGCGGTGGCCGCAGGCGCGGCGGGCGCGAGCACGCTGGCCATCTTTTCCTTGTCTGACCCCGCGTTTTTTGCGGATCTGTGGTCCATCTTCACGTTTCGTCTGGGGCTTACCCAGTATTTGCCTCTGTCGACGCGCGTTCACCCCGTGGAAGGCCATCTGGAAACCGTCGAAAGCCTTAACGCATTTTCCTCGTTCCTTCACTTTTTTGACGCTTACATCGTCCGTACGCAGGTGTTCTGCGGGTCGCTCGGCATCATCGGCATCTTTGCGCTGCTCTCAACCGCGGCTCGCCGCCGCCGGGCCACCGCCAACAATTCATTCGCCGTGCTCGTGCTGCCGCTCTGCACATTCTGGCTGGGTTGGGCGACCATCATGCAAGGGCACTACATCATCCACGAGTATCAGTTGATCCTCGCCAGTCCCCTGCTCGCCATCGGCGTGACGTGCATTTATTCGCTGCTCGACGAGACCATCGCAACCATGCCGGACTCCTGGTCGCGAGAAAATCTCAAGATGCTGACCAATCTTGCCTTGCCCTGCGCGGTATTTTTTCTGGGCCTCTCCGCGGCAGCCATCACGGTTCGTGTTGAAGCGGAGCCCTGGCAACTTGCGAATTTCGGACGTCGTATCAAGGCCGAGGTTCCAGCAGGCGCAATGGTCGTTACAAGCGAGATGAGCATGGTGCAGACCTATTATGCGAAGCGGCACGTTATCCGCGGCGTTCCCGACGGAGCTCACCTGGAAAGCAAGTTGGGAATGATGCAGGGCATATGCCCCGGCTGCGCCCTGTATCTTGCCGTGCGGCGCCAGAATGCGGAAAAATTTCGTGGCGTACTCGATCGCCTGCAGCCCGTCTTTGAGGATGATAATTTCATCATCAAGCAAATCAGTCGCGCAACACAATCATGAGCAAGAGCACCGGCATTGCAACGGTGAAGTTGCAGGAAACGGCTTTGGCCTACCTGGCCATGGCTCGCCTCGACCATAGCACCAAGCACATCTTCATCGTTCCTGGTATCATGCTCGCCTACCTGCTTCGGGGCGTTCATACGGATTCTCTCGGCCTTTCCGTCGCGCTCGGGTTGATGACGGCGATATGCATCGCATCAGCCAACTACGTCATCAACGAATGGCTCGATCGGGACTTTGACAAATTTCATCCGACCAAGGTCGGGCGATCTGCGGTGCAGAACCAATTGGACCAAAACATCGTTCTCGTGGAATGGGCCGCCCTTCTTGGCGTCGGGCTGGCTTGCGCGTTTGCGAACAGCAAATCGATGTTCATCATTGCGAGCATCTTCGCTCTGCAGGGTGTCGCCTACAACGTTCCTCCGCTCCGAACAAAGGACAGGGCGTATCTCGACGTAATCTCGGAATCCATCAACAATCCTCTGCGGTTGATGATCGGATGGGCAATGGTGGATCCGACGACTTTACCACCCTCTTCGGTCATCCTGATGTACTGGGCAGGCGGCGCGTTTCTGATGGCGGCAAAGCGGCTGTCGGAATTCCGGGAAATCGTCGCGTCGCACGGCAGGGAATTGCTGGAACGATACAGGGCCAGCTTTGTCAGCTACTCGGAGACGTCGCTCGCCGTCTCATGCCTGGTTTACGCACTTTGTTCGGTCTTCTTCCTTGCGATCTTTCTTATCAAGTACCGGATCGAATATGTGCTGACGGTGCCGATCGTCATCGCGTTGTTCGCGAAATACCTTGCCCTTTCGATGGAACCAGGATCGTCGGCACAAAAGCCGGAGAAATTATTCAAGGAAAGCGGTCTGATCGTTTTGGTTGTCTGGCTAGTCGCGATCTTTTCGATCACGACATTCACCAACATTCCCGACCTCGAAGTGTTCACGACGCAACGGTTTATTAGAGTTCAGTAATGCCGTTGGACTGGGATAATTTGCATTTCGTCGTGTTCGATGTGGATGGCACGCTCTACCGACAGCGCCGTTTGCGGGTCAGGATGGCGCGGGACATCCTGCTCCACACGCTTCTGAAAAGGGACCTGAACGTCATTGCTGTGCTCGCCAAGTATCGCCGTATTCGGGAGCGGCTGGGAGATGAGCAGATAGTCGATTTCGAACCTGCGTTGATCGCGCAGACGGCCACGGCGACGGCCAATTCTCCGGATAGCGTGCGCTCTATCGTGTCCGAGTGGGTTGACCGAAGGCCACTCAGGTATCTCGCCGCCTGTCGTTATCCAGGGCTTTCCCAACTGTTTGCAGGTTTGCGGCGCAGCGGCAAATCCATCGGCATCCTCTCGGACTATCCGGCGGTAGCGAAGCTTGAAGCGCTAGGCTTGAGCGCCAATCACGTCGTATCTGCCGGGGACGAGAGTATTGGACTGCTAAAGCCACATCCCCGGGGTCTTGAGTCTCTGATCGCCGCGGCGGGCGTGAAGCCGCACGAAACCGTCGTCATTGGGGATCGCGTCGATCGCGATGGGCTCGTTGCGCAACGGGCCGGAGCCCAGGCTTTGATCAGGTCTCCAAAACCCATTGAGGGATGGCAGACCTTCGCCAGGTTTGACGATGCATTGTTCTCTCCCTTTCTTGCATCTTCCTGACTGCTGTTGCTCGCGTCGATGTCGGTATGGCTCCCGCTAATGAGGCCACGCCCTGGCATCACATTGCATTGCACGGCGTAAATCCGCCTTTCATGCTGCAGTTGCGTGCACGCATTGTACACGTCGCAACCGCCGGTCACGTATGCACCCGCGGTGCCTTGCTCCCCGGGAACGAGACCGGCTAGCATCGTAGCAACAGTGATGAGCGCATCCCAGCTCACGAGACGGCAACGGAGGAAACCATGAAGGCGATATTCCGGTCCTGGCGATACCTCATGACACCGCTGGTTTTCGCCGGCATGCTGGGCATCTCTTCCGCTGCGGAACTCAATCCGGCCGCCGTCATCTACAAATTGCCGGACCAGATTCCCTGGGGCCCGGTCAACGCAGCCGGCGCGCAAAGCGCTGTTGTCGTGGGCGATCCCACCAAACCCGGCTTCTACATGGTCTACAACAAATGGACCAAGGGCAATCATTTCAGCCGCCCGCACTTCCACCCCAACGATCGCTATATCGTCGTGCTGCAGGGTACGTGGTGGGTCGGCTCGGGGCCGAAATTCGATCCTGCCAACACGACGCCGATGCCGGCCGGCAGCTTTGTCACTCATTTCGCCAAGCAGGTGCATTGGGACGGCGCCAAGGATGAGGACGCCGTTCTCCTGATCATGGGCGAAGGCCCGGCGACCTCAACGGGGGCGGAAGAGAAATAGCCCCGGCGCAGCCAATCATTCTTGAAACTGTTTTCCACGGCGCATCTCATGCTGATTCAATGCAAGGCCTGCGGACCCGCGACCGATCATGGCGGCGCGCCAAAGCGCTCCGGCAAGGCCAAGCGGTGGCGTACCATCGACATTCACTGTCACTGCATGGTGCCCGAAGCGAACGCGATGGTGTTGAAGGCCACGGGCATTCCCGGCGGCGGCGTCACGCCGAATGCCAACGCGCATGTCAACGACCTCACCAAAAGCATCCAGCCGCAGCGCGGCAAGATCGATTTTCCGAAACTGACCGATCTCGACACCCGACTTGCCGACATGGACCGCGACGGCATCGACGTGCAGGTAATCTCGCCCTATCCCGGCCATTTCGTTTATGCCGCGCCGCCGGAAGTGGCGCGCGATAGCTGCCATATGGTCAACGATCACATCGCCGGCATGATTGCAAAGCATCCCGACCGGCTGATGGGCATGGGCACCGTGCCGCTGCAGGACCCCGGTATGGCCGTTACTGAGCTGAACCGCACCGTCAAGGAGCTCGGCTTCCGCGGTGTCGAACTCTGCACCAACGTCAGGGGTGTCGACCTCACCCGCGCCGGGCTGGAGAAATTCTTTGCCCGCGTCGAGGAGCTCGGCGTGATGATCTTCCTGCATCCGTTCGGCACCAGTCTGGTCGGCCGCATGGAGGATCATTATTTTCCGAACACCGTCGGACATCCGCTGGATTCCGCGCTGTGCGTCGGGCACCTGGTTTTCGACGGCTATCTCGAACGCTTTCCCGAACTGAAAATCTGCATCGCCCATGGCGGCGGTTACATCCCGGGTTATTGGGGACGGTTCGATCATGCATGGGCGCATCGCGAGGATTGCCGTGTCACCATCGAGAAGAAGCCTTCGGAATATTTGAAAAAGCTCTATTTCGACACCGTGGTGTTCGACGAGCGCGAGCTGAAGCATCTGATCGAGATCTGGGGTGCCGATCACATCATGCTCGGCACCGATTATCCGTTCGACATGGCGGAACCGGACCCGGTCGGCTTGCTCGGCAGGATCAAGGGGGTCAGCAAGGAGGACATGGCGCTGGTGGCGGGCGGCAATGCCGCGCGGTTGTTGGGCTTGGTGGCGGACGCGTGATCGACGGCTTGGCAACCATTTCCGCAGCGATGCGTTTCATGGGCCCAACCATTTTACGGATTTGAAACATGGCCGTTACCGAACAGATCAAGGAACACATGGACGTCATCTCGTCGGACAGGAAGACGGTCGGAAAAGTCGACCATCTGGAAGGAACCGACCAGATCAAGTTGACCAAGCAAAGCTCGCCGGACGGGCAGCACCACCACTTCATTCCGGTGTCGTGGGTCGACCATGTCGATCAGCACGTCCATCTCAATAAATCCGGTGCGGATGTGACCTCGCACTGGCAGCATGGCCGGCAGTAACCGGCCAACACGCATTGCGCTACGCGCGGATGCGGCTATCATCCGATATCAGGAGATAGGATGCATCCAGCGGCGCGATTGCAATTTGAACGCATGATTGGCGAATATGCTCGCTGGCGTAGCGTTCCCGAAAATGAACGATCGCCCGCTCCGGCTTGGTGGTGGGGGCCGGCGATGGAACTGCGTAACACGTCGCACACTCTCCCGGTGGAATGGTGCGCTGAGCTCGGCCTGCCCGATCGGGCGACGTATGCCGCCGCGGCAGAAATCTTCCTCGGGGCTTTTGCGGGACAGACGTCTCTGCCCTGGCCGTACGACTTTCCCCGCAAGACCGAAATTCCGGACGCCAAGGACGTGCGCGAGCTGCATCCGCAGCCGTCAGACGACAGCGCCTTCCAACCCTGACCCGGCTTCCGGCTGCAACGGCGGCGAGGCGAGCGGCGGTTCGGCGCGAAGCAGATCAGCCATTTGCTTTGCCGGCAGCGGCTTGGAGAACAGAAAGCCCTGCATCTCGTCGCAGGCGTGGTTGCGCAGGAAGGTCTCCTGCTCCACGGTCTCGACACCCTCCGCAATGACGGTCATGCCGAGCGCCTTGCCCATGCTGATGATCGCCTGGGCGATGGCCTGGTCTTCCGAATCGATCGGCAGATCGCGAACGAAGGAACGGTCGATCTTGATGGTGTCGATCGGGAACTGCTTCATCAGCGACATCGACGAATAGCCGGTTCCGAAGTCGTCGATCGCAAGGCGAATGCCGCGGCTCTGGATCGCATCGAGCACCTTGATCGCGCGCGACACGTTTCGCATCACCATGCTTTCGGTAACCTCGAGCTGCAGCAGCACCGGCGACATGCCGCTCGCCAGCAGCGCCTCGTCGACATCGTGCAGCAGGTGCGCGTCGGCGAATTGCCGCGGCGAAAGGTTGACCGCCATCGTCACCGGCCGCAGGCCGCGGCCCTGCCAGGCCATATTCTGCGCGCAGGCTTCCTTGAGCACCCAGCGGCCGATCGGAACGATCAGTCCGGTCTCCTCGGCCAGCGGAATGAATTGGCCGGGAGAGACGGTGCCGAGATCGGGGTGGTTCCAGCGCAGCAGCGCCTCGACGCCGGTGATCTGGCCGCTCGCCATGTCGATCTTGGGCTGATAGTGCAGACAGAACTGATCGCGCTCCAGCGCGCGGCGCAGCGCGCTCTCCAGCGTCAGGCGCTCGATCGACTGCGTCTTGAACTCCTTGGTGAAGAAGCGGAAGCCGTTCTTGCCGTCCTCCTTGGCGAGGTACATCGCCATGTCGGCGTTCTTGGTCAGCGTCTGCATGTCGGTGCCGTCGGACGGGTACATCGCGATCCCGATCGAGGCGGTGGTGTGGCACTCGTGACCGCTGAGCTGCAACGGCTGGCTGAGCAAGGACAGCAGTTCACCGGCGATGCGCTCGACCTCAGGACGCTCGGCGGTCTCCTCCAGAATGACCACGAACTCGTCGCCGCCGAGCCGCGCCACGACATCGCTCGAACGCAGTGCGCGGCGCAGCCTGCCGCCGATCTCCACCAGCAGCATGTCGCCGGCGTCGTGGCCCAGCGAATCGTTGATCACCTTGAACCGGTCGAGATCGATGAACAGCACCGCGAATTGCCGCCGATAGCGCTCGGCGCCATCGATCGCGCGACGCAGCATGCCGTTGAACATCTCACGGTTCGGCAAATTGGTCAGGCTGTCGTGCGACGCCAGATATTCGATCCGTTCATCGGCCTTGGTCTTTTCGTCGGCGCGGTCGAAATTCTCCAATGCGAACGAAACGTTGTCGACGAGCCGCTGCAGCAGCTCCGCAAACTCGGGCGTGAACGTATCCTTCTCACGCGACATGAAAGACATCACGCCGACGATCTGCCCATGCACCCACAGAGGGAATGAAGCGCCGGAATTCGTGCCGTCGTTGCGCGCTTTACCGTGAAACGCCGCGGCGCGCGTATCACTGAGGTAATCGTTGATGATGCAGGCCTGCTGCGAACGTACCGCCGAACCACAGAGCCCGCGCCCCTCCGGGTGCGCCTCGCTGGTCGATATCACTGCCTCGCGGGCGCTGGAGGCGGTCGGACCGTCGGCAGCCACGACGTCGAGGAAATCGCTATCGGGCTTTATCATCGCGATCGAGGTCAGGGTAAACTTGCCGCCCTTCGCCGCTGCTTCGCACACCAGCGCAAACAGTTCCGCCCGCGACGACGCACGGATGATCGCCTCGTTGGTTGCGCTTAGCGCCGCCAACATGCGTGTCAGGCGCTCTTTCTGGGCCTCGGTCCGCGCCTTGTCGTCGGCGCGATCGAAGTTCGCCAGCGCGAACGAGACGTTGTCGGCCAATCGCTGCAGCAGCTCGGAGAATTCAGAAGTGAAAGTGTCCTTGTCCAGCGACATATAGATCATGACGCCGACCGGCTCGCCGCGAACCAGCAGGGGAAAGGCGGCCCCTGACTGCGCGCCGTAGCTGCCAACGACGGCCTGGAAAGCGGCGACGCGCTGGTCGTTCACATAATCATTGGTGATGCAAGGCCGCCTGGTTCGGAACGCCGTTCCACTGAGCCCACGGCCCTCAGGACGGCTTTCATCCACCGACAACCTGACATGCCGCGTCGTCTCGGCCGCCGGACCCGAGGCTGCGACGATCCTGAGCAGGTCGCTGCCGGAATCGGCCAATGCGATGGTGGTGGAAGTAAATCTGCCGCCGCCCGCCGCGGCCTGGCACACCAGATCGAACAGCTCTTCGCGGGATTTGGCCCGCATGATGGCTTCGTTGGTCGCACTCAGCGAAGCGAACATCCGCGTCAGACGCTCTTTCTGACTTTCGGTCCGCGCCTTCTCGTCGGCCCGGTCGAAGGTCGCGATCGCGAACGACACGTTGTCGGCGAGCCGCTGCAGCAGCTCGGCGAATTCCGGCGTGAACGTGTCCTTCTCGGAGGAAATGAAGAACATCACGCCGACGGGCTCGCCCGAGACCAGCAGCGGAAAGGCCGCGCCCGACATGGCGCCATCACTGTGAATGAACTGGTGAAACGCCGACCCGCGCGGGTCTGAGCGCAGGTCATTGGCAATGCAGGCCCGGCGCGCGCGGAATGCGTTGCCGCAGAGCCCGCCGCCCTTCCGGATGATCCGCGTTGATCGAAACCTTCACCCGGCGCATATTGTCGGCCGTCGGCCCCGCCACCGCCACCATGTCGGTGTAGTCGCTGTCGGATCTGGCCAGCAGGATGCTGGTCGAGTTGAACCGGCCGCCCTTTGCGGCCGCTTCGCACACCAGTTCGAACAGCTCCGTCCGCGACGTTGCGCGAACGATCGCTTCGTTGGTCGCGCTGAGCGCCGCCAGCATGCGCCCCAGGCGTTCCTTCTGGGTGTCGGCTCTCGCCTTTTCACCGGCGCGGTCGAAATTGTCCAGCGCGAACGAGACGTTCTCCGCGATCCGCGCCATCAGGGCGACGATCTCTTCGTCCTCCGCCCACAGTTTGCCGACAAAAAACATCAGCACGCCGATGCTCTCGTCGGCCTTGATCAGCGGAACCGCGACGCAGGCGGTGACGCCGGTCGCGCGTGCCGCCTGATGCCAGGGCTGGCCCTGGGTCGAGTTGAGGATATCGTTATTGACGGCCGGCTGCTGCGTTCGGAATGCCCTGCCGCAGACTCCCGATCCATACGGGTTGCCGGCGTCAATCGAGAACGGCGCCTGCATGATCTGTTGGACGATTGCGCCGGTGCCCGCGATCGGCTTCAACCAGATCGAGTCCGGCTCCGCCAGCAGGACCACTGTCGCCGCGGATTTTCCGCTGTAGACCGCGGCATCGCAAACGCGCTGATAGAGATCCTGTTCGGTCTTGGCACGCAGAATGGCTTCGTTGGTCGCGCTGATGGCGCCGAACATCCGGTTCAACCGCCGCATGACGCGCTCGCCATTCTTGCGCGCGGCCTCATGGTCGAAATTGTCGAGGGCAAACGAAACGTTGGCCGACGCGCGTTCCAGCATCGAGACGAGTTGCCCATCGATCGAATGCGCCTCGCGCCGCGAAACGAGCAATACGCCGACGCTCTCGCCGTTGCGGATCAACGGCAGCGCCGCAGACGCGCCCACCTGATTGGCCTTGGCGCCCTCGCGCCAGACCAGCGAGCGCTGGTCGTTCAGAAAATCGTTGCTGACGCATATTCGCCGATCGCGGAAGGCCTGCCCGGCGACCCCGGATCCCTCGGGAGTACCGGCAACGGTTGAAATGTCGATGCTGCGCAGGCGAGGCACGTCGTCGCCACAGCCGGCGGCGAAGCGCAGGAGTTTGGTTTCCGGCTCCAGCAGGAAAACCGCCACGGCCAGGAAGTCGCCAACCGAGAACGCGGCTTCGCAGACCTTCGTGTACAATTCTTCGGGCGATTTGGCGTACAGAATCGCTTCGTTGGTCGCATTCAACGCCGCGAACGTCCGCGCAATATCGGTCTTCACGTCCCCAAGCTCCATGCCGGCAGCGCCGAGCTGCCCCTTTCCGGATTTTATGCGTGCGGGAGGCCTAAGTGCTCGTTATTGGCGACCGCGAGTTGCGATTCAGAGTAAATGTCGGACCAACGAACGGCGACGTCGCTCAGGAGAACTACGGGCTCATTCACGATTTGTCAGCCATACCGCCGGCGGGCGCCGGCCGCGATGCGGCCCACCGAAGGTAATCCTCGAATTTTGCAGGATGAAATTCCGGGCCATCGAGGACCGTGCTGGCGGCATGGCTAACAGGATATTTCCACGCTTGCCCTGCCGCCGCCGCTTTGAGAGCATGCCCGCTGCCGCAACAAGCAAGACCCGCCGTTCGCGCGGGCATTAAAGGTAGAGGAAATTCCCATGCCGATGGTCCAGGCCGACCGTCTCAGGCGAATTGGCGCGGCTCTGCTCAAGGCCGCCGGCGCGTCTGAGGAGGAAGCCGATGCCGTGGCGACTGGCTGTGTCAACGCCAATCTCGCCGGCCATGACTCCCACGGCGTAATCGCAATCCCGACCTATATCGACCGCATCAAGGCCGGCCATATCGTGCCCGGCGCCAAGTGGACCATCGTCCAGGAATCGCCGACCACGACCGTGATCGACGGCCACTGGGGTTTTGGCTTCCACGTCAACGCCAAGGCGATGGCGCTGACGATCGAAAAGGCGAAGACCGCCAATGTGGCCGCCTGCACGGTGTTCCGCCAAAGCCATGTCGGGCGGCTCGCCGCCTATCCCCTGATGGCGATGCGCGCTGGCATGATCGGCATTGCCACCGCCGATTCCGGCCGCTCGCCGAAACACGTCGCGCCGTTCGGCGGCCGCGAGGCAAGGCTCGGCACCAACCCGATCTCGATCGCGGTGCCGTCCGATCTCGAAGCACCGTTCTATCTGGACATGGCAACCTCGGCGGTCGCAGCCGGCAAGATCGCGCTGTCGGTGGCGCGCGGCGAACAGATCCCGCAAGGGTGGATCATCGACGCCGAGGGACGGCACACCACCGATCCCACCCAGTACCGCAAGGGTGGCGCGCTGCTGCCGCTCGGCGGCAGCGAGGGCTACAAGGGAAGCGGCCTCGCCGCGATGGTCGAGGTGCTGTGCGGCCTGCTCACGGGCTTGGGCTTTGGCGTGGAGCCGACCGGCCGGCACAATGACGGATGCTTCATGGCGGTGTTCAACGTCGCCGCCTTCCGTCCCTTGAAGGACTTCGAGAAAGAGGTCGGCGAGTTCGCGCGCTACCTCAAATCGACGCCGCCGTCGGAAGGCTCACCTGGCGTGTTCTATCCCGGTGAGGTCGAACATATCCGCGAACAACAGCGCAGGCGCGACGGCATCGAGGTCGAGGACGCCACCTGGGACAAACTGAAGGCGCTGGCGACTGACTACAAGCTCGCCGCCGAACTCGACCTGAAATGAAATCTAGTCCCACGCGCACAAGGAGAACGGCATGACACGGCAAATGGCGCTGGTGGGATTCCTGCAGGCGCAGAACTGCACCAACCTGCCGAGTTCGTGGCGGCATCCGGAATCGCGCGACGATTCGATGTCGGCCGACTACTATCTGGAGATCGCGCGGATTCTCGAAGCCGGCAAGTTCCACATGGCGTTCTTTGACGACCGCCTGGCGATGCCGGACCGTTACGGCAACGACCATGCCCACACCGTCGAATACGGCATCCGCTGCGTGAAGATGGACCCGCTGATCGTGCTGACCACGATGGGCATGGTGACGACGAAGCTCGGGCTCGCCTCGACCTGCTCGACCACCTATTACGAACCGTTCGACGTGGCGCGCCGCTTCGCCACCCTCGACCTGATGACCGGCGGACGCGCAGGCTGGAACGTCGTCACCTCGCTCAATGACGGCGAGGCCCACAACATGGGCAAGGACGCCCATCTCGAACATGACTTCCGCTACGATCGCGCAGACGAATTCATGGAAGTCGTGCTCGGCCATTGGGATACCTGGGAAGACAACGCACTGATCATGGACAAGAACAGCGGCCGCTTCGCCGATCCGGCGAAGGTCAAGCGGCTCGACCACAAGGGGCAGTTCTTCAAGTCGCGCGGTCCCTTCACCGTGCCGCGCTCGGCGCAGGGTCATCCCGTGATCATCCAGGCCGGCGCGTCCGGCCGCGGCCAGCGCTTTGCGGGACGGTGGGGCGAAGTGATTTTCACCGCCGCGCGCAACGTGACCGGCGCCAAGGAAGGCTATGCGGCGGTCCGCAACGAAGCGGCGAAGGCCGGCCGCGATCCCGACCAGATGTTTCTCTGCAACCTCACCACGCCCGTCTGCGGCGCGACCAAGGCCGAGGCCGAGGACAAGATGGCTGTGATTAACAAGCTGCCGCTGGAGATAGACGCGCTGTCGTTGCTCGCGGAGGCCTTGAACTTCGACTTCGCCTCCAAGCCGCTCGACGAGCCACTGACATCAGAAGACCTCAAGAGCATGCAGGGCATCCTCGGCATTCGCGACGGTGTGCTCAAGACTTCAGGCAAGTCCAATCCCAGCGCGCGCGATTTCGTCACCTTCTCGGGCCGTGGCCAGGTGCATGACGCAATCGTCGGCGGTCCGAAAGAGGTCGCGGACAAGCTCGAGGAGATGTTCGTCGAGCGCGGCTGCGACGGCTTTGTCATCGCGGCCACCATCGTGCCAGGTTCCTACGCCGATTTCGTCCAGCACATCGTGCCGGAATTGCAGCGCCGCGGCCTGTTTCACAAGGATTACGCCGGCAAGACCTTGCGCGAGAATCTCGGTCTGGCGCGCCCTGCCGCCGGCGCCTGGAAAACCAGCCCGCAGGCCGCAGCCGAATAACGAGAGGACATTTCATGCGTTGGCTCAAATTCACCTCCGCCGGCAAGACATCCTGGGGAATCGTCGAGGGCGACAACGTGATCGCCGTCAATGGCGAGCCGTTCGGTGAATGGCAGCGTGGAACGCAATCGCATGCGCTGAAGGACGTCAAGATCGAGCTGCCGCTGATCCCGCGTACCTTCTATTGCGTCGGGCTGAACTACCTCAAGCACCTCAAGGAAGCCGCTGACAAGGCCGGAACCGTGCCCAACGTCCCCGACCGGCCCGAGATCGGCTATCGCGCCCAGAACGCGCTGATCGCCCATGACGAGGATGTGGTGATCCCGGCGAGCGCGACGGAGAAGATTCATTACGAGGGCGAGCTGGTGGTCGTCATCGGCAAGAAGGCAAAACACCTCAACGAAGCCAACGCGATGGATTGCGTGCTCGGCTACACCATCGGCAACGATGTCAGCGAACGCAGCTGGCAGAAGGCCGATCGCGGCCTGTGGCGCTCGAAGAACGCCGACACTTTCAAGCCGATGGGCCCCTGGATCGAGACGTCGGTCGACCTCGACAAGATGGAAACCGTGATCCGGGTCAACGGCAAGGAGACCGGCCGTTTCCGCACCAACGACATGATCTTCGGCATCGTGCCGTTCATCGTCGAGCTGACCAAGTATTTCACGCTGTCGCCCGGCGACGTGATCTGGATGGGCACCGACGGCGCCTCGCCCGACCTGAAAGCCGGCGACGTCGTCGAGATCGACATCACGGGGATCGGGACATTGCGGAACAGGTTTGTGGCGGAGAAGATCTGACGTCCCCAGAAATGAGGACAGGCGCCGCCCCCGGCAGCGGGTAAGGTTCGTCCGGACGGGTACCCAGTTCTACGGAGGATCATCATGGCTCGCAGTTCCATCCTGCTCGGCTCGGCCCTTACGAGCCTTGTGCTTGCCGCGGCCTCTCCAGCAGCGGCCCAGCCGGCAATCAATCTGGATCAACTGACCGCAACGCAGGCCGCGGCCGATCTGTGCGCCGGCAAGATCACCAGCAAGGCGCTGACCTCGGCAGCGCTGGCGCGCGCCAAGGCAACGCCCGAACTCAACGCCTTCGTCACGTTGGACGAGGCCGGCGCGATGAAAGCCGCCGAAGCGTTCGACGCCGGCCGCAAGAAAGGCTCATGCAAGCCGCTCGGCGGCGTCCCCATCGTGATCAAGGACAATATCGAAGTGGCCGGGCTTCCCGCCAGCGCGGGAACGCCGGCGCTGAAGGGCTTTGTGCCAAAGAAGGACGCGCCGGTGGCGGCAAAACTGCGCGCGGCGGGCGCCATCATCATCGGCAAGACCAACATGCATGAGCTCGCCTTCGGCATCTCCGGCTACAACGCCGCGTTCAAGACCGGCGCGGAGTCCGGGGTACGCAACGCCTATGACGCGACCAAAATCGCCGGTGGCTCGTCGTCGGGAACGGGCGCTGCGGTCGGCGCACGCATCGTGACCGCGGGTCTCGGCACCGACACCGGCGGCTCGGTCAGGGTGCCCTGCGCGCTGAACGGCTGCGCCGCGCTCCGCCCGACCGTCGGCCGCTACCCCCAGGCTGGGATTGCGCCGATCTCCCATACCCGCGATACCGCTGGCCCGATGGCTTCCACGATCGCCGACGTGGCCATCCTCGATCGCGTCATCGCCGGCGGCGGCGCGATTGCGCCCGCCGATCTGAAGCAGGTGCGCATCGGCGTCGACAAATCCATGCTGGCCAATCTCGATGGCGATACCGAAGCTGCTTTCAAGGCCGCGCTGGAGAAGCTCAAGTCCAGTGGCGTGACGGTGGTCGATATCGAGATGCCAAAATTGGCCGAGCTCAATGGCCAGGTCGGGTTTCCACTCGCGCTCTACGAGGCCTATGACGACATGGTCGCCTATCTCAAGAAGAGCGGTTCCGGCGTCAGCATCGAGAACCTCGCCAAGGACATCGCGAGCCCCGACGTGAGGGGCACCTATGACGGGCTGGTGATTCCGCGCAAGCTGCCGGGGCCGAACAATACCGTTACCGAGGCCAAGCCGGCCTATGACGCCGCCATGAAGACCGCCCGGCCCGCGCTGCAGGCGCTCTATCGCGATACGTTCGCCAAGAACAAGCTCGACGCCATCGCCTTCCCGACCGTGCCGAAGGTCGCGATTGCTTCAAATCCCGACTCGTCGAGCCTCGCCAACTTCCTGCTGTTCATCCAGAACACCGATCCCGGCAGCAATGCCGGCGTCCCCGGCATCCAGCTTCCGATTGCGCTGGGCGCATCGACCAAGCTGCCCGTCGGTCTCGAGCTTGACGGGCCCGCGGGAAGCGATCGCAAGTTGCTCGCGATCGGCGTAGCAATGGAGAAGATTTTCGGCAGGCTCCCCGCGCCCTCGCGCTAGGCCGGGGCCGGCGATGTCAATGCCGTGCAAACAGGCTCGCGACGCCGCTACGGCGGCGGACGCCGAGCTTGGCAAAAATCCGCTCGATATGGGTGCGGACAGTCGAAACCTCGACCTGCAGCCGGCGAGCAATCTCCTTGTCGCTGAGATCGTCCGATATCATTCGCGCGATCTCGAACTCGCGCACCGAGAGTTTCAGGATTGGTGAGCCGTCTACCGCGATGGCCGAAGCCCCCCCGGCCGCGCGGACCAGCGCCCCGGTGAAGGCCGGCTCGATCAGCCGCAACAATTCCAGCGTATGACCATCGAAATTCTCGCGGCGCCGGCCACGCCAGATCCTGACGTCGCCGATATTGCGGCCGCCGACGAAACTATAGGCATTGACGCCCCAATGCAGGCCGTCGCGTGCGAGGAAATCGTTGAAGAACTCGGTCCGCATCAAATCGCGCTGCGGCATCACCTGCGTGACCAGCGTCGCCTCGCGGCGAGCCTGCAGCTTTGAGGTGATCGGATCGTGCTGCTGATAATAGCGGTCGTAGGCCGCGATGTTGTCCGGGTCCATGTTCAGGTAGACGGCCTTCTCAAAACGACCGGTCGCATCCTGCCAGACGAAGGAGGCGTAGTGATCGGCTTCCAGCAATTCCAGCAAATGGCGGCCGACCGCCTCGCGAACGTCGCGTTCGCTGAGGTCTTCGGACAACAGCCCGAAGATGCGCGCCAGCACCCGGCTCTCGGAAGCGCTCACATACATGGAGCCATCCTAGCGGGGAACCGCGATCAGGGGAACCGGGTTCGCGCGCGCCTACCCGGCTACTCGACCTTGATCCCGGCGTCCTCGATGACCTTGCGCCAGCGCTCCATCTCGCTGCGGTAGTAGCGGCCGAATTCATCAGGCGGGGCCGCAATCAGGACGAGGCCCTCGTTGACGCTGAGCTTTTTGAAGGCGTCGGTCTGCACGGCCTTCGCCGCCGATCTGTTGAGGCGGTCGATGATGTCAGGCGGCGTTCTTGCCGGCCCAAGCAGGCCATACCAGGTTTCCGCTTCAAAGCCGGGAAGACCGGTTTCGGCGACCGTCGGCAGTTGCGGAAAGGCGGGCGATCGTTCCGCCGTGGTCACCGCCAGCGCGCGCAACTGACCGCCCTCGATCAGGGACGCCGCGCTTGCGACCGTCGTGAACATCACCTGGATCTGCCCGCCGATCAGATCGGTGATGGCGGGTGCCGAGCCCTTGTAGGGGACCGTAGTCATGTTGACCCTGGCCATATGCTTGAACATTTCGCCGGCGAGGTGCGCCGAGGTGCCGGTACCGAACGTGCCGTAGGAAATCTTGTCGGGCTCGGCCTTTGCCGCCGCGATCAGATCGGCGATGGAACGAAACGACGATTTCGGATTGACGACGACGATATTGGGAGAGCGCGCGACAAGTGCAACGGGCGCAAAATCCTTGTTCGGGTCGAACGGCAGTTTGGCGTTCATGCTCGGATTGACGGCATGGGCAAACGTCCCCATCAGCAGCGTGTAGCCGTCGGCTTCGGCAGTCGCGACCGCCTGCGCGCCGATAATGGTGCCCGCGCCCGGCTTGTTCTCGATGATGATGCTGCCGCCGAGGTCTTTTGCCATCTCCTGCGCCAGCACGCGCGCGATGGCGTCCGTGCCGCCGCCCGGCGCAAAGGGCACAATGATCTTGATGACGCGGTCCGGATATCCGGCGATGGCGGGCATGCCGGAAAGCAACATGGTCGCGGCGAGCATGAACAACGCCGCCAGACGTTTCCCATTATGCTGAGCTTGCATGGTCCAGTCCCGTCAGATGCATGGATCCACTCTAGATCATCCGCGCCACAACTGGAATTCTCCGCAGCAGCCATGTGACCGCCCAGCTCAGCGTCAACGTGCCGGAGAAAACGACGGCAAACTTGACAATTGCCGGCCAGGAATAATCGTAAACGGCGTATTGCAGCCACAGGATGAAGATGTAGTGCGTGACGAAAATGCCGTAGGCAGATGGCCGCATGGCATCGAGCAGCTTCATGTTCGATGAGGCGAAGGCCAGCGACACGGTCAGCACCGTGAATGTCATCGCTGCGCTGAACAGCGCAAACGCGAGGCCATAGCCGGCTTGCCAGGATAGCGGCGGCATACTGAAATCCCTGATCCAGTTGTGATGGTCATAGACCATCAGCAGGATCGCGCCGTAGAACAACGACGCAAAGGCGAGCCAAAGCGGCCAGCGCCTGACCAACGCACCTTCTTCGCTCAGGATTCCTGCACGAAGGCTGACCACGCCGATGCCGACACCGGTCAGGAAATAGCTGGCATAGAGCAAAATCCGGCTGGTCTGGATCGGCAGCGGGAAGCCGTCTGGCTCCAGCCAGCTCATGTCGCCGACGATCAGCCGCATCGGAATATAGACGAAGGCAGAAACAGCGAGGAACGCCGCAAACGCCGTCCACGGCCGTTCGCGCAGCGAAAAGATCAGCAAGCCGAATATTTTCAGCAGCCGCGGCGCCAGCGCCAGCAAGCCTGCCGCAACGATGTCGAGCGCCAGCAGCACCCACAAAAACCATGCCGGCCCCGACGGCCAGGGACCGACCGTCAGCGTGCGCCACCAGAAATGAAAGAAGTTGAAATCGGTGGTGCCGGGCAGATGGTAGCGCAGGAAGGTCGGATAATACGCAATCGGCATCAACACGAAGATTGAAACAAGAAAGGGGATGCCGAGGCGCCACGCCCGGATTTTCAGATATTCCGCCGCTCCCCTCCGGCTAAGGCTGTCGTGCACGAACAGGCCCGAGATCAGGAACATGCAGGCCATGAAGAAGCTGTCGTTGAACAGCACGACGAAATCAAAGCCGAGCCAGCGCATTTTGTCGCCGCTGCCGAAATGGGTGTAGTTGACCACGGAGTGATGGATCAGCACCAATAGCGTGATGAAGGTGCGCGCGCGGTCGAGCGCCACAATGCGCCCCCTCGCCTTGACGGTCCGGTCGCTCCCATCGGCCTTGTGCAGCATCTCGTTACTTCCCATCGAGCCTGCGCCCGATCATTTCTCGAACGCGTCGTAAATCAGCTTCTTGACGTTCACCTGCACATGCTGGCGGCCCGATGGTGCGTTTTGCAGCACGACGAAGAACATGTCCAGCGCGCGGTCGATCACCAGGTAGGCACCGGTGGCGCCATCCCATTTGATTTCGCCGAGCGAACCCGGTGGCGGGGGCACCGCATTGCCGGGATCGGTGCGGACGCCAAAACCATAGCCGAACCCGAAGCCGTCGCCCGGGAAATAGAAGTAATTGCGTTCGACGCCCGAACCCGGGCCGATGTGATCCGTCGTCATCGCCGCGAACGTGGCAGGACTGATATAGGTCTTGCCGTCGAGCGCGCCGCCGTTCAGCAGCATCTGCCCGAAGCGCGCGAAATCGGCGACGGTGGTCACCAATCCGCCACCGCCGGATTCCCAGCGCGTGACGTCGAGTGAATTGCGTTCGGTATGGCGGTCCTTGCGCAACGGTGTGGCATAACGCGCCCGCTCGGCCGCGTCGGTCAGGAAAAATCTGGTCGTCGTCATCCCCAGGGGATCGAACAGCTCGGCTTTTTCAAACTGGTAGAGCGACTGACCGGAGACGACCTCGATGACGCGGCCGAGCACGTCGATCGAATGCCCGTAGTCCCATAGCGTGCGCGGCTGCTCCGCCAGCGGCAGTTTTGCGATCCGCTCGGCAAATCCGGCATTGTCGAAATCGCCGAGATAAATGCCGTCATATGCCGCTTTCACCGGCCCTCGCGGCCCGTAGAAGCCGTAAGTGATCCCTGACGTATGCAGCAGCAGATCCTCGATCGTGACCGGCCGGCGCAACGGCACGAGATCGAGCACGACCTTGCCCGACTCACCCTTGCGCTCGACGCCGACCCTCATGCCGGCGAAGGAGGGAATGTATTTGGCGACGGGATCGTCGAGTTTGATCCTGCCGCGATCGACCAGCATCATCGCGGCAAAGCTGGTGACCGTCTTGGTCAGGGAATGCAGCGGAAAGATCGCATCCGGCGCCATCTCGATGCCGGCATCGACGTCGCGCTTGCCGAACCATTTAAAATAGACCGGCTTGCCGTGGCGCTGGATCAGGACGATGGCACCCGGAATTTCTCCTTGTGCGACCTGGTCATTGAGAAAATCGTCGATCCGCGCAAGCTTGTCCGCCGACAATGGCGCGTTCAGTGGCGGGCCGAATTGCGCCGCGGCCAGAGGAGCGCTCAGCAGGACCGATGCGAGCATCGCAACCAGCGGCGCCGCACAGAGGCCTGCCGACACCGACTTTCGCGATAGCATTCGCCGCCTCCCCCATTGCATCGGATCACTTTATTGTATCTGACGCGATCGATCCAGATGGTGACTATCGTTCAGCTCGGGATACACTGACAGTCACTTCGACATTCGCTTCAAATTGAAAACGTCCAGAGAGGAGCATAAGCATGAAGCCCCGGATGAATTACTACCAGGCCGCGCCCGATACCATCAAAGCGCTCGTCGCACTCGAAGCCCAGATAGCCGGCTCCGGTCTCGAGAAGTCGCTGATCGAGCTGGTGAAGACGCGCGCCTCGCAGATCAACGGCTGCGCCTATTGCATCAACATGCATACCCAGGACGCCCGCAAGCTTGGCGAGACCGAGCAGCGGCTGTATCTGTTGAGCGCCTGGCACGAGTCGCCGCTCTACACCGACCGCGAACGCGCGGCTTTGGCCTGGACCGACGCGCTGACGCTGATTGCCGAAACGCATGCCCCCGACGATCTCTACGAAGACGTGCGCGCCCACTTCTCGGAAACGGAGACGGTCAATCTCACCATGCTGATCGGGGCTATCAATGCCTGGAACCGGCTGGCGATCGCTTTTCGTGCGGTTCACCCGGTGAAGGCGAAAGCGGCGGTGGCGTAAACACGGGGAGGACGCCCATGACACGATCGATTCAAGGCATTGCGGCAATCGCCCTGCTCGCGCTGGTCGCGGGCAGCACGGCGGCCGCGCATGCCGAAGGCGACAAGGTGACGCCCGTGCGTTCGGAAAAGCTGCCGAACGTCCCGGGCAAGAGCCTCACCACCGTGTTGGTGAACTACGCACCCGGCGGCAAGTCGGTCAGCCATCATCACGCCGGTAGCGTGATGGCCTTTGTGCTGACGGGCCAGATCCGCTCGGAGAATTCCGCAACCGGACCGGCCCGCGTCTACAAAGCCGGCGAGGCGTTCTTCGAGCCGCCCGGCAGCGAGCACCTCGTCAGCGAGAACGCGAGCACGACGGAACCCGCAAGCCTGCTCGCGATTTTCGTTGCCGATGATGGCGCGCAACTGACGACGTTCGAGAAGAAATGATCGGTGGTGTGGTGGCGGACCGCGCGCACCACATCCCGCTGTCATGCTCCGCGCAGGCGGGGCATCCAGTACGCCGCGGCCTTTCGGCTAAAACGCTGATGTCTCTGGAATACTGGGTCGCCCGGTCGAGCCGGGCGACGACACATCGAGGATGCGAAGGTGCTACACCGCCGTCGCCTTGGCGAACTCCACATAGATCTCGCGCAGCCGGTTGGTCATCGGACCGGGCTTGCCGTCGGCGACCTTCTTGCCGTCGATCGACACCACCGCCTGCACGAAGACGCTGGCGCTGGTGACGAAAGCTTCCTTGGCGGCCAGCGCTTCCTCGACCGAAAACGCCCGCTCCTCGAGGCGAAGCTGGCGCTCTTCGGCGAGCGCAACCACGGCCTTGCGGGTGCAGCCGGGCAGGATCTCGCGGCCGTTCTGCCGCGTCACGATCACGTCGTCCTGGGTCAGGATAAAGCACGACGACGAGCCGCCCTCGGTCACCTTGCCGTCCTCGATCATCCAGGCCTCGCCGGCGCCGGCCACTGCCGCGGCCTGCTTGGCCAGCACCTGCGCCAGCAGCGCCACGCTCTTGATGTCGCGCCGGGTCCAACGCAGGTCGGGCACCGTGATCACGTTCATTCCGGTCTTTGCGGACGGTGCGTTGATGATGTCCTTGGTCGAGGTGAACATGATCAGCGTCGGCTTGACGCCCTTGGGAAACGCGAAGTCGCGTCCGGTATCGGCGCCGCGCGTTACTTCCAGATAGACCATGCCGTTAGCGAGATTGTTGCGCGCGATCAGTTCCTTCTGGATCTCCTGGATGCGCGCCGTGGTTTCCGGCAAGGCCAGTTCGATCTCGCCGACCGAGCGTTCCAGCCGCGCCAGATGCGAGGCATTGTCGATCAGCTTGCCGTCGAGCACGGCGGCGACCTCATAGATGCCGTCGGCAAACAGGAACCCGCGGTCGAGGATCGAGACCTTCGCCTCTGAAAGCGGTACGAACGAACCATTGACGTAAGCGATCTGTTCCAAAGCAGAGTCTCCTGTCGGCGCCAAGCCATTGCGCCGCGTTTATTACATCCAAACCGCTAATGCGACAGAATCTTCGACAAAAACTTCTGCGCGCGTTCGCTGCGCGGGCTGCCGAAGAAATCCGTCTTCAGCGCGTCCTCGACGATCTCGCCCTTGTCCATGAAGATCACGCGATTGGCGACCTTGCTGGCAAAGCCCATTTCGTGGGTAACGACCATCATGGTCATGCCCTCGTGGGCGAGATCGACCATGACGTCGAGCACCTCGCTGATCATTTCGGGATCGAGCGCCGAGGTCGGCTCGTCGAACAGCATCGCGATCGGGTCCATCGCCAGCGCACGCGCGATCGCCACGCGCTGCTGCTGGCCGCCGGACAGCTCGGCCGGGTATTTGTTCGCATGCACGGTCAACCCGACCCGCTCGAGCAGCTTTTCGCCCTTGGCCATCGCCTCCTCATGCGAGCGGCCCAATACCTTCTCCTGCGCCAGGCACAGGTTTTCGATGATGCGCAGGTGCGGAAACAGCTCGAAGTGCTGGAACACCATGCCGACACGGGCGCGCAGCTTCGGCAAATCGGTCTTGGGATCGTTGACCTTGATGCCGTCGAGGACGATCTGGCCCTCCTGGAACGGCTCCAGCGCGTTGACGCATTTGATCAGCGTCGACTTGCCCGAACCTGACGGCCCGCAGACCACCACGACTTCGCCCTTGGCGACATTGGTGGTGCAGTCCTTCAGCACCTGAAAGGTCGGCCCGTACCATTTATTGACGTGGCTGATTTCGATCATGCGCCCTCGCTAGCGAACAATAGCAATGCGCGCCTGCAGGCGTCGGACGCCATAGGACGCGAAACAGGAAATCGCGAAATAGACCACCGCCGCGAACAGGTACATTTCGACCAGCCGCCCATCGCGCTGCGCCACCTTGCTGGCGGCGCCAAGAAAGTCCGGGATCGACAGCACGTAGACCAGCGAGGTGTCCTGGAACAGCACGATGGTCTGAGTCAGCAGCACCGGCAGCATGTTGCGGAACGCCTGCGGCAGCACGATGTAGCGCATGGACTGAGCGTAGGTCAGGCCGAGTGCGCTTGCGGCCGCGGGCTGTCCCTTGGAAATGGACTGGATGCCGGCGCGCATGATTTCGGAGAAATACGCCGCCTCGAACATGATGAAGGTGACGAGGGACGACGTGAACGCGCCGACGCGGATCGGCCGCGACGCGCCGGTCAACCACTGCCCGATATAGGGAACCAGGAAATAGAACCAGAAGATCACCAGCACCAGCGGCAGCGAACGCATGAAGTCGACATAGAGCCCGGCGATGCGACCGAGCAGCCTGTAACTCGACAGCCGCATCAGCGCGATCAGGGTGCCGAAAATCAGCCCGCCCAGCGCCGACAGCCCGGTCAGCATCAGCGTAAAACTCATGCCGTCGAGAAACAGATAGGGCAGCGAGCGTCGGATGACATCGAAATCGAGGTTGGCGAACATGGCTATTTCCCCGTGATGTAGCCGGGGATCGCCAGGCTGCGTTCGAGGAAGCGCATGCCGGTGACGACGATGATGTTGATCACGAGATACATCACGGTTGCGGCGGTGAAGGCCTCGAATACCTGGAAAGTGAACTCCTGCATTTCGCGCGCCCTGCCGGTGAGTTCGATCAGGCCGATGGTGATTGCAACCGAGGTATTCTTGATGGTGTTGAGGAATTCGGACGTGAGCGGCGGCATGATGATGCGAAACGCCATCGGCAGCAGCACATAGCGATAGCCCTGCGCCGTGGTCAGCCCGAGCGCGGTCGCCGCCTGCTTCTGCCCGCGCGGCAGCGAGGCGATGCCTGCAGCAAGCTGCACGGCGACGCGCGCCGACATGAACAACCCGACCCCGATCGCAGCCGTCCAGAACGGCGCGTAAGGAAGCTTCTTCAGCCACAGCCCCGCGGCGCTCGGCAAGAGCTCCGGCAGCACGAAGAACCAGAGGAACAGCTGCACCAGCAGCGGCATATTGCGGAAGAATTCGACGTAAGCGAAGCCGATCCAGGACGCGGTCTTCGACGGCAGCGAGCGCAGGATGCCGATGATCGTGCCGAAGATCAGCGCAATGACCCAGGCCAGCAGTGCCGTCTCGATGGTCAGCACCAATCCTGACAGCAGCAAATCGAGATAGTTGCCCGCCCCGGTCGGGTTCGGCTCGAAAAAGATGTGCCAGTTCCAGTTATAGTTCACGGGTCCCCACCGTCCGTCATTCGTCCCACAGGAGTACGCTCATGCAATGACCGGGCCATTGCATGAGCGCGGGAACGTTTACTTATACGAATCCGGATCCGGCGAGTCGGACGGCTTCGCAAACTCGTTCTTCAGCTCGGAGCTGATCGGAACGTTGAGATTGAGGTTCTTGGGCGGGATCTTCTGCGTGAACCACTTGTCGTAGATCTTCTGGCCCTCGCCGCCCGTGTAGAGCGCCGTGGTCGCAGCATCGACCACCTTCTTGAAGGCGGGATCATCCTTGCGCAGCATGATGCCGTAGGGCTCGGGCTTGGAGAACGCATCCTTGGAGAGCACATAATCATCCGGCGCTTTCGAGCCGGCGACCAGGCTCGCCAGCAGGATGTCGTCCATCACGAAGGCCACCGCACGGTCGGTCTCGACCATCAGGAACGCTTCCGCATGATCCTTGGCCGGGATGATGTTGATGTTGAGGCTGCGCGCGCCGTTGGCTTCGGTGAGCTGCTTGATGTTGGTGGTGCCGGCGGTGGAGACCACCGACTTGCCCTTGAGATCGTCGATCGAATTGATCTTGGCCGCCTTCTTGGTGACGTAGCGGCTGGCGGTCAGGAAGTGCGTGTTGGTATAGGCGATCTGCTTCTGGCGTTCGACATTGTTGGTGGTCGAGCCGCATTCGAGATCGATGGTGCCGTTGGCGAGCAGCGGGATGCGGGTGGACGATGTCACCGGATTGAGCTTGACCTCGAGCTTGTCGAGCTTGAGCTCCTTCTTCACGGCATCGACGATCTTGTAGCAGATGTCCATGGCGTAGCCGATCGGCTTCTGGTTGTCGTCGAGATAGGAGAAGGGAATCGAGGAATCGCGGAAGCCGAGCGTGATGGCGCCGGTATCCTTGATGTTCTTCAGCGTCCCGGTGAGCTCCTGCGCCATCGCCGGTCCGGCGCACAGGACGCCGGCCAGCAGATAGCCGATAATCTGACGATGTTTCACGTAACTTCTCCTTTAAAAGGCTACAGATGATTGCTCATCGACCCAAACTTGGCGACTTGCCGGGTCGCTTACGAAGTGACTTGGCAGATAGTTTCGCCGGCGACCTTGCACCTGTCGGTTCGTGATCGCCCTTGGCGTGCCCGGCACTATGCCTGCACAATTCGGACCAAAACAGATTTAGCGCCCGTTGACCATCATGCATTCGACCCCTGAATGCGACTAAAGACAAAGGCAACGCCCATTTGTCGCCGCCGATCGGGGTCAGCCGCTTCCGGCCATAAGCCGCGACGGTGCCGTCGGTCAACCAGGCAATGCCCCGGCCGCCGAGCGCCATCCCGCACAGCACATCCGACATGTCGCTCTCTATGACGCGCACGCCGAAAATCGGGGTATTCTCCAGGATGAGATCGACCAGCCGGGCGAAATAGACGCCGGGCGAATACATCAAAAGCGGCACCGGATGCGACGGCCGTCCAGGTAGCGACGCGCCTCCCTTCGCCACCAGCGCTTCGCTGGCATAGGGCCGCAAAAATTCTGTGCCGAGCGTCACACGTTCGTAAAGATCCGGATCGAGATGGATCGGTTGTTGCGCGTGATGGTAGCAAATCATCAGGTCTACATTGTCCGACACCAGCGAGGTGACGAGATCGTGAATGTTGCCCACCACCACCGAACAGCTCAGCCGCCGCTCCTGTGACCAGGCCTGCCACCAATGCGGCAGCTGTGCGGTGGCCATCGCGAACGGCAAGGCGATGCGGATATGTTCGTTGCGGCCAAGCGGCTTGCCGCCGAGCTCGCCGCGGCTGTCGAGCATCTGCCGCAGCAACTCGCCGGCATGTTCGCGGAAACGCTCGCCTTGCGGCGTGAGCTGCGTCGGATAGACGCTGCGGTCGATCAGGTCGAAGCCGAGCCAGGCTTCGAGCGACTTGATCCGTCGGCTGAACGCCGCCTGGGACGTGTTTCGCTTCTCGGCGGCGCGCGTAAAATTGCCGGTCTCGGCCACCATCAGAAAATCCTGAAGCCAGCGAAGCTCCATCATGCTCCCCGCTTTGATGCAGGCCGTGGCCGCCGCGCGGCCGCAACGCCCACCTCTGGGCAGCGCAAGGCCGCGGACGCCAACCGGCGTTGGTTCTCGATACAGAATGTGAAGCCCCATGCCGGCAAACGTAGCGGATCGGCTGGCAGGCTGGCCAATGCAAGCTTTGCATCACCATACCCGGCCGTCATCAGCGCGACATTCCCGATCATTCCTCGCCCAGTCATATAAGCCGGTCCGCGCTCACCCATGAGGTCACGCCTTCAATAGCCTGCCACGGCGTGGGCAGGTTATGCAAATTTTGCATCATGCAGACTTGGCATCAATGGCGGCGTCCGGTGGCCTTAACCTGGCACGCAACAACCCTTCGCCCGATCGGTTCTCGCGTTCCGATCGGACGATCACTCAAGGCGAGACCCCCGAAATGAAGATCTGTGTACTGGGCGCCGGCGTCATCGGACTGACGACCGCATGGTGCCTTGCCGAGGCCGGGCACGACGTCATCATCGTCGACCGGCATGCTTCCACCGCGAAAGACGCCAGCGCTGCCAATGGCGGCCAGCTCTCCTACGCGTTCGTGGCGCCGCTGGCGTCTCCGGCAACCCTCAAGAAGCTGCCATCGCTGCTGCTGTCGCCGGAATCGCCGATGCGCATCCGCGCCGGCCTCGATCCGGCCCTGATCTCCTGGGGCGCGCGATTCCTGCTCGCCTGCCGGCCGGCGGCGGTGCGCGAGACCATTGCAGCACAGCTCGCACTTGCCGCCTTGAGCCGGAGCGAGCTGGCACGACTTTCCCAAAGCTTGATGCTTTCGTTCGGATTGCGCACCGCCGGCAAGCTTGTTGTGTTCCGCAGCCGGAAGGAATTCAACGCAGCGCGCCGCGCCGTCATTGCGATGACCGGCGAGGACCGCCAGCGGGTGTTGACGCCGGCCGAATGCCAGGCGCTGGAGCCTGCGCTCCAACTCGACATCCGCGAACTCGCAGGCGGCATCTTCACGGCCTCCGAACAGGTCGGAGATTGCGCGGCGTTCTGTGCGGGGCTTACGTTCCGCCTGAGACGGCAACGCAATGTCGAATGGCTGCTCGGCGCAGACGTGAACGGTCCGGTTCGCTCCGGCGGCCGGCTTGTCGCGGTCGACACCGGCAAGGGGCAAGTGCAGGCGGACCGCTTCGTTCTGTGCATGGGAGCGGCATCGAGTGCATTTGCCAGAGCGTGCGGATTCTATCTGCCGATCTATCCGCTCAAGGGTTACAGCATCACCCTGACACCCCCGCCCGATACGCACGCCATGAGGCACAGCGTGACGGATATGGAACGCAAGCTGGTATTCGCGCCGCTCGCGCGCGATGGACACACGGCAATAAGGATCGCCGGCATCGCCGACCTCGAACGCAACAACACGACGATGGACGCCAGACGCGTCGACATCCTGCGCCGCGCTTCGGCGGAGCTGCTCGGCATCGACGCTGCCGGCGACGTCGAGCCGTGGTGCGGACTTCGTCCCATGACGCCGGACAGCCGGCCGATCATCGGCTGGTCGCCACTCGATGGCCTGTTCATCAACTCGGGCCACGGCATGCTCGGCTGGACGCTCGCCTGCGGCAGCGCGCGACTGGCGGCCGATATGATCGATCGCAAGCCGTTGGCAAGCGAAGCGAGCGCGTTTGCACTGCGGCGCGCGGCATAAATTCCGTACCTCGGGAGGACGCGGCAGACCAATTGTCGCATGTCGCGTTTCCAGCCGGTTGCGACCCGCCTCGGCGCCGCCGCCGCGGTCAATGCGCTTTTCTTCTCAGGCGATTTCGGGGAAGATCGAACCCAGAAAAAGAAGACAAGCGCGCCTCCCCGTCAATGAGGCCGCAAGGGAGTGTTCGATATGTCCAGAGCTCGCCGCTTGACGATCGCCGTCGCAGCCTTCGGCATGCTGATTTCAGCAGCCGCCGGCGCACAGGAATACCCCACCAAGCCGATCACGCTGATCGTCCCATGGCCGGCGGGCGGCTCGACCGACATCTCGATGCGGGCGATCGCCGAAAGCGCCTCAAAACTGCTCGGTCAGCCGATCGCCATCGACAACAAGGCCGGTGGCGGCGGCACGGTCGGTCCGGCCACCATGGCGGCAGCGGCCAAGCCGGATGGCTACACCATCGCGCAAATTCCGATCACCGTGTTCCGCCTGCCGCTGATGCAGGAGGTGTCGTGGAATCCGGACAAGGACTTTACCTACATCGTTCATCTCACCGGCTACACGTTCGGCGTCACCACCAGCGCCGAGTCGCCATTCAAGACCTGGCAGGACGTAATCGATTACGCCAAGCAGAATCCCGGCAAGGTGACCTATGCGACGCCGGGCGCCGGCACGTCGCTGCATATCGGCATGGAGCAGATCGCTTCGATGGCCGGCATCAAGCTGACGCAGGTGCCTTTCAAGGGCGGCGCGGAAACCAATGCTGCGGTGCTGGGACGGCACACCACGTTGCAGGCGGATTCGACAGGCTGGCGACCGTTGGTCGACGCCGGCAAGCTGCGGCTGTTGATGGTATGGACCTCGGCGCGCTCGCCGAATTATCCGGATGTTCCGACGCTGAAGGAACTCGGCTATCCCATGGTCTATGATTCCCCGTTCGGCATTGCCGGACCAAAGGGCATGGACCCGAAGATCGTCGCGAAGCTGCACGACGCCTTCAAGAAGGCGCTGGAAGATCCAGCCGTGATCGCCACGCTAGCGAAATTCGACATGGTGCCGAACTACAGGAATACGGAAGACTACAAGAAGTTCGTCGTCGAAGTGACGGAATCCGAGCGCAAGGTGATCGACAAGCTCGGGCTGGCGAAGAAGACGAACTGAGGCTCCCGGGGGATGGCTACATCCTGCAGCCGTTCCCCGTCATTGCGAGGAGCGACAGCGACGAATCCATACTCTCCATACGCTCGATGACGATGGATTGGTTCGCTTCGCTCGCAATGACGGAATTTAGACACTCGCCCTGTTGGTTACGATAGGACGGGCGACATCCGAAGGCACCCCGCATGAGTAGCGACACCGACGTCAAATTCCGCCTCAACAATTCCGAACTGTGGGGCGGGCTGATCGGGCTTGCGCTCGGCGGTTTCGTGATCTGGTCCGGGCTCAAGCTCAAGCTCGGCACGATCAACGATCCCGGCTCCGGGTTCGTGCTGTTCTATACCGGCATCCTGATGTGCCTGTTCGCCGCCTCGATCATCATAGCCGCATTGATCGAGGGCGGGCCGACCTTTGGCTCGCGCTGGGTGGACACGCGCTGGACCAAGCCGCTGGTGGTGATCGTCTGCCTCGTCGCTTTTTCTTTCGCCCTCGACCCGCTCGGCTTTCTGCTTTCCTCAGTTCCTCTCATGTTGCTGCTGTTGCGCCTGATCGATCCGGTGCGCTGGACGCTCGCCATTCCGATCGCGGTACTGGTCCCGCTCGGCATGTGGTGGGTCCTCAAGCGCTTGCTCCTGATCCAGCTGCCCTCCGGCATCTTCGAAATCGGCTGACCGCACCATGGACACGCTCATCAATGTCGCCCATGGCTTTGGCATCGCGCTGCTGCCGATCAACCTGCTCTACTGCTTCATCGGCGTGTTCATCGGCACGCTGGTCGGCGTGCTGCCGGGCATCGGCCCGATCTCGGCGATGTCGCTGTTGCTGCCGATCACACTGTCGGGAACGCCGGAATCCGGCATCATCATGATGGCCGGCATCTATTACGGCTCGATGTATGGCGGCTCGACCACCTCGATCCTGGTCAACATTCCCGGCGAAGCCGCTTCCGTCGTCACCTGCATCGACGGCCATCAGATGGCCAAGCAGGGCCGCGCGGGACCTGCGCTCGGCATCTCCGCATTCGGCTCGTTCTTCGCCGGCACCTTCGCGCTGGTCGCACTGATGCTGGTGGCGCCCAAGCTCGCCAGCGTCGCGATCGCGTTCGGACCGGCCGAATATTTCAGCCTGATGGTGCTCGGCCTCGTGGTCCTCACCTTCCTGACCCAGGGCTCGATGGCAAAGGCGCTATTGATGGCCTGCATCGGCGTCGTGCTCGGCGTGGTCGGGCTCGACAGCATTACCGCACAGCCGCGCCTGACTTTCGGCCGGGTGGAGCTGATCGACGGCATCGGCCTCGTTCCCGTGGTCATGGGCCTGTTCGGCATCGCCGAAGTGCTGCTCAACACCGAGCAGGTCATCAAGCGCGACATCATCAACACCAAGATCACGCACCTGCTTCCAAGCAAAGAGGACTGGAAAGCCAGCGCCGGCCCGATGACGCGCGGAACAATCCTTGGATTTTTCCTCGGCATCCTGCCCGGCGGCGGCGCGGTGATTTCGTCGTTCGCGTCCTATGCGCTGGAGAAGCGATTATCCAAAACGCCGGAGCGCTTCGGCAAGGGCGCGATCGAGGGCGTGGCGGGACCCGAAGCCGCCAACAACGCCGCAGCGGGCGGCGCCTTCATTCCGCTGATGACTTTAGGCATTCCGCCGAACGTGGTTATGGCGCTGTTGCTCGGCGCTTTCGTCATTCACGGGCTGCAGCCGGGTCCGCTGATGATCACGCAAAACCCGGGCCTGTTCTGGGGCATCGTCGCCAGCATGTATATCGGCAATCTGATGCTGCTCGTGCTGAACCTGCCGATGATCGGGATGTGGGTTCAGCTTCTGAAATTGCCCTATAACATCCTGTTTCCGCTGATCATCCTGTTCACCATCATCGGCGTCTATTGCTCCAGCAACAACGTGTTCGACGTCTATGTGATGATCGCGTTCGGCATCATCGGCTATTTCATGCGCAAGCTCGGCTACGAGCCGGCGCCGCTGGTGCTGGCCTTCGTGCTCGGTCCGATGCTGGAGAACAATCTGCGCAAGTCGCTGATCCTGTCGCAGGGCGATCTCATGACCTTCATCGAACGGCCGATCTCGGCCGTCTGCCTGGCGTTCGCGGTCATGCTGCTGGTCGGCCCACTGCTGCCGGCGCTGCGCAAGAAGCGCGAGATGGTCGCGCTGGACGAAGGGGTGTGAGCCCTTTCCTGTAGCCCGCATGAGCGCAGCGACATGCGGGGAGACCGTTCCTGGGTATCGCTACGCTCACCCGGGCTACGCCTTCTTGCGCGACCTACGGCGACTTCTTCATCTCGCCGAGGTCCCAGAAGATCCCCGCCATGATCGCGAGCGCCTCTTCCGTCACCGGCAGCAGGATGTGCTCGTCCGGCGCGTGCTGCGAGCAGCCGGGATAGGAATGCGGCACCCAGATCGTCGGCAGCCCCAACCCTTCGGCGAACACGTCGTTGGGCAGCGAACCGCCGAAATTCGGCAGGATCGCCGGCGCCTTGCCGGTGGTTTTCAGGATCGAGTCCGCCGTCCAGTTCACCCAGGGACTGTCGACATCGGTGCGCGAGGCCGCAAAACGCTGCGTGCCGCTGACCTCCACCATCGAAAAGCCGTTGCCATGCAGATGCGCGCGCACGGCGTCGACGACCTCTTTATATCTGGTGCCGACGACGAAGCGAAGCTGCAGCACGGCATTGGCGCGTCCGGGAATGGCGTTGGCCGGCTTGTCGATACTGCCTGACGACATCGCCAGCACTTCCAGCGTATTCCAGGCAAACAGCCGCTCGGCCGGCGTTAGTCCCTCCTCGCCCCAGTCGGGCGCCAGCGCCGGCTCGTCCGCGGTCGGCTCGATCTTCACGTCCGCGAGCGCCGCTCGCACCGCATTCGAAATGCGCGGCGGCTTGAGCGCGTCGAGCTTCATCCGCCCCTTGCCGTCGACGAGGCTCGCGATGGCGTTGCAAAGGATCGTCGCGGGATTGGCGAGCACGCCGCCCCAATTGCCCGAATGGTTTCCGCCCTCGCGCAAATTGACGTCGAGATGGATGCGGTTGCCGCCGCGGCAGCCGAGGAAAATAGTCGGCCGGTCGACCGAAAGTCGTGGCCCGTCAGAGGCCAGAAACAGATCGGCCTTCAGCTCCTCGCGATGGGCTTCGCACACCTGCCGCAGATCGGGCGAACCGATCTCCTCGCCGGTCTCGATGATGAATTTGGCGTTGAAGCCGAGCTTGCCGCCGCGGGTCTCGCGCACGGCACGCAAGGCCGCGAGATTGATGCTGTGCTGGCCCTTGTTGTCGGCGGTGCCGCGGCCATAGACACGCTCGCCCCTGGTCGTGGTTTTCCAGGGATCGAGATTGTCGCGCCACTCGCCTTCCATGCCGTCGACGACATCGCCATGGCCATAGGTGAGCACGGTCGGCAGCGAGACATCCTCGCGATAATCCGCCAGCAGGTACGGACCCCTGCCGCTCGGCGATTCGATCAGGCGGGTGGAGAAGTCGAGCGCGGCGAAGGCGGGCTGGAGGTCGTCGACGAGATAGGCGCGCAACGCCTCGCCGCTGCCGGGATTCTGGCTTTCGGTCCGGTAACCGACCCTGCGGTCGAGCTCGGCGAGAAACGCGCCGGAATTCAGATGCTCACGTACCCGCGCAATCGCGTCGGCTCTATCAGCCATATTTCTTTTCCTTGTTCGCCAATTTTGTGGAGCGCAACCTATCGGGATAAGCCGCCCGCTGGAAGTGGCATGGGCTGCCGAAATGGGCCTTGCTAAAACCCGCGAGGATGCAACAATTTCAGGCAACAGCCCGGCGATTAACCGGGCGAACGCGCAGGAAACCCTGCGCGCATCCGAGGTTCGCGTCATGACAAAGCAAATCCGGCTCAACGCCTTCGCCATGAACTGCGTGGCGCATCAATCGCCGGGGCTCTGGACCCATCCGCGCGACCGTACGCTGGGCTACAACCGCCTGCCCTATTGGCTCGACCTGGCAAAGACGCTGGAGCGCGGCCGGTTCGACGGGCTGTTTCTCGCCGACGTGCTCGGCGTCTACGACGTGTTCGGCAATAGCCCCGACGCCGCGCTGCGCAATGCCGCGCAGACGCCGGCCAACGAGCCGCTGATGCTGATCCCGGCGATGGCGGCGGTGACGCAAAATCTTGGCTTTGGCGTCACCAGCAACCTCTCCTTCGAGCCGCCCTACCCGTTTGCCCGACGGATGTCGACGCTGGATCACCTCACCGAAGGCCGGGTCGGCTGGAATGTGGTGACCGGCTATCTCGACAGTGCCGCCCGCGGCGCCGGCAAGGACAAGCAGACCGCGCATGACGACCGCTACGAGATCGCGGATGAATATATGGAGCTGGTCTACAAGCTCTGGGAAGGAAGCTGGGAAGACGACGCCGTGCTGCGCGACCGCGCCCGTGGCATCTTTGCCGATCCTTCCAAGGTGCACCGCATTGAGCACGAGGGAAGCAACTACCGGCTCAACGCCATCCATCTCAGCGAGCCGTCGCCGCAGCGGACGCCGGTGCTGTATCAGGCCGGCACCTCGCCACGCGGACGGCAATTCGCCGCCCGGCACGCCGAATGCGTGTTCATGTCGGGCCCGTCGGCCAAGATCATCGGTCCGCGCGTGGCGGCGATCCGCACGCTGGCAAAGGAAATCGGGCGCAATCCGGCCGAGATCCTGATGTTCTCGATGATGACGATCATTCTCGGCCGCACCGAGGCCGAGGCGAAAGCGAAATACGCCGACTATCGTCGCCATATTGCGCCCGAGGGCGCGCTGGCGCTGATGTCGGGCTGGATGGGTGTCGATTTCTCGGGCTACGACCTCGACCAGCAAGTGCGTCACGTCCAGAACGACGCCGGGCGCACCGCGCTCGACAACGTCACGCGTGCCGATCCTGACAGGGTCTGGACCGTGCGCGAGGTCGTCGAGCATGTCGGCATCGGCGGCGCCGGCCCGGTCGTGGTCGGCACGCCCGACAAGGTCGCCGACGATATCGAGGCCTGGTTCGAGCAGACCGACGTCGACGGCCTCAACGTCGCGTTCGCCACCTCGCCCGGCGATTTCGAGGACATCGCCGATATGCTGGTGCCTGAGCTGACGAAGCGCGGGCGGTACAAGAGCGCGTATGCAGAGGGGACGTTGCGCGAGAAGCTGTTCGGTGCCGGACGCGCGCGGTTGAACGAGACGCATCCGGCGGCAAGTTACCGCGTGAAGCCACACGCTGCTGCGGCGGAGTAACTTGTAGGGTGGGCAAAGGCGCACTTCGCGCCGTGCCCACCACCTATCCACATCGCTATTCTGGATGGTGGGCACGCTTCGCTTTGCCCACCCTACGATTTCGCAATGACGGGGTAATCAATTCACCGAATTGCTCACCACGACCTCGATCAGCTTGGCGCCGGGGCGGCTGAAGGCCGATGACAACACGGACTTCAATTGCGAGGGATCGGTGACCCGTGTCGCCTCGAGCCCGAGCGATTTCGCCACGCCCGTAAAATCCACCGGCGGATCGATGAAATCCATGCCGACATAATGATCGTCGCCGTGGAAGGCGAGCAACCGCTGCTTGATGATGCGGTAGCCGCCATTATTGACGATCACAAACGTCAGCGGCAGCTTGTGGTTAGCCGCGGTCCACAGCGACTGGATCGAATACATCGAGCTGCCGTCGCCGGAATAGCATACGACCGGCCGTTCGGGGTTGGCGAGGCTGACGCCGACGGACGCCGGCAATCCCCAGCCGATGCCGCCCGAAGCCAGCGCGTGATAGCCGTAGCGGTCGCGATGCGGCCGCAGCGCGATCATCTGCCGCGACGACGTCAGCCCCTCGTCGACCAGGATCGCGTTATCAGGCATCGCCTCGACCACCTGCAGCGCCAGCCAGTCCGGATCGATCGGCGAAGTGCTGGCGTGTTTCGATATCTGCTCGACCAGCGGCCTGCGCCGGGCCGTCCAGTTCTTCGATGCCAGCGCGTCCCATCCCCGGTTCGCCCGCGCCTGAAGCGCACTACCGCCCGCGGCTTTCAGCGCCGGCACCAGCGAGCGCAGGGTTTCTTTGACGTCGGCCTTCAGCGCGATGTCGACGCCGTAATTCCTGGCGAGGTCATGATCGACCAGGCCGACCTGAACGATCGACAGCCCATCCGGCAGCGGGTCGGTTTCGCTATAGACCGACATCCGCAGGGGATCGCCGCCGAGCGCAATGATGAGGTCGTAAGGCGCGAGCGTCTCGCGGGCGATCTTTTGGATGCGCGCCAGCGCACCCATGAAACACGGGCTTTCGGACAGGAAATGCGCGCCATAGGGCGTCGACGACTGATACGCCGGACAACCCAGCGTTTCGGCCAACTGAGCAGCCTCCTGCAATGCGTCGCTCTTGACGATCTCGTCGCCGACGATGATTACGGGCCGCTCGGCCTTGAGGATGCGTGCGGTCAACGCCTGCAGCGATTCGTCCGCCGGTTTGACGCGCGTGTCGACCCGGGTCGAGCGGCCGAGTTCAATGCCGGCCTCGGCATTGAGAATGTCGCCCGGGAGCGAGATGAATACCGGCCCGGTCGGCGGCGTGGTCGCGATCTTGGCAGCGCGGCGCACGATGCGCGGCAGATCTTCCAGCCGCGTCACCTCGACGGCCCATTTCACCAAGGGCGCTGCCATCTGCACCAGCGGGCCATAGAGCACCGGCTCGGTCAGGCCGTGGCCCTGCTCCTGCTGACCGGCGGTCAGGATCAGGGGCGTGCCGGTGAAGCTCGCGTTGTAGAGCGAGCCCATCGCGTTTCCGAGACCGGGCGCTACATGGACGTTGCAGGCGACAAGCTTGCCCGAGGCGCGGCTGAAACCGTCGGCCATGGCGACGACAAGGCTCTCCTGCATCGCCATCACATAGGTGAGATCGGGGTGGTCCTTCAGCGCATGCATGATCGGCAGTTCGGTGGTGCCGGGATTGCCGAACAGATGCGTGACGCCCTCGTCCTTCAGCAAGGCAAGGAATGCGGAGCGGCCGGTGATTTTGTTCTTCATGTCTCCTCCTGCCCGCCGGTCCGTTAACCCGCGGGATAGAGGCACATGATCAAACTTGAAGAGCGCGCGCAATGGAGAGAGGTCATGGCTGCTCTGCGCGGCCGAGGCTGAAAGGATCGTCGCCCGCACGCTTCTTCTTTTTCGAGCGCTGCCAGACCACGCCGGGATATCCCTTCAGCGGCACCAGCGGTTCGCCGGTGTAGGCCCATTCCTGCAATTCCTCGATCGCGATGTGATAGAGCGGCTGCCGCCCGGTGCGGCCCGAGAACAGCGCGCGGGGAATGTTGACCATGTGCGGCGAGCGCGGGCGTTCGTAGGCGATCGGCGTGCCGCAGCTGGCGCAGAAACTTCGCGTGGTTTTGGTCGCCTTGTCCTCATAGCGCGTGAGGCTGGTCTTGCCCTTGGTGATACGAAAACGTTTACGCCAGCTTCCGACATAGGTCGCATAGGCCGCTCCGTGCGCGCGGCGGCTCGACGGCGAATGATCGTGCCAGGCCCAGCGCGCCGGCACGTCGATCTCGAAGGCGACCTTGCCGCACAGGCATTGGCCTGCGGCCGGCTTGCCGAGCGATAGGGCCTTGGTCTTTTTCTTTTCCGATTCTTCTTCCGGAAACATGTTGGATAGATCCTCACGTTTCGTCATTGCGAGGAGCGAAGCGACGAAGCAATCCAACTTTCTTCGCGGCCCTATGGATTGCTTCGCTTCGCTCGCAATGACGTCAGCAGTTACGCCTGCTCCAGCTCGTTGTGCTCCGGATAATCCGTATAGCCTGCCACGTCGCCGCCGTAGAACGTCGCGCGGTTGTAGGGCGTCAGCGGGAAGCCGCGCTGCAGGCGGCGCGGCAGGTCCGGATTGGAAATGAAGATGCGGCCGAACGCAACCGCGTCGGCATGGCCATCCCGGATCGCGGCATCCGCCGCCTCGCCGGTGAAGCCGCCGGCTGTGATCAGCACGCCCTTCCAGATCGGGCGAAACAGCACCATCGCCGACGGCACGTTCTGATGGTTGACCTCGGCGCGGCCGGCGCCGGAGGAGCGCGGCTCGATGAAATGCAGGTAGGCGAGGCCAAGCGGATTGAGCTGTTCGACCACATAGGTGTAGAGCGGCATCGGGTCCGGCTCGCCACTGCCATTGGCGACGCCATAGGGCGACAGCCGCACGCCGACGCGATCGGCGCCCCACACGTCCACCACCGCCTGCGTCACTTCCATCAGGAAGCGCACGCGGCTCGGAATCGAGCCGCCATATTGGTCGGTGCGCAAATTGGTGTGTGATTGCAGGAATTGCTCGATCAAATAGCCATTGGCGCCGTGCACCTCGACGCCGTCGAAGCCGGCGGCAAGCGCATTCTTCGCCGCCTGCCGATAGGCATCGACAACGCCTGATATCTCCGATGTCTCGAGCGCGCGCGGCGTCTCGTAGGGCGCCGCCTTGCCGTCTGCCGTCCCCGTCTTCAAGTCCGCAATCGGCACCGCCGACGGCGCGACCGGCAACACGCCATCCGGCTGAAAAGAAGAATGCGAGACGCGTCCGACATGCCAGAGCTGCAGAAAAATGATTCCGCCCCTGGCGTGAACGGCATCGACCACCTCGCGCCATCCCGCGATCTGCCGCTCGGTATAGATGCCGGGCACGCCGGGGCTGCCGAAGCCCGTTTCCATCACCGGCGAGGCTTCGGCGATCAGCAACCCGCCCGGCGTCGCGCGCTGCGCGTAATATTCCGCGTTCAGCGGCCGCGGCGCGAGCGAGGGTTTTGCCGCCCGCATCCGCGTCAACGGCGCCAACGCGAGGCGGTGCCGGAGCTGGTAGGGGCCGACCTTGAGCGGCGAAAACAGCGATGGATAATTCATGTCTATTCCAGAACCCCGTGTTGATACGGATATGTAACCGCTTCAGCTTGTTCGTAAAAGGTTGGGGACGCAACGTGTAGTCTCGAAGCGAGTGAGCACATCTTCCATGCAGAAAACGAACGGCAAGCCCCACCCTTCGCTCAGCGTCCGCATCGATATCGACGCAGGGGGACGTATCGGTCCCGGCAAGATCGAGTTGCTCGAAACGATCCACCAAAGCGGTTCGATTTCCGCCGCCGGCCGCGCCATGGAAATGTCCTACAAGCGGGCCTGGGATCTGGTCGACGAGATCAACCGAATTTGCCGCCAAGCCGCGGTGAAACGTCAGACCGGCGGCAAGAATGGCGGCGGCGCGGTGCTGACGCCGTTCGGCCGCTCGCTGGTCGCGCGCTACCGCAAGATCGAGCGCACCGCCACAACCGCGGCGCGCAAGGAATTGCAGGCATTGCGATCCGATATCGGCCGGGCGAAGAAACGCGCGGGCTGATAACAAGCGGAAAGTATGCGATAACTGGACGCGCTGAGGCCGCCCTCCCCAAGCCGTCCAGGAAACTTTACATGCCCCATCCCGCCATGTCGCCGAACAATGTCGCCGTGATTACCGGAGGCGCGTCCGGCATCGGCCTTGCCGCCGCCACCCGTTTCGCCGCCACCGGCATGAAGGTCTGCATCGCCGACATCGGTGCCGAGCGACTTGCTGAAGCCGCCGCGACGCTCGCGTCCATCGCGAAGGGCGGCGCTGCCGATATCATGACGGCCTCGGTCGACGTCAGCCGCTTCGACGATGTCGCGGGCCTGGAAGCCGCGGTGCAAAAGCGGTTCGGCGGCACCGACATCCTGATGAACAATGCGGGCATCGGCCCCGACAGCACCAGCCTTGGCCCGCTGGAGAACTGGCAGCGTATCCTCGCGGTGAACCTGTGGGGCGTCATTCACGGCACGCAGGCCTTTGCACCCCGCATGATCGAACGCGCCCGCCCCGGCCTGGTCATCAACACCGGCTCCAAGCAGGGCATCACGACGCCACCCGGCAATCCCGCCTACAACGTCTCGAAGGCCGGCGTGAAGGCGCAGACGGAGGCGCTGCAGCACGAGTTGCGCAACATCCCGGGCTGCAGGATCAGCGCGCATCTGATGATCCCTGGTCACGTCTTCACGCCGCTGACCGCGCGCGGCCGCACCGAGAAGCCGCCCGGCGCCTGGACGGCCGAGCAGACCGTCGACTTCATGATCGCGCACATCGACGCCGGCGATTTCTACATCCTGTGCCCGGACAATGATGTGCCACGGCCGCTCGACGAACGGCGCATGCTGTGGGCTGCCGGCGATATCGTAGAAAACCGTCCCGCGCTGTCGCGCTGGCATCCGGATTATGCGGAGGCGTTTGCGAGGTTCGTGAAGGGGTCGTAGTTCGTAGGGTGGGCAAAGGCGCGAAGCGACGTGCCCACCATTACGCACTCCGCAAGATATGGTGGGCACGCTTCTCTTTGCCCACCCTACGAACTACGAACCGCGATCACCTACAGCGTCACCTGCTTGTCGCCGCATTGCTTGCAGACGTATTTGACGCGGGTTGCGCCCTTTTCCGCCTGGACGCGGTTCGGCGCGCCGCATTTTCCGCAGACCGCCTCGATCCGAGTGTTGCCCTGCTTGACGACGAGGGCCTTCTTTTCCATCGTCTCGCGGATCAGGCGCTCGGCCTCCTCGCGCATCGCTTGTTTCGACATCGGCCTGCCCCGTCATCAACCGTTACTGCGGCGGTCTTATCACAATCACGATGCATTTCGTAAGTCGTGCAAGAAAATTTGCATGACGGAATGTCAGATGGTCTCCGGCGTCAGCGCCAGCAGGCGCCGCACCAGGGCCAGCGCCGTTTCCGTGGCCGGATCGGCCGAAATCACGGGAACCGCAAGCGCGATGACGTCGATCGGGTCGTGCGACAGGACGATGAGATGCGTCGCGCTGTTGGCGGCCAGCAGCGACATCACGCGTTCGACGGCCGGATCGGACAAGGTCAGCCCCCACGGCGCGTCGGGGCGGCGCAGCACCCGCACGCTCGATAGGAAATTGCGCAGCAGCGGCGGATCGTAGGCCAAGAGTTCGCTCTCGCGATAGCGCCGGGCGCTCTCGAAGATCGGGTGTCGCGCGAGTTCCGCGATCAGCGCGTCGCGCGTTCTGGCTGGCGACGCCGCAACGGAATTGAGAACGCCGGGCACTTGCGATTCGAAATGCGCGCGCAGCGCGTCCACCATCAAGCCGATGGTGAGAACGCCCGCGATCGCAATGGCGCTAAATCGCATGACCTGGGCGAGATCGACATCCGGCGCGACAAACGCCGCGGCAATACCGAGGAGCGCTGAACTCGACAGCCGCAGCGCCGTCATCAGAAGCGCCTGACGCTGCGTCTCCGCGCCGCGTTCCGCAATCAGGATCGCGGTGACGACGAGCAGTGCCCCCAATGCGCCGAGCCTGACCGGGATGTCCGGCATCAGCACCCTGAAATCGGTGACGATGAAGGGAATGACGAGGATGGCGCCAACGGCGAGGCGCGCGATACTGCGATTCTCGGACGCCATCAGCGTTGTCCGGTCGCGCGTCGCCAGCAGCCATGCGCAGATCGCAAAGCCGCCCAGCTGGAACAGGGCGAGCAGGACGGCAAAGGGCGCAGCAAAGCGCTCCGATCCAACAGCGCCGGCGAGACCGAGCACGATGCCGCCGGTTAGAATCGCGATCTTGGCTGGGCCCGGCGCATGACGCCGCAAGATCCCTTCGGTGACGATCAAGGCGCCGAGCGGGATCAGCGCGGCCGGGATCATCGACAGATTGTCGAGCACCCCGCTGCCGCTCCACCACGCCACGCCACGCACCAGGAACAGCAACGCGATGATGCCAAGCGCCACCAATAGACGACGCGTCAGCGGGCTCCGGGGATCACGCCGGTAAAGCGTGACCATGGCGACGCCAAGGCCGATCGCCCCGCACAGGTTGACGATGGAATCGGCGATCATCTCCGGCGTCATGGGCCGCCTCCATTTCCGGATGTCCGCGACCGCAAGATGCCGAAGGGCCGCGTATCGTCCATCCAGTGAACGGCGGGAAGCACCAGCCGCTGCAGGGCCAGCGCGGTGCCGGTTGCCAGCAACGCCGGCAGTGAACCGGAGGGCACTTCGCTCAGGAGATAGCGGCGCGCGCCCGCAAGATCGATACGGCCGAGCTGCAGCACGTCGTCGCCCCTGGCGTAGTCCAGCTCGCGGGCGCAAAACGCGTTGTATTGCTCGTCGCGATGTTTTGGCGCGGCTTCGAAGGTTTTCTTCAGCGCGTCCGATCCGCCGGTATAGGCATTGGTGATGACAAACCGGGTTTCATCGAAGCCGGCTTCCTGACCCACGCCGAACACGGCGCGGTGACGCGACATGATGCCGCGCGCGAGTTGCAGATGCGCAAAGCTCTGGCGAGCGTCCGCATGCGGCGACGGAAAGACATCCGAAAAGGTCTGGCTGACCATGCCGACAACTGACGGCACCTGGGTGACGTTCGAGATCCATTTCGGACGCAACCCGTCACGGACAAAGAGAACCAGCGCCGTCAGGCCATAGAGGACCCAGGACAACCCCCGCCCGCGCTCGTCGGGATCGACCATCACAAGACCGAGATGGGTGACCTCCGCAGGTTCCCCGTCGAGTTCGACCTCCATCACCGACAGCGCATTGAAGGCAATCGGCCGTCCGGTCGCTTCCTCAGAGATCAGCGTGACGATGGCGCGTGACAATCGTTCGCGGTCGCCGGAGAAAATGCCGTAGGTGAGGCTTTCCTCGGGCAGAGTTTTGGCGGCCACGACGCGCAATTGCGATACCAGTTCGCCGAGTTCTGTTTCCGAAAGCGACAGGCCGGGGGTTTCGACAATGCGAGTGATCAGCCCGGCATGGGTGCGAATGGTGAGATCAATGGTCGGCTGGCGCAGCGCCTTCAGCCAGAAGACGCCATAGCCGCCAAGACTTGCGGCCGCGGAGCGGACCTGCCCAAAGGCATGACGAATCACCGAATTGCCGCTGCTGAAAAACGCCATTCCACTTGCCCGCACTCGGTCCGGATTTGTGCGCCGGGCCCGTTAAGGAGCCATTGAGTGCGACACGTTACGGTGACAGGAGGGTAAACGATGTGTTGGTGACGTCAAACATTCCGGTAAAACAGGAAAACGGCGGATGCCGAAGCATCCGCCGCCTGCCTTCGCCAGCACCGCGTCACAGGATACGCGGCCTTGGAAACTAGATGGTCTTGGCAACTACAAGTCTTGCCAACCACAAGTCTTGGCAACTATGGAGCCTTGGAAACTTCCATCAGCAGCCGTTCGGCCTTGGCATCCTCGATGCGGTTCACAAAACGGCTGCTCTCATGCACGTCACGCACGGTCTTGGTCAGGGTGACGCAGGACTGAATGAGCATCACGATGCCCATCGCGAGATAGCCCTTGATCCAGAGGTCAACGGGGAGAAAGTAGACGCCGATCGCGACCAGGAAGGCCGAGGCGCCGAACGAACCATAGGTAAAGGTGACCCAGGCGTTGCTGTGATGCTGGATATTCTGATTCATGGCGCGATCCTGCAAATGAGATTATGAGATGAAATATCGGTTCGGACGGATAGCACGCGCTTTGCGAAACCACGCCGCAACCTCATCCGCGGGATTTCTGCGCCCACGCCAGTTAAGGAGCTATGAGTAGAGCAGCTTTAGGTTGCGGCAAGGTAAACGATGCATTTAACGGCGATATAAACTTGTGGACTCCAGCCGGAACCGGATCAAACCAGTCGCTTTTTCACGTCCTGACCGGATCAACGAAATGCCGTTGCCGGCCGCTATAGTCGTGTGACAACAACGAACATGCGCCCATGACGACGGCCCCGCCCACGGCGACAAGGCGGCGCGTCATCTGAGACGAACGGCGGATGCCGAAACACCCGCCGCCCACCCTCGCCAGCGCCGCGTCACAGGTTACGCGGCCTTGGAAATCAAGCGGCTCTAACTTCCATCAGCAGCCGTTCGGCCCTGGCTTCCCCGATGCGATTCAAAGGCTTGCCGCTCTCGTGCATGTCACGCACGGTCTTGGTCGGGGTGACGCCGGGCTTGCCATAATCATTCGACAACAGCGAGCACACGCCCATCGGCAGCAGCAGGAAAAGGCCGGCGCAGATTGCGCCATTCATGACCTCTGTCGGCACTGTCAATGAGAACATCATCGCGAACAGCGTGAGAACCAGGCCGATGGCAATCGTCATGCCGATGGCTGCGGTCAGGAATGCCCTCAAGAGCGTCGGCAAGCCCCCTGCAAGATACCCGTCCACGAGCCCGGTGATCGACGATACAGGCAAGGTGAGCAGAAAGGCCGTCATTGCGCATACACCAATGAAGCTATCGTCGATCCGACCCGCGATGGCGGCAGCAACCATCCACACTGCGAGCGCGACCAGCGAAGGCCCCAGCAGAAGAAACACCATGGGTCGTTTCATTGAAGTCGATCCTTCCTTTAAGTCTTCCGATGCGAAGCCGGACTGCAGCGATTTCTCGACCATGCCTGATTGCCGACTGGCGGCGGATGCTGAGACACCCGCCGCCCACCCTTCGCCAGCACCGCGTCACAGGTTACGCAGCCTTGAGATCCAGCCTTGGAAACTAAGCAGCCTTGGAAACTTCCATCAGCAGCCGCTCGGCCTTGGCGTCCTCGATGCGGTTCACCAGCTTGCCGCCCTCATGCATGTCACGCACGGTCTTGGTCAGGGTGACGCAGGACTGGACGAGCATGACGATGCCCATCGCGAGATAGCCCTTGATCCAGAGATCGAGCGGCAGGAAGAACACGCCGACGGCGACCATGAAGGCCGAGGCGGAAAACGAAGCATAGGTGAAGGTAACCCAGGCACCGCTGTGGGGTTGGACGTTCTGGTTCATGATAATCTCCTGTTTGATATGGGTTTAATCGATCAAATTCAGTTTCAGGCAGCTTGCGTGCGTTTGGCGTTCAGCCGCGCGAGCACGTCGTCCGCGGTTGATTTCAGCCGAGGGCCAAAGCCCTGTTCAGCGAGTTTTTCGGCGGTCGCCAGCGGCCCGCTTGCGGCATCGAGTTCAATCAGGGCGTCGGAGGCAGCCTGGGCCTCGATCTGCCGTTCGCGCAGCCGCTTCAGCGTTTTCTCCGCTTCCGGCAGCGTGGATTCGTAGGGGCGCGCGGCTTCGATGCCGCCCCGGCGAAGCGCACGAACCGCTTCCGACGCGCGGGCGATGCGACGGCCACGATCAAGCTCGGTGATCCGCGCTTCGGCATTGGCGACGTGCCGCTTCATGCGGGTGATTTCAGACGCAAACAGCGTCCGCGCGGTCATCGCGGCGTCGCGGTCGGCCTCAAGGTTGGCAATCGCCTGCGCCGCTTCGCGGGCGAGATCTTCCCGGCCGCCATCAAGTGCTGCGGTAGCGCGAACTTCGAGATCGGCGATCCGGGCATTGGTGGCGTCGAGACGGCGGCCTTCCTGCTGGTCGCCTGCGATCGCCAGCGCCAGCGTGCGCTTGGAGCGTTCGACGGCCGCGCCCGCATCGCGCATCTGCTGGTCGAGAATGAGAAGCGCCGAGCGGTCTTCCAGTTCTTCTTCCGCGGCAGCCACGCTACCCCGGAAGAGCGTAAAAACAGTTTTGAACATTGTTAGCTCCCTGTGTTATGAGCATCGCTCATGAATCAGTTTGTAGCACCAACGTGAGCATTGCTCAAGAACTATTTTGAGCATCGCTCAAGAAAATTGCAATAGATGTCTAAAGCACTGGAAAGACGAGCAAAATTCCGGGAGGAATTGATCCTGGCGGCGGAACGGAGCATCTCCGCGGGTGGATTGGCTGGTCTGAAGACGCGGGAGCTCGCGCGGGACATCGGCGTCGCCAACGGCGCGGTGTACAATCTCGTCGAGGATATGGACGAACTGATCCTGCGGGTGGGGTCGCGCACGCTTGGGCGGCTCGACGCCGCGCTCACGGCAGCCGAGAGCGACGGCCCCGCCTCGCCTCGGGAAACCCTGGTTCGCATCGCGGTCGCCTATTGCGATTTCGCCGCGGAAAATCTCGAACTTTGGCGCGCGCTATTTGAACATCGCATGGCGCCGGGCAAGCCCGTTCCGGAATGGGCGATCAGCGAGCAGATGGATCTGTTCCGGCATATCTATCGTCCGCTCGCCGAACTGTTTCCGGCGCGAACGCCGGCCGAACTCGGCGTGACGGCGCGCAGCCTGTTCTCCGCCGCGCACGGCGTGGTGCTGCTCGGGCTCGAACAGAAGCTGATCGCGGTGCCGGTCGAGGCGTTGCGGAAGGAAATTGCGTCCATCGTGCGCGCGATAGTCGATGGGCTGACGTCCCCCGCCGCCCCGGGCAAGTCGTAGGGTGGGCAAAGCCACCGGGTCGCGCCAATGCGCGCCCGATGACAGGCTCCGCGTGCCCACCGTCACGAGCGGAGTGGGCGATGGTGGGCACGGCGCTAGTGCGCCTTTGCCCACCCTACGGACCATCACACCTCGATGATGACGTAGCTGTCCTCGACGTGCACCGGAAACGTCTCGGCGACGTAAGGCCCCTTCTGCAATTCCTCGCCGCTCTCGACCGCGACCGGATAGGAACGCACCTTCACCCGCTTCGGATCGAAATAGGATTGTCCGTTTCGCATATCGAATTCCCAGCCGTGCCACGGGCAGCGCAAGAGTTCGCCGACGCGCGAGCGCTGGTAGACGCCGGGCTCCGGCGAGGTCAGCCGCGCGACGCAGGCGGCCTTTTCCAGCGGCGCGCCCTCATGCGGGCAACGATTGAGCAGCGCGAAGAACTCGCCATTGACGTGGAACACGACAATGTCGCGGCCGTCGACGCCAAAAACCTTGTTGCCGCCGGGCGGGATGTCTGTGGTACGCGCGACGATGTGGCGGGCCATGTTATCCTTGTCGCTCAGAGCTTGTAGAGCGCGCGCGCGTTGCCGCTGAAGATTTTCCGGCGCTCGGTCTCTGTCAACGGTGTCTTGAAGGCAAAGCGCGGATCGTCGAAATCCCAGTGCGGATAGTCCGACGAGAACAGCAGGCGGTCGGCGCCGACCCATTCGATCAGCGAGCGCAGATGTTTTGCCTCATCGGGCTCGTCGATCGGCTGCGTCGTGAACCAGAAATGCTCCTTCACATATTCCGACGGACGGCGCTTGAGATGCGGCACCTCGCTGCGGAAGGCATCGAAATGCCGGTCCATCCGCCAGGTGGCCGAGGGGATCCAGCCAAAACCGCCTTCGATGAAGACGATCTTCAAGTTCGGGAAGTGCTCAGGCACGCCTTCGAGCACGAGGCTGGTGAGCTGCGCCGCCATGGTGTGCGCGTTCGACTGGTGCTCCTCGACATAATAAGACGGCCAGCCGCCACCGGTCGGCGCGTGGCCGCCATAGCCGCCGACGTGAATGCCAAGCGGCAGGCCGAGCTCTTGCGCGCGCGCATAAATCGGCCAGTAGCGGCGGCGGCCGAGCGGCTCGTTGGCGCGCGGGCAGACATTGATCTGCACATAACGGCCGATCCTGGCGCAGCGCTCGATCTCGGCGATCGCGAACTCTGTATCGTCCTGGCCGGCGAGGATCGAGGCTTTCAGCCGCGGATCGCGGTCGGACCAGAAGGCGAGCTGCCAGTCGTTGATGGCGCGCTGGATCGCGGCGCCGAATTCGAGGTTCTGCTGCGAGAAAATGAAGAGATCGAGCACCTGCAAAATGCCGTACTCGACATCGAGCGGATCGAGATGCTGCTTGCGCATGAAATCGAGATCGGAGCCCGGCGGCCCGCCGGTCGGCGGCCACGCATCGCGGCGAGCAATCAGCGGCGAGGAGCGCGGATAGGGCGTGGTGCCGATATAGGGCGTGCGCAGATGGCTGCCGTAGGTCCGAAGATGCTCCTGCCAGCGTTTCGGCAGGAACTGGTCGAGGTCGCTGTGCGCATGGACGCTCGGATGCACGTCGCAATCGATGATGCGCAGCCGGCTCTTGGCGGCTTCTTCCTCGGCGAGGATGGGGCGGTCGATGACGTCACTCATGCGATCCTCCTGGTATCTTCAAGTTCAAGCAGCGAGCTTCAGCCGCGGAAAAGTCTCTAACGGGTTGTCGGCACACATGCGCGAGGCAATGCTGGCCGGCAGATGCGGCGGCATCGGATCGTCGCCGTCGAACTGCCAGTGCGGATAGTCGGACGCGAACAGGAACATCTTGTCGGAGCCGATCTGCTCGATTACGTCGGCGACGCCAGCGGCATCCGGCGGCCCGTCGAACGGCTGCATGGTGACGCGGATATGGTCGCGGATGATCGAAGCCGGCTCGCGCTCGACCCACGGCACCTCGACGCGCACGCCGCGCCAGGTCTTGTTGGCGCGCCACATGAAGGCCGGCAGCCAGCTCACGCCTGATTCCATCAGCACCACCTTGAGATCAGGGAATTTACCGAACACGCCTTCATAGATCAGGCTCAATATCTGGGCCTGGAACGCCTGCGCTTCCGCCAGATAATATTCGTAGCGATAGGACGGCCAGCCGATCGAACTCGGCGCGCCGCGATACGCGCTGCCGGCATGGATCGCGACCGGGAGCTTGTGTTTCGCGGCGGCCTGCCAGACTGGCCAGTAATGCCGGCGTCCGAGCAGCGTCTCGCCCTGCGCCAGCACCAGCACGGAGACGAAGCGGTTGTCGCCGGCCCTGCGCTCGATTTCTTCCACCGCCAGATCAGGCGCCTGCATCGGCACGACGATCGAGGCGCTCAGCCGCGAATCCTTCGACAGCCATTCCGCTGCGATCCAGTCGTTGATCGCCTTGCAGAAGCCGGCCGCCATATAGGAATCGAACACCGCCTGCGCGCCGTACACCACGTTGCAGATTGCGTGGCTCGACCCGAGTTGGTCGAACGCGCCGCGCTGCACCATCGCGAGTTCGCAGCCGGGCTTTCCGTTGGCCGGCCGCCAATCGGCGCGGCCCGAGAACGGCATGTTGGGGGGATAGGAGTTGAGATCGAGGCCGTCGATGGCGCGGCTGACCACCTGCTCTTTCCAGTGATCGTCGAGATAGGGCAGCAGCGTGGTGCGGGTTCCGCCCACCGCGGGATGAATATCGCAGTCGATCCGCGTGGCCGCCATGGAGCTTCCTCGGATGTCTTTGTATTGGCAACGCGTGCGTCGCGCCACAAATGTGCCGCCGATACCCCTCCCGCGCAAGGGTTTAGCGGCGGTTTAGCAGCGCAGCATAGCGGGTCTGCAGATGGTGATACGCGCCAACGGCTGGAATGGACTTATTGAGGGGTCCGCTTACGGCTTCGCTGCAGACTCGGCAACTTCGCCGAAGATTTCAGCGGCGATGCGCGTCGGCTCGATCGCGGCCGGCACGCCGCAATACATCGCCACCAGCAGCAGGACATCCTGAACCTGCGCGGCGGTGCAGCCGTTCGCCAGCGCACCCTTGGCGTGGACGCGGAATTCGGCGGGCTTGTTGCTGGCAGCCATCATGCCGAGCATCACCAGGCTGCGCATCGCGTCGGTGAGGCCCGGCCGCTCCCAGACGTCGCCATAGACATAGGCATTGATGATGTTCTGCAGTGGCGCCCCGAATTCGCCGGCTGCTGCCATGCGTTCGGCCACGTCGGCCTCGCCGAACAGCTTTTTGCGCCGGCGCAGGCCTCGCGCGTACAGTTCACTGGTGTCCAATTCGAGTTCCTCCGCGCGGCGTTGGCTTGGTGACTTTATTTATACGGTCATTTAAAGAGCGGCCTAATCGACCAAATAGCAATTATTAGTTGCCGCATCTTGCACAGCTTAGCCATTTGTCCGTATAAATCCAGCTCAGAAATCCGTGAAGAGATTTCGCTGACCATGGCTGGAGGAAACAGGATGAAGCTGCGATTCCACGTTCTCGCCGGTCTGGTCCTGTTCGGACTTGCGGGGCCGCAAGCCAACGCCGCCGACGACTATCCGACGCGGCAGATCAAGATCATCGTGCCGTTTCCCGCCGGCGCCGGTCCCGATCAGGTCGCGCGCCTGATCGGCCAGCGCCTGCAGGAAGAGCTGGGGCAGACGGTCGTGATCGAGAATCGCAGCGGCGCGCTCGGCAGTCTCGGCGCGCAAGAGGTCGCGCGCAGCGCGCCTGACGGTTACACCCTGCTGATGGGAACCAACACGACGCAGGCCAGCAACGTCGCGATGCTGAAAAGCCTGCCCTACGATCCCGCCCGGGATTTTGCGCCGATCATCCGCACCATCACGACCGCGATGGTGCTGCTGGTGAAACCGGACTTTCCGGCCAAGGATCTCAATCAATTCATGGAATACGCAAAAGCCCATCCGAACATGACCGCCGGCTACGGCTCCGGCGCGTCGCAGATATCGAACGCGCAACTGCAAAGCCGTGGCGGCATGACGATCACCTCGGCGTCGTATCGCGGCGTGCCGCTGGCGGTCTCCGACGTGATCTCGGGGGTGATCGATCTTGCCTTTGCGGATTTTTCGGTCGCGATCCCGCAAATGCAGGGCGGTACACTGCGCGGCATCGGCGTGACCTCGCCGAAGCGAAACGAACTGACGCCGGACCTGCCCCCGCTCGCCGAAGCCATGCCGGGCTTCGAGGCCACGATCTGGTACGGATTGCTGGCGCCCGCAAACACGCCGGAGCCGGTCGTCAACCGGCTCTACACCATTACCCAGAAAATCCTGTCGACGCCGGCCGTGCGGGAAAGACTTGCGAGCCTCGGCATGGTCGTCTCTCCGATGCCACCGGCCGAATTTGGCGCCTTCATCCGTAGCGAAATCACACGGTGGACGGCAGATGCCAAGGCCGCCGGCATCGAAGCCAAATAGTCGCGCCATGGCAGTCGCATCATGACAGCGGACGCGCCGGTCGGAATCGTCGGACTGGGCCTGATGGGCTTCGCGCTGTCCGTGCGGCTGATCGATGCGAAGATACCCCTGGTCGGCTTCGATATCGACCCGGTCAGATGCGGGATGTTCAAAGCCACCGGCGGCAGGGTGGCGACATCAGTGCGCGAACTCGCCGCGTGTTCTCGAACGATCATCATCGCCGTCTATAGCGGCGAACAGGTCGCGGCGCTGTTCGGTGAAATCGATGATGGCGCGGGCGCCGCACGGCCGGTCGTGATCTGCATCACGACCTGCGGACCCGGCGAGATCATCGGGATTGCCGAGCGTGCATCACGCGCCGGCCTTCCGCTGCTGGAGGCGCCGATATCCGGCACCAGCATCGAAGTGCTTGATGGCACCGCCACGGCACTGCTGGCCGGCGACGACGCCGTCATCGACCAGGCCGGCGGACTCCTGAATAATCTCTGCCCTCGCAGCCTGCGCGTCGGCGCGATCGGCGATGCCAGCCGGGCCAAACTCGCGATCAATTTGATCCTGCAGAACAACCGCGCAGCGTTGGCCGAGGGAGTGGCGTTCGCCGAACGCCTGGGACTCGATGGACCCGCATTCCTGGCGGCGGCGCGGCAATCGGCCGCCTATTCCCGCGTCATGGACACCAAGGGCGAGAAGATGTTGACGCGGGACTATCGGCCGCAGTCACATATCGCGCAGACATTGAAGGATGCCGAGTTGATCATCGAGCAAGCGGGGCGATGCGGCATGCATCTCCCACTCACCACCGTTCAGGCCGAACTTTTGCGCACGGCGATCGCACTCGAGGGGCCGGACCGCGACAGCGCCGCGGTCATCGAGGCAATCCGGCGGCCACCCGCCTCACCGGGGGATTTGCGATGATCCGCGCCGCCATTGCCGGTCTCGGCCGCTGGGGCCGCAATCTGGTCGAAGCCGCCGCTGGCCACCCGCGGCTGAAAATCGTTCGCGCCGTCGAGCCCGACATGACGGCGGCAAAGGAATTTTGTGCCCGGCATGATCTCGACTTGACCGCTGATCTCGATGCGGTCCTCGCCGATGACACGATCGGCGCGGTCCTGCTGGCGACGCCGCATTCCTTGCATCCGGCGCAGGTGATCGCCTGCGCGGCTGCGCGAAAGCAGATTTTTTGCGAGAAGCCGCTGGCGCTGACCTACGCGGACGCCGCACGGATGTTCGGCGCCTGCCGCGCGGCCGGGGTCATCCTCGCCGTCGGCCATAACCGGCGCTTCTGGCCATCGATACGCGCGTTGCGTGAAACGCTCGCGAGCGGCCAGCTCGGAACGATCCTGCACGTCGAGGGGCACAACAGCAACGAAAACTCCCGGAAGATCACCAGCGGATGGCGGTTGTCGCCGGAGGAATCGCCCGGCGGCGGTTTGACCGGCGCCGGCCTTCATGTGCTCGACGCCTTTGTCAGCATGCTGGGGCCGGTGGAGCGGGTCTATGCCCGGCTGCGTTCACGCGAGACCGGCCCGCCGCCGATCGATACGGCCGTCGTGGCTCTGGATTTTGTCAATGGCGTCACCGGCACCCTTGCCACCGTCCGCGCCACGCCGTTTTACTGGCGCGTTCACCTGTTCGGGACGGAAAGCTCCGCCGAGGTGCTGGATGAAACGACCATGATCCTGCGAAAGAGCGGTGCTGCGCCGCAACGGCTCACCTACCCCGCGACAGACGTGCTGCGCGCCGAACTCGACGCCTTCGCAGACAGCATCGAGAACAAGAACCCGTTCCCGGTGCGGGAGGCCGAGGTGCTGGCGACCTTGTCGGCATTCGAGGCGGCGCTGCAGTCGATGACTTCAGGCATGCCGGTGCAGTGTCTTGACGGTCCGCATGGCCGCTAAGAAAGAACAGCGCAAGTCGACGCGATATCGCGATATCGCCGCCGAGCTGCAGAAGGAAATCCGGCTCGGCTCTACGCCGGTCGGCGAACTGCTGCCGACCGAAACCGAATTGATGGCGCGGTTTGGCGCCAGCCGCCAGACCGTGCGCGAGGCGCTGCGGATCATTACCGAGCAGGGCCTGATCGTGCGGCGGGCGGGGCTCGGCTCGGTGGTGATCGCGGCCGAGCCGCCGGTGTTGTTCACGCACAGCGTCAAATCGCTGACCGAGTGGCTGCGATATTCCAACGAAACCTATCGCCAGGTGGTGCGCTCCAGCGAAATCGTCGCCGACCGAAACCTCGCCGCACTCCTGAAATGCGAACCGGGCAAACACTGGTTCCTGATCGAGGCGATCCGGCGCTCCGATGAATTCGCCGCCCCCTTGGGCTGGGTGGAGATCTACGTGTTGCGAAAATTTGCCGGCGTGGTGAAGCGGCGCGATCACGGCCGGACGCCGGTGCATGAGCAGATCGCAAAAATGTTCGGCGAGACCATCGAATATGCGCAACTCGAAGTATTCGCGCGCGGCATGCCGGCGAATCTCGCCAAGGCGCTCGGGGTCAAGCCCGGTTCGCCTGCCCTGACGATGGTGCGGCGTTATTACGGCCTGCGTGAAGAACTGTTCGAGGTCACCGTCACCACGCATCCCGAGGGACGGTACACCTACACCATGGACATGCAGCGCTCGCTGCGGCCAAAGGTTTAGCGCGGACCGCCAGCGGCACGATTGACAGACAAATCGAACCCGATCCAAATGACCACGCAAGAAGAGACAAGCAGGCGCGGCCGAACTGGGGGAACGAAATGCAAATGAAATCCGGCAGGCTGGCGATTCTCGCCATCTCGCTTTTCACCGCAACGGTGTCCACCGCATCGGCCGCCCCGGCGACGGCCAACGGACCGGCAGCCTTGGCGCTGGCCGGTGTCGTGGCGCTGTATTCGCCGCTGCTGACCGCGGATGAACGGGAAGCCGTCAGCGCATTTTTCGTCGGACAGAGCGGCGTGCGCTACGCCAAGAGGATTTCGGTCACCGCGGACAAGATCGTCTGCCGCGTCAGCAATGTCGACATCACCGCGCGCTCCTGCGAACTGACGTTCAAGGGTGCAAAGCAAACCATCACCGGGCGCCGGGCCAGCGAAATCTTTGCGACCGAAGCCATGGCCGGTGTGCCATCCGACGGCGCAGCCGGATCGATATTCGAAAGCCTCTCGAAGCTCAACTGCACGCTCGACCCGGCCGAGATCAAGCAGAAAGCCGGCGGCGGCGCCAGTTGCTCGTTCGAAACGGGGAATTGAGGCAGGCGCCTTTCCGGACAGCACGCTGCTTCTTCCCTTCTCCCACAAGGGGAGAAGGGAAGAAATGGCGCGATTGACATACAAATCGATCCTCATCCAAATGTCCGCCCAAGAACATCGAGCAGGACAGATCGCGTGGCAGGTAACGAACAAGAAACTTACGAATGCGACGTGCTGGTGGTCGGCTCGGGCTGCGCCGGAATGTCGGCGGCGGTCACCGCGGGACATCACGGCCTCAATGTTCTGATCGTCGAGAAGGAGCCGCGCTTTGGCGGCACCACGGCGCGCTCCGGCGGCTGGCTCTGGATTCCCGGCACCTCGCTGGCGCGCGACTGGGGCATCACGGAGAGCCCCGACCAGGCGCGGACCTATCTGCGGCACGAGGCCGGCAACAGCTTCGACGCCGCGCGCGTCGATGCGTTTCTCTCCGTCGGTCCCGAGGCAGTGGATTTTTTCACCAGCAAGACCGCTGTGCGTTTCGATATGCCGCTGACCTTTCCGGATTATCACGCCGAAGCGCCCGGCGGCACGCAGGGCGGCCGCTCGATGGTGACGCGGCCGTTCGACGGCCGTGAATTGGGCGAGCATATCAAGGATCTCGGCAGCCCCCTCCCCGAACTCACCGTGTTCGGCATGATGCTGGGCTCCGGCAAGGACATCGTCCACTTCATGCGCGCGACCAAATCGCTGATGTCGGCGATCTATGTGGCGAAGCGACTGTCGAAGCATGCCATCGACGTGATGCGCAACGGCCGCGGCATGACGCTGACCAACGGCAATGCGCTCACAGGCCGCCTCGCCAAATCGGCGTTCGACCTGAAGATACCGCTGTGGCTGTCATCGCCGGTGCACGAACTCGTCGTCGAGGACGGCGCGGTGCGCGGCGCGGTCGTCGAACGCCATGGCAAGCTGGTCCGCGTCAACGCCAGGCGCGGCGTCGTGCTGGCCTGCGGCGGCTTTCCGCACGATGTCACCAGACGCAAGGCGATGTTCCCGCACGCACCCAGCGGCGCCGAGCATTTCTCGCCCGGTCCTGCCGGCAACACCGGTGACGGCTTGCGATTGGCGGAGGCCGCGGGCGGACGCATCGAGGACAATTTGCCGAATGCCGCAGCCTGGGTGCCGGTCTCGATCACCGAGCGCAAGGATGGCTCCAAGGGCGTGATGCCGCATTTCATCGACCGCGCCAAACCCGGCGTCATCGCCGTGATGCGCGACGGCAGGCGCTTTGCCAATGAAGGCAACTCGTACCACGACTTCGTGCAGGCGATGGTGAAAGCGGCGAAGCCCGGCGAGGAGATCACGGCGTATCTCCTCTGCGATCACCGCGCCTTGCGAAAATACGGCCTCGGATGCGTGCCGCCGTTTCCGATGCCGCTGCGCCATCATCTCGCGACCGGCTATCTCAAGCGCGGCGCGACGCTGGCCGAACTCGCCGACCGCACCGGGATCGACCGGCAGGGGCTCGAGGCCACGATCGCCGAGTTCAACGCCCCGGCCGCGGAAGGCCGCGATCCCACCTTCGGCAAGGGCTCGCGCGCCTACAACCGCTACCAGGGCGATGCGCTGCATGGTCCGAACCCCTGCGTCGCGCCGATCAAGGACGGACCGTTTTATGCGATCAAGCTGGTGATCGGCGATCTCGGCACCTATGCCGGCATCAAGACCGACGAGCACGCCCGCGCGCTGGATGAACACGGCCAGCCGATCGCAGGGCTTTATGCCGCCGGCAACGACATGGCGAGCATCATGGGCGGCAATTATCCCGGCGCCGGCATCACGCTCGGCCCTGCGCTGACGTTCGGGTATATCGCGGGGAAGCACATCGCGGGTGAGGCAGCGCGCTAACGATGTTATCGCGGCTGGAACGAACGCCGGCCATTTCCATTGTTACGAGTCCACGGAGATCGTTCCATGCGCGCCCGCCGCCTCTTCGCTGCCCTCGCCATCGTCGGGGCCTTCGCTCCCGCGCTCGCCTTTGCCGGCGACACCGAATGGCGGCGATACGTGATCCCGAGCACCGAGACCAGCGTCGACATGCCGGTCTCGATCTTCAGCAGTGACGGCGGACCGCCCGAGGGCGGAACCGGGCGAAGGTTTTTCACCGAAGACCGCCGCGCCGATCTGACAGTGCAGTCCGTCACCAATCCCGGGAACGATTCGCCCGCCAAATTCCTGGCCAAGATGCGGCCGCCTGCCGGCATCGTCTACAAGCGGATCACATCAGATTTCTTTGTCGTGTCCAGCATTCGCAAGGACCGGATCTGGTACAACCGCTGCAACCGCGGTAGCGGCACCCTGAACTGCGTGATGATCAATTATCCCGCCGCGGAGAAGCGCCAGTGGGACAGCGTGGTTACACGGATAAGCCACACCCTGGCGAATTAGTGCCTGCCGGGTCGCTACCCATCTTGAGCTGATCACCGGCAATTTAAGGTAGGTGATGGACCGCAGGAGGGCCCGGCGGCCACCATCCGCCGCTCAACCTTGGCCAGCGCGGCAAATCTGCTAGACTACCCGTCAGCGAGGCGGAAAATGGAAGCGCCCGGACCCGAGCGAAGACTCGCCGCGGTCCTTGCCGCCGACATGGTCGGTTATAGCCGGCTGATGGAGGTCGACGAGGCGGGGACGCTTGCACGCCTGAAAACCCACCGCCTTGAGCTCATTGATCCCTCCATAGCCAAGAACCGCGGCCGCATCATCAAGACGACCGGCGATGGCATGCTGGTGGAGTTCCACAGCGTCGTAGACGCGGTGACGTGCGCTGCCGAGGTCCAGCGCCGGATGGCGCGGCGCAATGCCGATGTGTCACCGGCGCGATGGATCCAGTTCCGCATCGGCATCAATCTGGGCGACGTGATCATCGAGGAGAACGATATTTTTGGTGACGGCGTCAACGTCGCGGCGCGCCTCGAGGTGCTCGCCGAGCCGGGCGGCATCTGCGTCTCGGGCGCCGTGCGCGATCAAGTCAACCACCGGCTCGACGACATCGCGTTTGAGGATATCGGCGAGCAGAACGTCAAGAACATCACCCGCCCGATCCACGTCTTTCGGATACGGCTCGAGCCAGATGTGGCCGCGGCGTCGGTGACCGGCAAGGATGACGGGACGGCGACAATCACGACCAGGAAACCGTCGATCGCCGTGCTGCCGCTGGTCAACATGAGCGGCGATCCGGAGCAGGAGTTCTTTGCCGACGGCCTCACCGAGGACATAATCACCGAGCTGTCGCGCTTCCGTGACCTTCTCGTCATCTCGCGCAACTCGACCTTCGTGCACAAGGGCAAAGCCGTAAAGGTGCAGGAGGTCGCGCAACAGCTCGGAGTCGAATACGTCCTCGAAGGGAGCGTGCGCAAGGTCGGCGATCGCGTTCGCGTCACCGTGCAGCTGATCGACGCGCAAACCGACCGGCACGTCTGGGCCGAACGTTATGACCGCAAGCTCGAGGATATCTTCGCCATCCAGGACGAGGTGACCGGAGCGATCGCCAGCACGCTGCCCGGCCGCGTCGAAGCCGCCACGCAGGAACGCGCGAAGCGCCAGCGAACCGACAACATGGCGGCCTATGAATGCGTCCTCGCCGCCAAGGTGCTGCACCACCGCTCGCAGCGGGAGGCCAACGCCGAGGCGCAGGGTCTGCTCGACCGAGCCATCGCGCTCGATCCGGATTACGCGCACGCGCATGCCTGGAAGGCCTGCGTGCTGGGCCAGACCTGGATCTACGGATGGTGCGAAGATCGCGACGCCACTTTCCAGCTGCTGGCTGACGAGTTGCAGATCGCGCTGGCGCTTGATGACAATGACAGCGACGTTCACCGCATCCTGGCCGCGGTGAACCTGACGCGCGACGATCATGAAAGGGCGGCCTACCACCAGGAGCGCGCGCTCACGCTCAATCCCAACTACGATCTCGTCGTCGTTCAGCAGGGCGAGTTTCTGACCTGGCTGGGGCGGCCGGAAGAGGGGATCGACTGGATCAGGAAGGCGATGCGCCTCAACCCGTACCACCCCGAGCGTTTTTGGAATCACCTCGGCCGCGCGCTCTACTGCGCCGAGAAATACGCTGATGCCGCCGAGGCCTTCGCGCGGATCACGCGGCCCGATTTCACGCATCACGCGTTCCTCGCCGCAACCTTCGCGCAGATGGGCAACGGCGTTGCGGCCGCCGCGCATGCCGCCGAGGTCGTCAAGCTTGAACCGGGCTTCTCGGTGGCCGCCTATCTCGCCACCCAGCACTACAAGCAGGACGCCGACCGCGCCCGGCATGAGGCCGGGCTGCTCAAGTCGGGATTGCCGGAGTGAGCCTGTCGGCGATCATTTCGCAATGGACGAAAAACGTGGCTCGGCCGCCGCTCAAGGAATTCGGGCTGTAAGTTGCTCAACCCGTTTTCTGCGCTGGACGCTTCGCCGCCGCTTTTCTGTTCGGTGATTAGGTGTATGTCACCAATGAAACGCTGCCTCGCTGCTTTCGCAATCGCCACCAGCCTGTTCGCACCCGTTGCGCACGCCAACGACGCCTTGGAAGCCAAGGTGCGGGCCTACGTTCCGGTCGTCTCCCTCGCCAAAGTATGTGACTTCAGGATCAATGACGCCGCCTCGGGTGACCACCACGCCATGCTCGAAGCGGTGAAATCCGACCCGAACGCCAGCAAACTCGCCTACCGCGTGCACTACGAAACGCAGACGGCCTACATCAAGGCCCGCGATGGAGGTCAACGGGTCGCCTTCTGCAGGGACTTCATCGCAGCCAACAGCCAATACGCCAAGGCGCGCTTTACCGCCGTGGTCGAGGACCATATGACCGACGTCAGCAAAAGTGTGCAGAAAGCGATTGCCCACAACGTCTGCGGTGCGCCCCCCGTCAAGCTGTCCAAGGCCGACTGGAAACCGTACGCGCTCATCAAAAAGATGCTTCAGAACGAGCAAAAGTTAGCCAAGGAAAACGCCGAGACGAATGGCTGGAACGTCGCCGACGAAAGGGCGGCGGTTACGGAACAGTTCTGCGCGGCGCTGCGGTGAGCCAGGACAAAAAAGCAGAATAACGGAGCGTCGGTTCGGGAGGCCGAGGAACTTCTCAAACAGATGGCGAATATCGAGCCGCTGACGCGGCGGCGATCATGTCGTAATGGGCGAAAAACGTGGCTTGCCGGCTCGCGATACATAGCTCGCCTGCGGTGCATTCTTCCCTGAGGAGACACCCCGTCTTCGCTTTTGTTTCGCTGGACACGCTTCGACCTGAAGGTCTCCGCGTGGCTGCGAAGCGCCGCCCCAAAGCCGACCTGCGCAGCCGGGAGCCCTGCATGTCGGGAGGGTCAAGCAAGGCACACCCAGCACCCACCCGATCATGGGGGACGAGTTGCGGGCCTTGCGTCGATTGCAGCGGGAGCAGGAACCGAAGTCACCCTTCGTGTTCACCAGTGAGCGGGCTGGTCCGTTCACGACTGCCGGGCTCGCAAGGATGATGGAGCGGGCTGGGGTGGAAGCCGGGACGCCGTTCAAGGTACATCCGCACATGCTGCGTCATGCTTGCGGGTTCGCGCTGGCCAACAAAGGGCACGACACCCGCGCCCTGCAAGCCTATCTCGGCCACAAGAACATTCAGCACACCGTCAGGTACACCGAGCTATCCAACTCGGTTCGTGGACTTATGGACGAAGTGACAGGTTCTGCCGTCATATGACGAACGGCTGTCCGCAAGGCTCCCCGTAGTCTAACGGTGTTCTCGCCTATATGGAGGGACTGTAACTTGGGTCTAGCCAGCGCGGCTAATGGCCATACTGGGGGCTGAACCCGTTGTGGCAAGGCCCGACGTGTGTCGTTCCATAACTTCATGCGTCGGGCCACCCTTCAGTAATCGCAACCTATCCCTTCTTCCCGCTCTCTAGCATTGCCCTTTCAACCTCAGACGCTAGCAACGACAAGTGCGCCGCTAGCCAGTCCAATAGGGGCAATCTCAAAACGTGTTTGGCACTGCCATCTGACCCGTCGTACAGTGCGCTATGGGTTGGATTGCGGGCCATGGTGCAAGAGCGGCCAGTCCCGGTCGGACGCAGGTTGGCGGCGATAGTAGCCGCTGACGTGGCTGGCTATTCGCGCCTCATGCATAATGACGAAGAGGCAACCCACGCCAATCTGTCGGCGCTCCTCGCTGACGTCGTCGAACCAGCGATCTCCGAACACGGCGGCCGTATCGTCAAGAATACCGGCGACGGGCTCTTGGCAGAATTTCCAAGCGCAGTTGAGGCGGTTCGAGCGGCTGTGCAATTTCAGAACCGCATCAACGAACTTGCAGCCGCCGATGCGGAAGATAAGCGTATCGCTTTCCGTGTCGGCATCAATGTCGGCGACGTGATTGTCGAGCCTCATGACATCTTTGGGGATGGTGTGAATATCGCGGCGCGGCTTGAAGGCATCGCAGAACCCGGCGGCATCTGCCTCTCTTCTACTGCTTACGACTACATCCGGGGCAAGGTCGGCATTGAGTTCGTCGATCTGGGCGAGCAACACCTCAAAAACATTGCCCGCCCGGTTCGAGTTTATGCTGCCACTCCGGTCGCCGCAGGGCATCCGACGCCCGCAGAAGCGGGTAACTTGCCTGATCCATATAGCAAGCCGCTGCCTCTCCCCGACAAGCCGTCGATTGCAGTGCTGCCGTTCGAGAACATGAGTGGCGATCCCGAGCAGGAGTATTTTGCGGACGGCATCGTAGAAGAAATCATCACTGCTTTGTCCCACTTCAAATCGTTGTTCGTTATCGCCCGGAACTCTACCTTCACCTACAAGGGAAAGCCCGTTGACATCAGGCAAGCAGGCCGAGAACTCGGGGTCCGTTACATTCTCGAAGGTAGCGTCCGAAAAGGTGGTGGACGAGTTCGGATCACAGGCCAGCTTATTGACGCAGCCACGGGCAACCATCTCTGGGCAGACAAGTTCGACGGCTCGTTGTCCGATGTCTTTGACCTGCAAGACGAGGTTACCGAGAAGGTAGTTTCATTCATTGCTCCGGCGTTGGAGGTCGCCGAGATCGAGCGGGCGAAGCGCAAGCCAACGGAACAGCTTGATAGCTACGATCTGTTCCTGAAGGGTATGGCGTTGTTTTATCAACGGAGGACAGCTTCAACGATTGAAGATGCCTACAACACATTCAAGAAAGCTGCCGAGGTCGATAGTAGGTACGCTTCGGCGCATGTAATGGCAGGCTTCAGTAGCATGATGTATCAGGCCCATACTGGCATTAAGCTGTCGGCTGCTCGTCTTGAAGAAGCAGTCCGCTCTGCCGAAACGGCTGCTTCGTTGGATGAGGATGACGCCTTCGTACAGGCACGGGCCGGACATGTCCTTACGTATTTCGGGCACAAGTACGATCTCGGTCTTTCTCTCGTAGACCGCGCCGTCAAACTCAACTCAAATCTCGCTCCTGCGTGGTACAGTCGTGGCGCCGTTTCGGTGATGTGCGAAAAGCCCCAAGAGGCAATCCGAAGTTTCCGCCAAATGAAGAGGCTTAGCCCTCGGGATCCATTGCTAGTCCGCGCTTGGTATATGACAGGGTGGGCACACTTTATGACCCAAGAATACATGGAGGGATGTGCGGCTGCTGAGAAGGCAATGCAAAGGGTGCCCGATGCTCACTCTCTGAGTTCGTTCGCAGCAAATGCCATTCGTGCCGGGAGGCTAACCGAGGCTCAAGATGCCGCTGAACGGCTGCTCCGGTTTCAACCTGGTTTCAGAGCCTCGCACTGCCATTATTTGTTTCCGGTAAGGTCATTGGAAAGTCGCAACCGCATCCAAGCGGCTCTTCAAGATGCTGGCATCCCGGAGTAGTGAGGGACTGTACGGGCTCATTGGTCGATGATTTGACTTCCCTCGCGTAACGAGAGCGGCAACTGACGCAACATAACAGACGTTAGGTCTTGGTCAGCCCTTTGAACGAACTTGCCCGCAGCAAGCCCTCCGACGTGATGTCGCGGTACTCGATGTTGGCATAGAACCTCGGCTCGACCCATGTTGCCTTCGGCTTCCTGATGGGTGTGGTTAGCTTTGACTTCGGGCTGACTACTGTGTCGAGTTGCTTCCTGATGTGGTTGGAGACGGTGCGCGACCACTCACGTTGCCCCATAAAGAAAGCCCCGGCACAGGACCGGGGCCAAGTCTTGGGAGGAAACTAGGACTGAACGAACGGGGAGCGCGAGAAATTTCAAATGGCGTCCCACTGCTCGACTGGTAGCGGAGCCTTGTAGGTCGCCATCATGTCGGTGGGGTTGAATGAGGATGACGCAGTGGTTGCTTGCAGTGGCGTAACGGCTTGCGACCACGCAAGTAACGCTGCAACAGCAAGCCCGATTCCGATTGTGCCCGTTGAGAAGAATAGGTTGCGCATCATTACATCCTTCGTGTTCGTGAATGCCACGATGATGAACCAGTCGCGTTTCAGGACTTTGCCGTTGCCTTCCAAAAATGATGTCATGCAAAATTGGTTTGTTTCGTAGGAGACCAAAATCTCAGCGCAGGTTTCGTGAGAAGCCGCGAATGAAACAACCTCACCGATCCGTGAGATTATAGCACTCGGAATTGATCACCCCGCCGACTGGCCCAGCCGTTCCGTTGCGGTCCTGCTTAGTGGGACCAAAATGGGACCAGCAGAGATGTCGAAGGTTTTCAGAGGCCGGAGCGGATCAGCAGAAAACTACGTTGGATCAGTGTCCTACGTAGGTGGTGGGCGCGACAGGGATCGAACCTGTGACCCCTACCATGTCAAGGTAGTCCGAGACACCAATTCGCGTGTGAAATCAAAACGAAAAGGCCGGTAGAAGCGCAAATCGGAGCATGAACAAAGCTGGAACAAAGCGGATTTGCTGTTGACGTGCTGTTGACGGTCGGCGGTCGGCTATGGCCGTTCTGATTGTGCTTTTGAGGTAATCACCACGGGCGCTTGCGGGCTTGAGGTAGAGAGTAGCACGAAGTCATGGATGGTGCCGTTGTACCTGACCGCATTGACCTGAACGCCGGCGTCCTTCAGCTTGCGGGCATAGGCCTCGCCCTCATCGCGCAAAGGATCATTCTCCGCGGTGATGACCAGTGCCGGCGGCAATCCCTTCAGCTTTTCCGTGCTGGCGCGCAGCGGAGAGACATAGGGATTACTTCGGGCGGCTGCGTCCGGCGCGTACAGATCCCAGCCGTACTTCATGAATGAGCGAGCGAGGAAGCGACCGGTGCCATATTCGTGATAGGAGCCCGTATCGACGCTGGCGTCGGTCCCGGGATCAAGAGAATCTGGTGACCGATCTTCGGACCGTTACGATCCTTTGCCATCAGGCTGAGCGCGGCCGTCATGTTTCCGGCGCCGGCCGATTTCCCCTAAGCGAAATCGCTTTGCGCTCCGGCTTCTCCTCCCAGGCCAGCTTCACGCGCACGTTCCGACGCGCCACCAATATGACGCCAGGAGAATTCAGGCAGCACGGCCGATAATTCTTCGAATGACCGCTTCGCCGCCAGAAGCGGTCATTCGAAGAACGACAAGTCGAAAATCTCTGTCTCCGCAACTCGGTTAAATGTACTCATTTCGCAATTCCACAGATCTGGTCGCAGGCTTGTCAGGAGATGGTGATCGACCTCATCGAATTCTTCGGAATTGTCGTGGATCGGCCAGCGATCCAGCTTCCCTATCGCGAACCTGTTCTGAGCTGCGGTCACGGGCGGGACAAACTGCGACGCCCACGGAACCCTGAAGGCCCCTCGCCGCTTATACCACGGCCGCCATTGAGATCGCAAAGCGGACCAGCGAGGGCCCGCCCGGTGATTGATGACCTCTGGTATAAGAACGGCGTGATATATTGCCTGTCCGTCGGCACCTACATGGATGCCAATGGCGACGGCATCGGCGATTTCAAAGGCCTGTTGCGCCGTTTGGACTATCTGCACGGGCTTGGCATCACCGCGATTTGGCTGATGCCGTTCCAGCCTTCGCCCGCCAAGGACGACGGATACGATATCTCGGACTACTACGGCGTCGATCCGCGCTACGGTACCTTGGGCGACTTCGTCGAATTCACCCATGGTTGCCGGCAGCGCGGCATCCGCGTAATCATCGACCTCGTCGTCAATCACACCTCAGACCAGCACGACTGGTTTCGCGAGGCACGACGCTCAAAGGACTCACCCTATCGCGACTGGTACGTCTGGGCCGATAAGCGTCCGGCAAACGCTAATACCGGCATGGTTTTTCCCGGGGTGCAGAAATCCACGTGGACGCGCGATAAGGAAGCCGGAGCCTGGTACTTTCATCGCTTTTACGATTTCCAGCCTGACCTGAACACGTCGAACCCGCATGTGCGGGCCGAAATTCTGAAAATCATGGGGTTTTGGATTCAGCTCGGCGTGTCCGGCTTTCGCATGGACGCCGTCCCCTTCATCATCGCCACCAAGGGCGCCAAGGTGCACACGCCTGTCGAACAATACGATATGCTGCGCTCGTTCCGTGAATTTCTGCAATGGCGGAAGGGCGACGCCATCATCCTGGCTGAAGCCAATGTCCTGCCCGAAACCGACATGGAATATTTCGGCCGCGACGGCGACCGCATGCACATGATGTTCAATTTCCACGTCAACCAGCATATGTTCTATGCGCTGGCTTCCGCCAATACGAGACCGCTGGCGAAATCTCTGGCTGCGACCAAGCCGCGGCCTGCAACGGCGCAATGGGGGTTGTTTTTGCGCAATCATGACGAGCTTGATCTCGGTCGACTCACCAAGCCGCAGCGCGAAGCCGTATTCAAAGCGTTCGGACCAGACAAGAACATGCAGCTCTACGATCGCGGCATTCGCCGCCGACTGGCACCAATGCTGGGTGGTGACCGGCGACGATTGGAATTGGCCTATAGCTTGATGTGTACGATGCCGGGAACGCCTGTCATTCGGTACGGCGACGAGCTCGCGATGGGCGACAACCTCGATCTGCCCGAGCGCAGTTGCGCCCGCACCCCGATGCAATGGTCGACCGAGCCGCACGCCGGATTCACGGAAGGCGACCGGCCGTGTTCACCCGTGATCGACAAGGGCCCCTATGGCTTCGAACACGTCAACGCCGCCAAGCAGCGGCGCGACCCGAACTCAATGCTGAACTGGACCGAACGCATTGTGCGAATGCGCAAGGAGGTCCCGGAAGTCGGCTGGGGCGACTTCAAGGTGATCACGGTGCGCGACGCTGCTGTGTTGATCATCCGCTACGATTGGCGCAACAATTCGGTACTGTTCGTGCATAATTTCGACGAAAAGCCACGGGAGTTTTCGTTTGCGGTCGGACTTCCCGGCGAAGCCGGCAAGCTGCTGGTTAATTTGCTGACAGAGGATCACAGCCACGCCGACCAGCGAGGTAGACACACGTTGATGCTGGAAGGCTATGGCTACCGATGGTATCGGGTCGGCGGCCTCGACTATCTGTTGAAGCGCAGCGACATCGATACCGATGCCACCGGCAAGACCAGTCATCCTGCCTGAGCAGACCGACCGAGAATCACGCCTTCGTTGCCGCGCAAATCGAGTGTGCCCTCCACTTGCTCACCTTGGCGGTCGAGAAAGGTCGATAGCAGGATCTCACGTCCAATACCGATCGAATTCGAAGCGACCGAAACGGGCTGGGCACCGAGATTCAATGCCACCACGACCCCATTGCCCCCGCCTTCGCGGCGATACAGAAGGATGTCGCCTTGGGCAGCGACCGGTTGATAGGCGCCAGTCACGAGTTGCAGCAGTTTCCTTCGAAGCGCGATCAATGCCTTGTAGAGGCTAAGAATCGACATCGGCATCAAGATTCGCAAGGTTTTCATGAGTGTAGTCATTCGCCAGCGGCAGCCACGGCCTGGCCGTTGAAAATCCCGCACCCGCCGTCGCGTCCCATTGCATCGGCGTACCGCAACCGTCACGGCCGACACCGATACCCGGCACGTTCTTCTCGAAGGGATCCCGCACCTGATCCGCTGCGATCGCGACTTGCTGCATCCCGATCTCGTCGCCATAATACAGCGTCGGCGTTCCCCGCAAGGTGAGCAGCAGCATCGCTGCCACCCGCGCTTGCTCTCTTCCGACACGGCTCGCGACCCTCGGCCGATCATGGTTGCCGAGCACCCAGTTCGGCCACGCCCCTGCCGGCAACGCGCCCTCGTAATCGGTGATGATTTTTTCGATCGATCGCGCACTCCACAGCGTCGACAATAGCGCGAAATTAAACGGCATCTGGGCGCCGGCAAGATCATTGCCATAATAGGCGATCAAACGGTGCAGCGGCAGATAGATCTCCCCGATCAGGACGCGGTGATCAAATTCATCGATCACGCGCCGCATCTCGGCGATGACATCATGCACTTCGGGCTGGTCGGTGGAATACTGCGTCAGGATTTGCTCGTTGGGGGGACGACCTTCGACGAAATGCGGATTGGGCGGGTTATCGCTAAATTCGGCATCCTTGACCAGATGCCAAATCACATCTACCCGGAAACCATCGACTCCCCTGCCAAGCCAGAACCGCATAACGTCATAAATCGCCTCGCGCACCTCGGGATTGCGCCAGTTCAGGTCAGGCTGCGCAGCGAGAAAGGCATGGTAATAGTACTGTCCTGTCACATCGTCATACTGCCAGGCGCTGCCGCCAAATTCCGACAGCCAGTTGTTCGGCGGTCCGCCCTCTGGCCTCCGATCGCGCCAGATGTACCAATCACGCTTGGGATTGTCGCGCGAGGCGCGACTTTGAATAAACCACGGATGCGGATCGGATGTGTGGTTCGGTACCAGATCGAGAATAATCTTCAGATCGTTCTCATGCGCAGCAGCCACGAGTGCATCGAATTCCTCCATCGTACCGAACAATGGATCAATCCCAGCATGGTCCGAAATGTCGTAGCCGAAATCAGCCATCGGGGATGGAAAGATCGGCGATAGCCAGACCGCGTCAACGCCGAGCGATTTCAGATGCGGCAGGCGCTGGCTGATCCCCCGGATATCGCCTACTCCATCGCCATCGGAGTCCTAGAACGAGCGAGGGTAGACCTGATAGAAGACGCCGTGCCGCCGCCAATCCTTGTTCCGATCCATCTCAAGAAGCCACTTCAAGCGCTGCCATGCGACGTAACGTTTGTTTCGTTGATCGGTTCATACCTCATCCAGCTTCATCAGTATGGGAGGGAAACCTCCTGGTAAACCGACGCGCCTAGGCTCCATTCGACGAATGTCCGTTTTGCGCGTCGCCAGCAAGCAGGTCGGAGACCCCAATCACCTCAAGGTCTTCGCAAATGCCGACGCCGCGGAGGCATGGTTTGCGGAAAACGACCCTGAAGGCGTGGCGTTTGAGTACGAGGTGATAGGCCCGCCAGCTTGAACCGGCTTACTTCTCAGGATTGCCCTTGATGTGATGGACGTATTCGTTTGCCAGCTCCAAGAGCCTACGGGAGGTCGTGGGGTCGCTGATTTGACCGGCCAGCCGTCGGCATTGCTCGATCTTCTCAACGAGTGCCATGTTTGATGGTTGATGACGTGATGCCGCGTCCATAGGTCACAATACCACAGACCGGCTGCATTTAGTGAAGGTCCGTATTTTTACGGGCTTTTCAAACTAAGCCACCAGCCCCGAGGAACGGGATCGTCCGTCAGATGTCTATTCGGAGCTACTGGGCTCCAGCCCCCAAAGTCTTCCGGGAGCAGGCGGCCCCAGCGCGTCGAGTAGGCTGGGGCCGTCTTATCAGCCGTGCAAAAGCCCGGCGTTTTTGAAGCGCCGGGCTGAATGCCAATATCTTCCAAGGGTACTAAAGGGGCACCGTATCCGCTAATATTTCCGATTGCCAGCTTTTCCCGGCGCACACCGGCCCGCGTCGGGGGCCGTTCTCCTTGGGGTCAACCTACCCTGAGGTTTTCAGCAGACTCTTTCCCGCGGTTGGCCGTCACTTCGAAGCTTACCTTCGCGCCCTCATTCAGCCTGCTCAGACCCGCTTTTTCGACGGCCGACATATGGACGAACACGTCCTTGCCGCCAGTGTCGGGCTGGATAAAGCCATAACCCTTTGTCGCGTTGAACCACTTCACTGTACCTGTCGCCACGTCGCTTCTCCCCGAGGTTGATCGCGCGCGATAGGATGGTGACAGAAATTCTACGAAAGAAAGGGCCTTCACCTTGGCTTGCTTCTATGGTACCACGGTTTATGGCAAAGACAAGTGTGGTACCAAAGAAAAAGCGCGGCCCTGCCCCCACAGGCAAAGGGGTTCAAGTCGGCGAGCGGTGGCACCCCTCCGAGCTTGCCGCGATTGATGCTTGGATCGCAGCGTCAAACGACAAAGCCCTTACCCGCGCTCACGCCATCCGCCGCTTGGTGGCGCTCGGGCTGAAGGGAAAAAGTAAATGATCAAGCCGAAGCGGTCTGCCGAGCAACAGGTTGCGGACGAACTCGAGCGACGGGCTCTCCACCCGCTTTCGTCGAGGCAGACGATATCGGACAGCCAAGCCGAGCCAGCATTCCATGCAAACCACAAACGCCTTAGAGCAGAAAGGCTGGCGCGAGAGGCAGGCGAGCTGGCTCCGAAGGCCAAAACGAAATGATGGACTGGAAGTGGACCCATGATCCCAAGGTCCTCCTTTGGATTATTGGCGCCCTGGTTTTTGTGATCTGGATCGTCTTGCAGAGGCCGTAGGCGATTTCGCTGTTTAGGGCCGCCAATTGGGCGGCTTCAAAAGTTCGATGACACCAAAGATCAAAGATCACGTCTGCCCCGCCTGCAATGGAACGGGCTACCCGGTCGTGAAGCAACCAGCGCAGCCAGGTCGTAAAATCTATCCCGTTAAGTGCAAGTCCTGCGACGGTAAGTGGAAGGTCACGGACGCCGACTGAGGCGCCGGAAGCCATCCGCCGGCTTGTAGAGCCGGGGCTGAAGGCGAAGTGGAAATAACATGCCCTTCATCTCAAACTACCCGTTCCCGAAACTGAGCATGACTGGGTACAAGTTCCGAGGGGGCTTCCTCAAATCAGACGAATGGGTGGGTTCACTACGGTTCTTCTTTTCGCAGCGCGAGCACGGTCTCGACAAGCAAGTAGACGTCGGTTACCTGGGCGCGACGAGCGTCCTAGGTTTGTTTGCGTTGTTCGATAAGTGGAAAGCAGCACCTACCGACCCTCCGTCGAGTTGGAGGAAACTATACGACGCGCTGTCTAGCTTTGCCGCGCAGCTTTTACACGGGCCCATAGGGAGAGACCGACGTCCGGCGCACTTTACGCCTGCTTTCCAACGGTATGACGGGCGCGCACTTTCCAAAATATTGTCGAATATCGCCGAGACGCGGGCCAACCAATTGTACGGCCGCTCTAAGTTCATGCGGTTCGACCTGCATATCCTTCGCCCAATGATGGACCTGAAGATCGCTCGCGAGGTCGATCACGACCGACGTATACGGGATAGGCTTTTGCATGGGCGTTACTCAAAAGGTTCCACCCCGATAACCGCCAAGCAAAATCGCGGTTCCTCCATCTCAGTGCATTTGTGCAGTGGTCGTTACGAGGAACGATCGCCTCTGAAGTGGCTTGTCTATCATCACCGGCCGAGGCTCTGTCTGTAGGCGTCGTTGACTGAGAGACCACTGCGTTGCCGCCTGCTGCCAGGGAGCTTGGCAATGTCCGGCAATGACGCCGTTTCGCTGCAACAAACAATCGACGACCTGCGCGCACAGGCTGCATTGTTGCTCCCGGACGGAAGCCAGCTCGTTCTCGCGAAAGCGGACGCGCTAGAAGTCACGATGAAGGAGTTCGCGTGGGCTGCTTCTCCAGCTCTTCAGCCGCCGTTACGAGATCCTGACTGATCCGTCGACTGTCGTACCGGTCCGACGACCAGCTTATACGTCGGCACCCAGGCGGTATTCCAACTCTCCATCGTCTCACCACACACAGAGCACTCGAAGCTGTTGACTTCGCGCGTCGGGGCCATGGATTCGGTGCGGCGGTAGACTGCGCCACACCGACAGGTACGGTGCTGATCGGTCATGGCCCGGGCCTACTCGACACAAGCTGCTTCACGATCATCTACGACGGCAGCAGCAAGTAATCAGTAGCGCCGTGTTTGCGGCTTTGGGAACTTCCCTGACCGAAAGTCAATATCTGCAATGTTGGCTCGGCCGTGGCGCAGCCCGACGAGCTATTCAGAGCGCACAGGTCAAGTCAGCCGATTGCGGCCCGGAGCACGCAACGATACGACAGGCCGCCTAATTCGGGCCCCTGCGCGTTGTTCGTAAGTCCATCGTGGTCTCGGGGCACTTGGTCCGACTAGCAGCGTTCGAACCGACGCCCTGCGTCCCGAACGTAAGTAACTGCTGAAAAGATCAACAAAAACAATCAGATTCGCTAGTGATTGGTCACCTTTATCACCGTTCGTTCACGGGGTTTCGGTGGTCAATCGGTGGTCAGCCAGTAGCGGATTTCTACTCCGTGGGTTGCAGGTTCGAATCCTGCTGGGATCGCCAACAAAAGCCTTTGTAAAACAACGGCTTTCCGCAATTCCCGTTTGTTCTTTTGTGAAAATCCGTGCTGCTAAGTGTTGCAAACGGATGCAAGCAAAATCAATCTGTTACAGCTCGCTTCGAATTGTTCCGAGCAGCACGGAAGCGGCATGGCGGTTTCGATATTTGTTCTCACTTCACACAGCATCCCACAAAGCACGGGGCGGACCTGGGCTGCATTCGTGAGGCCGCTCACGTGGGGCCGCCGCTGGGGGTCATACCGTGGAGGCATGCTAGCGACGACCCCTGCCGATCGCTTCCTCCTGTGACCGAGGTCGCTACCGACGTTGGTTTTAACAAGGATCCACCGGCTTGGTTGCAATGTACCCAGCGAAGTGGGGCCGCCGCTTGGGGGGCATGGGGCATGCGAGCGACGACCCCTGCCGGCCGCTTTGGGAACCGTGCGCTAGTCGCGACCGACCTAAGTTAACGGGCGATTGGGCGCGTGGTTTCCCTTGAGGGCCTAGCGGATTAGGAACGGTTGCGCACGCAGAGCATTCTTTCGTGAGCTTCCGGGACTACCTCCCAGGGCCCCTGGAAGTAAGCGGCCCCGGCGTCCCTCCCTGTTGAGTCGTCGTCCGTGAAATATCCTGAAGCGGTTGATTGGCAATAATAATTGCGAGAATTCCATCGATTGGATTTACCGGAAATTGGGGCTCTGGCGTCGATTTTCTTGCAAATTGCAGTTTGGGATTCCCTCGAATCCGAAGCCGTGATTCTCTACGCTCAAACGCAATCGGAGGGAGTTCGATGCGGCCACGGGAGCGGCGGGAAAGCGGCAAACAGGATCTGTTTCGTTCGCGGCTCGACCAGGTCATCAACATGGATCACGCACTGGCGAAGCTGGCGCGGACGATCGACTGGGGCTTTCTGGAAGAGAAGTTCGGCGCCGTGTACGCCGACGGCTCCGGGCGGCCGCCGCTGCCGACCCGACTGATGGCGGGGCTCGCGATTCTCAAGCACACCTACAACCTGAGCGACGAAGTGGTGTGCGAGCAGTGGATCGAGAACCCGTATTACCAGTACTTCTGCGGCGAAGAGTTTTTCCAGCATCGGCTGCCGCTGGATCGCTCCTCGATGACCCACTGGCGCAACCGCATGGGCGAGGAGCGGCTGCAGGCGCTGTTGCAGGAGAGCCTAGCGGTCGCAACCAAGACTGGCGCGATGAAGCCCGGCGATCTCGCCCGCGTCATTGTCGACACCACGGTGCAGCCGAAGAACATTACCTTCCCGACCGACGCCAAGCTGATGAACCGGGCCCGCGAGAAGCTGGTGAAGCTGGCCAAACAGCAGGGTGTGAAGCTGCGGCAGTCTTATGCGCGGGTCGGCAAGTTCGCCCTGATCCAGCATCAGCGTTACGCCCATGCCAAGCAATTCAAGCGCGCCAACAGGGCGTTGCGCAAGCTCAAGACCTATCTGGGCCGCGTCATCCGCGACATTGCCCGCAAGATCGACGGCAACCATGGGCTCGAGGCCAGCTTCGCTCTCCTGCTCAGCCTTGGCCGACGGGTACGAGCGCAGGAGCGCGGACAGCGCGGCCCCAAGGTCTACAGCCTGCATGCTCCCGAAGTGGAGTGCATCGGCAAGGGCAAGGCCCACAGGCCTTACGAGTTCGGCGTCAAGGTCAGCGTTGCCACCCCCCTCAAGCATAGCAAGGGCGGCCAGTTCGTCGCCCATGTCCAGGCGCTGCCCGGCAATCCCTATGACGGCCATACGCTGGCTGAGGTGATCCCGGGGATCGAAAAACTCGTCGGCACCACGATCGAGCGGCTCCACGCCGATGCCGGCTACCGCGGCCACAATGCGCCGGCCGACTACATGTTCAAAATCTACACCTCAAAACAAAAACGCCGCGTCACCCCGGCGATCAAACGCGAGATGCGCCGACGCTCTGCCGTCGAACCCGTCATCGGCCACCTCAAGGACGAGCACCGAATGGGGCGCAACTATCTCGCCCACCGCAAAGGCGACCTCAACAACGCCATCCTCGCCGCGGCCGGCTACAACTTCCGACGCCTCATCAAGTGGCTCAGGATTTTGTTGTGCCTCATCCTGACAGCCATCTTCCCGAAGCCAAAACTAGCGACTGCCTGAAAACGTAATCTTCACGGACGACTGAGTCGGGGCCGCTTCCCTGTCGGCAAGATAGGCCTCCGATGACTGTGCTGATCTACGTGGATACGAGCAAGCAGGTTGGAGACCCCGATCACCTCAAGGTCTTCGCCAACGCCGACGCCGCGGCAACCTTGTTCGCGGAAAATGACCCGGAAGGCGTCGTTCTTCGAATATGAAGTTCTTGGCGTGAAGGAGGTCGCCAACTGAGCCGGCCTTACTGCTTATCCTCGGACCACGTTTGCTCCCCGCACTCGCACTTGAACATGCGGACTGTCCGGCCATTCACGGGATTGAGCATCGTCCGAACCGTGGCGGGCTTCTTGCCGCAAATGCCGCACGCCCTGATCGGATTGGGATCGAAGCTGGAAAAGACTTCGTTTTTGAACTCGTCACTCACTAGTAAATGACCTGCCCTTTGTTGGACCTCGGGCAGATAAGTTACAAAGTGGACACTAGTTCCATGGGAAAAAATGGCAACCGACCAAAATACTGGCTGGTCAAACTTTCCAGACTCAATCTTGGCGTTTGTAGTTCCGGAGACGGTCCCATTCGTCCTCCTGGGGAGGGGGTATCAGATCCTCCACGCGCTTCAATCCCGCGGCTTTAAAGAGGCCAAGGACGAAAATCGTTGTTATCAATGCGGCTACGACCGGCATCAACAGCGTCCACATGGAAACCTCCCTCCATGTTCACCCCACGAATAAACCCGGGTGGTCTAGACTCGGTTCCGAAATGATGGGCGCTGGCCGAATGACAGGCACTGTCTACGTTGGAACTAATGTTCCCGATAAGAGTCTAGCTGTGGCTCTCAGCTGTTCCAGCCCCCAAAGCCCCAGCTGAGAGCTGGCGGCCCCGGTTGAGCGGAGAAAACCGGGGCCGCCTTCTAATCTCGAATCGAAAGAAGCCGCCTCAACTCGCGGCCTTAGGTCCCGGTCTTTCGGTGTATTATCGCCTGTTCAACCTGGTCCGCGAGGACCGTGAGGTGACTGTGAAGACGGTCAAACAGGTCGCGCTTAGCTTGGTCCGTTGCGAGGTCGCGGATCAGAGCGCACTCGGCTGCGTCTTTTCGGAGCTTTTCGACTTGCGCCAAATAGTCCTTCATCGCCGATGCCCGCCCTCCGTGCTTCCCAGCTTCGATCTGGGAACACCGGGAGTCAATCCAAACAAATGAATTAGGATGAGAACCGAAAGGGCCCGCCAGCGTGAACCGGCGGGCCTTGGTCAGCGCCGGATCAGGCGCATTCCTTACCCCCGATCCTGACAACGGTTGCCGGCTTCTTTTCGGGTGATTTGCATTAAAAATCCCATTTCGGGGTGCCTCGGCGCGTGCGGCATTGACTGGGCAGACGAACATGACCATTGAGACGATCGCCGATATGATCTGGGGGTTAGAGCAAGATATTGATGTAAGGATCTTTGATCCCCGCGAATCCTCGAAAAATCACAAATCGCATACGACCGAGACGGTAGGTAACGCTATTACGCCGCTCTTGGAGATCGCATCGTCGACCCCCGCATCGAACGCAACTCCTAGGCAGTCACTTGGAACGGAGCGGCCGGCAAGAAACCAAGAAATTTCGGATTATCGCTCGCAGCTAGTTGGAGTTCACTAGATGGAGATCAAAAACTTTCTTGCGAGCCAAGCGATTAGGTTCTTCTCAGAAGCAGAGGCCGTCGCGGAACGACGATCGCCCATTCCACTTAGACGATAGCGGCTACTTTCGCCTCGGTCCGAAAAGCCGCCTGATAGAGATGATCGACGCGGAGGGCCCGCAAGCCGTCCACCTGATCCTCAATTTGGGGCTCATCTTTCAGCAAGCCTATCCGGAAAAGGACTGAGCAGATGGCCAACATCCGCAAACGCACCCTGCCCTCAGGCATGATCCGATGGGAAGTCGCCTATGTCGACGGCGGCGGAGAGCGGCGCGCGAAGCTGTTCGCCACGAAGGGCGCCGCCCAGGCATGGATGGTTGATGCCCAGCACGACTTGAAGCGCGGTCTTCACACGGCAGGCAGCGTATCGCCCACGGTGAAGGACGCCGCGGCCATCTGGATTAAGCGCTGCAATGACAAGAAATTAGAGGCTATGACGGTGAAAGGCTACGAAGAGCACGTTGACCTGCACATCGTGCCGTTCATCGGGGCGAAGAAGCTGGCCGAGCTGACCGTTCCTGCAGTCAACGCATTCGCCGATCAGCTTCGCGACGCAGGGCGATCATCCTTGAGGAATTGTTTGACCCTCGAAGTCGCGCCGCATGCATGTCACTAGCTGTGGTCCCTGATGACAAGCACGGCTGGCGTGTCGTTGTTGCCAACCGCGGTCAAAGGTTTCTGACGGCCGAGGACGAGCGACGACTCGCCGACGTGCAACGTCGAGATTGTCCAAGGTGGTCATGATACAGAACCGTGCCGCGTCTTAGTGGGGTGAGACGCTTCGACGGCTATCGAAGCGTCCCGTGATCACGCGGTACTTGGGGAAAGATCCTGCGCGACTAGCCGGCACGCTATGCCTGTTTGAATCAGCTGCAACGAAACTCGCGTGTTAAGCTTGATATCCGCATTGCGGGTTAATTCTGGAACCACATAAGTGGTGCACTCCAGTCGTTGGCGGTGTTTCTGTCCGACATAGCATTTGGGCCGATGCAGTGGTCCTGAAGGCATGTCAGACCGCATCCGCATCATTAAACACGAGGCCATCCCCGGCTGCGGTGGCTTTGAGGTCAAGCGGGTACTTCTATTGGGACGCCCTTCTAAGCCGCCGGCTCAGGCCGGAAACGCTAGACCCAGAAACGGCGCTGGAGAGGGCTAGCCCCGGCGTATTAAAATGACGGCCCAGTCCCTCCGAGGCTGGGGCCAGCCTCGCAAGCCCACTAGAAAGCCCGCTTCCCCAGCGGGTTTCATTTTTTAAACCAACGCTACGGGCGCCTAGCTGCGAGCCGACCGGAAAATACATGGCATCAAGGCGATTGTGGCGTATCATGGTAAGAACTTTTCCATAGGGATGACATCTAATGCCGACACGATAGAATGAGGGCTCTTTCCGGTTGACGGAAGGTAACTAGCAAAACTTCTGAACCCCATCGGCGCTGTCCGGTGGGGTTTTTTGCGACCTTCGACGAGGCCTATTCGGGAGTGCCGAATTGTGGAATGGCTCACACCTTTCTGCGCTGCACAAGAACGAAATTTTCGGCAGTATTGCAGAACGCTGAGAGGTTTGTCCCGAGATGCGCAATTAGGTGGGCAGATTACTTGGTCATCAGCTGAACGCAGAGTTTGACATCAGCACTTCGTTGCCCAACTTGTCATGACGGCCATCGCGAGTCCACTAAGCGCGATCGTAGCCTCAACCCGGAAACAGCTTATCGCGAATATAGCGCGTTGTAGGTGTGAGCTTGACGCGTTTCGGATCGCACCAAGCAGCTTTCGCAAGCTCTCTTTTATCTCCGATTTTTAGCGCACCTGAGGCCTTCGCCAAAAAAATCGCATCGCTCATTTTCCGTCCTGACCGACTGTTCCTGCCTCTCACTTCCTTCCAAAGCTTCAAGCGGCCAAGCTTGATCCCAGGAAGCTCCTCTCTAATCTCCCGCTGCAAACATTCTCTTGCGCTTTCGCCGGCTCTTTTCCTGCCGCCAGGAAACATCCAGAGCTTATCTCGCCGCCGTCGCACCAGCAGCACGCGTCCCCTCTTCGCCGCGACAAGTTTTGATGACTTGGCCATTCCAGATGATCCAATTTCATCCATCATTAGTTGCGAGTACCGTATGCCGGATCAAAACGACAGCGATGCTGTCGCATTGAGCCGGCGTCTAGCTCAACGCGGAATGGGGTCAACGGCACCGACGAACCATAAAGGCTCCGATTGAAACGTTCGCCCAGGACTGCCATGATCCCTGCATCAATGCAGTCCATCCGAATCTGCAGGGTCAGGGAGGCGATCATGAAACACGAGGCGATTATTGGCATCGCGCTATCGGCACTGGCGCTCTTCGGCAATTTGAGCTTCGCGCACGCTCAGGCCGACTGCAAGACGTTAGTGAAGCCGTCTCCTTTCGGTCCGAACGATCAAATTGGCGCGACCAACCGCATAACTCCCGCCGTGACCAAGGCCGCGGCCGCGGAAATCCAGACCGGCACCGTCGTTCCCATGGCCTACGATCTGGTCGACGGCGTACCTCTGTTCGGCACCCGGTTCACCAAGACGATGTTGACGACCTTTGCGCTGGTCCCCGGCGCGGAATACGGCAAGAACAAACTGAGCTACATGGAAGATACCTATCTCAGCCAAAGCCACGTCGGTACGCATATCGACGGCATGGGCCACATCGGCATCCAGGATTGCTATTACAATCAGACGCCGATGGGAAAATTTGTCACTCAGAACGGCTTGAAGAAGCTGGGGCTTGAAAATCTTAAGTCCTTCGCCACCCGCGGCGTGGTCCTCGACATGGTCAAAGTGTTCCAGGAAGCCAACAAGCTGAAGAGCAATGCCGCCTGCCGGACGCCGTGTCTTGACGGTGGCACGGTGATTACACCTGCTGACATCCAGGCCGCTCTGAAGATGTACGATGTCACGCTGCGCGAAGGCGATGCAGTGTTCATTCATACCGGATGGGGTGACCTGTTCAAACAGTTCCCGGCGCAGAACACCGCCTATAACTCATCCGAAGCCGGTATCGGCAAAGCTGCAGCGCAGTGGCTCGCCGATCAAAAGGTGGTGCTGGTCGGGGCAGATACTTGGGCAGTTGAGGTAATCCCCAGTGAGGATACCCAGGAAGCCTTCCCTGTCCACGCGCTGCTGCTGACGGATAACGGCATCCACATCATCGAAAACGTTCGTACCGATCTGATCGCGGCCGAGGCGGCGAGCAGCAAACGCGCGACGTTCTTCCTCTCGATGACCGTCCCGAAGGCGGCGGGTACGACCGGCACCTTTGTCAATGTCGAAGCAATCCGGTAGTGTGCCTGTAGCAGGCTTAACTGAACGGGTTCCGATGACGACGTTTCAGATGAAACGCCGTCATTTCATGGTGGCTACCCTCGGGATGATTCTGTCAAAGCGCGTTGCCAGCGCGGCGCCTCAGCGCTTCCGAGTGGCTTTTGCAAATCTGAACGAGGAGCCAGGCACGCGGATCGACGGCTTGGGGTTCACCGGGTTGGAAATCCGGCGCAGCTTTGAGTTGGCCTCACGCAGCTTGCCCGTAGACATGACCTATTACGACAACGGTGGCGACGGTAATAAAGCGCTCGGCAACGCAAAGGACGCGGTCGCCAGTAAGGTCGATCTGCTGATCGAATATAATTCCGACGCGAGAGCAAATGTCGAAATCGGACGTATGTTAGAAACGGCGCGAATTCCTTTGCTCGCAGTGAATTATTCCGTACCAGGCGCCCCGCTTTATACTGCCGATAATATTGGGGCTGGCCGGATCGCCGGCCAAGCGTTAGGAAAATTCGGCAAAGAGAACTGGTCTGATCAGACACTGGTTGCAGCCATCCTCGGCGATGTCTCCGATCCAAGCTCTGCCGTCACCGCGCGCATTCAGGGCGTGACGGAAGGGTTGGGGCAGGAACTGCCCGATCTTTCGCTAGTACGATTGGATAGTGCTGGCCATTCAGTTCGAGCCGCAAGCGCACTCTCTAAATTTCTCGCGGCCCAAACTAGACGCAAGGTACTCGTAGCTACACTCGACGACGCCTCCGCCCTCGCCGCCAAATCTGCGGTTGAAGCGGCCGGGCGTATCAGCGATTGTGTCATTGTTAGCCAAGGCGCCGACCGCAGCGTCCATGGCGGTGCTAGTGAGAAGAAGGAGATCGATCCCGCCAATCGCGGCAGTGTCGTTCTAGGGTCGGTCGCCTATTATTTCGACCGCTACGGCTACGAAATCCTGCCGATTGCCTTGCGGATGCTGCGGGGCGAACACGTGCCGTCGCAAACCTCAACCAAGCACATAATGATTTCCGCGAAGAATGTGTTTCTCGAGTATCCGCCGAATGACATGAACTAAAGTCAGTTCGCCGGAGGCCCGTAATAATAAATACCATTCTGACCGTCCTCTGGATTGCTCATTGTAGCGAATGTCAGGCCCCCGTTCGAACCCGCCGAAGTGACGGAGTTGAGGGCGAGAGCGGGAATCACGCCGCCGTTGGCCAGACGATCTCCAACCATTGCGACCCGACGAATGGCTCCGGAATTGCCGAGATAAATCCCTAGAGGACCGGACCCCTCATCGACCGAAGCTACGAAGGCGATTGTGGCCGTGCGGCCAAAATTAGGCCAAGGCCCGAAAGCAGAAAAGCGGCCGCCGTCCGGCGCGCTCTCGCCCACGATCGCCAACTGCGTCAAGCCGCTCGCATTGGCGATCAGCAATGCTTCGGATGCGGCTTTCGAGCTCAAATGCGCGACAAAGGCCACGTTGTCCTCATCATCGATCGCAGCCCGCTCCGAAAAGCGCGCTAGCATTACGCCCCCAGGGCCAATCTCACCCGCGCCGACAAGAAGGTGCAATTCGCTGGCGCCGACGGTAAAAATTCCGCCCAATACTGCTCCGCGCTCAACGATCGCGGGGAAAACGACAACGCCTTTGTTGTTTATCGCGGGAAGACCGAAGCGGTCAAAGGTGCCACCGCGCGGGGCGGGATCGCCACCTGCCACGAGTTTGCGCAACACGCCACCGCTGTACAGATACAGTACTTGGAGCGTTTCCCGGCCCCGCCTGACAGTTCCCACAAAAGCGATTTCATCGCGATTGTTGAGCACCGGCGCATCGAATTCTACAAAGGTGCCATTTCGTACACTTGGCGCGTCCATCCCGGTTACTGCAATAGCTATGAGGCGGTCCTCGGCTGCGAGAAAAATTCCCTCCGTGGCGCGCGCTCCGGCAATGGTCGCGCCAAATGCGATCTTGCCTGCATCGTTCAGCGCTGGAAGCGGATGCCGCGCAAATTCGGACAGGACGCCACCTCCGGGTACGGCGTCGCCAACCGCTGCCACTTTCGTAATCCGCGAGGCGGTCGCGAGGAAAATGCCTTCATTCGCCTTCGCCCTTGCGACGCTGGCGTAAAACGCAACCTGTCCACGACTGTTGACCGGCGCTACGATCGGCTGCGAGCTCACGTCAAATCGGTTGAAGCTGCCGCCACCGGGCGCGGCCTGTCCGGACGCAACGATAAGGCGCAACGTGTCCACCACCGGAGACGCCGACGGTGCGGCAGCCTCACGAGCCGGCTCTGACAGACTAGCCCACAACACCAAGATCCAAAGACACAAGACAGCTGCGCCAGCTACTGTGAGGCGAGACCGCGCGCTCGTCAGCAGTGGCCCGCCGAAAGGCGACCGGGGAGCATCCATTTCCGTCAATTCTTCATCATTCCGGCCTTGAGCGTCGCGACGTTATGACGAAGCATCTTGAGATAAGTGTCAGCATCTCCGCCCGGCTTCGAAAGAGCGTCACCATAGAGGGTGCCTCCGATGGAGGCGCCGGTCTCCTTCGCAACCTGCTGCATCGCTCGGGGATCAGTAATGCTGTCGAGAAACAGTGCATGTATCCGCTCCTGTCGGACCTGCTTGGCGAGACGCGCCAGCTCGGCTGCAGACGGCTCGCTATTGTTTGTCCAACCATTAATCGATAGCAGCGTAATGCCGTAAGCTTTCGCCAGATATTGCAATGAATCGTGCGACGCTAGGAATCGTCGCTTTGCCGCCGGCAAAGCGGCAATCTCGGCTTTGGCCCAGGCGTCCAGGGCCTGCATTTCCTTGATGTAGGCGTCCGCTCGAAGCCGATAGTCCGAGGCGTTTGCTGGATCGCCCTTTACCAAGGCAGCGGCGATGTTCCTGACGTAAATGATTGCGTTCTTCGGGTCGAGCCAAGCGTGCTGATCGATCTCTTCTTCCCCGGATTTGTTCCGCGGCGCGCGCTCCTCGGTGGAAGTAAATGTTTTCACGCCTCTGCTCACGACAATTTTGGCGCCGCTGAAGTTCACCTGTTTGAGCAGAGGTTCGAGCCATGGTTCGAACTCGTCGTTGAGATCATTCATGAAGACTATCTTGGCTTCGGCGACACTCTTCCCGTCGGCTAGCGAGGGTTTGAAAAGCTCGGTGTCGCCGGCCGGTCCGACAAGGGTGACAAGATCAACCTTGTCGCCGGCGACATTCGCAACCATGTCACCAATCACGCTAAACGTTGCGACGACCTTGATCCGCTCGGCAGCGCCGGCCACGCTGGCGCCAAGCAATATCGCAACACCTGCGAAAATAACGCGGAACTGCGCGCGAATTGAAGTATCGCTTTTCATTTCCGTCCCTCAAGCTTTTTGGGTGTTAGCCGCATCCTACCCGCCGCTAGCAGCGACATGCCGTAGATCACCCCCGCGCCCATGACGATAGCCGGCCCGGAGGGCAGATTCGCGTAATAGGAAATGAGGAGCCCTGCAAGAGCAGCGGCCATTCCCATGACCGTCGCAAGCGCAATCATTGGCCACACTTTATGCGTCCAGCAGCGTGCCGCCGCAGCAGGTAGCAGCATCGGCCCTATCGCAAGCAACGTGCCAAAGGCCTGGAAATTCGCGACGAGATTGAGAACCACGAGCGTGATGAAAATGGCACGGAATGTGCCGCCGCCACCTCCGACAGCGCGCAGGAACGCCGGGTCGAAGGATTCCACCGCCAAGGGGCGATAGAGAGCGGCCACGATGATTATAGTTAAGCTGCTGATGCTAGCGATAAGTACCAGCGCCTTCACATCGACCGCAAGCACGGTCCCGAAAAGAACGTGCATCAAGTCGGCTTGGCTGCCGCGTGCGGCGACAATGAGGACGCCGAATGAGAGAGATACCAGATAGAAGACTATCAAGTTTGAGTCTTGGCGCTGCGGCCTTGCCCGGGCCGTGAGCGCGGCCAGACCCGCGACGGCGAGCCCGGTTAGCACTCCCCCTAGTGTCAAGGCGGCCAAGGAATAGCCTGCGTAAAGAAAGCCGAGTGCGGCGCCAGGCATCACTGCATGCGACAGCACATTTCCACTTAGGCTCTCGCGGCGCATGAGCAGAAGAGTGCCGATCGGCCCGTTCGCTAAGGCAAGAGCGAGGCACGCGACTAGCGCGATTCGCATAAATCCGAATGATTCAAATGGACTAACCAGAAAGCCAATGAGCTGTCCACTCACGTGACCCACCCGATGCGGGCACCCACTGGCGGGAGCAGCGCTTTTTGGCCCCGCGCAAGATTGTCGGCCGAAAGCGAAAGCGATGTATCCCCCCACGCGATGGGCGAGCGCGCCAACAGAAGCGTCGATGGGAAATGTCGACGCACTCGGTCGAGATCATGCAGCACCGCGACGACAGTTCGGCCCTCTCCCTGCCAGCGTTCTAAGAAACGCTGGAGATCTTCCGTCGTGCTCTCGTCGAGGGAAGCGAAAGGCTCGTCGAGCAAAATGACATCGGCGTCCTGCATAAGTAGCCGCGCAAACAGAGCTCTCTGGAACTGACCGACGGAAAGTTCGGCGATTTGCCGATCCATGACGGTTGAGAGGCCGACGGCCGCGAGTGCCTCGTAAACACTCGCAGCGAGGCCTTCCGGGGGCTTGCGAACCGAACCGAAATTTCGCCAATCGCCGAGCGCAACGAGTTCGGCGACCGAGATCGGAAACCCGCGGTCGAGTTCGTCCTGCTGCGGCAGATACGCCAGTCGATGGCGCGCAAGAGCGCCGCAAATGACCTCACCGGCCGTCGGCCGAATAATGCCGGCAAGCGTTTTTAGAAGCGAGCTTTTCCCGGCCCCGTTTGGGCCGATCACAGCCGTGAGGCTTGCGGGCGGAAACTCGCCAGTCAAGTCTTCAAACGCGTATCTCTCGCCATAGCGCACGGAAAGATTGCGGACCGCGATTCCTCCCTCTCCGCGACGACCGTGTTCGTTGGACGCGTTGGGATCGTAGCCACTGTCAAAATGACTGGCGAAGGCAGCTTGCGCATTATCCCCCAGCGCCGAGAGCGAAACAGCGAGCGATTGCCGGAGAGGCGCGGTGGCGGTGCCCAACAGGCCAAGCAAGTCAGAGGCAGACCGACGTCGCCGCACGGGATCCGAAGAATTCGCCATTACATGTCCCGGTGAAGGAGACCACCGGACTGTAGTCTAGGCAGCATGGTTGGGAGCGTCAATCTCGCGGCATCGGTTGCCCTAGCGACCTCTCAAGGAGAGCATCACGACCGCGGCTGACCTCCGGCTGACTGCACTTTCCGCTTTATTCGCCTAGTGCCAATGATCCAGTGCCAATGATAGAGTAGGAGCATCCGGAGGTGGGAAATGCTGCGCGTGGCTCTTCCTGTAGCCAAAAGGGAAAGCTGTAACGACCGTCAAGGATGATGACGATGATGGACGAAAACATTGCCTGCTTGCGAACCCATCCCAATAATATCGCTCGCTACCGGCGCTTGCTCCAAACCAAGCTTACGGATCTTGAGCGCCAATTTATTGAAAGGCGTCTGTCCGAAGTCATGGCATCACCCTCATCGGGTTTCCCATTTAGGGGTCGCGCCAGGCCTTGAATGGGAACGTAGCCCACTGCTCGGCGGTAAGGTGGGTACCGTTGTCCGTCTTAAGCGCCATAGCCGCACCGTCATGGTTCGCTTTGACGGCAACAGGACGACGAACACCCCACACCGCGATTACATCGAGCCAATTGAGGCTTAGTGAGACTTCGAGATCGCCCGTTGCAGCGTGCGAACCAAATCCTCCGCAGCCTCTTCCATCGTGTCTTTTCTTTCCAGATGCTTAATCATTGCGACTAGCGTGTTGATCAAGACGACCCGGGCCATCGGCGGCGAAACCTGTCTTTCAGCCAAGAGCGCACGGATGTCTCGCGTAAGCGCGACGCATTCGACTTCGTGTGCCTTCGTCATCTCTCTGGGCACTTCACTCCCCCAGCCAATGAAAAGTTGGGATTTTAAGCACGCCCGATTCGTCAGCCAAGGTGGCGGCGGATCGGTGGCAAAAAGCCGCCGCTATGACGATCTTCGTGACGGCTACCTGCCCTAGGGGTTAATGGATCGTTACCGGCTGAGCTTCTGACGCGCGCCGCCGATATTCTGACGAACGACCGAGCGTGTATTTTTATTGGGACGATCTGCCGGCGCGCAATGCCGAGCATAAACCGCTCGCAGCTTGCGGTTCACACAAGACGACTCACAATGAGCCGTCGTCGCGCTCGATCGTGACAGTGCGGCATCCGCGATATCCGCGATCATAACCGTAGGCGCGATAAGCGGGTCGATCGTAGTCGCGATAATAGCGCGGCTGCGGGCCCACTCTCACGCCTCCGATCGGTGTATCAACGGCAACTTGAGCTCACGCGGGTGCAACGGAAATCGGTGTGGCGATCGCGAATCCAGCAACCGCCAGTGCACCAGCCAACAACAGAGTTCGCATAAGAGTTTCCTCCTGAGTTATTGATTAACTTTCCAACGTCCCAGGTAGGGCGAGGTTCCTTTGGCCAGCTAACGCGGCCGGATGTAATGGCTGTTAGGAACGAAACGCTTGGATCGCTGTTGCTTGGTTTATCAACTGTGGAGGAGGACCATGGTCACTGAAACGAGAGAAACAGTAAACCTGATCGGTAGCGATAAGGTGGAAGGCACGGCAGTTTATGGCGGAGGCGGAAACAAGATCGGGTCTATCGAGCGCGTGATGATCGACAAGCTAAGCGGCAAGGTTTCATATGCCGTGCTTAGCTTTGGCGGCTTCCTCGGCATTGGAGATGATCACTACCCGTTGCCTTGGCAATCATTGAAATACGACACGAATCTCGGAGGCTACGTCACGGGGATTACGGAGGCTCAGTTGCAGAACGCCCCGAAGTATAGCAACGACAACTCGTGGAATTGGAGTGATCCAACAAGAACGCGGGCGGTGAACGATTATTACGGCGTTGGAATTTGAAGTCTCGAGGGTGCCGCTGCGAGGCGGCCCTTCATAAGGTCAAGCCGCTGTTATTTTGCTGTATAGCTTTCTTTTAAAACGGTACTTACCTCATCCACGGGCCACTTCTCACCCAGCGGCAATACCCTGACACTGCTGTTGTCACTGATGCTGACCAGCGCGTGAGAACTTACCCGATCATCAATGCGGACGAGCTTAGGCTCCGTGTCGGGCTGCCAATTCAGCGTCATGTCGAGGTCGCCCGGAAAGATTTGCCATTTCGACCCATCGTCATGCCTTGGGGGCCTTGGGCACCTGCAGGACCTTGAACACCGGCGACACCCCTGGATGCCTTGGGCTCCTTGCGGTCCGGCAGGTCCTTGTGGACCAGGGTCTCCCTTAGGTCCGGGGTCTCGGCCGCGGGGGGCGTCTTCGAGAGCTGGGATGATTCCCGAGAGACGAGTGGGCATGAAGGTGATGAAGAGCGAGAGTCGCGCCGTCATCTAACTTCCAGCGTCGGGTGTACTGCTAAAAGTCAGCGACGTGTTCGACGTGATACCCCGCAGGGATAACCTGCCCGCCTTCCTCGTCCGCTACCGGAACGTCGGTTACAAGGCCTTCAATCAGCGCAGCTTCCCAAACCTCTTTCTCGGTCGGAAAGGGATTCCCTATCTGTCTGTCGCCTTCAAATAGTGCGTACATGGCTAACTCCCGGAGAGACTTTGCAAGGAACAAACGCAAAAGTCTGCGTCGTGTTCGATAAAAACCCTCGAGTTCTATCTGCGTTCCCACGCCTCCCCGGTAAGGGGTCTTTGAAGTGAGGAGCTGTCCTGCTATGCCGCGCGTCTCTTGCGCGTGCGAGCGGCCTTCTTCGCGGACGCAGAACGTTCCGCGGCCGGCCTGCTGGCCGATGCCTCGCCGCCGAGGCGCCCACCCTTCCGGGCGGGAGAATGATCTTCGGATTTCCCCCGGCCGGACCCGCTTTTCTTTCCACCGTGAGTTTCCTTATTCACGGTTGCCCAAGCTCGGCGTTCGGCTTCGTCCTCGGCGACGCCGCGCTTCTCGTAGCCTTCTTCGATGTGCTGGGCCATCCGCTTTTGTTTGCCGGTGTAGCTCGACTTGTCTCCACGAGGCATTTGAACCTCCATTTGCACCTCGGTCCTATTTGTTGAACCGACACGCACTATCATCGTTCCAAATCCCACCTGCTTACTCAATTTGGAATGAGCTTTCACGACGGCGATTAAGGGAAGGGAGAACTTCCATGGCAAAAAAGGCCAAGAAAAGGGCGACGAAAACAACGGCAAAGAAACGCTGGTCTAAAAAGGTCACCGAGACGAGCGATGCAATGACGCTTGAGAATGGCGTGTTCAGGAAGACCCCTCGTGCGATTGCCTTATCTCTCAAGCGGTCTTCGGACCGAAGCACCCGGCGAAAGTCCCCGCCTTTCCGATCAGCCATGTCGATGCTCACCTTTTACGAGAATCGGGCGGGGAAAAACCTCTCAGCCACCCGTAAGGCCAAAATAGGCAAAGCGAAAGAAGAGCTTCGGGCGCTGTATCGCAAGGACTGACGGCTCCAACGAAACCAATGACAAACCCATTATCTCCTTGAGACGCTCCAGGAAACTCGCAGCCGGGAGCCGCTTCCACTCAAGAAAAGCGATGATCTGATCGCGGAACCTCCGCGGGCGCAGGCCGTTTCACTGAATGGATTTCAAACGCGCACTGTTTCTCTCGTGTGTGATGATGGCAGCGGCTGACGTGGCAGGTGCTCAGGCTCCGCCGGGCCCGACCACGCCTCCAGCCCGAACCGCGCCGCCATCGCCAGAACGCGCCGGCGATTGCGCGCCCATGCTGCCAGCACCGCGTTCCGGCACGGCGGGTCCGGAGGGAACGGCCACCGGCCGGCGGGCCGAGCCACTGGGCGACAAGCTGGCCCGCTCAGACGGGGTAGTGTGTCCTCCTCCAGGGGTAGATCCCGAAATGCACGCGCCCACGCCGGATGCCGGCAAGACACCGGTGATTCCACCGCCTGGCAGCCCCGGCGGCGACCCGACGATCCGGCCGAAATAGCCGCCCCGTTTAACCTGCTGGAACATGGTTATCGTCGACCACTCGCTGATCCGCTACTGTGGCCTGATCCCCACACAGCGACTAAAACGTGTCCGATTGTTAACTTCCGAACAGACAGGTAAATTCCATTTCATTTTGATCGGCTGCCACTCCAACGTCTGACTCGTTTGGGAGCTGATGAATGGATCGTTCCGTTATTGCGGATGTTCCGCGCGACAAATATGTCGAACGGTGTAAGCAACGCGCACTCGATTATCTTGACCGAGGTGACCTCAAAAGCGCGGTCTCTTCATTCGTCAACAATATGGATGCCCGTCCTGATTGCGAGTTGCCGCACCATTTGGCAGCCCTCGGTATCTCGCTGTGGATGAGTAAGGATGTAGCAGGTTGGAAGGCGTTGATCGAAGAGTTTAAGTGATGATTGCACCAAAAGGGCGTATGCAGGCTTGGCTCGCACAAGTGCGAGATGCTCTGCGTTGCGCCGCAATATCGCCATCGCAGGGCACCATGACTCCGCCTTGTTCTGGATTCCAAGCTGTTCGAACAGGAGTAACGTTATGTTCTGGACAGGTTTTCTCATCGGCTTTGCTGCCTGCCTAGCGATCGGGCTTGCAGCCCATGTCGTCCGCTATCGGCGTCAACGAGCGGCATTCATTGCCGGACTTTCACTCGCGGAGCGGGAAATGCTCGAGGGCTACGAGACGTTCAAGAGCGACTCGCACGACTTCCGGGACCTGTTGCATCACTAGCTCACGCCCGTGACGAGTTGGCGTGAGCTCCAGGTCGTTGCTAATTGACTTCCTCATCGATCCAACGCTTGGGCGAGTCTGCGTGACGGTCCTGCTGGAAAAGGCGAAGGCGGTAGCGAGGGCTGCTTAGGCTTGGGAATAGAAAAGGCTGCGGCCGCTTCATAAGAATGCGATTTTACTGCCGTCATCTGTCGGCTACCGCGCAGACGGTAAAGTTCAAACCGACCTAAAATGCGTGGGGGTTAGGGCTCAAACGGTCATCCAAATGGTTCAGCAGCGCAAGCGTGTTAGACACACAGAGACCTTGAGAAAACTGCCTTCGAGAGACGCGGTCCATCGATGAAGGTGCCAACAACTCCCCTCCCCGCCGCTATGATCGAGAAGTGTTTCCGCAGCGAGTTGAGCGAGCCGAAACTGCGGCGGCTAACATTCAGAAGTGGCTGAGCTCCAAAATTTGCGGGAAAGCCTGCTGACGCCACGCTGGTGGATGCCGACGCGACCGCATGCGCGCTGATCGGCGGGGCCGTCGGGAGGCGATGCACGGAGGCTGCGTTTTTCAGGCCGCGCGGAGGAACCGGTGCCTCACGACGGCATTGCATCGCCGGATCGGAGGCACGCGGATGCTGATTGCAGTGATTACGCTTTGCGCGGTTCTGGCTGGCGCTGGGTTCGTTTCGGCCGGTTGCTTCTTCTGGCTGGTGTATCGGGGCCGCCCTTCTCCAGACGAGTGGCAATCCCAGATGGAGCGGCGTGGGGGTCCTCAGATACAGGATCGCTGGCCGCCTCTGTAGCGCGGGAGGCCTGTCGGGCGGCGGTGAGGTGGTGCCACAGCAGCTGTGTTTCATCGGTCGGGGCCGCTTCTCTGTCGGATGGATCCAGCCATGACCGTGTTCATTTACGTGGATACTAGCAAGGAGGTCGGAGACCCCGATCATCTCAAGGTTTTCGCGAATGCCGATGCGGCGGACACTTGGCTCGAGGAAAACGAGCCCGAGGGCTTGGCCTTTGGGTACGAGGTCCTGGAATGAACCGGATTGGCCGCCGGACTGCTTACGCCATGCGGTGATCCTGGCACTGGCTATCGTCTGGCCGGTGCTCGGGTCGATGTAGGCCAGCCCAAAAGCAAATAGGAACAATCGAGCTGCGATCAAATTGAGTCCGCGCTCAGTAGGCGCGTACCATGAACACCCCTGATCAGGACATCGTATTGACGGCCATCGAGGATGCCCGGCGCATCCTTGGGGAACACATTGCACTCGGCCCGCGCGACGCTACGGGGACGGTGCACCGGCTGATAGCCGTTCTCGATAGAGACGAGGTGGTCCACGCCCTGGATCGACTGAAAAGGCGCCGAACCCTCCGCCTTGTGGAATAGAGGCCAGCGGGTGAGCAAGGCGGCCCGCGCACGACGGTACGCGCGTCACGAAGTCACAACTGCGAGATGCCCGCAGTGCGCCGCAATATCGCCACCGCACTGCAGCATGATCCGTCCCGTTCTGGGATCCGGGCTGTTCTGAACAGGAGAGCACTATGTTCTGGACAGGTTTTTTCGTCGGTTTTGCTGCGTGTCTCGCGATCGGACTTACTGGGCATGTCGTCCACGATCGGCGTCAGCGAGCGGCATTCATTGCCAGTCTTTCGCCCGCGGAGCGTGAAAGGCTCAGGGGCTTCGAGACAGTCAAGGGCGACTGGCACGAATTTCGGGACCTATTGCAGCATACTCACGCCCGTGGTGCCGTCCGGAATGCGGTTGGAAATCGGTGTGGCGCACTCTCCGGTAACATGAAGGTATCGTTTCAGGCGGCGACGTCAATTGGCTGATCAATGGGTTTTGTGGCGAGCGTCTGCCAACCGTCAACCTTGCGCATGTTGATCTGACCGGAGGCAAGCAGCGCCCAGAACAACATGGCAGCGGTGTCGGCTGACGGCAGCACGGTTTGCGTTTTGATCCGCCGCTTGAATTCCTCGTGCAACCGCTCGATCGCATTGGTGGTGCGTACGCTGCGCCATTGGCTCGGCGGCAGCCGGGTGAAGGTGAACAGGCGGTCGCCGGCTTCCTCCATGCTGTCGGCAACGGCGCGATGCTTGAGCCTCCATTTGCGAATGAAGGCCTTGCGGCGGGTTTCGATCTCCTCAGGCGTCGTCGCGTAGATCATGTCGTTGTAATCCACGGTGATCTCGTCATGCAGCCGCTCGGGGGCATGGGCGAACAGTTCCGGTGCTTGTGGACCGTGCAGCGCTGGACCGGCACGCCGTCCCAGACAGAGGCGACGGCCTTGTCGAGCCCCGGCGCGCCATCGACGATGAGGAACTCGGGCCGCCGCAGCCCGCGCGTGATGAGATCGTCCAGCACAGTGCGCCAGGCCTCGGCGCTCTCGCCACCCATGCTCTTGATTGCGAGCAGCACCTTCTGGCCATCCGCGCGCACGCCAAGGACAACGAGCAGCGAGATCGAGGTCGCCTTGCGGTCGAGCCGCACGCGAACGACGGTGCCGTCCAGGATCAGGCGCACGACCGGCTCCCCGGCCAGCGATCGGGTGTTCCAGCCGTCCCAGTCGCTCTTCACCTTGCGCCACGTCCGGCTCACCGTGTCCTTGCCGACCGTCCCGCCGAACAAGGCCGCCAGCGCGCGGCGCACCCGCCGCGTATTGGTGCCGGCCAGATACGTGCTCGCGATCAGCGCGTCGGCAGCCAATGTGCGGCGTTGATAGGCCCGCAGCGCCTGGCTCTTCCATTCCGTCGTCTTGCCCTCGGACGTGGTCAACCGGGCGCGCGGCACCGCGATCTCGATCGGCCCGAACGTGCCCGTCAGCGACCGCGTGCGGCTGCCGTGACGGTGGCCTGTAATGCCCGATCTTCCTTCGTTGCCGGCCATCTGACTTCGTCCGTAACGCGGCCGTGCCAGCGCCTCATCAAGCTCGCTGCGCAGCAGCTCTTCAATAAACCCGCGTGCCCGAGCCCGCATCTCGGTCTCAATCGGATCAAACCAGTTGTCGAAAAGTCGGCAAGTCGTCGCTGCTTCAAGCTGCGAGGAACCGGGCTTCGTGGTAATGCTCGTCATGGCGTAGTCTCCAGTCCGACGCTTCAACGCCGGATGATTCGAGGTTGATCACCCCGGAGACTACGCCAACCTCATTCCTACCAACTCCGCGACGGCACCCACGCCCGTGAAGCGCCAGCAGAAAATCACTGTCGGGGAAATGCGGCAATCGGGCCCTACCCGGCTCAAAGCCAGGAACGCGAGGGCATTAAGAGGGTTGTGGTGCCGCGCCGGTAATGGCCCCCCACGCCCGCCGCCGCTTGTCGATTTGCAGCGAAACGAAGCAAAATGACGAACGCCTTAGACTTACTCTTAGCATACCCGCATGGGCTGATCGTAATCGGAACCGTCCTGTTGATTCTCGGACTTATCGGGCTCGCATTATTTAGCCCAAGAGACGTAGATAGCGCCGAGGACCCCTTGGATGACAGGCCGAAGTTATCCGACAAGGAAACGCAATGACGGTCCGGGGCCGTTTTCCATTCAGAGGTCGGCAACGTTTGGCATTTTGCGGATCGATCGATCGGGGATTTCAATCTCGGTCGTGACCAAGATACGCCACACGACAAACAGCGCGTTCACGATCAGCCAAACCAGTAACCACTCGATTATCCCCACGTGACGTCCCCCATCTTCGTTTTTACGTCTCCTTGCAGTTCTGAGTTGTCTTGATTTGGGGCGGTTCTGTGCGTGTGCGTTGCGAAAGTACCGGTATTCGTTCCCGTAAGACTACGGGACATCTCGCGCAAGGTCTTCGCCAACCAGGACGCCGCGGAAGCCTGGTTTGCGGAAAGCGATCCCGAAGGCGTGGCGTTTGAGTACGAGGTGATAGCGCCACCAATTTGAACCGGGCGCCGGTGTGGCGGGCTTATAATTTGTGCGCGATCTCGAACGAGATTTTTGCTTCCATTACGGGGCCGTGTGCATCGCGCACCTCGAGGATCACTTGTTGACCCTTGACCCCGTTCAATCGCATCGCGTCCCAAGCGAGGCCAGATAAAGCCCGCGCGGCTTCATCCTGTACAGCGCGCATGTCACGCAGATCCGTACCTACTTCATCGACGAGCAGTTCTGCCTCATCCCGGAGATCAAAATAATAAAGAGCCATTTTGGCGCGCTCCATATTTTAGGCGGGAGCGTGCAGCACTCTCAGTCACCGATACTTGCCGCGGGCGGAGCGGTGATAAGGCAGCTTATATCTTATGTCGGGTACCCGACACTATTTTCTGAGATGTCGAGAACATTTCCGTTCTGGTTCCGTCAGCCCTGCGCTTTGCGTCCGACGAAAAAGCCGCCACTGGGTTGAGACAGCGACGGCTCTACGCAAATCTCGCTGAACCTTATTGAGGGGCCATCGCGATTGATCCGACCGCAGCCCGCGGACAGTTAAAGAAGAATTCAGAAACGATCCTGGCGGCAGAAACACCATCGCGATGGATCTAGAGGTTATCGGTCAACAGTACGGCGAAGATGAACATTGCTATGATCGCCAGCATTGTGACGATGACGACCAGCCCGTCAGGTAGGAGTGTTTGCTTCATGATTTGCCGGCTCGGTTGGGAACGCGTCACGGGCTGCCATGCCTAAACATTCATACAGAAAAGAACGGCCCCGTGCCGGGATGCTGAGGCCGTAAAGTTTCTTTCACCGTCGTGCCGATAGGCACATTGCAAAGACATCCGTCGCAGCAGCAAGTTCCTAAAGAAAAAGCCCGCCGGTCAGGGCGGGGCAGTTGCTTGGAACATCTCACCGGGGGATCCAGTCAGACGATTGTTTTAAGTTCACGTCGGTCTAATAAGTTCCCGCCATTCACGCCCGGCGCTTCATGTCATTCCTTTACGAACGCGCGTTGGATGCGCGGCGAGGAACGCCACGTCTTCAGTTATCGCCTGCTCAATGCGTTCCGCTTTAATGGGCAGATGGCTGAACTGTCTCCCGGCAAGCTTCGCGCGTTTCCATGTGATCGCAGCAAGATCTGGCGCCGGGGTGAGCAGCTGTTTCACGACCGCCTCGCGCCATTTGGCGACCAGCCTAATCCGGCCATTCTCAACCGACGGGAATGAGGCGCTGTCGGCGATCCCGTATCGCTGGGCCGTCTCCGGCGTGTGTTCCCAGTCCAGGCGGGCGCGCCAATAATTCTCCAGCCGCTCAGCACGCCGCCAGGCGTCGCGGCGGGCGTTGCGCGCATTCTGGAATTTCTGGCGGTTTCGGTCGCCGGCGGCGAGAGTTCCGGCTTTCCTCTAAGCCGCTCCTGCCTTGGCGTCAGAGCGCGGGCGCAGAAGGCAGTCACTTCCGCAACGCTCGGCTTTTCGCTCCCGGTGCGCGCAGGCCGCGTGGAGGCGGAAAACTGAATGACGTTGCTCATGTTTGCACTCCCCAGATGGTCGGGTCGACGGGAAGTGCAGACGTGTTTGTGGGTGGCGTGCTAAGCACGCGATCAGCCTGGGTCATGGGATTCGCGTCCTTTGTGGCTTGGGTTAGAGCCGGGCAATTGAAACGCTTGCCCGGCTCGACCGTTTGATATATGTGAAATATGCGAAAGTCAATTGGGCATATGCGAAATGATTGGACGGCCTGAGACCCACCCCGTAAAAAAGGTGATTGGGTTCACCGAAGAGATGCTGGCCGACGTGGAGACGTGGCGGGCGAAGCAAAAGCCTGTGCCTAACCTCTCCGAAGCCATCCGCCGGCTTGTAGAGCTGGGGCTGAAGGCTAAAGGCAGATGAACAATACGGCAGTACCGCCGCCCACGCCAACTTTCCTTGGAGATTTTCGAATGAAGCTATTACTGCTAACCGCGTTGCTTTTCGTCGGCTGCCAAGGCGCAGCCGCTCAAACTTCCGAATGCTCATCGGTGCCGAAGGCAAGCGACCGATTGGCTTGTTATGATAGGGCCACGCCCCCCTCAGCTGCGAAGCCTGCCGCGGCCAAGCAGAAAGCCGCGGCGTCCAATACATCCCGCGACCAGGTATCGATCGTCGACGGGCTCGCCGTCGAAAACGCAAAACTAGACGCAAAGCTGAAAACGATTTGCCGCGGATGTTGAGCAACAGCCATCAACGACCCATCCGCCGGATTGTGGAGCTGGGGCTGAAGATGAAGGGGAAATGACGACGAAAGTGCCGGAAACCAAGAAGTACAATCCGATGGAGGTCTCGTGCAACTTGTGAACAAAATTCGCTCATTATGCAGACGAGCCGGCTTCGACGTTATCCGATTTCCCCCGGGGCAAGAGGCGCAAAACCTGGTCGTCAGGTCCACCGCTAATGTGGTCGCCGGCGGCCCGTTCAGGGGCTTACGATTGCCTGAGAAGTTGAGTGGGGTCGAAGATCGCGGAAGCAGACTACTGGGCTTCTACGAACAAGAAATGCAATCTGTCATAGTTGACGCATGCGCGCAGCACCCCGATTTGATCGTCAACGTAGGATGTTACGATGGCTATTATGCAGTGGGACTTGCGATGCTCAACCCCACCAGCCGCGTCCTGGCATATGACATTGACCCAGTTGCACAGAGAACATGCCAATCTGCTTGCGCCATCAATGCTATAACCAACGTCGATGTAAGGGGACTCTGCGAAGCAAAAGAACTGGCCGCACTTGCAGAGTCCGCCAGGTCTCCTTTTATTCTTCTAGATTGCGAAGGAGCCGAGCGGGATTTACTCCTCTCCAATCCCTACCAATTTTCCAGAGCTCGACTTCTTGTCGAATGCCACGACTTCGTCGACGCAAATATTACAAATGACCTCATCGCGAAATACGCCGTAAGCCACATCGTGACGATAATTTCACAAGGCGCTAGAAATCCGTTCGAACATCCCCTGACGCAAGGATGGCCCGAAAGCGAGCTGTGGCAGATGATCTCGGAAAATAGGCCTCAGCGAATGCATTGGATGAGCCTGACTCCCAAAACTGATTAGTCGCTCATCAGGTCCCTTACACGCCTTGGCCTCGTCACTACCGGGCCTGTGGCAGTAGTTCGCCCCGATCAAAATACCGATGGACCGCCTTCGGGCGGGTCTTTTGATGGCGGCCAGCGGGGATTAGGTCCGAAAGAAGGAACCTCCGCCCCAACAAGTACTTATTGGATGTCGGCAAAGATGGAAGCATCCAAATGGTCCAGCAGCGTACACACGATCACTCCTCGGAAGTATTAGATAAGTCCGAAGACACCGCGGGGTCTCGCGGCAAACGCGATCAGCTAGAGCTGCAGCCCAGATAAGCAGGATACAAATGCCGCCATAAAAAATTGGCTCAACTCACGGATTTGCGGGAAAGCCTGCTGACCCGCCGGAAGGAGACAAATATGAAAAACCAGAGAATTGCAGTTTTGCTTTCCACAGCGCTACTCGTCTCGCCGGTAACGTCTGCGTTTGCTCAAGGTGGTGGTGGAGCCGGCGGAAGTGGCGGAGCCAGTGGCGGTGCGAGTGCCAGCGGAGGAACGTCATCAGGCAGCGGAGCAGCGACAGGACCTGCCGGCAGCACGTCAGGCACTGGAGTGCAGTCGCAGCAAACGCAACCGACGGGCCAGGCGCAGACCAATCAAGATGCAAAAAGCGCCGCGACTACCGGAAGCAACACCAACCCCGCTTCAAGTGGTGATGGAGCCGTCAGCGGAGCAGGCGTTGGTGTAGGGACCGCGACCAACGGTAAACCAATCGGCTCGCCGGGCTCTGGCCTGGGTTCGCCAGAGAACCCCGTCGACGCGCGGAAGCTCAGGCAGTAGCTCTTCCCGCCCCTTATCGAAAGAACGACAGACCGCCTCCGGGCGGTCTTTTGCTGTGTACATCGCGTTGACTCGACCGCCGCGGGAAGGTGGGATGATGCTTTCCCGGCGGGGGATTCGATCATGATGTTCAAGGCCATCAGGCTCGTTTTGTTGGTTGCGCCGCTTTTCATTGGATTTGCAAATTCATCATTCGCTAGTTTGTATAACTACACTTATCAGGTAACCCGTTCGACACATTTGTCGCAGGCTCCGAGCAAAGCCAGTTCACGTCGCATAATGCTGTGACGTTTTCCTTTGTTACAAGCACGCCGCTTGCTTTCAATTCGACGTTTTACCTTGCCGATTTCGTTTCGGGGACGCTCGTAATTGCGCCCAGCGTGGTCAGTTGGTCCGTCCTGACGGCAGTTTCACCTTTGGTGCGGCAACGCAAGGCAGCCAACTGTTGAAATCTTTCGTAAGGACGGACCCTACCGGCTCTATTTTCTCGTGGAGTTTTACGACTGAGTTGAGGGCAACAGCAAACCGTCCGAGTTCGACGATAATATCTTGCAGCACGACACCCGCATGCATTTCATCGATAGGTCACATTGCCCTGTACAATGGGGAGTATGACCAGATCACACCGTTAGCGAATAGTTTTCTTTATTCAGGATATGCCGCCACGCCCGGTTCTTGGACATCACCACTAGCAGCTCCCGTTCCCGGCCCCAGCACGATGGCGGCGGGATCAGGCCGCATGGGATGATCCTGCCATGCCGGACCCCAAATCCAGGGCACGAGTTCAACGGCTGCTCAGCGGCACCTTCCGGCCGGACGATCTCACCGGGCTATTCCTTTACGCGCGAGACCATTGCGATGGCCGCGAATCTGTCGCGGAAATTGGCCACTTTGTCGCTCATCATAACGAGCGCGATCGAGGTATTGTAACTCGCTCAACACGAGATTGGTTCGCGATGGCGCGATTTCATATGCCGCGCTTCCAAAACCAAAACGCCGCGTTCGATGACCCCCAAAAAATGCCATTCGCAACGCGCGACTATCTCAAGATATCATTCAACCGACGGGGCGCGCAGGCCATTCAGAAAGGAACGGGAATAAAGGGATCTCAGGGATTCAAAATACTGAACGATCTAGCCGACAGGCTTTTGCTCAATGATGATGGGACATGGAGGCTTCCGAGCGTATTAACGCACGCCGAAGCTTCTTTATTGAATTGCGTCTGTTCGACAATGATTTCTCGCCCCGCATTCGAGGCGGACGGTCTATGCGAAGATTTTTTCGCGACGTTGAAGAGCAATAGCCTGATCATGAAGGACGAACTGGCACAGCACAAAGAGTCTCTTGGTGTGCTCGTAAAACTTTATGCAATCTCCGTAATGCACAACTGCATAGTGCAGGTCGGTGATGGCACCACGACTCAGTTGTTGGCCAGAGCAGATCAAAAAGCTAACACGATCTCAATTCTCGCCGGTGTACCAGACGGCCGCGCCACCCTGCCAAATCTTACGTTGGCAAGCCCGATGTTTTATATGGATGCTGATCCAGCGGACCACTGCCATTCAGAACTGCTCGACAATCCCGAGTGGGATTTTGAGATCGAATTGAACGAGAATAGGCAGCTTGCTCGTCTAAGCTAGGGCAGCATCTTATGCACGCCCTCGCTGCATAAGATAGGACGTTGCCACAAGGCCTCGACGTTGGCGAAGCGGAAGCCGGTCATCTCGGACTCAGAAGTTGTAACCGTTGGAGCCGTGCTGATTGGTGGTCATGTTGCCGCCGCCATCAGAAGCAATTATCCGTCGGCTGAAGATCGACTGTGAGATGCGATTGTCACCCGGATCATTCTCTCTGTCTCACTGACGTTTTCCGGCCGCGCGGCCGTAGCGCTGTCCTTCGCAATCTGGTGACGCGGCGACACTACGTCGGACCTGACACCTGACTGTCTGCCTCACGACATCGCTCCTACATCGACACGAACGAGCGATGCGCCACGGAGAGCGCGCCGCGCTCGCTTGTTTCAAGGGCGATCTTCTGCGCCAGCATCACATCGGCAGCCACGAGGTTGCCCTCCGGAACGAAACACCATTTGCAGACACGTTGTCCCGTGGCGGTCAGTTCCTCAATGTTGGTTTGGGTGCCGTGGTGTATCCGGTAGCGCGTGCCGGTATCGCTGCCGAGGACATCGAAGTACCGGAAGCGCTCGTAGCACGCGCGCTGCTTCGGCGAGAGCCATTCCTTTAGCAGGGTCAGCCCCCGCGCCTTGGTGGAACCACACCGCGCCACGACCGGTGAAAGCGCCGAAAGCAGCGTACCTAACAAGGCGAGGCCGACCAAGCCTTCCGCAAGCACGATTTGCTCGCTCACCGCGCTCAACCTCCCACCAGACGCGGATAAAACAACGTTTCCTCCGCCGTTGCATCGAAGGAGCGGATGATCCGCTGTTCGCCCGGGCCTGACCGCACAGCTGCCGTAAAGCCTGCGCCGGTCAATTCTTTGAACCGCTGCTCGGCCTTTGCGACCTCCGTACGATCCTGCTTGTCGAATATGTGGCGGGTGTCACCGGTACGATCCATCACGATCTGGCTTGCCATTTCACACACTCCAATTGGCTGCCTAAGGCCGGTTTGGCTCCCGGACTCGATCGATGCCGGCCGCATCTCGAGTCCATGCCACTCCTAAAACGGGATGGCTGAGGTTGGTTCCTAGGGTGGCGATTATAATGTGATGCGAACTGGGTTAATGATTGCTGCCGTGAGCGCGCAAGCGGCTAGGAACGCTACGTCTTTTGTTGCGTTCGACTCGCCGATTGGTCCGGCCTCAGCTACAGGAGGATGCGGCGTCGGTTGTCACAGCACGTCAGAAGGAGCGCGCGTCCGCGACCGCCAAAGAAAACGGCCCCAACGCTGCTCGTTTCCGTCGCCACCATGCGAGCCAAGCACCGGCAGCGACTTTTGAGTTAGATCAAGATTACTCCATCCCCTTTTTGTACATTGCGCTAGTAGCCGAGCAACCTCCCGATTAGGAAGCTGAGGCTAGGCCCGGGCTCCTAGTCACACCGGGCCCGCTCTGTTTTGGGGCGCGGGCAGTCGTAAGTTACTCCGCGGCAAAGTACATCAAACGGGCGCGGCGACGGCCGCCAGAGTCAAGACGTTTATTGAACGCTGACAGTCGAGCCTTGTAAGCTTCCGAATGAGCATGCTTCTATGATAAACTATATGTGTGCCCGAGATTGGTACCGCGAACACCGCTCAAACAGCCTTCACGGTACCAATCGAAGGCACCGTGAGGCCCTTTTTTGCATATGCGGCCCGGTGGCTCTGATCTGATACCGCGACGGGATATTTTGAGACCGCGTTTTGTTTTTCACGGCCCCAGCTCACGAATTTCTTGCTCGCGAGTGCGCCCGTCACACGCAGCTCCACCAGATCAAGAGCCATCCAGTGGCGCGCGGTGCCTTCCGGCTGAATGCTGCAGCTGAAAAGCCGCGGTTCTCGAGTTCGACCAAGCCACGTTAAGCCCTTCCGCCACCTGCGGCCTTATCTGAACGCCAGCTGTCGCGCCCCCTCGGCCTCGCGGTTTGCATGCGGTTGCGGAGCGCCTGCCAAGCCTTGCCCGGCGTGCAATACGTCGAGTCCACCGGAGCCACCGTTCTCGAAAGCGATCAGCGTGCGCCCTGACAGCCTACTGCGCCCCGAGGCCGGACAGCGTGGGCAAATCAGCTCTCGCTATATTTTCACTTGAGCGTACTGTCCGGCCCATTGACGGCAGATCACAGGCACCGTTGACAGAGAGTTTTTTACGCTCCCGCCGCAACCGAGGGAGCGCAATATGCCGCACAAAGATAACCTACTTCTCGCATCGCATTCTCCGGGCGATCTAGCTGCCCTTCTTCCCCACCTAAAGCTCGCGCATTTCAAACAAGACCGGACGTTGTTCGAGGCGGGCGATAGCATTGAGGCGACCTATTTTCCGACCAGCGCAGTCATTTCCATCGTAGTCACGCTGTCGAGTGGCCAAGTCGTGGAGGCCGCGATGGTTGGCCGAGACGGCGTAGTTGGCGCGTCGGCGGCGCTTGATGGCAAGATGGCGTTGAGCCGGGCGATTATCCAATTAAGTGGTGAGGCAATGGTTTGCAGCCTGGCGGGGCTTCGGAGTGCTGCAATGCAGAGCCAAACGCTTCTTTCACTTCTGATTAGACATGAGCAGACCCTTTATGCTCAGGCGCAGCAGTCCGCTGCCTGCTTGGCGGCGCATCATGTGGACGCTCGCCTGTGCCGCTGGTTGCTCCGGTCCAGAGACTTGTCGCAAAGCGATACGCTCTTATTCAAGCAAGAGTTCTTAGCGGAGATGCTGGGGGTCGCCCGAACAAGCGTGACGGTGGTGGCGCACACGCTTCAGCAAGCTGGAATCATCAAGTACAGCCGAGGGAAGATACAGATCACCAACCTTGAGGGCCTGCAGGATGCGGCCTGCGAATGCTATGAAACAGTGAGGTCGCAGTACCAGGGCTTGCTCGGCGGGGGCCGCAACGTGGGAACTCGCAATCCGCCGCAGGACGGGGCTTCCTCCGAATAAAAGAATCAAGGCAATGTGAGGAACACGACATAACGGCGAGCGTTGAATTTGCTTGATCTCAACGAGCCGACCTCAAGGGCCTCCTTACCGGTGCCGAATGTTATTATTCGGGCCGGGGAACTGATCAAAAACTCATAAATATAAATCCCCCGGAGGCTGTCATGGATAGCTCTCGAAGCGACCGCGCTCGCGCGCGTGCACGACACCTATTGGCTCAACTCGCGCCCTTACCCAATGACTCCGAGATGCAGCGTTTGCGCGAATTATCCATGGACTACATTCGCGAGGCCGAGAGGCTCGAAAAAGAACGCGCCATTACGCGGGAGCCCAGCGAACAAATTTCGGCGGTCTTAGATGCGATTGCCCGCGAGTTTTTTGCTCGCACTCTTCAAGAGCAAAGCAAGGCATAGTCGCCCGCCGGGCGCGGCTGAGCAGTCTGATCATTCGCATTAACCGAACAATCCATCGAACTTGCCGGGCGATGGAGGCGCGAAGCCACCCGCCGCGAGCCTCGTACGAGCAACCGCCGTCGCATCGCCATACTTGGTTTTGATGATCAAGCCGTTCATGATCGGATCGTTGGCCTGCATCTTCGCCAGCGATTCCGCCGCCATCCGCCATTGCCCGAAAGCATGGCAATAGGCGGCGAGCGCGGGGACATCAATGCGGGTTAGCAGGCCCAGTCTGTGCAGTTCCGGTGCGGTCCTCCACCATTCATCGGCAGCATAGCCGGTGATGAACGGCGGCGGATCGGGCACATCAGGCAGTTGCTGAGGCTGCGGCTCGGGCTTCATTGGCCGCTTCCCAGGGTTGCCTCTAAGCACTTTCAGCGGAAACGGCACTGGCGGGTTGGGCATTGCACTTCCTCCGCGCGCATCGTGGGCAAGTTTGCGCGGTTTGAGGCTGGGAAACGAGGGGTTCCGCAGAATAATTTTCTCGGGCAGAAAGCGCGAAGTGCGGCCCTTCGTGCGTCAGCGCCGCCAGCGCTCGGAGATGCTGCAGCTCCTATTGGACGATAGGCCCCCCGGCCCCTGAAGAGCCCAGCCCGTGGCGCATAGCCGCGCAGGATGCGTCATTTCGTGGTGGCCGCTACCCACCAGCGGCGAGAAAACAAAACCGCTGTAGCAGCCATCTGCGAGTCGTTGCGCGCCTACACACATTTTTTGTGCTTGCCGCACAGGCGCTTGTTAAGAAACCTAACAGCAGCGCGTCAATTTGCTGAAAGCAGGCGCGGCCATCACGGGCCTCTCGGTCATTCGCGGCGACTAAGATTTCGGCGGTTGTTGTGGGACCCTTCACCCTTATGGGTGAGACACCTCTGTTCTGGGGGTGCAGGGTCCCGTTTTTCAGACCTCGCTCCTCTCTGATCGCGGGTTGACCTCGGCAGTGGCATGTAGAGCATCATCCTATTGTGGAGGACGAAGGCAGTGGAGGCGAAGGTCGGTCGGAGGTTTGTGCATATTGTCGATGACAATGCGACCTTTCGCAAAACAATAGAAGGTCTGTTGAGGCAATTCGGTTACGAGGTCTCCACCTATCCTTCGGCCCAGCATCTTCTGGATCGAATGCCGAGCGACGACGTACCGAGCTGCATCCTACTCGACGTGCGGATGCCGGGAATGAGCGGGCCGGAGCTGCAGGAACGCCTGGTCCAACTTAGTTCGACGCTCCCTATCATATTCTTGTCCGGCCACACTGATATTGCGACCACTGTGAGGACCATGAAGGCTGGTGGGGATGATTTTCTGATCAAGCCAATATCGTCGGACGGCCTTCTTCGATCCGTTGAAGGAGCGATTACCAGGCACAACGGTCTTCTTAGCTTGAAGCAGATGCGGGACGCCGCTCTTTCTCGTATCGCAAAACTGACACCGCGCGAGCGGCAGGTCTTTGAACTCGTCATTCGCGGTAAAACCACCAAGGAGATCGCCAACGCCTTGGGCGCGACCGAGCGTACCATGAAGGCACACCGTCACGGCGTGATGACCAAGATGCAGGTTCGATCCTTGGCGGAACTTGTTTCGCTTGCCGAGCGTGTCGGCGTTCTCGTTTCCGATGATGGACGGCAGATGAACTAGAACTCCATAGCCTTCTCGGATCGTTGCTCCAAGGATTTTGAGCAGGGCTCTTGGCGAGTGGATGGCGAACACCTAGCCAGCCTGAAGCGGACGGGCCTTTGCACCATGGACAAGAGCATTAGGCGTGGGCGGACTCGCTCGAGGCTTGGAGGCTCCTCAAACGCGTCCGCTACCGCCGCGCTGCCTTACCTTCCAGAGTATTATTCCTTCCAGAGTATTATTTCACTCGGTCGCGTCTTCCCGACACTTGGCGACGGAACCAGCGCACTGTGACAATGCGGCTACACTTGTCTACAGCGCGATGGCCCTGGGACGGCGCCTGGTTGTTTCGTTAGCTCAACGGCGGCCTTGAGTTGCATCACTATGCGGACAGGGCTTAGATTAGGGCAGCATCGGGGCTGTCTTGCCGACCGTCAGGTCACGCCGCTTCGCGATAATGCTGGTCAAAGCGACGGCGGGCGATAGACGCTCTTAATCGATTCGACCAATGATTTCGCCGAGAAGGGTTTGTTCAAGTAGGCAGTGCAACCCGACGCCATCGCCGCCGCGCGGGTTGCGTCGTCGTCGTTTCCGGTGATGTAAATGATCGGCAAGGTAATCCCTGACTTCGCAAGCGTCCGGCGCAATGCAACGCCAGAGACCCCATTCAAATCGATATCCAGAATGATGCAGAAGCCTTGGCTGAAATCCTTGTGAGCTTGCAGGGCTTCAGCGCTGTCGAACAGTACAGGATAGAAACCGTGTTCCCTCAGCAGCCTTTCAAGTGCCTTCCGCATAAAGGCATCATCATCTACGACAAACACGGAGTTTCTGGGTGACATCCTTGCCCTCCAGACCGCAAAGGTCTTGATGCTCTCAATCCATTGAACGGCTGCCTCGTTCCCGCATTCCTGCTGCGCTCGCTTTGATCCATATCAATAGGCGCGTAAATTTCAAGGCGACGCGCAAACGTGATCGTTGGCGGGTCATTCATTTGTCGGGAACCCGACAGAGTGTGCTAGGGTTCCTTATCACCGCTCGTGTCTAGGTATCCATCGGTGACTGAGAGACCAACGGTGCTCCCGCCCAAAAACTGTGGGGACGGCGCATATGGCCAGTCAAAGCGATGAAGCGAAGCCCTCTGCAGATGTGCAGGATGAGAAAGCTGTTATTGCTCTCGCAGAGATGCTGGCGAAAGAGATGGGACGCAAAATAATCATCTCCTTTGCGAACGGTACAGAAGTGAAAATCCAGCTGAGCTCCCATCTCCAGACGCCTGCCGATTAGACTCGAACGGACGGGCCGCGTCCGACCGGCGAACACCATCAGATACTCACGGTAGCCAACCCCTGTGTCCGCTTTGGGTGGCGGGCTCAATTGGTCAGCGCAACACTCTAATCTTTTAGCAAAGATGGAGTGTGGACATGAAACAGCGACGTCGCATTTACTACTCGGCGGCCCAGCGATCCGAGATCTGGGATCGCTGGCAGGCCGGCGAGCCGATGAGTTCGATCGGACGCCGATTTGCCGGGAGTCCTCGTCGGTCTTCTCAGTGATCTCGCCGACCGGCGGCATTCGTCCTGCGGATCGGCACCGTGCCAAACAGGTGCTCAGCCTTTCTGAACGAGAGGAGATCTCTCGATGGCTCAGCATGCGCTACTCGTTGCGGTCGATCGCGCGCCACTTGGGACGATCGCCATCAACCTTCAGCCGTGAAGTCCAGCGCAATGGCGGGGCGGATCGCTATCGGGCTGCGAGGTCCGATCAGGCCGGGTGGGATCGGGCGCGGCGCCCGAAGCTTTGCAAGCTGGCTTGCCGTCCGTTCTTGAGGCGGACAGTATCAACCTTGCTGCAGCGGCAATGGTCACCGGAGCAAATTGCCGGCTGGCTCAAGCGCACATATCCGGGGGAACCTGAAAAGCAGGTGTCACACGAGACGATCTATCGCAGCCTGTTCATTCAGGCGCGCGGCGTGCTGAAAAAGGAGCTTCTTGAGCACCTGAGGGCGAGGCGCACGGTCCGCCGATCCAGGCACGCCAGCATGAAACGAAACGGGCTCGGCCAGATCAAGAATGCCGTATCCATCAGCGAGCGACCGCCGTCGGTTGAAGATCGTGCGGTGCCAGGCCATTGGGAGGGCGACCTGATCGGTGGATCGGGGAATAGTTATATCGCAACGCTTGTCGAGCGCCATTCGCGCTACGTGATGCTGGTCAAGGTTGCGAACAAGGATACCGAAAGCGTTGTCTCGGCGCTGATCAAGCAATCGCAGCGATTGCCCAGCGAACTCTACCGGTCGCTGACCTGGGACAGAGGCAAGGAACTCGCGGACCATCAACGCCTGACATTGGCCACCGAGGTCGGGGTCTACTTTTGTGATCCTCGATCTCCCTGGCAGCGCGGGTCAGGTCACCTAGGCATGTCTCAAAAGTACCAAACCCAGACATGCCCGGTCACGCTCGTTTGGGCGGAGGCGGCAGCGCTCCAATCTGGTGAAGAAGCGCAAACCGGTCTGGCACCCCCCAGTGTTCAACGAGTTTTCCATCGGCAAATCGACAGATGTCCATGACATCGATGGTCACGGGGTTGCCCGAGCGCGGATCGACGCCGGTTGCCTTGCTGCGCGCCCAAACCGTATCGCCGGTTTCCAGGAACGCCTCTATCGTGAGCTTCAGCTCCTTGATACTGCGCCGCGCATCCTCGATCTGCGCCTTCAGTATTTGCGGGCCGGGGATATCGGTTTCTGACAGATATTCGTGTTCGATCAGCTTCTCGGCGCAAACTTCGTCCGCGACGCTCAGGTCACCTTCGCTCGATGATCGCCTTGAAGCGTTCCAGATTCATAGACATGCCCATTGCTCCGGTTTTCGGCCCGGCGGCCACGGCGACCGCGATGCCGGCTGTGCTGATGCCGAATTTGCGCCGCGTCATTCTCATTGCCCCGTGGTCTCCGATTCAGGCAGACCATGCGGAAAAGTCAGCGAAAGCGCTTGTATATTTTAGTCATCCGCCGGGAAAAAAATGTTGTGCCAGTCGCCGACGAGGCTGGTTGGCGGCAAGCCCGCGAAAGCGCGGCATTCGCGGATGAAATGGGCCTGATCGAAGTAGCCGAGTTCGTGGATGATGTCGGTCCAGGGCCGGTTCGGGGCGTTGCGACGGGCGAGCAGCGCTCTGTCGAACCGGATCGTCCGTGCGAACAGTTTTGGCGTCAAGCCCACCTGTGTCGCAAACCGACGCTGAAACTGGCTCGTGCTGAGGCCGGACTTTCCAACGAGGCCCTCGATCTGCGCCCGGCCCCGCGCGGCTATCAGCAGACGCGATGCGTGGCCAATCGCCCCGTCGGGCTCGCGTTTATCCAGAATCATCCCTGCCCAACGTTCGACGGCGGATATGCGCTCACGGAAGTTCGGTGCCGCGCGTACAGCGTCGCCGAGGGTGACGGCAGATTTGCCGAGAACATCCGAGGCTGCGGGGTCCTGATTGACCAGCGACGTCATATTGATTCCGACCAAACGGTTCAAGCCGGTCGGTTGAAACAGAATGTTGAAAACATGAATCGAGCCTGACAAATAGACGTGGGCCCGACGATAGGTCTGCGGTCCGACCACACTAACTTCCGGCGTAGTGTTTGCCGGGCCACCGTCGATGCGAACCCGATATAACTCAGCCAGGTGAATATTCAGGATCTGATGAGGGCGCGCCGCCACGGGCCAGGTCAGCACGGCGCTTCCGAGGTCCGCGCGCCTCTCCTCGAACGAGCGCACCACACTTCGAAGTTCGGGACGCGGCAACGCCCGCTTGATAATCCATAATGGGCCCTCGATGCCAGAGAGCCTAAATCACGCTGATCCGACCGACAAGTTTTCTGTAATTGGCACTTGCCATATTAGATCTGGCCTACTGCCGAGCCAATGTCCGTTCGAGGTCATTCGCGTCGGTTTGGCCCGTACCGATGACTTTCGCGGTAGGGACGCGAGTTACCTCGCGCCCCCCGCACAGATCCGTGCGAGCCCAATTCGGGCACACGGCTCCCACCTCGGGTGTCTGACGGCGAAGCGTCTCTCTGGCCACGGATGAAGGATTCGCGGTTTCGGGAGCCAGTGTTCGGCCAACCGCTTGATCCGCTCCCAGGTCATCCCATCTTTTTGGCTCCGCCACTTGAGCGTTCGCCGCCAGAGATTGGTAACGTGGGATAGGAACGCGGACAGTGACGAACTGTTGGTCGGCACCGCGTGGTAGTTGAAGTAGCCGGTGACGACCTGCTGCAACCATCTTCCCTGCTTGGGAATCGGCTGATGCATGCTTCGTCGCAGTTCCTGTTTGATGGCTTGCAGCTTTGCCCGCATTCGATCCCGCCGAGACTTCCGTTTGATTTGGAACTTGCCCCGGCGAGTTTTGCTGCAGATAAAAGTGAAGCCCAGGAAGGTGAAGGTCTCCGGTTTGCCAAGCCCGCGCCGCTTGCGGCTTTCCGCCGCGAAGCGTCCAAACTCGATCAACCGGGTCTTCTCCGAATGAAGCGACAGTGCAAACTCCTGTAACCGATTACGCATCTCGTCGAGGAAGCGACGGGCGTCGGTCTCGTGTTCAAAGCCAACAATGAGGTCGTCGGCGTAGCGCACGATGATCATATTGCCCGCAGCCTCGCGCCGTCGCCAGCGCTCAGCCCAGAGATCGAGGACGTAGTGCAAGTAGAGATTGGCCAGAAGCGGTGAGATCACCGACCCCTGCCCGGTCCCCTTGTCACTGACTGTCACGATTCCGTCTTCCAGGACGCCTGCCTTGAGCCATTTCTGGATCAGGCGGATGATACGTCGGTCGCCGACGCGATGTTCTACAAACCTGATGAGCCACTTCTGGCTCACCGTGTCGAAGAACGAGCGGATGTCAGCGTCCAGTATCCAGTTCACCTTTGTGCTGGTGATCCCGACCACGAGCGCATCCATCGCATCGTGCGTGCCGCGTCCGGGACGGAATCCATACGAGAACCCGAGGAAATCTTCCTCGTAGATCGCGCTTAGCACCGCAGCCGTAGCCCTCTGGACGATCTTGTCCTCAAGGGCGGCGACCGCGATCGGGCGTTGCCGACCATCCGGTTTGGGTATGTAAACCCGCCGAGACGGTAGTGCCCGATACGCTCCTCGATGGATGCGAGCATGTAGATCCTCAAGATTGCGCTCAAGGTGCTGCTCGTAATCCCGACATGTCAGCCCATCCACTCCAGCTGCAGCAGTCTCCTTGAGTTCAAAGAATGCCTCTGTGAGATGGTCAATACTGACGTGATGGAAGAGCGCGGTGAACTTCTCCTTCTTCCTTTGCCTTGCGGCTTGCCGTATGCGCTTCAGCGCCTGTGACACGGTTCCCCGGTACTGTGCCCGGCCCGTGCTTTGCTGACACACATTCCCCTTGGCCCCCGCCCTTGGCTCCACCAACTCCGCAGCTGGTTGCCCGGCTTTGTTCGTTGGCTTCACAGCTACTATGGCGGGGTCAGACTTCTCATGATCGTACATCATCGGCTACGGCTCCTCGCCTTCCCGACGCGGGCCAGTGCAGCACGCATACAAGTGCTGGCCGACCATGAGATCTCCCGGTTCCCGAACAAAGAGCGTGCGCACATGCCAGTGTCTCAGACCACGCCGGGGCGTCTGGGCGCTCGCGTTATCGCGCCCAGCCGTGTTGCCTTCCGTCAACGGAACGACGTCGGCTCCCGAGAAGAGGGTACTTTCGCGGCTCAATGGCTGGCCTATGCGCTCCCCTGTCAACGCTTCGCCGATGCCCTCCCGGGCACCTGCGCATGACTCGGGGTCGATGCGGTTCGCTACTCCTTCATCGTGATGGACTTGCACCATCTACTCCTTGCCGGTCTCCCGGCGCACTCCGATCTACCCCCATAAACAGACATCGTTACCGTGCGTCGGCATGTCTCAAATGGGGCCATGAGGAGACATTGCTGCATTTCCTAAGCCCCGTTTGTTTAACGGCCTCAACACAAACACCTCTGCCTCAAGCGCAGGTTGCGACCGAAGCCGGTCAGCCACTGCTTTTCAGACGTAGTGTTGCTCGCTCAAGCCGGATCAACCTCGCGATGCTGTATATCCAAGCCAAGCGAGGATAATCGCGACACCGCAGGCGACATACCAATCCGATGGATGGTGTACTGAGCGTGATCCTTCGCTTCCCTGGACGACCGGCATTGATGTCCCAGGACGTCATGGGCCGGAAGCTCCCCCGGCTGGGTCAAAGAAAAACTTCTTCATAAGCGCATAAGCCAGCATTGCGCCCCCTGGTCCTATCGCAGGTGCCATCAGATGGGATGATATGGACCTGTAGCCCGGGCCTTAAAAGGCAGGAGCACAACACTCCCTGTTACCGAGATCTCCACAGTACTCCGCAGCGATGGATGATCATAAATCGCATATGGTCGGCGATTAATCATCAATCGGAAGATGATCGAGCCCTCGCTTCCGCCTCTCGGGCTAGCCGCTCTGCCTTCAGACGCTCGCGGTTGTCGTGGAAGGATTTCTGCGCCTTTTCGTAATCAGTCATGGCATTTCTGGTCATGACCTTTCTGAACGCCTTGCGGGCTTCTCGCTCAGCCGGCGTCGTCTCCCGGCGTCGCACAAAGGTGTGGTCTATAATCATTTGGACCTCGACGGGGTTATTAGATGACTCAACGCGGCGCGCTGATTTTTGATCCAAAGCAGCGGGATCAAGGAGGCGGCGGCCTTAAGCACGCTGTTGCGCTTTATGAGCGCTCCGGGTGGCAAACCGTAAGCCGGAGGCCCGATGCTCGAACTGGACTCTGGCCCAAATGCTTGCAAAGAAGGCAGCGCTAAGCCAGGGCCAAGCAATTTCGGCAGCGAACCAGCGCAGCGAAGCCGACCAATGCATCTACAGCGGTCCGAAGCAGCATCGGTAATTCGCGGGGCTCTCTCATGATCGCGTGGATCAGTGCGGCGAGATCGATCGTCCCGTTCGCGCACCGCAGCCAAGGCCGCCGCAGGGAGCTCGCGGTTGACCGGATCCATGATGACGCGAACGGCGGTCATGGGGAGACCGCGTACTGCGGCGACGCTCGCCACCACATTGTCGACCGCGAGTGCGCCCGTGCTTATATGCAGCGAGCGCTTCGCCCCCGATGCGCCGCGCCAGTTCTGCCCATCGCGATCGGCCGACCAAGCTCGCCACCCCATCGACCGCTTCCCAAGCAGCCGGTCAACGCACCTCGGAAACAGACCGCCTGCGCCGAAATCCCCATAGCGTCTGACGCGAAGCCTCCCCACACCTCCCGCGGTTTCCTCCCTTGGAGGTTGCGTACGCCGGCCCCAGCGTGCGCCGCGCCACCATCATGGGGCCGGCATCCGCAAACCTTCACATCAACGGACAACCGCGCTGCTCTTCGTGATCGCCGCCGTTGTACCTATGAACACTATTCAGTCTCCGAAACGTGCAGGCCGGCTTCACCGGCTGCGCCGGCTACTGGACCTTTGCGAGCTTGCTTCGGGCAGGGACAATCCCCGCCTTTTTTCCCGTCGCATCGAACTGCTTGAGGTAGGCGACGATGTCGTCAATCTGCTTTGGATCTTTCAAGCCCGGAAAAGTCATTTTGGTGCCAGGTACCTTGGCTTTCGGATCCTTGATGTATTCCCGGAAGGTTGCTTCATCCCAGGTGATTCCGGAATTCTTATTCGCGGATGAATAGCTGTAGCCTTCAATCGTCCCGGCCTTTCGCCCGAAGAGCCCGTTGAGCAACGGGCCAACTGCGTTCTTTGCGTTCTCCCCGATCTGGTGGCACGCCTTGCACTGGACGAAAATCTTCTCGCCGGAAGCCGCATCCTGGGCATACCCAGGGACGATTGTGAAGATTCCGGCTCCGAGCACGAGAATGAAACTGCGCATCCGACTGTCTCCATAGCAGACAAGGGATATGGTCGCGCAAACCGCAGCGACTATTTTGCCAATTGGCAAGCGTTGCCTTGTGCCGACCTGGCTGCCGGTGTCACCACGCGCAGCCGATAACGCGGGGGCAATTCGCCGCCTTGGAACTCAAAGTTACATCGCGGCACACGGCTTTACAAGAAAACCGAAAGCCCGTGCCCGAGATGCCGCACAACGCGCCCCGAGAGCGTTAACGAAGTCAGTCTTGAACTCAGATGGCAGACCCGGCCAGCAACATGGCGGCGCCAAGCGCGACCAGCGCAAGTCCAGGCCAATTCGTTTTAATCCCAAAGCCGCCGGCCGGTCTTTCAGGTTCCAGCGTGTCGCTGGGTCGCGAGCGAAGCCGCGTTCGACCACTTAATCGGCTTCGCCAGATTGGCTGAAACGCCATCTGAAGCACGCCGCCGAAAACAAGGATCACACCAAGCCATATGAGGGTCATGCTCGTATCCCCGCACCAGTGAATGCCCGAGAGGGTATCTGCCCCTGGGGGCCAGTGGAGCACCTTCCGGTTAATCGTAATGGTGCGGCTGGCCGGCGCACTGGCTATAGTGTCATTCGGGCTCTCTCACCGGGCGTTCAATAAGTTCGTATTTCGGAACGTGGTTGCTTTCCAGCCACGATTCTAGAGCAGCTCCGCAGACCGTGCAGACCGCGTCACCCGTATGCGGTACCAAGAACTTCTCTTCAGTGCGTCTGTACTCGGCGCCGCAATTGCATTGCACAATTGTCGCCATCCCGACCAGTATGCGCTTCGGACTGTCGATTTTCCAGCCCGGTCTTACGCGCTTTGCCACGAGCCGCTCCCGCCCGACCTTCGCCGACCCAAGTCACTCGCGCGGTCATTTTCGGAAGTCGATGCCCGCGTCGGCGAGGTCTGCATTGCCCCCATAAACGGACTTCGTCAGTCCGGCCTGTCAGGTCCGAAAAGTGCCGATATTGTTCTCTAATTCCGGGTCTGGCTGTCAAGCTCTCCACGATCATCCTTGCCGGGCCCACTGTTCTCTTCGCGGTAGGGGTGAACCCTCCGCATGATGGCGTAAGGTGACGTTGGCGGTTCAATGTTGCAATCGCGGTCGTCCTTTCGGACGCTCGCACAAAATCGGTCGAACTCACCATCGCCATCGTCCCGGCAGGGACGTCTTTTCCCGCCGTTTGGCAGGAACTCGGTATTCTCGTTCGCTAGGCAGCAATTTCCTTTTTCGACCAGTTGAACTCGGTTCCGTCGATCCACATGCGGTGCAGAATGACCGCGAGCTTACGCGCGACTGCAACCTTGGCCTTGCGGAGCCCGTTGCGCTTGGCGAGCCTCATCCCCCAAGCTTTCACGGTGGACCATTTCGGGACGCGCGTTAGCAGAACCCCGGCGGCTTCGAATAGATAACTGCGCAGCATGGCATCACCACACTTCGAGATGCGACCACTCCAATCAATCTCGCCTGAAGCGTGGCGTCTGCTCGTTAACCCGACATAGGCACCCACACTTCTCGATCGCGCGAACCGTGCCGGATCGTCAATTGTTGCCTTGAATGCAAGCGCGGTGATCGGGCCGACCCCAGGTACGGTCATGAACCGCTGGACCTGCGCATCACGGCGAGCCAACTTCATAACCTTGCGGTCGAGCTCGCTGACCTGCTGCTCGACGGCGTTGCGCGCTTCGAGCAGCGGCCTGACTGCAGCCACCAAATCGGGACGACCCTCGATCAACTCCTCGGCTCGTGCGGCGAAGACATTGAACGTGGCGCGGCCGATGACCAGACCGAGGTTCTTGAGAAGGCCACGGACATGGTTCTCAAGATCGCGCTTGATCTTGACCAGCAGCGCCCGGCTCGCCAGCAGCGCTCTGACCGAATGGCTGTCGATATCCTTGACGTGCACCTCTTTGAACCAACCGGTCTGCATGATGCGGGCGATCCCGATGGCATCGTTGCGGTCGTTCTTGTTGATCTGCATTTTGAGCACGGCCTTGGCATGGCGCGCGTCGATGCAGATCACCGGCAGACCAAATCGCTTAAGCTCGGTCCATAGCCACGTGGACGTCGGTCCGGTCTCGAGGCCAATGCGTACCGCGCCCGGCGCCTTTGACCTCACGTAAACTGAGATCGCCTCAGGATCTGAATCGACGACGCCCTCACGCACGACCGATCCCGTCTGGTCCACCACGCAGATCGATGTTTGCTTCAACGACACGTCCAGTCCGACATAGTACTCCATTGTCGCTCTCCATCGTTGGGAGGCCACATGAGGCTGGCCTCATACGTTCCTGGAGAGCTGATTCCTTTGCCTTTGTCTGGCTCGATCCCGGAATTACCCCATGTTGCAAAAGTCTTTTTGGGAAGGCGAACGAAAATTCTAAGAGCCGCTGATGCGTTTTGCGCCCGGCGAAGTGAGGGACCATATCGTTTCATCCCGAATCGTTCACGGGTCTCGGTAGCGGCGTTGAAGAGCGACGCAGCAGCAGGGAAGTCCAAAGATCAGCTTTCGCGAGATTTTCCGGGTCGTTCGATTTTCGACTTTTGCAACATGGGGTAATTCCGGGATCGAGCCAGACAAAGGCAAGGGAATCAGCTTCTCCAGGAACGTATGAGGCCAGCCTCATGTGGCCTCCCAACGATGGAGAGCGGCAATGGAATACTATGTCGGACTGGACGTGTCGTTGAAGCAAACATCGATCTGCGTGGTGGACCAGACGGGATCGGTCGTGCGTGAGGGCGTCGTCGATTCAGATCCCGAGGCGATCTCAGTTTACGTGAGGTCAAAGGCGCCGGGCGCGGTACGCATTGGCCTCGAGACCGGACCGACGTCCACGTGGCTATGGACCGAGCTCAAGCGATTTGGTCTGCCGGTGATCTGCATCGACGCGCGCCATGCCAAAGCGGTGCTCAAAATGCAGATCAACAAGAACGACCGCAACGATGCCATCGGGATCGCCCGCATCATGCAGACCGGTTGGTTCAAAGAGGTGCACGTCAAGGATATCGACAGCCATTCGGTCAGAGCGCTGCTGGCAAGCCGGGCGCTGCTGGTCAAGATCAAGCGCGATCTTGAGAACCATGTCCGTGGCCTTCTCAAGAACCTCGGTCTTGTCATCGGCCGCGCCACGTTCAATGTCTTCGCCGCACGAGCCGAGGAGTTGATCGAGGATCGTCCCGATTTGGTGGCTGCGGTCAGGCCCCTGCTCGAAGCGCGCAACACCGTCGAGCAGCAGGTCAGCGAGCTCGACCGCAAGGTTATGAAGTTGGCTCGCGGTGATGCGCAGGTCCAGCGGTTCATGACCGTACCTGGGGTCGGCCCGATCACCGCGCTTGCATTCAAGGCAACAATTGACGATCCGGCACGGTTCGCGCGATCGAGAAGTGTAGGTGCCTATGTCGGGTTAACGAGCAGGCGCCACGCTTCAGGTGAAGTTGACTGGAGTGGTCGCATCTCGAAGTGTGGTAATGCCATGCTGCGCAGTTATCTATTCGAAGCCGCCGGGGTTCTGCTAACGCGCGTCCCGAAATGGTCCACCGTGAAGGCTTGGGGGACGAGGCTCGCCAAGCGCAACGGGCTCCGCAAGGCCAAGGTTTGCAGTCGCGCGTAAGCTCGCGGTCATTCTGCATCGCATGTGGATCGATGGAACCGAGTTCAACTGGTCGAAGAAGGAAATTGCTGCCTAGCGAACGAGACTAAGAAGTTCCTGCCAAACGGCAGGAAAAGACGTCCCTGCCGGGACGATGGCGATGGTGAGTTCGACCGATTTTGTGCGAGCGTCCGAAAGGACGACCGCGATTGCAACATTGAACCGCCAGCGTCCCCTTACGCCATCATGCGGAGGGTTCACCCCTACCGCGGAGAGAACAGTGGGCCCGGCAAGGATGATCGTGGAGAGCTTGACAGCCAGACCCGGAATTAGAGAACAATATCGGCCACAACCGGACATCAGCCAACCGAGAGACGGAATGCTCACAGCACCGGCGTGCAGAGCATATCCGTTCCGACGATGAGCGGGCCTTTGTAGGACGTACGCAAATCTGCAATGGCCGCATCGAGTTCGAACAGGCCGAAATGACTTACGATGAGCTGCCTTGGCGCAGCCTCCTGAGCTACGCGTCCGACGACAGCGGGTGTCGCGTGCAAGGGAACGTTGGCGCCGGGCGCGATTGCCAGATGCATGATGAGCAGGTCAGCGCCCCTTGCAAACTCTACGAAACCCGGATCGGTCCCGTTTTGGTCGGAGCTGAACACGATCGACACGTTTCCGGTCTGCACGCGATAGGCCAGCGTCGGCATGTTTCCATGCGGGATTTTCCGTGCCGTGACGGTCGTGCCATCGCGCTGGAAGACCATGGCTGGCTCAGTTTTGGCAACGTCGATCAGTCCGACGTCTAGTCGAACGCCGCCCGCCACAACGCGCCCAATGTCGGGCCGCACGCCTCCGCCCCCATACGATCCGCCTAACGCCGATCCGAGCACGGGGAATGCCCCAGATTGGCCGACGCAAGCGCAGGGGCTGAGAAAGATTAGCGGGACGAAGGGATTGCCCTTCGCTTTCCGAAGGGGTGTGGTCGCGACCCGCCCTGATTTCGTTCCAGCGGAACGTTCGGCTATTTGTCAGGGCAGCAGCCTAGGACCGATCGACATTCATTGCATCCAGATTATTGCGGCAGCGAGATGGATGAAGCCGGTAAAGTTGGCGGCTCGCCTGTCGTAACGGGTTGCCAAGCGTCGGAAGTGTTTGAGTTGGCAGAAGCAGCGCTCGATACGGTTGCGCTGTTTGTAGGCGTCGGCGTCGTGCGGAATGATGATCCTGCGGGTGCGGTTTGACGGGATCACCGCCGTTGCGCCGATTTCCGCGATGATCGCACGCAGGGCGTTGCTGTCATAGGCTTTGTCGGCGAGCACGGCATCGCCGCTCTGGCCATTCAGCAGGGCAGGCGCCTGGGTGATGTCATTGACCTGCCCAGCCGTGACGATAAAGCGGAGCGGACGGCCGAGGGCATCGGCCAGCATGTGGATCTTGGTAGTCAGTCCGCCTCGGGAACGCCCCAGCGCCTGATCTTTGGCCCCCCTTTTCCGCTCGCCGCCTGCTGGTGGGCGCGAATGATGGTGCTGTCGATCATCAGGTAATGGTTGTCGCGATCGGCGGTCAGAGCAGCGAATACGCGCTCCCAGACGCCAGCATGGCACCAGCGACTGAAGCGCTGGTGCACCGTTTTCCACTTGCCGTACCGCTCTGGCAGATCGCTCCAGTGTGCCCCCGACCGCAAAACCCACAGACATCCGTTGATGAACAGACGATTATCCGCAGCCGTACGTCCCGGGTCGCCAGCTTTCCCCGGCAGCAGTGGCGAGATCCTCGCCCATTGCACCTCGGTCAGCTCATATCGCTTCGCCGCCATCATCTGCTCCGTGTCGAATCACGGAACTCTATGAATCAGCGATCAAACCACTTGGGAATCCTGAATGTCGATCGGTCCTAGGGCGTTGGCACCAACACATATGCGGCTTTGCGCGGCTTGGAACCTATAAGGGCCTCTAGCCTACCGTTCTTCAGACCTAGGAGGTGATCATGGACGCCCGATGAAGCGGCCTTTGCTTCGAAACCGCCATCGCTCAGAACTTTCTCAACGACGTTCCGAATCAAGATGTCATCATCGACGACCAGAACACTGAGGGATTTATCTGCGCGCAGCCCTCGCTAAGTTTTGCCGGCAAGGTTCGGTTCGTTGACCGCATTGTGCCAGCAGGCTCTCATCCAGGATCGCGAGAGCTTGCTTGCACACACAGCCCGGCGCCTTGTTCTCCAGGCTTCGCCGCAGCGTTGCGATCGGCAGGCCCTCAAACTCCTTCTTCATCTCAGTCGCCTTTGCATCGACGAATGCTTCCGCATCCGCGCATGTTGCCCTGATCCGCTCGTCAAGCGGCGACGCTTTGGTGAATGCCATCTGTTGCCTCTGGTTGCTGGATTGCGGCCTTGCGGGCCTCTTCGAGTTGCTTCTGAGTTTCTGCAAGCGCCTTCCGGGCTTCGGCGGCCTCAGTCTGACATCGCCGCACCTCTCGATCGCGCTCTTTCTCGCGGACCACGTAATACTCCTGAAGTTGCGGAGGCAGGCACAGGAACGCGAGTTTAGCTTCCCTCGACCAGGAACGCGGCGCAGCCGCAAGCTCTTCGGCACGAGCGAACTGCAGGGCCGCAAGGACCGGGCTGCTCATCGTCCGGCCTTCAGTTGCAGCTGGTGGAGGTCGTTCATTCGTTTCGTAAGGTTCTTGACCCGGCCAGCCTTGCGCAGATCGCGGAGGCCAAATCATCCTCGCGGGTCAACTACCCGAGGGGAAGATGACTCGCTGTTCATCCACAGACGGCTACAGGGCTTGTCACGTTGCCGGGGTTTTGGGATGGCGAGCCCGAAAAGAAGCCTGCGACCGTGGTTAGGATCGGGGGCAAAGAATGCGCCTGATCCGGCTTCTTTTGATCCGATACCAGCTCAAGCTTGAACGCTGGCGCATTGCCCGGAAGAAAGCCGACTGTTAGCCTCCCGCCCGATCCTTACGCAGGATCGGTAAACTCCCGACTTCAGCCCTGCCATCCCCGGCGGGGCTTTTTCTTGCCGCAACGCTTGGGAACCTTAGCTAAATTCCCGGTTTGATGTTTTTTAATCAGGGAGTGTTGCGTATGCCCGAGTCAAGACGCGCGTGGAAGGAAGATGACATTGCCAAGCTCAAGGCCATGGCTGGGAAGGTACCGGGGGAGCGGATAGCCGCAGAGCTGGACCGAACGCTCGGAGCGGTAGCAGTAAAAGCCTGTGAGCTGGAGCTTTCATTGCGCACTAAACGTCGCGGCACAAGGGGCACGGCAGGCTTGGAGGGCGCAATGGCGGGAAGCGTTTCTTAATTCGCGGAGGTCATCGCAGCGCGACAGTAATTGCGTAGAGCCGTCGCTGTCTCAACCCAGCGGCGACTTTTTCGTGCCACGTCGGATTAGCCCTTTATTTTGCCCGATTTCCGTCACCAACTTATCGCGTTCTAAAAATCCCAGGGGAGTAAACGAAGTGGCGACAGGTACAGTAAAGTGGTTCAATCCGACGAAGGGCTATGGATTCATTCAGCCCGCGAATGGCGGCAAGGACGTGTTCGTGCACATCTCTGCTGTCGAGAAGGCGGGTCTGAGCAGTTTGAACGAGGGCGCGACGGTAAGCTACGATGTTGTCGCCAACCGTGGGAAAGACTCTGCTGAAAACCTCAGGGTAGGTTGAACTTAGCGGCCTTTCGTCCGAATGAACGCGGCCTGCGTCTGGGAGGAACGGCCTCTGGGCTGAGACGTTAAGTGACCGGTCTGTGGCGCGCAATTTGCGCCATCCACCCGGGGCGGTCCATCGCCAAACGCGCGTTTGACGGTGGGCCGGTTCTCGTTGGTACTGGCCTGATTTAACCCTCAGTGGCCAAATTTCAGGCAGTGGCCTAAGTCACTTTTATGCATTATCCCGGTCGCCATGACCGAGACCGACGCAGAGAGATTCCGCGAAGAAGCGGAGGAGTGCCGCAGGTTCGCTGAGAGATCAGCCAGCTACCTCGACAAGTGAGGCTTGGCTGCGCCTTGCTGCCGACTGTATTAAGCTGGCCGAGAACGCTGAGCAACGGCGGGCCAGATGGCTGCGAGAATGACCACTCTCACCAGGAGCCTCTTCCGGTCGGGAGGGGCAGTTACGAATATGCCGCGATGGTGCCACCGGCTGGCCCGATTGATAAGTGACCACGTGCTCGTCTCGAGGAACACTTAAGGAGACCCGCAATGTCGAAGGGGCTCGGTCGGATACAGCGTGGATGCCTGCGGGCGATCGAGGAGTACGAGGCTGCGGGCAAAAGGCCGACCATGTTAAACATTGCTTCTGAAGTTTATCGGGTCAGCCCGGACCGGCTGAGCGAGGCACAGCAAGTTAACCCGGCGGGCGCTGGCCTTCTGCAGAAGGGCCTTGCTTCCGGACATGGAGATATTCGGTTCGCGTCGGAAGGGCCACGGTGAACACGGGGACAGTGCGCATCATCAAACACGAAGCCGTGCCCCAGTGCGGCAGCTTCGAAGTCAGATTTCCTGACGATCGCCCCAGCCAATACCGGCTCGTCGGATGAGGCCGGAAACGTTGGACCGTGAAGCGGCGAGGCGAAAGCGGTAGCGAGGGCCGCTGGCCCAGGAATAGGAGCGCGTTAAGCGGGTTATCCAGCCGAGGCCGGCATCATCATCGATGCGGTGGGCACTCGGGCAAACCGAACCGTGGAGATTGCCATCACCCAGACCATGGTGGACCGTGTTGAACGCCGCTTCGATCTGCGGCCCCAGCGACTCGCGGGCGACACGGTCTATGGCGCGGTCAGGCTGCTCAAATGGCTGGTGGATCGCAACATCGCACCGCACGTACCGGTGTGGGACAAGTCTGCACGTACAGATGGCACCTTCAGCCGGGCCGACTTCGTCTTCGATCAACAACGTAACATCTATATTTGCCCAGGTGGTGCGGAACTGACCAGCACGGGCAATATCGATCAAGGTCATATCGTTTATTACAGGGCCAGCAAGAGCGACTGCTCGCAGTGTTCACTGAAGCCAAAGTGCACGACCGCGACTGCGCGCAAAATCACCCGCGACCTCAACGAAGATGTGCGAGATCGTGTCCGCGCCTTGGCCGATACGGAAGCCCTTCCAGCAGTCCCGCCGTGAGCGCAAGAAGGTCGAGATGCGATTTGCGCACATGAAGCGCATTTTCCGGCTCGACCGGTTCCGGCTGCGGGGCTTGAGTGGCGTCAGAGACGAAGTGCTACTGACAGCAACTGCGCAAAACCTGAGGCGACTGGCCAAGCTTCTCTGCCATGTCCCGCCTCTGGCACCGGCCTCCCTCGCATAGCCGCCTCGTCAAGAGTCGATAGCGTCAACAGGTCAGACAAAAGGGAGAGCTCCCCCAACGAAACCCGCAAAAATCCAAAATCAGGAACCGAAATAGAACCCAGCCGAGTTTTGCAACGCAATCCGGGGTAGACCGGGAGTCGCCGCGGTCCGTTCGAACCGCCGCGAATCTCGCAAGAGACATTTGGTGCGCGCGAAGTGATCGGAGGAGCGTCAAGTCGAATTGGTTAGAGCGGCGCATTCACCGTTCGACTGCAAAGATGCGCCAATCTCCCGGGACACCCATAAGCGAATGATTGCCGCGATCACCAATACGTAAGCCGGAACCTGCCACCAGGTCCTTGACCGTGCCCGACACCAACGCCTCACTCGCGCCGGCGAGCGCCGCCACAGGCGCTCCCATGTGAACGGTCGCCGACCACTTCGCACCCGCCGGTAACTGTCCGTGAAATCAGGGTTTAGCCTGCGCCCCGGCAGATCGTCCCAATAAAAATACACGCTCGTTCGTCCGTCAGAATACCGGCGGCGCGCGTCAGAAGCTCAGCCAGTAACGATCCATTAACCCCTAGGGCAGGTAGCCGTCACGAAGATCGTCATAGCGGCAGTTTTTTGCCACCGATCCGCCACCAGCTTGGCTCACGAATCGGGCGTGCTTGGAATCCCAACTTTTCATTCGCTGGAGGAGTGAAGTGCCCAGAGAGATGACGAAGGCACACGAAGTCGAATGCGTCGCACTTACGCGAGACATCCGTGCGCTCTTGGCTGAAAGACAGGTTTCGCCGCCGATGGCCCGGGTCGTCTTGATCAACACGCTAGTCGCAATGATTAAGCATCTGGGAAGAAAAGACACGATGGAAGAGGCTGCGGAGGATTTGGTTCGCACGCTGCAACGGGCGATCTCGAAATCTCACTAAGCCTCAACCGGCTCGATGTAATCGCGGTGTGGGTGTTCTTCGTCCTGTTGCCGTCAAAGCGAACCATGACGGTGCGGCTATGGCGCTTAAGACCGACAACGGTACCCACCTTACTGCCGAGCAGTGGGCTACGTTCCCATCAAGGCCTGGCGCCCTAAATGGGAAACCCGATGAGGGTCATTGCCGTGATGATCGACATCGCCGACAGCGCCGCCACAAACCAAAACGTTCTCGCGGCGGTCGGCTTAGCTCGTTCACTATTTCCCCTTCGCCTTCAACCCGATCTCGACTGCCTGTCGCGCTAACCTTTCTGCTCTAAGGCGTTTGTGGTTTGCATGGAATTCTGGCTCGGCTTGGCTGTCCGATATCGTCTGCCTCGACGAAAGCGGGTGGAGAGCCCGTCGCTCGAGCTCGTCCGCAACCTGTTGCTCGGCAGAGCGCTTCGGCTTGATCATTTGCTTTTTCCCTTCAGCCCCAGGTCGACCAGCCGGCGGAAGCTCAGTAATATTGCCTCTGCAAAAACACCCATATCAGGAAAACCAGGGCACCAATAATCCAGAGGAGGGTCTTGGGATCTTGGGTCCACTTCCCGTCCTTCATTTCGCTTTTGCCTTCAGCCCCAGCTGTATAAGCCTACGGTGCGAAACTAGTACCCCGCCGCAACCGGGAGGAAGCTGACGTGGTGCGGACGGAGCGCGGTTTTGGGTGATGGTCAACAGCACGAAGAGGTTTCGGATTCGCGCGTTGCTCAGTATGGACCCCAGACCGCGTGTAGCAGGACAGCAGTCACTGCAAAAAACATGACGGTCTTCCAGACGATAGGCCGAGGAGTGAATGCCATTAGGTTCAAGTGACTGGGCAACGGATCGTTCCTGCCGGCGGCAACGAAGCGGGTCTAGCTCACAGGTTTAAGTTGCTCAAAAAGGCTGAGAGATCCGACCGTAACGGTGGCGAGACCAGCAAGCGTCCAAGCCAAAGGCGAGCCTGCCGCAATCGTTCCGGCAACGACCCAGATCCCGCAAGCAGCTATTCCAACAGAGATTAGATACGCGACAGCGGTTTCCATTTCGGTCCCTCCAAGTATGGGCCGATAACTGCTCATTTAGGTGGTTGAAGATCGAGAGATGCAAGCGGCTCCTGAGCAGGCGAAATGTTTTCGATTTGCTGCACTCTGCGGAGCAATTCGTCACGCCGGACCCCAGGCGGTGTGCCGCGAGCTTCCTTGCGCAGACGTTTTACGCGCGCGGATGGCGTCTGATCAAAGCGATATACTTGATCGAGCGAAACTTGGTTCATAGAGCTGCACCATTGAGTTCGAGATATGGCGAGCGCGGCCACGTTAGGCCGGGCTTGCGTTGTACAACATCGCCGCGACGATGAGCAGCACAAGAAAGATCGGCAGCAACACTGGGGGTACCAGCCACTCGCGAAAATTGAATGAAGACACCTTCGACATTTGACCGCCTTCAGTAGAGGCGGGAGCACAGACGCTCTCAGTCACCGATAACAGCCTAGGGGCGGGCGGCGATCAGTCTCTGTAGGCCATTCCGGCTCAAATAGCGAGAAAACAATCCGGGTCACTTCCGCTTAGCCGTTGACCTGTCCACCCGCACATCGCGAAATTCTTCGGGTCCCTTGAGGAGACGGCGCTTCCGACTTGCCTTTACATCACTTTCAGCTGTGCCGACCGTTAAGCTTTTGATGCGAGATCCGCGAGAGCGGCGCGTTGTCGCTCCGGATTGGCAGACAGCGCTTTCAAGTGCGCAAAACCACGACGTTGCCGACGCCAAATCGTTTCCCCCGTGCGATGACAGCGGAAACAGTAGGACCGTGTTAGTCGACCTATGGCGGGCCGCGCTGGTTGCCCAGATGCTGCCCCCGGCGTTTGACGTCGCGGGCGCAGCTTCAAGCCGGACAGTGAAGCCGGAGCGCCTTCAGCGCGCGATCGAGGCCGATATCGAATGGCTTGAGGCTCATCCAACGCGCAAATCGATCGCCGCGTCACGGCAGGGCAAGAAAAGCGACTGACGCGCGCGACGTCCACTGCCCCAAAGCGACAAGCCGCCCGGCTCAACCCCGGGCGGCTTTTTCATGCCCGCCGGTTCACGCTGGCCGGCCGCTTTCGTTTCTCATTCTTATTTTGTTCGCGTGGCCCGACGAAACCTTGAGCAAGGTCAAGGAAATATTATTCCGCTGCGGAACATAGCAAGAATTTAATTCGACTCCCGGTCCAAAGGGGAATCTAGTTCCCTTACTGGAATTAGCCGGTCTTGCGTCGGTTTGAGGGGCTTTAATCACGCCCTAAACTTGCTGAGCGTGGCTGACCGCAACGACTCCCTTTGCGAGATGGTGGCTCGAACCGTTATCGAAGTCAGCGCGACCGGCAACAGGAAGCCTCGCAAGATCGCGGAAGTCGCCGTAGCGCTGATCGGCCTAAGGTAACGCCGCCTCATGTGTGGATGGCCCCCGATTTGCAAGAGTTTTTTCGCGTGATGAACAGTGGTCGCTTGCAGTCATGTGTCCGGCCTTCAGTGCGGTCTTTACATGACCGCTGGCCTTGATGGATTCCGCGAGTCGAGGCCTTATCAGTTGGTCGGGATCGGAATCCCGCTGAGGCGGTCAGGTTTCTCTCGATCCGTCGGGTGACCGACTTGCCATCACGTGTTTTCACTCTCGCAAGCTTACGGCGCGCCGCGGCTCAGCAGGTCATGCTGTCGCTGCTGCGTGTCGGTAGGTGTCCTGTCTGCTCATGAGGGCCCAAGCCAGGCGCGCCGTCTTATTCGCCAAGGCGACAGCGGCGACAAGCCGTGGCTTTCTGGTGAGCAGGGAGGTTAACCATGGATCGGTCTTGGCTTGCTTCGAGCAAAGCAGCACCGTGTGCGCACTGTTGACGAGCAGGCGACGGAGATAACTGTCCCCTCGCTTGCTAATTCCACCGAGGCGCGCCTTGCCCCCGGTGGAGTTTTGTCTCGGCACTAGCCCAAGCCAGGCGGCAAACTCTCTGCCGCTACGGAATGTGTTGGGATCTGCAACCGTTGCTGCGATCGCCGTGGCGATGATCGGCCCGATACCCGGAATGGTAGCCAGTCGTTGGCTGACTGGGTTGCTCTTGTGCCACGCGAGAAGCTGCTTCTCGAGACCAACGATCCGTACCTGAATATCTTCGATGTGGTTGATCATTACCTGCAACACCTGACGGGCAATATACGGTACACGCCCATCATTCTCGTCGGTGACAATCGCAATCAGTTTCGCCACCTTGTGCAGACCCTGCGCCTCGATAAGACCGAACTCGGCCAGGTGCCCACGCAGAGCATTCACCAGCATGGTGCGCTGGCGGACCAGCAAATCCCGAGCCCGATGCATCATGAGTGCCGATTGTTGCTCCGCCGTCTTTATCGGGACAAAGCGCATCGATGGACGCCTAACCGCCTCGCAGATCGCCTCGGCATCGGCGACGTCATGCTTGTTACGCTTCACATAGGCTTTCACATAGTTGGGCGGCATCAGGCGCGCTTCATGGCCAAGCGCAATCAACTCACGAGCCCAGTAGTGCGCCGTCGCGCAGGCTTCGAGGCCGATGAGGCACGGCGGAATCTCGGCAAAGAACGCGAGGACCTGGCTGCGTCGCAGCCGCTTGCGCATTACTACGCTGCCCATCGCGTCGACCGCATGAACCTGGAAGACACTCTTTGCCAGATCAAGGCCAATTGTTGTAATATCGCCCATGGATGGCTCCCTTTGCTGGTGATCTCTAACGACCACCATCCTGGCACATCGATGCCGTCAGGGGGCCATCCACCCCATCAGTTGGCGGTACCGATCCCCGGCACAAAATGACCGTCCTCTGAGTGCATGTTTTATGTCGAAGGATGGAAAAATCGCATCGCGGGCTGCGGCAGCGCTGCTGCTGTTGAGCCTCTCGCTTGGCGGATGCGCCCAATCGTCCCGCTTGTGATGTATCCATTTCATCAGAATATCATGAAGAGAATATGCGCAGCGCTGGGGTGTGGGGGATACGCTCCACATAACTAGCGCCTCGACTTCTTCTTTACGATTTTCTTTTTCGGCACTGGTTTTCGAAACGTTTTAGCTGTCGACTGTTTTTTCGCTGGTGTGCCCTTTTTGCGCTTTGGTTTCGCGAACACATCAACGTCCTTCATTTTGAAGTCGGCGTAGACGTTAAGTCGAACAGGCTCACCCCTGTTCATCGCCTGGATCATCCTATCGAGGACCGACCTGGCGCGAGCCATTAAGAGCTACCTTTTGGACTTCTTCTTTTTGTTGGCAGCTTTCTTAGCGCTCTTCTTTTTGGCAACTTTACTCGCGCCCGTTTTCTTCGAGGTGCTCTTGGAGGCTTTTTTACTCGCAGCTGTTTTGACGGCCGTTTTGGACGCTGACTTCTTTGCCGCCTTCTTTACCGTTTTGTTTGCAGCGGCTTTCTTTGCAGCGGCGTTCTTAGCTGCGGCTTTCTTAGCGGAAGATTTAGTAGCCTTTGCCTTGGCGGCGGCTGCGACCCGCTTATTGGATCTCCTGGGAGCCGTTCGCTTTTTACTAACCGTTTCTATTGGGGGGATCGGCGCGAATATGGCCTCCGGCGCAATGGCGGCGTCCCCAATCAACATCTGCTCGTTTGTCCCCTCGGCGATCTCTTCTGTGTCCGGCTTCGGGGTCGGCAGAACTGCTTTGACCGCGTCACCGACGGCGCTCGTCACCCCTTCAACCATTTTGCCGACTACCGATTTCTCTTTCTCATCGTCGTCCATAATGCCCTCCAGCTGGTTCCAGGGCAGGCTACCCGATTCGGGGGTGGAGGAATGTGCAAAAGGCCCCAAAACTCGCGTTCAAGGGCCTTTTTGAGCGAATTGGAACGCTATCTCTGGGGAGCGGTCTTGCCGGTCAAGAGGCTGTAAGAGCCATGGGCGGCAACGAAGGTTAGAATTCCCGCCAGAACTTCGAAACCCGAATGATCTGCCGCAGCATCCCCGCTGAAGTGCCACCGTGGCGATGATCCCGCTCCCGGTATCGAATGTAGTCGTCGATGATGGCCGCAAATAATTTGGATTTTGGCGGAAGGCCCTGATCGGCTCTGTGTTCTAATTGGAACAGCAATCGTCGGCCCAGGTCGACAGCGGTCTGCTCGTTCGAGGTCTTCAAGGACCGCCAGATATATTGCCTCGGTGCAATACGGATGCGGGCGTAGTAGATGCCTGCCCGACGAAAAACCGTAAGCTTGCCATCCTCAAGATAGCGAGCGCCTTCCATTCGTGATGCCCCTGAAATTCGGCAAGCACGACCTGGAATGCTTTCAAGTGGCTAGCGGGCGACTATTCCCATAAGCCAATTAAGCGTCTACGCCCAACGACCATGGCAGTGCTTGTATTATCACGGCAGTCCAACGCAATCTGTTACAAACCTCGAGCCAGTCGAGCGGCAACGTTTCGTCAACCTGAGGGGTAACCCTGTAAGACGGACGTCAAAGTATGAGAAGCCGTCAAACATAAACGCTGGATTACCTTTTAAGAGAAACACCCGGGCCGGACTGATGATCTTTGATCTCTTCTATAATCAGTTCAGACAAGCGGCTGCCGGAGCAATCTCGAAGGTGACCGGCCTGGGCTTTCAAGACTGATGATACTTAGCTGATTACGTGCCTAATCCACATCAGTGCCGATGAACGGCATAATAGCGGCGCCTTAATGTGGGCGGAATAATCACGCTCTTTCGACCCGCACGGAGAGCGTGTCGTGATTCGGACATTTGGCTTGGCCTGGTTCTGTTGTTCTGTTTAGTCGGTCTAGCTTCGTTCAAGCTGGCCTTCGGTGCTCCACGACCGATCGCCGTTATCCAAGCCTCGGCGGCTAGTAGGGAAAATGCCCTACGAAATTGGAACGAGTCCGTTTGCGGACACGCTGAACAGAACCGCAAGTGCGAGCCGGGCCTTCATCTATTGCTGCTCCAGAGATCAAAAGCCGGCATTGGCATGACCCGATCAATCGGAGGGCTGCGCAAAGCGCGACCAGAACGCTCAAGTCAAAGGCTTCAAAGAAAAACGTGCGGCGAGTCGAGGACCAGCCGACAGCGCTGGCCTGCAACCCGGATAAGAGTAGCCCACTCAGGCGGCTCCTCGGCGGGACCACGACCTGCAGAAATTAATCGAACAGAGGGCCGTGTGCGGCTTGTTCGGGTTTGCCGGCCAGTGTTTGTTACGGTCTTTTTGGCCGCACTCTGGGCGAATGCTGCCTGCGGAAAAGCAGATAGCGGCGAGAATGCACAATGACCTCACCATCAATTTGAGGTTTGCCTCACGATCTCCGATTTCGGAGGCCTGATCCAGAAAAATAACCCGCAGAGCATTTGCGTTCTGCGGGTTGCGCCGGGCTCCTCAAAATTGATTGCTTACTAAATTAGCCCGTCCCGGTCGTTTTGAAAACTTGCACCCGGGCAGTCGGAGAGCGAGTCCAAAATTGGGTTCCATCGAACGAAACAACGGCAATGTTGCACCGAGAGCACGCTGCATGTTCACAGCGGGCGTCCGCTCTTTTACGTGGCTGTCATTGCTTGTGCGATTGCTAGATCAGTCGAAGAGTATCTGAAAGATTGCGCTAGCCATCAAATGATCCATCGGATCACGGGCCAATCGGCCGCGGCCGACGCGAGCTTTGGCGGCAAGCTGCCTGAGGGGGAACTAAACGGTGCCCAGTTGCTCTCCCTGTTTCGCAACGAGCAAAGCGAATCTCACGGAAAAATAATTTGAACCTTAAAGTAATAGCATATAACTTAGCGATATTCCCTTGCGGAATATCGCCACAATCTAAGTCTCTCCGTTTATGTTCAACCAGAGCTAGAGGCGGCAAACTGGCATTGAGTGTTTGGAAATAACCGCTGGTCAGCATCCATGTCAGTCAGATCCAATCATATCGCGCTTTTCATCGATGGCGCCAACCTGCACGCAACTGCGCGGACGCTCGGCTTCGATATCGACTACAAGCGCCTCCTAAAAGAGTTTGAAGGGCGAGGATCTTTGCTGCGCGCGTTCTACTACACGGCAATCAGCGAAGATCAGGAATATTCCTCGCTGCGCCCATTAACAAATTGGCTCAGCTACAACGGCTACACCGTGGTCACCAAGGCGGTGAAAGAGTTCACCGACGCCAGCGGCCGACGCAAGATCAAGGGAAACATGGACGTCGAGCTTGCCGTCGATGCCATGGAGATGGCTGGTCAAATCGACCAGATGTTTCTGTTCTCGGGCGACGGATCTTTTCGCTCCCTCGTCGAGGCGGTCCAGCGTCGCGGTGTCCGCGTGACTGTGATTTCGACGGTATCGAGCCAGCCGCCGATGATCGCCGATGAATTGCGGCGTCAGGCCGACGTCTTCACTGATCTCGCGGAGCTGCAGTTAGAGCTTTGCCGCGACCCTTCCGAACGTCCAGCGCGAGTCGTGTCATCCAGCGCCGCAATTCCTGCATCGCGACCCTAAGGTCTCCCCGGACCGGCGATAGCGATACTACTGATTGTCCGGCACTCAAGCTTTTACCGGACAGGCCTTTCAAGGTTGATGATACTAAGCCATTTTGTTGCCTAGTCTCATCAGTGCCGATGAATTACAAAAGTGGCCACGCCTTAATGCGGGCGGAATAGTGGCGCTCGTTCGACGCGCACATGGGGCCTGTCGTGATTCGGACCGTTTGGCTTGGCGTGGCGCTGTTGGTCTGTTTAATCGGTCTAGCTTCGTTCAAGCTAGCCTTCGGTGCTCCGCGACCAATGGCCGTAGTCCAAGCATCGGCGGCCGCGGCTGGTAGGGACATGCCCGAGATCGGGACGAGTCCTATTTCGCAAACGCTGACGAAGGGTGATCGCTTGCCGGTGACTTACATCAGGACCGTGGAGCCACTCGCAACAGAGCTGCAAGTGCCACCAGAGCCAACATATTTCTGCTCCCAAGATCATTGGCCGGCATTGGCATGACCCAAGCGATCTAAGGGCTGCGCAAGGCGGAACCAAAAAGCCTAAGTCGAAGGATCTAAAGAAACATGCGCGCCGAGTCGAACGCAAGCCGTCGGCACCGGAGGCTTGCAACCCGGATGGGAGTGGCCCACTCAGGCGGCTCTTCGGTTCGACCACGACCTGCAGTAAAATGCGAATGGTGACGACGCCCTAGGGTTTCAACGCGGCCTGCTGGCGCAGGGTATCCGCAATACGCTCGGGTGTTGTGCCCGGCGGAAAGAAGCCGAGATAATTTCCATCGGTTCCCATCAGGTAGACGAACGCCGTGTGGTCCACGGTATACTCGTCGCGGCGTTCGTCCGCCTTATCGGTCGTCAGTTCTCCAACGCCTGGGCTACCAGTGCCTTGATCATGCGCCGGTAGTAGGGGCGAATAGCACCTGGTGTTTGCGCCATGTAGACGACTGCCAGCTGTTCCTTGGGATCGATCCAAAAGAACGTTCCACCAGCGCCAGCCCACATGTACTCGCCTTCAGAGCCTGGCACCGCTGCAAGGCCCGCCCCTTGTCGAACCATGAAACCGAGTCCGAAGGTATAGCCTTCAACACCCATCAACTGCACGCCGGGTGTTACCGGTGATGAGGGCCGATTACCCAAATGATCGGAAGCCATCAGCTTGACGCTCGTTGGGCTCAGATACCTGCGACCATCGAGCGTACCACCGTTCAACATCATCTGGCAGAAGCGAAGGTAGTCGGCAGCAGTCGATACTGCCCCACCTCCACCAGAGTCGTTCAAGGGATCGATTTTTACGTCGAGCATGACGTCGTTGGGTCCGCCCGTGAGAGGATTCTTAGGCAACGGCTCAGCTATGCGGTTCGATTGCGGCTCAGGGACCTTGAAGCCCGTGTCGACCATGTTGCGAGGCCGGAACAATCGCTCATCGAGAAAGGCCGACAGGCGCTGACCCGAGATCGCCTCCACGACGCGCCCGAGCACATCGACGGCCATACTGTATTCCCATGTCGTGCCCGGCTCATGCACAAGGGGTGCTTTGGCGATGCCGGTTACAAACTGGTCGGGCGTGATCAAGCGGGATTCCGCAGTTATCTTGGGATCGAATAACTTGGCTTCTGCGTAAGCCGCCTTCAGTTCCGGAATATTTGAGAACTCGCCATAAGCGAAGCCAGCGGTATGCCTGAAGAGGTCCTGGATCGTGATCTGACGCTTGGCCGGCTCACGGGTCCCCTTACCGTCCTTGTCGTGCACAAGCACTTCCATCTTGGCAAACTGCGGAAGGAACTTGGAGACCGGATCAGTCAGCTGCATCTTGCCTTCCTCGACAAGCATCATCGCGGCAACCGAGGCCAGGGGTTTTGTCATCGAATAGATGCGGAAGATAGCTTCCTTGGACATTGGCTTGCCGGCCGCTTTGTCCTGAAAGCCAATCGCTTCGGAATAGATCAACTGGCCTCGTCGGGCGATCATAACGACAGCGCCCGGCATGCGATCGGCATCGACCTCGTTTTGCAGTACCGTCCGAATGCGAGAGAGCCGGTCCGGTGAGACGTCGACGGTTTCGGGCTTTGCTATTGACAGAACCTCCGCCAAGGCGGGGCTGGCGAGGACCAAGGATGTTGTGACAAGCAGAAGCTTCAGCGCAATGTGCATGCTTTCCTCCCTTGTTCGTTTTTTGCCCACTGGTGCGGGTACATAGCGATGATGTTCTATAGATTGTTTACTGACAAGGCAGGCGATGGCGGATTTTTATCCGAAGGTCGCTGTGCAGCCTATCACCAACCCAAATCGGCGCATCTGTTTTCATCGGATGGCGATTTACGGAGCGCCGAACACATTTTACTCGGTAAAAGGCTTGTCCGCTTAAGTCGGAGCCAGCCGATCGGCTAGCGGGAAATCAGGTGGCATGTCCTTCGACGTCAACTCATCCCGTGCCCTTGGCAGGATCAGTACACCCTCGTCGTATGAGACGCGGCCCCTTTTTATGGTCTTGAACACGTAATCGACCACGCGCTCATAGCCATCCATCACGGGGCGGACATCGATCTTTGAGATTGTCCCGTCGATCCCGTAGAGATGCGCGCAGGTTTGGAAATGATCTTGGAGTGGTTCGCGCAGTCGGGATCTGTCGGGAATCAAGATCAAAGCGTGAAAGTGTAATCCACCGTTAAATCTGACTAATGGCGATGAAGACCGGTCGGATTTGTACACCGGCAGATCCATCGCACCGATCAAGACCGGGAGGCTCGTCGGGAGAAGCGGTCCGAGGCTTGCGATGTACCCTGGTGATGAGGGTCGAGTACACACGTTGGATTTCTTGTTTCATCCGACTCGTGATCGTCGGTTGTGAGCCTGGAAGTTGTTGGAATAGGATTGTGACCAGGTAGCATGACCAGCCTTGTTTGATCCTGTCCGTTACAAGCTGCGTGTATCCGTTCAGTGTAAATCCGATTTGGTGTTGGTCAGTATTAGACGTGGTTGACCATTTGCCACGGTGATAGCCGCGCAATCTGCCTCCATGAAGTAGCAGACGCGCTCAAGTGGCGATCCATCAAGATACGTAAGCCTGCCGAGTATTTATCATCTCGATGCCCGATTTAGGGACGCGCTCAGAGCTACTTTGGGTAGCCGTCCCATGCTCTTGCGCCTGAGACGCGTCCTTCGGCGGCGTCCAATTCTACCGGCTGCTTTGTCCGACAAGGTTCAGCAAAGGCCGCAGTCAGCCAAAACAATCCAAAATAAAATGTGGGGTATAATGTGGTATGAAAATAGGTAGATCAATGGAATATCAATAAAATCAGCACCTTAAAAATTTCCTTGGCGGAGGGAGAGGAACTGGGATCTAACCTTCTCCAATGCGCGCCCACTTGTAGCTGGATAGCCGGACAATGATCAAAACGCGAGCATTATCGGGGAACCCAATTGTAAGACGTTATCTTTTGGCTCTCTCTGATAGCTCGATCATCCCGGCCGATTGGTGACGCCGCCGGCTTTGGGAGCAGGCTCAGCGCTCGCCCTTGCCGTTGCGATTGCTGAAGCGGGCGTTTCCGAGGCCGGTGCCGATCGTGAGCACGCCCCAACGTTTCACGTCCTGCATGAAGGGAACCTCGGAAAGGCCCTGCACCACGCCGTCACTGTGCATGACGATGGCTGTGTCGTGCTCTCCGATCTGCGGTATCGCTTCGACCAGGCTTCCCGGCAGATTGAACTTGCTGCTCTCCCAGTTGCCAGGCAGGTTCTGCGCGCCCTTCTCGATCGAGCCGTCGCTCTCGATGACGCCGGGGCAGGCGATGCCGATGAACGGGGCGAGCTTAAATCCTTCCTTATCCGCTTTCGCGATTAGTTCCTTGAGCATCTTGACGAGACGCTTCACCGCCTCCTCACGGCTCGGCTCGTCGTCGGCATGGCGCCATAGCTCGGACTTCCACACGCTCGCCTTAGATTGGTCCGGTGACTTCTTGCTACGAGTTTCGATGACGCCACAGCGGATGTTCGTGCCGCCGATGTCGACGGCGAGGATGGAGTCATGACCCTCGAAGATCCAGGAAGGAGCGAGGTGTAGCGCGCCGATAAGGCCTGCGTCGTCCGGGTGGTGGCGGATCGGAAGCATCTCGATCTTAAAGTCCTCCGCCTTGAGGATGATTTCGGTTCGCGCGATGGCGAGCTCGCCGAGCTGGCTGTCCCGAAAACCGCCGCCCACTACAATGCGCTCTGTCTTCTGCCAAGCCTTGGTTTTGAGAAAGCGCCGCGTGACATGGGCAAGTTCCTGCGCGAAATCCTCGATGGTGCTGTGCGCGACAGCCGAGGCCTCGGCGTCGTCGCCGACCAAAATGGTATCCAGCACTTTCTTGCTGATATTTTCGGTCCGCTCCTTCCCGAAAGGGTCCTCGCCGGATTTGCGCAGCGGCTTCCGCCACTTCTCGAGGATGTCCCGAAAGGCACCCTTGCTGGCGCGATCTCCCAGAAATCCTTCGCCGTCCTTCAGCTCGATGTTGAAGGGTATCGATCTCCACCGACGGGAGGCGAGAGGCGCCGTGAGCGGCAATTCCGATCGTCGTGATCTTTTCTTCGGCCATCCAGAACCTTCTAGCCGCGGGACGGCTGCCAACTTGGATAAACTCGCGTGGCGAAATCCGGTTCCTCAGTCCGGCTTCGCCGGATGCAGAGTCCGGGATGACGGTCGTGCAGCAGGCGCGCGAATTCCTCGCGCTCGGCGTCGTGCCCATTCATCGCCGTCTCGAACAGCGTTTCCTGGTTGTCACGCGGCATGTAGCCCCAAACGTCCATAGCAGTCCGGCCCTGGGCGTCTAATAGGGCGCGAAATCCGGGCGCTTTTAGGCAAAGGGGCCCACCAACACCGAAGGTGGCCGTTTGGCTCATAGCCCTGATTCTGGGTCTTTTTATTTGAGCGCAGCGCCTGATTTTCTACCAATCGTCACTTGGCTTTTGGCCGCAGCATTCATCTGCTACGTGCTCCGACGATGATGGCGCGGATCGGCGTCATGCGGGCGTTGAACCGTCAGGGCCAGAATGAATCCACCGCATTGTCGAATTTACGCCGCATTGTGACCCAGGTCACGGCCAAAGTCGTGCTCGGGGGCGTAACACCGGGGTTTTTCATGTCCGGTCATTTACGGTTTTGCCTCGCAGCTTTTGTCCTTCCCGCAAGTCTTTCGACATCGCCTGCATCATCGAATCCTTTTGCAGACTTGTTCAACGTCGCTCCTCAGCCAGCCGCTGCCCTCGCTTCCGCGGAAAGGGAATGCTTGCCGCGGCCCGGCAAGTCGACGGCCGACGGGCAGCACTGGGTCTATCGTTTGGACGGCCACCGCAAATGCTGGTTCCAGGTTGCCGAGGGGATCGCGACGGTGAAGAAGCGGGTTCATCATCAAGCCGCGAAGCATCGTATAGTGGATGCGCGTGCGGAGTCGCTGCGCTCAGCACCGGCGGAAACGTCTCAGCTAACGCCGCCCGCGTCCGAGCTAAAGGTCGTTGATGCCGCTTCCGTCGTCGCCACGGGGGCCGCGGCGCTCGCGCCATCGGCACCCGACGTGGAAACACTACAGGCAGCTGCGCCGGCCGCCAGCGACGCGGTTGCCGCCTCTGTGGCTACAGACCAACCACCGGTCGCCTTTCCTATCGCCGAGGCGGGCGATGACGGGCGGGGCTGGACGGCAAACTGGCTTGGCATGCTGCTGATGGCTCTGGGGCTCGTATCCGTCTTAAGCTCGAGCCGGGTCCTTCGAGGGGCCGTGCTGTTGCAGCTGAAATGACCTTACGCATGGAGCAAATGGGCGCGGGTGATCTTCGCGCGGCGAGCGGCCACCGGAGCTGACCGATCGGATCATCCGGACGACGTACCGGGCCGTCGTGGCACATTACCGAGCATGAAAAATCGTGTGTCGACCCAGCATCGCAACAACGATTCATAAAGCGACGTTACACCTTCAGCACTGCTTCTACCAAGCCGGGATGAAACGCCAAGTCCCCATGGATTGACGTTCCAAGAGTGTTCTGCCCGCCCCGAATGGTTCAGGCGTGAGGCCGCGGCCGGGACTGGGTCAAAAAAACCTGCGCCCAGTTCGAGACGCTGACCATCGCGGGCTTTGCCCTCGACGGCAACGACTGGGACGGCATCTATGTCGGCCGCCGCAAGGGCGATGACCTGATCTACGCTGGCAAGGTCGACCACGGCTTCGACAAGAAATCATCCACCGAGCTGCGCAAACGCCTGACGCCCCTGATCCGTAAAACCCAGCCCTACACCAAGCGCATCGCGCACAAGGGCATCTGGGTGGCGCCAGAGTTGCTCGCGGAAATCGAGTATCGTGCCAAGTCTGCGGAGGGAAAGGTCCGCCATCCTTTTTTCAAAGGTCTGCGGGAGGATCTATGAGCACAACCATGGGCTTATGTCGACCCGGGCAAACAGGTCGGCGATCCCCGATCACCTGAAGCTGTTCGCCGATCGCGAGGCGGCCGATCAATGGTTCGCGCGATACGATCCGGAGGGCGTCGCCTTCGAATATCCGGTCCTTGGTAAACCCGGACCAAAATCCCCCGACTGATTTCGCAACCCTTACTTTGGGGTCGCAGCTCGCCGGAGAGCCAACCTTTAGCCGTCTTCATTGACTCGATTGGAATTGGTCGCTGCTCGGTCAGAACGCGGTCGCACTTAAGGCATTCATAGTGCCAGGTTTCATATTGCGGACCGTCGGGGGAAATTCTGGTTAGCACCATGCGGATACCGCAGCGCTTGCATGCTGGACGTTCCAACGAACTCGAAAACAACATTGCTCCGCCCCAAAGGGACAGGTGATTTTGATACTCCAATGTTGCCTCTGCCGTCCCCTTGCCGCCACAGATATTAATAGCTCGTTGCTTTTTGTCTGTTCGGTTCCCGACTAATATTTTCAAACCGACGCGGATCTCATCCAAACGACCACCACCACATCGCGTCGGCGATCGGCGCGAGCAGCGCGACCAGGCCGATCACCAGGCCGACCGCCACAACGACGCCGAGGATCCGCTTGCCAGGGCGCGGCACGTCGGCCGGCGCCTGAGGGATCTCGGCGACCAGCCCACATGGAGTTGCTCGCGGAAATCGAACACCGCGCAAAATCCCCCGAGGGAAAGGTCCGCCATCCCTTCTTCAAGGGCCTGCGGGAGGATCTCTAATGCAGGGCGATGTCCGCAATCCGGGCATGAACAGACGTAAATCGGCCACGCCCAAAGGTCGCCTTTTGACCGATTTTGTTCTCTAATTCCGGGTCTGGGTGTCAAGCTACATCAAGAGGGAGAAAGACGGCGCGCCGAGCCCCGGTAAAACAGGACGACACGAAAAAGTAAGGCACATCCCCACTTGGTCGCGCTGTCCCGGCGGCGAACTCAACAAGATGTTCTGCTCAGCCACAAAAGCAGCGGGCCGATAGGCCCGCTCCAAGTCGTTTCGGACGATCGACCTATTGTTTGCTGCGATCTACTTCCGTCCCTGTGGGGTTCGGAGACGGCGGCGTCGGACGGTTGGTCGTCGCCGCGCCCGTGGTCGTCCCGGGCTCGGTGTCGGTCTTGCCCGAAGCCCCCGCAGGGTTGGCCGGCTGGGTCTGCCGCGCGGTCTCGCTGGGCGGCGTGGTGCCCGCCTGGTCCACGGTGTTGTTATTCAGGCCGTAGAACACGACACCCAGCACAACTGCGATGGCGATGGCGTACATTGCGATCTTGGTGCCGCTGGCGGGACCTTCGGCGAGCTGGGGATCGGCTTGCAGCTCATTATCGCGACGCCGCATTTCCTCTTCACTCCGGCCCGCACGATGGGGATCGTTCGGATTGGGTTGGTATGCCATGAATTCGTTCCTCCGGTAGCACCTCCAGCTAAGCGAATAGGGCAATGGCCGGCGCTCGCGGATGTTCCGCGCCAATGTTGCGACCACAGGCCACATATCGGTGTCCATCTCGATTGAGCGGCTGCATTTGTATTCGGAACAGTAGACCAAGACGCGACGAACCTGACTTGCGCATCCGCCGAACGTGATTTTTAGCGAACGGTTAGCGGAGAATCGTCGTCCATCTTCGATTCCAAGATGCCGTTCTTAGATTCAATTCGTTTGCCTTGAAAAAGTTGCCCCTTTTGCCCGATGCCATGATGTTGGAGTCGATGTCGGCGACGATAGATTGGTGGGCAGCGGCGCGAAATGTTCTCGGAAATTAGGAACGAGGCCGTAGCGGCCGAGTTAAGGCGACAAACTCATAATTGAGGGAGGAAGCCATGGCCCGTGCGACAGCCCATCCGGATCATCAATGCATCTCGAGCGAAGACATTCAGGGAACCGAGGTTTATGGGGCAGGTGGAAAGAATATCGGTGAGATTGATCACCTCATTATCGACAAGGTGTCAGGTCGCGTGGCCTATGCCGTCATGAGCTTTGGCGGATTTGTTGGGTTAGGCCACAGCCATTATCCCATACCGTGGGGCGCTCTGACATATGATACGTCGCTTGGTGGTTTCCGAACAAATATCACCGAGCAACAGTTGAGGGACGCGCCAGAGTTCAGTGATGACTCGTGGCAGGATCGAGATTGGGAAACGCGCACCCACCAGTACTATGGGACACCCGAGTATTGGGAGTCGCGGGGTGGCCTAATACGCTAGGCAGTGCATCTGAACTGGCGGCTCGAGCCAGCCAGCCATCAAAAGGCCCGCAGTGCTGAAAACGCTGCGGGCCTCTGTTGCTCCACCATTTCGACGCCAGCGAAAAGTGCGACACGTTTCCAGAAGACTGATTGATTTAGTCCGCTCCGGACGTGCTTGAGTGTTTTCATCTGGAAGTGCGCGATGTAGATCTCACGGCCCCGATCACGGTGCTCGCTGACACGCCACCGGCTTTCTGGATTTTCTGGCGGATTGATGGCATGGGCATCGGCATCGCAGCGGGGGTACGGGCCGCCATGATGCGTTTGGCAATCACTTCATAGACGATCTGCGGCTGGCCCGAGTCGTGGACTGTGCAAGCGGCGTCAAATGCGTCGCCGATGGCCTTCGTGGCGTGGTCGTCGAAGACGATCCCGATCTTACGGAAAAAATCCCACCCCAGCTTCCCTGCATGGCCCGGCTGCGGGTCAAACCCGGGACTCCCTCCTTGGGGGTCGCACGCCGCTTCCGCCCATCTTGATTGTCCCGCCGCCACCTACATCCCTAAGTGAACTCGGCATAGCGGTCACCTCAGTGGCCGCACCGACCTCAAGGGTGATGTTCGGTCCATAGCGCAGGATCTCGCAATAAAAATCCGCTGGGACGTTGCGTTCCATCGGTGCCAGGGTTTCTCCCCAAGCCCCCGGAGTATGGGGCCCCACCATGTCCGAAAAGTTAAGGCTCGTTTCTCAGCTGCGCCGCCTTGGCTATCTTCGGCAAAGTTGACAGCGTGTCCAGAAATAGGTCCTTGAGTTCTTAATCTTTGGCCATGACTTCCCTCCATCTTGAAACTGTCCCGGCAGAGGCCGAACGGTTAGCTGTTCGAGAAGTGGTGAAGCGGATCGGCAGCTTAACTAGCCCGGCAAAGGAACGTTCGTGCGCCGATGCGATTTCTATCCGAGCCTAACCGATGGGAGCAGCGAGATGATGGATGCGTCCGAAACGGAAATCAGGCGTTGTTCATATGAACTATAGTCAGCGCTCTAGGCGCTATTTTGGTTTGGGATCGACTAGTCCGCTGCCGGGGTTAGCGAATTTGCCGGCAAGGTCCAACCTGACCGCGTTGCCGAGGGCGCGCGCAACGTTGCGGACCTCTTCCTGGAATGCTGCGTCATCGTCTAACGCCTCGTGCGACGTCGCATACGGTTCCATGTAGCCGATGTAACCGTCGGTTTCGGCAAAATTTCCTGCCGAGATCAAATGCATGTCGGTGAGCCAGTCCGACAGCGAACGCCGCAATGTCTCGGCACCGACGCTGTCGCCTTGAACAACAATTCCAAAATGGCGGCCAGCAAGATGTCGCGGATATGACCATCCATTCAATTCGATTGCCTTGGCCTCTGCTACCTTCTTACCATGGGTAGAAGATGGGTCGGGGTTGCCGCCATCGGCACAGACCAAACGATCGATCATCGCCTTGAGTGGCGTCGGTGCATGATACCAGTTAACCGGCGTCACGATCATGATGCCATGTGCCGCAACCCACATCGGGTAGATTTCGTTCATCCAATCGTCGGTCTGTCCCAAGGCGTAATTCGGGTAGCAACTGCAAGGCCAGTGGCAAAGCGTGACCGATGTGGAGACGCAAGCTTTGCAAGGGTGGATATTTTTGCCGAACTCAGAGATCGTCCGCGATAGGTCCAGAAGATCGACAGCAAATCCCATTTCCGAAAAGACCGGTCCAGCGACCTTGACGAGACGCCATGTCTTCGACATCTCTCCTGGGCACGTGTGCTCGCTGCGCGAAGAGCCATTGATGATCAGGATTCGTGGCGTCTCCGCAGCATCGTCATGACGGCGCTGCGCCTCGAGAACTGCGTCACGCGCTGCGAACCAGTCGATTGCGATTTCGTACTCGGGATCCGAAAAACCTGGACCGGCCTTTCGCGTGTTCGGAGCCTTGCGCGAATGGCTATAGGCATCCCATGCGGCGACGATAATTGCTTCGATTTCCCGATCCAACGCTTTGTAGGCCGGATCGATATATCGCGCACGGCAACGACGGACGAACTCCTCGCGAGTCAACTGGACCGATGGCATCCCTTTGCGGACTTCTGGATTCGGCATGCGGATACAAATTCTCCTTCGCTTGAGTGTTGGATCCTCCGTGATGACGCTTCCAGTCGATCCTGGTTCCATGACGACCGCCGCAATCGATGCGGTTGGTGGACGCAGCCGCGAATTGGAAGAGACCAATAACTGTCTGAGGATCCGAGCGCATTCGCCTGCGTCTTTCCGGAGCTCTTCGACTTGCGCCAGATAGTCCATCATGTTTGGTGGTTGGGGTGGTTATGGAGGCGACGGGGGCGATGGGGCAACCTTGTTCGCCTTTGTTGCGAGCGATGCAATTGATAACTTCAAATCGTTCAAGAGTCCGGCAAAATAACAGTTACTGACTATGCGGGTTTGCTGAACTTGGAAATTAGTGTCGGAGCGCACTGGATGACCTCAGTGTTCGAGCGAGATTGCCCAAAAGTGCGGATACGATCTCGCTGCATCGATCGCCAGAGCGATAGGACCGAAGAGCGCTTTCGGCGTAGACGCCCGTTGCCGGCCGCTCCGGATCCAGCGTGTGGCCCTTGGCGTTCTGCAGTCCTGAGTGCTTGCTAAGCCGTTCTCGCCAGAGGGCTGTTGCTCGTCAGCGCCCAAGCTCCTAAATCTCCTCCACTGCATGAGCGCGTCGGATCAAAGCGGCAATCTCGCGCCGCCGATCAACCGCCTCGGCTGAATAACGGCCATGCCGGAATGCATTCTTGTTGCCCTTCGGGGCGCCGGTGGACGGCCCGCCGTGCATTCTGCAGCGTCCGTTAGCCATCCCGGCCGACTGGCAGGGCCTCCCTGCACGCGTACGTCGCCGCAGCGCGGACTCAGGTACATGGGCAATCGGCTTTGCATGGGGTTGTTCATCCAAATAGCTGCGCTCCCCGCCCCCCGTGGAAGTGACCCGGTACGTCGTCCTCGACGACGAGGACGATTGCCTTGATGAGTTGCCCCTTTTTCAGCCCACTTCGCGGACGGGATTAACATTAGACATTTCAAAGAGCATTGAGGAGTTTTTGGCCGGACGCAGCGATAAGGACATGCGAGCCAACACCCTCACTAGACTAGGTCAAAATATTCATGCGCTCTTTCACCGGGACAAAAGCTGAATGACGCTCTGCATGAAATCTGAATCGCCTTCCAAATCGATCGGCAGAGTTTAATTGGCAAGACGACGGCTAAGTGCAATGTCGAAGGAACTCGATGCCAAACTCAAAACCGCGCTTGATGAATCTCGGCTCACCGCCACTGCCCTTTGCTTGTTTTACGGTCTAGGTTTTGCGCTACGTAAGTCTCCCAAACCTCTGCCGCCTGAGGGCAATACCCCGCTGAAGACTAAAATAGAACAGATGCAACCGAAGCTCGTGTCATCATCCCGGGCGGCCAAGCGCTTCTTGGATTCCAGTTCGTCGCCACGCTAACGAAATCGTTTGATGCTCTGCCTTTAGGGATCAAATGGCTGCATGTATCAAGCCTGGCCGCCGTTTCTTTATCGGTGCTCCTTTTGATGACGCCGGCCGCCTTGCACCGACTTGCCTTCCACGGTGAAGACAACCCCCAATTTTTCATAATTGGCTCACGGCTGGTCATTGCTGCAGCGTTGCCGCTAGCTTTAGGTATTTCCGGCGACATTTCGGTGGTCGTATTTAAGATCACGGAAAGCGGATCGGTTTCTGCTGCCGTCGGCGTGGCTGCGGCAGCGGTGTTCCTGTCAGCTTGGTATCTCTACCCTTCCTTAGCCGTCATAAGAAAACGATGCTTACCCGTGCTGCACGGCGACAGGTTTCCCAGACTGATTTTCAATTTTCAATACGGTCTGCTCGCTCGCTTTCCTCGTGACGCGAACTGCTGCCTCCCTTAGCTCTTCCTTAAATTGCGCCAATCACTAGGAACCGACGACCCTGCTTATAGTTTTGTGTGGTATGTCAACAGGACAGCGAGCGCAAGATTTATCAAAGTGAGAACGGCGACAGCTGGTGGCTCTGTCGCGAGCGGGGCACGATTTTCGTTTTGCATGAAGCGAACCTTCCTTCGGGCGCGGCGATCACAAGAATAGCGCTCCCACAATTTCTGTCGAGCAGCGGAAATCCGCCTGAAACGCAAGCGTTGCTGCAAATGATTGGTGATCTCACGCAGTGCACCGAATAGCGTCTCTTTCCCTTCGAAGAGTATCTCTTGTTCGAACTTATCGTGGGCTCAATGCCGGTTCAAAGTGGTCAGGTCAGTAGCGGGCCTAAGACTATAGGATATGCATCAGGGTCCTGACGGCTGACGGGTTTTTTGCGCCGCAGCGCTCTAATGAGCGCTGGGGACGAAGAAGTTTTCTCAATCAGCATCTTCCGGTCCGGCGGAGTTTGGCGAATCTGGCGAGCAGATACCCGCAGACCGGGCGTGAGGGCGGTGGACAGCAGAGCGATCGAAACCGTTAACCGCCCCACAGGCATTAAAGTACAGCTGCAGGGTGCGATAACGAACGGCGCTAGCGAGGGGACCAGGCAGACTGGAGGTCAAGGTGTTTTGTAGGTCGACCCCGTCCAACCCCTTGCGCGGGCTACTTGAGGGCGTCCACCGGCTGACAATCCAACTGGAACGCAAGCCAACATGGAACGTTACTGCCGCATCAAAACGACCATGGAACAATCGCATGAGCATTTTGTGGACGATTATAATCGGATTTGTAGCGGGTGTGATTGCTAAGTTCATCATGCCTGGAGACAACGAGCCAACAGGCTTTATCCTCACCGCGATTCTCGGAATCGTAGGGGCATTCGTCGCGACGTTCCTAGGACAAGCACTTGGTTGGTATCGGCCAGGCGAGGGTGCCGGGCTGATCGGAGCCGTGGTTGGCGCCGTGATCGTTTTGCTTGTTTACGGCATGGTGGCAGGACGTCGACGCACGATCTAAGCCAGCTTTTTAACAGCCGGCGCCTCAGTGGCAGGCACGATGCGTACGCTGTGATCCGCGAAACCATACGAGTGCTCGATCAAGTCGCGATTGGCAGGGTCGTTTTGATTAATCGTGAGGACGTCATCGCCTTTGCGTTTGGCGGGTGCCTTAGCTAACTTCGCCTTCTTAGCGGCCCGCGCCGGTTTTTCCGCCGGCTGGTCACCTGCTGGAGAAGAAGCAAAAGAGCCAGCCTCGCGGCAATGTCTACAACCTGATGGATGCCCTTCGCGCCAGCATCAAATCTCGAAGCGCGTGACAAAGGCTTAATGGGGATGCTGCTGCGCTATCCATATGAAGTGCGGGACGCAGCCGAGTATTTTGACGACATCCAGGACGTCAAAATCACCAAGGACATGCTCGGCCTCGCCAAGCACATCGTGCAAACCCAAGCTTGGCAGTTCGAACCCTCTAAGTTCGAGGATCACTACGAGTTAGCTCTCCAACGTCCCCGGACGAACATGTAAACTCCCTCTGAGTCTGATTTAGAGGGTGACGACCTGGTCTATGCCGGCAAGGTCGACCACGGTTTCGACAAAAGATCTTCCGCCGAGCTGCGCAAGCGCCTCACGCCCCTGATCCGTAAAACCCAGCCCTACACCAAGCGAATCGCTCATAAGGGCATCTGGGTCGAGCCCGAATTGCTCGCGGAAATCGAATACCGCGCCAAGTCGGCCGAGGGAAAGGTGCGCCATCCGTTTTTCAAAGGTCTCCGGGAGGATCTATGAGCACACCCCGTGTGAGTCGATGTCGACACCAGCAAGCAGGTCGGCGATCCTGCAGGGAGGGGACGACTGGTGCGCAGGAGGGATACCTATCTTGGAAGCGGCTCTATCCTACGTCCTGGAAAAGATGGCCTCGAATGGACGTCGTCAGACCCGTAACCGGATCAGTCTCTCTCTGTCTCACTAACGTCTGTGGCTCTGCGAACACGGTAGCCAACATTCCGGCCGCGCCGCCGTCCGCGCTGTACTTCGCAACCTGGTGACGCGGCGACACTCGGTCAGACCTGAGACCTGACTGTCTGCCTCACGACATGGCTCCTACCTCGACACGAACGAGCGATGTGCCACGGAGAGCGCGCCGCGCTCGTTTGTTTCAAGGGCAATCTTCTGCGCCAGCATCACATCGGCAGCGACGAGGTTGCCCTCCGGAACGAAGCACCATTTGCAGACACGTTGTCCCGTGTGGCTCAGTTCCTCAATGTTGGTTTGGGTGCCGTGGTGTACCCGGTAGCGCGTGCCGGTATCGCTGCCTATAACGTCGAAATACCGGAAGCGCTCGTAGCACGCGCGCTGCTCCGGCGAGAGCCATTCCTCCAGCAGGCTCAGCGCTCGCGCCCTCGCGAAGGAACCAGACCACGCAACGACCATTAAGAGCGCCGAAAGCAGCAGCATACCAATTAAGGCGAGGCCGAACGAGCCTACCGAAAGAAGGATTTGCTGGCTCACCGCCGTCAGCCGCCAACCAGGCGCGGATAGAACAACGTTTCTTCCGCCGTTGGATCGAAGGAGCGGATAATCCGCTGCTCGCCCGGGCCTGACCGCACACCAGCCGTAAAGCCTGCGCCGGTCAATTCCTTGAACCGCTGCTCGGCCTTTGCGACCTCCGCACGATCCTGCTTGTCGAACATGTGGCGGGTGTCGCCGGTACGATCCATCACGATCTGGCTTGCCATTTCACGCACTCCAATTGGCTGCCTGAGGCAGGTTTGGCAGACCCGGAGTCGATCGATTGCCGGCCGCATCTCGAGTCCATGCCACTCCTAAAACGGAATGGCTGAGGTTGGTTCCTGGGTTGCGATTATAATGTGCGGCGAACCGGTGATAATTGCTGCCGTGAGCGCGCAAGCGACAAGGAACGCTACGTCTTTTGTTGCGTTCGACTCGCCGCCTCCGGTCTTCACCCGACAGTGCAGCGCCGGAGGGAAACCTGTCCCCACGGATGGGCGGTGCTGGTACTAGAGCGCCGGGCCTTTTGCGTTCGGCTTGAAGATAGATCTTGACGAAATAGGAGATGGTATACGCATCATCAAGCACGAAGTGGTCCCGGATTGCGGTAGCTTGGGTCCGCTTCCCGCAAGGTCGGCCCAGCCGGCATTTCTATTGGGACGACATACCGGCTCGCCGGATGAGGCCTGAGACGTTTGATCGAGAGACGGCGCTGGAGAAGGCGAAGGCCGTTGCCAAGGCCGTTCAGGACCTGAAATAGGAACGGTTACGCACCCAAAGCATTCTAACATGAGCTTCCGGGACTACTCCCAGGGCTCCTGGAAGTAAGCGGCCCCGGCGTCCCTCCGACTCGTTGGTCGGGGCCGCTTCCCTGTCGGCAAGATAGGCCACCAGTGACCGTGCTAATCTACGTGGATACGAGTAAGCAGGTCGGGGTCCCGACCTCAACGTCTTCGCCACCACGGACGCCGCGGAAACCTGGTTCGCGGAAAACGATCCGGAAGGCGTGGCCTTTGAGTACGAGGTTCTGGAATGAAAGAGGCAGCCTTACGTCCCGATCAAGTCAGCTTCGCGCGCCTCTGCTTCAACCTCATCGGCCAAGCGGTAAAGAAATAGAGCCACCTTGGAATCCTGCGCTTCGGATGCCGCGCGACGGCATTCGATGATCCGTTCTTGAATTTTTGTCAGAAGTTCCAGGTTGTCTTCCATCGGACAAAAGTAAATCAGGCCACTCCCAAAATCAAACTAGGCCACTGAGCCCAGTACCGATTTGTGTCCACTCCGTGAACAGGCCCTGCACCGGCTTAGGAAGGCCATCGGTGAGTCCGGCCGCGGCGGGCGCGTGGGCCGAGTGTGGCGCCGACGGCCTAAGCGGCGTGGCGGTGACGTGGTGCCGACAGCTTCTTGGGTGGGGTACTGACCGCGCTGATCGTGGACTTGCTTTCTGCGATCTGGGTGCACCCGGAACAAACGAAAACATGCACGATGGTCGTCGCATCCACGAGTGTTGAGCGCGACCACTTCATTTCGATCGAGCAGTTCGGGCAGTGCGGTGGCTCCAACTGCTCCAAGGATCTTTTAAGCTTGTCCACGATAGCTTGCCGTTTCTCGACGTCCCTTTTGTCGTCATTTTAGGCCACTGATTGGCCCAAGGGAACAGAACTTTGCTGGTGCCGCCATCCTATTGGGTTGGCCGTCTGAACGACCTGACACTCTGTGTTCTGGCACTGCAATCGACAACGAAAAGGGCTCCGGTACGGTTGCCGTCGGTTACCCGATAAAAGGGCAAATTAGGACACTCCAAGCTTGGAACTAATTTTCCCGACAGGAGTCTAGCCGTCGCTCTTGGCTGTCCAGCCCCCAAGCCCCAGCTGAGAGTTGGGGAAAGCGCAGACAACCCGGCCGCTTCCCAAGAAAAGCCCGCCCGCGTGAACTAGCGGGCCAACTAGTCAATGATCTGATCTGGCCTGCGCCCCTGAAAAAAGGCCGCATTGGCGCGGCCCTTCGCTGGAAAAAAATTGGAATGAAAACCGCGCCGGCAAAGAGCCACCTTACAGTTTTCCACAGGCTGGAGTATCCCTAAGAACACGGCCTTAAAGGCACAGACCGGCCGCAGCTTGAGGGGGCTGGATCCCAAGCTGGGGCCGTCCTGTTCTATGCCGGGCATGCCGACATTGCCCGAGTTAAATTCTGATTTCGGCCGGTGTCTGTAAAGAACCCGACAGATCAGACGAAAAGATTGTCGCAGGACCGCCCATGCTTGGCACGGGCGTACGACGATCAACCCACCCTTAGGTTTTCGGCGGATTCTTTCCCGCGGTTGGCCGTCACTTCGAAGCTTACCTTCGCGCCCTCATTCAGGCTGCTCAGACGCGCTTTCTCGACCGCCGAGATATGGACGAACACGTCCTTGCCGCCAGTGTCGGGCTGGATAAAGCCGTAGCCCTTTTGCCCGTTAAACCACTTCACTGTACCTGTCGCCACGTCGTTTCTCCCCGAGGTTGATCGCGCGCGATAGGATGGTGACAGAAATTCGGCGAAAGACAGGGCCCGCCACAGGATGGCAAGAAAAAAGCCGCCGCTGGGTTGAGACAGCGACGGCTCTACGCTTCACTCTCGCGGGACCTTATTGAGGGGCGACCCGCGATTACTCGTGACCTTTATGCGCGGGAAGTTAAGGAATGCTTCCTACTGTTGCAGCATCCGCGTCTGCCTCAATTCTTTTGCCACGATGCTTGGTGCGCAACGTAAGCCGTAGCTACAGCCCTTTACCGCTAGCGCTCCAAGGGTTCGGCCCAGCTCGGCGGCTATCCGCTCCCCCGGCACCTTCCCAGCCATAGCCTTCAGCTTGGCGATGTCATCTTCCTTCCACGCACGTCTTGACTGGGGCATACGCAAAACTCCTGTAAAAACACCTCAAATACGAAGTTTAGCAAAAGTTCCCGCCTTTCGTCGCGGCACGACAAAGCCCCGCCGGGTGGCGGGCTGAGTCTCGATGTCCGATTGGATACCCTGCCCCAGAATACCTTGGTCGATGATCGCCCGGCGCCTCGTCTGCAAGGAATGCGGCACTGCAGGTTCTGTGAACATCGTGCCAAACTGGCATGACAGAGTCGGTCATCCGTGCCATTTTCCCGGCATTGGAAAACGTAAGGCCTTGCTTTGAAACTGACTGCCGACCGACCGTTCGCCGATCCTGAAAAAGCAGCCCGCCGTTTGCTAGAGCATGCACACGTCTTCGAGCCAATTCAGGATGGCCGAATCTATATCGAGAAGATCAACGGTCCCTTCCTGTATGTGGACCGAGGCACTCCCGCTGAGTACAGCGCCGGATTAAAACTCGCAATCGAGCGGGGCTGGTTGGAAATTCATGACAGCGGAACATTTGTTAAGTTCACGGCGGCCGGCGCCGATCTGTTCGCCTGAAAAACAGCTGTAGGATGCCCGGGCGCGACGTGAGCGTACTTGGCTCGATCGCCGATGCCGGACCGCTGCCGCACCGGCTATCGATCAGCCGCAGTAGTGGTTCCAGAATTAACTCCCGACGGCGACATCAAGCTTAATTCCGGCAATCGATTGCACGTCACGCTTTCGCCACTAGTGTTCGCAGCTGCCGAACATACGCCCATGTCCTGCGTGCGTGGCGAAGTCGCCGGGCCGAGCCATGTTCGATGGCTCGGCGGCTTCGTTGAGGGTGGCGTTTGAGATGGACAAACAGAAGCACGACCTAATTTATCAGATCGCTACGGCCGGATTGGTCGTCGCGTTCTTTGTCCTAATGCTCTTTTTGCGCCGTTGACGGAGCCGTTCGCCACAAATGCGATGCTGCGATAGCGATCGACGATTTTCGGAAGGCGAATGCGGACACCGTCAGAGAACAACGGCAATAAAAAAAATGACCACGCTGGCGAACGCCCGACCGCGGGCGATGACCCAGGCTCGTCGACCGCCATCCGCAAAATCTTCAAGGTGCTTTGCAATCCGCAATTAGCTGTCGCCCTTCTCAACGCTCAGCTTCAAATTCGAGCTAAAGCAGCAGCCAGATTGCCATGGTCTGTACGCCTGCACGGTCGAATTTATTTCAGGGCTGGTGGAGACGTGGAATTTGGAGATGGCGTTAGCTTAGTGGGCACCGTTGTACCGATCGAAATCGTGTCTCATGAAGGTTCGCATATTTCGATAGGCGAGCACACCTTCATCAACTACGGCGCGTCGATCACCGCGTACCGAGAAGTCAGAATCGGCCGCCACTGTTTGCTCGGTCATCACCTGCGCATCATTGATCGGAACGAGTATGGCCTCGAGCAGCGTGAGATACCGCCGGCCGCACCGGTTCTGATCGAGGATCACGTGTGGATTGGCGCCCACGTGATAATTCTTCCTGGCGTTCGCATTGGTCACAACAGTGCCATCGGCGCGGGAAGCGTTGTGACCAAAGATGTCCCAGCCAATTGTCTTGCGGTTGGTAATCCGGCTCGCGTTCTACGTCGGATTTGACGGATTGCAACAAGGCTCTACGCAGTCGTGCGTGACTCGCTGCCCCGATGCAGCGCCAGCTCTACAGCCTTGTGCGGAACGTGATCCACTGACCTGCGGCCTTCCCAAAGAATACAAACTGAAAATCTATTGCAGCAGATGACAGATCCTAACCGACCGACCAATTCGGGTTTCCCCTCGCCTTTTCAAGCGTTTTTGCGTAACGATCTGTCAGTTTAACTGTTGATCCGTTTTCGAATGGCTTCATGAAAATCTCATCAATATAGCGGGACCATTGCGATTCGCGGACGGCTCTTAATGCTGTCACGCATCTCGCCAAGCGCTATCCGGAATTACACGGGGATTGCCACTTGTCCCGCGGGTACGCTTGGTTTGTTTAGAGAACTTGCGCTTCCGACTTAAAACCTCCTGTATGTTCCGCTCCGCTCCGTTGACCCAACCACCGCGGGAAGGTGGGAACGGCCCGCGCCGGAGGTGTCATTGCGCATAGGGACGATCAGTTACTCGATCTATCCTTTGCAGCAGCCGTCAGCAGCTAGGCTGGTCATGGTGTTTCCTGTGTGATGAATGGAAACGCGAACGCAACAGACAACAAACGGACAGGCCCATCCTGAGTCCGCGCGGGCCGTGGATTCGATTTGGTGGCTGGCCGCTATACACCTAGCCAGATGACGGAACGCGACTCACTGACTCTCTAATGCGCGATAACCGAAGCGTCCTTTTTGGCGCTTAAGCTTTAGGAGCTATCCCAACCATTTGCTCCAACCAAAACAAGCGCTTCCCCCACCAATTCAGCGGCTCGTAGCAAAGCGGGTCGATCCGCTGCAGGCCTCCCAGCGCAACTATCTTCTTGCCGGTTTCGACATAATCATCCGACTGACTCCCCAGCGAACTGTGTCCAATCGGGCAGCTGTTCTCGACTACCTCGTACCCTCGTGCGTTCATGCACAATTCGAGAGTGTCGGTCTCCGCTTTTGCCTGAATTTCAGGATTGGCGGAGAACACCTTGCTTCTCAAGTCCATTTTGCAGACCGCCAATTGTTGCCTTTGGTCAGAATAGCAGCCGGCCAACACGACAAAGAGCAACAACGGGAAAAGATGGATCAGAGTGCTCAATCTCCACGAGCCTTCCTAATTGCGAGGCGCCGCTTAGTCGAAAGATGGGCGCGCAGACCGTAGCCCGCCGCGAATCCAAGCCCAATCAAGATAGCTGCGTACGTCAACGTCGGATGTTTCTCCGAGCCATAACGATTACTCAGGAAGGCTGCAGTAGCTCAGCACTTTCCAGTCTCTCACATATGCACCATCTATGCCGCGCGGCCGTGACAGCCCGCACCCGTTCACCCTCCGGCGGCGGCATTTTCGGACACCAATGGTGACGGTGTCCCACCCGCGCACTCTCTCGTGAACGAAGTCGTTCTGTCGACTCGCGAAGCAACACTGAAACAATCCGGGCTCAGCCTTCCTCCTTCAAAACGAGGGGACATTCAAATGACCGCTTTCATCGCCACTGTCGGTATTCTCAGCGCCGCAACACTTGTCGCACTGCTCTCCACGGACCTCGGAGCCGAGGTGGCTTTGGCCATTATCGCAATCATTTAGCGCGCGGGGCTCTGCGGCCTTTGCTCGCTCCAGTGCGGCTTCACGTCAGTCCGCCGGCGCGAACGCGACGTAGTACAGGAACACCGCCACCGCCATCGTGGTGACGACAAGCAAGATGATATCTTTTCTGGTGTACTCCATCAGATTCAACGAATCGGACAAAGGGCCGTTCCTGTCCGGGTTTAGTTTCATGCTTGCTGGTGTCGACGTAGATCCAGACTGTCATCTGACGCTCGCCGCCCTTGCTACCGCCTTTGCCTTCTGCAGCGCCGTCTCACGATCCAACGTCTCAGGCCTCATTCGACGGGCCGGAATGTCGTCCCAGTAAAAGTACTGGCTGGGCCTACCATCTGCGAAGCGACCCTCGAAGCTCCCGCATTCGGGCACTGTCTCATGTTTAATTATGCGGATGCGGGCGGTTTTCATTTGCCTCCAGGGATCCTCGCCGCCCTCGCGCGCTTCAGCACCGCTTTGTCCCGCCCGGTGCAGTACAACATCGAGGCCCAATTGAAGGCGACCACGATCCAAGCAACCATACCAGTGTACCAGAAGAGCGTGTCGAGCATTAGCTTCCTCTATTGTCGGGCATGTCGTCGTGCTTGATACGAATGGCGCTCAATCCTCAACCCTCCAGCGCCCGATAAACAGATGCACGACCGATGCCGAGATGCTTGGCATCGGCTTGGTTGGACCTTCATCAGCTTCAGTTAGGTGGTGAGGAGATTATTTCGTGGGTATTCCGACCAATGCCATTTGCTGGACTCAGGAGAGTCACTGAGTGCGGCAAACAGGCGGGAAGGACCTTGTTTACATGGGCAACGTAGGGACTGGATGCTCTCGCACTGTCTCCATTCAGATCAGGAAGCAGCTCGACACGGTGGTCAGCCCGAAGTCGAAGCTAACAAGACCAATCAAGAAGCCCAAGGCGACGTGGGTAGAGCCGAGGTTCTACGCCGACCTTGAGTACCGAGATATTACTTCGGAAGGCTTGCTGCGGGCTAGTTCATTTAAGGGACTGGCTCGAAAGTAGAAGCCGGTTGGATAATGCGCGAGCGGCGGTCCAGCGGCACGATCCGTCTTCCGATGTCCGCTGTTGGGGGTTGAACAGACCTAAACCAGCCGGGCCCGGAGGTCGCCTTTTGACCCCGGAGCAGACCTCAGGACACCTCATCTGGTTTGGTGCTGGCCGCACTAGAAATCCGGGAACTCCAAACTATCGGGCGAGTTACAGAACCGCCGAGAGGATTGAGCGATAAGCGGCAGATTTCGCAGCAGCACGCGGACTTCTGTTCATCGCGCTCGTCCTCTATTCGGCAGTACTTGAACAGAGAGGCGACAATGAAAGCACCCCTTCTTCTTGCTGGCGCACTAATCATAGGATGCGCCGTCCCAGCACTGGCTGATGAGTACTACGTCGTACAAGGACCCAGCCGTCACTGCACGATTACCACCACGCGCCCGGCGGACACGGAGGTCGTGACGCAGATCGGTCCAATGGCCTTCAAGAGCCGCGTGGAAGCTGAAGACCGCGTTAAGCAGACCAAAGTCTGCGAGGAAGGCACCGTTGGTAGCACTAGTGGCACTAGCAGCACGACCATTATCAAAGAGAAGTAATCGACGGCCTCCTTTGCTGATCGGATTCTAGCGAAGCCGAGGAAAGCTCGCGCCCATTCTGTGGGCGCGACTGTTTTGATTGCAGACCACCCTGTTAGAGCCCTCTTCCATTTGATCGCTCCCGGAGGGGGTGCTCGAAAGGTGGGTTGAGTGTCGCCTCGTGGCACTTTTCGGACCTGACAGGCCGGACTGACGATGTCCGTTGGGGGTAGAGCGGAAGTCGTCGGTACGCGGTCAAACCGACGCGATCGACCCTAAGCTGACTTCGCTTGTCCGCCCATTCAAATCGGTCGCTGGCCCGAGCCAATCTTGAAAGCGATAGGCAGGTTCAGCCCATCGACTGATTTGTAGACGCTGGCGCAACGTTCGAACGCGGTTCGGATCAAGTCTTGAGTCGCCTGATCCTGGTTTCTGATGACGGCGCCGGTCAGAATCAGACTGCCTAATCCGCCTCGCCAGAGAGTCTCCGTATCGGGGACGAAGTAGGTAGCAGCATGCTCGGTTACCTTAACTCCCGTGAGGCCAGCTCCGTCCAGCAACCGGAGGAATTCGCCCGAGTTGGAAAAACGAAACACATTGTGGCCCTGCGGCACGTCCAGCGGTGCCGGGACGCCAATCTCGGCAATGGCGTCGCGGAAGATACCTTGGATACGTTGGCGCGATGGATCATCCCACCACGAAAATGCAATGCGTCCGCCTTGCGATAGGGTTCGTATGCACTCTGCGACAGCAAGTTCCGGCCGGGGAAAATGTCCAAGCCCGAAAGCACAGACGATCGCGTCGAACGCATGATCAGGAAATGGGAGACGTTCTACGTCAGCCTCACGAAATTCGATCGTGGGGTGCAGTTGCTGGGCCAGTTCTATCATCCGCGGCGACAAATCAACGCCGACCGGGCGTGCGCCGCGGTTTGCGGCTTCGGCTGTAAGAGCACCGGGCCCGCTTGCGACATCCAGCAGACGCATAGCTGGATGCAAATGCACGTCGTCGAAAAGAGGATTGGTAGCCAGAGCAGTCACCGCCGCAAAAAATGCGTGATAGCTACTTGCCAAAGCATCATGTCCTTGGCGCTCAAAGGCTCGCAGTCGCTCCGCGTCGCTGCTCGACAGTTCCACTGGAGACACAATCATCATTCCCCTAGACGCATGTCGGCTCAACAATAACAGGCTCTAAGGGCGCAGCAACATCCTAGATGTCTGGATGTGGCACAAAGCGGACCAGCAGATCGCACTGGCGGATGTCCGCTTTCGGAATAGCGAACGCGGACTAAGTCCCTGCGACGCCGCGCGGCCTCGGTGTTGCGGGCAGACTATTTCTTCTTCTCGGTTTTGAATGAAACGCCCAGCCGCATTGCAACTTTGCGAATGCGCTCAGGTTTGCGCTTCATGATACGAGCGGCCTCCTCTAGGGACTTCGAGGCTTTGGCGAGTTCGATAACGTGACGATCATCTGCATAAACCAAGACTTGCCAGCCATCGGTGGCGCGCTCCTTTGAAGAAAAAGCCGCCAGCGGAATATGTTCGCTGACGGCTTTGCTTGGGGACCGGACGAGGGCAATTGCCCGGCGGTTCTTATCGATAGCTCAACTTCTCGATAGAGCAACGCATGTCGCGAGTTAAGCTAACTGCTCAACCTTACCGATGCAGTATCCAAACGGCGATTACGAAGACCTCCGTATTTTTACGCTAGATTGAATGCCGTTACGCGGCAGTCTGATCTTCTTTGTCATGGTGCCGCTCTTGCGGAACCGCTGACCTCTTCTTCATCCTGAACCATTCGCAATGTTGCTGAACATCCATTCAAAAAAGTTTCGACGTCGTTCCCGAAACATCACGGCCCGTCGTTCGTTTTCTTTCAGTGTCACTAACGAGAGGAGACGACACATGAGAAAGCTCTCTTACGTTCTCGCCGCGTTAGCAACCATCGCCATTGCGGCCCCTACAGTCGCAAGCGCTCAGGGTTTTAGTGTACGGATTGGCGGCGACCGAGACAACTATCGCGACCGCGACTATTACGGTCCGCGGGTTGGGTTCTATGGACACGACCGTGGTTGGCATCGCGGATGGGATCACCGCTATGGTGACCGTGACATAATCATCAGGCGTCACCATTACTGGGACTAAGGAAAGACTAACGCGGAAAATGGCCCCTTAACCGGGGCCATTTTTTTCGCCTGTTAAATTCGTTGAATGGGCACAACGGAAGCGACTGAGACGGATCAGGCCCGCAACACGGCATCCGCCACTGGGTGGCTGAACCCGGACACAAGAACGGCGGCGCCGCCGCCCACAACCTCGGAGCAAGCCAAATGGTTCAGGCTGTATGTCGAAGCGATCTTCCATAATGCTTGAAGAAGTTATCAAGCTTCACAGGTTCGCCGGTATCTCGCCAGAAAAGGCTCTTACCGAGGCTGGCCGCCTGCGAGAGGCGATGGTGGCCGCCGATCAAAGTATGGTCATCCGTTGCTTTGGCGATGATCTCGCCGGCCTCGTCGATGATGACTTTCATGCGCTGCCTCCAGTGCAACGCCCCTCGGCGCAGCCACGATCCTGCGAGATTTATCCAACCTCGCACCGGCCCCGGCGTTCCACAAGAAGGTCGCGGATTTCGTATTGCCATGCGCCACATCGCCCGGCTCCGAGGGGCATCTTTACTTTCGTTTGCGTCCTGTTCGGTTCCGGCTGAGACGTTTGGCGTTTGCCGCCACCTTTCTCCGATACTGCTCAAGGTATGCCGGAGGCGAGACCATGGCGGAGGTGGCCATAGACTACGGCTGCGGGGAGGCCACGATCTGGAGAGCCCTTGCCTGAAGGATGGGGCAGGCGGTTAAGCCCCTAAATTCTGAAAGTTGAGGCAGGCAGGGATCCGCAACGGGAGAATTCGGGCCTTTTTCAGCGATCTCAACCTTCCTGCTTAACTGGCGCTTTTTCAGAGGAACTAATGTTCCCGAAGGGAGTCTTGTTGTGGCTCTCAGCTGTTCCAGCCCCCAAAGCCCCAGCTGAGAGTTGGCGGCCCCGGTGAAGCGGAGAAACGCCGGGGCCGCTTCCAAAGAAAGCCCGCCAGCGTGAACCGGCGGGCCTCCATATGGATAACGACGGTCAACCTACCCTCAGGTTTTCGGCCGATTCCTTCCCGCGATTTGCCGTCACTTCGTAGCTTACCTTAGCGCCCTCATTCAGGCTGCTCAGACCTGCTCTCTCGACGGCCGAGATATGGACGAACACGTCCTTGCCGCCAGTGTCGGGCTGGATAAATCCATAGCCCTTCGTCGCGTTGAACCACTTCACTGTACCTGTCGCCACGTCGATTCTCCCGAGAATGATCGCGCGCGATAGGATGGGGCCGGTACTGAGCTGGTCGGTATCTTTCCACCCGTCGCCGTCTTTGTAGCTTTTGGATAGCACGGTGTTGTAGTGCTCGCCGTTTTGCCAAACGGCGGCAGTGACGTAACCCAAACGAAATTTCATCGGGTTGTTTAGGCATCATGTACCTCCATCCCGCCTTGGTTGGTGTGCGGGACGAAGCGGGTGAGGATGTGCGCCTCACAGTTTTCATACTCAGGTAGCTTCTCCCTTTCTGTATGTCCCTCGAAGGTATCTAGACGTAACGCTCGCCTAGGAGTGACATGCCTTATCTTTTCGGCCACCGCTTCATCCGAACACCAACGTACATCCACCTCCAACTCCCCAGGAGAACGAGGAGGACGAGAGCGACGCAGATTTTATTCCAGGCTACGATGACGGTGAGGCCGAGCCGTCAGAGGAAGATACTGATTTCGAATAGGTTATGGATACTATCATCATTTTTGCTGCGTTGGTGCTTGGGCTCTTTAGTGATGACTTGCTTATCATCAGCAGAGCCGCTGCTCGTTGGATCGTGCGGAAGTTGGAATCACGTTCATTACTCAAGTCAGAGTGTTGATTGGGCAACGCCAAAAGGAGTCTCTGACGCATCCACCCGGGAGCTGGCAAATCGTCGCGTTCAATAATGCAACTCCCGACAAGGCGCGAATTTCCCGTCTATAAAAAGGCCTGCTCCGTGGACCGTCCAGTCATATTGGCCACTGAAGAAGGATGCCATTCGCCTCCATTCGGCGACTTGATCCCTTGCCTATTCAACGCCGCCGCGATCGATCGAAGTGTAGTTGCCCCTTGCAACTGAATAGCCTGAAGGGAAGGCGCCAATTTCCTCGCGAAGTCGTCGGCCCGCTCGACCAGCCTGGATCGGCCGATCGCGCCAGCCTCGTTCAAATTCCGAACGTTGCCCAAAACACCCCCCGCGGATTTTTTTGCCGCCAGGGCCGCTTTGGTCCGCTCAGATATCAATCGGCGCTCTTTTTCGGCTAAGCACGAATGCTCCCCGCGATCTCGGCCGGGGCTATGGGTCCGCGCGTTGGGGGCGTAGGGGATCAAACGATTGAGCGGCCAGTATTCGATCTGCAATCGATGCGATGTGATTGCCGGTGTTGTGCTGGTTTGGTCCATTATTTAGTTTTCCTTCGCGTTCAATTCCATCACCGCGCTACCCCTCCCCTGCTGAATTACGCGACGTTTTTTCAAACGCACTGTCGGTGATTTGACTTACTTTTTCGCTCCGGCTTCTGCGATCTCTGTCCCGATGGTCGTTGCTCCAAAACAAAATAATTCCCAAAATATCGCGGCAAAAAATGCGTGCCTAACCCACCGGTCCCCGCTCTTAGCGTCCAAACTTTTGGGCGCCCCCCTACCCCATGTTGAGCCTCCGGCTCTTGCCGCCGACGCAGCGCTCAAGATCAGTTCTTGCAAAGCGCAGAATAGTGATGGGCTTTTTGTATTTAATTCCAGATTTTTGCGTGCGAACCACTGCAACCGGTCTACATCCCGATTGCCATATAGTTTTGGCGGCCCCCACATGTTTGATGGGCTGGTCATCGCCGTCATCGCGTACTTCCGAGGCGGATCTCAAGGACCGCCTTGATTAACGTCGCATCATCTAGGCGCCCCTGTCGCTCCAGCGTGGATAGACGTGAGCGCTGCCCATCGTTCATTTCGCCCAAAACAAGCCAACCGTCGCTCCCAATGCGGCGAGCTATGCGATTCTGAACAACCTCCGCTCCTTCTTGCTTCTTCTGGAAAGCCAACAGTCTTCCTGCGGAATTACTGTTCGCTTTTGTGCGTGAAGGTTCATATGGAGGTTCTATTGAAGGTTTAAGCCGCAAGCTCTGCGGCCTGGTGGGGGCGGAAATTGCGGCCTGGCCGAGCCGCACATCAGGACGCCGAGCCGCACTTTGCCCCCTCGGGCCGCAACCAGCGTGCAAGCATAGCGTATAACGATATCCCTGCCATTGACCGCGGCGTTTGGGCATGCGCTCACGCGTGAGAAGCTTCAGTTGCTCGAGGACATCAAGCTGGCGCTGAACGGTGTCTACCGACTGCTCGGTGTCTCGCGCCAAAGTCTCTTGTGATGGCCAGCAAACACCGGTTTCGTCTGCATAATTGGCGAGCGCTAGCAGGAGTAGCTTTCGCCTCGCAGCTCCGGTGGTCTGGCCGAGGGCCCAGGCTGTGGCTTTCCAACTCACGAGCGCCTCGCCCATGCTTTACGAATAGCGGCAAGTGCCCTCGTCCTGACACGAAAATTCCCCAAGGGGCGATCAAGGACGTCAAATGCTTTGAATCGTTTGCGATCGAGTTGAACGTATCGGCCAAGCCGTTCCCGACCAAGATAGAGCGAATGGTCAACGGCCTTCTGGCGCTTCTGGACATCGCGTGTGCTCTTTGATGCGGGCACTGGCGCCATCATGACCGCCCCGACCGCGCCCCGATCGTGTTCGCCTCAATCCAAGCGACGAGATCGCGACGGCGATAGCGGACCGCGCGACCAACCTGGACAAATGGGGGCCCGGCCAATCGGATACGCCAGGACTGAAGCGTCCGAACCGAAAGGCTCAGGAAGTCGGCTGCATCCTGCTCCCTAAAAAGGGCGTCTGCATCCTGGGAAATAGAGTTTGACGACATCTCAATGTTGCACCTGTTGCGATGCTTTGAGACTGCCTACGATCCAATGCGCTAAATAGCCGCTACGATTAACGGAGTGCGACGATTAAGAATGCGTCGATTTCGGCTTTCGACCCGCGGCTTTCCAAGCCCAAGCTTCGGTCAGCGAAATAGCGTGGTCCCGAGTCGTCAAAAATGCTCTTTTGGTTATTTTGCCAGGCCATCTTGACTGCACCTCATTCCATAGATCCTCCTTGGATCTGGGTGCGATCTCTGGATTAGACATCAGACCTTGGAGCCAAGTGAAACACTCAAGACGGGATTTCTCTTTGGTCTGAATTTGCCCAAAAGCTTTTTGAGCCGCCTGGGTGATTTTTCGGGCTGGAGCGTCCGGCGCATGATTCGCCGGATCGGGCACCTTTGGTAGCCGCAAATCCACACCGGTCCACTTGGGCACAGCGCGATAGTCCTCGCCGTGGCAGAGATCACCGCTTTCCACATCGATCGAGATTTCGCTACGGGTCCACTGGAAACGTCCGATTGGCCCCTCAATCCCTGTCTGCGCAAATGTGCCGAACGCCACGACTTGTCCGCTGGCGAGGAGGCGTCGCAACGCTCCAATGCGATCAGCGAGTACTTTGGATACCGCAGATATTGCTTTCGAAGCCGTTGGGAGAGGCGCATCGAGATATATCAAATGAGAATCGTCAAATCGATACTCGATCAACGATGCCGTTGTCTGAAGCGGCCAATGAAAGTCGCCAGACGGCCCCGGAGCCTGACCGTCCCGAAAGACGGCAGAGTGGCGATCGCCATCTTTGAGGACCCTCTTAGCTAGAGAGACAACTTCTGGATCTCGAATGACGTACCTTCGGAAGACCTCACGAAGTGATTGTCCATTCAATTTGGCTGGGGCATTTGGAGCGTGAAGAACTGGAAACACGCGAACATTGAATATCTGAACATCGGACCCGGCGATCCCGCGTAGTCCGGTCGAGATCGGTCCGGCCCAATTCAGAGTAGGGAAATCCTTTGGATCGATTGCAACGGGTGGCCCTGATGGAGTGTCGAAGCAACCCGTGGCAAGAAGGTCCCCTTCAGAAAGCCGCTTCCACATAGCGGTTCGTTGCAAGCCCAATGCACCCGCAGTTCCGTCCGCCGGAGCGATCACGTCCGGATCGGAGGTTCGTTCGATGGCCTCGGCAAGCGTCCAGCCGAGCGAAGAATCTGTTACGTCGTTCATGGCAAGCTCTGTCGGTGCGCCGGCGCTTCGGTGCGAATCACTTCGTTATGTTGCAACGGTCACGTCCCGATTTTTCACCTTGCTGATAATGGCGCACAGGCATTTTCGGGCGATGCTTGTTCGTCCGAGTACTATGACCTGCGCGGCTCTACCGTTTCATGTGAAATCGTAGACAGGATCTGAACGCTCACCGTTCAATGGCGTATGCCCGCCGCCCTCCAAAACGAACATCTGATCGAAATCGCCGAAATCCTGGCTGTCGGCCTCACGCGTCTGGAGGCCCGGAAGTCCGGTCGAAAACCTGCGGACTTCGGAGAAAGTTCGCTTCACTTCTCGCCCGACCAGAGCGCTGGTGTGCCTCCCTACTCTCCCGAGGCTTCCCATGAATGATCCTATTCTTGCCCAATTGGCTGCCCTCAAGGGCGCACCTGCGCCGGTCCTAAAGGCCAAATGGCGTACTTTGTTCGACACAGAGCCGCCGCCCTATAACCGGCGCTTTCTGGAAAGCCGGTTAGCCTACCGCATTCAGGAGCTGGCTTACGGCGGCCTGAAAAGAGAGACCGTCGAGCGGCTGCGGGTGCTCGGAAAGCAGTACGAGGGTAAAACCGGCGAAAGACCCAAGGGACGAAGCCAACGCCTCCCGATCGCTGGGACCCGCCTTATCCGCGAATGGCAGGGCGTAGAGCATGCGGTCACCGTTCGCGGTGACGATTTCGAATATCAGGGACGGCCCTATAAGTCGCTATCCGCAATTGCCCGGGAGATCACAGGCGTCCGTTGGAACGGCTGGGTATTCTTCGGGCTGAAGAACCACCGCGGTGCCGCATGACCAGGAAGCAGCCTGACAAGCCCTCCCCGCTGCAAAAGCTCCGGTGCGCGGTCTACACCCGCAAATCCACCGAGGAGGGGCTGGAAATGGAGTTTAATTCCCTGGATGCCCAGCGGGAGGCCTGTGAGGCCTACACGGCAAGCCAACGTGCTGAGGGCTGGCTTCTCGTGTCTGACCGGTATGACGATGGCGGATTCTCCGGCGGCACCCTCGATCGCCCTGCTCTGAAGCGATTGCTCATCGACATCGAGGCCGGCAAGGTCGATGTCGTGGTGGTCTACAAGATCGACCGGCTATCGCGCTCGCTGATGGATTTCTCCCGGCTAGTCGAAGTATTCGATCAGCACAAGGTCACATTTGTTTCAGTGACGCAGTCCTTCAATACGACAACGTCGATGGGCCGGCTCACGCTGAACATTCTACTGTCATTCGCACAGTTCGAGCGGGAGGTGATCGGCGAGCGGATCCGAGACAAGTTCGCGGCATCCCGTAAACGGGGTATGTGGATGGGCGGTTGGGCTCCGCTGGGCTACGAGGTCAAAGACCGGAAGCTGATCGTCAATGAGTTCGATGCCAAGCTCGTTCGGTCGATCTTTGAGCGCTTCCTCAAGATTGGCTCGGCCACCACGTTAGCACGGCAACTCATCGCGGAAAAAATTCGCAACAAATATGGCAAGCTGATCGACAAGGGCATGCTCTACAAACTGCTCAACAATCCCGTTTATGTCGGTGTCGCCCTGCATAAGGGTGTCTCATACCCCGGCGAGCATATCGGCATCATCGATCGTAAGATCTGGGACAAGGTGCAAGCCAAGTTTCAGGAAAGCCCACGCAAGCGCGCGGCCGCCGCACGGGCGCAAACGCCCGCGCTGCTAAAGGGGATCATCTATGGCCCCACCGGCACCGCCATGTCGCCGACACACACGCGGAAGAATGGAAGGCTCTATCGCTACTATCTCAGCCAGACCGTGCTGAAGCAGGGTCCGGATGATTGTCCCGTTGCCCGTGTGCCGGCCGCCGAGATCGAGAAAATTGTGATCGATCAGGTTCGACTTCTACTCCTTTCCCCCGAAATCATCGTCCAGACTTGGCGAAACGCCCGCAAATCCATCAAGGGCTTGACCGAGGCTGACGTCCTAAGCTCGCTGTTGGCATTCGACCCGCTTTGGAATGAACTATTCCCTGCCGAGCAATCCCGCATCATTGAACTCCTCGTCGAACGCGTGGATGTCCGGCCCGACCGTGTTGATATCAAGCTCCGGATCGATGGCGTCACCTCGCTCCTCGGCGAATTGACCGGCAATTCCATCACTCAGCAGGATGCCGCATGACGACCGGCGCTCAAGCAGGCAAAGCCCATATTAGCAAAGATGGGCGCACGGCGGTGGTCAGCATTTCCGTGAGCTTTCTTCAGCGCGGCGGCCGCAAGCAGATCCTGTCGCCTCCGGGAACGGCACCATGGTCGCCCGCCCCGCGTGTTGACGGCGCGGTGGTCAAGGCCGTGGTGCGTGCCCACCGCTGGCGACATATGCTCGAGAGTGGCGAATATTCCTCCTCGGCAGAACTAGCCAAAGCCGAAAAAGTCAACGATTCGTACCTGAGCCGCATCCTCCGGCTAACCTTGATCGCGCCAGACATCATCGAGGCGATCCTGGCCGGACGCCAGCCCCGCACGCTTCAGCTTGATGATCTGCTCAAACCTCTGCCTGCGGCATGGCAACGGTAGCGCTCCGAGCTGCTTTGACAGTAACGGAAATATTTCGATCGCGCTGAGCCTCCAAACCCGCAGCTTCGCTGATCCGGGGCGATGTTTCACTTGACATACCTAGCGGCAAGATCAGTTGCTTGCACGTTCCCGCTCATCTTTGATGCATTGCGCTGCTCGGCGGGCCACCCGGCCGAGAAGCCAGAATAACAACACTGGGACTGCCGCGATCACGAGCAGAATTTGAAGTTCGGCGGCCGTAGACCCCTTCGCGATGGCGAAAACCATCCCGAAGCACCAGAGGAACGCAATGAAATTGGCAACCGAACCGATCAAAGGACCGATCAGCACTGTCAGCGATTTGTCAGACTCGTGAATGGCGATCAAACGCCGCTCGTGGGCTGTTGGGCCGCGCCGCTTCACTTTGGCTTCCGAGGTTTCACCACGGCCTTAAAGGCGCGCTCGGCTCCCTTGGCCGTCTCTGTCAAGTGAAATATCGCCTGTCTCATCGGCACCAGCTCTCGCTCATAGCGCTTCCGTCTAACGTGGAATTCCGCCAATGTAGATGTCGTCGACGATCTTGCTCCATCTAGGCTCCATACGAACACCCGAGCCCGGATTTGCCCGCAAAAATTCCGCCACCTCATCCAGGGACGAGAGCTCGACGGCGTCCACGTTCGAACCCCGATGGTGACAATGATAGTTGCCGGTCTTACGGCTTCGCCCAGCACCAGCTACAACTAATCCGGCGACGATCTTCTCAACGCGAGTAATGGGCATTTTGTATCCGAATCATCAATGCTTGTTCGACAGCCGCGGTAGAATCTCTGAGGCTTGGCTAGGAAGCGATTGCTGCTATGCCGCGACTGAAACGCGGACGTCCGGTCGTGAAGAAGCCGCTACAGTTCTTCTTTTCGTCGCATCGGTCGCATTCTTCGACAAATGCATTCTTCCAATCTGATATCGACTGCAGCGCATGCGGCCAGACCGAACGGGACAGTACACACTTCGGAAGATTGTAAACCGACACATTCACACCAGCGGCGGCCAGGTGATCAACCGCTCTCGCCAGCCCCTCGCGATAGTCCATGGGATCCATCCAGAGCATCGCATCGTTCGCAATGGCAAAACCGGTGTTTTCGAGTCCCATCAACGCGACGTGATCGACAAACGGCAGATTTCGGGCGAGCCACCGACATGTCTCCGCGATAACCGGCGCGGTCAAGGCATGCAGGACAACGCGGATTTCAACGCGCTGGCCGCGATCTTTGAGCTTGAGAATTCCTAGCACGGTTTCGTCGAAAGCACCCTTGTCTGCCCTCGCCGTTTTTACGCTACGACTTTCCTCCTGGCGCTTCCACGGCGCTTCCACGAGCGAAATTTCTAGTCAAATTCGGAGCAGCAAAAAGCCCTCGAAAACGATGTGTTCTCAAGGGCTTGATGTCTGGTTGCGGGGATAGGATTTGAACCTATGACCTTCAGGTTATGAGCCTGACGAGCCGGTGATCTGGTACTTTAATTGGTATCGGCAGAAAGACGTTGATATTCTTCTTGGTTCCGAAAACACAAAAGGACGTTACGGGTCGACCTCCCGCAGACCGATTCCGGTTCGTCCTATTTGTTCGCCACAGCTACCCAGCAGCCATACCTACGCTCCAGATTTCTTTCTTGCTGGAGAAGACTACGATCTTATTGCCTCAGACCGATCGGTGGTTTGGGGCGGAGGCATGGGCGATAAGCACGAAAAGACTCGGATCGAGGGATTAGGGTCGCCAGGTAGTCGGAACATGCCACGTGCCACGAAGCGCCATCGCAAGAACCGTGGCATGCCGCCGCCCGCGTCGTTCGATATCGATACGCTGCCGGGCAGCTCTAATTTGACGGCATTAGAGGCGGCCGCGGTCATCCGGCGCACGCCCGGAGCGCTGGAGCAGTGGCGGCGCGATCCGAACCACCCGCTGAAATGGCGCTACGTCGATGGCCGCCCGCTCTATCGTGTCGATGCGGTGCGCGGCTATCTGGCCGGATGCGACAAGGCAACTAAGCGCCCCCAGCCGCATAATGCTCGCGGAGACGGCCAAGCAGCTCGGCCTTGATGGGGTCGAGCGGATTCGTCCGCTGCAGGCGCACGACCTTGCCGACCCGTTTCGCGCCGACCAACTCCGCGATGTAGTCATGAGCCGCTTCGAACGCCATCTTGCGGATGATCCACTGTTCGTCGTGATTGTAGACCTGATCGATTCCGCGTGGCTTTTGCCCGACACACAGCCGCTGGATTTCGTTGTCGTAACCGCAGCGTGACATGACGGTACGCAAGCTGCGTCTCAAATCATGCATGGTGAACTTGGCGACATCTGCTTCCTTGACCAGGCGGTTGACCATCTTGGTGAAGCCCGACATCTGGCCACCGGTCTTCGGTGACGGGAAGACATAGTCGGATGTCGCGCGCTGGAAATGTTTCGCGGCCGCGAGCACCTCGCCAACGAGGTGGGTGCGTGGCACGTCGTGGTGCAGGCCCATCTTGGTCCATGCTGCATCGAAGGTGATGCGGTCATCCATGATGTGCTTTCGCCACTCGATCATGGTTGGCTCGCTGCGGCGCGGGCCACCGAGTAGACACATGCGTGCTAATTGCCCAAAAGCCCCGAGCTTGCCCGACGCGTGCCAGACCTTGATGATCTCCTCATCGATCAGCGCGCGGCCCTTCGTTCGGCGCCCGACCCTCTGCGCCCGGGTTTCCTTGGGCGCGCGATAGCCAGCGAGCACGTTGTGCTCCACGTAACCTTCGCCGACACACCATTCGAGGAGTGTGTGCGTGTGCTTGCGCAAGTCCTTGGCTGCGCCGCGCTTACCGGTCTTGGCGATCCTCTCCACCGCCGCCATGATTTGCCGTCGCGTCAGCTCGCCGATGGCGAGATCGAAATGTTCCTTAAGACCGCGTCGCAGTGCCGACATTGCCGGTTTCCAGTTGACGACCTGGCGTCCGGTCAGGGACGTTTCATAGGGGCCGGATTCAATGATCAGGGTCGCCAACGTGGTGCACTGCTTCTCGGCCAGCTGTTGCCGCTTTGCCTCGCGTTTGGCATCGTTCGGATCGACCCCCATGACCACCTCGCCAGCGGCGACGGTGGCGGCCTTGCGCGCGGCCTTCTCATTGAACTTAGGCCATGCGCCCAGCGTCTTGCGTTGGGTGCCTCGCATCCCAGGCTTGGTGAACAGGAAGACCCAGGTCCGCCCACCAGTCGCGCGCATCCTGACGGCAAGCCCTGGCTGCTCTGTGTCGTGCAGATAGTGTTGCGATTTGCCTGGCGGCAGCGTGGCTGCACGTATCGCCGCGTCAGTGAGCCTCAGGTAGCTCGTCGTCACTTCGGCTCTGAGACCCTTCTCGCTATTTTCCATCGTTTGTGCCCTCGCTTCTTGTGCCCTGGGATACGTCGAGGGAGACCCAAGAAACGGATCACAAACCGTTCCCTCCACGTTCCCAGTTCTGTTGTGCCCCACGGGAGAATTCACGAAGGGCACAGCGCGGGCATACAAAACTTAGCAAGTCCAGCTATGGCTCACTATGGGCCGCTATGGCCGCAAATCCCTGCGCTGCAAGGACTTTTACAACTTTACTATGGCTGGATTTGGTCGGCTGAGGTCTACCGATTGTGGTTCACACGGGAGAGGTCCAAGGTTCGATCCCTTGTGCGTCCACCATTCAAAGCCCCGCTGTCGGGGCTTTTTGCATTTTTGAAACAGGCCCTATTGGGAAGCCGGTAGTGACGCTGCAATACGTCTAGCGGCGCCACGATCCGTTAGCCGCAATGGGAGATATGAAGTCCCTGTGCAGGCAAGTTGATCTTTTGGCGCCATCGAACAGCACGGTGACGCCCGTGGTACGAGGACTGACGTCGACAACGACGCCAGTCCGGCCAGCCAGCTCTGGGCATCGATCGGCTCCAAGCTCGCTCATTTTAAAGCGAGCGCCGACAACAATTCTGTCGGTGTCCTGAACCATCATCAAAACTTTTCAATAATGAAAACAATCGTCTTGGCGTAAAGCCCAAGTAAAAATCTGATTCGGGACTACAATGAGACGAGCTTGGGGAAGACCTTAGGGGACGTCCTGCATTGCGGCATTGATCCCCACATGACTTTTTTTGGCCATCAGATGCCGCATTGCAAAACCCCCGACCGATACGGGAATTCAGAAGACCCTGCCTAGCCCAACCGCGATGCCGGAAGGCAACGCTCCGACGGAAAGTGATTTCTGGCCCAATAATCTCGTTGGTTTTTCCCGGCACCTGGCGAATCATCCTGGCAGCCACTTTTGGGGGCGATCATGGATTTATTCCTCGCTGAGAAAGTCGCCGTCTTGCAAAGCGAGACGACGCACAAGACCTGCCGTTCCTGTGGTGAAAGATTGAAGCTGATTCGAACGATGGTCAACTCGCGCTCGGGCTCCATCGTCCACATGTTCGAATGCCGGTGCGGGGAGCGCACGTGGGACGACTAGAGACCAGGCCGAAGCGAGGTTGTGATCGCAATCTTTTCGGTGGCCGGGCTTAGAACAGTAGCTTGACGCGGTGCCGCGCGGGATGCCGCCAACTTTTTGATTGCGCCAACTTTTCGATTGCAGTGGCGGCGAGTTCGGAATGTGGGACGGGGTCTAAACAGTCGAGCTCTTCGGTGTATCTTGAGCGCGGCAACCGCTCAATGCCGTGAACTCTTTCGCACGCAAACGAGGCTGCGCACCTTCACGTCGTGTTTGCAGCCAGTCAATTTGCACGAAGCCATTGCCGGATAGCCGACGATGACCGCTCAGAAGCTTGTGATTGGTATCATCACCCTGAGCGGCGGCGCGATTGGATTGTTGGCGCCCATCGGCGTCGTCAAATGGCTGTTTCAAACCGATCCCGAAGACGCCGGCATCCTGACGCTGTTCTTCTTTCCGGTGTGGTGCCTGCTGGTAGTGATGGGCCTGTTGATCGGGCGCAAGGCAGGCCTGCTCGTGACCGGCGGCAAGCGGGTCGCGCAGAGGTAAGCGTAAGTCAGATCCCCAGCAGCCAGATCGCCACGATGGTGCCCAGCGTCGCAAGGCCGCTGATGGTCCATCCGGTTGCGTAGGAGACTTCGTTGTCGTCGACGCCGCTCATCAAGTCGGCATCCGTGGTTGCTGAGCGCCACTGCATGGCACCGCTCCTCAAAGCCCTGACCGTAACCACAACGCCGGCCGAGGCCGCCGGTTCCATCTCAAGGTCAGAGCTCTGCTCCGGGCCGGCCTATCGCCGCCGGGAGCGGAGAATCACGCGTAGGCCAGCAACCGGCGATTGGCCTGAACCGGCGGAACCATCTCCTGGTTCTGATCGCTAACGATGATGGTGACTTCCCAGCCTTCGCTTGCCCACACCCGCGCCTTGGCGACCGCCATCAGCGAACTGCTTCTGTCCATTCTGACGATCTCGTTTCCGCGTTCCGCCACGATCCTGTACGCCATGCCACACCCCCTACACACGTAGAACTACTGGGGAACGATGTTCGGTTACCGCTTTGGCCGCAATTGGCCGACAATTTGTCCAATCGGGGGCATGGTTAACGGCGCTGGGGGCGATTCAGGCCCTATTTGGCGGCTTTTCGTTCCACAAGCGCCGGTTTGGTGACGCCGTCGAGGCCGGTCAGGATCAGGACGGTCAACAGCGCGTTCTGCGGGCCGTACCAGGCGTTAACCGGTTTGTACCACTCGTTGCGCGAGTGCCAGTTGCCGCCCTCGCCGCCGCCGCCGATGGTGACGGCCGGGATGCCGAGCGACATCGCAATGTTGGAATCGGTCGAGGAGCCGGCAAAGGTCGGCCGCGGGCCGCGGGTGACGGCCGAAACCGCGCGCTGGGTTGCCTGCACGATCGGCGAATCCATCGCCACGATGCCCGCCGGCCGGTCGCCGATCAGCTTGGCCTCCACCGTCATCTTGTCCGATTTCCAGCGCGCGTTTTCATCCGCCACCGCCTCCTTGACGAGGTCGAGCAGCCGCGCCTCGAGCTTGAGCAGTTCGTCGGTCGAGTTCGAGCGCATGTCGACGGCCATCCGCGCTTCGACGGCAATCGCATTGACCGAGGTGCCGCCGTTCACGGTGCCGACGGTGAACGTCGTCTTGGGATCGGATGGCGGCTGCAACTCCGAGATTTTCGCAATCGCCCTACCCATCGCATGGATCGCGCTCGGCAATCCGAATTCCGCGAACGAATGCCCGCCGGGGCCCTTGAAGGTGAATTCGTAGCGGTGGCTGCCGGTCGCCTGGTTGACGACGCGGGTGACGCCGAGCCCGTCGATCGAGATGAAGCCGTCGATATCGGTGTGATCGCGGAACAGCGCCTTCACGCCGCGGAGATTGCCGAGTTCCTCCTCGCCGACCGTGCCGACGAACATGATGTCGCCGACCGTTGCGACCTGGTTTTCGTTCATCGCCTTGATCAGCGACAGCATCGCCGCAAGCCCGCGCGAATCGTCACCGATGCCCGGAGCTATGATGGCGCCGTCCTTCTCCTTTATGGTGACGTCGGTGCCTTCGGGAAACACCGTGTCGAGATGCGCCGACACCACGAGCCTGGGTCGACCGCCGCCACTGCCCTTGCGCAGCGCGATCACATTGCCTTCGCCGTCGATGGCCGCATCCTTGAAGCCGAGCTCCTGCATCCGCTTCTGATAATATTCGGCGCGGACTTTTTCCTTGAACGGCGGCGCCGGAATTTCGGTGATGCGCTTCTGTTCGGCAAAGGCCCGCTCGTCGTCGGCCTTGATGTCGTCGAGCGCCTTGACGATTTTGGGATGAGCGAGGATGGCTTCCAGGTCCGGCGCGGGAGCCGCCTGGGCCCGAACCTCTCGCATCGGCGCGTGCTGCGCGAGGGCGACAAGGGCGATGGCCAGGATCGATCGAGTAAGCGTCATCAGTAAATCTCCGTTGGCAGGTTTCATCCTGCGCTTAAGCCTGCATCCTTCAGCCGCGCCGCGAACCAGCCGGACAAGGCCTGGTCGAAGACGCCGCTGGTATAGACTTCCGACGTCGTGACCTGCGTCTTGCCCAGCGTCAGCAGCACGCCGATCCAGTAGGCGAACCACAAATGCGGATCGGTCAGCGCCCGCAGCTTGTGCTGGTCATGCTCGAGCGGCTGATGATTGGCCGATTTCCGCACCTCGACCGCGAGCAGGTTGTTGGGAATGGCGCGCTGGTGCACCACGATGTCGGGATAGATGGATTTGGCGAGATGATCGTCGGTCGAGACGATCGTTCCGTGCGGCAGCCGCAGCGTGCGATCGCCCAGCCGGTCGTATTCGCAGTCGATCTCCCACCCGGGGAACTGCTTTTCGAAATGCACCGCCAGCCGGTGCGTCAGCGCGCGCTCGCCGGCCTCCTTTTCGAGCAGAAAGGCTTCGTGCTCATAGAACTCGTGCAGGGCGGTGATGACCTTGTTCAGTTCGGTCTGCATGACGCCTCCACCAAGGCGAACCGTCAGGTCGCCTCACATCTGCACTTCGATCAACCGCGGTCCCGGTTCGGCGATCGCTTCCGCCAGGGCCTTGTTGAAATCGTCGGCATTGGCGACCGAGCGGCCCGGCACGCCCATGCCCTTGGCGAGCGCAACGAAATCGAGGTCCGGGCGGTCGAGCTTGAGCATGTCGAGCGCCCGCTGTCCCGGCTCGCCGGCGCCGACGCCGTCGAACTCGCCACGCAATATCTGGTAGATCTTGTTGGCAAATACAATCGTGACGACGTTGAGGCCTTCGCGCGCCTGTGTCCACAGCGATTGCAGCGTGTACATCGCGCTGCCGTCGCCGACCATGCAGATGACTTTACGATCGGGACACGCCACCGCGGCACCGGTCGCGACCGGGGTCGAGAAGCCGATCGAGCCGCCCATGTTCTGCAGCCAGTCATGCGGGGCGGCGGCGGCCGTCGGCGGAAAGAAGCCGCGGCCGGTGGTGACGGATTCGTCGACCACGATGGCGTTTTCCGGGATCGCCATCGCGATCGCCTGTGCGATCGAGGCATGCGTGAGCGCGCCGGTCGGTTTGGCGATGTCGACCAGCTTCTGCGGCTGACGATCGGACGGCTGCGCGTGAAGCGCGCCGGCCAGCGCTTCGAGCGCAGCGACGGAATTTTCGGCGCCCGAGGTCATGCGATGCACTTCGCAGCCCTGGGGCTTGAGCATGCTCGGCTTGTTCGGATAAGCGAAAAACGCGACGGGGTCGTTGGCCTCGACCAGCACGATGTTCTTGAAGTCCTTGAGGATCGGCAGCGCCTGCTCGATCACGTAAGGGATGCGGTCGATCGCAAACCGGCCCTTGCCGCGCGCCATCCGCGGATTGTAGGTCTGGCCCATCACCTTGCAGCCGGTCTTGCCAGCGATCTGGGCGGCCAGCGCCAGCCCGTGCTCGGTGAGCGCGCTGCCGGTCATCAGCAGCAGCGTCGAGGCGCCGCCGTTGCGCAGCACCTTGGCGGCATGGTCCACGGCTTGCGCAGAATAATTGGCGCGCTGGCTTTCCGCCGGAACCTGGGCGATGCCGTCGGCCTCGTTCCAGGCGGTATCGGCCGGCAGGATCAGCGTTGCGATCTGCGCCGGCGCGCTCCTGGCCGCGGCAATCGCGGCGGCGCCATCGGCGGAAACGGAGTTGGCATCCGGCGAAGTCCGCACCCAGGATGACATCGGCCGCGCCAGCCCCTCGATGTCTGACGTCAGCGGGGCGTTGTAGCCGATGTGATAGGTGGCGTGCTGGCCGACGATGTTGACGATGCCGGAATTGGCCTTCTTGGCGTTGTGCAGATTAGCGAGGCCGTTGGCGAGGCCGGGCCCGAGATGCAGCAGGGTCGAGGCCGGCGTGCCCTTCATGCGGTAATAGCCGTCGGCGGCGCCCGTCACCACGCCCTCGAACAGGCCGAGCACGCAGCGCATCCCCTCGACCCGGTCCAGTGCGGCGACGAAATGCATCTCCGAGGTGCCGGGATTGGTGAAGCAGACATCCACGCCGCCTGCGACCAACGTCCGCACCAGACTTTCCGCACCGTTCATCGTCTCGTTCCCCTTCGCGCTTGGTTCCCTGGAGCCGCTGACGATCAATCATTGTTCACACGTTTCGTCAAAGGTTTAGCCGCACAATGCAGCCATCGCATCGGGCAGGTTGCCTTTTTTAACCGCGGCGTTTGAATATGGCCGGGGTCACGGGGTCGTTGCTTGCACGATCGCCGCAATTATGGCCTGTCTTCTGCATATTCAGATTTTTTCACGAGGAAGAAAAAGATGACCCGGGCTTTTGCTTTGCTGTTTGCGGCGCTCACCATGCTGGCGGGGGCCGGCCAGGCGCGGGCCCAATTCATGTCGGACGAGTGGCGCGACATCATGGGCGGCGGCCCCGGTTTCTTCCGGCCCGGCATGCCCAGCGGATCGAGCCCGATCCCGCGCACGACCGTGAACTTTGCCGGCGGTTACGCGCCCGGCACGATCTACATCAGCACCGCTGAACGCCGGCTCTATCTCGTTCTCGGCAACGGCCAGGCGATACGGTACGGCATCGGCGTTGGCCGCGACGGCTTCCGCTGGGGCGGAACCCACCGCATTTCCGCGAAGAAGGAATGGCCGAGCTGGACGCCGCCGGCCCAGATGCTGCGACGCCGGCCCGATCTGCCGCGCCACATGTCGGGCGGCATCGACAATCCGCTCGGCGCGCGGGCGATGTATCTGGGATCGACGCTCTATCGCATCCACGGCTCCAACGAGCCCGAGACGATCGGACAGGCGGTTTCCTCCGGATGCTTCCGCATGACCAATGAGGACGTGACCGATCTCTATAGCCGCGTGTCCGTCGGCACCCCGGTGGTCGTGAAGAACTAGGCCATCATCCTGGAACCGGTGCAGGAATGCGCGCAAGCGCAGGATCGCGACTTTCAACCCTTGCACGCACGCGCCGATTGCTGCAGCGTCGGTTGAATGCGCACGCCCCGCCGATTCCTGTACATGCGGACGCTCGCGGCGGCCCTGGGCGCCGTTGCGCTGGGCGAAATTCTGGTGCCGTGCACGGCCTTAGCGGACATTCCCGCCGTCGCGCAGCGCCAGCGCACCGAGAAAAAAATCTTCACCGACGGCGAGATCGTCGAAGGCTTTCTGAAGACCGCGTTCGGCGCCGAATATCATCTCGCCGGCCGCGTCGACCGTATCCGCAAATATGACGGGCCGGTGCGGGTGTATGCCGACGGCACCCGGGCCGACCGCAAGGCGCAGCTTGCGAAAATCGTGGCTGACATCGCCGCGCGCGTTCAGCACCTCGACATCGCCATGGCCGGCAGCCTCGAAGAGGCCAATGTGCAGGTCAAGCTGGTGCGCGACCGCGACCTCCAGCGCACCATCGCGACGTTCTACGGCATCGATCGGGCGAAAGAGATTCGCTCTTCGCTCGACCCGCAATGCCTGTCGGGTTTTCGCAAGAATGAGAAGTTCGAAATCGAGCATTCCGACGTGATCCTCACCGTCGACAATGGCGACTTCGTCTTCTTCGACTGCGCCTATGAGGAATTGCTGCAGTCGCTGGGACCGATCAACGATACCTCGAGCGTGCCCTGGACCATGTTCAACGACAATGTGTCGATGGGCTATTTCGACGTCTACGACCAGTATCTCCTGAACCTGCTCTATGATCCCCGAATCAAGCCCGGCATGACCGTGCAGGAGGTCAGGGAAGTGCTGCCGGATGTGCTGGCCGACGTGCGCACATGGGTGAGCAGGGTCAACAGCCTGCCGCAGTGATAAACTCGGCCAACCGCCAATGCGAACATCGCGGAGCCTGTCGTCGTCACTGTGCGAACGCAATTGCGCTCCTCGCGGGGCGCGCATTCGCACGACCCGTTGGCTCGCAATGGCGGCGAAGAATTCGGGTAACTCCCTGCTGGCGGCAGTCGGGACAAAGCCCTTCGTCACGTCCGCGAGCGCCCCTTACGCGGCGGTTGAAGATTCCCGCGCCCCGTGCAATCCACCTTTATTCCAATGACAACGCAAAGTTTTATTGACGAAAGATTGTGACTTCCAAGAGCAAATCCTGTCTAATGGGATTCATGAGCGCTTTCCATAAGTTTTCCAAATGAACGATCTGCCACGTCTCCAGGCCTTGCGCTGCTTCATCACCGTGGCCCGCGAGGGCACGGTTTCGCGCGCAGCCACCTTGCTGCATCTGACCCAGCCCGCCGTCAGCCTTCAGCTAAAGGGGCTGGAAGAGAGCACCGGCTTGCTGCTTTTCAACCGCACGCCGGGCGGCTTTACCCTGACCGAAGCGGGCGCCGCCCTGCTGCCGCTGGCGCACCGGACGGTCTCGGCCTCGGCCGATTTCAGGAGCGCGGCCGATTCCTTGCGGGAATCGCAGCGGGCAACGCTGCGCGTCGGCACGATCCTGGATCCCGAGTCGATCCGGCTCGGCCCGTTCGTGCGAAGTCTCGCCACTTCCTCGAAGAAGACCGAAGTCTTCCTGCGCTACGGCATGAGCGACGACGTGCTGGCCCAGATCGGCAGGGGCGAGCTCGACGTCGGATATTATATCGATGCCACGCCGTTCGAATGCCTTGCGTCGGGAATGCTGGCCGAACGCACCATCGAGGATGGAAAGTTCCGGCTCACGGCCTTGATGCGCTACGGCTACCGCGTGATCGCCCCTCGCGAATGGAGCGACAAGGTGCTGGGAAAGGACTGGGCCGATCTCATCGACCTGCCCTGGATTACCACGCCGCATGCCTCGGCGCATCGCAGGCTGATCGACGACGTCTTCCGGCCAACGGGGTCATTGCCGAAACGCGTCGCCTTCGCCGATCAGGAAGACGCCATGATCGAGTTCGTCGAAGCCGGCAACTGCCTCAGCCTCGTCCGCGATTGCGTGCTCGACCGCATCACGCGCAAACGGAATTTCGTGATTGCCGACAAGGTGGCGCTGACCTGCGACCTCAGTTTCGCCTGCCTGACGTCGCGGCGTCACGAGCCGATCATCTCGCAGGCCTTCTCGGCCATGCAGGCGGTATGGGAGCTGAACCCGGGCAGCGCGGCGCCTGCGCCGATCGAAGCGGCGAGATCGCGGAAAAGCGTCCGGCGATAGCCCGATCGGTTCAGATTTTGGCCGGGTCAGGCTTTTTGGCTGGGTCACGCTTGGCCGAGTCAGGCTTGCCATCGCAGATCGACTTCAGCGATCGCCACTCCTCGGCCGTCAAGAGCGGGGTGCCGCTGGCGGAGCGGTCTTCCCGGGTCATCCGCGCCAGCCGGTCCTCGCTCAGGGGATGGGTGGAGATGATGGAGAGCCCCTTGCCCTCCTTGCCGGTGACCCGAAGCAGCAATTCCCCGGTCGGCTTCGCCGGCCGGCCGAGCCGGTGCATGACGTCGATGGCAAAACCGTCGGCATTGGTCTCCGCCTCTCGCGAATGCGACGACGTCACCAGCGTGCGCGAGCCGAAGATCAACGCGCTTGAGCCCGTGATGTCGCCGAACAGCAGTCCGATCAGGAACGACGTGCTGCCGTCGCGGATCAGTCCGCGCATGCTGTCGCGATGCTTGAGATGGCCGAGTTCATGGGCCAGCACGCCCGCGATTTCGTCGGCGTTGTCGGCCTTCGCCAGCAATCCGTCGAACAGATAGATCTTGCCGCCCGGCAGCGCGAAGGCATTTGGAATCGGACTCGACAGCACGCCCGACTGCACCGAGGTGTCGAGGCCGGCGGATTCGCGAATTGAAGTGACGAGCTTGACGAAGGCCTTCTGCCCGGCGGCATTGTCGCAAACCCTGGCATTGAACATCGTCTTGATCTGGCTGTCGGCGACTTCGCCGAGCCGCCGTTCGAGTGCTTCGGGCACCAGCGGCGTGAGACGATCGGCGATCAGCGGAAGCCCGAACAGCACCACGGCAACGATCGAAACCGCTGCCGCGAGCGACCAGCCGACAATGGCGGCAACGCCGCGGCGGCCGGGCGTGTTTTCATCCAGCTTGGCGCAGCGTGAGACCAGCTCGGCTGCAAGCGCATGGTCGCGAACCTCCAGCCGAGCCAGCGCGGGGGCGCTCAGGCAGCCGAGGCGCAGCATGCCCGATGGGCTGTCGGCGCGGCGGATGTCGTCATAGTCCCACGCCGCCAAAACCTGTTCGTGTTCGCTGATTTCGAGCCGGTCGGAGAAATGCAGCGCAACCGCGCGGCGCCGGCTCGACGCCCCGTCGAAATAGGCCGCCGTATTGGCCGGCGGCGTTTTCGAAATCTCTGGCGTGTCGCTATCCATGGTCATTACGCTCTAGAATCCGCCGACATCGAGACCGTCGGCAAACCCTTCGCCAAGCGCGTTGGCCAGATCGCCCCGCGCCGCAACGTTGGCGGCAGCCTCGATACCGCTGATGTTGACCGAACCCAGCACGGTCACCCAGAGATCGCGCGTCAGATAAACCCGGATCACCACGTTCATCGCCAGCGCCAATACCAGATAGCCCAGGCCCGCCAGCGCCAGCAGCGGAATGCTCCTCATCAATTCCGGCGTCTTGAAAAACTCCATCAATTCCTCGCCGCTCATGCTGGCGACCAGCACCGCGCACAGCGCCAGATAGGCCAAGAAGACCAGCCCAAGCAGGGCCATCCAGCCGACCACTTTCCAGTACAGCCCGATCAATGCGCTCTTGGGCAACGACGATTCCACACGCACGCCGCCGAACCGGATGCCGGACAGCCACCAGCGCCATTCGATGGCCTTGTAGCCTGCGTAAATGAAGGGGGCGATCGGACTTATATAGAGTGCGATCGGCGTCAGCAGCCACAGCCACCAGCCGCGCTTGAAGAATTCCCAGCCGCGCCCCTCAAAACTGCCCTGCAGGTCGCCGTAATGGGAGTGCCGCATCTTGTAGCGTTCGAGTGCCGCAGCGCGCCATGGCAGGATCAGTCCGAGCGTGAGGATCATCAGCACGCCCCACAGCGACGCCTGCAGCGCATAGATCCAGCCCGAACCGGTCATCCAGAAGCGCACGCCGCGCCAAACCGTGCGCGTCAGGCGGTAGCGCCGCGCGCGGTAGATCGCGAACTGGCCGAACAGAAAGAAAAAGGCGATCAGCGGAATGCTGGCGAACGCCTGATAGTGCTCGGCCTCGAGACCGATCAGAAAATAACCGAGATAGATCGGCACCAGGATCGCGAGCGCGACCAGAAATCCGATCAGCAACTCCTTGCCGCGGCCGGTATATTCGGCGGCATCGCCATCGATCAATGTGTTGGACCAGAGATGGCGGCGGATGTCGGTGAGGAGCCAGAATCGATAGAAGCCGAGGGTAACAAACTCCAGCGCGGCGCCGCGCTTGGCCAGATCAAAGAATTCGCCGCGGCCGCCGGAAAACGCCACCGGCATCGGCGGCGGCACGGGCATGGGCGGCGGCCCGGGCGGCCCCAGCGGGGTCCAGCTCATCTGATTCATGGTTCAACTCCAGCGCGAGGGTGGCGGATCAAACCACAAAATTGTCGGCCGTTGTGTGGCCCAAGTCCCACTCTCTATGCTGATTTTTCGAACAGCTCCCGCCCGATCAGCATGCGGCGGATTTCGCTGGTGCCGGCGCCGATCTCGTAGAGTTTTGCGTCGCGCAACAGCCGCCCGGTCGGGTAGTCGTTGATGTAGCCATTGCCGCCCAGGAGCTGGATGGCGTCGAGGGCGCATTGGGTGGCTTTTTCCGCAGCATAGAGAATGGCGCCGGCCGCGTCCTCGCGCGTGGTCTCGCCGCGGTCGCAGGCCTTTGCCACGGCATACACATAGGCCCGCGAGGCGTTCATCGTGGTGTACATGTCGGCGATCTTGCCCTGCACCAACTGGAAGGTGCCGATCGGCTCGCCGAACTGCTTGCGCTCATGCACGTAAGGCAGCACGACGTCCATGCAGGCCTGCATGATGCCGATCGGCCCCGCCGCCAGCACCGCGCGCTCGTAATCGAGGCCGGACATCAACACGTTGACGCCGCGGCCGACCTCGCTCAGCACGTTTTCTTCCGGCACTTCGCAATCCTCAAACACCAGTTCGCAGGTGTCGGAGCCGCGCATGCCAAGCTTGTCGAGTTTCTGCGCGGTGGAAAATCCCTTCATGCCCTTTTCGATGATGAAGGCGGTCATGCCGCGCGGACCGGCGTTGAGATCGGTCTTGGCATAGACCACCAGCGTATCGGCGACCGGGCCGTTGGTGATCCACATCTTGTTGCCGTTGAGCACAAAGCGGTCGCCCTTCTTGTCGGCGCGGGTCTTCATCGAGACCACATCGGAGCCGGCGCCCGGCTCCGACATCGCCAGCGAACCGACATGTTCGCCCGAAATCAGCTTCGGCAGGTATTTCCGCTTCTGGGTTTCGCTGCCGTTGCGGCGGATCTGGTTGACGCAGAGGTTGGAATGCGCGCCATAGGACAGGCCGACCGCGGCCGAGGCGCGCGACATTTCCTCGAGTGCGATGCAGTGCTCGAGATAGCCGAGGCCGCTGCCGCCATATTCTTCCTCGACGGTGATACCGTGCAGGCCGAGCGATCCAATTTTGGGCCAGAGATCCCTGGGGAATTGGTTGCTGCGGTCGATTTCGGCGGCGCGCGGCGCGATCTCGTTCTGCGAGAAGGCATATACCGTCTCGCGTATGGCGTCCGCAGTCTCGCCGAGATCGAAGTTGAACATCCGATGGGCGTTGGGGATCATGGTCGCCTCCCGGCGAATTAAACGTTGTTTCAAACAGCCTTATTCTTTGAGGATACGCTTGTCACGAGGCGAATGCGCCGGCACCGCCCAAGGCCGGGACCGGTGTAGATACGGCCAAATACATCCAACTCGTCCTTGCGCCGGCGCGCGGCTCGGGATGTAATAAGGTAAAACATCGCCTCACCGGCACGCTTCGGCGGGGGAACAGTCAGGGAGATTCTCATGCACGGAACCATCGATCTCGCCGGGGACTCCCATCAGCGGGCCGCACGCGAAAGGGCTCAGTCGATTCCGCTCGGTGATTTCGACGTCAGCAATCCCGAACTGTTCACGACCGACTCGTTCTGGCCTTATTTCGACCGGCTGCGCCGGGACGATCCGGTGCATTACTGCAAGGACAGCATGTTCGGGCCGTATTGGTCGGTGACCAAATACAACGACATCATGGACGTCGAGACCAACCATGCGGTGTTCTCTTCGGCTTCTTCGCTTGGCGGCATCACTATCCGCGACGTCGCGCCGGACCTGCGTCGCGAGAGTTTTATTGCCATGGATCAGCCGCGCCACTCCGCGCAGCGCAAGACGGTGGCGCCGATGTTCACACCCACCCATCTCGATCAGCTCGCGATCAACATCCGCAAGCGTTCCGCCGAATGCCTCGACAACCTTCCTGTCAACGAGGTGTTCGACTGGGTCGACCAGGTCTCGATCGAGCTCACCACGCAGATGCTCGCCGTGCTGTTCGATTTCCCCTGGGAAGACCGCCGCAAGCTGACACGCTGGTCCGACATCGCGACCACCCTTCCCGGCCCCGGCGGCCTCGTCGCGACCGAGGAAGAACGCCAGGCCGAACTGATGGAATGCGCGACCTATTTCGCCCGGCTCTGGAAAGAGCGTATCAGCCAACCGCCGAAGAGCGACCTCTTGTCGATGATGGCGCACAGCGACGCCACCCGCGACATGGACCCGAAGAATTTTCTCGGCAATCTGATCCTGCTGATCGTCGGCGGCAACGACACCACGCGCAACACGCTGTCGGGCAGCGTCTACGCGCTGAACAAAAATCCCGATCAGTACCGCAAACTGCGCGACAATCCGGAGCTGATCGACAGTTTCGTCCCCGAAGTGATCCGCTGGCAGACGCCGCTGGCGCATATGCGCCGCACCGCGCTCGAAGACATCGAGTTCCGCGGCCGGCAGATCAAGAAGGGCGACAAGGTCGTAATGTGGTACGTTTCGGGCAACCGCGACGAGGAGGTGATCGAGCGCCCCTACGAATTTATTATTGATCGCGCCCGGCCGCGCACCCATGTTTCGTTCGGCTTTGGCATTCACCGCTGCGTCGGAATCCGACTGGCCGAGCTACAACTCAAGATTATCTGGGAAGAAATTCTCAAGCGTTTCGAGAATATTGAGATGGTCGCCGAGCCCAAGCGGGTGTATTCGAGTTTTGTCAAAGGCTACGAGACCCTGCCGGTCCGGATCGCCGGCTAAACCCCGGCATTTGAGCCCTATCCTGGGATGATCGAAAAATGAACGTCCAATCCGCCATCAGAGCCGACAAGAAAGAGCTTCTGCGCGCCGCGCGCGAAGAGGCCTATTCCACGCCGCTGAAGGATTTTCATCCCGGTTCGCCAAAACTTTTCCAGAACGACACGCTGTGGCCGTGGTTCGAGCGGCTGCGCAAGGAAGAGCCGGTGCACTACTGCACAAACTCGCCGATCGAGCCCTATTGGTCGGTGACCAAATACAACGACATCATGCATGTCGATACCAACCACGGCATCTTCTCCTCCGACTCGACACTCGGCGGCATCTCGATCCGAGACGTGCCGCCCGGCTACGACTATCCGAGCTTCATCGCGATGGATCAGCCGCGGCACTCGGCGCAGCGCAAGACGGTGTCGCCGATGTTCACGCCGACGCATCTGGATGAGCTGGCAAAGCTGATCCGCGAGCGCGCGAAAAAGGTGCTGGACGATTTGCCGCGCAACGAGACCTTCAACTTCGTCGAGCGCGTCTCGATTGAACTCACCACGCAGATGCTGGCGACGTTGTTCGATTTCCCCTGGGAGGAACGGCGCAAGCTGACGCGCTGGTCCGACGTCTCGACCGCGCTGCCCAAGAGCGGCGTCGTGGAATCGCCGGAACAGCGGCGCCAGGAGATGGACGAATGCTACGCCTATTTCTCCAAACTCTGGAACGAGCGCGTCAACGCGCCGCCGCGCAACGACCTGTTGTCGATGATGGCGCATAGCGACGCGACCCGGCACATGGACCCCGACAATCTGATGGGCAACATCATCCTGTTGATCGTCGGCGGCAACGACACCACCCGCAACACCATGAGCGGCTCCGTGCTGGCGCTGAACGAACATCCCGAGCAGTACCAGAAGCTGCGCGACAATCCTGCGCTGATCGATTCCATGGTGCCGGAAGTGATCCGCTGGCAGACCCCGCTCGCCCATATGCGCCGCACCGCTTTGGTCGACACCGAGATCAGCGGCAAGAAGATCAAGAAGGGCGACCGCGTCGTGATGTGGTACGTCTCGGGCAACCGCGACGAGGAAGGCATCGAGAAGCCCGACGAGTTCATCATCGACCGCACCCGCCCCCGCACCCATCTGTCGTTCGGCTTCGGCATCCACCGCTGCGTCGGCATGCGGCTCGCCGAACTGCAGCTCAAGATCGTGTGGCAGGAAATGCTGAAACGCTTCGACCGCATCGAGGTGGTCGGCGAACCGAAGCGGGTCTATTCCCCCTTCGTGCGCGGCATCGAGCAACTCCCGGTGCGCATTCCCGGGTGAGCCGCGAGCCCAACCCGCCCATCAATCGGCGGACGTCCGCGTTGGTGCGAATCCCGGACTCAAGTCGAATATCGCATGGGGTTGCACCCTATTCGGGAGAAATTGCCAGATTTTCGAGGGGCGCCGTCAGGCGGCAAATGAGTCCGCTTGGTTGATACGACACTTCCACGGAGCCCCCGAAATCATCCTGTAGCACCCGGGAAATCAGGCGCGAACCAAAGCCCACACCGGCGGGCTCCGATGCAGGCGGGCCACCGAACTCCCGCCAGACGAAAACGAATTTTGGCTCCCCCTCCTGATCCTCGGATCTCCATGCAATCGACACCTGCCCGCTCGCCACAGTCAGAGCGCCATACTTCAAGGCGTTGGTTGCAAGCTCGTGGATGGCCAGGGACAGAGCGAGCGCCTGTCGGGATTTGACAATAAGTGGCGGACCCGAGACCGCAAACCGGCTGTCGCCTGTTCGATAAGGGACCAGGGCGGTGCTGATCACGTCCTGGAGCGGCGCTGCAGCCCAATTTGCGGCGGTAAGCAGGTCGTGCGCTCGTGCGAACGCAGCAAGCCGTCCCTGATATTTTTCGAGATCGGCTTTGCTGGCTTGGTCGCGAAATGTCTGAGTGGCCACGGCACCAAGCACCGTAAGGGTGTTCTTGACGCGATGCTTCAGCTCCTCGTTGATGAGGTTCAGCGCTTCCCTTGCCATGTGCTCGGACGTGACATCCTTGCAGACGACGAGCACGCCGCCCACTTTGCCTTCGAAATCGATCGGACCAAAGCTATAGGTCCACCAGACATCCTCGCGACGGCCGTGACGCGTTACCGGTACCAGCTGGTCCTCATGCCAGGTCGCCCCGTTGCCTGCCATAACGTACTCGATCTGGGGGCCAATGATGTCCCATATCTCATCCCAACAATCGCGCCCCCGCGCTCCCAGAGCGCTTGGATGCCTCTCGGGCCCCATCGTCTCGCGGTAGGCGTCGTTATAGAACTGGATGAGTTCCGGTCCCCACCAGATGAACATCGGGTGACGCGAGGTGAGAACGAGCCGCACCGTGACCCGAAGGCTTTGCGGCCATGTTTCCGGAGAGCCGAGCGGCGTTTTTGACCAGTCGAATGCCCTCGTCAAAGCCCCCATTTCGCTGCCGCCCGCCAGGAAGTCGCCGACTATCTCCCCGTCCATAGGCCCGCGACCTCACTCAGACGCCCATCACCAAGCGGAAAGCAGAATACCATCTCCCACTCTAATATGTAGCGCACAACGGGCTTGCTTCAAGCCCCGCCTCATCGCGTAGAACCGCCGACCGAAGCCACAACCTGCGGGGTCACGAAATGAGTGCACTATTGTCAACGAGCGGTTCGCGCGCGGCCGAAACGACTGGCGTGGCGATGACCAACCATGCGGTGGTGATCGCCGGAGGAGGTCCGACCGGGCTGATGCTGGCGGGCGAGCTGGCGCTGGCGGGCGTCGACGTTGCCATTGTCGAACGGCGCGCCAGCCAGGATCTCGCCGGCTCGCGCGCAGGCGGTCTGCACGCGCGCGCCATCGAAGTCCTCGATCAGCGCGGCATCGCCGATCGGTTCCTCTCGCAGGGACAGGCGGCGCAGGTCGGGGGGTTCGCCTTGATCCCCTTGGGCATCAGCGACTTTCCGACGCGGCACAATTACGGGCTCGCGCTGTGGCAGAACCACATCGAGCGCATACTCGCCGGCTGGGTCGGCGAATTGGCGGTGCCGATCTATCGCGGACGTGACGTGACCGGTATCGCCCAGGACGACACCGGCGTCGACGTCGAGCTGTCCGACGGTTCGTCGCTACGGGCGGAATACCTCGTCGGGTGCGACGGAGGACGCAGTCTGATCCGTAAAGCCGCCGGCATCGACTTCCCCGGGTGGGATCCGACAATCAGCCACCTGATCGCCGAGGTCGAGACGTCCGCGGAGCCGGAATGGGGCATGCGCCGCGACGCCCTCGGTACCCATGGCCTGAGCAGGTTGCAGGATGGGGGGCCCGTGCGGGTCATGGTGACCGAACAGCACCTCGGCGCGGCCGGCGAGCCTACCCTGCGCGATCTCAGCGAGGCGCTCATCGTCGTATACGGGACCGATTACGGGATCCACAGTCCAACCTCGATCTCCAGGTTTACCGATATGACTCGGCAGGCCGCCGCCTACCGCAGCAATCGGGTCCTGCTGGCTGGCGACGCCGCACACGTGCATTACCCGGCGGGCGGACAGGGCCTCAACATCGGTGTGCAGGATGCGGTGAATCTGGGGTGGAAGCTGGCCCAGGTCGTCAAGAAGACGTCGCCGGAGAGCCTTCTGGACACGTATCATGCGGAGCGCCACCCGGTCGCTGCCCGCGTGCTGCGCAACACGATGGCGCAGGTTGCGCTGCTCCGCACAGACGACCGCACCAAAGCCCTGCACAACACCGTTTCCGAGCTCCTCGGCATGGACGAGCCTCGCCGACGCATTGCCGCCGAGATGTCCGGCCTGGGCATTCACTACGACCTCGGCGAGGGGCATCCGCTGCTCGGACGCCGCATGCCCGATCTGGATCTGCTCGCCGCCGACGGCCCGCTGCGGGTCTACACCTTGCTCCACGATGCCCGGCCGGTGCTGCTCAACCTTGGTGAGCCAGGCGGCTTCGACATCACGCCATGGGCGGATCGGGTCAAGCTGGTCGATGCGCGATACGATGGTGCGTGGGAGCTTCCGGTGCTTGGCCCGGTCCCTGCCCCCGACGCCGTGTTGATCAGGCCCGACGGCTATGTGGCCTGGGTCGGCGAGCAGACCCAGCCGGGGCTCGCCGACGCGCTAACCATCTGGTTCGGACCGCCCAAGCGCCAATTCTAGCATGTCCGCAGCATGTGCTGTTAAGAGCACAAGCAGACATCGCGATTCCTACCAAATACGGCAAGCGAGACCGTACCGCCGCACGTCAGGACGATGCGGCTCACGCAGGGCAATCTGCGTTACGTCGCCGACCTTGCCGTAAAAGGAAATGCACGGGCCAAGGTCGATTTCGATAGCGGAAGGCAGACGGTTTGCGCTCCCATCCTCGACTTGCACCGAAAGGATATTTTGTGAGCATTCCTTTGACATTGCGAGAACCCGCGCGGAAAAGACTTTCGCTCCATCAAACGGTTTATCGCATGATCTGAACTGGCCGGGCGCGCGGCATTGAGCCTCGATGCAGGACTTATCCTGTGCAGAGGCCGTGAACGGTTGAACAACACCCGCCAGCGCAAGCAAGACGGTGAGCGACCTCGTACAAGGCATGCCTCATCCTTTGATCTGTGGGGCCGCAGACTACTAACGCACTGCTTGCTGCGGCAATAAAGCGGGAAGGAATGAAAGGGACGGGACCGCCAACTAAAGCCTGTTACCGCCGGCGAAAAGCGATCGAACGCTATCTGGACATCTTTGCGGTCGGACTATAGCCTGCCTTGATCGGACCTCGGAGGGACGATGGACGGTGGAAACGCCAGTAAACGACGCTCCGAAGCTGGACGGCGCCGATTCCGCCTCGCTCATCGACCGTGCTCGTCAGCGCCTCAGGAAGATCGGCGCGGTCATCGCGTCAATCGCTGCGGTTGGTGCTGTCGTCAGCGGACTCGCTGGCTACTGGAGTTTTTGGAAGACGGTCAAAACAGATCTATTCCATGAAGCGCAGGTGGGCGGCAAATCTGCAAAGACCGCAACATCGTCAGGGTTGATCGTTTCAAAGGGGCCTTCCGTTGCTGTCCTGCCGATCACGAACCCGGCCAAGGCGACGGCGCTCGAACCCGTCGCCGGCACGATAACGCAGCAACTCGCATCCTCTCTCGGCAAGTTCAGCACGTTGCGGGTGATGCCGCGCGCGACTGCCGCGAATTTTCCGAAGCAGGACGATACGATTGAGGCCGCGCGGAAGGCAGGGGTTGATTATCTTGTGACCGGCGAGATCTACCCTCTAGGCGAAGGCGCTCGGGTGAGCATCCAGGTTGCTGACCTCCATACCGGCACGGAAATCTGGGCGAAGTCATTCGATGCAAGCGCCGAGGGCGTGAGGACTGAAACGGATGCCTACGAAATCGGAGACGCCGCTGCTGCGCAGATCGGAGCCTACCCCGGCGCAATATCGATCGCCGACTACAAGAAGATTCAGAGCAAGCCCGTCGCCGATCTCAACTCCTATCAATGCATCATTTACGCGGCCATCGGAAGCACGATTGGATCATCCTCTGCGGGTCTCAAGGCGCTTGAATGCTCGAAACGACTTACCGAGGACGAATCGAGCAATGCTCTCGCGTGGGCCGCGCGCACGAGCGTCTTGTTAAGCCAGAGATTCCTTGGATTTGGCCTGGCGCCCGACCAGGCTCAGCACGTCGAAAAGCGCCTTTATCTAAATGAAGAGATTATACGCACCGCGATGCGGGCCATCGAGCTTGCACCCGACGATGCATATGTGCGCAGGCTTTTCGCCCAGGCGATTGGCACGAAATGCCAGATCGATCTGTTCAGGCGGGAGGTCCAAAAGGCCCTGTCACTCAATTCGAACGATCCGGCGCTCGGGGGTTTAGGAATCAACCTTGCCTTCATGGGAGATTGGGATGAGGGCTCCGCAATCGCGGAAAAGGCCATTCGGCTGGCAGGCTCCAACTCCTCCTTTACGTGGTGGTACGGGCCGGCGAAACGGCACTGGTGGCGGGGCGAACATCAACAGGCGCTGGACGATTTTCGGCACGCCTATCTCGAGGGATTCTGGCTAAGCCATCTCGACGCGGCATATACGCTGCCGTTCCTCGGTCGGCTGGATGATGCCAAGACAGAAGTCACCAAGCTCCTGAAGCTCCGACCGGCCTTCACGATCCGCGAGGCTGATGCATTCTATCGCATGTTCTGCTTTTCGCCTGAATACATCAAAAAGATGAACGACGGACTGCGGCAGGCGGGGCTGCCGGAATGACGAGAACGCTGGAGCCGATGTAAGGGCGCTCAATGCCCGCCCCCATGCAAAAGCGGCCTTGGAGCGGCTAGGAGCCACGCGCAGCCCTGCCCTATACAATTGCGGCATGACAGCTGTAGCCAGATGAGAATGCCGCCCCTGGCCGTTTTGTTCTAAGCCAATCCGTAAAGGCCCTCGCATCGGCTCAGGCGAGCTTGATGTCCCAGAGGCCCTCTTCGCGGCAGGCGGTGAGTTCGTCGCGGAGAAGCTCGCTCACAAGACTGATCGCCGTCGAGCCGGGATGATCGATGGGAGACGCAAGGGTCAGTTCGCGCATCGGCGCGGGTTTGGCGATGGCCGCCGTTTCCAGCCGGCCGGAGGCTACTTCGTGGCGCACCGAGGAAGGCGGCAACAGCGTGTATCCCAACCCTTCTTCGACCAAACTTGTGAGCACCCGAAACGAATCCGCTTCCAGCTTGACGTCGAGCTTGATTTTCTTCTTCGCCGCCGCCTGCTCGATCAGCGCCCGGAGCCCGTGCGAATGACTGGGCAGCACGAGTGTCTGTTTCAGCAGCCAGCCGATATCGACCTGCTTCCTCTGCGCCAGTCCGCTGCCGCGCGGCCCGACCGCCACGATCGGATCGCGGCCGAGACTCTGCACGGTCAGATGCAGGTCGCTCGACGGCCCGTAGATCAGCGCCAGGTCCATTTCGCCGCGGTGCAGCCATTCCATCAGATGGCCGCTGTAGCTTTCGACGATGCAGAGCGAAATGCCCGGATATTTGTCGACGGTGCGCCGGGCGAGCCGCGCCGAAATCACGCAGCTCACGGTCGGCACCAGCCCGAGCACCACGCGGCCCGACGGCGGGCCGCCGGCGGACTGGATTTCGTCGCGCACCTGATCGATCTGCCGGACAATGCCCGTCGTCCTCGCCAGCAGAAGGCGGCCGGCATCGGTCAGGACCATGCCGCGGCCGTTCCGGGTAAACAGCTCGGCGCGCAATTCGTGCTCGAGCAGCTTGATCTGGCGGCTCAGCGCAGGCTGCGCCACCCGCAGCGTGTCGGAGGCTTTGCTCAGGCTGCCGAGTTCCGCCACGCAACTGAACGTCCTGAGCTGCCTGATATCCATCGCTTGCCTATCTTCGAAGGCAGATTCATACGCTATAACAATTCAGCATAGGAGACCGGCTTTGGTTTCACAACCGCCCGCGATCCGGCAATTGACATCCCCCACCATCCATCGCCAGAAAATCAAATGACCGCACAAGAACAACAAGACGAATTCCACGACATCCGCGACGCCGTCGCCAAACTCTGCGCCCAGTTCCCCGGCGAATACTGGCGCAAGCTCGACCGCCAGATGGCGTACCCGAAGGAGTTCGTCGACGCGCTGACGGAGGCCGGCTACCTTTCGGTGCTGATCCCCGAGGAGTATGGCGGCTCCGGGCTGAAGCTTTCGGCCGCGGCCGCGATCCTGGAAGAGATCCAGCGGGCCGGCTGCAACGGTGGCGGCTGCCACGCCCAGATGTACACGATGGGCACCGTGCTGCGGCACGGCAACGACGCCCAGAAGGCAAAATACCTGCCCGGGATCGCCAGCGGCAAATTGCGCCTGCAGGCGTTCGGCGTCACCGAGCCGACCAGCGGCACCGACACCTCGTCGCTGAAGACCGTCGCCAAACGTGACGGCGACCACTTCATCGTCAACGGCCAGAAGATCTGGACCAGCCGCGCCGAGCATTCCGACCTGATGATCCTCCTGGCGCGCACCACGCCGAAGGAGCAGGCGAAGAAGCGCACCGATGGTTTGTCGGTGTTCATCGTCGACATGCGCGAGGCGAAGGGCAAGGGTCTCGAAATCCGCCCGATCCGCACCATGATGAACCACGCCACCACCGAGGTGTTCTTCACGGATATGCGCGTGCCGGCCGAAAACCTGATCGGCGACGAAGGCAAGGGCTTTCGCTACATCCTGTCAGGCATGAACGCCGAGCGCATTCTCATTGCAGCCGAATGCATCGGCGACGCCAAATGGTTCATCGCAAAAGCCACCGCCTATGCCAAGGAGCGCGCCGTGTTCGGCCGTCCGATCGGCCAAAATCAAGGTGTTCAGTTCCCGATCGCAAAGGCCTACGCCGCGATGCGCGCGGCCGAACTGATGGTGAAGGAAGCCACCCGCAAATATGAAGCCGGACTCGATTGCGGCGCCGAGGCCAACATGGCCAAGATGCTGGCGGCGGACGCCTCATGGGAAGCGGCCAATGCCTGCGTGCAGACCCATGGCGGCTTCGGCTTTGCCGAGGAATACGACGTCGAGCGCAAGTTCCGCGAAACGCGGCTGTATCAGGTTGCACCGATTTCGACCAATCTGATCCTGTCCTACGTCGCCGAGCATGTGCTTGGCCTGCCCCGCTCCTACTGAGTACATCAGATGCTGCCATTGGAAGGTTTGATCGTCGTCTCCGTCGAACAAGCGGTCGCCGCACCGTTCTGCAGCTCCAGGCTTGCCGATGCCGGCGCGCATGTCGTCAAGGTCGAACGCCCCGAGGGCGACTTTGCCCGCGGCTATGACGCGGCAGCGAAAGGCCAGAGCAGCTATTTCGTCTGGCTCAACCGCGGCAAGAATTCCGTGGTGATCGATCTCGCCACCAAGGAAGGCCGCGCCGCGCTTGAAGAACTGATCGCGAGCGCCGACGTGCTGCTGCAGAACCTCAAGCCCGGCTCGATGGACAAGCTCGGCTTCTCGCTGGAGCGCCTCAAGAAGGACTATCCGGCGCTGATCTGCTGCACCATCTCGGGCTATGGCGACGACGGCCCCTATGCCGACCGCAAGGCCTATGACCTCCTGATCCAGGCCGAGAGCGGCCTCGCCTCGATCACCGGCGGCCCTGAAGGCCCATCCCGCGTCGGCATCTCCGTCGTCGATATCGCGACCGGCGCCACGGCACATGCCTCGATCCTCGAGGCGCTGATCGCGCGCGGACGCACCGGCAAGGGCGCGGACATCCGCATTTCGATGTTCGACGTGATGGCTGACTGGATGGCGGTGCCGCTGATCAATTCGGAAGCCGGCAACCCGCCGAAGCGGATGGCGCTGGCCCATCCGTCGATCGCGCCCTATGGCGTGTTCAACTCAAAAGACGGCAAAGGCATTTTGATCTCGATCCAGAGCGAGCGCGAGTGGAAGAAGCTCTGCGCCGAAGTGCTGGATCAGCCCGACCTGCCAAACGATCCGCGCTTTGCCAACATGGTCGAGCGCGTGCGTAATCGCTCACTCACCGACAAGACGGTGGCCGACAGTTTTGCGGCCATGAATCGCGTCGATCTCCTCAAGCGCCTGGACGCTGCCGATATTGCGTTCGCCGAGGTCAACACCATGGCCGACCTTGCCGTGCATCCGCATCTTCGCAGGATCGAGGTCGATACGCCGAAGGGCAAGGTGAGCTATGCCGCGCCCGCCGCGATCTTCGTCGGCGAGGACAGGCACTATGGCGCGGTGCCCGCCGTCGGCGATCACGTCGAACTTCCCACGGCGACCCGCGCGCGGGGCCTCAAATCATGACCTCTGCCGCTGAAAAGCCCGACCTCGACCATCTGCGCCAATGGATCGGCCGCAGCACGGAGGCGTCAGACATCGTCACCGCCCAACTGGTGAAGGGTTTGCGCGCAACGCTGTTCCAGGACATCGGCGAGCCGAAGACAGGCGACGCCGCGCCGTGGACCACGCATTGGTGCCTGGCGCAGCCGGTGTTTCCGATGTCGGAGCTCGGCCCCGACGGTCACCCGACCCGCGGCGGCTTCCTGCCGCCGGTGCCGCTGCCGCGCCGGATGTGGGCCGGCGGCGAGATCGAATTTATCGCGCCCCTGCGCGTCGGGGATGAAACGACGCGCACCTCGCGGATTTCAGACGTGACGATGAAGACCGGCTCCACCGGCGTGCTCTGCTTCGTTGCCGTCGAGCACACCATCACGACGCCGCGCGGCACCGCGATCCGCGAACGGCAGGACATCGTGTATCGCGACATGGGCGGCGCGGCGCCGGCCGCGGCGGCCAAGGCGCCTCCGCCGCCGCCCGTCGCAAAGCATCGCGAAAGCCATGTCAGCGATCCCGTGCTGCTGTTTCGTTACTCGGCGCTGACCTTCAACGGCCACCGCATCCATTACGACCGCGACTACGTCACCAAGGTCGAAGGCTATCCGGGCCTGATCTTCCATGGCCCCTTGCAGGCGGCGCTGATCGTCGAGTTTGCCGCAAAGCTTCACGGCGATAGCGCGCCGAAAAAGTTCAGCTATCGTGGCGTGCAGCCGCTGTTCGAGGGCGGCGAGTTCTCGATCAACGCCAACGAAACCAGCGCCGGCATGGAACTGTGGATCGCGAACGCCGATGGCCAGCCGACGATGAAGGGAACGGCGACGTGGTGAAGGCTGCAACGTCCGCCTTGCGCGCAAGGCGGCGATGCGCCGGTTACCCCAAGCCGACCTCAAAAAGGCAAGCGCCGGCGCGACGGGGGAACGAACCGGAGGAAAATTGTCCGACATGATTCCGCTTTCGGCAGTGCCGCGCCGTGTGCTTGGCCGGACCGGACTCCAGGTCTCGGTTCTGGGATTCGGAACGGCGCCGCTTGGCGATCTCTACGCGAAGTTGGACGACGCCACGGCTATCGCCGCGGCGGAGCGGGCATTCGAGCTGGGCATCAACCTTCTCGACACTTCCCCGCTCTATGGCCGCGGCCTGGCCGAACATCGCTGCGGGACGGCGATCAGGCGCCTGCCGCGACAGGACATTGTGGTCTGCACCAAGGTGGGTCGCTGGATGGACCCGTTTCACCTGCCAAGCGACGGTTCCGGCTTTGTCGGTGGGCAACCGCACCGCGCGGTGGTCGATTATTCCTATGACGGGACCATGCGTTCGGTGGAACAGTCGCTGTTGCGGCTGGGTACGGACCGGCTGGACCTGCTCTTGATCCACGACGTCGATGTCTGGACCCACGGCAGCGATGCGATCGAGGACCGCTTTCGCGAAGCGATGGCAGGCGCCTATGTGGCGCTCGACCGGCTTCGCGCGGAGGGCGTGGTCGCGGGCATCGGGGTCGGCGTGAACGAGGCCGAGATGTGCGTGCGTTTCGCGCAAGCCGGATCGTTCGACACCATGCTGCTCGCCGGGCGCTATTCGCTGCTTGAGCAACCGGCGCTGGCGCAGTTCCTGCCGCTGGCCGAGCGACAGGGAATCGGCGTGCTGCTCGGCGGCGTGTTCAATTCAGGCATTCTGGCAACCGGCGCAGTTCAAGGCGCGAAATACAACTATCGGGACGCGCCACCTCACATCCTGGCGAAGGTGGCCGATATCCAACGCGTCTGCGATGCCCATGGCGTTGCCTTGCCGACTGCGGCGCTGCATTTCGCCCTGGGCCATCCGGCCGTGGTCAGCGTTGTGCTGGGGGCGCAAAGCCCGCAGGAGGTTGAGCGCAACGTCGCCGCACTCTCCAGTCAGGTGCCGTCAGCGTTTTGGACCGATCTGAAGGCGCAGCATCTGCTGGATACGGATGCGCCCGTTCCGTCAACGGCGCTCCGCTGATGCGGATCGATGCGCATCAGCATCTGTGGACTCTCTCCCGTGGCGACTATGGCTGGCTGACATCAGAGCTGGCGCCGATCTATCGTGACTTTCGGCTCTCGGATCTGGCGCCGCATCTCGCCGCCACTGCTATCGAGGGCACTATCCTGGTGCAGGCCGCGCCGACCGAGGCCGAGACGATGTTTCTGCTCGATATCGCGGAAAGCGCAGAATTGGTGCGCGGCGTGGTCGGCTGGACGGATTTCAATGCACCCGACGGCGTCGCGCGCATCGATGCGCTGGCGGCGCAGAACCTTCTGGTGGGACTGCGGCCGATGGTTCAGGACATCGCCGACGACGACTGGCTGCTTGGTCCGGCACTAACGCCCCTGCTGGCGGCGATGGCCCGAGCTGGCCTGGTATTCGATGCGCTGGTGCTGCCGCGCCATTTGCCGAAACTCCTGGAAGTGATCGGCAGACATCCCGATCTGACATTTGTGCTCGACCATTGCGGCAAACCGCAGCTTGCGACCGGCGAGATTGCGATCTGGCAACGCGATGTCGCATTGCTTGCCGAACATCCGAACATCGTCTGCAAACTGTCCGGACTGGTTACAGAGGCTGCGCCGGACTGGCAGATTGCGGATCTGCGCCAGGCGGTGGATCACGTCCGCGCGTGCTTCGGGCCACATCGACTGGTGTGGGGAAGCGATTGGCCAGTCGTCAATCTGGCGGGAGGATATGCCAAATGGTTCGCTGCCGCCGAAACCTTGCTGGCCGATCTGTCACCTGACGAAAAGGCAGACGTCTTCGGCGGCAATGCGGCGCGCGTCTATCTCTCAAGCCGGGGACGACGGCCACGTTGAAGCTGATTCTCTGAAGCTGCTCCAGGGCGCAAAGCGCGCAGCTAGGCCGCGTTCAAAGCCTGCGCGATATCAGCGATCAGATCGGACGGGTGCTCGATGCCGATCGACAGCCGGATCGTTGAGTCGAGAACGCCGATTTTTTGCCGGATGTCAGCCGGAACGCCGGAGTGGGTCATGCTTGCTGGCAGGCTGGCAAGCGACTCGGTGCCGCCGAGGCTCACCGCCAGCTTGAAGATTTGCAGCGCGTTCAGGAATTTGAATGCGGCAGCCTGGCCGCCGACGATATCGAACGAGAACGTGGAGCCCGCGCCGGTGCATTGCCTCGCGAACAGACGGCCGGCCGGGGAGCTCGCTTCGTGGTGAGCAAGGTAATGGACCTTGGCCACCTTGGCGTCGTCGCGCAGATAATCCGCCACGAGCCGCGCGTTTGCGTCAGCTTTTTCCATGCGGATGCTCAGTGTTTCGAGCGACCGGCTGAGCATCCAGCAGGAATGGGGGTCCAGTTGGGTGCCGATGGCGCCTCGCAACGCCTTGACGTCCTTCATGAGGGCTTTTGAGCCGAGTGCAGCGCCCGCGATCAGGTCGGAATGACCGCCGATATATTTGGTCAGCGAGTACAACGAAAGATCCGCGCCGTGTTCGATCGGCCGCTGAAACACCGGCCCGAGCAACGTATTGTCGCACGCGACGATTGGTGTGTGCCCCTGAGTCTGGCCGATCATTTCGGCGACGCGGCGGACCATCGCGATGTCGACCAGGCCGTTGGTGGGATTTGCCGGGGTTTCGATAAAAATCATCGCAACCCGGCCTTTGCGCATGGCGTCTTCCGCCGCCAGCCTGACTGCGGCTTCGTCGATGCCGTCCGCAAAGCCCACCGCCCCGATCGAGAGGCCCGCAAGCGTCTTCGCAAACAGGGTTTCCGTCCCGCCATAGAGCGGTTGAGAGTGCAGAATGACGTCGCCAGGGCGGACGAAGGCGAGGATCGTGGTCGCAATAGCTGACATGCCGGACGAGAACAGCGCGCATTTGTCGGTGCGCTCGTAGACAGCAAGCCTGTCCTCGACGATCTCGCTGTTGGGATGATTGAACCGCGAATAAACCAGGCCCGCGCCCATCCCCTCGGGAGGCTCGCGCCGACCCGAGACGAAATCGAAGAAGTCCTGTCCGTCTTCGGCGGTCGTGAAGACGAAGGTCGAGGTGAGGAAGACCGGCGGTTTGACGGCGCCCTCCGACAGTTGCGGATCGTAGCCGTAGTTCAGCATCAGCGTTTCGGGATGCAGCATGTGGTTGCCGATGTGGGTCTTCGACGGAAACGGTTTCACCATGGCCTGCCTCCCTGTCTGGATTCCGGGCAGCCGACAGTACTCTGCCGGGACCAAAGGACAACCAATGACTGCGCAGGGAGGATGACGCGGGATGCAGTATCCGGCCGCTACCCGGCCTTGACGTATTTCCGCCAGTTGTGCGCTTCCCGGAAGCCCAGCACCTCGCGCGCCTTCCTGTTCGACAGCGGCGCCTCGTACTCGCCGAGTTCGCGGGTGATCGGGACGTTGGGACAATAGCGGCTCAGCACTTCGCGGGTCGGAACGTTGGCGGTGACGGTGTCGTTGACGGCGTTGAACACCTGAAAGCCGAGCCCGTCCGTCTGGATCGCCAGATGCACGATCTCGCCGAGGTCGCGTGCGTCGATATAGCCCCAGGCATTGCGTTTTCGCGACGGCAGATTGGCCAGGAAGCCGGGAAACATGTCGTATTCATGCGGCTCGATGACGTTCGCGATCCGCAGCGCATAGACGTCGATGCCGTAGCGCATGGCGAAGGCGCGCGCGGTCTTTTCATTGACGACCTTGGAAAGCCCGTACGAGTCCATGGGATCGGTGTCGTAGTCCTCCTCGAGCGGGAAGCTCCTGAAGTCCTTCTCGCCTTCGGCAAAACAGACGCCGTAGGTGGTTTCGCTGGAGGCGATCACGATCTTGCGGACGCCGAGTTTCGCCGCGGCCTCGATCACATTATAGGTGCTGACCGTGTTGACGCGGAAGGTCTCGTTATCCGGTTCGATCAGTACCCGCGGTATCGCGGCAAAATGCACGACGGCGTCCGGCGCCGCCGGCGGCCTGCCGGCTTCGAAACGGTCGAAGCCGAAATGCGTGGTCAGGGCGTTGAAGGCCTGCCCGCTGTGCGTCAGATCGGCGATCAGGGTACTGATGCCGGGATGATCGAACGGCTTGAGATCGACATTGAGAAGGTCGTAGCCCTTGCTCTGCAGATGCGGCAGGACGTGCCTGCCGGCCTTGCCGGTTCCCCCGGTGAATACGACGCGCTGGCCTGTCATTTTCTTTTTCCGTCCGTCGCTGATCGAATGGTGGAGACGTACTGTGATCCGGCCGCGCTCATGTCGGCGACCGGAAATTCCGGATCCGGTCGAAGGCCACGGCAACGATGATGAAGGTGCCGATAAAGGTACCCTGCCAGAACGCGCTGATGCCCAACAGGCCAAGACTGTTGCGGATCACCTCGATCAGCGCCGAACCGATCAGGGCGCCGAAGGCGGTACCAATTCCACCGGCGAGATTGGCGCCGCCGATCACCGCCGCGGCGATCACCTGCAGTTCCATGCCCGACCCAAGATTGGTGGTGACGGCGCCGAGCCAGCCCGTCTCGATCACACCGGCAATGCCGGCCGAGAGCGCGGAAATCATGTAGACGGCCACCTTGGTTCGCCGCACCGGCACGCCCGTGACGATAGCGGCATGCTCGTTGCCGCCGATCGCGAACACGTAGCGGCCAAATCGCGTGTAATGCAGCACAAAACCGGTCAGCAGCGTAAGCGCGAGCATGTAGATCACGGGGTTGGCGATCCCGAACAGCCACGCGCCGCCACCAAGGAACAGGAGCTTTTCGTGATCCGGACCGAACTGGAACACCACGGTATTGTTGGACGCGACCATCGCGAGACTCCGCGCGATCGACAGCATGCCCAGCGTGACCACAAACGGCGGGATACCCAGATACGCGATCAGCACGCCGTTGATCGCGCCGATCAGCAGCGCCGTTCCGAGCGAGGCGGCGATGCCGACCTCGATGCTGTAGCCGGCGTGCATCACGACCGCGAGAATCATGCTGCACAGGCACAGCACCGAGCCGACCGACAGATCGATGCCGCCGGTGATGATCACGATCGTCATCCCGAGCGCAATGATCGCGACGAAGGTGAAGTTGCGGGCGACGTTGTAAATGTTGTTCGAGGTCGCAAACGAGTTGGTCGCGAACGACAGGAAGATGCAGGCCAGGATGACCGCCACCGTGACCCAGAAGGCCTGTCGCGAGGTCAGCCAGGTGAGCAGCGGGAATCTGGCGCGCTTGATGTTGTCGTCGAACTGAATATCCATCCATGAAACTTTCGGTTTCCTGCAAGCGTCGAGATGCTTCACTACGCGCGTTCGATTGCCCCGGTGATCAGCCCCGTGACTTCCTCCGGCGAACTGGCGGCGACGTCCTTGTCGGCCACCTTGCGGCCGCGGCGCAGCACCACGACGCGATCGGCAATGCTGAATACATCGGGCATGCGATGGCTGATGAACACGATGGCGATGCCGTGATCGCGCAGCCGCCGGACGAGATTGAGGACCTCGGCGACCTGCCGCACCGAGATCGCCGCGGTCGGCTCGTCCATCAAGACGATCTTGGCGTCGGCGATCCGTGTTCGGGCAATGGCCACCGCCTGGCGTTGTCCGCCGGACATCTGCCTGACCAGATCGCGCGGCCGGGTTTCGGATCGCAGCTCGGCGAAGATCTGTCCGGCCCGGCGATACATCGCGGCATAGTCGAGAATTTTGAACGGGCCGACGCCTTTGCGGATTTCGCGGCCGAGGAAAACATTGGCGGCAGCGGTGAGATTGTCGCAGAGCGCGAGATCCTGATGCACGATTTCGATACCGTGCCGGCGCGCTTCAATCGGCCGATGCATGGACAGCTCCCCGCCTTCCATCTGCATCGTCCCATGGGTCGGACGAAAATTTCCGGCGATGATCTTGACGAGGGTGGACTTGCCGGCCCCGTTGTCACCCATCAGTCCCACCACCTTGCCAGGCTCGAGCGACAGCGAAACGTCGGTGAGGGCATGAATCGCGCCGAAATGCTTCGAAACGTCTTTCAGTTCGAGGAGGGCCATGCCGGTGTTTACCTCGCGCGGAGTCGACGCCGCGACACGCGTCATATCTTTGAATGGTAGGAAGAGGCATTGAATTACAGGGCCCTTGGTCAGTCAATGATTCCGGCGCCAAATCAAACACCTCAAACCCCTCAATATTGATTTCCCGGAACATATCCGTTGACTCGCCGAGCGACCGAATTATCCTTTTCAAGCGCTGATTGTGGCTATCGCCATCGGACTCTTTCGTCACTGCGGATCTCATTCGAGGACAAGCTCGAAATAGTGCGGATGCCTGGGACCTGATAGCCACCCCCACATCAAGCGATTTCCTTGCCCTCGTAAAATTTTGAACTAGGCGAACTTTGGCAAGCGGGCGAATGAACGTCCGCTGCAACACGTGGGAGGGACAAATGAACAAAGCACTACTGGCGTTGGTCGCTGCGGCGATGAGCCTGTCTGCCGGATCGGCCATGGCTCAGAAGAAGCAACTGGTCATCGTCGTCAAAGGCCTCGACAATCCGTTCTTTGAGGCCATTCATCAAGGCTGCGAGAAGTGGAACAAGGAAAACGCCAGTTCTCCCTATCACTGCTTCTACACGGGGCCTGCTTCGACCTCGGACGAGGCGGGCGAGGCTCAGATCGTCCAGGACATGCTTGGCAAGCCCGACACCGTGGCGATTGCGATCTCGCCCTCGAATGCGCCATTGATCGCCAACGCGATCAAGGCCGCCAAGCCCAAAATTCCAGTCATGACGCTCGACGCCGACCTCAAAAAGGAAGACGCCGCGCTTCGCAAGACCTATCTCGGCACTGACAATTACCTGATGGGCTTTCGGCTCGGCGAATATTTGAAGAAGGCAAAGCCGAACGGCGGCACGGTCTGCTTGATCGAGGGCAATGCCGCCGCAGACAACATTCTGCGTCGGGCCACCGGAACGCGCGATGCCCTGTCCGGCCAGAAAGGTCTGGACAGATTGAAGGGCGAAGGCGGCTGGACCGAGATCGCAGGTTGCCCGGTCTTCACCAATGACGACGGGCCGAAGGGCGTGCAGGCGATGTCGGACATCCTCACCGCCAATCCGAAACTCGATGCGTTCGTGATCGAGGGCGGTTGGCCGCTGTTCGGTGCGCCGCAACCCTATCGTCAGCTCACGGATCAGTACAAGGCGCAGATCGCCAGCAAGTCGCTGGTGATCGTCGCCGCCGATACCATCGGCGATGAAGTCGCGATCGCCAAGGAAGGTCGCGTCGAAGCGCTGGTCGGTCAGCGGCCGTTCGAGATGGGTTACAAGGCGCCGTCGGTCATGATCGACCTGATCGAGGGCAAAAAGGTGGATGACCCGGTATTTACCGGCCTCGACGAATGCACCAGGGAGACCGCCGATACCTGCATCCAGAAATAGCCGCGCATCCCGGCAGGGATCGAGCACGGTCGCAGGTTCGCATGAAAAAGGGGAGGCGCGTGGCGCCTCCTCATTTGTTTTCGGGGCCGGCTTGACTTCCTAAAGCAATCCATCGAGACGTGGATTGCTTCCACCTTTGCTCGAGAGCGATGGTGGAACACAAGCAGATCCTGATGGGAACCGCCGCCCGATGTCGTCCCGAAAACCAGCCAAAGCCGCCACCACCACCGTCAAGGACGCCACCTTCAGCCTGCTCCGCGCGTTCGGCATCAAGCGCGTGTTCGGCAATCCCGGCTCGACCGAATTGCCGTTCCTCAGCGACTGGCCCGACGACATCGATTACGTGCTCGGCCTGCAGGAGGCCAGCGTCGTCGGCATGGCCGACGGCTACGCGCAGGCGACCCGCAACGCCGGCTTCGTCAACCTTCATTCCGGCGCCGGCGTCGGCAATGCGCTCGGCAATATCTATACCGCCCACCGCAACCAGACGCCGTTGGTGATCACCGCCGGCCAGCAGGCCCGCTCGATCCTGCCGCTACAGGCCTTTCTCTATGCCGAGCGCGCTTCCGAATTTCCGCGGCCCTACGTCAAATACAGCGTCGAGCCGGCGCGCGCCGAAGACGTGCCGGCGGCGATCGCGCGGGCCTATTACGTCGCGATGCAGCCGCCCTGCGGGCCGACCTTCGTCTCGATCCCGATCGATGACTGGACGCGCCCCACGCAACCGGTCGAAGCCCGCCACGTCAGCCGCGAACTCGGCCCCGACCCGGAAGCGATGAAGGCGCTGGTTGCCGCGCTCGCGGCGAGCAAGCGCCCTGCCCTCGTCGTCGGCCCCGGTGTCGACCGCGCCAGCGCCGTCGATCTGATGGTGCGGGTCGCAGAGAAGACGAAGGCCGCGGTATGGATCAGCCCGTTCTCGGCGCGCTGCTCTTTTCCCGAACGTCATCCGCAATTTTCCGGCTTCCTGCACGCCTCGCCGGGCCAGCTATCGGACACGCTGCGCGGCCATGATTTGGTGGTGGTGATCGGCGCGCCGGTGTTCACCTTCCATGTCGAAGGCCATGCCGCGATCTTCGACGGCGCCACCACGATCTTCCAGATCACCGATGACCCGGACGCCGCAGCCGTAACGCCGTCGGGTGCCAGCATCGTCGCGACCATGAAGCCGGCGCTGGCAATGCTGCTCGACCTGCTTCCGGAATCAAAGCGCGCAATGCCTTCCGGCCGCGTGCTTCCTCCGGCGCCATCAGCCACCGATCCGCTGCCGGTCGAATTCCTGCTGCATTCGCTGTCCGAAGCCATGCCCGCCAATGCGGTGCTGGTGGAGGAAGCGCCCTCGCATCGCCCGGCGTTGCAAAAGTTCATGCCGATGCGCGGCCAGGACAGCTTTTACACCATGTCGAGCGGCGGCCTCGGCTACAGCCTGCCCGCCGCCGTCGGCATGGCGCTGGGAAGACCCGCTACGCGCACCGTCTGCCTGATCGGCGACGGCTCGGCGATGTATTCGATCCAGGCGCTGTGGACCGCGGCCCGACGCAACCTGCCGCTCACGGTCGTCGTCATCAACAATGCCGGCTACGGCGCGATGCGTTCGTTCAGCCAGGTGATGCAGGTGCGCAACGTGCCGGGCCTCGAACTGCCCGGCATCGATTTCGTCAAGCTCGCCGAAGGCATGGGCTGCCACGCCGTGCGCGTGACGAAATCATCCGAACTCGCAGGCGCGCTCAACGATGGCCTTTCGCATGACGGCACCAGCCTGATCGAGGTGATGGTGGATTCCGCCGTGCCATTGCTCTACGCGCAGAAAAGTTAGGGCCGACGCCCGGCCCGCGCCGCGGCGATTTCGTTCGCAAGTCGGCCATAGTCTGCCCAGACCAGATACAGGAACAGCGGCGGCTCCTGCTGCGCCTGCAACAGTTGCGCGTAGCGCTCCTTGGCGCCTTTCATCTCCCACCATTTCTGCGCCGACATCGCAACTCTGCGGAAGTGGTTGAGCGTTCCCGAAAACTTTCGGCGGTCGGCGCCGGAAAGGCCGGCGCAATGATTGAGCCAGTTGAATCCGGCGATGACGGCAATCGCCAGATCGCTCATCGTGTTGCCGGTGAATTCGATCACCGTGTCATCGTGCGGCAACTGGCGAAGATAGCCGTCCAGTATCGCCGATTGCGAGTTGGGTTCGGCAAGTAGTCTGAATTCGCTCCGCGGCACCGTCAGCAGATAGCGCACGGCTTCCAGCCGCGTATGGTTGCCGACCTGGTCCTTGTCGGCGCCGGCATCCGACGCGATCCGCTTGCAGGCTGGATAGACCCATTTCCCGTTGTCGGCCTCGTCGAGATATTGCCTGCCCTGTTTCTCGATATCAGCCAGCAGTGCATGCGGAGCATCCGGCGTCGCCGGAGCTTTTCCGAATGGCCAGCCACGCCAGCTCATGAAGCCTCTTCTTGATTCAAAGGCCGAACAATTCGTCCGTAAGTTCCGTACGCGGCGCTACTTGACGGCCCTCTACGCTCGCACGAGAATTCAGCATGGGGCAACCCTGGAGTGAATATAATGAAACATCCTAGTTTCGGAAAAGCTGCCCTCGCCGTCTCCGTCTTCACATGCGCGACCATGCTCTCGTTTGACTGGAGCGAACCAAAGGGCGCTTCGCTGTCTATCGAGCGTGCGCAGGCACAGATGAGTGATCCCTACACCCCGGGCGTTACCCGGCGGCAGGCGCGGCGGGCCGCGGCCGGTGTAGCCGCGGTGGGCGCCGGTGCCGTCGCAACCGGAGCGACCGCCGCCTACTATGGCAGCGGTGGCGACTCCTACGCCTATTACGGCGACGGCGGCTCCGCTGCCTATTACGGCGGTCCGGGCGTATGGAGCCAGGACTACGCGGCGCGCAACGGCATCATCTGCCAGCCCGGCACGATGGTCCGCCTCGACGACGGCCTGATGCACCGGTGCCAGTAAAAGGGGCTATCGGGAAAGGCGGCCGAAACGCCGCCCTTCTCGTTCGCAATCCCTGAGAAAATTCGTAGCCCCGATGGAGCCAACGGGCCGCGCGAATGCTCGCCCCACGACGAGCGCAATTTCGCTCGCACAATGACGAGCGCAATTGCGCTCGCACAGTGATGGCAGGCTCCGCGCAACCCGGGATCCATTCATCCGCCCGGCAACCAGCGCATGAGACGCATCCTGCGTCACCGGATTTTTTCTGAATGGCGAGGCCAGCCGGTTCAAGAAACCTCTTTCGAATCAATGGCTGAATACCATTTCCGCCCGCGACGCGCGGCATTTGCTTTGACATAGCGCAAGGGTCGGCCATGGACGCTCGCACGATAATTCGGCGTGGGGCAACCCGGGAGAGAAAACCATGAAACAGGTAAGTCTGGGAAAAGCCGCCATCGCGATCGCCGTCTTCGCGTGCGCGACAATACTCTCTGTCGACTGGACCGAACAAAAGGGCGTCTCGCTGTCTGTCGAGAGCGCCCAGGCACGGGTAGGTCGTCCGCTGACTCCCGTCAGCGTCGCGGGCGTTGCCCGCCGGCAGGGCCGTCGGGCCGCAGTCGGTGCCGCCGTGGTCGGCGCCGGTGTGGTGGGCGCAGGCATTGCCGCAGCTGGCTATTATGGAACTCCGGCCCCGTACTACGGAGTCGGCGGCGGCCCCTACGCCTACTACGGCGGCCAGGATTACGCGACGCGCAATGGATTCCTCTGCCAGCCCGGCGCCATGACCCGTCTGGATGACGGCCGGATGTACCCCTGCCAGTAAAGGTAGGGGAAACGGGAAAGGCGGCCGAAAGGCCGCCCTTCTCGCTATGCTATTTCCCGTAACTCTCCCGCATCTTCGCCTGGATCTTCGCCATGCCCGAGATCCAGCGGTCGTAATTCTCGGTCTTCTTGCGCATGTAGCCCAGCACCTGCGGGTGCGGCAGGATCACAAAAGTTTCCTCTTCCAGTCCCTTCAGCACGTCCTCTGCCACCTGCTCCGGCGAAAGATCGCCGTCGCCGGATTGCGGGCCCTTGGGGATCGAGCGCAGCATGTTGGTGTCGACGCCCTGCGGGCACAGGATCGAAACCTTGATGTTGTCGGCCTTGTGCGAGATCGCCAGATTCTCGGCAAAACCCACCGCCGCATGCTTGGTGGTCGAATAGGCCGGGCTACCGACCTGCGACAGCAAGCCCGCTGCCGAAATCGTGTTGAGGAAATAGCCGCCGCCGCGCGTCTTCATGCGCGGGATCAGATGCCGCGCCGCATAGACATGCGCCATGACATGAACGGCCCAGCTGCGCTGCCACGGCTCGTCCGAGCTTCCGCCGGCGTTGACCGACATAGGATCGAACCCGCCGCCGATGCCGGCATTGGAGCAGAACAGCGCGACCGGGCCGAATTGATGCTCGGTCTCCTCGATGACGTGAAGGATGTCCTTCTCTTTTCCGACATCGCATTTGAAGGCCGCCCCACCGATCGGCGTGGCGACAGCCCGCGCGCCATCGGGATCGATATCGGCGACGACGACCTTGGCTGCGCCGGCGCGATGGAAAGCCTCGCACATCGCCTTCCCGATGCCGTTGCCGCCACCGGTGACAACCACGACTTTGCCCGTTACCTGCATGGCCGTCTCTCCCTGTTATTGTTTCTTACGTCAGAACCATATCAAGGATAGCCGTATAGTGGCAGGCCGCGCCGAGCAAGACGAAGCCATGCCAGATTGCGTTCTGGAATCGCAACCGCTGCCAGGCATGGAAGATAACGCCGGAGGTATACAGCACGCCGCCTGCGAGCGTGAAACCCAGCGTCAGTGCCGGTAACTTCTCCATTACGGCGTCATAGAGCATCATGCCGCTCCAGCCCATGGCGAGGTAAAGTCCGGTCGCCAGCCGATCGTATCGACCCGGCAGTGCGATCTTCAGTGCGATGCCGACGATCGCCAGGCACCACACGCCGATCAGAAGCGCGATAGCCAAGGTGCTGTGCTTCAGTTCCATGATGAACGGCGTGTAGGTCGCCGCGATCAGCAGATAGATCGCCGAGTGATCGAAGCGGCGCAGCACCCATTTGGCGCGCGAGACCGGCCAGAGATTATAGGTCGCCGACAGCACCAGCATCGCCAGCAGGCCCGCGACATAGACCGACACGGCGGCGATGTCGACGGCGGTAGCATAGACGGCGGTCAGTACGATCAGCGCGGTGGCGGCCACCAGTCCAAAACAGATCCCGACGATATGCACGACGCCATCGGCGATCAGCTCGGCGCGGTCGTAGTTCCACTGCATGGCGTCGGCCGCCGCATGGAAGGAAGTCGAGGCGATTTGCTTTAGTCTGAAAATGGTCATGCAGGCCTGCGGCAGGTAATGAGGGAGCGACCGGTGGAGCCTGTCATCGGGCGCGCATTCGCGCAACCCGGTGGCAGGATATGACGAAAGCTTGATTTCGGCCCGCCAATCGCCACTTTTCCGGTGATTACCCCACCAAAGCCTCTCTCGCACCGAGCCTTCCACACACCCATGGCCCCCAGTTTTTCAGACATCGTCGAGGAAGCGCGCCTGTCGGCGCGGGCGCTCCTGGACTACGGCGACAGCTTCTTCCATCCGACGGTGCGGCTCGGCGTCACCGGCCTGTCGCGCGCCGGCAAGACCGTGTTCATCACCGCACTGATCCATGGCCTCACCCGCGGCGGAAGGTTTCCGGTCTTCGAACCCTATGCCACGGGCCGCATCGCCCGCGCCCGGCTCGAACCGCAGCCGGACGATGCCGTGCCGCGCTTCGATTATGAGAACCACGTCCGCACCCTGATCGAGGAGCGGCGCTGGCCGAACTCCACCGTCGACATCAGCGAATTGCGTCTCGTCATCGACTACCAGCGGCAGAACGGCGCCGACCGCACGCTGACCATCGACATCGTCGATTACCCCGGCGAGTGGCTGCTGGACCTCCCGCTGCTCAACAAGAGTTTTGAGCAATGGTCGACCGAGAGTCTTGCGCTGTCGCGCGAAGGCCCGCGCGCAAAACTCGCAGCACCCTGGCACGAGCACCTGAAGACGCTTGTCGCCGAAGGCCGCGAGGACGAACAGGCGACGCGCATGGCGGCAAAGCTGTTTACGGATTATCTGCGCGCCTGCCGCGACGAACGCTTTGCGATGAGCCTGTTGCCGCCGGGGCGCTTCCTGATGCCGGGCAATCTCGCTGATACGCCGGCGCTGACCTTTGCGCCGCTCGATGTTGCGGCCGACGGCAGCGCGCCCGACGGTTCGCTGTGGGCGATGATGCGGCGGCGTTACGAGGCCTACAAGGACGTCGTGGTGCGCCCGTTCTTCCGCGATCATTTTGCCCGCCTCGACCGCCAGATCGTGCTGGTCGATGCGCTCGCTGCCTTCAACGCCGGACCGGAAGCGCTGCACGATCTCGAAGCCGCGCTGACGGGCATTCTCGATTGCTTCCGGATCGGCCGCAGCACGATCCTGAGCAGTCTGTTTCGTCCCCGGATCGATCGCATTTTGTTTGCCGCCACCAAGGCCGATCATCTGCACCATCAGAGCCATGACCGGCTGGAAGCCGTGCTGCGGCGGGCGGTCGCCAAGGCGGCCGACCGCGCCGAATATGCCGGTGCTGCCATCGACGTGGTCGCGCTATCGGCGGTGCGCGCCACGCGCGAGGCGCAGGTCGCGCGTGGCCGGGAGAAGCTGCCGTCCATCATCGGCACGCCCGCGCCGGGCGAGACCGCCAATGGCGAGGCTTTCGACGGCGAGACCGAAGTCGCGACCTTTCCGGGCGACCTGCCCGCGGACCCTGAGGAACTGTTCACCGGCGGCTTTCGCGGCCTTTCCAGCACGGCTTCCGAACAGGCCGATTTCCGCTTCCTGCGCTTCCGGCCGCCGCTCCTGGAGCGCACGGCCAGCGACGAGCCCGCGCTGCCTCACATCCGCCTCGACCGCGCCCTCCAGTTCCTGATCGGAGACCGACTGCAATGAGCGAGAAAACGCCGCATCGGCGGCCGGCAACGTTCAAGCTCGGCGATCCCGGCGTGGTCTTGATGGGCCCGGATGAAACCGGACGCCCCGCCCGCGGCACCGTGCAGATCACGCCCGAAGCCGATCCGGTCACCCTGCCGGTACCGATCGATGCGCCGCTTGTCCCGGCGCGCCGCGGTTTTCGCTGGGGCACGATGTTCTGGTCCGCCGCCGGTGGCCTCGTGCTGCTGGCCTCAGGTCTCGGCGTCGTCAACCTGATCGAGGACCTGTTCGCGCGCAGCGAAACCCTGGGCTACGTCGCGCTGGCATTCGCCGCCACAGCAGCACTGGCGCTGGCGGTTGTCATCGGGCGCGAAGCCTTCGGGCTGGCGCGGCTGGCGGCGATCGAAAAACTGCATCAGCGCGCCACTGAAGTGCTGCGCAGCGACGACCGCGCCGAGAGCCGCGCCGTCGTCAACGACCTGCTCAAGCTCGCGCATCAAAACCCGCAACTGGCCCGCGCCCGCGCCGCGCTGGTGAGCCATGCCGACGACATCATCGACGGCGCCGACATGATCAAGCTCGCCGAGCGCGAACTGATGGCGCCGCTGGATGAGGAAGCGCGGCGGCTGGTTTCCACGGCCGCGCAGCGCGTCTCGGTGGTGACGGCCGTCAGTCCGCGCGCGCTGATCGACGTGCTGTTCGTGTTCGTCGCGGCGATGCGGCTGATCCGGCAACTGGCGCGGCTCTATGGCGGCCGGCCCGGCACGCTCGGCATGCTCAGCCTGCTGCGTCATGTCATCGGCCATCTCGCCATCACCGGCGGCATGGCAGTCGGCGACAGCCTGGTGCAGCAGATGCTCGGCCACGGCATCGCGGCAAAGCTCTCGCAGCGGCTCGGCGAAGGCGTGCTGAATGGGCTGCTCACGGCACGGCTGGGGCTGGCCGCGATCGACGTCACCCGCCCGCTGCCGTTTACGGCGCTGCCACGACCGGCGCTCGCCGATCTCGCCAAGGATTTGTTGCGCAAGCGCGACGATGAGGCGTGAGGTTCGATTTTGCTAAGGGAGCGCTGAGGACCCGTGCCCACCATCCATTGCCGAGCGCACGTCTTGATGGTGGGCACGCTATCGCTTTGCCCACCCTACGGATTGCATCAGGCTGCGTTGGACGCTTTTGTGTTAACACCCCTCCGGAGCGCGATCGGTTCCGACCTTCAACTGTTCGACGGCGTCATGCCGACAATGGAAAAGGGTGACGTGCTCGGCCATGAGACGATGGGCGAAGTGGTCGAAGTCGGTTCGGAGAACAAGGCATTAAAGGTCGGCGACCGCGTCGTAATTCCCTTTACGATCTCGTGTGGTGCGCGCTTCTTCTGCAAGCGCGGCTTCTTCTCCGGCTGCGAGCGCGCATGAATCTGGGACTTCGTCACCCTCACGCCGGTCGGCGCCGAGTTGTTCGCTTGACGGGCAAAGAAAGCGCGTTTCGGATGTCCACGGCGGGCAATCGAATTAGCCTGGCCCTGGGGTGTCGTCCTTCTTCGGCGACCGCAGGCCCGGCGAGTTAAGCCAGTCGTCCATATGGGCCGCCGCTTCGGTCTGCCGCGCCTTTTTCAAGACGGCTTCGCGGACGGGTCCAGAGGGTAACAGCTTCGCCGCGTCTCGTAGATTTTGCGCCTCCTCGAGAAGGCGCTCTTTGAGTGATCTTGTTTGTTTGAAACGATGCCGCATCTTCATGGCGCTGCTCCCCTGTTTGAGTTGGGCGGGAGCGCGACCGAGCGGTCTCATCACCGATAGCTGCCAAATGGTCCGCGCGGTGACAGCCTAGGGTGCGCCGGAATCCGGGGGAAAGCGAATCCTATGTTCTGCTCCCCGAGCGAAACTTTCTAGGAACGGCTCAAGCGGCTCAAATGGCATGACCATCTAATTTACAGCCACGGGGGTCGGGAAACAGGCCATTGTCCGTCCGGACAACCCAAAGGGCCTTCAGCGTCCAGCATAGGGCAAACGGCCATGGCAGGTTACCGCGCCTACATCATGGGGTCCGACGGCCATGTGCAAAATCGTGTCGAACTGCGATGCGATGACGATGTCGAAGCTCTCAGGCTCGCCGGGCAGGTCGTTGATGGTCACGATGTTGAGCTATGGCATCTGGACCGACACATCGGGACGCTCAGGCACACGTCTGGGCCGCCAATACTGAAGCACTGATTACTGCGGATGGCGCTCGCCGATCTCGGACTCGGCCTGAAGCCAGAACTCCAGGTCACGGCCTGGGGGACGTCCGTTCTGTTCCCAAAGTTCGTGGGCGCGGGCACTGACCGCCTGCCTTGTACGTCTCGCCTCCAGACGCTGCCGCAGCTTCTGCTTCAGATCCTCGATCCACGTCCTTAGCCGCTCCAGGGTGGTCTGATCGTTGACGCGCGAAACAATCCGGGTCGCCTGTTCAATCTTGCGCTCCAGTTCCCGGGGGTCGTCACTTTGATCCATGGACCATCTCCGTAAGTAAGACGGTTCAGGTCCGAGCTTTGTTCAATGAGACCTGTGAGTTTCGGTCCCACTGAACGCGAGAAGGGCCCCAGCGGCACCGCTGAGACCCTTCCTGAGCTGAGGTATCGCACTTGGGGGCAGGTGCGACACGGTTCAACCCACCACCTTAGCTCGCGTTCCTAACGTCCGAGCCGGCGCTCGACCCGCTTGCGACTGCTGCCCACCTTCTTGACCGCCTTTTTCACCGCGCCTGCAGACCGCTTGGTCTTCTTCGCCGTGTAGCGCACCTCGTAATCCTGCCCGCCAGCGATCCGCGCCCGATCCTGCTTGCGCCCGCGGCTTGATTGCTTCTTGGCTTTGGCCATCCCGCATTACCTCCCGTTGCGAGCGGCAACGCGACATCACGGGAGGGGTTCCAAGTCCGGTGCGCGGAACGATTAGGTCGTGCCAATTCAGTTCCGTAGTGCAAGGAGTTCATAATTGGTGGTGGATGATTTCGGCGATTAGGCCGCGCCCGGCCCGAAGCCGATTCAAGGCGCACTTGCGCCGTGCCCACCATCTGCTATCCGGATTCGTGTGCAAATGGTGGGCACGCTATCGCTTTGCCCACCCTGCGGGCGATGGACAAAGCGACAATCGAGGCAAGCGTTGAAGATCGCCGCGATTACAAATTAGTGTCGCGGTGCAAGAACTCCGGCATGTGCTGACGCAGCTCGCGCGGGGGCGGCCGCTCGGACGGGTCGCGGCCAATCTTGGATTTCAACTCCACCAGGTCAGTGAAGACATCGGCCTGGCGCCGCAATTCGTCGGCGACCAACGCCGGTTGACACGAAATCGTCGAAACGACGGTCACCCGGACCCCGCGGCGCTGCAACGCCTCGACCAGGGGACGGAAATCGCCATCACCGGAGAACAGCACGATCTGGTCGACATGCGCTGCGAGTTCCATGGCATCGACCGCGAGTTCGATATCCATGTTGCCCTTCACCTTGCGGCGGCCGCTGGCGTCGATGAACTCCTTGGTCGCCTTGGTGACGACGGTGTAGCCATTGTAATCGAGCCAGTCGATCAAGGGCCGGATCGACGAATATTCCTGATCCTCGATGACCGCAGTGTAGTAAATCGCACGAAGCAGCGTGCCTCGGCTCTGGAATTCCTTGAGCAGTCGCTTGTAATCTATATCGAAACCGAGCGTTTTGCTGGTCGCATGGAGATTGGCGCCATCGATCAGGAGCACGATCTTGCTGAGGGAGGATGACATTCCGGCAATGACCCCAAATTTGGATAGCAAGGGAACAAGGACCTCACTTCAGGTTACTGTTTGGGTGACCGGCACGACAAACCCGCCTGCGGGCATCCCAGGCCGCACTCACCGTCAACTCGCAGAAGAGAGCAGGACTCGTCGCATAGACAGCTGCAATATTGTTGCTGTACTTGATCGCTTTGGCCGTGAAATTTTCCCGCGACAGCCGAACCCGATGCCGAGACGCTAAAGCACGCGGCACCAGTGCTCAATTGTCCGTAGGTAAGTGGCGCAGATACAAACGGATACAGCTACTATACGAAGGTTTGTGCCGAAGATCGCAACACTGTCGCAGGATCGGCAAAGGCGCACCCGCGCCGTGCCCCCCTTCTATCGGCGATCGCGCTCAGGATCGTGGGCACGCTGTCGCCTTGCTACGAAACCACTGCATCGAATCGCAATCCTCCCGCCAGCACGCGCCAGCGGAACAGCGGCGAATCCGGCGGCGGCGAAAGCTCGGGCGTCCATCCCGTGAGCTTTTCCAGCGCGTAGGTATCCATGACCACCCCGCGCCAGACGCGCTCAACCCGCGCCAGCGGCTGCCGCTTCGCCGTCGTGAGATCCCACAGCGGCAGGCGATGGTCCGGCTCGCGCGCGACGTTAAGGCCGGGATGATCCTTGACCCGATTCATGCCGGGATCGCGAAAGCCCATGAATCTCCCGCGCTCGTTGATCTGGACCACAGGCACCTGCCCGTTGAAATGCCAGCGCAGCATCGCGTAGGTGCGATAGTCCGACGTCGCGATCCAGGTCGCGCCGGTCGCCTGCAACTGCTCGCGCACGCGCGCCGCGACCTGTTCATAGCCGGCCTCGCCGCCGACGGGATCGGTCCTGCCGATCAGATTCCAGGGTGCGGCGACGTAATAGAAGAACACACCGACCACGAAGGCGATACCGGAGATAACCGCCACCCTCGCCCACCAGAACGTCGCCTTGACGATCCGGTCCGGCCAACCCTCGCGCGGCAGCATGACGAGATTGATGGCGGTCGCGGCAAAGCCGGCGGGCCACAGGAACATCGGCCATGTGTCGCCGACGCGGAGCGTCAGCGACTTCCAGAGGAAATACAGGAAGGGCACCACCACGGCGGTCGACAACAGGATCGCGACCGGCTCGCGGTTGCGATAGCCGCGCCAGGCGGTCAGCGTCACGCCGGAAAGCACCACCGGCAACAGCACGAAGCCGACGAGGCCGAATTGCAGCCCGATGAATTCGCCGACGGTGCGGAACGACAATGGATGGGTCGCGACCGCACGCACGAACTGGAAGCGGAACGACGCCCAGTCGTGTTCTGCATTCCAGATCAGCACCGGCAGAAACACAATCACCGCAATCAGCGCCGCCAGAAACGGCCAGGGGCTGAACAACCAGCGGCGGCGCCAGTCCGGTACCAGCACGAACGCCGCGACCGCCGGCAGCAGCATGATCGCGGTGAATTTCGACAGCAGCGCCAGTCCTGCGAACAGACCGGCGGCCAGCCACCAGCGCGGATTGCCGCTCTCATGCAGCCGCACCAGCGACCACAGCATCGCAACAGCAGAGGGGATCATCGCCGTGTCGGGCGAGACCTTTGCCATCAGCAGCCCGTAATACAGCGCCGCTTCCGGCAACAGCACCGCGAAGACAACGGCGCGCACATCGTGCGTCACGCGCCGAACGATGTCGGCGAGCAACAGCTGCGTGACCAGCATCGCGACAATGCCGCCGAACCGCACGCCGAGATTTGTGTCGCCGAAGATCGCGGTGCCGAACCGGATCAGCCACGCGATGCCGGGCGGATGATCGAGAAAGGAAAGCGCGCTCTCCTTCGACCAGGTCCAGTAATAGGCCTCGTCGGTCCGCAGATCGAGCACGCCGGCATAGACCAGCCGCATCGCCGTCAGCGCCGCGATCAGCAAGGCAACCCAAAGCCATGGTGGCGCGGCAGAGCGATCCGGTTTGGTTGGGCTGATATCGGGCGGGGCTATCGTCACGGCGCTTTCTCTTCGACTACCAACGGAGTGTCAACGTGCCGCGACGGAAAAATCGTCGTCCCTGCCTAGTGTGCAATAGCGCACGGGCGCAGGGACCCATAACCACCGATCGTGGTAAGGAAAATCGCGTGGGCCACAGGGTCATTGAGAGGCCGCGGAGTATGAGTCCCTGCGTTCGCAGGGACGACGGTGGTATTCAACGATGGAATAAAACACTAATATCGCCGATATAGACCCTATGGATCGCATGACCGCCCTATCCCGAGAACAGCTAACGACCTTGCTCCGCGGCATCGGCCTGCGTCAGGTCCGCCTTGTCAGCGGCCTGATCCTGTTTGCCTATCTGGTCAGCCATTTTCTCAACCACGCGCTCGGCAACGTCTCGATGGAGGCGCTGGCCGGCGGCGTCTATCTTCACACCTCGTTCTGGCAATTCCTCCCGGTCGCGATCCTGTTCTACACCGCGTGCCTGGTGCACAGCGCGCTCGGCATCTGGGCGCTCTACGAACGCCGCCAATTCCGCTGGAAGGCGATCGAGCCGCTGCAGCTCGTGCTGGGCCTGAGCGTGCCGATGCTGGTGATCGCCCATATCATCGGCGTGCGGCTCGGCCAGACGCTGTACGGACATGAGAAGCTCTATCCGCAGGTGCTTTTTCTGTACTGGATCTCGGCGCCGTACCGATTCTGGCTGATGCTCGCGGTCATGACCATCGCCTGGGTGCACGGCTGCATCGGCCTCTATCTCTGGCTCCGGATGAAAGCGTTCTTCAAACGCGCCGCGCCGTTCCTGCTGGCGGCGGCCGTGCTGATCCCCACCCTCGCCATGCTGGGTTTTTATCAGGGCGGACGAAAGGTCATTGACGACGACAGCCGCGAATGGCGGGCGGAAAACCTGACGCAGCGGCAGGTCGGGACGCGCGAGCAGCAGGCGGTGCTCGATCGCATCACCGACTACGCCCTGATCGGCTATTTCGGATTGCTCGGCATCGCGCTGCTGGCCAAAGGCGCCCGCGCCATCAATGAGCGCCGCCGCGGCATGGTCAACCTGTCCTACGGCAACGGCCGCACGGTCCGGGTGCCCAAGGGCCTCAGCGTGCTGGAGGCCAGCCTGCGCAACAACGTGCCGCATGCCAGCGTGTGCGGCGGCCGCGCGCGCTGCTCGACCTGCCGCATCCGCATCATCGGCGACTGCAGCGGGTTGCCCGAGCCATCGCAGCGCGAGGCCTTCGTGCTCGGCCGGGTCGGCACCTCGGATCCGTCGATCCGGCTGGCCTGCCAGTTGCGGCCGGCCAGCGACCTGTCGTTCTTCCAGCTCTTCCTGCCGCACACCACTGCCGACGGCCACGGCTCGAACCCGACGCGGATCGGACAGGAGCGCTATCTCGTCAACATGTTCGTCGACATGCGCGGCTCGACCAGGATGGCGGAAAAGCGCCTGCCGTTCGACACCGTCTTCATCGTCAACCGGTTCCTCGGCGCGGTGTCGCAGGCGGTGCTCGAGAGCGGCGGCATGCCGAACCAGTTCGTGGGCGACGGCATGCTGGCGCTGTTCGGACTGTCAAGCAGCCGGCAGGAAGCCTGCCGTCAGGCGTTGCGCGCGGCGGCGATGATCGCCGCCAATGTCGACGAACTGAATAAGTTTCTCGAGCATGATCTGCGCGAGCCGATCCGTTTCGGCATCGGCATCAATGGCGGCGAAGTGATCGTCGGCGACATCGGTTATCGCGACCACATGGTGTTCACCGCGCTCGGCGACGCCGTCAACGTCGCGGCGCGGCTGCAGGACATGACCAAGGGCCTTTCATGCGAGGTCGTCGTCTCGGATGAAGTTCGCGCAACCGCGGGCCTTTCCGCCGATGCATTGCCGCAGCACGACGTCGAGATCCGCGGCCGCAACGAGCCGATGATCGTGCGCGCGGTCACGGATGCGCGGATGCTGCCGGCGCTGGTTAACGAAGAGCAAAGCGCCGCAGCCTGAAATGCTTACAGCGATAGCGTTTTGGAGCCTGTGTGATGTTTTTCACACCTGAATAATCGTTCAGAAAATTGTCGGCAAACGCGGCGCCGTTTTCTCGAACCCGCATCTTTGGGCGCACGACAGATTGGCGATGGGTAAGACTGAAACTTGAAACCCGCGCCAAGACAAAACGTCGACCGCGCACATTTTGGAGAACGACCATGCTTCGCAAAGTGACTCTCGCGCTTGTTGCCGCCGCTTCCCTCAGCGCTATGGCGCTGGCTCCGACCTCCGCGTCGGCGGGTGGTGGCTTCATCTGGCCGCATCATCATCACCACCACCACTGGGGTCATGGCTTCGGCGTCGGCTTCGTCGGTGGCGGCTATGACGGCTGCTACGTGACCCGCCGCGTGCTGACGCCGTTTGGCTTCCGCTGGCGGACGGTGAACGTCTGCTACTGATCCGGCCGCAGACCGTTCGGAAGCCCCGGTCGCCCGCGCGGCCGGGGTTTTCCGTATGCGATATGCCAGGCCGGAGGCCCGCCGCCACCACCCTTCAAACGGGCAACTGGCAGCGGGTGAAACCAAGTGCCAATTTTGGGAATTGCCGCCGCCCGGCCGCGTCAAATGAGCGCAAAACCGCCAAAACGGCGGAAATCGGCGGCGAATGGGCGGTTTTTTGCCGAAACGGCCATTCCGTTTGCGCTACCCAGCCTGCCCCAACCCGCGTATCCTGATGCTTCGGGCATGCCGGTATGTGCGGGGACCGGCGGCTCGTTTACTTTTTTTGATTCCGCGGAGACGACGTGAATGGCTAAAGGTACGGTAAAGTGGTTCAACCCGACCAAGGGATACGGGTTCATCCAACCCTCGAACGGCGGCAAGGACGTGTTCGTTCATATTTCGGCAGTTGAGAAAGCTGGTCTTTCGACACTCAATGAAGGGCAGTCCGTCGAATACGAAGAGATCGCCAACCGTGGCAAGACTTCGGCCGAGAACCTCAAGGTTTAGCGCGAACGCGCGATCGGCAACGGCGCGCTCTCGGACTTAAAATCCGGGAGTTGGGCTAAAAAAATTCTCAAAAACTGTGAGCGTTCGGCGGAGCGGGCACCGCTTCTGCACGCACGATGGTTGAATCATGCGCGAAAAACCGGCCGCTCAATCTTCCGTAACCCATTTTTGAACCGTCATCACGTCGGGTGGCTGCAGATAGCCGCGCGGCCAGAGATCGACGACCCACTCGACCTTGGTGGCGCGCTCGACCAGCACCGCGGTGTTGTGCGGCGTCTGCAGCACCAGCGTATTGCCGCGATATTTCGGATCGCCGATCGCGTGATGCTTCAAGAGGCCCCACTCCTGCAGTACCAGCAACAGGCTGGTCGTATTTCGCGTCGTGTCCCAGCAATCGTAATTGTGCTTGTCGTCGAAGTAGCGGAAATCCGCTTTCGCCACGCGCTTGTTGGTGCCGAGGATCGGCCCCATGCGACGGTCGAACCACACCACCACCTTCTGCACGGCGGCGCGTTCGGCCGCGGCCGAGGCGCGCCCCGCCGCCATGATTTGTGTGATCGCGCTGCGGTCGCCGGCCGAAAAATCGAGGATTTCGCGACGCCGGCAGACGAAGCCGTAGCAGACGGTCATCGATGTGGCCGAGGGCGGATAGATCGAAACCGAGCTGTAGAGGTAAGCGATCGCAGAGCTTATCTCGACCGCCTTCGCGGTGGAGACGCCAAGCAGCGCGGCGAGGAGCGCGCCGAACACGGCCGCCAATCCCGCGCGCATCTGCCTTCCCGGTATAGGTTGTCCGGCGTCTCGCATGACCCCTGCTGTTCCCAAGCGACGGCGTGCCCGACGATTAGCGCGGCTCCCTCGCGCTGCCAACCAGCAAGCCCGCAATCTGTGGATCACGCCGTGGAAATTCCGTCTGCTGTGTTTTCCGTGCGCCAGTTGCCAGCGCTAACCGACCGGCAACGGCGCATCGCGCTTGACCTCTTCCATCACGGCGTAGGTCCGCGTCTCGCGCACGCCAGGCAGCGCCAGCAGGGTTTCGCCGAGAAACCGGCGGTAGGCCGTCATGTCGGCGACCCTGGCCTTGATCAGATAATCGAAGCCGCCCGCCACCATATGGCATTCCAGCACCTCGGGTGCTGTCTGCACCGCCTTGGCGAACCGCTCGAAGACGTCGGGCGTGGTCTTGTCGAGCATCACCTCGACAAACACCAGAAGGCCCAGGCCCAGCCGGTGCGGATTGAGCCGGGCGCCGTAGCCTTCGACAAAGCCGTCGCGCTGCAGCCGTTTCAGCCGCTCGCCTATCGAAGTCGGCGACAGCCCGATCCGTTCGGCCAGTTCGACATTGGCGATGCGGCCATCGCCTTGAAGAATGGAGAGGATTTTGCGGTCTATCTTGTCAATTTCAACCATTTATTTGGACATCCTGCAAATCTACCGAATTTCCTAAGGCAAAATTCCATATTTGTCTATCGAACTACGGTTCGACCGGCAGTAAGCTCGCAGAACGAACCAAGAGAATCGCATGCCGGCCGATCCGCCATCCCCTCCGCCCTTCAGCGCGCCCTACGCGCCTGACGATCGTGTGATGGCCGCCCGCTTGCTCGGAGCCGTGGGGCTGGATCCGGCGCAGGAGGCGCGCGTCGATCGCACGGCAACGCGGCTGATCGAGGCGATCAGGGCCAATGACGATCCGCTCGGCGGCGTCGAGGACATGCTGCGCGAGTTTGCGCTGTCGACCAAGGAAGGGCTGGCGCTGATGGTGCTGGCGGAAGCGCTGCTGCGCGTACCGGACGCCCGCACCGCCGACCAGTTCATCGAGGACAAGCTCGGCCAGGGCGACTTCATCCATCACGAAACCAGGTCGAGTGCGTTCCTCGTCAACGCCTCGGCGTGGGCGCTCGGGATGTCTGCCCGCGTGATCCAGCCCGGCGAGACACCGCAGGGGACCATCGGACGGCTCACCAAGCGGCTGGGCGCACCGGCCGTGCGGGCGGCGACACGGCAGGCGATGCGACTGATGGGCAGTCATTTCGTGCTGGGCGAGACCATTGAAGCCGCGCTGTCGCGGGCGCAGCCGGATTCCTCCCGCCATCAACGCTACTCCTTCGACATGCTCGGCGAAGGCGCGCGCACGGCCGATGACGCCACGCGCTATTTCAATTCCTATTCAAGCGCGATCGAGGCGATCGGACGCACCGCCGGTGACCGCCCCCTGCCCGACCGCCCGGGCATCTCGGTCAAGCTCTCGGCATTGCATCCGCGCTTCGAGGCCGTGAGCCGCCCGCGGGTGATGCGCGAACTGGTCCCGCGCCTGATCGGTCTCGCCCGGCAAGCCAAATCCTATGACCTTAATTTCACGGTCGATGCCGAGGAGGCGGACCGGCTGGAATTGTCGCTCGACGTGATCGCGGCAGCCCTCGGCGATGCATCGCTGGCAGGCTGGGACGGCTTTGGCCTGGCGATCCAAGCCTACCAGAAGCGCGCCTCCGACGTGATCGCTTACGTCGATCGTCTCGCACGCAGCCTCGACCGCAAAATGATGGTGCGGCTGGTCAAGGGCGCCTATTGGGACACCGAGATCAAGCGCGCGCAGGAACGCGGGCTCGACGGCTATCCCGTGTTCACCCGCAAGGCGATGACGGATCTGAACTACGTCGCCTGCGCGCAGCAATTGCTGGCGCTGCGGCCGCGGATCTTCCCGCAGTTCGCCACGCACAATGCGCTGACGGTCGCGGCCATCCTCGAACTGGCACCAGACCAAAGCGGATTCGAATTCCAGCGCCTGCACGGCATGGGCGAGGCGCTCTATGCGAAGCTTGGCGAAGACCGCCCCGACATCGCCCATCGCACCTACGCGCCGGTCGGCAGCCACCGCGATCTGCTGGCCTATCTGGTGCGGCGATTGCTGGAGAACGGCGCCAACTCGTCCTTTGTCGCACTCGCCGCCGACGAGGCGGTGTCGGTGTCGCAATTACTGCGGCGCCCGGCCGATATCATCGGCAGCGCCGAAAACGCCGCGCATCCCAACATCCCGTTGCCGCGGTATCTCTACGGACCCAAACGGAAAAACTCCCGCGGAATTGAATTCGGCGAACGCGCGGCGCTGGAGCAACTCGCTTCGGCCGTCGCCGCCGCACCGTTGCCCGCAACGGGGAGCGTTGCCGACGCGACCGGGACCGAGGCCAATGCCGCGATAGGGGCGGCGCGCGACGGTTTCAAGCATTGGGCCAGAACGCCGGCCGAGACGCGCGCGGCGGCGCTGGAGAAGGCCGCCGATCTCATGGAACGGCGCGCGGCGCACTTCGTCGCGCTGCTGCAGCGCGAGGGCGGCAAGACGTTGGACGATTCAGTTTCGGAAGTCCGCGAGGCCGTGGACTTCTGCCGTTACTATGCCGCGCAGGGACGCGAACTGTTCGGCGAAGGCAAGACGATGCCGGGACCGACGGGCGAGAGCAACATGCTCTGCCTGCGCGGCCGTGGCGCCTTCGTTGCGATCTCGCCATGGAATTTTCCGCTGGCGATCTTTCTAGGCCAGGTCACGGCGGCCTTGATGGCGGGCAACGCCGTCGTTGCGAAGCCGGCCGAACAGACGCCGCTGATTGCGGCTGAAGCCATCAGGCTGCTGCATCAAGCCGGCGTGCCGGCGTCCGCGCTGCATCTGTTGGCCGGCGACGGCCGGATCGGCGGTGCGCTGGTGGCGCATCCGGATATCGCCGGCGTCGTCTTCACCGGCTCGACCGAGGTCGCGCGAACGATCAACCGTGCACTCGCCGCCAAGGATGGACCGATCGTCCCGCTGATCGCCGAGACCGGCGGCATCAATGCGATGATCGTCGATGCCACCGCCCTGCCCGAACAGGTAGCCGACGACGTCGTGACCTCGGCATTCCGCTCCGCCGGCCAGCGCTGCTCGGCGCTGCGATTGTTGTTCCTGCAGGACGACGTCGCCGACCGCATGATCGAGATGATTGCGGGCGCAGCGCGCGAACTCGTCCTCGGCGATCCCGCAGATCCCGCCACCCATATCGGCCCGGTGATCGACGCCGAGGCCAAGCAGCGGCTCGACGCGCATATCGAACGGATGAAGAAGGAAGCCCGGGTGCACTTTGCAGGCAGCGCACCACAAGGCAATTACATCGCGCCGCATATCTTCGAATTGTCCGATGCAGGCCAGCTCACGGAAGAAGTGTTCGGCCCGGTGCTGCATGTGGTGCGCTACCGCGCCGATAGGTTCGACGAGGTGCTGAGATCGATCGAGCGTTCGGGCTACGGGTTGACGCTCGGCATCCATTCCCGGATCGACGATACGGTGGAGGACGCGATCGAGCGCCTCCATGTCGGCAACATCTATGTCAACCGCAACATGATCGGCGCCGTCGTCGGCGTGCAGCCGTTCGGCGGCCATGGTTTATCCGGCACCGGGCCCAAGGCCGGCGGGCCGCATTACCTGACGCGTTTTGCAACCGAGCAGACGGTGACCATTAATACGGCTGCAGCCGGCGGAAATGCAGCGCTGCTGTCTGATGGGGAGTAGTTGCATCGCCCACCCGAGATGGGTCAAATGGCATCCGAATTCCAGCTTTTTCGCTGGCGGTAATTCCGACCCACGAAAAAAAATCAACGAGCCACACGGAGCGGCGGCACTATGGAAAAAGGTATTTTTGACGGCCTCAGGGTTCTGGACTGCGCGAGTTTCATCGCAGCGCCTGCGGCCGCCACCGTGCTGTCGGATTTCGGCGCCGACGTCATCAAGATCGAGCCGCCCGGTACCGGCGATCCCTATCGCAACCTGCCGAATTTGCCGGGCTACCCGCATAGCGAGCACAATTTCGCGTGGATGCTGGAAGCCCGCAACAAGAAGAGCCTCGCACTCGATCTCTCGAAGCCCGAGGGTCAGGCGGTGCTGCACCGGCTGGCCGCGCAGGCCGACGTCTTCATCACCAACTATCCACCGCAGGTGCGCGAGCGGCTCGGCATCACCCACGCTCATCTGGCGCCACATAACGAACGCCTGATCTACGCGTCCTTCACCGGCTATGGCGAAAAGGGCGAGGAAGCCAACAAGCCGGGCTTCGACAGCAACGCCTACTGGGCGCGCTCAGGCCTGATGGACCTGGTGCGGGCGGATGAACACACCACGCCGGCGCGCTCGATCGCCGGCATGGGCGACCACCCCTGCGCGATGGCATTTTACGGCGCGATCGTTACCGCGCTCTACAAGCGCGAGCGCACCGGCAAGGGCTCGCATGTCAGCTCCAACCTGATGGCCAATGGCGTCTGGGCGGCTTCGGTGCTGGCGCAGGCCAAACTGGTCGGCGCGAAATTCGGCGAACGCCGCCCGCGCGAGCGCGCGCTGAACGCGGTCACCAATCACTACCAGTGCAAGGACGGACGCTGGCTGATCCTCTCTTTGCTCAATGAGGACCGGCAATGGCCGACGCTGGCGCGCTGCCTCGGCCGCGAGGATCTCGTCACCGATGCGAGGTTCGAGACCAAGAAGGAGCGCCATGCGCGATCGCTCGAACTGATCAAGATTTTTGACGAGACGTTTGCAACCCGGGACCTTGCCGAGTGGCGCAAGATCCTTGATGGCAACGGCCTGGTGTTCGGTGTGGTCGGCATCCTCGACGACATCCCGAACGACAGGCAGATGATCGAGAACGAGGTGCTGGTGCCGTTCGAGAACGACACCATGCTCACCATCAGCAGCCCGATCTGGGTCGACGGCAGCAAAAAAGTTCAGCCGCGCAAGCCGCCCGGCCTCGGCGAGCACAGCGACGAGATCCTGCGCAACGCCGGCTATGACGAAGCCGCGATCGGCCAGTTGCGCGCGTCCGGCGCGGTGGCGTGAGGATGCAAGCCATGCCCAGCTATCGCCTGCATTACTTCCCGGAATCGGGAAACAGCTACAAGCTCGCGCTGATGCTGACCCTGTGTGGCCAGAGCTTCGAGCCGGTCTGGACCGATTTCGGCGGCGGCGTGACGCGGACGCCGGAATGGCGGCGCGACGTCAACGAGATGGGCGAAATACCGGTGCTCGAGGTCGATGGCGAACGCCTCACCCAGACCGCGCCGATCCTGCTGAAGCTGGCAAAGCAATTCGGCCGGTTCGGCGGCGAGACCGAGCAGGAGCAGTTCGAACTGCTGCGCTGGCTGTTCTGGGACAACCACAAGCTCACCGGCTACATGGCGACCTACCGCTATTACCGCGCGTTCACGCCGTCACCGGACGAACATGTGCTGAAACATTTCCGCAGGCGTCTCGACGACTTCCTGTCGATTCTCGACCGGCACATGCAGAAGAATGCATTCGCGATCGACGAGCGGCCGACGGTGGCGGATATTTCGATGATGGCCTATCTGCATTATCCCGCCGACGAGACCGGGTACGACCTCGCGGCCAGCCATCCCGCGATCAACGCCTGGCTCGGACGAATGGCGCAATTGCCGGGCTGGAAATCAGCCTATGATCTGCTTCCCGGCAAGCGCCTGCCGCACTACGCCAAGTGATCACCCAGGCAATTTTCAGCGGTTGAGCCACGCCCAGGCGATGCCGAACACAACCAGGCCCGCGATGACCGCGACAGCAATCGCCCAGACGCTGACCCTGATATTGCCGATCACCTGCCGATTGGCTTCGTTCTCCGCGATCTCGCGATTGCGTTGCCTGTCCTGGTCGGGAGAGCTCATCGCCAATCTCCGCATCAGCTCGCTGATGCCCTCACTTAGCACAGTTCGCCAAGACCTTCAGCGGCTTTTGACGAAGCACATGCCGATGCGCGAGATTTTTCCGGCGGCCTGACAGCTCAGGCCCTCGGCGCAGCTCCAGTCGCGGAAACTTCCATCATTGCTGGCAGCTGGCTTGCCCTGCACATAGCAATGCGCGCCCCAGCCGTCGTAATAGTTGGTGCCGGCGAGTTCGGTACTGCCGCGCAATTGCGGACGGCTGGCGAATCCGCGCGAGTAGTCCGGTGATCTGCCGTCGCGCAGGCTTACGAGAATATCGCGGCGGCGGATCTGGTCCCCGAAGAAATGCGGCGACGCCGGCACGACGGTCGAATTCGACGGCTTTTGCGCGAACCAGTCGACGCCGGGGAAGTGAAAGCCGCCGATGCCCCGCGTCTGGTGGCAGCCGGAACAGGTCACGTCGTTGAGCCTGCGCTCGAAGCCGGCAGGAGAGCGGATGTTCTGCAGCTTCACGCCACTTTCCACAGCCTTCTTCAGCGCAGCCACGACGTCAGCCTCGCTGAACACGGCGCCCTCGCCTTGCACCAGTCCGAATTCGGGCTCCAGGTCCGATGGATCGAACCCGACCGGCGTTGGCGCAATCGCGCCGTTGGCGAGGAATTTTTCCGGGATCAACGCGGTGCCGCGATCGAACGCGGCGAGATTGACGGGATCGAGCAGCCACTTCCTGAACTCGCGCTTGAGGCCATCGTCCGCCAGAAGGCGCGCGCGGTCGATCTGGTTCTCCATCGGAGATTCCGCGAAGACGCGCGCGTCCCGATCGTAACGAAACACCTTCAACAGATAGTCGGTGCGGAAATCACGAACCGCAGATTTCGGCGCATGCGCGATCTGGAGATTGGTCTCGATGCGGTCGATGTTCTGATAGTCGATCAGGTCGAGTGGGCCATCCTTTACCGACAGTGCTTCGCCGATCGGCGCAGCGAGCCAGCGATTGGCGATTTCGGGACAGGTGACCGTGGATCCCTCACCTTTCGCTTTCAGCACGACGTTCAGCGTCATCGGCAGCCGCGGTGGCGAAGCGTCGTCACCGGCCGCCTTGTTCATCCGCGTCAGGCGGTAGATCAGACGAATCTCGCCGCAGCTTGCTTCCGCAACGTAAGTGCGGTCCATGCGGTTGACGATGCCGGCCAGCACGAACCGCGTCTGTGCCGAATAGAGCAGCGCGCGATCGAACAATTGGAAATCAAAGCCCTCGCCGACGCCGATCGTCTCCTTTGGCAGGTTCGCGCCGTGCCGCGCGATATAGCGATCGAACTCGCCATCGATGGCCTGCCGGACCGGCGCCATTGACGGCGCGACGAACAGCGCGCTGTTGGCGAGCGGGAGATCCGCCGACCGCTCCGGCAGCAGCATGCGATCGAGGCGGAATCTTCCGCCATCGAGTTCGCGCAGTGTCGTGGGATCGGTGATGGCTGTTCCGCGCTCCAGCGCGGCATCCTGTGCCGCGCGCGCCGGCAGAGCGCCGCACAGCAGAACAAGTACGATAGCAAGAATTCCTGGCACGCGGCTCATGCCCCAACTAACACCGCGCAATGAGACCTATTCAAGAAAAAAGGCGCTTCACATCGCCGTGAAGCGCCCTGCTGTTCGTATGTCGTCGCGCTAGCGAGCGACGATCAGGCCTTTGCTGGTCACGACCACCCAGCGGCCGTCCTGCTTGCGAATGGCGTCGACACGGCCGAGGCCGGGAATGGGATCGCCGGCATAGACCTCGTACATACCGCGACGGCTCTCGATCAGGGCACTGCCATTGGCGACGTCCCGCAATACCCAGCCTTCGACGGTCGGCAGCCGGGCAACCTCGGGCTTGGGCGGAGCAGCTGGTGTGGGCGCTGGCGCGGCCGCAGCCTGCTGCTGCGGTATCGAGCCCGTCACTTCCTTCGCGGGAGCCGGCGTGGCGGCAGCCGTTGTCGCGGACGCCTGGGCGGTGCGGAGCTTCTCGACGGTCTCGCTCAGCTTGGCTAGTTTCGCGGCGGGCTCGGCCTGCGCCTTCTCGACCTTGTCGAGGCGGTCGCTAGCCTTGTTGATCTGGCCTGTCGTCGTCTTGGAATTATGCTCCAGGCTTGATTTGAGCGCGACGATCTCGGCATCGATTCGCGCCACCGAAGCTTCGAGCGCGCTGTCCTTCACTGATGCTTGCACTGATGCTTGGGTCGAAGCCTGGGCCGAATCTCCGGCCATCAGCTTTCCAACGCCAGCGGTTGCCAGCGCGCCACCCAGCGCACCTGCCACCGTCGCCAGCGCCACAACAGCGGCCATCGCGCCGATCCTGCGCTTGCCAGACGATCCCTCCGCCGGCGCGGCCTTGGCATCGGCACCAGCGCGGTCGCCGGGCGACATGATCGTCACGTTGCCGGGAAAGCGCGGCGCTTCCGGCTTTACGGCGTCGATCTTGGGAAGCTCAGCCTTTGAGGCCTCGACCTTTGGCGCTTCCATCTTGACGGCATCCACCTTGGGAGCGTCCACTTTGGGAGCGTCCTTGGCCACATCGGGCTTCGGCGAGGTCTCGTCCTGCTCGGGCGCGAGTTTTGCCGCCTCGACCTCCACCGCGGCCGTTGCCCGCTCGGTCGACGCAGACATGTCGGGAGTGGCCGGCGCGGCGCCGAGGGCTCCGGTTTCACCGCTGGCGGGCTGGGGCTGCTGATCGCTCACGTTGGATTCTCCAGAATTGATTGACCATTTGGTAACTTTTAATGCTTGCCAAATCCTTACCGGCGGCGGCCTTACCGAAGTTTTAGGAACTCATCCGGCCTGTTTTGGGCCCCCGAATGTCGGCCACCCCAGTCCGATTCCCCATGCTGCCCTGCGGCATCCTTGCCGGTTCCGTTTGCGCCGGTCGGTTTCCCGATTAACATGGACCGACCAGCCAGAAAGGCAGGGTCACCATGACCATCGAGAAATGCATCAACGAGTTTGATGTAGATGACGTCATTTTTGAGGAAGGCTCGAGCGGGCGGGAACTGTTCGTCGTGCTCGACGGTCAGGTCGAGATCGCCAAGATGAACGGCGCCAGCAAGATGGTGATCGTCACGCTCGGCAAGGGTGAGTTCTTCGGCGAGATGGCGGTCATCGACGGCTCGGCCCGTTCGGCAACGGCGATTGCGGCCGCCCCGAACACCCGCGTGATGCGGATCAATCACGCCCGCTTCGTCTACCTGGTCAGCCAGCAGCCCGCCTTTGCGCTGATGATCATGGATGCGCTCAGCAAGCGCTTGCGAGCCTCCAACACGGTCGCCTTCAAAGCCGCGGCCACTTCATGAGCGAGCGCAGACCGAGCCCCTTCAAGACGCTGTTCGACAGCGACGTCTGTACGCTGATCGAGGCGGCCGAGGACGTCTATCAGATCCGTTTCAAGAACCGCGCGGCGAACGCCTATCTGGTGCGCGGCAGCTCGCGCACGATCATGGTCGATGTCGGTCTGTCCTCGAACTATCCGCATCTGCTGACATGCCTCAACCATATCGGCGTGAAGCCCGACGATATCGACATGGTAGTGCTGAGCCACGAACACCTCGACCATATCGGCGCGGCCTATCATTTCCACGGCAGCGCCTTCATCGCCGCGCATCGGCTCGCCGCCAACAAGATCATGCTGCGCGACGACTTCTCGATGCTGCGCAAGATGTTCAACGAGCCGAACGTGCCGATCAACGTCGATCTCTGGCTGGAAGAAGGCAACCTGATCGACCTCGGCAATTTCCGCCTCAACGTGATGTACACGCCCGGCCACACCTCGGCCTGCATCACGCTGTTCGACCAGGACAAGGGGCTGTTGTTCGCCGCCGACACGCTGATGCCGGGCGGCGTGATGGGCGGCGTGTTCGGCTCCGGCAGCATCGCCGACTACATCCAGTCGCTGGAACGGCTGAAGGGCCTGAATTCGAAGATCCTGCTGTCGGGCCACGGGCGACTATCCGACACCCCGCAGGACGACGTGCGGATCGCGATCCAGCGCTCGCACGGACTACTGTCGGACACCGCGCAATTGTTCGACGCGCTGGATGCTCGATCGAATTTCGAACCGATCATGCAGTCGGTGCGTGACCTCAACAAGCTCGACGACAGCTAGACTGATCAGGCTGCCGCGACAATTCGGACTACCGCAGCAATGGTGGCCTCCGGTTTTATTCCCGCGCATTTACATATCTAGTGTGATTCCTGAATCACATTCGGCAGCGTCAAAATGTGATCCGCCCATTTGACAAATCCGGCGGTGGCCTGTTCAACAGCTCCCAACAACCATGCCTCAACAAGACACCAGGGAGAGAAACACCATGAAGTTGTACGACTCGGTCGGGCCGAACCCTCGCGTGGTCCGCATGTTCATGGCGGAAAAGGGCATCGAGGTGCCGAAGCAGGCGGTCGATCTGCGCAAGGGCGAAAATCGCGAGGCCGAGCATTTGAAGCGTAACCCGCACGGCCAGATGCCGACGCTCGAACTCGACGACGGCAACTATCTCTCCGAAATCACCGCGATCTGCGAATATCTCGAAGAGAAGCATCCGGCGCCGCCGATGATCGGGACGACGCCGGAAGAGCGCGCCGAATGCCGGATGTGGACGCGCCGCGTCGATCTCAACATCTGCGAGCATATGGGGAACGGTTTTCGCTTCGGTGAAGGTCTGAAGTTTTTCGAGAAGCGGATTCCTTGCGCGCCCGAGGCCTCGCCCGGCCTCAAGATGATTGCCGCCAACCGCCTGCAATGGCTCAACGGCCAGATGGCCGACGGCCGTGACTATCTCTGCGGCAAGCGCTTCACGCTGGCCGACATTCTGCTCTATGGCTGGCTCGATTTCGCCGGTCAGGTCGGCCAGCCGCTCGATACGGCCAATGCCAATATCGTAGCGTGGATGGCCCGCGTAGGCGAGCGGCCTTCGGCGAAGGCGTGAACCCACACTTGCATCACGCGCAGCTCAAGGCATTCCGGCCGGTGCATGATGCGTTCGGGCAATTGGACCCGAGCAGTGGCAGGCATTGAACCTGGTCCGTGACTAGCACATCCGAAGATGGCGACCTTGATTGTAGACAAGCTCCCAAAGTTCGCTCGCGTTCCAATGCTCACTTTTCCCGTTGAGCTTTTCTGCAACCGCAACCGCGAAATCATCGGCATCTGGAGGCTCTCTTGAAATGATCCGGCAGCAACCCAATGACGGGTTCGTCGGCATCGACGTCGCAAGCCGCCGACAAATACGCGCAGCCAACGCGACTGCATCGGCTGGATGCACGCCCTGCTCGTCGCGCAACATCTGCGTGATTATTCGTTCTGCTTTGCCTGCATTAATACGAATTTCTGTCATTTTAGCCTCCTCTCTGACGAAGCCACTCTGCTCGCCGCTTGGCGCTGTCACCGGAGGTGCCTGCCAGTATATCCCACAGCCGTAGTAGGCTCATCGGCAATAGTATCAAATGCGGCAACAGGACGGGCAGAAGGCACATCACGATACTGAGGATGACAACCGCCACACGACTGAGCATGCCGAGTGCGCGTAAACTCATCTCCCTCGTTAGCAAGAGCACCATCATCGGGGCTGCGTATCCGACAAGATCGATCACCCTGATCATGGCTTGCCCTCCTCTGGCTGGCGGACAACGGATAATGCTCACCAGTAACCTGCGCCTCGCGACTACCCATGTCGCGAAGCACTCCCGAAAAGGTTGCAAAATGAATCCGAATTGAGCCGCTCGCAGCGAGCGTCCAATCAGAGCGAAGTCATTGTTATCGCGTTGACTTCGACCTGATGAAGGAGTTCACTTCCGAGATATTATTTTTATTGACGGGCAGGCATCGATGGTCATTGAACGATCGGAGCCCAATCTTTCCCATCTGCATGGCGAAGCGCCCCCCGCGCGCGCCGCTAACCTTGAGTGGCGGATGGGGTCGCTCGTGCTGGACCCGGTCGCGCGCATTCTAATTCATGACGGCACCCCCCTACCCCTGGGTGAGCGGGCTGTTTCCATTCTGCTAATGCTGGTCGAGCGATCAGGTCAGCTGGTCAGCAAGGAAGACCTGATCGCGTTTGCCTGGCAGGGCCTGGCTGTCGAGGACAGCAATCTCACGGTTCAGGTTGCTGCGCTGCGGCGGGCTTTGGCGCTGGTCTCCGGAGGGAGATCCTGGATCGAGACTTTGCCGCGGCGCGGCTATCGTTTCGTCGGTACCGCCGTACGATCCGGGGACAACGATCCCCCGACACCGGATGAACCACGGGCAGCCCGGTCGTCTTATGAAATGGCAAACCTACCCTCGTCCAAACCCGTGGACGATCAACAAGACCTGCCGACAGTGTCCGGGCTCACCGATGCACGCGCGCACCATATGGTTGGACGCGCCGCCCCGCTCGATATGCTGGACCGGATGGCACAGCGCATGCTGAGCGGCCAAAGACAGATTGCGTTTGTCACCGGAGAGGCCGGCATCGGAAAGACGGCCTTTCTCCAGATGGCGGTGGACCGACTGTCGCAACAGGGCGTCGATTTATTGTGCGGGCGCTGCACCGAGAGGTTCGGCACCGATGAGGCCTTTCTGCCATTGATCGACGCGCTGGTGACACGTTGTCGCAGCACGAATGGCGCAGAACTGCAGACAGCAATTCGTACCCACGCGCCAACCTGGATGCTGCATATACCAGGACTGATTGGTGCGACGGAGCGCGCCGCATTTCAGCGCGAAGTATTCGGTGCGACCCGCGAGCGCATGCTCCGCGAATTTTGCGATCTTGTAGAAGCACTGAGCGCCGATCGTCCATGGGTAATCGTTCTCGAGGATCTGCATTGGAGCGACCTGGCAACGCTGGACGCCCTTTCCCGCTTCGCGCGAGGAGATAGCAAGGCCTCGGTGCTGATCCTCGGTTCCTATCGACCGGCAGACAGCATCATCGGCCAACATCCCATTCGGCGCCTGCATCAGGATCTGGAGATACACGAGCGCTGCGGCGAGTTGCGCCTCGATCGATTGTCTCGAATGGAGGTGGAGCGACATCTCGCACTGCGGTTCCGCGATGATGCAGTGGCGTCCGCATTGTCCGACCCCGTGTTCGAGCGAACGCAGGGACAGCCGCTGTTCATCGCATCGTTGATCAAGTTTTTCATCGATCAGCGAGTGGTCGTCGAAACTGACGGTGCCTGGCGCCTGTCATCGGAGGCGGCGATTCCGCAAGATGGCATACCGACCGACCTGCTGAACATGATCAATTATCAGGTAGGCCGCCTCACGGAGGATGAACGGCGTCTTCTCGAAGTCGCCAGCGTAGCGGGCGGAGATTTTTCTGCCGCCCTGGTGGCAGCCGGCTTGTCACGCGATGCCGTCGAGGTTGAGCGTGAGCTGGAAGCACTAACCCGCAAGGATCACACGCTGGTCCCCTCGGGTGTGTCTGAATGGCCGGATGGCACGTACTCGGGATCGTATGCTTTCCGGCATATCCTGTATCAAAACGTCGTTTATCAGCATCTCGCGCCGGGACAGCGCGTGCAAACGCACAGGCGCCTGGGCAAGAGGCTGGAACAGGCATATGGCGATCTGACCTCGGAAATCGCGCCGGTGCTCGCGCTTCATTTCGAACAGGGCCGGGATTTTCCGAGCGCCTTGCGCTACCTGGGACAGGCGGCAGAGAGTTCTGCGAAGCGCCTTGGCCACGCGGAAGCGGCCAGCTATCTAACGCGTGGGCTTAGTATTCTCGATCGCCTTGATGCGCCGGATAAGTTCAAACTGCGCATTTCTGTGTTGCGCCATCGTAGCCTTGCGCTTCGCTCATGTGGCGATCTTGCTGGTTCGGTTCGTGATCTCAAGGAGATGATTGTCTACGCTGGACACGCCGGCGAGCTTCGACAGGAGGTCGCCGGCCTTGTTGCCGTTAGCCGGTTCTGCTTGCACGCAGATCGACGCCTCTGCCTTCAGGCGGCCGAAGAAGTGCTGATTAAAAGCCAAGCCCTGGAGGACGACACCTTCAAGGCCCTGGTACAAGGCAGCAGCGCAAGCATCAACCTGTATCTCAAGGGATGGCACGAACAGGATGCCGCGCGTTGCATGAGAGCAATGGAATTGAGTGCCGGCGCACAGGACCACGGCACGTTGATCAGGCGTTATGGAATCGAGGGAATTCTTGACTGTTGGCGCTCGCGGTACCGGGAGTGTCGTCGCTCGGCGACGCATGGAAAGCGATTGGCCAGCGAAGCCGGGGATATTTACGTCTTTGTCCTTTTCAATGTGCTGGAGTCCACCGCGCTCCTCCATCTGGGCGAGTGGCGGGATTTGCAGCGCGAAACTGCAGCGGCCCTGGAATTTGCGAGAAAAAACGGAAATAAACAGGCTAGCGGATTGTGTCGATTGACGCTCGCATGGTTGCACGTCGAAGCAATGGATTTTGAGGGAGCCCACGCCCTCTGCGAAGGCGTCGACGAGAACACTCTCAAAGAAAACCAGTTTGCTTATTTCTTTCAGCGAGCGGTCCTGGCGAAAGCTTTCGTGGGATTGCGCGATCCGCAACGAGCAAGCAAACAGTTCAATGACGTTCAGCGCCGCCTCGAACAAGATGGAATTCCGCTGGATTTTACAATATCCACGCAGCTTTATCACTGTTTGGGGGAATATTGCCTGCAGATTGCCGAATTTGATCAGGCGAGAAGATGGGCAATCCAGCTGCGCGACTACGCCGCCCCGGCGCCCGATCAGAACCATCTCGCGCTCGCCCATGGTCTGTTAGCACGGATCGCTTTTACTACCGGCGATCGGGACGAAGCTCGGGAACACTTGTCGCGCGCTTTGTCGATCGTTGACAATGCCAACTTCCCTCTCGCTGCATGGCGAGTTTATCTCGGTGCCGCGAAGATATTCGAAAGTATCGGTGAAGCTAACGATGCTACCGCCTGTCGGATGCGTTTTGAGACCGTGATCCGAACTCTGGCTCGAAATTTTGAGCCAGATGATGCCTTGCACAGGTCACTGTTGAACGCTCTGACGAATTGAACGGCATGATCGATCTCGGCGTCTGCGGGCAAGATTTGGGCGGCCAGGACCTGCCGCCGGCCTGCGCACGAAAAACGAGTTTTCCCGGGATCTTCTGAGCAGGAAATCACTATTCGCCGGTGACGGCTTTCACCACTCTGCCAATTTCGACCACGCGGCGGGCAGTATCGTCCGATGCTTCTGGAAGAGCCGGGTCGCCCATGCCGAGATTGAGCACCGCGGTTTTTCCGCCGTACTCAATGGATATCTGGCGGGAATTGACCGGAGCGGGCTCGCCGATATGCGAGGGCAGTGTCTCAACCGCCGCCGCGGACAGCGCGGCGGCGAGCTGGGACTGCTGCTCGGGTGTGAGTTGCCCCTTCAGATGGGGCGGACTGACCTGGCCGCCGCGCAGGCGTGCAACGTCGTAGCTGCAGTCTGGCTTGATGGTCCAGATCGTGCCGGTCGTACCTGCAAATCCGTCCTGCGTGTCTTTGACAGTCAGCATTGGTTTCACCGGACAATCCGCCGACTGCGCTTGATGCGGCAGCGCCATGCAAGCAAGCGCCGATGCGAGCAACCATGACGCTATTCGTGCGGTTCGAAGTTGCATCCTTGAACTCCTGAGCGTCGGATGGGGCGATTGTAAGGCTTGCGTCCTTGTCGTTGTGACGGGGCGGACGGACCGTCCGCCCCGTCATTGGTTTACTGTCGCACCGTGGTGATGCCCCGCCCGGCTTCGTCACGCGACGTCCCGATGGTTGGCGCAGCAGGCGCGAGATTGGCGCCCACCGTAGTCGGTTCGTTGATCGCCGCGCTCTGTCCACCGGCCTCTGTTACCGCCGCCGTGAGGGCCGACGGACCACCGGAGGGTTCGAAAGCCTCGACCATGAGTGTCCCCGCGCTCAGGGATAGCGACCCGCCGGCAATCCATATCTTCCAGTAGATCGTATGGTCACCTGCCGGGAGATCGATCGCAAACATGGTGCCGACCTGAGCCCATTGGTTCGCCGTTGGCAGACTGAGGCTGCGGAATGAATCAGTCCACACAATGTTGACTGGTGCTGCGTTGTAGACCCCGGTCTGGAACTGGACCGGTGCCGCACTGCGGGCGCTGGTGTTTGCCGAGATATGCACCTTGCCGGGTTTATCGAGATGAATGCTTGCCTGCAGTATGTTGGAGTTGGCTGGCACGACCTTCACCGGCGTCCAAGGGAACGAAGCGTCGGCGCTGACCGAGGGTCCCCCGACCTTGGGATCTTCGGGCCGCGGAATCTTGCGAGAATCTGCGGCGTTCGCCAGCGCGCGGAAATGCGGCGTGCCGTTGGTCAGATTGCCGTCATTGTCGTCGACGATGAAGCTCAGACGGACGGCGTCGGCGATGTCGGACGGATTGGCCGCCGCAGCGCCGAGCACCAGCCGAGTTGCGATGGCGAAGGATTCATCCTCCGAGAAGGTCTGCTTGAGCTGCTGAACCAGCTCCCAGGTGAAGCCGCCATACGGCCGGCCTTGCGTATGCACGTTACCGAGCGACGGCCACAGGATCACGTCGCTCGCCGACCGCAGGCAGGTGCCCGCCCCAAAGAAGTCGCGGCCGACGCAGGGTTGACGTGTGGCGAGAACCGCCATCGCGTCGCCGAACCCTTCGCTGTAGCCGCCGTTGACGATACCGCCTTTCACGGCATCGATGCCGTGGCCGTACTCATGCATCACCACGTCGGCATAGGCGGTGTTGGGACAACCGTTGCCGGCCTTGAAGAAATTGATGGATGACCCGTTCCAGAATGCGTTGCAGGTATCATTGATATTCGTCAGCACCGGCAAACCGGGAAGCTCGGCCGGTCCGAGGATGTTGCGGGCAAGACCACGGGCAAAATTAGCCCAATAAAAAGCGGAGTCCTGCGCCAGTTGATCCTCGTTGCTGGCGCCCAGATGAAGATTGATCGGTTGAGCCGCTGGCCCTGTCTGGGCGCTCTCCAGTCCAGCACCCGATTGATTGTTGACGATGAACCACGGTCCGCGAAGCTTCGCCCTGATTTCGGTGCTGCCTCCTGGCGTGGTATAACCATAGCGGCCTTCGGCGTTGGTGATTGCCTTCTCATTTGGGAGAAGACGAGAAACCTCAAGCGACGGAAACGCTCGGCTCTCGGTCGCCTGGAACGGGCTCGCGGCCCAGATGTTGCCGCTCACCACGCCGTTGTGCGTATGATAGACCTCGCTTTCCCAGTTCAGGACGCGAGGCTCGCCAACTGCCGCAACCCAGTATTTGCGAACGTTGGGATCGCCCGCGGCTCTCGGCCCGAGCGTAAACGTCCACGACAGATTGCCGTTCTGCTGGTCGTCGACCCATATCTGCAATTCAGGCTTGGGATCTGGCCCGGCGGAGGCGGCACCGGCATCCCTGCGGGCAACCTGAATGGCTTCCCCGGTGGAAACGGTCGGCTGGGTAGCGTCGACCTTGCTCGGCATCGCGCGCTTGCGCGTCGCCTGGATCTGCCCGTTGCCATCCACTATGGTGAGATAGTCGCTGCCCTTGGACAACGGCACACCGCGGTATGCCAGCGGGAACACCGTGATGAATTTTTCGGTCGAACTCGCGACGCGATCTGCGGCAGTTGCCGGAGCCACGTTCGCGCCACCCGGTTGATCAGTGCCTCCAACATGACTGGTTGGCGCTGCCAACAGCGAGAACCCTTCCGGCAGATCGGTTTGAACCGCTGCTGCCGATGCAAAGCCAGCCGAATTTGCGCGCACGCTGGGAGCAGCCGACGGCAAGACGACCGATCGCTGCGCCGAAGAATACTGGCTCTGAAGTTTGCTTCCATCGGGATAGCGATTCTCCGCGGGGGCTGCCGCAACCGGACTCGTCGGCCGCTGCTGCGCTGAAGCCGGGATGACTGCCGCAGCGATTACAGAAATCGTTCCTATGAACTTGGCGGAATTCCAGATCACATCACGTTGAGACATAACGGGCCTCCTTTGATGCCTGTTGCTGGTTATCGCGAGATGTAGCCGGGAGTATTCTCGAGCTGGCACAACGCCAAACCAGAGCTGCTGAACGATATGCGAGTTGATGAAGCAGGTAGAACACAGCGCATACTGCATACTCCCTCAATGATCAGCCTATTCCTTCGTTCAGAGGTTGTAGTATGAGCTGCTTCACAATCGCGGGCGTACTCGGTTTTTTGCCGGCACATGAACGTCACGCTGGCCGAATACCGCAAGCACGCCTACTCGAGCTGGCCCCGCGCAGGTAAATCTGCGCAAGACGATCTATTCGCGAATTACGCATCGTGGCTGGCCGGCGGAGTGCTCGTGAAAATTATAAGAGCAACTATCCAGGTTGCTGGATAGCGATACCTGCAGCGCAACTTGATCGCGCGAGGCTCATCACGAGTCGTACAATATCGAGAAGTTCAAGAGAAAGGCCGGCGGGCGTTACGCCGCCGACCTTGTCTTGCAACTGCCGGCTCGTGGGTCCGGTTCCGTTGCTTGCATTGCGGTTACCTGAACTATTTTGATCAGTGACACACAGAGCCGGCTGACGCCATTGCGCGTAGGTATTGCCGAGGCGTACCGTGGTAGGCCCACACCATGGCAACGGATGAGCCGACTTATCCATTGGTTTAGGCTGGTGGTGAGTTACATCACCACCGGCGCATCCGGCAATTCATTCGGCCCTGCGCCCTGCGCCGGGAAGTGCGTCGCCAACTCGCGCGACACCGCCTCGATTCCCTTGATCACGCCGCCTTCAAAATTTCCGCCCCTGAACTGCGTCTCCATCTCGACGCAGATTTTTTCCCAGCCGGCGTGGCCGACCCTGGCGTCTATGCCACGGTCGGCAACGATCTCGAAGTCGTGGTCGGCGAGCAGCAGGTAGATCAGGACGCCGTTGTTGTGGAGGGTGTCCCAGATCCGCAATTGCGAAAAAATATCCACCGCCCGCTCCCGCGCGAGCTGATTGCGAAACAGCGGCGCGCCGTCGAGCGCGCCTTCCACCACGAAACGCACCTGTCCGGAATGGGTGGCTTCGCCTGACTTGATCGCCTGCTCGATCCTCGCCAGCGCTTGCGGCGGAAAGATCCGCCGCAGCCGCCAGCGGTGTTCGAGGAGATGCCTGCCGATACGCCTGATGCTCATGTTACCAGCTCCCCGATGCGCCGCCGCCGCCAAAGCTGCCGCCGCCGCCACTGAAGCCGCCGCCCGAACTGCCGCTACTGCTGCTGCCCCAGTCGCTGCTGCTACCACCTGACCAGCCGCCCCGCGTGCCGCGGCTGCCGCCGGAGGGCATCAGATCGATAAACGCGAAAACGAGGAAGGCAAGCACGCCGACGACCGCAGCCACTCCCAGGCTGCCGAGCAAGAGCCACGCCAGGACTCCGACGAACCCGCCGGTCGCAGCCGAGCCGACCAGACGCCCGAGCGCCGCCCTCAGCGCGCTTCCGACAATGAACACGAAGGCGAGGACGAACGGATTGAACGGATCGATACCATTGAGGAAACCAGTGTCCTGCCAATGCGGCGGTTCCGGCTCCGGCAGTTTCTCGCCCTCGGCGACCCGGACCATCCGGCCGACGCCCGCGGAGACGCCGCCGGCGAAATCGCCGGCCTTGAATTTGGGCGTGATGTCTTCGTCGATGATGCGCTTGCTGGTGACGTCTGTGAGCGCGCCTTCGAGGCCATAGCCGACCTCGATGCGCAGGCGGCGGTCGTTCTTGGCGATGACGAGCAGCGCGCCATCGTCAATCTTCTTGCGGCCGATCTTCCAGGCCTCCGCGACCCGGAGCGAGTACTGCTCGATGGCCTCGCCGTCGGTCGTCGGCACGATCAGCACCGCGACCTGGCTGCCTTTTCGCGTTTCGAGATCCTTGAGCGTCTGCGTCAGCGCTGCGATGTCGCCGGCACTGAGCGTGCCGGTCTGATCGACCACCTGACCGCTCAGCGGCGGCACCGCCACGAGCGCAAGCGCCGAGCAAGCCCAGCACAGCAGCAGCGCAAGAATGGAGGCTCTTGCAGCGTTCATCGCGGGTCGTCTGCTCACCCCGTTACTTCGCGGGCGCCGGCGTCGGGTTGAAGTCCACCTTCGGTGCCGTCGAGATCGACTTCTCGTTTTCGACCGTGAAGTTCGGCTTCTCCTTGTAGCCGAACATCATCGCCGTCAGGTTGTTCGGGAAGGTGCGGATGCCGACGTTATAGTCCTGCACCGCCTTGATGTAGCGGTTGCGCGCCACGGTGATGCGATTCTCGGTGCCTTCGAGCTGTGACATCAAATCGCGAAACAGGGCGTCCGATTTGAGCTGCGGATAGTTTTCGGTCACGACCAACAGCCGCGACAGCGCGCTCGACAGTTCGCCCTGGGCTTCCTGGAATTTCTGGAACGCGGCGGGATCGTTCAGCACCTCCGGCGTCGCCTGGATGCTGCCCACCTTGGCGCGGGCATTGGTGACCCCGAGCAGGACGTCCTTTTCCTGCTGCGCGAATCCCTTCACCGAATTGACGAGGTTGGGCACCAGGTCAGCGCGGCGCTGGTATTGGTTGACGACCTCCGACCAGCCCGCCTTGACTTGCTCGTCAGTGGTCTGAATAGCGTTGTAGCCGCAATTGGTCAGGCTCAGTGTCGCCAGCGCCGCCAGCACGGTCCATAATCTGCGCATCGAACTCTCCCTAAAGGAAATCAAACGCGAGTCTATCAGATTGGTTGCGTCAGGTATGCAGGCGTGAGACGGCCTTCGGTCTATTTCGCAGGCGACGGCCCTTGCGTATCATTTGCCGAAATTACAACATGGCCGCCAACGATAAGGGAAACGCGAGGGCGTCATGGAGTTCGAGACCATCGTCGTGGAACGACCGGAGCCACGCATCGCTCGGATCGTAATGAACCGGCCCGAGGCGCGCAATGCGCAGAACCTGCAGATGACCTACGACCTCAATGCCGCCTTCGACCAGGCGGTGCAGGACGACGCGATCAAGGTCATCATCCTCGCCGGCCGCGGCCCGCATTTTTCGTCAGGGCATGATTTGCGCCCGGGGGCCAAGAACACCGCCGGCGTCGATTTTCCGCCGGTCGGAAATTGGGGCGGGTTCGCCGAACCCAATGCCCACGGCCGTTTCGCGCGCGAGCAGGAAATCTATCTGCAGATCACACGGCGCTGGCGCAATCTGGCGAAACCGACGATTGCCGAAGTGCACGGTAAGTGCATTGCCGGCGGCCTGATGCTGGCATGGGCCTGCGACCTGATCGTCGCAAGCAGTGACGCCGAGTTCTGCGATCCCGTCGTGACCATGGGCGTCTGCGGCGTCGAATGGTTCGTGCATCCATGGGAGCTTGGTCCGCGCAAGGCCAAGGAATTGCTGTTCACATCAGACGTGTGGAGCGCCGAGGAAGCGCACCGGCTCGGCATGGTCAACCACGTCGTACCGCGTGACGAACTTTCCTCCTTCGTGATGAAGCTTGCTGAAAGGATCGCAGCAAAACCTTCGTTCGCGCTGAAGCTTACAAAAGAAGCGGTCAATCGCTCCGTCGACGTGATGGGGCAGCCGGCGGCGATCGAGCAGGCGTTCGCGCTGCATCAGCTCTGCCACGCGCATAACCTTCAGGAATTCGGAATGATCGTGGATCCCGCAGGCCTGCATCCCTCCGTCAGAAAACCGGCGCAAGCAAAATAGAACGAGCAAAGCAGATCATATGGACCTTACCCCAAGTGACGAGCAGCGGTTGCTGCGCGAAAGTGCCGATCGCTTCGTCAGCGAGACCTATACCGCCGATCACCGCCGCAAGGTCGCCAGCGATCCGCTCGGCTTCAGCGCGGACATCTGGAAACAGTTTGCCGATCTCGGCTGGCTGGCGCTGCCGATTTCGGAGGCCCATGGCGGGCTAGGCGGCGGCGCCATCGAGATCGGCATCCTGATGGAAGCGTTCGGGCGTGGCCTGGTATCCGAGCCATATCTCTCGACCGTGGTGATCGGCGCGTCGCTGGTCTCGGAATGCGGCACAGAGTTCCAGAAGCAGGCGCTGCTGCCAAAGATCGCCGACGGCTCGCTGTATCTGGCGTTCGCGCATTCGGAACGCCAGGCGCGCTTCGATCTGGCCGATGTCAGAACCACGGCGAAGAAAACGCCGGACGGCTGGCGCCTCGACGGACACAAGACCGCCGTGCTGGACGGGCAACGCCGCCGGACAGATCATCGTCTCGGCCCGCGTCGATGGCGGCAACGGCAAACCGGGCGAGCTCTGCCTGTTCCTGGTACCGCAAGGCGCGCGCGGCCTCGCCTTACGCGACTTTCCGCGGCTCGGCGGCGGGCGGGCCTGCCAGCTCGAACTCCGGGATGTACAGCTTCCTGCCGACGCCCTGCTCGGCAATGGCAGCGACGCGCTGCCCGCGATCGAAGCCACGATCGACCGCGCGATGGCTGCGCTTGGGGCTGAGGCCGTCGGCATCATGCAAACGCTGCTCGACCAGACGCTCGAATACACCAAAATTCGAAAACAGTTCGGACGGCCGCTGTCCGCCAACCAGGTTATCCGGCATCGCCTTGCCGATGTGGCGATGCAATGCGACGAGGCGCGTTCGATGGCACTGCGTGCCGCACTGATGGCCGACGCCGAGCCGGTCGTGCGCAGCCGCGCCGCCTCGGGCGCGAAAGCCAAGATCGGCAAATGCGCGCGCTTCGTCGCCGAACAGTCCGTCCAGCTTCATGGCGCCATGGGCGTCACAGAAGAGCTCGACATCGGGGCCTACTTCAAGCGGCTGCTCGCCTTCGACACGTTGTTCGGCGGCAGCGCCCATCACTATCGCCGTCATGCCGCCCTCGGCGGCCGCGCCGTTCAGGCCTGAAGGGAGCCTACCATGGATCTTGCTTTCAACGCCGAAGAGCGCGCCTTCGAGAAAGAGGTGCGCGACTTCATCGCGGCAAACCTCACGCCCGAGATGAAACGCGCCACCGCGCTGACGCCCTCGGTGTTCTCCGACCCTGATATCGGCATGGCGTGGCAGCGCGCCCTGCATAAGAAAGGCTGGGGCGCGCCGGGCTGGCCGGTGGACCATGGCGGACCGGACTGGACATCGGCGCAGCGCTGGATTTTCGAGACCGAATGCGCCCGCGCCGGTGTGCCGAATGTGAATGTCATGGGCGTCAAGATGGTCGGCCCCGTCATCATCGGCTTCGGCTCGTCCGAGCAGAAGAATTTTTACCTGCCGCGAATTCTCTCCGGCGAGGACTATTGGTGTCAGGGTTATTCCGAGCCAGGCTCCGGCTCCGATCTGTCGTCGCTGAAAACCCGCGCGTTGCGCGACGGCGACGACTACATCATCAACGGCACCAAGATCTGGACCACGCATGCCCATCACGCCAACCGGATGTTCGCGCTGGTGCGCACCAGCGAGAGCGAGCGTCAGCAGGACGGCATCTCCTTCATCCTGATCGACATGAAGAGCCCGGGCATCACCACGCGGCCGATCCTCACCATCGGCGGCGACCATGAGGTCAACCAGGTGTTCTTCGACGATGTGCGCGTACCCGTCGCCAACCGCGTCGGCGAGGAAGGCAAGGGCTGGACCTACGGCAAATATCTGCTCGAATTCGAGCGTGGCGCCGGCATCGCCTCGGCCAAATTGCGCGACGCACTGAAGACGATTTCCGACCTCGCCGAATCCGACTTGACCGGCCGCGCCATCGACGATCCCGATATCGCATTGCGGATGTCCGAGATCGAGGTCGATATCGATACGCTGGAGATGACCGAACTGCGGGTGCTCTCTGCGCTGCAGACCGGACAAAATCCCGGCGCGGTGTCGTCGCTGCTAAAACTGCGCGTCAGCGAAATCCGCCAGGCGGTGACGCGGCTCGGCGTCGACGTGATCGGCAATGACGGCCTCTATGTCGAGCCGGTGCGGCCGCTCTACCGGCTCAACGAGGCGCCGGGCATCCCTGAGGAATTGCTGCCGATCGTTCCGGAATATCTCAATGGCCGGGCGTACACGATCTTTGGCGGCTCGTCGGAGATCCAGCGCGAGATCGTGGCGAAGATGGTGCTGGGGATCTAGGCAGCCGGGTAGGCATTCAGGGAGCGGATACCTCGACGGGAGTCGGAGCCCCATTTTCGTCGCTGTCGAACATGATGAGGACGCGCAGCTTCGAGCCGTTCTTGTCCAGTGGCAGCAACGCCTCCGGCTTCCGCTTGGATGCGAATTGCGTGAGCTCGGACAGCGGCTCTACGTTTTCGCTTTTCCCGTCCCACGAATAGATCGCATAGGTGCCAGGCTCAGATGCTGCGGGGCCGGCGAGAATGAGGATACCGCCTTCAAAGGCGGCGAGATCGCGCACCCCGCGACCTTGCCCGAGCGGCAGGCGGAACGCCTCGTGTCGCTCCCTGCCACCGTCGAACAACGCATCGAGCGGAGCCGACAGCACGACGGCCCTGCTCTTGCCTTTGTCGTCCTTAAGCACCGGCCCGCGAAATCCGGCGAACAGCGTGTCGTCCTTGATCGCGATGCCCTCGATCGTCACCCCGTTCTCATCCAGCCGCTCGTCGACGAACCCCTTGAAGGCAGACTCGGCAGCGATGATCTTCTTCAGCTTTGACGTTCGCTCGACTTTCGCGTCGTCGCCATGTTTGGCGCGAAAGCGGACGATCTGGCTGCTGGCGGCGATCTTTGCATCGATCTTGTCGCGATGCTTCTCCGGATCAAGCTTCTTGTCGCTGTCGCGCGGATGGCCGTGCGAGCCGATGACGTAGAAAAAGCCCTTCGAAAAGGCGACGCCTTCGCCGTCGAGTTCGAGTTTCTTCTTCTTGAACTTGTTGCCGATCAGTTTGATGGCTTTGCCTGGGACCAGTCTGCCTTCCCAGAGTTCAACGAACTGCGCGGCTTGCAGATTGTCGTCGATGACGAGGCAGGAGCGCGGAAAGTCCTTCGGCGTCGTACACGCAATACCGCTGACGTCTTCGGATGGCTCGTCATCCTTCCCGATCACGTCGGGCTTGACCTTCCAAGAGTCATCGTCCTTGCCGGCAGCCGGACCAATCAACAGCATCGGCAAAACACAAACGATCGCGGCAATCCTGCCCAAATTTGCAAGCGACATCGTCGTTCTCCCCGAGGTGAGCCCGGCACATCGACAAACGTAAAGGTTGTATTCCTCTTTCGCGAGGAATGAAACCGAAAAATACGGCGAGGTTCGCGGGCGCTACGCTCCCGCTTTCGCATCCCGGATCGCCTGCCACACCTTCGCGGGCGTCAGTGGCGTGTTGAGCTGCCTGATGCCGAGTTCGCTCAACGCATCCATCACGCCATTGGTGATGCAGGGCGGGCCGCCGATGGCGCCGGACTCGCCGCAGCCCTTGGCGCCGAGCGGATTGGTGCGGCAGGGCGCGGAATCATCCAGCGTCACGGCGATCGGCGGAATGTCGTCGGCGCGCGGCACGCAGTAATCCTGGTAGCTCGCGGTCAATAGCTGCCCTTCCTCGCTGTAGGCGACGCCCTCATAGAGCGCCTGGCCGATGCCTTGCGCGACGCCGCCATGGACCTGGCCGGCCACCAGCATCGGGTTGACGGCGATCCCGACGTCGTCGACCGTGGTATAGCGCACCACCCGCGTGATGCCGGTTTCGGGATCGATCTCGACCTCGCAGATATGCGTGCCATTCGGCCAGCTTGGCCCGTCGACCTCGCCTTCGGAATCGACTGACAGCCGCGCGCCGTCTTCCTTCTTCGCGATTTCGAACAGGTTGATGCGCTTGTCGGTACCGACCACACTGAGCCAGCCATCGCGATACTCGATATCCTCAACGGACGTTTCCAGGACGTTCGAGGCTTTCTCGCGCGCCTTCTGGATCATGTCATTGCTCGAGACCGCGACCGCCGTCCCGCCGACGAACAGCGAGCGCGAGCCGACGCTGCCGAAACCGATGGCGAGGTCGGTGTCGCCCTGCACCACGTCGATCTTGTCCATGGCAATGCCGAGCGTATCGGATATCATTTGCGTGTAGGCGGTCTGCAGGCCCTGCCCCATCGCCATGGTGCCGGAGTGCAGAACGATGCGACCTTCTGCGGTCGCGTGCAGGCTGACCTTCTCGGTATGCGCGCGCCCGCCGGTCCATTCGATGTAGCTGGTGAGGCCGCGGCCGTAGAGCAGGCCCTTCTTCTTCGCCGCCTTCTTGCGCGCGGCAAAACCGTCCCAGTCCGAAAGCTCCGAGGCGCGCGACAGCATGTGCGCGAAGGCGCCGGAATCGTACACCTGGCCGACGGCATTGGTGTAAGGCAGTTGCGCGGGCTTGATGTAGTTGACCTTGCGGATGGTGCGCGGGTCCATGCCGATCTGCCGCGCGGCGGCATCCATCAGCCGCTCGACGATGAACACCGCCTCGGGGCGCCCCGCACCGCGATAGGCGCCGACCGGCGCGGTGTTGGTCATCACCGACTTCACTTCGAAATGCACCAGCGGCAGGTCGTAGACGCCGGTTTGCACGAACGGGCCGAGCACCAGCGGGATAATGTTGGCGGTCCCCGACGAGTACGCCCCGGTGCCCCCGATCGAGCGCACGCGGTAGGCGAGCACGCGGCCTTTGGCGTCGAGCGCGAATTCGCCGGTCGAAGTGAGATCGCGGCCATGGGTGCCACCGACGAATTCGTCGGTGCGGTCGCCGCGCCAGCGGATCTTCCTGTTCAGTTTGGTCGCGGCGTAGGCGACGATGCCGTCCTCGGGATAAAGGCTCGTCTTCTGGCCGAAGCCGCCGCCGATATCCCCGACCAGCACACGCACGCTGTCTTTCGGCCGCTTCAGAATGGATTCCGCGAGCAGGTCGCGGGTCGAGCCGGGCGTTTGCGACTGCACGTGCAGGATCAGCCGTCCGGTCTTCTTCTCGATCTCGGCAATCGTCGAACGTGGCTCCATCGCCGAAGGCACCAGCCGCTGGCTGACCAGATCGAGCGAGACCGTGTGCGCAGCCTTGGCAAAGGCTTCCTCGACCTTGGCGGCGTCGCCATAGCTCATGGCGGCCACGACGTTGTCGGGCGCCTCCGGCCACACCGCGGGTGCACCTGATTTCACCGCCTCGACCGGATCGACCACCGACGGCAACACCTCGTAATCGACCGCGATCGCTTCGGCCGCCGTCTGCGCCAGCACCCGCGACGTCGCGACCACAGCGGCCACCGCCTCGCCGGCATACCGCACGACTTCATGCGCCAGCAGGCGCCGCGGCGGCACCGTCATCGGCTTGCCGTCCGGCCGCTGGAAGATCGCAAGGGTCGGGAGGGTGCCGATATCGTCCTTCACCAGGTCGGCACCGGTATAGACGGCCTCGACCCCGGCCATTTCAAGCGCGGCCTTGGTGTCGATCGACTTGATCCTGGCGTGCGCATGGGGCGAGCGCAGCACGTACAGCCACAGCGCGCCCTCCTCCGGCCTGTCGTCGATAAACTGTCCCTTCCCGGTGAGCAGTCTCTGGTCTTCCAAACGCTTGACCGGCTGGCCCGCACCAAAACGCATATTGCCGGGAAGAATATTCATCAGTTTGTCCTTCGAGCTTCTTGTCGGATTGGGCGGGGTTTTAGCGGGTTTTCAGGTCGAGACAACTCGGCCCGGCCGGATGAGGTAATGCGGTTTATGCAACTCGCAAGCCAGTTACCCGAGGTCCAGCAATGCCTGTTCGACCACCTTGCGCTGCTCGGCGGTCAGAGGTGCCTGCGGCGGGACGGGATCGCCGACCGCGTAACCCTGGATGTCGAGGCCGGCCTTGATGCAGGCGGCGAGGTTGAAGCGGGCAAAGGCCTCGTTGATACGCCACAGCCTGCGTTGCAGCCCCATCGCCTCATCCCAGCGCGCCGCCCTGCAGAGGTTGTAGAGTTCGACGCTCTGCCGCGGGATGATGCAGGCGGGGCCGGCCATCCAGCCCAACCCACCGATCAGCATCACCGCCGCCGGGATGTGGGCGGACGCGGAGAAAACTTTGATGCTGTCGCCGCAGCGGTTCATGATCGACAACAGCCGACCGGTATTGGTCGAGGCATCCTTGATGTAGCCGATGCGCGGATGGCTTGCGAGCCGCGCGATCACATCGAGCGTCAGATCGGAGCGCTGGAATTGCGGGTTGGTGTAGATCACGACGGGAATGTCGACGGCGTCGGCAATGGCGCGGAAATAGGATTCCACCTGCGCGTCGGCGACCGGGAAATACGCCTCCATGATCGCGAGGATGCCGTCCGCGCCGAGCTTTTGATGCGCCTTTGCCTGCGCCACCGCGTCCGCTGTCGACGTCGAGGCGACGCCGGCGATCACGGGCACACGGCCATCAGCGGCTTCGATGGTCGTTCGTACAACGATCGCGCGCTGCGCCTGGTCGAGATAGGCGAACTCGCCGGTCGATCCCAGCGGCGTCAGCCCATGCACCCCCGCCTTGATGAGGTCATCGCAGAGCCGGCCCAGCACCTCGTTACGGATCTGGCCTGACGCATCGATGGGCGAGACCAGATAGGGAAAGACGCCGTGGAAATCAGCCATGGTAGGAAATGTGCCCCGCGCGGGAGAGTTTGTCCGTCATGGCTATCCGGAATGCCCGGGCAAGGCAACGTTCCCTGAAAAGCCGCGCGTTGCAGTCATTTGCGCTCCCTGATCCAGCCCTCGACCGCCGGCAGCGCACGGGCTTTGAGGTCGGCAGAGATCGCAATTACTTCCTGCGCCCGGCCCGCCATCATGCGGCCGCCTGAAGTCGCCTGAGCCGGCACGAAAGCTGCGATTTCGGCAGCATGGCGCTCGTCGCTGAAGTTCGTCATGAAGTTTGGGATAAACAGGTCGCGAAATTGCGCACCCTGCTTTGCGAACAGCGCGTCGTAGTTCTTCTGCAGAAAATCCCAGGCCAGGTCAGGCTGCTCTCCGGAGGAAGCAACCGAACCGATCAGGCCGGTGACGATCGTGCCCGGCACTTCGTCGCCAAGAGTCAAGTCCAGCGTGGCGCGCGCCAGCCCCGGATCGCGCGCGGCGGCGGCTGCAAAATAATAGCGCAGCCGCTCATTGGTGACGGTGCTCTTGCGCGCCAGCGTCAGCAGCGTGTCATACATCGCGCGATCCGCCGTGATACCGACGACATGGGTGACGGAATCGCGCAAGGCCGCCGGCAGCGATTGCGGATCGCGTAAGAATCCGGCGAACCGCCGCTTTGCCTCCGCAATGACCGCTTCGTCGCCGAGTTCACCGAGTGTCCAGATCAGGCTGCCGCGCAGCAGGGTATCGTCGTCGTCGCCCGAGCCGCTGCCATCCCAGCCGAGCCGGTCGAACACGGGACGCAACTTGGCGCCGACATAGCGCTGCAGCGCCGGACGCTCGGGCCGATCGCGCGACAGACGATTGAGCGCGGAGAACACCGTGATGACCTGATCCCATACCGGGCGGCCGTCATCGACGCGGACGTTGTCGACCAAAGCGAGATAGGACGACGGCTCGGCGCGGCCGGCCTGTACCATCGCCCAGCCGTCGGCGAGGAAATTGACGCGGTCTGCGGCCGGCATCTGCGGCAGCGCCTTCGCCAGCGCGGCCATGCTCGCCGGCCCGTACTCGACGCGGTAGTAACCGATGTCACCGAGATTGACCTTGATCGCCTCGCCGCAGGATCCGGCCGGGACTTCGGTCGAGCCGTTCAGCAGCACGACATCGGCCGATTGCGCCATGGCTACCTTCCCGACCGCAACCGGTATTGGCCAGTTGCGCGACGGCAAGGCGGCCGTCCCCGCCGGCGCGACCACGAAACGACCCTGCCGCAGCGTCAGCCGCTGCGCATCGCCATTGCAGGGGGTTTCGGCCGATATCAGCGGCACGCCGTCCTGTTCGGTAAAGGACGCAGCGATTTCGGCCACGGGCTTGTGGCCCGCGCGCTCCACCGCCCGCCAGAGATCGGCGGTGGTAGTGTTGCCATAGGCATGCGCGGCCATGTAGGCGCGGATGCCGTCGCGGAACGCCGCTTCGCCGAGGTAATTCTCCAGCATGCGTATCAGCGCCTGTCCCTTGTTGTAGGTAATGGCGTCGAACGCGATCATGGCCTCGCTCTCGTTGGCGATCGGCTGCTGGATCGGGTGCGAGGTGCGCCGGGCGTCGAGCGCCATGGCGAACTGCTTCTGGCCGTAACCGTTCAGCCAGCTTTGCCATTGCGGATAAAACTGCTCGGCCGCTTTCGTCGCCATCCAGGTCGCAAAACCTTCGTTGAGCCAGAGATTGTCCCACCAGGCCATGGTGACGAGATCGCCGAACCATTGATGCGCCATCTCATGCGCGATGATGGAAAAGATGCCGCGCCGCGCGCTGTCCGGATTTGTTGCGGGATCAAACAGCAGCCGGCTCTCGAAGAAGGTGATGCCGCCCCAGTTCTCCATCGCGCCGCCGAAGCCGCCGGGCACCGCTATCAGGTCGAGCTTGGGCAGCGGATATTTGACGCCGAAATAGTCGTTGAACCAGACGAGCAGTTTCGCCGCGCTGTCGAGCGCGAACTTCCCCTGCGCGGCCTTGCCGGTGGTGGCGACGACACCGATCGTCACGCCTTCGGCTTCCGCCGTGATGCGCTCCAGTTCGCCCACCGTCAGCACGAACAGGTAGGTCGACATCTTCGGCGTCGGCGCGAAGGCGACATTCTTCAGGTTCGGCTCGAGCGGCTCTTCGCGCACGACCGGCATGTTGCCGACCGCGAGGAAATGGCGCGGCACCGTCACGGTCAGGGTGAAGCTCGCCTTGAAGGCGGGCTCGTCCCAGCACGGAAATATCCGCCGCGCGTCCGCCGGCTCGAGTTTGCTCGTCAACAGCCGCTTCGCGCCGCTGTCGGTCGGATAATCGACGAAGAAGAAACCGCGATCGAACTTGTTGATCCGCGCCGTAAACTCGATGCGCAGCCGATGCGCGCCCGCTGCAAGCGGCCGCGCGAAAGTAAAGGTCGCCGTCTCGGCCGCGGCATCGAGCGCGACATCGGCGCGCTCGAGGCTATCGTCGGCAGTTACGGAAGCAAACGTCGTGTTGACGGCGTTGAGCGTCAGCCGCGCCGTCGGCTCGCGCACCTCGATGTCGATCACTTCGACGCCGGGAAGCGCGAGGCTCTCCGCGTCGGGTCTCAGCTCGATGGAATAGCTGATCGGAACAACTGTCTTCGGCAGCTTGCCCGGCGTGGCGTCGAAGGAGAAAACCGGCTCGGCTCGCACGGCGCCTGTTACGACGATCATCATCACGATCATTGCGCCGCAATAGCGCGCCAAGGGTGCCGTCACGATAAGCTTCACACGCGCTCCTGTCGCAGTCGCCGCTACAAGGACAAATCATACCGCAGCGTCGCCGATCGTGAAACAGACGTGACCGGCCGCCAGAAAGACCCAAAGATGTCCACAGATGTTCACAGGTTCTAACGATTTAACTCACGATTATTTCACGACTTTCTTCCCAATCTCGCCGCATTGGCCAACCGCGAAAGCAGTTTTTATGGCTATGCAGACAGTTGCTGACGCATCCGCTTTCCGAACTTCCGAGTTCAATACGCGCGACTCTGCTCGAACAGCAGCTCCCGGCTTTCGTCACTTCCTCGGGACTCCAAATCCATCGCAGCGCTTCCGCGCGTTCGGGATCGACCCGCTCACTTCACCGGAATATCTGCCGAAACTCCGCGCACTGATGCATCGCCTGTCGCGCCGGATGGATGCCGAAATACACTGGCCACCCCACCGCAGTGGACCGGCGGAGCACTGGGAAAACCCTCTGATCCCCTCAGGTTACACCTATCTGTTGCAGTTTGTGGCGCACGATCTGGTTCATTCAGCGATCCCGCTTTCAGTTTCGGGGGGCCTCGGCGCCGGCACCGCCAATGCACGCCGTTCGCCGCTTCGGCTGGAAACCCTGTACGGAAGCGGTCCTGTCGGATCGCCGCATATCTACGCGCTCGACGCGCCGAGTGACGACCGGCGCACCAAGCTGCGGCTCGGGCGAATGCGCTGGAAAGAGAACGAGCCCGCGACCGGTTGCCCGTTTCGCGACATCGCGCGGACCAGGGCCGAGAATGTGACGGGGATCGACCGCAGCATCGCAGGCGTCCGGGTTGCCCTCACCGAAGCCCTGGTCGCCGACCCGCGGAATGACGATCACGCCGTGATGTCGCAACTGACTGCGCTGCTCGCGCTGCTGCACAACGCCCTGATCGATCTCATACGCCGACAGGAACGCAACAGCGGGCCGAACGGCCAGTTCGGCGCCGCCTATAAGCGCTTCCTGTGCGCCCGCGAGGCCGTCACGCTGATCTACCACAACATTCTCCGCAACGATCTGATGCGGCGGGTCATTCACCCCGCGATCTATGCCGCCTATAGCGGGCCGGATCCGCACTTCATCGATCGGCCTGATGAAGCCGGCCAGGGTATTGCGACCGGCGACTGGGAAATTCCGTTCGAGTTCTCGCACGGCGCGTTTCGCTTCGGCCACGCCATGGTCCGACACGAATACTGCATCAATGATCTGTCGATTCAGGACCTCTACAGCACGCTTGAAAAGACTTCCGCAAACGATCCGGTCAACATGCCGCTCGATGAAACCTGGATGGTGCAGTGGTCGCGCTTCTTCGAGATCAATGAAACCAAGCCGAACTTCAGCCGGCGCATCGGACCGTATCTCAGCGACGGGTTGGGCAACGACCAGATCTTTCCGGCGTTCGACGAGACCGAGCGGGTTGGCCTGCTCTACCGTGACCTGCTCGGCGCCGGAATCGCCGGCATGTGGTCGGTGGACGCGCTGATTGCCGAGATAGCAACGCGGAAACCGCAGTTCATCGCCACGTCACGCCTGCTTGCCGACCGCGCCTATCGCGTCAGCCAGCTCCGCGATTGGCTGGTCGCCGCACCGGCGTATGGCGCGCTGACGGCCGAAGATATCGAAACCCTTTCGAACGATCCGCCGCTGCCCTTCTTCATCCTGTTCGAAGCGATGCAGCAACCGCAGGCAGCGGGCCAGCGCCTTGGACCGCTCGGCTCGATCATCGTATCGGAAGTGATCTTCGGCGCGCTCGCAGGTGATCCTCGCTCATCTCGCGACGACGCGCTCGCAGGTCAGCTTGCCGATTTGTCGCGCGAATACTATCCGACGAATTTTTTCCAGGAAATTCCCGACATCTCAACCATGGCGCAGTTGGTAAAGTTCACCACCGAAATTGCCCAACTGCAGCAGGCCGTGCCTGCATTCTTGTGAAACGGAATTGTTCCGTCTCACTCAACCGGAGGAGTATGACCATGCAGCGTATCGAAAGGCTACAGGTGACCAACCATGAGCGTTGGGGCAAGCTGGTGAAGACCTGGGCGACCGGCACGAACTACCTCGAAGACGACAACGTCTATCCGCTGCCGGAGACGATGGACGAGTTCAAGGAGCAACTCGCCAAAGCACAGGTATTCGCCACCGTGCCGGATCGCTTCAAGCACATCACGTTCGTGAAGCAGGAACAGGACACGATCACGGTAAAGCTGCCGCCGAAGGTGATGATCGAGGATTCCGAGGCGCTGCTCAACCAGCCCGGAGCTACTTATCCGCTTCCGCCGTTCTACAAGCGCCTGTTCAACGGTATGGATCCCGTGATCCCGGAGAGCGAGAAGTTCAGGGTGCATGCCGAACGTATCGGCGACTACACCATAAGCGCCTGCGCCTGAAGTCCACGAGCGGCCTTTTCACCAGTACAATGGCGCAATGCCTTCGACCGGAAACCCGGCGCCGCGCAAGCTGCGGCGCAGGGTTTCCCACCGCACCTTGATGTTGATGGGGTGCGCTTGCAGAAGCCAGCGTGTGATGGCCACGTCGGTCGGCGCTTCTGACCCAACCCAAAACGAGCGAATGCCGTTCAGAAATCGCTGTGCTTCCTCGCGCGCCAACTCGGGCTGCCCCAGTTCGAACAGCGCGGCCGCACGCCATGCGGGCAGCGTCTGAATGACATTGTTGGCGCGGTCGCAGGCCTCTATGGCGCTCGCATAGTCGCCGCACAGGCAGTGAATGATGCAGTGATAGCCCCATTCGAGCCGTGAGGGCGCCAGCGAAAGCGCAAGCGATTGGCTGGCGCGCAGCTGAGCTTGTTCGATCGAGCCGCAGAAAGCGCAATAGTGAGCGCTGGACAGCAGCGTCCACGGATCGTTGTCGTTCAGTTCGCACGCGAGGTCCATGTGCGGCGCCGCCTCGGCCTCGCGCAGCGCAAACGCATAAGACCAGCCGCAGCATAGATGCGCCCTGGAATCGACCGGATCGAGTTCAACGGCGATTTTCGCCAGTTCAAGCGTCGCCTTTGCCTTGTCGAGATTGCGAATGACCCCGGGATGCACGAGATGCTCGATGTTGTTCATCTGCACAAGGCTGCTGTAGAACGGCGAGAAAGCAGGATTTTCCCGGATCGATTCGCGAAAGATCGCGACCGCCCGCTGCCAGCTTTCCTTGTCGAACTTCGCGATGAGATTCTGGCCGCGCAGCCAGCGGTCGTGAAGATCGAGCGAAACGTCGGGCTCGCCTGCCAGCCGCATCAGCCGCTCGGTCGACAACTGCACGTTCAAGGAAGTCGCGATGCGGCGGATGATGCGCTGCTGGGTTTCAAACCAGTTGCCGAGACCGAGCCGGAAGCTTTCGCTCCAGACATAGATCCCCATGGTATCGTCCCGCAACACCATCACGATATTGATTTCGGCGCCCGCCTGGTAGGCGGTGGTTTCGATGCAGTATTGCGGCGCCGTGCCCGAGGCGGGAAGCACGACAGCCGCGGGCGGGCGATCAACCACGCTCCATTCGCGGAAGCGCACGAGACAGGCGGCGAGATGCTGGGAGAACCCCTGCACCAGATGGCTGTGGTCCTCGTCGACGCCATGCATCGCAAAGGGCAGCAGCACCAGGCGCGTCCTGGCCGATGCATTGACCGACGGCGTCATCGGGGCCACCGGCTGGAGGGCCATCCCCCTGACCATCCTGACGGCGAATTCGTCATTCGCCGCCGAGGCGGGCCGTTCGGGCGGCGTGCGCTCCAGAATGCCGAGCTTGATGTTCGCGACGAGCTCTTCCGTGGCCGACGACGGCTCCATCGCGTAGTCGCGGTCCAAGAGGTCCCACAGCGCCTTGTAAAGGCGCAGCGCGCCGGCGACATCGCCCTCTTCCGCATGCGCCCGCATCAGATAGCGGCAGGCATATTCATGGGTCGGGTCGAGATTGACGATCGCGGCCGCAATCCTTTTTTTGGAGTCGGCGGGAACGCTTGCGGAGGTCAAACCTTCGTCAAGATTTCGCATCAGCCGTTCATGGATGGTCTGCCGCTTGGCCAGTACCCAGACCCGGAACGACGGATCGAGATCGTCCATCCCTTCGAGCAGCCGGCCGTCGAGCTGCGGAGTATCGAGCAGCAGCGGGTGAACGTGCCCACCTTCGGCGAGCTGAATCACGCTTTCAATGTCGACTTCAATTCGTCCGACGGCGATGCCGATCATCAGCCGCTCTGCGACGAAGCCGTCATATCCAGCCTCTTCCAGCATCGAACGCAACTCACGAACGACCTGGCGCAGCGAGGCGCGCGCCTTTTCTTCGTCCGAACGACTCCAGAGCAGGCCAACCAGCCGCTCGCGGCTCTCCTGCTTCATCTCCGACAGCGCGAGGTAACTAAGGACCGCGCCGGCCTTGCGGGTTCGCAGTTCGATCGGCCGGCCGTTGAACCGCACCCCGAGCCGTCCGACCAGCGACACCGAAATACGCGGAGCATTTTCGGGCGCTGCCGTGGCCTTGTCTGCTGTCATGGCGTTTGTAGTGGCCGGCATACAACGGGTTTCCGAGACCGGTTAATTAGTTCCAGCCAGTCTATATCAAAGAGACACCCCCGGTATAGGTTGCGCCGCCGCCGGTTCGCCCAATCGTATCCTGCAACCGGGCCGTGACGATTTCGGATGGCTCGAGTTGCAGCCCTGGGGCAATCACGCGGACTACCGGAACGGCGAAGCGCTGGCGCGTCAGATCGAGGCAGAACGTCTCGATCCCCAGCTTCTCCAAACGCTGAACGATCAATGCAAATATGACGCCCGCTTCAGTTGTACGAAGGGGCAGATGGTCCGCGTACTCCGCGACCGGCTGCAACAGGCTGCACTGATCGGCATTGATCGCCGCGCGCTGCAGGTGGATGCGATCCTGGGCGTTGAGCGCGTCATCGCCGCGCTCGCTGCGTTTGGTTGCGACGACGGCGTCGGCGAGTTCGTGCTGACACATTTCGAGCGTAGCCGAACGGACCGCGGCCTCGAGCGCCGGCCGCGCGGCGAGGCCGAAAGCAAAACCGAAACCGTCCGCCCGGCAGGAGACGGCCGCGACGCAGGGCACGCCGATATCGGTCGTGATATCGAGCAACCATGTCCGGCGCTGCACCGAGGCACCATGCCGGAGCTGCCGCAACAATCCTTCCGCCACGACGCCGGCTTCATGCTGCGGCGGAATCGATCGGGCCAGTTGACCGCCCCGCCACCACAGGCTGGCCGCATCGCGCTCGATCAATTCCAGCAGGCCGTGTAGTGCTGCGGCATCGCGTGACGGAGCGGCGGCCGATCCGATGCTCAAGGGGAATGGCGGCGCGAAGTCGCGCTGCGCCGGCGGGCGGCGCAGGCAGATATCGGCCGGAAGCCACACTTCACCGCCGTCGGTCAGCCTCGTTGCGCGGCACCAGGAAAGCACTCGCTCTGGTTGCATGCGGCGTTCCGAAACGGCAGCCACCAGCTCCAGCGCCTTCGGACCGAGTTTTCCGGCCCGGTCGTCGATGCCGAGTTTGAGCAACACGTCGGTCCCGGCCTGCAATTGAGACAGATACTCGATTCCCTCGCCGATGCAGCCCTGAAATGCATCCCGCAATGTCAGACCGACGCCGGAAACGCCGACCATCGGGCTTCCGTCATGCAAGGAATCGGCAAGCGCTGGATCGAATTGCGCGCCAAAGCTGAACAGGCCGGGCGCGTCGGGTGACGCCAGTTCGAACACCCGCGCGAATCGGGACGCTGCGATGAGCAGATGAGCGCGATTCGCGGTCTCCGGATCAACCGGGTTGCTGGATTCCGAGTCATATTCCAGCGCCTGCAGAATATGTCTGGCATCGTGATCGCCGACGGCGTCCGCTTCGTTGCCAATAAGCAACGATGCCGCGCGAGCAAACAATTCCTGCATCGAATTTTCGCTACCGCTCACGGTGACCTCACGACTTGACGTGCATTCTCCGAACGAGAGGCCAGCCCGCCCTCGCCCTGGAGGAACTTATGCTCGCGAAAGCCTTAGTCATAGCCATGGCTGCGGATATTGCCCGTTCAGACTATGCCAAGCCGACCTTGATTCGTAGCCGCAGCCGCGAGTGGCTGATCGCCTGCCGTTGGGGACCGGAGGGCGAATATCTCTCGATTGCGACGGCCGGCCCGATCACGGAGCCTCTCGCACTGGTTGCACCGCAGGGAATCGCGCCGATCCACAGCCTGATCGGCGTGCTGGTTTCCGAATCGGAATCGCAATCCACCAGCACGTTCCTGTTGGTGCGCCAGTTGCCCGGCGCGATCGAGCTTGCCGGTACATTTTTTCCGGCCGATGGCTACCTGCTGCTGCAGAACCACGGCGACATCCATCTCGTCGGCAAGGCGCGCTACTCGCACAGCTGCGGCTGGCTCGACGGCAAGGAGATCCGCAAGGACATTCCCGATCCCGCACCCTATTCGGCCGAGGCAATGTCCTGGCATATCGAAGCCACGCGCTGTGACTGGATCGGCGAGTTCATTCCTGGCGTGAGGCCGCCGGAGCGGCTTGCGATTCGCGCGACCGGCTGACGACGCCTCCAACCGGATGGCGGGACGCCACGAGATCGCCGTTCGACTTCGTGCCGAAGACTATCTTCGCGAGGGAAACTTACGCCGCTCACCAAGATCGACAGTATTGAACGGCGTGACCGTGGCCTTCGCTACGGGAGTTCGACTGGCGATGCTCTCAACCAGCTTCGACGAATCCAAGCCGGGAGATTCGGCCTGGGAAGATTCGAACAGTGCGCCGACGGAAACACCCAGCACGGAGGCGACTTGCGACAACCGGCGGGCGCCAACCCGGTTGGCGCCCCGCTCGTATTTCTGCATCTGTTGAAAAGTAACGCCGATGCGTTCCGCGAGCATTGCTTGGCTCATGCCACGGTTGAGCCGCAACATACTAATCCTCGTGCCCACCATCGCATCGAGCGGGCCAGACTTCCTCGTCGACATGGGCAGGCTCCCAACTGTTCAAGCGGGAACCTTAACACAACCTCAGAGAGCTTCTGGTACTAATTTGCGCTCACAGGAAGCATTTTTACGGGCTGCTCGACATCGACGTGGTCTATCGTCAACCGGCCCTTCGGGTCGATCGCCGCCTTCATGGCCGGCGGGTGGCCGGTTTCGAGAAAATGCTGAAGGAGGGCACGGCTCTCGTCCGAAAGCGCGAACACCCCGCGCATCAATTCAAAGAACCCCGGCTCTTCCGCTACATAGAGCAGTTCACGCAGTTCCGCGCCGGTATATTGCCCCAATGCCGTCAAAAGCCATTCGGTTTGGTCATTCGGATCGCTCTCAGGCACTCGATTCAGGTAGTAGACGACCGATTCCGCACTCATTTCATCCCCCGGTACCTCGTGATAGCTTACAGGCCCCCCGTTCCCGGACGGCTTTCTGGCAGCTAGCTCCCGAGGCTAACACTGCGTGGAGCTTCGTGATTTCAGCGTGATCGCAGGCGCGATGCCCCCGCGACTCCGTTACGCGGTTCCCGTCTGGTCAGCGATGTACCGAACTGGTGCAGCTGGGCGCAGCCTGGCGCAACATTCTCCCATTGCACGATGAGCGGTCGGGATTTCCCGTAGCCTCAACCGCCGCACCACGAACTCAGAAAGCCTTCGCGATGGCGCGCTGGGCGTCCTGCTGAATCGTTTTCAAATGGTTCTGGTCTCGGAAACTCTCGGCGTAGATCTTGTAAACGTCTTCGGTGCCCGATGGCCGCGCGGCAAACCATCCCGCCTCGGATTCGACCTTGATGCCGCCGAAGGATTGATCGTTACCGGGCGCCCGGGTCCGAATCGCGCTGACCGGTTCACCGGCAAGCTGGCGCATATCGAGTTGCTCCGGCCCGAGCGCCTTCAGCGCGCTCTTCTGCTTCGGCGTCGCCGGCACGTCGATCCGCTCGTAATAGGGCACGCCGAGTTCGGCCGTGAGGGTGGCGAACAACTGGCTTGGGTCGCGGCCGGTTCGGGCGAGGATTTCGGCGGCGAGCAGCCCCATTACCATGCCGTCCTTGTCGGTCGTCCAGACCGAGCCGTCGTGCTTGAGGAACGAAGCGCCGGCGCTTTCCTCGCCGGCGAATCCGAACGCACCGCTGCCGAGGCCTTCGACGAACCATTTGAAGCCGACCGGGGTTTCGACCAGCCTGCGGTTCAACTTGCCTGCGACACGGTCGATGATCGAGCTGGAGACGATGGTCTTGCCGATCGCGGCCTCGCTGCCCCATTGCGGCCGATGCTCGAACAGATACGCGATCGCGGCGGCGAGAAAATGATTCGGGTTCATCAGCCCGCCCGTGCGCGTCACGATGCCGTGCCGGTCGGCGTCGGTGTCATTGGCAAAGGCGACGTCGAACCTGTCGCGCATCGCAATCAGGCTTGCCATCGCGAACGGCGAGGAACAATCCATGCGGATTTTTCCATCCCAGTCCGCCGTCATGAAACGAAACGTCGGATCGACGGCGGTGTTCACAACACTTGCATTGATTCCGTAATGCTCGATCAACGGCTGCCAGTAATGAACGGCGGCGCCGCCGAGCGGATCGATGCCGATTTTCACTCCCGATGATTTGATCAGCGCCATGTCCACGGCGCTGCCGAGATCGGCGACATAGGGGCGGATATAATCGTGCAGATGCGTCGAGGGCGCCTTGCGGGCGCGCTCATACGGCACCCGCGCAATGCCCTTCATATCGGCTTCCATGTAGGCGTTGGCGGCCTTTTCGACCTTGGCCGTCACATCCGTGTCGGCCGGGCCACCATGCGGCGGATTGTATTTGTATCCGCCATCCTCGGGCGGGTTATGCGACGGCGAGATGACGACGCCATCGGCAAGTCCGCTGGTCCGCCCCTTGTTGTAGCTCAGGATCGCATGCGAGATGACGGGCGTCGGGGTGTAACCGCTGCGCTCGTCGATCATGATGTCGACGCCGTTGGCGGCAAACACTTCCACGGCACTCACCAGCGCCGGCTCGGCGAGCGCGTGGGTATCGATGCCGACGAACAGCGGACCGGTGAGCCCGGTTTCGCGGCGGTGGTCGCAGATCGCCTGCGTCGTCGCCAGAATATGATTTTCGTTGAAGGAGGTCTTCAGCGACGTCCCGCGATGGCCCGAGGTTCCGAAGGCAACGCGCTGGGTGGGATCGGACGGATCCGGCTTCGACGCGAAATAGGCCGTTACCAACTGGGGCACGTTGACAAGGGAGGCGGAATCGACCGGTTTGCCGGCAGCGGGATTGGGGGCAGTCACATGACCTCACGGAATGGGTGGTTCGCCGGATTATACGTAGAAGCGACGGCGTGGGCAAAATTGGGCATGACCCCTCCCAAGCAAGCCGATGCAGTCGCCTCCAGAGCCTTTTTCCGTTCCAATGGAATCCGAAAGGAGCTCCAGATTTTTGATTTGACGCGTTTTCCTGACGCGAACCGGTCTCCACCCCGGATCAAATCCGGGGCAGGCTTTCGCTGGAAAACGCTCTAGTAAACGCCGCGGTGCCGAGACAGTTTCCTGTCGCCCGGCGCGAAATACGGATTGTTCAGGCACAGCCCCCCGCGGCCCGATGCCGACGCCGCGCATTGCGCCAGCGAAGTAAAGCTGCAGTCGTAATAGCCGCCGCTAATACCGTAGACTTGCTGGCAAACCGGGTAGTTTGGATCATAGGTTTGGGCGCGCGCGGGCGCGGCGACCAGCATCGTTCCGATCGTCAGAATCGTGCAAGCCAATACGCGCATTGGGGACTCCTTCGGGGCAGGTACAAGACAATGTGAAGCTTGATTGCTTCCTGTCCGCCAATAGATAGGAAATGATACAGAAGGCTGCCACCTCAGATGAGGCAGACGATTGACGCTCCCCACACGGCCGCGCCGTCGGCATCGTGGTCGGCGAGCTCATATGAGCGGACCGCGCGCTCGATGCGTCCATCTTGGTAACGGCAGTCACGCCGGCAGGCTGCTCGATCCGTATCGCAGTCTTGTTGAGGCAGGGCTGGCCGGCTCGTCGCAGCGCGCCTGGTAATTCTTCAACGCGAGGCGCATGTCATCGGGCAGCGCAATCGCTTTGTGATCCACCAGCGAGGTCGTCACGGTGACGAAGGTGGCGCGGACGCACTCGGCGCCATCCTTGAACGCGTGAACCGTGAGCTTCAGCGAGGTGCGTCCGATATCGCGCACGATGACCGCGACGTCGAGCACCTCACCCATGCGGCTGGGCTTGGCGAAATCCGCCGAGACGTGCGCATAGCCAAGGCCGGTTCGCCGTGTTCCGACCAGTTCATGATAGGGCAGTCCGAGCGCATCGCCGTACCAGTCCTCGATCACGCCGTTGAACAGGTTGAGATATTCCGGCGTGTAGACGATTCCGGCCGGATCGCAGGAGCCGAAGCGCACCGGAAGGCGCGTGCGCCAGATGCCGCCCGGTAGTTCGGAGAGTGTCATGGATTCAAAACGGGCCATGCGGGGCGCTCATTTTAGTTTAGGTATAAAGTATTATTCTATAACCGGGCGGACGCGCAAAGTCGAGCGTTGAAGTCTCCCTACGCCGTGCCCCGCCCCTCAATCGAAAGTTCAGCGTTGAGACGCATAGCCCCATTTTGAAGGAAATTTGGGTTGTTTCCCGCACAAGCGGGCCCCCGCGCCGCTTGCCCAGCCGCGATGTCCTCCGCTACGGTCGAGGTGCGGGCAGGCAACCGAATCCGGCGACGAGATCGTTCATACCACTCTCGTTCCGGGACTTGATTTGGTCCTAAAGGATTTACACGTTCGTTTCGGAACCTTTGATGCCGATCCGCTCGGCTGCACTGGGAGTTTCGGAGGCATGGATTGATGGCCGGCAGGGAGATCGCACTGATCGACGAAGAGAACATGGCCGAGGAAGACTCGGACAACCGCGCCCAGGTCAGGGTATGGCTTCGCCTCCTCGCCTGCACGTCCTTGATCGGGGCCGAGCTTCGCCGTCAGTTCCGGGAAGAGTTCGACTTCACGATGCCGCGCTTTGACGTGCTGGCACAGCTCGATCGCGAGCCTGTCGGGCTGGTGCTGGGTGAGCTGCCAAAACGCCTGATGGTCACGGCCGGCAATCTGACCCCGATCGTGGATCGCCTGGTCGAAGACGGCTTCATCACGCGGTCGCCGTCGCCGCTCGACCGTCGCGTGCAGATCGTTTGCATGACGGCGGAGGGCAGGAAGGCGTTCAGGCGGATGGCAAAAAAACACGGCCTCTGGCTGGCCTCCCTGCTTGCCGAAGTCCCGAAGGGGCGGCTCGACGGATTGGTCAGGGAACTCGACGACCTGAAGAACGCCGTGAAGCGTGCGACGGATCAGGCCCGCGCCTGATTCTGGAGCATGATCTCCGCGCAAACGCGTTCAGCGTTGGTCGCGAGGGAAAACCGGTACCCACTTTTCCGGATCATGCTCTAACGGCGCAGTCTGTATCCCGCGGCATCGCGATCCCAGATGTCGGGCGTCCTTCCGGCCTCGCGTAGCGCGACCTTCCGGATCTTGCCGTTCTCGGTCAACGGCATTTCGGCGACGATCCGGACAAAGCGCGGCACGGCGAAATACGCCATCTTGCCCTCGCAATGCCTGACGACATCGATTCCCTCCAGCACATGGCCGGGTTCGAGCTGGACGGCCGCCGCAACTTCATCCTCGCCGAGTTCGGACGGCAGCGGATAGATCGCGCAGGCCGCGATCGCCGGATGCTTTAGCAGCACCTGCTCCACCTCCCAGGATGAAACATTCTCACCGCGCCGGCGGATCGAATCCTTCATCCGGTCGACGAAGCGGTAGTGGCCATCCGGATCGCGCACGACGCGATCGCCGGTATGAAACCAGCGATTTCGCCACGCCTCGGCCGTCTTTTCCGGCATTCCGAAATAGCCCGTCGAGAACGCAAGCGGCTCGGGCGTACGCAGCAGCAGCTCGCCGGCCTCCCCGTCAGGCACAGGCTCGTCGTCGGGGCCGGCGATGCAGGCCTCCACGCCCTCGACGAGATGGCCCATGGTGCCGGGGCGATCGGACGGGATGGAGCTTGCGAACACGAAATTCGTTTCGGTCGAACCGTAGCCGTCGAGCAGCGGCACGCCGAAGCGTTCGAGAAACGGGCCGTGAAATTGCCCCGGGACGCCACCGCCGAGCGCGACCCGCAGGAAATGCGCAGTGTCGTCGGCGGATGTCGGTTGCGCCAGCAGCATCACGGCCATCGCGCCGAGGAGATAGCCGACGGTCGCCTGATGCCGGCGCGCCGCCGCCCAGAAACCGGAGGCAGAAAATTTCGGCTCGAGCGCGTAGGTGCAGCCGTTCAGGAGCGCCTGATAGAACGCATTCAGCGCATTGGTGTGGAACAGCGGCAGCGTCGTGAACAGCACATCGCCTTCGCGGATGCCGAGCGCGCGCGCCGAATGGACGCCCCACCAGAACATCTGCGCCTGCGGGCAGCAGACACCCTTGGAGGGACCGGTGGTGCCCGACGTATAGAGGATCGCAACCGTGTCGTCCGGCCGCACGGGCGCGGGCGGGGCTCCCTCGCCGAGTGCAGGCAGTGGCGAGACCGATCCTGATATTGCCGGGGGCACGGCGCCCTCTCCGATCATCCAGACAATATCCGGCGGCGCGACGTCGCTTTCCAGCGTTTCGATCGCCGGCATGAAGCCAGACTCGATCACCAGCAGTTTTGGCGTGGCGTTACGCAGGATGTGGCTGAGCTGGATGCCGCGCAGCGCGGTGTTGATCGGCACGGTCACGGCGCCCATCCAGGCGCAGCCGAGATAGACTTCCAGGAATTCCGGCCGGTTCGAACATATCAGCGCGACGCGGTCGCCGGCCTGAACTCCGGCGCGCATCAGGCGGGCCGCAGATGCGGCGGCGATCGCAGCCGTTTCGGTATAGCTCCATCGTGTTTCGCCGAACACGAATAGCGTGCGGTCGCGGTATCGCGCGGCCTGCCGCGTCAGAATGGTCGAGAGAACCCGGTCCGCCGGTGGGAAGCGTTCAGCCGCTTGCGACCAGATCGGCACACCCGACCGCTGCCTGGCCGTGCCGCTATTGCCTGCCTGCACACGTGCCTCCTAAAGGTTTCGCCGGGCAGATCTGCAATAGATCGCACTTGGCCGACGAGATAGTTTAGGCTTAAAGTATTCACGAAAGCTGCCGCCGCGGCAAGGGCTGCGTGCGGGTTCCGGCCGCCATCCCTTTGCGGCGGCTGGAGGCCTCAACAGGAGCTGTGTCCGCATGAGCCTCGATACGTATCGATCGCCATCCGATGCCTTTGCCGCCACGGCCAAAAAGCGTCCGGACGCACCATTCCTGCTGGCGCCGGCAAGCGCGGGACTGCCCTACGCGCCGCAAGGATTCAGAATCGAATACGGCGCCTTCAAGACCGAGGTCGATCGGCTAAGCGCGGAATACGCGGCCGCCGGCTACGGACGCGGGGCGCGGGTTGCCTTGCTGCTCGAAAATCGCCCGGTTTTCTTCCTGCATTGGCTCGCGCTCAATGCGCTCGGGGTTTCGATCGTTCCGATCAACCCCGACGTCCGGCCCGACGAATTGTCCTTCCAGCTTGAGCTCTCGCAGGCCGATCTGCTGGTGGCGGCATCTGATCGCATGCAGGTGACGAACGGAGCGGCACTCGGACGCGCGCGCCTGATCGATACCGACAGCCGCATTCCGTCGTGCCAGACGGACGTCGTCGCGCAGCATGCCGAGTTCAACGGCGAATGCGCGCTCTTGTTCACCTCAGGCAGCACTGGCAAGCCAAAAGGCTGCATGCTTTCGAACCGCTATTTCCTGCAGGTCGCAGACTGGTATCTCGCGCAAGGCGGCGTGGCCGCGCTGCAGCCGGACCGCGAGATCAACCTGACGCCGCTGCCGATGTTTCACATGAACGCGCTCGGCTGCAGCGCGGTCGGCATGATGGTGCTCGGCGGCGCCGTGGTTCCGCTTGACCGCTTTCATGCCAACCGCTGGTGGCAGTGCGTGGCCGATAGCGGCGCGACCGTCGTGCATTGTCTCGGCGTCATCCCGGCCATTCTGCTGCAACTGCCGGTGACCGAGGTGGAACGACAGCACCGCGTGCGTTTCGCCTTCGCGCCCGGCGTCGATGTCCGCCACCGCGCCACCTTCGAGGAGCGCTACCGCATCCCGATCGTCGAGGCCTGGGCGATGACCGAGACCGGCGGTGCGGCAGCCACCACCACCTCGCGCGAACCGCCCGGCTTTGGCGCGCGCTGCGTCGGCCGGCCATCCGAAGGCATGGAGTATCGCCTCGTCGACGATCTTGGCGCCGACGTCGCGCCTGGAAAGCCCGGCGAATTGTTGGTCCGCGCCAAGGGCGAAGATGCCCGCGCGGGATTCTTCAGCGGGTATCTTAAGGACGAGGAAGCCACCGAAGCGGCGTGGCAGGACGGCTGGTTCCATACCGGCGACCTCGTCTTCGCCGACGAAGACGGGCTGATGTATTTTTTCGATCGCAAGAAGACCATCGTGCGGCGCAGCGGCGAGAATATCGGCGTGCTCGAGGTCGAAAGCGCGCTGTACATGGATACGCGCATCGGCGGCTGCGCGGTGACCCCCGTTCCCGACGACATCCGCGGCGAGGAGGTTTTCGCTTTCATCGTGCCGAATGCCGAGATCGACGACGCAGATGCGCTCGCGGCCTCTATCGTCAAGACCTGCGCCGAGCGCCTCGCCTATCACAAGGTGCCCGGCTATATCGCCATCGTCGACGAACTGCCATTATCGTCGACGCGCAAGCTCGCCCGAGGCGAGATCAAGACGCTCGCGGCGGCGTCCGTCAATGACAAGCGCGCAATCGACATGCGCGCGCTCAAGGCCAAGCTGCGTCACGGCTGAGCCGCGGGCCTGCCGCCGTCACGGCAGCAGCTTGTACTTGCCGTTTTCGATCTGGACCAGAATACGTGAGCGGCTGTCCACACCGTGACGATCGGCCGGCGTATAGGTATAAACGCCATGTGTACCCACGACTTCCTTGGTCGTGAACAGCGCCTCGCGCAGCGCGTTGCGGAATGCCGGCGTGCCGGGCACCGCACCCGCCGCCTTGGCGCGCTTGGCGGCATCCATGAATACCAGCCAGCCATCGAAGGCATAGGGCGAAAACCCGTCGGTCGGCGCCTCGCCATTGGCCTTCTCATAGGCAGCGCGGAATGCAAGCCCGACCTTGCGGATCGGATTGCTCTCGGCAAGCTGCTCGGCTGCCGTTATCGGTCCCGTCGGGCAGATGATGCCCTCGGCCGATTTGCCAGCAAGCCGCAGCAAGTCGGCGCTGATCATTCCATTGTTGCCATAGAGCGGTCCCTTGTAGCCACGTTCGGACAACGTGATCACCGGCAGCGCGCCCGGCGTCCCGGTGCCACCCAGCATGATCGCATCGGGCCGCGCCGAGATCGCACGCAGCACCTGCGCGGTGACTGAATTGTCGGAACGCGCATAGCGCTCATTCGCGATCACCTTGATATTGGCCGCTTCAGCAGTTTGTAGCAGGGCGTTATAGAACAGATCGCCGAGAGCATCGGAGAAGCCGATGAAGGCGACGGTCTTCACGCCGCGGCTCTTCATGTGATCGACGATGCCTTGAACGAGGAGCGGCATCGGCTGCGGCGTCTGCACCACCCAGGGCCCGCCGTCTCCGGCCGGGACCGGCGCGATCGGCGAAACCGCCACCATCGGGACCTTCATCTCGATGGCAGCGGTAGCCATCGCCAGCGTCTGCGGTGCGCCTGACGTGCCAATCAGGAAGTCGACCTTCTCCTGTTCAACGAGCTTGCGGGCGTTTCGCGTCGACGCGGCCGGATCCGAGCCGTCGTCGAGCTGGATGACGCGGACTTTCTCGCCATCGATCTCGCCGATATAGGCCTGACCCGCGGCGAGCCCCTTGGCGTTCGGCACGCCGATCGAGGACACCGGGCCGCTTAGGCCGGTTACGAAGCCGACAAGGATTTCGGCACGCGCCGGCGCCATGGCGCCGAGCAGGAGTGCTGCGCCGATCAACAAGGTCTCTTTCATTTTCATGATGTCACTCGATGTGGATGATGGGACTTAAGACTATCCCGCGGGGACCAGTGCAAGGACGCGCAGCGGGCTGCCGGAGCCATTCTGAATCTTGAGCGGCGCGGCCACGATCACAGCACCAGTCGGCGGAAGCTGGTCGAGATTGCACAGGCATTGCAGGCCGTAGCGTCCGCCGCCGTGCAGGAAATGGTGCGCCGGATAGGGCGGATCGAGATGACCGGCCTGGCCGGCATCGGTCCCGATCGTCTCGGTGCCGAGGCCGATGACACCGCGCTCCTCGACCAGCCAGCGCATCACGGCGGCGTCCGGCCCGGGCGTGTGCGCGCCGTCGTCTTTCAAATTGGCGTAGTCGCGCCAACCCTTCTTCGACCAGTCGGTGCGCAGCAGCACCCAGTGTCGTTCCGGAATCCGCCCGTGGCTTTTTTCCCAGGCCTCAACGACCGGGATCGTCAAAAGAAAATCCGCATCCTTTGCGGCCTGCGCCGAACAATCGATCACGCAGGCCGGCGCGATCATGTCGCGCACCGGCAGCGTGTCGACCGAATTGTTCGGCAGGTCCTTGCCGGTGAACCAGTGGATCGGCGCGTCAAAATGCGTGCCGGTGTGCTCGCCAAAAGTCAGGTTGTTCCAGTACCAGGCGGGACCACTCGCGTCGTAGCGCGAAATCTGCTGGATGCGGACCGGCGCGGCCTGGCCGAACTCGGGCGGCAGCACGATGACGGGGAAGTCCGGGCTGAGCGTAAACGTCAGATCGACGACGCGCACCGCGCCGGATGCCACCGCGCCGGCAAATTGCATGAGATCATTGCTATCCATTGCGCTTCTCCCGTTTCTGGCAAACCCGCCTACGCCCCGAGTTCACGTTCGACCGCCTTGGGGTTGGCCGCAAGGCGCTGGCGAATGTCCTCGGCGACATCGCCCACGAACACATCCTCCAGTCCGCGCTTCAGCGCCGACACGATTGACGACGCAACCGCGCGCGGCGCGACCTTCGGCGGCGGCACCGTCTGGAACCATTCGATATCAAGCGGCCCTGTGAACACGTTCACCACCTTGACACCGCCGGGCCGAAGCTCCGCCCGCAGGCAGTGCGACAGCGACAGACAGGCGGCCTGCGACGCCGAATACGCGCCGAACACCGGCCAGTTCGCCAGCGCATAGACCGACAGGATATTGACCCAGGCCGCGGCGCTATTGACGCCATCGGAGCCCCGCATCCGCATCGCCGGCCCAAACGCCTGTGCCAGATGCACGAAGCCGAGATAGCTCTGGTCGATCTCGTCGCGCACGACGCTGGTGCCTTGCCGATCGAGCAGCCCGCCGGAGCGGACATGTTCGGTGGTGTTCACGAGAATATCGACCTTGCCGCCGATGTCGGCCGCGAGATCGGCAACGGATTTTTCATCGCCGATATCGAGCGGCACGATCTGGACACCCTCCAGCGCGCGCAGCGCATCCTCGCCGCGGAAAGGCTTCCACGGTTCGGCGACGCCGACGAACACGATCGATGCGCCGGCCGCCTTCAGCGCGGCCACGACTTCCTGACCGACGATGCTCCGCCCGTTCGTCACCAGAACGCGCCGGAATTTCGGATCGGACGTCATCTCACGCCACTGCCTGTCGTCAGCCATGTTGGTGGTCTCCCGTTCGGGATGCGCGAAGGCTACCGCCTGCCCGCTTTTGTCCAGTTGAAACGACATCACGACCGGCCCGCCCTCTTCGCAATCGGCATGCAGGTGCGTCACCAGCCTGGGCCCGCATTCCATCGCGACCAGCCCGACGCGCCACGGTGCACGCTCGCGGAAGTGCACGTCGGCCGGGATGTGCAGTGTGGTTTCGGACAGAAGCGTGCCCCGCCGCGGCGCGTCCACAAAGGCGAGATCGGCGGAAAGGCACGTGGGGCACGCATCGCGCGCCGGATAGCAGAACGTCCCGCAACCGCCGCAGCGCTGCAGCATGAAACGGCCTTCGGCCGCGGCCCGCGTAAAACCGTGCGAGGCGCGGCTGCGTGCGCGCGGCGGCGACGTCGGCAGCCTCGTCCGCTTGAGCGGATTCTTCCGGCGCGGCTTTGCGATCGGTTCGATCATGCGCCTGGTCCTGCGAGGATCGCCGCACCCGAGGCGAGGCCGCGATCATAATTGATCATTCCGAAGCCCGACGCCAACCCGATGCGCGCATCCCTAACCTGCGTCGGACCGGCCTGCCCGAGCACCTGGCGCAGCGCCTCAACCACCCCGAGGTAGGCGCCGCCCGCGCCGGCCTGCCCGACCGAGAGCTGCCCACCGGATGTGTTGTGCGGGAAGTTGCCGTCGATCGTGAGATCATGCTGCCGGACGAAGTCCGGCCCCTCGCCCTTCCGGCAAAAGCCGAGATCCTCGAACTGCATCATCGAGATGACGGGGTAATCGTCGTAGGTCTGGACGAAGTCGAGATCGTCAGGCTTGACGCCGGCCATCGCGTAGAGCTCGTCGACATCAACAGCCCATCCGCCCCGCACCTGAACGGGATCGTCGCCAAACGCGTTGTGGCGCTCGATGGTTGAGAGAATTTTGGCGGCAGGTAGCTTCAACGAAGCGGCGACGTCCTCGCTCATCACCAGGAAGGCCTCCGCGCCCGCGCACGGCATCACGCAGTCGAACAAATGGATCGGATCGGCGATCGGTCGCGCCGACATATACTGCTCGATGGTCAGCGGTGCCTTCATCAAAGCATGGGGATTGCGAAGCGCGTTGCTGCGCTGGGCCACGGCGAGCTTGCCGAAATCCTCGCGCCGCGCGCCGAACGTCCGCATGTAGTTGCGCGCGATCAGTGCAAAACTCGCATTGGCGCCGCCGGCTCCATAGGGATAGACGGCATCCTGATTGAAGCGCGAGAAATTTTCGAGCGTGTAGCGGAAGGAATCAACGTGGTTGGTATCACCCGCCACGCAGGCCACGATGCGGGCGTCGCCTGCCTGCACCGCCCGCGCGGCGCGGCGGAGCGCGGCAATCGCGCTTGCGCCCCCGAGCGGAATGGTGTCGATCCAGCGCACGCACAGGCCGAAATGCTGGGTGAGGCTGATCCCGCTGTCGAGCCCCGCCGTGAAACTCGAAACACAGAACCCGTCGATATCGCGCGGCGTGATTCCGGCGCCGTCGATCAGCGACTTCAGCGCGCGGCCGATCCACCATTGCGCGCTCTCGATCGAGTAGCGCACATAGGGAATCGTCACCGGAACCGCCATCACGACCCGATCATAAGGTGTTCGGACGGAGCTCTGCATCGGACTACCGGTTCCTGTGGGCCGTTCAGAGCACGGTCAGCTTGACGTCGATATTGCCGCGCGTTGCGTTGGAATAAGGGCAGCGCTCGTGCGCGCCGGCAACGACTTCCTCGGCGACGGATTTCTCCAGCCCGGGGAGCAGCACCTTGAGCTCGACGGTGAGCGCGTAGCCGACCGCGACCGGCCCCATGCCGACCTTGGCGGTGACGGTCGGCTCCGCCGACGGCGTGATCTTGCGCGTGCGGGCGACGAGTTTTACCGCACCGAGAAAGCACGCGGCGTAGCCTGCGGCAAAAAGCTGCTCCGGATTGGTTCCCGGTCCGCCCGGCCCGCCCAGCGATTTCGGCAGCGACAGCGACACTGACAAAAGCCCGTCCTCGCTCGCGGCCTTGCCATCGCGCCCGCCGGTCGCGGTCACTTCGGCTTCATACAGAATCTTGTCTGGCTGCAGCATGTCTTGTCCTCAAGGGCGCTTTGGTTTGTCGGCTTGCGTGCGCGCCACGGTGGCGCGGAAATCCTGGCGGGCGCGGTCGTTGGCCAGCGCGAAGCTCGGCCCCCGGCTCGGCTCGGTGCCGTTGAGACGCTGCAGCTGTACCCACATCTCGGCGCTCTTCAGCGCCACCGCCGCGCAGTTCACCACGGGTGCATGACCAATCTTGAAGCCGTGCTCGCTCGCAATGAGCAAACCAGGCAACACGCCGGCCGGGATGATGACATCAGCGCCGCGATCGACCAGCGGCTGCGCGCAGGCCGCGAAGTCGGTCAGCATGCGCGCTTTTGCCGCCGCGTCGCCAGCGAACGCCGCGCTGAAATCCTCCGGACGGCAGCCCATCCCGGTGACGTGCGCCACGCGGCCGGACAGCCCGTACCGGTCGGCCTGCTCGTAATGCCAGACCTCGAAAGCTGAATCGAGCGTGACCAGGCCGAGCCGCCGCCCAAGCTGCGAGGCCGCGAGCAGCGTCGCCTCTCCCGTCCCGACCACCGGAATCGTGAGCGCCGAGCGCAGTTCGTACAATCCCGGATCCTGGAAGTGGCCCATGACATAGGCGTCGAAGCCGCTCTCCTGCGCCGCGAGCCCGTTGTCCACCGCCTGGATCGCGCAACGAAATTCGCTCAGGCGGCCAAAGTCGCGGTCGGCGGGCGTGATGCCCTCGACATGCACGCTGGTGCCGGGCGCCGCGATCTCGTTCAGATAGGCCGCAAGCCGCGCCATGTAAGGCGCGCTCGTAGCCTGATCGACGAAGCTCTGCCAGAAGATGCGCACAGCGGGTATCCTGTTCAGAGGTGCGCGTGCCGGTCCTCGAACCTCCGCAGCCTGAGAGGGCTGACGACACGCACATGCCGGTCGCTGCGAAAGCGCGCCGCAGCGTAGCGCCATTCCATCGACCGAAATATTTCAACCACAAAATAATTTTGGCGTCAATTGAACCGCGCGCCGATGCGTTCAGCGCGCCACAAGATCGGGTGCCGAAAGGACAGGCAGGTAGCGCCTCACCCTTTTGCACAGGCGAATTCAGCCTTCGCAGCCGCACGCGCCGCCGCAAATTTTTTCCCCGGAGCACGAATCTGGCGTATTGACCTGCGGCCAAGAAATACTTTAGGCTTTAAACAATTGGCAGGCAGCGGCGCTTGGGCGGGCGCGCGTCGCATTGGTAGTTGCGTTGATAAAGGCTCATCACTCGTGGCTGAGATCATCAACCTCGGAACAGCAGGTGCTGCGGGCGAATTCCCATTCGCCGCGGTTGAGCGGGGCGTTTCAGTTTTTGGGCATGTGAGCGGCGATAAAATCGCGGACCAGGCCGGCGAAAGCCGCCGGCATCTGATCGGGAAGCGGCACCATGCCTCCTGAGAGCTCGCGCAAGATGCTGCCCTCGATAGCTCCAGCGACCTTCGGAGCCACCGGATGAACGTGCGGATCGCCCGTCGGAGCAATGACCAGCGTGGGGCAGTGGATCTGCCCCAGACGGTCCTCCATCCGATAGCGATTCACCACCCGGTGGCCTTCCGCCGCCATCTCGCCGGCCCGCAGCGCATCGATCATGAAACGCTGCAGCAGATCAATGTCATCAGTGGGATAGAACGGCTGCCGGCGCGCCCAGAGCTCAGCGAGGTGAGCGCCGTCGGACCGCGCCTCCACATCGTCGATGACGCGCGTGCCGTGGTGTTTGGCGCGGCGGGCCGCATCGACGAAAGGACAGGCCGAGAGTACCAGCGCGCCGACGCGCGCAGGCGCCGAAGCGGCCATCTCGACCGCGATCGCCGCACCGGTATGATGGCCCACGATCGCGGCGCGCGGTTGTTCCAGCGCATCGAGCAGCGCGAACGCGCCCTCTGCCCACAGTTCAATCGAGGGGTCGCCGGCAGGCCGGTCGGAATCCCCGAAGCCGAGCGTGTCCATCGCGATCGCGCGGAAATCGCAGCCGAGCAGCGGCAGCACATCGCGGTACTCGTCCCACGAGCGCGGCGTCTGATGCAGCAGGAGGACGGGAAAACCGGTTCCTGCCATGGCGACGTGGATGCGGCCGAGAGGCGTCGTGACGAAGCGGCGCTCGACGCTGGAACCGGTTCTGGCGTTCATCTCATAACTCCCATGCCGACGCGGGGATCATGCCCGCGCCGGGTTTCGCCGACAACTGCGGCATCGATCGTGCTGGTCCGACCTCGATCCATGCTGACATCTCGCTCAGGTCGCGGCTGTTTTCAACCAAGGGGAATGCAATGCGCAAGATGTTGAGTTTGACTGCCCTCATCGGCGGCCTCGTGGCGGCCTCGACCGCACAGGCCGACATCACGATCGGATTCGTGACGTCCCTCAGTGGACCCGGCGCCTCGATTGGCATCCCGTACGGACGCGGCATCCAGGCCGCCATGGAATACAAGAACGAGGTCAACGGGGAGAAGATCAAGCTGATCCAGCTCGACGACGGCTCCGATCCCTCGGCCGCGACCCGCAACGCGCGCAAGCTCATCGAGGAAGAAAAGGTCGATCTCCTGATCGGCACCGCAACGGCGCCTTCGACCATCGCAATGCTGGCGGTCGCGACCGAACTGAAGGTTCCGATGATTGCGGTCTCCCCGGTAATCGGTCAGCCGAATCCGGCCGACCAATGGGGCATTTCCGTTCCGCAGCCCGCCTCGCTGCTGGTCAAGGTCGTCGCCGACCGCATGAAGCGCGATGCGATGAAGAACATCGGCTATATCGGCTTCTCCGATGCCTGGGGCGATCTGGTTTATAACGGCGCCAAGGCGGTAGAAACCGAGGACGGCATCAAGGTGCTGACCAACGAGCGCTACGCGCGCGTCGATACGTCGGTCACCGGCCAGATCCTCAAAGTTCTTGCGGTGCGTCCGGATGCTGTGCTGATCGGCGGATCGGGCACGCAGGGCGCGCTGCCGCTGCTGGCGCTCGGCGAACGCGGCTTCAAGGGTAAAACCTACGGCACGGTCGCGCTGGTCAATCCTGATTTCGTGCGCGTCGGCGGCAAGGCTGCGGAAGGCATTCAGGTCTCGGCAGGCCCGGTCATTGTGGCCGAGCAGCTTCCCGACAACCATTTCGCCAAGAAGCTCGCGCTCGAGTTCCGCGCCGCCTTCCTGAAGGCCAACAATGTTCCGACCACGGACGGCTTCTCGGCCTACTCCTTCGACGGCTGGAAGATCTTCACCTCTGCCGCCGAGCGCGCGCTGAAGACCGCAAAACCCGGCACCGTCGAATTCCGCAAAGCCCTGCGCGACGAGATCCTCAACACCAAGGAGCTCTCGGGCGTGCACGCGGTCTACAACTTCAAGGCTGGCGCCTACCACGGCGTGGACGAGCGCGCGCTGGTGATCGTCCGCCTGAACAACGGCGCCTGGACCTACGAGCCCTGAGCGAAGCCGAAGCGTAACACGGAAGGACGGCCGACAGCATGACGGCAGACATCGCAGCGATCCTTGCGATCGACGGAATAGCCACCGGGGCGGTCTACGCCCTGGTGGCGATCGGAACCGTGCTGATCTTCACCGTGACGCGGGTGATCTTCATTCCGTTCGGCGACATCGCGGCCTTCACCGCGCTCACCCTCGCGGCGATCGACGCCAGGCAGCTTCCCGGAACGGTCGGGCTGGTCGTCGTGCTGGCCTGCATGGCCTGCGCGATGGAGGTCGTCTCGCTGGCGCGCGCCGGCGAACTCCGCGCGGTGCCGAAGGCCGTCTTCGGCTATCTCGCATTACCCTTGATTGTCGTCGGGATCGTCTGGCTGACGATGCGCTTCAATCCGCCGATGCCGGTCCGGATCGTTCTGGCGCTGCTCCTGATCATGCCGATCTCACCGCTGCTGGACCGGATCGTGTTCCGCCCGATCGCGGACGCCTCGGTTCTGTTGTTGCTGACGGTCTCGGTCGCGCTGCACTTCGCGCTGGTCGGACTTGGCCTGCTGTTCTTCGGCCCCGAAGGCGTTCGGACCGAGCCGCTGACGTCGATGGCGCTGGAGATCGCCGGCGTGCACGTTTCCGGACAGACGGTCCTGATCCTGGCGGCGGCGCTGCTGTTCAGCGGCCTGCTGTTTCTCTTTTTCGATTTCACGCTGGTCGGCAAGGCGCTGCGCGCGACCGCCCTGAACCGCACCGGCGCACCGGCTGATGGGAATCAGGCCTGCGCGCGCCGGCACCATCGCCTACCTGCTGGGGTCGCTGATGGCCGGCGTCTCCGGCATCCTGATCGCGCCTGTGAACACCATCTTCTACGATTCCGGTTTCCTGCTCGGCCTGAAAGCCTTTGTCGGCGCCATCGTCGGCGGCATGGCCAGCTATCCAGGTGCTGCGCTCGGCGCCTTCGGCGTCGGCATTATCGAGAGCTTCGCTTCGTTCCAGAGCAGCACCTTGAAGGACGTCATCGTTTTCTCGCTGCTGATTCCCGTCCTGCTCTGGCGCTCGCTCGCCTCGCAGCATTCCGAAGAGGAAGTCGAGGAATGACCCTGCAGCAGATCCGTCTCATCATGGCCGCGGCGGTCGCCTGCCTCGTGGCGGCGCCCTTTGTGCTCAATCCGTTCAGCATCACGTTGTTGAACTATATCGGCATCTACTCGCTTGCGGCCATCGGGCTCGCGCTATTGACCGGGGTCGGCGGCATTGTGTCGTTCGGCCAGGCCGCCTTTGTCGGCGTCGCAGCTTACTCAACCGCCTGGGTCACGGCGGTGAACGGCTACTCGCCCTGGCTCGGACTGTTGCTGGCCGTTGTCCTGACTTGCAGCATCGCGGCGATCCTGGGCTTCGTGACGCTGCGCCTTGGGGGCCATTTCCTGTCGCTGAGCACGGTGGCCTGGGGACTGGCGATCGCGTTCCTGTTCGGCAACATCGATGGCCTCGGTCAACATAACGGCATCTCGGGCATTCCGCCGATCTCGATCGGCCCGATCGCCCTTGTCGAAAGCCGGCAGATCTATTTCCTGATCTGGGCCATCGTCGTGGCGGTCCTCCTCCTCTGCTACAACCTGCTCGACTCCCGCATCGGCCGCGCCATGCGCGCGCTTCGCGGCGGCAATACGCTGGTCGAAAGCCTCGGGATCAACGCATTCCAGATCAAGCTGGTGACGTTCGTCATCGCTGCGTTCCTTGGCTCGCTGTCCGGATGGCTCTATGCCCATCTCGGCCGTTTCGTCAGCCCCGGCCCGTTCGAGGCCGGCATGGGCATCGAATATCTCATGATGGCGATGGTCGGCGGCGCCGGCAGCATTTTGGGCGGCGTGGTGGGTGCTGCGATCGTTACGCTCCTGAAGAATACCGTGCAGGACTACCTGCCGCTGATCGCCAAGGGCGCCTCCGGCCAGCTCGAGATCGTGGCGTTCTCGGCGCTGTTCATCCTGTTCCTGCAACGCGCCCGGCAGGGCATCGTCCCGTTCCTCGCGGGTTTTCTCCCGGACCTGAAGCAGTCCCGTCCGCAAGCGGCGACGGCGTTGCCGCGCCGCGAGCAGCCGGCGCCCGGCACCCTCCTTCTTAAAGTGAGCGACGCGCAGCGGCGATTTGGCGGCCTCGTCGCCGTCAATAATGTCAGCTTCGACGTGAAGTCCGGCGAAATTCTCGGGCTGATCGGACCGAACGGCGCCGGCAAGACCACGATGTTCAACCTGCTCACGGGGGCGCTGCGCGCCAACAGCGGCGAGATCGCGTTCGCGGGCCGCTCGATCGCCCGTGACCAGCAATTCCACATCGCACGGTCCGGGATTTCCCGCACCTTCCAGCACGTCAAGCTGCGCCCGCGCATGACGCTGCTCGACAACGTCCTGCTCGGCACCTATTCGCGCACCAGGACAGGACTGCTCGCCGGCGCCCTGCGCCTGAACCAGGCGGAAGAGGCCAGTGCCCGCTACGAAGCGCTGCAGCAGCTCGAACGGGTGGGCCTCGGCGACAAGCCGTTCGAGCTTGCCGGCAATTTGCCGCTCGGCAATCAGCGCGTGCTCGAGATCGCGCGCGCGCTCGCCGCCGATCCGACGCTGCTCGTCCTCGACGAGCCGGCGGCCGGCCTGCGCCGCCAGGAGAAGCTCAAGCTGGCCGAGCTGCTGCGGTCGCTGCGCACGGACCATCTGACCATCCTCCTGGTCGAGCACGACATGGAGTTTGTCATGTCGCTGGTCGACCGTATCGTCGTGCTCGATTTCGGCTCGAAGCTCTGCGAAGGCGAGCCGGCGGCGATCCGCAGCGATGCCCGCGTCCAGGAAGCCTATCTCGGAGGTGTCGCGTGACACAGATGTTCTCGATCGAGAATGTGTCGGTCGCCTACGGCAAGGTAGAGGCCGTGCGGAACGTTTCGCTTTCCGTCGAGCAAGGGCAGATCGTGACCGTGATCGGCCCGAACGGCGCCGGCAAGACGACGCTGCTGATGGCGGCGATAGGTCTGCTGAAGTCCACGGGCCGGATGATGTTTCAGGGCGCCGATCTTGCGCGGATCGACGTCGAGGGCCGCGTCGAGCGAGGACTCTGCCTCGTGCCCGAGAAGCGCGAACTGTTCGCCGACATGTCGGTCGCCGACAATCTGTTGCTCGGTACCTACAGCCTGCGCGATCGCTCGACGACGCGCAAAAGCCTCGACGATGTGTTCGACCGCTTCCCGCGCCTGAAAGAGCGCAGCCAGCAGGCTGCCGGCACATTGTCGGGCGGCGAGCGCCAGATGCTGGCGCTCGGGCGCGCGCTGATGGCGAAGCCAAAGCTCCTCGTGCTCGATGAACCCAGCCTCGGCCTCGCGCCGCTGATCGTCCGCGAAATCTTTCGCACCATCGCCTCGCTGCGGAGCCTCGGCGTATCGGTGCTCCTCGTCGAGCAGAACGCCCGCGCTGCGCTGGAGACCGCGGATTACGGCTATGTGCTGGAAACCGGCGAGATCATCCAGTCCGGTCCGGCGGACACGCTGATCCACGACCCGAAACTGATCGCAGCCTATCTCGGCGGCCACTGAAGCAAGGCGCAGCCTGCTTCAAGCGACGGGCTCGCGCGCCAGCCCCATGGCCCGCAGCGCCGACGCAAAGGCGGCCAGGCGCTGTTCACGATAGGCGGCCTGGTCGACGCCTTCATAGTTCATGAAGCCCTGCCCGGTCTTCATGCCGATGCGTCCCTCGCGCATATTCGCCGCGATGATGTCAGGCGCGGCGTAACGGCTGTCGCCGAGCGCCTCGACCAGATAGCGGCTGGCGTGATGCAGGATATCGCCGCCGCCCCAATCGATGAACTCGAGCAGACCCAGCACCGCGAAGCGGAATCCGAAGCCATAGATCACGGCCTTGTCGATGTCCTCCGCCGAGGCGACGCCCTCCTCCACCATGCGGGCGGCTTCATTCATCGCCAGCGTCTGGATTCGGGGAACGATGAAGCCCGGCCGCGCCGCGCAGACCACCGGCACCTTGCCGATGCCTTCGAGCAGCGCCTTCATTCGCACTGTCACTTCCGGCGCGGTGAGCCGCCCGGGCGACAATTCGATCAGCGGCACCAGATAGGCCGGATTGAGCCAGTGCGCATTGAGGAAGCGGCCGGGCTGCTCGATTGATCCGGCGAGATCGTCGACCAGTATCGTCGACGTGGTCGAGGCGATGATCGGGCCTTCGCCCGCCAGCCGCGAAGCTTCGGCCAGCGCGGCCTGCTTCAAGCCCAGGATTTCCGGCATTCCCTCGAAGATGACATTGCAGCGGGGCAGAACAGCGGCCGCGTCCTGCCGAGGCACGATTGTGACTCGTTCGGCGATTGTGGCCACAAGTTCTGCCGGCAACAGATCGATGCGTGAAAGAATCTCGAGTGTCGATCGAATTTCAGCTTTCGCTTCGACCGCAAGCGCCTCAAATGCCGCCGCTTCTCGTTCCTTGAAGTCGACGACGACAACCTGGTGACCGGCGAACGCGAACACCACCGCAATCCCACGGCCCATTCGGCCGGCGCCGAGGCATCCAATGATAGGTTTCATCGAAAACCCTCGGCGAGGTGATTTTGCAAGGCGGCGCGGTCGAGATCGCCGAGGCCGACCGAAGCCAGGCTCCGGCCCGTCACCGCGAAATCCTGTCCCGTGATGGCCGAGCCGATCGCCAGGAACGCCTTGACGAGTGGCGTTTGCACGCCCGCCAGGCCCGCCACCGATGCCAGGAACGACAGGCCGAGGCGCAAATCCTCCAGCATGTAGCGATGCTCGACGAGGATAAGGCGTTCGGACCAATCGCCGGAATCCGTGAGCTGGTCGTGCGCGTCGCGCGCATACATCCAGGGTTCGCCGTCCTTCGAATAATGGTCGGCGAGTGGAAAGTGCGGCCCGCCGTAACCAAGCGCCTCGCGGATAGCGATGCGTTCGGCATCGAGCGCGTCCGTCACGCGGCGGATGGCTGGCTGGGTTCCTTCCTTGTGGATGTCCCATTTTTCGAAATGCTCGATCGGGCCGGCGTTCATGGTGATCAGCGGCGGATGAATGATCGGGCCGGCGTTCATCAGCGCGCCCGAGAGCGCATCGCCGCATGGCTCGATGGCGTTCGGAAAGGCTCGCTCGATCACATCCAACGCGTGCGGGGCGAGACGCAATGGAAACACGCCGGTCGGCAGCCGCGCGCCCCGGCCCGAGATGCGAACGGCATAAGGCCCCTGCTTGCGCGCCAGCCACGGCAGCGTTCCTGTCTCCGCGGTTGCGATCTCGGCGCGGTTGCCGGCGTCCCTTGCCGCGCGGGCGAAGATGTGGGAGCCGAATGTGCCGGGAGGCAGGAACACGACCTGGCCGTCGCGCAAATGTGGCGCAGCCAGTTCGGCGATCGCGGCCTGCGCGAAAGCCGGCGCTGGACACAGGATCAGATCGGCGGCTTCGATAGCTTCCGCGATCGACGACGTGATTGTCGCCAGCTTGACATCACGTCGCCCCGATCGATCGATGACCGTTATCGTGCCGCCCTGCGTGCGATGCGCCTCGACATCTCCGGGATTTCGACGCCATAGCCGCACCTCGTGACCGGCCAAGGCGAAGTCGCCGGCGGCTGCGAACGAACCGTTGCCCCCACCCAACACTGCAATTTTCAAGATATCCTCCGCTTCAGATGCCGCTATGCAGGTTTCGCCTTGACGTTCTTTTCCTGCCTCATCGCCCAGGTCGGCCGATCGATCTGGAACAGGTCGGTGGAGCGCGCATACCAGCCGCTGCCGTGCATGCGGGCGATCAGACGCAGCGCCTGCGTATCGATGTGGCAGCGCTCCTTGTCCAAAATCACCGCGTCATCGACATGGGCGCGGACCACGCGGCCGATAACGGCGGTCTGCCGTGGCCCCGTCACCAGCGAAGCGAGCACCCGGCATTCGAACGACACCGGCGATTCCGCGATGCGCGGCGGGCGTACCGCCTGCGAGGCGGCCGGCGTCAGCCCGGCCAGCGTCAACTCGTCGATCTCGGGCGGCGCGTCGATACAGGTGATGTTCATTGCCTCGGCGTTGGCTTCGCCAACCAGGTTCACGACGAATTCCCCGGTATCGAGGATGTTCGCCGCGGTGTCCTTGAAGCGCTCCGAGCCCGCCAGAAGCCCGATTGCGACCGTGGGCGGCTCATGCCCCATCACATTGAAGAAGCTGAAAGGCGCGGCATTGATCACGCCGCTCGCGGAAAGCGTGGTGATCCAGGCGATCGGCCGCGGCGTCACCGTGGCCGTTAGTATCTTGTAGCGGTTCTGCGCTTCCAGCGTCTCCATGTCGAAGATCATGCCGGCCTCTCAGATCGCGACCACCGGGTGGCGCAGCCGGCCGATGCCCGTGACTTCGGCTTCCACCACGTCGCCCGGCCACAGCCATTCCTGCGGAGAGCGCCCGGCGCCGACGCCCTCGGGCGTGCCGGTCGCAATGATGTCGCCCGGTTCCAGCGTCATCGCCGCCGAAATGTCCGCAATCAAAAGCGGTACCTTGAACAGCATGTGGCGCGTGTTGGAGCGCTGCTTCTCGACGCCGTTCACCGTCAGCCAGAGATCGAGCGCGTGCGGATCGGTGATTTCATCCGCCGTGACGATGCACGGCCCGAACGGCGCGTACGTGTCCTGCCCCTTGGAGTAGATCCATTGGCCGGCGCGGCGATTGTCGCGGGCGCTGATATCGATCATCACGCTGTAGCCGAACACGAAGCCGAGCGCTTCGGCCTCCGACACCCGCCGCGCGGTCCGTCCCATCACGACGGCAAGCTCGACTTCCCAGTCGAGCTGCTGCGTGATCGCCTTGTTGTGATGGATGGCCTCGTCCGGCCCGATCACGCTGGTCGGCGGTTTTGAGAAGATGATGGGCTGCTTCGGCAAGTCCTTCGCGGTGTCGAGGGCGCGCGACGATTCCGCGACGTGCTCGACGTAATTGAGGCCGATGCCAAAAATGTTCTTGCGCGGACGCGGGATCGGCGCCAGCAGCCGGACGTTCGCCAGCGGCAGCGCCGCACCTACCGGCCAGTTATCCTTGCCCTCGTTCAATATCTTTTTGAGCGCCGCCAAGGCCGGTGGGCCCAGATCGATGAAATCGAGCATCGATGAGGGAAGGGAAACGCCGGCATGGTGGCCCGCCTCCTCGACGTCCACGACGATATCCTCGACGACAGCACCTAGACGGGCTGCAGCCTCAACGGTGCCGCGATAGGTAACAAGGCGCACTGTTTTCTCTCCCATGTAGCGTTTTCAAGCGAAGTGGTTCGCGTGAAGAAAACGCGTCAAACAAGAATCTAGAGCTTTGGTTCTGATTCAATCAGGACCGAACCTCTAGGATACGAGGGGCTGCCGGCCGCCATTGTCGCCAAAGGCTTCCTCGCGGTAGAGCCCGAGCGCATGCATGACCGGCAGGTCGTTGAACGTGAAGAGGCAGGCGTCCTCGGTGGCCGACGCATTCACATGCTCATGCCAGGCCCAGGACGGGACGCAGAAGATGTCGCGCTCCTTCCAGTCGAAGCGCTTGCCGTCGATGATCGAGTGACCGCTTCCCTTGGCGACCTGATAGATGAAACTGCCGGTGTGACGATGCGCCCGGGTGCTCTCGCCCGGCCGCAGCATCTGCATCGATGCGCCGATCGTTTGCATCACCGGCCCGCCGGTTACCGGATTGACGTAGTTCATGAGAACGCCGTCATAGGGCGAACCGTCGGTGGCCTTGCCGTAACGCTGCAGCGCCTCGTAGGTCGGACCCCACTCATACTTCAGCAGCGGCGAATATCCCTTGGACCATTCGGCGCCCGCCGGACGCAGGCCGGGATTGCCCCAGGTGTGCGTCATGTCGTCGACGGGATAGCCGACGCTCTGCTGCAGATCGGGATGGACCACGTAGAAATTGGCTTCGAGCGTGTTGACCAGGGGAATGTCGAGACCGTCCTGCCAGATGCAGGGCGTACCGTCGCTGGAGACGCCGTGTTCGTGCCAGGTGCCGTTCGGCGTCAGCACGAAGTCGTTGGCGCCGAGCGTCATCTTGTGGCCGTCGACGATGGTATAGGCGCCCTCGCCTTCCATGATGAAGCGAAGGGCGGAAGCCGAATGGGCGTGGGCGGACGCGACCTCGCCCGGATGCATGACCTGCAGGCCGGAATACAGCCAGCCGACCGCGGCTGCGTGGTCGCGGCGGCCGGGATTGTTCAGATAGATGACGCGGCGGCCGGCCTTCTCGGGCGACACCAGTTCGACGGAGCGCAACACATGCGCGCGAAGGTCCTCGTAGCGCCACAGCACCGGAACGGAGGACGATTTGGGCGCCCAAGGCTCGATCTTGTTCGCGACCGTCCAGAGCGCGCCGGCTTCCAGCCGTTCGAGTTCGTCGTAATAGGCGAGCAGTTCAGGGGTATCCTCGACGTTGGCCCGTCCGGCCACGTCTTCCCGGTGGTTCTCACGAGCTTTCGTTGCCATGTCGCCCTCCTGTACCGGCGCCGTGTCCGGCGTCGCGTTGTCAGTTCATCTAGTCAGGTATCATCGCAATCGCCTGGATTTCGACCTTGGCGCGATCCTCGATCAGCCCCGATACCTGCAGCGCCGTCATGGCCGGAAAGTTCCGACCCATGACGTCGCGATAGGCCACGCCGATTCCTTCAGGCGCGCCGAGTATTCCTTGCGATCGAGCAGGAACCACGTCATCGACACGATATGCTCGGGCCCGGCGCCGCCGGCGCGCAAGACGGCTGCGACGTTTTTCAGGGTCTGGCCGGTTTGCTCCACCAGATCGTCCGTTTCGAACTTGCATTGTTCGTTCCAGCCGATCTGGCCCGCGACGAAGATCATCTTGCCGCGGGCGGCGATGCCGTTCGCATAACCGCTCGGCTTGGCCCAACCGGGCGGCTGCAAGAACTCGAACATTTCATACTCCCGTAGCAGGACGCGACCGGACGCCCGCGGCTAGGCCTTCAGGACGTCGCGTCCGATAATGAGTTTCTGGACTTCGGTCGCGCCTTCATAGATGCGCAACGCACGTATCTCGCGGTAGAGCTGCTCGACCATCTCGCCGGAGCGCACGCCGCGGCCGCCGAACATTTGCACGGCACGGTCGATCACCGTCTGTGCAGTTTCGGTCGCGACCATCTTCGCCATCGCGGCTTCGCGCGTCGTGGAAGCTTTCTGCACGTCGCGCCGCCAGGCCGCGCGGTAGGTGAGGAGAGCGCTGGCATCGACGCCTGCGGCCATGTCGCCGAGGGCCGCCTGCGTCAATTGCTGGTCGCCCAGCACGCCGCCGAACATTTTCCGGCTCCGCGCATGCGCCACGGCCTCATCCAGCGCGCGGCGGGCAAAACCAAGTGCGGCGGCTGCAACCGACGCGCGGAAGATATCGAGCGTGCGCATCGCGATCTTGAAACCTTCGCCCGGCGAGCCCAACAGGCGCCCGGCCGGAATTCGGCACCCCTCGAACCGCAACGTCGCCAGCGGATGCGGCGCCATCACGTCGATGCGGTCGGCGATCGAAAATCCAGGATCGTCCGGAAGCACCACAAAGGCCGAAATGCCGCGCGCGCCCGGCGCCTCGCCGGTGCGCGCAAACAGCGTATAGACGTCGGCGATGCCGCCGTTGGAAATCCAGGTCTTCTCGCCATCCAGGATATAATGGTCGCCTTCGCGCCGGGCGCTGCAGGCCATGGCGGCAACGTCGGAACCGGCTTCCTTCTCCGACAGGGCGAAGGCCGCGACCCAGTCGCCGCGCCGCGCCTTCGGCAGGACCAGCGCGCGCAATTCCGGCGAACCGGCAATCGCCACCGCTCCGGTTCCGAGTCCCTGCATTGCAAACGCGAAATCGGCAAGCCCGCTGTGCCAGGCCAGCGTCTCGCGGGCGAGACAAATCAGCCGGGAATCGATCACCGCATCGGGCTGGTTGCCCGCGACCGACGCCTCCAGCAATCCCGCGGCGCCAAGCCGGCGAACCAGCGAACGGCAGGTCTCATCGACGTCACCGCCGTGCGTATCGCCAAGACCGGCGGCAAATGCATCGAGCGCCGCCGCGTATTCGCTGTGGCGGGCATCGAAGAACGGCCACGCGAGATGTTCGCGAGACGGCCCGCGTAGTTGCGAAACCGGGGTCATGTCAGTCTCCCGCAAAGGGGCGCCTTGGCGTACGTCACCAGGCGCGACGCGCCCCAATAATGTTTCATGGCTAAAATATCCTGTCAAGCAAGCCGATCCGGCGCCAGGGCCGGCCGGCTGGGCATGAAGCCCACGAAATAGGCTGAAAAATTGCACATAGACGTTCGCGAGGTGGTTTTGCCATGCGCAAACCCGCAAGTCCGATTGACATCATTTTTGTTTGATGTCTAAAATTATATTCGGTCGTCCGGAGTTCCCCGCAAGGCCGAGGAGGCGAGCATGGCAGAACGCTCTTTCGCGCGCGAGGTGGAAGACCTGAAGCTGGGAGCCGGCCAGGAATTTCGGGGCGAAGGTATCCTCGCGATCACCAAGGCCTTGCTCGAATGCGGCGTCAGCTATGTCGCCGGCTACCAGGGCGCGCCGATCTCGCATCTGATGGACGTGCTGTCGGACGCGCAGGACATTCTTTCCGATCTCGGCGTCCATTTCGAATCCAGCGCCAGCGAGGCGACGGCGGCGGCGACGCTTGCCGCCTCCGTGATGTATCCGATCCGTGGCGCGGTCACCTTCAAGGCGCCTGTCGGCATCAACGTCGCGTCGGATGCGCTCGCCAACCTGTCCTCGGGCGGGGTGACCGGCGGTGCGCTCATCATCATCGGCGAAGATTACGGCGAAGGCTCCTCCATCATGCAGGAGCGTTCGCACGCGTTTGCGATGAAGTCGCAGCTCTGGCTGGTCGATCCGCGGCCCAACGTGGCGTCCATCGTCAAGGCCGTGCACGATTCCTTCGAACTATCCGAGGCATCGAATACGCCCGTCATGCTGGAGGTGCGGATACGCGCCTGTCATGTGCACGGTCGCTTCGCCACCCGCGACAATGTCCGCCCCAGTTTTCCGCTGGCCCGCGCGCTCGATGCGCCGTCGCGCGATACCAACCGGATCGTGCTGCCGCCGGCCTCGTTCCTCCATGAAAAGGAAAAGATCGAGCAGCGCTGGCCGGCGGCGGTCGAATTCATCCACGCCCGCGGCATGAACGAGACGTTCGACGGCGATATCGACGATATCGGCATCATCATGCAGGGCGGCATGTATAACAGCGTCATCACCGCGTTGCGCGAGGCTGGCCTTGCCGACATCTGGGGCGAGACGCGGGTGCCGCTCTATGTGATGAACGTGACCTACCCGATCGTTGACCGCGAGGTGATCGAGTTCTGCCGGTCCAAGAAGGCGGTGCTGATGGTCGAGGAAGGCCAGCCCGAGTTCATCGAGCAGGCGCTGCACAAGATCCTGCGCAACGCCGACATTCCGGCCAAGCTGCACGGCAAGGACCTGTTGCCGATGGCCGGCGAATATACCGCGCAGGTGATGGGCGCGGCGATCGGCGCCTTCATCCGCCGCTGGCGCGCGGATGCGCTGCCGGATGCCGCACGCGCGCCGAATATCGACCGCGTCGAGGTCGATGACAGGATCCGCGCATTGGCCGACGTGGTGCCGCCGCGGCCGCCGGGTTTTTGCACCGGCTGTCCGGAGCGGCCGATCTTTTCCGCGATGAAGCTGGTCGAGAAAGAGCTCGGCCCGCATCATATCGCCGCCGATATCGGCTGTCATCTGTTCTCGATCCTGCCGCCGTTCAATATCGGCGCCACCACCATGGGCTACGGGCTGGGTCCGGCGTCCGCCTCCGCCTTCAACGTTCCGGCGAGCAAGCGCTCGATCTCGATCATGGGCGACGGCGGCTTCTGGCATAACGGGCTGACCAGCGGCGTCGGCAACGCCGTCTTCAACCAGCACGACAGCGTGATTGTCGTGGTCGACAATTATTATTCCGCCGCAACCGGCGGCCAGGACATCCCCTCCTCGCGCGCCGACAACCGTTCGCGCTCGACCAAGCATCCGATCGTCGAAGCGGTGAAGGGCGTCGGCGCCAAATGGGTGCGCCAGATCGACCGCACCTACGACGTCTCGCACATGCGCGACACCCTGCGCGAGGCGCTGACGACGGAGGAAAAGGGGCCGAAGATCATCGTCGCCTCGTCGGAATGCATGCTGAACAAGCAGCGGCGCGTGAAGCCGCTGGTGGCGGCCGCCGCCAAGCGCGGCGAGCGCGTCGTGCGCGAGCGCTTCGGTGTCGATGAAGACGTCTGCTCCGGCGATCACGCCTGCATCCGCCTGTCCGGCTGCCCATCGCTATCGGTGAAACCGACGACCGACCCGTTGAAGGACAATCCGGTCGCGGCGGTTGACAACACTTGCGTCGGCTGCGGCCATTGCGGCGAGGTCGCGGACGCCGCCGTGCTGTGTCCCTCGTTCTATCGCGCCGACATCGTTTCCAATCCGAGCGCCTTCGAAGCTCGCCTCGACCGCATCTGGCGGCGTGTGATCGGCGCCTTGCAGCGCTGGCGGGCGGGACGGCGGATCATGTTCGAACAGGAGGCGGCATGAACGTCTCTATAGCCCCCTCTTCCGTCGCGCTCAGTCAGGCCCGACCCATTACCGTCGCTGTGCTCGCGATGGGCGGCCAGGGCGGCGGTGTGCTGGTCGACTGGATCGTGGCGCTGGCTGAACAACGCAGCTGGTTTGCGCAATCGACCTCGGTGCCGGGCGTCGCCCAGCGCACCGGCGCCACGATCTATTACATCGAGATGATCGCGCCCGACTTGAGCAAGCCCGAGCGTTACCCCGTGCTGTCGCTGATGCCGGCGCCGGGCAAGGTCGACATCGTGATCGGCGCCGAATTGATGGAAGCCGGCCGCGCCATCCTGCGCGGGCTGGTCTCGCCCGACCGTACGCTTTTGATCGGCTCCTCGCACCGCTCCCTGGCCGTGATCGAGAAAACCGCGCCCGGCGATGGCACTGCCGACGCCTCGCAGGTTTACGAGGCAGCGAATGTCGCGGCCAACCGCTTCATCGCGTTCGACATGGCCGAGATCGCAGACGCCACCGGCAGCGTGGTTTCCTCGGTGCTGTTCGGCGCGCTCGCGGGCTCCGGCGCATTGCCGTTTACGACAGAGGATTTCGAAGCCACGATCCGCTCCGCGGGCGTCGGCGTCGATGCCAGCCTGCGCGCCTTCACGGCCGGCCGCGAGCGGGCCGTCGCCGAACTCAAGCAGGATCCAAAGATCAAGCCAGCGGCAAAGCCGCCACTCGCAAAACGCTTTCCCCGCCTCGAGCCGATTGGCCATGCCGGTTATGACGCGCTGGTCGCGCGGGCGCGGCAATTGCCGGCTGAACTGCACGGCATCGTCGCGGCCGGCCTGCAGCGCGTGGTCGATTATCAGGACGTCGCCTATGGCGGCGAGTATCTCGACCGGCTGGAAGCGATGCCGCGCGACGCGACCGGCCTGATGCAGGCTTTTGCCAAATATCTCGCCATCGCGATGGCCTATGACGACGTGATCCGCGTAGCAGATCTCAAGACCCGCGCCGGACGATTCGACCGGGTGCGCCGCGAGGCGCGGGCCGGCGATGACCAGATCCTCGGGATCACCGAATTCTTCCATCCAAGGATCGAGGAAATGGCGGGACTGCTGCCACCGAGCCTCGGCGAGAGGATCGAGCGCAGCGAGCGGATCGCCCGGCTCATCGATCGCGGAAGAAAGCTGCGCACCACTGCGCCGTCGGCTTTCCTCATGCTGTACTTCGTGGCGGGCCTGCGGCGATTCCGCCGTCGCACGCTGCGGCACGCCCGCGAGATGCGCCATCTCGACGCATGGTCGCAACGCGTCCGGAAATTCGCTGCGAGCGATGCAGTGCTCGCCACCGCCGTATGCGAGGCCCGTCGTCTCGTCGCCGGCTATTCCGACACGCATTCCCGCGGTGAATCGAAATTCGACAAGGTCATGCAGGCGTCCGAGCGCCTGGCCGGCCGGCCCGATGCCGCCGAATGGGTGCAGCGGCTGACCAAGGTCGCGCTGAAGGACGCCGATGGCACCGAGCTCGATGGCGCGTTGCGCACCGTCGAGACACTGTTCGAGGACGCCTGAGGATGGATCAATTCGAAGTCGTGGTGTCGAAAGCCGAGGCGCTCACGCCGCGCATTCGCGAATTCGTGCTTGCGCGCGCCAATGGTGCCCCGATGCCGGGCTGGGCCGCGGGCGCCCATATCGACGTCCATCTGCCCGACGTCGGCCGGCGCTCCTATTCGCTGATCGAGACGGCGTCACCGCGCGCGGCCGCTGAGCATCCGACCGCCTATCGGATCGCCGTGCTGCAGGAGAGCAAGAGCCGCGGCGGCTCCACTTTCATGCACGGCCTCAAGCCCGGCGATCGCCTGACGATCTCGCAGCCCGCAAATAATTTTCCGCTCGGCGCAGGCGCCAGCGAAGTCGCACTGGTTGCGGGCGGTATCGGCGTGACGCCGCTGCTCGCGATGGCCTGCGAATTGAGTGCGGCGAAGCGGCCGTTCTCGTTCTATTACGCCGGACGCAGCCGAAGCGAGCTTGCCTTCCTCGGCGAGATCGAGCGGCTGGCCAACACAAGCGCGACGATCCACGCCGACGATGAAGCCGGCCGGTTTTTCGACCTCGAAGGCCTGATGAACCGGCTCGCGCCCGACGTGCCGCTTTACCTCTGCGGGCCGCTGCCGATGATCGAGGCCGCGATCGCGCTGGCCAAGCAGATGAACTGGCCGCAGGGGCGGCTGCATTTCGAAATCTTCAGCGCGCCCGAAGAGAAATCCGGCGACGCCGGTTTCGAGGTCGAACTCAAGAGCAACGGCCGCGTCTACGAGATTCCGGCCGGCAAGACCATCCTCGACGTGCTGCTCGAGGCCGGCGAAGACCCGATGCATGACTGCAAGCGCGGCGATTGCGGCATCTGCCAGACCACTGTCATCGAGGGCATTCCCGATCATCGCGACTACATCCTGAGCGAAAGCGAGAAGGCGTCGAACAAGGTGATGCAGATCTGCATTTCGCGTGCGAAAACCAAAAGACTTGTGCTCGACCTGTGAAGGAGGAACGCATGACCCGATATGCCGGCAACGCCGAGGCGCTTCGCGCGCTGGTCCGCGAGCAGGAAGTTCACCGTGACGTCTATGTCAGCGAAGAGGTGTTCCAGCTCGAGATGGAACATATGTTCCCGAACAGCTGGGTCTATGTCGGTCACGACAGCCAGGTCCCCAATCCCGGCGACTACTTTGGCACCACGATCGGCACGCAGCCGGTACTGCTCGTGCGCCATACCGATGGCAAGGTGCACGTGTTGCACAATCGCTGCCCCCATAAAGGTACGCGCATCACATCCGAGACCTGCGGCAACACCGGAAAGTTCTTCCGCTGCCCGTACCACGCCTGGAGCTTCAAGACCGACGGCTCGCTGCTCGCGATCCCCTTGAAGAAGGGCTACGAGAACACCGGCTTCGAACAGAGTCGCGCCGCGACCGGCATGGCGCCGGTGCGCCATGTCCGCAACTACCGCGGCTTCGTATTCGCCAAGATCAACGACGTCGGCCTCGACTTCGAGGAGTTCTTCGGCGAAAGCCTGTCGAGCTTCGACAACATGGTCGACCGTTCGCCGGTCGGCCAGCTCAAGGTCGCCGGCGGCGTGCTGCGCTACATGCACAATTGCAATTGGAAGATGCTGGTGGAGAACCAGACCGACACCTGCCATCCGATGGTGGCGCACGAGTCCTCCGCTGGTACTGCGGTCGAAGTCTGGAAGAAAGCGCCTCCCGGCACCAAGAAGCCGATGGCGGTCGAGATCATCGCGCCCTTCATGAGCCCGTACGAGTTCTTCGAAAACATGGGCATTCGGATCTGGGACAACGGCCACGGCCACACCGGCGTGCACCACTCGATCCACTCTGATTATTCGGCGGTGCCCGGCTATTTCGACAAGATGACGGCGGCGTATGGCGAGGCCCGCGCCAAGGCGATCCTGGACGAAAACCGGCACAACACGGTCTATTTCCCCAACATCATGATCAAGGGCCCGATCCAGCTGTTGCGGCAGTTCAAGCCGATTGCGGCCAACAAGACGCTGGTGGAATCCTGGACGTTCCAGCTCGTCGACGCACCCGACATGCTGCTCGAGCGCACGCTGATGTACAACCGGCTCATCAATGCGCCGACCTCCATCGTCGGCCATGACGATCTCGAAATGTACGAGCGCGCGCAGGAAGGCCTGCACTCGAACGGCAACGAGTGGGTAAACCTGCAGCGCCTCTACAGCCCCGACGAAGCCGAACAGACCAACGTGGCGATCAACGGGACCAGCGAGTGGCCGATGCGCCATCAGTTCCGGGCCTGGACCAAGTTCATGACGATGGGGATGTGACATGAGCATGGTCACCGAAGCTCCCCTCAAGAATGCGGTCCCCACCGACCAGGAATTGATCGACTTCGTCGTTCGCGAGGCGCGGCTGATCGACCAGCAGCGTTTCGACGAATGGCTCGACATGTACGCCGACGACGCCTTCTACTGGATGCCGCTGGAATGGAATCAAACCGATCCGCGGCTGACCTGCTCGCTGATGTACGAGGACAAGCTGTTGCTCTCGATCCGGGTCGAACGGCTCAAGGGCGCGCGAACCTTCAGCCAGAAGCCGAAGAGCCGCTGCCATCACGTGTTGCAGACGCCGCAGATCGATTCGCGCGACGCCGCTGCGAATAGCTACGTCACCTGGACCCCGATACATTATGTCGAGACCCGCCTCGATGAGCAGGCGCTCTATGCGGCCTGGGTTACGCATCATCTCAGCGTCGAGAACGGCAAGCTCAAGATCAAGCTGAAGCGTGTCGACCTGATCAATTGCGATGCTGCCTTCGGCAACATCCAACTCTTCATGTGAGGTAAAATGCCCGCGCTTCCCTACACGGCGATCGTCAGCGGCGGCAATACCGGCATTGGTGCTGCGATCGCCCGCGGCTTCCTGGCCGACGGCTACGACGTGATCTCGCTGTCACGGCGCAAACCCGACTGGAGCCATCCAAGATTCATATCGCACGAAGTCGACCTGCTCGATGCGGCGGCGACGCGGCAGGTGGCGTCGGAAATCGCGGCGAACGTGCCGATCACCCATGTCGTGCATAATGCCGGCGCGATCCGCGCAAAGCTGCTGGAAGAGGTTGCTGACGAGGATGTCGGCGCCTTGGCGCAACTGCATTTCGGGGCGGGGATTGCGCTGGCGCAGGCGGCGCTGCCGAGCATGAAGCTGGCCAGCTTCGGCCGCATTGTGCTCCTGTCTTCTCGCGCCGCGCTGGGAGCCGCCACACGCACGGTGTATTCGGCAACCAAGGCCGGCATCATCGGCATGGCGCGGACCTGGGCGCTGGAGCTTGCTCCATACGGCATCACCGTCAACGTCGTGGCCCCCGGCCCGATCGCGGACACCGAGATGTTCGAAAGCGTGATGTCGCCGGACTCCGAGCGCGCGAAGAAACTGGCGCAGGCGATCCCGCTCGGCCGCCTCGGCAAGTCCGAAGACGTCGCGCGTGCCGTCAGTTTCTTCAGTTCGCCGGATGCCGACTTCATCACCGGGCAGACGCTGTATGTCTGCGGCGGAGCCAGCATCGGATCCATTTCCATTTAGCCTCGGTGAGACGCCAGCCATGGATGCCACAGTCAAACGAAAGGCCCGATCCCCGAAGGGTGCGCGCGGGCAAGCGTTGCGGCCGGTCGAGCCGGCGCACGAATCCGACGGCGCCCATCTGGAATTGCGCATCTGGCTGCGGCTGCTCTCCTGCGCCACCCGGATCGAGAAGGCGCTGAACGCCCGGCTGCGCAAGGAGTTCAACACCACGCTGGCCCGCTTCGACCTCTTGGCGCAGCTCACGCGCAAGCCTGAAGGCGCGACCATGTCCGAGGTTTCCGAACTCCTGATGGTTTCAAACGGCGCGATCACCGCGCTGGTGCAAAAGCTGGAAGCCGATGGCTTTATCCATCGCGAAGTCGATTCCGAGGATCGCCGCACCTTCCGTTTGAGCCTGTCGCAGGAAGGCGCCAAGGAATTCGGCCGGATGGCGCGCCGGCATGAGGAATGGGTGATTGCGCTAATCGGCGAACTGTCACATGTCGCGCAGTCGGACCTGCTGCAACATTTGACGCTGCTCAAGCGCCGCCTCGACAAGCACTCCTGACGTTGCAATCGCGTTAACGATGGCGCTGAAGCAGCATGCAGTCTCGGGTTGCATATTGGCAGAAACCGGGCTATTGGGGCGCACCGCAACTGCATTACTGGAGGCGACCATGTTGACGACTGCGCGCTTCCCGGGTTCGACGCGCGATATTTAGTGCGCGCTCCGGGATACGATCCCGGACGAAATCAAAACCTTCAACGGAATCGAATCTGCCGCGGGCCTCCTGGTCCGCGCTTGCGGAACTATTGTCATGACCTCGAATCTAGTGCTGGCCCCTCGCCGGGGGGCCGGGCGTTCCGACCTGCTGGAACGTCGGCTTCGGCGATATCATCCCCGCTTCCAGGGAACGGTGCGCGTCGTGGCGATGCGGCACTCGCGCCTTGCAGACCTCGCGGCGCTTTCCCGCGCTGCTCTTCGCGCTCGCCGTCCCACGGCCCGGGCTCGATCCTGCGCCCGCACTCGCGCGCGTGATCGACGGTGTCGCCCTCGCAGAAGCGGCGGCGGCGGCCGACCTGCCGCTGTGGCTGCGAAAGCTGTCTCCCGAAGCGTTCGCGCGTCCGATTGCGCGACTACCCGACGGCGAACGATTTCGTCGACAGATCGCGAACCACCTGCCGCGCTCTCCCAAGCTTGCGCCGACCTGGCTACAAACCGTGGCTGATGTTGCCGAGCTCACGCATGAGCCGGCAGCGCTGTGGATCGCGCGCGAGCTTGTCCGCGAGCCTCGGCGCGTGAATCCTGCTCGATTGCGGCTCATCAGTCTCTGGACATGGTTTTCCGGTCAGCCAGCAGCATTCGGGCACGAGTTGATCGGCCGCCCGTGGACGCCGGAAATACGCATTGGCCAGGCCCTTGAGGCCGCGGACGACTGGCGAACAATGATCGCGTTGCATGTGAACCTTGGCCATCAGCCAATCGCCGACATGGGGCTCCAGCCCGCGCAGGTGGCTGGGTACGATTTCCTGCCTTTGACCTCGATCGCCGCCATCGCCGAAGAGGCGGAAGCTATGAAGAATTGCCTCAAGACCTATGGCTACAACTTGGCACACAATCGCTCGCGGGTCTGGAGCGTGCGGCGGAACGGCGAACGAGTGGCTACGCTGAACGTTGCCTGCCGCTATCGTGATCCGCTGCCGAACATCGTCGAACTCAAAGCCGCTGGAAACGCAGACGTCACGCGCGAGCTGTGGTGGGCGGCGCGCCAGTGGCTGCACTTGCATGAGTTGTCGCAGATCGACCTGAAGCGGCGCAAATGGGGCACGGCACCGCTCGACCGCGCCACGTGGCTATCTCTTTGGCGGCCATATTGGCTCGCCAAGCGCCGCATCCCTGATTGGCTGCCGATCGCGCCGTCGCGCGATGCGCTTGAAGCGTTATGAGCTACGTCCACTTCCCGAAGGCGCCAGCCTGTGCCTGAAGAACGCCAAAATCTCGTCGCGTGCTGCGATCGTCGGCTGGCCGGCCTCGTCGATCAGGTGTGCGGTGACGACGCTGTGCGGGGTCGTGACGTGACGCTCGAAGAACGGCGCAAGATCGGTATTCGCCGCGCTGTCCGGAAGCACGCGTCCGATGAAACGATCGCCGAGCGCGCCCCTATACGCCGCGAAGCGTTGCGCCATGCAGAACTTGTCGCCCGCGAAACGATAGGCCAACACCGTCAGATCTTCCCGCTCGAGCCGCTCGCGGACGGCCTTGACTTCGTCGGGCGCGATCTCAATGCCTGCCGGATTGTTCAGCGGCAGCGACGGCTGCGAGAGCACCGGCGCCAGCATCGACGGCTCGAGCATCATGGTCAGCGCAAAATTTCCCGTAAAGCACATCCCGATCGCGCCGACGCCGGGACCGCCGCATTCGCCATGCGCAAATCGCGCCAGCGAGCGGAGCCATTTTGTCACGGGACTGGATTCGTCTGAGGCCAAAGCGCGAAACTCGGCGCTCACGCAGGCGCGCTGAAAGATCGCGGCGCCCTCCTCCGCGCCTGGAACGGCGCCGTCACGGCCGAACAGCGACGGCATGTAGACGGTGAAGCCGGCGTCGCGGGCCCAGCGGGCAAACCGCGCGACATGCGGACTGATGCCCGGCATCTCCGTCATCACGATAACGGCCGGCCCTGCGCCCGCCACGTAGACGACCTTGCCGACGCCATCGAGGGTGATCTCGCGACGCGCAAAATCCTCGAGCGGATCGTCCTGTTTCATGGACCGTTTCGGCATCGGCGCAATCCCTTGCTGGTCGACGGATACTCACAAGCCGCGGCGCGGGGGCCGACGTTTCGGGGATATCGTTGCGATTTCGCGGCCCGCGCGCTAGTGTCAAAATTGACATTAATAGTGGATTTTTTGACATGACCAAAGTCGCGGTTATCGAGATCGACGGATGCATGGCCTCAAGTGCGGCCATCACCCACGATGTATTGGCAACCGCCAACCGCATCAGGGCTGCGAAGCGCGTTCCGCCGTTCAAGGTTACGACGGTGCGTTGCGGATCCCGCCGAAGCGATGTCGATCTGCGCGGAATCGAACTCGTCATCGTCCCCGGCCTTGGAACGGCGTCGGCGGACGAACTGGGCACGAAGTTAGCGAGCCCGATGTGCCGGCGCGCGGTCGACATGCTGACGCGGGCGCACGCAACCGGGGCCATGCTCGCCGCGTCCTGCGCGAGCACCTTTCTGCTGGCGGAGGCGGGCCTGCTCGACGACCGGCGGGCGACCACGACGTGGTGGCTCGCGCCGCTATTCCGGCAGCGCTATCCCGCGGTCGAACTGCTGACGGAGCAGATGGTCGTCGCCGATTGGCCGATCGCAACCGGTGGCGCGGCCATGGCACAGATGGACCTGATGCTTGCGGTCGTCGGCCGGTTCGCGGGGCCGCACCTGGTGAAGGCCTGCGCCAACTATCTCCTGCTCGATGAACGGCGCTCCCAGGCGCCATTCATGGCGATCACCTATCTGGCGAGCCAGGACGCGAGGATTGCCAAGGCCGAAAAATGGGTGCGCGACAACATCGCACGCGACTTTGCGATCGAGGAGCTGGCCGAAGCCGTCGCGCTGGCGCCCCGGACATTTGCCCGGCGCGTCTCGGCGACCTGCGGCGTTTCACCGATTCAGTTTGTGCGACGGATCAGGCTGGAGACCGCGCGATTCCTGCTTGAGACCACGCGCCTGTCGGTCGAGCAAATCGCGCAGAGGATCGGATACGCGGAGCCTTCCACACTGCGCCGGCTGATCCGCCGCGATACGAAGCATCCGCCGGGACATTTCCGTCCCGCCGCCTGAGCATCTCCCCTCGCCCGCGATACCGCCAGCCTCAGTGACCCAGTATGGCCTTCACCTCGAGATATTCTTCAAATCCAAAAACCCCGAACTCGCGCCCATTGCCGGACTGCTTGTAGCCACCAAAGGGCAGGCTGCGGTCGAAAGGCGCACCGTTGAGATAGACGCGCCCTGCGCGGATGCGGTTGGCGACAGCGCGAGCGCGTTCAGTATCCCTGGACTGCACGAAGCCTGCCAATCCGAACGGCGTGTCGTTGGTGATTTCGATCGCCTCGTCCTCGGTGCCGTAACTCATGATCGACAGCACGGGTCCAAAAATCTCCTCGCGTGCAATCTTCATTTGCGGCGTCACATCCCCGAAGACGGTCGGGCGAACATAGTAGCCACGGTTGAGTTCGGCCGGCCGTCCCGTTCCGCCGGCCACCAGCGTCGCCCCCTCGTCAATGCCGGACTGGATCAGATCCTGCACCTTCTCAAACTGCGCCTGGCTCACCAGCGGCCCCATGGTGGATGCCGGATCGAGCGGGTCGCCTAGGCGAATAGTCTCCACAGCCTCACGCGCTGCCGCGAATGCCGCATCCCGATGCGCGCGAGGGACAAGCATGCGCGTGGGAGACTGACAGTTCTGGCCGCCGTTCGTATAGCAGGCGTGAACACCCTGGATCACGGTGGTTTTCAGGTCTGCATCTGCAAGGATGATGTTGGCGGATTTTCCGCCCAGTTCCTGCGCGACGCGCTTGACGGTATCTGCCGCGAGCTTGGCTACCCTTACGCCGGCCATCGTCGATCCGGTGAAAGACACCATGTCGATCTCGGGATGGGCGGCGATCGCCTCGCCCACTGTGGGCCCGTCGCCGTTGACGAGATTGAAGACGCCGGCCGGGAGACCGGCGTCGTCGACGATCTCCGCAAACAACATCGCGCTGAGCGGCGCGATCTCGCTGGGTTTCAGGACGACGGTGCAGCCGGTGGCGAGCGCCGGCGCGACCTTGGAGGCAACCTGGTTCAGCGGCCAGTTCCACGGCGTGATCAGTCCGCAGACGCCGATCGGTTCGCGGCGGATGATCCCGCTGCCCATCCGCTCCTCGAACTTGTAATTCGCAAGCACCCGCGCGGCTTCCTCGAAATGAAACAGCGCGACGGTTGCCTGACGCTGGGTCGCAAACGTGATCGGCGCGCCCATTTCGAGAGTCATCATCCGCGCCAATTCCGGCAGGCGCGCCCTGAAACCATCGATGATCTTCTGAAGCCAGGACAAGCGTTGTTCGACGCTGGTTACGGAATAGGTTGCGAAGGCGCAGCGCGCTGCCCTGGCGGCCCGATCCACATCAAGCCTCGAGCCCAGGCTGATCTGCGCAAAAATCTCCTCCGTCGCGGGGTTGACTATTCCGAGCGTTGACGGCGTGGCGGGATCCACCCAGGCGCCGTCGATGTAGAATTTCAATTTTTCCATAATTCCTTATCCATGACGTCCGCACCCCGGTGTGGTTGTCACATCGTGATCTTTGCGGCCTCGATCACAGGGCGCCATTTGGTGCGTTCGCCGTCGATGAACGCCTTGAGGTCATGAGGAGAGCCGCCGACGCCTTGCAGCGAATTTTGCTCGAGGATGGTCTTGCCCCTGTCGCTCCTGAGGAAGGCGTTCACCGCGTTGTTCACCTTGCTCACGATGTCCTGAGGTGTACCGGTAGGAGCTACGATCGCGTACCACGCGGTCGCTTCGAAGCCCTTGAATCCCGCTTCCTGCACCGTCGGCACATCGGGCAGTTGCCCGACGCGCTGGCTCGTCGTCACCGCCAGCGCGCGGATCTTGCGGTCGGACACCAGCTGAAGATAGGTCGGCATGAAATCCATGGCGACGTTGACTTGTCTCCCCAGCAGGTCCGTGATCAGTGGCGCTGAGCCGCGATAAGGCACATGTGTCATTTCCACGCCGGCAAACTGCTGGATCAGCGCAGAGGTGATGTGTCCGAGCGTGCCGTTGCCGGGATGGCCGACATTGACCTTGCCCGGGTTCTGCCTGGCATAGGCTATCAACTCGGGCAGCGTTTTCGCCGGAAAGTCTGGTGTCGCCGTAATGATCAGCGGAGACTTGGCGACGAGTATGACCGGCGTGAAATCCCGCTCGGAATCGTAGGCCAGGCCCTTGTACATGAACTTGTTGAGCGCGATCGGCGCTGGCGTTCCAAACAGCCACGTATGGCCGTCGGCAGCCGCTTTGGCGACCGCCGTGCCGCCGAGATTGCCGCCCGCGCCCGCACGGTTTTCGACAATGAACTGCTTGCCAAAATCTTCGCTCAGCGCGTGCGCAACGGCGCGCGCCAGCGTGTCGACGGCGGCGCCGGCCGGGAACGGCACCACTATGGTGACCGGGCGGTTCGGCCATTCCTGCGCGACGGCGCGGTGACATGGCGCAAGGGCAAGTGCGAGGCCGAGCAGGCCGAGAGACAGCACGCGCATGTTTCCTCCGAATGGTGTACGGGTCCGCGTTGGCGCCAAGGCTTATTCTGCAGCAAACGTGTCCAGGCCCTTGCGGCCCAACCATTTGGATAATTCGTCCGCAACGGCTTCGTTGTTGAGATCGGCAAAAGCGATGTGCGTGTTGCCACGAAGACCCGCATCAGGAAGCAGCAAGACCTCGCAATCTCCACCGTGACGGTTGACGATACCGCAGAAGGTCTTCGCCACTTCAACAGAGGTTTTCCAGATCGGGCGGGAGTCGGTGTAGTCGCCGAATACCATCTGGATCGGAAACTTCGTCAGCTTTTTGAACTCGGCCAGCGGCACGGAATTGGGACCGTATGGCGCATCCGGCTTGGGTTCAGGCCCCTCGCCCTCCGGGAAGACGAAGCCCGGGGTTTCGTAGGCAACGATGCCCTTCATGTTGTCGCTCTTTGCCTTCAGGGCCGACAACAGCGCGCGCCAGCCGCCCGCGGAATTGGTGACGGCAATAACGGGGCCGATCTTGTCGATCGCCTGCCCGCCGGCCTCCGCCTGCAGCAACGCATTCTCGAGCGTATCGAACTCGTCGTAACGGGCGCGCGTCGCCTGGTTCCAGGCTTCCTTGTCGGCGGTCGGGAACTGCAGGCCCGGATGCCAGTTGAGATAGGTCAGGCCGAAACGCCAGGCGGCAAAGTTGCGTTGATCGAAATAATCCGGCGTGTAGGTGATCGGCTCGCAACTCCAGTTCGCGCGACCGACACGCGGGCCGTCCCAGAGGTAAACCGGATATCCCCTGCGCAGGAAAATGCTCTTGTAGCCTTCGCCACCGTCCCAGCGGTTTTCCCACACCTTGGTGCTCGAGCTGTGCCACATGATCAGGCCGACGCTGCGTCTTTTCGCGGGGATGAAGTATTCGACGTAACCATGGTCGCAGGAGAGCGTCTGGCTGGGGTCGCCGGGCTTGGCGATGACCTTGCCGCCCACTTCATACGCGCCCGTCGATTCCAGGATAATCGGCGGCTTCGGGGGTTTACGCCCCTCTTGAGCGAACGCCGTACTGCCAAGTCCGGCAAACAACAATGCCGCGGCAAGCGGCAACTGCTTCCAGCCTTTCAATTGGCTGCTACCGCGATTCATGATCAACCTCCTTCCCGAATAATGCGCGGCCGCTTTTCGCGGTCTTTGCGCTCGTCTTAGCTCAAGCGGCGTCCTGCGCCGCCGACTGGCTCACCGGGAGATTCAGGAACCGTGCGGCGTTGTCGCTGATCAGCTTCCTGATCGAAGCGCGCGGCATCTGCAGATCGAGCAGGATTTGCGTGACGCTGCGGAAACCATCGACCGGACGCTGCGAGCCCTGCAGCCCGAGGTCGGACGACAGGATCGTGTTGTCGACGCCAGCCACCTCGATCAGATGCGCGAGATCCTCCGGGCTGTACTTCAAGGATTTGCCTTCGATGAACATGCAGATCGAATGTTCCATCTTGACGCCGCGCGCGACCAGCTGGCGGATGTCGGTGTCGGTGCAGCCGACGATGTAGGTCGGATGGTTGACCATCATCTTCTTGACGCCGCGCCGCGCCGCCTCGTCGAACAGGATATGCAGTTCGCTGGCCGGCAGATGACCGCCGGCGAGGATAATGTCCGCCTCCGCAATGAGATCGATGACCTTCCTGGTGTCGTCCGTGAGCTTGCCGTTGGCATCGAGCGCGGAAAGCGGGATCGGATCGAGCATTCTCTGCGAGGTCTTTGGAAAGGTCGAGTTTCCCTTCGCCATCGCTTCGATATGGTTCGCGGCTGACAACGTCGGCATCCAGACGATCCTGGCGCCGAGCTTGACGGCATGGTCGACAGCGTGGGGGTTGATGCCACCCGACGCATTATTCAGCACAATGCCCGAGAACAGTTTTACATTGGTTTCGGGGAACAGTTTCTCCAGCAGGATCGCATGCGCCATGCCGGCATAGAAGTGATCCTTGTAGAGCACGGCGCGGAATTTCGCCTCCGCCGCATCGAGCAGCTCCTCGTGATGATCGAGGATGCGCGGCATGGCCGCCGGACCGCTATGGCAGTGCAGATCGATCGCGCCGACCAGCAGTTCGGCGACTTCGGCCGCCCGCGACAGCGGCGGCAGCGGCACGGTGGTCGGGTAGGATGCTTGCTTGTCGGCCATGGTCGGGGCCCTTTCGGTTGAAGGCGTATCAGGCGGCGGATTTGCCGGCGGCGCTTTGCGCCGGCATCGGATAATCGTCTTCGTTCAGCACCCAGCCCGGCTTGGCCGAAAAATCCATGCGCGGCGGGCAGAAGATGTCGACGAGAACGTTGAGCTTGGGATCCATGGCCTGCGAGGTGTGAATGGAGGGCGGCGGAATCACGGCGATCGAAGGCGAACCGCAGCTTTCGTGGTCGTCGTTGCGCCACTGGGCCATGTCGGTCGTCCATGGCCAGCGCAGGTGATGAATGAAGGTGCCGGCCAGCGCCAGTGAGCATTGTTCGAAGTCGTCATGGTGGTGCGGCGACATCTTGCTCGGATCGCGCGGACCGTTTTTCGGCTCGAGGAAATTCACCATGAAGGTCGAGCAGCGGAAGATCCGCCCGAACCGGCCGGGCGTTGCCGCGACGTCGAGACTGTAGGTGCGGATCTTCGCACCCGCGGCCGCCTCCGGCCACGGCTCGAACGGCGGCAGATTGGGATGCGGCGTCGCGTAGGACGGCGCATTTGAGCACCGACTTGCGAGATCTTCCGATCGCGTCGTCATCATGCGCACCACCTTGGCGGCGCCAAGCAGCGTGACGGAGCTTGCGCCCGCCGGTACGAAGCTGATGGAGTGACCGCTGACAACCTTGCGCTCGTTGCCCCACACGATCTCGGCGCCCGCCCCGGGATCGGGAAGCAGCACGACATATTCGTCGGGCTGGTCGGCCCGGCTCAGTACGGCACCCTTGTCGGCGTCGCTATAGGCGATGATGAAGTTCTGGCCGCGGGCATACCAGGTGCGCGCACCGTTCTGATTCTCAGTCGGCGGCGTTTCGTAGAATTTCGCATACTCGGCGCCCGCGAAATGGGTGGCGGCGGGTTTGGTGCCGACCGGAGTGGCGGCGAGCGCGGCGCGGGGATCAGAGCTGTGATACATGTGAGCCATCCGTGGTTTGCACGAGGGTTTTGAAATCGGTGAGGGTTTGCGCCGCGGCGCGGCGCATCTGGCCCTGATCCGACGAGATGATGAAGGCGCTGGCGCCGAGGCCGGCGAAATCCTTGGCTTCCGCCGCGCTCGCCACCATCACGCAGACCGGCTTGGCGACTTTCTTCGCCGCCGCAATGATCCTGATAACCGCATCCTTCACGGACGCGTCCGCCGACGATTTGGCGCCGAGGGCGACGGTGAGATCGCCGCGACCGATGAAGAGCCCGTGGATTCCGTCGACCGCGGCGATGGCGTCGATCTGATCCAGCGCTTCGGGATCCTCTATCATCGCGATCGCGCAGACCGACGCATCCTGTTCATCGACAAGGGTCCACATCGGCGTGCCGCCATAGCTGCCGGCGCGGGCCGAACCGGAATAGCCGCGCCGTCCACCGCGATATCGCGCGGCCGCCGCAATCGCCCGCGCCTTCTCGACGGTTGCGACATGGGGCACCAGCACACCGGTAGCGCCGCAGTCGAGGCAAGACAGCATCTTGGCCGGATCGTCCGACGACACCCGCACGATGCCGGCGAGGTTGCTGGCGCGCGCGGCCAGCAGCATGACATCGGTCATCGCGCGATCGATCGGCGCGTGTTCCTCGTCGATCACGACGAAATCATAACCGAGCGCGCCGAATATCTCGGTCGCGTGCGTGGTCGGCGTCTTGATGAACGAACCGACGACGGTCTGCCGCGCTACGAGCCGGCGGCGGAACGACGAAAAATGCGGCCTGACGACGTCTCCGGACACGGCTGTTCCTCCCCGGCCATCTGCACAGGCTGCCTTCAGAAGGCAGACTCCGGCGTGGCGCTTGGTGAAAACCATTGCAGGGAGGGCGCCGGTCGGCCATAGCTATTCCTCCGCGTTCCACCTGGTGGAATTTCATGCATGCCGCTCAAATCCGACACCGTTGAATCCGCGTCTCGCACGCTCCTGCTGCTGGAGGAACTCAACCGCCACCGCGTCACCTCGATCGATCGCCTGCACAAGGCGACGGGGCTGCCGAAATCGACGGTGGTGCGATTGATGAAGTCGCTATGCGCGATGGGCTATGCCGCCAACGACCGGCGGCAGGGCGGCTACGCGGTTGCCTCGCGAGTCAAATCGCTGAGCAACGGCTTTCACGGCGATCCGCTGGTGGTGGAGGCCGCGCGTCCGTGGGCGATCGCCTTCACGCGGCAATATCACTGGCCGATCGCCATCGCCGTCCTCGACGGGAGTTCTGTCGTGGTCCGCTTCAGCACCATTCCGGACAGCCCGGTCTCGCCATTTCACGGCACCCTCAACATGCACCTCAGCCTGCTCGGGCGGGCACTGGGGCGCGCTTATCTGGCGTTCTGCCCCATGAGCGAACGCTCGATGCTGCTAGATATGCTGGCGCGATCGCAAGTGGCGGAAGACAAACTCGCCACCGAGCGAAAGCGGGCGTTGTCCTTGCTGGCGACGATCCGCAAGCAAGGTTTTGCCGAACGCGACCCGATGGTCGAGCCGCGCTCGTCCGGCACGATCGCGCTTCCCATCATCGTCAACCAGCGCGTGCTCGCCACCGTCGGAATGACCTATTTCACCTCGGCGCTCGACCGCGCGGACGTCGTCCAGCGCTACGTGCCGCTTGTAAAAGCGCTGGCCGACAATATCGCCGCAAGCGTCTCATCATTGCAGCAATAGAGGCTATGGCCCGGCATCGTTTGACCCCGTCTTTGGTATAGCGTCTTGCGGGATACAGGCTGTGAACGGCCTCTTGACGGTCCGGAGCAATTCCGAAACCCTGCCTCCTTCTGGGGACTGATTTCGGTAGTCCACTTTTGCCCACGGCAAGGATCGATAGAATCTTTCCGGAGGCGGACGGCTATCGGAAGTGGCACCACTATTGCTTGCGCAGCAATAGGTGTGCGAGGGGAAGGTACAGTATGATCCGCGTGTTTCTTGATCGAATCTACCTTTTCTCCGGCTATCTCGCCGGGCTTTTCCTGATTGCGATTTTTGTGCTGATGATGCTGCTGTCGGCTGGCCGGCCGCTCGGCATCAATATTCCGGCGGGCGATGATTTCATTTCCTGGTGCATGGCGGCAACCGCCTTCCTCGGGCTCGCGCACACGTTCAGACATGGCGAGATGATCCGCGTCGGCCTTTTGATCGACCGCCTCAACGACAACTTACGCCATTATGTCGAGATCGCAGCCCTCCTCGTCGGCGTTGGCTTCATCGGCTTTTTCGCCTGGCATGCCGCGGTCATGACGTGGCAGTCGTGGAAGTTTTCCGACATCTCGCAAGGCGTGATCGCGGTGCCGCTGTGGATTCCGCAGCTTGGCTACAGCGGCGGCCTCGTGATTCTGTTCATCGCGTTCGTGGATGAGCTGGTTCATGTCGCGCGCGGCTTCGCCCCGCGCTACGAATTGCCGAAGCCGCAGAGCGCCGAGGAAATCGTCGAACGCGCCATGCAGAGCGGGGTCTGACATGGAGCTTCTGTCCATTGCAGCGATCCTGCTCGGATTCCTGGCGCTGCTGCTCGGTGCCGGCGTCTGGATCGGCGTCGCCCTGATGGCGACGGGATGGGCCGGCATGCAATTCGCCGGCGGCGGCATTCCAGCGGGCAGCGTGCTGGCGACAACGGTGTGGGGCAACAGCGCGTCGTGGTCGCTGGCGGCCTTGCCGCTCTTCATCTGGATGGGCGAAATCCTGTTCCGCACGCGCCTGTCGGAGGAAATGTTTCGTGGCTTTGCGCCCTGGCTGAACTGGCTGCCGGGCCGGCTCATGCACGTCAACGTGCTCGCCTGCGGCGTGTTCGGTTCGGTCTCGGGATCGTCAGCCGCGACCTGCGCAACGGTTGCCAAGATCGCGCTACCGGAATTGAAGAAGCGCGGTTATGACGAGAACTTAAGTCTGGGCTCGCTGGCTGGCGCCGGTACGCTCGGCATTCTCATCCCGCCGTCGATCACCATGGTGGTCTACGCCGTGCAGGCGAACGTCTCCATCATTCAGGTTTTCCTCGCCGGATTTTTGCCGGGCCTGTTGGTGATGGCGCTCTATTCCGGCTACATCGCGATCTGGTCGCTGGCCAATCCGACGCGCACGCCGCCGGCCGAACCGCCGATGAGCCTTCGCAAACGCATTTCAGAGTCGCTCAATCTCATTCCTTGCCTGCTGCTGATCGTTTTCGTCTTCCTGTCGCTCTTGATGGGCTGGGCGACGGCGACGGAATGCGCAGCCTGGGGCGTGCTGGGCTCGCTCGCGATCGCGTGGTGGCAAGGCGCGCTAAGCTGGGAATCCTTCTGGGCGAGCGTCATGGGCGCTACCAGAGTGAATTGCATGATCCTCTTGATCCTGGCGGGCGCCTCCTACATGGGGACGTCGATGGCCTATACCGGCATCCCGCTGGCGCTCGCGACCTGGGTGAACAGCCTGCAGCTCAGTCCCTATGCGCTGATCGCGGCGCTGACCGTCATGTACATCGTGCTCGGCACCGCACTCGACGGCATCTCCATGATCGTGCTGACCACCGCCATCGTGATTCCGATGGTGAAACAGGCCGGCTTCGATCTGGTCTGGTTCGGCATTTTCCTGGTGCTGGTGGTGGAAATGGCGGAAGTCTCGCCGCCCGTCGGCTTCAATCTGTTCGTCCTGCAGACCATGAGCGGCAAGGATTCCAACACGGTCGCCAAGGCGGCCCTGCCGTTCTTCTTTTTGCTCGTTCTGGCGGTTGCCATCATCACGGTCTTTCCTGCTATCGTGATGGTGCTGCCGCAGATGGCGTTTCCTGGCTAGAGAAAGGTATTGTGATGTTCAGGCTTATCAAGACGTGCGCTTTTGCTGCCTGCGTCGCGGCGCTCGCCGCTCCCGCACTTGTCGTTCCAGCGGCGGCGCAGACCAAATGGAATCTCCCGGCGGCCTATCCGGCGGACAATCCGCATTCGGTGAACCTGATCGCGTTCGCGAAAGACGTCGGCGACGCCACCGGCGGCAAGCTGCAGATCACCGTGCATGCCGCCGCGTCGCTGTTCAAGGCGCCGGAAATCAAGCGCGCGGTCGCCACCGGACAGGCGCAGGCGGGCGAAGTTCTGATCTCGCTGCATGAGAACGAAGATCCGATGTTCGGCATCGATGTTGTCCCGTTCGTGGCGACAAGCTATCCGGCGGCCAAGAAGCTGTGGCTCGCGTCGAAACCCGCCGTCGAGAAGAAGCTCGCATCGCAAGGCCTGATGCTCCTGTTCGCGGTGCCGTGGGGTCCGCAGGGCATTTATGCCAAGAAAGACATCAACACCCTTGACGACATGAAAGGCTTGAAGTGGCGCGCCTACAATGTCGGTACCTCGCGCATCGCCGAGCTTGTCGGCGCGCAGCCGGTCACCATCCAGGCGGCGGAACTGCCGCAGGCGCTGGCGACCGGCGTTGTGAACGCGTTCATGACCTCGGGCTCGACCGGCTACGACAGCAAGGCCTGGGAAAGCATGACGCACTTCTACGATACGCAGGCCTGGATTCCGAAGAACGTCACCTTCGTGAACAAGGCGGCGTTTGATGCGCTCGACAAGCCGACCCAGGAAGCGATCCTCAAGGCGGCGGCGGTCGCCGAAGAACGCGGCTGGAAGCTCGCGGAAGAAAAGGCGAAGTGGTATCTCGAACAGCTTCAGGCCAACAAGATGAAGGTGCTGCCGCCGCCACCCGCGCTGAAGACGGGCCTTGAGAAAGTCGGCGAGCAGTTGACGGCCGATTGGCTCAAGAAGGCCGGCCCCGACGGTGAAGCCGTGATCGCCGCTTACAAGAAGTAAGATGGCGTTATCTCCACTAGCGTCCGACGCTCGGTTGGCGGACGCTAGTGCTCACATCGCCCGGCTTCGACACACGAAGCCATGATGCCGTCGATCTCGGCGCGCGAGAGAACCCCGATCTCGGCAATGAAGACGATCCGTGTCCGCGGTACCCCGGCCGCCAGTGCCCCGCCCGGTGCCAGAGTCGCGCGCCCGCCGGCGAGCTGAAACACCGTCAGCCGCCCGGGCTGCTCCATTGTCTCGAACAATCCCTTCGCCCGCGCGAGCTTCGGCGCCAGCCGGCCGATCGCCTGCTGCAGCCGGGGCAGCGACACCGGCCGTTCCGATGTCCAGCTCAGCGTCTCGAACCGGTCAGCCGCCGGCCGTCGCGGCCCGACCTCGCGCGACGCCGGCACGCGGTCCACGTCCGCGGGGAACAGCAGCGCTGCCGGGACTTCGCCATGCAGGGCATCGACCACCACCGCACCCGGACGCAGCGCGCGGACGACATCGCACAGCGCTGCGCGACCTGCCGCGTCCACCAGGTCCACCTTGCTCAGCGCCACCACGTCGGCTGAACACAGCTGAGACCGCAGCAACGCGTCGTTCAACATCTCCGCATTTGTCGTCGCGTCCACCACGCACAGCACCGTTTCCAGCGGCGCCTCCTGCCAGATCAGGGGATCCATCAGGTTGCGCACGATATCGGAGGGGTCGGCGACCCCGCTGGTTTCGATCACGATGAATTCCGGCCGCGGATCACGCCGCAGCAGGGCGGCGAGCGTGCGCAACAGATCGCCTTCCAGCGAGCAGCAGATGCAGCCATTGCTCAGGCTGACCACCCCATCGCTGGCGCCCGCGATCAGCTCCGCATCGATGTTGATCGCGCCGAAATCGTTGATCACGGCGGCGATCCGCCGCCCCTCCGCATGCGCCAGCAAATGATTCACGACCGTGGTCTTGCCCGCCCCGAGGAAGCCGGTCACCAGCAGGATCGGGACCGGCACGATCAGCTCTCGACAACGGGCCGGCGCACCGGCCGGCCGGGCCTTGCCGCCACGTCCAGCACGCCATCCGATATCAGCGGCTGGCCGCTGACCACCAGATGCCGCACGCCTTCTGCCGGACGGTTCATCGCCGAGAACGTCGCCCGGTCGGTCAGCGCCTCGAAATCGAACACGACAAGGTCGGCATCCGCGTCCGGCTGCAGCCTGCCCTTGGCGCGCATGGCGGGCGTGCTGTGGGAAAGGATCTCCGCCGGGATCAGGGCGCATTTGCGGACGCCTTCCAGCAGCGACAGCTTCTTGCGCTCACGCACCCACTCGCGGATGAAGCGGGTGAAGCAGCCCGCCGAACGCGGATGCGAGGTGGCGTCATCCGGCAGCGGCCAGGCGTCGCCGGTGTAAGCGCGGCCGTCCGACAGCGTCCAGGGCATCGCGTCGGAGGCGATCGCGCCGCCAGGATACAGCACCGAGATGTCCAGGAGGTCGCGGTGGTGCGGATTGTTCTCGGTATCCAGGATATGCCACAGCACCAGCGTGGAAGGCTCCTCCGCCTGCGCCGCGAGCAATTCCTTGCGGTCGCGGAAGCGCCGCCCGTCGGTCACGCGCTGCACGGAATCGTAGCCTAGTCCATTGCGCGCCTCGAACTCGGGATCGCTGAAGAAGGCCGCCGCCAGCACCGTCGAGCCGGTGCCGTAGGGATAGGCCTCCACCGTGATCGGCAGGCCCTGCGCCTGCGCCTTGGCGATCAGCACCGCGCAACGCTCCACGTCCGTCTTGCTGGAAGAGTTGAAGTGGCAGATGTGCATGTGCGCGCCGGTGGCGCCGGCATAGCCGATCAGGCGGATATAGGCTTCCGCAGCGCTTTCCGGATCGATGCGGGACATGTAGGCGACGTGGGTGAAGGTCGCGACATCATGCGACGCCGCCAATTGGCACACCGCGGTCAGCTCCTGCACGCCTGCGCCCGGGGCATAGGCGTTGAGGATGCCGATTCCGATGCCGCCCTCGTTCAATCCAATGGCAAGGCGGTCGAGAATGCCGGCCACCTCGGTATCGCTGGCGACGTTGTCGATCCAGCGGCGATCGCGCATGGCGTTGCCGAACGCCTCCAGCGAGCTTTCGGCATTCGAGCCGGTCATCGCGCCGATGCGCGCAAAGGCCCAGTTGGCGGCGGCGCCGTAGTTCAGCACGCGTCCCTTCGCGGCCTGGCGCCGATACCAGGATGCGACCGGCAAGACGCCCGCCTCGAGGTCGAGCGTCGTCGTCACCCCGTCGAACGCCTGCATGCGGTCGGCCGGGAGCGACTGCCCATGCGCATGCAGGTCGATGAAGCCGGGCGCCACCACGAGGCCAGTCGCGTCGATCACCCGTTCGGCGCTGCCGAGCCCGGTGCCGACAGCGGAGATCCGGCCATCCACGACGGCCACATCGCCAATGGCGTCCATCCCGCTTGCCGGATCCACCACCCGGCCGCCACTGATTATCAAGTTAGTCATGTCACCACTCTCCACACCGGGCCTTCAGGTCTGGCAGTGTCCCGATTAAAATATCGAAAACAACCCCATGCAAAGTAGCCCTGGGGTCGACGGCCTGCATACGCGAGGCGGCCTCAAAGACCTTTTTTGACATGTCGGGCAAATCAGCGGCAGTATTCCATCATCGCACCCCTGCCCGACTATGGCCTGCCGTTCCCAGCGAGCTTTCTGCGTTGGAGCCCGGCAATCCCGTCCATCCGCGCCAGGTTGCTCAGCCCGTAAAGAAGCTCGCTTTCGCGGCTTGACGGTGCGAGGACACGTCAACAGCGACAGCTACGGATACACGCGAATGAAGAAGATCGGCTTTCTCTCGTTCGGGCATTGGACGCCTTCGCCGCAATCGCAGACCCGCTCGGCCGCGGACACGCTGCTGCAATCGATCGACCTCGCCGTCGCCGCCGAGGAACTGGGTGCGGACGGAGCCTATTTTCGCGTCCATCATTTTGCCCGCCAGCTTGCCTCGCCCTTTCCGCTGCTGGCGGCCGTCGGCGCCAGGACGAGCCGTATCGAGATCGGCACGGCCGTGATCGACATGCGCTACGAGAACCCGCTCTACATGGTCGAGGATGCGGGTGCCGCGGATCTCATCGCCGGTGGACGGCTGCAGCTCGGCATCAGCCGCGGTTCGCCCGAGCAGGTGATCGATGGTTGGAAGTATTTCGGCTATCGCCCTGGCGAGGGTCAAACCGACGGCGACATGGGGCGCCGCCACGCGGAAATCTTCCTCGACCTGTTGCGTGGCGAGGGCTTTGCGCAACCGAACCCGCAGCCGATGTTTCCCAATCCACCCGGCTTGCTTCGCCTCGAGCCGCATTCGGAAGGCTTGCGCGAGCGCATCTGGTGGGGCGCCGGCTCGAACGCCACCGCGGTCTGGGCAGCCAAGCTCGGGATGAACCTGCAAAGCTCGACGCTCAAGAACGATGAAACCGGGGAGCCTTTCCATGTGCAGCAGGCCACGCAAATCCGCGCGTACCGCGCCGCCTGGAAAGAGGCGGGCCACAAGCGCGAGCCGCGGGTCTCGGTCAGCCGCAGCATTTTCGCGCTCATCGAAGATCGCGACCGCGCCTATTTCGGCAATGGCGGCGAGAGCGAAGACCAGGTGGGATTCATCGACCCGCGGACCCGGGCGATCTTCGGCCGAAGCTATGCCGCCGAGCCGGAGGTGCTGATCGAGCAGCTAAGGCAGGACGAAGCGATCGCCGAGGCGGACACCTTGCTGCTGACGGTGCCCAACCAACTGGGCGTCGCCTACAACGTGCATGCGATCGAAGCCATCCTGACCCACATCGCGCCTGCCTTGGGGTGGCGCTGACATGTCTTAGACGTACGTTAAGAAAACGTGCGGTAACTTGATCTCAGGGCTGGCGGGCGACGCGCCAGGGGGACCCTATGTCATTTGCAATTCGCGGCAGGCATCTCTCGATGCTTGGCCTGCTCACGGCCATCTTTGCGGCCGGCTGCGCTTCATTCACGACATACGGCAACGGTATTCTAAAGGGGCGCGTGCTTGTCCTGTGGGACCGGCAAGACGAGTTCATTTATATCAAGGGATCGAACCCTGTCAGTTTCCGGCCATCGTTCTTCAAGGGCAGCGACAACATCGTTCCTGAAACGATGTACACCGACGGCGGGTCTGTTCCTCAGATATTCTGGGGCATTCCGGGACTGTCTCCCTGGGCATTGGGACCGGCGTACATCATCCATGACTGGATTTTTCTGGTTCATCGGTGTGATTTGCCGGCACCGCCGGAAGTAAAAGCAATCACCTTCGACCAGTCAGCACAGATATTGGCGGAGGTCGGAAAATCGCTGGTGGACGCGGGCCTGATCAAGGACAACAAGCTCGAGGAAATCGTTTGGGCCGTCCGCACCAAATACGCTCTGAGTCTATGGGAGGGGCGACCGACGCCAAAGGAATGTGAAACTCCCGTCGTCACGACGGCCGCACGAAAACGGCTCGGCCTGCGTCAGTCACAAACCATCGTAGATTTCGTTATTCCGCCACCAAGGCGATGACAGTCCGACGCGGCTGCATCCGAAATGGTGCAGCCGCGTCGGTCGAGAGCCAGCGGCCGCCGCCATCCGAAAAGGCAACTTGACTCGTCGGGCAAATCAGCGGCATTCCTTCATCATTCCGCAATCTTGTAAACGCCCCCTCGCCCCGCAATAGCGGGCGCGTCGTTATGATTGCGGCTCAAACCCTCATCCCCAATTGAAATTGCAGGGATCACCGCGGCGAACGATCGCCTGCGCGTGGCCGAACCGCGCGCGTTTCCTAGGGAATCTCGACATGAACACCGCTCCTGAACTCACGATGTCAACGACAACAGCTGCAACTGAGCAGACCAAAGCTGCCGCAGCCCCGCGAATAAAGCTTCTGTCGCACGGATTCTCCATCGACCATCCAGACCCTGAAATCGGCGAACAGCTCATGGCTGATACACTGGGGGTCGCCGATCGCGAAGCGATGCATGGCATTATCAGACAATTGGTGAAGGCCAGCGTGAGCGGCGAGAGTCCCGACGAGGTCAACCTCGCTTTCATGATTTCGATGGTGAAGAGCATCAAGCCCCGGGATGCCGTCGAGGCCATGCTGGTGGCGCAGATGGTTTCGGTTCACGTGATGGCGATGCGATGCGCCCATCACCTCGCCAATGCCGACGATCTCGCTCAGCACGACAGCGCCGCCCGCGCCTTGGGCAGGCTCGCCCGCACGTTTCCCATCCAGATCGAGGCGCTCAACCGCTACCGCAGCCATGGCGAGCCCACCATCACCGTGCAGAACGTGTCGGTAGGCGACGGCGGCAAGGCCATTGTCGGCAACGTCACGCAGCATGCGCGCGTGATCGTATCGGACAAGAACCCGGCATCCGCGGCGCGGAAGGCGCCGAAGGGCTCGGGCTCCAGGCGAAAGCGCGAGTCCGCCGAGACCAAGCGGGAAGCACAAGCTTGAGCGATCACATCAGAAATATCGGCCCGATGCTGACGAGCCGACGTTGTGGCGCCAAAACCCGTTGGGGCGCCGCGTGCCGCTCGCCGGCGGTGAGCGGCAGGAAACGCTGCCGCATGCACGGCGGCGCACCGGGATCCGGCGCGCCAAAGGCAAACCGGAACGCGCGCAAGCACGGCCTGTTCACCAGGGATGCGATCGCCGAGCGAAGGCAGATTCAGGCATTGTTGGGTGAAGCGCGGAAGCTGCTGGAAGAGATGAAGTGATTGGCTTTCGCAGCCTCGCTCGCCACCTACGCCGCGGTCAACTTGCGAGCCCTCTTCGCTCGCACCGGCAACCTGCTTTCGACTGAAAACCCGACATTCAGCGCCCGCATGATGGTGGCAATCGTTTCGAAACGCGGCTTGGCACCCGGTGCCAGCGTCTTGTAGAGGCTTTCCCGGCCGAGACCGGACGCCTTCGCGACCTCCGCCATGCCGCGCGCCTTGGCCACGTCACCAAGCGCCTTGAGCAATACGCCGGGGTTTTCGTCGCGGGCAGCGAGCGAAAGATATTCCGCAATCGCTTCCTCACTATCGAGATAGTCAGCGACCTCGAATGGCGCGTATGTGACCTTTGCTTTTGCCTTCGCGTTTTCCTTGACGTTTGCCTTGGCTTTGGCCTTCTTCATCGCCCGCTCTCCTTCAATTCCCTCGCCATGCGCTTTGCCCTGGCGATATCGCGGCGCTGGCTGGACTTGTCGCCACCGCAAAGCAGCACATAGACGGCGGCACCATGACGCACGAAATAGATACGGAATCCCGGACCATGATGGATACGCATTTCCGAGACGCCTTCGCCTACCGGCTCGCAATCCCCGAAATTGCCCAGGGACGCTTGCGACAGCCGGTGCAGTATCCGCGCCTTGGTCTTCTGATCTTTCAAGCCATTCAGCCAATCGGAAAAGACAGATGACCGAATGAGCGTGTTCATGGCCGAATGTATCTAATTGGATACAATCTGTCAAGAAGATGCCGCGTACAGGCTACATTCCGCTTTGGGCTCCAGACTGCGCGCCGATGTGCGGGAGCAGTCGGTCGAACGCGCATCAGCATTCTCGGGATGTTCTCAGGGACCGCTTTCTCGCCCCCCGTCGTGTCGTCGGCGCGATGCGCAGGATTGTCGCCCGTGTGGCGCCGCCGCCACTATGACCCCACGATTTTGCCATACGCATCGTGTTGTTCGTCCGCACGACCCTTCCCGTCAGGCTGGCCTTCGGAAACAAGACATGGGCGGTGATTTCATTGGCGGCTGGCGTGCAGGTAGCGGCAGGAGAACGGCACGGCAAATGAAACCCGGGCGGTACAGCGCGAAGGTGCTTGCTTGCGGCTCATGGCTGCTCTCGTGTGTCATCGTCGCTGGCATGGCGACGCAAACGGCATTGGCGGAAACAGCCACGCCGGCCGCGACAGGCGTCGCTGATACCGAAAAAGAACAGAGTGGGCCTGGCGCCGCGCAAGCATCCCGCACGCAGAGGTCGGAACCCGAAACAGTCCTGCGGCAGAATGAGGTGCAGAAGCCGGCGCCGGAAGCTGCCGTTCAAATGCCGGACGCCCGGAAATCGAGCCCCGAGGCCAAGAATTCAGAGGTCAAGGATTTACCTGTACCCCAGCTCGTCCTGCCGGGCGATCTGGCGAAGAAGATCGGCCAGAAGATCTGGCTGAACGAAACAGGCGGAAGAATTGATGCGATCACGTCATGGAGTGCGAACGAGGAATTCGCTTCCCTAGGGATCGGTCATTTCATCTGGTTTCCTGTCGGCAAATGGCTGCCCTACGAAGAGAGCTTTCCGGCCCTGCTCGAATTCATGCGCAAGAAGAACGTGCGTTTGCCCGCCTGGCTGGACCAGACGCAGATTCCGGCCAACCCGTGGACAAGCCGGGCCGAGTTCAGGAAGGACGCCAACTCACCGCAGATGAAGGAGTTGAGGCAATTTCTGCTCGACACCACGGCGGAGCAGACGCAATTCATGATGGCGCGGGCGCAGGGTGCGATGGAGAAGATCCTCAAGACGACGCCCGGTGGCACGGAGCGCGAACATATCGTTACCCAGTTCACGCGCGTCGTTCGCGCCTCCGAAAATCTTTATCCGCTGATCGACTACATCAATTTCAAGGGCGAAGGCACCAACCCGAACGAAGCCGCCATGAACCGGGAGACCGGGCGGCGGCAGGGTTGGGGTGTCAAGCAGGTGCTGCTCAGGATGAACGGCGATGCCAGCGATCCGAAGGCCGTGCGCGCCGAATTCGCCGATGCGGCGCAGTTCGTCCTGCAGCAGCGGGTTCGCAACCTTCCATCCAACCGCGTCTTCGAGGTCGGCTGGCTGCGCCGCGTCGCGACCTACCGCCGCCCGATCGCGGATCCGGAATCGAGCCCCGAACGGGCCCTGAGGAAATCGTTGCGAGTGACGGCGGCGCGATAGCTTTCCGATGAAGGGGACAGTTGCCGTTTTTGCGTGTGCGTGAAGCTGATTGTCCCGCGACGTTCGTCAGGCAATCGCGGGCTGCGCCTCGCTGACGTCAGCCTTTGGCCCTCTTCGCCATCACCTTCTCATAGGCCGCCTGCAGCCGTTCGCCTACGCTTGGGCCGGTTCGACGCTTCGGTTTCAAGCCGAGATGGATCTCGCGCAGCTCGTCCATCAGGACCATCCCCCGGATGTCGCTGCGCTCATCCGGGCTACGCTTGCTAGCGCGAGTTCGTTGGAGCTACAGGCCTGGAGCCGCTCGAAGCAAACGCGTTTCTAACGGTAGACGCCAACTTCACCCAAGTACACGACAACGAGCCTTCTATCATGCACGACTCCAACCTCGACCGCTTTGGACGGCGCAGGTTGGGCATCGACAATGCGAGGACGCGAGGCTCTTCGGCGACCGGCTGTTGAAGTTCGGCCAAAGCTGCTTCGCGACGTTGCACATCAAGAAAGCGCTTATACTCCGCATAAATCCGTGCGTGCTCGTTCGCGGTCGGGTTCGGACCAGCGATATCGAAGCTGCGGTACTGGAATAGATCGTAATAGGCATAACCTCCACCCATCTTTCGGCGGCCGGCAAAGCGGGCGCCGCAATCCATAATCCGCGCGACGTGCTCGGCGCCCAAAAACATCCTTCGGCTCCACTCCGCACATTCCTCAAAGTCGCTCCCAATTGCGGACGAAGGGACGCTTAGCCTCAGCGTGGCAATCACAAGTGCTGTCACCGCAACAAAAGTTGCAGGAAACCTTTTTGGCTTGGGCCGCGCCGCAAACATGCCAAAATATCTTCCCCGTTGAGTCGCAATTACAACGTTTAGGGAATTTTTCGCCTCAATCCTGTGGCGCGCGAGTCACAGCAAGCTTTTTTAAGTGGACCGTTGGGTTCCCTGCGTGCATCCGAGGAGGCAGCGGCAGCATTGCTCAAAATGGCAAAAACAACTTTCCGATCCCGACTTCGCGGCCGGGCTTGTGCAAGCCGCCGCCGGTCGGAGGCAGCGCTGGACTGAAAGTTCGGGCCTAGTGGCCGGTGGAGCGTCGGTCCATTTCCTCCAGGAGCTCGCGCATTGCATCGAACTGCGTGCCGAAGCCTTTCCAATCTCCGGACTTCAATCGCTCCACGGCTTGATTGTAGCGATCAAGCGCCTCTCGTGCCTGACTTGCCGCCGGGCCTGTGGCGGGCCTCTCCTCTGTCGAAGTTGAAGCTGCAGGCGCAGCGCCGGGCTCGATGAACAGTGCTGACAGGGCCTCGGCGAGCGTCTCCTTCATCACCACATGTTCGCCGTAGGCTGCGATCACGCGCTTCAACTCCGGCAGGTGTCCGTGCTCCGCCCGCAAATAGAGCGGCGTTACATAAAGGATCGAGTTCTCGATCGGGATCACAAGCAAGTTCGCACCGCGTATCACCCGCGAGCCCATCTGATTCCACAGCGTGATTTGTTGGGATATCTCGGTGCTCTGATTGATCCGTGCTTCGATCTGGAATGGTCCGTAGACGAGCTTCTCCTTGGGAAACTCGTAGACGATCAGCTTGCCGTAGTCAGGTGCGTCACAACGCGCAGCGAGCCACGCGATCATGTTGTCGCGGTGGCTCGGCACCATGGGGAGCATGAGGAAGAACTCGGCCTGCGGCTCACCGGGCAGCCGCATGATGATGTAATACGGGGCCATCGTTGCGATGCCGCCGCCGCCCGGCTGGCGCGGGAACTGCCAGAGATCCTCGCGATTGTAGAAAACGTCGGCCGCCTCCATGTGGTAGGTCTGATACAGCTGCGCCTGAATCAGGAACAGGTCCTCCGGATAGCGAATGTGCTTCTGCAGGTCGGCCGGCATGGCCGAGAACGGCCTGAACAAGTTCGGAAAGATGCGCTGGTAGGTCGCGGCGACCGGGTCGCCGGCGTCCATCAGATAAAAGTCGACGGTTCCATTATAGGCATCGACGATGACCTTTACTGAATTGCGAATGTAGTTGATATCCACGTCTTGGGCCGGCTGCGCAGAGGGGAAATAGGAACTCGTCGTGTAGGCGTCCTGCATCCAGAACATCCGCCCATCGCTGATGACCAGATAGGGATCGTGGTCGAGCCTGAGGAACGGAGCGATCGTTCGTACCCGTTGCTGGATATTGCGGCGGATCATGATCCGGCTGTCGGTGGTGATGTAACTTGAGAGCAGCAGGTTTGGGTCGTTGAAGTAAAAAGCAAACAGGCCTCTCCACACCATCGCTCCTATCGGAATGCCACCCGTGCCGTCATAAGCCACGTAGACATTGTCTTTTCCCTTCGGATAGTCGAACTCAGGTGTGCTCCCCTTGACGATGACGTAGCTGTCGCGCTCTTCGCCGTAGTAGATGCGCGGTTCATGGATCTGGGGGCCTCCGTCGGCGACAGGAGGAATGTCGCGCAAATAGAAGAATGGCAGCCCTTCGCTACTCTTGCGGGTGACCGGGCTCATTACCGCGCCGGTGCCGTGAGTAAACAGCACGTGGCGGTTGACCCATGTCTGGGCATTCGGCGGCAGCAAGGAGGGCCGCAGTTCGCGAGCCGAAATCATTACGCTTTGGTAGGAGCCATCGAGCCAGTAGCGATCAACGTCAAGATGATGGAATTTGTAGTAAGTGCGGATCTCTTGCAGCTGCGCATAGGTGTCCGACAAGGGCATCCAGTCCCACAGCCTGATATTCTCGATTGTCGCCTTGTTGGCGTCGAGCGCTTTGAAGGTAAGCTTCTGTTCGGCGGCAAAGGGCTTGGCTGCGATCTTATCGAGATTGTACGCCTGCCGGGTGAGCGCGATGTTGCGTTCGATGTAGGGCTTCTCCAGCTCCAACTCGCTTGGTTTGACGAAGAACTGCCGGAACAGCACGGGGACTGCGCCGGACAGCACGAAAGAGCCGATGACGACAAGCATGACCGCGGCGGCAGGAAGCCGGTAGGTCCTCACCCGCAGGTTTGCCAACGCAGCAAACGCCGCGCTGATCGACAGCCCGATCATCAGCCACAGGCCCGGCAGCCCCACATGCACATCGGTGTAACTGGCGCCGACGACGACGCCGTTGTCGCCATAGAGCAGCAGATAACGGTCGAGAACGTACGACCAGACCTTCACGACGAAGAGGAGAGCGAGCAGCGCCGAGCCGTGAGCGATTGCTGTCGGCGACATCGACCGATGATGAATGTCGTACTCGATGTCGCCGTGCACCCAGTAGATCGCTGCGGCAAAAAGCCCGCTCAGAACGAGTGTGAGCAGCATCCAGTTCTTGACGAGGATATAGGCCGGCAGCACGAAGAGGTAGAAACTGATGTCCTTGTTGAAGAGCGGATCGTCTGCACCATAGGGAACGTGATAGAAAAACTGCAGGATGGTGCCCCAATTGCCCACTTCTCCCACAGCAACCAGCAGAGCGAGCAAACCTGCACCGCCCGCGATGACCCGGGACCATGGCAGCCGATCGCGCACGACCGCCAGCAGGTCGGGCGGCGGCGCATTGCCCGCAAAATCCCACACGAAGATCGCGACAGATTGTGTCGGCTGCCGTCGGGCCAAACGCACCGCGAGCCATCCGTTCAACCAAAGGACGACCGCAGTTCCGGTCCAGACTGCAAAAAGGACGATGGCTTTAGCGCCGATTGTTGTCCAAAAAACCTGCAGATAACCGATCGAGGAAAACCACAGCCAGTCAACCAGGAAATCGCTCGCGAGCCAGAGCAGGATCAGGCAAATCCCGGCGAAGACGGCCGCAATGATGAACCCTACCACGGCGCTTTGCCTTGGTACCTTCCGCTCGGGTCCGGTAATCCCGATCGTCATGGTTTGATCATAGCGGAAATGAGGGACGCCTGCCGCTTGATTCGTGGTCGGGATTGCGTGGCAAAGCGGGGCGCGGATGCTCGAAGCTCCGTCGCCGGGACCGCGCAACGAGTGAAGCTGTTTCGTACTTTTGGGCGCAGGGCCGGACCCGCCGATCCTTCCGTCAGCGCGTATTCCGATGCCAACTTATGCAGGCGGCGCTTAAGTTGATGCCTGGGCCATGGCGGAAACCCACTGACATTGACGGCATCCGTGCCGCCATGGGTTCGAAGCTTTGTTCAAAGCGGCGGCAAATGGCGCTCCCTAGGGGAATCGAACCCCTGTTTCAGCCTTGAGAGGGCCGCGTCCTAACCGCTAGACGAAGGGAGCGTACGGGAGAGGGAATAGCCGCGAAATGTGCGGTGGGCAAGGCACGTCTGAGGGCCTGCTGCCAATTGGGTAAACCTGTTGCTTGGCGTACCCGCCCCAGGCCCGGGGCACTTTAAGCCGAGCGCGCAGGCTTCAGGGTTCGCTGACGAATTTGAGCTTTCCGGCCGGTTTCAGCGTCTTGGCGTCGAAGGTGCGGATTTCGGTCACCCCGCTTATATCCAGCGTCAGCACCAGCCGCTCGCCGGCGACCGCCGTCGAGACGATGCGGGCACCCTTGGGCAGGGTTGCGATAATGTCCGCGCTGGCTGCCGCGGGGCTTCCCTCGCCACGGTAAAGACGGTACCCGACGGCGATCAGGACCACGGCCACCGCCAGCGCCGAGGTCAGGCCCGCGATCAGCATCATCCGCCGCACCCGCGCCATCAGCGCGGCCTGCTCGGGGGTCGGTTCGGGCGCAACGGTATCGGTCATGCAAGGCTCTCAACAAGGCGCGTCATTGGAACAAGGCTCATCTAACGGCGGTCAAAGGCTTGAGGTCACCGTCGGCGGCGACGAGGGATCGCCCCGCCTCGACCGCGTGCTCGCGGTGCTCCGCCCCGAACTGTCGCGCTCGCGGCTGAAGGCGCTGATTCTGGCCGGTTCCGTCACCGCCAAAGGCGCTCCCATCCGCGACCCCGCTTATCATGTCGCCGCCGGAGATTCGATCACAATCGACGTCCCCGAAGCGGTGGCGCCGGAGCCCAAGGGCGAAGACATTGCGCTCGACATTATCTATGAGGACGACGACATCATCGTCATCGACAAGCCGAAAGGGCTGGTCGTCCATCCGGCCGCCGGTCACGAGAGCGGCACGCTGGTCAACGCGCTGATCGCCCATTGCGGCGCGAGCCTTTCCGGCATCGGCGGCGTCCGCCGGCCGGGCATCGTGCACCGGCTCGACAAGGACACGACCGGGCTGATGGTGGTCGCCAAGAACGACCAGGCGCATCAATCGCTGACCGCGCAATTCGCCGATCACGGCCGCACCGGCCCGATGCAGCGCGGCTACATGGCGTTCGTCTGGGGCGTGCCCGGCCGGCAGCGCGGCACGGTCGACGCGCCGATCGACCGGCATCCCTATGCCCGCGAAAAAATGGCGGTGCGCCCGGGCGGACGCGAGGCGGTCACGCATTGGGAATTGCAGGCGGCCTATCAGGGGCGCGACGGCAAGCCGGTCGCCTCGTTTCTCGCCTGCCAGCTCGAGACCGGGCGGACGCATCAGATCCGGGTGCACCTTTCCCATATCGGCCATCCCCTGATGGGCGATGCCGTCTATGGCCCGCACTTCAAGACCAAGGCCGGCCACCTCGGCGCGCAAGGTAAGGAAGCGCTCACCTCGCTCGGCCGGCAGGCCCTGCACGCCTATCTTCTTGCCCTGGAGCACCCCCGAACCGGAGAACTTTTGCATTGGGAGGCGGCTTTGCCTTGGGATTTGCTTCTCCTCCAACGGGCGCTGGAAGCGGCGCAATGACGCAGCCCTTTTAGAAAAGACAAGCTATACCAACAGGTTATGGCTGCCACACGGGGACGTGACGTCAGCATTCCTTCCCTATTTGTTCGTTTTCCGCTATGTTGCACCTGCGCTGAATATCCAGCGCGGAACATCGCAGCCTGGTCGGCTTTAACACAGCGATCACCTGCCGGGCCCGCCGCTATCGGGGGCCTGAACCACTGGAGGGCGCTCAATGGCCCGTACAGCTACGCTGCCGGTTCTCAATGGAGAATCCGGCCTTTCTAGATACCTCGCCGAGATCCGCAAATTTCCGATGCTGGAACCCCAGCAGGAATACATGTTCGCCAAGCGTTGGCGCGAACATGACGATCGCGACGCGGCACATCACCTTGTCACCAGCCATCTCCGGCTCGTGGCCAAGATCGCCATGGGCTATCGCGGCTACGGCTTGCCGATCTCCGAGGTCGTCTCGGAAGGCAATGTCGGCCTGATGCAGGCGGTCAAGCGGTTCGAGCCCGAGAAGGGTTTCCGTCTCGCTACCTACGCCATGTGGTGGATCAAGGCCTCGATTCAAGAGTACATCCTGCGTTCGTGGTCGCTCGTGAAAATGGGAACCACCGCGAACCAGAAGAAGCTGTTCTTCAACCTGCGCAAGGCGAAGAGCAAGATCTCCGCGCTGGACGAGGGCGACCTGCGCCCCGACCAAGTGGCGATCATTGCCAAGCGCCTCGGCGTGACGACTCAGGACGTTGTCGACATGAACCGCCGCCTCGGTGGCGACGCGTCGCTCAACGCACCGATCCGCGACGACGGTGAAGCCGGCGAATGGCAGGACTGGCTGGTCGATAACTCGCCCAACCAGGAAGCCGTGATGGCCGAGCACGAGGAGTTCGATCATCGCCGTCAGGCGCTGAACGGCGCCATCGGTGTGCTCAACCCGCGCGAACGCCGCATCTTCGAGGCGCGGCGCCTGGCGGAAGACCCGATGACGCTGGAAGACCTCGCCGCCGAATTCGGCGTGTCGCGCGAACGCGTGCGGCAGATCGAGGTCCGCGCTTTCGAAAAGGTGCAGTCGGCCGTCAAGGGCACGATTGCCCGCCAGGAAGCGGAAGCGCTCGAAGCCGCGCACTGATCGCGTGGGTCGAGGTAACAGGTAACGAAAGCCGGCGGCAACGCCGGCTTTTTGTTTTGAGCTGTTGTTTTGCAGGAAGCTGTCTCATTACCTCCGCTGTCGTCCTCCGCGAAAGCGGGGGACCCAGTACGCCGCGGCTTCTCGATGCAATCATTGACGTCTCTGGAATACTGGATCGCCCGGTCAAGCCGGGCGACGACGAACTGGTTTGTGTAAGGTCGAGCGTGCTCCAAGCGAAGCATCAAGACCGACCACCCTACTCCCCCCACGCCCGCGCCATCGTCGCCAGCTCACAGCCCTCGCAATAGCGCGCGTCCTTGTAGTCGATCCAGTTATGCGCATAGACGCGATCGAGCGGGATGCCGTAGCGCGCGCGCAGCACGTTGACGAGAATTTTCCACGCCGCGACCTGCGCCTCGGTCGGCCCGCGCGTCACGTCGGGATAGTTGCCGGCGAATTCCACGCCGACCGAATTGTTGCCGACCACCTGCCGATAGGTCGGGCCATTGTCGATATACTTGTTGTCGTTGCGGTTGGCGCCGTCGCCATGGGTCGGAACGAGATGTTCGGCGACCGCCCAGTACACCGTGCCGTCGGTCTCGACCCAGACCATGACGCCGCGCCGGGTCGGGTTCTTCGACTGCGCCTGCGCGCCGCCGCGTGCCGAGCCCGCCGGTCCTTCGGTCTGGTGCACGATGATGTTGCGCCAGGGATGCGACTTCGCAACGTCGCCCCATGGCGCGAGCCAGACCATCTTCAGCCCGGGAATGTCCGGCGTGCCCGACGCGCGCGCGATTGTCGCGAGGTCAGGCGTTTGCGCGGAGGCGCAAGCGGGAAACAGGATGGTGAACAGTGTGGCCGCGACGAGACGAAAGTTCATGCTCGAGGTCCAGTGACGGACCTGAGTAGCACGCCTCACGCGCGCTTGCGCAGCCCCATATCCGACAGCCCCTGCGTTGCGGGTTCGGGCGCCAGCGGCGGCGCCGGGTCGTAGGTCGCAAAGCCGTTGCGGCCGGCCTTCTTGGCGTCGTAGAGCGCATGGTCGGCGGCGGCAATCAGGCGGTCGGGATAGGCGCCCATCTCGCGGGCCCATTGCGCGACGCCGATCGAGACCGCGATCGGAATGTCGTTGCCGGTGCATTGTTCGGCGTCCGCACGGCAGACCTCCAGCACGCGGCGCGCGATCATGGCGCCTTCGCGCAGCGTCGAGGACGGCAGCACGATGCAGAATTCGTCGCCGCCGGTCCGGGCCAGCATGTCGCCGGGCCCCAGGCGGGTCTGCGCCATCAGGGTGAAATGCTGCAGGCAGGCGTCGCCCGCGGCGTGGCCATGGGTATCGTTGATGGCTTTGAAGCTGTCGAGATCGATCACCAGCAGCGCGAAGGGCTGACCTGAGCGTTCGGAGCGCGCGCATTCTTCCGTCAGGCGCTGCAGCAGATAGCGGCGGTTGCCGACGCCGGTGAGATCGTCCAGCAGCGCAAGATCCGCGACCTCGTTGCGCAGGCGGTCCATCGCCATCAGCAGGAAGCCGAAATTCAGCGACATCGACAGGAACACCAGCACCAGGATGACGACCGATTGCGCCGGGCTGAAATGCATGTAGGAGACGACGCCGCCCGTACCGGTCAGCGCGCCGAGCAGCCGGGCTGCGAAAATGACGAGGATGACAATGGTGACGATGCCGGCCAGCCGGGCGCCAGGATTGACGTGCCCCTCATGCCCCGACAGCAGCAGCTTCAGGCTGTGCAGCATCGGCAGCGCCTGGGCGATCGTAAAGACGGTCATCCGCGCCGGCACGCTGTCGTGGACGAACGTGAAGACGCACAGGCCGGCCGCGCCAAGCCCGGTGACCAGCAGGGTGTCGAGCCAGGAAACCGGCTGATTGAAGAACTTGCGGATGCCCATCGCAGCCAGGCAGATCGCCAGGATCAATGCGGTGCCGGCAAACAATAGCGGTACCAGCGAATCCGGGAAAACCACGCGCAGCATCGCGAGCGCCGCGCCGGCCGCCGCGACGAACGCCGAACCGGTCCAGAACCGCGCGGCTTCGAACGACGGATAGCTGCGCATGACGTAGGCCCAGATCAGGCCCAGCGCGAGAAAATTGATGACGAACACCGTCCAAAGCGTCGGAACGCTCAGCATCGCGAACCCGGGACGCGCACGTCGCGTCTCCCCTGTTGTTTAACGACCGTTCAAGACTTCCGCCTTGCGGCTTTCTCCCACGACGATCCCCGTCGTCTTGCAGGACAAAGGTGCATCCGCGACGCTTAACGGACCCTGACTGTCGCCAGCCAATCCAAACCGTGGTTTTGAATTGATGAAGATCGCAGACGTCAGGACATCGTTAAGCATGACGCGCGCGAAGCGAACGGCGGTGACGAGGCTCGTTTCGACGAAAAATCGCGTCAAAATGCATAACAACTGTGGATAACGTGATGACAACGCCATGACGGCACGCGGCATCAGCCTGCGAATCTGGTGGGATTGTCATCGAGGATGTTGTGAGGCTGGCCCTCCGCCAAGCATGCCTCGGTGTCGCGTTTCAATCCATGAAAACCTTGAGAGGATACTATGGCTAAGAAAGCGAAGAAGGCGAAAAAGGCCAAGGCGAAGAAGGCCAAGAAGTCGAAGAAGAAGTGAATTTTGGCCCGGGTGGAGTGCTCAGCTCCGCCCGGGCTCCCAACTCCGGGTGCGATTTGGAGAATGGCGGGCCGCGTGGTCCGCCTTTTTAATTCCGGGGGTCATAACACCCTTCCCGTCATTGCCTGCGACAAACGCGAAGCGTTTGCGCAAGGGAGCGTAAGCGACGAAGCAATCCACGCTTCCGGTGCGGCCGGATGGATTGCTTCGCTTCGCTCGCAATGACGATAAGCAGTCAGCGCTCCGCGAACGCCAGCTTGGCGCCGAGTGCTGCAAATCCCGCCGCAAAACTCCGGCGCAGCCAAGCCATCGCCTTTGGGCGGGTGATGACGCGGTCGCGCAGCGAGGCTGCGAACAGGCCGTAGACCGCGAACACCGCAAACGTCATCGCCATGAAGGCTGCGCTCAATTCCAGCATCCGCGCCAGGGGATGCGGCTCGTCGACGGCGATGAACTGCGGCAGGAAGGCGAGGAAGAAGATCGATAGCTTCGGATTGAGGATGTTGATCAGGACCGCGGTCACGATGACGCGGCGGCTGGAACGCGCCGAAGCCGCGGGGCGCGTGTCGATCGACAGCGCGCCCGTCTCGCGCAACGCCTGCCAGGCCATGTAGAGCAGGTACACGACGCCGCACCATTTCAGCGCGGCGAACGCCAGGGCGCTCGTATGCAGCACCGCCGCAAGCCCGAGCATGGCGGCCAGCATCTGCGGCACGATACCGAGCGTGCAGCCAAAGGCCGCCGCGATGCTCGGCCGCGCACCTGATGTCAGCGCCACCGCCAGCGTATAGAGCACGCCGGTGCCGGGGGAAGCGACCACGATCAGCGAGGTCAACAGGAACGACAGCGTCATGCCCTGCCATTAGCACGGCGGCATCCGGCGGGGAAGCATGGCGCCGCCCCTCACATACGCGACGGCGCCTCGTCGTCGCGGCGCCTTTCATGAATCATCCGTTCCGCCTCGCGGATCACGTCGAGCGGCGCCCATGGCTTGGCCCAGAACTGAACGCCATCGGGCAATTCCTGATGCAGCGGTTTGCCCGAGGTGATGATCACCCCGATCTCGGGATTGTACTTTCTGGCGATGTGGGCGAGCTCGACGCCGTCCATGTTGCCGGCGAGTTGCACGTCGGTCATCATCAAAACCAGGCTGCCGGCGGCGCGCTCCAGAACGAGTTCAGCCGCTTCGGCGCTTTCGCATTCAATGACATCGACCTCGCTCTCCTCCAGCAGCAGGCAAATCATGTCCCGTTGCATCGGGTCGTCTTCGACAATGAGGGCCGTCGCACGAAGGGGTCTTGATTGTCCCATATGAGCCTCCTCAGCATTCGCGCCGGTTTGGCGACGTCTTTCTGTCGGGTAGTCGACGTTAAGCGCGGAAACCGCTTTATGGTTCGGTTCCAATTTGCGAAAGTTGGCGGGAACCTGCCCGTTTTTTCGTCAATGGAGTCCCCAACATGACTGCGATACCTGGAAGCGCGGCCGCCGTGACCGGCGCCGCCAGCGGCATCGGCCGTGCGCTCGCGTTCGAACTGGCCGCGCGCGGCTGCGACCTGGCGCTCGCCGACCGCGACGAGGCCGGGCTGCAACAGGTCGCCGCCGAGATCGGCAAGGGAGGCACGCGCAAGGTCACGACCCACCGCGTCGATGTCGGCGAGCCCGCCCAGATTCAGGAATTCGCGCAAGCGGCCACCGCCGCCCACCCCTCGCTGAACATCGTCATCAACAATGCCGGCGTCGCCCTCCTTGGCGCCTTCAACGAGGTCGACCAGGCGCAGATGGAGTGGCTGATCAACATCAATTTCTGGGGCGTGGTGCACGGCACGCGCGCGTTCCTGCCGCATCTGTCGAAGCAGCGCGAGGCCCATATCGTCAACCTCTCCTCGATCTTCGGCATCATGGCCCCGCCCGGCCAGACCGCCTATTGCGCGGCGAAATTCGCGGTGCGCGGCTTTTCGGAAAGCCTGCGGCATGAACTGGCGATGGCGAACAGCCCGGTGAAATTGTCGGTGGTGCATCCCGGTGGCGTGCTGACCAACATCGTGCGCAACTCCCGCACCGGAGCCGGTATCACCGACAATGCGCGCCGCGCCGAATCGATCGACCGCTTCGATGCGATCGCCAAGACCACGCCGCCGGCCGCCGCGCAACGCATCATCACAGGCATCGAGAAAAACCAACCGCGCATCCTGATCGGCAACGACGCGTGGTTCATGGATTTGCTGCAGCGGTTTCGCCCGGCGACGTATTGGGCGGTGCTGGCGAAGCGGATCGCGCGGACGGCGGAGGAGAAGAAGTGAGGGCGTTGTTGCAGGAGCCCGCACAACAGGTTGTCATCCCCCGCGCAGGCGGGGGATCCAGTACGCCGCAGCTTATCGATTCAATTACAACCGTCTCTGGAATACTGGATCGTCCGCCTTCGCGGACGATGACGACGGAGTATAAGAAAGCGCAGCGTGCCCACCATCTATCGTCGAGCATGCCTTGAAATGGTGGGCACGCTTCGCTTTGCCCACCCTACGAAGCCACTCAGCTTCACCGCCCCGCCAGCCTGTCCGCAAAATACCCGATCGTCTTGCGATAGATCGTGGCCCTGTTCCACTCGCGCATCGCTTCGAAATTCGCGGTGCCCTCGCCGTAGGGCGCGCCGCCCTTGAAGCCGCTGGTGTGCAGCAGGTTCGCGGTGGAGGCGAGCACGTCGGGCACGCTGTGACGCAAATCGACGTGGCCGTTGCCGTCGAAATCGACGCCGTACTTGATGTAGGACGACGGCAGGAATTGCGTCTGGCCGATTTCGCCGGCGAAGGCGCCGATCAGGTCGCGCAAGGGGAGATCGCCGCGCTCCACGATCTTGAGTGCCGCCAGCAGTTCGCCCTGGAACAGCTCGGTGCGGCGGCAATCATGCGCCATGGTGGCAAGCGTGCGGATGACCGGCATCTTGCCGATATCGCCCTTGCCAAAATCCGACTCCAGTCCCCAGATCGCCACCACGATTTCCGGCGGCACGCCGAACTTCTGCTCGATGCGGGAGAGCAATGATCCGTGCCGCAGCAGCATCTGCCGGCCGATGTTGATGCGCCCGGGGCCGACGCGGGTGGAGACATATTGCTCGAACGACTTGTTGAAGGTGCCGCGCTGGCGCCGGTCGAAGGCCAGCACCGCCGGATCCTGCGTGATGCCCGAAAGCGCCTGGCTGATCACCGCTTGCGAGATGCCGGCCGCTGCCGCCTCCTGCGACATCGCCGCCACGAAGGTGCTGAAATCGCCGCCGCAGCGGGCGGCGTAAACGGGGGTGGAGGAGACGACGGCGCCGAGGAGAATGGACAGACGAAGTATGCGCATGCGAATCCCTTGCTAGCTCTCGTGCCGATCATGCCATGGGAAAGCGGCGCGCGGCAGGTGCTTCTTATCTCGTCATGGCCGGGCTTGTCCCGGCCATCCACGTTCTTTGGTCCAGAAGCAAGGAAGGACGTGGATGCCCGGGACAAGCCCGGGAATGACGGTGGAGGGAGACGGGACAAGCGTTGCCGAGCAACCGATGCCGGAGCGCCCCTACTCGCTGCCGCCGTCGATCTGGCGGCCCATCAGCGCGATGGCCTTCTGATAAACGCCCGCCGCATTCCAGGCCTGGATGGCGGCGAAGTTCGGCTCGCCCGGCTGGTAGCCCGCGCCGGTGCGCCAGCCATGGGCTTTCAGAAAATTCGCGGTCGAGGTCAGCGCGTTGGCGGAATTTTCGAGATTGCCGGTGCCATAGGCCAGAATGGCTTTGGGCATGAACTGCGTCTGGCCGACTTCGCCATGCATCGAGCCGCGCTGGCTGGCAGAGAGCGCGCCGCGGTCGATCAACTGCAGCGCCGCGTAAAGGTGCTCGGTGAAATAGGCCGAGCGCCGGCAGTCATAGGCGAGCGTCGCGATCGAGGCGAGCATGTTCTGGTTGCCGCGCTGGCTGCCGAACCCGGTCTCCATGCCCCAGATGGCGAGCAGCGGCCCCGGCGGCACGCCGTAGCGTTGCTGGATCGAAGCGAACAGCGCGCCCTGCGACGCCTTCAGCGAGCGGCCACGCGAGACGATCGTTGTCGCCCCGCGCTTGGCGAGAAACTGATCGAGCGAGAGATTGAAACTGCGCTGGCCGCGGTCGGCATTGATGGTGGCTTGCGCGTAGTTCGTCGCCATTAGGGCCTGGATGGTCGAGGCACCGACGCCCTTGGCCCGCGCTTCGCCGGCGAACTCTTGTTTCCAGGCGGCAAAACCGGCGGACGAGCTGCCGCATTGGGCGGCGTGTGCCTGGAAGTTGAGGCATCCGAACGTTGCCAGGGCGGCGCTGAAAGCAAATGCGATGCGGAGCATGGAAAAGCCATTCCTTAAGGGAGCACTGCAAGTAAGCATCGGCTTCTAGCACGTCCCTGGCCGTGCTTCGAGGGTTGCCGCCAGCGCACAGGGGCAGAATCTCCCCGAAAACGGCCATGATTGCGGCTCATTTGAACCGGACGAACTCCCGCCGCGACCCCTACCTGTCGTATTTCGTCCCGCCCCTCCCCTCGATCGTTCCTCGAACGAATGGATTTCCCATGAGCATGCCGCGCACACTGTTCAGGCCGATCTTCCTGCTGCTTGCGTTGTCGCTTGGCGCGATGGCGAGCGCTTCCGCGCAGACGCGCGATGTGGCCGGCGCAAAAGATTATCCCGGCATCGGGCGGTTCGGCGGCAGCGTCATCACGGGATATCAGGTGAAGGATTTTGACGCCGCGCGAATGCAAGGGGCGGCGTTCAAGGACGGCAAGCCTGCCGACGCGCGGCGGCTGGAAGGCCGCATCACCCGCATCGCCTATCGCACCAATCCCGGCCCCTCGATCCTGGAAGTGTCGCGCAACTTCGAAACCCAACTGGCGAAGGCCGGATTCGAGACGCTGCTTGCCTGCGACGTCGATGTCTGCGGCGGCATTCCGTTCTCGGAGGCCGTCGACGCGCTGCCGATCCCGCAGATGTGGGTGGACGGGTTCAACTATCACTATTTTGCGGGGCGCAAGGTGGACGGCGGCCGCGAGACCTATGCCAGTATCATCGTCAGCGAAAACAACCGCGATATCTACACGCAACTCGTCGTCGCCGAACTCGGCGCGATCGAGAACAAGATGGTGGACGCGGCTGTCATGGCCAAGGGCCTCCGCGAGACCGGCCGCATCGCGCTCTACGGGATCTATTTCGATACCGACAGGGCCGAGGTGAAGCCCGAAAGCCGCCCCACCCTCGAGCAGATCGCGAAGCTGCTGACCTCCCAGGTCGGACTCAGCGTCTTCATCGTCGGCCATACTGACAACCAGGGGCCCTACGCCTATAATCTCGACCTGTCGCGACGCCGCGCCGAGGCGATCGCCGCCGAGCTGGTGAAGAACTACGGCATCGGTGCGCCGCGGCTGCGCACCGCGGGGGTCGGACTGCTGGCGCCGGCCGGCTCCAACGCCACCGAGGCCGGCCGCGCGCTGAACCGACGCGTGGAGCTGGTGGCACCGTAACGGGAGGATCGAAGGCCCGTCGCGCTGCCACCGAACCGCATCGGCGGTAGCGTCCGGAAACGCCGCCTGACCATGGAGAGCTCCGATGATTGTCTTCGCGCTTCGCCACGCCGACCGCACATCCGCCGATGATCTATCGCCCGCAGGGGTCGAGCGATCGGAGCTGCTGGCGCGGATGCTTGGGGAAAGCGGCGTCCGAACCGCCTATTGCAGCGATGCGATCCGGACGCAGCGAACAGTGGAGCCGCTGCAGAAGTTGTTGGGCGCTGACCTTACACGCGTGGATGTGGTGGCCGACCCACGCGACATCCCGGCCCACGTGAATCGGGTCGTGGAACACGTGAAAACTCTGCCGGACAACGCCGTTGCTGTTGTAGTCGGTCACAGCAACACCGTTGGTCCGATCATCAAAGGCCTCACCGGCCGCACGATCGACCGCATCGAGGACCACGAGTTCGACAAGCTATTCGCGTTGTCTGTTGCCGCGAACGGCGCCGCAACCGTTGCGCCGCTGCGATATGGGAAGGCTACTTGAGACCTGCTCTCGAGCTTTGAAGCCGCGCGCGGGTACAAGCGTCCACTTTGGCCCCTCCAAGGGACAATGGCCATGACCAGGTCCAGTGGCTTCAAAGTCGGAATGGGAATTGCGATCGCCGCGCTGGCGGGAAGCCAGCAGGCGGCAGCGCAAGGGCCGACGCTTTCCGTGGACCCTTCACGACTGCCCCGTCTCGCGACCATCGATGCGCGTTTTCAATCGTACAATCTGGAGATGGTCGAGGTCACTGGTGGACGGTTCTGGAAACCCTACAGGGCCAGTGTCGCAGCGCCGTCAGTTCGCGGCGCCGATAATTCGGGGAATATCCCAGCGGGTGCGAATCCGGAGCTCTACGCGTATCGGGAGCCCATCGACTTGTCGAACGCCCGACTGCGCAGATTGGCTGCCGCGCTGGCCCCGGCCTATATGCGCGTCAGCGGCACCTGGGCCAACACGACATATTTCGCCGAAAGCGATGATGCGCCCGCCACGCCGCCCGGCGGATTCCGCGCGGTGCTCAGCCGCGAACGCTGGAAAGCCGTCATCGACTTTGCCCGCGCCGCCGGCGCCGAGATCGTGACCTCGATGGCGACGAGTCCCGGTGCCCGGGACGCCACAGGCCGATGGCAGAGCGATCAGGCGCGTCGCTTCTTCGCCTACACCAGATCCGTCGGTGGCAGGATTGCCGCCGCCGAGTTCATGAATGAGCCGACGCTGGCCGCGATGGGCGGTGCACCCAAAGGCTACGACGCGGCAGCTTACGGGCGGGACTTCAAGGCCTTTGTTGCGTTCATGAGAGCGAGCGAACCGGATGTGATGGTTCTGGGCCCCGGTTCGATCGGCGAGACATCAGCCACGCAATCCAGCGCCGATTACATCAGCGCGCGGGATCTGCTTGCAGCATCCGGGTCCGGCATCGACGCTTTTTCCTATCATCACTACGGCGCGGTCTCGCAACGATGCGCTCCGGGTCAGACCACGGCCGAGGCCGCGCTTTCGGAAGCATGGCTGGCGAGCACGGGCCGGACGCTCGCGTTCTATCAATCGCTCAGGGACGAGTTTGCGCCTGACAAGCCGATGTGGCTGACCGAAACCGCCGAGGCAGCTTGCGGCGGCAATCCCTGGGCTTCCACGTTCCTCGATACGTTCCGATATCTCGATCAGCTTGGCCGGCTTGCCAGGGCCGGCGTCCAGATGGTTGCGCACAACACGCTGGCTGCAAGCGATTACGGCCTGCTTGACGAAAAGACATTGCGGCCGCGGCCAAACTACTGGGCGGCGCTGCTTTGGCGCAGGCTCATGGGCACAATTGTTCTCGACGCCGGCGTGCACGATGGGATGCATCTCTACGCGCATTGCCGACGAGGCGCGCGAGGGGCTGTCACGCTGCTGGCCATCAATACCGACAGGACGGCCGTCGCGACCTTGCGATTGCCCGCGTCCAGCGAGCGTTACACGCTGTCGGCGGACGATCTGCAGAGCGCCGAGGTGAAGCTGAATGGAACGGCTTTGGAGCCTGGTCCCAATGACGAGCTTCCGCGGTTTGCCGCGGCGACATCGCCACCGGGTTCGGTCGAGATCGCGCCGACCACGATCACCTTCCTCACGGTCGCGGATGCCCAAAATCCGGCATGCGATTGAATTTTTGCCGGACACCGGGCGTACGCCCGTCCCCGCGCCTCTCCCGCGGCGCGTTGACCAGGCTCACCAGCGTGTAGCTGATGATCAGCAGCAGGAACCAGGAGCCGAACTTGTCGACGGACACCATCGACCAGCCGTGCCGCTGTGACGGGTAGAGCCAGGTTTTCGTGAACGTGCCGATGTTTTCCGAGAACCATATGAAAAGCGACACCAGAGCGAGCCCGAGCAACAGCGGCATCGAGCGATGGTGGTGCCAAATCCTGAAATAGACGCGGGTGCGGAAGAACAGCCAGCCGGCAACAGCGAACAGCAGCCAGCGCAGGTCTGGCATGAAGTGGTGGCTGAAGAAATTGACGTAGATCGCGACGCTGAGCACGGCCAGGCCGCGGCGCCGCGGATGATGGGAGAACTCGAAATCGAACAGCCGCCACGCGCGGCAGATATAGCTGCCGATGCAGGCATACATGAAGCCGGAGAACAGCGGCACGCCACTGACGCGGAAGAAATTCGGCTCCGGGTAAATCCAGGAGCCGGCCTGCGTCTTGAATATCTCCATCGCCGTTCCGACGAAATGATAGATCAGGATCACCTTTGCCTCGTCCGATGTCTCCAGTTTCCCTGCGAGCAGCGCGACCTGAACCGTGATCATGCAGAGAAACAGAAAGTCGTAACGCGGAAGCCACGCTGCCGCCGGATAGAACCGCCAGGTGGCGATCATCAGGAAAACAGCGATCCCGCCGAACAGGCAGGCCCAAGCCTGTTTCACGCCGAAGCGGAAAAATTCGTAGAGCGCCGAGGTCCAGCGGCCTCTCGCCATGATGCGGCCGAGCCGGTATTCGCCGGCGATGAAGCGGCGCAGCGGCGGCCAGATGGCAGCGGCGCTCGGCTGGGGTTTTGATGTGTCGGGGTTGCGGTCCGGGGGGCAATGCATGCCATCGACGATGGCGGCGGAACGCGGTGCAAAATTGGCTAATATTTGCAGATTCCGCTTAGGCCATGCGCTGTTCTTGCGCACCGCTATTTTGCTTTGACAACGTCGCCCTGATCGAAGAAAAGCCGCCCATGGCCAAGAAACCCGGGACCAATCCCAAAGGCGAATTTGCCTTCTTCAACGTCGTCTATGAAGACGACTCGCAACGCTCCAACCGGCGCGTACCTTCCGAGCTGCTCGGCGGGCTCGACGGCGACGAGCCGGCGCGCGGGTTCATCATGGAACAGGACCGCGAGATCGCCGAGAAATCCGGCCGCACGCCGCTGGCGATCAAGAGCATCAGCCGGGTTGGCGCGAAGAAGAAGTAGACATTGCACTCGGCTCTCTTCGCGTCATTGCCTGCGACAAACGCCAAGCGTTTGCCCAAGGGAGCGATAGCGACGAAGCAATCCATGCCTTCGCTTGCGACACCATGGATTGCTTCGCTGCGCTCGCAATGACGGGTTAGAGCCGGAACCAAAACAAAAAACGGCGGGCTCTTGCCCGCCGTTTGCTTTTGGATGGATGCCCGGTCTGGATCAGTTATCCAGGAAGCTCCGCAGCTTCCGCGACCGCGACGGATGCTTCAGCTTGCGCAGCGCCTTCGCCTCGATCTGACGAATACGCTCGCGCGTCACGCTGAACTGCTGGCCGACTTCTTCCAGCGTGTGATCCGTGTTCATGCCGATACCGAAGCGCATGCGGAGCACGCGTTCTTCGCGGGGCGTGAGCGAGGCCAGCACCCGCGTGGTGGTTTCGCGCAGGTTGGACTGGATCGCGGCATCGATCGGCAGGATCGCGTTCTTGTCCTCGATGAAATCGCCGAGGTGTGAATCTTCCTCGTCGCCCACCGGGGTCTCCAGCGAGAGCGGCTCTTTCGCGATCTTGAGAACTTTTCGGACCTTCTCCAGGGGCATGCCGAGCTTTTCGGCGAGCTCTTCGGGGGTCGGCTCGCGGCCGATCTCGTTGAGCATCTGGCGGCTGGTGCGCACGATCTTGTTGATCGTCTCGATCATGTGCACGGGGATGCGGATGGTGCGCGCCTGGTCGGCGATCGAGCGCGTGATCGCCTGCCGGATCCACCACGTGGCGTAGGTCGAGAACTTGTAGCCGCGGCGGTACTCGAACTTGTCGACCGCCTTCATCAACCCGATGTTGCCTTCCTGGATCAGGTCGAGGAACTGCAGGCCGCGGTTGGTGTATTTCTTGGCGATCGAGATCACGAGACGCAAGTTCGCCTCGACCATTTCCTTCTTGGCCTGGCGCGCCTCGCGCTCGCCCTTCTGCACGCCGTGCACGATCTTGCGGAATTCGCCGATCTCGAGCCCGGTGAGCGCGGCCAGCGACTGGATCTCGTGGCGCAGGTCCTTGATGCGGTCCTTCTCGTGATGGACGAAATTCTTCCAGCCTTTGGCGGAGAGTTTCGAGACACGGTTGAGCCAGCGCGGATCGAGCTCCGAGCCCTGATAGTTGCGCAGGAAGTCTTCGCGCGCGACGCCGTGGCTGTCACCCAAACGAAGCAGGCGGCCTTCGAACGAGACCAGCTTCTTGTTGATGTCGTAGAGCTGCTCGACCAGTGAATCGATGCGGGCCTGGTTGAGGCGCAGCGACTTCACCTCGACGATGATTTCGTCCTTCAGCTTCTTGTACTTGCGCTCCTGCGAGGGCGACAGCGACTCGCTCTGCAGCTGGTTCGCAATGTCCTGCTCCTGCAGGCGGCGCAGCTTCTTGTATTCGGAAGCGATCTTGTCAAAGGTTTCGACGACCTTCGGCTTCAGCTCGGCCTCGATGGCGGCGAGCGACATCTGGTTTTCGAACTCGTCGTCGTCCATGTCGCCTTCGGCGGCGGACTCGGCCGGATCCTTTTCCTCAGTCTCGGCACCGCCGGCGGGCGTGGCACGGAACGGGGTCGGCGACGGCGGGGCAGCGGGGGGCGCGACATGTGCGGGCGCTGCGGCAGCCGCGCCGTTGGCTGCCGGCAGCGGCTGGCCGTCGGGGCCGACGGGTGCTGCCAGCATCGCCGGGTTCATGTTGTTCTTGGCGTCGGGGCCGGCATAGGTGGCTTCGAGATCGATGATGTCGCGGAGGAAGATCTTTCCTTCGTTGAGTTCATCGCGCCAGATGATGATGGCCTGGAAGGTCAGCGGGCTTTCGCACAAGCCTGCGATCATCGCCTCGCGGCCGGCCTCGATGCGTTTGGCAATGGCGATTTCGCCTTCGCGCGACAGCAGTTCCACCGTGCCCATCTCGCGCAGATACATGCGGACGGGATCGTCGGTGCGCTCGCCGGGCTCGGACTTCTTGACTTCGGTGACGGCCTTCTGCGTGACCTCGACAAGCTCGTTGTCGGTGTCGTCGGCCTCGTCTTCCTTTTCCTCGTCGGCGTCGGCCTCTTCGGCTTCGGAGACGTTGATGCCCATGTCCGAGAGCATCGACATGATGTCCTCGATCTGCTCGGGCGAGGTAGTGTCGGAGGGCAGCACTTCGTTGAGCTGATCGAAGGTCACGAAGCCGCGCTTCTTGGCCTGCTTGATCATCTTCTTGACCGCGGCATCCGAGAGGTCAAGCAACGGCGACGGCGCGTCGGGGCTATCCTTCTCAGGGGCGTCCGCTGCCTTGTCGTCTTTTTCCTTGTCTTTAACCTGCAGCGTCTTTGCCTTGGTGGCCATTCATCAAGCTCCCGAAACGCGCTCGTGCGGGATAGCGCGCAACGCCACCCGCCTCTGAATTACTGAAGTCGTCGGCGGGATGTCTTTTGTTTGAAAAGCCAACCCGCTAGATCCTTAGCTTAGCGCGTGATCGTTTCGGAAAACCGGATATCCACTTTTCCGGATCACGCTCGTGCCCCTTGAGTATTCGCATGCGTAGGACGCGCAAAGGGCGGCGCAGACCGTCGCCACCCCTGTAACCCGCCATCGCCGGTGTTATGCCAATAGCCCTTGGGCGCAGTTAACGTAACCTTCGGACTATTAAGCTTCGCTTAACCCTGTTTTTGCCGCCAAACCATGGATTTGGCGAGTCTTTTTGCGGGCACGGCCGCCGCCGTCCGCATCATTTTTTTTATCACACGCTCTTTCGGAACCGGCCCGAAAGCTCGCCAAAACCCTCGATCAGGGCCTCCGTGCCGTCGAGCGACTCCAGCCGGAGGCTCACGTCCTTCAGCCATGCCATATTGGCGTCGGTGGGCTCCTCGCCCAACGCCAGCTCGGCATCCTTCTTCTCCCTAAGTAGGGCGTGCGTTTTCTGATGCAAGACAACGAGTTGCTGCCAGGTGGCCAAAACGTCTTCCCGCGCCGCGCCGGGCTTGGTGCCCCACACCGCCGAGGTCGTGATCGCCCGTTCAACCCTTTGAAGAATCTCGCTTAATCCGCGCGCTTCGAGATCGGCCCGCATTTTCTCGGCCTGCTCCTCGACGTCAGGGGAATGGTGATGGTCGTTGGCGAAGGCCGCAATGATGCCGGCGCGGAGCTTGTTGGCCTCGGGATGGGCCAGTTCCAGGGCGGCCACCTCCTCGAGATGGTCGTGCAGCAGCCAGGGGTGATTGATCAGGGACTGCAAAATCAGCGCCTCGCGGCGGGACATGGCGCTGCGCTGGCCGCGCATGATCGGGCTGGTCGCGAGCTGAGGACTGGCCGCCTGGTAGGGGCCGGACGAGATAGCAGGCGCCCCGCCCGCTCCCGGTCCGCGCCCGCCCCGGGGGGCGAATCGGCCGGCCTGGCCCGCTCCGCGCGGGGCAAACGTGCGGGGTGATTCGCCCCGCCCGGTCCGGAAATTACCCCGGCCGTAGCCGCCGCCCCCACCTTGCGGCGCAAAGGCGCGCTGCAGGCGATCGGCGAGATCGTCGCGATAATAGCGACGCACCACCTCGTCGCGGATGCCCTTGCTGAGTTCATTGATGCGGGCCTCGAGCGCGGCGCGCCGCTCAGGCGTGGCAAAGCTGCCGCCCTCGACCTCGCGCGACCAGAGCATGTCGACCAGCGGCCGCGCGGCTGAAATCACTTCCTCGATCGCAACGCGGCCGCCGGAGCGCGCGAGGTCGTCGGGGTCCTGGCCTTCGGGCAGCAGCGCAAAGCGCAGGCTCTTTCCCGGCAGCAGCGCCGGCAGCGCCAGGTCGGCAGCGCGATACGCCGCTTTCTGGCCGGCGCGGTCGCCGTCGAAACAGAGAATCGGCTCGTCCGCCATCTTCCACAATAGCGCGAGCTGGTTTTCGGTGAGCGCCGTGCCGAGCGGGGCGACAGCGCCGCCGAACCCTGCCGTGACCATGGCGATGACGTCGACATAGCCTTCGACCACGATCAGCGGCGAGCCGTTATGCGTCGCCTGCCGCGCGGTCGAGAGGTTGTAGAGATTGTCGCCCTTGTGAAACAGCGGCGTCTCCGGCGAGTTCAGATATTTTGCCGGAACGTCCTTTTCCAGCGCGCGGCCGCCGAAGGCGATGACGCGGCCGCGAACATCCGTGATCGGAAACATCACCCGGTCGCGGAAGCGGTCGAAGGGAACGGGCTTGTCCTCGCCCGCCACCAGCAGGCCGCCTTCCACCATGTCCTCGGTCGAAATGCCATGCGCGCCGAGATGCTCCTTCAGCGCGAAACGATCCGGCGGCGCATAGCCCAATCGAAACTGCAGCTGCGTCGCCGGCGTAATGCCGCGGTCGCCGAGATAGCCGCGCGCCTTGGCGCCGTTACGCGAGGCCAGCGTGTCGGCAAAGAATTTCGCCGTGAGCTCCATCACGTCATGCAGCGTCTTGCGGCGCTGCTCGTGCCGCGCGGCGTCCGGGGTCGCCGCCGGCAGCGCCATGCCCGCCATCGACGCCAGGCGCTCGACGGCTTCGGTGAAGCCGACGCCCTCGGTCTCCATCAAAAACGAGATGATGTCGCCGTGCTTGCCGGAGGAGAAGTCGTGGTAAAAGCCCTTCTGGTCGTTGACCGTGAACGAGGGCGACTTCTCCTGCTGGAACGGCGACAGCCCCTTGAACTCGCGCCCTGCCTTCTTCAGCTTGACGCGGCGGCCCACGACTTCCGAGACCGGAAGCCGGGCGCGCAGCTCTTCGAGGAATTGGGGCGTGAAGCGCATAAGGTGATTTGGACCTTGAGTCGTGAGGCGATTGCCAACCGACCATGGATATAGGGACGGGCCGGTAAAATACGAAGGTTATTCGGCTTCTCGCCGCTATTCACAGCTCCCAGGAGCGTCATTGCGCACCGGAGAATGACGGAGAGAGCTTGAACCCATCCCGGTTCCGCGCTTCCATCCCCCGATGTTCACGATTTTCCGAGGTGGCCAGAGCGGGGCTTGGCGGGTGACGCGGTGCGGGCCGGTCAGGGGCGCATCGCTGGCGCCGACGCCGGCGCTGTCGGTGGTGCATTCGCTGTCGATCGCGCTGCCGATCACGCCCTCGCCGACCTCCTGGCGGCTGGCCGGCGTCGCCAGCCACCTGCGCTACACCGAGCGCGACGAAAAGAAACGGCTGGATGCCGTTCAAGCCGAGATCGGCCGCCCCGAGGCGAGCCATGCCGCGCTGATCCCGATCAAGAAATCGGCGACGTGGTGGGAGCTCACGCAGGAGGAGCGGCGGCAGATTTTTGAGGACCGATCGCACCACATTGCGGCGAGCCTGAAATATCTGCCGGCGATCGCCCGAAAGCTCTATCACTGCCGCGATCTCGACGAGCCCTTCGACTTCCTGACCTGGTTCGAATACGCGCCCACTGAAGCGGATGCGTTCGAGGAACTGGTCCGCACGCTGCGCGCCACCGAGGAATGGCGCTTTGTCGAGCGCGAGGTGGATATCCGCGTGGAGCGCGAGCGGCTGGATGCGGGCTAGGCGGCGTGGACAAATTTGAGCCAGTATCTGCCAGTGGCGAGATGGATCATTCCGAGGAAACTGCTGGCCAGTTGGTCGTAGCGGGGTGGCGATGGCGCGGTTGACCTTCAGGTGACCGAACATGCGTTCGATGCGATTGCGCTGCTTGTAGAGCGCGCGGTCATGCTTTCTGTCCATGATCGATGAAAATCGAGCCAGCCGTTCTCAAAAAATATGAACCACTTATCGTCCATATCCTGGGGACGTGCCCAAGCCTGATCCTCTCGCCCTCGGCGTCCGAATACCGCAATGCAAGGTCAATTCGATCTTGCTGCGCTGGGAGGGGAAGCGTTTTCCAACAGGAACGTGTGGCAGCTTGCATGCCTCGTCTATCCGGTAGTTTCAGCGGTTGGAAACGCAGTTCAACCGGACGAACCGGTGCCCACCCCAAAAAAATGCTTGACGATAACAAGACGACCGGTCATATATTAACTCATGCCTAGACCAGCCAATCCTGAAACGCGATCGCGCCTCCTTGAAAAAGGGGGAGACCTTGTGAGCACCCGCGGCTTCAACGCCACGGGCGTGCAGGAGATCACCGCGGCAGCCGGCGTGCCCAAGGGTTCGTTCTATAATTACTTCGACAGCAAGGAAGCCTTCGCCGTCGCCGTATTGACCGAATATTGGGAGGCGGTTGTCGCTGAGCATGGGGCCATTTTGAATCAACGCCGGACGCCGCCCTTGTCGCGCATCGCACGCTATTTCGCCGGGCTTGCCGAGTTTCATGAGCGCCGCCGTTACGCGGTCGGCTGCCTGATCGGGAACATGGCACTGGAGGTCACGCCGACGAGCGAGGATGTGCGGATCAAGCTTGCGGCGATCTATCGCGAGTGGTCGGCCGCGCTCGCCTCATGCTTGCGGGAAGCGCAGGAGAAAGGGGAATTATCGGCCGGAAAGGATCCAGGGCAGCTTGCCGTCGCGCTGATTGACACGTTCGAAGGGGCGGTCATGCGGGCCAAGGTCGAACGTAGCCGGGCGCCCTTCGACAGCTTCGAGCGCTTTGTTTTGCCCTCTCTGCTGAGTTAAACATTTTGACCAATTAATAGACGACCGGTCATCTAATTTACCGGGATCATCGCTGGAACGCCGCGCCAGCGAGCGATGACTCTCATCCGCGGCTAACTAAAGGAACTGAACAATGCCCACGATCACTACTACAGACGGCGTAAACATCTTCTACAAGGACTGGGGCTCAGGCCAGCCGATCGTTTTCAGCCACGGCTGGCCGCTGTCGGCGGACGACTGGGACGCCCAGATGACCTTCTTCCTTCGCCACGGCTACCGGGTGATCGCCCACGACCGGCGCGGCCACGGCCGGTCCGACCAGCCCAGCACCGGCAACGACATGGACCACTGGGTTGCCGACCTCGCGGCTCTTACTGAACATCTCAACCTGCGCGACGCGATCCACATCGGCCACTCCACAGGTGGCGGTGAGGTGGCTCGCTATGTCGCTCGCCACCAGGAGCGCGTCGCGAAGGCGGCGCTGGTCGCTTCACTGACGCCGAACATGTACCGGAGCGAGGACAACCCGTCCGGTCAGCCGCCGGAGTGGTTCGAAGCGATCCGGGCAGGCGTGCTGGGCAACCGGTCGGAGTTCTACCGTTTCGTCCCTGAGAATCCGTTCTACGGCTACAACCGAGATGGGGCGAAGCCTTCGGAGGCGATCATTGCGAACTGGTGGCGCCAAGGCATGGCCGGCGGTGCCCTCGCTCATTACGCAACCGTCGACTCTTGGCTCGAAGACTATACCGAAGACCTCAAGAAGATCACCGTGCCGGTGCTGGTGATGCATGGCGAGGCTGATCAAGTCGTCCCGTTCGCAAGTTCAGTGCCGCGTGCGGTCGGCCTGCTTAAGAACGGGTCGCTGAAGACTTATCCCGGCTATCCCCATGGCATGCTCACCACGCATGCGGATGTCCTCAACCCCGACCTGCTCTCGTTCATCAGGTCTTGACGACATCTCTCATCCATTATCGCCTATGGTAGAGATTTAGGGGTGTATATTGAGGAGGGTTCGGGTTTCGCCGTAGTGACGAAGGAACGAACAAGAAGCTCAAACCCTCCTCGAAAATTCATCGGCCAAGGTCCCGATCGAAGCGACGGCCTGGGCAGCGTTGCTCGGCCTGGAGGTCCACTCCGTCGTCGGCCTCGCGCCTTGCTCCCTGCCGGCCCAGGGGGCGCTTGGGGGCTACCGTGGTATGCGGAATTTGTCCACACCGCCTAGGCTGAGGCCGCGCCTGATGTCCACTTCCGATCCTTACCGGACTCAGGTCTCGTTCAATCCCGCCTTCCGCATGCCCTCCAGGAATCGCTCCATCAATTCCGGAGTCTGGTAGGGCACGCTTGCCCGGATCCAATCGACCGAAAGCTGCGGTTGCTCGCGACGTACCGTGACAAGAAACGATCGCGCTTCGTCGATGCGCCCGGTTTGGGCCAGGCTCGCACAGCACAGCCGCTGTGCACCCTGAAACCCCGGACGGGACCGCAGCGCTTCTTCGGTATGCCGCAGAGCGTCCGCGTATCGCCCGGCGCCATAGTGCGCGACCGCAATCGCGCCGAAAAACAGCGCCATGTCCGGATCCAGCGGGCTGAGCCTGATCGCGTGTTCCACCTGCGCAATCGCCTCGCGGTCGTGCCCGGCAAACGCCAGCGACCGTCCGAGATCGCCGTGGGCTTTGGCGGAATTCGGATTGAGTTCGACCGCGCGGCGATAGGCTGCGATCGACTCTTCGGTGCGCCGCTCCATCATTCCCAAATAGCCGAGCGCGATCTGGCCCCAGGAATCACAGTCATCCAGGGCGACGGCGCGAATGGCGTGCTGTCGGCCGACCAGCAAACCATATTCGCGATCGATCCATCCCATATGCGCTGCAAACAACAGGCAAAGCGCCAGACGACTTTGCGCAGGTGCGTAGTCCGGATAGATCTCGACAGCCTTTCCGAGCCCTTTGATCGCCACTGCGTAGTCCGCCCGCGTCAGGCGCCACAGATAGGTTTGAGCGCGCGCCACCCGCTCCCAGGCCCCGAGATCATCCGATGACCGCGAGAGGGTGCGAATGCCTTCCGCGGCCAGCAGGCGGGGTTCGATCGCAGCCACCACGCTACGCGTGATTTCGTCCTGCATGGCGAAGATATCGCCAAGTTCGCGGTCGTACCGCTCTGCCCAGTGATGACCGCCGGTCACGGCGTCGACAAGCTGCGCATTGATGCGAATCCGCTTTCCGGCCCGGCGCACGCTGCCTTCCAGCACGTAACGCACGCCAAGCTCGCGCGCGACCTGCTTAATGTCGACCGCGCGGTTCTTGTAAACAAAGGTTGAGTTGCGCGCGATGACGAACAGCCAGTGGATCCGGGACAGATCGGTGATCAGGTCTTCCGAGATGCCGTCGGCGAAGTGCTCCTGATCCGGATCTTCGCTCATATTGGCGAACGGCAACACCGCGATCGACGGACGGTTGGGCAGTGACAGTGCGCGGGCCTCACTGTCGATGGCAGCATCATGCGGGGCTACCGACGTTTTGCCGACAAACCGATAGCCCCGGCGATGCAATGTCTCGATAAAGCGGGGATGCCTTGCATCGTCCTTCAGCGCGCGGCGAAGTTCCTGGATACAGGTCACCAGCGCCGCGTCCCCCACGTTGACCTCAGGCCAGACCGCGCCGAATAGCTGATCCTTGGTGATCACCTCGCCGGGGCGGTCGGCAATAAAGCTCAGCAATGCAAGCGCCTTGGGCGTCAGGTGAACGTTTCGGCCTCCCGACATCAACCCGCTCTGGGGCTCAAGCCGGTAGCGTCCGAACGTAAGTGTCCGCTCTGACATGCGTTTCTCCAACTTCGAAGGTAGCACAAACCTCCCATAGAAATCCCGTTTCTCGCTTATGACTTCCTGCCTGCTGGTTCCTACCCTTCATGGTTAGATCCAGGATTTTGCTCCGAACTGATGGGGCAATTCTCGACGGGCGGCCTGCTTCGAGGCGGCCGACAGGGAGGAGCGCGATGAGAACAGCCCTTGCAATTGCGGCGACGCTTTCGACCGGCATCCTGTTGGCGCATGCGCAGACCGACGCCGAAAAACTCGGCACCGTGAGTTTCGAAACGTCCTGCAATCCCGCGGCGCAGAAACTCTTTAACCAGGCAATGCTGTATCAGCACTCGTTCTGGTACCGCGCGTCGCAAAACGTATTCGAGGACGTGTTGAAGGCCGATCCCCAATGCGGCATCGCCTATTGGGGAATCGCGCTTAGCATGCTCTGGAATCCCCACGTCCCGACGCCTGCGAAAAATCTCGCCGATGGTGCCGCCATGATCGCCAAGGGCAAGAGCCTTGGCGCCGGGACGCAGCGTGAGCGTGACTATCTGGATGCGCTGGGCGTCATGTATGCCGACTTTGACAAAGTCGATCACCGCACCCGTATCGTGGCCTACGCGAAAGCCATGGAGCAACTGGCGCAGCGCTACCCGAACGACGACGAAGCGCAGATTCATTACGCGCTTGCGCTGAATACTTCGGCTTCGGCCGCCGACAAGACCTATGCCAACCAGATCAAGGGCGCGGCGATTCTGGAACCGATCGCAAAACGCCAGCCGCAACATCCCGGTGTCGCGCACTATCTGATCCATTTGTATGATTACCCCTCGATCGCAGAGAAGGGTCTCGACGCGGCCAGGCGTTACGCCAAGATCGCACCCGCGGCCGCCCATGCCCAGCACATGCCCTCGCACATCTTCACGCGCGTCGGCTATTGGGATGAATCGATCTCATCAAATATCGCGGCGGCGCGCGCCGCGAAAGCGGCCAAGGACTACCACGACCAGCTGCACTCCATGGACTACCAGGTCTATGCCAATCTGCAGCTCGGGCAGGATACCAAGGCCAAGGCGTTGCTTGACGAGATGGCGGGGGTTACGGGCTTCACCGAGACATTCCTTGTCGGACCCTATGCGCTGGCTGCTTCACCGGCCCGCTATGCGCTGGAACGCGGCGACTGGAAGGCCGCAGCCCAACTTGAGGTCCGTCCCAGCCCGTTGCCTCATGTGCAGGCGATCACACATTTCGCACGGGCGCTCGGCGCCGCACGCTCGGGCAACCCTGAAGCCGCCAAGGCCGATATCGCCAGGCTCGGAGAACTGCGCGACAAGCTGCGTGACGCCAAGGACGCTTACTGGTCCGAGCAGGTTGATATCCAGTTGCAGGTCGCTTCCGCCGTGGTGATGTTTGATGAAGGCAAGCGCGACGATGCGCTCCAAGCCATGCGTAGCGCCGCCGCCGCCGAGGACAAGACCGAGAAGCATCCGGTGACGCCGGGCGTGCCCATACCGGCGCGCGAACTGTACGGCATCCTGTTGCTGGAGAACGGCATGGCCCAGGAGGCGCTGTCCGCCTTTGAGGCAACGCTGAAGAAGGAACCTAACCGGCTTGGCGCCTACGTAGGCGCGGCAAAGGCCGCCGAAAAGACCGGCGATAGCGCCAAGGCCCGGGAATACTACAAGAGAGTCGTTACGATCGCAGCCGATGCAGACAAAAGCCGGAGCGAGGTCGGCGAGGCGCGCGCGTTCCTGACAAAGAAGTCGTGAGACGTCGACGTCCATCATTCCGGAGGAGGTCGTGAGAGTACCCCTGCTCCTGTTCGCAATCGTTGCCCTTCCGGCGGCGGTGCAAGCTGAGCCCCGGCAATTGCTCGGCTATGCCGGCCCGCTCGGAGAGTGGGAGCTGATCGCGACCGTCAGCGAAAAAAAGCACTGGTGGAGCAAGGAGTTTTCCGGATCGTTCTCGATGAAGCACGTCGGCATCTGCACGCGGGATGGACCGGAGGAGAGAACCGGACAAATCCGTTTTCAAATATCGACACTGTCGTCGCGGCTGGATGCAACGTTGCTGATTGAAGGCCTGGAGTGCGCCTTCAGCGCACCGTCGTCGGACCCCTATGGTGGTGTGATTGCCTGCCCCGATCGGGAAACCATTCCGCTCAAGCTGTGGCTAAGATAGTTTGCCGGCCCTGGCCTGCTCGACCGCAGCACCCGGTCGCCGCCACGCGATTTATCGACGGCGCTCGTTCTCCAGAAACTTGCCCGAGGCGATCTGCGGCAGACCGGTGACCGGCCAGTTGTAGACATAGGTCCACGCCTCGCCGGCCGCGCCGTCTGCGTGCGTCACGGACAGCATACGCCGGACATATTCGGTCGGTTCCGGAAAACCTTCGCCGCAGGCCTCATACATGTCGAACTCGCCGAGCAGCGCGTCGCGGTCGCGCAGGCGGTACAGTTCGCCGAACACGATCTCATTGGGCTGATCCGACAGCACCAGCCCCGGATAATGCTTGATGAGGTAGAGCCGGCCGCGGCAGGTGGCTGCGCCCAGAAAATCCGCGCTGCGCGACAGAAGCTGCGCCATCGGATGATCGAAGCCGCGCATCAGCGTGCCGTAGACGAAGAGACGATCTGAAATCATGGAGTGTTCTATGTCATTGCGAGCGCAGCGAAGCAATCCATAGTGCGGCGGGCAGAGGCATGGATTGCTTCGCGGAGCCTGTCACCGGGCGCGCATTCGCGCGACCCGTTGGCTCGCAATGACCGGGTTACGCCGGCACGACCTCGTCGCTGATGACCAGAAACTTCACCAGATCCATCCGGCCGAAACTCGTGGTCAGCGCGACGTCGGCGGCGTCGCGGCCGGTGCCCATCAGGATGCGGCCGGCCCTGGGCACATTATGGCGGGCGTCGAAAGTGTACCATTGGCCGGACAGATAGGCCTGAAACCAGCCCGAAAAATCCATCGGCGCGGGATCGCGGGGTACGCCAATGTCGCCGAGATAGCCGGTGCAGTAGCGCGCCGGGATATTCATGCAGCGGCAGAGGGCCAGCGCCAGATGCGCAAAGTCGCGGCAGACGCCGGCGCGCTGCTCGTAGACGTCGTGCGCCGATTTCATGTGATGCGCATGCTCGTAACCAAACGTGACGTGGCCATGCACAAAGTCGACGATCGCCTGCACCCGCGCCCATCCCGGCGCTGAGTTGCCGAACAGCGACCAGGCGACATCGATGAGCTTGTCGGTCTCGCAATAGCGGCTCGGCATCAAATATTGCAGCACGTCATCAGGCAATTGATCGATCGGCAGTTGCTGCGCGGTCGGCACCACCGCATCAGGCAGGCCGGAATCGCGCACCAGCGCGTCGCCCCGCAGCGTCACGCCACCGGCGGGCGCCACCAGCCGGCCGCAGACATTGCCAAAGCCGTCGCGGTAGAAACCGATCGGCACATCGGGCCCGGCGGTGATCCGCTCGGTGCCGACGATGTCGGCAAAGCGCGACGGGTGGATCGACAGCATGATCACCATCGGCGTCGGCTGCACCGCCGCATACGAAATCTCGAAGCCGACCTTGATCTCCATGCTCAGACCTTTTCCGCCTGCGGCGCTTCGTGCGGCTCGTCGCCGACCGAAACTACCCTGATGTGGACCTCCATCCCCGCAAAGGCGTCGGGCGAACCCAGATAGGCGCCGTGCAGCGGGATGGCCTGACGTGGATCGCGCGCCACCGCCACCCGAATGAGATCACGGGTGCCGATGATGCCGTTGGTCGGATCGAACTCGATCCAGCCGGCGCTCGGCAGATAGACCTGCACCCAGGCATGGGTCGAGCCGCCGCCGACATAGCCATGCGCGCGGTCCCCGTGAATGAAGAGATAGCCGGACACGAAACGCGCGGCGATGCCAAGCCGGCGCAGCGCCTCGATCATGAACAGCGCATAGTCGCGGCAGGTGCCGGAGCCCGTCTGCAGCGTGTCGAGCGGATGCTGGGTGCCCTGCTCGTGGCGCTTGCGATAGCGGAACGCCTCGCGGATGCCATGGGTCATGCCGCTCAGGATGCTGAAGGTCGGCGTCGGCCCGTCGGGGTCGAGAAATTGCCGCGCCCAGCCCGACAGTTCGCCATTGGGATCGCCATATTGCGGCGTGATGAACTGCTGCAGGTCGGGAAACTCCTCGTCGTCGTAGAGGAACGGATAGAAATAGGCAGGATCGTCCGCGGTCAGCGCGAACTCGTCCTCCGGATTGTGCTCGACCGTGGCCGTCGAGGTGAACGACAAGGTCTCGGCGCGCTCGTCGAAGGTTGCTATCGCAACGCTGTTGCCGAACACATCGTGAATCCAGCGCAGCCGCATCGGCTGCGGCTCGATATCGAGGCTGCTGGACAGCACCCGCAGATCATGGCCGTCGCGCGGGCGCAGCATGATGCGGTGCTCGCCGAACGCGACCGGACGGCTGTAGTGATAAACGGTCTTGTGGTGGATGGTCAGGAGCGGCATCGTCAAACAATCATCGATTCTGGTACGTTTAATCTAGGCCGAATCCTGCTCAATTGTAGATCGGGGTGCCGCTTCGATAGGCACTGCAATAAGGAAAACGCCTTGGACGCCGCCGCCAACACAACCCTACTCCTCAGCGCCGAAGATGTTCCTCCGGTCCGCGAATTCAACGCCGGGGGACGGTCGCCGTTCCTGCTGACCTGCGACCATTACGGCAGGTTGATCCCGCGCGGGCTCGGCGACCTCGGCCTGCCCGAGAGCGAGATTGTGCGCCATATCGGCTGGGACATCGGCATTGCCGGCGTCGCGGAGGCGCTCTCAAGTGATCTTGACGCCCATCTGATCGTGCAGCGCTACTCGCGGCTCGTCATCGACTGCAACCGCCCGCCCCATGCCGCAAGCTCGATCCCGCGCATCAGCGAGGCCACCACGATCCCGGGCAACGAGGGCATTTCGCGCGAGGTAGCGGAGATGCGGCGCGCGCAGATCTTCGATCCCTACCACCGGCGCATCGACGAGATCATCGAGCAGCGCGGCAGCGCTGGCATGCCGACGGTACTGGTATCGCTGCACAGTTTCACGCCGGTCTATGCCGGCATCGCGCGGCCCTGGCACATCGGCACGCTCTATCACCGCGACACCCATCTTCCGCCGCTGCTGTTGGAGCTGCTGCGCGCCGAGGGCGATCTCGTGGTCGGCGACAACGAGCCTTATGCGGTCAGCGACGAGACCGACTACACCATCCCCGTGCACGGCGAAGCGCGCGGGTTGATGAACACGGGGATCGAAATCCGCCAGGATTTGATCGGCGATCCCGCCGGGGAGAAGGCATGGGCGGAGCGGCTGGCGCGGGTTCTTGGTGAGATTGAAGTGATGCTGCGTGAGCGGCAGTTGATTTAGCAGCGATTGCATTGACTCCGTAGGGTGGGCAAAGCGAAGCGTGCCCACCATTCCACAGCGCGTATTCGGGTAGAATGGTGGGCACGGCGCTGGCGCGCCTTTGCCCACCCTACGAAGCTGCTCTCCGTCTAGCCATGCACCGCCGCGTAATAGGCGACGCCCCAGACAAACGTGACCGACGCCCAGAGTATCCAGATGTGGCTCGCGCGAGGCTCCAGCACGGCTTCCGACGGATTAAGCGGATTGACGTAAACTTTGACTTTGGCGCCGTTGGGATATTTTCGGGCGAAGCGCTCCACCAGGCCCCTCGATGTCGACGAGACCTTGCCGCCGAGGCTGGCGTGCTGGCTGACATAATCGATGCCGTTGAAGCGATAAGCAAAGGAAACCTTGGACTGGAACGTGAGCTGGCTGCGTTCGGAGGGCTCCGACGGCGCCGACATGAATTGTTCAAGGCCCGATGACTTGATGGTGCCGGGTACGACCGGCCATTTCCTCGCCAGCGAAGCCTGACGGTGCAGCGCCAACCCGAACAGGGCAATCAGAAATCCGAACGCGCTCATGGCGACGACAAAAGGCGACACTTTGGGATTCGTGAGATGCTTCGATACGAATTCGGTCAGCTGATGCAGCCCGATGGCCGAGCCGAACACAATCGCCAGCACGATCGCCGTGCCGATGCCGAGGCAGCCCCAGAGGCCCTTTGGCAGGTCGCGCTCCAGCACCGCCTGGTCCGGATGCAGTGGATTGTAATAAACGGTGACGACGGCGCCGACCGGATATTTGGCGATGGTCTCGGCGACCTCGAAATTTCCGCGATCCTCGCCGATGCTGACACGGTTGTTGCGCAGCTTGCGGCCTGCGACGGAATATTCGTAGACGATGTCGGCGAAGTTGCGCTCCTCGAAGCGATGCCCCTCGGCCCGGTCGCTGTCGATCACCTTGACCTTGCGAACCTCGGTCTTCGACACCACCACCTTGCCCGCGGCCGACGGCCATTCGCGCGCGGCGCGGACCTGCAGTGTCTTGTAAACGGCAGCGCCGAGAAGCAGCCCGAGCGGGGCGAGCAACATCGCGTAGACGAACCACGGCAGATCAGGCAGCACGGATTGTTCCCCAGAGACGGCTTGCGATTAGACGCGATGTCGCCGCCGCGGGTTCAACCGCATGCGGATTTACTTTGCCCGTGTCAGCGCAAGCCAGATACCCCCGCCGATCATAAAACCACCGGAGACGCGTGACAGCAGCCGCGTCCGCTCCTTGGAGAAGAACAGCCGCGCCCGGCCGGCCAGCAGCGCGTAGACCGCGTCGGTCGAGGCGGCGATCACCATGAAGGTGATGCCGAGCAGCGCCACCTGCGGCAAGTGAGGTTTCTCCATATCCATGAACTGCGGAATGAACGCGCCGAAGAACACCAGCACCTTGGGGTTAGAGAGCAGCACCAGAAAGCCCTGCAGGAAGAACCCGCCACGCGGCGGAGGCGGCGGTTCATCGGCGTTGACCCCTTCGACCGGCGAACGGATCAGCTTGACGCCGAGCCAGATCAAGTAGGCCGCGCCGGCAAAGCGCACCCAGTCGAACCAGTAGCCCATGGTCGCCATCAGCGAGGTCAGTCCGACCGCAACGATGCCGATCACGATGGCGAGGCCGGTTTGCGCGCCGGCGCAATTGATCAGCGCCGCGCGGGTGCCATGCCGCAGGCCGTTGGCAATCAGCAGCGTCACCACCGGACCCGGCAACAGCGCCAGCGCGATGCAGGCGGCGACAAAGGCGAGATAGGCTTGAAGGGACATGGGAGAATCCGGTGGGAGGGACACGTCATGGCCGGGCTTGTCCCGTCCATCCACGTCTTATCGCAAAGCGCGACCGATAAAAAGACGTGGATGCGCGGAACATCCAGCGCGAAGACGCGCTTCGCGCTCTTGCCCGGGCATGACTGAGATGTTTCACCGCCCTTCCATCGCAGCCATCACCCAGCGCGTCATTTCGCTGCGCGCCAGAAAGTCCAGCGCCGCGCGCCGTATCTCGGGCGCGTCACCCGTGCCGTGCGCGATGGCGACGAGGAGATCGCAGCGGCGCGAGACCGCGACGCCGATCGCGGTGTGCCGTGAACCGTCGGACATTTTAAGGTCATAGGCACGGATGCGCCCGGGCATATCGGCGACCCGGACAACATCGCCCGGCGCGCGCGGCGCGAAATGCGCGCTCATCAGATCGAGATCGGCGACGCGATCGACCTCATCGTCGTCGGCGACACCACGGTCGCAATTGCAGAAACCCATCTTCGGCCGCACGTAAAGCACCACCTCGCCGCCGCACGCAGCCACGCCGCAGCGGAAGGCCTTGCCCGCCGGCCAGCCATCGCGGGAAAATGGCCAGGCGATCTCCTGCCACGCGCCGTTTCGTTCGTGATGGCGCGGCGTCACCTGTTGGTAGGCCGCAGCGCCTGACAACGCACCGAGCGCCACGGTGGCAAATGCAATGACCGGCCAGCGACGCATCGCTTGCGTCCTCACTGAATGCCGGCAACGGCGCGCGCCGGGCCGGTCAGTTCCAGAATGTGCAGGCCGGTGTTGGCGCGGTCGACGATGTAGATGTAGCCGCGCTCGTCGGTTTCGACATTGTTGGTCTGGATCGCGACCTTGCAGCGATCCTTGCCGTCGATCTTGACGCAGCGCTTGTCGGTCGCCGCCGTGATCGCCGGAATGAAATGGCCGACCTCGGTGGGGTGATAGGGATCGCGAATGTCGAGCGCGCGCACGCCCGCATTGAAGAAGGATATGAACGCCATCTTCTTGTAGTAGACCTGCGCCATGCTCTCGTTGGACGAATGCGCACCGAACCGCCCTCCCCGTTCGCAGAACGACCCGCTCGCCTCCGGCACCGTGTAGCTCGAGATCATCATCGGCCGGTTCTCGACCGTAATATCGGCAAACCACACCATCTGCCGCGGCTCGTTGCATTCGTTCAGAATCGCCTCGTCGACGATCATCACGATGTCGCGGGTTCTGCCGTCCTTGTCTTTGGCGAATTCCGCAATCGGCATGCCCGGCATCGGAAACGTGGTGTGGGCGCCGTTGAAGGCCGACATCGCCAGCCGCGCGATTTCCGGGATCCGCAGATTGTCCGGCGTCGGCTCCTTCGGGCCATTGAGCAGTTTTTCGCGATCGACGATCTGCAGGAAGCCGCCCTTGTTGGTGCCGTAGCCGAAATAGACCCGATTGCCGGAAGGGCCCGTCGAGATCGGCCCATGCAGTTCGGTCGGGACCGCGCCGGTCGAGCCGGGCTCCTGGCCGGGAAGGCCGAAATCGCGGATCTTCTGCGGATGCGCGGGATCGCTGAGATCATAGACCTGCGTCATGCGGCGCGTGCGCCAGTCCGGCGCGCCCGATACCAGGAAGGCAATGCCGGTGTCGCACTCCCACCAGTTCTTGTGCGTGTCCTTTAATCCGGCAATCCGCGTCACCAGCACGGGATTGGCGGGATCGGCGACGTTCCAGATTTCATGCGCCTCGCCACCAAAAGTCCTGAGCATGTAGACCGCGTTACGATCGCCCTTCGGCAAGGCCTTGCCGTCGCAGATCCGCACCATCTGCGCGCCGCCCGATTCATACTTGCCTTCCTGGCCCGGGAGGTGACGCAAATATCTGGGCTGCGCGGGATCGGTGACGTCGACGATCGACGTGCCGTTCGGCTCGGCCTTGCCGGTCTGCGGATTGACCGGCGCCGGGATATCATCGCTGCCGCCGTGATGGCCGATATAGGCGATCCACCGGTCGCCTTGATGATGGATGGTCGGCTGATAGCCGCTGCGGGCCTGCAGGTCGCTGGTTCCAACCAGCTCATGTTGAGGGCTTCGGGCGGCGCGCCGATCACTTGTTGCTGCGCGCAAGTGATGCCTGAGCCTGAGAGAAAAAGGATCGAGAACCCGGCTGCGAGTTTAAGGCGACGGCTCATGTTCCACCCCCACTGTTCAAGGCCAATCTGCGTTGGCTGACGATGACGATATCACAGCGCCCGGTTGCGCCCAATACATAGTCTTGACATGCAACCTTTTAGTTGCCTATTATCCCGCCCATGGATGAAGTCTTCAAAGCGCTTGCCGATGCATCGCGGCGCTCGCTGCTCGACCGGCTTCACGCCAGGAACGGACAGACGCTAAACGAACTCTGCGACGGCCTCGCGATGACGCGGCAGGCCGTCACAAAACACCTTGGGATTCTCGAAGCGGCCAACCTCGTCGGCACGCTGAAGCACGGCCGCGAGAAGCTGCACTACATCAATCCGGTTCCGATCCATCAGATCGGTGAACGCTGGATCAGGAAATTCGAGCGCGGGAAACTTGCCGCGCTCAGCGAGATGAAACGGCTGTTGGAGAAGCGTAATGAGTAAGCGTACGGAAATTGATGTTGGGAAATTCAAGCCGGCGATCGTTTATACGATCTACATCGGCGCCACGCCCGAACAAGTATGGAAGGCACTGACGACGGCGGAGTTCAGCCGCAACTATTTTTCCGGCTTTGCGATCGAGGCCGACCTCAAGGTCGGCGGCGCCTTCATCGCCCGCGCCCCCGATGGCTCGGAGCATATCAGCGGCGAGGTAATCGAATGCGATCCGCCGAAGAAGCTGACCGTTACCTGGAACGTCAACTGGCCGGCGCTGGTGGAAAAGCTCGGGCCGACGCTCGTGACCTACGAGATCGAGCCCGCGGGCGACGTGGTCAAGCTGACGATGCTGCAGTCCCACGACCGCGACATCAGCGATGACATCGTGTCCGGCGGCCGTGCCGGCTGGCCCGCTATCCTGTCGAGCCTGAAGAGCCTGCTGGAGACTGGCCATGCGCTGGCGATCAAGATGGCGCCGCCGGAACGGATGCTGGCCGCGCTGAAGGAAATGGGCATCGGGACGCCGTAGGCGCTCGAATACAGCCAGCCGTCGCAGCGGACCATCAAGTCCGCCGCCCGGTTCGTTGAAAATGGCGCCGCTACACTAGCGGCAGACGTATGTGCCATTCACCAAGACGCGCGCGCAACCGGCGACCGCACCGCCTACCACCGCACCTCCGACGACCGCCCGTCGCGTAGTCCGGCGTGCGACGCCGGCGACGCTGACCGGCGTCAACGGGCGCCCCACCCGCGCCTGCGCGCTTTCGACTGCGTAAGAAAGACCTTCGCTCGTCCAGTCGACTGAACCGGAAACTCCGCACACTACGATGGCCGCAGCCAACATTGCTCGCCTCAGATTGATCTTCTTCATTACTACCTCCAGTTTTTGCGCTTCCACCTTTGCGGCCTTAACCGACGGACCCTGCCCACCCTTGACCTGGATCAAGGCTTTCGCTGCTGCGGGCCGCACATGGGCCAAGCGGTAAAGCTCCGTCCGATCCAAAAAGCGGGAATCGAGAGTATTCCGGTGCAAAGCCATCCGAACCAGCGCTCCGGCCGGGTCGCAGCGGGCATTTCCGATCGCCCTATGGACTGACCGCCCGCAGGTGCCGCACATTATGTGATCGATGAAAATGCCCGATTCGAGCATGGAACGACCGACCGATGAGCCTGCGTACTCGGCTGCTGATACTTGTGATTGCGGCAATGTTGGTGCCGGCGATCCTGGTGGGACTGCGCTTCGTCCAGAACCGCACCGGCGAGATCGACGCCGCGCTGGCCAGCCTGTCGGCGACCGCCAACGATATCTTAAGCGATCTCGATGAGAAAATTCAGGGCACGGCCCAGCTTCACTATGGCCTCGCCCGCGCCCGCGATCTCGACACACGCGACAAGGAGGCCTGTTCGGCCTTCCTGTCGGCCGTGCGCGAAGAATACACGCGGTTTACCGGCATATTGACCATCAATCCGGACGGCAGCCTGTTCTGCGACTCGCTGCGAACCAACCGGACCCTCGATCTCAGGGATCGCGCCTACTTCAAGCAGGCCCTGGTTACGCACGGCGCCGTCACGCTTGAGCCCGTGTTCGGCCGGCTGACGGGGATCTCCGTGCTGCAGATCGCCTATCCCGTGCGCACGGAATCCGGCGAGCTGAAGTTCATCCTGCTCGCCTCGTTCAACCTGAAGAAATTCGCTGACGATCACGGCAAGCGCCTGCCGAACGACAGCGAGATTCTGCTCGTTGACGGGAAAGGCATGGTCCTGGTCGCGCCCGAGAGCAAGGGTTGGACCGAGCCCGCCGGCGCGTCGATTGCAAGTTCGGAGCTGTTCCGGTTTGCGACCTCGCCGAATCGCGAGCCATTCCGCGAAGTGGCCGGGCACGACGGTCGACCCCATGTCTGGGCCGCGGCGCGCTCCCCTCCGCTACGCGATGCCGGACTTCACATCATGGTCGGACGGCCCAAGGACGGACTGGTGGCCGCCGCCAACCGCCGCCTGTACGAGGATCTGGCGATGCTCGCGGTAGCCTCGCTGCTGCTGTTCGCAGGCGTATGGATCCTGGCTACCGTGAGCGTCGGCCGTCAGGTCGGACGCCTGGCGGCGATGGCGACGAAACTGGGCCTCGGCGATCTCAGCGCGCGGATTGCCCCGCCCCACCCCCGGGGCGAACTCGGCGGGCTGATGACGCTACTCAACGGCACTGCCGAGTCGCTCGAGCGCCAGCGCGCCGCGATCGATGAGCTCAACCAGAAGCTCACCCAATCCCAGAAAATGGAGGCGATGGGTCAGCTCACCGGCGGCGTCGCGCATGATTTCAACAATCTGCTGACCGTCATTCTGGGCAATGCGGAACACCTTGCCGAGAAACTGGCGGCACACAAGGAGCTGCACCACATCGCCGAGAGCATCGCGACCGCCGCCGAACGCGGATCGGACCTGACGCGGAGCCTGCTCGCGTTCGCGCGCAAGCAGCCATTGATGCCGCGAGACATCGATATCGGCCAGAAAATCGTCGGCATGGAGCAATTGCTGCGCCGGACGCTCGGCGAACATATCGAGTGCGAATTCCGGCTCGATGAAAAGCTGTGGCAGGCCAGCGTCGATCCCGGTCAACTGGCCTCCGCTTTGCTCAATCTGGTGCTCAACGCGCGCGACGCCATGCCGTCGGGCGGCAAGCTGACGGTCGAGGTGCAAAATACCTCGCTCGGTGAATCCGATGTGGACGTCAACGGCCAGGCGCGGCCCGGCGATTATGTCATGGTCGCCGTGACCGATACCGGCACCGGCATGACGGCGGAGGTCGCCGGCCGCGCCTTCGAGCCGTTCTTCACCACCAAGGAGGTGGGCAAAGGCACGGGCCTCGGTCTCAGCATGGTTTACGGATTCGTCCAGCAATCCGGCGGGTCGATGCAGATCCACTCCGAGCCGGGATTTGGCGCCGTCGTCAAGCTGTTCTTCCCCCGCGTCGCAACGCCCCAGGTGAACGCCGCCCCATCGGCCAGTCAGCTCGCCAAGCCCGCCGGCAGCGAAACCATTCTCGTTGTCGAGGACGACGACATGGTGCGCGCCTATGTCGAAGGCGAACTGAAGGCGCTCGGCTATCGCGTCATCGTGACGTCAAGCGCGCCCGCGGCACTCGCAAGATTGCGCGGGCCCGAGGAGATCCACCTTCTGTTCACGGATGTCGTGATGCCCGGCGGCATGTTCGGAACCGAGCTGGCGAAGGAGGCAGCCCGCCTGCGGCCGCACTTAAAGATCCTCCTGACCTCCGGCTACACCGAACATCCCGTCGAAGCGCTCGACGGGCTCGGCCGCCAGGTGCGGATCCTGAACAAGCCGTTCCGCCGGCACGATCTGGCGTCGATGTTGCGATCGGTGCTGAAGGCGGGCTGATCGGGCCGGCACGGTGCCTCAGGAGGTCGTCCCTGCCTAGTGCGCAATTGCGCACGGGCGCAGGGACCCATACTCCGCGGCCATAATTATTGGAAAGAAGGTGGATAACTACTAGCGCCCAAACAATTGCCGCCGGTGGTTATGGGTCGTCCCTGCGTTCGCAGCGACGACGGTGAGCTCAGCCCGCCCTGCTCTACAGAGACCGGCATACAGGATTGCGCTGTCAGGAACGGGACACGAGCAGGAGGGCGACAACAAGATTCGCTGCGAATAGCATCGCATCGATGGCAAAAATCCGAAGCATCGGGCCCTTCAACACGGGCCAATACGCCACCCCGACCCGTCCGCCCCGCATCAGGACCGGAAGGTTGTAGGCGAACTGACTGAAGTGACACGCCGCAAAGAAAAGGAACAACGCAAGCTGCGCGTCGTACACCGCAAAGAAGGGCGGCCGGAACACCAGGAGATACAATGACAGGAGACCGATCGGCAGATTGATCGCGCCCAGAAATGCCACGCTGGCCGACAAGGTCGGAGCGATCGGATTGCCGCGCTCCTCCCGGGGCACCAGTATCTTCAACGTATTGCCCTGCGCGATGCTGAACTGCATGAACGCACCGCCGAACCAGAGCGTGTTGAGGAGCAGAATAAAATCCGAAAATCGCATGGCTACTTTCCGTAGAAGGCTTCGCTGCGCACCACACGGCCGGCACCGTCGAAGTCCATGAACTCGCTGGCGCGGCTGTCGCCCAGCTGCCACCACACCGTCAGGCGCGCGATCGTGTCGTCCCAGCTCCAGTTCAGGATTTTCAGGTCCGCGCTCTCGATGTGGCCATAAGCCCTCTGCCAGTAGGCGCGGATGTTCCCGGCGCCTGCGACGACCGGGGATTCCGTCAATTTGAGCGCCAGCGGGCTGCGCATCTCGGCATTTTCGGCGAAGTGCGAAACGACCGCGTCGATATCGACCTTGCGCCAGTTCGCGCACCACGCCTCGACAAAGCGTCCGGCCGCCGCGCGGTCCATTGTCTGTCCGCTCATGCTTGCGCTCTCCCTCGGTACAACTGCCGGGAAGAGATGACACAGGGCAAGTCTCACGTCAACTACGTTGACCTGATAAAATGGTCAGTTGTTGTCGGCAATGACCCCCATGACGGCCATCCAGGCGGCAGCGCCGGGGGAGCCGACACGATCGAACGCCTCGCGCAGAACCTTGCGCTCATGGTCCGATGCCCGTTGCTCGATGCGTTTTCCTGCTTCCGTCAGCCGCAGCAATTTGGAGCGATGCTGCTCGGGCGACCGCTTCGATGCCAGGAGTTTACGCTGCAGCAACAGGTTTAGCGGCCGATTCGCGGCTTGCTTGGATATGCCGAGGATATCGATCAGCGCGCCGATCGAGATGTCGGGCTGTCGCGCAACGACATAGAGAATGCGGTGATGCGGGCGCGATAGGCCAAGCGTCGCAAGATACTGGTCGGCCATGAGCGTCATGCCGCGCCAGCCGTAATACATGAGCTCAAGCGCCGCGTCCAAATCGTGGAGCTTCGTGAGCGAGGCGCGATGCAAGCCCGCAGCGCGCTTGGCAGCTTTTTTCATTTGCCCCTCAAACCAATGCTAGCCCAGCGCCCGCAACTCGCGCCGCAACACCTTGCCCGTCGCCGTCATCGGCAGCGTCTCGGCGAACTGCACGAAGCGCGGGTATTCATGGGCGGCGAGCTGCACCTTGACGAACTCCTGGATCTCGCGCGCCAGTTCATCGCCCGCCGCAAAGCCCGGGCGCAGCACGATCCAGGCCTTGATGGATTCGGTGCGGATCGGATCGGGAATGCCGACCACCGCCGACATTGCCACCGCCGGATGCTTCATCAGCGTGTGCTCGATCTCGGAGGGACCGACGCGATAGCCGGCGGTGGTGATGACGTCGTCCTCGCGGCTGACGTACCAGAAATAGCCGTCCTCGTCCTGCACGCCGAGATCGCCGGTGAGCAGAAATTCGCCGGCGTATTTTTTGGCGGTCGCATCCCCATTCTTCCAATATTCGATCATGGTGCACGGGCACGGCTGGCGCACGCCGATGATGCCGCGCTCGCCGCGCGGCAATTCCTCGCCCCTGTCGTTGACGATGCGCACATCGAAGCCCGGCGTCGCCTTGCCCATCGCGCCGGGGCGGATCGGGAACAGGTTCGAATTGCTGCCGATCACGAGGTTGCATTCGGTCTGGCCGAACACTTCATGTGCATCGATGCCGAAGGTTTCGCGGACCCAGCCGAGCAGTTCGCCGCCAAGCGATTCACCGCCGGTAAAGATGCTGCGCAGTTTCACGCCGGGATTTTTCACGCCGGCCTGACGCATCAGTTTCAGCGCGGTCGGCGGCAGGAACGTGTTGCGGATGGAATGTTCGGCCATCATCGCCATCGCCGCCTGCGGTTCGAATTTGCGCGCGCGATGGCCGACCAGCGGAATGCCGTGATACCAGAACGCGAACACGGCGTTGATCAGCCCACCGATCCAGGCCCAGTCCGCCGGCGTCCACATCAGATCGCCGGGCTTGGGCAGGAAATTGTGGCACATCTCGACATTCGGCAGATGGCCGAGCACGACGCGATGCGCATGCAGCGCGCCCTTTGGATTTCCCGTGGTGCCCGAGGTGTAGATGATCAAGGCTGGATCGTCGGCCGAGGTGTCGACGGTCGTAAAATCCGGCGAGGCCGCCTTAAGCTGCGACCAGAATGGTTTGGCTCCGGCGGGCGCGCGGTCGCCGATCACGTAGATGCTGTTGAGCGCAGGAAGACGGTCGCGGATCTTCTTGAGCTTCTCCCAGCCGCTGCCGTCGGTGATAACAGCCTTGGCCTCCGAGTTCGACAGGCGGAATTCCAGCGCGTCCTCGCCGAACAGAGCAAACAGCGGGATCGAGATCATGCCCGAGCGAAACGCCGCCAGATGGGCGATCGGCAATTCCAGGGATTGCGACAGAAACACCGCGACGCGGTCGCCGCGCACCAGACCATCGGCTTTCAGCACGTTGGCAAATCGTCGCGAGGCTTCCGCGACCTCGTCGAACGAGGTGCGCGTGGTCGCGCCGTCCTCATCGACGTAGATCAGCGCCAGCCGGCCCGAGCCATCCGCATGACGGTCACAGCACGCGGTCGCCATGTTGAAGCGCGCCGGGATGTCCCAGCGGAAGTTGCGGTAGAGTTCGTCGTAGGTGGAGGCTTCGGTGAGCATGGCGGTCGGTCGTCGTCCCCGGTGTTTATTGTCATGGCCGGACTTGATCCGGCCATCCACGTTCTTGCTTATAGCTAGTTTTAAGGACGTGGATGCCCGGGACAAGCCCGGGCATGACGCGGGGAAAGGTTTTTCTTCCCGACTTAAGGGGACCGCGCCCTCTCCATCGCAACCTCGGCTTCGAGGCTTGCGATGTCGCGATAGATCGAGGCGATGGCGAGCACGCGGCCACGGCTCTTGTACTGGAGCAGGCAATCCTTAGCCGCGATATTGCCGTCCACGGTGATTTCGTCCCATTTCTCGGCGTGGCCGACATAATTGATCGGCACATCGTAATGCTGGCTCCAGAAGAACGGCACGGCATCGAACGGCTCGCGCTGCCCGAGCATGTTTCGTGCCGCGGTCTGGCCCTGGCGCTCCGCCACCACCCAATGTTCGACGCGGATGTTCTCGCGGGAATGCGGATCAGGCCAGCGCGCGATATCGCCCGCGGCATAGATGCCGGGCACGCTGGTTTCGAGATAGGCATTGACGGTGACACCCCGATCGATCGCCAGTCCCGCTCGCTCCGCCAACCCAAGGCGCGGGCGCACGCCGACCCCGATCACCACGATATCGGCCTCGATGGCGCTGCCGCTCTTAAGCGTTGCGCGTTTACCCTCGATCGCGGTGACGGTGTCGCCGAGATGAAAGATAACGCCATGCTCCTCATGCAGGGCGCGGACGAAGTCGCCCATCTCCGGCCCGAGCACGCGCTCCATCGGGCGCTGCTCCAGTCCGACGACGTGGACCTCGACATTTCTGGCGCGCAACGACGCTGCGGCCTCTAACCCGATAAAGCTCGCGCCGATCACAACCGCGCGCCGCGCGCCATCGGCCAAGGCAATGATGGCGCGGGAATCGGCCAGCGAGCGCAGCACGTGAACATGGGGCTGGTCGGCGCCGGGTATCGGCAGGCGCACCGGCTCCGCGCCGGTCGCCAGCAGCAGGCGGTCGTAAGCGACGGTCTCCCCGCCAGCAGTGACGACATGGCGCGCGTTGGTGTCAATTGAGGTGACCTCGGTGTTGAGCCGCAGATCGATCTTCGCCTCGACATAGAAATCATCCGGCCGCAACGGCAGCCAATCCTCCGGCGCGCTGCCGGCGAGATAATCCTTGGAGAGGTTCGGCCGGTCCACCGGCGCCGCAGTCTCGTTGCTGAACATCACGATGCTGCCGCGATAATCCTGCCGCCGCAGCATCTCGGCGGCGGCAAAACCCGCCGCGCCACCGCCGACGATCACGATCTGGCGGGGTGCATCGGCCGTGGGCCTCGCCTGCGGGCTCGGCTGTTCACGCTTTTCGCGAACGAAGATGCGACCGTCTTGCTGCTCGACCTTCCAGACTGCAATCGGACTGAGCGCCGGCGCCCGGGTGGCTTCGCCGGTGCGCAAGTCGAAACAGGCGTGATGCCAGGGACAACGGATGCCCTCGCCGGTAACGAGGCCTTCCGCGAGCGGCCCGTGGTAATGGCTGCAATGGGCGCCGATCGCAAAGATTTCGGCGCCCGAACGCACCAGCACAACTTCATCGTCGCCGACATGACCAAGCAGGGTCTCGCCCACGAATTCGGACAGTGGTACGCCGTTTGACAGATCGGGACCGGCGGGTGGCGCTTGCTGATCGGCCATCTCTTCCTCCGCTGTGTCTTCTTCCGCTCTCGTTGCTCTATGTCGCCATTCCCAAAAATTCCTGGCGGGTCAGCGCGTTGTCGCGAAAGCAGCCCAGCATGCGACTGGTCACGAGGTCGGTGTCCGGCTTGTGCACGCCGCGCGTCGTCATGCAGTGATGCGACGCCTTGATAATGACGCCGACCCCCTGCGGTTCCAGGACGTCATTGATGGTGTTGGCGATCTGCGCGGTCATCTTTTCCTGAATCTGCAGGCGGTTTGGCATAGACGTCGACGACGCGCGCCAGCTTGCTGATACCGACCACGCGGCCATTTGGAATGTAGGCCACCCAGGCCTGGCCGATGATCGGCGCCATGTGGTGTTCGCAATGGCTCTCGAAACGGATGCCGCGCAGCACGATCATCTCGTCATAGCCTTCGATTTCCTCGAAGGTCTTCTTCAGGATTCCAACGGGGTCTTGACCATAGCCCGAGAAGAATTCCTCGAACGCGCGGGTCACCCGCGCCGGCGTCTCGCGCAGGCCGTCCCGTTCGGGATCTTCGCCGGTCCATCGGATGATGGTGCGCACGGCCTGTTCGACCTCGGCCCTGCTCGGCCTCTGGATCTCGGACAGCGACGCCCTTGCGCGATCCAGTGCATGTACGTTCGGATTCATTGCGATGCCTTTCCACGACAATTGCCAGGGAGATTGAACCCATTGGATGTCGCGTCGGCGAAAAGGTTCCCGATGGTGGCGGTCTTCCCGCTTCAGCCGCGGCAATGTGTGCCGAGGGGTCAGCTTACCGGCCAGGTGCTGGCATGGTATCAAGACTTGCTGGAGGACCGCCTGAACGCATTGCGGTCATTCGCTGGACGCCGTGTTTCGCTTGAACGGCTGATCGGTCGAATTCTCTCGTTGCGCTCAGCGGTCGACGCGAAGCGTGGACCGACGGGAGCACAATCATGAAGACCATGCTGCTACTGGTGCTTTCCATGGCTGCCGCCGCGCGGGATGCGACCGCACAGGACGAACAATGCGTCCGCGAACGCGCCGCCATGGTCGAAACCATCAAGGACTACGCCCGGTCCCATGCCGTTGTTTCGGGACAGCAGGGTTTCTCGGAGCGGGTCCTCGAGGCCATGGGGCAAACGAAACGCCATCTGTTCATTCCCGAGCGATCCTGCTCGATCGCATACGCGGACATGCCGCTTCCGATCGGCCGCGGCCAGACCATATCGCAGCCATTCATCGTGGCCTTGATGACAGAGTTGGCCGTGGTCGCGCCCGATCACGTCGTGCTCGAAATTGGTACGGGTTCGGGCTACCAGGCCGCCATCCTTGCGCACCTGGCGCGAAAGGTCTGCACCATCGAGATTATCCCGCAATTGGCCGAGGCCGCCACGAAAACACTCAGAGACCTCGGGTATGACAATGTGAGCGTAAGGCTTGGCGACGGCTATGTTGGCTGGCCCGAATGCGGTCCCTTTGACGCCGTCGTGGTGACCGCCGCGCTTGGACAGATACCGCCGCCGCTGATCGAGCAGCTCAAAGTGGGTGGTCGGCTCGTCATGCCGGTGGGAGCCGAGTATGGCATTCAGCACCTCACGGTCGTCGAGAAGACCGCCCCTGACAAGACGACAACTCGCGCCGTCGCCCCCGTGCGCTTCGTGCCCTTCACGCGTTCACAAAACCGGTAGCGGTCCGGTTCTTGAGAAGCGGGACTCGAGAGGTCGCCGAGGTGGCTGGAGCCTTGCGGAAATGCACGTTTGCAACGGCGGCAATTGCCACGAATGCGAAGTAACGACGACGGTCGCGCGGATGCTCGCATTAAGCGGAAGTGCGAAACTCCGTACAGCGATCAGCGAGCGCAAATTCGATATAGGTAGCGTTTCAAAACTGGATTCGAGGAGTGACGACCAATGGCCGGACGAATCGACTGGTTACGCTGGCTGCCAGGGTTGCGCACTCTGCATCAATACAATGCTGCGTGGCTGCAGCAGGATCTATTTGCCGGGCTCGTGCTGGCGTCGATGCTGGTGCCCGTCGGTATTGCCTACGCTGTGGCCTCTGGCTTGCCGGGAATATATGGGCTCTACGCAACGATCATACCGCTGCTGGCCTATGCTCTGTTCGGCCCCAGCCGCATCCTGGTCCTGGGACCGGACTCAGCCCTAGCCGCCATCATCCTCAGTGTCGTGCTTTCATTGTCCGGTGGAGACGCCCGACGTGCTGTCGTGTTGGCCAGCATGATGGCTATCGTTTCGGGGACGATGTGCATCCTGGCAGGCGTGGCGCGCCTCGGCTTCGTTACCGAACTTCTTTCAAAGCCCATACGGTACGGCTACATGAACGGAATTGCGTTGACGGTATTGATCAGCCAACTCCCCAAGTTGTTCGGCTTCTCCGTTGAAAGCGACGGACCGATCAGAAGCCTATGGGCCATCGCTCAGGCGATATTTGAGGGAAAGACGAACTGGACAGCGCTTCTGATAGGAACGGGCACGCTGGCCGTGATCCTGCTGCTGAAGGGCAGCAAGCGGTTACCGGGAATTCTAATTGCGGTCGTCGCGGCAACCGCCATCGTTGCAGCGCTGGACCTCGCTTCGCGCAGCGACGTCGCGGTTCTGGGTCCCCTTCCGCAGGGTCTACCGTCGTTCGCGGTCCCCTGGATTGTCCAGACCGACATCTTCCCAGTGCTGATCGGAGGTGGCGCCGTTGCCCTGGTGTCGTTCGCCGACACGAGCGTGCTCTCGCGGGCTTTCGCCGCACGAACTGGCTCTAAGGTCGATCCCAACCAGGAGCTGATAGGACTCGGAGCCGCCAATTTGGCCACAGGATTTTTTCAGGGCTTCCCGGTCAGTAGCAGCAGTTCACGCACTCCTGTGGCCGAAGCCGCCGGTGCCCGCACGCAATTGACCTGCGTCGTCGGCGCCCTGGCCATTACCCTTCTGCTATTGGTGGCGCCAAACCTTCTTCAGCATTTGCCCACGACAGCGTTGGCCGCAGTTGTGATAGCTGCGGCGATCGGTTTGATCGAAACTGCTGACCTGGGCCGGATCTATCGCATCCAACGATGGGAGTTCTGGCTCTCTGTCGTGTGTTTCGCTGGCGTGGCCGTGCTCGGCGTCATCCCGGGAATAGGTCTGGCCATCGCCATCGCAATCATCGAGTTCCTGTGGGATGGCTGGCGCCCGTACTCTGCAGTGTTGGGCCGGGCTTATGGTGTCGAGGGCTATCATGACATCACGCGGTTTCCGAATGCCCGCCGGATTCCTGGCCTGGTTCTGTTTCGATGGGACGCGCCGTTGTTCTTCGCGAATGCCGAACTGTTCAAAGAGCGCGTCCTGGATGCGGTGGCGCAATCGCCTACGTCTGTGCGTTGGTTTGTCGTGGCAGCGGAACCCGTAACCAGCGTAGATGTAACCTCCGCTGATGTGCTCGCCGAGTTGCACGAAACGCTGCACGACAAGGGCATAGAATTGCGTTTTGCCGAGCTCAAAGATCCAGTCAAAGACAAGCTGAAACGATTCGAACTGTTCGCACGTTTTGGCGAACAGTCGTTCTTCCCGACCATTGACGCAGCCGTCGCTCGCTACCTCGAAGCACATCACGTCGATTGGGTCGACTGGAAGGACGAAACGAAGGCGTGAGATAGTTCGCAAGCGCCGGAGGCAGCCAGCTTGTCATCCGTCCAGCTGCACGTCCGCTCCTGGCAGGCACTTTCGGTTCTCGCGCCACGTCTGCTTTCAGTCCGATGCGCGACCCAAAGCGGACGCGTGCAAACATTGTCCGCGGGAACACTAAATTCGCAACTTAAACGGGCGCCAGGCGAAGATCTGAGGGCTCGTCCAGAAAAAACTCACCCCGCAAGCGCCGCCTTCACCATCCCGCTGGCTTTTCCGAAATCCATCTGGCCGGCGAATTTTGCGCGCAGCACGCCGATCACCTTGCCCATGTCCTTCATGCCGGCGGCGCCGGTCTCGGCGATCGCGGCCGATATCGCCGCCTTCATCTCATCCTCCGACATCTGTTTGGGCAGGTAGGCGGAAATGATGGCGATCTCCTCGCGCTCCTGCGCGGCGAGTTCGGCGCGGCCGCCCTTGTCGTAGAGCTCGACCGATTCCTGGCGCTGCTTGATCATTTTCTGAAATACGCCAAGCAGATCGGCGTCTGTCAGCGGCGGCTTGCCCTCCCCGCGCGCGGCAATGTCGGCGTTCTTGATGGTCGAATTGACCATGCGCAGCGTGGAGAGCTTGCGCTCGTCCTTTGCCTTCATGGCGTCCTTGACCGCGTTGTTGATGTCGTCGCGCAGCATGATTTCCTCGCTGAGAATGCTGAGAATTAGTTCTCGCCCAGAGACGCTCGGTTAATCCTCCCGGCCTATATAAGGACTGGCATGAAGGTCGAAAAGCAGTTTGCTGCGCTGGTATTGTGTCTTGTGGTGCTTTGGGCAAGCCGGTTTGCCCCGTATTCGTGCGAAGCTCTTGGCGACCATCGCGTTGAAGCCGCATCGTCGTGGCTGGCGATCGCCGCAGCGGGAGGACTCCTGACCCTTTTTATGTATCCGCTCGCCTACGACGTGGTTTCTTTCCTGACATACCGGCTGGGTTGGGAGGCAAGTTTCGATCATCTCGAGGTCTATCCGGGCGACCCTCCTGCGCCGAACGCGCGGCCCACGTCCCTGAAGACCAAGTTGCTCCTATTCTACCCGCTTGATCTTGCTGCCGTGATCTTCTTCCTGCTGCCTTTGTGGACAAAAGTCGCCTACTGCGGCTAGGGAACGCGCAGCACCGGCTCGAATTGGTCAAGCCGGATGACCCGATTCAGGCCGATTTGGCCCAAACCGGCCGAGACCGCCGGAACCGGCGGTCAAATATGCAGCAAACGCATGTGAATCGCGCTGTTTTCTGGCCTTCCGGCTTTGACGGGCGGGGGCGCTTGCGACTATGAAGTGCGCTCATGACAACATCTGAAAACGCTTCAGCCTGGCCGGACCACAAACCGACCGCGCTCCTCGTGCTGGCCGACGGTACCGTGCTGGCGGGCTTTGGCCTCGGCGCGGAAGGCCACGCCGTCGGCGAGGTCTGCTTCAACACCGCGATGACCGGATACGAGGAGATCCTCACCGATCCCTCCTATGCCGGGCAGCTCATCACCTTCACCTTCCCGCATATCGGCAATGTCGGCACCAACGATGAAGACATCGAGACGGTGAACATGGCCGCGACGCCGGGCGCGCGCGGTGTGATCCTGCGCTCGGCCATATCAGATCCCTCGAACTACCGCGCCACAAAACATCTCGACCAGTGGCTGCGCGCCCGCGGCATCATCGGCCTGTCCGGCATCGACACCCGCGCGCTCACCGCGCTGATCCGCACCAAGGGCATGCCGAATGCGGTGATCGTCCATTCGAAGACCGGCGAGTTCGATCTGCACGGCCTGAAGGAAGAGGCGCGCGAATGGCCGGGCCTCGAAGGCATGGACCTGGTGCCGATGGTCACATCAGCCCAGCGCTTCACCTGGGACGAGACGCCATGGGCCTGGGAAAAGGGTTTTGGCCGGCAGAGCGAGCCGGAGTTCAACGTGGTCGCGATCGACTACGGCATCAAGCGCAACATTTTGCGGCTCTTGGCCGGTGAAGGCTGCAAGGTCACGGTGGTGCCGGCGACGACCTCGGCCGAAGACATTCTGGCGATGAAGCCGGACGGCGTTTTCCTGAGCAACGGCCCGGGCGATCCGGCCGCGACAGGCAAATACGCGGTGCCTGTGATCCAGCAGGTGATTGCGTCGGGCACGCCGACCTTCGGCATCTGCCTCGGTCACCAGATGCTGGGGCTGGCCGTCGGCGCCAAGACCATGAAGATGCATCAGGGCCATCACGGCGCCAACCATCCGGTCAAGGACGAGACCACCGGCAAGGTGGAGATCACCTCCATGAACCACGGCTTTGCCGTGGATCAGGCGACGCTGCCGGAGGGCGCGACGCAGACCCACATCTCGCTGTTCGACGGCTCCAATTGCGGCATCGAGCTCAAGGGCAAGCCGGTATTCTCGGTGCAGTACCACCCCGAGGCCTCGCCGGGCCCGCGCGACTCGCACTATCTGTTCAAGCGGTTCGCCGACCTGATGCGGGCGAACAAGCGGGCGTAAGCGCCCTCCACCACCATTGCGAGCCAACGGGTCGTGCGAACGCGCGCCCGATGGCTTCAGCACGATTCAACGTCAACGCATGAGTGGATCAAATCCGGAGCATGATGCGATATCATGTGACGAACGCACCGGTTTGGTGATATTGCCTTTGTATGATGATCGTAATTATAACGACAGGAATACTACATGGATCATAGAACCCCCGCCCCGACGGTCGAATACGGCGTGACGCCGACGCATGTAATGGCGTCGATGTCGGGCCTCGATTTCGTCCGCGCCATCTTTGACGGCCGATTGCCGGCGCCGCCGATCATGCAGAACGTCGAGCCGTTCGATTCCACCGCCGAGACCGGCCACGTGGTGTTCCACAGCGTGCCGGGCTTCCGGCACTACAACCCGATCGGCTCGGTGCATGGCGGCTATGCCGCGATCCTTTTGGATTCCGCGATGGGGCTGGCGGTCCAAACCGCGCTTCCCGCCGGCACCGGTTACACCACGCTCGAATTCAAGATTTCCTTCATCAAGGGCATGACCAAGGATACCGGCCCCGTACGCACCGAAGGCAAGACGTTCAGCGTCGGCCGCCGCGCCGCCACCGCCGAGGCGCGCATCACCGACGCCAAAGGCCGGCTGCTCGCGCATGCGACGACGACGTGTCTGGTGTTCGAGATTCCAAAGGGAACGTAAGCGGCGTACAACAGTTTGAAGTTGTAGAATCGTAGGGTGGGCAAAGCGAAGCGTGCCCACCATCTGGCACACAGCAAGATAATGGTGGGCACGTCGCTAGGGCTCCTTTGCCCACCCTGCGATTCCGGAGACAACCATGCCCGTCGTCAGCGCCGACATCGAGCCCCTCACCTTCGTCTTCGAGGACGACGGCCTCGTGCCCAACAATCCCCTGCCGTTCCTGGTCTACAAGCGCGCGGTGGATGTCGCCAACGATCACCCGGAAAAGACCATCGAGGGCCTGTTCGGCACCAATGGCTGGGGCGCGATGTGGCGCAACGGCGTCTACGATTACCTGCACTACCATTCGACCGTGCATGAGGCGCTCGGCGTCGCGCGTGGGCATGCGCGCGTGCAGTTCGGCGGTGACCACGGCAAGGCACTCGATATCGCTGCCGGCGACGTTGCGATCCTGCCCGCGGGGACTGGCCACCAGTTGATATCGGCCAGCGCAGATTTCTGCGTGGTCGGCGCCTATCCGCCGGGACCATCGATGCAGATCACGCGGCCGACGCCGGAGAACCACGCGAAGGCGCTGAAGACCATCCCGGAAGTAAAGCTGCCGAACACCGATCCGGTGCGCGGAGCGCAAGGCCCGTTGACGCGGTTGTGGAAACAAGACTGACCCTTCGTTCAATTATTTTTGTGAGCTCGTGTATGCTAGCGGGCTTGACGCTCTCTACCTCGGGTAGATAGTCGAGCGATCGTTTAGACTGCATGCGTATCTCATTCATTTCTACCTTAGGTAATTTTGATGGAGGGTTCTCATGTTCACGAACCAATGTCGCTGCATCAACTGCATTACACCGCCCCACATCCTCAACAAGCTGCTCGAAAATCCGGACAAGAGGATTAGCGACGCAGCGTTGCAAACACTGCTGACGACCTCACGCCTGCGCGGCGAGCGAGCCGTAAGGGGCCTCCTTACGCCCGCCGTAGCGGCCTCCGCACACGGCCGACGTACGGTCTTCGACTGCGCCAACAGCACCATTCTTGCGTCGGCGGCAATTGAACGCCCCGAGGATGGTCCCGCCTCGGCGGACGAGTCGGTGAACCGCGCATTCGAAGGCCTCGGACGCACCCGCGATTTCTACAAGGACGTGTTCGACCGGGACTCGCTGGACGGACAAGGCATGCGCCTGAACGGCTACGTTCACTACGATGCAGACTTCAACAATGCCTTCTGGGACGGCAGCCAGATGGTTTTCGGCGATGGCGACGGCGTGCTGTTCACCGACTTTACCAAGTCGCTCGACGTCATTGCCCACGAATTGACGCACGGCGTCACCGAGTTCACGGCCGGACTCGAATATCACAATCAGCCAGGTGCGCTGAACGAGTCGATGTCCGACGTCTTCGGCTCGCTCGTCAAGCAATGGGCCCGCAAGGAGACAGCCGACCAGGCCGACTGGCTGATCGGCGCGGAGATCTTCACGCCCGAGATCGACGCGGATGCCCTCCGGTCGATGAAGGCGCCGGGCAAGGCCTACAACAACGAGCAGTTCGGACGGGATCCGCAGCCCGACCATATGAGCAAGTTTGCGCAGTTGCCTGACACCCGACGGGGCGATTGGGGTGGCGTGCACATCAATTCCGGGATTCCGAACCGGGCGTTCTATCTCACCGCGGTCGGAATCGGCGGAAGCGCCTGGGAAGCGCCTGGACACATCTGGTATGCTGCACTTCAGGCCTCGAAGCCATTGATGCAATTCCAGGAATTCGCCGACATGACGCACGTCAAGGCAGGCGAGCTCTACGGGTCGCAGAGCGCGGAGCAGCAGGCCGTGGTGGCCGCCTGGAAAGAGGTCGGCATCCGCATCAGCGGCGCCCTGACACTGGCTGCAACAACCAGCCGGATGCGCTACCAACCGGCCGCGGCAGCCGGCAATGGACACCACGATGATGCGGAGATGATGCGCAAGATCGAGCAGATGTCGAGCCAGCTATCGAAGCTGTCAAAGGAGGTCGCCAGCCTGAAATCCAAGCCGCATTAGTTCGAGTCGAGACACGAACATCGTGTCAATCCTGACCACCGCCTGGATGGGTGGACATGAAAGTTACGCTTTCCAAACACGGCGGCCAGGCGGCGGGCATCAATCTGCAGCGCCCGCCCCTGGTCGTGGATTCAGCCGCCCTGGACGATTCCGCGGCTTCCGAGCTCAAGAAGCTCGCGGCATCGGCCGTTTCAGCGGCCGTGCCCGAGAGCTCGGGGCGAGCGCGGGATGAAATGAGCTACACCATCACCATCGAGGATGACGGAAGCGAAACCGAGCTGTCGCAGTCCGACACTGCGATGTCGGCCGATTTCGGCAAGCTGCTGGCCTGGCTGCGGCGCCATTCCGGCAAATAGCGCCTGCAGCGCTTTGCATCGGGTCAGCCGCGGCTGGCGATCGGCAAGTTCGGGTTGACTGAAACATCCGCTGCCTGTTCGCCGGAAGACAGCCGCATCGCGGCAACCCGGGCGACAAAAAGCCCGATGACGAGATTAGCCCGTTCAGTCTCCAGTTTGTCGCGGATCGGCCCGGTCGGCTCGGTCGCGCACATGGTCTTGATGCAATCGAGGGTACGGGCCAATGAATCGACGACGGCCAATATCGGTTCCATGGACGGCGGCGCCGCCAGCGGCTCCGGCGACGCTTCAGACTTCGGGCCACGAAGTTCAACTACTTTCTGCATCGCTCGATCCCAAAATCCGAACAGCCTGTAATGCACGGCACGGGCCCGGTTGCGTCCGCGGCAACTGCGCGGACTGATCGGGCGGCTTTCATCATAGCCAAGCCTCCCACAGGCTCGCTTAAATTGATTATCGGAATCTTGCAGCACAATCTAAAGACGCGCGCTTTTTTTGCGCATTTCGGACCATTTTGCGTCCAACCGGCTAAAGATATGCCGTGCAGGAGCCCACCCACACCAGAATCGACGCCAGAAGACCGATCACCCCCGCGTTGCCGGCAAACGCGGTGGCGCTGCCGGACATCCCCAGACGAAGCTGATCGCGGTTCATCCCGTCCGATATTACGGCCGGAAATACTGTCGCCCCGCCGAGCACGTTGGTGCGCGCCAGCGTCCCTGACACGGCGACCTGCCCCTGGCCGATGCCCTTCGGAATCGCCGTGATCCTGGCGTGATAGATGCGGCCGGGAGCGTTGTCGAAAACGATATCGACGGCCGTGCCCTCCTTGATGGTCTGAAAGCCGTTCTGCGAAAACATTCCGACCAGCGTGATCTCGTTCTCGACGATGAACGACATCGCCGAGTGCATCTGCAGCGCCCGATCCCCGACAGTCACTGTCACGAGCGTTACGTAACCGTCCGCCGGAGCGCGAATCGTTGCCTGCGACAATTCCCAACTCGCGTGATCGAGCTGCGCCTGAAGCTGCGCGACCTTGTATTGAAACGGCGCCGGGTCGATTTGAAACAGCACGTCGCTGGCCTTCGCCGGCACGTTCGGCTTGACCGGGATCGCGACAATTTGTCCCGTCACATTCGGCGTCACTTCCACCACGCGGCCGGTCACCGTCACGCGCCCCGACGGCGTCAGATAATTAAAAAGCGCGAGAAATGTCGCGAGAATAAATCCGCCGATGAGCAGCGAGACGGTCCCCGACAACCAACCCCATCGAACCAGTTTGAATTTCGAGAACACGGCCCACAGCGCGACGACATAGAGGCACAGAATAATGATCATGGCTGGCCCTCATTATTCGTTTGTGCTATCCTTCTTCCCGTGGAGCAGTTGAAGTCGCCCTTCGAAGTGATTCACAACAACAAAATTTATAGCATCGAAATTAAAGCTATCCTGTTTCGATTCTGCAGACGCCATACGGCGTTAGATGCAGCAGACGCTGCATATTCAGCTGCACGTTCGCTCGCGCGCCCCAAGCGCGAGTGCTTCAAGTCGTTCCGTGGTTTTTTGTACAAGGAATGATGTCATGCGCATCACAACACCGAACCCGATTTTCGGAATGCTCGCCGTAACCGCGACGTTGCGCGGTACCGAGCCATCACCCGATCAGAATTATCCTTATCCGCACTGTTACTGAGACGAGACGCGGGGAGTCGCGACGCCGGTCGACCAAGGCCGGTGATATGATGCCGATCAGTTAACCGAAAGAAGCAGCGCACGCACCATCAGGAGATGCCGGGACGTTGGACAAGGAGAATTGAACGAAGTCGTAAATCAAAATTGAACAATTCAGAAAAGGAGGTTCGACATGTTTCGAGGAATCCTGCCAATAACATTGTCTCTCTGCCTTGGTGCGGCGACAGCATCCTCGGCGCTGGCCCAATCGGCGGCGCCGATCACCGAACAGGAGGCGCACGCCATCGCGGTCGACGCCTATGTTTATTTCTACCCCCTCTTGTCGATGGACGTGTCCCGTAAGCAATTCACAAACGTCGAACAGGGCAAGGAATCCTTCAAGGGCCCGATGAATACGTTCGTAAACGTGCCCGAATACCCGCCGGCAGACTTCAAGGGTGTCGTGCGCTCCAACTTCGATACGTTGTATTCCGTCTCCTGGCTGGACATGACCAAGGAGCCCGTCGTCATTTCGGTTCCCGAGACTGACGGACGCTACTACCTGTTGCCGATGCTCGACATGTGGACCGATGTGTTTGCTTCGCCGGGCTGGCGAACAACGGGCACCCAAGCGGGGACCTTCCTGGTGGCGCCCACGGGCTGGAGGCCAGATCTGCGTGAAAGGTTCGCCGAGGAGTTCAAGCTTCCGAAGGATACCCAGCGGATCGATGCGCCAACGCCTTACGTCTGGGTGATTGGCCGCACCAAGACGGACGGCCCGGCCGACTACGCTGCAGTCCGCAAGATCCAGGCTGGCTACAAGGTCGCCCTGCTTTCGGAATATGGCAGGACGCCGAAGCCGATCGAGGTCAAGATCGACCCAAGCGTCGACATGAAGACGCCGCCAAAGACCCAGGTCGATACCATGACGGCGGGCGTGTATTTCGCCAATGCCGCCGAGTTACTCAAGCTTCATCCGCCGCATATCACCGACGAGCCGATCATCGCGCAGATGAAGAAGATCGGCATCGAGCCCGGCAAGAGCTTCGACATCGGCAAGCTCAATCCAGCCGTGCAACGGGCGCTGGAGACCGCGCCACAGGACGGGCAAAAGCTGATGGCCTGGAAGGTGCCGACGCTGGCGCGAGTCGCCAACAACTGGTCGATGAACACTGACACGATGGGCGTTTACGGCAACTACTACCTGAAGCGGGCGATCGTCGCTCAGGTCGGACTCGGTGCGAACCTGCCCGAGGACGCCATCTATCCGCTCAATCTCGGCGACGAGTCCGGCAAGCCGCTCGATGGCGCAAACAAGTACACCATCACGTTCGAGAAAGGCGCTGCCCCGCCGGTCAATGCCTTCTGGTCGATCACCCTTTACGATCCTGAAGGGTTCCAGGTCGGCAATGCGCTGAACCGCTTCGCGGTCTCCAGCTGGATGCCGTTCAAGCAAAATGCCGACGGCTCCCTTGACCTCTACATTCAGAACGCAAATCCCGGCAAGGACATGGAAGCCAACTGGCTTCCGGCGCCGAAGGGAGCCTTCAACCTGACCATGCGACTCTACAGTCCGAAGTCGGAAGCGCTGACCGGCAAATGGAATCCGCCGCCGGTCGTGAAGTCGCAAACAACGGTGGGCATTTCGGCCCAATGAAAGTTGACGGCCCGCCGGCGCTTCGGCGCCGGCGCAGCCTGCGCGACCCCATGCACGCCATATGCATCGTCCCGCGACCGATCCACTGCCGTCACACTCTCGCAATGCCCGCTAGAGTGAATAGGCGGCGATTTCTCGCGGCTTTAGCGCAACAGTCGCGATGGAATTTCGATCTGAATCATTTCAGCACGCCAATAGCTTACGACGAGACCTTCAATCCATGTCAATCTCGGATCGATCACTGTGATCTCAGGGCATTGGGAGCAGCAGATGGCGCACAAGTCATTCAATCGGGGACTCAACGGCCTTCTCAAATATGCAGGTGCCGGCCTGTCGATTGCGATGCTGGCGGCCCTTCCCGGCGTGGCACACGCCGATGAAAACGGCATCAGCTTCTGGGTTCCCGGTTTCTTTGGAAGCCTGGCGGCCACGCCGCAGCAGCCGGGTTGGTCGCTGGCGACGGTCTACTACCACACCTCCGTCTCCGCGGGCGCCGACGTCGCGCGTGCGCGCGAATTCTCGCTCGGCAGGGTTCCGGGCAACCTTACCGTCAACGCAAATCTGAATTTGAGCGTCAGCGGCACCGGCAATCTTGGCTTTGTGATCCCAACCTATGTATTCGCGACGCCGGTGCTCGGCGGCCAGGCGTCGGTGTCCATGGTAGCAGCCTATGGCGTCGTCGGCACCAGCCTGGCGGGGACCTTGTCAGGCGTGGTCACGGGCCCGCAGGGCAACAGCATCCCGTTCTCGCGGTCCGACAGCATCAGCGACACGACGTGGGGCTTTGGGGATCTGGTGCCACAACTCGCATTGCGCTGGAACGCCGGCGTTCACAACTACATGACCTATGTCACCGGCGACATCCCGGTTGGCGCTTACCAATCCGACCGCCTGTCAAATCTGGGCATCGGACACGGCGCGATCGACGGCGGCGGCGGCTATACCTATTTCAATCCGCAGACCGGCCACGAATTCTCCGGCGTGCTCGGCTTCACCTACAATTTCAAGAATACCTCGACGCAATATCAAAGCGGCGTCGATATGCACTTCGACTGGGGTGCATCGCAATTCCTGTCGAAGCAGGTCATGGTCGGCCTCGTGGGCTATGTCTACAAGGGGATCGGCTGCGACAGCGGTTCCGGCGACCGTGTCGGCTGCTTCCAGTCCCAGGTGGTTGGCGTCGGTCCCCAGATCGGATTCCTTTTTCCGGTCGGTGACATGCAGGGCTATCTCAATTTCAAGGCTTACGGAGAGTTTGCCGCAGAGAATCGTCCCAGTGGCTGGAATGCCTGGGTCACCTTCGCCATCTCGCCGCCGGCGCCCGGCGCGCCTCCGACAACAAAACCCATCGTCAGAAAATATTAGGATCAGGGTGGCCGGAATGTCTGGCTGACGTTCGCGATCTCGCCAATGGCTCCCACCAGCACCGTGACGCCGAGGCGCCGGGTCGTGACCTGCGGCCCTATTTTGCAAGCATCGCGGGCACAGATCCAATGATTCCAGATACGCCGTCCGTCAGCCAGCTATCGCAGGTGATTTCGCAGGCGGCAGCCCCCGCGTTCCTGCTGGGTGCACTGGCAGCCTTCATCGCCGTGCTGATTTCCCGCCTGAACCGAATCATCGACCGCACCGTTGTCCTGAACGGGATACCGGATCACGACACCGTCCGATCCCGGCTCAAGGTCGATCTACCACGCCTGATGCGGCGGGCGGCGATGCTGAACCGGGCGATCTTCTGGGCGGTGATCGCCAGCATTTCGGTGACGCTTCTTGTTATCGTGGCGTTTATAACCGCGTTCTTTCAGCTCCAGCATGAGCGGGGGGTGGCCATCTTCTTTATGATTTCGCTGGGCGCTTTCACAATCTCGCTGGTCGATTTTGCCCGCGAGGTGCGCATCGCGCTGAGCGAGTTCGATCATTACGCCTGACGCGGTGACGCGTTCGTCGCAGCATCACCCCTTTGGCCGGAGGCAGCCCGCGCCGATTGCCTGAGTGAAACCAGCCCAGAACAGCTAACGGCTCCACTGCCCCATCTGCAGGCATGTCAGCAAACTGACGTAACTTGGCGTGCCGCCGACGCTTTCTTGCGAGGTGCAACTTGCCCGGCCTGACGCGGGGAATTTCGACCACTGGCTTGCGAGCTGCTGCTTCGCCTTCTGTTCATCGTTCATGCAGCTCTTCATCGACTGGTCAACGGAAAGGCCGGTGGTGGCGGCGACATCGAGCTTGCAATTCCGCGCAATGTCGAAGTTCGGCACGCCGTCTGCCACCGCAACGACCATCTGCGAGCTCAAAACGATCATCGGAAAAGAGATAGGCATTTCCCGCCTCCTTCGGATCGCAGCAAAAGCTCCGGGCCGCCGCCCTTCGAAGCCACAGCACAGCCTACCGCAAAACCGGCCTGGACGCGACGGGAATGTCCTGCAGGCAGCCGCCGCAGGCGGCAGGGATGGCAAGGCCGCCCCTGCGGGCCTGCTCGAGCGCACCCGCGCTCAGGCCGCGTTGGCGCCTTCCTGACGGCTGGCCTCGAACAGGAACCAGGTACGGCGCTCGGTCTCGTCGATGAAGACTTCGAGCAGGCTTGCGCTGCCGGAATCCTCGTGATCGTCGCAAAGCTTGTGGGCTTTGCGCATGGCCGCCGCCATCTTCTTGTTGTCTTCCATCAATTCGCGCAGCATCTCGCGCGGCGGCACATAGGCGTCGTTGTTGTCCTGGATGGTCTGCAGCTTGGCGATCTGTCCGATCGAGCGGATCGTGATGCCGCCGAGCTTGCGCACCCGTTCGGCGAGCTGGTCGGTAGTGGCGAAGATCGCCTCCGACTGCTGGTCCAGCATCAGATGATAGTCGTTGAAATGCCGCCCGCTGACATGCCAGTGGAAGTTCTTCGTCTTCAAATAGAGGGCGAACGCATCCGCCAGCAACGTATTGAGCGACGCGGAGATCTTCTCCACCGCGGCCTGCGGCAGGTCGGTAGGCGTATCGAGTTCGGGGGATACTTTGTCGGATTTGTTGTTGGTTTTGCTCACGTTGCACCTTCCTGTTAGGAACCGGCTCTAGCGGCGGTGGACATTGGCCGTCGGACGACCTAACGCATCACTTTCAGGCTGGTTCCGCTGCCCGGAACCCGATGATTTTACCGGACGCGCGCATGGACGAATGGATCGACTATTACGATTCCACGCATACGATTTATGCGAGCAAGCTGCATCGCGACCTGCATTTCCAGATCATCGCGCGCGACATCATCGGCTACATCTCTTCGCCCGACTCCGTCGTGCTGGACTATGCCTGCGGCGAGGCGCTGTCCGCCGCCAGGGTAGCCGACGCCTGTGCCCAGCTCTATCTGGCCGAGCCCGCCCCCGGTGTCCGCGGCCGGCTGATCGCGCGCTTTGCGCCGAACACCAGAATCCGCGTCCGCTCGCTCGAAGATCTCACGCGCATGACGGAAAGCTCGATCGATCTCGTCGTCATGAATTCGGTCGCGCAATACATGACGCCGGACGAACTGGATTCGGCGCTGGCCGTCACCCGACGGCTGCTGAAGCCCAACGGTCGCCTGGTGCTGGGCGACATCCTGCGGCCCGAAGTCGGCATGGGCAGAGACGTGCTGGCGCTGTTGAAATTCGCACGCACCCACGGCTTCCTGAAAGACGCCCTGTATGGGCTGGCGAGCACGGCCCTGTCGGACTACCGGCAACTGCGCACCCGCGTCGGGCTGCAACGCTACGGCGAAGACAAGATGTTCGAGAAACTCGCCGCCGCCGGCTTTACCGCCTCGCGCGCGCATCAGAACATCGGCCACAACCCCTGGCGGATGACCTTTGTGGCGCGGCACGCTTTCCAGCGCACCTAAGTTCTGATCGCGCGCTAAGGTTGTTAACCCTAAGACGCGGTAAGGGGTGGTTCACCGCGCCGTGATAAGCAATGATTGCCTCGGCCCGGTGGCGGAAGCGACGACGCGGGAGCAGTGCAATGCTCCTTATCCTGGTTCAAATCCAGGCCGGGCCTCCAGCCTTCGCTGCTGACGCAGCTTCGGCTCGGCAAGCCCTATCGTAGCGAAGGCTGCCTCGGCGTAGCCCAAAGGGCGAAGCCGGGCCTCGGCAATACGGGCTCCGCCTGGCGCAGCCGCGCCGTAGCTCGAAGGCGGGCTCTAATCAACCGGCCCGAACCACTTCGCACTCGGGAAGCTGCAGCCGGCCTGCATCACGGGAAGCGGATTTGATGACCGCATCCATCAGGCCCGGAAAGCGCGCATCAAGATCCTTGCGGCGCAATTTCACGTAGCGTGCCGTACCGACCTGCCGAACCTGGACCAGGCCGGCCTCGCGCAGCCGCGCAAAATGATAAGCCAGATTCGACTTGGCGCCGAACGCGTTGAAATCGCCACAGCGCAGTTCGACGCCGGCGCGATCGTATTTTTCCAGTCCGCAAATGATCCCAAGCCGCGTCGGATCGCTCAGGCAATCCAGCACCATCGGCAGTTCGATCTGCTCGCGCGTCGGATGCAATGGGGAACGGCTCATGTGCCCGAGGCTAGCAGCAACGGGCCTAATGTTCAATAATAATTGAACCATTTGACAAGCGCACATTGGCTGATCCATAGTTCAATAACTATTGAACATAGGTGTCGCGATGAGTATTTTCTGGATTGCGCTTGCGGCGTTTGCGTTCGGCACCGAAGCCTTTGTGATTGTGGGGCTTCTTCCCGTGATCGCGGCTGACCTGCAGATTTCCCTGGCGGCAACGGGACAGCTGGTTACCACCTATGCCATTGCCTACGCGGTCGGCTCGCCGATCCTGGCGGTGACGTTCAATAATTTTGATCGCAAGACCGTTCTCATGCTTGCGCTCAGCTGCTTCATCGCCGGCAATCTGCTGGCGGTCGCAGCCACGTCGTTTCCGGCACTGCTGATATCCCGCATATTCATGGCCCTCGGTGCGGGCCTGTGCGCGCCCACCGGCCTCGCCATCGCCGTTGCTATTGCATCTCCCGGGCGCCGCGGCCGCGCCATCGCGCTGGTCTCCTCCGGTACCACGGTCGCGACCGTCCTCGGCGCGCCGATCGGCACGCTGATCGGCAATGCGTTTGGTTGGCGGTCAGCCTTCATTCTCGTGGCCCTGCTCGGTGCAATCGCACTGGCCGGCCTCTCGTTCGGATTGCCACGCGGCCTGCCGCGCACCACCGCCACGCTGGGCGAGCGGCTGGCGGTCGCGAAACGGGGCGCCGTGCTGCATGCACTTGCCATCACCGTATTTTGGGCGATCTCGGGCTTCACTGTGTTCACCTATCTATCGGCGCCGCTCCGCACGCTTGGATTTAGCTCCGCTGAAATCAGTTTCGGACTGCTGATCTTCGGTTCGGCAGCGGCGATCGGCAACCTCTTGGGCGGCGCACTGGCAGACCGGCTCGGCGCGGTCCCGACCGCGACGCTGAGCCTTGTCGCCTTGATGATCGTGCTCACGCTGCAATCGGTCGCACTGAAATTCGTCCCACCCGAATATGCGCGGAGCGCCTTCGTTGGCCTGCTGTTCTGTTGGGGGTTCGCCGGATGGTCGTTCTATCCAGCCCAGGTCGCAAATCTGCTCACCATTGAAACCGGCGCTTCGACAATTGCGCTGTCGCTGAACATGTCGGCCATGTATTTCGGCTTTGCTGCCGGCGGCGCCTTGGGGGGAGTTGTGCTAGCGGCGCTCACGCCAAGCGACCTCGGCTGGGTTGGGGGATGCGCCGTGGCCGTGGCGCTCGTCTTGATCCTGTCAGGGGCCCGCCAGGAAGCTCACAAATTGGGTAAAATTGCCGGTTGATGGGGGGTTTTGGGGGTTTCGCGGGTGCGGAATCTGGTCTAAAGACCACCCGCGCGCGAGGGTGACCCGCGCTCTTGGCTTAGGGGACGCGCGGTATGCGCGCCCTTTTTTTGTGCCCAAAATCCAGTCTGAGAGCTGATGCCCAAAAGAACAGATATCTCCACCATCCTGATCATCGGCGCCGGTCCCATCGTGATCGGCCAGGCCTGCGAATTCGACTATTCGGGCACCCAGGCGGTGAAGACGCTGAAGGAAGAGGGCTACCGCATCGTCCTCGTCAATTCCAATCCGGCCACCATCATGACCGATCCGGAATTGGCCGATGCCACCTATATCGAGCCGATCACCCCCGAAATCGTCGCCAAGATCATCGAGAAGGAACGCCACGTCATCCCGGGCGGCTTTGCGCTGCTGCCGACCATGGGCGGCCAGACCGCGCTGAACTGCGCGCTGTCGCTGCGCCGCCAGGGCACGCTCGACAAATTCGATGTCGAGATGATCGGCGCCACCGCCGACGCGATCGACAAGGCCGAGGATCGCCAGCTCTTCCGCGAGGCCATGACCAAGATCGGGCTTGAGACACCGAAGTCGCGGCTCGCCAACGCCTCCGCCCTGAAGAAATCCTATCGCGACAAATATCACGCCGAACGCGAGAAGCTGTCCGGTGCCGCGCTCGAAGAGCTCGAACGGCAATGGACGCTGGGTGAGAGCGAGCGCCGCAAGCGCTACCAGGAGCATGCGCTCGGCCAGGCGCTGATGGCGCTGTCCGAAATCGGGCTGCCCGCGATCATCCGCCCCTCCTTCACGATGGGCGGCACCGGCGGTGGCATCGCCTACAACAAGGAAGAATTCCTCGACATCATCGAACGCGGCCTCGACGCCTCCCCGACCAACGAAGTGCTGATCGAAGAATCCGTGCTCGGCTGGAAAGAGTTCGAGATGGAGGTGGTGCGCGACAAGAAGGACAATTGCATCATCGTCTGCTCGATCGAGAACCTCGATCCGATGGGCGTGCACACCGGCGATTCCATCACGGTGGCGCCGGCGCTGACGCTGACCGACAAGGAATACCAGATCATGCGCGACGCCTCGCTGGCGGTGTTGCGGGAGATCGGCGTGGAAACCGGCGGGTCCAACGTGCAGTTCGGCGTCAACCCCGACGACGGCCGCATGGTGGTGATCGAGATGAACCCGCGGGTGTCGCGCTCCTCGGCGCTGGCCTCGAAAGCCACCGGCTTTCCGATCGCAAAGGTCGCCGCCAAGCTCGCGGTCGGCTACACGCTCGATGAAATCGCCAACGACATCACCGGCGGCGCGACGCCCGCCTCGTTCGAGCCGACGATCGATTACGTCGTCACCAAGGTTCCCCGCTTCGCGTTCGAGAAATTTCCCGGCGCCTCCACCACGCTGACGACGTCGATGAAGTCGGTCGGCGAAGTCATGGCGATCGGCCGCACCTTCCAGGAGAGCCTGCAGAAGGCGCTGCGCGGGCTCGAGACCGGTCTCACCGGCCTCGACGAGATCGAGATCGAGGGGCTCGGCCGCGACGACGACAAGAACGCGATCCGCGCAGCGCTTGGCACGCCGACCCCGGACCGTCTCCTGCAGGTGGCGCAGGCGATGCGGCTCGGCTGGTCGAACGAAGAGATCTTCAACTCCTGCAAGATCGATCCGTGGTTCCTCAGCGAGATGCGCGGCATCGTCGACATGGAAGAGAAGGTCCGCAAGAACGGCTTGCCGGGCAACGCCTTCGGCATGCGCTCGCTCAAGACGATGGGTTTCTCCGACGCGCGGCTTGCCGTGCTCGCGGAGACGACGGAGGCCGCTGTGACGGCGAAGCGCCACGCGCTCGACGTTCGCCCGGTTTACAAGCGTATCGACACCTGTGCGGCCGAATTCGCCTCTCCGACAGCCTATATGTATTCGACCTATGAAGCGCCGTTCGCGGGCGCGCCGGCGGACGAGAGCACGCCATCGGACAAGAAGAAGGTCATCATCCTCGGCGGCGGGCCGAACCGCATCGGCCAGGGCATCGAGTTCGATTATTGCTGCTGTCACGCCTGCTTCGCGCTGCATGACGCCGGCTACGAATCCATCATGGTCAACTGCAACCCGGAAACGGTGTCGACCGACTACGACACCGCCGACCGCCTCTATTTTGAGCCGCTCACCGCCGAGGACGTGCTGGAAATCATCGCCACCGAACGGAAGAACGGCACGCTGCACGGCGTGATCGTGCAGTTCGGCGGCCAGACCCCGCTAAAGCTGGCGCGCGCGCTGGAAGCCGCCGATGTGCCGATCCTCGGCACCTCGCCCGACGCCATCGACCTCGCCGAGGACCGCGACCGCTTCAAGCGCGTGCTCGACAAGCTGCGGCTGAAGCAGCCAAAGAACGGCATCGCCTATTCGGTCGAGCAGGCGCGGCTGGTGGCGGCCGATCTCGGCCTGCCGCTGGTGGTGCGCCCGTCCTATGTGCTGGGCGGCCGCGCGATGCAGATCATCCGCGAAGAGAACCAGCTCAACGATTATCTGCTCGGCACGCTGCCCGAACTGGTGCCCGGCGACGTCAAGGCGCGCTACCCGAACGACAAGACCGGCCAGATCAATACCGTGCTCGGCACCAATCCGCTGCTGTTCGACCGTTATCTGTCCGACGCCACCGAGATCGACGTCGACTGCCTGTGCGACGGCAAGGACACCTTCATCGTCGGCATCATGGAGCATATCGAGGAAGCCGGCATTCATTCCGGCGATTCTGCCTGCTCGCTGCCGCCGCATTCGCTGGATGCGAAGATGATCGAGGAGCTCGAGCGGCAAACCCGCGAGCTCGCGCTCGGCCTCGACGTCGTCGGCCTGATGAACGTGCAATATGCCATCAAGGACAGCGAGATCCACGTGCTCGAGGTCAATCCGCGGGCGTCGCGTACCGTGCCGTTCGTCGCCAAGGTGGTCGGCACGCCGGTGGCGAAAATCGCCGCCCGGATCATGGCCGGCGAGAAGCTTGCGGATTTCAAGCTGAAGAAGAAGCAGCTCGGCCATGTCGGCGTGAAGGAGTCTGTCTTCCCCTTCGCGCGTTTCCCCGGCGTCGACACCGTGCTCGGTCCGGAGATGCGATCGACCGGCGAGGTCATGGGCATCGACCGCTCCTTCGAGGTGGCGTTCGCAAAAAGCCAGCTCGGCGGCGGCACCCGCGTGCCGCGCAAGGGCACCGTGTTCGTCTCGGTGCGCGAGAGCGACAAGCACCGCATCGCCGAAGCGGTGCGGCTGCTGTACTCGCTCGGCTTCAGGGTAATGGGCACCTCGGGCACCCAGCGCTTCCTCGCCGATAACGGCATTCCGACCGAGAAGGTTAACAAGGTGCTGGAAGGCCGGCCGCATATCGTCGACGCCATCACCAATGGCGACATCCAGCTCGTTTTCAATACCACCGAAGGGCCGCAGGCGCTGGCCGACAGCCGTTCGTTGCGGCGGGCTGCCCTCTTGCATAAAGTGCCGTATTACACCACTCTTTCGGGTGCTGTGGCCGCCGCTCAGGGCATCCGCGCCTATCTGGGCGGGGACCTTGAGGTCCGTACCCTGCAGAGTTACTTTTCCGAAAACTGATCGTTAGTCGGGCTGAAATGCCCGCTAAACGATTGGCAATAAAGCCGTATGGCTGGAACTCACCGCTCGTTTGGATGTTGAGTAGGCCTTTGAACGGGCCGAGAATTAATAGGCTGGCGGGCCCGTGTTGGGCCACGAAAGCCCGAATCGAAATCTAAAAAGTGCCTCGTGCGCGCAACGCCCCGGGCGGCTCGCACGACGGAAGGACGGAAGAGATGATGGAAAAGGTACCGATGACCGCTGGCGGCTATGCCGCCCTCGAGGTCGAGTTGAAGAAGCGCCAGTCGGAAGACCGCCCGCGCATCATCGAGCATATCGCCGAGGCGCGCTCGCATGGGGACCTTTCGGAAAACGCGGAATATCACGCCGCGAAGGAAGAGCAGTCGCACAATGAAGGCCGCATCGCCGAGCTCGAAGACAAGCTCGCGCGCGCCGACATTATCGACATCTCGAAGCTCTCGGGCGACACCGTCAAATTCGGCGCCACCGTCACGCTGGTCGACGAAGACACCGAAAAGAAGACGGTGTGGCAGATCGTCGGCGAACCGGAAGCCGACGCCAAGAAGGGCCGTATCTCGATCACCTCGCCACTGGCCCGCGCCCTGATCGGCAAGAAGAAAGGCTCGACGGTGGAGGTCGTGGCGCCGGGCGGCGCCAAGGCCTATGAGATCACCAAGGTCGAGTGGCGATAGTCACCCGCAAGTTACTGTTGCGACAAAGCCGCGTTTCGACGCGGCTTTTTTATTGCCGCCGCGCTGACAGGATTGTGAGTGGCGATGCGGCAGATTCCATAATAATCCGATTCCGGACAATGCTTATAAATCATAACTAAATGGCCGCGGCGCCGACGCTGCAGGTCTTGCCGTTTTCGCCGCGAGGCGCGCGCGGTGAGCGGCAGGCTCCGGTGCTGCGTCTTGTTGCGCTGCAATCGCGAAGCGATGACGTGCGAGGGGAATGATTCAATTTCAGGGGTGTTGTTCCGGCATCACACGGGATCGGCCAACACCGTGTAATGTTGCGACGCTAAGCTTCTAGTGTGCCAAACAAGGGGGACGACGATATGGACCAATTCGACAAGATGCTCGCGAAATGGCAGCCGACTGCGCTGAGCCTGTTTCGCTTTATCACCGGGCTTCTGCTGCTTCAGTACGGCATCGCCAAGATCTTCAAGTTTCCGGTACTGCCCTATTTCGCCAACATCCCGCCGCTGATCACGACAGCCGGCGCGATCGAACTGGTGCTTGGCGCGCTGTTGATGATCGGCCTGTTCACGCGGATCGCTGCGTTCATCCTGTCCGGTGAAATGGCCTTCGCCTATTTCCTCGGACACATGTTCAAGAAGCCCGAAGATCCGGTGTTCCTGCCGCTGCTCAATGGCGGTACCGCCGCGATCCTGTTCTGCTTCGCCTGTCTCTATCTGGCGACCGCGGGCGGCGGGCCGTACAGCGTCGACGAGATGCGCAAGAAGTAACTGAAATCTAGTTCGTCATTGCGAGCGAAGCGAAGCAATCCACCTCTCTGCGGATTGCTTCGTCGCTACGCTCCTCGCAATGACGGCGAGAGGGTTTAACCCGCCACCTTCACATCGAGCGGCACCGCCGCTTCATATTTCGAATTGTGCAGCACCAGCGACGTCCTGACGTTGCGCACGTGAGGGGCTGCCGTCAGGTGCGTCACGAAATCCTGAAACGTCGCCATGTCGGGCGCGACGCATTTGAGGATGAAGTCCACCTCGCCCGACAGCATCCAGCATTCCCGCACCAGCGGCTCGGCGCGGACGAAATCCTCGAACGCGCGCAAATCCGCATCCGCCTGGCTGGAGAGATGAACGGACGCAAACACCGTGACGTCGAAGCCGAGCCGGCGCGGATCCAACAGGCCCCGATAGCCCTGGATATAGCCCTCTTCCTCCAGCGTGCGGACCCGGCGCAGGCAGGGCGGCGGCGAAATGCCGACGCGTTTGGCCAGTTCCACGTTGGTGATTCGGCCGTCGGCCTGGATTTCGGAGAGGATTCTGAGGTCGATTTCGTCAAGATTCTTCGACACGCGCGTCGGGTTCCCTAATTTGGCTGCGCCGGGCAGGCCTTACTGGCAACTCTCTTAGCGCACGCCGCGCGACTTGCGCAATTTTATTGCGCGTGCAGCGCCACATTTCGCGAATGTGAATTCAGTTCCGGGGAAAATTCGCTGGGATGAATTGCAATTCTTGCATAGCTACCCAGATATCCTAGACTTGGATTTGACACTTTCGGCGCCCCGCGACGTCCTTCCGGGCGCTTTCTGCTCAGTCAACAAAAACCCCCGAATAAGAGAGGGAATCGCCGATGCCCGCGCCTATCCATGCCAAGGTCGTCATTATCGGTTCCGGCCCCGCCGGTTACACCGCGGCGATCTACGCGGCGCGCGCGATGCTGGAACCGGTGCTGATCCAGGGCATCCAGCCTGGCGGACAACTCACCATCACCACCGACGTCGAAAATTATCCCGGCTTCGCCGACGTCATCCAGGGCCCGTGGCTGATGGAGCAGATGGAGAAGCAGGCGGCGCATGTCGGCACCAAGATCGTCACCGATTTCGTCAACAAGCTCGAACTGGCGCAGCGGCCGTTCCGGCTGACCTGCGATAGCGGCGACGTTTATCTGGCGGAAACCGTGATCCTCGCCACCGGCGCGCAGGCGCGCTGGCTCGGCATCGCTTCCGAAGAAAAGTTCAAGGGCTTTGGCGTCTCGGCCTGCGCGACCTGCGACGGCTTCTTCTACCGCGGCAAGGAAGTCATGGTCGTCGGCGGCGGCAACACCGCGGTCGAGGAGGCGCTGTTCCTAACCAATTTCGCCTCGCAGGTGACGATCGTTCATCGCCGCGATCATTTCCGCGCCGAGCGCATCCTGCAGGATCGCCTGTTCAAGAACCCCAAGATCAAGGTGATCTGGGATAGCGCCATCGACGAGATCTGCGGCACCGACAATCCAGGCAAGGTCACCCATGTGCGCCTGAAAAACGTCAAGAGCGGCACGCTCACGGAAGTGCCGGCCGACGGCGTCTTCATCGCCATCGGCCACGCGCCGGCCACCGACCTCGTCGCCGGCCAGATCAAGCTGAAATCCTCGGGCTATGTCGAGGTGGCGCCGAACTCGACCGCCACGTCTATCCCCGGCCTGTTCGCCGCCGGCGACGTGGCGGACGAAACCTACCGGCAGGCGGTCACAGCTGCAGGCCTCGGCTGTATGGCGGCCCTCGAGGCCGAACGTTTCCTGGCTTTGCGCGCGAGCGATCGCGCGGCGGCGGAATAATCATGCCTAGAACACGGGACGGATCAAAGGACATGGATTGGGACAAGCTGAAGGTGTTTCACGCAGCGGCTGAAGCGGGAAGCTTCACCCATGCCGGCGAGCAGCTCGGGCTTTCGCAATCGGCGGTGTCGCGGCAGGTCAGCGCGCTGGAGCAGGAGCTCGCGGTGTCGCTGTTCCACCGCCACGCGCGCGGGCTGATCCTCACCGAACAGGGCGATCTGCTGTTTCGCACCGCGCATGACGTGTTCATGCAGCTGCAGGCGGCGCGCGCCAAGCTGACCGACAGCCGCGAGCGGCCGAGCGGCGACCTCAAGATCACCACGCCGCCGGCGCTCGGCATCAACTGGCTGATCCCGCGGCTCGACGAGTTCACCGCGCTCTATCCTGACATCCGGATCTCGCTGATCGTCACCGACGAGGATCTCGACCTGTCGATGCGCGAGGCTGACGTGGCGATCCGGACCCGCAAGCCGACCCAGCCGGACCTGATCCAGCGAAAACTGTTCTCGATCGGCTTCCATGCCTATTGCTCGCCCGAATACATCAAGCGCTTCGGTACGCCGCGGACGCTCGATGACCTCGATTCGCACCGCATCATCATGCTGGGGGATGCGCAGGTTCCACCGCATCTGCAGAACCGCAGCTGGCTGATCGACGCCGGCCGCAACGGCTCGGGCCCGCGCGAAGCTTACTTTAAGGTCAACAATATCTTAGGACTGGTCCGCGCCTGCCAGCAGGGGCTCGGCATCGCCGCGTTGCCGGACTATCTGGTCGAGGAAAACAACCGCCTGGTGCAGCTGTTCGGCGAAACCGACTCGATCGTGGTCGACACCTACTTCGTCTATCCCGAAGAGTTGAAGACGGTGGCGCGGGTGCAGGTGTTCCGCGATTTCGTGGTGAGCAAGGCGCAGCGCTGGCCCTCCTAGATCTTCGGTTCGGATTGCATCAGAACCGAAGCTCTAGTTTCTTGTTTTGATGCGTTTTCTACCGCAGATAAGTCTAGGCAATCAGCGTAACGTGATCGCCATGCGAACCGGAACCCACTTCGCGCGAAAACGCCATGGGTGACGTTTCATCCCGCTTTGCGGATTAGCCTATTTTATAGAGGGCCCGCTCTCCGCATGTCAGACATGCGGCTCGGACGGTTGCCGCACAGCACTGATGAGGATCATAGTACTCGAACGCTGAGCGGTCGTGTCGCGCATATGTCCCCCTCCTCCAGTGGCGCGGCAGTTCAGTAATCCCTCTTGGAAGGTGATTGTGTCGGCCTCACGTGGCCAATACCTCAAGCCGGGCTCTCTTGGGCCCGGCTTTTTTTCGCCCGCAAGTCTTTCATCGACAAGCGATGTTGCTGCGCGGATTGACATTAAGGTCCCCTGCCACCATCATCCGCGAATGATCACGCGTTCGTGCGCAGCTTTGTCGTCGAAAAAAGGTCTCCGCCTGGGGACCCGAGATCGACGCGCGCGCTAGTCTGCCGCAACCCGCGATCCCGAAAGCCCCGCCGTCTGGACGGGGTTTTTTTATTGGTCCCGTCTCCGGCTCACCCCACGAGGAGATGGAACGATGACTGCCCCTACGACTGACGATCTGACAAGCCGCTTGCAGGGCCTGTGGCTACCGCTCATCACGCCGTTTCGCGACGGCGAACTCGACGAGGCGTCGCTGCGCCGGCTGGTCAGGCACTATGCGGCCGGACCGGTCGACGGCTTCATTCTCGCGGCGACGTCCGGCGAAGGCATGTCGCTCCGCGCGGACGAACTCGAGCGGCTGGTCACCGTGACGCGCAGCGAGCTCTCCGGCAGCGGTCGCCGCCTGCCGATCCTGCTGGGCCTGTCCGGCGCCTCTACCGCGAAGCTCCTGGATGCGCTGGATGAGACAGCGGCCTGGCCGATCGACGGCTATCTGATCGCGAGCCCCTATTACATCCGCCCCTCGCAGCGCGGCCTGCTGCAGCATTTCACCACGCTCGCCGATCACGCCTCGTGGCCGATCGTGCTCTACAACATCCCCTACCGGACCGGCGTCAGCCTCACCAACGAGACGCTGCTTGAGCTCGCCTTGCATCCGAACATCGTCGGCATGAAGGATTGCGGCGCCGACCGCGCGCAGTCGATCGACTTGCTGGGCAGACGCCCACCCGGCTTCCGCGTGCTGACCGGCGAAGATGCACTGTATCACGAAGCGCTCGCCGACGGCGCCGACGGGGCGATCCTGCTGTCGGCGCATCTGGAGACCGAAGCGTTCGCCTCGGTGCAGACACTCATGAAGCAGGGCGATCGCGACAGCGCGCGGGCGTGCTGGAAGGGAATTTCCGCGCTGACGCGGCTGCTGTTCGCCGAGCCGAGCCCGGCGCCCGCGAAGTATTGGCTTAAGCGCGGCGGGCTGATCGACAGCGCGCAAGTGCGCCTGCCGATGGTGGAGGTGAGCGCGGAGCTCGCCGCGTTGCTGGACGAGGAAATCGAGCGGCGCAGGCCACCGCTATTGCGCCGGGCCTGAATGACGCGCCAGGAGAGATGGCCGGCCACCGCTCGCCTTGGATGGCGAGCGGAAGCAATGCGCTTTAGCTGACCAGCAGGCGATAGGTCAGCACCGGCGCGAAGCCGAGCACCATCGCCCAGATGGCGAACGACGACACCAAGAGAACGTCATGCGCTCGCTGCGCGAGTTCGCCAATCGGATATTTGTCGTGCGTGAACATTGTCATTCCCCCCGGTGATGTTTTCTTGAGGAGAAATATCTACAGATAAAATTTTAATGTCTTGGGCGGGCCTTCGCTCGAAGTTGCGGCTTCGAACTTACCCGCCATTAACCAGGATATCGCGGTGGTTAATCGGCGGTAGCGCGCGCGGTCAAATGCAAGGGAAATCGCCACCGGCTTTTTAAAGCTGGTCGCGTATCAATAGCCCCACAACAACGAAAACGCGGGGGCGCGTGGTGCACTTCGAAAACAACAATACGATCACTCAACAGGGCTTTTCCACCGAGGACATTCTGTGGGCCGTCGGCATCTGGTCGGTGATCCTGACGCTGTCGCCGGTCGTCGTGTTCTACGTGCTGATGGTGGCGTAAGCCGCACTCTCACCATCGTCATTGCGAGCCAACGGGTCGCATGACGATGATAGTGCGTTGCCAACGCACCCAAAAAGAAAAACGCGCGGAGCGCCGCGCGTCTTTGTCAGTCCATAATAATCAATCCAGAAAAGAAAGCGGCGTTGTTACGCCGCCTGCTTGTGCATGGCACCCGATGCGGACGCCGTTCCGCGGATCGCCTTGATCGAACGTTCGATCGCGCCCCACAGCCTGGTGATCTCCGCCGCAGCGCGGCCTTCGGCATAATATTCGCGGGCGCCTTCGCCCTGGCTCAGCGCCATGATCAAATCGGCGCGGTTGGTGATCTGGCCGCTCCACACCGGCGCGCGGAATTTCGCCAACGCTTCACGTGCTATGGTGACGATGCGGCTCTCGGCGCCGTCGCGTTCGGCAGGCGCGCCGTTGACCACGACCGCGTAGGGCTTGCGCGCCGCGCGGCAGGTCTGAATCGTTTCCTGCACCGCGTTGACGTCGAATACGCCGGGCCGCGCCGGAATGATCACCATCGTGGCGTTGCGGATCGCGTCGTCGACGACAGCCGACAGATTCGGCGGCGTGTCGATGAACACCCATTCGATGCCGTCGCGCTTGGCGGCAGCGACGATGCCGCTGACGGAATTCACCGCGGCCTTGATCGGCGGTTCGTTGGTGCCGCGCAATTTGTGCCAGAGCGTAAGCGATCCCTGCGGGTCGGCATCGACCAAAAGGATGGGCTTCGTTGCCTTGTGAACATGGGCAGCGAGGTGAGCAGCCAGGGTACTCTTTCCCGAGCCCCCCTTACGCGACGCGAAAACAATTACGTTCATATCTTGGCCTCCAGTTGACCCCAGAAATCGAAAATGAATCACCGGGCTGATTCGCGAAAGAAAAATTTATGGAAAGCCGCGATCAAGCCACGTAATTGCCAACAAGGCTGGTTTTTGAGTCACACGTGTGATTACGGTCACAACCGAAAACCGGAATCGGTTGAAGGCCTTGATCCACTCATTGCGTACTTTTTGCGCGCTCGCGTTCGAGCTTTGCGCGCTGGCGCTCGAGCCATTTGCGCTCGATCCATCCGAGCCCCTGCGCCATCGGCTTCTGCAGCGGCGGCACGTCCTGCGCGAACAAAAGGAGTCCGAGCGGCAGCATCCAGAGTCCGAGCACCGGCAGGAAGCTGAGAAAGCCGCCGGCGACCAGCAGTATGGCGATCGGAATCCGGGCGTAGATCGACGACGGCTTGCGTACCCAACTGACGAACTTCGCCGGCCGCGGCGGCAGCTTCTTCTCAAACCAGGCAAAGTGCCGGTCGAGTTCCTTTTGATGCTTACTCAATGAACCCTCTCCTCTTGCCCAAGGAGATGTTCATTACCGAAGCCGCAGACAAGCAGTCGCAGCGTGAGGGAATCTTAAAATGGCGCAATACCGTCAGGTCGCCTGCGCCGTCAGGTCGCCTGCGCCGTCAGGTCGCACGCTTCGCCGGCTTCTTGGCCTTGCCCGCCTTGGCGCTTACGGCCTTGCGCGGCGTTGCGGGCCGGATGACCGTCGGCCGGCCAACCGGCCTGGCCGCGGCCGCGCTCGGCTCGGGATCCGGCCTGAACTGCGACCGGCAGGCCGGCGAGAGCTGGGACTTTTTGGCGACCATGCAGGCGGTCACGCGGCCGATATCGGGAATCTCGGAACTGCAAAGCCGGAACGCGTCGCCAGTGCAGGCCTGCTCCTGTTCGGGGGTGTAGGTTTGCCCAGCGGCGGGTCCGATCGAAACTCCGAGCACGCTAGCCAGCAACATTCCGAGCTGGATCCTCCTTGGTGCGGCAGCCAACATAGATCCCCCCACCCCGATGGAATGACCGGGCTTTGTTGCTGCATGCGCCCGATTCCCCCGGAATTGTGAGTGAGCGTTAGGAGATTGGCAAGCAGACCGGGCATTGGCCTTTTGACGCGGGCAGGTCGCCGTTCATAATTGATTTTAATGCGCTCCCGCAAAGAGGCGACACGACACCGTGGCCACCACTTCTTCCCTGCCCGTCAGCACGATCCTCCGGACCGTGTGGGATGACCTTGGCGAACTATCGGTGCGGCTGCGCAGTCAATCCGTCATCGCCGGTGCAAACGCCGCCTTCTTCGCGTTGATCGGCGCAAATCCGGCGATATCGGATGATCGCTTGCTTGCTGAAGTCTTCGATCTGATGGGCACATTGGTGCTCGTGCCGTTCGAAATCGCGATCTATCGCCTGCTGATATCAGGCGAAGCTGCCTCCGGATACCGTTTCGAGATATCGACCGTCCGGTTTCAGCGCATGCTGGGCTGGACTGCCGGCTTTTGGCTGCTTGGGAAGATCCCGCTTCATTTGTCGGGCGCCGTCGCACCATCCGATGGCGCGGAAGTCATCATCAGCGTCGTCTTGTTTGCGCTGGTCATCTTTGCCGTGCTGCGACTGACGATTTTCCTGCCCGCCATCGCGGTTGACGCGCCGGGCGCTTCGGTCCGAAACGTTTTCGCGGACACGGGCGGCCACACCTGGCTTATCGTCAAGGCGTACTTAGCTGCTCTGCTGCCCTTCATCCTGCTCGTCATTTCGATTGTAGGGCTCGCATCGCTTGGCGGCGCACATGACGTCCGTTCCGGTATTGGGTCTTTGGCGGCAGACGTATTTGCCGGTCTGCTGGGATTTCTGATCTGGACATGCTGCGTAATCGTCTCAGCCCGGCTTTTCATAAAGATCGGCGACCGCGTGAAGACTGGCGGGCCTGCGGCGAGCGAATGAACCGGCAGCAGCAGCGCCGGACATTTCCGAATTGGGGGCGATGGAGGGTTGGTACAGTTGGGTGGGCTCGAACCACCGACCTCCTGTTCCACAGACATAGCCAGGGCTCCGCCGGTGCTACGCCATTCCCGCCGTTGATACGAAAACTTCAGTGTAATCAATAGATAAGATCGCCTTCTCCCGCCTTGTCTGCGCTGCAATTGGCGCTATGGTGGTAGCTATATGGTAGCTACAGAGGCGATCGATGGCTGTCTCGAGTGTAACGATCCGCGCGGTGCGAGCGCTCAAGCCGGGCGAAACCATTTGGGACGCCGACCACCGCGAAGCAGTGCGTGGCTTTGGTGTTCGGCGCCAACGCGACCAGGCGACTTACGTCCTCAAGTACCGCGTGTTCGGTCGACAACGCTTCGTCACCATCGGTCCTCACGGCGCCCCTTGGACCCCCGAGCTGGCACGCAGGGAGGCCAAGCGGCTTTTAGGCCTGGTTGCCAATGGCAAAGATCCAGCGGACGAGAAAGCGAAGGCCCGTCTGCAGGCGGCCGACACGCTCCTGGCAATTGCGGATCAGTATCTGCGGAACGCGAAACAGCGGCTGAAACCCCGGACCTATTCGGAAATAGAACGCTACTTGCTGGTCATTTGGAAACCCTTGCACCCGGTTTCGGTGTTCCAGATCACCCGCCGTCACATCTCGGCTCGTATCGCTGACATCGCATCCGCTCATGGAACGGTCTCAGCAGCCCGCGCCAGGACAGCCGTGTCCTCCATGTTCAACTGGGCTATTCGCGAAGGTCTCGACATTCCCGCTAACCCGGTTCTCGGCACTAATCGACCCGCCCAGCCCGGAGGCCGCGAACGGGTCCTCACGGAGACGGAACTATCTGCGATCTGGCGGGCCTGCGGTGAGGACGATTACGGACGCATTGTGCGCTTGTTGCTGCTCACCGCCCAACGCCGTGATGAGGTAGGCAGCATGCAGTGGGCCGAACTGGATACTATTACGGGGCTCTGGACGCTGCCGGGCGCCCGGACCAAGAACCATCGCGAGCACTTGCTGCCATTGGTTCCCGCCGCCTTGGCCCTCCTCCCACCCCGCCGAGACGGCCGTGACTTCCTCTTTGGCGACGGACCCCGACGCAGCGGTGACCCGCATCGTGGGTTCTCCGGCTGGTCAAAGTCGAAGGCAGCGCTTGATGCGCGCATCGCGGAAGCCCTGGGCGCCCCCCTGCCTCATTGGACGGTTCACGATCTTCGGCGATCAGCATCCACGGTGATGGCCGATCGGCTTGGCGTATTGCCTCATATAGTGGAGGCGATCCTAAACCACATCAGCGGCCATCGGGCCGGCGTTGCCGGCGTGTATAACCGCGCTCGGTATTTGACCGAAATGCGCGAGGCGCTTGCACGCTGGGCACAGCACATTGAGGCCCTGCCAGACCAAAAGCTGGGAAAGGTTGCAGCGTGACAGCGGACTCCGGCCTTTCTCCTACTGGTCTCCTCACTGGGGCTGTCGGGTTCCACTCCTAGTTCAAGGCGCTATTCCGATTCCGCGGTCTGTTCCTTCGACCCGGTTGGTACTTCCGCATTTGACCACCGGGGGCCTAGTTTGAAAAAACCGCAGTGGCCAGTTTTGGTTAGCCGAATAGGTCAGAAGCCCTCCGTGGTTCTCCGGCCACAGGGAACATCGTTCCATGACGCCCTTGATTCCCGAAGTTCTCGAATTAGAATTTCTGTTGCTTGAACCCTGCGGTTAGGACCCGCAAGAGCGAGAGAAGGTTAGCGATGAGCAGCCGCAACCGTTCCGTTCCTCACACATTTCAAGACAATATCGCCGCTGAAAAAGCGAAGCTTGTTGCCCAGGTCGCCAAGTTAAAACCGGGCCCCGCGATGGAAGCGCTCGAAGAGAAAATCCGACAGCTAGAAACCGCCCTCCACATGGATGAGTGGTTACGGTCTCCCGGCCTGAAGTCCCCGGAGTGAGCGGAGCCATGAGGGAATATTACGCTTACGTCATCGGAGATGACGGTCATATCGCAAGCCGTGTTGAAGTAATGGGCGTTGACGATACGGAAGCGAAGCGACTTGCAAAGCAACACTGTGGCAAGGGACACGTCAGGTCGCGCGGTTTGAACCGGAGGAGTAGGGCCGCCCCAGTGGCGGTCTCTCCTCTTTGGGGGCTCTACCTTTTCTGGAAATAGGTTGCCTGCTTCTCCATGACCTAGTTTGATTTGCTAGGTGGCCTAGTTTGATTTTCGGGCGCATGATCGGGCATGGAATCACACCATCGAACCTGCCGGTGCGGAGCGGTCTATAGCCGGACCGAGGCTATGGCCCCCGAGAGGCAGATCGCCAGCTTTGAATGCTCTCTCTGTGGGACTACCTTGGAAAGCTGGAACACGGCTTGGGTGCCAGCTTACAAGTTTGTTGCTGGTCCGGTGAGGCGACCTGAAAGCGCCCCGTAGTACCTGAACAGGGTCCCACGTCCTGAATTTTGCAATGGCATATTTTGGGTCTAGGTTTTGGTTGGTCGGCCGGAACCTTGGGGCGGGTCATGCAGTCACAGTCCGTTCTTGCTATACTGTTACTTGTATCTATGATTGGGCTTGGTGCCATTGTGTTCTATGAGTAAGTGCTCACTGATGGCAAAACTAACCAAAGCGCTTCGCAAGCAGGCCGATAAGGCTGAGCGCTGTGCTGTCGCCATGCCCGACCCGGAAGCGTCGGCCAGCCTGTTGGCTTTGGCCCGGGCCTATCGCGCACAAGCTGACGTGATCAAATCTAAAAAGAAAAAGACGAAAGGCAGAGGGTGACCGCATCGGCATCGTCCCCGGGCAGGATTTTGACGAGAGCAAGATGAAGGCGGATTTCCTCAAGCGCCTGCTAAAGCCCCGAAACTAGTTGGATGCTTGAAATCGACTGCGGTGCTTTGACCGCGGGCTCCATGCGCAAATCCGAGTTGCGGTGGTCAGGCTTGTCACCCATCAGCAGAAGCCACGCCACCAGCATCAGAGCTGCACAGAGAATCGCAAACCCGGCGGCAATTAGGTCTCGATAATCGTCCATCTTATTCTTGCGGCTTCAATTCGCACTCAGGATTCTCGCGTCCCGTATTCCGTCGAAGATAAACTGCGAAGCGAGTGCAGCAAGTATGACGCCCGCTAAACGGGCTATCACATTCGATCCAGTGGTTTTAAGAAGCCGGTGCAGTAGGTCCGTAAAGATCATCCCCGCATAGGTCAGAACGACGCAGATGAGCATTGACGCGAGGACGACGACCGACCTAACTAGATCGCCTGTCGCCTGCCCCATGAGCAAGACAACGGCAGTGAGGCCGGCGGGACCTGCGATCACCGGGAAGGCGAGCGGAAAAATCGCAATGTCACCGGGTTCCAGCGCTTCCCTGCGCTCTCCGGCAGTGAGCGTAGAAAGCCCGGCCGGGTGGCCAAAGATGAGCTGGATGGCTTGAAGCAGCAGCAGCACCCCACCTGCAAAGCGAAAGGCTTCCAGGGACACGTGCAGCCCGCCAAGCAATTGAACGCCGAGCAGCGCAAAGCCGAACAAGACCCCGCCGGCAATAAGGACAGCCCGAAGCGCCAACCGGACCCGGTCCGGACGGTGTACGCCACCCGTCAAGCCGCCGAACACCAGCGCGGTATCGAGGGGCCCGATAGCCACAAAGAGTGTCGCGAACGTTGTTACGGCGAAATCGGCGATCGGCATTGGTCTGAACTTGTGCGGCCTTCGATCCCTTAACCGTCCAGAGAAACGTTTGTTCAAGACGAATTGACGCGCCGCCTGGAAGTCGCAAAAAATTTTGCGGTCCCCCCTTGAAGGCCATTTTTTCGACTCCCAAGTCGTTTGCCGCCGGGGCCGGTTACGGACCCTGTTCGCCGAGAGGCCGAAAGTCTGAGCCCGTGGCAGCTGCGCTGCCAACGGACTCTGATCAGGCCGGGCCCGTCCATGAGAATGACCGGGCGCACCCTCGATAAGGAGAAGGAAAGACATACCAGGAGATCAAAGATGAGCAGACGCATGCAATCTCGATCGCACGAGAGCGGGGCGACTGTACTGCATTGGCTCATGTTCGCCCTCAGCTTTCTGACGATCGGATGGATCAGCTTCGTACCGATCAGCTTCGTACCGACAGGAGGATGAGATGACTAGGAATCGCAAATTCGTCTCCGCTGTCATGGAGACCTTGCGCCGACACCGGCGAATTGTTGCCGGCTCTTTCGCACTCGCCATGCTGTTGCCGGCCGGCGCCTTCACCATGGACAGCACGCCCAAAGTGACGCCCGATCGAGCCGGCTATGTGGTGCCGCTGCCGCCTATCCGCTATCTGGATTCGATGCGCTGGATGGATTGGAAGCCGAGCGCACCGGTGTTCAAGGTGGATACCTTGCTGCTTCCGGACAGCACTCAACCGGGCGTTTTCCGCCTTCCCTCGGATTATAAGCGGGGCCTGCCCCGCGTCAGCTGAAGCCGGTTGAGGCCGAACATGCGCAAGCCCGCAACCTGGCCGCCCGCCAGCCAAGGAGAGCGGCCGCTCCCCGAGACGGTGCGCGCCTTTCTCATCGAAAGCGAGCGGCGCGTCCTCTTGCACTGCGAGAGACTGCTCGCGCAGGACAACTTGGCCGATGGCGAGCGGCAAAGGTTGCTGCGTCTCTCCACGGCCGCTCAGGAAGAGGTGCAACGCCTTGCGGGCTCGCGCGAGATCAAAGCAGCTTAAAAAATCAGAGGAGGCTCTTGCAACGATCGCAGATTTTTCTATTTCGGTTTACCGCAAAGCCGCGGCGCCGGATGCCAGCTCGGGTCCGGCGGACTGAACCAGGCGCCGGACAGGTGTCCAGCGCTCCTTCGTACCCATCTTGCTCTCAGGAGGACTTGGTTATGAGGACCACCCTTGACTTCGCGCCGCTCTGGCGCTCCACCATCGGCTTCGATCATGTGGCTGACGTCGTTGACAGCGCACTGCGTTAGTCCAACGACAACTATCCACCCACCGACATCGAACGATCCAGTGAGGATCACTACCGGATTTGCCTGGCAGTGGCCGGCTTCGGCATCAACGATATTGCCGTAACTGCCGAGCAAAACGCGCTGACCGTTGAGGGCAAGAAGCCCGATGGCAATACGCGCGAATACCTGTACCAGGGCATTGCCGCCCTGCCATTCCGGCGCGTGTTCAAGCTCGCCGACTACGTTCAGGTGAAGCAGGCCTCCTTCGAGGACGGCTTGCTGGTGATCGACCTCGTGCGCGAGGTGCCGGAGTCCATGAAGCCGCGGCGAATTCCGATCGTCGGCGCCGGCAACGATAGCCGGAAAACCGAAAATACGCAGGCGGCCTGAGAACAGCTGTCTTCGAGCAGCGACCGCTGCGAAGCCGCGCTCCGGAGAGCTGCGACAATTCTAAACCATGAAAAGGAGTACAAAAATGGCACTACGCGATCTTGTTCCATGGAACAACAGCTCACGCAAAGTGAGCGTACCAGGCAATGAAACAAGCAATCCGTTTCTTGCGCTCCATCGTGAAATGAACCGCATGTTCGACGAGGCATTCCGCAGCTTCGACATTGGTCCCTTCGGCTCGTCCTCCATGATGGGTTGGCCAAGCGTCGAGCTCAACGAGACGGAAAGGAGGTCAAGGTCCTCGCCGAACTTCCCGGCCTCGACCAGAACGACGTTGCGATCGAACTCTCCGACGGCGTGCTGACCATCAGCGGCGAAAAGAAGAGCGAAACGGAAGACAAGGAGCGCCGCTTCAGCGAGCGCTACTACGGACGTTTCGAGCGACGAATTCCGGTCGATGACGTCGACCAGGACAAAGTTGCCGCGTCGTTCAAGGACGGGGTCCTCACCGTGACGCTGCCCAAGCTGCCTACGGCGCAGCGGAAGGTAAGAAGGATAGCGATCAACGGAACAAAGCAATAGCTGAAAGCAGGATAAAGATCGGGCGGGGTTTCTCCCCGCCCGCCTCCTTCGAGGGAGGCGGCCATGAACACTTTGCCCTTATCGGCCGATTCGGACTTGACGGATAGTCAATCCGTCCCCGGTCCGATGACGCAGCCGGCATGTCCGGCGGACGTGGAAGGCACGAGCGATGAAGAATTGGAGTCGCTGATCCGCCGGGATTACGAACGGTGCCATCCCGGCGACACACTGGATGATCTCAAGCGGCGGGCCGCGTTCTCAAAGGAGGACAGAGGACTGCTGCGAGATTGGATGGCGACAGCAGCGGCCTATAGGAAACGTTGTCGCGACTAAATTCAACCGCGGGAGCCTGAAGGGAACAGTCCCGCTCGCCCGCAGATCGGCTCGTCCACCCGGGTAAACGGCGAGGAGATGCGTCATTGGAACCTGCGGCGAGCAGTAATCATTTACCCGGTTTGCGATGGGAGACCAGAGTGCCCGCTTCGGAAGCGCACAAGCTTCGCAGACAAGTCTCTACATTGTCGGAGTTCGGCAAGCGAGCTTTGCGGAGCGATGACATAGATGGTCTCCTGCAGGAGGCAACCAAGCTCGTTTCTGATGCCATTGATGTGGAGCTGGTTAAAGTGCTGGAGTTCGTCCCAGGCGGCGAGAATTTGCTTGTCCGAGCCGGGGTGAACTGGAACCCCGGCGTAGTCGGGCACGCCATGATACCCGCCCATAAAGGCTCGCCAGCAGGCTTTGCCTTGCACACGAACCAACCTGTGATCACCGAAGATACCGAGCGGGAGGTTCGGTTCGCAATTCCCGAGCTGCTGATCGAGCATAGCGTCAGGAGCACCGTCAATGTTGTTATTCGCGGCGAGGACGGCCCATTCGGTGTGCTGGAGGTCGATTCGCGGAAGCTCCGGAAATTCGAGCAGGACGATATCGATTTTCTTCAGAACTATGCCAATCTCCTGGCTTCTGCTATCGACCGAGTGAGGATCCAGCGGGAATTGGCGGAGCGCGCGCTCAGGCAGGAAGTGCTCGGTCATGAACTTCAGCATCGCATCAATAACCTGCTGACGACGATCCAAGCCGTCGCGCGAAGGACGCGCGCCAAAAGCCAGAACCTTGATGAGTTCGCAAAAGCTTTTGAGGATCGATTGAGGGCGATTGCGCGCACTCATGCTTTATTGAACCGGACACATACGCGCAACATCGATATCCGCGAGGTTCTCGCTCAGGAGCTCTCGCTGCACGGTGCTGTCGAGGGCGAGAACCTCAGGCAGCACGGCCCCGAGATCTTAATTCCGGCAAAACAGGCCGAAGTTTTGTCGATGGCAATACACGAACTCGCCACAAACGCCGTCAAGTACGGCGCCCTATCCGTGGAGAACGGCCAAATCGATATATCGTGGGACGCTCATGGTCGAGGCAATGAAAATGAGTTCCAACTTCGCTGGCGGGAGCGGGCAGTCCCCATCGCGCACCAGCCGGCCCGACGAGGCTTCGGTTCAGAGTTTCTCGAGAAATCGATACCACATATGGTGAACGGGCAATTCGAACGGAAGTTTGGCTCCGATGGAATAGAATGCACCGTCTCATTCTTATTGGATAAGAATGATACATGAGCGGGGCCGCATTTATCCAGACGACGTTCCTGCGCAACTGAATAGGCGTGATCTTTGCCAACGCCAAGCCGGGCGTCTCTCGCGATCGATGCCCACCAAGCCAAATCATCCCAGCCCAACGGGGCAATAAGGCCGCCGTCCGAACCCCCGCCCCCCTTCAGTGAGGAAGTTTCTTTAGTGATTTGTTAACGAAATCTAGGCTCCAGCGACCTCATCGGACTTAAAAAAAATTTCAACCCCTCTTGAAACCAAAAACGACTTTGCTAATTTTTTTCTCGTCACCGAACGGTGGCGTCCGGGCGCCCCATGGGCCCGGGCAAGAGACGGGCACCGGTCGTGTCCGGTGCCGCTCGTATCCATCTTGCTCTTTGGAGGATTTGGCTATGCGCACTTACGACTTCTCCCCCCTGTGGCGCTCGACCGTTGGCTTCGACCGCCTGTTTGACCTCGCGGAAATGGCCCAGCGGGCCGGCGAGGACAATTATCCCCCCTGCAATATCGAACGGCTGGCCGAGGACCGCTATCAGATTTCGCTGGCGGTTGCCGGTTTTGCGCCCAGCGATATCACGATCACGGCCGAGCAGAACGTGGTCACGATCGAAGGCAGCAAGCCCGACAAGGCCGAGCGGGACTTCCTCTATCGCGGTATCTCGACCCGCAACTTCAAGCGTCAGTTCAACCTGGCGGACTATGTTCAGGTCAAGAGTGCCGCGTTCGACAATGGCCTGCTCAAGATCGAGTTGGTCCGGGAAATCCCGGAAGCCATGAAGCCGCGCCGGATTGCGATCAACGGCGCGTCAGCCGACAACGTCCAGAAACTGGAAGCCAAGGCAGCCTAGGAGCGGCTCTGGCCGGCGCCGCGCGACGCGTCGCGCGGCGGCCGCGCATCGTCAATGAAAAGGAGGATACCATGCGGCCGACGACCGCCGACGACAACGTTTTCGATTTCAACGCGCTGCTTCATCCCGGCACGGCTTTCGAGCATCCGAAGGATGTGGTGCATCACTCCGCCCTGACGACGGCCGAGAAGAGAGCAATTCTGGCATCCTGGGCGTCGGATGCGTCTGCAATAGCATCGTGTCCCTCAATGCGTTCGCCTGCCGGTCTCAAGAAGCCGGTATCGATCGACGAAATCCTCGAAGCCTTGTGCGAACTCGATGGCGGCCCCCGGAATCCCCCCGGCGGCAAACCCTGTCGATTGCGCTCGACCGAACGTGCCCTTGCTGCCTGAAGCCGGAGGTGGACCATGCTTGAGGTAACCCTGGAACGGCTGCTTGCGCATCGAGGGAATATCGACCGCTATCGCAGGCTGCTGGCGACGCGTCTGTCGGACCTTGAACGCTCGTTTATCGAGCGCCGACTGAGCGAAGAGGAAGCCTCGGTGAAAGGACTTCTGCGAGAGGCGTTCCCCGAGCGCCTCTCCGCGGGACTGCCGAGGGTCGAGGGACGAACGCCGCCGCTTGAAATGGCTGCCCTGCTGCACCCGGCCGACGCATTCGATCATCCCTTGGACGTTGTCGACGACTGCGATCTGACGTCGTACGAGAAGCGGGCAATCCTGTCGTCCTGGGTCGCAGGTGCTTGCGCCGTTCCAGGACCAGACCAGCCCGTCCGGGATACTGCCGTCAGCTTCGACGACATCCTTGATGCCTTGCACCTTGTGGAATCGGAACCAGAGCCTGCGGCCGATCACGGCAAGGATCGTGGCCGTCACAAGGGGCACGATGATCCGGATACGCTTTCCATTGATTTCTAAAAAGCTCTCGCGAGGTGGAAATGTATCAAACCGTCTCTCAACCATTGCCATCCGTCGGTAGCGGGCTGACGCACTATCTCGCCGAGATTCGGAAGTTTCCGATCTTGACGCATGAGGAGGAAACGAACTTCGCCAGGCGCTGGCGTCAGCACGGCGACCGCGATGCAGCCTATCGCCTTGTCACCAGCCACCTGCGTCTCGTTGCGAAGATCGCCATGCGGTACCGTGGCTACGGCCTGCCAATCGCCGATATCGTTTCCGAGGGGAATATCGGCTTGATGCAAGCCGTGCGGCGCTTCGATCCAGAGCGCGGGATTCGTCTTTCCACCTATGCGATGTGGTGGATAAAGGCGACAATCCAGGAATACGTCCTTCGGTCGTGGTCACTGGTGAAGATTTCGGCGAATTCTGCCCAAAAGAAACTGTTTTTCAAACTGAAGCGAGCCAAGAGCGCTATTTCGGCGCTCGATGAAGGTGATTTGCGACCGGATCAAGTCAAAACAATCTCTGAGCGCCTCAAAGTGCCCGAGCATGAAGTGGTGGATATGGACCGTCGCTTGCGTGGCGACATATCGCTGAATTCTCGGATCAATGAGGCGTCCGATTCGAGCGAGAGGGTTGAACTTCTTGTTGATCCCTCACTTTGCCATGACATTGCGTTTGCTGAGGACGAAGAATTGTCGCAACGGCGCGCCGCCCTGAAGGCTGCCATTCAGACTCTCAATCCTCGCGAAAAGCACATCTTTACGGAGCGCTACCTGAACGAGGCCCCTCCCAAGCTCGAAACGCTCGCGGTAAAATACGGCATCTCACGTGAGCGCATCCGCCAAATAGAACTGCGTGCATTCCAGAAAGTGCAATCTGCGATGCAGCAAGGGAGAAACCTGCCAAAGCAGCGCCTAGTTAGATGAGCCCGCGAAGTTCAAGGGGTTCTCGGCGAGAAATGATGGGAATGGTCGTAGCGGTAGGCCTAGCGGTTTTGATTGCGCTATCGATTTGGGTGATATTCTTGGAACGCGCGATCCCCTGCTCCAAAGATCGCAGGCTTAACCGCGCGCCACCTCCTATGCTATTTCCCGAACGGGGATGGCTTTCGCATGTCCTTCTGTCCGCTTGTGCTTCTCAATCGCACGATTGGCCAGCATCAGGGGGCGTCGCTCGCCCTTGAAGGCTCGATCGCGGATGTCCATCAGCAGCACTTCCGCGGAGCGGTGGGGGTCTGAAATCTCTCCAGATGCCTCAAGGAAATCCCAGGCGATTTGGAGAGACTGTTCAACGAACTCGGGCAATGAATTTGTCATACGGGGTAACGTCCGGCAGGGCCTCACGTTCCTTCTTTGAGTCCCTTGCACGAACTCGCCCGGAGCAGACCTTCCGATGCGATATCCCGGTACTCAATGTCGGCGTAGAACTTCGGCTCAACCCATGTCGCCTTGGGCTTTTTGAGTGGCTTACTCAATTTGCTCTTTGGGCTCACGACTATCCAGCGTCTGCCGGATCTTCGCGGAGGTGGTCCGATTCCAGCCCGTACCAGCTCCTTCCCTTTTCGCTTCCCGAGGTAGAGCGCAGCGACACCTGTAGAGTCTTTGATAAATCCTACCACGGGGAATTGACACTTCATCACGGTCTTGATTTTCAGCCAGGCTTCGGTTCGCTCCGACCGGTACGGCGCTTCGGCGTTCTTTGAAACGGTCCGCTCGTAGTTTAGCCTGCTGACCGCCTGACCGGACCAGGCTCAGCCCATCCGGGCCAGCGGCTGCTCGGCCTTGTCGCTGATGGCAAGGACCCGGCGGACGAACGCGCGCAGGCAGCGCTCCGGGCCGCAGACACGCTCCGTAGAATTGCCGATGAATACCTGAAGCAGGCAAAGCAGAAGCAACGGCCACGAACCTACTCGGAGATAGAGCGATACCTGTTAACCGATTGGAAGCCATTGCATTCGGTCTCCGTGTTCCACATTCGCCGTCGCCATGTCGCGGCACGGCTCACCGAGATAGCGACGGACCGGGGGCCGGTCGCAGCCGCACGCGCCCGAGCGGCGCTCTCTGCCATGTTTAACTGGGCCATCCGAGAAGGGCTCGACATTCCGGCCAACCCGGTGGTTGGCACCAATCGACAGGCCGAGCCAAAGTCGCGGGATCGGGTCCTCACCGACGTTGAGTTGGCCGAAATTTGGTCAGCATGCCGTGATGACGATTATGGGCGGATGACGAAGTTGCTATTGCTGACGGCCCAACGTCGAGATGAAGTCGGCAGCATGCGATGGTTAGAGATTGATCCCGAGAACAAGTCTTGGATCATCCCCGGCACCCGGACGAAGAACCATCGCGACCACATTCTTCCGCTGGCTGACGCCGCGCTGGCGCTGATCGAAGCCTCGCCCCACCATCGCGATTTCGTTTTCGGCGATGGCCCGCGCCGCAGGGGCGACAAGCAACGTGGGTTCTCGGGTTGGTCGAAGTCGAAGGCCGCACTGGATGAGCGCATCCTTGAGGCTCGGCAGAAGGTCACAGAGGATGCCAAGCCCCTACCCGACTGGCGGCTGCACGACCTGCGTCGCACGGCCGCCACCGTAATGGCGGATCGGTTGGGGGTGCTTCCGCATATTGTGGAGGCGATTTTAAACCACGTCAGCGGCCACCGTGCTGGCGTAGCTGGAGTCTACAATCGTGCCCGCTATGAAGCTGAGAAGCGCGAGGCGCTAAGCGTTGGAGCGAACATGTGTCCGCTCTTGTCGGATAAGCTAAGCGCGGCGGCAAGTACTGATATGCCGCGAATAGACCTTTATGAGTCCATACGCCAAAGGCGCCGCTAGAGTTGTGTAGGGAACGCACGGTCCCGCTTGCCGAGCCTCTGCCGGGCCGGCGACATCGGGTCAAGGCCGCAAGCCGCGAAGCGGGGGCGCGGCACGCGCCAGCCTTGAGGGGATGGCGCCGGTCCGGCCCCATGGTGACAAGCAGGTAGCGATGTTGGGACACTCACAGCCCCAACCCCCGTTTCCTGCCTAAACCCCATTCGATGCCACCTGCGCTGCGCATGATGCCGGTGATGTGCTGGCCGATGCGCTTGTCGAGTACGGGTTGCCAAGGCACGAGCTGGAAGCCGATGCCGTCATCGATCATGGCAAAGCGGCCGCCGGCGAGCTGGGTGGAGCCGACAAGCGTGCCGCTGACATATTCGCCGGTCTTGGCGGCGGTGAATTTGAGCCCGCGTTCGGCAGCCATGGCCTTGCCGACACGAGTCAACTCCGTACGCTCCAGATCGGCGATAAAATCCTTTGACACTCGGATACGGCCGTCCTCCAGCCGGGCGGCGTGCCCCATGTTCACGAGGCTCTGCTTGCGGCGTTCCATTGCCTCAGTGACCTCCCGGCCGAACCCGGTATTGGCAAGCATGGTACGGCTGGGCGAAGCCAATTCCCGGTCGAGCCAGGTCGCTCCGTCATGGCCGATCTGCTGCTCAAGGCCGGTGGGAGACTGAATACTGACGTGAATGTTCGCGCGGTCCCGCGCGAGGTCGTAGGCTTGTCCGCGCTCGGGGAGATCGGCAGGGACGCGCCAGCGATCCGAGTCGATCCGCTCGGCATGGCCGGCACGGCGCAGTGCCTCCAGCCGGCGGACGTGGGAGCGGACGAACGCTTCCGGATCGCCACCGATGCGCTCGATGGCGGCACGCGCCCGTTCGAGGTGCTCGGACGGGCGGTAGACGCCGTCTTGGCCTGCGAGGTCCATGATGTTGCGGTCAGCCGCGCGCGGCCCGGGAGGGGCGGAGCCGGCTACGACGATCATGCCTCGGCCGACGTCATCGGCGCGGGCGGCATCCATCTCGATGTGATGCACGCGCCCGTCTACCCCATCGATCACCAGCCGGACCCGCTCGCCCATCTCGTCGCTTCCCAACCCCTTGTCGAGCACGCGGCCGACGATGCGCTCGGTTGCATTCTCGCGGTGCAGGATGTAGCGCGCGGGATGGCGGTCCTCCGCCAACCCTTCGCGCTCCAGCGCCCGGTGCATGGTCTTGATGATGTCGCCGCGCTCGCCAAGCTCCCGCAGCACGGGCTCCACCTTTGGCGATACCATCCATTTGCCGGTCTCAATTTCGGACGCCAGCCCCATGCGCTCCAGCTTGCGCGCCCGCTCGATCAGCAGCGCGCGGTTCTGGCGGAACGTGTCGCGCATGTCCTGGTCGGGGCGCAGGTCGGTGAACTCCGTCCCCTGCCGCTCGGCGATCAGCATGCGGTCGAGCCGGGTGAAGCGATCGGCATCCACTTCCCGCTCAAGCTGCTTCGTTACCTCCAACTCGGTCTGACGGCCCAGCTCCAGCGTGACGATCTCGCTGGCGCGTTCGCGAATGCCGTAGGCGATATAGTCGCCGGCAATATTGAGGGTCCTGCCGTCCTCAGTCACGCCGCGCACGAGGATATGGGTGTGCGGGTGGCCGGTGTTGTGGTGATCGACGGCGATCCAGTCGAGCTTCGTCTCGAGGTCATTTTCCATCTGCTTCATCAGATTGCGGGTCGTCTCGCGTGGATTGGACAGCTCCGCGCCGTTCTCGGCTGAGACGATGAAGCGGAACTGATGGCGATCGTCGCGCCCCCGCTCCAGGAAAGTGCGACCATCCTCCACGTCGCGCTCGCGCGAATAGACCTGGCCCTTCTCACCAGCCTTCGTCACGCCGTCCCGTTCGAGATAGCGCAGGTGCGCGTCCACCGCCCTGGCGCTAACATATTGCCGTCCGCGGGCAGCTCCGCGCTGCGGGTTGAGCTTCACCACGCGGGCCTTCACCGCCACCCGTCGCGTCCGCGTGCGCACCCCGCTCCCGTCCCGGCTCCACGCGCTGCGGTCCTTTAGGGTCAACGCCGCCGCGGCGCCACGGCCCCGCGCATTGAAGCGTCCGCCTCCCTTTCCGGTTCTACCCGGGCGGTCAGGGTTGCCGCCCGCGCGACGGATGGCCTGATGAACCTCGCCGAGGAAGCTCGCCGGGCGTCGGCGCATCCAGCCGATCCGGCGAGCGCTCGTGCCTGCATTATTACGATCGCGGACCTTGCCGGGGCGAATGCGAAAACCGTCTTCATCGCGTGCCATGAGACGACGATCGGAAGTCAAAACGCGTCCAGCAAGAGCTAAACACGCTCATCGTAGAGGAGCGTAGAAGCACTTGCATCGGCGTAGGCGGTGCGGTCTCTCCTTCCCCGCACATTGCCGACGACGGCGCTTGGACCGTTGAAAACAAAGGAGATCGCATCCGAAGCGCCGTCGCCGCACCTCGCCGCGTCAAAACTGATCCGTTCAAAACCAATGTGCAGACAAAAACTTAGGAACGAAGTTCCGGCAGCGAGGAATCTCGCTTTATCTTGCCGTCATCCTCGCCGTCATCCTCGCCGTCGTAAGCGTCCGGTTCTTGCACGACTTTTCGAAAGTGTGTTCTCGTTCCATTTCGGGTTCTCTGCTGCAGTGGAGAATCTCCGGTGGGTCCGAAACATTCCAGAACAAGGCCAGACGCGAGTGGTGGTCGATCACATCGAGGCCTGGCAGCGCACTAGCGTTTTGCAAGCAGAATACTGCCGTCAGCATCGATTTGACGAGAAGACATTCACGCGCTGGCTCAAGCGTCTTGCTGGCGAGGAAGCTGCACGCAAGCTATGGAATATCAGACGGAATTGCGCCGCGAGAAGCGCTGTGAGGCGCAGGAGAAAGGACTGAAGAGACGCCAACGGCGGCGCTTCAGCGTGAGCACAGACGTGCGCAATCGCGGCACGCAAGCGTTCTGGGCGATGCATGTCGAGGCGATGAACTGGAGCGGAATGGGCGTTCGCGAATACGCTGCAGCTCTGCGTCTGTCGCTCTATCCGTTGCGCAAATGGCGCGACCGGCTGGACGAGCGAGGTTGAAATCGACTGGCGCGCGCATCTTCATCCCTCCGCCCGCCCGGTCGTTGGCACCAGTGCCAGCCAATCGGCCGCTGAAAGCAGCTTGACAGCGCCTTCAAATGACGAGCCGCAGGCGCCAAGCACGCCTGCCCGGCGCTTCTTCAGCGACGAACAGAAGCTCGCGATCGCAATGGAAAGCGGGCAACCGGGAGCGACGGTTTCCGGCGTTGCTCGCAAGCATGGGATCGTCACGGGGCTTCCTGTTCCGCTGGCGCGTACAGTTCGGCGTGGCGCAAAAGAAACGCGCGAAGCTTGTGCCCGTCGCTCTCGCCGATGACATGGCGGCGGCCCGCGTTCTGCGTGATCTTGTGCAACCTCCTGAGGGAATGGTGACCGTTGATCTGCCCGACGGGCGGCGTGTCTTTGCTACCGCCGGCAACGATCCCGATGTCGTGCGGGCGCGCGTTGAGAGCGGAGAGATCGCGCCATGTTGATCGTTCCCGCGGGCGTGAACGTGCGGATAATCTGAGCACGATACGCTCTCCTAGCGCCTCCTGGAATGGCAGGCCGCTTCGAGCTGCTATTGGACGGAAACCGGGAGCAAAGGCCGAGCGAAACTGAGTTCGTGGCCATCGGGGTCAATTAGGTGGAAGAAGCGCTCACCCCATTCGGCATCCTGGGGCACGGTGGCTGGCTGGCATCCCGCTGCGAGCGCACGGTCGTAAAGTACGTCAACATCGGCAACGTAGAAGATTACCCGCCCCCACCAGGACCAGCGCCGCTCGGTAGGCTGGGTGATGAGGTTGAGATAGCTCGTTCCTGCCCGAAAGCTGGTGAATGACGAATCTTCGCCGCCATGCAGGACCTCAAACCCGAGCGTGCGGTAGAATCGGACGGCTCGTGGCATTTCGTGGGTGCCGAGTGTAACCGCGCTGATCCCCTCGATCATGGACCTCCTCCGTTTCATTTCCCCGCGTCGTTGCCACAGGCCCCAGACTGGCAACTGGCGGCGGACGCTCACCGCATCGGGCGAGAGCTTCCGGTCTCGCAATTTCCGCGGGGCGCTTACCTTCCTGCCAAATATCTGCGAATTAACTCGCGTTTGAGATCCCTCAGGCGCATACTTAGACAATCACCGCTCCGCCTCCTAGGCATTACCGGTGACAGAGAGTGTTGCGCTCCCGCCTGTTCGAGGGAAGCATCATGCCCCAATCTCAACGCCTCTCGTCCATCATTCCATTCGCTGCAATTGAGCGCCCCGCCTGTCCGAAGTGCAAGGCCCAGATGATGCTCGTTAGCATCGAGCCAGCACGCGCCCGGGACGTCGACTTGCAAACGTTTGAATGCGCTGTCTGCAATCAGGTACTTACGAGCTTTGCCGCGTTTGAAGACCCCATGAAGTCCAAGGGCCTAGGACGCTGGCTTCAAGGCGATTTGCACTCACCGAAATAGGCCCGCCGGCATGAACCGGCGGATCGGACGGCGCGGGACTAGCTCGCGCCCTCGTTGTCAGATCTCCTCGGTTTCAGCCTCCGGCTGGCTGCGGTAGGCGTCTTTGAGCCACAGGCGATTAAGGGGAGCGTCCGTGCTAAACGCGCGCGAGCCGCCGGGCTTCCCCAGCGGCTCAAGCGTTGCGTAGCGATGGATTGCGACGCGCAGCGTCGCGTGGCGGAACCTTACGATGCGCCGAGGCGCGTCGCGTTGCCTGCCGTGATGTCGATAAGTCCTACGTGTCTCATCGACGACACCAACATGGTGCCGTCGCGAGGCGACTTCAAGACAGCGCTGCTGCCGTAAAACGTGCGCCATCTGTTTGTGATGCCATCTCTTTATGATCGTGCTTAAGACGGCCGCAACTGCCGTAACGAGATGTAGCAAAACCATGAAATATAATAGACGCGCGCAGCGTTTTTCGATTGCGAGCTTGCCTCGTCCGAGCCGGTCATCCTCATCAGCGCCGACCTATTCGAGGAGTGAAGAGCTTTCGCGGCCATCGAGTACGCAATTATCCTCGAACGAAGGAGAACAACCCGTTTGTCGCAGTTGCCTAGTCGACAACAGAAAAATCGAAATCTTCAAAGCTTCGGCATGTCCGGGGCATTTGCTTATAGCTTTCTCAGTGGCGCTCTCCTCGTCGTAAGAAATGCAAGCGCGATGTCGCCTGTTGGCAAACTTAACCGACATGTCGCTAGCTATTAGGGATGTCTTGAGGGGAGAGCGGACATTGCCTAAGTCGGCTTCCAATTCCGCTTATGACCGATTGTGTTCTCTAATTCCGGGTCTGGATGTCAAGTTCTCCAACGATCATCCTTGCCGGGCCCACTGTTCTCTCCGCGGTAGGGGTAAGCCCTCCGCATGATGGCGTAAGGTGACGCTGGCGGTTCAATGTTGCAATCGCGGTCGGCCTTTCGGCGCTCGCAAAAAACGGAAGACACCGTCCACGGCGCGTAGTTCGGCAGGCTTGATCAGTTTGGAGTGCGCGACGGTGACCGCAAACAGCGGGCCTTCGAGCTTTGTTTCCCAGAACGCGAGGAAATCCTTCAACGCCGGGAAATCCGGAAACATATCGTAGTCCTGCCAGACGTAAGTTTGCAGCAGCCAGCGCCGATCCGGACGGCGATAAACGATTTCCGCTGTTGTCAGTCCGTAGCCTAAGACCTGCTTCCTGAAATCCTTGGAAACCGCATCGTTCTCGACCATGCCAACCTCCAGCCCAACTGAAGAGTAATGCGTGATTCTCAATTCGCCAAAAAGGAAAACGTTCAATAGGTCATAGCAATCAACGCGCTAGCAGCATGTTACTTCACCTGCTTAGCAGTCGCCCCTCCTCCAGAAACTCAAGTCGCAGTCAAACATCGTGGGCCGAAGCCCTTGCGCCCCAGTGTCACAAGCTTATGTGAAGAGCGGCTAGCACTCGCACATTGCGACTGCCAATCCAGAAAATCACAAAAGCCAGGGAGGACCGCATGAAATTCCGTCCGCTCCACGACCGTGTCGTGGTCAAACGCATCGATGCCGAAGATAAAACCGCAGGTGGCATCATCATTCCAGACAGTGCCAAGGAAAAGCCCTCGGAGGGCGAAATCGTCGCCGTGGGCCCGGGTGGCCGCGACGAAGCTGGCAAACTGATTCCGATCGACCTCAAGGTTGGCGACCGCCTGCTGTTCGGCAAATGGTCCGGCACCGAACTCAAGATCGACGGCCATGAGCTGTTGATCATGAAGGAAAGCGACATCATGGGCGTCCTAACCGACGTTCCGGCGGCCAAGAAGAAGGCCGCCTAACCGCACCCGCTCCCTCATCCTGAGGAGCCGGCGCAGCCGGCGTCTCGAAGGATGGGCTCCAAACTCAACTCATCTCATCCTTCGAGACGCCCGCCGGGCTCCTCCGGATGAGGATCAGTTTCAAACGGAGATCATTATGTCAGCCAAAGAAGTCAAATTCGGCGTCGACGCCCGCGACAGGATGTTGCGCGGCGTTGAAATTCTCAACAACGCGGTCAAGGTGACGCTGGGCCCCAAGGGCCGCAATGTCGTGCTCGACAAGTCGTTCGGCGCTCCCCGCATCACCAAGGACGGCGTCACCGTCGCCAAGGAAATCGAACTCGACGACAAGTTCGAGAACATGGGCGCGCAGATGGTGCGCGAAGTCGCCTCCAAGTCAGCAGACGCTGCCGGCGACGGCACCACCACCGCGACCGTTCTGGCGGCTGCGATCGTCCGAGAAGGCGCCAAGTCGGTTGCCGCCGGCATGAACCCGATGGATCTGAAGCGCGGTATCGACATGGCGGTGGAAGCCGTAGTCGCCGACCTCGTCAAGAACTCCAAGAAGGTCACCTCGAACGAGGAAATCGCCCAGGTCGGCACCATCTCCGCCAACGGCGACGCCGAAATCGGCAAGTTCCTCTCCGACGCCATGAAGAAGGTCGGCAACGAGGGCGTCATCACGGTTGAAGAAGCTAAGTCGCTCGAGACCGAACTCGAGGTCGTCGAGGGCATGCAGTTCGACCGCGGCTACATCTCACCCTACTTCGTCACCAACGCCGACAAGATGCGCGTTGAAATGGAAGATGCCTACGTCCTCATCAACGAAAAGAAGCTATCTCAGTTGAATGAATTGCTTCCCTTGCTCGAAGCCGTGGTGCAGAGCGGCAAGCCGCTTGTGATTATTGCGGAAGACGTCGAAGGCGAGGCTCTCGCCACCCTCGTCGTCAACCGTCTGCGTGGCGGCCTCAAGGTTGCTGCCGTGAAGGCTCCGGGCTTCGGCGATCGCCGCAAGGCCATGCTGCAGGACATCGCCGTTCTGACCGGTGGTCAGGCGATCTCGGAAGATCTCGGCATCAAGCTCGAGAACGTCACGCTGCAGATGCTCGGTCGCGCCAAGAAGGTGATGATCGACAAGGAAAACACTACAATCGTCAGCGGCGCCGGCAAGAGGGCCGACATCGAGGCGCGCGTTCAGCAGATCAAGGCGCAGATCGAGGAAACCACCTCGGACTACGACCGTGAGAAGCTGCAGGAGCGTCTGGCCAAGCTCGCGGGCGGCGTCGCGGTGATCCGCGTCGGCGGCGCGACCGAAGTCGAAGTTAGGGAGCGCAAGGATCGCGTGGATGACGCGATGCATGCGACCCGTGCGGCGGTTGAGGAAGGCATCGTGCCGGGCGGCGGCGTCGCCCTGCTGCGCGCCTCCCAGCATCTCAAGGGACTTCGCACCAAGAACGACGACCAGAAGACCGGCGTCGAAATCGTCCGCAAGGCGTTGTCGTATCCAGCCCGCCAAATCGCGATCAACGCCGGTGAAGACGGCTCCGTCATCGTCGGCAAGATCCTCGAGAAGGATCAATATTCCTACGGCTTCGACTCGCAGACCGGCGAATACGTCAACCTGATCTCCAAGGGCATCATCGACCCGACCAAGGTGGTTCGTGTGGCGATCCAGAACGCAGCGTCCGTCGCGGCTCTGCTGATCACCACGGAAGCCATGGTGGCCGAAGTGCCGAAGAAGAACGCCGGCGGCGGCGGTGGCGGCATGCCTCCGGGCGGCGGCATGGGTGGCATGGGAGGTATGGACTTCTAACTCCAACCGTTCAGAGCACAACAATAAGAAAGGCCCGCAGCATTGCTGGGCCTTTCTGCACTAGCCACACGTCCATCTCGACGCGGCAAGATCGTACTGCTACCAAGGACTCGGAGCGCCCCCCCCCCGATTCCCTAAGGACTTTGCCGTGCGGCCCGGCCTAGATCGAAGGTCGCGCCTTCTCGCAAGGTTGGAACCCGAATTGCTCTTGTTCTGTTAGGTATATAGGCCGAGCGGCCCCAACCAGTCGAGCCAACGCTATGCCCAAGGTCCGCGTTTCAATGCCGGAATTGCACCGTCGAGCGTTGTCAGAGTCGAGCGTTGTCAGAAGTGAGAAAGCAGCCCGGCTGTCATAACGTGCAGGAAATAGCGATCAATCGCGTTGCAAAGCACGCTGAAAATAACTGGTCGCTCTGTGTGCTTACAGCGGGCGCGGCAGATGCCAATACCGCCGCGCGCGCGGCGGTTCACGTCCAAACTGTCTTGCGCCGGGAGTATGATCTGCTGACGGATTGATCTGTAGGTCCATAAAAGGAAGGCGGAGATCAAATGGACCACCGCTTCACATTCTCGATATTCACGGTTGAGATCAACGGCACGCCAATGCTTGCGCTGCAGGCTAAGAGGCACAAGGACGCGGAACGTCTTTGCGAACACGGCCGGTTACGCACAAAGTTGAGTACAATCACGTCTCATGGCACCCCGTTGTGCGATGCCAGCGCCACGATGAAGATCAGGTTGGCTACTGCTGAAGAAGCAGTTCTTTATCGGCAAGCAACGCAATCGACCGAGCCATCAAGTGACACTAACGTCGTGTATCTTGTGGATCTCGATGGATAGGCCGACTTTGGACCAAACGTTAGCAGGAAAAAGAGGGCCGAAGCCCTCTTTCAAGATTAGTACCGACGATAGCCCCGATAGTATCCGTAGCCGCGACGTACATAGCGACGGCGGAGGACGTAGGCCCCGCGCCGATACTGCGGATCGAAACCGTGATTGCGCCGATCTAAACCGGAAATGGCGGAGTGCCTGAATACCGTGTCGATTGTTCGGAATTGACTCGCTATTGGACCGTTAAAAGGCGCAGGGTGATTTATCACCGTTTCGCGCTTTCGGCTGTTGTCGGTGACTGAGAGTGTTGAACTCCCGCCCGGTGAAAGGGAGATCCCCTTGCCCAAGAATTCCCCGCCCCCGATCTGCCCGAAGTGCAGCATGCCTATGCGATTTGTCCTCGTGAAAACGGGAGGACGCAAATTCCGCTGCGTCGATTGCGATGTAACAGGCCTCCTTAAATTGCCGGAGGTCACACAGCTTCTCACGGGCGAATTAAGACATCCGGGCTAAATTGCCTCCGTTGGCTTTGGCGATGGTCGTCTGGATACAGCCAAAGTATCCGGCGTGGTGCCCGAATTGTCTCGCTATCTGGGCCCAACAAACGCAGCTTGGTTCCTGGGTCTCTCTTGGAGATCAGTCATGAGCGGCAATATTTTCAATAGCAAGGGCACCCGCGTTGGGGTGGTGGATGGCGCGACCATCTTCAACCTTAGCGGCCAAGAACTTTATCATCTCAACGGGATCAATATCTATCGACTTTCCGGCGAGCTGGTCGGCCATCTAAACGGGACGCACGGCTCCGATAAGCGGCTCGATCGTTCCTCTGACAAGCTATTGCCAGAGGCAGTTCTTAAGACCCTGCCGAACTCGGAGAAGGCGTGACAAGCCGCGACATTCCGGCCTTGCTTGCCTTTACGAGCTGGCTGATGAGGTTGAATGGCGGGCGGGTTGACGTCTGAGAGGCTGGCATTCATCCGACAGGCATAGGTCTCTGGAGGTCATCATGAATGACGCATTCTCGCTCTCGATCTCGGTGTTTATCATTGCCTTTGGAATTTGGATTGCTGCTGGCACGATCGGCGCTGGCTCGCCTTTGGCCTGGATGCTCATAGGACTACTTCCCGTCATTGTCGGTACGATCAGCCTTTATCTGGCGATTCGCGAAGTCAAAGTTGCGCAGCGGAATTGAGATTCTGAAATATCGTCAGTTAACGCACAAGCGCCAGATGACGGGACCAAGCAACGCACATGCGGGCTGGTCGCCGAACTAGAACCGCTCACGCCACATCGACGAAAATCCGCTTCAGCGGATGACGGGCGCGAGCGTTACTCCGCTTGCCTTCGTTCGGGCCCCTTGGTCGCAAAGCATCACCCTCTTTCGGATAAGCTTTTCGCCGCGTGGCCGCGCCGGTGGAGCCGCGGTCCATTCAGGGTCATTTCCCGAAGTAAGCTCGATCAACCGCGAGGTCCGCTTTCTCTCACATTGTGTTGCAAAAGTCGAAAGTTGCAGGGCTCAAGATCTTTCGCGAAAACACTAAGCAGCGAGCGATCGCTGATTCGTATGACGTAAATCGCGTTACCGAAGTCGCCTGTGAATTTTGCGTGAGGCCGTGAGGGTCCCTCGCATCTTGTACGCGAAAGTCGCGCCCACGGCCCGCAGAATTTTGGTCATCGGCGAAAATTTGACTTTTGCAACAGTATCCCTCAACGAACGAACATCATCAGCTTCATCGTTTTGGTCCGAAAAGTGCCACGGAGCCCGCCAACTGACTAGCCTTACTAGTTGCTAGTGAACGTCGCTATCTTCCGATCAGACTGCCACAGCTCTACGTCGTGCCCGTCCACTAGCTGCTTGGCTTGCTCTTTAGCGGCCTCTTCATGCTCGCAGATTAGATCGACCCAGCTTCGGATATGTCCGTCCGGCCCCATCAAATAGGCGCGGTACTCGTTCATTGGGCGAGGCAAGCCCCGGCGACGACAGCCAATCGTTCATGTGTGAAGCTGTTTCGGCTTGTCGCGCCCGGCGCAAAAGCAACTCGCGAGCTGTACTACCCGGAAGCTGCTTTTCGGCCGCTTCCTTGAACAGCCGGGCCTCCTCAGCTAGACGCTCCGCAAAGGTGGTTTGGTGTTTTGTACGTTTCCGTATCTGGCCCATGGCGCACACTCCGCAACAAACTAACCGCAAATTCTAAGCGCATTTCGCTTTCGTCAGTCTGTCCGACATTTCAAATCAGGCCTGTGGATTAGCTTCCCCCACGGCGCTGAGGAGGGCAGAAGCTCGAAGTCTGATTGGGTCTCGCACGCCACCCGCCGCCTGCTTCAGGATGCGCTGAGCCATCTCAGATTTATGGGTTTCAGATTTGGAACCATCCGGCAGAGAAGCCCAAGCTTCATCAAGGGCCTTTCTAAGGAGAACCAAGGTTTCGGGATCATAATGGGCCATCTCAGCACCTCCAGGAATCCATTCCAAGCTCCGATCCCGATGGCTGTCGGTTAAGTTCCCGACATAGCTGAAAATAAAGCTCGCTTTCCCCCAGCGAAGGGCTAGCGTCTGTGCATTATCGGCACCTTTCCAGGCCCGCCGCTAACTGAGAGTTCTCTGTGGTCCCGCCCTCGGGAGCATGACATGCCCAACTCCAGCAATTTGCTATTGGCCTCTTTCCGAGAGTGACGCCACTGCTCTTCGGCCTTACTTGAAATCCGTCCATCTGGACAATGAGCAAGTTCTGTTCGAGGCTGGCGGGTCATCTCCGACGATCGCTTTCATTGTCGAATAAGTTGGCCAATTGCGCTCGCGATATCAGCAACGACATACGGCTTGGGCAGAAAGCGGCTGCCGTCGGGCAAATCCTTTTCGGTGATTTTTGCATAGCCTGACGTTGCGATGATCTTGATCGGCGGCCAACGGTTCCTCACGAAGTGGGCCAGCCTAAGTCCATCCATCGACCCCGGCATCTGGATGTCGGTAAATATCAAGTGGACGTCGCTCCGCCGCTCAAGGATCGCAATGGCCTCATCGGCATCGCTTGCGTCGATGACATCAAAACCAGCCGCCTCGATTGCGTCGATTGCGTCCATCCGGACCAGAATTTCGTCCTCGACAACGAGCACCACAGGTCGCTTGCTGGCGCCGCTGGGCTGCATGGGCGAGACCTTCCCGTGGATAGCTGCTGCCCGATTGCGGGGCGGCGCTCGCACGCTATGTCCCGTAGCCGACATACGACGGGGCCAATCAATCCCAAACCGAATGGTTCCAAAAAAATGAAGGCTTTTGCGGCTTCGCTGCAAGCTCCATGTGGCTTTTAGCGACCATGCTGGGTGGGGCCTGTCCGTTTCAGGGTCTTCGGAAGTCAGGGCGGGCAGCTCGGCAGTCCGCTTCACCCTCAAGAACGGACGTCGCCAGTCGGGCCGTCAGGTCCGAAAAGTGCTAAACAGACGAAGCTAAGGTAATGAAGCCGCAAGGTCGTCAGCCAAGGAGCGATCGGTACAAGTCCAGATATCGATCAGCCATCCGGTCGACCGTAAAACGCTCAGACACCGCTGCTCGGCATACGGCGCGATCAAGTTCACCCACGCGGCTGATCGCATTTACGACTTCATCGACGTTGTTGACTAAGAAGCCAGTCACGCCATCGTCGATCAGCTCGGGCATCGATCCGCGGTTGCAGGCGATCACCGGTGTGCCGCAGGCAAGCGCCTCCACGACCGATAGCCCGAACGGCTCGTCGAAATTGATAAGATGGAGCAGCGCGCGCGCGGAACCCAGGGCGTTGGTGCGGGCCGCGCCGCCCACCGGGCCGCGATAGACCACGGAGCGCTCGTCCAGCGCGGGCACGACCTGCTCGTTATAATACCCCCGATCCTGGACGATACCGGCCATGATCAGCCGGCGACCCGCTCGACCTGCCGCCGCAATCGCCTCGGCCGCCCCCTTGTCCGGGTGGATGCGGCCGAAGAAGAGCAGGTCTTCGCTGCCGTGCGGGTCGAAGGGAAAGTCCTCCAGCCGAATCCCGTGGTGGATTGTCGCTGCATAGCGCAGGTCCGGATGGCGATCTGCATCGCTGATCGCGACATAATGGACGCGATCCTCGTATGCCTTGAAGGCGGGCAGGATGCGTTCCGAGGAGAATCCGTGGATCGTCGTCACCACCGGCGTCTCCACCAACCGAGAGAATGCGAGCGGCACGAAATCGGCATGGTTGTGAATGAGATCGAACTCACCCGCGCGCTCGAATACATGGGCTATGTGGAGAATCTCCCATACCTTGGCGTCGGTCGTGGGGTCCTCGGAATAGGGCGCTGGGCAGACACCGGCCAGGTTGCCGGCCGTCCGGCTATCCTTCGTGGCGAACAAGGTGACGTCGATGCCGCGCGCCACCAGCGCCTCGGTCAACAGGCTCGTCACCAACTCCCATGGACCATAATGGCGCGGCGGCGTGCGCCAGGAGATCGGAGCGAGCATGGCGATACGCATGCGATTGTCCTTCGTTGCTTTCGTTAATCGGCCGTCAGAATCATGCCCTCGTCTGCCCGTAGCAGCACGCCACCGTCTCCGGCCAGCGTTGCATCGGCGACAGTGGACAAGAGCACCCGGCAATCGCTCGCCCAGTCCGGTAATTCCAGGCGCTGCGAATGTCCCCCGAGATTGAGTGCTACGATCAATCGCTCGGCGCCGTGCCGACGCTCATACGCGACTACATCACCCTCCGTGTCCAGCAGCGTGAAGTCGCCGAGCGCCAACGCCGGATGTGCACGCCTGGCGACCAGCAATCGGCGATAAAGCGCCAGGATTGAATGAGGCTCCTGCGCCATCCGCGCAACGTTGCGAATAGGCCAGTCGACATTGAGCGGCAGCCACGGCTTAGCCGTGGTGAAGCCGGCATTCTCGCTCCCGTCCCACGGCATCGGCGTGCGGACCGGATCGCGGCCCAAGGCGAGGGCGGGCTCGCGCAGCCCGCGCGGATCCTGAACCTGGGCGGACGGGATTGCGACATCGCTCAAGCCCAACTCGTCTCCGTAGTAGAGGGTGGGCGTGCCGCGGAGCGTCAGCAGCAGCATCGCTGCGACGCGGGCCGGGGCCTGCCCACGCTTGGCTGCGACGCGTGGCCGGTCATGGTTGCCGAGCACCCAATTCGGCCAAGCGGCTGGCGGAAGCGCCGCCTCATAGTTGGCGATCAGCGCCGCGAGGGAGCGCGCCTCCCACGGCGCATCGATGAGCTGGAAGTTGAAGGGCAGGTGCACCTCTGCCCGTTCCCGGCCGTAATAGCGCAGCAGCCGATCGACCGGCAGGTAGATTTCGCCGATCAGCACGCGTTCGCCCCGTCCACTGGCGCCGTAACTATCGGCGATGGCGCGCATGTCGGCGGCGATCTCGTGCACCTCGGGCTGGTCGGTCGAATGGAGCTGGAGCACGCGGTGCATATCGCCCATCGCCGGCTGATAGGCAGGGTTGGGCGGATTGTCGGGGAAGTCTGCCGCCTTGACCAGGTGCCACAGCACGTCGATGCGGAGGCCGTCCACGCCTCGGTCGAACCAGAAGCGCATTACGTCGTACATCGCCGCCTGCACGGCCGGATTACGCCAGTTGAGGTCCGCCTGCTCCTTCAGGAAGGCGTGGTAGTAATATTGGCTGGTGGCCTTGTCCCACTCCCATCCCGAGCCGCCGAAATCGCTGATCCAGTTGTTGGGCGGCCCGCCATCCGGCGCGGGATCGCGCCAGATGTACCAGTCCCGTTTCGGATTGTCGCGCGAGGCGCGGCTCTCGACGAACCAGGGATGCCGGTCGGATGTGTGGTTGGGCACGAAGTCGAGCAGAATCTTGAGCCCGCGCGCATGGGCCTGTGAAAGCAGGCTGTCAAAATCGGCAAGCACACCGAAGCGCGAATCGACGTCGCAATAATCGGTGACGTCATAGCCGAAATCAGCCATCGGCGAGGGGTAGATGGGTGAGATCCAGATGGCGTCAACGCCAAGGCCGGCAAGATAGTCGAGTCGCCGCTCGATCCCCTTGAGGTCGCCGATGCCGTCGGCGTTCGTATCTTGAAAGGAGCGCGGGTATATCTGGTAGATCACACCCGTTCGCCACCAGAGTGCTCCGAAAGAGGCCGCCAACTGAGGCGACCCTACCGCGGCGCTTTAAGTCCGGGCGACGAGAGCCACTCATTCACACGGCAAGCGGTTACAGCTTGGCGAGCTTTTCTGATCCTGGCGTCGCGCAACGAACCCGGCGGGAGTTCGTTCGCCTCGTCCTTGAGGCGCATGGCCTCCAGCATCAGACGGTGTTGTAACGGCGCTTTGGGTTGGTTGCGTTGGATGCGGGGCATGGTGGCTCTCCGAAACGGGCGGGAGCACAACACTCTCAGTCACCGATGGAAGCCGAAGGCGGGGCGGTGATAGGTCGAGTAGATTCCCTTTATGTCCGTTTGCCAACTTAAGAGATCTTAACGCTCCGAACCCTTGTCAAAGACGGATCAGGACACTGGCCGCAGCCTAGGACAATTTCGGGTTAAACTCGGACAGTACCTAGCGACCGGTGCCGGCCGAAATCGGCCATCGCTGGATCAAACTAGGCTACTAATGCAGACAGCGCCCCCAAGCCGAATAATGCTTGGTGGCGCTGTGTTGAATCCGGACAGTGCAATCCCCCGGCAATTATCTGTCTGCGGAGGCGCAATAAGGTTCAACGACCCGAGGCAATCAAGCGGCCTTACTCGCCGATCTCCCGGAGCGCGCGCGCCTGCTCAAGTTCCGCGATCTGAGTCCTGATGCGCGTCACGAGTTCCTCGTCCGCGGTCCGGTCCACCAACTGGCGGTACCTCACGATCTTCATTTCCGTTTCAGCACGCTTGCAGCGCACCGCCGGACCATACATTCGGGTCATTGGCGGACGGAAGCGCGGCGGATCGGTAGTTGCGCGCAACTTCAAATCGGGTTCTGCAAGGGCGCCGCAAACCCGTCGATCCCCCTTGATAGCGGGCCTGCTGCAACGCCCATGGCCGGAAAGCATCAATCTCAACAGCCGCGGCAGATACCCTTTAGCTTGGAGGTGGTTCGGGCGTCTTCCGCGATGAAGGGGTCTTTGTAGGGCGGCCGTGACGCGTCGCTTTCGATGGCTGCCGGCTTTTGTATTCTTGGAGGAGACGCCGCATCGTAGCAGGCAAGTCGCCCGCTCGTGCTTTCGATCGTGCGGCATTCCGGTCCAGCGGCGAGAGCGCCTTGCGCGCAGGCGCAGAGCATCAATACGGCGAGCGCAATTTTCATCCGATTTCCTTTGGGGGTGGTATCACCATTAGAACAGGCCGCGAGCGCTGGCCGCCCCCACGAAGCAATAGGCCAATCAGCGCCGCCCGATCGCGCCGCCCCGCGAGAACGCGCTTTTTGCGCGCGCGCTCGAACGCGTCAGTCCAACGCATCGCTTTACGTCGACGCTTGCGTTGCTATTTCTTCTTGCCGGACGCGAAACCCGGTTGCCATCCCGCGGCTTTTTGGTTTGGCGCCGCAGCTATTGTCTTGATCTTCTCTTTCTTGGGCTTCTTGGCTTCGCGATTTCCTTTTTGCTCGCCCTTGGCCATGTCGATCTCCCTTGGTTTGATGATGACGCCGTCATTGCACGCCGAGTTTCACATTGTCGCGTAGCGCGCCGCAATTCTCATCGCGCCATCGATCTCTTCGGCCAGTTCGACTTCCCCGATCTCATGCAGACTGGAAGCCATGATCGATGCCTGGGTCGCAGCCATGGAGAACGGTTCGCCGGTCTCATAGCTGAATTTGATGCGCCAGATTCCCCTGTGGTTGCGATGCGGCTCGATCAGCAACACCGGAAGATCGGGCAACCCATTCTCAAGCAGGAGTTTCGATAGCGTAGGCATCACCTCGCCCCTTCAGGTCCGGCCGATGCCCGGAAGGACATCGCGCCAAGCCTGCATTGATCTCCTGCGGTGGATCCATGGCTTGAACCAGAAAGGTCGTTCGGCGCAACCTGAAGACTCGCATTGTGCAACTGTGCTCCCTTTGTCCCCGAATAGCCATGCATTAATTGATGCTGCGCCTTGCTGCCGCCGCGGCTCAGCCTTTTGTCGGAATGACTTCCTCTCCACTGATGGCCCGATCGAGCGCATCGACCAGCACCTGAATCTCGATGAACTTGTTGCGTGCCCGCTCGGCCTTATCCCGGTCAAAAGGAGCAGCCAGCACCTTGGCATGCGCGTGCCTGTCCTCGATCATGCGCTCACGGGCTTTCTTCAGCGTTTCAAGTCGCTCGCTCATTCAGGCTCCCTGACCTTCCAACGGACGGATTGGCGCCGCGCAAGCGGCGGTCACCTTTTCATCGCCCGCATCAGCGCCGAAATTCTGATGGTCGCGAAATTGGAGAAGGTGTCCGACACAGCGTATGGCAGAATGATCTGGTCGTTGTGCCGCATCGCGCCGCAGGTATAGACGACGTTGGGGACGTATCCCTCGCGCTCCGATGGCTCGGGCCGCAGCAACGGCTCGCGGGAGCGGGCCAGCACCTTCGAGGGATCGTTCTTGTCGAGCAACGCCGCCCCGATCGAGTATTTGCGCACCGGGCCGACGCCATGCGTCAGCAGCAGCCAGCCTTCATCGAGCTCGATAGGCGATCCGCAATTGCCGATCTGAACGAACTCCCAGGGAAATTCCGGTTTCAGAATGGCCTGACCGCCGTCCCATGTGTACAGGTCGTCCGAATAGATCAGGTACAGATTCTCATTGTCCTGTCGCGCGATCATGGCGTATCTGCCGCCGATCTTGCGCGGGAACAGCGCCATGCCCTTGTTGCGCGCCGCGGCGCCTTTCAAGGGCGCCAATCGGAACGACATGAAATCGCGGGTCTCGATCAGTTCGGAGCGGATCGCTCGTCCGCTATAGGCGGTATAGGTCGCGTAGTAGGTTTTTTGGCCGCCATCGCTGAACTCGACAAAGCGGACGTCCTCGATGCCGTTCGACTGGGATTCGGTGACCGGAAAGATGACACGCTCGCTGAGCTCTTCCTCCGGCTTGAAGATCAGTTCGACATGATCGCCGTCCGGTCCGGATGTGCGATGGCAAATCCGAGGACTCGAGGCAAGCCGCGCCGTCGGATCAACGGTCAGGCTGCCGTCGGCTGCGAATGTGCCGGCCCGAAACGTCAGTGACGACACATGCCCTTCGCCGATGGCACGGAGGCTGAGAATGAAGCGCAGGCCGCCCTTCGGCGCGTCCGATTGGTCGGGGTGCGGCACGATGCTGGGGTTGAACAAGGCAGAGGCTTCGAACGAATACTCATTGAGAAAATAGGCCCCGATCAACTGGCGCTGGATCTTTGAAAAGCTTCCATGCGCTGCGAAAGCCTCCTCCATTTCGTTCGCGCGGGCCTCGAACCTCTCCAACAGGTTCCGATGCCGACCAAGGAAATTTTCAAGGACGTCCGCGAGCTGGGAGGCAACGGCTTCGGAGTCGAGGGCGAGCACCCGGTCGACGATATGATTTGCACGGGTCTTGTCGGTCGGGTTGAGATCGCGCGGTTCAGTCGCCGGCTTGAACGGGCGCACGATCACCCGCGCGGGATCTGGACGCAAATAAAGCGCCTGCCGGTTCAGGAAGGTGGCCTGTGACACGTTGTCCTCGATCGCTTGAGCAGGAGGCGAGATTCAGGCGCCCATGGCGCGCAATGCCGCGGGTTTGGTCAGGCCGGCGTTGACCCGCGCAAGCTGGCGAATCTCCGCTAGCCCAAGCAGGTAGCACACAACCGACTCGCCGCCGCGATTTTCATTGGCACGATCGGGGTGCAGTCCATCGCGGCAACTGCCGGTGTGCGGATCGACCAGCGCCACCGACAGGTCGTTGCTGCCGAGAAACCAGGTGAAGGCACGCGTCGCAAGCGCTTTCCACTCCGCATCGCCATCCGCCCGCCATGCCGTAAGGCAGGCAGCGATCGTCGCCGTCGCTTCCACGGGTTGCTGATCAAATGCGCGGGGAAGTTGCCGCAATTCGCCGAAGCCTGCGGTGCCGACCGGCCGGAAATGCCCTGCCGGCGTCGTTTGTCGCGTCATCAGCCACCGCAGAGACCTCAATCCGGCCTGCACGTATTCAGGCGTTTGCGTCGCCGCGCCTGTCATCATCAGCGCCTGCGGCAGGCGGGCGTTGTCGTAAGCCAACCCTTCCTCGAACCACACCCAGTCCGGCGTTTCGACCGAAGCCAGACAGGACATCAACCTGTCGGCAAGAGAATGCCGGATCTCCTGGGCGTGGAGATCATCGGGAGCCACGGCGCAATAGGCCCCCAAACCCAGCAGGGTGAACGCCCACGCCCGCGGAGAGCGAAAGGTCTCTACAGTCGACAGAGCCTCGGCGAACAAGGCAGCAGCCCACTGGCGCCGCGACGGAGTTGCGTCGCTGCGCGCGGTTTCGCCGAGCGCCCAAAGCGTCCGCGCGTGACTGTCTTCGGACCCGCTGGCTTCAAGCCAGGTTCGATTGAAGCCCATGAAGTTTCGAAACCGCCCGGTGTCGGGATTCCATGCATGCTGCACGAAAGCGGCAAAGCGGGCCGTCAAGACTTCCGACAGCGGCTGTTCACCCGGATTATTGAGGGCGCAGGCCAAAAGCATCGCGCGGGCGTTGTCGTCGACGCAATAGCCGTGCGAACGGTCGGGCACCGAGTGCACGGCGTGCTGGAACAGGCCGGTATCGTCGCACATCGACAGGAAATGGCTGATTTGCATGTCCGGCGCTGCAGGGCCGCGTGGCTCCGGAACGACCGCGTTGGAGGGCGCAATGACCTTGAGCCAGTGCCCCTGAGACGCACTCTCGAAAACCGACATGTAGTGCTCGGCGGTGCGTTCCCACGTCATGGTTCGGCTGACCGCATAGGCACGCCGGCTCATCGCCAGCCGGCGAACGTCATCGGTGAGCAATTCCGCAATTTTGCTGCCGATCGCGGCCGCATCGCCGAACGGCACCAGGACGCCGCGTCCATTGGCCAACAGTTCGCGGGCATGCCAGTAAGGCGTCGAGACGACGGGCTTCCCCAGTCCGAAGCTGTAGGCCAACGTACCCGACGTCATCTGCGCCTCGTTGAGGTAGGGCGTGACATAGACGTCGCACATCGAGATGAATTCGAGCAGCGTGGGCAGGTCGACGAAGCGGTCGAGGAACACAACGTGGTCCTCGACGCCCAGTTCGCGGACCCGCCTCATCAGTCTGTTGCGATACGCCTCGCCCTGGTCTCGAACCAGATTCGGATGCGTTGCGCCGAGCACGACATACACCGCATCGGCTCGACGATTCAGTATCGACGGCATGGCGTCAATCATGACTTCGATGCCCTTGTTGGGCGACAGCAGGCCGAATGTCAGAATGACCGACTTTCCATCAAATCCGAGCCTGGCCTTCGCCGCATCGGGTGCGACAAACGCGACATCGGGAATGCCGTGGGCTATGACTTCGATCTTGTCGTCCGGCACCCTATAGACGCTGCGCAGCAGTTCGCGGCCCTTGTTGGCCATCACAACGACCTTCGACGACGCATCGACGATGCGCTCCATGACCGCACGTTGCGCGAGGGTCGGATTGGCCAGCACGGTGTGGAACGTCGTCACGACAGGCATGGTGAGACGCGACAGCAGTTCGAGGATGTGGCCGCCGGCTTCGCCACCGAAAATTCCGAATTCGTGCTGCAGGCATACGGTGTCGAACCGGCCGGCATTCAGGAAGTCTGCTGCACGGATGTATTCTTCGATCTTGTTATCCTGGATCTGAAAAGCGACCGCCTTGGGATAATCATAGGTTTGGCCATGATCGGTCATCGCCACGATGCAGGTCTCGAGAGTCGAGCGTGACGTCGAGATCGCCTGCTGCAGGTCGGTCGTGAAGGTTGCGATCCCGCAGCGGCGGGGCAGCGAATTGCCGATAACGGCGATGCGGCGGAGCGGCGTCATGCTTGTACCTCGACAGTCTCGCTTGATTTCGGCGAATGGCCGGCGGACATGCTGACAGATTTGGTCAGTTCTCCGGCGTCCTCCAGCAGGGCGGCAACGGGATCAGGTCCCGGATAAGCCATTAGGCCGCTCATGCCGCCCGCGCCGACCTCGATGCCGGTTCGTTCGCCCTCGATGAAGACGGCGTCACCGACCGATATGCTCGTCGACCCGATCCGCGCCCGGCCCTCGATCGCAAGGATCCAGGTTTCCCGATCGGCATTGAGTGCCCAACTCGAATTCGCCGGCAGGTCGATCCGCTCAATGACGAAATGCTGGCTTCTGATCAGGGCTGTTCGAGCCGTGGTGAGGCGTCGTGGACCGGATTGGACCTGAACCGGCCCGGCGTCGGAAACAGCGACGGCGCTTTCTTCATGCAGTTCGCGCTGCCTGCCATAGTCAAACAGGCGGAATGTCGTATCGCTGCGCTGCTGAATCTCGGCGAGCACGATACCGGCGCCAATGGCGTGGATCGTGCCGGCGGGGACGTAGATGATGTCGCCTTTCGCGACGGGACGCCATTGCGTGAGATCGGCAATCGAGCCGTCCCTGATCGCTGCGCGCAATGCCTGTGGCGTGAGTCGCCGCTTCAGTCCCAGCGCAACCCGCGCGCCCGGGGCTGCTGCGAGAATGTACCAGGCTTCAGTTTTGCCGTTCGGCAAGCCGATTGAGCGGGCAAGTTCATCGTCCGGATGAACCTGAATCGACAGGGGCTCGCTGGTGAACAGCAATTTGAGCAGCAGGGCCGGGATGGGTGCATGCTTATGCGTGCGCTGGAACCACAACTCTCCAACCGGGTCACCGGCAACGTCGATGCTGCTCCATGGATGGAGATCGCCTACTCCCCACGGTTTGCGCGCAAACTGCACGGCGGCATGCTCGATGGCCATAGATTTTCCTGACCCGAAACGCGCATATCGCAGCGATATGCCGTTGGTCGATACCGTTTATATGATTTGGCGTGGCTAAGGCGTCGCGACGGGATGTTCGCGTTTGTCGCGATCCCGCTGGGCTAACTGATCAGATGGTTATTCCGGCGTCAGATAGCAACCTTGCTGGGTCCATTAGCGTTTGGTCGCCCAGGACGGACGAACGCCAGTCCAGGCGGGAAGCGCATCCCATTCGGCCCACCGCATCCGGCGTTCCTCATCGCCGACCCTGATAAAGACAAAGGCGGCATCATCCTTGCCGGTTTTCGAATCAACGAACATTGCTGGAACGCCGTATGCGTCTCTGATGATCGCCGTATTTGCCATTCCGACTCCTGCTTTCTGTTAAGCACTCGGATTCCCGTTGCCGGCATGTCACTTGAGGCGGACTACCACTGAATAATCACGGCAGCAGCGATCAGCAGCGCAAAAAAGATCGGCAACAGCACCGGAGGCACCAGCCAATCACGAAGATCGAATTTGAGGGTATCAGACATGTGACCGCCCTTTTGGTGGAGGCGGGAGCGCAACGCTCTCAGTCACCGATAACAGCCCGGGGCGCGCGGTGATGTCTTAGATATAGTGACTATCTGCCGAATAGCGAGGAGAATCGTAGTTTGTTTTGGGCTGGGCCTGACCATCATGGTGCTCACGAATGATGACGCGCCGTTCACCACTTTCGCGCCAGCAATGGCCTGACTCATTGCAAACCATACGGACGTTTTTAATATTGCTCTCCGGAACGAATACTCCGAGCTTTGCACCGCAAGCATCTGAAGACGATGGGTTCTACGCGTTGGGCAACCACCGGAACCTCTTGTCCAGCCCTGTGATGAACTTCCCGCTTAATCCGTCCGCAAAGCCCGACCATGACTCCGTATGCGCGAGGCGCGCAGCGATTTTTTGGCACTTCTTTCCCAACCTAAGGGGTGGACCGCCGAGATAGCTCTCTGTCCTAGCCGATAGTCCGACGCGGTCATGCGCTTCGTCGGGACCAAGCCGTTGATAGCTGCGATCGCGGCCTGAAACCGCTCTCCAGAGACGATGGCGCTGCGACCTCCTGACTGGAGACCAAGAACGTGCTGTACAGCATCAGGACAACAGTCTACCGTTCAGCTGCGGGGTGGCCGTTGCTCACCTTGACGCTGTCCAAGAAGCGGCGACGTCCGACGTCGCTGCTCGTCGTCGTAGCGGCAGCTAGAGTGCCATCGGAAGGCGCAATCTCTTAGGCTGGATACTTTTCCAAGCGCGGATGCAAGCGGCGTCTGCGGCTGCGAACGCGCTTGTGTGCGCAACAAAGATCATCATGAGAATACCCGCAATTTTGCAGGGTGAGGCCCGGACCCGCTTCCTCCAAGGTATCGCCTTCGGCGCTGTTGCAGCGATGACGATCGGATTTATCTGGGGCGGCTGGGTCACCGAAGGCACTGCCAGATCTATGAGCGCAATGGCAGAAAGCAGCGGTCGGATGTCTGTCCTGGTCCCGATGTGCGTCGCACAGTTCACGGCGGCTGACGGCGCCGTCGCCAAGTTCAAGGCGGCGGGCTCATATTCAAGGGACAACGTCATCGGCGAATTCGTGAAGACCGTTGCCTCCATGAGTATGGACTATTCATTCGCCAGGGCGTGCGCAGTCGGCGTAGAAGCTGAACTCTCAAAGACGGCCACAGAGCTGAGTGGTCGGTCCGCCAAGACAAGGATCCAGCGAAATGAGCGGTCACAGGTCCCGACGGCCTTCCTACCTTGCATATGGCTTGTTGGCCGTCATCCTATTCGGCGGTTATGTACTGCTCAATGACTTTCAAAACGACAGCTCCGCAACCATGGCCCCGACCCTGACACTCAATCGCTGACGCCTCGCGCGCTTTTTCATTGGGAACTCCACCGGCACGCCCGCGTGGGCAAGTGGATCCGCCGCCTCTTTTGTCTCGACGGGTACGCAGGTCGCGGTGGAATTGGAGTGAAGAACCCTTGTGCCTTAGTCGTTCGATTCTTCTCGGCGGAGATCGCCCGTTTGTAGCGGGAGAACGAGCGGCTGCACATACAGAATCCACCGACCTCGTTGGCGATCTGTTTAGCCAAGCAGTTGATCATTTCACATCAAGCCGTAACGCGTCGCGCTTCTAACCGCATCATCGATCTCGCCGGCCAACTGGTCTTCGCCTAATTGATATAGATCAGTCGCCAATGACGACGTCTGCTCGGCTCTCATCGAGAGTGGTGGTCCAACGTCATAGCAGAACTTGATGCGCCAAATCCCGCTGCGACTTCGATGAGGCTCGATGAGCACCACTGAAAGATCGGGTAACCCGTTCTGGAACAGCACCAACGATAGACTGGTCATCAAAACCGTCGGCCGGGCCGATCGGATATCCTCAGCGCCAAGTCTGACTCAACTAGGCTCCTGCGCCCCGCGTGAAGATGCCTCGAGTCGCTCCCAACACGGCTTAATTTGATATTGGCGCCGGACTTTGATTTCGTGGCAATGCATAGTGGATCGTCAGCAGGCTTGCCTTGCTGTCATCGAAAACCAGACGATCCGTCTTTGCCATTTCGGCGCGCATCGCGTTGCAGCAGAAGAGTCCATGGATCAAAAACAGGGAGCTTACTGACGGACCTGTAGAGCTCTCCACACTCGATAGTTAGGTCTTGCCGACCTTGTGCGCCCGCCAATTCGAGCCGGGACTTAATCTCTTGCCGGAACTGATCTGTTGAAACCATGCCACATCCGATTAGCTGAAATCCTTTCCGAAAAGGGATCGGCTGGCCAGGGTTACGTATAAGAAAACGTCCTCGTCGATTCGGACGTCAGGGCTTCAAACCATAGAGAAACGCCAGCTTAAATATACAGCTAATGGAGCAAATTAGCCGACGCCATCACCTCGCTATTGAGCGAGCGAGTTCCTATACGTCTGATATCATCGCCCGACCTCGGCTGTTATCGGTGACTGAGAGCCATTGCGCTCTCGCCCCAACCGAGCAGGCGGTTCGATGCAACCACGTCGAGACAAACGTGTTTGCCTCTGACCCCTCCAAATCAAAAGCGGTCGGATGGCTCGCTGGCGAGCTTGGACGATCCACGGTTACGCACGAAATCAGTGAGGGGAAGTTGATTTCGAAGTCAGCGGAGGAAAGCGGTTAAGGTCGCTTCAGTCGGCGTCCGTAATCCTTCCCTTTCCCGCACAGGCCTCGCACTTCACCGGATAGATTTTGTGAGTAGCCAATGCTGGCTGCTTCACCTTCGGGAAGCCCGTGCCGTTGCAGGCCGCACAGGCATGCTCTCTGATCTTCGGCGTCATGGGAACCTTTCAGGCCGTCTTAGTTGGCGACCGCATTTCCTGGCGTATTGCTCTACGGAATTAGCTCGGTATCTGCGAGCGGAGGTGAGCAGACTAGCACATCACCGCCCCGCCTCGGCATCTATCTGTGACTGTGAGTCTCGTGCGCCCGCCTGATCGGGAGCAACTGCGAAATGCAGGTTTTTTGCGCGCCTACGTCTTAGGCCCAGACGGTCGTATCATTCAGAGTCGCTTCCAGCGCGCTGTCGTGCCCCCAGAACCGCACGGCTCGCCGGGTCTGGTCATACGAGCGGCTATGATTTGGAAACTCAATCATGGCTTACCACCGATCAGATTATCAGGCGCCAAGCCACGCGTCTCACCGGGCCTTCACACGCCCCGTGTCGAGGCCTGGTTCAACGGCCTTGCGAACCGCACATCGGAGCGATGTGCGGTTCGTCAATGTCGTTGACAAGATTTGGCGTGGCTAAGCTTCGCGCTGCCGTAAAGGCGATGCTGAAGCAATACGATGGCGCTCGGACTGAGATGGCTACTCAATGCAGCATTACAAGCCTGCTAGGCAGCCCCCAGAAAACAAAATTGCGATTCTCCTCGCTATTCGGCAGATAGTCGCTATATCTGAGGTATCACCGCGCGCCCCGGGCTGTTATCGGTGACTGAGAGCGTTGCGCTCCCGCCTCAACCAAAAGGGCGGTCATATGCCAAAATTCTCCGCATTCAATCTTCGTGAGTGGCTGGTACCTCCGGTATTGATGCCGATCTTTCTTGTGCTGCTGGTCGCCGCTGCGATGGTTATTCAATGGTGATCGACGTAGCGCGGCTTCACTGCAGGGACGGGCTATCTCCGATTAAACAATCCCAATGGTCGCTGGCGCACGATCTGGACGCCAGGGCAGTGATCGCCCTGGGCGAGGCTCGCGAGATGCCGCCGGGGGATGAGCGCAACGAGGCTGCTCACAAAGCAATCGTCCTTCGAAATGCCGCTGAAATGCACGAAATGTTCTGCGGCAAGCGCGGCGTACCGGACGTATGACGGAGGCTTAGTCCGTTGGCGCCGAGCTTTGGTGTCATTGTGAATCCAGCGGGGATCATATGGGCCGCGAGATACTTGTCCCAGATGAATGCCTATCCAAGTCAATCGCCGTTCCCCGCAAGCGCCGTTATGATGGTACTTGATCAATCATGCATTCCCGCCGTCGTTCTCATTGTCGAGGACGAAATGGTGCTGCGCATTCGCGCGGTCGACATGGTGGAAGACGCCGGATACACGCCACTCGAGGCGCTGGACGCCGCCGAAGCCGTCGCCATCCTGGAATCCCGATCCGACGTCGCGCTGATGTGCACCGATATCCAGATGCCTGGCCAAATGGACGGCGTCGGACTTGCGCATGCCGTCCATGAGCGTTGGCCGACCATCAGGATCATCGTGGTATCGGGGCAATTGGACCTGCCGCACCTCGATCTTCCCCCCCGCAGCAGGTTTCTCGGCAAGCCGCTCAATGCAGGGGAAGTAATAGCCGAAATGCGCGACATGATCGGTTACACCTGAGACGCCAGCGCTTTATCACGCCTAATATGGCCCTAAGCGCGTGATTTCGGCAAATCCCAGCCCCCGAAGATCAGTGCGGTACCCAGCCTATGATGATACAATCGGTGATGTCTGAAGCCGATCTCCGAACCAACCCGCGTCCCGCAAGCAGCAGCACAGCACAGCACCAGGACGATCTGGCGGAAGAGAACGTCAGCCTGCGGCTTCTGCTCGCGCAGGCCGAGATTGATGCACGGAGTTTGCTGGCCACGGCCGGCATCGACGCCAGGGAGCGCGAGGCGTCCGACAAGCTGCAGAAGCTGATCCTCGAAGAACTGCACCACCGTATCAAGAATACGCTTGCGACCGTTGGCGCCATCGTCTCGCAGAGTCTGCGCCATCTGCCAGCTGCTGGGCACGCGCAGCAAGCAATCGAGGGCCGGCTGCTCGCGCTCGGACGCGCGCACGATCTGCTTTTGCAGGCAAGATGGAGCAGCGCGGACCTTGGCACGATCGTCCGCAGCGCGACCGAAGCCTTCGACAATCCCGACGAGCCGAAATTCTCGATTTCGGGACCCGATATCCGGATGACGTCGGGCGCCGTCATCGCCATCGCGATGACGCTCAACGAGCTTTGCACCAACACCACGAAGTTTGGCGCCCTGTCGGTCCCGCAAGGGCGCGTCGACATCAACTGGACGCTGGATCAACAGGCGCAGCGCCTGCATTTCATATGGACCGAGACGAACGGTGCGGCAGTCCGCCCGCCCAAACAGCGCAGCTTCGGCACGCGGCTGATCGAGACGCTCGGCAGGCAACTCCGGGGCGACGTGCGGCTAACCTATGAGCCAACCGGGTTCGTCTACACATTCGACGTGCCGATGGCCTCTCTGACTTCGGCGGCGGCATAAACCCGTATTCGGGCATTGCGGAAGCCAAATCGCAACCTGCATTCGTTCGCACGGCTACGATCTGTCAGGTACGGCTTTTGCCTCGCGATTAATGACATCGTGATTTGTCATCGAAGCTCGTTATTCGACCCTTCGATCCCCATATACAGCTCCATCCTCGTCAACAATCGGGATCGGTCGGATCGCGCGGAGACTTCCAACGAAAGGACGCGGCATGTTTAGACCTCAGCAGCACCGCGAAAAGGCCGCCGCATACGGCGAACTGATCAAGCATTCGAGCGGTGAGGGCGAAAACGACGAACTTCAGAAACTAAGGGATCGCCACTCAGCGCTCGCCGATAACGAGCAGGGACTGGCTGATGACTATGACAGCGCCGTGAACGCTGCGGAACAGAATCGCGCTCGCGGCCTGGCCCTTGCGGCCGAAGAGGAGCACGTCTTGCGATGTCTCGGCGCGGCCATCATCATGCAATGGAACGCGCTTCCGAAGACGCTGCAACGCGAGATCTTCGACACCGCCGGATCGGTCGGAAAGTTATTGGAGACGGCGGCGCTCCGCGGGCAGATCGCCCGATTTCTGCACAAACACAAGAACGATGCCGGCCGCAAAAATGCGCCCGCGGCGGATGCGCATCACGACGCAAAATCAGGCGCTGCGGCGTTATCGCGATGGGACGATGAGGGAGGCGCAGTCACCGACGGACTGCCGAGGTGAACCAACGTCGGCAACAGGAGGATCTCCCATGTCACGTAAAAACTTGTCACTTACAAAATTCGGCATCGATGACGGCCCGCACAACATGGACGGGCTGCGGCTTCTCGCGCGGGACGGAGCTGAACGGGTCGAAGCGTTCATCGGCCGCAAGGTGATGGACGTCTGGGTCGAATCCATCGAGCACAGGGGAGGACGACGAAGTCTGTTCCGCGATCAGTACAACGCGTTGGGCAAGCGCAATCTTGCGGCGATCGAGCGGATCGTGAACGCGAAATACCAGCGCGGCGCCGCACTCAACCGCCAGCACCCTTATGTCGAGGTGCTGTTCTCGGACGTCACCGAAAGCGGCGAATCTTTAGATCTAAGTGAGCTCGTGCGAGAGGCTTTGCCGCCGGCATTTCGTAGGCTGACTTGAGTCTGCACCACGAGAATGTTGCGAAAAAACCCCGCCAAACAGACTTTCGGTCGTGCCCGCCAAGCCGCTCGAGGAGGATAGTGCGACTACATTTTCAATTCCCTCCCTTGAGGAACGTCAGCTGCAGCGAGCCCGACTATCGGCCTTTGCGAAGGTGGCCGACATGATCGAGCGCAGAGAGGGAGGCGAAAGGAACTGATGTTCATTCGGGTGCGAGATTCCCATTCCCGCTCGATCGTCAAGGCCGTCAGTTGGAGGGCACCGGTAGCGTCGACACCTTCGTGCTGAGTTTCGTCTTCACCGGTAGCATCAAGGTGGTAGGCGCGATCGCCGACGCGGAGGTGATCACGAAAATGATCCTCTACTATCTTCACGAAAGGCCTGGTCCTTCATTCGCTGGGACCAGCAAGGACAAGCCGGTGACGGCTCCCAGCACAACCTGATCCGCTAGTCAGAATGGCAGGGCCGCGCCTGGTGCGGCCATGGAGGAGAGCACCAGTTGAGCTCGTGCTCACCGTCGTAATTTGGCATGAAGACGCTTAATTGTCTTTCGACTTAGCATTGTCTTTTGACTTCGCAACCTCTCTCGCCAACCGTTCGGCCCTCAATCGTTCTAGGTTCTTGTGCAGCGCTCTTTGCTCCTTCTCGTATTCGGTCAGGAGCTTATCCGATGAACGGAACGCTTTGCCTGCCTCATCTGCGCGTTTGTTGTAGCTCATGATTCAACCATCAAGATCAGCAGCAAATGCCGGCGAAGGTGGCTTCGTCTTTTGCGGGAATGTCACCTCGTCGCCTCGTGATCGCCGATACGTGGAGGCTATCGATTGTGAGTCGCGCTGCAACGAGAGACGCGCGTTAAGCTTGATGGTTTGCCACGTGTTAATTCGGGAACCGAATGAGGCGCCCACAGCTGACGTGATCACGCGAGGGCCGATCGTGTCATCTGCTATCAACGCCGCCAATATGGGCGCGGCTTCCGATACGGGCCGCCTACCGCGACCTCCTATGAGGCGACGTGCAATCCGTATTTGCCCGGACGCCGGAATTGCGCAGCGCGTTAAGTGCAGAGACTGACAGCGAAGATTGCGACATACCATCGGGCAAACGCCTATCCGGTAGGCCGCTGAGGGTGGTCGTAGCCCGTGCGTCGCGCGATTTGCGCCCCATCACCATTTGCCGCACGTCGATCAGGCGCCCTCCGCTTTTGGGCTTCGGCAAGCGCGCGACCGACGCGCGGTAGCTAGGCGGTAGCTTAGCGGCGTGGGATTTCAAGGGTGATGCCTTTAAGCCATTGTAATTGCTGGTACAGTTGGGTGGGCTCGAACCACCGACCTCCTGTTCCACAGACAGGCGCTCTAACCAACTGAGCTACAACTGCATACCGCACGCGAGGCCCCAAAAAGGGGGGTCGCGAATGGGCCGGAAACTAGGTGCAACGCCTCGCTTTGGCAAGGCCGCGAAGCGCCTGATTGTAGTCGTCCCGAGGGCATTTTGCGTTCATTTGCGGGGAGCTTCGGCCAGGCCACGGCAGCCTGCCAAAATCATCCCCTGATCATCCCTGTTGGGCAGCAAAAAGCCCGGGCCAACCGCCCGGGCTTTTCGTAGTCAATACCGGAAACGATCAGGCAGCCGGCTTGTAAAGCTTCGAGGCCGAGGCCTTGATCGGCTCGACGGTCTCGGTCGCGACCTTCTGGCCGAGCTCGGCGAGCTCCTTGGCTTGCGCGGTCAAGGTCTCGTACTGCTTCTTGGCATGCGAGGTCCACAGCTCCAGCGCCGCCGCGGGCGTCTTCACGCCGAACAGCTCCTGCGCGAAATCGAGCGAGGAGGAAGTGTTGGCCTTGAAGAACTCGATCAGCTTGGCGTTGTACTCGCTGGCGCCCTTGCTGGCCGAGGTGAACACGGCCTCGATGGTGCCGTTATGGGTTTCAGCCGCATCCTTGAATTTGGCGTAGCTGTCGCGGGCCTGCGAAACGCCTTTTTCAGCAAACGCGCGCATCTGCTCGGGGACTTCGAAGGGAATGATGGAGGCAGAGAAGGGATCGGTGGAGCTGGTCAAGGCTTGCATCCTTCACAATGGGGTTAAACGTTGTTCCCCCTCGCAGACGCCGGGCGGCAATGGCCGGTACGCCGCAGGGATTACGTACTCGCACGCACTCATGGAAGTGTGCCCATCCACGGGCTCGCCCAATAAGCACCCATATCATGTCAAATTTGTGCAACGCACTGCAATTTCTGGTGCGGCGCCGCAAATTTAACCCGGCATACGGGTCCAGCAGACGATCCAGCGGTAGCTTTCCACCAGCGGCCGTCAGGCTTTCGGCTTCGCCGCTTCCATGGCGGCCTTGCCGACGACCTGGCCCATTTCGCTGGCCTGCTCCGCCAGCGCACGCATTTGCGCCTGCACATATTCGCTGTGCAGCCGCATCACCTCGGGCAGATCCTTGGCCTTCAGCAATGATTGGGCGTGATCGAGCGAGGCCTGCACGTTCTGCTCGGCATAGGCGATGGCTTTGCTGCTGACATCCTTGGCGCCGGCGCGAACCGTGGCGTTGCGCTCCTCGATGGAGCCGGCGGCGGCCTGCGCGGCGCCGACGAATTTCTCAAAAGTCTTGCGGGCCTGCTCGAAGCTCGCCTCCGCCATCGATCGCATTTCCTTGGGTATCTCGAAAGGCTCTCGCGCATCGTCGCTCATGCTGTGCTCCTTTGCGTTGGCAGGGATTGCGCCCGGATACCGCCAAGGGCCGCTCCGGAACGGATGCGGCGCCGCGAAGGTTCATTTGAACCCGTGACGGCCGTTTGCTACCACCCAACGCGGCAGCCGACCAAAGGGTCCCCACCGGGTTAAGGTTATCCGCGGCTTAATTTCCCCTGGCGCGTCGAGCCGTGGACCTGCCGCTGCCGGCTTGCGATAGTAACGATCGTTTAACGCTGTCGGCATCCTGGGGGCCGATCTGATGCTGGACGGTGATGTGGTCGCGATGAAGCATGCGGAAATTCTGGGGCTGGCACAGAGCGATCCACGATTGGCGGCCTACGCGGGGAGCCGCCTGCCCGCCTGGCTGTGGACGGCCGATGGCAGGCAGATCCTGTGGGCCAATCCGGCCGGCGCCCGCACGTTCGGCGTGGCCAATACCGCAGCCCTTGCCGAAAAAACCTTCGGACCGGCCGACCGGCACCGGCGGCAGATCGCGCGGCTCGCAGGCCGGTTGCTCGCGAACGGCGCTATCCGGCTGGAGCGCTTGCAGGGATTTGGCGCGGCGCCCGGCATGCTTGTGACCTGCGGCGCTTCGCGGTTCGACTTTCCCGATGGCAGCCACGGCGTTCTGATCGCCGCCGGCAACATCCCGCTGATCGTGCCGCGACCGACACAGACGCAATCCGATAACGAGATGCAGCCAGCCACCACATCATCCGAGCCGGGCTTGTCAGAGCCGGTCTTGTCCGAGGCAGTCTTGTCCGAAGCAGTCTTGCAGCCCAGCGCGGCCGCCGCGCCCGTCATCGAGCAACCGCTCGCGCCGCAACCGGCTCCCGATGACCAGCAGCCGGCACCATCGGACGAAACGCCCGCCGGGTTTGCGTTGTTCGATGCGTTCGCCGAACCAGCCGCCGCAGACGAGCCGCCCGCGGCCGAAACCATGCCGCCTGCGGCTGAGACCATCGCGCGCGCGCCACCACCTGCCATCGAAGCGTTTGCCGGACAACCGGCGCCGCAGGCGCGCCGCGTGCCGCTGCGCTTCACCTGGCAGATGGATCGGGAAGACCGCTTCACGCTCGGCACCAACGAATTCACAGGCCTGATCGGCCCGCGCACCACGGCCGCTTTCGGCCGGCCATGGCGCGAGATCGCCGAGACCTTTGGCTTCGATCCCACCGGCCGGGTGATGCAGGCCTTTGCAACAGGCGCGACCTGGAGCGGCATCACGCTGAACTGGCCGGTGGACGGCGGCGGCACCTTGCCCGTCGAACTGTCCGGCCTGCCGATCTTCGATGCGGCGCGAAACTTCATCGGCTTTCGCGGCATCGGCGTCTGCCGCGATTTCGACGCCATCGCGCGGCTTGCCGCCCTGCGGCTGGCGGAATTGTCCGGCGAAATGCTGACGCCGCAACAACCGTCCGCTGCGCCATCTGCCGAGCCAACCGGCGTTGCATCGCCTTCATCAGACGAATTGCCTGAACCGATTGCTGCCAACACTTCTGCTGCCGAGATTTCCGCTGCAGAGACTTCTGCTGCAGAGACTTCACATCAAAAAGATTTGGAAACGCCCGTGGAACCTCCCAAGGAAGCCGTAGAGGAAGCCGTAGAGGCAAGCGTCCAGGAAATCGCCAAGGACACACTGACGGAAACCGCAACGGATTTGCCGGCAGACGCCGCCGCAAACGTCTTGCCGTTCCGCGCCCCGGGCGAAGCGAAGCAGCCCGCGCTGACGCCGGTTGAAAACAACGCCTTCGACGAACTCGCGCGGCAATTGTCGGCGCGGCTCGACACCGAGATCGGTAACGAAGCGCACGCCGACGGCGAGACCATCTTCGACCCGCTGGCCCCACCGGCGGTGCGCGAACCGGCTCCCACGCCGCCGGAATGGCTGGCGGCGCCCGAACCGCCGGCGCGAGGCGAAGCGGCGCGCGACAAGGCGCTGCTCGATTTGCTGCCGGTCGGCATCCTGATCTACCGGCTCGACCGGCTGCTCTACGCCAACCCCGCCTTCCTGACGCAGATGGGCTATCCGAGCCTGCATGCGCTGGAAGATGCCGGCGGCCTCGACACGCTCTATGTCGAACCCGGCGTATCAAACGCTTCCTCGACATCGGACACCGGCAAACCGGTGACGATTTCGGCAAGCGGGCCTGCGGATGCGGATACGCTGTCGGCGTCGGCCGCCGCGCGCCTCTACACCATCTCGTGGGACGGCGATTCGGCGCTGGCCTTGATCTTTTCGGGCACGCGCCATGAGGGCGCGGCGATCGCGGCCGCCATCGCGCGAGCCGAGCCTGCATCAGAGCCTGACGTCTTCGAACCGTCAGTATCGGAGTCTGAAGTCTCCGAACCGGCGTTATCGGAGCCCGACGCTTCCGACGTCGGGCATGCCAACGCCGAAGACCTCGCCGCCATCCTCGACACCACCGCCGAAGGCATCGTGATGTTCGACGCCGCGGGTAACATCCATGCGGCCAACCGCAGCGCCGAAGCGCTGTTCGGCCATGACGGCGACGAACTCGCGCGACGTAATCTGTCGGAGTTGTTCGCACCGGAAAGCCAGCACGGCGTGTTCGAATATCTCGCCGACATCAAGGCTTCCGGCGTCGAAAGCCTGCTCGATCACGGCCGCGAGGTGCTGGCGCGCGAAAGCAAGGGCGGCCTCATCCCACTGTCGATGACCATGGGCCGCACCCGTCCTGAAGGCCCGAATTTCTTCGCGGTGTTCCGCGATCTCTCGCAAGCCAAGCATACCGAGAGCGAATTGCGCGAGGCGCGGCGGCTGGCCGAGCGCGCCGCCAACGCCAAGGCCGATGTGCTGGCGCGGATCAGCCACGAGGTGCGGACGCCGCTGAACGCCATCATCGGCTTTTCCGAAGTGATGATCGGCGAACGGTTCGGCGCACTCGGCAACGAGCGCTACGTCGAATACATGAAGGACATCCGCGCCTCCGGCGAACGCGTGATCGCCATCATCAACGACCTGCTCGACCTGTCCCGGATCGAAACCGGAAAGCTCGATCTCGCCTTCACCAACCAGAACCTCAACGAACTGATCGAGAGCTGCGTTGCGGTGTTGCAGCCGCAGGCCAATCGCGAGCGCATCATCATCCGCACGTCGCTCGCGCACATGTTGCCGCCCGTGATCGCGGACGCGCGGGCCTTGCGCCAGATCACGCTGAACCTGATCGGCAATTCGATCCATCTCGCCAATGCCGGCGGCCAGGTCATCGTCTCGACCGCGCTGTCCGATTTCGGCGAGGTGATGCTGCGGGTCCGCGACACCGGCAACGGCCTCAACGACAATGAGGTTGCCGCAGCCCTGCAGCCGTTCCGCACCCCTGCGCCATCGGACCGGGCCGAGAGTTCGGCCGTCAGCCTGTCGCTGACTAAAGCGCTCGTCGAAGCCAACCGCGCCAAATTCCAGATCAAGACCGGCGGCCGTTCGGGCACGCTGATCGAGATCGTGTTTCCGCACGCGGTGGCGAGGGTGTGACTTCACCGGCATCGACCGAAACGACGCCGCCGCTGCTCTCAGAGCAATCGCTCTGATCCGGCACGCGCCAGCCGTTTTGCTCGTGTTCCACGCAGCCAAACGCATTTGCCGCAAGCAAGATGACGTCGCATCAACAGTCCTTCTGGACAGCGGCGCCTTTTCCGGCTGATATGCGGCGAATTGACACATAACGGCTCCACGTGAGCCTGGAGGAAACCGCATGATCCCGTTTCATACGCGCCTGTTCGGCGCGGTCGTCGCATTGACACTTGCGGCCGGCGCACCTGCCCTCTCGCAGCAGCTCGAGCTCAAGATCATGGCGCCCGCGGCCCCCGGCGGCGGATGGGATCAGACCGCGCGCTCAATGCAGCAGGCGCTGGTCGCTGCCAAGATCGCGCGCAGCGTCCAGGTCACCAACGTGGCAGGCGCCGGTGGCAGCGTCGGCATCGCGCAGTTCGTCAACGGCGCCAAGGGCGACGGCAACCAGATGATGGTGAACGGCTTCGTCATGGTGGGCGCACTCGCCATGAACAAATCGCCGGTGACGCTCGAACAGGTGACGCCGATTGCGCGCCTCACCGAGGAGATCCAGGTGATCGTGGTGCCGGCCAATTCGCCGATCAAGACGGCGCAGGATCTTGCCGCCGCCGTCAAAGCCGATATCGCCAAGGTCACCTTTGCCGGCGGCTCGGCCGGCGGCGTCGACCATGTGATGGCGGCGTTGTTTGCGGGAACGATCGGCGCCGACGCCAAGAAGGTCAACTACATCCCATTTTCCGGGGGCGGCGAGTCACTGGCGGCCATTCTTGGCGGCAAGGTCACCGCGGGCATTTCGGGAATGAGCGAATACGAAGGTCAGATCAAGTCCGGCAAATTGCGCGCGCTCGGCGTGACGTCGGAGAAGCGCATCGCCGGCAGCGACATTCCAACCTTCAAGGAACAGGGCATCGACCTCGTGCTGGCCAACTGGCGCTCGGTGGTAGCACCTCCCGGCATCACGCCGGAACAGCGCAAGACCTTGAGCACCGCGGTGGAGAACATGGTCAAATCCGACGCCTGGAAGGACATCCTCAAGCAGAAGGGCTGGGATGACGCCTATCTCGGCGGCGATGCGTTCGCCGACTTCCTGAAGAAGGAAACGGCGCGCGTCACCGACGTCTTGAAGTCGGTCGGCCTCGTCAAATCATGACGGATCTTCCGCAGGGGCCGGCGTCACGGCGCGTCGATCGCGCCGGTATCGTCATTGCGCTGGCGCTCGCGGGCCTTGCCGCGGTGCTGGTATGGGACTCGCGCCAACTGCCGGCCACCACGATGTACGGCATGGGGCCCGAGGTGATGCCGGTTGTCATCGCCATCGGGCTCGGCCTTCTTGCGATCGGCAATCTGATCGACGCATTGCGCGGCAACCTGCCGCCGCGCGAAAGCGCCGATCCCAAGGCGGTGTGGCTTATTCTCGGGGGCCTGGCGCTTCTGATCGCCATCATCGGCTTCGGCGGCGGCTTTATCCTTGCGACCTCGGCATTGTTCGTCACCACCTCGGCGGCCTTCGGACGGCGCGCGATCCTCGCCGATTCCGCCATCGCGCTGGTCATGACCACCCTGATCTATCTCGCCTTTGACCGGCTGCTGACGTTGAGCCTCCCCACCGGGCCCCTGGAAAGACTGCTGTAATGGAAACTTTCGCCGCGCTCGCGCATGGCATGGCTGTCGCCGTGCAGCCGATGAATTTGCTCTACGCGCTGATCGGCGTGTTCCTCGGTACTGCAGTGGGCGTGCTGCCCGGCATCGGTCCGGCGCTCACGGTCGCTTTGCTGCTGCCGGTGACCTACAAGCTCGATCCCGGCGGCTCGCTGATCATGTTCGCCGGCATCTATTACGGCGGCATGTATGGCGGATCGACCACCGCCATCCTCATCAACACGCCCGGCGAGAGCGCATCGATGGCGACCGCGCTCGAGGGCAACAAGATGGCCAAGGCCGGGCGCGGTGGTCCGGCGCTGGCCACCGCAGCGATCGGCTCGTTCGTCGCGGGCACCATCGCCACCATCGGCCTCGCCTTTCTCGCGCCATGGCTGGTGGATTTCGCGGTGCGCTTCGGGCCCGAGGATTATTTCGCGCTGATGTGCGTGGCCTTTATCACGGTGTCCGCGACCTTCGGCGACTCGCCGATCCGCGGACTGACCAGCCTGTTCATCGGGCTGACGCTCGGGCTGATCGGCATCGACAAGCTCACCGGCCAGGCCCGGCTCGCTTTCGGCATCCCCGAACTGCTCGACGGCGTCGAAGTGACGACGCTGGCGGTCGGCCTGTTCGCCCTGGGCGAAGCGCTTTACGTCGCCTCGCGCCGCCATCACACCGAAGAGAAGATCGAAGCGGTTCGCGGCTCGCTGTGGATGACGAGAGAGGACTGGAAGCGATCGTGGAAACCGTGGCTGCGCGGGACGATGTTCGGCTTTCCAATCGGCGCGCTCCCCGCCGGTGGCGCCGAAATTCCGACGTTCCTGTCCTACTCCACCGAGAAGCGGCTGACGAAACATCCGGAGGAATTCGGCAAGGGTGCGATCGAGGGCGTCGCGGGGCCTGAAGCCGCCAACAACGCCTCCGCTGCCGGCACGCTCGTGCCTTTGCTGACGCTCGGCCTTCCGACCTCGGCAACGGCTGCGATGATGCTGGCGGGCTTTCAGCAGTATGGCCTGAACCCGGGACCGCTGCTGTTTGCCGAGCGGCCCGACCTGGTGTGGGGCCTGATCGCGAGTCTCTTCATCGCCAACGTCATGCTGCTGGTTCTCAACCTGCCGCTGGTAGGCCTGTGGGTGAAACTGCTCGCGATCCCGCAGCCGTGGCTGTACGCCGGCATTCTCGTGTTCGCGACCATGGGCACCATCGCCGCAAAGCCCTCGGTCGTCGAACTGTCGATGCTGGCTGGCTTTGGCGTGCTGGGCTTTCTGATGCGCCGGTTCGATTTTCCGATCGCGCCTGTCGTCGTCGGTCTCATCCTGGGGCCAATCGCCGAAAGCCAGCTGCGCCGCGCGCTCGCCATCAGCCTCGGCGATCCCCTGGTGCTGCTGCAGAGCCCGATGTCGGCCACGCTGCTCGGCATCGCGCTGATCGCGCTGCTGGCGCCGTTCGTGCTGAAGGGGATGAGCCGGTTCAAGGCGAGCGAGGACTAGGGCGTGGACTCGTTGGCGCGCAGCCAAATTCGGATTGAGGCGAGCTTGATGAAGGCCAGATAGTTGGCTGCGAGCTTGTCATATCGGGTAGCGACACGCCGACACTGCCGTAGCGTGGCCGGCAACGTTCTGAATTGACTTCCGCTTCCGGCGTCACCGCGGACGTGGCTGGACTTGCCGCTGGGTCACCCCTGTAGCGAATGACCCATAGCCGTCATTCCTTCGGCTCGATGAGCCTCGACTTTCCCTAATCACCCACGAGAACTTAGACCGCACCATAGAACTGCCGATATTGCCAAGCGGCTTCCCTCTGTAATTGGGGTTCAGACCACGACTGGTCCTTGAAGCGCATGACAGACATAGGCGAGAGGTCGACGGCCGGCTTGCCATCGATAATCCAAGTTGCGAGTGCCTCTCCGATGGTTGGCGAGATTGAGAGACCGGCGACGTTGCACCCGCTTGCAAAATAGAAACCCGTAGCGCCGGAGGCCGGGCCAAGGATATGGTGGCCGTCGGCGGTCATTGTCGGAATGCCACCGCGAAATTCTCGCACTTTTGCCGTTTGCAGGACTGGAAGTTGATCTTTGACTTCAAGGGCGGCTGAACGAAGCACTTCGATGTCTAGTGGCATGTCCTTGATATCGAAACTGGCTTGGAGCGACTGCATGTCGAAAAATCGCGGCGTTTCTTCGTAGACACCCCAAAGCAAACCGCCTTGGCAAGGCCGCGTGTACACGGCGGCATCCATGATCCGAACCATCGGTAGATCAGCACGCGCGCCATCCAAAGGCTCGGTGACGATGAGTTGCTGCCGGGTTGGCACCAATGGCACGGAAATCCCACTTGCCTCCGCGACCTGTCGCGTCCATGCACCAGCCGCATCAACCACGATCGGCCCTTCAATGACGCCTTTCGCGGTGGTTACGCCGGTCACCTTGCCGGCAATGATATTCACGGTGAGCACGTCCGTCTTCGGCAGTACGGTTGCGCCCTGAGCCGCCGCTGCTCTGGCGAAGCCGGTGGCAACCTGCGCTGGGTCGAAATACCTGTCATCACCGATCCTCATCGCCGCTACGACGCCCGTCGGCTTTAAAAATGGATTGAGGCGACTTGCCTGCTGCGGAGAAATCGGCTCGACATCGAGGCCCAAACGGCGCCCACGCTCAAGGTCGGCCTTGATCACCTCCGCGTCCTGCGCCCGGCGCGCGATCTTCAGGCTGCCAGAATGCACCCAATCGAGAGGCTGCCCCGTTTCTTCGGTGAACGCTTCAATTTTGCGACAAGCGTCCTTGATGAGGCCTATCATCAAGTCGCTCTTGCGGGCGCAGCTCACCATGCCCGCAGCGCGGGGCGAGGTTTGCGATCCAATATCGTGCTTGTCTATCAGAACGACGTTGAGACCGCGTTTGCTCAAGTAGTATGCTGTGGCAGCGCCGAGGCCGCCGGAGCCAATAACAATAGTATCGGCCTTGCTAATCATGGGGCGTGCCCTCGAAATAAGTTAGCGGCGACCGAAGCAAACCTATCACTGGCGGGCGGTAGCCGACTATTCTCTTTCTCTGGACGACAGCCGCAACGAGGGGGCCGCCTTGTGGCACTTAGCGTCGTTTCGCTGCAATGCGGAATTTGGTCGGCTATCGGCGCATGTCGGACATCGAGTAGTCATCAAGCTCGATTTCTGGGGACGCGCCCTGGTCCTACCAGCCCGGCAATGGGTCCCGTTTGAAGTCACGACCGGCACAATTCTTGCTCGAATCCAATCTGCCTGAATGCATCCGCCTGGATCGCCTGTTTCCCGGGCATTTTTGGATTTGATTATTATGCGCTGCCTCGTCGTTGCCGATTTGCATTATTCATTGCCGCAGTTCGACTGGCTGCTGGCGGCAGCTCCCGAATTCGACGTCGTCATTTTTGCCGGTGACGCGCTCGACATCGGATCGTTCGTCGATTTCCGCGCGCAGATTCTGGTGGTGAAAAAATACCTGTCGCTGCTGTCGGGCATGACGCGGGTCATTCTCTGCTCAGGCAATCACGACCTCGACGAACGCAGCGCGGAAGGCGAAAAGATCGCGCGCTGGGTCGGCGACATCAGAGAACTCGGCATCGCCTGCGACGGCGACGACGTCACCATCGGCGATGTCAGCTTCACGGTATGTCCGTGGTGGGACGGACCGCTGGTCAAGGGCCGCATCGAAGCCCAGCTTCGCGACGCAGCGATCGCGCGGGCGCAACGCTGGATCTGGGTGCATCATGCGCCGCCGGCGAATTCGCCGACGAGTTGGGGCGGCAAGCGGTTCTTCGGCGACGTCGAACTGGTGCAATGGATCGCGCAGTACCAGCCGTCGATGGTGATCTCGGGCCACGTGCATCAGTCGCCCTTCATCCCCGACGGCTCGTGGTTCGACCGGATCGGCACGACCTGGGTGTTCAACACCGGCCTGCAGCACGGCCGGCCGCCGGTCTATCTCGTGCTCGACCTCGATGAGGACGCCGCGTTCTGGCTGTCAGCCGGCGAAGCGCAACGCATCGACCTGCGCGCGCCGTTGCTGCGGCCCGCAGCTGACATCGAGAACCCGCCGCCCTGGCTCATATCCCTGGGTCGGATTGCCGATCCGAATTCGTATCGTTCGGAGAGCCGAGGTGATGGCTGATGACGATAACATCCGCGTAGAAATGGCCGGCGGGGCGGGTCAGTGGTTTTTTCGAACCAATAAACCCACCCCTGTACCCGCGCCGTCACTTCATTCCTTGCAGGTCTTGTCAGCCGCCAAAGCTGTCTGCGCCGACGCCATTGTCGGATGTGCCATGCCGATGACCTTCATGCTGCCGCCCGCGGCAGGCTGCGCATTGACGACGTGACATTTCATCGTCGCGGTATCCTGGGCCACGTAGAACGAGGAAGCACCTGATGGTGGCGCCTGACCGGTCGTTTTGTCCTGCTGCGCGAATGCAGGTGCAGTGAATGCGAGGATAGCAACCGTCGCAAAAAGAAATTTCGTCATGATCTCTACCTCCCGGTTTAGAGACAGCGAGCAGGATCGCGAAGGTTTCATGCTGGCCTCATCACCGCGCCCCTCGGTCTCATGTATGAAATCATACCCGCGGGTCGGATTGCCGATCCGAGCCTGGCGAGACCTGCGTCGGCGGCAGGTTGATCATGCTCTGCAGGAGTTCGCCGACCATCGAGAGATGGTTACCCTGACCGGCATATTGATGCATCAGGTCGGCCAGATAGGTGTTGGCGACGTTGAGGCGTTGCGCCAGCAAGCGCGCGATCAATAGCGCCACCGCCGGCTGGTCGCGCAGGAACGCCGCCGCGTCGTCGAACTCGTAGACGACGGAATCGGCGGCGGCCCGCACGGTCGCGGTATGGGGTTGGTCGAGCAGCACCGACATTTCGCCCAGCATCGCCCCCGGTTCGGTCAGAACGGCAACGACGCTATCGCCCTTGATGACTTCCAGCCGTCCTTCGAGCAGCACGAACAGATGTCCGGTCTTGCTGCCCTCATGCAGCACGAGCGCGCCCGCCGGCACGGCCCGCTGAATTCCTCCGGTGCAATAATCCAGAACAGCCCGCATCAGCTTCATCTCCGTGTCGGCCAAGACTAGGCACTCTGGATGCCAAGGTCGAACGGATAACATGCGCTTCGCTGCTCAAAATGTCGGCACGGAAAATCCGGCGCCGGCGCGCGCCGACGCGGCTTCGAACGAACATCAGATCTTTTCGAGCATTGCCGCTTTCAGCTTCGCGATGCGCGCTTCATCGCGCTTGTAGAACGTCCACTGCTTGACGCGCTTGGCGCTCACCAATCCGGCCTGCGACAATATCTTCAGATGCTCGCTTACGGTGGGCTGGCTGACGCCGAGCTTCTCGGCAATCAACACCCCGCAAACCCCGTCCTTGACAAGGTCGCCGTCGACCTGCGGGCGAAAATGCGCCCGGGGACGTTTCAGCCATTCCAGAATCAACAGCCGCCGACCGCTGGCGAGCGCGCGAAAAGCAGACTCGACGTCATCCTCGAAAGAAGCCATATTGCTAATTAGCTAAGTAACTAATTCATGTCAATGAAGCTTCGGGAGTGCGTTGCAATGGTTGCGTCAGCGGATGCCGTACCGTCGGAAATGATCGCCCAATGCGAGCGGCTCATCCGGCCCTTTATCCGGCAGACGCCGGTGCTTGAGGTCGATGGCGCCGAGTTCGGCCTTCCCGGCCATCCCCTTACGCTCAAGCTCGAGCTTCTTCAGCATTCGGGCTCGTTCAAGGCGCGCGGCGCATTCGCCAATTTGCTGACCCGCGACGTCCCGCGGGCCGGCGTGGTGGCGGCGTCCGGAGGCAACCACGGCGCGGCCGTCGCCTATGCGGCGATGAAGCTCGGCAAGCCTGCCAAGATCTTCGTGCCGAGCGTCTCTTCGCCGGCGAAGGTGCAGCGCATCAGGGATTACGGCGCCGACCTCACGATCGAGGGTGACCGCTATGCCGATGCGCTTCTGGCCAGCGAGGCATGGGCGCAGCAAACCGGCGCATTGCCGGTGCCGGCCTTCGATCAGAAGGAAACCATCATGGGACAAGGAACGCTCGGCCTCGAGCTCGCCGACCAGGCGCCGGATATCGATACGCTGCTGGTGTCGGTCGGCGGCGGCGGGCTGATCGCAGGACTTGCCGCCTGGTACGCCGGCCGTATCAAGGTGATCGGGGTCGAGCCGCTTGCTTCGCCCACGCTGACCAAAGCCTTTGAAGCCGGCCATCCGGTCGATGCAGAGGCCGGCGGTCTGGCGGCGGATTCGCTGGCGCCGCGGCGCGTCGGTGAACAAGTCTTTCCGATCGTCCAGAAATACGCACCGCGGACGGTGCTGGTATCCGACGCCGCGATCGCCGACGCACAGGCGGCGCTGTGGCGCGCCTTGCGCATCGTGGCAGAACCGGGTGGCGCAGCCGCATTCGCGGCGATCCTGTCGGGCGCGTACAGGCCCGGTGCGGGCGAGCGCGTGGCGGTTATCATCAGCGGCGGCAACACTGCCGCCGTCAATTTCGACCTCACCTATTGACCGCTGATCGGCCGCGCGATCGCGGCGAAACCTGCCTCACACCCTGACTTCGGCGGCTGAAGCTGTCGTGGGCCAGCACACTTTGGAATCACTCTAAATCAGAGCGCTGGAATCGCTCTAAATCGAGGCATTCGCGACATCAGGTCGCTGACGGCGCGATAGCCACTGCGCTACTGAAACCGGCATCTCCATCACTTTTGCCGGGCAGCTTTCATGATGAACTTTCGCGCCACCGCCGCAACCGCAGCGTTGCTTTGTTTCACCGCGTTCGGAGCCTCGCCGGCGTCCGCCGACGGCGAGGTCAACGTCTACACCTATCGCGAAACCAAGCTGATCCAGCCGCTGTTCGACGCCTTTACCAAGGACACCGGCGTCAAGGTCAACGTTGTTTCGGCAAGCTCAGGCCTCGAGCAGCGCATGAAGGCGGAAGGCGCCAGCAGCCCGGCCGACGTGCTCCTGACGGTCGATCTCGGCCGTCTCGACGACGCCGTGCAGGCCGGCGTTACCCAGCCGATCAAGTCGGTGGTGATCGACGAGATCGTGCCGGCGCAGTACCGCGATCCGGACGGCCAGTGGGCCGGCATCTCGATGCGCGCGCGCGTGATCTACGCCTCGAAGGACCGCGTCAAGCAGGACAAGATCACCTATGAGGAGCTCGCCGACCCCAAGTGGAAGGGCAAGATCTGCATCCGTTCCGGCCAGCACATCTATAATAACGGCCTGTTCGCTGCCTATACGGCCAAGCACGGCGAGGCCAAGGCCGAGGAATGGCTGAAGGGCGTGAAAGCCAATCTGGCGCAGAAGCCCTCCGGTGGCGATCGCGAAGCCGCGCGCGACGTGGCCGCTGGCAAGTGCGACATCGGCATCGGCAACACCTATTACTGGGCGCTGATGATGAACAATGACCCCGAGAAGAAGCCGTGGGCGGAAGCCACCAAGGTGATCCTGCCGACGTTCGAGGGCGGCGGCACCCACGTCAATCTCTCCGGCGTACTGCTGGCGAAGCACGCCCCCAACAAGGCCAACGGCATCAAGCTGATCGAGTGGCTCGCCGGCGAGAAGGCGCAGCAGATCTACGCTGACTCCAACTACGAATACCCGATTCGATCAGGCGTCGCCGTCAACCCGACGATTGCGGGCTACGGCAAGCTCACCGCCGATCCGACGCCGATCGCCAAGATCGTCGCCAATCGCAAGGCAGCCTCGACGCTGGTGGACAAGGTCGGGTTCGATAATTGATCGCACCAAGTCGCGACAGCATTTCCGCCAACATGCCCTCTCCCTCCCCGGGAGAGGGCATAATACTGCATGGGCTTACGGCTTGTTGCCGATGTGAGCCGGCGTGACCCGGACCACGCGCTCGGGGCGGATCGCCGCGTCGATCGCGGTCGCGACCGCCATTCTTGTCGCCGCTCCCGTCATCTCCATCATCGCGCTGGCGATGCAGCCGGCGCCTGATGTCTGGCAGACCCTCATCAAGTACGTGCTGCCGCGGAGCCTTCTCGACACCGCGCTGCTGCTGATCGGCGTCGGCGCCCTGTCGCTTGCGATCGGCACCGGCGCGGCGTGGATGATCTCGCTGCATGAATTTCGCGGCCGGCAAATGCTGCTGTGGCTGCTGCCGCTGCCGCTCGCGATCCCGACCTATCTCGCGGCTTACGTTTATGTCGATTTGTTCGAGCCGCTAGGCCTGGCCCACAAGACGCTCGCACTTTGGCTGCCGCTGCAGGACGCGGTGCGCGTGCTTCCCAATTTGCGTTCGCTGCCCGGCGCCATCATCGTGATCGCGCTGGTGCTCTATCCTTACGTCTATCTTTCGGCGCGCACGATGTTTCAGTTCCAGAGCGCGGAGTTCGCCGAGGCCGCGAAGACGCTCGGCGCCGGCCGCTGGACCACCTTCTGGCGCATCTCGCTGCCGATGGCGCGTCCCGCGCTGGCGGTCGGCACGGCGCTGGTGTCGCTGGAAACGCTGAACGACATCGGCGCCAGCGAATATCTCGGCGTCCGCACCCTCACGGTCTCGGTGTTCACGACCTGGCTCAACCGCGGTAGCCTTGCCGGCGCCGCGCAACTGTCCTGCTTCATGCTGGCGATCGTGGCCGGGCTCATCGCAATTGAACGCTACGGACGGCGCAATGTCACGACGGAGTTTTCCGCCGAAAGCCCGCGGCTGACGCAGCGGACGACGCTTGCCGGCATCAAGGGTGGCTTGGCATTCGCGGCCTGCCTGCTGCCGGCCTGTCTGGGATTTCTGGTGCCGCTATTGTATCTCGCGCATCAGAGTTTCAAGCGCGGGCTGTTTGCGAATTTCGACACGGCGTTGTGGCGCGACGCCTTCAACTCGATAGCGTTCGCGAGCCTTGCCACGCTGACCGCACTGCTGCTGGGATTTGCGACCATTCTGGCCTGGCGCTGGCGACCGAACCGGCTGCGCTTCGTTGCGATGAACATCGCGCAACTGGGTTACACGCTGCCCGGACTGGTGCTGGCGCTCGGGCTGCTGGCGCCGCTGCTCGCCATCGACAACGCGCTGAACGCGCTCGCCGCATCGCTCGGACGATCGCTGCCGGGATTGATCCTGATCGGCTCGGGTGCGGCCGTTGTCATCGCCTATGTGATCCGTTTTCTGGCGGTGCCGACCGGATTCATCAAGGCAGGGTTTGAGCGGATTCCGCGCGATTACGACGACAGCGCGCGTGCGGTCGGCGCTCGCCCCGCCACCATGATGCGGCTGATCCATCTGCCGCTGCTGCGCCCCGCCATGCTCGGCGCCGTCATCGTGGTGTTCGTGGATTGCCTGAAAGAGTTGCCGGCAACGCTGTTGCTGCGGCCGCTCAACGTCGACACGCTGGCGACCTCGATCTACCAATACGCCAGCCGCGGCAGCTTTGAGGAAGGTGCGCTGGCAGCGCTTCTGATCGTCGCCGCCAGCATCGGCCCGGTGGCGTGGCTGACGCGGTTTTCGGACATTCCGAGCGGGCCGGCATAGGCGATGCCGTGGCGGGCCGTAGGGTGGGCAGAGGAGCGTCAGCGACGTGCCCACCATCTATCGTCAATCGCGCTGCGAAATGGTGGGCACGCTGCGCTTTGCCCACCCTACGGGACTGCGCCCGTGCGCAATTGCGCACTAGGCAGGGACGACGAAAAATGGCTCACGGCGTAGAGAACTGCCCTGCACGCTTGATCAACAGGTCCAGGAAGCTGCGTGCCCGCAGCGACATCCAATGCGTCTCGGGATAAACTGCGTGCAGCGGTAGCGCGGCGATCGAAAAATCCGGCAGCAGGTCCTGCAACTGGCCGCTGCGAATGCCGGCGACGGCGCTCCATTCCGGCAGGATGGCGATGCCGAGATGGTGCATCACCGCCTGCTCCATCGCGTCGGCATCGTCGACCAGCAGCGGCCCGCCGATCGAAGCGACGTGGCGACCGTGTTCGGATTCGAATATCCAGTCGTTGGCGGCGGCCAGGCGCGAATAGACGATGCATTGGTGCGCGTTGAGGTCTTCGGGTGCGCGCGGCACCGCACGTCCCTGCAGATAGGTCGGCGTCGCGACCAGATAGCGCCGCACCGTGCCAAGCCGCCGGGCGACAAGCGTGCTCGACTCGAGTTGCCCGATCCGCAGCGCCAGCTCGATCCCCTCCTCCACGAGATTGACGAAGCGCTCGCTGAAGCGGATGTCGAGGCGAACCCCCTGATAGGTTCGGACATATTCAGCAATGACGGGCATCAAATAGCGCCGGCCGAAAGATGACGGCAGACTGACCCGCAGCGTGCCGCTCGGCCGCAGCGCGCTTTCCTCGACGTTGGCCCGCGCAAGATCGAAATTTCCAAGAATCTGGCGGGCCAGATCGTAGATGCGGTGGCCCTCGGGCGTGGGCTTGAGCTTGCGCGTGGTGCGAAAGAACAATTGCGTGCCGAATTCGCTTTCGAGCAATGCGATCCGCTTGCTCACGGCCGGCTGGCCGATGCCGAGTTCGTTGGCGGCAACCGAGAAGCTTCCGCCCTCCAGCGAGCGGACAAAGGCTCGCAAACAGTCGATCCGGTCCATCCGATATTCCCAGTAGGAATAGATCATATCCTATCCATTCCATTTTTCTTCGGCAAGTTCGTCGCTAGGCTGCAGCCAACAACGGGAGACCAGCTCCCGAACGACCAATCGAACAAACCTTTGGGGAGGCGGACATGAGACGGCGCATCGGGATCGTCGGGGCCGGCATCGCCGGCTTGCACCTGGCCCTGTATCTTCAGAAACACGGGGTCGACGCCACGCTGATCACCGACCGCGCGCCGGACGATTATCGCGGCATTCGTCTATTGAACACGGTCGCGCACCACCATGTGACGATCGCGCGCGAAGACTATCTCGGCGTCAATCACTGGAACGACCCGAAGCATCACTATTACTATCACGATCATTTTTTCAATTTCCCGCAGCCGATCAGCTTCCGCGGTTACTTCTCGCGGCCGAGCCGCGCCGTCGACTACCGGATCTATCTTCCGGTGCTGATGAAGGATTTTGCCGATCGCGGCGGCAGGGTCGAATACCGTCGCATCGAGGAAAGCGATATCGCGCCGCTGGTCGGCCGGTTCGACCTCCTCGTTGTTTCCAGCGGCAAGGGCCCGCTCGGCCAGCTCTTCGCTTACCGGCCGGAGCATTCGCCCTATTCGCAGCCGCAGCGGCGCCTCTGCGTCGGCCTCTATACCGGCGTTCGCGAGCCGGACCCGATGAACGTGACGCTTTCGGTTTCGCCGGGCCATGGCGAAATGATCGTGATCCCCACCATCACCTTCGGCGGTATCGCCAGCGCGCTTCTGATGGAGAACGTGCCGGGCGGCGACATGGAGGAGCTGGCGACACTGAGCTACGAAGCAAACCCGAAGCACTTCCTGCGCGTCGTGCTGGAAAAACTCGAGAAGCATCATCCGACCACCTATGACCGCATCGACACCGCGCGGTTCGATCTCGCGCAGCCGCTCGATCTGCTGCAGGGCGGGGTGGTGCCGACGGTTCGCAACACGGTGGTGGAATTCGACGGCGGCAAATGCGCCATCGCGCTCGGCGACGTCCATTCGGTCGTCGATCCGATGATGGGACAGGGCGCCAACGTCGCTTCCTACGCCGCCTTCGTGCTCGGCGAGGAGATCGTCAACGCCGATGTGCTCGATGCGCGCTTTTGCGAAAAGGTCGACCTGAAGCGGCAGGACCGCGTGCTGGCGGCCGCACGCTGGACCAACATCATGCTGCAGCCGCCTTCGGAGGCGCTCGGCATGCTGATCGGAACGATGAGCCAGAATCAGGCGCTCGCCGACGAGTTCACCGAGAACTTCAACTATCCGGACCACCAATGGGACCGCGTCGCGTCGGCCGAGCGCATCCAGGCCTGGATCGAGAGCAAGACGGCGCCTGCGGCACCCAGGCGGGCCACGGCGTGAGGGGCACGAGATGCAGCGCGCCAACCCGCTCGCCTTCCGTCACGCAGCGTCGCGCTTTGCAACGGGGGTCGCGGTACTGACCGCGCTCGATTCCCGCGGCGAGGTCTGCGGCATGACGGCCAACAGCTTTGTCACCATCAGCCTTTTGCCGCCCACCGTGCTGGTCTCGGTCAAATCAGGCAGGATGCATGAGGCGATGTCGGTGAGCCGGCGCTACGGCGTCAACGTGCTGCCGGAACAGGCCAAGGCGCTGTCGCGACATTTCGCGGGCCGGCCGTGCCAGGCACCTCCCGATTACGAAATCGTGGAAGGCCTGCCGCGGCTGTCGAACTGCGTGGCGTTTTTCGCCTGCGAGGTGATGCGGACGATCGACGTCAGCGACCACACGCTGTTCATCGCCGAAGTATCGGAGTGCGATTACTGCGACAGTCTCCCGCTGGTGTTCTTTTCCAGCCGCTACCATCTGGGCCCGGGGAAACCCCTCGACCACTAGTGGCCGCAATGGCGGCTGCTAGATCGCGCGCGTGAAGCGGCGGAAGCCCGGCGAACCCGTCAGCGCTTCGAACGCCGGATCGCGCTTCTCTTCAGCGAAGGTGAAGCCCGCCTTGGAATAAGATCGCTCGGCGGCCTCATTGCCGATCAGAAACGAGATCGACGCCCGCTTGAAGCCCGCAACCCTGCCGGCTTCCAGCGCGTGTTCGATAAGTGCCTGCACCAGCCCTCGCCCGCGATATTCCGGCAGCGTGGCGACATGCTCGATCAGCCAGTCGCCCTCGCCGCCCTGCACCCAGCAATTCGCCGCATAGGCGCCGCGCCGGAAGATCGCCGCCGGCTCCGACGGGTCGAGCCCGGCTTCATCGGCCGCGGCTTCGATCGCCGCCCGCACGGCCGCGCGCGTGCCGGAAGCAGGCAACGCACACAGCGAAGCCGCCGGCTTGCCTTCGACTTCAGCGATGATGAATTGCGAGACGTGCCACCAGGATGGCGTTGGCGCGACAGCGATCCGTTCGACAAACGCCAGGCATTGCGGCTCGTCCCAGCCGAGCGCGATGTCGAACCAGCCGCGCGGCAGCGGGCCGCGCTGCGAGGCCAGGATATTGCGGGCAATGAAGCTTGCGTCGTCAGTGCGCGCGGGACGGATCGCAGGTAGCGACCGCCCCGCCATTGCGTCAGGCGTTCTTCAGCGCGACGCGGAACTCGGCTTCGGTCTTCGCCTTCACCTCGTCCAGCGTGACGCCGTCGGCGAGTTCGATCAACGCCATGCCGTCCTTGCCGTACTTGTCGATGGTGAAGACGGCAAGATCCGTCACCACCATGTCGACCACGCGCTCGCCGGTCAGCGGCAGATTGCACGTCTTCAAAAGCTTCGGGCCGTCCTTGGCGGAATGCTCCATGACGACGACGACGCGCTTGACGCCGGCGACGAGGTCCATCGCGCCGCCCATGCCCTTCACCATCTTGCCGGGGATCATCCAGTTGGCGAGGTCGCCGTTCTGCGCCACCTGCATCGCGCCGAGGATCGACAGATCGATATGGCCGCCGCGCACCATGCCGAAGGAATCGGCCGAGGAGAAATAGCTGGTGTCAGGCAGTTCGCTGACCGTCTGCTTGCCGGCGTTGATGAGGTCGGCGTCTTCCTCGCCCTCGTAAGGAAACGGTCCCATGCCGAGCATGCCGTTCTCGCTCTGCAGGCTGACGTCGATACCGTCGGGGATAAAGTTCGAGACCAGCGTCGGAATGCCGATGCCGAGATTGACGTAATAGCCGTCGCGCAACTCTTTCGCGGCACGAGCGGCCATCTGTTCACGGGTCCAGGCCATGAGGCTCTCCTACGGTCTATTGTTTGCGCATGCTCTTGTCGGAAAACCGGTGCCCACTTTTCCGGATCATGCGCTGAGTTGAGATTAAGCGGCGGGGCGCGGGCGGGTGTTGCGGAATTCGATCCGCTTCTTAGCCGTACCCACTTCGATGATGCGTTGGACGAAAATGCCGGGCGTATGGATGTGGTCGGGATCGAGTTCGCCGGCCGGCACCAGTTGTTCGACCTCGGCTACGGTGATCTTCGCAGCGGTGGCCATCATCGGGTTAAAGTTGCGCGCGGTCTTGCGGTAGATCAGGTTACCGGCGGTGTCGCCCTTCCAGGCGTGGACGATCGCGAGGTCGGCGAACAGGCCGCGTTCCATGATGTATTTCTCGCCGTCGAATTCCTTCACTTCCTTGCCTTCGGCGATCAGCGTGCCGACGCCGGTCTTGGTGTAGAAGGCCGGGATACCGGCGCCGCCCGAGCGGATGCGCTCGGCCAGCGTGCCCTGCGGATTGAACTCGAGTTCCAGCTCGCCGGCGAGGTATTGCTGCGCGAACAGCTTGTTCTCGCCGACATAGGAAGAGATCATCTTCCTGATCTGCCGCGTCTCCAGCAGCCTGGAGAGGCCGATGCCGTCGACGCCCGCATTGTTGGAGACGACCGTCAAACCCTTGACGCCGGAATCGCGGATCGCATCCGACAGGGTTTCGGCAATACCGCACAGACCGAAGCCGCCCGACATGATCATCATGCCGTCCTTGAGAACGCCATCGAGTGCCGATTTGGCGTCGGGGTAAACCTTTTTCATGGAGAATTGACCTGATGGAGGGAGCGGCTGGAGGCCGACATTATCCGGATTATTAGGCGAATTCTTCGCGGTGCGTCAATGACGCGGGGATTATGCCGCCGAACCGCCCACCGGGCGCCACCTCGGCCTTGAAAGCGTCAAGAAAACCCTTCAAGTTGCGTGGGTTGGCACGGGCTTGACCGTTGCGCCGCCTGCCCTAATCAACATAGACCCTGTAAGCATCAACCGAGTTCGGTTTAGCCAGATCCGGATATGTCATTGACGATGGCCCAAGGAATGAAGCGCCTCGGGATGCCGATTGCGGCGCTGCTCGGCGTGGCCGTGCTCGCCCTGTTCGGAACCTCCTGGTTCCTCAACCGCGACGCGCTGCGGCAGGCGGTCGAGGCGCAGATCCGCGGGGTCACCGGGCTCGATCTGATCGTGTCAGGCCCGATCGACGTTTCGGTGTTTCCGGGAAGCTACGTCTCCTTTCACAATGTCGGCCTGAAGGGCGGCGGCACCACCGACCCCGCACTGCAGGTCGATGTGCTGACCGCGAACCTGCGCCTGCTGCCGCTATTGCTGCGGCGCTTTGAAATCGCCGACGTCATGATGCTGCGGCCGCATATCCGCGTCGTCAGGGACGGCAGCGGCGAGAGCAACTGGACGCCGTTCGTCGAACGGATCGCGCGCACGATGAAGCCCGGCGCCGAAAACCAGGTATCGTTTTCCGAAATCAGGATCCAGGACGGCGTGCTCAAATATGAGGACGCCGTTAACAACGTCAAAGAACAGCTCGGCGACATCGATCTTTCGCTGGCCTGGCCGTCGATCTCGCGCTCGTTCGCGGCGACCGGACAATTCGACTGGCGCGGCGAGCGCGTCGACGGCTCGATCTCGGCCGGCGACTTCGTTGCGATGCTGTCGGGCGACCGCTCGGGCCTGAAGGCGCGCATCGTCAGCGCGCCGCTGAAACTGGCCTTCGACGGCTCGGTCGCCAACCGCACCAGCCTGATGATGGAAGGCACGGTGACCGTCGACAGCCTGTCGCTGCGCAATGCGATGCGCTGGATGGGACAGCCTGTGCCCGGCAGCGGCGGGTTCGGCCGCTTCGCGCTGAAAGCCCGCGCCAATGTCGTCGGCGCCTCGGTCGCGTTGACCAATGTGAATGTCGAACTCGACGGCAACGTCGCCGAAGGCGTGATGACTTTTGCCAATAACGGCCGCCAGGCGCTGCAGGCCACGCTCGCCGCAGGCAATCTGGATTTCACGCCGTACATCTCGACCGTGCGGCTTCTTGCCAGCGGCGCGCGCGACTGGAACCGGCAATTGTTCGACCTCACCTCGCTTTCCGCCACCGATCTCGACATGCGCCTGTCGGCGGCGAGGGTGACGGTCGGCCCGACAAAACTCGGCCGCACCGCGTTTGGCGCGAACCTGCGCGGCGGCGCGCTGGCGCTCTCGATCGGCGAAGCGCAGATGTATGGCGGCATCGCCAAGGGCTCGTTCGGGATCGCGCGTTCGGACGCGATCGCCGACGTCAAGGCGCAGTTCCAGTTCACCGATGTCGACCTGCAGGCCTGCGCCGGCGAATTGTTCGGCATCACCAAACTCTCCGGCCGCGGCAATCTCGGGGTTTCGCTGACGGCCTCCGGCTCGAGCCCGTTCGGCCTCGCCTCCTCGCTCGACGGCACGGCTACCCTGATCGGCCATGAAGGCGCGATCGCGGGCTTCAATGTCGAACAACTCCTGAAGCGGCTGGAGCGCCGGCCCTTGTCCGGCGGCGGCAATCTGCGCTCAGGTTCGACGCCTTACGACAATCTCACCGTCTCGGTGCGCTTCAACGACGGCATCGCCACCGTCGAGGACGTCCGCGTCGACGGGCCGACGACGCGCCTGACCTTGACCGGCACCGCTTCCGTGCCGGCCCGCGAATACGACCTCAAGGGCGTCGCCAGCCTGACGCCTGCGGCCAACGGCGGCGACAAGGGTTTTGAACTGCCGTTCGTGGTGCAGGGCCCGTGGGACGATCCCCTGGTATTCCCCGATCCGGAAAGCCTGATCCGCCGCTCGCCGGGCGCCGCGCCGCTGCTCGATGCGGTGAAGGACCGCAAGACGCGCGATGCCGTGCGCTCGGTGATCGAGCGGTTTACCGGTGGGGGGCCGAAGCCGGCAGCGCCGGAGACGGCGGACGGCGCGAAGGCGAACTAGCTTGATCGCGTAGCCCGGATGAGCGGCTTGTCCGCCGTAGCTCGAAGAGCATAGGCGGAAGCACATCCGGGGTTCTTGTTCGCTTGGTCCTGCATATCGCTGCGCCTGTCATCGGGCGCGCGTTCGCGCGACCCGTTGGCTCATGCGGGCGACTTGCTGACGGCAAACCGTCATAGGCACCCTTTCACTATGGAACGTTTTCGTTCCGGCCACCCCCAACCCCATACGGCTTGTTGAGAAAATAACTCCGGTTACCCAGCGCTGCTTCGGCATATTGGTCGATCGCAACGATGATCGCCTGCACATGCGCGTGGCACCAGCCTTCGCGCGTCGCTCTTATGCGAACTTCCGCCAGGGCCTTTATCCACGGCGGGTTATCCGCGTTGTGGTCGTACCATCGAAGCGGTCCTGACATCGCTGGCCCCTGTTGATGAAATCTTCCAGCTCCGCCCGCTTCCGCGAGAGCAGGAGTTGGGCCCGCGCGTTGTCCAGGCCGGATTGATCGAGCTGGCGCACAAGCTGGTCCAGTTCGCCAATCCGCCGGCGCAGCGCTTGAATCGTCTCATCGCTCACGGCGGCCGCGAGCCTTTTCCGTTCCGATTGAATCGGAACGGGACTCTGGAGTTTTGATTGGACGCGTGTTCTTGACGCGAACCGGTGCCCGCCCCGGATCAGGTCCAGGGCCGGCTTTCACTGGAAAACGCGCCGGCGCCCCGTTCGCGGGTTTTCGGCTGACCGCCCGGACGTCCAGCTTCAGCCGTTCATCAACATTGAGCAGGCGTTCCTCGCCGCCGAGCCGGTTCCGCTCGCTGATGAGCCCGAGCATGACGACCCGCATGGACATCAGGTGAACAGCGGCCTCCGAGCAGTCCTCATCTCGATTGACCCGTTTGCGGATGTTATCCTCCGCGCCCAACATCTCCGCCCGCAAGAACCTGATTTTTCTACGAATTTCGTTCAATTTGTTGTCCATGGGCCACCTCGTCAGGGTTGAACCCCATAAGAACAAATAAAGAACAAATTTCAAGTTAAGAGTCGGCTCCCAAGCAAAGATTCTTTGGAGTTCCAGGATGACCCGCCTCCCCGACCAGGTCGACGCCCCGATGACGCCCCGCCAACTGGCGACGCTCCGCACCCTCAGCTCCGAGGCCTATCAGCCGAAGTTGTTCGAGAAGAACCTGACCGCGAGGGAAGCCGAGCGGCGCATTACGGTGCTGAAGGCGGAGATCGAGCTGGCGAATTCGTTTTGAAGCCGCAGTAGCCCGGATGACCAACGGGTCGCCCGAATGCGCGCCTGCGACGAGCGCAATTGCGCTCGCGCAGTGATGACAGGCTGCGCGACATACGGATCTTATTGTGATCCCCGCATACGGCTGCGCTCATGCGGCTATTTGCTTTTCTGCGGCAGCTTGTCGGCAGCCGCGCCGCAGCCGCGCGCATCCCTGCGACCGAAGAACTACCTGACGATTTCCCAGAAGATGCCCGCCTCGGCGACAAATGCCAAAGTGAACAGCACGGTGCGAAGGTAGGGAAAGCCGACCCAATAGACGACGGCGTGAGCCAGCCGCAGCCAAAAGAAGCTCGCCGACCAGAACGCGGTCATCGCGTCCGCCTTCCCGGTCAGGTGCGCGGCGACGACCAGTGCGGCGAACGGGGCAAATACCTCGATTGCGTTCAGATATGCCCGGTGTGCGCGCTGCCCCCAGGGCGGGACCGGGCGCGGCAGGCCGGGGTCGGCATAGTTCTTTGGCTGGAGCGGTCCGTTGGTCCTGACCTGGCAAACGATATACGGAATCCAGAGAGCGGCGGTCAGCATGGCGGTATAGACGAGGTATCTGAGGTCGGTGGTCACCTTGGCCTCCTTCGTTCGGCGCCAATTCTAAAGGAGCGCGCGCGAAGGCTCGCGGGGCGCGTCCTGATTGGCCGGTACAGTCGTTCGGGCCGCGACCCAAACGACAGGGCCGCGCGAATTTATTTTAAGACCCGGGGAGCAAGCGTAGGCCCGGATGAGCGACTTGCCCGCCGCAGCTCAAGGAGCGCAGGCGGAAGCAGGATATTCGAAGCCAGGGTTCAGTCCCGGAACGCCGCGTCATAAAGATCGATTATCTCACCCAACCGAAGGGAGAACGCCATGAAGGCCATCGCACTGGGCGCATTCGGTGCCGCGCTGCTCGCGTCCGCCGCTTCCGCCGCGCCCCTCAACGCGACGACGATTGGCTCCGCCGAAGTCTCCAGCGTCGGCCAGGTCGGTCTGCTCTGCAACGAGTATGATGGACGCTGCTGGCGGATCCGAGGACCGCGCTATGTCCAGCGCTATTTCTATGACCCCAGCTACTTCCCCGGCCGGAGCTACAACTATTACGCTGGCCCCGGCTACTACGATCGCGGCTACGGCGGCTACGGACCAAGGTTCGTCATTCGCGGCTGGTAGGCAGGAAGCAAAAGGGCCGCCCTCCGGTGGGCCGCTTCTTACGGACAGCAAGCGTAGCCCGGATGCTGCCTGCTAGGGCGACCTTCGAATAGACCAGAGGATAGCGTTCGCGAGCATTCGCTGGTAGCGGGCGTCCTGCCAAACTGACGGCTCGTGGCCTAGCGCCGTATAGAATACGCGTCCCTCGCCGTAGAACCGGGTCCACGCGAGAGGCCAACCATAGAATCGTCGATGCACGCCGGTCTTGCCAAGATCCACCGAACCTGGGTCGAGGCGCAAGAGCACGCGTGATCCACGATAGTCGAAGTCGCTGACTTGGTAGATCTCGTCCTCGACTTGCAACGAATTCCCAAGAAAGGCCACCAGGGGATCGCGGGGATCAGCCACCTGAATTGTCACGGCCTGATGCCAGGGATGACCATTAAAGTAGCCGCCGACCAGATCGAGATAGTCCGGCCAGGTGTAGAACGTGTCCGTCGCCGAATGAACGCCGAGAAACCCGCGGCCCGAACGCACGAAGTTGAGAAGAGCGGTCTTTTGCGCGTCGCGCATCGGAAGCTCTCCCGACGTGTAGAACATCACCGCGGCGTAGCGCTCGAGGTTCTCGGCGGAAAATTCAGACATGTCTTCCGTAGCAGTGACTTCAAAGACACCCGAATTGCTTCCAAGCTGGGCCAGGATTGCCTTGGAAAGCGGTATGACATCATGCCGGTAGCCGGCCGAATATGTGAAATAGAGGATGCGCGCTGGCGGGCGCTCGGCATGCGCGCCGAGTGGTCGGATTGCCGCCGCGCTGCCGAGGAGCGCGATGAACTCACGTCGCCTCACAATCCTCTCCGCGCAACCCGACCAACCATGTGTTGAAAAAAGCCTAGCACAGATCAGTCCAGCGCTGGCCCTGCAGCATCGCCCTCTGCAGTCCGATGCAACGCCCACGTTCAATTCCTGGCCTTGGCCTGGCCAGGCACTCAGCCCACAAGTGGATCCCGCATATCGCTCCGCTCATGCGGCTACTCGCTACCGTGTGCGAACGCACATTCAGTTGTCATCGCCCGGCTTGACCGGGCGACCCAGTATTCCAGAGACGGCAGTGATTGAATCGATAGGCCGCGGCGTACTGGATGCCCCGCCGGAGCCTGTCATCGGGCTCGCCAAAGGCGAGACCCGGTGGCGTGGCATGACGGTTTTGGGTGCCGCGACAATCCGGATAGCTTCCGGTATCCGAGGGCGCAAATGATTGAACCAAATGATTGAACCAAATGCCGGGCGGAGCCCCTGCCGCATTTGCGCCCGGAATGTCCCCCTACAGAAGTCTGCCTCGTCCCATCTGGCTAACGCCGAATGGTTGCGCTATCTTTTATCTAACCGGTTAACAAGCCGGCGTTTTCAGGGAGAACAACGTGATATCCAAAAAATTAGGTGGGCTTTCACTCGCGGTCGCTGCGGTCGGGCTGTTTTACGCCACCGCACCCGCGCTTGCCCAGCAAAAGACCATCACCGTCTGGTTCGGCAAGGGCTTTTACAAATCCGAGGACGACGCGCTGCTGGAGGCGATCAAGAAATTCGAGGCCAAGACCGGCATCAAGGTCGAACTCTCGCAATACGCCATTCAGGACATGATCCCGAAGACGGTGGCGGCGCTGGATTCCGGCACCGTGCCCGACGTCGCCTATTCCGACAGCTATGACGTGCAGGCGCAGGGTAAATGGGCGTTCGAAGGCAAGCTCGAGGACCTCGGCGACATCCTGACGCCGATGAAGTCGGCGTTCGCGCCGAACACGCTGGAAACCGCGCTGCTCTACAACGACGTCGCCAAGAAGAAGGCCTATTATGGCTTCCCGCTGAAGCAGCAGAGCATGCACGTCCAGATCTGGCAGGACATGCTGGAGCAGGCCGGCTTCAAACAGAGCGACATCCCGACCAAGTGGGAAGACTACTGGTCGTTCTGGTGCGACAAGGTGCAGTCCGCCAGCCGCAAGGGCACCGGTCAGCGCGTCTACGCCGTCGGTCAGCCGATGGGTGTGGAATCCACCGATAGCTTCCAGTCGTTCTACACCTTCATGGACGCCTACAACGTCAAGCTGGTCGATGACGACGGCAAGCTGACGGTCGACGATCCCAAGGTGCGGGAAAACCTGATCAAGGCGATGAAGGACTACACCGATACCTACGTCAAGGGCTGCACGCCGCCCTCTTCCACCACCTGGAAGGATCCCGACAACAACGTCGCCTTCCACAACAAGACGATCGTGATGACGCACAATTTCACGATCTCGATCGCGGCGAAATGGCTCGACGACTCCAACAACGCAGCACTGACGCCGGAACAGCGGGCGCTGGGCAAGAAGAACTACGACGAGACCATCATCACCGCCTCCTTCCCGAACAAGCCGGATGGTACCCCGATCAAGTACCGCTCCGACGTCAAGACCGGCCTGATGTTCACGGTCGCCAAGAACAAGGGCGAGGGCAAGGAATTCATCAAGTTCCTGCTGCAGGAGGAAAATCTTCGGCCCTACATCGAAGGCGCGCTCGGTCGCTGGTTCCCGGTGACGACGGCCAGCCAGCAGAGCCCGTTCTGGCAGGCTGACCGCCATCGCAAGGCGGTGTACAATCAGTTCACCGGCGGCACCACGCCGTTCGACTTCACCAAGAACTGGAAGTTCACGATCCTGAACAACGAGAACGTCTGGGCCAAGGCGATGAACCGGGTGGTGAGCGAGAAGATCCCGGTCGACAAGGCCGTCGACGAACTGATCGCCCGCATCAAGCAGGTCGCGGGTTAGGAGTAAGCGATACCGGCCGCCGCGAAGTCGTCCCTGCCGCGTGCGCATTGCGCACGGAGCAGGGACCCAAACTCCGCGGCGGTCGTTTCGGAAGATGCTGGTCGACGGCTTTTGCTCAATAACAAGGGCCTGTGGGTAGGGGTCCCTGCGCCCGTGCGCAATTGCGCACTAGGCAGGGACGACGATGTAGCAGCGGCCGGCCTCTTTCCCTCTTTCCCCGTACGCGGGGCGAGGTAAAAGAAAGTCGCAGAAATAGAGTTTAGAATATGGCGATCACGCTTTCGGGCGACCACGCACTACCCGGCCCGCCACTGTCAGCCCGGCTGACCACACCGCAGGTCTGGGGCATCGTGCTGCTGGCGCCCTATATCCTCGTGTTCCTGGCCTTCGTGGTCTACCCGGTCGGCTACGGGCTGTGGCTGGCGCGGCATCCGGCGAGCTACGTCGCGCTCTGGCACGACCCGATCTTCGCGCGCGCCGCCGTCAACACGCTGATCTTCCTCTTGATCGGCATCAACGTCAAAATGGCGATCGCGCTGTTTTTGTCCGGCTTCTTCGCGCAGCAGCGCACCTGGATCAAATGGCTGTCGGTGCTGTTCATTCTGCCCTGGGCGGTGCCGTCGATCCCGACCATCCTCTCCGTGCGCTTCATGTTCAATCCGGAATGGGGCGTGGTCAACCAACTGATCTTCAAATTCACCGGCGAGGACGGGCCGAACTGGCTCAACGACCCTGCGGTGGCGCTCACCATGGCGATCGGCGTGCACATCTGGAAATCGCTGCCGTTCTGGACGCTGATCCTGCTGACCGGGCGCCTTGCGATCTCGCACGACCTCTATGAGGCGGCCGAGGTCGACGGCGCGAGCTGGTCGCAGAAATTCCGCTTTATCACCTGGCCGTCGATGCAGACGCTCTACGTCACCTGCACGCTGCTCTCGATGATCTGGACGCTCGGCGACTTCAACAGCGTCTACCTGCTCACCGGCGGCGGCCCCGCCGACCTCACCCACGTGCTCGCTACATTGGGCATCCGCTATCTCCGGCTCGATCAGCTCTCACTCGCGATGGCGTCGATCGTCTGTGCGATGCCCTTCGTGCTGCCGCTGATCTATTTCATGATGAAACGGTTGTCGCGATGAAGCTGCCAACACTCCGCGAGATCGGCACTGAGACAAAACTGCTCCTGATCGGCATTCCTCTGTTCATCTGGACCATGGTGCCGATCTACCACATGTTCCTGTTCGCGATCTCGCCGAAGGAGGACGCGTTCTCGGGCAAGCTGTGGCCGGCGCATCCGACGCTGAACAATTTTTACATCGTGTTTCACCAGCAGCACTACTTCCTGCGCGATTTCTGGATCCAGTTCCTGAATTCGGTGGTCATCGCGCTGTCGGCGGGCGCGCTGACGCTGATGATCGCGACCGCGGCCGCGTTCTCGATCTCGCGGCTGCGCGTGCCCGGCGGACGCTGGGTGATGAATCTGGCGCTGCTCACCTATTTCATCCCGGCAGCGTTCCTCGCCGTGCCGATGTACCGCACCATGGGCACTTACGGCCTCCTCAACAATCACTGGTCATTGATCCTCGCGATGGTGACGATCGCCTCGCCTTACGCGATCTGGGTGCTGAAGCAGGCCTCCGACAAGCTGCCGGTCGAACTCGACGAAGCCGCCACCATGGACGGCGCCACCACGCTGCAATTGTTCCGCCTGGTCTACGTGCCCTTGATGATGCCCTCACTGGTGGCGATCGGCACCTACGCGATCCTGCTCGCCTGGAACGAATATCTCTACGCCTTCCTGCTGCTCTCCAAGGACACCGAGATCACGCTCCCTGTGGCGCTCGGCAACTTCCTGGCCGCGGACGACTCGCCGTGGGAATTGCTGATGACCACCGGCTTCATCTACGCGCTGCCGCCGGCCGCGATCTATTACGCGTTCAAGCGCTATATGGTGGGAGGACTGACCGCGGGCGCCGTGAAGTCGTGATGCGGCTATAGGGGCGCTGCGCTCTTGCCTTGCGAACTCGACAGTTTCGAGGCGAGCGAAGCGAGCACGATCGTCACCGCGATCAGCGCGATCACCATGGTGCAGATCGCGTTGATCTCGGGCTTCACCCCGAGCCGCACCTCGGAATAGATCCGGATCGGCAGGGTCGCGGAGCCCGGCCCGGTGGTGAAACTTGCGATCACGACATCGTCGAGCGAGAGCGTGAAGGCCAGCATCCAGCCCGCGGCAATCGCCGGAATGATCAGCGGCAAGGTCACCGAGAGAAAGGCCTGCACCGGATCGCAGCCGAGATCCATCGCCGCCTCTTCCAGGCTGCGGTCGAGCGAGGCGAGGCGTGACTGCACCACCACGGTAACGAAGCACATGGTCAGCGTGGTGTGGGCGATCGTCACCGTCCAGAAGCCGCGCTCGGCGTTCAGCGCCACGAACAGCAACAATAGAGAAAGCCCCGAGATCACCTCCGGCATCACCAGCGGCGCATAGAGCATGCCGGACAACAGCGAACGCCCCCTGAAGCGCTCGCCGCGGACCAGCCCCACCGCCGCCAACGTGCCGAGCAGCGTTGCGATCGTGGCTGAAACCGCGGCGACACGCAGGCTCATCCATGCCGCATCCAGCATCGCGCGATCGTTGAAGAATTCATGGTACCAGCGCAGCGACCAGCCGCCCCACACCGTGACGAGCCGCGAGGCGTTGAACGAATAGATGACGAGGATCACGATCGGCAGGTAGAGAAACGCCATCCCGAGCGCGAGCGCGGTGATGTTGAACGGCGAGATCTTGCCGACCTTGCGCGCCATCAATTCGTCCCTCCGAGCTGACGGCGTTGCAGCCGGTCGTAGAGCAATAACGGCGGCACCAGCAGCACCAGCAACGCGACTGCAGCCGCGGCGGCGACCGGCCAGTCCTTGTTGGTGAAGAATTCCAGCCACAACGTCTGGCCGATCATCATCGAACCGGAGCCGGCGAGCAGATCGGGGATCACGAACTCGCCGACGATCGGGATGAAGCAGAGCAGCGCACCGGCACCGACGCCCGGTAAGGACAGCGGAAACGTCACCAGCCAGAATGCCCTAAGTGGCGACGCGCCGAGGTCGCTTGCGGCTTCCAGCAGCGAGGGATCCATCCTGGCGAGCGTCGCATAGAGCGGCAGGATCATGAACGGCAGATAGGAATAGACGATGCCGATATACATCGCGGTGTCGGTCGAGAGCCACACCACCGGCGTCGAGACCAGATGCAGCGTGAGCAGAATCTTGTTCAGCAACCCGTCATGCTGCAGAATATTGATCCAGGCATAGATGCGGATCAGGAACGAGGTCCAGAACGGAATGATCACTAGCATCATGGCAATCGCCTGCCGGCGTTCCGGCAGCCGCGCCATGCCATAGGCGATGGGATAGCCGATCAACAGCAGGATCAATGTCGAGGTCACCGCGACGACGAGGCTGCGAAGATAGGAGCTGATGTAGAGATTGTCCGAGATCAGCAGCCTGAAATTGTCCGGCGAGAGCTGCGCGAAGGCCGCCTTGATCGCCGCCCACCCTTCGGTGAAATCGAACAAGGGCAGATAGGGCGGCTGCGCGATCGCGGTCTGCGACAGGCTGATCTTCAGCACGAAGCCGAACGGCACCAGGAAGAAAAGCACCATCCAAACATAGGGCGCGATCGCGGCATAGCGCGCCGGCTGTGCGAAAATGCGGCGCGCGCTCATTGCTCCAGCACCACGCAGTCGTCGGGTGTGAACCACACCACCACGCGCTGGCCCGCGCCATAGATGTCCCGGTCCATCCGCGCAGTATTGGCCATCGACGAGCGAACCACCGCGCCGGAATCGAGCTTGATCTTGTAGACGGTCGAGCCGCCGAGATAGCCGACATCGGTGACGACGCCTTCGAGCCGGTTGATCGCCTGCGAATTGGCCGCATCCGATGCCGGGCCACGGCGCGACAGTTTTACCTTCTCGGGACGGATCGCGACCGTGACGACAGTCTTGCTGACGGCCTGGCGCGGCTCCGCGACCACCATCGCGCCGCCATCCCCGGTCGCAACCGTCAGGCGATGATGTTCGTGCGAAGTGACCTCGCCGTCGAACAGGTTGACGTCGCCGACGAACGCGGCGACCCAGCGCGTGGCGGGCGCCTCGTAAAGGTCGCGCGGGGTCGCGACCTGTTCGAGCCGGCCGGCATCCATCACGCCGATTCTGTTGGCCATCGTCATCGCCTCTTCCTGGTCGTGGGTGACGACGATGAAGGTCATGCCGAGCCGGCGCTGCAACTCCATCAATTCCAGTTGCGTGCTCTCGCGCAGCTTCTTGTCGAGCGCGGCCAGCGGCTCGTCGAGTAACAGAACCTTGGGCCGCCGCGCCAGCGAGCGCGCCAGTGCCACGCGCTGCCGCTGGCCGCCGGAAAGCTGGTCAGGCTTGCGCTTCTCCATGCCATCAAGCTTGACCAGCGCGACCATCTCGGCGACGCGGGTGTCGATGGCGGCGCGCGGCATGCCGGCGCGCTTCAGCCCGAACGCGATATTGTCCCGAACGTTGAGATGCGGAAACAGCGCGTAGTTCTGAAACATCATGTTGACCGGCCGCTCGTGCGGCAGCACCGGCGCGATGTCGCGGCCACCGAGCAGGATGCGGCCCTCGTCGGGCGTCTCGAAGCCGGCAAGCATGCGCAGCAACGTGGTCTTGCCGCAGCCGCTCGGGCCCAACAGCGCAAAGAACTCACCCGCCCCGATGTCGAGCGAGAGCCGGTCCACCGCGCGGAAATTGCCGAATGTCTTGGAGACCCCCTCGATCCGGAGCAACGGCATGTCCGCCGCCGTGTCGACAGGCGAAACTGGCCTCGCCGGCGCTGCCGCCGCATCGATCTTCGGCGTTTCGATATCAGGCGATTCCCCGGTCATGCCACCTGCCAGCCCCGTCGTAGGCCGCACGCTAGCGGCGGATCGGCATCCACTCAACCGGCCCGGAACCAGCAGCCACAATATTCTGGATGCGGGTCACCGCTCTGGTAAGGTTCGGAGCTCGCAGAAAGCCGGCCGCCGCGCGGCGATACGAAGGATCGGGAGGGATTTGATGACCGTTCGGAATCTGCTGGCCGCAACGGCGATTTCTTCCCTGCTCGCCAGTTCGGCCGCCGCACAGGAAGCCCTCGTGAGCTACAAATCGTTGAGCCCCGAACTGGCGCTGGATCTCGCGCGCGCGACGCTGGCGGATTGCCAAAAGCGCGGCTTTCAGGTGACGGTCGCCGTCGTCGACCGCTTTGGCGTCACGCAAGTCTTGCTGCGCGACCGCTTTGCGGGCCCTCACACGGTGTCGACCGCTTCAGGCAAGGCCTGGACCGCGGCCAGCTTTCGCACCAGCACAACCGAACTCAACGCCATCAGCCAGCCCGGGATGATGCAGGCCGGAATCCGCAACCTGCCCGGCGCCGTCATCGTCGGCGGCGGGTTGACGGTTGAAGCGGCAGGTTCGCTGCTGGGCGCCATCGGCGTCTCCGGAGCCCCCGGCGGCGACGCGGACGAAGCCTGCGCCAAGGCGGGCATCGACGCCGTACGCGACAGGCTCGATTTCTAGACGTGACGATGCCATCGCCCCAAGGACCCAACGATGAACCGCGACAGATACGATCTTCCGCTGACCACCGCCTCCGATCGCGCCGCGGCGTATTACCGCGACGGCGTCGACTGCATGTTGTCGGCCTGGCACGGCGCCGAGGACGCCTTCGACAAGGCGATCGCGGAAGATCCGGCTTTTGCGCTGGCGCATATCGGGCGCGCCCGGCTGCACCAACTCAACATGGAGGGCGGCAAGGCGCGCGCCATGGCGGCGCAGGCCCGTGAACTGGCCGCGGGCGCAACGTCGCGCGAAAAAAACCATGTCGAGATCATGGCCGCCGTGATCGAGAGCAAGCCGAAAGTCGCCGTGGCCGGCGCCGAGGCGCATCTCGAGGAATATCCGCGCGACGCGCAGGTGCTGTCGATCCTGCTCGGCGCGTTCGGCCTCTACGCGTTCTCGGGCCGTCCCGACCACGATGCCGCCAAGCTCGCGATCTGCGAACGCCACGCGCGGCATTATGGCGAGGACTGGTGGTTCGTCAGTTACCTCGGCTGGTCGCACACAGAGGCGGGAAATCTCTCCACCGGGCGGACACTGTCCGAGCGCGCCATGGCGCTGCGTTCCGAAAACGCCAACGCCGCCCATGGCCTCTCCCACGCGATGTTCGAGCAAGGCGACATGGCGGCGGGCCGCCAATTTCTCGCGCAATGGATGCCTTCGCATGATCGCAAGAGTTTTCTGCACGGGCATCTTGCCTGGCACGTCGCGCTGACCAATCTCGACGAAGGCGATCTCGATGGTGCGCTTGATATCTACGAACAGCATATCAAGCCTGCAGGCCGGCCCTATCCGCCGCTGAATATCTTCACCGACGGCGCCTCGCTGTTGTGGCGGTTGTCGCTGGCCGGCAAGGCCGGGCTGGAGCCGCATTGGCGGGATGTTGCGGCCTATGGCGAGAAATATTTTCCGCAAGCCGGGGCGCACTTTGCCGACGTGCATTTTGCACTGGCCGGGTCAATGACAGACGGCGATGCCCTGGACACGCGACTGGCCCAACTGGAAGCGCGCGCCGCCGACGGCAAGCTGGCGCCGGGCGGCTGCGCGATCGAGCTCTGTCGCGGCGTCCGGGCGTTTGCCGCAGGCGACAATGACGGTGCGGTCCGCCTGCTCGAACCTGCTATTTCCGAACTGACGCGGATCGGCGGCAGCCACGCCCAGCGCCAGCTATGGGAAGATACACTGATCGTCGCCTATATGCGCGCCGGTCACGGCGACAAAGCCGCCCGGCGCATCTCGGCGCGGCTCGACTGCAGGCCTTCGGCGCGCGACGAGGCGTGGTCGCGGCAGGCGCAGCGAAATTAAAGTCGTCCGTGAAATCAGCTACGACGCTCGACGGCAAACACCTCGATAGCGGCCGCACGGCCGCGCAAGCGCGCCTCCCCGAGCGGTTCAACCGCGAAAGCCGGCTTCAGCTTCATGTGGCCCAGCAGCTCGGCAGACACCAGCAAGTTCCGGCCGACCTCCTTGCAATATTCCTGCAGCCGCGCCGTCACGTTCACGGTGTCGCCGAAATAGGCAAGCTGGCGGCGTGAGCTGCCGCACTCGCTGATGACCACGTGACCGGCATGCAGGCCGGCCCGGAAGCCCGGCACCATCCCGAACTCCTGCCGGTAGCTATCGGCCTTGCCCGCAATCGTGTCGGCAATCGCGAAGAAGCAGTCCACGCAGCGCCCGCCCAACATCTTGTCATCGAGCGGCCACGTCACGATGACCTCATCGCCGACATAGGCATGAACCTCGCCACCATGCGCGACGATCGCGGCATCGATGTCGAAAAAGAAGCGGGTGAGCAGGTTTTGCACGCGCAGCTCTCCCATCGCCTCGGCGAGCGAGGTCGAATTTGCGAGATCGAGGAACATCAACACGCGCGCTTCCCGCACTGGGCTTCGGTAGCGTCCGAGCGCCACATTGAACAGCACCCGGCTGCCGATCAGCCGTGTCAGCTCAAAGGCTGACAAGACGAGCAGGGATGCAAAGAAGCTGATCGCAACGATGCCGGGAAACTGTTCGATCAACCACTTCGTCTCGATCCATTGCCAGTACAACGTCATCTGCAAGACCAGCGCCGCACTCGCGACGACGATAGCCATCGTCACTGAGCGCACCGCCAGATCCATCAACAGCGGCCATTTGCTAACCCACGCACTTCGTCGCGACGTGAAGTAGAGATGACCCCCCCAGGCGGCCAGCGTTATGCCCATCCCGTGCAGGCTGCTCCTGAGATAGTACGGCAGCGTCGCTTCGATCGGATCATCAATGAAATAGCGATAGACTATTCCCCCGAGCAGGCCGAGAATCGCCATGAAAACAGTTGGCCTGATCGCGCGTCGCATGTCCGATCCATTCCTCACACCGGCGACGCCATGAACGCCGCCAGCGCGTCGCGATCCGAAGGCGGCATGGTAAGGCCAAGCTTGGAGCGCCGCCACAGGATGTCATCAGGAAATCGCGCCCACTCCTTTTGCATGAGATAGCGTACTTCGGCGCCCGTCAATTCCGGCCCGAAGGCAAGGCCGAGGTCACTGCGCTCCCTGGCGTCGCCGAGGATCTCCTTGGCGTTCGACCCATAGGCGGCGACCAGACGCCGCGCCTGGTCCTCGCCGAGAAACCGCCAGCGGTCACGCACCTCGTCGACCTCGTTGTCGAAGCGCTCCCACGCAAAATCGCCGCCGGGCAGCGGCGCCTTCGCGGTCCAGCGCGCCGACATCGGATAGAACGGCGTCAGCTTCGATACCGCCCGCTCCGCGCGCAGCCGCGAGGTCGTGACGTCGCCGCCGACAACCGTGATCAGCGGCGCCTTGCCGCGTCCATAGTCGAGCGTCATCGCCCCGTCACGCGGCGAAAGCCTGCTTGCGGGCTTCATCACCATGTTGGCGCCGGAAAGCGTCCGCACCACGTCGACCGTCTCGATCCGCTCGCGAAAATAGCGGTTCGCCGCATCGCAGAGATAGGCGACGTCGTTCGCCGCCGCCGCAACGATGGCGGGATCGCCCTTGAAGGCATGGCTGGCGGTGCCGATCAGGGTAAAATCCCGTTCATAGGGACTTGCGAAAATCAGCCGTCCGTCGCTGTTCTGGAACACATAGACGTTGTCGCTGTCGAACAGGCGGCGGACGACGATCTGGTCCATCTGTACGGCGGCCACCTTCGGTGGCTGCACACGCAGCACCGTCTCGGCGACGGACGGCGTCCAGGCGCCGGTGGCGTTGGCGACCGCCCGGGCCGTGACGATCTGGCGAAAGCCGCGATCCTTCGTCACCAGCCGCCACTCCTTGCCGCGTTCGGCCCGGGTGCAGCGTGCGCCGGTGCGAATCGCCGCGCCGCGCGCCGCGGCATCGACGGCGGTGAGAACCACCAGCCGGGAATCGTCCACGACGCAGTCGGAATACTCAAAGGCGGTGCCGAACGGCCGCTTCAGCGCGTTGCCGACGGGATGATGGGTGACGTCGACGGTCGCCGAGGCCGGCAGACCGTTGCGCGAGGCCAGCCGGTCGTAGAGCAAGAGCCATGAGCGCAACTGCCAGGCCGGGCGTTCGTCGGAATGGGCAGGGATAGCAAAGCGCATCGGGCGCACCAGATGCGGCGCGATCCGGAGCCAGACGTCGCGCTCGGCAAGCGCCGAACGGACGCGAAGAAAATGCCGGCGCTCAAGCCCCGCCAGATCGCCATGGATCAGCCGCGGCGAGGCCGAGGATGCGCCCGCGCCAAGATCGCCCTGCTCCAGCAGGATGACGCGCAAGCCGCGGCCAGCGGCGTCGCGCGCGATGCTGACGCCGTTCAATCCGCCGCCAATGATCGCGAGATCGTAGTCCGCCATACGCAAGGGTGACTTGTAGAGAACGTGCGTTCACTACACTAGGCCATGATGGCCAAAAGAGGATGTCACTCCCGGAAATGAATCAAGCCCGGCAAGAACCGGGCAGCCGCCGCTCTAGAACCTTTCCGCTCCGATGGAATCGGAACGGAAAAGGCTCCAGGGTTTTATTTTGACGCGTTTTCTTGACGCGAACCGGTCTCCACCTCGCTGGAAAACGCTCTAACCGGTTGCGCCGATCGATGCGAAAAAGCTTTCCGGTCCTTCCAGTTCCACCAGTTTCTTTTTTTCGATCACCCAGAACCGGCTCCCCACCGTTCGTACGAAGTTGCGGTCGTGTGAAACCAGCAGGCAGCTTGCCTGATGCTCCAGCAATTCGTCCTCAAGCGCTTCCTGTCCCTCGATATCCAGATGGTTGGTAGGCTCATCGAGCAGATAGAAGTTCGGTTGGGCAAGCCGCAGCAGAAGCATGCCAAGACGCGCCTTCTGTCCGCCGGAAAGCCTACCGATCGGACGGCTTTGCATCGCAACCGACAGGCCGGAGCTGGCGAGCAATGCCCGCGCGCGCTGATCGCCGACCTCGAATCGGTTGACGATCGTGTGCATCGGTGTGTCGGCATCGGCAAGATCCGCAAGGTCCTGCCCGCAATAGCCGAGTGCAAGCGACTGCGTGACCTTGATACCGGCCTGCATGGCCGCCGGATTTTCGATCGCCTGACGCAGCATCGCCACGAGCCGGGTCTTGCCGGCTCCGTTTGGCCCCAACAGCACGATCCGGTCTGACTTGCAGATGAACTGCTTGCCGGTCTTGAACAGCAACCTGCCGTCGGGGGTAGTGACGGCGGCATCGTCCAGTGCAATCAGAACCTTGGCATGCGTTCCGCGATTGGCCAGCTTGATCGTCCCTGCGGATCGTTCCAGATGCGCGGGTTTTGCTGCATCTTCCAGCTTCTCGGCCCGCTGCTTCAGTTGCTTCGTCTTCTGCAACAGAAGGTCGCTGCCGGAATTGACGCCGATATTGTTGAGCTTTGCAGCGTGCTGACGAAGCTGCTCGGCAGCCTTCAGGTCCCGTCGATAGCGCCGTTCATCCGAAGCATCCACCTCGCTGAGCGCGGCGCGAGCCTGGGTATAGGGCAGCGAAAATATCTGCGACCGCTCGGGCCGCAAAAATATCGTGCGGTTCGTGGTTGCGTCGAGAAAGGCGCGGTCATGGCTCGATATCACGACCGGCATATCCCGTGGCAGCGCGTTCAGCCAGGCTTCAAGCTGGCACATCCTGGCGAGGTCCAGATGGTTGGTCGGCTCGTCGAGCAACAGCACATCGGCCTCGGCCACCACGACGCGGGCGAGCATGGCAAACCGCTGCCAGCCGCCGCTCAGTTGCTTCAGCGGCTTCTGCCGCAGCGCCTCGGGCACCTCAAGCGATTCCAGGGCAACGTCTACCCTCCAGCCTTCACTTGCCCGTCGTTCGAGGGGAAGCATGTCGAGCACCGCCGCATAGAACGGCGTTTCCGCGAGCGCGGACGGTACATCCTGCTCGACATAGCCGATGGTCAGCCCTCGCGATCTGGCGATATCGCCGTCGCTTGGCTCCGCCACGCCGGCAATGCAGCGCAGTAACGTGGACTTGCCGCGCCCGTTGGCGGCGACGAGCCCGATGCGGTCACCGGCATTGACGGAAAGGTTCAGTCGGGAAAACAGCGGAGCGCTCAGCGTCACGCCAAGATTGCGAATATTGATAAGGGTCATGATCGTTCCCTGGTCTTGCCGGCCAACACGACGTCCGGGGCATGCAGCCATCATCGGATGTTCGTGCTGGAGCGCGGCGAGCTACACAAATGCGGGCGCGAACGATCAGACGTTCGACGCCGTATTGCCACGGGGGCAGACCAGGAAGAGATTTGCGAAAAAGTCTCTGGTCAGCCCTGCAAACGCATTTGCAGGGCGTTGACGGGGCCACGCTGGCGATAATGCCGGAAAAATATCGTCACTGCGCAGCCCTCCTTTCTCGACAAGGTATCTGCGCCAAAAATAACCGGGCCCTCAGCGGAAGGCAAGCCGGGGTCTCATCGAAATCAAATCGCGAAAGGCCCGAGAGGTCACGCATGCAACCGCATCTCCGGGCATGCCGCCCGATGCACCGCGGTTGCGATTTCGCGAAATCAGGCGCTGGCGAGCTTGCGCGCGGTTTCGACGTCGTTTGCGGCGCTGCGGCCGACCAGCGCGTGGTAGTGCCCGATCGGCTGGGGCCTGCCGAGGAAATAGCCCTGCACCGCATCGCAGCCCTCGTCCGACAGGAAGCTGAGTTGCTCCTGGGTCTCGACGCCCTCGGCAACGATCGACATCTCGAGGCCGTGGCCGAGGTCGATGACGGCGCGCACGATCGCCGCCGATTGCGGGTTGCGCCCGAGATTCATGACAAAGGCGCGGTCGATCTTGATCTTGTCGAACGGGAACGCCTGCAGATAGCTCAGCGAGGAATAGCCGGAACCGAAATCGTCCATCGAGATCCGCACGCCGAGCGCCTTCAGCCGCCTCAATAGCGCGAGACCGCGATCGAAATCCTCGATCAGCACGCCTTCGGTGATTTCGAGTTCGAGCCGGTCGGGAGCCAGGCCGGTTTCGAGCAGGATCGAATGCACCAGGCTGACCACGTCGCCGTGCATGAACTGCGCCGGCGACAGGTTGACGGCGATCTGCAGCGGTTCCGGCCAGGAGGCAGCCTCGCGGCAGGCTTCGCGCAGGATCCAGACGCCCATCTCGACGATCAGGCCGCTCTCTTCCGCCAGCGGGATGAACTCGCCCGGCGACACGAAGCCGCGCACCGGATGCATCCAGCGCGCCAGCGCCTCGAAGCCGATGATCTTGCTGGCGGCGACCGTTGCGCCCGACGCGGCCTGCGGCTGATAGTGCAACGACAATTCGCCGTTCCTGATCGCCATCGAGAGGTCCTGGTGCAGCACGCGGCGGTCGCGAATCTGCTGGTCCATCTCGGGCGCGAAAATGCTGATCGAGCCGCGCGACTTCTGCTTGGCGCGGAACAGCGCCGCGCCGGCATTGGCGAGCAGCGAAGCCGCGTCCGAGCCGTGATGCGGAAATACCGAGATGCCGGTGGTGACGCCGGTGCGCACCGACTTGCCGTCGATCACGAATTCGTCCGACAGCGTTTGCGCGAGTTTTTCGGCGAGCGCCTTGCCGGCCTCCGGCTGCTTGCCGTCGATGATCAGGCCGAATTCGTCGCCGGACAGCCGGGCCACCACGCCGCCACGGGCGGAGGACTGGATGCGGCCCGCGACCTCGATCAGGAGCTTGTCGCCCATCGCATGGCCGAACACGTCGTTGATTTCCTTCAGGCCGTCGAGGTCGACGCACAGCACCGCAAATTCCTCGTCGGTGCCGGCGCAGGCCTCGATCATCTGCGCCAGCGCCTGCAGGAAGGCGGCGCGGTTCGGCAGATCGGTCAGGCCGTCATGATAGGCCATGTGCGCCATCCGGGATTCGGTCTGGCGGCGGTCGGTCACGTCCTCGTGGGTCTTGATCAGATATTGCGGCTCGCCGGCCTCGTCGAGCACCGTCATGCGGCGGGTCAGGAACAGCCGCAGTCCATCCTTGGTGGAGATCGGGTGCTCTTCGGTGAGCAGGCCGCGCTTCTTGATCGCAGCCTCGTCGCGCGCGATGATCAGCTTGGCTTCGCGCGGATTGAAGATGTCGGCGGCGGTCAGGCCGGTGGCATCCTCGCGGCGGCGATTGAGAATGGTTTCGGCGCTGCGGTTGGCGAGCAGATACCGTCCGTCGCTGATGCGTTCCACGATCAGCGACACCGGGATGTTGTCCACCACCAGTTCGAGGAACTTCTTGGTGTTTTCGAGCTCGCGCGACAGCGACTTCCGGTCGGTGACGTCGTCGAACAGCGTGATCAGGAATTCCGGCGCACCGTTCTCGTTGCGGGCGATCACGCGGTTGGCGGACAGAACGCGCCGGTCATCGCCCCGTTCGACGGTGTATTCGCTGCGATGATAGCCTTCGGGCGCCGTCAGCGCCGCCTGATCCGCGACTTCGATGCTTGCTGCGGTTTCGGATCGGAACATCTCGTCGGCGCGCTTGCCGACGATGTGATCGCGGGAGAAGCGCGAGAAGCGCTCGAACGCGCGGTTGACGAAGATATAGCGGCCGTCCTCGATGTTCTTGGCGGCGACGCAGACCGGAACGTTGTCGAGCACCGATTCCAGAAATTTGGTGGTCGATGCCAGTTTGCGCGACAGCTGGCGCTGCTCCGTGCAATCCTCATGCGTGCCGATCGTCCCGCCATTGGGCAGGCGGAAAATCTTCGAAAGCACCAATCGCCCATCCGGCAATTCGGTGACGAGGCCTTCGGGGCGGCGGGCAAGCTTGCCGAACTCGTCGACGGTAAGGTTGAGCAGGCCCCGTGCGCGGCGCAGTTCGGCCAGTTCACGGCCCGTCATGGTGCTCGAAATCTCGGCGCGGTCGAGCCCGTACATTTCGAGAAAGCGGTCGTTGCAGAAAACCACGCGGTTTTGCGCGTTGGTTATCATCACGCCCTGGTTGAGCGTGTTGAGCGCCGAGCTGATGAATGCGCTGCGCCGCAATTGCGCGCTCTTGGCCCCGCGCAACGCCGCCAGTATCCAGATCCCGATCGCTACCAGGAAGGAAACGGCGGCGATCGCCCCGAGCAGAAGCTCCCACACGAGATTGGGATCAAGCTCGCCGATGTAGCTCGCCGGGGCAAAGCCCGCGGAAGGCACTGCAGCCCACGCAAATCCGCACGGCGCAGCAATGGCGAGCAGACAGACGAGGGCCTGCGCCGGAATCGAATTCTTCCGTCCTGCCTGCCGGTTCTTGTCAGCCATTACCCACCCAAGTTTGCGGGCGGAGTGTCTGGCTTGACGGGTTTGGATCGGGTAAATGACTACCCCCGCAATTCTAAAATGTGACCCAAATTACGGCAATTGGCCTGACATGATTAATGCTTCACTAACGGGACTGCGTTCGCGGCGTATTTCGAGGCAAAGCAACGGGTTGTTTGACTGCTCCGGCGGTCGAGGCGATGATTGCCGAGCGTGGCAAGCGCCGAATTCCACGGCAGATTCTCAGGTCCGAAGCTGACATGGACAAGGTCGATTGCGTCGTCGTCGGAGCGGGGGTGATCGGGCTCGCGATCGCACGACGGCTGGCCAAGGCGGGCCGCGAAGTGATCGTGCTCGAGGCCACCGAGGGCATCGGCACCGTCACCTCCTCCCGCAACAGCGAGGTGATCCACGCCGGCATCTATTACCGCGCCGGCAGCCTGATGGCGCAGATGTGCGTGAGCGGCAAGCGCGCGCTCTACCAGTATTGCCGCGAGCATGGCATTCCCCATCGCAATTGCGGCAAGCTGATCGTGGCGACGACAGCAAGCGAAGCCGATAAACTGCAGTCGATCCGCGCGCATGCCGAAGCCAATGGCGTCGACGATCTGCAGTTGCTGACGGGCGAGGCGGCGCGAGCGCTGGAGCCGGCGCTCAACTGCGATGCGGCCCTGCTCTCGCCGTCCACCGGCATCATCGACAGCCACGCCTACATGCTGGCGCTGCGGGGCGACGCGGAAGAAGCCGGCGCGGCTTACGCTTTCCATACGCCGCTGTTGTGCGCCAGGGTCGGCGCCAACGGAATCGAAATCGAAGCCGGCGGCGACGCGCCGATGACGCTTGCATGCAACCTGCTCGTCAACGCAGCGGGCTTAAACGCGCCCGCATTGGCGCGCAGCATCGAAGGCATGCCGATCGGGATGATCCCCTGCGCCTATCTGGCCAAGGGCAATTATTTCAGCTGCAGCGCGCGGGCCCCGTTTTCACACCTGATCTATCCCGTGCCGGAGCCCGGCGGGCTGGGCGTGCACCTGACGCTGGACATGGCGGGCCAGGCCCGTTTCGGCCCCGACGTCGAATGGGTCGAGAGCATCGACTATGCGGTGGATCCTGCCCGTGCCGAACGTTTCTATCCCGCGATCCGGCGCTACTGGCCGACGCTGCCGGACGGCGCGCTGATGCCGAGCTATTCCGGAATGCGGCCGAAGATCGTGCCGCCGGCCGTCGCTACGCAGGATTTTCTGATCCAGGGCCCTGCCGATCACGGCGTCGCCGGGCTGATCAATCTGTTCGGTATCGAATCGCCGGGACTAACGTCGTCGCTCGCAATCGCCGATCACGTCAGCGCCCTGCCAGAACTTTGACAGAGGCTCCGTGCAGGCAACCACGTGCCGGCGGATGAGCGCATCGGCGCCCATCCGGCCGTGTGGGGATTTTCGATACTCTGCTGGGACTGATTAGTGGAGAGTTTCGCTAGCGGTGTTCTTCAACCGCTCGATCTCATCCTTGACCATCAACTTGCGGCGCTTCAACTCGACAATTTGGAGGTCGTCGGTGGAAAGGTGCACGAGCGCTTCGTGCAATTCATTCTCGAGAATCTTGTGTTTACGTTCAAGTTCAACAAGATGCGCCTGTAGTGCCATACGAAATCTCCTCGGTGGTTGAACCTCAGATTCGATCCGGACGAGGTAGTGTACACCAGACGACGAATCTGTCGATGATTATCCAGAATCGCGCCTGTCATATTTTCGGATTTATCTGTAACCAATCGTGAGTATGGGAACCTGGCCAGCTTGCGAACCGGCCTCACAGGGACGATATTCACTGCCGGCCTGGAGCATGATCCGGAAAAGTGGGTACCGGTTTTCCCTCGCGACAAACGCGGATCGCGTTTGCGCGGAGAAAATGCTCAAATCAAAGAACTGGAGCGGGATGACTATTCGAAGAAAAGTCGTCACGCTTTGAGAATAATCCGTTCACAACCTCATCGCGCTTTCAGCTAACGTACACCATGACCGACGATGATGAGCGCGAGCTTGAAAACGAGCTCGCCCGGCTGCAGCAGGAACATCGTGATCTCGATGCGGCGATCGACGCGTTGCATCAGTCGCCGGCGCCGGACTTGCTGCGGCTGCAGCGGCTGAAGAAACGCAAATTGCAATTGCGCGACCGCATCGCCTTCATCGAAGATCAGATCACGCCTGACATCATCGCCTGATCGTTGCGCTTGCCGCGTTCGGCCAATTCGGTTCGCCGACACCGTCCACCTTCCGGCAGGTCCTTTTCCCCGACATCCACAGAGCCCAGACCTCGCGAAGATCTTGCCGAGCGCGCGGGCCGGAAAAAAACAGGTTTCCGGTTGGCGGGTGCGGCTTGACTCTTTGAGAACAAAAAGAGAACATAGCTTCCTGCCGCCAGCCTCGGGAGTCCCGCCCATGTCCGTCACATCGTCCCTGTCCGACAACAGCCGCTACGAGCAGGCCTGCGATCAGGCCATCGCGATGTGCGACGGCAATCTGCGCTCGACCATCAAGGCGCTGATCATGGCGAACGAGTATCTGGAAACCGAACTGGAGGAATTGCAGGCGGCAATCGCCGCCGGCTGTGTGCCGGCGCGAACCTCCCATGCGGAGAGCGACGCAGCCTGATCAATCAAACCCGGAGCGAACCAATGGCCGATGTCACTTATTACGTCGCAATGCCATTTCTGCAGGACGATAGCGGCACGCCGATGGCGGGAGCCGCGGAAGAATGCCAGAGCCCGACGACCGCGTTACGGCGCGCCGAGACGATGTCGCGAATGGCCGGCAGCATCGGCGCCGTCGCCTTCAGCCGCAGCGGCGATCCCATGATGGGTGAATTCGGCGACGCGAAACTGCTGCGCAAGTTCGGCAATGTGCCGGATGATCTCAGCGGGCTTTAAGGATCGTCGGGATTCGTAGGGTGGGCAAAGCGCAAGCGTGCCCACCATCTTCTTCCATGCTTGCCGATGGTGGGCACGGCGCAAGTGCGCCTTTGCCCACCCTACAGTCTACGAATTCGTCTCATGCCGCCGTAGCGCCTTGCGCACATACATGGCGCTGTCGGCTGCTTCCAGCGCGCGGCCGGCTTCGGAGTGGGTATCGAGGAGGCAGACGCCCGCCGAGGCGCCCGCGGTAATGGTGCGACCATCGAACACGAAGGTAAGGCGATCGATCGCTTGCTCCAGCGCCGCAGCCTTGGCGTGAGCGTCTGTCTCGCTGAGATTCCACAATAGCAACGCGAACTCATCGCCGCCGAGCCGGCCGACCACATCGGAAGCGCGCACCTGCGCGAGCAGCGTCGCGACGATGGCCTTGAGCACCTGGTCGCCTGCAGCGTGTCCGAAGGCGTCGTTGATCGGCTTTAAGCGATCGACGTCGAGCACGACCAGGGCGCCGCCGGCGCGATAGCGCTTGATGTAGGCAATCGCGCGATTGAGCTCGCGCTCGAAGCCGCGTCGGTTCGGAATGCCCAGCAGGAAGTCGGTATCGGCGGAGGCCTGAAGTTCCTCGATCTGCGCCTGCGTCCGGGCCAGTTGCGCCTTCAGCCGGCGAATCGTCGCCTTGGTGCCATTGGACATTGCCGGCGGCCGGGATCCCGGAGCGGACGACCGCCGTGGTGCGGTTTTTCGCCCGGAAGCCGCGCTTTTGGGGCGTTTTCCGGCCCTGGAGGCGGTCGTCCTGGTTTTCTTCGCCATGGCCTTCCCTGTGCAGGCTCGCTTATCAAGGCTTGCCGGGATTCACCAAGACAGGATAGTCCATTCCTAATCCCTTGCCACGCCTTGGATGAACCGCGGGCCGACCCTATAATCCGGCCTATGTTTTTGGATTCCCGAACAGAATTGACGAGATGACCGCACCGATCGCCATCATCATGGGCAGCCAGTCCGACTGGGAGACCATGCGCCACGCCGCCGCGACCTTGGCTGTGCTCGGGATCGATTGCGAAAAGCGCATCGTCTCGGCCCACCGGACCCCGGACCGGCTGTTCGCCTTCGCCAAGGGCGCCAAGGCTGCAGGCTTCAAGGTCATCATCGCCGGCGCCGGTGGCGCGGCCCATCTGCCGGGCATGGCGGCGGCGCTGACGGAACTGCCGGTGTTCGGCGTTCCCGTCGAATCCAAGGCGCTGTCGGGGGTCGATTCGCTGTACTCGATCGTGCAGATGCCTGCCGGCGTTCCCGTCGGCACACTGGCGATCGGAAAGGCCGGCGCCATCAACGCCGCGCTGCTCGCGGCCGCCGTGCTCGCGCTGAATGACGCACCGCTCGCCGTACGGCTCGCCGCCTGGCGCAAGCAGCAGACAGACGCCGTCGAGGAGCGCCCGGAGGGATCGGCGTGACGGCTTCAGACAAGGTGAAGCTGAAGCCGGGCGACACCATCGGAATTCTCGGCGGCGGACAATTGGGCCGGATGCTGGCGATGGCGGCGGCGCGCCTTGGCCTCAAATGCCAGGTGTTTTCGCCGGACCCGGATTCGCCTGCTTTCGACGTGGTGCTGAACGCGACCTGCGCCGAATATGCCGACGTCGAGGCGCTTGAATTGTTCGCCAACGATGTTGACGTCATCACCTATGAATTCGAGAACGTGCCGGCCGCCACCGCCATGGTGCTGGCGGCGCGGCGTCCCGTGTTGCCCGCGCAGAAGATCCTGGAGACCACGCAGGACCGGCTGATCGAAAAGGATTTCGTCAAGCGGCTGGGCATCGGCACCGCCGACTATGCCGACGTGTCGTCGGTAGAAACGCTGCAGGCGGCGATCGCGCGCGTCGGCCTTCCCGCCGTGATCAAGACTCGCCGCTTCGGCTATGACGGCAAGGGCCAGGCGATCATCCGCGAGGGCGACGATCCCGCTCAAGTCTGGGAAGACCTCGGCACCAAATCCGCGATCCTCGAAGCCTTCGTTCCCTTTGAGCGCGAGATATCGGTGATCGCCGCGCGCTCGGCGGACGGCGAGGTCGAATGCTACGACGTCACCGAAAACGAACACCGCGATCACATCCTGAAGATCTCGCGCGCGCCAGCCGCGATATCGGATGCGCTGGCTGCCGATGCGCGTGCCGTCGCCGAGAAGATCGCCAACGCGCTAGACTATGTCGGCGTGCTCGCGGTCGAGTTGTTCGTTGTCGCCGGAAACGGCGGACCGCATGTGCTGGTCAACGAGATTGCGCCGCGGGTGCATAATTCCGGGCATTGGACGCTGGACGGCGCCTCGATCTCGCAGTTCGAGCAGCACATAAGGGCAATCGCCGGCTGGCCGCTCGGCAAACCGGTTCGTCACGGCGAGGTCACCATGACCAACCTGATCGGCGACGATATCCTCGACTACGAGCAATGGCTGACGGTGCCCGGCGCCACCGTGCACCTTTACGGCAAGGGCGCGCCACGGCCGGGCCGCAAGATGGGCCATGTCACCGAAGTGGCCCCGGCGGCCAAGAAATAGCGCCTGCCGCGAGATCGCAGATCAGGCCCTCTTCAGGCCTTCCACGACGCCGGCAGGCTCCTCGCTGAGCCAGCGATAGACCACGCCGCCGAGCGCGCCGCCAATTAGCGGCGCAACCCAGAACAGCCAGAGCTGCGCCAGCGCCCAGCCGCCGACGAACAGCGCAGGCCCGGTGCTACGCGCGGGATTCACCGACGTGTTGGTGACGGGAATGCTGACGAGATGGATCATCACCAGCGCCAATCCGATGGCGAGCGGCGCAAAGCCCGCGGGCGCCTTGCCGTGGGTGGCGCCCATGATGATGAACAGGAACATCATGGTCATCACCACCTCGGTGATGAAGCAGGCCATCATGCTGTACTGCCCGGGCGAATGCGCATCAAAGCCATTGGACGCAAAACCCTTGCTGACGTCGAAGCCGGGCGCGCCGCTTGCGATCACATAGAGCAGCGCCGCGGCGACGATCGCGCCGATCACCTGCGCGATCATGTACGGCAGAATCTGCGACGCCGGAAAGCGCCCGCCTGCGGCGAGACCAACCGTTACTGCGGGATTGAGATGGCAGCCTGAGATGTGGCCGATCGCGTAGGCCATGGTCACGACGCTCAGGCCGAACGCCAGGGACACCCCGAGCAGGCCGATTCCGACCTGAGGAAAGCCGGCCGCGATGACCGCGCTGCCGCATCCCGCAAAAGTGAGCCAAAACGTGCCGATCGCTTCAGCGGCATATTTTTTGGTATTCATTACTCGCCTCCCGCATGTTTTGTGTTGCTGGATGCTAGGGAGGCGCCGTGAAGGGCTCGTTATTTGAGGAAATCGAGCCCGTATCGGCGAATCCCGCGCATTTTCGTGGCGTTCCCAAGCCAAAAACCGCCTTCTCAGGTGGACATTAGCAGTTTTGTCTGCTACATGCCCGCGTTCAGGGTTAAGGGCCAGGCCTTTCGCCGGCCCTTTACTTTACCAGAATTCCTATCCGATCAATTGAAAGAGGATGCCGCGTGCAGGTTCTCGTCCGCGATAACAATGTCGATCAAGCCCTCAAGGCGCTGAAGAAGAAGATGCAGCGCGAGGGTATTTTCCGCGAGATGAAGCTCCGCGGACACTACGAAAAGCCCTCCGAAAAGAAGGCCCGTGAAAAGGCCGAAGCCGTGCGCCGCGCGCGCAAGCTGGCCCGCAAGAAGCTGCAGCGCGAAGGCCTGCTGCCGATGAAGCCGAAGCCGGTGTTCGGCGCCGGTCCCGGTGGCGATCGTGGTGGCGCTGGCGGCCGCGGTGGCCCGGGCGCAGGTCCGCGCGGACCGCGCTGAGCGTGCTCTAAAAAGATTTGAGTTGAAAACGCGGGCCTCGGGCCCGCGTTTTTGTTTTCGCCAACCGAAGATCCGGCACTATGGGATTATCGGCGCTGGTGTGCGCGCGTGCTGATCACCCGCATCTCCTTCGGCGACCGTTACGGCTATTTTCACCGATGCATTTTGCGATTCATCGGGTTAGATGCCGTACTGGACAAGCGAGAGTATTCCGCTGCATGGCCGTTACGGATTGCAATGCCCTTCCCTGCGCTTCGCGCTTCACGGCCGTCCCCATCGCGCTGCTGGCGGTCGTTCTTGCCTATCCGCTCGGCGGCTGTTCGTTCGACCTGGGATCATGGGGATCGGACAAGGAGAAGCTGCAGGCCGAGCAGAAACCGACCGGCACGATCAATGGACAAAGCGCCAGCGACGCCCAGGGCTACGCTGCCCGCGGCCAGGCGCTCGCCAAATCCGGCAAGACCGAAGCAGCGCTGGCGGAATTCGACCGCGCGCTCACGCTCGATCCCTACAACGTGCCGGCCCTGTACGGCCGTGGCCTGATCCATCAGGCCGACAAGCAGCATGAGCAGGCAATCGCGGATTTCACCGCAGCCAACGGCTTGACGCCGCAACGGGTCGAGCCGCTGCTGGCGCGTGCAACCAGCTATCTCGCCGTCGACAAGGCAAAGGAAGCCGCTTCCGATCTGGACGAGGCGGTGCAGGCCGACCCCAACAGCGCGCAGGCCTGGTCGGCACGCGGCGTCACCTACGAACGTCTGGGCGACAAGGCCAAGGCATTCGCCTCCTATGGCCGCGCGCTCGCACTCCGCCCCAAGGACGAAGCCGCGCGAAGCGGGCTCGCGCGCACCGGCGGTTAGAGCCTTCTCGCTTTTGATTGAATCAGGAGCCGGGCTGCAGCCTTGCTTGCGCGTTTTCCTTGCGCCAAGCAGAAGCCCCTCGGGTCAAGTCCGAAGGAATGCATCGCCGGAAGACGTCATAGACTTATTTCGGTAGCACCGCGTGGAAGATCGACTTGGCGGTCGACAGCGCGTCCTCGGCAGCCGCTGTCGCACGTTCACGCACGGAAGGCTCCGCCATTTCGGCACGCAGATCGAGCGGACGCGAAAGCGGAATCTCCGCAGGCGGGGTTGGGCGGTTCGGATCGACAGCCTCAGCATAAGGCGGCCGTGGCTGCGACGGCGCCTGACCACGGGGGTCGCCGGCTGGCGTGCCCGAGATCATGATCGGCGGCGGCAGCGGGCGAAGCGCCGGCGGATTCACGGCGGCCGGCGCATTGGCGACCACGGGTGCATGCGCGACCGAAGGTGCGTTCACGACCACGGGCGCATTCGCTACCTTCGGCGCCTCGGGAGCACGGGCCGTCTCGGTGGCACGCGAAGAGGCTTCGCCGTTGGCGCGCAGGCGCTCGATCGCGGCGCGCGCCAGATCATTGGCATCGCGCCGTTCCTCCGGCGCAGCCGCAGTCTCGACAGGAGCGGCCGGCGCTGCCGCCGCAACCGGAGCTGCCGAGGACGCCACTGGCTGGATGGGCGACGGCAGCACGACCCGGATCTTTTCCTTTTCGCGCGGCGCAGCTGCCTGACGGCGCTGGTCGGTGTCAGCCGGGCTTTCAGCCGATTTCACATCGGACTTGGGATCGGCAGACTTGGCATCAGCAGACTTGGCATCGGCAGACTTGCTATCAGGGGACTTGGTGTCGGTTTTGGCGTCAGCCTTTGCTTCGGCCTTCGCTTCAGTCTTATCCTGGGCCTTTTCCACCGCCGCCGGCCGTTCGGCAGCGGTCTTCTCCATGATGGCTTTCTCGGAGATTCCCCTCGCCTTGACACCGGCAGCCGGAAGATTGCTGACACTGGCCGTGGTCTCAGCCGACTTGGCGTCGGATTTGGCTTCCGCCTTGCCATCCCCCTTGGGATTGGCAGTGGACACCGCAGCGGCAGGAGCATCCGCGGCAGGCTTGCTCACGATGTAGTGGTTGACGATGTACGCCCCGATGACTGTTGCGGCCACCGACGGGAAGATGTCCACCGCAAATTTCTTCAGGTAATTCAGCATTCCGGCCACTCCGCGCGGTCCATCAATTGCCGGAACTTTGAGGCACATTGAGGGATCAACTGCGACGGATCGGTGGCAATTCAGCAGTTCCCGTGCAGATCGGGCGGGACCGGCTTGGGTCGGTTAAAAATTGCCTAACTGGTTCGGGGACATAGGGCGAGCCCGGAAACAGAGCCTGGAACCCGCGGCCAGGTGGTCAGGGCTTCAGTTCGACCTCCAGAAACACGATCTCGGCTGCCGTCTCGTTGAGCACGTCGTGCTGGACGCCGGCTTTCCGGAAATAGGATTTGCCGGCCCCCAGCTGCGCCTTGGCGCGTTCGCCGTTCGGCGCGACGATGGTCATCTCGCCCGAGGTCACCGGCACGATCACATAATCCATCCCGTGGGTGTGATGCCCGGTAGCGCTGCCGGGCGGCAGCCGCCACTCGGTGACACGGACTTCTGCTGTATCGACCTGAACGTCGGATTTCGCGGCAAGCATATCGGGTTCACTCCGGGGGAATTACGGCACGAATACCATGAACGGGAACACCGCGAACACCAGCATATGCACGAGCCCGAGCAGGATGTTGGTGCGGCCGGTGCCGAAGGTCAGCATGCTGATGACGAAAGTCAGCACCACCATCTCCGGCACTATGCAGCAAACAACCGCCGCCGTCAGCCTCCTGCGGCGTTGATGAATTGCCGCGCCGTTTCAATCGCGCCGAAACTGCCGAGATTCTCGTGACCGCCTCCGGGAAACCGGACGAACTGCTTTGGCTCATGGGCGAGAGCAAACAGCCGCTCGCCAAAGACGATGGGAATTGCGGGATCGTTGCTGCCATGCATGATCAACAGCGGAACGGTGACCCGCGCGATGCGCTCGTCGGACCGGAACTGATCCCGCATCACCAGCCGCACCGGCATGAACCAGAACAGCGATGCGGCGACATCCGCGGTCGACGTAAAAGGCGCTTCCAGAATCAGCTTTCCGGTCCGTTGCTCCGACGCCAGCGCCACCGCAACGCCGGTGCCAAGCGAAAAGCCCCAGACGACGATGCTGTCCGCACTGTACCGCGCCGTCGTGAAGGCGTAGGCCGCAGCGGCGTCCTGCAGCAACCCGCGCTCGCTCGGCCGCCCGCTCGATCCGGCATAGCCGCGATAAGACAGCGCGACGACCCCGGTCCCGTCGGCGATGATGTCGCGGAAGCGGCCAAAGAAGCCGGCGAGAAAATCGCCGTTGCCATGGAAGTAGAGAATGACGGGGCGGCCGGGCCTCGCCGGGACATGCCAGAGGATGACTTTTTCACCGTCCGCCGTGGTCAGGACATGTTCTTCGGCGTCCGGGAAGCCCGCCTCCTGCGGCGCCGTGCGCGCGGTTGTCGGAACCGGAAACAGGAACGAGCGTTGCGCGAAGAACAGCACAACGAGACCGCAGAGATAGCCGGCTGAGACGACAATCAGGAGCCATTTCAGCGCGGTCATGATTGCCTGCGGGGGTGAATTACATCCCCTTGACGATGTTCTCGGTGACCTTCTTGGCGTCGCCGAGCAGCATCATGGTGTTGTCGCGGTAGAACAGCGGGTTGTCGATGCCGGCATAACCCGAGGCCAGCGAGCGCTTGATGAACATCACGGTGCCGGCCTTCCAGACCTGCAGCACCGGCATGCCGTAGATCGGCGAGGTCTTGTCTTCTTCCGCGGCCGGGTTGGTGACGTCATTGGCGCCGATCACGAAGGCGATGTCGGCCTGGGCAAATTCGGAGTTGATGTCCTCGAGCTCGAACACCTCGTCATAGGGCACGTTGGCTTCCGCCAGCAGCACGTTCATGTGGCCGGGCATGCGCCCCGCAACCGGGTGGATGGCGTACTTCACCTCGACGCCCTCCTTCTTCAGGAGGTCGCCCATTTCGCGCAGCGCATGCTGGGCCTGCGCCACCGCCATGCCGTAGCCCGGCACGATGATCACCTTCTGCGCGTTCTTCATGATGAAGGCCGCGTCGTCGGCCGAACCGAGTTTTGCGGGCTTCTGCTCGCCGCCGGCACCGCCGGCCGCTGCGGTTTCGCCGCCGAAGCCGCCGAGGATGACCGAGATGAAGGAACGGTTCATCGCGTGGCACATGATGTAGGAAAGGATCGCGCCCGAGGAGCCGACCAGCGCGCCGGTGATGATCAGCGCGGAGTTGCCGAGCGTGAAGCCGATGCCGGCCGCAGCCCAACCCGAATAGGAGTTCAGCATCGAGATCACGACCGGCATGTCGGCGCCGCCGATCGGGATGATCATGAGCACGCCGAGCACCAGCGCGATGATCGTGATCAGCCAGAAGTCGAGCGCGCTGCCGGACCGGACCAGGCCGAAAATGAAGAACACCAGCGCAAGCGCGAGCGCGATGTTGATGATGTGGCGGCCGGGCAGGATGATCGGGGCGCCGCTCATACGCGCGGAAAGCTTGAGGAAAGCGATCACCGAGCCGGTGAAGGTCAGCGCGCCGATGGCAACGCCGAGCGACATTTCAACCAGGCTGGAGGCGTGAATGGCGCCGGGCTTGCCGATATCGAAGGCTTCGGGCGCATAGAACGCGCCAGCCGCGACCAGCACCGCGGCCATACCGACCAGCGAGTGGAAGGCTGCGACCAGTTCCGGCATCGAGGTCATCGGGACCCGGCGGGCGATCACGGCACCGATGCCGCCACCGATGGCAATACCGAGGATGACCAGCACCCAGGCGACGCCGTCCGCCGGCGGATGACTGGCGAGCGTGGTGGCGACCGCGATCGCCATGCCGATCATGCCGAACAGATTGCCCTGGCGGGACGATGCCGGGCTCGACAGTCCGCGCAGCGACAGGATGAACAGCACACCCGCCACGAGATACAGAATTGCAGCCAGATTGGCGTTCATCTCAGGTCCCCATTTGCCTTTGTCACCACGAGGTGCACGCCGTTCACTTCACCTTCTTCTTGTACATCGCCAGCATGCGCTGGGTGACAAGGAAGCCGCCGAAGATATTCACACAGGCGAAGATCAGCGCGATGAAGCCGAAGCCGCGTGCCCAGCCCGAGCCGCTGGAGATCATTGGGACGCCGACCGCGAGCAGCGCGCCGACCACGATCACCGAGGAGATCGCATTCGTCACCGACATCAGCGGCGTATGCAGCGCAGGCGTCACCGACCAGACCACGAAGTAGCCGACGAAGACGGCGAGAACGAAAATCGAAAGCCGGAATACGAAGGGATCGACGACTTGGGCGATGTGCTCCATGGCTTCTCTCCTTAGGCTTTCGACTGGAAGTTCGGATGGATGACGGCGCCGTCTTTGGTAAGCGCGGTGGCTTTCACGAGTTCGTCGTCCCAGTTGACTGCGAGCGCCTTGTTCGCCTTGTCCACCATCGTCTCGATGAAGTTGAACAAATTGCGGGCATAGAGGCTGGATGCCGATTGCGCGACGCGGCCGGCGACATTGGTGTAGCCGACGACCTTGATGCCATCGAGATCGACGACTTCGCCGGCCTTGGCGCCCTCGACATTGCCGCCGCGCTCGACGGCGAGGTCGACCAGCACCGAGCCCGGCTTCATCGATTTCACCATCTCGGCGCTGACGAGCTTTGGCGCCGGCCGGCCCGGGATCAGGGCCGTCGTGATGACGATGTCCTGTTTCTTGACGTGCTCGGCGGTGAGCGCGGCCTGCTTGGCCTGGTACTCTTTCGACATTTCCTTGGCGTAGCCGCCGGCGGTCTGGGCGTTCTTGAATTCCTCGTCCTCGACGGCGAGGAACTTTGCGCCCAAGCTCTCGACCTGCTCTTTCGTGGCCGGGCGCACGTCGGTTGCCGTGACGACGGCGCCGAGCCGCCGCGCGGTCGCGATCGCCTGCAGGCCGGCGACGCCGACGCCCATCACGAACACTTTCGCCGCCGGAACGGTGCCGGCCGCGGTCATCATCATCGGGAAGGCGCGGCCAAAGGATTCGGCGGCCTCGATTACCGCGCGATAGCCGGCGAGGTTCGCCTGGCTGGACAGCACGTCCATCACCTGCGCACGCGTAATGCGCGGCATCAATTCCATCGCAAATGCCGAGACGCCGGCATCCGCGATCGTCTTCAGCGCCGCCTCATTACCGTAGGGGTCCATGATGGCGATGACCAGCGCGCCGCGCTTGTATTGCGAAAGCTCGGAGGCTTCAGGCCGCTTCACCTTGATGATGATGTCGGCGTCCTTCAGCGCGTCCGCGCTGACGGTGGCGCCGACGGCGGTGAATTCGGAATCCGGCAGGCCCGACTTGATGCCCGCACCCGGCTCGACCGCGACTTCGGCGCCGATCGCCTTGAATTTCTTCACGGTATCCGGGGAAGCGGCAACCCGCGGTTCGGACGGATCGATTTCCTTGGCAACGGCAATCTTCATAAGGCCTCCCGCTGCGCGGCAGGCGCGCGCAAGCAAACTAGCGTCTTTTTCGCTTAGTTGGATACCGGTTTCGCAACCGGCATGCGTGCTAATTTCTGGCCACCGCCGGCGTGGGCGGTGCAGGCAGCGATGCGTCAGGTCAGGAAGTAGCCCATCAGGGCGACAATGAGCACGACGGCGGCGGTGCCGTATTTGACCAGCATGATGAACCCCTCATAGGTCTGCTCATGGGCCACATAGTCGTTGCCGTCAGCGGTCGTGTAGGCCACTTCGCTATGGTCTGCCATCGGTATCCCCCGTCAAAATCCGCGTTTCTCGCGTGCAATTACCGCAAAGCGTTTGGGAGGGCAACGGCCCCCTGCCTATCGGGTCATTCGGAAGGCCAATTATCCCGGATCCAGCGGGTCAGGCCCTCTTCGTTTACCTCGCTTGCCGCGAGGGAGAGGATGATGGCCGTGGCATGCGCCGGGTCGGGCGCGAAGGGTATGTCGTTGCTGCGCAGGAAGACCATCATGGCATGGAACGCAATCCGCTTATTGCCGTCCACAAAAGCATGATTGCGCGCGAGACCGAAGGCATAGGCCGCGGCGAGTGCAGCCATATCCGTCTGTCCGTAATTCCATTGATTGACTGGCCGCAAAACGGCGGACTCAAGAAGGCCTCGATCCCGAATGCCTTCCGGTCCGCCGAATATTGCCAGTTGCTCGGCGTGCATGTCGATAACCTCATCGACATTGAGCCAAATTGGCGCACTCATTTTGCAAGCGCGGCAAACGTATCGCGATACTCGTGCATGACCTGGCGGGCGATTTCCATGGTCCGTGCGTGCTTGGGGTCGAATGGCGAGAGCCGCAGGCTGCCATCCGGTTGCTCGACCGGATAGAACTTGTCCCCCTCCTTGAGCTTGAGCCGCGCAAGAAGCTCTTTCGGCAGGATGACACCAACCGAATTGCCAATCTTCCGAATTTGAAGGGCGGTGTCCTCAAGCTTGTATTCGCGAGAGGCCTCTTCCATTCCGCGGGGGGCTTTGGTCATTGCACAGGCTCCGTTATACAATATGTATAACACGACCTCGCAAGCCGTTCAACAGATGTATTACGTCACCTACCCCCAGCTACTGCTGTCTCGCCCGTGGCCCGAAAGCTACCCGACCACGAAGTCGAAACGCCCCGCCAGCCATCCCGCGTTCTTGGCCGTACGTATCTGCAAGTCCTTGCGGAACAGGCTGTCGGAGCGGTTTTTTGACTCGCCGGGAAAATAGAGCTGGGTGGTCAGCACGTTTCCGTCGCGCGGCTGCACCTTCACATGGATGTGGCGCGTGCGGCCGGGATAAATGCCGGGCACGATGCTGCGCAACCGATAACGGCCTTCCGCATCGGAAAATTGATGACCGCGAAGGCGGAAGCCGGAATTGTCGTAGCGGCCCTTGTCATCCGCCTGCCAGAAATCCAGCAAGGCGCCGGCGAGCGGTTTGCAGGCACGACTGAGCACGAAGCCAACCAGTTCGATCGGCTGCCCTGCCATGCCCTCTTCGAACAGCTCGATTCGTTCAGGCGACGACGGCTTGAAGTACGGACCTTCGGTTTGCGGCACTGTGGCGTCGTCGCCGTCGTGGCACGCAGGCGTCGCGGCAAGCGGGGCCTGAGCCACGCTGCCATCGGCCATGAGCAGCGAACCGGCTGCGAAGACTCCCGCTCCAAGGACAACGCGCCGCGTCGGGGTGTCGATCATGGGGCCCTCCCCTTTTGTCGTCACCATCATCATGGCGGGCGACGGCGGCTGAAATTGTGTCCGCGCCCATCACAAATCCGTTTCGTGGCCGCACGCGACCCCGTCAGCCCATCGCTTCCAACTCGTCGATCATGCCTGATATGACCGACAGCCCGCCGTCCCAGAATTTGGGATCCTTGGCATCGAGCCCGAACGGCCTCAGCAGTTCGGAATAATGCTTGGTGCCGCCGGCTGCGAGCATGGCGAGATAACGCTCGGCAAAACCCTCCGAGGCGTTCTCGTACACCGCATACAGCGAGTTCACCAGGCAATCGCCGAACGCGTAGGCGTATACGTAGAACGGCGAATGGATGAAGTGCGGAATGTACATCCAGAAATTCTCGTAGCCCGGGCGGATGTCGATGGCCGGCCCGAGGCTTTCACCCTGCACGCTGAGCCAGATCTGGCCGATGCGCTCGGCGGTCAGTTCGCCGTTCTTGCGCTCGGTGTGCACGGCGCGCTCGAACGAATAGAACGCGACCTGCCGCACCACGGTGTTGATCATATCCTCGACCTTGCCGGCGAGCAGCGCCTGGCGCTGCCTGGCGTTCTTGGTCTGCGACAGCAGCCGCTTGAAGGTCAGCATTTCGCCGAACACGCTGGCCGTCTCCGCCAGCGTCAGCGGCGTCGGCGCCATCAGTGCTCCATTTTTAGCCGCCAGCACCTGGTGCACGCCATGACCGAGTTCATGCGCCAGCGTCATCACGTCGCGCGGCTTGCCCTGGTAGTTCATCAGCACATAGGGATGCGCCGACGGCGTGGTCGGGTGCGAGAACGCGCCCGGAGCCTTGCCCGGCCGCACCGGCGCGTCGATCCAGCGATCGGTGAAGAAGCGTTCCGCGATCGCCGCCATCTCGGAAGAGAAGCCGCGATACGCCGTCAGCACCATCTTCTGCGCTTCGGGCCAGGCAATGGTGCCGGTCGCCGCAAACGGCAGCGGCGCGTTGCGGTCCCAATGGGCGAGCTTCTTCTTTTTGAACCAGCCGGCTTTCAGATTGTAGTAGCGGTGGGAGAGCCGCGGATAGGCCGCGCGAACCGAGCCGACCAGCGCATCGACGACCTCGCGCTCGACGCGGTTGTTGAGGTGGCGCGAATCCGCGACATCCTGGAAACCGCGCCAGCGATCGGAAATCTCCTTGTCCTTGGCGAGCGTGTTGGTGATGAGCGCAAAAGTCCGCTCATTGTCCTTGAAGGTCTTCGCCAGCGCCTGTCCGGCAGCCTTGCGCTTTTCCGGCGCGCGGTCCTGCAGCAGACTGAGCGTCGGCTCGATCGCCAGTTCCTTGGCCCCGACCTTGAAGCGCAGGCCCGAGATGGTCTGGTCGAACAGCCGATTCCAGGCGGCATAACCGCTCTGGGATTTTTCGTGAAACAACTGCTCGACGCGATCTTCGAGCTGATACGGCTTGTCCTTGCGCAGATCCTCGATCCACGGCCGGTAGTGAGCGAGCTCGGGCGCCTGCATCGCGCGCTCGATCACGGCATCGTCGATGCGGTTGAGTTCAAGCGCGAAGAACAGCAAATGCAGCGAGGCCGCCGTCAGGCGCTCGGAAACGTCGCCATAGAATTTCGAAAGCACGGGATCGACGCTGTCGCCGGCATGAACGAGGCCGGCATAGGAGCCGAGCCGGCCGGCGAGATCGTCGATCGCCTCGTAGCGCCTGACTGCCCCGGCAAGCCAGCTTCCGCCGTCGTCGCGGGCAACGCCTTCCGCCAGCCTGCCCTTGTAATCCGCTTCAAAAGCGGTGCAGTCGGCATCCATCTTTTGCAGATCGCGCGCGATTTCGGGCGCGTCGATGCCGGAATAAAGATCGGCGAGGTTCCATTCCGGCAATTTGCCGGTTTTGGATTTGGCTGTGGCCGCCTTGCTGCCCGTGGCTGATTTGCGGGACGTCTTGCCGGCTCTGGAGGTCGCAGATTTCACGCTCATGACACTTTCAAAATTGGGAGGTGATCAGGAAATGGACGGGAAGATCAGGCCAAAGCCGCAAGCTGCGGTACGAACTGGACGAACAGCTCTTCGCCCTCGACGAGCCACGGCTCTGCCTTTTCATGGAGCGTGCTGCGAATCGCACACCACAATGTGATCGCACGTACCATCAGCCAAGAGGTCGACGGAACCGCGGCCTTCGCGTGCAGCGCGACAAGATCCAGGTTCCGATGCTCGAACAGCAGCCGGCCCGATCCGTCGTCCAGGATGTAACGTCCGTCGATCCGCGATACGCACACCTCGCAGGCCTGTTCCGGCAGCGGACCCAGCAGATAGAACTGGACGTCGCCCTTCTCGGTCATGCCGGTTTCCCACTCACGCCCGGTCCCCGGCGCCATCGCTGCGCCGAGCGCCGCGACAAGGGTGCTGAGTTCCTTTTCGCTCCATTCGCCGCTGTCTTGTTTGCGCTCGAACGCAACCACGCTCATTTGCTTTCTGCTCCGAACAGCAGCCGGTACAATTCCGGCTCGTAGTACATTAACAGATGCCTAGCGAAGGCGGCCTGTTCAAGGCCCAACTCGCGCGCCCATGCTCCCATGATTTCGGTTGGAACACGACTGAACCCGTTCTCGACCTGCGAGATGAAGGTGTAATATTTCAAGCCGAGGCGTACCGCGAGATCGGCCTGCGACAATTCGGCCTCCGCCCTTCGCTGCTTCAGCCAGTCCCCAGCCAGTTTGCGCAATTGCTTGGCATCCGTCGCCGCCTTGCCGGGCAGCCGTTCAGCGAAAACATCTTGATGTTTTCCTCGTTTCATGATTACTAAACTATCAAAATTGAATTGCTGGGTAAGTCATGTTCCCTACCACAATTCCAGTGCGCGAATAACAATCCGATGGCCTTCCTGGACCGCAGTCACACTGTCCCAACGAGCCACCGGGCAACCGCGGCGCGGGGCAAGGAGCTGTTCGCGGGGATCCTGCTGATCGCGCTGATTGTGACCCTGGGAATCCGGAACGTGGTGCCGGCGGACGCGCTGGCGCCTGCAATCGTCACCCTGCTCTTTGTCGTTGCCGTAATGACGGCCGGCTGCGCGCTGTTCTGCCGGCGCGATCGATTCCGCATCATGTGGTTCGACCTCGCCGGGAGCCTGACGTTCATCGGTGTCGTCCTCTCCGTTCTGATCGAGCCGGACCAGATGGTCAGGCTCTTCCCCCTCTCGGATCAACCTGAGTAACGGGAAAGCATTTTTCCGCAGTCTGACTGCGTCTTTTTCTACGCACGTCCAAGCCCGGGCCCCTCTGGCAGTTCAAGCGAACTGCGATGTCGGATTGGACCATCAACGGAGTGGCCCGAATGCTGGAATTAATCACCTCGCAGCACCTGACAGCGCTTTTCCAGGTCATCATGATCGACCTGGTGCTCGCCGGCGACAATGCGATCGTCATCGGGCTTGCAGCCGCCGGGCTACCCGAGGGGCAGCGCAAGAAGGCAATTCTGATCGGCATATTGGCGGCAACGATTCTGCGCATCGGCTTCGCTTCCGTCACGGTCCAACTGCTGCAGATCATAGGACTGCTGCTCGCAGGTGGCGTTTTGCTGCTTTGGGTTTGCTGGAAGATGTGGCGCGAGTTGCGTATGTCGCATCATCATCAACCGAAATTGCAGAGTCTTTCAGCCGCGAGCACGATCGATGTGTCAGCCGGTGCCGGTCATCAAAAGACGCTGAGCCAGGCCGTATGGCAGATCACGATCGCCGACGTCTCGATGTCGCTCGACAACGTGCTGGCGGTCGCCGGCGCTGCGCGCGAGCATCCGATGATTCTGATATTCGGCCTGGCGCTTTCCATCGCGCTGATGGGGCTCGCCGCCAACTTCATCGCGCGCCTCCTGGAAAAGCACCGCTGGATCGCCTATGTCGGCCTCGCGATCATCCTCTATGTGGCTTTCGACATGACCTACCGCGGCGTGCTGGAGGTGTGGCCACACCTCAACGCTTAGTGCCCGCGCCCTAAGGATGCCATTTCCAACAATTAAGCGTCCGTTAATCGGCATCGGCGAAAGTGCCCCGATTCGATACATTTCAGTAGCGTGCGGGGAGAGCCATGGCTGCCACCATTTTGATTGCCGACGACGACGCCGTGCAGCGCCGTTTGGTTGAAAACATGGTGCAGAAGTGCGGCTACGAGCCCTTGGTCGTCGATAGCGGCGACGCCGCCGTGGCTTTGCTGACCGCCCCTGATGCGCCGGCGATCGACGCGGTGGTGCTCGACCTCGTGATGCCCGGCCTCGACGGGCTCGGCGTGCTTTCAAGAATGCGTGAAGCAGGCCTGAGCATCCCGGTCATCGTGCAGACCGCCCATGGCGGCATCGACAATGTGGTTTCGGCGATGCGCGCCGGCGCGCAGGATTTCGTGGTCAAGCCGGCGAGCTTTGAACGGCTGCAGGTGTCGCTGCGCAACGCGCTCAACACCTCCGCGCTCAAGGGCGAGCTGCAGCGCATCCGCCACAGCCGCGAAGGCCGGCTGACTTTCGCCGACATCATCACCCGCAGCGAAGCCATGGCAGCCGTGCTGCGCACCGCGCAGAAGGCGGCTGCCTCAAGCATTCCGGTGCTGGTCGAGGGCGAGTCCGGCGTCGGCAAGGAATTGTTCGCCCGCGCCATCCACGGCTCCAGCGAACGCAAGTCCAAACCGTTCGTCGCGGTCAATTGCGGCGCCATCCCCGACAACCTCGTTGAATCGATCCTGTTCGGTCATGAGAAGGGCGCCTTCACCGGCGCCACCGAACGCCACATGGGCAAATTCGTCGAAGCCTCCGGCGGCACACTGTTTCTCGACGAGGTCGGCGAGCTGCCGCTGGCCGCGCAAGTAAAGCTGCTGCGCGCGCTGCAGGAAGGCACCGTCGAGGCGGTCGGCGGCCGCAAGCCTGTCAAGGTCGACGTCCGCATCATTTCCGCGACCAACCGCAAGCTGCTTGACCTCGTGAAGAACGGCGCGTTCCGCGAGGACCTGTTCTACCGGCTGCACGTGCTGCCGTTGACGATCCCGCCCTTGCGGATGCGGCGCGAGGACATCCCGCATCTGCTGCGCCACTTCCTGGCGCGCTTTGCCGCCGAGGAAAACCGCACCATCACCGGCATCAGCGGCGAGGCCGTGGCCCATCTCGCGCAGCTCGATTGGCCCGGCAACATCCGCCAGCTCGAGAACACGGTGTATCGCGCCGTCGTCATGAGTGAGGGCGACCAGCTCGGGCTGTCGGATTTCCCGCAAGTCCTCGGTCAGTCCGTACCGGACGGCCAGCTGGCGCACAGCGAACCTTTGATCGTCGCGCCATCGACGGCGCCTGCCATGGTTTCGGGTAGCGATATACCGATCGCCCCGCTCGCCACCGCCGGCAGCCTTGCGATGCTGACCGCCACCGGCGAGGTGCGGCCGCTCGAAGACATGGAGAACGAGATCATCCGTTTCGCGATCTCGCATTATCGCGGTCAGATGTCGGAAGTCGCGCGCCGGCTCAAGATCGGCCGCTCCACGCTCTACCGCAAACTCGATGAAGCTGCCGCCAACGACCCGGCCGAAGGGGACGCGAACTGAGCGGCCGGCGGTCGCGCGATTATGGCGCCCCCATGGCAAAGATCGTGGCAAACCAACGACATCCGCCGTTCGGAAGCTTTTGAACCGTGGCTTGGCGGTGACAGACAAAAGGCGGGGAGCGTGGCAAAACCATGCAACCCGAATGTAACGGGTAGTTTGAGGTCAGTTTGTCGTGAGTTGCCCCGCATGGCGCTGGCTGCATGAGAGGGGCATATGTATCGTCTGCGTTTGAACCGTGGCGTGCAGGCGTACGACTGAGAACCGACCGAGCCGGCGCTTCCCGCGCAAGCCGTGACGAACGATACCTAACGAACTGTTCCATGCCGGGGCAGTTTCGCCCAAGGGGGTGTGACGATGCGTGACTGTTCGACGAACCGTGCAGGATTTGACCGCGTGCTGATGGCCGTCGCGGCGACCTTCCTCACGGTGTCCGCGACCTCTGCACTGGCGGCGCAATCGACCACGCCGCGCGCCAGCGCCGCCGAGCTCGCGATCGACGCAGCAGTCCCCCGTCCCGAACCGGCCAACGTTCCGCCTCCGACCGCCGGCGACTTCAAGATGGACACCACGGCCACGGTGCCTGACGCCACAAAGCCGGCTGACCCCAGCCCCGCCGCAAAGGCAGCCGAGCCCAAACCCGCCGAGACCGTCACCGCACCTGCAGCCGTCACCACACCTGCAGCCAACGACGCCGCACCCGCCGCGCCGCCGGCGGCGACAGCTACCGCGCCGGCCGCCGAACCCGCCAAGGAGCCTGTGAAAGTCAGCACCGTCGCTCCAGCTGACCAGCCGGTCGCCGACCGCCTGCGCGACATGCTCGGCACCAAATCGCTACGCTACTTTGATCGCAAGAACGAGCGCGCGGCCGTCGAGAAGTTCTACACCGCACGCGACTACGCGCCGCAATTTACGCAGGCCGGCAAGTTGACCGACAGCGGCAAGGGCGTGATCGCCCGTTTGAAGGATGCGGCCTCCGAGGGCCTCAATCCGGCCGACTATCCGGTGCCGGAGTTTGCGGCCGCAGCGTCCCCGGACCAGCTCGCCGAAGCCGAACTGAAACTGACCGCGAGCATGCTCGACTATGCGCGGCAGGCCCAGAGCGGCCGGATGCACTGGTCGCAGGTCTCTGCCGACATCCAATATCCCGAACACCCGACCGACCCGGCCGAAGTGCTCGCCAACATCTCCACCGCCAAGGACGCTTCCGCGGCGCTCGACGGCTACAACCCGCCGCACAAGCTCTACAAGGAACTGAAGGCAAAGCTCGCCGAGCTGCGCGGCCAGGGCGACGGACCGATGATCCACATCGCCGAAGGTCCCGCGCTGGCGTTCAAGGCCGCCACCAAGAAGCAGGGTGAAGTCGCGCCGGAAGATCAGCGCGTGCCGCAACTGCGCGCCAAGCTCGGCGTCGAGAACCCCGACGATGCGCGCTACGACGCCAAGGTCGCAGCCGCCGTGCGCAAGTTCCAGGATCATGCCGACCTTAATCCGACCGGCGTGCTCGACGATCGCACCGTGAAGGCGATCAATAGCCCGAAGCGCGACCGGCAGATCGACACCGTACTCGTCAACATGGAGCGCTGGCGCTGGCTGCCGCGGCAGCTCGGGGCCTCCCCGCTCGGCAATGCCTATGTCATTCTCAACGTGCCCGACTTCACACTCAAGGTGATGCAGAACGGCGCGCAGGTCTGGACGACGCGGGTTGTGACCGGAAAGCCGGGCAAGCATGCGACGCCGATGCTCACGGAGACGATGAAGTTCATCACGGTCAACCCGACCTGGAACGTACCACCGTCGATCATCTACAACGAATATTTGCCGGCCCTGCAGCAGGATCCGACCGTGTTGCAACGCATGGGCCTGCGACTGGAGCGTAACCGCGACGGCAGCATCCACATTTCGCAGCCGCCGGGTGAAGCGAATGCGCTCGGCCGTGTCCGCTTCAACTTCCCGAACAAGTTCCTGGTGTATCAGCACGACACGCCGGACAAGCACCTGTTCGCCAAGGAAGAGCGTGCGTTCAGTCACGGCTGCATGCGGGTACAGAACCCGGATGTCTACGCGGCAACGCTGCTCAACATCACAATGCCGAACGAGCGCTACACGCCGGAAAAGATCCGCAGCATGTACGGCCGCAGCGAGATCGACCTGAAATTCCCGACGCCGATCCCGGTCAACATCACCTACCAGACCGCTTTCGTGGATGACGCCGGCAAGCTGCAGATCCGCAAGGATATCTACGGCCGCGACGCCGCGATGATCGGTCTGATGAAGAACGGCCGCAACAAGGATCTGGAGGCCATGGTCGCTCATGCGCAGCCGAGCTATTCGCGGCCGTCCGGCTCGAGCCTGCCGACTGGCGTCAACTTCGCCAGCGACAACACCTATTCCTCCGGCCCCTCCTTCTTCGAGCGCCTGTTCGGCGGCCCGTCGACCGCAACGCCGCCGGCCCCGGTCGGCCGCCGCCCGCAACAGCGGTTCACCAGGTAATCCGGAGGACTACTGCCCTGGGGCAGAATTTCCGAATGAAATCAACAATCTCTCCCACCGGGAGAGATTGTTTACGTTAACCATTGTCCACCCCGGACTGGCACCGGGCGCTTTTTTGCCACAGTCCGCGGGTTAGGTTAAGCATGGCTTGGGGGCGGGACGGTAAACCTCGGTTAACCATCCCGCTTTAAGAAAGCGTTCACCCTCTTTTGCCGGGGTCTGCAAAAGAAAACCGTGAACGCTCGTCGACTGGGTGGGCTTATACGTGCTGGCTGGTTTCGCGCGCCAATTCAATCCGCTTGCTTTGCCAAAAGCCGGATATCGGATCGGGCTAACTTCGCTGTTGCTGCTGGCAGGAGCGGGTTCGGTGCATGACGCGACGGCGCTGAACGAAACCCGCACCCTCTCCTTCCACCACACCCATTCCGACGAAGACCTCACCGTCACCTTCAAGCGCGACGGCCGTTACGACGAAGAGGCGCTGAAAAAGATCAATCACTTCCTCCGCGACTGGCGCAACCAGGACTCGACCACGATGGATCGGCATCTGTTCGATATCCTCTGGGAAGTCTACCGCGACGTCGACGGCAAGAAGCCGATCCAGATCATCTCCGCCTACCGCTCTCCCGCCACCAACGCCATGCTCCGCCGCCGCTCTTCCGGCGTGGCCCGCCATAGCCAGCACATGCTCGGCCACGCGATGGACTTCTACATTCCGGACGTGGCGCTGGAAAATATCCGCGCCGCCGGGCTCCGTCTGCAGCGCGGCGGCGTCGGCTTCTACCCGACCTCAGGCTCTCCGTTCGTCCACCTCGACACCGGCAGCATCCGTCACTGGCCGCGCATGACCTACGACCAGCTCGCCAGGGTGTTTCCGGATGGACGCACCGTCCACCAGTCCTCCAGCGGTCCGATGAAGGGCTATGAGCTGGCCCGCGCCGATATCGAGCGCCGCGGCAATGGCGACGATGCTGCAAGCTCCGGCAAGAAGCCGAGCCTGTTCGCGGCCCTGTTCCGGGGCGGCAAGTCGACCGAAGAGGATGACGAGGGCGCCAGCGCTCCGATCAAGAACGAGAAGTCCGCACCGGTCAGCGTGACGACTGCGAAATCCGCCGATCCGGTCCCGACGCCGCGCGCAAAGCCGGTCGGCTCGACCATTCAGCTGGCCTCGGCCGACGCACAGATCGTGTCGGCGACCAAAGCCAAGCCCGAGTCCAAGTCCGAGTCCAAGCCTGAAGCGAAACAGGCTGAGCAGGCTTCTGCCGAGCCGAAGCCGCAGACGCCGGCCGATATCATCAATTCCCGCGGCTTCTGGGACGACGTACCAAGGGCGGCGAACCAGGCTACCCCCGCCCAGGTCGCAGCGCTGCGCGCGCGCCAGGCGCTCGCCGCCGCCACCGATCCGCAGCCGACCGCCAGCGTCACGGAAGCGTTCAACAAAGCGATGGCCTACGCGCCGGCCGCGTCTCCGTCTTCGCCGGTTGATCGCGCCAACGTCGTCGCCGCCACCGCACCGGTCCCGCCGCGCCCCGCCCGTCCGGCGCGCAATGCCGGCGCCGCCGCCACCGAAATCAATACCGTGGTTGCCAAGGGCGCGCAGGGTCAGGACACCGTGGTCGCGACCTCGACCCGTCTCGCCGCCGCCCAGGGCAGCAGTATCTGGATGCGCGTGGTGATGCTGGCGCCGAGCGCGAGCAATGCAATGTCGACGACCGTGCTCGGCGACACCGAGATGACCCAGATGCGCAGCCACTTCGTCAAGCCGCAGGCCGCGATCGCCATGACCTTCTCGGAAGATCCGATGATGGGCATGACCTGCGACCGCTTCACGGGATCGGCGACCGCACAACTGCCGACGCAGTCGTTCGTGATGCGCACTGCCGCGCTGCGCTAAGCTTCAGACGTTATTGCCAACTCGTTGTCGTCCTCGCGAACGCGAGGACCCATAACCACGAATGCACGTTGCCGGAACACGCTGCGGCACCGACCCGATTCAACGCGGGCGTTTGTGGTTATGGGTCCCCCGATGTGCAATTGCACATCTGAGATCGCGCATCGCTTGTCCGGGACGACGAGAGAGTTCTGTGACGATCTAGCGCCTCACAGCATTCCCAGCGCCTGCATGTAGGTCTCCAGAATGGTCTCCTGCTCGGCGCGCTCATTGGCGTCCTGCTTGCGCATCCGCACGATGGTGCGCAGCACCTTGACGTCAAAACCGTTGCCCTTGGCTTCGGCATAGACGTCGCGGATGTCGTCGGAGATCGTCTTCTTTTCTTCTTCCAGACGCTCGATGCGCTCGATGATGGCCTTGAGCTGGTCTTTGGCGAATTTTGTCGCGGGCTCGTCCTGGACGGCGGCGGCGGCGGAGGTGGCCATCGGGTACTCCTGAGTGGAACTGAAGGGTGATGCTGAAAGATCAAGCGCCGCACGCGTTACCGCACGGCGCTTTTTACAGGATGACCCTCAAGATCGCCGCGCCTTGCGTCAAGGAAACATCGCGCTCATCCACAGCGCGCCCACAGGAAGGTACGGCACGCTGTTCCCTCGTCATGGCCGGGCTTGACGGAGGATTTAGTGGCAGATCACACGAGCGAATGAAAACGCATCAATGCCCGGGGTGAACCTTCTTCATCGCGGCCAATTGCTCCGGGGTGGCGGCGCCCTGATGTTTCGCCTTCCATTCCTCGTAGGGCATGCCGTAGACCGCCTCGCGGCTCTCGTCCTTGCTGACGGCAACCCCCTTGGCGTCGGCCTCTTCCTTCATCCAGTTGGACAGGCAGTTGCGGCAAAAGCCGGCCAGATTCATCAAATCGATGTTCTGAACGTCGGTACGGGCGCGCAGGTGGTCGACCAGGCGCCGGAAAACGGCGGCTTCCAGTTCCGTTCTGGTTTTGTCGTCGATCGTCATGGCCTTGGTCCTGGTCTTGGGTCCTGCGTCAGATGGAGCCGAGCATATTGATATCAGGTAGGAATTGTCACAGATTTTGCCATATCTGCGCGCAAAGGTGGGTATCGCACGTGGAGTCCCGGTTTCCCATAGCGCGGGAAAGGCGTGCCCGGCCGTTGACAGGTCCCGCCGGCTCACGCGAAATCGTCAATGATTTGATATAGCTTCGGTGCATGACCGCAAAAGATTCTCGCCGCTTGTCCTCCCTTTCCGCACGCATGACCGCCGGCCTGATGCCGATGCTCGCGTTGGCGGCGACATGCCTGTGGAGCAGTCCGGCGGCGGCCGATTTCCGGCTCTGCAACAACACTTCCAGCCGGGTCGGCATTGCGCTGGGCTACAAGGACGCCGAGGGCTGGACCACCGAGGGCTGGTGGAACGTGTCATCGCGCAGTTGCGAGACCCTGCTGCGCGGAACCCTTGTCGCCCGTTACTATTACATCTACGCGCTCGACTATGACCGCGGCGGCGAATGGTCGGGACAGGCCTTCATGTGTTCGCGTGACAAGGAATTCACCATCAAGGGCACCGAAAATTGCCTGGGCGCGCGGCTACGACCGCACCGGGTTCTTCGAGGTCGACACCGGCGAACAGCGAGCATGGACCGTGCAACTGACAGAAGCCAACGAGCAGCCCGCGCAGCGCGTGCCGGGAATTCCGGGAACGGTGGGACCGGGCAACCCCGGCGGGGTTCCCGGCCTGTCCAGTCCACCAAGCGGTCCGGGTCTGCCGCCAGCCGCGGCGCCCAAGCAATGAGGCGGCTCCGTCGCATCAAGATTCTCGCCACCCTCGGCCCGGCATCGTCGGACAGCGCGATGATCCGCAAACTGTTCGAGGCCGGTGCGGACGTATTCCGCATCAACATGAGCCATACGCCGCACGACAAGATGCGCGAGCTGGTCTCGACCATCCGCAATGTCGAGTCGAGCTATGGCCGGCCGATCGGCATCCTGGTCGACCTGCAGGGGCCTAAGCTGCGGCTCGGCGCGTTCGCCGAAGGCTCGACCCAGCTCAAGAACGGCCAGAGTTTTGTGCTCGATTCCGACAAGACGCCGGGCGACAACAACCGCGTGCAACTGCCGCATCCGGAAATCCTCGCAGCCCTTCGGCCGGGCCATGCGCTGCTGCTCGACGACGGCAAGGTGCGCCTGATCGCCGAGGAGACCTCGCCGGACCGCGCGGTGACGCGCGTGGTGATCGGCGGCAAGATGTCTGATCGCAAAGGCGTCAGCCTGCCCGATACCGACCTGCCGGTGTCGGCGATGACGCCAAAGGATCGCGCCGATCTCGAAGCAGCCCTTGTAACCGGGGTCGACTGGATCGCGCTCTCCTTCGTGCAGCGCGCCGAAGACGTCCACGAGGCCAAGCGGATGATCCGCGGCCGCGCCGCCGTGATGGCCAAGATCGAGAAGCCTCAGGCGATCGACCGGCTCGGTGAGATCATCGACGCCTCCGACGCGCTGATGGTGGCGCGCGGCGACCTCGGCGTCGAACTGCCGCTGGAGCGGGTGCCGAGCCTGCAGAAACAAATGACGCGGATGGCGCGCCGCGCTGGCAAGCCGGTGGTGATCGCAACGCAGATGCTGGAATCGATGATCCAGTCGCCGGTGCCGACGCGGGCCGAAGTCTCCGACGTCGCGACCGCCGTCTATGAAGGCGCCGACGCCATCATGCTGTCGGCTGAATCGGCCGCCGGCAAATTCCCGGTCGAGGCGGTCTCGACCATGAACCGCATCGGCGAGGAAGTGGAGCGCGACCCGACCTACCGCTCTGTGCTGATGGCGCAACGGCCTGAGCCTGAGAATACGGTCGGCGACGCCATCGCGGACGCTGCACGGCAGATCGCCGAGACGCTGGAATTGTCGGCGATCATCTGCTGGACCTCGTCGGGCTCGACCGCCATCCGCGTCGCGCGCGAGCGGCCGAAGCCGCCGGTGGTGGCGATCACGCCGAACCTGGCGACGGGCCGCAAATTGTCCGTCGTCTGGGGCGTGCATTGCGTGGTGGCCGAAGACGCCCACGACCAGGACGACATGGTCGATCGCGCCGGCTCGATCGCGTTCCGTGACGGCTTTGCCAATGCGGGCCAGCGCGTCATCATCGTCGCCGGCGTGCCGCTCGGCATCGCCGGCACCACCAACATGGTGCGCATCGCCAATGTCGAGCCGGAAGGCGGGGCGAAGAAGTGATGGCGTTCATTCCGGGGCGCGGGCAGGCGCGAACCCGGAAATGACGACGTCAGTTACTGCAGCATCGCGTCCAGCGTGATCTTCGTGTTCAGCAGTTTCGACACCGGGCAGCCGGCCTTGGCCTTGCCTGCAAGCTCCTCGAACGTCGCCTTGTCGGCGCCCGGGATCTTCGCATTCAGCACCAGATGAACCGAGGTGATGGCAAAACCATCGCCCTGCTTTTCCAGCGTGACGTCGGCCTTGGTCTCCATGTGTTCGGCGGTGAGCTTGGCTTCGCCCAAAATCAGCGACAGCGCCATCGTGAAGCAGGCGGCGTGCGCGGCGCCGATCAATTCTTCCGGATTGGAGCCGGGCTTGCCCTCGAAGCGGCTGGCGAAGCCGTAGGGGTAATCGTTGAGCGCGCCGCTCTTGGTCGAAATCGCGCCCTTGCCGTCCTTGATGCCGCCCTGCCATTTGGCGGATCCTGATGTCGTTGTCATCGCATGCTCCTGATCACGGTTGAACCGTCGATAAGCCGCAGCGTGGCAAATGGTTGCGACAAAGTCGTGTCGCCGACGGCAGAGGCTTTCTAAGCTCCCACCAGCGCTTTCGCCGGCAGCACCGCCTGCACGACGAGGCCGCGGGCGCGGGCATCCATCACGCCGACGGCGCGCAGCGCCAATAACGTGACGGTTTGCACGGCGTCGCGCAGCTTCGCGGGATCATCCAGGTTCTCGGGCGCCAGCGGGCCGACCAAGGATTCATGCAGCGCACCGAGCAGCGCGGTGGCGGCGAGCGCCGTATCCTGCGCCGGCAGATGGCCAGCGCGCACCGCGGCGTCGATTCTGGCTGCAATCTCGCCGGAGATTTCGCGGCGGCTGGCGAGCCGCGACGCCGAGACGTCGACATCGACAGGTTCGGCCAGAATGCCCCAGGCGAGCTTGCGCTGCGACAGCACATGCACGGCAACCGTGGTGACGGCGCCGGCGAGCGCCGAAGACGGCCCCGGCGCTGCATCCGCCGCGCGGCGGATCGCCGCCAGTTCGTCGCGCGACACCTCGGCGATCAGCTCGGAAATCAGCTCGGCCTTGGAGGGGAAGTAACGGTAGACGGTGCCGGCCGCGACATTGGCGCGGACTGCAACCGGGGCGATCTGCACCGCCGCCATGCCTCCCTCGGCCGCAGCGTCCCGCGCCGCCGCCAGGATGGCGCTACGCCGCGCCGCCAGCCGCTTTACGACCTGATGGGTTCGCCGATAGACCATGGCGTCTTCCGTCCCCGACGCGCCCTCGAGCCCCTGGGGCCCGCCAGAACGCGCGCACCTTCAATATCTTGAGCGACAGGCACACCCATCGCTTTGAAGAAGTGAACAACTATTCAGGCCCGATGACAAGACGGTTTGCAGCCTGGTTCGGGAGGATTTGCCGATAGGGTCTTCCAACCATTAACAGGCTCTCAACGCCGCCCGGCTAGCATGCGCCGGATTGGGCAGCCTCAGATTACTTCCCTCGCGCTCCAAATTGCGCTCGGCCCGAATCGGTGAGCGCCATCCAAACGGACGAGCCGTGTACACCTACGACGAAGCTGAGCGACCCTGGAGAACATTTCCCTTGTTGCGCCTTGCCGCGTTCCTGATGGGTGGCGTGCTGATCGGCACGATTGCCGGCGGAATGCTGACGCCGGGCGCCCGCCAGGCCGGCCTGGCTGGGCTTCCGCCGCCGCCGGCGCGCGTCGAACGGGCGTGCGGCCCCGTATCCGGCAAGACGGCCGTTATCGTCGTGCACGGCCAGAGCAACGCGGCCAACTACGGAAGCGCCCGACATGCGGCCCGCGAAGCCGTCGACAATTTCGATCCCGCGAGCGGCAAATGCTTTGCTGCAGTCGATCCCTTGCTGGGCACCGATGGCATCGGCGGAAGCTTTGCAACACGCCTCGGCGACATCCTGATCCAGGCCGGACGCTATGACCGCGTGATTTTCGTTCCCCTTGCCCGGGGCGGGGCATCGCTCGCCTTCCTGAACAGCGAGGGCGCCGAGTTGACGACCAATGGCATCGCGAAGCTGAAGGAAGCCGGGCTGACGCCGACGCATATTCTGTTTCAGCAGGGAGAAACGGATGCGGTATCGGCGACGACTGCCGAACAATATGCCTCGCTGTTGCATCAGCTGGTCAAGCGATTTCGCGCGGCCGGTTTCGATGCGCCCTTCTATCTGTCACGTAGCGCAAAATGCGACTACGTCGGGCCGAACAACGTTGCGGCGGTACGTGCCGGTCAACACTCCGCGGTCGATGAAGCTCTGAATATCCGCCCGGGGCCCGACACCGACACGATCGGAAATGAAGGCCGCAGCCCAGATGGCTGCCACATGAACGAGGCCGGCACGCTGGCGAATGCTGCCCTGTGGGCGGCGTTCATCAAATAGCGACCGCTGACTTTACGCCCCTGCCGCGACGAGTTTTGGCGCCGGCTGATGCTGCCACCACGATCCGGCGCGGCGCAGGATCAGCGCGGCCACGACCAGCGTGGCGCCAAGGCCCGTCGGAATGCCGGTGAACATGTAGCAACCGATGAGGGCGACGACGGCGCCCAGCGCCGGAAGCTCGTAGGCGCGAAAACCGCTCGTCAATCCGATGCGGACCAGGAAGGCGATCGGGATCGTCAGCACCATCATGTCGTACATGAAGAGATAGGGCGTGGTCAGCAGCGCTCCGGCGGCGAGCGCTGCGGCCTTCAGCGTGTAGGGCACGCGGCTTCGCCACATCAGCGCCAGCACCACGGCCACGGAGGCGGTGAGGACCCACTGGAACGCCCAGCCAAGCGGCTCGCTGCCGCCGAAGTAACGCACCAGCGAGAAGATGCTCTGCAGCTTCCACCATGGGGCCTTGCCTTCGGTCAGGAACGTCTGCGAGAATTTCGGCATCCAGTGGAAGAACGCCAGCCAGCTCTCGATGCCGAAGGCGAGCCAGGAAGCGGTGGCCAGCACGACAGCCGTGACGGCGGCGCTGATGAACACGCGCCAATGCCCGGCCGCGATCAGCGCGATCGGAAACAGCAGCCCGTATTGCGGCTTGTAGGTCAAAAGCCCGAGGCAGATGCCTGCCAGTACCGGCCGTATCGGGATCAGATAGAGCGTGCCGCCGATCAGGGCCGCGGTGAGGAATCCGTTCTGCCCGACCAGCGCATTGATGAACGCCATCGGAATGGCGAGCGCGAGCAGATAGCCGAAGGGGTGGCCGACGATCGCACGCATCGCGACCAGGAAGGGCAGAAAGCTGACCACGACCCAGCCGATATACGCGACCTGATAGGGAAGCTGCGCCAGCAAGGAAGCAATGAACAGGAATGGCGGCGGATAGTGCCAGGCAAAATAGCCGACAAAATCCTGCCCGAGTTTTGCGACCTCGACCTGCTTCTGGATGTCCCAGTCATAGGCCTGCGCCGGGAGGCCGTCGAGCACCAGTCGGCCGGCAGCCCAGACGTTGATGAAATCGGTCGGGATGCCGAGGCCGTTCGGATCGTATACCCACCAGTGTGAGAAATACGCCGACAGGCAAAGTGTCACGTTCGCAATCGCCAGCACCAGGCAGACCCTGATGAGCCACGGCGGAATCGAAGCTTGCTCGCCTGCGGGCTTGAAGGTGGAAAGAGAGGCGGTCATGCGCGGTCCTTGCCTGGGCGCACGCCTTCCCCGAAGGCGCACACCCCAAGCAATAGGCCGGACTGCATTGAGGAAATCTTAAGTTTTAGCGCGGCAACGGCGGGATTTTCTGTCGTCCCTGCGAACGCAGGGACCCATACCGCGTGATCTAACGATTTCGCGGGATGGGAGCCGTCATTCGTAACGACAAAAGCTGGTGGTTATGGGTCCCTGCTTTCGCAGGGACGACGGGCAGAGGGAGTAAGCCATCCCTACTCCCAGCTCAGCGCCCCGCCGTTCTGATATTCGATCACCCGCGTCTCGAAAAAATTCTTCTCCTTCTTCAGGTCCATCGCTTCCGACATCCAGGGAAACGGATTCTCGGTTTCGTCGAACACCCGCGCCAGGCCAAGCTGTGCGCAGCGGCGGTTGGCGATGAAGTGCATGTAGGTTTCGCACAGCGCCGCATTCAGGCCGAGGAAACCGTGCGGCATGGTGTCCCGCCCGTAGGCCGCTTCCAGTTCGGCCGCCTCACGCACCATGGCGCGGACTTCGTCCTGAAAGGCTTTGGTCCACAGATGCGGATTCTCGATCTTGATCTGGTTGATGACGTCGATGCCGAAGTTCAGATGAATCGATTCATCGCGCAGGATGTACTGGTACTGCTCGGCGATGCCCACCATCTTGTTGCGGCGGCCGAGCGAGAGGATCTGGGCGAACCCGGTATAGAACCACATGCCCTCGAAGATGACGTAGAAGGCGACGAGATCGCGCAGGAACGCCTGGTCGGCTTCCGGCGTACCGGTCTTGAAATCGGGATCGTCGAGATGCTGAGTGTGCTTCAACGCCCACGCCGCCTTGTCGGTGATCGACGGCACCTCGCGGTACATGTTGAACAGCTCGCCCTCGTCGAGGCCGAGGCTTTCGACGATGTACTGGAAGGTGTGGGTGTGAACGGCCTCCTCGAAGGACTGCCGCAGCAGATACTGCCGGCATTCCGGATTGGTCAAATGGCGGTAGATCGCCAGCACGATGTTGTTGGCGACAAGGCTTTCGGACGCCGCGAAGAAGCCGAGATTGCGCTTGATGGCGCGGCGCTCGTCCTCGGTGAGGCCGTCGCGCGATTTCCACAAAGCGATGTCGGCCTGCATCGAGACTTCGGTCGGCATCCAGTGATTGTTGCAGCCGGCGAGATACTTCTCCCACGCCCATTTGTATTTCAGCGGCAGCAACTGATTGACGTCGGCGCGGCAGTTGATCATCCGCTTGTCGTCCACGGACACCCTGCCGCCGCTTCGGTCGATGGCGCCGAGGCCGGCTTGATCGGCCGCAACGATGGTTTGCGCCACCAACGGAGGCGGCATCCGGAGCGAGGGCGCAGCGGGTTCTGACCAGTCGAGCATTGTTGTTTCCTTCTCTTCTTGTCTGCTTACTGGCAGGCTTCGCATTCGGGATTATCGATGGAACACGCGATTGCGCCGGACAGGTCAGGCGCCGTGATCGCTGATGGCACGATGATCGGCGCGCCCGCCGACATCAAAGGTGCGGCCGCAACGGCGTTGAGCTTGCCGTCGGTGCCCCGGAGCGTGGATTTTTCGACATGCGTCGCGCTGCGCGAACGCAAATAATAGGTCGTCTTCAGCCCACGCGCCCAGGCCAGCCGATAGAGCGCATCGAGCTTCTTGCCGCTAGGGTTGGCGATATAGAGGTTGAGCGACTGCGACTGGTCGATCCATTTCTGCCGCCGCGAGGCCGCCTCGATCAGCCAGGCGCTGTCGATCTCGAAGGCGGTGGCATAGAGCGCCTTGAGGTCGTCGGGAATGCGATCGATGGCGCCAACGCTGCCGTCGAAATATTTCAGGTCGTTGACCATCACCTCGTCCCACAGCCCGCGCGCCTTGAGGTCGCGCACCAAAAACTCGTTCACCACGGTGAAGTCGCCGGACATGTTGGATTTGACATAGAGGTTCTGGTAGGCGGGCTCGATCGACTGCGCCACGCCGCAGATGTTGGAAATGGTCGCCGTCGGCGCGATCGCCATCACGTTCGAATTGCGCATGCCTGATGATTTGACGCGCTCGCGCAAGTGATCCCAGTCAAGCGCCATGCCGCGGTCCATCGCGAGACCACCGCGGGCTTCCGCCAGCAGTTCGATCGAATCGATCGGCAAAATGCCCCGGCTCCACAGCGAGCCGTCGAACGACGGATAGCGCCCGCGCTCGGCGGCCAGATCGACCGAGGCCGAGATCGCATAGTAGGAGATCATCTCCATGCTGGTATCGGCGAAGGCAACAGCCGCATCGGAAGCCATCGCGATCCGCAACGCCTGCAGTGCATCCTGGAATCCCATCAGCCCGAGGCCGACCGGGCGGTGCCGCAGGTTCGAGCGGCGCGCTTCCGGGATGGTGTAGAAGTTTATGTCGATGACGTTGTCGAGCATCCGCATCGCAATGGCCACGCTGCGCTGCAACCGCGGCTCATCGAGCCGCCCTTCCCGCACATGGTTGAGCAGATTGATCGAGCCGAGATTGCAGACGGCGGTTTCGTCGTCGGAGGTATTGAGCGTGATCTCCGTGCAGAGATTCGAGGAATGGATCACGCCGGCATGGCGCTGCGGCGAGCGCAGATTGCAGGGATCCTTGAACGTGATCCAGGGATGCCCGGTCTCGAACAGCATGGTCAACATCTTGCGCCACAAATCCGTGGCGCGAACCTGCTTGAACACGCGGATTTCGCCGCGCGCCGCCTTCGCCTCATACGCCGCATAGCGCTCGGCGAAGGGCTGGCCGTAGAGGTCGTGCAGGTCGGGCGTCTCGTCCGGCGAGAACAGCGTCCATTCGCCATCGGCCTCGACGCGCTGCATGAACAGGTCAGGCACCCAGTTCGCGGTGTTCATGTCATGGGTGCGGCGGCGATCGTCGCCGGTGTTCTTGCGCAGGTCCAGAAATTCTTCGATGTCGATGTGCCAGGTTTCGAGATAGGCGCACACCGCACCCTTGCGCTTTCCGCCCTGGTTGACTGCGATGGCAGTGTCGTTGGCCACCTTCAGGAACGGCACCACGCCCTGGCTCTCGCCATTGGTACCCTTGATGTGGGCGCCGAGCCCGCGCACGCGGGTCCAGTCATTGCCCAGCCCGCCGGAATATTTCGCCAGCAGCGCGTTGTCCTTGACCGACTTGAAGATGCCGTCGAGATCGTCGGCAACGGTGGTGAGGAAGCAGGACGACAATTGCGGCCGCAGCGTTCCCGAGTTGAACAAGGTGGGCGTCGAAGCCATGAAGTCGAACGACGACAGCAGATCGTAGAACTCGATGGCGCGCGCCTCGCGGTCGATCTCTCGCACCGCAAGGCCCATGGCGACGCGCATGAAGAACGCCTGCGGCAGCTCGATGCGGTTGCCGCGTTCATGCAGGAAATAGCGGTCGTACAGCGTTTGCAGCCCCAAAAACTGAAACGCCAGATCGCGCTCCGGCTTCAGCGCCGCGGCCAGCTTCTTCAGGTCGAACCGCGCCAGATCGGGATCGAGCAGTTCGGCCTTGATGCCGGCCTTGACGTAGGCGGGAAAATATTCGCCGTAGCGCACCGCCATATCGGCCTGCGACGCACTGGTCGGCGCTCCAAGCACGAACGACAGCACCTCGGTGCGCAGCTTGTCGAGCAACAGCCGCGCGCTGACATAGGCATAGTTCGGCTCCTGCTCCACCAGCGTGCGCGCAGCCATCACCGACGCCAGCGCCAGTTCGCCCTCGCCGATGCCGTCATAGAGATTGCGCTGCGTCTCAGTGAGCACGGCAGCAGCGCTGGCGCCCTCTAGCCCGGCGCAGGCTTCTTCGATGATCAGCGTCAGGCGCTCGATATCGAGCGGGACCTGCACACCGCTGGCCAGGGTGACGCGCAGCGAAGGCTCCCCCGACGGTTGGGCGGCATTGGCCGCTTCCTGCCCGGCACGCTGCCGCGTGCGCTCCTCGCGATACAGCACATAGGCGCGCGCGACCTTGTGGTGCTCGCTGCGCATCAAGGCCAGTTCGACCTGATCCTGCACGTCCTCGATATGAAAGGTGCGGCCCTCGCTCATCCGGCGCGACAGCGCGCCGACAACTTCCGTGGTCAGTTGCTCGACGATTTCATGCACGCGGCGGGAGGCTGCTGCGCCATGCCCCTCGACGGCGAGAAACGCCTTGGTCATCGCGACCGAAACCTTGCTGGCGTCGAATTTCGAAACCGTGCCGTTGCGGCGGATCACCTGCATCGGCAGCGCGCCTTCCGGCGAAGCTGACGATTCGGTACGCAACGCAAGAAAGGGAGCGGCTTTGGCTTCGGGAGAAACGAGTTGAGAAGATTGCGACATCGGCAGACCCCGTAGTGTTGTTGGGGCTGGATGTCTTGGAGCGACGCTGCATTGGATGCCCGGCGCAAAGCACCGGCATGATTCTGCGAGCGACCGCCGGACACCCCGCCCGTGGACGTTTTTCGGTGTCGCGGCAGGTCTCCTGGCTCGCAGGTCAGCGTCGTGCCCGGTCTTCCCAATGCGTGGCCGCATCAGTGACGTGAAATCGGGAACAACTCACTGCTTACAGTTGCGGGGGCAGCGCCGGACTCGCGCGCGCTGGCGCGTTACACCGGCTTCCCTCTTAGCCACCAGCTGTTGAGGTCTGGCGGACCGTGACATCTACATGTGGTAGTATTCGCGAGAGAGTGTCAATGGGCCGTTAAGATCAATGCCCGCTATTCAAGAAAAAAATTATCCGACCGGTGGATGAGAAGCACGACAAGCTGATTCTTTCTCGGCCTGAAAGACGTTTTTCCCCGCTATCCCGGCCGCATCGGCTCATGAGGTCGCATACGGCGCGAATCGGGACCGCGTTTCGTCGATTCGCAAGGCGCGGCCGACCGGTGGAAACGCGCGTTGCGGACAATCCGGCCGTTCGCACACCTTGCAGCCCATGCCGATCGGCGTCGCCAGTGACGGATCGATCTTGAGGCCCTGCGAATAGACGATTCGCTCCGCATGGCGAACATCGCATCCGAGCGCGACCGCAAACGTCTTGGCGGGCGCGCCGTAGCCTCCTCGGCCGTGCGTCACCGTCCGGGCAACCCAGAGATAGGTTCGCTCATCGGGCATCCTTGCCAGCTGCGTCAGGATACGCCCGGGGCTGGCGAAGGCCTCATAAACGTTCCACAGCGGACACGTTCCGCCAACCCGGGAAAAATGGAAATCGGTCGCCGATTGGCGCTTCGATATGTTTCCGGCGCGATCGACGCGGATGAAGAAGAACGGCACGCCCCGCGCGTTGTGGCGCTGCAGGGTGCTCAGCCGGTGACAGATCGTTTCAAAACCCACGCCGAAGCGGTGACTGAGCAGTTCGATGTCGTAACGGCACCGCTCCGCCTCGTTGAGGAAGACGGAGTAAGGCAAAATCAGCGCACCGGCGAAATAGTTTGCAAGCCCGATCCGAGCAAGGCCGCGCGCTTCGTCGCTGGTCAACTTTGCCTTGTCGACGATTGCATGGATCGCCTCGTCCAGTTCCAGAATGGCGATCTGCGTCGCGAGCTGAAACGCCTGCTGGCCCGGATCAAGGCCAGGCGACAGACGTAGCGTTCGGGTGCGACCATCGAACAGGCGCTGCGTTCCCGATCCGGGTTCGTCGATCGCATCGATCAGGACAGTCACGCCGTGCCGGCTTTCCAGATACGACACCAGGCCTGGCGTCATCCGCCCGATCGGCAATTCCATGCGGCTGGCGATCGCTTCCGCCGCATCGTCGAGCTCGGCAATGTAGTTGTGCTGCAGATAGAAGAAGTCGCGGACTTCCTCGAACGGCGTGGAGGGCAGCACCGCCGCCGCGGCCTGACGGTCCTCGCCGAGCCGCGCGGAGATAGCCGCATATTGCTCGGCGGCGTGACGATATTTCCGGTTGAGATTGACCAGCGCGCGCCCGACTGCGGGCATGTTCTGCGCGAGTTCGCGAAGTTCAGCGACGGCGATCGTTTCACCCAGTGAAGGGTCCGCGAGCGCTTCGCGAAGGTCCGAGATCAAGCGCGCCTCGTCGCCCTCGGCGAACGACTGCACGTCGAGGCCGAATACCGAATTGAGCGCCAGCAGCACCGGCAGGGTGAGCGGCCGCTGATTGTTTTCCAGCTGGTTGAGATAGCTCAGGGAGATCCCGAGTTTGCCAGCAAGCGCTGCCTGCGTCAGGCGCTGCTCCTCCCGCAGCCTCTTCAACCGCACGCCCATGAAGGTCTTTTTCATCGCACCACCTTTGCAAACTTTGCAAATCAGCCGTTTTTTCTTCGCAAGACTATGCTTTTTCAGCCATTTCGAGAGCGCATGTTTGTAGATATTGCGAAGTCGTGAGGAAATAACAAGTCGGGCGGAGCAGGAAAATGCACTCAGCGGCGTCGCCAAACCTCCATCCCGTCGAAACCCGGTTCGTGGAGATGGTGTTTCCGGAGCAGGCCAATCACTACGGCACGCTGTTCGGCGGCCATGCCCTGAGCCTGATGGGCAAGGCGGCATTCGTCTCGGCGACGCGGCACGCGCGCCAGAGCGTCGTGATGGCAACCTCGGACAGAATCGAATTTCACGAGCCCGTCCATGTCGGCGAACTCATCGAGCTCGTTGCCCAGGTCGTGCGCGTCGGCCGCAGCTCCATGACGGTCGCGGTCGACATGATCCGCGAAGACCTGATCAGCGGCAGACGGAAATCCGCGGTGCGCGGAACGTTCGAGATGGTCGCGGTGAATGAATTCGGCCGGCCGGTCCCGATCACGCAATCAACCATGACCGACCCCATCCAGAAGGAAGCTGCGTCTTGAAACAGCATAGCGTTCGTACGTTCAAATCGGCCGATCATCTGCCGCGCGCAGGCCAACTGGCATGGAAGATCGCCGAGGTCGCTGCCGATCCCGTCGCGGTCGAGAGCGACGTGGTGGAGATGCTGGGCAACCGCATCATCGACAACGCCGCCGTTGCCGCAGCCTCGGTGGCGCGGCGTCCCGTTGCCAGCGCGCGAGCGCAAGCCGAGGCGCATCCTCACCAGCCGGGATCAACCGTGTTCGGGCTGGCACGGTCGCAGCGGACATCACCGGAATGGGCCGCCTGGGCCAACGGCGTCGCCGTCCGCGAGCTCGATTTCCACGACACGTTCCTTGCCGCGGACTATTCACATCCCGGTGACAACATTCCGCCGGTGCTGGCTGTGGCCCAGCACTGCGGGCTGACGGGCGCGGACCTCGTTCGCGGACTGGCTGCGGCCTACGAAATCCAGGTCGATCTCGTGAAAGGCATCTGCCTGCACGAGCACAAGATCGATCACATCGCCCATCTCGGCCCGTCCGCCGCCGCCGGGATCGGCGCGCTGCTCGGCTTGCCTGCCGAGACGATCTATCAGGCCGTTCAGCAGGCGCTCCACGTCACCACGACCACGCGGCAATCGCGCAAGGGCGAGATTTCAAGCTGGAAGGCCTATGCGCCGGCCTTCGCCGGCAAGATGGCGATCGAGTCCGTCGATCGCGTGATGCGCGGCGAAGGCGCGCCGTCCCCGGCCTATGAAGGCGAGGACGGCTTTATTGCCTGGCTGCTCGGCGGCCCCAGCGCGGAATACACGGTGCCGCTGCCGGAGAAGGGCGAACCCAAGCGCGCCATTCTCGACACCTATACCAAGGAGCATTCGGCCGAATACCAAAGCCAGGCCCTGATCGACCTGGCGCGCCGGCTGGGGCCGAAGATCGGCGATCTCTCGAAAATCGAAAGCATCGTCATCCACACCAGCCACCACACCCACTATGTCATCGGCACCGGCGCCAACGACCCGCAGAAGATGGACCCGACGGCGAGCCGCGAGACGCTCGACCATTCGATCATGTATATTTTCGCGGTCGCGCTCGAAGACGGCAGCTGGCATCACGAGCGATCCTATGCCCCCGAGCGCGCGGGCCGCGAAACCACGATCGCGCTATGGCGCAAGATCTCGACGGTCGAAGACCTCGCATGGACCCGCCGCTACCACAGCCACGATCCGAAGGAAAAAGCGTTCGGCGGCCGCGTGATCGTGAAGCTGAAGGGCGGCTCCATCATCAGCGACGAAATTGCGCTGGCTGACGCACATCCGCTCGGCGCCCGCCCGTTTAGGCGGACGGACTACATCCGGAAATTCCGCAACCTGGCGGAAGGCGTGATCAGCGCGGCCGAGCAGGATCGCTTCATCGCGACGGTCGAGAGATTGCCCTCGCTCAAGGCAGGTGAACTGACCGACCTCACCTTCACGGTCGATCCGAAATCACTCGGAGCGACATCGACGCACGGCATCTTCGACTGGCGTGACACGGCCCCGGTTGCGATCCAGCGCGCCGCCGGCAATCGATAGGAGATTGAGATGACGGACATCAAGCCCGCCCCGAAGAAATCGGTCGCCCTGTCAGGCGTGATCGCCGGCGACACCGCGCTATGCACGGTCGGCCGCACCGGAAACGACCTGCATTATCGCGGCTACGACATCCTCGATGTCGCCGAAACCTGCGAGTTCGAGGAAATCGCCTATCTCCTGGTTCACGGCAGCCTGCCCACTTTGGCCGAGCTCAAAAACTACAAGGCCAAGCTGAAGGCGCTGCGCGGGTTACCTTCGGCGGTGTTGCAGACGCTGGAATTGCTGCCCGCCGCCGCACATCCGATGGACGTCTTGAGGAGCGGCGTCTCCGCGCTCGGCTGCATCCTTCCCGAGGCCCATGACCACAATCAGCCCGGCGCGCGCGACATTGCCGACCGGCTGATGGCCTCGCTTGGATCGATGCTGCTCTACTGGCACCACTACGCCCACCACGGCCGCCGGATCGACGTCGAAACCGACGACGATTCGATCGGCTCGCATTTCCTGCATCTGCTCCATGGCAGGAAGCCGTCGCCATCGCACGAGCGCGCGATGCATACCTCACTGATCCTCTATGCCGAGCACGAGTATAACGCCTCGACGTTCACCGCGCGCTCGATCGCGGGCACCGGCTCGGACCTCTATTCCGCCATCACCGGCGCGATCGGCGCGCTGCGCGGGCCCAAGCATGGCGGCGCCAACGAGATCGCGTTCGAAGTGCAAAAACGTTACGGCAACACGGAAGAAGCGGAGGCCGATATCCGCCGGCGCGTCGCGGCCAGGGAAGTCGTGATCGGCTTCGGCCACCCGGTCTACACCATCGCCGACCCGCGCAACAAGGTGATCAAGGAAGTCGCGCGCCGCCTCAGCATTGAAAGCGAGAGCACCCGGATGTTCGAAATCGCCGACCGGATCGAGGCCGTGATGGCCGATGCCAAGAAGATGTTCGCCAATCTCGACTGGTTCAGCGCGGTCTCCTACCACGCGATGGGGGTGCCGACCGCGATGTTCACACCGCTGTTCGTGATTTCCCGAACATCCGGATGGGCGGCGCATGTGATGGAACAGCGCGTCAACAACAAGATCATACGCCCGGCCGCGAATTACATCGGCCCGGAGAATCTGAAGTTCGTGCCGCTGCAGGAGCGTGGCAAGGCTGCGATCGCCCCGCGCGCCGCGTAAGGACGTAATAATGGTATATCTCCTGGGTACTGATGCGGCCGACAGGCCGGCCGGGGTTCGCTTCCGCGATCTCCTGGACAGACCGGGCATTCTCCGGATGCCCGGCGCGCACAACGGAATGGCCGCGTTGCAGGCCCGGGACGCGGGCTTTCCCGCGCTCTATCTGTCGGGCGCGGCGATGACGGCTTCGATGGGCCTGCCGGACCTCGGCATCATCACGATCGAGGAAGTCGCCTTCTTCATCCGCCAGGTGGCACGCGCCAGCGGCCTGCCGCTGCTGGTCGATGGCGACACCGGCTATGGCGAAGCGCTCAATGTCATGAACATGGTGCGCACCTTCGAGGATGCCGGTGCTGCGGCCGTTCACATCGAGGACCAGCTGCTTCCGAAAAAATGCGGTCATCTCAACGACAAGAAGCTGGCGGATGCGCGCGACATGGCCGCCAAGGTCGCCGCCGCCGCCAAGGCGCGGCGTCATCTCTATCTGATCGCGAGAACCGATGCCGCGGCGAGCGAAGGCATGGATGGTGCGGTAGCGCGTGCAAAACTCTATCTGGAAGCGGGAGCGGACGCGATCTTCCCGGAAGCGATGATTTCGCGCGAGATGTTCGAGGAGTTCGCCAGGCGCGTTCCCGGCGTTCCACTGCTGGCGAACATGACCGAGTTCGGCAAGACGCCGTTCTTCACCGCGTCTGAGTTCGAGGCCATGGGCTATCGCATGGTGATTTGGCCGGTGTCATCGCTGCGCGTTGCCAACAAGGCGCAGCAAGATCTATTCAACACGATCAGGCGCGACGGTGGCACCCACGCGATGCTGGACCGGATGCAGACGCGCGCCGAACTCTACGAGACTATCGGGCTTCACGAATATGAAGCCCTGGACGCCTCCATCGTCAGAACCATTCTTCCTGAAGGAGGCCGCAGAACTGAGTAACTTGGATGTTCGGCCCAACGGCATCGATCGGGAGCGATGGGTAGCTTCCCACTCCGGGCTCGATTGACCGGGATTGCCGTTGATCCTAACTGAGACCGTCGTGGTTCTTCGGGCTCGTTCGGCCCGAAGCTAAGAGGGAAGCCGGTGCGAAGCCGGAGCTGCCCCCGCAACTGTAAGCGGCGAGCCGCTGTCCAACAAAGTCACTGAGACCACGATTGGTTTCGGGAAGGCCGGACAGCAGCATTGACCCGTGAGCCAGGAGACCTGCCTCGACAACATACACGTCCACGGGCGGGGTGTCCCGGTGGTGCGGTTGCGATTCCGCGCGCGCTTCCCGCCGTACGCGGAATCCAGACGTGTCACTTCGGCCTTTGCCCCCAACTTTTGGGGTTAAGCCATGTCTACTTCTTCACTTCCTGTTGCAACGCTCGGAACGCCGCGGATCGGACCCCGCCGCGAACTCAAAATGGCGCTGGAAAGCTTTTGGTCCGGTAAATCCAGCGAGCAGGCGCTCCGCGACACAGCCACCGGGCTTCGAGCCGCAAACTGGGCGCGCCAGAAATCGCTTGGCGTCACCGTTATCCCGTCCAACGACTTTTCAATGTACGACCAGGTTCTCGACACCAGCGTGATGGTCGGCGCAATACCGGAAGTATATGGCTGGAAAGGCGGCGAGGTCTCGCTTTCCACCTATTTCGCGATGGCGCGCGGCGCAGAAGGTGCCGGCCATGACGAAAGCTGCGGGCATGCCCATCATGAACACGGGTCGTCGCATGGCGCGCCCGCACAGGAAATGACCAAGTGGTTCGACACCAACTATCATTATATGGTGCCGGAGTTCGGCAAAGGGCAAACCTTCAAGCTCTCTTCGCGCAAGCCTATTGAAGAGTATGAGGAAGCGAGGAGCCTCGGCTATCAGACGCGCCCGGTTCTGGTCGGTCCGGTCACCTTCCTGAAGCTTGGCAAGAGCTCCGATCCGACGCTCGATCCGCTGTCGCTGCTCGACGCGTTGTTGCCGGTCTATATCGAGGTTCTGGAAAAGCTCGCGAAAAGCGGCGCCGAATGGGTGCAGCTCGATGAACCCTGTTTGGTTCTCGATCTGAACGATACTGCGCGGCAGGCGCTGCAGCGTGCTTACGCGGCGTTTGCAAAGGCGTTGCCCTCGCTCAAAATCATGCTGACGACGTATTTTGGTGGGCTCGGCGACAATCTGGAAACCGCATTGGCGCTTCCTGTTGCCGGCCTCCACATCGACCTCGTTCGCGCGCCGGACCAACTGAACGACGTCATCTCCCGTGCACCGAAGAATCTGATTGTCTCGCTCGGGGCCATCGATGGCCGCAACGTCTGGCGGGCGAACCTCGCTGCCTCGATTGAACGGCTCAAGCCGGCAATTGCCGACCTGGGAGCCAGCCGGGTCCAGATCGCGCCGTCATGCTCGCTGCTCCACGTTCCGATTGATCTCGAACTGGAAGCCGATCTCGATCCTGACGTGAAAAGCTGGCTTGCTTTCTCTGTGCAGAAGATCAGGGAACTCGCCGTGCTCGGCCAGGCGCTCGCCGGTAACAGCGAAAAGGTCGCTGACGCGCTGGCAGCGTCGGAAGCCGCAGCCATCGCCCGCGAGACATCGCCAAAGATTCACAGTGCGAGCGTTGCCCGGCGCATGGCCGCAATCGACGAAACGATGTGCCGACGTAACAGCATATTCACCAAGCGGGCCGGCGTGCAGCGATCACGGTTCGCTCTGCCCGCATTCCCCACCACGACGATCGGCTCTTTCCCGCAAACCGCCGAGGTTCGCAATGCGCGGGCGGCGCACGGCAAGGGCACGATGAGCGACGCGCAATACGAACAATTCCTGAAGGAAGAGACGGCGCACGCCGTTCGCTGGCAGGAGGAAATCGGTCTCGACGTGCTTGTGCACGGCGAGTTCGAACGCAACGATATGGTGCAGTATTTCGGTGAGCAACTGTCAGGTTTCACCTTCACCAGGCACGGTTGGGTGCAGTCCTACGGTTCACGTTACGTCAGGCCACCGATCCTGTTCGGGGACGTCTCTCGTCCCGAGCCAATGACGGTCGAGTGGTGGCGTTACGCCCAGTCCCTGACAAAGAAGCCGATGAAGGCGATGCTCACCGGACCGGTGACCATTTTGAACTGGTCGTTTGTGCGCAACGATATCCCACGCAGCCAGACCTGCCGGCAGATCGCGCTGGCGATCAGGGACGAAGTCACCGACCTCGAAAGGGCCGGAGCGAAAATGATCCAGATCGACGAGGCGGCCTTGCGTGAAGGCCTGCCGCTGCGGAAGTCACAATGGAAAACCTATCTCGACTGGGCCGTCGAGAGCTTTCGCATCTGTTCGAGCGGGGTGGCCGACGAAACCCAGATCCACACCCATATGTGCTACTCCGAGTTCAACGACATCATCGATGCGATCGGCGCCATGGATGCGGACGTGATTTCGATCGAAACGTCGCGCTCCAAGATGGAACTGCTGGACGCCTTCAAGACCTACAAATACCCCAACGAGATCGGGCCCGGCGTCTATGACATCCATTCGCCGCGCGTTCCCGGGGTCAGCGAGATGGCGGAGCTTCTCTCGCTGGCGCGACAACGGCTGACAGATGCACAACTCTGGATCAATCCGGATTGCGGGCTGAAAACCCGTAAATGGGAGGAGGTCCGCCCGGCTCTCGTCAACATGGTCGCCGCGGCGCGTGAAATGAGGGCCGCATCCTGAGCAAATCCGGAGTGCGCGGCTTTGCCGCGCGCTCCGCCTGGCATCGAGGTCGAACATGCGCTTCTGGATCGAATGTACCAGGTGGGAGACAGGGCAGCCCACGCACATCAATATCGCACTGGTTGGCAGCATGTGGCGCGACGGCGAGCGAACGGTGCTCGCCTTCGTCGGCGGTGATGCCCAGCGCATCGAAGTCACCGAGACGCCCGAAAAGATCATGGCCCTTCATCTTGGCCCGCTGGCAAAGGCGTGACAACGCGATGACGGTGAGGCCCGATAACGCATGGTCGGAAGCATCGCTCGATCTTCGCAAGGTCGGCGCGCATCCGGATCACTGGTACCCGGTGGCATGGTCGCGCGAAGTGAAGCCGGGTCAGACATATGCCGCACGGTTCGCGGGCGAGCCGATCGCGCTGGTGCGGCCCAAGGGCGGCGAGGTCTTCGCGCTGGAAGACCGCTGCGCACACCGGCAGGTGCCGTTGTCGAAAGGCACGGTCGATGGCTGCACCATCCGCTGCGGCTATCATGGTTGGCGCTACGACGCATCCGGCGCTTGTGTGGATGTTCCCTATCTCGGCAAGGGCAAGCTGCCGAACGGCGTCCACCGCTACCCCTGTTTGGAGCGCGACGGGCTGATCTTCGTGTGGCCGGGCACGTCCCCTGCCGCTCCTCCGCTGGCGCGGATCGGCGCGGCGGCCGACGCGGCCTACAGGACGCGGCTGTTCGGCAAGCACGTCGCCTGCCACTATACATTCATGCACGAGAACCTGATGGACATGAACCACCAGTTCCTGCATCGCCGCACCACCGGCAAGGTCGTGCCGCGCTATCTTGGCAGCCGGGCTGGCGAGCGCTGGATGGAAGTCGATTACAGCTTCGCCCGGCCCGGCGAGAAGCCGCCGATCGGCGAGGCCGTCATCGTCGGCAGCTTGCGCGGCCGGGCGCAGGCGGCACGCGATCTCATGACGGTTCGCACCGAGTATCCATACCAAAGCTTGCGGATGTGGACGCGCGGGGACGAGCCCGTGCTCAGCGTATGGCTGGGCTACACGCCCGTCGACGCAGCCCAGCGCTGTAACCGGACCTTCGTTGTGCTGTCGGTGCGCAGGCCCCGAATTCCCGGTCTGCTCGACCTGGCCTGGCCGGTGCTGGCCTGGTTTACCAACCGGGTCTTCGCGGAGGATTGCGAGATCGTCGAGATGGAACAGGCCGCTCATGACGCGCAAGGCGCCGACTGGAATCAGGAAGTGTTTCCGCCGATCCGCGCACTGCGAAAACTTTTGCGCGAATGCGGCGAGCCGCTTGCCGCCCCGCGGGCAATTCTCCGCTAGTTCCCCGTCTGCAATTCCCCAAAACGCTCCCACGTCTTGCCGTTGAAACGCATGAATTGCATCTGGTCAACCGGCACGTGGTCGGTCGGCGAGGTGTTGACCTTGATGCCGGGCAATAGCATCGGCAATTCCAGATCCGTGATCGAATACGCCTGCTTTAGAATGTTCTCGGTCGACAGGTCGTTGCCGCAGGCCTTCAGCACGGCCTCCAGCACCATCGCACTGTTATAGGCGTTGACGTAGTTGGTGTCGTGCTGGTCGCCGTCGGGGACGTATTTGGTCATGAATTCCCGCCAGCCCTTGACGCCTGCATCGTCCTTCCAGGCGGGATCGTCGGGATCCTTGACATAGGCGGTGGAGAGAATGCCGGTGCCGGCCTCGACGCCCGCCGGCTCCATCACGGTCGAAATCCACACCGCGACATTGGAGAGGAACGTCATCGGCCGCCAGCCGATCTCGAACGCCTTGCGGATGGATTGCGCGGCAAACTTGGGCGTAGCCGCGATCACGAACACGTCGGCGCCGGAGGCCTTCAGCTTCACGATCTGGGAGTCGATGGTCGGGTCTGATATTTCGTAAGTCGCGCCGGTGACGACGGAATCGTATTTGTCGCCGAGTACGTCCTTCAAACCCGACAGATAGTCGCGGCCGTAATCGTCGTTCTGTGAAATGACGGCGAATTTGGCGTTCGGGTTCTTCGAAAGCGCATAGCGCGCATAGAGCCGCGCCTCATAGCGGAACGGTGCCTGCACGCCGACGGTGGCCTGCGGAAATTGCGCGATGTCGGCAAATTTCGAGGCGCCGGAGGCCAGAAACAGTTGCGGGATGTTCTTGCTCTGCAGATATTTCGCGATCGCGGTGTTATGCGCGGTGCCGATCGAGGAGAAGATCAGCGCGACCTCGTCGCTTTCGACCAGCCGTCGTGTCTGCTCCACCGTCTTCGGCGGCGCGTAGCTGTCGTCGAGCGAGATCAGGTTGACCTTGCGGCCATTGATGCCGCCGCGCTCATTGACCATCTTGAAATAGCCGACCTCGCCCTTGCCGAGCGCGCCGAACGCCGACACCGGCCCGCTATACGGCATGGTCTGGCCGATCTTGATTTCGGTTGCGGTGACGCCGCGCATTTCGGCTGCGGGCGAGACGGCAGGCAGCATCAGACAAGCGACAGCGCCCAGCGCGCCAACTCCCGTGACGAAACGCATCGGCTTCCCTCCCCTTGTGTCGTCAGCCGCGCTTAGGGGCGCGCGGAGCGGCCGGTATTTCGTTCCGGCCTGCGGAAACATGCCATGACGCCCCGACGGACGCCAACCCTAATCATGGTGGTTCGGACGCAAGGGATCAGCGGTCTCGGCCGCCAGTCATAGCCGTTTCGCCGCCACCGCATTGGCCAGCAGCGACTGAACGCCGGTCCGGTGGAACGGCACGATAAGGAACAGATAGATTTTGCCGGAGAGGTTATGCACTGAGCAAATCGTCGAAACGACGACGCTCTCCGCGTCGCCATCCACCAGCCGGAGCACCGAGAGCCTGAAGTCGAGATGCTTGTTGTTGCGGCCCGCGACAATCTCATCGTCACCAATGAAGAAAATCGGCCACGGACCGATCTTGTCGCCAACGCCGTAGTTCGCGCGCACCGCAGGCTTGAGAATTTCGGCGGCGGTCGGCACTTCCAGTCCGAAGCATCTGACTATGGCATTGCGGGTGATCAACAACGCCTTCATCCAGCGCGGCGTATGGCCGAACAGCGCAAAAAAGATTTCGACGATTGTCAGCCCCGGACGCGTCAGCGGCACGCGGTATGAATCATGGAAATAGGCTTTACTGATCGCGTCCTTGCCAAGCGCGCTCGTGGGCGGAAGCTCGCATTCGACCACGTGCATGCCGATCCCCCGTCAAGCGGACGTCCATAACAGAACGGGCGCTGATGCGCCCGTTCCTAACTCAGTCAGATAACAACCCAGCTTACGCCTGCGGCTGCGGCTCCAGGCCCGGGTCCGGATCGGGACGCGGGCGCGGCTTGCCGGCCGGCGGCACGGCGGAAGCGCGCGGCGTGCTCGGCTCAAGCACCGACTCACGGTTGGGCTTCTTGCCGTTGAGCAGGTCCTGAATCTCGTCGCCGCTCAGCGTCTCGAACTCGAGCAGGCCCTTCGCCAGCGTTTCGAGGTCCTGGCGCTTCTCGGTGAGGATGCGCGTGGCTTCGTTGTAGCCCTCTTCGACAAAGCGCCGGATCTCGGTGTCAATCTTCTGAACCGTGGCTTCCGACGCGTTCTGGGTGCGGGAAACCGACATGCCGAGGAACACCTCGTCCTGGTTTTCGCCGTAGGACACGGTGCCAAGGGCTTCGGACAGACCCCAGCGCGTGACCATCATGCGCGCCAGTCGCGTTGCCTGCTCGATATCGGAAGAGGCGCCGGAGGTCACCTTCTCCTTGCCGAAGATCAGTTCTTCCGCGACACGGCCGCCCATCATGATCGCCAGCCGCGACGTCATCTGCTCGAGCGACATCGACAGCTTGTCGCGCTCGGGCAGCTGCATCACCATGCCGAGCGCCCGGCCACGCGGAATGATCGTGGCCTTGTGGATCGGATCGGTCGCGACGACGTTGAGGCCGACGATGGCGTGGCCGCCCTCGTGATAGGCCGTCAGCAGCTTCTCTTCCTCGGTCATGACGAGCGACTTGCGCTCGGCGCCCATCATCACCTTGTCTTTGGCTTCCTCGAACTCGGCCTGCGTCACCATCCGCTTGTTGCGACGGGCGGCGGTCAAGGCAGCCTCGTTGACGAGGTTCATCAGGTCGGCGCCGGAGAAGCCCGGCGTGCCGCGCGCGATGGTCTTGAGGTTGATATCCGGCGCCAGCGGCACCTTGCGGACGTGAACTTTCAGGATCTGCTCGCGGCCAACGACATCCGGGTTCGGCACCACCACCTGGCGGTCGAAACGGCCGGGACGCAGCAGCGCGGGATCGAGCACGTCGGGACGGTTGGTCGCCGCGATCAGGATCACGCCTTCATTGGCCTCGAAGCCGTCCATCTCGACCAGCAACTGGTTGAGGGTCTGTTCGCGCTCGTCATTGCCACCGCCGAGGCCGGCGCCGCGATGACGGCCGACCGCATCGATTTCGTCGATGAAGATGATGCAGGGCGCGTTCTTCTTGGCCTGCTCGAACATGTCACGGACGCGGGAAGCACCAACGCCGACGAACATTTCGACGAAGTCCGAACCCGATATCGTGAAGAACGGCACGTTGGCTTCGCCCGCGACCGCACGCGCGATCAGGGTCTTACCGGTGCCGGGAGGGCCGACCAGCAGCACGCCGCGCGGAATCCGTCCACCGAGGCGCTGGAATTTGCCGGGGTCGCGCAGGAATTCGACGATCTCCTGCAGGTCCTGCTTGGCTTCGTCGACACCCGCGACGTCCTCGAAGGTGACGCGGCCATGGGCCTCCGTCAGCATCTTGGCGCGCGACTTGCCGAAGCCCATCGCCTTGCCGGCGCCGCCCTGCATCTGGCGCGACAGGAAGATCCACACGCCGATCAGCGCGATGAAGGGCAGCCAGGAGACCAGCAGCGAGACGAACCACGGCACGTTGTCGCCGGGCGGCTTGGCGGTGATCGAGACCTTGCCGTCATAGAGGCGCTTTACCAGCGTCGGATCGTTCGGCGCATAGGTCTGGAACGAGGAGCCGTTGGTGAAGGTGCCGTGGATATCCGGCCCCTGGATCACGACGTCGCGCACGCGGTTCTGGTCGACCTCGCTCAACAGCTGGGAAAACGAGATGTCCTGCGAGGACGTGCGCTGACCGGGATTCTGGAAAAGCGTGAACAATGCCAACAGCAGCAAAACAATGATGACCCAGAGGGCGAAGTTGCGCAGATTGGCGTTCATCGATCTTCCTTCGTGGTCGCGCGGATCGCGGCCCTATGTCCTTGGCGGAAACCCTAAAGTATTCCTTGGATAGCGTGGCGAGAATCCCCGGTCCACTGCACCCCAATCTAGGTGGCGCCCGGGTCAATGCCAAGGGAACCACACGGGACTATTTAACGCATCTTAACGCGATTCCCGGTCAAAAAATGACGCGAAAACCGAGGTTTTTCCGAGGTGGTTAAGGCTCTTGGCGCCGATATATCCGGATATTGCGGTATGTGGACGCCTCTCACGCCCGATTGCCCCTCCGTGGCGGTGCTGGATCGATGTGAATTCGCCCCTTCGTCAGGCTGATCGCCGCCCCGGCCAGCGTCTGTTTCAGCCTTGTCTGCCTCTCGCCATTCGCAATGGCCCGGTCCAGCACCTCCAGCAGCGCCTCGACCTTGCCAAGTTCCGCAGGCCCCTCGTGACCGGCCCGGTCGATCGCGCGCTTGAGCAGCCTAAGCCGGATTTCCTCGGGCAGACCGGCAAATGCACCAGCATCGAATCCGAAGCGCGAGGCATCATCGCGATCTCGCAAGGCGAGATAGCGCTCGGCGCCGTCGGCCAGCACTTCAACCGCGGCATTCGCCCGCGCCAGCCGCGTTGCCAGCCGCGCCAGGTTGCGGCTATCGCCGCCCTCCTCGACCAGCGCAGGCATCAGCGCGCGCAGCCGCGGCCGCGTGAAGCTCACGTCGCGATTGGTCGGATCGTCGGCAAAGGCGATCTTCGCCCTGCCCAGTGTCGCCACGAGCCGGGATTTCGGAACGTCGAGCAACGGCCGCGCCAGCCACACGCCCTCACGCTCGGTCTCGCGCGCCATCGCGGCGAGACCGGCGATGCCGCTGCCCCGCAGTATCCGCATCAACAGCGTCTCGGCCTGGTCGTCGCGGGTATGCGCGGTGAGGATGTGCGTGGCGCCGCTCGCCCGCGCGGCCTTGGCCAGCAAGTGATAGCGCGCGGCGCGAGCCGCGGCCGGCAAGCCGGTCTTCGGCTTGGTCCCGGTCCAGCGCAGTGTGCGATGGGGCACATCGAGTGTCTCTGCGAGACGCTTGACATCGCGCGCCTCGCGCGCGGCCTCGGGCCGCAAGCCGTGGTCGACGGTGACGGCGATCAATCGCGGCCCGCGCGAAAGCGCACGGCGCCAGCGGGCGGCAAGCCACATCAGGGCAAGGGAATCGGGACCGCCCGACACCGCCAGCACCAGTGCGGGCGCGGCCTTCCAATGCGCGAACAGATCCTTCGCTTGCGGAACCGAGATCGGCGCGTGGTCGTCGTCAGCCATGGCATTGCCAGTCTATCGGAGACCGGTGGCGGCCTCGACCGGCTTCCGCTTTAGCACTTAACCCGCTTCTGCTCACGATCGACGGCGGCTTTGACGCCGGCCGACGCGCGCGGATATTTCCGCGTCACCTCGCCGAGCGCGGCGCAGGCGGCTTCCTTTTCCTTAAGCGCCGCCAGCGACTGGCCTAGCCGCAGCAGCGCGTCGGGCGCCTTGCCCGATTTGTCGAACTTGGTTGTAACGCCGAGGAACGCCTCGGCAGCGTCGCGATACTGCTGGCGCTGGAAGTAACTTTCCCCGAGCCAGTATTGCGAATCCCCGATCAGCGGATCGCTCGGATGTTTTTGTGCGAAATTCTTCATCGTCTCTTCGGCCAGCGCATAATCCTTGCGCTGCATGTAGCCGATGCCGAGATCGAATTCGTCCTTCGACGTGGCGCCAGGCGGCAACGTGGTCAGCGCGGCGCTGGCGCCGGGCCCCGGGCCGCGCGGTGGCGGTGCTGCAGCGGGCGGCGGCAAGGCGCCACCGGGATCGCGCGGACCGCCGAGATTGAGTGGTTCGCCCGGACCGCGCCCGCCCGGCGCGCCGGCCGCCGCTTCGTTCGACATCGGCATCTGGCCGCCACCGAGTGCGCGCGGCGCGCCCGGAGCGTTGGGATTCTGGTTCGGGTCGAAGGCATCGCCGCGGCGCCGGCCGCCGGCCGCCGGGGCCGCCTGTTCCTGCACGATGGGCGCGGGTGAGGCAATCTGCGGTTGCTGCTGGTCGTAGCCAGGCTGTGCCTGCGGGTAACCCTGCGGCTGGCGATTACCTTGCTGCGGATAGCCTTGCTGCGGATAGCCTTGCTGTGCCTGCGGCGGCGCGGGCTGAACCGCGGGCGGAGCCGCGGCCACGTTGGGCTGCGCCATCGGCGGCTGGCCTCCCGCCGCCGGCGGCGCGGCGCCGAGCTGGCGCAGCCGGTCCTCGAGCTGGCGGTTACGGAATTGCAACTCCTCGTTCTGGCCGGTGAGTTGCCGAAGCTGATTTTCCAACCGCTGGATCCGCATTTCCAGGTCGGCGTCGTCGGACTGCACCTGGCCTTGCGGGGCGCTTTGCTGTGAACGCTCCCACGGGAACGTGATCTGTGCGGACGAGGTTTGCACAGACAAAGCGAGCGTCACGGCAATCGCCGCGGCGCCGGTGGCATTGAGAAATTTAGATGACATTTTGCCCTGACGACGAAATCGCGTGTCAAACGAAAGCAGAACACTATTGAGATAGGGAGTGCGCCAGAATTGTGACTGGCATTTCCGATTCGGTTCGCTGAGTTCCGGTATGGTTTAGTATCTGCTTCAAGACAAGCCGCCGGCCCGGCGGACCGTTCACAAATCGATGGAGATCCGCTCATGCACGTATCCGTGAACGGGGTGCGGCTGTTCTTCGACGTCGAGGGCACCAAGCTGGTCCCGGACGGCCCAGTGATGCGGGAAAAGCCGGTGCTGCTGATGCTGCATGGCGGCCCCGGCGCCGACCATTCGATCTACCGGCCCGCCTACTCCGCCTTGGCCGATATCGCGCAAATCGTCTACCTCGACCATCGCGGCAACGGCCGCAGCGAGGATGGTCCCACGGAGTGCTGGAATCTGGCGCAGTGGGGTGATGACGTGCGCGCGTTCTGTGACGCGCTCGGCATCGCGAATCCGATCGTGCTCGGCGCGTCGTTCGGCGGCATGGTCGCATTGGCCTATGCCACGAGGCACCCGGATCACCCTTCAAAGCTGATCGTGATCAGCACCGAAGCCCGTGGCGGGTCATATCCGGATCGGCGCGTGGAACTGTTCGAGCGCTTCGGAGGTCCGGAAGTAGGCGCGCTGGCGCGCCGCCGCTTCCTGGAGTTTCACGGCCATCCGGACCAGGCCTCACGCGACGCGTGGCGGCAGCTGGCCATGCCGCTTTACTTCCGCACCCCGCGCGATCCCGATATGGCGCGGCGCGCCGTCAACCGGCCGGAGGTGGCGCAGTGGTTCACCAGGCCGGGCGGCGAGAGCAACACGTTCAACATGTTCCCAGAGTTTGACCGGATCCGGTGTCCGACCCTGGTGATCGGGGGTGAAGACGATCCGATGCACCCGATCGAAAGCCAGGCTGATATCGCTGCCGCGCTGCCGCCGAACCTCGTGCAGTTCGAACGCTTCGCGGATTGCGGACACGGCGTAGTGCCCGATGCGCCTGAACGGGCGATGGCGCTGCTTCGGGAATTCATCCTGAAGCGCTAGATTAACTTGTTGTTCAGTTTCGTTAACAAACGCGTGCATCCAGCTGGACTACAAGCATAAAGTGCAGTTAAACCGGCGTCTGAAGACGCCGGTTTTGAAGCTCTGCGAAAGTCCGAAGGCTCAGGCGCCGGCGTTCAACACCGTGACGGCGCGGCGGTTCTGCGACCAGCAGGAGATGTCGTTACAGACCGCCACCGGACGCTCCTTGCCATAGGAGATGGTGCGCATGCGGTTCGCGTCGATCCCGCGCGAGGCGAGATAGCTGCGCACCGACTGGGCACGGCGTGCGCCGAGCGCGATGTTGTATTCGCGGGTGCCGCGCTCGTCGGCATGGCCTTCGATGGTGAAGGAATAGCGGTTGTAGGTCTGCAGCCACTGCGCCTGCTTCTCCAGCGTGGCGATCGCTTGCGGGCTCAGCTCGGTCTGGTCGCTCTCGAAGAACACGCGGTCGCCGACATTGACCACGAAATCCTGCTGGCTGCCCGGGGTCGCCGCGCTCGCCATCGCGCCATCAGCGCCGACGTTGTTCTTGGCGCAGGCGCCCATCGACAGCGCCACAGCGACCAAGGCTGCCAGCTTCCATCCCTGGAGGATACGCATCTGATATTTCATTCCGGAGCCTCCGCGCTCACGTTTTTCGACTGTTATCCGGTCTACAGGTCGATGGTTAAGCGAACGTTCCGTCAACCTTGATGGAACCTTGCCAGACCCGGTCAAATGCCGACAAACCGTGAAAAGCAAACGCGATAGTTAATGGTATGTAAATGTGGCGCGAGGGTGAAGGCAAGTATGCGCCTGCCCAAATCACCAGGTTTGGGGCGTTGTCGGAGGCAAAAGCGCGCCCGCGGACGAATGTCGCGCCGTGGCAATGGAATGCCCAGGGCGCGGGAGGCTGGGGCGTGGAGCCGCCGCGGTTAGCCGAATCAGGAACTCAAGACGATCGAGGCGCGCTCGAAGGGGGTGACGACCTCGCGCGGGGACGCATGACGCTCGCCCGAGCGCTGGAACAACATCCGGCGCTCGAAAGCGCTCGAACGCATGAACGGGAAGCGCTGGAAGACCCGGTCGCGAATCTCGCGATAGTTGGCGGCCATCAACCCGACCGGCTTGATCAGGCCGGGAAATAATTTCGGCTCGCCCAGCGGTGTCTGCAGAAATACCTTGCGATAGAAAGCCCGGTGCTCGGGCCGAACGTTGGCAAGTCCGATATCGGCATTGAACTGGCCGCAGGCGACGTAACCGAGCCGCACCGTGACGTAAGGCAGTTCGGGGAACACCCTGGCCTTGTCGGGATCGGCGACAAACCGCGTGGGATCGATGATGGTTTTGCCGCGATCCAGCTCGGGGTGCAGAAGATCGGCAAACATTTCTGACGATGGTGACCCGCGCCATTGGCCCTGGAGAACGCTGATGCGGATCGAGCTGTAGAGCTCGTCACGATAGTAGACGCCGAAGATGAAATTGTTCGGCTCGTCATCGTATCGATCGGTGACGCGCTGGGACTCGGACGGCAGGATCGCGCCCTCGCGCAGGTAAGCACGGTATCTCAGACGGTAGATCTCGTCCTTCTCCTCGGCAGTCTCTGCGAGGCGGTAATCGACGAATTCGAGGGGGTCCGAGCTTCGTTCAGGAAATAACGCGGTTACTTGAGCGGCGGATCTCATTCATTACTCCCAGCTCCGCCAGACAACTTCCGCGGGCACGCCAAAAGATTAACATCTTCTTAACGGCCGTGCAAAGGGATCACAATCTTAGGGTTAAGAGCAAGCCCCCGTATTTTCACGGGAATCAGGCGATGGACCGCGAGGAAAGCGGGACCAGCTGTCCCTCCGGCTGACGGCGGCCATGCGAGGCATTCAGCAACTGGCGAACCCGCACCGCGGGCACCGGCGGGCTGAACAGATAGCCCTGCGCCTCGGTTACCGCACCATCGGCGCTGATCAGCTCGAGCTGCTCATTGGTCTCGATGCCCTCCACCACCACTGACATTCCGAGATCGGCCGACAGCCGCGCCACGCCGCGCAGCAGCGTCAGCGGACGGTCGCTGTCGATCCCTTCCAGGAAGGAGCGGTCTATCTTGACCTTCTGCAATGGAAAGTTGTGCAGATAAGAGAGGCTGGAATAGCCGGTGCCGAAGTCGTCGAGCGAGATCCGCACGCCGAGCGAATGCAATTGCGACAGCACATCGTGCGTCAGCTGCGTGTTCCGCAGCAGCGAGGATTCGGTGATTTCGATTTCGAGCCGGTTCGCCGGCAGGCCGGAGACCTCGAGCGCGTAGCGGACCTCGCTCAGCACGTCGCGCTGATGGAATTGCTGCGGCGAGAAGTTGACCGCGACGCTGACGCCTTCGGGCCATTTCATGCATTCCATGCAGGCCTTGCGCAAAATCCAGCGGCCGAGATCGACGATCAGGCCCATGTCCTCGGCGACCGGAATGATATCGGTCGGCGAAACCGTGCCGCGAACCGGATGATTCCAGCGCAACAGCGCTTCGCAGGTGGATATTCGCCCCGATTTGAGATTGACCAGCGGCTGGAAGAACAGCTCGAATTCCTCATTGGCCAGCGCCTTGCGCAGGTCGAGTTCGAGGATGCGGCGGGATTCGACGACCTGCGCCATCTCGTCCCGGAAGAAGCAGAAGGTGCCGCGGCCGTCGGCCTTGGCGCGGTACAGCGCCATGTCGGCGTTCTTCAACAGCGTATCGGCGCTGACGCCGCGAGAGGTCATGGCGATGCCGATGCTGGCGCCGATCTCGACCAGATGACTGTCGATCTTGTAACGTTCGCTCAGGCGATCGACGATGCGCCGGGCGAGACCGGCGGCGTCGTCGGGAGAATGGATGTTCTGCTGGAACACCACGAACTCGTCGCCGCCGAACCGTGCCACGAAATCTTCGGGCCGCAGCATCTCGCGCAACCGTCCGGCCACCGCGCACAGCAACTGGTCACCGCAGGGATGGCCGAGCGTGTCGTTGACCTGCTTGAACTGGTCAAGGTCGATGAACAGCAGCGCCGACAATTGTTCAGCGCCCTGCTGGGCCGCCAGAAGATGTCCGATCTCGTCGCGGAAGTTGACCCGGTTTGGCAGCTCGGTGAGTTCGTCATAGCGCGCCAGATGGCTGATCCTGGCTTCCGCATCCTTGCGCTCGGTGATGTCCTCCACCAGCATCACCGTGCCGCCGCCAGCCATCGGCTGGAACGTCCAGGACAGCGACCGGTTCTTGGTGAAGTCCGGATCGGTCGTGATGATGTCGCTGGCGCGGGAGTGCTTGACTTCCTGCAGAATGAGCCGCGCGCTCGCCTCCGACATCGTTCCGGCTGCGACGCAGGCCGCGCAGATGTCCGATACGTCGGCGCCACGCTGCACGAAGTCTTCGGACAGGTTCATCATCTTGCTGAAGCGATTATTCATGACCGCGAGGCGGCCGTCGGCGCGAAACATCGCCAGGCCATGCGGCATGTTGTTGAGCGCCGTGTCGAACTGGCTGGCAAGCGCCGCCTCGCGCTCGCGCGCAATCAGGGCGTGGACGAAAATTTTCTGCAGGCTGGTCGAGATGTGCTTCAGGGAGAAGAAAAACAGTACGTTCAGCAGGGCCATGCCGATGTAGAACGGGCTGCCATCGGCGGCCAGCGCCGCGGTCAGCGGGCCGCAGGCCAGCAGCATCTGCACATGAAAGATCCAGGGCCGGCCGTAGGTGCGGCCGCCGCCGGCGGCCACGTAGCAGAGCGTGACCGAGGTCGCGATCATGTGGGCGACGGCATCGTCGCTGCCGGTCAGCGTGACCAGGCACCACAGCCCGAGGGCTGCGGCATAGAGCATGGCGCCGAACTGGTAGCGCACTTCCCAACGCACGACATCGTCGGCCGTCAGGCTGGACCGAACTTTCTTGTACTGACGCGTGTCGAGCGCGCGCAATGCACCGGTGACGACGAGCAGCGCGACGCACGGCCACAGCAGCGCATTGCCGGTCTTCAGCGCTGTCATGATTGCGGCGACGCCGGCGCATAGCGCACCCGCAAACATCGGACCAGGATCGGTGAATAGCGAATCGATCAGCGCCGCGTAAATCGACGGCGACATCTTCTGATCGGACTCTCCGCTCTGGTTGGCGAGTTGCATCTTGGGGGCAAGCATCCTGTTAGGGTACGTAGTTCTACCCTTCCCAGATGAAGCCTTTCTGAGGGAACATCGTTACCGAGACGTTGCTTTTATTCGGGACGCGAAAAATTTTCTTGAAAAATCAGGGGGCTAGGCAATGTTTACCTATTAACAAGGGCTTCCGCACCGACCGGGTTCCATCAAGACAGCAGCGGCGACCACGCCGGATCGGACGCAAAACCAGGCGTTGGTACCCGCAATTCGTTGCGACCTGAGATATCCACGGTGAACAAGGAAGGCCCGCCGCTGCCGCCGGGTTCGCGGAAGAACATCACGACGCGGCCGTTCGGCGCAAAGGTCGGCCCCTCATTGTGAAACCCCGAGGTGAGGATGCGTTCGCCCGAACCGTCGGTCTTCATGATGCCGATCGCAAACTGCCCGCCGCCCTGCTTGGTGAAGGCGATGTAGTCGCCGCGCGGCGACCAGACCGGCGTCGAATAGCTGCCCTCGCCGAATGAGATGCGCTGCGCCCCTCCCCCGGTGGCCGCCATCACGTAGATCTGTGGCTTGCCGCCGCGATCGGATTCGAAACAGATGCGGCTGCCGTCCGGCGAATAGGACGGCGAGGTGTCGATCGCCGGCGTATCGGTCAGCCGCGTCGTCGATTTCGAACGCAGGTCCATCACGAACAGGTTCGAGTTGCCGCCCTGCTGCAGGCTCATGATGATACGCTGGCCGTCCGGCGAGAACCGCGGCGAGAACGACATGCCGGGGAAGTTACCGACGATCTCGCGCTGCCCGGTCTCGACGTTGTACAGATAGACGCGCGGATCGCCCTGGCCGAATTCCATATAGGTGATCTCTTGCGTCGACGGCGAGAATCGCGGCGTCAGCACCAGATCGGCGCCCTTGGTCAGATATCTGACATTGGCGCCGTCCTGATCCATCAGCGCGAGCCGCTTGACGCGGCGCTCCTTGGACCCGGTCTCGTCGACGAACACGACGCGGCTGTCGAAATAGCCCTTCTCGCTGGTCGCGCGTTCGTAGATCTGGTCGGAGATGATGTGGGCAATCCGCCGCCAGTATTCCGGCGAGGTCTGGTATTGCTGACCGGCCATCTGCTGGGCTTGGTTGACGTCCCAGAGGCGGAATTCCGCTTTCAGCCGACCGTCGCCCTGCCGCGTCATGCGGCCGGTCACCAGAAACTGCGCGCTGATCTGCTTCCAGCTCTGAAATGTCGGCGGGAGGTCGGGATTGGTGATGCGCTCGATATAGGCGGCCTGATCGATCGGCGCGAACAGCCCACTGCGCTTGAGGTTGTTGGTGATGACCTGCGTCACACCGACGCCGACCTCGGCATCGCCCGGCGTGCCCGCGACGAAATTCGGGATCGCGATCGGAAGCGGAACGAACTCGCCTTCGGGAATGACAATTTTCTTCGGTGCCTGCGCGAGGGCATTGCGACCGCCGGTGACCGCGCCAAGCGCAGCCATTCCGGCAATGACCTGGCGGCGGCTCGGGCGATACAGCATGTTCGGCAATCCATCTTTGTCAGTCATCGCTTCAAACTTTGCTCATATCCGTCATTGCCAACAGGTGTCCGCCACGTGACAAAACCGTTAGACTTTTTCCTTGAACACCGGCGCGAAATATTTCCATTCCTCGTAAAAGGCCGCCGGCAATTTGTACGGCTGGCATTCGATGATCGCGCGTAACGCGCTCTCCTGATAGACGCGCAGGAACGGTGTCGCCGGAACGCCTTCCGGAACCGGCGAGCCTTCGAGGCTGCCGTCGCGCTTCAGACGAATGGCAAACGCGACCTCAGGCTTCTGCGACTCGATTCCGCCATAGGGCTTCTTCCAGCATCGCTCGACCTGCCGCTGGAACATCGAGCCCCAGGTGGCGGAATTGTCCGCCGCCGTGCCCTTGGAAAGACCGAGCGCGGCGTTGGAGTTCAGCGTGTCGTTCGCGACCGCCTGACGCGTCGGGTCGCGCTTGTCGAGAAGAGCGGCGATCTGGCTCTGATCGAAGTGGCGTTCGACGATTCTCGGCTTCTGCGGCTCCGGCGGCTTGGCGGCCTGCACCGGCTTCGGCGGCGGCTTCTTCTCTTCCTTCTTGATCGCCTCGGCGATCGGGTCGGGCTTCACCGGCTCGGTTTTTTTCTCGACCGGGTTATTCTCGGCAGCCTTTGGCGGGTCAGGCTTCTTCTCGGCCGGCTTCGGCTCTTCCTTCGGCTTGTTCTCGACGGCCTTCGGCAGGTCGGGCTTCTTCTCGACCGGCTTCTCCTCGACCTTGGGCTGCGGCGGCGGCGCGGTCTCGGTCACAACCGGCGCCTTCTCGGTGATCTTGCCGACGGCATCGTCCACGGGCTTGGCTTCGGCGACCTTCTCGGCCAGCGGCTTTGGATTTTCCTTCTTGCCGGTCTTCGTGCCGGCCATGACCTTGGCAAGCTGGTCGGGCGAAATCACATCGACCGGCACCGAATCTTCCGGCGGCATTTCGAGCGCCTTGGTCGAGAACGACAGCATCACCCACCCCAGCACGAGAACGTGCAGGGCAACCGACGCCAGGACCGTCTTGTCGACCTTGACCTTCACTTGAGCTTTCCCGCTCCACTATCAGCCGTCGCGTACCGCTTCATGCCTCATGAGCCCTGCTCTGGGATGATGACGATATTCGCCTTGAATCCCGCCGTCCGAATATACCCCAAAAGTTTCATCATATCCGTGTAACAGACGTCCTTGTCGCCACGCAGGTATACCACGCTCTCGGCCTCCGACCGGGTCTCCCGGATCGCCTTGATCTTGGGCAAGAGGTCGGTGGCCGAAATCAGCGTATCTCCGAGGTAAAGCTCGACGTTCGAATTGCACGCTCCGCCGGTGCGCTTGACCGACAGTGTCAGCGGTGGCGCATTGGCCGCGAGCGACTTGCCGCCGCCGGCGACCGGCAGGTCGATATCGATGGTCGACGTCATCAGGGGAGCCGCCACCATGAAGATGATGAGCAGCACCAGCATCACGTCGACCATCGGCGTGACGTTGATCTCCGCCATCACGGCGGCGCGACGCCGGCCGCGGCGTCCACCGCCACCGCCAGCCGAACCTGCCATGTTCATCGCCATGATCTGGATCTCACGATGCGCTCGTCATTTGCCGTCCTCATGCCCGCTCGTCGATCTGGCGGGACAGGATGGCCGAAAACTCGTCGGCGAAGCCTTCCAGCCGCTGCGCCTGCCGATTCACTTCGGACGTGAACTTATTGTAGAAAATGGTCGCGGGGATGGCAGCGATAAGACCGATGGCGGTAGCAAACAGTGCCTCCGCAATGCCCGGCGCCACAACCGCGAGTGAAGTGTTTTTCGAGGCCGCGATCGACTGGAAGCTCGACATGATGCCCCAGACGGTTCCGAACAGGCCGACGAACGGCCCGGCGGAGCCTACGGTGGCGAGCACCAGCAGCCTTCGTTCCAGCCGCTCGACCTCGCGGGCGATGGAGACGTTCATCACCTTCTCGATCCGCATCTGCAGGCCGGCAAAGGAGCGCGTCTGGCTCTCGAACGAGCGCTTCCACTCGCGCATGGCCGCAACGAAACACGCTGCCATCGACTGCGTCGGTTTGGCCGACAGCGCGCGATAGAGCTCCTCGATCGATTGACCCGACCAGAACGCCTGCTCGAAGCGGTCCATGGCGCGCTTGGTGCGGCCATAGAGGAATATCTTGTCGATCGCTATCGCCCAAACCCAGACCGAGCAGGCCAACAGCCCAAGCATGACGGTTTTCACGACCCAATGGGCCTGCATGAACAGGGCGATCAGCGACACGTCGGCGGAGACCAACGGCAGAGCTGACTGAGCCACGTCGGCGGGATTCATGGGCGGTATCCTCTCAACGCAAGTGTCCCTATTTCCTCCGGGAGCAAACGGCTGCCGGTACCACAGCCGCGCGTCGGGCGCGGCGTCATGCGCCAGCGCGAGAGCTCTCTTGGTGTCGCATGGGGGGCCCGCCGAAAGCCGGGTCCTGCTTCCCCTGCCAACATGTCAAAACGAGGGCTGTCAGCGCGTCATTCCGTCCCTAACCAGACGCTAAGCTTGGTTAACTTTAGGTTACCAAAGGGAAATGTGGCTGCCGCAAATCGAGGCAGGCCGGGCGGTTGCGGGCTCGGGCCCGGGTTCCACGAACCTGGTATGCCACGGTGCGGCCGGGGTGCCGCCCTTCGAGACGGCCGGTCTCTGCCTCCCCGTCATTGCGAGCGCAGCGAAGCAATCCATAGCGCCGCAAGTTGGAGAGGTGGATTGCTTCGCTGCGCTCGCAATGACGGTTGAACGAGCTTGCGCATCGCCTCTCGCGAACGTGACGCCAGCACCGCGGCGTCAGAACCACACGACTTCGCCGTAGGCTTCAGTCTCGTAGGGTGGGCAGAGCGAAGCGTGCCCACCATTTCGATGCGCGATCGGCGATAGATGGTGGGCACGTCGCTAACGCGCCTTTGCCCACCCACGGCTACGCGCTCAGGCGGAAACCTTTGACTCCGGGCAATTGGTCAACCGCACGGGAACGCCGACCGCGGTGCAGCCGGGCGGCACGTCATGCTCGATTATGGCGCCGGCGCCGATCTTGGCGAAATCGCCGATGCTGACACCGCCGATAATGGTCGATCCGGCGCTGAGATAAACGCCTTTGCCGATTTTCGGGGCGCGGTCCGGCTCCGAATGCTTTCGGCCGATGGTGACGTTCTGCAGGATCGTCACCTCGTCGCCGATCACGACGAAGGCGCCGATGATGATGCCGGTGGCGTGATCGAGAAACACCGACGTTCCGATCGATGCTGTGGGGTGAATGCTGACCTGAAGCTGATCGGACGACAGGCTCCGCAACAGCAGCGCGAGATCGCTTCGGTGCTGGCGCCACAGCCAGTTGGAGACGCGCCAGGCCTGCAGCGCGACATAGCCCTTGAAGTTCAACAGCGGCGGCAGAAGCGCCGTCGTCGCGGGATCGTGAACGGCGATGCTCTGTAGGTCGCGGCTCGCCGCATCGATCAGATCGGGCGCGCGACCGAACGCATCAAAGGCGAGCTGCGCAAACTGCCGGCGATCCGCCAGACTTTTGCCGAGCCGCTCGCCGACCTGATGCGCCAGCGCGTGAGCGAAGTCTGAATGATCGAGAAGCGCCGATGACAGCGCCACGCCGAATACCGGATCGCGCGCCACCGCGCTTTCGGCTTCACGCCGGATCATTCGCCAGAGCTGATCGACAGAAATTTCACTCTGAATCATGACGCCGTCCTGGATTAGCGCTGGCTCGTAGCATATTCCGGCTGTCGAATAACGCCAGACGTCTATTCAAGGATGGACATCCCAGGATGTTCCGCGACGCCCGTTTCCTGCCCAAAAGCGGAAACGTCTTATGGATTGAAACGGCCAACGCAAGGCTTTTGCTTCCGGCAATCGGCGACGCAGGTCATAGCAAGCCACCGCCGTTCTATCCCACAGAGCAGGCATCGCGAGGCCGCTTGCTTAGGCGAACCGGGTTCCACCCCTTCTGGCTGCAAGCCCTCGCCAATTCGCGTCTCGAACGGGACCGCAGAATGTGGAACCCAGGTCTCATTTTGCCAACCGCCGTTAAGGTCCACTGTCGGAACCAGCTAATTCGTTGTAAGATTGTTTTTGTCGCGAAGGGAATTCACCCACGTACGGGATGAATGAGCCGCGCCCATGGAAGAGAAGTCTCCTCAGATAAGATTGGCCCAGCCGCGGGGGACCGTGCTGACGAATATGGCCGTCGCAGCGTTGATCATTGCTGCGCTCTATTTCGGTCGCGAAATTTTTGTTCCCTTCGCGTTAGCACTTCTCTTGAGTTTCGTTTTAGCGCCCTTCGTGATGCGCTTACGCTCCTGGCGAATTCCGCGCACGATTTCCGTGCTGGTGGTCGTCTTCATCGGATTCTCGATCATATTCAGTCTGGGCGGTCTTATGGTTTCGCAGGCGACCCGCCTTGCCGCCAGGCTGCCTGGCTATCAACAAACATTGAGCGACAAGATCGAAAGCCTGCGCGGCTTAATGGGCGGCTCTGGAACATTGGAGCAGGCGTCCACAGTTCTCAAGGAATTGAAGACAGAGCTGCAACATCGAGATGCGGCCGGTCGACCTGCTGACAGCGAACTCACCAGACAGCCGTCAGATAAGCTGACACCCATACCCGTCGAGGTAAGGCAACCTGACCCTGGTGCTTTGTCGACGTTTGGCGCAATCATCCAGCCACTGATTTCACCTTTAACGACGACAGGGATCGTCGTGATCTTTGTTGTCTTTGTCCTGCTGCAACGGGAGGACCTGAGAAATCGGCTGGTCCGACTAGCCGGATCAGCGGACATTCAACGGACAACCGCGGCCCTGGACGACGCCGGCAAGCGTCTGAGCAAGCTCTTTCTTACCCAGATCGCGTTCAATGCCGTGTTCGGTCTTGCGATAGGCATAGGTCTTGAATTCATCGGTGTCCCCTCGGCTCCGCTATGGGGGCTGGTCGCGATGATCATGCGATTTGTACCGTATATCGGTGCATTGATATCTGCGGTATTCCCTCTCATTCTCGCAGCGGCGGTCGGCTCGGGCTGGCAGATGTTGATCCTTACGGCGGCATTGTTCGTCGTCCTGGAGCTGCTCGCAGGACAAGTCCTCGAACCCTTGATTTTTGGGCATAGCTCGGGACTTTCCCCGGTTGCAATTATCCTGTCAGCGTCATTCTGGACCTGGCTTTGGGGGCCGGTCGGATTGGTGTTGGCCACGCCCCTGACAATTTGTCTTGTCGTCCTTGGGCGGCATGTCGATCGCCTTAAATTCCTTGACGTCATGCTTGGCGACCGACCTCCGCTGACGCCGCCGCAACTGGCTTACCAACGAATGCTGGCGGGAGATCCCGTTGAAGCGGTGGAGCAGGCGCATGAATATCTGAGTGATGCGTCGCTTGAGAATTATTATGACGCCATCCTCTTGAAAGGCCTGAGACTCGCGGAGGCCGACCGTCAATTGGGTCACCTCGATGAAGACCGATTAAGTCGGGTCGTCTCAACGGTCGAAGAATTGGTCGCTGAGCTGGAGGCATACCATGACGTGGCAGCACCAGAAGCTGGGGCTCCAGATCTAAGCTCAAGCCCGGGAGCTGCCATCGCACTCGAGCAAGCAAGCTCGCGACACGCCGTGATTCAGGAGCAGCCGACCTCGCCGCTTTCGGTCGTTTGCATTCCTGGAGCTGGACGATTGGACGAGGCGACGGCGCTCGTGTTGGCGCAGCTCCTGCGGAACCGCGGGATTAAGGCAATAGCGGAAAAGGCTGACGCTTTATCAATGTCGAAATTGCTTTCGCTCGAATTGGCGAACACTGCGCTTGTATGCGTCTGCTACCTGAGTCAGCCGTCCGCCGCCAAGATTCAGCACGCCGTTCGAGGGCTCGGTAGAAGGATTGACGGAACCCGTATCCTGTTCGCTTTACTGGGAACGGAGGCCGTAGAGCCGGTGGAAAACGCTTCCAATGCGCTGGTAACGGGCGGGTCATTCGGTGCCACGTTGGAAGCAATAGTCCAAGTGACTTCCGAGCAAACGATTGACGCGTCGGGTCGGGCCAAGGTCGCATAGCACGAATCTTTTGCGCGTTTGGATTGCGGAGCGTCGCAGACGCGGCCGCCGCTCGTAACCGGCAGTCAAACCAATTCGAGGTCCGAATTGGGTCCAATGCCGGACTCATGCAGCGCAGCTACCCTTTGTCACGATCCTGCAAAGGAGGCGGCGAAAACATCTGTTCGATGAAGCAGCGCCACCCCCGACTTCAGGTGCACAAAAAAACAAACCGCCCATCTGCGTGTCGCAGATGGGCGGCTGTATCCGCCGTCAGGCATCATGGGGGCATCATACCCGAGGCTGAATGACTATCCGGTTGTCGCGCTTAACCCTGCTGGGGCTGGTCGTTCGGCGGGGTCGGACGCGGCTTGTGCTGCGCCATGAACTGGTCGAACTCTTCCTTGTCCTTGGCGTGACGCAGGCGATCGAGGAAATTCCTGAACTCGACCTGCTCTTCTTCGAGACGCTGCAAGGTTTCCGTGCGGTACTCGTCGAAGGCGCGGTTGCCGCTGGAGGGCGGACCGAAGCCGAAGCCGGAGAAGCCGCGACGCTCCATGCGGCCGCGCATCCGCTCCATCTTGTACTGCATCCGCTCCATCTTGTTCTGCCAGCGATCCTGGTGACTCCAGCAACCCATTTTTCTGCTCCCTAGTGTGAAAAAGAGAAGGGCAAGCCCGATCGGCCACCAGATGATGAAGCCGAGGATCGTCACGGCGATCCAGCCGGGATGCCAGGGCGACTCGAGCATATGCGGGGGTCGATAGGATTCTTCCGTTGGGCCGCGCCATCGATTGACATCTGCGGTGTAGGCCATTTCCCTCTCCATCACGGCGATCACGCCGTTGTGAATGTAAATAACATTTACATACCTAAACCATCCCACGTTTTTGTCAAGCGGACGGCCGGTCGCACCCTCGAAAATTTATTTTGGGGTGCCCCAGGGACCTGATGGCGCGCCGGCGGGCGGCACCGGCGGCGGACCCGGCGGTTTTGGCTCCGGCCGGCGGTCGGTCGGGAAGCCGAGGCCGCGCAGATAGATCAGCACTTCCGCTTCCAGCAGATCCTCTGGAGACATCGGCAGTTTGCGCCGTGCCGCGTCGCCGCGGCCGAACAGCGAGGCCACGCCGTGCGCCATCGACCAGATATGCAGCGCCATCATCATCGCCGGCGGCCGCGGCGTGCCGGGCGGCGCCAGCGCCGCAAGCCGCTCGGCAGCAGCGCGGATGATGCCGAAAGCCCGCTCACTGGCGGCCATCAATGTAGGGTTTGCATCGACGGGAAGCCCGGATTCGAACATCGCCGAATAGAACGCGGGCTCGTTGCGCGCGAAGGCGAGATAGGCCTTGCCGACCCGTTCGAACGCCGTGACCGTGTCCGGGCGGCCGTCGTCCCAGGCCTGCGTCAGCAGCGCTTCGAACTGCTCGAAGCCGCGCTGGGCGATCGAGGACAGTAGTTCATCGCGGTCGCGGAAATGTCGGTAGGGCGCGGCGGGGCTGACGCCGGCCATCCGCGCAGCGTCGGCGAAGGTGAAACCGGCCGCGCCTTTTTCGGCGATCAGGCCGAGCGCTGCCTGCAGCAGCGCCTCCTTCAGATTACCGTGATGGTAGCCACGCTCGCCGCGGCCTTGGTCCTTTCGCCAGCTCATGTGAAAGGCTTTTACATGAGCTGGCTGAAAAGGTCACTTGTTTTGAGGCCGTTAACTGGCGTTCATCAAGATTAACGGCGTGCGGGGAACGCAATTCCGGACGGTTCCAACCGGCCGGCCGGTCTAACCGCCCGGGATCGGGAGCACCGGCATGATCTCCACACGCTCGCCGGGGAAGATCGCAAAATGCGGGTGGTTCTCGAACATTTTCGCAGCCGCCTCGTGGGACGCGGCGCGCACCACGGTGAAGGCCCCCAGTTCGTTGCTGATGTCGGCAACACCACTTGAATCAACCCTCTTGGTCTTGCCCAGCGGGCCACCCAGCTCGACGATCGCTGCCTGGTGCTTTTCGACCCATGCCTTCCACGCCGCGATTCCCTGCTGCTCCTTGCCGCGCCGCTCAGCCTCCGGCAGCGCGTTCCAGGCCGCCATTTTCGCGTTGGTCTTGCTGCCGAGGAAGACGGCGAGAAACGTATCGCTGGTGCTCATTGGATTACTTCTCCCATGCGGTTGGTGGTAAACTCTCGACTTAGCGGCGCGCCGTTCTGCCCTGCAGCTCGGCAAGACCTTTGGCCGCCTCCTGCACCTCTTCGGAGAAATCGGCCATCTCCTGCACCTGGCGGATTTCGATGATCTCGTTCTCGGAGGCCGGGCACTTCTTCGCCCAGGCAATCGCCTCCTCGCGCGACTTCACGTCGATCATCCAGTAGCCGCCGAGCACTTCCTTGGCCTCCGTGAAGGGCCCGTCGGTGACGACGGGCTTGCCGGTGGCGAAGGAAACCCGCGCGCCCATCGACGGCGGATGCAGCCCGTCGAGCGCGATCAGTACGCCGGCGTCCTTCAGCGCCTCGTTGTATTTCATCATCGCCTTGACCCGTTCAGGGTCGAGCTGGACGTCCGGCGGCGCGGTCTCATAGCCCAGGGGGATCATCAGCATCATGAATCGCATGGTGGGTTTCCCTTTTTTCAAGTTGTCGTCATTCCCCGGTGCGCAAATGCGCACCGGGGAATGCGAGGGAGAGCGACGAACGTCACTTCTTCGCAGCCTGGGACCGCAGCCGCTCTTCCTGCTCGCGCAGCTCAGGGGTGAGCGCTTCGCCGAAATCTTCCGCCGCAAACACCTGACGGATTTCGATCTCGTCGCCATTGCCGAACGGCGCACGCTGCATCCATTCGACCGCTTCATCGAGCGATTTGGTGTTGATCAGCCAGAAGCCGCAGACGAGATCGCCGGAGAGAGGGAACGGGCCGCGGCGGACGCCGCCCTGCCCGCTGCCATACTTGATCCGCGCGCCCTTCGAGCTCGGATGCAGGCCCTCGCCCGCCTCCATCACGCCGGCCTTCACCAGTTCCTCGTTGAACTGGCCCATCGCGGTCAGCAGTTCCGTGCTCGGCATCACGCCTGCTTCCGTATCCTTGCTGGCCTTCACAATCACCATGAATCGCATCGTTATTCTCCGGTTTGATCTTTTTGGGCCGGCTACTGTCGCGTCGGCCTTCGTCAACAAGACGAGCGGGCTTCTACGCCGCCGACATGTCAGTGAAAATTATTTTTGAAGTAATTGTTCGGCCGCCGGATATTCGGATCTCGTCCCCGGACGAGCGCACTTGTGCTCACTCGGGAGGAGGCGCGCGAAGACATCCTCCCCATGAGGGGCACGTCCGCGGGCTACCCGGGTTGTTTGACGAAGGCGCCATCGTCGTAAGTCGCGCCGAAATAGACGTCGATGCGTCTCACCTTGAAGCCCTCGAAGACGAAGAATTCGATATTGCGAAACGTCCTGCCGCCCTTGGCGATGCAGCGGTAGGTGACAAAGGCTTCATCGCCTTCGACGAAAATCCGCTCCAGCTCGTGCCGTTCGATCCAGTCGCTGCCCTTCCAGCACCGTTCGAAATAGGTCGCCTTGTCGATATTGTCGTCGTAGGGACTGGTGAAGCGGAAATCGTCGCTGAACGCATCCTCGACGAATTTGCGGTCGCTGGCGAGATAGGCCGCAAAGATGGCACGGATCATATCCGCCCTGCTGGCGAACGCCATTCAACGCTCCTCCCTTAGGACGCTTTGGGCACCATCTGGAAATACGGCTCCGCCTCCTTCATCACGCGCGCGAACGAGGGCCGCGCCTTCAGCCGCTCGAAATAGGCCGCAAGATTCTTCTGCGTTTCCTCGAACGGCACCACCATGCTGCCGTAGAACAGCGGCGGCGCCGCGGCGCAATCGGCGAGGCTGAAATCCTGGCCCATCGCCCACCCGCCATTTGCCATCTGCTGCTCGATCATGGCGTAGGACGTCCGCAGTTGCGCCCGGGCCTCTTCGACGCCTTGTGGATCCCTTTTGTCCGCAGGCCGCATCCGGTTCAACATGATCTTCTGCATCGGCAAATGCACATAGAGATCGTAGAAGCGGTCGCGCAGCCGTGTCTGCAGAGCAAGACCGGCATCATCGGGAATGAATCGCGTGGGGCCGCGATAGTGGCGGTCCAGATACTCAATGATGATGCTGGATTCCGGCACGGTCTCGTTCCGCGCGTCGTCGCGCAGCACCGGAAATTTGCCTATTCCCCACAGCTTCACCAGCGCGGCGCGCTCCGCCGGATTGCCGAGATCGACCAGGTTCGGCGTGAACGGTATGTCGTTCTCGTACAGCGCAATCAACGCCTTCCAGCAATACGAGGCCAGCGGGTGGAAATGCAGCGTCAGCGACATGGGCAACTCCATACTGATTGCGATTTGCAACTGGTTGTATCCTGATATTACTGATGCAATGTTGCAAGCAGTTTTTTAGGACGCCCCGACCGTCCGTCTGGAACCGAACATGACCGACATCAAGCGTTCCGGCTGCCCGATCAATCTCTCGCTGGAAGTTCTCGGCGACAAATGGAGCCTGCTCATCATCCGCGACATGATGTTCGGCAACCGCCGGCACTTTCGCGAGCTCCTGACCAAATCGGAGGAAGGCATCTCCTCCAACATCCTCGCCGATCGGCTGAAGACCCTGCTCGACGAAGGGGTCATCACCCGCGAGGACGATCCCACGCACAAGCAGAAGGGAATCTATTCGCTGACGGAACAGGGCATCGAGCTGTTGCCGGTTCTCGCGCAGATGGCGGCCTGGGGTTACAAATATCTTCCCGTCAGCAAGGAGCTTGGCATTCGCGCGCGGCTGCTCAGCGAGGGCGGACCGAAACTATGGGCCGAGTTCATGGATGAGTTGCGCGAAAGCCATCTCGGCGCGAAGCAGCGCAAGCGAATCAGTCCATCCGTCGGCGAGCGATTGCAGGCGGCGTACGAGAGCGTCGTGAAACGAAAGTAAGTCCTCGAGGCCGTAGGACTACGGAGCGCCTCTCATCGCTGTGCATGCTCGCATGCATACGCGATCCAACAAATGTTAAGTGGACGAATTTTTTTCGCATTTTGTCGCAGCGATGCGCGCCGAGCCCCGCATGCTTCACGAAACGTTAAGTTGCATTCCGCAACCTAGGAAAAGTAGCAAAACTCCACAATTTATTCCTTTTCGATTTTTTTGAATGGAGCGGAGACTTGTTCAATTTTCAAAACAAATCATTGGTTCGAAATGCAATCGCGCAAGCCGCCGCCATCAACAAATCGCAGGCGGTGATCGAGTTCAAGCTGGACGGCACCATCGTTACGGCGAACAAGAATTTTCTCGACGCGATGGGCTACACGCTCGATGAAATCAAGGGCAAGCATCACGGCATCTTCGTCGACCCGGCCGAGCGCGAGAGCACGGCCTATCGCGAGTTCTGGGCACGACTGAACCGCGGCGAGTTCCAGGCCACGCAATACAAGAGGTTCGCCAAGGGCGGCCGCGAGATCTGGATCCAGGCCTCCTACAACCCGATCGTCGACGGGAGCGGCAGGCCCACGGGCGTCATCAAGTTTGCGACCGACATCACAGCACAGAAGATCCACAGCATGGAAGACGCCGGCAAGATCGCGGCGATCAGCCGCGCGCAGGCCGTGATCGAATTCAACATGGATGGCACCATCGTCACCGCGAACGACAATTTCCTGCGCGCGATGGGCTATACGCTCGCCGAGATCGAGGGCAAGCACCACAGCATGTTTGTCGTGCCCGAGGATCGCGGCAGCGCCGCCTACCGCGAATTCTGGGCCAGGCTGAATCGCGGCGAGTTTCAGGCCGCCGAGTACAAGCGCCTCGGAAAGGGCGACAAGGAGATCTGGATCCTCGCCACCTACAATCCGATCCTCAACGAAGCCGGAAAGCCGTTCAAGGTCGTCAAGTTCGCGACCGACGTCACCGGACAGAAGCTGAAGGCCGCCGACAATGGCGGCCAGATCGCCGCTATCAGTAAGTCGCAGGCGGTGATCGAGTTCAACATGGACGGCGCCGTCCGTACCGCCAACCAGAACTTCCTCGGCGCGATGGGCTACACGCTCGGCGAGGTGCAGGGCAAGCATCACGGCATATTCGTCGAGCCAGCCGAGCGCAACGCGCCGGCCTATCGCGAATTCTGGGACAAGCTCAACCGTGGCCAGTACCAGGCGGCGGAATACAGGCGCATTGCCAAGGGCGGCCGCGAGATCTGGATTCAGGCATCCTACAACCCGATCCTCGACCTCAACGGCAAGCCGTTCAAGGTCGTCAAATATGCCACCGACGTCACCGTGCAGGCGCTGATGCGCAGGAAGGCCGAGAACGCCAGAGGCCTGATCGAGCAGGTGGCGGCGGGCAGCGAGGAGATGAGCGCGTCGATCCGCGAGATTTCCGAGACGATGAGCAAGTCCAAGGCGAACGCAGCCCAGGCGACCGGGCGGATCGACGCCGCCGACCAGCAGGCGCAGAAGCTCAACGCTGCGGCGCAGGCGATGAGCGGGATCGTCGAACTGATCGGCAACATCACCGGCCAGATCAACCTCTTGGCGCTCAACGCCACGATCGAATCGGCGCGTGCCGGCGAGGCCGGGCGGGGATTTGCAGTGGTCGCGTCCGAGGTCAAGAATCTCGCCAACCAGGCCAAGCACGCCACCGACACGATCTCGAAGGAAATCGAATCGCTCAACGGCGTGGCCGGCGATGTCGCGGGATCGCTGACCGCCATCAAGGCGGCGATTGCCGGCGTCAACGAGTTCATCGCCTCCACGGCCGCGGCCGTCGAAGAGCAAAGCATCGTGACGCAGGACATGTCGAACAACATGCACCGCGCTTCGGCGGAATTGTCATGATGCGCTAATCGGCAGCACGGCGCTCGCACCGCGTTTAGCGCCGTGCGGAGACATCCTTAAGTCCGCACGGCCTTGCGATGTTGTTCTCCGTCATCCTACGGAGAACAGCGTTAACGCATTCTTTTTTTCTTTGATCAAACGTGAAAGCCGGGCAGCGAGGCTCGGAAAGCGATTGGTCGACAGCCTCATCATTTCACTGCAACCGGATGGGGCTTTTCGTGTTTCAGCTTCTCAAAAATTCCTCCGCAGACAAGTCGCTCGCCGACGCGCTCGGCCGCTCGCAGGCCGTGATCGAGTTCGGGATGGACGGCACCATCCTCACCGCCAACGACAATTTCCTCAAAGCCCTCGGCTACTCGCTCGGCGAAATCCAGGGCAAGCATCACAGCATGTTCGTCGATCCGTCGGAGCGCGACAGCGCGGCGTATCGTGATTTCTGGGCGGCGCTCAAGCGCGGCGAATACCAGGCCGCCGAATACAAGCGGATCGGCAAGGGAGCCAGGGAGGTCTGGATCCAGGCGACCTACAACCCGGTGCTCGACGCAGGCGGCAAGCCGGTCAAGGTCGTGAAGTTTGCGACCGACATTACCGCGCGCAAGATCAAGAGCATGGAGGACGCCGGCCAGATCGCTGCGATCAGCCGCGCGCAGGCGGTCATTGCGTTCGAGATGAATGGCACCATCCTCACCGCCAATGAAAACTTCCTGCAGGCGATGGGCTACACGCTCGCCGAAATCCAGGGCAAGCATCACAGCATGTTCGTCGAGCAGGCGACGCGCGACAGCGCGGCCTACCGCGAGTTCTGGGCGCGCCTCAACCGCGGCGAAAACCAGTCGGCCGAGTACAAGCGGATCGGCAAGGGTGGCAAAGAAGTCTGGATCCTCGCCTCCTATAACCCGGTGCTCGACGAAAAGGGCAAACCGTTCCGGGTGGTGAAATTCGCCACCGACGTCACCAAGGAGAAACTGGCGACAGCCGACCTCGCCGGGCAGATCGCATCGATCAGCAAGTCGCAGGCCGTGATCGAATTCAACATGGACGGCACCATCATCGGCGCCAACCAGAACTTCCTCAAGACGGTCGGTTACGCGCTGGACGAGATCCGCGGCCGGCACCACAGCATGTTCGTCGATCCGTCCGAGCGTGACGGCACGGCCTACCGCGAATTCTGGGCGGCGCTCAACCGCGGCGAATATCAGGCGGCCGAGTACAAGCGGATCGGCAAGAACGGCAAGGAAGTCTGGATCCAGGCGTCCTACAATCCGATCCTCGATCTCAACGGCAAGCCGTTCAAGGTCGTCAAATACGCCACCGACACCACCGCGCAGGTGCTGGTGCGCATGGGCAACGAGCGCGTGCGCGGCATGATGGAATCGGTTGCCGCCGGTGCGGAGGAACTGAACGCGTCCGTGCGGGAAATCTCCGAAGCCATGACCAAATCGCGCGAGACGGCGTCGACCGCGGTCGGGCGGGTCGAGGCGGCCGACGCCCAGGCCAAGCGCCTGAACGAAGCGGCGCAGGCCATGAGCGGCATTGTGGAACTGATCGGCAGCATCACCGGCCAGATCAACCTTCTGGCGCTGAACGCGACGATCGAATCGGCGCGTGCCGGCGAGGCCGGGCGCGGCTTTGCCGTGGTGGCGTCCGAGGTCAAGAACCTCGCCACCCAGGCCAAGCAGGCGACCGACAAGATCGGGCAGGAGATCAGCAATCTCAACGGTATCTCCGGCGACGTCGTATCCGCGCTCGACAGCATCAAGCAGGCGATCCAGGGCGTCAGCGAATATGTCACCGCCACCGCGGCCGCGGTCGAGGAACAGAGCACCGTCACCGGCGAGATGTCCTCCAGCATGCAGCGCGCCGCCGCCGAAGCAAAAGCGATCGCGCAGCGGTAACGCTTCGCCATCGGCAGGCGCATTAACCCGATACGGGAGGTTTTCCGTATCGCATCGGACCTGCCCGAATCTGCATTGAATTTCTCTGCACCGCAGCCGGGACACGGCACAGGGCTTGGGTTATAGGAGCGGGAAATTCTTTCTCTCGCCAACGGACCCGCCCATGCCCGCCTCCCCGCAAAAGATTGCTCTCGTCACCGGCGCCGCGCGCGGCATCGGGCTTGCGACGGCGAAACGATTTCTCGCCGAGGGCTGGCGGGTGGCGCTGCTCGACATCGAGGGCGAGTTGCTGCGCGGCGCGGTCGCTGGCCTCGCCGACCCGGATAACACGCTGGCGCTGCATTGCGACGTCTCCGATGCCAAGGCCGTGACGAACGCCATGGCGTCGGTGAGCGCGCGCTTCGGCCGGCTCGACGCGCTGGTCAACAATGCCGGCATCGCGGTGTTCGCGCCTTTGCTCGACACTTCCGACGAAGACTGGAGCCGCATCCTGCAGGTCAACCTCACCGGGCCGTTTATCTGCACCAAGGCGGCAGCGCCTTTGATGCGCGAACATGGCGGTGGCGCGATCGTCAACATCACCTCGATCTCGGCGGTGCGCGCCTCTACGCTGCGTTCGGCCTACGGCACCAGCAAAGCCGGGCTCGCGCATCTCACAAAACAGCTCGCGGTCGAACTGGCCTCTCTCGGCATTCGCGTCAACGCCGTGGCGCCCGGCCCGGTCGAGACCGCGATGGCCAAGCAGGTCCATACGCCGGAAATCCGCGCCGACTATCACGACGCCATTCCGCTCAATCGCTACGGCCTCGAGGAGGAGCTGGCGGAAGCGATCTTCTTCCTGTGCAGCGATCGTTCGAGCTACATCACCGGGCAGGTCCTCGCCGTCGACGGCGGCTTTGATGCCGCCGGCATCGGCCTGCCGACGCTGCGCGGCCAGCGGCGGAACGGGTAATTCTTCCTCGCTCTTCCCCAGGAGTGGGGCGATGGAAACGCGGCAAACAAAAATTGCTGGTGCATAATCGATTCTGCTTGAATCAGACCCGAAGCTCCAGGCTCTTGATTTGACGCGTTTTCTTCACGTAATCCGGAATCCATTTCGCTTGAGGGCGCCATGGCGCCCTTCGCTGGCGCAGCGTGACCTTCACGTCGCAAACGCTTAGGTTGTGTCGGCGCGGCGATGGTCCGGCGCCCTGCCTGTGCCAAAACTTCACACCGGATCCTCGGGAGTGACGTGTCATGTCGGGAATGCTCATCAACCTGATCATCCAGATCGTCAGCGGCGCCATCGGCGGCAATGTCGCAGGCGGCGCGGCCAAGAACATCGATCTCGGCACGCTTGGAAATACCATCGCGGGCGCCATCGGCGGCGGTGCCGGCGGGCAGCTTCTTGGCATGCTGATTCCGCTGCTGGCCAATAGCGCCTCGACGCCCGATATCGGCAGCATCATAGGCCAGGTCGCCGGCGGCGGCGTTGCCGGCGCGGTTCTCACCGCGATCGTCGGCGCGCCCTCAAAAACAGGACGGCCTGAGCGGTTCCGCGATCACGCGCCTGCATAATTGGCAGCGGACATCTGCAGAAACAGCATTTGTCCGCCGGCGGCTGCGACTGTATAGAACGGTAGCTTCTTCTCATGACTTGAAGAGGCTCTTATGAACGACTTGCATACGTGGCTTTCGCAGCAGCACCACGGCTTGCGGACCTTCCGCACCTTTCAGCAAAAACTGGATGATCTCGGCAACGGCGACCCCGGGCAACGCGCCATGTGCCGGCTGCTGAAGAGCATCGTGGGCAGCTACATCGATGCCTTCGATGAGGAACCCTTGCCGGTTGCGGTCGCCGACCGCGCCTACGGACGCCTGCTCGATACGGTGGCCAGCCTGGATTTCGACGGGAATGCCGACCGGCGGCTGGCCGACATCAACCGTGTCGCCGCCATGGATTTGCGTCACTAATCCTTCTGGTTGACCGCAACCACGCGCCAGCCGTCGGCAAGCCGATCGATACGCGTCAGCGAAAGCGGATCGATCACGAAACGCAGCGCCTGCTCGGGCGCAAGATCAAGCGCGATGGCGAGCACGGCGCGGATGGTGCCGGAATGCACGACGAGAATCGCCTCGCCTGCGGGCAGCAGCGCAAGCCCAGCGCTCGCGCGCGCGATCTGATCGACAAAACTTTCGCCGCCGGGCGGCCGGTTGCTCGCCGGCGATTTCCAGAATTCGCGATAGGCCGGGCCGAGCTCGCTCTCGAGTTCGTTGTGACGCCGTCCGGTCCATGCGCCAAAGTCCTGTTCGCGAAACGCGGCCTGTTCGACCGCAGCGAGCCCCAGTCTCTCGGCCGTCTCCCGCGTGCGGCGCGCCGGACTGCACACCGCCAATGCGCCTCCCGGCAATCTTGCCTTGAGCGCAGCAAAGGCTGCGACATCGCCGAGATCGGCCGGCGCGTCGGGACCGTGAATCACCCCGCGCGGTCCGTCGACCGGCGCGTGGCGAATCAGCCAGAAATTTGTTGGGGCATTCATGGCTGCGCCAGCCGTTTCATGACTGCGCCAGCCTTGCGGCGAGCAGGACAAGGATTGCGGTCTCGGCGACCTGCTCGGCGCCGCCGAGCACGTCGCCGGTCTGGCCGCCGATTTGCCGCAGCGCCAGCCACGCGACGGCGAGCCCGCTCAAGCCCGCCAGCACCGCCGCCCACAACGCGTTGCTCCATGACAGTGAAAGCAGCGCGATCAGCAGCGCCAGCCCGCCGGCGATGACCGCCGTCGCCGCGTCGGGCTGGCCGGCGTTGCGGGCCAAGCCATCCTTGCGCGCATAAGGCAGGTTCAGCGACATCGCCGGCAAGATGCCGCGTCCCAGCGCGTGCGCGGCGATCAGGCACGGCACGACATGGCTGTCCGGGATCGCTGCGAGCGCCGACAGTCTTGCGGCAAAGCTCACCAGCAAAACCATGGCGCCATAGGTGCCGAGCCGACTGTCGCGCATGATCTCCAGCTTCGATTCGAGATTGCGGCCGCCGCCGAATCCGTCGGCGACGTCGGCCAAGCCATCCTCGTGCAGCGCGCCTGTCATGATGGCGCTTGCGCCCAGCGCCAGCGCTGCCGCAGCCAGATCGGGCACGCCGAGATATCGCAAGCCGAGACAGAGCAATCCCACCGCAACGCCGATCAGCGCGCCGACCACCGGAAACATGCGGTGGGCGCGCACGAAATTTGCAGGTATAGCGCCATCAGGATGCGGCATCGGCAGCCGCGTCAGGAACGCGACGGCGGTTTTGAAGTCGTCGAACCATTCATGCATGGAGATGTCCGGAGAATCGTTTTAGCCTGCGGCGCCCGTTCGATGCCCAAAAGCAAAAAGAGAATCGCATGCAGTTCGCCAGTCTAGACGACATCCGCGCCTTCTGTCGCGACCTGCCCGGCGGCGATCGGCGATTCGCTGACATGGCCGCACACCGCCAACAGAATCTGACAAAGCCGCCGGGCAGCCTCGGCCGCCTCGAAGAACTCGCGATATGGCTGGCGCAATGGCAGGGCCGCGAGCAGCCGCTTCTGGAGCGCGTCACCGTCGCCGTGTTCGCCGGCAATCACGGCGTCGCCGCGCGCGGCGTCTCGGCCTATCCGCCGGCGGTCACCGCGCAGATGGTGGCGAATTTCGCCACAGGCGGCGCGGCCATCAGCCAGATCGCAAAAGCCGCTGCCGCCGAGCTGCGCGTGGTGCCGATCGAACTCGAACGTCCGACGCGCGATTTCACCGAAGCCGCAGCGATGAGCGTGGAAGAGTTTCTCGAAGCGGTCGACGCCGGATGTCGCACCGTGCCCCACGATTGCGATCTGCTGGCGGTCGGCGAGATGGGTATCGCCAACACGACGACGGCGGCCATGCTGTGCGCGGCCCTGCTTGGCGGCGGCGCGGCGCGCTGGGCCGGCCGGGGCACCGGCGTCGACGACAGCGGGCTGGCGCGCAAGCGCACGGCTATCGAGTCCGCGCTGAATTTCCATCGCGGCATTCTGGACGATCCGCTGGCGGTGGCGGCAGCACTGGGCGGCCGCGAGCTGGCGGCGATCGCAGGCGCCGTGCTCGCCGCGCGGCGGCATAACGTCCCGGTGCTGCTCGACGGATTCGTGGCGACATCGGCGGTGCTGCCGCTGGCGCGTCTCGATGCAGCCGCGCTCGATCATTGCCGCGCCGGGCACGTTTCGGCCGAAGCCGGCCACCGCGACCTCCTGCGCGAACTGAAACTGCCTCCGCTGCTCGACCTCAACATGCGGCTCGGGGAAGCGTCCGGCGCGGGGGTCGCGATCCTGCTGGCGCGCGCCGCGCTGGCCTGCCACGCCGGGATGGCGACATTCGCCGAGGCCGGCGTCTCCGGCGCGGACAATTGACGAAACCTTGCCACATATCTCAGCGTAACTGTCTGGGAGGGCAGTGCTGACGAAGGAGCCGCGCATGCGCATGGCGATCATCAAGGCAATTGTCGTCGCGGCCGCGCTTTTTGCGGTAATCGCGCCCGTTCGGGCCGAGATTCGCATTCTCGCCAGCCCCGGCGGACAGGTCGGACCGTTTCTCGACCTGTTCGATCGCGTGCGCCAATCCGGCGAGCGGGTGGTGATCGACGGGCCATGCCTGTCGGCCTGCACACTGGTGCTGATGACGATACCGGAAGAGCGGATCTGCGTGACCCGGCGCGCGGTGCTGGGATTTCATGCCGCGCGCTCGATCGACCGCCGCGGCCGGATGTATGCGGAACCGGAAGCCTCGCGCGCGGTACAGGAAGCCTATCCGGCGCCGGTGCGGGACTGGATCAGCCGCCACGGCGGACTGACCTCGCGGATGCTGCTGTTGCGAGGGCGCGAACTCGCCGCGATCTATCCGAGGTGCAGGTAGTGCTTCGCAAGGTGGGCAAAGGCGCATCTCGCGCCGTGCCCACCATCTTTCCACGAGGCGCCAATGGTGGGCACACTTCGCTTTGCCCACCCTACGATTCTGCGGGCTACCCGCGCGCCGTCCCGCCAGACCTCATCCAGAGGAGCGCGTCTTCGCGCGTCTCGAAGGATGAATGGCAACCAGCGGGGCCTCATGGTTCTCCCGGCGATGCGAAGCATCGTCCGGAGACGGCGCTACGCGCCTCCTCACCATGAGGATTGGAGAGCTCACATGTCTTCCTTCGGGCAATTGACCATCCAGGGAATGCCGAACTTATCGACGCACATGCCAAAGCCGTTGGAGAAGAAGGTCTTGCCGAACGGCATTCGCACCGTGCCACCCTCGGCGAGCGCGTTGAAGCGGCGCTCGGCATCCGCGGGATCCTCGATCGCGAGCGCAACCGAAAAACCCTGCGGCTGATGGTAATCGCCGGGTGTGGCGTCGGATGCCATCAGCACCTCGCCGTCGATGGTGATGCGCGAGTGCATGATCTTCGTCTTCCAGTCCGCCGGGACCGGCATATCGGCGGGCCCGTCGCCATACGGCATCGTCGCCTCGATCTGCGCACCCAGCGCCTTTTGATAGTACTTCAGCGCTTCCTCGCAATTGCCGTTGTAGAACAGATAGGGATTGACCTGCATCGCTGGCTCCTTGGGTAACTGGAATTCGAGTGACGATTTATTTCTCGGTGAGCTTCTTCAGTTTGGCGAGACCGGCTTCGAAATCCCGGCCGATCATGTTGTCCAGATTCATGAAGACCTGGATCAGCCTGGTCACGAAGCGTGCGGGACCATGCATCAGCCATGTGACATGGGTGCCATCGCCCTGCGGCAGCATTGTGAACTCGGCGGTGTTGTGGCCTTCGAACGGCGTGAAGAAATCGAGCTTGATGACGATCTTTTGCGGCGCGGAGGCCTCGAGAATCTGCATTCGGCCGGAACCGACATTCTTGTCGCCTTCCCAGGCATAGACGGCGCCCTTGCCGCGCTCAGCGCCGCTATAGGTGCGCTTCATCGCCGGATCCTTCTGCTCGTAGGGCGACCAGGCCACCCACTGATGAAAGTCGGAGATCAGCGGAAAGATCCCTTCCGGCGGCGCCTTGATGGTGACCGAGCGCTGCACGCGCAACGTGCCCGGCTTGGTTGCGGCGAGAATGAGGACCGCGGCGATGGCAATCGCCAATATGACAGCGATGATGACAATGACTTCAAACATGACTGGCTCCGTATTCGTGAAAGTTGAAGCACATCAGCGGCGAAACGGAATCAAGCCGAGCAGGTTACTGTCGCGCAGCCACAGCCCGCCCCATACCATCAGACCGAGATAGAGCCCGAACAGCGTGTGCGTGAACAAGGGGCTGCCGATCCGTACATGCGAGGCCATCGCGCCGCCGAGATAGCCGGTGAGCAGGATCGCGCCGAGGATCGAGGTCGGCGGAATGGAATAGAGCACCGTGCAGACGATGGTGATGAGGCCGAGACTCCGCGCCAGCGTTTCGCTCGAACCATAGCCCATCCTGTCCATGGTCTCGGTGACGACCGGCCACGGCACCAGCTTGATGGCGCCGTCGATCATCAGGAACACGATGACGAGGCCTGAGAGGATGCGGCCGATCCAGCGTGCGGGTTTCGAGGCTGGCAGGGTCTCGGCGATGATGGTCATGATGGGTCCCCGTGGTCTTGAATGGCTGTTCGAATTCAAGACGAACGAGGGGAGCGGAAACCGACAGGGGGATGAAAATTTTCGCGGCGCCTGCGGTTCTTCCCTTCTCCCCTTTTGGGAGAAGGTGGATCGAATGGGCGTCAGCTCATTCGAAACACCGCCTTAAACAATGATCTAGATCAAAGCGGTCGCTCGACTGCGGAAAAAACTGGCGCATGGGGCAGACATTTTGAAACGATTGTAGGAGGAGAGAACCATGCATAGGTATGCACTAGCCTTACTCATCGTTGCTTCTCCGTTTTCTGCATTCGCGGCCGAGCTGCCAAAGGAGGGCAGCTACGACTACACTTCCTGCTGGTCTGGCGTTAACAACGTGATCACGTTCTCTAAGACCCACACTGCATCTAGTTTTGAAATGACGGGCGCTAGCCGCAGCAATCCTCCCGGAGGCATATTTGATAAGAACACTTTTCGCTGCGTAGGAATGAATGCCTCGCTTGACGGGAAGATCACAGCGTCCACCGTATGCGAGACAACCGATGTTGACGGTGACAAGCGACTTACATATTTTTCGACTGGCGATGGAAAAGTAATCAGGACGTTCGTTGCAGGAACTGGAAAATACGAAGGCATGGTCACGGAGGGCACGGTTCAACCGCTGGGGCCGTTTCCGGCCATCAAGGCCGGAACGTTTCAGGACTGCAATATTCAGACCGGCACTTACAAGCTAAAATAACCCCGCAACGAGAATTGGCCGCCGCTGAAGGAAGCGCGCTACTTCCCCGCCTTTTTGCCGAGGGGCTGGCTGTCGCGCTGCAGGCGGTCGAGGTGCATGCGGATGTGGGCGGCTTCGGCCGAGGTGTTCGCCAGCGCAATGGCGCGGTCGAAGGCGGTGCGCGCCTCGTCGTTGCGGCCGAGCTGCATCAGGAAGGCGCCGCGCACGCCGAAGAAATGAAAATAGTTCGACAGCCGCGCCGCCAACGGTTCGATCATGTCGAGCCCGGCCTGCGGCCCCCGCACCTTGGACGCTGCGACCGCGCGGTTCAACGTCACCACCGGCGACGGTTGCATGATCTCGAGCGCACCATAAAGCAGGTCGATCTGGGTCCAGTCGGTATCCTCGGGCTTCCCGGCACGGGCATGCAGCGCCGCGATCGCGGCCTGCACCTGGTAGGGCCCGCTGCGGCGATGGCGCATCGCCTTGTCGATCAGCGCCAGCCCCTCGGCGATGAGAGACTTGTTCCAAAGCGAGCGATCCTGATCGTCGAGCAGGATCACCGCGCCATCGGCGTCGAACCGCGCAGCAGCCCGCGCATGCTGTATCAGCAGCAGCGCGGTCAGCCCCATGATCTCGGGTTCGCCCTGGAACAGCCGCAGCAACAGCCGCGCCAGACGAATGGCCTCCTCGCACAGGGTGCTGCGAATCTCGGCGGTATCGCCGCTGGCCGAATAGCCCTCGTTGAAGATCAGGTAGATCATGGCGGCGACGGAGGTGAGGCGTTCAGAACGCTCCACCGCACCAGGCGTTTCGAACGGCACATCGGCGTCGGCCACGCGAGCCTTGGCCCGCGTGATGCGCTGCTCCATCGCGGCTTCCGAGACCAGGAAGGCGCGCGCGATCTGCTTGACCGTCAGCCCTGAGACAATGCGCAAAGCGAGCGCGATCTGCTGCGTCGCCGGCAGGTCCGGATGGCAGCAGATGAACAGCAGCCGCAGGATGTCGTCGCGATAGTGCGAGCCGTCGAGCCGCTCGGCAAGCTGCTCCTCGGCGTCGTCGAGGTCGGAGATCGCGTCTTCCTCGGGCAGCGGCTGCTGCTTCTTGTTCCGCCTGATATCGTCGATCGCGACGTTGCGGCCGACCATGATCAGCCACGCCGCGGGATCGCGCGGCGGGCCGTTCTGCGGCCAGCTCTTCAGCGCGCGCAAGCAGGCGTTCTGGAACGCCTCCTCGGCGGTGTCGAGATTGCGGAAATAGCGCAGCAACGCGCCGACCGCCTGGGGACGCGCCGAGGTCAGTGCGCCATCGATCCAGGCGGCGTCGGTCACGGCTGCACACTCCCTGGCGTGAAGTGGCCGACGGGACGGATCTCGTAGGCGCCGCCCGGATTGGCCGCGCCGAGATCGCGCGCGACGTCGAGCGCAGCGTCTAGGTCCTTGCAGTCGACCAGGTAGAAGCCGAGCAACTGTTCCTTGGTTTCGGCATAGGGGCCGTCGAGCACCAGCGGCGGATCGTCCTTGCGCAGCGTGGTCGCCGCCGTCGTCGGCAGCAGCCGCGCGACCGGGCCGAGCCGGCCCTGCTTGACGAGCTTGTCCTGCACGACGGCAAGTTTCTTCATGACCGCAGCGTCCTGTTCTTTGGTCCAGGAACCGACAGTGTCTTCGTCGTGATAGCAAAGGATGGCGTAAAGCATGAGGGCTGGCATCTCCGTTGTCTTGATGACGAACGATTATGCCCGCTGCCGACAGGTGCGTCGAAGAATTTTTGGATGGTTCCGTCGCCGGTCAGGGACCGACGATCGGAGGCGGCGGCGGATTGCAGTGCCTCCAGGTGTGGACGATCGCCTTGGAACAAAGAAGGCACACACCGAGAATGAGAAGGATGTTCTTGATCGTCTTCATCTGACGGTCTCGACTTTGGCCGGGCCAAAGTCGCGGTGATTGTTCTGCCAGGAGAGCGCCAGCCAGAGCATCACCGCAACGATGATGAAACCGCGCATCACCAGGAGATGCCATACTGCGCGGCGATCTGGTGTACCGTTTGCTCGTCGGTCTCGCGCCGGCTGGCCGGGCTCTTGTTCGAGCTGGACGACGCCCGCTTCCTGGAGGCTGCTGGCGTGGCTTCCGCCGGCGCGGCGGGGGAAGCCGCCGCCGGCGCGTCGTTGCCGGCGGGGATCAGGCTGCCGATGTCGCTGGCTTGCGCCGAGGCGGAGGCCAGGACGAAAGAGGAGACGAAAGCGGAAACGAGGAACAGTTTGCGCATCTGCAGTCTCCCTTGCTGGATGAAAGGAGGCTAGAGAAGCGGTTCGATCGATTATGTGAGGCGGGTCACGCCGAGTTGGCGATACGAAAGGGACGGCCGAAACAATGACAGTGAATAAAGGTGCGCTCGCCCTGCTGGTGCATGGCGGGACTGAAAACTGGTCGCCGCAGCGCTGGAAAAGCCGGTTCGACGACGTCTGCGAGGGGCGGCCCGTGCTGCTGCTGCCGGATGCCTCGTTCGATCCGGCGGAGGTGCATTACGCCGCGGTGTGGAAGCCGCATCCGGGCGAGCTTGCCGCCTTCCCCAACCTGCGTGTGATCTTCAATCTCGGCGCCGGTGTCGATGCGCTGATGGCGGACCGCTCATTGCCCGACGTGCCGCTGGTGCGCGTTGCGGTCGGCGACCTCACCGCGCGGATGACCGAATATGTCGTGCTGCATGCGCTGATGCACCACCGGCAGGAGCTTTATTTGCGGGAATCGCAGCGCGCCAAGCGCTGGGCGCCGAAATCGCAATGGGCGGCGGGCGCGGTCTCGGTCGGCATCATGGGCCTGGGCACGCTCGGGGCTGACGCGGCCGACGCGCTCAAGCGGCTAGGCTTTCGCGTCGCGGGCTGGAGCCGGAGCCCGAAAGCCGTCGACGGCATCGATTGCCTGCACGGCGAAGCGCAGTTCGAAGCGTTCCTGCGGCGGACCGACATTCTGGTCTGCCTTTTGCCGCTGACGCCGGAGACACGGCACATTCTCAACCGCGCGCTGTTCGAGAAACTGAATCGCAGCAGTCCTCTCGGCGCGCCGGTGCTGATCAATGCCGGCCGCGGGGCTCTGCAGAACGAGGCCGACATCCTGCAATGCCTCGACGATGGCACGCTCGGTGGCGCCTCGCTCGACGTCTACGCCACCGAGCCGCTGCCCGTGGATAGCCTGTTCTGGACCCACCCAAAAGTGGTGCTGACACCGCACAACGCCGCCGACACCGATCCCGACGAGATATCCAAATATGTCGCGCACCAGATCGCGCGCTTCGAGGCCGGCGGCGCGCTGGAAAACGTGGTGGACCGCAACCGGGGGTATTAGGCGAGCATCACACCGGCACGAAGGTGATCGCGCCGTCGGCGTCGACATCGCGCGTCAGCCGCCCGATCGAGGCCAACATGTTCAGATGCGCAAGCGACTCGCCGAATGCCTGGCGGGGATTAGCGTACAGCACCCGGGGGAACACTTCCTGTGCAATCGCAAACGCCGTGGTTTTGCCTGTGATGACGGACGCCACGTCATCGAGTCGGGCCAAATGGTGCTCGCGCAACTGAGCGAGCCGGTCATGAAGCCCACGAAACGGCAAGCCATGCGAGGGCAGCACCAGCGTATCCGGCGGCAGCGCCTCAAGCCGCGTCAGTGAATCCAGATACTCCTTCATCGGGTTGGCCTCGGGCTGCGCTGCGGGCGCGATCACCGAGGGCGTCATGTGCGACAAGACCTGATCGCCCGCGATCAGGATCTTGTCGCTTTCGCAATAGAACAGGGCGTGTTCGACCGAATGGCCGCCTGCAGTGATCACGCGCCAATCGCGTTGGCCCATCGCGACCATTTCGCCGTCCCGAATGCGGATGAACTCGCGCGGCGGCCTCAGGCCGAGAAATTTCGACCGGCGCTGGGCATTCATTATCCCGGCGGCCTCATCGTCGGAGGTGCCGTTTCGCTTCATGAATACGGCGAAATGCTCGTCCGGCCCCTCCTCGCGCTCATGCCACATCTTCCACGCGCTGAGCCATTCCGCTAGCGGGAGGCGCACCGCGCATTTCATTTCCTTCGCGAAATATCCGGCGAGGCCGAAATGATCGAGATGCGCATGCGTGAAAATGAGGTTCTGCAAGGGTCGGCTGCGCAGCAGCCCCCGCCATAGTTTGTCCCAGATCTCGAACGTGTCGTCAGTGTTCATGCCGCAGTCGACCAGCGTCCAACCGGGGCCGTTGTCGAGCAGCCAGCAATTGACGTGATTGGGCGGCGTCGGCACCGGCAGCCGCACCCAGAACAGTCCCGGCAGGACGTCGGTCAACTCGCCATAGGCCGGCGGCCGCTGGACCGTGAATTTCAGATCATCGGTCATCTCTGTCCCCGGCGCCTTAACCCGCACGATTTCAAGCCGGCGCCTTCCGCTTGACCATCGATTGCAAGCTTACGCAATTTGATCAGCCCATCAATGCCGGCGAGACTGTTATGCCTCCTAGGCAGGACAAGACAGCAAGAATCCTCCTCTGACGGCTTGAGCACGAGCCGTTTTTCGCTTCCTCGCCCATATCAGGGCGGCGTGAGGGGCCGATCGGAAGCGAGTTCTATCGTCGTCCCTCAGCCCATCGCCGGAAGCGCGTGCGCAAAGCTCCAGGAATGGCCGAACGGGTCCATGATGCGGGCGTAGCGCGCGCCCCAGAATGAATCCCACGGCTCCAGCGTCACGGTGGCGCCGGCGTCCTTGGCACGCTTCACCGCGGCGTCGCAGTTCTCGACTTCGAGATGCATGGTCACCGACGTGCCCTTGATCTGGTCCGGCGGAAACACCGCGTCGACACCATGGGAGCCGCGATGCTCGGGAAAGTCGTCCACGACGAATATTCGCGCGCCGCTGACCTGGATTTCCGAATGCATCAGGCGCTTGCCGTCCTGGGCCGGCATCCGGACGGTTTCGGTCGCGCCGAGCGCCTTCTTGTAGAATTCGAGCGCGGCGTTGGCGTCGCGGACGACGAGATGGGGGGTGACGATCTGGACGGCTGCGGTCATTTCTCGGCTCCTGATTTCCTGGACACGTCATGAAGACGAGCCAAGAAACTGGAAACCGACAGGGATTAGAAAAGAAAGATCGTCGTGCCTGCGAACGCCGGGACGGCGCGAAAGTTATTTTGCGACCCCGAGCATCACATCGAGCGCTCCGTTCACAATCGCCTCCAGCTCCTTGCGCGGCGTCTGCGCGCGGGCGCGGATCGCGATCGTGTGAATGGTGGCGGAGGCAAGTTGCGCCAGTACGACCGGATCGGCGCGCTCAGGTAGCTCGCCCTTTTCCTTGGCGCGCCGGAAACAGGCGGCAAAGGCCTTGTCGAGTTCGACAAAACCTTCCAGCACCATGGCGCGGATATCGGGATCGTGCACCGCCTCGGAGGCCGCGGTCATCACCGTGAAACAGCCGCGGGGGCCGGATTCGCCGGACAGATAGATATCGAGCGCCACGGCATAGATCCGCTCCAGCCGCCGGCGGATCGGCAGTTCGTCACGGAAGATGTCACCCATCGCGCCCCGCGCGTCGTCGCGATAGCGGCGGTAGCTCTTGATGAACAGCTCGCGCTTGTCGCCGAACGCGCCGTAAAGGCTTGGCCGGTTCATGCCGGTGGCAGCTGAGAGATCGTCCAGCGAGGTCGCGGCGAAGCCATCGCGGCGGAACAAATCGAGCGCCTTGCCCAGCGCCACGTCCGGCTCATAGGCGCGTGGCCGGCCGCGGCGCTTGGGCGCCACGGGATCGTCGATCTTCGTCACAGGCGGCTTCTTACTTTTTTGTACCATTTCGCAAAAAATCCTTGACCGAATTTATATTATGCGGAACAGTATAAAAATCAATCCCGCTCGCCCCAAGCGCCGGCCCGATTGATCAACCGCCAAGGAGGCAAACCATGGATCTTTATTTTTCGCCGCTCGCCTGCTCGCTGGCGACCCGGATTGCGCTGTACGAAGCCGGCGCCGAGGCCAACTATCTCGAAGTCGATCCCAAGACCAAGGTGGTGCAGAAGGACGGCTCGGATTTCCGCGCCGTCAATCCGCTCGGGCTGGTGCCGACGCTGCGCACCGATGACGGCACGGTGCTGACCGAAAACGCGGCGATCCTGCAATATGTCGCCGACCGTTTTCCGAAAGCCGGCATCTCGGCCGCATCGGCTGAGGAGCGCAGCCGCCTGCATCAGTGGCTGTGCTTCATCGGCACCGAACTGCACAAGGCGCTGTTCGTGCCGCTGCTCGACAAGATGGCGCCGCAGGACGCGAAGACCTATGCGCTAACCAAGAATATCTCGCGGCTCGACTATCTCGAGAACTATCTGAAGGGCCGCGAATTCCTGCTCGATCACTTCAGCGTGGCCGACGCCTATCTCGTCACCATCATCAACTGGACGATGGCGACGCCGCCGATCGAGTTGGCGAAATGGCCCACAGTGAAGGCCTATCACGACCGGCTCCGCGCCCGCCCGAGCATCGCGAAGGCGATCGCCGAGGAGTTCGAGATGTACAAGGCCGAACTCGCCCGGCACAAAGCGGCGGCGTAAGCCGTCAGTCTCTCGACACGTCGTCCCCGCCTTGTGCGGAATTGCGCACTTGGCAGGGACGACGTCGTTCTTGCAGCCGTCACTCCGCCGGCGCCAGTAGCCGCGACGTCAGATCGCTCAGCGCCCGGCGAAAGATTCCGGCGTCGTTGCGCGCCCGCGCCAAAACCAACGCGCCCTGAATGGTCAACAGCGCATCTTCCGCGCGCCGCTGCGCCTGGCTCTTGCTCAATCCGGATCGCCGCAACAGCTGCGCCAGCGCGACATGCCAGCGCGCAAAATAATCGTCGACCGCTTCGGCAAATGTGTCGCGCGCAGAACCGAGTGCCACCAGTCCAACCAGACAGACGCGATCGCCGGAATGAAAATACTGGTCGACGCCGGCGATCATTGCCGCGATCGCGCGCGCGGGATCGGAGGCCTCGCGCAACGGCGCGTAGATGTTGAGTTCGAACCAGCCGTCGATGTCGGCCAGCACCTCGGTGGCCATCTGCTCCTTGCCGCCGGGAAACAGGTGATAGAGGCTGCCCTTGCCGAGCCCGGTGGCCTCGGTGATCAGCGTCAGCGAGGCCCCCTCATAGCCATGGGCGCGAAACACCTCGCCGAGCGCACGCAACACTTCCCCGCGCTCGACGCCCTTCTTCAGCATGGCGTCACAGCGGGTTCTCGCTTAAGCCCGCGACATCGGCCGGGCGCGGCCCAGGCGCCGGCCAGTGGAAGCGCCGTTCGCTCTCCTTGATGGCGATATCGTTGATGCTGGCCTCGCGCCGCCGCATCAGGCCGTGTTCGTCGAACTCCCACTGCTCGTTGCCATAGGAGCGATGCCACTGCCCGGCATCGTCGTGCCATTCGTACTGGAAGCGCACGGCGATGCGGTTCTGATCGAACGCCCAGAGGTCCTTGATCAGGCGATAGTCATGCTCCTTCGTCCCATTTGCGGGTGAGGAATTCGACGATCGCATCGCGTCCTTCAAAGAATTCGGCGCGGTTACGCCAGCGGCTGTCCTCGGTATAGGCCAGCGACACCCGTACCGGATCGCGCGAATTCCAGGCGTCTTCCGCCATGCGGGCCTTCTGGGCGGCGGTTTCGCGGGTGAACGGCGGCAGCGGCGGACGCGACATGAGGTTTCTCCGGGATTGGCGATCCCGCGACATTGTACCGATCGGTACAGGGAGTCAATCGGTAAGAATCAATCCAGATCGGCCTTCATCAAAAGCCGCAGCGATTTCGGGATCGGCTTCGCCCGACCCTCGCTGATGAAGGCGACGCGGACCTCTGCCTTGACCAGCACCTCGTCGCCGCGCCGCACCTCCTGCGCCAGCGTGATGGAGGCGCCCTTCACCGCGACCGGCCATGTCACCACGTCGAGCACGTCGTCCATGCGCGCGGGGCGCAGAAAATCGAGCTGCATCGAGCGCACCACGAAGGCAAAACCCGGCGTCTCCTCCTGCGCCTGTTCGAACAGCGCATGCTGTTCGGCGCCCATCAGCCGCAGATGGTTGGTGCGCCCGCGCTCCATGAAGCGCAGATAATTGGCGTGATAGACAATGCCGGAGAAGTCCGTGTCCTCGTAATAAACGCGGACCTGCATGTGATGGCGGCCGTCACGGATCTCGCCGTCGAGAATGGGTGATGTCACTTGCGGTCCCTGATCGCGCTGGAAAGCAGTGGTTTTGCGCAAAATCAGCCCGGCACGCAAGCGCAGCGAGGTTCCGCTACGCCACCGCCGGCCGCGCCGCGCCCAGCGTCACCAGCACGATTTCCGGGGGGACGCCGAGCCGGAACGGCATGATGCTGCAGCCGAGGCCGCCGGAGACCACGACGTCGCAGTTCATCTTGATGTGGCCATAGGCGAGCTGCTGTCCGGACGGCGCGATCGGCGACCAGCCCAGCATCCGCACCTGGCCGCCATGGGTATGCCCGGAGAGCTGCAGCGCCACGCGCGAGGTCACGCGCCGGGCGATGTCGGGCTCATGCGCCATCAGAACGACGGGGGCATCGTCGGTGACCTTCGCCAGCGTCGCGCCGAGATCGTCGACGCCGATGCGCTTGAGCGGCCTGAAGCGGCGCGCCGGCATATAGGCGAGTTGGTCGCCGAGACCGGCCAGCCAGAACGAATGACCGTTCTTGGTCAGTTTCTTCGCATCGTTCTCGTAAACCGGAATGCCGGCGGCCTCCAGCGCGCGGCCTGCCGACGGCAGTCCGTGCCCGTCCCGCTGCACCGTCTTGTCTTCCCACCAGTCGTGATTGCCGAGCACGGCGTGAACGCCGAGCGGCGCCTTCAGGCCGGCGAGCGCCGCCGCCCATTCGGCATCGGGAATGATGCGCGTCACCTTGCGATGCCCAGTCACATAGTCGCCGAGCATGACGACGATATCAGGCTTGAGCGCGTTGGTGCGTTCGACAATCGCCTGGATGTGATCGAGCGACATCCAGGGATCGCAGGCATGGAGGTCGGCAATCGCGGCGATCCTGAGCTTGAGCCCTGCTGGCCACTGCGGCGGTGAGATGTGGTACCGCGCGACGCGAAGCCGAACGACCGGTGCGCTGAATCCGTAGGCGGTGGTGGAGACGCCCAGCGCGCCCAATCCACCCATGGCTCTCAGAAAGTTACGGCGTGTTAACATGTGATCCAATCGTGATGCATCGCGAACATGGTGGCGGATTGAGCCCGAATTGCGGTGCGCTTGTGCAGAAGGTCAGCAGAGCTGCAGCAACTTCTCACCAACGGTTCTGCCCCACCAGCGCATCCAGCCGCGCCTTCAACTCGTCCGGCGCACGGTAATACCAGACGCCGCCGAGCAGATCATGGAACCGCTTGTTGGCAGACGCTTCGCGCTCGATGCGGTCGATGGTCTCCATGCTGATGACGTCTTCGAGCGGACCGGCGGCGAGCAGCGACAGCATCACCGGGTTGGTCTCGATCTTCAGGATCTCGACGATCAGATCGATCGCCTTGTCGGGATCCTCCTCCCGCAGCTCGCTCTCGTAATCCATCATCGCGAAGAAATTGTCATCGCGGTCGCGTTCGGATTTCGAATATTGCTCGACCCAGGCGCGCGCCAGTTCCGCCACCGACATGGCCTCGCAATCGAGCGGATGCTTCGGCGTCCGGCGCGCGAGATCGTCGGCGCGCCAGCCCTTGCTGTCGGCAATCGACTCGATGCGGCGCTTGAACGGTTCATCGGGGTCCGAAGTGCATCCCACCCAGCAGCCAGCGCAGCCCGGCGTTTTGCTTCGCTTCGGCTTCGATCCGTCCGATCACGGCGGCGCCGTGCGCAAAGAGCAGCGACAGCATGAACTTGTCGTTGAGCTGCATCACCGTCGGCTTGTCCGGCTCGGTGCGCAGCACTTCGAGCGCGAGATCGAGCGCGCGGTCCGGCCGCTTGTGCGGCAGATGGTCGAAATAAAGGAATGCCGACCAGGAGGCGCCCGTCCGGTCGCGCCGGCTCAGGCGCTGCGCCGCGCCCCACATCGAGGCGAGCTCTGATATCGGCATGGCGTCGAGCAAGACTTCGGTATCGTCCGGCGTCGCCAGTTCCGGCGCCGCCGCGATGAGGGCCAGCATGTCAGCGTCTTCGGTCGAACCCATCATTGTTGCACTCCACGGCAAGCAGACCCGGCGCGGAAGCGCGCCTGGCATTTGCCCCTTAGTGCATCGCTGGAAGGATCGGGTTCGAAGCGATCAATCGTCGCTGTCACCATTGCCGAACAGGCCGAACTGCGCGGGATCGCGCGTGGGCTCAGTGAGGCCGAGATGACGGAAGGCGTGCGAGGTCAGGAGCCTGCCGCGCGGCGTGCGCTGCAAATAGCCACACTGGATCAGGAACGGCTCGATGATGTCCTCGATGGCGTCGCGCGGCTCCGACAGCGCCGCCGCCATGGTCTCGACGCCGACCGGCCCGCCGCCGTAGTTCAGCGCGATCGTCGTGAGATAGCGCCGGTCCATGGCATCCAGGCCGGCGGCATCGACCTCCAGCGCGCTCAGCGCGTGGTCGGCGATGGCGCGGTCGATGGAGCTCGCGTCCGCGGCGGATGCAAAGTCACGCACGCGGCGCAGCAGGCGGCCGGCGATGCGCGGTGTGCCGCGGGCGCGGCGCGCGATCTCGTTGGCGCCGTCAGGCGACATGCCGATATTGAGCACGCGGGCGCCGCGGGTGACGATCTTCTCCAGCTCTTCCTCGGTGTAGAAATTCAAGCGAACCGGAATGCCAAAGCGGTCGCGCAACGGATTGGTCAACAGCCCTGCGCGCGTGGTGGCGCCGACGAGGGTGAATTTTGCCAGATCGATCTTGACCGAGCGCGCCGCAGGTCCCTCGCCGATGATGAGGTCGAGCTGGAAATCCTCCATCGCAGGGTAAAGCACTTCCTCGACCGCCGGGCTGAGGCGATGGATTTCGTCGATGAACAACACGTCGCGCTCTTCGAGGTTGGTGAGCAGTGCTGCGAGATCGCCGGCCTTTGCAATGACGGGACCCGAAGTGGCGCGGAAGCCGACGCCAAGCTCGCGCGCGACGATCTGCGCCAGCGTGGTCTTGCCAAGGCCCGGAGGGCCAACGAACAACACGTGATCCAGCGCTTCGCCCCGCTTGCGCGCTGCCTCGATGAAGATCGAGAGATTCTTTCGCGCCTGCGCCTGGCCGACGAACTCCGACAGCAATTGCGGACGCAGCGCGGTGTCGCCTACATCGTCGGAACGGCGCTCGGGCGTGACGATGCGGGAGGGCGGGTTCACTCGCTGCCCCGCTTGTACTTGTTGGGCAGGAGTTCGCCGATGCTCACCACTTTCGGCGCACGGCCGCTGTCGGGAACGATGACCCGCGCTTTGGCGTCGTAGTCATGGATCAGCTCGCGACAGATGCCGCAGGGCGAGACAACCGCGATCTTGCCGGGCTCGCCGGGCTTGGGGTGACGCACGGCGACGATGGTTTCGATACCGTGGTCACCATTTTCGGTGATGGCGCGGCCGATGGCGATCGCTTCGGCGCAGACCGCGATCCGGCCGATATAGGCGTCAATATTGACGCCGGTGACGATACGGCCGTCGCGGGTGCGCATGGCAGCACCGACCTCCTGCCAGTCATTGCGATAGCGCTGGCCTATAGCTTCGGTGGCCGCGGCGATCAGTTCCTGATCCTTTTTGCTCGGCATGATGGAGAATGCGTTCCTTTAGTCAGATCGTAGGGTGGGAAAAGGCGCTTTGCGCCGTGCCCACCCTCTCCCCGGTTATATCAAATGGTGGGCACGCTTCGCTTTGCCCACCCTACGGTCTCGACACTCATTTCGACAATTCCTTCAAGCCCAGCCGGATCAGTTGCGCCGTCTCGGCCTTCTCGCCAGCGCTGCGAGAGGCAGCGGCGATGGCCGCAGCTGCCTGGGGCTGGCCGTAGCCGAGATTGACCAGCGCGGAGATCGCATCCGTGACCGGGCGCGGCGCGCGGTGGTCGTCGACCGCGCCAGCAAGATGCACGACGGCGGGATCGACATTGGCAAAGGCCGGCGCCTTGTCCTTCAATTCGCTGACGATACGTTCGGCGACTTTCGGGCCGACGCCGGGCGTGCGCGATACCGCGGCCTTGTCGCGCAGCGCAATCGCATTGGCGAGTTCGGTCGGCGGCAGCGTCGAGAGCACGGCGAGTGCGACCTTGGCGCCGACGCCCTGCACGGTCTGCAGCAGGCGGAACCATTCGCGCTCGGTATCGGTGCGGAAGCCGAATAGCTTTATTTGATCCTCGCGCACGTATGTCTCGATCGACAGCACCGCCGCATCGCCCGGCGATGGCAGCGCCTGCAGCGTGCGCGACGAGCAATGCACCTGATAGCCGACGCCGCCGACGTCGAGGATCACATAATCCTCGCCGTAGGAATCGATCAGGCCTTTCAGTTTGCCGATCATAGGCTCGCTACCCTTAGCCGCAGCGCTGCGCCCTGGCGGTGATGGGCGTGCGTGATGGCGATCGCCAGCGCATCGGCGGCGTCGGCGGATTTCGGCTCGGCCTTCGGCAGCAGGATCTTCAGCATCACAGCGATCTGGTTCTTGTCGGCGTGTCCGGCGCCGACCACAGTCTTCTTCACTTGATTGGGCGCATATTCCGCAACCGATATGCCGAACATCGCAGGCCCGAGCATGGCAACGCCCCTCGCCTGGCCGAGTTTGAGCGTGGCGACGCCGTCCTTGTTCACAAAGGTCTGTTCGACCGCAGCCTCCGCCGGCCTGAAATCGCCGAGCACTGTGGCGAGCCCTTCATGGATCGCCAAGAGGCGGCTGGCCAGCGGCAGATCGTCCGGCGGCTCCACCGAACCGCAGCCGATGAAGACGAGCCGGTTGCCCTCGGTCTCGATCACGCCCCAGCCGGTGCGGCGCAGGCCGGGGTCGATGCCGATGATCCGAACGGGTTGGCGAATCGGTGGGGGTTTCATGGCCTAGTGATAACGCCAGAGCCGGGTGAACGAAACATAAAGAGAACGGAAATCCCCTGCCCGGGACGTCGATACGCCTTCCCATGTCATCCCCGCGAAAGCGGGGATCCAGTACGCCGCGGCTTCTCGGGACCAAACCAGGTCTCTGGAATACTGGATCGCCCGGTCAAGCCGGCGACGACAGCGGAATGTGGAGGCGCAAGGGACGACCTATCCGCCCATCTTGGCGACCAGTGCGTCCGAAATCTCGAAATTGGCATAGACGTTCTGGACGTCGTCGTGCTCGTTCAAAAGGTCCATCAGCTTCAACAGCTTCTCGCCGGTCTCGTCGTCGACGGCGATGGTGTTCTGCGGCTTCCAGGTCAGCGCCGCCTTGCGGGCTTCGCCGAATTTCGCTTCCAGCGCCTTGGCGACCTCGCGAAAGGTTTCCTGCGAGGCGTAGATCTCGTGGCCGCCTTCGCTGGAAACCACATCGTCGGCGCCGGCCTCGATCGCTGCATCCAGCATCGCGTCGTCGGAGGCTTTGCTGGAATCATATTCGATGATGCCGGTGCGGTCGAACATGAAGGCGACCGAGCCGGTCTCGCCGAGATTGCCGCCGGACTTGGCGAAGAAGGAACGGATGTCGGAGGCGGCGCGGTTGCGGTTGTCCGTCAGCGCCTCGACGATCACGGCGACGCCGCCGGGGCCGTAGCCCTCGTAGCGGATTTCGTCGTAGCTCTCGCTGTCGCCGCCGGTCGCCTTCTTGATGGCGCGCTCGATATTGTCCTTCGGCATGTTTTCCTGGCGCGCCGCGATCACGGCCGCGCGCAGCCGCGGATTCATGGCCGGGTCCGGGGTTCCGAGCTTGGCCGCCACCGTGATTTCCCGCGCCAGCTTGCCGAACAGTTTCGACTTCTGGGCATCCTGCTTGCCCTTGCGGTGCATGATGTTCTTGAACTGGGAATGGCCGGCCATGCAGGGTCTCTTGGATTCGTCCGGGAGGGATGCGGGGTGAAAGCGCGGCCTTATAGGCCGGCAATCGGTCAAAATCAAAGATTTGCGGTCCCCTCAGGTATGCAAGTAGTGCCGCGTGCCGGAATATCAGGCAGTTGTTAACCATGACTTCATGCTCGGATGAGAGGATTTCGTAGCAGTCCTCAACTTTTAAGAGACGTCATGGCGTTCGGTTTGTTCAAAAAGCGGGTGCCAGAACCGGCTGCGCCTGCCGCTGAAGCCAAGGTTCCGCAGGCCTTGGCCGCGACCGAGGCCGTCGCCGGGGACGATTCGGCCAAGGCGATCCTCGAACTGCTGGAGCTCGAACTTGGCGCGATGATCCGCCAGCTCGAACGCGCGGCCAATTCGGTCGCAGGCGGCGCCGAGGCGACCGCTGCGACGCTTTCCACCATCCGCCAGCGCACCAACGCCCTGACCGACCGCACCAGCGCCGCACAGGGCACGGCGACGACCTTTTCGCACGCCGCCGACAAGTTCACCCAGTCGGCGCAGGGAATCGGTTCCCAGGTGCGCGACGCCGGCAAGCTCGCCGACCAGGCCAGCGACGCCGCCCGCGAGGCCAGCGCCAATGTCGACCGCCTGAGGGAATCATCGGCGGCGATCGGCAATGTCGTCAACCTGATCGCGCAGATCGCGCGGCAGACCACGCTGCTGGCCCTCAATTCCACCATCGAGGCCGCCCGCGCCGGCGAGGCCGGGCGCGGCTTCGCGGTAGTCGCCACCGAGGTGAAGGCGCTCGCGGTGCAGACCCAGAACGCGACTGAAGAGATCACCAAGAAGATCGAGGCGCTGCAGCGCGACGCCGCGGGCTCGGTCGACGCCGTGCATCGCATCTCGCAGGCGATCGAGGCGATCCGCCCGGTGTTCGCGAACGTCAACGGCGCGGTTGCCGAGCAGAACGCGACGACCGGCGAAATGGCTGAGAACGCGGCTTCCGCCTCCAGCTTCATCGGCTCGGTCGGCGAGAGCGCCACCGAGATCGATCACGCGACCAAGGAAGCCGAAGTACATGGCGAAAGCGTCGCCAAAGCCGGACGGGCGGTCACCACGTTTGCGCAGAAGCTCAAGTCGCGTTGCGCCGTGCTGCTGCGGCAGGGAGAGAAAGAAGATGACCGCCAGGACCGCCGCAAGGACCAAAGGCTGCCTTGCAGCCTCAGAATCGAAATTGCCGCCCCGCGCGGGGTGATATCGGCACCGGTCTACGAAATTTCCATGGGGGGCATTCTGGTCAGCGGGGCAGACGCGGAAGCGCTGGCGCAGGGCCAGAGCTTCAACGCGACGCTGCAGGATATCGGCGCCTGCCGGCTTCGCATCGTCCAGCGGTCGAAGGCCGGCGCGCACGCGCAGTTCGAAAGGCCGGATGCGGCGCTGACCGAAAAGATCGAAGACAAGTTGTGGTCGATCCAGGACGACAACACCGAGGCGGTGACCCGCGCGATGGAAGCCGGCGCGGCGTTGAAGAAGATTTTCGATGGTGGCATCGACAGCGGCGCGATTTCGATCGAGGACATGTTCGACACCAACTATGTCGAGATCGCGGGCAGCAATCCGGTGCAGTACCGCACCAGGATCCTGGACTGGGCCGACCGCGCACTGCCGCCGTTCCAGGAAGCGTTCCTGGCCAGGGACAAGCGGATGGCGTTCTGCGCCATGATCGACACCAACGGCTACCTGCCGGTGCACAACAAGATCTATTCGCACCCGCAGCGGCCGGGCGACGTCACCTGGAACACCGCCAACAGCCGCAACCGCCGCATCTTCAACGATGCGGCCGGGCTTGCCGCCGGGCGCAACCAGCGCGCCTATCTGATCCAGAGCTACGCCCGCGACATGGGCAACGGCAACACCGTGATGATGCGCGAGATCGACGTGCCGATCCGCGTCAAAGGCCGCCACTGGGGCGGCTTCCGCACTGCCTACCGGCTCTAGTGCGCTCTCAGGCAAGACCCCAAGGCGCGAATCACGCTCTAAACTTGGAATTGGAATGCGATCGCTGCGGTGGGCCGATCATCGGCTCTGACTGGAGAAAGTTCGAACATGTCCTTTGTGCAGCGTGCAGTCCTGGACACTCAATCCAACCAGACACTGGCTGAACGACTCATTGACCAGCTTGCCAACCGCATCGGCGGACTCGGCGTGGAACTTGCCGATATCGCCGGCAACGTTCAGGAGGTCGCCAGCCGCGTCGCGAATCAGTCGGAGCGGTTCCACCACTTGCAGAAGACGGCCCAGACGATGGTCTCGGCCAACCGCGACATCGCTAACGCATCGCAGGCGGTGCAATCGACCACGTCCGCAGCCGTCGTAGAAATCGTTCAGTCGCGCAGCGCGGTGGATACGGCCGTCAAGCACATCGCCGAACTCGTCGAAGCGGTTGGCCGCATCGAGGCCCGGCTCAGCGCCGTCGGCTCGGCTCTGTCGCAGGTTGCAAAAGTTTCCGGCTCGATCGAGGCGATTGCGAAGCAGACTAACCTGCTGGCGCTCAATGCCACGATCGAGGCGGCGCGCGCTGGAACCGCCGGCCGCGGCTTTGCCGTGGTCGCGAGCGAAGTGAAGAGCCTGGCGGAGGGCACTCGCCAGGCCACGCAGCAGATTTCCGATACCATGCGCGATCTCGATGGCCAGATCGGCAGCCTGATCGGCGAGAGCAGCGACGCCTCACTCCGCGCCAAGAGCGCCGGTGACGGCGCACAGCAGATCAGCGGGATCATCGCGCGCGTACACCAGGGCATCGCGTCCGTAGGCCAGGAGATCGACGGCGTCGCCAGGGCCGCGACGTCCAATCTCGGCCATTGCGACACCGTTATCACCGAGCTTAGCGAGCTCGCCAAGGGCGTCGACCTCTCCTCGCGCGATCTCAAGCACGCGGACGAACGGGCGGCAAAGCTGCTCGAGACCTCCGAAGACCTGATCGCGCTGATCGCCGACAGCGGCGTCGAGACCTCGGACGCACCGCTGATCCGCGTCGTCGTCGACACCGCCAAGCGCATCTCGGCCGAGTTCGAGGCCGCGATCGACCGCGGCGAGATCACGGTCGAGCAGCTGATGGACGAGAAGTACCGCGAAATCGCACGCACCGATCCGAAGCAATATCTGACCGACTATGTCGCCTTCACCGACCGCGTCCTGCCTTCCATTCAGGATCCGATCCAGAAGAGCGATCCGCGCATCGTGTTCTGCGTCGCCTGGGCCAAGGGCGGTTATCTGCCGACCCACAATCCGAACTACCGCCTGCCGCAGGGGAGCGACCCCGTCTGGAACAACGCCAATTGCCGCAACCGCCGCCTGTTCAACGACCGCGCGGTGAAGAAGGTGGCGGCGAACACAAAACCGTTCCTGCTGCAGACCTACCGGCGCGACATGGGCGGCGGCAATTTCGTGCTGATGAAGGACCTGTCGTCACCGATCGTCGTCCGCGGCCGCCACTGGGGCGCTTTCCGGATGGGTTTCCGGCAGAGCTAGAGCATGATCCGGAAAAGTGGGTACCGGTTTTCCCTCGCGACAAACGCGGAACGCGTTTGCGCGGAGATCATGCTCAAATCAAAGAGATAGAGCGGGATGACGATTCGAAGAAACGTCATCCCGCTCTAGCGCTAACTCACGAGCGCGTAACCGAATCCGAAATGGATACGGGCTTGACGAAGGCCACGCCATCAGCTGCGAGCTTGTCATGCCGGGTTGCGACGACATTGCTTGATCTTGCTAAATGTCAGCCGCGCCTGCGCTCTGCCGCGCGGCTTTTTCCTGTACCACGATTCCTTCCAGCCGTGAGATGTTCTCCAGCAGGCGCTGGCTGGTCAGGACGAGGAAGTAATAGCCAAATTGCGGATTTTGAAAATAGATCTCGAGCAGCTTGTCATAAGTTATGGTCAGTACCTGCCCGTCCTCTATGCATTCGACCGTCGCGGTTCGCTGCTTATTGGGCGTCAGGAAGCCAAGTTCGCCCACGATGCGTCCCGGCGGAAGTTCGACGCCGATTTCCGTGACTAGATACCTTCCTGTGATTGTCAGGAACATTTCGTTGGCTGCATCGTCCTTCTTGCACAATGTATCGCCGCGGCGATATCTGCGCTCGGTCATGAACGGTCTGAGCCATTCCATCGAGGTGTCGCTCTCGGTCGCGATACGTGCCTTCTTGATCAGATTGCGCATTTGACGGAGGCGCACGGCATTGATCGGCAGCAAAAGCAGATAAAGCAGAAACGTTGCGACGTTGCCGGAGAGCGCGCCAAAGGCAACAAAGAATGTACAGCCGGCCATGTTCGCAATGCGCAGCGGCACCATTGTCTGCATCAGCAAGGTCGCGACAAAGAAGATGGCGCCAATCAGGGCGAACATGTTGGCAAGCGTGATGTTGGCCAACCCGATTTCCAGCAGGCGATTGAATAGTGCGTCGTAGGTAATGTTGTTGGGATCAAGGCCCATCTGAACCAGAATCTTTGCGATCCTGAGATTGTCCGCCGCCGTATCGAGAATGCGGTTCAATACCGTCGAAAAATCTGCATTGCTGGACGCCATCGGACCATCCCCTGCGTCATTGCCGCTTTAGTTGACATGCCTCAACAGGCGCGCGCACTCAAATGACGACGATCACATCAGTTCGATTAAACCTGATGCAAGCGCGCTGCACAATCGTGTGATGTGCCGCGTCGGCGATGCAGATCAGCATTGCGGAAAATATCCTCGCTTCCTGGCTCGCGGCGGCGCGATATTTCCCACGCCTAACCCGGTGTCCGCTGCCTGACCGGCCGCGACCGTCGAACGCACGTATCCTCACTTTCCGTTCTGAACCTTCCTTGTTCGAACTCGTTGTTTGTCCGGCTTGGAACCCGGCAATCAGATCTGAGCGTCTTGGTCGACAGCGGGCTGTAGCGTCCGAGCACCATGCTTGCGCGCCGCCCCAGGCAGGTGGAGATGAAAATGGCGCGATCTGGCACAGCAAAGCGTGTAACGCGGACCGCCACGCTGCCGGAGAAAATTCCGATCAGGCTGACCGTCAACGGCAGCCAAATGGAACTCACGGTCGCCCCATGGACGACGTTACTTGATGCGCTGCGCGACCATCTCGACCTGACCGGCACCAAGAAGGGCTGCGACCACGGACAATGCGGCGCGTGCACCGTGCTCGTCGACGGGCGGCGGATCAATTCCTGCCTGACGCTGGCTGTCATGAAGGAGGGCGCCGAAATCACCACCATCGAGGGCCTTGCGCGCGATGGTGAGCTGCATCCGCTGCAGCAGGCATTCATCGATCACGATGCGTTTCAGTGCGGCTACTGCACATCGGGACAGATCTGCTCGGCCGCCGGGCTGATCGCCGAAGGCAAGGCAAGAACGCCCGACGAGATTCGCGAACTCATGAGCGGCAACATCTGCCGTTGCGGCGCCTATCCGAACATCGTGGCGGCAATCCTGCAGGCGATGGAGCGCTCATCATGACCCCATTCCAGTACGCGCGCGCCAACGACGTCGCCGACGCCATCAAACAGATCGCCACAGACCCATCCGCAAAATTCATTGCGGGCGGCACCAACCTGATCGACCTGATCAAATACGATGTCGAAGGCCCGGCCCGGCTGATCGATATTTCGCACCTGCCGCTCAGGAGCGTCGAGCCAACCGCCGCCGGCGGCCTTCTGATCGGGGCGATGGTGCCGAATACCGATCTCGCCTATCACCCGCTGATCGAAGAGCGCTATCCGCTACTGGCGCGCGCGATATTATCAGGCGCGTCGCAACAGTTGCGCAACATGGCCTCGACCGGCGGCAACCTGCTGCAACGGACGCGCTGCTTCTACTTCTACGACACTGCGACGCCATGCAACAAACGGGTGCCGGGCAGCGGCTGCTCGGCAATTGACGGTGTCAACCGCATCAACGCGATCCTCGGAACGAGCGAATCCTGCATCGCCACGCATCCGTCCGACATGTGCGTGGCGCTCGCAGCCCTCGAAGCCACGGTGCATGTCGCAGGCCCGGCCGGGGCGCGCAGCTTCGCGTTTGCAGATTTCCACCGGCTGCCCGGCAACACGCCGCAGCGCGACACCAATCTGGAACCCGATGAGATCATCACGGCCATCGAGCTTCCGCCAAAGGGTTTTAGCGCGAACTATTCCTACCTGAAGATCCGCGATCGCCTGTCCTATGCGTTTGCCCTTGTATCGGTCGCGGCGGCGCTCGAACTTGACGGCGACATGATCAAGGAGGCCCGTTTGGCGCTCGGTGGCGTCGCGCATAAACCATGGCGCAGTTCCGCGGCCGAAATCCTCCTGCGCGGCGAGCGCGCCGACGCGAGCGCATTCGCGCGAGCCGCGGACATCCTGCTGCGCGGCGCCAAGGGCTGTGGGCACAACAATTTCAAGATCGGCCTTGCGCACCGCGCCATCATGCGGACGCTCAGCCAGGCCGCGCGGGGGACGCCGCAGTCGTTATCCGACAAGAAAATACGGTGAGCGCCATGGCCAGCTATATCGGATCAGCGACATCCCGTATCGACGGCAGAGCCAAGGTCACCGGCGAAGCCAGATATGCCGCCGAATTCAACGTCCCCGGCCTGGTCCACGGCTATGTCGTCGAATCGACGATCCCGAAGGGACGGGTCGTGCGCATCGATACCAGCGGGGCGCTGAACGTTGATGGCGTGATCGACGTGCTCACCCATCGCCACCGGCCGCCTATGGCCGACAAAGACGACGCCTTCAAGGACGAAGTCGCGCCGGAAAAAGGTTCACCCTATCGCCCGCTCTACGACGACGGCATTCATTTCAGCGGACAACCGCTCGCGCTGGTGTTGGCGGAGGATTGGGAAACCGCCCGCGTCGCGGCCTCCATGGTGCGGGTCGAATACCAGAAGGAGCCTCACGCTACGAATCTGCACGCGCAACGCGACAAGGCGTTTGCCATCGACGCGCCGGCAAAGCCACGCGGCGATGCCGATAAAAATTTTGCGACCGCCGCCGTGCGCCACGTGGCCGAATACTTCATCCCGACCGAGCACCACAATCCGATGGAATTGTTCGCCTCGACGGCAATGTGGGACGACGGCAAGCTCACGGTGTACGACAAGACGCAGGGCGTGCAGAACGTCCAGAAATATCTCTGCGGCGTGTTCGATATGCAGCCTGACGCGGTTCGCGTCATGTCGCCCTATATGGGCGGCGGCTTTGGGGCCGGCCTGCGCCCGCAATACCAGGTCGTGCTCGCGGTGCTGGGCGCGCGCGCACTCAAGCGCCCGGTACGCGTCATGCTGACCCGCTCGCAGATGTATGCGCTCGGCCACCGGCCCGCGAGCATCGAACGCGTCGCGCTCGGGGCCAACAGCGGCGGCACGCTCGACGCGATGACGCATGAGGCGATCGCCGTGACCTCGCAATTCGAGGAATTCGCGCGCAACGATACCGGCTGGGGAAACCTGCTTTACAAGAGCGCCACCGCAAAATTTGGACACCAGCTCGTCAGGCTGGACGTGCCGACCTCCTGCGACATGCGCGCCCCGGGGGCAGCGACCGGGGTCTATGCGCTCGAATGCGCGATGGATGAACTCGCCATCGCGCTCAAGATCGATCCGGTGCAGCTTCGCCTGCAATGCTATTCCGACCGCGACCAGGGCGAGGACCTGCCCTATACCAGCAAGCAACTGCGCGAATGCTACCGGCAGGGCGCGGCGGCGTTCGGCTGGGATAAGCGCCAGGCGGAGCCGCGCTCAATGCGCGACGGCAGCGAACTGGTCGGCTGGGGCATGGCGACGGGCGTCTGGGAAGCCCTGCAGATGCCGGCCACGGTCCGGATCGTGCTGACGGCCAATGGCCACGCGGAAGTCGCGACCGCGGCCTCCGATATCGGCACCGGGACTTACACGATCATGGCGCAGGTCGCGGCCGACATGCTCGGCCTGCCGATCGACAACATCAGCGTCAAGCTCGGCGATTCGACATTGCCGCAATGTCCGCTGGAAGGCGGATCGTGGATCGCGTCCTCGGTCTGCAATGCCATCGCGAACACGGCGCATGCGGTTCGCGGCGACTTGCTGAAGCTTGCCAAGGCGATGAAAGATTCGCCGCTGGCGGATGCCGACGTGGAGGATGTTGCGCTGATCGATGGCAAGATCGTCAGCAAGCGCGATGCGAATCGCGCCGTCCCGATCGCAAGCGCGATGCAGTCCGACAACGCCGAACGCATCACGCGCGAGGAAGCCAACAAGGTTGCCGAAGACAAGGCTCACGCGCGCAATGTCCACTCGGCCGTCTTCGCGGAGATCAAGGTGGATGAAGACCTTGGCGTCATCCGCGTCACCCGCGTAGTCAATGCGGTGGCCGCCGGCCGCATCCTTAACCTCAAGACCGCCCACAGCCAGATGATGGGCGGCGTGGTCTGGGGCATCGGCATGGCGCTACACGAAGAAACGCTGTTCGACCACCGCTTCGGACGCGTCATGAACGCCAACATTGCCGAATACCACGTGCCCGTGAATGCCGATGTGCATGACATCAATGTCATCTTCGTCGAGGAGCCGGACGAGATCGTCAATCCGCTCGGCATCAAGGGCCTCGGCGAAATCGGCATCGTGGGCGTGGCGGCAGCGATTGCCAACGCGGTCTATCATGCGACGGGAAAGCGCGTGCGCGACCTGCCGATCACGCTCGACAAGGTGGTTCAGTTCAACTGAAGGCCCTCGTCAGACCCAGAACGCCGGCACCGCTGGCTCGAGCCTTCCACCGATCCGCACCGGCGCCACACGCAGCGCGAGCCCGGTGGCATCATCGGTCTCGACCGCGACGCCGCTGAGTGTCGCCACGCCAACCGCCGGTTCGAAGCGGCCTGAGGGAATGCCGGTCGTGAAGCGCCGCAGCGGCTCTTCCTTCTGCATGCCGATGACGGAATCATAGTCGCCGGTCATGCCGGCGTCGGTCATATAGGCGGTGCCTCCGGTCAGGATCTGATGATCGGCGGTCGGCACGTGGGTGTGGGTGCCGACGACGAGGCTGGCGCGGCCGTCGCAGAAGAAGCCGATGCCCTGTTTCTCGCTCGACGCCTCACCATGAAAATCGACCACGATCGCGTCCGCCGCCTCGCGCAGCGGACAGGCATCGAGTTCGCGGTTGAGCACCGCGAAGGGATCGTCGAACGCGGTCATGAAGACGCGGCCGATGGCGTTGACGACAAGCGCGCGCTTGCCGTTCTTGGTGTCGACTAGCGCCGCGCCACGGCCCGGCGTGCCCTTCGGGAAGTTCGCGGGGCGGACCAGCTTCGGTGCGCGCTCGATGAACACCAGCGCCTCGCGCTGATCCCACGCGTGATTGCCGAGGGTTACGGCATCGGCGCCGGCGTCGAGGAATTCCTGATAGATCGCCTCGGTGATGCCAAAACCGCCGGCGGAATTCTCGCCATTGACGACGACGAGGTCGAGTTGCCAGTCTCTGACCATACCGGGCAGATATTCCGCGATCGCGGTGCGGCCTGCCCGGCCGACCACGTCGCCAACGAAGAGAATACGCAAAGTTCAACTCCGGAAATCGAACACTTTCTTTTCCGTTAGCACATAATCCAGCGCCACGTCGTGGGGCAGCGCGGGAACGGCTTTTATTTCCTGCAACGAAAATGCGGCGCCGACGGCCGTGATGGCCTTCACTTTACGCAAATGGGCGAGCGTGAAGTCGTAATGTCCCGCGCCATAGCCGATGCGGTGGCCCTCGCGGTCGAACGCCGCCAGCGGCACTAGCATGATATCGGGAATGAGTTCGGCCGCGGCCGGCGACGGCTCGAGGATACCGAGCGGCCCCATCATCAGGCGGTCGTCGGGCGACCAGGCGCGAAACGCCAGCGATTTTCCGCGCGCCATCACCGCTGGCAGCGCCAGCTTCGCGCCTTGTTCGGCGAGCTTGCGCATCAAGGGGGCCGGGTCGATCTCGCTGCGGATCGGCGAGTAGCCGGAGACGACCATGCCCGGCAGAATCGCGAACGGCACGCCACGCTTGGCCATCGCCTGCGCCGCGGCCGCGCGCTGCTCGTCGCTCAACGCATCGCGTTTCGCCAGCGCGGCGGTGCGGAGGTCGGCTTTCGACAGGGTTGCCGTCATGCAGTATCTTTCCGCTGTCATCACCCGCCTTGTGCGCTGAAGCGGGGGATCCAGATTTCCAGAGACTTCAGTGATTCAACCGAGACGCCGCGGCGTACTGGATACCCCGCATTCGCGGGGTATGACGGGACGCGCGGGTAAGACCAAGTGCAAGCAACCAAAACAAAAGTGCGAAGCCGCGTACGCCGTTGAAGCACTCGATCCCGGAGTTCCCTACGAAAGTAGGTGGGCACCATATGTCCGGATCCACGGACCCGGCCAGGGACAGTTCCCTAAAGGATCGATAAGGCCCCGGGGATATATGGCTCCTGACGCACGACGCAGCTTCGCAAACGCAATGTAAGCGTTACAGACCCAATCCGCCAGCGCTATCCCAGCACTTCACCCGATCGCGACGCCGTTGCCGATGGTACGGTTGATGACCTGTGTGGTTTTTTCGATGCGGTCGGCGGCGGCGTTGAGGGCATTGGCGACCGCAACCTGGGTGGCCTTGGCGCGGTCGGCGGCGGCGACGCGCACGTTGCGCAGGCTTTCGAGTTCGCCCTCCAGCGCGCGGATGCGCGCGTTGGCATCCAGCAGTTCATCGCACACGGTGAGCGCGGCCATCACCGTGAGGCGCGCATCGCCGATCTCGCCGAACTTGCCGCGCAACTCGCCGACCCGCGTTTCCAGGCTCTCGGCAAGCTTCAGGAGCCGCACTTCCTGCCCTTCCTCGCAGGCCATGCGATACTGCCGGCCGTTGATGGTGACGTTGATGTGGCTCATTCATCCTCTCCGGCATCGAGCACCGCACGGATGGTGCCGATCGCGACATCCAGTTTTTCTGATATCTCGCGGTTGGTGCGCTCCAGTCGCCGCGTCTTCACCAGCGAGCCGTCGAGTTCGTCGGCGAGCCGCGAGCGATCGGCGCCGAGCGCCTGGATCCGGCTCGCCAGCTCGTTCTCGTCGCGGTCGGCATCGCGCCGCCGCTCGGCCGCGGCCTCGAGCGCGTCGAGCGCCATCATCAGGCGCCGCGTGGCGGCGTCGATGTCGGCATAGACCGGCTCGGCATTGCCGGCCCCGTTGGTGTAACGATCGCTCATGGGAGGCAGCGCGCACCTTCGCGTAGGCCCGCCGCACGGCAGCAAAATCCGCGGTTCGGCAAGCGGTTAGAGCACGAAATTTACGTGGCAAGCGAGGGAAGCGCAACGCCCGCGCGAAGCTATGCACCGCAAAGCAACTTTTCGCATGGCAAGCGCGTTTCCCCGCCTTGGACTCACGGGGATTGTGGTGCTATCCAGCCCCGACTTTCCCTTAAGCCACGCCCGTATTGCGGCCTTTGCCCGGTACGTACCCACAACCAAGCACCTCATTTCAGGCGGATTTTCATCATGACGCAGGTCGATCATACCCGTATGGCCAATGCGATTCGCGGGCTTGCCATGGATGCCGTCGAAAAGGCGAAATCCGGCCATCCCGGCTTGCCGATGGGCGCCGCCGACGTCGCGACCGTACTGTTCACACAATTCCTCAAATTCGACGCTGCTGCTCCGGCTTGGCCGGACCGCGACCGCTTCGTGCTCTCGGCCGGACACGGCTCGATGCTGCTCTATGCCTTGCTGTACCTGACCGGCAACAAGGACATGACGCTCGACCAGATCAGGAATTTCCGTCAGCTCGGCTCGCTGACGCCGGGACATCCCGAGAACTTCGAGACCAGCGGTGTCGAGACCACCACCGGTCCCCTTGGCCAGGGCATCGCCACCGCGGTCGGCATGGCGCTGGCGGAAAAGATGCTGGTCGCGGAATTCGGCAAGAAGGTGGTCGGCCACCACACTTACGTGCTCGCCTCCGACGGCGACCTGATGGAAGGCGTGTCGCAGGAAGCGATCGCGATGGCCGGACACTGGAAGCTCAACAAGATGATCGTGCTGTACGACGACAACGGCATCTCGATCGACGGCCCGACCTCGATCGCCGATTCGGTCGACCAGGTGAAGCGCTTCAAGTCCGCGGGCTGGGCCGCCGAATTGATCGACGGCCACGACCCGAAGGCGATTGCCGCCGCGATCACCCGCGCGCAAAAATCCAACAAGCCGTCCCTGATCGCCTGCAAGACCACCATCGGCTATGGCGCACCGACGCGGGCCGGCACGGCGAAGGCGCATGGCGAGGCGCTCGGCGCCGACGAACTCAAGGGCGCCAAGGAAAAGCTCGGCATCTCGCTTGAGCCGTTCTCCGTACCCGACGACGTCTTGAAGGCATGGCGTGCCGCCGGCAGCCGCGGCGCTGCCGCGCGCGAAGAGTGGCAGGCCCGCTTCGACGAACTCGGCACCCGCAAGCGCGCCGAGTTCGAGCGGCGGATGCGGCACGAGCGGCCGGCTTCGCTGGCGAAGGCGCTGCGGGCGCACAAGAAGGCGCTGCTGGAAACGCCGCAGAATATCGCCACGCGGAAATCCTCCGAATCCGCGATCGAGGCGATTGCATCGGCGATGCCGATGGAATTCCTTGCCGGCTCCGCCGATCTCACCGGCTCCAACAACAACAAGGCGAAATCGGCCGTGGCGTTTTCGGCCAAGACGCCGAAGGGCCGTTTCATCCATTACGGCATCCGCGAGCACGGCATGGCCGCGGCCATGAACGGCATCTTCCTGCATGGCGGTTTTGCGCCGAACGGCGCGACCTTCCTGATCTTCACCGATTACGCGCGCCCGGCGATGCGGCTGGCCGCGCTGATGGGCACGGGCGTCGTCTACGTGATGACCCACGATTCGATCGGGCTCGGAGAAGACGGCCCGACGCACCAGCCGGTCGAGCATCTCGCCGCGCTGCGCGCGATTCCCAACATGCGCGTGTTCCGGCCCTGCGACGCGGTCGAGGTCACCGAATGCTGGGAACTGGCGCTCAATCGGATCGACGGCCCGACGGTGCTGGCACTCACTCGCCAGAACCTGCCGCAACTCCGCACCAATGCGCCGAACGATAACCCTTGCGCGCATGGCGCCTATGAGCTGGTCGCGGCGCAGGGCGACGCCAAGGTGTCGCTGTTCGCCTCGGGCTCCGAGGTCGAGATCGCGGTGGCCGCCCAGAAGCAGCTGGCTGAACGCGGCATCGCGTCGCGGGTGGTCTCGGTGCCCTCGCTCGAACTGCTGCTGGCGCAGCCGGCGGACCGGCGCAAGGCCATCATCGGCAATGCCCCGGTCAAGATCGCCATCGAGGCCGCGGTACGCTGGGGCTGGGACGCCGTGATCGGCCCGGATGGTGAATTCGTGGGCATGCACGGTTTCGGCGCCAGCGCGCCCGCCAAGGACCTTTTCAAGCACTTCGGAATTACCGCCGAGGCCGTCGTTAACGCTGCCCAGAAGCGCTTGGGCTGACGGTTGAGATTACTGGGAAAAAGGACTACCTAGACCCCCATCTTGACCGTTCCCGCCCGGCCGAACCGGGCGTTCCGCCGTAAGCCCCTCGTGGAACGTTTCCGCGGGGATGGCGCCAGCTATCAGAGGAGAAACAAGCATGGCAGTCCGGGTCGCGATCAACGGATTTGGCCGCATCGGCCGCAATATCTTGCGGGCCATCGCGGAATCCGGCCGCAAGGATATCGAAGTGGTCGGGATCAACGATCTCGGCCCGGTCGAGACCAACGCCCATCTGCTGCGCTTCGATTCCGTGCACGGCCGGTTCCCCGGCATCGTCACCGTCGATGGCGACTCGCTCAGCCTCGGCAATGGCAAGATCAAGGTTTCCGCCGAGCGCGATCCCTCCAAGCTGCCGTGGAAAGAACTCGGCGTCGACATCGCGCTGGAATGCACGGGCATTTTCAGCGCCAAGGCCAAGGCATCAGCGCATCTGACCGCCGGCGCCAAGCGCGTACTGGTTTCGGCGCCCTCCGACGGCGCGGACGCGACCATCGTGTTCGGCGTCAATCACGACAAGCTGACCAAGGATCATCTGGTCGTTTCCAACGGCTCCTGCACCACCAACTGCCTGGCGCCGGTCGCCAAGGTGCTGAACGACACCGTCGGCATCGAGACCGGCTTCATGACCACGATCCACGCCTATACCGGCGACCAGCCGACGCTCGATACCCTGCACAGCGACCTCTACCGCGGCCGTGCAGCAGCGATGTCGATGATCCCGACCTCGACAGGTGCGGCCAAGGCGATCGGCCTGGTGCTGCCGGAGCTTCAAGGCAAGCTCGACGGCGTCGCGATCCGCGTGCCGACGCCGAACGTCTCGGTGGTCGATCTCAAGATCGTCGCGCAGCGCAAGACCGACGTGAAGGAAATCAACGAGGCGATGAAGCGCGCTTCGGAACAGCAGATGAAGGGCATCCTCGGCTACACCACCGCGCCCAACGTCTCGATCGACTTCAACCACGACCCCCACTCGTCCACGTTCCACATGGACCAGACCAAGGTGCAGAACGGCACGCTGGTGCGGGTGATGTCCTGGTACGACAATGAATGGGGTTTCTCCAACCGCATGTCGGACACCGCGGTTGCGATGGGGAAGCTGCTGTAAGTCTCGTGTCCCGGCAGCGTCGCGGCACAAAGTGACGCGACGCTGAGCCGGGACCCATTCCAGCGTAGGTCCCGGTTCTGCAGCGCAACGCTTCGCGCTGCGCAGCGCCCGGGACAAGAGAGCGCCAATGCCGAAAACATTCCGCACCCTCGATGACGTCGACGTGAAGGGCAAGCGCGTGCTGCTGCGCGTCGACCTCAACGTACCCATGGAAAACGGCCGCGTTTCCGACGCGACCAGGCTCGAGCGCGTCGCGCCGACCATCACCGAGATTTCGTACAAGGGCGGCAAGGTCATCCTGCTCGCCCATTTCGGCCGGCCGAAGGGACGCGACGCCAAGGATTCGCTCAAACCCGTCGCGGCGGCGCTGGGGCACGTCATCAAGAAGCCGGTCGCCTTCGCCGACGACTGCATCGGCGAGGCCGCGGCCAAGGCCGTGGCTGCGATGAAGGACGGCGACATCCTCTGTCTGGAGAACACCCGCTTCCATAAAGAGGAAGAGAAGAACGATCCGGCGTTCGTAGCTGAGTTGGCAAAGCTCGGTGACATCTGGGTCAACGATGCCTTCTCGGCCGCGCACCGCGCGCATGCCACGACCGAAGGCCTCGGCCACAAGCTGCCCGCCTATGCCGGCCGCACCATGCAGGCCGAGCTCACTGCGCTTGAGAAGGCGCTGGAAGCGCCGACCAAGCCGGTCATCGCGATCATCGGTGGCGCCAAGGTATCGACCAAGATCGACCTGCTCGAAAACCTCGTGACAAAAGTCGATGCGCTGGTCATCGGCGGCGGCATGGCCAACACCTTCCTGCACGCGCAGGGTGTCGGCGTCGGCAAGTCGCTGGCTGAGAAAGATCTCGCGGCAACCGCGCTGCGCATCATGGAAAAGGCCGAGGCTGCGAACTGCGCCATCATCCTCCCCGTCGACGCCGTGGTCGCCTATCACTTCGCGGCCAACTCGCCCTCGCACGCCTATGGGCTCGATGCGATTCCGGCCGACGGCATGATCCTCGACGTCGGGCCGCAATCGATCGCGCGGATTCATTCCGCGATCGACGACGCCAAGACACTGGTCTGGAACGGCCCGCTCGGCGCGTTCGAAATGACGCCGTTCGATCGCGGCACCATGGTGGCTGCCAAGCATGCGGCCGACCGGACCAGGGCCAGGAAACTGGTTTCGGTCGCCGGCGGCGGCGACACCGTCGCGGCGCTGAACCAGGCCGGCGTGGCCGACGATTTTTCCTATGTTTCGACGGCCGGCGGCGCGTTTCTCGAATGGATGGAGGGCAAACCGCTGCCCGGCGTCGAAGTTCTCAAACTACGTTAGTACCGAAATTAGTGGAGCGCCAAAGGCGCGGCAAATACAGGAGAATTTGAATGGCTCGCATTACCTTGCGTCAACTGCTCGATCATGCGGCAGAGCACGATTACGGGGTGCCGGCCTTCAACATCAACAACATGGAGCAGGCGCTGGCCATCATGGAGGCCGCCTCCTCGCTCGATGCGCCCGTCATCATCCAGGCCTCGCGCGGCGCGCGCTCCTACGCCAACGACGTGATGCTCAAGCACATGATGGACGCGGTCACCGAAATCTATCCGCAGATCCCGGTCTGCGTGCATCTCGATCACGGCAACGAACCCGCGACCTGCATGACCGCGATCCAGGCCGGCTTCACCTCGGTCATGATGGACGGCTCGCTGAAGGCCGACGGCAAGACCCCCGGCGATTGGGACTACAATGTCGGCGTGACCAAGACCGTCACCGACATGGCCCATCTGGGCGGCATCTCGGTGGAAGGCGAACTCGGCGTGCTCGGCTCGCTCGAGACCGGCATGGGCGACAAGGAAGACGGCCACGGCGCCGAAGGCAAGCTCTCGCACGACCAGTTGCTGACCAATCCCGACGAAGCCGTGAAGTTCGTGAAAGAAACAAAGGTCGATGCGCTGGCGATCGCGATGGGCACTTCGCACGGCGCCTACAAGTTCACCCGCAAGCCGGACGGCGACATCCTCGCCATGAAGGTGATCGAGGAGATCCATCGCAAGCTGCCGAACACGCATCTGGTGATGCATGGCTCGTCCTCGGTGCCGCAAGACCTGCAGGAGATCATCAACGCCAATGGCGGCAAGATGAAGCCGACCTGGGGCGTGCCGGTTTCCGAAATTCAGCGCGGCATCAAGAACGGCGTGCGCAAGATCAACATCGACACCGACAACCGCATGGCGATGACCGGCCAGATCCGCAAGGTTCTGAAGGACAATCCGGAAGAGTTCGATCCGCGCAAGTATCTCAAGCCGGCGATGGAAGCGATGGCCAAGCTGTGCAAGCAGCGGCTGCAGGAATTCAATACCGCAGGCCAGGCCAGCAAGATCAAGAAGGTGCTGACGACGGCCGAAATGGCCAAGCGTTACACCAAGGGCGAACTCGACCCGCGGGTGGCCTGACCGGCACCCGCGCCCTGCAAACGCCCCCGGTGCGACGAACGTTTTCTAGGCAATTGCCCGAGAACCGCCTATTTTGGTGCGCAAGGGCATGATGTTACTGGAGAACTTCGATGAATCTTGCTGACCTCAACAAGGTTGCCCTCGCCATGGTCACCCCGGGCAAGGGCATTCTCGCCGCCGACGAATCCTCGGGCACGATCAAGAAGCGTTTTGACGCCATCAAGGTCGAATCGACCGAGGAGACGCGCCGCGACTATCGCGAGATGCTGTTCCGCTCCACCGAGGCGATGAGCAAATACGTCTCGGGCGTGATCCTGTACGACGAGACGATCTGGCAGAACGCGAAGGACGGCACGCCGCTGGTCAAGCTGATCGAGCAGTCCGGTGCGATCCCCGGCATCAAGGTGGATGAGGGGACGCAAGGCTTGCCGCAATGTCCGGGCGAACTGGTGACTGTCGGCCTCGACAAGCTCGCCGAGCGGCTGAAGAAATATTACGAGCGCGGTGCGCGCTTCGCCAAATGGCGCGCAGTGATCGATATTGGCAGCGGCACTGACGGCCGGGGCATTCCCACCATGACCGCAATCAGCGTCAACGCGCATGCGCTGGCGCGCTATGCGGCGCTGTGCCAGGCGGCGCAGATCGTGCCTATCGTGGAGCCGGAAGTGCTGATGGATGGCGATCACGACATCGACCGCTGCTACGACGTCACCCAGCGCGTTCTGAACAAGACGTTCCAGGAATTGCGGGTGCAGCGCGTCGAACTCGAAGGCATGGTGCTGAAGCCCAACATGGCCATTTCAGGCAAGAAGTGCGCGAGGCAGGCTTCCGTCGAGGAAGTCGCGGAGAAGACCGTGCGCATGCTGAAGGCGTGCGTGCCCGCGGCCGTGCCGGGCATCGCCTTCCTTTCCGGCGGGCAATCCGACGAGGACGCGACCGCGCATCTGAATGCCATGAACCGGATCGGCGGCATGCCTTGGCGGCTGACCTTCTCCTATGGCCGGGCGCTGCAGGCGGCGCCGCAAAAGGCATGGTCGGGTAAGGCCGAGAATGTCGCCGCGGGCCAGCGCGCCTTCACGCACCGTGCGCAGATGAACGCGCTGGCGAGCAAGGGCGAGTGGGAAACCGGCCTTGAAAAGAAGGTCGCCTAGACTTGGCTAATAAATCCGTTCCGTTGCGGCCGGCGCCGCGCCTCTATCTCGCGACGTCAGAGGTGGACGATCCGTCGCAGCTCGCAAGCCTGCTTCCGGAGCTATTGGCCGCGGCCGACGTCGCCGCGGTGCTGCTGCGGCTGAAGCAGACTGACCAGCGCACCATGATTTCGCGTGTGAAGACACTGGCGCCCGTGATCCAGAATGCCGGCGCGGCGCTCCTGCTCGACGGTCACGTCGAGCTGGTGGCGCGCGCGGGCGCCGACGGCGCGCATCTGAACGGCCTCGCCGCGCTGGAAGATGCCTTGCCATCGCTGAAGCCGGACCGCATTGCCGGCGTCGGCGGCCTTGCCACGCGGCACGATTCGATGGCCGCGGGCGAACGGGGCGCAGACTACGTGCTGTTCGGCGAGCCTGACGCCAACGGCCAGCGGCCCTCGGTGGACGCGATCGCCGAGCGCCTGCAATGGTGGGATGAACTGTTCGAGCCGCCTTGCATAGGCTTTGCCGCCTCGCGCGAGGAGGCTTCCGAATTCGCAAGCTCCGGCGCGGATTTTGTGCTGGTCGGCGATTTCATCTGGGCCGACCCGCGCGGCGCCAAAGCGGCCCTGACCGATGCCGGGCAGGCGATCGCAGAAGCGCACGAAGCCGCGTTCGGAAAAACCAAGACCGGTACTGACAAGACCGGTACTGACAAGACCAGCCCTGATAGAGCCGGGCGCGGATAACGCCGGATCATGAAACTCCTGCGTCCCATATCGCTGCTTGCGAGCCTCTTGATGACGATGGCCGGCGCCACCGCGCAGGTCTCGCTGACGCCGCCTGCCGCGCAACCGCCCGCGAACCCTCCGGCTGCGAAAAAGGAGGCGCCAAAACCGAAGGCTCCGACCGCGGCGAAAAAGCCCGCTGCGACACCGACGCCGACGGCTGCACCCGCGCCTGCGGCGCCGCTCAAGCCCGCGATCACGACCAGGCCCGCGCCGCCGCCGACACCCTCCCCCTCGCCGACGCTCACCTTCGACGATCCGAACGTTGACAACGTCTACGGCGCCTATCAGCGCGGCCTCTACAAGACGGCCTTCGATCTCGCCATCACGCGCGCGCAGTATAACGGCGACGCCAAGGCGATGACGATGCTGGGCGAGCTCTATGCCAACGGGCTCGGCATCAAGCGCAACTATGCGAAGGCCGCCGAGTGGTACCAGCGCGCGGCCGACGCCGGCGATCGCGAAGCCATGTTCGCGCTCGCCATGATGCGGCTGTCCGGCCGCGGTGGCGCCACCAACCGCGACCAGGCGGTCAAGCTCCTGGCCTCCTCGGCCAAGCTCGGCAACCCCAAGGCGGCCTACAATCTGGCGCTGCTCTATCTCGACGGCAGCACGCTGCCGCAGGACCCCCGCCGCGCCGCCGAACTGCTGCGCGTCGCAGCCGACGCCGGCAACCCGGAAGCGCAATACGCGCTGGCGACCTTCTACAAGGAAGGCACCGGCGTGCCGAAGGATCTCGACAAGGCGGTGCGGCTGCTGCAGGCCGCTGCACTGGCCGACAATGTCGACGCCGAGGTCGAATATGCCATCGCGCTGTACAACGGCACCGGCACGCCGAAGAACCAGGCGGCAGCGGTCGCGCTGCTGCGCAAAGCGGCGCGGCAGAATTCGCCAATCGCGCAGAACCGCCTCGCCCGCGTGCTCGTGAGCGGACTGGGCGCGCCGATGGACAAGATCGAGGGCCTGAAGTGGCACCTGGTCGCCAAGACCGCCGGCAAGGGCGACCCTGAGCTCGATGAGCGGCTCCTGGAGCTCAGCCCCGAGGACCGCGCCAAGGCCGAGGCGGCGGCGCGCAAATGGACCGGCACCACCGGCAAATGACGCCTTGACGGCGGCACATCTGCAGGGCACCCAGTCCCCAACCCCTGACGGCATTGGGCCGTTCCCTCACACCATAAGCTCGCATCATGCTGTATTCAGCCCTTATCAACGTCATGGTGAAAGCCGCGCGCCGCGCCGGCCGCAACCTCAAGCGCGACCTCGGCGAGATCGAGCATTTGCAGGTGTCGCTGAAGGGACCGGCGAACTTCGTTACCAAGGCCGACAAGCGCGCCGAGGAAATGCTGTACGAGGACCTCGCCAAGGCGCGGCCGGGCTACGGCTTCATCGGCGAGGAAGGCGGCACCCGCGAAGGCGCCGACAAGAGCCACACCTGGATCGTCGATCCCCTGGACGGGACCACCAACTTCCTGCACGGCATTCCGCAATTTGCGATCTCGATCGGCCTGCAGCGCGAGGGCACGATCATTGCGGGCGTGATCTACAACCCCGCCAATGACGAATTGTACATCGCCGAGCGCGGCAAGGGCGCGTTCCTCAACGACCAAAGGCTGCGCGTCGCCGGCCGCCGCCGGCTCGACGAATGCGTGATCGCTTGCGGCCTGCCGCATATCGGCCGCGGCGACCATGAACTGGCGCTGAAGGAAATGGCCGTGCTGCAGAACAAGGTCGCCGGCTTCCGCCGCTTCGGCGCCGCCTCCCTCGACCTCGCCTTCGTCGCCGCCGGCCGCCTCGACGGCTACTGGGAACGCAATTTGCAGCCCTGGGACATCGCGGCCGGGCAGATCATGGTACGCGAAGCCGGCGGAACGGTGTCAGGCACCGAGGGCAGTGACGATCCGCTGAAGACCGGGCATGTGGTCTGCGGGAATGAGTACGTGCACGGGGAATTGGTGAAGATACTGGGGCCGCTGGGGAAGTAGGGCAACGGTTCCAAGCCACGCGCCGTCACTTCATCCGCGATCGGATGATGCAGCCTTCCGGAGGCGGCGGAAGGACACGGAGGAGCCTCGGCACTCCCGGCCAAAATATTGAAAACAACCCCATGCACAGTAGCCGGCACTCGTCGAGTGCCGAAGTAGACATTTGACACGTCGGGCAAATCAGCGAGACAACACCATCATCCACCGAACGAAGCGGTTGTAACAAGTCGTGCGGGGACCATAGGTCGCCGGCAGGTCGCGCCATGGCGCACCTGAACGCTGAACCCAAACGATGCCATCGAGCACGCGGCGGTGATCTACCCGCGGCTTGTTCGGCAACATCGGCTTAAGGGCGGTCCACTCATGTTCGCTGACTTCGCAGCGCATGATTCGAGGCTCCGGTTTCGAAGCTTGAATGACGTCCAGGGGAGCGCCATCAATCCGCACCGGCCTCAAGACTAGTCTAGCGAAGCCGCCAATGCCCTGAATTTACTTCCGCTTTCGGAGGCATAGCCGACATGGCCGGACTTGCCGCAGGATCGCCCGTGTAGCGATTGACCCTTTGCGGACATATCGAAATCAAAACAGACCGAAATGGCCGAGACGAGAAGCACTGCGGCTCAACTACGGAAGTCCTTTTGTCACCGTAAAGGGATTGAACCCACGTTCCGCGAGGGCAGCCCACGAAGCTGCGCCAAGATGTGGCAATCGGAAATAGAGTCGCGGCTTGGTCGGATCGGTGTCCAGCACGAACCCAGTCGGTAACTCGCGGGCAGTTGTGGCATACCACCCACCATCCGGCGACCTCTGGGATTCGATGACAGCGATCAACGACCTTGCCCTCCCAGTCCTGCCAAGCAATTTCAACAAGAGAGCCATTTGGCCCGTCCCTTCGGTCCACACACCGTCTCGGTCTTCACCGTAGGAAAAGCCCTTGTCGACACTCATTCGCTGTTCGGCGGTAGTAATTGCCGATGCAAATTTCTCGGCCGCTCCGGGGAGCGCCATTAAAGGCCAGACCTGGGCATCCAGAGCCAAAATCGGATTGTGCGTGACACCGTCTTCAGCGGTACCTGCGGCGAAACAGGCGCATGCCGGATCCCACATCGTATTTACGAAGTACTCAGCAACCGTTGCCTTATCGCGCCAGCGCGAATCGCCTGTACGGATCGCAAGAAGGCCAAACGCGGCGGCGAGGTCAGTATTATGTTCAGTCGATTTCCACGTCCGCACTTCCGGCGTCGGTTCGTGCCCAAACGTACCACCCGTGAAACCGCCAGTACCGCGCGTATCGGCCCATTGCGCGACCCAGGCGCCAAGCCGTGCTGCACCATCGCGGAACCGAGAGCCGGTGTTCACATCATCAATCGACAGCAATGCCAACATGGCCCATGCCATGTTACCAACATCGCTGCCCACCTGATATCGATCTTCTAACCACTTGTTCTGAGTATTGTCCCACCAACCCGGAAGTTTGGCGGAGCCACTCGCCACCACACCCGCGGCGTAAGCGTTCCGGAGCCGTCCATCATGCCAGGTCCGGTCGTTATCGATGGCCCAGAGAATCGCCGCGCCGATCCGACGTGCTTTGTCTCGCTCACCGCAACCGACTAATGCGACGGCGGCCACCGCATTGTCATAAAGGTATGCGGCGCCATGGAGAGGCCCCGATTCCACGGTCGGATAGCTGGGCAAGAACAACGGCCCTGGCGGTGCCTTATCGATTAGACCGGCGAGGTACCCGCATGCAGACGCTTCTGGTGCTGCTAAAGCCCGTGGTGGAGTGGCGGCCATAATGATTATGAAAGTCGTTACGATCCATACGAAGGTTTCTATTCGGGCCACTTGCTGTTCTCCGGGGTGGACGATGATCCTATATACCCATCGGCGATGTCTGTTCTTGGCACTTTTCGGACGTGCTGCGGCAGCCTTCCGATGTCCGCTGTTGGAGGTTGAACAGACCTAAATCAGCTGCGCCCGAAGGTCGCCTTGTGACCCGAACCGGACATTAGCGAGTGCTGATGCTATAATGGCAAGCAGGAGCTAAGGAGGGTCTCGCAATGGTTGATCACCACCATTGGCAACTCGACGGTAGTGCGCCGGAGCTTTACGAAAAGTACTTAGTACCAGCGATTACAACAAAATGGGCAGATGATCTGGTGAGTCGATCCCAGCCCACAGCAGGAGAAGAGGTCCTCGACGTCGCTTGCGGCACCGGCGTTGTGGCCCGTTCAGCAAGCAGGTGCATGCTCCATGGACACGTTACCGGCTTGGACCTGAACAAGGGGATGTTGGCGGTTGCTCAGACGCTAGTATGCGAGGGAGCACCAATCGCTTGGATCGAGGGCAGTGCGCTCGATCTACCATTCCCGGCCGAAAAATTTGACCTAGTTCTTTGTCAGCTGGGATTGCAGTTTTTTCCAGATCAGGGCCGCGCTCTCCGCGAAATGCGTAGGGTGCTGTCGCCGTCGGGTCGCGTCGCACTCAGCGTCTATAGTCCGATAGAACGAACTCCGGGTGCGAACGCATTCGTGTTGGCACTCGATAGCGTCCTTGGGCCGAATGCATCCAAGATCAAACGCGGCGAGCATTCCTTCAACGCGCCGGACGAGCTTCGAGAGCCATTAATTGAGGCGGGATTTGTCAAAGTCGAAGTCCAGACCGTGGTGCAGCAGATCGCATTTCCGTCGGTGCTCGACTACGTGAGGTTCCAACTTCTCGCAACACCTATGGCAGCCCTATTGAGTAACCGAGACGAGGCTGATCGTCAGGCGGCCATCAAGGCGATTGCCTTGGAGACCGCTAGCTTTTCTGATCGGGCAATGCTGGAAGGCGGCGGGTTTTCGTTCCGCCAAGAAGCATACGTAGGAACTGGGCATGCTACCGGTTGATCACTTCCGCTGTTGGCACTTTTCGGACCTGCCGACGTGGCCTGATGATGTCCGTTCATCGAGGTAAAGCGGGCCTGGCAACTACGCGCGTCGAAGTCAGAAATTGACGCATTACGGTCATTTGCGTGTAAATCATTGGCAGTCCGGATTGGGCTGCGGCGATGGACCTCAACGCAGCCTCGAGCCTTCCGGCCAGCCTTGCGCAAACCCTTGACCGGTGATCTTCGGGTCGAAACCACGGTGCTCTCTTGCGGAGATACATGTCGAATGCCGCCGGTGCGCAGGAGACCGCTTCCTCCGATGCTCGCTTCGCTTCTGCTGTGCGCCCCTCGATGTCTGCGAACATGAACGGCAATTGCGTGTTTCCGCTTTTCGCGGCACGTTTCGGGTGGCACCATCCTCGTGAAAGGACGGGAGGGTCGCTATGCGCTGGTGTGTCTCGGTCGGGGCGGTGCTTGTTGCAGGAGCTATAGTCGGCGTTGCTGGCATTGCCGCGCCGAGCCCGAAATCTCGATTCGCTGACACCAAAGAGAATGTACCATCCGTCAATGTCGAGCTCGTTATCGCCGTCGACGTCTCCTATTCGATGGACATGGACGAACTTGCAGTTCAGCGCGAGGGCTATGCACAGGCCTTCGTCTCGAAAGATTTCCTTCAGGCTCTAAGGGCTGGGCCGAGCAGCAAGGTGGCCGTGACCTATTTCGAGTGGTCAATGTCAGGCGACGAGAGGATCATCCTTCCCTGGCGAGTGATCGACGGCCCGGAATCGGCGGATGTCGTGGCCACTGAGATCATGAAAACGCCGGTTCGCCGAGGTTCGAGTACGTCGATTTCTGGCGCGATTAATTTCGCACTGCAGCTGTTCGAAGAGAACCCATATCGCGGGTTGCGGCGCGTTATCGATATTTCCGGTGATGGACCGAACAACGACGGAGCTCCCGTAACCGGCGCGCGCGACGCTGCCCTGCAGAAGGGCGTCACCATCAACGGTCTGCCGATCATGGTGAAGGAGCCATCCTATGCGACGACCGATATCGAGAATCTCGATCTCTATTACGAGGACTGCGTGATCGGCGGGCCGGGCGCCTTCATGGTGACGATCAAAGATCGAGAAAAATTCCAGGAAGCTATCCGGACCAAGCTTGTTCTCGAAGTGGCGGGCCTCACGCCCGAGCGCCGGATCGTCCCAGCCGCCGAGAAAAGTGCCCCGGGTTCCCTGTTTGATCGGCGAGAAAAAGTGGCAGGACCGCTGGAGGCGGTGAGAGTCGAGACAATCGTTCAGAGTTGCCGGACGAACAAACATGTAAGCCGCGGTTACCAATAGCGCGGCTCCAACAACAGCGCCCCCGTCGTCAATACTGGTATGAGTTCAGCGGAATCGGCCGAGGCTAAGAGAAAAAATCAGACGAAAGAGAAAGCAGGCGGCGTCGTCAATACTGGTACGCCAATTACGCAGCGAGCGGGGCCACTTCCGGTTATGGCACTTTTCGGACGTGCTGCGGCAGTCTTTCGATGTCCGATGTTGGGGGGTGAACAGACCTAAATCACCGCGCCCGAAGGTCGCCCTTTGACCCAAAACAGACCTCTTGGCTGCCGTCCCATCTGGTCGGGAACCGCTGACTGTGATCAGATGATCGCGCGGAAATGGCAACGGAGGTTGAGATGCGATCTTCGGCAGAAATTCCTATCGTGGCGCTCGCGTTTGGTCTTGGAATATCATTGTCGGTCGCCACGGCTCAGGCAGAGCCCAAGGCAGACGTAGCAGCAGCAACCTCGGCTTGGGCCGAGGCGGTTGCCGATCCGGAGAAAGTGTCCTCGTTATATTCGGACGATGCAGTGCTCTGGGGCACGTCAGCACCGAAAATACGTTCGGGCCGGACAGCGGTGCGCGAGTATTTCGCCGGTGTCGCCAAGGCCGTGCCCGGCATCAAAACGGAATTCGGCGATCAGTTAATCCGCGTCTACGGCAATGCGGCGGTCAACAGCGGCTATTATACATTCTCTTGGATCAAGGACGGCGAGACGAAGAACCTGCCTGCACGCTACAGCTTCACCTACGTCAAGGATGGCGAGCGATGGCTTATCGTCGATCATCATTCCTCAGCGTTGCCGCCACCGCCGAAATAGGCGTGAAGACCATCACTGGGCCTTCGTTCGCGGGTTGATACCTGCGCATGTCGGTTTCTGGCACGAAACGGACCTTGCGTTCGCGTGGGGCCACGTCTGTTCGGAGGGGGAAAGCGGACGTCGTTCAGGACCGAGCCGAGGTCCGAAAATGACCCGATTCGGACATCACCGGCTACAACGCGGCGGCCCATCCGCGGCTTTTGCGTAGTTCTACAAGCCTTCGCGCCCGAAGAATGCGCCAACTAGACTTCAAAAAGTCAGGCTACGCACCAACCTAAAATCACCATGCGCTAAAGCATCATCGTGAGTGGGCTGCCGCTTGGGTTTGATCCTAATCGAGTTCAGAAGCATCGCGGCGACGATCATCATCAGGATTCCACCGAGACTGAGCGCGATCTGCATCGGAAGCCCATCTGAGATGTCGAGCAGCGCCACGTGGCTAGCGAGCGCCAGCAGAACGCCGAGGCAGTAGATTGGCAGCGAGTTCTCGCCACAGCGCATCGCGCCGCGCATCACAGGCGTCATTAGCCCGCGCCAAGTGTGAGGCACAAACCTTACGGCCAAAATCGCAAGAGCAAGAAAATGCAGCACGCGCAATGGACCGAGATTTGACTTGTCCACCGGGAAAAGCAGATTCGTCAAAGTCTGCGGGACCGGCGGTTCGAGCGACTTGATGCTCGAACTCAATGCGATAATGAGGCTGAGAGCCAGATAGAGAACGGCAAGTACCAGCGCCGTGCGCGAGGTCACCCACGGCCGCAGTCTCTTCCCCTCGATGACCCACCACGCGCCCAACACGATCAGAAGCTGCCAGGCGAGGGGATTGAAGAACCAGACATTGTTGGGCCAAGTAGGGACGGTCCAGCCGAAGACGTGCACGAGCGCATAAAGCAGCAGCGAGGCGCCAAGCGTCACGTTCGGCACGCGCAGCAGCAGCCACAACAGCGGCGCGAACAAAACGTGATAAACCACGAAGATCGGCAAGATGTCCGTGTTGACGGGACGATATTGAAGGACCGCAGCGTGCGCGAGCGCCGCGCCCGGATGTTCCAACAGAACACGCGTATTGCTCTCGTCGGCAAGATGGTCGCGGCCTGCGAGGTAAACCATGATGGCGCAAGCGAGCGTGAGCAGCAGAAATGCGGCATAAATGTCCCACCCTCGCCGCAGCGAACGCCTGATCACGCCGCTCCAGCCCTCGCACCGACGTGCCCTATCGTAGGCCAGCGCGCAGGTCACACCCGAGATGAACATGAATACTTCGGCCGCATCGCTGAAGCCGTAGTTCCGCAGTGTCAACCAGCTTCCGATGTTGTTGGGGATATGATCAAGAAAGATCCACCATAGCGCGATACCACGGCAGGCATCGATGCGCGGGTCACGGCCAAACCCCTCCGGCGGTAGCTCGCCGATCAGTGGCTTCGAGGTGTGGATTCGACCATGCATATGATTGCCCCGTCCGGCGTGCGAGCACGCGCTCGACCGGAAGCAGGCCGATGAGTCACGCGTGGGGAACGCCTTTGCGTTTCAAGTTGCGCGCGATCCTCCAGAGGTGTGTAGGTACCGAGCGGGCTCGCTGACCGAGCCGATGCTGCTACCGGATGGTTGGGGCTTCTTCGTCGCGATGTCGTCACCCAAGCTGGCATCCCGATCATCAGGGCGGGCAGGATCGCTGGCATCCCAATTTGCTCCCGGGATTTCGTCGTTGGCAACCGAGAGCAGAAGCTGTTTCCGCATTTCGGCGAGGCGGGCACGGCAATATTCGCGGTAAAGCAGGTCGAGTATAGCGGACATGATCGAACCCTCGCTTGATCACCACTTCCCACGCGGTCGTTTTCAGCCATTCGCCCGCGGCAGAAATTGAACAGTGCGCGGGAATTTGCTGCTGGCGATTGCGATCTCATACCAAACGTACGGAACGATGTCGGTATCAGAGGATCAGACATCCAAGTGCTGCAAGTCGATCGCCCCGCAGATCGTTGATTTCGATCAACCGCGATCAACAAGTAAAGCTGGACCCTACAGTTGCACCGCTGGACCAGCGAGTCTTCAAAACGAATGTGATCGTAACAACTAGAAATCGCTTCATCATCACGATCTCGTCTTAAGAGAGATTTTTGGCACCACCACTTTCGCAATGACGTTTGCTTAATTTTTTCGCCGCCACGTGAGCTCATTCACATGCGGCCTTGATCACAATGAGTGAGACTAACAGGCGGACGCTGTCGTTTCTTGGCGTTCTGCGCACCACGCAACGGAAGCTCGGTGCGCGAATTGCAAATTACAGATACTGACAACAACTTGTCAGAGTACTTTGGCCGAACGTTTATCAAGGCGGGGAGAATCCGCATGCCAGCGTGTGCAGCCGATTTTACATCGCTTCGATTCTCGACGCGCGGGCTTCCGGAGCGGATGCGCATCCCGATATGGCGCGAGGAGTTCGGGCGATGCATAGTCCACGTCGATATGGAGCCTTCATCGGACGTTCCGTTTCAGGTCGAAGCAACGCTGCAAGCACTTCAGGGTTTGCGCACACTCGCATGGCAGGGTTCAGCCATGCGTTTCAAGCGTTCAAGAGCGAACATTGTTGATGGTGATGACTCGATAGGCATCATCGTCTGCTCTCCCAGGAGGAGTAAGCTATCGCAGCGCGGCCAGGAGATCGAACTTCGCGCCGGCGATGCAATCGCGCTTCTGCATTCTGAACCAGCGATTGTCACCTATGCAGAAGGATTGCAGTTTGGTCTGTCCGTGCCGCGCGACGCGCTGGCGGGGCGCGTGACGAATGTCGACAGCCTCACCATGCGGCCGATTTCTCGCCGAACCGAAGCGCTCCGACTTCTCATGACTTATCTGAAGTCGGCATTGAAGGAGGGCGTTCTGGCTGCCCCGAAGTTGCGTGATGTGGTCGTGACTCACATCCACGATCTCGCGGCGCTCGCAATCAGCGAGTGCGCTCCTTTGGGCGAGAGCTGCGCGAGCGCTGTTGTGGCTGCGCGCCACAGCGCCGCCCTCGACCACATCGTCAGGCATTTTCAGGACCCGGAGCTGAGCCTTGATGCAGTCGCCCGTTGTCAGGGCATTTCTCCGCGTTACCTGCAGCACCTGATGACGTCATCGGGAATGTCGTTCACTGATCGCGTGAATGAGTTGCGGCTGCAACGGGCGTTCGCGTTACTGATCGAGCTTCACGACAGCGCACAGCGAATCTCCGACATCGCGCTAGAGGTCGGCTTTTCGGATATTTCGCATTTCAACCGACTATTCCGGGGCCGCTTCGGCGTTTCGCCGCGTGGCGTGCGGAGTGCTGGAAGGGTGCTAGCTGAGTCACGTGACCTCGATCCGTGAATGGGGATACAAATACGCCTCGCGCCAGTTCTGACGCGCGACGCTGAGTAACCGTCGCAGTACCGAGCCCAGATTACGCCATCGCACTGGCTTGCTCATTCGTCCTTGCGGCCTCAGCAAGCGACCTGAGCGATAAGCGCGGATATCACGCGGGCATCGGGTTCATGTCCGGTTATGGCACATTGCGTCGTTTCGCTGCTATGCAGCAGCACGTCGGCTATCGGGGCATTGCGGACTCTGGCGCGGCGTCAGCCCGGCCAATTCATGAGTTCACGGACTGGATGCATCGGCCACCGCCCGGGCTAAAGCCCCTCGACGGCTCAAGACCGCAAGTCCCGGCGAAGCCTGACGTCGGGGTCACGGAGCATGATAGCTCTATGGTTTCACCGGAGCCGGCGGGCCGACCACCTCTGCTCCCGCGGCCGCCTCCACCTTCTCCCGGTCCCCCGCCAGCACGCGCTGCACGGAGACAAAGAACACCGGCACCATCAACAGCGCGAGGATCACCACGGCGATCATGCCGCCCATGACGCTGGTGCCCAGCGCCTGCTGGCTGGCGCCGCCGGCGCCGGTCGCGATCGCCATCGGCAGCACGCCGCAGACGAAGGCCAGGCCCGTCATCAGGATCGGGCGGAAGCGCAGGCTACAGGCTTCGATCGTGGCCTCGACCAACGGCTTGCCCTGGGCGCGCAGATCCTTGGCGAATTCGATGATGAGGATGGCGTCTTTTGCCGCCAGGCCAATGATGGTGATCAGGCCGACGGTGAAATAGACGTCGTTCGGCAGGCCGCGCATCGTGGCCGCGATCACAGCGCCGCAGATGCCGAGCGGCACTGTCAGCAGCACCGCGAGCGGAATGGTCCAGCTTTCATAGAGAGCGGCGAGCAGCAGGAACACCACCAGCACCGAGAGGCCGAGCAGGAACGGCGCCTGCGAGCCGGATAGTTTTTCCTGCAGCGATTGCCCGGTCCATTCGTAGCCGAAGCCGCGCGGCAGCTTGCCCGCAAGCCGCTCCATCTCGGCGATGGCATCGCCGGAGGTGAAGCCGGGTTTTGCTTCGCCGGAGATGCGCACGGCGGGATAATAGTTGAAGCCCGCGATCTGGGTCGGGCCCTTCGACCACTGCACGGTGGCGAAGGCCGAGAACGGCACCAATTGCCCGCGGCTGTTCTTGACGTTGTAATTGAGGATGTCATCCGCGTTCATGCGGCTGGTACGATCCGCCTGCACGATCACGCGCTGCATCCGGCCGCGGTTCGGGAAGTCGTTGATGTAGTTCGAACCGAGATTGGTCGAAATGGTCTGGTTGATGTCCTCGAAGGTGACGCCGAACGCGCCGGCCTTTTCGCGGTCGATCATCAGATTGACCTGCGGCGCCGGCGGCAGGCCCTCGACATAGACCTTCTGCAGCACACGGCTGGCATTGGCCTCCGCAATCAGACGGTCGGCGGCGGCGACCAGCGCCGGATAGCCCTTCTGGCCACGGTCCTGCAGGCGGAACGAGAAGCCCGAGGAATTGCCGAGGTTGTCGATCGGCGGCGGCTGCAGCGCCGAAATTTTGGCGTCGCGTATCGACGACAGGTCGCGGTTGATGTCGGCGACGATCGCGGCGGCGGAATCCGCACGCCCCCGCTCCGACCAATCCTTCAGCGTGATGAAGGCCTGCGCGGTGTTCACGCCCTGGCCGAGGAAGCTGAAGCCGGTCAGGAACGTCACATCCTCGACGCCGGCGCGCTCGCGCAGATATTTTTCGACCTGCTCAACCGCGGCCTCGGTGCGGGCATAGGAGGAGTCCGACGGCGCCTGCACGTCGGTCGTGATAAAACCCTGGTCGTCGACCGGCAGGAAGCCGCCGGGCAGCCGCACGAAGGCCCAGCCGAGGCCAATCAACAGCGCGGCATAGATCAGCATCAGCCGTCCGGTGCGCTTCAACGAGCCCTTTACGGTGCGCGTATAGCCGCCGCGGCCCGACTCGAGCACGCGGTTGAACCAGCCGAACACGCCCTTGCGCGCATGGCCGTGGCCGGCTTCGACCGGCTTCAGCAGCGTCGCGCACAAAGCCGGCGTCAGCGACAGCGCCAGCAGCGCGGAGAAGGCGATGGCGGACACCATGGTGACCGAGAACTGGCGGTAGATGATGCCGACCGATCCCGGGAAGAACGCCATCGGCACGAACACCGCCATCAGCACCAGCGTGATGCCGATGATGGCGCTGGTGATCTGCGTCATCGCCTTGCGGGTCGCTTCCTTCGGCGGCAGGCCCTCCTCCGCCATGATGCGCTCGACGTTCTCGACCACGACAATGGCGTCGTCGACGAGAATGCCGACCGCCAGCACCATGCCGAACATGGTCAGCATGTTGATGGAATAGCCGGCCGCCATCAGCACCGCGCAGGTGCCGAGCAGCGCCACCGGCACCACGATGGTCGGGATGATGGTGTAGCGGATGTTCTGCAGGAACAGGAACATCACGATGAAGACCAGCACCACCGCCTCGACCAGCGTCATCAGCACCTTGTTGATCGAGGCCTTGACGACGGGGGTGATGTTGTAGGGGATTTCGTAGCCGATATTGGCCGGAAAGAATTTTGACAATTCCTTCATCTTGGCTTCGACGGCGCTGGCGGTCGCCAGCGCATTGCCGGTCGGCGACAGCAGCACCGAAAGGCCCGCGGTCGGCTTGCCATTGAGCCGCGTGTTGAACTGGTAGCTCAGGCCGCCGATCTCGATGCGCGCGACATCGCGCAGCCGCACGGTTGAGCCGTCCGGATTGGCGCGCAGCGTGATCGCGCCGAACTCTTCGGGCGAGGCGAGCTGGCCCTTGACCAGCACCAGCGCGGAAATCTTCTGTTCCGGCGTGCTCGGCTCGGCGCCGATGCTGCCGGAGGCGACCTGCGCGTTCTGCGCAGTGATCGCCTTGTTGACGTCGTCGGCGGTGAGGCCGTAGCCGACGAGCTTTGCGGGATCGATCCAGATCCGCAGCGAACGTTCGGTCGAATAAAGCGTGGCGCGGCCGACGCCGGGAATGCGCCTGATCTCGCCGAGTACGTTGCGGATCATGAAATCGCCGAGGCCGATTTCGTCAAGCGAGCCGTCCGTCGAGTTCAGCGTGATGATCTGCAGCACGGCAGAGGAGGCTTCCTCGACCAGGATGCCCTGCTGGATCACCGCGCGCGGCAACCGTGCCTCGACGCGCTTGAGGCGGTTCTGCACTTCGACCGAGGCCGCGCCCGTCTCGGTGCCGGGCACGAAGTTGGCGATGATCTCGACCTGCCCCAGCGAGTCCGAGGTGGATTCGAAGTTGAGAATGCCGGAGGCGCCGTTGAGCTCTTCCTCGATCAGCCGCGTGACGCTGTTGTAGAGGTTTTCCGGCGACGCGCCGGGATAGCTGGTCGAGATCGAGATCGAGGGCGGCGCGATGATCGGATATTGCGCGACCGCCAACAACGGGATCGAGATCGCGCCGATCAAACAGATGAAAAGCGCAACGACCCAGGCGAAGATCGGCCTGTCAATGAAGAAGGAGGGCATATCTCGATCTCAGCGGGCGGCTTGCGTCGCCGGTGCGCCCGGTATGGTCCCAACCGAGGCATCCGCATCCATCCACGCCTTCGCCTTGACCTTGTCGCCGGGCACGAATTTCTGGAACCCGTCGACGATGACGCGGTCGCCGTCCTTGAGGCCCTCGCTGACCAGCCACAGGCCGTCCTGCACCGCACCGGTGCGGATCGGCTGCGTCGCCACGCGGCCGTCTTCCTTGACCACGAAGACCTCGCTGCCGCCGCCGGCGTCGCGCTGGATCGCCTGCTGCGGAACGGCGATGGCATCGGAATCGATGCCCTGTTCGATCAGGACGCGGACATACATGCCGGGCAGCAGCTCGCGATTCGGGTTGGCGAACTGACCGCGTAGCGTGACCTGCCCGGTATAGGCATCGACCTTGGCCTCGGAGAACAGCAGTTTGCCCGGGACCGGGTAAACTGTTCCGTCGTCGAGCACGAGGCGGACCTTGGCCGCGTCGGGTGAAATCCGGTCGAGATCGCCATTGTCAAAGGCACGGCGCAGCTTGTGCATCTCCGAGACCGATTGGGTGAAGTCGGCGTAGATCGGATCGAGCTGCTGGATCGTGGCAAGGCTGGTGGTCTCGTTCTGCACCACCAGCGCGCCTTCGCTCACCAGCGCGGCGCCGACGACGCCACTGATCGGCGCACGGATCGTTGCATAGTCGAGATTGAGTCGCGCGCGTGCGACGTCGGCCTTGCGGCTGCCGACCTCGGCCTGGGCCTGGCGCTGGGCGCCGATGGCCTTTTCGTTCTCCGCCTCGGGCGCGGCGCGCTGACTGGTCAGCGTCGCGATGCGCCGCGCATGCTGTGCGGCGAGATCGAGCGCAGCGGCAGCCTTGTCCAGCGCGGCTTCGCTCGCCTGCAGTTCCACCTCGAACGGCTTGGGATCGATCCGGTACAGCGGATCACCGGCGTTCACCTCGGTGCCCTGCTGGAACAAACGTTCGACGATGATGCCGGAGACGCGCGTGCGTACTTCCGAAACCCGGGTGGGCGCGATGCGGCCGGGCAGTTCGCGCACGAGGGCGCGGGACTGAGGCCGTACGGTGAAGGTGCCCACTTCGGGCTCGGCCGGTTTTGCCGCTACGGTCGCGGCGACCGGCTCGTTGCAGCCGGCCAATAGCGGCGCCATCGCAGCGAACATCAAAACGATGCATGCCGATTGCGTTCGAAGTCCGGACATTGAAAGCATTGCCCCAGTTCAGGTTTGAGAGCGCGAGTTGAGTATTCGCGACGTTGCCGCAAGAGGACGTCGTAAGAAGACGCCCTAAGAGATCTTTGGAACTCACGGTTGATGGAGATAGGATAGGGACAGCCTGCTGCGACGCAATACGGTCACGCGGCGGCCCAATGTCACACAACGCTATCGCGCTGAATTAGCGCCGATTTTTGGGGGTCACTCGATTGTGAGTCGGGGTTCCATCGCAGCATTTGCGTTTGGATCGAAGACAAACCGCCCCGAAACTGCCGTTTGGCCGGATGCGATCGCAGCAGATGCTGGAGCGCGAGGCAATCCGGCACGAATCAAGTGAGGCCGGCTAACCCGCCGCTTTCAGCCGATAATGGCTGACGCCCCACTCGCTGCCGCCAGCGTAACCGAACAGGCCTGCGGTGGCGAGCAGGAACCAGCGCCAGCGCCGCATCCACAACGCGGTCTCGCCGCCATGGACCTTGCGAAGCACGCGCTCGATCCCGTCGCGATGCGCGTCGAAATTTTCAAGCCAATTCTGCGCGGTGCGCTGATAGTGCGCGCCGCTCCAGCGCCATTCCTTTTCGACTTCGAACAGATCGGCATATTGCCGGATCAAATGATGGCTCGGCATCACGCCGCCGGTCGAGAAACGTTGCGCGATCCAATCCTCGCCATCGGCGCGACCGAACAGATAGGCGCCGGAGCGATGGGTGAAGATGTGCAGGAAGAAACGGCCATCGGGCTTCAGCCATGCGCGCACGCGCGTCATCAATTCGCGCCAGTTCATCATGTGCTCGAACATCTCGACGGAGAGGATGCGGTCGTACCGCGCTTCCGGCGCGAACAGGTTCACGTCTGACGTGATGACGTGCAGATTGGCCAGGCCACGCTTTGCGGCTTCGCCCTCGACATATTCGCGTTGCGCGTTCGAGTTGGAGACCGCTGTTATCTGCGAATGCGGGAACTGCCGCGCGATCCACAGCGACAGCGAACCCCACCCGCAGCCGAGTTCGAGAATCGACTGCCCATCGGCCAGATCGGCATGCTCGACGCTCTGGCGCAGCGCTTCCTCCTCGGCCTCCTGCAGGGTCGAGGCGGCCTCCTTGTAGAAACAGCAGGAATATTTGCGGTTCGGACCGAGCACGCGGGCAAAGAACTCGGCCGGCACCTCGTCGCCCCGGGTATCGGGCTCGTCGCTATATTCGGCGATGGCGCGCGCCGCCATTTCGTCGGCGAGCCAGGCATCGCTTTCCGCATTCCCGGTGGCGAGCCGCGCGGCGGTGCGGGAACAGAGCTGGCGGATGGCGGCCCGGATGATGACGTCGGGCAACGGTACCCGTTCGGCGGTGCCCATGATCCTGGAAACGAAGCTCATGTGGCCACTCCCTTCGGCAGAGAACGGGCTGCGGCGGCTGGCCTATCCTGCAACAAGTGCTTCCTTCGAATAGCCGCTGGACGGGGCGGCCGGCCCTGCGGAGGCGGCCGCCGGCCCCTCGAGACATAAGGCCGTCATCAAAAATCCCGGTTGGACATCATACCGTTCCAAAATACGCTGATGTCAAAGCCGGGTTTCGGGCAGAGGTTCCACCATCGTTTGCCCGAAATCGCGGCTTGCCCGCTTTTTTCTCCAGCCCGCTGTGCCATATTGGTTCCCCAACGCCGCTTTTTCGTAACGGATGACACCCGCAAATGCCCTCAGGCCCTTCCTCCCGCTCCGAAATGGAGATCGAACTGAGCAAACTGTCTTGGCCCCGGATTTTCCTGGTGCGGATGCTGGTGTTCCTGGTGCTGTGCGCGCTGATCACGGTCGTGCTCTACAAGCAGATCATCGCGGCGTTCTTTGCCAATCCCGGCCTTAACGCCCTGATCGGCGCGGTGCTTCTGATCGGCATCATCCTGTCGTTCCGGCAGGTGATCCGGCTCTACCCGGAAGTATCCTGGGTGAACAATTTCCGCATCGCCGATCCCGGTCTGGCGCTCGAGCGGCGCCCGAAGCTGCTGGCGCCGATGGCGGCTATACTCGGCGGCGAGCGCTCGGGGCGGATGACGATCTCGCAGCAGACCATGCGGCATTTGCTGGATTCGATTGCGACGCGGCTGGATGAAGCGCGCGATATTTCCCGCTACATGACCGGCTTGCTGGTCTTTCTCGGCCTGCTCGGCACCTTCTGGGGCCTGATCGAAACCGTTGGCTCTGTCGGCAAGGTGATCGAAGGCTTGAAGGTCGGCGGCGATTCCGGCGCCCTGTTCGATACCCTGAAGGACGGGCTGGCCGCGCCGCTCGGCGGCATGGGCATCTCGTTCTCGTCCTCGCTGTTCGGCCTCGCCGGCTCGCTGATCCTGGGCTTCCTCGACCTGCAGTCGAGCCAGGCGCAGAACCGCTTCTACACCGATCTGGAGGACTGGCTCGCCTCCACTGTCCGCGAATATGGCGAAGGCGTGTCCGGCATCGCCGGCGAATTGCAACATGCGATGGAGCGGATGCGCACGGTGGTTGAAGAGAGCGGCGGCGGCCGCAGCACCACGGCAGCGATGGCCAACCTCGCCGAGGCCATCCAGGGCCTGGTCGCGCATATGCGCACCGAGCAGCAGATGATCCGCGAATGGGCCGACGGCCAGGGCGAGCAAAACCGCGAGATCAAGAAGCTGCTGGAACGGATCGCCAAGCAGCCCGAGAAGAGCTAGCGACAAGAGTTGTGGTATGCTCGATCACGTCACCATCGGTGTCAGCGATATCGAGCGATCGAGAAACTTCTATGATCTGGCGCTGCGTCCCTTGGGGATCACGCGCCTGTATGCGGAAGGCGAAACGGCCTCGGGCTACGGAATCTCTCCCAAGGCCTTCTTCTGGATCAGTTGGCGAAGTTTTCCGCAGACGGGCGCCCATATCGCCTTCACGGCGCAGGACCGTGCCGTGGTGGACCGGTTTCATGCGGAAGCCATCGCGGCTGGCGGCAAAGACAATGGAGTGCCCGGAATACGCCCGAATTACCATCCCAGTTACTACGGAGCTTTCGTCCTCGATCCCGACGGCCACAATATCGAGGCAGTTTGCCACGCGCGGCAGGGATAGACTGCCGCCAATGCGTCAACCCAAGAGATAGAGAATTTCGAATGGCCCTCGCCCGTGCCCGCCGCAGCGAAACCGGTTTCAACTACTGGCCGGGGTTTGTCGACGCACTGTCGACGCTGGTGCTGTCGATCGTGTTCCTGCTGTCGGTGTTTTTGGTGGTGCAGTTCTTCCTGTCACAGGAAGTCACCGGCAAGGACAAGGCTCTGGAGCAGCTCAACGCCAAGATCGCGCAGCTCAACGACCTGCTGTCGCTGGAAAAGCTCGGCAAGCTCACGCTCGACGACCAGATCGGGCAATTGCGCGCCGGCCTCGCCGCAGCCGAAGGCGAGCGCGACCGCATCAAGGGGCTTTACGACGGGCTGGCCGGCGCCGGCGGCGACGCCCAGGGTCGCGCCAATGAGCTCAACAAGGCGCTCGAATCCGAAAAGACCGTGACCTCGCGCGCGCTCGCCCAGATCGAGGTCCTGAACCAACAGATCAGCGCGCTACGCCGCCAGCTCGCGGCGCTCGAGGAAGCGCTGGAAGTCTCCGAAAAGCGCGACAAGGAATCGCAAGGGCGGATTGCCGATCTCGGCCAGCGCCTGAATGTCGCACTGGCGCAGCGCGTGCAGGAATTATCGCGCTACCGTTCGGAATTCTTCGGCCGCCTGCGCGCCATTCTGGGTAATCGCCCTGACATCCGCATCGTCGGCGACCGCTTTGTGTTCCAGTCGGAAGTTTTCTTCGATAGCGGCCAGGCGCTGTTGCTGCCCGAGGGCCGCGCCGAACTCGACAAGCTCGCCACCGCGCTGATGGATCTGGACAAGCAGATTCCGAGCGAGATCGCCTGGGTGCTGCGGGTCGACGGCCACACCGACATGCGGCCGATCAACTCGCCGCTGTTCAAATCGAACTGGGAATTGTCGTCGGCGCGCGCCATCTCCGTGGTGCAATATCTGATTTTCCTCGGCGTCCCCGCGCAGCGGCTGGTCGCCGCCGGCTTTGCCGAATTCCAGCCGCTCGACACCGCTCCCACCGAGGAAGCCTACAAGCGCAACCGTCGCATCGAACTGAAGCTGACGGAACGGTAGGGCATGATCCCGAAAAGTGGGCACCGGTTTTCGGATCAGATCATGCCCAACAAAAACGTCGCCACGCGATGACCGCGGATTTCACGCTTCGTCCCTATCGCGCCGAGGACGAAGACGCTGCGATCGAGCTGTGGCGGCTAACGTGGCAGCAGGCCTATCCTTCGATCGATTTCACCGCGCGCGTGGCGTGGTGGCGCGAGCGCTGGCGGGGCGAACTGGTGCCGAATGCATCGATCATCGTCGCCGAACAGGCGCAAGCCCTGACCGGTTTCGTAATCATCGATGGCAGCGGCTATCTCGACCAGCTCGTGGTCAGCCCGGATCACTGGGGCTCGAAACTTGCCACCGCATTGGTCGATGAAACGAAACGCCTGTCGCCCGACGGCGTTACCCTGGAGGTCAACAAGGATAACGCCCGCGCCATCCGCTTCTACGAGCGCAACGGCTTTGGGCATGCCGGGGAGGACGTCAACCCGACATCGGGGCGGCCGGTGTTGCGAATGACATGGAGGCCGTGATCGTCATCACAGGCCGGACGAGTGGGGTGCGGTAGGCCGACTGCGCAACTCAACAACGGAGACGAAACGATGACGCGGGCCGAATTTGCCAAGGGCTCGGCGACGTTTTTGGTGGTGATCGTCGCCGGATTGCTGTCTGAGACCTATCTGGATCGGCACCTCGCTGCCACCGAGACGGACAAAAAGGCGACGTCGCCCGATGGCACCGATGCATCGGCGCCAACCACATCGTCGGCGGCATGCGTCGGGAAAGACGGCTCCTGGAAAAACTGGCCGTGGTCGAACGTGCCGATACTATCGCCAAAATGCCGCGAGGATCGCTAACCGCTATCGGCAGCGATGACGCTGCGATAGCGGAAGCGGCTTTGGAAGACCTGGATGCAGGAGGATTTGGGACGCAGGAAGCTTGGGACGCTGCCAAAGCGTCACACACCCCGAAACAGCACGCCAACCATCAATACGACATAGGCGATGGTCAGGACGTCGAAGACTCGCGACGAGCCGATGATCGGGACGGAAACGTGAGCATAATGAACGAGAAAGGCGAGAGCCGCCAGCACCAGCGAAATCACGAATATCACGAGCGACGGCGGCGTAAGCGCAAAACCTCCGCGGCGGTAAGGCATACCTCTCTCCTGTCCGATCTGACTTAAGGTTAGAACGAGGTTGCAACAGCCACGCGACGTTCTGGTTCCCGTCTTTTTTATACTCCCTCAAATTGCAACCGCGCCAGCCGCGCGTACAACCCGTTCGCTGCAACCAGCTCGGTATGCGTACCCTGTTCGACGATCCTGCCCTGATCCATCACCATAATCCGGTCGCAGGACAGCACGGTAGCGAGGCGATGCGCGATCACCAGCGTGGTGCGGTGGCGCATCAATTCCTCCAGCGCGGTCTGCACCAGCGTCTCGCTTTCGGCATCGAGCGCGGAAGTGGCTTCGTCGAGCAGCAGCAGCGGCGCGTCGCGCAGGATCGCGCGCGCGATCGCGATGCGCTGGCGCTGGCCGCCGGACAGCGTCACGCCGCGCTCGCCGAGTTGCGCCTCGAAGCCGCCGGGCAGGCGGCGCAGGAATTCGGTGGCGTGCGCCAGATCGGCGGCGCGCTCGACCTCGGCGTCGCTGGCGTCGGGCCGGCCGAAGCGGATGTTTTCGCGCGCGCTGGCCGCGAACACCACCGTGTCCTGCGGCACCAGCGCGATGCGCGCGCGAACGTCAACCGGGTCGGCCGATCTGACCGGCACACCGTCGAGCGAAATCGTGCCGCGCGCGGGATCGTAGAAGCGTAGCAGGAGGTGAAACAACGTGCTCTTGCCCGCACCCGACGGTCCGACGATTGCGACCTTTTCGCCGGCCTTGACCGCGAACGAAACGTTGTCGATTGCGAGCACCTCCGGCCGCGTCGGATAGGCGAAGCTGACACTGTCGAAACCGACATCGCCGCGCGCAGGCTGCGGCAGCGCCACCGGCTTCGGCGGCGCCGTGATCTGCGATTTCACGCGCAAAATCTCGAACAACCGCTCGGCGGCGCCAGAGGCTGCCGAGACTTCGCCCCAGACCTCGCTGAGCTGCCCGAGACCGGTCGCCGCGAACGCCGCATACAGCACGAACTGGCCGAGCCGGCCCGGCGTGATCTGCCCGGTCAGCACGTCGTGCGAGCCGACCCAGAGGATCGCCACGACGCTGGAGAACACGATGAAGATGATGATCAGCGTCAGCACCGCCCGCGCCCGCGTCGAGCTGCGCGCCGCCTCATAGGCCTGTTCGACGTCACCGCCGAAGCGGCTGGTCGCCAGCCGCTCGCTGGTATAGGCCTGCACGGTCCTGATCGCGCCGATCAGCTCGGAGGCGTAGGCGCTGGCGTCCGCCAGCGTATCCTGCGCGTTGCGCGACAGCCGCCGCACCCAGCGCCCGAACGCGACAAGCGGAATCACGATCAGCGGGATCGCCAGCAGCACGAAGCCCGACAGTTTAGGGCTCGTGATCACCATCATGGCGGCGGCGCCGATGAACAGCATCATGTTGCGCAGCGCGATCGACACCGAGGCGCCGACCGCGGATTTGATCTGGGTGGTGTCGGCCGTCAGCCGCGACACCAGTTCGCCTGAGCGCGCGGAATCGAAGAAGGCCGGCGACAGCGAGACCAGATGCGCGAACACGTCGCGCCTGATATCGGCGACGATGCGCTCGCCGATCGTCATCACGAGGTAGTAGCGCGACGCGCTGGCCGCGGCCAGCACCGCGACAATGGCGATCATGACGCTGAAATAGCTGTTGATCAGGGCGATGCCTTCGGGGCTGAAGCCGAAATCGATCATGCGCCTGACCGCGATCGGCACGACCAGCGTGGTGATCGCCGCAACCGTCAGCGAGATGAAGGCGAGCGCCGCGCGCCCGCGATAGCGCGCGACGTAAGGCGCCAGCGCCAGCAGCGGGCGGAGCTTGGCGCCCGTCTTGGCCGGCGACTGCGTCAGCTGGGCTTCGATGAAGGCCTCTTCCTCAAGCAGGGCATCGCGCCGCGGGGGCACGGTTTTGACGTCTTCAAGCTGTTCCGCTGCGCTCATGAAATCCGACCGGTTTTGCCGCCCCCAGATAGGCCCCACGGGGGCCGTCTGGCAAATCCGGCAGATTCCCAATCAGGGCTTATACGTAGCTTGTTTTGGCGGGCGGGTTACGTTATAGAGCCGCCAAATCCCGTATCCCCTGACTTTTGCGACGGGCGCCGGCGCGCCGAAGGATATGCCATGAAAGCCGAAATTCATCCGAATTATCATACGATTACGGTCGTGATGACCGACGGGACCGAGTACCAGACCCGCTCCACCTGGGGCAAGGAAGGCGACAAGCTGAACCTCGATATCGACCCCAAGTCGCACCCGGCCTGGACCGGCGGCTCGCAGCAGCTGCTCGACCGCGGCGGCCGCGTGTCGCGCTTCCAGAAGAAGTTTTCGGGCTTCCTCAAGAAGGACTGAGGATTTTCAGACCCCTGCCTTTCCGGCCCAGAAATGCAAAACGCCCCGGTTTCCGGGGCGTTTTTTGTTTCTCACCGTCACCGCGAGCCACCCGGTGGCTCGCAATGACGGAGACTGAAATTACTGCTCGAAAGCCGCCTTCAGGCGGTTGAGCTGCGGCACCAGCGGGTTGCCGATCGGGGCCCGCTCCGCTGGTGAGGCGTGGATCGTGGTGTCGAGCCGGCGAACCCGCGCCTGCAGGCTCATCGAGCGCGCGATCAGGTCCTGCAATTGCTGCGGCAGCTTGGCGATCATGTCCTCGGCACCGGGATCGGCGGCCGACAGCTTGACCTTGGTTTTTTCCCGATTGGCCTGGGTCAGCGTCATCTCGCCTTCCTTGACTGCACGATGCAGCAACAGCCAGGACGCGAGCTGCATCAGGCGGGTGGTGAGGCGCATGCTTTCGGTTGCGTAAGTGAGGCTGACAGAGCGTTCGAGCGCCTTCGCCTCGGTGCGGCCGTCGCCGTCGAGATAGGCGGCGGTTTCCTCAACCAGATCCATGCCTTCCCGAAACAGGGTTCCGAACGCCGCGGAATTGGTGAGCCGCTCGCTGAACTGAACGAGCGCGGATTCGCTATACGAACGGTCCGCCATGGTTAACGCCCTCACGCCACTACTTGCCCCACCGGCTGTGAACCACCGGCTTATGATGAACAAATCATTGCGCTTGTCCGGGCGAGAGTCCAGCGGCAACCGGATTTATGGTTTCCAGCGTATGGGGGCACAAAATAGCCGTCCTGCGCACAAAAAAGAGCCGCCGTTTCCGGCGGCTTTTGAAGTTGATAACAGGGAGGCGTCAAACAGAGTGGACAGGAGCCACTCGGTGTCCAAACGAGGACGAGGCCAGTCATAAAGGAGAAAGCTTAATCCTTCGTAAACGAGCGATTTTCTTCAGAGATTATTTGCCATGTCGGCCAGTGGCCGAGTTTTGGAATTGACTCCGACGTCCCTGCGAACGCAGGCACCCATAACCACCGGCAATTGTGATTTGCAGGAAGTCGGCCAGCGGCCTGCCACAAGATGGGCCGCGGCGTATGGGTCCCTGCGCCCGGTGCGCAATTGCGCACGAGGCAGGGACGACGTGATGAGCGTGAGAGTGTGAATTCTACGTCTTGAAGAAACTGTTCGCGGCATCCTTCGACGCGCGCTTCTTCGTGACGGCCTGCTGCAGCCGTTCGATTTCCGAAGTCATCAGCGCGATGCGTTCGGTCAATTCCTCGACCGACAGCAGCGACAGGTCCTGGCCGATTTCGTGGGTGATCTTCTTCCGCGGCTTGTCGTCATCCTCGATCGCCATGCGCTTCTCCAACCCTTAAATCGCGCGGTGTTGACAGTTCAACCGCATCTGGCATCTTTGCCGTGGCGTGTTATTCTGCGCAAGTTCTCGGAGATTCCGAAGTGATTTTTGCAAGCGCGCAGTTCCTGACTCGAATGCCCCGGCCCGACCGCATGGAGTCTGACCGGACGGGATAGCGCGCGCATTTTTGCGCCAAGGCACAAGCCGAATCCAAGCCCTTCCGGTCACGCGGGAGGGCTTTTTGATTTTCCGGGGTTCGGCATCCTCATGCGCGAAAGATCGCTTCAATGGCAAAGATTCTCATTACCAGTGCACTCCCCTATGTGAACGGCGTAAAGCACCTCGGCAATCTCGTCGGCTCGCTTCTTCCGGCCGATGTCCATGCACGCTTCAGACGGCAGATCGGCGACGAGGTTCTCTTTATCTGCAGCACCGACGAACACGGAACGCCCGCTGAACTCGGCGCAATCCAGGCCGGGCAGGATGTGCGGGCCTTCTGCGACGAGCAGCACGCGGTTCAGGCGGATATCTATCGGCGGTTCGGCCTGTCGTTCGACCATTTCGGGCGAACTTCGTCTTTGCAAAACCAGGCGCTGACGCAGCATTTCTACCGCAGGCTGGACGCCGCCGGACTGGTCGAGGAGCGCGAGGTCCGTCAAATCTGGTCGGCGGTGGATCGGCGGTTTCTTCCGGACCGATATGTAGTCGGAACGTGCCCGCATTGCGGGTTCGAGCAGGCCAGGGGCGATCAGTGCGATGGGTGCGGAGTTCTTCTCGACCCTCCCGAACTGATCCGGCCACGATCCTCACTGTCGGGCGATACCTCGCTGGAAATCCGTCAAAGCCGGCACCTGTTTCTCCGCCAGTCCCTGCTGGTCGAAAAGTTGAGCGAGTGGGTGGAGAGCCGGAACGGCTGGCCGCCTTTTGTCGTCTCGCTGGCGAAAAGCTGGCTCACCTCCGAACTCAGGGATCGCTGCATCACGCGCGACCTCGCCTGGGGCGTAGCGGTGCCGCGTGCAGGATTTGAACAGAAGGTGTTCTATGTCTGGTTCGACGCGCCCATTGGCTACATCGCGGCAACGCAGGAATGGGCCGAAGCGCACCACCGGGATTGGCGGGAGTGGTGGTGGAACGCCGAGGACGTCAAATACATCCAGTTTCTCGGCAAGGATAACGTGCCGTTCCACACCGTGAGCTTTCCGGCGACCTTGATCGGGTCAGGGGAGCCATGGAAAACGGTGGATGTGATCAAGGGGTTCCACTGGCTGAATTACCACGGCGGCAAATTCAGCACGAGCAGAGGGCGCGGAATCTTCACCGATCAGGCATTGGAGGAACTGCCATCGGACCTCTGGCGCTGGTGGCTGATCGCCAACGCTCCGGAAACGTCGGACACCGACTTCAACGCCGGCAGGTTCGTGGCCGATGTAAACAAGGACCTCGCCGACATCTTCGGTAATCTCGTCAACCGGATCGTCAGCTTCACGCATCAGGCCTTCGACGGCCGCATTCCCGGGGGTGGCGAGCCTTCGACACGGGAGACGTCGTTGGCCGCCGAACTTGACCATCGCATAGCGACCCTTCGAACACTTCACGAGGCATGCGAATTCCGCCGCGCCGCCGCCGAAACCCGGGCAATATGGAACGCGGCGAACGCTTATCTCCAGCACGCCGCGCCCTGGACGACCGTCAAATCCGATCCAGCCCGCGCAGCGGTCGCAACCCGGACGGGATTGAACCTCGTGCGTTTGTCCGCGGCGCTGGCGTGGAGTGTCATTCCGGCTCTCTCCGAGACCGTGCTTCGTGCATTTGGCGAAGGCCAGCTATTCCACGCTGGCCGTGCGGTCCGAGCGGACCGGTTTTGAATAGCGGCGCGGGAAAGCGGGTAGTGCGGCTGGACCCACTCGTAACCAAAATCACCCGCGAAAAAGCCAACCATCTGGTGGCCCGGTTCGGCGGGTAGGATCGGGCGCATGAGGGACATTTCACTTCACCCGAAAAGGCGTTATGCCATGCTCCGCTTCAAAACCCCTGCAAGGAAAAACTATGGATAAGCTGCCCGCGCAAATGACCGTCGTCGGCATCAGCAAGCCCGGCGGCCCCGAAGTGCTTTTGCCCGAAACCCGCGCCCTGCCCGTGCCCGGTCCGGGCGAGATCCTGGTCAAGGTGATGGCCGCCGGCGTCAACCGCCCTGATGTCGCGCAGCGCTCCGGCGCCTACCCGCCGCCGCCCGGCGCCAGCGACCTGCCCGGCCTTGAAATCGCGGGCGAGGTGGTAGCCCTCGGCGAAGGCGCGGCCAAGCACAAGCTCGGCGACAAGGTGATGTCGCTGGTGGCGGGCGGCGGCTACGCCCAATATTGCATCGCGCAAGACGCGCAGGCGATGGCGGTTCCGCCGTCGCTCTCGATCCAGGAAGCCGGCGCGCTCCCGGAAACGCTGATGACGGTCTGGCACAATGTGTTCGAGCGCGGCGCGCTGAAGCCGGGCGAAACCTTGCTGATCCACGGCGGCTCATCCGGCATCGGCACGATGGCGATCCAGCTTGCCAAGGCTTTCGGCTCCAAAGTGATCGTGACCGTCGGCTCGCAGGACAAGATCGACGCCTGCCTGAAACTCGGCGCCGACCGCGCCATCAACTACAAGACCGAGGACTTCGTCGCCGTGGTCAAGGCGGAGACCAACAATGCGGGCGCCAACCTCATTCTCGATATGGTCGCCGGCGACTATGTCGATCGCAATTATGACGCCGCCGCGGTCGATGGCCGTATCGTGCAGATCGCAACCCTCAACGGACCCAAGGTCACCGTCAACATTGCCAAGGTGATGGTGAAGCGGCTGACCCACACCGGCTCCACACTGCGCCCCCGTACTAATGCGGATAAGGCAGCGATGGTCGCGGCAATCGAGGCCAGGGTCATGCCACTATTACGCGAAGGACGTGTAAAACCGCTGATGGACAGCTCATTCCCGCTGGAAAAAGCTGCCGACGCGCACCGGCGCATGGAGACCAGCGCACATATTGGCAAAATTGTGTTGGCTGTATAGCCAATCGCGCGCGGAGTGAAGGCGGAAACCCTTTGATTCGCTTTGCTTTCATGTCATTTATCGCGGCTACGCCGACCCGTTCGCTGGGCCGGGAGAATCGTTGGTCGCGGAGTACTGACATTGCGTCTGATCAGGTGCCTGGCGCTGGTTGCGCTGGGCCTCATGATTGTTGCGGCGGCGCCTCCGGCGCACGCCATTGACGCTGTTAGCGTCCGCAGTGACGCGCCTGCCATCGACCTCACCGCCGTGCTCGACCATCAGCGCAGCGAAACCGACCGGATCCAGGTTTCGACAGCGCCGGGAACCGACGGCATCGTCCGCCGCATCGAGGTCCGCGCCCGCGAGGGCGGGCAGAACTGGGTGGTGTTCGCGCTTGCCAACAACACCGACGACCAGCTCGACCGCCTGATCGTCGCGCCCCATTATCGCATCGTGTCGTCCGGCCTCTTGTGGCCCGACCTCGGCCTGTCGCGCATCGCAACCATCACGCCGTCGGTCGGCGATCGTCCCGAGCGCCAGGAAAGCGCTACCGCCGACATCTTCCGCATCACGCTCGATCCCGGCGCCGTCGTCACCTTCGTCGCCGAACTGCGCACCGACAAACTGCCGCAGCTCTATCTGTGGGAACCCGACGCCTACAAGGACAAGGTGAACTCGTTCACGCTGTATCAGGGCATCGTGATCGGCATCTCCGGACTCCTGGCGCTGGTGCTGACCATCCTGTTCGTGGTCAAGGGCAGCATCATGTTCCCGGCGGCGGCCGCACTGGCCTGGGCGGTGCTGGTCTATATCGGCGTCGATTTCGGCTTCTGGGGCAAGGTGCTCGACATGTCGAACAACGCCGAGCGCGTCTGGCGCGCGGCGGGCGAAGCGATCCTGGCAGCGACGCTTCTCGTGTTCCTGTTCGCCTATCTCAATCTCAGCCGCTGGCATGTGCGCTATTCCCACATCACCGTCGGCTGGCTGGCCTTCCTCGGCTCGCTGGTGGCGCTGGCGCTGTTCGATCCCGCGGTCGCTTCCGGCATCGCGCGCATCTCGCTGGTGCTGATCGCCTTCGCCGGCTTCACGCTGATCGTCTATCTCTCGACCCATGGTTTCGACCGCGCGGTGCTGTTGATTCCGACCTGGTTCCTGCTGGTGGTCTGGGTGATCGCGGCCGGCATGACGGTGGGGGGCAGCGTCACCAACGACATCGTCGGTCCCGCCCTGCTCGGCGGCCTTGTGCTGATCGTGATGCTGATCGGATTTACGGTGATGCAGCACGCCTTCGCCGGCGGCGGCGCGACCACCGGCATCGTCTCCGACGTCGAACGCCGCGCGCTGGCGCTGACGGGCTCCGGCGACCTGATCTGGGACTGGGACGTCTCCGCCGACAAGGTGTTCACCAGCCCGGAGACCGAAAGCCTGCTCGGGCTGAAACGCGGCACGCTGGAGGGCCCGGCGGCGAAATGGCTCGAGGTGCTGCACCCGCTCGACCAGGACCGCTTCCGGGCGGCGCTGGACAGCGTGCTCGACCAGCGCCGCGGCCGGCTGGTGCAGGATTTCCGCCTGCGCACCCCCGACGGCCATTTCATGTGGTTCGCGCTGAAGGCGCGCCCGGTGGTCGGCTCCGACGGCGAGGTCTCGCGCGTGGTCGGAACGCTCACCGACGTCACCGAGATCAAGAACGCCGAAGAGCGCATGCTCCACGACTCCGTGCATGACAACCTCACCGGTCTTCCGAACCGCAAATTGTTCATGGACCGCCTTGGTGCGGTCGCCAATTTCGCCAAGAGCATGCCGTCGCTGCGGCCGACGCTGATGGTGATCGACCTCGACCGTTTCAAGCAGGTCAATGATTCCGTCGGCATCTCGGTCGGCGACTCCATCCTGCTGACGCTGGCACGGCGGCTGACGCGCATCCTGAAACCGCAGGACACGCTGGCGCGGCTGGCCGGCGACCAGTTCGGCCTGATTCTGTTGTCGGAGCAGGATCCGGCGCGCATCACCGCGTTCGCCGAAACCATCCGCAAAACCATCCGCGCACCGATCGCCTTCAACGACCGCGAGATCTTCCTGACTGCGTCGATCGGGCTCGCGCTGTCGGATCCGCAAACGCAATTGTCCGAGGAGATCATCAAGGACGCCGAGCTTGCGATGTATCACTCCAAGCGCATCGGCGGCGACCGCATCGACGTCTACAAGCCGGCGATGCGCGCCCGCAAGACCGACCGCCTGACGCTGGAAAGCGAACTGCGCCGCGCCATCGAGCGGCAGGAAATCACCATTCTCTACCAGCCGATCGTGCGGCTGGAAGACCGATCGATCGCCGGCTTCGAAGCGCTGGCGCGCTGGGACCATCCCAAGCTCGGCCGGATGTCGCCGTCGGAATTCATCGCGATTGCCGAGGAAATCGGCCTGATCGTCGATCTCGGCATGTTCGTGATGGACCAGACCGCGCGGCAGCTTTCGATCTGGCAGCGCGCGATGCGCTCGCGCGAGCCGATCTTCGCCTCAGTCAACGTCTCCTCGCGGCAGTTGCTGCGCCACGATCTGATCCACGATATCCGCACCGTGCTGTCGCGCTCCTCGGTGGCGCGCGGCACGCTGAAACTGGAACTGACGGAATCGTTGGTGATGGAAAACCCGGAGCACGCGGCGCAGATGTTGACCCGCATCCGCGAACTCGGCACCGGGCTGTCGCTCGACGATTTCGGCACCGGGCATTCATCGCTGGCCTATCTGCAACGTTTTCCCTTCGACACCATCAAGATCGACCAGTCCTTCGTGCGCACCACCAGCCGCGGCACCCGCCCGGTGATCCTGAAATCGATCATCGCGCTCGCCCACGACCTCGGCATGGACGTGGTGGCGGAAGGCGCGGAAACGGATTCGGATGCGGTCGAGCTCTATCAGCTCGGCTGCGAATACGCCCAGGGCTTTGCCTTCGGCGAGCCGATGGATGCCGACGCCGCGATGCGGCTGCTGACGGAAGAACGGTTGGAAGCGGCGAGCTGACGCCGCGCCGAGTGTCGGACGCACCTCACACCAACGCGTCGTCATACCCGCGAAGGCGGGTATCCAGTACGCTGCGGCCTTTCGGTTCAATTACCAACGTCTCTGGAATACTGGATCACCCGCTTTCGCGGGTGATGACAGCGAAACTCACCGCCGCACCGGCATCTTCTTGAACTTCACGCTCTTGCCATCCGCCTGCCGCGTCGCGATGTAGCCTGCTTCGAGACAGGCTTCGCGCTGCGGCATCTTCTCCTGCGGGCTGCGCTCGGTTTCCCACCACGACGCCCGATGCGCGGCGCGCGGCAGGGCTGCGTCGAGGATCTCCTCGATCTGCTCGAAGCTCAGCACGAATTCGGGAAGCTTCTGTTTTTTCAGATAGTCCCGCAGCAGATCGTAGTCGTTCACCCGTGTCTCCAATGGCGATTTGCGAAAAACCGTAGCTCCCGGCAACCAAGCGTTAACTGATTATCATATCGCTGTCGCCGTTTAAGGCTGCAACAACATATCCGGCCGCATACCGGAAGGATTGGAGCGGTCTATGCTATTTCGACGGCAAAGCGACGTAACCAGAATTGGCTGGTTCAGGACGGACTCCGGCCGCCGGCCCTGGCGCCTGGGCGCGAAGCTGTTGATCGCGTCGTCGATCGCGACCGTGATCGGCTTCTCCACGATTTGCACCAGCGTCATGCTCGAGATGCGCCGCGGCGAGGAAGAGTTGGCACGCCAGACTCTGGAAAATCTCGCAGCCGGCATCGATTCCGACATCAGCCGCAATATCGAACTCTACGATCTGTCGCTGCGCGCCGTCGCCAGCAACCTGGTGATGCCGGAGATCAAGGGCGTCAGCAAGGAGATCCAGCACCTGATCCTGTTCGATCACGCCGCCACCGCCAAGCATTTCGGCGTGATCCAGATATTCGACGCGCAGGGCAAGCTGACGAACGATGCGGCAACCCTCGATCCGGTGCCGGAGGATCGCAGCGACGAGGAGTATTTCCAGGTCCATCGCGCCAATCCCGATATAGGCCTGTACATGAGCCGCCCGATGCTGCGCCGCGGCGCCTTCTCGATCGTGCTCAGCCGGCGCATCAACGATGCCGATGGTGGCTTTCTCGGCGTCGTGGTGGGCTCGATCCGTTTCAGCTATTTCCACGATCTGTTCGGCCGGCTGACCCTCAACCCCGGCGACACGATCACGGTGCTGCGCCGCGATCGATTGATCATCATGCGAACGCCTTTCGACCTCGATGTCATCGGGAAGAACCTGGCGGAGCGGCCGAAGTGGCGCGCGGACAATCTGAAGGAAGGCAGCGCCTATGCCGGTGTCGGGCCGGTCGATCCGACACCGCGGCTTTACGTTCGAAGCGGCAGCACGAACTTGTTCTTTGTCGTGGTCGGCAAGCCGCTGGCGAGCATCCTCAACCTTTGGCACCGGGAGGTGCTGCGGATTGGGGCGGTCATGTTGACGCTGATCCTGTTCGTGGTCGGCACCACGCTGTTCCTCGCGCGCGAGATCGGCCGCCGCGCCGAGGCCGAGCACAAGCTGGAGGAGCTGGCAACCACCGATGCGCTCACCGGTCTGAAGAACCGGCGCAAATTCGATTCCGAAATCGACCTGGAATGGCGGCGGGCGGCGCGCAGCAAGACCCCCGTCGCGGTACTGATGATCGATGCGGACCACTTCAAGGCCTACAACGACACCTACGGGCATCAGGCCGGCGACCAGGTGCTGGTCGGCATCGCGATCTGCATTTCGGACGCGGTGCGACGCTCGGGCGACTGTCCGTCGCGCTACGGCGGCGAGGAATTCGCGGTACTGCTGCCGGGCCTCTCGGCGGTGGAAGCGTTCACCGTCGCCGAGAACATCCGCCTGAAGGTCGAACAGTGGGCGGAAGACCCCAGCGTGACCACCGTCAGTATCGGTGTGGCGAGCATGACGCCCGCAGGGCCATTGAGCTGGTCCGATCTCATCGGAGCCGCCGACAAGGCGCTCTATGCGGCCAAGACCAATGGCCGCAATCAGTCTGTAGTCGCGGCCATCCCGCAGCTCGCGCTGGTGGCGTAAGGCGCAGCCTCGTCATGCCCGCGAAGGCGGGCATCCAGTACGCCGCGCCGCTTAGGATCAATTAGTAATGCCCCGGAGTACTGGATCATCCGCCTTCGCGGATGATGACAGCGGGGAACGCTGAAGACGTCCCCCTCCTCACTTCTCCAGATACTTCTTCATCTCGGCGCGCAGGCCGTCGCGCAGATCGGGGCGCGCCATGCCGTAGGCGATGTTGGCGCGCAGGAAGCCGGGTTTCGAGCCGCAATCGTGCCGCTCGCCCTCGAACTCCACGCCATAGAAGCTTTGCGTCCGGGCGAGGGTTTTCATCGCATCGGTGAGCTGGATCTCGTTGCCCGCACCGCGCTCCTGGGTCTCCAGGATCTTGAAGATCTCCGGCTGCAGGATGTAGCGCCCGGTGATCGAAAGGTTTGATGGCGCCGTTCCCTTCGGCGGTTTCTCCACCATGCCGTCGACCTCGAACATGTTCTTGGCGAGCCGCTTGCCGACGCCGCAGATGCCGTATTGATGGGTGAGATCCTCGGGCACCGCCTCCACCGCGAGCAGATTGGACTTAGCCCCGAGTTTTTCGGCAGCCTCGATCATCTGCTTCAGACAACCCGGGCTGTTCAGCACCAGTTCGTCCGGCAGCACCACAGCGAACGGCTCGTCGCCGACGATGTCGCGCGCGCACCAGACCGCGTGGCCGAGGCCGAGCGGCGCCTGCTGGCGGGTGAAACTCGTGGCGCCGGCTTCGGGCTGGTCGCGCGCCAAAATGTCCTGCTCGGCCTTCTTGTTGCCGCGCGCGGCCAGCGTGGTGTCGAGCTCGAACATCCGGTCGAAATGATCCTCGATCACGCCCTTGTTGCGCCCGGTGACGAAGACGAAATGCTCGATACCGGCTTCCTTGGCCTCATCCACCACATACTGGATCAGTGGTTTGTCGACGATGGTGAGCATTTCCTTCGGCATCGCCTTGGTGGCGGGCAGGACGCGGGTGCCGAGACCGGCGACCGGAAAAACGGCTTTACGGATTTTCATGGGATCTAGGGGGCCTTGGAAATGAGGAGTTTTGGGAACGGGGAAAGTGCTTTGATTGCACGTTGGTAGCCGGTTTGCATCCCCCAACAAAGGCGGATGTATGGTGCCAATTGTTTCGCCTCCCCTTGCGCTGGCCGGGGGCGACAACGAAATTCCGCCTCTGTTAAACTGTTGGAAACCGTGGCAGGGCCTTCTGAACCGGGGTGAGAAGCAACGGACGGACACTGAATGGGTTTGCCTGAACGAGCGATGACCAATCGAGCCGGCGCGATGCTAATCGTGGCGGCGCTGGTGTGTTCCAGCCAGGCCGTTTTTGTCAGCCCGTCCCAGGCCCAATCCTCCGGCAACGACGGGATTTCGAACTTTCTCGGCAACATCTTCTCCGGTCCGAAATCCGGCCCGGCGCCACAGGCCGCGCCCGGCCCGGACGGCAGTCCGGCGGCGGCGCCCCCTTGGAGCGGCGAGGATGGTTCCTCCGGCCATCCGCTGATGACGGCTTCCGCGATCCGGGAAGCGGCGGCGAATTTTCAAAACTGCGTCGCCGCGATGTGGCCTGATGCCGCACGGCGCAACATCACCCAGGAAAATTTCCAGCGCTTCACCACCGGCCTCGCGCCTGATTTGCGCATCATGGACCTGATGGATTCTCAGCCCGAATTCACCAAGGCGATCTGGGACTATCTCGACATCCTCGTGAACGACAACCGCCTCGCCAAGGGCCGCGAGATCCTCGCGAAGTACAAGCCGCAGTTCGACGCGGTGGAGAAAACTTCCGGCGTCGACCGCTACATCATTGCGTCGATCTGGGGTATCGAATCCAACTACTCGACCCAGATGGGCGACCGCAACGTGGTGAATTCGACGGCGACGCTGGCCTGCGTCGGCCGCCGCCAGGCCTATTTCAAGGACGAATTCCTCACCGCGCTGGAAATTCTCAACCGCGGCGATCTGCGCCCCGAACAGATGCGCGGCTCCTGGGCCGGCGCGTTCGGGCCGACGCAGTTCATGCCGACCGCCTTCAAGCGCTACGCCGTCGATGGCGACGGCGACGGCCGCCGCGACGTCGTCGACAACGCCGCCGACCTGATTGCGTCGACCGCCAACAACCTCAAGAAGGACGGCTGGCAGACCGGGCGGAGCTGGGGCTACGAGGTGGTGCTGCCGGAGGGCTTTAACTTCATGCTGGCGGACAAGGCCAAGGCGATGACGATCGCGCAGTGGCAAAGCCAGGGAATGAAGCGGGCCGACGGCAAGCCGTTCCCTGACGCGACCGATAAGGCCTACCTGCTGGCGCCGGCCGGCGCGCAGGGACCCGGCTTCCTGATGCTGCAGAATTTCCGCGTGATCATGAAATACAACCCGGCGGAGGCCTATGCGCTGGCAATCGGCCATTTTGCCGACCGCCTGCGCGGCGGACCCGCCTTCGTGCAGCCCTGGCCGCGGCAGGAACGGGTGCTGTCGCGTGCCGAGCGGCTGGAACTGCAGCAGTTGCTGGCCCAGCGCGGCTTCTACAAGGGCACGCCGGACGGCCAGTTTGGCGGCCAGACGCGGGAGGCGCTCCGCAGCTTCCAGGCCTCGATCGGGGCCCCGGCGGACGGCTTTGCCTCGTCCGACGTGCTGGAACGGCTGCGAGGGCGGTAAAATCAGGTTTTCAGGCCCGAAAGTAACCCTGAAAGCCACAATTCGGCACAAGCCTTGACGGTCAGGCCGGAACCCCGATTTATGGGGAAAATCTGCCCGCTTGCGGCCCGATTCCGTTACTATATTTGACACATCACGACCCATTGCGATCGAGCCGGATGCGAAAGCCAAAGTCCTTTTTGCGCGTGTTCACCGACACCGGCCCGCTGGTGGCACTGGCGGTTGCAATCGCGCTTTTGATCGGGATCGTTGGCCCCGCCTCGGCGCAGTTTTTCAATTTCGGCGGCCCGTCGCGGCCGGCCCCGCGCAGCGGCGGCGGCTGGTTTGGCGGCGATTTCTTCCAGCCATTCCAGCAATCGCCGTCCCAGCAGCAGGCGCCACGCCAGGACTTCTCCCGTGCGCCCGGGCCCGCCAAGCGCGACACCGTGCCGGAACGTAACGTGCTGGTGCTGGGCGACGCCACGGCGGACTGGCTAGGTTATGGCCTGGAAGACGCCTATGCCGAGCAGCCCGACATGGGCGTGATCCGCAAGCACAAGACCGTCTCCGGCCTGATCAAGTATCAGCCGCGCGGCGACCCCGCCGATTGGGCCGCGGCCGCCAAGGGCATCCTCGCCACCGAAAAGCCTGACGCCATCGTCGTCATGCTCGGGCTCCACGATCGGGTAGCGATCCGCGAGGCGCTCACCGAGAAGAAGACCGACAAGAAGGAAGACAAGAAAGACGCGCGCGCCAAGCCGGGCGATGCAAAGTCCAAGCCTGAAGGCTCGACTGATGCCGCCAAGTCCGATGCTGGCAAGACCGATACTGCCAAGGCTGATGGAACCAAGGCAGACACTGCCAAGACTGATACCGCGAAGACTGATACCGCGAAGGCTGACGATGCCGAGGACGATGATGCGCCGCAAATCACAGCCCCCGAAAAGGGCGCGCGCGCGGGCGGCGGGCTCTATGAGTTTCGCGATGAGCGCTGGGTCGAACTCTACGCCAAGAAGATCGAAGAGCTGATTGGCGTGCTGAAAACCAAGGGCGTGCCGGTGTTGTGGGTCGGCCTGCCTGCGATCCGCGGGCAAAAGGGAACGTCCGACCTGCTGTTCCTGGATGCCCTGTACCGCGACGGGGCCGGCAAGGCCGGCATCACCTATGTCGATGTCTGGGACGGCTTTGTCGACGAAGGCGGCCGCTTCATGCAGAGGGGTCCCGACTTTGAGGGCCAGCCCCGCAAGTTGCGTTCCGACGACGGCATCTTCTTCACCAAGGCCGGCGCCCGCAAGCTCGCGCATTATGTCGAGCGCGAGGTGACGCGCCTGCTCGCTTCACGCTCCGGGCCGATCGCCGTGCCGATCGAGCCGGTAACGCCCGACGCCAATGTCGTTCCAGGTCAACCGGCGCCGCGTCCGCTGGCCGGACCGGTCATGCCGCTGGTGGCCTCTTCTGTCGGCACCGATCAGTTGCTCGGCGGTCCCGGCTCGCGCCCCGCCGGGGTGGATGCGCTCGCTGCGCGCACGCTGGTGAAGGGTGAAGCGCTGGCGGCACCAGCCGGCCGCGCCGACGATTACGCCTGGCCGCGCCGGGAAATCGGCCGCGAGCAGGCCAAGGGCGATACGCCGATGGCAGCCACATCGCCGAGCGGAACGGTGGCGCCGGTGCCCGGACAGAAGCAGCTCTTGCTTCCGCCGCCGCAGCAAACGTTCCAGCAACAGAAGAGGCAGCCGCAGCAGCAGCAGCAGCAGCCGCCGCCGATGCAGCTCCGACCCGCGCCAACCACCGGGCCGTCGCTGCGCGACTTCTTCGGCGGCTTCGGTGCGGCGCCGCGTCAGCCCGCGCCGCCTGCGGCCGCACCGCCGCGTGGACCGGTGGCCCCGGGCGTGCCGCGCCCGCCGGGTAATGTCGGACGATCGGCCGAAGTCCCGCCGGTTCCGCCGGGCAATCTCACGCGATTCTGACGTCACCGTGAGACGCGCGTTTCCCGACGATGCATTGCATCGCCGGGCTAACTATTCAGGGACCGGGCAACTATTCAGGACCGAGCTAGCCGTAATAGCGCCAGCGTTGCGGGGGGCGGCGCGGCTGGCGCGTCATCAACAGCGCCAGCGCGAATCCAATTCCACCTGCAACCAACAGCGCGCCGAGCGGATTTTCCTGCACGGTTTTCGCTACCGCTTTCTGGCCGCTGCGAACGGTGTCGCCGCTGTTTTCATAGGCGTCCTTGGCATAGTTGACGGCGGTATCGGTGGCGTCGCGGGCGGCATCCTTGGCCTGGCCGTAGAGATTTTGCACCGAGCCGGCGGCTTCGCGCGCGCGGCCCTCGGCTTGCGTTTTCGCATCGCCAGCCATGTCGCCAACAGTGCTTTCGACCTTACCGGCAAAATCCTTGGCCGAGCCGACAATTCGATCCTTGTCCATCGCGGTTTCTCCTGTTTTCAGAGGATGTAACCGGCGAGACCCTTTCGGGTTCCTGAAAGCGCTCCAAATGCCTCGATTCAGAACGCTTCAGAAGACTTGGCTCAAAGTAGAAGACTTGGCTCAAAGTATAAGCCCGCCATCGACCACGATGGTCTGACCGATGACATAGGACGAAAGCGGCGAGGCCAGGAACAGCGCCGCGCCTGCCATGTCGGCGGGCGTGCCGAGCCGCTTCAGCGGGATCCGCTCCAGCGCGCCTTCGAGGCGCTTCGGATTTGATGTCGTCGCCTTGGTCATCTTGGTGTCGACCAGACCGGGCGCGATGCCGTTGACGCGGATGCCGTTCTCGGCCCACGCCTCACCGAGCGTGCGCGTCAACCCCACCGCGCCGGTCTTCGAAGCGTTATAGGCCGGATTGCCCATGGTGGAGTGGTAGGCGGCGGTCGAACTGACGATGATCAGCGAACCCCGGCTCGCGCTCAGCATCGCATGGAATTTGGTCGCACACGCCATCAGGCTCATCAGATTGACTTCCAGCACCTTGCGAAAGCCATCCATTTCGAATTCGCCGCGGCGGTAGATCACCGCACCTTGCGCCAGCACCAGCACGTCGAGCTTTTCGAACGGCGGCTTCAAGGCCTCGATCACCTGCGTATTACTGACATCGAGCCGGAAGTAGTCGAGACCTTCGAGATGCGAACCTTCGTCAGGCGAATAATCGGCTGCACTTGCGCGGGTGCCGCAGACGGCGACCTGCGCGCCCTTGACGCGGAAGGCCTGCGCGATGCCATTGCCGATGCCGCTGGAGCCGCCGACCACCAGCACCTGCCTGCCGCTGAAATCCAGTTCGTTCATCGCTGCGATCCTTTTCTTGTTAGGCTTTAGCTTAGACCTTCGTCGAGGAATTTCACCATCAGAACTTCGTCGAAATATCGCCCGCCATGTTTGAGGGCTCGTTTTTCATAACCGTACTCGACAAAGCCCATCGCTTCATAAAGCCGGCGCGCGGCTTCGTTCTCGCTCACCACGGTCAACTGAACCATCTCCACGCGCTCGCGCGCATGATCGAGAACAGCTGCGACAAGTATTTTCCCAAGCCCGGATTTTCGCACAGCACTTCGAACATACATGGCCCAAAGCAATCCCTTATGCGCGTGCTTCGTACCTTCCTGTGCGGCAAATCCGGCTACTCCCATAAGCCGCCCATCATGGAATCCTCCGAAGATATCCGCGCGGGAAATGGCCGCTTCGAACCACGATAGCGGTTGCGCGTTTTCTCTCTCGAACGTGCTGCCGAATGCTTCGGGATTTCGCTGGAGCGCTTCCAGCCTGATTTCCCTGTACAGGGCAGCGTCTCCAGGCTCCAGGCGACGTATCTGCGGGCCGCCAATACTGGTCACGATTGCACCTCGCTGGACTTCGTTTGACCTGTCTGCGGATCGGTGCCAGCCTTGTCAATCCTGCAACGCGCACCCTCGCATCTCCTGCCCGGACCGCATCATGTCAGATTTCAAAGAGCTCAGCCGCTCGGTCAAAGGCCTGACCGTTCTCGTTACCGGCGCCGCCAGCGGCATGGGACGCGCCACGGCGCTCGTGTTCGCGAGCGACGGCGCCAATGTCGCTGTTACCGATATCAGCGCGGAGGCCACGCGGGCCGTCGCCAGCGAGATCGCTTCAAGGGGCGGCTCGGCAAAAGCCTGGACGCTCGATGTTGCCGACCGCGACAACATCACCGATGTCGTCAACGAAGTCGCGGCGCATTTCGGCGGGCTCGATATCGTCATCAACAATGCCGGCATCTCCGTGCGCGCAGCGATCGACGATGACGGCTATGACGAGGCCTGGGCAAAGGGCTTGGCCGTCATGCTGACCGCGCACCAGCGCATCATCCGCGCTGCACTGCCTTACCTGCGCAAATCGAAATCGCCGCGGATCGTCAATATCGCCTCCACCGAGGCGCTCGGCGCCACCGCATTGCACAGTCCCTACTCCGCCGCCAAGGCCGGCGTCGTCGGCCTGACGCGCTCGCTTGCGGTCGAGCTCGGCCGCGACGGCATCACGGTGAACTGCATCTGCCCGGGGCCGATCCTCACCGGCATGACCGCCCGGATCGCCGCCGAGCACAAGGCGATCTACGCCAAACGCCGCACCGCGCTCGGCCGCTACGGCGAGCCTGAGGAAGTCGCGCACATGACGCTGAGCCTGTGCCTGCCGGCGGCCTCGTTCCTGACCGGCGCGGTCATCCCCGTGGACGGCGGGTTGATGGCTCGAAATGCGTAGCGGGCATGCGTCCGCAGCGTTGACTTGGATACGTTGGAGAGTAACTTTTCTCTCAAACAGAGCGGGACAAACCGCCCGCCGCTTTCAGGAGAGACGCCATGACGGTCACGATCCGGCAGCTTCATCCGCATTTTTTCGGCGAGGTTTCGGGCGTTGATTTGCGAAATCCCCTGACGCCGCAGGAAGCGGCCGACATCGAGGCCGGCATGGACAAATATGCCGTGCTGCTGTTCCGCAACCAGGACATCACGGACGAACAGCAACTGGCCTTCGCGCTGAATTTCGGCGAGCGCGAGAGTGCACGCGGCGGCAACATCACCAAGAAGGAAGACTATCGCCTGACCACGGGGTTGAACGACGTCTCCAACCTCGGCAAGGACGGCAAACCCCTGCCGCGCGACAGCCGGGCCCATCTGTTCAATCTCGGAAATTGCCTGTGGCATTCCGACAGCTCGTTCCGCCCGATCCCGGCAAAGTTTTCGCTGTTGTCGGCGCGGGTGGTGAACCCCAAGGGCGGCAACACCGAATTCGCCGACATGCGCGCGGCCTATGACGCGCTCGACGACGACACCAAGGCCGAGATCGAGGACATGATCTGCGAGCATTCGCTGATGTATTCGCGCGGCTCGCTTGGCTTCTTGGATTATACAGACGAAGAGAAAGCGATGTTCAAGCCGGTGCTACAACGGCTGGTGCGGACCCATCCGGTGCATCGCCGCAAGTCGCTGTATCTGTCATCGCATGCCGGCGCCATCCAAGGCATGAGCATGCCCGAGGCGCGGCTGTTGCTGCGCGATCTCACCGAGCACGCCACGCAGCCGGAATTCGTCCACGTTCATAAATGGACGTTGCATGACCTCGTGATGTGGGACAACCGCCAGACCATGCACCGCGTCCGGCGCTACGACCAGTCGCAGCCCCGCGACATGCGGCGCGCGACGGTGGCCGGCACCGAACCGACGGTGCAGCAGCAGGCGGCGGAGTAACGATCTCGCAGGCCGTAGGGTGGGCAAAGGCGCACTTGCGCCGTGCCCACCATCTATCCAAACCGTTGTCGTGAATGGTGGGCACGCTTCGCTTTGCCCACCCTACGAATCGGAGCTACGCGTGCCCGGCTTCGTTCGACAGCATCCCGGGATCGATGCCGATTTTGCGCAGCGCGCGCAGGTATTTTTCATCGACGTCGTCGCCGAAGACCAGGTCCGGATCGGCGTCGCAATGCAGCCAGCCATTGTGCTGGATCTCGTTCTCGAGCTGGCCCGGCGCCCAGCCGGCATAGCCCAGCGCCAGGATCGCGTGCTTCGGGCCGGTGCCCTGGGCGATCGCCTTGAGGATGTCCACCGTCGCGGTCAGGCAGATGCCGTCGTCGATATTCAGCGTCGCGTCCTGGATGAAGAAATCGCTCGAATGCAGCACGAAGCCGCGGCCGGTATCGACCGGGCCGCCCTTCAGCACCTGCATGCTCTCGGCGTTTTCCGGCAGCTTGATCTGGTCGGCCTTCTGGATGATGTCGAGCTGCACCAGCAGGCCGGGAAAATCGATGCTGCCGGCCGGACGGTTGACGATGATGCCCATCGCCCCTTCCGACGAATGCGCGCACATGTAGATGACGGAGCGCTCGAAGCGCGGATCGCCCATGACCGGCATGGCAATCAGCAGCTGGCCGTCCAGATAACCGTCGCCGGGCGAATTATCGCCAATGCCGGCGGCTTTGCGGCGAACGGGCTTCGGTTTCTTGCCTTCAGGGCTCATCCGCAAAGGCCTCTCTTGCTGAGTCATATCCTGATATCGGGTGCGGTTTCTGTCAATCAAGCTTCCGGCATCATTCGGCGGCCGATCACACGCAATTCAATGGTTTGCGCCGCAACTTGCCTGTAAAGACGTGCCATGATCGTGATGGTTCCCCTGCGCGCCGCGCTCGGCGTCGCCGCCCTATGTGTCGCGTGTGCGACGTCGGAGGTTCGCGCCGAGGATGCCTCGCCATGGCAACGCGACGCGCATTCCGCAGTGCGGTTGCTGGCGGGATCGCGCAGCGGCACGGTGTTGCTTGGCGGCGTTGCAATCCAGTTGCAGCCGGGATGGAAGACCTATTGGCGGACCCCCGGCGATTCCGGCGTTCCGCCCCGCTTCGACTTTTCCAAATCGGACAATGTCGAAGCCGTGACCGTGCTGTGGCCGGCACCGAAGAAATTCGACGACGGCGCCGGTGGCACCGCGCTGGGATACAAGCAGCAGGTCGTATTGCCGCTGCGGATCGTCGCCAAGAATGCCGACAAGCCGGTGACGCTGCGCGCCCACGTCAGTTATGCCGTCTGCGACAAGCTCTGCATTCCGGTCGAAGCCCAAGCTGAACTCGCGTTTGCCAGCGTCGCAAGCACCGAGGACGGCAATTTGTCCGATGCGCTCAATACCGTGCCGAAGCCCGCCAATATCGGCGACCCCAATCCGCTGACCATCCGCGACGTCAAGCGCGAGGGAAAGAGCAACGTGCTGGTCGACGTGACGGCGCCCGACGCCAAGGAGGTCAGCCTGTTCGTCGAGGGGCCGACGCCGGACTGGGCGCTGCCGGTTCCCAGGCTCGCCGAGCAAAGCCCGCCCGGCGTCAAACGTTTTACCTTCGAACTCGACGGCCTGCCGCCCGGCGCCAGCGCCGAAGGCGCCGCGCTCAAACTGACGCTGGTCAGCGGCGACCGGGCGTACGAGTTCAATGTCAGTTTGAACTGACGGTTTCTCGTCGTCCCCGCGAACGCGGGGACCCATACGCCGCGGCGGTTGTCGTGAGGCAGTCTGGCAGACACCTTTTGAAGTAACTGCTCCCTGTGGTCATGGGTCCCTGCTTTCGCAGGGACGACACCGAGGGCGGCCCACCCAACCGAATCTTAACGAATGGTTGATACATCCGGGCATCGCCGCCGCCTCGCGGCGCGTTTCGGGGATGCACCCTTGTGGCCGTGATGGATACCCAATCCGCAACCGCCTCGCCTGCCGGCGTAATCGCGCGCCTGCGTGCGCTGCTTGGCGGCTCCAGTGAGGCCTCCGTCACACGGCGGCTGGCCGGCACCATCTTCGTCATCCGCGTCTTCAGCGCAGCGCTCGCCTATTTCTCACAGATCCTGCTGGCGCGCTGGATGGGCGGGTCGGATTACGGCGTCTACGTCTATGTCTGGACCTGGGTGCTGCTGCTCGGCAGCATGATGGATTTCGGCATCTCGGCATCCGCGCAGAAGATCATTCCGGAGTATCGAACCCGCGGCGAACACGCCCTGCTGCGCGGCTTCCTCGCCGGCAGCCGCTGGATCACGTTCGCCGTCTCCTCCGTCGTCTCGCTGCTGCTGGCGGGCGTGGTGAAAGGGTTGTCGCCGTGGATCGACGCCAATGCGATCGTTCCGCTCTATATCGGCTGCCTGACGCTGCCGGCGTTTGTCGTCGCCAACACCCAGGACGGCATCGCCCGCTCGCACGACTGGATGCGGCTCGGGCTGATGCCGCAATTCATCGTGCGGCAGTCGCTGATCATCGGGCTGACCGCCGGCGCCTTCGCGCTCGGCTTCAATCTCGGCGCCACCGCCGCGATGGGGGCCAGCGCCGCGGCGGTATGGATCGCGATGATCGGGCAGATGATCGTGCTGAACCGCAGGCTCGGCGGCCACATCGAACCTGGCCCCAAGGCCTATGATTTCCGCGGCTGGCTCGCGATCTCGCTGCCGATCCTGCTGGTGGAAAGCTTTTATCTGCTGTTGTCCTACACCGACGTGCTGGTGCTGCAGCAATTCCGCTCCTCCGAAGAAGTCGGCGTCTATTTCGCCGTGGTGAAGACGCTGGCGCTGGTCTCCTTCATTCACTATGCGATGGCGGCGACGACGGCGCATCGCTTTGCCGAGTACCACGCGCAGGGCGACAAGCCGCGGCTGTCGGCCTATGTGGCGCACGCGATCCAGTGGACGTTCTGGCCGTCGCTGGCCGCGACCATTTTGCTGCTGGCGGTGGGCAAGCCGCTGCTGTGGCTGTTCGGGCCGCAATTCGTGGTCGGCTACGACATCATGTTCATTGCCGCGATTGGCCTCGTGGTGCGCTCCGCCATCGGCCCGGTCGAGCGGCTGCTCAACATGCTCGGCCACCAGCACATCTGCGCGCTGGCCTATGCGCTCGCCTTCGTCATGAACCTCGTGCTGTGCGTGATGCTGGTTCCGCGCTTCGGCGGCCATGGTGCTGCGGCTGCGACCTCGATCTCGCTGGCGTTCGAGACGGTGCTGCTGTTCTGGATCGTGCGCCGGCGGCTCGGACTGCACGTGCTGGCGTTCGGCAAGCGCCGATCTCAGGACCAATAGGACAGCAAACACGCCACATCGCGCCGGTCTTTTCAGGCCCGGAAATGGACGGCTGTCGGCGGGTCCGTACGACCTCGCGCTCCATCGGCGCCCCGCGACCGCCGCATTTGAGACTTGAGAACGCCACCACGGTCGTATCGGCATATGAGAGAAAATATCCGGCGCTTCCGATGCGCACATAAAACATTCTTATCTCGTTCGATCGGGACGCCCGTGCTGGCATTGCTATATACTCGACGGACTCAAATGATCTGACCCCGGAAATGATTGATCCTCTCTACGTTGCATCGGGATTCGGCGTCGGCCTGCTGGTCGGGATGACCGGCGTCGGCGGCGGCTCGCTGATGACGCCGTTGCTGATCCTGCTGTTCGGCATCCACCCGTCGACCGCCGTCGGCACCGACCTGCTCTACGCCGCGGCGACCAAGACCGGCGGCAGCCTGGTGCATGGCGTGGCCCGCAGCATTCACTGGCCGGCGGTGATGCGTCTCGCCAGCGGCAGCATCCCGGCGAGCGTCGTCACGCTGCTTGTGCTCTGGCAACTCGAGCTCAACGGGAATTCCGCGCGCAGCCTGGTCAATCTGGTGCTGTGCTTTGCGCTCATCCTGACGGCGACGTCGTTGATCTTCCGCAAGGCGATCATGGATCGATACCGTCGGCGCATGGAACGGCTCGGCGCCTCGACGATCGGCTACGCGACCGTGGTGGTTGGCGTGGCGCTCGGTGTGCTGGTCTCGATTTCGTCCGTGGGCGCCGGCGCGGTCGGCGTCACCGCGCTGCTGCTGCTCTATCCGCGACTGCCGATGGCGAGCATTGTCGGCTCCGACATCGCGCACGCCGTGCCGCTGACGCTGGTCGCCGGCATCGGCCACTGGGCCATGGGTTCGGTCGACTGGGCGCTGATGGGAGTGCTGCTGATGGGCTCGCTGCCCGGCATCGTTATCGGCAGTTACTGCGCGGTTCGTGTCCCGGAGACGGTGCTCAGGCTGCTGCTGGCCACCGTTCTGATTCTGATCGCCGGCAAACTTGGCTTCAATGAGTTGCACCTGTCGACGGCGAGCATCGCGGCGGTAACCGGGAGCGTCGCCCACTAGGCGCGCTCCCGGGAAGCCGTTCGCAATTCCTACTCCGCGGTCCAGCCGCCGTCGATCGAGAGATTGGCGCCGGTGATCTGGGCGGCATCGTCGCCGCACAGGAACAGCGCCAGCGCTGCGACCTGTTCCGAGGTCACGAACTCCTTGGTCGGCTGCGCGTCGAGCAGCACATCCTTGATGACCTGCTCCTTGGTCAGGTTGCGCGCCTTCATGGTCTCGGGAATTTGCTTCTCGACCAGCGGCGTCCAGACATAACCGGGACTGATGCAGTTGCAGGTGATCTTGAAGGTCGCAAGCTCCAGCGCCACCGTCTTGGTGAGGCCGGCGATGCCGTGCTTGGCCGAGACATAGGCCGACTTGAACGGCGAAGCCACCAACGAATGCGCAGACGCCGTGTTGATGATGCGGCCCCAGCCGCGCTTCTTCATGCCGGGCACCGCGGCGCGAATGCCGTAAAACGCCGACGACAGGTTGATGGCGATGATCGCTTCCCACTTCTCCGGCGGAAACTCCTCGATCGGCGACACGAACTGGATGCCGGCATTGTTGACGAGGATATCGACCGAGCCAAAAGTCTTCTCGCCAAGCGCGACCATTTCGGCGATCTCGGCGGGCTTGGTCATGTCGGCGTGGCGAATGCACCGCGCGCACCTTGAAATCGGTCTCGATGCCGGAACGCTCGCGCTCGATATCGGCCGGCACGCCCATGCCGTTGAGGACGACATTGGCGCCGGCGGCGGCGAACGCACGCGCGTAAGCCAATCCGATGCCACTGGTCGAGCCGGTAACGACAGCGGTCTTGCCTTTTAACGTACCCATTTGATCACTCCTGCTTGCCTCCGGGGGATTTGGGAACATCCCCCGACATATCGTAAGCCTTCATGCTCTCGCCAGATTGCGGGCGCTCGAGCACATCCTTGTGACGCATCGACTGATGAACGTCGCGGACGCCCGCGTTCCAATGCTCGACCATGGCGACATGCGAAAAGTCGTAGTCCTTGGAATTTGTCTCGTAATTCTTGCCCTTGTAGATCAGGTGCACGACCGTAACGGTGTTTTCCTTCGAGGCCTTGCGCAGGAATTCGACCGACGGATCGTTCTGCAAATGATCCGGCAATTTGCCGAGCAGATCGCGCACCGCCATGCGCGCGTTGTGGATCTGCTTGTTCTTGTCGGTACTCATGCGGGTGCGGCTGGAATAACGGATGTCCTTTTCCCGCTCGGCGGCATCGAGCAGCGACTCCGGCAGTTCCCCGCGCGCACTGAACAGATCGACCTGGAAGATCAGAAGGTCGCGCCTGAACTCTTCCTCCAGCACGAAATCGAGCGGCGTATTCGAGGCGATGCCGCCATCCCAGTAGTGTTCACCTTCGATGACGATGGATGGAAAGCCTGGCGGCAACGCGCCGGAGGCCATGATGTGCTCCGGTTCGATCTTCTTGCCGAGCTGCCTGAACTCGAAATTGTCGAAATATTTCAGATTGCCCGAGGTCACGCCGACGGCGCCGACGCTGAGCCGCGTCTTCAGGTCGTTGATGCGATCGAAGTCGACCAGCCGCTCCAGCGTCCTCTTCAAGGGGGCGGTGTCGTAATAGCTCTGCGATTGCGGGCTGCCCGGCGGCCACAACGGCGCGGGCGGAAGGCGCGGCGTGAAGAAGCCCGGCACGCCGAAGGTCGCAATCAGCGCGGCCGAGGTTTCGTTGAACAGCGAGCGCGCGCGGTCGCCCGGCGTCACTGGACTCCATGACACCGGAGACGAGACCATCTCCCAGAATTCCTTGAGGCGATCGACACGCGTTTCCGGCCCATTGCCGGCAATGATCGCGGCATTGATGGCGCCGATCGAAATGCCCGCGACCCATTCCGGTTCGAAGCCTGAGCGACACAGCGCCTGAAAGGCCCCGGCCTGATAGGAGCCGAGCGCGCCACCGCCCTGCAGGACCAGCACACGCTGCGCTTTGGCAGGCGTGGTTGCGGGCGCGGGGTTTGAATGATCCATCGTGACCGTCAATCAGTGGGCAAAGACGACGGCACCGTGGCGGCAGTTCGCGACGGCGTCAATCGGCGAGATCGAAGCAAGGATCACGCCGAGTTTACTACCCTGTGAGGCATGGAAGCCCGTAACCGGACCTGCTTCAGGTTGATGCAAGGATGAGCGTCCAGAACACCTTGTATTTGGTATTTGGAGCATAAGCCGCCGCGATGCCCAATTTTGTGACACCGTTCTTGAGCATGTTCGCCTTGTGCGGGGGCGAGTCACGCCAGCCGGAGAAGGCTTCCGCCAGGGTGTGGTATCCGGCCGAGACGTTTTCGACGGCGAGCGTCGCCGGATAGCCGGAGGCCCCCAGCCGCTTGTCCAGCGGCCCCTTCACGTTGTGGTCCATCTTGTTGCGGGCCGCCATCGCCTGGGACTGCTGCTCGGCGAGCCGGGTGAGGTCGGGATCGACCACCACGGTGCCGAGGCCGTTGTTCTGGCGGTATTGCGAGATCATGATCGCGGCCGCGACCGTGTCGAGCGTGGCGCCGGGTTGCGCCATGTCGAGATACATGGACGGCTGATCCGGGATTTTGACGTCTGCCGAGCAGCCGGCAAGCAGCAAAAGCCCGATAATGGCGATGGTCGCCCGTTTCACTGAAAGAATCCCCCGAAGAATCCGCAAAAGGCTGGACGCGGGCGTTGTTGCATACCAACCGTGGCTGAATGGTGAACGGGGCGCCAATTTCGGGGTAGCTGCGGGGCTACGGAATCACTCCTGGGCGGCAAAGATCCGGTAGCGGCGGGGCTGCAGGCCGATGATCTCGCCGGCCTGGAGTTCCCGGTCCCGAGGGGCGTCGATCTCAATCACGGTATTGCCCTCGCCGCCCGAGAGCGCGACCTCCGCCCGCTGGATCGGGCCGAACGAGCGGACATGGCGCACCGCGCCCTCCAGCGAGCCGGTTCCGGCCGGGCCGATCTGCATGTCGTGGCGGCGGACGAACAGTTTTGAGGCGCCGGAGGCCGCGCCATCGGCGGCGATATTGAGCGGCTGGCCGCCGAGCCGCACCGAGCCGCCGGTAACCTCCACCGGCAGCACGATGGATTCGCCGATGAAGCCATGGACGAAGGCCGTGGCGGGATTGTCGTAGACGTCGCCCGGCGAGCCGATCTGTTCGATACGGCCCTTGTCCATCACAACCACGCGGTTGGCGACTTCGAGCGCCTCCTCCTGGTCGTGGGTGACGAAAATCGAGGTGACGTGGATCTCATTGTGCAGCGAGCGCAACCATTGCCGCAGCTCTTTACGCACCTTGGCATCGAGCGCGCCAAAGGGCTCGTCGAGCAGCAGGATGCGCGGCTCGATCGCGAGCGCACGCGCCAGCGCAATGCGCTGCCGCTGGCCGCCGGACAACTGGCTGGGATAGCGATTGGCCAGCCAGTCGAGTTGCACGAGATCAAGCAATTCCTTGACGCGCGCGCGGATCGTGGCCTCGTCCTTGCGGATGGCGCGCGGCTGCACGCGCAGGCCAAAGGCAACGTTTTCGAACACCGTCATGTGGCGGAACAGCGCGTAGTGCTGGAACACGAATCCGACATGGCGCTCGCTGGCGCCGTGTCCCAGCGCATCCTCGCCATCGATCCGCACTTCGCCGGCGTCAGGCCAGTCAAGGCCTGCAATGATCCGCAGCAGCGTCGTCTTGCCCGAACCGGATGGACCAAGCAGCGCCAGCAATTCGCCCTTGCCGACCTTCAGGTCGACATTGTCGAGCGCGGCAAACGCGCCGAACTTCTTGACGATGTTTTTGACTTCAATGGTCACTTAATTAGTCCCTTGAATAGTTCTCTGGGGTTTGCCCTTCGTCCAGACGCTGTTCGAGAACGGTCTTCACGACCAGCGTGATCAGGGCCAGCATCGCCAGCAGCGAGGCAATCGCAAACGACGCCACGAATTGATACTCATTGTAGAGAATCTCGACCAGCAGCGGCATCGTGTTGGTCTCGCCGCGGATATGGCCCGACACCACAGACACCGCGCCGAACTCGCCCATGGCGCGCGCGTTGCACAGCAGTACGCCATACAACAGGCCCCATTTGATATTGGGCAGAGTGACGCGGAAGAAGGTCTGCAGGCCTGACGCTCCCAGCGAGATCGCGGCCTCTTCCTCCTGCGTGCCCTGCTCCTGCATCAGCGGAATGAGCGAACGGGCGACAAACGGAAACGTCACGAAAATCGTCGCCAGCGCAATGCCCGGCACCGCGAACAGGATGTGGATGTCATGGGCCTGCAGCCACGTGCCCCAATAACCCTGCGCGCCGAACAGCAGCACGAAGACGAGGCCGGAAATGACCGGGCTGACCGAGAACGGCAGGTCGATCAATGTGATCAGGAAGGTCTTGCCGCGAAATTCGAATTTCGCGATCGCCCAGGCCGCGATCACGCCGAACACCAAATTGAGCGTGACGGAGATTGCCGCCACCAGCAGCGTGAGCCTGATGGCCGAAAGCGCCTCCGGCTCCGTAAGCGCGGCAAGATAGGCGCTGATGCCCTTGGAAAAGGCCGAGGCGAATACCACCACCAGCGGCAGCACGACGAAAATCGTGAGAAAGGAAATCGCGAGCGCAACGATGATGAACCGGATCGGCCTGGGCTCGTTTAGCAGATTCCTGGAGGTAGCGATCCGGCGCGCACGGTCGCTTACCTCGTGTATGGCCGGTGGAGAAATGGCAAGGTCCGCGGTGGAGGCGTAGGCCCGGAGCGAAGCCGCCGGTGTCACAAAACTCGTTTCCGTAGACATCGACCGGCCCTCAATGCACGGGAATGCGGGCTTGCGCCCAGCGTTGCAGGCGATTGACGACAAGGATGATCAGGAACGAAGCCAGCAGCATGATGACGGCGATCGCCGTCGCGTCGGCATAACGAAATTCGGACAACCGGATCACAATAAGGAGCGGCGCGATTTCCGACACGTTCGGCAGATTGCCGGCGATGAAGATCACCGAGCCGTATTCGCCGACCGCACGCGCGAACGCCAGCGCGAAGCCGGTCAACAGCGCCGGAATAAGACTCGGCAGGATGACCCGGAACACCGTGTGCCAGCGGTTGGCGCCGAGGCTCGCGGCGGCCTCCTCGATTTCAGGATCGAGATCGATCAACACCGGCTGCACCGTGCGCACCACGAACGGAATTCCGATGAAGACCATCGCAATGAAAATTCCGATCGGCGTGAACGCCACCTTGATGCCGAGTTCGGCCAGCGGCGCGCCGAGCCAGCCCTTTTGCGCGAACAATTGCGTCAACGCCACGCCCGCAACCGCGGTCGGCAGCGCGAAGGGAATGTCGACGATGGCGTCGAACAGCCGCCGGCCCGGAAAACGATACCGCACCAGCGCCCAGACGATGATGGTCCCCATCACCAGATTGACGCAGGCTGCGGCAAAGGAGAGGCCGAACGAGAGCTTCAGCGCATTCAGGGTGCGGCGGCTGGTGAGGATTTCCCAGAACTGCCCGGGCGAAAGCTCAAGCGTCTTGAGAAACAGGCCGGCGAGCGGAATGAGGATGATAACGGAGAGCCATGTCAGGGTCAGTCCCATGGTGAGACCGAACCCCGGCAAGCTGCTTCGCCGCGCGACCGCTGTGCTCACAAATCCCCCTGCTTCCGGCTATGGCTGGCTGTTGACCAGATCAATTCTTGTAAATCTGGTCGAAAATGCCGCCTTCGCCGAAGTGATCCTTCTGCGCCTTGGTCCAACCACCAAAAACGTTATCGATCGTGAAAAGTTCAACCTTGGCGAAGGATTTTTCGTACTCCTTCGCAATCTCCGAATCGCGCGGACGATAGGAGTTGCGTGCGGCTATTTCCTGACCTTCCTTGGTATACCAGTACTTCAGGTAGGCCTCGGCAACCGCGCGGGTGCCTTTTTTGTCGGCAACCTTGTCGACGACCGCCACCGGCGGCTCGGCGAGGATCGACAGTGGCGGCGCCACGATCTCGAACTTGTCCTTGCCGAACTCGCGCTGCGCCAGGAATGCCTCGTTCTCCCACGCCAGCAGCACGTCGCCGACGCCGCGCTCGACGAAGGTCACCGTCGAACCGCGCGCGCCGGTATCCAGCACCGGCACGTTCTTGAAGAGATTGCCGACGAACTGCTTCGCCTTGTCGGCGGAGCCGAATTTCTTCTCCGCATAGCCCCAGGCCGCCAGGTAATTCCAACGCGCGCCGCCCGAGGTCTTCGGGTTCGGGGTGATCACCTGCACGCCGGGCTTGATCAGATCGTCCCAATCCTTGATGCCCTTGGGATTGCCCTTGCGCACCAGGAACACGATGGTTGACGTGTAGGGCGAAGCGTTGAGCGACAGGCGCTTCTGCCAGTCGGGCGCAATCAGGCCCTTGGCGGCGATGGCGTCAACGTCATAGGCCAGCGCCAGAGTCACGACATCCGCCTGCAGGCCGTCGATCACCGATCGCGCCTGCGAGCCCGAGCCACCGTGCGATTGCTTGATCTCGACGCTCTTGCCGGTTTCCTTCTGATAGGCCGCCGTGAACGCCTTGTTGAAGTCGACATAGAGCTCGCGCGTCGGATCGTAGGACACGTTGAGCAGGGTGTAATCGGCAGCGAAGGCCGAACTCGCCCAGAGCAGTCCCGCGACCAGCGGCAGAATGCGACGGATCATCTTTGATCTCCATTCGGCTGACAAAGCATATCATCAACGGTGAGCGCATAAGTCGCGACGAATGGCCGCTTAGTCAACGAAACCGCATTTCATTGTTTGCGGAACCGCAGCGGCGTTGTCCTATGAAGTCTTCGTCGTGTGGATGCCACATTCTCTCTTGGCCTGGCCGCGCCAGCGGCCGGCACGTGCATCCTCGCCGGGCGCCGTCCGGCTCGAGCACGGCATGCAGCCGACCGACAGGTAGCCCGAGGCGACCAGCGGATGCGGCGGCAATCTTGCCATTTTGTAGATCGCCTCGATCTCCTCGCGCGACACATTGGCGAACGGATTGAACTTCAATTTCGTGCCGTCGTCCTCGACAACAGGTATCTCGGCCCGCGCGCCACCCTGGAAGCGCTTGCGCCCGTTGATCCATGCCGCGAACGGCTTTAGCGCCCGCGCCAACGGCTCCACCTTGCGGATACGGCAGCAGGCATCGGGATCGGAGAACCACAATTCGCGATCCGGGTCCTCGCGCGACAGCGCTTCCTCCAGCGGCTTGATCGAGCGAACGTCGGTGAGGCCAAGCGTGGCGATCAGCGTGTCGCGATAGGCGAGCGTCTCCTCGAACAGCCAGCCGGTATCGAGGAACACCACGGGAATTGCAGGATCGACGTCCGCCATCACCTTGAGCAGCGCCGCCGATTCCGTACCGAACGAAGAGACCAGCGCGAGGTTCTCGCGGCCGACGGTCTTCAGTGCGGTTTCGATGACTTCCGCAGGCGACGCATCGCGCAACGCGCGGTCGAGCGCCTGCGCCGGCGAAACATTCGCCGCTTCCGTGATCATGGCCTGCTGTACGATCGTGCTCACTGGCCGGCACTCTCCGAATGACGCAACTGCATCCGCCGATTGAGCGCGGTGACGCGGCCATCGCCGGTCGGCTGGTAGAACACCGAATAGCGCTTGGTAGTGGCCGCAAACGCCGCCGCGTCGCTATCCTTCTTCACTTCAAAGGCATCGAAGCCGGCGCGCAGCATGAACACGAACTGATCGCGCAGCACCTGGCCGGTGGCGCGGAGCTCGCCTTCGAATCCGTGTCGCTCGCGCAACAGCCGCGCCTGGCTATAGGCGCGGCCGTCGCGGAACGACGGAAACACCAATGCGACGGCGGCGAGCCGGTCGAGATACGGCACGAGATCGTCAATGTCGCGATTGTTTGGCCAGATCACACCGAGCTTGCCGGCGCGGGCCAGCAAGGCTTGCGGATCTTCGAGAAACCGCGCCGCCGGCACCAGGATCGCGCCATCGCCCGGCAGTTCGGCGCCGTCGGGCACATGAACGAACAGGTCGGCTGCAATTTTTCCGTCTTTAACGAGTGGCATAGACCCGCTCCCTGAATGGTTCGACGCCGAGCCGCTTCACCGTATCGACGAACAATTCGTCGGGGCGCGCGCGCAAGGCAAGATAGGCTTCGACAATGTCCTCGATCACGTCGGCGACGTCGCCGTAGGGCACCGCCGGTCCGATCAAGGTGCCCACCTGGGCATTCTCGTCGGCGCGGCCGCCGATGGTGATCTGGTAGAATTCGTCGCCGTTCTTCTCGACGCCGAGAATGCCGATGTGGCCGACATGGTGGTGGCCGCAGGCATTGATGCAGCCGGAAATATTGATGTGCAGGCGACCGATCATGTTCGCCGTCTCGTGATTGGCGAAGCGGCGCGTCAATTCCTGCGCGATCGGGATCGAACGTGCATTGGCCAGCGAGCAATAATCCAGCCCCGGACAGGCAATGATGTCGGAGACCAGATTGATGTTCGGCGTCGCGAGGCCGATCTTGTCGAGCGCCTTCCACAGCGCGGGCAGATCGCGCTTGGCGACGTGCGGCAGCACCAGGTTCTGCTCGTGGCCGACGCGGATTTCGCCGAAGGAATACTTGTCCGCAAGATCGGCGACCGCGTCCATCTGGTCGGCGGTGGCGTCGCCCGGAGGCCCGCCAACCGGCTTCAGCGACAGCGTCACGATCGAATAGCCCTGCACCTTGTGCGTGAACACCGAGTTGCGGCGCCAGGCTTCGAAATGTGGATCATGCGCCGCCTTCTTCAGCTCTTCCGGCATGTGCGGCAGCTTGGCATAGGCCGGATAGGAGAAGCGCGAGCGGATTTCCTCGATCACGGAATCCTCCAGCGTCAGCGCGCTGTCGCGGATATGCTGCCACTCCTCCTCGACTTCGGCCGCGAACTTCTCGATGCCGAGCTCGTGCACGAGGATCTTGATGCGGGCCTTGTAGATGTTGTCGCGGCGGCCGTACTGGTTATAGACGCGCAGGATCGCCTCGACATAGCTGAGGATATCGCGGCGCGACACGAACGGCTTGATGGTCTTGGCGATGAACGGCGTGCGGCCGAGCCCGCCGCCGACCAGCACCTCGAAGCCGGTCTCGCCTTGCGCGTTCCGGTACAGACGCAAGCCGATGTCGTGAACCTTGATCGCGGCGCGGTCGTGGTCGGAGGCCGTGATCGCGATCTTGAACTTGCGCGGCAGGAACGAGAATTCCGGATGCAGCGTGGTGTGCTGGCGCAGGATTTCCGACCAGATGCGGGGATCCTCGATCTCACCGGGCGCAACGCCTGCCCACTGGTCCGAGGTGACGTTGCGCATGTTGTTGCCGGAGGTCTGCATGGCGTGAATGCCGACTTCGGCAAGATCGGCCAGCGCATCCGGCAGTTCGGCAAGCTTGATCCAGTTGTACTGGATGTTCTGCCGGGTGGTGAAATGGCCGTAGCCACGGTCGTAGCGGCGCGCGACATGGGCCAGCGCCCGCAACTGCTTCGACGACAGCGTGCCATAGGGAATGGCGACGCGGAACATGTAGGCGTGCAGTTGCAGATAGACGCCGTTCTGCAGCCGCAGCATCTTGAATTCGTCCTCGGTGAGTTCGCCGGAGAGACGGCGCTTCACCTGATCGCGGAATTCGGACACGCGTTCATTGATCAGCGTGCGATCGAGTTCGTCATATGCGTACATGATGGATCAGCCTTGATATTTCGTTTTAGGCCGGAAGCAGGTCGATGGTGAGACCCTTCGACCGAATGCGTTCGCGCAAATTGCCGGGTTTGATCTCGCCGCTGTCCTTGAGCTCGACCGGCGCGATATAGGCGCCGACCGCGCCGACGTCGTCGGCATTGGCTTCGGCCAGCAGCGCCCGCGCCTCATCGGAGGTGCGGACGATCGCAGCGTCCGACAAGCTTGCCGACCAGCCCTGCTGCGCGGTGCGATAGATCACGATGCCATCCGAGGTGCGGTTGGCGGTAACCATCGAGGGACCGGTGATCTTGATTTTTTGTTGAAGCGGAGAGGTCATTCGGCAGCATCCAGCAGTTTGGAGATGATTTGATCGGGGTTGGACAGGCGCCACGGCGCGGAATGCGCGACGACGTCGCCGATGATGAGGACGGCAGGACCGCCATCGATTTTTTCGACCAGCGCGGGAAGGCTTTCGAGCGTGCCGACCACGGCCTGGGCATCCGGCCGCGTCACCCGCGCGAACACACCGACGGGTGTTTGCGGTAACCGGCCTGCGGCAAGCAGGCCCGCGCGCACCGATGGCGCCGCGGTCATGCCCATATAGACCACGATGGTCATCTTCCTGTCTGTCAGCACCGACCAGTCGACCGTCTCGGCGTCCTTTGCCTTGTGCGCGGTCAGGAAGGTGATGCGCAGCGCTTCGTGCCTAAAGGTCAGCGGCGCTTCGAACTGCGCGGCGGCGCCGAGCCCTGCGGTAATGCCCGGCACCACCGAATAGGCGACGCCGGCCGCGCGCAGCACTTCGATCTCCTCGCCGCCGCGGCCGAAGATGAAGGGATCGCCGCCCTTCAGCCGTACCGCGCGCTGCCCCGCCTTCGCAGCGTCAATCAGCAGCTTGTGGATCGCATCCTGGCCGATGCCGGGCTTGCCGACGCGGCGGCCGACCGGAATGCGCGCGGCATCGCGACGGACGCGGTCGAGAATTTCAGGCGAGACCAGCTCGTCGTAAAAAACAACGTCGGCATCCTGCAGGGCGCGCAGCGCCTTGATGGTGAGCAAATCCGGATCGCCCGGACCGGCGCCGACCAGCGTCACCCTGCCCTCGGCCTTGCCGTCCTTGCTCGCGCCGGCGAAGGCTGCGGGATCGGCGATTTCGTTCAGCGCTTTTTCAGCCTCGTCCTTGCGGCCGGCGAGCACCAGCGCGCCGATCGGGCCATCGATCACTCGCTCCCAGAAGCGGCGGCGCAACGGAAATTCGGGAATGCGCGCATGCATCGGTTTGCGAACGCGGCCGATGAAGGCGGCGAGATCGCCGATGCGCGCCGGCAGCACCGCTTCGATGCGCTCGCGCACGCGGCGCGCGACCACCGGCGACGTGCCGCCGGTGCCGACGGCAACGACGACATCGCCGCGATCGACGATCGCGGGAAAGATGAAAGTGGAATGCGCGAGATCGTCCATCACGTTGACGGGAAGGCCGACGGCCTTCGCGCGCGCCGACATCGCAACGCCGACGTCGCCGGCGCCGGCGCAGAGAATTGCAATGACACCCGAGAGGTCGGCTGACAGCGGATCGCCGGAGGCCAGATCGATCCGCGCAGCATCATTGGCGTCGAGGCCGGCCAGATCATGATTGCCATCGGTCGCATACCACTGGACCTGCGCGCCGGCCGAAACCAGCAGGCGCAATTTTGCGCGCACGAGGTCACCCGCTCCAACGAGCAGCACCTTGCCGCTTTGCAAATCCAGGAAGACAGGCAGATAGCGCATCCGACACTCGCTTTCCCCAACTTGGGGGTTGACTGAAATTATTTTCTATTTATGTCTCGATCAAGAGCTGCAAAGAGAAAATTATTTCTTCTCTATTGCAGCGCAACTTTAGAATTTTTCCACTCCCAAGTCCAAGGCCCAGAGATGCATCTTCTCAACCCTGAATCCAGCGGACACAGGTTGCAGCCCGCCCCCCTCCACGAAGCATCAGCTGTGCCGAAAATTTTTCCCGGCTCGAGGCTGCCGCCGCCTTCGATGGACCATCTCGACGAGCTCGAGGCGCAGAGCATCTATATTCTGCGAGAGGCCTTTGCGCGCTTGAAGAAGCTCGCGCTGCTGTGGTCGCTGGGCAAGGACTCCAACGTGATGATCTGGCTGGCGCGCAAGGCCTTCTTCGGCCGCGTGCCGTTTCCGGCGCTCCACGTCGACACCGGCAAGAAATTTCCGGAGATGTATGCGTTCCGCGATCGCTTCGGCAAGGAATGGGATCTTGATCTGAAGATCGAGCCCTGCCCGCCGATCGACGCCGTCGATCCGACCTTGCCGCCGGCTGCGCGCTCCGCCGCGCGCAAGACCGAGGGTCTCAAATGGGCGCTCACCAAATATGGTTTCGACGGCTTGATCGCCGGCATCCGCCGCGATGAAGAGGCGACCCGCGCCAAGGAGCGCGTGTTCTCGCCGCGCGGGCTCGAAGGCGGCTGGGACGTGCGCGATCAACCCCCGGAATTCTGGGACCAGTTCAACGCTTCGCCGCCACCCGGCGCGCACTTGCGCATCCATCCGATCCTGCATTGGACCGAGGCCGACATCTGGGCCTACACCAAGCGCGAGAACATTCCGATCATTCCGCTTTATCTTTCGCACAACGGCAAGCGTTATCGCTCGCTGGGTGACCAGGACATCACCAACCCGGTGGCTTCGATGGCATCCAGCATCGATGAGATCCTGACCGAACTCGACGGCACCAAGGTGCCGGAGCGCGCCGGCCGCGCGCTCGATCACGAAACCGAGGATGCGTTCGAGCGGCTGCGCGTCGCCGGCTATCTCTAACGGATATTTGGTGTGAGCGTCGCTATGAACATGATCCTCCCCGCAAGCGTTTCGGCCACGCCGAACGACACCACGTCGATGCCAAATGGCACGACGCGACCGCAGGTCCGCATCGTCATCGTCGGCCACGTCGATCACGGCAAATCCACGCTGGTCGGCCGCCTGCTGCACGAGACCGGCAGCCTGCCCGAGGGCAAGCTGGAAATGCTCAAAGCGGTCAGCGCGCGCCGCGGCATGCCGTTCGAATGGTCGTTCCTGCTGGATGCGCTGCAGACCGAGCGCGACCAGGGCATCACCATCGACACCACGCAGATCCGCTTCCGCACCCGCTCGCGCGACGTCGTGCTGATCGACGCGCCGGGCCACGCCGAATTCCTCCGCAACATGATCACGGGCGCTTCGCAGGCCGACGGCGCGGTCTTGATTATCGACGCGCTGGAAGGCGTGCGCGACCAGACCCGGCGTCACGGCTATCTGCTGCATCTGTTGGGCATCAAGCAGGTCGCCATCGTCGTCAACAAGATGGACCGCGTCGATTTCAGCGCTGACCGCTTCAAGGAGATCAGCGACGAGATTTCGGCGCACCTGATCGGCCTCGGCGTGACGCCATCAGCGGTGATTCCGATTTCCGCGCGCGACGGCGACGGCGTCGCCGAACACACGCCGCGGATCGGCTGGTACCAGGGACCGACCGTGGTCGAGGCGCTCGACGCGCTCGAACCGGCACGGCCGCTGGAGCAACTGGCGCTGCGCCTGCCGGTGCAGGCGATCTACAAGTTCGATGACCGCCGCATCGTCGCGGGCCGCATCGAGTCCGGCAGCCTGGGCGCCGGCGATGAAATCGTCATCATGCCGGCCGGCAAGATCGCGAAGATCAAATCCGTCGAGAGCTGGCCGGTGACGCCGCTCACGGGCAGCCATGGCGCCGGCCGCTCGGTCGGTATTACGCTCGACCGTGAATTGTTCATCGAACGCGGCGATGTCATCGCCCATGTGGGCGCCACCCCGCGCGATACGCGGCGAATTCGGGCGCGGATCTTCTGGCTGCACGACAAGCCGTTGTCGAAGGGCGATCAGATCCTGATCCGCCTCGGCACGCGGGAAAGCCGCGCCAGCGTGGTCGCCATCGAGAAGGCCGTCGATCCCGGCGAGCTGTCCAATGAGGAGACCAAGGCGATCGCGCGCAACCACGTCGGCGAAATCGATATTTCGCTGGCGCAGCCGATCGCGGCCGATCCCTATCAGGAAAATCCGCGCACCGGGCGACTGGTGATCGAGGTCAACGGCCGCATCGCCGGCGGTGGGCTCGTGCTGTCGGTCGACGCCGGACAGCGTGCGGTCCCGATCGACATCGTGCCGGTCGAATCCGCACTTCGGCCCGAAGAACGCTCGGCGCGCTATCGCCACAACGGCGCGGTGATCTGGCTGACCGGTCTGCCGGGCTCCGGAAAATCGACGCTGGCGCGCGCGCTGGAGCGCCGGCTGTTCTCGCGCGGCGGTTCGCCGATCCTGCTGGATGGCGACACCTTGCGCGCCGGCCTCAACGGCGACCTCGGTTTCTCCGCGCAGGACCGCACCGAAAACATCCGCAGGCTTGCCGAAGTCGCGACCCATCTGGCGCGCAACGGACATATCGCCGTCGTCGCCGCGGTGTCGCCGTCGGCGGATGATCGGGCCGCCGCCCGCCGCATCGCCGACACGACGTTCCGCGAGATCTATGTCGCAACGCCGGCCGAGATCTGCGAGAGCCGCGACCCCAAGGGCCATTACGCCAAGGCGCGCGCCGGCACGCTGCAGGCCTTCACCGGGATCGGCAATGATTACCAGCCGCCGGCCCGCGCGGAGTTGAGCATCGACACCTCGGCCCGAACGGTTTCGGACGCAACTGACGAGATCGAGCGGATGCTGGCGGAGACCGGTATTCTGTTCGACGAACTGGTCGATCTGGCGGCGAACATCTAGGCCTTTTAGGCACTTCTCATTGACCCGGCTTTAGGGCTAAAAGGGCGGCCAACGCTGCCCTTTTTGGCGCGTTTTTTGCTGCTTTTCGCCAGAAAACAGCCTTTCAACGCCAATTTCTACCGAGAAAGCCCATCATGAATCGTGTCGATGCCCACGGATTGAAGATCGCCCCTGTCCTGTTCGATTTCATCGCCAAGGAGGCGGCCCCCAAAACCGGGATTTCGCCCGATGCGTTCTGGGCCGGTGTCGCCGCCATCATCAGGAAGCTAGGGCCGAAAAACCGCGAGCTGCTCGCCTTCCGCGACGCGCTGCAGGCCAAGATCGACGGCTGGCATCGCGCCAACAAGGGCAAGCCGTTCGACATGAACGCCTATACGGCCTTCCTCAAGGAGATCGGCTATCTGCTGCCGGAGCCGGCGACGCAGAAGGTTGAGACCGCCAATGTCGACGAGGAAATCGGCAAGATCTGCGGACCGCAGCTCGTCGTCCCCCTGACCAATGCCCGCTACGCGCTGAACGCGGCGAACGCGCGTTGGGGCAGTCTGTATGACGCCTTCTACGGCACCGATGCGATCCCGCATGATCCGAGCGAAAGCGGCAAGGGCTACAACAAGGCGCGCGGCGGCAAGGTGATCGCGAAGGCAAAAGCCTTCCTCGATGCGGCGGTGCCGCTCGCGACCGGCAGCCACACCGACGTCACGTCGTACAGCATCATCGCCGGCCAGCTCGCGGTGAAGCTCAAGAGCGGCAACGCCACCGCTTTGAAGTCTGCTTCGCAGTTCGCAGGCTTCCATGGCGACGCCGCTCAACCTTCCGCGATCCTGCTGGTCAACAACGGCATGCATGTCGAAGTGAAGATCGACCGCAGCCACGTGATCGGCAAGGACGATCCCGCCGGCGTCGCCGACATGATCCTGGAATCGGCGGTCTCCACGATTTTGGACATGGAAGACTCGGTCGCCGCTGTTGATGCCGAGGACAAGGTGCTGGTCTATCGCAACACGCTCGGCCTGATGGATGGCACGCTCTCGGCCGATTTCGAGAAGGGCGGCAAGACGCTCAAGCGTTCGCTCAGCCCCGACCGCGTCTACAAGACGCCCGATGGCAAGGAGCTGACGCTGCATGGCCGCAGCCTGCTCTTGATGCGCAATGTCGGCCATCACATGTTCACCGACGCCGTGCTCGACGAGAAGGGCGAGGAAATTCCGGAAGGCCTGCTCGACGCTGCCGTCGCCGGCCTGCTCGCGATCCACGACCTCAAGGGTTCGTCAAAGACCAAGAACAGCCGCACCGGCTCGGTCTACATCGTCAAGCCGAAGATGCACGGCCCCGACGAAATTGCGCTGACGTGCGACCTGTTCGGCGAAGTGGAGAAGCTTCTCGGCCTGCCCGAGAACACCATGAAGGTCGGCATCATGGACGAGGAGCGCCGCACCACGGTCAACCTCAAGGCCTGCATCCAGAACGCGTCGAAGCGCATCTGCTTCATCAACACCGGCTTCCTCGACCGCACCGGCGACGAGATCCATACCTCGATGGAAGCAGGCCCGATGATCCGCAAGAACGACATGAAGGCGCAGCCCTGGATCAAGTCCTATGAGGACTGGAACGTCGACATGGGCCTGATCGACGGCCTGCCCGGCCATGCCCAGATCGGCAAGGGCATGTGGGCCGCACCCGACAAGATGGCCGACATGCTGACCCAAAAGGTCGGCCATCCGCAGGCCGGCGCGACCACCGCCTGGGTGCCCTCTCCGACCGCCGCCACGCTGCACGCGCTGCACTATCACCAGATCAACGTGCAGGCCCGCCAGCAGGAACTCGCCAAGGGCGGCCCGCGCGCAAAGCTCTCTGACATCCTCACCATCCCGGTATCGCAATCGAACTGGGCGCCTGACGATGTGAAGCAGGAGATCGACAACAACTGCCAGGGCATCCTTGGCTATGTCGTGCGCTGGATCGACCAGGGCGTCGGCTGTTCCAAGGTGCCCGACATCCACGACGTCGGCCTGATGGAAGACCGCGCCACCTTGCGCATCTCCAGCCAGCATCTGGCGAACTGGCTCGCGCATGGCGTCGTCACCAAGGACCAGGTGATGGAATCGCTCAAGCGCATGGCTGATGTGGTCGATAAGCAAAATGCTGGCGACCCGCTCTACAAGCCGATGGCACCTTCGTTCGACGGTGTCGCTTTCCAGGCCGCCTGCGACCTTGTCTTCAAGGGCCGCGAGCAGCCGAACGGTTACACCGAATACATTCTTACCGCGCGCCGTCGCGAGGCGAAGGCGGCGGGATAACCCATAGCGTTTTCAAGCGAAGTGGATACCGGTTCGCCCTGGAAAACGCGTCAAACGAGAAATTACGTCACGATGACGCAGGAACGCCTGCGCTCTCCGTCCGTTGTTGAACATCCCAACATGGATGGAGACAGCGATGGATTGGAACAGGGTCGAAGGCAACTGGAAACAGTTCAAGGGTTCCGCCAAGGAGAAATGGGGCAAGCTCACCGATGACGATCTCAACGTCATCGAGGGCCGCCGCGAACAACTCGAAGGCAAGCTGCAGCAGCGCTACGGCTTCGCCAAGGACCAGATCCGCAAGGACGTGGACGACTGGTTCGGGACCTTGAAGTGAGCTCACGCTTCCCGAACATGAAAAGCCCCGGCGTTGGCCGGGGCTTTTTTGTGTGGATCTGGAACGTTAGAACACCGCCAGATATTTCAGCAGCGAAATGATGCCGATGATGATGACGACCACGCGGGCAATCTGCTTGGCGCGACCGTCCAGTGGCAGCATGTTGATCAGGTAGAGCACCAGAATGATGACGAGAAAGGTGATCAGGATACCGATGAGTACCGACACGGAGGCCCCCTTTTGCTTGCGACGCTCGATTGACTCGTCGCATGAGGTCTAGAACCGCGCAGGTCCTTCAAAGTTCCCCAAACGGAACCAGACAACGAAATTTCAAAAATTACCGAGTAAAATCAAGCAATTAAATCTCCGTATTATTACTGTCAGTCATCCTTTCCAAGTCTTTACAGTTTTCCTTCCAAATGCGCGCAGATTTGGGGGAGCTTCATGTTGAACCGTCTGACCGTATCCGCGCTGCTGAAGACCGTCATCCTCGTCACCTCCTTCTGCGTGGTGGTTGGATTTTCGCTCAATGCCTGGGACGCCTGGGGCCGCCTGCAGGCGGCGAGCCGCATTGCTGTCATCGCCGATGCCTCGGCGAACATCTTCAAGGCGATGCACAATCTGCGCACCGACCGCTCCACGACCAACCGGTTGCTGAATTCCGACGCGCCCATGGACGCCGATATCGAGAAGTATCTGCGCAACATCCGGGACACCGAAATGCCGGCGATGGGCAACGCGCTCGGCCTGCTCGGCGGCCTGGAATTCGCCCAGCAACAGACGCTGGTGCCGGAATTCGATCGCGTGCTCAGGACGATGGCCACGCTGCAGAAGGAGTTCTGGGAAGCGGTGGCCAAGCCGAAGGCACAGCGCCGTCCCGAACTGGCCAAGGAGTACATGGCTGCCTCCAACGCCATGCTGGAGACGCTGGAGAAGCTTTCCGGGACGCTGGCCGCCGCCGTCAATCACCAGGACGCCACCATCGACCAGTTGCTGGCGATCAAGCAGATCGCCTGGCTGTTGCGTAACACCGCCGGCGAAGCCTCGCTGATCGTCTCGACCGGGCTCAGCGCCGAAAAGGTCGCGCCGGAAGCGAGGCTTGCCTACACGAAATATACCGGCGGCATCGACGCCGCATGGGGCGCGCTGCAGCTGACCGCGGCGGGGATGGCGTTGCCGCCGGCCATCTCGAGCGCGATCGCTGCGACCAAGACCGCCTATTTCGAACCGTCCTATCTCAGCCTCCGCGACCGGCTGCTGACGCAGATCTCGGCCGGCGAGAAGCCGGAGCTTAATGCCAACCAGTGGACTCCGGTTACGGTCGGGCGTCTCGGTGCGGCCGTCACTGTCGCCGAAGCCGCCCTCGACGCCGCCAAGGATCGCGCCGAGCACCTGTACGCCACCGCCCTCCGCTCGCTCGTGATGCAGCTCGCATTGCTGACCGGCGCGCTGGTGCTGGCCTTGGGCGCCCAGATGATCGTCGCCCGCCGCGTCATCAAGCCGCTGCACACCATGCGCGACGCAATGCTGAAGGTCGCAGCGGGCGACCTCCACGTCGATACCGGCTACGCTGCGCGCCACGACGAAATCGGCGCGCTGGCCGGCGCGCTGGAGACCTTCAAGCAGCAGGCCGCCGACAAGGTCCGGATCGAGACGCAGGAGCGCGAACGCAATGCCGGCGCCACGGCGCGGCAGCAGGCGATCGAGAGCCATGTCGGCGAGTTCGAGCGCATGGTGCGCCAGACGCTCAGCCAGCTCGGCGACGCTTCCGGCCAGATGCGGACCACCTCGGCCGGCCTGTCGACGATTTCGCGCCAGACCAACGAGCGCGTACAGGTCGCCGGGAAGGCTTCCAGCGAGGCCTCGATGAGCGTCGAGACGGTGGCCGCGGCTTCCGAAGAGCTCAGCGCCTCGATCAACGACATCAGCCAGCAGGCGGCGCATGCCGCCGGCATCGCCAGCCGCGCGGTCGGCCAGGCGCGTGACACCGACGGCACCGTCCAGGGGCTCGCCCAATCGGCGGGGCGGATCGGCGAAGTCGTCGGCCTCATCAACACCATCGCAGCCCAGACCAATCTCCTGGCGCTCAACGCCACCATCGAGGCCGCGCGCGCCGGCGAGGCCGGCCGCGGCTTCGCGGTGGTCGCCTCCGAAGTCAAATCGCTGGCGAGCCAGACGGCGAAGGCGACGGAGGAAATCTCCGAGCAGATCTCCGACATCCAGCGGGTCGCCGGCGAGGCCATCGACGCCATCAAGGGCATCGGCAGCATCATCGGCGAGGTCAACGAGGTCGCGACCGCGATTGCGACCGCCGTCCAGCAACAGGGCGCCGCGACGCAGGAGATCACGCGCTCGACGCAGTTCGCCGCGCAGGGCACCAAGAACGTGTCTGACAACATCACCGGCGTGAAGGCCGACGCGGACGCAGCCGCCGCCGCTGCCGAGAATGTGAAGCAGGCTTCCCAGACGCTGGAGACGCAGAGCCAGCAACTGGGCAATCAGGTCACTCAATTCCTCGGCAAGATCCGCGCGGCGTAGTGCCCGGGCAGAAGGGCGAAGCGCGTCTTCGCGCTTCTGCCCGGCCATGACGAAATACCAACTTCAATCTCACTCCCTCGCCACCACGGGCACGCGGCCGTATTTGGCGCGGACCTTCTCGGATGCGGGCGAGAAATTCAGTTCGGCGCCGCGCTTGTCGGAGCTGCGGCCTGCAACCACAAGGCCGTTCTCGCCCGCGACAATGTCGCCCTTGCGCAGCGTCGGATCGTCCTCGACCTTGACCGGCGCCAGACCGACCTGATCCTTGCCGTTGCAGGTGCAGCCGCTGACGAGCTCGTTGCGGTACTTGAATGCGTTCGGCAGGTCCGAATAGGACTTGCCGTTTTCGGCGGTCGCATTGTCGATGTTGCTGCCGTTGAACACTTTGGTCTCGCTCGCCGGGCACAGTTTGCTGCAGGAGGCCGCCCGGCTCGCATTGTCTGAGGCCGTGACCGGGAAATAGCGTCCATCGCAGGTCCGCACGCAGTACGCCTGGCCCCCTCCGCCGCCTCCGCTGTAGCGGCTACGCCCCTCACCACGCGGCGTGTAGACTTGGCCGTCGCCATTGCCGAACGGCGTCTGGATATAGGGCTGGTGGCGCTGGCGGCCGAAGCCGCCGAACAGTTGCGAGAAAAAGTCTTGCGCCTGCGCGGCAGGCGCCAGCGCCGAAGCGCACACCAATGCGGCTGCCCCCCATGCTACCGGTTTCGATCGCATCAAGCTTCTCCTCTCGCGCAACACGACGCGTCCGTTCAGTTGGGTTGTGGCGCTATCAGGTTCATCGCCTGGCGGCCCGAGGGCGTGGTCGCGACCGGGCGCGGATGGGCACCGGCCGGTCGAGCCGTGATGCCGATCCTGCTATTCCCGCCGCGCGCCATGACCGGCGCGTTCTTCGGCAGCACCACGACCCTGGTGCCGACATCGACCCGGCTGAACAGGTCGGCGACGTCCTCATTGGTCAGGCGGATGCAGCCCGACGAGACGAATTTTCCGATCGTCGAGGGATCGTTGGTGCCGTGAATGCGGTACTGGCTGGTGCCGAGATACATCGCTCGCGCGCCGAGCGGATTGCCGGGACCGCCGGCCATGAAGCGCGGCAGATAGGGCTGGCGCGCGATCATCTCGGCCGGTGGATGCCAATCCGGCCATTCCGCCTTTCGGCTGATGGTCTGCACGCCGGACCAGGTAAAGCCGTCGCGGCCGACGCCGACGCCGTACCGGACGGCACGACCCTGTCCGAGCACGTAGTAGAGCGTGGTGTTGCCGGTATCGATGATGATGGTGCCCGGCGCCTCCGTCGTGCCAAAGGCAACGATGGCGCGGCGAAGCCGCTCCGGTGTCGCGCCCTCGTCGGACGCGATCACCTCATCGGCGGGATATCCATTCGGCTGGGTCGAAGCGTAGCCGAGCGTCTGCGCGTTCGCAGCGATCGAAACCATCGCCAGCATCAACAAGACGGCGACGAAGAAGACAAGCGCCCCCGCTACGCGCGACGAAGGCCGGCGATAAAACGACTGTGTCATGGGACTGCCCCGTGGGATGTGCATCATTGGATGCTCTGCACCAACAAACGCGCCCGGGGGTCGACAGTTCCGTTCGCCCGCCGTTGCACCTCGTCAAGCGCGACAACGTTCACACCTCAGCGATTGGAACCGGCGTGTCCGCGCCACGTTGTGGTGCCAGTCCGGATCGCGAGGTCGCGTCTGCCTATGATCGCCGCCTCAGGCGGGGGAAACCATTGTGAGCGACATTCCCACCAAGCCTGCGCTAGGCAAGCCTTCGACCGCGAAGCCTTCGGCCGCCAAGCCCTCGGCCGCCAAGCCCTCGGCCGCTAAACCTTTGGCTTCCAAATTTCCGCCGGCAAAACCTTTGCCCGGAGAACGCCTGCCCCCCAACGGTAACGAAGGTACGCCGGTCCCCGACAGCAAGACCGAGATGCCGCCGCTCATCCGCCGCACGGAAGTGGTGACCATCGCACTCGTCGGCCTGCTGATCATCTGCATCATCGCCGGCCTCTATCTCGCCAAGGCGTTCTTTCTGCCGATCACGATGGCCTTCATTGTCGGGACCATGCTGTCGCCGGCCGCCGGTTTCCTGGAGCGCTATCGCATTCCGCGCGCCGTCGCCGCCGTGCTGATCGTGGTGGCCGCCGGCGCCGGGGCCGTCTTCATGGTCGGCCTGATCGCGTCGCCTGCGGTGGAATGGAGCGGCAAGCTCCCGGAACTGGGGGGGCTGCTGAAGGAGAAGCTGCACGTGTTCGACCGGCCGCTCGCGCTCTGGCAGCAGCTGCAAAGCATGCTTGGCGGCCCCGACACGCTCTCGACGCTGCATCTGCCCAAGTTCGACTGGGTGCAGCCGACACTGGAATTCCTGTCGCCGACCTTTGCCGAATTCCTGCTGTTCGCGGCAACGTTGATCCTGTTCATCGCGAGTTGGCGGGAGCTGCGTCGCGCGTTGATCATGAATTTCGGCGAGCGGGAGTGGCGGCTGCGGACGCTGCGGATCCTCAACGAGATCGAGGAACATCTCGGCAACTACCTCTTGATGGTGACCACCATCAATGTCGGCGTCGGCGTCGTGACTGGCCTGATCTGCGCGATCACGGGCATGCCCAACCCGGCCGGGCTGGGCGCGCTGGCCGCGATCCTGAATTTCATTCCGATCATCGGCCCAGTGGCGATGTTCGCCGTGCTGGTCGTGGTAGGGATCGTCTCGTTCCCGACCATCGGCGCTGGACTGCTCGCACCGGCGCTGTTTGCGGCCATGACCTTCCTGGAAGGCCACTTCCTCACGCCGATGATCATCGGCCGCCGGCTGGCGCTGAACGCGCTAGCCGTTTTCATCGCGCTCGCCTTCTGGACTTGGCTGTGGGGCCCGATGGGCGCGTTCCTGTCCTCGCCGCTCCTGATCGTTGCGCTGATCGTAAAGGAGCACTTGATGCCGCCCGATTCCCCGCAATTGCCGGGGGATTAACCGGTTTCGAATCGGGAACTTCCGCTTCGACGGAGCGTTTGGTCCGCAGCTGAATTTCAACACCGGGGAGCTTTCGATGTCGATGACCAACGGTGAAGCCGCAACGAAAAATCTGACGGACAAAGCGACCTATGAACGCCTGGAAAAGGATGTAACCGCCGTGAAAAACGATATCGCAGCCCTGACCGACCAGATTACCGACGCGCTGAACAGTTTTGCCGGCACCGCCACCAAGCAGGCCCGCCGCGGCTACAAGCAGGCGCGCGCCAATGCGGAGCAGGCGGTCGACGATATGTCCGAACGCAGCAGCGCCATGATGGATGCCGCCCAGGACGCCGCGTCCTCGATCGGGGAGACGCTGGAAGACGCCATTACGGAGCGGCCGCTGGCAACCGTGGGCATTGCGCTCGGCATCGGCTTCCTGATCGGCGTGACGTGGCGCAGGTAGTTTTGGCGCAGGCCGTTTGGGCGCCGATCGACTTCGATGACGCGTGGCGGCGGCGCGCCCGCCGCAGCGGCGCCGTGTATGGTGGCTTGTTTCGTTGACGGCGTTTTCAGGTCGAGGCTTTCGGACCGAGGCTCTTGGATCAAAGGTTTGGCCATGTTTCAGCGATTGATCGATGATTTCAAGGATTCGACCGGCGCCGCGCTGCGGCTGACGTCGCTCGCAGCCGCGGCGGCCATGGCGCTGCTGATCACGACCGCCTTTCTGTGTGCGGCGGCCTTCGTGTTCGTGCTGGAGAAATATGGTCCCGTGCAGGCCTGCCTGACCGGGGCCGCCATCTTCTTTGTAGTCACCTTGATTGCGGCCGGCAGCTACATGATGCGCAAGAAGCAGATGGAGGCGCGCGCCGAACAGGCGGCGCGGATGGCAAAATCCACCGCGCAGACCGTGCTGGCCGATCCGATGCTGGTTGCCGCCGGCATCCAGGTGGTCCGCGCCATCGGCGTCAAGAAGCTGATCCCGATCCTTGCGGTCGGCGGACTGGCGCTGGGATTTCTCGCAAGTCGCGCCAACGCGAACAGTGGTGAAGCGCCGGCGGAGTAGGGAAGCGCAACAACCGCTCCATCGTCGTCCCTGCGAACGCAGGGACGACGGAAGATTTTCAGCCGTGCGTGGGGTGGGCAAAGCGCAGCGTGCCCACCCTCAACAAGCGCGCTCGATAATAGATAGTGGGCAGGTCCGCTATCGCGCCTTCGCCTACCCTGTGGATCCAGGTACCTTCGCGGACACCATGCGCCGCGATCAGGTCACGCAGCGGCCGGGCTGAAGCAGTTTTGCGACTTCGGTCAACACGCTGACCGGAGGTTCGCAGGCCACTGTCATCTTCGATGCGGGCTTGGCCGGCACCGCTGGAAGGTTCCGGACCTCCTCGCTGGCGCCGGGCGCTCGGACCACGGGCGCTTGGACCACGGGCGCCTGGACGACGGGAACACGCACCACCACGGAGGTCTCGTCGAGGCCGACGTTGCGGATCGTAATCGTCTCGGTCCGGCCTGGCGCTGCTTTGAGCGCCGCGCGGTCGGCCTTGGCGGTGCGGTTGATCTCCCCCGCGGGCTCGGTCGCGGCGAGTTCCGAACGGCCCATGAGGTCATGGCCCGACGCGAGCTGGACGACGCCAAACGTCGCAGTGGCGGCGAGAGCGGCAAAAACTACCTTGAAAATCTGTGACATGACGTTCTGTCCCGCGCCCCAATGGCGACCTGGACACAACCCGAATCGAGCCGAAGGAGGTCCGGCGTTTCTCGATCACTTAACCGTGTACGAAAAATTTGCGGCACCCTGGAACGACTCCCGGGGCCCGGAGTCATCCCGGCAGCCGGTTATTCCCCCTGCCCCATTGACCGGCGACGTAGGGTGCGACCGTGGTGATGCCGGTCGCACCCTGCTTTTTTTTAAGCCGGCTTCTTCAAAGCGCGTTCCAGAAGTTCCAGCCGGTCCTGGCCCCAGAAGATTTCGCCGGAAGGCAGCACGTAGCTCGGCGCACCGAAGACGCCTGCGGCCAGCGCCTCCTCTGTAAACTTCTCATGCAGCCCATCGAGTTCGGCGTCCGAAGGCCCGCCCGCCCGCAGTTCCGCGGCGTCGAGACCCGCGCGCTGGGCGGCCAACGAGATCGCTACGGGATCGAGCGTTTCCTCGCGTTCCCACACCGCGCGGGAGAGCTCCAGCGACAGCCGGTGGGCATTCTTGCCTTGCAGCTTGGCGGCGATCACCAGGCGGGTCGCCGCGGCGTCGTCGCAGGGAAAATGCTTCGGCTCGAGATTGATGGGAATGCCCAGCACCTCGCGCCAGCGCTTCAACTCCATCATCCGGTAGGCGCGCCGCTGCGGTGAGCGCTTCGGCAGCGGCAGTCCGCCGGTCCGCTCGAAGATCGGCCCGAACTTGCAGGGCTTGATGTTGACGGTCGCGCCATTTCGTTCGGCGATTTCGGCAAATCGCGCGCTGCCGAGATGCGTCCACGGCGAGGTGAGCGACAGGTAGTAGTCGATTGTGACGGGCATGTTCGCGGGCTTCCCCCAGGCAGGCTGATGTCCATCAAGCTAGCCTTGCGAGGATATGCCAGCAACCTCCTTCAGCCACGACTGGTAGCGGCCGCCTTTAGTGCAAGGCGTTGGTGATCTTGTGATCGAGATGACCGGTCTTGTAGTCGCGGCGAAGCTGGCTCAGCGACGTCTCGTTCAGGTAAGTCAAAACATCGCTCAGCTTGTCGGTTGGGGGATAACCGGCCGCAAAACCTTGCCCGTAAATCTTGCGCAACGTGCCGATGGGGGTGGCGCCGTGCTTGTGACCGATTTCACCATCCTGCTTGCGATTGTCGAGACCTGCCTTGCTCATGCCGCTCTCCCTGTGCCGGTCCTGAAACATCCTCCCGCTGGGGCGAAATGGCAATCGTGCACTGCAACCGGGAATTAGAGCAGGCTTATCGCACCAGCCTGTTATGATCGCCGCGGCCGAAAAGGCCATCGAACCGGCGCCCACCCGTTGCGGTGCATTGGGCACACGATGAGGAACAAGTGATCCGGATAACAGTTGCTCCATGACGAAGCATCGAGAGACTTTAAATCAGGGAAGATAAGCCATTGCGCGTCTTCATCCTCGCATTGTCAGTCCTTGGAATCCTCGTCAGTGCAAATGTTGCCAAGGCCGGTCCGAGCATGACCGACCGCGACCTGCTGGCCTCCGCCGATCCGGCTACTTCCGTGCCCGAGGCAACTCAGGAAACCGAAGATCAGATAGGACTAAACAAGGGAAAGCGTCGCGACGTGCAGCGCCGGCTGACCCGTCTCGGATTCGACACCAAGGTCAACGGACGGTTCGACAAGTCGACCCGCGCCGTGATCACCCGATGGCAGGCGGCTCGCGGCTATCCCAAGACCGGCTACCTCGACACGCTGCAGCATCAGGCACTACTGACTGAGTCCGTCTCAGCGGCGCACGCCAGCCTTGGCAGCAGCGACAAATCCGATGACGACCGTCCGGCCCGCCGTCGCGGCCATCACCGCAGTGGTGGCGGTCCAGGTGGATTGATTGGCGGCGTGGTGGGCGGACTGTTCGGACGCAGGTGATCCAACAGATTGTGCGGCGTGTTAGTCCGCCGGCGTTTTCGGCACGGGGATCGACGGGTGGCCACCGCCTGACGGACTCAGCTTCTCTGCGAGAACTTGACTGTCGAGACAGGCCACTTTCCATCGTGACCCCGGATCGAAATTCGCAAGCCGTGCAATTCGTCAAGCCATACCCGGTCCACGGTCCCGCATATACCGTCGGTAAGGATCACAGCCTTGTCGACAAGCTCTGTCTGAGCTTGCTCAAACTCGCCGAGAATCGTGATCGCGCGAATTTTCACAGTTGGCATGGGAGCCTCCGGAGAGTTGATTAGGCTGCCAGTCACCGATGGTTGCACCGAAAGCCAGTTCCCGCTTGTTCCCAAGGCGGTGCTTGTGTGTTCGTATGATGTTATCGGAACTCGGTGTTATGATTACTGCGTCTCCACTGCGCATTCGCCGTGCGGCGTTTTGTGGGCGAATCTTCCCAACGATTCCGGAGAGAAATGTACCTGTTCCGGCCTGTTGGATCCGGATGAAATGATACCGTGCCTGATCGGTGCTAGCGCCCCGCCGCCCGCATTTCCTCGCTCGGCCTGACGTCCTGCGACCGGCTGTAGATCGCGACCGCAACGATCAGCACCAGCGTCAGCGTGCCGAACAGAGCGCGGTAAGCTTCTTCCGCCCGCGCGCCGCTGGCCACCGGCTCGAACGCGCCGATGATGATGCCTGACAGCGTCTGCATGCAGGCGACGCCGAGCATCACTGCGGTGTTCATGGTCGAGATGCCGCGGCCGATCAGCCGGTCGGGGAAGATGCCGCGGCCGTGCGTCATCACCATGGTGCCGGAGGCAGAGAAGAAGCCCATGACGATGATGACGGCGACCGGCAGCCATAGCGGCGGGTGCGAGAACAGCGCCAGGGTCGCGAGCAGAAAAATGATCACCAGCGTGCCGCCGATCGCTATTCCCTTGCGGGTGTCGAGCCGGCGGTCGAGCGGGCCGAAGGCGAGCATGCCGGCCTGGTAGGCGATCACGGCGCAGAGCAGGACGTTGCCGGCCGCGATCGGACTAAGCCCATGCACCTCGCGCAGGAACGCGCCACCCCACAGGCCCTGCACGGTGAAAGTGCAGGCGTAGTTGCAGAAGTTCAGCGCCAGGATCGGCTTCAGGCGCGGATTGCGCAGCACCTCAAGCATGCCCCTGAGCATCTCGCCTGATGGCTCTGCCTTGCGGGAGAGGAAGGGATGACCGGGCGGCGCGTCGCGCACCACCAGCCAGATCGCGATCGTGGCCAGCGCGGTGAAGATAACGACGGCGCCGAACACCGCCCGCCAGCCGACCGCCTGCGACGCCCAGGCGAGCGGCGTGGTGGCGGCGAGGTTGCCGAGCAGGCCGATCGACAACACCATGGCTGTCAGCGTCGAGAAGCGGTCCGGCGGAAACCAGCGCGAGATCACCACCATGCTGCCGATCAGCATCACGCCGCAGCCGGCGCCCATCAGTGCCCGGCCGGTCAACAGCACCGGCCAGCTCGGCGCCAGCGTGAACAGGGCACCGCCGAGGCTCGCGATGACGAGCATGCCGACCACGGTGTAGCGCGGCCCGAACCGATCGAAGAAGAAGCCGCAGGGAATCTGCATCGCCGCGAAACCGAAGAAGAACGCGCCGGTCAGCGCGCCCAAGGCTTCCGGCCCGATGGCGAGATCGCGCATCAAATCGAGGCCGATGGTGACGTTGGAGGCGCGGAAAAAATGGCTGGCGACGTAGGCGGTAGCCAATGTCGCGACGATGATCAGGCCCCGGCGGTAGGGCAAAGGCCGCTCGGCGGACTGCATCGCTAAAAGGGACGTTTCCGGTTGTTTTCTTGTTGCGGCAGCGACCCTATGCGGGCGTGGGGCGCAGTTCAACAAGCAATCCCGGACAAAAAATCCGGCGCGCAGGTGCGCGCCGGATAAGTCCGACCAGCTTTGAAGGCTGGTGGCCCGAGCCAGGGGGAGGTGCCTGGCCGCGAACACGGTGTCGCCGGCAATCGCCAGTCCAGACGGCGAAGTCGTGGGCATCGGCGACGAATCAGTAGAGATAATGATACCGCCGGCGCCGCGATCCAAAGGTGAACTGGTTCACATGGCGCGCTCAATCAGAAATCATTTCGCGGGGTCGCTGAGCGTCGCGCGCGAACAAAAATTGCGGGCGATTCAGGTGACGAGGCAGGCGGCGCCGACGACCGACCGGGAGGAGAGATCGACGATGCGCAGGCAATTCGACCATGTACATCCTGCCTCGACGTGACGACGTTAAGGTCCGCGCACGCCATGCTCAATTGTACCGAGGTAAGCGGCCGACATCGAAACGGATGGGCCGGCTATACGAAGGTTTATGAGCCCGGCTTTGCGCAGCGGAACCAAGATGCTCGAGAGCGCACAGTGGAGCAAAGCAGGCGGCCCTTCACGGAGCGGACGTGCTCTGACGGCGGGGCAGAAAGCGCTTCAGCGATTTCCATGCAGGCGCGAAGACAAATCCGACGACCGGTATAGATACGGCGCCGACCAGGAGGCCAATCACGCCGGATATGGCCGCCTCGACCGTCCACTCGAGGATCGCGGCAAGCGGCGGGAATGCGTGGGCTACGGCCTCGGCAGCGGACTTGACGACGTGGCCGATGGCCGGCGGACCGTAGACTTCGAGGCCATGCAGGATGATGCCGCCGCCAACCCAGATCATGGCGGCTGTGCCGACCACGCTGAGGAATTTCAAAAGCACGGGCATCCCACGAACAGTGCCGCGGCCGACTGCCCGGCCGATCGCCGAGGCGCCGTCGCTCCGTGCCAGCGCCATACCGACATCGTCGGCCTTCACGATCAGCGCCACCACACCGTACACGGCGACGGTGATTCCGATTGCCACGACCGCCAGCACAAGCGCCTGCTTCCAGATGCTCCCTGCGGGAAGGGCTGCCAGCGTGATCGCCATGATCTCGGCCGAGAGGATGAAATCGGTCTTGATCGCGCTTGCGACCTTCTCGTCTTCGACCGACCGCGCGTTCAAGGCCACGGTGCCGAGCTGGGCCTCATGCTGATGCGCATGATGGGGCATGACGGCCTCAAGCGCCTTCTCCACCCCTTCGTAACAAAGATAAGCACCGCCCAGCATCAGCAGCGGCGTGATCGTCCAGGGAAGGAAGTAGCTCAGCACCAGGGCAGCGGGCAGCAGGATCAAGAGCTTGTTGCGCAGCGATCCCGCCGCGATCTTGCCCACCATGGGAAGCTCGCGCTTCGGCTCAAATCCGATCACGTAACCGGGCGTGACGGCGGTATCGTCGATGACGACGCCTGCCGCCTTGGCGCCTGCCTTGGCAGCCTGGCTCGCCACATCATCGAGCGAAGCTGCAGCCACCTTGGCGATGGCAGCGATGTCGTCGAGAAGGCCGATCAGCCCGATACTCATCGATCCTTGCTCCGCACATCAAGACAGGAGGACCGTAATGGGCTGGTCCCAACAAAAATCCGGCGCGCAGTGGGCGCGCCGGATCAATCCTAATTCAGGTTACAACGCTTCAGTCAGCCCGCGGCCGCCCGCGGCGCGCGGTTGCGCGAGTTGCGCTGGAAGAACAGCGCCTGGCTGGCAACCGCCGAGACCATCGCGGGCTGGAACGGTTTTGAGATCAGGAACGCCGGCTCGGGGCGTTCGCCGGTCAGGAAGCGCTCGGGGTATGCGGTGATGAACACCACCGGCACCTCGAACACCTTCAACAGCTCGTTGACCGCATCCAGGCCCGACGAGCCGTCGGCGAGCTGGATGTCGGCGAGGATCAGGCCGGGCTTCTTGTTCTTGGCCAGCGCCACCGCATCGGCATGGGTGCGGGCAACGCCGATCACGTTGTGGCCGAGGTTCTTCACGAGGCTCTCGAGGTCCATCGCGATGAAGGTCTCGTCCTCGATGATCAGGACGTCGGTGGCGATTTCTGCCGCCATCTCGCGGCCGGCGGCGTCTGTCAACGCGCGGGTCTCCGGGATGTCGATGTTGAGAATGAACGCCACCTCCTCCTCGGAGAAGCCTTCGAGCGAGAGCAGCAGGAACGCCTGCCGCGGCAGCGGCGTGATGTTCGACAGCCTGCGCTCCGGCGGCAGCGCCAGCGTCGCGACGTCAGGATTGTCGTTGAGCGAGACCGAATTCCAGATCTGGGTGAACAGCTTGAACAGCCCTGCGCGCGGGCCATGCCGTTCGTCGAGCAGCGAGCCATCCTGCAGCAGGGCCTCCAGCATGGCACCCACATAGGCATCGCCCGAGGCCTGGTTTCCGGTCAGCGCACGGGCATAGCGCCGCAATAGCGGCAGATGTTCAGCAACGAGCTGTGATCGGGACATCCCCATTTCATCCTTATCTTGGGCCGTATCCTTGGCCATATACTTAGGGTCTCAGCCGGGCGGACGTAACCTTGAAGCGCCGCGTCAGGCGTCTATTTAGTTTCGGCGGGGGGACCCTGGTTCCCCTGTCAACCCCGACTACTCATGGGGCGCAAGAAAGTTCCAAAAAAAGTTCCCAGATTTCGGAACCTTCCGCAGATATTCGCATTAGCTTTTCGAGCTATACCGCGGCGGCTTAGGCCCAATTTCGAGGTAACCTCTTGAAACCACAGAGACTTAACTCTCGGGGAAGCGTGGATCAGACCATGAAGGAAGTAAAGAAGCAGGGCGGGCTTAACGCCGAGATTCAATCCAGGATCGGGCATCAGCTGCGCGCCATGTACGATGACGTGGTCCGACAAGGCGTGCCGGACCGCTTTGCGGAGCTGATCCGGAAGCTCGATGGGCCGGAGGCGGCTGCCGAAATCGCAAAAAAAGAAGGAGGTGAGTAATGCCTCTCACCGACTCCCTTCGCGACGACATTCTAGCGTCGGTACCGAGCCTGCGCGCGTTCGCGATCTCGCTCTCGGGCAATGGTGACCGCGCCGACGATTTGGTGCAGGAAACGCTGCTGCGGGCGATTGCCAACATCGACTCGTTCCAGCCCGGCTCGAACCTGCCGGCGTGGCTGTTCACCATCCTGCGCAACCTGTTCCGCTCCGACTACCGGAAACGGCGGCGCGAGGTGGAAGACGCCGAGGGCAATTACGCGAAAACCCTGAAGACCCAGCCAGCGCAAAACGCGCATCTGGAGTTCGAGGAGTTTCGCCAAGCGCTCGACAAGCTGCCGCAGGACCAGCGCGAAGCGTTGATCCTGGTCGGCGCCTCCGGCTTTTCCTATGAGGACGCCGCCGCCATCTGCGGCTGCGCGGTCGGCACCATCAAGAGCCGTGTCAACCGTGCGCGCTCGAAACTCTCCGCGCTGCTCTATGTCGATGGCGCTGAGGATTTCGGACCCGACGAGACCGTGCGCGCGGTCATCGGCGGCAATGGCGGGTGATGACGCTATCGAAATGACACGAAAGGCGGCCCGCGTGGGCCGCCTTTTTTTTGTTGTCGAATTCGTCGCCGGCGTGAAGTTTGTAGCCCGGCAATCGTTGGCGCTCAGTGCAGGCCGCCGAAGGCGTAGATCAGGACTAAAATAGGAATCGGCACGCCGAGCAGCCACAACAAAAGATAACGTCCCACGAGGAACTCCTCCATCATTGGTTTGATGGATTAATTCGAAGCGGACGGACATGTTCCGATGACGTGGGGCACGTGCAGGGCGGGCAAAGCGAAGCGTGCCCACCCTTTATCCGGTTAACGCAGTCGCATCATTTGCGCGCGCCTACCGCACCGGTGCGGAAATCTGCTCCGTCCTGTCGCGCTCGGTCATGTCGACGACGGTGACCATCGGCGCGGTGAGTTCGTAGACGTAGCTGACGTCGGTAAAGAAGCGCTTCGCGGTGCCGCCGAGCGCTTCGGGTGCTACGCGGTCGAGCAGGATGAGGCCGAAATCCGAGTCTTCCCGCCGCGTCGCCGCGCTGGTGTTGAACTCTTCCCAGCGGAAATGAAAGATCATGTCCGGATCCTCGCCCGAGATTTCCCAGTTGGCGACGATGTGCGGGTGCTTGCCGACCAGCGACAGGCCCTCGTCGGAATGCGACGCGAGCTCGAAGAACAACAGCGACAGCGACTGCGCGGCGCGCGCGCTGACGGCGATATCCGGACCGTTGACCACGATGCGGTCGGCATGCGGAATCGCGCGCGACTCGAACAGCCCCCTGAGCTTGACGCCCTGCCACTGGCTTTCTGAGAGCAGCGTCACCACGTTCGACATCGCATGGATGCGGCCGATCAGAAGCTCGCGCGACACATCCATGTCGGAGCCGTGGCGCAGCGTGCGCGTCACGATCGACTGGATCACGGCGAGGATGTTCTTGACCCGGTGGTTGAGTTCGTCGATGACGGCGGTCAACCGCCGCTCGAAACCAATGCGGACCTGAATCTCGCGGCTGAGCCGCAGGTTGTTGTAGGCGACATAGCCGAACAGGCCGCAGACGATGCCGGTGAGCGCGAGGCCGATGGCCGCCACGATGATCGCCGTCTGCTGGGCGCGCTGTACGGCATTGTTCTTGGCATAGTAGCCCAGCGACCAGTCGCGGCCACCGAACGTCACCGTCCGCACCACCGACGGCAACGGATCGCCCTGCTTGACCGCCCGCAGCGAGATGACGCCCTGGTCGTTGGAGACATATTCGTCGCTGACGTCATCGGGGTCCTTCAGCACCACCGAAAACAGCGAGCGGTCGTCGTTGGTCAGCATCAGCGGCGCCAGCTCGTAGGAAAAGGTGACGAAGCCGGCGGGCTCGGAGGTGCCTTCCTTCAGAACGGGCGACGCGAGCACGAGGCCGATCGGCCCGTTCTGCCGCAGCAGCGGGATCGGGTCCGACGCGACAGGCTTGCCGGTCTCCGCCGCCTTCACCAGCATCGGCCCGATCGCCGAGTGACGGTCATAGGCGCGGCCCGGAAAGCCCAGCGTATCCGCGCTGCGCGGTTCGAGGTCCATCAGGACGTCGAGCGGCTTGTCGATCGCCTTGATGTCGAGCGGCTTGTCGTCGAAATCCCTGATCGTCGGGTTGGTGAAGCCGGCGCTCTTCAGCTCCGCCTGCGCTGCGGCCAGATCGGCCGGCTTGAGCCGCGCGATCCAGGACGCGATCACAAAATCGGTCTTGAAGGCATAGATCGCCGAGCGCAGCGGCTGCAGCACGTTGGCCTTCACTACCGAAGGTGCCCGAAACAATCCGGATGCAACGCGTGCGAGCAATTCGCGCTCGGTCAGCCGGTCCTGCACCAGGCTGGCATGAACGTCGATGGCGCGGGACAGCGCGATGCCGTCGATCGCCAGTTCCTGTTCGTGAACGCGATAAGCCGCGAGACCGGAGAGCAGAACTCCGATCAGCGCGATGAAGCCGATAATGAAGCCCAGCCGAACCACTCGCTTACTCGGGAATGACGTATTGGCGAAGACGTATTGGAAGCATCCTGGGGTCTGCCGGGGCAGAGACACATGGCAATAGTACGAAGGCCAACCGCGGCGAATATGACGGAGCGCTCATCAGCACGCAACTGACAGGTTGGCAGCGAGGTAAACAACACGGCCACCGTTAACGCTGGTTTGGCGGGGCCAGAGATTGATAATCTGACAGTGCCGATTTGGTTCCAGCGAGGATGAGCAAATCCGAGGGCTGCGGCGGCGGACCGAATATTAGTGTTAACGCCCGGCCTACCCGGCCGCTGGCCTGACCGCTTTTCCGGTCGCTTGCTCGCCCCACCCGGCTCGGCCGTGTAGCTCGCCTACCCGGTCTTGGCTTTCGCCGCCGGCCGCAGGCCGCCCTTGGTCTCGATGAAGCCGATGATGCGATCGAGCCCCTCGCTCTTCTTCAGATTGGTCATCACGAACGGCCGCTCGCCCCGCATCCGTTTCGCATCAAGCTCCATCTTCTCGAGCGACGCCCCGACATGCGGCGCGAGGTCGATCTTGTTGATCACCAGCAGATCCGAACGGGTGATGCCGGGCCCTCCTTTGGAGGGTATCTTGTCGCCGGCGGCGACGTCGATCACATAGATCGTGAGATCGGCGAGTTCGGGCGAAAACGTCGCGGCGAGATTGTCGCCGCCGGACTCGATCAGCACCAGGTCGAGATCGGGAAATTTCGCGCGCATGTCGGCGACCGCCGCGAGATTCATCGAGGCGTCCTCGCGGATCGCAGTGTGCGGGCAGCCGCCGGTCTCGACGCCGGCGATGCGATCGGGCGTCAGCGAGCCCGAGCGCACCAGAAACTCCGCATCCCATTTGGTGTAGATATCGTTGGTGATCGCAGCGATGTCGTAGCGCTCCCGCATCGACTTGCAGAGCAGGTCCATCAGCGCGGTCTTGCCGGAGCCGACGGGACCGCCGACGCCGATCCGAAGCGGGCCGTGAGATTTAGACATGTGCGATGCTCTCTCGATTGTTGTCCTTGTTTTCGTCGTCCCTGCGAACGCAGGGACCCATACGCCGCGGCCCCGGCGGTTGCAAACGGCGCCGGCCATTCTGCCTAACTGACAGATCACGCGGTATGGGTCCCTGCGTTCGCAGGGACGACAGGAAGGATGCACTCATGACCGGAACAGCCTCGTATATTGCGTCTCGTGACGGAGGCTGGCGAGATCGGCGCGAAAGGTTGCGCTGCCGAGATCGTCGAAAGAAGCTTCCAGCGCGCGCTTCGCGGTGGCGGCAACATCGGCTTCGAGGCTTGCCAGGATGCGCTGGCTGTCGGTTTGTCCGAGCGGGACCAGCCGCGCGCCGGCGGAAATCCAGTTCGACACCACGGCATGCAGGAAGGCGTGCATCGCCGGCGCCAGAGGTACGGCGTGCGCCGCACTGACGAGGCCGACCGCGACGGGATAGACGATCAAGCCGCCACAAGCAGCCACCATTTCGTCGAGCCCGGCGCCGGCCCAGGCCGAGCGTGCGATCTCGATGAAGGCGCGGCCCTGCGTCGAGGTCTCGAGCTGGCGCTCGCGCGAGGGCACGAAGGCGGCCGCCAGTTCGGCAATCTCGCGCAATCCGGCCTCATCCTGCGCGGATGCGGCGCGATGCGCCTGGGCCAGAAACACGGCGTCGCAGAAGCCGGAGCCTTCGCCGAGCATCGCCGCCAGCCAGTCGCGCAGCGATGCGGCGTCCGTGATGTCGCCCGCCTCCACCGCCCATTCAATGCCGCTGGAATAGGAAAATGCGCCGACCGGAAAGGACGGCGACAGCCAGGTCATCAACCGGTAGAGCGCCGCCGCCTCCTCGGCATTCATCTCGCCCTGCGCGTCGGCCGGGACCGGCTCACTTGTGGTCATGAGCATGAGAGTGATCGTGGTGGTGATGATCGTGGTCGCAATGTTCGTCGTGGTCGTGTTCACTGTGGTGAACGTGATCACTGTGGTGATCGTGATCACTGTGGTGATCGTGATCACTGTGGTGATCGTGATCACCGTGGTGATGATGGCCATGATCATGCGCGGCATGATCATGCGACGCCTGCGCGTACGCCCCGCCCTCGGGATCGAACGGCGCCTCGATTTCGATGATGCGCGCGCCCAGACCCTTCACCATCGCCTCGATGACGTGATCCCTGCGGATGCGCAGGCCTTTTGGCATGATCTGGGTCGGCAGATGGCGGTTGCCGAGATGCCAGGCGATGCGAACCAGATGCAGGGGATCGGCGCCCCTGATCTCGATCAAGGGCTCGGCGGCCGCGACCACCTCGATCAGCCTGCCGTCCTCCAGCACCAGCGCATCGCCGCCGCGTAGCGCGACAGCGTTTTCCAGATCGAGCAGGAATTCCAGCCCGCGCGTCCCCGTCATCGCCATCCGCCGCCGGTGCCGGTCGTCGAAATCGAGCACGACGGTATCGGCGGCTGATTGCGTCCAGCGATGCTGGCCGAGGACTTTGGTCGCCCGGATCATGTGAGGATACCTGGAGCGGGTTGGAGCATCGGGGCAACATCCTTCGAGACGGCGCTTCGCGCCTCCTCAGGATGAGGTCGGACAGTCTCACGAGATCCGAGATCCTCATGGTGAGGAGCGCGGCTACGCCGCGCGTCTCGAACCATGTAGCCACCGACGGTGCAACAACGCATGCTAGAATTTCTCCACCTTGCCGTCGCTGATGATCTCGATCACCGTCGGCGCCGTCTTCATCTGCGAGGAATACTCCCGCCACACCTTCATGTGCGGCGCACGGCCATGTGCGTTGAGGTCGTCGCGGGTCTCCCAGCGCTCCACCACCACATACAGATTGGGATTGTTCACGCTGACATGGCCGTCATAGGAGATGCAGCCCTTCTCCTTGAGCGTTTCGGCGGTACAGGCCTTGTGTCCCTTGATGAAGTCGTCCTTGTTTTCCGGCTTCATCGGCGTGGTGGCGATGACATAGATCATGAGATTTTCTCCCGTTGGCTTTTCTTGTTAGCGGGTTTCGACCTTCGCGGGGGTGATGTATTCGATCTTCGGCGGCGCTGTCATGCATTTGACCGCAACGCGGCCGAAGGTCTTCATGTGCTCGGCGGTCCGATGCGGCCCCAGCGCTTCCATGTTTTCCCACTGCTCGACGAACACCATTTTGGTGGGATCGGTGACGCTTTCGTGCAGGTCGTAGGCGATGTTGCCCGGCTCTTTCCGGGTTTCCTTGATGCAGGCAGTGGCGGCCGCGATGAATTCGGCGCGCGTTTCGGGTTTCACGGTCAGCGTGGCAACGACGTAAATCACTGGATCCTCCCGGATTTTGTTCTTGGATACGGTTCCGGGATCGACCTTAGAACATGAAATACCGCTGCGCCATGGGCAGGACCTCGGCCGGCGCGCATGTCAAAAGCTCGCCGTCTGCGCGCACCTCATAGGTCTCGGAATCGACCTCGATTTTCGGCGTCGCGCCGTTATGGATCATGCTCTTCTTGGTGATGCCGCCGCGGGTGTTTTTCACGGGGTAGAGCTTCTTTTCGATGCCGAGCTTGCGCGCCAAGCCGCCGGTAATCGCAGCCTTTGAGGTGAACACCACCGAAGACGCCGTCAGCGATTTGCCGTATGCGGCGAACATCGGCTGGTAATGCACGGGCTGCGGCGTGGGAATGGAGGCGTTGGGATCGCCCATCGGCGCCGCCACGATCGATCCGCCCTTGATGATGCAATCGGGTTTAACGCCAAAGAAGGCCGGTGACCACAGCACGAGGTCGGCAAGCTTGCCCTTCTCCACCGAGCCGATCAGCTTCGATACGCCGTGCGCGATCGACGGGTTGATGGTGTATTTCGAGATGTAGCGCTTGACGCGGAAATTATCGTTGTCGTTGCCCTTGTCCTCGGGCAGCGCGCCGCGCTGTTTTTTCATCTTGTCGGCGGTTTGCCAGGTGCGGATGACGACTTCGCCGAGCCGGCCCATCGCCTGCGAGTCCGACGACATCATCGAGAGCGCGCCGAGATCGTGCAGGATATCTTCCGCCGCGATGGTTTCCTTGCGGATGCGGCTTTCGGCGAAGGCGAGGTCTTCGGCGATCGAGGGATCGAGATGGTGACACACCATCAGCATGTCCAGATGCTCGTCGATGGTGTTGCGCGTGAAGGGCCGCGTCGGGTTGGTCGAGGACGGCAGCACGTTCTTCAGGCCGGCGATCTTGATAATGTCTGGCGCATGACCGCCACCGGCGCCTTCGGTGTGGAAGGCATGTATGGTGCGGCCCTTGAAGGCCTTGACCGTGTCCTCGACAAAACCTGACTCATTCAGCGTATCCGAATGCAGCATCACCTGGACGTCGTAATCGTCGGCCACGCTGAGACAATTGTCGATTGCGGCCGGCGTGGTGCCCCAGTCCTCATGCAGTTTCAGCGCGCAGGCGCCGCCCTTGATCATCTCGACCAGTGCCGCGGGGCGCGCCGCATTGCCCTTGCCGGAAATACCGAGATTGACCGGGAAGGCGTCGAACGACTGGATCATCCGCCCCATGTGCCAGGGGCCGGGCGTACAGGTCGTCGCAAAGGTGCCATGCGAAGGCCCGGTGCCGCCACCGAGCATCGAGGTCACACCAGACATCAGCGCGTGCTCGATCTGCTGCGGGCAGATGAAATGAATGTGGCTGTCGAAGCCGCCCGCGGTGAGGATTTTCCCCTCGCCTGCGATGATGTCGGTTCCGGGACCGATCACGATGGTCACGCCGGGCTGGATGTCGGGATTGCCGGCCTTGCCGATGGCCGCGATCATGCCTTCCTTGATCGCGACGTCGGCCTTCACGATACCCCAGTGATCGACGATCAGCGCATTGGTGATGACGGTATCGGCCGCGCCCTGCCGGTTGGTGACCTGCGACTGCCCCATGCCGTCGCGGATCACCTTGCCGCCGCCGAACTTCACCTCCTCGCCATAGGTGGTGAAGTCCTTTTCCACCTCGATGATGAGATCGGTGTCGGCCAGCCGCACCTTGTCGCCGGTGGTCGGCCCGAACATGTCAGCATAGACGGAACGTTTGATTTTCGTGCTCACAGTGTACTCCTGGCAAGCTCGGCTGTTGTGTCGAAGGTCCTATCGAGCATCGCGTTGACACCACGGCATCCGGCGACAACTTTCTCCGCCCAAGCGACGTAGTCGGCGAGTTCGTCGCGATCGGTCTCGCTCGGATGCGGCAAGATGCGCGCACTGACATTGCTGATCTTGTCAGCGATCTTGACCAGTTTTGCGTCTGGCGATTTGTGCGGGGCGTCTTCGATCTGCTTTTTCCGGCGCCAGCCGGCCGCAACGAGCTCGGCATCCGCGCCATCAGTCGCGACAGCGAGAAAGTGCGCGACCTCGGCGAGATGGTTGACATAGGGCTCGTTGCCGCGCCCCTTGCGCGCCATGCCGGTGTGGCGGCGCGCGGCGAACTCGGCAGCTTCGGTAACGAGACATATTCCTGTCAGCATTTCGCCTTCGAAGATCACAGTTTCCCCTGCACGTCGCCGCGGAAGCCGTAGATGACCCGTTTGCCGGCGAGCGCCACCAGTTGCACGTCGCGAGTCTGGCCCGGCTCGAACCGCACCGCCGTGCCGGCGGCGATGTCGAGCCGCATGCCGCGCGCTTTCCTGCGGTCGAATTTCAGCGCGGGGTTGGTTTCGAAGAAGTGGTAGTGCGAGCCGACCTGGATCGGGCGGTCACCAGTGTTGGCGACCGTGAGCGTCGCGGTCTTGCGGCCGGCATTGAGTTCGATCTCGCCGTCCTTGATGAAGAGTTCGCCGGGGATCATCTGAAGCTCCTACCTGATCGGCTCGTGCACGGTGACAAGCTTTGTGCCGTCGGGAAATGTCGCCTCGACCTGGATGTCGTGGATCATCTCCGGGATGCCGTCCATGCACTGTGCGCGGGTGATGACCTGCGCGCCTGATTGCATCAGCTCGGCGACGGTGCGGCCGTCGCGCGCGCCCTCGACGATGAAGTCGGAGATGATGGCGATTGCCTCGGGGTGGTTGAGCTTGACGCCGCGCTCCAGCCTGCGGCGCGCCACCATGGCCGCCATCGAGATCAAGAGCTTGTCCTTTTCGCGGGGAGAGAGATTCATGCGAGCACTCGGGTGATTGAAGACCTAGTTTAGCCAAAGCCTTGGCAGCGCCACACCGGAGGCGCGGCCAAGCACGGCCATCATGTCGGCGCGGAGCCGGGCCGCATCTTGGGCACAGAAGCGCGCCATTGCAAATCCATTCCACGAGGAGATACCGACCTCGCCGCCGAACGCGTCCTGCGCTTCGCGGATCCGCTCCACCAGCGCCTCATCGCCCGGCACGATCAGCGCGGTGCCGATCGCGACGCCGCCCTTGGCCACCGCCGGCCGCGCCAGTTTTTCGCCGATGTCGCCATCGAGCCGGACGGTTTCCGCAAACACGAGGCGACCGCCGCGGCGCAGGCGCCAGCGGTCGACGAGCTCGCCGTGCAGCATCTTCTCGCCCATCGCCGCGCGGCCGAACACCACGATTTCGCAGAGCAGAAGCGACGCGCTTTCGGCCAGATCGATATCGATGCGCCTGATGATGCGCGCGCGGTCGAACAGGATGGTCTCCTGCGGCAGCCAGGAGAGGTGCGCGCCCGCTTCCGCCTTCAGGGCGATGCTGAGCTGGGCAGCCGCACCCGGCGCGCGATAGACCTTTTCGGCCGCCGCCGTCGTCAGCGTCAGCCGCGTCCCCTCGCCCGCCGCGATATCGATATCAAAACGGTCGCCGCCTGCAATTCCACCGGCCGTGTTGACGAACACGCCGGACAACCCGTCTGCTTCGGGAGAAGGAAAGCGCACGCGCAGCGAGCCGGATTCATGCAAGTCGCCGCGGCGCGTGACGCCGTCCTGAAGGTGTACGCCAAACCGCACCGCGCCTTGGGCGCGGTTGGCCGCGAACGTCGCCGAACTCGCCCGCGTGCTATCGGTCCGCATCCGTCCCCCAAACGCTGGCGCCCGATACGGCCTTACAGCGCCATCTGGCGGCTGATCTCGGCGGGATCGAGATTGCTGCGGTCGCAGGCATATTTCACCGCGCCGCGGTCCATGACCGCGAAATTGTCGCCGAGCTCGCAGGCAAAGTCGAGATATTGTTCGACCAGCACGATCGCCATGTTGCCGAGGCTGCGCAGGTAGGTGATGGCGCGGCCGATGTCCTTGATGATCGAGGGCTGGATGCCCTCGGTCGGCTCGTCCAGCAACAGCAATTTCGGCCGCATCACCAGCGCCCGGCCGATCGCCAATTGTTGTTGTTGCCCACCAGAGAGATCGCCGCCGCGCCGGCCCAGCATCGTGTTCAGCACCGGAAACAGCGAGAACACATCGTCGGGAATGTTGCGCTGGTCGCGCTTCAAAGGGCCGAAACCGGTCTTGAGGTTTTCTTCCACCGTCAGCAGCGGAAATATCTCGCGGCCCTGCGGGACAAAGCCGATGCCGCGCCGGGCCCGCTCATAGGATTTCAGGGGATTGATGTCTTCGCCGTTGAAGGTGATGCTTCCCGAAGAGATCGGGTACTGCCCGACCAACGCGCGGAGCAGTGAGGTCTTGCCGACGCCGTTGCGGCCGAGCACGCAGGTCACCTTGCCAGGTTCTGCGGACAGCGAAACGCCGCGCAGCGCCTGCGCCGCGCCGTAGTAGAGGCTGATGTTGTCGACCGTCAGCATGGATCAGCGCCCCAGATACACTTCGATGACCCGCTCGTTCGACGAGACCTGGTCGATGGTGCCTTCCGCCAGTACCGTTCCTTCGTGCAGGCACGTCACCTTGACGCCGAGCTCGCGCACGAAAGTCATGTCGTGCTCGACCACCATGATGGTGTGATTGCGGTTGATCTGCTTGAGCAGCTCCGCCGTCAGGTGCGTCTCGACATCGGTCATGCCGGCGACGGGTTCGTCGACGAGCAGGACTTTCGGATCCTGCGCCAGCAGCATGCCGATCTCGAGCCATTGTTTTTGGCCGTGCGACAGGCTTCCGGCAAGTCGATGGCGCGCATCCGTCAAGCGGATGGTTTCGAGCACCTTGTCGACGCGCTCGGATTCGGCTTTGTTGCCGCGCCAGAACAGCGTGCCCTTGACGCTATGATCGACGTTGAGCGCGAGCATGAGATTGTCCTGCACGGTCTGGCTTTCAAACACCGTCGGCTTCTGGAATTTTCTGCCGATGCCGAGTTCGGCGATGCGGGTCTCGTCGAGGCGGGTCAGATCGGTGACGCCGTCGAACAGCACCGTCCCCTCGTCCGGCTTGGTCTTGCCGGTGATGATGTCCATCATCGTGGTCTTGCCAGCACCGTTGGGGCCAATGATGGCGCGCATCTCGCCGGGCGCGAGCGTCAGTGACAGATTGTTGATGGCGTGGAAGCCGTCAAAGGAGACGTGCACGCCATCGAGATAGAGGATGGCCGACGTCTTGCGGGTGTCCATGACGTTCATGTGCTCACTCCGCCGGATTCGGTTTCGGCGCGGCGCCGTCTTCGCGCGCGGCGCTCGCGGCGGCGCCATTGCCAAGTTCGGCCTTCCGTCCCTCCCACCGTGCGTTGAAGGTGCCGATAATGCCCTTCGGCAGCAGCAGCGTCACCAGGATGAACAGCGCGCCCAGCATGAACAGCCAGTACGGCGCCAGCGGGCCCGACGTAAAATAGGTCTTTGCGTAGTTGACGACGACGGCGCCGAGGGCCGCGCCCACCAGGGTGCCGCGGCCACCGACCGCAACCCAGATCACCGCCTCGATGGAATTGCCCGGCGCGAATTCGGATGGGTTGATGATGCCGACCTGCGGGACATAGAGCGCGCCGGCAACGCCGGCCATGCAGGCGGACAGCGTGAACACGAACAGCTTGTAGGACTCGACGCGATAGCCGAGGAAGCGGGTGCGGGATTCGGCGTCGCGGATCGCGATCAGGACCTTGCCGAGTTTCGAGGTCACAACCGCCCGGCAGATCAGGAAGGCCAGGATCAGCGCCAGGCAACTCAGCGCGAACAATGCAGCGCGGGTGCCGTCGGCCTGCACGTTGAAACCCAAAATGTCCTTGAAGTCAGTCAGGCCGTTGTTGCCGCCGAAGCCGAAATCGTTGCGGAAGAACGCCAGCAGCAGCGCATAGGTCATCGCCTGCGTGATGATCGAGAGATAGACGCCGGTGACGCGCGAACGAAACGCCAGCCAGCCGAAACAGAACGCCAGCAATCCCGGCACCACGAGAACCATCAGCGCCGCGAACCAGAACATATCAAAGCCGTGCCAGTACCATGGCAGTTCTGGATAGTTCAGGAACACCATGAAGTCTGGTAATATCGGATTGCCGTAGACGCCGCGGCTGCCGATCTGGCGCATCAGGTACATGCCCATCGCGTAGCCGCCGAGCGCGAAGAACGCGCCGTGGCCGAGCGAGAGAATGCCGCAATAGCCCCAGATCAAATCGATCGACAGCGCGAGAATGGCGTAGCAGGCGTATTTGCCGAACAGCGCGACCAGATAGGTCGGCACCTGAAACACCGAACCCGCCGGCAGCAGCAGGTTCGACAGCGGGATCAGCACGCCGAGGCCGGCAACCACCAGGATGAAGATGGAAGCGCTTCGATCCAGCGAACGCGTCAGAACATGCGGCGTCATGCTTCCACCGCCCGGCCCTTGAGCGCGAACAGTCCGCGCGGCCGTTTCTGGATGAACAGAATGATCAGCACCAGAATGGCGATCTTGCCGAGCACGGCGCCTGCCACCGGCTCCAGGAACTTGTTGGCGATGCCGAGCGTAAACGCGCCGACCAGCGTGCCCCAGAGATTGCCGACGCCGCCGAACACGACGACCATGAAGCTGTCGATGATGTAGCTCTGGCCGAGGTTGGGGCTAACATTGTCGATCTGCGACAGCGCCACGCCGGCGATGCCGGCAATGCCCGAGCCGAGGCCGAAGGTCAGCGCATCGACGCGCGAGGTGGCGATGCCCATCGAGGCCGCCATGCGGCGATTTTGAGTGACCGCGCGCATCTCCAGCCCAAGCGCGGTGTAGCGCAGCATGGCGAGCAGGATGGCGAACACGGCCAGCGTGAAGCAGAGGATCCAAAGCCGGTTGTAGGTGATGGTGATCTGCCCCAGTTCGAACGCGCCGCTCATCCAGGAGGGATTGCCGACCTCGCGGTTGGTGGGGCCGAACATGGTGCGCACGGCCTGCTGCAGCACCAGCGAAAGCCCCCAGGTCGCGAGCAGCGTTTCCAGCGGGCGGCCATAGAGAAAGCGGATGATGCCGCGTTCGATCAGGACACCAATGGCCCCTGCAACCAGGAAAGCCAGCGGCACCGCGATCAGCAGCGAATAGTCGAACAATTGAGGATAGCGGGTGCGGATGACCTCCTGCACCACGAAGGTGGTGTAAGCGCCGATCATCACCATCTCGCCATGGGCCATGTTGATGACACCCATGACGCCGAAGGTGATGGCTAGCCCAATCGCGGCCAGCAGCAGCACCGAGCCCAGCGACAGGCCGTACCAGGCGTTCTGCACCATCGACCACATTGCGAGGTTGCTCTGGATCGAGGCGATCGCACTGGTGGCGGCCTGCGCGACCAGCGGCGGCGCATCGCTGCCGAGGCCGGTCAGCAGCGCCAGGGCTTCCTGGTCACCCTTCGCCTTCACCACGGCGATCGCTTCGAGCTTCTCGACCTCGGTCGCATCGGCCTTGTAGAGCAGGATTGCCGCGCGGGCCTCGGTGAAGGCCGCCTTGACGGCCTTGTTGCTCTCCTTCGCCAGCGCACCATCGATGACGGGCAGCGCATTCTCGTCGTGGCTCTTGAACACCGACTGCGCGGCCGCGATGCGCTTGGCGGGATCGGGCGACAGCAGCGTCAGGCCGCCGAGAGCCGCCTCCACCGTGCGGCGCAGGCGGTTGTTGAGGCGGACGGCGGCAGCATTGTCGGGCAGCTTGTCGACGACGGCGCCGGTGGCGGCATCGGTGATCTTGCCGTCGGCGCCCGTTACAAAAACCTTCTTGGTATCCGGATCGGTCGACAGCCGGCCGTCCTGCAGCGCGCTGATGATGGGAAAGGCCAGCGGATTGCCAGAAGTGGCGACCGCGCCGATCGCCTCGTCGGTGTCGGAAAAATCGTCATTGGCGAATTTGGCGACCGCGTCCTCGAACGGGCCCGCCAGCGCCGGCACGGCGAAAGCTACGGTCAAAAAAATCGCGACAAAAAGCGCGCGAAAACGGTCGAGGAAATTGGCAGACACGATTACGACCCCGGCAGGAGTGTGGGGAGAAGGCGGCGGCAGCGCCGCCTTCTCCGGTCTCTCTTGGTAGTTCTCTTGTTAGTTCTCTTGGAAGTTTTATTGCAACTCAGACGGAAATCAGGAGCCCTGACCGCCGCACTTGTTGGTCTTGGTGTTGTAGTTGCCGCACTTCTTGCCGACCCAGTCGCCGATCAGGTCCTTGGAGCCGTCGAGCTCCTTCGACCAGGCGTCGCCAGCGACAAGACCCGGGGTCTTCCACACCACGTCGAACTGGCCGTTGGCTTTGATTTCGCCAATGAACACCGGCTTGGTGATGTGATGGTTCGGAAGCATCTTGGAGGTGCCGCCGGTCAGGTTCTTGGCTTCGATGCCGGGCAGCGCGTCGATCACCTTGTCGGCGTCGGTCGACTTCACCTTCTCGACCGCCTTGACCCACATTTCGAAGCCGATGACGTGTGCTTCCATCGGATCGTTGGTCACGCGCTTCGGATTCTTGGTGTAAGCCTGCCAGGCCTTGATGAACTTCTCGTTGCCCGGATCCTTGATCGACTGGAAGTAGTTCCAGGCGGCCAGATGGCCGAGCAGCGGCTTGGTGTCGATGCCGGCGAGTTCTTCTTCACCGACCGAGAACGCGACAACCGGAATGTCGGTCGCCTTGATGCCCTGGTTGCCGAGCTCCTTGTAGAAGGGAACGTTGGCGTCGCCGTTGATGGTGGAGACCACGGCGGTCTTCTTGCCGGCCGAGCCGAACTTCTTGATGTCGGCCACGATCGTCTGCCAGTCGCTATGACCGAACGGCGTGTAGTTGATCATGATGTCTTCCTGCTTGACGCCCTTCGACTTCAAGTAGGCTTCGAGGATCTTGTTGGTGGTGCGCGGATAGACGTAGTCGGTGCCGGCCAGCACCCAGCGCTTCACCTTCTCGTCCTTGGCGAGATAGTCGACCGCGGGGATCGCCTGCTGGTTCGGCGCAGCACCCGTGTAGAACACGTTGCGCTCGCTCTCCTCGCCCTCGTACTGCACGGGGTAGAACAGGATCGAGTTCAGTTCCTTGAATACCGGGAGCACGGACTTGCGCGACACCGAGGTCCAGCAGCCGAATACGACCGAGACCTTGTCCTTGGTGATCAGCTCGCGGGCCTTTTCGGCGAACAGCGGCCAGTTCGAGGCGGGATCGACCACGACGGCCTCGAGCTTCTTGCCGAGCACGCCGCCCTTCTTGTTCTGCTCGTCGATCAGGAAGAGAACGGTGTCCTTCAGCGTGGTTTCGCTGATGGCCATGGTGCCGGAAAGCGAGTGCAGGACGCCGACCTTGATGGTGTCGTCCGCCGCCTTGGCGTTTGAAAATGTGGCCAGGCCCAAAACGAGGCCGGCGGTCGCCGCCAGCCAGCGGCGGCGGCTCATCGCCGTTATATCGTGAGTCAATTGAGTAAGCATGAGGTGTCATCTCCCTGACGCAGGCGTTGAAACGCTGCGAACGGCCCCAACGGCCGCCTGCGTTAACGGAATCGCAAGAACCATGCCACCGACAGAAAACGCGATAAGCCTATCTAATCGTTTTGGAATCTGAAGTACGCGGAAACCAGGCGGGGGAAGAATGCTCATTTTTTAGACTGCAGAAATGTATGCTTTGAGGGCAAACTATCCATTTTTTGGGCAATTACCGCAATTTGGCTAAATTTCTTGCACGAATTTTGATCGTTTGAGTTGCTGACGAGCGGCCGTGGTTTGGGTCTCGGTGAGCAGTTCCTTAACTGCGCGGACGAAACGCGCGGAATTCGCCTTGAAAGCGCCGCGCGGGTGTTCCATATGATCTCCGTGACCTAGAGAATCATCAGGTCCTTGCGAGCCGCGTGTTCTGATCCCGTTTTGCGGTTTCTGGCTTGCCCCTTCAGCTAGCAAAACCGACGCCCCAAGCACGCGGGTGTCTCTGACACCCCCTCGCGCGTTCCTGGCCGATACCGGTCGGGCGCCTGACTTTTTAATGGAAAGAACCCTCTTTTGACCTCCTTTCAGGATTTCGGCCTTGCCGAACCCATTTCGCGTGCACTCAAGGAAGAAAATTACGTCACGCCCACGCCCATCCAGGCACAGACCATCCCGCTCGCAATGACCGGCCGCGACGTCGTCGGCATCGCCCAGACCGGCACCGGCAAGACCGCGGCCTTTGCGCTCCCGATCCTGCACCGCATTCTGGAAAACCGCATCCGGCCGCAGCCCAAGACCTGCCGCGTGCTGGTGCTCTCGCCGACCCGCGAATTGTCGGGCCAGATCCTCGACAGCTTCAACGCCTACGGCCGCCACATCCGCCTCAGCTCGGCACTGGCGATCGGCGGCGTGCCGATGGGCCGTCAGGTCCGCTCGGTCATGCAGGGCGTCGAGGTCATGGTGGCGACCCCCGGCCGCCTGCTCGATCTCGTCCAGAGCAACGGGCTGAAGCTCAACCAGGTCGAATTCCTCGTGCTCGACGAAGCCGACCGCATGCTCGACATGGGCTTCATCAACGACATCCGCAAAGTCGTCGCCAAGCTGCCGATCAGGCGGCAGACGCTGTTCTTCTCGGCCACCATGCCGAAGGACATCGCAGAACTCGCCGAAGCCATGCTGCGCGACCCCGCTCGCGTTGCGGTGACGCCGGTGGCCTCGACCGTCGAGCGCATCGCCCAGCGCATCATCCAGGTCGATTTCTCGGCCAAGTCGGGCGTGCTGGCGCAGCTTCTGAAGCAGGAGCCGGTTGACCGCGCGCTGATCTTTACCCGCACCAAGCACGGCGCCGACAAGGTCGTGAAGACGCTGGAGAAGGCCGGCATCTCCGCCAACGCCATTCACGGCAACAAGTCGCAGAACCACCGCGAACGCGTGCTGGCCGCGTTCCGCACCGGCGAGATCCGCACCCTGGTCGCCACCGACATTGCCGCCCGCGGCATCGACGTCGACGGCATCAGCCATGTGGTGAATTTCGACCTGCCCAACATCCCAGAAACCTATGTCCACCGCATCGGCCGCACCGCGCGCGCCGGCGCCGAAGGCGTTGCGATCTCGCTGATCGCCGGCGCCGAGGAGATGGGCTATCTGCGCGACATCGAACGGCTGATCCGCATCACGCTGCCGCGGGAAGACCGTCGCACGCCGGGCAGCCGCGACGCCGCGCCGGCGGCCTCGCAGCGCCCTGCACAGCAACACCGGGGCGGACGGTCCGCACCGCGCGCCCACACCGCCAGGTCCCATGACTCCAGAGGACATGACTCCAGAGGACATGAATCCCGTGGACATGAATCCAGAGGTCACGAATCCCGTGGACATGAATCGGCACCGGGATCAAAAGGCCCTCGCCGTCCCCGCCGCGGTGGTGGTAATAATGCCGCTCCGCAGCCGAACCGGCACGAACAGCCGCGTCCAGCGCAGCAGGCCGGCAAGAGCCAGGGCGGGAAAAGTGAGGGCATTCAGGGCGTCGCCTTCTTGCATCGCGAGAGCCGTCCGAATACTCAACCCAACCGTACCCACCGACCGCAGCGCTAGCCTCGATCGATCTGGAGACCACCATGGCTAAAGAAGAGCTGATCCAGTTCGAAGGACTGGTGACCGAAATCCTCCCCGACGCGCGCTACCGCGTGCAGCTCGACGCCGGACACGAGATTGTTGCCTACACCGCCGGCAAGATGAAGAAGAACCGGATCAAGACGCTGGCAGGCGATCGGGTCACGATCGAAATGTCGCCGTACGATCTGGAGAAGGGCCGCCTGATCTTCCGTCACAAGGACGAGCGTCCGAGCACCGGCGCTCCGCGGGGCGGACCGCCGCGCGGCGGCCAGTTCCGCCGCCGGTAAGCGTATCCGGAACGTCAGCGAAAACGCGCCCGATACGCCTATATCGTGCGCGGTCGCGGCCGGCCGGCCGGCCGAATCAAAAAATCGTGCACGTCAGGATTGTTTTGACCACTACTATCGAATAATATTGTCCATCGATTTTCGGCCGGACGACATTAGCTATCCACCGGTACAGCCGGTTTAGACGCTGACGACCCTTCCAAAAATTCGATCTCACCAGCCCATCGAAGGGTGGGCTACGACTTGTATATCTGAGAAGGGACTACCCCGTGAGCATGGGAACCGTGAAGTGGTTTAACGCAACCAAGGGCTATGGCTTCATCCAGCCGGATGACGGCGGCAATGACGTGTTCGTGCACATCAGCGCTGTCGAGCGTGCCGGTCTTGGGACGTTGCGTGAAGGCCAGAAGATCTCCTACGAAATCGTGGCAGATCGTCGCTCTGGCAAATCTTCGGCCGACAATCTACGCGCCGCCGGATAAGCGGTTTCCTCCGGCCTCGGCCGGGAAATCGCATTCGAAATATAGAAAGGCCGCGCTGATGCGCGGCCTTTTTTATTCGGTCGATGCGAGCGACCTGGCGATCGACGACGAGCGGGCATTGCGCCATCACGGCGCCGACGTAGTAAACAGATCGTAACCCGGGAGCTTCCTGAAGAGGGCTCCTGAAGAGGGCTCCTGAAGTCGGTCACACCCGAAATCAGCCCGTTTTTCGGTGATCAGGTTAAGGGGCACTTAGGGGAGGTCGGGCTACGATCACGCGCTTTTGGATAGCCAGGGGGCGTCTCGTGCCATTTCGTCTTAAGCAGTATCTTTCCTGTTTCCGCCGCGATCGGCGTGGCAATGTCGCGGCAATTTTCGCGATCACGGCGATCCCTCTGATATCGGCCATTGGCTGTGCGGTGGATTACTCGCTCGCGACCAGAATGAAGGCAAAAATGCAAACCGCGGCAGACGCTGCGGGCATCGCCGCGCTTTCGCAGAAATCCCCGGGCTTTCTCGCGGCCTCGGTAATGACAGGCAACGGCTCGGTCACCAACGGCGTTACCGATGCCAACAATGTCTTTGACGCCAACATGAGCGGGATCACCGGCTACCAAAATCTGGTTCGCAGCAGCACTGTTACGAAGACCGGCATCAAGCTGGCTGCAACCGTGACATACACTGCCGATGTACCGGTATCCTTCCTGAAAGTGATCGGGTTTAGTAAACTGACGATAACGGGCGCTTCAAGTTCGGCCGCCACGCTGCCGCCGTATCTCGATTTTTATCTGACGCTGGACGTCTCGGGCTCGATGGGCCTGCCGTCGACCGCCGCCGAGCAGACGCGGCTTTCACAAGTCAATCCGGATAACTATCGCCAATATCCCACCGGCTGCACCTTCGCCTGCCATTTTGCGCCACAGAACATGGCCTGCACCAATAGCGGGACCCAGGCATACCCAACGAACAACTACTGCATGGGCTATGCGATCTCGCGCGTCAGCTTTAGCGGATACAAGGCCCTTCTCTCAAATGTAACGGCAGATTCGACATATCCTTCGGGCAAGAAACTCTCAAACGCGATGGCGTCCGGCCTGCCGAATACGCTGTATGCGGCCCTGCCCCCGGTTTCATCCTGCGACACCGACGGCACCAACGCCTGTATCCAGTTGCGCGCCGACGCGGTCGGCTACGCCGTGAACCAGTTGTTCATTACCGCGAACGCCTCCATGAAGGTTACCAACCAGTTCCGGATCGGCCTCTACCCGTTCATTCGGTATCTCTACTCTTATTTTCCGCTGACCAGCGCTATCAACGGCTCACCCACCAACTCAACCACCATCAACTACGCGGCCGCAAACCTTGCCACGCTGCTTGACACAAATGCCAACACAAACCTTGGCTCCGGCGGCACGCATATCGATGAAGCGCTTAATTCGGTCAACGGCCTCATCTCCAGCGGCACCGGCACGGTCGGCGACGGCAGCACGCCGACCACCCCGCAGCCTTACGTCTTCCTCGTCACCGACGGCGCGCAGGATAACCAGTACAGAGACATTCCGATTCCCGGCAATAACGGCAACTGGCATGGCAGTAACCGCGCCACTGTCCTGAGCGACCCCGTCAACACCTACCCCAACGCCTGCCAGACGCTCAAGGACCGCGGCATCATCGTTTCCGTGCTTTATATTCCCTATGAAACGATCTCACCCGTGAATACGAGCTTTGCCGGCAATGAAGACACCTATGCCAACAACAACATCCCGAATATTCCTCCCAGCCTTCAAGCCTGCGCGTCGCCTGGCTTCTTCTACACCGCAAACTCGCCCGCTGATATCACCGCGGCGCTGAACGCCATGTTCAACCACGCGCTGCAGACCGCGCATATTACGAACTGACCTGGCGGAAGGCGGGACGCCGCCTTGACACCGAGCCTCAGAAAGCCCCGGAGCGATCCGGGGCTTTTTATTGTTCGGCCACAGGGGTGATACCGTGGTTGCTCACCGCTCGATGGCATGGACCGGCAAGGCCACCGGACGAACTCGCGGAGACGCCAAGAGTTGACTTGGGCCGTTGACTTGGGCCGTTGATTTGGGCGGCGAGCTACCAACCCCGGACCTTAGCAGCGTTAGCGAGCCGGCCGTCAGGCCTCCCGTGGGCTGTTTTGCCGCGGGGTGTCGCCGTAAAAATCGGCCAGGACTACGGCTGGCTCACGGGGCCGGCGTTTTAGTTTTTCGCGTTCTGTCTTAAGGCGGGGCAGGTGTCCAGAAGGACTACGATGAGATCGATTGTCCGTTCGGTAGTTCGGTTGCCGGCACAAGCAGGCGATAAATCGAGAAATCTGCGGGTTGCTCGCGCGCGCAACAGATCCTGATCCGATTAAGATTGAGTCGGATCAGGATCTAATGTCTTTGTGGATGATCTCCCGGCAAACGCTTCGCGCTTGTCCCGAGCGAAGCCCGTGCCTACCGGGTCCGGATCATGCTCTCGCAGCCAAAGTCCCACGATGGCGTTGGGCAGCAGAGGTGCCTGTATCGTTTTAGCGGAGGGTTTGAACGCATCCCGCATTGGATATAAGGCAGCTGTACGGGGCCTTCAATGCAGCGGATCAAGCCCGCCCTTACCGAAGCTGAACCAATGCAACCCCGAGAATACAGCGTCGCCCCTCTTCCAAGAGGGGCCGCGGTGAACGGTGCAGTTGCGAAGCTGGTGCGAGAGTGCCGCCGTCACAGCGTCGGACAGGTGGAGCTGGCACCCGTCGGATATATAACGCAGAGAACCGTACGCGGACGCGTGTAGGCGGCATCGCGAAAGGTCATGCCGGTCTTCGCCACCATATAACCGATCGCCGGCGTATACGTGTAGGCGACCTCGCTCCAGATCACGTATGTCCCCTTGGCCGCGACGAGGGTCGTCGGCAACACCACAACGTCACCCGGATTATGAGGCGCCGTCGCTGCGATCGAGACAACGCCTGTTGAACCGATCGTCAACCCCTTGCTCCACTGAACCCGAGCGACCCCGCTCACGCTATCGACGTAAACCTCCGTGACCGAGGAGACCAACGGCGGACCCGGGTAAGGTGTCATGATCGCCTTTGCCGCTTCACCAAAACTGACGAGATCAGCATTCGCCACGCTTACCATCTGAGATGTCAGATCGGAAAGCGTTCGCGCCACCAGGGTGGCCTTGCGATCCACGGAAATGGCCGCCGAAAGTTCGAGCACGCCGAAGAACATCACCACCATCATCGGAAAAATCATGGCGAACTCGACCGCCGCAAGACCGCTGCGATCATTCCACAGCCTGCGCACGCTAAGCGACGTTTTCTGCATCGGGGATACCATCATCGTATCACGGCTCTACATGGAAAGCGGCGGTCGCGGCAAGCAGCCGCTTGCTGCCGCTGAGATTTGAAATGTTGTATCCGAACCGCGTCACGTATAGCGGCCATTCATAAAAGGCGCGAACGACGACGGTATTGGGAGAGCCAGATGGCGTCAGGGAATATGAGAAAGGACCGGTCAGGTTTCCACTGACGATCGGATCGGTAATCGTGATCGAGGTGCCCGGGGCAAAGACCTTCACATCCACAGTAATGTTGCCCAGATTGCCTTGGCAATTGAACATCACCTTGATCCGATTGCAGAGGTCGGTCTTGAACGCGGTTTCGGTCATGCCGCTGTCCTGGGCCTGATGCGTGAGCATCAACCGGGCGCTTTCCGCCGTCCCCTGTTCCAGAACCTGGCCGGCAAAAAATACAATCGCCGTTTCGAGAATCGCAAACAGCATGCCGAAGAACAACGGCGCAACCAGCGCGAACTCGACGGCGGCCGAGCCCTGTCGGTTGCGGCGAAATCGGCGGAATACATTTCCAACAGAGACTGTTGCAGGAGCGGGTGACGACATCGAAAAATCCCCAGACGGCAGCGATTATCCGCCTGCAAGAACTACCCGAAACTGATTGTGGAAGTGTTTCGTCGAACCGAGGCAGGGCGGCCCGGCGCGCTAACGGAGCGTTAACTATCTGCGGAACGAGTCTGGTGCGGGCAGCGATCGATTCGCGGACAGGATAGCGGACGCGCCTACTGGAGCGTCCGTTGCTGATTCAATCAGAACCGAAAGAGCTCAGTTTGCCTATTTGGTCCCGGCGGCGGCGGCTTGACCACTGAGAGAGCCAGCCTGGTCGATCGCCGATTTGAAGTAGGTCTCGCCGTCGCCGAGCGTAATCCGGCGCTGGCAGATCGGCATGCAGCTCCAGGATTCGCGCTCGACGCCGCGATAGACGGTGACGAGCTGATCGGTCGGGCCTTCGACCTGAATCTGGCGGTCCACCAGCACCTCGCCGTTGCGGTCCATGGCGATGAAATTGGTGGCGCCGTAGCCCTTGCCGGTGACTACGATGATGCCGCCGCTCTGCAGCGTCACGTCCGCGATCAGCGGGTTTCCGACCACGATGGTGGAGACCTTGGCCGGAAGCTTCACGAGCTTGGCCTGATCGACATAGACGGCGATACGGTCTGGATCGGACGCGGCCAGGCAGACGGCCGGCCACAGCAGGAGACCTGCGGCGAGGGAACGCAATCCAAAACGCGCGCGTGCGCGAATACGCTGGGACTTGAACGACATACTTTACCCCGGGGCATCAACAAGCCGGCAATGGCGATACGCAACGGAACCGGCGCCCGACACGATGAATCTGACGACAATTCATGAACAAAGGGCAAATAGGCCCCGAAACGGGGCAAGAAATCCGCGACCAGCATGCTTAATAGATCGTGCTCTCCTCGCAAACGCGCTTCGCGTTTGTCGTCAGGGAAAACCGGCAACCATTTTTACGGATCATGTCTGTTTGCGGAACGGATAGACCAGTTGTCCGATGATTTCGCGGGGAAACGAGGACTGATCGTCCACGCCATATTGGTCCGGCAGCGTGCCGCTGGGCAACCGGAAGGTCCCGAACAGGATGTCCCAGAGCGGAAAGGTGCCCGCGAAATTGGTGTCGCCGCCCTCCTCACGGGCGGTGTGGTGCCAGCGGTGAAACACCGGCGTCGCCACGACGTATTTGAACGGGCCGAGCGTCCAGTTGAGGTTGGCGTGGACGAACGCGGAATGAAATATGTTGAACGGCCCGAGCCAGAGCATCACGCCCGGCGAAATGCCGGCCATCAGCAGCACGACATCGACCCCGATGGTACCTAACAGCAGGTTGACGGGGTGAAAGCGCGCCGCGGAGATCCAGTCGACGTCTTCCGACGAATGGTGGATAGCGTGGTATTTCCAGAACCCTCCGCCATGAAACATGCGGTGCAGCCAGTACATCATGAAATCGGCGGCGACCAGGAACAGGATAGCCTGCAGCCACAATGGCAGCCTCGACAGCGGGCCATGGCCGTTGTCGTAGAAGGCGATCAGCTCGTCGGCGTCGCGAATTCCAAACACCAGGGCGGCGCCGAGCACCAATAGCCCGATGCGGAACACGCGCGCGAACAGCGGTACCAGGAACCAGTAGCAGATGTCGGTGACGAGCTCGCGCTTGCGCCACCAGGGCCTGCCGGGATTGCAGGCCCAGAAATGCGCCAGCACCGAGAACACGAGCGCCAGCGCGATCGTGACCGGCACCACCTTGGCCAGGGTCTGGCCGAGCATTTCGACGATTTCGGTCGGCAGGTTCATTTCGACCGGCGTACCAGAAGCCCTGCCTCGCCGCCAGTTCGGGCGTTGCGGAGCCCGGCTCTGATTACTCAGAGCCGCGCTCCGAATTGCTGTTTCGACGCCTTTTCCTGACGCGAACGGCGTTCCCTTCGCTCGAGAACGTTATGAAAACCGACCCGGATCAGTTTGCGGTACGAACGTGCAGCACAGCGTTCTGGTCGGCGTAAACGCGCTGCCAGCCGCTAATATGATCGAGCAGGCGTGCCGCCGGGGTGTGCGGCATCAGCAGCACGGCGTCGATGTCCCACTTCTTGAGAATATCGAGGAACTCGTTGACGTCCTTGAGCTGCATGGCGCGGTAATAGGCCATGTCAAACGCTTCGCCGTACAGTTCGGCGCGTCCGTCGACGAATACGGGGATCTGCCGCCAGATCAGGTAGCCGCCGAACGGCATATCGTTGAGAATGCGCTTCGGATTATACGCCTTCAGCGCATCGAGAGCCGCCACCGGCGCCTGATTTTCGGGTGGTGCAAAAGGGGTGTTGGCCGCCAGCAGCCATGTCCAACCGCCGAGCAAAACCATCACGGCCGCGATCACGGGCATCGGGACAGCGGCGCGGGCGGTCCAGGCCGGCCGCAGCGCAAAATGCGACGCTACCGGCGCCAGCACCACGATCGGCAGCAGCAGCGCGAAGATCTCGAGATTCCTGACATGCGACAGCGCCATGTGCAGCAGGCCCAGCACCAGCGCGATCCGCGGCGGCGTGAGCTTGACGCCGCTGTAGAGGGTACCGCCGATCAGCGCGAGGATCGCCATCTCGAACGCACCGAATTTGCTGAAGTTTGCCGGCATCCATTCATAGATCAGATGCAGGAGTTCTCCGAGATCGAGGATCTTGCGCGCGGCGAAGATCGATCCCCACCCGTAAGGCGTGGCGCAGCAGGCCACCAGCGCGCCGATGCCGAACGCTGCCCAGCGCAGCGCCACCGACTTTCGCTGGGCGTGATCCGCATTCCACAGCGCGTCGAGCGCGAACGCGCCGACCAGTACCAGACCGAACACGAATCCGCCGTGCAGGTTCGCCCACAGCGCAATCAATGGCAGCAGCCATGGCGAAGGCGCCTGGCCGCGCTCGCTCGCCGACATCAGCCCGTTCGCCCACGCCAGCATGATCGGCAGCGCCAGCACATGCGGACGCGCCAGAAAATGCCCCATCGAAAGCGCCACCACCGCCATCGCGACGGCGAGCGCATAGAGCGCGGGGATGCGGCGGCCGAGAATGTGAATTAAAAGTGTGAAGGTCGCGGCGATGACGCCCGCGGCGAGAACCACCGGCCCGGTCCAGCCCACCAGATTATAGCTCGCCGCGTACAGCACCTGCGCCAGCCAGGACGACGACGTCCACGGCTCGCCCGCCTTGGTGAAGGAGTAGATGTCAACGCGCGGCAATGTGTGGTGATCGAGGATCCACTGGCCCACGGCGATCTGCCAGTAGGTATCGGAATCGATCAGGAGCGTTCGTCCGCCGATCGCTACCAGCGCGTAGACGCCAATTCCGAGCCAGAGCCATGCCGGGACGTTGGCAATGCTGAAGGCATTATTGTGTCGCTGGATTGCTCCGGCTTCAGTGCTCATGCGAAACTGCCGGCCCGATCATTGACGGAATGGATAGGCCAACTGCCCGCCGATCTCGGTGGGGATCACCTGATCGTCCACACCATAATCGTCAGGCAGCCGGTTCTCCGGCATGCGGAACGTGCCGAACAGCATGTCCCAGAGCGGAAAGGTGCCCGCGAAATTGGTATTGCCGCCCTCCTCGAGCGAGGTGTGATGCCAGCGATGGAAGACCGGCGTGGCAAGCACGTATTTGAAAGGGCCCAGCGTCCAGTTCAGGTTGGCGTGAACGAAGGCAGAGTGGAAGGTCGTGAACGGCCCGACCCACAGCATGATATTGGGAGAGATGCCCGCTATCAGCAGAATGACGTCGACCAGGATCGTTCCGATAAACAGGTTGACGGGGTGAAACCGCGCGGCCGAGATCCACTCGAGATCCTCCGAGGAATGATGGATCGCATGATATTTCCAGAATCCGCCGCCATGAAACATGCGGTGCAGCCAGTACAGCATGAAGTCGGACGCAACGAGGAACAGTATCGCCTGCACCCAGAGCGGAAGCTCCGACAGCGGCCCATGGCCGTTGTCGTAGAATGCGATCAGTTCGTCGACGTCGTGAATGTTGAAGAGGACAGCGGCGCCAATCACCAGCAAGCCGATGCGGAAGATGCGCGCAAATACCGGCACGAAGAACCAATAGCAGATGTCGGTAATGAGCTCGCGCTTGCGCCACCAGGGTTTACCCGGATTGCAAGACCAGAAATGCGAGAGCACCGTGAACACCAAAGCGAGTGCGATCGTGACCGGCACGACCTTTGCCAACGTCTGGCCTACTACCTCGATGACTTCCATTGGCAAACTGGACATGGCGGCCTCTTTCAATCGGAGACTTCAGGGGTATCTGCTCGCGCTTAAGGAGCCGTGAATCGACGGAGTCGGCGCACGGCGCGCGAGCGCGACAAACGGCCTTCCGCACTCCGCTTGCATTTAATCGGATGCCTTAATGCGGTGTTTACTGTGCTCAAGAACAGCAAGTTCCTGGCATTTTTGCACGGTCGAATTAACCGCGTCGAAATTGTCGCACCCTTAGGGTCACGCCATGGTCACGGTGCTGAGAACGCCGGCAAGACCAAACTTAAGTTCGACCAGCCACGTGTACACAGGAGTTATCATCTATGAAGAATCTCGTTTCGCGTTTCGTGAAGGATGAGTCCGGCGCCACCGCCATCGAGTACGGCCTGATTGCCGCCGGCATCGCGATCGCGATCATCACCGCCGTCAACGGTCTCGGCACCAAGCTGTCGACCAACTTCAACACGATCTCGAACTCGCTGAAGTAAGCGAGGCATCACTCAGTTGCTCTAAAGGCCCCGGCATTGCCGGGGCCTTTATTGTTTTTGGGATTTGCCTGAACGACCGAGGTGCGGCGGAACATGCTTTACGTTTTGTTGAAAGCAGACCGCTAGCCTGTCCCCTCCTCCAACGTCCCAGTTTCAAATGACCGTCAACGCGAGGATGATGCCCCAAAGCGCTGTCCGACCAGGCACATGGCGCGACGATGCCATGCTGGGACTGGCGGGCGCTCTGCTGGCGCTCGGCCTGCATGCGCTGGCCGGTTTCCCGACCCTCGCCGCTGCGAACGGGGACAATGACAGCCTGCTTCGGCTGGTCGAGATCCGCGATCTCATCGGCGGGCAGGCGTGGTTCGACCTGCACCAGTACCGAATGGGCCCGCCAGGCGGCTTCGTCATGCACTGGTCACGTCTCGTCGATGCGCCGATCGCGGCCATTATCGTTGTCGTATCCGCCCTGACCGGAAAACCGGCGACGGGCGAAACGGTAGCCCTGTTCGCCTGGACGACCCCGCTGATGGCGGCCGCGCTGACTTTCTTGCTGCGGATCGCACGCTCCGTCTATGACGAGTGGGCGATTATGCCGGCGTTCATCATCTGCACCGCCGCGCTCCACTTCAGCGGCGTCTTTGCCCCCGGCGATATCGACCACCACAATGTCCAGCTCACGCTCTGCCTTGCCGCCATCACCGCCCTGATCGTTGGACGCGGGTACATGGCCGGAATCGCCGCAGGCGCCGCCTGCGCCCTGATGCTGGCCGTCGGCATGGAAACGCTACCCTATGTCGCCGTTGCCGGGATGACCGCGGCGGCATCCTATCTGCTGGGCGATCGCCCCGAGGCCGCCAAGGCGGCCGGCTTTGGAATGGGCCTTAGCGCCGGTGGCCTTGCCACGTTCGTTGCGACCGTGCCGGCCAGTAGCTGGCTCATGCCCCATTGCGACGCCTACTCGATCCCGCAATTCTCTATCGCTGCGGCTTCGGGAATCGGCCTGGCAATAGCTGCGGCGTCTCCCGCGCTCGGCCGCAGCTTCGGCACAAGGCTCGCCGCGTTGCTTGCGCTCGGTATCGCCGTCGCCGCCGTGGCAGTTACCGCTTTTCCACAATGCTTCGCCGATCCCTATGCCGGACTGGATCCGAAGCTGCAGCAGTTCTGGCTGAATCAGGTGACGGAGGCGCAGCCGTTCTGGCGCGTACTCTCCGGCGACTGGGTCAAGGCCGCAGGCTCTTACGTCACGCCCATCCTCGCGCTGATCGTGCTCGGGCTGCGCCTGCGCCGTCATGGCAACGCGGCTGGTTGGATACTGATGGCATTCCTGACTGCAGCTTTCGTTGTCAGCCTTTGGCAGGTGCGCGGGGCCACGTTCTCGCTGCCGCTCGCCGCCATCGCGCTCGCGGGCTGGGTCGGCGACTGGCGAAACCGCACGGCGTCGACGTCGGACCGGCTCCCCCTGCTGCGAATGCCGTTGGTCTGGCTGGTTTCCCTCAATGTTTCCTGGAGCGCGGCCGCCCATGCAGCGTCGGCGGCCTTGGGAGAGACGGCGCCCGCGACTTCCCCCGCGGGCACTTGCGAGCGACCTGCCGATTACGCCCTCCTCGCTGCGCAGCAGCCGACGACCGTGCTTGCGATCTCCAACCTTGGGGCACCTATCCTTGCGCGCTCGCCTCACCGCGTGCTGGCCGGGCCCTATCACCGCAACGTCACCGGCAACCTGCTCACGCTCGACGCGTTCATCGGCACGGCCGACCAGGCGCGGACCACGATCCAGACCAACCGGATTGAACTTGTCGCCCTCTGCCGCGGCAATGCCGAAACCGCGCTGTTGACCGCACAGGCGCCAGACGGCCTCCTCGCCACGCTGGTCCGCGACCAGCCGCCGGACTGGCTCGAGAAGTTGCCGCAAGACGCCGGCGAGCCGCTCGAGATCTATCGCGTCCGGCCGCAACCGTGATGTCAGCCGAGGCCCGTTTTCCGATCGTTTACCTATCGTCAATAGGCTGCGCCGACGCGCCAAGCGCATTCCCAACCGAACGGGCCGTTACGCCATGATCCTCGATACCGCCCGCCTCCTGCTGTTTCCGGCCCTGATGGCGTTCGCAGCCGCGAGCGACCTGTTCACGATGACGATTTCGAACCGGGTGTCGCTGGCGCTGATCGCCGGCTTTTTGGCGCTCGCGGTGCTGGGCGGCATGGGCCTGCACGACATCCTCTTGCATTTCGGCGCCGGCGCGGCCGTTCTGGTGGTGGCCTTTGCCTGCTTCGCGATGGGATGGGTCGGCGGCGGCGACGCCAAGGTCGCGGCCAGCGTGGCGCTCTGGTTTGGTTTCGACCATCTCGTCAATTATCTGCTCTATGCCTCGCTGCTCGGCGGAGCGTTGACGGTCCTGCTGATTCAGTTCCGGCAATGGCCGCTGCCGTCCCTGTTTGCCGGACAAGCCTGGCTGAACCGGCTGCACGACAAACAGAGCGGAATTCCCTACGGCATCGCGCTCGCCGTCGGCGCGCTGATCGTCTATCCGCAGACCGAATGGATCAAGGCGATCGACCTCGCTCACCTCGCCATGCGCTGATCCAGCATCGCTAACTTTCCGTTAAGGCAATTTACACACGCCTCATTAACCATGCTTTGACGAATAGCTGGTCAACTCCCATCACGGCGGCGGAAGCGTCGCAGCGTAATGTGGAAAGTGAAGCGTAATGAATACCGCACGCATTGTGGTTCTGGCCATCGCCATCGGCGCCGGCGGCATTGCCGCATATCTCGCCAGCGGGTCCGACGACAAGCCCGCGCCGGCCCAGCCGGTCGCGCAGCTGCAGACCGTCGATATTCTCGTCGCCAAATCGGATATCGGACTTGGCCAGGCGGTCAAGCCTGATGATCTGCAATGGCAGACCTGGCCGGCTGCGACCGCCAGCAACAACTTTATCAACCGCGCCAGCAAGGCCGACGCCATCAAGGAGATCACGGGCTCCATCGCGCGCTCGCCGTTCATCGCGGGCGAGCCGATTCGCGAGCAGAAGCTGGTGAAGGCTGACGGATCCGGCTTCATGGCGGCGATCCTGCCCGCCGGCCACCGGGCCGTTTCTACCGAAATTTCGCCGGAAACCGGCGCCGGCGGCTTCATCCTGCCGAACGACCGCGTCGACGTTCTTCTTACCAAGCGCGAAAAGAGCACGGACGGCAAAGGCGCTGACGTCGCTAACTCGGAAATCATCCTCACCAATGTTCGCGTTCTCGCGATTGACCAGGCGCCGAAGGAAAAAGAAGGCACCAGCGCATTGGTCGGCAGGACGGTTACGCTCGAGCTGAAGCCCGAGCAGACCGAGACGCTCGCCCGCGCGCGCCAGAGCGGGACGCTGTCGCTGGCGCTGCGCAGCATTGCCGACATCAAGATGGTCGAGCAGCCGGACGAACAGCAATCCCGCAAGCGCGGAGACAACCTCAACGTCATTCGTTACGGCGTTGCCAGCCAGCAGACGATGCAGAAGTGACCGAAAGGACGCACGATATGAAGTGCAGGGAAATTCAGCCGATGATGCGAACGTTCATCGTCCGCGCCCTGTCGTTTTCGGCCGTGGCTGCGCTTACGCTCAATCCGGCACTGACACCGGTGGTGGCGAGCGACTATCGCACCTCGGCACCGGTCACCACTGACGGACAGATGAACGCGCGGTTCCTTTCGCTCGGGATCGGCAAATCGATCGTGATCGACCTGCCGCGGGAGATCAAGGACGTACTTGTCGCCGATCCGAAGGTCGCCAACGCCGTCGTCCGCTCGACCCAGCGCGCCTATATCATCGGCGCGGCGGTCGGCCAGACCAACATCGTCTTCTTCGATTCCACCGGCGCGCAGATCGCGGCCTACGACATTGCGGTCAAGCGCGACCTCAACGGCGTGCGCGCGGCGCTAAAGCAGTCGATGCCGAATTCGGACATCCTGATCGAGGGCGTCGGCGACGGCGTGGTATTGAGCGGCACCGCGGCGAGCCCGATCGAGGCGCAGCAGGCCGCCGATATCGCCGCCCGCCTCGTGGGCGGCAGTGAAAAGGTCGTCAATTCGATCGCCGTCCGCGGCCGTGACCAGGTCATGCTGAAAGTTACGGTCGCCGAAGTTACCCGCAGCATCATCAAGCAGTTGGGCATCGATCTCACGGCCAACCTGAACTACGGCACCGCGGTCGTGAACTTCAACAACTCCAATCCGCTTACCGCTCTCGGCCGCCCGCTGGTGGCGAGCAACGGGGCCTCGACGTCGTTCGGATCCTCGGTAACGGCCACGCTCCGCGCGATGGAGAGCGCCGGTGTCGTTCGCACGCTGGCCGAGCCCAATCTGACCGCGATCTCGGGCGAATCCGCGACCTTCATTGCAGGCGGCGAATTTCCGGTTCCCGCGGGCTATTCCTGCGATCCGGTCACACGCGTCTGTACGACCCAGATCTCGTTCAAGAAGTTCGGTATTTCGCTCAACTTCACGCCCGTGGTGATGACCGAAGGCCGGATCAGCCTTCGCGTCATGACGGAAGTGTCGGAACTGTCGAACGACAACTCGATCACGTTGACCCAGGCCCTCGGTGGCAACTCGACGAACTCGCTGACCATTCCCTCGATCAAGACCCGCCGCGCGGAAACCACGCTGGAAATTCCTTCGGGCGGCTCGATGGCCATGGCCGGCCTGATTGCGGAGCAGACCAAGCAGGCCATCAACGGCCTCCCCGGTCTGTCGCAACTGCCGGTTCTCGGCACGCTGTTCCGCAGCCGCGACTACGTCAACAACCAGACCGAACTGATGGTTCTGGTCACGCCCTATGTGGTGCGCGCGGTGGCGCAGAAGGATCTGTCGCGGCCCGATGACGGCTTTGCCGCCTCCTCGGACCCGCAGGCCGACCTGCTCGGCAGCATCAATCGAATCTACGGCGTTCCGGGCCGCGTCGAGAAGGCACGGAATTATCGCGGCACCTACGGCTTTATTACGGACTGAGGCGGGGACGATGACACCGAGTATGAAATCAAGGAAGCCCGCCGATCCCAGGCGCGCCCTCTGCGTGGCGGGAGCGCTGATCGGTCTTTCCGTGGCGCTTGGCGCCTGCAAGACCACCACCGACGTGGCGACGACGGCGGGCGTGCCCGACGACTACCGCCTGCGCCATCCGATCGCTGTCCAGGAAGCCGACCGCTCGATCGTGGTTTTCGTCGGCCGCGGACGCGGCGGCCTTTCCGCCACCCAGCGCGCCGATGTGATGTATCTGGGCCAGACCTGGATGCGCGAAGGCACCGGCATCATCAGCATCGACGTGCCCGTCAATACGCCGAACGCGCGGGCGGCCCAAGATTCATTGCGCGAGATCCAGGCGACGCTTGCCGCCACCGGCGTGCCGCCGCGCGCAACCAATGTGCGCCAGTATAGCCCCGAGGATCCCCGGCACATGGCCGCGATCCGCCTCAACTATCCGAAGATTTCGGCGGTGGCCGGCCCATGCGGGCTGTGGCCGGAAGATCTCGGACCGTCGGTCAACAACAAGAGCTATTTCGACAACAAGTCCTATTACAATTTCGGCTGCTCCAATCAGCGCAATCTGGCGGCGATGGTCGACAACCCGTCGGATCTCGTGCAGCCGCGTCCCGAAACACCAGCCTTCGCGCCGCGCCGTGGCGTAGCCTTCGAGAAATATCGCAAGGGCACCCCCACCACGACCACCTATCCCGAGGCCGACAAGGCCAAACTCAGCGATACCGGCAAATGATCACTTACTCGCGCCAGAATACAGACCAGCAGCCGGAAAACACGGCGCCGTCTACCGAGGATCACATCGCGCCGGCGCCGCGGGTGTCGGTGCAGGCTTTCTGCGAGACGGTGGAGACCGCGGCTGCCGTCCAGTCGGCGGGCGAAGACCGTCGGCTCGGCAAGGCTCACCTCAAGATCCAGATGGGCGGCATGGCCGCTGCCGTCGAGGCCTACCGCTCGGCCCCGACCCCGAACGTCATCATCCTGGAGACCGAAGGCCGCAACGACATTCTCCTCGGCCTCGACCAGCTCGCCACCGTCTGCGACGCCGGAACCCGCGTGATCGTGATCGGGCGCATCAACGACGTCATGCTCTATCGCGAACTGGTGCGTCGCGGCGTCAGCGACTACGTCATCGCCCCGGTCAACGCCATCGACGTCGTGCGCTCGATCTGCAACCTGTTCTCGTCGCCGGAAGCCAAGGCCGTCGGCCGCATCATTGCCATCGTCGGCGCCAAGGGCGGCGTCGGCTCGTCCACCGTCGCCCACAACGTCGCCTGGGCGATCGCGCGCGATCTGGCGCTGGATTCCGTGGTCGCCGATCTCGACCTCGCCTTCGGCACGGCCGGCCTCGACTACAATCAGGACCCGCCGCAGGGTATCGCGGATGCGGTGTTCTCGCCCGACCGGGTCGATACCGCGTTCCTCGACCGCCTGCTGTCGAAATGCACCGACCACCTCAGCCTGTTGGCGGCGCCGGCAACGCTCGACCGGGTCTACGATTTCGGCGTGGAGGCGTTCGATTCGATCTTCGATACGCTTCGCACCACGATGCCCTGCATCGTGCTCGACGTCCCCCATCAATGGTCGGGATGGACCAAGCGCGCATTGATCGCGGCCGACGACATCCTGATCGTCGCGGCACCCGATCTCGCCAATCTGCGCAACACCAAGAACATCTTCGACCTCCTGAAGACATCGCGGCCGAACGATCGCGCGCCGCTCTATTGTCTCAATCAGGTCGGCATCCCGAAGCGTCCGGAGATCCCCGCCGCCGAGTTCGCCAAGGCGATCGAAAACCACCCGATCGCCACTATACCGTTCGAGCCGCAAATCTTCGGTTCGGCCGCCAACAACGGCCAGATGATCGCGGAAATCGCCGCCACGCATCGCACCACCGAGATGTTCCTGCAGATTGCGCAGCGGCTCACTGGCCGCGGCGAAACCAAGAAGCCGAAGAGTTCGTTGCTATCGCCCTTGATCGAGAAGTTGCGGGCCAAGAAGTAGGTCGCCCGCGTGGAGTGCCATCGTGTTCGGTAAGCGTAGTGGAAATGATAGTGATACGCGGGTATTGAAGCCCGCCGTTCAGGCGCCGGAGCCGGCTTCGGCGCCTGCGCCTTCGCGCGAGATGGCCGCGCCGGTCGTCCCGTCGCCCCCAATCGCGCCCATGAAGGCGCCACCGCCCGCGCCCGCCATGGAGGCGCGGCGGTCCGACAATTACTACCAGGTCAAGGCGACCATCTTCGGCGCCCTGATCGAGGCGATCGACCTTGCCCAGCTCGCCAAGCTCGACGGCGAGTCCGCGCGCGAGGAAATCCGCGACATCGTCAACGAGATCATCGCGATCAAGAACATCGTGATGTCGATTGCCGAGCAGGAAGAGCTGCTCGACGACATCTGCAACGACGTGCTCGGCTACGGCCCGCTGGAACCTCTGCTGTCACGCGACGACATCGCCGACATCATGGTCAACGGCGCCGGCACGGTGTTCATCGAAGTCGCCGGCAAGATCCAGAAGACCGGGATCCGCTTTCGCGACAACCAGCAGCTGCTCAACATCTGCCAGCGCATCGTCAGCCAGGTCGGCCGGCGCGTCGACGAATCCTCGCCGATTTGCGACGCCCGCCTCGCCGACGGCTCCCGCGTCAACGCCATCGTGCCGCCGCTGGCGATCGACGGGCCCGCACTCACCATTCGTAAGTTCAAGAAGGACAAGCTGACGCTCGACCAGCTGGTCAAGTTCGGCGCGATCTCGCCGGAAGGCGCGCAGATCCTGCAGATCATCGGCCGCGTCCGCTGCAACGTCCTGATCTCTGGCGGTACCGGCTCGGGCAAGACCACGCTGTTGAACTGCCTGACCCAGTTCATCGAGCATGACGAGCGCGTCATCACCTGCGAAGACGCCGCCGAACTTCAGCTGCAGCAGCCTCACGTGGTGCGGCTGGAAACCCGTCCGCCCAACATCGAAGGCGAAGGCCAGGTGACGATGCGCGAACTGGTCCGCAACTGCCTGCGTATGCGGCCCGAACGCATCATCGTCGGCGAAGTCCGCGGACCCGAGGCATTCGACCTGCTGCAGGCCATGAACACGGGCCACGACGGCTCGATGGGAACGCTGCACGCCAACAACCCGCGCGAAGCCCTGTCACGCTGCGAATCCATGATCACGATGGGCGGCTTCTCGCTGCCCTCACGCACCATCCGCGAGATGATCTGCGCCTCGATCGACGTCATCGTACAAGCTGCGCGTTTGCGCGACGGTTCGCGCCGCATCACCCACATCACCGAGGTGATGGGCATGGAAGGCGACACCATCATCACCCAGGACGTATTCCTCTACGACATGGTCGGCGAAGACGCGAACGGCAAGATCATAGGGCGGCACCGCTCGACCGGGATCGGACGTCCGCGGTTCTGGGAGCGCGCGCGATATTTCGGCGAAGAGAAGCGGCTTGCGGCCGCGCTCGACGCCGCCGAAGTCATCGAGAACACGTGAGGAGTCCATGAGCATGCAGGCGCTCGCACTGGCGTTTCTCGCCGCTACCACCATTGGCGGCCTGGCCTGGGTATTCATCTATCCGTCGCTGTCGGGCCAGAGGAAGGCCGAATCCCGCCGCGCCTCGATCGCGCGTTCCGACGCTCCGACGCGCCAGGCCGAGAAAAGCCAGCGCTCGCGCCGTGAACAGGTCGAGGGATCGCTGAAGGAACTCGACGCCCGACGCAAGAAGGAGAAGTCCGTCCCGCTCGCCACCCGTCTTGCCCAGGCCGGGTTGGGATCCTGGACGCCCCAGAAATTCTGGATCGTGTCCGGCATTTCCGGCGCAGTCGGCTTCGTGCTCGCCTTTATGATCGGCGGCCACCCGCTGGGCGCCGCCGTGATGGCTTTCGGCACCGGCCTCGGCCTGCCGCGCTGGGTCCTGGGCTTTCTCAAGAAGCGCCGCGAGAAGGCGTTCCTGAAGGCGCTGCCCGACGCCGTCGACGTCATCGTGCGAGGCATCAAGGCCGGTCTACCGCTGTTCGAATCGATCAAGGTGGTGGCGGCCGATTCACCCGAGCCGCTGAAGAGCGAATTCAACGCCATCATCGAAACCCAGACCATCGGCATGCCGCTCGGCGAGGCCTGCACGCGGCTGTATGAGCGGATGCCGTTGCCGGAGGCGAACTTCTTCGGCATCGTGGTCGCGATTCAGCAGAAGTCGGGCGGCAACCTGTCGGAAGCGCTCGGCAACCTCTCCAAGGTGCTGCGCGATCGCAAGAAGATGGGGGAGAAGATCAAGGCGATGTCGACGGAAGCCAAGGCCTCCGCGGGCATCATCGGCTCGCTGCCGCCGATCGTGATGCTGCTGGTCTGGATGTCGACGCCCGACTACATCGCGCTGCTTTGGACCCATCAAATCGGTCAGTTCATGCTGGTGTGCTGCGTCGGCTGGATGACGATCGGCGTCCTTGTGATGAAAAAAATGATCAATTTCGACTTCTGACGGTGCAGCCATGATTGATTTTCTCATCACCAAGATGCACGACGCGCGGTTCATGACGATGCTGCTTGCCGCCATCGCGGCAAGCGCGACCGCCTATACGCTCATCATGCCGCTGCTTGCCGGTGAAGGCCTCTCCAAGCGCATGAAGGCCGTTGCCAGCGAGCGCGAACGGCTCCGGCAGCGCGAGCGCGACCGCCTCGCCAAATCGGAAAAGGTGTCGCTACGGCAAACCCCGAAGCAGCTCGTTTCCAAGGTGGTAGAAGATTTCAACCTGACCAAATGGCTGGCGCAGGAAGCCGCGCGCGACAAGCTGATCATGGCCGGCTATCGCGGCCACGCGCCCTACGTCACGTTCCTGTTTGCCCGCGCGGTGACACCGATCGTGCTGTTTATCGGCGCGGTCCTCTACGTGTTCGTGATCACCCACATGGACAAATCGCTGACGGTCAAGCTCGGCATCTGCGTCGCCGCCGCCTATCTCGGGCTGCAGGCCCCGATGCTGTTCCTGAAGAACGCCATCAGCAAGCGCCAGCTCTCGATCAGGCGCGCCTTTCCCGACGCACTCGACCTGCTGCTGATCTGCATCGAGTCCGGCATGTCGGTCGAAGTCGCCTTCCGCAAGGTCTCCAACGAAATTGCAACGCAGTCAATCGCGCTGTCGGAGGAATTCTCGCTGACCACGGCCGAATTGTCGTACCTGCAGGACCGCAAGGTGGCTTATGAGAACCTCGCCAAGCGCACCGGCCTCGAGGGCGTGAAATCGGTCTGCCTGGCGCTGATGCAGTCGGAACGCTACGGCACCCCGCTGGGCCAGAGCCTGCGCGTAATGGCGCAGGAAAACCGCGACATGCGGATGAACGAGGCCGAAAAGAAGGCGGCCGCGCTGCCGCCGAAGCTGACCGTGCCCATGATCCTGTTCTTCCTGCCGTGCCTGTTCATCGTCATTCTCGGACCGACCTACATCAAGATCCAGATGATGCCGTAAGGCGAGCGCGGGAGGGGCTTAACCCCTAACGCTTTCGTAATGGCCGGGCCTGTCCCGGCCATTTACGTTTCTTGCCTGCCGATGAAAAATACCTGGATGCCCGTCCCAAGGCTGGGCACGACAACCCCCGCGGAAGATCGGCAGCAATTTTGAGTTAGAGGCTGAGGTGCGCTTGAGAGCGCGAATGCCCCGGCGACCAGTGCGCCTCGGCGATGACGGCTCGCGCCTTGGCTTGGGTGAGAAAATTCAGTCGGGCCGGTTGAGGGCTGCGACCGGGACGGTCGCCTTGTTGCCGGGAGGACGCGAATTGTCCTTGTCCTTGCGGCTCAGCATTTCCCGCAAGTAGGCCACGTTGGCGGTCGCCTCGTCGGCGGGCAGATCGCCCTTGGCGATGGTCTCGGCTTCCGCGAAACGGCCCTGCAGGCCGACCACGAGCGCCAGGTTCTGCCGCACCCTTGCGTCGGCGCGGGGATTGGAATGGGCGCGCCGCAGCGTTTCCTCGGCCTGCGGCAACTCCCGGGTCAGCATGTAGGACAGGCCGAGATTGGACAGCACCGAAGGCTCTTCCGGCACGATCTTCAGCGCGGCCGCGTAATAGCCGCGGGCCTCCTCGTGCTTGGCCATCTTGTCGAGCGTGGTGCCCTGCACCGAAAGAATGCGCCAATCGGGATTGGCGGGCGAATGGGCGCGGCTCAGCACGTCGAAGGCCGCCTGCGAGCTACCGTTGTCGGCGAGCGCGCGGCCGTAAGCGGCAAGCAGCGCCTTGTTGCCGGGATTGGCGATGGTGGCCTGTTCGAGCACGGCGGCGGCCTGCGCCCGCTGGCCGGTGGCGCGCAGTGCCTGGCCATATCCCATTGCCGCCTCGGCGTCCTTGGGATTGGCGCGATGGCGCTCGCCATACACCTCGACCGCGCGGCGCGGATCGTCGGGAACGGCCTGTGCGCTGGGAGACGATGAGAGTCAGCGACCCTGTTATGTCGGACATGGTCTGACAGCCGCCAAGGCCCGCGGCGATAACCGCTGTCACGGCCGCGGAGGCGAGGAACCGAGCGAGGGACCCGGCAAGAGACCCGGCATGGCTGGACTGTCGACGCATGGCACTTCAACTCACGGAAAAGGCTGACGAATGAAGCCGAACGCGCCAGCAATAGACTGTTAACCCTAACGGCGGGTTAATCGGCCGTGCTATGCCCTTCGAGCACCACCCCGCCCGTCCCCTTCCGCGAGACCCGCATGCAATCCCCGTTCGAGACCACGCCCAACGCCGCTGCCATTCCGATCATTTTCGCCACCAAAACGACATGGGCCGGAATCGCCGGCGAGCTTCCCGAGCAGGCCCGGCAGTTTGCGGCAGCCAACGACTTCACCGCCAAGCCCGGCAAATGCCTGACGCTGCCCGCGCCCGACGGGAAGATCGCGCAGGTCGTTTTCGGCCTCGAGGACGAGAGCAGCAAATCCCCGCGACCTGTTCAGGCCCGGCGCCCTGCCCGGCCTGCTGCCGCCGGGCGTCTATCGATTTGCCAACGCGCCGCATGATGTGCGCCTCGCGACGCTGGCCTTTGCCCTTGGGACCTATCGGTTCGGTCGCTATCGCAAGGCGGATCGACCCGACGTCCGGCTGGTGCCGCCTGACGGCATCGACGTGGCCGATGTCGCGCGGATGGCGGAGGCGGCAGCACTGGCGCGCGACCTGATCAATACGCCATCGAACGATATGGGCCCGGAAGAACTGGCGCAGGCGGCGCAAGCGTTGGCGACGCGGTACGGCGCCCAGTTCAACTGCATCGTCGGCGACGAACTCGTGAAGCAGAACTTTCCGCTGATCCACGCCGTCGGCATGGCCTCGACACGTGCCCCGCGCCTGATCGATCTGAGCTGGGGCGATCCCGCCAACCCCAGGGTGACTTTGGTCGGCAAGGGTGTCTGCTTCGACACCGGCGGCCTCGATCTGAAGCCGTCCAGCGGCATGCTGATCATGAAAAAGGACATGGGCGGCGCCGCCAACGTGCTGGCGCTGGCGCAGATGGTGATGGATGCCAAGCTGAAGGTCCGGCTGCGCGTGCTGATCCCCGCGGTCGAGAACGCGGTGGCCGGCAACGCCTTCCGCCCGCTCGACATCTTCAAGTCGCGCAAGGGACCGACGGTCGAAATCGGCAACACCGATGCCGAAGGGCGGCTGGTGCTGGCGGACGCGCTGGCGCTGGCGGATGAAGAAAAACCGGATCTGCTGGTGGATCTGGGCACGCTGACGGGCGCGGCGCGGGTGGCGCTGGGACCGGATTTACCGCCCTTTTACACCCATGATGAGACACTCGCCCAAGCCGTTGCCGCCCACGCAAAAGGGGAGAACGACCCGTTGTGGCGAATGCCGCTGTGGCCGCCCTATGATTCGTGGCTGGATTCGAAGACAGCCGACATCAACAACGCGCCTTCCGGCGGCTTTGCCGGCTCGATCACCTGCGCACTGTTCCTGCAGCGCTTCGTTACCGAAGCAAAGAGCTGGCTGCATGTCGATATCTACGGCTGGACGCCTTCCGCAAAACCCGCGCGTCCCGAAGGCGGCGAATGCCAGGCCGCGCGCGCCATCTACAAGCTGCTGAGCGAACGCTATGGATGATCCCCGCCTGACGCCGGCACGGCCCGAAGTCGCGGCCAAATACCTTGAAGGCAAGGTGAAGGCCGCGCGCTTCGTCGAGGGCGAGGAATTTGGCGTGCGCGACGCCATCGCGCCAATGCGCGAGGCGCCGTCGGCAGATGCCATGCTGTCGACGCAAGCACTGATGGGCGAGCGCGTCACCATCTACGATCGTGACAGTGAAGGCTTTGCCTGGGGCCAATTGAACGGCGACGGCTATGTCGGATGGATTCCGGATGCCGCCCTGGTCAGGCCCGCTGCAGCTCCGACCCACAAGGTCACGGCGTTGCGGACGTTCGCGTTCCCGGGCCCGTCGATCAAGCTGCCGCCGGTCGAGACGCTGGCGATGGGCGCGCGCGTCACGGTTGCCCGTGAAGACGGCGCGTTCGCCGTAACGGGCGAGGGCTGGTATCTGCCGCGACGGCATGTCGGCAGCCTCGAGGCGATGGAAAAGGATTTCGTCGCGGTCGCCGAACGCTTCGTCGGCACGCCCTATCTCTGGGGCGGCAAGAGCTCGCTCGGCATCGATTGCTCCGGCCTTGTCCAGGTATCTCTGAACGCCGCCGGCACCGGCTGCCCGCGCGACAGCGACATGCAGCAGGACGGCCTCGGGCGGGCGCTGAATGCCGCCGAGATGAAGAAATTGCAACGCGGCGATCTGATCTTCTGGAAAGGCCATGTCGCGATCGTGCGCGACGCCGACAGCATGGTTCACGCCAATGCGCATCACATGGCGACCGTGATCGAAAACACGCGAGAGGCGATGGCACGGATCAAGGCGGCGGGCAGCGAAGTCACGGCGATCAAGCGGCTGTAGAACCGTCCCATCGTCATCACCCGCGAAGCCGGGTGATCCAGTATTCCAGAGAACCAGCGATTGAACCGAGAAGCCGCGGCGTACTGGATACCCCCGCCTTCGCGGGGTATGACGAGTGTTACTTGTGACGACTGTTACTGTAGGTCCGGCACGGCCTCGATCCGGAACGCGGCGGCGAACAGCGCGCGGGTGTAGTCGCTCTTCGGATTCTTGAAGAGCTCGGCGGCCGGCCCCTCCTCCACCACCTTGCCGTGGCGCATCACGATCAAATGGCTGGCGAGCGAGGCCACCACCCGCAAATCATGCGAGATGAACATGTAGGTCAGGTCGCGCTTGCGCTGCAGCTCGCGCAACAAATCGACCATCTGCGCCTGGAACAGCATGTCGAGCGCGCTCGTCGGCTCGTCCAGCACGACGAAGTTCGGCTCCAGCACCACCGCACGCGCGATCGAGATGCGCTGGCGCTGGCCGCCGGAGAATTCATGCGGATAGCGGAAGCGCGTCTCCGGATCGAGGCCGACATCCCTCAGCGCCTTGACGACGCGCGTATCGCGCTCTTCATACGACAGCGACTTCTGATGCACGCTCAAGCCTTCGGCGACGATATCGCCGACCGACATGCGCGGGCTCAACGCGCCGAACGGGTCCTGAAACACGATCTGCATGTCGCGGCGGAACGGCAGCATGTCTTTGAAGCGCAGGCCCTGGATGTTGCTGCCGAGGAACACGATCGGGCCATCCGAAGAGATCAGCCGGAGCAGCGCCAGCCCCAGCGTGGTCTTGCCGGAGCCGGATTCGCCGACCACGCCGAGCGTCTCGCCCTTGCGCACCGCAACACTGACGCCATCCACCGCCTTGATGTGGCCGACGGTCGAGCGCAACAGCCCACGCTTGATCGGAAACCAGACCTTCAAATTGTCGGCCGACATCACCACCGGCGCTTCGGGCCGCGGCGGCGCCGGGTCCGGCTTCGGTTCGGCCGCCAGCAGCGCACGGGTATAGGCGTGTTTCGGGGCTGTAAAAACCTCCTCGACCGGCCCCTGCTCGACGATCTTGCCCGAGTTCATCACGCAGACGACGTCGGCGATGCGGCGGACGATGCCGAGATCGTGGGTGATGAACAGCATGCTCATCCCGAGCCGGGACCTGATCTCGGCAAGCAATGCCAGGATCTGGGCCTGCACGGTGACGTCGAGCGCGGTGGTCGGCTCGTCCGCGATCAGAAGATCCGGCTCGTTGGCGAGCGCCATCGCGATCATGACCCGCTGGCGCTGGCCGCCGGACAATTGATGGGGATAGCTCTTCAGCCGGGTTTCGGGATCGGGAATGCCAACCTGCGTCAAGAGCTCCAGGGTGCGCGCCCGCGCCATCTGCCCGCGGATGCCGCTGTGCAGGAGCAGGATCTCGCCGATCTGCGCCTCGATCGTGTGCAGCGGATTGAGCGAGGTCATCGGCTCCTGAAAGATGATCGAGATATCGTTGCCGCGGATCTCGCGCATCTCGCTTTCCGCCGCCGTCAGCAGCTCGTGGCCGCGGAAGCGGATGTGGCCGGAAGGATGCGAGGCGCTGGGATACGGCAACAGCTTCAGGATCGACAATGCGCTGACGGATTTTCCGGAGCCGGACTCGCCTACCAGCGCCACGCATTCGCCGCGCTTGACGGAAAACGAGACATGATCGACCGCGAGCGTATCGCCGAACGCCACCGAGAGGTCGCTGACATCGAGCAGGGGCTGATTGATGGCGTCCATGCCCGGCCCTACCTGAACGTCTTGCGTGGATCGAAAGCGTCGCGCGCGGCTTCGCCGATGAAGATCAGCAGCGACAGCATGATCGCGACCGAGAAGAAGCCGGTGAAGCCGAGCCACGGCGCCTGCACGTTGGCCTTGCCCTGCGCCAGCAACTCGCCGAGCGACGGCGAACCCGGCGGCAAGCCGAAGCCAAGGAAATCCAGCGCCGTCAGCGTCATCACCGAGGACGACACGATGAATGGCAGGAAGGTCATGGTCGCCACCATCGCGTTCGGCAACAGATGACGGAACATGATGGTGGCATTAGAGACGCCGAGCGCCCGCGCCGCCTGGATATATTCAAAATTTCGGCCGCGCAGGAATTCGGCGCGCACGAGGCCGACCAGCGACACCCAGGAGAACAGCAGCAGAATGCCGAGCAGGATGAAGAAGCCCGGCGGCAGCACCGCCGATATGATCAAGAGCAGATAAAGCGAGGGGATCGCGGTCCAGATTTCGATAAACCGCTGGAAGGAGAGATCGATCCAGCCGCCGAAATAGCCCTGCACGCCACCGGCGGCGATGCCGATCATCGAGGAGAGGATGGTGAGCGTCAGTCCGAACAGCACCGAAATGCGGAACCCGTAGATCAGGCGCGCGAGCACGTCGCGGCTCTGGTCGTCGGTGCCGAGCCAATTGTATTCGAGGTCGCTGCAGCTCTTGAGACCCTTCTTCTTCACCACCTCCTTGCACTGCTCTTCCGTCAGCATCCAGGTCGGCTTCGACGGCGCCGGGGTCGGCGGATCGAGATTTTGGGTCTTGTAGGAGTAGCGGATCGGCGGCCAGATGATGGTGCCGCCCTTCTCCGCAATCTGCTTCTGCAGATAGGGATCACGATAGTCGGCGGTGGTTTCGAAATCGCCGCCGAAAGTAGTCTCGGAATAGTTGAAGATAACCGGCCAATAAAGCCGGCCGTCATATTTGACGACGAGCGGCTGGTCGTTAGCAATGAAATTGGCAAACAGCGAGACCGTGAAAAGCACGAGGAAGATCCAGAACGACCAATAGCCCCTTCGGTTGGCCTTGAAGTTCTGCCAGCGGCGGCGATTGAGCGGCGACGGCTGGAACGGATGACGCGTGATCGGGACCGCCGCACCGAGCGGCGATTGCGTGGAGGTCTCGACCGGTTGGGGCGCGGTGATTGTCATCAGACCTCCCGCGCCTCGAAATCGATCCGCGGATCGATCCACATGTAAGCGAGGTCGGAGATCAAATTGACCACGAGTCCGATCAGCGAAAAGATGAACAGGGTGCCAAACACGACCGGGTAATCGCGGTTCAAGATGCTCTCAAATCCGAGCAGACCAAGGCCATCGAGCGAGAAGATGGTCTCGATCAACAGCGAGCCGGAAAAGAAGGCGTGAATGAACGCGCTCGGAAAACCCGCGATCACGATCAGCATCGCGTTGCGGAAGATGTGGTAGTACAGCACCTGGCGTTCGCTGCAGCCCTTGGCGCGCGCGGTCATCACATATTGCTTGCGGATCTCGTCGAGGAACGAGTTCTTGGTCAGCAGCGTCATGGTGGCGAACGCGCCGAGCGCCATCGAGACCAGCGGCAGCGTGATGTGCCAGAAATAGTCGATGATCTTCCAGTACCAGGGGAACTGCGCCCAGCCGTCGGAAGTCAGGCCGCGCAGCGGAAAGATGTTGAGGAACGAGCCGCCGGCGAGCAGGATGATCAACAGGATCGCGAACAGGAACCCCGGGATCGCAAAGCCTATGATGATCACCGCCGAGGTCCAGGTGTCGAACTTCGATCCGTCCTGTACGGCCTTGCGGATGCCGAGCGGGATCGAGATCAGATAGGTCAGAAGCATCATCCAGATGCCGAGCGACATCGACACCGGCAGCTTCTCCTTGATCAGCTGGATCACGCTGACGTCGCGGAAATAGCTCTTGCCGAAATCGAAGCGCGAGAAATTCCACACCATCAGCGCGAAACGCTCCGGCGCCGGCTTGTCGAAGCCGAACTGCGCTTCCAGCTTCTTGATGAAGTCAGGATCCAGCCCCTGCGCGCCGCGGTATTTCGAACCGACGGCATCGGCGGACGCGCCGACCTGGCCGCGCGGACCGAAATCGCCGCCGCCGCCCGAAACCCGCGAAGTGCCGCCGGTGTCAGCGCCCGAGAGCTGCGCCAGCACGCGCTCAACCGGCCCGCCCGGCGCGAACTGCACGACGATGAAGGAGACGAACAATATCCCGAGCAGCGTCGGGAACATCAGCAGAATTCGGCGAGCGATATAGCCGGTCATGAATTACTTTGCCTGCTCGAGCTTCGCGGACTTGGCGGCGTCATACCACCAGTTTTCCGGCGCACCGGTGCCTTGCGTGTAGCGTGCCGGCTTGGGCGGATGCGCGAACAGGTCCCAATAGGCGATCGGATGGGTGCTGCGGAACCATTGCGGCACCCAGTAGCGGCCGGCCCGGAACACGCGATCGAGCGCCCGGCATGCGACCGTCAAATCGGTGCGCGTCTCGGCGCCGATGGCCTTGTCGACCAGCGCGTCGATCGCAGGGCTGGCCGCTCCCGCCAGATTGTACGATCCCTTGGTGGCGGCCGCCTGCGACGTAAAGTACGGCCGCAAGCTGTCGCCCGGCGTCGGCGACATGCTCAGGCGCATCATCGCCATATCGAAATCGAAGGCCTCCACCCGCGCGCGGTATTGCACGGCGTCGATCAAGCGGATGCTGGCTTCGATGCCGAGCTGGCCGAGGTTTTTGATGAAGGACGCGTGATGCGGCTGGATCGACGGCTCGTCGATCAGGAACTCGATCGTAAAGATCTCACCGTTCGGCAACAGCCGCTTGCCGTCCTTGATGGGAAGTTTCGCATCCTGCAACAATTGCTGCGCCTTGCGCAGCAGCGCCCGGTCCTGACCCGACCCATCCGATACCGGCGGCACGAACGGCTCGCCAAACACCTCGTCCGGCACCTGCCCGCGGAACGGCTCCAGCAGCTTCAGCTCTTCGGGCGACGGCAGGCCGGTCGCCACCATGTCCGAATTCTGGAACGGCGAAGCCGTGCGCGCATAGGCGCCGTACATCACGGTCTTGTTGGTCCATTCGAAATCGAATGCATTGATGACCGCTTCGCGCACCTTGGGGTCTTTGAACTTGTCGCGGCGGGTGTTGAAGAACCAACCCTGCCCGCCCGACGGCAGTTCATCCGGCAGGATCTCGCGCTTGACGCGGCCGTCCTTGATCGCGGGAAAATCGTAACGGGTGGCCCAGATGCGCGCGGTGAATTCCTCGCGATAAAGATAATTCTTGCCGGTAAAACCTTCGAACGCCACGTCGCGGTCGCGATAGAACTCGTAGCGCACGGTGCCGAAATTGTAGCTGCCGCGGTTGACGGGAAGATCGGCCGCCCAATAATCCTTGACCCGGTCGAATTCGACGTAGCGGTTGATCTCGTACTTGCCGACCTTGTACGGGCCCGAGCCGAGCGGGATTTCGGCGGTCGATTCCTCGAATGGACGCGTCGCGTAATAGGCTTTGGAAAAGATCGGCAAGCCCGCGACATAAAGCGGCACGTCACGCGCGCGATTCGGCGCAAAGATCACGGCCACCGTCGCGTCGTCGAGCACCTCAGCCTTCACGAAGTCGCGCAACTGCACCACGATCAGCGGATGGCCCTTTTCCTTCAAGGTGTTCAGCGAGAAGGCGACATCATGCGCGGTCATTTTCGAGCCGTCATGAAAACGCGCCTCCGGCCGCATCGTGAAGCGGTAGGTGAGCTTGTCCGGCGAAATCCACACCGACTTTGCGGCAAGGCCGTACATCGCGTCGGGCTCGTCGTTTGCACGCGCCATCAGCGTATCAAAAGTCAGCTCCATACCCTTCGCGCCTTCGCCCTTGAGGATGAAGGCGTTGAACGAATTGAAGGTCTGGAAGGACTGATTGTAGGCGCGAACCGACGGGATCGTCGAAAACAAGCCGCCCTTCGGCGCTTCCGGATTGACGTAGTCGAAATGCTTGAAGTCGGCCGGGTATTTCAGGTCGCCGAACACCGACATGCCGTGCATCTCGGTGCCGCCATTGTCGGCGGCGGCGGGACGAAATATGCCAGCGCTCAGCGCACCGATGCCGAGACCGAGCGCGTGTCGACGGTTGAGTAGCGCCATGCGCGATTCCTTCAACTGCGCTTGCCGATCTTGGCTGCCTTGTCGGCATCATACCACCACACCGTCGGGAATCCCGACACGCCGTATTTGGGCAAGGGATCGGGGTGGCTGAAACGATCCCAGCGCGCATAGCGCTGGAAGCCGTAGTTGAATTGTGTGACGCAATAGAAGTTCCAGAGCAGCACGCGGTCCATCGCCTTGCAGGCCGCGATCTGTTCGGCGCGGTTCTTGGCGAAGATGATGCGCTCGATCAGCGCATCGATCGCGGGGTTCTTGATTCCAACCATATTGCGGGAACCAGGCTTGTCCGCCGCTTGCGAGCCGAACCATTCGCGCTGTTCGTTGCCGGGCGACAGCGACTGCGGCCAGACCACGGTGGTCATGTCGAAGTCATAGTCACGCGTGCGGTTTTGAAACTGCACGTCATCGACCCGGCGTATGTTCACGGTGACGCCGAGCCGCTCCAGGGAAGGTTTGTAGAACAAGGAGATTCGCTCGTTGCCTTCGTCGGAACATAGAATCTCGACGCTGACGGGCTGGCCTGACGAATCGACCAGCTTGCGATCGCGGACTTCGAATCCGGCCTCCTTCAACAGCCGCGTCGCTTCGCGCAGATTGTTGCGGACGGCTTCGGGAGTGCCGCTGACGGGATCCTTGTAGGGCGTCGTGAAAACCTCCGGAGGCACCTTGTTGCGCAGCGGCTCCAGCATTTCCAGTTCAAGGCCCTCGGGAAGTCCGGTCGCCATGAAGTCGGGGATGCCATCGAAATAGCTGCTGTCGCGATGGTACTCGCCGGTCGACAAGGTCCGGTTCATCTCTTCGAAGTCGAACGCGTAGTTGAAGGCGCGTCGCAGCCGCACATCCTTGAACAGCGGCCGGCGCAGGTTGAACGCCCAGCCCTGCATCCGCCCCGAACTCAGGACCGGAAACTTTTCCTTGATCACCCGCCCGTCATGCACCGCGGGGAAGTCATAGGCCACCGACCATTCCTTGGCGCTGCGCTCGGCATACCAGTCGAACTGGTCAGCCTTGAAGGCCTGGCGTCCCACGACGTCGTCGCGGAAGAATTCGTAGCGGAGTTCGTCGAAATTGTCCTGGCCGATAGTGTTGGGCAAATCCTTGGCCCAGTAATCCTTGACCCGTTCGAGCACCAGCGACCGGCCGGCGACAAAGTCCTTGATGCGATAGGGCCCCGATCCCAGCGGCGGCTCCAGCGTGGTTGCCGTCACGTCGCGCTTGCGGCCCTGCGCGTCGGTGCCTTCCCACCAGTGCTTCGGCAACACGTTGAGCTGGCCGGTGATCAGGGGAAGTTCACGGTTGCCGGGGCTGTCGAAGAAGAATTTGACGTCGTGGTCACCGACCTTCTCGGCCTTGACGATATGCTGGTAGTAGAAGCGGGCTCTCGGGCTGCTGTTCTTGGACGTTTCAAACGAAAAAATCACGTCTTCCGGGGTCACCGGCTTGCCGTCATGCCAGCGCGCCATCGGGCGCAGGCGATAGATCACATAGGAGAAATCCTCGGGGTAGGTGACGAGTTCGGCCAGCGTGCCGTAATAGCTGTCCGGCTCATCGAGAGCCGGGTCCATCAGCGATTGATAGATTCGCCCCACACCGGCGGGGACCGATCCCTTCAACCCGGCGACCACGATGTTGAAGCTGTCATAGGTGCCAAGCTCGAACAGGCGGGCGACGCCGCCCTTGGGCGCATCCGGATTGACATAGTCGAAGCGCTTGAAGTCGGCAGGGTATTTGATGTCGCCGAAGGTGGAGATCGCATGCCGCCATTTCATCCCGTCCGGCGCGGCTTGCGCCAGCGCGGGCGAGGAAACGCCAATGTTGAGCCCGAGCGCGGGGGCCATGGCGGCTGCGGCAGTGCCTTGCAAAAGATGTCGTCGGGTGATTGCCAAGTGCTCAAATCCTGTTGCTCAAGGGGCCAGCCAGCACCCAATATAAGGCAAGGGTTCGACAAATTACGTTGCTTTTTCCTCATGATATCGACATGGGAACCACGCCGGTGCGGCGAAACGTCCCGATAACAACAACGCGATCAGCATAGACAAACGGCCAGGCAATGCCTGGCCGTCATGTCGTCGCAAAGTCCATGCCGGACTGTCGAAATTTTACTTCGCCGCGGTCGGCAGTGGCTCCGGCTTTTCCGATAGCGAGTTCAAATAGGCGATCACGTCGGCGCGCTCGCTGTCCTTCTGGATACCGGCAAAGCCCATCGCGGTGCCCGGAACAAAGCCCTTGGGATTGGAGATGAACTTGTTGAGGTCGTCAAAGGTCCAGGTGCCGCCCTTGCCCTTCATGGCGGCCGAGAAATTGAACCCGCCGCGGCCTGCGCCCTTCGGCTCGTTGACGACGCCATAGAGATTAGGACCGACGCGATTCGGGCCGCCCTTCTCGAAGGTGTGGCAAGCGGCGCACTTCTTGGCGGCGCCGGCGCCCTTCTCGACGGAGGCGGTCTGCAGCAGCTTCTCGATCGGCTCGGAGGGAGCTGCGGCTTCCTTGGCGCCGCCGTGCGAGGCGTCTTCCTTCACGGCAATCTCGAAGCCCGGCTTCTCCAGCGGCTTGGGCGTGAAAATCGCATGAGCGGCAAAGCTCGTCACCAGAACGAGAATGCAGGTGCCGAGGAGGGCACCGAGAATCTTGTTGAGTTCGAAGGAGTCCATAGTGGGATCAGGCTCCAGGCCGGAAAGGTCGACTGAAGGCCGGCAGACGGCCGCGGGTGCGCATCAGGAATCAGCCTTTCGCGCCGCACCCTCAGCAGGGTTGAGATATCGGTTTGCCCGGGCTCTGGCAACCCGTATAAACGCCCCGACTTTCTGCCAGTCCCCCATTATTTCCGGCCTGTTTTTGCTGGCCGGCTGACCTCGTTCCGGATGACCGACACCCGCATTTTGGTACTGATTCCCGCCCGCATGGCGGCGACCCGCCTGCCCGGCAAGCCACTGCTCGACATCGGCGGCCTGCCGATGATCGTCCACGTGCTGCGGCGGGCCGAGGAGGCCAAGATCGGCCGGGTGGCGGTCGCCACCGACACGCCGGAAATCGCGGCCGCCGTGAGGGCCGCCGGCGGCGAGGTGGTGATAACGCGGGCCGATCACCCCTCCGGCTCCGACCGGATCCATGAGGCGATGCGGACGATCGATCCCGGTGGCCGGGCCGAAATTGTGGTCAACCTGCAGGGCGACTTTCCCACGATCACGCCGGACACCATCCGTGCCGCGCTGCCGCCGCTCGACGACCCCGCCGTCGACATTGCGACGCTGGCCTCGCAGATCCATACCGCGGAAGAGGACCTCGCCCCCAGCGTGGTGAAGGCGGTCGGCTCCCCGATCGGCCCGAACCGGCTCCGAGCGCTCTATTTCACCCGCGCCACGGCGCCCCATGGCGACGGCCCCCGCTATCATCACATCGGCCTCTACGCCTACCGCCGCGCCGCGCTGGAACGGTTCGTGACGCTGCCCCCCTCTCCGCTGGAGCAGCAGGAGAAGCTAGAGCAGCTGCGCGCGCTGGAGGCCGGGATGCGGATCGACATCGCGATCGTCGACAGCGTCCCCCGCGGCGTCGACACCCCAGCCGACCTCGAAACCGCCCGGCACATATTAGAGCCCCGTTCAAGTTGAACGAGGCTCTACCCTTTTGTTTTGACGCGTTTTCTTCACGCGAACCGGCCTCCACTTCGCTCGAAAACGCTATAGCCAAAGCCTAACCGGCTGCTAAAAGGCCCGCCATGACCAAGAAACTCAAAATCGCATTCCAGGGCGAGCCTGGCGCCAATTCCCATATCGCCATCGTCGAGGCCTATCCCGACGCCGAGCCGTTGCCGTGCGCGACGTTCGAGGACGCGCTGTCGGCCATTTCCTCGGGCGAGGCCGATCTCGGCATGATCCCGATCGAGAATTCGGTCGCGGGGCGGGTCGCCGACATCCATCATTTGCTGCCGGCCTCCGGCCTGTTCATCGTCGGCGAATGGTTTTTGCCGATCCGCCACCAGTTGATGGCCGTGCGCGGGACAAAGCTCACCGACATCAAGACGGTGGAGAGCCATGTCCACGCGCTTGGTCAATGTCGGCGCATCATCCGCAAGCTCGGCATCAAGCCGATCGTCGCAGCCGATACCGCCGGCAGCGCGCGCGATGTCTCCGAGCGTGGGGACAAGGCCGTTGCCGCGATCGCCTCGCGCCTTGCCGCGAAAATCTATGGCCTCGATATTCTGGCCGAGGACGTCGAGGACGAGGCCCACAACACCACGCGCTTCGTGGTGCTGGCACGCGACCAGAAATGGGCCGACCAGGATTCGGGGCCGCTGGTCACGACTTTTGTTTTCCGGGTACGCAACCTGCCGGCCGCGCTCTACAAGGCGCTCGGCGGCTTCGCCACCAACGGCGTCAACATGACGAAATTGGAAAGCTACATGGTCGACGGCGAATTCTCCGCCACGCAATTCTATGCCGACGTCGACGGCCATCCCGAGGACAAGGGCCTCGCCTTTGCGCTGGAAGAATTGAAGTTCTTCTCGCGCGAATTCCGCATCGTCGGCGTGTATCCCGGCCATCCGTTCCGGGCGACGTTCAGCGGGGCGCAGGATTAGATTAGGTGCAGGCAGTCTCTCAACATGTCGTCCCTGCGAACGCAGGGACCCATAGCCACCGAACGCAGTTGCGTTAGAAGGTATTGGCGATACTGCTCTATCGATAGATCACGCGGTATTGGGTCCCTGCGTGCGCAGGGACGACAGCTTTATGCCGCCGCCTTCTTCCCCAGACCAAATGCATCGGCCAACAGGCTATACGATTGCTTCCGCGCGTCGTGGTCGTACACCGCCGTAATGATCATCAACTCATCCGGCTTGCCTGCCGTGATCATCGGCTGCAGCTTCGCCATGATGGTCGCGGGGCTGCCGACGAACAGCCGCGAGCGGTTGCGCGCGATCGAGGCGCGCTCGGCGTCGCTGTAATTATAGGCCAGCGCTTCCTCGACGCTCGGCAACGGCAGGTATTGCCCGCGGTCGCGGCGCAGGCGGTTGAGGTCCATCGAGGAAGCGATTTTCTCGGCTTCCACATCGGTTTCGGCGGCGACCACTGCGATGGCGAGGATGCCGTGCGGGGTCTCCCGCCAGCCGGACGGCTTGAAGTGGTCGCGGTAATTGGTCATCGCAGCGACCGCGTCATAGGACGCGAAATGATGCGCAAACGCGAAGCCCATGCCGACTTGCGCCGCCAGCTCCGAACTGTAGTCGCTCGAGCCGAGCAGCCAGATCGGCGGCAGCGGCGTATCATCCGGCATCGCCACCACATTGTTGTAGGGATGGCCGGCGGGAAAATCGCGGGTCTCCCACAACACCAGTTCACTTAAGCGCTCGAGGAAATCATCGCCCTCGCGGCGGTCGAGCCGGCTGCGCAGCGCATGCGCCGTGGCACCGTCGGTGCCGGGCGCGCGGCCGAGGCCGAGGTCGATGCGGCCGGGAAACAGCGCCTCCAGCATCTTGAAGCGTTCGGCCACCACCAGCGGTGCATGGTTGGGCAGCATCACGCCGCCGGAGCCGACGCGGATGTTTTTCGTCACCGCCGCGATCTGGCCGATCATCAGGTCGGGCGCGGGGCTCGCCACCGAGGCCAGATTGTGGTGCTCGGCAAGCCAGTAGCGGACAAAGCCGAGGCCATCGACATGGCGGGCCAGATCGATGCTGTTCTGCAGCGCGTGGGCCGGCCGGGTGCCTGTGGTGACGACGGAGAGGTCGAGGACTGAAAGCGGGATCATCGCGCTAAACTAGTGCGACACGCGAGGGCTACAAAGGCCTGGTCGGCGCAGAGCAGGCCCGCGCCTGTTGGGAAAGGGAGCGGCAGAGCATACCCTTGAGTGGGACAAGATATAACAATTTCACTACACTCTCTTCTTGCCCACTAGCCACAACGCCACTTGCGGAAACCATTACACCACTAACTATATGAATAAAATTACAAAAATTACTAAAGCGCACCGCCCACCGCTATTCTTTTGAAGTCTATATTTCACACAATTTTGCACCTATTGGGCCATTTCCCACGGCCGATGGGCTGTTTGGCCGGCCCCGTTTGGCCTATTTTAGATCCTCGTTGCTAGGCCTGATGCCTGCCCCTCCTTTCGGAGCTTTGTGAAGTGCCATGACCGAAGTTACGCCCCCTGCCTTCGACGGCCATCGCGCGCTGCATTCACCCAGGATTTCCTTCGAGTTCTTTCCGCCCAAGACGGAAGAGATGGAGCGGAGCCTGTGGGAGACGATCAACCGGCTGGCGCCGCTGACGCCGAATTTCGTCTCCGTCACCTATGGCGCCGGGGGCTCGACCCGGGAACGTACTCATTCGACCATCGCCCGCATCCTGAGAGAGACAAGCCTGACACCGGCCGCGCATCTGACCTGCGTCGGCGCGCCGAAGGACGAGATCGACGACGTGGTGGCGCGCTATCACGAGATCGGCGTCCGCCACATCGTCGCGCTGCGCGGCGATCCCACCACCGGCATCGGCACCGCCTACCGCGCCCACCCGGACGGCTATCAGACCTCGCCCGACCTGATCGAAGGCATCAAGAAGCGCTATCCCGATATCGAAATCTCGGTCTCGGCCTATCCCGAGAAGCACCCCGAGAGCCCCGATCTGGATGCCGATATCGACACGCTGAAGGCCAAGGTCGATGCCGGCGCGACGCGTGCCATCACGCAGGTGTTCTTCGATAACGACCTCTACTTCCGCTACCTCGATCGTGTCCGTGCCCGTGGCATCGATATCCCGGTCGTCCCCGGCATCATGCCGATGCATAATTTCAAGCAGGCGCGGAACTTCGTGACCCGAGCCGGCACCACCGTGCCGACCTGGCTGGCGGACAAGTTCGACGGCCTCGACGACGACGCCGAGACGCGCAAGCTCGTCGCCGCGACCGTCGCGGCCGGCCAGGTGCAAAAGCTCGCCAAGCACGGCGTCGATACCTTTCATTTCTACACCATGAACCGCGCGGACCTCGTGTTCGCGATCAGCCATCTCCTGGGAATTCGTCCCAATGGCGCACAGAAAGCCGCCTGATCCGATGACCGCCAAGATTTCGCACAAGCGCACCGCGCTGCTCGCTGCCGCCCGCGAACGTATCCTGGTGCTCGACGGTGCCATGGGCACCATGATCCAGGGCCTGCAGTATGACGAAGCTGCGTTTCGGGGGCAGCGCTTTGCGGATTTCCATCGCGATGTCCGCGGCAACAACGATCTTTTGATCCTGACGCAGCCGAAGGCGATCGAGGACATCCACGCCGATTACCTGCGCGCCGGCGCCGACATCGTCGCGACCAACACGTTCTCCTCGACCTCGATCGCGCAAGCCGACTACGACATGTCGGACCTCGCTTACGAACTGAACCGCGACGGTGCAAAACTCGCCCGCGCCGCCGCCGAGCGTGTCAGCGCTGAAGACGGCAAACCGCGTTTCGTTGCAGGCGCGCTGGGCCCGACCAATCGGACGGCTTCGATCTCGCCCGACGTTTCCAACCCCGGCTATCGCGCCGTCACCTTCGACGATCTGCGTAAGTCCTATGGCGAACAGATCAACGGCCTGCTCGACGGCGGCGTCGACATGCTGCTGGTCGAAACCATTTTTGACACGCTGAACGCCAAGGCGGCGCTGTACGCGATTTCGGAAATCACCGAGGAACGCGGCATCGACGTGCCCGTGATGATCTCGGGCACCATCACCGACAAATCCGGCCGCCTGCTGTCGGGACAATTGCCGGAAGCGTTCTGGAATTCGGTGCGGCACGCCAAGCCGATCACCATCGGCTTCAACTGCGCACTCGGCGCCGAAGATTTGCGCGCCCACATCGCGGACATCGGCCGCGTCGCGGATACACTCGTTTGCGCCTATCCGAACGCCGGCCTGCCCAATGAGTTCGGCCAGTACGACGAGAGCCCGGAATACATGGCGCGCCTGATCGGCGAGTTTGCCGAGTCCGGCCTCGTCAATGTCGTCGGCGGTTGCTGCGGCACCACGCCGGACCATATCGCAGCGATCGCCGCCGCGGTCGCCCCGCACAAGCCGCGCGCGATTCCCACGATCGAGCCGCGCCTGCGACTGTCGGGGCTCGAGCCGTTCGAACTGACGCCGGCAATCCCGTTCGTGAACGTCGGCGAGCGCACCAACGTCACCGGCTCGGCGAGATTCCGCAAGCTGGTCACCGCAGGCGATTACACCGCAGCGTTGGCGGTGGCGCGCGACCAGGTCGAGAACGGCGCACAGATCATCGACGTCAACATGGACGAGGGCCTGCTCGACTCTGAAGCCGCGATGGTGACCTTCCTCAACCTCGTCGCTGCCGAACCCGACATCGCGCGCGTGCCCGTGATGGTCGATTCCTCGAAATTCAAGGTAATCGAAGCCGGCCTGAAATGCGTTCAGGGCAAGCCGGTGGTGAACTCGATCTCGATGAAGGAAGGCGTGGAGAAATTCATCCACGAGGCCCGCATCGCGCGCCGCCATGGCGCCGCTGTCGTCGTGATGGCGTTCGACGAGGTCGGACAGGCGGATACGTTTGCGCGCAAGACCGAGATCTGCAAGCGCGCCTACGACATCCTGGTCGACCAGGTCGGTTTTCCGCCTGAGGACATCATCTTCGATCCGAATATCTTTGCGATCGCGACCGGGCTGGAAGAGCACAATAATTACGGCGTCGACTTCATCGAGGCGACGCGCTGGATCCGCCAGAACCTGCCGCATGCGCACATCTCCGGCGGCGTCTCCAATCTCTCGTTCTCGTTCCGCGGCAACGAGCCGGTGCGCGAGGCGATGCATTCGGTGTTTCTCTATCATGCCATCAAGGCCGGCATGGACATGGGCATCGTCAATGCCGGGCAGATGATCGTCTATGACGACATCGACCCCGAGCTGCGGCAGGTGTGCGAAGACGTCATCCTCAACCGCGACCCCGGCGCATCCGAGCGGCTGCTGGCGCTGGCGGAAAAATTCCGCGGCAAGGAGAAGCAGACCAGGGAGCAGGATCTCGCCTGGCGCGAATGGCCGGTCGAAAAGCGACTCTCCCACGCGCTGGTGCACGGCATCACCGAATTCATCGAAGAGGACACCGAGGCCGTACGGCTGACGGTAGAGCGTCCGCTGAACGTGATCGAAGGCCCGCTGATGGCCGGCATGAACATCGTCGGCGACCTCTTCGGCGACGGCAAAATGTTCCTGCCGCAGGTGGTGAAGTCCGCCCGCGTGATGAAGCAGGCGGTCGCCTATCTGATGCCGTTCATGGAAGAAGAGAAGGCGCGCAACCTTGCCAATGGTACGGCTACCGACGGCCGCAACGCCGCCGGCAAGATCGTGCTCGCCACCGTGAAGGGCGACGTCCACGACATCGGCAAGAACATCGTCGGCATCGTGCTGCAATGTAACAATTTCGAGGTGATCGACCTCGGCGTCATGGTGCCCGCCAGCAAGATCATCGAGACCGCCAAAGCGGAAGGCGCTGACATCATCGGGCTATCCGGCCTGATCACCCCCTCGCTCGACGAGATGAGCTTTCTGGCTGGCGAAATGGAGCGGCAGGGCATGAACATGCCGCTGTTGATTGGCGGCGCTACGACGAGCCGCGTCCACACCGCCGTGAAGATCGACCCGAACTACAAGGGCGGGCCGGTGGTGCACGTCAACGACGCCAGCCGCGCCGTCGGCGTCGCGTCCTCGCTGCTCTCACCCGAGCGGCGCGAGGCCTATGCCGCCGACATCCGCGCCGAATACGCCAAGATCTCCGCGGCACATTTCCGCGCCCAGGCCGACAAGAAACGGCTGAAGCTGGCCGACGCCCGCGCCAACGCGGTGAAGGCCGACTTTGCGAAAACGCCGCCGAAGAAGCCGGCATTCCTCGGCATCAAGAGTTTTGACGCCTACGACCTGGCGGAATTGGCCGAATACATCGACTGGACACCGTTCTTCCAGACCTGGGAATTGACCGGACGTTTCCCGGCCATTCTCGACGATCCCAAGATCGGCGAAGTCGCGCGTTCGCTCTATGACGACGCGCGCAAGATGCTCGCTCTCATCGTCAAGGAAAAATGGTTCACCGCGCGAGCCACCGTCGGCTTCTGGCCGGCCAATGCCGATGGCGACGATATCGCCGTCTATGCCGACGACAGCCGCAAGAAGAAAATCGCGACCTTCCACACGCTGCGCCAGCAACTGGAGAAGCGCGAAGGCCGCTTCAACGCCGCGCTGTCGGATTTCATCGCGCCCGCGTCGTCCGGCGTGCCTGATTATATCGGCGCCTTCGTGGTCACGGCCGGGATCGGCGAGGACGTGGTCGCCGACCGTTTCAAGAACGCCAACGACGATTACTCCTCGATCCTGTGCAAGGCACTGGCCGATCGTCTCGCGGAAGCCTTCGCCGAGCGGATGCACCAGCGCGTCCGCAAGGAATTTTGGGGCTACGCGCCGGACGAGGCGTTTGTCCCGGATCAACTGATCCTCGAACAATATGCCGGCATCCGCCCGGCGCCCGGCTATCCCGCGCAGCCCGATCACACCGAGAAGGCGACGCTGTTCCGCCTGCTCGATGCCGAGAACACCGCGGGCGTTGTCCTGACCGAGAGCTTTGCGATGTGGCCGGGCTCGTCGGTGTCGGGGCTTTATTTCTCGCACCCCGAGAGCTTCTATTTCGGCGTCGGCAAGATCGAGCGCGACCAGGTCGAGGACTATGCCGCGCGCAAGGGCATGAGCGTCGCCGAGACCGAGCGCTGGCTGGCGCCGGTGCTGAATTATATTCCGGCGCAGGAACCGGTTGCGGCGAAGGCGCCGGTGGTGGTCGAGGTCGTACCGGCCAACGACGCCACCTCGCATCCGCCCGGTTGCACCTGCGCTGTGCACCTGGCCTGGCGCAAGAAGGCGGTGGGGGCGGGCTAGGTCTCGCCTCAATAAGCGTAGCCCGGATGAAGCAAAGCGTAATCCGGACTGCCGGCCAAATCTGAGTTATCCCGGATTGCGCTGCACTCCATCCGGGATACGAAGATGAGGCCGCCATCGTTCAGAAGCGATAGTTGACACCCACCCGGCCGATTTCGCCGCTGACCCGCGTATTCACATTCAAGAACGGCACACCGACAAATGCGAATGCCGGCGACGCCTCGATCGCCCTATAGGAGACACTGCCGAGATCGTAATGCAGATATTCGACCTTTACCGTCCAGTTGCCGGCAAATGCATGTTCAATGCCTGCGCCGGCAGTCCATCCGACGCGGGTGGCGGAGGCATTACCAACCGCACAAAGCGAATTGTTGGCGCAGCTTGAGACCCCCATCGGCGCGATATCTACCGATGTCTTGATTTCGCCCAGCGCAAGGCCGCCCGTTACGAACAGCAATGTTTGCGGAGCCGCGAGCATACCGATCCGGCCTCTCAAGGTGGCGAGCCAATCGGTGCGGGTTTCGGCCGTGGTTTTGATCGCCGGGAAGAAGCAGCACGGAGGGAGCGTCGTTACGCTGGTGGCCTTCAATCCCGTCCAGCTCCAATCGCCCTCGACGCCGATAACGATGTTGCTGCGCTGCCAATTATATCCAAGCGTCACCCCACCGAGCGCGCCCGCACTGTTCTGTGACGTCGACCTGGCCATCACCCCGAAGTCCAGCGCAAAACCAAAAACCGTGAAGCCAAGGCCGGGATCATAGTCTGTGTAGTCGTTGCGGGCTCGCTGCCATGCGCCGCCGGCCGTACCGCCGACATACAGGCCGGTCCAATTATAGACCGTCGCGACAGGCGACTTGGTGTAGGCCAAATCAGCCGCCGACACATTCAGCGCGGGTGCGGCGAGGAACGCCGCGGCCGCCGCCATCACAAACCTGATCCGTTTCATTTCGATTGCGCTCCAGGGTTCGGCACAGGGGCCTTTGTTCGATGCAATCTGGCCGATCCGCTTTTGACCGTCTTGGCCGCCGGGGAGCCCGGATTGAACCGAGCAGCGCCCAGCCATTTCTCCGCCCGGTTGTGTCCGGATCGACACAGTTCGATATTGGCGGAAGAGGCGGCGGGAGCGTAGCAGCCGCTTTCTTCCCTTCTCCCATCGAAGTCGGATTTATCCGACTTCGACAATTGAGATACCTAACTCGGGTAAACCCGAGTTAGGGTGGGAGAAGGTGCCTTGCCGAAGGCAAGGCGGATGGGGGGTTCTCTCCGCGGAGACAGACCTCTCATCCGTCTCAATCGTGCGTCGCACGATTGATCCACCCAAGAGCGAGCTTCGCTCGTCTCGCTCCCACAAGGGGAGAGGGGAAGAGAATGCGGGGGTGCCCATGAAATTCTTTTCGTTCTGGCGATCGCTGGCGAGTTTTCGCGTGCGCATCGCGCTCAATCTGAAAAATGTGCCGGCGGAGGTGATCTTCGTCGACCTCGACGCCAATGCGCATCGCGACCCCGCGTATCGCAAGATCAATCCGCAGATGGCGCTGCCGGCGCTGGTCGAGGATGACGGCACCACGCTGTTCCAGTCGCTCGCCATCCTCGAATATCTCGACGAGAAATACCCCTCCCCGCCGCTGCTGCCCGCCGACATCAACGGCCGCGCCCGCGTCCGCGCGCTGGCGCTGATGGTGGCCTGCGAGGGCCATCCGCTGCTGACGCCACGGGTGCGGCGCTATCTCGACCACGAACTCAATCTGCGCGACACGCAACAGGCGGCATGGCGGCGGCACTGGATCGTGGAAACGCTGGCCGCGCTGGAGGGACATCTGGCTGATAACAAGGACACCGGCCGGTTTTGTCATGGCGATACGCCGACGCTGGCAGATATCTGCATGGTGGGGCATGTCACAGTCGCGGTGACGCAGCAGATCGATTTGAAAATCTATCCCACCGTGAAGCGCATTTTCGAAACCGCGATGGCGCTGCCGGAATTTTCAAAAGCGCATCCGCTGGCGCAGCCGGATACGCCGGAGGCGATGCGCAAGAAGTAGGCTGGCCTCGTGGGTCGCCCGGTCCATCCGCGTCATTGCGAGCGAAGCGAAGCAATCCATCTCTCGGCACGAAGAAAGAATGGATTGCTTCGTCGCTGCGCTCCCTTGCGCAAACGCTTCGCGTTTGTCGCAGGCAATGACGGTGGGAGGCAGCAGCTCAGCCAGGCGTAGGGCGAGCAAAGGCGCGTTGGGCCGTGCCCACCATCTTTCTTCAATCATGCCGAACGGTGGGCACGCTTCCGCCTTCGCTCGTTGAGCTACGGCGAGACAAGTCGCTTTGCCCACCTTACGAAATCCCCTCACCCCTTCGGCGGCGCCAGCGGCTGCACGATTTCCTTGAACGGCGCCAGCGCCTCGCAAGCGGCGGAATGCGCCTTCAGTGCGGGATAGCCTGCGCCGAACAGCGCGGGATGCGCCTCGCCGGTGAAGCGCAGCACGCAGGCGACCGCAATATCGGCGTGACCGATGTTTTCACCGGACCAATAGGGCGTCTTGACCGCGGCGCGCTCCTTTTCCAGCACCTCCAGCACGCCCGCGATCTGCGACTTGCAGCGCTCGACCCACAGATCGAGCTGCTTCTCCTTGCGCAGCACGCGCTCGTAAAGCAGGCTGACGCCCTTGTCGCCGAGCCCCATCGCCAGCGCGCATATCCGCAAATGCCGCCGCCGCGCCTCGCCGCTCCGCGCAATCATCGCTGTTTCGGGGCCGACGACATCGTCGAGATAATCCAGGATCATGGCGCTCTCGATCAAGGCTTCACCATCGTCAAGCACCAGCGTCGGCACCCGCCGCAGCGGATTATAGGGCGCGATCTTGTCGGCATCGCCGAAGGTCGACCACGGTCTGTGCTCGAAGGCGATGTCATAGAGCCGCATGGCAATGGCGACGCGGCGGACGAAGGGGGAGTCGTATTGGCCGATCAGGATCATTTTAAAATCATCACTCTTCGAGGCGGACGGATCGTCAGTGTAACGGACTGTCATACTCCGCGAAAGCGGGGTATCCAGTACGCTGCGGCCTCTCGGTTTTATCACCGCTAGCTCTGGAATACTGGATCACCCGCTTTCGCGGGTGATGACGATGGGAGTCAAACGTATGCGACATCTGCTAATTCTCGTCGGATTGCTCATCACTTCACATCCGGCACACGCCCAATCCGGCCCGACCGGCTTCCAGTCGCCATCCAAAAACATCGCCTGCCAATATTTCGACTACGACAAGCAGAACGTGCTCCGCTGCGACATCAGCGCCATGGAAACAAAGCCGCGACGGCCCGCCGATTGCGAGCTCGACTACGGCGGCGCCTTCGAGATTAAGGCCAAGGGCCCCGCCACGCGCCTCTGCCATGGCGACACCGTGATGGATGGATCGCTGCCGGTGCTGAGCTATGGCGAGGTGTGGCAGCGTGGAGGGTTTACGTGCAAGTCGGAGCAGGCGGGCGTGACGTGCTTCAACGTGGATCGCCGCGGGTTCTCGCTGGCGCGCGGGAAGCAGGAGATTTTCTAGACAAGCTCACCAATTAGCGGCACATGCCTCGCGACACCACGCGGCACTGTGCCATCGAGCCGCGGATCGTTGACCACCTCGACCTGCCGCCGGAATGGACGAAAGCCTGAGCGCCGGTAGAACGCTAGCGCTGAAGGATGATCGAAGGTGCAGGTGTGCAGCCAGACGCGTGTCACCGGCCGCGACCAGGCGATTTCCAGCGCGCGGTTCATCAGCCAGCGGCCGGCGCCGGTTCCGACGAGTCTTTCGGTGACCCCGAAAGAGACGAGTTCGCATCGCCCGGGCTCGCGAAAATCCAACTCGAGCAAGCCTTCGTCGCGCCCCTCATGCGCCAGTGCGTAGATCTCCATCAGCGGCGATCGAATGATCGCGGCCAATTCCGCGTCGGGCATTCGTATCCTTGAAATCCACAGCCACTCCTCGCCGACGCGGCGATAGAGATCGCGAAACCAGTCGAGCGGCGGCATCTCAACCCGCCGCAGCGTCCATGCACCAGCGGGATCGGGACGCGGCGCGGGGCGCGCGGTCATCTCCAGGTGCGTGACGACGGCGGCGATCTTGCCGGCCGGGATGTCAGAATAACCGTCGGGGACGATCATCCGGCGCTATTCCCCTTCATCGCTCGCCAGCACGCCCTTCACTGCCCTCGCCCATCCGGCAAGCTTCCGCTCCCGTGTCGCCTTGCTCATGTTCGGCTTGAAGCGATGTTCCAGCCGCCAGTTGTCGGCGAACTTTGCGGGCTCGGGATAGACGCCGGCCTGCAGCCCCGCGAGATAGGCGGCGCCAAGTGCGGTGGTTTCCTGGATCATCGGGCGATCGACGGGGGCGTCGAGCAGGTCCGCGAGGCGCTGCATGGTCCAGTCCGACGCCGTCATGCCGCCGTCGACGCGCAGCACGTTGGCGGCCTTCTCTCCGGGCCAGTCGGCGCGCATCGCCTCGCGAAGATCTGATGTCTGGTAGCAGACGCTTTCCAGTGCGGCGTGCGCGAGTTCGGCGGGGCCGGTGTTGCGGGTGAGGCCGAACAGCGCGCCGCGGACGCGGGGATTCCAGTAGGGCGCGCCGAGGCCGACGAAGGCCGGCACCAGATAGACGCTCTGCATGGAATCGGATTTGTCGGCGAGCGGGCCGGTCTCGGAGGCCTGCTTGATGATGCCAAGGCCGTCGCGCAACCATTGCACGGCGGAACCTGCGACGAAGATCGAGCCTTCCAGCGCATAGGTGCGTTTGCCGTTCAATTGATAGGCGATGGTGGTGAGCAGCTTGTTTTTCGAGGCGACCGGCGTGGTGCCGGTGTTAAGGAGCGCGAAGCAGCCGGTGCCGTAGGTCGACTTGATCATGCCGGGCGTGAAGCAGGCCTGGCCGATGGTCGCGGCCTGCTGGTCGCCAGCGATTCCGGATATGGCGACCGGGCCGCCGAACAGGCTCGGGTCGCTGTCGCCGAACTTGGCGGAAGAGTCTTTTACCTCGGGCAGCATCGAGCGCGGCACGCGCAGGAGCTTCAGGAGTTCGTCGTCCCACTCGCCGGTGTGGATGTTGAACAGCAGCGTGCGCGAGGCGTTGGTGGCATCGGTGGCGTGCACACGGCCAGCGGTCAGCCGCCACAGCAGATAGCAATCGACGGTGCCGAACATCAGCTCGCCGCGGCCGGCGCGTTCGCGCGCGCCGGGCACGTGATCGAGGATCCATGCGACTTTGGTGCCGGAGAAATAAGGATCGATAATGAGGCCGGTCTTGGCCGAGATCGCCGGCTCGTGGCCTTCATTCTTCAGTTTGGCGCAGACGTCGGCGGTGCGGCGGTCCTGCCAGACGATGGCGCGGTGCACCGCCTGCCCCGTGGCGCGGTCCCACACCACGGTGGTCTCGCGCTGGTTGGTGATACCGATCGCGGCGATGTCCTTGGCCGTCAGGCCGGCTTTTTCCAGCGCCTCGCGGCAGACTGCGACCGTCGAGGTCCAAATGTCCTCGGGCTCGTGCTCGACCCAGCCCGAGGCCGGGAAATGCTGCGGGAATTCCTGCTGCGCCGTGGCAGCGATGGAAATGTCTGATCGGAACACGATGGCGCGCGAGGACGTGGTGCCCTGATCGATGGCCAGCACAAAGGACATTGGCGTTGCTTCCCCGGGAGGTTTTGGTTGCGGGAGAGGCAATCCGATTGGGGATGGTTCGTCAATATGAGACGCGATGCCTTCCTTACCCTCCCCTGGAGGGGAGGGTAAGAGATCACGTCGCTGCCGTCGTCACGCCGCCGTCGACCACAATCGTCTGACCGGTCATGAAGGTCGACGCGTCGGAGGCCAGGTACGCCACCGCGCCGGCGATTTCGTCGGGTTCGCCGATGCGGCGCAGCGGGGTGCCGGCGGTGCGGCGTTTGAGGTTTTCCGGATCTTCCCACAGCGCCTTGGCGAAATCGGTTTTCACCAGGCCCGGCGCCACGCAATTGACGCGGACACCTTTCGGGCCCCATTCGCCGGCGAGGCTGCGGCACAGCGCAAAGTCGGCGGCTTTCGAAATTCCGTAGGCGCCGATCACGGTGGAACCGCGCAGGCCGCCGATGGATGAGATGATCACCACCGAGCCGTTGCCGCGTTCGGCCATTTGCGGGATCGCCAGCGCACAGAGCCAGATGTTGCTCTTGACGTTGCTGCCCATGATCTTGTCGAAGGCTTCGTCCTTGATGTCGAGCAGCGGGCCATAATAGGGGTTCACCGCGGCGTTGCAGACGAGGATGTCGACCTTGCCGTAATGCTTCGTGGTGCCCGCGACCAGCGCCTCGACTTCCTCGCGGCGCGATATGTTGCAGGGAATGACATAGGCGTCGCCGCCGGCCTTCTTGATGCCTTCGGCCACTTCGTGACAGGCGTCGGCCTTGCGGCTGGAGATCACGACCTTTGCGCCGAGTTTGGCGAGCAGCTCCGCCGAAGAGCGGCCGATGCCGCGGCTGGAGCCGGTGATGATGGCGACTTTTCCGGTGAGATCGAACGGGGTGTTTTTCATTGTTGTTGGCTCCCTGTTTCCATTCATTCAGTCGTCATCGCCCGGCCTGACCGGGCGATCCAGTATTCCAGAGACGGATGAGCGAGAGCAGATAGGCCGCGGCGTACTGGATCCCCCGCTTTCGCGGGGGATGACAGTCAGCGGGTGTCAAACCAGCCCGCCCGCGTCGGTGACGCGGCGGAGGTGGTAGTCGGTGTCGCCAAAGGTGTTTTCGATCATGGTCAGCCGCTTGAAGTAGTGGCCGATCTTGGCTTCCTGGGTCATGCCGATGCCGCCGTGAAGCTGGATCGACTGCTGGCCGATGAACTTGCCGGATTTGCCGATCTGCACCTTGGCGGCGGCGACCGCGGTCGCGCGCTCCTTGGCGCTGTCGAAATCGGCAGCCATGGTCGCGAACATCGACATGCTGCGGGCCTGTTCGAGGGCAACAAACATGTCGGCGGCGCGGTGCTGCAGGGTCTGGAAGCTGCCGATCGGCACGCCGAACTGTTTTCGCGTCTTGAGATACTCGACCGTGCTCTTCAGCGATTCATCCATCGCGCCGACCGCTTCCGCGCACATCGCGGTGCGGGCTTCGTCCACCACGCGCTCGATCAGCGCAAGGCCGTTCTCGGGATCGCCGATCGCGGCATCGGCGCCGACCTCGACGCCGGTCAGCGTGATGTCGGCGGCATGCAGGCCGTCCTGGGTCGGATAGCCCTTGCGGGTGACGCCCTTGGCAGTCGCCGGGACGAGGAATACGCCGATGCCGGTCTTGTCACGCTGGCCGCCCTTGGTCCGCGCGGTCACGATCAAAGTGTCGGCGTTCTCGCCGTTGAGCACGACGAATTTTTCACCGTCGATGACCCACCCTGCGCCCTTCTTCTTGGCGGTAGTCGAGACATCGCCGAGATCGTAGCGCGAGTTCTTCTCGAGCTGCGCGAACGCAAACGTCTTGCTGCCGTCGATGATACCGGGGATGTGCTGGGCTTTCTGCTCGGCTGAGCCGCCATGGCGCAGGAAGCCGCCGCCGATCACGACTGTCGCCAGATATGGCTCCAGCATCAGCGCCTTGCCGAGCGCTTCCATCACGATCATGGTCTCGACCGCGCCGGCGCCAAAGCCGCCATCGGCTTCCGCGAACGGCAGGCCCAGCAAGCCCTGCTCGGCGAGCTTGCCCCAGACGGCCTTGCTCCAGCCGCCCTTCTCCTTCTGGTACTTCTTGCGCGCATCGAAATCGTAGGAATCCGTCAACAGACCGTCGATGCTTTCCTTGAGAAGGCGCTGCTCCTCGGACAAATCAAAATCCATGTTCTTTACTTTCTCCAGAATTCAATTCGGGCAACCCCGTTGCCGAGCTTTCAATCGTCATCCCCGCGTAGGCGGGGATCCAGTAATCGCAGGTGCGTCGTGAGCCATAACCGCCGCGGCGTACTGGGTCCCCCGCATTCGCGGGGGACGACAGGTGTTGTTGTGGCTACAACCCCAGCACCGCCTTGGTGATGATGTTGCGCTGGATCTCGTTGGAGCCGCCGTAGATCGAGACCTTGCGGTTGTTGAAGTAGCTCGGCGCGATCTGGGCGGTCCAGTCCATGGTCTCGTTGGAGCCGTCGTCGCCATGCACGTCGTAGGGCGCGGCGAACGGGCCGATTACTTCCATCAGAAGTTCGGTGGTGGTCTGCTGGATTTCCGAACCCTTGATCTTCAGCACGGAGGACGCCGGGTTGGGCTTGCCCTTGCCGTGCTTGCCTTCGTCGGCGACGACGCGGAGCTGGGTGAGTTCGAGCGCCTTCAACTCGATCTCGCAGGCCGCGAGCTTTTCGCGGAAACCCTGGTCCTCGATCACGGGCTTGCCGTTCTGTTCGACCTTGGAAGCGAGATCCTTGATGCGGCGCAGCCGCTCCTTGGAGACGCCGACACGGGCGATGCCGGTGCGCTCGTTACCGAGCAGGAATTTTGCGTAGTCCCAACCCTTGTTCTCCTCGCCGATCAAATTCTCGACCGGCACCTCGACATCATCGAAAAACACTTCGTTGACCTCACGGCCACCGTCGATGGTCTCGATCGGGCGCACGGTGACGCCCTTCGACTTCATGTCGAACACGATGAACGAGATGCCCATCTGCTTCTTCGCATTGGTGTCGGTGCGGCACAAGCAGAAGATCATGTCGGCGTGCTGCGCCAGCGTGGTCCAGGTCTTCTGGCCGTTGATGATGTACTTGTCGCCCTTGCGCTCGGCCTTGGTCTTCAGCGAGGCGAGGTCCGATCCCGAGCCGGGCTCAGAGAAGCCCTGGCACCACCAGTCGTCGACATTGGCGATGCGCGGCAGGTATTGCTGCTTCTGCTTCTCGTTGCCGAACGTATAGATGACCGGCCCGACCATGCTGACGCCGAAGGCGAGCGGCGCCGGCGCCGGATGCATCTGCAGTTCTTCGTTGAAAATGTAGTGCTGTACCGAGGTCCAGCCCGTGCCGCCATATTCCTTCGGCCAGTGCGAGACGCCCCAACCCTTCTTGTTGAGGATGCGCCACCAGGCGATCATCTCGTCCTTGGAGAGATGACGTCCCTCCACCAACTTGCGCCGGGTTTCCGGCGGCACGTTGTCACGGAAGAAGGCCCTGACCTCCTCACGAAACGCGATTTCTTCCTTGCTGAAAGCGAGATCCATCGGATCCTCCTGTGAGCGAATTAGATTCCAGGCTAAGCGACGTTCTTACCGTTGGCAGCTTGCGACGACTCCTGCTGCTTGCGCAATTCGTGGCGCGACAGCTTGCCGACCGGCGTGCGCGGCAATTCCTTGACGAACTCGACGGCGGTCGGCAGCTCGTGCTTGCCGAGCTTGCCCGCGAGGAAGCTGCGCAGCTCATCGATGGTGAACGGCTGAGCGCCCGCGCGCTGCGTGATGAAGGCTTTCGCCGACTCGCCGCGGTAATCGTCGGGGATACCGATCACGATGACTTCCTGCACCGTCGGATGGGTGTAGATCGCCTGCTCGATCATCTGCGGATAGACGTTGAAGCCGCCGGAGATGATCATGTCCTTCTTGCGGTCGACCAGGTAGAAATAGCCGTCGGGATCCATGTAGCCGACGTCGCCGGTCAGGAAGCGGTCGCCCACAAAGGACTCCGCGGTCTCCTTCGGCTTGTTCCAGTAACCCTTGGTGACGTTCGGGCCCCTGATGCGGAGTTCGCCGGACTCGCCGACCGGCAGCACCTTTGTCGGATCCTCCATCGATACGATGTCGATCTCGATGCCGGGCAGCATCACCCCGACCGAACCCGGCTTGTCCGGTCCGTTCTCCGGATGCGCCGTGCCAGCCGGGGACGTCTCGGTCATGCCCCAGCCGCTCCGCAGCTTCATGCCGACCTTGCGCTCAAAAATCCTCGCGACTTCCATCGGCAACGAGGCGCCGCCCGAGCCGGCGCTGCGCAACGATGAGAAATCCCGCTTGTCGAGATCGGGCAGCGCGGCGATGGCGATCCACATCGTGGGCACGCCGGGAAAAACGGTGGCGCGCTTCACCTCGATGTCGCGCATCACAGCCTCCACATCGAAACGCTGGTGCAGCGAGACCAGATGGCCGCGGCGCAGTGAGGAAAGCAGCACCACGGTCAGCGCGAAGATGTGAAACAACGGCAGTACGCAAATGACGCGCTCGATCGCATTGCGCTCCAGTCGCGCGTGCCTGCCCCAGACATCGTAGATCGACACGGCGGACGTGAAATTGCCGTGGGAGAGCATAGCGCCTTTCGGCAACCCGGTGGTTCCGCTGGTGTATTGCAGCAACGCGACGTCCTCGACGTCGATAGAAGGCCAGGTGGCCGGCCTGGTCACGCCATCGACGAACTGCTTGTAGGTGATGATCGCGGGGTTTCTGGGCAGCGGCGTTTGCGGCGCGCCGACCGCGCCCCAGTCGTCGTCCTCGCAGACGACCAACCTGTCGATCAGTCCCTTGTCGAGAAACTTCAGCGCGGTCGGAAGCAGCGCGGATAAATTACTCGTGACGACGATGCGCGCACCGGAATCGGTGAGCTTGTGCGTCAGGGCGATCTCGCCGTCGAGCGGCGACAGATGCGCGACGCGCGCACCCGCCTTCAGCGCGCCAAAGAAATTGACCGGGTGATCCGGCGAATTGCCGAGGAACAGGGCGACCGAACTGTTCTTGCCGTAGCCGGCGCGCAGGAAGGCACTGGCCGCTGTCTCCACCAGCGCTTCGAGTTCGCTGTAGCTGATCGGCCGGTCGCGGAATTCGATCGCGGGCCGCGATCCGAATTCGGCGGCCGCTGCCGACAACAGGTCGGGCAGCGTGCCGCGCGGAAGCGGATCGTCCCAGCGGACGCCTTCCGGATAGAACTGCTCTCCGGGATGCCGCATCAAGCCGCCTTCGACTGCGCGGCCAGCGACGCGAAGGTCTTGCCTTCGGCGGCGAGGCGCTTGAGCAGGGCTGACGGCTCCAGCGAGGGATCGTTGGTTTCCTTGGCGTAGTAGGACAGCCGGTCGGCGATGTGCTTGAGGCCGACCTGGTCGGCATAGAACATCGGGCCGCCGCGATAAATCGGCCAGCCGTAGCCATAGAGCCAGATCACGTCGATATCGCTCGGACGCGCCGCGATGTTCTCTTCGAGGATGCGCGCGCCCTCGTTGATCATCGGGTACATCATGCGCTCGAGGATCTCGTCGTCGCTGACGACGCGCTTCTTGCGTCCCAGGCGCAGCAACGTCTCGTCGATCAGCTTTTCGACTTCCGGATCGGGCAGCGCCGCGCGCGAGCCGGCCTCGTACTTGTAGTAGCCCTTGCCGGTCTTCTGGCCGAAGCGCCCGGCCTCGCACAGCGCGTCGGCGATTTCCGACTTGATGCCGCGGTCTTTCCGCGAACGCCAGCCGATGTCGAGGCCGGCGAGATCGCTCATCGCGAACGGGCCCATCGGCATGCCGAACTTCGTCACCACGGCGTCGACCTGCTGCGGCAATGCGCCCTCGAACAACAGCTTTTCGGACTGCTTACCGCGCTGCGCCAGCATGCGGTTGCCGACGAAGCCGTCGCAGACGCCGACCACGGCCGGCACCTTTGCAATCTTGCGCGCGATCGACACCGCCGTCGTCAGCGCATCCGGCGCGGTCTTGTCGGCGCGCACGATCTCGCACAGCTTCATGACGTTGGCCGGCGAGAAGAAGTGCATGCCGAGCACGTCCTGCGGACGCTTTGTCACCTTCGCGATCTCGTCGATGTTGAGATACGAGGTGTTGGAAGCCAGCACCGCGCCCGGCTTGGCGTGCTTGTCGAGCGCCTCGAACACTTCCTTCTTGACCGCCATGGTTTCGAACACGGCCTCGATCACAAGGTCAGCATCCCTAACGTTCTCCAGACCGACCACGCCCCTGATCAGCCCCATGCGCTTGGCCGGGGCATCCGCCGGGATACCGCCGCGCGCGGCAGTCGCCTCGTAGTTCTTCTGCATCACGCCGAGGCCGCGCTTGAGCTGCTCTTCGCCGGTCTCGATCAGCGTCACCGGAATACCGGCATTGGCGAACGACATTGCGATACCGCCGCCCATGGTGCCGGCGCCGATGATGGCGACGCGCTCGACGGGACGCGCCTTGGTGCCCTCAGGCACGCCGGCGATCTTGGCGGCTTCGCGCTCGGAGAAGAAGGCGTAGCGCTGCGCTTTCGACTGGTCGCTTGAGACCAGCTTGAGGAAACCTTCGCGCTCCTTCTTCAACCCTTCGTCGAACGGCAGCTCGATCGCGGCGCGAACGGCATCGGCGGCGGCAAAGGGCGCTTCGAGCCCACGCGCCTTCTTGGTCAGGGCTGCGACCGCATTGGTGAAGATCGAAATATCGGCCTTGGCCGCAGCGAGCTTGGCGTCGTCGTCGCGCAGCTTGCGCAAGGGGCGCTTCTCCGCCAGCACCTTGCGGGCGAAGGCCTCGCCGCCTGAGGCCGGGCCTTCGACGATTTCCTCGATCAGGCCGTTCTTGAGCGCGTCCGCCGCGCCGATCGGATCGCCGCTGACGATCATCTTGACCGCGAGTTCGGGGCCGACCGCGCGCGGGAGCCGCTGGGTACCGCCGGCGCCCGGCAGCAGGCCGAGCTTCACTTCGGGCAGGCCGAGCTTGGCTTCCTTGGTCGCGACGCGATAGTGGCATGCCAGAGCGACTTCGAGGCCGCCGCCGAGCGCCGTGCCGTGAATCGCGGCAATGATCGGCTTCGGCGAGTTCTCCATCAGGACAAGCACCTCGGCGAGCCCCGGGGGCTTCGGCGGCTTGCCGAATTCGGTGATGTCGGCGCCGGCGATGAAGGTTCGGCCTGCGCAGGTCAGCACGATTGCCTTAACTTCCGGGTCCGCAATCGCGCTCTTCATGCATTCGAAGATGCCGCCGCGCACCGCGGCGCTCAGCGCGTTGACGGGAGGACTGTTGACCGTGACGATGGCGATGACGTCATGACGCTCGAGTTTTACCACTTCGCTCACGGGACTCTCCCTGGATCGTTTGTTCTCTGGATCGTTTGTTCTTGGATGCCGCCCAACTTGCGTTGAGTAGCTAGGGTCGATTTTGTCAGTTTCGCACTGCGAAATTTAATTCCACATCTTGACACGGAGGGTTATTTTGAAGCACGTCCCTTGTCAACGAGCTCATCAGCAGTAGCGGGCAATGAAGCGTCCAGGGAAAAAGGTGGCGACTGATCGCAGCTTCGTCGTCGCGCTTTCCCGCGGACTTGATGTGTTGCGCGCATTCCATCCCAACGACGGGCTTCTCGGCAATCAAGAGATCGCCGCCCGTACTAATTTGCCGAAGCCAACCATTTCCCGGCTGACCTACACCTTGACCAAGCTGGGCTATCTTACACCCGTTCCGCGGTTCGAGAAGTATCAGCTCGCGCCATCAGCCATGGCGCTGGGGTATGCCGCGCTGGCAAATCTCGGCGTTCGGCATTTGTCCGAACCCTATCGTGAAGAACTGATGCGCGAGACCGGCGGCGCCGTCGCGGTCGGCGGACGTGACCGTCACAGCATGATCTATTTCGGGCAGAGCCGTAACGGGCTGACGCTCGGCGTACAGCTCGACGTCGGGTCGCGCGTACCGATTGCGACTTCGGCGATGGGACGGGCCTATATCTGGGCACTGCCCGACGACGAACGCGCCTCTTTGTTGCGCGACCTGCGCGACCATTACGGCAGCCGATGGGCACGGATGCGCGACGGCATCGAACGCTCGGGCGAAACGGTGGCGAAATACGGCTTCGCGATTTCCGCAGGTGAATGGCAGAACGACGTGCACGCGGTAGGTGTGGCGCTGAAGCTCAATGACGGAACCGGACCGTATGCCTTCAATTGCGGCGCGCCGGCATTCCGCTTCACGGAAGAACGCTTGATGAGCGACATTGGACCGCGCCTTGTGACGATGGTAAGGAACATCGAGGCAGCGCTGGGCGGCGCAGCACCGCAATCCAAAAAAGCAGACAACAAAAAACTAAAAGCAGGAGGGAAAGTTGCACGTTTGGCCGAGGGGATCAGATAGCCTTCACCATGACCGGCGAGAATTTTTGTCCGGTCATTCCCGCTCCGCGATCAGCGTGGGCGAGACGAGATGACGCAGGCACAGCTCGCGCAGGGAAATGCCCCCCTGCTCGCGGTTCGCGACGTCAGCGTCGTGTTCGGCGGCATCATCGCGCTGAATGGCGTATCCTTCGACATGCACAAAGGTGCAATCCTCGGCCTGATCGGACCGAACGGCGCCGGCAAGACCACGTTGTTCAACTGCCTCTCCAGACTCTATCAGCCGTCTTCCGGCGATATCCTGATGGAGGGCGCGAGCATCCTGACGCGTCCGCCGCACCGGATCGCGGAAATCGGCATCGGCCGAACCTTCCAGAACGTCGCGCTGTTTCCCAATCTTTCAGTGCTCGACAATGTTCGCGTGGGCACGCACTCCCGCACCTCCAGCGACATCGTCAGCGACTCGCTGAAGCTCGGCAAGGTCCGCCGCCTCGAGGCCGAAATCAACCAGAAGGTCCACGAGATTCTGGATTACCTGGATCTCAATGACGTCGCCCACACCGTGGTTTCCGGCCTGCCCTTCGGCACCCAGAAGCGCGTCGAACTGGCGCGTGCACTCGCCGCCGATCCGAAGATCCTGCTGCTCGACGAGCCCGCCGGCGGCCTCAACCACGAAGAAGTCTATGTGCTCGGCGACCTGATCCGCCGGATTCGTGACGAGCGTCACATGACGGTGCTGCTGGTCGAGCATCACATGGGTCTGGTGATGTCGATCGCCGACCACGTCGTCGCCCTCAACTTCGGCCGCAAGCTCGCCGAGGGAACCCCGGCCCAGGTCCAGGCCGACCCGGATGTCATCAAGGCCTATCTCGGGAGCAAGGACCAATGACCGCGATGCTCAACATCAAGGATCTCCGTGCCTATTACGGCCAGGTCCAGGCGCTTCACGGCCTGAGCTTCTCACTCAATGAGGGCTCGCTGACCACGCTGCTCGGCGCCAACGGCGCCGGCAAGACCACCACCTTGCGCGCGATCTGCAACATGGTGCGTTCGACGGGTGCGATCGAGTTCGAGGGCAAGCCGCTGTCCGGCAAGTCGACCGAAAACGTCGTCCGTCTCGGCATCGCGCATGTGCCGCAGGGCCGCGGCACCTTCACCACCATGACGGTGGAGGAAAACCTGCAGCTCGGCGCCATTACCCGCAGCGACAAGAAGAACATCGTTGCCGATATCGAGCGCATGTACGAGCACTTCCCGGTGCTGAAGGAACGGCATACCCAGCAGGCGGGCACGCTTTCAGGCGGCGAGCAGCAGATGCTCGCGGTCGCGCGTGCGCTGATGCTGCGGCCGCGCCTGATGCTGCTGGACGAGCCGTCGTTCGGCCTAGCGCCCCTGATCGTGCGCGAGCTGTTCAAGATTCTCGGCAAGATCAACCGCGAGGACAAGGTCACCATTCTGGTGGTCGAGCAGAACGCGCAACTGGCGCTGGAACTCGCCGACCAGGCCTATGTGATCGAAACCGGGAAGATCGTGATGTCGGGCAACGCCAAGGACATCGCGACCAACGAAGACGTCCGCAAATCCTATCTCGGCTACTGAGGAGCTGGCCATGGAACTGTTTACAAACCAAGTCCTGGCCGGCATCGCCACGGGCGCGATCTACGCCTGTATGGCGCTCGCGGTCGTGATGATCTACCAGGCGATCGACCATCTCAATTTCGCCCAGGGCGAAATGGCGATGTTCTCGACCTTCATTTCCTGGCAATTGATGCAGTGGGGCATCCCCTACTGGTGGGCCTTCCTGGCCACGCTTATCATCTCCTTTGCCGGCGGCATCCTCATCGAGCGGCTGCTGTTCAAGCCGCTCGCCAAGGCGCCGGTTCTGACCAACGTCGCCGGCTTCATCGCGCTATACGGGATCATCAACTCGGTCGCGGGCCTGATCTGGGACTTTACCATCAAGCAGTATCCGACGCCGTTCGGATCATCGCCGTTCCTCGGCAGCCAGCTGATCTCGACCCACCAGGCCGGCATGATCGGCGTTACCGTGCTGCTGCTGATCCTGCTGTTCCTGTTCTTCCAGTACACGCGGATCGGTCTTGCGATGCGCGCCGCCGCAGCACTCCCTGAATCGGCGCGGCTGGTCGGCATCAACACCTCCTGGATGATCGCGCTGGGCTGGGGCATGGCCTCGGCGATCGGCGCGATCGCCGGCATCCTGATAGCGCCCGTCGTGTTCCTGGAGCCGAACATGATGCTAGGCGTGCTGCTCTATGGCTTCGCGGCGGCCGTGCTCGGCGGCCTGACCTCACCGCTCGGCGCTGTCGTCGGCGGCTTCCTCGTCGGTATCTTTGAAAATCTCGCCGGGACCTACATTCCCGGTGTCGGTAACGAGTTGAAACTCCCGATCGCGCTTGCGCTGATCATCACCGTCCTGGTCTTCAAACCCGCTGGCCTGTTGGGCCGGCCCATCGTGAAGCGAGTTTGATCATGAGCGCTGTCGAAGACGTCGTCACAGAAGCACCGGCCGTCGAGGCCGTTCCGAAGCGCGCCATGACGCTCGGCCTGGGCACCTCGCTGGTAGTGCTCGCCGCGCTGGTCCTGGCTCCGCTGTTCGTCAAGAACTTCATCATCTTCCAGATGACGATGCTCCTGATCTACGGCCTGGCGGTTCTGGCGTTGAATATCCTGACCGGCGGAAGTGGCCAGTTCTCGCTGGGTCAGAGCGCGTTTTACGCGGTAGGCGCTTACACGTCGGCGATCCTGATGGAACATGTCGGGATGAACTACGCGCTGACGCTGCCAATCGCGGGGTTGATCTGCTTCGGCTTCGGATTCCTGTTCGGCCAGCCGGCGCTGCGGCTTTCCGGCGTCTATCTCGCGCTGGCGACGTTTGCGCTTGCCACCGCGATGCCGCAGTTGCTCAAGCTCGGCTTCTTCGAGCACTGGACCGGCGGCGTGCAGGGGTTGGTCGTGACCAAGCCCGACGCGCCGTTCGGCCTGCCGATGTCGCAGGACATGTGGCTGTATTACTTCACGCTCGTGATCACGATCGGCATCTACATCGCCTCGGTCAACCTGCTGCGGTCGCGCTCGGGCCGCGCCTTCATGGCGATCCGCGACAACGAGATCGCGGCGTCAGCGATGGGTGTCGACGTCGCGCTGTACAAGACGCTGGCGTTCGGCGTCTCGGCCGGCATCACCGGCATTGCCGGCGGTCTCGGCGCCATCGCGGTGCAGTTCGTGGCCCCCGACGGCTACACCATCGTGCTCTCGATCTCGCTGTTCCTCGGCATGGTCGTCGGCGGCGTCGGCTGGCTGCCGGGCTCGATCGTCGGAAGCGCCTTCATCATCTTCGTGCCGAATATCGCCGAGGGCATCTCCAAAGGCCTCTCCGGTGCCGTATTCGGTGTGCTTCTGTTCCTGGTCATCTTCCTCGTGCCACACGGCGCCAGGCAGGTCGCGATAGTCGCCCAGCAACTGATCGGCAAACTGAAGAAGTAACCTCAGGAGAAAAAATGCGTTCGGCAACAATAAGAAGCGCCGCCTTCTGGACGGCGCTCATCACTTTCGCTGCCACAAACGGCAGCGCACTCGCCCAAAAGAAGTACGACACCGGTGCGACCGATACCGAAATCAAGATCGGTCACATCGTGCCCTACAGCGGTCCCGCCTCCGCCTATGGCATCATCGGCAAGACCGAAGAAGCGTACTTCAAGATGATCAATGAGAACGGCGGTATCAACGGCCGGAAGATCAAGTTCATCTCGTATGACGACGCCTACAGCCCGCCGAAGGCCGTCGAACAGGTGCGCAAGCTCGTCGAGAGCGACGAGGTGCTGGTGGTATTCAATGCGCTCGGCACGCCATCCAACACCGCGATCCAGAAATATCTGAACTCCAAGAAGGTGCCGCAACTGTTCGTCGCCACCGGCGCTACCAAGTGGAACGATCCGACGCACTTTCCGTGGACCATCGGATGGCAGCCCAGCTATCAGAGCGAAGCGCGCATCTACGCCAAGGTCCTGATGAAGGAAAAGCCCGACGCCAAGATCGCCGTGCTCTACCAGAACGACGACTTCGGCAAGGACTACCTCAAGGGCCTGAAGGACGGCTTCGCCGGCAAGGCATCGACAATCATTGCCGAGGAAAGCTACGAGGTCTCGGAGCCGACGATCGACAACCATATCGTCAAGCTCAAGGCCAGCGGCGCGGACGTCCTGATCAGCATCACGACGCCGAAATTCGCGGCGCAGACCATCAAGAAGATGGCAGAAATCGACTGGAAGGCGCTCCAGATCGTGGCCAACGTCTCGACGTCGGTTGGCGCGGTCATGAAGCCGGCAGGCTTCGAGAACGGACAAGGTGTCCTTTCGGCGCACTACGCCAAGGACGCCGGCGATGCGCAATGGAAAGACGATCCCGGGATGAAGAATTTTCTCGCCTTCCTGGACAAGCACTATCCCGACGCCGACCGCTCGAACAGCCAGGTGATCTATGGTTATGGTGCAGCCCAGACCCTGACCAAGATCCTCGAGATGTGCGGCGACGACCTGACCCGCGCCAACATCATGAAGCAGGCCGCAAACCTGAAAGACTTCACGGCCGACACGCTGTTGCCAGGCGTCAAGATCAACACGTCCGCCACCGACTTCGCGCCGATTGAGCAGCTTCAGATGATGCGCTTCAAGGGTGAGAAGTGGGAGATGTTCGGCGACGTCATCAGCGGCGAGGCTGTAACTCATTAATATTCCGTCCCGCGGGCAGTTGCCCGCGGCATCCGACTAAATATCGCCCCCCGTGACGCCGTCGCGGGGGGCTTTTTGTTGCTGGACGGGGCTGAAAGGTATTCAATGCCCTCAAGAGCCGCCAAGCGCTCCAAACAAAAAGAAGATGACACATCCATCCTGATCCTAGGGAGATCAAAATGCCCGTTATCAACTTGCGATTGGGGGCCTTTGCGGCTGCCCTCGCACTGCTCGCCGCGACCAGCAGCGGCGCACTGGCACAAAAGAAATACGACACCGGCGCCACCGACACCGAAATCAAGATCGGCAACATCATGCCGTATAGCGGGCCGGCCTCCGCCTACGGTGTGATCGGAAAAACCGAAGAGGCCTATTTCAGGAAGATCAACGCCGAAGGCGGCATCAACGGCCGCAAGATCAACTTCGTCAGCTATGACGACGCCTACTCTCCGCCGAAGACGGTGGAGCAGGCCCGCAAGCTGGTAGAGAGTGACGAGGTGCTGATCGTCTTCAATTCGCTGGGCACGCCGCCGAACACGGCGATCCAGAAATACCTCAACTCCAAGAAGGTGCCGCAACTGTTCGTCGCCACCGGCGCCACCAAGTGGAACGACCCGAAGGAATTTCCCTGGACCATGGGCTGGCAACCCAACTACCAGAGCGAATCGCAGATTTACGCAAAGTACATTTTGAAGAACAACCCGAACGGCAAGATCGCCGTGCTTTATCAGAACGACGACTACGGCAAAGACTATCTGAAAGGCTTCAAGGACGGGCTCGGCGCCAAGGCGGCCTCGATGATCGTGATCGAGGAGAGCTACGAGGTTTCCGAACCGACGATCGATTCCCACATCGTCAAGATGAAGTCGACCGGCGCCGACATTTTCTTCAACATCACCACGCCCAAGTTCGCGGCGCAGGCGATCAAGAAGAACGCCGAGATCGGCTGGAAGCCGCTGCACTTCCTCAACAACGTCTCGGGCTCGATCGGCAGCGTGATGAAGCCGGCCGGTTTCGAGAACGGACAGGACATCATCTCGTCGCAATACTTCAAGGATCCGACCGACGCGCAATGGAAGGACGATGCCGGGATGAAGGGCTGGAACGAGTTTCTGGACAAGTATTATCCGGAAGCCAACCGCGCCGACGCATCGGTGATGTACGCCTACATCGTTTCCCAAGGCCTGGTGCATGTGCTGAAGGCCTGCGGCGACGACCTGACCCGCGCGAACGTCATGAAGCAGGCCGCCAGCATCAAGGACCTCGAACTCGGCGGCCTGTTGCCGGGGGTCAAGGTCAACACGTCAGCGACCGATTTTGCGCCTCTCTCGCAACTGCAGTTGATCAGGTTCAAGGGCGACACCTGGGAACGCTTCGGCGAGATTCTGAGCTCCGACACCGGCGGCTAGCGCTTCAAAGCCGCCTGCCAAGGATACCGCCCCTGCGGCTCTGCCGCAGGGGCTTTTTGTTGTGAGGCTTCCGGCAAAATGTTAATCACGACGCGGTCAAAGAGCTTCGCTAAAGGGGCCTGACGGATACAACTAACAAATGAAAAGGGAGAGACAGAAATGTCCAAAATGAAAAGACTTGCGGTCGTTTCGGCCGCGCTTGGATTACTCGCCGCAACTTCGAGCAGCGTTCTTGCACAGAAGAAATACGATCCCGGCGCGAGCGATACCGAAATCAAGATCGGCAATATCATGCCTTACAGCGGACCGGCTTCCGCCTATGGCGTGATCGGCAAGACCGAAGAGGCCTACTTCAAGAAGGTCAACGCGGAGGGCGGCATCAATGGCCGCAAGATCAACTTCATCAGCTATGACGACGCGTACTCTCCGCCGAAGACGGTGGAACAGGCGCGCAAGCTGGTCGAGAGCGATGAAGTGCTGCTGATCTTCAATCCGCTCGGCACGCCGCCGAACAGCGCGATCCAGAAGTACCTGAACACCAAGAAGGTGCCGCAACTGTTCGTCGCCACCGGCGCCACCAAGTGGAACGATCCGAAGAACTTCCCTTGGACGATGGGCTGGCAACCCAACTACCAGAGCGAAACCCAGATCTATGCGAAGTACATCCTGAAGGAGAAGCCGAACGCCAAGGTCGCGATCCTCTACCAGAACGACGACTACGGTAAGGACTACCTGAAGGGCTTCAAGGACGGGCTCGGCGCCAAGGCCGCGTCGATGATCGTTATGGAGGAAAGCTACGAGGTCTCCGAACCGACCATCGACTCCCACATCGTCAAGCTGAAGTCGACCGGCGCCGACGTGTTCATCAACATCACCACGCCGAAATTCGCGGCGCAGGCGATCAAGAAGAACGCCGAGATCGGCTGGAAGCCGCTGCACTTCCTCAACAACGTCTCGGCCTCGATCGGCAGCGTGATCAAGCCGGCCGGCACGGAAAACGCCCAGGACATCATCTCCTCGCAGTATCTGAAGGATCCGACGGATGCGCAGTGGAAGGATGACGAGGGCATGAAGGCCTGGAACGAGTTCCTGGACAAGTATTATCCGGAAGCCAACCGCGCCGACGCCTCTGTCATGTTCGGCTACACCGTCGCACAGGGTCTCGTGCATGTGCTGAAGGCCAGCGGCGACAATCTCACGCGCGAGAACGTCATGAAGCAGGCGGCCAGCATCAAGGACCTCGAACTCGGCGGTCTGCTGCCGGGCATCAAGGTCAACACATCGGCGACCGACTTTGCCCCGATCTCTTCGGTGCAACTGATCCGGTTCAAGGGCGAGACCTGGGAACGCTTCGGCGAAATCCTCTCCGGCGACGCCGGCGGCTAGTCTAGTCTCCAAAAACCAACAACCGCATCAGGCCCCCTGCAACACCGTCGCGGGGGGCCTTTTTCATGAGCCTTCTGCTATCGCCCGATCGGAAAACCCGATTGGCCAGCCAAACCGCTTACACTTCGGCGGATCATGCGCTAGGTATCGGCTTGGCACCCCCACAAGAAGCCGCAGCGCCTGTTCCCGTTGGGCGCGGAAGAACAAGGAGTTTTGCAAAATGCCCCTGCTGACCCGACGCCGTATCGCGACCACCCTGCTCGGCCTCGCGATGGCCACGAGCGCCACCGCCGCACTGGCGCAGAAGAAGTACGACACCGGCGCCAGCGACACTGAGATCAAGATCGGCAACATCGTGCCCTATAGCGGCCCGGCGTCGGCCTATGGTGTGGTCGGCAGGGCGATGGGCGCCGTGTTCAAGAAGGTCAACGACGAGGGCGGCATCAATGGCCGCAAGATCAATTTCATCTCCTATGACGACGCCTATTCGCCGCCGAAGGCCGTCGAGCAGGCGCGCAAGCTGGTCGAGAGCGACGAGGTTCTGCTGCTGTTCGGCACGCTCGGCACCCCCTCCAACACCGCGATCCAGAAATACGTCAACGGCAAGAAGGTGCCGCAGCTGTTCGTCGCCACCGGCGCCACCAAGTGGAACGACCCGAAGGCGTTTCCCTGGACCATGGGCTGGTTGCCGAGCTACCAGAGCGAGTCACGCATCTACGCGAAATATCTCACGAAGGAGAAGCCGGCGACCAAGATCGCCGTGCTCTACCAGAACGACGACATGGGCAAGGACTATCTGAAGGGCATCAAGGACGGCCTCGCCAAGGATACGTCCCGCATCGTTGCGGAGGAAAGTTACGAGGTGTCGGAGCCGACCATCGACTCGCATGTGGTGCGGATCAAGTCGTCCAATCCGGATGTCGTGGTGTTCTTCACCACTCCGAAGTTCGGTGCGCAGGCGATCAAGAAGCTCGGCGAGATGAGCTGGAAGCCGGTCACCATCATCTCCAATGTCAGCGCATCCACCGCGACCGTGATGCGGCCAGCGGGGCTGGAGAATTCGCAGGGCGTGATCTCGGCCGCCTACGCCAAGGACGCCAGCGATCCGCAGTGGGAGGGCGATGCCGGCATCAAGGCGTTCGACGCGCTGCTGGCGAAATATTTGCCGGATGTCAATCGCGTCGATTCCTCGGCCATGACCGGCTACAATATGGCGACCACCATGGTCGAAGTGTTGAAGCGTTGTGGCGACAATCTAACCCGCGACAACGTGATGAAGCAGGCTGCGAGCCTGAAGCAGTTTCCGCAAGGCGGGCTGCTGCCGGGCGTCACCATCTCCACCGGGCCGGACGACTTTCAGCCGATCGAGCAATTGCAATTGATGCAATTCAAGGACGGGCGCTGGCAGTTGTTCGGCGATGTCATCAGCGGCGAACTCGCTCACTAGGACAGGATTGCCATGACCGACCGACGCCCCTTCCTGCGTACGATCTTTGATGCGGCGGTTGCGGCCGCGCATCCCGACATCGTGCTATCGGCCCATCTGCGGCCCGCACCGAAAGGCCGCGTGATCTGCCTTGCCGCCGGCAAGGGCGCGGCAGCGATGGCGGCTGCAGCCGAACGGCACTACCTCGATACGCTGGGGCTCGATCCGTCGCGACTGCAAGGCCTTGCCACCACGCGCCACGGCCACGGCGTGCCGACGCGGCAGATCCGAGTAATCGAGGCCGGCCATCCCGTGCCCGACGAAGCCGGGCTGAAAGCCGCCGACGAAACGCTGCGTCTCGCCGCCGAGGCAACCGCTGATGATCTGCTGCTGGTGCTGTTGTCCGGCGGCGGTTCCGCGAACTGGATCGCACCGGCCGACGGCGTTTCGTTCGCACAGAAGCAGCAGGTGAACCGCGCATTGTTGCGTTCGGGTGCGCCGATCGGCGAGATGAATATCGTCCGCAAGCATCTGTCGCGGATCAAGGGCGGCCGGCTGGCCCGCGCCGGACAGCACGCCGCCGAAATCGTGACGCTGGCAATCTCCGACGTGCCGCATGACGATCCGTCCGCGATCGCATCGGGACCGACGGTGCCGGATCCGAGTACGCTGGCGGACGCCCGCGCGCTGGTGGCAAGGTATAATCTCACGGTCGACGATGCCGTCAGGCGCGCCCTCGAAGATCCCAGAAATGAGAGCTGCAAGCCCGGCGATGGCGCGTTTGCCCGCGCGCAATTCGAGATCATTGCGAAACCGAAGGCTTCGCTCGACGCGGCCATCAAGGTCGCAAAGGACGCCGGCTACGAGGTGATCGGCCTCGGCGCGGATCTCGAAGGCGAGGCGCGCGATGTTGCGGCCGACCATGCGCGCCTGGCGCTGAAGGCACAGAGCGAAGGCAAACGCATCGCAATCCTTTCGGGGGGCGAGCTCACGGTAACCGTGCGCGGCAATGGCCGTGGCGGCCCCAACCAGGAATATGCGCTGGCGCTGGCAGACCTTCTGAAGGACACGTCGGGCATTGTGGCGCTGGCCGCCGACACCGACGGGGCCGACGGCGGCGCCGGCAGCGCGACCGATCCGGCCGGCGCCGTGATCGACCAGACGACGTTTGCGAAGATGAAGTCACTCGGCCTCTCACCCGCGGCCTACCTCGCCAACAACGACGCCACCGCATTCTTTTCAGTCACCGGCGACCTCCTGCTGACCGGTCCGACGCTCACCAACGTCAATGACGTCAGGGTGATTTTGGTGGATCCCGCTTAGGTTTTCCGACCCGGTGCCGGCATTCTGTACGTGCTAAAACGGCGTTAACGCTTTGTTGAGCAAGTTGCGAAGAACCGGCACGCATCTGCCGGTGTCGAAGGGGCAATTCACCAGCTTGGGCGTTTAATGGCCGTTCTCCTGGGGGAGGAGAGCCGCCGATAGCGGCTGGGGAAACGCTATATGACGGATCACGGCCAGATCACCGCCCGGCGGTCAGCGCCCTCGAGTGCGCGGCTCGAAGAGGCGATCAACCATTTATCGCTCGGGATCGTCATTTTCGACGAGAAGCGCGAAGTCGTTTTCTGCAACGAGCGTTACAGGGAAATGTACGGGCTGTCGCCTGAGCAGGTGAAGCCGGGCACACCCACCAGTGAACTGATCCGGCATCGGCTGGATCTCGGCCTTAAGGTGCCGGTGGCGCCCGATGATTACATCCGCGAGCGCGTCGGCCGCAACATCGCACTCGACACCACCGTGCAGCAGTTCGCTGACGGCCGGATCATCGCCTACACCGTCTACCCGGTGCCCGGCGGCGGCGGGATGGCGACCCACGAGGACATTACCGAGCGTGAAGCGCTCAATGCCCGGCTGAAGAAGCAATACGAACTCGGCAGGGAGCAGGAAGAGACGCTGCGCGTCAGGAACTTCCAGTTCGACACCGCAATCAACAACATGTCGCAGGGGCTTTGCTTCTTCGATTCCGACCACCGCCTGATCGTGTGCAACGATCGCTTCGTCGAGATGTACGATATCGCGCCCGAGTGCGTCAGGCCCGGCATGTCGCTGATCGAGATCGTCGACCTCAGGTTCGAAGCCGGCAGCTTCCCCGCCATGACGCGCAATGAATATCTTCACTGGCGCACCAACGTGGCAGTTTCCAACGAGGCGAAAGACAGCATCGTCGAATTGATGAACGGGCGCACCTTCAAGATCCGGCACCGCCCGATGGCCGGCGGCGGCTGGGTCGCCACGCATGAAGACATCACCGAGCAGCGGCAATCGGAGGTCAAGATCGAATACATGGCGCACCACGATGCGCTGACGGATTTGGCCAACCGGGTGCTGTTGAACGATCGGCTCGAATACGTGCTGGGCCGGGTTCAGCACGGCGAAATGGTGGCCGTCCACCACCTCGACCTCGATCAGTTCAAGGCCGTGAACGATACGTTCGGCCATCCCTGCGGCGACAAGCTGCTCAGGATCGTCGCCGAGCGGTTGCGCGGACTCGTCGGCGAGGCCGACACGATCGCGCGGATGGGTGGCGATGAATTCGTGATCGTGCAGGCCACGATCGCGGACCCCGCCGACGCCACTTCACTGGCGCAGGCCGTCATCGACGCGTTGAGCGAGCCCTATGACATCATCGACGGCCAGCAGGCCGTGATCGGCGTCAGCATCGGCATTTCGGTCGGTCCCGGCGACGGATCTAGCCCCGACAAATTGTTGCGCAACGCCGACCTCGCGCTCTACCGCGCCAAGAGCGACGGCCGCGGCACGTTCCGCTTCTTCGAACCCGTGATGGACCTGCAGATGCAGACACGCCGCATCATGGAACAGGACCTGCGCAAGGCGCTGCCGGCAGGCGAATTCGAGCTGCACTATCAGCCAGTCGTCAACCTGGCGAGCAAGGAAATCAGCGGTTTCGAGGCCCTGATACGCTGGAATCATCCGGGCAAAGGGATGATCTCGCCGGCCGACTTCATTCCGCTGGCCGAGGAGATCGGCTTTATCGTCCCGATGGGCGAGTGGGTGATCCGGCAGGCCTGCGCCACCGCCGCGCAATGGCCCGACGACCTTCACGTCGCCGTCAACATTTCAGCGATCCAGTTTCGCAGTCCCGGCCTGATGCAGGTGATCGTCAGCGCGCTCGCCGCTTCCGGCCTCGCGCCCACGCGGCTGGAGATCGAAATCACCGAGAGCGTCCTGCTCCACAACAAGGAAGCGACGCTCGCGGTGCTGCATCAATTGCGGGCGCTCGGGATCCGGATCGCGATGGACGATTTCGGCACCGGATACTCGTCGCTGACTTACCTGCAGAGCTTTCCGTTCGACAAGATCAAGATCGACCGCTCGTTCGTCAAGAACATCACCGAGGATTCGAGCTCGCTCAACATCGTTCGGGCGGTTGCCGCGCTCGCTAATGGCATGGGCATGACGGCTACCGCCGAGGGTGTGGAAACCGCGGAGCAGCTCCACAGCATCGCTTCGGAAGGATGCACGGAGATGCAGGGCTTCCTGTTCTCCCGGCCGCTTCCCGTCGCCGAGATCGAGCGGCAATTCCTGTCGGGACGCCGGCCGCGTGAGGCTCAAGGCCGTATCGTCGCGGCCTGACCGCGCCGCTCAGAATTCGGCTGCGATCTTCGACAGCATTTCGAGCAGGGCTATACGGTTGGCGGGGCCCAGCAATTCGTTGAGCCGCGCCTCGTGCTTGCTGGCAACCAGCTTCTTGGCGCGCGCCAGCACCGCCCTTCCCTTGTCGGTCAGAACCAGGATGTGCGAGCGTCGGTCGTTGGTCGAGCGCATCCGTGTACAAAGCCCGCGGCTCTCCAGCGCATCCAGCATCGATACGAAATTCGGTCTGAGGATGCCGAGCGTGTTGGCGATTTCGGTCTGGTTGCGTCCGGGATTGCGGTCGAGCAGCAGCAGCACCGAAAATTGCGCCGGCGTCAGTTGCAGCGGCGCGACGCAGCGCAGGAAGTCCTCGAACACCTTGAGCTGCGCACGCTTGAGCGAATAGCCGAGCAGTTCAGCCAGCTCGCCCAGTTGCAGCCCGGCATTATCAGCCGCGCCGTCGCCAGGTTCCTTGCCGCCGGCGCGAGAAGGCTTGACGGCATCGGTTGCTGCCTTGGAAACTGTCATCGGATAAAGCTCGTCGTCCGGAAAGAAGGTCCCGCCGGTGGCCGGGCCTTGATGTTATATTTGATAATTGTTATGGAGTATATCAAATATCGACGTCTTTCAACTGCCGAGATGGGGACGACCGGCTGACCGCATGAGGTCCAGACCGGCGACGCTTTAGGGGGAGCGCCAGTCTTGAACACGACGATCATGCTGTTCCTGCTGCAGGACGGCATTACCAATGGCGCGATCTATGCGCTGCTCGGGCTTGCGCTGGTGCTGGTGTTTGCCGTCACCCGCGTCATCTTGATTCCGCAGGGCGAATTCGTCACTTTCGGCGCGCTCAGCTACGCCGTGCTGGCGACCGGCAAGGTGCCGGGCACCGCGTGGCTCGCAATGGCCATGGGCGTGGTGGCCTTTGCCCTCGACCTGTTCGACGCAAGGCGATCGCTGCGTCTGACGCGGGTCGCGCGCTCCTTTGCCCTCAACATCGTTCTGCCGGCCGGCATCCTGGCATTGGCTTTACGCGCTCGCAGGCCCCAAGACCCCGATCGCGGTCAACATCGCGCTGTCGCTCCTGATCGTCGCGGCGATCGGATTGTTCCTCTACCGCGTCGCGTTCCAGCCGCTTGCCCACACGTCGGTGCTGGTGCTGCTGATCGCCTCCGTCGGCTGCCATCTCGCTTTGCAGGGTTTGGGCCTGGTGTTCTTCGGCGCCGAGGGTCTGCGCGGACCGGCGCTGTCCAGCGCGGCGCTCACGATCGGTCCCCTGCGCTTCACCGGCCAGAGCCTTGCGGTCTACGGGCTGACGATTGCCTTCATCATTGCGCTGTGGCTGTTCTTCGGCTTCACGCTGATGGGCAAGGCGCTGCGCGCCACCGCCGTCAACCGGCTCGGCGCCCGCCTCGTCGGCATCCGCACCACGTTGTCGGGACAGATCGCCTTCCTGCTGGCGTCCCTGATCGGTGCGATTTCCGGCATCCTGATCGTGCCGATCACCACGCTCTATTACGACACCGGCTTCCTGATAGGCCTGAAAGGTTTCATCGCCGCGATCATCGGTGGTCTCGTGAGCTATCCGCTGACCGCAGTGGCGGCCTTGATCGTGGGCAGCGTCGAGGCCTTTTCCTCGTTCTACGCCAGTAATTTCAAGGAGGTCATCGTCTTTACGCTGATCCTTCCCGTGCTGGTGCTGCGTTCGCTCGCAGCGCCCGCGGTCGAGGAAGAGAAGGACTGACGGCAATGCATCAGCGGCTTCCTGTCCTCATCTTCGCACTCGTCATGGCGGCAATCCCGTTCATTCCGGGCGTTCCGCCGTTCTGGATCGTGCTGCTCAACAATATCGGCCTCGCCGCCCTGGTGGCGATGGGGCTGGTGCTGCTCACCGGCGTCGGCGGCCTCACGTCATTCGGCCAGGCAGCCTTCTGCGGCTTCGGCGCTTACACCACAGCGGTGCTGACCACTGCCTACGGTTTTTCGCCGTGGCTGACGTTGCCGCTCTCGCTGCTGGTCAGCGGCATCGCCGCCGTCCTGCTCGGGATCGTCACGGTGCGGCTATCCGGCCATTATCTGCCGCTCGGCACCATCGCCTGGGGCATCGGGCTGTTCTACCTGTTCAGCAAGCTGGAATTCCTCGGCCGCAATGACGGCATCTCGGGGATCCCGCCACTCTCGATCGGTAGCCTCCGGATGCTCGATCCCGGCTCGATCTATTTTGCGATCTGGATCGCGGTGCTGATTTCGGCGCTATTGACCATGAACCTTCTGGACTCCCGCACCGGTCGCGCGATCCGCGCGCTGCGGCGCGGGCATATTGCCGGCGAAGCGTTTGGCGTGCAGACGCCGCGCGCCAAGCTGCTGGTGTTCATCTATGCGGCGGTTCTCGCCGGCCTCTCCGGCTGGCTCTATGCGCATTTCCAGCGCGCCGCCAACCCGACGCCGTTCGGCGCGCAGGCCGGCATCGAGTATCTGTTCATCGCCGTGGTCGGCGGCGCCGGCTACGTCTGGGGCGCGGTGCTCGGCGCCGGAATTGTCGTCATCCTCAAAGAGGTGCTGCAGAGCTATCTGCCGTATGTCTTTGGCGGCCAGAGCCAGCTCGAAACCATCGTGTTCGGTATCCTGCTGGTCGTCTTGCTGCAACTGGCGCCGACCGGGGTCTGGCCCTGGCTGATGGCGCGTCTGCCGATCAAGCCGGGCCGCAAGGTGCCCGACACGTCGCTTCCCCTTGCCAAGCGCGAGCGCGCGCCAGCCTCGGCTGCCGTGCTGCTGCAGATCGAGAAGGCGCGAAAACAGTTCGGCGGCGTGATCGCCGTCAACGACGTTTCATTCGAGGTCCAGGCGCGCGAGATCGTCGCGCTTATTGGTCCCAACGGCGCCGGCAAGAGCACGACCTTCAACCTCATCACGGGCGTGCTGACGACGACCGGCGGCACCATCTCGGTGCTGGGCCACAAGGTCGACAACGCGCCGCCGCAGGAAGTCGTAAAACTCGGCGTCGCGCGCACCTTCCAGCACGTCAAGCTGGTGCCCGACATGACCGTGCTGGAGAACGTCGCAATCGGCGCGCATCTGCGCGGGTCTTCGGGCGCGATCTCAAGCATGTTCCGGCTGGACCGCGCCGACGAGGCGAAACTGCTGGCGGAAGCCGCGCGCCAGATCGAGCGCGTCGGCCTCGGCGACCAGATCGACCAGCTGGCGGGAAGCCTATCGCTCGGCCAGCAGCGCATCGTCGAGATTGCGCGTGCGCTGTGCGTCGACCCGTTGCTGCTGCTGCTCGATGAACCGGCCGCAGGCCTGCGCCACATGGAGAAGCAGCGGCTCGCCGCACTGCTCCGTCAATTGCGCGACGGCGGCATGTCGGTGCTGCTGGTCGAGCACGATATGGGTTTTGTGATGGATCTCGCCGACCGCATCGTGGTGCTGGATTTCGGCACCAAGATCGCCGAGGGCCCGCCGGCCGCGATCAAGACCAATCCCGACGTGATCAAGGCCTATCTCGGAGCCACCGCATGAGCGCGCTGTTATCGGTCTCCGACGCCCATGTTTCCTACGGCAAGGTCGAAGCCGTGCGTTCGGTTTCGCTCGATGTTGCCGACAACGAGATCGTCACCATCATCGGCGCCAACGGCGCCGGCAAGACCACGCTGCTGAACGCCATCATGGGCGTGCTGCCGCTCAAGGGCGTCACCGCCTTCGCAGGCCTGGACATGGCCCCGTTCGACATCGAGGACCGCGTCGCGGCGGGCTTGTGCCTCGTGCCCGAGCACCGCGAATTGTTCGGCACTATGAATGTCGAGGACAATCTGGAGCTCGGCGCCTTCCGGATTCCGAAGGCCACCGCAGCAAGATCGTTCGAAAAAGTCTACACGCTGTTTCCGCGGCTGAAGGAGCGGCGCAAACAACTGGCCGGCACGCTCTCCGGCGGCGAGCAGCAGATGCTCGCGATGGGCCGCGCTTTGATGGGCGCGCCAAAGCTGTTGATGCTGGACGAACCGAGCCTTGGCCTCGCGCCAATCATCGTCGCCGATATCTTCCGCACCATCGGCGAACTGCGCGCCGCCGGCGTCTCGGTGCTGCTGGTCGAGCAAAACGCGCAAGCCGCCCTGAAGATCGCCGACCGCGCCTATGTGATGGAGCTCGGCGAGTTCATTCTCTCCGGATCGGCAAAGGATATCGCCAGCAACCAGCGGGTCGCGGCGAGCTATCTCGGATTCCAGCACGAGGGCGCGAGCGAGATCTAGGTTCGGTCCGCTCCTTTGACTAACGAAATCTTAAGCATGATATGAATTCCGCCGGTTCCGTGTGAGTTGCACAACTACCTGAACACCCGCGGCCTTCTACTTTGCGCTACTGCGGCCACTTTGCGCCCGATGCCGGGCGCCGACGGTGGCTGCCGTTCACAAGGTCAGACGATGCGCGCTTCCGATTTCCCCACGATCGACACCACCGAGTTCTTGCTAGCCGCGCTCGAGCAGGCGAGCGAGGCGATCGTCATCGTCGATAGCGATCTGTGCATACGCCATTTCAACGCCGCTGCCGAAGCGATCTGGGGCGTGCGGCGCGCGGAGGTCCTCGGCTGCGATGCACGCTGTCTTGGCTTCAATGAATGGCACAATGGCGCCGATTCCGAGATCACGATCCGGCGCAGCGACAACAGCCGGATCCGGGCTCAGCTATCGGTGTCGGGTGTCGAGATCGGCGGCCGAGCCAACTACATGGTCTTCGTTCGTGACACCACCGCGGAGGTCGAACGACGTGAAAGGATCGCGCTGCTCAATCTGGTGGCCGACAAGACCAACCGCGCGGTCGTCGTCACCGATCGGAAGCTACGGATCATCTATACCAACGCTGCGTTCTCCGGACTGTTCGGATACTCACCTGAAGAAGCGCAAGGACGGCAGGCGCAGCACTTGCTTGGCGGCCGATTCACCGATCGCAAGACGCTGGGAAAGCTGCCCCGCCGAATCTTCGATGACAGCGGCGCTGAAGAGGAAATCCTGGCCTACGACAAGAACGGCGATGAAATCTGGGTCTCGGCCATGGTCAAGCCGTTCCGCAGCGCGCGGGGACGGGTCAAGTACATCTTCGCCCTGTTGACCGATATCAGCGAGAACAAGCAGCTGAGGTCGCTGCAGCAACTGATCATGGGCGCGCTGGCCGACGAACTCCCGATCACCGATATTGCCGACCAGCTTTGCCGGCGCGTCGAAGCCATTGCGCCTGATGTCGTCGCTTCGGTGCTGCATGTCGATTCCGACGGGCTGGTGCACCCTCTCGGTGGACCCAGCCTGCCTGACGACTACTCCCGCGCGCTTGAAGGCATCGCCATTGGTCCCGACGTCGGCTCTTGCGGGTCGGCGGCGTATTACGGCAAGCCTGTGCTGGCCGAAGATCTCGACACCGATCCGCGCTGGCAGCCGTACAAGGCGCGGCCGCTCGAGGTCGGCCTGAAAGCCTGCTGGTCGACGCCGATCAAGGCCAAGGACGGCCGCGTGATCGGGACCTTCGCCTTCTATTTCAGGGAGGCTCGGGCGCCGAGCCGCTGGCATCAGCGGATTGTCGACGCCTGCGTTCACCTCGGTGCGCTGGCGATCGAGCGAAAGGAAGCCCGGGCCCAGATCGCGCGGCTCGCCTACCATGACATGCTGACCGGGTTGCCGAACCGCGCGCAGTTGCGCCAGTTGGTCAACCAGGCGATCGACGATTGCAGGGGCGAGCAACTCGCGCTGATATTTCTCGATCTCGATCACTTCAAGGACGTCAACGACACGCTCGGACATTCGGCCGGCGACGCGCTGCTTGTTGAATTTGCAAAACGGCTGCGCGCCCGCATACAGCCGTCCGACCTGCTGGGACGCCTGAGCGGCGACGAGTTCGTCATCGTGCTGCCGAACTGCGATCCGGCCCGCGCCTCGCTGGTCGCCTCCAACATCACCGCAGCGCTGACGTCGCCGCTGTGGATCGACAACCGGCAGGTACCGATTTCCGCCAGCATGGGCATCAGCATCTATCCCGACAACGCCACCGATATCGATGCGCTGATGCAGCAGGCCGATGCGGCGATGTACAAGGCCAAGCAGGCGGGACGCTCCACCCATCGCTTCTTCAGCGCTGACATGAACCGGCTCGCCGAGCAGCGGCTCGTCTTCAGCGCGGCGCTCCGTCAGGCCATCGCCAATGACAAGTTGAAGCTCGTCTATCAGCCGCAGACCCGAACCGTCGACGGCGCCCTCTACGGCGTCGAAGCGCTGGCGCGCTGGAACGATCCTGATCTTGGCGAAGTCCCGCCTTCGAAATTCATCCCGCTGGCCGAGGAAGTCGGCCTGATCGAGCAGATCGGCCTATGGTCGATCCGCGAGGCGTGCCGGCAAATGGCCGCGTGGCGCCATGCCGGACTGGACATCCCCTGCGTGGCAGTCAATCTGTCGCCGCTCAATTTCCAGAACGCGAAGCTCGCCGCCGTGGTGGCGGAGACCATCGCGGCCAACGGCCTTCCGCCCCACACGTTGATGCTCGAGATCACCGAAGGCGTGCTCCTGAACGAACGTTCGGCGGCGATCGAGACCATGAATGCGATACGCAAGCTCGGCGTCGGCCTGTCGCTGGACGATTTCGGGACCGGCTATTCTAGCCTGAGCCGGCTGGCGCATCTGCCGATCCGCGAATTGAAGATCGATCGCAGTTTCATGCGCAATATCGAGCGCGACGCCAGCGCGCTCGCGATCGCCACCGCCGTCGTCCGCGTCGGCCAGAGCCTGAAAATGGCTGTGGTCGCCGAGGGCGTCGAGACCGAGGGACAACGCCAACTGCTGGCCGGGCTCGGCTGCGACGTCGTGCAGGGCTATCTCTGCGCGCCTGCGATGTCGCCCGAAGCGTTCGAGCGATGGCTGCCCGACCATGTTGCCAAGCAGGCGCGGATTCTGCTGCTGCGAAGCGTCGACGAGGCCCGTTCGCAACCGACGCCATCGTTCCTGATTGCGTCCACGGGCGGCTAGTGGCTGCGACCGACTTCCGCAAAAGTAGGGTGGGCAAAGGCGCGCTTGCGCCGTGCCCACCATCTCTCTTGTTCGCCGATCTATGGTGGGCACGCTGACGCTTTGCCCACCCTACCGACCTGCGCGGCGACCTTCCCCCTCCAGGGGAGGGTAAGAAAAAGCCGCCCCCCTAAGTGAGGACCGGCTTCCATTTATTGACAAGCGGAGAGGTTGGTTTCCTCACTTCGCCGGAACGTACTTGCCGTCCTTCACCGTCAGGATGATGCGCGAGCGGTCGTCGAGGCCGTAGCGATCCTTTTCGGTGAAGTTGTAGACGCCCTGACTGGCCGCGATCTCCTTCTCGGACATCAGCGCCAGGCGGATCGCCTCGCGGAATTCCGGCGTTCCCGGCTTCGCCGTCTTCAACGCCACCGGCACCACGCGCTTGAGCACTTCAAAGGCGTCGTAGGAATGGCCGGCGAACTGGCTGCGGCTGTTGGCACCGTACTTGGCTTCATAGGCGGTGTTGAGCGCCAGGCCCGGCTTCTTGGTCAGTGCGCTGTCGGGCTGGGTTTCCGGCGACATCACCGGACCCGACGCCATGATCACGCCTTCGGCCGAGGGACCTGCGATACGGATGAAGTCCATGCTCGCGGCGCCGTGGGTCTGGTAGATCAAGCCCTTGTAGCCGCGCTCGCGCAACGTGGTCTGCGGCAGCGCCGCGGCGGTGCCGGAGGCGCCGACCAGGATCGCGTCGGGATTGGCGGCGAGGAGCTTTAGAACCTGCCCCGCCACCGACGTATCCGGGCGTGCAAAGCGCTCTTCGGTCGCCAAGGTCATTCCCATCGGTACAGCCTGGGCCTTGAAGTCGTTGACCCAGAGGTCGCCGTAGGAATCGGAGTACCCGATGTAGCCGACGGACTTGATGGCGTGCGCCTTCATATGCTCGTACAGCACCTTGCCCATGATCGGGATCGGCTGCGGCATGGCGACCGACCATTTGGCGCGCGCTTCGTTGATCGGGAGCGGCGCCAGGGCGAAATGCGGGATCCCCGCCTCGTTCGCGACGGTTGAGACCGCAATGGTGGGAGGTGTCGTCGACGAGCCCATGATGATGTCGGCCTTGGATTCGGTCACGAACCGCCGCGCATTGGTCGTCGCTGCGGTCGGGTCGCCGCCGTCGTCGAGCACGATGACCTTGATGGGGACGCCGCCGATCTCTTTCGGTACGAAATCAAGCGCGTTGCGCTCGGGGATTCCGAGCGCCGCCGCGGGTCCAGTCGTAACGACCGTGATGCCGATCGTGATCTCGTTGGTCTGCGCCAGCGCCGGCGAGCCCGGCAGGGCGAGGACCGCTGCGAGAGCCGCAGCGGACAGAAAAGTCTTCTTCATTCATTCCTCCCTGGATTACCTATTTATGGTTTTAAGCAAGAACCTGCGGCCAGTTCAGCCCCTTCTTTAGTCATGCGGGAATGCAAGTCAGTCCCGCATGAATCGCTCGATGATCTCCGGCGGCATCGGTGCCGATTTCAGCTTCGCGGGGTCGTCCGGATGCTTGCCGACCAGCACGCGGGTCTCGAACGCCTCGATCGCCAGCGCCTCGCCCTTGAACACGTTGTGGACCACCTCGAAAGAGGATCGCTTGAAACTCTCGATCCGGCTTTCGATTCTGATCCAGTCCCCATGGGTGGAAGGGATGTGGAATTTCGCCCTTGTGTCGACCATGGGGATGCCGACCAGGCCATATTTGTGGATGATGTCCTGTTTCGAAAAGCCGGCGGCTTCGAACATGATCGAGGTCGAATCGTCGAACATTGCGAAATAACGCGGGTAGTAAACGATGTTGGCGGGGTCGCAGTCGCCCCACTGGATCTGAACGTCGCGCCGGTTGACGAACATGACCTGCAATATCCTAGCGCGGCGCCATGCGAAGCGCGGCATCGAGCCGCACCACTTCGCCGTTCAGATAAGGGTTGTCGATCATGTGCAGCGCCAGCGAGGCGAACTCGTCGGCCTGACCGAGCCGGCGCGGGAACGGGATCGAGGCCGCGAGCGAGTCCTGCGCTTCCTGCGGCAGGTTGGCGAGCAGCGGCGTCAGGAACAGGCCGGGCGCAATCGTCAGCACACGAATGCCGAACTGCGCCAGTTCGCGCGCGATCGGCAGCGTCATGGCGACGATGCCGCCCTTCGAGGCCGAATAGGCGGACTGCCCGATCTGGCCGTCATAGGCCGCAACCGAGGCGGTGGAAATCACAACGCCGCGCTCGCCGGTCGCCAGCGGCTCCAGCTTCGACATGCCAGCCGTCGCCAGCCGCAGCATGTTGAAGGAACCGATCAGGTTGACCTTGATTACCTTCTCGAAATCGCCGAGGCCCATCGGGCCTTCCTTGCCGATCACCCGCTTGGCGACGCCGATGCCGGCGCAATTCACCAGCACGCGCGCCGGTCCATGCGCCGCCGCGGCCTTGGCGATCGCGGCTTCGGCCGAGGCGGCATCGGAAACGTCGCAGATCACGGCGGTGCCGCCGATCTCGGCTGCAATGGTTTCCGCAAGTGTTGCGTTGAGATCGCAGACCGCGACCTTGGCGCCCTGCGCGGCGAGCCGCCGCGCGGTTGCGGCGCCCAATCCCGATGCGCCCCCGGTGACGATGGCGGCCTGGTCCTTCAACTGCATGGTGTTCTCCCTGACAACTCTTGTTCGAATTTACTAAAGCGTAATCACCTGCGCCGGTGGCGCGGGCGAATAAATTTCCTCGATCAGCGCGCTGCGATTTTCCAGCACTGCGCGCTGGTTGATCGAGCCCTTGTCGGTGACCTCGCCGCGATCGATCGACAGCGGTACATCGAGCAGCACCGCGCGCGTGATGCGGGTCGACGAGCCGGTTGCGCCAGCGACAACCGCCTGGAAGCGTTCGTGGAAGGCCGCAACGATCAGCGGATCGGACGCCGCAGCGGCCAGATCGTCTGATGGAAGCGTTGGATTGATCAGGCGGCAGCCGTCGAGGTCGAGCACCACCAGCGCCGATATTTCGTCGCGGTTGATGCCGGCAATGACGACGTCACGCACCAAGGGCGCACAGGCGGCAACGAAGCGCGCGCGCAACGGGCCAACGCTGACCCAGGTTCCGCTGGCGAGCTTGAAATCCTCGCCGGTGCGGCCGTCGAAGTCGAACCCGGCGTCGAAATTATCGGGGTCGACCGGTTTCAGCGCATCGCCCATCTTGTAGAAGCCCTCCTCATCGAAGGCCTTCGCGGTCATGTCAGGTTGACGCCAATAGCCGGGCATCACGTTCGGTCCCTTGGCGCGAACCTCCAGCTTGCCGTTGTTGGGCACGAGTTTCGCATCATTGCCCAGCACCGGCAGCCCGACATGGCCGGAGCGGCTGGTCTTCGGATTGACCGACATGAAGAACGGCGCGGTCTCGGTGGCGCCGAGGCCGGTCAGCATCGGCACCCGATAACCGGTTTCCCGAACCGAAAGTTCGTCGAGGCTGTTCCAGACGAAGGCCGACAGCGCGGCACCCGAGAAGAACATCGCATGGAGGCGCGCAAAGAATTTCTTCCGCAAGGCCCCATCGTCGCGCAGATAGGGCAGCAGCGATTCATAGCCCTTGGGCACGTTGAAATAGACCGTCGGCGAAATCTCCTGGAGATTGCGCACGGTCTCTTCGATGCCGCCGGGCATCGGCTTGCCCTCGTCGAGATACATCGAGCCGCCATTGTACAGCGTCAGCCCGATATTGTGATTGCCGCCGAACGTGTGATTCCACGGCAGCCAGTCGACGATGACAGGCGGCTCGTCCTTCAGGAACGCCAGCGTTTCACGGAGCATCACCTGGTTGGCGCAGATCATGCGCTGGGTATTGATGACCGCCTTCGGGTTTCCGGTCGAACCCGACGTCAGCAGGAATTTTGCGATCGTGTCCGGGCCGATCGCCGCGTGCACCGCGTCGAGGCGCGGGTGCAACGGCGCAGCCATCAGATCCGCCAGCGTGGTGATGTCGCGGCCGGGCACGGCGCCGCGCGACGCCGCGATTTCGGTGCCAAAGGAGACGTTGGCAGCCAGCGCATCGGCGAATTTCGTGGCGTCGTCGGCGAACACGAGGCCGGGCGTCAGCAGCTTCATCAGATAGCCGAGCTTGCCGTAGTCGCGCGACACCAGCGAATAGGCCGGCGATACCGGACAGAAGGGAATGCCGGCATAGAGTGCGCCGAACGCGATCAGCACATGATCGATCGAGTTGCCGGAGAGAATGACGACCGGCTTCTCGGCCGAAAGGCCGCGCGCCAGCAGCGCAGATGCGATGTGCCGCGACGACGCAAGCAGCTCCGCATAGGTGATCTGCCGCCAGCCCCGTGCCGCGTTCCGCTCCGCCATGAAGACCCGATCGGGCACAGCCGCGGCCCAATGATGCAGGCGGTCGGTGATGCGCACGGGATAGTCGCGCAACTGCGCTTTCGGGCGCAGATAGATGGTGCCGTCGCCGCGGCGCTCGACATGCACCGCGGGCGTGCCGAACGAGATCGGGCGCAGCGGATGATCGGCGCGCGCGGCTTTGTCGGTCGAGGCGGACATGTTGGGCTTTGCGCTCATGTCAGGTCGGCTTCACCTTTGCGGTCTTGTGATCGAGAAACGCGCGAATCCGGCGCTTTGCCTCTTTGTCGCTCTGCGCCACCGTCGCCATCAGGGATTCCATCAACAGGCCGGCCTGCGGGTTGGCCTCCGCGATCATCGGCAACGCCTGCAGCACGGCGAAATTGGTCAGCGGCGCGTTCGCAGCCACTCTTTCGGCCAGTTCCAGCGCCTTCGGCAGCGCGCCGTCGGCCTCCGTGAGATATTGCGAGAAGCCATAGGCCGAGCCTTCGGTCGCCGAATAGACCCGGCCCGTCAGCATCATATCGATCATCCGCGCCACGCCGATCAGCCGCGGCAGCCGCACCGATCCGCCGCCGCCGACGAAAATGCCGCGCTGGCCCTCAGGCAGCGCGAAATAGGCTGACGGTTCGGCGACGCGGATGTGAGCCGCGCAGGCCAGTTCCAGGCCCCCGCCGATAACCGCGCCCTTCAGCGCCGCGATCACGGGGACGCGGCTATATTGGATTCGGTCAAACACCCGGTGCCACATCTGGGAGTGCCGCAGGCCCTCGGTGGCGTCGTGCTCGGTCAGTTCGGACAGGTCGAGGCCGGAGGAGAAATGGTCGCCGACGCCATGGATGACCACGGCGCCTGTTCCCTCGGGCAGATTGGAAAAGCAGTCCTGGATTGCCAGGATGATGCCGTCGTTCAGGGCATTGCGCTTGGCCGGGCGGTTGAGGCCCACGGTCAGCACCGCGCCCTTCTGCTCGATCTTGAGCAGGTCGGATTGACCCGCGGCGGCGGTGGAGGCGTTTCCCATGGGCGTATATTACTTCCTGTGCAGAATAGTTATATTTTATAACGATTTTGGGCGGAGTCAATATGGATCTGTGGGCCCCTGCCGGCGCCACCGTCATTGCGAGCGAAGCGAAGCAAGCCATCTTTCCGTGCGCGAGGTGACAATGGGTTGCTTCGCGGAGCCTGTCATCACTGTGCGAGCGCAGTTGCGCTCGTCGCGGGGCGGGCATTCGCGACCCGTTGGCTCGCAATGACGTGGCTCCGACCGAACATGACCTCTCGTTCCCCTGACTGGACATGCCGCAGAGATGTCAAACTCGACGCGATTGACTGACTCACAACGGACATCAGGACTTGCGACAAGCGACTCGAAGCCAGCCCCTATCAATGCACTCAGTTGGCCTGATACGATGCCCCGCTGGGGATTGACCGTCCACCGGCGCTGACCGAAGGCGTCATCCTGCAAGGAGGGCCCCTGGAATGAAGAGGACATTTGCTGCCTTGGTCGCGGTGGCTACGATCGTGGGTTCGCTCGCCGCGACGCCCGCAAGCGCGCAGCGTGGCGGCGCCGCGGCTCCGGACCGCTATTCCTGGCCCGCCCCTTACGGAGCAGGTCGCGGGCCATACGACGATTTTGGCAGTTGCGAATGGGTGACCCAGCGTTTCTGGGACGGCCATGGCTGGCGGGTCCGCCGGGTGCGGGTCTGCGGCTGATCCGCGATTTTGGCGAGACTGAACGGCTCGTAGCGGCCATCGACGTCGAGCGGGGGCCGTCGGATCCGTCGGGGGACTTCGGCGCTATCAAGTCGCGCGCCTGGATGTCGATTGACCTGACACCCTCTTGAACGCTGAGTAGATGGACGGTTCACGAGCCATGGAAGAGTCTGAAAAGGTTACCAAGTTAAATCGATAAGGTATTCTGCGCTTCGGCGACCCGAGAGATGCTTCGATTCGGAGCGGTTTGGCATCAGCAGGAGAAATTGAAATGCGCAAGTCCATTGGAGCCGCAGCGTTTGTAGCCATGGTGTTCGCAGCGCTATCGGCATCTGCTCAACCCAGCGATCCCTACGATTATCCCTATTGCCTGCAAGGCAGAGATTACGGCTACCCGGGTTTGTGTCGGTATACGAGCTACCAGCAGTGCCAGGCTTCGGCCTCCGGAACATTTTCGTATTGTGGCGTGAATCCTCGATTTGCATACGGGTCGCAGCAGCGCGGCTGGCGACCTTACCAAGCGCGATGATGTCAGTTGTAACATGCCGAGGTCATTTCAGAATTCGCGCACGTAGCAAAAGTCCATTTCGATTCAATGATAGCTGCGCGCCCCTGCAGGGCCGGAAAGTCACAGCACCTGGTGCACGTCGATCACGACGCGATCGGCGTGGCGGGCGGCGGAGCCGATGAACAGATTTTCCATCAGCCAGCGGTATTTTTCACTACCGGTCTCGAACCGCGGCACGGTGCGGAAATAGATCAGCTTTGGATCGACCGGCTCGCCACGCTTCAGCTTTTGCAGCAAGTCGACCGGACCGAAGCGCAGGCCCTTGTTCTCGACATAAACCACCGCGCCGTCATCGGTCTCGAAGGCGTATTTGGCCTCCAGCTCGATCAGTTCGTTGGGCCGGATGATCTGGAAGTCGGCGCCGAACGGGCAGACCTTGCCATTGATCCCCTCGCCTTTCACCTCCCCGCCGATGATGGGAATGATCCGGCGCACGCCGGTGCCGATCTCGCCCGCTGAAGTCACGTCGCCGATCCGCGCGGTGATCGTGAAAACATACTTCGTCGCAAGCTGCGGGGTCATCGGGCCATCCTATCCGGCCATGCGTTGCGGCAGCCACAGCGCCAGGATCGGAAATGCGATCAGGATCACCAGCCGGACCAGGTCCGTGACCACGAACGGAATCACGCCGCGGAAGATGGTCGAGAACGACACGTCCTTCACCACGCTCTTGATAACGAACACGTTCATGCCAACAGGCGGATGGATCAGGCCGAGTTCGACCGTCATCACGATGATCACGCCAAACCAGATCGGATCAAAGCCCAGGTGCATGATGACCGGGAAGATGATCGGCACGGTGAGGATGATCATCGCCATCGCATCCATCAGGCAGCCCAGCACCAGATACATCACCATGATCAAAGCGAGGACGCCGTAGGGGCCGAGACCGAGGCCGGTGAGAAGCTCCGTGACCTTCTGCGGGGTCTGCGTCACGGTCAGGAAATAGCCGAAGATCAGCGCGCCGATCAGCACGGTGAACACCGCGGCCGCGGTGCGGGTCGCCTGCAGCAGCGAGTTCAGGATTTTTTCCTTGTCGAGCCGCCCGGTGAGCACGCCGATCAGGAACGCGCCGGTGGCGCCGACGCCGCCCGCCTCGGTCGGCGTAAAGCGCGGCAGGAACGGCAGGCCGTAGAGCCCGCCGATCACGAAGATGAACAGCAGCACCGGCGCCCAGATGTTCTTCAAGCCGCCGAAGCGCTCGCGCCAGGTGGTCTGGGGTCCGGTCGGCAGGAAGTTCGGACGGAACCAGCCGATCAGCGCGATGGTGATCATGTACATGGTCATCGCCAGCAGACCCGGAATGATGCCGGCGATGAACAGCTTTCCGATGTCCTGCTCGGTGATGATGCCGTAGACCGCAAGCACCGTCGACGGCGGCAGCATGGCGCCCAGCGTGCCGCCGGCCGCGATCACGCCGGTGGCGAAGGATTGCGGATAGCCGAAGCGGCGCATTTCCGGATAGGCGACCGCAGAGAAGGTCGCAGCTGTCGCCACCGACGAGCCGCAGATCGCGGCAAAGCCGCCGCAGGCTGCCACGGTGGCAATGCCGAGCCCGCCACGCAGATGGCCGACAAAGCCGTTGGCGGCGCGGAACAATTCACGGCTCATGCCGGAATTGCTGACGAACGTTCCCATCAAAAGGAACATCGGGATCACGCCGAAGGTGTAGTCGGTGACCGTGCGCATCGAGGTCTGCCCGACCAGTTTCAGCGCCGGCGCGAAGCCGACGAGATAACCGAAGCCGCAGACGCCGACGAGGCCCATCGCCATGCCGACGGGCACGCGCAGCAGCATCAACGCAAACAGCGCGACAAATCCGAGGACGGCGACGGCGTCGGTACCCATGCGACCTACTCCACCGTCTTCACTTTGGCATCATGGATGTCTTCGGGATGGAAGATCAGCCGATAGGTGCGGATTGCGATCAGGAGCACCGCGGCGCCGTCGCCGGCCCAGGCGATGGCGAAGAACGGCCAGGTCGGCATGTGCATGTCGAAGGTGAGGACGTTGTCGTTGTAGGTGGTGCGCACCTTGTCGAACAGCGTCCAGGTCTGCACCGACACCACGAACAGCAGCACCAGGGTAGCGAACACGTCGATCATGCGCTGGTACTTTGGACCGACATTGGCCCAGATCAGGTCGACCGTGATGTGGCCGCCGCGATAGCTGGTGGCGGCGATGCCCCAGAAGATCAGGATGCCGAGCAGCATGCGCCCGATGTCGAACGAATCCGGGATCGCATAGTTGAGCGTGTTGCGCAGCAGGACGCCGATGAAGATGTTCAGCGCCACGATGCCGACGAAGCCGGCGGCGATCCATTCGATGGTGTCGATGAAACGATCCATCCACGCACGATTCATGTCCGCTCCGAACGGCTGGCGATAGGAAAGAGAGGAACGGCGGCAGGAGATCCCTGCCGCCGGAGGATGTTTACGCGTCTACTGCGCGAGCGCGTTGTACTTGGTGAGCGAAGCCTTGAGTTCGGCCAGCGCCGCGTCTGGGTCGCCGCCGTTCTTCTTGACGCCCTCGCCCCAGGTCTTGACCAGCGGCTCGGCCGCCTTCTTCCAAAGTCCGATCTGCTCGGGCGTGAGCTTGTAGACCTCGTGGCCGGACTCCGCCTTGATCTTCTCGATCCCGGCGTCCTCCATCTTGCCCCAGTGCTCGCCGACCTTGCCGGCGGTCTCGGTGTTGCAGTTGTTGTCGATCGCCTTCTTCTGCTTGTCGGACATCTGGTTGTATTTGTCCTTGTTGATCACGAAGGCGAAGGTCGTGACATAGAGCGGCGCCTCCATGTCGTACTTCGTCACCTTGTCGATGCCGAACAGCAAGAGCGAGCCCCACGGAAAGGTGACGGCGTCGGCGACACCGCGCTCGATGATGTCACGGACCTCAGGCGCGGACGATTGCACGTTGGTGCCGCCGAGCTGGGTGACGAAATTGGCCATGGTGGCATGGGCGGGACGGATCTTCATGCCCTTGATGTCGTCGGGCACGACGATCTTCTTGGTCCGCGAATGAAACGACGATGGCGAATGGACGAAGGCGAGACAGAACTTGATGTCCTTCATCTCCTTCTCGGCATATTTCCGGTACCAGGCGTCGAGCCCCATCGAGCCGCCCTTGGCGTCCGACATCAAGAATGGCAGCTCACCGGCGCCGATCAGCGGGAAGCGCCCGGGCTGGTAGCCGGGGTTGACATAGGTGACGTCGGCAATACCGTCGCGCGCCATGTCGTAATGATCGAACGCCTTGCCGAGCTGCTGGGCCGGAAACACCTTCGACTTGATGGTGCCGCCGGAATCCTTTTCGACCGCGGCCGCCCAGTCCTCCAGCGACTTCTGCAGGGGATGCGAAGCCGGCACCCAGTGCGAAATCTTCAGGTCGACGTTTTTTTCCTGCGCCAGCGCAGGCGTCACACCAGCTGCCAGCAGCAGCGCCAACAACGCTCTTCTCATGGACATTCTCTCCCTTGAAAGTTCTTTTGGCATGACAGGCCTTTTTAAATGGGCGGCCCCGTTAGTTAACATGTTATCTAGTCCGCCCGCTTTTTCAAGACGGACATGCCGCCGCACCTTTTTTGCGGTGCGGCGAAATGCGTTTTGCGGTTTTTCCCGCAACGCGCTTTGCCAAGACTGTTATATGATATAATCATCAAGGCAAGTTCGCGGGCCGCGACCCGCAGACTACAGCAATCATGGAGCCGGTCTTGAGGACAAAAGTAGCAATCATAGGCGCAGGTCCGGCAGGATTGTTGCTTGGGCAACTATTACGCCTTTACGGCATCGAAAACATCATTCTCGAGCGCCAGACGCCGGAATATGTGCTCGGCCGCATCCGCGCCGGCCTGCTCGAGGAAGGCACGGTGGCGTTGCTCGACGAGGTCGGCGCCGGCGAGCGCGCCCACGTCGAGGGGCTGGTCCACCATGGCGTCGAACTCGCGTTCGGCGGCGCACGGCACCGCATCAATATGCATGCCGCCACCGGCAAGACCGTCATGATCTATGGCCAGACCGAGGTGACGCTCGACCTGATGAATGCGCGCAAGGCGGCAGGCCTCGTCACCGTCTATCAGGCCGCCGACGTCAAACCGCTCGATTTCGATACCGACCGACCGCGCGTCAGCTACGTCAAGGATGGGGTCAGCCACGAGATCGAATGCGACTTCATCGCCGGCTGCGACGGCTTTCACGGCGTCAGCCGCGCCAGCGTCAAGCCGTCGGCGATCCAGACCTACGAGCGGATCTATCCGTTCGGCTGGCTCGGCATCCTGTCGGAAACCCCGCCGGTCAGCCCGGAGCTGATCTATTCCAACCACGCCCGCGGATTTGCGCTCTGCACCATGCGTTCGACCCGGCGCAGCCGCTATTACGTGCAGTGCCCGCTCGACGACGATATCGCGCAGTGGCCGGATGAGCGGTTCTGGGACGAACTGAAGCGCCGGATCGACCAGAAGGCGGCCGACGAACTCGTCACCGGCCCCTCGATCGAAAAGAGCATCGCGCCGCTGCGCAGCTTCGTCGCCGAGCCGATGCGCTTTGGCCGGATGTTTTTGGCCGGCGACGCCTCCCACATCGTGCCGCCGACCGGCGCCAAGGGGCTGAACCTCGCCGCCAGCGACGTGCATTATCTCTCGCAGGCATTCCGCGAATATTACGATGAGAAATCATCTGCCGGCATCGACGGCTATTCGGCGACGGCGCTGGCGCGGGTCTGGAAGGCGGTGCGCTTCTCCTGGTGGATGACCTCGATGCTGCACAAATTCCCCGACGAGGGCGAGTTCGGCGCGCGCATTCAGCTCGCCGAGCTGGATTATGTCGTCAACTCGAAGGCGGCTTCGGCGTCATTGTCGGAGAATTATGTCGGGTTGCCGTTTTAGGTGGGCCGTAGGGTGGGCAAAGGAGCGAAGCGACGCGCCCACCATCTATCATCGAGCACGCCGAGAGATGGTGGGCACGCTTCGCTTTGCCCACCCTACGAAGTCTGAGCGCGCCAGCGTCATCCCATTTCAAACACCCAAGCAAATCCCGTTTAAAACTTTGTAGGCGGTGACTTCGCGCAGCCTGTTGCGTTCAATGACGACAAACATCATTGCAATGCGAGCCGCACATGACCGCCCCCGACATCCCCGAAGGTTTTGAGCGCCACACCCGCAAGAGCCCACTCACCGATCCCTGGGAGCCGCTGTATTCAAAGCGGACCGACAAGGCCGTCATCCTCGGGCTGCGTCTTGCAAAACCGCACACCAACGGCCGCGGCCTGATCCATGGCGGGCTGATTGCAGCGCTTGCCGACAACGCCATGGGCCATAGTTGCGGCCACGTCATGGGCGGGGTGTCGTCGCTGGTGACGATCGGACTCGCGGTCGATTTCGTCGGTACCGCCGAAGTCGGGCAATGGCTCGCGGTGGAGAGCGACGTCGTCAAAACCGGCAGAACGATCTGCTTCGCGCAAAGCCTGATCAAGGCCGATGGCGTCGTGATCGCACGCGCCAACGCAACGTTTCGCGTGGTGCCGAAGAAAGCGCCGGTGTCCTAACCAAAATGCCAGTCGGCCATCTCGGTCACGAGATCGATGAAGGTCCGCACCTTGGCCGACAAGAGCCGCGACGTCGGATAGACAAGGTGGATCGGCATCGCCGGCTGTTCGAACGACGCCAATACGATCCTAAGCCGCCCCGCCTTGAGCGATTCGGCGGCCTGATAGGCCATCACCCGCGTCAGCCCGCCATCCGCTTCCGCATACTGAATCGCGGCATCCGAGCTGTTGGTGGCGAATCGCGGCGTGCTGCCGACGCGGATCTCGCGGCCGTCCTCGACGAATCGCCAGTCGAGCGCCGCCGTCATGGCGCCGAACTGGATGGTGTCATGCGCGGAAACTTCCTGTGGCTGTTTTGGCTCGCCGCGTGCCTTGAGATATCCTGATGAGGCCACCACGATCCGCCGCATCTCCCCGACATGGCGCGCCACCAGGGTCGAGTCGGGCAGATGGCCGATCCGGACCGCGAGATCGACACCGTCCTCGACGAGGTTGATCATACGATCCGACAAGCGGAGGTCGACGCCGACATCGCCATAGCGCTTCAGGTAGGCGGTCACGAGTCTGCTGACATGCAGCCGGCCGAACCCGACCGGCGCCGAGATGACAAGCTGTCCCTCCGGCCGCGTACGCTCGCCCTCAACGGCGTCTTCAGCCTCCCCGACATCGGCCAAAATCCGCCGCGCCCGCTCCAGGTAGCGTGAGCCAGCGTCGGTCAGCATCACCTGCCGCGTGGTCCGTTGCAAAAGCCGCGCGCCGAGACGGTCCTCCAGCGCCGCAATCAGCCGCGTGACACCCGAAGGCGACAGCCCAAGCTTGCGCGCCGCGGGGGCAAAGCCCCGCAGGTCGGCCACGGCAACGAAGGCCTGCATGGCATCGATCCGGTCCATCGGACTATTGCATAGTCTGCAATAGTGAAGTGTCAATACCTCTGATTGTTCAAGATATAGAAATATCTATTTTGGAGGGGCGAGGACGACCATTTTGGCGCCCCGTGACGGAGGCTCAGATGTCTGACGTTCACACCTATTCCAGCGATGTCGCCTTCACCCCGGCGGTGAAGGCGATCCAGACCCGCAAGGGCTCGCGCGAGGCCTATGCCCATGTCGAGGAGCGCGGCGGCTGGCGCACCGAGATCGACGAGAATCTCGCCGGCTTCCTCGCGGAGACCAACAGTTTCTTTCTCGCTACGGCTGCCGCGGACGGCCAGCCCTACATCCAGCACCGCGGCGGACCCAAGGGTTTTGTCAAAGTTCTCGACAAGAACACCATCGCGTTTGCCGATTACAGCGGCAATCGGCAGTACATCACCCAAGGCAATCTGTCGGAGAATCCAAGAGCGCATATTTTCGTGATGGACTATGCGCATCGCCGCCGCGTCAAGATCTGGGGCGAGGCGCGCGTGGTGGAGGACGATCCCGCTCTGACCAAATCGCTGATGCCGCAAGGCTACAAGGCGCGGCCGGAACAGGTCGTCCTGTTCAAGATCTCCGCGTGGGATACCAATTGCCCGCAGCACATCCCGCAAAAATTCGACGCCGCTGACGTCGCGCAGGCGCTTGCCGTGCGCGATGCCCGCATCGCCGAACTCGAAGCGGAGCTTGCCGCTTTGCAGGGCCAGTCCGCGCCATAATCAGGCGGCAGCTTGTTGCTGCACCGGCGTCCAGGCGAATTCCGGATAGTACAACAGCATCATCCGGTCGACATAGGCGGTGAGATTGGCGAACTGCTCCGTTCGCTGTCGCAGCGCCGATTCGAAGAACGGCGTGAGGATTCCGGCGAGGGCGCCAAAGGCGGTGGCGTCCATGCCGCACGGCGTTTCACCCATCAGAAAGGGCTTGTCGCCAAGCTGCACCGACAATGCAAACAGTGAGCGAACGGCAAGATCGACATCCTCTTCGGGTGCGTGGCGGCCGAGGCCGCTGAGCAGGTAATTCTCGGCGACGCGGAACTGGGCGTCCTCACGCAGTTTTTCGCGCAAATGCAACGGCGCGCTGTCAAAGAAATGCGCAGGTCCCTTGGCAAAATTGTCGCCATCGACCCAGCGCGCGCCGACCAGCGCCCAATAGACATGGTGCTCGATCATCCGCTCGAAGGCCCAGGCCTGCGCCCGGGCCTGCAGGCTGAGCGGCGCGTCGAAGTCGAAGCCGTATTTGGCCTCCAGATGCGCGCGAATGAAGGTTGAATCGGCGATCGTCTCGGCGTCATCGACGATGTAGGGCAACTGCCCCTTCGGCGAGGCCGGCGGCTTGGCCTTCTCCTTGCGGTAGGCAAGACCGGCCATCTTCAGCTGGACCTCGGTTTTGGCCACAAAGGGGCTGATCTCCGGCAGGCCGAAACCGGCGCCGAAGCCATAAAGGGTAATCATGCAGGTCTCCCGATCTTCCTAAACGTGCCCGAGGCTAGCGGCCCCCCTGCTGCCACCATGGTGTCAGCAGCAGCAATGCTGGCCGCGGCCCTCTTCGGGCCGCGGCGTGCGGGCCTTGCGCGCCCACGAGACAAGCCGCCCTTGCGCAAAGGCGCACATTGCTGTGAATGAACGCCACGCCAGTTCGACCATCGCCCAGCGCAGGTCTGACGTGACGCACTGGATGGAGACCAGCTGTTCCAACGCAAATCCCTGGGCATTCACGAGAGGTTCGCGGCTTCCTAGGGTGCCGAGTTCGCTAAAAATCGTCATGGACAAATTCCCTTCACTTGAGGTGTTGTCCCGATATACCCACCCCCTGCTGCCAACATGCTGTCAGCATCGGGCAGGTGCTTTTAGAAAAGAGAACGAGCCATGCGACGGGCCGACCGGCTGTTCCAGATCATTCAGGTGCTTCGGCGCACCCGGAAGCCCATGACGGCGGACGCGATTGCGGCCGAACTGGAGACCTCGAAGCGCACCATCTACCGCGATATAACGACCCTGATCGAACAGCGGGTGCCGATCCGCGGCGAAGCCGGCGTGGGCTACATCCTGGAAAAGGGATTCGACCTGCCGCCGTTGATGCTCACCCCCGATGAAATCGAGGCCTGCGTGCTTGGCGCGCAATGGGTGGTCGGCCATGCCGATCCCGCGCTGGCGCGCGCCGCGCAGGACCTGATGGCCAAGGTCGCCGAAACCGTGCCCGAGCGCCTGCGGCCCTTTGTGCTGGAGCCGGCCAGCCGCGCCCGATCGGCATGGAACAGGGAGCCCGACCGCATCGACATGGTGCGGACACGGACGCAAATCCACGAAGGCAAGAAAATCACGCTGAACTATCGCGATGAGCACGGCCGCGGCAGCCAGCGCACCATCTGGCCGATCGCGGTCGGCTATCACGAGGCCGTGCGGATACTCGCGGCGTGGTGCGAGCTGCGCAAGGATTTCCGTAGTTTTCGCACCGACCGCGTCGTCGACGCGGTCTACCACGACGAAAAATATCCCGAGCGGCGCGACATCCTGCGGGCGAAATGGCGGCGCAGCCTGGTCTGGGAAGCGCCCAAGGATACATGAGGGCTGGCCGCGACCGTCATTTGGAGCTAAACGCAGGCATGCCGCAAATCGTCGCCGATAACGAAAGCCCCTGCCAGGCCTGCGGTGCCTGCTGCAGCTATTCGGCCAATTGGCCGCGTTTCACGATCGAGGACGATGCGGCGCTCGACCTGATCCCGGAAAGATTCGTCAACGAAAGACTGTCGGGAATGCGCTGCGACGGCGACCGCTGTTCGGCGCTGTCAGGCAAGGTCGGCGAGGCGACGGCGTGCCTGATCTATGCGGTGCGGCCGGAAGTGTGCCGCACCTGCATGCCCGGCGACGTCGAATGTGCGATGGCGCGGAAGCGGCACGGACTGCCGGTGCTGGGTTAACACCGGTGTCGTTCCTGCGAACGCAGGAACCCCCGCGTGAGCGTCCAGCGCTCATCTCGATACCGCGCGATCTATCGATAAGGCAGAGTGGCTGACGCCTTCCATAACCTCCAGGCCGGTGGCTATGGGTCCCTGCGTTCGCAGGGACGACGGGAGAGTCGAACCAGCTTACGCTGTCACCGCTTCAGCCAAATCTTCGTCGTCGATCTCGTCCTCGATCGGCTTGAAGGTCGAGAGCGGCTTGGTCGAGAGCGTGATCGGCTTGCGGCCACCGTGGGATGACGACGAGGCGGAACGCGCGGCGGGCTCGCGCGACAGCGCGTAGAGCGTGGAACCCACCCGGCCGCCCAAATGGACCAGATCGCGTTCGGTGCAGCTCGCTGCGATGGCAACCGCCAGCGCGTGCAGGTGGCTGCGCCGATAGCAGAATAGCGCCAACATGGCGCGGACCTCGGACGAAACGCTCTCCACCAGAAGCGGCAGGCCGTTTGCATTGGCGCGATACATCTCGCCAAGCAGCTCGTCGCGGACCGGACAGAAATCGTTCTCGAAGGCGTCGCGGCTTGAAAACATTGCGGGTTCTCCCTTTCCGGAAGATGCAGTGCAATACTCTAATGAAAGGTTAACCACGCCTATCAGTAGTGTTCCGGGGAGACTTGCCAGCCACGACTGAATTGGAACCAGGACGTGATTCGCATCAGCCCGGATGCGCGGCATCCGATCTCGGAGGAAAATTGAAACAGGCAGGCCGATTGGCGCTGGTCGCGCGGGGTCAGTTCGCCGCCATGAAGATCGACAGGCCGAAACCGGTGAGATGGTGCAGCGCCTGGTCGACGCCGATCAGCGTCCAGAACCACGGATGCTCGTTCTCCATCGTCACGCCGAAGCGGGAAGCGAAGATCCCCTTGATACGGTCGACGGTGATGTGAATGGCGAAGTCGATGAAGGCGACGAACCAGAATCGCGGCGCGACGATCACGATCAACGCCATCGCGACCGCGAAGTGGACGAGGCAATGCGCCAATAGCGGCAAGGCCCAGCCGGTCTTTTGATCCTTGCCGATCGCCATCCAGGAATTCTGCAGCATGAAATCGGCAATGATGTGCTTCACCGTGAGAAGCAGCATCCATCCTATCAGCGCACCAACCGGGACCGAGGACGACATCGAAGGAAACAACAAAGCTGACGCCCTTTTCTGGGACTGGAGAGTTAGCGAAAAAACCGGGACCTAGGCTGTCAGCGCAATGTTCTTGTCAAACCCGGACTTGTTCGAACGTTGTCTTTATTTATGACATCTCCCGGGCCGGAATGCACCTGTGGGTAGTCTGAAAATCGCACGGTGTGGCGGAACTGCGATACTGCGGCAGCTTGGTACGCGGGGGTAAGGTTACCGGCCGGCGCGGTTTGCAATCCCATAGGAGCGGGCTATCATCGGCCGGCGGGCAAAATTATCGTTCTTTTGTAGGCATTTACGAATTCATTTGGACGGCCTGCGGCCTGCTTGGCGGCGACGCGTCCCTGACCTCCGGGTACGAGCCATGAGTGCTGAAGCCCCAACGCCGCATTCGGAAATGCCGCATCGCCGTTCGCGGGTCGTCAAAAGCAACCGGACCCAGATCCTGCTGTTTTCCGTCCTGACCCTGATCCTGACCGCCGCCGTGGTGTGGGGTGGCCGGACCTGGGTGCGCAATTCGGAGACGCTGGTGTTCGCCGTCGGCGAGGCCAACGGCCCCGAGGCGCGCTTCGCCGCCCGGCTGGCGACAGTGCTGAAGAATAATTCCTCGCGGCTGCGGCTCAAGATCGTGCCCAACGGCGACAATGCCAAGGCGTTGTCGCAGTTCGATCGCAAGGAGGCAAACCTGGCGATTTTGCGCACCGACGCCAGGATCCCGCCTCGCGCCCGCTCGCTCGCCATTCTCGATCATGACCTGTTCCTGCTGATCAGCCCCGGCGGCAAGAAGATCAAGACCATTGCAGACCTGAAGAAAAAGAAGATCGCGGTCATAGCCGACAGTGAGAGCAGCGTCGTGCTGGTACGCAACATTCTCGAACTCTCGGACACCCCGGAGGCGGCGGCCCGGATCCAGATGGCCCCGCCCGGCTCGACCTTCGACAAGCTGTTCGCCTCGGGCTTCGGCGCCGTGATCAAGGTCGCGCATGCCTCGCACATCGTGAAGGACAAGAGCTACGAGCAAATCGCCGGGCGCGGCGGCTTCACCCTCAATGCGATCGATTCGGCGAAAGCAATTGCCAGGAAGAATCCGGCCATTTCCGAGGAAACGGTGGCGACCGGCATGCTGTCCGCTTCGCCCGCCCTGCCTGAGGAAGACGTCGACACGATCGGGCTGGAATGGTTGCTGGTGGCGCAATCCAGGCTCTCGACCACGACCGTGAGCGACCTCGCGCGGATCATCTACGAGAACAAGGCCGAGCTTGCGCTTGCCGACGGCTTCGCCTCCAAGATCGAGCCGGCAGCGACCGACAAGGACGCCTTCATCGTGGCACATCCGGGCGCCGCCGAATACATCAACGACGAGATCAAGTCCTTTGTCGAACGCTACAGCGACCTGATGTATGTTGCGCTCGCCGCGCTCAGCATCATCGGCTCGATCTTCGCCGCCATCTACACCAAGGTCACCCGGACCGCGCCGGAAAAGGCCAGCCAGCTCGCGACCGCCATTCTCGATATCGGCGAGCGCATGGAATACGCCAAATCGCTGGACGCTCTCGACGAACTTCAGGATGAACTGGAAACGGTCCTGCGCGGCGTGGTGATCGGGTTGCGCGACGGCACCATTTCAAGCGACGGACTGGACACCTTCAAGCTGGGCTATGAATTCGTGCGTGACGAGATCGGCTTGCGCCGCGAACATCTCAAGCGGCACCCGCCGTCCCAGGACGACAAGGTAGTGGCCGTGAAGACCGCGCAGAGCGCCTGACGCCCTCATGGTGAGGACTGGCTTCGGGCCACATACGAGGCAGCAGTCGCCCGCGCGCGGATTTCGGCGATCTTGCGCTTGAGCGCGGACTGCCGCGGGTCGGGCAATGCGGCCGCTCGCGCCTCGGTCACCGCGCTTCCGAGATCAGGCAGCGCCAGCACGCCGTCGAAGGTCGGCTTGACCAGGCCGTCGATGATCGCGTTCCAGTCCGCCAGGCCCTGACGATAGACCTCGCCATATCCCTCGATCATGGTCGCGGTCTGCACGATCGCGGGCGCCGCCTGGGGCTGCTTGGTCAGGCTGCGGTCGATCATGTGCAGCCAGCGCTCGACCAGGACCCGCTCCTTGGTGTAACGCACCGAAAGCAGCCGCCATCGCCGCAGTCCCGCCTCGATCTTGAGGCGGCGGACGCCGAACCGGCTTGCCGTGCTGAAACGGATGGAAACCCGTTTGTTCTTCCAGCCTGCCCAATCGAGTGCATCGAGCAAATACTCGGCGATGACAGCGGGAAGCGCGCCGATCAATTCATCGAGCGTGAATTTCCTGACATCGACGGCAGGCCTGGCAGGGTTGCCGGACGCCTGATCCAGTTCGGCAAGCTTCAGTTGCGCGATCCGGATCGGATCTTCGTAGGCCATGCGCACCGCCATCAGGCGGGCAATTTCAGTCAGCATGGCGTCGTCGACGCCTTTTTTGCCGACGAACCGCTGCAGCCGCTGGACGTAAAGTTCGGCGTAGCTGGTTCCTTGATAGTCGATCAGGAAATGGATGGCGTCGCTCGCCGTCGCCATGACCGGCGCCGGCAGCCCTTCGGGCAGGAACGGCGGCGTGACGTCATCCTCGCCGATGAAATCCGCGAACAGATAACGCAACGACGACAGGATACCGCGGTCTGACACTCCCTTGGGCTCCGGCCTCTATGCGGGCTTCGGCGCCGCGGCGGCCGCCGTTTGCTGGTTCAACTGCTGCTGCAGCGTCTCGAGGTTCTGAAACAGCCGCGAGCTGGAGAGGCGAAGGTAATAGAAGCCGAAAGCCGGATTCTGCACGTAGAGCTCCTCGACCTTGCTGTAACTGACGCTCAGGACGAGGCCGGCTTCCACGCATTCCAGCGTCTGGGTTCGCTGGTTCGACGGCGACAGCATGCCGAGTTCACCGACGATGGCGCCGACCGGCAGCACGATACCCGACTCGACCAGCTTGAACTTGCCGCTGACGATATAGAGCATGTCCTCGGCTTTTTCGTCCTTGTAGAACAGGATCTCGCCGGCCGCGCATTGACGCTCGGTCATGAACGGCTTCAGCCATTCCATCGAGAGGTCGCTGTTGACGGATTTCTTCACGTCACGCACCAGCTGCAGCATCTGGTGCAGGCGATAGGAGTTGACGAACAGCATGACCAGTTGCACCCCCATCACCAGGAAATTGTGGGTCGGGATCGCGGTCACGATCAGAACGACGTTGGCGAGGATGCCGAACACCCGCAACGGGATCATGGTCTTCATCGTGGTGGTGGCGACCACGAAGATCGATGCGAACAGCGCGCCCGCGGTTCCTGCATGTTCTGCCAGATGAGACGTATCCATCGGAAACCAACCAATATCTAAACGTGTGCGTTTTCACGATTCTGTTGCAGCGCCCGCTAGCGTAATGTCCGCGGGGCCATTTTGATATACGAGGAAAGAACGACGATTTGTCGGGATTCTCACCATTCCCGGGTTAAATTCGGGCTCACCCGGCCGGCCCGGCCGCCCCAAAGACGCGTCGCGCCGTGTGAAGGCCGCCGTTGACGGCCTCCCCGCAGGCAGGCACTTTGCGGCATCGGTCACGCTGCGGCTTGACCGTTATCCCAGCTTTTATTGCACCCATCAGGCCCCTTCTTATCCGATGTCCAAGCGGCTCGTTCTCTCGGCACTGGCTCAGTTCACCGCCAAGACGGCCGGCCGCAACATGACCAAGGCGGCCTATGCCGCGGTGGCGGCCGGCGTCGCTGCGATGGTGGTGCTCACCACGCCCCCTGCCTACGAGGTGGCGCACCATTGGGTCGACGCGGTGCTGTGGATGTGCCTGGTCTATTTCGTGTTCGAATGGCTGGTGCGGCTGCGCCACATGGCAAGCCAAGGGCGGCTGTCGCTCTACGCGCTTTCCGCCAGCGGGGTCGTCGACGCGATCGGCGCCCTCGCCGTGCCGGTCGCGCTGCTGTTGGGCATCGAGCCCAGGACGGCGTGGCTGCTCGGCATCCTCTGGGTGCTCAAGGTCGTTCCGGGCATCCCGGGGCTGCGGCAGTTGCGGCGCGTGCTGGTGCTGGAATCGGGGCCGCTGCTCAGCGTGCTCGTGATCTTCCTGATGGTGGTGTTTCTGGCGTCGGTCGCGGAATATTTCCTGGAACGCGACGTGCAGCCGGGAACCTTCGGCAGCGTGCCGGCGGCGCTGTGGTGGGCGGTGGTGACGCTGACCACGACCGGCTATGGCGACGTGGTGCCGATCACGCCGCTCGGCCGCATGGTCGCGGCGCTGGTCATGATCTGCGGTCTCGGCGTGTTCGGGCTCTGGACCGGTATTCTGGCGACCGGCTTTGCCGCCGAGACGCGCCGCGACAATTTCCTGAAGACGTGGGAGACCGTCAGCAAGGTGCCGTTCTTCGCAACCCTCGGCCCGGCCGCGATCGCCGACGTCACGCATATGCTGCGAACCATGGACCTGCCGGCGCGCACCATGATCATCCGCAAGGGCCAGCAGGGCGACTGCATGTATTTCATCGCCGCCGGTGAAGCCGAGGTTGAATTGCCCGGCAAGAAGGTCGCGCTCGGCGAGGGCGCGTTCTTCGGCGAGATGGCGCTGCTCGGCAACAATGTGCGCGGCGCCAATGTCACGACTACGAAGGTGACGCGGCTGCTGGTGCTCGATCTCGTGGATTTTCGCCTGCTGATGGCCCGGCATCCCGATCTGGCCGAGACCATCGATGCCGAGGCCCAGCGGCGCGCGCAAGAAAACAAATAGAACAAACAAGAACAATGGAGAACAACATGCGTGAAGCAGCCGAGGCGGCAAGCGCGCCGATACTCGAGATCAGCGGCGCACGCGCCACCATCCGCCTCAACCGGCCGAAGCATCTGAACCGGCTGCAAAGCGAAGATCTCGGCGATCTCATAAAACTGTTCGACCGGATCGAGGCTGATCCTGCGATCCGCGTGCTGGTGCTGACCGGCACCGGCCGCGCCTTCAGCGCCGGCTACGATCTCAACTCGGTGGCGGACCGCGCCACCAGCGCGACCGCGCAACCGAGCGCGGGATCGGCGTTCGAAGCGGTGGTCGACCGCCTGGAGGACCTTGGCGTGCCGACGATCTGCCGGCTCAATGGCGGCGTCTATGGCGGCTCGACCGACCTGGCGCTGGCCTGCGACTTCCGCATCGGCGTCGATACCGCTGAAATGTTCATGCCGGCGGCGCGGCTCGGCCTGCACTATTACAAGAGCGGCATCGGCCGCTATGTGTCGCGGCTCGGCGTCGACAACGCAAAAATGCTGTTTCTCACCGCGCAGAAAATCACGGCGCCCGAAATGCTGCGGATCGGCTACCTCACCGCGATGGTGCCGGAGGAAGCCCTCGACGAAGAGGTCGACCGCCTCGCCAACATCCTGGCCGGCAACGCGCCGCTTGCGATGCGCGGCATGAAACGTGCCATCAACGAATTCGCCCGCGGCAAATTCGACGAGGAAGCCGCCGATCTCCGCCACCGCGAGAGCATGCGCAGCGCCGAGATCAAGGAAGGCATCAAGGCGTTTGCGGAAAAGCGCCCGCCGAAATTCTAACCGGAAAAACTCAAGCCCGCTTCGTTCGCATCGCCCGGACCTGCTTGATACCGGGATCTCGCGCCAGCGCCTGGTAGCGCTTGCTGTCGATCGGATAGATCGCGACGAGCCCCTCGGCATCGGCATGCACGCCCCAGCCGAAGCGCTTGCCAAGCCCCGATGCTCTCAAACACGCCTGCCCTTTGGAGAAAAATTCGTCGCGGGCAAGACTTCGCTCCTTCTTCGTCGCCTTCTCATCGAGCTGCCGGCCCTGGGTGGAGGTTGCGAATATCACGTCGTCCGACGTGTACTTGTAGGGCGCCTCCGCAATCATCTTGTATTGCAGGCCGGCTACCGTCGGATTCCCCGCGCGCGGCGGCGGTTCCTCGCCGGTGCGCGCGGGACAATCCTCCGCGACCTGGATGAAGGTGTCGAAGCAGTTGGTCGTGTGAACTGTCTTTGTCATCCAGCAATCCAATGCTCGTGGCGCCTCACCCGCCGCAGGCTGCGGCATGCTGCGCGGCCATTTCGTCATCGGCAGCGTTGATCCGCTGGAAGGCCGGACGCGACGTGATGCGCTCGGCATAGGCCGCAAATACGTCCGTTCGCGGCACGAGGCCAAACATCATCGTCCAACTGAACGCCACGCCCCAGAGAATGTCGGCTGCCGTGATGCGTTCTCCGAGCAGATAAGGCCCCTTGGAAAGCTGCGCCTCCAATGCACCAAGCATGGTCTCGTAATCGGAATATGGCGAATGCGACACAGGCGTCGGCTCGCGCTTCATGAACTTGTCGATCAGGGCGGGCTCGAAGGAGGAACCGTAATAGGCGATCCAGCGCAGATACGGGCCGCGGCTGGGATCGTCGAGCGCGGGAGTCAGCCCGGCTCCCGGAAACAGGTCGGCGAGATGGATGTAGATCGCCACCTGCTCGGTCACCAGCGCCTCACCGTGGCGGATCGCCGGCACCTTGCCCAGCGGGTTGATGGCGAGATAGGCCGGTTGGCGCTGCTCGCCCGCCTTCATGTTCAGGACATGGAGATCGTAGGGGGCTCCCAGCTCCTCCAGCAGCACCCGCGTGCCGGTCGCACGGCTCTGCGGCGAATAATAAAGCGTGATGCGGTCGTTGCTGGTCATTGGCAGTCTCCTTTTGAACCCGCTGCTTTGAACCCCGCGGGCAACCGGACCTTGTATGCCCGACCATACCTGACATCCTGTGTCAGGTATGGTTTAAAGGATCATGCGCGCGAGCCGGCTGCTTTCGATCCTCACCACCCTGCAGGCGCGGGGACAGGTCACCGCGCCCGAACTCGCGGAAGCCTGCGAGGTTTCGGTGCGCACCATCTATCGCGACATCGATGCGCTCGCCGCGGCCGGCATTCCGGTCTATGCCGATCGCGGCGCGGAAGGCGGCTATCGCCTGCTCGACGGCTATCGCGTGCGGTTGAACGGACTGTCGCAGCCGGAGGCCGAGGCGCTGTTCATGACGGGACTGCCGGGGCCTGCAGCCGCGCTTGGCCTCGACGCTGCGATGCTGGCGGCGCAGACCAAGCTGATGGCGGCATTGCCGGCCAGTCTGCGCCCGAACGCCGGCCGGATGCAGGAACGCTTTCATCTCGACGCCCCAAGCTGGTTCGGGGAAGCCGAGCATCCGAAGCATCTGCGCGCCATTGCCAGCGCGCTCTTGCGCGAGAGTCTGGTCGAAATCCGCTACCAAAGCTGGAGGGCGGAGAAACGCCGCCGCGTCGCGCCGCTCGGTCTCGTGCTGAAGGGCGGCAGCTGGTATCTCGCAGGGCACGTCGATGGCAGCGTGCGCACCTATCGGGTTGCGCGCGTGCTCGACTGCAACGTTCTGGAGGAGCGCTGCGTCCGGCCCGCCGATTTCGATCTCGCCGCCTATTGGCAAGCCGCAACGATCCGGCTCGAAGCCGAGATGCATCCGAACTTCGCCACCGTGCGGCTGTCGCCGTTTGGCGTAAAACTGCTTAACGCATTGAGCCAGCCTTATGTCAGGACGCGCACCCGCATCGAGGAGACCGCGGATGCCGCGGGCTGGCGGATCGCGGTTGTGCCGATCGGAAAAACAGTGTGGCACGCGGCGGCCGAACTGCTGCGCCTTGGCGCGGAGGCCGAGGTGCTGGCGCCGGCCGAGCTGCGCGACAGGATGGCTGAACTCACCCGGGCCATGGCCGCACGCTACCGGACAGCGCGGGATGGTTACCAGGATGACAAGGATATCCGCCGATCTCGCACCACGAAACATTTCTGAAACACGATTCTCCCCGACGCGCATGAACGCAAGACGTCGTCGGCCCGACTGATGGGCAGGGACGAAACAACGGCCTCGTGCCCATCAACTGGAGAATATTTACGATGTTTCGCAAGATGACCCTCGGACTGATCGCCGCCGCCTCGCTCACCATTGCCGCTGCAGCGCCCGCTTCCGCCGGCGGCTTTTACCACGGCCATCATCACTGGGGACATGGATATGGCTGGGGTCCCGCCATCGGCGTCGGCTTCGGCGGCGTCTACCTCGACACCGGTTTGAACGGTTGCCTGCAACAGCGCTGGGTCGAAACCCGCCGCGGCATGCGTCTGCGCACCGTGAACGTCTGCGCCTACTGATCGAACATTCCTGCAATAATCCCGGCCGCGGCAAGCGGCCGGGATTTTCTTGGTCGGAATCGCGAGGTATCCGGCCAATTTGACCATCGCCTGCGCTGGCCATATTGTAGGACTTGCGGTGCAAGCCGTTCCCGGGCCCGCGGGAAGGGTTGAACCCACTTGCAGCTTTCGAGCGACATCTAGAGCCTTTGTGCAGCCGGTATTGCGGGCCGTCGGCGATGTCATGCACGGAGGTGTTTGATGAACCCGCTCCCCGATCGATTGAATCTCGATCATCTGAAGAAGCAAGCCAAGCAATTGATCCGCCTCTATCGAGCCCGCGATGCGGTGGCGATGGCGCGGTTTCGCAGCACGCTGCCGGCAACGGCGGGCCTCAGCGATGAGGACCTTTCGTCCCGGGGACTGCGCCTGCACGATGCGCAATCATGCATCGCGCGCGAACACGGTTTTGCATCCTGGCCCGACTTGAAGCGTTACGTCGAGGTGCAGGCGGTCGCGCAGAAGGAGCGCGCCGTTCGCGTCCTGCAGTGGGCGCAGCTGGTTTATTCCGGCGACGTCAGCGGCACGGTCAACCGCGCGAACCCGCGCGTCGCGTTGCGGATTCTGGCCGATGATCCCGACCTGATCGCGGGCGACCCCTATCTTGCCTGCGCGATCGGCGACGAACGCGCGCTGCGGCAGGCGATGCAGGCCGACCCGGCATGGGTCAACACGTCGGGTGGTCCGCTGCGGTTGCCGCCGCTCTTCGCGATTGCGCATTCGAGCCTGCTGCGCGTGGAAGAATTTCGCGAGCGGCTGCATCGCTGCGCGGCATTGCTGATCGCTGATGGCGCCGACGTGAACCAGCACATTCACAGCCGCTGGCAGCCGGGATCGCTGAGCGAGCCCGATCAGCGCTATCCGCTCTCGACGCTCTACGGCGCGGCCGGAAGCAACCATGATCCCGCCTTGACGAAATTGCTGCTCGAAGCCGGCGCGAACCCCAATGACGGCGAGTCGCTTTATCACTCGCTGGAGAATCCGGCATGCACGCGCCTGCTGCTGGAGCACGGCGCGCGTATCGCAGAAAGCAATGCGATCTATCGCGCCATGGATCTCGACGACGATACCGCGCTGAAACTGTTGCTGGCGCACGGCGGCGATCCGAACGAACCGGCGCGAAATCCACCGCTGACCGATTGGGGTTCGCCGCTGGCATGGGCGATTCGGCGCCGACGGCCACGGCATGCGAAGGCCCTCCTGGATGCCGGCGCGGATGTTTCGCGGCCCGCCTCCGACGGTGCCAGCCCCTATCGGCTGGCGCTCCGGTTCGGGCTTCCTGACATTGCCGCTCTGCTGCGTGCGCGAATCGAGGTGCCTGATGTCCCGGACGAGGAACGCTTCGTGGCAGCCTGCGCGCGCGGCGACGAGGCCGAAGCGCGGATGATCCGCGCCAGCCGGCCCGATCTGCCGGCCTCGCTGTCGCCGGCGCAATTGCGATTGCTTCCGGACATGGCGGCGGAGGGCGCCGACCACGTCGTGCGGCTGATGGTCCGTCTCGGCTGGCCGATCGCCGTGCGCGGCGGCGACTGGGATGGGTCCGCGCTCAATCACGCAATCTTTCGCGGCGACGCCGGCCTGACGCGCTTTCTGCTCGAGCACGGCGCCAAATGGACGGAGCAGCATGGCTTCGGCGACAACGCCTGCGGCTCGCTGTCCTGGGCGTCCCTCAACGAGCCGGTCGACGGCGGCGACTGGGTTGGTTGCGCGCGCGCCCTGCTCGATCACGGCATGCCGGGCGCCACGATCATCCCTGACGATCCCGAGCGGGTGCTGATTGCCGGCAAACGAAAGCGGTTCTCCGACGAGGTCACCGAAGAGTTGCTGGGCTAGCCGACGCGCGCGCCGGTCGGATCATGGCCGGCGCAGGCAATTGGATTAAGCCCGCCCCTACACCCTGCCCTTCAGCGCGTCGCCGATTTCATCGAGCACCTTGGGGTCCTCGATGGTAGCCGGCATGCTCCAGCTCTCGCCGTCGGCGATCTTCTTGATGGTGCCGCGCAGGATTTTTCCCGAGCGCGTCTTCGGCAATCGCCCAACCGTGATCGCGAGCTTGAACGCTGCGACGGGCCCGAGCTTGTCGCGCACCAGCGCCACGATCTCGTTCTCGATCTCGGCAGGCTGGCGCGTGACGCCGGCCTTCAGCACCAGGAAACCGCAGGGCACCTCGCCCTTGATCGCGTCCTTGATGCCGAGCACCGCGCATTCGGCGACGTCGGAATGCGAAGCCAGGATTTCCTCCATGCCGCCGGTGGAGAGCCGGTGGCCGGCGACATTGATGATGTCGTCGGTGCGGCCCATCACCCAGACATAGCCGTCGTCATCCTTGTAGCCGGCGTCCGAGGTCTTGTAGTAGCCGGGAAACTCCGTGAGGTAGGCTTCCCTGAAACGCGCATCCTGCTCCCACAATGTCGGCAGGCAGGCCGGCGGCATCGGCAGCTTGATCACGATCGAGCCCATGGTGCCCGCAGGCACCGGCCTGGACGCCTCGTCCACCACGTCGACCTGATAGCCCGGCATCGGCACTGTCGGCGAGCCGTGCTTGACCGGCAGCTGGCCTAGCCCCACCGGATTGCCGGCGATGCACCAGCCGGTTTCGGTCTGCCACCAGTGATCGATCACCGGCACCTTCAACTGCGCTTCCGCCCATTCCACCGTCGGCGGATCGGCGCGCTCGCCGGCCAGGAACAGCGTGCGGAATTTCGACAGATCGTATTTGCGGATGAACGCGCCGTCGGGATCCTCCTTGCGGATGGCGCGGAACGCGGTCGGCGCGGTGAAGAGGGCCACCGCCTTGTGCTCTGAAATCACGCGCCAGAACGCGCCGGCGTCCGGCGTGCCGATCGGCTTGCCCTCATACATGATCGAGGTGGCGCCATGAATCAGCGGGCCGTAGACGATGTAGCTGTGGCCGACGACCCAGCCGATGTCGGAGCCGCACCACCAGACTTCGCCGGGTTTGACGCCGTAGAGGTTGAACATCGACCATTTCAGCGCGACCAGATGCCCGCCATTGTCGCGCACGACGCCCTTCGGGATTCCCGTGGTGCCCGACGTGTAGAGAATGTAGAGCGGATCGGTCGCGAGCACCGGCGTGCACGGTGCGGCCTTGCCGGCAGCGAGCGCCGCGCTGCGGAGCGCCGCCCAATCGTGATCGCGGCCGGGGGTAAGTTCGCAAGCCTGCTGCGGCCGCTGCAGGATGACGCAACCCTGCGGCTTGACGCTGGAAAGCCTGATCGCCTCGTCGAGCAGCGGCTTGTACTGCACGAGGCGGCCAGGCTCGATGCCGCAGCTCGCCGAAAAAATCAGCTTCGGCTTGGCGTCCTCGATGCGCGTCGCGAGCTCTTTCGCGGCAAAACCGCCGAACACCACCGAATGCACCGCGCCGATCCGCGCGCAGGCCAGCATCGCAAACACCGCTTCCGGCACCAGCGGCATATAGAGGATGACGCGGTCGCCCTTGGCAACGCCGAAATCGACCATCACCGCGGCGAGCGTCTGCACCTCCTTGAGCATCTCCGCATAGGTGAATTTCGAGATCGAATTGGTGAGCGGCGAATCGTGGATCAGCGCCACCTGGTCGGCCCGGCCGTTCGCGACGTGGCGGTCGAGCGCGTTATAGCAGGTGTTGACCACGGCGCCGGCGAACCAGCGGCCATACGCGCCCATCGAGGGATCGAAGATTTTCTTTGCGGGCTCGATCCAGTCGATCTCGCGCGCCGCCTCGGCCCAGAATCCTTCCGGGTCTCTCAGCGAGCGGGCATGGACCTCGTGATAGCGGCTTTTGTTCTGAACGTTCATGGCGCACTCCCGCTCGTTCGCCTGATATCGTCATGCCCGGCCTTGTGCCGGGTATCCACGTGCTTGCTTTGCTTTTAGAACAAGGCGTGGATGGCCGGGACAAGCCCGGCCATGACGGCTGGGCAAGCATCTTGTTTCAGGCATTGTCACGGGAAGTTGCGCCAGATCAAGCCGAGAATGGCTCGTCCGTTCGGCTAAAATCCTACTGCCGGGCGATCGTATTGAGCTTCTCCAGCCGGTCCTCCATCGCCTGACGGAGGTCATAACCACGCTTGCCGAACGAGCTGTTGCGCTTTTCGATGAAGTCGCGCTGCTGCCGAGTCAGCGCCAGCGCGGCGCGATGGCTGTCGGATTCCGCACTCGCGATCACCCGCAGGAACACGTCGTTGATGTTGCGGTCGAGCTGGGCGAGGCCGGGGTCGGCGCAGATGGCCTTTTCGACCTGGCGTTTTGCGGTGGCGCAATTGAAGCTCGGCAAATTCTTCTGGTACGAAAGCGAGCCCAGCCGTTCGATCTCCTGCGCGATGTCCTTGTAATTGACGGCGGCGGTGCTGTCGGACGGATTGAGACGGACGGCTTCCGCATAGTCCTGCAGCGCACGGCCGCGGTCGCCCTTCTTGACCCAGGCCGCGCCGCGGTTGTTGTAGGCGCGCTGGAACTTTGGATCGATCTTCAACGCCGCGTCGTAGTCCGCGATGGCACGATCGTAATCCTTCCGCGCCTGATAGGCGTCGCCGCGGTTGGTCAGGAATTTCGGCTCGGGGCGGATCTTGATCGCTTCGTCATAGTCGGCAATCGCGCGGGCATAATCGCCATTGCCGGCAAGGTCGAGGCCGCGATTGTCGAAGAATTCCGGCTGCGTCGGATCGATCCGGATCGCCGTGGTGACATCCTCGATCGCTTTTTCCGTTCGGCCCAGCTTGCGGTAAGCCGCGGAACGGTTGCTGTAGGTGCGCGCGCGGTGCGGCTCGAGACGAAGTGCCTCGTCGTAATCGGCGATCGCCTTCTGATACTCACCCATGAAATACCAGGCGGCGCCGCGGTCGGAAAACACCTGCGCAAGATCAGGCTTCAGCCGCAGCGCCTCGTTATAGTCTTCGATGGCCCGATCGTATTTTTTGGCGTTGTTGAACGCGTTGCCGCGGTTGGCGTAACCATTGGCATTGTCCGGCTCGAGCCGAATGGCCTGATTCAACGCCTCGAACGCGCCTTCCATCTTGCCGGTCTGGCGAAGGATTTCGCCGCGGGCGCGGAAGGCGCGGGCACGATTCGGGTCCTTGGATATGACGGTATCGATTTCCGCCAGAGCCTTGCCGGTCTGACCGCTGTTATGCAGTGCGGCGGCGCGGGTAATCGTGGCGTCAAGACGATCGCTTTCCGGCGTCGCCGGATTGTCGATCAGCGCGGTGCAAACCTCGATCAGCTTCGCCGGCTCGGCGGCCGAAAGCGCCGCGCAGGTCACCGGCGGTTCGGCGGCCGGCTGGGCCAGGGCGCCGAAGGAGGTCAGGATTGCAATGGCAAAGGCCGCACTTGCGGCAAATGGCGAAACAAAGGATCGCATAACCGGCTCTTCAAAATGACTGAAGGACGCGCGGCAACGCCGCGCCCGATCACTTGGTCGCCGCTGATCTTCCCAAGGTTCGAAGGCGCGGGCATCTCCCCCTTATCGGGCCAATACGGCCCAGGCTCAGGACATTAATAGATCGGGGTCCGAGCATCTTGTCGTCATTCACGCGGCGCTATGTGTTGACCTGCATCCGTCCATAGCCTAGGGAGATTTCCATGAAACGCACGATGATCATTGTCAAACTTTGGTGGCTGGCCTTCTGACAGGGCGGCCGGACGTTTCATCGCATCTGGGGCCGCCGCAAGGGCGGCCTTTTGTTTTGATGATCCCCCATGCGGTGTTCCCCCTCAGCTCACGAGGACACCTCATGACCAGACCCGTTATTCTGACAGGCGACCGCACCACCGGCCCGCTGCACATCGGCCACTATGCCGGATCGTTGCGCAACCGTCTGCGATTTCAGGACAGCCACGAGCAGTTCCTGCTCCTGGCTGATACGCAAGCCCTGACTGACAATGCTCACGCTCCCGACAAGGTGCGGCTCAATGTGATGGAGGTGGCGCTCGACTATCTTGCCGTCGGGATCGACCCGGCCAAGACCACTATCTGCCTGCAATCCCACCTGCCCGCGCTGGCCGAACTGTCGATGCTCTATTTGAACTTCGTGACCGTTGCGAGGTTGGAGCGCAACCCCACGATCAAGGATGAGATCCGCGGCCGCGGCTTCGGGCGCGACATCCCGGCAGGCTTCCTGTGCTATCCCGCGGCGCAGGCGGCGGACATTACCGCGTTCAAGGCAACCGTCGTACCGGTGGGCGAGGATCAGGCGCCGCTGATCGAACAGACCAACGAGATCGTGCGCCGTATCAACACCACCGCCGGACGGGCCATCCTGCCGGAAGCGCAGGCCGTCATTCCGCAGTCGGGGCGACTGCCGGGCGTGGACGGGAAAGCGAAAATGTCGAAATCCGCCGGCAATGCCATCGCCCTTTCGGCCTCGCCGGACGAGATCGCGGCGGCGGTGAAGGCGATGTTCACCGACCCGAATCATCTGCGGGTCCAAGATCCCGGGCGAGTGGAAGGCAATGTCGTCTTCACCTATCTGGATGCCTTCGAGGAGGACCGCACCACGCTGGAAGAACTGAAGGCGCAGTATCGGCGGGGAGGTGTCGGCGACAGCAAGATCAAGCGCCGCCTCGAAGACATCTTGCAGGCGCTGATTGGACCTATGCGAGAACGAAGGACGCAACTCGCCAAAGATCCGATCTATGTGCTCGACGTGATCCGCCGCGGTACGGAAAAGGCGCGTGGCCGGACCGAAGCAACGAAGCGGGAAGTCGTCGAAGGCCTCGGGCTGTTCATGTTGTAAACTAGTACCCGTCGATCCCGTTGATCTGTTGCAGACGGTCGCGCATCGCCTTTTTCAGATCGTAGCCGGGCCGGCCGTATTCCGCCTTGCGGCGGGAGATATATTCTTCCTGTTCGCGACGCAGAATGCGCGCCTGGCGCGGGGTCATTTTCTCAGCGGCTGCCCTGACATAGGAGCCGTGGACCTCGCGATCGAGATCGGCAAGCTCGGGGTTGGCGCAGATCGCCTTCTCCACCTTGCGGCGGGCGGTCGCGCAATCGAAGCTCGGCTTGCCGGCGACCGCCTTCAGCGCGCCCAACCGCTCCAGCTCCAGCGCCAACGCACGGTGGTTGGCTCTGGCCGCAACGTGGTCCGGGTTCAGCTTGATCGCCGCAGCAAAATCGGCCACCGCCTTCGGCAGGTCGCCCTTCTTGCGCCAGAGTTCGCCGCGCGTGTTGTGGATATCGGCGAGTGAGGGATCGAGCCGCAGCACGCCGTCATAGTCGGCAATGGCGCGCTCGGCCATGTCCTTGCGCTCATAGGCGGCGCCGCGCGCGATCAGCGCCTTGATGCGGTCGGCCTTTTCGGTCTTTGCGTTGTCGATCAACGCGCCGCAGGCCGCAACCGTCTTGTCGTCGTCACGCGCCAGCGCGGCGGCCAGACAGAGCGCGGGATCGACGCGCAAATCCTTGGCCGGTTCGACACCGGTCGCCGATACGCCCTGCACGAACGCGATCCATAGCAAGGAAGCCGCGACCAGCTTTCGGATGTCGGAATAGAATCGCATCAATTGATCCGGGAAGCCTTGTGTCCGGGAAGCGTTGGATTGTCGCGCGATCCTAGCAAGCCGTCCGCTTTTTCGACAACGCTCGCGTGCGCGTATCCGTTTTCATACGGGGACAGATTCTGGCCGAAACGTGACACGCGCGAAAACACCGTCGTCCGCACGCAAACGGATAGGCTTGGTCACAAAATTTGTCGTGAACCTTTTACAGGTCTCGCGGACTCAATATCCATGACCGCATTGACCGACTTCAATCCGCCGCGCGCCATCGCGCAATCCCAAACAGGTTACTTCTATTTCTACATGGCGCTGGCCTGCACGGCTGTCGCCTTTCTCGGCTTCGCGCCGACCTACTGGCTGCCACTGGCGAAGCGATCGTTCTCAGCCTCGCCTGTCGTCCATTTTCACGGCCTGTTGTTCTTCGCCTGGTCACTCTATTTCGCATTCCAGAGCTGGCTCGCCGCTTCCGGCAAGGTCGCCCCGGCACCGCACCATCGGCATGATCGGAGTATCGCTGGCGACCGCGATGACGATTTTCGGCTTCCTGGTGGCTGTCAATGCGATGAAGCGCTCCGCCGCGGCAGGATTGGCCGATGACGGAATTGCGTTCGCGATCGTTCCGCTAAGCGGAATTCTGTTCTTCGCCGTGGTGTTCGCGCTGGCGATTGCCGCCATCCGCAAGCCTGAGACGCACAAGCGGCTGATGCTGCTGGCCGGCATCTCGCTGCTGGACGCCGCGGTCGCGCGCTGGTTTCTGACCTTCCTGGCCCCTCCCGGCCCCGTCGGTCCACCGCCGGTCCCGGTGACCATCCCGCCGGCCTTCGTCGCCTACCTCCTGCTGGTTGCCGCCATCGTCTACGACTGGCGCACGCGCGGCCGGCCGCATCCGGTTTATGTCTATGGCGGCATTGCGCTGATCGCCGTCAAGCTGCTGAACTGGCCGATCAGCACCACGCCGCTCTGGCATTCCTTCGCCGGCGGCATATTGGCGATGGCGCAATAGACTTGCCGGTTTTGGTGCTAGATTGATGGCGACATCGATCTCGACCGGCAGGAATCCCAGATTTGCTAGCATTCGAATGGATTATCGGGCTGCTGCTTGGCGCGGTGGTGCTGTCCGCGCTGGCGCGGCGGCTCAAGGTGCCCTATCCGACTTTTCTTGCGATCGGCGGCATGTTGCTCGCCTTCGCGCCAGGAAGCCCCTCGTGGACGCTGGAGCCGGAACTGGCGCTGGCGCTGTTCGTGGCGCCGGTATTGCTCGATGCGGCTTTCGATACCTCGCTGCGCGACCTTCGCAACAACTGGCTGCCGGTCTCGACACTGGTGCTGGTCGCGGTCGGCGTCACGACCACCGCCGTGGCTGTCGTCGCGCACTGGCTGCGCCCGGACATGCCATGGGCGGTGGCGATCGCGCTCGGCGCCATCGTGGCGCCGCCCGACGCCGCGGCGGCCACCGCGATCCTGCGTCAGGTCAACCTGCCTTACCGCATCCAGAAGATCCTCGAGGGCGAAAGCCTGCTCAACGATGCCAGCGCACTCCTGATCTACCGCGTCTGCGTCGGCCTGGTTGCCGCCGAGCACATGAAGGTGCACGAGTTCGTGCCATCCGTTGCGCTGGCGCTGTTCGGAAGTCTCATTGCCGGCTTCCTGTTCGCGCGGGTCTGGACGCAGATCACGCGCCGCATCACCGAGGCGCCGAGCGCGATCATCACGCAATTCGCCGGCACCTTCATGGTGTGGATCGTCGCCGAGCATATCGGGCTGTCCGGCATTCTCACCATCGTCGCCTATGCGATCACGATCGCCCGCACCGCGCCCGAGCGTACCCCGGCGCGGCTGCGTGTGGCCTCCTATGCGGTGTGGGAAACCGTCGTGTTCGTGCTCAACGTGCTGGCGTTCATTATGATCGGCATGCAGCTCAATCCGATCTGGTCCGGGCTCGATGACGAGGTACGGTTCAAATATTGCAGCTTTGCCGCCACCATCCTCGCCGTCGTGGTCTTCGCCCGCATCGCCTGGGTGATGCCATATGGCGCCTTCCTGCGCGCCTTGAACGCCCGCGGCCTGCTTCCTTCGCATGTGTCTCCCGCAGTACCGACTTTGGAACGCGGCATCATCGTGTCCTGGTGCGGGATGCGCGGCATCGTAACGCTGGCGGCCGCCTTCGCCTTGCCCGAGAGCTTTCCGTACCGCGATTTAATCCTGCTGACGGCCTTTGCCGTGGTGCTGGGGACGCTCGTGGTCCAGGGCCTGACGCTGCGGCCGGTGATCCTCGCGCTGAAATTCGAGGAGGACGATCCGGTTGCGCGCGAGGCCGCTCAAGCCCGCTGCATCGCCTATCGCGCCGCGCTCGAGGCGATCGAGTCCGATCCGTCCGAGGAGGCCGAGATCCTGCGGCTGGAATACCGCGCCGTGCTGCTGCGCGCTGAAACCGAACCCGAACTCGGCATCGCGAGCAGCGAGTTGCCGGCCGATCCGCTGCGCCGCCGCGCCATCGGCGCGGCACGCGAGGCATTGTTGAGGATGCGTCATCTCGAGGAGATCAGCGACGACGCCTTCCACCAGGTTGAAGAAGAGCTCGACCGCGCCGAATTGAGCGCACAGGCATAACGGGATTCACGCGCCCGACTTCACCGTAATCCCGCCGTCGACGATCAACTCGATCCCGGTGACGTATTTCGATTCATCGGACGCCAAAAACAGCGCGGCGTTGGCGACGTCCCAGGCGTCGCCCATGTGGCCCATCGGCACCTGCGCGTCGCGCGCCCGCCACATCGCCTCGACATCGCCGGCCGAATAGCTCGCCGCCAGCCCCGTCGAGTGCTCAACCATCGGGGTCTTCATCAGGCCAGGCAAAATGCAGTTGACCCGAACATGGTCGCGCGCGAATTGCACGGCGGTCGTCTTCGTCATCTGGTTCATCGCCGCCTTGGAGGCGCCGTAAGTGACGTAGGAAATCCCGAGATGGCGGATCGAGGCGATCGACGAGATGTTGATGACCGAGCCGCCACGCTGCTTCTGCATCACCGGAATGACGTGCTTCATGGCGAAATAAGCGCTCTTGAGATTGACCGCGAAGACGTGGTCCCAGCTCGCCTCGTTCACCTCCACGACATTTCCCATTTCCGCGATGCCGACATTGTTGTCGAGCACGTCGATGCGGCCATAGGCCTTCAGGCACGCCGAAACCATCGCCTCGACCTCGGCTTCACGCGAAACGTCGGCGGTGAAAGCTACCGCCTTGCCGCCCTCGCCCGTGATGATGTCGACGGTCTCCTTGGCTGCCGCCGCATTGCGATCGACGCAAAACACCTGCGCGCCCTCGCGTGCAAAGGTGGCAGCGGTCGCCTTGCCGTTGCCCCAGCCAGGACCGATCGAGCCTGCGCCCACCACCATTGCCGTCTTGCCCTTGAGCCGTTCCATCGACTTCTTCTCCCAGTGAGTTTCTCATTTGCTTGTAGCCCGGGTGAAGCGAAGCGCAACCCGGGAATCCCGGTCGGCGGTTTCCCGGATTTCGCTTCACGCCATGCGGGCTGCGGTCAACCTATCCGATAAGCTAAAAAGAGACCCCCGGCATGCGCCCACAAGGCCCTTGCCACGGTTACCCAAATTGGACTGAATGCGCCCGCGAAGGGCCCGGGGGACACCGGGTCTGGGAGTTAACGGGGCCCCGGGGAAAGCATGGCAGAAGACAAGACAACGCCGCCCAATGACGAGGTCGTCGCGGTATCGGACGAAGCCCTGCAAAAGGCAGAATCCTTCGTCGAGGCAGAGGAAGGCGCGGCTAACCGCCTGATGGGATGGGCGGGGAAAATCTCGACCACGATTGCCGTGGTGATGAGCCTGTTTCACCTCTACGCGGCCTACGCCATCGTTCCGACCCAGGAACTGCGCTACACCCATGTCGCGTTCACGCTGGTCCTGAGCTTCCTGCTGTTTCCGCTGGCGACACGCTTTCGCAACCGGGTGCGCTGGTGGGACATCGTTCCCGGCATCGTCGCGGTCGCGACCATCGTCTATGCACTGTGGGGCGGCGAGGATTTCACCGATCGCGCCACCACCCCCGACCGCTGGGACGTGATCGTCGGCATCGTCTTCATCGTGCTGCTGCTGGAGGCGACGCGGCGCACCACCGGCGCGATCATGCCCGTGGTGTCGCTGCTGTTCATCGCCTACGCCATGCTCGGCCCGTATCTGCCCGCCCCTTGGACCCATCGCGGCTACGATGTGGCCCGGCTGGTCGGTCACCTCTTCATTACGCTGGAGGGTATTTTCGGCGTAGCCGTCGACGTATCGGCGACGCTGATCATCCTGTTCACCATCTATGGCGCGTTCCTGCAGCAATCCGGCGCGGGAAAATTCTTCATCGATTTCTCGCTGGCTTTGATGGGCGGAAAGCCGAACAGCGCCGGCCGCACGGTGGTGCTGTCGTCGTTCCTGCTCGGCGGTCCCTCCGGATCGGGCGTCGCCACGACCGTCATGATCGGCACCGTGGCCTATCCGATGATGGCCAAGGCGGGCTTCGAGAAGAACGCCGCGGGTGGCTTGCTCGCGGCCGGCGGACTGGGCGCGATCCTGTCGCCGCCGGTGCTTGGCGCCGCTGCGTTCCTGATCGCCGAGTTTCTCAAGATCAGCTATCTCGACGTGATCTGGATGGCGACCATCCCGACCTGTCTCTACTACATGTCGCTGTTGTTCATGGTCGAACTGGATGCCAAGAAGTTCGGCGCGAAGGACGTCAACTTCAAGCCGGAAATGACGCTCGGCCAGATGACGATGCGCTATGGCTTCCACTTCGTCTCGCTGCTCGCCGTTGTCGTCTTCATGGTGATCGGCTACTCGCCGACGCTGTCGGTGTTCTATGCCACGGTCGTCACCTTTGCATTGAGCTTCCTGCGCAGGGAGACCGCGCTGATGCCGACCAAGCTGGTGAAGGCACTGGCCGACGGCTCGATCGGCGCGCTCAATGCCGCGACCACCTGCGCCTGCGCCGGCATCGTCGTCGGCGTCGTGACGCTGACGGGCCTTGGCCTGAAGTTCTCGGCGATCGTCATCAGCTATGCCGGCGGCAGCCTGCTGCTGACCGCGATCTATACCTCGCTGATCGTCTGGATCATCGGCCTCGCGGTGCCGGTAACGGCTTCCTACATCATCTGCGCGGTCATCGCAGCGCCGGCGCTGATCAAGCTCGGCGTGCCCGATTACGCCGCGCACATGTTTATCTTCTATTATGCAGTGCTGTCGGAAGTTTCGCCGCCGACGGCGCTTTCACCGTTCGCAGCCGCCGCCATCACCGGCGGCGATCCCTACAAGACCACGCTGCAATCCTGGAAATACACGCTGCCGGCGTTCCTGGTTCCGTTCGTGTTCGTGCTCGACCCGCAGGGCGTGGGGCTCTTGCTGTCGATCCCGAAGGGCGGGTCTTGGGTCGATATTGTCGAGATCACGATCAAGACGACCTTCGGGCTGCTCGCGCTGGCCGCCTTTGCCCAGAACTGGGCGCTGCGACAAAATACGCCGGTGGAACGCGGCCTGCTTCTGCTATCGGGGTTGCTGCTGGTGTTCCCAAGCCTGATCGAGGCGATCGTCGAATGGATCATCGGCCGCGATATCAGCTACACCTATGTGCCGGGCCTGATTATCGGTCTCGGCGTGGTGTTGTGGCAGGCCAGAACGCGGGCGCCAACGCGACCGGCGCTCACAACTTAGTCAGGAAGCGATTGAGGATGAAAAAAATGAAGAAGACCGTAGCCATACTGGCCATGACGATTTCCGCGTGCCTCGCCTTCGCGGGCGCGGCCCACGCCCAGCAGAAGACCATGTCGATCGGAACCGGCGGCACAGGCGGCGTCTACTACCCGCTCGGCGGCGCCGTCGCCAACGTGCTGTCGAAGAACCTTCCCAACGTACAGGCCACCGCCGAGGTCACCGGCGGCTCGGTCGACAATCTCAAGCTGATCGGCGCAGGCAAGAGCGAGCTTGGCTTCACCATGGCCGACGCCGCGCTCGATGCGCTCAAGGGCGAGGACAAGTTCAAGAGCGGCAAGCTGCCGTTACAGGCATTGCTCGTGGTCTATCCCAACCGCATGCATGTGGTGACGGTGGAAGGCGCCGGCATCCAGACCATGGCCGACCTGAAGGGCAAGCGCGTTTCGACCGGGTCGCCCGGCAGCGCCACCGAAGTGATGGCGTTCCGCGTCATCGAGGCCGCCGGCCTCGACAAGGACAAGGACATGAAGCGCGAGCGGCTCGGTGTTTCCGAATCCGTCAACGCGGTCAAGGACCGCAAGATCGACGCGTTCTTCTGGGTCGGCGGCATCCCGACTGCCGCCGTGACCGATCTTGCGGCGACGCCCGGCATCAAGATGAAGCTGATCGACCATGGCGACCTGGCCGAGAAGATGAACGCCAAATACGGCAAGCTCTATGCGCCGAGCAAGATCAAGGCGGGCTCGTATCCCGGCTACGACAAGGACAATTCCATCACCGAGGTCTGGAACCTGATCGTCACCGGCGACAAGATGAGTAACGAGGATGCCTACAGCATCGTCAAGACGCTGGTGGAGAAAAAGGCCGACATCGTCGCCGTGCACAAGGAAGCCGAGAGTTTTTCGCTCGATAACCAGGTGCAGGAACGTTCGCCAATCCCGTTCCATCCCGGCGCGCTGAAATACTTCAAGGAGAAGGGTATCGGCGGCTGAAGCAGAGCCACCGGGTCGCGCGAATGCGCGCCCGACGACGAGCGCAATTGCGCTCGCGCCGTGATGACAGGCTCAGCGTGCCCACCATTTGCATGATATCGATGGAGATGGTGGGCACGGCGCTGACGCGCCTTTGCCCACCCTGCGGGAACCGAACAGTTCGAATAAAGTTGCCTCACGGCCACAACTGCGCGTGAGACAGATTTGATCAATGGCAAGAAACCAGGCGTCGAGCGGGCACTGGATGCGCTGAATTTCTTTCTCGCCGACGTACGGGACGGCCTCGGCCCCTATCTCGCGATCTACCTGCTGACAGAACAGAAATGGGACGAGGCCTCGATCGGCATCGTGATGTCGGTGGCCGCGCTCGCCGGCATCATCGCCCAGACGCCCGCGGGCGCGCTGATCGACCGCTCGACGGCCAAGCGTGCGCTGATGGTGACGGCGGCTATCCTGGTCACCCTTTCCTGCGTCGCCTTGCCTCTGGTCAACCAGTTTGAACTGGTCGCGGCAACGCAGGCGATCGCCGCCGCCGCGGGTGCGATTTTTGCTCCTGCGATTGCGGCCGTGACGCTCGGCATTGTCGGCCCGCGCGCCTTTGCCCGCCGCACCGGCCGCAACGAAGCCTTCAACCATGCCGGCAATGCGGTGGCCGCCGCCATTGCCGGCGTCACCGCCTACTCGTTCGGGCCCATCGTGGTGTTCTGGCTCCTGGCCTTGATGGCGGTCGCGAGCATCTTCGCCACGCTGTCGATCCCATCGGACGCGATCGACCATCATGTCGCGCGTGGTCTCGACGGCACGGTGGAGAACGGTGGCGGCCGGCACGACACGCCGTCCGGCTTTCAGGTGTTGCTGGCCAGCAGGCCGCTGCTGATTTTTTCCGTTGCGACGGTCGCGTTTCACTTCTCGAACGCAGCGATGCTGCCGCTGGTCGGGCAGAAGCTGGCGCTCGTCAACCGCGACCTCGGCACCACGCTGATGTCGGTCTGCATCATCGCCGCCCAAATGGTGATGGTGCCGGTCGCGATGCTGGTCGGACGCAAGGCGGACGTTTGGGGACGCAAGCCGATCTTCACCTTCGCGTTGGCCGTGCTGATGCTGCGCGGCATGCTTTATCCGCTCTCCGACAACCCCTACTGGCTGGTGTCGGTCCAGTTGCTCGACGGCGTCGGTGCCGGGATTTTTGGGGCGCTGTTTCCCCTCGTCGTCGCCGATCTCACGCGCGGTACCGGACATTTCAATATCAGCCAGGGCGCGATTGCGACCGCCGCCAGTCTTGGCGGCGCACTCAGCACGGCGGCCGCGGGCCTGATCATCGTCAAGGCCGGCTACAGTGCGGCATTCCTGTTTCTGGCGGCGGTGGCCGGTGCGGGGCTGATCGGATTTGCAACCATGATGCCGGAGACATTGCGAAATGCGCCGCGAGGCGACGCGTAGACGACGACGCGCTCAAGCCGCGAACATCGCGGCGCCGGCAAGCGACCACAGGCGTTAACAGGCCGTGCTGTTCAAGTATTGAACGGGCGCGGCATCAGTGCACTGCAGCAACCGTTGCACCCAGTGAAAAGTCAACGGATTGGCTTGTCGACCACGGCGGCGTGCCCTGAAGCCTGAGATTTCTCTAAAATTTTATTCGTGTCGGCGGCTTTAACCCTACTGAAGTAATCATGTGAGCTCCCGAAAAATTCCATCATTGCGACCTCAAGGCGGATGTACCAATGGCGTCGGGGTATCTGTCGGAGGGGCGGCCATGGAGCAGATCAACTTTAGTGAGCACTCACGCGCAGCGCACTTCGGGCATCGGAAGCTGACGCCCAGAGCCTGCGTGGTCGATAGCAAAAAGCACCTTCGTTTGTTCCTTTCCGACGCTCTCGAGGATCTCGGCTTCGTGACCTGCGAATGCGGTCAGGCTGGCGATTTGGCAGGCGTGCTGCAGGCGGAGCAGCCGGGCCTGATCGTGCTCAGCGTATGTGTCGACGGCATCAATGTGGGCGAAATTCTCGAGGTCATTGTCCGCAAGAATTTCGGCGGCAAGGTCCTCGTCATCGGTCAACCCGACTCGATTATGGTAAAGGCGGTCAGGCAAATTGGCGACGAATACGGCATTGCCATGCTGCCCTCGCTGCAGACGCCGTTCGGCGCGGCGAGCCTGCGCGCCAGCGTGGCGGAGCTGCTGCCAGCCGAGCCGGCGCCAAGCCCCGCCGTCGATGTCGCCGAGGCATTGAAGGCCGGCTGGCTGGAATTGTGGTACCAGCAGAAGATCAACACCCGCACGCTGGTGCCGAGCGGAGCGGAGGCGCTGGTCCGGATGCGGCATCCCGCCTGGGGCGTGGTCCCGCCGGCCTATTTCATTCCCGACGACAAGGATCCGCATTTTCGCAAGCTCTCCGAATTCGTGGTCGGCCGCGCCATCGAGGACTGGCGCTATCTGCTGGAGAGCCAGGGCCCGGTCGACCTCTCGATCAACCTGCCGGTATCGTTCTTCGGCAATGCCGCGGGGGTGCGCGATTTGTGCCGCGCCATGCCGGCCCACCCGGCCTTTGGCGGACTTTTAATAGAAATCAACAGCAGTGAGGTGATCGACCATCCGGACCTGGCGGTGGACGCCGCAAGACGTCTGCGCCTGCACAATATCGCGATCGCCATCGACAATGTCGGCGCCGAATGGCCGTCTCTGCTGGAGCTTCGGAGTTTTCCGTTCGCCGAGCTGAAGGTCGACCAGCAATATATCAACGGCTGCGCGGATGACCGGCTGAAGCAGACGGTATGCCGGCGCATTGTCGAGCTGGCCCGGGACAACGGCGCCCGCGCCATCGCTCAGGGCGTGGAGACCCGCGCCGACTTTCTCGCCACGCTCGACATGGGGTTCGATCAGGTTCAGGGCTACCTGTTCGGCAAGCCGGTGGCGGTGCGGAAATTTGCCCGCTCCCGCCCTCAGCTCGCATCCGGCACCGACAAGCCGTCCTGAGCCAGGCTCACTCGAACTTCATATCGATGCATTTGGCGATGTCGGAGCCGAGGCCGGACGAGATGATGATGCAGCCGCGCACCTTCGGCGCATTGTTGTCGCTGGCCCACACCGCATAGCCGCCGGGTCCGAAGAACGAATTGGTGTTCGGCGCTTCGGTCTCGGTGGCATCGAACGAATAGTTCGAATCGGTATCGAAGATACGCGGCTTCTTGGTGCAGCCGCCGTCGGCCTGCACGTTGATGACTTCCTTGTTGTCCCGCGTCAGCGCCAGCGAGACCTGACAGCGGAAATATTCCGAGGTCTTGACGTTGAACACGTAAGCATAGGATTTGCAGGTCGAGGTGTTGAGCTTGCCCGCGCTCAATCCCCGACTACAGGCAATCCGCTGGTTGTTGGAGAGCCTGAAATCGTCGGCCTGTGCCGCCTGGGCCAGCGTCATGAATGACAGCGCAACACCAAGACCGATCTTCATGACGTGGTTCATCCGAATCATCCCCATGACGTTTTTCGCAATGCATGCTTGTAGCCGGAAAGCCGAACATAGTCGCGAAGTCGAACGCGGGAAATCACAAAGTCTCAAGGGTGGCGTGATGCGTCGAAGGTGCCAATTGACGGGATAATACCGTTCGTGATTTGTTCAAAGGGCAAGAGGCCGGATGGCTGCGGGGAGGATGGATGATGACGAGCATTTCAACGAAGACGGTTTTGACGGTGGCCGTCCTGGCGGGGTTTTCGACTTGCGCGTTTGCCCAAGGCGCTGCGGATCCCTGGGAGCTGAAGCCGGACATGGGTTATGCCTATGGCAAGGACGGCAAGACGCTCTCCTACAAGATGGGCACCAATAATGCCGGCACGCTGCTCAAGGGCGCCAAGAAGGTGCCGAGGGGGACGTTGTTCTTCGTCGGCGAGAATGGACAGCTCTACATGCGGACCGGCCCCTATCTCGAGGACGACGGCAGGTTCAAGTTCGGGTCGAATTGAGGGGCGATCAGCCACAGGCAGGATGTCATCATCCGCGAAAGCGGATGATCCAGTACGCCGCGCCGTCCGCGATTTCACTCTGAAAGTGCCGATTACTGGATGCCCCGCCTTCGCGGGGCATGACGGTTCGGGGTCGCGGCTCAACTAAAACGCCGACGCCAGCTCTTTCGCGCCGGGCTTGCCGGAGTTGAAATCCATGCGCTCGTCGGTCACCGCCAGCAGCTTCGCCACCGTGTTGTGGCGGATCGCGACCGGGTTGCGCTCATAGCCGCCGCGCTGGAAGAAATTCGAGGTCGGCACCTGCTCGCGCATCGCCTGGGGCATGGTCACCATGTCGAGGCCGGTGCCGTCGCCCGTCAGGTTCATCATTTCGAGTTCGGCGGCCGAGAGCGGGCGATTGTAGCCCTTCGCGCGCGCGAAGATCACCGACGTCAGGAGCTTGTGGGTCTGCAGCATCGGCCCGACGTCGATATCGAGAACCATGGCGTGCACGGCCCAGCCCTGCGCCGTATTGGCGAGCTTCTCATGCTCGGACCACGTGTCCGGCACGCTGCGCGCGAACGCCACCATCTTTTTCAGCACCGCAAGCTTCTGGTCCATCGCCTTGCGCGGCGCGCCTGACAATGTCGCGGCCCTCGCCGCCAACTCCTTGATGAATTCGTGGCCCTGTTCGGCAAACAATTCGACGCTGTTGGTGGTGAGCAACTGGTTGTAGCCGATCGCGGTCGAGATCGCGCGGGAGCCCGGCCGCGAGGCGCTCAAGCCCGACTGCATGTCGTAATTGCCGTTGCCGCCGGTCTCGAACGAATAGACCCGCACCGCCTGCTCGCGCGTCAGGCCTGCGGCCAGCGCGTAGCGGGCATAGGCGCGCTTGAAATCGACTTCGGCGGCCGGTCGCTGCGGCGTGAACTGGAACTGCTCGGCGGCGGCTTTCAGGAAATCCGCGACCACCGGCAGCGGCTTGCGCTCGCGCGGGGGCTTCTCTTCCTCCGGCTCCGGATTCGCCGGTCGTTTCGGACCGCTGTAGACCGGTGGCTGCGTCAGCACATAATCGTCGAGCGCAATGGTCTGGCGTTCCCGCCGCTTGGCGTTGCGGCCCTTTCGTTTCTCCGAGATCGAAGACCAATAGGCGTCCGCTTCCTCTTCGAACGCGGCGCGCACTTCCTGGTATTCTTTCAGCTTGCGGCGATATTCGGCGATCGCCTGCGGCGAGGCTGCTTGCGCCATCGCATCGGCGGTTGAGGGAGGGAGTATGTCCGCATCCATCGCCATTGCAGGCGTGCCCGCGAACAGCGCGAGCGCAACAAATCCGGAACCCATGCGAATCAATGGCAGGCGCATGGCTCCGTTGTAGCAAGCATGCCCGCGAAGTCAGCCCCGAAAGGATGTGACTTTTTTTCCTTCTCCCCTTGTGGGAGAAGGAAAACGGTACGCCCTACTCCTGCTCGACGCCACTCGCTTTCACGAGCTGCGACCACTTCTTCTCATCCTTGTCGATGAAGTCGGCATAGTCTTCCGGCGTGCCGGGCGTGATTTCGGTGCCGTCATTGCCCAACTGCTTCTTCACCTCGTCGGAGGCGAGCGCGTCGCGCAGCGCCTTGTTGAGCTTGTCGATGATCGGCCGCGGCGTGCCTGATGGCGCGACGAGGCCGTAATAGAGCGATGCGTCGAAGCTGGACAGGCCCGCTTCGATCATCGTCGGAACGTCGGGCAACAGGCCCGAGCGGGTGATGCTGGTCACCGCGAGCGCGCGCAGCTTGCCGGCGGACACGTTGGGATGCGAGGCCGGGATCGGTGCGAATGCCATCGGGATGTGGCCGCCGAGGAGATCGGTCAGGGCCGGCCCAGTGCCCTTGTAGGGGATGTGCACCAGCTTGATGCCGGCGGCGCGGGCGAAATATTCGCCGGTGATATGGCTGGCCGTGCCGGCGCCGGCCGAGCCAAAATTGACCTTGTCGGGATTGGCCTTCGCATAGGCGATCAGTTCGGCGACGCTCTTCGCGGGGAACGACGGATGCACCACCAGCGAATTCGGCGCATTGCCGATCAGGCCGATCGGCGCAAAATCCTTGCGCGGATCGTAGCCGGGATTCTTGTAGAGCGAGGGACCGATTGCGAGCGTGCCGGTGTAACCCAGCAGCAGCGTGTAGCCGTCGGGATCGCTTCTGGCGACCGCCTTGGTGCCGACCGTACCGCCGGCGCCGGGGCGATTGTCGACCACCACCTTCTCGCCGAGCAGTTCGCTCATCTTGTCGGCAATGGCGCGGCCGACGATCGAGGTGCTGCCGCCGGGCGCGAATGGAATCACAAGCGTGATCGCGCGGGCGGGATAGTTTTGCGCTTGAGCTGAATCGACGGCTACGCTCGCACCGAGCAGTGCGGCGACGACACAAAAGCTCTTGATCCACGTGGACATGATGCGCGCGCTCCCAGGACTGTTCTTATTGTCGGCGCAGCCATGGTCGCTGAAACGATCCGCATTCGCAAGCTGACTTCCGAATGAGGCGTCCACGTCGGCACTGCACCGCATCTCACATCGTGAGATGGATGCGCGATCCTACCTCCACGCAAATACCGGCTGTTCCAGTTCCGCCACGCGGGTGTTTCTTCCCGCCAGCACTTCGGCGAATTGATAGATCAGCGCCGCGGTCGGCGCATGGATATGCTGACCGGCATGGCGGAAGCGGATCACGCGCCGCGTGCTTTCAGGAATTGTGGTGAAGCTGAAGGCCTCGCTTCGTTCGATATCGGCGAGCGCGACGCGATGCACCGAGGCGACCTCCGCGGGGTTGGGCACGAGATCGGCGCTGGTGCTGACCCAGACCACGACAGGCGTGATGAGATAGCCTGACCGCGTCGGGTAATCGTCGAGCAGGCCGAGCACATCGCCCTCGCCCAGTCCGACGCCGAGTTCTTCGTGAAGCTCGCGCAACGCGGCCTGCGCCTGCGTCTCGCCATGGTCGCAGCGCCCGCCCGGCAGCGCCCATTGGGCGGCGTGGGAACGCAAGGTCGCAGCGCGGCGGGTCAGCAGAAACGTCGTCCCCCCGCCGGCCTCGGCTTCCGTCAGCGCGATGGCCACGGCGGCGCGTTTCAGCTCAGGCCCCGTGTCGCGCGAGGGCGTCCGCGTGAACGCCTCGCAGAGGCTTGCAATATTCCGCCGGGTGGTATCGTCAAATGACCGGACCATCCCGCTTGACTACAACACAAGCGCATCAGATGAAATGACCCGGATCGCATGACAACCCGCAGAAAACGGAAAGCACGACATGACAGCCAAGGCCGCGGACAAACTCAAATCCGACGGCTGGAAGATCGTCGAAACGTCAGGTTTCCTGCACCTGATCGGCCCGCTATGGCAACGCGTGGTCGACGGCACGCACGAATACGCGCTTGCCACCGAGGACAAGCACCACAACCGCCGCGGCCTGGTGCAGGGCGGCGTGATCATGACCTTCGCCGACCGCACCTGCGGTATGACCGCCCGCTTTGTCTCGGGCAAGCCGACGCTGGCCACGGTGCAGCTCGATACGCACTTCGTGGAAGCCGGCAAGATCGGCGAGGTTTTGGTGTCGAAGCCGCACGTGGTGCGCTCCACCCGTAGCCTCATTTTCATCACGACGGAAGTGACAGTCGACAAACGCTGTATCGCGATGGCGAGCGGTGTGTTCAAGATATTGAAGAACGAGACGTAGGCCGTCATTGCGGCCGTCATTGCGAGGACCCACCCGATGCAATACCGTAACCTCGGCCGCAGCGGCCTGAAGATTTCGCCGATCTGCCTGGGCACCATGATGTTCGGCGGGCCTACCGACGAGGCGACGTCGGCGCGCATCGTCGCAAGGGCGCGCGAGGCCGGCATCAACTTCATCGACTCTGCGGACGCCTATAATGGCGGGCAGTCCGAGCAGGTGGTCGGCCGCGCCATCTCGAACAACCGACACAACTGGATTCTCGCCACCAAGCTCGCCAACCAGATCGGCGACGATCCCAATCGCGGCGGGCTGTCGCGGCGCTGGGTGCTGCAGGCCGCCGACGAGAGCCTGAAGCGGCTCGGCACCGATCACATCGACATCTACTATCTGCACAAGGAGGACCACGCGACGCCGCTGGAGGAGACGGTGCGCGCGATCGGCGACCTGATGCGCCAGGGCAAGATCCGCTATTTCGGCGTTTCGAACTACCGCGCCTGGCGCGTCGCCGAGATCTGCAACATCTGCGACAACAACGGCATCGACCGCCCGATCGTCAGCCAGCCCTATTACAACGCCATGAACCGCATGCCCGAGGTCGAGCACTTCCCGGCCTGCGGCTATTACGGCCTCGGCATCGTGCCCTATAGCCCGTTGGCGCGCGGCGTGCTGACCGGCAAGTACAAGCCGGATGCGGCGCCCGACAAGGAGACACGCGCCGGCCGCGCCGACAAGCGCATGATGCAGACCGAATGGCGGCCGGAATCGCTGCAGCTCGCGCAGGAGATCAAGCAGCACGCCGAGGCCCGCGGCATCACCGCCGGGCAGTTCGCGGTGTCATGGGTGCTGAATTCGTCGTTCGTCTCGGCGGTGATCGCAGGTCCCCGCACCGAGCAACAATGGGACGATTACCTGAAGGCGCTCGACTATCGCTTCACGGCGGAGGACGAGGCGCTGATCGACCGGCTGGTGGTGAGCGGCCATCCCTCGACGCCGGGGTTCAACGACCCGGCCTATCCCATCGAAGGGCGGCGGGCACGGACGGACGGCCAGACCCGATGAGCTGACGGGCGGCCCTGCGGCAATTTACCACTTAGCGTTGAGCTGGATCTGGTACGTTACAGTAACAGGATAGTAACCTCGCGGGCCGAAAACCTCCCTGTTCAGGCGGAGATCCAGGTGGTGGACGAGCACCGAATAGCACCACGGCGGCGGTTCTTGAAGGCGGGCAGGATTTCGTTTGGCGGCGGCGCTGCCTTCGACTGCACGGTCCGCAATCTTTCCGAAACCGGCGCTGCGCTCGAGGTGACCTCCCCTGTCGGCATTCCCGAACGCTTCACGCTGGTGATCGAAGCCGATGACCTCCATGTGCCGTGCCGCGTCGTCTGGCGAACAGAAAAGCGGATCGGGGTTCATTTCGAAACCTGACGCCGCCGCCCCACAGGTGGACTATAGATCGCAGCGGATCCGGCCTCATCGTGACCGGCCCCGCCGCGAATGATCGCTCCCGCGAGCCCAAAGCGTCAGTGTTTGGATTCGAGGCTGACGATAACGCCGGTGGGCTCGGGCTCGTGCGGCGACAGTTTCGTCAGCGTCTCATCGCTCCAATAGGCCAGGTTTACGATCATGCCGACGGGCGCTTCCGGCTTGGAGGCCCCGGTCGGCTCCAGGACATTGAGCCCGCCGCTGTCGATGAAGAACGTGTGATCGCCAAACATGCTGGCGAGTTGCGGGACCACCGGATGATCGTCGGGAAGCGCCTGGGCCTCGAATTGCATCAGCGCGCGTTCCACCTGTGCCGAGTTCAATTTCATGCACGACTCCTTACATGGCTTCTGGGTTGGTTGAGGGCCGCGTGGGTGGTTAAAGCCGCACGCGGCTGCTTCCTGCGAGGGATACGAAAGACATCAAGGTTGTCGGATCCTGATCGCTCGTCCCACCAGCACAGCGCGCTGGTTCGCAAGTTCGCCTTCAATCCGCGAGCGCCGCGAATTGAACACGGGACAGTGGTGTCTCTTTGCGCCCGTTCAAGCCGGCAACGAAGTTAAGTTCGCAATGTTCCGCAGAAAGCCATGCTCGAATCTGCCGCGCGGAACCCTGCGGAACACGCCAGGCAACGGCGCGGCCTGCTATCTCCCGTCGGGAATCGGATGCCGCCTCGCCAATTCGTCGAGCGGCAGATGCGCCTCCGCATCATCAAGCGTGAAACGGACAATGACGTCCTGACGGCCGACCTGCCCCCAGAGCCCGTCCGACGACCATTTCTGCGGCACGGGCCCGCGCAGACCTTCGACCCAGACAAAATACCATTCCGTCATCGAACACCTCCTGGCCCGGAACCAGATGCGTGATTGCCGGCAAGTGCGCGCACCAGCATACACCACTGCGATCCCTGGGGCGGAAGTTCACGCCGATCGCGTCATGCGAATTGCGCGAGGCCGTGACCGACGGACCAGTTCTCTTTCGCGGATTCGAGAACGTTCACGAACACGTTCTCCGGCCGGATACCGGGGTTTTCGCCGAGCAGTTCCGCGGTGCGCCGGAACAGCGCTTTCTTCTGTTCGGCGGTGCGGGTGTCGAACACGGTGATCTGGATGTACACGACATCTTCGCTCCGGCTGACTCCATAGCAGGACGCGCTGTAGCGGAAGTTCGCAGCGTCATGCTCGGTGATGGTCATGAACTGGTCGTCTTCGGGCACGCTGAGCGTGTCGCGCATCGCGCGGTAAAGGCTGTCGAAGATCGCCTGCCGGTAGGCTTCCGGCTTTCCGGCGCGCAGTGAGATGCGAATGAGCGGCATCGCGGATCCTTGTCTGAAACCGGTGAGGCGGACGCCATGGCGGCGCCTGCACGGGTGGTTCACCCCGTTGACGAATTGGGCTATCAATAGTTTTTGACACGTTGTCGAAATTGATATCTGCCATTCTTGACGCCATGTCAAATACTTTTTGGCCGGCGCTAGGCGGCGTTGGACATGTCGCACCCAGGAGGGAAACGTGAGGCCGCGAGAGTTTGACAACGACGACGTCCTGCGCATCGCGTTCGATCAATTCTGGCGCAAGGGCGTGCGGGGCACGTCGCTCTCGGACATCGCGCGTGACGCGGGCGTCCAGCGCGGCAGTCTCTACAATGCCTTTGGCAGCAAGGAAGCGCTGTTTCTCTGCGCCTACGAGCGCTATGCGAGCGACTATGTGAGCTCCCTTCAAAAGGCGCTCGGCGCGGGCACGTTGCGAGAGCGCCTCACGGCGTTTTTCGAACTGACAATCAAGAATTTTCGTTCCGGCTCGCCGCCCCGGGGATGTCCGACCACGCGGGGACTGATGGAGCTGACGTCGGTCGAAGGCGAAGGGCTGGACGAAAACGCGCGCAAAACCTTCGCGGATCTGGTGGCGCGCATCGCTGGTCTGGTTCAGGAAGCTTTGTCAGAGGGTGCTGCGCGAGGCGAGTTCAAGGCAGACCCCGAGAGCGCTGCATTGCACATCGTCACCGTGACCCGCGGATTGGCCGTGCTCGAACGCGCCTTCGGTGATGAGGCCCAGCTTCGGAAGATTGCCGCTCACACGGTCGATCTCATCCTCGGCAAGGAAAGCCGCTAGGCAAAGCCGCGCTTGTTCCTTTCATCCTCCCTGCAAGCAGACGTCACGGAGCATTGCGAAGGTTCGGCTCGAACCCTTTCCGCTCCCGCGACGACAAAATCCGCATCATCGCTTAGGGAATTGCCCGTCATGAATTCGCCACAGCCAGCCGTCCGGCCAGCATCGAACAACAGCCCTGCCCGCCGCGTCGCCGTGGCGGTCCTCCTGAGCGGGCTGGTGTTTACCGTGCTGTGGATCATGGTGTTCAGCATGGTCACGTCGCTATTGATCGGCGCCGGTTGCTGCGTCGTGATCGTTGCCGCCAGCTCCCTGTCGGATCTGGTCGATATGCTGCTCGATGCGGTGGCTACCGTGATCTTCGGTGTGCTGGCTGTCATCGCGGCGATCTTCGGGGCGATCGTCAGCGTGTTCGGGTTTTAAGTCCGCCGCGCAGATCGTGCGACGACCGAAGGATGTGGGCGGCCATGGAGCATGCCTCAACCGATCGAAAGGGACCATGCCATTGCTTTTCGTATGGGCCCCCATATAGTTCCAGGGCCCTGTTGAAGGGTGACTACGAGATTTTGATTTTTGATTGCTGTTTCGTTGGGCGCCTGTCGAACGTTGCGATAGCTCAACGGATGTGACGACCACTCAGGGGGGGCCCAGCTGTGAAAAAATCGTTGATTCTGGCGGCGTTCATGATCGTTGCCGCCACGTCCACCTCGTTCGCGGTTTCCTGCACCGCGCAGGGACAGACTTGCCAGGCGTGGGCACGCGGGCAAGGCAACGAGGCGGCCGGCTACATCGCTGCATGCAAGGCCGAAGTGCCGGCCTGCATCAGCCGGTGCAAGGGCGGCACGAAGGCTTTCATCGGCGTGAGCCGGGGTGCCGGCGGTGGCCAACATTACCCGATTGACGAGTGCAAGTAGCGCACGGATGCGATCGCCGCACTGCCTCTGCGGATAGCGATTTGTCCGGGACGAGCCCTTGCTCGGCAAGGTGCCCGCAATAGCGTTGGCTGCAAGCGACTAAAAACCTCGGGAGACACCATGGCGAAATTCATTTTCAGCCTGTTGGCGACTTTCGCGATCATTATTGCAACCTCACTGCCATCGTTCGCACAATCGAATAGCTCAGGGGTGCGACGCATGCCGACCGGCGTCATGTGCGCTCGCTGCACCATGCAGTGCACTATGTGCGGCTTGGGCGACAAGTGCAAAGCCACCTGCAACGCCAACGGCAACGGGTGGGTAAAGTACGGCAGGAACTACTGCACCAATTGGTTTGACGGTTGCAACGACGGCAAGTGAGCCTGTCCAGTTACGGTGACAGTTCACATATTCATTGATTTAACATTCGACAAACATGCGACCCGTTTTCGCGACGTTCTGACAGCAAGTAGCCCGTATGAGCGACTTGTCCGCCGTAGCTCAACGAGCGTAGGCGGACGCGACATGCGGGAAGCGGCACCAACCAAAACCCGGATATCGCCTCGCTCATCCGGGCTACGCCTGCTGGATTTAGCCCTGGCGAGAGGTTAGGATTAGAACGGCCCGCGCCTTTATCAGGAGGTCCGATCATGACACGGCACCTTTTTTTCGCGATTGCGCTCATAGGCACCGGAGTGCTCCTCAACTCACCTTCCGAAGCACAGCATTGGCGATGTGAAGACAGAGCCGCGAATTGCTTGGGCAGGTGTACCGACAGGCTAGCGGGGATAAGCGACTGGGGACGCCTGGACAAATGTTGGCGCTGCGACCGCCAAGTGATCAAATGCATGATCAACGCGAACATGCGCCGGTATAGTTATTACTGAATCCGATGGCTTGCCCGTGCGGGCGCGCTTGGAGGCGGTATGAGACCCTGGACCGCAAGTCTCCTCGCAGTCTTGCTGGTGGCCTCGCCTGCCGTTGCGGACGCGCAACCGAGTTGCGAGGCGATACCTCGCGGACCGGCACGCACCGATTGCTACCTCGCCCTAAGTCAGTACTACCGTGCGCAATCAAATCTTGCCGCTGACAGAGCGCTCGCGCAATCAGACGCCGCGTGGTATCGGGCCATTACCGGAACAGACCCTCCGCAACCCAAACCACGTCGGCGACGATAAAACAGCAGGTAGCCCGCATGAGCGAAGCGACATGCGGGAATGGGCCCCAACCAAAGCCCGGATATCGCTTAAGGCTGCGCTTGCCTGTTTGGGAGGGACCATTTCCAGTATGCTTGGATCGTACGCCAACAGAGCAGATGCGGTCAGCGAATGCAGTGGTATGTGATCTTGATTTCGGTCGCCACGACCGGCGCATTTGGGTGGTTTGCGCTCGAACTCATTGGTCGGCCGATTCGAAATTTCGTCGATCTAAGACGGTCCGTGCGCCATCAATTGCCGTTTCTGGCGAACGTCGCAGCACCACAACCTCGCGAGACCTGCGTTACATCCGAGCAGATACGGCAATACGATACAGACTTGAAAAATGCGCGCGAGGCACAACGCATTCTGCGCGATTTGGCCTCTCAAATGCTGGCCTTCGCCGAGAGTGAAAGGGCGGCTTGTATTGCAATCAGGCCGTTTGGTTTTGATCCCTCGTCGGCTGGCAGCGGCCTGATCGGACTTTCGAACACGCTCGACCGTCGTGGCACCGACCGCGCCGGCTTTCGCAAAAATGTCGAACGGGCGCTGCGGTTTCGCTAGGCCGCCTGCTAATCCTATTTCTTCTCTGCGCGATCTTTCAGGATGACAGCTAACGGATTCGGTGTCGCCGCCCCAACAAGCTTCAAGGTGTTGGTGTCGTGATGATTGAACGGGAGGTCTCTTCCCTTCACCAGAAGCTCGGTTTCAAGGACATAGGTCCAGCTTCCGTCGTCGTTGAAGGTGATGTCGCATCGATAACTCTCCGTGCGGAAAGCCTCTTCCAGGAAATCCGTTGAGCAGATTCCGTAGCGCGTATCGCCACGCTTCGCCGTGACGGATATCCGCTTGTCACCCGGCTTCGCGTGGCCCGCTGCGAGCAAAACCTGGCCTCGCGGAATTGTCACGCTTTGCATGATCAAGCCGGTTGCCGGCTCCCAAAGCCAATAGCCGACCTGATCGTGGAAGGTGATGTCTTCCTCAGGGGTGTTGATGTGGATGTGATAACGCAAACCATAAAAGAGCTGCGGTCCATTAGCCTGCGGATCGATCGGGTCCATCCGGATATGCTCTCGAAAAATCCGACGCTCCGGGCCCTGGGCTTTAGGGTTGACATCCACGCCCTTGTCCGCCTGCCAAACACCCGCCAGATGACGCAGGGGTCCGAGATTAGCCAGGCCGTCGGGGGATACGTTGTCGGGCTCGGTGAAGATGTCGGCGGGTATGGGCAGCATACGAAAACCTCGCGTGATCGCGGTATCGGCAATCCTATGCTGACTGACAGCGGGGAGTCACCTCAATCATGCGACTTGTGCGGCGTTCTGTTTGAGTTGGGCGTCCTCAAGAGTTGGGTAGCAAGTAGCCCGGAAGCTTTGGTTGATACCGATCCCCGCGAGCTTTCTAAAAAGCGCGATGGTGTACCGTGGAGGCCTTCATTGAACTAAGAAACGGCAGCGAATTGCAGCGAGTGAGTTGACGGCGCGCAGGGGCGAAATTTCGCGCCAGTAAAATCATTGAATAAAGCCCGGTCTGGTGAATGTCCTACCCAGATTGGTACCCGCAAATTCGTCGACTGCGGTGAAGCACCATAGATGGCATGCTTCTTGGGTCGATCAAATGCGCCGTATGAACGGCTTTGGTGCCGGCGGAGCTTCCTCTTTCTTTTCAGGCGCAACTGCGATGCTTGCGAGGTCGCCGATCGTCAGATCCGCCAGCTTGATCTCCCCAAGCATCTTCTTCTTCAACTCCGGCGCGATGATGAAGTCGTACTTTTCGATAATCTCCGGTGTCAGTTCGCGCCCGATTGCGTTTTGAAAGAGCTCCGCGACGTCCTCTTTTGTGAAATTCACTTCGATCCGGTAGTCGCCCGTCAGCTTCAATTTCTTGTGCCAGTGAATGCCAATACCGTCGTGCAGCTTAAAAACGGCCGAGCCTTCATATCTGAGATATTGGTTAGGATCAGAGCTCGGGATGTACTCCTTGAGGTCGTACTCCGCGAGTATCCACGCGCCCATATTCCTACTCCAACCACGGGCAGTCACTTTCATCGCAATCTCCCTAAGCTGTTTATGAGGGGAATATTGACCCAGAATGAGCCGAATTTTGGACACCTTCGCAGCCTAAGAAGATTTTGTTTGAAATATTATTTCTAGAATCACGAGAGTGGGTCCAGAATAACGGTGCGGCCCGCTGGAGTACTATTAGCGAGGGTTGTTGCAGGAAGTTGGAAACCCTATAGTTGCAAGCATTTTCCGATTCATGGATGGTCTTAATGAGTACGGATTTGAAAGCGCTGGTGACTGGACTCTACGATCTACTTGAGCCAGCAGAACCCGGTGAACGAAAGAAGGCAATCAAGGCTGCGCTCACGATGTTGGGCGACGACACGTCGGTTGCAAATGAGAAGGGTGAGAAAAGCAACCCAAATAGCGACGAAGACGTCGTTGAAGGCGACTTCAACGCTAAGACGCGAACGTGGATGACGCGCAACAAGGTCACTGCTGAGCAGCTCAACCAAGTATTTCACATCGACGGCGAGACGGTGGACATCATAGTCGATAGCGCGCCGGGCAAGAACCAGAAGCAGCAGACGATCAACGCGTACTTGCTTACTGGCATCCGCGAGTTCATCAAGACAGGCGAACCCAAGCTCGACGATAAATCCGGCAGAGAATCTTGCGAGAGAATGGGTTGCTACGGCCCAACCAACCACGCGACCTACATGGGTAAGCCAGGCAACGTGCTGAGCGGTTCGAAGGACGGCGGCTGGTCGCTGACAGGTCCGGGCATGAAGGCTGGCGCGGATCTTATTAAAGAGATGACGACGGGTGAGCCTTGATCCCAACAAGTTGCTAGCTGCGATTCCCGCCGGACTGCGCGATCCGTTGTTCGAAACGTACCGTGAGATTGCATCGAATTTTGCTGAGCATCGCTGGGAGCCATCCGAGCTTAACGGCGGAAAGTTCTGCGAGTGCGCCTATTGGATTTGCCACGGTTTCGTGACTGGCACGTATGCTGCAATTCCCTCGAAGCCACCGAATATGCGCGACAATTGCCGCGACATCGAGCGACTGACGAACTCCGGCAAGCCGGGCGACCATAGTCTCCGTATTCTTATCCCAAGAATGCTTCCGGCGCTGTATGACATCCGAAACAATAGAGGTGTCGGGCACGTTGGAGGTGACGTTGATCCGAACTTCATGGATGCCACCGCTGTCTACTCGACAACGAGCTGGATCTTGGCAGAATTGGTCCGCGTCTTTCACAACGTGAAGACAACGGAAGCCCAGGCTGCGGTTGATGGCCTTGTCGAACGCAAGACACCACTAATCTGGTCAGCCGGAATTGCGAAGCGCGTGCTGGATGACAAGATGAGCGCGGCGGAGCAAACACTCCTCTTGCTGCACCAGGCTCTTGCGTGGGTCTCGGAAACGGACCTATTGAAATCAATCGAATACAGCAACCCGAGCGTATATCGAAGTAAAGTGCTCACACCGTTGCACAAGGCACGAAAGATTGAATTTGATAAAGTAGGTCAACGTGCCCATATTTCACCGAAGGGCAGCGCATTCGTGGAGGAAAAGATTATCGCGCCACGAGCAGGTTGGAAAAATGGCTAGTCGTCAATGATTTCCCACGGCGAGGCTAGACCAGCAAGCTCTCCCTTGCACGAGAGAAGCTGTTTCCCACATCGCTTACTGCCCCGCCGTCAACAAAACATCACGCCCGAGACTGGAATCGAACCACCGACATTTGGTGGTTAGAAGTCATGGTGCCCAGGGGCGGGATCGAACCACCGACACTGCGATTTTCAGTCGCATGCTCTACCAACTGAGCTACCTGGGCATGTCCCGGCGCGGAGCAGGGAGCGCCGGTTTATAGTCAGGCAGGGCGGCTGTGTCCACCCGCCTTCGCCTTCGGCTTCGGCGTGGCGGGCCCGGCTTCGGTGCTATCCACAAACTACTGGGAATAAACGTTATTTCGCGTTGAGATGGATGTTCCCGGGGTCGGGGCAGGCGCAATGGGGATCGGGCCGAATGGCGATCCCGAAGGGACTGCGCTCCCTCCCCGGCTTTGCGGGTGGGGGTGAAGACGCTCAGTTCTCCACCTTGATTCTGGCGTCCCGGATCACCGGGCCCCATTTGTCGATTTCCGATTTCAGGAAGGCGGCGAGCTGGCCCGGCGTGGTGCCGCGCGGGGTGGCGCCGAGGTCGTCGAAGCGCGGCTTGACGGATGCGTGCGCCAGCGCGGCGTTGGTGTCGGCGTTGAGCTTGGCAATGATCTCCTCTGGCGTCCTCACCGGCACGAAGAAGCCGAACCAGCTCGAGACATCGAAGCCGGGCACGCCGGCTTCCGCGATCGTCGGCAGATCCGGCACGACCGGGACACGCTCCTTGGTCGTCACCGCGAGCGCGCGCACCGCACCTGCCCTCACGTGGCCGATGATCGAGGGCATGTTGTCGAAGGAGACGTCGACGCGGCCGGGGAGCAAATCGTTGATCGCCAGCGCGCCGCCGCGATAGGGGATGTGCGTCATCTCCACATTGGCCATCCGCTTGAACAGCTCGCCGCTCAGATGCAGCGTGGTGCCGTTGCCGGACGAGGCATAGGTCACCTTGCCCCTGTTGTCGTTGCAATAGGCGATGAACTCCCTGACCGATTTCGCCGGTTTCGAATTCGGCACGCACATCACGTTGGGCTGGGTGATCAGCAGCGTCACCGGCGCGAAGTCGCCGATCGGGTCGTAGCTCAACGACGGATACAGGAACTGGTTGGTGGCCAGCCCCGGCCCGACGATGAAGATGGTGTAACCGTCGGGATCGGAATGCGCGACCATTTCGGAGGCGATGTTGCCGCCGGCGCCGGGCTTGTTCTCGATCACCACCGTCTGGCCCCACACCTCCTGCAGGCGGTTGCCGACCAGGCGCGCGGTGATGTCGGTCGAGCCGCCCGGCGGGAACGGCACCACGATGCGCACCATTCTGGTCGGCCAGTTTGCGCCGAGCGCGCGCGAGACAAGAATGGACGGCGCGGCGATGGCAGCGGCCGTGAGACCGACGAAACGACGGCGATTCAACATGGGGCCACTCCTCCACATATGATCGCCCGATTGGCTCGGGTCGTCGTGTTGTCCGGAGTGTGGGGACAGGGGCCGGTAAAATCAATGTACGTAGAAGCGCGTCCTTTACCCTCCCTGAAGGGTGAACAAGTCGCCGCGCTTTTCCTGAGCACGCCCTATTCGGCGTCTTCCGGGTCCGTCTCGCGGCCGGGGATGACGTAGCTGCCGGATAGCCAGCGGTTCAGGTCGACGTCGCGGCAGCGCGGGGAACAGAACGGCGCGGTGGCCGGGCTCGCCGGCTTGCCGCATTCCGGGCAGGGTTTTGATGGCGGCCTGGTGCCGCCGGAGCCCTCATCCTCGGGGCTCTTAGCTGGCATTGAGCCAGCCGAACCGGACCGGAAAGCCCTCGCCGCCCATCAGCGTGGTCGATTCGTAGAGCGGCAGGCCGACGACATTGGAGTAGGAGCCGACCATCTTGACCACGAACGATCCGGCGATGCCCTGCACGGCGTAGCCGCCGGCTTTGCCGCGCCATTCGCCGGAACCGATATAGGCCTGGATGTCGTCCTCGCTTAAGCGCTTGAAGCGGACGCGGGTTTCGATCAGGCGCTGGCGGAACGCCTCCTTCGGCGTCACCAGGCAAATGGCGGTGTAGACGCGGTGGTTGCGCCCCGAGAGCAGCCGCAGGCACTGCGCGGCTTCATCCACCAGGTTGGCCTTGGGGAGAATGCGGCGGCCGACCGCGACCACCGTATCGGCCGCGAGGATGAAGGCGCCACGCAGTTCGTCATCGAGCTGGACGGATTTCAGCGCCGCGTCGGCCTTGGCGCGGGCCAGCCGGTTGGCGCAGGCGCGCGGCAGCTCGCCCCGCTTCGGCGTTTCGTCGACATCAGCCGGGCGCAGCGCGTCGGGCTCGATGCCGGCCTGATTGAGCAGGCTGAGCCGTCGTGGCGAACCGGAAGCAAGAACGAGTTTGGGACGGCCAAGCATGCGGGATGTGTCGCGGAAAAAGGATTCGGAAGGGGGCGCGCGCGGAACCTATCGGAAGGCACTCCATTCCACAACCGGGGAACAAGTGGTTGTTGTCATTACGAATCTTTCGTCGTCCCTGCCTAGTGCGCAATTGCGCACGGGGCGCAGGGACCCATAACCACAGGCTTTTGTCAGGGAAATGACAAGGGCGACTGGCGCTGCTTCAAATCGCACGGCCGCAGCGTATGGGCCCCCGCGTTCGCGGCGACGGCGACCTGTTCACCCCCCAGCGACATTCAGCGCACCGGTTCGATCGGCGTGGCCACGCCCAGGCGGGCCTCGATGGCCTCGGCCGCTTCAAGGCACAAATCCTCGCGCAACCGCTGCCCGGTGATCAGCACGCCGATCGGCAACCCCGTCGCCTCGTCACGCCCGGCCGGCACGCAGGCCGAAGGCAGCCCGAGCAGATTGGCCGGAACCACCGGGCGCATCAATTCCTTGGTCGCGGCCGCTCCGGCCGGCGTCGCCGAATCGAAACCATGCTCGAACGGCAATTGCGTCCAGGTCGGCGACAGCAGCAACGGCCGGTCGGCCATGAAGGTCGACCATGCGCGCCCGATGCCGTCGCGTTCGGCCATCAAATGCGACCATGCCGCCGCGTCGGCCAGAGGCGGGATGTCCTCATTGAAGTTGTTCAGGAAGACCATCGCATCAGGGCCCATCATCGGGGACAACAACGCCAGCACCGAGCCGAAATCACCCATGATCAGGCGGCGCCAGCAGCCGATCGCGTCGGCGTAGCGTGGCGGGCAGGCTTCTTCCACGACATAGCCGGCATCAGTGAGCGCCTGTGCGGCACGCCGCACCACAGCCGCCACCTTTGGATCGGTGCCGCCGCCGGGCGGCTCGGGCAATACGGCAACGCGAATTGGCCGCGCCAGTGTCAGTCCCTCGAACGGGGCATCGATCGACCAGGGGTCGCGCTGGTGCGCGCCCATCAGGACACGCAGGCCGAGGCGCACATCCGCCACGCGGCGGGCCATCGGCCCCTGCACGTTCATCAACTGCACCGCCAGCAAGCGGTCTTCGGCCGGCACATATCCCGCATCGGGCACGCGGCCGGCGGATGGACGGATGGAAGCGATGCCACAAGCATTCGCGGGGTTTCGCAGCGAGCCGCCGATGTCGTTGCCAAGGCCGATCGGGCTCATGCCGCTGGCCAGCGCGGAGGCCTCGCCGCCGCTCGAGCCGCCCGCGGTGCGGCCGGCATGCCAGGGATTTCGCGTCAGGCCGTGAAGCGAACTGTCGGTGTGCACGCGCAGCGCCATGTCAGGCAGATTGGTGCGGGCGATCGGGATGGCGCCGGCGGCGCGCATGCGTTCGACGACCGGCGCATCTACCGGCGCCACCGCCTTGGCGAGCGCGGGCACGCCCCAGGTGGTGGGCAGGCCAGCCATGTCGATGTTTTCCTTCACCGTGAAAGGCACGCCGTGCAGCGGGCCAATTGTTTCGCCGGCGGCCAGCTTCTGATCGGCCTTGACGGCGGCCGCGCGGGCCTCGTCGGCCAGCACGCGCACGACAGCATTCAGCGCCGGGTTCACCGCATCGATGCGCGCCAGATGGGCATCCACCACTTCAACCGAACTCAGTTGCCTGCGCGCAATGCGCTGCGCCAGCTCAGTGGCCGGAAGTTGCCAGATCTCGCTCATCGCTTACTCCAACATGAAATGCGCAACGAAGTTGTGCGCAGGCGCCCCCACCCGTCGGGCGAATGTAGTATCGCACCTGCCCGATGTCGACGGTATGACCAGCGCTCACCCGCTCGCCGCGCCCGCCTTTGCAAAGCGGCGGCGGATGCGCATCGACAGCCCGTCGCAGACCTCGCGATAGGCGGAAAGCTTCTGCTCGCGGTTGCCTTCCATGCCAGTCGGATCAGGTGTCGGCCAGTATTCGACATCGGCGGCCATGGTGCGCGTCAGCTCCAATGCCTTGTGATGGGCTTCCGGCGACAGCGTGATGATGAGATCGAAATTGAGCCCTTCCCAGTCCTCCAGCTCCTCGAACGTCATGGGCTTATGGCCGGAAATATCCTGGCCGAGTTCGGCCATCACGGCGACCGCGAACGGATCAAGCTCGCCCTTCTTGGCGCCGGCGGATTTCACGTAGAGCGCCTTCGGGAACATTTGCCGCAACAAGCTCTCCGCCATCGGCGAACGCACGCTATTCAGGCCGCATGCGAACAGCACGGCCTGCGGATTGCGCGCGCGGGGCGCATCCATGCGATCAGGCTTCTCTTGTTTGGAGCGAGACCTCGCTGCGCTTCACCGTCATGCGTCCTGCCCCTTCCAGTGCAGGACACAGATCAGCGTGAACAGGCGGCGGGAAGTTTCGAAATCGATTCGCACCTTGCCCTTCAGTCGTTCCTGCAGCGTGCGCGAGCCTTCGTCATGGATGCCGCGGCGGCCCATGTCGATCGCCTCGATCTTGTCCGTGGTGGCTGTGCGGATCGCCTGGTAGTAGCTGTCGCAGATCATGAAATAGTCCTTCACGATCCGCCGGAACGGCGTCAGCGATAAGAGATGCGCCACGACCGGCGCGCCGTCCTCGCGACGGATGTCGAACATCAGCCGGTTGCCTGTTATCGCGAGATGCAGCGTGAACGGGCCCTCGCCCGCCCCTTCCGGCGCGAACAGGTTCTGCTCGATCAGATCGTAGATCGCAATAGCCCGCTCGTGCTCGATATCGGGCCCGGAACGCCCGATCGATTCCTCGTCGAGTGTCACCGCGACGATGCGGTTGTGCTGGTCATCGTCTGGTGGCGGTTTGTTCATGGCAAATTGAGGCGCAATCCGACCGAGCGTGAATGGGCGTCCAGACCCTCGGCCTTGCCCAGGGTCATCGCGGCAGGTCCCAGCGCGCGCAACTGGTCCGGCCCGCATTTGAGAATCGAGGTGCGCTTCATGAAGTCTAGCACGCCGAGCCCCGACGAAAACCGCGCCGAACGCGCCGTCGGCAGCACGTGATTGGAGCCACCGACGTAATCGCCGATCGCTTCCGGCGTATGGGGGCCGAGGAAGATCGCGCCGGCATTGCGGACTTTTGCCGACAAGCCTTCCGGATCCGCGGTCATGATTTCCAGATGTTCGGCGGCGATCGCATTCGCCAGCTCCACCGCCTGGTCGAGGTGGCCGACCATGATGATGGCGCCGAAATCGTTCCACGAAGCCCGCGCGATATCGGCGCGGGGCAGCGTGGCGAGCTGCGATTCCACTGCGCGCGCGACGTCGGCGGCGAGGCCTGCGCTGTCGGTGATCAGGATCGACTGCGCGCTCGCATCGTGCTCGGCCTGCGCCAAAAGATCGGCCGCGATCCAGCCGGCGTTGCCGGTGTCGTCGGCGATGACGAGCACCTCCGAGGGACCTGCAATCATGTCGATGCCGACCTTGCCGAACACCTGCCGCTTGGCGGCGGCGACATAGGCATTGCCGGGCCCGACGATTTTCGCGACCGGCGCGATCGTCGCCGTGCCGTAGGCCAGCGCCGCCACCGCCTGCGCGCCGCCGACGCGGTAGATCTCTGACACGCCGCCAAGCCGTGCGGCCGCCAGCACCAGCGGATTGAGCTTGCCGTCGGGCGACGGCACCACCATGACGACCCGCGGCACGCCGGCTACCCGGGCCGGCACCGCATTCATCAGCACCGAGGACGGATAGGCGGCGGTGCCGCCGGGCACGTAGAGGCCGACCGCATCGACCGCGCTCCAGCGCCAGCCGAGCTCGACGCCGAGCGCGTCGGTGAAGCGCTCGTCCTTCGGCAATTGCCTCTTGTGAAACGCCTCGATCCGGTCACGGGCGAATTTCAGGGCATCGAGCGTGGCGGTGTCGCAAGCCCCGACCGCCGCGTCGAGCTCGGCCGCGGTCACGCGCAGGCCGGGGGCGTCCGTGTCGAGCCGGTCGAATTTCCTGGTCGCCTCGAGCAGGGCGGCGTCGCCGCGCGCGGCCACGTCATCGACGATGGCGCGGGTGGCGCGCTCGACATCGGCCGAAACCTCGCGCTTGGCAGCGAGGAATTGCTTGAATAACGGGCCAAAATCGGCGCTGCTGGTATCCAGGCGAACGGGCATGGTGGCTTTCTGAGAGACAGCGAAAGGCCCCTGCTCAATGGCGCGGCGGCCAAGGGCCGTCAACCCTTGCCGCCCCGGAAACCGGCCCCCACCCGGCGGTCTCCCTGCCAGACCTCATCCTGAGGAGCCGCGGGAGCGGCGTCTCGAAGGATGAATGGCACCAGTTGGGGCCTACATGGTTCGAGACGGCGCCAAAGGCGCCTCCTCACCATGAGGGATTGACGGGTTACGCCCGGCGCGGCACCGGATTCACCCCTCCGGCCCCAGCGGGGCCATCGCGAGGTCGCTGGTGCCGAGGTCGTCGGTACCGAGGTCGGTCAGCTCGCATTCCAGGCATTCGACGTCCAGCCGCAGCGCCTCGCCATGGCTGAACAGCAACAGCGCGCTGCCGCCCGGGGCCTCGCCGGGATGGAATTCGATCCCGATGAGTTCCAGCACCGCACTCGGCTGCGCCAGATCGATGTTGCGCGACTTGCAGGCCAAAACGCGGTCGAAGCGCAGCGCCGCGATCGAACGGCGCGGCTCGGTTCCGCCCGACAGCGTCTGCTCCCAGTCCAGCCTGAACATGCCGACCACCAGGCGCTTTTCGTCCTGCCGCCAGACGATGTCGGACGCCTGGACGCGGGCGTCCTGCACATGGGCCGATATGACGGCGAGATCATCGGCGTCGAGCGCAATCAATTTGAGCGGATCGGGCGCCGGCATGAGGTCCTCGGTTATCCCTGAGATCATGATGCGATTTAACAAAATCGCATCATGATCTCATCTCTGTGTGTGGGGGCATGATCTTGTCGGAAAACCGGTTCCCACTTTTCCGGATCATGCCTTCAATCGCTGATGCGCTGGATCGACGCGCCGCAGCCTGAGAGTTTTTCCTCAAGCCGTTCGAAACCGCGATCCAGGTGATAGATACGATTGACCATGGTTTCACCCTCGGCGGCAAGCCCCGCGATGACCAGCGACACCGAGGCGCGCAGATCCGTCGCCATGACAGGCGCGCCGCGCAGCGTGGCGGTGCCGTCGATGGTCGCGGTTTCGCCGTCCAGGGATATACGCGCACCGAACCGCGCCAGTTCCTGGACATGCATGAAACGGTTCTCAAAAATAGTTTCGGTGATCTGCGAGGAACCGCCGGCGCAGGCCATCAGCGCCATCAATTGCGCCTGCAGGTCGGTCGGAAAGCCCGGGAACGGCGCGGTCGACACCGTCACCGGGCGGAGCCCGGCGCCGTTCCTGGCCACCCGGATGCCGTCATTGTTGACGGAGATAACGGCGCCGGCCTCCGTCAGGACGTCGAGCGCCGACTGCAGCAATTCGGGACGGGCGCCGGAAAGTTGCACGTCGCCGCCGGTCATGGCGACCGCCATCGCATAGGTTCCGGTCTCGATCCGATCCGGCAATACGGTATGCCGCGCGCCGTGCAGTTTCTCGACACCCTCGATCACGATCCGCGCCGTGCCGGCACCGGTGATGCGCGCGCCCATCTTGTTCAGGCAATCGGCGACGTCGGCGATCTCGGGTTCGCAGGCGGCGTTGGTGATGATGGTCGTGCCCTTCGCCAGCGTTGCCGCCATCAGGGCTACATGGGTGCCGCTCACCGTCACCTTGGGGAAATCGATTGCCGCGCCGCGCAGGCCGCCGGGCGCCTTCGCCACCACATAGCCGCCGTCGATGGTCAGCTCGGCGCCGAGCTTTTCCAGCGCCATGATCAGGAGATCGACCGGCCGCGTGCCGATGGCGCAGCCGCCCGGCAGCGAGACTTTGGCCTCGTGCATCCGCGCCAAAAGCGGCGCGATCACCCAGAAGCTGGCGCGCATCCGCGACACCAGATCATAAGGGGCCGTGGTGTCGATAATGTTGGCTGCCGAAATATGCAGGGTCTGGCCCTGATAGGCGCGGTCGCCCGGCCGCTTGCCCGCGGACATGATGTCGACGCCATGGTTGCCGAGGATGCGCTGCAACTGCGCGACGTCGGCAAGCCGCGGCACGTTGTCGAGGACGAGCGTTTCCTCGGTCAGCAGCGCCGCGATCATCAGGGGAAGCGCGGCATTTCGCGCCCGAGATGGCGATGGTGCCATTGAGCTTGCTGCCGCCGACGATACGAATGCGGTCCATGCCACCCCCCTTGCCATGCACAAATCATGCGCGCACGTTCACAGCAAAGGCGGTGATATTTGCGGCTATTTGATGGGGTGCGCCGTCATTCCGGGGCGCGCCTAAATAGCGTTGATATCCGCGCTCTCCAGTATCGGCTTCGGATAACCATCGCGCGCCACCTTGATCATGGCGCGGCCGAGTTGCTCGCTCGTCGTCATGTGGTTCGGCGTAGCTCGCACCATCCAGGACAGCAGCGGCGCGGTGACAGCATAGACCGCGTTCACCCAGGCGGTCTTCGACCTGACGCCGTGCAGCGGCTGGATGCCGGACGGCCGGAACATGTACGCCGCCTTGAACGGCAGCTTCAAGAGATCGTTCTCGGTCTTGCCCTTGACCCGCGCCCAACGCAGCGAGCCCTGCTCGGTTGAATCAGTGCCTTTGCCGGTGACGTAGGTAAACACCATGCCGGGGTTGAGCCGCGCCAGCGTTTTTGCCGCCGCCATGGTGACGTCGTAGGTCTGGTGCCGGTAGCGCTCCGGGTCCATGCCGATCGAGGAGACGCCGAGGCAGAAGAAGCAGGCGTCAAATCCGGCAAGTTGGGATTCGATCTTGGAGAAATCCGTGAAATTATCGTGCAGGACTTCACGCAGCCTGGCGTGCTGCACCCCGGTCGGGCTGCGCCCGACCGCCAGTACTTCCGTGACACTGGCATCGATGAAGCATTCGCGCAGGACACCCTGCCCGACCATGCCGGTGGCGCCGAAAAGGATGACTTTCATGTCAGCTGCTCATCCCTTGATGAACGCGAGCAGATCGGCGTTGATCGTGGCCGCTTCCGTGGTCGGCATGCCGTGCGGAAAACCCTTGTAGGTCTTCAGCGTGCCGTTCTTGAGCAGCTTCGCCGACAACGGCGCGGAATCGGCATACGGCACGATTTGATCGTCATCGCCATGCATCACCAGCACCGGCACGGTGATCTTCTTGAGGTCCTCGGTGAAATCGGTCTGCGAGAAGGCGACGATGCCATCGTAATGCGCCTTGGCGCTGCCCATCATGCCCTGACGCCACCAGTTCGTGATGACGGCCTCCGAGGGCTTGGCGCCCGGCCGGTTGTAGCCATAGAACGGACCCGCCGGGAGGTCGCGATAGAACTGCGTGCGGCTGGCCGCGAGCTGCGCCTGGAGTCCGTCAAAGACTTCCTTGGGAAGCCCGCCGGGATTGGCCGCCGTCTGCACCATCAGCGGCGGCACGGCGCTCAGGATCGCCGCCTTCGCCACCCGGCTCTCGCCGTGGCGGGCGATATAATGCACCACCTCGCCGCCGCCAGTGGAATGGCCGACGTGAACAGCGTTCTTCAGGTCGAGATGCGCGGTGACGGCCGCGAGATCGTCCGCGTAATGATCCATGTCATGGCCGTCGGCCACCTGGCTGGAGCGGCCATGGCCGCGGCGGTCATGCGCGATGACCCGGAAACCGTTGTTCAGGAAGAACAGCATCTGCGTGTCCCAGTCGTCTGATGACAGCGGCCAGCCATGGCTGAACACGATGGGCTGACCCTTGCCCCAATCCTTGTAGAAGATCTCGACGCCGTCTTTGGTGGTGATGGCGGGCATGGGAATTCTCCTCTTGCTCGATTGCGGTCAACGGCACGCGGTTCGGCGAACTGGCGTTCGCCGAACGGCAGGTGACATTCCGTAGAGTTCGGTCACGCGGGGCGGAAGCGCCGCCATACGCCGATGATCATGACGACGAAAAATACCAGCACGATGCCCTGGGCCACCCCGAATACCGGCCCCGAGGGCGGGTTGCCCGGCGCCAGCGCCGTCAGCGCCGGCACCTTCAGGAAGCTCTGGATGACCAGCACGAACACGTTGAAGTAAAGCGACAGCAGCGCCGTCAGCACATAGATCCAGCGCCACGGCCCGGACAGCTTCATGACATAGAGCGCGATGCAGGCGATCGCCAGCAGCACCAGCGACAGAATGCCGATCATGTGCGACGGCAACAGCTTCTCGGACAGCAGGGGTGGAATCAGAAAGCCGGTGGCGCTGGTCAAAATCGTGAACAGCAGGAAGATCGCGGTGAGGCCGGGCTGACGGTTCGAGCCGAGCATTCCAAACATCACGACCAGACCCGCGACGATGGCGATCAAACTGATGATGACATGTACGAGAACAAATGTGGCCAAACTCATACCCAAAATCATGACGCCCCCCTCGTTGGAAACCTTCTAAAGGTTACGCCGCGTCACGGAAAATTTCCACACGCATCGCGTGCGGCGACGGCAATGCAGGCATGTGCGTGAATGAAGACACATCAACGAAAGTTGTATGATGCCCGAAATATTTGCACTGCCGTCACAAATGACGGCAGTGCTTCGCTCGAGTTCTAACGATTAAGAAATTCAACCAGCTTGGGAATCACCTGGTCGGGCGCCTCTTCCATCAGCCAATGTCCCCGGCCCTGCACCAGCACGCCTTCGACGTTGGACGCGACCATCTTGCCTTGCTCGATCAGGAACGGACCGCCGGCTTTCTCGCCTGATAGCACCAGCATCGGCATCGACAGCTTGGTCTTCGCAAGGTCCGCAAACTCGACGGCGTCCTGCGGAAAGGCGCGGAAAACCTCCATCCCGGCCTTCATGTGGCCCGGCCTGGCATACTCCTTGGCATAGAATTGGCGGTCGGCCTCGGAGACGGATTTCGTGGCATCGGCGGCGAAATCGTTCCAGAAATGTTCGAGATAAACGCGCTCGCGGCCGGTGACCAGCGCAAGCGGCGTCTTGCCGAAGAAGTGGAAGTGCCAGAGATCGCGCAGCAGGAAGACGTTATTCCATTCGCCAACACCCGGCAGGAAGGCTTCCATCAGCACGATCCGATCGACTTCGCTCGGGTACTGCGCCGCGTAGGCGTAGGCGACCATCAGGCCGATATCGTGGCCGACCAGCCGGATGCGGTCGTATTTGAGGCCTTTCACCAATGCGTGGATGTCTTGCGCCATCGCCTTCTTGGTATATCCGCCTTCCGGCGTCGACGACTGGCCAAAACCGCGGAGATCAGGCGCGATCACGGTGTGCTTGTCGGAGAGCTGTGCGATCAGCGGCCGCCACATATGGCTGGTTTCGGCAAAGCCATGCAGCAACACCACGGGATCACCCTTGCCGGCGACCAGATAGTGCAGCTTGACGCCGTTGACGTCGGCAAATTTGCTCTGGGGCGCAGATTTGCCATGAGGTGACTGTGCGAACGAACCGCTCGAAGAGATCAATGCGACCGATAATGCCATCCACGTGATAGAAGCGATGGCGCGCAGCGTTCTCGGTACGCATTGCATGTGAGATTCCTCATTCTTCGTTGAAGAGGAATCAGTAGTAGCGCGGTATCGGCCCGTTGTGTGGCGTTTTTCGCGTCGACAGATCGAACAGCACTTCGTCGACATAGCACCAGCCCCAGCCTTCCGGCGGATCGTAGCCTTCGATCACGGGGTGGCCGGTGGCATGGAAATGCGCCGTCGCATGCTTGTTCGGCGAATCGTCGCAGCAGCCGACATGGCCGCAGGTGCGGCAGATCCGCAGATGCAGCCACTCGCTTCCGCTTTTCAGGCACTCCTCGCAGCCGAGCGCGCTCGGCGTCACCGTTTGAATGCCGGCGATATGGCTGCAGCCTTTGGACATCCTGACATCCTTTTTCAGAGCGACGGTTTCGCGGCATCGCCGAGAAAGCCGTGCAGCGCCGCCACCACCTGTGCACCCTCGCCGATTGCGCCGCCGACGCGCTTGACGGAGCCAGAGCGCACGTCGCCGACCGCGAACACGCCGGGCACTGAAGTTTCCAGCGGCGGCACCGGGCGGCCGAGATTCTGCTCGGACTGCGCCCCCGTCACCACGAAGCCCGCCCGGTCGAGCGTCACGCCGCAGCCGTCCAGCCATTGGGTCGCCGGGTCGGCGCCGACGAACAGAAACAGGTTTCGGACATCGAAACTGTGCTGCTCGGGCGCCAGCCGGCTCCTCCAGCGCACGCGTTCGAGCGATCCATCCCCGCTGCCTTCGACCGCAATCACCTCGGCGTTGAATATCAGTTCGATATTGGGCGCCGCTTCGATGCGCTCGATCAGATAGCGCGACATGCTGGCCCCCAGCCCGCCGCCGCGGATGATCATGTAGAGTTTGCGCGCGTGGCCCGACAGAAACACCGCGGCTTGCCCTGCGGAATTGCCACCACCGACCAATACGACGTCCTGGCCCACGCACAGCTTGCCCTCGATCGGCGAGGCCCAGTACCAGACGCCGCGGCCTTCGAAGGCGTCGAGATTTTCGATCTCCGGCCGCCGGTAGCGCGCCCCGCTCGCCACCACGATGGATTTGGCGCGCAACGACTGCCCGCATTCGGTGGCCAGCGCGAACGCGCCGTCGCGCTGCGAGCAATCGAGCGACTGGACCGAAACCGGAATCAGCATCTCGGCGCCGAATTTCTGCGCCTGATTGTAGGCGCGCCCCGCGAGCGCCTGCCCAGAGATGCCGGTCGGAAAACCCAGATAGTTTTCGATGCGCGCGCTGGCGCCGGCCTGCCCGCCGAACGCGCGCGCGTCGAACACCGCCACCGACAACCCTTCGGACGCGGCATAGACCGCGGTGGCGAGACCGGCGGGACCGCTTCCAACCACCGCGACGTCATAGAGTTTCTCATGCGCATGATTGGTGATCATGCCCACCGCCAGCGCCAGCGAGGTCTCCGACGGATTGCGCAGCACGGTACCGTCAGGGCACACCACCAGCGGCAGATCGGCGCGCGAGGCCGAATAGCGCGCGACAAGATCGGCGGCGTCCTTGTCGGCTGCTGGATCGAGCACGTGGTGCGGCTGGCCGTTGCGCGCCAGGAAATTCTGCAGCCGCGCCGTGTCGCCGAGGGAGGGCGGCCCGATCAGCACCGGGCCACCGACGCCGCCCTGGATCAGGTTGACCCGGCGCAGGATCAGCGCGCGCATGATGCGCTCGCCCAGTTCGGCTTCCGCGACCAAAAGCGCGCGCAATTGATCCGGCGGAATCAGCAGCGTTTCAACCTCGCCCTCGGCATGGCCGTCGACCAGTGCGACGCGGCTGGAAAGCTGGCCGATCTCGGCGAGAAATTGTCCCGGGCCCTGGTCGATGATCGGCGTGACATGGCCGAGGCCGTCGCGCTGGGTGATCGCGACATGGCCCGACAGCACCACGAACATGCCGGGACCTACCTTGCCGGTCTCGAACAGGGCTTCGCCGTCCTTGTAGCTTCGCAACTCCCCGAACCGGCGCATGCGCTCGATTTCGTGATGGGTCAGCGTCGGGAACGTCTGCTCGTGACGGGGAAACGCGGTGAAAGTCGCGCCGGTCGCCGGACCGGCCGTGATGTCTGCACTCATTTTAACCGCCTAAAAAAGAAACAGAACCGTGCAGAGAGCGAGCCATGCCGCCCGGCGAGCAAGATTTCTCTACGCTACTGGCTAAGGCTTTTCTCTGCTGGCGTCATCTAGGGAGGCGTCGGCGTTTTCGGAAGGTGCATCGGCATCGCTGCGGCCCCGGGCCTGCGACTTTCGCCGCTTGAGATTTTCGCGCAGCGCCAGCTTCAGCCGGTCCCGTCGCGAATCCTTCACATCCGCGTTGCTCTTTCCCGCAGGCCTATCTTGATTGTCCTTCATCGTCAGTCCGCCGAACATGCCTTGATCGAAGCGACGCCAGGGGATGCCGTCGCCGGAAAGAATGGTAGGTTTCGATCATCCATACTGCATTCATGCGCCCGGCACATCGGCCGCCGCCCAAACCGCCTGCCTTAAGCAGTGCAAGTCGCGATTCGGCGGCTTGGGGGCGAGATTGGGAACCGGAGTGCGGCCCAAAGTTGCCGAATTGTCGCGCCTCGCGATCATCAGCGCCGATTTTTGACGATTTTGAGCCCTTTCCAACCTGCCCGCGTGCTTGCGCCAGAGTGGCCCTTGTGGCAAGAACCGCCCGCCTAGTGGGCGGCCATTTGGGCCGATTCCCTCAATACCGGGCATGCTGCCGTAGCTCAGTGGTAGAGCACTCCATTGGTAATGGAGAGGTCGACAGTTCAATCCTGTCTGGCAGCACCATTTATCCCATTGGATGCATTGATTTTATTGGAAATTCGGTCCTGAGTGCCACACAAGAGTGCCACACAGACCATGGTTTCCTTGAACTTCTCAATGTCCATACGCGCCAGATCCAGCGTCCCCCAATTCCGCGTCCGCGTCCCTGCCAAGGTCGTTGCTCAGCTACGCGGCCGGCATATCCTGCTCAGCCTTGGTAACGAACGGCCCTTCATCAAGACGGTGAGGATCGGGAGTGATGTTTCGTTCAGCCTGGAAACGGATGACCGGCTCATTGCAGAGTCGCGGCAGGCAAACGCACTGGATCATCTTCGCCGGCTCTTTGAACTGACGGAAGCCGAACCGGTCACTCTCTCGCACCGGGCGCTGGTCGCGTTGTCGGGCGAGGCCTACAGGATCTATCAGGAAATCCACAGCGATAACCCCGGTGAGCCGGGACCATGGTCATTCCACAAGGCGCTGAGCCGGGCAGCGCTTCAAGGTCGCATAGAAAATCCGCCACCGGCCGCGCTGATGCCGAACGAAACGGACGCCGCGATAGAGTTGTTCGGTACTGGCGATTTGACAGCGGCGATCGACGCGCTGCCAGCCGATCAGCATGACGGACTCGAAGGGAGGTTCGGGTTGATCGCGGACTGGACTCTGATCCGACAGCGCATCCACCTTGCTCAGAGTGACCGTCGCCGGTTCCTGCAACTTGTCGGGGTCGCCAGCTTGGATGCTGGATGGGCGCTACGCCGCGCTGCCGAGGGCGACTATTCGCCTGATCCAAAGGCGCTTCGCTTCCCTCCAATCGAAACCGTCACAGCGCTCAAGCCCAAGCAGACAATCACTAGCCTGTTTCATGCGTGGTGGACGGAAGCAAAAGCCATCGGCCGATCGAAAAAGACTCACGACGTTTACGCGGGCGCAATAGCCCGGTTGGTCAAGCACCTTGGTCATGACGATGCTGGCCGCGTGACCGAGGAGGATATGATTGGCTTCAAGGAAGCCCGGCTCAAGGTGGTGACCGTCAAGTCCTTCAAGGATGGCGATCTGCCTGGGATAAGATCGGTGCTCGGATGGGCCGTCGATAATCGGAAGCTGACCAAGAACCCGGCCGATGCCATCAAGGTCAAGGCGGAAAAGAAAAAGAGGACTAGGGGGAAAGGCTTCACCGATGCGGAGGCCACGGCGATATTCAAGGCCTGCATTGGATACGTGCGGAAGCCGAAAGAGGACGCCCGGACTGCGGCGGCCAAGAAATGGGGACCGATCATCGCGGCGTACAGCGGCTGCCGGATCGCTGAGGCGCTACAGCTTCGGAAGGAAGATGTCCGCAAGGAGTCTGGGCATCACGTTTTCGATTTGAATCCGCTGGCCGGGTCCATCAAGTCCGGAAACTTCCGGCTGGTGCCAGTGCATCGGCACCTGATTGACCTAGGCTTCCTGCGTTTCGTCGAGGACGCCGACGATGGCCCGTTGTTCGCGCCGGGTTCTTACAAGCGCGTTGTCGATCATGTTAGGGCAGTCGTCACTGATCCTCGGGTCGCGCCGAACCACGGCTGGCGGCATCGCCTCAAAACGATCAGCCGAAACCTTGGGCTGGATCATCGGGTCGTAGATGCCATCCAAGGTCACGCGGCACGAACGAGCGGCGATGATTACGGCGACGTGTCGGTGACGGCCATGGCCCGCGTGATTGCCGCTATTCCCCGGGTTGGAGTGCGCGCCAGCCGATCAAACCGTTCCACCTAGTTAGTCCTGCAACGTGCCGGACGTATCGAGCCGGCAGGCGTACAAATAGGATCTGAGAGCATCGCGCATGAACTGACTGCGACCCTGGCCGAGTTTGAGCCGCGCGGCATCGAGTTCAGTTAGCTGTTGAAGCGGAAGTTTGAATCCTATGAATGGGGTTTCCGGTTCAGGGTTGTAGGGGCGGCGGTTGCTTTTCATTGTCTTCTCTCTGAGAAAAACGCCCCCGGCTGGATTGCCAAGGGGGCGTAGTTAAACTTTTAATTTTCGGTGATTTGATCGTGTGCCTTAGCACGCGCCGCGACGGTAGGCATCGTCAACGTCGATGACGCTGGTGGGGCTTGCCAGCCATTCGCGGACAACGCGCGGTCCCGCGATCTCATCGGGAGCGATGGCCGGCACCTGTGCGAGTCCATCCCAAAGTGCATCGATCATGAACAGGAGGCGAGGCAGGCAGTTGGAAAAAATCTCCAAATCATCGCCATCGGTCGGCCGGGCAATATATTTTCCATTGCTGTATTCGATGGCGTAACCACGGTGTTCTCGGATCATTCTTGGGGCTTCCTTCCTGGGTGATTTCTGATTGTTGCTGATCTTGATTTGCTTTGCCATTTGCATCCGAGTCAGTTCGAAAAAAGAAAAGGCCCCGCCGCGAATGGGCAGGGCCTCTTGGTTGTTGCGATCTCAGTCCTTGGGTCAGGTGTACTCGCTGCTGGTATCGTGAGTTCGCCAGTTCATTTCTTCGTTGATGCGACGTTGAACCAGCACTGCCAGACTTTCCGGATCATGGCTTCCGCCGTTGATATTGATGCTGACGGGACCACCGCCACCGCTGCCTTGCAAACCGAGTGACGCGTCACCACGGATTGGAGAGGGCACGTTCTGGACGGTATCAGCCGGTGAAGGGACGTTGCTGACAACGGGCGCATTGCCCGACGACCCCACGTTCCTTTGCTGCCATTCTCTGTAAGCCCGAGAGGCCGCGTGTCCCCGAAGCCCATTCCACTTGCCCGCACCCCAATCGTTGAACCGTTCGCGGTTGATGCTGACGCCCGTTCCACCGGACACGTAGTTCGGATCACCCGCGCTACCCTGATCCGTATGACCCTTGATCTGATTGCTGCCAGCTAGGGCTTCATCAATCTGCCGCATGCGAGCAGCCATCTTGGCCGGGTTGCGTCTCAACTCGCGTAGTCTAGCGATATCCTGACCCCTGCGAACCGGACCATAGAAACTACGGTTACGGTTGTTCAGTCCGAGTCCGCTTTGGACCGTGGTGCCATTCATGTCCGATCGATTGAAGAGCGACTCTGCAACCGCTGTTCCTGCACCTGGATTTTCCAGATCGATGACAGCGGCCAGTTGTTCCTTCAGTTCTGGATTTTCATCCAGTTCCTTTTTGAGCCGAGCACGGCGGGCAGCAAGGAAGGCGTTGCCCGAAAGCCCGGAGCCGGTAGCGTCCGCCACTGAACCGCCGCGACCATTGAACGATGGAACGTTTTTCGGATCGACAATTCCACCGGCTCCCGGAAAGGTCGGAATGCGGTCCCGTCGAATGATGCCGTTGCCGCCCAAGCGATTGAGACCCGGCAGAGCCGTGCCCGGTGTGTTGGTGATGATGGCGGGAACGCCGCCGATGAATTTGCGACCACCACCGCTGTCGCTGATGCCTCTGCCTGATCCGCCACCGAGTGCGGCGTATTGAACGCCACCACCATTGCCGCCTGACATGAAGGCCGCGCGTTCGATCTTGCCGGCGAACTTGTTGAAGTTCTCGGACAGGTCGGAGTTGCGTCGCCGGCCAGAGAAGTCTGTAGATCCGGTGTAGTTGGTCGGAGTGAACATCGGATCAGCGCCCGATGGCGTGCTGTAGTTACGGAGTCGTTTCCGCGTTGCGATACGATCCTGCCAATCCGAATACGACTCGCGCCTGCCGGTCTTGGGGTCCTTCCTGCGGATTTTGTCATCTGCGACACCAACATCCTGATTTCTGGCAGCGAACATGCTGAGAAGTGCAACAGCGGCCGGCATGCCACCGATTAAGCCGAGCGTAATGCCAAGACCATTTAGGCCAACGGTGAGCGCGGCCAGAACGGATATGGTTGGCGCCAGTACCGCGAGAGCGACGGCTAGGCCGCTCAACTGCGCAACGAGGTTGCCCATCTCCTGCGCGTTCGCTGGATTTTTCCCGGCGAGGAAACCGAGTGCAGAGAACGCTGTTTTCAATCCGCTGGCAAAGTCGCGGATGCCTTCAGCGAAGCCCTTACCGAAATCCCGCCACTTCGCGATGGTGCCGGCGTCGAAATTGTCGGCAAGCGACTTGACCGCCTCGCTCCAATCTTTCAACCCGAAGCCTTCGCGTAGGCCATCGATTAGCGCGTCAACGTGATCCTTGATCGTGTCGAAATTGAACCGGCCTGCGATGTTGATAAAGGCGTCGGAGACCTGATCGAAAATCTTCTCAAATCCACCGCCGGCCTTTTCCCAAACGAGACCGAACGCCGCGACGATAGACGCCCAGCGGCCTTGCATGGACCGAATTTTCTGAAGGGCAGTTTTGTCCAGGAATCCCGGCCTGTTTTCGATATCCTTCAGGACATCCTTCAGCTTGTCGCGGCCGAGAACCAAGGTCAGAAGTTCGTCCATCCATTCGCGACCGCCGATCTGCTTCGCGACTTTCGTCCGCAGCTTCTCAGGCATCTTGGCGAGATTGTCTAGGATCTGTTGAATGGCTTCCATCGGCCGCTCGCGCATCGCTTTCGCCATGGCACTGCGGCCACCAAAGCCAAGGGCATTCGCGGCAGACGAAAGGTCACTCCCCTGCCTGCCAGTGGCGGAATCCGCACCAGCAATTTGACTGGTCAGGAAGCTTGCGAACGTGCCCATCTTGAAGGGCTGGACGCCAAGCGAAATGCCGGTGGAGTCGAGCGCCGCGAGCTGTTCCGGAGTCATCTTGGTTGTTACGAGCGCCGACAGACTGCGCCGCATCGCTTCGATGATTTCGTTTCCATCCGCTGCGGTGGCGTTGTTAGCGACCGCAACCGAGTTCAGGATTTTGCTGAAGCGGTCTTTGCTCCACGGCATCTGGGTCGAGAGGCGGCCCAACAGCTTGCCAACCTCTTGCGGGTTAACGTCGAGACCGGCCTGAGCCTTCAATGCGAGATCAGAGAACTCGCCAGCGAATTGCTTGGCGATACCGGCCTTCAATCCTTCCACCGCCGTATCGATGACCTTGCTGGTGCCGACGCCATATTTGATACCGGCACGGTCAGCAAAGTCCTTGCGGAGTGCTCCAACCTCAGCCTTGGACAGTTCTCCGAACATCGATGCCCTAACTTCGGACGCCTGCACTTCGATCCGCTTCCGAATGGCGCTGGCAACGCCGGCACCTGCAACAGCACCGCCGATCACCATTGAGCGGACACTCGGCGCAGGAATCCGGCCGCTACCTGATCGGCCTGCACCGGACGCCCGGCGTTCGGTGACCATCTGGCGTTCAAGGCGACGCTGATATTGAGATTCCATGCGCTCAAGAGAAGCGTACATCCTGCGGCTTTCGCTGAGCCGGTGTTCCGTCGCCCGTCGCCAGTCGTCGGCGTAACTGCGGGCGGCCGATTTGCTGGTATTGGCAAGGCCTTGCATCTGGTTTGCCGCATTCTGAGCCGTGCGGCTAAATCCGCTCATCGACTCCATGCCGGTCCTGCCGACGTTGCCAAACGATGCGCCAAAGCTTTTGGAGACCGCCTTCAGTTTTTCGATATCGGCGATAACGCGACGGATTGCCGGGCTCGCTTCATTGCTCGCGCTGATCTTTGCGCGGACGCTCAAGTTATTGTCGGACATGATTTCCATGTGTTGTTGGCACGCTGCGACAGCGCGCGGTGGATTGCGGATGGCCGGGGAATGGGCCGGCGGTAAATCGTCTTTTGGAAATTGCGCTGAGAAAACGGATCTGAATGTGCCGCCCGATCTTTCGAGGGGTGGGGGTCGGAAAGCGGGGGCGGGTACTTCCGCGAGGCCGGGGGTCGGAAATGAAAATAGATGGGGCGGTAAAAAGACTCGGGGTGGCTACAACACGCCACGGTTGTGTCTATAAAAAACTCGCCTTTCCCTCTCCCCTCGATTTCACGGGGGAAATCTTTCTCCCTGCCTGACGTGCGCTGGCGTGGCCCGGGAGTGAGAGCGCAGCGACGGAAGCGTGAGGACTGCGGGGACGAATGCCCTGAGGTAGCGGAACGCTGGAAGCGAACCGGATGATAGGGGTCCGGCGATGGCGACCGGCTCAGACAGAGCGAAGGCGAGGCCAAGCCCTATACAGAAACCCCATCCTGCGACCACTCGAAATTCTACAACGATTCCAATGGCTCGATTTTCACCGGATGCTTATACGAAAAACAGTTGATTTCTGTATAGATATGATCAATGGTTGCACCTGTCTCAAGCAGGGGTTCCATAATGAAACGCGTTGCTCTCTACCTCAGGGTCTCCACCGACAAGCAGACGACCGCCAACCAGCGCCGAGAACTTGAGGCCGTTGCTGGTCGGTTGGGCTGGAACGTTGTGGCGACGTTCGAAGATGCTGGAATCAGTGGAGCAAAGGGACGTGACAAGCGGCCCGGCCTTGATGCCATGCTAAACGGCGTGAACCGCAAAGACTTCGATATGGTAGCGGCATGGTCGGTGGATCGTATCGGCCGGTCACTGACAGACCTGTTAGCCGTCCTCCAGTCGCTACATGAACGCGGCGTCGATTTGTACTTGCATCAGCAAGGTCTCGATACATCCACCACGGCCGGCAAAGCTATGTTCCAGATGCTGGGAGTGTTCGCCGAGTTTGAGCGCGGCATCATCCGCGAGCGCGTCAACGCTGGCTTAGCGAGGGCCAGGGAGAAAAACGTGAAGCTTGGCCGTCCCTCGGTTGGTGCGGACATGGAAAATCGTATCCGCGACCTGCGAGCAACCGGCATGGGCATTCTCAAGATCGCCAGCGCTGTTGGCGTGGGGACTGGAACGGTGCAGCGCGTCGTGAACGCCAACGCCTAGTTAGGGCCGGTCACTGCAGGCTGACGCAATAGTCGCTGGAACTGACGAACGATCCAGGCGGACACGATCGACCGGGAAGTCTGGCAAATGCCCTGGGCGAGTCGGAATGAAGTGCGATGCAGCAGGATCCTGACGACAGATACCCGACCGGACACGTTTGCCCGGTCTTGACGATCTGATCGCGGCCATTGATCGGCTGGCAGTAACGGCCAGGGCCGGCGAGGGCCGGAGAAGCGACGACAAGAGCCACCAATCCGAGCAGAATCACGAGTCTCATCATCGTCTCTCCGCTCCTCGGGATAGGGACGGCGGCCCCCGGGAGTGAAAAGCCGCTACGGCCGCCCAAAACTAACCGGTTGCCGTCACGCTGCCAACGTCGCCGCTTCCAGGGCTTTTAGATCCTGAGCAATCGAAACCTGTTGCTCAAGCGCGGCAGTGAATTCAGCTTCCAGCGCTGCCACGTCAACGGCCTCAAGCTTTGCCTTGGCTTCATTGACTCGCTGGTCGGCATCGCCTTGCCGTCTGCGGAGATCGAACAACTGGAGGGCAACGCCGCGAGCGGCACGAACGCCCTCCCCAACCGAATACTGTTCCGCTTTCAGTCTTGCTGCGCTTTGGCGAGCGATAATTCCAGGTCTCATTTCCAATTCCTTTCACGTTCGGCCAAGTGCTGGGCCGTGGTTCCTGTGGCTTTCGAGCGGACGGCCAGCCAATCACTGGGTAACGCTCGCTGGCGGCGGTTGGCTGCGATTTCCGCCTTCATGTCGCGCGTCAGGTTTCCGGTCGATCTGGCGGCCGGCGATTTGGCGTCGAGGGCTTGAAAGGCTTCCGGCATCTGGCCATGCAGACTGCGAACGAAATCGCCTGCGCTGATGCTGCCGAGGCCGGGAATCGAGATCAGTCCATCGCTGGTCATGACGCTGCCGGCGAGATCGATGGCCGCTTTCCGCATGGCATCCGCATTTGGCTGAATGTCTAGCCGGTTCGCTTCGGACAGGATCAGGGTTTCGAGGTGGTCGGTCATCACGCGGCCTCACGTCGGAGTTGACCGATCAGAGCGCGGCGCATCCAGCTTGATCGGTTTGGCGAACTGGGATCGTCGATAGCTGCGGCTTGGTCGATCCGGTCAAGCAGGATTCTCGGAACCAGCAGCGTTAGGTGCGTCATAGGACTGGCGATCAATTCGTCAGTGTTGAAGGCTTGTTTCATGAGGGGCTTTCCACATATGAGAAAACCCGCTGCGCCATTTTCAGGCGGTCAGCGGGTCTGGCCGGGTGAGACTGAGTGAGAAATGAGACAGGCCCCACATGGGGGCCTGTATGGATGACATCTGCTGCCATTCTGAGCTATTCCTTATACGAGTCCCCCTCATTTGTCAATTGTAGCTTGGGGTACTTTGGTCCTCCAATGGAAATAGGAAATGCCCCTTTTACAGCGATGCGCAGATGGGCAAGCGGCAGCCCCCACTTCCTGCATGAGAAATGACGACCATCATACCTTATGACGACTATCATGCCATCTTTGGTTTCCTGTGTGGCGTGGCGGCAACGAGCAAAACGTCTCTAGGAGCGCTTCTATGCGTCCGAGGTTGGAGAGCTACCACCCTAGCGGGGCACTCAAAATAGCGAATGCTAGGCGCTGAGACCCCCCTGTTTCTGCCGTGCAAATTTCGTTCTACGGCCGATGGTGGACAGATTCTTCCTACGGTCCTGCGACAGCGGCGTCACCTTCCTCAAGAGGAGCGCATTGCGAAGGTCCGTGGCCTGAGCCGGTGACAGCGGCCGGTCAATCCTAAATACGCCTTCCTCATCTCCATCCTGCGTCACGGCGAGATACGCAAACCGGCGTTTGGCATTGCTCCATCCCCGGACGGAGGCCCAGGCGAGGTAGACGTAGAAGCTGGCCCCGTCACTCGATACGTGGCCGGCTGGTCCGGAGAGGATCCAGTCGCCGCATGCGTCACGCCGCAGAGTTGATTGCGAGACGCTGATGGTACGAGCGAATGTCGCGAGGCGCTCCCGGTCTGCCCGCTGATACTCGGCGGCAGGTGTGCGGCGGCGGCTGGTGGTCTTGGTGGTACGGGTGGTGGTGGTCGTGGTCATGTAACGCTTTCGGCCGGCGGCGCTCTAAGGGCGCAGCACCGGAATGATGGTGGTGGATGGACAGGGGGAGTGACCGGCGGCTTGGGGTCTGCCACCGGCCACAGGATCCTTCCGCCGCCACCTGAAGGCTTGATCGGCGGGCGTGAGATGGGGCTGGCGGCTAGATCGCCATGTTCCTCATCATCTTGGGTTTCGCCGGCTTGTGGGGTTTGAACGAGGCCGCGTCGTTCCACATTTCTTCCCGGATGAAGTTCGCCGGTTTCTTGATGAACTGGTCTTCCTTTCCCTTGACCGTGCGAGCGTATGCTTTCATCCCGCCGAGGATATCGTCAAACGAGACCTGACCTTTCTTCCTGATCTTATCGAGCAGCCTGTAGGTCGCGGGCCTCCCTTCCTGCTTGGGGCAGGCTTCCCAGAACGTGTCCATCCAATCGTTCGGCCAGCCAGCGACACGTCGTCCCTGAGCGTCTTGACCGGCCCGGGCTTCATCACCACCACCGTCAACATCACCATGAACCGGTCCCTCCCAACGCGGAGCGGAGAAGTCTGCTTGGGTTTGTTCGTTTCTATCTGTTCTATTAGTTCTGTTCTCTTCCTCGGGTTTATAACCCTGTGTGACCGGGTTAATAACCCCGTCAGACCGGGTTGTGGACCCTTTATGACGGGGCTGTGAACCCTGCCTCTCACCCTGACCGGGTTGTGAACCCTGTCTCATATCGTTGTCGTTATCCGACCGGATATCCGCAAAGGGGTCAGCGTCCTCTTCAATTTTTCCGATCTGCCGGAGTCGTTCATATTCATCACGGAACCACGGCATGATCGGGCGGCAGCGATAAGTAGACGATTTCTTGCTTCCCTTGCTGGCCGGATTGCGGACGACGTTGAATGCGCCGACCTTCTCAATCTCATTGAAGCCGGGGGAGATTGATTTGGTGGAAGCCGGGCTATAGCCGCTCTCTTCCGCTACAATTGGAATTGATGGCCATGAGTAGCCGCGCTTGCTGTTGTAGTGTGCGAGGGCATTGAGAGCGACCAGTTTGCCAGGAAGACTCAGCTTGTCCGTGAGTGCGACCACGACGAAGGCGCGCTTCTCATCGAGGAGATCGAGTTGATACTTAGACTTGTTTTTTGAGGCATTTTGTGCCATAGAGATGGTGCTTTCTGAATTGCTTCAAAGCCCCTTGGCGCGCGAACGCCTTGGGGCTTTTCCTTGATGCGTTGTGCGGTGGCTAGTTCGCTACGGCTTGAAGCCGTTGCAGATGCGCGGTCACCATCTGCCGCATGAATTGCGACCGGGAGAGACGCAATCCGATACGCGCCCGATCCAGCGCGGCGAGCTGGTTAGCCGGCAGGTGGAACCCGATGTAGCTGCGAGCGCTGTCGGGGTTGAAAAACATTCCCATAGTTGTTCCTTCCAATAACAAAAAAGCCGCAGCGGGATTGCTGCGGCTTAGGGCAGACGACAAAAGCCCCACCTCGGGCGGGGCCTTTTTTCTAATAATTAGCGATGTAAAGACATATATAGTGCATCGGCCGATAAATTTCAAATTTTGAACTGTCCCAACAGCAGGACCTTGATGCTACGCTTCGAGGTCAAGGACCGAGCGATGAAGGCGGTCTAATTTCTGGCGCGATGTCGTGTGACGAGCGTCGGACATATTGCTGGGCCGGCCTAGAGTTGTGTGCTCAGTTTCTCGGCCTGACCGTCACCTTACCGAACCCGGATAGGCGCTTCGCGATCTCGCCTTTGTCGTCCATCGCGACCGGCGGAAGCTTCCTTTCGGAGCGCTGCTGCTTCGGCGGAACACGGGGCTTAGTTTGCGGCCTGTTCGACTTACCGCTCCCGAGGTCATTGAACATCAACGCAAGCAGGAAGCGCACTAGGCGTGGTGTCCACGGCGCGTCATTCGCCGTACGGTGGCCGTCGGCGTTCAGGCGACGTGCGACGTCCCAGGGCTTGCGCGTGTGCTCGCGGGCGTAGGCCCGGATGATCGGCTCCAATTTTCCGAACAGCTTTCCCAGGTCGACTTTGTCCGAATTGAAGTGGATCATCTCGGCCTCGGTCATCGGGCCTCGCGAGTCCTCGATTAGCCTTTTGGCTCCCGCTGGGATGAGGCGAGGTTGTCTGAGCTGCAACGCGCCCGGCGGCTGCTTCGGCGCCCTCGCGTCTTCAGCCAGCGAGTCAGGCATCGTCACCGTTCCGCCAATCCGGAAGAAGATCGGCCTCAGCGCCTCCTTGTGTACGAAAGAAATCTCGTCCCCTCTCATGTTGATGAAGTCGCCCGCATCGAAGATCGGTAGTTCGGAGCGGCAAGCAAATGTCGTGGTTTCTCCGTCCCTAGAGTCGAGATACTCCGCCGTGACGGCGTTCTCATCCCCGATGCGGTCCACCGAGAGTACGACGAGCACCGTCCATTCGTCGGGGGCTCGACGGCCAAAAACCTTGTTGTCAAACAGGCCGACGATGTTGGCCGCCGAAATCAACTCCTGTACGACTCCGCGGGTGCGCCGCTGCGGTGATTGATCCTTGGGTACGTAACTCCTCGGGATGTCTGTGCAGGGATGTTTGCGCCAAGGCGGCCCCAGATGATCGAAAAACACGCGGCTGCCGTGTTCGTTTGCGTAAAAAAACACGCTGGCATTACATTCGGGACAACGCGCGTTCGGATTGACGTAACAGGCAGCTATCGACCTGGCCGACTCCCGTTTCAGGAGATTTTTGGCGTCGCGCCGGTGCATGTCGGAAACCAGCCGCGCGCGGTCGGAATACGACAGGCGACCATAATTTACGCACCATCCGCAGGTGCAGTCCGCGTAGTGGTTGTACCCGGGCACAGAGAGTCTCCGGCCGGTCTGTAATCGAACCGGCGTTGAACAACTTTAATCGATGATCTCGACGTACCCGATCAGCTCAGCCGAATAGCTACCGTTCCCATTGGCGGAACCCTTATGCTTTAACTCTCGCTGCAGGGTCGGCTCGACGGCGCGTGCAAACAGGTCGAACCGCTGCTCTGGTCGCAAGATTGGCTCAGCCGGCTGGGCCTGAAAGTATTTTTCGCACAGCCTTTCGACCGCCGGGACACGGGTTCCGTCCTGCTTAACCGCAATGGGTTGCACCATCACACGGCGCTCGCCATTACCGGTGGATATCTCAACCATCCAGAGTGACAGTGCGACTGGTTCTTCAATCTCAGCCGATACCGCAATCCCCAAACTCTCCGGCGGTAAATTGCGCCAGCGTCCCAGCTCTTCCTGCACCAATGGGTGATCTAAACCCATCAGTTGCAGTCCGTCCTGCTTCGTCGCAGTTTCGCGGTTTAAAGTGAAGCGGGCGCGGCTTGTGCCTTCCGCCGTGACGAGGTCGTAGGTCGCGTCGTCTACCTTGACCAGCCTCTGCTGGAGATCCGCGACCGCAGCCGAGAGGAAACGTACCAGCCGATCCAGACCGGAAGAGACGTCAGCGAAGGGCTTGTAATCGTCCAGGCTGAAGCCGTCGAGGTCTTGGAACAAATCGAACACCACTTGTCGTGCTTCGCGGGAATTCGACAGCGCTGCTTCCAGCTCTACCTGCGTGCGCTTCAGCTCGGGATCGGAAAGCGCCTCCTGATACAGACGGTCATAGTTCAACCGCTCGGACAACTGCCCGAGAATCTGCGAGCGCAAGTCTTCCGCCACGTTCCCTTGTTCATCGACCTTGCCGACCGTGCGTGCAATCTCGGTTAGTTTCTCGTCCAACAGCAGGAAGATACGTCCCTCGATGGTATCCGAGAGCACGAGGTTATAGACCTGCGCCGTGTCGCGTTGGCCGTAGCGATGGATACGTCCGATGCGCTGCTCCATATCCATCGGATTCCACGGCAGGTCGAAATTGAACAGGATACGTGCGAACTGTAAATTGATGCCCTCGCGCCCTGCCGCCGTGCAAACCAGTACACGCGGACCATCCTTTTGACGGAAACGGCGTTCCGCCGCTGCCTTGGCTCCGTGATCGCCACCGCGCAACACTACCACTCCCTGACCGGGGAACGTCTGTTCGATCTCGCGGGCGATCATGTCGACGGTGCCGAGATAGGTTGCAAAGATTACGATCTTCTCGTGCGGATTCTGTCGCCATAGCGTGCCCAACCCATCAATCAATTTCTGCATCTTGGTTTCGCTCTGCGGCGGGAACAAGCGCAGCAAGTCACCGATGCGCAAGCGCTCTTCAGGCAGATGCAGGTTCACCGCTGCTGAGGCGGCTTCTTCGGCGTGCATAGCCGAAAACTCGCTTCCGTAGGGATCGGAAGCCATCTCCAGTGTGTCTTCGTCCAGCTTCTTGACTAGCCGGTATTTTAGATCGGCCAACACGCGATCCACCTCGATGCGCCCCACGTTGTCGCGCGGGAGACCGAATTCCTCATGGATCAGCTCGCGCGCCTCCTCGGTCAGGCGCTCGCGATCCTCGATGTTCAGTTCCTTGTCGCGCAACAGCGCCTCGTGAAGCGTCAGCATCAGCAGGCGGCGTCTGAGCGTGCGACGCACGGCAGCAAAGCTCGATGCTGCGATCTTCTGGAAGATCGCCATCAAGAACCCTAGCGCACGCCCTTGGTTGCCTTGCCGGCGCGCAAGGTCGAAGCCGTCCTCCAGGTACTCTCGCAGCTTGCCGTAGAACAGCCGCTCCTCATGCGACATCACGAACGACTCGGTGTGAACCCAGCGACGTGCGAACAGCGGAGAACCGTCAGGCTGGCAGGCATCGGCCTTGGTGCGCCGAAACATAACCGTGTTGAGCCGGTGGCGATTTTCCACCATTTCCTCAGGACCACGAAATAGAGTCGGGTTCAGCAGTTGCACCAGCATCCAGAACTGGAAGTGGTTGCCTTGGTGTGGCGTGGCAGAAAGCAGCAGGAGATCACGTGAATGATCCTTCAATGCCTCGGCGAGCTTATAGTTCTCAGTCTTGCGAACCTTTCCGCCAGTGCGGTGCGCGGTCACGTGATGCGCTTCGTCGAACACCACTAGATCCCAACGTGGTGCATCCAATAGGCGCTTGATGCGTGCCGGACGTTTCAACGTATCGATGCTGGCGATCAATCGGTCGTGCTTGGCGAAGGCATTGGTTTTGCGATCCGTGATATCGCCCTCAGAGCCGAACACCTCAAAATCAAGATTAAAAACCTCGTTCAATTCGCGGTGCCAGTTGTTCACGAGGCCTGCGGGTACAACCATCAGCGCGCGGTTCAGTTCGCCCCGGCTCGCCAGCTCGCGCAGGATCAGCGCTGTTTCGATGGTCTTTCCTAAGCCCACCTCGTCGGCGATCAGATATCGCCGCGGCGACGCGGTGGCCACCCGATGCGTCAGCACCACCTGATGCGGCAACAAATCAATTTTAGCCGAGGTCAGCGCCGAGGCGCTTTCCATCAAAGGCAGCGCGTGCGCCTCATAGGACAGCCAAGCATTGCGCCCCCGCTCCATGCCCCCGTCAACTGCGCGGAGTATTCGTTCGGTGCGCGTGAGTTCGCGCCGCACCGAACCCACGGGGACTCGACGCTCGCCAATGCCAAAGAAAGCTCGCAGGTAGCCATCGCGTGCCGGGTCGAGTACGACACCTTGACCGTACTCGTGATGGGTGATGCGTTCACCGGGTTGGAACTGAACGTCTGCCGTCACGCGCCGCCTTTAAGTAATCCGCAGATGGAACAAACCGGTGGGCTTGCCACCGTGGTGCAAGAGGATTTCCTGCGGGTACTCGTTGGCCTCGCCCCACAGGATGCGGCCGAAGTCGAGCTGATAGCCGTGAGGCGTGTGGCATAGCCAACTCACGGCGTCGGTGGATGCTTGAACTTTGATGCGATTGTGGCCGGTAGGCAACCAAAACACCAGCGCTGCGTCGCCTTCGTACTCATCTTGAAATGACAGGACAGCCGGCTTGATCGCATCGCCCAGCCACGACTCTGCATCCGTAGGTGTCAGCAGGTCGAGGCTGCCGTCTAGTCCGGCTACAACAAGGGTCTTACGCCCGTTGCTCGGCAGGTCATCCGGCCAGCTTCGCGGCACACCCGGTGCGCCCGCCACGCGCAGAAACTGACGCAAGCTCCAGACCTCGTTTGCCGCGCAGATTTGGTTGCGTGCTTCTTCGTCCCACACCCAACTCGTTCCCCGCCGCTGCCAAACGGTGTCCAGTAGTTGCCTCATAACTCGTATTCCTCGAACAAGGAGCCCTGCCTAGGTCGGACCTCCTGACTGACCTGCCACGAGTTGTAGATGGACACCGCGCGGGAGGCTGCGTTGCGAGTCGATTGATCCGATCCGCTGCGGATAAACCAGTCGAGCAACGGCTTGAGCGCAATGTGGGGCCTGAAATTTTCGTTCTTCAGGGTGTCCGAAGCATTAATCCCGCTGCTTTCGAAGCACGCCCCAATCAGCACGAGCGCCTGATCAAGATCGAAGATCAAGCGGCGGCGATGTTTGCCCGACCATTCGCGCGCGAACTCTAGCGGGTTCGTGCGGGTGAAGATCTTATTCTTCTCTACGCACCAACCGCGCTGCACAAAATCGTCCGGCGTGATGATCGAGCCTTTGAGAAATTTCTGCAACTGATCGCGCTTCAGTTCGCTCGCATTGCTGAAGGTACGTAAGAACTGACGTGAGATCGGCTCGGCATCGACTGGCGCGGGCTCCTTGCCCTTGTCAGCGTCCTCATCGATGAGCTGGTTGATGCCGATCAGGGCATCCCTAACCGAGATCGGCCGGCCTTCATCCACGTACACCTTGCCGTAGTGGCGCGAGAAGTATTCTAATGCTTTGCCACGCCTGATGACTTGGAGGTCTGCAGCCGGCAGGCCTTCCTTAGCGTGGTTTTCCAACAGGGCCTGCAACTGGCGCACATCGGCCGTCACTTCGCGGCGCATCCGGCCCCAGCTCACGGGCTTGGGTTCCTCGGTACGCTTGCGACAGACGTGGAGGATGTCGTATTCGATCATTTGCGAGCCGAACGTTCCTGGCTTTGCCCCCTCACCTTTGGTCTCGTCGGAGCGGATGGGGTACGTTGCTTCAAGGTAGTAGCCCGCATCGAATAGCGACTCCAGTACTGCCACCCACGGTTCGTCTTCGCTGTGGTGGAAGGTGAAGGCGAGAATGCCGCCGGGCTTGAGCACGCGATGCGCTTCACGCCAGCATTCGGTGAGCAGGCGCTGATAGAAGCCGTCCGGGTCTTCCGGTTCGCGCGCACGATTGGCAACAGCTTCGAGCAGCTTGGGCGTGTGCTCGGCAAGGAAGCAGTCGGGATATTTAGCCTTCAGGGCGAGGCGCAGCCAGACGTAGAAGAAGTCGGACAGTTCCGAATAGTGCAAGAGTCCACCGAATGGTGGATCGGTGATGACGAGATCGAGGCTGGCCGTCGTAATGTAATTTAGATCGGTGGACGAACAACAATGTATCTGTGTGCCCAAGAGGGCATCTCCAGGAAAGACCTTCTCACTGGTTGACTTGTCAGAACCATCACTGCGAATGTTGGAAACATTCTGCGGGCTGACGAGGTCATACGGGTTCTGTCCCCATGCAAGGCCTTCCACGACCCCATCAGAACAAGAAGACCATCGTCCACTTCCCATAATCCCGAAACACGAACCTTCAACTATGTTGGTCTTTGGATGATAATTGTTGTTGCTCATGTGGGGCACCAACTTGTCGTAATTGACGTCCCAGAAACAGAACATATTTTGATAGCGAGCACTCTGTTGGAACGCGGACAGCAGCGCCTCTCTTGTGCTCCATGAATAATCACCGATGGTCAGGATTCCTTTCAGCAACTGAGCCAATGCAAGCAGCTGCCGTGGATTAAACATCGTCCACCAATGTGTATATCCGTGATTGGGAATACCTCCATTATTCATATGCGTCATGAATCCGAACGGCACCTCAGAGCGAGGCCAGTAGTCCTTCAGGTCCGTGTCCTTGCGACTCTCCCATTCCGCGAACGCGGCGTCGTACTGTCGCGCATGCGCCGCATCGTAGGGTGCGAAGAAGCGACCGTTATAGGGCTTGCCTACTTCGTCGCGCTTTGGCGCATAGCCATGGACCGCATAGGCAGCCATTGGCCCCGTCTTGCCTGTGGCCCTGACGGTGGTGAGCACGTCCTGTACCGTGCCACAGGCCGCGCAGGTGTAGTGCGATTTCTTAGGTACCGTTCCGGTCCTAGACTTGAAAGTTATGTTCGTTTCCGGACAGGTCACTTCATCCGGCAGCGCACCGCGTACTTCCAGCAGTCGAATATTCGTCGCGCGCGCCTGATCCCATCGCGCGGTAGTTGCCACAGAGTCCTGCGCCGAGCCGCCGAAGGGCTGGCCGTTCATATCCTGCTTGGGTGAGCCCGCCAGCCATTGCGGATGCACCAGCAGGGTCAGTTCCACTTTCTTATTCTTGCCCTTGCCCAGGTTCACCAAGGCAATATGTTGGCAATGCGGGCAGCTCACGCCCTTTTTCCGGTCGAGTAAGGAGTACGGGTATTCGGTCGGCGCGACATAGAGTGGCGCGTCAGGAGCCATGCGCGCGGCTTCTTCCTCGACGTGGAATGCCCTGTGGCACTTGTCGCAAGTACGTTCCCAATGCTTCACGGTGAGCGTCTTCACCGCCATCACGGGGCTGGTCATGATCGGCGTGCGGTGGCCGCAGCCCGTCACCTGACACGGGCCATGCTTGGCCCGGAAGGTGTAGATGATTTCCGGGCCTTCGTACTGGTAGTCCTTGCGTTCTTCACGCGGGATGGAGAGCGGATCGAAGTCGGCGGCCATCACCTTCTTCGTCGGCAGATGCGTCCACGTGCCCTTCTCGCCGTTCGGCCCGTCGCAAAAGTAGAACGGCGTGATCTGCGGCTTGACCTCGGCTTTGATGTCCGCGAGAAGTTTCTTAAGTTCCTCTAGATCGACGTTGGCCAGTTCCTGCTTGGTTACAAACCACGCTACCGGGTTGAGGTCGTTGCCGACCATCTGCATCCCGAGGCGCGACCCTTCTACAATCGTCGTGCCGCCGCCCATGAATATGTCCCCAACCTTCAGGTGCCTGAAGGCACCTTTCTTCTGGTGATTGGCGTAATAGTTGTCCCAGACTAGCTTTGCAGCGTGCGATGAATCTTCCGGCGCTTTGGTGGCCGCCGCGATCAGCATCGAGCGGAACACGCTCGAACGCCGCCGTGCCCACCATTTGGACATGTGGTAGATGGGCTTGCCCGCATTGCCTTCGATCACCGCCACTTGATTGACCGGCAGAATGGGGAAATCGACTTCAAGACAAGTCTTGGGGCGCTTCGGGTCGTTGAAATCGACGGTTTCGAGCGCGACGGTTTTGCCCGCGCCAACGGCCTTGGCGACCTCTTGTGCGAGTAGTTCTTTCTTGGTGGCCACACTGTTTCCTTACTTGGTCACTTCGACGAAGGGCGACAGCACTTCCAGCAGCGACAAGCCGCCGTGCGTGAGCGTCGGGTAGCCGCCCTGGCTGCGCCATTTCCTGCGGCCCAGGGCCAACAGGTGCGCGCCGTGTGGACTATTTACTTGCAGTGCCACGGGCGGAACAAAGGGGCCGGTATCACTCATACCCGGCTTGTTGCGACCGCTGGAAAACCTCTGTTTGAGGAACTGGCCAACCTCGCTATCCGCATCAGGAAAGTAGCCAGTAGCCGCGTAACCGTGGTCGGAGGTGATGACTAAGCGCCGACCGGTGGCGAGACGTTCAAGGAAGGCCCAGAAATCGTCGCTGGACAGTTGCTCGGCCACGTCCTTCGTCAGCGGCTCCAGCCCCTGACCTGCGCCAGAACCGTCATGCAGCTTGGCATCGGGCCAGTGGTGCCAGAAGATTTGGTTCTGCGTGCTGCCGACCAGGGGTTCGCAATCCTTCCAGGGTAAATCCACTGATTCGGTCCAGGCAGGTTGCAGCTTGTGAACAAGGCCGCCGCCGTTGTTCTGCAGCTTGCTGCGACTGGCGAAGCCGAGCGCGCGAGCGAATTCATTGGTTTCGCCTGGCAGTTCGGAAGCATTGACGCTGATCTCGTGCAGGGTAAAGCCGCGTTCCTTCGCGCCCTGCAACAGCCAGGGCAGTTCGCGCAAGGAGAGTCCGTCGAGGATCAGCACCGCCTTTGACTTGAACGGTTCGGCCCACCATCGCACCAGACGATCCGAGGTACGCTCGACGCTGCCGCCAAAGGCTTGCCACAAATCCCATCCACACGACGACAGGAACAGATCAAGTTCGCCGATCTCCCGATCCCGCTTGACGACTTCGCTTGGCGCGCTGCCTGCCGCCAACGGTTTAGAAGCGATCTCGACTGTGTGGTTGATAATGACACGCCAAGCGTCGTCGCTTGAGCCTTGCGTCATAGCGTGTAGCGCACTGACGGTCGCAGTCATCAGTCGTCCTCCTTCTCAAGATTCAGCTCGAAGGTCATGCCTTCGGGCAACTTCTTGAGGAGGTCCTTGAGCTGCGCGCCGGTGGCGCTTGGCACCTTGATCGACACCTCGGCAACTTTGGTGGCCGGGCCGATGCCCCAGCCTTCGATCCTGCCAATCAAATTGAGCGGCGACGTGGCCGGGTTCGACAGTGGGATGCGCGGCTTGGCGGTCGTAGTGTCAGCGCCGAAGATGCCGGTGGGACTGGAGGATGACGGAATGCCAGCGGTGTTGTCGCCTCCGGGCGCTGGCGGCGCGGCTGGCGTTGCGCCATTGCCACCGAACAGCCCACCACCAGGCGGCGATGGTGTCTGCGGCGTGGAGCCCCCGGTGGCCGGCACCGCGGAGGGCAGCATCACAAACACGTCGTCGAGATGGCGGCCCGTGTGGGAAAGCTTGGGTCGCAGACGCCGCCACGCTGTTTCCTCATCCTCACCCGGATGGATCTGCAGATACTCCATGCCGCGCACGTTAATGGAAACCTTGCCCTTCGCGCACAAGCGCAGCAGGCGTTCTTTCATCGTCGTTTCGCCGAGCCACGGAATGCAATCCTGCCCGGTTGGGCGGGGCTCTTGCAGCTCACGCAGCAGCTTGCCGACCGATTCGTTATTGTTGGCACATTCGAGCACCAGTTCTTCGAAGTCCTCCGGCACGAACAGATCGCTGGTCAGCGCCTCTTCGATGGCCTCGGGAATCTGCGAACCCTGTTTGTCCAGACGCTCGACGCTAAATTTGCACTGCGCGGGATCGGCAAAGTTCCAGCGATACAACACGGCGAAGCGATCGAACCGCTTCTTCAGGTTGTCACGCAAGGCGCTCTCGAATTCCTTGTGAAGCTTTTTGTATTCTGGGCTCTGTCCACTCCATTCCAGTGCCTTCATCTCGGCACGGGCGAGGATTAGGAGGTCACGATCAAGAAACGCGTTCGTTGTGCCATTGCGCGGCAGCAGGAAGCGCACGGTATTACGGCGCTTCTGCAATCGGTCCTTGAGCCAGCGGCCCAACGTTAGGTCCAGCCTATCTGGCTCCTCTGGCAGCACGAGGATGGGCAGACGGTCGTCCCACTTGTCGGGCTGCTCGGTCTCGTCGAGCGATGTCCACGGATCGCTAACCCAAGATTTCGGCAATGCGATTACGCGGAAGGTCTTGGCGACCTCGTCGCTGCCGCCAATGACGTAGCGCACTTGCTTAGCGAGCTGGGCTTGATCGGAGCCATCAGCAAACAGTTTGTCATTACGCGCGTAGGCCATCAGCTTAGCGCGCGGGTTTTCTTCCTCACGGAAGAGCAACTTGGTGCCATCTGGATGGATATTGAAGCTGTTGTCGACAATCGTCGCCAGCTCGACTTGGAAGGCATTGTCATCCACAGGTTTGTCGCGGGTAATGTCCAGTTGCAACGTGGCCGGTTCGGCTCCGGCGAGGTTGCCGATAGCAATCGAGCGCAGCCACAACGCGCTAACGATCTCTTGTAGGTGCGGCGCAATGCTGGCGTAATCGTGTCGCGCCTCCTGCACCGAGATGATGTTCTGCTGCGCCTTTTCGCGAAGCGTGCGGTGGTGCTGGTTGGCCACGGCTTCCAGCAACGCGCCGATACCCGAGGAGTCGTCGTCTAGCCGGAAGTCTGCGGCGGTAAGCACAGGCACGGCCTCACCACGGCTCTTATAAAGGTTGGCGAGAATGCGGATCAGGTCGCGCGTTTCCTGCGCGTCGGTGGCAATCAGCACCTGTTCCTCAAGCAGGCGCAGCAGGTGTGGCGCGTAGGGCCATGATTCGGCAAATTCCCGGCGTTTGCGCTCCTGCTCAGCAGGAGGCACGGCAAGCAGGCGGAAGGATTCAGCGGCGTGCTGCGCGACTAGCGATTCGATGGTGCCGTTGGCGATCTGCAAGCGGTTGTCAAACAGACGGTGGAGCAACATCCGGCGGCGATCTTGCTGGATGCGCTCAGCGCTCCCGCCCGCCTTGAAGTCGATGGCAATCGGGTTGACGCGATGCACTTGCTGGTAAGCGTCGCTACCGCCGTTGCGCACTGAAATTACCAGCACCAGCAGATCGGGGCGCTCCTTGGCGATTTCCGAAAGAATCTGAATGAAGTTGAAAGCCCAGTTCTTCCACGGATACTGTTTTGTGTTTGTGAGGCCGTCGTACCACGTCTGGAATTCGTCCAGCAGCAGCATCGTCGGCTTATTCTCTAACAGCTCGATGATCAGTTTGTCGGACGGGATTTCGGTCTTGGAGACGGCTTGGCCTTCCCACTTACCCTTGATGAAGGTGCCGTGTGGATGGTTGTCGAACAGCACATCCCACAGGAACTTATAGCGATGGCGGTGTAGGCTCTCGCCGATGACATGCATCCCATCGCGTAGGGCAATCTTGCCGATGTTAGGTTCGGACAACGTGGTCGCCCACGCATTGAGCCACGCCCCCGTCGATGCCGGGTCGGTCACCGCGTGGTATAGCGCAGCCAGCAAGTGTGATTTGCCAAGGCCGCGTTCACCGATCACAACCACTGGGCGCCCCTGGTTGGGACCGACGGCTTCAACGCCTTTCAACACGTCGTGTGTGGGATAGGTAATCTCCAAGAACTGCTTGGCTGCAATCTGCGTCGCGCCGGTCTGTTGGTCGTTGGAGAGTTCAATCGCCGTGCCTTTGAGACGCCTGCCCCGGAATTCTTCTCGTAGAGTCAGTCCAAGCATTAGATAAGCTTCCCCCATGCGAATTTCTTTTGTGATGTAGGAACCAGAGTCGGATCAACGGCACGCATCGGAGAGTTACGGCCCTCATCCAGTCAATGCAACCATTTCGATAAAGTATTACCCAGTACAATTAGACAATCGACGAGGATGATACCGCTGCCCAATCAGAGAAAGGTCGGGCTCCTCGTGGAGCCTTAGACTGGCCGGCAAGAAGGTGATGCACCCTCGGTCGCTTTAGGGTATTATCCAGCATCAACGAGCGCCACCCAAGAGTGCCACACAAAAACAGATCGCTGGACCGAAAAGTGCAATAAAATCAATATCAACCGGGATTGCGGCCTTAGTTCAATCCTGTCTGGCAGCACCATCCTTTCCTCAGGTCCACGACAAAGTGCTAGGGTCCCCCTTGTCCCAGCGGCGTGGGTTAGCCGGTCGTTCGGGAGGTGGGCCTGTGACAGAGCAGCGGGTTCAAAGGCGACTAGCGGCAATCTTGGCTGCTGACGTGGTCGGTTACTCTGCGTTGATGCAACGCGCTGAGGAAGCCACCTATGCCGAGTTCGAGCGGCTGAAGCGCGAAGTAATCGAGCCTGGCCTCTCCCGCCACGATGGGCGACTGATCAAGACCACGGGTGACGGCGCGTTGGCCGAGTTCGCAAGCCCGTCGGCTGCGGTACGATGCGCGGTGGAGATACAGGAAAGGATCGCGTCAGGTCAAAGCCCCCTCAAGCTGCGCACTGGGGTCAATCTCGGGGAGGTTATCGTCGGGGCTGACGGCGACCTTTTTGGCGACGGGATCAACATTGCGGTCCGGCTGGAGGGGGTCGCCGATCCGGGCGGCATCCTGATTTCCGAAAAAGTGTACAGCGAGGTCGAGGGCAAGCTGGACATTGGCTTCGAGGACCGGGGCGAACGGCAGCTCAAGAACATCTGCAAGCCGGTCCGCGTTTTTGCTGTACGCGCGGGAGCGCATAGCCCGCTAAGCGATAGGCTGAGTGTGGCCCCGCCACTCCCGGACAAGCCGTCGATCGCCGTGCTGCCCTTCGAGAACATGAGCGGCGACCCGGAGCAGGAATACTTCGCTGACGGAATGGTTGAGGAGATCATCACCGCGCTTTCGCGGTTCAAATGGTTGTTCGTTATCGCCCGCAATTCGAGCTTTACGTTTAAAGGCAAATCCACCGATATAAAGGAGGTCGGACGCAGGCTTGGCGTTCGCTACGTGCTTGAGGGGTCTGTACGCAAGGCGTCCGGGAAGGTTCGCATCGCAGGGCAGTTAATTGACGCGATTACAGGGGCGCACCTTTGGGCGGACAGGTTCGAGCGTGACCTGACGGACGTTTTCGCTCTTCAGGACGAAGTAACGGTCGCGGTTGTCTCGGCCATTCAGCCGAAATTGCTTCAAACAGAGATTGCACTGGCGGCGCGGCGGCGGCCGGAGAACCTCACCGCGTATGATTTTTATCTCCGAGCCATGCAACAGTCTTACCTAACGACCCGCGAAGGGGTGGCCGAGGCGCTAAGGCTGGCTCATCGCGCTTTGGAACTAGACCCTCGGTTCGGCCTAGTCGCGGCTCTGGCGGGTAACTGTCACGCGCAAAACGTCATTTGGGGCCATGCCGTCGATCCTCAATTCGACCGCAAGGAAGCAATTCGGCTGCTTCGCTTGGCCTTGAGCGACGACGATGATGATCCAGAAAAGTTGGCATGGCTTTCCTTAATCTCAGCGTACATGGTCGGCGATAGTGAAGGTGCGATCGAAATAGCTGACCGAGCGGTCGCGCTCAACCCGAATTCATATGCCGCATGGTACTGCAGAGGCTGGGTCTATAGAGTTGCGGGGCTGCAGGAGGAAGCGGTCAAGAGCTTTGAACGTGCCATTCGCATGAGCCCGGTCGACCCGCAGCTACACCAATCGTTTGCTGGGATGGGGTTGGCCTTTATCGAGCTTGGTCGCTTTGACGAGGCCATCGTCGCAGGGAAGAAAGCCCAACGCCAGAACTCCTCCTTTTCGCCCGCTTATCGCTGTCTCGCGTCCGGTTTTGCCCATCTCGGACGTGACGCCGAGGCACGTGAGGCGGCGGCGCGTCTGCTGGAGGTCGATCCCGCCTTTACCATATCATCGTGGATCGCTCGGGGCGGGCAGTCAAACTCGAAGCTGTTGACTGAGGGTCTTCGGAAAGCGGGGTTGCCCGAGTAGCTCTCCAACTGCGACGAGGTGATCGAAAGACGGCTTATGGCCCCGAAGGAGGCGTGGCCATTCTCCGATCTGATGTCGGCTTGCGGGGGATGGCATCTGCCAGCCAGCGGCTGCCGGATGGGGTGCATATCCTACTACGGATCGGCGCACCGTTTGGTCCAAGGGTGCAAGGTGCACCCTCCCCCAAGTCGCCTTCACAAGTGATCCTTGCGCTGATACACAACCAAGGTGAGCGGCTTGAAAAACTCTCGATCTTTCAGTGAGTGAGACTGCTTCGGAACAGTTCAATCCTGTCTGGCAGTACCATTCTCTTTGCATGAAATGAAATGGCCTGCCGCGGCCGGGGAAATCAGCCCGGGACCGCGATCATCCGCGCGGATCGGCGAGCGTTCATCACGACGCCAGCGCGACCTTGCGGAACGCCTTGACCAGCGCTCCCTCCAGCTTGCCTTCCATGCCGCAGAGGATCTGGTAGGCGTCCTGCCGGGCCATTGGCGGCCGGTATGACCGGGACTCGACCAGTGCTGCGAAGATATCCGAGATCGTCAGCAATCTGACCAGATCGGAAATCTGCGAGCCCGCCAGTCCATCCGGATAGCCGGATCCGTCGAGATATTCGTGATGGTGCCTCACGCCGTCGAGAATTTCCGGGCTGATGCCCGATACGCCCTTCAACAGATCATATCCGATCGCGGGATGACGCCGGATGATCTCTTCCTCCTCGGGATCGAGACGGCCTGGCTTGTCCAGGATCGACAGCGGGATGCGCGCCTTGCCGATGTCGTGGAGGGTCGCCGCCATTCCGAGCCGCGAGACGTCCCCGCCGGAGAATCCGACATCCAGCCCGAAGGCGACCGCAACACCTGTCACAAGCAGGCAGTGCTGAAACGTCCCCTCATGATAGCGGCGCACCTCGTCGAGCCAGTTCGAAAGTCCGTCCTGCCCGACGCGGGTGATGATCTTTGACGTCGCACGCTTCGCATCGACAAGCTTCAGTGGCCTGCCACGGCGCACATCCGAAAACATCGAGGCGAAGGCGACCACACCTTCGTCCATCTCCAGGGTCGGATCTGCAGCATTATTTTCCTCGCCCGCTTCCGCCTCTTCGATCTGCGCGACCTTGAGAATTGCTTCCTTGGGGCGTGAAATGATCGCGGTCGCGCCGAGCGCATGGGCCTGCGCAACCATCGAACGGGAGAGATTGTGAACGACGAACAGCTTTTCCGGAATGCTTGTAAGCTGTTCCAAAATGAACTTGAGCTGATCGACGCGAGACATCTGCCGCAGGTCGATGTCGACCATCAGCACGCCATGCGACCTGAGCCCAGTGCCATCGCCGCCCAGCACCCAGGGCACCACGGCGTGTTGCGGTTCGAGCATGGCGCGAATCGCAGGCAACTTCGTCGGTTCGTCGGTGACAAAGTAGACGAGCATTCCAAGAACTTCCGTGCGCCCTAATAGTAAGGTAGTTGCCCTTTAAAATTGAAGCACTGAAAAGAATATGAATGAATTGTCTTGCCGGTGGTTCCCGCCACCTGCGCGCACCACAATTGGCGCCATCGGCATCTCAAGCATTTTAATCAACATCAGACTGGCTACCTTGCCGTTAAGCTTCCACCACGTATAACTACGTACCTCAAACAGGTGAGCGTGCCGGCCGGGCGCCGAAGGATCGCCAGATCGAGGGCAACGTCAGTGAATGATCTCCAGTCGTTTCGAAGCGAACCGGAGACCGACAGATTGACGCTGTGCGCCTTGATCTCGATCTGCTGCGCGTTCGCCCCGGTTCCGGCGTTCGCGCAGGCCGATCTCGCCGGCGCGACGACCAAACTCACGCTGCAGGTCGCGACCGCCATCCTCGGCGAAAAATGCCGCCGCATCGAAGCGCCGGAACCCACGTCGCTGGCTTCGGTATCACTGCACCGAACCTTCCACGATGATTTCGACGCCCATCCCCTGCTGAACCAAAGATGGGCGCCCTATTACGCGGGCGGCGCCGCCTGGCCGGAAGCCCGCTATTGGGGCGGCGACGGCTCCGACTTCAGGCGCAAGACCAGTTATAACGGCGAGCAGCAGATCTATGTCGATCCGCGCTATGGCGGGCGGGAGACCACGCCGCTCGGCCTCGACCCGTTCAAGGTCAGCGACGGCGTCCTCTCGATCACAGCCAGCCGCACCCCGCCGGCGCTGAAAACCGTGCTGTTCAACAATGAATATATCTCGGGCATCCTGACCACCCAGAGCCGGTTTGCCCAGAAGTACGGCTACTTCGAAATGCGCGCCAAGATACCGGTCGGCGTCGGCGTGTGGCCGGCGTTCTGGATGCTCGCCGACGACGGCGGCTGGCCGCCGGAAGTCGACATCATGGAGGGCCGCGGCCAACGGCCGGGCGACATCGTGATGACGACGCATTGGCGGATACCGGAGACGCAGCGCGTGGAACGCTGCGGGTTTGACTTCACCGTGCCGGACGCCGCGACCGGGTTCCATGACTACGGCGTGCTGTGGCAGCCCGATCGCATCACCTATTACATCGACCGCCGGCCGATGTCCGAGATCAAGGTCCCGGTCGGCTTCCACGAACCCATGTACATGATCGTGAACCTTGCCATGGGCTCGAAGACTTTCGAGGGCGTGGGGTTCGTCGACGGCCAGTCGCCCACGACTGTCGCCTTCGAGATCGACAGGATATCCGCCTACCAAATCGACGACGCTGACCGGAGATGACGATGTTCGGAAAACTCTCGCGTCGGCATTTTGCAAAGCTCGCAGGCTTGTCCGCGCTCGGCATTGCGGCTGCGCCGGCCGACGCCGCAGCGCAAGCCGCATCCGAGCGGCCGGGGCCTGCGCGTTTTCCGAAGGATTTCGTGTGGGGCACCGCGACCTCGGCCTACCAGATCGAGGGCGCGGTGAACGAAGACGGTCGCGGCCGCTCGATCTGGGACACCTTTGCGCACACACCTGGCAAGATCGAGGACCGGACCACCGGCGATTACGCCAACGATCACTACCACCGCTACAAGGAGGACATCGGGCTCATCCGGGAATTGGGGCGCCAGGGCCTATCGGTTTTCGATCGCATGGCCGCGGGTGTTTCCGGAAGGAACGGGTAAGCCGAACCCCAAGGGCCTCGACTTCTACGATCGCCTCGTCGACGAACTGCTCAAGAACGGCATCGAGCCATACGCGACGCTCTATCACTGGGACCTGCCGCAGGCGCTCGAGGACAAGGTCGGCGGCTGGCGATCCAGCGAAACGTCGAAAGCATTCGGGGATTATGCCGGCCACGTGGCGGCGCGCATCACCGATCGCGTCAGATCGATCTTCACGATCAACGAAGCCGGAAGGTTCGTGAATTTCGGCTATGGCTGGGGCATCGATGCCCCCGGCCTCAAACTGCCGGACGCTGAAGTCAACCAGGTCCGCCACCATGTGGCGCTCGCGCACGGCCTCGCCGTGCAGGCGATCCGCGCGCATGGACGCGCGGGCACCAGGGTGGGTCCGGCCGAAAACATCGCGGCCTGCGTGCCGGCATTCGACACGCCCGAAAACGTTCGCGCCGCCGAGATGGCGACGCGCGAACTCAACTCCGGCTTCCTTGGCGTGATCCTGGAAGGCAAATACACCGACGGGTTTCTGCAATTCGCAGGCCCGGCCGCGCCGAAATTCACCGATGAGGAGTTGAAGATCATTTCCTCACCCAATGATTTCGTCGGCCTCAACATCTACGCGCCGCAATTCTATATCGGCGCGTCCGACAAGGCGCCGGGCTGGAGCGTGCTGCCGTTTCCCGCCTCGTTTCCGCACATGAACTCGGAATGGCTGCGCGTGGGACCGGAGACGATCTACTGGGCGCCGCGTCTGGCGGCAAAGGTCTGGAACATCGAGACGATCTACATCAGCGAGAACGGCACGTCGTCGGAAGACAAGCTCCACGCCGACGGCCAGGTCTACGACCTCGATCGCATCATGTACCTGCGCAATTATCTCGGGCAATTGCAGCGCGCGACGTCAGAGGGCGTGCCGGTCCGCGGCTATTTCCTCTGGAGCCTGATGGACAATTTCGAATGGATCTACGGCTTCGAAAAGCGCTTCGGGATCTACCATGTCGACTTCGGGACGCAGCGCCGCACGCCAAAGCTCAGCGCAGCCTTCTATCGCGACGTGGTGGCGCGGAATGCGATCGGCGTCTGAACGCCGCTAGATGATTTGACGCGTTTTCTTGACGATAACCGGTCTCCCCTTCGCTGGAAAACACTCTAGTACCGCGCGGCCTGCCGCAGCGGCGTCGAGATCTCGGAAATGGAGCGCTGCTTGCCCTCGATTGCCACAGTCGTGACCGGTTCCTGCGCCAGCTTGCGCGATGAGTCGTGACCGACGAATACGCCTGCCGCGGTGAGCAACAGCACGACATAAAGTGCAAACATGCCGCCGACCCATTGCCAGTAGATCCGGCGGGCCTCGGGGGTCAGGCTTTCGAGCAATCGACGCATGGTTGCCTCCTCATCAGGAAACCTTATGCAATGCGTATACGCTCCAAGCCGCACTCGGTATGTGACGTACTTCACACAAGTGGATTTGGACGGAGAACCCGTGACCGGAGCGGAATTAAAGAAACTTCGCCAGCATCTTGGTGAGGCCATCGGCCAGCCGCTGTCGGTGGCCGACATGGCCAAACTCTGCGGGCTGCCGGCGACCGATGGCGCCGACACCATCCGCCGATGGGAGGTCACCGGCCCGGCCGGGCCGGTGGCGGAGCTGCTGCGCATCCTGGCAATGGCCAGCGACCACTATCCGATTCTCGAAATGTTCAACGTGTTCGACCGCCACGACGTCCCGGTGAAAGACCGCCCCGCCCGCCGGCAGGCCTTCCGCGAACAGATGCGCAGCGACGTGCGTCGCCGCATTGGTTAAGCAAAGCTTGCCGGGAGGCTCCGCGGACTTCGAAAATTAAGCCTTTCCTAACCTTTGATTAGGCCTTCGTTAAGTACAAAAAACGTTTGCCTGCCAATGGGTTGAGTTAGCATCCGCTGTCACCGCCAAGTGACAGCATTTTAGATAAATGCAGTCTAATTGCGTGGGCATGGAAGGCGCCCCGCACGAGGTGTCGCCGAACGGTTTTCGGAGACCAACACAATGAAGAAGATCCTCGCAGCCCTCTTGGCCGTCGCAGCCCTCACCGCCGCCGCGCCCGCCTTTGGCGCCGATCTCGGCGGGCGGTCCTACTACAAAGAGGCGCCCCCCGTCTATGCGCCGGTCCCTCTCTGGAACGGCTTCTATATCGGCGGCCATCTCGGCGGCGCCTTCAGCGGCAGCAACAACTTCAACGGCGCGGTGCTGAGCGATTCCAGCGCCCGGCTGCTCGGCGGCGTTCAGGCCGGCCTCGATTGGCAGTTCGCGCCGAACTGGGTGCTCGGCACCGAAGGCCAGTATTCCTGGCTCGGCAAGAACAACCTCACCGCCACCTTCCCCGGCGGCTACGTCTATAGCAACGATCAGCGCGGCCTCGGCTCGATCACGGCCCGCATCGGCTACACCTGGGGTCCGGGCCTGGTCTACGTCAAAGGCGGTTACGCCTTTTCGGACAACGCCGAGAGGGTGACCCTGGCCGGCGCTCCGATCCCCTTCCTGCTCAACGGCAATCACAGCAATGGCTGGACCGTCGGCGGCGGCGTCGAATACATGTTGGCCTTCGCCCCGAACTGGTCGGTCAAAGGCGAGTACATGTATTACGACTTCGGCAGCACCCGCTTCGTGACACCCGCCGCGCTAGCGCCATTTGGCAGCTTCACCACCGAAGACCACACGCTGAAGCTCGGCGTCAATTACCGCTTTCCCTTCGGGAGCTCCGTGGCCGCACGCTACTGAGCGCTTTCAACTGTGAATTGCGGAAGGCCGGCTTTCATGCCGGCCTTTTGTTTTTTGGCCACCGTTTTCCGGTTCACGGAAAAAATACGTCAAGGGCAGGCAATTCACTGTCAAAAATGCGGCAAAAAGCCTCTCAGTTCCAAACTTGTTAACCGGGTACAGGGATACTGCCGCGCGAGGAAACACCTCAAGGTAGCGTAGACGGGGCGGGCAAATGGCGGCACGATTCAAATCCAAGGGTATTCGCTTTGGCGTCAGGGGCAGTCTGTTTGCCGCCTTCGCCGTCATCGCCGGGATGGCGATCGTCATCTCCGCCGGCGCCGGCCTGATGCTCGGGCGGCTCGGCGGGACCATGGTCGATCTGAGCGGCCGGGATATTCCCCGTCTCGCCGCCAGCCTGCAGTTATCCGCACAGAGCGCGAGCCTCGCCAGCCAGGGGCCGGCGCTGCTGGCCGCGCGCAGCGAAGAGGCGCTCAACGATCGAACCAAAAAGATGAAGGAAACCCAGGCGGTCGCGCTGCAGAAGCTCGGCGAGATCGTCGAACTCGGTGCCGACAAGGCGGTGGTTGCGGCGCTCACCGAGAACATGAAGAACATCGATGAGGTGATCAAGAGCCTCGGCTCGGCCGCGCGCGAGCGGCTCGAACTGGCCGCCCAGCACGAAAAGCTTTACGACGCGGTGCGCAAGGCGCAGCGGCGTTTCGTGGCCGCCGCCGGACCAGCGGCAATCGACGCGCAGACCGAACTCTACAGCATCTACGCTGCGCCCAATTTCTCGCAGGCCGAAGCCATCCGGGCCCACAAGACCGCCGACCAGCTCGCCGACATCGCCGCCAGCGGCAATCTCATGGCGTTCGACATGATCGCCGCGCTTTCGACCAACAACGGCGAGATACTCGAAGCGACCGGCAGGGACTTCCGCACCGCGCAGGCGCGCGTGAAGTCGAATCTCGAAGCGCTGCCCAAGACCACCGCGATGCGGTCCGTTCAAAACACAACCCTGAGCCTGCTGGCGCTTGCCGACGGCAAGACCGGCGTCTTCAAGGTCCGCCAGCAGGAACTGGATACGGATGATTTCGGCCAGACCATTCTGGAGGAAACCCGCAAGCTCAATGTCGGCCTTGGCATCAGCGTGCAGCAGCTGGTTGACGGCGTGCAGAAGGAAACCGACGCTGCGACCTGGCAGGCGCGTCAGGAGATTTCGTTCGGGACCATGGTCATGCTGGCCCTCGGCATATCGACGCTGGTCGGTTCGATCCTGTTCGTCTGGCTCTATGTCGGCCGCAACATCCTGCGGCGGATCAGCAATCTGCAGCGCTCGATGCAAGTATTGTCCAGCGGCGACCTCGAATCGGAGGTCTACCAAAGCCACGCGCAGGACGAGATCGGCGCCATGGCGGATTCGCTGCAGGTGTTCCGCGAGAGCATGATCCAGAGCCGCGCGCTCTCCGCCGAGCAGGACAAGGACCGCGTCGCCAAGAGCGAACGCGCCAACCGCATGGAAGCCCGCATCGTCGAGTTCGAAACCACCGTTCGCACCGCGCTCGACAGCCTGCAATCCGCGGCGGGCTCGATGCAATCGACCGCGCAAAGCATGTCGGCGACAGCCGATCAATCGAACGCACTGGTGACGGCGGTAGCGACCGCCGCCGAGCAGACTTCGGCCAACGTGCAGACCGTGTCGTCGGGCACCGAGGAATTGTCCTCCTCGATCGAGGAAATCGGCCGTCAGGTCATCACCTCGGCGGAGATCGCCCGCAAGGCGGTCGACGACGCCGGTGAGACCGATGCCACCATGCAGGGACTTGCCGACAATGCCGCGCGGATCAGCGTGGTGGTCGATCTGATTCAGACCATCGCCTCGCAGACCAACCTGCTGGCGCTGAACGCCACCATCGAGGCGGCCCGCGCCGGCGATGCCGGCCGCGGCTTCGCCGTGGTCGCCTCCGAGGTGAAGAGCCTCGCCAACCAGACCGCCAAGGCCACCGACGAGATCCGCCAGCAGATCGTCAGCATGCAGACGGTGACCACGACGGCGGTCTCGGCGATCAGGAACATCAGCAGCACGATCGCCGAGATCAACGAGGTGACAACAGCGATTGCAGCCGCGGTCGAGGAGCAGGGTGCGGCGACGCGCGAGATCGCGCGCAACATCCAGCACGCCGCCGGCGGCACCAGCGAGGTTTCCACCAACATCGTCGGCGTCTCCAGCGCCTCGTCGCAGGCCGGAACCGCGGCCGGCCAGGTGCTGACCGCCTCCGGCGCGCTGCGCCGCGAGGCCGACGTGCTGCGTGAAGAGATCGACGCGTTCCTGTCGAACATCCGGGCGGCGTAACCGCCCCACACTTGTCGTTCCGGAACGGTCCGAAGGACCAGACCCCAGATGCGCAAAGCGCATCGGGGAATCGGAGTACCGGCAATACCCATGCCTTTATCCGGACCGGCACCTGCTTTTTTCGGCTAGCGCGCCGCCGCCTCTACCGCTAAGCCGGTAGCATGCATTCGAAAACCGACACGGTGCAGTCCTCGGCCGAGGCACTGCGATACCCCTGGGAAAATCACCCCGGCCACGATCAGGTCGTCGAGGTGACGCCCGGCGTGCTTTGGGTCCGCCTCAAGCTGCCGTTCCGGCTCAACCACGTGAACATCTATCTGCTGGCCGACGGCGACGGCTGGGCGATGGTGGATTCCGGCTTCGGCAATGAAGAAACCATCGCGGCATGGACCACCCTGTTCGAGGGCCCGCTCCGGCATGTGAAGGTGACGCGGCTGATCGTCACCCATTCCCATCCCGATCATGTCGGCCTTGCCGGCTGGATCACGGAGCGCTTCGACTGCCCGCTGCAGATGTCGCAGGTCGAATATCTGCAATCGGTCTATCACCAGAACCGCGGCACCGAAGAGCGCAAAACCGCGCAGCGGTTGTTCTTCCGCCGCCACGGCATGGACGAGGACCTGACCGACAAACTGCTCGGCCGCGGCCAGGATTATTTGAAACGGGTCTCGGTGCTGCCGCCGGCCTACCACCGCATCTCCCACGGCGACGAGGTCGTGATCGGCACCCGCCGCTTCAAGGTCATCACCGGCGGCGGCCACGCCCTCGACCAGGTCATGCTGTATTGCGCAGCCGACAAGCTGTTTCTCTCCGCCGACCAGGTCTTGAGCAAGATCTCGCCCAATGTCAGCGTCTGGGCCGTCGAGCCCGAACAGAACTCGCTGGGCGAATATCTGGCCTCGCTCGCCAGCCTGACCACCACCCTGCCCTACGACGTCATGGTGCTGCCCGGCCACGGCGTTCCGTTTTACGGTCTCAAGACCCGCATCAAGCAGCTCGCCGACCATCACGAGGACCGCTGCCGCCTGATCGCGGAAGCTTGCCGTGAAGTGCCGCAAACGTCTAGGGAACTGGTGCCGGTCGTGTTCAACAAATACCCGCTCGATGTGCACCAGATGGGCTTTGCTTCCGGCGAGCTGATCGCCCACGTCAATTACATGCTCAACGAAGGCCGCCTGACCTCGGAAGTGACCGACGGCGTGCTGCTGTTCCGGACCACCTGACAGCGGGCCCCGAACGCGGTCGGCGGCTATTTCAGTGGCAGCGGCTGATCACCGAGCATCCCCTTGGCAATGACGTTGCGGGCCACCGCGACATCTAGCGAATGTTGCTCGATCAAGTCCTTGCATTCGGCGACGATCTGGTCGGCATCCTGCATCAGCTTGAGCTCCTTGTAGCGGTCGTGGCGGTGCAGGCCCATGCTCGCGCCGACGACTTCGAGCACATTGATGATGCGGAACGGCCAGTCGCGTTCGTGCGCGCATAATTCGCGATGATCGGAATGATAGACGCCGACCAGCGCGTCGATGCCGGCATCAGACGCCGCCTGAAGCTCATTCCGTTGCAGCTCACGCTTGAACGCGGGCAGGACGCGGAGATTGTTGCTTTGTAGGCCGACTGCCGGTTGCTGCAACTCGACGAGCTCGATGCCAGGGATCGTCTGCAGGATTTCCGCGGCGGCTTCCATGACGCCAGCCACGCCGGGATGCCGATGCAGCGCGATCCGCATCTTGACCTCCCGGCGCAACAGCGGGGTCAACTGAGCCAGTCGCTCACGCAGAAACAGCAGGAAGGGCGTCATCTCGAACGGCCGCGCGCCGCCTTGTCGCTCAATGGCCGGAATATTCGTCTCGGTGAACTGGACGTAGCAGCTTGGACACCAGGAGATCACCTGGCCGGATTTCGAGTGCGACATCTTCTCGATCGAGTTTGCGCCCATGCGCCCGGACATCTCGACGTCGCCGGCATTCATCTGTTTGATGCCGCAGCAATGGCTCGGCCCGCCCATCACCTGGTAGATGACGCCGAGCGCATCCATGATGTCGAGGGCAAGCAGCGCGATATGTGGATTCTTCAGCACATTGCAGCCGGTGTAGAACACGAAATCCGGCGCCTCGGCCGGTATCGCGGCCGATGCTGATTTTTGGCCGAGCCGCTGCAGCACCTCGGCATCGACCTGCAACTGCGACAGAACAGCCACATCGCGGCTGTCGTCGCGGAACAGCGTCAGGCCCTGGCGCCGTCGTTCGGGCAGTTCATTCTGGCTCTTGGCCATCGCGACGCGCGCCATGGTCAGCAGGAAGCGCGGATTGACGCCGTAGTCGCACGCCTTGATGCACTCGCCGCTCCGCATGCAGGCGGATGCCCACCTGCGTGACGCCTCGGGACCGTCACCGGTCCGCAGGATGTCAAGGATGCCGCTGATGATGTCGGTGGAACTTGCGTCTGCGATACCGGCGGGGGCTACGCTCGGACAGGCTTCGACGCATTTGCCGCAGCGCGTGCACGCGTCGAGCATCTCTTCAACGCGACTGCCCAGCGCCGTCTCGAAAGAGGTGTCGCTCATCGGCTGCGGCTCCGCCCTTGGCCCATGCCAATGAGCACAGGCCCCATATCGACCATGGGACCATAGCGCAGGCCCGGTCCAAACGGATATGCGAAAACCGGCCAGCCGCTCCCGAAAGGCGATCAGGTCCGCCTTGGCGGGGGGAATGTCGGTGGTGGCCTCAAGACCGGGCACATGGTCGTCGGCGCCTGCACGACAGGGGCCTTGGCGCATGTCTGTCCGGGCGATGGAATGCGGGGCCCCAATTCGGACCTAGCGCCTTGATTCCGATCAATATTAGCTCCGCCTAGGTAGCATCCCGGAGGCGCGCCAAAATGTGGGAATTCGCATAGACATCAAAGCTGGAAAGGCTCTAAAAAGGCGCGAAGCCAATCCGGCCGGTTCCGGTTCCAGGTCTTGTGATGGATTACAGCAAATTTTTCCAAACCGCCCTCAATCGCCTGCATGACGAGCGGCGCTACCGCGTTTTCGCCGACCTCGAACGGATCGCCGGACGATTTCCCCACGCGGTCTGGCACTCGCCGAAGGGCCCGCGCAATGTCGTGATCTGGTGTTCTAACGACTATCTCGGCATGGGCCAGCACCCGAAGGTGGTCGGCGCCATGGTCGAGACCGCCACGAGAGTTGGTACCGGCGCCGGCGGCACCCGCAACATCGCCGGCACCCATCATCCGCTGGTGCAACTCGAACAGGAACTGGCCGACCTGCACGGCAAGGAAGCCTCGCTGCTGTTCACCTCCGGCTACGTCTCGAACCAGACCGGCATCTCCACGATCGCAAAGCTTATTCCGAACTGCCTCATTCTCTCCGACGCGCTGAACCACAATTCGATGATCGAAGGCGTGCGCCAGGCCGGCTGCGAACGCCAGATCTTCCGCCACAACGACATGGCGCATCTGGAAGAGCTCTTGATCGCGGCGGGCCCCGACCGGCCGAAGCTGATCGCTTGCGAGAGCCTCTATTCGATGGACGGCGACGTCGCCCCGCTCGCAAAAATCTGCGATCTCGCCGAGAAGTACGGCGCCATGACCTATGTCGATGAAGTCCATGCGGTCGGCATGTACGGCCCGCGCGGCGGCGGTATCGCCGAGCGCGACGGCGTCATGCACCGCATCGACGTGCTCGAAGGCACGCTCGCCAAGGCCTTCGGCTGCCTCGGCGGCTATATCGCCGGCAAGGCCGAGATCATCGACGCGGTCCGCTCCTATGCGCCGGGCTTCATCTTCACGACCGCGCTGCCGCCGGCGATCTGCTCGGCCGCGACGGCTGCGATCCGTCACCTCAAGGCTTCGAACTGGGAGCGCGAGCGCCACCAGGACCGCGCCGCCCGGGTCAAGGCGATCCTCAACGCCGCCGGGCTGCCTGTGATGTCGAACGACACCCACATCGTGCCGCTGTTCGTCGGCGACCCCGAGAAGTGCAAGCAGGCGTCCGACATGCTGCTGGAGGAGCACGGCATCTATATCCAGCCGATCAACTATCCGACGGTCGCCAAGGGAACCGAGCGCTTAAGGATCACGCCCTCGCCCTACCACGAAGACGGCCTGATCGATCAGTTGGCCGAAGCGCTGCTGCAGGTCTGGGACCGTCTCGGCCTGCCCGTGAAGCAGCAATCGCTGGCGGCCGAGTAACCCTACCATCCTGATCCCAGGAATTGGGCCGGTAGCGCGGTGCGCTGCCGGCCCAAAGCGTTTATACTTGCCTCTTCCGGCCATGTGTTCCAGCTCTGGCGCCAGCGCGCGTCCGATCGGAGAGGGAGACAAGCAGCGATGCTGCACGACTGGGGCGTGATCGCCGCCGCGTTCGCCTATATCGGCCTGCTGTTCGGCGTCGCCAGCTATGGCGACCGGCTGTCGCCGAGCCAGCGCGGCCGCGCCAGCATGCTGATCTATCCGCTGTCGCTGGCGATCTACTGCACCTCCTGGACCTTCTTCGGCTCGGTGGGTTTCGCCACCCGCACCAGCACCGACTTCCTCGCAATCTATGTCGGCCCGATCCTGATGATCGGGCTATGCACGCCACTCTTGCGGCGCGTGATCAAGCTCGCCAAGTCGCAGAACATTACCTCGATCGCCGACTTCATCGCGGCGCGCTACGGCAAGAGCCAGGCGGTCGCAGCCACCGTGGCCGTCATCGCGATCGTAGGCTCGGTGCCTTACATCGCGCTGCAGCTCAAGGCGGTGGCGTCCTCGCTGGAGACGATCCTGAGCGAGGACAAGCTGTTCTCCTCGATCCCGATCATCGGCGACATCGCGCTGGTCGTGACATTGGCGATGGCGGCGTTCGCGGTGTTGTTCGGCACCCGCCAGACCGACGCCACCGAGCACCAGCACGGCCTGATGCTGGCGGTCGCCACCGAATCCATCGTCAAGCTGGTGGCCTTTCTCGCCGCCGGCGCCTTCGTCACCTTCTGGATGTTCACGCCCGTCGAGCTGATCGAACGTGCGATGAAGACCCCGGAGGCGGTGCGCGCGATCGACTACGTGCCGTCGATCGGCAATTTCCTCACCATGACACTGCTGTCGTTCTGCGCGATCATGCTGCTGCCACGGCAGTTTCACGTCAGCGTGGTCGAGAACTCCAGCCCCGAGGAGGTCAGCCGCGCCCGCTGGCTGTTTCCGCTCTATCTGGTCGCCATCAACCTGTTCGTGATTCCGATCGCGCTCGCCGGCCTCGTCACCTTTCCGTTCGGCGCCGTCGACAGCGACATGTTCGTATTGGCGCTGCCGATCGAGGCGGATGCCCCGCTGCTCAGCATTGCCGTCTTCGTCGGCGGCCTGTCGGCCGCGACCGCGATGGTGATCGTGGAATGCGTCGCACTCTCCATCATGGTCTCCAACGACATCGTCCTGCCGCTGGTGCTGCAGCGCGGCCCGGCGACGCGCGACGGCAGCCAGGATTTCGGCGACTTCCTGCTCAGGATCCGGCGCTTTGCGATCTTCGCCATCATGGTGATGGCGTATTTCTACTATCGCGCGCTCGGCAACACCCAGTTGGCGGCGATCGGCCTGCTTTCTTTCGCAGCCCTTGCCCAGCTGGCGCCGGCCTTCTTCGGCGGCCTGTTCTGGCGCGAGGGAACCGCCCGCGGCGCCATGACCGGCATGCTGGTCGGCGCTGCGGTGTGGGCCTATACGCTGTTCCTGCCGAGCTTCCTGGAGGGTAATCCCGCCGGCATGCTGCTGCTGCAACACGGGCCGTTCGGCATCGAGGCGCTGCGTCCGCGGGCATTGTTCGGCGCCGACCTGCCGCCGCTGATGCACGGCGTGCTCTGGTCGCTCTCGCTCAACATCCTGACCTACATCGTGATGTCGATCGCGCAACGGCCGTCGTCGATCGAACGGCTGCAGGCGGATCTGTTCGTACCCAACACGCTGACGCCGATCGCGCCGACGTTCCGGCGCTGGCGGACGACCGTTACCGTGCAGGATATCCAGAGCACGGTGGCGCAATATCTCGGCCCCGAGCGCGCTGCTCAGGCCTTCGAGGCCTTTACCGCCGGCCATCCCAGCAGTCCCGATCCGGCCGCGCCCGCCGATTTCGAATTGCTGCAACACGCCGAACGCCTGATCGCCTCCTCGATCGGGGCCGCCTCCTCGCGCCTCGTGATGTCGCTGTTGCTGCGCAAGCGAACCGTCTCCGCCAAGGCCGCGCTGAAATTGCTCGACGATTCCCACGCCGCGCTGCATTTCAACCGCGAGATTCTGCAAACCGCGCTCAATCATGTGCGCCAGGGCATCGCGGTATTCGATGCGGATTTGCAGCTGATCTGCTCGAACGCCCAGTTCGGCGAAATCCTGGCGCTGCCGCCGCATCTCGTGCAGCTCGGCATCCCCTTGCAGGAAATTCTCGAATTCATGGACGCCGTCAATCCATCCGGCCCCGGCAGCTCCGACGCGTTGCTGCAGCGGCGGCTGGATGCGTACACCACCGAGGGCGAGCCCTATCTGGAGCGCCTGCCGGACCGCCACATGGTGATCGAGGTCCGCTCCAACCGGATGCCGGGCGGCGGCTTCGTCATCACCTTCTCCGACGTCACGCCGAGCTTCGAGGCCGCCGAAGCGCTGGAACGCGCCAATGCGACGCTGGAAAAGCGCGTCCGCGACCGCACCGAGGAACTCACCCGCCTGAATTCCGAGCTGGCGCAGGCCAAGAGCACTGCCGAGGACGCCAACATCTCGAAGACCCGCTTCCTTGCGGCCGCCAGCCACGACATCCTGCAGCCGCTCAACGCGGCGCGGCTCTATGTGACGAGCCTCGTCGAGCGGCAGAACAGCGGCGGCGAGGATTCGCGCCTGGTGGAGAACATCGACGACTCGCTGGAGGCGATCGAGGAGATTCTCGGCGCGCTGCTGGATATCTCGCGGCTCGATGCCGGCGCGATGGCGACCTCGATCACCAGCTTCAAGATGGCCGACCTGATGCGCTCGCTGGAAATCGAGTTCGCGCCGATCGCCCGCGCCAAGGGGCTCGATCTGACCTTCGTGCCCTGCTCGCTGCCGGTGCAATCCGACCGCTCGCTGCTGCGACGGCTGCTGCAGAACTTCATCTCGAACGCCATCAAATATACCCCGCGCGGGCGCGTGCTGGTCGGTTGCCGCCGCCACGGACAATCGCTGCAGATCGCGGTCTACGACACCGGCGTCGGTATTCCCGTGGCGAAACGCGGCGAGATCTTCAAGGAGTTTCACCGCCTGGAACAGGGCGCGCGGATCGCCCGCGGCCTCGGCCTTGGACTATCGATCGTCGAGCGGCTGGCGCGCGTGCTCAACCATGGCATCGCGATCGATGCCACTGCCCGCGGCGGCTCGGTGTTCTCGGTCACGGTGCCGGTTGCCGCCGCGATCAACCATACCGCCGCCGTCACCAGCGCGACGCCGCTTTCCAGGACGCCGATGAGCGGCGCCCTGATCGTTTGCATCGAAAACGATCCGGCGATCCTCGACGGCATGAGGACGCTGCTGACGGCGTGGAACGCGGAAGTGATCGCGGTAGCCGACCCCGACGCCGCGATCGCGGCGATCGAGATTTCCGGCAGCAGCGTGACGGGCCTTCTGGTCGACTACCATCTCGACCGCGGTAACGGCGTCGCCGCGATCCGCGAGATCCGCCGCCGCTTCGGCGAAAGCATTCCGGCGATCCTGATCACGGCGGATCGCAGCCCGAACGTCCGGGCGGCCGCGCGCGAGGAGAACATCGCGATCCTCAACAAGCCGGTCAAACCGGCCTCGCTCCGCGCCCTGCTCGGCCAGTGGCGCGCGCAGCAGATGGTGGCGGCGGAGTAGCACGCCAGCTTTTTTCAATGTTCGCTATTGCGGATGGCGAGGCCAACTGAGGGTTTGCGCAAGGAGCGCAAGCGCAGCCCGGTCAGGAAAGCGAGTATCGCGAACACGGCAAAACTCGCCGGCACCCAGAAGGCTGAGCGCACCATTCCCTGATCCGGAATCGCAGCCGACAGTCCACTGGCATTTGCTATCAGCCCCGCTATCGCCGCGCCGAATGCAAAGCCCATCTGCTGGACAGTGGGGACCGACGAGGCCGCAACGACCTCGTTGCCCGCCTTTGCGCTGTCCATGATCCGGTGCGCGATGAAGGGCCAACACTGGCCGATGCCCGCACCCAGTGCGGCAATTGCCGAGACCAGCAGCAATGCGGATGCCTTGGCGTACGGCGCGAGAAACCCGATGGCCATCAGGCTGAGCCCCATGACTGCCGGCCCCGTGAGCATCAATCGATCCGGCCAGCGTACCGACACCCCGGCGGTTGCAAGCGAGGCGATCGTCCACGCCAGCGAGGCGCTGGCGACGGCAAAGCCGGCCGAGAGCGGGCCGAAACCATGCAGCTGCTGCAAGAATATGGGCACGTAGATCTGAAGCGGGCTGAAGGTGATGCAGAGCAGTAGCGCCAGCCATAGCCCGACACCCGTCTGCGTGCGCCATGAAAACGCGTCGCTCGGAAGGAGCCGGGTCGTTGCCAAACGGTCGAGCCGCAACATCACCGCGAACGACACGACCGCCGCGACGATCAGTCCCGATTTCGCAAGCGGCGCCGCGACCACCGATGCGGCGGACGTTGCAGCAATCGCGAGGCAGATCAGGGCGACCCGTCCGGCGGGCACGCGCAGGGTTGACGTTCCACGGGCCGTCACCGGCGGCAAGATGAAGAAGGCGCTTATTGCCAGGACAACGGCAATAACAGCGGTCGTGACAAAGGCACTGCGCCAGTTGCCAAAATGGGCGAACACCCCGCCGACAAGGGGGCCGATCAGGACCGACATGCTCCAACTGGTCGACATCAGTGCAATGGTCCGTGACCAGGCCGACTCCGGAAACGTTCCGCGGACCAGCACATAGGCGACGGCAGCCTCGAGGCCGCCGCCGAATCCCTGAATGAGCCTGCCGACAACGATCCAGCCCATCGCCGGGGCCAGCGAGCAAAGCAGGGCGCCGAGGCCGAATATTGTGACGCCCGCGCAATAAACTGTCCGGGAGCCAACGGCGGTCGCGAGCACGCCAGTACAACTTGCCGCGACGATGGATGAGGCAAGGTAAGCGGTGGTCGGCCAACTCAACATTGTGACGCCACCGAGCTCACCGACGATGGACGGCAGCACGGTCGTCAGCAGCAATACGTTCATGGATTGCAGCAGCACCCCGCCAAGCAGGATAGCCAGCGTCGGAATCCATTCCCGTTTGAAGAGTGATCGCCACCCTTCCCGGACAGAGTCCTGCTCCATGTCGGGGCCTCCCTCCGGACCAACGCGCCGGGAGTTGCCAGCGACGGACATCCGGGCTATTTTAGATAGTATTTTGTTTCTAAATAAACCCATGAGTCAAGACGCAGACCGCAGCCAGGATCGCATCCTGTTTCACCTGAAGACGCGCGGACCGCAGGTCGCCGCCGACATCGGTGCGCGCTTTGACATGACCCCGGCCGGCGCGCGTCAGCACCTCCTCAAGCTTGAGGCGGCAGGCCTGGTGGAGAGCGAGGACCAACGCGAAGGGCGCGGGCGGCCAAGGAAATATTGGCGGTTGACGCCGCGCGGCCACGGGCGGTTCCCCGATCGCCACTCCGATTTGACCCTGGATTTATTGCAATCCATGCGCGACGTCTTTGGCGTCGACGGCAGGGAAAGGCTGATCGAGCACCGCGAGCGTGCGATCGTCGCCAACTACCGCAAGTTCATCCGCGCGCAGGGTTCACTTCGCCAGAAGCTGACGGCGCTGGCACGGATCCGAAGCCGTGAGGGCTACATGGCGAGCGTGGCCAAGGATACCCGGGACAGCTTTCTGTTGGTCGAGAACCACTGCCCGATTTGCGCGGCAGCAACCGCTTGCCAGGGTCTCTGTCGTTCGGAACTTGCGGTGTTCCGCGCCGTGCTGGGAACCGACGTGAGCGTCGAGCGCATCGATCATATTCTAGCCGGCGCCCGTCGCTGCGCGTACCGGATCACGCGACGGCAGCCACGATGAGCGCATCATCCTTCGAGGCTCGCATGCGAGCGCCCAGGAATGGCGGAGATGGAACGGTGTTGGGTCGTCGGCGTCCCCTGGCGCCGTCAGCCGCCCGCGCCCTGCTCGGTCAATGGCGGGCGCAACAGATGGCGGCGGCGGAGTAAACGCTGGCGCGCGCCGGACGTCACCAGTTCATTGTCTTGCCGACCAGCCCTACCAGTTCCGGATCGTCAAAGGTCGCGGCCGTGGAGACCGCGCCCGCAGCGACCAGATCGCCATGGCCAAGGCTCGTCCGCATTCCAATCGTCGCGATGCCGGCCGCCGACGCGGATTGAACGCCGGAGCGGGAATCCTCGAACGCGAGAGACAGCTCGGGCGCGGCGCTCACGGCGCGCAACCCCTCCAGATATGGCAGCGGGTGCGGCTTTCCGTGCGGAAGCTCGTCGCCGATGATGACAGCCTTGAAGCGCTGCATGATGCCCAGCCCGGAAAGCATCATTTCGGCGTTCAGGCGTGGCGCGTTGGTTACCGCCACCATGGGGACGTCAGCGCGATCCGCCAGGGCAAGCAGTTTCATCAGACCCGCTAGCGGTTTGATTTGCCCCGACGCGAGCTTGCGGAACGCCTCTTCCTTCTCCGCCATGATGGCCGCCTGACGCTCCGGCGGCCAGCCCGGCAGAAACCGTTCGCTGATCGAAGTATTGGAAAACCCCATCAGCTCCTTCGAGGCGCGCGCGCGATCGAACACATGGCCATGAGGCGCGAACACTTGATTGAACGCATTCAGATGAAGCGCATCGGTGTCGGCCAGCGTGCCGTCGATGTCGAACAGCAGCGCCCTCCCGGATCCGGACATTGCACTGTTACCCCGTCGGCGTTCCCTGGCGCCATTGGCCGCCGGCGATCTTCGCGGCGGCGATCACGGCTTGGGTGCGGCTCTCGACGCCGAGCTTCTGCAGGATCGCCGAAACATGCGCCTTGATGGTCGCTTCCGACACACCGAGCTCATAGGCGATCTGCTTGTTGAGCAGGCCCTCCGACAGCATCATCAGCACCCGCACCTGCTGCGGCGTCAGCGTGACCAGACGGTCGCGCAGGCGCGACATGTCGGGGTCGTCGGCCGAGGTGAGATCGGTGTCCGGCGGAACCCAGACGTCGCCCTCCATCACCTTCATGATGGCGTCGCGCAGCGTTTCGACGCCGAACCGCTTGGGGATGAAGCCGGAGGCGCCGAAATCCAGCGAGCGGCGGATCGTGCCGGCATCGTCGCTGGCGGACACGATGACCACCGGGATCGCCGGGTACTGCGCGCGAAGGTAGATCAGGCCGGAGAATCCCGATATCCCCGGCATGGTGAGATCGAGCAGGATCAGATCGACATCGGAATCCCGTTCCAGCAGCGCGGTGAGATCGTCGAACGATCCGGCCTCGCTGACGACAGCGGATGCCACGACGCTTTTGACCGCCTGACGCAACGCGTCGCGGAATAGCGGGTGGTCATCGGCAATGACGAGGTGGGTATTGGCAGCGGTCGTCATTCTGCTCTCTTGCATCGGGCTTGCGACTAGTCCGCTTCGCTTTGTCTCCCGTCGGACCGGCTAGCGCAAGCGCCCAATCCTATCATGTTTGAAAGCAGTTAACCCGCGAACTTGTGCGCCGCAATACGCAGCCGCGCCGATGGGGACCAGCGCGCAAAGTCGACGGTCAATAGCGGCGAAACGCCGTGCAAAGGGCCGAAAGTCGTATTGGGGCTGGTTTCACGGGGATGTTACCTTGGGGCGAAGCCCAGCAATCCGGCCAAGTTCGGCGAGGGCGGACTTTGCATCAATGATTTTGGGGAGTGTCGAAATGTCCACTATGACTGCCACGTCCGGCAAGGCCACGGGAATGACGAAGGACGAACGTTTCGTCATTCTCGCTTCCTCGCTCGGTACCGTCTTCGAATGGTATGATTTCTATCTGTTCGGTTCGCTTGCCAGTATCATCGGCGCGCAGTTCTTCGGCGTCATCGATCCAGCAACAAATCAGCCAATGTTCAATCAGGCAACGCGCGATATCTTCGCGCTGCTGGCGTTCGCCGCGGGCTTTATCGTTCGTCCGTTCGGCGCCATCGTGTTCGGTCGCGTCGGCGACATCGTCGGCCGCAAATACACCTTCCTCGTCACCATCCTGATCATGGGCCTCTCGACATTCATCGTCGGCATCCTGCCCAACGCGGCGACCATCGGCATTGCGGCACCGGTCATTCTGATCGCATTGCGCCTGCTGCAGGGCCTCGCGCTCGGCGGCGAATACGGCGGTGCGGCGACCTATGTCGCCGAACATGCCCCGATGGGCAAACGCGGGTACTACACCTCGTTCATCCAGACCACGGCAACGCTCGGCCTGTTCCTGTCGCTGCTGGTGATTCTCTTCACCCGTACGGCGCTTGGCGAAGCCGAATTCGCGAAGTGGGGCTGGCGCATTCCGTTCCTGGTCTCGGTGCTGCTGCTCGGCATCTCGGTCTGGATCCGGTTGCGGCTCAATGAATCGCCGGTGTTCCAGAAGATGAAGGACGAGGGCAAGAGCTCGAAGGCTCCGTTGACCGAAGCCTTCGCCAACTGGAGCAACGCCAAGATCGTGATCATCGCCCTGATTGGCGGCGTGATGGGCCAGGGCGTGGTCTGGTACACCGGCCAGTTCTACGCGCTGTTCTTCATGCAATCGATCCTCAAGGTCGACGGTTACACTGCCAACCTGCTGATTGCCTGGTCATTGCTGTTGGGCACCGGCTTCTTCATCGTGTTCGGCGCGCTGTCCGACAGGATCGGCCGCAAGCCGATCATTCTGGCAGGCTGCCTGATCGCGGCGCTTACCTTCTTCCCGATCTTCAGGATGATCACCACCAACGCCAACCCGGCGCTGGAGAAGGCGATCGAAAGCGTGAAGGTCGAGGTGGTCTCGGATCCCGCGTTGTGCGGCGATCTGTTCAACCCGGTCGGCACCCGCGTGTTCACCGCACCGTGCGACACCGCCCGCGCCTACCTCGCGCAGCAGTCGGTCAAGTATACGACCTCCTATGGCGCTGCAGGCTCGGGAGTGAAGGTCGTCATCAACGGCAAGGACACGGCCTATACAGATGCCAAGACATCGAATCCGGCGGTGCTGGCGGCGGTGCAGGCTGCAGGCTACCCGAAGGCCGGCGACGCCCAGATCGTGAAGATGTCGCATCCATTCGACATCTTCAAACCGCAGGTCGCAGCGGTGATCGGGCTGCTGTTCATCCTGGTGATCTACGTCACCATGGTGTACGGGCCGATCGCGGCGATGCTGGTCGAACTGTTCCCGACCAAGATCCGCTACACCTCGATGTCGCTGCCCTATCACATCGGCAACGGCTGGTTCGGTGGATTGCTGCCCGCGACCGCTTTCGCGATCGTGGCCTCGACCGGCGACATCTACGCGGGTCTCTGGTATCCGATCATCTTCGCTTCGATCACCGCGGTCGTCGGCTTCTTCTTCCTGCCGGAAACCAAGGACGTCGACATCACGAAGTAACCGGTTTCGTTCGGGGGAACGAAATCACAAGCCGGCCGCGGAGCAATCCGCGGCCGGTTTGCTTTTTGCGGGTGATTCAATCCGTCGCGCCGATGAACTGCAGCACGACCTCGCGCCGATGCGGCCGCGCGCGGTGCTCGACCAGATAGATCGCCTGCCACGTCCCCAATGCGAGCGCGCCCTGCAGCACCGGGATGTGCAGCGAGGTCGCGGTCAGCATGGTCTTGATGTGCGCCGGCATGTCGTCCGGCCCCTCGGTATCGTGGCGCCAGCCGGCATTCTCGGGCGCGAGCCGGTTCAGCGCCGTCGTCAGATCGACGAGCACGGTCGGATCGGCATTTTCCTGGATCGTCAGCGACGCCGAGGTGTGGCGGATGAACAGCGTCACCGCGCCTTCGCGTGCTTGAGCCTGCGCCAGGAATTCTGCGACTTCGGCGGAGAGATCGGTGAAGCCCGCGCCGGATGTCTGCACGGTCAACTGCGAGGACGTGATGGTGCTGGCGGCGACGGTTGATGGAATAGTTCGGGAGAGCATTTTGTGTGATGTCATATGAACTCATCTCTTCGTCGTCCCGGCGAACGCCGGGACCCATACGCCGCGGCCTCTCGATTTCGGGAGGTCGGAGTTGACACTATTTGATAACAACCAGCAGCGGTGGTTATGGGTCCCTGCTTACGCAGGGACGACCAGAGGGTGGCGCAAGCTTCCGTCAAATCTTGCCGCTGACGTCCCGCTGCACCCGGTTGGCCATCTCGATCAGGCGCCGCCAGGCCTGCTCCAGGAACGACATCATGCGATCCATGTCACGGTCGCTCGGCAGCGGGATCTCGATCTTGCGCTCGCCTTCCGCCACCTTCGGCTCGCTCTTCTTCAGCGAATCCGATTTCGGCAGCGGCTCTTCGATCTTGCCGGGCACCGTGGGCTCGCGCGAGGCGAGGTCTGCCTTGAGCCTTTCATTGTCGGCCTGCAGCCGGCCAATGTCCGCTTGCAGCCGGCCGATCTCGACGTCCATCGCCGCGCGTTCGTCGGGGACGGCGTAGCAGGCCCAGCCGGCGCCCGAATTGTTACAGGTTGAAATCGCACCGGTTCTTGTATCGAGCCGAAGCACGCCATCGCCCAGGGGTGAAAGCGCATAGCGGCCGTTCTCGGTTTCCGGCAACGCGCCGGCGAGCGCGTGCCCGGTGCCTGCGAGACAAAAGGCCAGCACGACGAGCCCAAAGAATTTCGAGGACGATTTCGCTGTACTCATGGGCTTGCTCCCGCCGCAGGAGTTACCGGTTTCCCCGACCGCCGGGGCGCTTTCAAGGCGCGTCCCTAGACCTTTGAGCTATAGGGCGCGCGGTCGGACTTCAACGCATCCTCCAGTAATTCGAGGCGATCCTGCCCCCAAAACACCTCGCCCTCCAGCACATAGACCGGCGAGCCGAACACGTCGGCTGCCAGCGCATCCTGCCGGTTCTGCTCATACGCCGCACTGATTTCCTCCGCACCGGAACGCTCCACCAATTGCTTGCCGGGCAGCCCCGATTCGTCGGCGAGTTTCGCAATCGTTTCGGGATCGGCGAGATTGAGCTGATCTTCCCAGACGGCGGCATAGGCCCGGCGCAAATAGCGGTCGGGATCGTGGCCGGCCTCGAGCGCCGCGATCACGACGCCATCGGCCAGGCGTGCATTGAACGGCCAGTTCGCCGGCTGCAGATGAAATTTCAGTCCGCGCTTGTCGCGCCAACGCTGCAGTTCGACCATCCGGTAGCGCTGGCGCACCGGGTGGCGCTTCATCAAGGGCAGGCCACCGGTCTCCGAGAACAGATCGACCAGCACTACCGGCCTGTGATTAACCTTGAGATCGTAAGTACTTACGATATTCCGAAAGGACTGGTGCCCGATATAGGCCCAGGGCGATTGCAGCGAGAAATAGTAATCGACCTGACGCGGCATGCGGGCTCCGGGAACGGGCGATTTTCGCTTTGCTCGGGACATCCCAACAGAGCGTGCAAACGGACGCAAGATCGATCCGTGTGGCAATACTGCTGCACTGCGATCCCGGGTCTACGGGGCCGCAGACGATAGTCAAATAAATCCTGAAAAATCAAAGCACTAGCTGGCTACGGCCTAATCTTGACTTGATTAGACGCGGTAAGTATGGTCCGCGCGGCTTTCAAGGGTGACGGGCGCAATTTCCATCAACCGGCGGCATCGTTTAATGTCTTGGGCATGGCCGAAGACAAAAACGACAACGCAGGTGGAAATCGCGATCAGCCGTCTTCCGACGAAGCTGCGCTTTCCGCAAGGCTCGGAAGTCTGGATCACCGGTTGTCCGAAATTCGTGACAGCCGCAAGATCAGGACTGATCAACCCGGAACTGAAAGCGGAGACACAGCTGCCAGGACTTCTGCCATGGCGCTTGGTTTCCGGCTTTCCTCGGAATTGGTCGCGGGCGTTGTCGTCGGGGCGGCGATTGGCTGGGGGTTCGACCGTTTATTGTCGACGTCGCCGTTCGGTTTCATCGTGTTTCTTCTGCTCGGCTTCGTCGCCGGCGTGGTCAACGTGGTGAGAACTGCAGGCGCAGGTCCAGGCAGGCGCTGAGCGTCGACGGGAAGTCACGACATTTGAAATTCGATTGCCGGCCAGGCCGGTGGATAAAGAGCCGCGCGGATGAAAATCGACCCGATCCACCAGTTCAATATCGAACCCATCTTCACGATCGGCCATATCGGCAACCAAACGATCGCCTTCACCAACTCGTCGCTCTACATGTTCATCGCGGTGGCGGTGATCTCGCTGCTGATGATCGGTGGCATGGCGAGAGGGCAACTGATTCCCGGGCGGCTGCAGTCGATCGCCGAAATCAGCTACGAGTTCGTCGCCAGCACGATCCGCAGCACTGCCGGCACGGAAGGCATGAAGTTCTTCCCGCTGATCTTTTCGCTGTTCATGTTCATCTGCGTTTCGAACTTCGTAGGCATCATTCCCTACACGTTCACGGTTTCGAGCCACATCATCGTCACCGCGGCGCTCGCGCTCCTGGTCTTCTTCACGGTCCTGATCTACGGCGTCTACAAGAACGGCCTGAAGTTCTTCGGTATCTTCGTTCCCCACGGCGTTCCGGGCTACATCGTCCCGCTGGTCATGTTCATCGAAATCCTGTCGTTCTTCCTGCGTCCGGTTTCGCATAGCGTCCGTCTGTTCGCCAACATGCTCGCCGGCCACATCGCGCTGAAGGTGTTCGCGGGCTTTGTCGCGATGCTCGGTGTCTCGCTCGGCGCCATCGGCTGGCTCGGCGGCGTGTTACCGCTGGCGCTCACCGTCGCGCTGACCGCGCTCGAACTGCTGGTCGCATTCCTGCAGGCCTACGTGTTCGCGATCCTCACCTGCATCTACCTCAACGACGCCATTCATCCGGGACACTAAGCGTCCGGGGAATTTCCACCCTCACTCTGTCTTATCTCTCAAGGAGCTCTAGAAAATGGAACCGGCAGCAGCAAAACTTATCGGCGCGGGCATCGCATGCATCGGCATGGGCGGCGCGGGCGTCGGCGTGGGCATCATCTTCGGCAACTACCTCGCCGCAGCGGTGCGCAATCCCTCGGCAGCCCAGGGCCAGTTCGGCAACTTGATCTTCGGCTTCGCCGTGACCGAAGCGCTCGGCATCTTCTCGCTGCTGATCGCGCTGCTGCTGCTGTTCGTTCCGCTCTGAGCTGCACCCACTCGCGCCGCCCGATCCGGGCGGCGCGCCTGACAGCAAGAGGAGAACCCCGTGGCTGAGAAAAGTCATGGTACCGGCGCCCACACCGAGGCAGACGGCGGACACGGCGGAGGATTTCCTCCGTTCGAGTCGAGCACGTTTGCTTCGCAGCTGGTGTCGCTGGTTATCGCGTTCGTCGCGCTCTATGTGATCGTGTCCCGCTTTGCGCTGCCGCGCGTCGAAAGCGTGATCGACGCACGTCAGAATGCGATCGAGGGCGATCTGGCCGCGGCGCAGAAGCTGAAGGACGAGTCCGACGCTGCGCTGAAGGCCTATGAGACGGAACTCGCTTCGGCACGTTCCCGCGCGCAGGCCATCGGCAACGAGACCCGCGAGAAGCTGAACGCGGCCTCGGAAGTCGAGCGCAAGAAGCTGGAAGACCAGTTGAACACCAAGCTTACCGCCGCCGAGAAGCAGATCGCGGCGACGCGGGAGACCGCGATGAGCAATGTCCGCGGCATCGCCGCGGATGCAGCCGGCGCGATCGTGCAACGCCTCACCGGCGTGCTGCCCGACGGCAAAACCGTCAGCAGCGCCGTCGATGCTACGTTGAAGGGATAGAGCGATGTTCACCCAACCGGAAACCTGGGTCGCGATCGCCTTCGTCATCCTGATGGTGCTGTTTGCCTATCTCGGCATCCACAAGACGGTGCTGACGGCGCTGGATCATCGCGCCCTGCGCATCAAGGCCGAACTCGACGACGCCCGCCGTCTCAAGGAGGAGGCCGCCAAGCTGCTCGGCGAATACAAGACCCGCCGCGCCAGCGCCGAGCGCGAGGCCGAGGAAATCATCGCCAATGCCAAGGCCGAGGCCGAACGCATCGCGGTCGAGTCCAAGGCCAAGATGGAAGATTTCGTCGCCCGCCGCACCAAGACCGCCGAGAGCAAGATCGCCCTCGCCGAAGCCCAGGCGCTGGCCGACGTCCGTGCCGCCGCCGCCAACGCCGCGGTCGAAGCCGCCTCGACCATCCTGTCGAAGTCGGTCAAGGGCTCGGTCGCCGACGACTTGCTCGCCAAGGGCATTGCCGAGGTTCGCGCCAAGCTGAACTGAGCGCCTTCGACCTACCAATCAAAGCCGGCGCGATCACCTCGCGCCGGCTTTTTTTTATTGCTTCTTCTTTTTCGGCGCCGGGCGTTCAGGCTTCAGGGACTGCGGGTCGAAGCCGATATAGAAGATGTAGCTGTCGCCGACGGCGCCGGGAGGCGCCGGATAAACGAGATCTTCGGCCACCAGCGTAAACGGCTCGCTGCCGCCTTCCGTCATCGTGACGGTGGTCTGGTAGGCCTTGGTGGCGATGGTCTTCTCGGAGACACCGCCCTGCACCACCGCGACGCGAATCGGAACCTGGACCGACGACGGGGCGCCGGCGGGGCCGGCAATGACGCGGCCCTGAATGCCGATCCGCGCCGTGATCACGCCACCATTGACGGTGCATTCGCGGGCCATCTTGGAGATCGTCGCCTGAAAGCGCAGGTCGTTGCCGACCGGCTGCTTGCCGGGCGCCGCCACGGCGTAGGTGGCTGCGCCGGCCCTGACCGTGACCGGCGGACAGGTGAGATCGCCCGTATCCTCGGGCACCGCCGGCGCATTGGTGGCCGGCTCCGCGTCCGACTTGCCGCCGAACAGGCTCTTGAAGCGATCGGTGATCGATTGCGCCGATGCCGGCATCACCGTTACGCAGGCCAGCCCGCCCGCAACCGCCGCAGCCGCCATCAACCTGGCCAAACGATTGTCACCCATGCGACGTCCCTGATCCCATCATTCCACGTCATTTGTTCCCGGCGGCCTTATAGCAGCCCAATGGCGGCGAACCCAAGGCACCTAAAAGGCTTAGAAATCAACGGTTCAGCCGCGGAAATCCTCATGCAGCAGGCCGAACAGCAGATGGTCCTGCCAGACGCCGTTGATGCAGAGATAGCGCCGCGCCAGTCCCTCGCGGGTGAAGCCGCATTTCTCCAGCACCCGGATCGAGGGCGAATTGGAGGGAATGCAGGCGGCCTCGATGCGGTGCAGGTTGAGTTCGCCGAACAGCGTCGGCAGCAGCACCCGGAGCGCCGCGGTCATGTAGCCGCGGCCGGCATGCGGTTCGCCGACCCAATAGCCGATGGTGCCGGCCTGCACGATGCCGCGGCGGACATTGGCGAGCGTGATGCCGCCGATCATGGCGCCGTCAGACGCGCGGAAGACGATGAACGGATAGGAGCGGTCGGCGGCGATATCTTCGGCGTAGCGGCGCAACCGGCGGCGGAAGCCGGCGCGGGTCAGATCGTCCGACGGCCAGATCGGTTCCCACGGCGTGAGGTAGGCGCGGCTTTGTTCGCGCAATTGCGCCCATTGCAGGAAATCCGACATTTGCGGGGCGCGCAGCAGCAGGCCGTGGCCGCGCGGCACAAGCGCGGCCGGTCCGCTGGTTGGCAAACGAAACAGGGCCATGCCCTCTACCTCAATGCAGAAGCGTTTTCGCCTTCGACCTCGTCAATCCTTCCGCAAAAGTCACCGCCGTGTCCAGCCCCCTGCCGCTGCCAAGTGCCACGACCGCCGGCCGGCTGCGGGTCAGCAGCGCATGCGCGGCGTTGCGGGTCGATTCGACGCTGACCGCATCGATTCTGGCGACCAGCTCTTCGACCGTCTGCGGCCGGCCATAGGCCAGCACGTGCCGCGCCAGCTGTTCGGCCCGGGAGGAGCAGCTTTCCAACGCCATCAGAAGGCCGGCCTTCATCTGCGCCTTGGCGCGGGCGATCTCGGCTTCGGTCAGGGTTTCGACGGCATCATTGATGACGTCGACAATCACTTCCATCATTTCCGGCGCGTCGCCGGGATCGGTGCCGGTGTAGAGACCGAAAAAGCCGGTGTCGGAATAGGGCGCGTGGAAGGTGTAGATCGAGTAGCACAGGCCGCGCTTTTCGCGCACTTCCTGGAACAGCCGCGACGACATTCCGCCGCCGAGCGTGTTGGTGAAGACCTGCAGCGAGAACAGCGATAGATCCGTCTGCGGCACGCCTTCGAGCGCCAGCGTCAGATGCGCCTGTTCGAGGTCGCGATGCACCACGCGCGAACCACCTTTGCCGAACATCGCAGGCACCGGCTTCGGCGCCGACGTGGCGTCGAAGCTGGCAAATCTTTGCGCCACTTCCTCCACCACGCGCTTGTGGTCGACCGCGCCGGCGGCGGCCACCACCATGTCGGGGCCGCGGTAATGCGTCGAGAGATAGCCGCGCAGCATGTCGCGATCGAAATTCTTCAGAGTTTTCGCGGTGCCCAGGAGCGAACGGCCCATCGGCTGGTCCGGAAAACAGAGCTCGTTGAGGTGCTCGAACACGACGTCATCGGGCGTATCCTGCGCCGCGCCGATTTCCTGCACGATGACGCTCTTCTCGCGCTCGAGTTCATCAGGCACGAATGACGGATTGGCCAGAATGTCGGAGAGCACGTCGAGCGCCAGCGGCACGTCGGCCTTCATCACCCGGGCATAATAGGCGGTGGTTTCGGTCGAAGTGCCCGCATTGAGATCGCCGCCGACCGCCTCGATTTCCTCGACGATTTCGCGCGAGGAACGGCGCGTGGTGCCCTTGAAGGCCATGTGTTCCAGAAGATGCGAGATGCCGTGTTCGTTCGGCTTCTCGTCACGGCCGCCGACGCCGGCCCAGACGCCGAGCGCAGCCGTTTCCAGATGCGGCATGGTGTCGGTAACGACCGTCAGGCCGGATGGCAGCTTGGTTACGTCAACGCTCATCCGGCAACTCCCTGCTTCGCGGCACGGCTCGCCGAGCGCACGAATCGCTCCACTTCGGCTGAATCGTTTTTCATCACCGTGATGTGTTCGGATTTGGTCATGAGACCGTCGAGCCAGGCCGGTAGTTGCGGCCGCACGCCGCAGGCGGCTTCCACCGCATCGGGAAACTTGGCCGGATGCGCGGTCGACAGCACGATGTTGGGGATCTTCGAATCCGAGGTATCGCGATCCGCTACTGCCAGCGCCACCGCGGTATGGGGATCGACGAGGTCGCCGGCCTCGCGCCAGGCGGCCCTGATCGCGGCCGACGTCTCGGTCTCGTCGGCGCGTCCGGCATCGAACTCCTCGCGGATCGCGGCCAGCATGGCATCGGGCAGCACGAAACGTCCGGACTGTTTCAGCGAGGCCATCAACCGGCGAACGCTGTCGGCGTCGCGGCCGCTCGCCTCGAACAGCAGCCGCTCGAAATTCGAGGAGATCTGGATGTCCATCGAGGGCGAAGCGGAGGCGTGAACCTCGCGGACCTCATAGATGCCGGTCTTGAGCGTGCGCGGCAGGATGTCGTTGACGTTGGAAGCGATGCGCAGCCAGCGCACCGGCAGGCCCATCTTCTTGGCGACGTAACCTGCAAAGATATCGCCGAAATTCCCGGTCGGCACGGTGAAATCCACCGTGCGCGCGGGCGCGCCGAGGGCTGTGGCCGAGGTGAAATAATACACCACTTGCACCACGATCCGCGCCCAGTTGATCGAGTTGACGCCCGACAGCGAAACCGCATCGCGAAAGCCGTGATGGTTGAACATCGCCTTCACGATCGCCTGGCAATCGTCGAAGGTGCCTTCGATCGCGAGCGCATGCACGTTGGCCGCCCCCGTCGTCGTCATCATCCGCCGCTGTACGTCGGAGATGCGTCCGTTCGGGAACAGCACGACCAGATCGACATTATCGAGGCCCGCGAACGCATCGACGGCGGCGCCGCCCGTATCGCCAGAAGTCGCGACCACAATGGTGGTGCGCTGATTGCGCTTGGCCAGCACGTGATCCATCAGCCGCGAGATCAGCTGCATCGCGACGTCCTTGAACGCCAGCGTCGGGCCGTGGAACAGCTCCAGCACGAATTGATTGGGCCCGACCTGATCGAGCGGCACCACGGCAGGATGGCGGAACGTCGCGTAAGCTTCGTTCGCCATGCGACCGAGATCGACGTCGGAGATTTCACCTGCGGTAAACGGCCTGATCACGTCGACCGCGACTTCCCAATAGGGCCGGCCGAAAAATCCCGCGATGGTCTCGGCAGAAAGCTGCGGCCAGACCTCGGGCACATAGAGGCCGCCGTCGCGGGCAAGCCCGGCCAGCATCACATCGCAAAAACCCAGGACGGGGGCCTCCCCCCGCGTCGAAATATAGCGCGTCAAACCACCCTCCAAAGGCGCAAGCCCTATGCCAAGCCTTTGATATTGATCATGTATTAGATTTCGCCAAACGCGAAGCGAGCGGCACCATAAGCGTTTTGGGGCGAAGGGGAAATGGCATTGGGGTGAAAAAGAAGGGAAGCGGGACGGCCACCCCGGTGGTCGGAGCCCTGCTGTTTCCCCGTCATTGCGAGCGCAGCGAAGCAATCCAAGCACGGCAAGCGGGGACGTGGATTGCTTCGCTGCGCTCGCAATGACGGGATCAAGACCGCACGATCTCGCGACGTGGTTCGCCCGCTGGCCCAAAAGGCTTTAGCCAGCGCATATCCGGTCAGCCATATCGAAATGCCTCGACCGGATCGAGTTGCGCCGCGCGCCACGATGGATAGAGCGTCGCGAGGAATGACAGCGCCAGCGCCATGATCACAACGGCGGCGGTCTCGCCAAAATCGATCTCCGCCGGCAGCTTCGACAGGAGGTAGAGTTTTGGTGGAAACAATTCGGTACTGGTGAGCCAGGACAGGAATTGCCGGATCGATTCGATATTCATGCAAACCAGCATGCCGACAAGAAGTCCGGTCAGCGTGCCGACAACGCCGATCGCAGCACCCGCGATCAGGAACACCCGCATGATCGATCCTCGCGAGGCGCCCACGGTGCGCAGAATAGCGATGTCGCTGCCCTTGTCCTTCACGAGCATGATCAGACCCGAAACGATGTTCAGCGCGGCGACCAGCACGATCAAGGTCAGGATCAGAAACATGACGTTGCGCTCGACCTGAAGTGCGGCGAAAAAGGCCGAGGTCCGCCGTCGCCAGTCGACGAGGAATACCGGCCGCCCGGCGGCGTCTGCCACCGGCCTTCGGAAGTCGTCGACCCTGTCGGGACTGGCTTCGATGAAAATTTCGATCGCGCTCACGTCGTCGGCGCGATTGAAGTAGGCCTGCGCCTCGGCAAGCGGCAGAAAGACCATCACGGAATCATATTCCGACATGTCGATGCTGAACACCGCCGCGACCTTGTAAGGCTTGATACGCGGCGCAATGCCCTTCGACGTCACCGGCCCGCCAGGCGCGACCAGCGTGATATTGTCGCCGGCACGCAGCGACAATTGATCGGCGAGCCTGCGTCCGATGGCGACCCCCTGGCCCCGCTCAAATGTGCCCAGCGAGCCCTGCTGGATGTTGCTGGCGATCGAGGCAAGCTTGTTGAGATCATCGGGGCGAATGCCGCGAACGAGTACGCCCGAGGCATTGTGTGCCGATGATGCCAGCGCCGGACCGTCGACCACGGGAACGGCAAGCCGTATGCCCTCAACCTGACTGATGCGCTCAGTGACGTCTTTCCAATCCGTCAGCGGCGACTCGATGGGCTGCAACACAAGATGGCCGTTCATGCCGACGATCTTGTCGATCAATTCCTTGCGAAAGCCGTTCATGACGGCCATCACGATAATCAGCGTCGCAACGCCGAGCATGATGCCGAGGAAGGAGAAGCCGGCAATAACGGAAATGAGACCTTCCTTGCGACGCGCCCGCAAGTAGCGCCCTGACACCAACCATTCGAATGCCGAGAAAGGCAGCGGGCGCGGGACATTTTCCATGGCTCCGCTTTTTCCCATGGCTGCACTTTTTTCCATGCGCCACCTTAGCGCGTTTTCCGTGCGATTCGAGCGCTCGCTTCGATGAACAATCTTCATCCACCGCCATATTCCCGCCATGCCATGAAGAGCGCGCCGTTTCCAGGCTATCACCTCTATTAACCGAGCCGCCGTCAGCTAACGCCGGCCTTGCCGCGTTGGTCGCGGCGCTGCGTTACCGGGGCTGATGCCCGCAACGAAAAGGGCCGCAAGCTGAGCTCGCGGCCCTCTCTCCTGGAAGGGTCTGTCGTTAATCGGTGGTGCAGACCTTCATTGTTTTCATGCCGGTTTCGGCCTCGGTCTTGGTCTTGAACGTGCCGTTGTCGACGACGGTGGTCGTCGTCGTCGTCGGCTTGGTATCGACGATCGTGCACTTCTTGGTGGTGGCGTCGCGAACCACGTAGAATTCGGCGGCGACCGCGGTTTCAGCAGCCGCCGATGCGGCAAAGACCAGCGTTCCGATCATCAGAAATTTCTTCAAGGCGTCCTCCTCGGGGTTTTCCATGATGCAACCGGCAACTCCCGAAGAAATCGATTGTTCCTCTTTTTCCCGACTAGGGTCTTGGCTAGGGCCACCGGCGGATTACGCTAGCCGGTCCGGGACCCGTCCAGCTGCTTGAGATATTTGAGCCCCTCGACCGTCAGAAACTCCGGCTCGTTGTCGCCCGCCTCCCAGCGCTGCTGAATGAAGCGCTTCAACATAGCGTGCCGCGCGTCATTCTCGTCGATCCCTTTGTTGATCAGACGGTAGACGCCCCACGCCCGTGCACAGGCGGTCTCGACGATATCCGGGTCAGCCATTCACCGCTCCTGCCATTAAAGCGAGCGCATGTTGCCAAGTTTTCCCGAAAATGACCACGGCGACGCGGACGAATTGCATCGCCTGTCCGAGCCGGCGCGGAAAGCGCCGCAGCCGTCGGTTGCGCGGCGCATCCAGGCCGGGAATGAACGGAAAGGCGCTCGCGCACCATTGTCATTTACTTCATGCGGCGCCGGAACAAACGTTGCACCGGAAACTTGTGCCTGACGTCGCAATCACGCGAACGGGAGGACACTGTATGAGACGTATCGGCCTGATTGGTCTTGCGCTGCTGGCAATGACCGTATCCGCTTCCGCCAGGCTGGGCATGGCCCCGATGGCCGCGCCGGACGGCGGAGTGATTGAGGTCAAGCACGGGCACGGGCGCGGCCACGGCCACGGACACATGCACCGGGGACGCGGGCACCACTACGGGTGGCACAGGGGCCGCGGCCACCACAAGCATCGCCATCACCGATAAGCCTTCGCTGGATTCGCTTATCGTCATCCATTGCCCGGGCGAGAGGCCAATCCAGCGGCGCGAACGGGTCGCGCCCCGCAGCGCGGCCGGTTCAGCGATCGCCAAACGGCAGATCGCGCTCAGCCGAGCCCCATCTCCACTGCGATCCGGATCAGGTCCGAGTGATTCTTGGCGCCGAGCTTCTGCTTGAGCAGCGAGGTGGTGTTGGCCACCGTCTTGTAGGAAATCTCGAGCGCGTCGGCGACTTCGACGATCTTGTCGCCGCGGCCCAGCAGCCGCAGGATTTCCAGTTCGCGCGCGGTCATTTGCGACGCCGGATTGGCCTTGATCGAAGCGCCTGAAAAGGTCACCGCCTCCGCCAGTTGCGGTGAAATGAAGTTGTCTCCCGCCGCCACCTTGCGGACGGCCTTCACCAGCATCCTTGGATCGTCGCCCTTCGAGACATAACCCTGCGCGCCCATCTCGATGGCGCGAACCACGAACGCCGGATCGTCGTTCATGCTGAACATGATGATCCTGGCGTCCGGATCCTCCTTGCGAATTCGCCGCATCAGTTCGAAACCGGAGACATCCGGGAGTTTGATATCGATCACCGTGACGTCGGGCCGCTTCGTCACGTAGGCGCGGTGGCCGGACTTGGCGTCGATGGCCTCGTCGATCTTCACGGAATTGTCCGACGCAAACAGCGCCCGGCAACCCGACAGGACCACCGGATGGTCGTCGACGATCAACACCTTCGTTGCCGATCTGCTAGTATTTTGCATCATTTAATCCCCTACCGGAATAAATAGGCGGTTGACAATATTTGAAAAGAGAAATCTTGGGTTGCGGGAGCTATATTGGTCGAAATGTGGGAAAGGTTTTCTCTTCGAACGCGGCTGTTGCTGCCGCTCGGCCTGGTGTTCGTGGCCGCGCTGCTGGCCGGAGGCGTTTCGCTCCAGATCTTTGCCAGGGCGCAACTTCTGGAAGAAACAGAGCCGGCTGCTCGCTCGGCCAGGGCGGTTGCGGCGGCGCTCAACGCTGCGCTTCAGACTTCCACCAATCCGCAAGCGACGCTGGAAGCGTTCGTGCAGTCACTGGGCGCCTCCGAAGCAATCCGGTTTCGGCGCGTCGGGACCAGCCTCGATGGTCGTGCTCCCGAGGTGCAGAGTTCCGCGGGAACGGTGCCTGACTGGTTCGTTCGCCTCCTCGCCATACCCGAATCCGGAGCCGCCTTCCCCGTGACGATCGAGGGAAGACAGGTCGGCGACATTGTCGTTGCGCCGGACTTGTCCGCCGACATCTACGAGAAGTGGATCGGATTTCTGGCGATCGCCTGCTCCGGAATTGCCCTGATGCTGTTGACGGGGGCCATTGCCCACTTCGCCGCACGTTCCGCATTGCGGCCGCTGCAAAGTCTGGGCGACGGCCTGACCCGAATGCGATCGGGCGATTACGAGCAGCCGATTGCTCCCGCCGGCCCGCCCGAGATCCGCAAGAGCGCGCAGGAAGCCAACGAACTCGCCCGCACCCTCAATCGCCTCAGCCAGGATAACCGCAGCCTGCTGCGCCGGATCGTGTCACTGCAGGACGACGAGAGGCAGGACATGGCGCGCGAGCTTCATGACGAACTCGGGCCGCTGCTGTTCGGTATCCGCGCCAACACGGTAGCGCTGCTGGAGTCCATCCCGTCCGGCCAGCCGGAGTTGAAGGGCGCCGCCGAGGGCATTCTGCAGTCGGTCGAAACATTGCAGCAGGCGAACCGCCGCATCCTCGACCGCCTGCGGCCGCTCTACATTCAGGAGCTTGGCCTGGAGAGGAGCATCCAGACGCTGTTGCAGAACGCGAAGGCGCAAGCGCCGGATCTTAACGTGACGTCGCAGATCGACACGACGCTGAACGAGGCCGACGGCTTGCTGTCACAGACAATCCATCGCGTGATCCAGGAGGCGGTGACAAACGTGCTTCGTCATGCCAGGGCGAACGCGATGCACGTGCTGGCAAGGATCAACGACCGCGAGGTGATCGTGGAAGTATCCGACGACGGCATAGGCTTTCCAGCGGACCGGATGTTCGGCCGGGGACTGACGGGAATGCTGGAGCGCGCGCGCGCGCTGAGCGGGACGCTTGAACTGCTGCGCGAACAAGGCCGCACCTGCGTGCGTTGCCGGCTTCCGGCGGGAGATTCCGCCGCACATGCGCGAGGCGAGAGCTAGCGGTCAGCCAGCCTGATCGGCGACGCCGGCAACCTCCTGACGCAACGCCTGCCCCGCGGGGGCGCAGGCGGTACGCTGGATCTTGGCGTCGCGCGAGAAAGCGAACGCGATACGGACCGGCTTGCCTTCGTGGCTCAGATAATCGAGCACGACGCCTTCGGCGGTCGGCGTGATTTCCTCGAGCCCGAAGGCGGTGGGGACGAGCGCACCGAGGCGCGGCCGCCAATAGGACTCGAGTTCGGCGCGGCCTTCGCTGACCTTGACGTCGCCGCACCGGCATTCGAGCTTCGCGTCGTCGGCATAGAGATCGAGCAGTGCCGCCAAGTCGCTGCTCCGGCATGCGTCGAGCCAGTCGACCACCAAGGCTATCTGATCGAAATCATCCGCCAAATCCGCGATCCCATCCATGCAGCCCAACCTTGTCCCGGGCGCTGACGCGGGTGACGGAGTATGACGATCGTCATGAATGGACACTGAACGGCCTATTGTCCGGAACGCACCGTGGAACTCAGCCGATTGTGCGAACCAGGGCTCCTACAAGCTAGTCCGGGTGAATACGGGGAATGGACATCAGGCGCGGCGCTGCCCGCGCCACCACACACCGAAGGCGATGACGACCGCAAAGGCCAGCGTGAACCAGGTGATGGCGTATTGCAGGTGATCGTCCTTGAGACGCACGGAGAGCGCGCCGGGTTTTGGAATGCCGCTTTCGGGCACGGGCGTTTCCAGATCGACATAGAACGGCGCGACGGCCTTGTCGGCCTCGCCCCAGCCCAGCGCGCGCGCCATCGCGCGATGATCGCGGGTAAACCAAAGTCGTTTGGCCATGCTCTCCGGCGGCGTCAGCGTTCCCGCACTTTCGGGAAAACGGATGTAGCCGGTGAGCTTCACAGGATCACCGGTGATCAGCCGGCCTACGGCGCGATCCTGCTGGTTGCGATCCTGCATCGTGTTCTGGACGAAGCCGGTATTGACCACGACGGTGTTGCCGTCGGCGAGTTGCGCCGGCAGGAACGCCCAGGTGCCGGGGCCCGAAACGTCGTCGCGAACCGCGGAGCCTGCGCTGTAGACCATCGCATCCGGCACCGGCGCGTAGGTCGCAGTAAAACTGACGCGGCGGAATTCGTCTTTGGCCGGCGTCAGCATATTCCATTGCGCTCGCGCCGGCAGCGCCGCAGGCTCGGCGGCGAGGCGCTCGTTCAGGATCGCGATCAGCGCATGCTTCTCGACCCGGCGCTGCAATTGCCAGATCCCGAGGCCCGTGAAGGCCGCCACCATCAGCAGCGTGAAGATGGCAAAGCCGGCCACCGCGGGCCGCCGTGACGAGAGACCGGTCATTTCGGCTCGCGGTCGATCAGCCGGCCGGGCGCGGCCTTGTGATGAAACTGCAGCGCGATCAAAAGCGACTTCATCGAGCGCAGCGGCAGAAGCGTGGTTGCGAGGATCAGCGGCAGCCACAGCGCCGCATGCAGCCAGAACGGCGGCTGATACTTGATTTCGACGATCAGGGCCGCGGTGACGACGATGGCGCCCGCCAGCATGATGATGAAGATCGCAGGCCCGTCGCCGGCATCGATGAAAGCGTAGTCAAGCCCGCACGCTTCGCAATTCGGACGCAGGTTGATGAAGCCCGCATAGAGCTTGCCCTTGCCGCAACGCGGGCAGCGGCAGGCGATGCCGCGTAGCGCGCTCTGGGTTACCGTGGTTGCCGCGTTATCTGTCATGCTTCGCTTTGCAAACAAAAAGGGGCGGTCGTTTCGACCGCCCCTTGTAGCACATCAAGCCTGTATCAGTGCCCGCCGGCCGCGGCCCCCGCGCCGCGGAACCAGACGTAGATGCAGATGAAGAGGAACAACCACACCACGTCGACGAAGTGCCAGTACCAGGCGGCGAATTCGAAGCCGAGATGCTGCTTCGACGTGAAGTGGCCGGCATAGGTGCGCAACAGGCACACCAGCAGGAACACCGTGCCGACCAGCACATGGAAACCGTGGAAGCCGGTCGCCATGAAGAAGGTCGCGCCGTAGATGTTACCGGAGAAATGGAAGGTGGCGTGGGCGTATTCATAGGCCTGCACGCAAGTGAAGGCGGCCCCGAGCAGCACGGTGAGGATCAGGCCGTATTTCAGGCCCCGACGGTCATCCTCGAGCAGCGCGTGATGCGCCCAGGTGACTGTGGTGCCCGAGGTGAGCAGCAAGAGCGTATTGAGCAGCGGCAGATGCCAGGGGTCGAAGGTCTCGATGCCCTTCGGCGGCCAGGTGCCCGGCACGCTGCAGGCGCCCATCGCGGTGCCCGGACCGCAGCCGAAAATGGCGTCGCGGGTGGCGTGGACCGCGTCGGCGGGGAACAGCGCGGAGTTGAAGAAGGCCCAGAACCAGGCGACGAAGAACATCACCTCGGAAGCGATGAACAGGATCATGCCGTAGCGGTGGCTGATCTGCACGACGCGGGTGTGGTCGCCCTTGTACTGGGCTTCGCGGATCACATCGCCCCACCAGCTCGCCATGGTGTAGAGCACGCCGACGGTGCCGGCACCGAAGATGAACGGGGCCGCGGCGGTCATGTGGTGCATCCAGGTGATGGCGCCCACCGCCATGATGAAGGCCGAGATCGAGCCGACCACCGGCCACGGGCTCGGATCGACGAGGTGGTAGTCGTGCTGCTTCGCGTGCGCCGTAGCCATTGCGGTCTCTCCGTTAGATGTGCCGTTCCCTTCGGCACATATTCGTCTCAAATTTCAAATCCGAAATCCCGTTAGATACGGAACTCCTGATTCACAAGTTTCCTGTCACAAGCTTCGCGTTACAAGTTTCCCTTGCGCTTGTCGGCTTCGCCGGCCGCGACCGGCTTCGGCGCGGTCTCGCGCACGGGATAGAAGGTGTAGGATAGCGTGATGGTGTTCAGGCCGTCGTTCTCGCTGTCTTTCGCCAGCTGCGGATCGACATAGAACACCACGGGCATCTCGCGCTTCTCGCCCGGGCCCATGGTCTGTTCGGTGAAGCAGAAGCAGTTGATCTTCTGGAAATAGGCGCCGACCGTCAGCGGCGCGACGTTGTAGGCGGCAACGCCTGTGGTCGCACGCGCGGCCTGGTTGGTCACGGTGTAGAACACGGTGACGACTTCGCCGATCCGGACCTCGATCTCGTTCTGCTCAGGTTCGAATTTCCAGGGCAGGCCGGGGCCGACATTGGCGTCGAACCGCACGGAAATCTTGCGCGCCAGCGGCGCGTCTGTTGGCGCCGAGGTCGAGACCTGGGTGGTGCCGTTGAAACCGGTGGCGCGGCAGAACCAGTCGTAGAAGGGCACGGCGGCATAGGAGGCGCCGACCATCAACACCACGACGAAGCCGCAGATCGAGGCCACCACCGCATCGCGCGTCAGGGTACGGCGCGAAGCGATCCCCTCGCCTCCAGCCGGTCCCTCACGCCTTTGCGGATCGTTTTCCATTTCAATCACATCGGCCGGACGAGAACGGCCGGCCCCTTGACCATGGTGACCGCGAAGAACAACACGACAAGGACGCCGAGCGCGAGCGCGATGGCGATCGAGCGCTGGCGGCGGCTTCTTTTCTGCGCCTCGGTGAGGACGATTCCATCTGGCTTGCGATTGTCGTCCATGCGTTCGCCATGCGCCCCCTACCCGAACACTGGCGCGACGGCGCGGACGACCACTTCGAGCAAGAGGGTCGCAAACAGCGCGAACAGATACAGGATCGAGAACGCGAACAGCCGGCGCGTCGCGCGCACCGCCCGCTTGCCCTCGCGGTGGCGATAGACCTCGATGGCCAGCCACATCATGCCGGCGCCAAGCACCAGCGAGGTGACGCCGTAGACCGCGTCGAAATAGCCGAGCGGCCAGGGCGCAACCGCGATCGCGACCAGCACGATCGTGTAAAGCAGGATCTGCAGCCGCGTCGCATCGGGCCCGGCGACCACGGGCAGCATCGGAATGCCGGCGCGGGCATAGTCGTCGGAACGAAAGAGCGCCAGCGCCCAGAAATGCGGCGGGGTCCAGAAGAAGATAATGAGGAAGAGCAGCAGCGGCTCCATCGACAGCGAGCCGGTGGCCGCGGCCCACGCCACGACCGGCGGCAGCGCGCCCGCGGCGCCGCCGATCACGATGTTCTGCGCCGTCCAGCGCTTCAGCCACATGGTGTAGACCACCACATAGAAGAAGATCGTGAACGCCAGCAGCGCGCCGGCCAGCAGGTTGACGAGGATGCCGAGCGTCAGCACCGAGAAGAACGCCAGGATCAGGCCGAACGCCATGGCTTCGCCCGACGTGATGCGTCCGCGCGGGATCGGCCGGTTGGCGGTGCGCGACATCAAGGCGTCGATGTCGCCCTCATAGGCCATGTTCATCGCGCCCGAGGCACCGGCCCCAACCGCGATGCAGAGGATCGCGGTGAACGCCAGCACGGGGTGAACGTGGCCCGGCGCGATCACGAGGCCGACCAGTGCCGTGAAGATCACGAGCGACATCACCCGCGGCTTCAGCAGCGCGAGGTAGTCCCCGACCTCCGCCTCGGAAATCCGGGGGAGTACATCGATGGCGTTGTGATCAACTACCGACAAGATTTATCTCGCTTCACTAAAGCCGCGGCGCGCAACAGCGGCGCGCCGCGAATAACCGTTTACTGAACGCGCGGCAGCACTTCGAACTGGTGGAAGGGCGGCGGCGACGGCAGCGTCCATTCCAGCGTGGTGGCACCGGCGCCCCACGGATTGGCCTCGGCGACCCGCTTCTTCGCGAAGGCATCGACCACGCCGTAGATGAAGATCAGCACGCCGAAGCCCGAGATGTAGGAACCGAACGACGACACCAGGTTCCAGCCCGCGAACGCATCCGGGTAGTCGACGTAGCGGCGCGGCATCCCGGACAGGCCGAGGAAGTGCTGCGGGAAGAACACGAGATTCACGCCGATGAAGGTGAACCAGAAGTGCAGCTTGCCGATCGTCTCCGAGTACATGTAGCCCGACATTTTCGGGAACCAGTAGTACCAACCGGCGAAGATCGCGAACACGGCGCCGAGCGACAACACGTAGTGGAAGTGCGCGACCACGTAGTAGGTTTCCTGCAGCACGCGGTCGACGCCGGCATTGGCCAGCACGACGCCGGTGACGCCACCGAGCGTGAACAGGAAGATGAAGCCGATCGCCCACAGCATCGGCGTCTTGAATTCGATCGAACCGCCCCACATCGTGGCGATCCAGGAGAAGATCTTCACGCCGGTCGGCACCGCGATCACCATGGTGGCGGCGACGAAATAGGCCTGCGTCGCGCTGGACATGCCGACGGTGTACATGTGGTGCGCCCACACCACGAAGCCGATGCCGCCGATCGCGACCATGGCGTAGGCCATGCCGAGATAGCCGAACACGGGCTTCTTCGAGAAAGTCGAGACGATCTGGCTGATCATGCCGAAGCCGGGCAGGATCAGGATGTACACTTCGGGATGGCCGAAGAACCAGAACAGATGCTGGAACAGCAGCGGGTCGCCGCCGCCGTCGGCGGAGAAGAAGGTGGTGCCGAAATTGCGGTCGGTGAGCAGCATGGTGATGGCGCCGGCGAGCACCGGCAGCGACAACAGGAGCAGGAACACCGTCACCAGGATCGACCAGACGAACAGCGGCATCTTGTGCAGGGTCATGCCCGGCGCGCGCATGTTGAAGATCGTGGTGATGAAGTTGATGGCGCCGAGGATCGAGGAGGCGCCGGCCAGATGCAGCGACAGGATCGCGAAATCGACCGCCGGTCCCGGATGGCCCGAGGTCGACAGCGGCGCGTAGATGGTCCAGCCAGCGCCGACGCCGTTGGCGCCCGGCTCGCCCTCGACGAAGGTCGACATCAACAACAGCGTGAAGGAGGCCGGCAGCAGCCAGAACGAGATGTTGTTCATGCGCGGGAACGCCATGTCCGGCGCGCCGATCATCAGCGGCACGAACCAGTTGCCGAAGCCGCCGATCATCGCCGGCATCACCATGAAGAAGATCATGATCAGGCCGTGCGAGGTCACGAACACATTATAGGTGTGGGATTCGTGGAAGAACTGGACGCCGGGATACATCAGCTCGATGCGGATCGCGATCGACATCGCTGCACCGATGACACCCGCGAAGATCGCGAAGATAAGGTACATCGTGCCGATGTCCTTATGGTTCGTCGAATAGACCCAGCGCCGCCATCCGGTCGGATTGGCATGGGCGTGGTCACCATGGGCGTGATCGTCGTGTGTCGTCGTTGCCATTTTGAAATCCTGCCTTGCAGTCCCTTTGCGGACCTCTTTCAGGTCCCGTCGCCCTTGTCCCTTAGTGTCCCTTGGCCGCGCCTTACTGCGTGGCCTGGCCACCAACTGAGGCGAACGTGTTCGCCGGGTTGGTCGCATATTTCTTCTTCGCCGCCTCAACCCAGGAAGCGAATTCCTGATCGGTCACCACCCGCACCGCGATCGGCATGAAGGCGTGGTCCTTGCCGCACAGTTCCGAGCACTGGCCGTAATACACGCCGACCTTGGTGGCCTTGAACCAGGTCTCGTTCAGGCGGCCGGGGATCGAGTCGATCTTGATGCCGAACGACGGCACCGCGAACGCGTGAATCACGTCGGCGCCGGTGGTCTGGACGCGAACCACCTTGTTGACCGGCACCACCATCTCGTTGTCGACGCCGAGCAGGCGCGGCTGCTTGTCGGCCGCCAGCAGCGAATCGAATTCGAACTTGCCGTTATCCGGATAGGCGTAACTCCAGTACCACTGCTTGCCGGTGACCTTCACCGTCAGGTCGGCCTTGGGAATGTCGAGCTGCAGGAACAGCAGGCGGAACGACGGCACCGCGATGGCGACCAGGATCAGCACTGGAATCAGCGTCCAGGCCACCTCGATCAGCGTGTTGTGGGTGGTCCTGGAGGGGACCGGGTTGGTCTTGGCGTTGAACTTGACCACCACCATGACCAGAAGCGCCAGCACGAACAAAGTGATGATCGTGATGATCCACAGCAGCAGATTATGGAAGCTGATGATGCTTTCCATCACCGGAGAGGCGGCTGGCTGCAGCGTCATTTCCCACGGCTGCGGCTGCGCCGCCAAAGCCATTCCGCCGGCTGCGAGCGCCATGCCCGCCACCGTCAACCCCAGCAATCGCCGGCCCATCTGGCCACTCGACATCTTCATGCCGCTCGCGCTCCCTTGAATAAGTCCCCAAAGCACTCCCGCCGAATGGCCGGGAATGCCGCACGATCCGCCCTCACAAACGGCCTACCGGAGGTACTTTTGGAAGTACACCTTCAAAAGTACCTGCAACAGCATTGCTCAGTACCCGGGCCTGATCGTTAGAACGCGTCGAAATCCAGCCTCTCAAACCATAATTCTAAGGCTCTCGCAATGCAGTAGTGGGGCGCAACGCCATGCGTCACCTGCTATTCGCCGGATGTCGGATTTTTCCGGCAAATCAGCAAAAACCCGCCATTTTGCAAGGCGTCGCCGCTTGACAGCCCGGTTGCCGGATGTACGCACAGTGACGGTGCTCCCGAGCGGCCTGATTCGCTCAGGGCTCCCGACCGTCCTTGGGTCGGTCCTTAAGGATGGCGCGGATCGGCTCCTGGACTGCCTTCAAGGCGCCGTCATTGCGTATCAGTCCGGTAAGCCCAGTTACAATGTGGCCGGCCCAGCCGGAATGTCACCGGCGCAGCCGGAAATGATAAAAGAGGATCGACCCGGATGGGGCGTTCGAAACATCAGGCAGGAATGTATCAGACGGGATTTGGCCTGGAACCGGCCCGCTGGCTCGGCGGCCTGTTCGCCGTGGCGTTCCTGCTCGGCCTGACCCAGGCGGCCAGCGCCCAAGGCGCGGTGCGCTCGGTCCATGGCGACTGGCAGATCCGCTGCGACACCCCGCCCGGCGCCCAGGGCGAACAATGCGCCCTGATCCAGAGCGTGGTGGCCGAGGACCGCTCCAACGCCGGCCTCACCGTGATCGTGCTCAAGACGGCCGACCAGAAGAGCAAGCTGATGCGGGTGGTGGCGCCGCTCGGCGTCCTGCTCCCCTCCGGCCTCGGGCTGAAACTCGACAACCAGGACGTCGGCCGCGCCGGCTTTGTCCGCTGCCTGCCCAATGGCTGCGTGGCCGAGGTTGTCATGGACGAGAAGCTGCTCGGGCAGCTTCGGACCGCCAAAACCGCGACTTTTATTATTTTTGAGACGCCCGAAGAGGGAATCGGGTTTCCGCTCAGCTTGAACGGGCTGGGTGAAGGGTATGACAAGCTGCCCTGAGGGGAGTTGCCCCTAGAACAGGATAGCCATCAGGACCACGTTTTCGTAGACGCCATCAACCTTGGTGGCGTTACGCTGCAAGCCTTCGATCTCGAAGCCGACCCTCTTGTAAAGCTCGATCGCGATCGCGTTGTTTTCCCGAACCGTCAGTTCGACCCGGTGCAGCCCAAAGGCCTGCGCCGCGCCGAGCGTCTGCCGGATCAAACGCGTACCTATTCCCTGCCGCCGGAATTCCGGCAGAAGCGCGATGCCGAGAACGCCGCCATGCGCATAAATCGGCCTGGGCTTGGGCGCGACATCGCACCAGCCGACGACCTGCCCGGCCGACACCGCGACCAGTTGCGGATAACCCTGTCTGATATTGTCGAGAACGAAGGCCTGCGTCGATTCGAACGGCGGGGCTTCCAGAAACGCGAGATAGCGCCGCTCCCGCGCGACGAAATCGAGGGCTCGATGAAAGCTTTCGATATGGTCTTGAGCTATCGGAACAATTTCGACTGATGCCATCGTCTCGGCAACGTGTTGATCCCGCCCCTCGCGGAATGGCCGGGAAACAACTATCTTGGATGCGCCCCTCCGACAACGGACTGATTTGATGACCAATCCCGCCACAACCTCCCTTCTCGACCGCGCCAATCTCGACCGCGATGCTATCAGACGCGAGATCATGCGGGGCCTTCAGGGGGCCGACGATGGCGAGCTGTTTCTGGAATATGGCCAGACCGAAGCGCTCGGCTTTGACAACGGCCGGCTGAAGCAGGCGACCTACGACACCTCCCAGGGGTTTGGCCTGCGCGCGGTGAAGGACGACGCGGTTGGGTACGCGCATTCCTCCGACGTATCCTTGCCGGCGCTGATCCGCGCGGCGGATGCGGTGGCGGCCGTGCGCGGCGGCTACAGCGGCAATTTTGCCGCTGCTCCCGCGCATACCAATGTGCGGCTCTATGGCGACGACAATCCGCTGGATGCGCCGGGCTTTGAAGCCAAGGTAAAACTGCTGGCCGAGATCGACGCCTATCTACGCGACAAGGATCCACGGGTGCGGCAGGCTTCGATCAGCCTAGGCGCCACCTGGCAGGTGGTGGAAATCCTGCGCCCCGATGGCGAGAGCTATCGCGATATCCGCCCCTTGGTGCGGGTCAACATTTCGGTGGTCGCCGGGCAAGGCGACCGGCAGGAGAGCGGCAGCAAGGGTTATGGCGGCCGCGAGGGCTATGCGCGCTTCATCGAAACCAAGGCATGGCGCGAGGCGGCCGACGGCGCCATCCGCGAGGCGCTGGTCAATCTGGAATCCGTCCCCGCCCCCGCCGGCGAGATGGACGTGGTGCTGGGCGCCGGCTGGCCCGGCGTGATGCTGCATGAGGCGGTCGGGCATGGCCTCGAAGGCGACTTCAACCGCAAGCAGACCTCGGCCTTTGCAGGGTTGATGGGCAAGCAGGTCGCGGCCAAGGGCGTCACGGTGGTGGACGACGGCACGATGGCCTCGCGGCGCGGTTCTCTCTCCATCGACGACGAGGGCACGCCGACCAATCGCACGGTGCTGATCGAGGACGGCATTCTGGTCGGCTACATGCAGGACCGCCAGAACGCGCGGCTGATGAACATGAAGCCGACCGGCAACGGGCGCCGGCAGAGCTACGCGCACGTTCCGATGCCGCGCATGACCAACACCTACATGCTGGCGGGCCAACGCGACCCCGCGGAAATTCTGGCCTCGGTGAAGAACGGCATCTACGCCGCGAATTTCGGCGGCGGCCAGGTCGACATCACCTCCGGCAAATATGTGTTCCAGTGCACCGAGGCCTACAAGATCGAAAACGGCAAGCTCGGCGCGCCCTTGAAGGGCGCGATGCTGATCGGCAACGGGCCGACCGACCTGCACAGGATCACCATGGTCGGCAACGATCTCGCGCTCGACACCGGCATCGGCACCTGCGGCAAGAACGGCCAGGGTGTGCCGGTCGGCGTCGGCCAGCCGACGCTGCGGATGGAAAAGATCACCGTCGGAGGAACGGGCGCATGAGCGAGGAGAAGGATAAGCAGAAGGACGGCGCGAGCGGCAAGCCTGCGAGCTGGCGCGCGCAGGCCGTGCAGTTGGCTGCGATCGTGGCTGTCGTGTTCGTCGCCAAGGGCGCGATCGCCGAGCCGTTTTACGTTCCGTCCGGTTCGATGGAGCCGACGCTTTTGATCGGCGACGCGCTGGTGGCGTCGAAATTCCCTTATGGCTACGGCGCGGCATCGCTGCCGATCCAGATCACGCTGCCGGAAACCGGCCGCGTGTTCGGCGACACGCCCAAGCGCGGCGACGTCGTCGTGTTCCGCTGGCCCGGCGACCGCTCGCAGGCCTGGGTCAAGCGCGTGGTGGGATTGCCGGGCGACCGCATCCAGTTGCGGCAGGGACAGCTGTTCATCAACGACCACGCCGCGGCGTTGAAGCCGGATGGCACAGGCCAGGCCGAAGACGATCGCGGCAACACCGAGCGGGCCTATCGCTTCGTCGAGACGCTGCCGAACGGCGTCAGCCATGCCATTTTCAAGATGCGCGACAATGGAAGGCTCGACAACACGCCCGAGGTGACGGTGCCGCCGGGCCAACTGTTCGTGCTCGGCGACAACAGGGACAATTCCGCCGACAGCCGCGTCGCGGTGCGCGACGGCGGCGTGGGACTGCTGCCGATCGACAATCTGATCGGCCGTGCGGATGCCGTGGTCGGCTCGTGGGATATGGGCATGCGCAGCCAGCCGGTGTGGACTTGGCTGTCGGGTTTTCGGCTGGCGCGGTTTTTTACTTCCGTGCAGTGAAGCCTCTCTCTCCGTCATGGCCGGGCTTGTCCCGGCCATCCACGCCTTTCTTGCTGATGCACTTCTAAGACGTGGATGCCCGGACAAGCCCGGGCATGACGATGAGGAGAGAGCCAGCATTGACCTTCGACGAGTTGCGAGAATTCGCGCTGGCCTGGCCAGAGGTCGAAGACGGCACTTCCTATGGCACGCCGGCATTAAAGGTGCGCAAGAAGATGCTCGCCCGGCTCAGGGAAGACGGCGACAGCCTGGTGATGCCGGGCGTGCCGCAGGACGAGCGCGCGATGCTGGTGGAAAGCCAGCCGAAGCTGTTTTACTTCACCGACCACTACCGCGATTATCCGATGGTGCTGATCCGCCTGTCGAAGGCCAAGCGCGCCAATGTCGAGCCGCTGTTGCGCCGGCACTGGCGTACGCTTGCGTCGAAGAAGGCGGTGAGGGAATTCGACATGACTTTGTAGGGTGGGCAAAGGCGCGCAGCGCCGTGCCCACCATCTTCCACGCTCGCAAGAGAATGGTGGGCACGCTTCGCTTTGCCCACCCTACGGCAGTACGATGAACCGCGACCAATTCCTCACCGCCGCCTTGCAAAATCCCGCCAACGAAATCATTGCCGAGGAATTGTTTCGGCTGGCGCTGCCGGATGCGTGGCTGGTCTCCGGATGCCTGGTGCAGACGGTGTGGAACGTGCTCACGCATCGCGCGGTCGATTACGGCATCAACGATTACGACGTGTTCTATTTCGATCCCGATACATCGTGGGAAGCCGAAGACGAGATCATCCGCACGCTGGCGGCGCGGTTTGCCGGTCGGGGCATTGCGGTCGAGGCACGCAACCAGGCGCGCGTTCATCTCTGGTACCCGGAAAAGCATGGCCTGCCCTATCCGGAGCTGCGTTGTTCGACGCAAGGCATCGACCGGTTTCTGACCAGCAATACCCAGATCGGAATCCGGCGCACGCGCGAGGCTTACGAGGTGTACGCGCCGAATGGCTACGACGATGTCGCCGCACTGATCGTGCGGCCCAATCCCGGCGCGAATTTTTCGAAAGCGAATTACGAGGCGAAGGCGGCGCGATGGAAGGCGCTGTGGCCGGAGATCACGGTGCTGCCGGCGGGCGCGGAATCGTAGGGTGGGCTATGCGAAGCGAGCCCACCATCTACTTGCACCAATGGTCGGAAAACGTGGTGGGCACGGCGCAAGCGCGCCTTTGCCCACCCTACGAGTTCCTCGCAATGGCGGCATAGGCAGCGGCGTCCGTCGCAGCTACCGCACCACGCCCGAGGTAAACCCCGCCTTCCGCCGCGGCGGCTTGATGTCTTTCTTCAGGAAGCAATGCGCCTCCGCGCCGGCATAGCCCGGCCGGGCATAGGTCCAGGCGCGGCACTTGTTGTCGGCGGCGCAGGCGGCCTTGCAGGCGTCGTCGCCGTCGCTGCTCTTGAGATCGAAACTCTTGTAGTCGCCGCCGAAGCGGTCGATCGAGGTTTCGATGGTCTCGTTGCGCCGTTCGACCACGCCGGCGCCGCGCACGCCGGTGACACAGCAATCGCTCTGCACCCGCGCGGGCACGTTGCTCTTGAGCCAGCACACCGCACGGTTGGCCAGGTCGGTCGGATAGCTGAAGGTCCAGGCCCGGCAGCGGCGGTCGCGCTCGCACACCAGCGCGCATTCCGCCGGATCGCCTGAGGTCACGGGCGCACTGAGATAATCGCCGCCGGGACGGTCGAAATTGGCCTGCGCGAGCGCCGGGCGCGCGGATACGGCCGCCGCCAGGAAGGCGAGCATCACCACACACGCCCTGAGCAGGCGAACAGTCCCCATCCGTAGTTGCTTTCGAATGCGCGCTTTCAGGCCGGGATGACCTCAAATCATCATCCCGCCTATCTCTTTGATCGAAGCGCCATTTGAGCGCCATCAACCTGTACGGTGGATGAACGGCCCAAAGGTTAAGCAACCCGTTAAATTAAAACGCGTATTCCCGATAGACGGGCTCCACGGAACCGCCCCACTCGCCGTTGAATTTGTCCAGCATCTCCTCCGCCGGCGTGCGGCCCGATTCGAGGATGCGCTCCAGCGGTTCGAGGTGGCGGCTCTCGTCGCGGCCGAGTTGATCGATGCGGCCACGCCGCCGGAGGCCTGCATGCGACAGAGTCAGGCACTCCCGGGCGATCTCGAACAGATAGCGATCCCTGATCCTGGCCTTGAAGCCGAAGCGCGGGACGTCGTCGCGCAATGCCTGACGCTCGGCCGCGGTCCAGTGGCTGACCAGATCCCAGGCCGCGTTCAGGCTTTCGTCGTCATACAGCAGGCCAACCCAGAACGCCGGCAGCGCCGGCAGCCGGCCCCACGGCACGCCATCGGCGCCGCGCATTTCCAGATAACGCTTCAGGCGCACTTCCGGGAAAATCGTCGACAGATGGTTGGCCCAGTCCGACAACGTCGGACGCTCGCCAGGCAGCGAGTTGTTGCGGCCCTCGAAGAAGGCGCGGAACGAGGAACCGGCGACATCGATATAGGTCTCGCCGCGCTTGACGAAATACATGGGAACGTCGAGCGCGTAGTCGACCCAGCGCTCGAAACCCATGCCGTCCTCGAATACCCACGGCAACATGCCGGAGCGCGCGTTATCCGTGTCGCGCCAGATCTCGGAACGGAACGACAGGAAGCCATTGGGCTTGCCTTCGGTGAAGGGCGAATTGGCAAACAAGGCGGTCGCCACCGGCTGCAGCGCGATCGACACGCGCAGCTTCTTGACCATGTCGGCTTCCGAGGAGAAGTCGAGATTGGTCTGTACCGTGCAGGTCCGGTACATCATGTCGATGCCGTATTTCCCGACCTTCGGCATGTAGTTGGTCATGATGTTGTAGCGGCCCTTGGGCATCACCGGGATCTGTGACCGCGACCAGGACGGCGTCATGCCGAGCCCGAGAAAGCCAATCCCCAAGGGCGCCGCGATCTCGCGGACCTGCGCCAGGTGCGCCATCAGCTCGGCCTGGGTCTGGTGCACGTTTTCGACCGGCGCGCCGGACAGCTCAAACTGGCCGCCCGGCTCCAGCGAAATCGCGCCGCCCCCGGTGACGTCATAAAGCCCGATGATGTTGCCGCGCTCCATGATCGGCTCCCAGCCGAGCAGGAGCTGCATGCCTTCGAGCAGCGCGCCGATGCCCCGCGCGCCTTCGTAGGGCACGGGCTGATGGCCCTCCAGCGTGAACGGGGTCTTCTCGTGCTCGGTACCGATGCGGAACTCGGACGGCGGCTTGCTGCCGGCCTCGAACCACGCGACGAGTTCGTCACGCGATTGCAGCGGCGTCATATCGATCTGGTCACGCGCCATGGAAAAATCCGGATATCTGGCGATTCGACCGAACGCGCCGTGTGGCCAAGGGAATGTGGACGGCGTCGTCCGCATCAACGAAACATATCAGGGCCGTCATCGCGCCGGCACGCCGTCGCGGGCAGCGGCCGCCTTGACCTCGGAGCAGGAACAGCCCAGCCGGTCGAGCAGACCGCAAAGCTTCATGGCGTCGGCATCCGACAGTTTGGAGCCGACGTGCTTTTCGATCGCCGCCGAATAGGCGCTCCACATTTTCTTCTGCAGTTCGCGCCCGGCCTCGGTGATCTCCACGAACTGGCCGCGCTTGTCGATCTTGCACTCGCGCCGCGCCGCCAGCCCCTCGTCCACCAGACGGTCGATCAGCCGCGAGGTGGAATATTGCGGGATCAGCATCTGCTTTTCCAGTTCCACCGGGCGCATCTCGCCGGACGGCGCGCGCGAAAGTTCCAGCAGCGCGTCATACCAAGCCAGCGGCGGAAAGCCGGCTTTCTTCAAATCCTGCTCGACGGCATCGAGCACCCGGCTCTGCACCCGCATCAGGCGGATCCAGGCGGCGGTCGCCTCGGTCGATGGTTTGCGTTTCATCATCCAATCCGTATCTGTCACAGATCAGTGTACCGCACTAAATGCAGCTGCATCAATCTTGACTATTTCATGCAGATGCATTTAGTCGTTCCATCGCCCAAAGCCAAGATTTCCAAGGGACGGAAACGAAAGGAAAATCCAATGAAATTGTATTATTCGCCAGGCGCCTGCTCCCTTTCCCCCCATATCGCGCTACTGGAGGCCGGCCTCCCCTACGACCTGGTCAAGGTCGATCTGCGCGCCAAGAAGCTGGAAAACGGCGACGACTATCTGGCGGTCAATCCGAAGGGCCAGGTGCCCGCGCTGGCGCTGGATTCCGGTGAACTGGTCACCGAAGGCCCGGTCATCGTCCAGATGATTGCCGACAAGGCCGCGGACAAGAATCTGGCCCCCAGCCGCGACCATGCCGATCGCTACAAGCTGCAGGCCTGGCTCACCTATATCAACAGCGAGCTGCACAAGAACCTCGGTCCGCAGTTCGCCCCGGCGCTGTCAGATGACGCCAAGGCCTTCTTCAAGGACCGGGTGATGGGCAAGTTCAAGTACGTCGACGGCGAGTTGGCCGGCAAAGACTACCTGATGGGCAAGCAGTTTTCGGTCGCCGACGGCTACATGTTCACGATGCTGTCATGGGCCGAACGGATGAAATGGGATCTCGATCATCTCTCCAACCTGATGGCCTACAAGGCCCGCGTCGGCGCGCGCCCAAAGGTGCAGGAAGCGCTGACCAAGGAAGGCCTGCTGAAGGCGGCGTGATTTCCTGCAACGAGCGAATACGGAAAGGGCCGGATCGATGATCCGGCCCTTTTTGTTTTACCCCGCGTCGTCCCGGCGAAGGCCGGGACCCATACTCCGTGACGTTGATTGTTGTAGAAGGCCTCTAACGCTGGCGCTCTCACCGATAGGCCGCGGCGTATGGGTCCCGGCCTTCGCCGGGACGACAACTTTTTCTACGCAGCAACCACAACAAGACGATCAGTACCTTGCCGGACTGAACGCCGATGCGTCGGTAAATGTCGCCTCGCCGCTCATCATCTCGGCGAGCAGGCGGCCTGTGGTGGGGCCTAGGGTGTGGCCATGGTGACCATGCCCGAAATGCATCCACAGGCCTTTGTGCTTCGGCGCAGCCCCCACGACCGGCAGCATGTCGGGCATGCAGGGGCGGACCCCGCTCCAGGGGTCGGCCTCCACCGCGGTGCCGAGATCGACAAGCCGCCGCGCCGCCTGTTCCGCCCGTTCGAGTTGGCGCGACTGCGACGACCTTTCCGGTCCCATCAATTCGGCGCCCGACGTAATCCGCAATCCCTTCGCCATCGGCGCCATGGCATATGCGAATTCGGGGTCGTGCAGCGGCAGATTGAGTCTGCCGCCGCCGCTGAAATGCCGATGGTAGCCACGCTTGCGCAGCATCGGAAAACGATAGTCAAACTTTTGCAACAGATCGGGAGACCACGGACCCAGCGCCACCACGGCCGCCTCGACGTCGATCGGGCCATCATCCGACTGAACCGTCCAGCCGGCAGCACTCGGCGCCAACGTGGTCGCATCCCCGTTGACGAAGGTGCCGCCTGCGCGTGTGAACAGATCGGCATAGGCGGAGACAAGCCCGCCCGGGTCCGAGACCGTCCATGGGTCGCGCCAGTGAATAGCCCCCGCCCCGGTCTCGTTAAGCCCAGGTTCGGCCGCGGCAAGCTGTGCCGGGCTGAGAATTTCCGATCGCACACCGAATTCAGCCGCCAGCGTCTCGGCGACCAGCGCCACTTCATCCAGCGCAGCCTGGGTGCGGCGCAGGGAATGATAGCCGCTTCGCTGCACCAGATTGTCCGCGCCGGCTTCCCGGATCAGCACGTCATGCTCGCTGGTCGCCCGTGCGATGATCCGCGCGTAGGCCTGCGATATGCGCTGGTGCCGATCCGGAGCGGAATGCCACCAGTACCGCAGCAAAGGACCAAGATGCCGCGGCAGCCATTTTACGCTGTAATGGACATCGTTGGCGCGCCCTGTTGCGATCGCCGCCAGCGTCGCAAGATCGCGCGGCATCGGATAGGGCCGCACCGCTTCACCCTGGATGAAGCCCGCATTGCCGTAGCTGGTCTCGCGGCCGGGCGGCTTGCGATCGAGCAGCATGACCGACCAGCCGCGGCGCTGTAACTGCAGCGCGGTTGCGACCCCGACCATTCCGGCGCCGAGAACGATAACGCTTCGCATTGCGACCATCACCCTTGCATGTGTCCGGGACCGGTCAGGTCCAGGCTCCACTGCCGCTGATCTCTGGGACCAGCTACATCAAATCGCGGCGGGGGGCAGTAGGCGGAATTGCGGATGGTGGCTCTGCCTAATATTGATCTGTCAGGACTTTGATGGTCCAGCAGATTTTTGAAACACTTGGCCTTCCTGTCCATGGTGGTGCTCTCTGGCTCGATCTTTTGACCGGAAGCGCAGTGAAAACGGTTCTCACAAAATAAAGGCCGGATCGGTGATCCGGCCTTTTTTGATGGTTCGTCATTGCGAGCGAAGCGAAGCAATCCATAGTGCAACGAAGCAAGTGTGGATTGCTTCGTCGCTGCGCTCCTCGCAATGACTACAGTTACGCCGCCGCCGCCTTCTTCGGCGGGAAGCGGCCGTAGAAGGTCTCGTTTCTCGCTGCCATGTCTTCCAGCAGCTTTGGCGGGGTGAAGCGCGAGCCGTATTTGGCCTCTAGCTTGTGGCAGAGCTCGACGAACTTCCGCGTGCCCATGAAGTCGATATAGGACAGCGTGCCGCCGGTGAACGGCGCAAAGCCAAAACCGAGGATCGAGCCGACATCGGCCTCGCGCGGATCGGTGATGACGTGATCCTCCACCGTGCGCGCGGCTTCCACCGCCTGCACCACGAGGAAGCGCTGCTTCAGCTCCTCGATGTCGAGCGTATCCGGATCGAGCTGCTTGGGCTGCAGCGCCGACAGGCCCGGCCACAGGCTCTTCTGGCCCTTGCCCTTCTCGGGATAGTCGTAAAAGCCCTTGCTGTTCTTGCGGCCGAGACGGCCCTGCTTTTCGACCAGCTCCACCATCAGCTTCTTCTGATCCGGGTTGATGGAATTGGGACCGAGATCGGCTTCGGTCGCCTTGATGACCTTGAGGCCGAGGTCGAGGGCGACTTCATCCGACAGCGATAGCGGACCGACCGGCATGCCGGCCATCTTGGCGCAGTTCTCGATCATCGCCGGCGGCACGCCTTCCAAAAACATCTCGTTGCCTTCGGCGATGTAACGGCCGACGCAACGATTGGCGTAGAAGCCGCGGGAGTCATTGACGACGATCGGCGTCTTGCCGATCACCCGCACATAGTCGAGCGCAGCGGCAAGCGCCACGTCACCGGTGTTCTTGCCGAGGATGATTTCGACCAGCATCATCTTCTCGACCGGGGAGAAGAAATGGATGCCGACGAACTTGCCCTGCTCCTTGAAACTTTCGGCAAGCGAAGTGATCGGGAGCGTCGAGGTGTTCGATGCGAAGATCGCATCGGGCTTGAGGTATTCCTGCGCTTTCGCAAAAGTATCCGCCTTGACCTTGCGGTCTTCGAACACGGCCTCGATGACGAGGTCGCAATCCTTCAACGCAGCATAGTCGGCGGTCGGCGCGATCCGCGACAGGATGGCGTCGGCCTCGGCCGGCTTGGCGCGGCCCTTGGCGATGAGGCCGTCGATCACGCTCTTGGCGTGGGCCTTGCCCTTGTCGGCGCTTTCCTGGTCGCGGTCGATCAGGACGACGTCGAGGCCGGCACGCGCCGAGACGTAACCGACGCTGGCGCCCATGAAGCCGGCGCCGATCACGGCAACCTTCTTGATCTTGGTCGGCGGTACGTTTTGCGGACGCCGCGCACCCTTGTTCAACTCCTGCATCGAGAGGAACAGGCTGCGGATCATCGCCGCGGCTTCCTTGGAGCGCAGGACTTTCGTGAAGTAGCGCGATTCGACGCGCAGCGCGGCGTCGATCGGCAACTGCAGGCCCTCATAGACGCAGCTCATGATGGCGCGCGCCGCCGGGTAATTGTCGTAGGTCTCGCGGCGGTAGATCGCGTTGCCGGCCGGGAACATCATCATGCCGGCCTTGGAGAACACCGGGCCGCCCGGCAGCTTGAAACCCTTCTCGTCCCAGGGCGCGACCGCCTTGCCGCCGCCCTTGATCCAGTCCTTGGCCGCCTTGACCAGATCGGCCGCCGGCACGATGGCGTGAATCAGGTTGAGCGCCTTGGCCTTGTCGACCGTGACCGGATCGCCCTTGAGCAGGATCGTCATCGCGTCCTGCGGCGGCACCAGACGCGGCACGCGCTGGGTGCCGCCGGCACCCGGGAACAGGCCGACCTTCACTTCGGGCAGGCCGAGGCGGGTTTTGGGATTTTCAGCCGCAACGCGGTAGTGGCAGGACAGCGTCACCTCGAAACCGCCGCCGAGCGCCAGCCCGTTGATCGCGGCCGCCCACGGCTTGCCGCAGGTTTCAATGCCGCGCAGCACCAGCGAGAAGCGGCGGCTCTGCTCGAACAGCATCTGGTTGGCGGCTTCCTCGCCCTTCTCCTTCAGCATCTTGGCATAGGCGACGTTCATGCCTTCGAGCATGGAAAGGTCGGCGCCGGCGCAGAACGCTTCCTTGCTGGAGGTGATGACGACGCCCTTGACCGCGGCGTCGGCCGTGGTCTGCTTCAATATCTCTTCGAGCTCGGTGGTCGAGGTCTCATCCAGCACGTTCATCGAACGTCCGGGAATGTCCCAGGTGGCGAGCGCAATGCCGTCGGCGTCGGTCTCTAGCTTGAAATTCTTGAAGGCCATGTTGGTTGCTCCCTCGATGCCGGCAGCCGATGTCAGGCGCGGGCGGTTAAATTGTGATCCCGTAGGGTGGGCAAAGCGCAGCGTGCCCACCATTCCCAGCGGAGTTCGTGATGGTGGGCACGGCGCAGATGCGCCTTTGCCCACCCTACGTTCTCAGACTCTTTCGATGATCGTCGCCGTCCCCATGCCGCCGCCGATGCACAGCGTTACCAGCGCGGTGGACTTGTTGGTGCGCTCCAGCTCGTCGAGCACGGTGCCGAGGATCATCGCTCCCGTCGCGCCGAGCGGATGGCCGAGCGCGATCGCGCCGCCATTGACGTTGATCTTCGAAGGATCGATGTCGAAGGCCTGGATGTAGCGCAGCACCACCGAGGCAAAGGCCTCGTTCAGTTCGAACAGGTCGATGTCCGACTTCTTCATGCCGGAGCGCTCGAACAGCTTTTCGGTGACGTCGACCGGACCGGTCAGCATCATCGCGGGCTCCGAGCCGATATTGGCAAAGGCGCGGATTTTTGCACGCGGCTTCATACCGTGCTTGACGCCCGCTTCCTTGCTGCCGAGCAGCACCGCCCCCGCACCGTCGACGATCCCTGAGGAATTGCCGGCGTGGTGAACGTAATTGACCCGTTCGATTTCCGGGTGCGACTGGATCGCGACCCCATCAAAACCGCCCATCTGCGCCATCATGGTGAAGGACGGCTGCAGTTGCGCCAGCGACTGCATGGTCGTGGTCGGGCGCATGTGCTCATCCTTGGCCAGGATGGTCAGGCCGTTGATGTCCTTTACCGGTACCACCGACTTGTTGAAGCGTCCCTCGTCCCACGCCTTGCCGGCGCGCTGCTGGCTCTGCACGGCATAGGCATCGACGTCGTCACGCGAGAAACCGTACTTGGTGGCGATCAGATCGGCCGAGACGCCCTGCGGCATGAAATAGGCCGGCACCGCCATCGAGGGATCCATCGGCCAGGCGCCGCCGGACGCGCCGATGCCGACGCGGCTCATCGATTCCGCACCGCCACCGATCACGAGCTCATGCTGGCCGGCCATGATCTGGGCGGCGGCGAAGTTCACGGCGTCGAGGCCGGAGGCGCAGAAGCGGCTGATCTGCACGCCCGGGACGGTCTCGCCGAGACCCGCCTTCAGCGCCGCGAAACGCGCGATGTCGCTGCCGGCCTCGCCGACCGGATCGACGACGCCGAGAACGACGTCATCGACGACATCCTCAGCCAGATTGTTGCGTTCCTTCAGCGCCTGAAGCGGCACGGTGGCGAGCGCCAGCGCAGTGACCTCGTGGAGCGCGCCATCGGCCTTGCCGCGGCCGCGCGGGGTGCGAACGTGATCGTAGATATATGCCTCAGGCATGACGCCCTCCTGGTATGAGGATCATAATATTATAAGCGAAAGGACAGGGAAACGGCGGAAAATCTCAGAATGCTTCCGCCGGCAATTCCATGGTGGTCGCACATCCGGTCTGGATACGCGCAAGATGAACGTGGGTTTCCGGCAGCATCCGCTCCATGAAGAAGCGGCCGGTCACCAGCTTGGTCGAGAGATAGGGCGTTGCACCGGAGCCTGCAATCTTGTCCTGCGCCACTTTGGCGATCCGCGCCCACATGTAGGCGAAGGTGACGAGGCCGAACAATTGCATGTAGTCGGTGGCGGCTGCTCCCGCATTGTCGGGTTTGGCCAGCGCGTTCTGCATCAGCCAGCCGGTGGCCTGCTGCAGATGGCCGAGGGCGGCCGAGAGCGGGGTGACGAACGGCTTCATCGCCTCATCGGCGCCGTGCTCCTTGGCGAAAGCGCCGACTTCGGCAAAGAACGCCATCACGGCACGGCCACCGTCGCGCGGCAATTTACGGCCGACCAGATCGAGCGCCTGAATGCCGTTGGCGCCCTCATAGAGCATGGCGATGCGGGCGTCGCGGACGAACTGCTCCATGCCGTGTTCGGCGATATAGCCGTGGCCACCATACATCTGCTGCGCCAGCACCGCGTTGGAGAATCCGACGTCGGTCATCACGCCCTTCATGACAGGGGTCATCAGGCCCATATGGTCGTCGGCCTCCTGACGGTCCTTCGGGTCGGCGGATCTGTGGGCGACGTCGCTCTTCAGCGCGGTCCACACCACCATGGCGCGCGCCGCCTCGTTGAAGGCGCGGATGGTGAGCAGCACGCGACGCACGTCCGGATGCACGATGATCGGATCGGCCGGCTTGTCCGGCTCCTTGGCGCCCGTCAGCGAGCGGCCCTGCAGGCGCTCGCGCGCATACTGGACGGCGTTCTGATAGGCGACTTCGGACTGCGCGAGGCCCTGAACTGCGACGCCGAGGCGGGCCTCGTTCATCATCACGAACATGCCCTGCATGCCCTTGTTCTCTTCGCCGATCAGCCAGCCGGTGGCGCTGTCGTAATTCATCACGCAGGTGGAATTGCCGTGGATGCCCATCTTGTGCTCGATCGAGCCGCAGGAAACGCCGTTGCGCGCCCCCAGCGAGCCGTCGGCATTGACCAGCACCTTCGGCACCACGAACAGCGAGACGCCCTTGATGCCTGATGGTGCGCCTTCGATGCGCGCCAGCACCAGATGGATGATGTTCTCGGCGATATCGTGCTCGCCGGCGGAGATGAAGATCTTGGTGCCTGAAATCTTGTAGCTGCCGTCGGCCTGCTTGACCGCCTTGGTGCGAAGAAGGCCGAGATCCGTGCCGCATTGCGGCTCGGTGAGGTTCATGGTGCCGGTCCACTGGCCCGCCACCATCTTCGGCACGAACATCTTCTTCTGCTCGGGCTTGCCGTGCACCATCAGCGCCGCGGTGGCGCCCATGGTGAGGCCGCCATACATCGAAAACGCCATGTTGGCCGCGCACTGGAATTCGGTGACGACCTGGCTCAGCGTCACCGGCAGCCCCTGCCCGCCATACTCCGCCGGCGCCGACAATCCGAGCCAGCCGCCCTCGGCGACCTGCTTGAAGGCTTCCTTAAAACCCTTCGGCGTCGTCACCGACCCGTCGTCATGCCGCTTGCAGCCTTCGAGATCGCCGACACGGTTGAGCGGCTGCAGCACCTCTTCGGAGAGCTTTGCAGCTTCGCCGATGATCGCCTCGCGCACATCGGCGGAGGCATCGGTGAACCCGGGCAGATTGTCGTAGCGATCGATCTGGAACACGTCGTTGAGCAGGAAGGTGACGTCTTCCACGGGGGCTTTGTAGATCGGCATGATGTTCTCCGGCAGAGGCGAAGGTGACGAAGGCGTTTGAAATGAAATTCGTGGTGGCGTTCCGGAACGAGACCTTATCCGGTTCCGGCAGTCCTAGGGAGTGAGCAGGTAGCGAAATATCCGGGCAACCATAGCGACATAAACGGCACCGGACATCGTCGCGGTCTTTGCTCCCTCACCTCTCGCATCACTGCTTGGCGAGTTGCTCCCCCATCAAGCGGTGCAGCAGATTGATTCCCTTCAGCGGACGCACCATCACCTTGAAATGCGTGATCTTACCGTCATCGCTGAAGGTGATGATGTCGACGCCGTTGATCTTGATGCCCTCGATCTCGTTTTCGAATTCGAGGACCGCGCCATTCGTGCTGCGCCATTCGCCGGTGTATTTGAAACCGGGGCCGCCCAGCACCTTCTCGGCGCCCGCCAGATATTTGAAGGTGATGTCGCGCCCGCGCTGCGGCGTGTGGACGACGGGGCTTTCGAACACCGCATCCGGATGCAGCAGGTCCCACAACGCCGCCGTGTCATGGGACTTCATGTAGCCGTACCACTTGTCGAGGCCGCTCATGGTCATCATGTCTCCTGTCGCGGGCGATGACGGGCTGACGCCGGGGAATGGGCTTCTCCGGAGCTTATGCGCGTTGACGCATATGCAACTTTATGCATAATGTCAATCACTGTTGAATCTGGAGGCCGGCGTCGTGGCGCTTGGTGACGCGATCCTTGCCTGCCTGACCGAACGTCCGATGACGGGCTATGAACTCGCCAAGACGTTCGACAACTCCATTGGATTCTTCTGGAAGGCCGACCACCAGCAAATTTATCGGGAGCTCACCAAGCTTCGCGACCGCGGCCATATCCAGGGCCGCGAGGTGGTGCAATCCGGCAAGCCAAACAAGCTGGTCTATACGCTTACGCCGGAGGGACGCGCCGCGCTCCGGCATTGGGCCGCGCGGCCGAGCGTTCCGGCCTCGATCAAGGACGACCTCCTGGTGCGGCTCTACGCGCTCGACAGCGTCGACATCGAACCGTTGCGCACCGACCTGATGGCGCGGCTGGAACATCATCGCGACCGTTGCGCCCGCTACGAGCGCCTGCTCAACAAACGTTTTCCGGACGGCACGGCGCCGCCGGCCGATGTCGGCAAACTGCTCGGCCTTCGCGTCGGCCTCGCCCACGAGCGCGCCGTGGCGGAGTGGTGCGAAGAGGCGATCGAGGCGCTGTCGGCCCTCACTTCCGGCGCGGAGCGGACCAACGTCGTGGCTCTCGAAGACAGCCAGCGCGAAAATCGCGAAAATAATCGCTAGCCTTTTCCGTTCCGATTGGATGACGCGTTTTCGTGGACCGCGAACCGGTCTCCACTCCGGATCAAGTCCGGGGCCGGCTTTCGCTGGAAAACGCTTAGGAGCCGGTCGATTTGGCGCCCCGGTAACTTTTGAGGCCGTCCGTCGCTTTCCTTAACCCGTTATTTACCGTGACGAACAAAAGTCAGTTCCGAGGGCAGTCGACCTGCGTGAGAATTTCTATTGTCTCTTCAGTGGGACGCGCGGGAGGACTGAGGGCGCAGGTGGAGCGCCGGAGCGGAACCGGACGAGAGCATGAATTCGCGCGTATCGTGGAGTGTTGACGGCATCGATCCATCCGTCCGCGAAAGGGCGGAAGCGGCCGCGCGGCGCGCCGGCATGTCGCTGAGCGACTGGCTCAATTCCACCGTCGGCGAACCGGCCCCGCCCAGCTTCAGCGCGCCTCCCAGTCAGCGGCCGGCGATGCCAAGCCGGGAAAGCCGCGACGTTGCCGACATTCACCAGCGGCTGGATTCGATCACCAAGCAGATCGAGCAGATTTCGCGGCCCGCGCCGCGTGGCGAGATGCCGCGTGGCGAAGCAGCCCGTGGCGAGCCGCCGACGGTGGCCCGCCAGCTCAACGACGCCATTTCGCGCCTCGACGCGCGGCTGTCGCAGATTTCCAACCCCGCGCCGACCCGGCAGGCCCAGATGCAGGAAAAGCAGCGTCAGACCGACATGGTCGAGCGGGCCGCAGCACAGGTCTATCGCCCCGCGCCGCCGCTTAGTCCGGCCTCGCTGGATTTTGCGATCGCCGAAATCGCCGCGCGCCAGAACGAACTCGATAGTCCGCCACCGCGCCAGATGCCGCCGCGCCATGCCGCGCCGACGGCCTCTCCCGCCCAGCCCAATTTTGCGCAGCCCAATTCTGCGCAACCCATGATGCAGGCGGCGCCGGCCGGTCCGGACTTTTCCTCGCTCGAACGGCACCTGCTCAAGATCACCAGCCAGATCGAGGCGCTGCAGCGTCCCGATCATGTCGAGGAGTCGATTGCCGCCTTCCGCAGCGAACTCGCCGAGATCCGTCAGGCCATCACCGAGGCGGTGCCGCGCCGGGAGATCGAATCGCTCGAGAACGAAATCCGCTCGCTGTCCCGCCGCATCGACGACAACCGACAGAACGGCAGCGACGGCCAGATGCTGGCCGGCATCGAACGCGCGCTCGGCGAAATCCGCGAGGTGCTGCGCTCGATGACGCCGGCCGAGCAGCTCACCGGCTACGACGAGGCGATCCGTAATCTCGGCGCCAAGCTCGACCTGATCCTGCGTTCGAACGACGATCCCTCGACGGTGCAGCAGCTCGAAGGCGCGATCGCCGCACTGCGCGGTATCGTTTCCAACGTCGCCTCCAACGATGCGCTGGCGCGGCTCGCCGACGACGTGCACACGCTGTCGGCCAAGGTCGATCAGCTTTCCCGCTTTGACGGCAACAGCGATGCCATCGGCATGATTGAGCAGCGCCTGGCCGCGCTGACCTCGACGCTGGAAACAAGGCAGCCGCCGGCCGCGAGCGACAATTCGGAATATCTCGAAAACGCGCTGCGCACGCTGTCGGAGCGGCTCGACCGCATCCCGGCCGGCAACGACAATGCGTCGGCGTTCGCCCATCTCGAGCAGCGCGTGTCCTATCTGCTGGAGCGCCTGGAAGCCTCCGGCGATCGTTCCGCCGCCGCGCCCGCCGTCGACCTCGGACGGGTCGAGGAAGGGCTGCACGATATTCTGCGTTCGCTCGAACGCCAGCACGCCAGCCTGGTCGCGCTCGCCGACTCCAACCGCAATTCCGCCGACACGGCCCAGCCGGTGGATTCCGGCATCGTCGATCTGGTCAAACGCGAGCTGTCCGACATCCGCTTCAGCCAGTCGGAAACCGATCGCCGCACCCAGGACTCGCTCGAGACCGTTCACAGCACGCTCGGCCACGTGGTCGATCGCCTGTCGACGATCGAAGGCGATCTGCGCACGGTTCGCACCACACCGCCCGCGCCCCTATCTTCCCCGCCGCCGATTGAAATGCGCGAGGAAGCACCCCGCGTGATGACGCCGCTGCAGACCTATCCGCAGCAATCGAAGCCGGAGTTGCCGAACCCCGCCGCGCTGCAAGCCAACCCGCAAGAACATTTTGCCGCCGCGCCGCGCGAATTCCACGCCGCACAGCCGGCCGCGCCGACTGCCCCGCCATTGCCGCCGCGGGCGATCAGCGAAATCCTGGAGCCGCATGCCGCCGCGCCGCGTACCGCGATCGCGCCGGAATTGCCGCCGGATCATCCGCTCGAGCCGGGCACGCGGCCGCCCGCGCGCATGTCCTCGCCGTCGGAACGGATCGCGGCTTCCGAAAACGCCATCAGCGAAATCGCTTCCGGGCCGAAGGAGCCGGTCAGTTCGTCGAGCTTCATTGCCGCCGCACGCCGCGCCGCGCAGGCCGCAGCCGCCGCGCCGCCGCCCCGAAAAGGCGGGACGTTCGGCAGCGAAGGCCAAGGCCAAGGACAAGGGCGGCGACAAGGCCAAGGCGGACGACAAGGACGTCTCGACCGTTACCTCCAAGATCCGCTCGCTGCTGGTCGGCGCGAGCGTGGTCGTGATCGTGCTCGGCACGTTCAAGATGGCGATGACGCTGCTCGACACCGGCAGCGTCCTGCAGCTGCCGATGATGGAGCAGCAGTCCGGCGAACCGGCCGCACCACCGGCGCAGTCTCCCGCGCCGGCGGAGAGCAGCACCCGGCCCGCGGCGCCGGCGCCCTTGATGATCTCGCCGACACCGGTCGAGAAGCAGTCGAACAATTCCTCCGCACCGAACACGCTGGATAGCGCGCGGATCGTGATCCCGCCGCAGGCCGCGCCGCCGCCGGCTGCAGCCACCGACATCACCGGCGCGATCACGACGATGCCCCCCACCGGCGGCAAGCTTGCCATGATCGCCGTGCCGCCGACCGAGCGGCTGCCTGACGGCATCGGCGGCCCGGTATTGCGCGCCGCCGCGCTGAAGGGCGACCCGGCCGCGGCTTACGAAGTCGGCGTGCGCTTTGCCGAAGGCAAGGGCGTTGCGGCGGATCTCGACCAGGCCGCGAAATGGTACGACCGCGCGGCGCAGGCCGGCGTGGTGCCCGCCATCTTCCGGCTCGGGACCTTCTACGAGAAGGGCCTGAGCGTAAAAAGGGACGTCGATATCGCGCGGCGTTATTATGCGCAGGCCGCCGAGCGCGGCAGCGCCAAGGCGATGCATAATCTGGCCGTGCTCGACGCCGATGGCGGCGGCAAGGGCGCCAATTACAAGAGCGCGTCGACCTGGTTCCGCAAGGCCGCCGACCGCGGCGTCGCCGACAGCCAGTTCAACCTCGGGATCCTCTATGCCCGCGGCATCGGCGTCGAACAGAACCTCGCCGAATCCTTCAAATGGTTCAGCCTCGCGGCAGGCCAGGGCGACGCGGATGCGGGTCGCAAGCGCGACGATATTGCCAAGCGCCTCGACGTCCAGTCGCTCGCGGCAGCCAGGCTCGCGATCCAGACCTTTACGCCGGAACCGCAGCCCGACGACGTCGTCAACGTGGCGGCACCCGCCGGCGGCTGGGATTCAGCACCCGCACCGGCGACGGGCAAGCCCGGCGCCAAGCCGGCTGCGACCAAGCGCACCGCTGCCGTTCAATAAAACGGCCGCGATGCCGCTGTCCATTTAGACAGGCCGCATCGCCGCCATATCCTCGGCCATAAATTCCTTTAATGCTTCGGGCTAGATAGGCTGGGGCGTGACGACGGACCATCTGGTGCCCCGGACGCAAGTGGCGCGTGAGTGCTGCGAGCCGGCGCCCATTCTACTTTGCATGGGGTTGTTTTCGCGATTTTGTGTCCGGGCCCTGCGATGTCCCCTTCGCTCGAAAACGCTATAATCCGATCCCGAGAGGCTCGGCTTGCAACGAGGACCGATTGTCGACCGAAGATAGCCAAGGTGGGGAAAATCGCTTCCGCAGGTCGCCGACCGGTCCCGCGGTCGCGCCGCCGCGCCTACCGGCCGGTCGGGCCCCGCCACCGCCGGTGCAACCGCCCCGGCGCAAACCGCAATTCTGGTCGTTCGCCATCTTCATCCTGCTGGTTTCCGGCGTCCTCATTCGCGCCTACCAGGACCTGTCACGTCCGGAGGCCTGGGACTACTGGAAGGACCAGTACGTCTCGCCCAGCCTGACCTCCCAGGTGATCGACACGCTCCATCTCGATGGTTCGAGCCAGGGTCGGCGGGCGCTGTTCGTCAGCGGGACGATCGGCCCTGCCGCCGCGAACTGGCTGCGCGGCAGGCTGGACCAGGCCAATCTCGCGGCGGGCGACATCGTCCTGCTGGCCTCCCCCGGCGGCGATCTGAACGCGGCCACGATGATGGGCGAGATCATCCGGCAGCGCGGGCTCGCGACCGCGGTCGGCAGCGCGGGCGCCTCGGGCCGCGTCAAGCCGGCTTATTGCGCCAGCGCCTGCGTGCTGGTCTATGCCGGGGGCAAGACCCGCTTCGGCGTCCTGGGCTCGGCATTGGGCGTTCATCAGTTTGTCACAACCCGGCCCGTCAACGACCCCGTCGCGGAGGCACAGCGGATTGCCGGCGCGATGCTGGGCTACATGACCAAAATGGGGGTCTCGTCCTCCATCGTGGAAGCGATGTCCGAGACCCGGGACATTCGCTGGCTCAGCCCCAAACAGGCACTGGCGATGAACCTCGTCACCGACCCTCTCGGAAAGCCCTGAGCCAGCCCCACGAACCGGCCCGCGCCCCCGGATTGGCACAGCCTTTCAACGTCCTGACGAATGCGCGGGCATGTCAGGCAAAAATTTGCCTTCCCGGGCATTTTTAGTCCCTCATCCCCCTGAATTCAGTTATGCAAAGACGCGGGAACCGGCCCTGCGCACGCAAAGATGCATGCGCGAACCGGATTCCACTGCCGGCAAATACAACAGAAACCATGCCCTGAGCGGCCTCCCGGCCGTCTCTTGCGGCAAAGCTACAAAAGCAGACGCGCGTGCAGCTCTACCTCCCGATCGCCGACATTCCGGTCAATGTTTTCCTCATCCTGGCGATGGGCGCGGCGGTTGGGTTCGTGTCCGGCATGTTCGGGATCGGCGGCGGCTTCCTGATGACGCCGCTGTTGATCTTCGTCGGCATTGCGCCCGCGGTCGCGGTCGCCTCGGTCGCCAGCCACATCGCCGCCTCCTCGTTTTCCGGCGCGCTGTCCTATTGGCGGCGGCGCGCCATCGATCCGCTGCTGGCGGCGGTGCTGTTGACAGGCGGCACCATGGGCACGGCGCTCGGCGTCTGGACCTTCACGCTGCTGCGCTCGCTGGGTCAGCTCGATCTCATGATAGCGATGTCCTACGTGATCCTGCTGACCACGGTCGGCGGCCTGATGTTCTGGGAGGGCCTTCGCGCGTTGTTGCGGGCCCGTCGCGGCGGTCCGGTCACCACGCGCCGCCCGGGCAGCCATGTCTGGATCCATGGCTTGCCGCTGAAGATGCGCTTCAAGCGCTCGAAAATCTATCTGTCCGTCATTCCCGTCGTGGTGATCGGCCTGATCATCGGCTTCATCGGCGCCGTGATGGGTATCGGCGGCGGTTTCATCCTGGTGCCGCTCTTGATCTACGTGCTGCGGGTGCCGACCTCGACCGTGATCGGGACCTCGATGGTGCTGACCCTGGTCACGATGGTGTTCGCCACCATGCTGCACGCCATCACCAATCATCTGGTCGATGCCGTTCTGGCGCTGATCCTGATGGTCGGCGGCGTCACCGGCGCGCAGTTCGGCGCGCGCGCAGGCCAGAAGATCCGCGGCGAACATCTGCGGCTGCTGCTCGGCCTGTTGGTGCTCGCGGTCGGCGTCCGGTTTGCCGTCGAACTGGTGATCCGGCCCGAGGATCTCTTCACCATCCGCGAAACCGGGGTGACGGGATGACCGCGCGCCTCGTCCTCATGCTCGGATGGCTTGCGCTGGGCGCCACGCTCGCGGCCTCGCCCGCGCAGGCCGAACGGCTGATCGTGTCGGTGTCGAACCACCGCGTCACCGTGACGCCGAATTACTCCGGCGAGGAACTCGTGCTGTTCGGCTCGGTGGAAAAGGACGCCAATACGCCGGCCAATCGCACCTACGATCTGGTGGTGACGATTGCCGGCCCGCGCGCCGACATGGTGACCCGCCGCAAGGAACGCCGGTTCGGGATCTGGATCAACACCGACTCCCGGCAGTTCCTGAAAGTGCCGAGCTACCTGGCGCTGTTCTCCAACCGGCCGTTCGACGCCATCGCTTCCCCCGAGGTGCAGCGGCGGCAACAGCTCGGGCTGAACAACGTCCTGCTGACCCAGCGCGTCGGCGGCGATTACGCTGACGTGGTGCCGGACGACCCGTTCCGCAGCGCCTTCGTGCGGCTGCGCCGGCAGCACGGCCTCTATCGCGAGGAGACCTCGGCGGTGACCTTCCTGACGCCGACGTTGTTTCGCACCGGCATTCCGCTGCCCGCGGAAGTGCCGATCGGTCTCTATAACGTCGAGATCAAGCTGTTCGCCGAGGGCGCGCTGGTGGCCAAGACCGATACTGCGTTCGAAATCGTCAAGGTCGGCTTCGAGCAATTCGTCGCCACCACGGCGCAGCAGCACGGCTTCGTCTACGGGGCGATCACCGCCTTCATGGCGCTGATGACCGGATGGATGGCGTCGATCGTGTTCCGGAAGGATTGAGTCGAGCCTCAATCCGTAGGGTGGGCAAAGCGCAGCGTGCCCACCTCTTCGACAACGAGTTGGATAGATGGTGGGCACGGCGCAAGGGCGCCTTTGCCCACCCTACGACTTCCCGACAAAAAACCCCACGCCCATCGCGACCACGCTGAGCATCATCGCAGCCGTCGACAACCAGCCCAGCCAATAGAGCGGGCCGCCGATGACGAAGCGGCCCATCACATCCCTGCGGCGCGCCATCAACATCAACAGCACCATCACGGGCACGGCGAGCACGCCGTTGATGACGGCGCTCCAGTACAACGCCGAGATCGGGTTGATCGGCGTAAAGTTCAGCGCGATGCCGATACCCGCCGACAGCGCCAGCACGGCGTAGAATGCGGCGGCTTCCTTGGGCTTGCGCGCGAGCCCGACCGGCCATTGCCGCCCCTCGCCGACCGCGTACGCCGTGGCGCCGGCAAGCACCGGGATCGCCAGCAGTCCGGTGCCGACGATGCCGAGCGCAAAAATCACTTCCGCAAACGCGCCGGCGATCGGACGCAGCGCTTCAGCGGCTTCCGCCGAGGTCTGGATATCGGTCTTGCCGGCCGCATGCAGCGTCGCCGCCGCGGTGACGATGATCGACAGCGCGATCAGGTTGGAGAACGCCATGCCGACGATGGTGTCGGCGCGGATGCGATGGAATTCCTTCTGCGCGCCGTAATGCTTTTCGATCAGCGGACGCTTGGTCGCATCGACGCGCTGGTCCTCGGCTTCCTGCGAGGCCTGCCAGAAGAACAGATAGGGCGAGATGGTGGTGCCGAGGATCGCGACGATGGTGGTGAAATAATCGAGGCTCCAGCTCACGTGCGGAACGAGGATGCCGGCGAGCGCCTCGCCCCACGACACTTTGGCAAAGGCCAGTGCCGCGACATAGGCGAACAGGCTGAGCGTCAGCCATTTCAGCACCGCGACATAGCGCTGGTAATCCAGAAAGATCTGCGCCGCCACCGACGTCACCCCGAACAGCAGCACATAGACGATGCTGTGGCCGCCGATCAGCAGTTTGCTGGCGTCCGCCATGGCGCCGAGATCGGCGGCGATGTTGATGGTGTTGGCGATGAACAGCAGCGCCACCACCACATGGAGCAGCCACGCCGGGTAGTGCCGGCACGCATTGCCTGAAATGCCATGCCCGGTGACGCGGCCGACGCGCGCGGAAACTTCCTGGATCGCCACCATCAGCGGGAAGGTCAGCAGCATGGTCCAGCCGATGCCGTAGCCGAATTGCGCGCCGGCCTGGCTATAGGTGCCGATCCCCGACGGATCATCGTCGGACGCGCCGGTGATCAGGCCGGGGCCAAGAGCCTTCAGCGCATCGCGGAAGCGAAACGGCCGGGGCGGCGTGGCCTTGGAGGCCGGCTTGTCACTGCCGGTATGCTTGTTCGCGTGATGCTTCGGATTCGATTTGTTGTGTTCTGCCATGCCGGGTCCAGCCGCAGCGACAACGAACCTGACGGGAACAGGTTCCGCCCCGTGACCCTGCCCGAGGTCAGCTCGGCAGACAAGCAACCGTCGATACCGTCACGCGGCGTGCAGCGGCTCGATGATCGTCGCCACGCCCGGCTGCAAAATCCGCAAGCGCGATCCAAACCCCAGTGTGTCGAAGGTGGCGCGCAGATCATTCGCGCTCTGGCGGAAATGCGCCCAGCCGTCGGTATGCACCGGCACGATCACCGCATCGGCAAACGCGCGTGCGGTCTCGATCGTATCGTTGGTGTCCATCGTAAGATGGAACGGACCGCGGGTCTGGGCTGCACCGGCGAACGGCAGCACCACGCCGCATTTGAAGCGGCGAGCGACTTCAGCGACACCATCGAACCAGGTGGTGTCGCCGCTGATGTAGATCGGACGGCTGCCCGTTTTGCTCGATTGCACCACGAACCCGATCACGTCGCCCGACAGCGGCTCGATGCCGGCCGGCCCGTGACGGGCAGGCGTGGCGGTGATGGTCAACGACTGGCCGCCCTTCTTCAACTCAGTCGATGCCCAGGGCGCAAAGCCCTCGGTCTTGCCGCCGAGCCGCTTTGCGCCCGCCTCCGTCGTCAGCACGCGCTTCGCTTGCTTAAGAAAGTCACGGCCGGAATGGTCGAGATTGTCCGAGTGCTGGTCGTGGCTGAGCAGCACCGCGTCGATCGCGCCGACATCGCGCGCGCTCATCGCGGGCCCGGCCAGCTTCTCCAGCTTCACATGCGGCAGTTGATAGGCGCCGGGTTCGTCGAAGGTCGGATCGGTGAGGAGGCGAAAACCGTCGATCTCGATCAGGGCCGTGGGGCCGCCGATCAGGGTGATGGATACGCTCATATCGCACTCCTCTTGGTCGATGGTGATGCCGCAGGGCGGGTCACCAGATAAATACCGAGAGCCACCGGAACGATCCCGAGCAGATCGCGGAACTCGACGTGTTCGCCGAGCACGAGGAACGCGAACAGCATGCCAAGCGGCGGCATCAGGAAGTGATAGGCGCTCGCAGCCGTCGCGCCACACACTTTCAGGAGATGAAACCAGAGCAGATACGCAAGGATCGAGCCGCCGAGCACGAGGAAGGCGAACGCGCCCAGGAGCCGCGCGCTCGGCACGATGTCGCCCACGCTGGCGAAAGTGAATGCGAACGGCAGCAGCACGATGCCGGCCGCGAGATTTTGCACGCCGTTGCCGACCCAGAGGCTGCCCTTCGGCGCCAGCACCTTGAACAGGATGGTGCCGGCCACAATCGAAGCCAATGAGGCCAGCGTGAACAGGATGCCGTGCCAGTCATCGGTGCCGACAGACATGCGGTGCCAGACGATGAAGCCGACACCGGCGATGCCGAGCAAAAGCCCCGTCACCTTGCGCCAGGTCAGCGTCTCACCGAGAAAGGCCGCCGCCAGCACCGCGGTAAACACCGGATTGGCGCTGACGACCAGGCCACCCAGGCCGGCGGATACGGTCTGCAGCCCGGTATAGCCGAGACCGAGATAAAGCGCGTTGTTGGCGACGCCAAGGATCGCGAAGATGGCGGCATCGCGCCAGGTGAGCGAGGACCACGCTTCGCCGCGCAGCGCCGTAATGCCGAGAATCAGGATGCCGGCCAGCGAAAACCGCGCTGTGAGCAGGATCAGCGGCGGGCAATCCGTGACGCCGATCTTGCCGGCGACGAAGGCAAAGCTCCAGAGCAGGCAGAACAGGCCGATATAGAGGGGCAGCGGATTGAAACCGGCGCGGGGAACCGCGACCGAAGGGGCGAGCGACATGGGAAGTCTCCTTTCCCCTGATCTAGGCCCGCGCCTTGATATTTGGAAATTAAATGATAAACTGATATCCAGTGGATTTATAAATGGAGCATTGCCATGCTCGATCTGGAGCTGTTGCGCAGTTTCGTCTCCGTCGTCGATGCCGGCGGCTTCACCCGCGCCGGCGAACGCGTTCACCGCACCCAATCGACCGTCAGCCAGCAGATCAAGCGGCTGGAAGACGATGTCGGCCAGCCGCTGCTCTACCGGAACGGCAAGGACGTGACGCCGACCGAGGCCGGTGAACGCTTGCTGTCCTATGCGCGGCGCCTGCTGGCGCTCGCCGAAGAAGCCCGCGACGTGGTGGCGCGCCCCGAGAGCGAGGGCGCGGTCCGGCTTGGTGTGCCCGAGGATTTCGCCGCCTATCGCCTGGCGAAACTGCTGGCGGCATTCTCGCGCTCGCATCCCGGCCTGCGGCTCGATGTGCGCGCCGATCAGAGCGCCAACCTCAAGCGCGAGCTCGAACGCGGCGAACTCGATCTCGCATTGTTCAAGCGCGCCGCCGGGGAAAAGGGCGGCATCGCGGTGTGGCCGGAGCGCGTGCACTGGGTCACCAGCAAAAGCCATCCGCGCGATACCCGCATCGGCTCGGTGCCGCTGATCGGCTTTCCCTCGGGCTGCCTGTACCGGGCCGGCGCGATCCATGCGCTGGAAAGCGCCGGGCGCAGCTGGCACATGGCCTATACCTCTTCCAATCTCTCAGGCATCCAGGCCGCGGTCGCCGCCGGCATGGGTCTCTCCATTCTCTCGGAAATGGCGATCCAGGCCGATCACCGCGTGCTGACTGCGAAGGATGGTTTTGCACCGATCGACCGCACCGAAGTAGCGCTGGTGGCTTCGCCCGACGCCAGCCCGGCGACGCTGCGGCTGGCGGACCGGCTGGCGGAGTTTTGCGAGGCCGTGCAGGCGAAGGCGGCGTAACCGCACGAAGAATCGTAGGGTGGGCAAAGGCGCTCTTGCGCCGTGCCCACCATCCAGCACGCTGCTCACGATGGTGGGAACGCTACGCTTTGCCCACCCTACGTCGTGCGGCGAGGTGCCGGCGCGCAGCGAATTCTCAATAACACCGCGACGCAGCGATGGCGTGCACGCGGTTGTCACCGAGCACGTGCGCCATGAAGCCGGGCGCGCCAAAGATTTTTGAAAAAGCCACATCGCGGATGCTCAAGCCGCCGGTATAGGCGCCGAACGCCGGCATCACGGCGCGCTCGCCATCGCTCGCAAAGCATCGCCGCTCCATCGAGCGTCCCCTTGTGGCGACGCGCGCCTTCGGATGCAGATGGCCGGCGATTTCGCCCACGGCCCCTGTCGGCTCATGGCGGAATGCAATCGGGCCGATCGCGACTTCGCTCGCCACCACGCCGCCGAGATCGGACGGCAGCGCCGGATCATGATTGCCCGAGATCCAGATCCAGTCGCGCCGCGCCTGCATCGCCGTCAGCGCCTCGCGGTCGGGTGCCGAAAGACGTTCGTGGGCAGCGCGGTCATGAAAGCTGTCGCCGAGTGCGATCACCATGCGCGGGTCATGCCGCGCGATGACGGCGGCGAGACGACCGAGCGTCGCCACCGTATCGTAAGGCGGCAGCAGTACGCCGCGCGCGGCGAAGCTGGAACCTTTTTCCAGATGCAGGTCGGAGACGACGAGCAGCCGTTGCTCCTGCCAGTACAGCGCGCCGGAGAGATCGGCAACGAACAAGACGTCAGCCACCATGACTTTCGAGGCGCGCATCTGTTGATCGTCTCCCGAAGATTGCGCCCCTGCCGTCACGTGCCTTCCCGCTTATCCCATAGCCTCTTTGACGAGTTCATCGGCGGCTTCCGCCAGCAACTCGTCCGCTGCTTCGCCATAAACTGACTCGCGGCCGATTTCCAGCATCACTGGGACGGCGAGTGGCGAAACGTGTTCGAGTTCCCGATGGGTGATTCGCCCCTGGATACGCGAGAGCATATCACCCAATCGCTTGAGATCGAGCAGCCCGGCAGCAGCGTCCGCGCGCGCGGCGCGCAACAGCACGTGGTCGGCCTGGTGCTTGCGCAGCACGTCATAGACGAGGTCGGTCGAGAACAACACCTGGCGGCGGCTTTTCTCCTCGCCGGTGAAGCGGCGCGGGATCAGGCCAGAGATCAGCGCGCAATTGCGGAAGGTGCGTTTCATCAGCGCGGATTCCGCCAGCCACGCCTCGAGATCGTCGCCGAGCATGTCGGGGGAGAACAGGGCGGCGAAATCGAGCTTGCCATGGCGAACCATGAAGGAGACGTCGCCAAGGCCCCAGATCGCGAGCGCATATTCGTTCGCCACAAAGCCTAGCGGCCGGGCGCGGGCGCGCTCCAGGCGGCGCGTCAGCAGCATGCCGAGCGTCTGATGTGCGAGACGGCCCTCGAAGGGATAGCACACCATGTAATGCTTGCCGCCGCGCGGGAAAGTTTCGATCAGAAGCTCGCGCACGGCGGGCACGCGGGAAAAATGCCGCTGCAGCGACAACCAGTCGCGCACCTGCTCCGGCAGCGCGTTCCATTGCCGCCGGTCGTCCAGCAATTTGCGTACGCGTTCGGCGAGATAGGTAGACAGTGGAAACTTGCCGCCCATATAGGACGGTACTTTCGCGTCCGTGTCGTTGGCGCGGGAGACATAGACCTGGTCCTCGACCAGCGCCTCGTAGCGCACGATCTCGCCGCCGAACACAAAAGTGTCGCCGGCGACCAGCCCCTCGATGAAATATTCCTCGATCTCGCCCAGCATCCTGCCGCCGCGGCCGATCATGCCGGTGGCACCAGCCCCGCCGCCGCGCCCGCGGACCAGCTTCACTTTGAGCATGGCCTCTTCGACGATGGTTCCGACATTGAGCCGGTAGCTCTGCCGCACCCGCGGATTGGTGACGCGCCAGCGGCCCTGCTTGTCCTGCTTGATGCGCGCGAAACGCTCATAGGTCTTCAGCGCGTAGCCGCCGGTGGCGACGAAATCGACCACGTCGTCGAAATCGGTTCGCGTCAGCGATGAATATGGCGCCGATGTCAAAACCTCCGCGTAGAGCTCGTCGGAAAGAAACGGCTCTCCGCAGGCGCAGCCGAGCACGTGCTGCGCCAGCACGTCGAGCCCGCCGGTGCGCAAGGGGGGCGTATCCTGCGCATTTTCGGCGATCGCATCGATCGCGACGCGGCATTCCAGCACCTCGAAGCGATTGGCGGGAATGAGCACGGCGCGCGAGGGTTCGTCGAGCCGGTGATTGGCGCGACCGATCCGCTGCATCAGGCGCGAGGCGCCCTTGGGCGCGCCGACATTGATGACGAGATCGATGTCGCCCCAGTCGATACCGAGGTCGAGCGAGGACGTGCAGACCACGCCGCGCAGTTTGCCAGCCGCCATCGCGTCCTCGACCTTGCGGCGCTGGGCAACGTCGAGCGAGCCGTGATGTAGCGCGATGGCGAGGCCGTCGTCGTTCATGCGCCAGAAATCCTGGAACAGCATTTCGGCCTGGCTGCGGGTGTTGACGAAGATGAGCGTCGTCTTGTTGCGCTTGATCAGGTCGTACATTTCGCCGAGCGCATGGCGCGCGGTGTGCCCCGCCCATGGCAGGCGCTCCTTGGTGTCGAGCATTTCGACGACGGGCGCCGCCGCGCCGCCCGCCACGACGATATCGGCAGAGACTTCCTTGCCGTCGCGCTGCGGCACCAGAAACCGCGCCAGCGATTCCGGCTCGGCGACCGTGGCGGAAAGGCCGATCGCGCGCATTTCGGGGGCCAGCCGCCACAGCCGCGCCAGGCCGAGCGACAGCAGGTCGCCGCGCTTGGAGGTGACGAGCGCATGCAGTTCGTCGAGCACGATGCGTTTGAGCGAGGAAAACAGGAACGGCGCATCATCGGAGGACAGCAACAACGCCAATTGCTCGGGCGTGGTGAGCAGGATGTCCGGCGGATAGCGCCGCTGCCGCTGCCGCCGCGACACCGGCGTATCGCCGGTGCGGGTCTCGACCTTGATCGGCAACCCCATCTCGGCGATCGGCGTCTCCAGATTGCGCGCGATGTCGACGGCGAGCGCCTTCAGCGGCGAGATGTAGAGGGTGTGGAGGCCGCCGGTGCGCTTCACAGTGCGGCCGGTGGAGATGAGGCTCTTCTCGCCACCGCTCTTCGAGGAAGCAGAAGACGAAAGCTCCACCAGCGTCGGCAGGAAGCCCGCCAGCGTCTTGCCGGCACCGGTCGGCGCGATCAGCAGCGCGGAAGCGTCCTCGCGGGCCTTGGCCAATAGCGCGAGCTGATGCTCACGCGGCGACCAGCCGCGCGCGGCGAACCAGCGCCGGAAGCGGTCCGGCAGCAGCGCAGCCGTTTCAAGCGGCGTAAAGGGCAAGGGATCGGGCGACGGCACGGAGAAGAGGTAAGCCGTCGGGGCGGGTTCGTCGAGGGGCCTCGGAAGTCACCTCGCCCCGCCCCGCTGGGATAGCGCACGAATGATCCACATCGTCATGGCCGGGCTTGACCCGGCCATCCACGCCTTCGCTGTGCGTCCGGCAAGTGGATGCCCGGGACAAGCCCGGGCATGACGAGTGGAGAAAGACGAGGGAGGCAGAATTACTCCGTCACCGGCTTATCCGAAATATCCCAATCCTTGCCGTTGAAGATCGAAATGTAGAGCGTCTTCATCGGCGTGTAGTCCTCGGGCGTGTAACTGAAGTTGATGCCGTCGAGGAAGTACGGCGAGTGGAAGCCGGCCAGCGTCGTCGCCTGCTTCAGCACGTTGGCGCGGGTGAGTTCGTCGCCGCAGCGGCGCAGGATTTCCGCCATTGACGCGACCTGGCCATAGCCGGCAAAGGCGATGGTATTATCGGGATCGACATTGGGCAGATATTTCTTGCGCAGCTCCTCGAACGCCATGACGTCGGGATCCTTCTCGAAGCGCGGCACGCCGACTTCCTTGGCATAGCGGATCGCGACGATGCCGGTCGCGTTCTCGAGGCCGGCGGCGGCAAGGATCGAGCGGCCGGTCGAGCCCGCCGACAACAGATGCAGCGGCTTCCAGCCGAGCTCTGCGACTTTGCGGATCGACTGCGACGACGCCTTGCCGGTCGAGATATTGTAGAAAACATCGGCGCCGGATTTCGAGAGATTGATGAGCTGGGAATCAATGGTCGGATCGGTCAGATCGTAGGTCTGCTCCATGATCACCTTGGCGGTGCCGCCGGCATCCGCCAACACCTTCTTGAAAGGCGCCAGGAAGTCGCGGCCGAAATCGTCGTTCTGGTAGAGGATGCCGATCTTGGCGTCCGGTTTCACGCCAACGACATGCCGGGCGAGAATGCGCGCTTCGGTCGGATAGAGCGGCAGGCCCGCCATGGTCCATTTGAAGTTTTTGGGATCATTCCATTTCGACGCGCCGGTATTGAGCATGAGTTGCGGCACGCCCTTCGAGTTGAGATATTTGTGCACGGCGGTCTGCGGCGCGGTGCCGAGCGACCCGTACAGCGCCAGCACTTCCTCCTGCTCGACCAGCCGCCGCGTCGCCTCGACGCATTTCGGCGCGCTGTAGGCGTCGTCCATCGAGAAGAATTTTACCCTGCGTCCGTTGATGCCCCCCTTTTCGTTGAGCATCTGGAAATAGGCTTCGCCGACCCGGCCGAGCACACCATAGAGCGAGCCGGGGCCGGAATGCGGCACGGTCTGGCCGAGCTTGATTTCGGTGTCGCTGGCGCCGGGATCGTATTTCTTGTCCGCCGCCCAGACGAAGGGTGCGGGCATCGCGGATGCGAGGACGGAAGCGAGCGCGGTGGCGCCGAATTCGCGCCGGGTTTGTTTGTTCTTCATTGTTGTTTCTCCCTTATGGGAGTCTTGATCAGCCATTCCGGCGTCAGTGGCAATAGCTGACATGTCGCACGCAATGCCGCTATTCGGGCATTGCGTAGCGTCTAGACTCAAGTTTTTGCGGCGACGGCGACCAGCCCGGGAACCGGCGCGTGGTCCTCGTTGCGGGCGGAGCGGTCTTCCAGCAGGGACAATTTGAGGCCGGCGGATTCGACTGCGGCGCGCACGTAAGCCGCCGCATGGGCGTAGCGCAGCCCATGGCCGATGACGACGCCTTCGCCGTCATGGGTTTCGGTGGTGAAGGCGAGCAGGCCACCGGGGGCCAGCACGCGAGCGGCCTCGTCGAGAACTGGCGCGAGTTCGGCGACGTACACCATGGCATCCGCGGCGAGAATGAGATCGGCGCTGGCATCCACCCGCGCCCGCAGACCCTGCAGCATGTCGGCGACTTCAAGCTCGGCGTAGAGGCCCGTGGCGCGGGACCGCTCGATCATGCGCGGCGACAGATCGACGCCGATGAAGTGATCGACGCTCCTGGCGAAGGCTGCCGCCGCAAGCCCGGTGCCGCAGCCGAGATCGATGGCGCGCTTGAAAAGCGCCGGCTTGCGCGCCGCCGCGCGCACCGACAGCACGGCCTTGAACAGCAGCGCCGGGCCGCGATAGCCGAGTTCATCCACCAGCGAGGATTCAAACCGCGGCGCATATTGATCGAACAGGGTTTGCACATAGGCCTGCGGCATGCCGGCCACTGGTTCGGCGCCAAGCCGCATCAATCGAAGCCCGGCCCCGTGGCGGTCATTGGCATCGCTGGCCTGGGCGTTTTGAAACGCCGAGACGGCCGCGTCATGCTCGCCGAGCTGTTCGCGGATATCGGCGAGCGTGAACCAGGCGGATGTGAAGTTCGGCGCCAGCTCGATCGCCTGCATCAGCAGATCGGCCGCGGCCGGCAAATCGCCTTTCAATTGCAGATCGCGGGCAAATTCGAATCGGCGATCAGCCATCAGATCGCCGGAGGAGAGAAAAAGGCGGATAGGCATGGGTTCCAATGCAGGTGAAAAATCGGTCTCGGACGTCCTATATATCCGAGATGCGCCCACACGACATCCTGATGCCCGTTCCTGCCGGCCTCTGTTGCAAGCCGGGCGGCTTCCATATCGACCCGGTACGGCCTGTCGAGCGGGCGGTGATCACGCACGGCCATTCCGACCACGCCCGGCCCGGCCATGGCGCCGTGCTCGCCACGCAGGAAACGCTCGACATGATGCGGCTGCGCTATGGCGACAATTTTGCCCGCAGCACGCAGGCTGTTCGTTATGGCGAAGAAATCCGACTCGGCGACGTCAAAATCAAATTCCATCCCGCGGGTCACGTGCTGGGCTCGGCGCAGATCGCCGTGACCTGCAAGGATACCTGCATCGTCGCGTCCGGCGACTACAAGGACGCCGCGGACCCGACCTGCACGCCCTTCGAAGTGGTGCCCTGCGACGTCTTCATCACCGAGGCGACGTTTGGCCTGCCGGTGTTTCGCCATGGCAATGCGGCGGACGAGGTGAAGAAGCTGCTGGCCTCCGTCGCCCTGTTTCCGGAACGCGCGCATCTGGTCGGGGCCTATTCGCTCGGCAAGGCGCAGCGTGTGATCGCGCTGCTGCGCGAGGCCGGCTACGACGCGCCGATCTATCTGCACGGCGCGATGGAGGCGATCACCCGCTATTATGAAAGCCGTGGCATAGCGCTCGGCGAGCTGCGCCCGGCCAAGGGGATGAAGAAGGCCGATCTCGCCGGCACCATCACGCTGGCGCCGCCGTCGGCCACCTCAGACATCTGGACGCGGCGCTTCCCCGATCCGGTCACGGCATTCGCCTCGGGCTGGATGCGGGTGCGGGCGCGCGCCCGCCAGCGCGGCGTCGAACTGCCGCTGGTGATATCAGACCATGCCGATTGGGACGGCCTGACCGCGACCATCGCGGCCACCGGCGCCGGCGAAGTCTGGGTCACGCACGGTCAGGAAGACGCGCTGGTGCACTGGTGCAAGGCGCGCGGGCTTGCCGCGCGGCCGCTCGATCTCGTCGGGTACGGGGACGAGGAAGAACACGAGGCGGCCGCGGCCGATGAGGCCGAGGCATGAACCGTTTCGCCGAACTACTCGACCGCCTCGCTTACGAGCCCGGCCGCAACAACAAGCTGCGGCTGATCACGGCCTATTTTCGCCAGACCTCCGATCCCGACCGGGGCTACGCGCTGGCGGCGCTGACCGGCGCGCTGTCGTTCAAGCACGCCAAGCCGGGACTGATCCGCGATTTGATTACGGATCGTACTGATCCGGTGCTGTTCGGACTGTCGTATGATTACGTCGGTGATCTCTCGGAAACGGTTGCGCTGATGTGGCCGAAGGCCGCGCTGCCCGGCCACAACAACCCGCCGCCGCCCACCCTCTCCGAGGTCGTCACCACCCTTCGCACCCTCGGCAAGACCGAGCTGCCAAAACAGCTCGCGCGCTGGCTCGACGAGCTCGACGAGACCGGCCGCTGGGCACTTTTAAAACTCGTCACCGGCGCGATGCGGATCGGGATTTCGGCGCGTCTGGCGAAAACCGCGGCGGCCGCGCTCGGCGACAAGGACCCCCATGAGATCGAACTGATCTGGCCGGGGCTGGCCCCGCCCTATCTCGACCTGTTCGCCTGGCTGGAAGGCCGCGGCGAAAAACCTATCAACCGCGATCCGGCACCGTTCCACCCGGTGATGCTGGCGCATGCGATCGAGGATACGGATTTTGCCAGTCTCGATCCTGCGGACTTCATTGCAGAATGGAAATGGGACGGCATTCGCGTTCAGGCAGTCGCGGGCCGCGATGAGCGCGGCCACATGCAGGCGCGGCTTTATTCGCGCACCGGCGAGGACATTACAAAAAGCTTTCCCGATCTCGTGCCGTCGCTGCATTTGCCCGGCGCCATCGATGGCGAGCTGTTGGTGCTGCGCGAGGGCCGCGTGCAGACCTTCAATGTGCTGCAACAGCGGCTCAACCGGAAAGTCGTTTCACCGAAGTTGATGAAGGATTTTCCGATCCACTTGCGCGCCTACGATCTGCTCGGCGACGACGAAAACGATCTGCGCGAACTGCCGTTCGTCGAGCGCCGCGCGCATCTCGAGAAATTCATCAGGAAGCTCGACGACCCGCGCATCGACCTGTCGCCGACCATTGCCTTCGATAGCTGGGAAGCGCTGATGGCCGCGCGGGCCGATCCTGCCAGCGCCGGCGCCGGCGAAGATGCCGAAGCCGTCGAAGGCGTGATGCTGAAGCGGCGCGACGCGCCCTACCTGCCGGGTCGCCCAAAAGGCCAGTGGTGGAAATGGAAGCGCGATCCGCACATCATCGATGCCGTACTGATGTACGCCCAGCGCGGTCACGGCAAGCGCTCGTCCTATTATTCGGATTACACTTTTGGCGTCTGGACCTCGGGCGAGGACGGCGAGCAACTGGTGCCGGTCGGAAAAGCCTATTTCGGTTTCACCGACGAGGAACTGTTGCAGATCGATCGTTTCGTCCGCCGCAACACGACAGAAAAGTTCGGCCCCGTGCGGCACGTCGTGCACGAGCCGGACCAAGGCCTGGTGCTGGAAGTCGCGTTCGAGGGGCTGGCGCGCTCGCCGCGGCATAAATCCGGTGTCGCGATGCGGTTTCCGCGCATCAGCCGGCTGCGCTGGGACAAGCCGCCGCGCGAAGCCGACCGGCTGGAGACGCTGGAGCGGATGCTGAAGGACGTGACGGCAAATTAACATTCCGAAGGCGCATGAAGGCCATTGACTGCATTGAGCGGGTTCCCCATCTGCCCCGCCGTGCTCTATACTGTTGCGGAACCGACCGCGGGAGAAACCGATGCCGAACGACGTCAGAGACCTGCCGGCCAGCAATGACGGCCTGTACCGCTTCCTCGGCGGCTCGCCGCTGGCGGTGGCGTTCCGGCTGATCCTGCTGTCGATCCTGGTCGGCGTGGTGCTCGCCGCGATCGGCTTCGATCCCTGGAATATCCTGCACAGCATCCAGATGCTGTTCCGGCGGCTGTGGGATCTCGGCTTCGACGCCGTCAACTGGCTGTGGCGCTACTTCCTGCTTGGCGCTGTGATCGTGATCCCGATCTGGCTGTTGTCGCGGCTGTTCGGCAGCCCGCGCGGGCGATAGGGGCTGGTCCGCTACGCTTAAATCGGTGTCGGCTTCGCAATCCAAGGTAACGACGGCACAGGTGTTTGCCATCGCGGGTCCCGCGATGGTCGCGAACCTGACCACGCCGCTGATCGGCATCGTCTCGACCACGGCGATCGGCCGGCTCGGCGATGCTGCGATGCTCGGCGGCGTGGCGATGGCCTCGGTACTGTTCGACTGCATGTTCTGGCTGTTCGGGTTCCTGCGCATGAGCACGGTCGCCTTTACGGCGCAGTCGCTGGGCGCCGGTGAAACGCATGAATTGCGCGCGATCCTGCTGCGCGGGTTGATCGTCGCGGCGCTGGTTGGGGCTGCGCTGATCGCCCTGCAGGTTCCGCTCGCCACTATTCTGCTCAACGCGATGGGCGGCAGCGAGAGCGTCACGGGCGCTGCCAAAACCTACTTCATCATCCGGATCTGGTCTTCGCCGCCGGCGCTCGGCAATTATGTCGTGCTGGGATGGTTGATCGGGCAGGCCCGCGCCAAACTGGCGCTCGGCATGCAGATATCAATCAATCTCATCAACGTGGCGACGACCGTCGTGCTGGTGCTGGTGTTCGACTTCGGAATTGCCGGCGCTGCCATCGCGGCGCTGATCGCGGAAGCCGCGGGCCTCCTGCTCGGCTTGCTGATCGCGCGCCACCTTTCGAAGGGCCAATTCGCGGCTTCCCGCGCGTTGCTGTTCGACCGCACCAAGCTGATGCGCATGCTCGCGGTCAACCGCGACATCATGATCCGCACCGCGTCGCTGATCGCGGCGTTTCTGTTCTTCACCGCGCAGGGCGCGCGTGCCGGCGACGTGACGCTCGCGGCCAATGCCGTACTCAACAATTTTCTGCTGTTCGGCGCCTTTTTCCTCGACGGCCTCGCCAATGCAGCCGAGCAGCTCTGCGGCCGGGCCTACGGCGCACGCGACAAGTCGGCCTTCGCCGGCGCCGTGAAGCTCGTTGTCATGTGGGGCTTCGGCTTCGCACTCGCGGTCGCCACCTGTTTCCTGCTGTTCGGGCCTGCATCTATCGACATCATGACCGCAAGCGTGGAGGTGCGGCGCATCGCGCGCGATTATCTGCCGTTCGTGATTTTTGCGCCGCTGCTCGGCGTGTTCGCCTTTGCCTTTGACGGTGTCTATATCGGCGCGACCTGGGCGCGCGACATGCGCAACCTGATGCTGGCCTCGCTATTGATCTTCTTCGCCGCGTGGTTTGCGCTGCGATCGTTCGGCAATGCCGGGCTGTGGGGCGCGTTCCTGGTGCACTATGCGGCGCGCGGCGGATTGCAGGCGCTGCGGTATCCGGCGCTGCTGAGGAAGTCGTTCGGTTAGCCGCATCCCCTACTGCACCGGCCAATCCTCGGCGGTAATCGTCGCAGCGTCGGCGCCGACGATCTCAGCCAGCGAGTCGCGCCCGGTGCGCAGCAAGGTTGAGGCCAGATCGTTCTTGATGTCGTCGACCAGGCCAAGGCCCTTGTAGACCAGCGACGAATAGAGCTGGATCAGGCTGGCGCCGGCACGGATTTTCGTCAGCGCGGCACCGCCGGAATCGATGCCGCCGACGCCGATCAGCGGAAACGCGCCTTCGGTGCGGACATAGGTCTCGGCCACCATGCGCGTGGATAGCCGTAACAGCGGCCGTCCCGACAATCCGCCCTGCTCTTTGGCGCGACCCTGTTCGCGCAACGACGACGGGCGCGCCAGCGTGGTGTTGGCGACGATCATGCCGTCGACCCGGCGCGAGCGCGCGATCTGCACGACGTCGTCGAGTTCAGTCAAACTCAGATCGGGCGCGATCTTGAGCAGCACCGGCGAATCGCCGGCATTCCTGCGCACCCGCTCGCGCGCATCGATCACCTTGGCGAGCAAATCGTCGAGCGCTGCGGATTGCTGCAAATTGCGCAGGCCCGGCGTGTTCGGCGAGGAGACGTTGACGGTGAAATAGCTCGCGACCGGCGCAAACGTCTCGATCAGCTTGACGTAATCGGCGACGCGGTCGGACGAATCCTTGTTGGCCCCGACATTGACGCCAACGATACCGCCATGGTGGGCGCGCGCCGCCAGCCGCCGCAGCGCGGCCTCGGCGCCATCATTGTTGAAGCCCATGCGGTTGATGACGGCTTCATCGCGCTCGAGCCGAAACAGCCGCGGCCGCGGATTGCCACCCTGCGGCTTCGGCGTCACCGTGCCGATCTCGACAAAGCCGAAACCAAGCCGCAGCAGCGCGTCGGGCACCTCCGCGCTCTTGTCGAAGCCCGCGGCCATGCCGATCGGATTGGGAAAATTCAGGCCGAAGGCGCGCACCGCCAGCTTGTGGTCGTCGGCCCGCGGCTTGACCGGGGGCAGCAGCCGCAGGCCCTGGATCGCCATGCGATGCGCGTCCTCCGGATCGAACCAGCGCAACAGCGGCAGCGAAAAGGCGTCGAAGGCGCGGATCACGGGATGAGCTCCGGAATGTCGTGATAGCCGTCGGACCGCGCCCGCATGTCGAGGATGGCGGTGACCGCGCCGAGATCGAGGTCGCCGTAGAGATGCGGGAACAGTTCATCGTTGCGCGAAGGCTCCCAGCGCAGCGCATCGCCCAGCGCGTCCGCGTCGACGGCGACCAGGAACAGGCCGGTCTGGCCGAAATAATGCTTTCGCGCCGTCTCGGCGACCTGGGAAGCCGTAGAGAAATGAATGAAGCCGTCGCGCATATCGTCGGCGCTGCCCCGGTAGACGCCCTGCCGTTCGGCCTCGCGCCAGGCCGAGGCGGGAGTGATTTTATAGATCGTGCGCACGGCTTTCCGGGCTTCCACTGCTAATCGTTGAGTCTCTTGGGATTTTCCCGGAAATGGCCGGGCTGGCGACCGACCGTAAAGGCGGCAGGCCGCCAACTCAAGCGTTGCCGCGGCAGGCGCGGCCCCTGTTCGGCTTTGATTCGACAGAACCGAACGCCAATTTCCTGTTTCGACGCGTTTTCTTCACGCGAACCGGCATCCACCCCGGATCAAGTCCGGGGCAGGCTTTCGCTGGAAAAGGCTACGCGAGATTTGCGCAAACCGGCCGAATGAGGCAATAATTCCTAGGCGATTCAGAGATTTTCGATGGCCAGACAATCCAAGGCGCAGCGGCTTCTGACCCACAGCCAGGTCTGGACCGCGCTCGACCGACTGGCCGAACGCGCCGGCATGTCGGCCTCGGGCCTCGCCAAGCGCTCAGGCCTCGACCCCACCACCTTCAACAAATCCAAGCGCATCACCGCCGACGGCCGCGAGCGCTGGCCTTCGACCGAATCGGTTTCCAAGGCGCTGGCCGCGACCAATTCGTCGATCGACACCTTCGTGCAGTTGATCGGCGACGGCGCGCGCAGCCTACAATCGGTGCCGCTGCTCGCCTTGGCGCAAGCCGGCAGCGGCGGCCATTTCGACGAGAGCGGCTTTCCCGCCGGCCGTGGCTGGGACGAGGTGGCGCTGCCGCAGGCCTCTGACGAGCACGCCTATGCGCTGGAGATCTCGGGCGATTCGATGAAGCCCGCCTACCGCGACGGCGACATCATCGTGGTGTCGCCGGGAACGCCGATCCGGCGCGGCGACCGCGTGGTGCTCAAGACGTCTGATGGCGAAGTGATGGTCAAGGAACTGAAGCGCCGGACCACCAAGGCGCTGGAATTGCAGTCGCTCAACTCGGCCCAGGCCGACCGCACGCTCGACGCCGACGACGTCGCCTGGATCGCAAGGATCGTGTGGGCGAGCCAGTAGCCCTAGAGTTCCCCATCCCACAGACAGCCATCGCACCATTGCTATTTTGCAATACAATTCATTCACCTAGCGTTCAGGACGAAAGCCTACTATATTAGTGGAACCTGAGCGTTGGAGACCTCCGATGAAGCGGCACGGGATCAAACTTGGATCGCTGATCGCTCTTTTTATTACGGCAGCAATGTTGGCGTCGTCGCTGGCGCAGGCTGGCGTGGCCCCTCCGTAGCCTCACGATCGCTATTCATTTTCTTTCATCATCCGCTTTAGCTTCTTGGCGGTGGCTTTTAACTTTTCTTCCACCTCAACGGCGTCGCTGGCCTCAATCCGTTGTAAGAACGACATGCCGTTGCGGTCGCGCGCCTTGCGCGAAATCTCGCGGATCAAATTGAGCCCAAATTCAACGGCATGAATGGCTCCCTCGAGACGTTGCTGGCGCACACTCGCGCTTTCGAATTCCCGGTGCGAATCCGAATAGAGGTAAGCGTTGGTGCCGAAAGCGTCGAGGGCCTGTGCGTAGTACGTCCTCGCTCTCGGATGGACTAGACCCTTTTCCCATTCCCTATCGCGAGGAATACAGGAGAGGTTCATGCCCGCCAATGCCGCGGCGGCCGTTGTGGCCTGTTCGGAGAAACGGTCGGAATAGTCCGGGTGGGACAATATCGCGTTCAGGTATGTTAATTCCGCCGTAACATACGTCTCAAACAATCGCTGCCATCGATCGAGATACGGATCTTTCGAAAAACAGGATGCAGGATCTCTCGTTCGGTCGTCGAGCCTGAACTTATCTTGCCAGTTGTTGGCGGGGGGCGCGCCGATCGACGCAACAACGTCCTGGAAGAAGTCAACCTGCTCAAGACGGGATTTCAGGTCCAACCTTACGATATCGAGATTCGCAATGTGCTCATCGCGCACCGCAGTTGGCGCCGATGCACCTTCCTTCTTGAGCCAGACTTCGAGAAAGTTGACGAGAATGGATCGGACTCGCAAGTCAAACCAGTCGGCCGCCGTCTCCCAGACCGGCATCGGCCGCTCCGGTCGTTGGCTGCGCATGTGGATCCAGTTGTCCAGTAAGGCGCTCGCCGCCAGATTTTGCTCGAGTTGGGACAGGATGCTTGCATAACCGAGTGCAAAATAGGGCCGCGCTTGCCATCCGCGGCTCTTCACGAAATCCGCCAGAGCGGGTTCAAGCTCGCGCTGCAATGTTTCGAAAACAGGAACCTTCCGCTTTTGAAGTACCGCAGATTGGATTTCTCTGAGACAGTCTCCGGATGCCCGTGGATCGTCATTCCGCTCTCGCTTCGTTTCCTCCTTATAGAGCCCCACGTCGTTCAGCTTCTTTGCAGAAACAGAGCGGAAAGCGGAGGGACAGAACTGATAGAGCAACGCGTCGCACTTGTCGGCAAGCAAGTAACTCGGAACCGACGCGACAGCATCCCGAACAATTATGAACGACCGGTCGATGAACTCTTCGGCAAGCTGTTCTACGGGATGGCCTGACTCGATCGTGGGCAACCGTTTGAATACGTTGGCAAGAGCAGCCATGTGCCGGTTGATGGAATCAACATCACCCGTCACCGTATACCAGCCGACGAGGCAGGCCGCAGGCGGCTTAATCGTCATTTCGGCGAAAGCTTTTGCCGTGCGAAGACTGATGAGAACTTCTTGGGTTTCCTTCTTTTTTTCCTCGATCTTGATAGCAAGTTCCCGATCTGCCGCGGGATCGGCACCGGTTCGTTTTGCCTTCTCGCGTTGAAGCTCGGCTTCCCTGAACACCTCAAGATATTCTATGTCCCGCTCAATCATCTTCGCCAACCGATCCAAATAATCGAGACCGACAGCACCCGTGGACGAAGCGTATGTCGGCGTAATGCCCGAAAGCGAAAGCGATCCACCGAGCGAGCCTTTATCCGAGTTCTTCTGTACAAAGCTCAGCTCGGCCCCGCCGACGCTGATCTTGTTGATCCTTCGCGCATACTCCTTGATCAATTGTTCAGCCGATTCTCCGACTGAGCCGACAAGGAAGAGCAAAACCAATCCTGCGCCAGCAACGTATTGACCGGCACTCGGGCCATCATCGGGCGGCGTCGCAACAAGTGTATTGATCCAAATTGCTAGGAGCGGGCCATAGACAAATCCCAGCAGCACCGCTCCACCCGGGCTCTCGCTCCGCAAACCAAACAGCCGATGAAGCCAAAAAATTAGCCAAAGACCAACGCCGATGAGCACAACGGCAACTATTCGACGTAACCATGTCGCAGCATTGGGTGAGAGTTCGAGTTGGGAATCCCCAAAGTTCAAGCTCGAACCGTCTCTTGAAACAAGAGCCCAAGCAACCAGCTGATAGACTGTAAATCCAATTGCGCTCGAAATGAGAAATGCAACCATCCGCCGATCCAGACGTTACTTAGACGAAGCAATCTTGAAACAATTATTGATTTAGGGTATATCCAAATACAATTTCAACAAGAGAAAAATGTGCCATTGCCCCTGCCCGCCCGCCAGCGGCTAGCACCAACTTAAGCGCCGCACGCTCGACGCCGACGACGTCGCAAGGATCGTGTGGGCGAGCCAGTAGGATTTCGCTCCGTGACGGACGTACTGAGCGACCTGCTGCAACATTCCCTTCGCATCGTGTTGTGCGGGACCGCCGCAGGCACGACTTCCGCCGCCGAGCGGGCCTATTACGCGCACCGGCAAAACAAGTTCTGGAAGATTTTGCACGAGACGCGGCTCACGCCGGAGCCGCTGCAGCCGCATCAATATCGCAGCCTGCTGCAACATGGGATCGGCCTGACCGATCTCGTGAAAGCGGACGCGGGGATGGACCGTGCCACGCTGCCGAAACTGACGGCGGCAGATCGCGCCCGGTTGCGCAAGGCAATCGCGACATTTCGTCCGCAGTTCCTCGCCTTCACCAGCAAGACGGCCGGACAGAAATTCTTCGACCGCACGCGGGACTATGGCGAGCAGTCTGAGCTGATCGGCGACACCAGGGTCTGGATATTGCCGTCGACCTCGGGCGCCGCCAATGGAAGCTGGCGCCCGGAAATCTGGCACCGATTTGCGGATGAGGTGAGGGCGGCGGGGTGAGTGCCTTCCCTGCCGTAGGGTGGGCAAAGCGAAGCGTGCCCACCATCAGAACTCCAACTCGAACAGAGGATGGTGGGCACGGCGCTGCGCGCCTTTGCCCACCCTACGGCTCCTGCGTTCGCAGGGACGACGACCGCACTACGTCGCGTAGTCCGGCTCTTTCCGATCCAGCATCCGCTTCAGCGCATCGAAATGCCGCTGGGCCGGGGTCGGGCCCTTGTAGAGATGATCGTCCCGGTAATCCCGTTGGGTCTTTTCGACCACGGCGGTCGGAAGCTGCTTCAGTTTCTGTCCCGTCCACATTGCGTAGATCTGCACCTGCGCGGCGCGCTCGACGTAATACAGCATGTCGTAGGCATCCGCGACTGTGGCGCCGACCGTGGAGATGCCGTGGTTGGCCATGAACAGCACTCTCTTGTCGCCGATCACGCGGGCCAGCCGCGCGCCTTCGGCGGGATCGAGCGCCGGGCCGGTGTATTCATCATCATAGGCGATGGCGCCTGACAGCCCGACCTCGGTCTGGCCGATCTCCTTGATGCGAGGGTCTTCGAGCCGCGTCAGCGCGCTGGCATGCGGCATGTGGGTGTGAAACACCGCCTTCGCCTGCGGCAGCGCCTTGTGGATCGGCGCGTGGATGCAATAGCAGGAGCGCTCGACCTCGCCCTCGCCGCGCTTGACCTCGCCGTCATCGATGCCGACTTCCATGAAGCAGGAGGCCGTGACTTCGGACCAATGCGTGCCGAACGGGATCTGGTAGTAGCGATCCGTGCTGCCGGGCACCACGAAGGTCAGATGATTAAAGATGCCTTCGGAAAACCCCTGGATGAAGGCCAGCCGGTGGGCGGCGGCGAGATCGACTCGCGCCTGCCACTGCTCGGCACTGCTCTCGCTGAGCGTTTTCGGCGAAACCCTGAACTGCATGAGCTTTCTCCCTGATCCGCGGTGTGGCCTGCCCCTCGGCGGGGGCTTTGACGGCTGTTATGTCAGGCATACTAGCGCAATCCGGCGATAGCGATGGCTGAAATTGCGGCGGGCCAGCCATCCCACTTTGCAGACCCCGGGCGACGTCGTTGCCAGGTTTTCGCGCCGCAACGACAATGAAATTTTCAGCTTACGCTTCCGGGCTCGCTGACGACGACGCCCTGCTCGGAAGTCGTCGAATGGCTGGTGCTGACCGATCCGATCCAGGTCGCGGCCAGCGATGTCGCTGGTTTCGCGAAACTCTATCCGACGAATGCCCGCCCGGCGCAAAGAGACAATCGCCGCTACGTGCTGCAGTCGAGTTGAGAAGACCGCTATGGGTGGTGACCATCGCCGTGGCTGCGGTCATCGGTGAAGACCACCTCATAATTGTGGACGGTCCTGTCGAACGTCGTCAGGACCGCCTGGGCTTCGGGATCGACGACGGCCACGGCGGGATCGGGCCCGGCGAATGCACGGATGCCCTCGACCGATTTCCACAGCGTCACCGCGAGGAATTCGACGCCGCCGTCGACCTCGCGCTGCAGCAGGGAGGCGCCTTCATATCCGGCGATGACTTCGAGGTGCATGACGACTTTTTCCGCGAAGTGACGGTGATAGGCCGAGGCCTTCGCATGCGATGCGGTCGCACGCCAAATACGGGCAATCATATCAATGCTCCTGCAGCATCTCGCATCAGTATCAAGATCAGCGTCAGGCGTGTATTGGCCGAAATTGCCGGGCGGCCGAAAAACTCGCGGTTCTTGTTGTCGGAATATTGTAGCTTGGGTTTGAAACCCTCTTGGCTGAAGTTGTCGCGGGCGCTGTCATCTGGATTTGGCTCATTGTGAATGTCTGGAAATGATGCATAGCGAACAGCCAACCACGGCAGCCGCCAGGCGTAGCCCGAACAGCGGAGCTCATTGAGATGGCGCGCCGGGACACGGGCAACCGCACCGTCTATTGGCAGCACAAGCGCGTTCCCGGCATGAGCCTGTTGCGTGCCGATTTCGCGGCCTACCAGTTCAGTCCACATACTCACGATGCTTTCGTGATCGCCGCCACCGAGGCCGGCGGAGCTGAAATATCGAGCCGGGGCATCACGGAAAAGGTCGGTCCTGCCACCTTATTCGTCTCCAATCCGGATGAGGGCCAATCGGCTCGGATGGAGGGAGGCGAGCGCTGGCGCTACCGCGCGTTCTATTTGACGCGTCCGGCGATCGATGCCGTCGGCCGGAGCCTCGGCATCGAGGCGACACCCTATTTCATGCGGAACATGCTCCGTGACGCAGATTTGATCGAAAGCTTCGGTCGCCTGCACCGCTCTCTTGAAAGAGAGCGCGACGATTTACGGGCAGAAGAACTCGCGATCGACGCATTCGAAAAACTGTTCCACCGCCACGGCAGCGGCGGCGGCCGGCCCGAACGGGCGCCGCAAAGCCGGGCCATTGCCGGCCGGATCATCGAGTTGATGCGCGCACGCCATGCGGAAAATCTCGGCCTTGAGGAACTGTCGAACGTAGCCGGGCTCACCAAGTTTCAGTTGATCGGACTGTTCAAGCGCACCATCGGGCTGACACCGCACGCCTATCTGGTTCACATTCGGCTCAATGCCGCTTGCCGTCTGCTCAAGCGCGGTTTGCCGCTGGCCGAGTGCGCAGTTGAGGCAGGCTTCTGCGACCAGAGCGCGCTGACCAAGCACTTCAAGCGGTGCTATGGCATCACGCCGGCGCAGTTCGCGGCCGCCGCGCGAGCAGGCTGAACTGTACTTCCTCCGCTCCATTGCGCTGCGATTGCAATTTCAGCCAATACGCGGTGCCGATCCTGCAGGTATGGACCTGGAGGTCCCCTTAGCTTCATGTCGCTCAGTCGTATGCTGCTGATACCGCTGCGCGCGACCAGTAATGGGTAGAGAAGCGATCGATGATCAGGACCCGTTTTAGAAGAGGACCCGGCATGACCGAGGAAGCGACGTTACAACTTCCGGCTTTCGATCCGGCCACGGTGAGCGAGAGCAATTTCACCAGCTATCCGGAGCCGCACCGCGCCGTGAATTCGATGCGCTACAACCGGCGGCTCGGCGACCACGCGGGTTTGAGGAATTTTGGCGTCAACCTGACCCGGATCGTGCCGGGAGGACAGTCGTCCTACCGGCACGCGCATTCGCGCCAGGACGAGTTCGTCTATGTGCTCGAAGGCGACGTGGTGCTTCAGACCGACGGCGGCGAGCAGACATTAACGGCAGGCATGTGCGCCGGATTTCCCGCGGGGACCGGCGACGCGCACCGTTTCATCAATCGGTCGGCGCGCGACGCCATGCTCCTCGTCATCGGCGATCGTAGCTCAGGCGACGAGATCAGCTATGCCGATGTGGACATGCACGCGGTGCTCGGGCCGGATGGCCGCTATCGGTTCAGCACCAAATCCGGCGAGCCGTTTTGAGTGGTGGCGGGGTCCCGCCCTTGAGCCGGGCCCCATCCCATCCGCAACGCCATCTGGGCTACGCGCTTCTTGCCAGCGCGCCGTCGATCATCGCGACGGCATTGGTTACGCCGTACACCGCGACGAACGAGCCGAAGCGCGGGCCCTTCTCCTGGCCGAGCAGCACCTGGTAGAGCATGTTGAACCAGTCGAGCGAGACGCCCGGCCGGCCGTCCTTGCCCTTCTTCACCTGATCCAAAAATGGCTCGCGGCGGCCGATCTCATAGACCACGTTCTGGATGTCTTCGGCGCTCGATCCCGCCGGCATGTTCGACAGCGCATCGCGCAGGTCCTGCAGCGCGGCGCGCTCGCTGTCGGTCGGCTCGCGGAACTGCTTGGTCGGCGCCACGAAATCGCGGTAGTAGTTGATGGCGTAACCGACCATCGCGTCGAGTTTCGGATGGCTCCGCGGCGTGACACCCGGACGGTAGCGCCCGATGAAGCCCCACAGCGTTTCGGCGTTCTCCGCATTCGACGACGACACCAGCGTCAGCAGAAGCTGGAACGTGACCGGCATGTCGGCCTTCGGCGGATTTCCCGAATGGATATGCCAGACCGGATTGGCGAGCTGCTGCTTGGCATCCTGCCGCGTGAATCCATCGAGGAACTGCTGATAGTCATCGACGTTGCGCGGGATGACGTCGAAGTAGAGCCGCTTCGCCGCCTTCGGCTCGCGGTACATGAACAGCGACAGCGATTCCGGCGACGCGTAGCGCAGCCATTCGTCGATGGTCAGCCCGTTGCCCTTCGACTTCGAAATCTTCTGGCCCTTTTCGTCGAGGAACAGTTCGAAATTGAATCCTTCAGGCGGCGTGCCGCCAAGCGCCGAACAGATCTTGCCGGACAGCTTCACCGAGTCGATCAGGTCCTTGCCGGCCATTTCATAGTCGACGCCGAGCGCGAACCAGCGCATCGCCCAATCCGGCTTCCATTGCAACTTGCAGTGACCGCCGGTGACGGGAACGGTGACGCTCTCCTTGGTGTCGGGATCTTCATAGGAGATGGTGCCGGCCTTGGCGTCATGCGCGGTGACCGGCACGTAGAGCACCAGCCCGGTGCGCGGGCAGATCGGGAGGAACGGCGAATAGCTTGCCGCGCGCTCCTCGCGCAATGACGGCAGCATGATCGCCATCACCTTCTCAATCCGCTCCAGCATGCGCAGAAGCGCCGCGTCGAACTTGCCCGAAGTGTAGTAGTCGGTCGCGCTCGCGAATTCGTAGTCGAATCCGAACTGATCGAGGAAGGCGCGCAGCCGCGCGTTGTTGTGCTGGCCGAAGCTTGGATGGGTGCCGAAGGGATCGGGCACCTTGGTCAGCGGCTTGCCGAGATTGGCTTCCAGCAGCTCCTTGTTCGGCACGTTGTCCGGCACCTTGCGCAGGCCGTCCATGTCGTCGGAGAAGGCGAGCAAGCGCGTCTTGATCTTGTCCTCGGTCAGCACGCGGAAGGCATGGCGCACCATTGAGGTGCGCGCGACCTCGCCGAAGGTGCCGATATGCGGCAGGCCCGACGGACCGTAACCGGTCTCGAACAGCACCTCGTCCTTCGGGCTTTTCTTCAGCCGCGCAACAATGGCCTTGGCCTGCTCGAACGGCCAGGCATTGGATTGTTCGGCGAGCGCGCGCAGATCGCTCGGGCTAAAGGCAAGGTCGATGACGGACATTAGACAGGCTTTCTCCGGAAGCCGCGGAAACTAGCGCTTCCGGGGCAAAATGCAAAATAACGAGCGAAACTCCGTAGGGTGGGCAAAGGCGCACTTGCGCCGTGCCCACCATCTCTCACCGGTCTGCGTCGCCAATGGTGGGCACGCTTCGCTTTGCCCACCCTACGAAGCTGCGTCAGAACGGGCTGATGGAAAAATACCGCAGCCACAGGTCGGTGAAGCGGCCTTTTTCCCAGATCCGGAACAGCGCCCAGTTCAGCGACGTCCGCAGCAAATCGTTGCCCTTGCGGACGGCGATGCCGATGCCCTCGCCGAAATAGCGGCTCTCGACAAAGGGCCCGCCCGAGAAGGCACAGCATTCGCCGGAATCGGTGCCGTTGATCCAGAACGCCAGCGAGATCGCGTCGCCGAAGATGAAGTCGACCTCGCTTCGCCGCAGCGCCAGCCGCAGCGCGTCGTCATTGCCGTAGGATTTGATCTCGGCGTCGGTGAACATCGCCTTCAGATAGGCCTCGTGCGAGGTGCCGGCGATGACGCCGACCTTCTTGCCTTCGAGATATTCGGGGCGGACCTCCGGCAGGACAGCGTCGCGCCGCGACACGAAGCGCGCCGGCGCGCGGTAATAGGGATCGGTGAAATCGAGCCGGGCGCGCAAGGCCGGCGTCACCGACATCGAGGCGATGATGGCGTCGCCGCGATTGCTGGTGATGGCGTCGACCAGCGTCTCGAACCGGCGCATCTGGACGGTGCAGCTGATTTTGATCTCGTCGCAGAGCGCGCGCGCCAGATCGACATTGAAGCCGGCGGGGTTGCCGTCGGCGCCGGTGAAGTTGAACGGCGGGTAGTCGGTTTCGGTCAGGAACCGGATCACGGTGAGGCGCGACATGTCCGGCCGGTCCGGACGCCGCCGCGGGTCCCAAAAGCCGGGCACCGCCTGCGGGGCCGCCTCGACCGCCGGGCGGGGCTGGGTTTGCGCCTGCGCCGCAGCACCGCCAACCGCCATCAATGCGGACGCGACCAGCAACCCGGCCAGCCAGGCGCTGATGGTTCGATGCAGTCTTGCATTGGTTAACGGGACGTTAGGATATGGCATCTTCGGCAATGCTAGCGGAATTTCAGGGCCTTATAGACCATCCGGCCCGCGATGCGAGGGGCGTTTTTGCCCTTTGGCCAGCCTTGCCGTTCAGAGATACCGCTTCAGATCCTTGGCGGCTTCCTCCGGCGTCCGTTTCAGGTTGAAGGGCGCGACGAAATTGCCGTCGCGATCCATCAGGTAGATCAGCGCGGTATGGTCCATGGTGTAGTCGCCATCCTTGAGCGGGACCTTCCGGGCATAGACCCGGTAGGACGAAATCACCTTGGCCACCGCCGCAGGCTCGCCGGTCAGCCCCTTCAAATGCGGATCGAAGCTGGAGAGATAATCCTTCATCGCGGCGGCCGTGTCGCGCTCGGGATCGACGGATACGAACCAGGCGTTCACCCTGTCGGCGTCCGTGCCCATCGCCTTGAGCACTTCCGAAATCTCGAACAGCGAGGTCGGGCAAACGTCCGGGCAATGGGTGAAGCCGAAGAAGATCAGTGTCGGCTTGCCCTTCAAATTCTGCTCGGTGACGCTCTGGCCCGCCTGGTCGGTCAATTGAAACGGCCCGCCGATCGCGGCCGGCGCCGTGACGGTGCGCAGGCCGCCCATCACCCACAGCATGATCACCAGCCCGACCGCGAGGCTTGCGGCAAAGGCAGCGATAATCACCAGCGGGCGGATCGTCCGGTCCATCATCGATTTCCTTTACGCCGTATCAGAAGCAGGCCGAGACGCCGGCGGCGATCATCTCGAAAAACACCGCGGTGCCGTAATGGAACCACAATGCCGCCGCGCCGAGCACGGCCAGCGCGCCGAGGCCGGCAGCGCTCCCAACGATGATCGAGGCCACCCCGCCCCGAGGGGTCGCGGTCATTGTTCCGGCTTGGGTGGAGATCGGCTGAGCCATGCGTTTCAGATAGGGCTAGTTCCGGGGGCAGGCAAGCGGAATGGCCGCATCCGACATCACGTCATGCGGAGGGGCTAGCCAGGGAGAAGGCGCACGAAAAGTAAATGGCCGGGACATCTGCGCGAAGACGCGCTTCGCGCTTTAGGCCCGGCCACCACGTCACTTTCGGCGAAACGGCAGCCCCGGTTCAGCGCGATGCCGGCTTGTTGGTGGAGGCTTGCGCGTCGAGGTAGCAGGGCTTGTACATCGTCTGCAGCTGCTTGCCGCGCAGGAAGATCATGCGCTGGGTGAGGCCGCCGCGCGCCGCAATCCACTTCCGCACCGGAGGCGGATACATCGAATACAGCATGTGGGTGGCTTCGTTGTTGGTGACGGCGCGGCCATTGGCGCCGAAATCCCAGGCGGCATGAAAGCCGAGATTGGCGTGCGACGTCACGCAGATACGGTCATGGGGAACCGCGCCGAGCACAATGGTGCAGGCCGAGGCGCAGAGCCCGTCGATGATGACGGTTTCGCCCGAGGTGCGCACGCCTTGGTACTTGTCGACATAGGTGCCGATCCGGCCGCCGCGGTCGTCGGCAATCCGCACCACCGCCTGGCTCGCCCCTACCCCCGCCAGCAGCAGCACCGCCGCAAGCAACCCCGTCAGCAGCTTCATATCCCAGCCCCAGTCGAAGAATGTCGAAACCGAATCTGATCGTCTTAGTGATGCAAGACAGGATGTAGCGTCGTTTGAGATCGTGATTTTGTCTAGGCAGACGCAGCCCGTCAAAACAAATTCAAATCAAGTGTTGCCGGGCCGCTGCACCCTCCGCGCGAAAAGGTCCCAAACTGGAACAAGCGACTCTCGCCGAGGTGGCGACGCGGTCACAGGCAAGAGTCCGTTTGCCGTTGACCGCGTGCGAGGACGCAGGCTTGAATCATAAATGGCACGGGGGAAGAAACGATGACTGAGGTCACAGACGTAATCGTGGTCGGCGGTGGACTGGCGGGGCTGGTCGCAGCGACGGAGATCGCAGATGCCGGCAAACGCGTCATCGTCGTCGATCAGGAAGGCGAGCAAAGCCTTGGCGGACAAGCCTTTTGGTCGTTCGGCGGACTCTTCCTGGTGGACTCTCCCGAGCAGCGACGGCTCGGCATTAAGGATTCCTACGATCTCGCACTGCAAGACTGGCTGGGGACCGCGGGTTTCGACCGCGACGACGACCATTGGCCGAGGCGCTGGGCAGAGGCCTATGTCGGGTTCGCGGCCGGCGAGAAGCGCGACTGGCTGCGCGCGATGGGACACCGTATCTTTCCGGTGGTCGGCTGGGCCGAGCGCGGCGGCTATGACGCGATGGGCCACGGCAACTCGGTGCCGCGCTTTCACGTCACCTGGGGCACCGGCCCCGGTATCGTCGAGCCGTTCGAACGCCGCGCACGCGAAGCGCAAAAAAATGGCCGGTTAACGTTCAGGTTTCGCCACCGCGTCGACACACTCGTGATCACGAACGGCGCGGTTGAGGGCGTCAGTGGTTCGGTGCTCGAGCCTGACAGCGTCGAGCGCGGCAAGAGTTCGTCGCGCAAGGTGATCGGCGATTTCACGCTGCGCGCGCAGGCGGTGATCGTCGCCTCCGGTGGCATCGGCGGCAATCACGACATGGTCCGGCAGAACTGGCCGAAGCGGCTGGGCGAGCCGCCGAAATTCATGATCTCCGGCGTGCCCGAACATGTCGACGGTCGCATGATTGGCATCACCGAGGCCGCAGGCGCGCGGCTGATCAACCGCGACCGGATGTGGCATTACGTCGAGGGCATCCGAAACTGGAATCCGATCTGGCCACGCCACGGCATCCGCATCCTGCCCGGCCCGTCCTCGATGTGGTTCGACGCCACGGGCAAGCGGCTGCCCGCGCCGCTATTCCCCGGCTCCGACACACTCGGGCAACTGCACTACATCATGACGACCGGCTACGATTATTCCTGGTTCATCCTGACCCAGAGCATCATCAAGAAGGAATTTGCGCTCTCCGGCTCCGAGCAGAACCCCGACCTCACGGGAAAAAGCTGGCGCATGACGATCAAGCGCGCCACCAACAAAGGGGCACCCGCGCCGGTGGAAGCGTTCAAGAAGAACGGCGCGGATTTCATCGTGCGCGATAATCTCGCCGATCTCGTCAGCGCGATGAATGCGCTGTCCGGCGACAATCTGCTGCAGCACGATTCCCTCAAGGCGCAGATCGAGGCACGCGACCGCGAGATGTCAAACCCGTATGTCAAGGACGCGCAGGTGATGAACATCCACAATGCGCGGCGATATATCGGCGACAAATTGATCCGCACCGCCAGGCCGCACCGGATTCTCGATCCCGAGTACGGCCCGCTGATCGCGGTCAAACTCAACATCCTGACGCGCAAGACGCTGGGCGGATTCGAGACCGATCTCGACTCGCGCGTGTTCGGCATGGGCGGCGAGATCATCCGGGGACTTTATGCCGCAGGCGAAGCGGCAGGCTTCGGCGGCGGCGGCGTGCACGGCTACCGTTCGCTGGAAGGCACTTTTCTCGGCGGCTGCCTGTTCTCGGGCAGGAATGCGGGGCGCGCAGCGGCGAAGGCGGCGGGATGATTCATTTTCTCGCCTATGCCCGGGCACGACAGCTCCCTCCAAGTCCAATGCAAATAACGCAGTAGCCCTTGAGACCTGAGCGCGCTAAGAAGCCGCCGCCCCTTATCAGGAGAAAAACATGACCATCCAGCGCTTCGAAACCGGACCTCGCATGAGCCAGGTCGTCGTCCACGGCAACACCGTCTATCTCGCGGGCGTCGTCGCCGGCAAGGCCGCCGGCAAGGGCGTGACCGAGCAGACGCAGGACATTCTCGCGATCATCGACGGCCATCTCGCCAAGGCCGGCACCGACAAGTCGAAGCTGCTGTCGGCCACGATCTACATCACCGACATGAAGACATTTCCCGAAATGAACGCGGCGTGGGACGGCTGGGTGTCGGCCGGCAACACGCCGGCGCGCGCCACCGTCGAGGCCAAGCTCGCCGCGCCCCAGTACAATGTCGAGATCATGGTGGTCGCGGCGAAGTAAGGCCACCTACCGCAAAGAGTCTCGCCCCGGATTGCACGCGCAGTCCGGGGCATTTTTATTTGCATCTCAGGCGCTGATCCTGGCGCCGGCGGCATCGCCGATGTCGGCCTGAAGCCACCGGGCGACCCGGCGCCAGGAATGGCTTAAGGCGTCGCGCCCCATGAAAAGGCTGAGGTGACCGCACGGCTCGCAGGCCCGTTCCAGCCACGCCGGCCGCGTGCCCAGCAGTGGTGCGGTGGCAAACGCCTGATCGCGCGGGACCACGATGTCGTCGGCCCCCGCCAGCAGGAAGACGGGCACGCGCACCTCGGCGAGATCGATCCTGCGCCCGAGCGCGACGAAGCGGCCTTCCGCGATCAGGTTTTGCCGGAAAACCCGGTCGGTCACCTCGAGATAATAGGTCCCCGGCAGATCCAACGTCGCACGGTCCCAGCGCTCGAAACGATCCAGCAGCCGCGCGGCCTCGTCCGATCCGTCGCCGAGATTCCTTTGCAGCGTGGTTTCAATGTCCTGCAGGTTGAACGGAATGTTCCAGAGCTTAAGCATGTGCTCGCCGCTGACGACGCCGTCGCCCTGCTGCACCATCTGCTCGAAAGCCGGCTGCGGAACTGCGGCCACCATCTTCGAGAGTTCTGACGGCGTGGAGACATCGACAGGCGCGCCGGCAAGCACGAGGCGCCGCACCTTGCCGGGAAAACGGGCGGCATAGACCAGCGACAGCCATCCGCCCTGGCATAGGCCGACAAGATCGACCGGCGCGCCGATCTCATCGATGGCGACATTGAGCTCGGCGAGATAATTGTCGATCGACAGATAGCGCATGTCGGGCACAGCCGAGCGCCAGTCCGGGACGTAGATCCGGTTCACGCCGCCTTTTTGCAGCGCCTCCACCAGGCTATGACGCGGCGCGAAGTCCGCAATCACCGCGCCGTGCAGCGCATAGGGCGCGCAGACGAGAACCCGGCGGCTGAGTCCTATTCCCGCGCGAAAACTCCCGCAATCGCATCGTCGGAAGTTGCAGCACCACCGCGTTTGGCGTGGTCCAGGCCAGCGGCTCCTGGTCCGGCGCGCGGGAAGGCGCGGGCTTCTGATCGGCGAACCATTGCGTGTAGCTGTGCAGCGCCAACTTCGTGGCTTCCAGCGGCCACAGCCAGACCTGCTGCGTCCAGTCGGCGCCCGCATACGGCTCCGGCGGCCTTGTTTTCTCTGTCATGCCCGTTCACCGATTGATCGTCCCACATAATGTGGATGGCAAGGGCCAAGCTTTGACTCTGATCAAGAACCAAACGAGATCGAGGTCATGCTTTTACGCCAAAGCTGGTGCAGGCCCCAGTTCAATCATTGGTCATGCCATCGCGACGGCGGGTAACGCGGCCACGGCCGCGCCGTTCCCCTATGCGGCCTGCGCCGTGTTCCCCTCCGCCTCGATCCGCCGCGCCAGCACCCAGCGGAAATAGGTCAGCGCGGCATCCGCACCGATGGCGAGCAACTTATAGTTCGGATCGGCGTCGAACACCTTTTGCTGCGCCTCGATGATCGCGAGGTCCTCGTGAAAAGCCTCTTCGAGGCTGTTGCGCAGCGACAGCGCGATGTTCGGGTTGTCGAGGTCGAAATCGTGCAGATAGTTCCAGAAGAAATGCGTGGTGCTGCGCGTCTCCGGCGTCATGAACTGTGCGTTGCGATATTGCCGCGTGCCCGGCACCTGAACACCTTTTTCCGCGCCCTGGCCGGCCGGCGCGAACATGGTGTCGAGCAGGAAGATGCCGGGAACGATCATGCGGCCGATATTGCGGCGATCGATCTTGTCGGTCTTGTTCGAGATCACCTTGCAATGATAGGGCGGCGGATCGGCGCTCATGTGCCAGCGCTCGACGCGAAAACCGTCGTCGAGTTTTTCGATCGCGACCGGCTTGGTCTTGTAGGCGTATTCCTCGGAGCCGCCGAGCGTATGGGTATGCACGAAGGCGAGATGGGCGAAGTCGCTGAGGTTATCGACGATCAACAGCCAGTTGGCCTTGTAGTGCATGTAACCGGGCAAGCCCCGCCATTTGGGATCGGCGAGCGGCGGATAATCCACGATCAGGTTCGGATCGGCCTTTTCGATATCGCCCATCCAGATCCAGATCAGATTGTAGCGTTCGACCACGGGATAGCTGCGCACGCCGAGCTTGGGCGGGATCATGTCCTGGCCGGGGATCTGGATGCACCTGCCGCCGGGCTCGAACTTCATTCCGTGATACATGCAGCGGATATCGTCGCCTTCGATCCGGCCCATCGAGAGCGGCGCCGCGCGATGGCAACAGCGGTCGTCGAGGGCGACGACCTTGCCGCTGGCGCCGCGATAGATCACCACGGGCCGTTCGAGGATGGTGCGGGCGAGTTTTCGGCCGTCGATCAGCTCGTGATTCCAAGCCGCGACATACCAGGAATTGCGCAGAAAGATTCCGTCATCCGACATGCCGCTTCTCCCTCTGTTTTTGCGAACCGCGCTGCTTTTGTGCCATCTTCTAGGGCATCGGCATTTCGGCGGATATCCGGATTTCCTGGACACACCGTCCCGCCACATGGACGATGGCCGCGATGGACTGGCGCGATTGGGAGCTGTTTTGCGAGGTTGTGCAGCATGGCGGCTTTAGCGCCGCCGCGCGCGTGCTCGGGCATCCCAAGTCGAGCCTCAGTGCTGCAGTGCAGCGGCTGGAAGCCAATCTGGGCTTAAGGCTGATCGAGCGCTCCACGCGTCATTTGCGGCTGACGGACGCCGGCGACACCGTCTATCAGCGGGTGCGGCCGCTGTTCATTGCGCTGCACGATACCCATGGCGAGGCGCTGGCGATGAGCAGCGCCGTCGCAGGCACGCTGCGCATCAAGTCGCCTTACGAGTTCGGCGCCCACCATGCAGGGCCCGTCGCGATAGAACTGATGGACCGCTATCCTGAACTCACCATCCGGATCGATGTCGAACACGAGATCGTCAATCCCGTCGCCGAAAATTACGACATCGTGTTCGCGATGCTGGAGCAGCCCTTGCCCTCGACGGGAATTGTGATCCGCAGGGTTTCCTCACTCGAACGCGGCCTGTACGCGGCGCCGGCGCTGTTGGAAAAATTCGGCGAGCCCCGCACGCTGGAAGAGCTTGCCCGCCTTCCGATGCTGACCGGCCCCAATGACGCGCCCTGGGCGCTGACGACGCCGGCCGGCATCACCGAGCATCTCACGGTTCAGAAGGCGCGGCTGGTGAGTTCGAATGCGGACATCCGGCTGCAGGCGGCACTCGCCGGGCTCGGCGTGTTGCGGGTGACGGCGAGCTTTACCAGAGCGGCGGAGGAAGCCGGGTTGCTGCGGCGGATCCTCACCGATCACGCCTGCGAACCGCTCAACGTTCATGCGCTGCTGCCGGCCCGCCAGTTCGTTCCCGCAAAAGTGCGCTGCTTCCTCGATGCACTCGATGCCCACGGCCGGGGCGGCGGAAAATCCTCGACCTCCGAGGTCAATCCTTGACCTCCGAGGTCAATCTTTGACCTCCGAGGTAATCGATCAGCCCGGGCGAACCTTCGATAGTGCGTTCAGCCGATCCATCCGGCGCCATCGAAGGAGAGCAACATGACCGATCACAAGACCGTTGCGAGCCGCTACATCGATTTGTGGAACGAGCGGACCCCAAGCCGCCGTCGCGAAATTCTCAGCCAGAACTGGACCAGCGATGCCCGATATGTCGACCCGTTGATGTCGGGCGACGGCCACGACGGCGTCGATGCGCTTGTCGCCGGCGTGCAGCAGCGCTTTCCGGACTTCAAGTTCAGGCTGATCGGCGAACCCAATGGGTTTGGCGACCACGTCCGCTTCTCCTGGGGGCTCGGCCCTGACGGCGGCGACAGCCCGATCAAGGGAACGGATTTCGCCGTGCTCAGCGAAGGCCGCATCCGCAGCATCACCGGGTTCCTCGACCAGGTGCCGGCGGCGTAACGGCTGCGCAGGGTGGGTTAGCCGAAGGCGTAACCCACACCCGCGGCAAAGAAATCGGTGGGTTACGGCTTCGCCTGACCCACCCACGACGCAAAATATTTCGGGAACCTATTTCCCTCTGCCGCATCCAACCCCAATACCCTGTTATTGGTGGACATCATGCGCCAGGCCCACATACCGCAAATCGCGCCCGTCGAATCCGGCGATACCGAGCTGGTGCGGCGGGCGCTGTCCCGCGACGAGACCGCGGTTCGCGCCATCATGCAGGCGAACAACCGCAGGCTCTATCGCCTTGCCCGCGGCATCCTGCGCAACGAAAGCGAGGCCGAGGACGTGGTGCAGGAAGCCTATGTCCGCGCCTTCACCCATCTGGAGAGTTTTCGCGGCGATTCCAGCCTGTCGACCTGGCTGTCGCGGATCGCCATGAACGAGGCGCTTGGCCGGCTGCGCCGCCGGCGGCCCGCCGTGGAGCTGGATGCGCTGCCACAAAGCGCGCTCGAAGCGGAGATCATCCAGTTCCCCCTCTCTGCCGCCGCCGATCCGGAAAAATCCATGGCCCAACGTGAAATTCAAGCCGTCGTCGAACACGCCATCGATGAACTGCCGGAGGCGTTTCGCCTCGTCTTCATCACCCGCGTGATCGAGGGCATGAATGTGGAAGAGACCGCCGAAATTCTCTCGCTCAAGCCCGAGACCGTGAAGAGCCGGCTGCACCGCGCCCGCAATATGCTGCGCGACAATGTCGAGAGGAAGATCGGCCCGGTGGTGATGGAGGCATTTCCCTTTGCCGGCAAGCGCTGCGAGCGGCTGACGGACACGGTGCTGAAGCGGCTGGGTTTCGCTTAATTTTTCCGGGGACCTCTGCACGCCAAGACCATCCAACTCCTGTGCATCAACAACCCGCGGCATTAGTTCCGCGCCACAGGAGTGTCAGACCATGTTCGTTCGATTGAGCGCGGCGATCGCCGCACTAAGCCTGTTGACCGGCCCCACGCTGGCGCAAGGCGCAAAGCCCACCGACCCCCAGATCGCGCATATCGCCTACACCGCAGGCGTCATCGACATCGCCGCCGCCAAGCAGGCGATCGGAAAAGCCGGCAACAAGGACGTCAAGGCATTCGCGCAGGACATGGTGCGCGACCATGAGGCCGTGAACAAGCAGGCGCTCGACCTCGTCAAAAAGCTGAAGGTGACGCCGGAGGACAACGACACCAGCAAGACGCTGTCGAAGCAAGCCACTGAGAAGCTCGCCGAACTCTCCAAGCTGAAGGGCGCCGACTACGACAAGGCCTATGTCGCCAACGAGGTCGCCTACCACAAGGCCGTCAACGGCGCGCTGGAGACACAGCTGATTCCGTCGGCCAGCAACGCCGAGTTGAAGAGCCTGCTGCAGACCGGCCTGAAGATTTTTCAGGGCCACCAGCAGCACGCCGAACAAGTCGCCGCCAAGCTGAAGTAAAGGAGTCCGCGATGCGTTCGGGACGCTATCTGCCAGTTATGGCCCTGGTGTTCGGCGCGATAGCCGTCCCGGCGCAGGCGGCGACGATCCAGATCACGATGACGGATCTGGTGTTCGCGCCATCCGAGGTTTCAGCCAGGGTCGGCGACACCGTCGAATGGATCAACAAGGATGTGTTTGCGCACACCGCGACCGCACGCAACGGCGATTTCGACGTGAACATAGCGCCGAAGAAGACCGCGACCTCCGTCCTGAAGAAAGCCGGCACGGTGGAGTATTACTGCCGCTTCCATCCGAACATGAAGGCCGTGCTGACGATCGCGCCTTAGCAGCGTCCGCGTTTGCGATGGCGAGGCGGCTCAGGCCGCCCGCACCGAACTGAGGAACTTGCCGACCTCGCGCCTGAGCCGGTCGCTTTCGCCGGACAAGGACTTGGCCGCGCCGAGCACCTGGGCCGAGGCGGACCCGGTCTCGCTGGCGCCGCGCTGCACGTCGGCGATGTTGGAGGAAACCTGCTGCGTACCGTGCGCGGCCTGCTGCACGTTGCGGGAAATTTCCTGGGTCGCCGCGCCCTGCTCCTCGACCGCGGCCGCGATGGTGGAGGCGATCTCCGACATCCGTCCGATGGTGTCGCCGATCTCCTTGATGGCCGCGACCGATTCCTGGGTCGCCGCCTGGATGCCCGATATCTGCTGGCTGATCTCGCCGGTCGCTTTAGCCGTCTGTTCGGCCAGCGCCTTCACTTCGGACGCCACCACGGCAAAGCCGCGCCCGGCTTCACCGGCCCGCGCCGCCTCGATGGTGGCATTGAGCGCCAGCAGGTTGGTCTGGCCGGCGATGGTGTTGATCAGCTCCACCACGTCGCCGATCCGGGCGGCGGCCTTGGCGAGTTCGGCCACGCGGTCGTTGGTCTTCTGCGCCTGCTCCACCGCCTCACCGGCGATCCGCGCCGAGCCCTGGACCTGACGGCTGATCTCGTTGACCGACGACGCCATCTCTTCGGTGGCGGATGCGACCGATTGCACATTGGTGGAGGCTTCCTCGGACGCCGCCGCAACCGTGGTGGCAAGCTCCTCCGAACGCTCGGCGGTTGCCGTCAACGTGCCGGCCGAGGCTTCCAGCTCGGTCGAGGCCGACGACACGACCTCGACGATCTGGCCGATCATCGCCTCGAAATCGCCGGTGATCCGGTCGACGCGCTGGCCGCGCTGGATCTTTGCATCCGCTTCGACCGCGGCGGCCTCGTCGGCAGCCTTCTTGGCGATAAGGGCGTCCTTGAAAACCTGCAGCGAGCCGGCCATGGCGCCGATTTCATCGGCACGCGCGGCGGTCGGGATCGTGACGTCATGCCGGCCGGCGGCGAGATCGCCGACCACGCCGGTCAAGGACGCCAACGGGATGATCATGCGACGGCGCAACATCACGGTAACACCCGCGAGCACGCCGAGCAGCGCCACGACGGCAAGGCCGGCCAGCGCCAGCATGGTCAGGGCGGTATCACGCGCGGCGCCCACGCGTTGTTCCGCTTCCGCCAGCGCGGCATCGCGCACAGCGAAGAAGGCCTGCACCGCCGGCACGATTGTGCCGGCGAGTTGATTCTCGTTGATGGCGTAGTTGCCATCGGCGCGTCCGGCCGCGATCTCTTTTTCGAGCCACGGCGCGACTTTCCCGAAATAGCCTTCGACGGCGTCGTTCATCGCTTTCGCAATACGCGGCGGGCTGCCGATCTGGTCCACACCAGCCTCGATCCGCTCGCGATCGAGATCGACGCGGCCCTGGGCGCGATCGGTGACGGATATTTCAGCCGCCGTCAGCGGACGGCGCGTGCTGATCGCAAGTGATACCGCAGCAGCCCGGCCGCCGGCCGAGATCCGCAGATCCTGCGACGTGCGCGCGACATTCAACAGCGCCGTCAACGACGCGTCCGCCGTCGCCACCTGATTTTCGAGCCGGTTCAACAGCGGCTCGAGAATCCCGACAACCGCGGCAATGCCGGGCAGGAAGCCTTTCATCGCCGCCGTATCGCGCGCGCTCATCGGCAGCGCCATCGCGCGATCGCTCGCTGTGCGAACCTCGGCCAGTTTCGCGGCCGCCTGATTGAGACCCTGGACGATCGCCGCCCCATCGCTGAGCGCGCCGACGGCGGTCCGTGCTTTCGCGAATGCTGCATCTGCCGCCTGCCCGGCCTTCGCGGCTGTCTCCATCTGCGCGGGCGTCGCGGCCGATTCCTGGAACAGCGGTCCGACATAGGGCGCCCGGTAGCCGGCAACCTGCTGGCCAACCGCCAGCACCGTGCCGTAGGCCTGCACCGCCTTGATCGCCTCGGTCTTGCTGACAAAGGTCAGGTACTGCGGGACAAGCACACCGGCGCCAAGGACGACCGTCAGGACAGTCACCGAAAGCATCGATACCGCAAAGAGCCGACCGATCCGCATGTTGTGATTCCGTTGCGTGAGGGAGCATCCAACGTATGCGGCACTCGGCTAAGGCAGCCTTAATGCAGGCTTAAATGCAGGCCGGTAGAACTACGGGGGCACGCGGCGCCGGCCCGTCAGGACCGCAGCGCCGTCACCAGCCGCAGAGCAACCGCCGCCTGCCAGACTGGATAGAGGAACGAGACCTGGTCGAGGCCGAGCGCATTGTCGAGCGCCAGCAGCGCGCCGGCGAGCGTCCCCGTGATCAGCATCGACCACCACGCAGCAGAAGTGCGCGGCCCCGCCGGCAGCAAGCCGATCCCCAGCGCCATCACGCCCGCACCGACCAGCCCGCCGGTCAATCCGGCGAGCAGATAGCGCATGACCGTGGCAGCGCCCGTGGTCTGTCCCTCGATAAAGATCGCCGCGTTCACCGCGCAGACGAACGCGACCATGGTGATGATCGCGGCAAGCCCCGCTGCCCAAAGCGGATTGGCGCTGAAGCGTCGCACCAGGATGAAGGTGAGCACGGCGAACGGCACCGCGATCAGCGCAATGCGAAGCTGGCCGGGCAAGCCGACGATATGGTCGATCAGCGCCGGCAACAGCGGCGTGAGGATGCCGGAGATGAGGCCGCCGGCGGCGACCATCAGGAGATTATTGCGGGAGGTGTCGGTGGAAGTGATCGCCTGGGTCACGCGCACTCCTCTTTCGCGACACGCCCCACATCTAGCACGGCAGCGACGGAAATTGAAGGCAACGGGCGCGGCGTGAGCCGGGCCACAAATAAAAGCCGCGCCAACCCGAAGGTTGACGCGGCGATGGCCGTTCTGTTGCCAGGTGGACCAACCCCGAACAGGTTACGCCGCGAGGCGCACTTCGTTCAATGCAACGTTATCGTTTGCATTTAGGTTTTTGACCCGATAACGGCGGTATCATGCCGAGCACAATTCAGAGCTTCTTTGCGACCATCGATCCTGGTTCGCCCCCGCCCTAGCAGCCCTGGGATTCGGCCTTTCGGCAGAATCGATCTCACCGAAATGAGACCTTTAAGCTCAAGCTGCTAAGGTGGAGGCGCCGGGTACTGCCCCCGGGTCTGCCCGCAGTCCACTCTAAGGTTCAGCGCCATCGTCTTGCGACGAAGCGACCCTACGCGGGATCGCTCGCGAAAGATAGGCTTCTGTTGCCCACAGTCAGCGGTCGGGTTAACGACGGGTCTGACGCGTCACAATCCACCCTTCGGCACGAAGAAGCAGAGTTCCGTTCCGGTGTGCTTGTTGATGAACAGCACGGGCAGATGGTCCGGCGTATCCTCTTCCTTGATGATGTCGGGCGGGACGGTTCTCCACTGTCCATCCTTCAGGTATTGCCACTGGTCCGAGCGATCTTCAGCCACCCTGAAGCGGGTCTTGAAGACGTCGCCGTTGTCGCAACACGATTTCCAGGGGACGCCGAGCCGCTTCCGTGCGGCCGGATTCATTTCCTGCGCGTTGAACCACTCGTGGTGCTCCATCGACGGATCGTGAGCGTCAACGCGAAAGCACACCAGAAGAAGAACACCGAACACCGTCAGTACGCGACCGAACGCTTTCATGGCAGCCTCCATTGTGGACTGACATCAATTCGCGAATCACACGAACTCCCGGTAACTAAGGAGGCCAGATTCCAAAAAAATTGGGAGCCTCTTTTCTGAGCGACTGTATTTTTTTAGCGAGCTGTTGCTTTCCCGTTCGTGCGGAACCAAGTCGATGTTCCTACTGGTGCAGCGAAGAAACTCTCGGCGTTCTTCGTCAGCGCATCGGTTGACCGTCAAGCGAACTGCTTCACCGTAGTAACACGGGGAAGACTGAAATGCGGACAGCACTCATCGTCGCAATCACGCTTGCATTTGCGATTGACGCACAGGCGCAAACGAGGGCGGACCGGTTCCCATCGCGCGGATCGTTACAGGCCGCCGCCAATGTGCGCGTTGAAACACAGGCACGAGTGTGAGGCGCACGCGACCCCATCTCCGGCATCCGTATTAATGCGGGCGATGCGGCGCGGTTCTGCAATAGACAATGGTCGAGGCGATGAACCCGATGCAGGGATAGGGATGGGCCAGGGAGTGGAGCGGGCGATAAGGAAGCGCCTCTCAGATGCAGCTTGGGAAGGTTTAACCCACGTTCGATTTTGCCTGCATATTTCCGATTTGGTTACTTTGACAACGTTTTGGGGCATTTCGAGTGAGACGTCATATGGCGACGTGAGGAAGGCTCTTCTACATTGATCGCTGCTCGCGGCGCCCGCTTTTTCTCGTCGCACCTGGCCACACATGAAAGTCTTGCGCCGTCTTTTTCTGGGTGTTGCGACAGCCGTCGGCGCGTTCGTTCTCGCGCTTCTGTGTCTGTCGATCGTCGCATCCATCAGGTTTTACAGCGGCCGCGATCAGGCGATTTCCGAAAGATCTGCCGCGACTGGCTCCGAGGCACATCTAAAGATTTCGGACGCCGAACGACAGAGCATCGCGGCAGAACATCCAGCGTACTACAGTAGAAGAAAGGAACAGACCTATCTGACGCTCGCGGAGTGGACGCAGGTCTATAGCTACAACGAGTTTGGAGACTTTCTCGCAAGCGGCGGGCGGCAAACAGACTTTCCGTTCGTATCCGCGATCCGGGGTTTCTGGAGTTGCTATTTCCTGTCGCTCGACAAGAGCAAGAGCGAGGAATTCAACTGGCCGTACAATTTTGTTTCATGGGTCATCGGCATCAACCTGACCGTCGAGTACGGCGTAAAATTCGCATACGAGAATACGGTTGGCCGTCTCACGCAATCAATAGCGGGAAGCGATACCGAAGCCGATCGCTTCATTGCCAAATCCTGGAGCAACTACGCAAAGACGCTGTATCAGACCACCTGGTACCACTACCCGTACTTTGCCGATATGCAGGAGATCTGGCGGGAAACCGCGCTGTTCGATCACCGGTTCGTGCGAAACGCCGAGCGAAAGATCGCGCTCTCGGTGTCGTACCTGATCAAGGGCTCATATGCCCAGCTATGGCTTCTGAGTGCGGAGCAAAAGGAAAATCAGACATTCAGCGTCGTGCATGCCGAGAACCGCAAGTCCCTGGACGGCGCCGGCGTAAGGATATTGAAGGAATTGGGCGGCAACAGCTTCCTGATCGAAACGGAAAGATATGATGGCTTCAAGGCAACGCTTTTGAAATTGCTCGACAGCAACGTGACCTTCGTTGAAATCATGGGGCACGAGACGATTGCGCTTGGATATCTCTCAAGAAGCACCGAGGCGCCATTCTCAAATTCCGCGTCAGTTGAAACAATCGATCGGCGCGAGCTGTTTTTCCATCCGGATGGATACAGATATCGGGTGACGTTGGAGGCGCACGTGGATGGCTTGAGAGAGACGCTGCGCCGGATCAAAGCGAGTGGCTCGCGATTCGAAATGATCTATGATTTCTGAGGAGCGCCTCGCAGGGGCCTTGAGTAAGCCCCAACAGAGCCCATTGCGGCAGGCTTGGAGCGGGCGAAGGGAATCGAACCCTCGTATGCAGCTTGGGAAACACGCGTTCACGCGCGTATTTTCAATACCTTACGAGAAAATTGGCTCCGATTTTGCTCCAACTTTGCGGCGAACGGCGGGGACGACGCGATTGCGCTTCCGAACCGTGACTAGAGAAGTGAGCCGATGTTCACCAAAGTTGACGACTTGCAATTTTATCTGCCTGAGACGGAATGAGCGGCGCGCAGCAACCAACGTAGCAACGCAATAGGTCAGTTCACCTTCGACAATCGGCCGGGCAATATTGAGTTGGAATACGTCTGCACTGAGCGCTTGCCAAAATAATTCCAGAAAATCAGACTCATTTCTTGCTCCGTTGACCAACAAGTACCGTCGAACGACTCCAGAAAGCCCCGATATGGAGCGCTCCCTGCACGCAACTCGCGAAGACGCATATCAGAACTGAGCATGTCTCGTATGAGACCAAAGAGGCTTTCGACTAACGCGTCGTTGCCTGCAGTTGGCTCAAAGCGGGTATGCCAATTCCCCCAGCATAAAGTAATGGCCTCGGCAGCAATTTCGCACTGAATATCGAAACCGCTTGGACCGCTGCTTGGTATCGACAAACACAAGCCATCAGACGCCGCGGACCACTGATGTGCAATTTCGGGATTCTTGGCGAAGAGCGCCGTACCGTATTGTTGGAACAATTCAGGTAAGTTCATGTCAGCCACCTCGCTAAGCCAAGCGAGCATCATTCGCGCACGAGGATTGTCTAAACATGAAACAGAACAGGGGGACTGCAAAGCAGCTTAAAAAAGTCCGCCGATGTGAGCTAAATATTGGAGCGGGCGAAGGGAATCGAACCCTCGTATGCAGCTTGGGAAGCTGCCGTTCTACCATTGAACTACGCCCGCGATCGCCCCCATGATTAGCCGACCTCGCGCCATCCGCCAAGCTGTTCCATTGCTCTCCTCGCCTCACTGTTAACTTCCCCAAAATTCCAGATGCGCGTTCCAAAGGCGGTGCTATGATCCTTTCTTGGGGCAAGCGGCGTATGACGGGGCGTGGCTACACTATTTTCGATTCGGGGATCGGCCGCTGCGGCATCGCGTGGGGGCCATCGGGCATTATTGGCGTGCAGCTTCCCGAGGTTCGCGAGATCGATACGCGGCGGCGGCTGTATCAGCTCTATCCGGATGAGCGCGAACTTCGCCCTCCCCCGAATGTCCAGGTTGCAATCGAGGGCATCACAGCCCTGCTGCGCGGGGCGGCATGCGACTTTGCCGAGGTCGCGCTGGATATGACCGGCATTCCCGCCTTCAACCAGCGCGTTTACGCCTATGCGCGCGCGATCCCGCGCGGCGAGACCCGGACCTATGCGGAAATTGCCTCGGCCTTACGCGCATCCGGCGCGGTCTATTCGGTCGCGCAAGCGATCGCGCGCAACCCCTTCATGATCATCGTGCCCTGCCACCGCGTGCTCGAAGCGGGCAACTATGCCGACAAGATCTCACCCCATGGCGGGGCGATCTCCAAGCGCCGGCTGCTGTCGATCGAGGGCACCAGCCCCACCGCCAGCAAGACGCTGTTCGACGTGCTGCTGCCCGTTGCACCGCCGCGGGCCCATAACTAGATCTGCTGGATGATCGCGAACACGCTCATCGCGCGCAAATTGATATCCGTGTCCGATTTTCGCTGCAGCGCGGGGCCCGGCGACCTGCCGTTCGCGGAGCAGCATCGCTGTCACTCGATTTCCTATGTGCGCAAGGGCAGTTTCGGCCTGCACTGCCGGGGCAAGTTCAGCGAACTGGTGGCGGGATCGGTGCTGATCGGCCATCCCGGCGATGAGTATACCTGCTCCCACGAGCACGTCTGCGGCGACGAGTGCCTGTCGTTCTTCCTCGCTCCCGAGCTCGTTGAAGCGATCGGCGACAGCCAGACCCCCTGGCAGGTCGGCTCCGCGCCGCCATTGCCGGAACTGGTGGTGCTCGGCGAACTGGCGCAATCGGCAGCAGATGGCAGCAGCGACATCGGGCTCGACGAGATCGGTCAGGTGCTGGCGAGCCGCTTTGTCGAGGTGGTTTCAGGTAGCCAGCGCAAATCCGGCCCTGATGCTGCCCGCGACCGCCGACGCGCGGTGGAGACCGCGCTGTGGATCGATGCCAACTCGCACCACCAGATCAATCTGGAAGATGCCGCCACGCAAGCCGGGATCAGCCCGTTCCATTTCCTGCGGCTGTTCTCGCAAGCGCTCGGCGTCACCCCCCACCAATATCTGGTGCGCTCGCGGCTGCGCCACGCCGCGCGACGGCTGGCCGATGACGACAGCCCGATCACCGACATCGCCTATGATGTCGGCTTTGCAGACTTGTCCAATTTCGTGCGCACGTTTGGCCGCGCCGCGGGCGCCTCGCCGCTCAAGTTCCGTCAGGCCTCGCAGGGCAAGCGCAAGATTTTCCAAGAACGGCTGGCGCTCCACTAGCTAGGCTTTCTCCAGGCCGCGCGATCTCGCGCGCTTTTGAACTGGAGAACACCATGTACGACCACATCGGATTACGCTTGGGAGACCTCGACACCAGCGTGCGCTTCTATACGGCAGCCCTTGCGCCGCTCGGCTTCGTGCTGTGCTCGCAGGACGATTCCGGCGCAGGCTTCGGCCCGAAGGGCGCACCGGCGCTCTGGCTGCATCGGCACAAGGGATCGGCCGGCTCGGCCGCGCACGTCGCGTTCCGCGCCAAGGATCACGCGGCGATCCAGAAATTCCACGCCGAAGGCCTGAAGGCCGGTGGCCGCGACAATGGCGGCGCGGGACTGCGTGCGGATTACAGCCCGACCTACTTTGCGGCGTTCCTGATCGACCCCGACGGCAACAATGTCGAGGCGGTGTGTACGTGATGACGCCAGCGACGACGTAGGGTGGGCAAAGCGAAGCGTGCCCACCACCGAAGCTAGAAAATCTTGCAGAGATGGTGGGCACGGCGCAAAGCGCGCCTTTGCCCACCCTACGAAACTCATTCCAGCAACAAGGAAACACCATGGCTTCCATCCACAAGGAAATCCTCATCGACGCCTCGCCTGATCACGTCTGGGATGCGCTGCGCGATTTCGGCGCGCTGCATACGCGGCTGGTGCCCGGCTTCGTAACCGACACCAAACTCGACGGCGACGCGCGCATCGTCACGTTTTCGAACGGCACGGTGGCGCGCGAGATCCTGGTCGATTGCGACGACAAGAGGCGGCGGCTGGTCTACGCCATCGTCAGCGAGCGCATCAAGCAGCACAGCGCTTCCGCGCAGGTGTTCGCCGAAAGCGACGGGCGCACCCGCTTCGTGTGGGTCGCCGACGTGCTGCCGAACGAGATCGCACCCTACATGGATGCGCAGATGGATCTCGGCCTCCTCGCCATGCAGAAAGCATTGGGACGCAGCGCCGCATGATATCAGCGTTTCTCGACGCCCTCGGCGCGGACGGCCCCGCGGCCGACCGCGCCGGCAGGATGGATCTCTACGGCCGCTTTGTCGGCTCCTGGGATCTCGACGTCAGGCAATTTTCCGAAGACGGCACGAAGCGCCGCCGCGCCGGCGAATGGCATTTCGGCTGGGCGCTGGAGGGGCGCGCGATCCAGGATGTCTGGATCGTGCCGCCACGCGGCGAACGGCGACATGGCGATGCCACGGCCAGTTTCAACTCGTACGGCACCACGCTGCGCGTCTACGATCCCGATATCGACGCCTGGCGGATTCAGTGGACCGACCCGGTGACGCGGAATTTTCTGCAGATGATCGGCCGGGCGGAAGGCTGCGACATCGTGCAGCTGGGCACGCGGCCGGACGGCCAGCTGGCGCGCTGGAGTTTTAGAGACATCACCGCCGATTCATTCCTCTGGCGCGGCGAGGTCTCGGCCGACAACGGCGCGACATGGCGCGTTGTCACCGAGTTCACCGCCCGCCGTAGGGAGGCGTGATCTTTCTCACGGATCGGCTCACTGCCCTTTCCTAGCCTCCCCGCATGCGTCCGAACGTCGCCGCGCCTGCGGCGGCGAGCGCATGAGGAACAGAACCATGACTGGAGCTGACAAGGTAGTCTGTCAGGTGGCCACGCTGCTTTTGCTGTTCACCCTGACCACGATGCCGGCGAAGGCGCAATTCGCCGGAGGCGGCGGCGGCCAAGACATGATGACGCAGATGGCGCCGATGCTGGAAATGATGAAAGCGAAGATGGGCAAGCGCCGCTTCGCCATGATGATGCAGACCATGGGCCCGATGATGAGCCGCATGATGGAAGGCGGCGGCGGTGGCGGTCTCGGCGGCATGATGGGCGGCGGCGGAATCCCTGGCGGCCTCGGCGGCGGAGATTTCATGGGCATGCTCGGCGGCGGTGGCGGCGGCGAGCTGATGAGCATGGTCCCGCAACTGATGCGCATGGCCAATGTCGGCGGCGGACGCCACGGCCGGCGTCACCGGCGGCGATAGTCATTTCCGTCACTGCCTGCGACAAACGCGAAGCGTTTGCGTTTGTCGCAGGCAATGACGATCGTCACGACAACGCCGGCCTAACCGCGGGCGCAGCCCGACGCTTCGGTCCCCACCGCGTCAGCATCACGCTGATGCAGGAGAGCACGCCAAGCAGCACCATCGAGGCGGCCGCCAGCATGAAGAAATTCTGCGCGGTCGCATCGTGGGTCGTGAGCCACCAGCCGCCGGCGATGATGAACAACAGCCGCACGGTCTGCGCCAGCACCGGGCCGATCACCTTGGCCGCGCCCTGCGATGAGAAATAGCAGGTCGTGGACAGGCCGAGGAACGCGTACATCGGCGCCGCCGTCGACAGATATTGTCGGCTTGCGGCGCGCACGGTCGCGTCGTCGGTGAAGAAATTCACCCAGATGTCGGGGAATACCGCGATGAAGCTCGCGACCGCGCCGACCGAAACGAATGCGACGAACCCCGCGATCCAGCAGATCCTGCGGGCGCGCGCGATGCGCTGCGCACCGATCGCCATGCCGACCATCGGCACCGTGGCGATGCCGATCGCGAAGGAGATCGAGGTCAGCATGAATTCGAGCCGCGCGCCGATGCCGTAGCCGGCGAGGATCTCGGTGCCGAAACTCGCCAGCATGTGGGTGAAGATGCTGATGGTCAGCACCGATTGCAGCGGCGAGAAGCAGGCGATCGCACCGACCTTCAGGATGTCGATGAACATCGCCCACTGAATCCGTAAGCCCCGGATCTTTGGAATGACGCGCGCGCGGCCCGAGAACAGATACCAGGACATCACGGAGATGCTGATCAGGTAGGCGATCAGCGAGCCCGCCGCGACGCCGCGCATGCCGAATTGCGGGATCGGGCCGAGGCCGAGGCCGAGCGAGCCGCCGATGACGATCTGGCAGGCCGACGACGACAGCATCAATAGCGAAGGCAGCTTCATGTTGCCGGTGCCGCGCAAGATGCCCGACATCGTGTTCATCAGCCACGGCACGACGGCGCCGCCGAAGAAGATCTGCGTGTAAGCCACCGCCTGCGTCAGCACGTTGCCGCGACCGCCGAGCAGTTCCAGCAGCGCGGGGCCGAAGATCAGCATGCCCAGCATGAAAACAAGCCCGAAGCAGAGGCCGATCACGAGCGCATGCGCCGCCAGCGTCGAGGCGCGATCGACATCGCCGGCGCCGAGCGCACGCGCAATCGCCGACGCCACGCCGCCACCCATGGCACCGCCCGACATCGTCATGGTCAGGATCACGGTCGGGAATACCAGCGCCATCGCGGCCAGCGATTCCACGCCGAGGCGGCCGATATAGGAGGTCTCGGCGATCACCACGCAGGTGCCGGCGGTCAGCGCGATCACGTTCGGCCAGGCCAGCCATAGCAGCGTGCGCAGGATCGGGCCGTCGAGCAACGCGTGCTTCGCCGGCGCGGCCGGCGGCGGAAGCGGGCGCTCGTCCTCGTCTACGGGAATTTCGGCAACGCCGATATCGGACATTTCTGCTCCCGCGCGCGGGCTTGGAGCCGCGGCGCGCCGCTTCCTAGCACGGCGGGGGGTGATTCCACGTGCGCCCGGCGCATTGGGGGCCTGCGGGATTGCAGGCGGACCGCTATTTCGGGCCGTTTCACGGGGAATTCATGCCGGGCCGAGAACGTTCCGGCACGCACCGCATTGTCAATGGCGAGATCCCTCAAGGAGCCCTGCCATGCGCAAGAACATCCACCTCGCTTTGTGTGTCGGCGCACTGGCGCTGCCGCTTGCCGCCTGTAACGACCCCAAGGACACCGCGACCGTGGCGCAGAGCTATGGCCCCTCGCCCACCCTGCCGCCGCCGGAACATTCATGGATCCCGACGGTCGATATCGCGTCCGTCAACCGCTGGCCCGACGGCGCCAAGCCGACCGCCGCCAATGGCATGACGGTCGCCGCCTTCGCCACCGGGCTCGATCATCCGCGCACGGTCTATGTGCTGCCGAACGGCGACGTGCTGGTCGCCGAAAGCAACGCGCCGCCGAAGCCGGACGACGGCAAGGGCATCAAGGGTTATATCTACAAGCAGGCGCAGAGCTGGGCGGGCGCCGGGGTTCCGAGCGCCAACCGCATCACGCTGCTGCGCGATGCCGATGGCGACGGTGTCGCCGAAACACGCAGCACCTTCCTCAGCGGGCTGAATTCGCCGTTCGGCATGGTGCTGGTCGGCGAGGATTTCTATGTCGCCAATACCGATGCGATCATGAAATTCCCCTATTCGACCGGCGCCACCAGGATCAGCGCCCCCGGCGTCAAGCTTGCGGACCTGCCCGCCGGCACGCTCAATCACCACTGGACCAAGGACCTCACGGCAAGTCCGGACGGCACGAAACTTTACGCAACCGTCGGCTCCAACAGCAATGTCGGCGAAAACGGCATGGAGGCCGAGAAGGACCGCGCCGCGGTCCTGGAGGTCGACCGCGCCAGCGGCCAATGGCGCGTATTCGCCTCGGGCTTGCGCAACCCGAACGGCCCGGCCTGGAATCCGAAGACCGGCGAGTTCTGGGTCGTCGTCAACGAGCGCGACGAACTCGGCAACGATCTGGTTCCCGATTACATGACTTCGGTGAAGGACGGCGCGTTCTACGGCTGGCCGTACAGCTATTACGGAGATCATGTCGACACCCGCGTCGAGCCGCGGCGGCCCGACCTGGTGCAGAAGGCGATGGCCCCGGATTATGCGCTCGGCGCGCACACGGCCTCGCTCGGACTCGCCTTCAACACCGGCAATTTGTTTCCGCCGGCGATGGAAGGCGGCGCCTTCATCGGCCAGCACGGCTCATGGAATCGCAAGCCGCGTGCCGGCTACAAGGTGATCTTCGTTCCGTTCAAGGACGGCAAGCCTTCAGGTGCGCCGCAGGACGTTCTGACCGGCTTCCTCAACGAGACAGGCGAGGCGCAGGGCCGCCCCGTCGGCGTGCGGCTCGACAAGCAGGGCGCGCTCTTGGTCGCCGACGACGTCGGCAACACGATCTGGCGCGTCACGCCGGCGGCGAAATCGGCATCGCGGTGAGCATCGCGGCCTGAACGCTAGAGAAACTGCCGGCCGCCATCGACCACGAGCGTCTGGCCGGTGACGAAGGTCGCGTGCGGAGAAGCCAGAAACAGCACGGCGCCGACGATGTCGCCACTGACCGCAGCGCGCTTCAGCGCGCCCCGCGTCACGCCGTATTCGGCAGCATTGTCCAACAGGCCGAGACTGGCGCCGGTGAGTGTAAGGCCGGGCGCGATCGCGTTGACCGTGACGTTATCGTCGCCGAGTTCGCGGGCGAGCGCCCGGGTCATGGCGATGATCGCGCCCTTTGAGGAAACGTAGTGCAACCACATCGGCGATCCGCTCATGACCGTCGCGGACGACACATTGACGATCGCGCCGCCGCCGGACGCGCGGAGCAGCGGCGCGACGGCCCTGGTCATGATCCAGGTGCCCTTCACGTTGACGCTCATCACGCGGTCCCATTCCGCTTCGGAAATCGACTCAAAGCTTGTGCGCTGCAGCCCGGCATAAACGGCGGCATTGTTCACCAGCACGTCGGCGCCGCCGAGGCCATCATGCGCCACACGGGCCAGCCGCTCGGCCGACGCGAGGTCCGTTACGTCGACGGCCTGCGGAAGCGCCCGGCCGCCCTTCGCCGCGATCAATCGCGCCGTCTCTTCGGCGCCGGCAACGTCGATATCGGCAGCGACCACGCTCGCGCCGGCAGCAGCAAAGGCCTCGGCAAAGGCACGGCCGAGGCCGCCCGCCGCCCCGGTGACGATAACCCGCTTGCCGCCTAGTTCGAGCCCACCCATCGGCTGCTGCTCAGATCAAATGAAGCATCAGGGCCTGCCTGGTCGCGGCCAGTTCCTGCGTCGCCATCGCTCGCCCGGCATCGGTTTCGAGCAGCGCAAACTGACCATCAAGGCGATCGGCATATTGGCGGGGATTGAGCTTGAACCAATCGCTGGCCACGGCGACACCCGTGACCGTAAAGCGCCAGAGCTTGTCGGCATCGCGCACCAGCCGGTCGTTGAGCGAACGGGGATACGGCCGCGTGTCGTGGCCGTCGATGATCTCGCCGACGGCCGCGATCACAGGCTCGGGCCAGCCGGTGTTCGCCAGAACTTCGCGCGACAGGCGCACGCCCTCCTTCTCATGCAGGAAGCGCACGTCGGATTGCATCATGTTTGGTCCGAAACCTTTTTCGATGATGTCGGTCATGTCGATCGACCACCAGCCGATGTCGTGCAGCAGGATGGCGAGCGAAACGATATCCTCGTCGGCGTCGGGATGAAGCTTCAGCAGTGCCTGCGCGAAGGCAAAGGACAGCGGGATATGCACGTCGTTCTTGCGGGCGCGCATATAGGGTTCGGCTTCACGCCAGACGGCATCGTAGCGGCCGGGTGTATCGAATCTCGTCAGCATATTCAGGATTCCGTTTCGCGTGGCGGCGGTTTCGCCGCCACGCCGTTGCTTTTCGTCAGGACAGGATCGTGACCTCGCCCGTCGAGCCGTTGACGCGGAGCATCTGCCCGGTCTTGATTGACGTGGTCGCATTGCCGGTGCCGGTCACGGCCGGCAGGCCGTATTCGCGGCACACGATCGCCGCGTGCGACATCATCCCGCCGATGTCGGTGACGGTCGCCTTGATCTTGCCGAACACCGGCGCCCAGCTCGGCGCCGTAACCGGGGCAACAAGAATTTCTCCGGGTTCGATCAGACCGAGATCTTCGGCCGACCGCAGCACGCGCGCGCGACCTTCGACGGTGCCCGGAGACGCCGCCATTCCGGTCAGCACCGACTTGTCGGCAGACCCGTTCAACCAACGGCCGACGCTTTCGGTGGTGATGCCCCACAACATGATGGTGAAGGGCTCGGTGATCACGGCGGGAGGTTCGTTCAACGCCGGCTGCGGCGACTGCGTCGCCAGGGCCGCCATGATCTTCCTGCGGCTCGCGATCTCCGCCGGCCAGTAATCGGGTCCAACCGGATCGGTGCCCACCGCCCAGGCATTGCCGTAGTCGAACAGCGCGTCGCGGACTTCCTGCCGCGTCAGATAGAACATGTCGTCGGGCTGTTCCCAGAAGCCGGCCTCGTGGAGGATACGGCTCAGTCCGCGCATCTTGCGCCCAGAACACGCCCATCGACCAATGCTCGATGTAGAAATTGTGGTTCTCGACATAGGGAAACACGGTGCGCGCAAGGCCGAGCTTGCCTTCGAACGCGGCGCGGGCGTCCGCGTCGAGCAATTCGGCATACTCCTTCGTGATGCGGTCGCGCTCGGCGGCGATCTTTGCAGTGGGGCGGTCGATCTCCTCCCCCTTTTCGAGGCGGGCGATATAGTCCCTGATGTAGCCGAGCGGGATATCGAGGTGTTCGATCCAGTATTTGTCGGTCGAATAGAAGCCGTTTCCGGACGTGAAATTGAACCAGGGGTCCTGCGCCTGCTTCCACGCCTCGAGCCATCGTTGGCCGTTCGGCCGTTGCGCGACCGCCGCCAGCGCCGCGTCAGCCGTGCCGGTCCGAAGCGCGGTTGCGATGTCGAGCTGCACGGCGAGCTTGGCCAGCTTCTTCAATTCATCGTCGGGCCGGAACAGATCGACATCGACCCCCTGCACCATCTTGGCAATCGCCTGGTCGGGAATTTCAGGAAACTGTCCCTTGAGGAAGCCGAAGAAATCCAGATAGGCGGCGTAGCCGAGATTCAGAAACTCGAAATGGTACTGCCAGGTCTTGTAGAGAAGCTGGATCGACCGGTCGTAGGTCTCCATCACGCCGTAGGTGTTGTCGAGACCGACGCCCTCGGTGACCCAGTCGAGCGGCACCACGTCGGGCAGCTTCTCGAAGTGCAGCGCTTCGAGTGCCGCGATGTTGGCGCGGACCTTCTTGTCCCAGTTGGCGAGCAGGCTGTCCCAGTTCTGGAAGTAGTAGCCTGCGCGTTCCATGAACTGCGGCACACGGCCGGCGATGAGTTCGGGCGCGACGGCGACCGGGCTCATGTAGCAATAGCCGTTGTGGATCCGGTAATCGACGCCATTGGCCGGCGGAATCATGTAGTGGCGGGTGTTGTACTGACCGAGGCACTTGACGGCGAATTCCACCGTCACCGCGTCGAAAGGCTTGAACGGGGTCGGCCAGTGCTGGCTGTCGCAGAACCAGAACTTGCTCTCCTCCTTCTGTTTCAGATTGTCCTGGAAGACGAGATAATAGGGATACAGGCGCTTCCAGTCCTCCGCGCCCTGCGGGGCCTTGATGTCGTAAGGACTGGGAAATCTCACATGCGTCGTCATTCGTTTCTCCCCACTTTGGCCGCCAGCTATTGATCGATCGTGCGCCTGCTCATGGCTTGACCCTGAGCGGTGAGAGCAGCGCGCCGAGCACGCCCTCGATTCCCACCGTGTAGGGCTTTTCCCGCTCCGTCTTTTTCCGGCTCCAGACCGTCTCCGGCCGGCTTTGCAGGATGACGACATTTTCGCCGTCGGGCAGATCGCGATCGATCGCCCACTCGACATCCTGCGGGCAGCCCATGCTCTTCTCGAGCGCCTTGGCGAGGCGGGCGACCGCGATCACCTGCGCATCGCTCAGCGAGGGCAGCGAGCGGCGCGCGGCTTCGACCACCTTGTGAACCGTCCGGCGCGCCGCGCGGTCGGCCACCAGTTCGCTATCCTTCTCGACGATCTTGCGCTTGAGGATCTCGAGCATCACCTTTTCGACCACGAAATTGTCGGGTGTGATTTCGCCTGACACGACGGGCTCACCAAGGCCGAAGGCGGCGTCGATCACGATCCGGGTACGATTGCCGGTGATGGGATCGAGCGTCATGGCGACGCCGGCCGCCGCCGCATCGGCCATCTTCTGCACGCCGACACCCATCTGCGCGTCGAGCCACCCCAGCCCGTTCTTTGCGCGATAGGAGATCGCACGGGCGTTGAACAGGCTGGCCCAACAGGCCTTGACCCGTTCGACGACGTCATCCTCGCCGACAATCCAGAGATAGGTATCCTGCTGACCTGCGAAGCTGGCGTCCGGCATGTCCTCGGCGGTCGCGGAAGACCGCACCGCGACCGGCAGATCGTCGTCCTCCGCGATGGCATGATAGGCCCTGCGGATCTCAGCCTCGACGCCCGCCGGCATCGCGGCCGACATGATCAGCCGGCGGATCTCCGATGATTTTTCTTCCTCGTCATCGACATTGCCGATGTCGATCGACCGCATCAGGGTTTCAACCCTGCTGCGCAGGCGGTCGGATTCGAGGTGTTCGGCATAGGCGTCGGTGGTAATCGCAAAACCATTGGGCACGTTCACCCCGGCCGCGATCATGCGGGCAAGGCTCGCGCACTTGCCGCCCATGCGGGCGCTGTCAGCCTCGGACGCCCTGTCGAAAGCGACAATGAACCTGGCGTCTGGAACCCTTAGCATCTTCAGTCTCCTCAAGACGACGGCGGCGGCACTATTGTTCACGAAGGCCGAGACGCGTCCCATTCAATGTGAAGTTCGGTGGGAGTACGGAATGAGCTGTTGGGCACGAAGCCGAAGGTCTGTTTCGCCTTCAGCCTCACGTCCGGTATTCGCCGCGTCAGTTCTTCCAGCGCAATCGCAAGCTCCATCTTGGCGAGTTGCTGGCCGACGCAGAAATGGATTCCATAGCCGAAGGCAAGATGGCCGCGCGAATCCGTGCGTGTGATGTCGAGGCGCGATGGCTCGGAGAACGCCGCCTCGTCGCGATTGGCGGAGCCGAGCAGCAGCAATATGTCCGCCCCCTCTGGGATGGCGACGCCACCGATCTCGGCGTCTTTCAGCGCGCGCCGCCGCCACGCCACGATCGAGGGGCTGAAACGGAGGATTTCGTCCACGGCGCCGGGAATCAGGGCCGGGTTTGCCACCAGAGCCTCCCAGTTGCGGCGGTGAAGCAGCAATTCGCGTAAGCCGTTGGCGATCAGCGTCGTGGTGGTCTCATGGCCGGCGAACAGGACGCTGTAGAGAACGCCGGCGATCTCGTCATCGCTGATCTCGGCGCCCTCCTTCTGCAGGCGAATGAGATCGCCCGGCAGATCGTCGGACGGGCTCGCATGGCGCTGCGCGACGAGGGCGCGGCAATAGTTCCAGTATTCGACCATGTTGCGGGCGTGCGGCAATTGCTCCGCGTCCGACAAATTGCCCCAGGTCAGGAGCGCGCGACTGACCGCCCAGGCCTTGACCTTCGCCACATCGGCGTCCGGCACGCCGACCAGTTTGAACAGCACGAAGGCCGGGACATCGTAGGCGAACTCGCGGACGAACTCGGCCTTGCCGTTGCCGACGATAGCGTCGAGTGCGTGCGTCACGATCTGCCTGATCTGCGGCCCGATCGCCTTGAAGCGGCGCGGGCCGAAGCAGCCCTGAACCAGCTTACGAATACGGGTATGATCCGGCGGCACGCGGGCGGAGAGACCGGAATAGGCGGTGAAGCCGCCCTCCTGCATGATCCGCTTGCCCTCCGCGCACATGGGACGCAGCGGTGCCTGTGCGTTCTCCGACGAAAACGTCCGCCAGTCCTCGAACACCGCTTTGATATCGGCGTGTCCGGCGACGACGTAATACTGCAGTTCTTCGGAGAAGAAGACCGGCGCTTCGGCGCGCGCCCATTCGTAGAAGGCGAACGGATCGGTGATGTCAAACGGATCGAAATCAATCGATGCGTTTGAAAAAGGGCAGCCCTTTGCGGCCGTCACCGTCGCCATCGTCTCCTCCATGAGCCCTGTTGGGGGTGTTTTTTTCTTGAGAGGATACAGCTCGATCTTTGGTTTTTCTTTAGCCAAAAACTCGAATGAAACCAGTACATTAATGGGCCGCCACCACTAGCTTCGGTCCGCTAGCTCCCGATAGACCTGACGTAGCCAGGCGCTTTGCGGCCGATCGTCGAAATGCCGCAGCGAGTCCCGATAGAGCTTGTATTGCCGATCGATCGCTTCCCGCCGCCCCTGCGCGCGAAACACCCGCATCGCCTCTTCATGGGCAATCTCGCACAAGGGATCGATGGCGAGCGCTTTCTGGCAATGCGCCAGCGCGGTCGAGAAATCCTGACGTTCGCGGTGAATGCACGCGGCGTCGCGCTGCACCTTGAAGAACATGTCGCGCAGCCAATAGCGTTTCGACCAGCACCAGTCGTGCTCGGTGTTGTCGGCGTAATCGGCGGGAATGTCCTCGAACAGATCGCCGGTGTAGAGCCGGTCGGCGGCATGCAGGCAGATCAGCGCTTCGTCGCTTGCGCCTGACTTGATGTGGCTGTGCGACTGGCGACAGAGCTGCTCGAACGTCGAGATGTCGAGCCAGCTTCTTTCCGGCGGCACGAGAATGTAGCGCGATCCGTCGCGCAGCAGATGCTCGCGCATGCCGGCGCCGCGTCCCGGCTTGCCCTGCAAGGCTTCCCGCAGGCATTTGACGGTGTGATAAAGCCGGTTGCGTGCGGTCTCGACCTTGTCCGCCTCCGGCCACAACAGGTCGCACAATTCGTCCGTCGTGCCGCCCTGCCCGCCTTTCTGCAGCAGGTAGGCAAACAGCGTCTTGCTCTTGCGGGTGGCGCCGCCGGAAATCTCCCAGTTCACCTGGCTGCCGTCGGTGCGATAGATCCGCAAGCGGCCGAAGCAGCGGATCTTCCAGCGGTCACTTCTGTCGAAATAGGCCTCGACCGGCTCCTCGGCCGAACGCCGCAGCAACCACATGGGGTCGGCGCCCTCGGCCGCATGGATCGCGGCGGCCGGCAGATCCGAGGGATCCGATATGATCTCCCCGAGCCAGTGGTCGATCTGCTGGCGCAGCGTGCCCTGGGTGAGAAGGTTGGCCGGCAGCCAGTGCGGATTGGCGGCCACCCCCTTGGCGGTCAGGATCGCCGGATGCCCGCGCAACGCGGCGAGCAACTGCTCATCGATCAGGAGGCTCCGATTGTAGAGCGACACCACGCGGATGCCGGGCCTGGACGAAAGCCTGTGCGCCACCAGCGTCCAGTGCTCGAAATTCGCCGCCGCCGAGTTCGTTTCCAGGCCCCATCCCATGTCGATCGCCAGGATCGTTTCCGTCGCCGACCCTTCGAGTTCGAGCCAGCGTTCGATCTGGCGTTCGACCTGCGCGAATGAAATCGGCACATCGAGAAACGCCAGATCCGAATAGGTCCGGCACAGGGTCGTCACGTTGCTGCCGCTGGCCGGTGGCTTGCCGGCCGCGGCAACGACCAGGATTCGCGCCGGAGAGAGATGATCGATCGCGGCATCGATGAATTCGGCAAGCAGCGTCCGCTGACGCTTCGCGAAGAACGCGAGATTCGTAACAGGCGGGCTATCGCCGGAGTCCATGCCATCGCTCCCGTAGCGGGCTCAGAATGATCGCTGTGGCCAGGAAAGGGAACCGCGATTGTCAGGAGAGGCAGCGCTCATGCGCCGCAAGACGGTCGGGCCGGCCGCCCGGTAGCGGGGCTACACCCGGAAATGCTTGGAGAGCTTCAACCCCTGCGCCTGGTAGTTCGAGCCGATCCGCTGGCCGTACAAGGCGTGGGGCCGCGACAGCATTTTCTCGTAGACCAGACGGCCGACGATCTGGCCGTGCTCGAGGATGAACGGAACTTCGCGCGAGCGCACTTCGAGGACGGCGCGCGAGCCCTTTCCGCCCGCGCCGGCATAGCCGAAGCCGGGATCGAAGAATCCGGCGTAATGCACGCGGAATTCGCCGACCAGCGGATCGAATGGCACCATCTCGGCGGCGTAATCCGGCGGCACCTGCACGGCTTCCTTCGAGGCCAGGATGTAGAACTCGCCGGGATCGAGAATGAGGCTGCCGTCGGGACGCGCCGGAATAGGCTCCCAGAATTCATCGACGGCATAGCCGCTGCGGCGGTCGATATCGACGACGCCGGTGTGACGCTTGGCGCGGTAGCCGACGAAGCCTGACGTGTTTTCGCCGGAAAGATCGACGGACAACGCGACGCCATTGGCCAAATCCGCGTCGTCGATATCGACCAGCCGCTCGGCGCCGTGCAGTGCGTCGAGTTCGTCGGCGTTGAGGATGGCGTCACCGGTGCGGAAGCGCACCTGAGAGAGCCGCGAGCCCTCGCGCAGCAGCACCGGAAACGTCTTCGGGCTGATCTCGGCATAGAGCGGGCCGTGATAGCCGGCGCCGATCATGTCGAAGCGGCGGGTGCCGTCGGCGATCACGCGCGTGAACACGTCGAGCCGCCCGGTGGAGCTCTTCGGATTGGCGGCCGCCACGATCTGTGGCGGCAGCGCAAGGCTTTCCAGCAACGGGACGATGTAGACGCAATTCGTCTCCAATACCGCACCGTCGGAAAGATCTATTTCGTGCAGCTTCAACTCGTCGATGCGCTCGGCGACGGTGGCGCCGGGACCGGGCAGGAAACTCGCGCGGACCCGGTAGGCGATGTTGCCCAGCCGCAAATCGAGGCTCGCCGGCTGGATCTGACTTTCGACAAAGGGATATTCCGGCAGGATCAGGCCCGCATCCGTCATCGCCGCGATCATGCGGTCGGGCAGAATTCCGTTGGCGTCGGGCGGAAGCTTGAACGGCACGGCGCGATCCTCAATACGGCCCAAATAGCATCCAAACCTCTTAAATATGGGCTTTTAGGGGTTATCCGATGGCCGCCTTGACGGGAAGGGCGCGAGGTAATATCAGCATGACTTATCCCGTGGTGATTTGAGCCGGCCGGCTTGCAGCCACGTTAAATAAGTAGCTAAACAGGCCGGGGACACGTGTGATCCCGGCCTGTGGAAATTTTTCCAGGCCGGTTTTTTGTGACCATTTTCCAATGGTCACGACGGAGGTCACATGTCTGAGACTGGTTCTACCAAGCGCTACCGTCCCGAAACCCGCCTTGTCCATGGCGGCACGCTGCGCTCGCAATTCGGCGAGACGTCGGAGGCGCTGTTCCTCACCCAGGGCTACGTCTACGATAGCGCGGAGCAGTGCGAGGCCCGATTCAAGGGCCACGAGCCCGGCTTTATCTATTCGCGCTATTCCAATCCGACGATTGATATGTTCGAGCGTCGCATGATCGAACTCGAGGGCGCGGAAGCCGCGCGCTCGACCGCGACCGGCATGGCCGCGGTAGCGACCGCGATCCTCGCACCGCTCCGGGCCGGCGACCACGTGGTCGCTTCGAAAGCCCTGTTCGGCTCGTGCCTTTACGTGGTGCAGGATCTCTTGCCGCGCTACGGCATCGAGACGACGCTGGTCGACGGTCTTGATCTCGACCAGTGGCAGCGCGCATTGCGGCCGAACACCAAGTCCTTCTTCCTGGAGAGCCCGACCAATCCGACGCTCGACGTGCTCGACATCCCGGCGATTGCCGAGATCGCGCACGGTGGCGGCGCACGGTTGATCGTCGACAACGTCTTCGCCACGCCGATCTGGCAGAGCCCGCTTTCGCTCGGCGCCGACGTCGTGGTCTACTCCGCCACCAAGCACATCGACGGCCAGGGCCGCTGCCTCGGCGGCATCATCCTGTCCTCGGAAGCGTTCATCGCCGAGCACCTCCATAACTTCATGCGCCATACCGGCCCGTCGCTCTCGCCGTTCAACGCCTGGGTACTGCTGAAGGGGCTGGAGACGCTGGCGGTACGCGTGCGCGCGCAGACCGAGACGGCGGCCAAGGTGGCAAATGCGCTCGCCGAACATCCGAAGATCTCACGGCTGATCTATCCCGGGCGATCGGATCACCCGCAGGCAGCATTGGTGAAGAAGCAGATGCGCGCCGGCTCCACCCTGATCGGCTTTGAGGTCAAGGGCGGCAAGCAGGCCGCGTTCCGCTGCCTCAACGCGCTGCAGATCTCGCGCATCTCCAACAATCTCGGCGACGCAAAGAGCCTCGTCACCCATCCCGCCACGACGACACATCAACGGCTGACGCCGGAGGCGCGCGCCGAACTCGGCATCAGCGAGGGCTTCATCCGCTTCTCGGCCGGGCTCGAGCATGCCGATGACCTGATCGAGGATTTCGAGGCGGCGCTGGAGAAGGCGTGAGGGGCGGATGTGTAGGGTGGGCAAAGCGAAGCGTGCCCACCATCTCGCAACGTGCATTCGGATAGAATGGTGGGCACGGCGCTAGCGCGCCTTTGCCCACCCTACTCACCTCTGCGTTCGCAGGGACGACAGGCTACATCGGCCGATACGCCCGCACGTCCGCGGGCACGTTGACACCGAGCTTGATCTGGCCGACCGACTTGATGATGTCGTCGCCGAGCAGTTGCGCGAAGCAGGCGTAGCCCCAGTCGCTCATGTGAAGGCCGTCGGCAATCACGAAATTCTCGATCGGGATCGCCTGCCGCTCGTGCCAGTCTTTCATGACCGCAAAGCGCGGGAAGAGGCCGACCTTGCGAAGCTCGGCGGTCCTGTTCAACAGCTTCATCATCCTGCCGGCGCTTTCGGCGTGCTCGTTGACCTTCGGCGAATATTGCGGATCGATCAGCACGACGTCGGCGCCAACCGCCTGAATGCGCGCGATACCTTCCTCGACGAGCTTTGCCGTCTCGCCCGGATCGAGGTTGCGCAGCACGGCGTTGGTGCCGACCTGCCAGATCACCAGGTCCGGCTGCAAGTCGATGACGGCCGTCTGCAGCCGCTTCATCATTTCCGGCGCATCCTCGCCGCCCTTGCCGGCGTTGACGACGGAGATGTCGGCCGTCGGATATTGCCGGCGCAATTGCGCGGCGAGCCGGTTGGGATAGTTGAAATCCGGCGAGGTCGCGCCGTAGCCGGCGGTCGATGACGATCCGAACGCGACGATCATCACCGGCTGACCGGCGACGAGTTCGCTGGCGACGCGCGGCAGCGACCCCATCGATTTGGAGGCGCCCTTCGGCGGCAGGCAGGGTACGCGGCTGAAGATGTCGCCGGCGGACTTGGCGACCTCTTTCACCTTATCGATCGCCTTGCCGGTGATGCCCTTCTGAGCCGTTGGATTGGCTGCAGCCGTCGTCGCGGCTTGCGGCGGCGCGCTTTCAGCCGAGGGCTTCTGTTCGGTCTTGGTTTCAGTTTTGGCGCGGTCGGACAGCGCCGCCTGCTGCGCGGTCTGTTGCGGACCGGTCTGGGCAAGCAGCGGCGACACCGAAGCGGGCATCAATAGCGCCAGGCTCACGGCGCAGACGGTCGGTAATGTCGACAAACAAAAAGGGTAGTGACGGCTCATTAAGGCTAGTTCCCTAATTCTGCTGCGCTTGGTCCAGGCGGGCCGCATCGAGCACAAATTTCGACAGTGCGCGGCCGAGGCAAGCATGAACCCGTTTGGCCATGTCGGGGCCATGAACGGTACTGAACAGGTCGAAGTCTCCGGCGTCGTTCCAATGACGCATGATACCAAAGCGGTCGAACAGCGGAACATTATGCTGCTGCGCGACCACGCGCATATTATCTAGGTACGGCGGCGCAGAAATCATCGTCTCCGTGCGCGGGCTGTATTGCGGATTGATCAGAACCACATCGGCACCCGCGTTTTGCAGTGCAACAATCCCCTCGCCGACGGCGCCGCGAAAATCGTCGGGATCGACGGACCGCATAGCATCGACGGTTCCGGTCTGCCAGATGACCAAAGTAGGCCTTTTTGCTTCCACCAGCTTAACGAGGGTGGGGTCAGTTTCCTCCGCGGTTTTCCCGGGCTGTAGTTCTACGGATAGATTGACCGGAATCGAGGGCAGCTTCTCCTTCAGCGCGGCTTGCAATTTAGCGGGATAAGCGCTGTCGGCCGAAGCGGCGATGGTCGAGGAACGGCTGCCCACCACAAGGATGGTCAGCGGCCGGCCGTTCTTGATAGCGTCGGTGACCTTCGGCAACAGGCTTTCGGTGCTCAGGAGATAGGTCGGCACTTCACAGGCCTGGGGTGAGGCTTGGGATGAGGCCGGGGGGGCATCCTCGGCGCGCGCCAAACCGGTAGCCGCAAGACCGGCGAGCAGGGACAGGGCCAGTACGGCTCCAGAACCGGGCCTCATACGCTCCCTCCCGCCATATCGGCATTCCCGCCCGTGCGCTTGGTCTTGGACGCATCTTTGTCGGCCGAATGCTTGTACCACGAAATCACCCAGGCCACGCCCCACATGATGAGGATTCCGGCAAGGCTGACCAGGGCGTGTGTGACGGCACCGCCGGAAACCTCGGCCAGTACGAAATGCCCTGCGAAGGCGAGGAAGACGCCGAGACAGAATATCTCAAGCGAATGCTGGCCGCACAGGATCAATGGTCGCAGCCAGGGCGATTTCAGCCCCGGCCAATCCCTGGGCAGGAAGCGCACGGTGAGCGCCGCCAGGGCCAGAAAATGGGCAAACCGCAGCACGTCCAGATCGGTCTTGGTGATCGGGTACATCCACTGTTCGAGCCGCTTCGGCATCAGAAAGCTGAGCTGCGGTATGTGCCAGGTCAACGTGACGAAGAATGAAAACGTCAGATAGGCGATGCAGATCCACATCGTCACCGGCGACGACAGGATCCGCGACATCCGTGCGGCGCCGCCGAGCGCGCACCAGGCGCCGAACACGAACAGCAACTGCCAGGCGAACGGGTTGAAGATCCAGAAGCCGCCGGGATAGGCCGTCAGGTACCAGTCGAACTGCCAGGTCAGCGCATACAGCAACACCGATAACCCGAGCGACACGTCAGGCCGCCACTTCATCAGCCACAGGACGATCGGCAGAAACAACATCAGCACGATATAGAGCGGCAGCACGTCCATATTGACGGGACGGAAGCGCAACAGCAGCGCCTGCACGATCGTTACGTCAGGCTGCTTGAGAAAATCCATGATGCCCATTTCCTCGCTGTAGAGCGGGTTCTCGAAACGGGTCGCGACGTAGGAAATTTCGGCGAGGAAGATCGTGAACAGGAACACATGCGCAACGTAGATCTGCCAGACCCGGCGCAGGATCCGCGCGGTCGCCACCACGAAGCCGGCCTGCAGCATCGCGCGGCCGTAGACGAAGGCGGCGGTGTAGCCGGAGATGAAAATGAAGATTTCGGTGGCGTCGGAAAATCCGTAATTGCGAATGGTGAACCAGGTCAGGAAATTGGTCGGCAGATGATCGACGAAGATCAGCCACAGCGCCATTCCGCGAAACAGGTCGAGCCGCAATTCGCGCTCGCCGGCCACCGGCAGCGCAATCGCCGGCGCGGACAGCGCCGCGGCCTTGCTATCGCTGAGGGTAGTTCCGGCAACTGGATCGGCAATGGACGACATCTGGCACCGTTAGTTTAGCTTTCAGGCGTGCACTGTCCGGGAAAGATAATATCGGCCCGCAACTTGCGCACAAGATACGCGAACAGATACGGGGCCAGACCGCGCGCGGGTGCGCTCTAGAAGGGAACTATGTTGAAACCGCGATCAAACAACCGGCAAACCCGGCGGACCGGCGATTGTTCCCCCGGCATTCTTGGCTATGATGAGGAACAGTGTTTCCGGAAGCTTGCCCGCATGTACCGCGCCGTCACCCGCCAGATCGAAGTCACCGTCGAGCCGAACTTCCTCCCCGAGCGCTCGTCGGTCGATCGCGGTCAGTATTTCTGGTCCTACACCATCGTCATCACCAATACCGGCGCCGAGACCGTGCAACTCCGCACTCGGCACTGGATCATCACCGACGCCACCGGCCGCAAGCAGGAAGTCCGCGGCGAGGGCGTGGTCGGCGAGCAGCCCGTGCTCGCGCCGGGCGAGCGCTTTGAATACACCTCCGGCGTGCCGCTGCAGACCGCCTCGGGCTTCATGACCGGACGCTACCAGATGGTCAACGAAAGCGGCGAGAGATTCGAGATCGACGTGCCGACGTTCTCGCTGGACAGCCCGGACAACAGGCGGGTGTTGAACTAGAGGCAACGCATCGTCCTCTGTCGCCCGGATGAACGAAACGACATCCGGAACGCACGCAACACCGGCCCCGGATATCGCTACGCTCATCCAGGCTACAGATTCTTGGGCCATCGTTCTCTCCCCGTCATTGCGAGCGCAGCGAAACAATCCATGGCGCAGCACGCGGAGAGGTGGATTGCTTCGCTGCGCTCGCAATGACGGCTGAACGAGCAAAGCGACTTGTCGCGCCGTAGCTCAACGAGCGAAGGCGGAAGCGTACCCACCACCAAGAAGCACGATCGACGATAGAGGTGGCACGGCGCTATCGAGACCTCGTCACGTGCGTTTGGTGACAATAAACCGCCCGCTGCAGGAACCATTGTCGTGCCAGCCTGTTGGCTTCCTGACACAATTACTTTTGGAAAGAGCCATCATGAAAAAACTCGCGATCTATCTGGCCGCCGGCGCAAGTACCCTTCTCGTGACGGCCGCTTCCGCAGCACCGCTTTCCCCGAATGTATCGGCCGCTCCGGAGAGCAACATTCAAAATGTTCGCATGGTTTGCAACGAGGCCGGCCAGTGCTGGCGCGAGCGTGGTGAGCGCCGTGTCATTATCCGCGAGCACAGCGATTCCTACGGATATGCTCCCCGCCGCGAGCGCTATATCGAGCGGCGCGGCTACGATGAAGGTCCCGGCATCGGCATCCGCGCGCCTGGTGTCAGCGTCGGAATCGGTACCGACCGCTACTGAGAAAGCCGATGACAGTCTTAATACGAGCAAAGCCGCGGAGAAATCCGCGGCTTTTTCGGATGCGAACTCACATCGCCCGGAGCGGTTGGTCAACCGGCACGCCAAATCGTGCTAACATTCGTTCGGACAGCTTCGAATTGAGCCGACGACCAGGCCCGGTGTTATCGCCGCGCCCCTCCAAAAGGACCGATGATGAAAAAACCCATTCTCTCCCTCGAAGAGCCGGAGCCGAAAAAAGCCCCGCGCGCCGACCGGCCTCCTACCGAGGGCTTCGTGACGGTTGTCGACGGCCACTTCAAGTCGGAGTTTGCCAGTGCCGAGGCTGCCGAAGCCGCGGGCCGGAAACTGAAGTCGGCCTATCCGATGCTCCAGATCGAAATCTATGATGCCGCCACCAAGGTCCGCACGTTGTTGAGCTAGAGCAATATCGTCGCGCTATTCCTCCACACCCGCTTCTTGCGGCGTGAACTGGTAGACCGACGAGCAAAATTCGCAGGTCACCACCACCTTGTCGTCCTTGACCATCTCGGCGCGGTCTTTCGCGGCAAAACTTTTCAGCATCGCGGAGACGGCGTCGCGCGAGCACGAGCATTGCGCGCGCAACGGCAGCGGCGTGAACACGCGCACGCCGCGCTCGTGGAACAGCCGGTACAGCAACCGCTCGCCCGACAAATCCGGATCGATCAGTTCGACATCCTCGACGGTGCCGATCAGCGACTGGCCCTCGACCCAGGCGTCATCTTCGGCAACGGAATGTGTCACCGCGCCATCCGGCGCATCGCCGGGATGCAGGTCGGCCTGCCGCGCCCGCTCCGGCGCCTTCGGCAAGAACTGCAACAACATGCCGCCGGCGCGCCAGCGATGTTTCGGTCCGTCGCCCCCGCGCCATTCCTCGCCCACCGCGAGCCGCACGCGGGTCGGGATCTGTTCGGAGCGCAGGAAATATTCATGCGCGGCTTCTTCGAGGCCGCCGCCGTCGAGCGCCACCAGGCCCTGATAGCGGCTCATGTCCTGCCCCTGATCGATGGTCATCGCGAGATGACCCTTGCCGAGCAGGGCGCCTGAATCCTGGCCGTCCTTCAGCCGCTTCGCGTCATAGCGCGCATAGGCGCGCAGGCGGTCCGGCGACTGGAAATCCACGATCAGGAACGACACCGGGCCGTTGGTCTGGGTCTGCAGGATGAAGCGGCCGTCGAATTTGAGCGCCGAGCCGAGCAGCGTCGCCAGCACGATCGCCTCGCCGAGCAGTTTTCCGACCGGTGCGGGGTAATCGTGCTTGGTCAGGATGTCGTCGAGTGCGGGACCGAGCCGGGTCAGCCGGCCGCGCAGGTCGAGTTCTGCGACCTCGAACGGCAGCACCGCGTCATCGACGGGAACGGACGACGGCGCGCGAACGGGCGCCTCGGTCGTGGTTTTTGCGTCTGATTGTGAATCCATGGCGCTTTATCTGGGGGCTAAGAGGGAAAATTGAAGGGGGTTGAAGAGAGCGAAACCACCTCCACGAGTCGTCCCTGCCTGATGCACAATTGCGCACCAGGCGCAGGGCCCATAGCCACAGGGCCCAATTGTGAAGCACGGCGTCTGCCACACCGCAACAATCGAAAGATCACGCGGTATGGGTCCCTGCGCCCGTGAGCGATTGCGCACCAGGCAGGGACGACGGAGTGAGCTACGCCCCTTCGTTAAAACACCAGGCCAATATGCCCTTTTGCGCGTGCAGGCGGTTTTCGGCCTCGTCGAACACCACCGATTGCGGGCCGTCGATCACCTCGTCGGTGACCTCCTCGCCGCGATGGGCGGGCAGGCAGTGCATGAAGATCGCATCACTCTTGGCCAGCGACATCAGCTTGGCATTGACCTGATAAGGCTTGAGCACGTTGTGGCGGTGTTCGCCGTCCTTGTCGCCCATCGACACCCACGTATCGGTGACGACGCAGTCGGCGCCGCGAACGGCGGCTTCGGGATCGTTGCCGAGCACGATCGGGGCTTGTGTCGCCTTGATCCAGTCCTTCATCGCCTTGTTCGGCGCGAGCTGCGGCGGGGTCGCGATATTGAGCTGGAACTTGAAACGCTCCGCCGCATGCGCCCACGACGCCAGCACGTTGTTGTCGTCGCCAGTCCAGGCCACGGTGCGGCCCTCGATCGGCCCGCGGTGTTCCTCGAAGGTCATCAGGTCGGCCATCACCTGGCAGGGATGCGAGCGCCGCGTCAGCCCGTTGATCACGGGCACGGTGGCGTGCGCGGCCAGTTCCAGAAGCGCATCGTGATTGAGGATGCGGATCATGATCGCATCGACGTAGCGCGACAGCACGCGCGCGGTGTCGGCGATGGTCTCGCCGCGGCCGAGCTGCATCTCCGCGCCCGTCAGCATGATCGACTCGCCGCCGAGCTGGCGCATGCCGACGTCGAACGACACCCGCGTACGGGTCGAGGGACGTTCGAAGATCATCGCCAGCGTCTTGCCTTCGAGCGGCTTCTTGCCCTTGTCATGTGCCTTGAGCTTCGCCTTCATGTCGGCGCTCAAGGCCAGCATGTTGCGCAACTCCATTGGCGGCAGTTCGCTGATGTCGAGGAAGTGACGGACCGATTTGCTCATCACCCCGCCGCCTTCTTCAACTGATTACCCGACAGCGCGGCGCAGGCGCGCTCGAGCATCTGAACGGACTCGCCGATCTCGGCCTCGGTCACGATCAACGGCGCCAGGAACCGCACCACATTGTCGCCGGCGCCGACGGTGAGCAATTTCTCGTCGCGCAACGCATTGACGAGATCGCCCGACGGCACCACGGCCTTGACGCCGACCAGGAGCCCCTCGCCGCGCACTTCCGAGAGCACGGTGGGATAGCGGTCGACCACGGAGGCCAGTTTCTGTTTCAGCAGCAGCGACATCTTCTGTACGTGGTCGAAGAAGCCGGGCGTCAGCATCACGTCGAGCACGGCATTGGCCGCCGCGATCGCCAGCGGATTGCCGCCGAAGGTCGAGCCGTGCGAACCGGGCGTCATGCCGCTTGCGGCTTCCGCGGTCGCGAGCACCGCGCCGATCGGAAAACCGCCGCCCAGTGCCTTGGCCAGCGACATCACATCCGGCGTCACGCCGACGCGCTTGTAGGCAAAGAGATCGCCGGTACGGCCCATGCCGGTCTGCACCTCGTCGAATGCCAGCAGCAGGCCCTTCTCGTCGCAGAGCTGACGCAGCGCCTTGAAGAACGCCTGCGGCGCGGAGCGCACGCCGCCCTCGCCCTGCACCGGTTCGATCAGGATGCCCGCGGTGTGCGGGCCGATCGCTTTTTTCACCGCTTCGAGATCGCCGTGCGGCACCTGGTCAAAACCATCCATCGGCGGGCCAAAGCCTTCGAGATATTTGGCGGAGCCGGTGGCTGCGAGCGTGCCCAGGGTGCGGCCATGGAACGCGCCTTCGAAGGTAACGAGCCGATAGCGTTCGGGATGACCCTTGGAGAATTGATAGCGGCGCACGACCTTGATCACGCCCTCCATCGCCTCGGCGCCCGAATTGCAGAAGAACACGAGGTCGGCAAAGCTCTGTTCGCACAGCCGCGCGGCGAGCTTCTCGCCGTCCGGGCTCTTGAACAGGTTCGACATGTGCCAGAGCTTGGTCGATTGCTCCTGCAGCGCCGCGACCAGATGCGGATGGCAGTGACCCAGCGCGTTCACCGCAACGCCTGAGGTGAAGTCGAGATAGCGATCGCCATTGGTGGCGGTCAACCAAGCGCCCTCGCCGCGCTCGAAGCCGAGATCGACCCTGGCAAAGACGGGGAGCAGATGCGACGTGGCGCTATTGGTCATGGCGATCACAAATGGTTTGCATTGAAGGTTTGAGACCCGCTTTCAAGACCTGCCGCGCAGCACACGCCTGCATGGGCGCGAACGCGGCAACGGCCGGTCTTGCGAAAACGAAACGTGCCGCCTCTTAAGGGCGGCACGTAAGAGGTATTCTATGTGGGCGGGGAGCGCTGTCAACACGCCACGAGGCCGGCTTTCCTGCACTGCAAGAAGGGGAAATCCGTCAAAAATCCGTAGGATTGCGGTGTGGTGGAAAACACGCAGTGCAATGCTTAGATATCGGAACATGTGGACGCGCGGGCCCGGACTCTTGCGCCGGAGTCACGCCATATTGTAGCGTTTGGGCTGTCGGGTACGACATCTCGTGCGGCGGTTCTGATCCCAAGAGTCCATTTTGTGCAGCGTACACGTTCGGGCGCGGTTTTCGCGCCCGGCGAGGGCTAAGGGATTCTGACCGCAGGGATTTTTAAGACGAATGACGTCGCCTGCGCGGCCCCTGATCGGCCGGCGCGAAGCGAAGGGAAGAATACGATGACGGTTTTGACCTGGTCCGATGATCGCGTCGAGCAGCTGAAGAAGCTCTGGGAAGCCGGATTATCGGCCAGCCAGATCGCCGCGGAACTTGGAAATGTGACGCGAAACGCCGTGATCGGCAAAGTGCACCGGCTGGGCCTGTCCGGCCGCGCCAAGAGCCCCTCCTCGGCCGCCCCGCGGCAGCGCAAGGCGCGTCCCGCCGCCCAGCAGATGATGCGGGTGTCGAGGCCGGTCTCGCGCGGCAACACCGCGCTCGCGCACGCCTTCGAGGTCGAGTTGGAGGCTGATCCGATCGCCTTCGACAACGTGGTGCCGATGAGCCAGCGGCTGTCGCTGCTCGAACTGAACGAGGCGACCTGTCACTGGCCGGTCGGCGATCCCTCGAGCCCGGAATTCTTCTTCTGCGGCGGCAAGGCGCTCTCGGGCCTGCCCTATTGCGCACATCACTCGCGCGTGGCGTATCAGCCCGCTGCCGACCGGCGGCGGCAGCAGCCGAAGCCGACGCGGTAGAACGCGCGGCAGTAATTGTCGTCCCTGCGAACGCAGGGACCCATAACCACGAAAGCACGTGGTTATATCTGGCTGGAGCTCCAGCTCTTTTCAACAAATGTCATCGGTGTTTACGGGTCCCCGCGCCCCGTGCGCAATTGCGCACTAGGCGGGGACGACGGCAGCATGTGCATGCCCTTGCGCGTTCGCGGGGACGACGTGCGCGACGACGAAGCAGCTATTGCTGCTCCACCTTCGCAAACCGATCGTCCAGCGCATACCCCGCGCCACGCACGGTGCGGATCGGGTCCTGCTCGCGGCCGGGATTGAGCAGTTTGCGCAAGCGGCCGATATGGACGTCGACGGTGCGCTCGTCGATATAGATGTCGCGACCCCAGACGCTGTCGAGCAATTGCTCGCGGCTGAAGACGCGGCCGGGATGCTCGAGGAAAAACTCCAGCAAGCGATACTCGGTCGGACCGAGATCGATCTGACGGCCCGAACGCGCGACGCGGCGCTTCTCGCGATCGAGTTCGATGTCGCCATAGGTCAGCACGGTGGCGAGCCGCTCGGGGCTTGCGCGCCGCAACAGGCCCTTCACCCGCGCCAGCAGTTCCGGCACCGAGAACGGTTTGACGATGTAATCATCGGCGCCGGTCGCAAGGCCCCGCACCCGCTCGCTCTCCTCGCCGCGTGCCGTGAGCATGATGATCGGCAATTGCTTGGTCTCCGGCCGCGCCCTTAAGCGCCGGCAGAGCTCGATGCCGGACAGGCCCGGCAGCATCCAGTCGAGCACGACGAGATCGGGCACGCGCTCCTTCAGCCGCGTATCCGCGTCGTCGCCGCGGCCGACGGTTTCGACCTCATAGCCTTCGGCGTCGAGGTTGTAGCGCAACAGCGTGGTCAGCGCTTCCTCGTCCTCGACCACCATAATGCGCGCGCTCATCATTCTTTCCTCAACTATTGGGTACGGTCGCAGCAAAATTCGTCATGTCGCCCTTCGGGCGCTTGTCGAGCATCTGCTGGCCCTCGATCATGTAGAACACGGTCTCGGCGATATTCGTGGCGTGGTCGCCGATCCGCTCGATATTCTTGGCGCAGAACATCAAATGGATGCAGAACGAGATGTTGCGCGGATCTTCCATCATGTAGGTCAAGAGTTCGCGGAACAGCGAGGTGCAGATGGCGTCGACTTCCTCGTCGCCCTTCCACACCGCCATCGCCGCCGGCAGATCGTGCGCCGCATAGGCGTCCAGCACCGACTTGACCTGCGACAGCACCAGGTCGGTCATATGCTCCAGGCCGCGCATCAGCTTCAGCGGCTGGAAATCGTTCTCCAGCGCCGCGACGCGCTTGCCCATGTTCTTGGCGAGGTCGCCGATCCGTTCCAGATCGGTGGCGACCCGCATGGCGCCGACGATTTCTCGCAGATCGATCGCCATCGGCTGGCGACGCGCAATCGTCAGCACCGCGCGCTCCTCGATCAGATGCTGCAGACGGTCGATCTCGACATCGGTCGCGACGACACGCTTGCCGAGCGCGACGTCGCGGCGGACCAGCGCGTCGACGGATTCGGTGATCATGCGCTCGACCATGCCGCCCATCTCGGCGACGAGACGGGTCAGTTCCTGAAGATCGCTGTCAAATGCCTTGGCGGTGTGTTCAGAAGCCATTTCTTATCTCCTCAACCGAACCGGCCGGTGATGTAGTCCTGCGTGCGTCGATCGCTCGGCGAGGTGAAAATCTTGTTGGTGTCGTCGAACTCTATCAGCTCGCCGAGATACATGAAGGCGGTCTTGTCCGAGACGCGCGCCGCCTGCTGCATGTTATGGGTAACGATGGCGATGGTGTAATCCTCCGCCAGCTCCTGGATCAGTTCCTCGATCTTGGCGGTCGAGATCGGGTCCAGCGCCGAACAGGGCTCGTCGAACAGGATCACCTCGGGCCGCACCGCGACGGTGCGCGCGATGCAGAGCCGCTGCTGCTGGCCGCCGGACAGCGACAGGCCGCTTGCATTGAGCTTGTCCTTGACCTCGTTCCACAGCGCGCCGCCACGCAGCGCCTTCTCGACCCGGCCGTCCATCTCTGACTTCGAAATCTTCTCATAGAGGCGGATGCCGAAGGCGATGTTTTCGTAGATCGTCATCGGGAACGGCGTCGGCTTCTGGAACACCATGCCGACGCGAGCCCGCAGCAGATTGAGATCGAGCTTGGGATCGAGGATGTTGGTCTGGTCGAGCATCAACTGGCCGGTCGCCTTCTGGCCGGGATAGAGATCGTACATCCGGTTGAAGATCCGCAGCAGCGTGGACTTGCCGCAGCCGGACGGGCCGATGAAGGCGGTGACGCGGTGGGTGCCGAGCGTCAGGTTGATGTTCTTCAGCGCGTGGTGCTCGCCATAGTAAAAGTTCAGGCCGCGGGCGGTCACCTTGGGCGGGGCCTCCGGCAGCGCCACCTGCGGAACGGGCCCGCTCGCGGTACTCACGGATACGGAGAGTTCGGTCATTTGGATGTCCTCTCGGCGCCGAGAATGCGCGCGCCAATATTCAGGGCAAGTACGGTGAGTGTGATCAGGAGCGCCCCGCTCCAGGCGAGCTGCTTCCAGTAGACATAGGGGCTCTGGACGAAGTTGTTGATGGTGACGGGCAGGTTCGCCATCGTCTTGGTCAGGTTCAGGCTGAAGAACTGGTTGGAGAGCGCGGTGAACAACAGCGGCGCGGTCTCGCCGGCGACGCGGGCCGTCGCCAGCAGCACGCCGGTGATCAGACCCGAGCGCGCGGCACGATAGGCGATCCGCCGGATCACCAGCGAACGCGGCAGGCCGAGCGCGGATGCGGCCTCGCGCAGCGGATTGGGCACCAGCCCCAGCATGTCCTCGGTGGTGCGAACCACCACGGGGATCACGATCACGGCCAGCGCCAGGCAGCCGGCAAAGGCCGAGAAGCCCCCCATCGGCACCACGATGGCGCCGTAGATGAACAGGCCGATGATGATCGAGGGCGCGCTCAACAAAATATCGTTGATGAAGCGGATCACCGAGGTGAGCTTGTCGTGCTTGCCGTATTCGGCGAGATACGTGCCGGCGAACAGGCCGAGCGGCGCGCCGATGCCGACCCCGATCACGGTCATGAGGATCGAGCCGACGATGGCGTTGCGCAGGCCACCATCGGTCGAACCCGGTGGGGGCGTATCCTGGGTGAAGACGGCGAGGTTGAGGCCGGCAAGGCCGTTGTAGAACAGCGTGAACAGGATCAGGGCGAGCCAGGTCACGCCGAACAAAGCGGCGCCGACGCAGAGCGTGCGGATGATGATGTCGAAGCGGCGGCGGGAAGCGTAGATCGGGTTCATGTCAGTTCCCCGCCTTCTTTTCCAGCCGCATCAGCATCAGCCGGGCGGCGGCAAGCACGAAGAAGGTCAGCACGAACAGAAGCAGGCCGAGCAGGATCAGGCCGGATTGATGCAGCCCGTCGCTCTCGGCGAATTCGGAAGCGATCGCCGCCGAGATCGTGGTGCCCGGCGCGAAGATCGAGGACTGGATCTTGAACGAATTGCCGATGATGAAGGTCACCGCCATGGTCTCGCCGAGCGCGCGGCCGAGCGCCAGCATGATGCCACCGATCACGCCGACCCGGGTGTAGGGGATGACCACATTGCGGACGACTTCCCAGGTGGTGCAGCCGACGCCGTAAGCCGCTTCCTTCAGCACCGGCGGCACCGTCTTGAAGACGTCGACCGAGATCGAGGTGATGAAGGGCAGCACCATGATTGCGAGAATCAGCGCGGCGTTGAACAGGCTGAGATAGGACGGAGGACCGGCGAAGATCGTGCCGAGCACCGGGACGCCGTCGAAGATACTGATCATGAACGGCTGGAAGGTGTTGGCCAGGAACGGGCCCAGCACGAAGAAGCCCCACATGCCGTAGATGATGGAGGGAATGCCGGCGAGCAGTTCGATCGCCAGGCCAATCGGACGGCGCAGCCAGAGCGGGCAGATCTCGGTGAGGAACACTGCGATGCCGAGACCGACGGGAATGGCGATCATCATCGCGATCCCGGAGGTGATCAGCGTGCCGTAGATCGGGCCGAGCGCGCCGAGAACAGGCGGATCGGCCGAGGGCGCCCAGCGCTGCGTCCAGAGGAAAGCTCCGCCATATTCGCGGATGGCGGGCCAGGCGCCGACAATGAGCGAAATGATGATGCCGCCGAGGATGAGGAGAACCGAGATCGCGCAGGCGCGCGTGATCCAGTAGAAGGTGACGTCGCCGAGTTTGAACGCGCTGAGAGCCCTTGCGCGATCATAAGGTCCGGCGGCTTCCATTACGTCGCTTTCGACCGTCATCTCTGCCACGCCAATCCCCTGTACTTATAGCCCAATGACCCGGACTTCGGTGCACGGCTTTTTCGGCTCGCGCATTGTTCTTGCCTCTCCTGTGCCGAGAGGGGTGCTCAACCCGGACAAGCCGGGTTGAGCGATCGCGTTGCGAAGCGAAAGGCCCCGTCAGCTCTTGATCTCGGCGGTCCAGGTCTTCTCGATCAGCTTGACCACCGATTCCGGCATCGGGATGTAGTCGAGCTCTTCGGCCATCTTGCCGCCCTTCTCGAACGACCATTTGAAGAACTTGATGGCTTCCTGGGAGGCTGCCTTGTCGGTCGAATCCTTGTGCATCAGGATGAAGGTTGCCGCCGTGATCGGCCAGGAGGCTTCGCCGGGCTGGTCGGTGAGGATCACGTAATAGCCGGGCGCCTTGGCCCAGTCGGCGTTGGAGGCGGCCGCCTGGAACGCTGCGACGGTCGGCTGCACGGTCTTGCCGGCCTTGTTGATCATCGCCGCATAGGTCAGCTTGTTCTGCTTGGCGTAGGCATATTCGACGTAGCCGATGGCGTTCTTGGTCTGGCCGACATTGCCGGCAACGCCTTCATTGCCCTTGGCGCCGACGCCGGTCGGCCATTCGACCGCGGTGCCGGAGCCAGCCTTGGCTTTCCATTCGGCGTTCGACTTCGAGAGATAGTCGGTGAAGTTGAAGGTGGTGCCCGAACCGTCGGAGCGGCGCACCACGGTGATGGCGTCGGCCGGCAGCTTCAGCTTCGGATTGAGCTTTGCGATCGCGGCATCGTCCCACTTCTTGATCTTGCCGAGATAGATGTCGCCGAGCACTTCGCCCGACAGCACGAGCTCGCCCGGCTTGACGCCCTCGAGATTCACGACCGGCACGATCGCGCCCATCACCATCGGCCACTGCACCAGGCCGTCCTTCTCGAGCGTCTCATGCTTGAGCGGCGCGTCGGTGGCGCCGAAGGTCACGGTCTTGGCCTGGATCTGCTTGATGCCGGCGCCGGAGCCGATCGACTGGTAGTTCAGACCGTTGCCGGTCTCCTTCTTGTAGGCGTCGGCCCACTTCGAATAGATCGGGAAGGGGAAGGTCGCGCCCGCGCCGGTGATATCGGCAGCGAAGGCCGACGTCGACGCGGCGACCAGGCCGGCAGCGACGATTGTCCTGATGAAATTCATGGTTGGCTCCATCTGGTGAGCGAAGCGCCTGTTGCGCCCGATCGCGCCCACCTGCCGTCCGTCTAGGACCGGTCGATAGAGCTTTTACGAAGGTTGGATGACAGTTGGATGACAGTCTCAAGCGATTGAAATCGCTTGGATTTAATGCGCTGCCGGGGTCTTCGCCTGGGGAAAACAGGCGGTAAAGACCGCGCCGTTTTTCGGCACGCTTTCGATCAAAAGCCGGCCGCGATGGCGGGCAAGGATATGTTTGACAAGGGATAAACCGAGCCCGGTTCCACCCTGGGCGCGGCTGTCGCCGACATCGACCCGATAAAACCGCTCGGTAAGCCGCGGCAGATGTTCCGGGGCTATTCCCGGGCCGAAATCTCGCACCATGACCCGGAATTCCGGGGCGCCTTCGCCCGATACGGCCGAAATGAGGGAGACGATAACCTTGCCGCCGGACGCGCCATATTTCAGCGCATTCTCGATCAGGTTTTCGAACAGCCGCAGCAGTTCCTCGCGGTCGCCGGCGATCACGACCGGGGTATCAGGCAGGTCGATCTCGATGTCCACCTGACGTTCCCCCGCCAGCGGCTCCAGCCCGTCGGCGACCTGGCGGATGATCGGCACGATATCGGCCAGCGTGTCGGGCCGGACATGGGCCGACAATTCGACCCGCGACAATGACAGCAAATCGTCGATCAGGCGCGCCATCCGCGTCGCCTGCGTATGCATGATGCCGAGGAAGCGCTCGCGCGCCTTGGCATCCTCCTTGGCAGGCCCCTGCAACGTATCGATGAAGCCCGACAACGCCGCCAGCGGCGTCCGCAGTTCGTGACTGGCATTGGCGACGAAGTCGGCGCGCATTTCCTCGACCCGCCGCAGCGGCGTCTGGTCATGGAAGGTCATCAGCATGCACTTCTCGGCGCCGCCGAACAGCGTCGGCACCGGCACCGGCGTGATGATCAGTTCCATCCAGCGGTCGACCGGCACCTGATCCAGATAGGTCGCCCGGCGCGGTTCGGTGGTCGCGATCGCCTCGCGCAACGCGGTGATGATCTCGGGCGAGCGCAGCGCAAACTGCGCGAGTTCGTTCTTGCGCAAAGCGGGCGCGAGCTGGGCTGCCGCCGCATTGAGATGGATGACGCGCCCGGCGCGGTCGAGCAGCACGGCCGGATCCGGCATGCCGGCGACGACGGCGCTGACGGCTGCAGACTCGACCGGAGTGACGGCGCGGACATCGTCACGGGAGGCCACCGCATGATGCAGCCGCCATGGCACCAGCGCCGCGGCGGCGATACAGATGAAAACCGCCACGGCGCGCGCCGGCGAGAGATCGGCCAGCACCACGAGCGCGCAAAGCGCGAGGCCGGCGGCGAGCAGGATGATGGCCGAATGCCGCAACCGGTCCGGCCACGGTGCAAAGAAGGAGGAAGAGCTGGAATCGTCAATCGCCATGGCGCAGGCTTTCTTCCTCTATTTGTGAGGCGTCTTCCGCACCATCAGGTGCCGGTGTCGCCACGCTCGCGCACATAGACGGCGGCCTTATGCCTCGTCGGCTCGGCGCCGGCGCCGGGCGCCAATTGGCGCAGGCGCTTCGATCGCGCGCCGATGATAATCTCCCGAAGCGTCAGCAAGATTACAGATATGATAAAGGGCCCGATATAATACAGGACGCGGAACAGCAGCATGCCGGCGAGCAGTTCCTCCCGGTCCATCTGCCAGAGCCCGACCAGCATGGCGGCATCGAAAACGCCGAGCCCGCCTGGTGAATGGCTGGCAAACCCCAGCAGCGTAGCCGAGACGAAGATGACAGCTACGACAACAAAACCCAGATTGGGCTCGTCCGGCACCAGCACATACATCGCCAGCGCACAGAAGCCGAGATCGACAATGCCGATGGCGATCTGCAGCAGCGTCAGCGGCCCGCCCGGCAGGGTGACCGTCCACGGCCCGCGGCCGACGCTTCGCGGCTGAGCCCAGACCCAGGCCACATAGCCGACCAGTCCGAGAAGGATGCCGAACGCCGCAATGCGGTTGAGCCAGACCGGAAGCTGATCGATCGAGGCGGCGGCCTCCGGGTGATAGGCGATGCCCAGCCCCAGCACGGCGGCATTGCCGAGCCAGAAGGTCAGCCCGGCGAGGAAACAGATTTTTGCGACATCGATCGCGTTCAGCCCCCAGGCCGAATAGATCCGGTAGCGCACCGCGCCGCCGGTGAAGACGCTGGCGCCGACATTGTGTCCGATCGAGTAGGAGGTGAAGGCGGCAAGCGCATTGACGCGATAAGGGATGTGGCCCTGGCCGATCGCGCGGACCGCGAACCAGTCATAGAAGGTCAGCGTGAAATAGCCCGCCGCCACGAACAGGGCCGCCAGCGCGACCTGACGCGGCTCGGTGCTCTTGATGGCGTCGATCACCTCATCGGTGTCGATGCCGCGAAGCATGTGATAGAGCACGTAGCACGCAACGGCGATAACCGCGATGCTGATCAAGACCCCGAGCTTGTGCAGGACCTGCTTCTGGCGCAGAAACGAGATCGCCCTGCGTATTGCTTCCAGCATCTACACCTCGAATTGCGCTTATGCGACGACGGTAGCGGCATGAACCCCGCCGGCGCTACGCTGCTCCCTTGTCCCTCTGGTAGCGCGTTTTGAGCCGGAGTGGAATTCGCCTGACGACAATAAAACACGCTCCTTCAACATATTAGGCGCAGGTGATGACGGTGGTGGCGCAGTTTTGCTGCATTCCCGCCGCCCGATGGGGGTTCCGGACCATAGAAGGGGCCGGTCAACAACCTGTGACAATGACGGCGGTAAAGCTGGCAGGCCCATGCTGCGGTCAGGCCGGCGGCGCACTGCGCGAGACGACCCAGTCGCGCAACCATGATCCGACCACACAGCCGCAGAGATAAAGCGCGAACATGACCAGCCCAAGATCGAGCCAGTAACCGAAACGGCCGGGTACGACCCGCGCGAGGGCTGCTCCGATCAGCGCCACGACCAAAGCCGAAAGCACCCATCGCAGCTTCCCCGAGACGCCTTCGCCGTGCTGAACCACTGAAATCCAGCCCATGGCGAAGCCAAGCAGCACCGATCCCAACAGCCAGCCCCAGTAGAATGTGGTCAGATAGGCCATGCTCACTTCACCACGAAATCGATGCGGCGGTTCTGCGCCTTGCCCTGGTCGGTGTCGTTACCCGCAATTGGCTGCGTCGAGCCGTAGCCGACTGCGCTGAACCGGTTGGCCGGCAATCCCGCCTTGACCAAATAGTCGGCGACGGCCTGGGCACGCTTCTCGGACAGCCCCTGGTTGGCCGCCTCGTCGCCGTCGGTATCGGTATGTCCTGATATCTCGATATTGGCGGTCGGACAGCGCAAAGCGGTTTCGATCAGGCGATCAAGAAGGCCGGCGGAATCTGCGACAATGTCGGCCTTGCCGGATTCGAAGCGGATCCGGGCCTTGCCGAGCAACTCGGAGAATAATTGCTGGCAGACGGTCGCGTCCACCGGCGCCGCGGCCGGCTTGACCGAAATTTCCGGCTTGAACTGCCAGCCCTGCGGAAAGTCCTTGCCGAGACCGGCGCGGATCTGACCGGCGGCAGCCTCATAAAGCGCATCGCCCGACAGCTTGACCTCCCGGTCGGAGACGACGAGCGTGCCGGTCGACAGCCGCGACAGCGCGCCAAGCGCCGATACCACCGCGTTGGCAAACCCGGCAGGGGCGCCAACGCTCTCCTTGAGATTGTCGACGACCTTTTCGCTGAAGAACTTGCGTCCCGCCGCCGCCGCCAGCGCGGCATGGGCATTGCTGTCGGGCGCATTGCCGGTCAGCGTCAGCGTCACCGCGACCGGATCCTTGTAGGCCTGGAAAATGTAAGGCGGCGCCTTGACCTCGTTGGCCCCGACCGAAAAGCCCTCGGGCAGATTTTTCAGCGCGGCGGCGATGGCTTCCCGGCCGCCGAGTTCGCGCGCCATGCCGGACAGGCTGACCGTGGTGTCCGACAGCGTGATCTTGCCGTCCTTCAGCTTGCCGACCTGGTCGAGCAGCAACAGCGCGGCATTGTCGAAGCGCGGCGGCGCCCCGCGCGACAGGTTCGTCCGGTCGACCACTTCGACGCCGCCGAGATTGGCGCGGGCCGCCTCTATCAACCGGCCCTTGGTCGCCGGGAGCGGCGAACTGCCCGACAGCGTCACCCGAAGGACGTCGCGTTCGGCCGACCAGACAAATGGCTTGGCTTCGGGAACGAGCCGGGTTTCATCGTTGACCAGCCGCACGCCCGGCACCGCTTCCACCGACGCCACCGCATTCTGCCGGCCGTCTTCCGAGAAGGCATCCGCCGCAAGCGTCACGTCGCGGCCTGCGACCGAGATTCGCCTTTTGTCGAGGATGGTGTCCTTGAGTGCTGCGGTCGAACGCTGCACCAGGTCGGCTTCAAGCGGTTCGGTGCTCGTCCAGGCCGCGATCGCCCAAAAGATGACCAAAGGAATGATGCCCAGCCACCATTTGCCACTCCACCTGAAAAGTCCGTGCATTCGAGTTCCTGCCGGGGTCCGGAACGGAGAGAAAACAAACCCTTGCGAGGCTGTCAAACCCGAAATGTCGCAGGGGCCGAAACGCTCTGAAATTGGTCCAGCTAACTGTTTCTTCAGCGGTCTTTCGCTAATTTCGCACCGTAAATAACCGGGCAGCCCAGCATCTCGATGAAACTGCTTCGCAACACCGTCATCCGCGCCGGACTGGAAGCGCTGTACTTCTCCGGGGCGCATTACCTGCTGCGACCAATCTTCGCAGGCGTCGGCGTCATTTTCATGCTGCACCACGTCCGCCCGAGGCGCGACGGCGCGTTTCAGCCCAATCATCATCTCGAGGTCGAGCCAGAATTCTTGCGGGCGATGCTCGCGCATCTTCGCAACCTCGACGTCGACATCGTCACCATGGACGAGGCGCATCAGCGCCTCCAGGAGCGCAAATTCGCGCGGCGCTTCGCCTGCTTCACCCTCGACGACGGCTATCGCGACAATCGCGATTTCGCCCTGCCGGTGATGCGTGAATTTGACGCGCCCCTCACCGTCTATGTGACGAGCGATTTCGCTGAAGGCACCGGCCGGTTGTGGTGGGTCGCGCTCGAGCGGGCGATCGCAAGAGCATCCGCCATCGAAGTCCCGATCGGCGGCGCAAAGACCCGCCTCGACGCCTCGACGCCGGCGGCGAAGCAGGCGGCTTTCGACCGCATGCACGACTGGCTGCGCGCCCTGCCGACCGAACACGACATGCAGCGCGAGATCTCCGCGCTGTGCACGCGATATGACGTGGACGAGACTCCTATCGCCCGCGAGCTCTGCATGTCCTGGGAGGAATTGAAGGCATTCGCTGACGATCCGCTGGTGACGATCGGCGCGCATACGATCACGCATTGCAATCTGGCGCGGCAGAGCGAGGAGACCGCGTCGTTCGAACTGGCCACCAGCCGCGCGCGGATCGAAGCCGCATTGCAACGGCCGGTGCTTCATCTCGCCTATCCCTATGGCGACCGCATCGCGGCGGGCCCACGCGAATTCTGCCTGGCGAAGGCGGCCGGATTCAAGACCGCGGTTACGACGCGGCCGGGCATGATTTTCCCGGAGAGCGCCGAGCACCTGACCGCGCTGCAGCGGGTTTCGCTCAACGGCAATTACCAGGACGCGCGCATCCTTCCGGTCCTGACCTCCGGCGCCGCCACAGCGATGTGGAACGGCTTTCGCCGCATCGACGCGGCGTAGAAGTCATCGCGGTGCAGCTGTCGTCCCTGCGAACGCAGCGACCCATACGCCGCGGCCCAGCAATTAGGGCGATGGAGTAGTCACCTACCAAAACAACTGAAGCCGGTGGTTATGGGTCCCTGCGCCTAGTGCGCAATTGCGCATCAGGCAGGGACGACGAAAACTGGCGTCCTTGACTCGAACCCCTCTCCCGCTCAAAACCGGCGGCAAAGCAATGGAGGAACGCATGTTCAAGGATCTGTTTTCGCTTAACGGCCGCGTTGCGCTGGTGACGGGCGGCTCGCGCGGGATCGGCAAGATGATCGCGGCCGGCTTTCTCGCGCAGGGCGCGGCGAAGGTCTACATCACGGCGCGCAAGGCAGGCCCTTGCGAGGCGACTGCGAAAGAGCTCTCCGCCGCCTATGACGGCGAATGCATCGCGCTGCCGATCGACATCTCGACGGTCGAAGGTTGCGACAAGTTGGCTGGCGAATTCATCAAGCTGGAGCCGAAGCTCGACATCCTCGTCAACAATGCAGGAGCTGCATGGGGCGCGGAATTCGACGAATTCCCGGAAAGCGGCTGGGACAAGGTCATGGACCTCAACGTCAAATCGCTGTTCTTCCTGACCAAGGCGCTGGCGAAGCCGCTGCGCGCGGCGGCGTCACCCGAACGGCCGGCCAAGGTCATCAACATCGCCTCCGTCGACGGCATCTTCGTCAACCCCGGGGAGACCTATTCCTACGCCGCAAGCAAGGCCGCCGTGATCCATCTGACGCGGCGCATGGCGACGAAACTGGTCAAGGACAATATCAATGTCACCGCGATCGCGCCGGGCGCGTTCAAGTCGGACATGAACCGGGCGGCGCGCGACCATTCGGACGAAGTGGCAAAGCGCATTCCGGCGAAACGCATCGGCACCGATGAGGATATGGCGGGGGTGGCGATCTATCTCGCCTCGCGCGCGGGCGATTATGTGGTCGGCAATACGATCGCGGTCGATGGCGGCGTGGTCTACGCCAATGCGGGGCTTGAGATCGCGGGGTAGGCGTTGCGCACGACCGGTCGTCATACCCCGCGAAAGCGGGGTATCCAGTACGCCGCGGCCTCAATTGGTTGACCGTGGCGTTTCTGCAATTGACACCGGTGTTTACTGGATCACCCGCCTTCGCGGTTGATGACGGCTATGTCGAAGGCGCGGGCTCGCGCTTCTCTCACATCTCACTCTTTATATTCGAAATCAGCCCTGGGCGCGTTGGGCAGTTCGCGCTCCAACGCCTCCCGATAGCGCAAACACCCGCGCAGGAATTTCGGCCAGGGCGGCACGGCCACCTCGGGCGTGACCTGTTCGGGCATTAGTCCCCAGAGATCGGGATGGTGCCAGCACAGGTCGTGACCGGTGCTGTCCCTGTGCGTGCGAATACCAGCCCTTAGACGCTTCACCTCCGCGACCAACTGGTCGCGGTTCAGTGCTTCAAGATCGCTGTCGGGGTCCATGTTACTGCTCCCCGATGTGGGGCGGTTCAGGTTTCGATTTTGACGTACTCGAAATCGCCGGGCTTGTTGTCGATGCCGACTTTCGGCGGCGAGATCCAGTTGGCGTAGACGCCGGCTTCGGTCACGGGCTTCATCAGCGAGGCGATGAAATCGCCGTCCTGCGTCGAAGGTAACCATTCGCCCTTGCGCTGGTTCCAGGTGGCGTCGTCGATCAGGATGCCTTCCGGCGTGGCGTGGATATCCTTGAACTCGCCGATCTGGCGATGGAACGCGACGTTCGGCAGCGTCAGCTTGTACTGATAGCCCGCGGTCGAAATGACCTTGTTCCAGCGCAGCATGCCCTTGACGCAATCCTGCGTGTAGTCGTCGCGCAGGCGCATGTTGAGCGCGGTCAGCGCCGGCTCGTCGACGCGCTTGATCACACCGTCGACCAGCTTGAGCACCGGATAGGTGGCGTTCTTGAGCTGGTGGTCGTCGTCGATCTGGGTTTCCTTGTAGCGGCCCTTGATGCCGGCGTTGAAGGCATTCGCCGCGTTGGTCGAGACTTCCGAGCCGAACAAGTCGAGCGACAGCGAATAATGCAGGTGCAGCTTCTTCTGGATGGTCGGCAGGTCGATCACCCCGAGCGCACGCACCTTGGCGATGTCGGTGGGATCGGTGATGCCGGCTTCCTTCATCGCCTCGCAGGTGCGCTGCACGACGCGGCTGATGCCGGTCTCGCCGACGAACATGTGGTGGGCTTCTTCGGTCAGCATGAAGCGGCAGGTGCGCGACAGCGGATCGAAGCCGGACTGCGCGAGTGAGTGCAGCTGCATCTTGCCGTCGCGGTCGGTGAAATAGGTGAACATGAAGAACGACAGCCAGTCCGGCGTCGCCTCGTTGAAGGCGCCGAGCATGCGCGGTGAGTCCGCATCGCCGGAGCGGCGGCGCAACAAATCATCGGCCTCCTCGCGGCCGTCGCGGCCGAAATATTTCTGCAGCAGGTAGACCATGGCCCAGAGGTGACGGCCTTCCTCGACATTGACCTGGAACAGGTTACGCAGGTCGTAGAGCGAGGGCGCGGTCTTGCCGAGATGGCGCTGCTGCTCGACGGAAGCGGGCTCGGTGTCGCCCTGGATCACGATCAGGCGGCGCAACGTGGCGCGGTGTTCGCCGGGGACTTCCTGCCAGGCCGGCTTGCCGTAATTCTCGCCGAAGGGAATGACGCGGTTCTCCTCCTGCGGCGCCAGCAAAATGCCCCAGCGATATTCCGGCATCTTGACGTAATCGAACTTGGCCCAGCCGCGCGGATCGACCGAATAGGCGGTGCGAAGGTACACCAGCGACTGCTGGAAACCTTCCGGCCCCATGTCGCCCCACCAATCCATGTAACCGGGATGCCAGCCCTCGAGCGCTTTCAGCACCTGGCGATCCTCGCTGAGATTGACGTTGTTGGGGATCTTGGTCGAGTAGTCGACATTCATGAAATTCATGGTGTGCTCCTTAAACCCGCGTCATATCGAACTGCGCCATTCTGGCCGGTGCCGTAGCGGCGCAGCGCGCCGTTTTCGCCGACCGCATTGGGGCGCTGGAAGATCCAGTTCTGCCACGCCGTGAGGCGCGAGAAGATTTTCGATTCCATGGTCTCAGGGCCAACGAAGCGCAAATTCGCTTCCATGCCGGTGAGGCCGTCGGGCGAGAACGACGTGCGTTCTTCCAGGAACACCCTCACCTCGTCATCCCAGTCGATATCGTCGAGCGCGAAGGTGACGAGGCCGAGCTCTTCGGCCTCCTCCGCATCGAGCGTGGTGCCGATGGTGGCTTCCGCGCGCTCCAGATCGGACGGATCGGCCTGGAAGCGCGATTGCAGCCGGGTCAGGCCATGGCACATCGGATAGGGACCGAAATTCATCGCGGTCAACTGGATCGCCGGGGGCTGGCGGTTGTCGCCCTGCCGCGAGCCGATCAGCATGTAGGAGCGGTCGGCGGCGAACACGAGTTCGGCGAGCGTGCCGGCGAAACAGGAGCCCGGCTCAACCAGCGTCACCAGCGTGCGCGAGGTGACGTCGATGCGCTTCAACACCCGCTTCCAGTAGTGCCTGATCTCGTTGACCAGCCAGTGCGCCTTGTTGGCGTCGAGGAAGGTGTCGCAGGCCACTACATTGGCGGCATCGCCATGGCTCTTGAACAGCAGCATCGCGATTTCGAGTTCGTTGATGCGCAAGTGAAGGATCGCATCGTCAAGCTCGCGCGCCACCTGCAGCGGCCAGAACGACGCGCCTTGCGCGATCAGGCCGTCGATATCGGCAGGCGGAGCGGCTTCCGGCGCCCTGATCGAAATGGTCGCAATCCGCGCGGCGCGGTCGATGTCGACATTGACAAAACCGTAGCGGATGCCGCTGTCGTCGATGGTGCGGTGGAGCGGCGACAGCGTGATGCCCTTGCCGTTGCCGTTGCGCTTCGAGGCGGCGGCAAATTCTTTTGCCCGATCGGCGACTTTGCTTTCGAGCTTGCTGTTGGGCACGATCTCGTCGACCAGTCGCCACGCAACGGCGCGCTTGCCCTTGATGCCTTCCTCGATGGTGCAGAAGAAGTCGGCATGGTCGCGGCGCACCTTGCGCTTGTCGACCACGCGCGTCAGGCCGCCGGTGCCCGGCAGCACCGCGAGCAGCGGCACTTCCGGCAGCGACACGGCAGCCGCGCCGTCATCGGCCAGCATGATGTGATCGGTCGCCAGCGCCAGTTCGTAGCCGCCGCCGGCCGCGGTGCCATTGACGACGGTGATGAAGCGCTGTCCGGAATTCTCCGATGAATCTTCCAGGCCGTTACGGGTCTCGTTGGTGAATTTGCAGAAATTGACCTTGTGGGCGTGGGTGGCGCCCGCCAGCATGCGGATGTTGGCGCCGGCGCAGAACACGCGGTTCTTGCCCGATCGCATCACCACCGCCTTCACTTCCGGGTGTTCGAAACGCAGCCGCTGCACGGCGTCGGCGAGTTCGATATCGACGCCGAGATCGTAGGAATTCAGCTTGAGCTGATAGCCTTCGAACAGACCGGCATTCTCGTCGACGTCCATGGTGAGCGTCGCAACGTCGCCTTCCACGCCCAGCTTCCAGTGCCGGTAGCGCTGCGGATCGGTTTGAAAATCGATGTACTTCGCGCCGCCTGCGAGGACGCGATCTTCACCGGCCATGAGGACACCCTCTGTCGTTTTCTCAGGATTTGCTTGGTTGGTTAGATGCACAATAATGCATGTTTTTTAGCAAGTCCAGCCCAAACCGCCGAAACATGCATTTTGTTTCATGTTCTGATAGCGGCGGCGAATGCCACCCAATCGGTCTTGGCGAGCGGAGGCCGCTCCAGTTTGCCCTTGATGAGGGCCGCCAGTGCCGCTGCCGGAAAGCAATCCGCAAATCCGTCACCGCCAGCGTTTCGCATCCCCAGCACATCGAGTTCGCCGAGCGCCTCCCCGAGCAGCCGCGCCGTGACGTGCGGCTTCTGCATGCGCAGCCGCAAATTCGCTGTCGCAATCAGGATGCAGGCGCGCAACAGGATCCGCTCGCGACCGCCCTGCGGCGCCGCCGCCCACACCGCCTCCAGGATCTCCTGCGCTTCCCAGAAGTAACCGCGGTCGTTGAGCGTGAGGCCGTAGCGTAGTGCGGGATGGCGCGCCGGCACGTAGCCGCCAAATCGTGGCGGCACCAGAGCTGTGATCTGCGCCAGCGTTTGGTAATCGGCACTGGGTTTTTCGGATTCGCCGGGCACATAGGCCCATCGCGGCAGCGGCAGGTTGCCTGCGGCTGGCGGCGGCGTGGTCATCGGGGCGCCGCCCCGGAAAAAAGCAAAGCGTTACGCGGCCCGTCCCTGCGAGCCGTCATCGACGTGCAACACCGCGTTTGCGAATTCCGAGATCGCATCCAGCGTCGCCCCCGGGGCTTCACGATGCGGCTGATGTCCCGCTCCCGGGATAACCGTCACATCGACCGGACAGTAGCACTCTTCCTGCGCGATCTCGACCTGCCGCATCGTCCCATACTGGTCGTCCACACCCTGCAGGATCGCCACCGGTACGCGAATATAGGCGAGGTATTCGGAAATATCCCAGCTGCGGAAGTCAGGATCGAGCCAGGCGCCGTTCCAGCCATAGAAGGCGTTGTCGACATCCCTGTGCCAGCGCGAAAGCTTTCCCTTCAGATTCGTGGTCTCGTAGGTGTTCCTTATCTGCGCAATCGAGGCCACCGAAATATCCTCGACGACGAAATGCGGGGCGATCAACGCGAGGCCCTCGACGCGGTGGTCCTGATGGGAGCCGGTATAGATCGTCGCGATCGAGGCGCCATCGGAATGGCCGAGCAGGAGGCCGCGGCGAAAGCCGATCTTGTCGAGCAGCTTTGGCAATACGTCGAGCGCCTCGACATGCATGTAGTCGAGCGGCCGCGGCAGTTTCACCGGTGTCGATGCACCGTAGCCCGCGCGCGAATAGACGAACACGCCGGCGCCGGTCGCGGCCTGAAGCTGATCCGGAAAGTCTCCCCACAGCCTGGTCGATCCAAGGCCTTCATGCAGCATCACGATGGTGGGCGCATTCTCGGGCGACGGGCCGATCATGCGGTATTCGAGATGGGAGCTGCCGACGGTGAGGAAGCCCGAGGAGGAAAGGGTGGTCATGTCGCAAGCTTTCCGAAGTGATCCAGACGTCGCATCCTCAAGCTCGTCGTCCCCGCGAACGCAGGGACGACGAGTGATTACGATGCGCCTTCCCGCAACTTGAACCGTTGAATCTTCCCCGTCGCCGTCTTCGGCAGACTGTCCACCACGTCGATCCAGCGCGGATATTTCCACGGACCGATCTTCTGCTTGACGTGCTCCTTCAGCGCCTCATGCAGGCCGTCGGTTTTGGTATCGGCGCGCAGCACGACGAAGGCTTTCGGCTTCAGCAATCCTTCCGGATCGGCCTCGGGCACGACGGCGGCTTCGAGCACGGCCGGGTGGGTGATCAGCGCGCTCTCGACCTCGAACGGCGAGACCCAGATGCCGGAGACCTTGAACATGTCGTCGGAACGGCCGCAGAAGGTGTAGCGACCCTCGGCGTCGCGGACATATTTATCGCCGGTGTAGGTCCAGTGGCCCTGAAACGTCTGGCGGCTCTTGCTGCGCTGGTTCCAGTATCCCTCGGCCGCCGAGGGCGCCTCGACCAGCAATTCACCGACTTCGCCGTCGGGCACTTCGCTGCCTGCTTCATTGACCAGCCGCACCCTGTAGCCGGGCACCGGACGGCCGGACGAGCCGTATTTGATGTCGTCGGGGGCGTTGGAAAGAAAGATGTGCAACAGTTCGGTCGAGCCGACCCCGTCGAGAATGTCGGCGCCGAAGCGCGCCTTCCAGGCGTTGCCGACCGATTCCGGCAGCGCTTCGCCGGCCGAGGTGCAGATGCGCAGCCGCGTGCCGGCGCGCGCGTTCTTTTGCGTCTCGTCATTGAGCATCGAGGCAAACAATGTCGGAACACCGTAGAAGATGGTCGGGTTATACCTGTTCAACAGCTCGAACATCCGCGCCGGCGTCGGGCGGTCGGCGTTGAGGACGGTTGAGGCACCGACCGACATCGGGAACGTCAGCGCGTTGCCGAGTCCATAGGCAAAGAACAATTTTGCCGCAGACAGGCAGACATCGTTCTCGCGGATGCCAAGCACCTGGCTGGCATAGGTGTCCGCGGTCGCCTGCAGGCTGGAATGCAGATGCCGCACGCCCTTGGGCATGCCGGTGGACCCGGACGAATAGAGCCAGAAGGCCGGCTCCTCGGCGTGGGTCGGCACGGTCGCAAAGGACTCGTCCTCCTTTGCGAGCTCGTCAGAGAGCTCCTTGTGGCCGAACGCGTTGCTGCCGGACACCACGACATGTTCGAGATCGGGCATCCGCCCGACGATGTCCTTGACGACGGGATACAGCGCCTCGGACACGAACAACACGCGCGCGCGGCTGTCGGCCAGCACATAGGCATATTGATCCGACGTCAGCAGCGTGTTGAGCGGCACCGGCACGATGCCGGCGCGAATCGCGCCGAGAAAGACGGAAGGAAAGTCTGTCGTGTCGAGCATGATCATCGCCACGCGCTCTTCGCGGCGGACGCCGAGCCGGCGCAGCATGTTGGCTGTGCGGCAGCTCTGTTTCTGCAGGTCGCCATAGGTGAGTTCGGAGACCGTATCGGTAAAGGCGAGCTTGGCCCCGCGGCCCTCGTCGACATTGCGGTCGAGCAGCCAGGTCACCGCATTATACGAACCGGACACGCCGCTCACGACGCTTCTCCCCTGGTTTTAAGAATTATAATTCATACAAAGACACCGGCAGCGCTTGCTGTCAATCCTCATCGGCATTATGTTTCCGAAAACCATTCACCCGCAGCTAAAGCTGAACGAGGGAAATGACCGAGGCCAGCGACCCCGAAACCGGCTTTCTCGAGCAGCTTGGCCAGCGTGTGCGCACCATGCGTGCCCTTCGCGGCATGTCGCGCAAGGTGCTCGCGAAAGTATCGGGAATTTCCGAGCGCTATATCGCGCAGCTCGAAAGCGGCAAGGGCAATGTCTCGATCGTGCTGCTGCGGCGCGTGTCGAACGCGATGGGCGCGCATCTGGAAGACCTCATTCCCGCAACCGAGCCGGCGCTCGACTGGGCCGTGATCCGCGACCTCTTGCGCAAGGCGACGCCCGCCCAGATTGCGCAGGCCAAGGACGCGCTTGCCGGCGGCGGCATGTCGGCGCAGCGGCGGATCTCGTTCTCCGGCATCGCCTTGATCGGCCTGCGCGGCGCCGGCAAATCCACGCTCGGCAAGATGCTGGCGAAGAAAATCGGCTGGAAGTTCGTCGAGCTCAACAAGGAGGTCGAGGCGCAAAACGGATTATCCGTCGCCGAGATCATCGCGCTCTACGGCCAGGAAGGCTTTCGCCGCATGGAGCAGGCGGCGCTGACGCAACTATTGGCGCGCAAGGAATTGATGGTGCTGGCGACCGGCGGCGGCATCGTGTCCGAGCCATTGACCTTCGACCTGATCCTGTCGTCGTTCTACACCATCTGGCTCAAGGCCGAGCCCGAAGAGCACATGGCCCGCGTACGCGGCCAGGGCGATTTGCGCCCGATGGCCGATGACCGCTCGGCGATGGCGGAGCTGCGCAACATCCTGGCCAGCCGCGAGCCGCTTTATGCGCGGGCCTCCGCCGTGGTCGATACCGCGGGGCTTTCGGTCGACGCCGCCGCCACGCGTCTTGTGGATGCGGTGGCGCCGGTGCTGCACGACAAGCACGCGTTCGGGCTGCGCAGCGCGGTCTCCTGATCTCCTTACGATAGCGACACCAGCTATGGGGGCGAATTTCGCCCCTGCAACCGCACGGCCGCAGTTAACCACCACACGAGTTCCGTGCAGCAATACACCCTTTAATTGTGTTACCAAATCCTTAATCGAATGGAGAAGAAGCATGCTGGAGCGCCGTCGACACCAGAGAAACCGCGTCTATTACGGCGGAATGGTCGCGTTCAACGCTCGCAACTCGACGCTCGACTGCGTCGTGCGCAATTTCAGCCAACGCGGCGCAAAGATCGAATTTGAAAATTCGACCATGTTGCCCGACCGGGTCGATTTCGAGATCGAGCGCAGGAGTCTCTCGTGCCGGGCCAAACTCGTCTGGCGCGATCAGAACGCGGCCGGCCTGTTGTTTTCGGATGTGCAAGAGACAAGCGACGTCATTCCGCTGGACCTGGCGCGCAAGCTGCGCGCGACCGAACGGGCAAACCGGAGGCTGCAGTCGCGCCTCGATCAGCTTCTATCCGAACTCTAGGGTCGCATGAGCACGGTTGAAGGCGAAGGCGCCGCCATCCTTGCCGTAGCCAGCGCGCCGAAAGTCCGGCGGCGACGGCTGCGTTCGATATTGCTGGCCTTGCTGGCGCAGTACACGATCGTCTCGATGATCGTCGGCCTGTCGGTCGCCGGCATCCTTCGCTATGTCGTGACCCCGCAGATCGTCGCCAGGTTCGAAGCGATCGAAGCCGCGCTCAAGCGCTTGCCCTCGCCATAGCCTGATCAGATATCGGTGATCCGGCAGACTTCCTCGTGCGTTCATGGGCCCGCCCGAAAAATTGTTTCACGACGCCGTAATTACCGGTTCCCGCGGATCGAACTGTTCGCGATACTGATCGCCACCGCCGTGCCGCGGCCCGATTGCCTCAAGCTGGATACCGGGGTGAATCCGGCTGATGTGACCGCGCGGGAGATCGTCCAACATTTCGGGCTGAACGTTCCGGCATAACAGGCCGTCGTCCACGGTGAAGACATGAAAATCGAAATCGCATCCAGATCGGACATCCCAACGATGATGCGCATCGAGCGCGGCGAGGGCTATGCGCGCCTCGTCGGCCGGTGGGAAGCCGAGCAGCACTCCGCGGCAATCGACAGTCCGTCCTGCAGATATTATCTGGCGCGCGAGGGAGACGATATTGCAGGATTTGCGATCCTGCAGAATGTCGGAAGCGAGAATCAATGCCTGCGGCTCCGCCGTATCGCCGTACAGGATGCCGGGCGCGGCACCGGATCGCGCCTGCTGCGCGCTCTCCTGAAAATCTGCTTCGACGATCTGGGCGCGCATCGCGTCGAGCTGTTCGTATTCGAAGACAACGAACGGGCCCATCGCGCCTATCTGAAGAACGGATTCGTCGAGGAAGGCATCGTCCGCGACATACACCGGGATGCGGAGGGCACCTTCCGGTCCATGCGCCTGATGTCCGTACTCAAACCGGAATGGCAGCGCCCGCGGTAGCCGATCGATCTGCCACTATCCGAGCTTTGCAAAGGCGAGAGCATGCTGAATGCTTCCCGTATCTGTCGGAAGTTCGTTCCGGCCAAGAGGCAAGGCCATCCAATGCGGCCCGGCATAAGGTGAGATAAAGCCGCTCGCCTTGCCGGCATCGAATCCAAAACGCCGATAGAAGGCCAGATCGCCGAGGACGAAAATTCCGAGCCACCCGGCGGCCTCGCTGCGGGCGATCCCTTCACGGATCACCCGGCTGCCAACACCCATCCGCTGGCGGTCCGGCAGCACCGCGACCGGGCCGAGCGCCAGCGCCGGAAACGGCGCCTTCAGCCGCGAGAACATGGCATGGCCAGTGACGGTTTTGCCGTCAACAGCGATCAGCGAGAAAACGGAATCGCCTGCGGCACGTAGATCGTCGACCAAGTCCGCTTCGGCGGATTGGAGGAATGCGGCCTCTTCAACGAAACGGATCCCAGCAATGTTGCCTGGCGATACAGATCGGATAGTCATTCGTCAAACCAGCATCGACTTCACCGAGGCCGACGCCTCGCGCAGGCGGGGCAGGAAGCGTTCGACCATCTCGGCTGATGACACGCGGTCGACATGCGCGCCCATGTTGATGGCCGCGACGGTGACGCCGTCATACCGGTGGATTGGCACGGAGATCGAGCGGAAGCCCGGCTCGGCTTCGCGATCGACCAGCGAATAGCCCTTCGCACGATCGGCGACGATCGTCTTCAACAACAGTTTTTTGTCGGTCACCGTGAACGGCGTCAGCGGCGCGAGATCCATCGCGTTGAGCGCTTTCGCCAGTTCGTCGTCGGACAATCGCGACAGCAGCACGCGGCCGACCGAGGTGCAGAAGGCAGGCAGCCGGTAGCCGATGTCGATGCCGGCGGAAAATATCCGCGTCGGGCTGGCGCGGGCGATGAAGACGACATCGTTGCCATCGAGGATCGCCATCGACGAAATTTCCTGCGCCTCGCCCGACAGCCGGTCGAGCGCCGGCTGCAGCACCGAGACCACATGGTTGGAAGCAAGATAGCTGGAGGCCAGCACAAGCACGCGCGGCATCAGGCGGAACAGCTTGCCGTCGGTGGCGACGAAGCCGGCGCGTTCGAGCGTGAAGAGAATCCGCCGCGCGGTCGCGCGCGGCAGGTCGGCGGCCTTGGCGAGGTCGCTCAGCGTCATGGGCTGCTGGCTGCCGCCGAACACCTCGAGCACGCGCAGGCCGCGATCGAGGCTTTCGATGAAATCGGTCGCGCCGCGGTTGCCTGCGTCGCCTGCGCGCTTAAGCTTCGGCATCGCTGCCTCCATAATCCGCTTGCCTAACGGCGAGCCTACGTTAAAATCGCACAGAAGTTCAATAGGCGAACAAATGGATATGCGGAGATCCTCGCCATGATGAGCCAGGAAGCGAACGACCTGATTACCCGCACCGGCCGAAAAGATCCTTGCGGCAAGCTGATGCGGATGTATTGGCAGCCGGCCGCGCTGGTCGACGAGCTGCAGGGGCCGCGGCCGGTGCGCCCCATCAAGCTGCTCGGCGAGAATCTCGTGCTGTTTCGCGACGAGGAAGGCCGCTACGGCCTGATCGACCGCCACTGCGCGCATCGCGGCGCCGACCTCGCCTTCGGCCGTCTGGAAAACGGCGGGCTGCGCTGTGCCTTCCATGGCTGGCTGTTCGATGTAAGCGGCCAATGCCTGGAAACGCCCGCGGAGCCAAAAGACTCCAAGCTGTGCCAGGGCATCAAGCAGCGCTCCTATCCCGTGGTCGAGAAGAGCGGCATCCTCTGGGCTTATCTCGGCGAAGGCGAACCGCCGGCGTTTCCCGAGATCGACTGTTTCGTCGCGCCCGACAGCCATACCTTTGCGTTCAAGGGCCACATCAATTGCAACTGGCTGCAGGCGCTGGAAGTCGGCATCGATCCGGCGCACGCCTCGTTCCTGCATCGCTTCTTCGAGGACGAGGATACTTCCACTGCCTACGGCAAGCAGTTCCGCGGCGCCTCCGCCGGAAGCGACATGCCGATGACGAAGATCTTGCGCGAATACGACAACCCGATCATCAACGTCGAGCACACCGAATACGGGCTGCGGCTGATCGCGCTGCGCGAAATCGACGAGGAGCGCACCCATGTGCGGGTCACCAACCAGCTTTTCCCGCACGGCTTCGTCATTCCGATGAGCCAGGAGATGACGATCACGCAGTGGCACGTGCCGGTCGATGACGAGAACTGCTACTGGTACGCGATCTTCACCAGCTACACGGCGCCGGTCGACAAGCAGAAGATGCGCGACCAGCGGCTCGAATTGTACGAGCTGCCGGATTACAAATCGCGCAAGAACAAGAGCAACGATTACGGTTTCGATCCGCACGAACAGGCGTCCGAGACCTACACCGGCATGGGGACCGACATCAACGTCCACGACCAGTGGGCGGTGGAATCGATGGGCGCGATCCAGGACCGCACCAACGAGCATCTCGGCACCTCGGACAAGGCGATCGTGCAGTATCGCCGCCTGCTGCGGCAGGAGATCGAAAAGGTCGTCGGCGGCGAAAAGCCGTTCATGTTCTTGGACAGTGCGCATGCGCGCAGCATCCAGGGCCCGGCCACGATGGACGGCATCGGGCCGACGCGCGGCTGGGAAATCTACTGGATGGAAATCGACGTAAAACGCCGCCGCGGCGCGCCATGGGCAGCGCCCGTGCCGAGCGAGATTGCTGGCAAGATCCGGCATTTGTCGGCGGCGGAGTGATGGCTCCCTCCCCGTCATTGCGAGCGCAGCGAAGCAATCCATCGCGCCGCATGTGGAAAAATGGATTGCTTCGTCGCTGCGCTTCCTTGCGCAAACGCTTCGCGTTTGTCGCAGGCAATGACGGCTATTGCGGAGCAACGCGTTGAGTTTCGTCGAACGTCACGGGCTGTGGTCGAAAGAGCAGCAGGAGGCCGCCGGCCGCCTGCGCAAGATCGTCGAAGAGAAAAATCTCGAAGTCATCAGGCTTTCATTCCCCGACCAGCACGGCATCCTCCGCGGCAAGACGCTGGTCGCGAGCGAAGCAATTGCGTCGCTCGAAAGCGGCTGCTCCATCACCACCACGATGCTGGCCAAGGACACCTCGCACAAGACGGTGTTTCCGGTGTTCACGGCCGGCGGCGGTTTTGGCATGAAGGAGATGGAGGGCGCTGCCGACGTGTCGATGGTGCCTGATACGACGACGTTCCGCGTGCTGCCCTGGGCGCCCACCACAGGATGGCTGCTCTGCGACCTCTATTTCAGCGACGGCCGCCCGGTGCCGTTCGCCACGCGCCATCTCTATCGCAAGGTGCTCGATCAACTGGGAAGCCGCGGTTACGATTTCGTCGCGGGGCTTGAGGTCGAATTCCACCTCTTCAAGCTCGAAGATGCGCACATGACGCCGGAAGATGCCGGCCAGCCTGGACGTCCGCCATCCGTCAGCCTGCTGTCGCACGGCTATCAATACCTGACCGAGCAGCGCTACGACCAGATGGAGCCGGCGCTGGAAATCATCCGGCGCGACGTGCTCGCGCTCGGCCTGCCGCTGCGGTCGGTGGAGGTCGAGTTCGGCCCGAGCCAGTGCGAATTCACTTTTGCGCCGACCAAGGGGCTGACACCCGCCGACAACATGGTGCTGTTTCGGAGCGCCGTGAAGCAGATCGCCCGCCGCCACGGTTATCATGCCACCTTCATGTGCCGGCCGAAATTGCCAAACGTGTTCGCTTCCGGCTGGCACCTGCATCAATCGATCGTCTCTCGCACCAGCGGCGAGAACGCCTTCATGGCGAAAGATGGCGACGAGCCGCTGAGCCCGTTCGGCCGTTTCTATCTCGCAGGGCTGCTGGAGCACGCCCGCGCTTCCACCGTGTTCACAACGCCGACCATCAACGGCTACAAGCGCTACCGCTCCTACTCACTGGCGCCGGACCGTGCGATCTGGGGCCGTGACAACCGCGGCGTCATGATCCGCGTGCTCGGCGGCCCCGGCGACGCCGCAACGCGCCTGGAAAACCGGATCGGCGAGCCCGCGGCGAACCCCTATCTCTACATGGCGTCGCAAATTCTCTCAGGGCTTGATGGCGTCGACCGCAAGCTCGATCCGGGGCCGTCGGCGGATACGCCGTACGAAACCAAGGCCTCGCTGCTGCCGAAGAGCCTGCGCGAGGCGGTGTTCACGCTGCAGGAGGACCCGTTCTTCCGGCAGGCGCTGGGCGCGGAGTTCGTGGATTATTACGTCCACATCAAGAACGCCGAGATCGAGCGGTTTCAGGCTGAAGTGTCGGACTGGGAGCACCGCGAATATTTCGAGATGTTTTGAGCGGGGGCGCTCCGCTCTCTCAACTCGTCATTGCGAGGAGCGCAGCGACGAAGCAATCCATGCCTCAGCAAGCGGAAAGATGGATTGCTCCGCTACGCTCGCAATGACGGCGGACCCACTGCCGTCAAAATTTCGGAATCGTAGGGTGGGCAAAGCGAAGCGTGCCCACCATTCCCCAGCGCGCTCGGTGAAAGATGGTGGGCACGTCGCTTTGCTCCTCTGCCCACCCTACGGAGATAGCTTAAATCCCCAGATACCGGTGCTGCAAATCCGGCTCCGCAATCAACTGCTCGCTCGTCCCGGTCCATACCGTCCGGCCGCGCTCGATGATGTAGTGGCGGTCGGCGATGCGGGAGAGGTTGGCGACGTTCTTGTCGATGACGAGCACCGATTGTCCGCGGCCTTTCAGCATCGACAGGCAGTTCCAGATTTCCTCGCGGATCAGGGGCGCGAGGCCTTCGGTGGCTTCGTCCAGAATAAGAAGTTTGGGATTGGTCATCAGCGCGCGGCCGATCGCCAGCATCTGCTGCTCGCCGCCCGAGAGCGTGACGCCCATGTTGCTGCTGCGCTCGGCGAGCCGCGGAAACAGCGCGTGGATCTTGTCGATGGTCCAGGGATCGGGATTGCCCAGGCGGTTGCCCGAGGCTGCGACCAGATTTTCGTATACCGTCAGGTTCGGAAAGATCTGGCGGCCTTCCGGCACCAGGCCGATGCCGAGTTTTGCGATTTTGTACGACGGCAGGCTGCGCACTTTCTCGCCTGCGAAGCGGATCGTGCCTGCGCGAGCCGGTGTCATGCCCATGATGGAGCGGATCGTCGTGGTCTTGCCCATGCCGTTACGGCCCATCAGGGCGACCATCTCGCCGGATTGGACCTTCAACGAAAGCCCGAACAGCACCTGGCTGAGACCGTAGCAGGTCTCGATCCCGTCGATTTCAAGCAAGGTTTCAGCCGTTTTGGTTTCAACCATGGCTGGTCACCGCATGCTGTTCGCCGAGATAGGCGCGCTTGACTTCCTCGTTGTTCCTGATGGCGTCGGGATCGCCTGACGCGATGACGCGGCCATAGACCAGCACGGTGATGCGGTCGGCGAGCGCGAACACGGCTTCCATGTCGTGTTCGACCAGCACGATGGTGACTTCCTTCCGCAGCTCCTTGAGCAGCGCCACCATACGCGCAGATTCGGTGACGCCGAGGCCGGCCATCGGCTCGTCCAGCAGCAGCAATTGCGGTTTTGTCGCGAGCGCTACCGCGAGCTCGAGCTCGCGCTGCTCGCCGTGGCTCAGTTCGGACACCGGCACGTCGGCGCGTTTCGCAAGTCCTACCCGGGTCAGCGCGGCCTGCGCCGCGTCGCGCAGATGCTTCTCCTTGCGAGCCGCGCCCCAGAAGCGGAACGAGTGTCCATCATGCGCCTGCGCCGCGATCGCAACGTTATCGATCGCGGTAAAATCCTTCAGCAGCGACGTGATCTGGAACGATCGCGCCAACCCAAGCCGGCTGCGTTGATAGGCCGGCACCCCGGTGACGTCGCGACCGGCGAAGTGAATCGCGCCGGAATTCGGCATCAGCTGCCCGGTCAACTGGCTGATCAGCGTGGTCTTGCCGGCGCCGTTAGGACCGATGATGGCGTGCAGTTCGCCCGGCAGGACGTCGAGCGACAGATTGTCGGTGGCCTTGATGCCACCAAAGCTGCGGACCAGGTTTTCAACGCGGAGCAAGGGATCAGCCACGGCTCAACCTCCCCAGCAAACCCATGATGCCGCCGCGCGCGAACAGCACGATCAGCAGCAACAGCGGACCCATGATCAGCGCCCAGTATTCGGTAAACTGCGACAACAGCTCTTCCAGCAGCAGGAACACGATAGTGCCGATGACCGGGCCGAACAGCGAGCCCATGCCGCCGAACACCACCATCACCATGAGTTCGCCGGAGCGGGTCCAGTACATTCCGGCCGGGCTGACGAAGTCGGTGTTGTTCGCCAGCAGCGCGCCGGCAAGCCCGCAGATGGTGCCGGAGATGACGAAGCAGACAAGACGATATCTGTTGGCATGATAGCCGATCGCCTGCATGCGCTGCTCGTTGGAGCGAATGCCCTGCACCACCATGCCGAACCGCGAATTGATGATGCGCCAGATCAGATAGATGCCGCCGAACAGGCAGCCGAGGCAGAGGTAATAGAACTGCACGCGGTTCGACAGGTCGATCAGGCCGCCGAAAGTGCTGCGCTTGTAGATGGTGAGGCCGTCGTCGCCGCCATAGCGCGAGAGACCCGAGGTGACGTAATAGGCCATCTGGGCAAAAGCGAGCGTGATCATGATGAAATAGACGCCGCGGGTGCGGAGCGACAGCGCGCCGATCACGAGCGCATACAGCGCCGACGCCGCGAGCGCCACCGGCCACTGGATGAAACCGGAGCCGATGCCTTCAAAGGCGAGGATGCCCACCGCATAGCCGCCGATGCCGAGATAGGCGGCGTGGCCAAAACTCATCATGCCGCCATAGCCCATGATGAGATTGAGGCTTGCGGCGGCGAGCGCAAAGATGACGATGCGGGTGAACAGCGTCAGGATGAAGATGTTGCCGGTCAGTGCGGAATAGACCGGCAAAAGCGCGAGGCCAAGCACGACGAGCGCCACGACGACGTTGCGGACGTTGATATGAGATTTCATCGCTTGGCGGCCGGAAACAGCCCCTCCGGCCGCACGACGAGCACAATCGCCATCAGCAGATAGATCAGCATCGAGGACAAGGCAGGCGCCGCGGTGGAGGCTGCGGAAGAACTCAACACCATGCGCAGCAGATCCGGCAGGAAGGCGCGGCCGAGCGTGTCGATCATGCCGACAAAGATCGCGGCCAGGAACGCGCCGCGGATCGAGCCGATGCCGCCGATCACGATGATGACGAAGGCGAGAATCAGGATGTTCTCGCCCATGCCGATCTGCACCGTGAGGATCGGCGCCTGCATCAGCCCGGCGAGGCCGGCGAGCGCGGCGCCAAGCCCGAACACCAGCGTGAACAGCAGCTTGATGTTGATGCCGAGCGCCCCGATCATTTCGCGGTTCGAGGCGCCGGCGCGGATCAACATGCCGATACGGGTCCGCATCACGACGACATACAGCATTGCTGCGACCGCGAGCGCGACCACGATGATCGACAGCCGATAGGCCGGGTAGAACACGCCGGGGATGATCTGCACCGGCACCGTCAACCAGGCCGGCAGCGGCAGCGCGAGGCCGGCTGGCCCCCAGATCAGCCGCACCGCGTCGTTGAAAAACAGAATCAGCCCGAACGTCGCCAGCACCTGATCGAGATGATCGCGGCCATAGAGGTGCCGGAGCGCGATGAATTCGAGCGCGATGCCGAGCAGCAACGTGGCGCCGAGCGCCAGCAGGATGCCGAGCACAAAACTGTTCGTCCAGGCCACGAAGGTGGCGGCGAAATAGGCGCCCATCATGTAGAGCGAGCCGTGCGCCAGATTGACAAAATCCATGATGCCGAACACCAGCGTCAAGCCGGCTGCCAGCAGGAACAGCAGCAGGCCAAACTGCAGGCCGTTCAGCGATTGTTCTACGAGGACGAGCATGAATGCCTTGGACTCTGGGCCGCCTAACAAAACAGCGGCAGCGCGTCGGCGCCGCCGCTTATTTTTATTGGCGCATGATCATTTGCCAAACCGCTTACACATCCACGCCTCCGAAGCAGGGCCATCGGGTCTCTAAAATTACTTTAAACATAAAGTAATTTTTCGACAAGCCCCCTGGCCGATCATGCACCGGCCATGCCAACCATCACTTCATCGGGCATTTGTCGGCGAAGCGGTCCTGGTCGTCCTTGACGATGGTCGCCACCGTCTTGAGCGCGAGCTGACCGTCGGCGTCCTTGACCACATCCTGCAGGTAGAAATTCTGGATCGGGATGTGGTTGTTGCCGTATTTGAACGGACCGCGCACGGACTTGAAGTTGGCCTTCTGCATCTCGGCCTTCATCTCGTCCTTCTTCGAGGTATCGCCCTTCACCGCGATAACCGCGCTGTTGATCAGGTTCGCGGCGTCATAGGACTGCGCGCCGTAGAAGGTCGGGCGCAGGCCGGTGAATTTCTTGCGATAATCCTCGACGAATTTCTTGTTCTCGGCATTCGGCAAATCGTTGACCCATTGCTGCGCGCCGGGAACGCCGAGTGCATTTTCCTTCTGCAGCGGCAGCGACAATTCGTCGATCGTGAACGCCGTATAGAGCGGGATCTGCGCCTTGATGCCGGCCTGCGCGTACTGATTGAGGAACTGCACGCCGGCAGCGCCCGGATAGAACACGAAGATCGACTCGGCCTTGGAGTTCTTGGCCTTGGTGAGTTCGGCAGAGAAGTCGAGCTGGCTCGGCCACACCGTATATTCCTCGCCCACGACCTGGCCCTTGAACGTGCTCTTGACGCCGGCCAGCATGTCCTTGCCCGCCGCATAGTTCGGGCCGATCAGGAACACCGACTTGACGCCCTTCTGGTTCATGTAGGTGCCGACCGCCTGCGGGGTCTGGTCATTCTGCCAGGAGGTCGAGAACACGTAAGGCGAACAGAGTTCGCCCGCGAGCTGCGAGGGACCGGCGTTGGCCGAGATCAGGAAGGTTTTGGAATCGACCGCGGTCTTGAGCGAGGCCAACAGTACGTTCGACCAGATATAGCCGGCGATGAAATCGACCTTGTCGGACTGGATCAGTTTTTCGGTCTTCTGCTTGCCGACGTCGGGCTTCTGGCCGTCATCCTCATAGATCACCTCGACCGGCTTGCCGCCCATCTTGCGACCTAGATGGTCCAGCGCCAGCTCGAACGAGTTGCGCATGTCGTTGCCGATCACAGCGGTCGGGCCGCTGAAGGTCGAGACAAAGCCGATCTTGATGGTGTCGCCTGCAAGCGCCGTCTGCGTCAGCGCAAAAACGGTTGCACCCGCCAGCCAGAATGCCTTTTTCATAAATCACTCCCCTCCTCGTTATCGAACCAGACCCGGTCAACCGGGCGACCACGCGGTCCCGCGCGCCTCATTATCAGGTGAGGTATTTTGTGCGCGAAATCGCCGGTCTGCGGCAAGCATGAACCGCTGGGCCCGCTTTGGACCTTCGGCTCATACCCCAGCGGGCTGCACCATAATTCGCAGACGCTGCCGATGGCAAGAACTATAGTGCCGGTTGCCCGGGCAACAATTGTCGCACCGGGGGCGGTTCAGATCGAGTATTCCGCGCCGTCGATCGCGTACGCCGCATGGCGGAAATCCCGGATGGTCACGACCTTGCCGGCGGCCCAGCCCAGCAACATGAAATATTTCGGCCCATGCTCGGGTTCGTTCGGATCGAACACCAGGATGGCGGGACGTCCCTCCACCAGGCCCGGGACCAGACACCAGTCGCTCACCTTGGAATAATTGCCGAAATAGCGGGATACCTCGGCCTTGCCGCGCATGTGGGTCCTGCCGACGAGGTCGAGTTGCACGTCGTCTGCGATCATGGCGCGGATCGCGTCGAAATCGCGCGCGTTAAAATGGTCGACATAGGCGCCAAGCCGCGCGCGATCGGCGTCCGATAATCGCTGTTGCGGCGTGTCCTCCGGCTCGTCGGCGATCTCCCGCAACTGCGTACGGCCACGATGCAGCGCGGCCTTGGCCGCGGGCAGGCTGCACGCCATGATTTCGCAGATCTCCTCGAGCGAGCAGCCGATCACGTCCATCAGGATCACGCTTGAGCGCTGCGTCACCGGCAGGCGCATGAAGGTGCGCAAGGAGGTGGCGGCGATCTGGCGGCTCTCCACGGCATCGAACTGGTCAACCATCATGTCCACCTCCGCTACCGATCGCAGCGCCTCCTGACGGTTGCGCCGGCGCAGGAAATCCAGCGCGGTGTTATGCGCGATCCGGAACAGCCAGCCTTCGGGATTGCCGATTGCGCCGGTGCTGGCCTGCGCCTCCACCGCCTTGATCAACGCGTCCTGCAGCACGTCCTCGCCGTCGATGACCGAACCGACCATGCGCGCGCAATAGCGATGCAGCCTTGGCCGCATCGCGACCAGCAGGCGCGCGATGGCTGACGCGGCGGACGTCTCGGGCACCACGCTCATTTGGCCTCCGGCAAGCGGGTTCAGTTCTCTTCCAGCATGCGATAGTTGCCGACGATGGCCGCGCCCTTAGGTACCGGCGGTTCGGCGCAACGCTCCCGAATGCCGCTCTGGAACGCGGCGAACGCCGGCAGCTTCGGCAACGGGCTGGAGCCGTCATCGGCCGCGGTCTCGACGACATGGATGAAGGTGTCGTCCTCCAGCCGCAGCGACATGTAGCGCAGGCCTTCCGGCTGCGCCGCCTTCAGCTCCGCAAACACCGCCGCGACCAGTTCGGCATTCCTGTCGGCCATATCAGGCTTTGTCCTGTACCTTATCACGGTCCGTCGCATGGGCTTCTCCTCGTTGGCGGCTGCGAAGGCAGCGCGCTTCGATTCCAAGGACGTTTGGAACCAGCCAAAGGATGCGGGCTCGGAAAGATATTTTCGGGCCTTCCGCGATACGCATTCGCTATCGATCGATTGGCAAAGGCGCCTTGGATCGGAGGAAGAAATAGCTACATAATCCAATGTGTTGAAAGATCTGAAACCGGGGCCGCAGCCATGACGACAGCACCGAAACAGCCCCATCACGTCGTGATCGTCGGCGCCGGTTTTGGCGGGCTGGAGACCGCCTTCGGCCTCGCCGGCGCGCCGGTCAGGATCACGCTGATCGACCGCCGCAACCATCATCTGTTCCAGCCGCTGCTCTACCAGGTCGCGACCGCTTCGCTGGCGACGTCGGAAATCGCCTGGCCGATCCGCTATTTGCTGCGCGGACGCAAGGAGGTGACGACGCTGTTCGCAAATGTCAGCGGCGTCGATGCCGCGGGCAAGCGCGTGCTGCTCGATGACGGCGACGCGCTGCCCTACGACACGCTGGTGCTCGCCACCGGCGCGCGCCACGCCTATTTCGGCCACGACGAATGGGAGCCGTTCGCGCCGGGCCTGAAGACGCTGGAGGATGCCACCACGCTCAGACGCCGCATCCTCGTCGCCTTCGAGCGCGCCGAACGCGAGACCGATCCGGTGCGGCGTGCGGCGCTGTTGACCTTCGTCATCATCGGCGCCGGGCCGACCGGCGTCGAAATGGCCGGTACCATCGCCGACCTCGCCAAGGACACGCTGCCGCCGGATTTTCGCAACATCGACACCCACAAGACCCGCGTCGTGCTGATCGAGGCCGGCCCGCGCGTTCTCCCCAGCTTTCCCGAAGACCTCTCCGCCTATGCGCAGCGCTCGCTGGAGGAGATCGGCGTCGAGGTGGTGCTCGGGCAACCCGTCACCGAATGCGCCATCGATGGCGTCGTCTACGGCGGCAACAAGCTCGAGGCCCGAACCATCGTCTGGGCCGCCGGCGTGCGCGCCTCGCGCGCGGCGGAATGGCTGAACGCACCCGCCGATCGCGCCTACCGTTTGAAGGTCGAGCCCGATCTCACCGTGCCAGGCCATCCCGACATCTTTGCCGTCGGCGACACCGTGACGATCGCCGGTCCCGACGGCAATCCCGTGCCCGGCATCGCGCCGGCCGCCAAGCAGCAGGGACGCTACGTGGCGGCGCTGATCAAGGCGCGCCTCGGCGGCAGCACGCTGCCGCCGTTCCGCTACAAGCACGCCGGCAGCCTCGCGCAGATCGGCAAGAAAAAAGCGGTGATCGATTTCGGCTGGATGAAGATGCGCGGCAATCTCGCCTGGTGGATCTGGGGCCTCGCCCACATCTACTTCCTGATCGGCCTGCGCAACCGGCTCAGCGTCGCGCTGAGCTGGCTGTGGATTCATGCCCGCGATCAGCGCGCGGCGCGGTTGATCACGCAGGGATCGAGCAAGGTCACGGGATAGGTTTTATCGCGGCGCGCAGGCAAAACTGGCCGCGCGATCGATCGGCCCCGATTTGTAATGCGGCCATGCCGGCCACTGGCAAAGCGGCAGTGCGCGCGTCGCCTCAAACGCCGGCGCTTCGACCCTCTGCTCGGTCACCTCGAGATCGCCGGGCGCCTTGCCATTCTCCACCCAGTCGACCAGCACGCCGAGCATGTCGACATTGGCGGGCGCGCCGGAGCCGACATGATCGACGCCGGGCGCCGTGTAGAGGCGGGCGAACTCGGCCGTCTTCTCCTTGCCCAGCTTGCGCTGCACGTTTTCGAAATAGCGGATACCCGCATAGGGGCTCTGGGCGTAGTCGGCCATGTTCTCGAGAATCACGAGCTTGCCGCCGCGCGCGCTGAAACGGCTGAGGTCCGGATTGGTCGAATCCATCAATCGCGACACCTGAAGCAGGCGCTCCTTGTGATCGTCCGGCTTGTAGGTCGTGACATCGAGCTTCGGGTCGCGCGCGAAGACGTACTGTATGCCGCCCGCGCCATAGATCCAGGCGATGCCGTTGGCCGGTACCGGCGGCTGCGCCGGCGCCGCCTTGCCGAGCCACCAGGCGCCCCAGCCGCCGGTCGGACCGAAGGCAGGCGTGTTTTCGCCCGAGACGCCCCAGCCCGGATAATCATCGAGGCCGTTCTCCAGCGCAAAAGAGAACTTGTAGGTCGAATGAAGCGTCTTGATCGCCGCGATCTGCGGCTCGGTCAGGCACGCGTCGCCGCTTTTGCCCTCCGAGCAGCGCAATGATTCCGGCTGGAATTTCGCCTTGCAGCCGACCGGATCCATGATGAGCAAATCCTCAGCGCCGTCAGCCTTGTCACAGGCCTGCAGCACCGCAGTGGCGACGAGTTCGACCTGCGCAGGGCGGATCCAGCCCTCGCCCATCGTCGCTAACCCCGACCGCGTCCCTGCATGCTGCAAGCCAACCCAGTTGATGACGGGCACGCGGGCAAAGATGCCGTCAAAGTCGTCGGGATAGCGCTGCGCCATCGTCAGCGCCTCGCGGCCGCCTTCCGACGATCCCATGAAGTACAGTTTTGTTGGCGGGTTGCCGTAGGCGCGCACCATCAGGGCAACTGCAGCGTCGCGCACGCGCTTGTAGGACCGATGCGCAAAATTCTCGAACGCCTCGTCGTTGAGCGCAAACACCTGCGGCGGCTCGCCCGGCTTGGTCTCATGTCCGGAATCCGTGCCATAGGTGACAAAGCCGCGCGCCAGCGGCGAAGCTGCGCCGAACGGATAGGCCGGCGGCAAGGCAAGGCCGGTGATCAGCACGCCGTTGAAACCGCCGCCGCCATATTGCAGCGAGCGGCCGTTCCACTCGACCGGGAGATTGACCTGGAATTTGATCGGTGGCGCATTGGGATCGGAAGACGCGATCTGGCCAAGCACCCTGCAGAACTCCGGATTGGCCGGCGTGACGCGCGCTGCCGGCGTCGGTCCTCTTTCGGCGACCGCAAGTGGTGTGGGTGCGATGATGGAGGCGGAATCAACCCGGACGGCGTTATCGGTCGGTCGAATAAGGTCGCTGCAGGTCGTGGCCGGATCGCCGGCCATCTTCGCCGCCATTGCATCCGCAGCAAAGAGCGAGGTCGCAGCAAGCAGCGAGGCCAACTGAGTCCACGCGCGCAAATCGAACTTGAGGTGTTGCATCGTTTCCCCGCTATTGTCTTGCAACCGCGTTTTGGCCGGCCGTCAGGCCTACAATGGTTCACGCCACGCGGGCGTCAACCCAAATAAGCGTCACTTGACCAGCGAGCACCCGCCATCCGCGAGCGGGCGGAATGCCTGGTCGGCCGGGATAGTCGAGACCAGCTTGTAGTAGTCGTAGGGATATTTGGATTCCTCCGGTTTCTTCACCTCGAACAGATACATCGGGTGAATGACGCGGCCGTCCTGGCGGATGGTGACGTCGCCGAACAGCTTGTCCTTACCCTTGAACTTCTTCATCTGCGGCACCGCGTCCTTGGCATGGTCGCTGCCGGTCGCCGCGACCGCGTTGAGATAGGCCAGTGTGGAGGCGTAGACGCCGGCCTGGTTGCCGCTCGGCATCTTGCCGTTCACGCCCGGCCGCGCCGCGAAGCGCTTTGCAAACGCGCGGGTGTCGTCGTCCATGTCCCAATAGAAAGCCTCGAACAGTTGCAGGCCCTGGCCGACCTTCAAGCCCATGCCGTGGACGTCGTTGATGAACAGCAGGAACGCCACCATCGTCTGGCCGCTTTGCTGAAGACCGAACTCGGCGGCCTGCTTCACGGCGTTGACGGTGTCGCCGCCAGCATTGGCAAGCCCGATCACCTTGGCCTTGGAATTCTGCGCCTGCAGCAACAGCGAAGCGAAATCCGCCGTGTTGAGCGGATGCTTGGCCGAGCCCAGCACCTTGCCGCCGTGCTTCTCGATGTAGTTGGTGGCCTCGGCCTCGATGCCCTGACCGAGCGCGAAATTGACCGTGATAAAATACCATTCCTTGCCGCCGCGCGCCATCATCGCCGCCGCCGTGGAATTGCCGGTCGCCCAGGCGTCGTTGACCCACTGAATGGTATTCGGCGAGCAAGCCTTGCCGGTGAGGTCGGAGCTCGCGGTCGAGGACGCGAGGAATGTCATGCGGCTGTCGCGCAGCAGCGAATTGATGGTGAGGCCCACCGCCGAATTCGGCACGTCGACCACGGCATCGACGCCGTCGACGTCGAGCCATTTGCGCACGATCGCAGAACCGACGTCGGCCTTGTTCTGGTGATCGGCGTAGACGATCTCGACCTTGATGCCCTTGCCACCGCCGTTGAAATCTTCCGCCGCCATCCGCGCGGCCTCCACCGAACCCATGCCGTTGGTGTCCTGGAAGATGCCGGAGATATCGTTGAGCACGCCGACGCGAACGACGCTGTCGGAAATCTCTGCATGCGCTGCGTTCGTCACGAACGACAAGGCCAGCGCCAGCCCCAATCCTAAACCCCGCATTGTTTTCTCCTCCGATGTTGATTGAGCGTTCCCGGACTTTCGCCGGGTTTGCGATTGGCGCCATGCGCCGCTAGAGCTGCCGATCAGATGCCGGGATGGTATCCGTCAGGCCGGGGAAATGGTGATCGGGAGACTGTCCAGACCACGCAGCGTGTTGTTGTAGCGGCGCTTCACGGGGCCTGTGATCTCGATGCTGCCGACCCGGCGGGCGATCGCCGCCATCATCACTTCGCCTTCGAGGCGCGCGACAAGCTGGCCGACGCACATGTGAATGCCCGAGCCGTAGCCGACATGGCCCGATGTGCGGCGGGTGATGTCGTAACGATCGGCCTGTTCCCAGCGGCGCGGATCACGATTGGCGGCCCCAAGGAACATCAGAACCTTTTCGCCCTCGCCGATCACGTGCCCGCCAAGCTCGACTTCGCGCGTCGTGGTACGGAAGAAGGTCTGCACCGGGCTTTCGAAGCGGACCGCTTCCTCGAAAGCATTGCGTGCCAGCGTGGGATCGCTGCGCAGCTTTGCCAGTTGTTCCGGAAAACGCGCGAGGCAATAGACGGCGGCGCCGATGCCGTAGACGGTGGTATCGAGCCCGGCTGACAGCAGCGAACGCACCAGAAGCGGGGCTTCCTCATGAGTGATTTCCCCGGCATCGGCGCGGGCATGGATGCAGGCGCCCAAGCCGCCGGGGGCGAGATTCTCGCGTTGGCATTGTTCGGCGACATAGGCCTGATGCGGCGCTGAGCGCTCGATCGCCTCCTGGCGCAACTGGTTCGGCGGCCCGAACGCGTTGAACACCAGGCTGGCATAGGGCAGCAGATGCTCGCGCCCTTCCTGCTTCAGTCCGAGCGCATCGGGGAACACCGACAAGGGATAAGCTTCCGCAAGATCGGTGATGGCATCGAAGCTGCCGCGCGAGAGCAGCTCATCGACCTTGGCTTCTGCCAATGCGGCGAAATGAGCGCGTAACGGCTTCATGGCGGTGGCCGACAGCACCTGATTCAGCACCGCGCGTGTTCGGGAGTGGGCCGGAGGGTCCGCCTCCAGGATGATGCTTTGCGGGCGCCACGCCTTCTCCTTGGCGAAATCGCTTAAACCCACGCCACGGCCCGAGCAGAACGTCAGGGGATCGTGAAGGACGCCATGCACCTCGGCATAGCGCGCCACGCCATAGATGCCCCACTTGGCGAGCCACACTACTGGCCCGGCCTCGCGCAGGACCTGGTGAACCGTATGCATATCGTCGAAGAACTCGATCGAGAACGGGTCGACGTCGAGGCTCGGGACGCCGGTCGGCGCTGCTTGATCGGTCGCGCTCATGGGGTTCTCCTGCATATTGTTCTTGCGGAACGGTATGCGCTGTCTCTATGTCTGGAACGCTGGAGCGATTTCGGAAGAGCATGAGCAGGAACAGACAGGCGCGCGCCCCCCGCACCGGCGCCGCAGGCAGGAGCGGACGGGCCGAACAGGTGCTCGACCTCGACCGTTACGTTCCGGCGCTCATCACCTTCATCGCCAACAAATTGTCGCGCAGCGCGACCGTGGTCTATCAGAAGCGCTTTGGCGTCAACGTCACGGAATGGCGGATCCTGTCGCTGCTCGCGATCGAACCGGAAATTTCGGCGGCCCGCATCTGCCATGTGATCGGTTTCGACAAAGGGCCGGTCAGCCGGACCTTGGCCGGCATGGAGGAGCGCGGGCTGGTCAGCATAAGGGCCGACCGGCAGGACGGCCGCACCCATTCGATCGCGCTGACCGCGAAGGGATACACCACCCACGACCAGGTCATCGCGGTCGCGCTCGAACGCGAACGCCGCCTGCTGTCCTGCCTGAACAAGCCGGAACGCGAGACCTTGATCGGACTGCTGCTGCGGGTGCACGGCAATCTCGACGCCGTGAAAGGCGCGGGCGAAGTCGACGACCGGGCCTGAACGGAACGCGGTAGCCGCAACGCCGGGACGCGCTGCCGCAGAGCCAACGCGCACGCACCGAAGCCTTACGTCGTGACGATCCGGTTGTCCGGACATCCGCTTCTCCCCTGCACGGCCTGGCAATTTCTGTGCTCTTCGAGCGGCCGCTTGTCGAAAACAGGCTCGCACAAATTAGTTGCCTTGGCAACATACACGACAAGCCTCGAAGATCGATTTTCGACGGCGGCCGGTTCCCACCGACCGCCCTCAATCAGATCATTTCTTGACCAGCGGGCAGTTGCCTTCGCTCTCGGGACGAAACGCCTGATCGCCGGGAATGGTTGCGACGACCTTCAGCAGATCCCATTTCGACGTGGATTCGTCGGGCTTCTTGACCTCGAGCAGATAGAACGGGTGAATCTTGCGCCCGTCGCTGCGGATGGTTCCCTTGCCGAACAGCGGATCGTCGGTCGGCATCGCCTTCATCGCTGCGACCACGGCCTTGCCGTCGACGGCGCCGCCGGTCTTGTCGACGGCCTTCAGGTAATGCAGCACGGATGCGTAGACGCCGGCCTGCATGTCGTTCGGATAGTTCTTCTGCGGATGGCGTTCGGCGAACCGTTTTGCGAAAGCGCGCGTGCCGTCGTTCAGATCCCAGTAGAACGGATTCATGATCTGCGCGCCCTGCGCCGCCTTCAGGCCGAGCGCTGGAATGCCGTTCATGCCGAGGATCAGCCCGACCAGCTTCTGCTTCTGCGTCAGCCCGAACTCGGCCGCCTGCTTGATCGAAGTGATGGTGTCATCGCCGGCATTCGCGACGCCGACGATATCGGCACCCGAGGCCTGCGCCTGCAGCAGGAAGGAGGCGTAGTCGGCGGTCCCGAGCGGATGGCGCACGGCGCCGAGCACTTCGCCGCCCGCCGCCTTGACGCCTTCCATGGCCTGCTTCTCCAGATCGTGGCCGAAGGCGTAATCGGCGGTCAGGAAGAACCATTTCTTGCCGCCTTGGGCGACCACGGCTTTGCCGAGGCCGCGGCCATAGGCGTAGGTATCGTAGGTCCAGTGCACGGTATTCGGCGTGCATTTTTCGCCGGTGAGCAACGCGGTTCCGGCGCCGGAGCCGATGAAGACCTTGTTCTTCTGCTCGCTCATATTGGCGACCGCGAGCGCAATCGCCGAGTTCGGCAGGTCGAAGATGGCGTCGATGCTTTCGGTGTCATACCAGCGCCGCGCGATGCCGACGCCGACGTCAGTCTTGTTCTGGTGATCGGCGGTGATGACGTCGACGGCCTTGCCGGCAGCCTTGCCGCCATAATCCTCCACCGCCATTTGCGCAGCGATGACCGAACCAATGCCCTGGTAGGTCGAAAACACGCCCGACTGATCGTTGAGCACGCCGATCCGGACGCGGTCCTGACCTTGCGCTGCGCCAACGAACATGCCGCCGAGCGTGGCAACGAGCATTCCCGTGCGAAAAAACTGTCGCATGCATTCCCTCCTGTAAAAGAAAAGGCGGCCTTCGCGGTCACTTCGAAATTACTTATAACTTATAAGCATTTTGAGGATTGTCAATTCACGTAATGCCGTGCGAGCTATTGCCATGGGAAGAATCGCCAAAGTTTCGACGCGCAAGGCCAACGGGGGAGCCAGACCGGCCGAGCCGGACGCGGGCCGGGAACTCGACCTCACGGCCCTGCGGCAGACCCCGGGATTCATGATCCGGATCCTGCAGCTGCAGAATTTCGAGGCGTTTTATCCGTACTTCGTATCGCTAAAACTCTCGCCGCTCGAATACGCCATCCTCGTCGCGGTGCGCGACAACAAGACGGTGACGCAGAGCGAACTTGCCGGCATCCTGAAGATGCAACTGCCCAATTTGGTGAAGATCCTGTCGCGGATGGAGGAGACCGGCGTTTTGAAACGTAAGCGGTCCACGCGGGACAAGCGGGCGGTTGAGCTCAGCCTCAGTCCGGCGGGCGAGAGGCGCGCCGACGAGGCCAGCCGGCTCGGTGAACGCTTCAATGCGCATACGCTTTCCGCGCTCAGCAAGTCCGAGCAAACAGCCTTTCTCCAGATGCTGGTGCGGCTGGTCGAAGCGCACAAGAACGGACTTTGAGGCGAACCTCTCAGCCGGGGCAGCCGATCCATTCGGCCGACGAATCGTCATCCAGCGTTGCCACCGCGACCGCGCGGCGCGTCAGCACCGCGCGCTGGTTGATGTAGCCCTTGTCGGTAATCTCGCCGCCGTCGACGGATGCGATCTCGGCCAAAAGCAGTGCTCGCGTGGCGTGGCCGGACGAATTGCCGCTCTGCGCCTTGAGCTTGGCAAGGCCCTGTGCGATCGCGGCGCGAACCTTTTCGTGGTCGATCACGTCTTTCACATCGGCATTGTCTGATAGGCTGGCATGCGCCCGGCAGGCCGCGATGTTCGGGAACACGAGAAAGCGAACTTCGTCGCCGCCGTGGCCGGTCACCACGATATCCTGCGCCAGCGGCGCTAGCGCGGCGATGCCCGCAACGCGCAGGGTGCCGACGCTGACCCAGGTGCCGGAATTGAGCTTGAAATCTTCCGCGACGCGGCCGTCGAAAAACAACCCGAGCTCGGGGCGCGCGGGATCGGCAAAGGTCACGGCGTCGCCGATCAAATAGAAGCCTTCGCTATCGAACGCCTGCGCGGTCAATTCCGGCGCCTTCCAGTAGCCGGGCGTGACGTTCGGGCCGCGCACGCGCACCTCCAGCTTGTCGCCTGAGGGCACCAGCTTCAGTTCGGTCCCCGGGATCGGCACGCCGATATTGCCGGAGCGTTGGGCCTGGAAATGGCAATCCGTCGCCAAGGGCGAGGTTTCGGTCGAGCCCCAGGCCGACACCATCGGCATCGCGCGGCCGACGGTCTTGATCGAGAGTTCTTCCAGCGCGTCCCAGAGATTCTGCGGCAACGCGGCGCCCGCGTAGAAGGCGAATTTTACCTCGCCGAAGAATTTCCTGCGCAACTCTTCATCGCTTCGCAGCGCCGCGATCAGCATGTCAAAACCGCGCGGCACATTGAAATAGACCGTGGGCATCACGCTGCGCAGATTGGCCAGCGAGGTCGCAAACAGTCCGGGCGCCGGCTTGCCGCCATCGACATAGAGCGTGCCGCCATTGCGCAGCACCAGATTGAAATTGTGGTTGGCGCCGAACGTGTGACTCCACGGCAGCCAGTCGAGGATGACGAGCTTCTCGCCGATATCCCTTAGGAACGTCCAGGTTTGCGCCTTGGCCTCTTGGCTCGAGGTCAGCATGCGCTGGGTGTTGATCACGGCCTTTGGCGTGCCGGTCGAGCCTGACGTGAACAGGAATTTTGCGATCGTGTCGGGCGTGATCGCGGCAAATGCCTTTTCGACATCGGGCGTTTCCGGCGTGGCCGCGATGCTGCGGAACGAGATCGCATCGGTGTCGCCGGCGCCACTGCTGACGATCGCAGCCGAATGCAGCGCCTTGATCGCCGCCAGCGCTGCGGCAAACGGCTTGGTCGAGGAAACATAGATCGCACCGGGCCCGAGCAGCGTGACCATGCTCTTGAGCTTGTCAAAATCTTTGGACATCAGCGAATAGGCCGACGAGATCGCAGCCGCGGGCACGCCGACGTGCTGCGCCGCGAGCGCGAACAGCGCGTGCTCGACGCTGTTGTCGGACAGGATCACCAGCGGACGCTCGGCGCTCAGCCCTTGTGCGAGGATCCACGCCGCCGCCGCGCGCACCTGCGTCAAGGCGTCCTTGTAGGTGACCGTCGTCCACGGTGCATCGGCACTGGCGCGATCGGCGAGAAAGATCCGGTCGGGCGCTTGCCGCGCCCAATGCTCCAGCCAGTCACCGATGCAACGCACACCCGGCTGCAGCGGCACGGTCGACTTCACTAAAATGCTGCCATCGGCGCGGCGATCGGCGACAATCGCTGGAGTCGCGAACAGGCTGTGGGAATTGTCACCGCTTGCGGCGGCGAGGGTCATGGCTTCCTCCTGTCCCGGCTTTTTCAGGATCGCCGCGCACCGTGCCGGCTTGCAGCCTCGGGCGGGCGCTTGCCCCTAATGTTGAGCACAACAATTGTTGTCGTCAACAACAATCTTCCCTTGAAGTCCGCGAAGCGCTAGAAGGAGCGGCGATGGCGGGAAACAGTCAGGTGCCCAGAACGGCCAAATCACGAGAGGGATTGCCGCCGCGTTCCGGCCGGCCGCGAAGCGGAAACGGCGGCGCGCAAAGCGGCGTCATGGACGACGAGATCGTCCTCGATGCGCTGGCCGGCCACGCCGGCTATGCGGTGCGGCGCTTCCAGATCTGGATTTTTCAGGATTTTATTCGCACCCTCGGCACCGTCGATATCCGCCCGACGCAGTATTCCGTCCTGACCGTCATCGGCGCCAATCCCGGCCTGAGCCAGATGGCGGTCGCCAAGCGGCTCGGGATCGAGCGCGCCAGGCTGGTGCATCTCCTGGACAGTCTCGAACATCGCGACCTCGTCAGCCGTATCAAGTCCGCCACCGACCGGCGCTCCCACGCCTTGCACCTGACCCCGCGCGGCAGGACCGCGCTGGCGCAGTTCAGGCGGCTCGCCGCCGAACATGAGCGCCATGTGGCCGATAAAATCGGCAAGAAAAACCGGGAGCGCCTTCTGCAAATCCTTTCCGCGTTCACCTGATCGCGGTCGTCGCCTTGCCATGGGTCTTTTCGCCTAAACTTTAGGCAATCGCTCGGCTACCCCAGCCTGCAAAGCGAGCGCGATTAGATCCTATACTACTGAAATTACGTGCCTATCTCCCGAGATCGGCTCTACCCAACCATTGTACACAATGGCACATCGCTTGCTTCATTCCCGGTAACCTTTGCTCGCTGGAGTTTTGCTCGCCATGGGGTCTGACGCGCCTGAAACCGTTGCCGCCATCGTCGCCGCGCACCGCGCCGCGACCATGACCCCGGCGCAAACCATCGCGCGCAGCTATCAGCGCATCCGCGCCTATAACGACCGCGCCGTGTTCATCAGTCTGCGCGACGAGAAGGAGGCGCTGGCGGACGCCGAAGCGCTGGCCGCGAAGGACGCCGCGGCGCTTCCCCTGTATGGCGTCCCTGTTGCCATAAAGGATAATATCGACGCGCAGGGCCTGCCGACCACGGCGGCCTGCCCGGCTTTCTCCTATTCGCCCGCGCAGGATTCGACGGCGGTGGCAAAGCTGCGCGCGGCCGGCGCCATCATCATCGGCAAGACCAATCTCGACCAGTTCGCGACCGGGCTCGTTGGCGTCCGCTCGCCCTACGGCATCCCCGTCAATCCGATCCGCGCCGATTTGATTCCAGGCGGATCGAGTTCGGGGTCGGCGGTCGCGGTTTCCGCCGGCCTCGTTCCGCTGGCACTTGGCACCGACACGGCAGGTTCGGGCCGGGTGCCCGCGATGCTCAACAACATCGTCGGATTGAAGCCGAGCCTCGGGCTGATCTCCAACGCCGGTCTGGTGCCGGCATGCCGGACGCTGGACTGTATTTCGGTGTTCGCACTCACCGTCGACGACGCAATGGCCGCGCTGGCGGCGATGGCAGGACCCGACGGCGCCGATCCGTTTTCGCGCGACCGGCCGCTCGGAGCAGTGTCCGCGTTTCCCGAAAAACTCCGTCTCGGCGTGCCGCGCAACGGCCAATTGATCTTCTTCGGCGATCGCGCCGCGGAGAAAGCCCATGGCGAGGCGCTTGAGCGCTGGACATCGCTCGGCGCCACGCTGGTCGAATTCGATCTGGAGCCGTTTTATGAGACCGCGCGGCTGCTCTATGAAGGCCCGTGGGTCGCCGAACGCTACCTGGTCATCCGCGACCTTCTCGCCTCGTCGCCGGATTCGATCCATCCGGTGACGCGCGAGATCACGGCCGCCGGCGCGCGGCTGACCGCAGCCGACACCTTTGCCTCGCTCTATCGGCTGCAGGCGCTGCGACGTGTCGCCGAGCGAGCGTTCGCCCATTTCGACGCGATGGTGCTGCCGACGGCGCCGACCGCCTATTCGACCGCGCAGGTGCTGGCCAATCCGGTCGAGCTCAACTCCAGGCTCGGCACCTATACCAATTTTGTGAACCTGCTCGACCTCTGCGGCCTGGCGCTGCCGGCCGCGATGCGTGCCGACGGCATTCCGTTCGGCATCACGCTGCTGGCGCCCGCGGGACACGACGCGGCGCTCGCCAGCATCGGCCGCGTCTTTCACGCCGATACCAAACTCAAGATGGGAGCCAAGTGCCTGACGCAGCCGCCGCTCGCTCCGTTATCGGCAGCGGCCGGCGGTGACGAAATCACCATCGCCGTGGTCGGCGCGCATCTCTCCGGCATGGCGCTCAACGGCGAGCTGCAGGCGCTCGGCGGACGCCTGCTCGAGGCCACCGCGACCGCGCCGGACTACAAACTCTATGCACTCGACACCACGCCGCCGAAGCCCGGCATGCTGCGCGTGGAGGCAGGCGCGGGACATTCGATCAAGCTGGAGCTATGGGCGTTGTCAGCGGCAGCGTTCGGCAAATTCGTCGCCGCGATCCCGCCGCCGCTCGGGATCGGGACGGTACGGCTAACCGACGGCCGGGGCGTAAAGGGTTTCGTGGTGGAGCCCGTGGCGATCGAAGGCGCGCGCGACATCTCATCGTTCGGCGGCTGGCGCGCGTTCATGGCGAAGAAGGCGGTGTGAGTCCTCATTTCGTAGGGTGGGCAAAGCGCAGCGTGCCCACCATCGCTTGCGATGTTCGAGGAAGCATGGTGGGCACGGCGCTTCGCGCCTTTGCCCACCCTACGGTCTTGCGCAAGCGGCGAAGGTCTACACCGACACCGCGTAGAGCTCGTATTCCCCGCGCACCAGTTCGATGTGCGCGCGCATCGCGGCCGCCGCGCCCGCCTTGTCGCCGCGCATGATCGCGACCACGACGCGGTCGTGTTCGGCGTGCGATTTCGCCAGCCGTCCCAGATTGCGGAACTGCGCGCGGCGGAACGGCTGCACGCGCACCCGCGTTGCCAGCGTCATCTCGGCGATGTAGCCGTTCTGCGAGCCGGCATAGATCGCGTTGTGAAAGCGTTCGTTGACTTCATGAAAGCGCTCGGGATTGCCGGCGTGGCTCAGCACGCGCAATTCCTCGTGGATCGCCTCCAGCTTCTGGCGATCCCCCGGCGGCATCCGCTCGGCGGCGAGGCCTGCGCACAGCGCTTCCAGTTCCGCCATCGCCTCGAACATTTCAGTTAAACGATCCAGCGAGGGCTGCGCGACGACGGCGCCGCGGTGGGCGCGGGCTTCGACCAGGCCGCTCGCCACCAGTTGCCGCAGCGCCTCACGAACCGGCGTGCGCGACACGGAAAAGCGCCGCGCGATGTCGGTCTCGTCGAGCGCCGAACCCGGCGGCAGCACGCCGCGCACGATCTCGTCGGCCAACTGCAGCCGCAGCTCTTCCGCGCGCGTGACCTTGTCGCGCAGCGGCGATGGGCGGTCGACACGGCGAACCATTGTCTCTGGCTCCGAGCCCGCGGCCTGTGGCAGTCGGGTCGGCAGATCCTCCAGGCTCATGTCGTTTGACCCATCTCTTTAGGGGATCCGGGTTCATTGATGATGCTGACATGGGCAGCAACCACCTTCCAGCCGTCAGGAAATCGCACCCAGGTCTGCATCTGGCGTCCGACCTTGCCCGGCAAACTATCACGATAGAACAGCGTCGAGGCGACGGCAGCATCCCGGCCATACGTCGTGATCACGGTCTTGTCGGTCCGGCGGCCCAACCCGATCGGCGAGCGCGCGGCGCGAAACCCCATGATCGCCTCATAGCCGTAGAGGTTTTCACCGACGCCGTAGCGCAGCGTGCGGGAGTCGTTACGGAACAATTCATCGAGCACGGCGACGTCGTTGGACACCAGCGCTTTTTCGTAGCGCGCGAATTGCGCGGTGACTTCGGCGAGCACGTCCGGAAGATCGATTTCCATCACTATAATCCTCGCGGGAGCGGCGCGGTGGCGACGCCGGCGCGCTCTAATGCATGTGCAACGCGCAGCGCGAGATCTTCCCGCCATGGAGCTGCAATGATCTGCACGCCAATCGGCATCGGGACCAGCGGAACTGGTACTGCGACCACAGGCAGGCCGATGAACGAAATGGGCTGGGTGTGGATGCCGATATTGGCGCGCACCGGCAGTTCGACGCCGTCGAGCACAAAGTTTACCTGCCCGAGCTTCGGCGCGATGCAGGGTGTGGCCGGCGCGATAATGACATCGACTGACTTGAACAGCTCCAGCACCTTTGCGCGATACCAGCGGCGGAATTTTTGCGCGCGGTCGACCAGCGCCGCCGGAACCATGGCGCCGGCAATCAGGCGGTCGCGCACCGCCGGATCGAAATCGTTCGGACGTTTCCGCAACCTATCGAGATGCAGCGAAGCGCCCTCGATGGTGGTGATCACGTAAGCCGCGGCGCGGGCGCGCGCGGCCTCGGGAATTTCGACCGTCGCCGTGGCATCGAGCGCTTTCGCGACACGCGAAACGGCCTCGACCGCTTCGGGAAAGACGTTCTTCTGGAAATAGCCGCCGGCTACCGCGACCCGCAGGCCGGAGATCCCCTGCGCCAGCAGCGGCGTGACCGGTTCGATCGCCCGCGTCGTGCAGGCCGCATCGTCGGCGTCGGGGCCCTGCATGGCGTCATAGGCCAGCGCCAGATCACCGACACTGCGCGCGAACGGGCCGAGATGATCGAAGCTTGCCACGAACGGAAACGAGCGCGCGCGCGACAGCCGGCCGTAGGTCGGCTTCAAGCCAAAGATGCCGCAAAACGACGACGGCACGCGGATCGACCCGTTGGTGTCCGATCCCAACGCGATCGGGACCAGACCGCCGCCGACCGCACTGCCCGAGCCGCCGGAGGAGCCGCCGGTCATCCGCGTCGTATCATGCGGATTGCGCGACGGGCCGTCATGCACGTTCTCGCCCGTAAAATCGTAGGCATATTCGCCCATATTGAGCGCGCCGACCAATACGGCACCGGCCGCCTCCATACGCTCGATCAAGGTTGCGTCGCGTGATGATGGCGCGAGATCGCGGTTGATCTTCGATCCGGCGCGGGTGGCGAGACCTTTCACGTCGAAAAGGTTCTTGACCGCAAACGGCACGCCGGCGAGCGGGCCGACTTTCTGCCCCGCGGCAATGGCAGCATCGACCGCACGGGCTTTCGCACGCGCGCGGTCGGCGGTGATGTCGGTGAAAGAGTTCAGTACGGAATCGTGTTTGGCGATCCGCGCCAGTGCGGCTTCGGTCGCATCAAGCGCCGATAATTCACGCGCGGCAACCGCCTGCGCGATTGCCTCAGCCGAGAGTCCGTCGGTGTTCATGGTCATCGTGCTATCAGGCTGCGTAGACACTGGCCGGCTCGGCTTCGTCCGGCAGCGGGAATTCATCGACCAGCCGCGCCAGCCTCAGCGATACTTCGAGATTGGCCCGCACGGCAGGCCGCCAGGCCTCCTCGATGGGGAGCGCCAGCGCCTTGGCGACGGCATCGATGTAGTTGTCCAGGGGTTCGGCAGCCATTTTACTCCCACTCTTCCTTGCACATGATCTGTTCGGAAAACCGGCGTCCACTTTGCGCTAACGCGGCCTCCGGCTCCGGATCATGCTTTCTTAATGAGCCGGCAACGGCGGATGCGGGATCGCCGTCAGCAGTTCCTTGGTATAGGCGTCGTGCGGATCGCCGAGCACGCGTTCGGAGGAGCCCTGCTCGACGATTCGTCCCGCACGCATCACGATGACACGATCACATAACAAACGCACCACATTCAGATCGTGCGACACAAACAAATAGCTCATGCCCATCGACGCCTTGAGATCCTGCAGCAGATTGAGCACCACCGCCTGCACGGAGACGTCGAGCGCCGCGGTCGGCTCGTCGAGGATCACGAGCTTTGGATGCAGCGCGATCGCCCGCGCAATGCCGACGCGGGCCTTCTGGCCGCCGGATAATTGGTGCGGAAAACGATCGAGCAGGTTGATCGGAAGGCCGACCAGCCCGGCGAGTTCCTCGCAGCGGGCGCGAAGGGCGTCGCGTCCCTTGACGTCGCCGAGCTGCATGATCGGATCGACGATGGCGCGTGCGGCAGTGAAGCGCGGGTTGAGGCTGTCGGTCGGGTCCTGGAACACCATCTGGATGCTCTTGCGCAGCGGCAACCGCGCAAAGGAATTGGGCATGATGGCGCCGATCTCGTCGCCGTCGAACACGATGCGGCCGGAGGTCTGGTCCAAGAGCCGCATCACCATCATGGACGTCGTTGACTTGCCGCAGCCGGATTCACCGACCAGGCCGACACTCTCGCCGTGGCCCACGGTGAAGCTGATGCCGTCGACGGCGCGGAACAGTTCCGCCTCGACCGGCGGCTTGCGGGAGAACAGTTTTCCGAGCACCGCGGTGGCGCCCTGGCGCGGATACTCCTTGACGAGCTTTTCGACCAGGAGAAGGGGCTTTGCGGAGTTGTCGACCGCAGGCGCTGGCGCGGCGGCCGGTGTCGCCGGCGCTGCTGCGCCCTCCTCCTCCGGCAACAGATCCCGCAGGGAGACGCCGATCCTCGGCGTCGCGCGCATCAATTTCTTGGTGTAGGCGTGCTCGGGCCTGGCAAAGATATCCGCCGACTTCGCCGTCTCCACCACCCGGCCCTTCTCCATGACAACCACGCGGTCGCAATAGGCGGCGGCCAGGCCGAGATCATGCGTGATCAGGATCGTCGACATGTGCCGGCGTTTTGTCAGTTCGACGATCAGGTCCATCACCGCCTTCTGCGTGGTGACGTCGAGCCCCGTCGTCGGCTCGTCCGCGATCAGGAGCTGCGGATTGCAGGCCAGCGCCAGCGCGATCACGACGCGCTGGCACATGCCCCCCGAAAGTTCGAACGGATAGGCGTGATAGCGCTCGCGGGGACGGGCGATCTTGACCTGCTCCAGCGCCTCGATCGCCTTCTCGCCGCGGTCGCTGGCCGCGCTCTGCACGTGCTGGCGCAGCACGTCCTCGATCTGGTCGCCCACTTTCCGGATCGGATTGAGCGCCGCGCGTGGATTCTGGAAGATCATCGAGATTTCGCGACCGCGCAGATCGCGCATCTGGTTTTCGCTCGCGGCCTTGACATCAATGCCGGAGAACATCACCGAGCCCTCGGCGATCCGGCCGGCGCGATCGAGGATCCGCATCACGGCATAGGACGTCACCGACTTGCCGGAGCCGGACTCGCCGACGATGCCGAGCGTTTCGCCCTTGCCGACCGAGATGTTGACGTGCTGCACCGCCTTGACGATGCCGCGCCGGGTGGAGAATTCGACCGTGAGGTCGCTGACGTCGAGCAAGGGCTGCGCGGTCATGTCAGGTTCTCCGCTGCGGATCGACGATGTCGCGCAGGCCGTCGCCGAGCAGGTTGAAGCAGAACACCGCGAGCATCAGCGCGAGGCCCGGGAACAGCGCGATCCACCATTCACCCGAGACCATGAAGCCCGCGCCTTCCGCGACCATGATGCCCCATTCCGCCGTCGGCGGCCGCACGCCGAGCCCGATGAAGGACAAGCCCGCCGCGTTGAGAATCGCGTAGCCCATGGTCAGCGACATCTGCACGATCATGATCGGCATGATGTTGGGCAGGATATGCACCAGCAGAATTCGCATCTCGCCATTGCCCGACAGCCGCGCCGCCTGCACGAAGCCCGCGTTGCGGCGCACATTCGCCTCGGCCCGCGCGACGCGCGCATAGAGCGGAAAGTTCACGATCGCGGTCGCGATGATGATGTTCTGCACGGTGTTGCCGAGGGCTGCGACGATGCCCATCGCCAGCACGAACAGCGGAAACGCCATGATGGTGTCGGCGATGCGGCCGACGATGCGGTCGGTCCAGCCGCCGAAATAGCCGGCGGCGATACCGGCGAGCCCGCCCATCAAAAACACCAGCGCCACAGAGGCGACCGCGATGAACGTGTCGAGCCTGGTGGCGACGATGACGCGGCTGAAAATATCGCGGCCCAATTGATCGGTGCCGAACCAGTGCGACGCAGACGGCGGCTTCAGGGCTGCTGCGGTATCGCTGGCGAGCGGATCGTAGGGCACGATGTAGGGGCCGAAGATCGCGGCGAACAGGATGATGAGCAACAGGCCGAAGGCAAAGGCGGTGACGCGGTTCTCGCCCAGCACATAGCGGGTGTGTTCGAAGATCGCAGCCAGTCCCGAGGTGCGCGCGGGACCGGCGGGTTCAACGGCGGGTAAAACAGCACTCATCTTCCAACCTCACCCTTCCAGCCGCACGCGTGGATCGATCACGCCATAGAGAATGTCGATGATCAGGTTCAGCAGCACGTACATAACCGCCATGGTCAGCACAAAACCCTGCACCGGCGCGAAGTCCGACGAGATCAGCGCTTCCACCGCGTAGGAGCCGATGCCGGGCCAGGCGAAAACTTTCTCGACCAGCACATTGGCACCCAGCAGAAACGAGAACACCATGCTGAGCGTGGTGATGACCGGCAGCATGGCGTTGCGAAACGCGTAGGTGACGATCACGGTCGACGGCGACAGCCCGCTGGCGCGCGCGGTGCGCACGAAGTCGGACGCCAGCACCGCCAGCATCGAGGCCCGCGTCATGCGTGCGATCGGCGCCAGCGAGAAGATCGCCAGCGTCGCCGCCGGCAGGATCAACTGGCTCAGCGCCGAACGAAACGTCTCGAAATCGCGCGCGATCAGCGCGTCGATCAGATAAAGGCCGGTTACGGTGGGCGGCGCACTGTAGAACACGTCGAGCCGGCCGAGCGGCGCCGGCGACCAGCCGAGGCGGAAATAGAACAGGTAGACCAGCACGAGACCCGTAAAGAACACCGGCAGCGAAACGCCGGCCGTCGTCGTGATCCGGCAGAGATGGTCGATCCAGGAACCCGGCCGGGTGGCGGCAAGCACGCCGAGCGGGATCGCGATCATGACCGAAACGACGAGGCCGAGCAGCGTCAGTTCGGCGGAGGCCGGCAGGCGGTTGCGGATTTCGGTCGCGACCGGCTGGCCTGTGGTCAGCGAGTTGCCGAAATCGCCATGCGCGAGATCGTTGGTATAGCGGAAGAACTGCTCGATCAGCGGCTTGTCGAAGCCGAGTTTCTTGCGGATCTGCTCGATGGCTTCCTTGCTGGCGGCAGGCCCGGCAAAATAAGCCGCGGGATCGCCGGGCAATGCGCGCGTCAGGAGGAATGTGACGATCACGACCCCGATCAGCGACGGGATCGCAAACATCAGCCGCTTGCCGATCATGCTCAGCATGGCGCTCGCCTCTTATGCTTTCACGAGCGCACGGTAATCCAGGCGGCGGTGGAACCAGTACTGATAGCCCGAGACGTTCTTCTGCATCGCGACGTTGACGTAGGGCTGATACAGCGGGATGCGCGGGATATCCTTGAAGGCGAGGTCGACAAAACCCCTTACGTCGGTGTCGTATTTAGCGGTGTTGCCGATTGCGGCCGCGTCGACGGCGCCGCTGATGAATTCGTCCATCGCCTTCGACTGGTAGCTCATGGTGTTGAAGATCGAATTCTTGCCGTCGTAGCACCAGATGAAGAAGTACTCGGGATAGTCGAGCCAGCCGGAGAACACGTTGGTGTAGAGCGGCAGCACCTTCTTGTTGAGCTCGGTGCGCCAGTTGGCGCCGGGGATCTTGTTGATGGTGGTCTTGATGCCGATCTGCGCGAGGCTCTCCTGCACCAGCACGCAGAGCGGCTCGTTGACGCCGGCGAAGCCGAGATCGAACGACAGCGTGGTCTCGAAACCGTTGGGATGGCCGGCCTCCGCCAGCAATGCCTTGGCCTTGGCGATATCGGTGACGTATTTGGTCGGTTGCGGCCACGCCACCTCGGTGGCCTTGTCGGCAGCGGCGCCGAACATCGGCTTGGCGAGGCCGAACAGCACCGCATCCATGATCTTCTGGTAGGGGATCGCGCAGGCCACGGCCTCGCGAACCTTGGGGTTGTCGAACGGCGGGATCTTGACGTTCATGCCGATGTACTGGACGCCGTTGGAATAGGGCACCGAGACGATGTTGAGCTTGCCGCTGTCCTTCAGCTCGACGAAATCCTTGTTCGGCAGATCGTAGGAGATGTCGGCGTCGCCGCGTTCGAGCAGTGCGCGGCGGTTGCCGGCCTGCGGCACCATGCGCCAGATGACACGCTTGACCTTCGGCAAGGGACCGCCGACCCACTCGTCGTTGCGCTCCATGATGACTTCAGTGCCGGCGGTCCACTTCGTCACCTTGTAGGCGCCAGAACCCGCGGTCTGCTGCTTGGTGTATTCGAGGCCCCACGGATCCTTCTCGGTCGCGTTCTTCTTCACCAGTTCGGAATTGACGACGCACGGCACGATGACCGCGAGATCGGGCAGCGTCAGGCGATCTTTCTTGGCAAAATCGATCCGCACCGTGTTGTCATCGACGACGACGAACTGCTCGGGCTTGGTCAGGGAGCCCGCGCCCATCTGAAAGGTCGGAAAGCCGCCGACGCTCACCGCGCGATCGAGCGACCACTTGACGTCCTTGGCCGTGACCGGCGCGCCGTCGTGGAATTTCGCGTTCTTCTTCAGCTTGAAGGTGACCGACATGTCGCCGACCTTCATGTCCTCGGCGAGCTCGGGCTTGAACTTGTCGCGGTCGTAATACGGCACGCCGCCCGGACCGCTTTTCATCTCGTGGCTGATCAGGCGGTCGTAGCAATTCCACGACACTTCGTAGCCAGGCACGTTGGTGCCGACGCCGTGGATGTCGAGGTTGTTGGGGCCGCTTTCCGAGACGATCAGCAGCGTCTCCGACCGCGCATCGGCCTTGGCTGCGGACCAGATCGCCGGCGCCGGCACCATCGCGCCCGCAGCAATTCCGGTGACGGATTTGAGGAAATCGCGACGCTTCATGGGTGATGCTCCAAACGCCTGAGGGAAAACGGCTTTGGAACTGGAATCGCAAGGTTTGTGCCAACCGTTAACGGAAGCTTGGCGATCCACTAACCTTTTGATCAGGCTTGTGAATGTATCCAGCGCTCGACTTCGGCCGTGATGCGACATCCTGGCAGATTGCATACAAAGAGATATATTTGCTCAATAAATATGCAGATATTTTGAGCGCTCCATTGCTGGGCGGCGCTTAGCCGGGCCAGATCACCTCCTGCAATTGACGGAGGTCAGCGGCTTTCTGCTGCCAGCCCTCGATACGAAACTTCCCCACCGGGTCGCTGAAGCGATGTAGCAGCATCAGCGCCATCAGCCGCCGCTTCAGCTCGGGCGTAATATCCGCGGCCGAGTAGCCAAAGCCCTCGAACAGGCGCTGCACACGCCGCGGCCTGCCCTCTGTCATGAACGCGCTCGGACCCAGCAGGTCGTATTCGCCCCTTCCCGTCATCACGTCGCCGAAATCGAACAGCCCGGCGACACGCCAGTCCGCACCGTCCCGGTTCAGCAGAAAATTCTCCGGGATGTATTCGCCGGTCAGGATCACCGGCGGCCTGTCCAGAGCGGTCAGCATGGCCGCATCGCACAACAGCTCGTCCAGTCCGTCCAAAAATTTCTGCGGCAATCCGAGGCGCGCGTGGCGGGCGTGGCATTCCTCGATCTGCCCGCGCATGAAGGCGTCCCAGCCCGGCCCGATCTGCGCCAGGCTGCCCGCGGGGACGCGCTGAACCTCGGCAATGATCCCGCCGATTTCCGCAAGGATGCGCTCCTTGTCCGCTTCCGGCAAAGTGGGCCACGCATCCGCACCCAACACGCCCGATAGCCGTGTCATGACGAGATAGGGCCATCCGTCGCGCTCCCCCTCAGCGACGATTTCGGGAATTGCGACACGAAGCCGCCCGCGAAGCTGCGTGAGCGTGCCGCGTTCCGAGACGAACTGGCCGCGAAGAAACGGCGGGAAAAGCTTCAGGATGAGCTTCTCGTCGAGGGCAAGGACGAGATTGGTGCCGGTGGCAAAAACATGCGGCGACACGCATGCCAGGCCGTGGCCACGGACGATATCGGCCGCAACCGGCAACCATTGCGCCGGATCAGCGCGAAAGGCGGGGAATGTCTCGTCGTCAATGACTGCCGGCAAGGACGCGATCATGGCGGCGCCAACGTTATTCGTCAGCGATCCGGATTCGCCCGCTCGAACTGGCGCAGCAGGCGGTTGCCGCGCTCGACGGCGACGTCGAGGGCCGCCTGCGCCGACTGCTTGCCGCTGAAAATATGCTCGAGTTCTTCGTCGATCACGCCGCGGATCAGCACAAAGGACCCAAGCCGGATTCCCTTCGAATTCTCGGTCGGCGGCTTCAGGGTCATCTGTTCGATCCCGATCGCCGCACCGGGATCGCGATCGTAGAATCCCTGCGCGCGGGTGAGGTCGAAGGCGGCGCGGGTGATCGGCAGATAACCCGTGTTCTGGTGCCAGGCGGCCTGGACTTCCGGCTTCGAGAGATAAGCAAAGAACCGCGCCACGCCGGCATATTCGGTGCGCGGCCGGTCGCGCAGCACCCATAGCGTGGCGCCGCCGATGATGGAATTTTGCGGGGCGCCGGCGATTTCGGGCCGGTACGGGATCATGCCGTAGCCGACCTCAAATTTCGAATTGGCCTTGATGTCCGCGCGCGTCCCGGACGAGCCGATGAAGATGCCGCATTCGCCCTTCTGAAAGCGCGGCTCGGCCGATTGCCCGCGGCCGCTATAATCGAAAACTTTCGTTGTCTCCCATTCCGCGAGTTGCGCAATGTGCCGCACCACGTCCGGGTTGTTGAAGGTCAGCTCCGCATCCAGCCCGCTGAAGCCATTGGCCCGGGTCGCCAATGGCAGATTGTGGAACGCGGAAAAATTCTCGACATGAACCCAGGAGGGCCAGGATGTGGTGAGCCCGCAGGGCGAGCCGGCCGCGCGCAGGCGCTTCGCCGCGGCGCCGACCTCGGCCCAGGTCTTCGGCGCCACTTCCGGATCGAGGCCCGCGGCGCGGAACAGATCCTTGTTGTAGTAGAGGATCGGCGTCGAGACATTGAACGGGAACGACAGCATGTTGCCGGCGACATCGGAATAGTAACCGGTCACGGCCGGCAGATACGCCTCCGGCGCGAACGTCTCCGACTGATCGCGCATCAATTCGAACACCGGATAGATCGCGCCCTTTGCCGCCATCATGGTGGCGGTCGCGACCTCATTGACCTGGACGATGGCGGGCTGGCTTCGCGAACGGAAGGCGAAGATCGCCGCCGTCACCGTCTCGGTGTAGTTGCCCTTGTAGGTCGGAACGACCCGGTAGTCGGACTGCGATGCATTGAAATTGGCCGCCAGCTTTTCAAGCTGCTTGCCGAGTTCCCCCGACATCGCGTGCCACCACATGATCTCGGTGGCAGCCTGTGCCGGAGACGCAAGCGCCGTGGCGGCGACCGCTGCCAATTGCAAGAACCTCAAGGCCAATTTCACTGGTGAATATCCTGCTCTGCCGCGCCGGCGAAATATCTGCCCGCTACGCCCTCATAAATCCATGCGGCTGTGGTTTCAATCCACCCGTCATCACCGCAGCGCACAACACAATTTAAGATTGCCGAAAGATTATCAGGATTACCCGCCGCATCGCCCTGGTTAGCCCATCCACCAATAGCCAAACATCGGAAAATTCTGCTAAAAACACGTTGAACCTTTTTCTCTCCGCCGCAGACTCCATGTCTAAGGGGATTTGTCGCTGTGTATCGCCGCGCCGAACTTTCGCGGACCTTCGTGCCTGTTGTTGCGCTGTTGCTTGCGGCGGTCTCAACGGGCGCTTTTGCGTGCGAGTATCGTATCCCCGATCCCCAAAACGAGAGGCATCCGATCGACGCGCTCCATTCCCGCGGTTTCGGCGTGGAACGCGGTTTCGGCGTGGAAATGGAAGCCTTCGAACATATCAGAGCCGGCGCGGCCGATCTCAACCGTACCAAATTTGCATGGCTCGGGACGATGACGCCGCTATTGATCGGGCGCCTTCGCAGAGTGGATCGAATTTGACCGGCGAACCGCAACAGCACCGGACCGCGGAACGGCCGGCGAGCTTCGCCGCGCGCGGCCGTTTTCGCGTCGTGCAGTGGCTGCGCGCGGTGCCGATCCGCTGGCGCATCCTGTCGATCGCGGGATTGAACTCCGCCGTCGTCGTGGTGCTCGCAGTGCTGATCTGGAACGGCACCAAGGTGCTGGATTCGGCCTGGGACGACGTCCGGCAGGTGCGGGAGTCCGACAAGATCCTGGCGCTGCTGGAGAGCGAAACCAGCCGGCTGCAGAACCTGATCCATCGCTACATCAACCAGCCGAGTCCCGACCTGTTCGCCGAGATCCTGCTGCTGCGGGAAGCGGTGCTCGGCACGCTCACCACGCGCGCCGCGAGCGACCCGATGCTGTCGGGGTCGGTCGAGCGGCTCGAACACGTCACCGACCGTTTCCTCAACGGCTTTGGCGAATTGCGCGCCGTGCAGGCCACCATCACCAAGACCTATGAGCAGCAGGTGCTGGGGCCGGCCCGGGAAATGGCCGGGTTGTACTCGATCATCGAGGGCGCCACCGGGCACCGCGACGCGCAGATCTGGCCGGCACTCGGGAGATCCCGCGAGGCGTTCACGGCCATGCTGGTCGCCACCAACGCCTATTATCTGTCGCGCGCCTCGGCCTCCGCCGAGGACGCCCGCAGGAACACCGAGACGATCGAGAACACCATTCCCGCGATGGCAGACCTCGCCGACAACGACCTGCAGCGCATGGCGCTGACGCGGCTGAAGGCGCGGACGGTGGCGTTGCGCGAGGGGATGGCCAAATTGACCGAGCAGCTCACGATCCGGACCGAGCTCTTGCGCAATACCATCGATGCCAGCCAGGCCGAGGCCATCGGCGTCATCGACGAGTTGTCGGTCAAGATGCGCCAGCGCGAGCACAAGGCGCAGGAGACGTTCGACAGGACGCTGTCGGGCATTTCGCGCCGGGTGCTGTCGATCGCTGTGATGTTCCTCGGCATCATCCTGTCCGCAGGCGTCCTGATCGCGCTCTCGATCCGCCTGCCGCTGCAGCAGATCCTGGCGGCGATGCATGCGATCACCTCGGGCAATTTCGATCGCCGCGTGCAGGGCACCACCGCCAGGGACGAGGTCGGCGCCATGGCGCGCGCGGTGGACGTCTTCCGCGAAAACGCCATCGCCAAGCGCAAGACCGAGGACGAGCTGCGCGCCTCGAAGGAAAAGGCCGAAAGCGCGCTGCTCGAGCTCAACGCCGCGCAGCAGAACCTGATCGACGCCGAACGGCTGGCCGCGCTCGGCGGACTGGTCGCCGGCGTCGCCCATGAGGTCAATAACCCGATCGGCATCAGCCTGACGGTGGCGTCGAGTTTTGCGCGCCGGGCTGAAACGTTCGAGTCCGAATTGCGCAGCGAGCCGCTGCGCCGCTCCAAGCTCGACGAATTCGTCAAGACCTCGCGCGACGCAGCAGGGCAACTGGTGGCGAACCTGCACCGCGCCGGCGAGCTGATCCAGTCGTTCAAGCAGGTGGCGGTGGACCGCTCGCACGCCGAGCGCCGGCAATTCAACCTCAGCGAGGCCACCGACCAGATCGTCGCGAGCCTGAAGCCCGTGTTGAAGAAGGCGGCGATCACGCTGTCGGTCGACGTGCCGGAAGGGCTTGTCATCGACGGCTATCCCGGCTCCTACGGCCAGATATTAACCAATCTTTTCCTCAACGCCGCCAATCATGCCTTTGCGGACGGCCGTTCCGGGGCGATCACGATCTCGGGGCGGGCGCGGGGCAGCGACGATGTCGAGATCATTTTTGCCGACAATGGGGCCGGAATGACGCCGGACGTGCAGCGGCAGGCGTTCGACCCCTTCTTTACGACGCGCCGCAACGAAGGCGGTACCGGACTGGGCTTGCATATCGTCTATAATCTTGTCACTCAGCAACTCGGCGGCCGGATGATGCTGGAGTCAAGGCTGGGACAAGGCACCACATTCCGCATTATCATGCCTAAAGTCGCCAGGGGCGAACCCACGATTACAGACCAGACAGCAGCCGACGGAACTTCTCAATGGCCGAACAGGACGATGTCCTCCACCTGATCGACGATACCGGGACCGTTCCGGAGGACTCGTCCGCGCGCAAGTGGAAGATCGCCGTCATCGACGACGATGCCGCAGTGCACGAGGGCACCCGCTTTGCGCTGAGCGATTACAACCTGCACGGTGCGACGCTGGAAATCCTGTCGGCCTATTCCGCGGCCGAAGGCCGCACCTTGATGCGCAACAATCCCGACGTCGCGGCCGTGCTGCTCGATGTCATCATGGAAACCGACGTCGCGGGCCTGGACCTCGTCGAGTACATCCGCAACGAGCTCAAGAACGAAACCGTCCGCATCATCCTGCGCACCGGCCAGCCAGGACAGGCGCCCGAGCGCCGCGTCATCGTCCAGTACGACATCAACGACTACAAGGCCAAGACCGAGCTGACGGCCGACAAGCTGTTCACCTCGCTCACGGCCGCGCTGCGCAGCTACCAGCAGCTCGAGCGCATGGTGCAGACGAGGCGCGGCCTCGAAATCATCATCGACGCCGCCTCGACGCTCTACGACTTCAAATCGATGCAGCGGCTTGCGGAAGGCGTGCTGACGCAGCTCGCCTCATTGCTCAATGTCGACTGCGCCGGCATCCTGGTGCTGCGCGACGACGGCGCCGCGGGGAGCGAATTCTCGGTGCTCGCGGGCTCGGGCTGCTACAGCCGATTCATCGGCACCACAAGTTCCAGGGCGCTTGATCCGGATTTGCGGCAGATGGTGGAAGCCGCCTTCCTGCGCCGCAAGAACGAATTCGCCGACCACCGCAGCGTCCTTTATTTGCGCACCGGTTCCGGCCGCGAAGTGGTGGTGCTGCTGCAGGCCGAGCGCCAGCTCTCGGACACCGACCGCGCGCTGGTCGAGATTTTCTCCAGCCGGCTGTCGATCGCCTTCGACAACGTCATTCTCTACCGGCAACTGCACGAGGCCAATACCCAGCTCGAGGACCGCGTCGCCCAGCGTACCCGCGCACTGATGCAGGCCAACCGGCGGCTCTCGGCGCAGTGGCTGCGGCTGCAGCGCGCCAACGGCTTCAAGAACGAGATTCTCGGCACCGTCGCGCACGATTTAAAGAATCCACTCGGCGTGATCCTCGGCCGCACCGAAATGCTGACCGAATTGATCAGCGCCGGCTCGCCCAAGGAAAACGTCACCGCACAGGTCGAGCATATCAGGGACGCCACCAAGCGCCTGACCTCGATGGTCGACCATTTGATTTCAGATGCGATGGCGGATGCCTTCGACATTACGATCCGCCGCGAACCGGTCGATGTCGCAGCGCTCGTTACCGAGGTCGCCGATTCGAACCTGCCTTCGGCCGTCAACAAGCAGCAGTCCATCGCCGTGTCAGCGCCGCCGAATATCGTCACCATGTGCGATGCCGACCGGATCCGCGAGGCGATCGACAACCTCTTCAGCAACGCCATCAAATACTCGCCGATCGGCGGCAAGATCACGGTAGGCGTCACCCATGAGGACCGCGACACCGTCATCCGTATTACCGATCAGGGCGCCGGGTTATCCCCGGAAGATCTCGGCCGGCTGTTCGGCCGGTTCCAGCGGCTCTCGGCCAAGCCGACGGCCGGGGAAAGCTCGACTGGCCTTGGCCTGTCGATCGTCAAGCGCATCATCGACATGCATGGCGGCCATGTGACCGCGGAAAGTGCCGGCCCCGGACAGGGATCGACGTTTACGGTTACACTGCCTTCGACAGAGACGACATGACCCAGAACCCGCACATCTTCATTGTCGATGACGAGCCACCGGCCCGCGAGATGGTCGGCGATTACCTCAAGATGCACGGTTTCAGCGTTACGCTGTGCGACGGCGGCAAAAGCTTGCGCCGCGAGATCGAGACCAACGTGCCCGACCTCGTGGTGCTCGACCTCAACATGCCCGAGGAAGACGGGCTGTCGATCATTCGCGACCTGAAGAGCCGCATCAACGTTCCCGTCATCATGCTGACGGCCACCGCAAGCCCGATCGACCGCGTCGTCGGCCTTGAACTCGGCGCCGACGACTACATCGCAAAGCCCTGCGAGCTGCGCGAGCTGATGGCGCGCATCCGCTCGGTACTTCGCCGCAGCACGCCGGCCAAGGCGGTTGCCGCGCCGGAAGCTGCGGCTGCCAAGGCGGCGAAAGAGCAATTGGTGCGGTTCGGCACCAAATGGCTCGACCTCGAAGCCCAGGCGCTGCGCGACGATGAAGGCAACGAGCATCCGCTGACGGCATCCGAATTCGGCCTGCTGAAAGTGTTCGCAGCAAACCCGAAGCGCGTGTTGTCGCGCGAGCGGCTGCTGGAGCTGGCCAATGCGCGCGACGCCGAAGCCTTCGACCGCGCGGTCGATCTGCGCATCATGCGCATCCGCCGCAAGATCGAGATCGACCCGACCAAGCCCGCCGTGATCCGCACCATCAGAGGCGGCGGCTACCTGTTCTCGCCGACCGGCGAGAAGGGCTAGGCCAAGCACGCCATCGTCTTCCCCGCCCAGTGCGCAATTGCCTGCGGGAGCAGGGATCCATACGCCGCGGCGCCCGTATTGGCTCGCTGCGGTAGATGTCCCTTCCAGGCGCAACGCCTGTGATTATGGGTGCCTACGTTCGCGGGAACGTCAAAAAGGTTCGCACCCGGCGGAACGAATCCGCATCTGCAATCGTCCAATTTTCCACATATTGAAATAACTGGCCTTTTAGGCCCGAATGTTTCGTCGCAAGCCCCGCGACGAAACAATTCTCCCCTGCACGAAACCATTTTTCCCTTTTGGTGCAGACATCCCGAAACCGAGCCTAATTAACAATTCTCCCAACGAAACGCCGCACCGTCGCGTCGAATTGGGAGCCTGTCATGTCGAACGTCATCGCCATCAACGCCGCAGCCAAGCAGTCGATTGCCGCCGCCCGCGCGACATCCGACGAAATGCTGCTGCAGAGTATTGCCAAGGGCGACCGCACGGCGATGCATGTGCTTTATTCGCGCCATAACGTCCGGGTTTACCGCTTCGTACTGCGCATGGTGCGTGACACCACGATGGCGGAAGACCTCGTCAGCCAGGTGTTCCTCGACGTGTGGCGGACCGCCAGCCAGTTCGAGGGCCGCTCGCAGGTTTCGACCTGGCTGCTGTCGATTGCCCGCTTCAAGGCGCTGACCGCGCTGCGCCAGCGCAAGCATGAGGACATCGAACAGGAAGACGTGCTGGAGATCGCCGATGAGGCCGACACGCCGGAAGCCTCGCTCGACCGCAGCAACACCAAGGCGATCCTGCGCGCCTGCGTCGCCAAGCTGTCGCCGGCCCATCGCGAGATCATCAACCTGGTCTACTACCACGAGAAGTCGGTGGAAGAGGCCGGCGCGATCATCGGTATTCCCCAGAGCACGGTGAAGACCCGGATGTTCTACGCCCGCAAACAATTGGCCGAGTTGCTTAAGGGCGCCGGCGTGGACAGCCTTGCTGCATAAATACTAGCTATTTCAATAGGTTAAACTGGCATTGGGGACGAGAAACGGGTCGATTTCGACGGATAAAGATTACCTCCGACGAAACAAATGAAACAGTTGGCGACATTACCCGGAAAAACTCAGCCCCTATACCTTTCATCAACAAGTTAGACACCAACGCCGAACAGGAGAGCGAACATGCTGAAGCCGTCCTTCCGCCTTTTCATCGTCCCGCTCGGCGCCGTCGCGACCCTGGCCACCCTCTCTGCCCAGAACGCCCAGCCCCGCGCTCCGCGCGACAGTGGTTCGACGTTCGTGCGTGAACAGGTGGTGGATTGCGGCACCAAGAGTCCCAAGGAGGTCTGTGTGATCTCCTACGACAGCGAGACCCCCCGCTGAACTTCTGACCACCAAGTCCTAAGCCTTCCAAGCTCTAGACCTCCCAAGTAACCTCCAACGACCCGGCCGGGATGCCCCCCAGCCGGGTCGCTCTGCGTTTGACGTTCGTTTCGTGTGCGAGGTGAGCCGCACGAAGAAGTGACGTCGCTCGGCTTGCTGCCGACGCAACGCCCCTGCTGTCTGCCCCGATTCTACCGTTATTGGCCGGCGCTATATATGCGACCTATCTTCGACCGGAACGGCAAGATTGTATGCCAGCACGAACAGATCGACCGCACCCTCGCCTGGCTGCCGAACGCTGTGTCCCAAGATCAGGAAACGCTGACTTGCCGTACGGCCACCGCACCGCTTGCCGCGCAACGCGGCCACGCCGCTCGTGATGCTAGCCGCGGACGATGAATACCGGCGAGGATGAAGTCAGGTTACGCAAGGGCACGTCGCTCAACGAGCGGCTGGTTCTGGCAGGCATTGCTGTAGTGGTGTGCCTGATCGCCCTGCCCGGCCTCGCCCATCTGGTAAATGACCAATGGCTCGGCATCGCCGCGCTGTTTGCGCTGTTGTTCGGGTGCCTTCTGCTGGGCGCGGCCCTGTTCGATCGCAACGTCGTGTGGATCGTTACGTCAGGCGAAATCCTGATCGGCGAACAGCGTCCCTTCGGGAAACTGTACCGACGATCGATCAGGGATGATGAACTATCGGGGATGCGTCTTCGAAGGAGCATCGGCAAATCAGTCGAATTCACCCTCGTATTCGAAACCGCATCGGGAGATACACTCACCTCGCCTCCACTGCCTGACGTCACCCAGGTGCAAAGAACCATCGTGCAGATTGCGCAGCTACTACAGTTGCCTGCTCCCGAATTGGTCGAGAATCCGCTCGATGCCGCGAATACGGGAATACGACTGGGCAAGCCGGTCAGTTCCAAACGCGTACGCGCGTACAGGGCTCTCGTCGTGCTGCTTGCCTGCTCGCTGGCCATTCCACTCATCTTCGCGCTCTGGAGCGGCAAACTGTCTGCCCTCGGAATCGCCGTCGGGTCATTCGGCGGGATCATGGCCTTTTTGCTGATCAGGCATCTCTATCGGGCGAGTGGATGCTGGATTGTCCGCGATGGCGACCTCAGGATTGAGCGGCTCGCGTTGCAGGGTACGATCGAGGTCATAACCGTCGGCGGTGACGACGTCGCGTTGATTGATGTCGAAAGCGGCGGCCGGCGAGGCTCCCACTACGCGATCGCGATCCGGCTGCACTCAGGAAGAAAGATCCGCAGCCCGGTGCTGGTCGGCAAGGACCAGACCCGCGCCGTGCAGGCCGAGATCAGCAGGCGGCTGAGGCTTGATCGATCGGGTGCGGGATAGGGCCGCACGCCTGTTCCGCGCACGGCGCGGGTACAATCCGCATCGGGGCGTGATAAGGTAAGCGCCTGGTTCGGACGCAATTTTCGAAAATTCCCTTTTTCGAAAGAGATCGCGTCTGGCGAAACGCGCGACAGGTGGTGCGGATGTTCGAAGGCTGGGATGCGGTCGTATTGGCCCGGGCACAATTCGCATTCACGATGTCGTTCCACATCGTGTTTCCGGCCTTCTCGATCGGGCTCGCGAGCTATCTGGCGGTGCTCGAAGCGCTGTGGTTGTGGACCGGGCGCGAAGTCTTCATCAACCTGTTCAACTACTGGCTGAAAATCTTTGCTGTCGCCTTCGGCATGGGCGTGGTGTCGGGCATCGTGATGTCCTACCAGTTCGGCACCAACTGGTCGGCCTTTTCCGACAAGACCGGCCCGGTGATCGGGCCGCTGATGGCCTATGAGGTGCTCACCGCGTTCTTCCTCGAGGCAGGCTTCCTCGGCGTGATGCTGTTCGGCCTCGAACGCGTCGGCCACAGGCTGCATTTCATGGCGACGCTGATGGTCGCGATCGGCACGCTGATTTCGGCGTTCTGGATTCTGTCCGCCAATTCCTGGATGCAGACGCCGACCGGTCACGCCGTCAATGCCGACGGGCAGTTCATCGCCGCCGACTGGCTGCAAGTGATCTTCAACCCGTCATTCCCTTACCGTCTCGTGCACATGGTGCTGGCGGCCTACCTGACCACCGCGCTGGTGGTCGGCGCGGTCGGCGCCTGGCACCTGTTGCGCGACCGCCACCTCGCCGGCCCGCGCGTGATGTTTTCGATGGCGATGTGGATGGCCACTTTAGTGGCGCCGATCCAGATTCTCGCCGGCGATCAGCATGGGCTCAACACACTGGAACATCAGCCGGTGAAGATCATGGCGATGGAAGGCCATTTCCAGAGCCACAAGGACGGCGCACCCCTGATCCTGTTCGGCCTGCCGAACCAGGCCGCCGGCAGGGTCGACTATGCGATCGAAGTGCCGAAGCTGGGTTCGCTGATCCTCAAGCACTCGCCCGACGCGCCGATGGCCGGCCTCGACACGGTGCCGCGCGAAAACTGGCCGCCGGTGCCGATCACGTTCTGGTCGTTCCGGATCATGGTCGGCATGGGATTGCTCATGCTGGCGCTCGGCCTGCTCAGCCTGTTGATGCGCGTGCGCGGCACGCTGTACGATTCCCGGCTGCTGCACATGTTTGCGGTCGCGATGGCTCCCGCGGGTTTTATTGCCGTGCTTGCGGGCTGGATCACCACCGAGACCGGGCGGCAGCCCTACACCGTGTACGGACTATTGCGCACGGTTGAATCCGCTTCGCCGCTGGCGGCGCCTGCGATTGCCTCCTCGCTGATCGCCTTCATCATCGTCTATTTCGCCGTGTTCACGGCCGGCGTGATCTATCTGCTGCGCCTGATGGCGGCCCCGCCGCATCCCGGCGAACAGGGGCCGTCGCACGAAGTTCCGATCCGCTCGGCCGGCATCACGCCCGCTGCAGGCGCGGCAACCGAGGGAGCCGCCCGATGATCCCAATCGACCTCGCCATCATCTGGGCCTTCATCATCGCCTTTGCCGTGTTCGTCTATGTCGTGATGGACGGCTTCGACCTCGGCCTCGGCATCCTGTTCCCGCTGTTTCCGGAGAAGCGCGATCGCGACGTCATCATGAACAGCGTCGCCCCGGTCTGGGACGGCAACGAAACCTGGCTCGTTCTTGGCGGCGGCGGCATGATGGCCGCCTTTCCGCTGGCCTATGCGGTGCTGATGCCGGCGCTCTACACGCCCATGATCGCAATGCTGCTCGGCCTGGTGTTTCGCGGCGTCGCCTTTGAATTCCGCTGGCGCACGACAAAGGAACGGAACAAGTGGGACATCGCGTTCTTCGGCGGATCGCTGGTGGCGACGCTGGCGCAGGGCATTGCGCTCGGCGCCATCCTGCAAGGCATCCACGTCGAGGGCCGTCAATATGCCGGCGGCTGGTGGGATTGGCTGACGCCGTTCAGCGTTCTGACCGGCCTGTCGCTGGTGATCGGCTATTCGCTGTTGGGCGCGACATGGCTGGTCATGAAGACCGAGGGTGAATTGCGCGACCGCGCCTATCATTTAAGCTGGATCCTGTTGCTGGCGATGCTTGGCGCGATCGGCGCGGTCAGTATTGCGACGCCATTCCTGCACGTGCAGTACGCGCGGCGCTGGTTCGAGTGGCCGAGCGTCCTCCTGACCGCGCAGGTGCCGATCGCGGTGGCCGTCATCACCGCGCTATTGCTGCGCAGCCTCGCCAAAAAATACGACTACCAGCCGTTCTTTCTGACGCTGGCTTTGTTCGGGCTGTCCTACGCCGGCCTCGGCATCAGCATGTTTCCCTATATCGTGCCGCAGAGCATCACGATCTGGCAGGCGGCGGCGCCGGAGAACAGCCAGATCTTCATGCTGTTCGGCGTCGCCGTGCTGATCCCGCTGATCCTCGGCTATACCGCGTGGGCCTATTGGGTGTTTCGCGGCAAGGTCAAACCTGAGAGCGGGTATCATTGAAGCCGACGGAGCCAAACGCGCGCCCCCTGACACAGCGCCTGCTGTGGTTCGCCGCGCTTTGGCTCGGCGGCGTCGGCACCGTGGCGCTGATTTCGTTTGGCCTGCGGCTGTGGATCGCGCCGAAATAGGCCAAATCTGGACATCCCATGAACAGGGCGGTTGACGAAAATAGAAGACATTTCAGTCACCTATCCGCCTCATTCGCCCTAAACTTGCCATCAAGCTGGCCCTGAGATTTGATGGTTCCGCTGATTTAGCCAACGCCGCGAGGAGAGTTTGCGATGACGAAATTTCGGCACCTGATCTGGATGGTGATCGCTGCAGGCGGTCTGGTCCTTTCGGTCCCGCAGGGCCAGGCGCAGACGCGGCAGCCCGACGTCGGCGACCAGCCGGGGCTCATCGCGGACGACTCCGTCGAACTCGATCCGCAGTTCAGGAAGACCGCGGTGCTCTATCGCACCAATGAAGCGCCGGGCACCATCATCGTGGTCACCGCCGAGCGCCATCTTTATCTGGTTCAGGGCAACGGCCGCGCATTGCGCTACGGCATCGGCGTCGGCCGCGAAGGGTTTCAGTGGCAGGGGCTCGTGAACATCACGCGCAAGGCGGAGTGGCCGGACTGGACACCGCCACCCGAGATGATCGCGCGTCAGCCCTATCTGCCGCGCTTCATGGCCGGTGGGCCCGGCAACCCGCTCGGTGCGCGCGCGATGTATCTCGGCACCACCGTCTACCGCATCCACGGCACCAACCGGCCTGACACCATCGGCACCGCGGTCTCTTCCGGCTGCTTCCGCCTGGTCAACGCCGACGTCGCCGATCTCTACGAACGTGTCCCGGTCGGCACCAAGGTGATTATCCGGCAAAAGCCGGAACTGTAATTGCGACGCGGTCTCTCAAAGCCGATTCATTTCCCTGAAATTGTGAGTTGAAAAAATGCTACGGACATTCCGAGGCGGCCTCCTCATCGGGCTGGCGGTCGCAATCGCGGTCGCGGCTGGCGCGATCACCTATGAACGTTACGACACCAAGACCCTGAAGCGGACCATCCGCCGCGGCGACGTGCTGTGCGGCGTCAACAAGGGCCTGCCCGGCTTCTCGATCCCCGATGACAAGGGTGACTGGACCGGCTTCGACGTCGATTTCTGCCGTGCGGTGGCCGCCGCCATTTTCGACGATCCCAAGAAGGCGAAATTCCTGCCGCTCGACGCCAGCGAACGCTTCAAGGAGCTGCAGAGCCGCAAGGTCGACATCCTCTCCCGCAACTCGACCTGGAGCATGTCGCGCGAAACCAACTACGACCTCTATTTCCCGGCGGTCGCCTATTATGACGGCCAGGGCTTCATGCTGCCGCGCTCGCGCAACATCGATTCGGCGCTGGACCTCAACAACAGCAAGGTTTGCGTGCAGGAGGGCACGACGACGCTGCTCAACCTCGCCGACTATTTCCGCGCCAACAACATGAAATACACGGAAGTCAAATTTTCCAAGCTGGAAGAGGTGCTCAAGGCCTATGAGGGCGGCAAGTGCGACACCTTCACCGCCGACGTCTCCCAGCTCTACGCACTTCGGTTGAACCTCATCCAGCCGAACGACCACGTCATCCTGCCCGACGTCATCTCCAAGGAGCCGCTCGCACCCGTGGTGCGGCAGCGCGACGACGACTGGATGATGATCGTGAAGTGGACACTGTATGCGATGATCAACGCCGAGGAACTCGGCGTCACCTCGAAGAACATCGACGAGGCGCTGAAGTCGAAGAAGCCCGACGTGATGCGGCTGGTCGGCACCGAAGGCAGCTACGGTGAAGACCTCGGCCTGCCCAAGGACTGGGCCGCCCGTATCATCCGCCATGTCGGCAATTACGGCGAGGTTTACGACCGTAATGTCGGCGAAGGGTCGAGACTGAAGATTCCGCGCGGGCTGAATTCGCTCTGGAGCAATGGCGGTATCCAGTACGCGCCGCCGATCAGGTAAGGTCTATCAACGCCCACAACCGTCGTCACCCGCGAAGGCGGGTGACCCAGTATTCCAGAGACGTCGTAATTGACCGAGAAGCCGCGGCGTACTGGATCACCCGCCTTCGCGGGTGATGACGGCGGTGTGTGAGGCGCGGCTCCCGTGCCCCACAACAATCTCAATAACTCTTCATCCGCGCCAGCTGATCGGCGTGGTAATTGCTGTCGCCGAACAATTCCTGGCAGACCCGCGCCCGCTTCATGAAGAAGCCGATGTCGAACTGGTCGGTCATGCCCATGCCGCCATGCATCTGCACGCCCTCCTGCACCGCCAGCGTCGCGGTCGTCCCGGCGCGGGCCTTTGCAACGGCGACAGCCGCGCCGGCGTGCTCGAAATCCCCATCAAGCGTCTGCAGCGCCTTCAGCACGGCGGCCCGGGTGATCTCGATGTCGATGTAGAGCTGGGCTGCGCGGTGCTGCAGCGCCTGGAATTCGCCGATCAATTTGCCGAACTGCTTGCGCTCTTTCAGATAGGTCACGGTGCGGCCGAACACCTCTTCGCTTAAGCCCACCATTTCGGAAGCCACCGCGCCGCGGCCGATATTGAGCACGCCGTCCAGCAGCGCCGCGCCCTGATCGACTTCGCCGAGCACGTGATCGGCATCGACCTCGACATTGACGAATTCGATCCTGGCGGCGTTATGCGCATCGACCATCACCGTGCGTTCGATCGCGACGCCCTTGGCCTTGGGATCGACCAGGAACAGCGTCAGCCCGTTGCGCTCACCGGCGGCGGCGCCGGTGCGGCCGGCGACGATCAGGAGATCGGCGGTATGACCGTCGACCACGAGAGCCTTGGCGCCATTGAGCTTGAAACCGTTCCCCGATCGCACCGCCTGCAGTTTGGTCTGCAGCGGACGATGTTTTGCGCCTTCGTCGATCGCAAACGCAGCCAGCAGCGAGCCGTCAGCAATCTTCGGCAGGTGCGCCGATTTCTGCGCTTCGCTGCCGCCGCGCGCCAGCGCGGACACCGCCAGCACGGCTGTCGAGAGAAACGGCGACGGCATCAGGTTGCGGCCGATTTCCTCCATCACCACGCCGGCCTCGACACAGCCAAGCCCGCTGCCGCCGAGATTTTCAGGGACCAGCAATCCGGAAAAGCCCATCTCGGCAAACGCCTTCCAGAGGTCGCGGGAAAAGCCCGTTGCGTCCTTGCCGTCGCGCAAGCTGCGCAGGTGCGCCACCGGCGCCTTGTCGCTGATAAGGCCGCGCGCGCTGTCGCGCAGCATGGATTGTTCTTCGGTGAGGACGAGGGCCATTGGGAATATCCGCTTCAGAGGTGAATTAAGCTTTTTCGTCGTCCCTGCGAACGCAGGGACCCATACGCCGCGGCCTGTCGAGTAGGATTGGAGTTAGCGTCACAATCAACACTTAACAGCGGTGGTTATGGGTCCCTGCTTTCACAGGGACGACGAGAGAGGTTGGGCACTACGCCCCCGGCAGATCGAGGATGCGCTTGGCGACGATGCCGAGCATCACCTCGCTGGTGCCGCCTTCGATCGAGTTGGCCTTGGTGCGCAGCCAGGCACGTGGGCGTGCGCCGCCTCGGGAGCGCTCGCTTTCCCACTCCAGCGCGTCGATGCCGCCGGCCGACATCAGGATTTCATGGCGGCGCTTGTTGAGTTCGGTGCCGTAATACTTCATCGCCGAGGAGAACGCCGGATGCGATTGCCCGGCCTTCGCCAGATCAACGGCACGCTCGGCCACGGCTGCAAACGCAGCCTCATCGATGTCGAAGGTCGATATCTGGCTGCGCAGCATGGCATCGTCGAGCCGACCGGAATCATCGCTTCCGACGGAGTCGGCGGTGACCTGCCCGAGCGGACGGCCGACACCGCGCTCTCCAGTGCCCGAGATCATCGCCCGCTCATGCTGCAACAGATATTTCGCGACATCCCAGCCGCGGTTGACGGTGCCGACCACATGCGATTTCGGCACGCGGACATTGTCGAAGAAGGTTTCGCAGAACGGCGAATAGCCCGAGATCAGGAGAATGGGTTTGGTCGATACGCCCTTCGAGGCCATGTCGAACAGGATGAAACTGATGCCGTCGTGCTTCTTCGCCGTGGGATCGGTCCGCACCAGGCAGAAGATCCAGTCGGCGTAGTTCGCGTAGGAGGTCCAGATCTTCTGGCCGGTAATGACGTAGTCGTCGCCGTCGCTCTCGGCACGGGTCTGCAGCGAGGCGAGGTCCGATCCGGCGTTCGGCTCGGAATAGCCCTGGCACCAGCGGATCAGGCCGGCGGCGATTTTTGGCAGATGCTCCTTCTTCTGCGCCTCGTTGCCGTACTTCAAGAGCGCCGGCCCGAGCATCCAGGTGCCAAAACTCGACAGCGGCGAGCGTGCGCCCATTGCCGACATCTCCTCGCGCAGCACCTTGTGCTCGGCGCGATCGAGCCCTCCGCCGCCATATTCCGTCGGCCAATCCGGCACGGTCCAGCCCTTGTCGCGCATCCGCTCGAACCAGACGCGCTGCGGTTCGGACGAGAATTTGGCGTTACGCCCGCCCCAATAGGTGTCGTCCTCCGAGGTCATCGGACGCCGCATCTCCGGCGGGCAATTGGCCTCCAGCCAGGCGCGGGTTTCACGGCGAAAATTATCCAGATCGGACATGATGGCGTTTCCATGTGGGATATTTGCAACCGACCTTAGCCGTCGCATTGCGGAATTCAACATATGTCTGGCATCAGCCCATGCCGACGGACGGTGGTCACGACGCCCGATCAGGTGTATGCGCAAAGCCGTAGCGATTGAAAAACAAGAGGAAACGGGCATGCGGTTGAAGTTGCTTTCGCCTGGCGAAATGAGCCCCGAACAAAAAGAAACCTACGACGAAGCGATATCAGGCAAGCGTGGAGCCCCGCCGGCGCCGATGATGGCCTGGCTCAACAGCCCGGACATGGCGCGGCACGCCACGCGGCTTGGTGAGCAACTTCGTTTCAACACCATGTTTCCCGCAAAGCTCTCCGAGATCGCAATCCTCGTCACCGCGCGGCACTGGACCTCGCATTATGAATGGTTCGCGCATAAGCGGCTGGCGCTGAAGGGCGGCATGGACCCCAGGATCATCGAGGACATCCGCGATCGCCGCACGCCGACATTCGATGATCCCAAGGGCCAGATGATCTATGACCTTGCCAAATCGCTCCATGAGGGCAAAGGCGTCTCGCAGGTGCTGTATGACGAGGCCGTCAAAGTGCTCACCGAACGCGGGGTCGTCGAGGTGATCGGGCTGTGCGGTTATTACACGATGGTGTCGATGACGCTGAACACGTTTGAATTTGGACTGCCGGATGGTGAGGTGTCGGATCTGGCGTGATCTCTCTTCCAAAGCTCGCTCTGAGAGGGTCAGGGTGAGGGGCCTCCGCAAATTGTGACCTCCCGATAGACCTGTATCCCTCACCCGACCTTTCCGCTTCGCGTAATGTTCGACCTCTCCCCGCAAGCGGGGCGAGGTTAAGAGTCACAGGAGGCAACATGCCCCAGAACCCACCCATCATCGCCGGCACCCGCATTGGGCATGTCCATCTCAAGGTCGCCGATCTCGAACGCGCCCTTAGCTTCTATTGCGGCGTGCTCGGCTTTGAGGTGATGCAGCGGATGGGCTCCGGCGCGGCGTTCATTTCGGCGGGCGGCTATCACCACCATATCGGGCTCAACACCTGGGAAAGCAAAGGCGGCCACCCTCCGCCGCCTGATGCCACCGGGCTGTTTCACACCGCCATTCTCTATCCCAACCGCCCGGCGCTGGCGGATGCGCTGTATCGCGTGATCGAGGCCGGCATCGAGCTTGATGGCGCCAGCGATCACGGCGTCAGCGAGGCGCTCTATTTGCGCGATCCCGACCAGAACGGTGTGGAGCTCTACTGCGACCGGCCGAAGGAAGAATGGCCGCGTGCGCCGGATGGATCGCTCGCGATGTTCACGAAAAGGTTGGATCTCGAGGAGTTGCTGCGGCAGCGACAGACCTAGCTCTCACCGTCATTGCGAGGAGCGAAGCGACGAAGCAATCCATACTTCCTTCGCGGAGAAATGGATTGCTTCGCTCCGCTCGCAATGACGAACGCCGGATGAGCGCAGCGACATCCGGGCTACGACTTCGCTGCCTGCCGCCCCCGTATCATCACCAGCACAGCCGCCGTCAGCTCCACTGCGATGCAGCCATAGAATGGCAGCGTGTAGCTTCCCGAGAGATCGTGCAGCAGGCCGACCACGCCGGGGCCGAACGCGTAGGTGATCTGGTTGATCGCCGTGATCAAACTGACCAGCACGCCGAACGAACGCGGGTCGAACTCGCGCTGAACGATCAGCGCCGGCAGCGTGATCAGATTGCCGACCGAGAAGCCGAACAGCGCGCAGGCGGCGATCAGCGCGTAGTCATGATGCACGTTGATGACGATCAGAAGGGCCACGGCTTGGCTCACAAAAGAGAGCGAAGACGCCAGCCGCTGGTTCATCCGGTCGATCACGAATGAAAACAGCACGCGACCGACCACCGCCATCGCGGTCAACAGTGCCATCGCAATCGCCGCCTGTTGCCGCCCGATCGCCGAATCCAGAAACGCGATCAGGTGCACGATGAAGCCGACCTGCGCGAACAGCACCAGCGCGAACGCCGCTGACACCGAGAGGAAGCCGATATCGCGAAATGCCCGTGCGCGAATTTGCGTCGGCGACGGCGCGTCCGCGGCGTCGACATCGCCAGCGCTTGCATGAACCGGCGGCCGCCCGACGGATAGCATGATCACGGGAACCATCACCGCGACCATTACCAGCGCCGACGCAGTCATCGCGCCGGGGAAGCCGAAAGTGCCGATCGCCATGACCATCAAGGGCACACCGACAATGCCGCCAAAACTCGCGCCGTTCAGCGCCAGGCTGATCGCCATGCCGCGCCTTTTGTCGAACCAGAGGCCGAGGGTGTTGGTGATCATGCCGAGGCTGGTGCCGGCCCAGCCGAAGGCAAGCACGGCGTTGGCGAGATAGAGTTGCCAGGGCTCGCGGACCTGGCCGATCGAAATCGCGGCCAAAGCCATTGTGCAGATGCCCGCGATCATGCAATTCCGGGGCCCGAACCCCTTGATCGCCTCGCTGACAAAGGCGACCAGCGCCGCGCCCGACAGGTAGAAGAACGTCGTGCCCGAAGAGATCAGCGACGCCGGCCAGCCGTGCAACCGCTGCAACTCGGCGACATAGACGCTCTGGCCGTAGAAGCCGAAGGCCCAACCGAAGGTCGCCAGCAGGAAGCACACGGCCACGATGCGCCAGCCGTCGTAGCGGATCGAAGTTTCGTCAGGAGGCATGTAGTTGCGGGCGTCCAAGAGATGTCCCTTCGTTGCGGTCTCGTCATTGCCGCGTTTGCCCGGCACATGTCGGCAACAGCGAACAACGCTGCAAGGCCCATCAATTCGACGGACACCGAACTGTCAGCAGATGGCAACTAGGTGGTCGGCTTCGACGGGTCGTAGAAGAACCGCTCGCGAAAGACCTTGTCGCCGCGCCATTCCTGCAGCGCCACTTCGTCGAACCGTCCGGTCTTGCCGGAATGATAGACGAACTCGAACACCCAGTTGATCGCGACGCGATCACCCTCGACCACCGAGGCGACGCAGATCGACGTCACGCTCTTGACCCGTTCCAGCACCGCGCGCTCATGCGCCACCAGGAGATCGCGGCCGACGCGGGGCGGAGCGGCATTCTCCTGCATGCTGGCGTCCTCGGTGTAGAAGCGCTCGATGGCGCCGGCATGATCGCCGGAGACGACGACTGCAATGAATTCATCGAGACGGGCGCGCGACGGCATGGTGCCTCCAGCAATCAACTAAAAATCAGATACCCGAACCGGGAATCTCGCCAGCCGCCTGCAGCTTCGCGCGGCGCTTTGCGAATGACGCAAACGACAGGACTGCAAGGCCGAGCAGCACCGGCGGGAACACCACCATGTTTACCATCGACCAGCCGTAATGCGCCAGCAACTGGCCTGAAGAGAACGAGCCCAGCGCCATCATCCCGAACACCAGGAAATCGTTGAAGGCCTGCACCTTGTTGCGCTCCTGCGGCCGATGCGTCTCCAGCACCAGCGCCGAGGCGCCAATAAATGCAAAGTTCCACCCCACCCCGAGCACGATCAACGTCGCCCAGAAATGCATCGCGGTGATACCGGAAAGGCCGATGCCCGCCGCTGCGGCTTCCAGCAGCAGGCCGAGCGCCACGATCCTTGGCGCGCCGAAGCGCGCGATCAGCGAGCCCGTGAAGAAGCTCGGCCCGTACATCGCCACGATGTGCCATTGAATGCCGAAATTGGAATCGCTGACGGTGAGCCCGCACATCTTCATGGCGAGCGGCGCCGAGGTCATCACGAGATTCATGATCGGATAGGCGATCACCCCGCATAGGGCGGCGGCGATGAACCGCGGCTGCCGCGCGATCGTAAACAGCGGCCGGCCGCCATGCATGTCCGATGGCGCCGGCTTCGGCGCGTCGACGCCAGAGAGCACCGCCATCGCCACCAGTGCAACGACGGCCTGCATGACGAAGCTGAAGGCAAACAGATAGGGCGGCCAGATATCCATGGTCCACTGCACGAGCTGCGGGCCAAGCACGCCGGCGAACACGCCGCCCGCCATCACCCAGGACAGGGCCTTGGGACGGAACGAAATGCTGGCGCCATCGGCCGCGGCGAAGCGATAGGATTGCGCCACCGCGCCATAGAGCCCGCCGAGAAAGGTCGCGAAGCAAAACAGCCAGAACGATCCATGCAGGATCGCGGCCGCGCCGAGGGCGCCGGTCAGCACGCCGCAGAAGGTGCCGATGATGAAGGCGATACGGCGGCCATAGGCGCGGGAGATCGCGCCGGTCGGCAGCGTGCCCGCGGCGAGGCCCAGCACATACATCGAGATCGGCACGGTGGCGAGCGAGACGGTCGGCGCCAGCGTCGCGCCGACGATCGATCCGGTGGCGAAGATGACAGCCGAATTGGCGCCGGTCAGCGCCTGCGCCGCGGCGAGCCGCAGCACGTTGGCACGCGCGCGTGCGTCGTTGGTTACCTCTACGGCAGCAGTCGTATCCAGCATCGGCCTTCCCGCCCGGCAGGCCCCGGGCGGGGAGCCTTATCGATTCATTGCGGGCCACTATGAAGACGCGAGGGGACGCGATCAACCGGCGCAAACGGGCGCTCGCTATGCGAGAGGCGCACATTGGACAGCACACCGGCGACAGCCTACATCGAGGGTCGCCCCGATCATGCCTGTTGCGCTACAAGCGACCGGCACCTCCTGGAGTTCAAGCCATGGCAATCGACGACAGGCCGACCATCGCCGCGCCCGACGATGATCCCTATCTCTGGCTCGAGGAAGTCGAAGGCGAACGCGCGCTCGACTATGTCGACCGGCAAAGCCGGCTGACGCTGGAAGCTTTCGGCGGGCGGCAGTTCGAGACGGATCGCGATACGCTCGCGGCGATCTACGACCGAAGCGACAACATTCCCTATGTCACGCGCCACGGCGGGTCCGTCTACAATCTCTGGAAGGATGCCAAAAATCCGCGCGGCCTCTGGCGGCGCACGACGCTTGCTGATTTTCGCAACGCGGAGCCGGCCTGGGAGCCGTTGCTGGACATCGACCGCCTCGCCGCCGAGGAGGACAAGGATTGGCTGCTCAACTGGACCCAACCGCTGCCGGGAAACTCGCGCGTGATCGTCGCGCTTTCGCGAGGCGGCAGCGACGCGGTGACGCTGCGGGAATTCGATCTGGACACCAAGGCTTTCGTCACGGGCGGATTCACCCTGCCGGAAGCCAAAAGTGGCGTCGAATGGATCGACGCCGACACGCTCCTGCTCTCGAGCGCCCTCGGCGAGGGCATGGCGACGACTTCCGGCTACGCGAAAACCGTCCGGCTGTGGCGCCGCGGCGAACCCGTGGAACGCGCGCCGGTGCTGTTCGAAGTGCCGGCCGACCGGATGGCCGCGTACTGCAGCGTCGATGACACCGGCCCGACGCCGCGGATGTGGTTCATCGATCGGATCGATTTCTTCAACCTCAATCTCTGGCTCGGCACCGAGGCCGGTCCGCGCACAAAGCTCGACCTGCCGACCGACATCTGGCTGGAAGCGCATAACGACTGGCTGGCCGTGAAATTGCGCGGCGCCTGGACGGTCGCGGGCAAGACCTACGCGCCCGACAGCGTGCTTGGCATCTCGCTGTCCGCCTTCCTGGCCGGCGACCGCAACTTCACCCTTGTTTTCGAGCCGCAGCCGCGGCGGGCGTTGCAGGGCTTTTTCTGGACGGACGGCAAACTCGTCTTGTCGATCCTCGACGAATTGCGCCCGGTGTTCGAAATCTGCACACCTTCGGCAAGCGGATGGATGCGCGCAGAACTGCAGGGCCTTCCCGAAATCGGCGTGGTCGATGTCTGGCGGCTCGACCGCCACGAAGCCGAGAGCAATGGCGACCTGCTCGCCAATGTGCAGGATCCGGTGACGCCGCCTTCGCTGCTACTGCTCGAGGGCGTCGCCAGCCCCGCTATCCTGAAGCAGGCGCCAAAGACCTTTTCCGCCGACGGACTCGTCGTCACCCGCCATGAGACGATTTCGATAGACGGCGAGCGCATTCCCTATGTGCAGACCGGTCCCGCCGCCGAAACCGGCGACGCCCCGGTCTATATGAGTGCCTATGGCGGCTTCGGCCACGCGGTGAAGCCATATTACAATTCCGCGCTGGGCAAGCTGTGGCTGGAGCGCGGCGGCACCACGGTGCAGGCCAATATCCGCGGCGGTGGCGAGTTCGGCACGCGCTGGCATGATGCCGGCCGTTACGCTGGAAAACGGCTGGCGCATGATGATTTCGCAGCCGTGGCCGCCGACCTCGTCAAACGCGGCGTGACGCGCGCCAGCAGAATTGCCGCCGAAGGCGGATCGAACGGCGGCATCCTGATCACCAACATGCTGGTGCGTTACCCCGAAAGATTCGGCGCGCTGTTCTGTACGATTCCCCTGATCGACATGCGCCGCTACACCAAGTTGCTCGCGGGCGCGAGCTGGATCGCCGAATATGGCGATCCCGACAAGCCCGCCGAATGGGAGTGGCTGAAAACCTATTCCGCCTATCACACCGCAATACCAGGCCAGAACTACCCGCCGATCCTGATCGCCACCACGCGCCGCGACGACCGCGTGCATCCCGGCCACGCCCGCAAGATGGCGGCCAAGCTGCAGGCGATGGGATACGAAGCCTGGTTCTACGAGCCGGCGGCCGGCGGTCACGGCTACGGCAAGGACAACCGCGAGCGCGCCGGATTCATCGCGCTCGGCTACACATTCCTGAGGAACAAGATCGGCTGGGCGGATAACGCCGCGTAGCGTTTCGCCACCCCACCTCACCAAAACGCCCTCTCACGGCCGCTTCTTGCCCGATTTCCTTTGGGCTCGCACCGCACCGGTCTTGTGGACTTTTGAGCGAGGATCCACGAGGCGGTGCGGGAAGCCCGGACTCCAATCGAGCGCAATCGTGGCGGCGAGGCCGAAGAAGCTGGAGCGGCTCATGCCGAACTCCGTGGCGCGCTTATCGATCCGCGCAACCAGGCTCTTCGGCAAATAGACGTTCACCCGCTCGGACGGATCGGGCGGATCGACTCCGACGATGAAATAAGCGACGACGTCCGCGCCCTTTGGCAACGCGATCCGCTCGATCGGCGTCGGCTCCGGCAGCGCCCTGCCCTGCTCGGCCATCCCGTCCACGGCTCGCGCCAGCGCGCCCTCCGCCTTCTCGATCGCCTCCTCCTGCGACCGCCCGCCGGCAACGCAGCCCGGAAAATCGGGAAACCACGCGCCAAGCGCGCCGCGCGGACCGCGCTCCAGCACGGCCGGATAAAGCCGCTTCTTCAATCTGGCCTCCTCCCGACGATTATGCTATTTAACACACATGATGGTGTGTCAAATCACACAACAGTAGCATGAGCCAGGATGGAGTGCAAAATGGACGCGCAAGCCGAGCTCCGCATCGTCCGTGCCGCATACGCCAAGCAGGTACTTGCCGCCGCAAGCGTCGCCAATGCGGGTCTCGCTCAGGCGCTTGCGGCCATTCCCCGCGAGGACTTTGTCGGCCCCGGTCCATGGCTGGTGCTCCGGTGGCTACGCAACTATGTGCCGACACCCGACGCCGACCCGATCTATCTCTATACCGACGATCTGGTCGCGCTTGTGCCCGAGCGCCATGTCAACAACGGGCAACCGTCGTTGCACGCCCACCTTATCCATCAGGCATTACCCGCCGCCGGCCAGCACGTGGTCCATGTTGGAACTGGCACGGGCTATTACACGGCGATCCTCGCACATCTCGTCGGGCCGTCAGGGCGGGTAACGGGAATCGAGTATGATGGGAACCTTGCCGCGCGTGCCAGGGCCAACCTGGCGGCCTATGCGAACGTCGCAGTGATTGAAGGCGACGGCACGCAGGTGCCGTTCGATGCCGCCGATGTCATCTATGTCAATGCCGGCTGCACGCGGCCGGCCACACGCTGGCTCGATGGCCTTGCCGACGGCGGCCGCCTGATCATGCCGATGACGTCAGATCAGGGATTTGGCGGCATAGCGCCGGAGCGCATGGCGAGTGCCGGCGCCGTATTCCGAATTGAGCGAACAGCCGCGAACTATCTGGCGCAATGGATTTCGCCGGTTGCGATCTTCCCCTGCGCCGGCAGCCGCGACGAGGCGTCCGAACGCGCGCTTGCCGAAGCCTTTACCCATGGCGGCTGGCAAAAGGTCACACGATTGTATCGAGACGAGGACGTTGCCGACGAGCGCTGCTGGCTTCGTGGGCCAGGGTGGTGCCTCGCCTATCATTAAGGCGGGGAAAGGCGCTACCGCCCGAAAACCAAAATCATGTTGTTGGCCGGCATTGGCACGGTTTCGATCAATGCGAGGTCCGCGCCAGCGGCGAGCTTTTCGAGATCGACGATGTCGCGCACGCCCCATTCGGCATCCTGCTCGCGCAGGCTGGTGTCGAACACGGCATTGCTCATCGCGGTGTGTTTGCCCTCGCGCTTGAACGGGCCATAGAGAAACAGCCGGCCGTCGGCGCGCAGATAGCGGCCTGCGCCGGCGAACAAGCCCTCAGTCACGCGCCATGGCGCGATGTGGATCACGTTGGCGCAGAACACCGCCAGCAATTCGGCCGGACCGCCGCCGTCGCGCATAGCCGAAGACCAGGCGGGATCGGTGAGATCGATCCGCTGCGGCGGACGGATGTTCAGCAAGGCCGAATGCGCGCGCCACGCTTCGATGCTCTGCAGGTGCCGCTCGTTGAGATCGCTCGGCCACCAGATGATGCCGGGTGTATGCCTTGCAAAATGAACGACATGCTGGCCGGTGCCGCTGCCGGCCTCCACCACGTCACCGGATTTGCCGGCGAGGAATGTCTGCAGCACCGCCCAGATCGGCTCATGGTTGCGGTGGAACGCCGCCGCATCGAGCCGGCCGTCCGGTTCGACCGGCCGGCCATCCTTGCCGAACTCCACCACATATTCGGCCATTGCCGCCTCGTCTGAAAATCGTTGTGGGCCTGAAACGCCGCTGGCGTCACTTCAGTTCGCTACAATAAATCTCTTTCAGCACCTGCAGCAGGCGCAATGCACGCTCATCGGCCACGCGATAATGCAGTGTCTGGGACGCTCGCCGGAATTCGACCAGACCATCGGCGCGCAATTTCGCCAGATGCTGCGACAATGCGGACTGGCTCAGCTTGACGATGCCGACCAGTTCCCCGACCGTCATCTCGCCGCGCACGGCCAGAAAGCAGAGGATCAACAAGCGCTTTTCGTTGGCGAGCATTTTCAGGAGTTGGGCTGCTTCGCCGGCCTGCTTCGCCAGCATCTTCAGGGCCGCCGCATCGTCAGCGCCGGGGGCGGATTGCGTCTCTTTGGCTGCCGCCGCGGCTGCTCTCATGGTGTCCAATCCGGGATGGTTTTCCGTGCCTCCGAAGCACACATGACATACTAACGTCCCGGCCTTTATTTAGCATTGACTAAATTAGCAAATGTCGATAGCGGTTCAAAAAAGCAAAAAATGATGCGGCGATGCGGCCGCGAGGGGAAGAAAACGTGCGGCCTGACCCGTTACGCAGCAAAGCTGTTCTCTCCGATCTTGCCGGCGCGGACGCGCCTTTGGGCCGACGCAGCGTTCTTGGCCTCGGCGCTGCGCTGGCCGGCAGCCTCGCCCTCGGCAGCAAACCCGCCATGGCCGACCCGGTGCAGGAGGCTCCTCCCGCGGACGCCCCCTGGTCGCAATCGATCGGCGCGGGCGTGGTCGACCGGCCCTATGGCCGGCCTGCGGATACCGAAGCCTCCGTGATCCGGCGCAACGTCCCCTGGCTCACCGCCAGCGCGGAATCGTCCGTAAGCTTTTCGCCGTTGCAGGACCTGCACGGCATCATCACACCCAATGGATTGTTCTTCGAGCGCCACCATGCGGGCCGGCCCGATGTCGATCCGGCGCAGCACAAGCTCATGATCCACGGGCTGGTCGAGCGCCCGCTGCTGCTCACCATGAAGGACGTCCTGCGCTTCCCATCGATATCGCGCATCCATTTCATCGAATGCCCGGCCAATGGCGGCATGAACTGGCGCGCCGCGCAGATGAACTCGCTGCAGTTCAGCCACGGCATGGTCAGTTGCGCCGAATGGACCGGCGTCCGGCTGTCGACGCTGCTGGAGGAGGTCGGCGTCAAGAAGGAAGCGAAGTGGGCGATGGTCGAAGGCGCCGACGGCGCGCACATGAACCGCAGCCTGCCGCTCGACAAATGTCTCGACGATTGTCTCGTGGTCTACGCGCAAAACGGCGAGGCGCTGCGGCCCGAACAGGGCTATCCGCTGCGGCTGGTGGTGCCGGGCTGGGAAGGCAACGTCAACATCAAATGGCTGCGCCGGATCAAGCTCGGCGACAAGCCATGGCATTCCCGCGAGGAAACCTCGAAATACACCGACCTGATGCCGGACGGCACCTCGCGCGGCTTCACCTGGCTGATCGACGCCAAATCCGTCATCACCTTTCCCTGCCCGGAAAAACCGCTCGATGGGCCCGGCCTCTATGAAATCAGGGGACTGGCGTGGACGGGCAACGGCAAGGTCAGGCGTGTCGACGTCTCCATGGATGGCGGGATCAATTGGCAGAGCGCGCGACTGCACGACCCGGTGCTTTCGAAGGCACTCACAAAGTTCACCCTGCCCTGGCGCTGGGACGGCCGCCCGGCGCTGGTCGCATCCCGCGTCATCGACGAAACCGGTTATGTGCAGCCAAGGATTGCGGAGCTGCGAAAGCAGCGCGGCTCGAACTCGGTCTATCACAACAATTCGATCCAGACCTGGCAGATCAAGCCTGACGGAAGCGTCTTCAATGTACAGCTCGCGTAAGATTTGCCTGGCCGTCGTGGTCATCCTGCTTGCGGCCGGAGGCCTCGCAGGCGCGGCAGAGCCCGGCTCGTTCGGTTACGGCAGCGTCGCGACGCCGGCGCAGATCGCCGGATGGGACATCGACGTGCGTGGCGAGGACGGCGCTGGTCTGCCGCCCGGCAAGGGCACGGTTGACCGGGGCGCCGACGTCTATGCCGAGCAATGCGCCGCCTGTCATGGAACCTTCGGCGAAGGCGAAGGCCGCTTTCCCAAGCTGGTGGGCGGCGTCGGGTCGCTCCGGGACGAGCGTCCGGAGCCGACAGTCGGCAGCTACTGGCCGTTCGCCCCGACCCTCTGGGACTATATTAACCGCGCCATGCCGATGCCCGTGCCGCACACATTGTCAGCGGATGACGTTTATGCTTTGACCGCCTATATTCTGAGCCTGAACGACCTCGTTCCCCATGATTTCGTTGCCGATCGCAACAGCTTGCCGAAAGTCAAAATGCGTAATCGCGACAGTTTCATCTGGACCGACCCGCGACCCGATACGATGGCCAAGCCCTGCATGAACGCTTGTGTCAACGCTGCCGATGTCAGGATATCGTCGACAGCCGAAGGCAGGAACCTGACGCCGCGCACGACCGGACCACTCGACACGATGCAACCGAAATAGAAACGACGGAAACGCCTGTGATCGATCATTCCCTGACGAAATCCGCAAAGCTCCCGGCGTTCACGCTGGCGCTGATGATCGGCGCGTTCGCTTCCACCGGCATCGCGCAGGCGCAGTCCGCGGTGGACGAAGGCCGCAAGCTCGCCTTCGACCGCGGCAAGGGCAATTGCCTGACCTGTCATGTCATCAAGGGCGGCGACCTGCCCGGCACGATCGGGCCCGAGCTGGTCGACATCAAGAGCAAGTATCCCAAGCGCGAGGATCTCGTCGCCATTCTCAACGATGAAACGCTGCGCAATCCGCTGACCGTGATGCCTCCGTTCGGACGCAACCGGATTCTGACCGAAAAGGAAATCAACGCGGTGGTGGATTTCCTGCAGACGCTGTGACGTGCGCACGCACGCTTTAGGAGACGATGGACATGACTGACGTCGGATTTTCGGCCACGCGGCGGCTGATCCTGCAGGGTGCAGGCGCGGTCGCGCTCTTGGGCCTCGGCAATCTTCCGTTCGGCCTGACGCCGGCGCTGGCCGCGGCCAACGACAAATATCCGGAAGCGGCATTCAAGGCCAAGAGCGAAGCCGATGCGATCAAGGCGCTCTACGGCAAGACGGCGGAGCCTTCGGACAAGGTCAAGATGGACGCGCCCGAAATCGCGGAGAACGGCGCCGTGGTTCCGATATCGGTGACGACGACGCTGGCGGACGTGACCTCGATCTCGTTCCTGGTCAGCGAAAATCCGGTCGCGCTGGTGGCATCCTACAAAATTCCGGCCGGCACGCTTCCAAACGTCGCCAACCGCATCAAGATGGCGCGAACCAGCAACGTGATCGTGGTCGTGGAAGCCGGTGGCAAGCTTTACAGCGCCAACAAGGAAGTCAAAGTCACCGTCGGCGGTTGCGGCGGCTAACGGGCGTCCGGGAAACTAGACACCGGTTTTTCGACAAGATCATGCGCCAAGGAATAGGCTAGGAGAATTCAGATGGCATCGACCATTCGCGTGCGCGCCACTTCGAGCGGCGAGACCACCGAGGTGCAGGCGCTGATCCAGCACCCGATGGATTCCGGCTTCGTCAAGGACGCCAAGGGCGAGATCATTCCCGCGCATTTCATCCAGCAACTCACCTTCGAATACGACGGCAAGAACGTGTTCACGGCCGACTGGGGCGGCGGCGTTTCCAAGGATCCGTACGTCAAGTTCGCCTTCAAGGGCGGCAAGAAGGGCGACGAGCTGAAGATCAGCTGGGTCGACAACAAGGGCGCGACCGACACCACCACGGCGAAGATCCAATGAAGCTGCGATCCGCGATCTATCTGGCTTCCGCCGCGCTCGCGCTCGCGGTGTTGACGCTTGCGAGCACCCTGCCCTCAGGCGCGGCCGACAAGGTCGATCCCGTCGCCGACGCCAAGGCGTTCAGAAAATTCTTCACCGACAAATTCCCGAAGGTCAAACTCGAGGATTTCGTCAACGGCCCCTATTCGATGAACGAGGACCTGTACCGGCAGTGGCAGGAGAAGGAGCAATTTCCGCCCTACGAATTCTCGCTCGAAATGGGCAAGGAAATGTTTTCCAAGCCGTTCAAGAACGGCAAGAGCTACGAGGACTGCTTCCCGAACAAAGGCATCGGTATTCGCCAGAACTACCCTTACTTCGACGAGAAGGAAGGCAAGGTCATCACGCTTGAACTGGCCTTGAACCGCTGCCGCGAGGCCAACGGCGAGCCACCGTTCTCCTATGTCAGGGACGAAATGGCGGCGCTGACCGCCTACATGGCCTTCACCTCGCGCGGCAAGCCGATGGACATCAAGATCCCGGACGATCCCCGCGCGCTTGCGGCCTACGAGAACGGCAAGGAATATTTCTACACGCGCCGCGGCCAGCTGAATTTTTCCTGCGCCACCTGCCATGTGCAGAGCCCGGGCGAACGCATCCGCGCCGAAATCCTGGCCCCCGCGCTCGGCATCGTCAACGCGATGCCGATCTACCGCTCGGAATGGAGCGGCATGGGCACCACCAGCCGGCGCTTCACCACCTGCAACAGCCAGATTCGCGGCGTGCCGCTCAGCCCGCAGGACAATGAATATCGCAATGTCGAATATTACCTGTCCTATGTCAGCAACGGCCTGCCGATTTCGGGTCCGGGGGCGCGGCCATGAGGAACATGTTGCAGAAATCCGCATTGGTGCTGGTGCTGCTTGCCGCGGGTGCTATGCCCACGCTCGCCGCGGGCTCCGAGGACGAATTCAAGGCGGCGTACGCCGCGGCTGACGCCGCCAACAAGGAGGCCGGCAAGCTGCGCAACCAATGGACCACCACGGCGGCGACGCTGGCGGCGGCGAAGAAGTCGGCCGATGCCGGCGAATTCGACAAGGCCATTGCGTCCGCCAAGGAAGCCGAAGCGCTGGCCAAGGCTTCGATCTTCCAGGCCACCAGCGAGAAGACCCGCTGGAAGGATTTGGAAATACGGTGACGCCTTACGACGCGCGGAGACCCGCATGACCATCCGCCGCCGCGACTTCCTGACGCTAGCGGGCGCCGCCACCCTGTCCGGCAGCCTGCCGCGGCTCAGTGCGCAGGCGGCCGATAATAATGCAGGCGTTTACGATCTCGAGCGCTTCGGCAATGCGCGCATCCTGCACATCACCGACACCCACGCGCAGCTTCGGCCGGTGTTTTTTCGCGAGCCGAGCGTCAATCTCGGCGTCGGCTCGATGCGGGGCAATCCGCCGCATCTGGTCGCAAGAGCCTTCCTCGATCGTTTCGGCATCCGCCCCGACAGCGCGGACGCCTATGCGTTTACCTGTATTGAATTCGAAAAGGCCGCCGGACGATTCGGCAAGCTCGGCGGTTTTGCGCATCTGAAGACGCTGGTCGACCGGATGCGCAGCGAGGCCGGCAGCGGGCGCGCGCTGCTGCTCGACGGCGGCGATCTCTGGCAGGGCACCGGCCTTTCCAACACGCTGCAGGGCGCCGACATGGTGGATGCCGCCAACCTGCTCGGCATCGAGGCGATGACCGGCCACTGGGAATTCACCTATGGTGAGAAGGCGCTGCGCGCCAACCTCGAACGCTTCAAGGGCGAATTCCTGGCGCAGAACGTTTTCCTCACCGAGGAAGCCGCCTTCAACGACGCCAAGGCGTTCGATCCGGCATCCGGCCGCGTCTTCAAGCCGTCCGTCATCAAGGAGATCGGCGGGTATCGTGTCGCCGTGATCGGACAGGCGTTTCCCTACGTGCCGATCGCGCACCCGAAGCGTTTTACGCCGGACTGGAAGTTCGGCATCCGCGACGAGGAACTGCAAAAGCTCGTCGATATCCATCGCAACACCGACAAGGTCGACGCCGTCATTCTGCTCTCGCATAACGGCATGGATGTCGACCTCAAGCTCGCCAGCCGCGTCACCGGCATCGACGTCATTCTCGGCGGCCACACCCACGACGCCGTACCGCAGCCGGTTCCCGTGACCAATCCGGGCGGCGTCACCCTCGTCACCAATGCCGGCTCGAACGGAAAGTTTCTGGCCGTGCTCGATCTCGAACTCGGCAAGGGTAAGGTCGCCAATGTGCGCTACCGGCTGCTGCCGGTGTTTTCGGAATTGCTGAAGCCCGATCCGGCGATGCAGACACTGATCGACAAGACCCGCGAGCCGCATGCGGCCGCACTCAGCGAGAAGATCGCTTCCGCCGACCGCCTGCTCTATCGCCGCGGCAATTTCAGCGGCACGATGGATCAACTGATCTGCGACGCGCTACGCGGCGAGTTGAATGCCGAGATCGCACTGTCGCCGGGTTTTCGTTGGGGCACCACCGCGCTGGCAAGCCAGCCGCTGACGATGGAGGACGTGATGGCGCAGACCGCCGTCACCTATCCGGAGACCTACGTCCAGACCATGACCGGCAGCCAGATCAAGGACGTGCTGGAAGACATCTGCGACAACCTCTTCAACACCGACCCTTATTACCAGCAGGGCGGCGACATGGTCCGCGTCGGTGGGCTTGCCTACACCTGCAGTCCGAACGAGAACGTGGGCAAGCGGATTTCCGAACTCAAGCTCGACAACGGCCATGCGCTGCAAGCCGGCAAGCACTACAAGGTGGCGGGCTGGGCCTCCGTCAACGAGCAGACCGGCGCGCCGATCTGGGATGTGGTCGCCAAACATCTGCGGTCTGGCAAACCGCCCAACCGCTCCGCGTCGGGCGTGACGCTAAAGGGCGTTGAAGACAATCCCGGCATTGCAGGACAGGGATGACAGGTTTTTCAACCATCATTCGCGCGATATCAGCGGCGCTTCTGATCGCAGCCGCCGCGCCCGATGCCCACGCCCAGCAGGTGCCGCTGCAGGACAAGCCGTTTGCCGAGCACAAAATCGTGCTGCAGCTCTCCGACAACGACCCGCGCAAGCAGGGCCTCGTGCTCAGCGTCGCCAGCAATTTGATGAAGCACTACGATCCCGACAAGGTCGCGATCGAGGTCGTGGCGTTCGGCCCCGGCATCGAGCTGCTGCGTCCGGAAAATCCCAACCGCAAGATGGTCGAGAGCCTGGTGGCGCAGGGCGCCCGTTTCGACATCTGCCTCAACACCGTCGATACGATCGAACGTGAAGCGGGCAAGCGTCCGGAGTTCATATCGGCGGCGACACCGGTGCAGGTCGGCGTCGCACAGATCCTGTTTCTGACGGAGAACGGATATACGCTGGTAAGACCGTGACGGCCCCCACGTCATTGCGAGCGCAGGCAAGCAATCCATAGCGCCGCAAGCCGAGACATGGATTGCTTCGCTTCGCTCGCAATGACGGCGGAGAGAATTACAGAAGCGAGGTTGAGATTACGCCCGCCCGAGCTAGTCAAAATTTATTGGAACAACGGCCATGATCTTTCGTCAGCTTTTCGACAGTGTTTCCGGCACCTACAGCTACCTGCTGGCCAGTCGCGCCGGTGGCGAGGCGCTGATCCTCGATCCCGTACTGGAGAAGGCCGACCGCTACTGCCAGCTCCTGCGCGAACTAGATCTGCGGCTGGTGAAGGCCGTCGACACCCATCTCCACGCCGATCACGTCACGGGCCTGGGCGAACTGCGCGACCGCACCCAGTGCATCACCATCATGGGCGAGCAGAGCAAGGCCGACGTGGTGTCGATGCGGGTTTCCGACGGCGACAAGGTCATGATCGAGGGGCTCAGCCTCGATGTCATGTACACGCCCGGCCACACCGACGATTCCTACTCTTACTTGATGGGCGATCGCGTCTTCACCGGCGATACGCTGCTGATCCGCGGCACCGGCCGCACCGATTTCCAGAACGGCTCTTCGCGCGCGCAGTATGAATCGATCTTCAATCGACTGCTGAAACTGCCTGACGAGACCATGGTATTCCCCGCCCACGACTACAAGGGCGATACGGTTTCCACCATCGGCGAGGAGCGGCGTTACAATCCGCGGCTTCAAGTGCGCTCGGTCGACGAATATATCGAGCTGATGGCCAATCTGAAGCTGCCGAACCCGAAGATGATGGACGTGGCGGTGCCTGCCAACATGCATGTCGGCCTGCATCAGGAGGAGCTTGCCAAGCAGGGGCTCGCGCTCAGCGCCCTTGATGCGATCAAGAGTCTCGGCCGGCCCGACATCCTGCTGGTCGATCTGCGCGAGACCAGCGAGCGCGCCAAGCACGGCACGATCTCGGGCGCCCTGCATGCGCCCTACCCCGGCATCGCCGAGAGCCTCAAGCCCGGCGGCATGCTGCGCGAAGTCGCCGCCGCCACCGGCCGCCGCGTGGTGTTCTTCTGCGCCTTCGGCGAGCGCTCGGCGATGGCGGTAGCCGCGGCGAAGAATGCGGGTCTTGCCAACACCGCGCACATCGAAGGCGGCATCGATGCGTGGAAGAAGGTCGGTGGGCCGGTGGTTCACGGGTAAACTTTATGGGATGGTCGTCCCTGCGAACGCAGTCCGTAGGGTGGGCAAAGGCGGCGCTTGCGCCGTGCCCACCATCTACCAACGGATTGCCTCTAGATGGTGGGCACGCTTCGCTTTGCCCACCCTACGGCAGCGAGGGCGTATCACCGCCCCACCCGCTTCACCTCCGCCGTCAGCGCGTCGAGCGCATCCGCCAGCAGCACGCCGCCGCATTCGGTCATGCGTTCCGGAATCACGATGCGCTTTTCCGGCGGATAGAAGCGCTCCAGCGCAGGATGCAGCAGGAACGCCTGGCCATCATCTCTCGCATAATCGCCGGCCTGCGAAACCACGATGAAGTCCGGCCTCAAATTCACGATCGCCTCCAGCGAAGCAAATCCGCCAAAGGCGAAGCCGAGATCGCCGGCCGCGCTGCGCAACCCGGTTTCGGCCAGCAGCGAACCGACAAAACTGTCGCTGCCCGCGACCCAACCGCGCCGCGACAACGGCAGCACGCGATAGTGCCGTTCCGAGACCGCGCGGCGGGCGCGCGCCAGCGCCGCATCAAGCCGCGCGATTTCCAAAGCCGCACGATCGGGGTGACCGGTGATGTCGCCGGCCTCGCGGATCTGCTGCCGCGCTTCGTCGAGGGTTCGCGGCACGGCGAGTTCGGCGAGGCGAAGTCCCTTGGCCTTCAACAGCTCCCGCGTCGAGCGCTTGTCGAACGCGCTGGCGACGACGATGTCGGGCCTGATGAGCAGCACATCCTCGGCTCCCCCTGATAACACCGGATAGCGGCTGATGTCGCCGGCCTGCGATTGCCAGCCGTCCCGCGCAAACCGGCTCAATCCCAGAATCTGTTCGGGGTCGGCCAGCGTCAGCAGCAACTGATCTGTGCAGACATTCATCGACACCAGGCGCGGCAGACTGGCTGCGAGCACGGTGCTGCCCGGCAACGCAAGCACCATCATCGCGACCAGAAATGCCAGCCGCCGCTGCATCAGATATCCGCCCACGGCACGATCACCGCCTCGCGCTGGAATTCCGCGCGATAGGCCGAGATCCGAAACACGTCAGCCATCACCTGCTCGGACAGCGCCTCTGCCGGCGCGCCCTGCGACACCAGCCGGCCTTCGCGCAGCACCAGCACATGGTCGGCAAACCGCGCGGCCAATCCCAGATCATGCGTCACCACGATGACGAGCACGCCCTTGTCGGCGGTCGCGCGCAAATTCTTCATGACGTCGATCTGGTGCCGCGGGTCGAGCGAGGCAGTCGGCTCGTCGGCCAGGATGACCGGCGCCTCCACCGCCAGCGCGCGGGCCAGCGCCACGCGGCTGCGCTCGCCGCCGGACAATTCCGTGACGCGGCGATCGCTGAACTCCATGACGTCGACCGCCTGCATCGCGCGCAGCACCGCCTCCGCATCCCTGGGCGACAGTCGCGCCGGATCGGTGGCGCCGTGCGGATAGCGGCCGAGCGCCACGATATCGCGCGCCGGCAGCGGCCAGTGCACCACATGCCCCTGCGGTAGATAGCCAAAACGTTTTGCGCGCTCGCGCAGCGGCAGCGACGACAGCGTTTGGCCGCCGATCTCGATCTCGCCTTCGGACGGGATCAACCCCGCCAGCGCCCGTAGCAGCGTGGTCTTGCCGGCGCCGTTCGGCCCGACCAGCGCCACCAGATGGCCCGGCGACAGCGACAGCGAAACCTCTTTCAGCACGACGCGGCCGGCGAGCCGCACGCCGATGCCCTTTGCGGTCAGAAGCGCCGTTTCGCTCATGCGACGCCTCCGCCGAGCGCGCGGCGTTCGCGCATGATCAGGTAGAGGAAGAACGGCACGCCGATGATCGAGGTCAGCACGCCGACCTTGATGTCTGAGGTCGAGGGGATGATGCGCACCGCGATATCGGCCGCCAGCAACAGCGCGGAACCTGTGAGCGCACTCGGCACCAGAAGCCGCCCAGGGTCGTGGCCGATCAACGGCCGCATCAGATGCGGCGCGACGAGCCCGATGAAGCCGATGGTGCCGGTGACGGCGACCGCGCCGCCGACGCCGAGCGCCACGCCCGAAATCACGAACAGCCGCAACCGTCCGACATCGACGCCGAGGCTTTGCGCGGTTTCTTCGCCCAAGCTCAGCGCGCGAAAGGCATGGCGCTGGCTGAACAGCATGATCGCGCCGGCAATGATGAAGGGAAACGCCAGCATGACATGCTGAAAGCTGCGGTCCTCCAGCGAGCCGAGCAGCCAGAATGCGATCTCCAGCACCACAAAGGGGTTGCTGGAAAGGTTCATCACCAGCGCGGTGGCGGCGCCCGCGAAGCTCGATATCGCCAGGCCTGAGAGAATGAGGATCAAAAGCCCGGCATTGCGGCCGGCGATCGAAAGCAGCACGAAAACGGACGCGAACGCCGCGATGATCGCCGCCACCGGCAGCGCATAGGAGCGCACGTCGGCCAGCCCCAGCGCGATCACCAGCACGGCCCCGAACGCGGCTGATTGCGGCGCGCCGAACAGCGAGGGCGAGGCCAGCGGATTGCGCAACAGACCCTGCAGCGATGCGCCCGACAGCCCGAGAATGGCGCCGATCGCCAGCGCTAGCAGCGTGCGCGGCAGGCGGATTTCGCGCACGATCACCTGCGACACGTCGCTGCCGCCGCCGAACAGCGCTTGCGCCACCGCAAGCGGCGACAGCCGCACGGGCCCGATGCCGAGCGAGATCAGCATCAGCAGCGCAACGAGCGCGGCAAGCGCCGCCACAGCGCCGATCCGCCGGCGTGCGGCATCCTCGTTGGTCAGGGTTGCGGCCTCAACACTCATCGATCGTCCTAAAGCAGTTTTACCCGCCCCGGTACAGGAGCTCAGGCAAGGAGCAGGCAGCGGTGCTCATGCGGCAAAAATAGCGCACTCGTCCAGTGAGGATCGCAAGCGCGCCCAAGGCGGATTGACTCGAACTTTGACAAACTTCTACCATAGTTCCTGACGGTTCCCGTTTTGGGGATCAAAAGGGAATGCGGTGCGGGGAAAATCCCCAATTCCGCGGCTGCCCCCGCAACTGTAAGCGGCGAATCCTTCGTCATATGCCACTGGGAAACTCGGTCCTGGGAAGGCGACGATGGGGTAACGACCCGCGAGCCAGGAGACCTGCCGTCAGCCGTGGTCACACGCGAAGATGTCGGTCGGGGAGTACAGGCATTAGCTTCACTGGGTTCGCGAGAAGCGAGATGGTGAGACTTGGTTCGCTGTGACGTACCACTGACGTCATACCGAGGTTAAGTCCATGTCTTTCACAACCCCCGCGAAGCGGCATAGTGCGCTGCTGCTCGCCACCAGCATCCTTGCGCTGAGTGGCTCGCCCGCTTCGGCGCAAACGCCACCAACGGCCCTGCCCCCGGTCGAGGTCAGCCCCCCCACCGACCCGAACAAGACTCGCGCCCGGCCGCTGGACAACGACGGTAGCGGCACCACCACCCGTCAGGCGCGGACCACGCGGCCTTCGCGCGGCGCCGGCACGGGGACCTCCGATGGCGCAAGCCCGGGTACCGCCGACGCCGGCGGCACAGGCACCGGTGGCCGGCAATTCAACGGCATCGTCGGCACCGCCTCCAGCGTGATCACGGCGCAGGACATCGCCCATTCGCCATCAAACAACCTGCCCGACATTCTCGCGCAAGTACCCGGCGTGCAGCTCACCTCGCTGTACGGCGTTACGGCGAATGGCGCGAAGACTTCTGTAGATCTGCGCGGCTTCGGCGCCTTCGCGACCTCGAATACGCTCATCCTGGTCAACGGCCGCCGTCTCAACGATGTCGACATGGCACAGGTCGATCTGTCGACCATCCCGCTTCAGTCGATCGAGCGCATCGAGATCACGCGCGGCAACAGCGGCGCGGTGCTCTACGGCGACAACGCGATCGGTGGCGTCATCAATATCGTTCTGAAAAGCGGCGTCGGCGGTCCGCCGGTGACGATGCGGGCCGAGGCCGGTGTCGGCTCGTTCAACACGCGTCTCGCAAATATCTCGGCAGCGACCAATTACGGGCCGTGGTCGACCTCGTTCTACGGCAATGCCATCAAATCCGACGGCTATCGCGACAACAACGCGCTGGACCAGAAGAACGGCGTCGGCAACCTCAACTACACGACGCCCGACCTCAAGGCGTTCCTCACCGTCACCGGAGATGACCAGAAGCTGGGATTCCCCGGCGGTCGCATCGTCAGTCCCTTGCAAGGCATCAACGAACTGGTCACCGACCGCAAAGGCACTTCAACGCCGTTCGACTACGGTAACCAGCAGGGCGCCAGCGCGACGGCCGGCTTTACCAAGACGATCATCGACGGCGTCGACCTGATCGTGGATGGCGGCGTTCGTGACAAGAAGTCACAGGCTGGCTTCTTCGGCACGCTGCCGACCATTCCTTTCAACTACGTCGACAGCCATCTGCAGACCTGGTCGATCACGCCGCGCCTCAGCATCAAGAATTCGCTGTTCGGCGTGCCGTCACAGATCCTGACCGGCATCGATTACTACGATGCCACCTTCAATTCGGACCGGCCGCTGTTCAAGGGCGCGCAGCCGATCCACGTCTACGACCTGTCGCAGCAATCGCTGGCCGGATACTGGCAACATACCGTCGGCCTGGCGCCGACCACCGACTTCGCCTATGGCGCCCGGGTTCAGAACACGTGGCTCAGCGCGCGCGACCGCCTGAATCCCACCGCACCCGGCACTTTCGGTTTCGAAACCCAGGCGCTCCCGCTCGACAGCAGCGAAACCAATTACGCACTGCATGTGGGTCTCGAGCATCGTTTCAACGACGTGTTCTCGGTATTCGGACGCGCCGCGCACGCATTCCGCACGCCGAATGTCGAGGAACGCGTGGCCTCTGGACCCTTGCTGCCATTTGCGCCCTTCCCGGGCCCGCCCCAGGATTTCAAGCTGAAGACCCAGACCTCGCACGACATCGAAGGCGGCTTCCGCATCAAGAGTGGCGGCTTCCAGATGCAATCGAGCATCTACGGCATGGACCTCGAGAACGAGATCCATTTCATCCCGGCGCTGTTCTACAACGTCAACCTAGATCCGACCCGTCGTTACGGCTCGGAGACCAGCGCTTCGCTCCGCGTCAGCGACACCGTGCTGCTTCGCGGCGGCATCGCCTACACCCGCGCGGTGTTTCGCGAGGGGGAGTTCGAAGGCAAGGACGTGCCGCTGGTGTCGCGCTACACGGCAAGCGGCGGCGTGACCTGGAACATCTGGCAGAACTACCTGGTGTTCGATGCCACGGTGCGCGCATGGAGCGAGCGCGTCATGGACAACGACCAGGAGAACATCCGGCGCCGCATCCCGGCCGACGCCACCGTCGACTTGAAACTGAGCGGCGCTTACGAACACTTCTTCTGGTCGCTGAGCGTGAACAACCTGTTCGATGCGCAATACTACGACTACGCCATCGCCAGTTCGTTCACGCCCGGCCGCTTCGCGGCCTACCCGTTGCCCGGACGTACCTTCTTGGTGAAGGCCGGCGCAACGTTCTAATCCGAGCAGCCGGATCGGCCTTGTGCCGGACCGGCTTGTCCTGACCTCACGAGACGGTATTCTCCCGAGCATCCTGCCCGGGAGAATACCCCTTCATGCCTGAACCGCTTCCGTTCCGATGGCTTCGATGAGCGCCAAAGCCATCGATCTCTTGCAGCGGGAAATATCCAATCCCGACACGCAATGGAGCCTCGGCTCCTTCGACGCCATCGCCGAATTTTCGCGCGACCATGGCGAGCCGGTGCGCCTCGTCCAGTCGGCGGAAGCCGTTTCGGCCGTGACGCCGCGTGGCGGCATCGCCCTGAAGCCACACACTGCCATGCGCCCCTTCGCGTCGGAGGGCATCACCAAAACCGGGTGGAATCAAAGGATCGCGCTATGCCTGCCGCAAGATGATTGCGCCATGAACCAGCGCGTCGCGCTGACCGAGATCGGCCCCGATCATCAGGCGCTACGGGAGGAAGATCGGAACTCCGTTCTGTTCGATCTCGGCCTTGGCGCGCTGCAGGCGGATTTCTGCGTCCGCATCAGCGATCGCAGCCTCGCCGCGGGGCTGCGCGAACACATCGGCCGCGCCGTGTTCGACCCCGGCAATCCCGCCATGGCAATGATCCTCGCGGCCAATCCGCACCGCGTCTTCATCAGCCGGCTCGGCCGCATCGAGGTCTATCAGCCGATCCCGCCGCCATCGGGCAAGAGCCCGGAAGGTCCCCACACCCATGTGCTGCCGAGGCTATTGAAAAGCGGCCGCACCCATCCCGCGACCGAGCCGGTCCCTGAAGGTCTGGTTCCCTGCGCGCATCTCTATCCGCCGCATCCGGCGCGGGACGGCCTGGGTGAGGCCCGGCCGTTCGACGCCACGCACCATGATGCCTTTCAGCGGATGATGGCCACCTGCGGCGATCCCGCAGCCCTTGCGACCAAGCGGCGGGTGGTCGATGCGGTGCTTGCCGGTGAGCCGCCCAAGGCGGTGGCCGGCGACCGCCACGGCCGGATCAGCGTCCGCATTGCGTTGCGGCAACTGAAGTCGCAGGGGCACGCGTCAGCGGCGCTGAGCGCCTGGCTTGCGAGCTTCGATTCTGCGGCCCCAGACGAGGCCGACGACGAAGCTGCCCTTCATCATGAAGGCTGATTTGACAAGAAAGTGGGGCTTTTTCGACCGAAAATAACATCCTCAGCGCCCCAAACCGTGATAAACCGCCCCAAGACCGCTCGACGATATCTGTCGTGATTTCAGAGGTATGCCATGAACGATGAGCCGAAGAGCGCCGCGGAACTGAAAGAGATCAGGTTGAACCGCAAGCGCACCCAGGAAGTCGAAGGCATCAAGGCGATGGCCGAGATCGCGGCCGCCGACGTCGCGATCCGAAAGCGGACCGAGAAATTGCGCGCGCTGCGTCTGGCGAAGGAAGCAGCGGACCGCGAAAATCCGCCGGAACCGGCGGTCAAGAGCAAGGCCAAGACCAAAGCCGCCAAAAGAGGCTGACCTGAAATGACGAAAGAGGATCGTGATCGCGCCCAAGCACGCGCCGACAAGGTGGCAAGGGCGGCTCAAGATGCGAGATCCGGCAAGGCGGAACGTGACGCCACTGCCAAGGCCGTGCTCGACAACATGGCGAAGCTGAAGGCATTGCGGCTCGCGCGCGAGGCCGCCGAGCCGCAGCGCGCCCCCGCCGCGAAGGCCGCAAAGAAGGCGTCCGCCAGCACCAAGCGGTCGAACGAGAAGCCGGTAGCCCTGTCCGACTGGCTGGCGAGCCAGCAGAACGGCGGACGGCGAACCTGAGGCAGGACTCTTACGGGTGTGTCTCGTCGTGCCCGGGCCAAGACGCGCTTCGCGCTTTGGCCCGGCTGTGAAAAAATAAAGTCAGAGATCCGCGGCGTTACGCCGGCCCCGGCCAATCGATCATCGAACGCGTCTTGTTCTCGGCATCGTAGACCTGCACCTGAAGCATCTGAAACTTGTTCTTCAGGGCCATGCCCGCCTCTTCGGCGGCCTCGACCGTTTCGTGATGCGATTTGAAATGACCGTCGACCACCAGCGAGTAACCGGTGGTCGGCGCTTTGTCGGCGCGGATGGTTTTGCGCGGCTGCGGTTCGTCCGCCGCAGGGCGGGGCTTCTTCATGCTGGCTCCGTGTGAACGCCCTCTTGGACTGAACGCCGCAAAAAGGGCAGGAAAGTTCCTGTGACCGGCGCTAACATGCCGGCCCAACGCGATTAGATTGAGGTCATGCCGATACTCCGAATCGGCATGCAGCGCAAACGCCGATTGATCCGGCAAAAAAGGCATCAGATGGGCGGAACGGGCAGGAAGAACGAGCCTCCGAAGCCGGCGGACGACAAACCGAAAAAGCCGGAGCGCGCGCCGGTTGAGGATGAAGACTACGAGGACGGCGACATCGCCACGCCGAAGCGAGACAGCCACGGCAATGATGATGAGCCGTTGTAATGCAACACACCGGATTGTCGTCGCCCGGCTTGACCGGGCGATCCAGTACTCCGAGGCGTTCGTAGTCGACCGGGAGGCTGCGGCGTACTGGATCGCCCGCCTTCGCGGGCGATGACAAGTTGAGGTTAGCCAAACCCCTCCCCCTCAATCGTCCGAACACTTGCCATATCCAGCAGATGCGCGCCAAACCCGCCGCGCGCAAGTTTGACCGCTGACTTCGGCGAGGCCAGCAGCAATGCGGCCGTCATCGCAAGCGGCACGGCGCTGATCCAGTCTGATCGCACCGGCGTGAGTTCTTCGGTGCTGCCGGCATATGGCCCGCGCTTCGCAAACAGGCGCAAACATTCCCTCGCAATATCGCGCCGCGCGCCACCGCGCGCGCCACATCCGAGCAGTGCCTGCATCGCCAGATGCGTGAGTATGCCCTCACGGCCCTCGGGCAACGCTGCCGGCGTCTCGCCCAGCGAGATCAGAAGCAGCAACCCGACCAGATCGACGCCGGAGCGATACGCGTTCATTGGCTCGACCAGGCGCGGATTGCAATCGATCAGCAACGGCGCATCACCATCATCGGGCAAGATGTAGTCGATCGATAGCGCGCCGTGCCAGTCGAGGGCTTGTCCGATTTTTTCGAGATGCGTGCGAACGACGGGCCGCCTCACGCTCTGCTTGATCGCCTCGCCGCCGCCTACGCCGGCCATGACCTGTCGATAGCCATGAAAAACGATCATCTGGCCGCGGCAAAACACCGACTGTGCCTTCTCGGTCGTTCCTGCGATGAGGTCTTGCACCAAGACCTCATCGGCGAATGCATCGCCGGCACCGAGATCGTGCAGTGCGCCTTCGAGATCGCCGGCATTGCGGATGAACCAGATGCCACGGCTCGCGGTGCCGACCGAAGTCTTGACGACGGCGGGAAATCGGAGGGCTTCACGCAATTGCTGCGCGGACGTCACGATGCGCGTCGGCGGCTGCGGCAGCCCCAACCGATCGAGCAGCCGGCTGAACCCGGCCTTGCTATGCGCGGTGCGGTAGCTCGCGAAACTCGGCAACGCGAGACCGGCGCGGCCTTCGATGCGTGGCTTCGCCCGGGCAAACAAAAATCCCTGCTCATGCGTGGGCAGCAGCACGTCGAATTTCCCGTCGGCCAGCCGCTGCTCGATGAAGGCCAGATAACCGGCGGGATCATCCCGCAGCCCGGGGCAGCGGTGAAATTTTCGGACGAAGCGCGAGAACCGCGACAGGCACCACGGCGAGGGATCGCAGACCTCGACGTGATGGCCCGACAGGCCCAGAATCGTGATGGCCGAGGTGCTGGAACCCTCGGAAACGAGCACGCGGAGCGGTTCTAAGGCATCAGGCATGTCCGATCATTGCCGTGCCGGCGCACCTTTGTCTCCCCGATTCAATGACGCATTTTGCGCGGCCCTGCCCTCCGCAGGGGCAGCCATGCAGCTCTATTCATGGACAAATAACGCCTAGCCACTATTTTCACGAGCGCTTAGAGCCCTTTCCGTTCCAATGGAATCGGAACGGGGCTCTCGATTTTTGATTTGTCGCGTTTTCTTGCCGCGAACCGGTCCCCACTTCGCTGGAAAACGCTCCGGCCGGGCCATAAAAACTACGGGATTTTGAGCTGACATGGTCGACATTCTGGCCGCACCGCAACAAGCCAAAGCGGACGCTTCGCTGCGTACGCTGGCTGCGATTTCGGCCGCCCATTGGGTCAGCCATTTCCATCTCTTCGTGCTGCCGATGCTGTTTCCGTTCCTGAGAGAACAACTCGGCGTCGGCTATATCGAGCTCGGTTTTGCGCTTACCGTATTCGGCGTCGTCTCCGGCCTGACGCAGGCCCCGATCGGCTATCTCGCCGACCATATCGGCGCGCGAAAAGTCCTGCTGATCGGCCTCGCCGTCGGCGGCCTGGCGCTGATCATGCTCGGCCTGCATCTGAGCTACGTCTCGCTGGTCGCCTGCGCCGCGCTGCTTGGCCTCGCCAACAGCGTCTATCACCCGTGCGACTATGCGATCCTTTCGACACATATGGATGAAGCGCGGATGGGCCGGGCGTTTTCGGTCCACACCTTTGCGGGCTTCCTTGGCGGCGCGGTGGCGCCCGCGATCATGGCCGCGCTGGTGGCAACCGTCGGCGGGCTCGGCGCGTTGATCGTGGCCGGCGCGGTCGGCCCTGTTGTGGCGCTGCTGTTGATCGCCGCCCGCATTCCCGATGCGAGCTCGGCTGATCGCAAGGAAGATGGCGCTGACGCGCCGAAGCAAAGCGTCGTCACGCCCGCGATCATCGTGCTGACGATCTTCTTCATGCTGCTCGGCCTGTCCAATGCCGGCATCAGCAATTTCGGCGTCGTCGCGCTGATGAGCGGCTATGGCGTGACATTCTCGGCCGCCAATATCGCGCTGACCGCCTTTCTCGGCGCCAGCGCCGTCGGCGTGCTGGCCGGCGGCTATCTCGCCGACCGCACCCAGCGCCACGGCAATGTCGCCGCCGCGTGCTTTGCGATCAACGCCGTCATCATATCAATCATTGCGACGGTCAACCTGCCGTCGGCCGTGCTGACCGCCGCGATGGGGCTGGCCGGATTCCTCGGCGGCGTCATTGCACCCTCGCGCGACATGCTGGTGCGGAACGCCGCACCGGCAGGCGCGGCGGGCCGCGCGTTCGGCATCGTCTCCACCGGCTTCAATTTCAGCGGCATCCTCAGCCCGCTATTGTTCGGCTGGATCATGGACCAGAACCTGCCGCATTGGGTGTTCGGCGCGTCGGTCGCCTTCATGGTGCTGACCGTCCTGCTGGCGCTGGTGACCGACCGCAAGCCGGCGGAACCCGCTCGGGCGTAGCTCCCTCGCGATGCATTCCTGAGCCTCGCCGGCGGCGGTTGACAGCCTCCGGCAGCATCGGATGATGCGCCAACAAAACCAGAACCGGGATGGAAGCCATGACCTCGACCCCCGACCTCGTGATCCGCGGCGGCACCATTGCCGATGGCAAGGGCGGCGAATTGTTCGAAGCCGACGTGGCGATCTCCGGCGGCCGCATCACCGACGTCGGCAAGATTGCCGCGAAGGGCCAGGAAGAAATCGACGCCAAGGGCAAACTGGTCGCGCCCGGCTTTGTCGACGTCCACACCCATTATGACGGCCAGGTCACCTGGAGCCAGGACATCACGCCCTCCTCGCAGAATGGTGTCACGACCGCGATCATGGGAAATTGCGGCGTCGGTTTTGCGCCATGCCGTCCGGTCGATCATGTCAGGCTGATCCAGTTGATGGAGGGCGTCGAGGACATCCCAGAGCCGGTGCTGAGCGCCGGCATTCCCTGGGCCTGGGAAAGCTTTCCGGATTACATGGAGTGGCTGTCGAAGCGAAGTTTCGACATGGATATCGGCGCGCAACTGCCCCACGCAGCGCTGCGCGTCTACGTGATGGGCGAGCGCGGCGCGCGCCGGGATCCCGCAACGCCTGATGACAACAAGGCGATGGCGGCGCTCGCCGGAGACGCCGTGCGATCAGGCGCACTCGGCTTCTCGACCTCGCGTACGCTGAACCACCGCACTTCGACAGGTGACTACACACCGACGCTGAAAGCGGGCGAAGATGAATTGACCGCGATTGCGGCTGCGATGCACGGCGTCGGCCGCAGCGTGCTGCAATTCGTGCTCGACCAAAGCACCGTGGACGAAGATCTGCCGATGATGCTGCGGGTCGCCCAGAATACCAAATGCCCGATCTCGTTTTCCGTAGCGCAGGCCGACAAGGCACCGCGGCGCTGGCGCCAGACGATGGACACCATCAATGAAGCCGCCGCCCGCGGCCTGTCGATCACGACCCAGATTGCCGCGCGTCCCGTCGGGCTGCTGCTTGGGCTCGAATTATCACGCAACCCGTTCCAGACTCATCCGAGCTATCGCGCGATCGCCAAGCTGCCGCTGGCTGAGCGGCTGACGCATTTGCGTCGGGCGGAAGTACGCGCGGCCATCCTGAGCGAGACGGCGACCGCGACCGACGATCCGCTGTTCTTCCGACCAAACTACGACAAGATGTACCTGCTCGGTAACCCGCCGGACTACGAGCAGCTGCCGGAAAATGCGCTCGGCCCGCAGGCCCGCCGCCAGGGCCGGCAGCCGGAAGAACTCGCCTACGAGGCGATGCTGACGGACGAAGGCCGCGGCATGCTCTATGTGCCGTTCCTCAATTATGCCGACGGCAATCTCGATGCCGTGCATGAGATGCTGCGCGAACCCAGCGCCGTGCCGGGACTCTCCGACGGTGGCGCGCATTGCGGCATCATCTGCGACGCCAGCTTCCCGACCTATCTCCTGACGCACTGGACGCGCGACCGCAGCCGCGGCGAAAAACTCTCGATCCCGTTCGTGGTGGCCGCGCAGTCGCGCAAGACCGCGCTCTCGGTCGGGCTCTACGACCGCGGCGTGATCGCGCCGGGCTTCAAGGCCGACGTCAACGTCATCGATTACGACCGACTGCATCTGCATCCGCCGAAAGTGCATTACGACCTGCCGGTCGGCGGCCGTCGCCTGATGCAGCAGGTCGACGGCTATGAGGCCACCATCGTCTCCGGCGTGGTGACGCAGCGCGGCGGCAAGGCAACCGGCGCGCGTCCAGGCAAACTGGTACGCGGCGCGCAGGGTTCAAAGCCGCAGTTGGACGCGGCGGCGAGTTAGGGCGGCGCTGGTTCAACAGACTCGTTGTCGTCCCTGCGTTCGCAGGGACGACGAGAAAGCGCTATGCGGGTCGCAACATCGAGAGCCGCAGATCCGAACCCACCGGCATCAATTCATAGGGCGGCTGCCAGCCCGGCAGCGCTGCGAGGCGCTCGCGCCAGGCATGGAGCGCCGGAAAATCCGCCGCGATGTCGAAGCCGGTCTCCTCCTTGGGGTAATACACATATCCCGCCAGGGAAAAATCCACGATGGTGGGCTTGTCGCCGAGCATGAACGCGCGATTGGCGAGATGTTTTTCCGCGATCGCAAAGCTCGCCTCGGTGCGCGAGCGCAGGAACGACAGGATGGCCGGATGCACCGGCTCCGGCATGAATGACCTCTGAAACCGGTGCATCGCATGATTGTTCGTGAACTTGTGATTATCGAACATGATCCAGCGCAAGGCCTCGTATCGCTGGTCAGCGCCGGGCGCAAACTTGCCGGTGGTTTCCGCGAGCCAGATCAGGATCGCGCCCGACTGCGACATAAGCTGCCCGTCGACTTCAAGAACCGGGACCTCGCCCATCGCGTTCATGCCGGCCCGCCAGCCCGGATCGCGGGTCTGGCCACCGGCAAAATCGACCCCGACGGGCTCCCAGTCGAGACCGGCGCAATTCAGATAGAGCGCCAGCTTATAGGAATTGCCCGACGCGCCGATGCAATGAAGCTTGTAGCGGGCCATCCGTTTACGCAAACTTCGGCTGCACTGTCGCCTGAGCCATCAGCCTTGCGCGCTCGCTGTTAGGCCAGAGCAGCAACAGCCCGAGCAACCCCGACGCGACCATCACTACCGCATTGATGATGAAGCCGGTGATGTAGCCGTCGAGCGGCACTGCCGCGTTCTGGATCACGATGCCCATCACGGAAGGGGCAATCATTCCCGCAAACGTATAGATCGCACCGTAGATCGCGAGCACGGCGCCGCGCTGCTGCACCGGTGTGAATTCGCCGAGCATCGGCGGGCAGACCACATAGATCGACCCGCAGAGTCCGGAACCGACCACGAGGAACGCGATCTGCAATCCCGCGCCATTGACGAGAGGCAGCGCCGCGAGGATCAATCCGCCGACGATCAGCGGCACCGAGCCGAGCACGCCGCGCGAGACGCGCGTCGTGAAGCCGCGCGCCAGCATCACCTGCGAAATCCACCCGGTCAGCAGCACGATGGTGGCGCCGAAGACCCAGGGCAGCACCGAAATCCAGCCCGCGTCCTTTTGCGAGAAACCTAATCCCTTGACGATGAAGGGCGTGAACCAGGTCAACCCGAGTGATAGCGCCCAATAGGCGCCGAAGGTCGCGGCGCAGCAGCCGATGAACGTCCGCGAAGTCAGGAGCTGGAAATACGGAACGGGCGGATCGGCGGCGGCCATCGCGACCGTCTGCACCAACGGTCCCTCCTTGCCCATCACCAGCCACGCCACCACCCACATCAGGCCGACCACGCCGAGCGCGCCGAAGGCGTAGTGCCAGCTATGATTGACGATGATCCAGTTCAGTGCCGGCACCGCCAGGATCACGCCGAAAGCCGAGCCTTGCGAGAGAATGGCCGTCGGCAGCGTTCGCTTCTCGTCGGGAAACCACTTATAGAGCGCGTGCGCCGCCACCGCGAACGCCGGCCCCTCGCCGGCGCCGAGGATGATGCGGCAGATCACGAGCGTGGTGAAACTGACGGTGCCGACCATCGGAAACTGCGCCACCGACCAGATCACCGCCATCACGAGCAGCACCCAGCGGGTGTCAACACGATTGGCGATGAAGCCGACGACGATGGCCGAGATCGAGAAAAGGATGAAGAACGAGGAGCCGAGGAAGCCGAACTGCTCCGGCGAGAGCTTCAACTCGTCCATGATCGGCGCGCCAGCGAGGCCGACCACAATCTTGTCGGCAAAGTTCACCAGCATGAACAGGAACAGAAGGAAGGTGATTTTCCAGGCGCCCTTCGGCGTCCCCTGGGGCGTCGGTTGCGCGGTCATGGCTGGTTTCCCCGTTTATCTTTACTGGCTCTGTAAGAACGGCCGGTTCCAATGGTACAAGGGGGGTCGCGGGCAAGGCAACCCGGATTTTTCCGGAGAACCCCCGCCCCGCAACTGCTGACTGCCGCGGCAGGCGCGCGCCACAACCGGATCACGATCACGTCGCGGTGCGATTGAGCCGTGATCCGGGGCATGCGCCCTGATATGTTGCTGCCATCACGCTAGGAGATTTCATGGTCAGATCGGTTCATCGTCGCGCATGACCAACGGCAATCTCAGTGTGACCGGTCCGGTGCTTCATGTGGCCGGCCTGACCAAGAGCTACCGCACGGCCGGCGAACAGGTCGCGGTGCTGCGCGGGGTGAATCTCTCGGTCGCCGCCGGCGAGAGCGTCGCACTGACGGGCGAATCCGGCAGCGGCAAGAGCACGCTGCTGCACCTGATCGCAGGCCTCGATGCGGCCGATGGTGGCGAGATCAGGCTGGCGGACGCTCAGGTGTCCGATCTCAACGATGCCGGCCGCGCGGAATTGCGCCGCGACCGGCTCGGCCTGGTGTTTCAGCAATTCAACCTGATTCCGAGTCTCACGGTGGAAGACAATTTGGTTTTCCAGTCGCGCATTGCCGACCGTCACGACGCGGCCTGGCACCACGAACTGGTGGAGCGGCTCGGGCTCGGCAATTTCCTCAAACGCTATCCCGAGCAATTGTCCGGCGGCCAGCAGCAACGCGTCGCGATCGGCCGGGCCCTGGCCGTCAAGCCGCTGCTGCTGCTTGCGGATGAGCCGACCGGCAATCTCGACGAGGACACCGCGGACGAGGTGCTGGCGCTGGCGCGCGATCTGGTGGCGCGCAGCGGCTGCGGTTTTCTGATGGTGACCCACAGCGAAAGGCTCGCCGCTACGCTCGACCGGCGGGTCAACCTCCATGCCGGGGTGATCGCGTGAAGCGCGCGCTGTGGACGCTGGCCATATTGCTGAGCCATTGGCGGCGGCATCCGATGCAGCTCGCGACCCTGTTGATTGGATTGATCTCGGCGACCGCGCTGTGGAGCGGCGTGCAGGCGCTCAATCAGCAGGCGCGCACCTCCTACGATCGCGCCGCCGCCACGTTCGGCGGGACGCGCACCGCGATGCTGGTCGCACGCAGCGGCGCAGGCTTTCCGCAAAAGCTCTTCGTCGACTTGCGCCGCGCCGGTTGGCCGGTCTCGCCGATGCTCGAAGGCCGCATCCAGATCGAGGGACGGTCGTTCCGCCTGTTGGGCATCGAACCGGTGACGCTGCCCGCGGAAGTCGGCAACGCGCCTGCGATCGGCAGAGCCGATCTGCAATCCTTCATGACGCCGCCGGGCGCGATGCTGGTGGCGCCGGAAACGCTTTCCGATCTCAAACTCGCGGAGGGCGCCCGCCCGCAAGCCAATGGCGGCGCATTGCTGCCGCCGCTTCGCGTGCAGGCAAACCTCGTGCCCGGCGTATTGGTCGTCGACATCGGCATCGCGCAGAGCCTCCTGAAAATGCCGGATCAGCTCTCGCGCCTCCTGATCGGCAAGGCGACGGGCAGGCGCGCGCCGCTTGAAAGCATTGCGGGCGACAGGCTTCGCCTGATCGAACCCAACGCGGAGACCGACCTCGAACGCCTCACCGACAGTTTTCACCTGAACCTGACCGCGTTCGGCTTTCTGTCGTTCTTCGTCGGACTCTTTATCGTCAATTCGGCGATCGGACTGGCATTCGAACAGCGGCTGCCGGTGCTGCGCACCTTGCGCGCCTGCGGCGTCTCGGCGCGGATGCTCAACGCCGTGCTGGTGTGTGAACTGGTGTCGCTGGCGCTGATCGCGGGGCTGATCGGCCTCGTATGCGGCTACTTCATCGCCGCTGCGCTGCTGCCTGATGTCGCCGCATCGCTGCGCGGGCTCTACGGCGCGCAGATTCCGGGACACCTGACGCTGGAACCGCAATGGTGGATCGCAGGCATCGCCATCAGCATAGCGGGCGCGCTCGCGGCGGCCGCCACCAGCCTGACCAAGGCGCTGCGGCTGCCGCTGCTCGCCGCTGCCCAGCCGTACGCGTGGCAACAGGCGCAGCGGCGCTGGCTGACCTATCAGAGCGCGCTGGGGCTCGCAGCGTTCGCGGCCGCCGCATGTCTGCTCTGGTTCGGCGATTCCCTGATTTCGGGGTTTGCCGTGCTCGCGGCGCTGATGTTCGGCGCGGCGCTGATCCTGCCGATGTTTCTGGAGTTCATGCTGTCGCTTGGTCAGCGCTATGCGCGAGCCCCGGTCAGCGTCTGGTTCTGGGCCGACAGCCGCCAGCAATTGTCCGGGCTGTCGCTCGCCCTGATGGCGCTGTTGCTTGCACTATCCGTCAATGTCGGCGTCTCCACCATGGTCGAGAGTTTCAGCCGCACGTTCCTGGTCTGGCTCGACGGGCGGGTGGCCGCGGATGTCTATGTTAACGCCGCCAACGACGCGCAGGCCCACGAGATCAAGGCGTGGCTGCGCGAGCGCCCCGAGGTCGAGGCGATCCTGCCCGGCGGCCGCGCCGATACGCAATTGGCGGGCGCGCCAATCGAGGTGCTGGGCCTGCCCGATCACGCCACCTATCGCGACAACTGGCCGCTCCTGGAATCAGCCGACAATGCCTGGATCAAGCTTCGTCCCGGCAATGCGGCCCTCGTCAGCGAACAACTGGCGCGGCGCCTGCACCTGTCCGTCGGCGACCGCATCGAGGTGCCAGCGTCGGGCGGAAACTGGCCGCTCGACGTGGTCGGCATCTATGCCGATTACGGCAACCCCAAGGGCCAGATCGCGGTGAACTTCGCCGCACTGACGCGACGCTTTCCGGAAATCCCGCTGACGCGCATGGGATTGCGGGTCGCCCCGCCAAAGATACCCGCGCTGATCTCGGGCTTGCAGGAAAAATTCGCGCTCGATGACCGCAACGTCGCCGATCAGGCGACGATGAAGGCGGAATCGACCCGGATCTTCAACCGCACCTTTGCGGTGACCGCCGCGCTGAACGCCTTCACGCTTGGGGTAGCCGGCGTCGCGCTGTTGACGAGCCTGCTGACGCTGGCCAATTCCCGCCTGCCGCAGCTGGCGCCGCTATGGGCGATCGGCATCACGCGGCGGCAGCTCGCGGCGATCGAGCTTCTGAAGACGATGTCGGTGGCGCTGATCACCACCATCTTCGCGCTTCCGCTCGGTCTCTTGGTCGCGTGGTGCCTGCTTGCGGTGGTCAACGTGAAGGCGTTCGGCTGGCGGTTGCCGTTTCACGTCTTCCCGCTGCAATTGCTGTGGCTCACAGGTGTCGCGATGGCGGCGGCGCTTGCCGCATCTGCGCTCCCCGTCATCCGGCTGGCGCGCATGCAGCCGGCGAGCCTGATCAGGATCTTTGCCAATGAACGGTAGCGGTCGAATTACCCGCCGCGGGTTCATTGGCGGCACGCTCCTCGCCGGACTAGGCGGCAACGCGCTCGCGCAGGGTTTTGCCGGACTTGGTGAAAGCGCGGATGGATTCGCGAGCGTCGTACCCGGCAGGACATTCGCCTTCCCCGCCGACCACGGGCCCCATCCGGAATTCCGTATCGAGTGGTGGTATGTGACAGCCAATCTCGCCGACGCGCATGGGGCGGCCTACGGCGCCCAATGGACGCTGTTTCGCCAGGCGATCGCGGCGGGCGGGCCAGAGGAAGGCTGGGCCAACCAGCAGATCTGGATGGGCCATGCCGCCGTCACCCGCGCCGATACCCATCGCGTCAGCCAGACATTTGCTCGCGGCGGGGTCGGCCAGGCCGGCGTCGACGCCAAGCCGTTTCGCGCCTGGATCGACGCCTGGGAAATGCGCGGGCTCGATCCGGTGAACGATGAAAATATCGCACCGTGTGAACTAAAAGCATCGGGCGCCGATTTCAGCTACGCGCTGCGCCTCGACGCGGAACGTCCGCTGGTGCTGCAAGGCGACGGCGGCTACAGCCGCAAATCGCTGCGCGAACAGGCCTCCTATTATTACAGCCAGCCGCACTACACGGCGAAGGGCGTCCTCACCATCGACGACAAACCTGTCGACGTCACCGGCATGGCCTGGCTCGACCGCGAATGGAGCAGCCAGCCGCTGGCCGCGGACCAAAGCGGATGGGACTGGCTCTCGCTGCATTTCAATTCCGGCGACAAACTGATGCTGTACCGGATGCGCCAGACCGACGGCCAGCATTACGGCTCCGGCAAATGGATCGCGCCCGATGGCAAGACCGAACAACTCGCCTCCGCCGACATCACGATGACGCCACTGACCTTCACCGAGATCGAGAAACGAAAGATCCCGACGACCTGGCGTATCGCCATTCCGGGCATGGCGCTGTCGATCGAATGTACACCGCTCAACGCCCGAAGCTGGATGGGCACCAGCTTTCCCTATTGGGAAGGCCCGATCCGCTTTGCCGGCAGCCATACCGGGGTGGGCTATCTGGAGATGACGGGCTATTAAGCGCATCTACGAAACAGGGGGAATTTCAGCGATGTATCACTTCACCGCGCTCGTCACCTTGCTGGCGGTCCTGGTCTACTTCTACTCATCTATCCTGGTGTCGCGGGCACGCGGCAAATTCGGCGTCAAGCTGCCGGCCATTTCGGGCAATCCGGATTTCGAGCGCGTGTTTCGCGCGCAGATGAACACGCTGGAGTGGCTGCCGATCTTCCTGCCGTCGCTGTGGCTGTTTGCGATCTATATCGGCGATGGCATCGCGGCCGGGATCGGGCTGGTGTGGGTGGTCGGCCGCATTCTCTACGTGTTCGGCTATGCCAGGGCAGTCAAGGACCGCAGTCGCGGCTTTGCGATCCAGGCGCTGGCGGCGATCGCGCTGTGGGTGGGAGCGTTTGGCGCGATTATATGGCGGATTGTGCAGGCGTGAGCTGCACTCTATGTCGTCCCTGCGAACGCAAGACGACGGAGAGGCGTACTTCACCAGACTCGTAGGGTGGGCAGAGGAGCGAAGCGACGTGCCCACCATCCATCAGCGAACGAGCTGCGAGATGGTGGGCACGCTTCGCTTTGCCCACCCTACGGCTTTTACTTCACCAGCGGGCAGCCGGAATCCTTCGCCGCCGGAAACGCCTTGTCGCCGGGGACCACGGCAAGCTGCTTGTAGTAATCCCACGGCTTCTTCGATTCAGACGGCTTCTTGACCTCGAACAGATAGAGGTCGTGCACCATGCGGCCGTTTTCGAGCACCTTGCCGCCCTGCGCGAAGTCGTCGTCCACCGGAAGCTCCTTCAGCTTCTTGGCCACCGCCTCGGTGTCCTTGGTGCCTGCCGCCTTGACCGCCTTCAGATATTGCAGCGTCGCCGAATAGGTGCCGGCCTGGATCATGTTCGGCATCCGGCCGGTACGCTTGAAGAAGCGTTCGGCGAGGTTGCGGCTCTTGGCGTCGCGGTCCCAGTAGTAGCCTTCCGTCAGCACCAGGCCCTGCGCGGCATCAAGCCCGAGGCCATGCACTTCGGCGAGCGTCAGCAGCAGGCCGGCCAGCTTCTGGCCGCTCTTGACGATGCCGAATTCCGACGCCTGCTTGATCGAGTTTGTGGTGTCGAGACCGGCATTGGCGAGCCCGATGATCTTGGCCTTCGAGCTCTGCGCCTGCAGCAGGAAGGACGAGAAGTCCGATGAGTTCAGGGGAATGCGAACCGAACCCAGCACCTTGCCGCCCTTGGCCTTCACGAAATCGCTGGTGTCCTTCTCAAGCGCATAACCGAAGGCGTAGTCGGCGGTCATGAAGAACCAGCTGTCGCCGCCGGCTTCCACCAATGAGCCGCCGGTGCCGTACGCCAGCGCATGCGTGTCGTAGGCCCAATGGAATCCGTAGGGCTGGCAGGCGTCGCCGGTGAGACGCGACGTCGCCGCGCCCACGACGATGTCGATTTTCTTCTTCTCCTTCGAAAGCTCGTGAATCGCGAGCGCGACCGAAGAGGTCGTCAGTTCGGTGATCATGTCGACGCCTTCGACGTCGTACCAGCGCCGCGCAATGGCGCTACCAAGATCCGGCTTGTTCTGATGATCGGCGGAGACGATTTCGATCTTGTGGCCCAGCACTTCGCCGCCGAAATCCTCGATCGCCATCTTGGCCGCCTCGAACGACCATTTGCCGCCGTAATCGGCGTAGACCCCGGACTGATCGTTCAGAATACCGATCTTGACGCCCTGCGCCGATGCCGGCGCGGCGAGCAAAAGACCACTCGCCGCAACGGCGGCCAACAATCCCGACTTCATTTTTTTCTCCCGGAATTTTTTGTCAGAGGAACCTGACGACACTATTCGATAACCCCGCACCTGCCCATCCATTTCGGATAAGCCTAAAGTATTGGGGAACTTGTGATTTAGGCCGCGCGGCACCGCGTCAAGCGTCACACCGCGGCGACATCCTTGCGGGGCTTTGGATCGGCGAGATTGCGCACGATGACGTAGAAGATCGGCGTGAAGACCAGCCCGAACAGCGTCACCCCGAGCATACCGAAGAACACGGCCACGCCCACGGCCTGACGCATCTCCGAACCCGAGCCCGAGGAAATCACCAGCGGCAGCACGCCGAGGATGAAGGCGAACGACGTCATCAGGATCGGCCGCAACCGCAACCGGCAGGCTTCGATCACCGCCTCCAGCCGCGGCTTTCCCTCAAGCTCGATGTCGCGCGCGAACTCGACGATGAGAATGGCGTTCTTTGCCGCCAGCCCCACCAGCACCACGAAACCGATCTGGGTCAGGATGTTGACGTCCTGCCCCATGATGCGCACGCCGATGGTCGCCGCCAGCAAGCACATCGGCACGATCAGGATAACCGCGAATGGCAGGCTCCAGCTACCATACTGCGCCGCCAGCACCAGATACACGAACAGAACGCAGATCGGGAACACGTAGAGACCGGCATTGCCGCCGGTGACCTGCTGGTACGAAAGGTCGGTCCATTCGAACGAGAAACCGCTCGGCAGCGTTTGCTCTGCGAGCTGCTTCATGGTGTTGATCGCGGTGGCCGAACTCGTGCCCGGCAACCCCTCGCCCTGCAGCTCCGCCGCCGGATAGAGATTGTAGCGGGCGACGCGGTCGGGACCGGAAACGTCGCGGAATTCCACCACGCTGCCGAGCATCACCATGTCGCCAGCGGCGTTGCGGGTGCGCAGCCGTGCCAGATCGGACCGCTCTTTTCTGAACGGCAGGTCGGCTTGGGCAGTGACGTGATAGGTGCGGCCGAACAGGTTGAAGTCGTTGACGTAGGTCGAGCCGAAATAGGTCTGGATGGTTTCGTTGACGTTCGCAATCGGCACGCCGAGTTTCTGGGCCTTGACCCGATCGATCTCGACGAAGAGCTGCGGCGTATTGGCCGTGAAGGGCGAGAACACCTGCGTCAGCCCGGGTGCCTTGCGCGCCGCGTTGACGAGTTCGTCGTTGGCGGCGGCCAGCAGTTCGGGGCCGCGGCCCTGGCGATCCTGAACCCGCATCGTGAAGCCACCCCCGGTGCCGATGCCCGGCACCGGCGGCGGCGGAATGACGATAATGAACGCCCCCTGAATCGCGGACAGGCGCTTGCGCAAATCGGCCGTGATCGCAGCCGCGGTCAGGCCCTTCTTCAAGCGTATCTCCGGCTCCTCGAACACCGGGAAGAGCGCCGCCGCATTGCCCGCCTGTGTTCGGGTTGCGCCCGAAAATCCTGCGAATGCCGCAACGCGGATGATGCCCGGGGTGTCCAGCGCCGCTTTCTCGATCTGACGGACGATGTCGGTGGTGCGCGCCAGCGACGCCGCGCCCGGCAATTGCGCGGACACGATGACATAGCCGCGGTCCTGCGCGGGAATAAAACCTTGCGACGTGGTGGCAAGCAGCCATCCGGCACTGCCGATCAGCGCCACATACAACAGCAGCATCACCGCCGCATGCCGGATCACGAAATCGGCCGCCCTGGCGTAGCCGTGCGACAGCCGGTCAAAACCGCGGTTGAAATAGCCGGTGAACGTGTCCCAGCCGCGCGCGATGAAATTCCAGCGTGCCGGTGGCTTTTTCTCCTCATGCGGCACCAGGATCAGCGAGGCCAGCGCCGGCGACAATGTCAGCGAGCAGAAGCAGGAGATCGCGGTCGCAACCGCAATGGTGACGGCGAATTGCTGGAAGAACTGCCCGGAAATGCCGCCGAGGAAGGCGGTCGGCACGAACACCGCGCACAGCACCAGCGCAATCGAGACCAGCGCGCTGCCGACCTCCTCCATGGTCTTGAGCGCCGCATCGCGCCGGCTCATGCCGTGCGCGAGGTGCCGTTCGACATTCTCCACCACCACGATCGCATCGTCGACCACGATGCCGACCGCGAGCACGAGCCCGAACAAGGTGAGATTGTTGATCGAGAACCCGAGCGCCGCCATCACGGCGAACGTGCCGACCAGCGATACGGGGATGGCGATGATCGGAATGATGGCCGGTCGCCAGCCCTGCAAAAACACCAGCACGACGATGACGACCAGCAGCATCGCCTCATAGATCGTCTTGATCAGCTCGTGGATGGATTGCGCGATGAATTCGGTGGGGTTGTAACCGATGTTGTAGTCGAGGCCCTTTGGAAAACGGGTCTTCAGCCTCTCCATGGTATCGGAAATGCCTTTCGCCGTCGCCAGCGCGTTCGATCCCGGCCGCTGCGTCACCAGCAGCGCGACCGCCGATTTGCGCAGCAGAAAGCTGTTGGTCGCATAGGACAACGCACCGAGTTCGACCCGCGCGACGTCGCGCAGCCGCACGATCCGGCCGTCGGCGCCGGCCCTGACGACGATTTCCTCGAACTGCTTCTGATCCTTCAGGCGCCCGACAAAGGTGAGATTGGGCTGGAACGCGCGGTCGGCGATCGGTGGCTCCCCGATCTGCCCGCCCGTGATCTGCAGGTTCTGCGCGCGGATCGCGGCCACCACTTCGGCAGAAGTCAGACCGAGCGTTGCGATCCGGTCCGGATCCAGCCACAGCCGCATCGAGTAGTCGCGGGCGCCGAACATCTGGATGTCGCCGACGCCGTCGAGGCGGAGCAACTCGTCGCGCACCTGCAGCAGCGCATAGTTGCTGATGTAGAGCTGGTCGAAGCTGTCGTCCGGCGACAGCATGAACACCACCATCAGGATGTCGGGACTGTTCTTGCGGGTGACGACGCCGTTGCGCTGCACCTCTTCCGGAAGCCGCGGCTGCGCGATCGCGACCCGGTTCTGCACCAGCACCTGCGCCTTGTCGAGGTCGGTGCCGAGCTTGAAGGTGACCGTGATGGTCAGATTACCGTTCGAAGTGGCCTGGCTGTAGAGATACAGCATGTCTTCGACGCCGTTGATCTCCTGTTCGATCGGGGCTGCAACCGTGTCTGAAACGGTTTGCGCGGTGGCGCCCGGATATTGCGTGGTGACGACTACGGTCGGCGGCACCACCTGTGGATATTCCGAGACCGGCAGCGTGGTGTAGGCGATCGCGCCGACAATCAGCAGCACGATCGACAGCACCATCGCCAGGATGGGCTGGTTAATGGAGAGCCGACCCAGATTCATGTCTTGCCACCGGCGGGCTTGACCTCGGCGGTCTGCGGGGTGACCTTCGCACCCACGCGCGCCCGCTGCAGGCCGTCGATGATCACGCGGTCTTCAGGCTTCAGCCCCTCGCGGATCACGCGCAGCCCCTCGTCGAGCGGGCCGAGCGTGACCGCCTTCGCCTCGACCGTGTTGTCGTCCTTGACCACAAAGACGATCTTGCGCGACTGGTCGGTCGCAATCGCCGTGTCCGGCAGCAGCAACGCCTCATAAGGCGCGCTGCCGATGATCCGCACCCGGCCGAACTGGCCGGGCAGGATCGAAAGGTTCTTGTTCGGGATGACCGCGCGGGTGCGTAGAGTTCCGGTCGATACGTCGAGGCGGTTGTCGAGGAAATCCACCTTGCCCTCAAGCGAGGGCTTGGTCTCGCCGGTCAGGGTCACCTCGACCGGGTTCGGCGTGTCGCGCGAACTCGGCCGCTTGCCTTCTGACCAGAGCCGGCTGTTTCGCTGGTAGGTCGCCTCGTCGACGTCGAAATAGATGTAGATCGGATCGAGCGAGACGATAGAGGTGAGCAGCGTCGCGCCGCCCTCGCTGCCCTGCACGAGATTGCCGGGCGTGACCAGATGGCGGCTCACGCGACCGGTGATCGGCGCCATTACATGGGTGAACTCGATATTGAGCTTGGCGGCCTTGAGCGCGCCTTCGGCCTGCATTTCCGCGGCGTGGGCCGCCTGCAAGGTCTGGCGGCGCTGGTCGACGATGGAATCGGATACCGCCTGGGTCTGGTTCAGCGTCAGGGCGCGGTCGAGCTCGCGTTTGGCGAGTTCTGCTTTCGCGCGCGCGTCCGATAACTGGCCATCGGCCTGCTCGGCGACCGCCTCAAACGGACGGGCGTCAATCACGTAAAGCAGATCGCCTGTGCGAACGATGGCGCCATCGCGGAATTCGACGGATGTCACGAAACCGCCGACGCGGGCGCGAACCTGAACCTCCTGGACTGCCTCGAACCGCCCGGTGAATTCGTCCCAGTCGGTAACGGTACGCTTGACCGGCTGCGCCACTGTGACCGGCGGCGCCGCGGGCGCCGCCTGCTGCGGCGGCTTGTTGTCGCAAGCCGACAGCGCCAGCGCGATCACCGGGGCTAACCATTTGAGGCGGCGAAGTGCGTGAATGTCGATGTTCGCCGGCAGGGCCGGACGTCCCAATGGCCTGGTCGCGATCAATTCCATCTCCCCTGCACTCTCAACATCCTGATCGATGGAAGCGGCTGCCGTGGAACCTTGTAGGCGGAGGCCACAAATGTGATCGGTTCCCAGTCTCGTCAAGAACCCGGCGGGATCAAGCACAATCGTTATGCATTCGAGTAGCCAACGCCCTGCACCATCAGAATCTCACGTTTTCCGCACTGCGACGAAAGCGGAATCGGTCGCAACGAACGGTCAGCTAATCGTGGGCTAATGACGAAAACGTGACATCGTGAGGGCGTCCTGCAACGCAGCCGCTGGACGGATGGAGCGCGGCAATATCCATCAACACCGGTGCGCATGGCGATGGGTATCGCGGAGCCTGTCATCGGGCGTGCATTCGCGCGACCCGTTGGCTCCGCCATCCTACGGGGACGACAGCATCACCTTCGGACATGACGTCGCGAATTTCCTCGGCTAACCTTGCCGCCAAGGCTGGCAAACAGCCAATGTCCGGGGAGGACAGCCGTGCACAAAGGGCGTGTCGTATTCGGCGCGATGGATGAGGTCGTGTTCGGACGGCCGGCATCCGAGGCGCTCGTCGAGCAGTTGAACCGGCTCGGCAGCACACGCGCCTTCCTGATGGTCAGCGGCACGCTCAACCGCGAAACCGATGTGATCGAAACCATCCGCCGCGAGCTGGGCGTGCGCTGCGCCGGCACTTTTGACGCGATGCCGCCGCATACGCCGCGCGCGGCGGTCATTGCCGCGACAGACCAGGCCCGCGCCGCGAATGCCGATCTCATCGTCACGATCGGCGGCGGTTCGATCACCGACGGCGCCAAGGCAGTGCAGCTTTGCCTCGCCAACGATATCCGCAACCCGGATGACATCGACAGGATCAGGGCCGGTCGTGGCGGCTCGCCGCAGCTCACCGCGCCGACGGTACGCCAGATCAGCGTGCCGACGACGATTGCCGGCGGCGAGTTTTCTTCCACCGCTGGAGTCACCAACGAGAAGACCAAGGTCAAGGAAGCGCTGCGCCATCCGCAGTTGATGCCGCGCGCGGTGATCCTCGATCCCTGGCTCGGCCTGCACACACCGGAATGGCTGTGGCTTTCGACCGGCATCCGCGCCGTCGATCATTGCGTCGAGGGCATCTGCTCGCGCGAGGCGCACCCTTACGGCGACGCCCAGGCGCTGAAGGGCCTGTCGATGCTGGCGCAGGCATTACCGCGGGTGAAAGCCGACGCCCGCGACCTCGACGCGCGGATGGATTGCCAGATCGGGACCTGGCTTTCGACCGGGCCGCTGGCTTCCGGCGTGCCGATGGGCGCCAGCCACGGCATCGGCTACGTGCTTGGCGCCGAATTCGGCGTGCCGCACGGCTACACCTCCTGCGTGATGCTGCCGTCGGTGATGCGCTGGAACAAGTCAGCCAATGCCGAGCGGCAGGCGCTGGTCGCAGCCGCCATGGGGCATCCGCACGAGGACGCTGGCGGCGTGCTCGACCGGTTCATTCGCGGCCTCGGCATGCCGCGCAGCCTGCGCGAGGTCAAAGTGGACCCTGAGCATTTCGACCGTATCGCGCAAGCCGCGATGGCAACGCCCTGGGTGCCGCGCAACCCGCGCAAGATCGAGGGGCCGGCGCAGGTGCGCGAGATTCTGGATATGGCCGCGTAAGGAGACCAAAGCCAACATGTACACCGGCAAGCATGCTCATCTTCGTCCGCTTCAGCCCGCCTTCATCATGGCGTCATCAGGCGAGGCGGTGACCTATCGCGAACTGGACGCGCGCTCCAACCGGCTGGCGCACCTGTTTCGCAACCGCGGCCTCAAGCGGCTCGACCACTATTCGATCTTCATGGAGAACAACAGCCGCTACCTCGAAGCCTGCGCTGCCGGCGAACGGAGCGGACTTTATTTTACCTGTGTGAATTCCTACCTGACCGCAGCTGAACTTGCCTACATCCTCACCAACAGCCAGTCGCGCATTCTCATCACATCGAAAGCGAAACTCGACGTCGCCCGCGAGGCGCTGAAGCAATGCCCGAAGGTCGAGCTTTGCATCATCGCCGACGGCGATGGCGAAAGTGACCGCATCGTCGGGTTGCAACAGGCGACATGCAGCCTGCCAGGCACCCCGATTGCGGACGAATGGCTCGGCACCGCGATGCTGTATTCCTCCGGCACCACGGGCCGACCGAAGGGCATCTTGCGGCCACTCCCCGAACTACCGCCAGTGCAAAACCTGCCGATGTTTGATTTCCTCATCGGTCTTTGGCAGTACCGCGAGGGAATGATCTACCTCTCGCCGGCGCCGCTCTATCATTCTGCGCCGCAGGCGGCGGTCAACCTCACCATCCGCGTGGGCGGCACCGTCATCATCATGGAGAGTTTTGATCCGGAAAAATATCTGGAATTGATCCCGAAGTGGGGCATCACACATACCCAGCTGGTGCCGACGATGTTCTCGCGGATGCTCAAATTGCCGGAGGAGGTGCGCAAGCGCTACGACCTCTCCTCACTCGAGATCGCGATCCATGCCGCCGCGCCCTGCCCGGCGCTGGTCAAGGACGACATCATCAAGTGGTGGGGACCGATCATCCACGAATATTACGGCGCCACCGAAGGCCTCGGCTTCACCGCCTGCAATTCGGAGCAGTGGCTGGCGCATCGCGGGACCGTAGGCCGAGTGCTGCTCGGCGACCTCCACATCATGGACGAGAACATGAAGCCCTGCCCGAAGGGCACGGCAGGCACGGTGTGGTTCAAGACCGCGAGCCCGTTCGAGTATTTCAACGATCCTGCAAAGACCCAGGAGGCCCGTTCCGCCGACGGCAGCATGAGCACGGTCGGCGACGTCGGCTATGTCGACGATGACGGCTATCTCTATCTGACCGATCGCGCCACGTTCATGATCATCTCCGGCGGCGTCAACATCTATCCGCAGGAATGCGAGAACCTCTTGATCACCCATCCCAAGATCGCGGACGCGGCGGTGTTCGGCGTGCCCAATCCGGATCTTGGCGAAGAGGTGAAGGCGGTGGTGCAGCCGATGCCGGGCGTGTCGCCGGGGCAGGAACTGGCCGACGAACTGATCGCCTTCTGCAGCCAGTCGCTGTCGCGCCAGAAAGTGCCGCGCTCGATCGATTTCGAGGCTGAGCTGCCGCGGCTTCCGACCGGAAAACTCTACAAGCGGCTGTTGCGCGATCGTTACTGGGGCAACAAGACCTCACGGATCGTCTAGCGAGATGGGTCGTCGTCAGGTGACGCAATGTCGCGAGTTGCGATGCAACAACCGCGTTGCGACGAAGCGGCTGTGGCAAATCATCGCAAGTTCCGCCACGCGGATTTCGAGTAGTCCGAATTGCCAACCCTCGCATTGGCATGGCCGGTTGCCCCAACGCTGCGCCGTGGTATCCTCGATACCAATCGGCCGGTTGAGACCGAAAAATGTGGAGGGGATCATGCGGAGCGTGCAAGCGCTTGCCGTCGCGGCATTGTTGTTGCTGCCGGCTTTTGACGTTGCATCGGCGGGCGAACCCAAGCAGGGCGGCATCCTCAGGGTCTATCACCGTGACAGCCCGGGCAGCGCCTCGATCCACGAGGGCGCGACCTATTCGATCAACATTCCCTTCATGCCGGTTTTCAACAACCTCGTCGTATTCAAACAGGACGTGGCGCAAAACAGCGTGGATTCGATTGTCCCCGAGCTCGCGGAGAGCTGGGCCTGGAGCAGCGACAACAAGACACTGACCTTCAAGCTGCGGCAGGGCGTCAAATGGCATGACGGCAAGCCGTTCACGTCGGCCGACGTCAAATGCACCTTCGACATGGTGATGGGCAAGTCGCAGCAGAAGTTCCGCCAGAACCCGCGAAAGTCCTGGTACGATCAGGTCAGCGACGTGACCGTCAACGGCGATTTCGAAGCGTCGTTCAACCTGAAACGGCCGCAGCCGGCGCTGTTGTCCCTGCTCGCCTCCGGCTACACGCCGGTCTATCCGTGCCACGTCTCGCCGGGCGAGATGCGCACCCACCCGATCGGAACCGGCCCGTTCAAGTTCGTCGAGTTCAAGGCCAACGAATCGATCAAGCTCACCAGGAATTCCGACTACTTCAGGAAGGGCCTGCCGCATCTCGACGGCATCGAATTCACCATCATCACCAACCGTTCGACGGCTATACTCGGATTCGTCTCCGGGAAATTCGACATGACGTTCCCGACCGAAGTGTCGATCCCGCTGCTCAAGGAGGTCAAGGCGCAGGCGCCGAACGCGGTTTGCGTGGTCGAGCCGGTCAACGTCTCCACCAACATCATCGTCAACTCGTCCTCCCCGCCGTTCGACAATGCCGACATTCGCCGCGCCCTGGCGCTGGCGCTGGATCGCAAGGCGTTCGTCCAGATCCTGTTCGAGGGGCAGGCCGATATCGGCGGCACCATGCTGCCGGCGCCGGGCGGATTGTGGGCGATGCCGAAGGAAATGCTGGAATCGATCCCGGGCTACGGCCCCGACATCAACGCCAACCGGGAAGAGGCGCGCAAATTGATGCAGAAGGCGGGTTACGGCCCGGACAAGCGTCTTGCCGTCAAGGTCTCGACGCGCAACATCCCGGTCTACCGCGATCCCGCCGTCATCCTGATCGATCAGATCAAGAGCATCTATGTCGACGCCGAACTCGACGTTGTCGATACCGCACAATGGTTCCCGAAGGTGGCGCGCAAGGACTATGCGCTCGGCCTCAACCTGACCGGCAACGCGGTCGACGATCCCGACCAGTCGTTCTACGAAAACTATTCCTGCGGCTCGGAGCGCAACTACACCAACTACTGCAACAAGGAAATCGAGAAGCTGTTCGACCAGCAATCCGCCGAGACCGACAAGGAGAAGCGGAAGAAGCTGGTCTGGGAGATCGACAAGAAGCTGCAGGAGGACGTGGCGCGCCCGATCATCTTCCACGCCCGCCAGGGTTCGTGCTGGCAGCCCTACGTCAAGGGCATCACCATCATGGTGAACAGCTCCTATAACGGCTATCGTTATGAAGATGTCTGGATGGACAAGTAAAGTTTGGCCGCGAGCATAGCGTTTTCGAGCGAAGCATGCCCTCGGACTTGATCCGGGGGTGGGACCCGGTTCGCGTGAAGAAAACGCGTCAAAACAAAAAACTGGTGTTCGGTTCTGATTTAATCAGAATCGAACTCTAGCCAATCGGCGAGGGAGAACCGCCAGGTGTTTGCTTATATCGTGCGACGCCTCGCCTTGATGCTCGTGACCCTGGTCGGGATCTCGATCATCATCTTCGTGTTGCTGCGCGTCGTTCCCGGCAACATCGTCGACATCCTGTTCGACGCCGCCGGCTTCGTCGACCCCACCGACAAGGCCAACCTCGAAAAGGAGCTTGGCCTCAATCTGCCGATCTACCAGCAATATCTGAACTGGATCGGCGGGCTGCTGCACGGCGATCTCGGCTATTCCTACGTCTCGGAAAAGCCGGCGCTGCAGGAGATCCTGCCGCGGATTCCGATCACCGCGCGGCTGGCGGCGCTGGCGCTGCTGTTCTCCGCTTCCATCGGCATTCCCTTGGGCGTGCTGAGCGCGGTCCATCAGGGCTCGCGGCTCGACTATGCCTTGCGCATCGTCAGCCTGAGCGGCCTGTCGCTCCCGTCGTTCTGGCTCGGCCTGTTGATCCTGATGGCGTCGGTTTCCCTGTTCGGCAGCATGCCGATCTACAATCCGAACCCGAAGACCTGGACCGAGGCTTTTGCAATCTATGCGGTGCCTGCGATGGCCGTCGGCTTTCGCAGCGCCGCGCTGACCATGCGCATCACGCGCTCCTCGATGCTGGAAATCCTGCGGCAGGACTACATCCGCACCGCGCGCGCCAAGGGCGCCTCCGAGGCATCGGTCAATTATCGCCACGCGCTGAAGAACGCCATTCTCCCGGTCATTACGGTGATCGGCATCGAGGCGGCGTTCCTGATCGGCGGGCTGATCGTCACCGAAACCGTGTTCAATATTCCCGGCGTCGCCCGCTTCCTGGTCGAAGCGCTGCGCTGGCGCGATTACCCGATCGTGCAGAACCTCGTGATGCTGATCGCCGTGGTCGTGGTGGTCGCAAACTTCACCGTCGACATGCTTTACGCCGCGATCGACCCGCGCATCCGGTATGGGGATTGATAGCTTGGCCACGATCAACTTCGATAGCGAATTAAGACGGGCCGGCGCCCATTCGACGCATGGCTGGCGCCGTCTGCTGTTTCTGGCGCAGCGCTATCTGCTCGGCACGATCGGCCTTGTCATCATGGTGATGTTCGTCTGGATGGCGATCTCGGCCGACCTGATCTGCCGCTACGATCCGCTCAGCGTCGATTCCGCGCAACGGCTGGCCTCACCCAGCGCCCGGCACTGGATGGGAACCGATTCATTCGGCCGCGACGTCTGGAGCCGGATCGTCCATGGCGCACGGATCTCGCTGGCCGTCGGCATCGGCGCCACCGTGCTGGGATCGTCGATCGGCGTCATCGTCGGGCTCGTATCGGGCTATCTGTCGGGTTGGGTCGATCTGGTGTTCCAGCGCATCACCGATATTCTGCAGGCCCTGCCCTTGCTGGTGCTGGCGCTGGTGATGACGGCTGCGCTCGGGCCGTCGCTGCCGAACGTGATCATCGCCATTGCGATTCCTCTTATCCCGACGGTCGCCCGCGTGATCCGCGCCAATACGCTGGCGCTGCGCGAACTGCCATTCGTGGAAGCCGCCAAATCGATCGGCATGAGCGAGACCCGTATCGCGCTCCGCCACGTGCTGCCCAACACGCTGGCGCCGCTGATCGTGCTGGCGACCGCGCAACTGGGCTCGACCATCCTCACCGAGGCCTCGCTGTCGTTTCTCGGCCTCGGCATTCCCGAGCCTTATCCTTCCTGGGGACGCATGCTGTCAGAATCGGCGGCGGAATATGTCCGCACAGCGCCGTGGCTGGTGATCTTCCCGGGCGTCGCCATCAGCCTGGCGGTGTTCGGCACTAATCTGTTCGGCGATGCGCTCCGCGACATCCTCGACCCGAGGCAGCGCGGCTGATGACCGAGGCGCAGAAGGACGACATGGTTCTCGACGTGAAGAACCTGCAGACGGTGTTCTTCACCAATTCAGGCCTGTTCCGCGCGGTCGACGACGTCTCGTTCAGCGTCCGCCGCGGCGAGACGCTGGCGATCGTCGGTGAATCCGGCTGCGGCAAGAGCGTGACCGCGCTGTCGGTGATGCGGCTGGTGCCGGACCCGCCTGGCCGGGTGGTCGGCGGTTCGGTGACGCTGGAAGGCACCGACCTGCTCGGCCTCGCCGAGGCCGAGATGCGCAAGATCCGCGGAAATCGGATCTCGATGATCTTTCAGGAGCCGATGACCTCGCTCAATCCCGTGATGCGGATCGGCGACCAGATCACCGAAGTGCTCCGCCTGCACCGCGAAATGACGTCCAAGGAGACATGGGCGAAGGCGGTCGAGATGCTGCGCCTGGTCCGCATCCCCGAGCCGGAACGCCGCGCGCTGGAATATCCGCATCAGCTTTCCGGCGGCATGCGGCAGCGCGCGATGATCGCGATGGCCTTGGCGTGCCGGCCGGCGCTGTTGATCGCGGACGAGCCGACCACCGCACTGGATGTGACGATCCAGGCGCAGATCCTGGCGCTGATCGTCGACCTGCAAAAGACCCTCGGCACCGGGCTGGTCCTGATCACGCATGACCTCGGCGTGGTGGCGCAGACGGCGCAGCGCGTCATCGTGATGTATGCCGGCAAGAAGGTCGAGGAAGCGACCGTGGAAGACCTGTTCGCGAATCCGAAGCATCCCTACACGCGCGGGCTGATGGCCTCGATGCCGGCGGTGATTTCGTTCGGCGCCAAGACCGATGCGCGGCTGAACGAAATTCCCGGCATGGTACCGTCGCTGACCAACCTGCCGCCGGGCTGCGCCTTTGCGCCGCGCTGCAGCCTCGCCATCGATCGCTGCCGCGCAGAATACCCGCCGCTAACGGAAGTCGACGGCGATCACTTCGCGGCTTGCTGGCGAGCGGCGGAATTGGTCGGCGCGCCATGACCGTTTCCCGGCCCCTGCTCGAAGTCACCGACCTCGTCAAGCATTACGCGGTGCGCGGCGGCGTCCTGCGTCGGCGCGTCGGCACCGTGCATGCGGTGGATGGCGTCAGCTTTTCGGTCGGCAAGGGCGAGACGCTCGGGCTGGTCGGCGAATCCGGCTGCGGCAAATCGACGGTCGCGCGCAGCGTGCTGCGGCTGGTGGAGCCGTCCTCTGGCGCCATCAAGCTCAACGGCACCGATATCACCGGTTTGAGCAAGGCCGAGATGCGGCCGCATCGGCGCTCGATGCAGATCGTATTCCAGGATCCGTTCGCATCGCTCAATCCACGCATGACCGCGGGCGATATCGTCGGCGAACCGCTCAGTGTGCATGGGCTAGCGACCGGCCGCGCGCAGCAGGAACGCGTTGCCGAATTGTTCGCGCAGGTCGGGCTACGTTCCGACCAGATGAGGAACTATCCGCACCAGTTCTCCGGCGGCCAGCGGCAGCGCATCTGTATTGCGCGGGCGCTGTCGCTCGGGCCGAGCCTGATCGTGTGCGACGAGCCGGTCTCGGCACTCGACGTCTCGATCCAGGCGCAGGTCATCAACCTGTTGATCGACCTGCAGCGCAAGAACGGTTTTTCGTACCTGTTCATCGCGCATGATCTGGCCGTCGTCGCCCATATCAGCCACCGCGTCGCCGTGATGTATCTCGGGCGCATCGTCGAGATCGCCGACAAGTCCGAATTATTTGCCAACCCGCGCCATCCCTACACGCAGGCGCTGCTGGCCTCGGTCCCGATCGCCGATCCCAGGGCAAAGCGCCTTGCGCCGATGGTCGACGGCGACGTTCCAAGCCCGATCAACCCGCCCTCAGGGTGCGCGTTCCACACCCGCTGCCGCTATGCCATGGACCGCTGCAAGGTGGAGCGGCCCGCACTGGTGGAGGCGGGCGAGCGGCATCAGGTGGCGTGCTGGCTGAATGAAGGCACGGGGCGGCCGGAGTAGAATTCGTAGGGTGGGCAAAGCGCAGCGTGCCCACCATCTCTCACACGGCAAGAATGGTGGGCACGCTTCGCTTTGCCCACCCTACGCAGCTAAGCCACCGCTGCGATCTCCACGACGATCCTGCCCGTCGTCACCTGCTCGCCTTCAGCTACATCGATGGCCGACACCGTGCCCGCTACGCCAGCCGTGTGCACATGCTCCATCTTCATCGCCTCCAGCGTCATCACGGGCTGTCCGGCCGCAACCTGCTCACCGGGCTTGACCAGCACGGCGACCACGCGGCCGTTCATCGCCGCGCGTACCTTGCCATCGCCGCCAGCCGCCGTAGCGGACTCTGGTGCTGCGAGCGTCAAGTCGCGAACGGCAATCGTGGCTCCGCGATGCAGGATGTAGAGCCGATCGCCATCGCGAAGGAATTTTGCGGAATCCATGATGCCGTCGGTGCGGAAGCGGACCGTCTCGCGGTCGAGTTCATCGATCTCGATCCGCTGCTCGCCGCCCGAAAGACTTGCGAGATAACTCCCATCGCGCTCGCGAACGATGTCGACCTCGTCCACGCCATGGCCGCGATCAATCCGTGTCGTCAGCGGAAACGTTGCCGCCAGACTGCGCCCGCTGCGCCAGGGTGGCGCATGCGGATTGGTGACGTAAAGCAGCAACGCGGCCAACGCAGCCTCCGCGTTGGCGTTTGCACGTGGCGCCAGCAGTTCGTCACGATGGTTGCCGATGAAGGCTGTGGTCGCTTCGCCCGCGGCAAACTCGGGATGGCGCAGACAGGAAATCAGAAATCCCTGGTTGGTGGTGACGCCGAACGCCGCGGTCTGCTCCAGCCCGCAGATCAGCCGGCCTCGCGCTTCGTTGCGGTCGGCGCCGCGGCTGATGATCTTTGCAATCATGGAATCGTAGAATGGCGGGATCTCGGAGCCCGATTGCAGCGCGTGCTCGACGCGCACGCCATCCGGCATCTGCCACAGCGCCATTTTGCCGGACTGCGGCATGAAGTCATGGCCGGCATCCTCGGAACACAGCCGCACCTCGATGGCGTGGCCGGAGAATTTGACATCTTCCTGCTTCAGCCCGAGCGGTTCACCCGCGGCGATACGCAACTGCAACTCGACCAGATCGAGCCCGGTGATCGCCTCGGTGACGGGATGCTCGACCTGCAGCCGCGTGTTCATCTCCATGAAATAGAACTCGCCGCTCTCGTCGAGGAGGAATTCCAGCGTGCCGGCGCCCTCATAGCCGATCGACTTCACCGCGGCGACGGCGACGGCGCCCATCCTCGCCCGCAATTCCGGCGTCACTTTTGGCGAGGGCGCTTCCTCGATCAGTTTCTGGTGCCGGCGTTGCACCGAGCAATCGCGCTCGCCGAGATGAATGGCGTTGCCGTAGCGGTCGCCAAACACCTGGATTTCGATATGGCGCGGATTGACGATGGCGCGTTCCAGAATCACGCTTGCGTCACCGAACGCGCCTTGCGCCTCGGACCGTGCGCTGCGCAGCGCATCTGGAAATGCCGCGGCGTCCGTGACCAGCCGCATCCCGCGACCGCCGCCGCCGGCAACCGCCTTGATCATGACGGGAAAGCCGATCTTCCCAGCCGCCGCCAACATCGCGGCGTCGCTCTGGTCCGCGCCCTGATAGCCGGGCACGATAGGCACGCCGGCCTTCTGCATGATGTCCTTGGCGCCGGCCTTGTTGCCCATCGCCCGGATCGCTTCCGGCGATGGACCGATGAAGACCAGTCCAGCATCGCGGCAGCCTTGCGCGAAGTCCTCGTTCTCGGCGAGGAAGCCATAGCCCGGGTGCACCGCGCTGGCGCCGCTCGCCTTGGCGGCAGCAATGATCGCATCGATCCGCAGATACGACTGCGCCGGCAGCGCCTCGCCGATCCGCACCGCCTGATCCGCCTCACGAACGTGCAGCGCGTCGCGGTCGGCATCGGAATAGACCGCGACCACGCCATAGCCGAGGCGCCGCGCCGTGCGCATGATCCGCAGCGCGATCTCGCCGCGGTTGGCGACAAGGATCTTGAAGAATGGCGTCCGCTTCATCGCTATCCCGCTCATGGCCGCGCGACCGAGAATTGCATGCGCTGCGGCGTGCGGGCCTCGGCCTCGCGGCAGATCGACAGCACTTCGGCGAGTACGCTGCGGGTATCGCGCGGATCGATCACGCCGTCATCGAGCACGCGTGCGCTGGTCGAGAACACGTCCATCTGGCCGTCGAACACGCCCGTGATCTGCGCCTTCATGGCGTCGAGCTTCTCCTTCTCGATCGGCTTGCCGCGCCGCGCCGCGGCAGCCTCGGTAACGATCGCCATGGTTTCCGCCGCCTGCTCGCCGCCCATCACGGCCGTCTTGGCATTCGGCCAGGAGAAGCAGAAGCGCGGATGGAAACCGCGCCCGCACATGCCGTAATTGCCGGCGCCAAACGACGCGCCGCAGTAGATCGTGATCTGCGGCACGGAGGCCGACGTCACCGCCTGGATCATCTTGGAGCCGTGCTTGATCATGCCGGCTTCTTCATAGGCCTTCCCAACCATGTAGCCGGTGGTGTTGTTCATATAGAGGATCGGCGTGCGCGACTGGCAGCAGGCCTGGATGAAATGCGTCGCCTTGTTGGCGCCGGGCACATCGAGCGGGCCGTTGTTGGTGATGATGCCGATCGCCTGCCCTTCGATGCGGGCGTGGCCGCACACGGTTGCGGGACCATAATTTGCGCCGAACTCGGTGAAGTCGGAATCATCGACAAACCGTGCTATGGCCTGGCGCATGTCGACAGGGCGCTTGTGGTCCATCGGCATGATGCCGAGCAATTCCTCCGCATCGTAGCGCGGCGGCCTGAACGATGCTTCCGCGGGCTTCGGCCGGTCCCATTCCAGATTGGCCATGATGTCGCGCGCGATGCGGAGCGCGTCGCGATCGTCTTCGGCCAGATAATCGCCAAGACCGGAGATGGAGGTGTGCATCTCGGCGCCGCCGAGTTCTTCTTCGGTCGCAATCTCGCCCGTCGCGGCTTTCAACAGCGGCGGTCCGGCGAGAAATGCGCGGGTGCGGCCACGCACCATCACGATGTAATCGGACAATCCGGTTTGATAAGCGCCGCCCGCCGTCGACGAACCATGCGTCACCGTGACGACGGGCAACCCAGCCGCCGACAGCCGCGCCAGGTTACGAAAGATATTGCCGCCGCGAATAAAATCCTCGACGCGGTAGCGCAGCAGGTTGGCGCCGGCGCTTTCGACCAGTTGCACGTAAGGCAGCTTGTTTTCCAGCGCCAACTCCTGCACCCGCAGGGTCTTATCCAGGCCGTACGGCTGCAGCGCACCGGCGTCGATGCCGGAATCGTTCGCACTGACCATGCAGCGGATGCCGGAGACGAAGCCGATGCCCGCGATCGCCCCGCCACCGGGAATACTCTTGTCGGCGTCGGGCACATCGAACATGTAGCCCGCAAGCGTCGACAGTTCGAGGAATGGTGAACCGGGATCGAGCACCAGCGCGACGCGCTCGCGCGGCAACAACTGCCCGCGCTTATGGAAGCGGTCCCTCGCCGCAGCCGACGCCGCCCGCGTGCGCTCTTCGAGGGCACGCATGCGCGTGATCAGCGCCAGCATGCCGTCGCGATTGGCTTTAAAGGCGGCGCTGGAGGGAACGATGGTAGATTCGATTACTGCCATGAACTCTCCCGCTCGTCATTGCCTGCGACAAACGCGAAGCGTTTTCGCAAGGGAGCGAAGCGACGAAGCAATCCATACTTTCCTTGCCGCGAGATGGATTGCTTCGCTTCGCTCGCAATGACGGCGGCCAAGACCGTCAATGCCTGGTCCCGAAAATCTGCCGCGCTTCGGCGGGACTCGCGATCTCCCGGCCCGCGCGCCGCGCGCAAGCGGCGATCGCCTCGATCAACTGCCCGTTCGAGGTCACCTTGGTGCCATCGGCGAGATAGAAGGTATCTTCAAGTCCGGTGCGCAGGTGCCCGCCGAGATCGGCGCAGCGCTGGTGCAGCGGCCAGATTTCGGCGCGGCCGATCGCAGTCACCTGCCAATGGGCTTCCGGCAATTTCAGCTTCAGCAGGATCGGCAGCAGGTCCGGATCAGCCGGCATGCCGGAGGCGACGCCCATCACGAAGTTGTATTCGAGCGGTCCGGAATACATTCCGGTCTGCCGGTACATGCCGACGCAGCGCACGATGCCGACGTCAAAGCATTCGAATTCGGGAATCGTACCGGCATCCTTCATGACGTCGAGATAATCCTGCACCTTCTCGACCGCGTTATCGAACATCATCGGCGGCCAAGCCCAGGTGTTGTCGGACTTCACCTTCAGATAGTTCAGCGAGCCGGCGTTGCAGGCCGCGATTTCGGGCTTCGTTTCGCGCACGCAGTCGAGCGCGCCCTGATATTTCGGACCCGAGGTGCCCGTGGTGTGGTTGATGATGACACCGGGGCAGGCCTCACGGATCGCCTGCTGAATTTCCTTGCTGACGCCGACATCCCAGGACGGCAGATGCCCCTTATTCGGCTCCTGCTGGCGCAGATGGACGTGCATGATGCTGGCGCCGGCGTTGAACGCGGCCTTGGCCTCGCGCGCCATCTGCTCCGGCGTCACAGGCACGTTGTGCTGCTTCGGATCGGTCAGCACGCCGTTCAGCGCGCAGGTAATGACGGCCTTGTCGCCCATGGATCAGCCTTCGAATGCGAGACGCGAGGAGTCGCGAAAACAGCTTTCGCGATCATGCGTCGGGCATCAGCCGGCTTCTTGCGTCCACCCGCTATTGTCGGCGGCGGCATGGCGGTGGCTATAGATCGCCAGATCGCGCGAACCTGAAAAGATCGCGCGCGGCTTCAAGCCGTAGAAGCGACGGATCGAGTGGCTGAAATGCGTGGAGTCGGGATAGCCGATATCCTGCGCCAGATGCGCAAGGTTGATGTCCTGGTTGGCGAAATGCAGCAGATGCCGCGCCCGCTTCCAGGCGCGGAACGAACGGAAGGAAATGCCGGTCGCTTCCTTGAACAGATGCAGGAAGCGCGACGGGGAGAGTCCCGCCTCCGCCGCGCAGCTCGCCGCCGTCACCGGTTCGCCGGAGAATTTTCCGATCTGCAGAATCGCGCGCGCCACGCGGGCATCGAGTTCACGCCGCGGCAGCGCTTCGCCAAGGCACAGGGTATCAAATTCGGAGCTGGAGAATTCATCGCCGGCGTGATGCTCAAGCAGTTCGAGATAGGCGGCGCGGATGCGGCGGGTGAAGGCTTCGCCTTCAGGCCCCGTGAGGCGTTTGGCGAGGTCTTCGAGCACGCCGGGAGGGACGCTCTCCGGCTCGATCACGATGCTGAGCACCGAACGGTGGTCGCTGGCAATGGTGTGCCTGACGTTCGGGAGCACGGCGACCATCTCGCCATAGTGCTCGCGGCCATCGGCGGTCGTGAGCCACAGCCCGCCCTCCAACGAAACATAGATGTTGAACGCACCCGAGCAGCGTTGGCGCGGACGGCCGAGGAGCCCTGCGTAAAAAACGCGCTCCGGGGTGATCAGCATCAGATGGCCGGATTTGTGGCCGATGTTGTCGCCGATGTTGTCCATGGCTCGTCCTCCTCGCGCGGCTCTTTGGCCGCTGCGACGGGGTCAACCATAGCCGAAATTCGGTGTCTGTCACCGATCGGGAAAGGTTAATTCGAAGGACAGAAATCGGCGCCCCTCAGGCCCGGATCCGTGTCGCCACATTCTGCTCGACGCCGGCCTTGCGTTCCGCCGCAACCGCGCGCTTGTAGCCGTCGCGTTCCTGCAATCTGGCCCAGTACGCGGCGACATTGGGGCCGAAATCCTTGGCCAGGCCGATATTGCCCGCCAGACGCAACGCGTAGCCGTTGACGATATCGGCCGCGGTAAAGCGCCCGGCGCACAAGGTTTCGGCATTCGCGGTGGCTGCCTCCACGGCGCGCAGCCGGCCGAGGAACCATTTGGCGTAATCGCCGGCCACTTGCGGGTTGCGCCGCTCCTCCGGTTCGAGCTGGCTGTATCTCAGCACCAGCGTTTGCGGAAAGGTCAGCGTGGCGTCGCTGAAATACATCCAGTTCAGGAAGGCGCCGTAGGCGGGATCGTCGGCCCCGACCACCAGCGGCGTCGGACCATGCCTGGTTCCGAGATAATAACAGATGCCGGAGGATTCCGTCATCTTGGTCTCGCCGTCGATCATGAAGGGAATGGTGCCGAGCGGATTGATTGCGAGATATTCCTTCGCGAACACCCGCGGCGGGAACGGCAGCATTTTCAGCTCATAGGGCAAGCCCATCTCTTCCAGCATCCAGAGCGGACGGAACGAGCGTGCGCCGTCGCAGTGATAGAGCGTGATCATCAGGCTGTTTCCTTCGTAAGTTCCGATCGGGTTTTTATTGGTTTTTCGGCAGCGTGCCCATCATCTTGCATAGCACCGTCAGCATCACTTCGTCGGCGCCGCCGCCGATCGAGGTCAGGCGGCTGTCGCGATAGGCCCGGCTCACCGGCGTCTCGTTCATGAAACCCATGCCGCCCCAGAACTGCAGGCAGGCATCGGTGAGTTCGCGCCCCAGACGCCCCGCCTTCAGCTTGGCCATGGTGGCGAGCCGCGTCACGTCCTCGCCCGCGACCAGCGCCTCGGCGGCGCGGTAGATCAGCGCGCGCAGCAGTTCGACTTCGGTCTGCATCTCCGCCAGCTTGAAATGGACGGTCTGGTTGTCGAGGATCGATTTTCCGAACGCCTTTCGGTTGCGGGTGTATTCGATCGTCTCGGCAATAATGAATTCATGCGCCTTGAGGCAGGCCGCCGCGCCCCACAGCCGCTCTTCCTGGAACTGCACCATCTGGTAGGTAAAGCCCTTGCCTTCCTCGCCGATGCGGTTGCGCTTGGGCACCCGGACATTGTCGAAGAAGATCTGCGCGGTGTCGGACGAGCGCATCCCCATCTTGTCGAGCTTGCGCGCGACCTGCACGCCCTTGCTCTTCATCGGTACGCAGATCAGCGACTTGTTGCGATGGACCTGGTCGTCGCTGGTGTTGGCGAGCAGGCAGATCCAGTCGGCCTGCACGCCGTTGGTGATCCACATCTTGCCGCCATTGATGACGTAATCGTCGCCATCGGAGCGCGCACTGGTTTTGATCGAGGCGACGTCGGAGCCCGCGCCCGGCTCGGAGACGCCGATACAGGCCACCGCGTCGCCGGCAATGGCGGGGCCAAGAAACTCGCGACGCACTTCATCGGAGCCGAACCGCGCCAGCGCCGGCGTCGCCATGTCGGTCTGCACGCCGATCGCCATCGGCACGCCGCCGCAGGTGATGGCGCCGAGCTCTTCGGCCATCATCAGCGCATAGGAGTAATCGAGCCCCTGACCACCGAATTCGACCGGCTTGTTGAGGCCGAGAAAGCCGAGATCGCCGAGCTTCTTGAACAGCTCGTGCGCGGGGAAGATGTCGTTCTTCTCCCATTCGTCGACGAACGGATTGATTTCGGCGGCGATGAATTTTTGCAAGATACGGCGAGGTTCGTCGTGATCGGCGGTAAAGAGCATACTTCTTTAGCTCCGGTTGGCTTGCTTGCTCATTCCCGATGGCCGGCTTGTCCCGGCCATCACAACCCCATCTGCCTCGAAGCGAGATCTTTCATGATCTCCTCGGTGCCACCGCCGATGGCGTTGACCTTCACCTCGCGATAGATGCGCTCGACCTTGATACCGCGCATGAAGCCGGCGCCGCCAAAGATCTGCACGGCCTCGGAGGCGCAGAACGCCATGGTCTGGGTCGCCTGGTTCTTCATCATGCAGATTTCGGCAACCGGGCTTTCGCCCTGCCCGAGCCGCCACGCCAGCATTTCCAGCATCGCCTGCGACGCCGCGACCTTCTGGGCCATGTCGACCAGCTTGTGCCGGATCACCTGATGCTGCGCGATCGGCTTGCCAAACGTCTTGCGCTCCCTGGCGTAGGCAATCGCCTCTTCGACGCAGACGCGGGCGTAGGCCGTGCAGCTCGCCGCCATGCCCATGCGCTCGCTGTTGAAATTGTGCATGATGATCTTGAAGCCGTGCCCCTCCTCACCGATCAGGTTTTCCGCAGGCACGCGGCACTCGTCGAAATGCAGCGTCGCGGTATCGGACGCCCACCATCCCATTTTCTTCAGTTTCGTGCGCGACAAGCCCGGCGTGTCGCCTTCAATCAGCAAAAGGCTGACACCTCCCGGCCCCTCGCCGCCGGTACGCACCGCGACCGTCAGATAATCGGCGCGCATGCCCGAGGTGATAAACGTCTTTTCGCCGCTGACGACATAATGGTCGCCGTCGCGCCGCGCCTTGGTGCGGAGATTGGCGACGTCGGAGCCACCGCTCGGCTCCGTGATCGCGAGCGCGGAAATCTTCTCACCCGCCAGCACCTGCGGCAGCACCCTCGCCTTGACCTCAGGGCGTGCGGCGCGCGCGATCGGCGGCGAACCGATGGTATGGCTCATCAGGCTCGCACTGATACCGCCCGCGCCGGCACGTGCCAGCTCCTGCGAAACCACGATTTTCATGAACTGGTCGGCAGGCATACCGCCATATTCTTCCGGGAAACCGAGCCCAAGCAGCCCGATCTCGGACGCCTTGCGATATAGCTCACGCGGAAACTCGCCGGCTTCGTCCCATTCATGGGCATAAGGTTCGATCTCGCGCGCCACGAAGCGGCGCATCACGTCGCGGAAGGCCTCGTGTTCGGCCGTATAGAACGGGCTTTGCACCCTTGTGCGCTCCAGCATGCTTTCCTCCCGGGGAATTACGATGCCCCGATTTGGCCGGTGCAAACTTGCGTTGAGCGGCTGGCATGACGCGGCCTGCACCACCGGGCGAACCCGACGCGTGCTGTGTCCAGCAACTGAACGCAAGACCGGTTGCCCGAGCATGCCCTAGCCTTGGTTCAAAACCAATAACAACATTATCGGCCATTCGCCGGGGAGGATGAAGCATGATCCGATCGAGCAAGTTCGCCCCGGTCTTCTTTTCCGCGCTGCTCGCGCTGGGCATAGCGACCACGGCGAGCGCCCAGCAACCCGGCATCACCGAAACCGAGATCAAGTTCGGCAACATCATGCCGTATAGCGGCCCGGCGTCGGCGCTTAGCGTCACCGGCAAGGCGTTTGCGGCCTATTTCGATCTGGTCAACGAGAAAGGCGGCGTCAACGGACGCAAGCTCAACATGATCTCGCTCGACGACGGTTTTTCGCCGCCGAAGACGGTCGAGGCGACACGCCGGCTGGTCGAGAATGACGGCGTCGCCTTCATGTTCGGCACCATGGGCACCGCGCCGAGTTCGGCGACCGCAAAGTATCTCAACGGCGCCAAGGTGCCGCATCTGTTCCTGATCAGCTCCGCATCGAAATGGAACGACCCGGTCAACCAGCCCTGGCTGATGGCGCTGCCCTGGGCACCCAACTATGTCGAGGAAGCCGGCATCGAGGTGCGCTTCGCCCGTGCCAAGAAACCAAATGCGCGCTTTGCGATCCTTTATCAGAACGACGATGCCGGAAAGGACTATCTGCGCGGCGTCAAGGAAGCGCTCGGGGCTGACGCCGACAAGGCGATCGCGATGGCGACGAGTTTCGAAGTCGCCGATCCCACGATCGATTCGCAGATCCTCACGCTCGCCAACACCAAGGCCGACGTCTTCCTGATCTACAGCGTGACGCCGCGTGCGTGCGCGCAAGCGATCCGAAAAGCCTACGAGACCGGCTGGCGGCCGATGCGTTTCATCTCTTCAGGCTGCGCCAACAAGGAAACGGTGATGGTGCCGGCCGGGCTCGAAGCGGCGACCGGCATCATGTCGGTCGGGGCGCTAAAGCCCTATTCGGCTGATTCCACCGACGCGGACCTGGTCGCCTACCGGGATTTCATGAAGGCGCGGCTGCCCAACGTCGATCCGGCCAACCTGGCGGCGGGCTACGGCTACATGGTCGCCCAAGCGCTGGTCGTGGTGCTCACCCAGTGCAAGAACGACCTCAGCCGCGAAAACATCATGGCGCAGGCCGCCAACCTCAAGGGCGTGGCGCTGCCGATGCTGATGTCCGGGGTGACGCTCAACACCTCGCCGACGGACTACCGTCCGATCAAGGACGGCTACATGGTCGAGTTTCGCGACAACCAGTTCAACGTGATCAGCGAATTGCTGCGGGGTTCGTGAACCGGCGATCTGTCCGACACGCACCGCCGACGCAGCCGATTATTGACGCGCAGCCGGTGGCGGCTTCTGCACCGTCGGCGCGGCGGCTGCCAGAATGTCCGCGCGTACGCCGTTCCTCGGCGGATAGATCCGCTGCTGGTTGATCACCTGCTTGGTCGCCTTCGCAGGCGCCCCGGATGAATACAGCTGGCGGTCCCATCCGATGGTTTGAAGTGCTCCCCAGGTTCCGAGGTCGAGCACGGTCACATACCAATCGATCTGGAGTGGAAGCATCGGCTGTCCAAGCAAATTGGCCACGACGTTATTCCCAGCAAAGCGGCCCATCGGTCTTGCGAACTGGCAGGACATCACGGTGCAATGTTCGCCGTCCACGACGCAGGAGGCCACATCGCCGGCCGCAAAAATGTTTGTCGCACCGGCAACGCGCATGAAGTGATCCACATGCAGGCGACCAAGCCGATCCCGCTCGACCGCGATCGTCTGGGCCACCGGGCTTGCCCTCATGCCCGCGCACCACACGACCGTCCGTGTCGGGATCATTTCACCGGAGCTCAGCGTGACGCTGCCTGTATCGACAGAAGTGACCGTTACGTTGAGCCGCGTTTCAACACCCAGCGCCGCCAACGCGTCGCTGACGATCGGGCGCGCCTGTTCCCCGATCGTCTCGCCGACGACGGGGTTTGGATCGACGAGAATGACGCGCCGGTTGCCGGAGAGATCAGCCTTTTCGAGCTTGCCTGGCATCTCTGTTGCGACTTCGATGCCCGTGAAGCCGGCGCCCACGATGACCACCGTGGCAAGGCCTTCCGAAGCCGCTTGCTCGCCCAATGCGGCGAGGTGCGTGTCGAGCCGAACGGCCGCGGCGTAGGTATCCACGTCAAAGCCGTTGGACATCAGCCCGGGTATCGCGGGGCGCACCAATTGGCTGCCAAGCGCCAGCACCAGCCGATCGTATCCTATGACCTCGCTGCCGGCGTTCGTTGTCACGCTCACATGCTGCTTGACGGGATCAATCTCCCGGACCTCCGCAATCCTGTGAGCGACGCCGGCCGGGTCAAGCAGTTCGACAAGCGGTATGGCCGCGTCGCTGATGTCGACCTCATAGTTGCGTACCCTGATGTTGTGGTAGGGGTTGCGATCGACGACGAGTATTTCGACGTCCGCTGCCGGCGCACCGATTTCGTCGCGCTTGCGCGCAGCACCGAGGGCGGCCCAGAGCCCAGCGAATCCCGCACCAAGCACAACAATGCGCGCCATGTGATTTTCCCGAACGCTCGGCTGGAGCTAATCTCGCGGGAGGAACTGAATCAAGCTTGTTGAGTGCCGTCAAAATCCTGCGCGCGCAGCGGCGCAGGCTCAGCCCTCGCCGTCTCGCGTTTTATCAAGCGAGATGCCCAGGCCCGCCAGGTGTGTATCCACGAATTGCGTCAACTGTTGGCGCAGCTTTTCCGGCGGCACCGCGACCATTCGCTCTTCCAGGCCGAGCGAAATGATGCCGTGCACGGCGGAGAACATCATGCGCGCCAATAGCGCCACCTCCTCCGGATTCCGCTCGGGCAAGAGCCGGACCATCGGCTCATGCATCAGCGCAAACGCCTGCATCACCATCTTTAGGATGTCTTCGGGGAAAGGCCGGTCGTCCTCCATCCGGTGTTCGAACAGCGAGCGCAAAAGATTGGCGTGTTCGGCCGCGAACGTCAGGTAGGTCTCGGCCAAGCCGTGGAGCTGCCGGACCGGGTCTTCGGCAGGAACCGCGACCAGGCGGTCGGTCAGAGCCCGAACCGTCTCGCGATTCACGGTCAGGATCAGGCCGTCGAAGTCTCCGAACTCGTTATAGACGCTCCCGATCGAACAATCGGCGGCCTCCGCGACATCCCGAACCTTCAATGATCTCAAGCTGTTAGAGGCAATCAAGCCGCGTGCGATCTCGATCATGAGATGGCGCCGCAAATTTTTTTTGCGTTCCCGCAAAGATTCTTCTTGAGCGTTGCTCACGTTTGTCCTATACATTTTGAACAATGTTCATTTTCAACCCGGAGGCTACCCCAATGCAAACCCTCGTTTCCCAGCTGACCACCTCTTTCGTCGACGATGCCATCGAACTCGTGAAGGGATTTGGCAAAATTATCGTCCACATCGCCACCGCGCCGATCGAGCGCATTGCCAATGCCTGCGACGTCGGCGGCGTTCTGGCCCGCCGGCCGTCGGCGCGTCGCCTGCGCGCGACGATGAAAGCCCATCGTCCGCGCAGCCCGTGGAAGCGCTCGCTGTCGCCGTTCGCCTCCCTGCACCATTTGACCTGAGGCGCCGCCGCTTTCGTTCAAATGTGTCTCCAATCGTAAGAAAGGGATCACTATGCCACGGCAAATCATCCACCAGGTCCCACGCAACAATGTCCGGATAACTTTCCGTACAACTTTTCAATGCAACCGTGCCCGATGACCACTTCGTGCATTGGCCACAACTTTCGCGCGACCGACGACACCCAAATTAGCAGCTCACGATTGTAGATCAGATCCGGGATTGCCCGGCCGAAGTAACAGGAAATAGCCATGATCAAGGAATTGCTGTCCTCTCGCCGCTTCGCCCCGCTGTTCTGGTCGCAATTCTGTTCGGCCCTGAACGACAATGTGCTGAAGAATGCGCTCGTCATCATGCTGCTCTATGGCGTGGCCGCCGAAGAGGGCGCTCCACTGGTGACGTTGGCCGGCGCGGTGTTCATCTTTCCCTTTTTCGTGCTTTCGGCGCTCGGCGGCGAACTGGCCGACAAATACGTCAAAATGACCGTCGCGCGGCGCCTGAAGTTCGCCGAAATATTTGCCGCCTGCTTTGCGGCCGCCGGCTTCTACATGCATTCGATCCCGTTGCTGTTCGTGGCGCTCGCGCTGTTCGGCGTGGTGGCCGCCCTGTTCGGCCCGGTGAAATATGCGATCCTTCCCGACCAGCTCCAGGTTTCCGAACTCGCGACCGGCAACGCCCTTGTCGAGGGCGCGACCTTCCTGGCGATCCTGATCGGCACGATCACCGGCGGCCTGTTTATCGCAGGCGCCTCGCACATGGGATGGATTTGCCTCGCCGTGGTCGGGCTGTCGATCCTGTCCTGGGCATTCGCGGCCCGTATTCCCGTGAGCCAGCCATCCGCGCCTGATCTGCCGATCACAGCCAATCCCTGGACCTCCACCGTTCATCTTTTGAAGTCACTCTACGCCGAACCGCGCCTGTGGGACGGCATGGTGATCGTGTCCTGGTTCTGGATGGTCGGCGCGATCGTGCTGTCGCTGCTGCCCGCGCTGGTCAAAGGCGGCGTCGGCGGCACCGAAGGCGTCGTGACGGTCTGCCTCGCTGTGTTCGCGATCGGTATTGCCGCGGGCTCGCTATTTGCCGCGCAGCTCAGCCATGTGCGCCCGAATCTCGCGCTGGTGCCGATCGGCGCCATCGTGATGGGCATCGTCGGCCTCGATCTGGCCTGGGCCATCGGAAGCACGGTGCACGGAACCGACGTAACGGCCGCCGCATTCATTACCTCCTTCGCCGGCTTCCGGATGCTGGCCGACTTCTTCCTGTTCGCCGTTGGCGGCGGCTTGTTCGTGGTACCGTCCTTCGCCGCGGTCCAGGCATGGTCCGCGCCGTCGGAACGGGCCCGCGTGATCGCCGCCGGCAACGTGCTGCAGGCGGCCTTCATGGTAGCCGGCTCGCTGCTCGTCGCGGGATTGCAGGCGCTTGGTCTCCCCGTAGCCTGGATCTTCTTCGGCCTTGCGATCGCAAGCTTTGGCTCGGTCTGGTTCGTGCTCAACAAATGGGGCCGCGAAGGCGTGCGCGACTTCGGCGCGCTGCTGTTTCGTGCGCTGTTCCGCGTCGAGGTCCGTGGCATGGAAAATCTGCCGCCGGCCGGCACCCGCATGCTGATCGCACCGAACCATGTCAGCCTGGTCGATGGCCCGCTGCTGCATGCCACGCTGCCGATCGACGCCAGCTTTGCCGTTGACACCGGGATTTCCAAGGCGTGGTGGGCAAAACCGTTTCTGAAGCTGATCAAGCATTACACCATGGATCCGACCAAGCCGCTGGCGGCGCGCGACCTGATCAAGCTGGTGGCATCGGGTGAGCCGGTGGTGATTTTTCCCGAAGGTCGCATCACGGTGTCGGGCTCGCTGATGAAGGTTTATGACGGCACCGCGATGATCGCCGACAAGGCGGATGCGGTCGTTGTGCCCGTCCGCATCGAGGGCGCGCAGCGTTCCTACCTGAGCTACCTGAAGAACGGCGAAATCAAGCGCTCGTGGTTCCCCAAGGTGACGATCTCGATCCTGCCGCCGGTCAAATTGCCGGTCGACCCGTCGCTGAAGGGCAAGACCCGGCGCAATGCGGCAGGCGCGGCGCTGCAGGACGTCATGATCGACGCCACGGTCAAGAACGCCATGCTCGAGCAGACCCTGTTCGAAGCGCTGGCGCATGCCCATCGCGACCGCGATACCGGCAAGCCGATCATTGAGGACGCTCTCGGCACCAGCCTGACCTATCGCAAGTTGATCCTCGGCGCCCAGGTGCTGAGCCGCAAGCTGGAGCAAGGCACCACAGCCGGCGAGAATGTCGGCGTGCTGCTGCCGAACTCGGCCGGCGTCGCCGTCGTGTTCATGGCGCTGCAGAGCATCGGCCGCGTGCCGGCGATGCTCAATTTCTCCGCCGGCCCGGTCAATGTGCTGGCGGCGATGCAGGCCGCGCAGGTCAAGACCGTGTTGACCTCGAAGGCCTTCATCGAAAAGGGCAAGCTCGACAAACTCATCGCCGCCATCGCCGGCAAGGCCAGGGTCGTGCATCTCGAGGATGTCCGCACCTCGATCGGTGCGCTCGACAAGGTCCGCGGCCTGCTCGCCGGCACTGCCCCCCGCGCCGCCCGCAAGGCGGACGATCCGGCGGTCGTCCTGTTCACATCAGGCTCGGAAGGCACGCCCAAGGGTGTCGTGCTCTCCCACCGCAACATTCTCGCCAATGCGGCACAGGCGCTGGCGCGGGTCGATGCCAATGCCAATGACAAGGTGTTCAACGTGCTGCCCGTATTCCATTCGTTCGGCCTGACGGGCGGGATGATGATGCCGATGCTGGCCGGCATTCCGATCTTCATGTATCCGTCGCCGCTGCATTACCGGATCGTGCCGGAGCTGATCTACCAGACCGGCGCCACCATCCTGTTCGGCACGGATACTTTCCTCTCCGGCTATGCGCGCTCGGCCCATGCCTACGACTTCCGCACCCTGCGCCTCGTGATCGCCGGCGCGGAAGCGGTGAAGGACCGCACGCGGCAAGTGTATATGGAGCGCTACGGCATCCGCGTCCTCGAAGGCTACGGCGTCACCGAGACCGCGCCCGTGCTCGCGATGAACACGCCGATGGCGAATCGTCCAGGCACTGTCGGCCGGCTGTCGCCGCTGATGGAAGCCCGCCTCGATCCGGTCCCCGGCATCGAGGAAGGCGGACGCCTGTCGGTGCGCGGACCCAACGTCATGCTGGGATATCTCCGTTCGGAAAACCCCGGCGTGCTGGAGCCGCTCGCCGGCGGCTGGCACGATACCGGCGACATCGTCGCCATCGATGCGGCCGGCTTCATCGCCATCAAGGGCCGCGCCAAACGCTTCGCCAAGATTGCCGGCGAGATGGTCTCGCTGTCGGCGGTTGAGGCCATGGCCGCAGCGCTGTGGCCGCAGGCGATGTCGGTTGCGGTATCGATACCCGATGCACGCAAGGGCGAGCGGATCGTGCTCCTGACCACGCAAAAGGATGCCGAACGCTCGGCGATGCAGCGCCAGGCCAAGACCGTGGGCGCGTCCGAACTGGCGGTGCCGGCGGATATCCGCGTGGTCGGCAATTTGCCACTGCTGGGCTCCGGCAAGACCGACTATGTCGGCGCGACCACGCTTGCCAAGGAGCTTGCGACGCCGGCCGAGCCGGTGCGGGAACAGGAAGTCGCTGAACAGGAAGTCGCATAACATTATCGCGTCGCCGCGGGATCAATGACGATCCTGCGGCGAGCAGATCGGATCAACTGCGAGAATTTCCGACGCGATTGACCGGAACCAGAAGTCGCCTTTTAACAACGAACGGCCTAACCCCATCTCCACCCGCAACTGGTGCGGCAATCAATCCATCTTCTTGTCGGAAGGCGTCAATCTAGCCGCATCTGTCGCAGGTGCACTCGGGATGGCCGTATAAAAGAAGCTTTCGTAATATCGTTGTAACGCGAAGCGCGTCAGCACGCCGATAGCAGACGCAAGCGGCACGGCAATTAAAAGGCCGACGAACCCGAACAGGTAGCCGAATGCGAACAGCGCGAACATGATCCAGACCGGGTTCAAGTTGACGCGCCGGCCGACGAAATAGGGCGACAGCAAATAGTCTGACAGTGTCTGGCCGACGAAGAAGATCGCCGGGACGATCCAGATGATGGCCCAATGCGGCCAGAACTGTGCAATCGCAACGCAAGTCGATGTGACGAGCCCGCTCAGCGAGCCGAGATACGGCACGAAGCTTATCAGTCCAGCCGCAATACCGATCAGGATCCCATGCTTGAGCCCGAGCAAGGACAGCGCTGCCGCGTAGAATACCGCGAGGATCAGGCACAGCGTGCCCTGACCGATCAAAAAGCCGCCGATCGTATCGTCGATCTCGCGAGCAAGGGCCCGGACGGTATCGCGCTGCGCAGGCGGTATCCAGTTGTCGATAACCGCCACCATCTTCTTCCAATCATAGATGAGATAGCAGGCAACAATCGGGGTCACCACCAGGAGGGAGAAGGCCGAGATCAGCGCCCGGCCTCCGGTCCAAACCGAGCGCAGAAAATCGTTGAGCCAGTCAGTCGCCATTGTGGTCAATTCTCCGACCGACTGCTCCGCGTAGGCCAGGCCTTCTCCGACAAGCTTGCTCAGCCACGGCCGATTTGGATCGGTCGCGAACCCCCGCACCGTTTTGATGTAGAGCGGAAAATTATCGATGAAATAGGCAAGCTCACCGACAACGACCGGGGCGGTCAGAATGATAAGCGCGGTCACGCCGACAACGAACAATCCGACGATGGTTAGCGTCGCAATGAGGCGGTTCATTCCGAGCCGTTCCAGCCGAGTGGCCAGAGGATCAAGTAGATACGCCAGTAGCATCCCGGCGACGAAAGGCAGCAGGACTTCGCGCAACAGAACGACGGCGACGACGACCGCCGCCAATACCGCAATCCAGAATGCGACGGGCCGAGTGAGGTTCATGGTTCATGCTTACATCAAGCCGGCCGGGGCGATATGCTGCGCACGTGTATGACCCGCGGTCGGATATTTTCGACCGGTCTGGCAGGGAGATGATACTTTGGCACAGAAGTATTACTTTGTCAGTGACCTGCACATGGGTGGCGACGGTCAATTGCAGCACTGCGATTACGCCGCCGAGTTCATCGAATTCCTGAAGGCGTTGGAAAAGGAAGGCCCCGACACCGAGTTTCTGATCGTGGGCGACACGTTTGGCTTCTGGGAGCTCACGCTTGTGTGCGGGGTCGAAAGGCTTGCGCACATCATACAGGCGCACCAGGCGATTTTCGATCAACTCAGGGCCACCGGAGCGCGCATCAAGGTGACCATGATGGTCGGGAATCACGACTATGATCTCGCTTGCGATCCGGCCTTTGTGGAGAAACTGCAGGCATACAACATCCATCTGGACCCGAGCCTGGTCCTGATCCGCCCGGTGGGCGACAAGAGGATATGGATCGAACACGGACAGCAGCGCGATCAGTTCAACAGCTTCCCCGAATATGGCAACGCTTACGCTCTCCCGGTGGGCTACTTCATCACGGAAACCTTCGTCAGCGGAGCCAGCCGGTATTCCGACTTCGGCCGGGGAGACTGGCTCAAGGACATCCGCTCCGTGGGCACGATGCAGATTCCCGAGTGGATGCTGTCGAACTACTTCTACCGCGAGATGAGTATGGCGCTGCGCTGGGTGCTGCTGCCCTTCCTGCTGCTGGCCGGCGTCACGGTGATCGCGATTCTCGGCGAACTCCTTCGGGTCGCGGGCATCTTTGATTACAATATCATATTTCACAACCCGCTGATGAGCAGGCTGGGGATCATCGACAACGTCCTTCAGGTCGTGATCGCGATCAATTCCCTATTTTTGATCTTGTTCGGTATCCCTGCGTTGTTCGTTGAACGTGACCTCATGCGAACGTTGCGTCGCTTTCGTCTGCAGACGAGTCACGGAGTGACCCCGAACCTCGATTCGGAAGCGCCCTACCTAAAAGGAGCTCAGGAGGTTTTCCAGGGTGATGACAAGGTAGCGGTGTTCATTTTCGGACACACGCATTCGGCGTTCCTGCGGCGACTGGGTCCCGCCGGTCAAGTCGTCATCAATACCGGTACGTGGCTGAAGCTATTGTCCCGTGTTCCGGTGCGCTTTGGCTTGTTGCCCGCGGTCTACTATCCCTCGTATCGCCTGAATTACTTCCGGATCGAGAAGGAAAACAACCAACTTGTGATCGACTATGTCGAAATTCCCAAGACGCCTGAGCGCGAACTGACTTGGCTGCAGCGTCTCGTGATCCTGGGGAACGTGCCTAAGTCACCAGAAGCAATCCCCGCAAGGACAATTATCGATTTGTAACTGCAGAGACCAATGACAGGCGACTTCCGCACCCTGCGCCTCGTGATCGTCGGCGCGGAGGCGGTGATGGACCGCACGCGGCAAGTGTCGACGCCGGTTCCCGCTGAAGCTCGCGCTGTGGTAGTATGTCAGCTGCTGGGGTGACTCTTTCAGGCTCGGGAGAGGCTCTATGTCCAGACTTGTCACAATCCTCGCTGCTTCTGTGGCGCTTTGCGTCACCAGTCTGGCTCACGCCCAGCAGCAAGCATCATCCAATCGCCAGCCGCTTCGGATTGGTGCCACCATGTCGATCACGGGAAAGGCTTACTCGGTCCAAGGCGGATATGGCCGCGAGGGCTACCTGCTGTGTCAGAAGCACCTGAATGCGCAAGGCGGCCTTCTCGACAGGCCGGTCGAATTGGTGATCTACGACGATGAGTCGGACGAAAAGACCGCGGCACGCCTTTATGAGAAGCTGATTAGCGAGGACAAGGTCGACGCAATCCTCGGCCCCTACGGCACCGCGATCACGGAGGCCGTTGCCGACATCCCCGACAAGCATCGCAAGGTGATGGTCGCGGCAAACGCCGCGACGAGTTCGATTTGGGAAAAGGGACGCAAGTTCCTGATCATGGTGCTTGCGCCGGTCGATTTAGCGGCCATCGGTGCGCTCGACCTCGCAGCGCGCAACGGCCTGAAGAAGGTCGCGATCATCAATCAGGATGCCCTGCTGCCCAAAGCGGTTGCCAACAGCACAAACGAGCTCGCCAAAGAAAAAAACCTAGATGTTGTGGTCTTCGAGACCTATCCAACCGGCACCAGAGATTTCTCCACCATTTTGAAAAAGGTGCAGGATGCTGCCCCGGATCTATTGATCGTAGCAGCCGTCCGGCTGGACGATCACGTGGCGATCATCCGGGAAATGAAAGGATTGAACTTTGATACGAAGATGGTGAGCAGTCTGCCTTACGGCCTGCTGCCGGAATTTTATCAGCAGCTCGGGAAGGATGCTGAATTCGTTTACAGCGCGACCTTCTGGGAAGCGAGTCTGCCGAATCCGGGGAATCGCGAATTCGTTGCGGCATATCAAAAGGAATTCAATCGCGCGCCCGCTGTTCAATCAGCCAATTCTTATGCTGGATGTCAGATTTTTGCGGAGGCCGTGCGACAGGCGGGCACAACCGACTCTGAAAAGCTCCGCGAGGCACTGCTGACACTCAAGACAAAGACCATCCTCGGCGACTTTGCTGTCGATCAGCGTGGTTTTCAGACTGGACAGAAGGCCGTGACGATCCAGTGGCAGGACGGAAAGCAAGCCGTTGTTTGGCCGGACGGGTTAGGGTCTGCGCCGCGTTTCCCGACGCCGAATTGGGCCAGCCGTTAAGACAAGGCGTTTCGCGCGCGCAACTTCGCGCGAGATCGCTGGAAAGTTGCCCTCTGAGTACGGAAGCCTGATCGAATGATTTCCGGTTATGGTACTTTTCGGACCTGACACGCCCGGCTGCGATGTCTGTTCTTGAGGGTAAAGCGGACGCCCATTTGCGCGCCCACGGCTACTTGGCTAGTCGGATCAAGGCCGTCATCTGTCGTCGCTGAAGTCGACTTCCCGCTTGGCCAAAGGCTTGACCGCCGCCGGGGTCGGCATAACCTCCACCGCCATCGTTGGTCTTTAATGGAACTAGCTCGGTCGGATTTCATCACGCCAGGTTAGTTCGGTATGTCCAAGCACGTGCGAGAATTATGCCATGCCGAAGCGCGCTTCCATAGGCAAGCGTCGGAGCAAAGCCTTACCCGTCCTAGGGTTTGCCGGCATGTCTCTCTCGATGGCAAGCGGTGCGTGCGCCTCAACCAGCGAGGCGTCGGCGAATAGATCACCGCCCTCGGAGAAGCACGAAATCTTTCTTGGTGAGGAGGAAATCTCCGACGTCAGCTTGGCGGCGTTCTATGTCTTCGACAACGAAAATGCTGGACCACCACCGCTCTTCCAAAAGCCAAGGCTGGCCGCCGGATGCGGCGCCGGCTGTGCCTGCAGCTTCGGCTGTGCCTACTGGCCGCAATCTCCGCGGCCTCCAAAGGCAACGCAGCCGACACAGCATCGAAAGAAGAAGCCTCCGCACCGCACGTACTAAATGGCGTCCGGTAAAGCCGCCTCAGTCAAGCGTTACGCGACAGGCTTGCAACGTCCTCGCGTCCTCACCGTCAAAATCGAACTGATGTCCGGCACTTTTGAGACATGCCGAAGCGATCCGATTATGTCCGATGTTCGGGGAAGACCGGAAGTGACTGGCAACCGACCAAACCGTCGCGATTGACCCAACCCGGACATTACCCTCCCGGAACCCCGGCCATGCGGAAGCCCTCGGCAACGCGCTCGCGCTTGGCGAGGTAGGTTGGGTCATCGCTTTGTGGGTTGAGGCGGTATCGACGAATCGTGAAGGTCGGATCGAGCGCAAGTCCAGCTTTGGTGGCGGCCCGCGCCTCTTCACGCGCGCCGAGCAGCGCCAGTGCTGCGCCGAGCGCGAAATGCGCGAGGGGATAATTTCGGTTGGCCTCGAGACTGCGGCGGAACCAGCCGACCGCTTCGGCATCCGCCATGACCTGCAATTTTGCGAACCCGATCATCATGAGCCAATCGAAGGCAAACATGTCTCGTGGCGAGAGGCGAAACGCTTCGTCCATGTGCGGCTCGATCTCGGCTCCGCGTCCAATATAGAACTTGCCCATTCCGATTTGCGCGTGCGCCTCAGCCAAATTGCGATCCAGCTCCAGCGCTCTCTCGCACTCCGCAATGCCTAGAGCGACGCGGTTCGAAGCCATAAGCGCGGTGGCCATGTACAAATGGGCCCCCGCGTGGTTCGGAGCGATGGACAGCACCTTTATCAGCGTCGCCTCGGCAGTCGTAACAAGTGCGGCCTTGTCGTCACTCATGAGTGCAACGCCAACTAGTAGATCCACTACAGCGGTCCAGATCGCCGCCTCGAGGTTGTCCGGATCGAGGGCAGCCGCTCGCTCAAAAAGCCCGCGAGCCCTTGCCGCGTATTGCGGCGTCCACCCCTTGTACAACCAGGTCTTTCCCTGGAAATACAAGTCCATCGAACTGGGGTGCGGGGATCGTTCCGAACGTCTTGCCTCCTGCTCAGTGAGTTCAGCATGTAAAGTGTTGGCAAGCCGGGAAACGATCTCGTCCTGCATGTCGAAGAGATCGGCGACAGGGCTGTCAAAACGGTCAGCCCACAGGTGCGCGCCGAATTTCGCATCCACGAGCTGAACATTTACCCGAAGGCGATTCTCGCTTCGTTGAACAGATCCTTCGAGCACATATCGCACACCCAGTTCTTGTCCGATCTGCCTGATACTAGTCGGCTTCCCCTTGTAGGTGAACGCAGTGTGCCGGCCGATCACAAACGAGCCCCGAATGCGGGACAGGTCCGTGGTCAGGCTCTCGGTTATGCCATCGGCGAAGTAGTCCTGCGCGGGATCGCCGCTGAGGTTGGCAAAGGGCAGCACAACGATGGAAAGATGAGGCGATGAGGCTGGCATGGGTGCGTCGCGGCCTTGCCCGCACTCGACTCCGGTGGGAGCTGCGGGCCCTTCCGTCTCCCGCACCGGACCAATAAAGCGGAAGCCCCTGCGCGGCAGCGTCTTGATCAGACGCTGTTGCTCGCCGCAATCGCCAATGACGGTCCGAGCCGCATTCAGGCGGGTCGTCACCGCAGCATCGGAAACGATGCGTCCATTCCAGACCCCCTCCACCAGATTGTCCTTGCTGACGACATGGTCCCTGTTTCGGATCAGATAGCCGAGCAAGTCGAAGACCTGGGGAGTCGTCCGGATCACTTCGGGCCCGCGTCGTAGCTCGCGCAGATCGGTGTCGAAAGAGTAATCCTCGAAGAAATAGCGCAAGGTCCACTCCCCGGTTGGCTCCCTGACCGTCTCGGGTGGCTCAGCGCCGTGAAGAATAAACCGCCGGTAAGCAAAATGTAAGCCGCATGGCTGCTTGTGGCCCTTTTCGGACGTGCTGCGGCAGTCTTCCGATGTCCGCCGTTGGGGGTTGAACAGACCGAAATCAGCCGCGCCCGAAGGTCACCTTTTGACCCTTGGCGGACACGGCTTGGAGGTTTGCATCCTGTTTCCGAGCGCGGTGACCTATTTTGAAATCAATAGTGGCTGAGTTTGATCTAGATTGCAGACCAAACCATTAATTGGCGGAGCGAACGAATGACCATGTCAGCCATCTCGCACTACCGCGGCGGCTCCATCGACGTTGTAGCACCCGTAGCTAAGAAGTTGAAAGCGGCCTACCTCAAGCACGGGATCATCTATCGTCTTAGCCGATTTGAGACCGGCCCAAATCGTGGCGATTGGCTCGTCGTTGTACAATACGACCAAGATGCCCATGAGACATTGCAGGCAGCCATCGCCCAGGACGCCGAGTGCCAACAGGCGTTCGCCGAGATTGCAAAGTTCGCGACCAGAATTAGCCGAGAGCTAGTCATCGATCTCGATCTTTGACGAGCCCAGAATGTCTCCTGCTGGCACTTTTGAGACATGCCACCGTCCGTGTGTCCGCTTCGGGGGAAAACCGGAAGTCATCGACGGAGAGCCAAACCGGCGCGATTGACCCAAAGCCGACATGCACTCGCTTCCGCAAATGTCAGCGTTTAAACTGTCACAAACGTCGCGGAAGCCCGTTCGTCAGGAGGTCTGATCCAAAGCATCAAGTAGCGCCTTGGCCGCCCGCAAATCCGGCGTCGCCAAGCCCTCGGTGAAGCGGTCGAACACCGGACGCAGGAGGGCTGCCCCTTCGCTTGTACGGCCGCTCTCGGCCAAGCGGGTTGCCAATCCGCCGGCAGCGCGAAGTTCAAGTGCGAGTGCGCCTTGTTCTCGTGCGAGCTGCAGCGCCATACGATACTCTGCCTCTATGCGGGGACTTTTCGGATCAAGTTGATGCAGCGCTTCGGCGCGCAGGCGGTAGAGATCGGGAACAAAGAACTGCTGGTGGGTTTCGACCGACAGAAGATGCAATTCCTCGAGAAAGTTCAGCGCCTCTTCGGTGCGGCGCATCTCCAGCTTGGTACGAACCAACAAGGTGCCCAAGAAAGTCAGATATAGTCGCTCCTTCATTTCCTGGAGACTGCGAAAACCCGCTTCCATTTGGTCGGCGCCGCGCCCGACCTCACCCAATCGCGCAGTTACCCAGCCGGCCTGGAAGCGACCGAGGCGAACAGGCCAACCCAAGTTGGCTTCGGTGGCCACAGCGACCATGGCTCGGTTGTTTGTATCGAAAGCGGCATCGTCATCCATCATGATTGAGAGGAACACCCCCATCATATGCGAGTTTGCGACGCTCAATGGGTTACCGAGCTTGGTGCCGAGGCTAATCGCCCGGCAGGATAGATTTTGAGCGCGTTCAGCCAAACCGGCTTGCCAAAAGGTGATTGAGCCGGTGCTGCAGGCGCAGACACCAGGGTCATGAGCCCCATACATCGACCAGTGGTCGCGATGCCGTCCCAGATCGTAAAGCGCCAGTCCGTTTTCGACGGCGTCCCTGGCAGTGGTCACGTGACCGCGCGCGACCGCCGTCGTCCAACGCGCGTGGTGAGCCTGCAACTGCAAATCGTCGGCTCCGATCCGATTGGCCATTCCTACCAGCATATCAGCGCGCGCAGCGGCTTCTGGCAGCTTGCCGCCCACTGAGTGAACCATCCAATCGGCCCACCGGGCACGGAAATGCAGCGGATCGTCGCCTAACGGGGCGCTAACTGTGAGTGCCTCCGTCGCCATTTTGGCGTGCTCGACCGATGATGGACCCTTTAGGGCTACCATCGCTATGCCACGGTCCAGCAACAGGCCGGCTTCCTCGCGCGTCCTCGCTTCCGAAGGTCCTTCCTTGGCCACCAACGCCAATGCTTTAGCGAAATGGTTCGTTGCTTCGGCGTAGGTGGCGTTCAACAGCGCCAGCCGGCCAGCGCGGCCCCAGTACTCCTTGGCTAGCATCTCCAGTCCGGCCGCTTCGCAATGATGCGCAAGCATTTCGGGCTGCCGCGCAATCAAATCAGGGAATTTCTCCGGAAGAGTCCGCGCAATTCGAGAGTGGATTTGCTGGCGTCGTGCGCGCAGCAGGCTGGCATAGGCGGCGTCCTGTACCAGTGCATGCTTGAAGACGTAGGTCGCATCGGGTGGCTCGCCGCGGACATAGACGAGCTCCGCATTGGCCAACTGACCCAGCGCTTCCTTGAGCTCGTTGTCGCGCAACTCAGATACGGCAGCAAGCAGATCGTAGGAGAATTCTCGGCCGATCGCCGAGCCAATCTGCGCTACTTCCTTGACCGGCGACAGACGCTCAAGCCGTTCTATCAACGAATCCTGAAGGGTCGTTGGGATCGCCATCGGTGCCAGCGGGCCAGTGAGGGCATAGCTCCCCTTACGTTCGACCAGCAGGCCTGATTCGAGTACGGTTTTGGTCAGTTCTTCAATAAACAGTGGAACGCCATCCGTTTTGGCAACGATCTGCTCAAATACCTCTGCCGGCAGCGGCTTCCCGCCGCACAGGCTGTCAATCAGCTCGGTGCATTGCCGGCGCGCAAGCCGGTTGAGTGTAAGCCCCGTAACGTGCGGCATGTGTCCCCACGCGTGCACGAACTCTGGACGGGAGGTTACGAGCGTGAAGACCGGCAGGTCGCGAACGCGATCAAGACACAGCCCAATAAGTTCGCGCGTCGTAGGATCGATCCAGTGCGCGTCCTCGACCAGCCAATGGACCGGCTTGATCCGCGCCAGTGCCGCGAGCTGGCTTGCCAAGGCTTCTAGCGTGCGCCTCTTGAGCACGTCAGAAGTCACATTGGGCATGACATGGTGGCTGCCGAGCGGAATTCCGAGCAAGGTCGCCAGCAGTGGCACCACCTCGTCCATGTTCCGGGTTGTGGGCGCAAGCAGCGATTCGAGTTTTGCCAGGCGGGCCGAACCATCTTCTTCTGCGTTCAGGTCGGCAGCGTACTCGAGCTGGGAAATGACCGGCTGCAGCGCACTGTTGACGTGGAACGGGGAGCACTGGTAGCGAATCCGCGTATGGTCGAACCCCTCCAGCCGTTGGCGCAGCTGCTCGGCAATACGAGACTTGCCGATGCCGGCCTCCCCGCACAGGAGCACCGCTTGCCCTTCGCCACCTAACGCCTGTTCCCAGCGGCTGTTCAGCAGCGCCACTTCCGGCTCGCGCCCGACGAAGCCGCTGAGACCTGCCACGTATGCCGCTTCAAAGCGGGAGGCTGCAACATTGCCCGCCACCTGCCAGACACGCACGGGCTCGGAAATGCCTTTCAGTTTGCGGTCACCGAGATCGACGTAGCGGAAAGCGCCACGCGTCAGCGTGCGCGTGCTGTCGGCGATCACCACAGTGTTGGGCTCGGCCAGTCCTTGCAATCTTGCCGCGAGATTGGGCGTGTCGCCTATGGCAGAAAGCTCGGACGCGCCGTCCGGCGCCGCGACCGCGCCAACCACGACCATTCCCGTCGCAATGCCGACCCGTACCGACAACCTATGGCCGTTGGCGGGTGTCAGGCGATCAATGGCTTGGACAACATCGCGCGCCGCACGCACTGCACGTTCCGCTGCGTCCTCGTGCGCGCGAGGATAGCCGAAGTACGCGAGGACGCCGTCGCCCAGGTACTTGGCGAGATAGCCGTCGTAGCGCGCGATAGAGCCGGCGCAGGCGTCCTGATAGGCGCGCATGACGTCGCGGACGTCTTCGGGATCGGCACGGGCCGCGAGTTCGGTCGAACCAACGAGATCAGCAAACATCACTGTGAGCTGTCGGCGCTCGCCGTCTGCTGACGATTGGCTGGTTGCGCGGCGGGCTTCGTCTGGCGCCACAGCGATCGTGCCCAACGGCAAATTGCTCGCGACCGACGCCGGCGTTTGGGACCCAGCCAAGCGCAATTCGGCTATGGCTTTCATCAGGCGGACGCGATGGCCTAGCGAGAGGCCAAGCTCCTTCAGATGTGTTTCCTCTAACTCAAGTAATGCCAGACCATCGATATCGTTATCGGCGAACGTCCTGATGTATTGCGATAACCCTAGACTTGCGAGGAACGAGGCAAGTTCAACCATCAGCTGCCCTCCCCAAAACGGGTCTAGGAATGCTGACAGTATCCCAGCCCTAGACAAACAGTAGCCTAGTCAGTCCCAGGCTGGTTGGGACGATTCGTCGCTGGCCGCGTCAGAAAAGGGATGTCTGCTTATGGCACTTTTCGGACCTGACAGGCCCGGCTGGCGATGTCTGTTCTTGAGGGTAAAGCGGACTTCCCAGTTGCGCGTCCGGACTTCTGAGTTTGACCCATAAGAGACATCGAACGCAGCACCAAGCGTCGCCCCTTGATCCGTGATAGCTTCAGACAGTGGAATCCCCTCAATGAATGGGGCTCGAAGGGAGGAAACTCTATGCGCACACTGATGCTGGCTGTCTTTGCGGCAGCAACCGTGCTTGCATACCCCGCTGTTGCAACGGACGTGTCCATCTCGGGTACATACAGGCTCGTCAGCGAGCAGCGGACCATCGTGGACACCAACGAAGTTATCCCGGGTACTGGGGCGCGCGGCTACATCACCTATGGCGACAACGGCCACATGCTCGTTCTCATCGTCCGGCAGCCGAGACCTACACCGGAGGGCGCCGAGAAGATAACGGATCAGCAGCGGATCGAACTGTTCCGTACGATCACTGCCTATGCGGGTACGTACAAGTTCGACGGCACCACCATCGAACACAATATTGAAATCTCGATGAATCAAGTATGGAGTGGGACGAAGCAGGTGCGATCCGTCAAAAGGGATGGGAACCACCTCGTCTATTCGACGCCTCCGTTTCCGTTTCACACGGACGGCAAGATGAGCATCAACACATTGGTGTGGGAGAAGGTGCAGTAGGGGTGGCCCTCGGCGGACGCGGCTACGTCTTCGCCCAAGCATGTCGCCTACTGGCGCTTTTGAGACATGCCACCGTCCGTGACGGTGTCCGCTTTCGGGGGAAAACCGGAAGTCATCGACGGAGAGCCAAACCGGCGCGATTGACCCAAACCTGACTCTCTAAGCCAGGCTTTAGCTACCAGTAGCGGGGCTTGTGAACCCAACGCGCGTTTGATGGAGACGCTACTCGGCACGCTCCCAAATGGTGGTGACGACGACCTCCTTGCCATCAACCGAGGCTTTGAACGGCTCGGTTGAAATCGTCAGCGTCTTGCCCTGTATCTCGACCTGAGACGATAAATCTCGTCCGGTCCATAGCTGGTGCCACGACGTATCGTAGCGGGTTACAACCTTGTTGCCTTCAACCTTGTAGGTCCCGCTGCCGAATGACATCGTCTTGAACAACTCACTTCTTTCGGCATCCGTCAGATTGGGGCTGGCGGGAGGCTTGCGGTCGGTCCCGACAATGACAAACGTGAGGAGCCCGCCCCGCGTGAAGATGATGTAGCCAGTCGGCTTTTCTCCAAAGGTCGCCAGAGTCGCGCCCGTCGCCACTTCCTTGCGCAACTGGCTATTGAGGCTCCACACACCAACGAGCTGAGGGGCCAGGTCCTGCGCTGGCGCAGGCCGGGGCAACATCAAAAGGAAAGCGAGAGCTGCTGCTGACATCAGAGTACGCTTCATGAGAACCCCCTAGATAGCAGAAGGCGCAGCGACGCGCGGGCGAATCGCGGGCCAATGAATTTGCGTTTTTGAAAAGGATGAGACCGACAAAAAGGGCGGCCTGCTTCAAGAATATAATGCCTGCCGAAGGCACCCACGTAACCGAACCGAACGGTGATTGCGGCATATCCCGTCGTGATAGCGGAGGCTACTCTACTGTTTTGTGCGCTGTAAAGCTTCAGCGAGGCATCGCGCAGACGATGCGGGGCTGCGGATGGCCGCTATTGGCACTTTTCGGACCTGACAGGCTCGGCTGGCGACGTCCGTTCTTGGGGGTAAAGCGGACTGCCCAGTTGCGCGCTCGTACTTCTGAGTTTGACCCATCTCCGACATCACCCCTCTGGCACCCCGGCCATGCGCAGGCCCTCATAGAAGCGCTCGCGTCCAGCGAGGTAAGTCGGATTGTCGCTCGGCACGTTGGCGCGGAAGCGGGAGATGGTGAAAGTCGGGTCGAGCGCAAGCCCTGCTTGGGCCGCGGATCGCGCCTCATCAAGCTGACCGAGGTGCGCTAGCGCGGTGGCAAGATAGATATGCGCGCGTGGATGATTTCGGTTGATCTCGACCGAGCGACGGAACCGTGCGACCGCCTCCTGGTCGGCGCCGAGCTGCAGCTTGGCGAAGCCCGCGAACATCATCCAAACAAAAGCCTCCGTATCACGAGGACTGAGGCGGAGTGCCTCTTGGACATGGGCCTCAGTCTCCTCGCCGCGACCGAGAAGATACTTGGCGCGACCGATGTAGGCGTGCGCATTAGCTAGGTTTCGATCCAGCGCCAATGCCTGCTCGCATTCAGCAATGCCTTGGGCCGCGCGGTTTGTGAACATTTTGACGTTTCCCAGAAGCCAGTGGGCGCTTGCGTGCTGGGGGGCCAGGGACAGAGCCTTGATCAAGGCCGTCTCAGCCGCTGCGAGACGCGCGGCCCGCTCAACGGTCAAAGCCATGCCAACAGCTGCCGCATCAACAACTGCCAATCCGACCAGCGCTTCGACATTTTTGGGATCGAGCGCCAAGGCGCGTTCAAAAAAGCTGCGCGATTGCGCAAGATACTCGGAAGTCCTTCCCTTGTTTAAGCAAGCCATGCCCTGGAAAATCAAATCCATCGCATCGGGATGCGGCGAACGCTCCGCCCGCCGCGCCTCAGCTTCAACAAGTTGAGTATTTAGCGTGTTGGCGAGCCTCGATACGATTTCGTCCTGCATATCGAATAGATCAGCGACTGGCTTATCGAACCGTTCGGCCCACAGGTGTTTGCCAGTCTCGGCGTCGATCAGCTGAACATTCACGCGAAGCCGGTTGCCACCACGCTGCACCGAGCCCTCCAGTACGTAGCGGACGTTTAACTCGCGCCCGATCTGCTTGAGATCAACCGCTTTGCCTTTGAACGTAAATGCGGTGTGTCGGCCAATCACGAATGAGCCATTGATGCGCGACAAGTCTGTGGTCAGGCTCTCGGTCACACCGTCAACGAAATAGTCTTGCTCGGGATCGCCACCAATATTCGCAAACGGCAGCACCACCATGGACAGACGCGGCGCTGAAAGCGAGCTTGGCGTCGTGCTGCCGACCTTTGTCACCGGGCTAAGTCCCTCTCGGGCCACGGCATAGGCTCGGATCGGACGAGCAATATTCTTGAGGTTCTGCTCGCCCAGATCGGTGAACTCAACCCCGACCTTGCCTCGGACTTGATCGTAGGCAGAAGACGAGATGCAGATGCCGCCGGGTTCCGCGATGCTCTCAAGTCTCGCCGCGACGTTGACGCCATCCCCAAAGATGTCATGGGGCTCGACAATTACGTCGCCGATATTGACGCCCACGCGCAAAGCAATGCGTCTGTCTTCCGCGTCACCAATTGTAAGTTCCTTGATGCGGGTTTGAAACTGAACAGCAGCCCGAACCGCTTGGACCGCACTCGGAAAGTCCGCCAAGAACCCGTCTCCGGTGTTCTTCACCACGCGGCCACCGTGCTCGGCGATACTCGGTTCAACAGCGTCCGCTAGGAGTGCCGTCAGTTTGGCATGCGTCGTTTCTTCGTCATGGTGCATGAGCCGCGAATAGCCAGCCACGTCGGCGGCCAATATCGCCGACAACCTGCGCTCGACCCGGACCGGCCGCTCTTCTGCCATGGCACGCTATCCAACCCACAGCACACTGTATGACGGATCAGACGGCAGTGCCAAGCACGCCTTGACGGGATGCCAGGGTTGATGTCGGCTATTGGCACTTTCGGACCTGACAGGCCCGGCTGGCGACGTCTGTTCTTGAGGGTAAAGCGGACTGCCCAATTGTGCACTCAGACTTCTGAGTTTGACTCGAAACGGACATACGTGGTCACCAATGTCCTAAGTGAAAGCAGCAGTCTTCGGATCAAGTAAGAACGATCGCGTTGATGCAATTCGAGTAGGTTCGACGTCGTGCGCCTTAGCTTCAGTGGCTCGTCGTGTCACGACAATTCATCGACTAGTTCGGCGAGAAGTAGCGCGCGAGATTGCCGCGCAAGTGGCGAGGCGTGCATCGCATCATCACGGTCGCTCCAGAAAGTTCACGTTGTGGTGACGACGGAAAGGTGATGCTACCTGAACAGAGCTGGCTATGCTATGCGTTGTAGCACTCCGGGGGGAATCCCAACAGGAGCTAACTATGACAAGAAAACTGCTCATCGCCCTCGCTGTTCTCACTCTCTCCGTTTCTGCCGCCTCGGCAAAGCACCATCGTCACCATGCAGTGAGCCCACATGCCGCTGCCCCGGAATCGCCACCGCCAATGGGCTGGGCGGACGGTATGAACGCCAACGATCACGCCATGTATCTCAAAAATCTCCATGACTCCGGGTACAACCCGAAGAATAATCGCGATGCCAATGGGAACGTGGCCGTGCAGTAGAGATCGCAGAGCGGGTTAGCGAATTGTCCGTCGAGGGTCGAGCGTGGACGCGTAATCCGCCACTTGGCTTCCACAAGTGATGGATCGTGGGTGGAATGCGTTCGGCCGACCCCCACCCACGATCATTGCTACGCGAATCGCTTCACCGGGCGCTTCTCGAGCTTCTCTGCGGTCACGAGCAGTCTAGGGCGCGTCAACATAGAGTGCCGTCCAGCGCTTTCTGTAACCCAGGAACAACGGAGCTATTTCTCTTTGGGCTTCGCGGCTTCCCTAGCTAATCGCTCAGCCCGCAATCGTTCGTAGTTCTTTTGGAAGGCTTCCTGCGCTTTTTCGTATTCAGTTACCGCCCTTCGCTTATGTGCTTGTAGAAAAGCTTTTTCCGCCGGTCGTTGCGCGGGGTCTTTCGTCATTTTATCGATCATGGAATCCTCGGCTGCATTATCGACGCCGCGGCTTGCGGCTAGCAGATGCCCGAACGTTTTTGATTTTGGCCGTGCGCTGCGACGCTGGCCGCGTTTTGCGGGATTGCGTTTTACGTTTCCGCTCGGGTTGCGGGTCGTGGACAGACTCGGGTTGCGTGTTACCGACCGGCTGGGGTTGCGTATTGCGGACCGCCTCGGCCAGCATCTCAAGCAGCTCGGCCTTCGTCTTATTGTCGCTCATAGATCACCTCCGTGATCGATGAGACGACGGTAGCGCGGCTACAGTGCCCCGCAAGAAAAACCGCTGATTAAGATTGCTGATTAAGTTTAATGGCGGTGAATTCACAGGGAAGAGCACATGTCGAACAGTCGCTGCTTGAGGTGTGCTTTTTGACGCGGTTCGGACATTCGAGAAGAAGTCAGAAAGTTCAGCCGCAACCAGGATCGCGCCGCGGAGAATCCCGTAATTCTCCGTGCTGCTCTCCATTACGTCGGTGTGATCTCGAAGAACTTCCACGGCGCACCCGAGAGCCCGCCGAAGCCTCTTCTCCGTACGGAACAAGTTGCCGAGAAGCCACACGACCCGATGGGAATCCGATGCGTGCGATCATTATGTGGCGATGCTGGCTTCTCGCGCTTAATGATGTTGTAAGCAGCGAAGGCGGCGCGAAGTGCGCCGCGGGGACTAGAACGCTCAGGTAATTTGCCGCGTAATTGGCGATCAGTCGGTACAACACCCGAAGGAGTCGAACCGCGACATGAGCTTGGACGATCAGAAAGCGAAATCCGGTCGTTACGTGGAGGCGCCGGACGCCGCCTCGGCGCTTCCCGGTGTGCGCGAAAACGGGAAGATTCGCGTTGAATTCAAGGCGACGGACTTCGTCGTCTATCCGGCACACGGCGTTGGACAGATTCTGTCGATTGAAGAGCAGACCGTTGCAGGAGCGAGCCTGGAGTTCTTCGTGATCTTTTTCGCAAAAAGCAAAATGACCGTCCGCGTTCCCGTCCGGAAAGCCGCGAACGTCGGAATGCGCAAGCCATCAGATCTTTCCTCGGTCCAAGGAGTGAAACAGATTCTGAGCGAAACTCCCCGGAAAGGCCGCGGCAACTGGTCCCGGCTTGCTCAGGAATACGAAGGCAAAATCAAATCCGGAGATATCGTCGCGGTCGCGGAGGTCGCTCGCGATCTTTTCCGACCGGGCGACTCCGGCCAGAGTTTCAGCGAACGACAGTTGTACGTGTCGGCGCTCGATCGCCTCTGCGGAGAAATCGCGCTGGTAGACGGAATCTCCGAGGAACAGGCCCTCAAGGAACTCGAGGGCCTGTTGAAGACCGGCAAGCTCAAGCGTAGCGCCTGACTGCGCGACGGCTTGGCCGCCGGCGATCGCGTTCAGCTCCAGCACCTTTCGGACCTGCGGATCCTCGCAGCGAGCGTCGGCTATGAGGGGAAAGCGGAAGTGGCTCGGACATCGCCAAACCGGCGCGATTAACCCAGAGCCGAAATTAGGTCCTGCTGGTTATTAGAGCGATCCCTCCCGCTCACGCCCCCCTTAGAAATGCTTCGAGGCGCTCGTTGAAGGCAGCACCGGTGTGCGGCACTGAGTGGCCAGCTCCGGGGATGATCGCACGTTCGGCGTTAAGTTCCCGCTGGAGGACATCGCAGATCGCCTCGGAAACGGAACTATGGCCCCCGGAGGTGACAAGTTTTGGGAAGGAGGCTCGCCTGAGCGCACCCAACGGAATGTCCGCCTCGTTCGGATCGCGTTGCGCCATCGTCGTGAGTACGCCTTGCTGAATGTCGGGCGGTAGCGGGTCGGGTAGGGGCACGGGGCTATGCGCTCCGGGTCCGTTGTTGATCTTCCTAAAAGCCTCAAGGAAAGCGCGGGGTTCGTGCACATCTCTTCTGGTCGCTTGTACCCGTGCGGCAATCGCATCTGCCTCCGCGTTGCCCTTGATCAATCGGTACGCTGGCGGCTCGTTAATCGTAAGCGAGCGCACAGCCTGCGGCCGGAGCGCAGCGGCATAGAGCGCGCCGATGGCACCGAAAGAGTGCCCGACAAGGTGTGCGTCGTCACCGAGCAACGCTGCTATATCCCGAGCATCCTCCTCAAAATCCGACCGTACTTCCGGGGAAGGGCTCTTGCCGTAGCCCCGGCGATTGAGGACCTCCAGTCGCCAGTGTTCCCCGAGCGGTCGCTGCTCCTTCCACGTCAGGGGACCGTTGAAGACGCTGCCGTGCACCAAGACCACGCGCGGGCCAGAGCCCCAAACCACCACTTCGAGGGATGCTGACTGTGCCACCGGCGCGAAGCCCTGTTGTAGAGATTTCGAGACCGCAAGAAAGATCGGTCTGTCTTCGAGTGAAATACCCGCCGCCGGCACTCGCACTAGAATGCTCGCACGGAGACCTCGGCATGTCTCAACGTGATGGCCCACTCTATCGTTGGCCGGTCTATCGGTAAAGTAACAAGCCGTTCCGTGATTTGACCGCGTCTCGTGGGCAAGGGCGGTAAGACTGCGAGAAGTTACGGGTCACGCTGAAAAAATCGCGCGGTGAAGGCGCGAGCTGTCCGGCTGGTAATCGAAAGACGGTTGCAGCCTTGTGGGGCGGCGCGGCTCACTTAGTTTAAGGCTCACCGATCTTGGCCTTGAGGCGAGCGCGTTGCGGCTGAGCAATCCGTATACGTGTCTTCCTGTTCCAAGTACGACAGCTCCTGGCACTTTTCGGACCTGACAGGCCCGGCTGACGATGTCTGTTCTTGAGGGTGAAGCGGACTCCCCAGTTGCGCGCCCGGACTTCTGAGTTTGACCCGAAACGGACATCGCTTGCGCTCGGTTGTTGGCCCTTGGGCCAATATTGGCGACAGACTCGACCGAGTAGCATTGAGGAGTTTTCTTGGCGGGGCGCAATCAGGGAGGCTACTCCATGTTACGGATTGGATTTTTGGCGGCGGCGGTTGCTTGCACCACCCTGATGCCTAGCTCGGGCTTCGCCCAGACGGCGCCTCCAACCCCTCCCTCGATCACGACGCCGGACAAGGTTGAGACGCGTGTCGGCACAATCGATTTCAAGGACGGGGCGCCGAGCAAGGCGACCCTGGAAAAAGTCTACGATGAGATCGACTCTGCGAACGCCCAACGCGCATTCTCAGACACCTTTCAGGGCGTCAGCATCCACACGATCCGAACCGTTCTTCACGAAGGCTTGGCGCCCGAGCGAGATAGAGTTGGTCCGCTAGATCAATCTGACTAGAGGCTTCTTGTCTTGAGGAGGCGGCGATGCCAAAGCGGCTAGTGACGACAGGAGGTTAGTGGAGTTACCGCCATGAAAGTCACGGCTTTAAAGCGCTTCGCTTCAGGGGTGATGCTACTTGCTTTGATGGGTTCGGCGACGGCATTTGCGCAACAAAGCAATAAGCCCAACGTCGTTTTTATTCTCGCCGATAACGTGGGCTACGGCGATCTTGGGTCATATGGCGGCGGCGAACTGCGCGGCGCTCCGACGCCGCGTCTCGATGCAATGGCTCAAGAGGGATTGCGTCTGACGCAATTCCTTGTGGAACCGGCGTGCACACCGTCACGCGCCGCGCTAATGACGGGACAGTACTCGATCCGCAACGGCCTATCGCTGATTGCCATCGAAGGTACTCCCTACACGCTTCCCGCGCGCGCGTTCACCATGAGTGAGCTATTTAAGGGGGTCGGCTACGCTACTGCAATCTTTGGAAAATGGCATTTGGGAAGTGCGCCGCAGAGCCTACCTACGGCGCACGGCTTCGACGAGTTCTATGGCATCCCGCCGGACATTAGCTGGGATGCGTCAACATACACGCAGACAATTGCCCTCACGCACTCAACCAATGCTCCGTTCGATGAGCTGCTGAAGACCGGGCCGCAGATCGTCGAGGCGAAGGATGGCGGGCCGTTGCGAGTGGTGAAGCCGTTCACCGAGCAAGTTCGCGCCAATATCGACGATGAACTGGTCGAAAAATCAATAGATTTCATGCGTCGGCAGAAGAGCGCGGGCAAGCCCTTCTTCCTCTATCTGCCATTCTCTATGGGGCATGCGCCGAACCTGCCTTCGCAGCAGTTCACAGGTAAGTCGCGAATTGGCAACTACGGCGACAAGATGATGGAAGGAGACTTCCACGTCGGCCAAATCATGGACACCTTAAAGGCACTGGGTGTTGAAAATGATACCATCGTTGTCTTTGCTTCCGACAACGGGCCTTATGGCGAGGCCGCTCGCGAATTTGGCAATCAAGGAACGCCGGACATGGGGAATTCCGGCCCGTTCCGCGGCGAGTTAGGCGAAGTAACCGAAGGTTCGATACGGACGGCAGCAATCATTCGCTGGCCCGGGCACGTCAAGCCGAACACCACTTCATACGCCATGTTTTCGATCATGGATTTCTTGCCGACCTTTGCCCGCATTGTGAATGGTAATCTACCGACCGACCGTCAAATCGACGGTGTGGATCAGATCGACGTTTTACTCGGCAACAGCGCAACGGGGCATCGCGAGAGCCTCTTGAGCTTTATCGGCGGTGAGCTTGTTGCCGCCCGCTGGAAGCAGTGGCGTATCTACTTCACCGACATTCATCCAACAGGCAACGGACCACAGCGGCAGCCGGGGATTTTCTCGGCTAGTGCCGCGATGGCAGGCTACCCAAAGATCTACAACATCGAGATGGACCCGCATGAGGATCTTGTCGTCGGTGGATTGTTCGGCTGGGTATCGGGACCTGCGTTCAAAACGGTCGACGAGTACTTGGCTTCGGTCAAGAAATTTCCAAATCCACCAGCACCGAACATCACCCAGTTTGGTCGGCCCTAATTAGGGACAAACACTGGTCTTCACAAGACCGACTGCATTTCCGCTGTTGGCACTTTTGAGACATGCCGACGGTCTGCGATTAGGGCTGCTTTGGGGTTAGACCAGAAGTGGACTGCGCACGGTCAAAGCGACGCGAATGACCCAAAGCGGAAGCGGCGCGTCATTGATTTGCTGAGCGCTAGGCTGGTCAAAATGACCGGTTTGCCAACGTCTCCTCCAAATCAATCTTTTGTCGGACGCATTTATCGCCGCCGATTTTCCGCGAGCGTAATAGCGCCGGCAGCCACCAGGACAATGACGATGACAGTGGCAAGCGCCTCCACCGAGGCCAGGGTGTCGTACCAGTTGTTCCAAAGCTCAAGCATGCGCTGGCCTCTATCGAGCGCGCCCACCAACGCTAAAATACACTCAGTCGAAAGGACGTGCCTTCGCGCACAAGAATACAATGCTACGTTTCGTCGCGTGCGTTTTGATCGCGCGGCAACATGACCTATGCTGTGCCCGCCGCGCAGGGAGTCGGCCGGACCGAAAACATGATCGGCCTTGCCCTAAATGCTGGCATGCTGGCCGAGACTGGCATTGACACCTTAAGGACAGTGCCGGCTCGACTGACGATGTCCGGTCCAGAGGGCAAAGCGGACCTCGTGGCTGCGCTGCTCGATGTCTGTCCGATTTAACCGGCGGAGATAAGACCATGCGATATGCTTCGGTCGTCGCGATGTTGCTTGGGTCGACGCTCCTTGCACAGGCGGAGCCAATCGATCGTGACAGGTGGATCGCGCAGACTGGAAAAGCGAGCAAATCCTGCCTCGCTAAATTTCGGCAGAAATTCGGGGAAGACAAGGGCCACAATTACTCACGCTGTGTGACAGATCAAACTAACAAGGCGATCGATGACTGCGTTGGCAGTAGTGAGTTTTCCAGCTGTGTCTTGGAAAAATCATTGAGGGTATTGGAAGTCTGCGAGCTATCGAGCTGCTGAAAGTACACGTCTCAAGCAAACCGCCACGGCCTCTATCACGCGCCGGAATGACGAGTGGCATTTTCAGAGAACCACCGTGGGAACTGCGTGAGATCAAGGATAGGCGACTTCCGCCTTTGGAACTTCTCGGCCTGACGTGATGCCTCGGCCGCGTCAGGCAATTTCTTTCGCGATCGTCACAGACGCGGGATGGGATGCGGTGGACGTGGATGTACCTTTGACGAACGGTGCTGATGCGTACGGTGAAGTCGTGTGGTCTCTATTTTGGCACTTGGCGAAACTAGCTGAAACTACCAAAACCCTATGAAATAAGGGGCTTAACGCCCATGCTACGGCGGGATGTTTCAGCGGGCTTCGTCAAATCTAGGGCCGCGCCCTAGTCCAACCCGCAGGAGCCAAAACAGATGACGACGATTGCCACCACACCGCGCGCCCGCAACGGCAGCACCATTCTAACCGACCGCATCTGTCAGAAGCGCGTCGCCAAGCGGACCAAGGTCTACGACCGCAAGTCGTCCCGCTCGGAAGCACGACATCTCAACTGAGCAAGCCCGCGAACTGATGCGGAAGCTGGGCCGCGACCGCGACAAACTCAATGAGGCTGCTGCAAGGATTTTTCGCAAGTCCGATCCGTAAGACTTACGGGTTAGCGGCGCCAACGGCTTGCGCAGCGATTTGTTCGGCATGATCCATGGCTGCTATCCGTCGATAAGCGACTAAATTCCGCATCGCAGCGGAATGACGCGATGTGCCGCATCCGGATACCTGCACCGTAGCAAACAGCATCTCTGTTCGATCAAACCTCATCGGCGCGAGCGAGTGCAAAAATTGCCAAGAACAGACAGCGCCGCTGTCTTGAATCTGCTGCTGGACAGATCATGCTGGATCGATTGATCAGGTCGACAGGCGACATACTGGCAAAAAATTTTCTGCGGATGTAAACCAGATCACATACAGCAAAGCCCGACCGCAGTATCCCTTGACCAGATATCGGGTCAGTTTCGCATCCGTTTGAACCGAGCACGCGCGTTGCGCCCTCAATCCGGTCAATCGAGAACTAGACTGCTGTAAGACACAGACACCAGATCTGAATATGAGGCGGGCCCGGTTGCGAACCGGGGCCGATTTGTCGGATTGCATTCAGCACGCGCCATAGCATGCGCAAGGGAGGTTGCTATGGACCGAACTGCCGACAAGGAAATTGGTTGCCGCGCCATACCGCATCGTTCGACAGGCTGGCGCCGTGGCGGTACTCTCGCTGTTGCGGTGTTCTGCATCGCGGGCGTCTTCCTGTTCGCGAGCGAGGCCGGCGCGCAATGCACGGCGCGGGATGTCTTGCAGAACCAACTGAGGCTGAAGAAAACTCCCTCAGCCAGTGCGCCGCGAATTGTCGTCAGATCCGCCGCCAAGGCGTCGGTGTGGAAGACGATTACGGTAGGGACTTTTGCAAATTCACTCACCCTCCATAACGCACTGGATGCAGTAGGTTGCAGCGTCGGAGGTTTGGCTGCGGAAACTCTTGCCCGACCGGCCTTTACCCTCCGCTCTGCGAAAACGAGTGTGAATCTTTTCTTGGTGTCCGCAGCCGAGCTCGGCTTTGAGACCGATACCGTGCCGTTGGCGAACATTTATGCGCGCGCTCAGGAGCTGGGTTTCGAACTTGTGGAAGCTGAGGTCGCTCCGCAACTGAGGCTTCAATATTTTGACCAGCCGGTCGGTGAATTTCTTATCGTCGCAATGGAGCCAATCACGACCTGGAAGGGCGATCCCGTCATCTTGAATGTAGCTAATGGTGGAGCGGGACTAACCCTGATTGGCCAAGATGGCAGCGCCGACGCACAAATATCGGTGGTATCCCGCTTTGTATTCGCGCGATCAGAAAAAGCCGCACCTCTGGATGGGGTGGAGGAGGCAGAAGCACTCGACAATCGCTGAAGGGGCTCTAGTCCGTGCAGATGCATCCAAAGACGCGAGACTTGGTCAGCAGTTCACGCCTAACCGAGACGGAAGAGTGAAGCGAGAAGCATAAGTAACTTCACTGACCCTACCCCCCGTGGTAGAAGGAGATTGGACGGTAGGCTTACGGACTACCGCCCAATTTTGAGTAGGCAGTTAAAGGCCCGCCTCCATGGTCTTTTACGGTCCCCCGATGACTTGGAGGCGGGTTTTCGTCCTGCCCGCGTCACGACACACAATACTCTGCTGCGGATTACCTCTCAGCCGGTCATTCACGACCGCTTCGGCCCACGAGCAAGCTCGGTCATGTCCGCCATGCCGTTCGCCGTTTTCAACAGCCGGAAAAAGTCGCTAGACATCAAGTCGTGTGGTCCTGACGCCCCGATGCTGGCGTCAAGCCGGTGCAAGCAATTCCGCCGGCGACGGTGACAACGAGCCCGGCCCGACCGGGGAGCGTACGATATAAGCCGTAAAGCCATTGCGCAGGGAATGTCGGATGCCTCCGCTGCCCTGTATGCTCGTGTGCGCTTCTATCTACATATTGCACACGAGACCGCGGGTGCAGCGCGCACCCGGCATTCCCTGCACCCTCGGTCTGGAGGGTTGAGGAAATTCGATAGCAAGCCTCGGGCAAAATCAGGCCGCGAGAAACGTGAAGTCGTGTTTGTTGATTGAGATTAGATTGGCGCTGGATCCACTCCCCGTCATTGCGAGCGTAGCGAAGCAATCCATTCTTCCTTTCGGTGGTGAGAGTGGATTGCTTCGCTACGCTCGCAATGACGGTGACCTGGACCTTCCCACCCCAGCCACTCGACGCAAGACAGCATCCCCATATGGCCCCTCATCTGCTAGAGAGAATGCCGTCAAGCAAAACAGACGGCGCAAGACCGCTGGACGTGGAGGAAGCATGTCGTCCGTTCGCCATTACGACTGGATCGCGCATTTCGGCCGTCGCACGCCGGACAAGATCGCCGCCATCGACCTCGCCAGCGATCGCCGCCTCTCCTACGCGCAGTTCGACGCGCGCATCTCACGGCTTGCCGCCCACCTGCGCGACAAACTCGGCGTCGCGCGCGGCGACCGCGTCGCCGTGCTGGCGCTGAACACGACTGATACGCTCGAAGTGCAGTTCGCCTGCGGCCGGATCGGCGCGGTATTCCTGCCGCTGAACACGCGGCTTACGGTTCCCGAATTGCAGTTCATCGTCGGCGATGCCTCGCCGAGGGTGATGATCCACGACGCTGATCTCGCCGAAGTCGCGCTGACGGTCGCAAAGCTCTGCAACGTCTCATCCGCGCTGCTGCTCGGCGCTGGCGGATCCTACGAAGCGGCGATTGCAGGCTCAAAGCCGCTCGACCGCTTTGAGGACGTCACGCATGACGACATCTCGACCATCATGTACACCTCGGGCACCACGGGCCTGCCCAAGGGCGCGATCATCACCCATGGCATGACGTTCTGGAATTGCGTCAATCTCGGCGGGCCCGCCTATATCTCGCCGTCGAGCGTGCTGCTCACCGTGCTGCCGCTGTTTCACACCGGTGGGCTCAATTGCTACGCCAACCCGGTGCTGCATGCCGGCGGCACCGTTCTGATCATGCGCGCGTTCGATCCCGGCCTGGCACTGCAACTGATCGACGATCCCGCCCAAGGCATCAACCAGTTCTTCGGCGTGCCCTCGATCTACCAGTTCATGGCCCAGCATCCCGCTTTCGCCACATGCGATTTCAGCCGGCTGGTGATCGGCGGCGTCGGCGGCGCGCCGATGCCGGTGCCGCTGTTGAAGGTGTGGGAGGAGCGCGGCGTGGCGCTGCAGCAGGGCTACGGCATGACCGAGACCAGCCCGGCCGTGCTCACGCTCGACAAGGAGGACGCCGCGCGCAAGGCCGGCTCGTCCGGCAAGCCGGTGCTGCATACGGAAGTGCGGATCGTCCGCCCTGACGGAATCGATGCGGATGTCGGCGAACTCGGCGAACTCTGGGTCAGGGGACCGAACGTCACGCCCGGCTACTGGAACAGGCCGGAGGCCAACGCGTCGTCATTCACCGATGGCTGGCTGCACACCGGCGATGCCACGCGCGTCGACGAGGAAGGGTTCTACTACATCGTCGACCGCTGGAAGGACATGTACATCTCCGGCGGCGAGAACGTCTATCCGGCCGAAGTCGAAAGCGTGCTGCATCAGCTGACGGCCATCGCCGAGGCTGCGATCATTGGCGTTCCCAACGAGCAATGGGGCGAGGTCGGCATGGCGATCATTGCCGTCAAGCCCGGCCACACGCTGACCCCGGCGGAAGTTCACGCCCATTGCGCGGCCAATCTGGCGCGCTTCAAATGCCCGCGGCTGATCGAGTTCGTCGATGCGCTGCCGCGCAATGCGACCGGCAAGATTCACAAGCCGACGCTGCGCAAGACTTTCAGCGCGCCGAAAGCGACCGACAAGCTTGCGTCGTGACCAACAGAATGAAAAAGCCCGCGGGCTCATCGCCGGCGGGCTTGATTGTTCAAAAGCCGATCAGAGGATCCCAGTACATCCGTGGTGATCCTCCATCGATCGCCTTAACCGACGCGGAGATTTTCCGCGCTGGTCTTGCCGCGCATGCTGTCGACCTTCGCTTCGAACGAGATCTTCTGACCTTCGTTGAGCGAGCTCAGACCCGCACGTTCGACGGCGCTGATGTGAACGAAAACGTCGGTGCCGCCATCATCGGGCTGGATGAAGCCAAAACCCTTGGTCGCGTTGAACCACTTAACTGTTCCGGTAGCCATGTAACTATCTCCAAGATGCGCCAAAGCGCTTTGCCCGCACGACCTCCGCGCAGGCTTCATCCGATTTCAACGATGTCTTGGGGAAAGGAGCCGGTTTCGGCGCGGTCAACAAGGCAGAGCGATAATTCGAATGGGGCTCATATAGCCTGTTTCACTGAAAACGCAAGGCTGGAAGGCGCTATCCCGGCAGGAACAGCGCAAACGGCTCTTCCGTCGTCCGCCGCAAATGCTGGCGGTAAGCCGCGCAATTGGGGTCATCTGACGAAATCCTGCCAAAAGTCGGGTTAGCGACCATCTTGATCGGCAGATAGGCGATTGGGGCTGCGATCGGCGTCAGCAGGGAGCCGCGGCCTGCGAGCAGTGTCGTGATGATGCCGTACATCTCGCCAGAGATGGTCGGGCGCGCCACCGTGATCAGGCGGTGCTGGCCGTGTCGGTTGGTGACGAGATAGATGTGGCCGGACTGGTTTGGCACCGCCACTTCGCCGAACTGGGTGAAGGCTGCGTCCTGCCGTTCGCTTTCGTGAAATACGAGGGAAGACGCCGCATTGTCCCATAAGATCTCGGTGCGGTAGGCGAAGATCGCGTCCTTGTCGCCGAATGAGGGACGCACCGTGACATAGTTCCCCTCGATCCAGGCCACCGCGCGGCGCGAATAGGCGCCTAACCCATCAGGCGCGATGTCGCCGTTCACGGCAGTCACGGGCGCCGGCGCCTCCGGCGTTTTGCGCAAGGAAACGCCGAGCGCCTGCTCGAGCCGCACCGTGGTGGCGAGCGTGAACGGGCGGCGGCCGCCCAGCACCTTCTCCAGCGTCGAAAGGCTGAGTTTTGCAAGCTCCGCCAGCGATTGCCGGGAGATCCGGCGACGGGCGATTTCCTCGCGAATGGTGTCGGCGATCTGCTGGCTCTGCTCGGCGGAAAGCTGCTTGTCCGGCGCTGGCATCGTTACCCCTGGTCTCAAAGGGCCAGTCTAGCAGACGCACAATCCATCACAAACCCGCACAAAGCCGCCGCAGCGGTGGCGCCCCGTGCTGGCCGACGGCTGAACAAGGCCGATCATTCCGCTCGCGCCAAATCAGGGCTTTCCGCACCCTCACATCACGGCGAAAGCTCCGTTCGGAGTGAGCAACATGACGACATGCGATGAAATCGAAAGCGACAAACCGGGCCAGCCCAGCCTGATCCGCCTGGTGCTGTTCTTTGTGATGCAGGGCGTTGCAGTAATCCTGGTCGGGTTTGCGGCATTGTTTTTGAGCTTTGAGCCGGGATGGTCGGCGGAACGCGTTCAGGCGGCCTTGGTCAAGCCCGGCGAGGCGCGCTCCGGCTCGCTGCTCCTGAAAACGGACGACGGTTACGCCGATGCATCGCGGCTCGGCATCGATGTCGATCTCACCGTATCGGGCCCCACCGTCCGCGCCCGCGTCACCCAGATTTTCCGCAACCCGACGCAAGACTGGGTCGAGGCCGTCTATGTCTATCCGCTGCCGTCGGGCGGCGCGGTCGATACGCTGAAGATGGTGATCGGCGATCGCGTCGTGGTCGGCGACATCAAGGAGCGGCAGCAGGCGAAAATCATCTACGAACAGGCGAAGCAGAACGGGCAGAAGGCGGCGCTGACCGAACAGGAGCGGCCGAACATCTTCACCAACTCGGTCGCCAATATCGGCCCCGGCGAAACCGTGCTGGTGCAGATCGAATATCAGGAGCCGGTGCAGCAATCCGCCAACGAGTTCTCGCTGCGGGTGCCGATGGTGGTGGCCCCGCGCTACAATCCCGCACCCGTCGTGCAGAGCGTCGACTTCCGGCCCGACAGTGGCGGCTGGGGTTCGGCCACATCCGATCCCGTGCCGGACCGCGACCGTATCTCGCCCGAAGTGCTCGACCCCGCGACGAATGCGCCGGTCAATCCGACCCGCATCACCGTGCGGCTGCAGGCCGGCTTCCCGCTCGGCGAGGTCAAGAGCCACCATCATGCGATCAAGACCGAAAAACCTGACGCCAGCACGAGCATCATTCGTCTTGCCGAAGGCCCGGTGCCGGCCGACCGCGATTTCGAACTGACCTGGAAGCCTGTGGCCGAGAAGGCGCCTTCGGTAGGATTGTTCCGCGAACGCGTCGGCGACAGCGATTACCTGCTTGCCTTCGTCACGCCGCCGTCGGTCGAACAGGCCCAGCAAAAGCCATTGCCGCGCGAAGTCATCTTCGTGATCGACAATTCCGGTTCGATGGGCGGCGTCTCGATCATCCAGGCCAAGGCCAGTCTCATTTACGCCCTCGGTCGCCTGCAGCCGAACGACCGCTTCAACGTGATCCGCTTCGACCACACCATGGATGTGCTGTTCCCCGCGGCCGTGCCGGCCGACAGGGAGCATATCGGCCAAGCCACCTCGTTTGTCGGGGCATTGCAGGCCAATGGCGGCACCGAGATGGTACCGGCGATGCGCGCCGCGTTGTCCGACAACGCAAGCGATGCCAGCTACGTCCGTCAGGTCGTCTTCCTGACCGACGGCGCCATCGGCAACGAGCAGCAATTGTTCGAGACCATCAATGCGCTGCGCGGCCGCTCGCGCATCTTCATGGTCGGCATCGGCTCGGCGCCGAATACCTACCTGATGACGCGCGCCGCCGAACTCGGCCGCGGCACCTTCACCCATATCGGCTCGGTCGAACAGGTCGAGGAGCGCATGCGAGGCCTGTTCGCCAAGCTGGAGAATCCCGCGGTGACCAATCTCACGGCGAAATTCTCCGACGCCAACGCCGATATCACGCCGGTCGCGATCCCCGACGTCTACCGCGACGAGCCGCTGATTCTGGCGGCAAAACTCGACAAGCTCGCGGGCTCGGTCGAGATCAAGGGCCGCATCGGTGATCGCCCCTGGGTCGTCACCCTTCCGTTGGCGAATGCGGCCGAAGGCAAGGGCCTGTCAAAACTCTGGGCGCGGCGCAAGATCGCGGATGCAGAGGTTGCGCGCACCACGCGGCAGGCGAGCCCGGAAGATGCCGACAAGACCATTCTGGCGCTGGCGCTCGAGCATCAGCTCGTCACGCGGCTGACCAGCCTGGTTGCGGTCGACAAGACGCCGAGCCGTCCCCAAGGCGAGCCGCTCAAGGTCGCGGAACTGCCGATCAACCTGCCGGCCGGTTGGGACTTTGAAAAGGTGTTCGGCGAGCGCCAACGAATTCCTGCAACACCGACGGAACGGCGCGCGGCGACCGAGGAAGCGCGGATTCAGATCGCGGCGCTGAAACGGGTGCAGCCCGTCGTCACCCAGGCGCCCAGCACGGTCACGCTGCCGAGGACGGCGACTGACGCCGAACTGAAGATGATTGCGGGTGTGATTCTGCTCACGCTCAGCCTGATCCTTTTGGTGTTCAATCGGCATCGACGTCAGATGTCTCAGCGTTGACGTCGACTGAAGGCGGAGGCCTCCCCATCCTCCTCTTTCCAGAGCGCGCGCGGCTCCCGTCCCCCCAAGGCCGCGCGCGCCGCTTTTACAAAGCCGTCATTGCCAGCGCAGCGACGCAATCCATCTCACCGCGGAAAGAAAGAATGGATTGCTTCGCTGCGCTCGCAATGACGGGAGAGCCAACATGATGCCCCGCTTCGTCCTTCCACTTCTTCTCGCCCTTATCGGCCTGATCCTGTTCGGCCAAGGCGCCTACATCCACGCCAAGGCGCTGCTGGCGCAGGTCCTGCTGGAGCGGGCCTTTGAAAAAACCATCGCCACCGGGCGCGAGACAAAGCCGTGGTCATGGGCGGATACATGGCCGGTCGCCCGCATCGAAGTGAAGCGGCTCCATGCCAGCACCATCGTGCTCGCAGGAAGCAGCGGCCAGGCACTCGCCTTCGGCCCGGGTCATGTCGAGGGCACGCCCGATGCCGGCGAACGCGGCGTCACCGTTTATTCGGCGCACCGCGATACGCATTTCGCCTTCCTGAAGAACGTCGTCATCGGCGACGAGATCGACGTCAAGCGAAGCGACGGCCGGCAATTTCGCTACCGCGTAGACGCGACCTCAGTCGTACGCTTCAATGCTTCGGGGATCGATCCTTTGAAGGGCGGATATGAGCTGGTGCTTTCGACGTGTTGGCCCTTCGGTTCCCTGACTTCGGCGCCGGAACGCTATCTTCTGCACGCGACCATGATCAGGAACCCGTGAACGCAAGCTGTGACGTGGCATCACACGGCAAGCGGTCTACGGGCAAATGGTTGAATTTATTCCGGGATATTGAGAAACGAAATTTTTACCCTCCGCCGGATGAGGTTCCTATTCCCGGAACTGTGGCCCCCGCGCGACAGCCCTGTGAGGGATTTCCGGCTATATTTCGCGCATATTCTGGCCTTTGGGGGAGTTTCGTATGCCCGTTCGTAAAGCCCTTCTCGTGATTTCAGCACTCGCTTTCAGTTCCATGGCAGCGTCCGCCGCGGACATGGCCATGCGCACCAAGGCACCGCCGATCGTCGTCGATCCTTCCTACAACTGGTCGGGCTTCTATATCGGCGGAAACGTCGGATATGGTTGGGGCGACGCCGATACCTCTTTCAATCCGCTCCCTAGCGCTGCGGCGTTCGTCAATCTGGCGCCGACAACGTTGGCCCCGGATCCGCAAGGGGTCGTCGGCGGCGTGCAAGCCGGATACAATTGGCAGGCCGGCAAATTCGTCTTCGGCCTCGAGGCCGACATCCAGGCATCGGATATCCATGGCAACGCGCTGGTGACTCCGATCATTCAGAACAGCGGCGCGCCCTTCCCCGGTGCCGGCTTCCTGGCCGCCAGCCAGCGGATCGACTGGTTCGGCACGGTGCGCGCACGGGCAGGCTTCACGCCCGTTGATCGGTTGCTGCTCTATGTCACCGGCGGTCTCGCCTATGGCAACGTGAGCTACAACGCGCAGACCGATTTCAGGCCGGGCGGGACGATTCAGTATCCGGCATCGTTCAGCCGCACCAAGACTGGCTGGACGGCCGGCGCCGGTGCCGAATGGGCGTTCGCGCAGAACTGGACGGCCAAGGTCGAGTATCTCTATATCGACCTCGGAAACGAATCGACGATTGCCAATCCGGTGCCGGCGAATCCGCCGTTCCAGGTCGGATATAACTGGAGAACCACCGAGCAAATCGCGCGCGTTGGCTTGAACTACAAATTCGGCTGGGGTGGACCGGTCGTGGCGAAGTACTGATCCTTAGCCAAGCCCAGATATTGAAAAGCCCCGGCATGGTCCGGGGCTTTTCTTTTTGGCGACGAAGTCAAGACGGATGCCGGCGTCACAGCGTTTTCGAGCGAAGTGGGAACCGGTTCGCGTGAAGAAAACGCGTCGAACAAGAATCGAGAGCTTCGGTTCTGATTCAATCAGAACCGATAATGCGCTAGTCGGGTTCCGAATTGTTCGCGTGCCGGGATATCGCCGTAGCGACGCAGCAGCCCCGCGCGCAACGTCGGTTGCCACCTTCCCGAAGTCCAAATAATAAGAAATCAAAAGCGTGGCGCGGCGGGCATTCTCGATCGTCTCGGCCAAAGGAAACAACAGAGTAAGGGCCGTCAATGGAAGCTCAGGCAAGCACCGCATCGCACGCGATCGAAAAATGGTCGCCTTCGCCTGACGCCAGCGACATCGTCAAGCGCATCCATGCGATGCTGCACCCGCGCAATATCGTGCTGGTCGGCGCTACCGACAAGCCCGGCAACTATGCCGAGCGCATCTGGAACAATCTGATCAAGTACAAATACGAGGGCGGTCTGTTCCCGGTCAACGCCAAGCGCGAAACGATCTGGGGCGTGCCCTGCTACAAGGATTTCGCGAGTCTCCCCGAAAAGCCCGATCACGTGCTGGTGCTGGTGCCGGCACGCTTCGCGGTGCAGGTGATCCGCGATGCCGCAGCGGCCGGCGCACGCTCCGCCACCATCGTCACCTCGGGTTTCAGCGAGTTGCAGGACGAGGAAAGCCAGCGACTGGCGGTTGAATTGCAGGAAGCGGTGCGCGAGACCGGCCTTGCCGTCACCGGCCCGAACTGCCTCGGCAACTTAAGCGCGGGCGAAAAGCTGTTCACCAACATCGACGACCGTATCGTCACCATGGAAGCAGGCCCGGTGGCGATTGCCGGGCAATCCGGCGCGATCGTGATGGCGATCCGCCAGACGCTGGAAGATCGTGGCGTCGGCGTCGGCTACATGGTCACGACCGGCAACGAGACCGGCCTCGAGACGCCGGACCTGATGGCCTATTTCGCCGCCGATCCGTCGATCCGCGTCATCGTGGTCTATCTCGAAGGCGTCCGGAACACGAAAGTGTTTCGCGAGGCCTGCAAGGCCGCGCGTGCCGCCGGCAAGCCCGTGATCGCGCTGAAACTCGGCGCATCCGAGGGTGGCCGCGCTGCCGCGATGGCGCACACCGGCGCGCTCGCCGGCTCGATCGAAACATTTGACGCGATCTCGACGCGCGAAGGTGTGATCCGCGTCCGCGGGCTCGACGAATTGATCGAGACCACCGAATGTTTCGTGCATGCCGAGCCGCCGAAGAGCAACCGGCTCGCCGCGGTGTCGCTATCCGGCGGCAAGCGCGGTCTGCTGATCGATGCGTTCTATTCGGCCGGCCTGAACTTCGCCCCGCTGAGCCCAAATGCGACCGAGCAACTGGCAAAGATGCTCGGCCCCGGCAGCATCGTCGGCAATCCCCTCGATGCCGGTTTTGCCGCGGTCGTGGACCCCTCGGTCTACATGAACTCGATCAAGATCATGATCGACGATCCCGACACCGACATCGTCATCATCGACGCCGAACTGCCGAAGGCGCCGCATGAATTGCGCGAACGTAACTTACGGATCGTCAACGAGATGGCCGGCGCGGCAAGCAAGCCCGTGGTCTACATCAGCGCGATGTCGATCGGATTTACCGAATTCACCAAGGCCTTGCGCAAGTCGCTGCCGAACATCGCGGTCATGCAGGGCCTCGACCGCGCGGTCGGCGCGATCAAGTCGCTGATTGAATATTCTTCCCTGCGCAAGGAAGTGCCTGACATCGTCTCGAGTTCGAAGGCTTCGGCGCGCGCGGTGCTGGAGAAGGCGCTCAAGGCCGCCAACGGCGCCGCGGCGCTGGACGAGGTCGCCTCGAAGAAGCTGCTCAAGGCCTACGGCATTCCTGTCTCGAAGGAAGAGATCGCGCAGACCACCGCGGAAGCGGTGAAGATCGCCAAGAAAATCGGCTTTCCCGTCGTGGCGAAAGTGGTCAGCGCCGACATCCTGCACAAATCCGATATCGGCGGCGTGGTGCTGAACCTCAACAGCGCGGCCGAGGTGAAGAAGGCGTTCAACGACATCACCGCGCGGGTCAAGAAGATCAAGAGCAAACCGAAGCTCGAAGGCATTTTGATCGCGCAGCAGGTCAAGGCCGACCTCGAGCTCGTGGTCGGCGCTTCGCTCGACGCCGAGATGGGACCGGTGGTGCTGTTCGGCACCGGCGGCGTCGATATCGAGTTGATGAAGGACGTAGCCCTCGCCGGCGCGCCGCTGGATGAGGCCGAGGCGAAGCAGTTGATCGCCAAGACCAAGGCCGGCGTGAAGATGAAAGGCTATCGCGGCAAACCGGCGCTGCACGAGGCTTCCGCCGTGAAGGCGCTGGTCGGCCTGTCCAATCTGATGGCCGACGCCGGCAACCGCATCGCCTCGATCGACGTCAATCCATTTTTGATCAACAGCAAGGTCGGCGTCGCCGTCGACGGCCTGATCGTGCTCAACAACGCCGCCGCGAACAAGGCGGCGAAGCATTAAGTTCACGGAAGCCGTAGGGTGGGCAAAGCGTAGCGTGCCCACCATCCATCCGCGACCGCTGTCTTGAAATGGTGGGCACGCTGCGCCTTTGCCCACCCTACGGCACCGAGCAAGTTACAACCCCACACCCCATTTCTGCGCCGTCTGCAAAATCCAGTCCCGATACAGCGTCAACGGCGTAACGCCGGTCATACCACCGCACCCCGCCGCGCCGTTCGGCCCGGTCGACCAGCTCACCACGCCGACGATCACCGGGCCGCCTTGCTTGTCCTCGAAAACAGGCGCGCCGGAATCTCCCGTACAGGCGCCGAGCCCCTCACGCGTGCCCTGCCCTGCGGGATCGACAAGCCGGATCTGCAGCGTGCCGGGCTTGCCGGTCGCGACCAGGCCGGCGACGCGGATGGTGCCACCGCTCTTGCCGTCGCCACGCACGGTCACGCCGATGCCTGCGATGGTAAAACGGCCGCCGACGTTGATCGGGAGGTCAGGCATTCCGAGCGCGGCCGGCGTCTTTCCCTTGGGCGGCGCGGCCAGTTGCAGCAGCGCGACATCCGCCGTCGCACGATGTCCCGACATCGCCTGCATATTGAAGCCGGGATGAACGGCGACGCTCTTCACATCCTGCAGCGACGGCTGCCTGTCCGCGCCATATTCGACGATCTTGTACTCCGCGCCTGATGGCACGCAATGCGCCGCCGTCAGCACCAGTTTCGGCGCGATCAACGCGCCGGTGCAAAAATTACCGCGTGAGCCGACGATGGTAACGACCGAGCGGGCCACGCCTTCCGTCGACGGCGCGCCGCCACCGACGATGGCATGCGCGGGAACGGATAGCAGCAAGGCAAGACTGGCAATGAGGCCGGCGATCGGGCAAGACAGGATGTTCATCGGCGCAGCAATAACCCGCGCGGCGCATGTCGCCAAGCGTCCGATCGCACTGGTTCCAGCTGATAATTCGTGTTAGCCGCTGGCCAGCACATTTGTTCAGGCAGGGCATGATGATCGAGGCAGTGATCTGGGATTTCGGCGGCGTGCTGACCACCTCGCCGTTCGAGGCCTTTACGCGGTATGAGACGGAGCGCGGGCTGCCTGCCGACATCATCCGGCGCACCAACGCCGCCAACCATCTGGAAAACGCCTGGGCCAAGTTCGAGCGCGCCGAAGTCGATATCGAAGCCTTCGATGAATTGTTTGCGGCCGAATCGCTGGCGCTGGGCGCGGCGGTTCGCGGCAAGGACGTGCTGCCGCTGCTCTCAGGCGACCTGCGGCCCGAAATGGTCGAGGCGCTCAAGCGAGTGAAGGCAAAGTTCAAGACCGGCTGCATCACCAACAACCTTCCCGCCAACGCCATCGGCAGCCACAGCGGCCGTTCGCTCTATGTCGCCGAAGTGATGGTGCTGTTCGACCATGTCATCGAATCCGCGAAGATCGGCCTGCGCAAACCCGACCCGCGCATCTACCGGTTGATGGTCGAGACGCTGCAGGTCGATCCCAGGAACTGCGTCTATCTCGACGACCTCGGCGTCAACCTGAAGCCGGCGCGCGAGATGGGCATGACCACGATCAAGGTGGTCAACGCCGCGCAGGCGATCAAGGAACTGGAAGCCGCTACCGGACTGGCATTGCGCTAGGCGGAAAATACCGGAATTGCGCGCTCGTTATGACCAAACGGCGCTTGTTCTTTGCCGGGAACGCAGGCAGAACATTCCGAAATCTACCAGAATTCGGAGTTGAAACCCGTGGCTGAAAACCGGCCGTCGGCCTCGATCGAGGCAGTGGAAAGCGGTCTTGCGGCGCAAGGCTATATTGCGAGCCGCCAGATCGCGACCGCGGTCTATCTGGCGCAGCAGATCGAAAAACCCATCCTGGTCGAAGGTCCCGCCGGCGTCGGCAAGACGGAACTTGCGAAAGCGATCGCCGCCTGGCGCGGCATGAAGATGATCCGCCTGCAATGCTATGAGGGGCTGGACGAGGCCAAGGCGCTCTACGAGTGGAAATACGCCAAGCAGCTTCTGTACACGCAGATCCTGAAAGACAAGCTCGGCGAAGTGCTCGGCGGCGCTCCGACGCTGGAAGCCGCGCTCAACCAGCTTCACGATTTTGGCGATGTGTTCTTCTCCAAGGAATTCGTCGAGCCGCGGCCGTTGCTGCAGGCGCTGGAACAGCCCGCCGGCTGCGTATTGCTGATCGACGAAATCGACAAGTCGGACGCCGAATTCGAATCGCTGCTGCTGGAAATTCTCAGTGACTTCCAGGTGACGATTCCGGAACTCGGCACCGTTGTCGCGGTCGCCCCGCCGACCGTGATCCTGACCTCGAACAGCGAACGCGATCTCGGCGACGCGCTGAAGCGCCGCTGCCTGCATCTTCACATCGGCTTTCCCGAACAGAGACTGGAAGAGCGGATCGTCGAAAGCCGGGTGCCCGGTATCTCGCAAAACCTGCGCAAGCAGATGGTCAGCTTCATTCACGAAGTCCGCACGCTCGACCTGAAGAAGCTTCCGTCGGTCAGCGAGACCATCGACTGGGCCCGCGTGCTGGTGCTGCTGCAGGCGCCGGAGCTTGGTCACGAGGTGGTCAAGGATACGCTGAACGTTCTCCTCAAATACGAGGCGGATATCGAGGCGACCATGCCTCAGGTCTCCACCTTCATCGCCAAGGCCTCGCGTCAGAACGTCTTCGGATAGACAAGGGATGAGAGAGAACCTGCATCGCTTCTTTCGTGCGGCGCGGGGCGCAGGCGTGAGGCTCTCGCCGGCCGAAAGCATCGACGCGATGAAGGCCGTCTCAAAGGTCGGCTTTGCCGACCGCACCATCCTGCGCGACACATTTCTGCTGACGCTCGCCAAGACGCAGGACGAGAAGAAAGCGCTCGGCGATTGTTTCGATCTGTTCTTCGATCAGCCCGAGCCGCAGTCACCGCCCGAGGACGGCAAGGCAGACGCGCAGGATCCGTCCGGATCCAACTCCGCGTCCGATTCGCCTGGCGAGACAAGCGGCGGCGACGAGCAGGCCGACGGCCTTGGCCAGCTCGCCCAGATGCTGCTGGCGCAGGACCGCAACCAGATTTCGGCGGCCATCGCCAACGCGGCGAGCGCGGCCTCGCTGTCCGACATCCGCTATTTCACGCAGCGCGGCATTTTCTCCGGTCGCATCCTGGATCAGATGGGCATCGAACGTCTGCGCGACGATCTCGACAATCTCACCGCGACAAACCCTGCCCTGGCTGAGCGGCTCACTAACGCACTGGACGGGCTGCGCGGCACAGTCCGCGAAACGGTTTCCCAGGCGCTCATGCTGTACGGGCGCGAGGAAGCAGAAAGCCTGCGCAATGAAATCCTGCGCAACGCGCCGCTGTCGCGGATCGAACCGCGGCAGGTCGAGCAGATGCGGAATCTCATTCGTCAAATCGCGCGTCGGCTGCGCGAGCGCTACTCCAAACCGCGCAAGCGCCAGCGCCGCGGCCATCTCGACGTGCGCCGCACCATCCGCCGCAACGCCGCCTGGGGCGGCGTACCGTTCCTCACCGCCTGGAAACGCCGGCACCGCGACAAGCCGAAGATCATTGCAATCTGCGACGTCTCGGGCTCGGTGGCGCGGGTGTCCGATTTCTTCCTGCTGCTGATCCACAGCCTGCACGAGGTCGTGGACGACGTCCGCTCGTTTGCGTTCTCCGGACATCTGATCGAGGTCAGCGACATCCTGGAGTCGAAATCGCCGGAAGAGGCGATGGCCGAGATCATGTGCAAGGCAGGCTTCGGCTCCTCCGACTACGGCAACTCCTTTTCCGATTTCGAGCACGGCTGGATGAGCGCGATCACGCCGCGAACCACCGTGATCGTGCTCGGCGACGCCCGCAGCAACAACCTCGATCCCCGCGCCGACATCCTTCGCCGTATCGCCGAGCGGTCGAAGCGGGTGGTCTGGCTCAATCCGGAGGGCCGCATGGCCTGGGGCTGGGGCGATTCCGAAATGCCGCGCTATTCGACCTTCTGCACCGTGGTCCGTCAATGCGCCACCGCAAAGCAGCTCGAACGCGCGGTGTCGGACATCGTGGCGAGCTATCAGTAATGTCCTCTCCCGTTGCCCTACACCGCGACAGTGTTCCCGACGCGCTGTCGGTACTGAATTCGGTATTCGGCCTGCCGGCCTTTCGCGGCGCGCAGGAGAAAATCGTCCGGCACGTGACGGATGGCGGCAACTGCCTGGTGCTGATGCCGACCGGCGGCGGCAAGTCGCTGTGCTATCAACTGCCGTCCTTGTTGCGCGAAGGCTGCGGCATCGTGGTGTCGCCGCTGATCGCGCTGATGCGCGACCAGGTCGCAGGACTGCTGGAGGCCGGCGTCAACGCGGCGGTGTTAAACTCCACGCTGTCGTTTGACGAAGCCTCGGAAGTCGAGCGGCGGCTGCTCGCCGGCGACCTCGACCTGCTCTACGTCGCGCCTGAACGGCTTCTGACGCCGCGCTGCCTGTCCTTGCTCGGCCAGGCCAATATCGCGCTGTTCGCGATCGACGAAGCGCATTGCGTATCGCAATGGGGGCACGATTTCCGCCCCGAATATATCGGGCTGTCCGTCCTCGCCGAACGCTTTCCCGACGTGCCACGCATCGCGCTGACGGCGACCGCCGACGAGATGACGCGCAAGGAGATCGTCGCCCGGCTTGGACTATCCGGCGCGCCGAGTTTTGTCGCGAGTTTCGACCGCCCGAACATCCGCTACGAAATCATCGAGAAGCAGAACGCCCCGGCTCAGCTCAAGGCCTTCATCAGCGAGCGCCACGCCGGAGACGCCGGCATCGTCTATTGCCTGTCGCGCGCCAAGGTCGAGGACACCGCGGCAGCCCTGACCAGCGCCGGCATCCCGGCGCTGCCCTATCACGCCGGGCTTGACGCAAGCTTGCGCGCCCGCAACCAGGATCGATTCATCAACGAGGACGGCGTCGTCATCGTCGCCACCATCGCGTTCGGGATGGGGATCGACAAGCCGGACGTGCGGTTTGTCGCGCATCTCGATCTGCCGAAAAGCATCGAGGCCTATTACCAGGAGACCGGACGCGCCGGGCGCGACGGAAAACCCTCCAGCGCCTGGATGGCCTATGGCCTGTCCGACATCGTGCAGCAGCGCCGCATGATCGACGAATCCACCGGCTCCGACGCCTTCAAGCGCGTCTCGATCGGCAAGCTCGACGCGCTGGTGGCACTGGCGGAAACCGCAGGCTGCCGGCGCAGCCGCCTGCTCGGTTATTTCGGCGAGGAAGTCACCGGCACCATCTGCCGCAATTGCGACAACTGCCTGTCGCCGCCGCAGCTTCGCGACGGCAAGGTCGCCGCACAGAAACTGTTGTCCTGCGCCTACCGCACCGGGCAACGTTTTGGCGCCATGCATCTGATCGACGTGCTGGTCGGCCGCATGACCGAGAAGGTCACGCAGTTCGGGCATGACAAGTTGACCGTGTTCGGCATCGGCAACGATCTGAACGAAAAGCAATGGCGCGCCGTGATCCGCCAATTGGTCGCCATGGGCCATCTGCGAGCGGACAGCGAAGCCTTTGGCGCGCTGAAACTGACGGAAAGTGCGCGCGGCGTCCTGAAAGGCGAGACCGAGGTGATGCTGCGCGAGGCGGCGCCCGGCACGCGCATTCGCGCCAGCCGTACCAAATCAAGGCGCGGCGATCTGACGCCGCGCGCCGGGACCAGGCCCGCCGATGCGCCCCTGCATGCGGCGCTGCGGGCATGGCGCGCCGATATCGCGCGCCAGCGCAGCGTGCCGGCCTATGTCGTGCTGCATGATTCCACGATCGACGGCATCGCCGCCGCGCGGCCTTCGACGCTCAACGAGCTCCGCAACATCCCGGGCATCGGCGACAAGAAGCTCGAACATTACGGCGACGAACTGCTCGCGCTGGTGCGGGCGGCGGAGGTCTAGAACTTCGGTCCTGATTGAATCAGGATCGAAGCACTGGATTCTTGTTTTGACGCGTTTTCTTCACGCGAACCGGCATCCACTTCGCTCGAAAACGCTGAACCCTCAGCCATTCCGGAAGGTATACGCGTATCCGTTGATCGCGGGCGCACCGCCGAGATGGGCGTAGAGCACCTTCGATCCCTTCGGGAAATAGCCCTTGTTCACGAGATCGATCATGCCCTGCATGGATTTTCCCTCGTAGACGGGATCGGTGATCATGCCCTCGAGGCGCGCGCAGAGCCGGATCGCTTCCTTGGTTTCCTGTGAGGGAACGCCATAGGCCGGATAGGCGTAGTCCTCGATCAGGACGACGTCGTCCTCGACGATCCCTTGGCCCAATTCAACGAGGCTGGCGGTGCCACGGGCGATCTCGAGCACCTGGGCCTTGGTCTGGGCCGGGGTGAAGGAAGCGTCGATGCCGATCACCTTGCGCGCGCGGCCATCCTGGGCAAATCCCACCAGCATGCCGGCGTGAGTCGAACCGGTAACCGTGCAGACCACGATGTAGTCGAAGGCGAAGCCGAGCTCCTTCTCCTGCGCCCTGACCTCTTCGGCAAAGCCGACATAGCCGAGCCCACCATATTTATGCACGGAGGCGCCGGCCGGGATTGCATAGGGCTTGCCGCCCTTGGCCTTCACGTCGGCGATCGCCTCTTCCCAGCTTTGGCGAATGCCGATGTCAAAACCTTCATCGACCAACTGCACGTCGGCGCCCATGACGCGGCTGAGCAGGATATTGCCGACACGGTCGTAGACCGCATCCTCATGCGGCACCCAGCTTTCCTGCACCAGGCGGCACTTCATGCCGATCTTGGCCGCCACCGCTGCAACCATGCGGGTATGGTTGGACTGCACGCCGCCGATCGAGACCAGCGTATCCGCATTGGAAGCGATCGCATCCGGGATGATGTATTCGAGCTTGCGCAGCTTGTTACCGCCGAAGGCCAGCCCCGAATTGCAATCCTCCCGCTTGGCGTAGAGCTCGACCTGACCGCCGAGGTGCTCGGAGAGCCGCTCCAGCTTTTCGATATGGGTGGGCCCAAAGGTGAGCGGATAGCGTTCGAATTTCTTCAGCATCGTCATCCCCGTTGATGGTGCGGATCTCCGGGAACGCCCGTATCATCGAGGGCTGGAAAGGTGCTCTCTAATTTGCCTGATTCTATTTATGAATATTGCGCATCCACCGAAATAAACTATCATTTCATCCGTTATCCTAGATATTGTTGAGAGATTCTTTCATGGCCGGCAGGCTCGACCGCATTGACCTTAAGATCTTGCGTTTGCTGCAGAATAGCGGCCGACTGACCAATGCCGAGCTGGCCGAAACGGCCGGCGTCAGCGCCGCAACCTGTCACCGGCGCACCCAGCGCCTGTTCGACGAGGGGTTCATCGCCCAGGTCAGGGCGATGGTGGCGCCGCGCAAGGTCGGCAAGGGGGCCCTGGTCATGGTCGGCGTCGTGCTCGACCGCTCCACACCGGAAAGCTTTGCCATCTTCGAGCGGGCAATCGCGCAACTGAAATTCGTGCTGGATTGCCATCTGGTGGCCGGCGATTTCGACTACTTCCTCAAGATCCGCGTCGGCGACATGGAGGATTTCAACCGCATCCACGGCGAACAATTGATCGCGCTGCCGGGCGTCCGCCAGACCCGGACTTTCTTCGTCATGAAGGAGGTGGTCGACAACGCTCCGCTCGATTTCTGATTGCCGTTTGGCGCTGCAAAACAGGCCATCTCGCCCTGGTGCACTTGGGGAACCTTGCGAGACTCTGGTCACACAGCGCGCCATGTCCTATCAACCGGGCATGACCATGAAATTTTGCCGGCAGGCTTTCGCCCTTGCCATCATTTTCATTGCAACGCCTGCCTTCGCCCAGGACGAACTGCCGCGGCCAGAGCCCGACACTGTCATCTTTGCGATGATGTCCGGCAGGTGCAACACGCTCAAGGTCGCGGGACGGGACTTTGGCTGCCGGGCGGTTGCTTTCTTCCAGACCGAGGAAGGCCGGGCGAATTTTACCGTGGCGCTCGACGATCCCAACGATGACAGCCACATCATCACGTTCTCCGGCGACAACGGGCGAAGGCAGGACGCCAATCTGTACGAATTGCCGGTCGACCGGATGCTGCTGAAATCCAGGGACAGGCCGAAGGCCGACGGCCTGCCGGTGCCGTTAGTCGAACCCACCGCCGGCCTCTGCAAGCAAGTCGGCAACTTCGTGACGCTCGAACTTTCCAGCATCACCTGCAGCGCCGTCGACAGGAATGGCAAGAAATACGAACTGCAGTACCAGTCCGACGGTGCGCCGATGGCGGTGCGCCGCATCAAGCGGATGCGCGTCGGCAACCCCTCGGTGACGCCGTTCGACGATGTGAAATGAACGCGTGGGCATGGAAACGAAAGGCCGCCGGCGGAAAACCGACGGCGGCCAGTGTCGATCCACGCATGGCTCGCGAATGCGCGGACAAGATCATGCTAGTTCGAAATTCCTCCCAGGGAGTGGAGGCTATCCGTCAAAGTCGAGCGATTGCCTTCACACGGGCTTTACCGTGAGCGCTCGCGCCCGCTCGTCATTGGCAGGATGGCGGCCGCGATTTCGAACGCGACGGCCCATCGCGGCTTTTCGTCCTCCGTGCCGGGCACGTTGATCTGAACGCCACCACCGTCGGTGATCGTATCGGACGCGGCCAGTGCGGCGGCTTCGAGCGCGGCGCCTCGCGAATCGTAGACGCCGCCGACCTTGACGTTGTCGGCAAATACCGACCATCCGAGCGGCGCCTTCACGATTTCGAACACTGATCGTTCCATTGGCCCAGCCTGCACCGTTTCACCTGTATCGCTTCCGCCCCTCGCCCACGTGGCGAATCCTGGCCACCGGCGCGTGGCGCTGGGACGTTGGCTTGTCGCCGCCGGTCTTCGTTCGCCAGTCGGAAGCCCGCAACCGCGTCAACGAATGCACCGCCGGTGCAAGCGCGATTTCCTTCCGCACGGCATCGACAATTCGCTCGAAATCAACTTCGCTCATTCGCACGCTCCATTGCGCCAGGTCCGGCATTCTGCCGCCAGGACGATAAGAGGGACCGCGCTGCGCACAGATCGCCATGCAAGTTTGTTGTTTGGAGGCTCGCTCGCGGTCGCTTCGATGGCAAAAAAGGGTCGAAATCGGGAACAGCCGGACCGCACCTTGCGAAACCGGTGGCCTCGATGACGCGACCGGCGCCCTCCCTTGGCCCAACTTGCCCGATGCGTGCTAGATTCGGCCACGAATCAGGAGAGTTTGCATGCCGGTAGACAGTGACAGCGCCATCGCTTGGCACCGCGCCCAGCTCAAGAAGCTTCGCGAGACCTTGAAGAACTTCGAAACCGCGAGGTTCACGGTCGGCGTGCCTGCCCAATCGAGCAGGACCGGCAAGACGCAGAAGGCGATTGCCGAACTCGAGCAGAAAATCCGGCAGTCGCAGCACATCATCGCCGCCTATGAGCGGCAGACCCGGCGGCCGCTTGCGACCGACCTGCGAAGCCTCGCCAGCGTGAGCTGGAGCAGCTGGAATGCCCAAGCCGCGCATGGCCGCGGCAATTCGCGATAAGCCTTGGCGGTAAACCTAGGCGGTAAGCCTTGGACGCGTTGACGGCTGGCGGCTTCCAAGCGCGGAGCGCGCGTGTCAGGTCTCCAGCTGCTGGATCGTCATGTTGGCGTAGCGAATGCGCACGCTCAGTTCGCGGCCGAGTGCGGTCAACAATTTGATCGCGAGATCCGGCTGCTGCTGGCACAACACCGCGAACGACGCTTCCGACAGGCCGAGCGCCTTGAGGTCCTCGTCGGCCGTGATCGTGGCCGAGCGCGGCCCACGGTCGAGCAGCGCAAGTTCGCCAAACACCGCACCGGGCGCGAAAGTCACCAGTCTGATGTCACCGCCATCGTGCCTGATATGGACGCTGGCTCGGCCCTGGGTGACAATATAGAGCGACGAGCCGGGATCGCCGCTGCGGAAAACGACTTGCCCGGCCGGCCAGGCCACGGGCTCGAGCCAGTTTTGCAAACGCGCTATCTGATCCACCGTGAAGTCGCTGACGAGCGGAAGGCGCTCGAGCGGCAATTCCGCTGAAGGCGCCGTCGCGGTCTGCCGGAGCAGGTCGTCTTCGGCCCATTCGATGGCGCGATCGATATCCGGGAAGAAACGATCGGGCGCGTGGAAAATGTCGGCCAGGCGTGCCGCCGTCTCGGTGCGCGTGGACAGGACAAGCGCGAGCTTGATGCCGCTGGCTGCGAGTGCGGCGTCGATGTCCCCGAGGATTCGGGCGCCCGTCGAATCAATCTCGGTGATACGCCGCATCTCGAGCAGAACGGCAACCGTGCCCCGCGCACTTTCTCGCTCGACGATCTGCGCCAGCCGTTCAGCGCTGCCGAAGAAAAGCGCGCCCTGCAGCTCGACAACCAGCACCGAGGCGCCTTTCGCGTGCAGCACCTCGAGCTCGGCCGGGTCACGATAGCGTCGTGAACGCACGACGTCGCAGCGATAGAGCTTGCGAATGTTCGAGCGACTCATGCGAACCACGAACAGCAATACCGCCAGGACGATGCCTATGAACACCGCCAGGACCACGTTGACGGCGATCGACAACAGCGAAACGAACAGGCAAACGCCGAGGTCAAGTGCGATTGCGCCACGCTGCGGCGTCCCGGGCCTGACCAGTCGCCGCGCCAGCTGGCCGGTCCAGGGATCGATATGCTGGATGGCGATCACCATGACCACCGCCGACAGCACCGCGCGCGGGATATAGGCGAGTAAAGGAAACAGCAGCGTCGCTGCCGCCAAAACCGCCGCGGCGTTGACGAGGACGGAGAGCGGGCTTTGTCCGCCGAACACGCGGTTGGTCAGGCTGGGCCCGATATTGATGCCATTGGTGATACCGCCAAAGGCTGCCGCAATCGCATTGGAGAGGCCAAGGCGAACGAGCAGGCGGTCGTCGCCGGCACGAAGTTCGCCGGGCCGGCTGGCGAGCTTGGCGCAGAGCAGCGCATCGATCGAGGCGATGATCGCCAGTGCCAGCGCGCTCGACACGATCAGCAGCCACGATCGTTCCAGCGGCTCGGCCATCGCCAGCCCGGAAAAGTCGACCAGCACGGTGCGCATCGCCGCACTTGCCGTCGGCGGACCGATGACCGGCCCCAGCATGTTGGAGAACCCGACCAGAGCGAGCCCGCCGTAAACCAGCATGCCGCAGCCGAGGCCAACCAGAATCGGCGGCACGCTGGTAGTGATCCGGCGCGCGTGCCACATCGCCGCAAACGTCAACGCAGCAACCAGCACGCTGAGCGGCCGCGTTTCACCGATCGCTCCGAAGACGTGGGTGAAGCGAACGTTGTGATCGAGGCCCAGCACGTTGCCAAGCTGGACCAGGAAAAGCAGCACCGCCGCCATGTTCTGGAAGCCGGCCATGACCGGATGCGGCGCGAACTTGATCAGCGAACCGAGCCGCATCAGCCCGAACAGCGCCTGAAAGGCGCCACCGAGCAGAATGATGGCGAAGAACACCAGAAGCGTGGCGGAAACGCCGGATTCGCCGCCTCCTGCGGTGTCGCGATGCAACAAGGAGAAAAGCAGCAGGCCGAGGAAGAACGTCGTGGTGATGCGCGGCGCATAGACACGCGTGGAGCGGTCGCCGAGCGCGACGCACACCATGCCCGCGATCACCGCCGAGACCAGCCCCGCCATCGCGCCGTAGGCGAAATACTCGTCGCCGAGGCTGACGAAGGCGAACATGCCGAACGCCATGGCAAGCGGAATCGCTACCGTCGATGAAACCAGTCCGGCGGTCACATCGCTACGCACTGCCGCCACGCTGAACATCGCCTGCCGTTCCGCGCCTGCCCCTGATCCCATCCGGCTACTTATTCAGGCCGCGCGGGCATTGGCTAGGGGCAAAACGGCGGCTGGGTGTCCTTCCCTAGTTCTTCGCGGTCTCTTTTTCTTTCGGCTTTGCCTTGCACGAAATGAGAAACGTAAACGCCCTTGCATCGCGCGCGATGTCGGCCGTCTTCAATTCGGCCCTGGCGTCGGAGATCTGATACGGCACCACGCTGTTATCGAGAAAATCCCTCAGCGCCCCGGTCTTGATGGCGAAATTGATGTTCTCGGGAATGTTGCCCGTTACCCTCACGAACTTGATGGCATTCAGTTTCGCCGCGACAACGCCGACCACGTCGCCGCTCGAGGCCAATAGCGGCCCGCCGCTATTGCCGGGTTGAACGGCCGCGCTGATCTGCAGAAAGCGCGTGTCGTTCAGGATGCCGCTGAGCGAGCTCACGATCCCGGTCGTCACCGTGAAATCGGATGTCAGCAGTCCATGGAAGGGATAGCCGATTGCCACCACGCTGTCGCCGGACTGGATCGCCTTGTCCCTAATCTTGGCGATGTCCTTGAACGAGCCCGTGGCCTGCAGCAGCGCAAGATCGTTGGTCTCGTCGCTGGACACCAGGCGCAGCTTGGCCGGTGCCTCGCCGGACGGATTGCCCAAGATGTCGCCGACGCAGCCCTGCACCACGTGCGCATTGGTCACGAGGTGTCCATTCGAACTCACAAGGAAGCCGGTGCCCTTCTGGTCGAGCAGCTTGTCGGGCTTCGCGGCCGCCGAGTCCGGTGCCGCCGCAGCGACCGCCTTGGCGACGGGGAGCACCGAGAAATCGCCGGCGCTGGCCACGCCCGATTGCCTGACCTTGGCCACGCAATGCGCCAATACCGGCAATAGCTGTCCGGTCTGATCGAGGTTGAACTGGAAGAGCTGGCCTTGCGTATAGGCCGTCATTGCCTTCGCCTTTCGAAATTGGGCGATGAGCGAGGAATTGCTCGGCATCGGAACGCGAACCAGCTTGTCGGCGATCGGAATGCCGTGAACGTTGAACGGTTGCTGGCCGTCGAACGTCAGGTTCAGCGGAAACGCCTCCCCGGTCGTCAGCTTCCATTGTTCATGCATGAAGCCGAGGCTCCAACCGCCATTGTGGTCGATCATCACGAGAAAAAAGACCCCGCTGGCGTATCGGGCGCCGGCTGCACAGTGCGTGAAAGATCCGGTTTCGTCGTTGGTGTAAGCTCCGCCCTTCCAGTTGCCGACACTGATCGAACCGTAGGGCCCACGGGCTTCGGCATTCGAACTGGCAAAAATCGTACACAGCAAAATTGCGAGCGCAGCAGCACGGCATTTCATAGGTATTTTCCCCACATTCCCAAGGCGAGCATATTTATTTTTGCAACCGGAGTCTAATTGTACTGACGTGGGGAGCCGAAATTTCCTCTCGGTGTGGGAGAAAATTGCGCGCCACCGGTTCACGCTCGCGGATGCCGCTGCGGCCCGAACCGCCGAAGCCCACTTTCGTCACGTTCTTTGCGGGATCATCCGGTACATCGTCGCGATGATAATCGGCGCCGACTCGCATCCGGCCGCAGACGGCGCCCGGCAGCGACAACACGTGGACTTGGCCCACGGCGGCGCGACCAAACGCCCCGGTGCCTGCCCGTGTCCGGGCGCTCATTTTAATGGATCATGCGTGGCGTCTTGCATACGGTGGGGCTCGTTGCCCTGCCCATTCCAGGTGAACGCCAGAACCAGGGAAGCAGAAAAGACAATCGCGCCGCCGATGGCGGACGCCAATTTGCAATAACCGGAGGAAAATGCCGTGAAACCAACAGTTGTCCGGTGCGCCGTGCTTACAGTCCTGGCGGTCGTTGCCGCCGTGGCCGGCCAGGCCCAAGCCATAGCCCAAACATGGCCGGACAAGCCGATCACCTTCGTCGTGCCGTTCGCGGCCGGCGGCGGCACCGATGCCTTTGCCCGTCCGCTGGCGGCCCAGCTCGATGCACAGCTGGGCAAGCGCGTGCTGATTGAAAACCGCGCGGGCGCCGGCGGCACTGTCGGCGCATCGGCGGCGTCGAAGGCGGCTCCCGACGGCTACACCTTCTTCATGGGCGCGGCGCATCATGCCATTGCATCTTCGCTCTATCCCAACCTCGACTACAACATCGAGAAGGATTTTATCGCGGTGGCGCTGATCGCGCGGCCGCCGCAGGTGGTGGTCGTCAATCCGGACAAGGTCGCCGCCAAGACGCTCGCTGAATTCATCGCCTACGCCAAAGCCAATCCGGGCAAATTGAACTACGGCTCCGCAGGCGCCGGCACCACGCATCATCTCGCGGGCGAACTATTCAAGATCCTGACCAAGACCGACATCCAGCACGTCCCCTATCGCGGGGCCGGACCCGCGATGCAGGATCTCATCGCCGGCCACGTGCCTGTCGTCTTCGACGGGCTCGGCTCGTCGGCCGCGCCCGTCAGGGCCGGACAGTTGCGCGCGCTCGCCGTCGCCGCGCCGAAACGCGTGCCGGCATTCCCCGATCTTCCGACCGCCGCGGAAGCGGGCCTGGCTGGATATGAAGTGTCGACCTGGTACGGCCTGTTCGCACCAAAGAACACGCCGCCGGCGATCGTCGATCAGATGGTCAAGGAATTGCAGAAGGCCATGCAGACACCCGCCGTCAAGGAAGCCTGGGAACGCAACGGCTCCGATGTCCCCGACGTCACGGGTCCCGCGTTCGCAAAAATGGTGTCCGCGGAAGTCGAGCGCTGGCGCAAGGTCGTGAAGGAAGCGAACGTGAAGCTGGATTAGCCTCGGAAGACCGGCTCACAATTATGTAAGACGAGAAGCCGGCGCGGCGGAGGGCTTGAATAAGCCCCCCCGCCGTGGCTGTTTGCACACTTTGCGCCCGATCAGGTGCGTTGCGGCGCTCATCTGTGCTGTTCGCCAGCACGAAAACTCCCAATCTCGGTTGCTGCGAATGCATAGCGGCCGCCTTTTTAAGTGCGGTCTCTATACTCGATGCACAGGCAGCGATCAGGATTCGGCTACTCCTGCCCTGGGAGATCGCGGCCGCCCTTCGAGGCGAAAGCCGAACTCGGATAATGTGTTAGCCCATAACAAGACAGGGGCTCAGACATGCCGCCCGACCTCGCGATTGTTGACCCAGATCAAGTTATCGACGTCAGTTCCCGGAACACTGCCATCCATGCGAATTGCTCTCGCGCTCCGATACACCGGATTGGCATGGTTCCGTAAAGTTAGAGGCGGCACGTTGCTTCAAAGGGGCTGCAGCTCATGATCGCTCAATTGACAAAAGACGAGCGGCAACTGGCGCTCATTATCCTGCTGGCACTTTCCTTGTGCGGATTTGCCATGGCGGTCGCCGGCCAGGATGATCCCCTGGGCATTCACGGCGCGATCGTATTGTTGGCGGGGATTGCCGGAGCCTTCGGCGTCATCTCCGGATATTACGCACCGGAGCCTGGCGAAGACCGCCTCGATCGATACTTCGACGATCCCAGCCGGATGGGCATTGTCCTGGCAATGGTCTGGGTCGTGGCTGGACTTTTCGTCGGCGACTGGATCGCCTGGCAGCTCGTTAATCCGAACCTGACATTCGACGGCGCCTGGTCGAGTTTCGGCCGCCTCCGTCCGGTGCACACTTCCGGCGTCATCTTCGGCTTCGGCGGCAATGCGCTGATTGCCACGTCCTTCTATGTGGTGCAGCGAACCTCGCGTGCTCGCCTGCCGGATCAGGTAACCCCGTGGTTCGTTTTGCTTGGCTACAATTTGTTCTGCGTTCTCGCCGCAACCGGCTACCTGATGGGCGTTACGCAATCGAAGGAGTATGCCGAGCCGGAATGGTATGCCGATATCTGGCTGGACATCGTGTGGATCACCTATTTCGTGCTCTATCTGCGCACGCTGGCTCGCCGCAAGGAGCCGCATATCTACGTATCGAACTGGTACTTTATGGCCTTCATCGTGGTGGTGGCGATGCTCCACATCGTCAACAGCCTCGCCATCCCGGTTTCGATCGGTCATGCCAAGAGCTATTCGGCATTCTCCGGCGTGCAGGATGCGATGACACAGTGGTGGTACGGGCATAACGCGGTCGCGTTCTTCCTCACGGCCGGCTTCCTCGGCATGATGTACTACTACCTTCCGGTGCGCGCCGGCCGCCCGATCTTCTCCTACCGGATGTCGATCATCAGCTTCTGGGGCATCACCTTCATGTACATGTGGGCGGGTTCGCATCACCTGCACTACACCGCGCTTCCGCACTGGGTGCAGACGCTCGGCATGACGTTTTCGGTCATGCTGCTGGTTCCCTCATGGGCGTCGGCCGGCAATGCGCTGCTGACGCTCAATGGCGCCTGGCACAAGGTGCGCGACGACGCCACCCTGCGCTTCATGATGGTCGCGGCGGTATTTTACGGCCTGTCCACTTTCGAAGGCTCGTTCATGGCTATTCGCACCGTCAACGCGCTGTCGCACTATACCGACTGGACCGTCGGCCACGTGCACGCTGGCGCGCTCGGCTGGGTTGCCATGATCACGTTCGGCGCAATCTATGCATCGGTGCCATGGCTCTGGAAGCGCCAGCGGATGTATTCGGCCAGGCTGGTGGAGGTGCACTTCTGGCTCGCACTTGCCGGCACTGTGATCTACGTCTTCGCGATGTGGAACTCCGGCATCATCCAGGGGCTGATGTGGCGGACCTTCAATGAAAGCGGAACGCTCGCTTATTCCTTTGTCGACACCCTGGTCGCGATGCATCCCTATTATATCGCGCGCGCCATCGGCGGCCTGCTGTTCCTGCTCGGCGCATTGGTCGGGTGCTACAACATCTGGATGACGATACGGACGGCCGATCAGCCGGCCGACGAGCGGGCTGGCGACCTTCCGGTTCCCGCGATCGCAGGCGTTTCCGCGCCTCAACCGGCGGAGTGAACCGGCATGTTCAACCTGCATTACCGGCTCGAGCGAAAGACCATCGGCCTGGTGCTGGGCATCATCGTCGTTGCTGCCATCGGCGGTGCGGTGGAGATCATACCGCTGTTCACGATCAACCAGACCGTCGAAGACGCCCCGGACATGCGCCTCTACACGCCGCTCGAGATCGCAGGCCGCAACATCTATCTCCGCGAAGGCTGCTACGCCTGCCATTCGCAGATGATCCGGACGTTGCGTGACGACGTGGAACGCTACGGCCCCTACTCGCTCGCCGTTGAATCCAAATACGACCATCCGATGCTCTGGGGATCGAAGCGGACCGGGCCCGACATCGCGCGCATGGGCAACAAATATTCGGACGAATGGCATGTGCGTCACCTCAACAACCCCCGGGACGTGGTCCCGGAATCGGTGATGCCGCATTATTCGTGGCTCGGCCGCACCGAACTGCGCTATGACGACCTCGGCGTTCATCTTGCCGCGCTTCGCAAGGTCGGCGTGCCCTACACCGATGACATGATCGCCAACGCGAAGGCCGATGCCTACGGACAGGCTACGCCTGATACACCGTTCGCCGAAGGCGTTACCAAACGTTACGGCGCGGCGACCAATGTCCGCGCCTTCGACGGCAGACCGGGCGTACTGACCGAAATGGATGCCCTGGTCGCTTACCTGCAAATTCTCGGCAAGCTGACCGACGCTGCGCACAAACACGCCGCGGGAGGTTGATCATGGACCATGATTTTACAGTCTGGTTCTCGAAGTCGTTCGGTCTGTTCTATCTGATCGCGCTTTCGGTCATCATCGTCGCCTATGCCTACTGGCCGTCGAACAAGAAGCGGTTCGACGAGGCTGCGCAATCCATACTCGGGGACGAGGACAAGCCGCACCGGGATCAGCCAGATAGCGAGCAGCCACTTGGAGATCGGTCATGGCGGTAGAGGAACGCGATCCCCATTCCGGCTACATGACGACCGGTCACGAATGGAACGGCATCAAGGAATTGAACACGCCGGTACCCCGGCCAGTCTATTTCTTCTTGATCGCAACGGCCTTGTTCTCCGTCGTCTACTGGGTGCTGTATCCGGCATGGCCGCTCGGAGTGACCTATACGAAGGGCCTGCTCGGCATCGATCAGCGCACCACCGTCAATGAAAGCCTGGCGCAGGCGGCGCTTGAACGCAGCACCTGGTCCAAACGCATCGAGGCTGAGGGCTTCAAGCAGATCCAGGCCGATCCCCGCTTGATGGAAAACGTACGGCAGACCGGTCGCACGCTGTTCGGTGACAATTGCGCGCCATGTCATGGATCGAACGCACAGGGCGGCAAGGCGTTTCCCAATCTGACGACGGCGTCGTGGCTTTGGGGTGGCAATCCCGAAAACATTGCCGAGACGATCCGAGTCGGCGTCAATTCGGCCCACCCACAAAGCCGCACCTCGCAGATGATGGCGTTCGGGCGCGATCAGATGCTCAAGAAGGGCGAGATCGACGACGTCGTGACTTACGTGCGCAGCCTTTCCGATCCCACTGTCGTGAGAGATGTGCCCGCGGCGAAAATCGAGGCCGGCAAGGCCGTCTTCGCCGCCAATTGCGTCAGCTGCCATGGTGACAACGCCAAGGGCAACGCCGAGCTCGGTGCACCTGATCTGACGGACCGGTCCTGGATCTACGGCGGCGACGCCGAGTCGGTCTACGATACCGTGTGGGGCGGCCGGCAGGGTCACATGCCAAGCTGGGACGGAAGGCTCTCGCCGCTCGATCGTAAAATTCTTGCGCTCTATCTGTTTGACCTCCGCAGGAGCGAACGATGAGCGCGACCGGCGCAGCAACGAGGCAGATCCGAACCAGGGCCGTTCTTTGGCTCGCGGTCGGCGCCGGGCTATTGCTGCTGCTGATCGCCAATTCGCACCTCGTCTATGTGGCAATCGTGTCACAACCGGAATGCGTCACGCATGTGCGCCAGGGCGAGGGATCTGCGAAGGATGGAAAGTTCAGCGCGGCACGATCGTCATGCACGCCGCGATGAGACAGCAGGGAGATCAATGATGACGCCGATACCGGCCGTTGTTCCACCTCTGCCGCGCGCGCGGACCTGGAAGCGAAACGTCGCTCCCGCAGCCGCTTTCGACTGGCTCTCGGCCGGCTGGCGCGACTTCACCATCGATCCGGCAGCCAGCATCAGTTACGGGCTCCTGGTGTTTCTGGTCTCCGTCGTCACCACCGTCGGCCTATTCGCGCTTCGCCTCGACTACATCCTGCTCCCGGCGTTTGCCGGTTTCATGGTCGTTGGTCCGATAATCGGAATCGGACTGTACGAAAAAAGCCGACGCATTGCAGAAGGTAGATCGGTCAGCCTGTGGCAGATGGTCTTCGTCAGGCCAGAGTCTGGTGGCCAGGTTCTGTTCGCAGGCGTGCTGCTCTTTCTGCTGACGCTGTTGTGGATGCGCGCCGCTGTCATCCTGTATGCCCTGTTTTTTGGCCTGCGGCCTTTTCCTGGTCTCGACCGCATCATTCCCATGCTGTTCACGACTGAGGTCGGCTGGGCGATGTTGCTGATCGGCAGCGCCGTCGGGGGCCTGTTTGCGGCGTTTGCATTCGCCATCAGTGCCTTCTCCATTCCGATGCTGCTAACCGAGCGCACGGACGCTTTGACCGCCATGGGCACCAGCATGGCGCTGGTCTGGAACAATCTACCCGTCATGTTGACCTGGGCGGCCATCATGCTTGTGCTGATTGTTATCGGCATCGCGACCGGACTGCTGGGAATGATCGTTATTTTTCCGGTGCTGGGGCACGGAAGCTGGCACGCGTACCGGACGATGCGGCCTCAAGTTTGACACGCGGCACCTGGAGTTGTTGCCGATGGCTTGTTGCGGTTCGGAAGCTGAATTGGTAGCGCTGCCGCTGGATGCGCGCGCAGCCGATGAGGAAGTGCTGCTTGCCAGCCCCATCGTCGCCGATGGTGTACGCCAAACCGACTTGTCCGTGCCCGCGATCCACTGCGGAACATGTATTCGGACGATCGAGAAGGCGCTCGGCGGGCTGGCCGGCGTGGAAAGCGCCCGCGTCAATCTTTCGACCAGGCGTGTAACCGTCCGGTGGCAAGCCGACGGGCCTCCGCCGCCACTGATCGAGACCCTCGAACAGGCTGGCTTCCAGGCGCATCTGTTCGATTTCGAGCCCGACAGCAAGGATGATGCACGATCGGAACTTGTCCGCGCGCTCGCTGTCGCAGGCTTCGCTGCGAGCAACATCATGCTGCTTTCAGTGTCGGTCTGGGCGGGCGCCGAAGCCGACACCCGTAATCTGTTTCATTGGCTGTCGGCAATCATCGCCCTTCCCGCGCTGGCATATTCCGGCCGGATATTCTTCCGGTCGGCCTGGCAGGCCGTGAGGCACGGACGCACCAATATGGATGTGCCGATCTCCCTTGGCGTGTTGCTGGCCTTCGGCATGAGTTCCTATGAGACGGTGGTACATGGCCCGCACGCCTATTTCGACGCGGCCATCTCCCTGCTGTTCATTTTGCTGGTGGGACGCACGCTCGACCACATGGTGCGCGAACGCGCCCGGCTAGCAGTAAAAGGGCTGGCGCGGCTTACTGCGCGTGGCGCGTTCGTACTGCAGGAGGACGGTACGCAGCTTTATCTCCCGACGAACGTGATTCGGCCCGGGATGACGATTTTGCTGGCGGCCGGCGACCGCGTGCCCGTCGATGCGACCGTGACCAGGGGCATATCGGAAATGGACGTTTCGCTGGTGTCGGGAGAGCACGCGCCGGTCCCGGTGGCCGCCGGCTCGGTCCTGCGGGCGGGAACGCTAAATCTGATGGGACCTCTGACCATTACCGCGACCGCGACATCAGGCGATTCGTTCCTCGGTGAGATGGTACGGATGATGGAAGCCGCCGAGCAAGGACGCTCCGGCTACCGACGCATTGCCGACCGCGCCGCGAGCCTCTATGCGCCGGCGGTCCACCTGACGGCATTCATCACGTTTGTCGGCTGGCTTGTCGCAACCGCCGATGTGCATCATGCGATCACAGTCGCTATTGCCGTGCTGATCATCACTTGCCCTTGCGCGCTCGGTCTCGCGGTGCCGATGGTTCAGGTGGTCGCGGCCCGCAGGCTGTTCGAGGCCGGCATCATGGTGAAGGACGGCGGCGCGCTTGAGCGCCTCGCCGAAGCCGACACGGTCGTGTTCGACAAGACCGGAACGCTGACGGTCGGCATCCCACGCATGGTCGAGTCGTGTGACGCAAACCGCGAGACAACCGCGATCGCGGTTGGATTGGCTGCGCATTCGCGCCACCCTTATTCGCGTGCGCTGGTCGAGGCCGGCGCCGGCCTTCCCGCACCTCATATCGCGTTCGATGAGATCTCCGAGCGTCCTGGATACGGACTTCAGGCGCGTTCGGGAGCCGCAGTCTACCGGCTGGGCCGGCCGAACTGGGCGCTCGCCGGTGCGGTGGAAGCAGGCTCAGGCAACGAAACCATCGTGCTCGCAAAGAACGGCAGCCACCTGTCGGATTTTCGCTTCGAGGACCGACTCCGGGCGGACGCGGCAGCGGCGGTCGCCGAGCTGAAGGATATGGGATTTCGGGTTCAGGTGATTTCCGGCGATCGCGAAAAGGCGGTACGGCCGATCGCAGCGGAGCTCGACGTTCCCTATCTTGCTGCCGCGTTGCCCGGCGACAAGACCACGCACATTGCAGCGCTCGAAGCTTCCGGCCGCAAGGTTTTGATGGTCGGCGACGGATTGAACGACGCGCCGGCGCTGGCAGCAGCGCATGCATCGATGGCGCCGGCTTCAGCGGCAGACGTCGGACGTAACGCCGCCGATATGGTTTTCCTGCATGAGAGCCTGGCGGCGGTGCCTCTGGCGATCTCTATCGTACGAAGCGCCGGCCGGCTCGTTCGCCAGAACCTTGCCCTTGCGACCGCATACAATGTCGTTGCCGTGCCGATCGCAATCCTTGGCTATGTGACGCCGCTGGTTGCGGCAGTGGCGATGTCCGGATCGTCCATTCTGGTCGTCGCAAACGCGCTTCGCCTCGAGAGCCGGCGAAGAACGGCGCCAAACGCTGCCGGCGTTGCGCATCTTCCGACCAAGGCCGTGATGGAGGCTGCCGAATGAAGGACTATTTTTACCTGATACCGATCGCGCTCGGGCTCGGCCTCGCCGCCCTCGCGGCATTCATGTGGTCGCTCAAGACCGGGCAATATGACGATCTGGAAGGCGCGGCGGTGCGAATTCTGGAGGAAGAAGACGTTCCGATCCGAACGAAGTCCGAGCGGTGACGTCTCGACCGTTGGCCGAATGCCGCATCACTTGCTGCTTGTTCAAACGGCTCTTCTTCGCGGCAAACCTGGCTGACTAGTTGATGCCGCGCACGCCATAGCGCGTGAAGTCGTCATCGATTCCGGCCTGAATCGATTTTGCCGCGGAGATATCGGCATCGCTGCCAGCGATGTCGCCGTTCCTGCGCCTGGCAAGCCCGCGCCCATAGAGCGCGCTCGCCAGCTTCGGATCTACCCGCAGCGCCGAACTGAAATCATCGATCGCCGCGTCGGCTTGTCCCATCTTCAGGCGGACCAGTCCACGCGAGTCATAGGTGGCGGCGTCGTCCGGCCACGACTGAAGCACTTTGTTGCAATCCTCGAGCGCCGCTTGCAACGAGCCGAGGATGGCCCGGGTCCAGCAGCGCCCGCTCCACGCGGCTTGCAGATCGGGCTCAAGGCGAACGGCCTCGTCGTAGTCCCGCGCCGCGCGATCGTACTCGTTCTTTTTCAGGTAGACTTCGGCGCGGTTGACGAAAGCCCTGCCGTAGTTCGCATTGAGCCTGATCGCCTGATCGAGAGATTTGAGGGCGAGGTCGTATTCGCCTTTCTGCAGGTATGCCGCGCCGCGGTTGTTGAAGGGCTTGGCGTTAGTTGAGTCGAGCTTGATCGATTGGTCGAAATCCGGAATGGCGCGGTCAAAGTCTCCCTTTGCCGTATGCGCATTGCCACGATTATTGTAGGCAATGGCAAGCGCCGTCGTCGTGCCTTGACCGGAATCGATGAGCGCCGTGCAACCATTGATCCGGGCTGCAAGCGACGGCCGATCCGAGCCGTTGCACAGCGCGGTGTTGCCGAGATAGTCACTCTTCTTGGGGGTCTGCGCGGCAGCCGGTGAGCCGAGCAGCAGCAAGGCGAAAGCAGGCGCTACGCCGTACATGATGCGCCAGCTCGCACTCAATTCCATATCCGGCTTTCCGATGTTGGAACCAGCGAATGGGCGGCCGCCCATTTGAACGCGGCGCGCCCGGACCTGGTTGATCGACAAATTTCTTGCACTGCGAACGGCTTGCGCCGGGAACGAGCCTAGCACCCCCGACAGATGTTCAGATTCGACTTGGGATAAGGCTTCAGGGCGGGTTGTTGCACCGCCGGTCCCCCCGGCTTTCTCACGACGCTGCTCTTACCCTCTTCAATGAGCGTAGAAAATCTGACCGTCCCGTCATCCGAAATTTCGACGCGTGGCGTGGTGCCTCGAATGCCCATGGTCGCGACCGGGGTGTCGACTTTCATATCGCCGGTCTTCGCGACCTTGCCCGCGACAAAGGTGAAGGTTCCCTTGGTCAGATTGAACAAGGACGCATTGGACGTACTATTTGGATCGTACACGAACTCGTCCAAAACCATGCGCGCGTTGTTCGACAGATTGAAGGAACTGCCATCGGTGAAGTTGATACCGACCTTACCGTCGGCGCCGGTTGCAACGGCATCGCCCTGATAGACGAGATCACCTACCTTGGCCTGACCAGCCTGACCTCCGGTACTCGCCTGAACGACCGCCGCACCCGCGCGTTCGAGCGTGACCGAACCCGTGGCGACAACAACTCTTCCAATCGGTTTTGATGCGACATCCTGAACTGCGGGCCTGGCGATATCGCGTTGCGCGTGGGCCGGTCCGGCAAAAAGCCCGCCGGCCGTCAGAACTAGACCTGTTACCAATGCGGCAATCGTTTGCGTGCGCATGATCCCCCCCTTTCCCGAGAAGATCTTGTTCGAGAAACCGCTCACGGGCTCTTTGAACCATCGGCCGCGGCGACATTAGACACGATGTGGGGGGAAGGCATCATCTACCATCCGCTCAAAAGGATTACATCTTTTGAGCCTAAAGCCTAACGCCCATGGATTGGGGTAGTTTGGAGGTGTTGGCGGCCAGCCCTCGGCTGGCAGCGATAGGACATTTTGACCTCATGGGCTGGATAAAGCCGGACCGCGAAAAATCGCGCGAAAATCGCATGAGATAATGGCAGGCAGGGTTGGAGCCATGCTCGTCGGGTTCCACGCCGAGACTGGGGATGAACGTGAGGCCGCTGCGGCCCCGCTTCCCCAAGTTGTCGGCAACGTTCAGGCCGCGGCCGGTTCCGGCCCCCTCAGGCGTGCGACCTGCACTGCCGCTCAAGTCACACTCGACGATCACCGAAGCCGGGCTCATGCCGGCAGGTTCGGCATGCTGTGGCTCACGGCACTCACCTTCTTGCTTGGGAAGGAGGTTCAGGCCGCCGACCCGAACGTCACACTCCTGGACGACGGCAGCATCACGTACAAGGATCTCGCGCACGGCGCATTCGAGCTGGTCACCAAGGAGGTGATCCCTCGACACTTCCTCGTCGAGGATCCCGGACAGACCGTCGTCCTGCGTTCGCAGGGGTCCTCGGTCAGCGTGAGTCAGACCACAAACTCTCCCGCGCGAATGGCCGAATTGCAGGCGGCCCAGCAGGATGCGCTCGCCACCTTCGAGAAAGGACTGGGCTCAACCGGATCGAGCACACCACCTTCACTCGAAACGCTACCCGTGGAACCGATCAATTTCATTCAGATTGATAATGCTCCCCCAGAGCAGAGTTTGCCTGCGCTGCCGGGGTCGATCCTCGCCGCGGTCCCGGAGACCGTTTTCGGAAAGGTGCCGCCTCCACCGCCAACGCCGCCGACGCTGAATGCGATAGCCGGGCCGACTGAAATCGACACCACGGTCTTTGACGTCTTCACTGCGACAAGCGGCACTTTTATTGCCAGCAGCCCCAACAGCGCCACGCTGACCTTCAGCATCAGCGGGGGAACCGCCGGCAGCACCGTCATCGATGGCCAAACCTACGATGTGTCAAAGGCTGGTCCCTACGGCACGCTTTACGTCGATAGCACGACCGGCTCCTACACGTTCGTTCCGAATAATGACGCAATCAATGCGCTCGTTGCGCCGACCACCACGAACTTCACGATCACCGTATCCGACGGGACGCTCTCGGCCAATCAACCCTTTACGATCGCCATCAACGGCACCAACGACGCGGCCGTCATCTCCGGGGCCACCAGTGGCACGGCGATCGAGGCCGGCAGCGCCGCCAACACCGCGCTGCAGGCGCTGAGCGCCACTGGGACGCTCACCAGCACCGACGTCGATGACGCGCCCAATAAGTTTGCGGCGGTCAGCACGCCGGCCGCGAGCGCCCAGGGCTTCGGCACCTTCACGATGACGGCGGACGGCGTATGGGTCTACACGGTCAACGATGCCAACAGCGCGGTGCAGGCACTCAATGTCGGCGACAAGCTGACCGATTCCTTCACGGTGCACAGCATCGACGGCACCCCACAGGTGGTGACAATTGTCATCAACGGCAGCAACGATGCGGCCGTCATTTTCGGCGCCACCACCGGCTCGGTGACCGAGGACGGTGGCACCAAGTGCGACCCGCCGACCGCGACCGGTACGCTCACCGCTACCGACGTCGACAACGCGCCCGGCTTTACGGCGGTCAATTGCCCGACGGCCAGCGATGCCGGCTATGGCACCTTCACGATGACGGTGGATGGCGTCTGGACCTACAAGCTCGACAACGCCAATTGCGCGGTGCAGGCGCTCAACGTCGGCGATACGCTGACCGACTGCTTCAAGGTGACCACCATCGACGGCACCGCGCAGCTGGTGACGGTTACCATCAACGGCACCAACGACGCCGCCATCATTTGCGGAACCAAGCACGGGTCGGTCATCGAGGCTGGCGGCGCGGACAATTCCATATCTTGTAAACCAACCGCGACCGGCACGCTCACCGACACTGACGTCGACAACACTCCCAACACCTTTACGGCGATCGATACGCCGAAGGCGAGCACGGACGGCTATGGCACCTTCACCATGACGACGGATGGCGTCTGGACCTACACGCTCGATAACACCAACTGCAAAGTGCAGGCTCTTAACGTCTGCGACACGCTGACCGACTGCTTTACGGTGACCACCATCGACGGCACCCCGCAGGTGGTGACGATCACCATCAACGGCGCCAACGATGCCGCCATCATTTGCGGCCCCGCGACCGGCTCGGTAACCGAAGCTGGCGCTTGCACATACGGCACGCCGATCGCAACCGGCACGCTCACCGACACCGACGTCGACAACACGCCCAATACGTTCACGGCGGTATGCGCGCCGAAGGCGAGCGATGCCGGCTATGGCACCTTCACGATGACGGCGGATGGCGTCTGGACCTACAAGCTCGACAACGCCAATTGCGCGGTGCAGGCCCTCAACGACTGCGACACGCTGACCGACTGCTTCAAGGTGACCACCATCGACGGCACCGCCCAGGTCGTGACAATCACCATCAACGGCGCCGACGACACGTTCCACTTCAAGGACAAGATGTCCGACGTAAAAGCTCCTGACGTCATCGACCTTGCACAGGACATCCCGGCGTCGACCAGTTCTGCCCAAAGCGCTGCAGCAGCCAGTGCACCGCCAGCGATTACAGAGACAGCCCAGACGATCGAGCTGCCTGCACAATGGCATCACTCGTCCGCCAGTCACGCGTCGCACGATCTGATGGTGTGACGGAGCTGCGCCGGTTCCAGCGCAGCCGTCCACGCCACACGAGACGCCCTACTTCGCTTCGCTCGCCTTGATCCCAGAGCTTTCAATGAGCTTGGCCACGCGTGGCAGGTCGGCGACGAACAGGCTGGCATGCGCCTCAGGCGTCAACTCCTTGTCAGGGAATGGCAAGGTTCCGAGCTGCTTCAGCTTCTCCACGAGCTCTGGCTCGGACAGCGCCGCGCGGAGCGCAGAATTCAGCGTAGCGATGGTTTCCCTGGGTGTGCCCTTCGCCACGTAGAGCCCATGCCACATCGAGTAGCTCACCTCGGGCATGCCAAGCTCGGCGGTGGTCGGTACATCCTTCAACTGTTCAAGACGTTGCGGCGACGTAATGGCGATGCCATGAAGCGTTCCAGCCTGAATCTGCGGCAGCGCGTTGGTCACCTGATCCCACAGAAGATCGATCTGCCCCGCCAGCAGATCGCCGATGGCGGGGGCTGATCCGCGATAAGCCACGACCGTCGGTTTGAAGCCGAGCACATTGCCCATCATCACGGCGCACAAATGACTGTTGGTCCCGAGACCGCCATGCGCGAAGTTCGCCTTGTCGCCCTGCGCCTTGATCCAGGCGACATGGTCCTTCGGTCCCTCGCCGGGGATCGACTTGCGGCCAATCAGGACCATCGGCGCGTTATTGACGAGGCCCACCGGCTCGAACGCCGTTTTGGTATCATACCGCAGGTTGGTGAACAGGCTGGGCGCTGCGAGCAGCGCGACGTGATTGATCAGGATTGTCGAACCGTCAGGCGCCGATCGGGCAACACGATCATTGGCCAGCGTGCTGCCGCCGCCGACCACGTTCTCGATGATGACGGCCTGCCCGAGCGTGCGCGACATCCGCTCGCCAATGAGGCGAGCGACGGTATCCGTGCCGCCGCCGGCCGCAAAGGGCACCACCAGCGTCATGGTCTTGGGGTTCGATTGCGCGTGGGCCTGCGGCGCAAGCGCCGCAATCAGGAGACCAAGGCCCATGAGGGCGCTTCTAGAGGGAAGATTGATCACGGTGGCGTCCTCCAAAGTCTTTGTTTTTTGTTATGCCGCATTGTTGCGGACGTGCGCTCGTTGGCGACGCCACGCCGCGGAAGACAGCGGGGCACCGCATGACTTCGGATCATGCTGATTGCGCTTGCGCAAATCAATTACAAAGCGAGCGTAGCCCGCCGGTAGACCGGCGTGATACCATGCCCTCGAGGCGCGGATAGCATCGGGACGAACTTGAAATGAGCGAGGCTGCATATGTCGCGGTCGATTGGGGTACGAGCAGTTTTCGGCTTTGGCTTGTCGACCGGGCCGGCAACGTCCTGGGGGAACGGCGCAGCCACGAAGGCATGATGGCGGCGGGCAAACTCGGCTTCGCAACCGTGCTGCAATCGCATCTGGAAGCCGTCGACGCCGCGCCCGGGCTGCCCGTTATCGTCTGCGGCATGGCCGGCGCGCGGCAGGGGTGGGTTGAAGCCGGATATGTCGACACGCCGGCGCGGCTCGCATCGATCCCAGAGCATGCCGTCCCGGTGCCGGGACAGGATCGCGACATTCGGATCCTTCCGGGAATCGCACAACGAGACCCCAAGGCGCCGGATGTCATGCGGGGCGAGGAAACCCAGTTGCTTGGTGCCTTGGGTGTCGACGGGGCTGACGATGCGGTCGTCTGCATGCCGGGTACCCATTCGAAGTGGGTCAGGGCAAATGGCGGGACCGTCGAACGCTTCGCCACGTTCATGACGGGAGAGCTGTTCGACGTCGTATCGCGAGAGACGATCCTGTCGCACGCGATGACCGGCGCCGATGAGGCGGACGATATCGACGCCTTCACGTCGGCGGTCATTGCCGCCTTTGAGAAGCCTGCGTTCGCCGCCAACCTGCTGTTCCAGGTGCGATCGGGTCAGCTCCTCTACGGCGGCAAGCCATCCGCGGCCCGCGAGAAAATATCCGGCACCCTGATTGGTCTCGAACTGGCGGCGGGGCTCGCCGCAGAAGTACCCAGCACCGGCATCACGTTGGTGGCGTCGGGGCGGCTCCAGATGCTTTACCAAATGGCGTTTGACACGGTGTCCGTTCCTGTCAGATCAATCGGTGCCGAGGATGCGGTCCGTCGCGGTCTTTCGATGGCCGCGAAATCGTTTTGGAGTGTTGAATGAGCGTTGTCCCTTTCCCCCCGATGAAGCGCCCGCTGGTCGCGATCCTGCGCGGCGTGCGGCCCGAGGAAGCGGCCGATATCGTCAGCGTGCTGATCGACAGCGGCATGACGGCAATCGAGATCCCGCTCAACTCGCCGGATCCGTTCCGCTCCATCGAGATCGCCGTCAAGAAGGCCCCCGCCGGGATCCTGGTTGGCGCCGGCACTGTCCTGACGCTGGAAGCCGTCGAGCGGCTCCATGACGTTGGCGGCCGGCTCCTGGTAACTCCCAACGTCGATCCGGAAATCATTGCCGGAGCCCGGGCCCGCGGCATGGTCACGATGCCCGGCGTCTTTACCCCGACGGAGGCCCTGCTTGCCGTCAAGGCGGGGGCCTCCAGCCTCAAATTCTTTCCGGCGAGCGTGCTTGGCGCCGCGGGCATCACCGCCATTCGCGCCGTTCTTCCCGCAGACCTGATGATCGCCGCCGTGGGTGGCGTCTCCGACCAGAACTTCGCGGACTACATCAGGGCCGGCATTCTCGCGTTCGGCCTCGGCAGCAGCCTCTACAAGCCCGGCATGACGGCGGCGGAAGTCGCTGTCCGCGCCAAGGCGACGATCGACGCCTACGACATGGCGATTCGAGAGGCGCGGTAGATCAGCGATATCGGATTGAGACTTTCAGCGACTGCACCTTGCCTGAGCCGGAACCGCTGAGGGCGGTCCGCACCGCCGCCTTTGCCGACGCCACGACGTTGGTCTAGAACGTCTGCATGACCAAATCATCGAATGCGCCCCTGCCGTTTGACCAGCTTGCCAAGGCCATCGAAGCGCGCCGTTCCGTCTATGGATATATCAGCGGACTTCGGCTCGATCGCGCCGCCCCTGGAGAGGCCTGGTCAAGCCTGCCCTACCGTCCCGTCTTCGTCGGTGACACCGAGACAGGCGTTCTTCACGGCGGTGTCGTCACCGCCATGCTCGACGAGAGCTGCGGCATGGCCGTCCAGCTCGCCCTCGACGGGACGCGATCGATTGCCACGCTGGATCTGCGCATCGACTACCAAAAGCCCGCGACACCGGGCCTCGACATCAAGGCGCATTCGTTCTGCTATCGCGTCACCCGCTCGATCGCCTTCGTGCGCTCCGCCGCCTACCAGGAATCCGAAGACGATCCGGTCGCTACCGCAACCGCCTGCTTCATGGTTGGCGCGAACCGGACCAACATGCTGACCGACGAGCGGATGCACAAGGGCGCGCCTCCGGCGCTCGAAGTCCCGGAGGATCCGACAAGCCCGTTTGCCAACAGCCCGTTCGCGCGCGCTCTCGGTATCCGCCTCGGCGAGGACGACACGCTTGTCATGCCTTTCTCGCCAAAGATCATCGGCAACCCGATGCTGCCCGCCATCCACGGCGGCATGACCGGCGCCTTTCTGGAAACGACCGCGATTGTGGGTGTGACGCGCGAACTCGGCGCACTGGCACCGCCCAAGCCGATCGGCCTGACCATCAATTACCTTCGCTCCGGCCGCGCGCTGGACAGCTACGCCAGGGTTTCGATCGTGAAGCAGGGCCGGCGCGTCGTGGCCTTCGAAGCGCAGGCATGGCAGGACGACCCGGCCAAACCCATCGCATCGGCGTTCGGCCATTTCATGCTGAGGAAGACGCCCGGCGCGGATGAGGAATAAGCTACACGCCTTCCGGACCGTGCCGTCGTACCGAGTCGCCGCGGCTCCCACCAAAAATATCGAAAACAACCCCATGCAAAGTAGCCGGCGACCGCCGCAACCAAAGGTTTGGACCGAAAAACTTGACACGTCGGGCAAATCAGCGGCACAGTTTCATGATCCCGGAATTTGCCAAACGACGGCGTGCGCAATATTGATGCGATCATGTTCTGCGTGGCCGGACCGTTGGGGACACGCCGCCGTCGCTTGCGCGAGGGTGCAGAAACCACGAAAATCCGGACTGTTTCAGCACCTATCATGGGAATCCTACACAGATGCAGTTTGATGACGTCATCCTCGGTCGCCGGAGTATCCGCGGTTACAAACCCGATCCGGTACCCAAGGCGCTGATTGCCGAAATCATTGGTTTGGCGATGCGCGCCCCGTCGTCGATGAACACCCAGCCCTGGAATTTCTACGTCATTTCAGGCGAACCGCTGAACCGGATCCGTGCCGGCAATACCGAACGAAACGTGGCGGGCATCCCGCATTCGCGCGAATTCCGCACCGGCCAGCCCTTTGCCGGCAAGCACCGCGACCGGCAGGTCGGCGTCGCCAAGCAATTATTCTCCGCGATGGGGATCGAGCGCGATAACAAAGACAAGCGCCAGGACTGGGTGCTGCGCGGCTTCCGTCAATTCGACGCGCCCGTCTGCGTGATCATCACCTATGACCGCGTGCTTGATGGCAGCGACGACACGCCCTTCGACTGCGGCGCCGTGGCGACCGCGCTGGTCAATGCCGCCTGGTCTCGCGGGCTGGGCGCCGTGATTAACAGCCAGGGCATCATGCAATCCCCCGTGGTGCGCGAGCACGCAGGCATCGCCGACGATCAGGTCATCATGAAAAGCATCGCGCTGGGCTGGCCGGATGAGACGTTTCCGGCGAATGCGGTGGTGTCGGAAAGGAAGTCGGTGGAGGAAGCGACGGTGTTCGTCGGGTTCGAGAAATAGCGGCGCGCGGTACCGCAGTGATCCGCACCATGCTCCGACGTGCGCTCGTGCTGGCGGCGGCGTTTGCCGCAGGGCTGACGCCGGCCATGGGCCAGGGCGAAAACAGCAAACCGTTGAGCAAGCCGTTGCCGGCCAAGGCAACACAGGAACTGCCCGCCGAGCTGCTCGCGCTGCTCGAACAGAAGAAGATGCCGAAATATTCGCCTATCGTTGTGCGTCTTTTCAAGGAAGAGGCGGAGCTCGAAGTCTGGAAACAGGACACGACCGGCCGCTTCCAAATCCTCAAGACTTATCCGATCTGCCGGTGGTCGGGTGATCTCGGGCCGAAGTTGTACGAGGGCGACCGGCAGGCGCCGGAAGGGTTTTATGCGATCACACCCGAGTTGATGAATCCCAACTCCAACTTCCATCTTTCAATCAACTTCGGCTTCCCCAACAGCTTCGACAAGGCGAACAAGCGTAACGGCAGCTTCCTCATGATCCATGGCGACTGCCTGTCGGCCGGTTGCTATGCCATGACCGACGAACAGATCAGCGAAATCTATTCGCTGGCGCGCGACTCGCTCAGCGGCCGGCCGTCGTTCCAGATCCAGGCCTATCCGTTCCGCCTGACGCCGGCGAACCTGGCGCGGCATCGAAACAATCCGAACCTGCCCTTCTGGAAAATGCTCAAGGTCGGCAACGATCATTTCGAGACCACGCAACGCGAACCCAAGGTGGATGTGTGCAACCGCACCTACGTGTTCGATGCTCAACCTCCGCCGAATTCGCCGCACCCGCTGGTGTTCAACGCGACCGAAAGATGCCCGCCCAACGTCGTCAATCCGGACATCGCGCTGAAGGCGCTGGAAAAGCGACGCGCCGACGAGCGCGCCACCGCGCGATTGGTTGAAGAGAACGTGCCGGCTGCCTCGATTTACACCGGGCTGGACGGCGGAATGAACAAGGCTTTCCTCACACGATTTCCGTACAGGGTGACGCTTGCGAAAGTGATGCCGTATGCATCGTACCTGCCGCAACTGCCGCCAGTGCCGTGGATCGACAATGACGGTTCGTTGACGAGCAAGTGGTTTGGCGCCTCGTTCGCCAAACCGGTTGTGTGTGATGCGGGTTGGACCGGCTTCCCGTCGAGACGGTGCTAAACCGCGACGAGTTCTTCACACTCTTTTTCTGCTATTTGCCCCTGCGAGAGAGTTGCTACTGTGCTATGCAACGCCAAGTCGAGGGCCGCTAGAGCCATTTTTCCTTTCAAAACAATATGATGAGTCAGAACGCGGTGGTGTCGGAGCGAAAGTCCGTCGAAGAAGCTACGGTGTTTGTCGGTTTCGATAATTAGGCGCGCGCACGCGCAAAGGGTCTAGCGGTATAACGTCAGGCGAAACTTGCGAAGGCAACGCGTGACCGACAAGAGACATCGCCACATGAGCGCCAAAGAGCTTGACGCTACACTTTCAACCTGAAACCTTACCGTATCCGGGGTGCCCGCAGTACGGGCTGAGATCACACCCGTTGAACCTGCCTGGGTAATGCCAGCGAAGGGAGACAATCATGCCGGTTGTTGGCGACGAGCGTCTGCAGGCTTTGCTGGACACACTCCATGCCGAGAGCGACGAGCAAAAGGTGGAGATCGCAGCTTTCGAAGCGCGACGAGCCGGCGCTAGCGATCCTCCAAGCGCTGAGGAGATTCGCGCCTTTCGTAACAACAAGCTTGTTGCGCTGGACCGCGACAAGGCGGAGTTTTGCTACCAGCTTTGCCGTGCCAAAAAGGCTTGCCGGATTGTCGAGGTCGGCACTTCGTATGGTGTCTCAACACTCTACCTTGCGGCTGCGGTGCGCGACAATGTCGCCGAATCAGGTGGCTCAGGTGCGGTTATCGGAACTGAGCACGAGCCTAGCAAGGCTGCCGCTGCTCGAGAGAATTTTGCACGATCAGGTTTGAGCAGCTTCATCCAGCTCCGCGAGGGGGATCTTCGACAGACGCTGAAGCAGATCGACGGCCCCATCGATTTCGTGCTGATGGACGTTTGGATTGCGATGGCGCTGCCTGCATTAGAACTCGTCGCACCGCAACTCGCGTATGGCGCCGTCGTTGTAAGCGATAACACGAGGCAGCATCGAGCATTCTATGCAGATTATTTCGAGTTCCTGAATGATCCGACCAACCGCTTCACGACGATGACTTTGCCATTCGACGGCGGCCTGGAAATGTCGGTTCGCTGCTAGATGGCTTAAGCCACGGACGTTGGCTGTTCGTCAGCCAATCAGGTACTGGAAAGTTGCGCATGGCTTCCTCCACACGACCGAAATTGTTCACGCTCATCCTGCTCAGCAGTCTCTCTGTCGTTTCGCTAAACATGTTTCTCCCGTCGCTATCGGCAATCGCCGGCGAGTTTCATGCCGGTTATGGTTTGCTCGCGAACGTATCGATTGCCGGCTACGCCGGGACGACGACAGTGCTGCAACTACTGATCGGCCCCTTGTCGGACAGGGTCGGCCGGCGACCAGTGATCCTCGCAAGTCTCGCGATCTTCGTCTGCGCATCGCTCGGCTGTTTGCTGGCGACAGACGTCTGGACGTTTCTGCTCTTTCGCACGATGCAGGCCGCAATAGTCTCCGGATTAGCGCTATCGCGCGTGATCATCCGGGATGCGGAACCGCCACAGAAAGCGGCAAGCCTCATAGGCTATTTATCGATCGCATGGGCGATCGCGCCAATGGTGGCCCCAACGTTAGGAGGAACGTTGGATCAACTATTTGGCTGGCGCTCGAATTTTTGGGCGTTCCTTGTCTTTGGCGCGGCCATGCTGGCCTTGTGCTGGTTCGATCTAGGCGAGACCAACAAGAACCCTTCAGAGACGTTCACGAAGCAGTTTCAGGCATTCCCCAGTTTGTTCCGGTCTCGGCGATTTTGGGGTTACTCACTGTGCATGGCGTTTTCAATCGGTGCACTTTACGCCTTTCTTTCGGCCGCGCCTCTCGTGGCAACAACGGTGTTTCGGATGTCGCCGGCGAAGCTTGGAGTTTATATGGGAAGCACCGCCGCAGGCTTTATCATCGGCAGTTTCGTGTCAGGTAAATTTGCTGCGCGCTTTCCACTTACGACGATGATGGTCGTGGGCAGGCTTGTCGCCTGTGTCGGACTAGCGGCGGGGCTAGGGTTGCTCCTCGCCGGATTCGTGCACGAGGTATCCTTGTTTGGCGCTTGCGTTTTTCTCGGTTTCGGAAACGGCGTCTCGATGCCGAGCAGTAACGCTGGCGCGATGTCCGTTCGGCCCGAACTGGTCGGAAGCGCTGCCGGACTATCGGGTGCCCTTACAGGCGCAGGTGGGGCCCTGATGTCCGGAATCACCAGCACTATTCTCAGCGAATCAAACTCGGCATTTGTCTTGCTCGGAATGATGTTTCTATCGTCCGCAATGGCGTTGCTGGCGGCGCTATTCGTGCATTGGCTTGATCGTCATGAACCCGAGGCAACCAAAATGTAGTCGCGGGCCATCTAGCATGTCCGGCGTGGACGACATTTCATCGTCGGGGTCGTTACTCACAATAATGTCGCCGAGCAGGTTCAAATCCCGGCGACGCGACCACCGATTGCGATGTTGGTTTCAAACTGGAGAAATCCGCATCCTTGCGTTCAAAGATCGAGATCTCATCTACGATCGAACAGCGGCGATCATGTTCAGCTCAATCGGAGCACCTCGCGGTAGCTCAGCGACGCCGATGGAGGTGCGTGCGTGGCGACCGCGCTCGCCGAGGCGTTCAATCAGCCGATCGGAAGCACCATTCATGACCTGTGATTGCTGAGCAAATCCAGGCGCCGAGGCGACATATCCAACGACCTGCAATATTTGAATTATCTTGTCTTCCCCGCCCGCTGCGTGACTAAGGACAGAAATGCAAATATCCGCGCAGAGGGCGGCGGCTTCCCGCGCAGCATGGACATCGATATCAACCCCGACTTTGCCAGAGTAGAGAAGTTCTTCCCCCCGACGCGGCAACTGGCCGCTCACGTAGGCGATTCCATTGTGAATGATCGCCGGCGAGTAGTTCCCTCCGGGTTTGTTCATACTATTCATCTCGGTACAAACCTTCCTTCCACATCCAACTGCAAAGCCTAACGATACAACATCGCTCGAATCGATCATCGTTTCCCAAGGCGCCTGACTTGAGTTGATCATGGAGCCCGCAAGAAATTTGTCAATTTGAGCTGACTGCAACCGAGGGCAGCGTCCACGATGCTGGGACGCCCGACCGCGCTTCTCTTGCACTCCGGTGGTCGGCGGATCGGGAACTGGGCATCGAGGCGCCTGAGGTGTCGTCAGGCCATGTCCGCTTCACCCCCTGAAAGCGTACATCAGAGGCAGCAGCCACTACGTCTGCGATGTGCCAAAAGCGGAAGAACATAAACCAGCTGGTAAGCCGAGCTGCCGCGGAACCTGCGAAACCTCGCCCTGCGGAACCATGGTCCCGCACCATCCGAGAATACAGGTCGATCTGAACGCGCTTTTCGTCTAAACTTGCAGCAGGGGCACTTTGGGAAGAGACCCCAGGTCCGTATTTCTCCTGAGAACGCCTCGAACGCTCAAACCAGACCCTCTCAACGGCGAGAACAGGTCCATGAGCATATCTCACTTGCGAGATATTTCGCAGAATCCAGACACTTCCCAGCTGCCGATCGGCGAGTGTCCCGATGCGGAAATGACGCGCGTACTCAAGACGAAGCCCGTTCGCATGGCGTCATCGTCCAGCGGCGCGATCACACTTTGGAAGCATGATCCCCTGCACGACGTCGTCAAGCCGATGGACGATCACGTCATCATGACGTTCCCCGCCGGGTCGGTGCGGTTCGAGCGCCAAAACGGGAAAAAATTTGTGAATGGAATGACGCGTCCCGGGACCGTGACAGTCATTCCGGCCGGTTCGAGCTCACGATGGGACATTTACCAGCCTCTGAATGTCGTTCAACTCTACCTGCCGCACGCAACGCTTGAGCGCGTTGCCCACGAAGCCGACGGGGCCGCTCCTGGCGATCTCGTGGAGCGAACGGTCCATCCCGACCCCGTTACATCTCGATTGCTCCTGAGTGGTGCGGATGCGCTTGAAGGCAACGCGGCCCTGGATGCCCTGTTCAGACAGCAGATAACAGATCTTCTGGCCACGCGCCTGCTGGTTGCCCACGCAGGTTCGCCTGTCACGATCCAGCCGGTCATCGGTGGATTGTCGCCAACGGTCCTGCGCCGCGTCATCGAACGCCTGCGTTCGGACAGCGATGCGGACGTCTCGCTCGCGGCGCTGGCGTCCGATGCGGACCTGTCGCGCTTCCACTTCTGCCGCGCCTTCAAGGAAAGCACCGGGCTGTCGCCGCATGCCTGGCTGCGCCAGCGCCGGCTCGAGCAGGCCATGAACATGCTGCGCCACACCGACGACTCGATCGTGTCGATCGCAGCCGGGCTTGGTTATTCCTCGCAGACCGCCTTCGCTGCGGCATTCAGGAAGCTGACCGGCGAGACCCCGAGCGGTTGGCGACGGCGCACGCGTTAGCAGCAATTGCTCTACAGGTACGGCAATCGCTCTGGCGCAGCCGCAGCTCTCTTCCGGTAGACCATCACGGTGCCAAGATCCAAACCGACCGAGAACTACGATGATCTGGAAAAGCATCAGAGCTCGATCAATCGCACTCTTCGCGCGCGGCTGGGAGCGCGAGGTGTCGATGGTCGGCGACGTCGCCAAGATGACCAAGCAGGAGATCAATACCGTCTGGATCTATCCGCCGAAGGCAGAGCGACCGCTGCGCTCGCCTTGGCCGATCCGGAACGTGTGACTGATGTGACTGGCTTCCCTTCACGCGAAACGGGCCGCGCTCCGCGCTTGCTGCGCGGCCTGCTCAACCAAGACCAGCCAGCGGCCTTAACATCAAAGAGGAGACAAACATGAGCCTAGACTACACATCCCCCACCTCACGCCTTGGCAGACCGATGCACGACGAGTTGGTCCCGTCGCGCTACGCGCTGAAGGTCGGCGACATCGACGTGCTGGTGATCAGCGATGGAGTGCTACATCTGCCAGCCCAGATGTTGGCCGCCAATGCCGATCCGGCCGCCCGGCAGGCCGTGATGGACAGCCTGGCACTGCCGCGGGAAATGTTCGATTGGCCGCTGAACGTCGTCGTGGTGCGGAGCGGCGGCCGGACCGTCCTGGTCGACACCGGGGCCGGGGTGAACTCGAACCTGCCGAAGGCCGGGCACTTGACCCATCGATTGGAGGCCGCCGGCATCGATCTTGCGGACCTGACCGACGTGGTGCTGACCCACTTGCACATGGACCACGTCGGCGGGCTGCTCGTCGACGGGGTGAAGGAGCAGCTGCGTCCGGACCTGCGGATCCACGTGGCCGCCGCCGAGGTCAAGTTCTGGGCGAAGCCCGATTTCTCCCTCGTCTCCATGCCGGAGGGTTTCCCGGAGGTGCTTGAATCGACCGCGCAGAAGTTCCTGCGCGAATACCCCAGTTATCTGCGGACGTTCGAGGACCGGGCCGAAATCGCGCCGGGCGTAGTCGCTCAGCGCACCGGTGGCCACACCCCCGGCCACTGTGTGGTCCGCCTCAACTCCGGCGGCGAGCGGCTGACGTTCGCCGGCGACGCCGTGTTCCAGGTCGGATTCGACCACCCCGATCTGCACAACGGCTTCGAACACGACCCCATGGAGGCGGCCCGCGTCCGGGTCCGTCTGTTGCGGGAGATGGCGGAGAGCGGCGAGATGCTGCTGGCCACCCACCTGTCGTTCCCGTCCATCTGCCATGTGAAGGTCGACGGCGACGGGTTTCGCTGTATGCCGGTCAACTGGGACTACTGACCGCTTGCTCTTAAACAACTGGCGCCTTCGTTCCTGACGAAGGCGCCGGCATGAACAGCAACAGAAACAGGCTAACAGAAGGAATTCAACAATGTCACAGCGGATGGATTACAACGCAGCCTCGCCGGCTGGAGCGAAGGCACTCGGCGCCGTACACACTTACGTTTATCAGTCGGGACTACCCGCACAGCTTATCAACCTCGCGTGTCTCCGCGTGTCCCAGATCAACGGATGCGCCTTCTGCATAGACTTTCATTCGCAGGACCTTCTCAAGGCCGGGCTATCTGTCGAACACCTCGTTCTCGTAACTGCCTGGCGTGAGGCCGGCAGTGTGTTCGACGAGCAGGAAAAGGCAGCACTAGCCTGGGCAGAGGCAGTGACTCGCCTTGGAGACCGAGGTGTTTCGGACGAGGCATTTGAAGCGGCGTCGGCTGTTTTCAACGAGAGGCAGCTCGCCGACTTGACAATCGCGATTGGCCTGATGAATGCCTACAATCGGTTGGCGATCAGTTTCCGCACGACGCCGCTCGCGGTCGTCAAGCACAGCGCACAACAGAGCTCTCCGTCGAGAGCCGCGTAATGATCGTCTGTTCGTGCAATGTGCTGAGCGATCAGGACGTCCGGGCCGCTGCAGAAGCGGGGCGGACGCGGTCGACCAGCCGGGTCTATGGCTGTCTCGGCTGCGGCGCGCAGTGCGGCCGCTGGGCGCGCACCGTCCGCCGCCTCGTGGACGAGACGCTCGGCAGCGCCCGTGCGTCATCCTGCAACGGCTGCGCGCGGTACTCGCAACCCTGACTCGGCCGCCGCACCGCCGGCTTCCTGGTCGATTTCAAGGTCTTCTTTGCTACGCAACGCGATCAGCCGCTTCTCGTTGTCGGCGTGCTTGCAGCGCTTTCGGCGGCAAATGGCTACCGACGGAAATCGGATTGCTTCTCACTGAACGAGCCGTAACGCAGCTCACGAAATTCGGCGTTCCGGGGCGATAGCGAGTTTGCCCCCGAGACCGGACATTCCAGAGCGCGTTCGGCATGTCTCAGAAGGGCCATGAGTAGACATCGGCACTTGGTCGACCACCTCGTTAGCGGCGATTTCTGAATCGTGAAGTGAGACGGGCTCGGCGGCGGGATGCGGCAGCTTCTGCCGACCACGCAACGGAATTACTGCTTCGCCCCTGCGGCGACGGCGGTCGCCATGTACTTCGAATAGAATTCAGCGACCCGCGCGCGCCACATGCCGACGAACGCCTCCGATGTCACCTTGTCCACCGATTTCCACGCCTTCTTGAGGGCCGGAAGGGTGTTGCCCCAGATCGCGCGTTTGCACCACTTCTCGCCCTTCTCCCTGCCTTCGCTGGTGGCGCACATGGATTTCCAGGCGATGCGATCGGGCCGGTTGATGTGCTCGGCGGCGCCTTCCCAGCCCTGCTGATGGATCAGGTAAAGATCGTTCAAGTCCGGCTTCCGGTGCGTGATCCACTCGAACAGGATGCCTTCGGTAATGACCTTGTAGGCGGCCGCAACGGCATTGTCGCGGGGACTGCGAATCTGCCCAAAGCCGAATTTGCTGAACTCATATTCGCTCAGCTGAAACAGGCCGATATACGACCCCGTGCGTTGATTGGGGTTGAAACCGGACTCGATCTTGGCAACCGCTTTCATGAAATTGAAATCGAGACCGAACGCGTCGGAAGCACGTTTGATTTCCTCGACCGGCGTTCCGACCGGGATGTCCTTGAGCGAACGCAGGACGGTCTCCGCCGGCTTCTCGGCGGGCGGCGCTTCGGACCAGACGTAATAGATGAGATATTGGAAATCCTGCGTCGCCGGCGCTGGGTTGGAGGCAACACCGGTCTCATCGCTCGTTGTCGGCGCCGGTTGGGTGGCATCAAGGTGACCGGACGGCACCGATCTTGTTCCGATCAAATCGTCGCCTGCTTTGGCGTGGGCCGACGATGGAACGGAAGCAGCATCAGGCATCGAGCCAAGCGTGACTTCCTGCAATGGCGGCTCGGGGGCGGGCTCGGGCTGCGGCCGCGGCAGGGCCTGCATCATCTGCTCGCGTAGCTTGACCAGACCGTCGAGGCGGTCGGACTCCAGCGCCGGCGCTTCGTACGGTTGCACGAGCGAGGCGACCTCGGCCGGGCGCAAGGCGCGTTGGTGGACCGCAACCAGGATTAGCGTACCTATCGCCGCACCGGTGAAGATGACCCTGAAGGCGAGCATGGCAGCGAGCTTTCCATGCGCAACGGGGCAACAACATGGCAAGATCACGACCGAGCCCGGAATGTGTCCGAATCACGTATCAGCCAAGCGTCGGAAGCGGGCTTAAGCGGGCCGCTGCCCATGTCCGCCTTGGGCCAATAACGGCCATGGCTGACGCCTGAGGCGTCGTTACTCCGTCGGCGTGATGGACGCCGTCGTCAAATCGGGATCATTGCCGGGACTGAAGTGCACGTCCTCCAAGAGCGAGGAGGATACCGACGGCATCTGCGCGCCATTGGAGGCGCGAAAGACGGCGACACGGGTCTTGTTGAAGACGCCTGCAGCGCTAACCGGCGCGTTGAGCTCGTTGAGCAACTCAGTAACGAACACACTGTGCTCGCCCTTCGTGTCATCCGCGACCTTGCCGGGCGTATTGGACGAGATGATGAGCGCGTTGTTGGGCGCGTTGACTGGCGCAAGCCCGTGGGAGTAGGAGCGGAAACGGCGTTCATAGGGATTGCGTCGCGAGGCGTCGATGACGGCCAACGTGGCGCGAGCGCCCCGCTCCTTAACTGCGTGGAGAACGGTTTCGACGGACGTACCCTCGTGACGTACATCGCCTTCCCTCCAGATCACTGCATCGGTCGGGATCATGTAGGTTTCGTGGCGAGACTGCACCCCATAGCCGCCGAAAAACAGCATCACGACAGATCCCGGAATGATCCTGGATTTTAACCGCTCGACCGCGCGAGCCATATCTGCCTTGGTGGCGTCCTCCACCACATCGACATCGAATCCGTGGCGGCGCATTGCATGCGCCAGACCGCTTGCGTCGTTAATGGGTTGGTTTAGCGGCTCGGCGGCGTCCGGATAATTGCCATTGCCGATGATGAGCGCGAGCTGGAGAGCGCCGGCTCTTTCCGGGGCAGACACCACCTTTGCGGCTTCCGAGGCGTGCAGATCCAACGCTGCATTCGCGCCGATCGCCAGCAATGCCGCGCCGACAAGACTGCAAGTAACGGTAGGCAAGTGGCGAACACAGTAAAGCTGCGTCACTTTCATTTCACCCCCCTAAACTGCGAGAACTCCCATTCCTTCAAATGCATTTCCGACCCAACCGCGCGCGAAGATCACGATCAGTCGCAAGAACAGGCCATTTCCCCGCCTGTCCTTCGAAAAGCATGCGCGAAGCTTCTTGAGCCCAAGTTAGGGGACGTGGTTTCTGGTGATTTGTGACGTTTGGTAAACAAACTATGCGAGACCGCCATTACGGCGCCGCTTGACGTTGCTCGTCCGCAAGCTCGCAAAATTGTCCAGCAATCTTGCAGGAACGGCAGGCTCGCAGCTGTTCATAATTGACGACCGCTTGCCGAAGGTAACATTCCGTTTGCCATTCGGTACTTTGTAATTTCCGGATTGAAGTTCTCAGCCCGGAATTGCGGAGAATCGCAGCAAACCATCGAGAGTATCGGCGGGCGGATGTCCGCTTCGGGTCAAAAGCTGACGCCGGCTAGAGCGACGCGATGTTCGCTATTGGGTCGTTAGCTGACATCGCCCCAAGCCAAATCCGCCGTCCGCGCCATTAGCGGACACCGACTACGCCCTACCGAACGTAATGGAAGAACTGCGGCTTAGAGCCCATCATGCTGGAAGTGATCTGCTCAACGCTCATAAGGAAACCGAAAAGCGCCCGATAGTCGTCGAACCCGTGGGGAAAAGTTCGATCCGTGACATAGAAGCAGGGATCGGTTTGTAGATTGCCGCAGAGTACCACCGGGTGTTTTCGAAAAGTCTTGTTTTGAAGGTTAAACTGGAGTTGCAGGAGCTTGGGAGGCTCGATGGCGGAGAGAGTGTCAGTCAATGTCCATTGAAAGATGAGGCATTTGACTTTCCCAAGCCAAAACCTACCATTTATGCCACGGCCAAAATCAGCGATCGCACGCGCGACGCCGTGAAGCGATTGTCGGATGACTCGGCAACCCAGCGGGACTGGCTTACGAGAATCAAAGCGCCGCCACCGTAGCAAAGCCGTGCTCCGCGGCCTCGAGAGCAACGGCGATGTCGGCTTCGGTATGGGCGGCGCAGAGGAACATGTTGTGCTTGGGGTGGAAGTAGACGCCCTTCGCAAGCATCGCGCTGCAGAAAGCCGAACCCTTGCGGTAGTCCGGGTCGCCTTCAAACAAGAGGGTCGGCATTTGCGCTGGCCCGGATTGACGGATTGAAAGACCGAACTGGCGGGAGCGCGTCTCGAGGCCGTCGCGCAGCGTTTGCCCGAGTTGCGCGATGCGCGCCGGGACATCGTCGCGGCGCACGACCTTCAACGTCGCGACGGCCGCCGCCATGGCGACGGCGCCGGCCCAGAACGAGCCGGTGACAAAGACCTCGGAGGCGGCACGGCGGAGCCAATCGGCGCCTGTGACGGCTGCCAGCGCATGACCATTGGCGATCGCCTTGCTCCAGGCGGACAGGTCGGGCCGGACACCGAGTCCTTCCCAGCTACCGGCTGCATTCAGGCGAAAGCCGGCGCGGACTTCGTCGATCAGCAGCGCGGCGCCCTTGCTGTCACAGATGCGACGCGCCGCACGCGCGAACTCCACGGTCGGAAGTTCCTGGTCGAACCCGAGGTCGTGGCGGTACGCCGAAACCAGAATCCCGGCAAGATCATCGCCCGCCGCCTTGGCCGCGGCTTCAAGACTCTCGACATCGTTGAATTTGAAATAGGCGAGATGGGCGCGATCTTCCGCGGTGACACCGAGAAGCGACGGCGAGCACCACGGCACGGCACCATGATAGGCGCCCTGGGCGACGAGGATTTTCCGCCGGCCTGTCGCAGACCTTGCGATCGTGACGCAGGTCGTCGTCGCATCGGTGCCGTTCTTCTGAAACTGCGTCCAATCGGCATGGCCCACCATATCGACGACGAGTTCGGCCAGCTCGACCATGATCTCGGCCGGACCATTGAGGCAGTCGCCGTCGCGCCGCTGACGCTCGGCGGCTTCCTCCACCTCGGGATGGTGATGGCCGAGCAGATTAGGACCCCAGCTGCACATGAAATCCACGTACCGGTGACCGTCGACATCCCAGAGGACGCCACCCTCGCCGCGGCTGAAGAATTGCGGATACGCATCCGGCAATTTGGCCGCGTGGAGATGACCCCACATGCCGCCCGGCACCACCTTTTCGGCCCGCGCCCGCAGGGCAGCATCCCTTGTCCTGATCAATTCCGGCATGCTTTTCTCCTCTCAATTTTGATATATCATATATTATGTTGTGGGTTACAAGGGAATTCTTGCTTTGCCGGCCCGGGGCCGTAAGACCGCATATCGGGGGCTAAGGTTGCGATTCTTCGGAGCTCACGAAATCGGGTGTGGTGCGCGGGAGGCGATGAACCTTCGAGGCCCCGTCGCTCAGCAAGGCGCGGACGATCAAATGGATTCGAACCCGCATCGGCGAGGATTGCCGAAACGGCCCAGACCTTTCGGGGACCAAAATGGCTGACGTTGAACAGAGGCATGGCGAGGGCGGCGTGGGCCCGGTCGCGCGCGACAGCCTGACAAGCCTGGTCTACAGCAATCTGCGCCAGGCGCTGATGGAAGGCCGGTTCTGGCCGGGCCATCGCTTCAAGATTCGCGACCTTGCCGCGACCATGAACGTGTCGGAGACGCCGATTCGCGAAGCCCTGATGCAGCTCGTGCGCGGCCGCGCGCTCGAGATGCAGGCGGGACGCTCGATCATGGTCGCCCATATGACGTCCAAGCAATATATCGAACTCAGGACCGTCAGGCTGTTTCTCGAGGGACTTGCCGCCGAGCACGCCACCACGCGCATCTCGGAAAGCGATATCGACAAGATGGAAGCCACGCACCGCGAGCTGATCAGCGCGGAGAAGGAGCGCAGATGGTCCGACGCAGTGCGCGCCAACTGGCAATTCCACCGCGGTCTCTACGATGGATCGGGGCTTCCCGAAGTGCTCGCCATCCTCGACGATATCTGGATGCGCAACGGACCTTTGTTGAATTTCCATTACCCGCACGCGCCCCCAACCTATCCAAACGAGCATCAGCATCTGTCCGTTCTCAAAAACCTGCGGCAGCGCCGACCGGACAAGGTCCGCGAGTCGATCCAGGCGGACATGATGGAGGGCGGCCAGAATCTCGTCCGGTTGCTGGAGAAGCATGGCGGCACACGCTTCATGACGCCGGAGACGGCCATCGACGAAGACGTCGAGGCTGTAGCGGCGCCGAGGCGTGCCGCACCACCTGCCAGAGCCGCACGCACGAAATCCAAGCGTCGTTGAAAATCGCTCACGCGGAGCGGGGCGCGGTGAAGCGATCGAGGATGTTGCGGGTGATCCGCTGCGTGAACGGATCGCCGCGCTTCAGCCCCATCACCCATTCGCAGGTCGCGGCTGTCAGCACCTCGCCCTTGCCGCGGGTCATGTGCACCATCATGCCGGAGCCGTATTTGTAGCGGGCCAGTCCCTCGGGCGTGACCTCGCCGGTGATGCATTCCACGAGGCCTTCGTGGTCGCTGCTGCGTACGTAGTAGCGGAAGCCCTCACCCTGCGGCTCGTCTTCGGCCAGGACGGCCGGCGCCATCGCCAGGATCTGAATGGTCTCGGGCTGCCCTTCGGCCGGGACCGGAAATGGAAGACCGTTGCGGAACGTGTAGTCCAGCCCGTCGACCTCGTAGGCGAAGATGCACTGCTTGTCGCCGAAGATATCGGCATAGTGCAGCCCTGTGCCCGCAAACGCCCAATGTTCGGGGCGATAGACGGTAAAGCCTCTTTGGCCGTTCGGCGCGAAGCCGCCCCAGGACGCGTAGAGGCCGTGCGCACCGTTTACGCCGACCGTCGAGGCGCCGGGCCAACGGACGTTGCGATCTTCCCAGGCGGACGTCATCAGACGCGCGCGGTCCGTGCCGACGATCGGGTCCTTGTGGATGGCCTTGAACTTGTAGCAGACTTGGCGCTTGCCATCCTCCTCGAGCCGAATCTGCCACAGGAAGTTGGCGCCGAAGCGCGCGAGCCGCCCGCCGCCCTCCACATAGCACTCGATCGCTTCGCGCATCTCCCACGTCCAATACTCGTCATGGCCGATGATGGTGACACAAGGGTAAGCATCGAGCAGCTCGGGCCGGTAGTGAAGATCGGTCTGGGTGATCATGTCGAGGGCATAGCCCTCCTTCTGCGCCCAGAGCACGAAATGCCGGTCGAACTGGGCCCAGCCCGCTGCCGCGTAATACTGGCCAAAGCCATTGGCGAACGCCCACTCCTTCATCGGATAGCGCGGTGCGTCACCCATCTCGGGTGCAGGATCGGCGCAGATGCGCGGCGCGCCGGGGGGCAGCCAGACCACGCCGCGCGTCCATGGTCGCTGCAGCGACAGCACCGGCGAGGGCTCGTCCCGGTTCGGACCTTCGACGCCGAAATAGTGATTGGCACCGCCGAAATCATTGTAGGCGGTCCAGGTGCCCGTCGGCAGGATCATCAGTATCTTCGCGCGCGGCGTCTTCCCGGTGGGGCGCACGACGAAGAAGTGATGCTGGACGAAGCGAGCCCCGTTCGCTCGTTCGCACGACGAGACCACGCGATAGAAGCCCGAGCGCAGATCCGGCGGCAACTTCCAGCGATGAGCGACGGGCCAGTTGCAGCCATTGCGATAGGCATCGGACGGCGTGGCCGCGAACACGCCCTCAAGCGCGTCTATCTCGTGCACCATCTCGGGTTCGAGATCATCGCGATAGATTTGCATCCGCCAGGCCTTTGCTGTTGCGGAGGAGCGAAAGACGACTTCGTCTCCCGGGTCGTAAGACATCGCGTCGGTGTAGGTGTAGACCTCCGCCATTGCGGGATCGCCGCGCGGAGCCTCATACCAGGGCTGGCTGCCCCAGTGCTCGTCCGCATGCATCGGGCGCGCCTTGCGGGGAGCGACGTTGACCGATCCCAATTCCGGCGGTTGAAACTCAGGCTTGTCTGACATGAACAGCCTCCCTGGCTCGAGAAAACCATCTCTGGCGACGAGATGGCTATTCGTGTTGGGCCGAAGTCCAGGCAGCCTGCTAGACTTTGGCGGGCATGACGAAGGGCCGTGGATCGAGAAACCGGTTCACGACGTTTAGCGTGATCGCGCTGATGTTGTTGTCGTAATTGTTGTGGCCCAGCGACATGCCGTAGGTGATCGACCCCGTCGCAAAGACGGCGCCGCCATTGGCGGTCTCGAAGAACACCATGTCGGCGCGCACCAGCGCGTTCTGCGTGCCGTCGAGCCCGTCGACCACGGTGCGAAACTCCTCCGGCGTGGGCAGCGCGCCCGCGCCCAGTCCTTCTGATGTCGCGATCCGCAACGCATGCGGCGGCGTTCCAAGTTCGAGATCGTAGCGGTCGATCTCGCTGCCGACGGCGCCATTGTAGCGAAATCCAAAATCACCGAACTTCTCATGACGGCCGGTGCCCTCGAAGATGAAGGTTGCGCGCGCATCCTCGCTTTCGGGGGTGCGCAGATAATAGCCGCAGGTATCGTTGATCATGGCCGCGAAACCGACGCCGACGAGCTTTTGCGGCGCAAAGCCCGAATGCCGCCACAACGAGCCGGGTTCGCCGGTGCCGGCAAGATGCACCTCGCCCGGCTCCGACTCCCAGGTGCGTGTTCCGGCCATGCCGCGGCGAACCTCCCAGCGCGGCGGGCGCGGCCGGGTGAAAGCCGCAGCGCCAGTAGAATGCATTGCCTCCCATCGCGACATGCCGCCCGCCGGCGTTCTGATACGCCATGATCGCGTTCATCATGTTGATGCTGTAATATTCGGGATGGGTCGGCGTCATCATGGCCCGGTAAGGGGCAAGCGCCCGCGCGCCTTGCCGATCGAGCTCGACATCCGTGATCAGATCGTAGGCGATCCCCTTCTCCTCGAGCCAGTCGAGGATATGGGTGTCGTTGATCAGATTGAACCAGTAACCGCGCGGGCGCATGTTGATGACGGGCCGCAGCCAGGAACTGTACGCCCGCCCCGAGCCGTCGACATGGCAATCATAGGTCGACTGGCCGATCTCCGGGTTCTCCTGCAGGAACAGATCATCTTGCGGCAACCACAGGACATGCTCCATCAGCGTCTCGAAGTGAACCTGATAGAGTCGCAACGCGCTGTTGGCATAGGCGAGATAGGTTGCGACGGAGGCGACCACGACGAGATCCGCGCGCCTCGACGCCTTGCCGGGCGTCACAAAGAAGGTGACGTAGCTTTCGCAGCCGGCTTCGGCATTGCCGCCGCCCGGGGTCAGCCGAAGCGCATAGACGCCGGACCGCCAGTGCGCCGGCACATCGAGCGTGCAGGTGGAGCGCCACTCGCAATCGTAGATGTCGTCGCTGTGGAAATGAATCGCGGCATATTCCTGCGGCGACAGCCGCCAGTCATGGACGGATCCAGACCAGTGAAAGCCGGTCACGCCCCTGCGGGGCAATTGGCGGAGGCTGCCATGCAGGCCGTTCGGCGAAAGATCCTTGATCGCCAGTGACGAGATTCCATCCGAGAAGTCCCAGAAGGCGACAAGCCCGGTATCGCTTGCGCCCGTCCGCTGCCGGCCGTCGAACACGCGCAACGCCTCGGCGTCCAGCCGGCACGAAAAGACGCGCGGAGCCTCGATCTTGCCGTCGAAATGTGCGACGTACTGGCGATCGTCATTCAGATGATGGGCCGCGATCAGGAACGGCAGTCCGGAGTCCAGCGCAGCTGCCTGCGGCAGCGCGAACGATTTCGAACAAGCCGTGGCCGGCCGAACGCCATCGGCCGGAACGATCAGTGACAGGGTTACCGATCCCTGCGCCAGATCAAGTGCGCACGACACGAACGCCCAGACCCGCGGGCGCAGCTTGACGTCGAGGGCAAAACGAACCGGCGTACCGCTCGCCTCGCCGAGCACCAGGACCAGATGCCCCTCTGCGTCGAGTTCGAGCGCATAACCGCGCGCCGAGCGCTCGCACCAGTTTCCCATCACGGCCCTGGCATTGTCCGCGATCCGCGTCGGATACACGTAGGCGCCGAAACACCAGTGCCCGCCGGTCGGGACCAGCGCACCGTCGTGGTCAATGACGGCGTTCGATCCCGGCCGGATCGGCTGGTCGAGGCAGGCATGCTCCCCGTCAATGCCGCTCGTCATCACCTCATATTTGAAGCCTGGGCCGTTGGCATCGAGATCGCCGCAGCGCAGCCGGAGCACCTCGACCTTCACGCTCGGCCGCTTGGCACTGAGCTGGAAGCTCACGGCCTCGCCCGCCGGGACACTGATGCGATCCGGATAGCCGAGATAGTCGTTGGTCCTATAGATCACCGGAAACCTCCGCAGGCAGCGTCGTGCCCGTCATTTCCTGCCAGCGCAGCTTGAAGACATGCCACTCCGCTTCCGCAAGAGAGGTGAAGATGCGATCGTCGACGAAAGGCATCGGATCGCCGCGGCGCCTCGGGATGCGCGACAACCGCCAGGCCTTGCCGGGTTCGAGCACGATCAGGACAAGCCGCCCTTCCGGCTTGCCCCATCGCATCCGCGCCAACAGCTTGCGAAGTTCCGGACTATGCACGCCCAGCGGACTTGCGCGGAATTCCTCCACGAGATCGAGCCTTCCGGGATCGATCACGTAGCGCATCGCACCGGGCTCACTGGTGTGATCCATGGTCCGTCCCTTCTTGCAAACGCGATTGGCGGGAGAAGCGGATCAGCGGGTCAGCCAGGCCATCCAGCGTTCCCGCAGCTGGTTACGATTTTCGCCGATCCAGGCGAAATCGGGCTTGACCAGCTTTTCGTAGTTCTCCGGCGAGGTCGCGTAGAGATTGCGCTCCTCCGGCTTCAACAGTTCGATGGCCGACTTGCTGGCCGTCGCATAGTTGACAGCGCGCATGAACGGCACATGCGCATCCGAGCTCGCATAAAAGAAGTCGAGATAGGCCATGGCGGCATTGAGGTCAGGTGCGCCCTTGAGAATGGCCATGTAGCCGGTGTCGCGAATGGCCTGGTCCCACGACATCGCAGCCGGTACACCCTCCTTCACGACGGCGAGCGCGCGGCCCGAGTAGCTCATGGTCATGACAACCTCGCGGCTGCGCATGATCTGCTGCACCTGGTCGCCCGTCTTCCACCACACCGCGACATTGGGACGGATCTCGTCCAGCTTCTTGTAGGCGCGATTGAGGTCCAGCGGGAAAAGCTGATCCGGCTTGACGCCGTCGGCGAGCAGCGCGGCGACCGGAACCCACCAATCGCTGTCGCCGGTGTCCGGCAGCCCACGCGGCCCGGGAAACTGCTTGACGTCCCAGAAATCCGCCCAGGTCCTGGGCGCCTTGTCCTTGAACGTCTCGGTATTGTAGGTGATCAGCATGCCGCCGGTTGTGCGGGCGACACCGTAGGGCTGACAGGCGTCGGAGACACCGAACTTCTGGACGCTCGGCAGTTTCGCACAGTCGATCTTCTCGAGCATGTCGGTGCGTCCGACCAGATCGGGCCCCGTTGCGGTGACGATGTCGAACTCCACCTTGCCGGTTCGCTGCATCGCCTTGGCGCGCGCCCACTGGTCGGGGACCTCGATCGCGACCGGGACGATTTCGACATTCTTGGCCTTGTTGAAGGGATCGTAGAAATATTTCGCGAGGGTGTTGCCCATCAGGCCACCGGTCGTGGCAATCACCAATTGATCTTCCAGTTTTTGAGCCGTCGCCGGCGACGCGCCACAAACAACCGAAGCAAGCACGAAAGCTGCCGGCTTCCACATCCAACTTCTCTTCAGCATCGACGGCTTCCTCTCTGGCTTTTCACCCGGCTCGCTACCGGGTGAGGCTGCGGGATCTGAGGACATGGGCCCCCAGCAGAATCAAAATAGACAAGACGATCAGCAGCGTCGCGATCGCGGGAATCACCGGCGTCAGGTTCTGCTCGATGTCTTCGAACATTCGGCGCGGCAGTGTCTTCTGGCGCACACTGGACAGAAAAAACGACACGACAGGCTCATCGAAGGAGACAATGAAGGCAAACAGCGCACTGCTGGCGAGGCTCGGCAGGACCAGTGGCAGCGTAACGAGGCGGAAGGCCCGAAAGCGCGTCGCGCCGCAGCTCATAGCCGCGGCCTCCAGACTGGGATCGATCTTTCCCAGAGCCGCAGCCATCGTGAAGACCACGAACGGCAAGGTGAGCACCGTATGCGCCAGCACGAAGCCGGGAATGGTCCCGGACAGACCGATCGTTTGAAAGAACAGATAGAGGCCGACGGCGAGCGCGATATGCGGCACAATGATCGGCCCGATCAGGAGGATCTGGAACACCGTTACGAGCCGGCTGCGGCCGCGGATCATGGCATAGGTCGCGGCCGTGCCGATGATCGAGGCGAACAGCGCCGTCAGCAGGGCCACTTGTACGCTGAGCCAGGTGGCCGCACGCCATTGCCGGCTGTCAAAATATTCCGAGTACCATTTCAGCGTGAAGCCGGACGGCGGAAACGCCAGATAGTCGTTCTGGCTGAACGACATTGGAATGACGATCACCAACGGCACGATGATGAAGGCCAGCACGGCATAGACATAGGCCCCCAGCGCGAGCGATCCGCGGTCGACCGGCGGTTTCACGAGGCATTCCCCATCAGGCGGTCGAACCGGAGCGTCTTGCTGAAGACGATCGCCAGCAGCATCACGAACACGGTCAGCACCCCGACCAGCGCGGCAGCAAAGGGCCAGTCGAGGACCTCACGTATCTGCTTGGAGACCAGCGTCGAGATCATCATCTCCTGCGGCGAGCCGAGCAGCGCGGGCGTAATGAAGAAGCCGATCGCCGTGAGGAACACGAGCAACGAACCGGAGACGACACCCGGCAGGCTCAAGGGAAGGATGACTTCCAGAAAGCTCCGCAGGCGCGTGGCGCCGAGCACGGCGGCCGCCCGCACATAGTCGTTCGGAATACTGCGTAATGCGCCGTAGATCGGCAGGATCATGAACGGCAACAACACGTGGGTCATGGCGATGACCACCGCGCTCTGGGTATAGAGCAGCTTGAATGGCTCTGAGGTCAAACCGAGCGTCATCAACGCTGAATTGACCAGCCCGGTGCGCTGGAACAGAAACGACCAGGCGGCGGTGCGCACCAGGACGCTCGACCAGAGTGGCAGGATGACACAAACGGCGACAAGGGCCGCAACTGTCCCCTTCGCCCGGCTCATGTAATAGGCGACCGGGAAGCCGAGGACCACGGACAAGGCCGTCACCAGCGCAGCGGTCCAGAGCGTGCGCAGCAGGACGCGGATGTGAACCGGGTTCTCGACGACGCGCGCGTAGTTCTCCAGGGTCGGATGCGGTTCGAGGACGCTGATCACCAGGAGCTGCAGGATCGGATAGACGAAGACGAAGGCGATGATGATGAAGAATGGCAGGAGCAGCAGCAGCGTCGACAGGCCGCTCAGCCGGCGGCCGTCGGAATGCCAGAAATGCGACCGTCCCGCCGCCATCATCGCCGCTTCCCCCGGTAAAGCAGCATCGCCTCCAGGGGAATCGTAAAGGACGCAACGTCGCCCGGGGCCAAGGCGCTGAGCTGCGAGGCGCCGGGGATTCGCGCGCGCATCTCGCTGCCGTCCGGCAGACGTCCGATCAGCAGCAGCGCCGCCCCCGCATAGACAATGTCGCTTAGCGTCACGGTGATGACTTGCCCGGGCGAGCCGGCGCCGAATTGCAGCCGCTCGGGCCTCACCGCCAGCACCGCCGCCTCGCCGGCCGCAACCGGCTCGACTGCCGCCTTGGCCGGCAGGCGCCACGTCTCACCCCATGGCAGCGCCACCGAGACGTCGTCGCCGACGCTTTTGACGGTAACGTCCACGAAATTCATCTCGCCGATGAAGCCCGCGGTAAACAGATTGGCGGGCCTTTCGTAAAGCTGGCGCGCCGGCCCGATCTGCTGGATCTTGCCATCCATCAGGACGGCGATCCGGTCGGCCATCGTCAACGCCTCGCTTTGGTCGTGGGTAACGAAGATGACGGTGATGCCAAGCTCGGCATGCAACCGCTTGATCTCGAGTTGCATGTCTTCGCGCAAGTTCTTGTCGAGCGCACTTAGCGGTTCATCCATCAAGAGGACGCGCGGCTGATAGACGATCGCACGCGCAAGCGCCACGCGCTGTTGTTGGCCGCCGGAAAGCTCATTCGGACGACGGTGGCCGTAGCCCGCCAGACGAACGGTCGCGAGCGCGGCCTCGGCGCGCGCATGACGTTCAGCGGTCCGCAGACCGCGCATCTTCAAGGGAAAGGCGACATTGTCGAGAATCGACATGTGGGGGAACAGCGTATAATTCTGGAACACCATTCCGAGGTTGCGCCTGTTCGAAGGAACATAGGTCAGGTCTTCGGAATCGACGTGAATGGTGCCGCTGGTCGGGAATTCGAATCCTGCAACACTCATCAGGATCGTCGTCTTTCCGGAGCCGCTTGGTCCGAGCAGGGCGATAAACTCACCGGCAGCAATATCGATATCGACGCCATCGACGGCGGACACGGCACCGAAGCGCTTCTCCAGGCGACTGATGCGGATCGATGCGCCCGACGCCGACTGTCTGGCCGATGCAATATTCACGGAGTCTCGCTTCCCTTCCGTTTGCCCTCGATACGGGGCGGCCCTCGCCGCCAGTCCAAAGTCGCCATCCCCGATATAATATTTGATATATCAGGCTATCGTTCGATCAACCCCGCGACAAGGGCCATCTGCGCATCGAGCATCGGCTTTCCGCCGATGACCTTTGCGCCCTGCGCAGCCGCCCTTGCAAGAAGCCGCGTAACTGCAGGATTGACGATGATGTCGCTGACGGTGGCGCCCGGACCGACACCTTCGATGTCCAGTGGAAGCGGATCATCCGGTTTCATGCCGAGCGACGTCGTGTTGACGATGAGATCGAATGCCCGCGCCTCGGCGCGGCCGGCGCTGACCTTCGTGGCGGGATAATGCGCCGCCACGGCAGCCGCAAGCGCGCGGGCTTTCTCGTCATCCCGGTTCATGATCGTGAGTTCGCGCGCGCCGGCCTCTGCCAGGCCGAATGCCGTTGCGCGTCCCGCGCCACCGGCACCGACCTGGAGCACCTTCCGATCGCGAACCGCAACGTCATGCTGCGCGAGGCTGGCAATGAATCCTCTCGCATCCAGATTGTCGCCAACGAGGCGCCCTTCGGCCGCCCGCTTGACGAAGTTGACCGCGCCAATGAGCCGTGCCGTCGGCGTAATCTCATCCAGATGCTCGATCACGCAGGTCTTGTGCGGGATCGTTACACCGAAGCCGAAGACGTTGCGCATCCGCTTGATACTTGCAACGACGTGACCGAGATCGTCGGGCCGGACATGGAGCGGCGACACCGCCAGATCGTCGCCGATCGATCCGAAATAGGCATTCATGACCGCGCTCGCCCGCACGTGATCGATCGGGTCGGCGAGCACGAACATGATCTTGGTCTTCCCGGTGATCTCCATAAAATTGTCCTTCTCAGGCCGGCAGCGCAGCGCGGCCGTAACTGCCATAGCGTTCGACCACCCGCGCCATTTCATCGTCGGCAAGGATCGCAGGCGCGCCGGCCCGACAGGCAAGCAGATACTGCCGGGCAAGGGTTTCGAGCTTCACGGTGAGGTCGAAGGCCGCCTGCAGCCCTTTGCCGACGGCAATCATCCCGTGGTTCGCCAGCAGGCAGGCCTTGCGCTGTTTCAGCGCCGCCACCGCGCCGTCGGCGAGAGCCCGGGTGCCGAACGTGGCGTAGGGCGCGCAAGGTACATCGTTTCCGCCAAAACCGGCGACCATGTAGTGGAACGCCGGAATTGGCTTTGCGAGGCAGGACAGCGCGACGCAGCAGTCAGCGTGGGTGTGCACCACCGCGTTGACATGCGGATAGGCGTTTAGAATCGCCAGATGCATGTGCCATTCGCTGGAGGGCAGGCCGCCTCCGACCACCGTTCCATCGCGCTTCAGATGGACCAGTCCGTCAATCGTCGTGTTGCCGCTGTTACCGCCCGTCGGCGTGATGAGAATGTCTTCCCCGATGCGACAGCTGACATTTCCGCTGCTGCCGTGATTGAAGCCCTTGGCTTCCAGGCGCGCGACGGTATCCAGCACGGATTGTCTAAGTTCGCGTTCGTTCAATTTACTCCCCCGGGCTTCAGCATCGCTTCGAGCGTTGTCGCGAACAGATCGTCGGGGCCGAGCTTGCCGGACTTGAGACAGAGGGCCACCGGATCATCGTCTTCCGTCACCGCAGTGCCGATGCCGGGTCCACCATAGGGACCGACCCGCAAGCGTCGAATGCCGAGGTGCTCGACGATCGCACCCGACGTCTCGCCACCGGCCACGACGAAGCGCCGCACGCCGACACTGCGGAGAGCGACGGCGAGCCGGCCAAGAATGGTTTCGGCGAGTTGTGCTGCACCTTCACGACCGTATCGCTCCTGAGCCATCTTGACGGCCTCGGGCGTGCCCGAGGTGGCGAAGCCGACGGGACCATCGTGCAGCCGTGACCGAGCCCACTCGAGCGCGTCGCCAATTGTCGACGCCGCATCTTCGGCATTCAGGAGATTGATGCGAAGCACGGGATGCGCCTTCTCGAATTCGTCGAGTTGCTCCAAGGTCCGCTCGGCGCAACTCCCGGAGAGAACCACGCCGCCACCGCCAACTGCGCGCAAGCCGGGTGGTTTCCCGGCTACAGGGATGAGCTCCCGCGCCTTCCAGATTTCCGGGTAGTGCTGCACGATCGTCGCATTGCCCGTCATCAACCTCCACTCACAGGTTAGCGTGGCAAGCGTGTCGAGATCCCGATCATAGATCGCGTCCGCAATGAAATAGCGGATACCCCGAGCCGCCGCTTCCGCGATCGCGCGTCCGGCCGCGTCCGGTCCGGCGTTGACCTGCGAATGCGGCAGAATGCCAACGCTGGTCCGCGTTTGACGCTGCAGAACCCGGACCAGATCGGGATCGGTCATCGGCGTCAGCGGATCATTGCGTTTCGGTGAGTCCGAGATCAGCTCGGTCCCGAGGAAGAGATGGCCGTTGTAGACGGTCCTTCGAAGGACCGGCGAAGCCGGGCAAAAGGCGGTGTATTCGGCGCCGGTCAGCTGCATCAGCAGGTCGGAGACCGGGCCGATGTTGCCCTGGTCGGTAGAATCGAATGTCGCGCAATACTTGAAGAAGATTTGCCTGACGTCCCGCGCAAGCAGCGCCCGTGCCGCCTTCGCCGTCTTGCTGACGGCTTCGCTCGCGGGGATGACCCGCGTCTTCTGCGCGATCACGATAGCCGGCACATCGCCGCAGCTGCCGACGAGGTCGGGGTCGGTGACAAATCCGCATTCGATCCCGGCAGCGACCAGCATCGCGGCGGTTTCCAGGCCACCCGTCAGATCGTCCGCCACCACTCCGAAGATAAGCTTCGTCATGCGTCCCGCAGATTTCGTCCCCTCGACGCCATTCTGATACATGATATATCAAATATTGACAATACCAATTGTGCCGGAGGTTGCCGACCATTCGGGGATCGCCGACGGCTGCCGCGCAGCTGCTGCTGACGCGACAGAACGCGCACTACGGGAGTGCCCCAGACAGCCTCAGGAATGCCTCGACGACGAAAAGGAACAGGAAGCGCCGCACCACGAGCTACGGATTCCGCGAATCCCGCTCACATCACTTGCTGGCAATTGTTCTCGGGAGCGGCGCCTTCGGCAGGACGGTCACCCGCGAGAGCGCGCGGCCGCTGCACAATTTGGCGTACAAAATCGTGCAAATGGCGGAGAGAGTGGGATTCGAACCCACGGTACGGTTTCCCGCACACACGCTTTCCAAGCGTGCGCCTTAAGCCACTCGGCCATCTCTCCGGAGGCCCTCTCTTGAAGGGGCAGGACTGATTTTGCAAGGGAGGCCGGGCGAGGTCGCCAAATTTTCCCCAATCCATTGAATTTATTCGGTAATTTTTGCAACCCCGCGTCGGATAATTGGCGCGTTGTCGGACCTTGAACCGAAATCCGGCCACGATCGACGACGATAAGTGGCAACGCAATTGGTGGAGGACGGCATGACGATCACGCGGGCGCTTCAATTCTCCATTCTGGCAGCGGCACTCGCGTTAGGCGCCGCCGGGCCCGCGATGGCGCAGTCCTGCACCCGCCAGGGCGTGGACGTGACCTGCGACGACGGCAGGCGCGGGGTTTTCGCCGGCGAATCGCTCATCTGGGCGGACGGCACGCGGTCAAACCTGGTCTCGCCGCATCCGAGCGTCATCATCGGCAACAAGTCGTCGGTCGTGATCGGCCCCGGTGTATTCGTTGGTAACGGCAAGGGCGGTTACGTGCCGATGGAAAATCCGAGCGCGCCGAGCAAGGCGCGCTGCCCGGTTCTGGATGGCGTGTCGTATTGCTATTAGACGAGCACGGCCACCGCCGCCTCATCCTTCGAGACGCCGCTTCGCGGCTCCTCAGGATGAGAAAGTTAGCTCGTCGGATGAGCTGCTTGAGACACTAATGATACCGCGCGCCGCCGTTGGTGAAGGAGCGGAGCGGCCATAGCACGGGTTCGGCGATCACAGGCGCCAATGCTTCCCTGTCGAGCTGGCATTCGTGCAGCGCGTCGGTGAAGTCGGCGAACCATTGCTGGATCGTATGTCCGCGCAGCTTCGCCATCATCGCTTCCCAGCGCATCCGCCGTTCGGTCAGCGGCATCGACAGCGCGGTCGCGATGGTGCGCGCCATGGCGTCGATATCGTGCGGATTGACCAGCAGCGCGGTATCGAGCTCGTTGGCGGCGCCGGCGAATTTCGACAGCACCAGCACGCCGGGGTCGACCGGGTTTTGCGCGGCGACATATTCCTTGGCGACGAGATTCATCCCATCCTGCAACGGCGTCACCACGCCCACCTGCGCGGTGCGATAGAGACCCGCGAGCACGGCCTGGCCGTAGCCCTTGTTGAGATAGCGGATCGGCGTCCAGTCGACTTCACCGTGCTGGCCGTTGACGTCGCTGACGAGCCTGGCGACCTCGCCCTGCAGATTGCCATAGGCTTCGATCGCTCCGCGCGAGGGCGTCGCGATCTGCAGCAGCGATGCGGCGCGCGAAAGCTGCGGATGCAGCGTCCACATCCGGTCGAACGCCTTGATGCGGTTGATCAGGCCCTTGGAATAGTCCAGCCGGTCGACGCCGATCGCGAGCTTCTCGCCGTTCAGGCTGCGCCGCAGCCGCGAGACGTCCGGATGGGTCGACGCCTTCGCCGCCAGCTGCGCGAATTGCCCGGGATCGATGCCGATCGGAAATACGGCGGCGCGCGTCCGGCCGTAGCGTGAAATGACGACGCCGTCATGCACGACGAGGCCGAGGTCGGACTGCGCGTAAGACAGGAAGTTCTCGCAATCTTCCTCGGTCTGGAAACCGATCAGATCATAGGCCAGCATCGCCTCGATCAGCTCGCGATGATTCGGCACGCCAGATATCACCGAACGCGCCGGCCACGGCGTATGCAGGAAGAAGCCGATCGGCTGCGTGACGCCGAGATCGCGCAGTTCGGCGCCGAGCGCGAGGAAATGGTAATCCTGAACCCAGAACGCGGAATCGGCTTTTCGGAATCGCAACAGCGCGCGCGCCATGAAGGCGTTCACTTCGCGATAGCTGAGATAGTCTTCCTGCGTGGCGCGGATCAGATCGGCGCGCGAATGCAGCGCCGGCCACAATGCGGAATTCGCAAAGCCTTCGTAATAGCCGCCGTAATGCGCGGCCGGCAGATCCAGCATCGCCAGCGCGCCGGCGCCAAGGGCCTCGACTTCGGCAAACGGTTCCTTCAGGTTCCCATCGCGGACCCGCCCCGAGGAACCGACCCAGATCGCGCCTGACTTCTCGACGATCGGCAACAACGCCGCGGCGAGTCCCCCCGTCATGGGTTCGTTGGGTTTTCCGCGCGAAACGCGGTTTGAAACGACGACGAGGTTCACAGATCTCCCCTCCCGTTGATGCGCTCGCGTTAACAACCGTTCATCAATATGGTTCCTGTTCACCCTTTCAACGAATTGAAACCAAATTCGGGCTGCGGCGTGGGGGAACTCACCGGAACTCACGAAAAATAAATTTTGTCGTGAACCACGGCATCAAGCGCGAGAATCTGTGGTCGAAAGCCGTCGAGACGAAAAACATTATGGCAGGGATGCGTCCCTTTCATCATCAAGCAGGTGCGCGAGGAACTCGCGCACGTCGCTCGGCGCATCGAAGTGCCCCGCCACGCCCTTGGCGCGACGGCCGACCGAGAAGGCGAGGCCATCGAGATCAGGCATGATCGCAAACACGGTTTCGTCGGTGACGTCGTCGCCGATGAAGAATGGACGGCGGCCCTTGAAGGGTTCGCGCTTCATCAACTCGTGCACGCCGCTCGCCTTGGTGAATCCGGAATGCTTGATCTCGCAGACGCATTTGCCGGGCAGCACCTCGATCGGCGCATTGGGAAGATCGGCCCTGATCAGCGACACCGCGGCATAGATCGCCTTCTCCGCGTGCGGCGCGAGGCGATAATGCAGCGCCAGCGAATAGCCCTTGTCTTCCAGCAATATTCCCGGGCTCAACTTTGCGATCGCAGCCAGCCGGCGCTTCAATTCCTTGTCCAGCGGCGGCGCGTGGGCATCCACCGACTCGTTGTCCGGCTCGATCCGCATCTCGGCGCCATGGCCGCCGACGGCCGGGAATTGATCAGGCGCGAAAATCAAATCGATGTCGTTGAGCGAGCGGCCTGAGACCAGCGCCAGCGCGCCGTTGGTTCGCACCAGCAGGCGATTCAAGGTCTTCACCAGGCCCGGCGGCACCCAGACTTCGCGCGGCGTCGGCATCAGATCGAGCAGCGTGCCGTCGATGTCGAGCAGGATCGCGGTCTCGCTCAGATGCGGCACCAGCGAGCGCGGCACCGGCACGGTTTCCGGCGCAGCGTCGTCTTCACGGACGATATCTTCTTCCAATGGCATTTCCAGCAGATCCTCATTCATCTCATTCTACTCCACAAATGCGAGCGGCCGTGCGACAGTTTCGAGCGACTTGCGCTCGGCCGCGATGGCATACCGCCACGCGACGGCGGCGGCTACGATCATCAATGCCGACCCGAACAGGTAGCCGGCGAAGACACTGTTACGCGATCCGGTATCGATCAGGGCGCCGAACAGCACCGGGCCCGCCACGCCACCAATGCCCGTTCCGATCGCGTAGAACAGCGCAATTGCAAGCGCGCGCACCTCCAGCGGAAACGTCTCGCTGACGGTGAGATAGGCAGCACTCGCCGCCGGCGAGGCAAAGAAGAAGATCACCATCCAGGCGATGGTCTGGGTCTGCGCAGTCAGAACGCCGATCGAGAACAGGTAGCCCGACAGTGCGAGCAGGACGCCCGATGCGCCATAGGTGGTCGCAATCATCGTGCGACGGCCAAGGGTATCGAACAGCCGGCCGAGCAGCAGCGGCCCCAGGAAATTTCCCACCGCAAAGGGCAGGATGAACCAGCCGACATGGCTGGACGGGATGCCGAAGAAATCGGTCAGCACCAGCGCGAAGGTAAAGAAGATGGCGTTGTAGAAGAACGCCTGCGCGCCCATCAGCACCAATCCGACCAGCGAACGCTGCCGGTAGGTCGTGAACAATGTATGCGCCACTTCTCCAAGCGGCGTGTGGCTGCGCATCCGCAGCCTGATCTTCGAAAATACCTCATCGGCCGGATGATCGGGATGTCGCGTCGAGGCCCTTTCGATCTCGTCGACGATCGCATGCGCCTCTCCGGGGCGGCCATGGATCATCAGCCAGCGCGGGCTTTCCGGAATCCACATCCGCATCACGAAGACGATCAGGCCGAGCGCGGCGCCAATGAAATAGGCCAGCCGCCAGCCGATATCGGGAGGCAGCAAGTTGGGATCGAGCAGCACGATCGCGGCGACCGCGCCCATCGCCGCCCCGATCCAGAAGCTGCCGTTGATCACCAGATCAGTCCAGCCGCGATAGCGCGCCGGGACCAGCTCCTGGATCGTCGAATTGATCGCGGTGTATTCGCCGCCGATCCCCGCCCCGGTCAGGAAGCGAAACAGCGTATAACTCGCCACACTCCACGACAGCGCGGTGGCTGCGGTCGCGGTGAGATAGAGCGCGAGCGTGATGAAGAACAGTTTCTTGCGCCCGATCCGGTCCGTCAGCCAGCCGAACCCAAGCGCGCCCAGCACGGCGCCCGCGAGATAGGCGCTGTTGGCGAGGCCAACATCGAAATTCGAAAATTGCAACGTCGGGCTTTCCTTCAGCGCGCCCGACAAGGCGCCCGCCAGCGTGACTTCCAGCCCGTCCAGAATCCAGGTGATGCCGAGCGCGGCTACCACGCGGGTATGAAAGCCGCCCCAGCGCAGGGCATCGAGCCGCGCAGGGATGCTGGTTTCGATGACGCCGTCATTTTCCTGCTGCAGCGGCGCGGAACTGGACGCACGCTCATCCACCGCCGCACCCTGCCGTATCGCCTTCACAATCATCCGATTGGACCAATGAAAAAACACCCCCGGAATGCCCCAGCCCCAGGGTTTTTACGTCAAATTGCGGCAAACATGATGCCCGACCCCGAGATAACGTCCTGCGGGGAGTGGGGTTCCGGGCTAATTCGGGTAGCGAAATTGCATGGCTGCCGCGTGCCTGCGAGGCATTAATGGGACGCTCGCTTGAACGTGGCGAGCGAAGCGAGCCATAGCGCGCCGCATATCGAGCCATAGCGCGCCGCATATGATGGCGCGAATTGCTTTGGTTCGCTCGCGATCTCCGCTTCTCTGCATTGCAGATTCAAGTTGCGACATCGCGCAACGTCCTTGAAGGGTCATTTGCGTCGCTTTGGCCGCGTGCCGACGACTTCCGCTCTACCCCTCCCAAGGCCGACATATGTGCCTCAGCCAACGCTCCAATTTGGTTGGAGTGGGAGGTCCGCAAGGACACCTACACTCTGAAGTCTCTAAGTCTGATTGATCGTAATGATCCTCTCAGCGACTTCGTTGCGCGCAAGATCATCGAAATCGACGCATCAGGCACTCGCGATCCAAAGAAAATCGCGAAAATCGCGGTCAGGTATCTCAGCCGGTAACGGCCCCTCCGGTATCTTGCCTAGACATCGATGGGTTTTGATCCGTTGCCCGAGACCTTCATCCGGCGGGCAAACGCCTCCGTCAGGATCGTACTAAGAACCGAGCTAACGACCAGCAGCACCAGCACGGCGTTGAAAATTTCCGAGGTCAGCAGCCGGTCCCCGGCGGCATTAAGAGTGTTGTAGCCGACCAAGGTGGCGGCAAGGGTGGCGGCAACCTGCGGCAGCGTCAGGGACCACATCGTTAGCCTCGCCGGGCGCGCATAGCCAAAGGCGCGACCAGTGATAGCCGCTGCGATTCCCTTTCCCAGGATCAGGGAGGCAACCAGGGCCACAACCAGCCAGAGATGGGTGGAAATTGTTTGCGCCACCGCGCTTGGGACAATCAGGAAGCCTACGACAATGAAGAAGATTGGAATGAAAAAGGCCCTGCCGAAGAAATCCAGCTTTTCCTTCGCCGGGTGCTCGCCGACAGCAGCATTGACCGCCAATCCCGCCAAAAAGGCACCGACAATATCCGGCAGATTGATGAGATCGGCGAGTACGCCGGCAACCGCCATAATGCCAAGCATCGTGACAAAGTAGCCCTCTTGGCTGTCCCGCAGCTTGCTCAGGAGCCAGGCGCCGGCGCGGCTTACGCCTATCAGGATCAGCGGGACGAAGATGGCAACCTCGACGATTTGCAGCGCAAGGCCCGATGGCGAGAATCCGGTCGTATACATTGAAACACAAATCCCGAAGATGACCAGCGACAAGGTGTCCGCCACCAATGTGGCACCGATCGTGACGACGACCGGCTCCGTTCCAAGGACACCAAGGCGCCTGACAATCGGCAGAGCGAGCAAAGTATGCGATGCGAACAACGAGCCGATGACGATGGCGGGGATAATCCCATAACCGAACGCCAGACCACACGCGGTACCGAGCACCTGCGGCACGATGGTCGTGACGATACCGAATATGATGCTGCGGGTCTGTGCTTTCCGAAAGAGGCTGATCTCGATTTCCAGCCCCGCCGTGAACATGATCAACAGCCTGCCAAGATCGCCGAAGAACTGCACGATCGGGTGATTCATCGGGGCGACGTCCAGAACATATGGCCCGAGCAGGACCCCGAAGGCTAGCAGCGCTACGATTTCGGGAGCCCTGAAGCGGCGGGCAAGCAACGGTGCCGCCGCGATGATCGCCATTATTTGCCAAGTTCGGCAGGGCCACGGCGTGGGATCTGAAGGCTTCAAGCCATTCCATCGCCATTTTGCTCCGCGAGCGGGACAGCCTTACATACGTCGACACCACGAGTCAGCGCGCGCTCACTGCAGCGCAGAGAATACCAGATCGCGAATCCCCTGATCGGGAGGTCGCGGTCGCTGTCTTTTGCTAAAAAATCCTAACTCAGCAAGTCGGTGCGTTGCTTGCCGCGAAAGGGTCACTAGGCCGAATGCCAGCGCCAGCTTCGATCAACTCGGGTGCCCCGCCATTGATTTATGCCAATCAGCCTCGCTCGGGACTTCTGTGGCCCAGCCGCGCGATCGTGCTCCCACGTCGTGGCCACACCGAAACGCCCCCGCTTTTTTGTCCCCCACGCCTTTCGCGGCTGCCTTGCGGGCGTTGCTCGAGCATGCAGGTTGCATCTCCTCCGAACGGCTACGAGGCCTGGGAGCGCTCGTCAGCAAGCCTCACGAGTGCGTCGACATCCAGAACCACGACGACGTGTCTCCGGGTCGTATCGTCAAACTTCACGACGTCCTTTCGGTATAGCTCCGACATCGCTCGCGAAACCGTTTCGAGCGTTAGTCCCAGATAGTCCGCAATGTCACGACGGTTCATGGGAAGGTTCACGACGCCCGCGCTTGTCGAGCGAAGATGCATCTCGAGCAGAAAGGAGGCTACTCGTTCGAGTGAAGTCTTGCGGCCCAACAGAAGGATGTGGTCTTCGGCGTGCGCCAGGTTGCCCGTGGTCATGCCAAGGATGGTACGGAAGATCGCTGGATCGTTCTGCGCAACCGCATCCAACTCCCTGCGCTTTATCATGTGCACCGTGGTCGCGACGATGGCTTCCGCCGTGAAGTGATGAGTGTCGTCATTCTCCAGCCCGAAGATATCTCCGGGGAAGTAAAACGCCCCGATCTGGCGGCGTCCATCCGGTAGGAGCTTGTGTGTACGCACAGCCCCTTCGACCACTTGGTAGATGTATGCAGCCGGTTCTGCTTCCCCAAAAATTTCGGCGCCTCTGCGGTAATTGAAGTCGCTCACACCGAGCCGATCGGAAGCAACGTTGAGTTCTCCAATCAGGCGAGGCTTCTTCCTTGCCGTGTTGCTGTACATGCCCTCTCGTGCCTTTGAGAAAGATGCAGCCTACATGAGGGGCTTCCATCGTTTTTGATCGGCGTCAAAACGGATCCCTGACGCCGTGATACAAAAGCTGGGCGGAGCGGTGGATCAAGCCCCTGGCTGATCAAGCCGAGATTGACCTAGGTCAAGGCTGCGCCAGGCTGCTTGCCTGGAATGTCAATCCGATTGACGCATTCGGAGCCCAGGTGAGATGCCGCCAACCTGGTACGTCACCTTTGAGAGTCGCCCACGCGGTCTGCTGGCCAAAAAAAGGCGAAGCCCGCGCGAGACCAGGACATTTGCGACCGAAGGCGAGGCCAAGATTCTTGCGCGCTCAAAGCTGGACGAAGGGCTGATCGTTTTTGCAGGTACGATAAATCCCCATCTCCCGAGGCGGCATATCCCGTCCGGCCAAATCTCTATGTGGCTGACAGAGGGGTCCGAGGACTCCGCCGAAGTTCCGCCTCCCCTCGACAAGGATTGATCCGTGCACCGCTGTGCACTGCGCAATCTCCGATTGCGCTTGAGTGTTGCCATTTTGTTACGGGGACTTGAGACACTCGCGACTAGGCTTTCGACGATGATTCAATCGCTTACGCACGAAAACGTGCACAGGAGTCGCATCAGTAGATAAGGAACACGGAGATAATCACATGAAGAAGATTTTAATGGTCGCCCTCGGAATCGCTGCCTTGGGCTTGGCTGCTCCTGCATCGGCAGCCGACATGGCCGTCAAGGCCCCGCCACCGGCCCCCCTCCCGGTGATCTACAACTGGAGCGGCTTCTACATCGGCGCCAACGGTGGATGGGGCCAAAGCCACAATTGCGTGGATTTTGTCACTGTTTTGGGAACAGTCGCGAGCGGTTGTCGCGATCGTTCCGGAGGCGTTGTCGGCGGGCAGATCGGGTATCGCTGGCAAGCCAATCAGTTCGTGTTCGGATTGGAAGCACAAGGCGATTGGGCCGACCTCAGCAACACGCGCGTCAGCCTGTTCAATCCGACCCTCTCAACTCGCGTGAAAACCGATGGCATTGGCCTCTTCACTGGTCAGATCGGTTGGGCGTGGAACGCGGCGCTGCTTTATGTGAAGGGCGGTGCGGCCGTGACCAGCAATCGCCTTGATATATTCGATACGTTCACCGGCTTTGGTCTGGCCTCGGCAAGTGCCACGCGCTGGGGCGGCGCACTGGGTGTCGGCTTTGAGTACGGGTTCGCACCGAACTGGTCGGTCGGTCTGGAATACGACCATCTGTGGATGGGGAATGCGAACAACACCTTCTCCGTTGTCGATCCGCGCCTCGTCGGCGTACTCAACAGCCGGATCAGCCAAGACGTCGATATGGTCACCTTGCGCTTCAACTATCGCTTCGGCGGTTACGCCGCACCAGTCGCCGCACGTTACTAATCAATTCTCCAGGAGCAACGACCTGGCCCGGGGCACCCGCCCCGGGCCTTTTTGTTGCTTACATGATCGATCGAGCTGCCTGTAGGCCCGTGTACCGGCTTTTGAGATGATTTTGATGCGGTTGTCGGAGTTCGATCTGTCTCAAGACTCCGAGCGACAAGCCCCTACAATTTTTTCGGCCCGCTGGCGCCAGGATTGACATACATCAACCACCCCAGTTGATAGTGCTTTGACTATCCCGCTTCGCGTTCACCCGGGGCGAAGTAAATGAAATTTCGACAAGCCCGTCCGCTCGGTCTAGCTCTTCTATGATTTGCTATTTTGGCACTGGCGATGGTCTGGCTATACGGCGTAGTTCATCCCACAATCCAGTGAAAGCCGGCGGGACACCGATGATCGGTTTGACGGCCGGACATTCATGGCGCGCCGTAGCAGCTCTATCTGCGCCAATCTTTGGGACGACTGGGGCCTTCCGTCAGGCAGCGCGTCCTCCGGGCTTATACCATCCGCGCGCGTGGCACGAGCCGGATGGATCGAGAGGCTCACGTCCGGATCTGTGAGCGGCGTGGAGAGAAATCCCCGGGCCGACTCTGTGATTTTATCCTCGCCTTCGCCAAGCTCGTCACTTCCCGCCGGCAAGAATATTGATCGCGCTGCCGGCGATCGCGGTCAATGTAACAACTGAGATTGCCGCCTGCAGGAGCATCAGCAACTTGGCGCGGCGCGTCAGCGGCAGCGTGTCGGCTGGACTGAATGCGAAGCTGGTCGTGAACGCGACGAACAGGTAATCCGCATAGCGCGGAGCCCACGATTCATAATGTGGCAAGCTGCTTGCCCGCTGCGGAAACAGAAAATCCCATGGCTTATCGGCCCGTGTGATCTCCTCGACTCCCGGCGGATCAATAATCCAGTACCAGATTGAAAAGATCAGGATGTTCGACACCGCCATCAGCCCGACGTCGAGCAGAAGCGTGCGGACCGCCGGCGAGGCGGACCCAAGCAGGGCGGCAATAAGGCCGCTCGTGTGGCCCAGCAGTCCCAACGTGAACCAGGCGTTGACAAGAATGATTGACTGGAAAAGCGCATGTTTGAGTTTGAAGAGCCACAATATACCCAGCGCTGTAACCAACCCAAATCGCAAGACAATCAGGCCCGTTGTCACCAACGACACATCACTCGACAGAAAGCCCCGCAAAGCGCCCAGCGTCATCGTGTAGGAGATACTGCCCTGCGCTAGCGAGATGGCAAACAAGATCAGCACAACTACTGCGAGGCTAGGGCCGCGGTTGCGCAAGAAAGGTTTCATTGCTGGGCGCGAACATGAGGCTTGATCTGCCGGCTAAAGCTTAGGATGGCGCTTGTCATTAGTGGTGGCCACTCCCCCCATGGTGGCCCTCGAGGAAGACATAGTTCTGCCAGCTCCGCATGCGCAGAAGAATTTTCCGCAACAACGAAAGCTCGTGAAAATGCTCGGTGTAAATGGCGGCTTCGCCTTCCGAACCGAGCGGCACCTGGTAACCGGACATGTCATCGACGAGGTCAAGCCTAGCCAGAGCCCGATCTCCGGTCGGCGGCCCCTCGACATTCACTAGCGTGCCCGAGGTTTGAAGCTGGCCAGAAGCAATCGCATTGATCACAAGGCGTACCTTGGCCTTGAAGACGCGCCCCGGTACGCCCTTGAACAGAACTTCGGCCTCATCCCCCGCCTTAACCCGCTGCAGGGCGTTCTGCTGGAATGCCGCTACCAAAGCCCAGTCCCTTTGGCTGTCGTTGACGAAAATCATGGCTGGACGGAAGGGCGCCGGGACCACATATACGCCCGGCCGCAGTGCGAGCTCGGTGACAAAGCCGCCTGTAGGGGCTCGAACAACAGTGTCGTCAAGATTGTTCTGGGCATCGGCAAGCTCATTGCGCAAGCGCACGATGGCTGTATGTTCACCGTCAACTGTCGCGCCGTACGCTTGCCGGGCACGATCTTCGGCGGCAATAACCTCGGCCGTCGCCTGTTTTGACGCGTCGAGATTGCGCGTTGCCGTGTCGAGTGTGGCCTGCGCGACCACGTTTTTCTGAAATAGCGTCAACTGACGGTCATAGTTTCCTGGGCAAGCTGCAGTTGGGCCTTCGCCTTTCCGGTCGCCGCCGATGCCTGATCGACTGACGCCTTGAGCTGGGCAACACTGGCCTCGGCGTCCGCCAGCCCCGCCCGCTTTTCCCCGACGATATATTCGTAAGGCTTGGGATCGATCTTGAAGAGAACTTCCCCAGCTTCGAGGTGCTGGTTGGTACGGTCCTGAACCGGTACTTCGACCACCCGACCTTTAACGGAAGGCAATATCGGCACAGTGGTGAAGTAAATGCGTGCGTTGGTCGAAAATGGGTGATTGTAGGCCATCGCTATGAACAGCAGCGAAAGGCCGAAGGCGCCGCCGAGGACTGCTGTCACCAGCGTCCATTGATTGACCGGGATTCTGAAAATCTTGAAGATGGCATAACAGACCGCGGCGTAGGTCAATACGAGCAAGATTTCCATCCGCGACCTCCCACTCCGAGCTTTGAGCGTGCGTCAGCTATTGCCGCGCACCTCGGCTCTTCGAATCTGCCCCTTCCGTCGCAGGAGCGCTCGCCTCGTCAGCTGACCCCAATGATCCAGGCGACTCGGCTGCAGCCCGCCGCTTCCCTTTGCTCAATTGAGCTGCTCGATCTCCGACGTCGAGCTTGGCCTCGATCTCTGCCATGCGATGCCTGAGTTCCTCCAACTCAGCCACCGCCTCCTTCGGCGAGGCCGGCTCGCCCGGCTTGTGAGCGAAACCCCAGCCTCGATCCGGCTGATACATCATTGCCCAGATCCAAAGGAACGGCCACAGCACATGCAGCAAGAAAAGGCTGATCCAGCCTGCGGCGTGGATCGCGTCCGCGTGCGGATGATGACGTGCATGCGCGATCCGAGCCGGAATGTCGTGGATCGCAATCATGCCGTAGACCAGAACGATCACCACGAAAAACAGCAAGCCAAGCGCGAAGTAGTTCAGGAATGGATCTGCCATGCCCGCCCTCATTCAGGTTGAGCATTACGTGCCTTGACTACTCTCTAAACCGACAACTCATATCGACAGCGTCAGCAACGGCTGGAAGGCTTGGAATTTATTGACGCATCAAGTCCTGCGCCTGCTACGCCTGCGCAGGTCATGTTTGTGCTTCTTCGCCCTGCGCTCTTCCGCGGTGGCGTTCACTGGTACAAGACGCAAGCGCCTCCCTGCCATCGCACACACCTGCGGACGGCGCGGCGGGTCTGGCGAATGGTGGTCGTGCCACGCACACACCGTTCACCATTGTCCTGCCCGGGCCGCAGCCGAGGGCAATTTGCGAAATCATGCCGTCCGGCTGAGGAATCGGCGCGGGCGTCATAGCTTGCGCGAATGTTGCAACGGACAAGGCGAAACCAGCAGCAGCAATTGACCTGATCATTTTAGTCCCTCCCTTGTGTAGGGACAAGCCATTCAGTAGCCGTTGGTAAGGGGCGGCTCAAACGAGCCGCCCCTTCGTCGAGTTTTGTGTCTACTGGCAGCGATACACCAAGCCGTTGTCGGCTTTGATCAGGGTACCGGGCGTACATGCAATGCCGTTGCGCGCCGCGTAGTCCCCCCATCCGCTATAGCTGTACCAGGGGCCACCCCCGTAGTAGGCCCTAACCGCGTCCCAATTGCCGGCAGTGGCTGCTGGAGCCGGGTCACCATAGTAGGCTGCCCTGGCTCCCAAAACTCCTGCCCCATAAGGGCCGCCTCCGTAGTAACCTGTACGTCCGTAATATCGGCCGTCTCCCCATCCCCAGTTGGGTGATGTAGCCGCCACGGCAGCGGCCGTGCCGAGGGCGGCAGCGCCGGCGACGCCAGCGCCGACTACCCCGGCCCCATACCCGTACGCAGCCCGCCGGTTTTGTCGGCGGGCAACACCCGCAACGCTCACTGGGGTCAGCGGGCGACCGACCCGCGCCTGAGCGCTCTCGACTGACAGTGAGATGCCTTCTTGCTGCGACCAACTGAAGGAGAACAATGCCGCACACGTAATGGCGGAAGCTGCAAGGGCAGCCTTTCTTACATGTTTCATGAGCTTTCTCCGTGCGCAAAAGCCCCATACGAAATTCTGCGGCGCTCCTTCGTCGCCGTACTTGACCAAGATCAAGGATCCGACAGTTGCATTGATCACGTTCATGTCACTGGGGCCGGCAAGGGTTAGCGCTCCTGCGTCCACTTCTTGCAATGGATTTCAAGGCGAAATCACCGCTTGTCCGCCAGGGTCCATTCGCGGTCATCCGCCCCCGTGCAGTGCCTTGATCTATCGCAACATGCGGACCCACGATTGGCTTGCACTTTGACGACGTCATCAACTGTGGGAACTCAACTGGAGGGGCGGGCGCTCAACTTGGGGAGGCGCAGGCGTCGCTCGGTTGCGTAATGCGACAGGGTTACCTTGGTGGTTCGTGGCCCAGATTGGGTGTGGGCCATCGATCAATTTGGCCCGTGTCACCATAACAATGATATGACAGCAACTGCTGCTGTTGCTGGTCCGGAGGACCCGCGGATGACCCTCGATCCCATCCATCAGTTCAACATCAACAACATCTTCACGATTGGCCATATCGGCAGCCACACGATCGCCTTCACCAACTCCTCCGTTTACATGTTGCTCACGGTAGCGGTGATCTGCCTGTTCGCGGTTCGGGGGATGAAGGGCCGGCAATTGGTTCCCGGCCGTTTCCAGTCGGCCGCCGAATTGAGCTACGTGTTCGTGGCCACCATGATCCGCTCCACCGCCGGCGAGGACGGAATGAAGTTTTTCCCGCTGGTGTACTGCATCTTCATGTTCATTCTGGTCGCGAACCTGATCAGCATCATTCCCTACACCTTCACGGTAACAAGCCACATCATTGTCACAGCCGCATTCGCGCTACTCGTCTTCTTTACAGTGCTGATCTATGGCTTTTACAAAAACGGCCTGAAATTCTTCAAGATCTTTGTGCCGCCGGGCGTTCCGATGTGTCGCAATCGAGATCATTTCCTTTCTGTCGCGGCCGCTGTCGCACAGCGTACGTCTGTTTGCCAACATGCTGGCCGGCCACATCACGCTGAAGGTGTTTGCGGGTTTCGTCGCCATGCTCGGCACTTCGCTCGGCGCGATTGGCTGGGTCGGCGGCATGGTGCCGCTGGCATTGACCGTTGCGCTGACCGCCCTCGAACTGCTGGTGGCGTTTCTGCAGGCCTACGTGTTTGCGATCCTGACCTGCATCTATCTCAACGATGCGCTTCACGCAGGGCATTAAGGCATACGCGAGAGCCGCGATAATTCGGCCTCCAGCGGCGAACTTGCACACGACCGCAAGGCTGGAGCGCGCGAAGGTGGAGCTGAAGCACCAGCTCGGCTGGGAATGAAAAATCTCCGGCCGTCATGCCCGCGAAGGCGGGCATCCAGTACGCCGCGGCTTCTCGGTCTATCACTACCCGTCTCTGGAATACTGGATCATCCGCCCCAGTGCGCAATTGCGCACAAGGCGGATGATGACACCATATCCTGTTTGCGCGATCGGATTACGAGCTCACGCTGCCCTGATATTCGCCATGAAGCGATCGAGCTCTTCGCGCAAGCGGGCGCTTTCGGTCGACAGCGTGCGCGCCGAATTCAGCACCTCCTCGGAAGCCGAGCCGGTTTCGGTCGCGCCGCGATTGACGTGCATAACATTCGTCGCCGCTTCCTGCGTGCCTTGGGCGACGTTCTGGACGCTGCGCGCGATTTCCTGCGTCGCCGAGCTCTGCTGCTCGACGGCGCTGGCGATCGTCGATGCGATGTCGGAGATTTTTCCGATGGTGCCGCCGATCTCCTTGATCGCGGCGACCGATTCCTGCGTCGCGCCTTGCATGCCCGAGATGTGATTGGAAATCTCGTCGGTCGCCTTCGCAGTCTGGCTGGCGAGCGATTTGACTTCCGACGCCACCACGGCAAAGCCGCGGCCGGCATCGCCGGCGCGGGCGGCCTCGATGGTGGCGTTCAGCGCCAGCAGATTGGTCTGCTCGGCGATCGCCGTGATCAGCTTGACGACGTCGCCGATCTCCTGCGCGGCGCGCGACAGCTTGCCGATCCGCCCGTCGGTCTGTTCGGCCTGGCGCACGGCTGCTTCCGCGATCTGGCTCGATTCCTTGACGCGCCGCCCGATCTCGTCGACGGAGGCCGACAGCTCCTCGGTGGCGGATGCCACCGACTGCATGTTGGTGGAGGCTTCTTCCGAGGCGCCGGCGACCTGACTGGACAGACTTTGGGTGGTCTCCGCGGTCCGCGTCAGCGTGCCCGCCGCGCTCTCGAGCTGCACCGCGGACGATGAAACGTTGGAGACGATGGCGCCGACCGCGGCCTCGAAATCGTCCGCAAAGCGGATCAGTTCAGCGCGGCGCGCATCGCTCGCCGCCTTGTTCTGCGCTTCCTGGGTGGCGGCGTCGCGCTCGGCGCGGGCGACAGCCTGCACCTTGAACTCTTCCACCGCGCTCGCCATCTCGCCGAGTTCGTCCCTGCGGCCGAGACCAGGCAGGACGACATCGAAATGGCCGGCGGCGAGTTCGCGCATCGCGCTGCACATCTTCGTCATTGGCCGGGAAATGCCCGTGCCGAGGAAGACGGCCCAGGCGCAGCCGAGCAGGAAGCCGCCCGCGGCGAGGATCAGGATCAACCGCTCGGTCTCGCCGATGGTCTCATCCGATTCGGCCTCTAACCGCTTCTGATCGGACAGCAGATCCGACTTCATCGCGCCCGAGCCCTTGTTGATGGCGGCGGCCGACTCCGTCATTTCCAGCGTCAGTTCATCGATCTCCTTGGCATTATCGACCAGCTTGGCGAGCGACTGCCGGTATTCCTCCAGCATTCCGGAGACTTCCTTGATCCCCTCGCGGATCTTTTCGTTGGTCGACGAAATCGCCTTCAGCGAGTTCTCGACGAATTTCAGGCGCGCCAGCGCACTGGTTGCGACCGCCTTGTCCGAATTGACGACGAACGTGTTGGCGAGCGCCGTGACCGCCTGAAACTGCTCGGTCACCTTCTTCGCCCCGAGCGTGATCACCGGCATTTCGTCGTCTTCGGCATTGCTCGGGAGATCGTCGAGCTTGTAGCGCAGCGAGTTGCCGGTGCGCATGAGCTGATTTTGCGCGATGCGCGCGCTCTCGTCCTTGACCTTGAGGATGTCGGCAAAAATCTTGGTGAAGGTGCGGAATTCCCGCTCCAGTTTTACGATCTGCTCGAGCCGCGTCGGGTTGGTGGTTGCCTTCATCGAGGACGTGATCGCGTCCTTCAGGCCGGTTTCGGCTGCCAGCGCCGCCTTGCCGTCCTCTTCCTTTCCGGTCGCCACGAAATAGCGGGCAAGCGAGCGATAGGAGATCAGTTCGCGATCGATGTCGCGCGACAGGTCCGCCTCCTGCACGCTGCGCCGGTAGGAATCCACACCGGCCGAAACGCGCTCGAATCCGAGATAGGCAAAACCCATGCTGGCGGCCGAAATCGCCAGCACGACGGCAAAGCCGAGCATGATCTTGGCGCGGAACCGCAGGGTTGGGAGCTTGAAGGACGAGCCGCTACGTTTCAAAAATCGCACGTCACACCCCGTTTTCGTTCTGAAAAACAGGCATTGGGGGTCCAGCCCCCAATCCGGTGCGCAAAGTTAAGGCAGAATGGATAAGGGCGCGTAAATTCGGGAAAGATTGGCAAGGGTGCCTACACCCTCCCCTTGAGGGGGAGGGGCGACGCGCGTGTTGGGGTGAAGGTCTCTCTGCGTCTAACAGTGCCCGAGTTGAGAGAGCACCCACCCCGTCACGCATCTAGCGATGTCCGAGACGAGCAAAGCTCGCTCCTGGGTCGGCACGCGCGCGCGGTTGGCGAATGTCATCACAATGACAGGGGCGACCAAAATCCTAGTTGCAAGTTCCCTCTCCCGTGTTTCTAATTGGAATAATTATAAAACATCGGGGAGGTACCACGCGTGTCTACAGTCAAATTGACGGTGAACGGCAAAGCCGTGTCAGCCGAAGTCGAGGACCGGACGCTTCTGGTCCATCTCCTGCGCGAAAATCTGAACCTGACCGGAACCCATGTCGGCTGCGACACCAGCCAGTGTGGCGCATGCGTCGTCCATATCGACGGCCGGGCGGTTAAATCCTGCACCGTGCTGGCCGGCCAGGCGGCAGGCTCGAACGTCACCACCATCGAAGGCATCGCCAAAGGCGACGAACTGCACCCGATGCAGGCGGCGTTCCGCGATAATCACGGCCTGCAGTGCGGTTATTGCACCCCCGGCATGATCATGTCGGCGATCGATATTGTGCACCGCCATAGTGGCAATCTCGACGAGGAAACCGTCCGGCAGGAGCTGGAAGGCAACATCTGCCGCTGCACCGGCTACCACAACATCGTCAAATCGGTGCTCGATGCGGCCGGCCGCATGAAGGTCGCGCAGGCGGCGGAATAGCCGCCGCACGCCATTAAATCCGAATTCAAGACCGCGTTTCGATGGAAACGGCGGAAACAATAACTCCGGTTGGGAGGACAGGACATGGGCGTTGAAGGCATTGGCGCAAGCGTTTTGCGCAAGGAAGACCGCCGTTTCATTACCGGCAAAGGCCGCTACGTCGACGATATCAAGCTGGTGGGGATGACCCACGCACACTTCATCCGCAGCCCGCACGCGCATGCCAAGATCAAGAGCATCGACACGTCGGCGGCGATGAAGATGCCGGGCGTGGTCGGCGTGCTGACCGGCCAGCAGATCGTCGATGACAAGATCGGCAATTTGATCTGCGGCTGGGCCATTACCTCCAAGGACGGCACGGGCATGAAGATGGGCGCATGGCCGGCGATGGCGCCGGAAACCGTTCGTTTCGTCGGCCAGGCCGTCGCCGTCGTGGTCGCCGAGACCAAGAACCAGGCCAAGGACGCGGCGGAAGCCGTGGTCGTCAATTACGAAGAACTGCCCGCCGTTCCGGACATCCGCGCCGCGATCGAGCCGGGCGCACCGCAGTTGCACCCGGAAGCCCCGGGCAACGTGATCTACGACTGGACCATCGGCGACGAAGGCGCGACCGATGCCGCCTTCAAGTCGGCGGCCAATGTCATCTCCCTCGACATCACCAACAACCGGCTGGTGCCGAACGCGATGGAGCCCCGCGCGGCGATCGCCGAATATAACGAGCCGGAAGAGCATTTCACGCTCTACACGACCTCGCAGAATCCGCATGTCGCCCGCCTCGTGCTGTCGGCGTTCTACAACATCGCGCAGGAGCACAAGCTGCGCGTGGTGGCGCCCGACGTCGGCGGCGGGTTCGGCTCGAAAATCTTCATCTACCCCGAGGAGATGGTGGCGCTGTGGGCGTCCAAGAAAGTCGGCCGTCCGGTGAAGTGGACCGGCGACCGTACTGAGGCCTTCCTCACCGACGCGCATGGCCGCGATCACCTCACCAAGGCGGAGATGGCGTTCGACAAGGACAACAAGGTCACCGGGTTGCGCGTAAAAACCTACGCCAATCTCGGCGGCTACATGTCGCTGTTCTCCTCCTCGGTGCCGACCTATCTCTACGCGACGCTGCTGTCGGGCCAGTACAACATCCCCAACATCTTCGCCGAAGTGATCAGCGTCTACACCAATACGGTGCCGGTCGACGCCTATCGCGGCGCGGGCCGCCCCGAAGCAAGCTTTGTGGTGGAACGGCTGATGGAGACGGCGGCGCGGCAGTTGAAGGTCGATCCGGCCGAACTGCGCCGCAAGAATTTCATCACCCAGTTCCCGCATCAGACGCCTGTCATCATGGCCTATGACATCGGCGACTTTAACGCCTCGCTCGACTCCGCGATGAAGGCGATCGATTACGCCGGCTTCCCCGCACGCAAAGCGAAAGCCAAGTCTGAAGGCAAGCTCCGCGGCATCGGCGTCTCCTGCTACATCGAGGCCTGCGGCATTGCGCCCTCAAAGGCGGTCGGCAGTCTCGGCGCCGGCGTGGGCCTGTGGGAATCGGCGGAAGTGCGCGTCAATCCGGTCGGTACGATCGAAGTGCTGACCGGATCGCACAGCCACGGCCAGGGTCATGAGACGAGCTTCTGCCAGCTCGTCGCCGAACGCCTGGGCATTCCGATCAGCCAGGTGCAGATCGTCCATGGCGACACGGACAAAGTGCAGTTCGGCATGGGCACCTACGGTTCGCGCTCGGCGGCCGTCGGTCTCACCGCGATCCTGAAGGCCATGGAGAAGGTCGAGGCCAAGGCCAAGAAGATCGCAGCCCATCAGCTCGAGGCATCCGAAAACGACATCGTCATCGAGAACGGCGAGTTCAAGGTCACCGGCACCGACAAGTCGATCGCCCTGCCGATGGTCGCACTCGCCGCCTACACCGCGCACAACCTGCCTGACGGCATGGAGCCGGGCCTGAAGGAAGGCGCGTTCTACGATCCGACCAACTTCACCTTCCCGGCCGGCGCCTATATCTGCGAAATGGAAGTTGATTCCGCCACCGGCAAAACCTCCTTCGTCAACTTCGTGGCGGCGGATGATTTCGGACGGCTGATCAACCCGATGATCGTCGAAGGCCAGGTCCATGGCGGTCTCGCCCAGGGCATCGGCCAGGCGTTGCTCGAAGGGGCGGTGTACGACAGTTCAGGCCAGCTCCTGACCGCCTCGTTCATGGACTACGCCATGCCGCGATCCGACGACCTGCCGTCGTTCAAGCTGTCGCACACCACGACGCTGTGTCCGGGCAATCCGCTCGGCGTCAAGGGTTGCGGCGAAGCCGGCGCGATCGGTGCATCGGCTGCCGTCATCAACGCCATCACGGATGCGATCGGCAACAACAAGCTCGAAATGCCTGCGACGCCCGATCGCGTCTGGCATGCGATCCACGGCTGAGAGGGAGCAAGAAAATGTACCAGACCACTTACCATCGTCCTTCCTCCGTCGACGAAGCTGCGGCAGCCTTCGCCAAGGGTACGGAAGCGAAGTACCTCGCCGGCGGCCACACCCTGATCCCCGTGATGAAACAGCGGCTGGCCGCGCCGTCCGACGTGATCGATCTCGGCAAGATCAAGGAGCTGATCGGCATCGAAGTGTCTGCTGACACGCTGACCATCAAGGCGGCCACGACCTATTTCGACATCATGCAAAGCGCCGACGTCAAAAAGTCGATCCCGGCAATCTCCTACCTCACCTCGGTGCTCGGCGATCCTGCTGTGCGCCATCGCGGCACGATCGGCGGCTCGATCGCCAACAACGACCCGGCAGCGGATTTTCCCGCCGCCCTGGTTTCGCTCGGCGCCACCGTGAAGACCAACAAGCGCTCGATTTCGGCGGATGACTTCTTCAAGGGCCTGTTCACGACGGCGCTTGAGGACGGCGAGATCATCACCGCCGTGTCGTTCCCGATTCCCGCAAAGGCAGGCTACGCCAAGATGCGGCATCCCGCGTCCCGCTTCGCACTGACCGGCGTGTTCGTGACCAAGACCAAGGCTGGTGACGTCAGGGTCGCGGCGACCGGCGCCTCGCAAGATGGCGTGATGCGGGTGTCGGCGATCGAAGCGGCGCTGAAGGCGAACTGGGCCGCAGGCGCGATCGACGGCGTCAAGGTTTCCGCCGATGGCTTGATGAGCGATATCCATGGAACGTCGGACTATCGCGCCAACCTGATCAAGGTGATGGCGCAGCGCGCGGTGACGGCGGCGGGTTAATAACGTCTAAACGCAACTTCCAAGCAGGCGGCGCGCAGCGATGCGCGCCGCCTTCGTTTTTGACCAGATTCTCGGCAAAAAGAAGCTTGCCACGCTCTCGCTTCGGCGTGACAATTTAGCTAATCAACTAATTAAGACGTTTCTAGAGACGCTGCCCCTGGGAGAGAAAACAAGTGCTCGACAAACCAGCCACCCAATCCGCCACCCGCACCTCCGGCCCGCTCGCCGGCTTCCGCATCGTCGAATTCGCCGGCATCGGCCCGGGCCCGTTCGCCTGCATGATGCTGGCCGACATGGGCGCTGAAGTCGTGACGCTCGATCGCGTCGGCGCGAAAAAGAACCTGAAATCGGTCGCGGGGCGCGGCCGAAAGGTGGTCGAACTCGATCTAAAGGACAAAGCCGCAATCGCGCAGGTGCTGGACCTGCTCGCTGGCGCCGATGCGCTGATCGAGGGCTTTCGTCCCGGCGTGATGGAGCGGCTTGGCCTCGGACCCGACGTGGTGATGGCGCGCAATCCGCGGCTGGTGTTCGGCCGCATGACCGGCTGGGGCCAGGAAGGCCCGCTGGCGCAGGCCGCCGGCCATGACATCAACTACATCTCTGTCACCGGCGCGCTTGCCGCAATCGGCACGAAGGAAAAGCCGGTGCCGCCGCTTAACCTGGTCGGCGATTTCGGCGGCGGCGCGCTCTATCTCGTGGTCGGCGTGCTGGCAGCACTTCTGGAGGCGTCAAAGTCCGGCAAGGGCCAGGTGGTCGACGCCGCGATGTGCGACGGGGCGGCCTCGCTGATGTCGATGTTCTTCGACATGACCGCGATCGGCCGCTGGGTTGAGGGACGCGAGCAGAATTTCCTCGACGGCGGCGCGCACTTCTATGGCATCTATGAATGTTCCTGCGGCAATTTCATTTCGATCGGTTCGATCGAACCGCAATTCTACGCGCTGCTGCGTCAGCATGCCGGCCTCACGGACGCCGACTTCGACGCGCAGATGGATCGCAAGGCCTGGCCGGCGCTGAAGGAAAAACTGACAAAAGTGTTCAAGAGCAAGACCCGCGAGGACTGGTGCAAGATCATGGAAGGCACCGACATCTGCTTCGCGCCGATCCTGACCATGGCGGAAGCACCGAAGCACCCGCACAACGCCGCGCGCAACATCTTTGTCGAGCGTCACGGCGTGACGCAGCCCGCGCCCGCGCCGCGATTCTCGCGCACGCCGTCGGCGATCCGGGATGCGGAGAAGGCCGATATCGGTGAGCTGACGAGCGCGTGGACTAAGCGATGAACCGTAGGGTGGGCAAAGGCGCTTTGCGCCGTGCCCACCACAACTAGCGAAATCGCTCGTTGGCGAAGATGGTGGGCACGCTTTGCTTTGCCCACCCTACGAAGCTACGCCGCGTCCACCTTCAGCACGCCCCGGCGAATCTGATCCTCCTCGATCGATTCGAACAGCGCCTTGAAGTTGCCCTCGCCGAACCCATCGTCGCCCTTGCGCTGGATGAATTCGAAGAAGATCGGCCCGATCGCGTTCGCCGAGAAAATCTGCAGCAGCACCTTGGTGTGGCCGCCATCGACGACGCCCTCGCCGTCGATGAGAATGCCATCGCGCTGCAGGCGGACGACGTCTTCGCCGTGCTGCGGCAGCCGCGCGTCGATCTTCTCAAAGTAGGTAACCGGCGGCGACGGCATGAACGGCAGACCGTCAGCGCGCAGCCTCTCGACGGTGGCGTGGATGTCCCGTGCGCCGCAGGCGATATGCTGGATGCCCTCGCCGCGATAGATGTTGAGATATTCCTCGATCTGGCCGGAATCGCCGGCATCCTCATTGATCGGAATCCGGATCTTGCCGTCCGGGCTGGTCAGTGCGCGGGAGAACAGGCCCGATGCCCGGCCTTCGATGTCGAAGAAACGGATCTGGCGGAAGTTGAACAGCTTTTCATAGAAGCCGGTCCACACATCCATCCGCCCACGATGGACGTTATGGGTGAGGTGATCGATGTAGTACAGCCCCGCTCCCGCGGGCCGCGGGTCGATCGCGCCCAGCCATTCGAACTCGAGGTCATAGGCCGAACCCTTGGCGCCGTAGCGGTCGATGAAATAGAGCACGCTGCCACCGATGCCCTTGATGGCGGGAACGTCGAGCGTCTTCTGCGCGGCAGAAATATCGGCGGCCTCCGCACCCAGCGAGAGCGCCCGCTCATAGGCGAGCTTCGCATCGACCACGCGAAACGCCATCGACGGCGCGCAAGGCCCATGCGCGGTGACGAAGCCATGGCCGTGGGTGCCGGGTTCTTCGTTGACGAGATAATTGATGTCGCCCTGGCGATAGACGGTGATCTTCTTGGTCTTGTGGCGGGCGACCGGCGCATAGCCCATCAGCCTGAACAGCGCGTGAAGCTCTTCAGGCTTCGGGTGGGCATACTCAACGAATTCGAAACCGTCGGTGCCCATCGGGTTGTCGGCGCTGATGGTGGCGGCTGGCGCGTCGTGCGGAAACGGACCCATGGCGATCTCCTGAAAATTGATCTGGATCAATATCGGTCGAAATGACTGCAAAGTGTGTGCAAACGGGACCGCGTTCAGCTAGTATGATGCACGATCCGTGCACTATGGCGGTATTTTTGCATGATTTCCGTAGACGCCTTCGACATCAAAATGCTGGCCGCGCTGCAGGACGATGGCCGGCTGACCAACCAGCAACTGGCCGATCTCGTCGGCCTGTCGGCCTCGCAATGCTCGCGGCGGCGGATGCGGCTGGAGGAAGAAAAGGTCATCGCGGGCTACCACGCCGACCTCGCCGGCGAAGCACTCGGCTTCAACCTGATCGCCTTCATCCACATCACGCTGGCGACGCATTCGCCCGACAACGCCAAGAAGTTCCGCGCGCTGGTCAATCGCGTTGACGATATCCAGGATGCCTATTCGCTGACCGGCGACGCCGATTACGTGCTGAAGGTCGTGCTGCGCGACCTCAAAGACCTCTCCGATCTCGTCAATAACGTGCTGATGCCGCACCAGAGCGTGGCGCATGTGCGCTCGTCGATCGTGCTGGACCGGCTGAAGGAGAGCGCGAGGTTGCCGCTACGGGGTTAGCATGGCCCAAATCGAGGGAAATCTGTCATTCGCGAATCCCATTCGATTTGCGATGATCCGCGCATCAAATCAACTTACGAGACCGCCATGGCGTTGCAACTCCGGCCGAACTGCGAATATTGCGACAAGGACCTGCCGCCGAACGCTGTGGACGCGCGGATATGCTCCTACGAGTGCACGTTCTGCGCGGATTGCGTGGAGAACAAGCTGCACAACGTCTGCCCGAACTGCGGCGGCGGTTTTGAGCGGCGGCCGATCCGGCCAGCGACAGAGCGACGGCCAGGGGTGTGCGCCACCAAGCAGTTGCCGTCGGACAAGCGCGTGCATTTGAAATACAGCGTCGAGGACGTCGCGGCGCATTGCGCGCGGCTCAAGGATATTCCGCCGCAGGAGCGGTGAAACCTCACGTCGTTGCGAGGATCCGTAGGGTGGGCAAAGCGAAGCGTGCCCACCATTTCGCAGCGCGGCAGCTGATCGATGGTGGGCACGGCGCTTCGCGCCTTTGCCCACCCTACGGATCCTCTTACGCTCCTAGAATTACTCAGAGGCGACGATCGTCCCCTCGACCTCGCCGAAGCCGACGCGGTAGCCGTCACCCTGGCACCAGCCGCGCATCACCAGGGAATCCCCATCCTCCAGGAACGTGCGCTTCACGCCTCCGGGCAGTTCGACCGGCTCGGTGCCGTTCCAGCTAATCTCCAAAAGACTGCCGCGCTGGTCCTTCTCCGGACCGGAGATGGTGCCAGAACCCAAGAGATCGCCGACATTCATGGCGCAGCCGCTCGAAGCGTGGTGCACGAGCTGCTGCACCGACGACCAGTACATGTATTTGAAGTTCGTCCGGCTGATATTCACGGCTTCGTTCATTGTCGCCGCGCGCAGGCCGACCTCAAGCGCCATGTCGTAGTTGTTCGGCTGCACCTGCTGTAGATAGGGCAGCGGCTTTGGATCCTGCGCAGGCCCGTGCAACCGGAACGGCTCCAATGCCTCGCGCGTCACCACCCACGGGCTGATCGACGTACCAAATGCCTTGGCCTGGAACGGCCCGAGCGGCACATACTCCCACTGCTGGATGTCGCGCGCACTCCAGTCGTTCAGGATCACGAAGCCGAAGATCATTTCCTCGGCCTGCTTTTCCGTCAGCATCTCGCCCATGTCAGACGGCTGGCCGACCACCACGCCCATTTCGAGCTCGAAATCGAGCCGCTTGCAGGGGCCAAAACTCGGCACATCGGCGGTCGGCGGCTTCAGCTGCCCGCGCGGCCGGCGCACCGGCGTGCCGCTGACCACGACGGTCGACGCGCGGCCATTATAACCGATCGGCATGTGCAGCCAGTTCGGCTGCAAGGCGTTGTCCTTGCCGCGGAACATCACGCCGACATTGGTGGCGTGTTCCTTCGACGAATAGAAATCGGTGTAGCCGGGGACGGCGAAAGGTAGATGCAGCTTCACATCCGCCATCGGGACCAGCGCGCGCTTGCGCAATTTTTCGTTGTCGCGCAGTTCCGGATGGTCGCGCCGCAGAAGTTCGCTGATCCGCGCGCGCGTGCTCGACCACACCTTTGGCCCCAGCGCCATGAACGGATTGAGCTGAGGTGCTGCGAACACCGCCGGCTCGACGACATCGAAGCGGCAATCCTGCGCAAGCTGCCAGAGATCCAGCACGTAATCGCCGATCGCAACGCCTATGCGCGGGGCGAGGCCATCCCTGGCGGAGAACACGCCGTAGGGGAGGTTCTGGATCGGAAAGTCGGAATCGGGCGCGACGTCGATGAAGGAGCGGAGTTTGGGGTCGTTGGGGTGGGGCATACTTGGGGCTCGTCCTTTCTTCCTTCTCCCTTTGTGGGAGAAGGTGGCGAAATCGACCGGAGGGAGATTGCGCCGGATGAGGGGTTCTCTCCGCGGAGACAGACCCCTCACCCGTCTCAATCGCGCGACGCGCGATTGATCCACCCTCTCCCACAAGGGGAGAGGGGAAGAATCGTTACGGCTTGTTCGGGTCGAACCGCTTCTCAAGTCCCTTCCAGCAATCCGCATAATCGTCCTGCAGGGTCGCCGACTTCGCCGCGTGCGCGGTGACGCGCTGCGGGTATCGCGTCTCGAACATGAAGGCCATGGTGCCGGTCAGCTTCACCGGCTTCAACTCGCCATTGCTGGCGTGATCGAACGCCTGACGGTCCGGGCCATGTGGCAGCATCATGTTGTGGAGCGAGATGCCACCGGGGACAAAACCTTCCGGCTTGGCGTCGTAGACACCGTAAATCAGCCCCATGAACTCCGACATGATGTTCATGTGATACCAGGGCGGACGGAAGGTGTTTTCGGCAACCGCCCAGCGCTCCGGGAAAATGACAAAATCGATGTTCGCGGTGCCGGCGGTTTCCGACGGCGAGGTCAGCACCGTGAAGATCGAGGGATCGGGATGGTCGAAGCCGATGGCACCGACGGGGGAGAACGTGCGCAGGTCGTATTTGTAGGGCGCGTAATTGCCGTGCCAGGCCACCACGTCGATCGGCGAATGCGGCAAGGTGGTCTTGAACAGCGAGCCGCCCCATTTCACGTAGAGCTCGGTCGGCGTGTCCTTGTCCTCGTAAGCCGCCACAGGCGTAAGGAAGTCGCGCGAATTGGCGAGGCAGTTGGCGCCGATCGGCCCCCGCTCCGGCAGCGTGAAGGCGCCGCCATAGTTTTCGCAGAGGTAGCCGCGCGCGGGTCCTGACGGGATCTCAACACGGAATTTCACGCCGCGTGGAATCACGGCGATCTCGCCCGGCTCGATATCGATGCGGCCGAACTCGGTGACAAGGCGCAGATTGCCCTGCTGGGCCACGAACATCATCTCGCCGTCGGCATTGTAGAAGTGCTGATCGACCATCGACCTGGTGATGAGATAGACATGCGCGGCCATGCCGGCCTGGGTGTTGGCATCGCCCGCCGTCGTCATGGTCTGTACGCCCTGCAGGAAGGTCGTGTCCTCCTCAGGGATCGGCGCCGGATCCCAGCGCAGCTGCTCGACCATGATCTCCTGCTCATGGCACGGCGCTGTGCGCCACAGCCCGGCATCGGCTTTGGCAAAGCGTCCCGAATGCTTCACCGAGGGACGGATGCGATAGAGCCAGGATCGCTCATTGCTGCCGCGCGGCGCGGTGAAGGGCGAGCCTGACAATTGCTCGGCATAGAGTCCGTAGGCACAGCGCTGCGGCGAGTTGCGTCCCATCGGCAACGCGCCGGGCAGTGCCTCGGTCTCAAAGCTGTTGCCGAAGCCGGACATATAGCCCGGCGTCAATTGCGCGGTGCTGCGAACGATCTGATCAGGCGAGGTATTGATATTCATGGTCATCCTCCTCCTTGCAGGGCGGCCCACATTTCCTGGTCGCGCTTGTCGGTCCAGATTACGGGATCGTCGATTCCCGAAGCCTCGTCGAACGCGCGCGAGACGTTGAACGGCAGGCAGTGCTCGTAGATCGCGAAGCTGGAGAACTTCGGGTCCATCACCTCGCGCGTCGCCGCCATTGTCTCCTTCAGCGTGCGGCCCTTGGCGACCGAGCTTTCCGCCGCGCCATAGAGCGAGGTGACGAAATCGCGGGTCATCGCGATCGCGTCGCGACCGGTGGAAAGTCCCTTCAGTGCATCGCCGCGGCCCGGCGCGATCGCCTTGGGATTGAAGGCGCGGATTTCATTCAGCGTGGGAGGCCATTCGCGCAAATGCGCGTCGCCGCAATAGCAGGCCGAGTGATACTCGATCAGGTCGCCGGAAAACATCACTTCGGCATCCGGCACCCAGGCGACGATGTCGCCGGACGTGTGTCCCGCGCCGAGCTGCATCAGCCGGACCTCTCGCTTGCCGAGATAGATCGACATCTCGCCTTCAAAAGTCAGCGTCGGCCAGGTCAGGCCGGGAATGCTCTGCGCATCCTGGAACAGGCGCGGAAAGCGGCCATATTCGGAATCCCAGTCCTGCTGGCCGCGCTCCTCGATCAGCCGATGGGTTTCGGCTGACGCCACGATGCCCTGCGCCTTGTAGGCGGAAGCGCCCAGCACGCGCACGGCGTGATAATGCGACAGCACGACATATTTGATCGGCTTGTCGGTGACGGTGCGAACGCGTTCGATCACTTTGTTCGCCATCGCCGGTGTCGACTGTGCGTCGAACACCAGGCAGCCGTCGTCGCCGACGATGATGGCGGAGTTCGGATCGCCCTCGGCGGTGAACGCGTAGAGATCAGTGCCGATTTCGGAGAAGGTGATCTTCTTCTCCGCCATGTCGGTCGTGGACGCGAAACCCTTGGCCATCTATTCGATTCCTGACTTCGTTCGAGACGTGAATTATTGCTGCTGTTGTTGCTGCTGCTGGCTCGCGTCGAGCATCCGCCGCTTGGCGAGCGCGATGGCCTCGTTGAGCACGGCGATATCGCCGATGTGGTTGGCGAGCACGAGAACCAGCGCCGCGTCGAGATCGGCGCTTTGTTCGTCGCTCAAGCCGCGATGCGCCTCGACAACAGCGCGAAAGGCGTCGTCCGGTTTCGCAAAATTCGAACTGGTCGATAATGCCATGACGCAACCTCAGTTGATGCCTGCCGCTCGCGCCAGCGCAGCGTCAAGCCCCTCGCGGGTCGGGTGTCGGAACCGCGCCGCCACATAGCCGTCGGGACGGAGCAGATAGGCAGTGCCCGGTTCGGCGTCGTAGCGCGCAGCGGCGAGGCCTGCCGGATCAATCAGGCCGCTTTTCCCGCCGATCCGGATGGTGCCCAGCCCTTCGGGCGCTTCCGCCGTCGCGCCATTGCTAAACTCCAACAGCGTGAACCGCGTTCCGGCTCCGATGAAAGCGTCGGTGAGGAACATCGGTTCGCCGCCCGGGCCTGCAACGGGCGCATCCAACATCGAGGCGCCAGGACATGGGCCGCCGCGCCAGGAACCGCCATCGGCGGTCGAGAGCGGCGTTGCATAGATCGAGGGTGTCGAGAGCCGCCCTCCGTTCACCATGCGCTTGCCGAATTCGGTTTCCTTGGCGAGCGACAGCACCGCCTTGCGCAACCGCGCCTCCTGGTGCGAATTGGGAGCCATGAAGTCGGTCGAGCGGGTGGATTCGCGGATGTTCTCGTCGGCTGCCGCACTGCGTTCGGCGTGATAGCTCTCCAGCAGCCCCTCGGGCGACGTTCCGCGCAGCACGCGGTCGAGCTTCCACGCCAAATTCTCGGCGTCCTCGAGCCCGGAATTGGCGCCGCGAGCGCCGAACGGCGAGACCTGGTGCGCGGAATCGCCCGCAAAGATCACGCGGCCATGAATGAACTTGTCCATCCGCCGGCACTGGAACTTGTACAGCGAGATCCATTCGAAATCGAACTTGTCATGGCCGAGCATGCGTGCGATGCGCGGCCGCACGTTTTCCGGCAGCTTTTCGACGGTGGGATCGGCAAATCGACTGAGCTGCAGATCGATCCGCCAGATGTCGTCGGGCTGCTTGTGCAGCAGCGCCGAGCGTCCGGCATGGAATGGCGGATCGAACCAGAACCAGCGCTCGGTCGGGAACGCGGCCGTCATCTTGACGTCGGCGATCAGGAACTGATCCTCGAACACCTGTCCTGCGAATTCCGCGCCCGCCATTTGCCGCAGCGAGGATCGGGCGCCGTCGCACGCGATGACGTACTGCGCATTCAGCCGATACGGACCATCCGGCGTCTGGATCGTCAAAGCCACATGGTCGTTGCGCGGCTCGAGCGCCGTCACCTTGTTGCGCCAGCGCAGATCGATTGCGGGAAGCTCGCCGACGCGGTCGACCAGATAGGCCTCCGCGTAGAACTGCTGCAGGTTGATGAAGGCCGGCCGCTTGTGCCCCTGCTCCGGCAGCAGGTTGAACTGGTAGAGCTGTTGCTCGCCGTGAAAGATCTTGCCGACGCTCCACACCACGCCCTTGTCGACCATGCGCTGGCCGATGCCGAGCCGGTCCCAGAATTCGAGCGAGCGTTTTGAAAAGCAGATCGCCCGTGAGCCCTCGCCGATGCGGTCGGCATCGTCGAGCAGCACGATCTTTTGCCCGCGTTGCGCCAGATCGATCGCCAGCGACAGCCCCACCGGACCCGCGCCGACCACCACGATCGCGTGTTCGGCAATGTTCGCACCCGCCCGATCCTGATCGGGATGGCGGCGATAGCCGAACTGGGTTTTAGTCAGCGCCATGCGGCTCAACCCCGTGACTAGCCAAGGGTCTCCGACCCTGCTAAATTAGTCGCATCTGCAACTATCTTAAACCCCGGGCCGGGTTCGGCGTCAACTCAAATTGGAGCGATTTTGCCAAAAGCGTCATCCAGCGAAGTAGCTGCCGGCCCGCGAGAAGAGAGCGCATCCAAGCGAAGCGCCAGGCTGGACCTGTTCGGCTTCGTGCCATTTCGCCTGAACCGGCTGGCCGCCGAAGTCAGTTCGGCGCTCTCGGTCGAATATGCGGCCCGCTACGGGCTCGACATTCCGGAATGGCGCGTGCTGGCGACGCTCGGCTTCCGCCACGACCCCTGCAGCGCGCAATACATCGCCCAGTGCACCCGCACGCATAAATCCACCATCAGCCGCGCCGTCACGGCATTGATGAAGCGGCAGATCGTCGAGCGCGTCGAAAACGAGGACGACCGCCGCGAATTCCGCCTGCGCCTGACGCGCAAGGGCGCAACGCTTTACGAAGAACTGATCCCGCGCCTGTTGCGCAAGGAGCAGGAGATCTTGTCATGCCTGTCGGCGCAGGAGCGACGCGATTTCGCGCGGCTCCTGGGCAAGATCGAGGAGAGCCTCGATCTGGTGCAGACCAGCGAAGAGGCGGACGCGAAGGAGGCTTACTGACCGGCTCACTTCACCGCCGTCACCACGATCTCCACGATGTGCGGCGGCTCGAGATCGACGCCGAGGCAGGCGCGCATCGGCGGATTTTTGGTATCGACCCATTCGTCCCAGGCGCGGTTCATCTCGCCCTTTCGCTTGATGTCGGTGATATAGACGATTGCCGAGAGGATCTTGCTCTTGTCCGTGCCGCACAGCGCGAGGCTTTCGTCGATCCGGGCCAGCGCCTTTGCGCTCTGTTCGTACATCGAGGAACTGACCGGATCGGGCGCGACCGCCACCGTGAAAACCAAATCGTCGTGCGCGACGGCGCGGCTGCGGGTGGGCGTGAGCCCGGCAAAGCGAGTGATCATCAGGAATCTCCGGTTAGCGGCTATCAATATGCTTGGCGATGACAGGAAAATAATTGTCTCCCGATCCGGCATCGATGGCTTCCTGCAACACGGCGCCGATCAACTCAGCGCCGCGGATTTTCAATCCCGCATCCGCCGCCAGCTCCAGCGCATAGGAAAGATCCTTCAGGGCGTACTCGGTCGAAAACGCGCGCTCCGGAAAATTGCCGGGCACGATCGCCTTCATGCCGTGATTGCGTAGCGCAAAACTGTCGGCCGAGCCCTTTGAAAGCGTATCGAGCAGCAGTTTTGGATCGACGCCATTATGCTTGGCGACCGCGACCGCCTCGGCCAGCGCATTGACGGTTTCGAACAGCACCATGTTGTTGAGAATCTTCATCACCTGCCCGGCGCCGACCTCGCCGCAATGGGTGACGTCGGTCGCAAAGCAGCGGATCAGCGGCTCGACATCGGCGTAAAGCGCCGGCGTCGCTCCGACCATGACGCTGAGCGTGCCGTCCTGCGCCGCCTGTCGCGTGCGCGCGATCGGCGCGTCGGCCCAGGCCGCGCCCCTGGCCTGCAACTGCGCGGCAAAATCGCGGGTCTGGCTGACCGACGACGTGCCGAGGTCGACGACGACCTGCCCGCTCCGGATGTTCTTCAGAATGCCGTCGCCTTCGAACACTGCGCGCACATGTTTGGCGCTGGGCAGGCACAGGAAAAGCAGATCGCTTTGCTTGATCAATTCGGCAGCGGAGGCCGCGACGTCGGCGCCGTCGGCACCCAGCCGCGCCAATGGCTCCGGCGACCGATCATAGGCAAGGACGCGCTTGCCGCTCTTCTTCACGAGATTGCGGCAGATCGGCTCGCCCATTACGCCGAGGCCGATGAAGCCGACAGTCTTGTATGCTGACATCACAACCATCAGTTATTTTGCGAACGATCGCGACGGCGCGAGATGCAGCGCGAACGCATCGACCTTGTCGCTGGCGCGCGGGTAGATTTCGCTCACGATCGGATCGTGGCCGGGGATGAAACGGTCGGGATGGCCGGCCAGCCGCTCGACGATTTCCCAGCCCTGCGCCATGTCGCCGACATTGTAGACGATCGGAAACGGGCTGCGCTTGTGCAGATTGGCGTAGTAATGCGCCGCATCCGACGCCAGCACCACCGGCCCGCGCGCGGTTTCCACGCGCACCACCTGCAGGCCATCGGAATGGCCGCCGACGCGATGCACCGTCACGCCAGGCGCGATCTCGCCATCGCCGGAATGAAAGGTGACGCGCTCGCCATAGACATGGCGCACCATCGTGGTGACGTGCTCGACCGAAAACGGATGCCGCAGCATGCCGTTGCACATGCAGCGCCCGGTCGCGTAGCTCATCTCTCGGTCCTGCAGATGAAACCGCGCGTTCGGGAAGCGATCGAGATTGCCGGCGTGGTCGTAATGCAAATGGGTGACGATCACGTCGCGAATCGTGTCGGCGGCGACGCCGAAATTCGCCAGCGCATCGACCGGATTGAGCGTGAGCTTGCGCGAACGCGCCTTCGCCTCTTCGGCGTTGAAACCGGTGTCAACCAGGATGTCGCGGCCGCCCCCGCGGATCAGCCAGACGAAATAATCCAGGTCCTGCGCCGTGGTCTCGTGCGGGTCGGGGATCAGAAAATTCAAATGGGGGGTGCGCGGCGACATCGTCGCATAGCGCAGCGCGTAGATTTCGTAGGCGTTTCCCATCGGTGTCACTTTTTTCTTGGATGCTTGGATTGGCCGATCCCGGCAACAAGCCATCGTCATCCGCAAAGGTCAAACGCGGCGCGCGAATGACAGCCGCGCGACAGTGCTGCACACTATGTGAGACGGATCACATTACCACCGAGGGGCGTCGCCCGCGAAGGTAGGTGACGCGGTATCAGCGGCAGCGATAAACCCGACCGGCCGCGGCCCGCTGGAAACTCCGCGTTCGCGGGTACGACGGGTCGTGTCGGGACGCGAAGCCGGGCACTTGCGCTAAAGCATCATCGGCTGATCAGGAACCGTTTGCACCGACCAAATCGCAAGCTGTGGTTCTGCCATCACAGACGATTTTATTCCCTTCATCCGCCCGGCCCTGTCGCGGTTAATTGTCGCAATTAGTGACGACATCGCAAGCAGTTGACGGGCCGCGGGCGCGGTTTGATAATGCCGAAAGCGTAGAGTAAGGTCGCCGCGGCGCGAGCTGGCATCGGCGCTATTTGGGCTGGACTGCCGTGATCTGGACTGCCGTCATTATGAAAATCCGCCTCGCATTGATCCTCACATTGCTTTTTTCAGTCGCGTCGGTAGCCCCGTCGTTCGCAGCCGGCGAGCGCTATGCGCTGGTCATCGGCAACGCGAAATATCCGGACGCCGAGGCGCCGCTGAAGGAGCCGATCAACGATGCGCGTGACATCGCCGAGGAGCTCAAGCGCGACGGTTTCAATGTCGATATCGGCGAGAACCTGACCGCCGAGCAGATGCGCCGGGCTTTCGAGCGCCTGTACGGCAAGATCAAGCCGGGCTCCGTCGCGCTGATCTTCTTCTCCGGCTTTGGCGTGCAGTCGAGCCGCCAGAGCTACATGATCCCCGTCGATGCCCAGATCTGGACCGAGCCCGACGTCCGCCGTGACGGGTTCAGCCTCGAGGCCGTGCTGGGGGAGATCAACAGCCGCGGCGCCGGCGTCAAGATCGCGCTGATCGATGCCTCCAGGCGCAATCCGTTCGAGCGTCGCTTTCGCAGTTTTTCCGCAGGCCTTGCGCCGGTGATTGCGCCGAACGGCACGCTGGTGATGTATTCGGCCGCGCTCTCGTCCGTCGTTTCGGACAATGGCAGCGACCGCAGCCTGTTCGTGAAAGAGCTGCTGAAGGAAATTCGCACTCCCGATTTGATGGCGGAGGAAACGCTTAATCGCACCCGTGTCGGCGTGACCCGCGCCTCGCGCCAGGAACAGGTGCCGTGGATTTCGTCGTCGCTGGCCGAGGATTTCTCCTTCATCCCCAGCGGCTCAGGCCCGCGGCCGGCGAGCCAGCCTTCGACCCCTGTGGCCACGGCGCCTGCAGCGCCACCCGCTCCTGCTCCCGCGCCTTCGCCCCCGACGGTGGCAGCCCCGGCACCTCCGCCTCCGCCGCCCGCGGCACAAAAACCGGTTGAAGCCGCGATTTCGCCGCCACCGCCGCCGGCCAAGCCGCCCGAGAGCCCCAGCCCGCCGGGGTCCGCGCTTGCCGACGACCCCACCATCAAGAGCCTGAACGACAAGCTCAAGGACAATCCGGACGATGCGGCCGCGCTGTACCGGCGCGGGCAGGTCTATGCGAGCAAAGGCGCCTACGAACTCGCCATCAAGGACTTCAACAATTCGCTGCGGCTGAACCCGAAGGATGTGGAAGCCTTCAACAACCGCTGCTGGGCGCGCACGGTGATCGGCGACCTGCAGGCGGCCCTGAAAGATTGCAACGAGGCGTTGCGGCTGCGACCGAATTTCGTCGACGCGCTTGACAGCCGCGGCCTCGTCAACCTGAAGAGTGGCCAAAACAAGAATGCAATTGCTGATTTCGATGCCGCTCTCAAGATCAACCCGAGATTGACGTCGTCGCTGTATGGCCGGGGCCTTGCCAAGAAGCGCAACGGCTCGATTTCGGAAGGCGACCTGGATATCAACAACGCGAAGGCGATGGACCCCAATATCGTCAAGGAATTCGCCGATTACGGGGTGCAGTGACGTTTTTTTGGATGAAGGCTGGGGGCCCTTCGAACCCCGCGGCGGGGCGCACAGACTAAAGTAAGCAGCCGGCCGCAATCCAAGGGTCCGGCAGCTCAATTGGATGACGTTGGAACGCGCGGGACGCCCGCAGGAGGGGACAGGCAATGGCAAATATCTCAGCAGCGAAAACCTTCACCGCAATCGTCTCGGTTGCCACACTCGGCGCCGCAATTTCGTTCGGTGCGGGAACCGCGCTGGCGCAGGACAAGAACGTCACCGAGGATCAGATCGTCCGCGCGCTGGCGCCGGAAAAGAAGCCGCTGACCCGCGGCCTTTCTACCGGTCCGCAGACCGTTGTCGACCCGGCAGTCGCCGCCGCCGAAGGCAAGTTCGTCCAGAAGATCCGCGGCCGCTCCACGCGCTCGCTTTCGAGTGCGGAACGCGAAGAGATCGCCGCCATCGTCAAGGACAAGCCGAAGATCGATCTGGAGATCAACTTCGACTACAACTCGGCCGATATCAGCACGAAGTCGCTGCCGTCGGTTCAGGCGCTCGGCCGCGCACTCACCAACAACGATCTCAAGGGCTCGACCTTCGTGGTCGCGGGCCATACCGACGCGGCCGGCGGTGAAACCTATAACCAGGATCTCTCCGAGCGCCGCGCCGACGCGATCAAGCGCTATCTCGTCGACAAATATGGCATCAACGGCACCGATCTCGTGACCGTCGGATATGGCAAGAGCAAGCTCAAGGATCCAGGCCAGCCGATGGCGGAAGTGAACCGCCGCGTCCAGGTCGTGAACATGGAAAACAAGTCCACGGCGTCGAACGCAGCCAAATAAGGCCTTGCAGGCAAAGACCTGCAAGTAAGGGCGTGCGCCGACCAATAGTTTCCGGCTACAATACGTCCCGCAGCACCCGTGCGGGACGTATTCGTTTTGGGCTCCATTGCAGGCCTTCGGCCGGCCAAATGCGCCCTGTTTGATTTGACTTCCAGTCTGGATTGATCCGGCGATGAAACTCTCCGAATACCTCAAACCTGCGCTCGGCGTGGCTTTCGTTGCCGTTGTGGCCTTCGGCTATTACTGGTTCGAGCTCCGTTCGCACCCGGAAGAGAAAGACACGCCGGGCCAGGCGCTGGTGATCGTGACCAAGTCCACCAATGCCTGCTTCTCCGACATGGTGCGCGTCACCGGCTTCATCGTACCGCGCCGCGAAGCGCAGGTCGGCGTTGATCAGGAGGGCTCCCGCGTCACCGACCTGCTCGTCAAGGAAGGCGACACGGTCACCGAAAATCAGGAACTGGCACGCCTCACTGCACCGCCGCAAATACCAGGCGCCCCCGCCGGCAAGCCCGGGCCGGTCTCACTGCGCGCCCCCGCCGCCGGTCTCGTCACCGAGGTCAGGACCGCGGTCGGCGCTCCCGCCTCACCGCAGGCCGGCCCGATGTTCCGTATTTCCGTGAACAACGAAATCGAGCTCGAGGCCGAAGTGCCGAGCGTTCACCTGCTCAAGCTCAATCCGGGTGCTACGGTGCGGATCAGCCGTGACGACGCGCCCGACGTGGTCGGCAAGGTCCGGCAGATCTTGCCGCAGATCGACCGCACCACGCAGCTGGGCAAGGTCCGGATTTCGCTGAACAACAATCCCTCGCTCAAGATCGGCATGTTTGCCCGCGCCAATATCGACGCCAAGCGCTCCTGCGGCGTCGCCGTTCCGCGTACCGCCATCGACCGCCTGACGCTGCAGGTCGTGAAAGGCAACATCATCGAGACGCGAAGGGTGCGCGTCGGCCTGACTTCCGAAACCTCCACCGAAATTCTTGAAGGCCTCGACGTCGGCGAAACCGTCGTGGCCGATGCTGGCACGTCCTTGCATGACGGCGACCAGGTCAAGACCATGTTCGCCGACGAACTCGAGCGCACGCGGGCACGCTAATGGCTTTGAATATCTCGGCATGGTCGATTCGGAACCCGCTGCCTTCGATTGTCTTTTCGATCATTCTCCTTGTGCTGGGCTGGGTCAGCTTCACCAAACTCGCGGTGACACGGCTGCCGAGCGCCGACATCCCCGTGATTTCGGTCGCGGTCGCGCAATTCGGCGCCGCACCGGCCGAACTGGAAAGCCAGGTCACCAAGACGATCGAGGACGGCGTATCCGGCGTCGAGGGCGTTCGGCATATTTCGTCGTCGATTACCGACGGCCTGTCGGTGACCACGATCCAGTTCGCGCTGGAGACCAACACCGACCGCGCGCTCAATGACGTCAAGGACGCCGTCACGCGCGTACGTTCCAACCTGCCGCAGAACGTCAATGAACCGCTGATCCAGCGTGTCGACGTGATCGGCCTGCCAATCGTCACTTACGCTGCGATCTCGCCCGGCAAGACGCCGGAACAGCTTTCCTATTTCGTCGATGACGTCGTCAAACGCGCGCTGCAGGGCGTACGCGGCGTGGCGCAGGTCGAGCGTATCGGCGGTGTCGAGCGCGAGATTCTTGTCTCGCTCGATCCCGACCGGCTGCAGGCCGCGGGGCTCACGGCCGTCAACGTCAGCCAGATGCTGCGCGGCACCAATGTCGACGTCGCCGGTGGCCGCGCCCAAATCGGCAAGAACGACCAGGCGATCCGTACGCTAGCCGGCGCCAAGACGCTGAACGAACTCGCCGGCACCATGATCCCGCTGTTCGGCGGCGGCGAAGTGCGGCTCGACGATCTCGGCACCGTTACCGACACCATCGCCGATCGCAGCACCTTTGCCCGCTTCAACGGCGAGCCTGTCGTGGCACTGGGCATCAAGCGATCCAAAGGCGCCAGCGACGTGAAGGTCGCCGATGCCGTGCAGGTTCGAATCGATGCGCTGAAGGTCGCCTATCCCGACGTCGATCTGAAGCTGATCGACACCTCGGTCGAATTCACCAAAGGCAATTACCATGCGGCGATCTCGACCCTTTTCGAAGGCGCGATCCTCGCGGTCATCGTCGTCTTGCTGTTTTTGCGCGACATTCGCGCAACCATCATCGCCGCGATCTCGCTGCCGCTGTCGATCTTCCCGGCGTTCTGGGCGATGGACCTGCTCGGCTTCTCGCTGAACCTGGTCTCCTTCCTCGCCATCACGCTGTCCACGGGTATTCTGGTCGACGACGCCATCGTCGAGATCGAGAACATCGTGCGCCACATGCGCATGGGCAAGTCGCCTTATCGCGCGGCCCTCGAAGCGGCCGACGAAATCGGCCTCGCCGTGATCGCGATCTCGCTGACGATCATCGCGATCTTTGCGCCCGCCAGCTTCATGTCGGGGATCGCCGGGCAATTCTTCAAGCAGTTCGGCATCACCGTGTCGGTGCAGGTGTTCTTCTCGCTGCTCGCGGCTCGTTTCGTGACGCCGGTGCTCGCCGCCTACTTCCTGAAGGACCACCCGCACGAGGATCCGCCGCCCGGGCGCGTTCTGCAGACCTACACCAAGCTCGTGACCTGGTCGGTGCGGCACTATTTCATCACCGTCTTGATCGGCTTCGGCGTGTTCGCGGCCTCGATCTGGAGCATCACGCTGTTGCCGCAAGGCTTCCTGCCGGCGCAAGACACCGCGCGTTCGCTGCTGGCGATGGAGCTGCCGCCCGGTTCGCAGCTCGCCTACACCGAGAAGGTGACGGAGGAAATCGTCGCCCGCCTGCGCAAGCGGCCCGAGGTGAAGAGCATCTTCGTCGATGGCGGCAGGGTGCCGCCGGGAACGCAGGAAGTGCGCCGCGCCGCGCTGATCATCAATTACACGCCGAAAGCCGATCGCAAGATCACGCAGCGGCAGCTCGAACTCGAGATCGGCCAGGACCTGGAAAACGTTCCGGACATCCGCTTCTGGTTCCTCGATGAAAACGGCCTGCGCGCAATTTCGCTGGTGGTGACCGGGGTCGACAGCAACATCGTCAACAACGTCGCCAGTGAGCTGGCGACGCAGATGAAGCGGATTCCGATCGTCGCCAACGTGATTTCGGAAACCTCGCTCGACCGGCCCGAACTGCGTATCCGGCCGCGCGCGGAGCTGGCGGCGCGGCTCGGCGTCTCCACCGAAAGCCTGTCGCAGACCATTCGTGTCGCCACTATCGGCGACGTCGGACCGGCCTTGGCGAAATTCGATGCCGGCGATCGTCAGGTGCCGATCCGCGTCCAGCTCGAGGACAGTGCGCGCAGCGACCTGCAGATGCTGCAGCAATTGCGGGTGCCGCTCGGCCAGCGCGGCGAACGCGGCGGTGTGCCGCTGTCGGTTGTCGCCGACATCCAGCTCGACCAGGGTCCGACCAGCATCAACCGCTACGACCGCGAACGGCAGGCGACGGTGGCCGCCGACCTCGTCGGCACCGCAGCGCTGGGTGATGCGACCAAGAAGATCTACGACCTTCCGGTCATGAAGAGCCTGCCGAAGGGCGTGAAGGTGAGCCCGTCGGGCGACGCCGAAAGCCTCAACGAATTGTCGGAAGGCTTTGCCACTGCCATCACCGCCGGCCTGATGATGGTCTATGCCGTGCTGGTGCTGCTGTTCGGCACGTTCCTGCAGCCGATCACCATCCTGTTCTCGTTGCCGCTTTCGATCGGTGGCGCCATCGCGGCATTGCTGCTGACCGGCAAGCAACTCACCACGCCGGTGTGGATCGGCATCTTGATGCTGATGGGCATCGTCACCAAGAACGCGATCATGCTGGTGGAGTTCGCGGTGGAAGCGATCCGCGAGGGCAAGCCGCGCGACGAGGCCATCATCGACGCCGGCATGAAGCGCGCGCGCCCGATCGTGATGACGACGATCGCGATGGCCGCGGGCATGATGCCGTCAGCCCTGGCGATCGGCGCCGGCGGCGAATTCCGCTCGCCGATGGCGCTCGCCGTGATCGGCGGCCTGATCTTTTCGACCATCCTGTCGCTGGTATTCGTGCCGGCGATGTTCATGGTGATGGACGATCTCGGCGCGCTGTGCTGGCGCTTCGGCAAGAAGCTGCTGGTGTCAAGCGGCGAGACCGAGGCCGCGCCCGCCAGCCACGGATCGGATCATCACCAGCCGCCCGCCAAGGGACCGCCGTCGGTGCCGCCCGCAATGTCGCCCGCGGCGAAGTGAGGGTGCAATCTTTGGAATGCGAGCTGAAGAGTGAAGCCGATGGCGAGCCGAGACCTCCGAGGAGCCGCCTATCATGAAGCCGGACACGCGGTTGTCGCATCAGTTCTAGGATTGAGAGTGGGCCGTATAGAAATCGGCATCGGCGGAGATGAAGCCAAGGGCTCCGCTGATATCGAACACGATCCGGATCTTCCGCTAACAGAGGCGCTTGCAGTTTGTGCGGCGGGGCTGGAGGCTCAGAAGTTATTCAAGGCTCCCACGCATCCTGGTGCTGGATGGGGCGACTACGGAATGATGATCGAATTGCTTGATGGCTTCGAGGAGGCCGCCAGCATTGCGCTTAGAGACGCGGGCCATCAAAGAGCTTATGAGTTGCTCATAACGCACTCCGATCAAGTTGAAAAAATCGCGAGGGCGCTAATTGTCCACCGTAAGATCGAACCTGACGCAGTGCACGATTTGCTAAAGCAATCGTAGCTCACCTGTCGTGACGTTCGCGGTTTCATTCGACACGAATTCCCCGCGATCGGCCTCAGCCAAACCCTTTGCGACCGCCGACCGCTCATCGTCTGACATCGAGTAGACGCCGGTCCGGCGCGCCTCGATTTCGCGAGCGTACTCGGCGAGTTATTGCTGATCCTCCACGGGCCAGGCCTCAGCGTGCTCGATCACTTCTTTGAGTATCTTGTTCATTCGGTCATCATACCACAGCAGGTCATGGTTGACGAAGGAGGGAAACCTCACTCGTTCCGTGCCACCGCCGTCAGCTTGGTCATGTTCTGCAGCAGGATGCGCCCGCGCTGCAGATCGAGAATGCCGTCCTTGCGCCAGAGCTGCAGTTGACGGTTGACGCTTTCGCGGGCGGCGCCGACGAAGACGCCGAGTTGCTCCTGCGAGATGTGCACTTCGGAACCGAAATCGGAGGCGAGTGCGCAGAGCCGCCGCGCCAGGCGCACCGGCAGCGGCTGCAGCACGGATTCTTCCATCCGCTCGCTCTGCCAGCGGATGCGCTGGCACAACAGCATCATGATCTTGATCGCGACCTTGGGCTCACGCTCGAGGAAGGCCAGGAAATCCTCGCGCCGCAGCACGAACAGTTCCGAGGGCTCGCCGGCAGTGGCGTCCGCGGTGCGGCTCTCACCGTCGAGGACGGCGACTTCGCCGAACAGATCGCCGGGGCCCATGAAATTCAGCGTCAGGCGGCTGCCGTCGGAGGCGCCAGTCTCGATCCGGATCTGGCCGCGTCGCACACCATACAGCGCGTCGCCTGCATCGCCCTTCTGGAACAGCATTTCGCCAAGGCCGAGCTGCGCAGTGTGGCAAAGACCGGAGATGCGCTGCAATTCATCCGCGCCCAAATCCGCGAACATCGGGTTCATTTTCAGGATGACCGCAAATTCGGCCTGTTTGCTCATTGTACTATTACCTTCTAAATCGTCCCGGACCTGCCCACCTCGGCGGTTAGCAGGATTCCAGCGCCTACGAGTGTGTCATAAGTCACATAACATTGCAGCACCCCCGGAATATTTTTGGCTTCTTTGGGCCCGACCCCTTTCCGGGATAAGCTCGCCTGACCGGTTGCGCTCACGTCTCGCGCCACCGAAATAAGTGCCGTTTGCGCGGTCTGGAATGTCGATATGAAAGCACTGAAAATTGCCGGCGCCGTCATCGCAGCCGTGATCGTCGTCATCGCGCTGCTGCTGGTGATCGGCATCCCGTCGGGCTTCCTGACGGCGCAGATCCAGGAGCGGGTCGAGCGGGAAACCGGCTACAAGCTCGCCATCAATGGCGGCGCCAGGATCGGCCTGTGGCCATCGCTCAACATCACGCTGAACGATGTCACGCTGCAGAATCCGAAGGACCGCGAAATCAACCGCCACTTCGCGGCCGCTAGCATCGAGGCGGACGTGACGCTCGCCAGCCTGTGGGCCGGCAAGCCGCATATCACTGAGCTCGCGATCATACGCCCGGTGGCGAATTTGCCGCTGCGGCGCGAGCGCGACAGGGAGGTCATTCCTCCGTCGAAGCCCACTGCCGGCAAGGCGACCGATGCCTTTTCGATCGAACATATCAGCGTCACCGGCGGCACCATCGTGCTCTCCAACCTGCGCGACCGCGTCGAGCGCCGGTTCGAGACCGTCAACGCCGACGTCACCATCGATTCCGACCGCAAGGTCGTGCTAACAGGCGGCGCCCGCAGGGACGGCCATCCGCTGAAATTCGAGCTCAAGGCGACGCTGCCTGCAGCCCCGATCGAGCGGCAGAATATCCCGGCCGAGATCAAGATCGACGCGCCCGACCTGTTGCCCGCCCCGCTCACGGCCAAGGCCGAAGCCCGCCTCAACGGCTCCGTCGTCATGATCAACGGCGTCACCGGCGCGCTCGGCGATGCCGCGTTCAATGGCTGGGCCTCGGTCGATCTGTCGAGCAAGCCGCTGGTGAAGCTCGACCTCGATTTCCAGAAGCTCGCGGTCGCGACGACGCGCAGCACCGTTAGTTCCGCAGGCCAGCCCTGGAGCAGTGCGACGATCGACGTCAACGGCCTCAATTATATCGACCTGCAGGTGCGCATTTCCGCGGCCGAGCTCAAGATCGGCGACGCGCGTTTCATCCCCGCAGCGATCGATGCCACGCTCGCAAGCGGCGTCCTGAAGGCGCAGGTTTCCAACCTCGGCGCCTACGAAGGCAACGCCACTGGCGATCTGATCGTCGACGTCTCCACCGTCAATCCTACCTATGCGATGCGGGCCGACCTCACCGGCGTGCGCGCGCTGCCGCTGCTGGACGGCATCGCCGACTTCAACGGGATCGACGGTAAGATGCAGGCGAAGGTCAGCGTGCGCTCCGCAGGCACCAGCCAGCGCGCGATCATGTCGAACATGGCCGGCACCGCCTTCGTCGTATTTCAGGACGGCGCCATCAAGGGGCTCAACGTCGCGCAGATGATCCGCTCGCTGACGGCGAGCACGTTGTCCGGCTGGCAGGCGAGCGAGGAGAAGGCGACCGACCTTTCGCAATTGTCGGCGTCGTTCAAGATCGACAAGGGTCAGGCGCAGACCACCGATCTCAATCTGGTCGGCCCGCTGGTCAAGATGACCGGCGCGGGCACCATCGATCTCGGCACCAAACAGATCGGGTTCCGCGTCGAGCCGAAACTGGTGATGACCACCGAAGGCCAGGGCCGCGCCAGCGATCCGGTCGGGCTCGGCATCCCCGTGATGATCTCCGGCCCGTGGGGAAGCCCGCGGATCTATCCGGAGATGCAGGGCATCCTCGACAATCCCGACGGCGCCTATGCCAAGCTGAAGGAGATGGGCAAGGGCCTGTTCGGCGAGAAGGGCGCGGGCATCGGGGCGGCAATCGGCAGCCTGCTCGGCGGACAGAAGGGGACGGACGGCGGACAGCAAGGCGGGGCCGGTGGATCGGCTGGAGCCCAGCCGGGCAGTCCGCTCGGCGGCCAGCTCGGCGAGACCATCGGCAATCTCCTGCAGCAGGGCTTGGGCGGCCTCGGTCAGAACCAAGGCCAGAGCGGCAGCCGACCGAGCGGCCAGCGCAGCATCCCGAGCCGCACCTCGCCCGCCGAGGCGCCGACCCAAGCCACGCCGGCTGATGACGTTCCGGCCGCCGAGCCCGCGCCTCCCGCGCCGCCGAGCGAAACGACCGCCCAACAGGACAGTCAGCCGATGAACGACGTCTTGCGGCAGCTTTTCAACCGCTGAGGCCGCCCCCCTCTCCCCGCCAGCGGGGCGAGGTTAAGCAAGCCCGGGCATGACGAATCTCCGGTGATTCCCGCCTATAATTGGTGCTCAACCATGTGGGCGGACCCACAATCCCTGCCCCCAATTCGTGCTAGACAGGCCTTGATACCGGGGCTGCCGAGACAGGCCGGCACCAGTGAAATGCCGATGCGCGCGCGCGAGGCCGTGGCGCACGAGGGTCCGGATGAACGAGGTCAGGGACAGAATAGGGTTTCTGCGCGAAGGGCTGTTCGCCAAATATGTCGTCGCCCTGGTCGGCCTTGTCGTGTTCGTGCTGGCGGTCAACGGCGCGATCGAGACCTGGATCACCTATCGCGGCATCAAGAGATCGCTCAACGACGGCATGAGCGAGAAGGCGGAGGCGACCGCCAAGCGGATCCAGCAATCGCTGTCGGACCTCGAGCGGCAGATTTCCTGGGTGACGCGGGCCTCCTCCGACACGCGCGACAGGCGCCGCGACGATTACGGGCAATTGCTGCGGCAGGTGCCGCAGGTCAGCCAGCTCTCGCTGCTCAACGCCCAGGGCCGCGAACAGCTCCGCATGACGCGCCAGACCGTCACGCTCGACAGCAACGCCGATTTTTCCCGCGACGTCAGGCTGACCGAGACGCTCTCGCGCGGCACCTCTTTTGCGCCGGCCTACGTCCGCGGCGAGCGGCCGTTCACGTCGATCACGCTGCCGCATGCCGATGGTAGCATCACCATCGCCCAGATCGACCTCGACTTCCTGTCGGAATTTTTGATCGACGCCCAGGTCGGCAAGGTGGCGTTTGCCTATGTCACCGACGCCAGGGGCGACGTCCTCGCCGCCTCCTCGACCGGGCCCGAGGTTGGCAAGAACCTGTCAAAGCTGCCGCAGGTCCAAGCCGTCAGCAAGCCGGGCGGCGTGGCGCCGGCATCGGGCAAGGATGCCAGGGGCAACGCCGTGCTGACGACGTCGAGCCTGGTGCCAAAACTCGGCTGGCACGTGTTCTTCGAACAGGAGACGGCGCAGGCGCTGACGCCGATCCGCGATCAACTGGTGCGGATCGCGCTTTTGATCGGGCTCGGCCTCGTGGTCGCGATCATCGCCGGCACCATCATGGCGCGGCGGATGCTGGTGCCGATCACGGCGCTGCAGGCCGGCGCGCGGCGGCTCGGCGCCGGCGATTTCGGTCATCGCATCGAGGTGAAGACCTCCGACGAGCTGGAGGAGCTCGCCAACCAGTTCAACGGCATGGCCGGGCAGCTGGCCGAGACCTATTCGAACCTCGAATCCAAGGTGAAGGAACGGACGCGGGATCTGGCGCAATCGATCAACGAGCTCAAGGTGCTCGAGGAAGTCGGCCGCGCGGTCGCCTCCTCGCTCGACCTCAACGCCGTGCTGCCTACGATCGCCGCGCGGGCGCTGGAAATCACCCATGCCGACGCGGTGCTGATCTATGGCTATGACGCCGGCAATCACCAGTTCAACCTGACCGAAGCGATCGGCATCGACGAGGCCGCCGAAGGCCGCCACCGCGCCATCGACGCCGACAACTCGCCGCTCGGCGAGGCCGCAACCAGCGGCGAGCCGATCGCGATAACCGATCTCGGCGCCGCGCCTGATCATCCGTTGCGCGATGTCGTGATCGCGGCCGGTTTCCACGCGGTGCTGGTCGTGCCCTTGGTCGACCAGACCGGCATTTTGGGATCGCTGGTGGTGCTGCGACGGAACGCGGGCGAATTCTCCGCCAATCTGATCGGGCTGATGAAGACCTTTGCGCACCAGGCGGTGCTGGCGATGCGCAATGCGCGGCTGTTCACCGAGGTGGACCACAAGAGTCGCGAGCTTCAGACGGCGCACAACACGGTGCGCCAGCAGGCCGACAAGCTGCAGGAGCAGACCGACCAGCTGAAGGACTGGAACAAGTCGCTGGAGGAGCGCGTCGAGACGCAGCTGGGTGAGATCGAGCGCATCCGGCGGCTGGAGCGCTTCCTGGCGCCGCAGGTGGCGCAACTGATCGCTTCCTCCGACGGCCATGAGGGCTTGCTCGACAGCCACCGCCGCGAGGTCACTGTCGTGTTCTGCGATCTGCGCGGTTTCACAGCGTTCACCGAGACGACCGAGCCCGAGGAGGCGATGAATGTGCTGCGTGAATATCACGCAGCCCTCGGCGAATTGATTTTCAAGTATGAAGGCACGCTCGACCGCTATGCCGGCGACGGCGTGATGATCCTGTTCAACGCGCCGATCCAGTTCGACGACCACACCGCGCGCGCCGTTCGGATGGCGGTCGAGATGCGCGACACCATCGGCGGGCTGACCGACAAGTGGCGCAACCGCGGCCACAATCTCGGCTTCGGCATCGGCATCGCGCTGGGCTACGCCACGCTCGGCCAGATCGGTTTCGAGCAGCGGCTGGAATACGCCGCGATCGGCAGCGTCACCAATCTGGCGTCGCGGCTATGCGACGAAGCCAAGGCCAACCAGATCGTGGTGTCCCGGCGCGTCTACGGCATGGTCGAGCCGTGGGTCGAGGGCAAGCCGATCGACGATCTGAATCTGAAGGGATTCAATCATCCGATTCTGGCCGCGGAGATTTTGAGCTGGCGCGAGGAAGTCGACAACGTTGTGGATGCCGCGGCGCGGATGAAGAAAAAATCCTAGTTTTGTAGGGTGGGCAAAGCCAACGGCTCCGCCCGTTTGTCAAACACCCCTAGCTCAACCCGTCATCCTGCTGAAACGCGCGAAGCGCGTCTCGAAGGACGACGGCCCGACTGCGGCCGATCTACTGACAACAGGCCGCACCCACCCGTCAGTGCCAGCCGGGCTGCTGCATTCGCGCGCGCATTTGCGCCAATTCTTCGAGCCTGCTCTCGATCTCGGAGCGGGTCATCGCGAGATCCTGGAGCTGGCGGTCGTCGAGCCTGTGCAGGGCGACGCGCGCGGCGTGACGCTCGTGGCGGGCGATCACCGCCGCGAGGAAGCGGTTGACGAGACGGCGCAGGCGCGCCAGCCAGATTGCAGTTCGCCAGGCAAATGGCCTGGTGGCGGACGTCGGAATGGTGGTCAGTATCGTCATGGCTATTTTCTTTCAAAGCGTAGCCGGAAGCCGGTGAGCTTGCCGGCACCCTTTCTATCGAAGGCCTGCTGCCAGCATGGTGTCAGCAGGCTTCAGCGCGGCGATGAGCACCGGACACGGCTGCGTGAACGATCAAGATAAGGAAGCGCCGCGCCGCACCGTTGGCAGGACCGGCCCGCTGGCGATGCAAGGCGCCGCGCGTCAGGCCACCTTGCGGCCGGCCGCGAGATCCTTGACGGCTTCCGTGGTCAACGACTGACCGCCGATGCCCCAATCGCCGCTTGCGACTTCGGAAATCTTGACCCAGGTGACGCCGCGCATGGCCTCGCCTTCGATCGACACCATGGCGTCGGTGAGCTTGCTGATCATCTGGCGCTTCTGCTCGGCATTGAACACGTTCTCGATGACGTGAACCTCTATCAACGGCATGTCGTTCTCCTTGATGCTTGCCTCGCGAAAGCGAGGGCAGCATCAACATGCCCGTGACAGCCGGCGAAGACTTTCAGACAGCTATGATTTGTCGTCCAGTTCAGCTTGAGATATCGCCGCGCGAGCTATTGCGGTCTCAATTATTTCAAGCCCGCGCGCCGAAACCCTTCCAGGTAATGCGCCTTGTCCGCCTCGTGCTCGAACGGCAATCCGGTCGCCAGCCAGGCGAGCGAGATGTTGGGCTGGGCGCGGCAGAGGCCCTCGAGGGCCGTTTTGGCGGCCTCGGTGCCGCCGGCCATGCCGAGGGCGGCCGTCAGCACGCGGTGGGCGCCGACAAAATCGGCGCGCTGCCGCAGCGCTTCGCGCGACAGCCGGATCGCCTCCGCGTAATTCTTGCCGACATACTGGCAATAGGCGGCGACGCCGCAATAGATCGCGGCAAAGGGATCGCGCGGTGAGAATTTCAGCGCCTCGCGCGCGGCGCGATCGCCCTCCTCCCAGCGCCCGCGATAGGACAGCGCAACGCCGTAAATGCCGCGCGCGGGCGAGAAATTGGGATTGAGCCGCAGCGCCAGTTCGAATTCGGCGATGCAATCATCAAAACGCTCCTGGAACAGATAGACGCTGGCGAGTGCATAGTGCGCCCACGCGTCCTCGCTGTCGGCCCGGATCGCCGCCAGCGCCGCGCGTTCCGCGACCGGAATGACCTGGGACAATTCCTGCCAGCCCATATGGGCGCTGAACGTATGGCAGGCAGCCAGCAGGCTGAGCGCCTGGCCGTAACCGGGATCGACAGCGATCGCCTTTTCCAGAAGCGCCTGCGCCACCAGATTGTCCTGCCGCGTCACGCGCCAGTAATGCGATAGCGCGCGCATCACCAGATCCCACGCATCCATGTTGTCAGGCGCCTTGCGCCGGGCCCGGAAATCCTCGGCGGCGTAGAGTTGCGGCTCGATCGCCGCGACGACGGCCTGGGTGATCTCGTCCTGCACGGCGAAAACGTCGGCGAGATTACGGTCGTAGCGCTCCGCCCAGAGGTGACTGCCGGTGGCCACGTCGACGAGCTGGGCGGTGATGCGCACATGGTCGCCGTCCTTGCGCACGCTGCCTTCCACGACGTAGCCGACGCCGAGCTCTTCGCCGATCTGCTGGTGGTGGACGGATTTCTGCTTGTAGATGAACGAGGAATTCCGCGCGATCACATAGAACCAGCGCAGCTTCGACAGCGCGGTAATGATGTCCTCGCTGATGCCTTCCGAAAAATATTCCTGTTCCGGCTCGCCGGAGAGATTGGCAAACGGCAGCACCGCGATCGCGGTGCGATCAAGCGCCGGGAGCGGCGGATGCAGCGGCTCGCCCGTGGGATCGAGCGGCTGGAGCGCACCTGTGCGCGCTTCGCCACCGCTCGCAGCTTTCGGCTGCACGTCGCCGACGAAGCGAAAACCTTTTCGCGCCAGGGTGCGGATCATCATCTGATCCTTGCCGCTGTCGCCGACCGCCCTGCGCGCGGCGTTGATCCGGCTCGTCAACGTGGATTCGGAGACGATGCGGCCATCCCACACCGCCTCGATCAGATCGTCCTTGGTGACGACGTGGTCGCGGTTTTCGACCAGGTGAACCAGCAGATCGAACACCTGCGGCTCGACCGCCACACTCTCGCCGCCGCGGGTCAGCTCACGAAGGTCGACATCAAGCACATGGTTGGAAAAGTGAAATTGCACGGCTTCATCCCGGTTAAATCATCAGAGCTCATTTCGTCCCGGTACGCGATTTCCGGTCATTTTGTTTGTCCCGCACTTCTTGTCTGAGCATGACCTCCGGGCAAACACTTCGCGCTTGTCCCGAGGGAAAACCGGTGTCCACTTTTCCGGATCATGCTCCTGTCAAAGGTAGAGCGAATTTACCGTCAGGAATGTGTGAGAAATCTCACAAAAAAGAAATCTCACTGAAAAATCAGGATGGTCTCAAGGCAAAATCAGCCCGGCATCAGAGTCTTTAGGTCCGCCCAAGGCCATGTTCGGTTCATCGCGGCCCCATTCCGTGGCTGCATAACACCGGAGGAGACACCGATGGCCGCCCAGACCGCGACCGCAGCGACCCAGACCCAAGCCGGTTCCGCCCCACTCACCCCGGACCTTGCCGCCCTCAAGACGCGTCAACAGGCCGCATGGTCGTCAGGCAATTACGCGATCGTCGGCGCGACGCTCCAGATCGTCGGCGAGGAACTCTGCGAGGCGCTCGATATCAAGGCCGGCTCAAAGGTGCTCGATGTCGCCGCCGGCAATGGCATGGCGAGCCTTGCCGCAGCACGGCGGTGGTGCGACGTCACCTCGACCGACTACGTGCCGGCGTTGCTGGAACGCGGCCAGGCGCGTGCCGCGGCGGAAGGCATGCAAATCGAATTCAGGGAAGCCGACGCGGAAAACCTGCCGTTCAGCGACAATAGCTTCGACACGGTGCTCTCCACCTTCGGCGTCATGTTCACACCGAACCAGGACCGCGCGGCGGCCGAGCTGATGCGGGTCTGTAGACCTAAGGGCCAGATCGGCCTGGCGAACTGGACGCCGGAAGGTTTTATCGGGCAGGTCTTCAAGACGCTCGGCAAATATCTGCCGCCCCCCGCTGGGGCCAAATCGCCGGCGCTGTGGGGAACAAGCGCGCGGCTGACCGAAATGTTCGACGCCGGGGCGCGCTCGATCAGAGCGGAATCGCGCCTGTTCAAGTTCCGCTATCGCTCGCCGTCGCACTTCCTCGACGTATTCAAGACCTATTACGGGCCGGTGCTGAAAGCGTTCGCAGCCCTCGACCCCGTGAAACAGGAAGAACTGCATAACGACCTGCATGCCCTGATCGTTCGGATGAACAGGTCCGGCGACAGCACGATGGTCGTCCCCAGCGAATATCTCGAGGTCGTCATCACCAAGCGGTGAAACCTCGCTCCAGAAAATTCCAGCGGGGCCATTCGCATGGCTCCGCTGCTGGCGTCCCATGCACAAACCAGGAATTTTCCGATGACGAATGTGATTGAGATTTCGCGCGCAGCGCGCGGCAAGGAGCGCGACAAGGCTTGCGTCGTGGCGCTGCATTGCTCGCTCGGCTCGGGCCGCCAATGGAAGGCGCTCGGAGATGAGCTCGGGCGCAGCCATCGGTTCTTCGCCCCTGACATCTCGGGCTATGGCGCCAATGGATGCGCGCTGGACCTGCCACTGACGCTTGCTGAAGAAGTCCGAGCCTTGAGCGGCACGCTTAACGACGCGGAGGGACCGATCCATCTCGTCGGCCATTCCTACGGCGGCGCGATAGCGTTCAAGATCGCGACCTGTTCGGCGTTCGCGCATCGCCTGCGCAGCCTGACGCTGATCGAGCCGGTGCTGCCGACGCTGCTGCGCGAGAGTGACGCGGACCGAAGGCTTCACGGGCGCTTCGCAGAGGTCGCGAATGAGGTTTCCGAAGACATCTGGAATGGATCGGTGCTCGAGGCGATCGACAAGTTCACGGCGTTCTGGAACGGGTCCGGTCCGCAGGATCCGCTGCCGGCCAGCGCGCGCCTTCGCATGATCGAGCGCGCGCACAAACTCGCCTTCGATTTCTCGGCGGCGTTCGCCGAAGAGAATGTCACGATTGCCGCAGCCTCGCTTCGCGTTCCGACGCTGCTGTTTTCAGGCGGGCTGTCACCCTATCTTACCCAACGCATCGTGCAGCGGCTCGGCGCAATCATGGACGACGCCGAAATCCAGCATTTGCCGGCCGCCGGCCACATGCTGCCGCTCACCCATGCCTCATCAATCAATCCCGCGATCGTGCGGCATATCGCCCGCGCAGACGAACTGGCCGGCGTTTCGCTGGCGGGAGAGCCCGCGCCGGCGGAGGCCGTCAGCATGGCGGAGGAGTGACATTCTTGGCGCTTGGCTCTGCTATCGGCCTTCTGGTAACGGTGAAGGCCGAAAAACGGGAACGAAATGCCGATGACCATCCGCGCGCGCGACCTTTCGCCCAAGCTGGCCCCCCTGATCGCAGCGGGGATGTTCTGCCTTTGCATCTTCCCCGCCCGCGCCGCCGACGATGAAGCCCCGGCCAAGGGCGCCGCCGTCACCGTGCTCAAGGCCGCAAAGGCCTGTTTCGCCAATATCGTCGAAGTCTCCGGCACCGTCATTCCGCGCGAGGAGAACCAGGTGCGGCCCGAACGGATGGGGCTGAAGGTTTCCGAGGTGATGGTGGATGCGGGCGACAGCGTTACCGCAGGCCAGGTGCTGGCGCGGCTGAGCCTCCCGGAGGGCGGGCAGATCACGGTGCAGGCGCCGGTGGGCGGGGTGATCTCGGCCTCGACGGCGTCCGTCGGCGCGATGGCGTCGGCCAAGGGCGAGGCGCTGTTCTCGATCATCGCGCGCGGCGAGTTCGACCTGGTCGGCATGGTGCCGACGCGCGACATTCAAAAGCTCGCCGTCAACCAGACCGCGCGGATCAAGATAATCGGCGCCGGCGAGGTCGACGGCAAAGTGCGGCGGCTGTCGACCACCGTCGAGCCGAACAGCCAGCTCGCGCAGGTGTTCCTCGGCGTTACCACCAATCGCCGCCTGCTCGTCAATTCCTCAGGCCGCGCGCAGATCAAGACCGGGCAGAGCTGCGGCGTCTCGGTGCCGCTCACCGCCATCCTCTACGGCTCCGCCGGCACCGTGGTGCAGGTGGTGCGGCGCGCGCGCGTCGAAACGCGGCGGGTGGAGACGGGGCTGATGTCGGCCGGACAGGTCGAGATCACCTCGGGGCTGGCGGAAGGCGATATCGTGGTGGCGCGCGCCGGCGCGCTATTGCGTGAAGGCGATCCGGTGCGGGCGGTGACGGCGAGCGCTGATCCGAAGTAGGCGAACGGCGGCAGTACAGCGGACGCGATAAAAAAAGCCCCGGCGTCGGCCGGGGCTTTTTTGTTTGAATGCCGTGTCTGATGGCTGCCCTTACCCGCCGATGCGGACGTCTTCCAGGAGCGACGACGACACCTGCGGCACCTGCTCGCCGTCGGAGGCGCGGGAGACGGAGATGCGGGTCTTGTTGAAGGCGGTGGCGGCGCCGGATTGCGAATCCAAATTGTTCAAGAGCTCGGTCACCAGCACGCTGTACTGGCCCTTGCCGTCATCGGCGACCTTGCCCGGCGTTGCCGAGGTCAGGATCAGCGCGTTTTCCGGCGCGGAGATCGGGGCAAGGCCATGGGAATAGGAGCGGAAGCGGCGCTCATAGGGGTTGCGGCGGGAGGCGTCGACGACGACGAGCTTGGCCTTGGCGCCCTTCTCGGTCATCGCGTCCAGCACCTGTTCGATCGAGACGCCGTCGCGGCGGACGTCGGCTTCCTTCCAGATCGCGGCGTCGACCGGGACCATGAAGCTTTCGCGGCCGACCTGGACGCCATAGCCGCCGAAGAACAGCATCGCCACGGTATCCTTGTTGATCTTGGCCTTCAGCCGGACGATGGCGCGGGCCATGTCGTCCTTGGTGGCGTCCTCGACCACATCGACGTCAAAACCCTTGGCGCGCAGCGCCGCGGTGAGGCCGCGGGCATCGTTGATGGGCTGGGCGAGCGGCGCGGAAGCATCCGGGTAATGGCCGTTGCCGATCACGAGCGCAACGCGGCTGGCGGACCCGCCGATCGAGCCGGTCTGTTCGGTCCCGATCGCCTTGGCGGCGTCCAGCGAGCGCTTGTTCAACGCGGCATGGGCGCCGATCGCCAGCGACACCAGGCCAACGAAAGCCACGGCAATGGTGACGGTGCGGCGGGAGATGCGGAGCTGACCGAGGTTCATCGCGTTACCAATCCCAAGTTTGTCCAAAGGCGCCGAGCAAAACCGCGCCAGTTAGTCGCGTGAGGACCGTTCAGGTTTGAAGGGGTTGCAGGGTATGTGCCGTCGAATTGCGCTCAATTTGCGGCACCGCAACAACCGGGCTTTTAGCCTGCTGGCCCTCCCCGAACAACCTCATTTGACGCATGGACCCCCAGAGCTGCAGATACCGGTGGATAGTTAATTTCACTTAAGTGATCCACATCACATTTGTGTTTTTCGCAGATTTGGCTAGTTTTCAATGGCTTGCGGGCCCGATCCGGCCGGCGGTGGCCGCCTTGAGCTATTCGACATGCTCAACGCGGCCCTCCCCTCACCGTTCCGGCGGAAAGAAACTGCATGGGCTTCCAAACCATCGCCGGCGCCGCATTTCGGTCGCTGACCGCGCGGAAAGACGGCCCCTCGCTGTACGACGTATGCGATCCCGTGCTGCTGAAATACCGCGGCGGCGACCCCCATCTCGGCAAGTTCTATCGGACGGCACTGGGCAATCCGGCGCTGCGGCCGCTGCTGCGGCGGACCGGGCTACCCGCGCTGCGGGACGAGAAGCGGCTTGGCGCGCTGCAGGAGGCGCTGCGGCGGGCGCGCGACGAGGCCGATCCGGACTGGGCCGCAGTCGGCGCCCCGATCGCCGAGCTGATGGCCGATATCGGGGTGAATCACCCCTCCCCGCAGTCGGTGGCGGCAAATGGCCGCGCTCCTGACGGAAGCGAAATCGACCGGGTGATCCGCCGCTGCGGCGCCCATCTGCTGGGCTCGTTTGCCAAAAACGGCTTCATCCCGACCTATGCCGCCTTCAACCTGATCGGCGACCCCGACATGGGCGGGCGCGAAATGCTGATGGCGCTGACCGGGCTGAACTCACGCGGCTACAAGAACTCGACACTCCTGTTCAGCCTGGCGCGGATATTTATCGCCCATTCGCCGGCCCGCGCGCTGATCAACCCGCCCTGGACGGGGATCGCCGAGCCGATGTGGCAGCCGATGCAGATCCGCCACCGCTCGGCCTATTACGACGCCTTCTTCACCGAGGCGCTGCTGAGCTTCATCGAAACCGGGCTGGTGTCCGCGGACCAGGCCGCGGCGTCGCGGCGGGCGATTTCGGAGATGGTGGATTTCTGCCTGAAGACCTCAGCCGAGGAAGTGTCCTCGCATGACGGCTCCACGGCGCGTGTGATCACGGCGCTGGCGCCGCTGCCGCATCCGCGCTTCTCGCGCTTCTTCGCCCAGATCAAGCAGGATCTGGGTTTTGGCATCTACGTGCCGGACTGCGACACCACCGCGTGCTCGTTCTCGGCGGCGACCCAGGCCGGTTCGACCGATCCGATCCTCGACCAGCCGCTCCTGGATTTCTACCGCGGCTATCAGGTGCGCGAGGGCGCCAACGAGCCGCGCGTCACCGTGCCCTTGAACGACAACATCGATTACGAGGGCGGCGTCGTCACCTGGATCGACAATCTCGCTGGCGACCGGCCCTACGGCAACGACCTCGATCCCACCCTCAATCTCGATATTCTCGAAGTCTCGTTCCGCAACCTTTCGCGCTGGAAGATCCTGGAGACGCCTGCGCGGCTGGAGACGGTGCATCGCATCCTGGGCTTCCAGCGGCGGCTGGTGGAAAGCGGCGCGTTCAAGAACCCGCGCTCGCACATCTATTATCTGCCGGAACTCTACTCCGCCTATTTCGGCCGCTGCCATGCCGCGTTCATGGCGTTGCCCGATGCGGCGCGGCGGGCGATCGATCCGGACGGCACGTTCGCGTTCATCCGCAGGCATGTGTTGGCCTATGTCGAAGGAGAATTGATCGCGCGCGAGATGAACGCGTTCGACGCTGCGCTGGCGCTGATGGCGCTGGCGCATCTCGGCGCCGACGTTTCGACGTTTGCGCCGGCGCTCAACTGCATCATCGCCCAGCTCGGCGAAGGCGGCAGGCATGGGCCGTACAAGGCCTATGAATGGAACAAGATGAAGACGCCGACGCGGATTCTGGTCGGCGGGCCCGAGGTGACGTCGGCGTTCGTGCTGATGGGATTGGCGCTGGCAAGAAGGGCGATGGTGAAGTCGTAGGGTGGGCAAAGCGAAGCGTGCCCACCCTCAATAGTGATGAGCGCGGATCGATGGTGGTCACGGCGCAAGAGCGCCTTGCCCAGCCTGCGATTCCGGCGCTTGCGGACGCACCGCGCAATGACAGGAAGTTGAAAGCGATGCGACGCTACGGCTCTGGCAAGGCGGACCCTTTGTCCGCACAATCCGCCGAATTGTTGCGCACCATTCCGCTGGGACTGCCGATGAATTTATGGAAATTGCTGTCCGCTGTCCTGCTGCTGTCGCTCCCCGCCGTGGCGCAAGCGGCCGACATCACCGGCGTCCCGAAAATCCGCGAAGGCGATCATCTCCAGATCGGCAACAACCGCATTCGTTTGGGCGGCATCGACGCGCCGGCCGTCGATCAGCTCTGCCTCAACACCAACGGCGAGCGCTGGACCTGCGGCGCCGCGGCGCGCGACGAACTGATCAAACGCTTCGGCGGCAAGAGCTGGACCTGTCACACCCGGTCGGTAACGGATCGCCGCGGCCGCACCGTGGCGCGCTGCGAGGCCGACGGCGAGGACATTCAGAAGTGGCTGGTGTCGAACGGCTGGGCGCTGGCGCTGACGCGAATCTCGCGCGACTACGAGGCGGATGAAAAAGCGGCGCGCGAGGCCAAGGCCGGGATGTGGCAGGGCGCATTCATCGCGCCATGGGACTGGCGCGTCCGCAACAAGAAGACCGCCATTCTCGGCGCGGTCAAGCCGCCGGAAAATGCCAAATCGATCCTGCTGGCATCGGCTTCGGGACCGGTGGCGCCCTCGCCCGACTGCACCATCAAGGGCAACGTCAACCGATCCGGCGAATGCATCTATCATCAGCCGACGAGCCGCTGGTATGCGAAGATCGAGATGAAGATCTCAAAGGGCACGCGCTGGTTCTGCTCGGTCGACGAAGCCGAAGCCGCCGGCTGCCGCGAGACGCGGCGGTAGCGCCACAGCCCAGACGTGCTACCCTTCGGCGCCCGACATCGTGGAGCGCTGGATGTGACCGACACCAATGGCGCGCAATCCCCGGTCAAGCCGAAGCGTTCGCGGTGGAAGCGCGCGGCCTGGATCTTGCTGCTCGTTGTCATCGTCTATGGCGCCATCGCCTATCTGGCACTGCCGTTGTTCTGGACCCATTACGAGCATCAAAAAGGCCTCGCCCAATTGCCTATGGTGACGCGGACCGGCCAGGACATTCCCGGCGATCCCATCAATGTCGGGCTGGTCGGCGACACCAAAGACGTGATCTGCGCGATGCACGCGGCCGGCTGGTATCCGGCCGATCCGATCACGCTGAAATCATCGATCGAGATCGTCGGCAGCGTGCTGCTCGATCGGCCGTACAAGGACGCGCCGGTCAGCAATCTCTATTATCTCGGTCGCCGCGAGGATCTCGCCTATGAAAAGCCGATCGGGGCCAGCGCCGATCGCCGCAATCACGTGCGGTTCTGGAAGGTGCTCGACCAAGGCGAGGAAAAGCGCCCAGTCTGGCTCGGCTCGGCGACGGAAGATCGCGGCGTCGGCGTCAGCAAATACACTGCAGCCGTTACGCACCACATCAGCCCCGATCTCGATGCCGAACGCGCGATACTTGCGACTGATCTGGAAAACGCCGGCATGGTCGAGGCGAAATATCAGGTCACCGGCATCGGGCCGACGATTGCGGGCCATAATGGCGGCGGCGACCTCTATTACACCGACGGCGAAATCTGGGTGCTGCGGCTGGTCGAGGCCTGCAAAAAACGCGAGGGACCTGCGGTGACGATCCCGAGCCCGCCGGCGACCGAGCTGAAGGATCAGATCTGGCGTGCGATCGCCAATGCGGTGGGGAAATAGCTTGCGCAGGCACCACTGCGGAGCGGAGCAATGAGAGCAATCGGTTTTTGCAGCTTGGGATTGCTTCGCTGCGCTCGCAATGACGGCTGCGATAGCCTAATATCAGTATGACACCGAGATTGAATCTCCTGCCGACAAGGAAAAGCAAAAAATGACCGTTCGCGCGGGCCGGGAATTTCTGGCCATCCCGGGACCCACCACCATGCCCGACGAAGTGCTGCAGGCGATGCATCGCCCGGCGCTCGATATCTATTCCGAACAGATGCTGGAATTGACCGATAGCCTGCTCGCCGATCTGTCGAAAATGTTCGCCACCAAGGGCCAATCCTACATCTACATCGCCAACGGCCATGGCGCATGGGAAGCCACGCTGTCCAACGTGCTGTCGCGCGGCGACAAGCTGCTGGTGCTGGAAAGCGGACGCTTTGCGATCGGCTGGGGTCAGGCGGCCGCCGCGATGGGCGTCGAGGTGGAGGTGCTCAGGGGCGACTGGCGCCGCGCAATCCGTCCCGCCGAAGTCGAGGCGCGGCTGAAGCAGGACAAGGATCACAGCATCAAGGCGATCGTCGCGGTGCAGGTCGATACGGCGTCAGGCGCCTATAACGACATCGAAGCGATCGGCAAGGCGATCAAATCAACGGGACATCCGGCGCTGTTCATGGTCGACACCGTGGCCTCGCTCGGTTGCATGCCGTTCGAGATGGACAAATGGGGCATCGATGTCGCGATGTCCGGATCGCAGAAGGGCCTGATGACGCCGCCGGGCCTCGGCTTCGTCGCCGCCAACGACCGCGCCCGCGAAGTGCACAGACGCGCCAACCTGCGCACGCCCTATTGGGACTGGACCGAGCGCGAAGGCGCCGAGCACTACCGCAAATATGCCGGCACCGCGCCGGTGCATCTGCTGTTCGCGCTGCGCAAGGCGATCGACATGCTCCATGTCGAGGGACTTGAAAACGCCTTTCTGCGTCACCGCCTGCTCGCCGAAGCGGTGCGCCGCGCGGTGGCGGCGTGGTCCGAGGGCCAGGTGCTCGGCTTCAACATCTCCGAAGCCAATGAGCGTTCCAACACCGTGACGACGGTGACGATGAACGGCTTTGATCCGGCCGCGCTGCAGCGCTACTGCAAGGAGAAATGTGGCGTGGTGCTGGGCACCGGGATCGGCGACCTCTCCGGCCAGGCGTTTCGCATCGCCCATATGGGCCATGTCAACGCGCCGATGGTTTTGGGTACGCTGGGCGTGATCGAGGTCGGACTCAACGCGCTGAATATCCCCCACGGCAAGGGCGGAACCGAGGCCGCGATCGAATATCTCGGCGAGAACGTGGGGGCGTAATGGTTACGCACCGCTACGTTACCGGTTAGTCGTCGTCCCTGCGCCCGTGCGCAATTGCGCACTAGGCAGGGACGACAACGTCACCAATCATTCCCTGCCGGCGCTCCAACTCCCTTTCCCATCCTGTTTTTGTCCGTATACTGGCATACCAAGCCGGGCGCTGATCCGTGCACGAACAAGAGTGGGAGTGAGGCGATTGGCGTCCGTTGATTTGCGCGGCCTGACCAAGCGATTTGGCTCGCTTGCGGTGGTCGATAACGTCTCATTGAAAATCGACCATGGACAACTGGTCTGCCTGCTCGGCCCATCCGGCTGCGGCAAGACCACGACACTGCGGCTGATCGCGGGTTTCCTCGAACCTTCCGACGGCGAGATCCATGTCGGCGAGCGGCTGGTATCCTCGAAGGCGCGCACGCTGCCGCCCGAGCAGCGCAGCATGTCGATGATCTTCCAGAGCTACGCGCTGTGGCCGCACATGACGGTGACGGAAAACATCGTCTACGGCCTGCGGCTGCGCAAACTCGACCGCGACACCATTGCGAAGAAACTGGCGGCGATTCTTGCCACCACCAAGCTCGAGGCGCTGGCGCAGCGCTATCCCGGCGAACTCTCCGGCGGGCAGCAGCAGCGCGTGGCGCTGGCGCGCGCGCTGATCGTCGAGCCGGAGACGCTGCTGCTCGACGAGCCGCTGTCCAACCTCGATGCCAATCTGCGCGAGGAGATGCGGTTCGAAATCCGCCGCCTGCACGACGAATATCGCTACACCACGGTCTATGTCACCCACGACCAGTCCGAGGCCATGACCACGGCCGACCTGATCGCGGTCATGAATGGCGGCCGGATCGACCAGCTCGGCACGCCCGAAGACATCTACGCGCGCCCCGAGTCCGAATTCGTCGCCCGCTTTATCGGCGCCAGCAATGTCATCAAGGGAACCGCGCTCGATGCCAACCATGTCGCCTTTGCGGGCGCGACGTTGAGAGTGGTCGGCGCGCCGCTCACATCGGGCCAAAGCGCCGTGGTTGCGATCCGACAGCATGATGTCGGGCTTTCGACGCAGCCGCCGGCTTCATCCGAGAATGCGATCAGGGCGGTCGTCACGCGGCAGGTCTATCTCGGCGCCGCGCGAGACTACATGGTCGAGGTGGCCGACGGCACCAGTTTGCGCGCCACCACGCCGACCGAAACCAGCGTGCAAAGGGGCGGCGAGGTATGGCTGACGCTGCCACCCGAGCGCTGCCGGGCGCTGGGCCGGTAAAACAAGAAGAAACGGGAGGACGCGATGAAGCGGCGAAGACTTTCGAGACGCGACATCCTTCAAGGCGCGGCCACGCTTGCCACTGGCGCCGTGTTCGCCGCTTCCGTTCGCGCCCAGGCACCGGAGCCGGCCGCGATCACGCCGGCGCTGGTGGAAGCGGCGAAGAAGGAAGGCAAACTGATCCTGTACTCGTCGATGGACCTGCCGGTCGGCGAAAAGCTCGGCAAGGCGTTCGAGGCCGCCTATCCCGGCGTCACCGTACAGATCGAACGCTCCGGCTCGGAGCGATTGTTCCAGCGGATCGACCAGGAGTTCGGGTCCGGCATCCGCGCAGCCGATGTGATCAACACCTCGGATGCGTCGCACGTCATCACCTGGAAGCGGAACAAATGGTTGGCGCCATTTGTATCGGAAGATATGGCCCGGCATTTTCTTCCTGAGTATCGCGACCCCGACGGCATGTCCGCCACCTCGCGGATCTATTTGTCGTCGATGGCCTACAACACCAATCTGGTAAAGCCCGAAGACGCACCGAAGAGCTTTGCCGATCTGCTTGATCCCAAATGGTCAGGCAAAATGGTCAAGGGCCACCCGGCCTATAGTGGCACCATCATGACCGCGACCTTCCAGCTGGTCCGTGAACTGGGCTGGGATTATCTGGAGAAGCTGTCGAAACAGCGGGTAATGCAGGTGCAGTCGTCGACCGATCCGCCAAAGAAGTTGTCGCTCGGCGAGCGCGCGGTGATGGCCGACGGCAATGAATACGGCGTCGTGCTGCTGAAGGAAGCCGGCCAACCGGTTGAGCCGATCTATCCGGCCGAAGGCGCGCCAACGATCTCGGGGCCGACAGCCATCTTTGCGTCAGCGCCGCATCCAAATGCCGCGCGGCTGTTCCAGGCCTGGCTGCACACCCGCGAGACGCAACAATTCTTCACCGACTTCACTGCACAATATTCGGTTCACGCGCAGGTGCAATCGAAGCCGGGGCGCCGCAAGATTTCGGACATCAAATTGATGAAGGAAGATGCAGTGGGCGTGGAGAAGATGGCCGAAGAGATCAAGACGCGCTATGCGCGGCTGTTCAGGGTTTGACCTATTTCCTCATGGTGAGGAGGCGCAAAGCGCCGTCTCCGGACGATGCTTTGCATCGCCGGGAGAACCATGAGGCCCCGCTGGTGCCATTCATCCTTCGAGACGCCGCTAAAGCGGCTCCTCAGGATGAGGGAAACATCTGACTCGTGGATCAAATGACCGTCACCATCACCACCGCCGACACCCCGAAATCCCGCATCGATCTCACCCGCCCTGTCCTGTGGCTGTTCGCGGCCTTCATGATCGTGCTGATCGTGCTGCCGATGTCGTGGCTGGCGGTGTTCGCTTTCACGGACAAGGCACGGCATCCGACGCTGCAGAATTTCGTCACGCTGTTCACCGACCCTGCCTTTCTCGATCCCCTGCTGACGACCGCGATCATCGCCACCACCTCGGCGGTGATCTGCTGCCTTGTCGCAGCCCCGATCGGCTGGCTGGTGTCGCGCACCGACATGCCGGGACGGCAGACCATCCGCGCGCTGGTGACGGCTTCCTTTGTCACGCCGCCGTTTCTCGGCGCGGTCGCCTGGGAATTGCTGGCGGCGCCGAACAGCGGCCTGCTGAACCAGCTCTATCGTCATCTCACCGGCGCCGAAGATCCCCTGTTCGACATCTATTCGCTGACTGGGCTGATCTTCGTGATCTCCTGCTACACCTTCCCGTTCGTCTTCGTGCTGGTCGCCAACGCGCTCGACAACATGCCGGGCGAGTTGGAGGACGCATCCGCCATTCTCGGCGGCAAGGCATGGACCACGGCGCGGCGCGTCACGATCCCCCTGGCGCTGCCCGCGCTGGTCGCCGGCGCCTTGATCGCGTTCCTGCAGGCGATGACGCTGTTCGGATCGCCTGCGATCCTGGCGCTGCCGGCCGGCTTCCACACCATGACGACGAAAATCTGGAGCCTGTTCCAGTATCCGCCAAAGCTCGAACTTGCCGCGGCCGCCGCCGTGCCGCTGCTGCTGCTGACGATCCTGCTGCTGCAGGGCCAAAAATTCCTGCTCGGCCGTCGCGGCTTTTCGGTCGTCGGCGGCAAATACGGCGCGCCGCGTCAGGTCGAGATGAAGGGCTGGCGCTGGGCGGCGCTGGCATTCTGCCTCATCGTGCTGCTCAATCCGGTGTTCCTGCCCTATTTCGCGCTGCTCAATGCGGCGTTTTCGCCGAACGCCACCACGCTGGTGACGCCGTCGACGGCGACGCTGCACAACATCGTTTTCGTCTTCACCGAATTGTCGTCGACCCAGCTCGCGCTGAAAAACACCGTGATCCTGGGTGCATCGACGGCGACTATCGGCACGATCCTCGCCCTCGTCGTCGCCTATGTCACGACCCGCCGCGTGATCGCGAGCCACCGCATCCTCGGCTTTCTCGCGACCGCGCCGGTCGCGGTACCCGGCATCGTGCTCGGCGTCGGGCTGTTCCTGAGCTACACCCGGCCGCCCTTCGTGCTCTACGGCACGCTGTGGATTCTGCTGCTGGCGTTCCTCACCATCAATCTCCCGTCGGCCTACCAGCAATTGCAGGCAGCGTTCGCGACCATTCATCCCGAGCTGGAAGACGCCAGCCGCATCCTCGGCGCGACGCGGCTGCAGGCGCTGTGGCAGATCACCGCGCCACTATTGCGCACCGGCGTGATCGCGACCTGGTGCTTCATATTCATCGGCGTGATGCGCGAACTATCCGCCGCGATCGTGCTGTTCACCTCGCAGACCAAGGTGCTGTCGGTTTTGATTTACGACCTCAACGAAAGCGGCGACCTCGCCGCCATTTCGGTGCTGGGTATCGCCATGCTGGTGATCACGTTCGCGGTGGTGCTGGCGGTGAACCGGATCCCGGTGTTCGGCGGCGGCGCTGCTGCGAGGTTGCGGAACAGTTAGCCGGTCGACGCGCGTCGCGCGACGTCCTTTGCCGCGCAGCTATCATGCGAAGTCAGTCGATTCGCATGAGCTGGTTACTCGCCCCGACTTCATACACGCTGACGGAAAGCGATTCTCGCGCGCTAACGTAAGCGGGCCGGTCAGCGAGGATGCATGTCGCGTATTTCGGGCCACCTGGCTCTCCGGGAGTAAATCGTTCGAGCGCCGACTCCGTAATGGAACGGCAGAGCCGGCGGGTAAATGGCCGCATCCAGGGATCGCCGTCCGCGCGGCTGACGGTGATGAGCATCGCCCCGGGTTGCTGTCCTTTCCAGGTCACCACGCAGGCCGTGCCCTCACGCAGAAGCAGCGCACTGCCGACCCTTCCAAGGCCGAGGCCATCGGGCAACGCAACACAGCGATCTATCGTCCGTTCGCTATCGTCGAACTCGAACCACTGCTGAGGCGCACTCTTGAAACGGTTCTTGAACCAGTCGCGGACCGGCCGATTGGGCGACGAGGACTCCTGCCGGACCGCGATGCTGAACGGGAATCGCGTAAGCGCCTGCGTTTTTCGGTCGACGACGAATATTCCATACACTCCGTTAAACGTCCTGATCTGTTCGTGGGTTTCGAGAACCTTTCCATCTCGCTCGACACTGACGGTTCCGCTACCGCCTTCCAGCGAAACCTCGATCCCCTCGCCGTATTTGCGCTTGCTCTCGGCTTCGAGCTTGGTTAGGTCGGCCATCAGCACGCTGTAGGTAACGGCCATCGCTGAATTAATGGATTGACTCGAGCGCGGAACGCGCCAGTCGCGAACAAATTCGCCATAAGCAATGAAGCCGACAACGGCCAGCATGGCTGTCCACATCACAGGTCTCGGCATCAGTCGCATGCAGGCAGGGCTCGCGGTTCACGCACCCATTGGTTGTGGCAACGGACCGGTTAAATCTTCGTAAAATGGGCTGCCAGCTTCCAATACCAAGCCGACATGGTCCACGCCTCGTCAAATCCTCTCGTGCATTCTAACGCTCCACCTTGTACGCCTTCGATCTGCGCCTTGAGCCGCTCCAGCGACGGCAGCGGTTTTGCTGGACCGACAACATATCTGCCCTCGGCCAGCCACGACAAAATCTTCAGATCGATCGCCGGCGGCGAGGCCGAAATGCCTAACCATACAACACGCTAGCCAACAAGATTGAGGTACGCCGCCGATCTGGCAATTCGCGTTTTCGAGCCGATATAAGGGTGTCGGCGATGCCCGGCCTGATCGTCATGCGCCGGCTTGGCCCGCGCATCCAGCTAACGAGGATTGAGTGACACAACCCAGGAAGACTTCTCTGCCCGCCCCCATCGCCCCGCGCCGTCCGCATTCCTTCGCCACGCACGGCATCACGGTGACGGACGACTACGCATGGCTGAAAGACGCCCGATGGCAGGAAGTGCTGCGCGATCCCTCGATCCTGGATCCGGATATCCGAAAATATCTCGAAGCTGAAAACGACTACACCGATAGCCTGCTGGGCCATACCGCGCCCTTGCAGAAGAAGCTGGTTGCGGAAATGCGCGGGCGGATCAAGGAAGACGATTCCAGCGTGCCCGCGCCGGACGGTCCGTTTGCCTATTTGCGAAAGTTTCGCGAGGGCGGGCAGCATGAACTGTTCGGCCGCACACCGCGCGACGGCGGCGACGTCGAGATCGTGCTCGACGGCGATGCGCTGGCCGCGAACCATGAATACTTCAAGTTCGGCAGCGCGCGGCATTCGCATGACCACAAACTGCAGGCGTGGAGCGCCGACACCAAGGGCTCGGAATATTTTTCGATCCGCGTGCGCGATTGGGCTAATGGCACCGATCGCGACGACCTCGTCGAGGAGACCGACGGCGGCATCGTCTGGAGCAAGGATTGCAACAGCTTCTTCTACGTCAAGCTCGACGACAACCACCGGCCGATGCAGGTGTGGCGGCATCGACTTGGAACCAAACAGGCTGACGACACGCTTGTTTATGAAGAGCAGGATTCCGGCTGGTTCACCCATCTGCACGAGAGCTCGTCCGGCCGCTTCTGCGTCATCGCCGGCGGCGATCACGAGACCTCGGAGCAACGGCTGATCGATCTGGCCAACCCCGAAGCGCCGCCGCGCCTCGTCGCCGCGCGCGAGGAAGGCGTGCAATATTCGCTCGCCGACCGCGGCGACGAGCTGTTCATTCTCACCAATGCGGACGATGCCATCGACTTCAAGGTCGTCACCGCACCGCTCGCCGCGCCCGAGCGCGCCAACTGGCGCGACCTGATTCCCTATCGCGAGGGCGTCTATGTGCTCGATGTCGAACTCTATGCCGGCCATATGGTGCGGCTGGAGCGCGCCAACGCGCTGCCTGCGATCATCATCCGTGACCTCGAGAGCGGCGGGGAGCACGCCATCGCCTTCGACGAGGCCGCCTATTCGCTCGACACCATGGGCGGTTACGAGTTCGAAACCACCAATTTGCGGTTCTCCTATTCGTCGATGACGACGCCGGCGGAAGTCTATGACTACGACATGGCTACGCGGGCGCGCCTGCTGCGCAAGCGGCAGGAAATTCCGTCGGGCCACAACCCCGCCGACTACGTCACCACGCGCATCATGGCGACCTCGCATGACGGCGCGCTGGTGCCGGTCTCGATCCTGCACCGCAAGGATCTGGTGCGCGATGGCCGCGCGCCGCTGCTGCTCTACGGCTACGGCTCCTACGGCATGGCGATGCCGGCATCGTTTGCGGCCAACCGGCTGTCGCTGGTCGATCGCGGTTTTGTCTACGCCATCGCGCATATCCGCGGCGGCGCGGACAAGGGCTGGGGCTGGTATCTCGACGGCAAGCGCGAGAAGAAGACGAATTCGTTCGACGATTTCGCAGCAGCAGGGCGCGCGCTGAGCGAGGCAAAGTACACCAGTGCCAAACGAATCGTCGGCCATGGCGGCAGCGCCGGCGGCATGCTGATGGGGGCGGTCGCCAACCGATCAGGCGAATTGTTCGCCGGCATCGTCGCCGAAGTGCCGTTCGTCGATGTCTTGAATACGATGCTCGACGACACGCTGCCGCTGACGCCGCCGGAATGGCCGGAATGGGGTAACCCGATCGAAAGCGAAAAGGATTTTCGCACCATCTTGTCGTACTCGCCCTACGACAACCTCACGGCAAAGGAATATCCCGCGATCCTGGCGATGGGCGGGCTGACCGATCCGCGCGTCACCTATTGGGAGCCGGCCAAATGGATCGCGCGGCTGCGCCCCACCATGAGCGGCGGCGGCCCGGTGCTGCTACGCACCAACATGGGCGCCGGCCACGGCGGCGCGTCGGGGCGGTTCAACCGGCTCGACGAAGTGGCGATCGCGTACGCGTTCGCGCTGTGGGCGGTGGGAATGGCGGAGAAGGCGGAGGTGTGAACGTCAGACCGACGCCAGACTCGGCGGCGGCCACGTTCGCAGCGCCATCTCGGCAATCTTGCGCAATTGCTCGCGCGTCGTGCCGCCAGCCGCCTGCACCGCCATGCCCTGCAGGAACGCCGACAGGTAGGCCGCGAGATCGGCGGCATCGGATTCCTCAGGCAGGTCGCCTTCGGCGATCGCCCGCTCGAAGCGCTCGCGCAAATCCTGTTCGCCTTTGGCGCGGCGCGACATCAATTCCTGCTTGATGGATTCAGCAGCATCGCCGCAGCTCAGGGCGCCTTGGACCGCCAGACATCCCGGCGGATGGTTCGGGTCAGTGACGGCATCGGCGCTTTCGTACAGCAAGTGTTCGACCACGGCGCGCGCGGTCGGCTTGGCCAGCGCGGCCTGAAAGTAACCGCCGGGGCCGTCGACGTAACGATCCAGCGCCTTGCGAAACAGTTCTTCCTTGTTGCCGAACGCGGAATAAAGGCTTGGCTTGGTGATCCCCATGGTTTCCGTGAGGTCCGCCATCGACGCGCCTTCGTAGCCTTTGCGCCAGAACACCTGGAGCGCCAGGTCGAGCGCCTTGTCGACATCGAATTCGCGGGGCCGTCCCATGGCCATGATGGGTTCTCCGAGTTTCCTACCAATCGTTAGATAAGTGACTTGACAGGTCATGTCGATGGCCCATTTATACCGGACGTTACGAAAGTGTGCGCTGCAGCGTGGACGGTAATCGGGTGTCGTCACCGGTCCGATCTATTCAAACCGGGCTAACAGCGCCGAATGTCCTGCCGAACTGGGGTCTCCATGAAAAATATTATAAAAAACAAACGCTTGGCTGGGACGGGGCTGGTGCTGACCGCCTTGGCCATCGCCGCGGGTGCGACCTTCCTGAGCGATCGAGGTGGAAGCGCACAAGCCGAGACGGCGACAGCAGCACCCGCGGCCCTGCCGGTCTCGGTCTCCGTCGTCGCGCCCCGGCAGACCGTGCCTTGGGACGAGTTTTCCGGCCGGCTTGAGGCCGTCGAACGGGTCGAAATCCGCTCCCGCGTCGCAGGCGCGATTCAGGAAATCCACTTTACGGAGGGTGCGCTGGTCAAACAAGGAGACCTGTTGATCCTGATCGATCCGTCGCTGTATGCGGCCGATGTGGCGCGCGCCGAAGGCCAGGTGTCCGCGGCCAAGGCGCGCCTGATCCTCACCAAGAGCGATTTCGAGCGCGGCCAGCAATTGACGGATTCGCGCACGATCTCGCAGCGCGATTTTGACGGTCGCGTCAACGCCTACAGCGAGGCCGAAGCGAATCTGAAGGCGGCCGAGGCGACGCTGCAAACGGCAAAACTCAATCTCGGCTATACCGAAGTACGGGCGCCGGTCTCCGGGCGGGTCGGCAAGCTCGAAATCACCGTCGGCAATCTGATCGCCGCTGGACCCGGCACGCCGGTTCTGACCACGCTGGTCTCGGTCAATCCGATCTATGCCAGCTTCAATGCCGATGAGCAGGTGGTGACGCGCGCATTGCGGACGCTGGCGGATGAATCGACGCCGTCCGAGATCGGACGCATCCCGGTGCAGATGGGGACCGGCACCACCGACGGCACACCCTACAAGGGGAAGATGCAACTGATTGACAACCAGGTCGATGCGCGCAGCGGCACCGTGCGGGTGCGCGCGGTGTTCGACAACGCCGATGGCAGGCTGATGCCGGGCCAGTTCGCGCGGCTGCTGATGGGCCAGCCCAAGGCCGAGCCGGTGTTGCTGATCAGCGAACGCGCCGTCGGCACCGACCAGAACAAGAAATTCGTGATGGTCGTCGACAAGGACAGCAAGGCGGAATATCGCGAAGTTGCGCTCGGCGTATCGATCGAGGGCATGCGCGTCGTGACCGGCGGGCTACACGCCGGTGAACGCATCGTGGTCAAGGGACTGCAGCGTGTGCGTCCCGGTGCGCTGGTCGCGCCCGAGGTGGTGGCGATGGGTTTTGCTTCTTCCGCGACCGAGGTGGCGCAACGCTAGCAGTCTGATCCCGGTGCTTTTGCGAGAGAGCACCGGACAACAATCAAAAAACAACAGAAGTGAATCAGTGCGGTCGATCACGGTCGACCGCGCCGGGACCCTTGCGCTTTGCAGCCCGGCTACCAGCGAGACAGTGTCATGAACTTTTCCAGATTTTTCATCGATCGGCCGATCTTCGCGGGCGTGCTGTCGACTCTGATTTTTGTGGCGGGACTTCTGTCGCTGCCGGCGCTGCCGATCTCGGAATATCCGGAAGTGGCGCCGCCAACGGTGGTGGTGCGCGCGCAATACCCCGGCGCCAACCCCAAGGTGATCGCCGAGACGGTATCGACGCCGATCGAGGAGCAGATCAACGGGGTCGAAGGCATGCTCTATATGAGCAGCCAGGCCACCACCGATGGATTGATGACGCTCAACGTGACGTTCCGCCTCGGCACCGATCCGGACAAGGCACAGCAACTGGTGCAAAACCGGGTGGCGCAGGCCGAGCCGCGACTGCCCAGCGAGGTCCGTACCCTCGGCATCACCACGATCAAGAGCGCGCCCGATCTCACCATGGTGGTGCATCTGCTGTCGCCGAACGGCCGCTACGACATGACCTATTTGCGCAACTATGCCGTGCTCAACGTCAAGGATCGGCTGGCGCGCATCGAAGGCGTCGGCCAGGTGCAGTTGTTCGGCTCCGGCGACTATTCGATGCGGGTCTGGCTCGATCCGCAGAAGGTCGCCGAGCGCGGGCTGTCGGCCGCCGACGTGGTGCGCGAGATCCGGGCCCAGAACGTCCAGGCGGCGGCGGGCGTGGTCGGGGCATCGCCAAGCGAGGTCGGGCTCGATTTGCAGCTCTCCATCAACGCACAGGGGCGGCTGCAGACTGAGGAAGAGTTCGGCGAAATCATCGTCAAGAATGGCGCCAACGGCGAAGTCACAAGGCTGCGCGACATCGCCCGGATCGAGCTCGGCGCCGCGGACTATTCGCTGCGCTCGCTTCTGGACAACAAATCAGCGGTCGCGGTACCGATCTTCCAGTCGCCGGGCTCCAATGCGATCCAGATTTCCGACACCGTCCGCAAGAAGATGGTCGAGCTGAAGGCGAATATGCCGGATGGCATGGACTACAGTATCGTCTATGACCCCACGCAATTTGTTCGCGCCTCTATCGAGGCGGTGGTGCACACGTTGTTGGAAGCCGTGGCCTTGGTGGTGCTGGTGGTCATCCTGTTCCTCCAGACCTGGCGCGCGTCGATCATTCCGCTGATCGCGGTGCCGGTTTCCATCATCGGCACCTTTGCCGTCATGCATGTGTTTGGCTTCTCGATCAACGCGCTGACACTGTTCGGGCTGGTGCTGGCGATCGGCATCGTCGTCGACGACGCCATCGTTGTGGTCGAGAACGTCGAGCGCAACATCGAGCAGGGGTTAACGCCAAAGGACGCCGCATATCAGGCGATGCAGGAAGTCACCGGGCCGATCATCGCGATCGCGCTGGTGCTGATCGCGGTGTTTGTGCCGTTAGCGTTCATTACCGGATTGACCGGCCAGTTCTACAAGCAGTTCGCGCTGACGGTGGCGATCTCGACGGTGATTTCCGCGTTCAATTCGCTGACGCTGTCGCCGGCGCTGGCGGCGGTGCTGCTGAAATCCCACGACGCACCGAAGGACGCGCTGACCCGCGGCATGGATCGCGTGCTCGGCTGGTTCTTCCAGCGTTTTAACCGCTTCTTTCACCGCAGTTCAGACGCCTACAGCCACGGCGTCAAACGGGTGATCTCGCGCCGGGCAATCGTGATGGTTGGCTATGTCGCGCTGATCGGCGTCACTTTTGGACTGTTCAAGGCGGTGCCCGGCGGCTTTGTCCCCGGCCAGGACAAGCAATATCTGGTCGGCTTCGCGCAACTGCCCGACGGCGCGACGCTCGATCGCACCGAAGAGGTGATCCGCCGCATGGGTGATATCGCCTTGAAGCTGCCGGGCGTCGAAAGCGCCGTGGCGTTTCCCGGCCTGTCGATCAACGGTTTCACCAACAGCTCGAACTCAGGGATAGTGTTCGTCACGTTGAAGCCTTTCGAAGAACGCAAGGCGGCCAATCTAAGCGCGGGCGCGATCGCCGGTCAGCTCAATGGCAAGTTTTCCGCGATCCAGGAAGCTTTCATTGCCATGTTCCCACCGCCGCCGGTGGCGGGACTAGGCACCATCGGCGGCTTCAAGCTGCAGATCGAGGATCGCGCCGGGCTCGGCTATGAGGCGCTCAACGACGCCACCAAGGCGTTCATCGCCAAGGCTCAAGCGGCGCCACAACTGGCCGGGCTGTTCTCCAGTTATCAGGTCAATGTGCCGCAGCTTTATGCCGATATCGACCGCACCCGGGCACGGCAGCTCAGCGTGCCCGTGACCAGCGTGTTTGACACCATGCAGATCTATCTCGGCTCGCTCTACGTCAACGACTTCAACAAGTTCGGCCGCACCTATTCGGTGCGGGTACAGGCGGACGCGAAATTCCGCGCCCGCGCCGACGATGTTGGGCTATTGAAGGTGCGCACCGACACCGGCGAGATGGTGCCGCTGTCAGCGCTGCTGAAGATCAAGGAAAGCGCCGGGCCGGAGCGCGCCATGCGCTACAACGGCTTCCTCACCGCTGACCTCAATGGCGGTGCGGCGCCCGGCTATTCGACCGGGCAGGCCCAGGCAGCGGTGGAGAAGATCGCGGCAGAGACCTTTCCGAAGGGCATCGCGTTCGAGTGGACCGACCTGACGTATCAGGAAATCATTGCCGGCAATTCGTCGCTGGTGGTGTTTCCGGTGGCGCTGCTGCTGGTATTCCTGGTGCTCGCCGCGCAATACGAGAGCCTGACCCTGCCGCTATCGATCATCATGATCGTGCCGATGGGGCTGCTGGCGGCGATGCTCGGCGTCTGGCTGACCAAGGACGACAACAACGTGTTCACCCAGATCGGCTTGATTGTTCTGGTGGGACTGTCGGCCAAGAATGCCATCCTGATCGTGGAATTCGCACGCGAGCTGGAATTCGCCGGACGTACGCCGGTGCAGGCCGCAGTCGAAGCCAGCCGCTTGCGGCTGCGGCCGATCCTGATGACTTCGCTTGCCTTCATCATGGGCGTGGTACCGCTGGTGATCTCCAGCGGCGCAGGCTCCGAGATGCGTCATGCCATGGGGGTTGCGGTGTTTTCAGGCATGATCGGCGTCACGGCGTTCGGCATCTTCTTCACGCCGATGTTCTACGTGCTGCTGCGCGCGTTGGCCGGTAACCGGCCGCTGACGCAGCATGGCGAAGCATCGGTGGGAAATATCTCGCGCAGTCCGGCCGAGTGAGACGACGAATGTGCGGCCGTCACGGCGCAAGAATTCGCAGGCGCGCAACAACCCAGCGAACCCGCTCTTGAAGGTCGCATTGCGGCGATACAAGAATCACCCGGCGCTAAGCGCCGGGTGAGGCGAAGGCCCTTATGGCAGCGTGTAAGCCGTCTTCACCGTCGTATAAAATTCGGCGGCGTAGCGGCCCTGCTCGCGGGCGCCGAAGCTGGAGCCTTTTCGGCCACCGAACGGCACGTGGTAATCGACGCCGGCGATCGGCAGATTGACCATCACCATGCCGGCTTCGGAATTGCGCTTGTAGTCGCTGGCGTATTTCAGGCTGGTGGTGCAGATGCCGGATGACAGGCCGAAATCGGTGTCGTTCGCGGTCGCCAGCGCTTCGGCATAATCCTTGACCCGGATGACCGCGGCCACCGGCCCGAAGATCTCCTCGCGCGCGATCCGCATCTTGTTGCTCACATCGGTGAACAGCGCCGGCTGCAGGTAGAAGCCGGGTGCCTCGCGGTTGAGGCGCTCTCCGCCGAAGGCGAGCTTGGCGCCTTCGTCCTTGCCGATGCTGATATATTTCATATCCTGATCGAGCTGGCTCTGATCGACGACGGGGCCGATATCGGTTCCGGCTTTCACCGCGTCATCGACCTTCAGGCCGCGCATCCGCTCGGTCAGGGCCTCGACGAACTTGTCGTGAATGCCTGATGTGACGATCAGCCGCGAGGCGGCGGTGCAGCGCTGGCCGGTAGAAAAGAACGCGCTGTTGGCGGCGCATTCCACGGCGACCTTGAGATCCGCATCGTCGAGCACGACCAGCGGATTCTTGCCGCCCATTTCGAGCTGGAACTTCTTCATCGGCCGCGAGGCGATGCAAGCCGCCGCCACCTTCTGGCCGGTGGCCACCGAGCCGGTGAAGCTGATCGCGGCAACATCGGGATGCTCAAGCAGGACCGCACCGACTTCCGAGCCGCGCCCGATCACAAGGTTGAGCACGCCCTTGGGCAGGCCGGCGCGATGCAGGATATCGACCAGCGCCCAGGTCGAGCCCGGAACAAGATCGGCGGGCTTGACCACCACGGTATTGCCATAGGCCAAAGCCGGGGCGATCTTCCAGGCCGGAATGGCGATCGGAAAATTCCACGGCGTGATCAGGCCGACAACGCCCAGCGCTTCGCGTGTAATCTCGATGTCGATGCCGGGGCGAACGGAAGCGAGTTTCTCACCGGCCATCCGCAGGCATTCGCCGGCAAAGAACGCGAAGATCTGGCCGGCGCGCGCGACTTCGCCGACGCCTTCCGGCAACGTCTTGCCTTCCTCGCGCGACAACAGCCGGCCCAGTTCGTCCTTGCGGGCCAGGATTTCGTCCGACGCCTTTTTCAGGATGTCGTAGCGCGCTTGCGGCGTCGATCGCGACCATGCCGGAAACGCCGCTTTGGCAGCCGCAATTGCAGCCTCGGCTTGGGCACGCGTGCCGCGCACGGCTTCGCCGACGATGTCCTTGGTATCGGATGGATTGACGTTCGGCGCGCGAGCGCCATCGGACAACCATTCGCCGTCGATCAAATTGTTGAACATCAGCATGGGTGTTTTCTCCACTGTTACGTCGTTTCTGGATCGCGCGTCCGGGAATGGAAGACTATCGTCCGTTGGCCTTGCGCCAAGCAGCAAAATCCTTCGGCGTCTGCTCGTCGGTTGCGGGATAGAGTCCGAGGATCGAGCGGCCCTTGTGCACTTCCTCTGTAACAAAATCCTCGAACGCAGTCATCTCGACCGCCTCGTCCGCTATCTCATCCGCCAGGTGCGCGGGGATCACAATGACGCCGTCGTGATCGCCGAGGATGACGTCGCCGGGGAATACCGGCGCGTCGCCGCAGCCGATCGGGACGTTGATTTCGATCGCCTGATGCAGCGTCAGATTGGTCGGCGCGCTCGGGCGGTGGTGATAGGCGGGGAAACCGAGAGCCGCGATTTCGGCAGAATCGCGAAAGCCGCCGTCGGTAATCACGCCGGCGCAGCCGCGCTGCATCAGCCGCGTCACCAAAATGGCGCCGGCGGACGCGGCGCGGGCGTCCTTGCGGCTGTCCATCACCAGCACCGCGCCCGGCGGGCAGTCTTCGATGGCCTTGCGCTGCGGATGCGCGCGGTCGCGAAACACGTCGATCTTGTTGAGATCCTCGCGCGCCGGCATGTAGCGCAGCGTAAAGGCCTCGCCAACCAGCACCGGCTGATCGGGACCGAGCGGATGCACGTCCTGGATCATCTGGATGCGAAAGCCGCGCTTGAACAGCGCGGTGGCTACGGTGGCCGTGGAGACCGTCTTGAGTTTGTTGCGGGTGGCGTCGCTCAATTTTGTCATGTGCCTTTTCCAAATCCTGGTCATTCCCCGGTGCACAGTAGCGCATCGGGGAATGACGGTTACTCACACCGCGCCGTGGGACTCTACATAAAGCGCGTAGATCGAGTGGCTGCTCGTCATATAGAGGCGGTTGTTCTTCGGGCCGCCGAAGGTGAGATTGGCGCAGCGCTCCGGCAGGCGGATATGGGCAAGCGGCTTGCCGGCCGGGCTGAACACCATCACGCCGTCGAGATCCTCCGGCTTGCCCTTGAGCTGGAATACTTTTCGGCTGCCAACGTCGGCCGGTTCGGACTGCAGCGCGCCGTTCGAACCCCAGCCGCACCACAGATTGCCGTCACGGTCGACGCGAAAGCCGTCGAGCGCGCCCTGATCCGCAGCATCGATCAGCTTGGTCTTGCCGCCCACCGTGCCATCGGCATTGACGTCAAAACTCCAGATGCTGCGGTTGGGCGTGCCCTTCCACTCCACGACGTATAGCTTCTTCTCGTCCGGCGAGAAGGCCAGCCCGTTGGGATTGACGATGTCGGTAATGACGGCGCTGAGCTTGCCGTCCTTGGTGAGACGATAGACGTTGGTGGTGGCCTGTTCGGGCTTTTCCTTCTTGCCTTCCCATTCGCCGTTGATGCCGAACAGGGGATCGGTGAACCAGATGGTGTCATCGGACTTGACCACAATATCATTGGGCGCGTTCAACCGCTTGCCCTCGAACTTGTCGGCCAGCACGGTGATCTTGCCGTCCTTCTCGGTGCGCGTGATGCGGCGGGTGACCGAATGCTCGCAGGTGACGAGCCGGCCCTGGCGGTCGCGGGCATTGCCGTTGGCATAATTGGCATTGGCGCGGAACACGCTGGTCTGGCTGGTCTTCTCGTCGAACTTCATGATGCGGTTGTTGGGGATGTCGGAGAACAGCAGATAGCCGCCCTCGGGGAAATAGGCCGGACCTTCGGCCCACCGCATGCCGGTCGCGACCTGTTCGACGGTCGAGGAATAGATCCGGTATTTTGCAAAACTGGGATCGAGGATCTGCACCGCTGGATCGGGATAGCGCTGGTTCGGCGAGAACGGGAACGATTGCGCAGCCGCACTGCGGGCGAGAAGCGTCGTGGCAGCGGCGGCGCCCGCCCCTGCGAGCAGATTGCGTCGGTTGATGTTCATCGGTTGGTCCTCCGCTGTGATGCTTTTATTTGGTCTTGGCGCTATCCACGTCATTGCGAGCAAAGCGAAGCAATCCATTCTTTCTTTATGCAGCGAGATGGATTGCTTCGCTTCGCTCGCAATGACGGTTGACGGTTGGTGCCTCGGAACGGCAGTCAGTAGATCGATGGCTCGTCGACCGGTTTCCCAAAGCCGGTCTCCAGAAAGTCGAAGTCGCAGCCTTCATTGGCCTGCTTGATGTGCCTGGTGAACATCCAGCCGTAGCCGCGCTCGTAGCGCGACTCCGGCGCCTTCCACTCGGCGCGGCGCTTTGCGAGCTCCGCCTCCGGTACATCGAGATTGATGGTGCGCGCGTTGACGTCCAACGTGATCTTGTCGCCGTTGCGCACCAGGGCCAGCGGCCCGCCGATGTAGGACTCCGGCGAGACGTGCAGAATGCAGGCACCGTAGCTGGTGCCGCTCATGCGCGCATCCGACAGCCGCACCATGTCGCGCACGCCCTGCTTCACCAGTTTTGTCGGGATCGGCAGCATGCCCCACTCCGGCATCCCGGGCCCGCCCTGCGGCCCGGCATTGCGCAGGATCAGGACGTGATCGGCGGTGACATCCAGATTCGGATCGTCGATCGCCTTCTTCATCGAGGGGTAATCGTCGAACACCAGCGCCGGGCCAGTGTGCTTGAGGAAACGCGGTTCGCAGGCGCTCGGCTTGATCACGCAACCGTCCGGCGCGAGATTGCCCTTGAGCACCGCCAGCGCTCCCTCGGCGTAGATCGGATCCTTCACGGTACGGATGACGTCGTCATTGTAGACTTCGGCGCGCGCGATGTTTTCGCCGAGCGTCTGGCCTGTCACCGTCATGACGTCGAGATGCAGATGCTCTCGGATACGGCTCATCAGGCCGGGCAGGCCGCCGGCATAGAAGAAGTCTTCCATGAGATATTTGTCGCCGCTCGGCCGCACATTGGCGATCACGGGCACCTTGCGGCTGGCGGTCTCGAAATCGTCGAGCCCGATGTCCTGGCCGGCGCGGCGGGCCTGCGCGATCAGATGGATGATCGCATTGGTCGAGCAGCCCATCGCCATCGCAACCGTAATCGCGTTCTCGAAGGCTTTTCGGGTCTGGATCTTGCTCGGTGTCAAATCCTCCCACACCATCTCCACAATCCGTCGGCCGCATTCGGACGCCATGCGGATGTGGCCGGCGTCGGCGGCGGGAATGGAAGACGCGCCCGGCAGCGTCATGCCGATCGATTCCGCGATCGCCGTCATGGTCGACGCGGTGCCCATGGTCATGCAGGTGCCGTAGCTGCGGGCGATGCCGGCCTCGACATCGACCCAGTCCTTGTCGGAGATTTTTCCGGCGCGCCGCTCGTCCCAGAATTTCCAGGCGTCCGAGCCCGAGCCCAGCGTCTTGCCCTTCCAGTTGCCGCGCAGCATCGGACCGGCCGGCAGATAGATCGTGGGAAGATTCATGCTGGTGGCGCCGAGCAGCAGGCCCGGCGTGGTCTTGTCGCAGCCGCCCATCAGCACGACGCCGTCCACGGGATGGCCGCGCAGCAATTCCTCGGCGTCCATCGCCAGCATGTTGCGGTAGAGCATGGTGGTCGGCTTCAGGAACGATTCCGACAGCGACAGCGCCGGCAGCTCCATCGGGAAACCGCCGGCCATCAGGATGCCGCGCTTGACGTCATCGACGCGGCTCTTGAAGTGCATGTGGCAGGGCTGCGCGTCCGACCAGGTGTTGAGGATCGCGATAACGGGCCGGCCTTTCCATTCCTCCGGCGCGTAGCCCATCTGCATCGCGCGGGACCTGTGCCCGAAAGCGCGGAGATCGTCGGGAGCGAACCAGCGCGCGCTGCGGAGGTCGGCGGGGTTCTTCTTGTGGCTCATGACTGGGTGCCCCATTTCTGGACGGTGTTGCGCTCGATCGGGCGGAAGATCAGGTTCTCGACAATCAAGCCGATCACGATCACCGTCAACAGGCCGGCGAACACCGCGGGAATATCCAGGAGATTGCGGTTTTCGAAGATGAACCAGCCGAGGCCGCCCTGCCCCGATGACACGCCGAACACCAGTTCGGCGGCGATCAGCGTGCGCCAGGCAAACGCCCAGCCGATCTTCAGGCCGGTCAGGATCGAGCCGAAGGCGGCAGGGATCAGAATGCGGGCGACGTAAGGCAGCCCGCGCAGGCCGTAATTGCGGCCGACCATGCGCAGCGTGTTCGACACGCTCTTGAAGCCGGAATGGGTGTTGAGCGCGACCGGCCACAGCACCGAATGGATCAATACGAAAACGAGACTGCCATTGCCAAGGCCGAACCAGATCAGCGCCAGCGGCAGCAGCGCGATCGCCGGCAGCGGATTGAACATCGCCGTGATGGTTTCGAGGAAGTCGGTGCCGATCCGGGTCGAGATCGCCAGAATGGTGAAGATCGCCGCGAGGATGATGCCGGCGGCATAGCCCATGAACAGCACCTTCAGCGAAGCCCAGGCCCGCATCGGAATGGTGCCGTCGCGCACCTTGTCGAACATCGTCAGAATCGTGTCGTGGAAGGTCGGAAACAGCAGCGGATTATCGAGTATGGTGCCGTAGACTTCCCACGCCACCGCGAGGAAGATAATGATGACGGATTTGCGGACGAAGCCATCGTTCCACAACCGCTCCAGCACCGTCAGCTTGCGCTCGACTTCCGCCGGAGCAACCGCCGCCAAATCTGCGGCATCGCGCAGCAGGATTTTTGCCTCGCCCATCGCGCGCTCCTCTCAGTGTGCCGTCACGGCGTCGGCGAACAAGAGATCATGGATCTGCTTTTCCAGCCGGGCGGCGCTGCCGTCCTCGCCGGAAACCTTGTCGACATCGACGACCTCGGCCTTGACCCGGCCGGGATGTGGCGACAGCAGCAGAATGCGGTTGCCGATCTTGATAGCTTCCGCGATCGAGTGGGTGACGAACAGGACGGTGAATTTTGTTTCCGCCCAGAGCTGCAGCAGCTCGTCCTGGCAGGTGCGCCGCGTCAGCGCGTCAAGGGCGGCGAACGGCTCGTCCATCAACAGAATATCCGGCTCCATCGCCATGCCGCGCGCAATCGCGACGCGTTGTTTCATGCCGCCGGACAGCGTGTGCGGATAGGCATCGACGACGCGGGTGAGGCTGACCTTCTCGATATAGGCACGCGCCCGCGCCTCGGCTTCCTTGCGCGGCAACCGGCGCGTCATCAACAGCGGAAACATCACGTTTTCCAGCACCGTCTTCCACGGCAAAAGCTGATCGAATTCCTGGAAGATCATCATCCGGTCGGCGCCGGGCTCCGAGATCTCGCGGCCTGAAATTCGCATCTTGCCTTCGCTCGGCGTCATGTAGCCGCCGACCGCCTTCAATAGCGTGGACTTGCCGCAACCGGAGGGGCCGAGCAGCACGAAACGATCGGAACGATCGACCGTGAAGCTGACCCGCTCGGTCGCGGTCACGACCGCGCTCGAAGTCTTGTAGCGCAGCGTTACGTCAGTGACATCGAGAAGCGCGGTCATGTCGATCAATTGCCCTTCAGGTCGTGCGCGACCGGCAGATAGTAATCGGTGAAGGCTTTTGGCATGGTCTTCAGCGTGCCGGTCTTGAACAGATGAGCAGCGAATTTCATGGTGCCCTGCGGCTGCAGGTTCCACTCCATCATGCCGGGCTCCTTGAGCCACGCCAGCAGATCCTCGACGCTGGTCTTGTCACCGGTGACTTCCTTGTAGATCTCGACTGCAGCCTTGGTGTCGCTGCGGATCAGGTCCTGCGCTTCCTTGGTGGCATCGCGCACCGCCTGCACGATCTTCGGATTGGCGTCGGCGAATTTGGTGGTGGTGAAGAACTGCGCCTGGCTGAGCGGGCCACCCATCACGTCGGGCGAGGTCAGCACCACGTGCGCGCCGGGCACATTCTTCAATTCGAGGAAGGTGAACGGCGGAATCGAAAAATGATTTCGGACCTCGTGCTGGGCGTTGGTCAGCGCCACATAGGCGTCGGGATGGCCGAGCTGCACGGTGTTGACGTCGAGCTTCGACCATTGATCGGCACCGAAGGCTTCGGCGGCTGCGATCTGCAGCACGATCGCTTGCGTCGAGACCTTCACGGTGGGCACCGCTATCTTGTCGTTGGGGCCGAAATCCTTGATCGACTTGACGTGGGCGTCGCGGCTGATCAGCGTCATCGGCTGCGCCGAGGTGGCGACGATGCCCTTGACGCCGCCGCGGGTGCGATCCCACAGCAGCAGCAGATTGCCGGTCCCGGTGTTGAGGATGTCGACGCTGCCGGCCAGCAACGCGTCGGTCTGCGCGCCGCCGCCGCTCAGATTGATCCATTTGGTGGTGACGCCGGGAACGCCGAGGGAAGCCGCGTGCTTCTCGATCAGCTTGTTCTTTTCCATGATGTGGGAGGGCATGTAGAAAATGCCCGGCTGCCGCGACAGCGTGACCTCCGATTTCTGCTGGGCCGATGCCTGCGAGCCCGGCAGCAACATCAGCATCGCGACGGCGCCCGCGCAGGCGCTCCACATCCCGTTTTTCATTGTGCATCTCCTCCGGCGTCTCGTTGACGCTTCTGGCGAGATGCACTAATGTATTAGTGTATCTGAAGCAAGCCCTTTTGAAACGGCCGGTCGCCCGATGGCTCTCCCGCAAATCGTCTCCCGCCGCGCAGCCCCGCGTACCAAAGGCGGGCTCGATCGCGACCGCCAGGCCGCGCCGCAGGTGTTCGAGCGCCTCCGCGGCATGATCATTTCGCTGGAACTGCCGCCGGGCTCGCCGCTGTCGCGCGCCGCATTGGCCGGCCAGTTCGGCGTCAGCTCGACGCCGATCCGCGATGCGCTGATGCGGCTTGAAGAAGAAGGCCTCGTCGACGTCTTCCCGCAATACGCCACCGTGGTCAGCCGGGTCGACATCCGGCTGGCGCAGCAGGCGCATTTCCTGCGGCAGGCGGTCGAACTCGAAATCGTGCGTGGGCTCGCGATCCAGCACGACGAGGCGCTCGTCGCTGAACTTCATGCGACGATTGCCCGCCAGCAGCAGTACACCAAGGCCGGCGACTTCGAAAAATTCATGGCCGCCGATAACGAATTCCACAGCCAGCTCTATGCGGCTGCCGACAAGCAGGACATCTGGGCGCTGGTGCGCAGCCGCAGCGGGCATATCGACCGGCTGCGCCGGATGCATCTGCCCTCGCCCGGCAAGGCGCAGGATATCGTGCGGCATCACAGACTGATCGCGAAGGCAATCGATGCCGGGGAGTCCGACGAGGCGCAGAAGCACCTGCGCACGCATCTGTCGGGCACGCTCAGCGAACTCGCCCGGATTCGATCGCGCTATCCGGAATATCTCAGCAACTGATGCTTATTGCCCGTTGGGCCTCGCTCCATGCGCCGGGGCTCGCGCAGGCGAATCATGCTTCGTTTTTACAGGGCTTTGTGTTTGTCTGCCCGGCAACAGGATGATAACTGCGTTTTAATCCGGGCTTTTTGACGGTCAACCGGAACGTTCGTGCCGGCGGAGCAGTTGCAGCAACACGAAGATTCGGCAAAACTCGCAACTTACCGTTGACCTGATTCCAGCCTGGCCCGGAGAACTTCTTACTTTGGCAAGAATACTGGTCGTGGATGACGATGTGGCGGTCCAGATGACCGTCCGCCTGTTGCTGGAACGCGCCGGCCATAGCGTGGTTACTGCCGGTGATGGGCGGAAGGGCCTGGCATTGTGCCAGACCGGCGATTTCGATCTGCTGTTCCTCGACATCTTCATGCCCGGAATGGATGGGTTCGAAACCATGCGGATGGTTCGCCAGCACCGGCCGCAGATTCCGATCATCGTCATTTCCGGCCGGCCGATCTCTTCGGAGGCGGACGCCGGCCCGGACTTCCTGACCATGGCGACCAAGCTCGGAGCGATCTCCAGCCTGCAGAAACCGTTCCGGCCCGCCGACCTCCTGGCAGCCGTCACGGATTGCCTGGAAGCGGCCCGGCGCGGCTCCCCGTCCCGACCTGCCGGCGGTATTGCTTCCTCCCCGTGATGCGCCATAGCATCCGATCGTTCGGCAATTCGCCGGGCCGGAGCGGGAGGGCGAGCGAACCCAACATGACGCTCACAACCAGGCTTGCCATCGCGATGATTGCGTTGGTCGCGATCGCGGTTTCCGCGGTCGGATGGCTGAACTATCGCAACCTGGAACAGGCACTCCTGCTGCGCGCCCGCGACCGCATCGAGACGCATTCGCGGCAGCTCGCCACCGACCTCGAATACTACGCGGCCAGCGCGATCGGAGACGTTACGGCCTCTCGTTCCGCAGTGGCGCTGCACGGATTGGTCCGCGCCCGCAGATCGGGAGGCATAGATCCGATCGATGGCGTCTCCGAAAAGACCTGGCGGGACCGGCTGGCATCACGTTTCGCGGCCGAGCTCGAAGCCAAGCCCGCCTATGCGATGCTTCGGATCATAGGCCTTGATGATGATGGCCGTGAGCTTGTGCGCGTCGATCGCGCGGGACCGAACGACACAGTTCGGATCGTGCCCGAAGAGGGATTGCTGACAAGAAACAGTCGCAGCTACTTCCCGGAAACGGTCCGGCTGGACCCCGGACAAATCTACGTCTCACCGCTCGATCTGGGTCGCCGCAACGGACTGATCGAGGCGGTGCACAGGCCGACGCTTCGCATCGCGGCGCCGATATTCGCAGACGACGGTAAACGGTTCGGCTTTTTCATGATCAATCTCGACATGCGGCGCGCGTTTGACCGTGTCCGGTCGTCGGTGTTGCCTGGCGAGACCATATATGTCGTCAACAAGCAGGGCGACTATCTCATTCATCCAGATCGTTCGCGCGAATTCGGCGCGTTGCTCGGCAAGCCAAACGACTGGAAAGCCGACTTTCCGCATCTGGCGTCGCTGGCCGGGGCCACGCAAGGCAGCGCGGACATCGTCCTGGATCAAGCCGGAAAGCCGGGCGGAATAGCCCTCGCGCCTGCCCTGCTGGCCGGCGTCGAATGGATTGGAGTCATCGAAATCGCCCCTAACGCCGTCATCATGGCGCCGGCCGCAAGCATCAGGAACACCTCGCTTCTGGTCGGAGCGATCGCGGTGTTATCGGCGGCCGTGCTCGCCCTGTTGATCGCGAGGTCGCTGACGCGACCGATCGTCCGGCTGACCGAAGCCGTTCAGCGCGTAGCCAGCAAAGGCAAGGCTGTCATTCCGGTCGACGCGGGCGGCGAGACCGGTGTGCTCGCGCGCGCGTTTGCGCAGGCAATCGGCGAAGTGAATGCAAAGACCGCCGCGCTCCAGCAAGAGGTGCAGGAGCATCGCCGCACCGTGGCGGCGCGCGACCATCATGCCGAGCGGGAGCGGTTGTTCAGCGCGGCCGTCGAATCCTCCAACGACGCCATCATCACCACGTCGCTCGACGGCACCATCACCGGCTGGAACTCGGCGGCAGAGCGGCTGTTCGGATACAGCGCGGCGGAAGCCTCGGGCCAGAACATCGCGCTGATCGTACCTGAAGATCGACTGCCGGAGTTACAGGACGCGCTGCGCCGGATCGGCTGGGGCGAAAGCATCGAGCACAGTGAAACGGAGCGGCTGCGAAAGGGTGACCAGCGGATCGAAGTCTCGCTCAGCATCTCCCCGATCAAGTCCCCCTCAGGTGCCACCATCGGCATCTCGAAGGTGGCGCGCGACATCACCGAGACCAACAAGACCAGCCAGGTACTGCGGCGCCAGACCGAAGAGCTTCGCCAAATCTTCGAGACCTCGCAGGATCTGATCATGGTGGTGGATGCCAGAGGATTTCTGGTTCAGCTCAGCCCGAGCTGCGAGGCCATATTGGGTTACCGGCCGGAGGAAATGATCGGCCGCAGCGGCGAGGACTTCATTCATCCCGACCATCTCGAGACCTCACGCAAGGAAATGCGCGCGGCACGGCGTGGGCAGCGCCCGAAGATTTCCGACACGCGCTGCATCCACAAGAACGGGCGGGAGGTGTGGCTGTCATGGCTCGGAACATGGTCCGAGCCGGCCAGGCGCTTTTTCTTCGTCGGCCGCGACATGACCGAGAGCCGGCTGACGCAGGAGGCGCTGCGCGAAAGCGAACGACTGGCGCGCGGCATCGTCGACACGGCGCTCGATGCCTTCGTCCAGATCGACCAGAAGGGCTTCATCCGGGACTGGAACGCGCAGGCCGAAAATATCTTCGGATGGTCGCGCGATGAAGCGCTCGGGAAAAACGTGTTCGAACTGATGGGCCGGCCGGACGGGCAAGGCCCTCTCAAGAAAGCCCTGCAAGCCTTCCTGCTTTCCGGCAACGACGTGGTCCGTCAGCCCCGCCGTGAACTCGAGATAAGGCGACGGGACGGAAGGAAGTTCACTGCGGAGCTGAGCATCGCCGCGCTGAGGACGCGCGGTGGTTTCGTGTTCAACGGATTCGTCCGCGATCTCACCGACAGGATCGCGGCCGAGGACAGGATCCGACAGGCCGAGAAGATGGAGGCGGTCGGCCAGCTCACCGGCGGCATCGCTCACGATTTCAACAATATCCTGACCGTGATCACGGGAACGATCGAGATCCTGGCCGACGCGGTCAAGGGCGAACCGCAGCTTGCCGCCATCACGCGAATGATCGACGAGGCCGCGTCGCGCGGCGCCGACCTCACCCAGCATCTGCTCGCTTTCGCGCGCAAGCAGCCGCTTGAACCGAAGATAACCGACGTCAACACGCTGATCATCGACACCGCGAAACTGCTGCAGCGAACGCTCGGCGAGCATGTCGAAATCGAATCCGTGTTCGAAGACGAGATTTGTCCAACGATCGTCGATCCCAATCAACTCGCCACCGCGATCCTCAATCTGGCCCTCAACGCCCGCGACGCCATGCCTGACGGAGGCAAGCTGATCATCGAGACCGGCTTCGTCATTCTCGATGAAAATTATGCGAGGACGCACGGAGACGTCCGGCCCGGCCGCTACGCCATGATCGCGGTGAGCGACACCGGAATCGGTATCCCGGCTGCGATGCTCGACAAGGTATTCAATCCGTTCTTCACCTCGAAGGGCCCCGGCAAGGGCACCGGCCTGGGGCTGAGCATGGTGTACGGCTTCATCAAGCAATCGGCCGGCCACGTCATGATCTACAGCGAGGAGGGCCATGGCACGACGATCAAGATGTACTTGCCGCCGGCCACGGGCGCCTTGCCGGTGGCAGAGCCGGTGTCGGTACCGGCCGTCGAGGGCGGCCATGAAACAATTCTGGTCGTGGAAGACGACGCGCTGGTGCGCAACTATGTGCTGACGCAACTGCATTCACTCGGTTATGTCACGCTGGATGCGGCGAACGCCACCGAGGCACTGGCGCTCGCCCGCGCCGGCCATCCGTTCGACCTGCTGTTCACCGACGTGATCATGCCCGGCATGAACGGCCGCCAGCTCGCCGACGAAATACTGAAGTTCAAGCCCAGGTTGAGGGTACTGTTCACCTCGGGCTATACCGAGAATGCCATCATTCATCACGGCCGGCTCGACGAAGGCGTGCTGCTGCTCGCCAAGCCCTATCGGAAATCGGACATGGCGATCATGATCCGCAAAGCGCTCGCCGATTGAACGCCGCTGCGGCGCCCGCATCCGGCTTGCCTGCGATCACCTGTACTCAGATCTGGCCCTGACGCTGCGTGGTCATCACGATCCGGACCAGGTCAGCCGCATTCCGCGCGCCGAGCTTCTTCATGATATTGGCGCGGTGATCCTCGATCGTGCGCGGGCTGATACCGAGATGCCGCCCCGCCTCCTTGTTGGAAGCGCCGGCGGTGAACTGCTCCAGCACCTCGCGTTCGCGCCGCGTGAGCGGTTCGCGCCCGGGAAAATGCAGCGTCGCAATGCGCGAAGACGCGTTTTCCGCCTGCCGGCGAGCGTAAGCCTCGATCGCCTCATCGAGTCTTGCCACGATTTCACTGCCGCGAAACGGCTTTTCGATGAAGTCCAGCGCGCCGTTCTTGATGGCGCTGACCGCCATGGCGATATCGCCCTGCCCCGAGATCATGAAGATGGGCGCAGGGTAATCCTCACCATGCAGCTCTCTGAGAATATCGAGACCGGACTTACCGGGGATATGCACATCGAGCAGGATGCAGGCTGGCGTCCGCGTTCGCGCAATCGCCAGCAATGCCGCGCCGTCAGCGAAACAGATGACCTGATAGCCGCCTGCCGACAGGACCATCGAAAGCGTGTCGCGAACGGCAGGGTCGTCGTCGACTACAAAGATCTCCCCACGGGAGGCTTTCTCAGCCATGTTCCATCGTCCATGCGTGGTTGAATGTGACGCACACTCGGATAACGGTATCGAACTCCATACCGGACCGTATTTGTACGGGACCGCAGCTTAACGCACAAGTAGCAACGCGCCCCTAAAAAAGTAACTAGGGAGTGCAGCCATGCGGAATGCAGCAGGCGAGCCCCACGACCAGAATGCCGCCTACCGCGTCGTGGTTTCCGACCTCGTCAGCCTGGTCGAGCACGTTCAGAACAGTCTGCGGCTGATCGAACAGACGATCGCAAGGGAAACTTCGCCGGAAACGTCGCCCGGCGGTCCCGAGAGTTCCACCAGCGTCATCGTACTCGACGACGTATCTCCCCGCTACATGAAGGCTGCCGCCGCGCTGCAAGCCTGCGACGTCAATCTTGGCATCGCCCTGCGCTCCCTGCTGGATCCCGATAGCGATCCCGCGAGCCTGCCGGCGCTCTCAGTCATCGGGGCGTAAGGCCGACACGGCACCGTCCCGCCGGAGCGCACGATGTTCCGCAAATTTTCTCCCGGATTTTCTCGCACGGTTAACCGCCTGCTGCGATCGCTGCCCGGCATCCGGCATACCACGGCCACGGCGGCGGACCCGGACGCCGCCACGACGATGGAGAAGCTCGACGCGGCGCTCAACACTATGAGCCACGGCCTTTGCCGGCCCGCGCGAGAACATCGTCGGCGCCCGGTGAACCGGCCACAGCCTTTCCGATTGAATCGGAACAGGACTCCGGATTTTTGATTGGACGCGTTTTCTTGACGCGAACCGCGCGGCACGATCGGCCTCAGCGCATCGCCTCTTCGGCTTTTGACGAGGCGGCCGGCCGCTTCTTGCCGTGCTTGCCTCTCAGGAAGCGTATGTCCATTTCCGTGCCGTTGACGCGAACGAGTTCGCACCGGCGATAGGCGAGGCCGGTCGACGACAGCAGCAGGAAGAACTCCTTGAGATTGAGGCCTTGAATGGAGCCTTCCACGGTCAGCGTGGCGTCGGTGTCCGAGATCGCGTTGAGCTGGCAGTCCCTGCGCCAGGTCCCATCGATCGCCATGAGGCAGACGTCATAGCCCCGGCTGAACGTGACCCGCTCCGCGCCTTTGCCGTCCTCCGTCATCACTCACCGTCCCGCCATCGCCGCAATTTTTGGCGTCGACGATACGCCCTGCGCGACACGCGCGCCGCTCGGCCGATAGAGGCCGCGCTTGTCCGGGAACGGCTTGAAGACATCAGTCAGGCCGACGACCGTTTCCGCCGCGCCCAGCACCAGGAAACCATCGCCTTCCATCGCCCTGGCGAGCCGGCCGAAGATATTGATCTTGGTGTCCTGATCGAAATAGATCAGGACGTTGCGGCAGAAGATGATGTCAAAGGTGCCGAGCTGGGAGAAATCGTGCAGCAGGTTCAATTGCCGGTGCTGAACCATCGCGCGCAGCTCCGGGCTGACCTGCCAGAGTTCGCCGTTCTGCTTGAAATATTTGACGAGCAATTGAATCGGAAGGCCACGCTGGACCTCGAACTGGCTGTAGACGCCCGATTTCGATTTCTCGAGCACTTCCGTAGACAGGTCGGTCGCGATGATTTCGACACGCCATCCCGCAAGCGCCGCGCCCATTTCCTTCAGCGACATGGCAAGCGAATACGGCTCCTGGCCGGTCGAGCCGGCAGCGCACCATATCCTGATGCTCTTTCGGCTGGCGCGCGCCTTCAACATCTCCGGCATGATCGCATCGCGGAAATGATCGAACGGCACCTTGTCGCGGAAGAAGAAGGTCTCGTTGGTGGTCATGGCTTCGACCACCTGGGCAATGATCGATGACGACCCGCCCTTCATCTTCTGCACGAGTTCGCCGATGCCCGGCACACCGCATTTGCGCGATAGCGGAAGCAGACGGCTTTCGATCAGATATTGCTTGTCTGCGGACAGGTCGAGACCCGAATGATCCTTCAGGAGCTTTCGCAGATACTCATAGTCTGGCGGAGTCACGGGAGCCTCTTACGGGTAAGCAGAAAAATTTCAAACGAGGCTCAGGTCCTCGAGCTCGATCAGGCCGACTTCCTGGAACTTCGCCGCGATGATGTCCTTGTCGAACGGCTTCATGATGTATTCGTTGGCGCCGCCGTCGATCGCGCGCTCGATATGAGCGATGCCGTTTTCGGTGGTGCAGAACACCACCTTGGGCTCATCGCCGCCAGGCATGCGGCGCAGATGACACATGAAGTGGTAGCCGTCCATGACAGGCATGTTCCAGTCGAGCAGAACCGCTTCGGGCATGGCGCGCTTGCAAACGACCAAAGCGTCCACACCGTCTTCGGCTTCGATGACCTCAAAGCCGAGTCCTTCCACGATGCGGCGCGCGATTTTGCGAACGATGCTGGAATCATCGACCACAAGACAGGTTTTCATTTTGGGCCTCCTTGGTTGACGAGCGGCACTAAGCGGCGAGGGTTGTTTTCGGCACGATTTCGAGAACGCGATCGACGTCGAGGACGACCATGAGCTGGCCGTCGAGACGGTGAACACCGCCGGCGAGCTTGGCCATGCGGGGATCGAGATTGACGGGGTTTTCCTCGCGGCCGTTATCGTGGAGTTTCAAGACCTCGCCGATCTGGTCGATCAGCAGGCCATAGGACTCGCCGCGCGAATCGACGCCGACCGCCATCGGCGGCTTGCCGTCGTCGTTCTTGGGCAAGCCCAGCCGGGCGCGCATGTCGACCACGGTGACGATGCGGCCGCGCAGGTTGAGCACGCCGGCGATCTCGCTAGAGGCCAGCGGCACCCGCGTCAGCCGTTCCGGCATGAACACGTCCTGCACCCGCGAGATCGGCAGGCCGAACAGTTGCCCGCCGATCACCGCGGTGACGTATTCGGCGACAGTGCCTTCGGTGGTCTCGGTCTTGGTTGTCATGTGCACTTACCTTGTTTGAGCATGATCTTTTCGGAAAACCGGTTCCCACTTTTCCGGATCATGCTCTATTCCTTACGCCGCTTTCCTGGTCTCGGCGGTCTGTTCCTTCAGCGCCGCGATCAGGCCGGGACGGTCGAACTTGGCGACGTAATCGTGGAAGCCGGCCTGCCGCCCGCGCTCGATCGCCGCCGGCGACACCAGCGAGGACAGAGCGATGATCGGCATCGTGCTCAGATTGTTGTCGGCGCGGATCGTTTCGGCGAACTCGAAGCCGTTCATGTCAGGCATTTCGATGTCGGTCAGCACCACGTCGAAGGTGTGGCTCGAACGCAGCGCGGCGAGGCCCTCCTGTGCGTTGACGGCGACCCGCACCTTGTAGCCGGCGGCTTTCAGCACCGGCGCCAGCATGTTGCGGAAGAAGGCACTGTCGTCGACCAGCAGCACCGATTGCGCCGTCGACGATGTCCGCATCTCCTTGCGCGAGAACCAGTCGGCAAACGCCATCGGCAGGAAGTGGCCGACGTCGATCACTTCCGTCGCCTGGCCCTTGATCACGGCCGAACCCAGAATGCCGTCCTGCTGGCCGGCGACTTCGATGTGCAGCCGCTCCTCGACGATGTCGATGATCTCGTCGACCACGAGCCCCATCGAGCGGCCGTCGTCGGCGAACACCAGGATCGGCTGCGAGCCCTGGGTCTGGACGCTGACCCCGGCCATCTGCACCAGCGGCATCAGCTGCTCGCGGTACTGCACCATGTAGCGGCCGTTAGAGAGCTCGATCTTGTCGGTGGCGATCTCCTCCAGCCGGGTGACGAGGCCGAGCGGCACCGCCTTGGGCTGGCTCGATCCGGCGCGGAACACCAGCAACGAGGTGAGCTGTTCGCCGCCGATCGCATGCGCTGCAGACGCTTCATCCGCCATCTCATGGGCCGAAGCGCCGGAGGCGCCGAGCGCCTTGGCAATGCCGTTGGGATCGATGATCATGATCACGGCGCCATCGCCCAGAATGGTGTTGCCGGAGAACATGTCGATGTGCCGCAGTTTTGTCGACATCGGCTTGACCACGATTTCTTCGGTGTGGAACACGCCGTCGACCACGATGCCGAAGGTCTGGCTGCCGACCTGGGTCACCACGATGAAGCCGTTCTCGGGATCGGACGACGAGCCGTCGTCGATCTTGAGCAGCTTCTTCAGGTGCATCAGCGGCAACAGCTTGTTGCGCAACCTGAGCACCGCGGTGTCCTTGATGCGCTCGATGCGGTGTTCGGAGTTGGCGCGGGCGCGCACCAGTTCGACCACAGAGAGCTGCGGGATCGCAAAGCGGTCACCGGCGGCTTCCACGATCAGGGCCGAGACGATGGCGAGTGTCAGCGGGATCTTGATGGTGACGGAAGAGCCCTCGCCGGCCACCGACTTGATGTCGATGGTGCCGCCGATCTGGTCGATATTGGTGCGCACCACGTCCATGCCGACGCCACGGCCGGAGACCGAGGTGACGGCAGCCGCCGTCGAGAAGCCCGGCGCGAAGATGAACTTGTGGATCTGGGCTTCGGTCATCTTCTCCAGCTCGGCCTCGGTGACGAGACCGTTCTGAAGCGCCTTGGCCTTGATCCGCTCGGTGTTGAGGCCGCGGCCGTTGTCCGCGATGCAGATGATGATGTGGCCGCCCTCGTGATAGGCGGACAGCCGGATGGTGCCCTGCTCGCCCTTGCCGCTGGCCAGCCGCTCGGCCGGCGTCTCCAGGCCGTGGTCGGCGGAGTTGCGCACCATGTGCGTCAACGGATCCTTGATCAGGTCGAGCACCTGGCGGTCGAGTTCGGTGTCGGCGCCGTGCATCTCGAGTTCGATCTGCTTGCCGAGTTCGCCCGAGAGGTCGCGGACGATCCTTGGCAGCTTCTGCCAGGCATTGCCGATCGGCTGCATCCGCGTCTTCATGACGCCTTCCTGCAGCTCGGCGGTGACGTTGGACAGCCGCTGCAGCGGCACCTTGAACTCGGTGTCCTCGTTGCGGCGGGAGATTTCCAGGAGCTGGTTGCGGGTCAGCACCAGCTCAGAGACCATGGTCATCAAATGTTCGAGCGTGTCGACGTTGACGCGGATCGACTGGTTGGCGATCTTGTCAGCTTCCTGGACATCGGTGTCGGCGACAGCGGCGCGTTTGGCGGGTTTTGCCTTGACGGTTTCCTTGGCAGTTTCCTTGGCAGTTTCCTTGACAGCTTCCTTGGCTTCCGGCGCGGGCGCAGGTGCGGCCTGCTTGGCGACAGGGGCCGGCGCGGGTTTGGGCGCGGGTGCGGCTTCGGTCTCGGTCTCGCGGAAGGCGCGTTCGAGGTCGTCGAGCGAGACCTCGCCGGGACGCAGCGCGCGTTCCAGCACCTGCTCGATCAGCGTGCCTGATGTCACCGCCGGCTGAACGGGCGGTGCAGCAACGACGGGGACTGGCGCAGGCGCGGGCTCGGCCGCCGCATGCTTGGCGCCTTCGGCCATCGCGTGCAGTTGCTCGATCAGGTCTTCGTCGGTGCCCTCGGGCTCGGTTTCGGTGGCCTCGAGGCCGGCCAGAATCTCTTTGATGCGGTCGATGCTCGACAGGATCAGCGTCACGGCTTCGGCCTTGACCGGCATGCCGTCGCGGAATTTGCCCATCAAAGTCTCGCCGGCATGCGCCAGCGCTTCCAGCCGCGGCAAGCCCAGGAAGCCGCAGGTGCCCTTGATGGTGTGCACCAGGCGGAAGATGTTATCCAGAATTTTCGCGTCGCTCGGGTCCTGCTCGAACCGCACCAACTGATTGTCGACCGTATCCAGGCTCTCGCTGGTCTCCGTCAGGAACTCCCGCAAAAGGTCGTCCATATCAGCATGCCTTCTAAAAAGATCAGATATCGGCCTTGCGCAAAACTAGCCCTTCGAATTTCACGGCTACGTTAATTTCACCGTCCGTGCTAATACGGATATGGTGAACAAAATGTCGTCATGGGCCATTCGCGGCAACGCGGTCGACGACATCCGCGCGTCGACGACATTTGAAAGTCTCGACGGCAAACGGCCGGTGCTACGGATAACGATTTGGAGACTTGCGCGTGGCGAAGGTCGAGACGATCAGGCTGCGAGCAGCTCGTCTTCGCGCTTCACCAGCTTCCTGATTTCCTTGAGCGCCTTGTAGAGCGCGCCGGCGGCAACATGGTTGTTGGCGGCATCGATCGTGATGCGGGCGCCCGGATTGGCCTCGCGCAGTTCGCGCAGGAAGCCTTGATAGGCGGTCCGGTAACGCGGAATATCGTTCTTCAGATACATGGTCTGAAGGCAGAGATAGAGACGCTTGGCCGGCGTATTGGCGGTCTCGGCCGTGATGGTGTCTCGCTCACGGAGTATCGGCGCATCGCCGTCGATCAGGAACGAGGTGCGCGTGCCGGAATTGACGAGAACGGTTTCGCCGATCACGATCCGTTCGAATGGTTTCAGTTCAACACGTAGCGGCACAATCGTCCCCCGTTCGAACACGCACGTGAGCGCTATGCCCCACGCCGTTTACGAAACATCGTTCGTGCAAATGCGCGGCGAACATGCCGCAGTATAATTTTTAGGGATCTTGGATCGATGGTGGCGGCGGGGTAAGCCCCGCCGCCTTGATCGTTGACGTCGCCGTCCCGCTTAGCGGAGCAGCTGCAGCACGCTCTGCTGCGACTGGTTGGCCAGCGCCAGCGCGGACACCGCGATCGACTGGCGGGTCGACAGCGCCTGGCTGTTCGCCGCTTCCTCGTTGGTGTCGGCCAGCGTCAGGTTCGACGAGCCGGTCTGCAGCACGTTGATCAGGTTCTTCGAGAAGTCCTGACGGATCTGCACGATCGAGAGGTTCGAACCCAAGGCGGAAGCCTGGGTACGCAGCAGCGTCGAGGCGGAGCTCAGGTTGCCGATGACCTTGTTGGTCGCCGAGTTGTCGATGAAGTCAGAACCCTGGACCAGGTTGGCGAGACCGAGACCCGCCGCGTTGAACGTCACGCCCGTGATGTTCAGCGTCGACTTGCCGGTTTCGTTGAACGTCAGCTTGAGCTGATCGCCGCCGAGCAGGTTGACGCCGTTGAACGACGCGTCCTGCGAGGTGGTGGTGATCTGGGTCAGGATGCCGTTGAACTGGTTCACCAGGTTGCTGCGGACAGCCTGCGCCGAGGCGTCGACCACCGGGGCCGATGCGATCGTGAAGCTCACCGAGCTGGTCAGCGTACCGCCGATCGCGCCGCCCGCCACCGCCGAACCGAGGGTCGACGAAGCATAGTCGTTGGTGGCGGAGATCGTCAGCTTGCCGGTGGAGTCCACCGTCGACGTCAGGTTGTTGGCCAGCAACGAAGCATTAAGCTGGTCGAGGGTCTTGACCGTGCCGTTGCTGCCATCGCCGAACGTGATGTTGACCGCCGCACCGCCGTTGAAGGAGGTGAAGGTCAAGGTCTTGCCGGAGAGGCTGCCGGCGGCCGCGCTGCGGCCAGCGGTGAAGCTGGTGCCGGTGCCGGTGTTGCCGGTGAGGCCGAGCGCCGAGAGCGCGTTGCCCGTGCCGGAGATCGCGAGGTCGGCGCTCGTGCCGGTCGAGATCTGCAGCGAGCCCGCCACGATCGACGACGCAACCTGGCCGGAAGCAACCGTGACCGTCGCCGTGCCGCCCGCGTTGCTGGCGGTCTGCACACCGGTCGCGAGGTCGATCGCCTTCAGAGTGTCGTTGATCGTGCCACCCTGCAGGTAGACCGTCGAGTTGCCGTTGCCGTCGGTGACGAGATTGCCGTTAAAGCCCGAGCCGGTCGGGACGTTGGCAGCAGCCGGAACCGCGGCGTTCTTGAACGTGATGGTCTTGCCATTGACGTTCAGCGTCGAGCCATCCTGGATCAGCGTGCCGGTCGAGGCAGAGGTGATCTGACGCTGCTTGGTGACCGTGGCGTCGCCGGAACCGACCGACGTGGTCAGGCCGAGCGCCTTCAGCAGATCTGCGCGGCCGGTGATGCTGAGATCAGCACCGGTGCCGGTGTGCAGGGTGAGAACGCCGGAAGCGATGGCGGCGTTGGTGCCCGAAGAGTTGGCAAGCGTCGCCAGGCCGTTGGTGACCGTCGTGACCTTCTGGACACCGCTGGCGAGGTCGATGGCGTTCGCCAGATCCTGCACGGTCGCCGTCGGGGTGCCCGTGGTGCCGATATAGACCGTGGAGTTGCCGTTGCCGTCGGTAACGATGTTGCCGTTGTAGCTGGAGCCGGCGGGAATCGCTGCCGCAGCCGGGACCGAGCCCGACTTGAAGGTGATGGTCTTGCCGTTGACGGTCAGCGTCTCGCCGTCCGTCGGCGCACCGTTGGCCGCGATCGTCGTGGCGCTGGCCGCACCCGCGAGGGTCAGGCCAAAGGCAAGGCTGGCCGCAGTACCCGCACCGTCGGCAGCAGCAGCACCGACCAGTGTGGCGGACGTGCCGCCGAGGGTCGTCGTTCCGGTGGCAGCCGTGACGCCGCCAGCCGCGCCGGAGAACAGCACGTTGGAGGACGCCGTCGCGCTGGTGTAGCTCGTGGTGCCGCGCAGGTCGTTCGCGGTCGCGCCGGTGATGGTGGCGGACACGTTCGACTTGGTGGAGTAACCGACCGCGCTCTGCAGCGCCTGGTTGGCCAGCGACTTCGCGGTGTCGACCAGCTTCTGCAGCGAGGTGATGCCGGTGTTGGCGGCCTGCAGCACCTGCACGCCGTTGCCGATACCGTCGAGGAGATTGTTGATGTCACCGGCGCGCGAATCGAGCGACTGCGCGGTGAAGAAGTTGGTGGGGTTATCGAGGGCGGTGTTGACCTTCTTGCCGGTGGCAAGGCGATTCTGCGTGGTGGCGAGCAGATCAGCGGTCGACTGCAGCGAGAGGAGGTTCTGGCGAACCGACGACGAGAGAACAATACCTGACATAACTCATATCCTTCTGGATGAACACACGATTGACGCGACGCCAAACTTCATTGGACGACCGTGCCACACTGGTCCTGCACCGCTACTCACAGGTTAACGCGCCCATCCGTACGAATGGGAAAGGCCAAAAATTATTCGTCAATGAAATTTATGGTAAACAGAGTCTTACCGAGGTTGGCCCCGGTCTCGACGCCAGCGGATGCTGCATCATCGGTTGATCGCGCGAGGCGCCAATAGCTGCACATCGAGCCGCCGAACGATCCGCGCCGGGCGACAGAGGAAGATCCGGTCGCTAGTTCGATTGGACGACGCCGCTGAAACGGGACCGGGCTTCCGCAAGACATTCGTTAACGATCGCCAGCAGCGCCCCCGGCGTGAACGGTTTGCGCAGGCAGCGCGCAGCGCCGAGCTCGAGCGCCATGCGCAGAAAGTCCGGCGCCGGCGAGTCGAGGTTGGCAAAGGCGTATCCCGACATCGCAACCAACGGAACCGTCGGCGCGCGCTCGTGGAATATCCTGATCGATTCGAAGCCGCGCATGTGCGGCATGAAGATGTCGACGAGCATCAGGTCAAAGCCGGCATCTTCCAGCGCACGAAGCCCCGCGTCGCCGCCATCGGCTATCGTCACGTCAAAGCCGTGACGCTCGAGATAGATCTCGATGGCCGCACAGACCATGGGATCGTCATCGACGATGAGAACGCGTGTCATGTCAGCCCCCCGGAAGCGGATAGCTTACTTTCAGTCCAATCATTCCTCAGTCGCATTCATAGTTGGCTGTCTGGTATTTCTGGTTTGGTGGAGGTGCCGGTGGCTTCCGTCGCCTCCTCAAGGTCGACGCATGGCCTCTCCCTGGCAGCTCAGCCCGTATTTGCCCTCTCCTTCAAAATGTTCCGCGGCGCGCCCGCTTGAGCCATATGCTTATGGCAAGGCGGGTGTGCAGGTCGTCATCGACCACCAAGCTGCGACGCAAGACCCACCTCCCTCGTGGCGCGGACGCGCTCAATGCGCTTTGCAGCCGTCCTTGCAAAGAGAGACGACCTTCCACACGATCGCGCGGGCAGTTTCGCCTTGCGAATCAGTGCACTACCGCATTTCTTCTGCAAATCGCCGGTCTGTCTGCCCGGCACAGTGTATAGGGTCGGTTCCACCACCTGGCGCGATCGGACCGCGATGTATGCCAGGTCCTGGCACGCGCCGCGCCGTAGCGTGCCATCGTTGACGCGAGAGGCTCGATCTGTCGCGGTCGATGCAACCGGCATTGCCGTCCCATTGATTGTTGCGGGTTCTGGCGTTCGCATCGCCCTGCCCGTATCTCGAAACAGCCCCGGCGGTGCTCGACGACAGACCGGTGCTGACCAATGCCGACCCATCGTGGCGCCTCCGTCGTCGTCGACGCGGATTTTCGAGCCGCCGCCGAGCAGAGCAGCGCTTTTCGAAACAGCCATTTCGAAGAACCCATTTTGAAAACACCTGGCACGGCATGAGCAGCCCCGGTCGATGCAACGTCCGGCGATCTGCTGCGTGCAAATGCGTCGTCCCCGGTCCAGCTGCGTTCGTCGAGCCTGTTGTTGCCCGCGCGGCGTACCTGGCCGGGTGCTCACTTCTCTATACGGCCCGACGCAACGCCGACTGTGCGTCTATTTTGCCCATTCTTCTTGCCGACGAAATGTGCAAGAATGCATCCTTCATTTCGGACTGTACGCATTGGACGCCAGAGACCGGCTTGGCCCGTAAGGCAGGAGACTGCTTTGGATTCAGCCCCTCGTTCTCAGAATGGATTCTTGTCCTCGCTGACCGCGGACGACTTCGAACTGCTTCGTCCGCATCTGCGTACCGCCGATCTCAACCAGGATATGGTGCTGGTCGAAGTCGACGAAACGCTCAAGCGTGCGTACCTCCCGCACAAAGGCGTCATCTCGCTGGTCGTCAAACTCGCGCGCGGCGAGCACGTCCAGATCGCGATGATCGGCCGCGACAGCATTTTCGGTGCATTCTCCGCGCTCGGCGATTCCATTGCGCTGAACACCGCCGAGGTGCTGGTCCCCGGCGCCGCCTCGACGATCGATCTCGATCAGCTCCGTGTTGCCGCAGACCAGAGCGCAACGCTGCGTACCGCGCTGGCGCGGCACGGCCTCGCCGTCTATGCGCAAATCCAGCAGACTGCCGGCTGCAATGCCTCGCACACGGTGGAGTCCCGGCTGGCGCGATGCCTGTTGCACACGCGCGACCTCTCCGGCAGTGACAAGCTCGTCCTGACCCAGGAAGCGATGGCCCAGATGATCGGCGCGCGCCGCAACAGCGTTTCGCTGGTGGCCAACACGCTGCAGCAGGCAAACTTCATCCACTACAGCCGCGGACATATCGAAATCACTAACGTGGACGGCCTGATCAAGACTTCCTGCGAGTGCTACGGAACGGTCAAGTCGCAGTACACGCGGCTGCTGCATCCGCGCATCCACTGCGCGGCCGCCTGACCGCTTTCCACAACCAGCGGCGGCACAGCCCGATCTGTGATACGCATCGCGCCGTCGTTGCGCGCGAGGATTGCGCAATCCTTACCGCCTTACCGTATTACTACGACCAATCCCGGTCTTTGCGGCGTTTCGGCCGCCGCCGAATTAACGCGCTGTTCAAAGAGCCCTGATAGTTGTCACGGTGCTGACGGGTGCGGGTTCGAGAAGAAACTATCGAGACTCTTTTCGCGTGCAATGCGTATTCACCTGTGTTCGGCGGCTTGCTGTTTGCGCGGAGTTAAGGACATGGCTTTTGACTTGTCGATGCCGATCCTGGTGGTCGATGACTACAGCACCATGATCCGCATCATCCGCAACCTTCTGAAGCAGATTGGCTTCGAGAATGTCGACGAGGCCAGCGACGGATCAGCCGCGCTCGCCAAGATGCAGACCAAGCGGTACGGCCTCGTGATCTCCGACTGGAACATGGAGCCGATGACCGGCTACGACCTGCTCAAGGAAGTCCGCGCCAGCCCGGAATTCTCCAAGACGCCCTTCATCATGATCACGGCGGAATCCAAGACCGAAAACGTCATTGCCGCCAAGAAGGCCGGCGTCAATAATTACATCGTCAAGCCGTTCAACGCGGCAACGCTGAAGACCAAGATGGAAGCGGTGTTTCCCGACGCAGCTGGCTGACATCCGCCGGGAGCGCATCGCCGCCTTCCAGGGCCACACCGCACATCCATCACATCCGCCGCTCCCGATGCAACGATCTGCGAGCGGCGCACCTCACAAGACGTCTTTTCGAGAGCCGGACAGGTTCGCTCCGCATCGCCGATGCGGGTTAGCCGTACTACTACGGTTAGAGATTTTCACCTCCGGATAACGTTGACTGAGGATAGTTGCGGGGACCAATGGAGTCCCCTCATGTTCACATTTGAAACGAGCGATCAGAAGGAAGTGCGACGTTTCCGTATCGCCCAGTTCAATGGCAGGACCGCGACCGTGCGTTCGGCCGAATCGCCGGTCACCGGCCACGTTCGCTCGATCGTGGAAAACAAGTCGAGCGTTCCGGCGGCGTGGACCATCACGATCATCCCGGAAGAGCCCAAGCCGACGCTCGCCTTGCGGCCCGCGCCGCGCGCTCGCGCCTTCATGGAAGACCTGTGCTGAACGGCAGAACGCGCGATCTGGCGCCTTCTGGGTTTCGATGAAATCGAAACGCAGCTCTAACGCCGATGAGATCAGGTTGAACCCGCATCGCGGGCATCATTTTCGGGCAAAATCAGGCGGGCTGCAGCAGCGCCTTGCGAACCAGATCCGCGGTGTTGCGGGCGCCAAGTTTGCGCATGGCCTCGGCGCGATGGCTCTCGAATGTCCTGGGGCTGATACTCATCCGCAAGGCGCCCTGCTTGTTGGAGCAGCCTTCGCTGATCAGGCTCAGCACCTCGCGCTCGCGCTTGGTCAGCGGCTTCTGGCCGGTCTCCGGGGCGAACATCTGGCCCGGCCTGCGGGCGCCATCCGCGGGGTGGCGGGCCTGGGCCTCGCTTGTCTGCTTAGACGCGGCATCGGAGCCCGACGCCGGATAATTGTCCGACATCTGCTTCACCAGGGCGCAGACGCGCTCGGTTTGCTGAAGCGCATTCTCCACCACCTGTTGCAGATAGAGCCGGTTGCCGGGCGCTTGCGAAAACTGGTGGCTGTGCTGCTTGATCTCATTCATGTAGAGCAGCAACGCCGTCAGGGGCCCGTTCAACTGCCGGGCAATCGTAGCGCTCGCCTCTTCCGTGACACGCGAGCGCGCGGCGGACAGTTGGACGATCTCAGGATTCTCTTCGAGAGGTGTGATGCTTTCCATCCACTTCGTGAAGTGCGAATCAGCGGTGCGACGATCTTGTCCTGACATATAACTATTTTATCGGCACCACCCTCTTTCATGGTTAATTTCTCAACCAGTAAGAATACGGAGAAATCGGTCGAAACGCTCCATTGTTGGGCCCAAACCGACCGAAATTTACTCGAAACCGGCTGATTCAGATCAAAATGGATGGTTCAAAGGTGAAGGCTGTAGCCGGTTACCCCCGCATTTTTACGTAGCCGCATTTACTTTGTTAATAGGCTTCAACCGAGGGACCTCCCCGCTTTCCGCAGCGATCGGCGCGCGGGTCCCCGCCTCCGTTCCGGCGCACGGTTCCGCGCACCTCGGCGTCGCCCGGATGAGAGATCCGCCGGGTTGAGGGATGAGCCAGGCGGCTGTCGTTACGGCGACGGATCAGGGGCGACGCAGCCTTAGGAATTTTTCGAGAAATCGTCCCGAGACGACGAACCTGAACCACCAATAGGCCATCCGCCGCGTTTTCATCGGTTCGATCCTTGCTGACTGGGGCGGCCGCGCTTGGCCACGGATTAGCGCAAGCCCCGTCACGCGCATATGATTTGCTTCACAACCGGCCGCGAAAACACGCGGCGGCGCCCCCCCGTTCGCCGATTCCGATTTACAGGCCCCAGCAGCCTCGCGATGATCGAGGCCCAAAATCATCCCGCAACGAATCCAAAAAGGAGACGGCGATGTCGCAGGCAAAGGGATCATGGACGAGAATGGCGGTGCTGGCCGGCGTCCTGGCGTTCGGTTCGGGCGCGGCGGCTCAAACCTCATCGCCACCGGCGGAGAACGCGGCCCCGACGGCCGACAACGCCGTGATGCTGACCGTGTTCCTGAAGCACGACCAGTCGCGGCCGCTGAGCGAGCTCAACGCGCAGCTCCAGCGGCAGGGATATTACAAGGCTTTCCCACCTGACGGCGTCGAGGTCGTGAGCTGGTATGTGATGATGGGAGTAGGCCAGGTGGTGACGCTACGGCTGCCGGCATCGCGGTTGCGCGAAGTCAACCGAATCCTCGAGAACACCGCCTGGGGCAGCTACCGCACCGAGTTCTATCCGACCTATGATTACAAGTCGATCGGCATCGCGGCGCACGAGAAGGCCCAATAGGCCGGCGCCGAACAGTTCCGATGCGCCCCGGAGGGATCAGCCGAGCCTGGAGATCTGCTCCTCGGTCACAACGCGCTCGATATTCTCGGTCTTGCTCTTGATACGATAGCGCGGGCGGCCGTCGGACTCGATCGGCAGGCAGGTAACGATGGTGTAGATGCTGCGTTCCTTCGCCGTGGCGCGGCCCTGCGGGCCCTGCTGCTGGTGATGAACGTCGTCGTTGATCGCGTAGTTATGGGCCATCGTCGGGTCTTTCCGGTGAAAAAAGGCTTTTAGTCTCAACGGCCTCGCAAGGCAACAGATGGTTCGGCGGATTTGACCTCGATGATCCCGGGTTCCGCCCCTCAGGCCATCAAGAGCGCCTTTCGCCTGGCTACCCGCGCGATCGATTTCTCGATTGCCGAACCGGACAAGGTCCTGTCGCGCAGGCCCTGTTCGACGCATTCGGCGATGGCGACCATCTCCTGCTCCTGATCGAACAGGTTGTTGCCGATGCAGAGCATGTCCATGCCTGCGTTCAGCGACTGCAGGCTGGCCTCCCTGGTGCCCAGGGCCTTCTGCAACCCCTGCATCTGCATGTCGTCGGTGATCAGCAGCGTGTCCGGAAGGCGCTTGCGCAAACGGCCAAGCCCCGCCGCGGACAGCGTCATCGGCCGGTCCTTGTCCCATTGCCTGACGATAGCGTGGCTGACCAGCACCGCATCGCCGAACATCTTTGGCGCGAGCGAATAGAACAGCTCTTCCTGTTCGGGGACAAGCGCATCGGAAATATCCATGAATTCCTGATGCGAATCCACGACCGCGCCGCCGATGCCGGGGAAATGCTTCAGGCACAGGCCGATGCGCTGCGCCCGCGCGACCTCGTTTGCCAGCAGCGCATTGGCTTCCACCTCGGCGATATCAGCGGAAAAGGAACGCTTGACCCCGCCGATATTGGGGTTTTCGGGGTTGTAATCGACATCGACCACCGGCGCAAAATCATAGTGGATGCCGAGCCGGCGCATCTCGGCAAAGCTCGCGGTGAGGATCGCGCGCTTGCGATCCGGCGCGAGATGGTTGAATTCCTTGGCACTCGGCAACGGCGCAAAGCCGCGGCTTTCCTTCAGCCGCCGCACCAGGCCGCCCTCCTGATCGATGAACACCATCGGGTTGGACGGCAGCGCGGCAATCTCCGCGCAGAGGCGCTGCACCTGTTCGGGCGATTCGATGTTGTTGTCGTATGCTTGCGTCCGGCAGGAATAGTCGAACAGGATCGCGCCACCGAGGCCGTAGCGGGCGGCGAATTCCTTCAACCACACCGGGACCGTCTTGCCGAAGAAGCCGAGGATGAAGAGTTCGCCGATTTGCATGCGATAGCCTTGAGAATAGCGCTTTGAGCCCGGGCCAGGTTCAGCAAATCATCGCGCCAGCGTGACGAAGATACCTGACTCCCCCGGTCACACCAATTGGGTGATCCCGCCAGCTCGCGTGATCCTCATCACATCGCATCGCATCGCAGCCAGCGCCTCTAGAGGTGGATCATCGCGGAGCGATCCTCGCTCTGGCCAACCTACGGAGACGTCCATGACGAAGATCAAGACGATCATTACCGCCGCGATTGCTGCTCTGGCGTTGACCACCGCTTCCTTGGCCATCCCGGGCCAGGCTTTCGCGGGAGGTCACGGCGGGCATGGCGGACACGGGGGCTACGGCCATCACGGGTTTGGCCATGGTCTTTTTGGGCATGGTCATCACCACCATCACCATCGTTTCTTCGCTTACAACAGCTGCTGGAAATGGAGCCCCTACGGCCCGGTCAACGTCTGCTACCGCACTTATTGATTCGAGATGACGAAAAGAAGCTCGCTCGGGCCAAGAGGCTCGGGCGAGTTTTCGATTCCAGGATGACCTCCGTGATCGTCTGCCTGGGCTCTGCAACCAGTCTCGTTGCAAGCGCATCGGCGTGCCAGACCGTCACCATCCTGGCTTCCCCTGGCGAGACCTGATCAGGATCGACGGGCCGTCGAAGCCCCAGGTTCGATTGCGGGCTTGAGCCTCAGCGTTGGCTCCGTAAGCGCCACATCATCGAGCGCATTTCCCTTGGCTTCGCGCTCAATACGCGCCGAACGGAACTGGCAAAGAAAACCCGAGTTCCGGCGGCGGCAGGCTAGATGTGTGATGGGCCGCACATTTGTCGGCGCGCAGGTGGGCTAGGGTTCAATTCGCGAGAGGTCTGTGGGGAGACTTTGGTCCGTCAGCCGCTCGTAACAAGCAGGCGATCGTCGATCCCGGCTGAGAAGCCAAGCTGAAGGCGTGTACAACATGCGGCGCATCCCAAATTTGCTATCGATCGACCAGACCTCAAGCCGATCACTGCGGGCAGGATTTCGTTACGCAATTTCGGCGGCCATCAAGCGAGCAGTTGTCGTCATGGCCTGCTGCTCGACTCTGCTGATCGCCCCCCACACGGCCGTTGCCGATTACGCGTCCGATCAGAAAATGGCCAATTATTACGAACAGGCGGCGCAAGCGGGCGATGATGATGCCCAGTTCTATCTTGGGGCGCTTCATTCAGCAGGCATCGGCCGTACGCGTAGCGACGCGGAGGCATTTCGCTGGTTCTTGCGCGCTGCCGATCAGGGGCACGCCCATGCCAGTTTGATCGTTGCCGGCCTCTACGCGAGCGGCCGCGGCATCGCCAAGGACAATGTGAAGGCCTATACCTGGGCCTACATCGTTGCTTCGGCGAGCAAACTCGACGAGGACCGCAACGGTGCGCGGCAACTGATGTCGCTGCTCATGAAGAAGATGACGAGCGATGAGATCGGCCGCGCGGTAGTGGCCGCGAGAGCCTGGCGCGCCGTGCGGGTCGCTGGCGCGGGCAAGGCTGCGAGTATCGAAAGAGCTTTAGAGCCGGACCAGCCCGCGGCGGCGGCGCCCCCACCGGCACCCCCGGTCGTGCAGCCGGCGCCCGTAGCCGCTGTGGCGCCCGCGGTCTCGCAACCGGCGTCATCCAACGTCGCCGTATTGCCGGCAGGGCCCAAGACCACGGCGGCAGCTCCCGTGAAGAATGCAAAGCGAGACGACGCCCGTGACTTGCTCGACCAGGTTCCGCCGGGCCTGCGCAAGCGATTTGGCTTCTGAGTTAAGGGGACGCACCATGAAATTACAGCATCTCGTCGCAACCGGAATTCTGGCCATCGCCACCGCAGGGGCCGGCTATTACGCCTATTCCAACCTCCTTCATCCACCGTTGGTGACCACCAGCTTTGCGAGCCTCGCGGCGGTTTCCGAAGCCGTTTACGGAACAGGCACCGTCGAGCCCGAGCGCTGGGCCAAAGTGGTGCCGCTGCAGCGCCGCCGGCTGGTCGAGCTTTGCAAATGCGAGGGACAGGTGGTCAAGGCCGGCCAGATCCTCGGCCGCCAGGACGACGCCGAAGAGCGCAGCGCGCTGGAGCAGATGGACATCAATCGAGGCCAGCTCGAACGTGATCTGGCGCGCTCCGAGAAGGATCGCGACAAGAATGACGCTGCGCGTACCGAGTACGAGCAGCGCTGGACCAAGCTCGAGGAAGCAAAATCGAAGATCGCCGCGCAGAAGGTGCGGCTCGACTCGCTGCTGCTGAGAGCTCCGCTCGACGGCATGGTCCTGCGGCGCGACAGCGAGGTCGGCGAGATCGCCGGCCCCACCGATGTCCTGTTCTGGGTGGGACCGCCTGCCCCGATGCAGGTCGTTGCCGAAATCAACGAGGAAGAAATCAACCGCATCGCGGCCGGCCAGAAGGCTTTTCTGCGAAGCGAGGCTTTCCCCGGAAGGGCGCTGCGCGCGACGGTCTCCCAGATCACGCCGAAGGGCGACCCGACCCGCAAGACCTTCCGCGTCTATTTGCGGCTGCCACAGGATACGCCGCTGCGGATCGGCATGTCAGTCGAGACCAACATCATTTTCCGCGAAAAGCCGGCGGCCATCGTCGTGCCCGCAGAGGCCGTCGCAGGCGATTCGGTTCAGATGGTCGATGACGGCCGGATCAAACGCGTGCCCGTGACGGTCGGCATTCGCGGCAGCCGCAACACCGAAATCATCGGCGACATATCCAAGGGCACCACCGTGCTTTCGCCCGCCCGCAGGGATCTCGCCGACGGCGCCAGGATTCGCATCGACAACAGCCTGACCAGAGCCGCGGAACCGGCGCCCGTGAGTGAACCGACCGATCAGCCGGGCGCAACACCCGAAGCGACCGTGGTAGCCTCGGTCACCACAGCGCCTTCGGATCCCGATGATGCGGTGATTTCGGCAGCCATGACCGCCCACATCGATTCCGTCGTCAGTGACGCGCGTCGTAGCTTCATCAGCAACAGCCGGTAACCGCCGTGAAACTTCTGTTCAGCATTGCATGGACCCATGTCAGCTCCCGGGTGCGGCAAACCCTGGTGGGTATGGCCGGTGTGTCCATGGGAGTAGGCTTCACCATCATGATGGCGGGCCTGATGCAGGGTTCGCAGATCGACTTCCTGCGGCAGCTCGTCGACACCATGCCGCATATCACGGTCGAGGATGAGCGGCGCTCGGTGCCGACGCAGCCCGCAGAGCAGGAATATGCGGCGGTCCAGATGCCGGACATTGCCAATGTCGGCAAACGGCCCGGCATCAAATATCCGGAATCGGTGATGAGCTCGCTGCGCTCCTGGATACCTGGCGACGTGGCTCCCTCGGTGAGAACCACCGCGATCATCAATCACGGCGGCGCGCGTATCGGCATCACCTTGTCCGGTATCGACCCGCGCCGCGAGGTCAACGTCTCGAAACTCGCCGCGCAAATGCGCGAGGGAAAGCTCGACGACCTCCAGCGTACGCCGAACGGCATCATCGTCGGCGAGGCGCTGGCCGAAAAACTCGGCGTAAAAACCGGCAACACCGTTCTCCTGATCGGCGGCCAGGGCGTCCAACTGAATTCGACGGTGGCCGGGCTCTATCGCTCCGGTTTGAAGCGCGTCGATGAGAGCCAGATCTATTCGCTGATGGGGCCGGCGCAGCTCATGATGGGGCAAAGCGGGGTCGTCAACCAGCTGCGGCTGCGGCTGACCGATCCCATGGCGGCGCAAAAGGTCGCAGCCCAGGTCGAAGCGCAGACCGGCTACAAGTCGGTGTCCTGGCAGGAGGCCAATGCGGACTTGCTGTCGACCTTTTCCGTGCGCGATTTCATCGTGCTCACCGTGATGGGCGCGATGCTGCTGACGTCGTCCTTTGCCACCTACAACATCATCTCGACGATCACCCACGAGAAGCGCCAGGACATCGCGATCATGAAGTCGCTGGGCATGCGCGAATATGCGGTGCGACGGATCTTCATCATCGAATCCATCATCATCGGCGTGGTCGGCATCCTGTTCGGGTGGATCCTCGGCTACCTGCTCTGCTACGGCTGGTCGAAGATCACGATCTTCAATCCGCTGACGGGCACGACCGTACCGCTGCAGATCTATTACTCGCTGATGCACTACGTGATCGCCGGCGGCATATCCCTGCTCTGCTGCGCAGGTGCGGCCTATTTCCCGGCGCGCAAGGCGACGCGCGTCCATCCAGTTGAAATCATCCGGGGGGCATCATGACCGAGGTCGCTTTGCAGGCGGTGGATCTGGTTCGCCGCATCGAGGGCGCTGTTTCGCACACCCTCGTCAACGGCATCGATCTTGCGGTGAACAAGGGCGAGTTCGTCGCCATTACCGGGCCGTCGGGATCGGGCAAATCGTCGCTGCTCTATCTGCTGGGCCTACTCGATGCGCCCAGCGAAGGCGAGGTCATCATCTGCGGTCAGCCGACCTCGAAATTGTCAGAGTCGGACCGGGCCGATGTCCGCCTGACCAAATGCGGCTTCGTGTTCCAGTTTCATTTCCTGCTGCCGGAGTTCACCTCGCTCGACAATGTGCTGCTGCCGATGCGCGCCGCGGGCATTATGGCCGAATCTGAGATGCGCGAGCGCGGCCTGGCCCTGCTGGACTCGCTTGGACTTAGTGAGCACGCCAACAAGCGTCCCAACCAGCTCTCCGGCGGTCAGCGCCAGCGCGTCGCCATCGCCCGCGCGCTTGCCAACCGCCCCGAGATCATCGTGGCCGACGAGCCGACGGGCGCTCTCGATACGGCCTCGACCGAACAGGTGTTTTCGATCCTCCGCGACATCGCGGACAAGGGCCAGACCGTGGTCGTGGTGACCCACGATCCAGCACTGGCCGCCCGCGCCGACCGCCGCATCCACATCGTCGACGGCAAGATCGCGGAGATCACCGAGCGGGGTAGGGCCGAGCTGGTTTGTGTAGAGGCGAGTTGATCGGAAGCTGGAGCCGGAGGAACTCTCCGGCACCTTCATCCGATGCCGCTTTATTCCGAGAGAAGCTCCGCACAAGCCTCTACCCATCTATTCTGAAGTAATCTCGGCATCCTTGACTACTTTGGCCCAGCGCAGGCGATCCTTGGCGATCAGCTCTGCCAGGCGCTCCGGCGCGCCGCCTTGGGCGATCAAACCTTGCTTGCCGAGAATTTCGCGAACGCCCGGCTGCGCAAGGATTTCATTGAAAACCGCATTGTAGCGATCGACGGTGGCCTTCGGTGTACCGGCCGGAGCAAGGACCGCATACCACAAATCGACGTCGAAACCGGTTACGCCAAGCTCGGCCAGCGTCGGCACCTGCGCCGCCTGCGGCGCCCGAGCCTGGCTGCCCACAGCCAGGATCCGAATTTGACCCGTTTCGGCGAGGGGAAGCGCGGTGTGGATCGGTAAAAACATTGCCGAGACGTGTCCGCCCGCAAGGTCCTTCAGCGCGCCGGCCGAGCCCGGGTAAGGAATGTGCGTCAGGTTGATCTGCGCCGTCAGCTTCAAGAGCTCCATGGCGAGATGTTGTGGCGTGCCTCGGCCGGGCGAAGCATAGTTGACCTCGCCCGGCTTGCCGCGGGCAAGTGCGATCAATTCCGGGAACGTGGTGACGTTGAGCGATGGATGAACAGCCAGCGCAAGGACTCCGGTCGCGATCTCCACGATCGGAGTGAAGCTTTTTTCCGGATCGTAGGGGATCGAGCGATACAAGCTCGCATTCATCACAAAAGTATTGACGGTCACCAGAAGCGCGTGGCCATCAGGAGCCGCGCGCGCCGCCAGGTCCGTGCCGATGTTGCCGCTCGCACCGGGCTTGTTCTCGACGATGACCGGTTGATTCCAGCGCTGCCGCAATTCCTCGCTGAGGATACGCGCGAGCAGATCGGGCCCTGTGCCTGGCGAGAACGGAACGTGGAGCCGGATCGTTTGTTGCGACTGCCCGTGAGCCCGGCCGGGTATCATGGGGGCAACGGCCGCGGCGAGAATCCCCAGCACCGTTCGGCGCGAATGCATGCCGCTTGCGGAATCGATCGCCACGCTTTCCTCCTATTTGCCCACCGGCAAGTCAGCCCGCGGACTTTTTTTTGCTAAAATCTCTTAATGTGAGATTATATTGTATAATGCGCCGATCATCCGCCAGTTCAAGATTGATTCTGCCGGATCGGGAAAAGTATCTGCCCTTAAGCAAATCAACGCCGCCCGCGCGGAAAACTGGAGCGATGTCAGACCATGCGGCGTGAGGCATGAAACCAACGAATAGTCTGGAACGGGTGCTGGCGGTTCTCGAAGTGTTTTCCGAGGAACGGCTGGAATGGATGCCCGAGGATCTGATGCGCGAGCTCGGCTATAGTCGGCCGACGCTGTACCGCTATCTGAAGATACTGAAAGACGCCGGCTTCCTGATGTCGACCCGCAACTCCGGCGTCACGCTGGGGCCCAAGGTCGTCGAGCTGGATTACCTGACGCGGCGCTCAGACGCGCTGGTTCTGCACGGCGTGCCTTATCTGAAAGAACTGACTGCGGCCTATTCCTGCACGGCGATGGTTTTGCGCTGGTATGGCAACAAAATTCTGTGCGTAGCCTCCGAATCCTCCACCAAAAACCCGATCAGCTCCTACCCGCGCGGCCGGCCGATGCCGCTTGGGCGCGGCGCGATCGCGCGCTCGATCATGGCGTTTCTGACGCGGCCACGGCTTTTGCCGCTGGTCGAGCGTAACCTCGCCGACTTGCAATCGGTCGGCCTCGGCGACACCGCCGATGATGTCTTGAAGAGCCTGAAAAAGGTTCGCAAGGCCGGATTTTCCGTAGCCTATGGCGAGGTCACGCCCGGCGCGGTCGGCATCGCCGCACCGATCCTCGACGACCGCCATTATCCGATCGCCAGCGTCTGCGTCACCATTGCCGGCAGCCTGGTGACCGGCGCCCTGATTGATCAAATCGGCGCCGAGGTCCGGCGCGTGGCGCTCGATATCTCGGCCTGTCAGGCTTCGGCCGCGCCAAAACTATAGGCCAAAATCTTATATTATAAGATTATGATTGACTCGACGGAGGTACTGCTCTCATTTCGCCGTGCGCGCGCGCCGAGCCGATAATTCACGCCAATCGCAAGAAGCCAGATGAACACGCCCCCCGAATCTCCAGCGCAAGTCATCATCGTCGGGGGCGGGCCGGTGGGTCTTGGCCTCGCCATCGAACTCGGCCAGCGCGGCGTGCGGTGCATTCTGGTCGAGCGCCACATCAGTCCGCAACCGATCCCGAAGGGTCAGAACCTGACCCAGCGCACGCTGGAGCACTTTTACTTCTGGGGCGCCGAGCCGGAACTTCGTGCGGCGCGTACGATTCCGCGCGACTACGGCATCGGCGGCATGACGGCCTACGGCACGCTGTTGAGCGGCTACAAATATGACTGGCTGCAGCGCGAATTGGTGCGGCCATATTACTTCACCGACAACGAAAGGCTGCCGCAATATGCCACCGAAGCGGTGTTGCGGCATCGCTTGAGCCAATTGCAGAGCGTCGAAACAATCTACGGCTGGAGCGCCGCCGGCATCGAGCAGGATCCGGACGGCGTGCAGGTGGCGATTGCCGATCGCAACAGCGATCGTCGTCGCACCCTGCGGGCGGATTATGTGGTCGGCTGTGACGGCAGTCGCTCCTTGGTGCGCGACGCCGCCGGCATCACGCAGACCCTGTCCGACCACGACCGGCTGATGGTGCTGCTGGTATTTCGCTCGACCGGCCTGCACAGGCTGCTGGAACGCTTCCCCAACAAGTCATTCTACAATGTGTTGCATCCCGACCTGAAGGGCTACTGGCAGTTCTTCGGCCGCGTCGATCTCGGCACCACCTGGTTCTTCCATGCGCCGGTGCCGCTCGGCACCACAAGGGACAATTTCGATTTCCGCCGCTATCTGTATTCGGCGGTAGGTGAAGAATTCGACGTCGAATTCGAGCACACCGGTTTTTGGGACCTGCGCGTCGCGATCTCAGATCAATATCGCGTCGGGCGCGTCTTCATCGCCGGCGACGCCGCGCACAGCCATCCCCCCTATGGCGGCTACGGCATAAATACCGGCCTCGAAGACGTCGCCAATCTCGGCTGGAAGCTTGCCGCGACCCTGCAGGGCTGGGCCGGAGCCGATCTGCTGAATTCCTACGGAGAGGAGCGGCGGCCGGTATTCGCATCGACCGCGCGAGATTTCATCGAGAAGGCGATCCACGCCGACAAGGAGTTCCTGGCCAGGTTCGATCCCGCGATCGACAAGGATGCCTTTGAGGCCGAGTGGCTGGCGCGCTCGTCCGGCGCGCGCTCGGAAGTCAATTCGTTCGAGCCGAATTACGAGGGCTCGTCCATCGTCGCGGGTCGGCCCGGAACCACCTGCAGCGCAATCGGGTCGCATGAATTCGCAGCCCGAGCTGGACATCATCTGGCGCCGCGCGAGCTCGCATCGGGCCGCAATGTCTTCGAGGAACTGGGCTCCGGTTTTACGCTGCTCGATCTCGGCGCGCCGGAAGCTGCCACCGCCGCGATCATGCGCGCCGCCGAGGCCAGCGGCGTGCCACTGAAGCTGGTCAGGGACGACAATGTGGAAGCGCGGGAATTCTACGAGGCGGCGCTCGTGCTGGTCCGGCCCGATCAATTTGTCGTCTGGGATTCGGACGGCGATGTGACAGACGCCGCCGGCATCATCCGTCGCGCGGTCGGCGGCCACCCCTGACAGACCACGTCAGATCCGTCATCGAATAAGAACAGGAACAAGGCCGCCAAGGAAGCACAAGGAGAAAGCTAGTGAGCCGTCACAGTGCCGCGCATTACTTCCTCGAAGGTCTCGTCGACCTCGGCGTCGACTATATCTTCGCCAACCTCGGCACCGATCATGTCTCGCTGATCGAGGAGATCGCGCGCTGGGACCGGGAGGGCCGCAAGCATCCGGAAGTGATCCTCTGCCCGCACGAAATCGTCGCCGTTCATATGGCCGGCGGCTACGCACTGGCGACCGGCAAGGGACAGGCGGTGTTCGTACACGTCGATGCCGGAACGGCCAATGCCTGCATGGCAATTCAGAACCTGTTTCGTTATCGGCTGCCGGTGATGCTGTTCGCCGGGCGCGCGCCCTACACGCTGCATGGCGAATTGACCGGATCGCGCGATACCTATGTGCACTTTGTGCAGGATCCCTTCGACATCGCCAGCATCGTGCGGCCTTACGTCAAATGGGAATATTCGCTGCCCTCGGGAATCGTCGTGAAGGAAGCGCTGGCCCGCGCCGGCGCCTTCATGCACAGCGATCCACCAGGGCCGGTCTACATGATGCTGCCGCGCGAAACTCTCGCCGAGGAATGGGACGAAGCGCGGATGCCGACCTATAATCCCGCGCGGTATGGCGGCGTCGCGGTCGGTGGCATCGACCCTGCCCGCGTCGACGCCATCGCCACGCGATTAATGGCGGCGGAAAATCCGATCGCGCTGACGGCCTATCTCGGGCGCAATGCCGACGCCGTCGCGGCGCTCGAGCGCCTCGCACTTGCCTGCGGCATCCGGATCGCGGAGTTCAATTCGATCTATCTCAATGTTTCGCAGGAATTGCCGTGCTTTGCCGGCTTCGATCCGTTGCCTCTGCTGGAACAGGCCGACGTCGGATTGCTGCTCGATACCGACGTGCCTTTTGTGCCGCAATACGCCAAGCGCGTCGAAGCCATCGACTGGATCCAGATCGACATCGACCCGTTGAAGTCGGATTTCCCGATGTGGGGATTCCCGACCGACATCAGGGTCCAGGCTGATTGCGCGACTGTTCTGCGGCAGGTGCTCGAAGCGGTCGCGGCGCGCGCGGATGACGGCTATCGCAAACGCGTCGTCGACCGGATTGCTGGCTGGAGCAGTGCCCGCGAGGCTGCGGACAGGCGGCGTGCTGCCGGCGCTGCGACCAAGGGCGCGCCAGGGGCGATCAGCGCGGCCTATCTGTTCGCTACCTTAAACCGCGCGCTGTCGCAGGAGGATATCGTCGTCAACGAAGCGATCCGCAACGCGCCGCTGGTGCAGGAGCATATCCGCCGCACGCGGCCGGGAAGCTATGTCGGGCTCGCCGGCGGCGGGCTCGGCTTTAGCGGCGGCATGGCGCTGGGCCTGAAGCTGGCGCAGCCCGGGCGGCGCATTGTGCAGATCATCGGCGATGGCAGCTTTCAGTTCTCTTCGCCCGACTCGGTATTCGCTGTCGCCCAGCAATATCAAATTCCGATTTTCACTGTCGTGCTCGACAATGGCGGCTGGCAAGCGGTCAAGTCGTCGGTACAGCGGGTTTATCCGAAGGGCGTCGCCGCCGAGACCGGTTCGTTTCAATCGCAGTTGCGCTCGGGCCGGCAAGGCGAGCAACGACGCTTTTCCGACATCGGCCGCGCCTTCGGCGCCCACGGTGAATTCGTCAACGAGCCGGATGAACTCGCCGCTGCGGTCGATCGCTGCCTCGCGGCTGTCGACGGTGGAATTGCTGCCGTCCTGCATGTCCAGATTACGCCGCTCTAGCGGGCCATCAAAACTTGTTCAGCCTGCTTCAAGTTGCGCATGAATGCATCTTGCCCCGGGAGGGATCGAAATGATGAAAATCTTTAGCCGCCTGGCGTTGGCCACCATCTGTTTGAGCTATCTCGGTCCTGCACATGCGGCCGACGAGGACAAATATCCCAGCCGGCCGATTCGCATCGTGGTCGGTTTCACGCCAGGAGGCGGCAACGACATCATCGCCCGCGTCGTCGGGCAAAAGCTGTCGGAAAGTCTTGGCCAGCCGGTCATCATTGAAAACAAGCCCGGCGCGGGCGCGATCGTTGCCACCGAATACGTCGCACGCTCCGCACCCGATGGTTACACGCTGCTGGTCGGTGCCAGCGGCGCGATGGTGATCAATCCGGCAGTCTATGAGAAGCTGAGTTACGACACGATGCGGGATTTCCAGCCGGTGTCCGAGCTTGGATCGTTTCCGTTGATCCTGATCGTCAACGCCACGTCGCCGTTCAAGTCGCTGGCCGACCTCGTCGCTTACGCAAAGGCGAATCCGGACAAGGCGAACTACTCCAGTTCCTCCGCCGCCTTCCAACTCGCGACCGAGCTGTTCAAACAGAAGACCGGCGTGACGATGCAGATGATCCCCTACAAGGGGGCCAACGATTCCGTCACCGCGGTGATCTCGGGCGATGTGACCGCCACCATCGCCGATGCCGGGCCGGTAACCAGTCAGGTCAACGGCGGTCAAGCCCGCGCGCTTGGAGTTGCTGCGCCGAAGCGGATGGACAGTTTGCCCGATGTGCCAACCATGAAGGAGGCGGGCGCCGACGTCGAAGCGGTGTTGTGGAGCGGCATATTCGTGCCCGCGGCAACGCCACCCGAGATTGTCAGGAAGCTGGAGGCTGAATTCGTCCGCATCGCGCGGTTGCCGGACGTCGTCTCCCGCCTGAAATTGCTCAACATCGATTCTGTCGGTAATTCATCGGAAGAGTTTTCGCGCATTATCGCGGCGGATCTCGAACGGTGGCGAGAGGTTGCCCGTGCCGGCAATATCAAGATAGCCCAATAGACAGCCGTGCGCGGAGACAGGGAAATGGCCGAGCGACTTCATGCCGATGTCGTTGTGGCGGGCGCAGGTCCGGTCGGGTTGACCTTGGCAATGGACCTGGCCTGGCGCGGCGTCGACGTCATCGTGCTGGAATCCCGCGCGGCGGGCGAGCCGCCCAGCGTCAAGTCGAACCACGTCTCCGCGCGTTCGATGGAAATCTTCCGCCGGCTCGGCGTCGCGCAAAAGGTGCGTGACGCCGGATTGCCGGCGGATTATCCCAACGATGTGGTCTATCGCACCACGTTTCTCGGACGCGAGATCACGCGCATCAAAATTCCGTGCCGCGCCGAGCGCTACACGGCCAAGGACGGCCCGGATACCTGGTGGCCGACGCCGGAGCCGCCGCACCGGATCAACCAGATCTACCTCGAACCGGTGTTGTCCGCCCATCTGTCGGCAATGCCAGGCGCACGCATTTTCAACGCCACGTCCCTGGTCGATTTCACGCAAGGCGCGGAGGGCGTCACGGCCCTTGCCACCGCGGACGGCAGAACGATCGAGATTTCCTGCAAGTTCCTGATCGGCTGCGACGGCGGCCGCTCGCTGGTGCGCAAGAAAATCGGCGCGACACTGAGCGGCGACGTCGCCTTGCAGCATGTGCAGTCGAGTTACATTCGCGCGCCGAAGCTGCTCGGCATGCTGCTCGAACAAGGCGGCACTCCGGCATGGGGATCCTTCTCACTGAATGCGCGGCAATCCGGCAACGTTTACGCCATCGACGGCAGGCAGAACTGGCTGGTCCATGTCTATCTCAAGCCGGGAATCACGGACTTTGAGGCGGTCGACCGCGACGCCGCAATCCGCACCGTGCTCGGCGTCGACCAGGATTTCGAATACGAACTGCTCAGCAAGGAAGACTGGGTCGGGCGCCGCCTGATCGCCGACAAGGTGCGCGACGACAAGGTTTTCATCTGCGGCGATGCTTGTCATCTCTGGGTACCCTATGCCGGGTACGGCATGAATGCCGGCATTGCCGACGCCGCCAATCTGGGCTGGCTGTTGGCGGCGCGGCTCGAAGGCTGGGGCAAGCAAGGAATTTTGGCGGCCCATGCAGCCGAGCGGCTGCCGATCACCGATCAGGTTTCGCATTTCGCGATGGACCATGCGCATGCAATGGCCCAAGCGCGAAAATCCGTGAGCCACGAAATCGAGGCCGACGGACCGCAAGCCGACGCCTATCGCGCCGCGATCGGCAAGACGACTTATGACCTCAACGTGCAGCAGTATTGCTGCGCGGGATTGAACTTCGGCTATTTCTATCGGGGATCGCCGATCATCGTCTACGATGGTGAAGCCGCGCCCCCTTACACGATGGGAGAGTTCACGCCATCGACCGTTCCGGGCGCCCGCCTGCCCCATATCTGGCTCGCCGATCGACGTTCGCTTTATGACGCGTTGGGACCGTTCTACACCCTGCTGCGCCTGGACCCGGACATCGACGTATCGAGCCTCACGAATGCCGCAGCGGCTGCAGGCGTTCCGCTGACAGTGCTCGATATATCAAGACCTGAAGCGGCGACGTTGTTTGCGCGCAAGCTGATCCTCGTCCGGCCTGACCAACATGTGGCGTGGCGGGGAAATGACCTCCCGGCAAATCCCGACGGGCTGGTGAACATCATCCGCGGCGCGGAATCCGAATAGCAAGCCCCACGGCGAGGCCGACGGTCCGCATGGAATGCGCCCACCGAACGTGGAAAAGCGGGTGCTCCCCGCAAATAGCAGTACGCGCTTCGCACTTGCCCCCTCGTGCAGGCCGGAAACGCATTTTTTTCAAAAGCTTCTCGCGGGGAGAAAGTGGCGGAAGATTTAAGAACTGGCGGAGAGGGAGGGATTCGAACCCCCGATAGGCTTGCACCTATGCCGCATTTCGAGTGCGGTGCATTCGACCACTCTGCCACCTCTCCAGGCGCCATGACGGGCAGATTCGGCCCGCGGTCGGGGCGAGTTCTAGGCGAGGATGGCCGGCCAGACAAGGCACGGGGCCAAGAAATCCGCGTCGGCGCCAGAATGCAAAAATGGAGGCAAAAATGGAGCATTTGACGGTTCAGGCCAATGGCGCGGCACTTCACGTGGCCCGCACGGGTGCCGGGCGACCGCTATTGTTGCTGCATGGCTGGCCCGAATTCTGGCTGACCTGGGAGCCTGTCATGACGCGGCTCGCCGATCGTTTCACGCTATATGCACCCGACCTGCGCGGCTTCGGCGACAGCGACAAGCCGGAGGGGCCGTTCGGACCCGACCAGCAGGCCGCCGACATGCTGGCGTTGATGGATGCGCTTAGGCTGCCGCAGGCCGGTATCGTCGGTCACGATGTCGGCGGGGCATTGATGCAGCCGCTGGCGCGGCTGGCGCCCGAGCGCATCGCCGGGCTCTTCTTCTTCGATTTCGTCTATCCCGGAATAGGACCCCGGATGGCGGAGCCGGAGCGCCTCAACAACATCTGGTATCAATCCTTTCACCAGATGGAGATGGCGCCTGCCCTCGTCGGCGCGAGCCGCGAAAGCTGCCAGCGCTACATCGGGCATTTCCTGAAAGCCTGGTCGCATCGCAAGCACGTCTTTGACGATCAACTCGAGGCGTTCACCGACAATTTCCTTAAAGACGGAAACCTTGCCGGTGGCTTCGCGCATTACCGCGCAGCCCATGCCGGCCGGGTCAGGATGATGAAGGGTGAAGCGCCGGCGCTACCACCGATCGGCGTGCCGACCTGTGTTCGCTGGGCCGAGCATGACCCGCTGTTTCCCTATGAATGGACCGACCGGCTTGGCGAGACCTTTTCAAATCTCGATCTCGCGATGTTTGGAGATGTCGGCCACTTTCCCCATCGCGAGGATCCCGATCGCGCAGCATCAGAGATCGCGGCGTTCTTTACCCGCATCGGCTCGCGCTAAAGGAAAAGGGGTGGGACCGCCAGACGCGACAAAACACTGACGGTCCCGTGCCGCTGCTTTGCAATTCTGGCCGGGAAGTGCGGCTTCGGCGGCCAGCGGAGCGACGAAATGACGGTAGCAAGGCGGAGCAAAACGGCAACGCGAACCCGGTCTTAACCTAACCAGTCAACCTTACTACCCGCGGAAAACGTTAATCCTTGGCCTTTTTCGTCTTCTTGTCGTCCTTGCCGTTCTCTTTCCGTCGGTTTGTGAACCGCGCATTGCCAAGCCCGGTGCCGATGGTCAGCACGCCCCAGTGCTCGACGTCCTGCATGAAGGGAGCTTCGGAAAGGCCCTGCACCACGCCGTCATTGTGCATCAGCACGGCGGTGTCATGATCGCCGATCTCCGGGATCGCTTCCACCAGGCTTGCCGGCAGGTTGAACTTGCTGCTCTCCCAGTTGCCCGGCAGGTTCTGCGCGCCCTTTTCGATCGAGCCGTCCGCGTCGATCACGCCGGGACAGGCGATGCCGATGAAAGGCGCAAGCTTCAGGCCTTCGGCCTCTGCGGACGTAATCAGATCCTTCAGCATCTTGACCAGCCGCTTCACCGCGCCTTCGCGCGTCGGCTCATCGTCGGCGTGCCGCCACAGCTCGGACTTCCAGACCTCGGCCTTGGAAAGGTCGGGCGCCTTCTTCCAGCGGGTCTCCACCACGCCGCAGCGGATGTTGGTGCCGCCGATATCCACCGCGAGAATGCTGTCATGGCCCTCGAATATCCACGACGGCGCCAGGTGCAGCGTGCCGATCAGGCCGGCGTCGTCGGGATGAAAGCGGATCGGCACCAGATCGACCTCGAAATCCTCGGCCTTGAGGATGATGTCGGTGCGGGCGATCGCGAGTTCGCCGACCCGGCTCTGCCTGAAGCCACCGCCAACCACGATGCGCTCGGTACCGGCCCACGCCTTGGACTTGAGAAACCGCCGCGTCACATAGGCCAGCTCCTGGGCGAATTCCTCGATCGCGCCATGCACCAGGGCTGCGGCGCCGACGTCGTCGCCAACCAGCGCCTCATCGAGTTCGGTCTTTGCAATCTCGCTAGTGGATTTTTTCCCTAAGGGATCGTCGCCGTTTTTCTTCAATGGCTTGCGCAAGCTGTCCAGTATCTTGCGGAAGGCCCCCTTGCTGGCGCGGTCGCCGAGAAAACCTTCGTCATCCTTCATTTCAATATTGAAGCTGTCCACCTCGACCGACGGCAGTCGGGTGGCTCCGTGGCGGGCGATGCCCGTGGTCGTTATGGTGTCTTCTGCCATGTGCCTAAGCCCCTGCCGGATTTCGCTGGCGACAACGGGCGGGGAACCCATTGGTTTCAATATTCAATAGGGGGCCCGGCGCGGCCCCGCCGCAGTGGGCGGGGACCAGCGAGAAATGCGCCAAATCCTTCATTTTTGGCCGGTTTTGAGGTCGCTTTGCCTTGACTCACGGCTTTCTCAGGCTATAAGTCCCCGCATCCGGCGCGGGATTTCTCGCGCCGCTTGTTTTTGCGCGAATTCTTTGGGGGCTTGCTCCCCGGCCGCGCGAAAATCGTACCCATAACGACTGACCAAAAAGCCGACCCGGGCAGCCCTGTTGGGAATATGTCCGAGGCCGGGATCGAACACGAAGGAAAAAAACGATGTTCGCAGTCATCAAAACCGGCGGCCGGCAATACCGCGTCGTTCCGGATGATGTGCTCGAGATAGGCAAGATCGCCGGCGATGTCGGTACGATCGTGCAGCTTGGTGAAGTTCTGGTGGTCGGCGGTGACACGCCGGTGCTGGGCATGCCGACGGTGGCAGGCGCTTCCGTTGCGGCCGAAGTGCTGGATCACAAGCGCGGCCCCAAGGTGATCGCGTTCAAGAAGCGCCGCCGCAAGAATTCGCGCCGCAAGCGCGGCTATCGCGACGAGATCACGGTGCTTCGCATTACCGAGATCCTCACCGATAGCGCCAAGCCTTCGATCGGCCCGCGGCCGAAGCGGGAAAAGGTCGCAGCACCCGCCGCCGATGGCGACGAGGCGCCGAAGGCCGCCAAGAAAGCGCCTGCCAAGAAAGCGCCTGCCAAGAAGGCAGCCGCGAAGAAGTGATGCGCTTCAACGAAAAGTTGAAGCGTGACAAAAGGTGAAATGATTCCGTCAAGGAATTGATCTAAATATTAGCGAAGTCGGAGACGGGCCATGGCTCACAAAAAAGCAGGCGGTTCATCGCGAAACGGACGCGATTCAGCGGGCAAGCGCCTGGGCATCAAAGCCTATGGCGGCGAGCACGTGATTCCCGGCAACATTATCGCGCGTCAGCGCGGCACCACCTGGCATCCCGGCCTTAATGTCGGCATGGGCACCGACCATACTCTCTTCGCCAAGGTCGAAGGTCATGTCGAATTCCGTGCAAAAGCCAATGGCCGCACTTTCGTATCGGTAGTTCCGATGGCGGAGGCGGCCGAATAGACGGTGGACACATTTTGAGTCCGCCGGGTCCTGTTGAACCGGCGGAGTCGAAAAGGGCTCCAAGGGGAGGCGGGAAACCGGCCTCCCCTTTTTATTTTTGCGCATTTTCGCAATCAGGAGCCCGACATGTTGCAGGACATCCCGATCCCAACCCCGGCCTTGCGCGAGGCAAGTAGCTGCGTCCTCGAGACCGAACGGCTGACGTTGCGCCGGCCGACGCTCGCGGACGTAAAAGCGATTGCGCTTCTCGCCAACGATCGCCGCATTGCGGAAAACACCCGCCGCCTCCCGCACCCCTATTTGCAGGATCACGCGGTCGAATTCGTGCGCGCGACGTCCACCGATAACACCGATACCGTGTTTCTGATCGAACAGAACTATTCGCCGATCGGCATGGTCGGCATCGATCGCAGCGAACGGGGCGCGCCGGAACTCGGCTACTGGCTCGGCGTCGCGCATTGGGGCCAGGGTTTCGGCACCGAAGCCGCGCGCGCGGTGATCGATTTCTTTTTCGAGGAATTCGATGGCGAGCACCTGATTTCAGGCGCCCGCGTCGCCAATCCGGCCTCGCGCAACATCCTGGAGAAATGCGGCTTCCAGTGGAGCGGCGTCGAGCTGCACCGCTTCGAGGCGCTGGGATCCTCAACCCCGGTCGACCGCTTCCGCCTGTCGCGCGGTGTCTGGTCGTCGCTGAAGAACTGGGGGAGTTCGACCAGGAGAGAGCGGTAGCCAGCCAAGGACAGTGGTTGTCGTCCCCGCGACCGCAGGGACGACAGCTGTGCAAGTTTGCTCACGCTGGCGGATTGACCACCGTTTCCTCGCGCCCGAGCTGCTGTTCGCGCAGGAAGATGTAGAAGCCCGCGCCGATGATGATGACGGCGCCGATGATGGTCGAGATCGACGGCACATCGCCGAACACCACGAAGCCGAAGATCACCGCCCATACGATCATCGAATATTGATAGGGCACCACGACGCTGGCCGGCGCCAGCTTCAGCGAACGGTTGATGCAGATCAGCGCGCCTACCGAAACAATTCCTGCCGCGGCGAACAGGCCCAGACTGCCGATGGTGGGCGTCACCCAGCCAATCGGTGACATCAGCGCGCCGAGCAGAAACGTGCCGCCAAATTGCGACGACGCCAGCACGATATCGGGCGTCGCCCGCAGCGAGCGCGTAATGAGCATCAGGAACGCGAACGACAGGCTGCCGCCGAGCGCGATCATCGCGGGCCAGCTCACGGTCTGCGTGGACGGCCGAAGCGCGATCAGGACGCCGCAGAACCCGATCAGGATCGCGGTCCAGCGCCGCCAGCCGACGCGCTCGCCGAGCACGATGCCCGACAGCGCGGTGACGAAGATCGGCGAGGCCAGATAATAGGTGATGACGTCGGCGAGCGGCAGATAGACGGTGGCGAGAAAGAAGGCGGCGACTTCCAGCGTCGAGAGCGTCACGCGAAGCAGTTGCAGCCACGGCCGCTCGAGACGGGTGAATTCGGCACGCTGCTTCCAGATCATCGGCAGCAACACGAGCAGTGCCGCGCAAGCGCGCAGCCACAGCAATTGCCCGACCGAATAGGTCGCGACCATATATTTCCCGAGCGCATCGCCGAACGAAAACAGGAAGATCGACAGCAGCATCAAGCCGATGCCGGCCAGCCGCGCGGAACGCTCGTCATAGGTGGAGATCTTGGCGAACAGGCTCATTGATGAATTCGGCGCTTCCCGTCATGGCCGGACATAGCCGTCGAAGGACAGCGTCGCTACCGCTCGCTTATGCTTCGGCCACCCACGTCTTCTTGTTGCTTCGGTGCTTTAAAGACGCAGACGCCCGGGATGTCCAGCGGTGCACCGCTGGGCCCAGACACAAAATCGCGAAAACAACCCCATGCAAAGGAGAATGGGGACACCGGCAGGGCGATCAGAACCCGTTGAATTGGACCAATTGTCGCGGCTTGATGGCTGCGCTACCGGTATCCTGTCGACATCCACATCCGCAGGAACCGACATGGCCGACTTCGACCCCGCACAACATCGCATGGTGCGCGAACAGCGCTGGTTCGAGGATTTCGTGCTCGGCGAACGTTTCGTGATCCCGAGCCGGACCCAGACCTCGGCGGTGTTCGCCGCGTTCCAGACCGCGAGCGGCGACACCCATCCGATCCACTACGACGTCGAATATTGCCGCGCCCGCGGCATGCCGGACCTGCTCGCGCATGGTTTTCAGACCCTGGTCCACACCGCCCCGGGCGCCGGGCTGTTTCCCTATATCGTCGAGGAATCGCTCGTCGGATTCCTCGAACAATCGAGCAAGTTCCTGAAGCCGGTCTATGCCGGCGACACCATCTACCCCGCACTCGAAGTGACCGAACTGGTCCCCGGTCGCTCGACCGGCGTCGTGACGCTGCGCTCGACCGTGTTCAACCAGCGCAAGGAGCTCGTGCTGGAAGGAATGCAGAAATTTCTGATCCGACGGCGACCAACAGGTTAAGCGCCACGGGCGTTATAGCCATTCCTGCTGGGCTTCGTAGAGGAGCCCAACGTTGGGATTGTTGGGATCCCGGATTGATGGGCACTCCATCAGGATCTCGAACGTCCTGATCGCGAGCCGTCGCCCCGCCTTGCTGTCGGACGGAAAGTGCAACCCCAGCACTTCGCGATTGCGGGCAATCCGCGCCGCCATTTGCTGCAAGGGCGATATGCCGGGATAAGGCGGCGGCGGATTGTCCGGCGCAGCTACGGCAGGAGTCCTTGCGGCGGCAGGCATCACCGCCTCAAGAATCAGGGCGATGAGATAGGATTCGGTCGCGTGGCCGCTTGGAAACGAAGCATGACCGGGCACCTCGATCGGCGGCAGCAACGCCGGCGAATATTGCGACGGCCTCGGACGGTGGAAATACATCTTGTAGTACATCACCACAAACTGCCCGACGACGTTCGCAATCGTGACCAACTGGTGGGTCACAGGTGCAGACTTGGAATTGCACATCAGAATGCCGCGAAACCACGCCCAGGGATTGGTGCGTTGCGTCAGCGCCTCCGCCATGACACCGGAGCGATACTCGATGAGCGTGACCAATTCCCTTAACTCCGCGGCAATAGCCGCGGGGGTCGCAGGGAGAAACGCCGCAAGATCGTTGTTAAGCTGATCCCATCCAGGGTTCCCCGCGGGAGGCGGCACCTGCACGAACTCGGCGAGAATCGTGAGTGCAACCAGTTTCGGGTCCCAATATTTCTGCGGAAAAGTGTTCGGACTTGCGTTAGTCCAGTAAGCAGCAAAATCCGCTGGCGGCCATTTGTAGCCGTGATACCAGTCCTCCATCACGCCGTTTTGGTCCGGCACGGTTGCCAGCGCCGGGGAAACGCCGACCGGCCTGAAGACGCCCGAGCGGCCCGAGGACGAAGCGCCGCCCGTACCGAAGTCAAAGTCGAAATCGAAGTCGAAATCAAAATCGAAATCTGCCGATCCAATCCCACCTGTCATCGCTACCCTCCTATGCTCGCCTCGATGAAGCTCCGCGGTTAATGGGGCAGGCCTGCCTTGCTTAGGTGCTCGATGTGCTTTTCCTTTAACTCTGAAACCTGAAAGGGCTGAAGCGTCCGCTCGAATGTGCTCAAGCGGAACGCCGGGTCCATCTCCAAATACTTTCTCCCCGCCTCGCGGGCCTCCTCGATCCGGCCGAGCGCCGCCAGTCCCGCAGCCAGGTATCTCAAATTGGCCGTATGGCGCGGACTTTCATTAGCCCCCATGGATGCCCATTTCACGGCTTCGACGTAATTGCCGATGGCGTAATAAGCGAGACCCAGAAGGGCGTAATAGTAGAACAGGCTTCGGTCCAACGGCGACAATCTTAATGCATGCTCTGCATGCCTGACGGCTTGCTCGCCGCGCCCGATGTAACTCAGCGTCGGACTCGACAGCAACCAGGCGAGGGAGTGGCTGGGACAGGCCGCGAGGGCACGATCGAAGTAGACCAAGGCCATGTCATAGTCGTGAGAGAGCCATGATTTCAGGTGGCCGTAGGTCGCGAGTGCGAGAGCATTCTGGCCGTCCAGCTCGATGGCCCTGGCAGCGAGTTCAAGAGCCTTGGCACGATCTGCGGCCGGGTCAACCGACCAACTTTGCCCTAGCCACAAGCCATACCAGCGCGCCGCCCAGGCGATCGGCATGGCGAATTCAGGATCTTCCGCCATCGCCTTTTCCAGATAGTCCCGCGCCTGCATGAACGTGTTCTTGTCGAGGCTGTGCATGATATGCAGCGCGCGTAGCGTGCAGTCGTAGGCGCTGAAGTTTTCCGGCTTCTTTCTCATCGCATTGCGCAGTTCTGCCGCGCGCACATTTGGCGCGATGCCACCGACAATCTTTCTGACGATGCGATCCTGAACATCGAACAACTCGCTCGGCCCAACTTCGGATTTTTCTCCCCAAAGCGTAGCGCCGGTTTGGCTGTCACAGAGCTCTACCGATATACGCACCTGCCGTTCGGATCTTCGCAGGCTGCCGCTCAAGACGTAGCGGACCCCGAACATCCGGCCGACCTCACGGGGATCCGAACGACGCCCGCGATAGGCAAGCGTCGAACCACGTGAGATCACCATAAGCTCATGCAATCCGGCCAAAGAAAGTGTGATATCCTCCACACATCCATCACAAAAATAATCGTCCGCCGGATTGCCGCCGATGTTCTCCAGCGGCAGCACGGCGATCGATGGCAAGCGTCCGGGGGATTGAATATGCGGCACTTCGATTTGATGATCTGCGATGTCGAGAGCGAACGCGCGCACCGGATGCTCAAAGTTCTTCAGATGCAACGGACCGAGGTCGCGCATCGCCGCACCGACGCTGCCGCGCACGAGATTGTGAACGGCCTCGGACACGACGATGCCGCCGGTTGGAGCGTGCTCCTGCAGCCGCGCGGCAAGGTTCACGCCATCGCCGAACACGTCGAAATCGGCCGTGATGATGTCGCCGACATGCACTGCGATACGCAACGCGATCGGTGGTAGCCCATCACCAGCGTCTTGCAGCTGCACGGCCCGCTGGACATCGGCCGCCCACTGCACGGCGTCGAACGCACTGGGGAATTCGGCCAGAACGCCATCGCCGGTCGACTTCACGATTCTGCCACGGTGCAGCGCTGCCTGGGGATGTAGAATGTTATCGAAGATGGCCATCCAGCGCTGATGGGTGCGCGTTTCGTCACGCGCCATCAGGATCGAGTAACCGACGATATCGGCGAAGGCGATGGCGGCAAGCCGTCGATCCATGCGTGGAGTGCTACCGCCGTTAGGTGGGCAACTGGGCATCGCTCTGCACCGCGCGCACTAATTTTTTAGCCGACTTGCCATTTTTCTATTATGCTCCCCCTGATTGCAAGGTCCAGTTTGACATAGGACCTCCAAGCGCTACCGAATTGCACAACCGGAGCGATTGATCATGACGCAAAACCCGATCAGGTATTACGTCGTCGTGAGGGCAAAGGGCGAAGGCGTTAAGCCCGAACTTTTCAACGCCGATACCGATGATGCTCGCCGAAAGGCGGCGAGCCATCTCTACTTCCTGCTGTTCGGCACGCAGAACGACCATCCGCCCTTCGACATCCGGGCAATACCCTCCAATGACGTTTTCTTCGGATCGGAACGGCCAGGCCCGGCGAAGACGCTGGAAATCGTCGTGGCGCTCGATGTGCCAGGCGACGACAAGCAACGCGCCAGCGACGTGGTTAACGACATCATCAAGGCGGTGGGAGAAAAGTCGAAGATATTTGTAGGCGAAAGTCCCGACCTGCCTTTTGCCGCGGCGGATCATTGGTGCATCGGCGAAGCATCCGAGCCGTTCTTTGCGGACCGTTCGGCGGCAGAGCGCCTGCTTGGCATCGACTACCTGCGCCTGCAGACCCAGACGGACGGGCAAGGCGTTAACGTCGTCATTGTCGATCAGGGGCTCGACCGTAACGTCTTGGGTAACAGCTATGGCGGCGGATGGACGGTTGGTCAGGCGAATCCCGGAGTCCCCCAGCCGCAACCGGGCTCGGTGCGGCGTCCGCACGGAATGATGATCGCCCACAACATTCTCAAAGTAGCGCCAGGAGTGAAGTTGTTCGATATGCCGCTAGCGCCGGTAGCGAAGATTTCGAACATTTCCACCTTCCTCAGTGTGGCTGACGCGGCGTTTCGGCAAATGCTGTTCGACATTGCGATCTGGCGGCAATTGGGCACGTTCCCTGGACAATGGATCCTGGTGAACCCCTGGGGAATCTACGACCGCAGTTCGGAATATCCGCTCGGACACTACACCGAAAATCCACTCAATCTCTTCAACCTGCTGGTCGCCTTCGCCGTGCTGCAAGACATCGATGTCGTATTCGCCGCCGGCAATTGCGGCCAGTTCTGTCCCGACAATCGCTGCGGCAAGAGAGACCGCGGACCCGCGCATAGCATCTGGGGCGCGAATTCGCTCGAACCCGTGCTGACTGTCGGCGCCGTTCGTGCCGACGACATGTGGCTCGGATACTCGTCGCAAGGTCCCGGTCAGCCACGGCTCGCGCTCGGAGCGGAAAAGCCCGACCTGTGCGCGGCGAGTCAGTTCCGCGAAGACGATGATGCCTTCAGTATCAATTCGGGAACGTCAGCCGCATGTGGGCTCGCCGGCGGAGTCGTTGCGGCCTTGCGGAGCCGATGGGATACCGGTTCCGTCCCGCCGCGTCGGCTAAAACAGATTCTGAATCAGACGGCGAGAAGGCCGGTCGGCATCCCCTGGGGCAGAAGTCTTCGGGAGCGACTGGGACACGGCGTACTGGACGCAAAGGAGGCGTTCGACGAGTTGGCAAGCCTTTATCCTTGAAGAAGGCCCGCAACGCAGCGCGATCTCAACGCCCTGGACCCCAAAAAGGCCCGAAAATTAAGGCTTTTCTCCAATGTTGGGCCGCTTGAGGGTTGCCGCGACGGCCCCCCTGCCTTACCTAGTGGCGATCATGAAATTCCTTGACGAGGCAAAGGTCTATATCCGCTCCGGCGATGGCGGTAACGGCTGCGTGGCGTTCCGCCGCGAGAAGTTCATCGAGTTCGGCGGCCCCTCCGGCGGCAATGGCGGCCGTGGCGGTGACGTCATCGTCGAGGTGGTCGACGGGCTGAACACGCTGATCGACTATCGCTACCAGCAGCACTTCAAGGCACCGAAGGGCACCAACGGCATGGGCAAGGACCGCCATGGCGCCAACGGAAAATCGATCGTGCTGAAGGTGCCGGTCGGCACCCAGATTTTCGATGAGGATCGCGAAACCCTGATCCATGACTTCACCGAGCTCGGCGAAAAATTTGTGCTCGCCGAAGGCGGCAATGGCGGCTTCGGCAACGCGCATTTCAAATCCTCCACCAACCGCGCGCCGCGCAACGCCAATCCCGGACAGGAAGGCGAGGAGCGCTGGATCTGGCTGCGGCTGAAACTGATTGCGGACGCCGGCCTCGTCGGGCTGCCCAATGCCGGCAAGTCGACCTTCCTCTCCGTCGTCAGCGCAGCCAAGCCGAAGATCGCCGACTATCCCTTTACCACGCTGCATCCGCAGCTCGGCGTCGTGAGTGCACAGGGCCGCGAATTCGTGCTCGCCGACATTCCCGGCCTGATCGAGGGCGCGCATGAAGGCGCCGGTCTCGGCGATCGATTCCTCGGCCATGTCGAGCGCTGCCGCGTGCTGCTGCACCTGATCGATGCGACCTGCGAGCATGCCGGCAAGGCCTACAAGACGGTTCGGGCCGAGCTCGAGGCCTATGAGGGACATCTCGCCGACAAGATCGAGATCGTCGCGCTGAACAAGATCGACGCGGTCGAGCCGGATGAATTGAAGAAGCAGCGCGATCGCCTGAAACGCGCGGCGAAAAAGACGCCGCTGCTGCTCTCGGGCGTGACCGGCGAAGGCGTGCCCGAAGCGCTCAAGGCGCTGGTCGAGGTGATCGGCGAAGCTCCGGTCTCGCTGAAGGCCAAGGGCAGCCAGGCCGAACCGTGGGCACCGGTGCCTCCGCAGGGCTAATACAAACTTAAGCGCTCCGCCGGCCGCGCCACTTCCAAATCCGGGAACTGGCGTGTATTGCTTCCAGCTATCCGCATTGCCCGATCGCACCCATGAAACGCCCCGCGCTCAAAAACTTCCGCCGCATCGTCGTCAAGGTCGGCTCCTCGCTCCTGATCGACTCCCATGCGGGCGAGGTTCGCTCGGCGTGGCTGGCGGCGCTGGCGGCCGATATCGCCAAACTGCACGGCGAAGGCCGCGACGTTCTGGTGGTCTCGTCGGGCTCGATTGCGCTCGGCCGTAGCCGCCTGAAATTGCCGCGCGGTCCGCTGAAGCTTGAGGAAAGCCAGGGCGCCGCCGCCGTGGGCCAGATCGCGCTGGCGCGGATCTGGTCGGAAGTGCTCGGGGCTCACGGCATCGGCGCCGGACAGATTCTGGTGACGCTGCAGGATACCGAGGAGCGCCGCCGCTATCTCAATGCGCGCTCGACGATTGCGAAATTGCTGGAATGGCGCGCGGTGCCCGTGATCAACGAGAACGACACGGTTGCGACCAACGAAATCCGCTATGGCGACAATGATCGCCTCGCCGCGCGCGTCGCCACCATGGCGAGCGCCGATCTACTGATCCTGTTGTCCGATATCGACGGGCTCTATGACGCGCCGCCCGGCGCCAATCCCAACGCAAAACTGATTCCGATCGTGGAATCCGTCACCTCGGAAATCGAAGGCATGGCGGGCGCGGCCGAATCCGAACTGTCGCGCGGCGGCATGTTCACCAAGATCGAGGCGGCGAAGATCGCGACCACGTCAGGCACGCATATGCTGATCGCCTCCGGCAAGATCGAGCATCCGCTGCAGGCGATCTCGGATGGCGGCCGCTGCACCTGGTTCCTGACGCCGGCCAATCCCGTCACCGCCCGAAAACGCTGGATCGCAGGCTCGCTGGAGCCGAAGGGCACGCTGACCATCGATGCCGGCGCGGTCGCCGCACTTCGCGCCGGCAAAAGCCTGCTGCCGGCCGGCGTGATCCGGATCGACGGCCAGTTCGCCCGCGGCGATGCGGTCGTGGTACGCGGCCCCGACACCCACGAGATCGGCCGCGGCCTCGTCGCCTACGACGCCGAGGATGCCGAAAAGATCAAAGGCCGCTCCTCGCCCGACGTGATGGCCATTTTGGGCATCAGCGGCCGGGCGGAGATGATCCACCGTGATGATCTGGTGGTGGGGCCGGCCGGGGCCATTCCGGCCAAATAGAGCGTTTTCAAGCGAAGTGGGCACCGGTTCGCGTGAAGAAAACGCGTCAGACCAATATCTAGAGATTCGGTTCTGATCTATTCAGAACCGAATCTCTAGGCCATTGGCCGAGCTGCCTATTTCTATCACGCCAGCCAGCCATGCCGGTTCCGGACCTCGCAAAAGCGGGATTTCCGTGCTAGGACATGGCCTTAATCAAGCCACGAGCCCCTCCATGACCGCGCCTCTCAAGGCAATCGACGGCACCGCCGATCTGCCCGCTTTGATGACCGACCTCGCTGCCCAGGCGCGCGCCGCCGCGCGGGTGCTGGCGTTGGCGCCGCCGGAGCAGAAGGATCGCGCGCTGGAGGCCATCGAGCGGGCGATCCGCGCCAACGCGGCAAAGATTCTTGCAGCCAATGCCGAGGACGTCGCGGAAGTACGCGCCGGCGGCACGACGTCTGCCTTCATCGATCGCCTGACGCTGACGCCGGGGCGGATCGATTCCATGGCTGACGGCGTCGCCACGGTGCGCGCCATTCCCGATCCGGTCGGGTCAGTCACCGAGAGCTGGCAGCGGCCGAATGGCATGACCATCGAACGCGTGCGCGTGCCGCTCGGCGTCATCGGGGTGATTTTCGAGAGCCGTCCCAATGTCGCCGCTGACGCCGGCGTGCTGTGCCTGAAAGCCGGCAACGCCGTGATCCTGCGCGGCGGCTCCGACAGTTTCCGCTCCTGCCGCGCGATCCATCACTGCCTGGTGCAGGGCCTGCGCGAGGCGGGCCTGCCGGAGGCCGCGATCACGCTGGTGCCGACGCGCGACCGCGCGGCGGTCGGGCTCATGCTCGGAGGACTGGGTGGCGGTATCGACGTCATCGTGCCGCGCGGCGGCAAGAGCCTGGTCGCGCGTGTCGAGGCGGAAGCGCGCGTGCCGGTGTTTGCGCATCTCGAAGGCGTCAACCACGTCTATGTCGATCGATCCGCCAAGCTCGAGATGGCCAAGTCGATCGTGCTGAACGCCAAGATGCGCCGCACTGGCGTCTGCGGCGCCGCCGAGACGCTGCTGGTCGATCGCGCAGCCGCAGCAACGAATTTGAAGCCGCTGGTCGAGATGCTGATCGAATCCGGCTGCGAGGTGCGCGGCGACGACGCCGTGCAGAAGATCGACGCGCGCGTGAAGCCGGCATCCGACGATGACTGGGACACCGAGTATCTCGACGCCATCATCGCCGCGCGCGTCGTCGACGGTGTCGACGGGGCGATCACACATATCCAGAACCACGGCTCGCGCCACACCGATGCGATCGTGGCCGAGGATATCAAGGCCGCTGAGAAATTCCTCAGCGAGGTCGATTCGGCGATCGTGCTGCACAACGCATCGACGCAGTTCGCCGATGGCGGCGAGTTCGGCTTCGGCGCGGAGATCGGGATTGCCACCGGCAAATTCCACGCCCGCGGCCCTGTCGGCGCCGAGCAGCTGACGAGCTTCAAATATCGCGTTCACGGCACCGGGCAGACGCGGCCGTGAACACAACCCCGCGCGCGCGGTGACCCGGCTGATGCACTCGCAATCCGCCGCGCAGGCCATCCCCTTCCATACCAACGGCATGCGCATCGGCCTGCTCGGGGGCTCGTTCAATCCGCCGCACGCGGCGCATCGCGCCATCAGCCTGTTTGCGATCAAGCGCCTGAAGCTCGATCGCGTCTGGTGGCTGCTGACGCCGGGCAACCCGCTCAAGGACAACGGCCGACTGCACGACCTTTCCGAACGCGCCGATGCCGCCCGAAAAGTCGCCGACGATCCGCGCATCGATGTCAGTTGTCTCGAAGCTGTCATCGGCACCAGATACACTGTCGATACGATCATCCATTTGCGCCGCCGCGTTTCCGGCGTGCGCTTCGTCTGGGTCATGGGCGCCGACAATCTCGCGCAATTTCATCGCTGGCAGAACTGGCGGCGCATCGCTTCCGAGGTGCCGATTGCGGTGATCGACCGCCCGCCACAGAGTTTTCGCGCGCTAGCCGCGCCGTCTGCGCAGGCCCTGGCACGTTATCGCCTGCCCGAGAATCAGGCGGCCCGGCTAGCGGACCAGCACGCTCCCGCCTGGGTTTTCCTCACCGGACTGAAACTGGACATGTCGTCGACCGGCCTGCGGAACCCGGGACGGGAGCTGGAAGGCAAAGAAGTGACAGTTTAGTTCGAACCGGCGGGTGGGATTCACTGGAATATTGAAACCGTTAACCCCACATGCCTAATATGGTCCGCAACGCCGGGATTCGGCGTTCGCGATACAGTGAAAGGAATGGTCCCTGGCCACATCTGTATTGTCCAAGTCTGTTTTACCCAAGGCTCCCAGCAAGGCTCCTAGTAAGTCTGCCAAGACCCCGCGTAAAACATCGACGAAAGCTGCAGCCTTGAAGGCGCAACCCGACGCCGACAAGACGCTGAATATGATCCTCTCCCGCCTCGACGATATGAAGGCGGAAGAAACGGTCACCATCGACCTTCGCGGCAAATCCGCCTTTTCCGATTACATGATCGTCACCACGGGCCGGGCCAACCGGCATGTCGGCGCGATCGCGGAAAACGTCACGAAAGCCCTGAAGGAAAACGGTATCAGGAACATCCATGTCGAGGGCTTGCCCAATTGCGACTGGGTGCTGATCGATTCCGGCGATGTGGTCGTGCACGTGTTCAGACCCGAGGTGCGCGAATTCTACAATCTGGAAAGGTTGTGGACGCAAAACCCGGCGGCGGCAGCGATCTGAACTCTCGGCCGATGCGAATCGGCTGAGGCGCATGTAGTCTGCTTGCGCGCGCTAAAAGCGGGCGTGCCGGAAGGTGCACGCCAGAAACAGCATTCATGCGCCTTGTCGTGGTCTCAATCGGCCGGCTGAAGCAGGGCCCGGAGCAGGAGCTGGCCGAACGCTATCGCGAGCGCTTCGAGGACATCGGCCGCAAGCTCGGCTTTCGCGGCCTCGCGATCCATGAAATTCCGGAAAGCCGCGCGCGCGACACCGCGACCCGGATATCGGAGGAAGCCGCGGCGATTGCGGCGGCGATACCGGAGAAATCGGTGCTGGTGGCGCTGGACGAGCACGGCAAGAGCATCGATAGCGCGACCTTCGCCCGGCAGCTCGGCGATTGGCGCGATCAAGGGATCGCCAACACAATTTTCGCGATCGGAGGCGCGGACGGACTTTCGCCCGATTTGCAGCGCAAGGCTAAATTACGCATTGCGTTCGGCTCGGCGACCTGGCCGCATCAAATGGTCCGCGTCATGCTTCTTGAACAGATTTACCGGGCCGCGACCATTCTGGCCGGCCACCCCTACCATCGTGCCTAGGCACGGTGGCGTGAACACAGATAACGCCGAATAGACCGGATGCATTCAACACGGGACATTCACCCATTCGACACCACAGGCCGCGGCATGCCGCCGATGTCGGCTGTCTGGCTTTCACTGCACCTGCTTTCCGCAAGCCTCGCTGCGGCGGCGCTTTCGCCGGCGGTAGCGCAGTCCGCGGCGCCCGTGCAGCAAGCAGCGGCCGGTTCCCCCGATGCCATCAAGCAGCGTGAGGAGGAACTGGAGGCCACGCGCGAGCAGCAGCGCAAGGCGGCCGAACTGCAGCAAAAACTGAAGGCCGATATCGCGGCGATTGGACAGGACCGTGCCAAGCTCAACCAGCAACTGATCGACATCGCCACCCAGGTACGCACCGTCGAGACCCGCATCGGCGAGACCGAGGCGCAGCTGCGCCCGCTCGACAGCCGCGAGCAGCAGGTCAGGGCTACGCTCGATTCACGCCGCACCGAAATCGTCGAGGTGCTGGCGGCACTGCAACGCGCCGGCCGGCGCACGCCGCCGGCGCTGCTGGTCCGGCCCGAAGACGCCCTGCAATCGCTGCGCACCGCCATGCTGCTCGGATCGGTCGTCCCCGAACTGCGCGGACGTGCGGAGAAACTCGCCGCCGATCTCGGCGAGCTGGTGAGCTTGCGCCAGCGCATCGCCACCAAGCGCGACGAACTGGCGCGGGACCGCGACAGGCTGAAGGACGATTCTGTCCGGCTGGCTGCCCTGGTGGACGAGCGGCAGCGCAAGCAGAGCGCCATCGAAAAGGACGTCGAGGCTGAAGGCGCGCGCGCCATCAACCTGTCCAGGCAGGTCGAAGGCCTGCAGGGCCTGATCACGAAAATGGAGCAGGATTTGAAGAGTGCGGCCAAGGCGGCCGCGACCGCCAGCCTGCAGGGCGCCCCGGCTGCCCCGGGCGGCAGGCCCAATGTGGGGGCGCTGAAAGATCCCGCGCGGTTGAGCCCGGCGATCGCCTTTGCCTCCGCCAAGGGGCTGTTCGCCTTTCCGGTTAATGGCCGCAAGATTCGCGATTTTGGCGGTTCCGACGGCTCGGGCAGCGTGGAAAAAGGCATTTCTTTGGCAGTCCGGGCCGGGGCTCAGGTCACAACACCGTGTGACGGCTGGGTTGTTTACGCTGGGCCCTTCCGCAGCTACGGACAACTCTTGATCCTCAATGCCGGGGGCGGGTATCATGTCCTGATCGCCGGGATGGAGCGCATTTCGGTAAACATCGGCCAGTTTGTACTTACCGGGGAGCCGGTCGCGATCATGGGATCGACGTCCCAGGTTGCATCCATTCTCGCGACGACTGCGAGCCAGCCGGTGCTCTATGTCGAGTTCCGTAAGGACGGCACTCCAATCGATTCAGGCCCATGGTGGGCCGCTAACGAAGGCGAAAAGGTTCGCGGATGATGCGCAAGACTTCTGTAATTCTTCTCAGCGCCGCCACCGGTGCGGCTTTGACGCTCTTCGTCACGCAGCCTCGTTCCGTGCTGATGGGATCGAGTGCGCGTGCGGCGACCTCGGACACCTATCGCCAGCTCAATTTGTTCGGCGACGTGTTCGAGCGCGTGCGCAGCGACTATGTCGAGAAGCCCGACGACTCCAAGCTGGTCGAATCGGCGATCTCGGGCATGCTGGCCGGCCTCGATCCGCATTCGAGCTACATGGACGCGAAAAGTTTTCGCGACATGCAGGTGCAGACCCGCGGTGAATTCGGCGGGCTCGGCATCGAGGTCACGATGGAAGACGGCCTGATCAAGGTGGTCTCGCCGATCGACGACACTCCGGCGTCGAAGGCCGGCATCATGGCCAACGACATCATCACCAATCTCGACGACGAAGCCGTGCAGGGTCTCACCCTCAATCAGGCGGTCGAGAAGATGCGCGGACCGGTCAACACCAAGATCCGCCTCAAGATCGTCCGCAAGGGCCAGGACAATCCGATCGAAGTCACCCTGGTGCGCGACAACATCCGGGTCCGCTCGGTGCGCGCCCGCGTCGAACAGGACGACATCGCCTATATCCGCGTCACCACCTTCAACGAGCAGACCACCGAGGGCCTGAAGCGCGAGATCGGCACCCTCTCGAATCAGATCGGCGACAAGCTCAAGGGCTACATCATCGATCTGCGAAACAATCCCGGCGGCCTGCTGGAGGAAGCGGTCACCGTTTCCGACACCTTCCTGGAGCGCGGCGAGATCGTCTCGACCCGCGGCCGCAATGCCGAGGAAACCCAGCGCCGCGCGGCGCACACGGGCGACCTGACCAAGGGCAAGCCGATCATCGTACTGGTCAATGGCGGCTCGGCCTCGGCCTCCGAAATCGTCGCCGGCGCGCTGCAGGACCACAAGCGGGCCACGCTCGTCGGCACGCGCTCGTTCGGCAAGGGCTCGGTGCAGACCATCATCCCGCTCGGCAGCGGCAACGGCGCGCTGCGGCTCACCACCGCGCGCTATTACACGCCGTCAGGCAAGTCGATCCAGGCCAAGGGCATCGTGCCCGACATCGAAGTGCTGCAGGATGTGCCGGAAGAATTGAAAGCGCGCACCGACACCAAGGGCGAGGCCTCGCTGCGCGGCCATCTGAAGAACGACGGCGACGAGAAGACCGGATCGCAATCCTACGTGCCGCCGGACGCCAAGGACGACAAGGCGCTGAAGACCGCGGCCGACCTGCTGCACGGCATCAAGTCGACCGCGACCGCAGCACCCGCAACCGGTGACAAGGCGGCGATCGACAAGCCGGCCACCAAGGCCGCGAACTGATCGGCTTCATCGGCGAGCATTCGAAAAAAGGGCGGCCTTCGGGTCGCCCTTTTTGCTGGGCGGCCTAGAACCCCGTTCCGATGGGATCGGAAATGGGGCTCTGGATTTTGTCTTGACGCGTTTTCTTGACGCGAACCGGTTTCCACTGCGCTGGAAAACGCTCTAGCTGCCGTGGCCCTGCCCCGCCGTGGTATCGTCAGCCCCGGTGATTCGGGGAGGTCCATGACGGAAATGACCGACGATCTGAGCACACCGCTCGGACAGAAGACGGAGCGCCAGAAGCGCCGGTTCCGGCTGCCCTTCACGGCGGTGCAGGCGCTGGCTGTGCTGCTCGGTCTGTTCCTGATCGCCTTCCTCAGCATAGCCCTTTTCACCGACAACCCGTTCGGCGGCGAGCCGGTCGCCCGTATCGCGATGCGCACGCCGGCGGCGGACGAAAAGCTGCCCGCAGCTGCCTCGGGCCGCCCCGAGCCGGCTGCGAAATCTGCTCAGCAGGCGCCAACCGGCGACAGCAAGACCGTCACCATCATCGACGGCTCCAGCGGCAAGCGCCAGGATGTGGTGATCGGCAGCGATGCCGGTGACAAGTCGGGCGCCGAGCCGGCGCCGGCCATGGTCGGTATCGACCAGCGGCTCCTGGAAAAGTCCCGTTACGGCATGATCCCGGTGGTTACCGACGGCCTGAAGCCGTTCACGGTCTATGCGGCCGACGCCGACCGCACCAAGGCCGCCAAGATGCCGGTCATCGCCATCGTCGTCGGCGGGCTCGGTGTCGGCGCCGCCAAGACGGCCGATGCCATCATGAAGCTGCCACCGGCCGTGACGCTGGCGTTCACCCCTTACGGGGCCGACCCCGCCAAGCTGGCCGAGCGGGCCCGTGCGCAGCGCCACGAGATCCTGCTTCAGGTTCCGATGGAGCCGTTCGACTATCCCGACAATGACCCGGGCCCGCAGACCCTGCTCACGACGCTGACACCGGAACAGAACATCGACCGGCTGTATTGGCACCTCAGCCGGTTCCAGGGCTATGCGGGGATCGCCAATTTCATGGGTGCGCGTTTCACGGCCACAGATGCCGTGATGCAGCCGGTCGTCCGCGAGGCGGCCAAGCGCGGCCTCGGCTATCTCGATGACGGCTCCTCACCGCGCAGCGCTGCGCCGTCGCTGACGGCGGCCCAATCGATGCCCTTCGCCAAGGCCGATTTCACCATCGACGCCGTGCCGACCTCGGCCGAGATCGACCGGACGCTGGTCAAGCTGGAGACGCTGGCCAAGGAGCGCGGGCTGGCCGTGGGTGTCGCCTCGGCGCTGCCGATTTCGATCGAGCGGCTTGCCGCCTGGATCAAGACGCTCGACAGCCGCGGCATCATGCTTGTGCCATTGACAACGGCGATGCTGAAATCAAAATCAAGCTAGAGATCAAGCTGATGGCGGCGATCCGGACTTTCCCGGACCCGCGTCGGACCGACCGATTGCAGGCGGAGTTGATGCAAGCAAAGGAATCATGAGGCACATGGCGCGCTACGAGGATCTGCCTTACCGGACCTGCGTCGGCATGATGCTGATCAACGCAGCGGGGCTGGTCTTCATTGGCCGCCGCGCCGGCGGCATCGAACATGTCGATGAGACCCACGTCTGGCAGATGCCGCAGGGCGGGGTCGATCCCGGCGAGGACACCTGGGAGGCCGCGAAGCGCGAGCTTTACGAGGAAACCAGCGTCCGCTCGGTGGAGAAACTCGGCGAAGTCCCAGATTGGCTGATCTACGACATTCCACGCACGGTCGCCGGTCGCGCCTGGAAGGGCCGCTACCGCGGGCAGCGGCAGAAATGGTACGCGGTGCGCTTTACCGGCAAGGACGCCGAAATCAACGTCTCAAGCCCCGGCGGCGGACACAAGGCCGAATTCGTGAACTGGCGCTGGGAGCCGATGAAGAATCTCCCCAACCTGATCGTTCCGTTCAAGCGGCCGGTCTATGAGCGCGTGGTCAAGGAATTCTCCAACCTCGCGGGCAGCTAGCTCTTTTCGTGTTGTGCTATCGCAGCGCTCCCTCGTATCCCCTTAAACACCATGTCCGACAAACCCTATCGCCCCAACGTGGGAATCGCGCTGTTCAACCCCTCGGGCGAGGTGCTGATCGGGCGGCGCTTTCGCGACGACGGACCGGAAATCATTCTTCCCGGGTTGGAATGGCAGATGCCGCAGGGCGGCATCGACGCCGACGAGAACCCGCGCGATGCCGTCATGCGCGAACTCTGGGAAGAGACCGGGGCGGTCAGCGCAGAATATCTCGGCGAGACCGATTGGATAAAATATGAATTTCCGGCCTATGACGGACCATCCACGCATCGTCTCGCCCGGTTCCGCGGCCAGCGGCAGAAATGGTTCGCGCTGCGGTTCACGGGCCGCGACGACGAGATCGACCCGTTGACGCCGCGCAACGGCCAGCCGGCCGAATTCGATTCCTGGCGCTGGGAGCGGCTCGACCGCGTCGCCGACCTGGTCGTGCCGTTTCGGCGCGAGGTGTACCGGATGGTGGCGCGGCATTTTGCGGAATTCGCCCGCTAGATTGCATGGCCTTGCCGCGTTCGCGGCATGAGGTGCCGCCCGATACCGTCGGTGTCTGGTATCAGCGAACCTTTTGGTATCGACAGCAGACTAACAGGCTCGGCTTTGAAATAACCCGCCTCGTACGGTGTCTTGCCTCGCATGATGGAAGTGACTGTCGCCAAGCGCCGCCGGAGTTGGGAGTGGCGGGTGCACAACTCCAATGGCACGCTGCTCATGCACGGGCGCGAACGTACCCGTCCGGCTGCCCGCTACCAGGGGTACCGGAGCCTGTTCATGCTGCTGGCCATCGGTCGGAGACCCACGGCCTTCAGGGCTTCCGAGACGTTCCCAACGACAGATCAATCGAATTCTGGCGCCAGCAGGTCGTGGTCTAGTTAGGTCCGACCGAAAATGGACCGATGGCGATGACCCGACAATTGCCGTCGCGCTTGGCGCATTCGGCGAGCGCATCACTGACCGCGGCCTGCTCGGTCGCCGCTTTCAATCCCAGCCCGGGCCGGCCAGCCGCGCCGACCGCGACGGCATTCCAGCCGCTTTGCGCATCCGCCAACTGGCGGGCGACATCGTCGCGTGCATCGGCTGATATCATCGGATTGCCGGCGGCCTTGAAGAAACCGGTGACCTTCAGTGTGGCTGGAATCGGAACCACGAAATTGTCGTTGAGCGCGACGATCATGCAGGGAACCCCGGCGATTCCACCGCACGATTCGAGCGCACGCCTCGCGGCTTCCTCGACCGTTTCGAGGGCAATCGGAAAGAAAAACGTGTTGCTGGGACCAATCGCGAGCACTTTGTTTTTTCGTGCCGGCGCATAGACGTTTTCAAGACGCGTCTTGCCGGCCTCGCGGGTAAGCGGGACGTTTTTCGCGACGAAAGGTTGCTCGGTCGCGGCGTCATGCCTGATCCAGGGCAACGGCGGCATTGGCGGCCTGCCATGTGCGTACACGACGGTGTCGCCAACTGCGTAGAGTTCGCATTTTCGCGGCGACTGCGCGGTATCCGCGCGCTTCTGGCATTGCTCGATGGCGGCAGACTTCGCCGCCTCCTCGCTCGGCTGCCCGGTGACAAAAGCATTGAACCCGCCGACATTGAGCGAGAACGCCTTGAAATCGGCAGCCGGCGCGTAGTCGGAAGCGAGCGTGGCGCGGGCCTTGTCGCCAATGAAGGGAATGCTGGCGGCGGCAAGTTTTTCCGACGATACGGCTATCGGCGGCGATGCGGACGGCGCAGGCACCGCGGCCTTTGCAGCGGGCGCCGGTGAAGCGGCTGGAGCGGAAGCAGGCGTTGCCGCTGGAGCAGGCGTTGCCGGAGGCGCCGCCGCGGCCGACGGCGCCGGACCGGCGGTGGTGCTGGAGGCCACGACCTTGGGCGCCGACGTATCGAGCTTGGTGAAATAGAGGAAGCCGCCGACACCGATGGCGGCCAGACTTATCACCGTGACCGCGACCGGCCACATCCAGTTCGGTTGCGCCGCGTGCGCCTTGGCGGGCTTCTTGACCTGCGGCGTAGCGTAGGTGCCGTCCGCGCGGCGCATCGCCACCATGTAGGCATGCACCGGCGTCGGGATGTTCTTCACCTCCTGCGCACCGATATCGGCGAACTGCACCGACAGCTTGTTGACGACCTGCTCATGCACCGCGCGCGAGATACAGATGCCGCCGACTTCGGCGAGGCCCTCCAGCCTGGCTGCGATGTTGACGCCATCGCCGAGGAGGTCGCCGTCGCGTTCGACCACGTCGCCGATCGTGATGCCGATGCGAAAGGCCATCTGCCGGCTGGGCGGATAGGCCATGTTGCGGGTACGGAGACTCTCCTGGATATCGATCGCGCAGCGCACGGCTTCGACCGCGCTCGGAAATTCGGCAAGCACCGCGTCTCCGGCAGTATTGAAAATGCGGCCGCCGCCTTTGGCGATGAAATCGTCGGTTACCTGACGGTAGGACGCCAGGCGACGCAGCGTCTCCTCTTCGTCCTCGGCAACCAGTCTTGAGTAGCCGGCAATATCGGCCGCAAAAATCGCCGCGATCTTGCGTTTCATCGAGAGCAGCCTCGAACCACGGTCTGGTTGCAGCAGAATGCCGCCAGAAGTTCCCCGGCGCAACCATGGCGGTTCCGATCGGTGCCCGGGGGCGTCGCCAAAGCAAATACTGCGCAAAAAAATCAGCGCCCGTCACGGGGTGACGAGCGCTGGTGTTATCAGGGCCTTCATGGCGCCCCGGGGCTTAGTGCATAGCCGTCGAAGTGAGCTCCTGCTGGATGCTCTTGTAGTGGTCGAGCCGCTCGATGGCGCGATCGAACTCGGAGCCTTCCTTCTCGGCGAGCTTGGCCTCCATCTCGGCAATCGTCTCGGCGAACTGCGCCCGGTCGACGTCTTCCAACGAGGTAGCGACGTCGGCAAGCACGGTGAGGCCGCTCTCCGACATCTCGGCAAGGCCGCCGAGCACGATCACCTTCTGACGGGTGCCGCCGGCGCTGATGGTCAGGATGCCCGGGCGAACCGCGGCGACGACCGGCGCATGTCCGGACAGCACGCCAAAATCGCCCTCCACGCCGGGAACGTCAACCTGATCGACCTCGCCGGAGAAGGCGAGCTTTTCGGGAGAGACGAGATCGAAGTGGAAGGTGGCCATGGAAAACCTGCAAATAGCGAATTGCGAATGGCGAGCAGCGAAGGGGGCGGGAAATAGCGCTTATCTATTCGCTACTCCCTATTCGCCATTCGCCTCTTAAGCTGCTTCAGCCGCCAGCTTCTTGCCCTTCTCGACGGCTTCTTCAATCGTGCCGACCATGTAGAAGGCAGCTTCCGGCAGGTGATCGTACTTGCCTTCGCAGATCGCGCGGAAGCCCTTGATGGTGTCGGCGAGATCGACGAACTTGCCGGGCGAGCCGGTGAAGACTTCGGCGACGTGGAACGGCTGCGACAGGAAGCGCTCGATCTTGCGGGCGCGGGCCACGGCGATCTTGTCCTCTTCCGACAGCTCGTCCATGCCGAGAATGGCGATGATGTCCTGCAGCGACTTGTACTTCTGCAGCACCTGCTGAACCATGCGCGCGGTGTTGTAGTGATCCTCGCCGACGACCAGCGGGGAGAGCATGCGCGAGGTCGAGTCGAGCGGATCCACCGCCGGATAGATGCCCTTTTCCGAGATCGCGCGGCTCAACACCGTGGTCGCGTCCAGATGGGCGAACGAGGTCGCGGGCGCCGGGTCGGTCAAGTCGTCGGCCGGCACGTAGATCGCCTGCACCGAGGTGATCGAGCCCTTGTGCGTGGTGGTGATGCGCTCCTGCAGCGCGCCCATGTCGGTGGCAAGCGTCGGCTGATAGCCCACGGCCGACGGAATACGGCCCAACAGCGCCGACACTTCGGAGCCGGCCTGGGTGAAGCGGAAGATGTTGTCGACGAAGAACAGCACGTCCTGGCCCTGGTCGCGGAAGTGCTCGGCGACGGTCAGACCGGTGAGGCCGACGCGGGCGCGGGCGCCGGGGGGTTCGTTCATCTGGCCGAACACCAGCGCGCATTTGGACTTCACGTTCGGATCGGGATTCTTCGGATCGGCGTTGACCTTGGATTCGATGAACTCGTGATAGAGGTCGTTGCCTTCGCGGGTACGCTCGCCGACGCCGGCGAACACCGAGTAACCACCATGGGCCTTGGCGACGTTGTTGATCAGTTCCTGAATCAGCACGGTCTTGCCGACGCCGGCGCCGCCGAACAGGCCGATCTTGCCGCCCTTGGCGTAAGGCGCCAAGAGGTCGACGACCTTGATGCCGGTGACGAGAATTTCAGCTTCGGTGGACTGGTCGGTATAGGTCGGCGCTTCCTGGTGAATGGCGCGCCTGCCTTCGAACTTGATGGGACCTGCTTCGTCGATCGGCTCGCCGATGACGTTCATGATGCGACCGAGCGTGCCGTCGCCGACCGGAATCGCGATCGGCTGGCCGGTGTCGGTGACTTCCTGACCACGGACCAGACCCTCGGTGGTGTCCATCGCGATGGTACGCACCGTGGACTCGCCGAGATGCTGCGCCACTTCGAGCACCAGACGGTTCCCGCCGTTCTTGGTTTCGATGGCGTTCAGAATGGCGGGCAGATGTCCCTCGAACTGCACGTCGACGACGGCGCCGATGACCTGCGTGATGCGTCCGGTCTGGTTGGCGGATGTGGCCATAAACTCTCTCCTTCGAATTCTATCTAGACGACCGTCAGTTTGATCGTGCCTGTCGACGTTACATCGCCTCGGCGCCGGAGATGATTTCAATCAGCTCCTTGGTGATCATGGCCTGACGGGTTCGGTTGTAAATCAGGGTCTGCTTGCGGATCATGTCGCCGGCGTTACGGGTGGCGTTGTCCATCGCGCTCATCTGCGCGCCGTAGAACGAGGCATTGTTTTCGAGGAGCGCACGGAAGATCTGCACCGCGAGATTGCGCGGCAAGAGGCGCGTCAGGATCTCGTCCTCTTCCGGCTCATATTCGTAGGACGTGGCCGGCCCGGCATTGGCGGCGGGCGCTTCCACCTCCAGCGGGATCACCTGCTGGGCGGTCGGGATCTGCGAGATCACGGACTTGAAGCGCGAATAGAACAGCGTGCAGACGTCGAACTCGCCGGCCTCGAAGCGCGCCAGAACCTTTTTGGCAATGTCTTCGGCATTGACGAAGCCGAGCTGGCGAACCGAGCGCAGGTCGACATGCTCGATGATGCTCTTTTCGAAGGTTCGGCGGAGCTGCTCGTAGCCCTTGCGGCCGACGCAGAAAATCTTGACCTCTTTGCCCTGGTTGAGCAGCGACAGCGCACGCTCGCGGGCCAGACGCACGATCGAGGAATTGAAGGCGCCGGACAGGCCGCGTTCGCCGGTGCAGACCAGCAAGAGATGCACCTGATCCCTGCCGGTGCCGCCCAGCAGCGCCGGGGCGCCAGGCGAACCGGCGGCGGCGCTGGCGATATTGGAGATCACCGCGTCCATCTTCTCGGCGTAGGGCCGCGCCGCTTCGGCAGCGGTCTGCGCACGGCGCAGCTTTGAAGCCGCGACCATCTGCATCGCCTTGGTGATCTTCTGCGTCGCCTTGGTCGAGGCGATGCGGACCCGCATGTCTTTAAGTGAAGCCATTCTCAGTTCACCCCGGCGGTCCGGCCTCTAAGGGTCCCGACCGCAAGCCACTCTTTCGTCAGGCCCGGCAAGCGCCGGGCCTCGACGGCAAATCATCAAGCAAACGCCCTGGCGTAACCTTCGACCACGCCCTTCAGCTTGCCAGCGAGATCGTCGGAGAGATCGCGGCTGTCACGGATGCCGTTGAGGATCTCGACGTTCTTGCCGCGCAGCAGCGACAGCAGCCCGTCTTCGAAAGCGCGAATCTTGTTGAGCGGAAGCGCGTCGAGGTAGCCGTTGGTGCCGGCCCAGATCACGCAGACCTGCTCTTCCATCTTCAGCGGCGAGAACTGCGGCTGCTTCAGGAGCTCGGTCAGGCGCGAACCGCGGTTCAACAGGCGCTGCGTCGAAGCGTCGAGGTCGGAGCCGAACTGCGCGAACGCCGCCATTTCGCGGTACTGCGCCAGCTCACCCTTGATCTTGCCGGCGACCTTCTTCATCGCCTTGGTCTGCGCCGACGATCCGACGCGCGACACCGACAGACCGACGTTCACCGCCGGACGGATGCCCTGGAAGAACAGATCGGTTTCCAGGAAGATCTGACCGTCGGTAATCGAAATCACGTTGGTCGGGATGTAGGCCGACACGTCGTTGGCCTGGGTTTCGATCACAGGCAGCGCGGTGAGCGAGCCCGAGCCATGGTCCTTGCTGAGCTTCGCCGCGCGCTCGAGCAGGCGGGAATGCAGATAGAACACGTCGCCGGGATAGGCTTCGCGACCCGGCGGGCGACGCAGCAACAGCGACATCTGGCGATAGGCGACGGCCTGCTTGGACAGATCGTCATAGATGATGACGGCGTGCATGCCGTTGTCGCGGAAATACTCGCCCATGGTGCAGCCGGTGAACGGCGCGATGTACTGCATCGGCGCCGGATCGGAAGCGGTGGCGGCGACGACGATGGAATATTCCAGCGCGCCCTGCTCTTCCAGCACCTTGACGAACTGGGCAACGGTCGAACGCTTCTGGCCGATCGCGACGTAGACGCAATACAGCTTGATGTTCTCGTCCGGCTGCGCGTTGAGCGGCTTCTGGTTCAAAATGGTGTCGAGCGCGATCGCGGTCTTGCCGGTCTGACGGTCGCCGATGATCAGCTCGCGCTGGCCGCGGCCGACCGGGATCAGCGCATCGATCGCCTTGAGGCCGGTCGCCATCGGCTCGCTCACCGACTTGCGCGGAATGATGCCGGGCGCCTTGACGTCGACGCGCATACGCTTGTCGGCCTGGATCGGGCCCTTGCCGTCAATGGGATTGCCGAGCGCGTCGACCACGCGGCCGAGCAGGCCCTTGCCGACGGGCGTGTCGACGATGGCGCGGGTGCGCTTGACGGTCTGGCCTTCCTTGATCTCGCGGTCGGCGCCGAAGATCACGATACCGACGTTGTCGGTTTCGAGATTCAGCGCCATGCCGCGGGTGCCGTTTTCGAACTCGACCATTTCACCGGCCTGGACGTTGTCCAGACCATAGACACGGGCGATACCGTCACCGACGGACAGCACCTGTCCGACTTCGGTAACCTCAGCCTCCTGGCCGAAATTCTTGATCTGGTCCTTGAGGATCGCGGAAATTTCCGCGGCGCGGATGTCCATCAGCCTGCCTCTTTCATCGCGTGCTTGATCGAATTGAGTTTGGTGCGAAGCGAACTATCCACCATGCGGCTGCCGAGCTTGACCACAAGGCCGCCGATGATGGAGGGATCGACTTTCACGTTGAGCGCGACGTCCTTGCCCGTCACCGATTTCAGTGCGGCCTTCAGCGCGTCGAGATTCTTTTCATTGAGCGCTTCCGCGACGGTGACGTCGGCGGTCGCTTCGCCCTTGAACTGCGCCACCAGCGCACGGAAGGCGCGGATCACATCGGCGACTGCGAACAGCCGGCGGTTGGCGGTCAGGACTTTAAGGAATTTGGCGGTGGTGCCGGAAATTCCGGCCTTGTCGAGCACGGCATTGAGCGCCCTTGCCTGCGCATCTGCCGAGAAAACCGGGCTGCGAACGAGGCGCTTCAGATCGGCGCTTTCGTTCAGCATGGCCTCGAATTTATCGAGATCGGCCTTCACCGCGTCGATGGATTTCTCCTCGCGCGCCAACTCGAACAAGGCCGTAGCATAACGGCCGGACACTCCCGAAACGGACGGATCTTCAGCAGCCACAGACTCGCTCTTTTTTCAGCTGTCAAACTCGCAAGGGAAAAACCGTCGCCACGGGTAGCGGCGCCTAGCGATCCAAGCCCTTGGAATTCAAGCGGGACTTCGATTTTCGACCGGCACGAGATGTGCTGGGATCGTTAAAATCGCGGCTTTGCTAACATAGCGTGCGCGCAGGTGCAACATGACCGCGCGTTCAGGCGATGCCTTGTCGCACGTCAATTTTCAGGCCCGGCAGAACGCTGTTTTGACGGAGAGTTTAGAACGCTGTTCTGACGGAGAGTCGGCGCGCCCGAATTCTGGCTGCTGGCGCCGACAGCGATCCGCAGCTTCCGCAGCAGGCGCATCGGTTCCCGTCGTATTTGCATGGCGGCTATGAGGCGACATCGCGGAACGAAACAGGCGGGCCCGCTTCATTTGCCTATTACTTGCCTAAATCTTTTCGCTCCAAGCGATGACTGTATTCGTAAGTAATAAATGGTATTGCACTGGTTAAAAATTCATTAAAGCAAAAGATTACGGAATATCAGCTGATTAGTTGATCGCGGTAACAAGATATGTCAGCCCGCGACATTCTACATTTACTGCCCAATTCATGCCTCATTGCCTGACCAAACGGCACCTACGGAAACTGGGACGGGGGTTCCATTTGCCATGCATGTGGCAATACTATCTGAGGGACGAGTTTAATGTTGAATAACAACAATGTAGTGCCGGGAACTCTAACCCGGTCGCGTACGGCGCTCGCCATGATTGCCGCGACTCTGCTGGTCGGTGGCAGCATTTCCGAGGCTTCCGCCAAATCACGGCATCATCGCCACCATGCCCATCACGCCAGCAAGGCCCAGGCAGCCGGCGGCGGCTGGCTGGACGCCAATGCTTCGTTCGGCTCGCAGAGCTCCGGCCGCGGCTTCTCGGGAAAGGCCTCTTACTACGGCAATGAATCCGGCAGCCGCACCGCCTCCGGTCAGCGCTTCAACCAGAACGCCATGACTGCGGCCCACCGCTCGCTGCCGTTCGGCACCAAGCTGCGGGTGACTCATCGCGGCCAGAGCGTCGTCGTCACGATCAATGATCGTGGTCCCTTCATCAAGGGACGCGTGCTCGACCTGTCCACGGGTGCTGCCCGTGCCATCGGCCTGACCGGTGCCGGCGTCGGCCACGTCACCGCCGAGGTCATCTAAACGCACGTCACCGCGCCGGTTTCCGGTGCATCAGATCGAGTAAGCGTTGCGTAGCGTAACGGTCGAGGAACCTTCCGCGGCAACAAAGGCCTGCCGTCGCAAATGACGGCAGGCCTTTTTTGTTTCCCAGCACTCCATCCACGTCATTGCGAGCGCAGCGAAGCAATCCATGCCTCAGCAAGCGAAAAGCTGGATTGCTTCGCGGAGCCTGTCATCGGGCGCGCATTTGCGCGACCCGTTGGCTCGCAATGACGCTGAAAGAGTTTGCCTTCACTACAAAAAGCTCTGCGGATCGACGTCGACTTCGAGCTTGAGGTTGCCCTTGGTCTTCGGCCCGGCGGCCAGCCATTCGCGCAGATATTCCGACAGATCGACATTACGCAGCGACTTCACCAAAAGCCGGAACCGGTAACGGCCCTTGATGACGGCGAGCGGCGCTTCGGCCGGCCCCAGCACCTGAATGCGCTCGTCGATCGGCGCGACCGCTGCAAGCCTTCGCGCAAAACCTTCCGCGGTCGGGCGATCGCCCGCCGAAATGATCAGGCTGGCGAGCCGGCCGAACGGCGGATAGCCGGCGCGCTCGCGCGCCTCGATCTCGCTGGCATAGAACGCCTCGCGGTCGCTTGCGATCAGCGCCTTCATCACGGGATGTTCGGGCTGGTGGGTCTGCAAATACCCGACGCCGCGGCCCTGCTCGCGCCCCGCACGCCCGATCACCTGGTTGAGCAGTTGAAACGTCCGCTCGGCGGCGCGCGGATCGCCGTTGCCGAGGCCCAAATCCGCATCGATCACACCGACCAGATTGAGCCGCGGAAAATTATGTCCCTTCGCCACCAGTTGCGTGCCGACGATGATGTCGACGCGGCCTTCCGCGATTTCATTCAGCTCGCTGCGCATGGTCTCGATCGAGGTGATGAGATCGCTCGACAGCACCATGGTGCGCGCATTGGGAAACAGTGCGGCCGCCTCTTCCTGCAGGCGCTCGACGCCGGGGCCGACCGCGACCAGCGATTCCTCGGCCTGGCAATGCGGACAGATGTTCGGCCGCGGCATCGAGAAGCCGCAATGGTGGCAGACCAGGCGCTGGCGAAAACGATGATCCACCAGCCAGGCGTCGCAGATCGTGCACGCAAAGCGATGGCCGCAGGCGCGGCATAGCGTCAGCGGCGCGTAGCCGCGGCGGTTGAGGAACAACAGCGCCTGTTCACGCTTCTCGATCGCGAACTGAACCTGTTCGGCAAGCGGCGGCGAGATGAAACGGCCGCGCGGCGGCGGCGCGCGGCGCAGATCGATCGCCTCGATATGTGGCATGTGCTGGCCGCCGAAACGCGACGGCAGCGCGACGCGCTGATAGCGGCCCTTGCGCGCGTTGACTTCGGTTTCGACCGATGGCGTCGCCGACGCCAGCACGATCGGAATTTTAGCGATATGCGCGCGCACGACAGCCATGTCGCGGGCGTGATAATGCGCGCCGTCATCCTGCTTGTAGGCCTGGTCGTGCTCCTCATCGACGATGATCAGGCCCAGATCCGCATAGGGCAGAAACAGCGCCGAGCGCGCGCCGACCACGACCGGCGCCTCGCCCGCCGATATCGCCGCCCAATTGCGCTGCCGCGTGCGCGGCGTCAGTTCGGAATGCCATTCCAAAGGACGCACGCCGAAGCGCTGGGCAAACCGGTCGAGGAACTGTCCGGTCAGCGCGATCTCCGGCATCAGGATCAGCGTCTGTTTGCTGCGTCGGATGATTTCGGCAATCGCCTCGAAATAGACTTCGGTCTTGCCCGAACCGGTGACGCCGTCGAGCAGCGCGACATGGAACGAGCCATTGGCGGCGAGCGCGCGCATGGCATCTACCGCCGTGCGTTGCTGGGGAGAAAATTCCGGCTGCGCGAAGGACGGATCGGGCGCGGGCGGCGCCAAGGGCGGCGGCATCGCCTCGACAGCGAGCGTGCCCTCATCGACCAGACCGTCGACCACGCCGCCGCTGACGCCGGCTTCCCGCGCGGCTTCCGACTTGCCGTGCAACAGGCCGTCCGACAGCACCTCGATCAGCCGCCGCCGTGCCGGCGTCAAGCGCCGTGGCGGCTCGCCCACCAGCCGCACGCCGAGGCGCATCCGCTCAGGCCCGAGATTTTCGCCCATCCGCAAGGCCATGCGCAGCACCATGCCGCGCGCCGAGAGCGTGTAGTTGGCAACCCAGTCGACGAGGCTGCGCAGTTCCTCCTTCAGCGGCGGCACGTCGAGCTTTTCGCCGACATCCTTCAGGCGGTTGTGCAGGCGCGGATCGGGCTTGGCGTTTTCCGCCCACACCACCGCGACCACCTCGCGCGCACCCAGCGGCACGCAGACGACGTCGCCGGGCTTCAGCGCCATACCGCGCGGCACCCGGTAGGAATAATTCTGATTGAGCGCGACCGGCACCAGCACGTCGACGACGCGGGTCGCCGATGTGGATGAGTTGGTTTCGCTTGTGGCGTGGTCCATCGGGGAATCGGCTTGAGGTGTCCGGGGCAAGGCTAGCGCCGCGTCGCCAAGTTAGCGAACGGTAAACGAAAGAGGTGCGATATAATGGATGGAATCACCGCCTCCAAGAACCGCCTCCAAGGCATAGGGCTCATGGCCAAGCCAGTTCCGGCACCTCAACCGATCGAGCTCGACTGCGCCGATGAAGGCCTCGCGCTGGAGATGGCGCGCTGGCTGGCGCATCTGCGCGCCGAGCGGCGGCTCTCGCCCAAGACGCTCGAAGCCTATGCCCGCGACCTCCGCCAATGCCTGACTTTCCTCAGCCAGCATTGGGGCAGGAAGGTCACGCTGAAAGGATTTGCGGCGCTGGAGGCCACCGACGTCAGGGCCTTCATGGCGATGCGCCGCGCCGACGAGATCGGCAGCCGTTCGCTGATGCGGGCGCTGGCGGGCCTGCGTTCATTCGGGCGCTATCTCGAACGCGAAGGCAAAGGCAGGGTCGGCGCCCTGTCCGCCATCCGCGCGCCCAAGGTGGCCAAGAGCCTGCCGAAGCCGATCCAGATCGACGCCGCCAAGCGCTTTGCCGATGCCGACGAACGCGCCGGCGAGGAGCGCGATCCCTGGATCTGGGCGCGCGACGCCGCTGTCATGGCGCTGCTCTACGGTTCGGGGCTACGCATCTCCGAGGCGCTGGGATTGAAACGCCGCGACGTGCCCAAACCGGGCGAAGGCGACGTTCTCATCGTCACCGGCAAGGGCAACAAGACCCGGATGGTGCCGGTGCTGCAGAATGTGCTGGTCCTGATCGCCGATTACGTTGCGATGTGCCCGCATTCGCTGCCGCCGGCCGGACCCATTTTCGTCGGCGCGCGCGGCGGACCGCTTTCCCCGCGGATCATCCAGCTCACCATGGAGCGGCTGCGCGGTGCGCTTGGCCTGCCCGACAGCGCCACGCCGCATGCGCTGCGGCATTCCTTCGCAACCCATCTGCTCAGCCGCGGCGGCGATTTGCGCGCGATCCAGGATCTGCTCGGCCACGCCTCGCTCTCCACCACGCAGATCTATACCGGCATCGACAGCGAGCGGCTTTTGGCAGTGTACAAGAGCGCGCATCCGCGGAGATGAACGCCCGCACGCCCCGCCGACACACTCCCGTCACATCGATGGCCTCTTAAGCTAGCCTCTTGCGCTCGCGTTGCCGTTCGGCAATCGTGCGCCGTCAACTGGCAGGAGGGGAATCATGGGCGCAACTGAAAGCATGGAGCATGCGGAGCATGCCGAGCACGCTTCGGGCTCGAACAAGAAGATCGCGTTGCTGATCGCCGTGATCGCCTTGTTTCTGGCGCTATCGGAAACGCTCGGCAAGGGAGCGCAGACCGAAGCCATCAGCAAGAACGTCGAGGCCTCGAACCTGTGGGCATTTTTCCAGGCCAAGAGCATCCGCCGCACCGTGGTTCAGGCGACCGCCGAACACGCCAAGCTCAGCATGGGCACCGTCGGTGACGATGCTGCAAAGGCGGCGCTGCAGAAGCAGATCGACGACTGGAACAAGACCGCGGCACGCTACCGCTCGGAGCCGGAAACCGGCGAGGGTTCGGAAGAACTCGCCAAGCGCGCCAAGCACGCCGAGCACGAACGCGACGAGGCCACCGCAAAATATCACCACTACGAAATCGCCTCGGCCGCGTTCCAGATCGGCATCGTGCTGGCGTCCGCCACCATCATCACCGGCATGATCGTGCTGGCCTGGGTATCGGGCATATTGGCGGTCGCGGGCATCGCGATTACCGCGCTAGGCCTCTACGCGCCGCATCTGCTGCATCTGCATTGAGTAGACGCAGACTGTCATCACCCGCCTTGTGCGCAATTGCGCACTGGAGCGGGTGATCCAGTACGCCGCGGCGTCTCGACTCAAGAACTACCTTCTCTGGGATACTGGGTCGCCCGGTCAAGCCGGGCGACGACGACGAGGAAACTACCGCGCTTGGTGGACGCTCTTGCGAAAGCGCTGGATCAGCCGCAGCGTGCGCGATGACCAGCTGTCGCCGTTGCCACGCAGGACTTCCCGGATGCGCTGTTTGATCGGCTGGACCAGGGCTGACGCCTTGGCGCGCACCGCCAGAATAAATTCATAGACTTTCTTGAACCACGCCATCTGCAGGAGTTTTGTGCGCGTCACGTCGAAGATGAACGCGGTGACGCCGACGCCGACGAATTTTCCCAACACGATGACGACGGCCGCGCTGACCCAGTATTCATGGGCCAGCAGCCAGAGGCCGACCAGCTTCAGCGGAAACAGCGGGATCACCGGCACCGCGAATACGATCAGCGTCATCGCCGGCGACAGCGTATCGACGCGCTCGGACAGCCATTGCTTGAAGGCGCGGAGCGGGATCAGCGCGACGATGCGCTCGACGATCGGCTCGAGATGATCCCACAGCCAGGCCTCGATCAGGAAGATGACCGCGAGCAGGACCCAGAACGGCTGTAACAGGCGGCGCATCATCGATCGTGATCTCTAGCGCGCAATGACGCCCATCGGGTGGTCATTGCGCCCTGTCTCTTTGTTTAAAGCATGATCTTTCTAGGAAATCGGATACCCGCTTCTTCAATCACGCTCTACCCGGTATGTACCGGATATAGATCACATATGGATGGCGCGTTTGCCGACCGCAAGCGCGGCTTCCTTGATGGCTTCCGAGCGGGTCGGATGGGCATGGCACGTGCGTGCCAGGTCTTCGGCGGAACCGCCAAACTCCATGAGAACGCAGGCTTCGTGGATCATTTCGCCGGCCTCGCGGCCGACGATATGCACGCCGAGCACGCGATCGGTCTTCGCATCTGCGAGAATCTTCACGAAACCGTCTGTGGTCTGGTTGACCTTGGAGCGGCCGTTGGCGGTGAACGGGAATTTGCCCGAGGTATAGGCCACGCCGGCCTGCTTCAGCTCTTCCTCGGTCTTGCCGACGGACGACACTTCCGGTGTGGTATACACGACGCCTGGAATAACATCGTAGTTCACGTGGCCGGCCTGGCCTGCAATGATCTCGGCGCAGGCGACGCCCTCATCTTCGGCCTTGTGCGCGAGCATCGGCCCCGCCACCACGTCGCCGATCGCGTAGACGCCCTTCACGCTGGTCGAGAAATGCGCATCGATCTGCACGCGACCGCGATTGTCGAGCGCGATTCCGGCTTCTTTCAGCCCGAGCCCTTCGGTGTAGGGCACGCGGCCGATGCAGACCAGCACGACATCGGCTTCCAGCGTTTCCGCCGTTCCGCCCGCCGCCGGCTCGACGGTCGCCTTCAACGTATTCCCCGATGTGGCGACGGCAGTGACCTTGGCGCCGAGCTTGAACGCAAAGCCCTGCTTTTCGAGGATGCGCTGGAACTGCTTTGCCACCTCGCCATCCATGCCGGGCAGGATGCGGTCGAGGAATTCGACGACGGTGACCTTCGCGCCCAGCCGGTGCCACACCGAGCCAAGCTCAAGCCCGATCACGCCGGCGCCGATGATCAGGAGGTTCGACGGCACTTTCTCCAGCGATAGCGCGCCAGTCGACGACACGACCCGCTTCTCGTCGATCTCGATGCCTTTCAGCCGCGCAATGTCCGAGCCGGTGGCGATGACGATGTTTTTGGTCTCGACAGTCTGCGCCTTGCCGTCGCTGCCGGTGACTTCGACCTTGCCGGCGCCGAGGATCTTGCCCTTGCCATTGATGACGTCGATCTTGTTCTTCTTCATCAGGAACTCGACGCCCTTGACGTTGCCGTCGATGCCCTGCTGCTTGAAATTCATCATCGATGGCAGATCGAGTTTCGGCTCGGAAACGCTGACGCCCATCTTGGCAAAGGAGTGCCTGGCCTCTTCGAACATTTCGGAGGCATGCAGCAGCGCCTTCGACGGCATGCAGCCGACATTGAGGCAGGTGCCCCCCAGCGTCGCGTTCTTTTCGACCACGGCGACCTTCATGCCGAGTTGCGCCGCGCGCACCGCGCAGACATATCCGCCCGGGCCGGTGCCGATGACGACGAGATCGTAGGAAGCCATGATGAAGTCCTGTAGCTGAGAAACGTGTCAGGTATTACCGCCCACCCGAGACATCGAGGATGGCGCTGGTGACGTAGGAGGCCTCGTCCGACATCAGCCAGACGATGGCGTTGGCGATTTCATCGGCGGTGCCGACGCGCTTCATCGGCACCATGTGCGCCAGCCGTTGTGCGCGATCGGGTTCACCGCCGGAAGCATGAATCTCGGTATCGATCAGCCCTGGCCGGATCGCGGCCACGCGAATGCCTTCGCCGGCGACTTCATAACCGAGGCCGACGGTGAAAGAGTCCACCGCACCCTTGGAAGCCGCATAGTCGACATACGTGTTGGGCGAGCCGAGTTTCGCCGCGACCGAGGAAAGATTGACGATGACGCCGCCCTCGCCGCCCTTGCGGGTCGACATCCGCTTCACCGCCTCGCGCGCGCACAGGATGCTGCCGGTGACGTTGACCGCCATCATGCGCTGGATGCGTTCGGCCGACATGTCCTCGACCCGCGCAGAGGGCCCGACGATGCCGGCATTGTTGACGAGCGCGCCAAGCGTTCCGAATTCGTCGGCGGCCGCGAACAGCGCGAGAATATCCGCCTCGCTGCCGACATCGCATTTCACCGCAACGGCCTTGCCGTTCTTGCGCTCGATCAGCTCAACGACTTCCTTCGCCGCCGCCTCATTGCTGGCGTAGCCAACCACGACGCGAAAGCCGCGCGCAGCGGCAGCGAGTGCGGTAGCGCGGCCGATGCCGCGGCTGCCGCCGGTGATCACAACAACCTTGTCCGTCACGTCAGCCCCCACTAGTCAGCGCGCATCGATCCATGGCTCGCAGCGCCGGCTTTTCGCACCGGCGGGGAAAGCCGGCGGTGTCAGAGATCCAGCACCAGCCGCGCCGGATCTTCCAGGCTCTCCTTGACGCGCACCAGGAACGTCACCGCTTCCTTGCCGTCGATCACGCGGTGATCGTAGGACAGCGCCAGATACATCATCGGGCGGACCTCGATCTTGCCGCCGACCACCATCGGCCGCTCCTGGATCTTGTGCATGCCGAGGATACCGGACTGCGGCGCGTTCAGGATCGGCGTCGACATCAGCGAACCATAGATGCCGCCATTGGTGATGGTGAAGGTGCCGCCCTGCATCTCGTCGATCTTGAGCTGGCCATCGCGGGCGCGGCGGCCGAAATCGGCGATTCCCTTTTCGATGTCGGAGATCGACTTGTGGTCGCAGTCGCGCACCACGGGCACGACGAGGCCCTTGTCGGTGCCGACGGCGACGCCGATGTGGTAGTAGTTCTTGTAGATCAGATCAGTGCCGTCGATCTCGGCATTGACGGCGGGAATGTCCTTCAGCCCCTGCACGACGGCCTTGGTGAAGAAGCCCATGAAGCCGAGCTTCGAGCCATGCTTCTTTTCGAACACGTCCTTGTACTGCGCGCGCATCGCCATGATGTGGGTCATGTCGACCTCGTTGAAGGTCGTCAGCATCGCGGCGGTGTTCTGCACGTCCTTGAGCCGGCGCGCGATGGTCTGGCGCAGCCGCGTCATCTTCACGCGCTCCTCGCGCGCGGCGTCATCGGCGGGCGAGGGGCTGCGCACCTGTACCGAAGCGGCCGGCTGATTGACCGGGGTCGGCGCGGACGCCGCCTTCTCGATCGCGGCCAGCATGTCGCCCTTGGTGACGCGGCCGTCCTTGCCGGAGCCCGGCACGGTCGCGGCATCGATGCCGCTCTCCGTGGAGAGCTTGCGAACCGACGGCGCCAGCGGCGCATCCGATGCTGCAGTCTTCGGAGCCGCAGCAGGTGCAGCTGGTGCGGCGGCGGGAGCGGCTGCAGCCTTGGCAGGTGCGGCGGCCGGCTTCGCCGCGCTCGCCGCCCCTTCGTTGATCTGACCGAGCAGCGCGCCGACGGCAACCGTCTCGCCGTCCTTGGCCGCGATTTCGCCGAGCACACCGGCGGATGGCGCCGGCACTTCGATGGTGACCTTGTCGGTCTCGAGCTCGACCAACGGCTCGTCCACCGCGACGGCCTCGCCGGCCTTCTTGAACCAACGGCCAATGGTAGCTTCCGTCACGGATTCGCCGAGCGTCGGAACACGAATTTCAGTCATGGTCTTTTTTCCTCAATTGCTTCCACGGTCATCGTCCGCCTTGTACGCAATTGCGTACTGGGGCGGACGATCCAGTACTCCGAGACGGCCGTGATCTAAAAACGAAAAGCTCGGCGTACTGGATGCCCCGCCCCAGTGCGCAATTGCGCATAAGGCGGGGCATGACGGCTAATTCAGCGCTTCATCCAGCATCGCCTTGAGCTGCGCCTGGTGCTTCGACATCAAACCGGTGGCGGTTGCGGCCGAGGCGGCGCGGCCCGCGTAACGCGGACGCCGGTTCGGCGCATGGATCTGGTTCAGCACCCATTCGAGATAGGGCTCGATGAAGTGCCACGCGCCCATGTTGCGCGGCTCTTCCTGGCACCAGACCACTTCGGCGTTCTTGAAGCGGGCGAGTTCATGCACCAGCGCCTTCAGCGGCACCGGATAAAGCTGCTCGACGCGCATGATGTAGATGTCGTCGATGTCGCGCTTCTCGCGCTCCTCATAGAGATCGTAATAGACCTTGCCCGAGCACAGCACGACGCGGCGGATCTTGTCGTCCGGCGCAAGCTTGATCTTTTCGTCGGGCAGCATCTGGGCGTCATCATAGAGAATACGATGGAAGGTCGTGTCCTGGCCCAACTCGTCGAGCCGCGAGACCGCACGCTTGTGCCGCAACAGCGACTTCGGCGTCATCATGATCAGGGGTTTACGGATTTCGCGATGCAGCTGGCGCCGCAGCACGTGGAAGTAATTCGCCGGCGTGGTCGGATACACCACCTGCATGTTGTCTTCGGCGCACATCTGCAGGAAGCGCTCGAGCCGCGCCGAGGAATGCTCAGGCCCCTGCCCTTCATAGCCATGCGGCAGCAGGCAGACGAGGCCGGACATGCGCAGCCATTTGCGTTCGCCCGACGAGATGAACTGGTCGAACAGCACCTGGGCGCCGTTGGCGAAGTCGCCGAACTGCGCTTCCCACATCGCCAGCGCCTTCGGCTCGGCCAGCGAATAGCCGTACTCGAAGCCGAGCACCGCCTCTTCCGACAATAGCGAGTTGATGACCTCGTAATGGCCCTGGTCGTGGCCGAGATGATTGAACGGCGTGTAGCGGCTCTCGTCTTCCTGGTCGATCAGCACCGAATGGCGCTGCGAGAAGGTACCGCGCTCAGAGTCCTGTCCCGACAGCCGGACGTGGCGGCCTTCCTGCAGCAGCGTGCAGAACGCCAGCGCCTCACCGGTCGCCCAGTCGATGCCGACGCCGTTGTCGATGGCCTTGGCGCGGTTTTCCAGGAAGCGCTGGATGGTGCGGTGAACCCGAAAACCGTCCGGCACCTTGGTGATCTTGCGCCCGATATCCTTCAAAATGCTGATGTCGACGCCGGTGACGCCGCGGCGGGCCTCCTCTTCCTGGTCGGCGGACTTGAAGCCCGCCCACTTGCCGTCGAGCCAGTCGGCCTTGTTGGGCTTGTAGCCGGAGCCGGCTTCGAGCTCGGCATCGAGCCGCGCACGCCAGTCGGCCTTGGCCTTCTCGACCTCGCCCTCGGTCATCACGCCGTCGGCGATCAGCCGCTTGGAATAGATCTCGACCGTACCGGGATGCGTTGCGATCTTCTTGTACATCACCGGTTGGGTGAACGCCGGCTCGTCGCCCTCGTTATGGCCATGGCGGCGATAGCAGAACATGTCGATGACGACAGGCTTGTGGAATTTCTGCCGGAACTCGATCGCGACCTTGGCCGCGAACACCACAGCTTCCGGATCGTCACCGTTCACGTGGAAGATCGGCGCGTCGATCATCTTCGCCACGTCGGACGGATAGGGCGAAGACCGCGAATAGCGCGGATAGGTGGTGAAGCCGATCTGGTTGTTGACGATGAAATGCAGCGAGCCGCCGGTGCGGTAACCCTTCAAATCGGACAGAGCGAAGCATTCGGCCACCACGCCCTGCCCCGCGAACGCCGCATCGCCATGCATCAGCATCGGCAGCACAGAAATACGCATGTCCGGCGGATCGCCGTGCTGGTCCTGCTTGGCGCGCACCTTGCCGAGCACGACGGGATCGACGATTTCGAGATGCGACGGGTTTGCAGTCAGCGACAGGTGGATCCGGTTGTTGTCGAACTCGCGGTCGGACGACGCGCCGAGATGGTACTTGACGTCGCCGGAACCTTCGACCGCGTCCGGATTGGCGGAGCCGCCCTTGAATTCATGAAACAGCGCGCGGTGCGGCTTGCCCATGACCTGGGTCAGCACGTTGAGCCGGCCGCGATGCGGCATGCCCAAAACGATTTCCTTCACGCCGAGATTGCCGCCGCGCTTGATGATCTGCTCGAGCGCCGGGATCAGCGATTCTGCGCCGTCGAGGCCGAAGCGCTTGGTGCCGGTGAACTTGAGGTCGCAGAACTTCTCAAAGCCCTCGGCTTCGATCAGCTTGTTGAGGATCGCTCGACGGCCTTCGCGCGTAAAACTGATTTCCTTGTCCGGGCCCTCGATGCGCTCCTGGATCCAGGCCTTCTGCGCCGCGTTGGTGATGTGCATGAACTCGACGCCGAGCGTCTGGCAGTAGGTGCGCTCGCAGATCGCAACGATCTCGCGCAGCGAGCCGTATTCGAGGCCAAGCACGTGATCGAGGAAGATCTTGCGGTCGAAATCGGCGTCGGTGAAGCCGTAGGTGCGCGGATCCAGCTCTTCGCGATCGCGCTGCGCCTCGATGCCGAGCGGATCGAGCTTGGCGAAGAAATGACCGCGGATGCGATAGGCGCGGATCAGCATCAGGGCGCGGACCGAATCGCGCGTCGCCTGGTTGATGTCGGCGGTCGACAGTTCGGCGGCGCCCTTGGCCTGCGCCTTGGCGGCGAGCTTGGCGCCGACCGCCTTCTCGACGGTGGCCCAGTTGCCGTCCAGCGCCGAGGTCAAGTCGTCGCGCGGGGTGAGCGGCCAGTTGTCGCGGCCCCAGGAGGGACCCTCGGCGTTCTTCTGGACGTCGGCCGGGGTGTCTTTCAGGCTCTTGAAGAATTCCTGCCATTCGGCGTCGACCGACGCGGGGTCCTGCTCGTAGCGGGCGTAGAGGTCGTCGATGTAGGTGGCGTTGGTGCCCTGCAAAAATGAGGAGAGGGCAAATGCTGCATTCGCGTCCTGGCGAGACATGATGGCGTCCTGGTAATTTTCGCTTTGCGCGTGGAAAACGGCGCTTTAGCCGGTCCGGAAGCCCGAACCAGCTCGGTAAAGCACCTTTACCCTATTTAGGACGGATATTCCCGCCTAAAAGAACCAAGGACTGAATTAGGACTTCAACTTTTCGGCAAGGGTATGTCCGAGCCGCGCGGGCGACGGAGAGACCGTAATTCCGGCCGCTTCCATGGCCGCGGTCTTGGATCCGGCGTCGCCCTTGCCGCCGGAGATGATCGCACCCGCATGACCCATGCGGCGGCCGGGAGGGGCGGTGACACCGGCGATGAAGCCGACCATCGGCTTCTTGCGGCCGCGCTTGGCCTCGTCCTTGATGAACTGGGCGGCGTCTTCCTCGGCCGAACCGCCGATTTCACCGATCATGATGATCGAGGTGGTCTTGGGGTCGGCCAGGAACATCTCCAAAACGTCGATGAATTCGGTGCCCTTGACCGGGTCGCCGCCGATGCCGACCGCGGTGGTCTGGCCGAGGCCTTCCTGGGTGGTCTGGAACACGGCTTCATAGGTCAGCGTGCCCGATCGGGACACGATGCCGACGCTGCCGGGCTTGAAGATGTTGGCCGGCATGATGCCGATCTTGCATTCGCCCGCGGTCATCACGCCCGGGCAGTTCGGCCCGATCAGGCGTGATTTCGATCCCGACAACGAGCGCTTCACGCGCACCATGTCGAGCACCGGAATGCCCTCGGTGATGCAGACGATCAGCGGAATTTCCGCATCGATCGCTTCGCAGATCGCATCCGCAGCCCCCGGCGGCGGCACGTAGATGACGCTTGCGTCCGCGCCTGTCTTCCCGCGGGCTTCGGCAACGGTGTCGAACACCGGCAGACCGAGATGCGTCGATCCGCCTTTACCGGGAGAAGTGCCGCCGACCATCTTGGTGCCGTACGCGATCGCGGCTTCCGAATGGAACGTGCCGTTCTTGCCGGTAAAGCCCTGGCAGATGACTTTGGTATTCTTGTCGATCAGAACGGACATGATTGAGAACGCTTTCGTGGATGATCGGGAAGGATGGGTTTAGTGAATCCGCCGGTAGACGCCGGTGAGCACGTCCGCCCACCCTTCCGCATCAGGCGAGAACTGGATCTTCATGGTGTAGCTGTCGTTGTCGACGACTTCGTAGACATGGCGCGCGTTGCCGCGCAGCGAGCCGCGCACCAGGATCAACGTCTTGTCGGTCCAGCCGCCGGAGGCCGGCGCCGGCGAATAGTAGCCGAGCGAATCGTGCCAGAATAATTTGTAGTGCCGGTCGTCACGATCGTAGGTGAACACGCCATGGGTCGCGAAGGCTTCCTTGCCGTCGCGCATCTGGCGGGTGTCCTGGATCAGATAGAAGCCGTTGAGATCCATCCGCGCCACCACATGCGAGGTCGCCGGACCGCCGGCGGTCCAGCGCGACGGATAGACCGTTTCCTCGCCGGTCCACTCGCCCGCAAAGACCGCGAGCCGGCGGTGTTCTTCCAGCGGTGTCGGTGCGGCGAGATGGTCAGCCATCGCTAGCCTCCCTTGACGGCTTTCACGATTTTCTGTGCGGCATCGTCGAGATTGTCGGCCGACACCACGTTGAGACCGGACTGGCTGATGATCTTCTTGCCGGCGTCGACATTGGTGCCTTCGAGCCGGACCACCAGCGGCACTTTCAGGCCGACTTCCTTGACGGCTGCGACCACGCCTTCAGCGATGATGTCGCACTTCATGATGCCGCCGAAGATGTTGACCAGGATGCCCTTCACGTTGGGATCGGCGGTGATGATCTTGAAGGCTGCCGCCACCTTCTCCTTGCTGGCGCCGCCGCCGACGTCGAGGAAGTTGGCGGGCTCCATGCCGTAAAGCTTGATGATGTCCATGGTCGCCATGGCAAGGCCGGCGCCGTTGACCATGCAGCCGATGGTGCCGTCGAGCGTGACGTAGTTGAGATCGTATTTCGACGCCTCGATTTCCTTGGCGTCTTCCTCGGTCTCGTCGCGCAATGCTGCGACTTCCGGATGGCGGTACATGGCGTTGTCGTCGAACGACACCTTGGCGTCGAGCACGCGCAACTGGCCCTGCTTGGTGACGACGAGCGGATTGATTTCCAGCATCGCCATGTCCTTGGCGGTGAAGGCGTTATAGAGCTGCGCCACCAGCTTTTCGGCCTGCTTGGCGAGATCGCCGCTTAGATTGAGCGCCTTCGCCACCGTGCGGCCGTGATGGCCCATGATGCCGGTCGCCGGATCTACCGAGAAGGTCACGATCTTTTCGGGATTGTTGTGCGCGACTTCCTCGATGTTGACGCCGCCTTCGGTCGAGACCACGAACGCCACTTCGGAAGTTTCGCGGTCGACCAGGATCGAGAGATAGAACTCCTTGTCGATGTCGGAGCCTTCCTCGATGTAGAGGCGGTTGACCTGCTTGCCGTGCGCGCCGGTCTGGATCGTGACCAGGGTCGCGCCCAGCATCTGCTTGGCGAAGTCGTTGACCTCGGCGACGGACTTCGCGATGCGGACGCCGCCCTTGTCGCCGGCGGAGGCTTCCTTGAACTTGCCCTTGCCGCGGCCGCCGGCATGGATCTGGCTCTTCACCACCCAGACCGGGCCGGGAAGCGTCTTGGCGGCGGCATCCGAATCCGAGGCCTTCAGAACCGGCACACCGCGCGAAATCGGCACGCCGAATTCATGCAGCAGAGCCTTGGCCTGGTATTCATGGATATTCATCTGGACGCTCCCCAAAACCCCTTAGCGGCGAGTTCTACAGTTCACCGGCATTGGTAGTTGGTATACCATATACCAATAGAACTGCAACCCTGAAATCACTTTCGCCCCCGCAAAGGGGCGAAAGCCGAGTAAAATCAGCGTCCGAGCAGGTCGGGCGCGATCTTCTTGCAGGCGTCGACCAGGCCCTGAACGGCGCCGACCGACTTGTCGAAGGCTTCGCGGTCCTTACCGGCCAGCTCGATCTCGACGATACGCTCGACGCCCTTCGAGCCGATGACGACGGGAACACCGACATACATGTCCTTCACGCCGTATTCGCCGTTGAGATAGGCGGCGCAGGGCAGCACGCGCTTCTTGTCCTTCAGGTAGCTCTCCGCCATCGCGATCGCGGAAGCGGCCGGGGCGTAGAACGCGGAACCGGTCTTCAGCAGGTTGACGATCTCGGCGCCGCCGTTGCGGGTGCGGTCGACGATCTCGTCGATGCGGGCCTGCGAGGTCCAGCCCATCTTGACCAGATCAGGCAGCGGGATGCCGGCGACGGTGGAATAGCGGGTCAGCGGCACCATGGTGTCGCCGTGGCCGCCGAGCACGAAGGCGGTGACGTCTTCGACCGAGACGTTGAATTCGTCGGCAAGGAAGTAGCGGAAGCGCGAGGAATCCAGCACGCCGGCCATGCCGACCACCTTCTTGTGCGGCATGCCGGAGGCCTTCTGCAGCGCCCACACCATCGCATCCAGCGGGTTGGTGATGCAGATGACGAAAGCGTCGGGGGCATACTTCTTGATGCCGGCGCCGACCTGCTCCATGACCTTGAGATTGATGCTCAGCAGATCGTCGCGGCTCATGCCGGGCTTGCGCGGCACGCCGGCGGTGACGATGCAGACCTTGGCGCCATCGAGCGCGTCGTAGGAATTGGCGCCGGTGAGATGGGCATCGAAACCATCGACCGGGGACGACTGCGCGATGTCGAGCGCTTTACCCTGGGGAACGCCCTCCGCGATATCGAACATCACGACGTCGCCGAGCTCCTTCAGGCCGATGAGGTGAGCCAGCGTTCCGCCGATCTGACCGGAGCCAATCAAAGCAATCTTGTCGCGCGCCATGGGAAATTTATCCTTCTGAGACGAAGAGTGAGGGTGTGGATAAGGAAGTTGGATGGCTGGTTATCCCTTTCGAATGGCCGGTTCAAGTCGGGGCGTGCCCGATTCTCGGTCCTGCCTCGATTTCGGTCAGGTATGCCAGCGGATGTCATTCCGGGGCGCGATCGCGCGAACCCGGAATGACAGCGGAGAGACTACGTCTCCACCAATCCCGTGCTCGACCCGCTCGCCGCGGAATCCTTCCGGCCGTGCGGCAGGGCCAGGTAGGATTCCGAGCTCATTTCGATCAGCCGCGACGAGGTCCGCTTGAACTCGTTGGCCTCATTGCCCTCGGTCGCCAGATACAGCGACACCGGATCGGCCTCGGCCGAGGCCATCAGCTTCACGGCATTGTCGTAGAGCGTGTCGATCAGCGAGATGAAGCGCTTGGCGGCGTTGCGCTCGGGGTAATCCATGACCGGAATGCGGTCGATCAGGATGGTGTGATAGTCGTGCGCCAGCCGCAAATAGTCCGACGCGGCCAGCGGCTTTTCGCAGATATCGGCAAAGGAAAACCGCGCCACGCCGTGCGCCGAGCACGGCACATGCAGCTTGCGGCCCTTGATAGCGATGTCGCGCGACTTGCACGGCGCGTTGCCGGTCATCCTGCCCCAGGCGCGGTTGAGGACGAATTCGGCTTCCCGGTCGTTCGTCAGCCACATCTTCACGCCGGCAAGCTTTTCCAGCCGGAAATCCGTGCGCGCGTCGAGCCGCAGCACGTCCATGCGATCTGCGATCTGCGTGATGAAGGGCAGGAACAGCGCGCGGTTGAGGCCGCCCTTGTAGAGGTCTTCGGGCGCGACGTTCGAGGTCGCCACCACGACGGTGCCGAGTTCGAACAGTTTCGAGGACAGCCGCCCCAGGATCATGGCGTCGGCGATGTCGGTGACGTGAAATTCGTCGAAGCACAACAGCCAGGCCTCGTCGAAGATCGCATTCGCCGTCAGCCCGATGACGTCGCTGTCGCCGATCTCGCCGCGCGCGATGTTCTGGCGATAGCCGTAGATCCGCTCATGCACCTCGGCCATGAATTCGTGGAAATGCGCGCGGCGCTTGTGCTGGACCGGTGAGTGCTGGAAGAACAGGTCCATCAGCATGGTCTTGCCGCGACCGACCTCGCCATGAACGTAAAGCCCGCGCGGCGGCGGCTCGTCCTTGTCGGCAAACAGCCGGCCGAGCAGGCTCTGCTTGCGCAACGGCTTGTAGCTCGACAGCCGTTCCTCGAGCGCCGCAAACGCCTCGGCGGCATCGGCCTGCGCCGGATCGGCCTCGATGGCGCCGGAGGCGACGAGGGCCTTGTAATGGTCATGGAACGAGGCAGGCGGGGTGGACAGCATGGCCCCCTTTCGGCCTTAAGCGTGCGAAAATTGCAAGCCGTGAATTGGTGCTGGGGATATGCAAGTACGGCCTGTCATACCCGCGAAAGCGGGTATCCAGTACGCCGCGGCTCCTCGGCTCTATCCCAAGCGTCTCTGGTATACTGGATCATCCGCTTTGGCGGATGATCACGGCGGGGGACGTGACGCGCACCAAGCCTTACGCGCTCAGCGCGTAGGAATCCTCGACCACATAGGGCCCGCCGCCGGTGGAAGCGCGCGACGAGAACAGCACGAAGCGCGAGGCCATGAACGTCCGGCTCGGGAAATAGCCGCGTACCGAAAGATAATCGGCCACGTCCTGGCTCGACGCATCATGCAGCCGCGCCAGCGTCACATGCGGCGTGAATTTGCGGCCCTCCGGATCGAGCCCGAGCCGCTGCATCAGCCGCTCAAGCTCGGCCTGCAGCTCGATCAGCGGCCGGCACGGCTCGACGGAAGCCACCACCGCACGCGGTTTCTTGCCGCCAAAGCTCTGCAGGCCCTGCACCTTGACCTCGAACGGCTTGCGATTGATCCGAAACAGCATCGAGGCGATTTCGTTCGCCGACATGCCGTCGATATCGCCGATGAAGCGCAAGGTGACGTGATAATTTTCGGGATCGATCCAGCGTGCGCCAGGAAGGCCGCCACGCAAATTGGAAAGGCTCTGGCCGATCTCGGCCGGAATTTCCAGCCCAGCAAACAACCGCGGCATCGCACGACTCCCGATGCTTGGGCATGACCTCAAAAAGGACCATGTCCTGTAACAGCGCCCGGTGACGAATCACCGATCACTAATTCCTACCCGACTTATATGACTCTGCGAAGCACGCGCCGCGCGCAGACCGGAAAGCTACGGGGAAAACCGGCGGTAACGTTATTTGTTTGCATCTTTTTCAACTCGGTTGCCTCGAGATCGTGCCGAGAAATGCCTCCACCATAGGCAGGATATTCTTCACGATGACATCAATGCCCTCCGCGGTCGGATGCAACCCGTCGGCCTGATTGAGCTTGGCGTCGGCGGCGACACCTTCCAGGAAGAACGGATAGAGCGGTACGCCGAAGGATTTCGAAAGCTCCGGATAGATCGCGTTGAAGCGGGCGGCATATTCGCTGCCGTAATTGGGCGGGGCGAGCATGCCGCACATCAGCACGGCGATCTTGCGCGCCTTCAGCCGCGTCAGGATGTCGGTCAAGGCGGCGCGGGTGACGGCGGGGTCGGTCCCGCGCAGGGCGTCGTTGGCGCCGAGTTCGAGGATGACCGCCTCGGTTCCTTCCGGGATCGACCAGTCCAGCCGGTCGCGGCCGCCGGACGCGGTATCGCCGGACACCCCGGCGTTAATCATGTCGACCTTTATCCCCTTGTCGTCCAAGGCTTTTTGCAAGCGCGCGGGAAACGCCGCCGAGGCCGAAAGGCCAAGGCCGGCGCTTAAGGAATCGCCGAGGACGACCATTTTGACCGGCTTGTCCGGCGCGGCGGCCGGGGCTTGAGCTTGAGCTTGAGCTTGGACCTGGGCTTGGGCCAAAACCGGCCCAGCCGTCATCAAAGCCATAATCAACACGCGTATGTGCGCAAACATCCGTTTCAAGCCCTCGACCCGAGTGGCGGAAGTGCCATATGACCGAGCCATGGACAGTCTCATCGAATCCTCTTCACTGACCGGCCTCGGGCCGGACACCATTGCCATCTCCAACGTCAACCTCTCGCTCGGCTCAGGCGCCGCACGTGTACATATCCTGAAAGATATCAGCCTTCGTGTGGCATCGGGCGAGGCGATTGGCCTGATCGGGCCGTCAGGTTCGGGCAAATCGACCTTGCTGATGGTGATGGCGGGGTTGGAGCGTCCTGACAGCGGAGAGGTGGTGGTCAGCGGCACCCCGTTCAATGCCCTCGACGAGGACGCGCTGGCCCGCTTCCGTGGCCGCCAGGTCGGCATCGTGTTCCAGTCGTTTCACCTGATCCCGACCATGACCGCGCTGGAGAACGTCGCGGTGCCGCTGGAGCTCGCCGGTAACCCGGACGCGGCCGCGCGCGCGGCGCAGGAATTGACATCGGTCGGGCTCGGCGACCGCCTGCACCATTATCCGACCCAATTGTCCGGCGGCGAGCAGCAGCGCGTGGCGCTGGCCCGGGCGCTGGCGCCCGATCCCGCGATACTTGTGGCGGATGAGCCGACCGGCAATCTCGACGAGGCGACCGGCAGGCAGATCGTCGATCTCCTGTTCACCAAGCATGCCGAGCGCGGCATGACGCTGGTGCTGGTGACGCACGACACCTCGCTGGCGCAACGCTGCGACCGCGTCGTGCGACTGCGTTCGGGCCGGATCGACGGACATTCATGACCGCCATCTCTGAACCCGTTTACCGCAGCCGGGCGTCATCGCTTGCCCTGCGCTATGCGCTGCGCGAACTGCGCGGGGGCTTGCGCGGCTTTTACGTCTTCATCGCCTGCATCGCGCTCGGCGTGATGGCGATTGCCGGCGTCGGCTCGGTGGCGGCGAGCCTCAGCGAAGGCTTGACGCGCGAGGGCCGCACGCTGCTGGGCGGCGACGTTTCGTTCTCCCTGATCCAGCGCGAAGCCAAGCCGGAGGAAACAGCCTTCCTGCGCGCGCGCGGCCAGGTTTCGGTCGCGGCTGCGCTGCGGGTCATGGCCCGCGGCGGCGACGGCAAGCTGGCGCTGGTCGAACTTAAGGCCGTGGACGGCAACTACCCGATGCTGGGGCAGGTGACGCTCGAGCCCAAAATGGCCATGGCGGATCTATTCGCCGAGCACGACGGCGCGTTCGGCGCGGCCGTCGACTCCATCCTGCTGGCGCGGCTCGACCTCAAGCTCGGCGACCGCATCAGCATCGACAACGCCGCATTCCAGATCCGCAGCGTGGTCACGGCCGAGCCGGACAAGCTCGCCGGCAATGTCGGGCTGGGCCCGCGCGTGCTGGTCAGCGAGGCGAGCCTGCGCGCCACCGCATTGCTGCAACCGGGCAGCCTGGTGCGCTGGATCTACCGCGTAAAGCTGCCGGACAATGCGGCCGACGATCGCGCCGCGACCCAGTTGATCGACAGCGCGCGGAGCGCCCTGCCGGAGGCCGGCTGGTGGATCCGCAGCAGCAGCAATGCCTCGCCGCAGCTCGAACGCACCATCAACCGCTTTACCCAGTTCCTGACGCTGGTCGGCCTCGCGGCACTTCTGGTCGGCGGCGTCGGCGTCGCCAACGCGGTCAAGAGCCATATCGACCGCCGCCGCGACGTCATCGCCTCGTTCAAGGCGCTCGGCGCCACCGGCCGCGACGTCTTTACGATCTATCTGACGCAGGTGATCCTGCTCGCCGCGGTCGGTTCGCTGATCGGGCTGGCCGCCGGTGCGGCTTTGCCGTTCGTCATCGTCGGCGTATTCGGCAAGCTGCTGCCGCTGCCGGTGATTCCGGCCTTGCATCTCGACGAACTGGCGCTGTCGTTCGTCTATGGCCTGCTGACGGCGCTCGCCTTCGGACTATGGCCGCTCGGCCGGGTGCACGACGTGCCGGTTGCGGCGCTGTTTCGTGAAGAAGTCGCTCCCGAATGGCATCGCCCGCGCTGGAGCTATCTCGCGCTGATGGCCGTGGTGATTGCGCTGCTGGTCGCCGTCGCCATCGGGCTTGCCTATGACCGGCGGGTCGCGGCCGTGTTCGTCGTCTCCTCGGTGGCGGTATTCGCCCTGCTGCGCGGCGTCGCCGCCGGGTTGATGGCGCTGGCACGTCGCATGCCGCGCAGCCGCATCACCATGCTGCGGCTGGCGATCGCCAACATCTACCGGCCCGGCGCGCTGACGCCCTCGGTCGTGATGTCGCTCGGCCTCGGACTCGCGGTGCTGGTCACGATCACCCAGATCGACGGCAATCTGCGCCGGCAATTCCTGGCGGCGTTGCCGGAGAAAGCACCCTCGTTCTACTTCATCGACATTCCGACCGCCGATGCCGACCGCTTCGGTGCGTTCCTCAAGAAAGTGGCACCGGAATCGACCATAGAGGACGTGCCGATGCTGCGCGGGCGCATCGTCGGCGCCCGCGGCGTCCAGGCCGACGAGCTCAAGCCGTCGCAGGATTCCGAATGGGTGCTGCAGAGCGACCGCGGCCTGACCTATACCAACGAAGTCCCCAAGGGCTCCAAGGTCGTCGAGGGCGAATGGTGGAGTGCGACCTATAGCGGCCCGCCACTGGTCTCGATCGAGAAGAAGATCGCCGACGGGCTGAAGCTCAAAATAGGCGACGAGATCGTGGTCAACGTGCTCGGCCGCGACATCCCGGCCAAAATCAGCAATCTGCGCAACGTCGACTGGCAGGGGCTCGGGATCAATTTCGTGCTGGTGTTCTCGCCCAACGCCTTCAAGGGCGCGCCGCACAGCCACGTCGCGACCCTGTCGGAGGCCCGTCCGGACCCGGCCGGCGACGCCCGGATCATCAAGCAGGTGGCGGAGGCCTTCCCGACGGTGACCAGCGTGCGGGTCCGTGAGGCGCTGGAAACCATCGGCACCGTCGTCACCAATCTCGTGCTCGCCATCCGCGGCGCCAGCGCGGTGACGCTGATCTCGGCGATCCTGGTGCTGGGCGGCGCGCTCGCGGCCGGCCACCGGCACCGGGTCTATGACGCGGTCATCCTGAAGACGCTCGGCGCGACCCGGGCACGCCTGCTCGGCGCCTACGCCCTGGAATACCTGATGATCGGCCTCGCCACGGCGGTTTTCGGCGTGATCGCGGGTTCGATCGCGGCCTGGCTGATCGTGACCCGGCTGATGACGCTCGGTTTCATCTGGCAGGCCGGCAGCGCCGCAGGCGTGGTCGCCGCCGCCCTGGTCGTGACGGTAGGGCTGGGGCTCGCCGGAACGTTGCTGGCCTTGAACCAGAAGCCGGCCAGCGTGTTGCGGAATTTGTGACAATTTGTAGCGCCGGAAAGGCCGGGTTAACGCTGCTTTTGCTAGGGAATGACGGCAGAAGCGACATTCAGCCGCGCGTGGAAGCTTGCTTCGAATGTGTTAGTTTCCCACATATCAGCCAAGATCAGTGGCCGGGTTCATGACGTAAAATTGACGTCGGCAGATCAGGGCATCTGGGATAGAAATCTAACCGGCGCCGCAAACCCCTTGCGCTCCGCCGGGCAACCAACGGGAATTCGACCATGTCGGACCTAGACCGTAATTACACTTCTCCTTTCGGCCGGGCCGCCGGGCGCGTTGATGCCGCGACCGTCGATGCCGGTCTGCGCTCCTACATGCTGCGCATCTATAACTACATGAGCATCGGCCTGGCCATCACCGGCCTTGCGGCGCTCGGCATCTACATGGCCGCGGTGGCGGACCCAGCGGCTTCCGATGCAGTCCGTATTGGCAAGTTTTATCTGACGCCATTTGGCTATCAGATGTACGTCGGGCCGCTGAAATGGCTGTTCATGCTGGCACCGCTGATCATGGTGTTCGCGATCTCGGCCGGCATCAACCGGCTGCGGCCCGCGACCGCTCAGATGCTGTTCTGGGTGTTTGCGGCGCTGATGGGCATCTCGCTGTCGTCGATCTTCCTGGTGTACACGCACACCTCGATCGTGCGGGTGTTCTTCATCACCGCGGCGTCGTTCGGTGCATTGAGCCTCTACGGTTACACCACCAAGCGTGACATGACCGGCATGGGCTCGTTCCTGATGATGGGCCTGTTCGGCATCATCATCGCCAGTGTGGTCAACATCTTCCTGGCCAACGGCGTCATGGGCTTCATTATCTCCGTCATCGGCGTGCTGGTGTTCGCTGGGCTCACCGCCTATGACACCCAGCGGCTGAAGAACGACTACATCTACGGCTACGCCTCTCAGGGCGGCGATATTGCGGAGAAAGCGGCGATCACCGGTGCATTGTCGCTCTACCTGAACTTCATCAACCTGTTCACGCTGCTCTTGCAGCTGCTCGGCCAGCGCGACTAGTCGCTACCGACCAGGTTCGAGTTGAAGCCCCGGCCTTGCGGCCGGGGCTTTTCTTTTGGTCGCAGGGAAAATATTCTGTCGGCCATGTCCCCTCCCGATATCCGGCCCGCCACCGAGGCCGACCTCCCCGCCATCACTGAAATCTACCAGCACGCAGTGCGCTACGGCACTGCGACGTTCGAGCTGACCCCGCCCGATCTCGCCGAGATGACCCGGCGGTTCAGGGCGCTGACGGACGATGGCTTCCCCTATTTCGCGGCCTCAGTCGAAGGCCGCGTGATCGGCTATGCCTATGCCGGCCCTTATCGGCCGCGGCCTGCCTATCGTTTCACGGTGGAGAATTCGGTCTATCTGCAACCCTCGACCCACCGCCGCGGCATCGGCCTGCAACTGATGCAGCGGCTGATCGCCGAATGCGAGGCGCGCGGCTACCGGCAAATGATCGCCGTGATCGGCGATTCCGCCAATGCCGGCTCGATCGCCGTTCACACCAAATGCGGTTTCCAGATGATCGGGACGCATCGCGATGTCGGCCTCAAGTTCGGCCGCTGGCTCGACACCGTGATGATGCAGCGCGCGCTCGGTGAAGGCGGAACGACGGTGCCGAACAATTGAGATTTGTAGGGTGGGCAAAGCCACCGGGTCGCGCGAATGCGCGCCCGATGACAGGCTCCGCGTGCCCACCATCAGGTAGCGATCCTGGGAGAGATGGTGGGCACGGCGCAAGTGCGCCTTTGCCCACCCCACGGCTACGGGATCGCCTAAACCAGCGCCAGCTTGCGGTCGATCACCAGCAGCACGCGTTCGAGTTCGTGGCCGCGGCGCAGGATCAGACCGGTCGCCGAGATCACGCTGTACATACCTTGCTTGCGCGCGAGCCGCGGATCCTTCTCGATGCGGTAGATCGGAACTTCGGAGGCACGGCGGAACACCGAAAACACCGCGCGGTCTTTCAGAAAGTCGATGGCGTAGTCGCGCCATTCGCCATCGGCGACCATGCGCCCATACAGATTGAGGATACGGTTGAGTTCGAGACGATTGAACGTGACCCGATTTGGCGACGGGGCTGCAGTGGCGGGGCGCGCCACTGCGCGGCTCTCGCTTGGATCGGTGTCCTCCGATATCGAGCTCATGGAGCGCCTCCTGTCATCTCAGGCATGCTCTCGTTCCGAAAACCGGTCCCACTTTTCCGGGAGCATGCCGAGCTTTACATGATCGCGCTAACCGCAGGACGCCGCAAGGGGGTTGTAAATACGAAGGAAACTGCGTGGAACCACCCCAACGCAGCCGGAAGCATCGATTCACGGGATCGTTAGCGGAATCTTATTGCTGCCCCACTTCCGCCAACCGCCCGCCCCGCTGGGTTGCGAAAAGATAATCCTGCGTTGGCCCGGTCCTTTCGGTTCCGGATTCCTCAGCCCCCAGCCCCCCGGGGCCGTCGGGATCGGGCCTGTTCGCAGAGGGAGTTAATCCCGATACTGGGCCAACGAAAGTTGGTCCTTTTTCTTTTGTGGCGACGGCTCTAACGCCAAACGACATCAGCTGCCGTTCCAAGCCGCGTCAAACGCGAGCACTGACGTGCCCATCAGGAAAACTTAACCGCCTAATCAGCGCAGCATCGCAGCCAGTGCTGACTAGCGCAGCTCCGTATAGGCCGCGCCGAGCATCGCGCCCGGCTTGTCGCGACTGCCGTCCTGGACATAGACGACCGCGGCGTCGACGCCATCGCGGGAAATATTTTCCAGCGGAATGGTCCAGCTTCCCGCACCTCCGTTCCAGTCGCCGACCTTCACGAGACTGCGCACCACGTTGTAGTAGGTGATTTGTTGGCCGCGGTTCTCGCCGCGCCCGATCGAAATCGGCACCGCTCGCGAGACCGAGCAAAGCCAGACTTCGCCGCGACCCGTCGCCGCCACTTTGCTCGGCTCGACCGAGACGTTGATCAGTTTGTCCGACAACGTCATCGTCACCGGCACCGACATCACGCCCTCGGCCTTGCTCGTGTTCCTGATGGCGCCGTCGATGGCGTCGCGATCGCTGCCGATCACCTGCGCCGAGCCGTTGACGATCATCTGCGGCGTGTAGAGGTTGCGGTCGCCGCGCGCATGCGAATAGGCTTTCTGACGGGCGCTGAAACGCGAGTCCGCCAGCGTGTCCTTCCAGCCGAGATAATCCCAGTAGTCGATCGGCATGCTCAGCGCGATCACGTTCGGATCCTTGGCGAGCTCGCCGACGATCTTGTCGGCGGGCGGACACGACGAGCAGCCCTGCGAGGTGAACAGTTCGACCACGGCGCGCGGATCGGCATGGGCCGGGCGGATGACGGCGATGATCGCGCAGACGCTGAGCGCACCGGACCACCGCGATATGCCGCTATAGGCCATCATCGCTGTCATAGGCCGAACCGTCCGTCCGTATTTTTACTGGGCATGGTTTGATATCCTGAAAAGCGTGCCCCAGACGCGCGAAAGCGGCCTTTTCATAGGCCGCCTTCTTCCTGCTCGCTACTCACTTCGCAGTGAGGCACTGATCACAAATCCGCGTTTAAGCCGCGAGTTTGCGCAGCACATAATGCAGAATGCCGCCGTTTCGGTAGTACTCGAGCTCGTCGAGGGTATCGATGCGGCACAACAGCGGCACGCGCTGCAGCGCGCCATCGCCGGAGACGATCTCCGCCGTCAGGGTCTGACGCGGCTTCAGGTCGCCCTGCAGGCCGCGGATCGTCACCTTCTCGTCGCCCTTCAGGCCCAGCGACGTCCACGACGTCCCGTCTTCGAAGGTGAGCGGCAACACGCCCATGCCGACCAGGTTGGAGCGATGGATGCGCTCAAAGCTCTGGCAGATCACGGCGCGGACGCCGAGCAGCCGCGTGCCCTTGGCGGCCCAGTCGCGTGACGAGCCGTTGCCGTACTCGGCGCCGGCGAACACCACCAGCGGCACGCTCTCCGCCTGGTACTTCATCGCCGCGTCGTAGATCGACATCTGCTCGCCGTCGGGCCAGTGCTTGGTGAGGCCGCCTTCCGGAATATTGCCGTCGGCGCCCTTCAGCATGAAGTTCTTGATGCGGATGTTGGCGAAAGTGCCGCGCATCATGATCTCGTGATTGCCGCGCCGCGTGCCGTACTGATTGAAGTCGGCGGGGCGCACCTGATGCTCGCTCAGGAATTTTCCGGCCGGCGAAGTCAGCTTGATCGAGCCCGCGGGCGAGATGTGGTCGGTCGTGATCTTGTCGCCGAACATCGCCAGAATCCGCGCATCGACCACGTCGACGACGGGATCGGGCTGCTTCTTCATGCCTTCGAAATAGGGCGGGTTCTGCACATAGGTCGACGACATGTTCCAGCGATAGGTCTCGCTGTCGACCGTCTTGATCTTGCGCCAGTTGGTGTCGCCCTTGAACACGTCGGCATAGCGCTTCTTGAAGATCGTCGCTGTCACGAACTTCTTCATGTAGGCGTTGATTTCCTTGGTGGTCGGCCAGATGTCCTTCAGGAACACCGGCTTGCCGTCCTTGCCGGTGCCAATCGGCTCGACCGCGAGATCCTTGGTCACGGTGCCCGCCAGCGCGTAGGCCACGACCAGCGGCGGCGACGCCAGATAGTTCGCCTGCACGTCCGGCGAGACGCGTCCCTCGAAGTTGCGGTTACCCGACAGCACGGCCGCGGCGACGACGCCGTTGTCGTTGATGGATTTGGAAATGTCTTCCTGCAGCGGACCCGAGTTGCCGATGCAGGTGGTGCAGCCGAAACCGATCAGATTGAAGCCGACCTTGTCGAGATCGGTCTGCAGCCCGGAATTGGTGAGATATTCCGCGACCACCTGGCTGCCGGGCGCCAGCGAAGTCTTCACCCACGGCTTGGCCTTCAGGCCCTTGGCGGCAGCGTTGCGCGCCAGCAGACCCGCACCGATCAGCACACTCGGATTGGAGGTGTTGGTACAGGAGGTGATCGCCGCGATCACCACGTCGCCATGGCCGATTTCGAAATTGTGATTGTCGACTGCGTAGCGTTTATCTGCTTCGCCGGGCTTCTTGTACTCACCCGCGAGCGCGGTGGAGAAACCTTCCGCGACCGCCGGCAGCGCGACGCGGCCTTCGGGGCGCTTCGGGCCGGCCATCGACGGCACGACATCCTTGAGATCGAGCGTCAGCGTTTCCGTGAACACGGGGTCGACCGATTTCGCGGTGCGGAACAGGCCCTGGGCCTTGGCGTAAGCCGAAACCAGCGCGACGCGATCCGCCTTGCGGCCCGAGGTCTTGAGGTAATCGATGGTCGCGGCATCGACCGGGAAGAAGCCGCAGGTCGCGCCATATTCCGGCGCCATGTTGCCGATGGTCGCCTTGTCAGCCACCGAGAGGAAGTCGAGGCCGGGACCGAAGAACTCGACGAACTTGCCGACCACGCCCTGCTTGCGCAGCATCTGCGTCACGGTCAGCACGAGATCGGTCGCGGTGACGCCTTCCTTGAGCTGGCCCTTGAGCTTGAAGCCGACCACTTCCGGCAGCAGCATCGACAGCGGCTGGCCGAGCATGCAGGCTTCCGCCTCGATACCGCCGACGCCCCAGCCGAGCACAGCGAGGCCGTTGACCATTGTCGTGTGCGAGTCAGTGCCGACGAGCGAATCCGGATAGGCGACCTCGAAGGTGCCGGTCTTCTTGCCGACCGTCATCTTCTCCTTCTTGGTCCACACCGTCTGCGCGAGATATTCGAGATTGACCTGATGGCAGATGCCGGTGCCGGGCGGCACCACGGAGAAATTCGAAAACGCCTTCTGTCCCCACTTCAGGAATTCGTAGCGTTCCTGGTTCTGCTTGTATTCCTCGACCACGTTCTTGCCGAACGCCTTGTTGTCGCCGAAGAAGTTGACGATCACGGAGTGGTCGATGACGAGATCGACCGGCACCAGCGGGTTGATCTTCTCGGCATCGCCGCCGAGCGCCTGCATCGCATTACGCATCGCGGCGAGATCGACCACCGCCGGCACGCCGGTGAAATCCTGCATCAGGACGCGCGCCGGGCGGAACGCCACTTCGTGCTCGAGTTTACGCTTCCTCAACCATTTCGACACCGCAATGATGTCGGCCTTCTTGACCGTGCGGTCGTCCTCGTTGCGCAGCAGGTTTTCCAAGAGCACCTTCATCGAATAGGGCAGCTTGGAAATTCCCTTCAGACCGTTCTTCTCGGCGGCGGGCAGGCTGTAATAAACGTAGGTCTTGCTGCCGACCTTGAGGGTCTTGCGGCATTTGAAGCTGTCGAGCGAGGTCATGTCAGGAATCCCAAATTCTAGTTATACCCAGCAAGGGTATTTAAACACCATCAGCGTAAGGCTGGCCTATTGGCTTGCAGCCGCCGATTGTGTGCTGCATCAAGTTCCGGGCTTATAGAATCTTTCTAGAAGCGCCGCCACACCGACAAGCGTGCTGCAGCAATGCGGACCCACAAATTCTGACGCGGTACCCATCAATTTCAGAGGGCTGTGACGAAGCAAAATGCGGCTCTCGGGGCGCCAAATCGACTGTATCAGGGGCGGCCGTGGCGTGTTCGCCGGCCTCGATTTCGAAGCCTCTTCCGGGCAGGCCCTGGCCGTGGTCGGGCCGAACGGCTCCGGCAAGACCTCGCTGTTGCGCCTGATTGCGGGCCTCCTGGTGCCGGCGGGCGGGTCTGTCGGCCTGGAGGGCGGCGATGCCGAGCTGACCTTGCCGGAACAATCCCACTATCTCGGCCATCGCGACGCGCTGAAGCCTGCGCTGAGCGTGGCGGAAAACCTGTCGTTCTGGGGAGATTTTCTCGGGGGCGCGGCCGGTGACATTGGCAAGTGCCTGTCGGCTGTGGGGCTCGGCCATGCCACGCATCTGCCGGCGGCGTATCTCTCGGCCGGCCAGCGGCGGCGGCTGTCGATCGCCCGCCTGCTCGTGGTGCGCCGGCCGGTCTGGCTCCTCGACGAGCCGACCTCGGCGCTCGATACCGCCGGACAGGGCTTGTTCACCGGCGTCATGCGCGACCACCTCGCCAGCGGCGGCATCATCATCGCCGCCACGCATACTCCGCTCGGGATCGAGACGAAGGAACTGCGGATGGGGGCAGCGGCATGACCGCCCTCGCCGCACTGATTCGCCGCGACATCAAAATCGCCGTTCGCGTCGGCGGCGGGGCGCTGATCGGCGTGTTGTTTTTCCTCACGGTCACGGTGCTGATGCCGTTCGCGCTCGGGCCGGATCTGGCGCTCTTGACGCGGCTCGGACCCGCGATCCTCTGGCTCGGCGCGCTGCTGGCGAGCCTGCTCACGCTGGACCGCCTGTTCACGGCCGACCACGAGGATGGCTCGCTCGACCTGATCGTGATGGGCCGGACACCGCTGGAACTGGCCTGTGCCGCGAAAGCCCTGGCCCACTGGCTTGCCGCCGGCGTGCCGCTGATCGTGGCAACCCCTGTACTGGGGCTGCTGCTCAATCTCGACGCCACCGCAACCTCGGCGGTGGCGCTGACGCTGCTGGTGGGAACGCCGGCGCTGACGTTTACGGGAATGATCGGCGCAGCGCTCGCCGTGACACTCCACCGCGGCGGGTTGCTGCTCGCAGTGCTGGTGCTGCCGCTATCGATCCCGGTACTGATCTTCGGTGTCGCCGCCTCGCAGGCGGCCATATCAGGCCCGCTGTCATTTGGAACACCGTTTTCGATCCTCTGCGCGCTCTCGCTGGTCAGTCTCGTCGTTGGACCGTTCGCGGCCGCGGCCAGCCTGCGCCACGGCCTGGACTGAACGAAATTGACGCCGATCAACTCTCGCGGAGGCCATGTGAAACGAACCGAGCCGCATTGCCTGCCCCGCCGCTGACGACTATCAGGATGCCATGACGCTGATCGACCTCGCCAATCCCACCAAATTCCTGTCGCTGACGGCGCGCGTGCTGCCGTGGCTGGCGGGCGCAACCGCGATCCTGCTGTTGATCGGCTTCTATCAGGCGGCGATGGCGCCCGACGATTATCAGCAGGGCGCCACCGTCAAGATCATGTTCATCCACGTGCCGAATGCGTGGCTTTCGATGTTCGTGTGGGGCGTCATGAGCATTGCCGCGCTGGGCACGCTGGTATGGCGGCATCCGCTCGCCGACGTCGCGGCCAAGGCCGCAGCGCCGATCGGCGCGGCATTCACGTTTCTCGCGCTGGTCACGGGTTCACTGTGGGGACGGCCGATGTGGGGCACCTATTGGGAATGGGATGCGCGGCTGACCTCGGTCTTGATCCTGTTCCTGATGTATCTCGGGCTGATGGCGCTGTGGCGCGCGGTGGACGATCCTTCGCGGGCGGCGCGGGCCGCCGCCGTCCTGACGCTGGTCGGCGCGCTCAACCTGCCGATCATCAAATTCTCGGTCGACTGGTGGAACACGCTGCACCAGCCGGCGGCCGTGCTGCGCATGGGCGGCACATCGCTCGACAAGGCGTTCCTGATTCCATTGCTGGTGATGGCGGTCGGCTTTTCGCTGCTGTTCGTCACCCTGCATCTGGCGGCGATGCGCAACGAGATCCTGCGCCGGCGCGTGCGCAGCTTGCAGATGATGCAAGCCAGCCAGCAGGCGGCGTGACGCGATGTCGCTCGGTCCCTATGCCTCCTTTATCGTGACGTCCTACACGCTGGTGGCAGCGGTCGTGGTGCTTCTCATCATCTGGATCGCCATCGATTATCGCCTCCAGAAGGAGCGCCTGCGCGAACTGGAGGCCAGCGGCGTGACCCGGCGCTCCGGCCGCCAGGCGACGGACATCTGATGAGCGCGCCGCCCACAACATCCGATGGACCGCCGCGCCGCTGGCGCTGGCTGGTGGCGCTGCCGCTGATCGGCTTCATGGCCATTGCCGCGCTGTTCCTGCTGCGGCTGTATGGCGGCGATCCCTCAAGAATCCCATCCGCCCTGATCGGCCGCCCGGCGCCGCAGACCACGCTTCCGGCGCTGGAAGGCCTCGCCAATAACGGCGTGCCGGTACCCGGGCTCGATCCCGCGGCCTTCAAGGGCAAGGTCTCGATCGTCAATGTCTGGGCGTCCTGGTGCGTGCCATGCCACGACGAGGCGCCGCTGTTGACCGCGCTGGCCAAGGATACGCGGCTGCAGATCGTCGGTATCAACTACAAGGATTCGCCCGATAACGCCCGCCGCTTCCTCGGCCGCTACGGCAACCCGTTCAGCATGGTGGGCGTCGACGGCAACGGCCGTGCCGCGATCGAATGGGGCGTCTACGGCGTGCCCGAGACGTTTGTGGTCGGCCGCGACGGCACCATTGTCTACAAGTTGGTCGGGCCGGTGACGCCGGCCAATCTCGACAGCGTGCTGAAGGTCGAGATCGAGAGGGCGTTGAAGACGGGTGGTTAGCCACCGACCTCATCCTGAGGAGCCGCCAACGGTTCGCGCGAATGCGCGCCCGATGACAGGCTCCGCGGCGTCTCGAAGGATGGGCCATGGGCCTCATGGTTGGAGACGCGCGAAGACGCGCTCCTCACCATGAGGGACAAATAATTCCGCGCTTTTATCTGCCGTTCATTTTAGAGCCATGGCGCCGCCATGAATTCGCAGCTAGCTTGATGGCGTTACTTGAACCGTCCTTGGAGGGACACCCTATGCGTCATTTCACGCTCGCTTCTGTTCTCGCCACCGCGCTCACTCTCGGCCTCATGTCGGCGACCCCGTCGATGGCCCAGGGCACGCAGCCTGCGACCAAATCCGACAGCAAGATGGCGCCCGCGCCAAAGGCTTCGGAGTCGAAGATGGCGCCCGCGCCGAAGGCCGAGCTGCTCGATATCAACTCGGCGACCGCCGATCAGCTCGACGCGCTGCCGGGTGTCGGCAAGGCCTATTCTGCCAAAATCATCGCGGGCCGGCCGTACAAGGGCAAGGATGAACTGGTGCAGAAGAGCATTCTTCCGCAGGCGACCTACGACAAGATCAAGGACAAGATCATCGCCAAGCAGAAGAGCTGACCTTCGCTACAGCGAACGCATCGGCGCGATCCGCGCCGGTGCGTTTTGCTTTTTGACTAGCCTTTGCTCACATCGCCCGCTTCCGCCTCGCTCGCCTCGAGCGTGGCCGGCTCCAGATGATAGCGCTTGATCACCGGCATCTGGGTGATCGCAAAGATCATCGTCAGCGGCGTCACGCCGAACACCTTGAAATTGACCCAGAAGTCGGTCGACTGGGTGCGCCAGATGAATTCGTTCAAGATCGCCATCGCAAAAAAGTACAGCGCCCAGCGCATGGTCAGGATGCGCCAGCCCTTCGGCGTCAGGTTGAACATCTGATCGAACAGGATCGCGATGAAGGAGCGGCCGAACAAAAGACCGCCGCCGAGGATCGCGGCGAACAGGCCGTAGATGATGGTCGGCTTGACCTTGATGAAGGTCTCGTCGTGCAGCACCAGCGTCAACGTGCCGAACACGAGCACGATGACGGCGGTGACGATCGCCATCATGGGCACATGCCGCACCACCACATAGGAGGCGATCATTGCGGCCACGATCGCCACCATGAAGGCGCCGGTCGCGACAAACAGGTTGAATTTGGCGTTGGCCACGAAGAACACCAAGAGTGGACCGAGCTCGGTCACGAGCTTGAACACCGGATGCGGCTGGGTCTTGTCCATCGTTTCACTTGATCTTTCGTTTGGGCATGATCTTTCCGAAAACCGGTTCCCACTTTGCGCTAACGCGGCCCTTCGGGTCGGGATCACGCCCCTTCAATTCCTGCAATCGCGTTCGCGAAATCCCGCGCGGTGAACGGCGCGAGATCGTCGATGCCTTCGCCGACGCCGATGAAGTGCACCGGCAGTTTGAATTTCTCCGCCAGCGCCACCAGGATGCCGCCGCGCGCGGTGCCGTCGAGCTTCGTCATCACGAGACCCGTGACGCCAGCGGTACGATGAAATGCCTCGACCTGCGACAGCGCATTTTGTCCCACCGTGGCATCGAGCACGAGCAGCACCGCATGCGGGGCTGACACATCGACTTTCTTGAGGACGCGAACGACCTTTTCGAGCTCGTTCATCAGCTCGGCCTTGTTCTGCAGGCGGCCGGCGGTATCGACCAGCAGCACGTCGATATTCTGCTCCTTCGCCGCGGTCAGCGCATTGAAGGCGAGGCTTGCCGAATCCGAACCCTGCGCGCCCGCAATGACCGGCGACTTGGTGCGCTCGCCCCAGATTTTCAATTGTTCGATCGCCGCGGCGCGAAACGTATCGCCGGCCGCCATCATGACCTTGCGGCCTTCGGCACTCAATTTTGCGGCAAGCTTGCCGATGGTGGTGGTCTTGCCCGAGCCGTTGACGCCGACCACGAGAATGACGAACGGCTTTTGAGCCGAGTCGATCTCCAGCGGCCTGGCAACCGGCGCCAGCACCTTCTCGACCTCGGTCGCGACCACCGACTTCACTTCATCCGCCGAAATCGCCTTGTCGTAGCGGCCGGCGCCGACCGCGTCCGCAATCCGTACCGCCACGGCGGTGCCGAGATCGGCGCGCAACAGCACATCCTCGATATCGTCGAGCATGGCGCGGTCGAGCTTGCGCTTGGTGACGAGGTCGGCAACGGCGGAGCCTAGCGAACTCGAGGTCCGCTTCAGGCCGCTCGAAAGCCGCCGCCACCAGCTCAGTTTGGGGGTTCCGGGAGTGGTATCGCTCATGTCGGGGACGTGTTAGCGGTTTCGCGCCATGAGCGGAAGTCACAACAGATCCATTGATGTTCCCGGGCCATCCCTAGATGTGCCCGGGGCATCCTTTGATGTTCCCCGGACATCCCTTGATGTCCGTGGATTAACGGCAGAAGAAATCCAGGCCCGCGTGCTCCACCGCGACGGGCTGATGCTGGTCATCGACAAGCCGGCCGGGCTGCCGGTGCATCGCGGCCCCAAGGGCGGCGCCAATCTGGAAGCGTCCTTCGACGGCTTGCGATTCGGCCTGCCGCGGCCGCCGGTGCTGGCCCACCGGCTCGACAAGGATACTTCCGGCTGTCTGGTGCTGGGACGCCATCGCAAGGCCACCGCTTCGCTCGGCCTGTTGTTCAAGCACGGCAAGATCGGCAAGACCTATTGGGCCGTGGTCGAGGGCGGGCCTGCCGAGGACGAAGGCACCATCGACATGCCGCTCGGCCGGCTCAACGTCGAGCGCGGCTGGTGGCAGAAGCCGGATCCGGACGGGCAGAAGGCCGTCACCAACTGGAAAGTGTGCGGCCGCAGCGACGGCCTCGCCTGGCTCGCGCTGGAGCCCGTCACCGGCCGCACCCATCAACTGCGCGTGCACACGTCGGCGATGGGCTGGCCGATCGTCGGCGACAACATCTACGGCAACGGACCTCGTTTTGGCGAGCCGATCCTGCATCTGCACTCCCGCGAGATCGTGATTCCGATTTCGAAGAACAAGGAACCGGTCCGCGTGGTGGCGCCGGCGCCGGAACATATGCGCCAACGGCTCAGCGTGTGCGGGTGGAACGGGGAGTAGCGGTGCGTGGGCGAGAGCGGCATCCCAACCACCACTGTCATCATCCGCGAAGGCGGATGATCCAGTATTCCAGAGACATCTGTGATGAGCCTAGGGGCCGCGGCGTACTGGATCGCCCGGTCAAGCCGGGCGACGACAGCGGATTTTGCGGCTCACACCGTCAATCGCGCGCTATCATGTCCACTGATCGCAAACGCCCGCACGGCGCCCGGTGTCTCGCCACTGATCGCAACAGGCAGGAAATGCTCCGTCCTTCCCTGCGTCGCGCTCTCGATCAAGACGTGACGCGTCGCGCCCACTTCCGCCGCGAGCCGCTTCCGTAACGCCGCCTCACCCACCGCGCGCAACCGCTTCGCGCGCTCCTTTATCTCACCGCCCGCCACCTGCGGCATCCGCGCGGCCGGCGTGCCGGGTCGCCTGGAATAGGGAAACACGTGCAGGAAGGTCAGATCGCATTCGTCCACCAAGTCCTGCGAGCGCGCGAACATGTCTTCGGTCTCGGTCGGAAAGCCTGCGATAATATCCGCGCCGAGCGTGATGTCAGGGCGCAGCCGTCGCACCTGGGCGCAGAACGCGATCGCATCCTGGCGCGAATGCCGCCGCTTCATCCGCTTCAAAATCATGTCGTCGCCGGATTGCAGCGACAGGTGCAGATGCGGCATCAGCCGCTCATCATCCGCGATGACATCGAGCAGATCGCGATCGGCCTCGATGGAATCGATCGATGAAATTCGTAACCGCTTCAGTTCCGGTACATGCCGCAGGATTTGGCGGGTCAATTGCCCGAGCTTCGGCGTGCCTGGCAAGTCGGCCCCGTAGCTCGTCAGATCGACGCCGGTCAGAACGATCTCGGCATGGCCGCGCTCGGCCAGCGTACGAACCTGATCTACCACCGCACCCATCGGCACCGAGCGCGAATTGCCGCGGCCGTAAGGAATGATGCAGAAGGTACAGCGGTGATCGCAGCCGTTCTGCACCTGCACGAATACCCGCGGCAGGCCGGCCTTGAAGCCATCGAGCAGATGCGGCGCCATCTCCTTGACCGCCATGATGTCGGCGACCGCGATCTTTTCGCTTGTCTCGACCCCAAAGCCCATGTTGAACGCCACGCGCGCGTCACGCCAGGCGTCACCGCGCACCTTGTCGTCATTGCCGACGACGCGATCGACCTCGGCCATTTCGGCGAACATTTCTGCTTGCGTCTGCGCCGCGCAGCCGGTGACGACGATGCGCACATCCGGCCGTTCGCGCTTCAGCCGACGGATCGACTGCCGCGCCTGCGCCACCGCCTCGTTGGTGACCGCGCAGCTATTGATGACGACGGTATCGGAAAGTCCGGCGCGCTCCGCCTCGCGGGCGATCACCTCGGATTCGAAGGCGTTGAGACGGCAGCCGAAGGTGAGGACGTCGACGCTCATTGCTCTCAGGCGAGGCTGGCGAACAGCGCCGGATCGAATCGCCCCTCATATTCGAAATCGGCGGTGCCGGTCATCAGCACATGGTCGTCGCGCTCGCGCCATTCGATCCCAAGCTTGCCACCGGGCAGCGTGATCTCGACCGACCTGTTGGCGCGCTTCAGCCGCGCTGCCGCGACCGCGGTCGCACAGGCGGCCGAGCCGCATGCCTTGGTCAACCCGGCACCGCGCTCCCAGGTGCGGATCGTGATGTGATCGCGGTCGACAATATGCGCGAGCGTAATGTTGGCGCGGTCCGGGAAAATCGGGTGGTTCTCCAGCAGTGGCCCGAAGCGTTCGAGGTCGAAGGCGTTGACGTCGTCGACCCAGAAGATCGCGTGCGGATTGCCCATGTTGACCACCGACGGCGAATGCAGCACCGGCGCATCGATGGGACCTACCTGCAGTTCGATATAGCGGGTGTCGCGAAATTCTTCCGCCAGCGGAATATCCTGCCAGGCAAATTTCGGCGCACCCATGTCGACGGTATAGAGATCGGGCGCCGGGCCCTGCCAGCAATTGAGGAGGCCCGCGCGGGTCTCGAAGGTCACGGCGGTCTGGCCGGTCTTCTCGAACAGCCGGCGTACCACGCAGCGCATACCGTTGCCGCAGGCGCCGGCTTCCGAGCCGTCATTGTTATAGATGCGGATGAAGGCCTCGGTGCCCGATAGCCGGGGCGGCTGCAATACCATCAACTGGTCATAGGGCACGCCCGCAGGCGAGGCGACCGCCCGCGCGTCTTCCGGCGTCACGGCGGCCTTGGAATCGCGCAGATCGACCACGACAATTTCGTTGCCGATGCCATTCATCTTGGCAAATGCGTGGTTGGCCAGCGTGCTCATCGAATTTCCCAAATTCTGCCTGCCTTATATGGCGAATGTTGCCGCATTGCCTAGTGCGCAGGGGCACATGACGCATCTGTCATGGGACGAAAGCGGATCTTGCGTGTTAGAAAATGGCACCATCCTGGCGGGCGCGGACGGGGATATGCCGCCGCCAAGGTGGGGTGGATGGAGATTACCTGAAATGAACCGTATCAGCACTTTCCGTGCGGCCCTGGTCGCGCTCTCCATGGTTGCATTTGGCGGGGCCGCCCTGGCGCAATCGCCGGCACCCTCAGCCTCGCCGGCCCCAAGCCCGTCGGCTGTGCCCAGCCCCGCACCATCGGCGGTGCCGGTCCCGCCGCCGGCTGAAACCAAGTCGCCGGCGGATGCCCCCACGGCGGAAAAGGCCCCGGCGCCCGCGCCGCCTCCTCCCGCCGCCAGCGTCCAGACCGCCGACCCCTTCGGCGAGGAGTTCGCACTCCAGCCCAAGAAAGTGGTGGTCATCAAGGGCACCGCCAACTGGGATGCCGCGTTCGACACCCTGATCGATGCATTCAAGGCGCTGACCACCCTGCTCGACAAGCAGGGCATCAAGGCCACGGGCAATTCGATGATCGTCTACACCTCGACCGACGACACCGGCTTCACGTTTCTCGCCGAAATCCCGGTCGACCAGGAGCCGAAGAACCTGACCAAGGACATGAGCATCGGCAAGTCGCCCGAGGGCAAGGCGTTGAAGTTCGTCCATCGCGGCTCCTACGACAACATGGACAACACCTATGAGGCGATCACCAACCACCTCGACGACAAGAAGCTCGAGGCCAAGGATACTTTCATCGAGGAATACATCACCGATCCCCTGAAGACGGCGGAAGACAAGCTGGTGATCAACGTCTACGTGCCGCTGCGGTGAGACGGATGAAGCCTCTGCTCGCCTTTGCCGTTGTTAGCGCCACGTGGCTCGCCGCGCCCGCGCTGGCGCAGACAATGCCACCGCCCGCGATTTCCGTGACCGGCGAAGCGACCGTGTCGGTGGCGCCCGATCAGGCCCAGATCGACGGCGGGGTGACGTCGGACGCCAAGACCGCGCGCGAGGCCTCGGATGCCAACAACGCGGCGATGGGCAAGGTGCTGCTGGCGCTCAAGGGCGCCGGCATCGACGAAAAGGACTACCAGACCTCGCGGCTGTCGCTGCAGCCGCAGTTTGCGAATTCGTCCAAAGTCTCGGAGCGCGCAGCAGGCATCGTCAGTTTCCGCGCCAGCAACCGTGTCACGGTCAAGATCCGCGATGTGACCAAGGTGGCGAACGTGATCGACGTGCTGGTGGGCGCCGGCGCCAACGACATCGGCGGCATCAATTTCACGGTGACGCAGGCCTCAAAGCATCTCGACGAAGCCCGCGAGAAGGCAATCGCGGACGCCCGCCGCAAGGCGGAGATCTACGCCAAGGCCGCCGGCGTGACGCTCGGTGATCCCATCAGCATTTCCGAGGAAGGCGCGCCCACGCCGATGCTTCGCAGCAAGATGGCAGCTCCCATGGCCGCCGGCGCGCAGGTCGCACCGGGCGAGGAGACGCTGTCGGTGACGGTGAGCGTGTCCTGGGCGATCAAGGCCGCGCAGTAGCCGCCGTCGTCCCTGCGAACGCAGGGACCCATACTGCGTGATGTCGCGATGACCGCGGTGGCAGAAGCTCTGCGTCGCCCAACACCCGTTCTCGCTTGCTGAACCGAAGTCGTCTTCCAGCGTGCCCAATCCTTCGGCCGCAGCGTATGGGCCCCTGCGTTCGCAGGGGCGACGGATCAGATCTCGACCACCTGCCCCGGCTTCAGCGCCGCGAACCGCTCCGGCGGAATCTTCGCCTCCTTGAGCGCATCGGCCAGCGCGTTCACCGGCGCGTCGATCGCCTCATCCGTCAGTTGGAACGTACCGTGATGATGCGCCAGCGCTTGCTCCGCACCGCAGTCCGCGAGCGCCTTGACGGCATCGGACGGATTCATGTGCTGGTCCTTCATGAACCAGCGCGGCTCGTAGGCGCCGATCGGCAATATCGCGAGTCGCAGCGGGCCGTGCTTCTCGGCGACGCGGCGGAAATGCTTGCCCTCGCCATAGCCGGAATCGCAGACGATGTAGATTTTCCCCGCCGGCGTCTCCAGGACGAAACTCGCCCACAGCGCCTTGTTGCGGTCGAACAATCCGCGCGCCGACCAGTGCCGCGTCGGCACCAGCGTCACCGCGATGCCGTTGCCGAGCTCGACGCGATCCTGCCAGTCGAAGCCCTCGGCTTTGATGCTACTATCCGTGTCGCGCATGGTGACGTCGTTGCCGAGCGGCGTGATCACGCGCGGCGAAAATTTTGCCGTGAGCTTCGACAGCGTTGCGATATCGAGATGGTCGTAATGGCCGTGGCTGACCAGCGCGACGTCGATCTTGGGCAGCGCGTCGAAGGCGATCCCGGGATCGTTGTGCCGGTGCGGGCCGGCAAAGGAAACCGGCGAGGCCCGCATCGACCACACGGGATCGACGAGGATGTTGAGGTCCCGTGTCTGGATCAGCCAGGTGACGTGGCCGACGAACGACAGCCGCACCTTGTCGCCGCTGACGCGCGGCGGCGGCGTATCGCTATGGGCATTCGGCACCCAGTCCGGCCAGCTTGCGCGCTTGCGGTCGGTGCCGAACTGCCAGCGCAACACCTCCCCCAATGATTTCGGCGGCACCCCGTCGGGATCGAAGAAGCGTGTGCCGTCGAAATGATCGGAGACGGGACCGTCATAGGTTTTCATGTTGCTGATCCAGATCGAGGGAACGCCGACGGCCGCGGCGGCCCCGGCGAGCACTCCAAAAACGTGGCGGCGAGTGACGGGCACGGATCACGAAGGGCGGGAGAGAACTGACGACATGGGGCGTTATATGGCGTGTGCAAGTTCAACTTGGAACCTGCGGCAAGAATACTGCGCGCCGCCAAACGGTATCTTCAGAAATGCAATTCTTCCAATGGCTTACGCGGAGGCCGGGGTCATTTCGGCCCAGTTTCTCCTTGACTTCCGCCTCTTCCGGGCGTTTAACCCCCGCACTTTCTCGGAAAGACGTTCTTTTCGACCCGCCGCCCGGCCCTTGAGACCGGAGGCCAACGCCCGACAGCGCGATGCGCCCTCGGGCGCAAAAGTGTTTGGACGATCGTCTTGGCGCTTAGCGCCGGGACACATAACTGGCCGTCGTACCCCGCGAAGGCGGGGTATCCAGTACGCCGCGGCTTCTCGGTTGAAACGAGTTGCTCTGGAATACTGGATCACCCGCTCCAGTGCGCAATTGCGCACAAGGCGGGTGATGACAGGAGTAGATGGATCAATAGCGCCCGCAAGGGCAGCAACAGGACAACGGCATTGTTCGACAATCTGTCGGAACGGCTTGGCGGGATACTCGATCGTCTGACGGGGCGCGGCGCGCTGTCCGAGAAGGACGTCGACGCTGCAATGCGCGAGGTGCGCCGCGCGCTGCTCGAGGCCGACGTTGCGCTCGAGGTCGTCCGCAGCTTTATCGACCGCGTTCGCGAGCAGGCGATCGGCGCCACCGTCGTCAAGTCGGTGACGCCCGGCCAGATGGTGGTCAAGATCGTCCATGACGAACTGGTCGCCACGCTTGGTTCCGACGGCCAGACCATCGATCTCAATGCGGTGCCGCCGGTCGCCATCATGATGGTCGGTCTCCAAGGCTCCGGCAAAACCACCACCACCGCAAAGCTCGCCCGCCGCATGACCCAGCGCGACAAGCGCAAGGTGCTGATGGCCTCGCTCGACATCTACCGCCCGGCGGCGATGGAGCAATTGGCCGTGCTGGGGCGCGACCTCGACATTCCGACGCTGCCGATCGTGGCCGGTCAGAAGCCGGCGCAGATTGCCAAGCGCGCGCTCGAAGCCGGCAAGCTCGGCGGCTACGACGTGGTGCTGCTCGACACCGCCGGCCGCACCACGCTCGACGAAGAAATGATGAGCGAGGCGGCCGAGATCAAAACCACGGCCAATCCGCATGAAGTGCTGCTGGTCGCGGATTCCCTCACCGGCCAGGACGCGGTCAATCTCGCACGCGCCTTCGATCAGCGCGTCGGCCTTACCGGCATCGTGCTGACGCGGGTCGACGGCGACGGCCGCGGCGGCGCGGCGCTGTCGATGCGCGCCGTCACCGGCAAGCCGATCAAGCTGATCGGCACCGGCGAAAAAACCGACGCGCTGGAAGATTTCCATCCGAGCCGCATCGCCGGCCGCATCCTCGGCATGGGCGACGTGGTGTCGCTGGTCGAACGGGCGGCGGCGAATATCGACGCCGAGAAAGCCGCGCGCACCGCCGAGCGGATGCGCAAGGGCCAGTTCGACCTCACGGATATGCGCGAGCAATTGCTGCAGATGGCGAACATGGGCGGCATCAGTGGCCTGATGGGCATGATGCCCGGCGTTGCCAAGATGAAGAACCAGATCGCGGCGGCCGGGATCGACGACAAGATCATCAAGCGCCAGGTCGCGGTGATCGATTCGATGACGCGCCAGGAGCGCAAGAATCCCGACATTCTCAAAGCCAGCCGCAAGAAGCGCATCGCCGCCGGCGCCGGCCTGGAGGTCCAGGAAGTCAACAAGCTGCTGAAGATGCACCGGAACATGGCCGACATGATGAAGGCGATGGGTTCGGGCAAGCGCGGCCCGATGGCCGGCATCGCGCAGGCGATGGGCTTTGGCGGCGGCATGAAGCCGCCCTCAGCCGAAGAGATGAAGGCGATGGCGGAAAAGATGCAGGGCGGCGCCGGAGGCGGCCTGCCGAATTTGCCGAAGGATCTTCCCGTTGGTCTCCGTCAGGGCCTGCCGAATGTACCGGGCCTCACCGGCTTGAGCGGCAAGCCGACGCTGCCAGGCCTCGGCGGCTTCCCGGGAAAGAAGAAGTAATCGCGACCAATTCCCCCACACGAATCCAACCACACTCAGGAGAACTAAATGTCAGTCGTTATCCGCCTCGCTCGCGCAGGCACCAAGAAGCGTCCGGTCTATCACGTCGTCGTCGCCGACTCGCGCTTTCCCCGCGATGGCCGCTTCATCGAGCGTCTCGGTCATTTCAACCCGCTGCTGCCGAAGGACAATGAGTCGCGGCTGAAGCTCGACATGGACAAGGTGAAGTCCTGGCTCGCCAAGGGCGCGCAGCCGTCGGACCGCGTGACCCGCTTCCTGGATGCGGCCGGCATCGTCAAGCGCCCCGCCCGCAGCAACCCGGAAAAGGCCGTGCCGCGCAAGGAGCGCAAGGCGCGCGCCGAAGCCGCCGCGAAGGCTTAAAGCGTAGCGGCGCACGACGGTGGCTGCACCGATTTGCGTCGCCCGTATCGGCGCCGCGCATGGCGTGCGCGGCGCGGTGAAACTGTGGACGTTCACCGAGGATCCGCTGGCCGTAAAACATTACGGCCCGCTGACGACCAGGGACGGCGCGCGCCAGTTCGAGGTGACGCACGCCCGCGAGGCCAAGGATCATCTGGTGGCGACGATCAAAGGCATCGCCACCCGCGAGGATGCCGAACGGCTCAACGGCCTCGAGCTCTATATCGCGCGCGAAAAACTGCCCGAAACCGATGAGGACGAATATTATCACGCCGACCTGATCGGGCTTGCGGCGGTCAATGCCGCCAACGAGCCGCTCGGCCGCGTCACGGCGATCCATAATTTCGGCGCCGGCGACATCATCGAGATCGCGCCCCCGCAAGGGCCGACCATGCTGCTGCCGTTCACCAATGCGGTCGTGCCGACGGTCGATCTGGCCAATGGCCGCGTGGTGATCGAACTGCCGCAGGAAATCGAAGGCGACGACGCCCCGACGCTCACGTGATGGGTTTGATATGACCTGGCGCGCCACCGTTCTCACGCTCTTCCCCGAGATGTTTCCCGGGCCGCTCGGCGTCAGCTTGGCGGGCAAGGCGCTGGCGTCGGGTCTGTGGGCGCTTGAGGCGCGCGACATCCGGGATTCGGCCACCGATAAACATCGTAGCGTCGATGACACTCCGGCCGGCGGCGGTCCGGGCATGGTGCTGCGGGCCGACGTGCTGGCGGCGGCGATCGATGCCGCGGATGCTGGGCAAGACCGGCCTCACCTTTTGATGAGCCCGCGGGGTCGGCCATTGACCCAGTCACGGGTTAAGGAACTCGCCGCCGGGCCCGGGCCCCTGGTCGTCTGCGGGCGGTTCGAGGGGGTCGATCAGCGGGTCATCGAAGCCCGGCACCTCGAGGAAGTCTCGATCGGAGATTATGTGCTGTCAGGTGGCGAGATCGCCGCGATGGCCCTGATCGACGCCTGCGTGCGGCTTTTGCCGGGAGTGATGGGCAAACAAGCCTCGGGCGAGGACGAAAGCTTTTCCGAAGGACTACTGGAATACCCCCAATTCACCCGCCCGCAGGAGTTCGAGGGCCGTGGCATCCCGGAAATCCTGATCTCGGGGGACCATGCCAAGGTGGCGGCCTGGCGAAAGGCCGAAGCCGAAGCCCTGACCCGGGCGCGGCGGCCGGATTTATGGGCCGCGAGGGCCGGCCAAAAAGCCACAAAAAGAACGACAGACGGGTGACAAGCGCGGCCCGATGCCTTATACGAGCGCCAAATCCGCGCAATGGCAGGATAGATGGACGTCGCGCAGCCCGCTGCCGGGCGCGCCGCCGATGGAGATTTCAATGAACCTCATTCAACAGCTCGAAAAAGAGCAATTCGAAAAACTGTCGGCGACCAAGTCGATCCCGGAATTCGGCCCCGGCGACACCGTGATCGTCAACGTCAAGGTGGTCGAAGGCGAGCGCACCCGCGTGCAGGCCTATGAAGGCGTTTGCATCGGCCGTTCCGGCGGCGGGCTCAACGAGAGCTTCACCGTCCGCAAGATTTCCTACGGCGAAGGCGTCGAGCGCGTGTTCCCCGTGATGTCGCCGATGATCGACTCGATCAAGGTGGTGCGCCGCGGCAAGGTCCGTCGCGCCAAGCTTTATTACCTGCGCCAGCTGCGCGGCAAGTCGGCCCGCATCGTCGAGAAGCAGGACCGCGCGACTGCCGTCGGCGAGTAATTTCATCCTCCTCTGGATGTGACGAAAAGCGCGGGCTCAGTCCCGCGCTTTTTTGTTGCGCTTCCCCGTCATTGCGAGCGCAGCGAAGCAATCCATACCTCCCAAGCGGGTCAATGGATTGCTTCGCTTCGCTCGCAACGACGGTGGCAACAAACGCATATCGCGCTTAGATGCTTCATGTGTTATGAGACTGGAATGGTTCTAGATCGTACCAGCGCCGCCTTCGGCACCGCCCGGCTCGTCGTCATCGACGACCGCTCGCGCCTGCCCGGCCGGTTCTTCGGACGGTTCGCGACTTCGGCGACGTCAGAGCTTACGCGCGCAGCTTGATGCTGCGCCGACGTCCGTTGCTTGCGCGTATCCGCGCTTGACCGCTCACACAGAATTTCATTTTGGAGCTGACGCTCATGTCCAAACCGACCACGCTGTACGACAAGATCTGGAACGATCATCTGGTGCACGAAGCCGAGGACGGCACCTGCCTGCTCTATATCGATCGCCATCTGGTGCACGAGGTGACCTCGCCGCAGGCGTTCGAAGGCCTTCGCGCCACGGGGCGCAAGGTTCACGCGCCGGAGAAGACGCTGGCCGTCGTCGATCACAACATCCCGACCACCGACCGTTCGAAACCGAATCCCGATCCTGAGAGCATCGAGCAGATGCGCGTGATGGCGGAAAACGCCAGGGAATTCGGCGTCGAATATTTCAACGAGCACGACAAGCGTCAGGGCATCGTCCACGTGATCGGCCCGGAGCAGGGCTTTACGCTGCCCGGTACCACGATCGTCTGCGGTGACAGCCACACCTCCACCCATGGCGCGTTCGGCGCGCTGGCGCACGGCATCGGCACCTCAGAGGTCGAGCATGTGCTGGCGACACAGACGCTGATCCAGAAAAAAGCAAAAAACATGCGTGCGGTGGTCGACGGCAAATTGCCCGACGGCGTTACTGGCAAGGACATCATCCTGGCGATCATCGGCGAGATCGGCACCGCCGGCGGCACCGGCTACGTGCTGGAATATGCCGGCGACGCCATCCGTGCGCTCTCGATGGAAGGCCGCATGACCGTCTGCAACATGTCGATCGAGGGCGGCGCCCGCGCCGGCCTGATCGCGCCGGACGAAAAAGCGTTCGAATTCCTGAAGGGTCGCCCCAAATCGCCGAAGGGCGCCGACTGGGACGCCGCGATGCGCTATTGGGAAAAGCTGCGCTCGGACGAAGGCGCGCATTTCGACCACGAGATTCGGCTGGACGCTGCAAAACTGCCGCCGATCGTGACCTGGGGCACCTCCCCCGAGGACGTGGTGTCGATCTCGGGCTTCGTGCCGGATCCCGACAAGATCGAGGACGAGGCCAAGCGGCTTTCAAAACATCGCGCGCTGAAATATATGGGCCTGACCGCGGGGACGAAGATCACCGACATCAAGCTCGACCGCGTCTTCATCGGCTCCTGCACCAACGGCCGCATCGAGGATCTGCGCGCCGCCGCAAAGGTCGCCGAGGGCAAGACCGTCAACGCCCATGTCAATGCGATGATCGTGCCGGGTTCGGGCATCGTGAAGGAGCAGGCGGAAGCCGAAGGCCTCGACAAGATCTTCATCAAGGCCGGCTTCGAATGGCGTGAGCCAGGCTGCTCGATGTGTCTCGCCATGAACCCCGACAAACTGTCGCCGGAAGAGCGCTGCGCCTCGACCTCGAACCGCAATTTCGAGGGCCGCCAGGGCTTTAAGGGCCGCACCCATCTGGTGTCGCCGGCCATGGCCGCGGCGGCGGCGATTGCCGGGCATTTCGTCGACATCCGGGAGTGGCGTTAACCTTCCTTTGCCTAGATAGCGAGGCGTTCCGGAAACGCCGCGTTAACACGCAAAGCGCAGACTGGCCCTTGCGAAGAGCTTTTCGCGAGGGACCCGGCCGTGACGGACAAGCCTGAATTTGTCGATATGATCAGCGAGGCGACGCACCAGCTGCGTCGCCGCTCGATGCCGCGGATCGTCGATCTTCCGACAGCGCCGAAGGAAACCTCGCGCCTCAGTCACTGGCCGCCGGAGCACTGGCAACAGTGGCGGATGGAGGCGCTGACGCCGTGGAAGATCAAGCCGTGGCGCGGCAAGGATTGGGATTGAGCAGCGAGATTCTGCCGCTAATGAAAACAGGCGCCCGACCGGGCGCCTGTTTCGTTTCAACTCACCAATAGCGGATTCCGTAGTAGCGGTGGCGCCAGTGGTGCCGATGCGACGGAATGCGTTGACCGCAAAGATGAACGCGCAAAAGCAAAAGAGATTTGCGGTTGACCGAAGTTGTGTACGCTCACCACCAGACCGGACCAAACCCGATGCCGAAGGTGAACGGCGCCGGTGAATGATAAGGATATGGCCGATAGTAGACAGGCCGATCGTAATAGGTGGGACGGTAGTACGGGCGAGAATAGCCGGAGTGACGATGGTAGCGCCTGACAGAGCGGTGCGCGCTGAAATCGGTGGCGTCGGATGTGCCGGCACTTTGCGCCTTCGCCTGCGACGCCGCGGCGACCGGACTGATCGCGGCCGCTCCGGCAACGAGCGCGCCAGCGACCAGGGCCGCCCCGATCAAACTCCTCATGACGGACTCCTCGTCGATCCAGATGCCAGTGATAACGGACAGCAATCTCGCCAGTTTCAAGGCAATCCTTCAAATCGAAACAGGCCCGCAATGAACGGGCCTGCTCGATCGCCGCTAAGCTCTCGCGCTCACCAGCGATGCCAGTGGCGATGATGGTGATGGCGATGATGCCAGCGGTGCCACCGATGATGGTGACGATGCCGCCAATGCACTTCCGTGGTCGCCAGCCTGGCGTCGTCCTGAACCGCCGCGGCGGCGCCGGGATTGCTGAGCGACAGCGCATTGGCGCGCTCGGCCGGAGCTGCGAGCGCCAGCAACGCGCCAACGGCGACGAGCCCCAAAATCTTCGTGAACTGCATGAATGCTCTCCTTGGGTCGGGTGTCACGTCTGCGCCGAATCGCTCGCCGCAACGCTGCATGCAATCTGACGCCCGCGACTTGAATGGGTTCTGAATGAATGCGCCACGAAGATGAACGCAGACAGCACGCGGCGCGGCTTTAGAATTTTCCCGCCGCCAAACCTGGCGTAGACTGACGCCGTATCTTCGACAGCGCCCTCTGTATGGAGATTTCCATGACATCATTTCGCACACGCGCACCATTATCGCGCGCAGCGCCGGCGGTAACCGCAATCGCCGTGGCCGCAGTGTGGAGCAGCGCCGCGCTAGCGTCGCAAGGACCCGGCAGCGGCATGGGGACGGCAAGCCCCCTCACCCAGACGGCGATGGCCATTCTCGTCTATGGTCTGGTGACGATCATCGTCGGCGCCGGATTGATCGGCGCGGTACGCAGGCGCTAGCGGCGAGCTAACCGGGCCGCCAGTAGCAGTTCATGCGGGGGGTGATCACCGTGCCGCTCGGCCGGTACTCCTGCACGTAATGCGCGGTGCAATCGCGCACGGCATTGGGGCCGGGGTTGTACCGCGGGTAGACGTCGGGCACCCATTCCTCCTGCCGATAAATCGGCACGCGCCGCAACGGCCGCCGGCGCTGCGCGGACACATCCGTGACCGCCGCCCGCGGCGCCGCAGCGACCCGCAGCTCCGGCGATGCCGTCTGCGCCTGCGCCATCGAACCTGACAGCAAGAACCCGGCAAAAGCAGCCCAAATTGCGACCGTCACAATCCGCTTCATCTCAAGTCCACCCACGCCTGATTCCCCGTACGGTCACCGATTGGCGCGCCGAGGTCAACTCCGCAAAACCAGTATGCGCCGGGGTATAACACACGCTAAATACGTCCTGATGTGGACCGAAGCAAAAGCCCCCTCGCTCGCCGAAATGGAAGCCATGGCGCACGAGGTGTTCGAGCGTCTGCCCAAGACGTTTCGCACCCTGTGCCAGGGCGTGATCATCCGCGTCGACGATTTTCCGACCGACGAGGTTCTGGACGAGATGGAGGCGCAAAGTGAATTCGACCTGCTCGGCCTGTTCCAGGGCATCGGCCTGCCGCAGCAGAGCACTCAGGACGTCGCCCGCCTGCCCAACATGGTCTGGCTCTACCGGCGGCCGATCCTCGATTACTGGGCCGAACACGAGGAAACGCTGGGCCATATCGTCCGCCACGTCCTGATCCACGAGATCGGGCACCATTTCGGGCTGTCGGACGCCGATATGGAGGCGATCGAGGCGGGTGCCGGCTAGGCTGCGCAGGCTAGGATTGCGCAAATTGGCCTTTTGCCGGGGCCATATTCGCGATAAATCAGCGGCCTGTCCCACCTTCAACCGGGAAGTGCGATCGATGGAAAAGTTCACCACACTGGAAGGCGTAGCTGCCCCCCTGAAGATCATCAACGTCGATACCGACATGATCATTCCGAAGCAGTATTTGAAGACCATCAAGCGCACCGGCCTCGGCAAGGGGCTCTTCTCCGAGCAGCGCTACAAGGATGACGGCAGCGAGAACCCGGACTTCGTCCTCAACCAGCCCGCCTATCGCAACACCAAGGTGCTGGTCGCCGGCGACAATTTCGGCTGCGGTTCGAGCCGCGAGCACGCGCCGTGGGCGCTCCTGGATTTCGGCATCCGCTGCGTGATCTCGACCTCGTTCGGCGACATCTTCTACAACAACTGCTTCAAGAACGGCATTCTGCCGATCCGCGTCACCCAGGAAGACCTCGACAAGCTGTTCGACGACGCCGAGCGCGGCGCGAACGCGACGCTGACCATCGATCTCGCCAACCAGGAGATCCGCGGCCCCGACGGCGGCAAGGTGAAGTTCGAGATCGATCCGTTCCGCAAGCACTGCCTGATGAACGGCCTCGACGACATCGGCCTGACCATGGAAAAGAAATCGTCGATCGACGATTACGAGGCGAAGCTGAAGAAAGAGCGCGCCTGGGCGTGATCGCGTTACCTGATCCTGTTACGAGAGCCCCGATCATATCGGGGCTCTTTCGTTAAGCGGAGGCGACGCGGATGCGGCCTGACGTCGTCACTTTCTGGCACGGCCGGCTCGACGGGCTGCGGCTGACCTGCCTGCGGTCGCAAGTCGCCGTGGGCCACAAGGTCACTGTCTACAGTTTCGATCCATTGCCGGGCCTGCCCGATGGCGTCGGCAATGCCGAGGCCGAGGCGATTCTGCCGCATTCCTTTTCCGAACGGCTGCGCCCGCCGCAGCCGGACGGAAGCTGGCGCGACTGGACCATTTTGCAGTTCAGCGATTTCTTCCGGATGCGGCTGATGGCCGAGCGCGCCGGACTGTGGCTCGACGCCGACGTGCTGCTTCTGAAGCCGATCGAGATCGATCCCGCAAAACCTTATTTCGCGTGGGAGCGCCGGCGCCAACTCGGCAATTCCGTGCTCTACCTGCCATCAGGCGATCCGATCGTGCGCGCGTTCGAGGATCTGATGGAGCAGGAGGATCTGACGCCGGACTGGCTGGCGCTGCGTCATCGCATCACCTTCATGCTGCGCCAGTTACGACACCGCTCGAGCCGCCTCTCCGACATCCGCGTCGCCATCTACGGCCCGGCCGCGCTGACCGCGCTCGCGCGCCGTTCGGGTGAATTGCAGCACGCGCTTTCGAAGCAATCCTTCTACGCTGTCCATGCCGAGCCGAAACTGTTCTTCGAGCCGACGGATTTTTCAGGCCTGCTTGCCAATCCCGAGATCGTCGGGCTGCACATTTCGCCAAAGGGTCGCGGCGGTGAAAAGCCGGTTCCCGGCAGCCTTTATGCCTGGGCGGCGGAGAAGTTCGGCAAGTAGCGGCTGCCGCGCCTCTCCCTGCTCCCTTTGTGGGAGAAGGTGGATCGCTGGCGCGAAGCGGCAGCGAGACGGATGAGGGATCTGTCTCCACGGAGAGAACCCCCTTATCCGGCGCTGCGCGCCACCTTCTCCCACAAGGGGAGAAGGAAGAAGGAGCGAGCCGCTTACATCCCCATCCCAATTTGATCCAGCGCAACGACGCGCGCGTGATCTGCGCTCACCTTGGGTCATTACAGCACCCCAAGGGAGCCGTGCCATGACCGTTCAGGAGAAGCCCTATCCCGTCGTCAGCCTCGTGGTCGACGTCTTCGGCGAATGGCTGAAACACCGGCGCGAGCTGAAGGAAATGCGCGAGATGGATGCCGCCAATTTCGACCGGATCGCGAGCGAATTGCGGATGTCTTCCGCCGATCTGGAGGCGCTGGTTCGCCAGGGACCGCATGCCGCCGACGAACTGCCGAAGATGCTGACCGCGCTCGGCATCGACCAGGAGGATCTGGCGCGGAGCGAGCCGCTCGTGCTGCGCGACATGGAGCGCGTCTGCTCCCTGTGCAACCACAAGCGCCAGTGCGACCGCGATCTCGCCGCCGGCACCGCCGCTGCGCATTATGAAGAGTATTGCGGCAACGCCGACACGATCGACGGTCTCGGCCCGCGGGTGAAGCAGTAGGACCTGCTGCAGGAGTTGCCGAAAATGGCGCGTTCCACCTGGCTGCACATCTTGATCGCAGCTTTCGGTGCGCTCGCGGTGCTGCTGTTCGTGCGGCTGCATAATGCGAACGGCGCTCCGCTGCCGTCAGACAGCGTCTCGGCCGGGCATCGTCTCGCCGAGGCCTGGTGCAAGAATTGTCACGCGATCGAGGCCGCGACCGCAGGCGCGAGGGGTCGCGGGCCGGATTTCGTCGCGATCGCCAACCGGACCTCGACCACGGCGCTGTCGTTGAAGGTATTCATGAAGACGAGCCATCACCGGATGCCCAATCTCATCATCACGCCCGGTCAGGCCGATGATCTCACGAATTATATCCTGAGCCTGAAGCGCGATTAATGCCCCATCGCCGCGATCGCATCCGCAATCGCGATCGTCCGCCGCGCCATGTCGGTGTGCAGCCGCTCCACCATCCGCCCATCGAGCTGGATGGCGCCGCGTGAGGCGTTTTCCGGCTTTTCGAATGCCGCGATGATCTTGCGCGCCTGTTCGACCTCCTCGGCCGGCGGCGTGAAGATGGCGTTGCAGGCCTCGATATGACTCGGATGGATCAGCGTCTTGCCGTCGAAGCCGAGATCGCGAGCCTGCGCGCACTCGGTCGCAAAGCCGTCGATATTGCTGATGTCGCTGTAGGGGCCGTCGAGAATTTCGAGCCCGTGGGCACGCGTCGCCAGGATGCAGTGCGTGATCATCGGGATCATCGCCGCGCGGCCCGGCTGCATGCGGATCCGCGTCTCCCGCGAGATATCATTCGGCCCGAACACGAAGCCCGCGAGGCGGATTTCCGAATCCTTCGACGCTGCGGCGAGCTTGTCGGCGTCCAGCACCCCGCGCGCGGTTTCGAGCATGGCCCAGACCCGGATCGACATATCGGCGTTGATGTCGCTCAGGCGGTTGGCGATGGCGTTGAGATCGGCCACGGTGGAAATCTTGGGAACCAGGATGCCGTCGGGACGGGCCTTGCCGGCCATGGTGACGTCGTCGACCCACCAGGGCGTATCGAGGCTGTTGACGCGGATCAGCACCTCGCGCTTGCCGAACCCGCCGGCCGCAATCGCCTTGGCGATCTGGTCGCGGGCGACAGCCTTGGCGTCCGGCGCCACCGAATCCTCGAGGTCGAGAATGATGCCGTCGGCGGGCAGGTTGGGCGCCTTTTCCAGCGCCCGAGCGTTCGATCCCGGCATAAACAAGAGGCTGCGGCGCGGACGGATCATGGGCTGGTTCCTCTGGAGGCTTCGAACCTCACGCCCTAACATTTCAAACCCGGGTCCGAAAGCCTTGTTCCCGTCATCGGCTTATGGTTAGCCATGCCGGATACAGACAGGACACCATGGCTCCATTCCCGCAACATCTGCTCGACGGCTACCGGGCCTTCACCTCGCAGCGGCTGCCGACCGAACAAACGCGCTACCGGGAACTTTCCGAGCGCGGCCAGTCGCCCGCCGTGATGGTGATCGGCTGCTGCGATTCCCGCGTCTCGCCGGAAGTGATTTTCGACGCCGGCCCCGGCGAACTCTTCGTGGTCCGCAACGTCGCCAATCTTGTGCCGGTTTTCCAGCCGGACGGCGGCGCCCATGGCGTGTCGGCGGCGCTGGAGTATGCCGTACAGGTGCTGCGCATCAAGCACATCGTGGTGCTCGGCCACGCGCAATGCGGCGGCATCCGGGCCTTCATCGACGATATCGATCCACTGTCGCCGGGCGATTTCATCGGCCGCTGGATGGCGATGTTCATCAAGCCGGGCGAAAAGGTCCGCCAGCGCGAACAGGAGTCCCGGCAGGATTTCACCACGCGGATCGAGAAAGCCGCGGTGTTCCGCTCACTCGAAAACCTGATGACGTTTCCGTTCGTGCGCAGCCGCGTCGAGCGCGGCGAGATGGAATTGCACGGCGCCTATTTCGGCGTCGCCGAGGGCTCGCTGTTCGTGCTCGACCCGGAAGCGAAGGAGTTTCGCAGCGTCAGAGATGGCGGATAGCGATTGGGTGCGTAGGGTGGGCAAAGGCGCACCGCGCCGTGCCCACCATCTATCCTCGACCGACGCGCTGAATGGTGGGCACGCTTCGCTTTGCCCACCCTACGAATTCTCCGTCAGGCCGCCTTCTTCTTGGCGGTGATCAGCTTGCGGTTGATCAGGCACTCGGCGATCTGGATCGCGTTCAGCGCAGCACCTTTGCGCAGATTGTCCGACACGCACCACAGCTGCAGGCCGTTCTCGACGGTGTTGTCCTCGCGAATGCGGCTGATGTAGGTCGCGTCTTCGCCCGCCGCCTCATACGGCGTGACGTAGCCGCCGGGCTCGTGCTTGTCGATGACCAGGCAACCTGGCGCGTTGCGCAGGATGTTGCGCGCCTCATCGGCGGTGATCGGGTTCTCGAACTCGATGTTGACGGCCTCCGAATGGCCGACAAACACCGGTACGCGCACGCAGGTGGCGGTAAGCCTGATTTTGGGATCAAGAATCTTCTTGGTCTCCATCATCATCTTCCACTCTTCCTTGGTGTAGCCGTCCTCCATGAACACGTCGATCTCGGGGATGACGTTGAAGGCGATACGCTTCGGGAATTTTTTGTTGATCAACTCGCTGTTGGTGTAGATGGCCTTGGTCTGCGAGAACAATTCGTCCATCGCATCCTTGCCGGCGCCCGAAACCGATTGATAGGTCGCGACCACGACGCGCTTGATGGTGGCCTTGTCATGCAGCGGCTTCAGCGCGACCACGAGCTGCGCGGTCGAGCAGTTCGGATTGGCGATGATGTTCTTCTTGGTGAAGCCGGCGACCGCATCCGCATTGACCTCGGGCACGATCAGCGGCACGTCCGGATCCATCCGCCAGGCCGACGAATTGTCGATCACGACCGCGCCGGCGGCGCCGATCTTGGGCGACCATTCCTTCGACACCGAGCCCCCGGCCGACATCAGGCAGATGTCGACATCTGAGAAGTCATAGTGCTCGAGCGCTTTGACCTTCAGGGTGCGGTCGCCATAGGACACTTCGACGCCGACGCTGCGGCGCGAGGCCAGCACCACGACCTCGTCGGCGGGAAATTTGCGCTCGTCGAGAATGTTGAGCATTTCGCGTCCGACATTGCCGGTCGCACCGACGACAGCGACTTTGTAACCCATCGTTCACTCTCCGAGGAAAAATGCCGCCCCGCCGCGTCAAGCGGAAAGGGGGAAGGCAGCGCTTCTATGCGAGAAACGCCGATATGACAACGTTTGACGGCTGTGTTTGGGCGTTTGATGCATTCGGTTCCGGCCAGAACGGCCAATTCCTACTATACGCTGAGCATACGACCGGCGCTGGCAAGCTTCGTTGACGAGGTCTGCGGCACGTTGGCCCGGCTCTGCGCCTATCTGATGACGCTGGCGCTGATGGCCATTTGCGGTATCGCGCTATGGGAACATTTGCCCGATGCCACGGCGATGGAGGCGTCGCCCAAAAGCTGGAGCCAGGCCGGACGCACAGCGCCCGCCTTCGCGGTAAGCCAGCTTATTTTCCCCGGTAAGACAGAGACTTACGAAGTTCTTCGGCATCCCGAGGGCGGCCGCAAGGACGTCTTCCGCTGGAGCGGCATCGGCGGCACGCCGGTCGCCGAACTCGAAATCTATCGTCCGGGTGAAGAAATCGACCAGGTCGGCTCGGCGGCCAGCTACCTTGCGCTAAGGATGGACCCGGCTGGCCCGCGCGAGCTGGAGGCGGCGGGAATCATCGACAGCAAGTTCGGCGCCGTGACCCTGTTTCGCCGCGTTGGCGGCACCGAGGCCGCCCGCGCCTGCCTGCGATTTTTCAAGCATGGCGATGAGCCGAAATTCCGCCTCTCTGGCTGGTCGTGTCTGGGCGAGGATTTGCCGGCCCGCCGCGCCGCGATCGGCTGCATGCTGAACCGGCTGATCCTGCTGACGGCCGGAAACGATGCAAAACTGGCGGAATTGTTCGCCCATGCCGAAGTCCGGCGCAGCGATTGCGCGACTTCGGGCGCGCCGGCCTTGTCGGCGGATTGGGTGATGAGCGCCGACAATCCGCATTTGCGCGGCACCCTTTAGTCCGCCGTGTGTGGGACCTGCTTCCGCAGCCCCTGACAATTGTGGCGACAAGCAGCCAAGACACTGGTTTTCATGAAACTTTTTCGCTGCGCGCCGCATTATTCCGGCGCGGTGTGGCGCAATTGACCTAGCGACGATGGTCCCGCCATGGCTACAATGCCGGCAATCAGATTTGGCGATCGGCCAGCCCCCGCAAGGGTGGACAATGACGAGGATGCAATGACCCGAAAATTCCCCGCTGCGAGCAAGCTCGCGATGTTGCTTGCTGCGGCTGCCCTCGTCGCGCTCGGCTCGGCTTCCGCCAGCGCCCAGTCCAAGCAGCAGAAATATGACCGGGACGGCCGTCCCTATTACGGGGCGAACGGTCCCAACCGGTCGTACCAGCAGGGTCCGCGCACGCGCGTCTTCGTGACCACGCGTTCCTGGCTCGATGCCGGCACGGAAGTGCTGCCGGGCGACCGCAAGTTCCAAGACTACGCCTTCCCGTCGCCGTACGGGTACCCAACCTTCGCGCGCGAAAACCTCAACCGCCCAATCGACCGCCAGCCGCTTAACCCGCCGTCGGATCTGGGCGGCCAGCCGACCCAGTTCCCGCTGTATTGAGCAGCTTCGCCTGACGAAAAAAATGCCCGGTCGAGACCGGGCATTTTTTGTGACGTTCAAACGTTAGACCCTCATGGTGAGGAGGCGCGCAGCGCCGTCTCGAACCATGTGGCCCGGCTGGTGCCATTCATCCTTCGAGACGCGCGAAGACGCGCTCCTCAGGATGAGGTCTGGTAGGGAATGCGTGGGAAGCGACAGTGAGCGCGCTTGCCGCGTCCGCATCCACCTTTCGATCTACCGACCCGCAGCAAGAGCCGGGTCGTAGCGCTCGCAAAACTGTTCGATCGCCTCGGAGCGGAAATCGCTCAGGCGTTCGAAGATGATCTCATCCGGCCAGTCCCACCAGGCGATGCGGCGCAGGCTTTCGGCGACCGCATCGGGAAAGCGCTGGCGGATCGGGCGTGCCGGAACGCCGCCAACTATCGTGTAGGGCGGCACGTTGCGGCTGACGACGGCGCCCGCGGCAATGACCGCACCGTCGCCGACTGTCACGCCCGGCAGCAGGATGGCGGCATGCCCGATCCAGCAATCGTTGCCGACGATCACCCGGTCGCTGCGGCGCTCGGCAAAGAAGTCGCGGTCACGGGTCGCCGTCGCCTCGTAATATTCCGGGCAATAGGTGAAGCGATGCTGGGACGGACGGCCCATCGGATGGTTCGGCGCGCCGATCCGGACTGAATTCGCGATCGCCGTGAACTTGCCGATCACGGCGTCGGCGACCTCGCAGTTCTCGCCGAGATAGGAGTAATCGCCGAGCGAGGCATATTCGATGCGCGTGTTGCCCAGGACTTCGCAACGCCGGCCGATCTTCGCCTCGCGCAGGCGCACCGTTTCATGGACGATGGTTTCCGCGATCTTGGGTCGATGCGAATTGTCCATGAACCGGCTCCGATGAGTTCAGACCGTAGGGTGGGCAAAGGCGCAACGCGCCGTGCCCACCATCTATCGACGAATCGTGACAATGGTGGGCACGCTTCGCTTTGCCCACCCTACGATTCCGGGGCCTCAGGCGTGCAGCTTCTGCAATTCCTTCAGGATCGCCTCGCCCATCTGCGTGGTGGAGGCAGAAGTCGTGCCCTCTGACTTGATATCCGCGGTACGCAGACCGCTGGCGAGCACGGCTGCGATCGCCGCATCGACCTTGTCGGCCAGCGTGCCCATGTCGAAGGAATAGCGCAGCGCCATCCCGAACGAGGAGATCATCGCGATCGGATTGGCGAGGCCTTGGCCGGCGATATCGGGCGCCGAACCGTGCACCGGCTCGAACAGCGAGCGGCGCTTTTTGGTCTTGGCATCGACTTCGCCAAGCGAGGCCGAGGGCAGCATGCCGAGCGAGCCGGTCAGCATTGCCGCGATGTCGGACAGCATGTCGCCGAACAGATTGTCGGTGACGATGACGTCGAACTGTTTTGGCGCCTTCACCAGCATCATGCCGCCGGAGTCGGCGAGTTGATGTTCGAGCGTCACGTCCTTGTATTCGCGCCCATGCACCGCCGTCATGACCTCGTTCCAGAGCACGCCCGACTTCATGACGTTGCGCTTTTCCATCGAGGTCACCTTGTTGCGGCGCTTGCGCGCCAGGTCGAAGGCGACGCGGCCGATGCGCTCGATCTCATAGGTGTCGTAAACTTGCGTGTCGATGGCGCGCTTCTGGCCATTGCCCAGATCGGTGATGGTCTTGGGCTCACCGAAGTAAACGCCACCGGTCAATTCGCGCACGATCATGATGTCGAGGCCTTCGACCGCCTCGCGCTTCAGGCTGGAGGCATCCGCCAGCGCCGGATAGCACACGGCGGGGCGCAGATTGGCGAACAGGCCGAGATCCTTGCGCAGGCGCAGGAGACCAGCCTCGGGGCGCACCTCGTAGGGAACGCTGTCCCACTTCGGGCCGCCGACGGCGCCGAAGATGATGGCGTCCGCTGCCGTGGCCTTGGCCATGTCGCCTTCCGAGATCGACACCTTGTGCGCGTCATAGGCGGAGCCGCCGACCAGGCCCTGCTCGGTCTCGAATGACGCGATGCCCTGCTTGTTCAGCCAGTCGATCAGGCGCTGCACCTCCCCCATCACTTCGGGGCCGATGCCGTCGCCGGGGAGAAGCAGCAGTTTATGGGTCGCCATGGTCGTTTACCTCAGGACTGGTGATTGTTTCGTCATTGCCGGGCAAAAGCGCGAAGCGCGTCTCGCACAAATGACCCGGCAATCCAGCACTTGAAGACGATGGATGTCCGGGTCGAGCCCGGGCATGACGAGCGAAGGAAATCCGGGCGGAGTGCTAAAGCGCCGGAAGCGGATTGGCAAGGCGCAGAAAACAGGGCCAGAATGGCCCGGAAAGAGCACCCCGCAAGCCCCTCAAGAAGGCACCAAGACGGACCTCATGACTTTAGCCATTATCTACGCCTTTGCCTCGGCCGGCTTCCTGGGCGCCGGGGTCGTTCTGGCGCAGCTCGGCTTGCGGACCGTCGAGCCGCTCTCGGGGGCCGCGATCAGCGTTCCGACCTTCACCTTGCTGTTCCTCCTGCTGTCGCCGCTGATCCTGCAAGGCGAGCCCGTGGTCTGGCGCGCCTTGCCGGTCTTCATGGCGATCGGCCTGTTCTTCCCGGCCGCGCTGACGCTCCTGACCTTTGCATCCAACCGGGCGCTCGGGCCCGTCATCACCTCGACGCTCGGCAACCTCGCGCCGCTTTTTTCGGTGACGGTGGCTGTGGTCCTGCTGCAAGAGCCGCTACATCCGCCGCAACTGCTTGGCCTCGTCGTCGCGGTCGCGGGTGCGGCTGTCATCACCGTGACCCGCCCGCGCGACCTCGGCCATTGGCGCAGCTGGGCGCTGTTGCTACCGCTCTGCAGCGCGCTGGTGCGCGGCGCAACGCCTCCGATCATGAAACTCGGGCTTGAGGTCTGGCCGAGCCCGCTCTGGGCCTGCCTGATCGGCTACGTCATGTCCTCCCTGGTGGTGTTGACGGTGCAACGCGTTCGCAAAGGCAGCTTTCTGGTGCAGGCGCCGCGCGCGGGCCGGTTCTGGTTTGCGATGACCGGAATCAGCAACGGGCTCAGCGCGCTCAGCCTGTTCATCGCCATCCGCAACGGCCCGATCACGCTGGTGGCGCCGCTTGCTGCAATCTATCCGCTCGTCACGGTGGGGCTGAGCGCGATGTTGCTCAAGCACGTTGCGATCACCGCACGCATTGTGGCGGGGACCGCGCTGACGGTACTCGGCGTAGCCCTGGTGCTTATTGGCTGATCCCGTTGCGGGATTGGCAACACACCGTTGCTCCCTGTGCAGCTGTGCAACGGCCGCTTTGCCTGCCAGAATGACCGCTGCCGGAGAATTCTGTGAAAGCTCCCGACCAACACACCTACGCGCACCCTGCGTGGCTGATCCTCATTCTGTCGCTCGCGCCAACGATCGGTCTCGGAATCGGCCGCTTCGCCTATGCGCTGGTGCTGCCCGACATGCGCGACGCGCTCGGTTGGTCCTATTCCGCCGCCGGCTTCATGAACACGATCAACGCCGTCGGTTATCTGGCGGGCGCGTTGCTTGCCTCACGGATGATCAGGCGCTTCGGGCTGCCGCGAACGGTCCGCTGGGGAACGCTTGCCGCCGTCGCCTCGCTGGCGCTATGCGCCGTGTCAGGCAATTTTTTCGTGCTGAGCTTTGCGCGATTGCTGGCGGGTGTCGGCGCGGCGGGCGGGTTCGTCGGCGGCGCGGCGCTGGCCGCCACGATCGCGCAGACGCGCCCCGAACGCGCCAACTTCCTGCTCAGCCTGTATTATGCCGGGCCGGGGCTCGGCATCCTCTCATCGGGGCTGATCGCGCCGTTCGTGCTGCAGGGCTTTGGACCCGGATCGTGGTGGATCGTGTGGTGGGCCATGACGCTGCTCTGCGCCGTCCTGATCCTGCCGCTGTTGCTGGCGCCGCTCGGCAGTGGTGCCGCGATCGACCGCGCGGCGCCGGCCAAATTCTCCATCCGGCCGGTGCTTGTCTATCTGATCGGCTACTTCCTGTTCGGCGCCGGCTACATCGCCTACATGACCTTCATGATCGCCTATGTGCGCGACGCCGGCGGCGGCGCGGCGGCACAAAGCGCGTTCTGGAGCCTGATCGGCCTCAGCGCATTTGTGACCCCCTGGGTGTGGCGGCGCGTGCTGGCGCTCGACCGCGGCGGCCTCGCCACCACGATCATCCTCGGCGTGAATGCTGTCGGCGCGGCGCTGCCGATCTTCGGACACTCGGTATGGCTGCTGGCGCTATCGGCGCTGGTGTTCGGTGTCGCGTTCTTCGCGGTGGTCGGCTCCACCACCGCCTTCGTCCGCTTCAACTATCCGCCGCAGGCCTGGCCGACCGCGATAGCAGCCATGACCATTTCATTCGGCATCGGCCAGACGCTGGGACCAATCGTGGTCGGCGCGATCACGGATGCGGTGGGCAGCCTGTCGTTCGCACTCAACATTTCCGCTGCGATGCTGGCGCTAGGTGCCGTGCTGTCGGCGTTTCAGAAGAGGGTGGCGCAGAAAGCTTCACCGTGAAGCGAGATCTACCCCACGAGTCGTCCCTGCCTCGTGTGCAATTGCGCACGGGCGCAGGGACGACGAGGGAGTTTAGGCCGATCAATTTCTGCTGAGTGACAACCGCATGCGGCAGCTTGTAGCCCCAGGTAATATCGGCCTGTGCTAGACTGCCTGCCCGGTACGGTCGCGAAACCCAACACGATCCTGGAGATGAAACGGCATGACCTATTTCGATCTCGGGCCATATAGCCGCAAGGTCACCACGTCTTCGCCCGACGCCCAGCTTTGGTTCGACCGCGGCCTGAACTGGCTGTTCGGGTTCAACCACAGCGAAGCGATCAAATGCTTCCAGAAAGCGCTGAAGCACGATCCCGAGTGCGCCATGGCGCACTGGGGCATCAGCTACGCCTCGGGCCCCAACTACAATCTGCCGTGGGTTCGCTACGACCCGCTTGGCCGGCAGATGGCGCTGTCCGCATCCTACGATGCGATGCAGGCCGCACTTGCGCACGCCGGAAAAGCCAGTCCAGTTGAGCAAGCGATGATCGAGGCCCTCGCCGCGCGCTATCCCCAGCGCGAAGCGATCGAGGATATGTCGGCCTGGGACAAGGCCTACACAGGGGAAATTCGCAAGATATTTGCAGCATTTCCCGACGATCTCGAGGTCCGGGCGGTCTTTGCCGAGTCAATCATGAACGAGACGCCGTGGCAGATGTGGGACCTGCCCTCCGGCAAACCTGCCGAGGGAGCGGGCACCGAGGAATGCAGGGCGGTGCTGGAATACGCTTTCGACAGAATCCCGGCGGCATGGGATCACCCGGGCCTCTTGCATCTCTATGTCCACCTGATGGAGATGTCGCCATTTCCGCAGCGCGCATTGCGGGCCGGTGATCGGTTGCGCGAGATCGTCCCGGACTCCGGTCATCTCATCCATATGCCGACGCATCTCGATGTGCTGTGCGGACACTACAATGACGTCCTCGTTCACAATCAGAAGGCGCTGGCGACCGACCGCAGGTTCCTCGCCTATTCGGACGATCCGGGCGTCTACCTGGTCTACGTCATCCACGACTTCCACTTCGCAATCTACGGCGCCATGTTCCTTGGCCAGTACACGCCCGCCATCGCGGCCGCCGAGGAATTGATCGCCACGATACCCGAGGCGGTACTGCGTATTGAATCGCCTCCGATGGCGGATTTCCTCGAAGGCTACCTGACGATGAAGCAGCACGTCCTGGTGCGCTTCGGCAAATGGCGCGAAATCATCGAACAGGAGCTGCCCAGGGATCGAAACCTCTACTGCTCGAATGTCGCCATGATGCACTACGCCAAGGCGGTCGCGCATTCGGCGCTTGGCAATGTCGCCGAGGCCGAGACGGAGAAGGCGTTGTTCTTGGCGGCGAAGACCCGGGTGCCCGAGAGCCGCCGCGTCCACAACAACCTTGTCGTTCACCTGCTTGGTGTGGCCGAAGCGATGCTCTACGGCGAATTGGAATATCGCAAGGGCAAGCATGACGCGGCTTTCACGCATCTGCGTCGATCGGTCGAGCTCAGCGACGAGCTGCCCTATGACGAGCCGTGGGGATGGATGCAGCCGACCCGCCATGCGCTGGGGGCGCTTCTGCTCGAGCAGGGACGCATCGAGGAAGCCGAGGCGGTGTACCGCTCCGACCTCGGCCTTGACGGCAAGTTGAGCCGCGCCTGCCAGCATCCGGACAATCTGTGGTCGCTACACGGGCTGCACGAATGCCTGGTCCGCCGCGGAGAAAAGGTCGAGACAGCTCTGATCAAACAAAGGCTCGACCTGGCGCAGGCGCGGGCGGAGATTCCGATCAAGGCATCCTGCTTCTGCCGCCGGATGGACATGGCGGCCGCGTAGCCGTTCGCGGCGCCCGTTGGACGCGGCTTCAGGCGAACATCAATGAAGCCCCCCGTCGCGTCGCTGCGCCGGCATTGAACCTCTGTTTACGATATCGACGCATGAACAACGGAACACCGCGAAGACTGGGCGGTTGTTGCCGGCGGAGTCTTATGACACCATCCGAATACCGATTATTGAGACTTTTCAGAGCCCTATGCCCCGCCGGAAATTTGCCTGGGAAAAATTGTCGGACGACCAGTTGCTCAAGCAACGCCTCAGCAGCCTGAGGGTTGCCGTCGACGGCACGTGGCTGGAAGATTGCCTCAACACTCTCCACGAAGAGCTCGAAGCGCGGGATATCCGGTTGCGGCCACACACATGGGTGTCGAGCGAATGGTTCAGCCCGGCTGGCGTGCCCGGTGTTGCCATCCCGTTCTATCTCACCCATCCCCGCCTGATGAAGCTCGAGAAAAAAATGATGCTCGACGTCGAGGGCAGCACCTGGTCCGAGTGCATGGCTATCCTCCGTCACGAGACAGGCCATGCCATGCAGCATGCCTACCAGCTGCAACGCCGCCGGCGTTGGCAGCAACTGTTCGGCCCATCCTCGAAACACTATCCGCGTTACTATCGCCCCAACCCGGCAAGCCGGAATTATGTCCAGCATCTTCGGCTTTGGTACGCACAGAGTCATCCGGACGAGGATTTTGCGGAAACCTTCGCAGTATGGCTGAGGCCACGTTCGAAATGGCGGACGCGCTATGCCGGCTGGCCGGCGCTGAAGAAGCTCGAATATGTCGACGAACTGATGCACGAAATCGCCGGGAAACGACCGCTTGTCACGACGCGGGAGCGCGTCGATCCGCTGCATGAACTCCGCGAGACGATCGGCGAACACTATCAAAAGAAGCAGGCGTTCTACGCATTCAAGGCGCCGAAAACTTACGACCGCGACCTGTCCCGGCTGTTTTCCTCCGATCCGCGACATCGCCGGGAGCAGGCAGCTTCTCTCTTCATCAGGCAGCACCGCGCTCAAATCAGGCAGCTGGTCGCGCGGTGGACGGGCGAGAACCAGCTTACGCTCGATGCCGTTCTCGACGACATGATCTCCCGATGCCGCGAACTCGATCTGCGTGCCGTCGGCCCCAAGCAGAAGCTTGTGATCAATTTCACCATCCTGTTGACCGCCAAAACCATGCATGCGCTGTTTGGCCCGTCGCGGCGGAAATGGATCGCGTTATGAGACACCTTCGCGTTCTGGTGCTCATGCATCCGGACTTCGTACCACCCGACTCGACCGACGGATACTCCGTGCGGGAAATCAACGAATGGAAAACCGAGTACGACGTCGTAAGCACCTTGCGTGCGGCCGGCCACGAAGTGCGCCCTCTCGGCATACAGGAAGAAATCAAGCCGGTGCGCGAAGCGATCGAGGGTTTCAAGCCGCATGTGGTGTTCAACCTGCTCGAGCAATTTCATCACGAGCCGGTGTATGACCAACACATTCCAAGCTTGCTCGAACTGATGCAGGTGCCATACACCGGGTGCAACCCGCGCGGCCTGATCCTTGCGCGCGGCAAGGATCTGTCCAAGACGCTTGTGCACCATCGCCGGATCGCGGTGCCTGCCTTCGCCGTGTTTCCGATGCGGCACAAGGTGAAACGGCCGGCGCGTCTTGCACTGCCGCTGATCGTCAAGAGCTTGAGCGAGGATGGATCGCGGGGCATTTCGCAGGCGTCCATCGTCGACACCGACGAGAAGCTTGCCGAGCGCGTTACGTTCGTTCACGAGCGCGTCGGAACGGCCGCCATCGCCGAGCAATTCGTCGAAGGACGTGAGCTCTATGTCGGTGTGCTCGGCAACAATCGATTACGGGTTCTGCCGGTTTGGGAGTTGAAATTCGGCAGCATGGGCGGCCAGAGCGCGCGGCGCATCGCCACCGAAAAGGTCAAGCACGACACGGATTATCAGGAGCGGGTGGGAATTGAAGACGGGCCGGCCAAGGACCTTGCGCCGGAGCTGCAAGCCCGTATTCAGCGAATAGCAAAACGCATCTACCGGACGCTGGGCCTCGATGGATACGCGCGCATCGACTTTCGCCTTTCTGCCGAGGGCACGCCGTATTTCATTGAAGCGAACCCCAATCCCGAAATCGCAAAGAGCCAGGAGTTTGCTCTGGCGGCCAAGCACGATGGACTCGATTATCCCGACGTGCTGCATCGTATCCTTGCCCTCGGAATAAGCCGGGCAAAGGCAGGCGTATCCGTCGGCTGAAAGACGCAGGAAAGCCGCGGGTTAACTCCCGCTGAACGAATTATACCCCTGGTCTTCCCAGAAGCCGCCCTTGTACTCGTTGGTGACTTCCATCGACATCACGTATTTCGGATTCTTGAAGCCGAGCTTGGTCGGCACCCGGATCTTCATCGGGAAGCCATAGGCGCGCGGCAGGATCTCGTCACCGAACTTGAAGGTCATCTGGGTCTGCGCATGCAGCGCGGTCGCCATGTCGAGCGGCGAATTGTAACCATCCTTGTCGGCGCACTGGAACCAGACGTATTTCGCGCGGGTATCCGCCCCGATCACTTTCAGGAAATCGCGCAACGACGTGCCGGTCCAGCTTCCGATCGCGCTCCAGCCTTCGACGCAGATATGGCGCGTGATCTGCTTGACCTGCGGCAACTGATAAAGCTCTTCCAGCGTCCAGGATTTCTTGTTCTCGACCAGACCGCGCACTTCCAGCTTCCAGGTATTGCCGTCGACCGTGGGCGCTTCCTCGAGGTCGTAATAGGCGTTGAACGGGAACGGCTTGGTGATGTCCTTCTCCGAGAAAGTCGGCGCCATCGCATTGGGGTTGAAGATCAACGCCTGCACGCCGTCGTTGAACTTCGAAACCTGCTTCAGCATCTCTTCGGCCGAAAAACTGTCGGTCACGTCGCAGCCGGTCAGCAGCGTCAGCGCGCCGAGGCTGGCGCCGCCCGAGATGAAACGCCGGCGGCTGAGATCCGGCATCGTCTTTACCGCGTCCCGGATGAGGAGCGTCTTGTCGACGCCGGGGATCAGGAGGTTGCGCATGCGGCCCATCGTCAGACTCCTTGTTAGCGGCCGATGATCATGGCGCGCAGGCTCTTCGGCACCAGAAGAGCGAGCGCGACATGAACCACCATGAAGGCGACGATCGCCGCCATGCAGAAGAAGTGGACGTAACGTGCGGCGTCGTAACCGCCGAACAGCGCCGTCAGGTATTGCAACTGCACCGGCTTCCAGATCGCCAGGCCGGACAGCACGATGAGAATGCCGATGATGATGATGCCGGCATAAAGCAGCTTTTGCACCTGATTGTACTTGGTCAGATCGTCATGCGAGAGCTTGCCGGTCAGCGCCGCCTTGGTATCCGAGATCACGCCCTCCGGCGTGATCGGCAGCAGCTTCTTGCGGAAGCGGCCGGTGGCAAGACCCACGGTCAGATAGATCAGGCCGTTGACCATCAACAGCCACATCGCGGCGAAATGCCAGAGCAGCGCCCCGCCGAGCCAGCCGCCCAGCGTGATGCTCGAGGAGAAGCGGAAATCGAACAGCGGCGAGGCGTTGTAGATCTGCCATCCCGACATGATCATCAGGACCATCGCGAAGGCGTTGGTCCAGTGCAGCGCCCGCACCCAGGCCGGCTGGATGACCTTGGCCTTGGTTGACGCCGTGTGTTCGTCGCTGACTGTGAGGGCCGACATATCCGTTCCCCGCTTGAAATTGGGTATTTGATTTATACGCCCGGAACCGGGCCAGCGTTACTGCCATGACGCTATCAGATCGATGCATGGCGCCTATCGAATTCACAAAAAAGCGAGCCGGGTTGCCCCGGCTCGCCCAGCCACACACGCCCTGTTGGGACCAGTCAAGGCGCGTGGGAAGCTCAGGATGCCGGCATCAGCACGGTGTCGACCACATGGATCACGCCGTTCGACTGATTGACGTTCGAGATCGTGACCATCGACTTGCCGCCCTTGGCGTCCACGATCCAGACCTTGCCGTCATCCTTCTTGACGGTCAGCTCTTCGCCTTCGGCGGTCTTCAGCTTCATGCCGTCCTTGAGGTCGGACGCGGCGAGCTTGCCGGGCACGACGTGGTAGGTGAGGATCTTGGTCAGGGTCGCCTTGTTCTCAGGCTTCACCAGCGTGTCGACGGTGCCGGCCGGCAGCTTGCCGAAGGCGGTGTTGGTCGGCGCGAACACCGTGAACGGGCCCTTGCTTTCGAGGGTTTCGACCAGGCCGGCAGCCTTCACCGCGGCAACCAGCGTGGTGTGATCCTTCGAGTTGACGGCGTTCTGGACGATATTCTTGGAGGGGAACATCGCCGCACCTCCGACCATCACGGTCTTTTCCTCCGCGCTGGCGGGCGCGGTGATGGTGGCGGTGAAAGCCAGTGCGCTGAACACGGCGGCGGACAGCAGTGCAATACGTTTGGACATGGAATCTTCTCCCGAGGATTGCGTTGGCCGGCGGGGCTTCCGCCGGTACTGAAAACAACGACGCCAGGTCGATTGACCGGGTTGATTTCGTCGTCGTTGGGCCGAGCTACGGGAGGTTTTTCGGCCGGTTTCGCGGAATAAATTATCGTGATGGCTGAAACTTTTGAGGGGGCCGGCCGTGTGGCGGCCCAGCCCGGGCCTCGGTGTCGTCCCTGCCAATGCAGGAACCCATACCGCGTGACCTCTCAGTAAGGCGTTGTGGCTGACGCCTTTCGCAAACTGCAGCCTGTGGTGATGGGTCCCCGCTTTCGCGGGGACGCTTAGGAGAGTGTGCGTTAATCCCTGTTATGCGGCGTCTGGATGAACCCGCGATTATGCGTCGGGCTGATCAGGATCTCGTTCATGCACACGCGCGGCGGCATGCTGGCGACGAAGGCGATGGTGCGGCCGCAATCTTCCGGTTGCAGCATTTTCGCCTGCTCCTCTTCTGATGGCACCACCGGGCGCAATTTGAGGATCGGGGTCGCCACCTCACCGGGCGACAGGCAGCAGGCGCGCAGGCCGTTGACGCATTCGTCCATGTTGAAGGAATGGGTCAGCGCCAGCACCGCGTGTTTTGTGGTGGTGTAGGCCGGGCCCGGCATTTTCGAGACGTGACGGCCGGCCCAGGACGCGACGTTGATGATGCAGCCATCCTGCTGCTTCCGCATCGCCGGCAGCACCGCGCGCATGCAGTAGAGCACGCCGTTGAGATTGACCTCGACGAGCTTGTCCCAGCCTTCCAGTTCCATGTCGGCCCAGCTTCGCTTCGGCACGTTGATGCCGGCACTGTTGACCAGCAGGTCGATCCGGCCGTGCTTGGACAGGATCTGGTCGGCGGCCTCGTTGACATTGGCCTTGTTGCTGACATCGAGCTGGATCGCCTCGGCCTTGCCGCCCTTTTTGGTGATGTTGGCGACCACGCGTTCGAGTTCTTGCTTGCGGCGGCCCGAAATCACCACCGTCCAGCCATCGGCTGCCAGGAATTCCGCCCCGGACTCGCCGATTCCGCTGCCACCGCCGGTCACCCAGGCCACGCGTTTCCCGCTATTTGTCATGCAAACTGTCTCCGTTGCTTTATGAAGGTCGTTCTTGCTATTCCAGCCGGCGAAATTCCGCTGGCCAGCGCCCTCCTGGGGAATGTTGCATGAACACCACCGCCAACGCCAACCTGTTTTCCCGCCTGTTCGATACGCTCGACGATCCGAACCGGCTCGCGATCGAAATGCTCGACGGCACGCGCATCAGCTATGGCGATCTGATCGGCCGCGCCGGCCAGATGGCGAATGTGCTGGTTGCGCGCGGCGTCAAGCCCGGTGACCGCGTAGCAGCCCAGACCGAGAAATCGGTGCCGGCGCTGGTGCTGTATCTTGCGACCGTGCGCGCAGGCGCGGTCTATCTGCCGCTCAACACCGCCTACACGCTCAACGAGCTCGACTACTTCATCTCCGACGCCGAGCCTGCGCTGGTGGTGTGCGACCCCTCGAAAGCGGACGGCATCGGCGCGATCGCGGCCAAGGTGAAGGCAAAAGTCGAAACGCTGGGGCCCGACGGCAAGGGATCGCTGACAGATGCCGCCGCCAAGGCCGAAGCGGCGTTCGCGACGGTCGCGCGCGCCAATGACGACCTCGCCGCCATCCTCTACACCTCGGGCACCACCGGCCGCTCCAAGGGCGCGATGCTGACGCACGACAATCTGGCGTCAAACTCCCACAGCCTGGTCGACTACTGGCGCTTCACGGACAAGGACGTTCTGATCCACGCGCTGCCGATCTATCACACCCACGGCCTGTTCGTGGCGAGCAACGTCACCCTGTTCGCCCGCGCCTCGATGATCTTCCTGCCGAAACTCGATCCTGAAATGATGATCAAGCTGATGTCGCGCGCGACCGTGATGATGGGGGTGCCGACTTTCTACACGAGGCTATTGCAGAGCCCGGCACTGACGAAGGAATCCACCAAGCATATGCGGCTGTTCATTTCGGGCTCCGCGCCGCTGCTCGCCGACACCCACCGCGAATGGTCCGCACGCACCGGCCACGCCGTGCTCGAACGCTACGGCATGACCGAAACCAACATGAACACCTCCAATCCCTATGACGGCGAGCGCGTGCCCGGCGCGGTCGGCCATCCGCTGCCCGGCGTTTCCGTGCGTGTGACCGATCCCGAAACGGCTAAGGAGCTCGCGCGCGACGAGATCGGCATGATCGAGGTCAAGGGCCCGAACGTGTTCAAGGGCTACTGGCGGATGCCTGAGAAAACAAAATCGGAATTCCGCGACGACGGCTTCTTCATCACCGGCGATCTCGGCAAGATCGATCCCAAGGGCTATGTGCACATTCTCGGCCGCGGCAAGGATCTGGTGATCTCGGGCGGCTTCAATGTGTACCCTAAGGAAATCGAGAGCGAGATCGACGCCATGCCGGGCGTGATCGAATCCGCCGTGATCGGCGTGCCGCATGCCGATTTCGGCGAAGGCGTCACCGCGGTGCTGGTCTGCAACAAGGGCGCCGACGTCACCGAAGCGGGTGTGCTGAAGGCGCTCGACGGCCGGCTGGCGAAGTTCAAGATGCCGAAGCGCGTGTTCGTGGTCGACGAACTGCCGCGCAACGCCATGGGCAAGGTGCAGAAGAACATTTTGCGGGATACCTACGCGAAGATTTACGCGAAATAGTTCAGTCGTCCCTGCGAACGCAGGGGCCCACAGCCACCGGCCGCAATTGTATTGCAGGGATATCTGCCGTTCTGCCTTATCGATAGATCACGCGGTATGGGTCCCTGCGTTCGCAGGGACGACGACGTTGGCGACGGCCGCCTGCTAGAGCAGACTAATCACAAACCGGCTGCCGACGATGAAGAGATACGCGCCGAAGGCCATCTCCAGGTTCCGCTTCGACATCGCATGCGCGGCGCGCACGCCGAGCGGCGCGGTCAGGAGGCTGGTTGGCATCACGAGCACAGCCCCGATCAGTGAGACGTAGCCGATCGCAAACGGCAGCTGCAACGCCGCGACATCGGGAAAACGCGCCGCCGCCGGCCAGCCGGCATAGACGTAGCCGAGCGCGCCGGGGATCGAGATCAGGACGGCGAGCGCCGACGAGGTCGCGACCGCCTGATGGATCGGCCGGCCGTAGAATGTCATCAGCAGGTTCGCGAACAGGCCGCCGCCGACGCCCATCAGCGTCGAGAGCAGCCCGATGACGAAGCCATAGAGCCGCATCAAGGGCCCGGTCGGGATCTCGTCGCCTAATTTCCAGCCGTCGCGCGCCAGCAGCAGCCGGGCGGCGGCCGACCACGCCACCATCACGAACACGATCTTGAACAGCCGCTCCGGCGCGTAGCGCGCGGTGACGCTGCCGGCGACCACCCCGATCACGATCGGCAGCCACCAGCGCCTGAGGATGTCCATGTCGACCGCGCCGCGGGCGTAATGGGCGCGAAACGAGGCGAGCGAGGTCGGGATGATGATCGCAAGCGAGGTGCCGATGCAGAGCGGCATCCGCACCTCCAGCGGCACGCCGGCCAGCCGGAAGCATTCGTAGAACACCGGCACCAGGATGGCGCCGCCGCCGATCCCGAAAACGCCGGCCAGAAATCCCGACAGCGCCCCGACCGCGATCAGCAGCAAGGCGAGTTCGATGAGCTCTTTGGGATCGAGGCCGGCCATCATGTCTTTGAGCATCCCACGTCCAGGATTCGCCACCCGCGCATCTGCATGGGCCACCCGCGCGACTTAGCTGCTTCAAGGCGAACCGCGAAATCCGCATATCCGGTCGGCTCTGGATGAATAGCCTCGGCGCGCTCGCAGCCTTCGCGATGGAGGGCCGGAATCGTGCGCGGCCCGTCGCGGCGGGCCGAGGCCGATCTGGCCGCCGGGCACCCGGTGCGCCTGTTCGCCGGGCACGGGCCGGCGCCAGTACCATTGCACCTGATGTTTTAGCCGTGCGGCTGGCCTCGCCGCAGGTTGCGCCTTCGTAGATTGCCTCGTCGAGCGCTGGCGCGGCATCGATCCGTTCGGCGCACAGCCCCGCGCCAGCCGATAAACAGAATCATTATTCAATTCTTAAACCATGCCAAATGGCCGTGGTATACCAAGCCGCTGATCTTTCGCGCTTCGTCGCCTCCTAGTAATGAACGTTGGTTCGATTCCGAGCGATTTGATCGTTGCGCGGACTGATTCGACTCCGTAAATAGAATTCATCTACCGCGCATCCCCATGGGCCGGCCGCGGTTCCATACAACATAAAGCCGCCGAATGACCGCCAGGATCGAACGACCGCTATCGCCCCATTTGTCGACCTATCGCGTCACCCTGACGATGGCGCTTTCCATCATCCACCGCGCCACGGGAATCGCGCTCTATTTCGGCACCCTGCTGCTCTCCTGGTGGCTGATTGCCGCGGCATCCGGCCCCGGGGCCTACGCCAACGTCCAGGCCTTCACCGGCAGCATCATCGGCAAGCTGATTCTGTTCGGCTACACGTGGTCGCTGCTGCATCATTTGTGCAGCGGTATCCGCTACTTCTTCTGGGATCTGGGCTACGGCTTCAAGGCCAATGAGCGCGAGGCGCTGACCTGGGGCGCGCTGATCGCGGGCATTTCGTTGACCGTCCTGGTCTGGATCATCGCCTACACGGTCGGAGGCGGACGATGAGCGACCCTCGTTCGATGCGCACGCCGCTCGGTCGCGTCCGCAATCTCGGTTCCTCGCATTCCGGCACTACCGATTTCTGGCGCCAGCGTCTCACGGCGGTGGCGATGGCGCTGCTGATCGTGCCCGTCATCGTGATCATCCTGATGCTGATCGGCCGCAACCAGGCCGGCGCGGCGCAGATCCTCGGCTCGCCGCCGATCGCGATCATCCTGGCCCTCTTCATCATCGCCAGCAGCTGGCATATGCGGATCGGCATGCAGATTGTGATCGAGGACTACGTGCACAACGAGAAGATCAAGCTCGCCAGCGTGATGGCGAATAATTTCTTTTGTATCGCGGTGGCTCTGGCGTCGATCTACGCGATCCTCAAATTGTCATCGGGAGTTTAACCCATGGCTGCACAAGGTAACGGCAAGGCCACCAACGGCAGTGGCGGAACTGCAAGTGGTCCTGCCACCAACGGAAAATCCTATCCGATTGAGGACCACACCTACGACGTCGTGGTGGTTGGCGCCGGCGGCGCCGGCCTGCGCGCCGTGGTCGGCTGCTCCGAAGCCGGCCTGCGCACCGCCTGCATCACAAAAGTATTCCCGACCCGCTCGCATACGGTTGCAGCGCAAGGCGGCATTTCGGCTTCCCTTGGCAACATGCATCCGGACGACTGGCGCTGGCACATGTACGACACCGTCAAGGGGTCGGACTGGCTCGGCGACCAGGACGCGATCGAATACATGGTGCGCAACGCGCCGGAAGCCGTCTACGAGCTCGAGCATTGGGGCGTGCCGTTCTCGCGGACTGAGGACGGCAAGATCTACCAGCGCCCGTTCGGCGGCATGACCATGGACTACGGCAAGGGCCAGGCGCAGCGCACCTGCGCCGCCGCCGACCGCACCGGCCACGCCATGCTGCACACGATGTACGGCCAGGCGCTGCGCCATTCGGCCGAATTCTACATCGAGTTCTTCGCCATCGACCTGATCATGGACGACCAGGGCGTCTGCCGCGGCGTCATCGCGCTCAAGCTCGACGACGGCACGCTGCATCGTTTCCGCGCGCAAACGACGATCCTCGCGACCGGCGGCTACGGCCGCGCGTATGCTTCCTGCACCTCGGCACATACCTGCACCGGCGACGGTGGCGGCATGGTGCTGCGCGCCGGCCTGCCGCTGCAGGACATGGAATTCATCCAGTTCCACCCGACCGGCATCTACGGCTCGGGCTGCCTCGTCACCGAGGGCGCCCGCGGCGAAGGCGGTTATCTCGTCAATTCCGAGGGCGAACGCTTCATGGAGCGTTATGCGCCCTCCGCCAAGGACCTCGCCTCGCGCGACGTCGTCTCGCGCTCGATGACGATCGAAATCCGCGAAGGCCGCGGCGTCGGCAAGAAGAAGGATCACATCTACCTGCACCTCGATCATCTCGATCCCAAGGTGCTGAACGAACGGCTGCCGGGCATTTCCGAATCGGCGAAGATTTTCGCCAATGTTGACGTCACCCGCGAGCCGATCCCGATCGTGCCGACGGTGCACTACAACATGGGCGGCATTCCCACCAATTATCACGCCGAAGTGCTGACCAAGAAGAACGGCGACGACAATGCGGTGGTGCCCGGTCTGATGGCGATCGGCGAAGCCGCCTGCGTGTCCGTGCACGGCGCCAACCGCCTCGGCTCCAACTCGCTGATCGACCTCGTGGTGTTCGGCCGCGCCGCCGCGCTACGGCTGGCGGAGAAGCTGACGCCGAACGGCAAGCAGCCGGACCTGCCGGCGGGTTCTTCCGATCTGGCGCTCGGCCGGCTCGACCACTACCGCTACGCCTCCGGCGGCACGCCGACCGCAAAACTGCGCGAGGGCATGCAGCATGTCATGCAGAGCAATTGCGCGGTGTTCCGCACCGGCGAGATCCTGCACGAAGGCCAGAACCTGATCCACAAGGTCTATGGCGGCATCGGCGACGTCGCCACCACCGACCGCTCGCTGGTCTGGAATTCCGACCTAATCGAAACGCTCGAATTCGACAATCTGATCGTACAGGCCGTGGTGACGATGGACTCGGCGGCCAACCGCACCGAAAGCCGCGGCGCCCATGCCCGCGAGGATTTCTCGGCGCGCGACGACAAGAACTGGATGAAGCATACGCTGGCGTGGATCGACAATGGCGGCAAGACCACGATCGATTACCGCCCGGTGCACGACTACACGATGACGAACGACGTTCAGTACATCCCGCCGAAGGCGCGGGTGTATTGAGAACGACAGCGAAGGCTTGCAAGCATGGCTGAATTCACACTTCCCAAGAACTCAAAAATCACCGGCGGCAAGGCCTGGCCGAAGCCGGCGGGCGCGACTGAGACGCGCGAGTTCAGGGTCTATCGCTGGAATCCGGACGACGGCAAGAACCCGAGCATCGATACCTATCACGTCGACACCAGCGACTGCGGTCCGATGGTGCTGGACGGCCTGATCTGGATCAAGAACCACGTCGATCCGACGCTGACCTTCCGCCGCTCCTGCCGCGAGGGTGTCTGCGGCTCCTGCGCCATGAACATCGACGGCCAGAACACGCTGGCCTGCACCAAGTCGATGCACGACGTCGCCGCCGGCGGCGCGGTCAAGGTCAACCCGCTGCCGCACCAGCCGGTCGTGAAGGACCTGGTGCCCGACCTGACCAATTTCTACGCGCAGTACGCTTCCATCGAGCCGTGGTTGAAGACCACCACGCCGACGCCGCAGAAGGAATGGAAGCAGAGCCACGAGGATCGCGAAAAGCTCGACGGCCTCTACGAATGCATCCTGTGCGCCTGCTGCTCGACCTCCTGCCCGAGCTACTGGTGGAACAGCGACCGCTTCCTCGGTCCGGCCGCGCTCCTGCAGGCGAACCGCTGGGTGACGGATTCCCGCGATGAAGCCACCGGCGAACGGCTCGACAACCTCGAAGACCCGTTCAGGCTCTACCGCTGCCATACCATCATGAACTGCGCCAAGGCCTGCCCGAAGGGCCTGAACCCGTCGGAAGCCATCGCCGAGCTCAAGCTGAAGATGGTCGAGCGCCAGATCTAGGCAGAGATGCCGTAGCCCGGATGAGCGCAAGCGACATCCGGGGCAGCTTTAGCCGGTTGTGAGAATCCCGGATTGCGCTCCGCGCCATCCGGGCTGCGCGGCGGAAGCTAAGGCCCGCCCAAGAAGCTGCGTCGCAGCTTGTCCGCAAGCCAGAACGCAAAAATAGCAGCGAACGAGAGAACGAATAATTCTCCGGTCAGCACAAAAGCCTGTTCTGCCACTGACATGAGTCCCTCCCTGGCTGATTGTTCGTCCACCGGTTGATGCCGGCGCACGACTGCCGGGTGGCAGCCCTCGATACATTGCCTGCAACCGCCAACCCGACATTGCGATGGATCAAATCAGGAACCGTCACCGTCCCCCGGGCCGCTCGACGACCGCATGGATGCCGTCCCGGGCATTTGCAATTTGAAGCAAATCAGGCGCGACAAGATCGGCGCGGCAAGCCATCGCAGTTCCATCGACGGGACTTTGTTCCCAATCGAAGATTGCGTTAAGCTCGGTGCGGAGCCGGAGCGAACGTGCCGACCGCGCAACGCAATTCGCTGAGACTGCTGCAATGGATGATGGTCGCTTCGCTGGCCCTTCCGTTGGCGCTGTTTGCATTTGCATCCACCGCCTCCTGGGTCTCGATCCGCGAAACCGCCGACCGCGAGATCGAACGCGCGCTGGATGTCGCCCACGAACATGCGCTGAAAGTATTCGAGACCATCGACCGCAGCCTGTCGGAGATCGCCGAGATCGTCCGCGACGTTCCCGATACCGACATCGTTGCGCGCGAGCAATTGCTGCATCTGCGGCTGAAGCAACTGGTCGCTTCGCTGCCGCAGGTGAAATCAGCCTGGATTTTCGACGCCAAGGGCCACGCCCTCGTCAACAGCCTGGTCGTGCCGGCGCCCGAGATCGATTTTTCCGACCGGGACTATTTCAAGGCCCACGTGGCCAGCGATATCGGAACCTTTATCGGTGAAGCGCTGAAGCCGCGGCCGCCCTATCAGGGCGCTGCGTTCTTCGGCGTCAGCCGACGGCGCCCGAGCGAGGACGGCAGCTTCGGCGGCGTGCTGCAGGCTTCCGTGTTCCCGGAGTATTTCGAGAATTACTACGCCCGGATCGGCCGCGAGACCGGCAGCTACTTCGCGCTCGGCCGGACGGACGGCACCGTGCTGGCGCGTTTCCCCGCCATCGACCGCGACATCCGTCTCGACCCCAGGGGTCCGATCGGGAAAATAATCGCCGCCCACCCAACGGCCGGCCTCATCACCGTGACGTCGCCGACCGACGGCGTCGAGCGCCGCCTCGGCTACCGGCGGCTTGCCGAATACCCGCTCTATGTCGGCGCCGGCCTCGAGACCTCGGCGATACGCGCGCGCTGGCTGTCCACCATGAGTCAGCATCTGATCTTCGGCGCGCCAGCCACTGCGCTGCTGTTTGCTCTGCTGGGGCTCGCCTTGCGCCGGACGCGGCATCTTCATTTCGAGGCTGAGAAGCGGCAGGTGGCCGAGGATGCACTGAAGCACGGCCAGCGGCTGGAGGCGCTGGGCCAGCTCACCGGCGGCGTCGCGCACGACTTCAACAATCTGCTCACGGTGATCCGAGCTTCCGTGGACCTGTTGCGGCGGCCCGACCTGCCGGAGCCGAAACGGCTGCGCTATATCGAGGCGATCTCGGATACGGTGACCCGCGCCGCCAAGCTGACAGGGCAATTGCTGGCCTTCGCCCGGCGGCAGACGTTGAAGCCGGAGGTGTTCGAGGTCGGGCGAAGCGTGCAGACGCTGGCCGAAATGATCGGCACCCTGATCGGTTCGCGCGTCGAGATCGTCATCCTCGGCCCGGAAGAACCGTGCTTCGTCAACGCCGACGCCGGCCAGTTCGAGACCGCCATCATCAACATGGCCGTGAACGCGCGGGATGCCATGGAGGGACGTGGACGGCTGACGATTGCGGTGGGAATGGCGGCCAGCCTGCCCAACGCCGCGCCCCTGTCGCAAAATCCCTATGGCTATGTGGCCGTATCGGTCGCCGACACCGGCAGCGGTATTCCGCCGGATCAGTTCGAACGTATCTTCGAACCGTTCTTCACGACCAAACAGGCCGGCCATGGCACCGGGCTTGGCCTGTCGCAGGTATTCGGATTCGCCAAGCAATCCGGCGGCGAAGTAGCCGTCGCCAGCGAAGTGGGCAAAGGCAGTATTTTCACGCTGTACCTGCCGCGCACCGCCGACAGCGGGAAATCGCGAAAGTTGCCGGCGGATGCGCCGGCGATCGATGGAAGCGGAATGTCAGTGCTCGTCGTCGAGGACAATGCCGAGGTCGGACGATTCACCACCGACGCGCTGGCCGAACTCGGCTACGCTGCCAAGCTCGTCGGCAACGCCACGCATGCGCTCGAAGAACTGGCGGTCGATGCTGACCGCTTCGACGCGGTGTTCACGGACGTCGTGATGCCCGGGATGACCGGCATCGAACTGGCCCAGGAAATCCGGCGCCGCCATGCCGACCTGCCGGTCGTGCTGGCCAGCGGCTACAGCCACGTATTGTCGGAACACGGCAGCTACGGTTTCGAGCTGCTGCAAAAGCCCTACTCGATCGAGCAGCTCTCCCGCGTGCTGCATCGGACAGGCCGCCTGCGAAAAGTGAGGCGCGCCGACGAAGCGATTTGAATTGGTTTCCCGTCGTTGCGGAGACGCGAGCAGCCGGAGCTGCCCGGGAACCATCTGATTTTCTTTGCGTTACCGGCCATGATCAAATCCGATGCAAAGTCCAAACCGCGCGGTAAAAAAGCCGGCGTGAAGAAGCCCGCTGAGTCCGAAACGAAATCGGAATTCGTGGAAGTCACCGCCGAAGGCGGTGAACACGTCGAACCGCCGCCGCCGGAGGTTGTCGAACCGGATCCTGAATTATCGCCGGAAGAAGCCGAGCAGGCGCGCAAGGATTATCTGCTGACGCGGTTCTGGATCAGCGCGCGCGGCTATTGGGGCAGAAGCGGCGACCGGCTGGCGTGGCTGTTTACGATCGGGCTGCTGCTCCTGATCGTCGCCAATGTCGGCTTTCAATACGGCATCAATGTCTGGAATCGCGCGATCTTCGACGCCATCGAGAAGCGCGATTCCGCCACCGTTTATTATCTCGCCGCAGTGTTCTTTCCGCTCGCGATCGGCAGCGTGCTGCTCGGCGTGGCGCAGGTGTTCGCCCGCATGGGCATCCAGCGCCGCTGGCGCGCCTGGCTGACAAATTCGGTGATATCGCGCTGGCTGGCGAGCGGCCGTTACTACCAGCTCAACCTCGTCGGCGGCGATCACCAGAATCCGGAATATCGGATTGCCGAAGATCTGAGGATCGCGACCGACTCGCCGGTGGATTTCGTTGCCGGCGTCACCTCGGCATTGCTGTCGGCCGCGACCTTCATCGTGGTGCTCTGGACCATCGGCGGCGCGCTGACGGTGACGCTCGCGGGGTCGACGATCACCATTCCCGGCTTTCTCGTCATTGCCGCCGTGCTCTACGCCGCGATCGCCTCGGGCTCGATCATGGCGATCGGACGCAGCTTCGTGCAGGTGTCCGAAGACAAGAACCAGGCCGAGGCCGAATACCGTTATGCGCTGACGCGCGTGCGCGAGAACGGCGAAAGCATCGCGCTGCTCGGCGGCGAGGAGGAAGAGCGCGACGGCATCGACAAGACCTTTACAAAGGTTCTGCGGCAATGGGCGCGGCTCGCCGGCCAGCACATGCGCACCACGCTGGTGTCGCAGGGATCGAGCCTGATCGCGCCCGTGGTTCCGCTGCTGCTTTGCGCGCCGAAATTTCTCGACGGCAGCATGAGCCTCGGACAGGTGATGCAGGCGGCTTCCGCCTTCACCATCGTGCAGACTGCGTTCGGCTGGCTGGTCGACAATTATCCGCGGCTCGCCGACTGGAACGCCTGCGCACGCCGCATCGCTTCGCTGATGATGTCGCTCGATGGGCTCGAGCGCGCCGAGCAGGGCGACGGCATCGGCCGCATCAAGCGCGGCGAGACCGAGGGCGACGCCATGCCTGAGCCTCAACGATCTCTCCGTCACGCTCGATGACGGCACCGCGGTGGTCGGCGAAACCGAAGTGGTGATCGGGCCCGGCGAGCGCCTGCTGGTAGCCGGCGAGTCCGGCACCGGCAAGAGCACGCTGGTCCGTGCGCTGGCTGGGCTGTGGCCATGGGGCGGCGGCAGCGTCAACTTTCACCCCGACCGCCGGCTCTTCATGTTGCCGCAGAAACCCTACATTCCGTCCGGCACGCTGCGGCGCGCGATCGCCTATCCCGGTGCGGCTGACGACTGGACCGTCGAGGGGATCGGCGAGGCCCTGCACAAGGTCGGCCTCGATCATCTGAAGGAGAAGATCGAGGAAGACGGGCCGTGGGACCAGACGCTGTCAGGCGGCGAAAAGCAGCGGCTGGCGTTTGCGCGTCTCCTGCTGCACAACCCCGACATCGTGGTGCTCGACGAGGCGACGTCGGCGCTCGACGAAAAGAGCCAGGACAAGATGATGGAGATCGTCATCCGGGAGCTGCCGAAAGCGACTATCGTCAGCGTCGCCCACCGCGTAGAGCTGGAGGCGTTTCACAGCCGCAAGATCGTGCTGGAACGGCGCAAGGGCGGCGCCAAACTGGTCAGTGACATCGACCTGATCCCGCGCAAGGGCAAACGCCGCCTGCTCGGCCGCTTCCTGCGCCATCGCAAGGCCACGAAGAAGGCGGCGTAGCATTTCCGGTCACATTTCGCCGTCATCACCCGCGAAGGCGGGTGATCCAGTATTCCAGAGAAGGCGGTTATAGAATCGAAAGGCCGCAGTGTACTGGGTACCCCGCCTTCGCGGGGTATGACAGCCGAGGGGATGATGCGCCTAACCACCCTCAGAGCCTCGTTGGAGTCGCGTGCAAAACCGGCTATGCATGCGCCGCTTCACCGAGGACACAGGTTTGACGCCCGACAACGACCCTTCGCCCGCGCCGTTCGGCGCATTCGCCCCGAATGCCGCACAGGCCGCGATCATTTCACTGGCCCACCGTTCGCGGCTGAAGCGCGGCGCCTTTCGGCCCATGCTGTCGCGGCTGGTGAATCTGCTGCGTGCGGGTCCGGTCGACGTGCCATACCAGGGCGCCTCGTTCCGCTTCTACCATCAGGCCAGCGCCACCGAGCGCGGCGCGCTGTTCAATCCCGCCTACAATATCGAGGAGCTGGATTTTTTGCGCGCGCATGTTCCTGCCGGCGGCGTCTTCATCGATGTCGGCGCCAATGTCGGCACCTATGCGCTGGCGCTGGCCCGTCACGTCGGCGCCGCCGGCAAGGTGATCGCGATCGAGCCGCATCCGGTCACCCATGCGCGGCTCGCTTTCAACAATGCCGCCTCCGGCACCACCCAGGTGCGGCTGGTCGCAGCCGCCGCCGGCCCTGACGATGGCGAATTGCTGATCGAAACCGATGGCGACAATCTCGGCGCCAGCCACATCGTGTCGGGCGAGGCCTCCGGCAAGGCGATCAAGGTGCCGTCGCTGCGGCTGCAGCGCATCCTCGAAGAGGCCGGAGTTTCGCATGTCGACGCGCTCAAGATCGATGTCGAAGGTTTTGAGGATCGCGTGTTGACCGGCTTCTTCGCCAACGCACCGCAGGCATTGTGGCCCCGCGCGATCGTGATCGAGCATCTGTCAAAGGACGAGTGGCTGGGAGATTGCATCGCCGACATGCGCGCGCGGGGTTATATCGAGACCGGCAAGACCCGCAGCAACACGCTGCTGGCGCGAGGCTGAACATCCTTTGCCCGGCCATTGTTCAAACCGCAGGAGAGCTTGATGATCGACCACGTCGGATTTCCGGTTTCGGACTACGAACGCGCCAAGGCCTTCTATCTGAAGGCGTTGGCACCGCTCGACTACACCCTCGTGATGGAAGTCACGCAGGAGGAACACGCCCACGATTCCGCCGCGGGATTCGGCGTCAACGGAAAGCCCGATTTCTGGATCGGCGGCGAAGGCGGGTTGGACAAGCCGTTGCATGTCGCGTTCGTGGCGAAGGACCGGGCCACGGTGGACGCATTCCACAAGGCGGCCATGGCCGCCGGCGGGCGCGACAACGGCGCGCCGGGAATTCGCGCGCACTACCATCCGAACTATTACGGCGCGTTCGTGCTCGACCCCGACGGCCACAATATCGAAGCCGTCTGCCACGCGCCGGCCTAATCGCGTCTTCAAGCGAGAGCCTGCCCCGGACTTGATCCGGAGTGGCGCCCGGTTCGCGTCAGGAAAGCGGGTCACACTGAAAACTTATCGGTTCCATTGGTGAGGCGCGCGGGAACTCCGCGCGGGCCTCGCCGTTGTTGTTCCCTGAGTTGAAACTTCGGGAGACGTGATGCCGATTGAACCGCCGGAGATACCGCCGGCGACACCGGGACAACCGACCGAGCCGCCGCCGGAGATCCCGCCGGGCAATCCTCGCCCGGAGGCGCCACCACCGTTACGTGAACCTGGTCAGCCACCACAACCGCAAGAGTTGCCCGGCAAGACGCCGGATGAGCTGCCGACACGCGGACCGAACGGCCCCCGCACGCCGAATCCCGCCACCGATAGGGGGTCCGCATGAACGCACTGCCTGAACGCGCAATGAATAAGGATGCATGCAACCCATTGCGAAAATGAAATAAAAAGCATCCGACCATTTGTAGGTCGCCACAATCCGGCCTAATGATTAGCCGTTCAATCGACCAACTGACATGCCAATGAAGCCCGATCCGTTGCCGTCAGGCCTATTCCGGGGACCAAGGACACCATGACAAACCTTCGCATCCTGCTGCTCGCCACGACTGCCTTGACGGCGACGCAACTCGCGACCTCCGCATCGCATGCGCAGACCGCACCGCTCGTCGTGGCGCAAGCCAGGGAAGAAGGCGCCCCTGGCGCCAAGAAGGAGGCGCCGCCGAAGGGTGCGCCGCCGCCGGCTGCCGCACCGAAGGCACCGGCTCCTCCGCCACCCCCTGCCGCTGCACCTCCACGTCCGGCAGCCCCTCCGCCGCCACCGCCTGCTGCGGCTCCGCCACCGCGTCCAACGCCACCCCCGCCGCCTCCGGCGGCTGCGCCTCCTCCGCGTCCGACGCCACCGCCGCCCCCGGCTGCCGCGCCGAAGGCGCCGACTCCGCCCCCGCCACCCCCGGCGGCTGCACCTTCGCGTCCGACGCCGCCGCCGCCTCCTCCACCGGCAGCCGCGCCTGCGGCGCCGAAGCAACCGGCCGCACCGACGACACCACCCCCGCCGCCGCCTTCATCTCAGAAGGCGACGCCATCACCCGTGCCGCCGCCGCCACCGCCCCCGCCGGCTGGTGGTGTCAGGCAGCCGCCGGCACCCGCCACCACGCCGGCTCCAACAGCGCCGCCGACCGCCGCCCCGCCACCTGGCGGAAGCACGACGGCGCCTCCGCGTCCCGGCGCACCGACGACGCCTCCGAGTGCGGGCGCCCCGACGACAACGCCGACCGGACGACCCGGCGCGCCCGCCACACCACCGGCTGCCGGTACGACGCCGCCTCCGGCTGCTGGAGCGCCGCCCGCTGGCGCCCCGCCTACGGCAGGTGCTCCGCCGCCCGGCCAGCAAGGACGTCCAGGCGTTCCGCCCGGAACGGCCGCTCCGGCCGCACCGACAACTGTGCCTGGTGCACCCAGTGCCGCACGGCCGCCCACGCCTCCCCCCGGGGCCGCCGCACCAAGCGTCGTCCCGGGCTCGGCAGCCGCAGCGCCGCCGCCCGGCAGGGCGCAATTCGCTCCGCCGACGGTTGCACCCGCGTTCCGGGCCGCACCCACGGTCACAACGCCACTACCGCCACCGCCACAGCCACGGCGTGAAAACCTGACGCCGCTCGCGATCGGCGCGGGCGTCGTCGCAGGCGCCGTGGTCGGCGCGACCATCGCCAACATGCACAGCCAGCGACGGGAGGTCAGCGAGGGCGGCCGCACGGTCTACTATGAGCCGGACCGCGTCATCATCCGTGACCCGAGCGGACAGCAATACGTCCGCGGCAACGATCTCTATCGCTTCCGCTATGGTGCGCGCGACATCCAGACCCAGACCGTCGGCGGCGAAACCCGCACGGTCGTGATCCGGCCGGATGGCAGCGAGATCATCACCGTGGTCGGCAGTGACGGGCGGCTGCTCCGCCGCATCCGCCGCGACGACCGTGGCCGTGAGATCATCATCATCGACAACAGCTACCGCGATCCGCTAGCCGTCGGCGGCTTCTATGTCGATCTGCCGCCGCCAGTGGTCAACATGCCGTACGACCGCTACATCGTCGCCGCGGACGAAGCACCCCCGGAAGTGATCTACGAAACCCTGAGGGCGCCGCCGGTGCAACGGATCAACCGGCGCTACTCGCTCGACGAAATCCGCTACAGCCCCAATGTGCGGATGCAGATGCCGAGCATCGACGTCAACTCCATCAACTTCGCGACCGGTTCGTGGGAGATCCCGCCGGACCAGGCGACGAAGCTGCAGGTGATCGCCGACGGCCTGAACCAGGCGATCCAGGCCAACCCGCGCGCAGTGTTCCTGATCGAAGGTCACACCGACAAGGTGGGCTCCGACGTCGACAATCTGTCGCTGTCGGACCGCCGCGCGGAATCCGCCGCAACGCTGCTGACGCAGCAGTTCAACGTGCCGGCGGAGAACCTGACCTCGCAGGGTTATGGCGAGCAGTATCCAAAGGAGCAGACCGACGGGCCGAGCGAGATCAACCGGCGCGTCACCATCCGTAACATCACGCCGCTGCTCAACGGCGGACAGGCGTCGCTGCCGCCGCCCCCGCCCGGCACCGCGCCGCCGCGCTGAGCGCGGGCCATCACCAAATGAAAATGGCCGGGAGCAATCCCGGCCATTTTTTTGAGCTTCTCGTTTTGAGGCGTTTTCTACCGCAGATAAGTCTAGGCAGTCTGCACAAGCTTGATTGCTACGCGAACCGGCACTTCGCTCGAAAACGCGATTCGTCAGGCGCTGAGTGCGCGTGGTGGCACACAGGCCTCGCAAATCGCCCTGGCGTGCCGATGATCGGTGCCGCAGCAGCCACCAAGAATACGCATCTTCGGGAACGCACCTCTGAGATTGAGGTAACGCCGCCCGAGGTCGGACGGATCTCCCGAATCCAAAGTTACGGATTCGTCGAGCTCGGCGTGGCTCTTCGTCGAGGCATTCGCCCTGACGCCATGGATGCGCGCCGTCCAGGCTTCGCCCGCCTTCAACGCATCCTCAAAATGCGTTGGATGCGCGCAGTTGATCAGGAAGTATTCGGGCGCTCCATCCGTCTCGCGATCGACGGTCTCGATCGCCTCGCGCAACGTCTCTCCCTTCACCAGACGGCCATTGGTCTCCACGGTGAATGCGATGGCCGCCGGAATCCGCTGCGCCCGCGCCGCGCGTGCGATACCGACCGCTTCATTGATGCCTGTGAGCGTATAGGCCGTGACCATGTCGGCACCGCCCTCGACGAAGGCGGCGATCTGCGCCTGATGATAGGCCTCGGCTTCGTCGGCTTCCATATTGCCCGCCTTGTAGCCATCGCCGCGCGGGCCAATCGCGCCGCTGATCACGCAGGGTGCGCCCGGCCGCTCCCAGCCGGCGCGCAACTCCTCGAGGAATGCGATCGAGCGGGCATTGATCGCCTTGAGCGCGGACGCGTCATAGCCGAGCTTGGTGCCCCAATCCGGATTGGCGCGCCACGTCGGGCTGTCGAGCACGAAACCGACCCCATGCTCGCGCGCGACCGCGAGATAGCTCGCGTAATACTGCTTCAACTGCTGCCGGCCTTCGGCGCTGTCGAGCAGCACGAAGGCGGCGAAATGCGGCAGCTCGATTCCCTGGTGAAAAATAAGCGTCGTTTCCATGCCGCCATCGGTGAGGAAAATGCCACCGCGCCGTTGTGGAAGATCGTCTCTGTATTTGGCCATCTCAACATCTCCGGAACTTTTCCATGCCGTCGATAGGTCTCCCCTGCCCCAGTCTGGGTCGGGCGATGTTGGTGCCTCATAGTGTCGCGGCTTCCTAGCCGGCTCGTGGTGCTGATGAACGCGAAACTGCAAAATGGTATAAATTCAAATGGTTTGCGGTTGCGGCGCGAAACCGCCGCATCGCCGGCAATGGAGAAACCGTACCGTGAGTACAGTTTTCGAGAAGCGGATGGGAAAGGGCGAGGCAACGCGCGAGCGAATTCTCGAAATCGCGGAGGCGGCCGTTCTCGCCAAGGGATTTGGCGCCACCTCGATCGAGGAAGTGATCGCGGAGGCCGGCCTCACCAAGAGTGGCTTCTTCTACCACTTCAAGGACAAGAATGCGCTCGCCCATGAAATGCTCCGCCGATATGTCGCGACCAACGATCGGCTGTTCGACGAAATCTTCGCGCGCGGTCATCAGCTCTCCGACGATCCGCTGCAGGCCTTCCTCATTTCACTGAAGCTGCTCGCAGAAACGATGGCCGACTTGCCGAGCGGGCATCCGGGCTGCCTGATCGCGAGCATCTGCTATCAGGAACGGCTGTTCGATCGCGAGGTTCGCGAGTTGACTGCGCAATCCGTGCGCGACTGGAACGCGCGCTTTCGCAAGATTCTTGACGGCATCGCCGCGGTGTATCCGCCGAGAGAGCCGGTCGACCTCGACGATGTCGCCGACATGCTGTCCTGCATCGTCGACGGCGCCATCATCATGTCGAAGACGCTGAACGATCCGAGCCGCCTCGAACGGCAGATCCTGATCTTTCGAAGCTGCGTCAAACTGATGTTTACTGCGCCGTCGGTCTCCTGACGCGCAACCAGCGCTGCCGCGAAGCTACGGTCCGGCCGCCGCGAGCCCAAGTGCGTCGGCCATGACACGGAAGACTTCGGTATTGTCCATCGAGCCGCGCACCCGATCGCTCCCCGGCCCGGTGGCGGTCAGGATGACGTCCTCGCCGGAATGCACGCTGGCGCCGATCATCGCCGGCAGGTTGCCGAAGCGCAGCACGACGCCGGGAACATCCTTGTACTTGTCGTTGGCCTTGAAGCTCTCAGCCTGATCGCCCTTCGCGGTCGGCTCGTTCGGATTATCGAGCTTGGGGCGAAAGGTCTCGTAATGGTCCGGCAGGCTGGCGGAGAAGATGGCCAGGCGCTTGCTGACGTCGACGCGCGATGGATAACCCTCGGCATCGGGCGCCGGATAGTTGGGAAATCCAGCCTTCTCATACACACCGACGCGCTCACGCAGCGGCACGTTGGGCGTCGTGCTCATATCGTCATTGATGGTTCCGACCAGGCTGTTCGGGTGATTGTGATCCGCCAGCACCAGGATCAGGGTGTCATCACCGCGAGCGCGCGCCCAATCACGCGTCAGGCGAACGGCGTTGTCGAGCATGATCGTGTCGTAGACCGCGCGCTCCATGTCCAGCAGATGCGCATATTTGTCGATCATCCCGGACTCCACCATCAGGAAGAAGCCGGCCTCGTTCCGTGTGAGCACGTTCAGCGCAGCCTGCACCTGTTCGGTCAGGTCGGGTTGCTCGGGAAACTTCGCGACGCCGCCGCCCTTGAGAAACTTGCGGTCCAGCGCGCCATCCATGTTGCCGGCAGCAAAAAGCCCCAGCAATCGGCGCGTGTCCGATTTTGCCCCCGACGCTTCCAGCTCGGACTTTGTCATCGTCACTTGATAGCCGGCGTCGCGAAAGCGGGCGATGTAATCGATGTCATCCTTGCGTTTGGAGCCGCTTGCTGCCTGCGGCAGGAAATTCGCAGCTCCGCCGCCCATCAGGACGTCGGGCTTGGCGGCAAAATATTGCGCGACGATCTCGTCATAGGCGGCGCGGCGGCGGGTATGCGCCACCATCGCTGCCGGCGTAGCATCCTCGATTTCGGTATTGGTGACGATGCCGATCGCCAGGCCGAGCCGCCGCTTCGCCAGGCTGGTGATGGTTTCGACCCTGGGATCGTCGAGCGGACTTGCGGTTCGGTCCGCATAGACGCCCATCGCGTTGACGGCAGTCTTGTGGCCGGTGGCGTAGGCGCTGGCCGCATTCGCCGAATCGGTGATGATGGAATCGGAGCCTGCAGTAGCGACGAGGGCCATTTGGGGCATGTCATCGATGGCAAGCTTGCCGAGGCTCTTTCCTTCCGCGATGCCCTTGGACAGCAGCCGCGCCGCAATGCGATGCGAGGGCGACATGCCGTCGCCGATGAACAGGATTACGTTCTTCGCCTTGCGCGGGCCTGTATCGTAGACGGTCCATGTCACCTTGCGGCTGCCCGCGCCGTCACCGGCCTCGACAATGACAGGGCCGGGCGCGGTCAGCGCGACATCGCGGAGCAGCAGCGCCGACTGGTCCTTGCCGTCCTCACGCTCGACGAACGTTCCGGCCCGGCCGAACGCGGCGGCGTAGTCCTGGCCGTTGACCGTTACCTTCAGCTTCGCCGGATCGACCTTGTCGGGAAATTCGACCTTGAAGTCGAACTGCGCGCCGGCAAGGATTTCGGCGCGGTCGATGGGGTAGATCGTCTGGGCGCCGGCGGCCGACGCGCAAACCAGGATGACGAGAGTGACGATGGCAGGCTTGATCATGATCGAGGCTCCGGGCGGGCATAATCCATCGGCAGCCGTGGCGGCCGCTGCGAAGGAAAATGAAGGCGGGCAAATCTACCCGCTCCGGATGACGTGTCCATTACGGGGCCGGCTCGTCGCCCCGGCGCAGGCCGGGGCCCATATCAACCCGCGCAGATCAGCCCTTGTCGCTCTTGTCGTTACCAAGCTTGAAGATCTCGGAGCCTTCCCCGCTCGAGAGCAAGCCTGTCTTGCCGTAGAGATCAAGCTTGGCGCGGGTATCTGAAATGTCGAGGTTGCGCATCGTGAGCTGGCCGATGCGGTCCGCCGGCGTGAATGCTGCATCCTCCACCTTCTCCATGCTCAGCCGCTCCGGCTGATAGGTCAGGTTGGGACTCTCGGTATTGAGGATCGAGTAGTCGTTGCCGCGGCGGAGCTCGAGCGTCACCTCGCCGGTGATGGCGCGCGCCACCCAGCGCTGGGCGGTTTCGCGCAGCATGAGGGCCTGGGAATCGAACCACCGTCCCTGATAGAGCAGCCGGCCAAGGCGCATGCCGCTGATGCGGTATTGCTCGATGGTGTCTTCGTTGTGGATTCCCGTGACCAGGCGCTCGTAGGCGATGTGCAACAGCGCCATGCCGGGCGCCTCGTAGATTCCCCGGCTCTTCGCCTCGATGATCCGGTTCTCGATCTGGTCGCTCATGCCAAGGCCATGCCGGCCTCCGATGGCGTTGGCTTCGAGGAACAGCGCAACCGGGTCAGCGAACGTCTGGCCGTTCAGCGCGACCGGCTGGCCCTCCTCAAAACGCACGACGACCTTTTCGGCCTTGACGACACAGTCGTCGCGCCAGAACGGCACGCCCATAATTGGATTGACGATCTTGATGCCGCTGTCGAGCTGCTCGAGATCCTTGGCTTCGTGGGTAGCACCGAGCAGATTGCTGTCGGTCGAGTAGGCCTTTTCCGCGCTCATCTTGTAGGCGAATCCATGGGCGGTCATGAACGCCGACATTTCCGCGCGGCCGCCCAGTTCATCGATGAACAGCTGGTCGAGCCAGGGCTTGTAGATCCGCAAGCTCGGATTGGTCAGCAGGCCATAGCGATAGAACCGCTCGATGTCGTTGCCTTTGTAGGTCGAGCCGTCGCCCCAGACGTTGACGCCGTCCTCCTTCATGGCCGCGACCAGCATCGTGCCGGTAACGGCGCGGCCAAGCGGCGTGGTGTTGAAGTAGGCGATACCGCCGGTAGAGACATGGAAAGCGCCGGACTGGATGGCGGCAATGCCTTCGTGGACCAGTTGGGTGCGGCAATCCACCAGCCGGGCTTTTTCGCCGCCGAACTCCAGCGCCTTGCGCGGAATCGCGTCGTAGTCGGCCTCGTCGGGCTGGCCGAGATTGGCGGTATAGGCAAAGACGCGCGCGCCCTTTTGCTTCATCCAGAGCAGCGCCGCGCTGGTGTCGAGGCCACCCGAGAAAGCGATGCCGACTTTTTCCCCTTTGGGCAGGCTTTTCAGAATCGTACTCATGGAGCTTCCAATCGGTCGGAATGGCGGATGCCGTTTGCGGCTTGAGGGCGCGAATAACAAATTTCGCGCTGGGGGGCACGCGTTTAATAGCGTCTCACGGGATCAACTCGACTTACTGGGCGCGCCCACGCCAGCGCTGCAGCAGCCGGTAGCCGGGCCAGCCCCAGCGCGCCAGTGCCGCCTCGACCTGCGCGTCCGAAAACCTCGTCGACGGCCAGCGGTAAATCCAGGCATAGCAGAGCCAGATCACGAAAAAGCTGACAAGGCCCGCGGCGGCGACGTCGGTAAAAAAGTGCCCGCCGAACGCCATCCGCAGCACGGAAGTTACGACCCCGAACGCGGTCGCCGCCACATAGGCCAAAGGCCGCCACGCCGGCGGCGTCAGGGCCGCCGGCGCATAGGTCCAGAACGCGGTGGCGCCCTCGCCCGAGAAGAACGAGCAGTTACGTCCGCACTCCCCGCGCGGATCCCACCACGGCACAAACTGCCAGGGCCCGTTGAACTCTGTCACCACCACCGGTCGCGGCCGCCCCCAATAGCTCTTGAAGGTGAGGTTGGTCAGCACGACGGCGGAGAGCAGGATGGTGACCAGCAGAAACACCGCCGCGCGTCCCGGGACCAGCATCGACCGGTCCGGCCGCACCAGCTTTCCCACGATGGCAATCAGCGCCGGCAGCGCCAGCGCCCAGGCGATCCACATCGCGCCATCGCGCGCGACCGCGGCAAGCCCGCTCTGCTTCAGCGGAAACGATGCGCTCGTGGAATCGTAGAACAATGCCGCCAGCTTCAGGTCGAGTTCGGGGAAAATCCCGAACAGCAGTCCGATGACGAGCGATAAGCTCAACGCGATAACAAGTCCGGTCCGGTTCATGGCGCGGGGTTTAGCCGAGGCGGTTGGGGATGAAAAGGCTCACGCTGATCTCCCTTCGCCCCTTTGTGGGAGAAGGGAAGAAACAAGAACGCGTCACGCCTGCGGTCGTGAGTGCGACGGCAATGGCGGCGGTGGCCGCAAGGGAGGCCGAGGTTCGCGCCAGGCGCCGGCGGATCGGCCCGCGATCATCCAGTAGATCAGGCCGGCCACGATGCCCGCCCCGGTCATGATCTCGAGATGGCGGCGCACGATGCCGTCGAAACGCAGCGTCTCGGGATCAAACGGAATGAGGCCGAGATAGCAGGCTGCGCCTACGATTGCGCCGCCGACCGCATAGGCCAGCACGCTGCGGATATAAAAGGCCTCGGTGATCAAAACCACGATCAGCGCCGGCAGCAGCGCAAAGCCGGACAGGAAGATGAAGCCGAAGCCGAGCAGGACATTGATCGAGCTCTCATCGATCGCCCCGCCGCCAAGATCGCTGAATTCCGGATACAGCACCGCGCCGACCACGATCATTCCCGCCACAAGGCAGGCGGCGAGAAAAGCAAAGAAGACGACGAAGAGGCGGCCGATTAACGCCATGCTCACACACCGTCATTGCCTGCGACAAACGCGAAGCATTTGCGCAAGGGAGCGAAGCGACGAAGCAATCCATGCCTCGGCAAGCAGAGGCATGGATTGCTTCGCTTCGCTCGCAATGACGGCACTGAACATCCTCAATCCGTCATCGCCATGGCACGCAGCGCCTGGCGTTCGCGCGCGCTGAGCTTTTCGGTCTCCGACTTCAACTGGCCGCAGGCGGCGAGGATGTCGCGGCCGCGCGGCGTGCGGACCGGCGAGGAGTAACCGGCATTGAAGATATATTCGGAGAATTTTTCGATCTGCTCCCAGTCCGAGCACTCATACGTTGTGCCCGGCCACGGGTTGAACGGAATCAGATTGATCTTGGCCGGAATGCCCTTGAGCAGCTTTACCAAGAGCTTGGCGTCCTCCATGGAATCGTTGACGCCCTTGAGCATCACATATTCGAAGGTGATGCGCCGCGCGTTCGACGAGCCCGGATAGTCGCGGCAGGCCTGCAGCAATTGTTGAATCGGATATTTGCGGTTCAGCGGCACCAACTCGTTGCGCAACTCGTCGCGCACCGCATGCAGCGAGATCGCCAGCATGACGCCGATCTCGTCGCCGGTGCGGATGATGTTGGGCACCACGCCCGAGGTCGACAGCGTGATGCGGCGGCGGGAAATTCCGATGCCTTCGTTATCTGCAACGATCAGCAGCGCATCGCGCACCGCGTCGAAATTATAGAGCGGCTCGCCCATCCCCATCATGACGACGTTGGTGACGAGGCGGCTGCCGGTCGGCGTCTCGCGATCGGCCCAGTCGTTGAGGCGGTCGCGCGCCACCATGATCTGGCCGACGATTTCGCCGGCCGTGAGATTGCGCACCAGCCGCTGCGTGCCGGTGTGGCAGAACGAGCAGTTCAATGTGCAGCCGACCTGCGAGGAAACGCACAGCGTGCCGCGATCGGTTTCGGGAATGTAGACGCACTCGACTTCATGCGCCCTCTGGAACGCGTCACCGCTCGGCAGGCGCAACAGCCATTTGCGGGTGCCGTCGCTGGAAATCTGCTCAGCCACAACTTCGGGGCGGTCGACGGTAAAATGCTGCTCTAGTTGCGCACGCATTTCCTTCGAAATGCTGGTCATCTCGTCGAATGCCGTGGCGCCGCGGACATACATCCAGTGCCAGAGCTGCTGCGTGCGCATCTTGCGCTGCGCGGGCGCAACGCCGATCTCGCCCAGCCGGTCGGCGATCTCGGTACGCGACAGGCCGACCAGCGAAGGCTTTGCCGGCGGCACGTAGGTTTCGAGCGGGATCTTCTCGAGGGGAGCCTGAGCGGAGGAACCGATCTCGATTGAAGCGACAGTCATTGTGTTTCTATTCTTGAGATACGTGGGGTCGGCAAAGCGAAGCGCGCCCACCACAAGCGTTAACGGTGGGCACGACGACAGCGCCTTTGCCCATCCTACAAAGTAGCACTCAAATAGGCCTTCCAGGGCCCGCAAACAACGTCATTCTGGGGCTTAAACGGGCCTAGCGCTTGCAATCCTGCGCCAGCCGGTCGAGCGCCTGGGCCAGCCCCTTCAGCGAGAAGACGTCCGTGGTCTCGGTGCCCTTGGCTGAAACGCCCTTGACGGTGACTTCGGCGGATTTGCGCATGGCGCTGACCATCTGCTCTTCCTCCGCGGCGTTCTTGATCCAGAGCCCGTCGCCCTGGGTATACATCGCATAGGCCGAGCCGCCGACCTCGAGAGACGATTCCGAACCCGGCTTCAGCGCGTATCCGATCATGATCGAAACTTCGTTGACGACTCTTTCGGCCGGACGCGTCGAGACGAAAGCGTAGGCGGGATCGCGCGGACGATTCGGCGGATTGGTTTTAGATGACGACGGCTTCGCCAACGCAAAGCAAACCTTCCTGCCGTTCGGTGTCGCCGTGTAAGCGCCCCAGGTACCGAACTGACCGATCAAGGTGGGCTCCGCACCGCCGGCGGCTGCCGCGGCGGCAGGTTCCGCAGGTTTGGCCGTCGGCTTTGCCGCGGGCGCAGGCGCAGACTTGGCCGCATCCTTGGCGCCCTTCGACGCAGTGCCCTGTGCTTGCGCGAGGGATGACACCCCACACAACGCCGCAATCGCAACCAGAAATGTCAGTATTCGCAACACGGACAACTGGTTCCCTCATCATTGTGACTGGAAGATGGCCCGAGAGCGCATCGCGCCGCCGGGGGATGGATAGCCGGGAAATGCTTTTTTGGGAAGGCAGTTGCAGCGTTGCTCACCGCTGTGGCGGCGCTTCGTCGCAAGGTCCTTTGACTCCGTTTGGCGAATCAAAACGCAGGCTTTGGTTTCAGCCCTTGGGACGAGCTTCGCGCTGCTTTTGCCACTGCGCATCGGTCCATTGCAACAGATCCTCGGCACCGGAACTTCGCAAATGCGCGCCGCCATCCTGCACCACCATCTCGCCATTGATGTAACCGGCCCGATCCGAAATCAGAAAGCTTGCCAGGTCGGCAAGTTCGCCATGCTCGCCGGCGCGGCCAAGCGGATTGCGTTGCGCCCAGCCTTCGTCGCGGCCCTCGGGGCGGAGTTGGCCGGAAGCCCCCGGCGTCGGAAACGCGCCGGGCGCGATCGCGACCGTGCGCACACCCTTGGGTCCCCATTCCACCGCAAGGCTTTTGGTCATCGCGAGCACCGCGGATTTCGCCATCGCCGAAGGCACCGTGAAGGCGCGGCCGGTGATCGTCGAGGTCGAGAGGATGCTCAGCACCACGCCGCTGTGCTTGGCTTCGATCCACCGCCGGCCCGCGGCGAGCGTGCAATACATTGTACCGTGCAGTGTCGGCGCCAGGATCGCATCCGCCGCCCGCGACGACAGATGTTCCGTCTGCGCGATGAAGGTCGCGGCGGCATTGTTGACCAGCACATCGAGCGGCGCCTCGCGCCAAATGTCTTCCATCATGGCATCGACCGCCACGCTGTCGCGGATATCGCAGCCGACCACGCCAACCTTGCCGCCGAGTTCGCTGCGCATCCCCGCCGCCGTCGTCTCCAGCAATTCGAGCCGGCGGCCGCAAATGATCAGCTCGGCGCCGAGCTCGACGAAGCGGTGCCCCATCGCAGCCCCGAGCCCCGAACCGCCACCGGTGACCAATATCCGCTTTCCCGCCAGCAGGCCCTTTTCAAACATCGTTTGAATCCCCTTGAACCACCATGAAGCCATGCATCCGAATCGGATTGTAGCCCGGCTTCAAATCCGGCAAGAAGTTGCCAGCCTCTTATACTCTCGGCCCGAAAAATCAGGTGCGCCCATGAAAGCCATTCTCTGCTCGCAATATTGCCAACCCGACGACCTCGTGCTCGCCGACGTGCCAGATCCGGTGGCCGAACCGGGACAGGCCGTGATTGCGATCAAGGCCGCGGCGCTGAACTTCTTCGACATCCTGATGATCCAGGGCAAGTACCAGATCAAGCCGCCGTTCCCGTTTTCGCCGGCGGCCGAAGTTGCCGGCGTGATCGAAAGCGTCGGCGCCGGGGTCACCGACCTGAAGGTCGGCGACCGCGTGGTGGCGTCCTGCGGCCACAATGGCGCGCGCGAAAAGATCGCGTTGCCCGCAAGCTCTATTGTGAAAATTCCAGACAATCTGGATTTCGATCGCGCCGCAGGCATCATCATCATCTACGGCACGGCGCTGCACGCGCTGGAAGACCGCGCCAGCCCGAAGCCCGGTGAGACGCTTGCGGTGCTGGGCGCGGCCGGCGGCACCGGACTTGCGGCCTGCGAACTCGGCAAGCTGATGGGCCTGAAGGTGATCGCCTGCGCATCGTCGGACGAGAAGCTCGAATTTGCCAAAGCCCATGGCGCCGAGCTGACGCTGAACTACAGCAAGGAAGACCTGAAGGAGGGCTTGCGCCGGCTCACGGGCGGCAAGGGCGTCGACATCATCTTCGATCCGGTCGGCGGCACGTACGCCGAAGCCGCATTGCGTTCGATTGCCTGGGAAGGTCGCTTCCTGGTGATCGGCTTCGCCGCGGGCGACATTCCGAAGATGCCGCTCAACCTCGCGCTGCTCAAGGGCTGCGACATCCGCGGGGTGTTCTGGGGCGCGTGGACCAGGGTCAATCCCGAGAAGAACCGCGCCAATTTGGAAAAGCTCGTGAGGTGGACTGCGGAAGGCAAGATCTCCTCGCATGTCGATCGCACTTTTCCGCTGGCGCAAACCGCCGAAGCGCTGAAGGTGCTCGCCGGCCGCCAGGCGATGGGCAAGGTGATCCTGCATCCCTGAGAGGAGATGCCGGATCATCTGTTGAATTGTCGTCCGCTTCTATAAGCGCTAACGGCCCGTGCGATACGCGGGCCGCAGAGCTGTGTCGCAATGTGACGAATGCCTCCAATGTCACGTCACCGAGATAATATTCGGTAACAATGCGTGTTCCAAAATCCTCTGATGCCGCTTCTTCGCCTCAATCTTACCAAGATATCTCCCAATTCGCCGCCTCCACCGTCGTTTTTTGAACCCATTCCGTGTGCGACTTTAACCATGTGTTAAGGGGCTCCTGTACGACAGCAAGAGCAAGAAGTAGGTGCAGGGGACGCCCGTTGTTGCGTTCAGTAGTGGGGAAAATCACCATGGCGGAGAATACCAGACCGACCCAGTCAAGAGATCCGTTTGACCGGTTCGACGAAGCCATCAGCGATCCTCGGTTGTATGAAGCCGATCAATCTCGATACGAGCAGCTACGAGCGCAGCTGCGATATGAGCCGCAGCATGAGCTGCAACCTCAGTATGAGCAGCCCCAATACGAGCAACCTCAATACGAGCAGCCCTTTGCGCTGTCGTTTGAGCGGACGGATGTGCTGCCGGAGGAGCTCCCGCCACACGAGGCGGTACCGCTTTTCCTCTCCAACTACGAGGAGGAGTCCCATCAGCAGCTTTCCGAATATACTTTCGCCGGCGGCAACCGACGCTTCGGCAGCGGCGGGCTGAAGAAAGCGCGCGCGGGGCGCATCGTAACCGGCGTCGTGGTGGTGTCGGCGATCGCGGCCGTTCTCGCGCTGTTTTCCATCGATTCGACGCGCGCCGTCATCTTCAACGCCTCGCTCGGCGGTGGTGGCGGCAGTGCGCCGCCGCCCGCTCAGCTTGCTGCGGCCGTGCCGGAACCCGCGCAGTCGCCGCGCATTGCCGCGCCGCCGCTGGCCGCCGAACCGACCGGTGCGGAGGTTGCGGCCGCCCGCCGGACGCAGCCCAACGCGGTGGCGTCGGCATCGCCGTCGCGTGACGAAATTGCCGCCGCCTATCAGAGCGCACTCAAGGGCAACAAGGTCGCAGTGCCTGAGCCGGTGGCGCGCGAAGCGTCCCGCGAAGTCGTCGCTGCGATTAGTCCGGCGGCCCCGGTTGTCGCGACTGCTCCGGCGGTTCGTGAGCCCGTTCCGGTGACGCGTGAGGCGGTTCCGGCAAGGCGCGTCGATCCGGACGAGCTTGCCGCGCTGCTGAAGCGAGCGAAGAACCTGCTTGCGATCGGCGACATCACCTCCGCCCGACTGCTGCTCGAACGGGCCGCGGACGCGCAGGAGGCGGAAGCCGCGCTGATGCTGGCGGGAACGTTTGATCCGCAGGTGCTGGGCAGCCAGGATTTGCGGAGCGTCACACCTGACCCAGCGGCGGCGAAGGTTTGGTACCAGAAGGCGGCCCAACTCGGTTCGGCCGACGCGAAGCGGCGACTCGGCCAATTGCAGAACTAGTTAAATACTCAAGACCAGCGCAAAAGGAACCCAATGCGACACTTACTGGGAATGGCAATGCTTGCCATGACAGTGGCATGCAATACTACGGCGGCGAAGGCCGCTGAGACGGAATACGATCCGGCCAAGGTTAGCGAGAGCCTGAAGGCAATTTTTCAGTTCGGTTCGGTCGCCACCAAGCAGGCGCTGAACGCCAACACAGTCACGCTGATCTCGGGAACGATCGGCGGCACCTACGTGCAGTTCGGTGCCGATCTCGCTTCCGTGCTCGACGACGGAAACAAGTTGCGCGTACTTCCGATCGTCGGGCGCGGTTCTGTGCAGAGCGTCGCCGACATCCTTTTCCTGCAGGGCGTCGACCTCGGCATCGTGCGAGCCGATACGCTCGACTATCTCGAGAAAAAGGGCTTCGCGAAGGACATCAAGAAGCAGTTCACCTACGTGACCAAGCTCTACAATGAAGAGATGTACGTCATCTCGTCGAAGTCGGTCACCAACATCAGTCAGCTCAACGGCAAGAAGGTCAGCGTCGACCTTCCCAACGGCGGCACCTTCGTGACCGCCGCGATCGTGTTCGAACGGCTCGGCCTCAAGCCGAATTTCCTCTACATCGAACAACGCATCGCGATGGAAAAAATGCGGGCCGGCGAGATCGACGCGGTGATTGCCGTCGGCGGCAAGCCCTATAAATCGGTCAGCGCCTTCAGCGACGACCGCTTCCATCTGGTTCCGGTCGAATATTCGCGGCCGCTGCAGACCGACTATCTGCCCGCGACGTTGACGTCGAAAGACTATCCCAACCTGATCGCGGAAGGCCAGAAGGTCGATACCATCGCCGTGCCTGCGGTGCTCGCCGCGTATAACTGGGCGCCCAATACCGACCGCTATCGCAAGCTGTCGCTGTTCGTGGATGCGTTTTTCACGAAGTTCCCGACGTTCCAGAACCCGCCCTTCCACCCGAAGTGGAAGGAGGTCTCGCTGTCGACGCCGTTGCCCGACTGGCAGCGGCTGCCGGTCGCCGAGCAATGGCTCAAGAGCCACAACGTCGAGGCCGTGACGCGCAACAGGTTCGATGAATTCCTGAAACAGAGCCCGGCGACCGCGGCCAGCGTCAAGACGGACGCGGACAGGGAAACCCTGTTCAAGCAGTTCCAGGCCTGGGAAGCCGAGCGAGGCGCGAGGGCGCAGGTTCCTCACCCGCCGGCGCAGCGCTAGAGAAAACGCGTCAAATCAAAAATCCAGAGCCCCGTTCCGATCGAACGGGGCTCTTCGCTATTCAATCCGTCGCTTCAGCAGTGTGGATCCCGCGCTTCAGCGCAGCGCGGGCGGCATCGCGATGCTCCTGCGTGATGTGGCCCGCGACCAGGCGCAGAGCGGTGGCCAGGACAGCGGCATCGTCGGTAAAGCCGAGCAGCGGCAGCATGTCCGGCATGAAATCGAACGGCAGGATGAAATAGGCGACGGCGCCGAGCAGCGCCGCCTGCACGTGGCGCGGCGTCTGCTTGTCGAACGCACAGTAATAGGCTGCGAGCAGGTCTTCGGCGAAGGGAAGCTGCGCCACCACCTGCTTGAACTTGGTCCAGAAGCGACGGCGCACGCTTTCACGGTCCTGCGCCAGCCGGTCGGCCGGTTCGAAACCCACGGTGTGATCGGACGATGCCATCGCGGCGCTCCTCGGAACCCGGCGCGGCAGATCGCCGCGGCCGACTGTATGATTCAAGAATTGGGGATGTCCGCCCCGCCCTGCAAGATCGCGGGCCGCGCCGATTCAGGTGACGCCAAATTGCCTCGCGATCGCATTCATCGCTTTGGCCAGATCGATGTCGAGCCGGGTGACGCCGCCGGCGTCGTGGGTCGCCAGCACCACTTCCACCGTCTTGTAGACGTTCTTCCATTCCGGATGATGGTCGCTCTTTTCCGCGACCAGGGCCGCGCGGGACATGAATCCGAAGGCTTCGTTGAAATCCTTGAAGGTGAAGGTCCGCCCAATCGCCTCGCGTCCAGGCGTATCGGACCAGCCGGAAAGTTCCGCCAGCGCCGAGTTCCGCGCTTCCGCCGACAACCGTTCCGCCATGATCGCCTCCCCGTTTGATGCGTACGCCACCCTAACACCGAAGGCCGCTTCGGGGATCCCTCTGCCCCCGATGGGGCGCCAGGCGCGTCCAATGGCGGCCGCGACGCCGGTAACCATGACGGAGATGTAATCCCGGTTCGGCGGCAAATTTGCTAAATTAGCGGTACGAGCGTTGGCGTCCGCGTGGAACTGCACCTCCAACGACCATCCAGGGATTGATGACCGACGGCCCTCATTCTGCGGAAAAGCCGGCCCCACCCTCGCCCCGATCCGCGAAACAACGGCTGACATTCGTCACGCTGGCCGGCGCGCTGGCCATCGTCGGCGCGCTGGTCGCCGGCTATTACTTCGCCATGCGACCGGTGACCCTGCGGATCGCCGTCGGCCCGGCCAACAGCGACGACCTCAAGGTCGTTCAGAACCTGACGCAGGCCTTCAATAACCAGCGAAACAGCGTGGTCCGGCTCCGCCCGGTGCAGACCGATGGCGCGCTGGCGAGCGCCAATTTGCTCGGCGAAGGCAAGGCCGATCTTGCCATCATCAGGGGCGATCTCGATGTGCCGAAGAATGCGCAGGCCGTAGCGACGCTGCGCAAGAACGTCGTGGTGCTGTGGGTGCCGCCGGCCGTCAAGATCAAGGGAAAGAAGGCCGCGCCCGCCATCACGAAAATCGGCCAGCTCACCGGGCGCCGCATCGGCGTCGTCGGCCGCACCGAGGCCAACGTCAATCTGCTCAAGGTGATCCTGCGGCAATACGGCGTCGATCCGGCAAAGGTTGAGATCGTCCAGTTCCCCGCCAACGAGGCCGCCGAGGCCATTCGTCACCAGAAGGCGGACGCCTATCTCGCCGCCGGCCCGGTCAGCAGCAAGATCACGACGGACGCGATCGCAGCCTCCGCGCGCGACGGCGGCACGCCGAAATTCCTCGCGATCGATTCGGCCGAGGCGATTGCGCAGAACCATCCCGCCTACGAGGCCTCCGAAATCCCGGCCGGAACTTTTGGCAGCGCGCCGAGCCGACCCGAGGAAGAGATCAAGACGATCAGCTTCTCGCACCACATCGTGGCGCGCAGGGGTATTGCGGAATCGACCGTCGCCATCTTTACGCGGCAGTTGTTTGCGATCCGCCAGACGCTGAAGAACGAATTTCCGCTGGCCGCCAAGATCGAAACACCCGATACCGACAAGGACGCCACGATCCCCGTTCATCCCGGCGCCGCGGCCTTTGTCGACGGCGAGGAAAAAACCTTCCTCGACCGTTACAGCGATTACATCTGGTGGGCGTTGATGGCGCTGTCGGCGATGGGTTCCGCCGGCGCCTGGTTCGCGGGATATCTCAAGAAGGATGATCGCAGCGTCAACACCTCGCAGCGCGACCGGCTTCTCGACATGCTGACCGCCGCCCGCCAATGCGATTCGATCGAAGAACTCGACCAGATGCAGTCCGAAGCGGACGCCATTCTGCGCGACACGCTGCAATGCTTCGAGCACGGCGCGATCGAGGAAGGCACGTTGACCGCGTTCAACATCGCGATCGAGCAGTTTCACAACGCGGTGGCAGACCGCAAGGCGCTGTTGATGAGCATGCCGCAAAACCTGCAACGGGCGAGCGCGCAATTCCGCGCGGCCGGCAACGCCTGATCTGCAAATCCGGTAATCGAACCGTCATGAATTCTTTCTAGGTCTGTCGGTGCTATCATCGCACCCGCGCCAGAACCGAAAGAGGCTCGCATGACGTTCAGGATTTCCCGCAATGATCACCGCGGAATTTCGCGGCGCCGCTTCCTCGCCACCGCAGGCGCCGGCGCCATCAGCGCCCTTGCAATGCCTTATCTCAGCCGCGCCGCCGACCGGCCGGTCGTTACCTCCGGCGTGCAATCCGGCGATATCGGGGCTGATGGCGGCGTGGTGTGGGCGCGCGCCGACCGCCCCTCGCAAATGCTGGTCGAAGTCGCCACGTCGGAGTCCTTTGCCGGCGCACGGGCCTTGCCGCCGATCGCGGCACTGCCCGAAAGCGACTTCACCGCGAAAATGCTGCTGGAAAACCTGCCTGCCGGACAGGAGATTTTCTACCGTGTCCGGTTTCGCGACCTCGCGCATATCGGCATCGAAAGCGAGCCCGTGGTCGGACGTTTCCGCACCGCGCCGGCCGATCGCCGCGACGTCAGTTTCGTCTGGGGTGGCGACGTTGCCGGACAGGGCTGGGGCATCAACCCTGACGACGGCGGCATGTTCACCTTCGCCACCATGCGCAAGCATCACCCGGATTTCCTGCTGCACTCCGGCGACACCGTCTATGCCGACGGACCGATCAAGAGCGAGGTGACGCTTCCAGACGGCAAGGTCTGGAAGAATCTCACTACCCCAGAGAAGGCGAAGGTCGCCGAAACGCTCGACGAATTCCGCGCCGCCCACAAGTACAATTTCATGGACGAGCATTTGCGCGCGTTCAACGCCGAAGTGCCGGTCTTTGTGCAATGGGACGACCACGAAGTCACCAACAACTGGTCGATTTCCAAAGAATTGCCCGCAGCCTACAAGGAACGCAACATCAGCCTGCTCGCCGCCCGCGCGGCGCGCGCGTTCCACGAAATGTATCCGATGCGCGAGAGCATCGCGGAGCCGGGACGGGTCTATCGCACGCTGAATTACGGCCCGCATCTCGACGTGTTCATGCTCGACGAGCGCAGCTATCGCGGCCCAAATGGAGCGAACCAGGAGACGGCCTATGGGCCGGAAAGCTTCTTTCTCGGGCCGGCCCAACTCGCCTGGCTGAAGCGGGGGCTGATGAATTCGCGCGCCACCTGGAAGGTGATCGCATCCGACATGCCGCTCAGCATCATCGTTTATGACGATGCACCCAACAAGAAGGGCTCGGAGGCCGTTGCGCAGGGCGACGGGCCGCCGCGCGGCCGCGAACTGGAGATCGCCGACCTCCTGCGTTTCATCAAGACATCAGGCGTGGTCAACACCGTGTGGCTGACGGCAGATGTGCACTACGCGGCCGCGCACTACTACAATCCCGACAAGGCGCAATTTCAAGAGTTCGACCCGTTCTGGGAGTTCGTCGCCGGGCCACTGCACGCCGGCACGTTCGGCCCGAACGAACTCGACAACACCTTCGGTCCCGAGGTGAAGTTCATCAAGGCGCCGGGGCTCGACAAACAGAACCTGCCGCCATCGGCCGGCATGCAGTTCTTCGGCCACGTCAGGATCGACGGCGCCAGCGGGCAGATGACCGTGACCTTGCGCGACCGCGCCGACGTGGCGCTGTGGTCGACCACGCTCGATCCCAAGCCTGTGTAGTTGAGCCTGTGTAGTTGAGCCGGTGTAGCTGTTGCGACGGCCGCGACCGCTCAAGGCCTGCTGCAGCCGTTCTTCAGGAGCACCCGCAGCGCATCGGTCGAATAGGGCTTGGGCAGCCGCGGCTTTGCCGCGAATGCCGCCGGAAGCCGGGCGTCGGCGCCATAGCCGGTAACGAAGGCAAACGGAATCTTGAGCGCCTCCAGCCGTTCGGCCACGGCAAAACTCTTCTCGCGGATGAGGCTGACATCGAGCAGCGCGAATTCCGGCGGCCGGTCGGCGATCATGTCGAGCGCTTTGGCCACGTTCGCGGCGGTCCGCACCGTCTTCACGCCAAACCCCAAAATCGTGTCTTCGAAATCGAGCGCGATGATTGGATCGTCTTCGACGACCAGCACATCGTTGGGCATGGCGTCGGAGGAGGCGGTGTCCATGTTTCTCGCCAGTTCAAGGTTCAGCATTTGATCAGAGGTCCAGGCCGAAGCCGCGGAAGGCGCAAGACCAGCCGACGCCCGTCAAGCGCATCGCCGGTTCCGGAACTGAAACCACCACATGTTAGTTCTATCGTCTGTCCACTAGTGAACACATAAACGAGATCGGATCGATTATTGTGCTCTGGCGGGAACGGGAACCTCAATGATTTCGAAACAGGATGACACGACCGGCGGGCGCCCGTTCAACAATCTGCTGCGCCGCCTGAACGACGCCGATTTCGGGTTGATCGAACCGCACCTCGTCCCGGCCGACGCCGCTCCGAACGACCTGCTCTACAGCCCCGGCGACCACGTCGAGACCGTGCACTTCCCCTGCGGTCCCAGCCTCGTGTCCTACATGGTGACCAACGAGGACGGCCGCGATGTCGAAACCATCCTGATCGGCCGCGAAGGCGCCGTCGGGGGCATCGTCAGCCAGGGCTATCTCCCCGCCTATACCCGCATCACCGTCAAATTCGCCGGACCGTTCGTGCGGCTGCCGGTCGGCAAGCTCGAGGCGGCGAAGTCGAAATCACTTACCCTGAGCAATATTTTCGCCCGTTACGCCGACTGCATGCTGGCCCAGATCTTCCAGTCCACCGCCTGCAATGCCATCCATTCGATCGAGCAGCGCACGGCGAAATGGATCGTTTCGGCGATGGAACGCGCCGACGGCGACGAGGTCGTGCCGCTGACCCATGAGCAATTGGCGACCCTGCTCGGGGTCGGCCGCTCCTATACCAGCCGGGTCATTCAGACCTTCAAGGCGGAAGGTACGCTGGAGACCCGGCGTGGCTCGATCCTGGTCCGTAACCCCGAGGCCATGCGAAACCGGTCCTGCCGGTGCAACGAGGCGGTCAAGGCCCACTTCGAAGAGGTCTTGCGGGGGGTCTATCCCGACCCCGAAAAGGGCAATTAAGGCCGGCGAGGCGTCCAAAATCAGCTAACCAAATGCCAAACAAACCATTGTTTTTTGGTGTTTTCTGAATATATTGCGCCGCAACGCGTAAGGTGTGCCCGGTCCTTTTGGCCGGGCTTCCTTTTTGGGGGGAAAGCGCCCCCGGAGCATGATCCGGAAAAGTGAGTAACGGTTTTCCGAAAAGATCTTGCTCAAACAAAATAGACGGAGCGGGATGACGGTTCGAAGAAGCGTCATCACGCGCCAGTATTCCAGGTTTTAGAGCGCGATCCGGAAAAGTGGGTCCCGGTTTTCCGGTGAGATCGCGCATCCACCTTTGCACGACCAGAAGAAGAGCCATGAACCTTCGTAACGTCGCCATCATCGCCCACGTCGACCACGGCAAGACCACGCTGGTTGACCGCCTACTGCAGCAATCCGGCACCTATCGCGAGAACCAGAAGGTGACGGAGCGCGCGATGGACTCCAACGATCTGGAGCGCGAGCGCGGCATCACCATTCTGGCCAAGGCCGCCTCGGTGCAGTGGAAGGACACCCGCATCAACATCGTCGACACCCCCGGCCACGCCGATTTCGGCGGCGAGGTCGAGCGCATCCTGAACATGGTGGACGGCGCGCTGGTGCTGGTCGACGCGGCCGAAGGTCCGCTGCCGCAAACCAAGTTCGTGGTCTCCAAGGCGCTCAAGGTCGGGCTGAAGCCGATCGTGGTCATCAACAAGGTCGACCGTCCCGACGCGCGGCCGACCGAAGTCATCAACGAGGTGTTCGACCTGTTCGCGGCGCTGGACGCCAGCGAGGAGCAGCTCGATTTCCCGATTCTGTACGGATCGGCCAAGCAGGGCTGGATGGCCGACAGCCCGGATGGCTCCCACGACGCCGGCATGCAGCCGCTGTTCGACCTGATCGTGCGCCACGTCGCGCCGCCGACCGTCGAGGAAGGCCCGTTCCGGATGATCGGCACCATTCTCGAAGCCAACCCCTATCTCGGCCGCATCATCACCGGCCGCATCTCCTCGGGTTCGATCAAGCCGAACCAGGCCGTGAAGGTGCTCGGCGCCGACGGCAAGACGATCGAGCAAGGCCGCATCACCAAGATCCTCGCCTTCCGCGGCATCGAACGCACCCCGCTTGAGGAAGCCGACGCCGGCGACATCGTCGCCATCGCGGGCCTCACCAAGGGCACCGTCGCCGACACCTTCTGCGATCCCACGGTCGAGACGCCGCTGGTGGCGCAGCCGATCGATCCGCCGACGGTTTCGATGTCGTTCATCGTCAACAACTCGCCGCTCGCCGGCACCGAAGGCGACAAGGTGACCTCCCGCATGATCCGCGACCGCCTGCTGCGCGAAGCCGAGGGCAATGTCGCGCTGCGCGTGGTCGAGGCCACCGACAAGGATGCGATGGAAGTCTCCGGCCGCGGCGAATTGCAGCTCGCGATCCTGATCGAGACCATGCGCCGCGAAGGTTTTGAACTCTCGGTGTCGCGTCCCCGCGTGGTGCTGCAGAAGGACGAGGCCACCGGCCAGTGGAAGGAGCCGATCGAGGAAGTCGTGATCGACGTCGACGAGGAGCATTCCGGCGTCGTCGTGCAGAAGATGAGCGAGCGCAAGGCCGAGATGATCGAGATGCGCCCCTCCGGCGGCAACCGCCTGCGGCTGGTGTTCTACGCGCCGACCCGCGGCCTGATTGGCTACCAGGGCGAACTGCTGACCGACACCCGCGGCACCGCGATCATGAACCGCCTGTTCCACGGCTACGCACCCTACAAGGGCGACATCCAGGGCCGCCGCAACGGCGTCTTGATCTCCAACGATCAGGGCGAAGCGGTGGCTTACGCGATGTTCAAACTGGAAGACCGCGGCCCGATGATGATCGAGCCGGGCTGGAAGGTCTACAAGGGCATGATCGTCGGCGAGCACACCCGCGACAACGACCTCGAGATCAATGTGCTCAAGGGCAAGCAGCTCACCAACATCCGCACCACCTCCAAGGACGAAGCGGTGCGCCTGACGCCGCCGATCCGGATGACGCTGGAAAAGGCGCTGGCCTATATCGAGGACGACGAATTGGTCGAAGTGACCCCGAAGTCGATCCGCCTGCGCAAGAAGTTTTTGGACGCCAACGACCGCAAGCGCGCGGAAAAGGCCAAGGAAGCGGTGGCGTAAGCCAGTCCTGTCATGCCCCGCGAAGGCGGGGCATCCAGTACGCCGCGGCCTCTCGAGTCATCACGAATGCCTCTGGAATACTGGATCACCCGCTTCCGCGGGTGATGACAGCCATGCTTAGGGTGGCTTTAGCGTGCAAAACGAACATGCTAGAGGCAAGGGCATGTCTTCCCTCCCCTCCTCAGTCGATGTCGCCATCATCGGCGCCGGCGCCGCCGGCCTCGGCGCCGCGAATGCGCTGAAGAATTCCGGCCTCTCTGTCCTCGTGCTGGAAGCGCGCGACCGCGTCGGCGGCCGGGCGCACACCATCATGGCCTCGCCTGACGTCACCATTCGACGTCGGCTGCGGCTGGCTGCATTCGGCGGACGAAAATTCCTTCGTCAAAATCGCCGAACAACTGAATTTCGAAATCAACAAGTCGCTGCCGCCCTGGCGCGACCGCGCCTATGGCAAGGCGTTTCCGCAGGACGACCGCGACGATTTCATCCGCGCGCTGAACGCGTTCTACGATCGTGCCGAGCAGGCCGCGATCGAGGCTGAACAGAGCGGCCGCGACGGCCCCGCCAATGTTTGCCTTGAACCCGGCAACCGCTGGAACCCGATGATCGATGCGATCTCGACCTACATCAATGGCTGCGAACTCGATTCCGTCTCCCTTCTCGACATGGATGCCTATGAGGATACCGACCTCAACTGGCGCATCCGGCGCGGCTATGGCGCGCTGATTGCCGCCTATGGCGCGACATGTCCGCTCGCGCTCAATTGCGAGGTGACGCTGATCGATCACTCCGGAAAGCGCGTCCGCATCGAGACGTCGCGAGGCACGCTGACCGCCGACAAGGTCATCGTCACCGTGCCGACCAATTTGATCGCCGACGAGGCCATCCGCTTTCATCCGCCCTTGCCGGCAAAAGTCGACGCCGCGCGCGGCCTGCCGCTCGGCCTCGCCGACAAGGTGACGCTCGCTTTGGACGAGCCGGAGGCGCTGCCAAAGGAAGGCAATCTGCGCGCCGCCACCATGCGCACCGCAATGGGCACGTATCACATCCGCCCGTTCGGCCAGCCCTGCATCGAAGGTTTTTTCGGCGGCCGTTTTGCGCAATCGCTGGAAGACGCCGGCGAAGGCGCCCTCGCCGCGGAGAGCATCAACGAGATCGTCTCGATCCTCGGCAACGATTTTCGCCGCAAGCTGAAGCCGCTGGCGGAATCGCGCTGGGCCCATGATCCCTTCGCACGCGGTTCGTATTCGCACGCGCTGCCGGGGCACGCGGGGGATCGGGCAATACTGGCCGCGCCCGTCGATGGGCGATTGTTCTTTGCGGGAGAAGCGACGTCGCCGGGGTTCTTCTCGACCGCGCATGGGGCGAGGGACAGCGGGGAAAGAGCGGCGGGAGAAGTGTTGGCTACCCAGGCTAAGCGGTGAGCCCCCGCATCGTCATTGCGAGCGAAGCGAAGCAATCCATGCCGCGGCAAGGTGAGAGATGGATTGCTTCGTCGCTTCGCTCCCTTGCGCAAACACTTCGCGTTTGTCGCAGGCAATGACGGGTGAGGCGACTTCCGTCCTTACTCCATCACCCGCGCCCGCATCTCCGCATCCGGCACGAAGCACTCGTCATACTTCCCGAAAATCCGGTACCGATTGCGCGCAACGAGGCTGTAGAGCACGTCGCGCAGCGGCTTCGGCACGGCGAACAGGATTCGTACCCAGCCCCATCCCGGCAACAGGCTCAGCACGGTTAACGCCGCGTCGGATTTCAGCCACGCCACCCCGCCATGCACCACGGCATTGGTGTCGGGATCATCGGGATCGATCCCGAACGCCTGCGCCAGCCGCGTGCCGTAGGGTGACTGGATCGCGGTGAAGCGGAATTTTCGCGCGACGTCACGCGTGGCGACGAAGCGGACCCAGCGCGAGCAGAAGATGCAGACGCCGTCGTAGAGGATCACGTCATCGTCAGGCCAATGGCTCATGCACACTCTTTGTTTCACGTGTTTTCTTAAGACGCTATCTATTATCCAGCGTCAGCAGCGCCACCAGCATCAGCACGACGGCGGGGCCGGTCTTCACCAGCGCGCCGAGCGGCTCGAACCATAGGTCCGGCGTCAGGATCGCGGCGCCGAGCATATAGCCGAGCGACGCGACGATGCCCGCCATCAGCCCCAATGCCGCGGTGCGGCGGAACGCGATCAGCACGCCGATGCTCATATCCATCAGGCTGGTGCCGATGGTGATGGGGGCAACCAGCCACGGCGGAAAGCCGTGGCTGCTCAAAATCCCGGCCGCGGCGTCATAGGAAATCACCAGCGCAATGAAGCCCGAGACGACCCAGAACACCACGAGGCTTGCGATCATCAGCGCCTTGATAGGGAACAGCCGGGCAAACCATTTGTCCTGAATGGTCGCCGGGCGTTTTCCGGCCGTCTGTTCAATGCGCTTCGGCACGATGCCGGTCGCGGCCATCCAGTCGGCGGGATCGCCGCTGACGCCCCGGCGCAGCTCCGCGATTGCCGTGGTTCGCATCGGCGGCATCCAGCCGAGCCGGTTTGCGAGATCGCCGAGCCGGGCGCCGAGATCGAGCAGGAACGCCGGCACGACGACGCGCCACCATCTGCCGGTGCCGAACACCTCGCGGAATTGATCGATCACGTCACCGAGCGTGACCGGCTGCTCCTGCATCAGGTCCCACGTCACAGCGTTCGCCTCGCCGGGATCGCGCGCCGCAAGCCAGGCGATGGTCGCGGCAATGTCTTCCATGGCGACCGGCTGGAAGGGCGCAGCCCGCTCAGTGGCCGGAAGATCGAGCGGAAACGCCGCCAGCGAGCGCACCATCGCGCTGCCGCCATAGGCCGCAAGCGCCACCACGAAGCCCGGCCGCAGGATCGTGAACGCGATGCCGGATTCCGCGATCAGCCGCTCGGCCTCGCGTTTGGTGGTGCTGAAGGCGGTGCGGTCGGACTCGGGCGTGCCGGGAATCGAGATATGCACCAGCCGGATCGCACGGTCGCTGTCGCGGATCGCCTGCAACAACCGCGCGACGAAATCGCGATGCACGGCGGCGGTGTCGCTGCCGGGGCCGTCCTGCAGCACGCCGAGGCAATTGACGACGACATCGATGCGGTGATCGCGCAGCAGCCGCGCCAGCGTGGCTGCTTCCATCGACATGACCGGCAGTTCGAGATCGAGCGGCCCGCTCTTCTGCGAGGCGGATAATCTTCGGGCAACGCCCACTACGGAAAATCCCCGTGCGCGCAGGTCGTCGGTCACGAAGCGGCCGATCAGGCCGGAGGCGCCGAGCACGAGGATTTTTCGATTACCGGCGTTCATGCTTGCCTAAAGCGGTTTGGCGATCATCAACCAGAGAATAGCCATGACAGCGCCAAAACCGGGAATCCCGAACAGAAACCAGCGGTGGAAAAGTGCGAAATAGCGCGGCGGCAACTTCTGGTTCTGCTCAGCCGCCTTGGCCGCGAGATCACGCATTTCGATCTGCATGAAGATGACCGGCACCCAGAACAGCCCGGCGACCGCATAGAGCCCGAGCGAGGTCACCAGCCAGCGTTCGCTCCACGCGGTAGAGGACAGCCACATCAGCACGCCGCCGCTCACCGGCTGCAGCAGCACCGCCGTCAGCGTGAACAGCATGTCCGCGATCACGACGGTCGCGGCCGTCCGCGCGATGAAGGCCGCGTCCCGGCTGCGATGGGCCATCAGCATGAAAAACGCGATACCCGCGCCGGTGCCGAGAATGACGATCGCGCCTGTTACATGCAGGTATTTGACGAGGAAATATAGCGTCATCGCTTCTTCGCCGAGGTTGGCAATCGCGCCTTCAGGGCGCGATCGAGTTCGCTTGCCGCCAGTTTTACCCCACCCTCGGTTTCCACCAGCCAGTGCCCCTCGCTGCCATAAGCCGGCAGCACCCGAAAATCGGCCTTGCCACCGGCGCCCCGAAACGCGTCGACCATTTGGCGCGACAGCGCAGGCGAGAAATAGCTGTCATTGGCGGCCACCAGCCAGGTCACCTTCACGCGCGCGGCCTTGCCGAACTCGCCCGCCGCGGCCATCAGCGTATGCGGCGCGCAGACCCGGTTGGGAAAATCATTGGCATGCCCGCCGCGCCCCGGCGCGAACGCGACGATGGCGGCAATGTCCTTTGGATCTTCGCTGGCCAGCGCCAGCGCGCCCCAGGCGCCGGCCGAATGACCGGTCACGACCATGCCCTCGGGGCGGATGAAGGGTTGCTTGCGCAGAAGGCCGGCTGCGGCAGCGATCTCATCCGCCGTGACGCGGCCAGATTTGGCGTAGTCAGCCTCGTCGCAGCCGCCTTGATCTTCGAGGTATTTTCCGCCCGTCGCGCCATGGCCCGGACGCTCGGGGACCAGCACGGCAAAACCGCGCGCCACCAGCCAGGCGGCGAGCGCGCGGTATTCGGGCTGCGGCATTTGCGCTCGTCGCAGCACGTTTTGGGTGGTGGCGTGCGCGATCACGGCAAGCGGAAACGGCCCCTCGCCGGGCGGCCGAAACAGCACCGCATGCGCCGCGGTGACGGGATCGGGAGACGGTACCAGCCATTGCTGCAGCCGGTGAGGCTCGCCCTCCGCACCTTGCGCGCCAAGGGCAGGCTGCGCGGATGCGGCCTTCACACCGAGCGCGACAACGAGAACCAGCGCAAAAAGCAGGTTTGGCGGATGCATGAGGGGTCCGACACAGCCGAGGGAGGGCGCAATCCGAGGTCACCAACAGAATACCGCCGGCGAATCAAATCCAGCGCATTTTTCCGTGAACGGAATTTGGGGAGGCGTTTCCCTCGATGATTCTGACAACCATTTCGCCCGCAATCATCGGCAAATACCGGTTAAGGACAGCACCGTTGTCCTCTTTCGATACATACGACCGTAAAACTGATGCAGGAAATCCACAGGTTAACCGATAATTAACGATGGACCTTGAAGCCGGCCCGCCGACTTGCTTTGATTAGCTCATGAGCACAACCCTGATAGAGGTTCGACCGGCCAAGGCTGCGGATGCAGCCGCGGTGGCGTCTACCCATGATGAAGCCTGGCGGTCCGCCTATCAGGGTATCATTCCCGGCGCCGAGCTCGAGAAACTCATTAACCGTCGCGGCCCGCAATGGTGGGACAGCGCGATCCGCAAGGGTAGCCGCGTCAGCGTGCTGGTGTTCGGCGACAAGGTCGCAGGCTACGCTAATTACGGCCGCAACCGTGCTCGCAGCCTGCATTTCGAGGGCGAGATCTACGAGCTCTATCTGCGTCCGGAATTTCAGGGCCTCGGCTTCGGCCGCCGCCTCTTCACATCAGCCCGGCGCGATCTGATGCAGAGCGGGCTGAAGAGCATGGTGATCTGGGCGCTATCCGACAACGATCCCGCGACGGAATTCTACCGCGCGCTCGGCGGCCGCATGGTGGCACGCTCCTCGGAGAAGTTCGGCCCCAAGTCGCTCGACAAGGTCGCTTTCGCCTGGACCAATTGAGCCTAATTGAGGCTTTCCCCTGCTTTGCTGCGGGTTTAAACGGACCCTGACGCGTGCCTGATTTCCAGGCGTGCCCTTAACGCAAAGCGGAGTCTGACATGCGTATTGACGCCATCCCGATCGGAGTAAATCCGCCGCACGACGTCAACGTCATCATCGAAGTGCCCGTTGGCGGCGAGCCGATCAAATATGAGATGGACAAGGAAGCCGGCACGCTGGTGGTCGACCGCTTCCTCTATACGGCGATGCGCTATCCCGGCAATTACGGGTTCATCCCGCACACGCTGTCCGGCGACGGCGACCCCTGCGACGTGCTCGTCGCCAATACCCGTGCGATCGTGCCGGGCGCCGTGATGAGCGTTCGCCCCGTCGGCGTATTGCTGATGGAAGACGAGGCCGGCGGCGACGAGAAGATCATCGCGGTGCCTTCCTCGAAGCTGACCCAGCGTTACGACAAGGTCAAAACCTACAGCGACCTCCCCGACATCACGCTGCAGCAGATCCAGCACTTCTTCGAGCACTACAAGGATCTCGAAAAGGGCAAATGGGTGAAGGTACTGCGCTGGGGCGACGCCGAGGACGCCCGCCGGCTGATCCTGGAAGGCATCGAACGGGCGAAGAAGAAGTAGGCGCCCCAAGGCCGTCATTGCCTGCGGCAAACGCGAAACGGTTGCGCAAGGGAGCTCGCGACAAAATTGCAAAGCAATTTTGCGCGGAAGCGACGAAGCAATCCATTTTACCGCTTGTTTCGCCATGGATTGCTTCGCTACGCTCGCAATGACGGGGGAAACACCATGCGCCGGCTGATCCGCATCATCCGCAACATCCTGCTGCTCGCGATCGCCGTTATCGTCCTCCTCGCCAGCGTATTGGCATTCAACACCCTCACCCACGGTTCGCGGCAGCTGCAGGTGGCGGCCGTGCCGCGCGCCGAGGTCGACGCCCAGGCAGCGGCCAAGCGCCTGGCCGAAGCGATCCGCTTCCGGACGATTTCGAGTTACGAAAAGCCCGACCAGCATGCCGAAGCGCTGCGCGGCATGCAGGCCCATATCGAAAAGAGCTTTCCGGCATTTCACGCCGCCGTCAAACGCGAAATCGTCGGTCGCTACAGCCTGCTCTACACCTGGGCAGGCACCGACCCGAGGGCGCAGCCGATCGCGTTCCTTGCGCATCAGGATGTCGTGCCGGTGGCGCCAGGCACCGAAAAGGACTGGCAACAGCCGCCCTATGACGGCGTAATATCAGACGGCTTCATCTGGGGCCGCGGCTCCTGGGACGACAAGGGCAACCTCTATTCCATCCTGGAGGCTGCCGAAGCCATGACCAAGGCCGGCTTCCGCCCCAAGCGCACGATCTATTTTGCATTTGGTCATGACGAAGAGACCGCAGGCACCGCCGGCGCCAAATCGATCGCGGCACTGCTCGCCTCGCGCGGCATCCGTCTCGACTTCGTGATCGACGAGGGCCTGTTGATCACCGAAGGCATCATGAAGGGCCTCGACAAGCCGGCGGCACTGATCGGCGTTGCCGAAAAGGGCTATGCCACGCTGGTCTTGAACGCGCAGGCCGTGCCCGGCCATTCCTCGATGCCGCCGCGCGATACCGCGATCGGCATGATGAGCGCGGCGCTGGCGCGGCTGGAGGATCACCGCTTGCCGATGCAGGTCCGCTCTACCGTCGCGGAGATGTTCGACACGTTGGCGCCGGAGATGTCCGGCTTCAACCGCGTGGTGCTGTCGAACCTCTGGCTGTTCAAGCCGCTATTGCTGCGCGAATTCGCAAATAGCGGGCCCAGCGAGGCGATGGTGCGCACCACCACGGCGCTGACGATCTTCAACGCCGGCGACAAGGATAACGTACTGCCCGGCAATGCCGAGGCGACGGTCAATTTCCGCCTGATTCCCGGCGACACGCAGAAGAGTGTGATCGATCACGTACGCGGGACGATCGCCAACGATCGCATTTCGATCAAGCCGTTTCCCGGCAATACCGACCCGCCGCCGGTGACGGCGACCGCAAGTCCGTCGTTCCAAATGCTCAACCGCACCATCCGGGAAATCTATCCGGACGTGATCGTCGCACCTGGCCTGATGGTGGCCGCCACCGACTCGCGCCACTACACAGGGATTACCGACACGATTTTTCGCTTCTCGCCGGTGCGCGCCAATTCGGAAGATCTGAAGCGTTTTCACGGCACCAATGAGCGCCTTCCCGTCGAAGGCTATGCCGACATGATCCGGTTTTATCGGCGGTTGATCGAGAACGCGGCGGGGTGACCTCTCCGCCGTCATTGCGAGCGATGCGAAGCAATCCACGCCTCGGCGCGGGGAGAGATGGATTGCTTCGCGGAGCCTGTCATCCGGCGGCGCTTCGCGCCGACCGGGTGGCTCGCAATGACGAGGAGAGAGCGCAGGCTCACACGCCCGGCGTCGCCAGCCGGTGAATCGCACAGGCCGCGCGCAGCGTATTCACCAGCAGACACGCCACCGTCATTTGCCCGACACCGCCGGGCACCGGCGTGATCGCGCCGGCGACCTCGGCCACCTCCTTGAACGCGACGTCACCGACCAGCCGGGTCTTGCCATCGGCCAGAGGCAGGCGGTTGATGCCGACATCGATCACGGTGGCGCCTGGCTTGATCCAGCCGGCGCGCACCATCTCGGGCTTGCCGACGGCGGCATAGACCAGATCGGCGCGGGCGCAGAGTTGCGGCAGATCCTTTGAGCGCGAATGCGCGATCGTCACCGTCGCATTCTCATTGAGCAGCAATTGCACCAGCGGACGGCCGACCAGGTTGGAGCGGCCGATCACGATCGCATTCATGCCTTCCAGCGAGGCATGCACACTCTTGGTCAGGATGATGCAGCCGAGCGGCGTACATGGCGACAGCGCGGCAAAACCACCGGCGAGCCGGCCGGCATTGTTCGGGTGCAAGCCGTCGACATCCTTGGCCGGGTCGATGGCGTTGATGACGGTTTCGGTGTGGATCGATTTCGGCAACGGCAATTGCACGAGAATGCCGTGCACCGCGGGATCGCCGTTGAGCTTTGCGATCAGCGCCAGCAGATCGGCCTGCGCGACGTCTTCGGGCAATACGTGCTCGAACGACGCCATGCCGGCTTCCTGGGTCTGCTTGTGCTTGCTGCGGACATAGACCTGGCTGGCCGGATCGCTGCCGACCAGCACCACGGCAAGGCCCGGCGTGAGCTGATGCTCGCGCTTGACCCGGGCAACCTCTTCCGCGACGCGGGCGCGAAGCTCCGCTGCAATGACTTTTCCGTCGATAATGCGTGCCGTCATCTCAATCTTTCGTCTTCTCTATCTGTGCGGCTGCCGCCTTCCGGAGCGTTTCGCCGAGAATCCTGGGATCGCCGTCGACGGCGACCTGCTTGAGGCGCGAGGTCGTGCCCGACAGAATTTTTACCTTGGCCTTCGGCACGCCGAGCACTTTCGCCAGCAGCTCGGTCACCGCACGGTTGGCCTCGCCGCCATCGGCGATGGCGCGGACGCGAACCTTGACCACGGAGCGGCCGTTGGCGAGCGTTTCAATTCCGTCGATATCGTCGCGGCCGCCGCGCGGCGTCACCCGCAGCGCGACGCTGATGCCTTCGGTGGAATAGCGCCAGGGATCCATAGGACATCCATCAGGCATCCATCGGCTATCGGCGCCTGCGATCAGATGACGTTGGGATAGATGTAATAAAGGATCACCCGCTGGATGAACATGATGAGCAGGATCAGGATGATCGGCGAGATATCGAGCCCGCCCAGATTGGGCATGAACCGGCGGATCGGCGCCAGCGCCGGCTCGGTAATCCGGTAGAGGAACTCGGCCACCGCCGCGACGAACTGGTTGCGCGTGTTCACGACGTTGAAGGCGATCAGCCAGGACAGGATGGCCGAAGCGATCAAAAGCCAGACATAGAGGTCGAGGACGATGATGATGATGTCGAGGACAGCGCGCATGTGGAGGGGGCTCGCAGGTGGGGTACCAGCTAGATACCGGTTCATCCCCCCGCAAACAAGGGAAGTTCCCGGCAAAATGACGCCAAAATCGGTGCTTTAACCGTTCTTGACTTGGCCTTGGGCCGGACTGTAAATGGCGCCGATTGTCGATCGCTTCGGGTCCTCTCGAGGCGGTCGCGATGGGGCCATAGCTCAGCTGGGAGAGCGCGTCGTTCGCAATGACGAGGTCGGCGGTTCGATCCCGCCTGGCTCCACCAGCCTTCGCAGGCTGCGCCTGCTTCGGCTAGGCAAGCCTCCATCGTAGCGAAGGCTGCCTCGCCATAGTCCGAAGGGCGACGGCGGGCCTAGGCAAGCCCCCTACCCTCCCCCTCACTTCCCCGTAAACCTTGGCGCCCTCTTCTCCACAAAACTCGCCACGCCCTCCCGGAAATCGCTTCCCTTCAGCGCGACCTGCATTTCGCGGTTGGCGTCGATGGTGGCTTCCGCCAGCGTCTGGAACGGCACGTCGTAGAGCTGGCGCTTGATCACCGAAATCGCGCTGGGCGAGACGAAATCGGCCAGATCGCGCGCATAAGCATAGGTCTGCTCGCGCAACAGGTCCGGCGGATAGAGGCGGTTGACCAGCCCGATCCGCAGCGCCTCCTCGCTTGAGACCCGCCGCGCGGACATCAGCAAATCGAGCGCGTTGGCGTGACCGACGATGCGCGGCAGCATCCAGCTGATGCCGTGCTCGGCGATCAGCCCGCGGCGCGCAAACGAGGTGGTGAAGACGGTGTTGTCGGCGGCAAAACGCAGGTCGCAATACAGCGCATGAACCAGGCCGATGCCGGCGGTGGCGCCGTTCAGCATGCCGATCACGGGCTTTGGGATCGCCGGATAATAAGCGTAGCGCGTCTGCCAGTCCGCCCGGCGGTTCATGTCGAACGGCGGGGTGTTCTCGCCGCGCCGGATCTCGCTGGGATCGATGGCTTGCAACGCCTCCATATCCGCGCCGGCGCAGAAGGCGCGCCCGGCGCCGGTGAGCACGATGACGCGGACGTCGTCATCGCCGGCCGCCGCCTCCATCGCGCGGCGCACATCACGCTCCATGGTCGCGGTCCACGCATTCATGCGGTCCGGCCGGTTGAGCGTGATGGTCGCGATCTTGTCGCTCACCTCATAGAGAATATGCTGATAGGTCACGGCGATCTCTCCCTGTTGTTCTTGTCATCGACGTTTCGCGCGCGAGCCTTTCGGGCGCGCCAGATAATCTAACGTTTCCGGCCGCTCCTTGAGCCATCCGGTCCAGCGCCGGAATACTTTTTCCATCCGCGACGGTTCGACGCCGAGCTGCGCCATCGCAACCCCACCATTGACGGATTCCCGGTATTCGGCGATCAGCCCGTCACGCAGGATGAAGCGGCTGATGCCGTCGATCACCACGCGCCGGTCCTTGAACTGCGGAATCGTCGACGTGAAGCTCGACAGCCACCAGGCATAACCCTGGTGACCGTCGAACACCGGATCGAACATTTCCCAGCGATAGTCGGTGGCGTCGCGATGAAACAGGTTCTGCATCATATCCGCGATGTCGGCGCGGCCTTGATGCGGGCCGTAGATGTAGTCGTGATAGACGGCGTCTTCGGTGAAATGGCTGGCGAAGCGCGCGCCATCGCCCGACTCCGCCGACAGCGTGAAATCACTGAGGAGCCGCGCGAACTCGTCGCCAGTCATGTCGCCTCCCATTTGCCTGCTGGTGTCCGCAGGCTTCAGGCGGCGACACTATCACATCCCGGAATTTTGAAAGACGTTTGGGGCGCGCAGGGAAATTCCGCGTGGCGGCTATTCGGCGGCATCCAGCATGATCGCGCGCGGCGCGCATGCGATCCAGCCCGCAATGAAACTTTTCAACCACGCCCGCTCGATCACGTCGTGCACCGCGCGGCCTTCGAAGTGAAGGTGACGCAGCTGCGCGCCCGGCTGCTCCATGCGGACGCAACCCCGCGTGGTCCAGCGATGCATCATGGCGTAGGTCACGTCGGGATGGAACTGGAAGCCGAATGCGTGACCGTGCTGATACGCCTGCACCGGAAAGTCGTCGCCTTCGGCAAGCAGTTTTGCGCCGCGAGGCAGTTGAAATCCCTCGCCGTGCCAGTGGTAGACGCGCTCCGGCCAATCCGGGCAGAGCGCACGCCCCGCCTCCGTCGGACGGATCGGATAGTAGCCGACCTCCACCCGCCCTTCGTGATGCGGCGCGACCTGCGCGCCCAATTGCTTGGCAAGCATCTGCGCGCCCAGGCAGATGCCGAGAAACGGCCGCTGCTCACGCAGGGGAACTTCGATCCAGTCGATTTCGCGACGGACATAATCGTCGGAGTCGTTGGCGCTCATCGGGCCGCCAAAGATGACCGCGCCGGCATGCTGGCCCAGTGTTTGCGGCAGGGGATCGCCGAACCGCGGACGCCTTATGTCGAGGGGAAAGCCGAGCGCCCGCAGCGCATTGCCGACCCGTCCCGGGGTCGAGGTCTCCTGATGGAGAACGATCAGGACCGGCAGCGAGGCGGCGGCGGCTGAAGCAACCGCCCTCGGGCCCGGAAAAGGCAGAATATTTTCGTCATTTTTGCCCGACCGGAACGACATCGACGTTGCTCTGGCGCCTCAAACCCAAACCATACGCAAGTGAGTATTAATTTGGCGTGAGCTCACGCACACTCGCGAAAATCTAAAAGCAAGTCGCGGGCCAGATACGGTCTCCGCCGCGCGTTCCTGGCACGCGCGCGCTTTTCCCCGCAAAAATACGTGGTTTTTTCAGCGCTGGCGGAGCTGGAGACGGCCGACGGCGCCCAGGATAAAGGAGCGCGGGAAGAGCCGGAGCAGGAACGGCACGATCTTGATGCCGATACCGGGCATCACTGCCCGCTTGTTCGCCATCAATCCGTGATAGGCCTGTTGCGCGACGTCGGCGGGCAAGACCTTTAGAACGGCCGAATCGAAACCGGGCTTGAACCCGGCGCGCGCCTGGAATTCCGACGGCACCGGACCGGGGCAGAGCACCGTCACGCGCACGCCATGCGGCGCCAGCTCGGCCCGCATCGCCTCCGTGAACGACAGCACATAGGCCTTGGTGGCGTAGTAAACCGCCATTCCCGGCCCCGGCAGAAAGCCGGCGATCGAGCCGACATTGAGCAAGCCGCCGCGGTTGCGAATCATTTGTTCGGAGAACCGCAGCGACAGATCGGTCAATGCGCAGATGTTGACCGCGATCATGTCGAGCTGATCGGAGCGATCGCGCTGGACTGCCCTGCCAAACAGGCCGAAGCCGGCATTGTTGACGACGTACTCCACTTCCAGGTCGGCCGCGGCCAGAGCTTCGGCAATCCTGTCGCAGGAATCAGGCTGCACGAGGTCGCAGGGAATGACGATCGGAGCCGCGCCGCCCGCAGCCGTGATTTCAGCCGCCAGCGCTTCCAGGCGATCGGCGCGGCGCGCCACCAGCGCCAGACGATGGCCATGGGAAGCAAAAACGCGCGCCAGCTCGGTGCCTATTCCCGCCGATGCACCGGTAATCAGCGTCACACGTTCGGTCACGATCGAATGCTCTTAAATCAATTGCAGGTAGCCGCTAGCGGCAGAACGAGAGCATAGGCGCACAGTGTGACGCAAGCCATGTGCATGGGTACATGCCATGCACAGTTACGCCCCCCGGCAATCGAAGTTCAATATTTTCAGGCCTATCGCGCCTGTTCGCCGCCGATGGTGCGGCACATTAAAGTTTCGTCATCTGCCGTGACGCACAATTCACGAGTGTAACGGCGCCGCGGTTATGTCGCCGCGTCGGCCGTTTTCGATAGGTCCTCGGACGAGGCCGGTTGCCGCTGCTCCGCCACCTTGTGCTTGAGATCGATCCGGTCGCGCGATGAAATACCGAGCAGATCGGCCGCGCGCCAGACGACGTTATCCTCGAACTCGCTGACCTGGCCATCCGCATATACCAGCTCCCACATCATCTCGATGATGCGCAGCCGGCCCTCCTCATTGACCGAACGCATGATGACGCTGGTGAAGTGATAGAGATCGACCGCCTCGCCTTCGGCACGCGTAGCCTGCGCGATCAAATGATCCGCGGTACCGGGATCGAGCTTGAAGCGGCTTTCGATCAGACTATGCAATTTGCGCTTCTCAACCGCGCTCGGCTCCCCATCGAGCGAGACGACGTGAACCAGCAGCGCAGTGGCCGCCAGGAGATATCCGGTATCGTCGAACGCGAGATCCGGATCCGCACTGGGTGCAACGATGTCGGCAATGAATTGGCGCAGTCCGTCGAGCATCAGTCTACCTGCGAGGTGGTGAAAGTCTGTCGATCGAATATGGGTTGAAAATTCGGCCTCCGCAATCCACGCAACAAATGCCCGGCAGCGCCAGCGGATTAAATCGGCGTCATCTTGGACGTGACGGAAAATACCTGCGTCGAAACGCGAGTGCACGCACGCCAATCGCAGCGATTGCGAACCGTCGCTTGCCGGTGGGTCGCTCAAGTCCAGCAACCGTGCCGCTTGGAAAGAAGCGGCTTGCCGGCCAAAAGCCGGGCCGCGCGATTCGCCGCAGGCCACGCGGCCAACATCCAATTGCAAGTCATTCGCATTTGCATTAAAAGAGAACTCGTTGTTTTAACGAGAGATTTTCGAGAAAACGCTCATGACCTCCTTCCGCTTCGCACTTGGCGCTGCCGTTGTGCTCGGAATCGCTTCGGGCGCTGCACTGGCGGCGGGCGACCTGTCGCGGCAGACGCCGATCGAGGTGACGGTCGATCTCGGCTCGCCCGGCAAACATGAATTCACGCCGAAGCAGCTGAAATTTGAAACCGGCAAGCTCTACAAGCTGATCCTGCGCAACACGAGCAGCGATCCGCATTACTTCACCTCGCATGCGTTCTCGCAGATGGTGTTCACGCGCAAGGTGCAGGTGACGCAGCAGCAGAACGGCAAGGCCGTCACGCTCGCCGAATTCAAGGGCGCGATCCGCGAGATCGAGGTTTATCCGGGACAGTCAGCCGAGTGGTGGCTGGTGCCGGTCGCGGCCGGCCGGGCCAGCGACCTGCGCTGCGACATCAAGACCAGCGACGGCAAGACCCACGCCGAACTCGGCATGACCGGCGAAATCGTGATCGAGTAGCAATCAGGGTATCTCGTACACCACGATCTTGTCGGCGATGCCGCGCAGCGCGGCTTCCTTCTGGATCGGCCTGATCGCCTCCTTCTGAAGGATCGTGGCAACCGCCGCCGAATCAATCACCGGGCCGGTGATGTGGATCTCCTGCGAGGTCGAAAGGCTCTGCACCCGAGCGGCGATATTGACGGTCTGGCCGAAATAATCCTGCCGCTCGTTGAGCATCACCGCCAGGCACGGGCCTTCGTGGATACCGATCTTGACCATCAGGTCCTCCCTGCCGCGCTCGACATTGAGTGCGGCCATCGCCGCGCGCATGCGCAATCCCGCGACGATCGCATGTTCCGGCCTGATGAAGGTCGCCATCACGGCGTCGCCGATCGTCTTCACCACCGCGCCCTTCTCGGATGCGATGATTTCGAGTAGCGCATGGAAATGCGCCCGCACCAGATCGAAGGCGGCGAGATCGCCGACCCGCTCGTAGAGCGCCGTGGAGCCCTTCAGGTCAGTGAACAGGAACGTCAGCGACGTGATCTTCAGGCGCTGATCGACGTTGAGGTTATCCGCCTTGAAGACGTCGCGAAACGTCTGGTTCGACAGCATCCGCTTGGCGGTCAGGATCGGCTTGCGCTTGCCGAGCAGCTCATGGAGCGTGTCGTTGGCGACCCAGACCGCCGGAAGCACCCGGTGGTCGGTCTGGTTCTCAAGCGACAAACGCAGCGGCCCGGGACGCATCACGGTCGTGCCGGTCGGCGCGTGCAGCTTGTTGAAGACGATGGAAAACTGCTGGCGCTCGCGGGTCGGCTCGCCCTGGATATCCAGAAAATGCGCCGAATGCGTCACCGGCTCGAACACGATCACGAACTGATTGGGCAATTGCAGCGACAGCACCGCCTTCTCGCCCGCCGGCAGTTCGATGGCCTCGAGCGAAACCTCGTCGATCAGACGTGTGATCGATTCTTCGCTCAGGTCCATCCCCGAGCTCCAGAACATCTGGCGGTTATATTCCCAGATCGGCAGCGTGTTGGGATCATGCGCCGCGATGCGCCTGACGCGGGGACTGACGGTGAAGGAAACCTCCACACGGTCGTCGACGGATGCCTCGTAGCCCTGGGCGCATAACGCGCAATTGTAGTCGTCGTGCCGAAGCGATTTCAGGGTGTTGTGCGCGCCGAGCACGCCGCCGCAGCCGGGGCACAGGACATTCCAGCTGAGATCGAACAGCCCGAGGCGCGCGGAATGCAGGAAGGCCGAGATGACCTTTTCCTCGTCGAGCCCGTTCCGCGCAGAAAAATCCAGCAGGTTGATCCGGTTGAGATCGCGATCCTCGCCCTTCGCGATCAACTGCGAAATGGCATCCACGACCGCGGGATCGGCGGTCTGCCGCAGAACTGAGAACTGGGCCTGGGTATTGCTCATGCTGACAACCTAGATGACGTTGGCGAAGCGACTCCGCAAGGTACTCTCTGTCGTTTGGCACGTTCTGTTCGCGCGAACCGGCGATCGATCCTGATCAGGTCGGGGGAAGGCTTTCGCCTCAAAGACACTACCGGGGCGTGATGGCAAACATCGGCGAACGGTCAGGCTGCGTCGTCACTACGCCGATCGGCATCACGGGCTCCTTATCGACCAGCGCGACGCGAAACGCGCCGATCATCTTCGCCAGTGCCAGCGTTGCCTCGACCAGCGCGAAATGCGCGCCGATGCAGACGCGTGCACCGACGCCGAACGGCAGATAGGCAAAGCGATCGGGCGGCGTGCCGGTCATGAAGCGGGACGGGATGAAGGCGCTCGGCTCGCGCCAGAGCTTCTCGTGCCGGTGCAGCAGCCACGGCGCGATCAGGATGACATCCTTCTTCTTGACCGGAAGCCCCGCGATCGTGTCCGGCCCGCTGGCGGCACGGGCAATCAGGAACGCCGGCGGATAAAGTCGCATGGTTTCGTCGATCACCGCGCGGGTGAATTTCAGACGCTCGATATCGAGCGTGCCGTCGACGGTTGCACTCTGCACCTCGTTGGCGACCTCCTGCTGTGCCGCAGGATCGAGCGCCAGCAAATAGAGCGCCCAGAACAGCGCCGTTGCCGTCGTCTCATGGCCGGCCAGAATCATGGTCGCGATCTGATCGCCCAACTGGTCATCAGTGAAGGCCTCGCCGGTTTCCGGATCGCGCGCGTCACCCATCAGGTCGAACAGGTCGCGCGCAGGCGCACCCTCGTTCTTGCCGGCGGCGCGGCGTTCAGCCATCAGCATGCCAACGAACGCCGTCCAGCGCTTGCGGAAGCGGGCGCGGGACAAATCCTGCGGGCTCGGCCAGTTCAGCGGCAGCACCAGATCAAGAAAATGCGGACGCGCCAGCCGCTCGCCATACTCCATCACGAAGTCGCGCAACGCAGCGCCATGGCGGTCCATCCCGAACGAAAACATGGTGCGGCCGGCGATCTCCAGCGTCATCCGCTGCATGGCTTCGCGCAGGTCGACGGGCGCGTTGCTGGCGGCCCTGAGCTTGGCAACCGTCTCGTCGGTTGCCGCCAGCATGTGCGGAACGAGCGTCGAGACCGCCCGCGGCGTGAAGGCCGGCGCCAGCGTTCGGCGCTGATGTTTCCACGCGCGTCCTTCGGCAATCAGCAGGCCCTGGCCTAATATCGGACGTAACACCCGGAAGCTCACCGGCGTGCGCGTATAGTTCTCGAAATTGTCGACCAGCACGTGTCGGATCGCATCAGGCACGTTGAGAATGAAACTGCCACGCCCGAAAAAACGGCCCTGGACGATATCTTCTTCATAGGCCCGCTGGCCCCACATGCCGATAGGGCTGATGCGGATCGCCTTCAACCGCCCGAACATCGTCATGTCTTCGGGCGCCCGTGGCGGGCTTGGCGGCACCAGCGGCACCCGTGCGACCGGCATGTCGTAGGCTTCGGCTATGCTCATGGGTGCCACTTTCGTAGCCCGGATGAGCGCAGCGATATCCGGGATGTACCGAAGTCCCGCATATCGCTTCGCTCATGCGGGCTACTGCTCTAGCTATGTCTTTCGAACCGGGCTTCACAATGGCACGGCGGTCCACACAGAGTTAGTAAGTCAGTTCGGCAACCGCAATGCGGTTTTCCGACGCCGGCCAGGCCCGCGCCACGATACGTTCTGTATTGAACATTGATATCACCGCCCGGCCAACCTCCTCCGCCGGAAGGCGCAAGGTTGTGACCGAATCGGTCGGTACGCCGGATTTCACGTCCTTTGGCTCCTTGCCGTCGATCAGCACCACATCCCGCGGCAAGCCGAAATAGCCGCGCGGGCGCGACATCAGGACCACGGCACCCGCGCCCGCATCGGCCGGCCCGAGCGGTCGGGCGGCGCGCAGATGCACGACGTCGGAGGAGCGCGGAAATGGCGAGCGATAAAGATGCGTCGTGGGAGAGCCGGCCGATGCCAGCACTATTTCGAGATACCAGGCCGGCTCGACCTGCGCCGGGCCCCAGCGGCCGTCGGCGCCGGTTTGCGACGAATGGATTGGACCGCCGATGCGTTCGCCGGTGTCGGCGGAGACGCGATAGATTTCGACTGTTGCGCCCGAGACCGGGCGGTTGGTGACCACGCCGCCCGGCGTGCCCGTGACGAGCCCGCTCAGTTTGACTTCCGCTTCCGGCACGATCTCGATGCGTGACGGCTCCTGGCCTGCGATGAATTTATAGATCTCGCGAAACGCGCGTGGATGAAATGCGATCTCGCGATGATCGAGCGCGCCGAGCACGAGATTGGTCGCGCCCTTCAGCGCTGGCCCTTCCGTGGTCACGCCGGTCGGCGTGCCGGGCTTGCCGACAAACCGCGCGTCGGCTTGCGCATATTTGTCGATGCCGTCGCTGCGCAAGGTGAGGAACGCCGTGCCCGGCGTCACCTCGCTCTCACCTTCGTTCAAGCCGCGCAGGAACGGACCGCGGCCGTTGAACTCGCCGCCCGGACCATCGTCCCAATCATAGATGCCGTGGTTTGGGACACCGCACAGCACGGCATGGCTAATGTCGGCGCCGCCGCCATTCTTGATGTAGTTGCGGATCGAATAGCCGCCGCGCGAATTGCCGACGAGCGCGACGCGCGACGCGCCAGTGCGACGCTGCAATTCCTTGACGGCCTCGCCGAGCTCGCGGCGCTGGTCTTCGGTCGAGGAACGGTTTGCCTGCTCCACTTTGTCATCGGTGCGCGCCAGCGGATCGGTGAAACTGATGGCGAGCATCCGGTCCCGCGGCACACCGTTGGATTCCATGCGCCATAATGTGGTGATCCAGAGCGCCGCATGGTCGCCATTACCATGCACGAACAGGACCGGCGGAACCGCCGCCAGCGCCGTCTGCGCCCGTACCTGCAGGCCAAAGAGCGGAAGGCCGAGTGAGCCCGCCAGCAACGGCAAAGCTCCCGCACTCTTCAGGATCGACCGCCGCGATAGCCCCATTTCGAAACCTCCCGTTGCTTTTCAGTACCTTAGCTGTGCTGTAGCACCGCCGAAAGCGGTGTAACGACTGGACAGGCCAGGGTTTTCGCAGGCATCACTTTAAATTCGAATGGAATCAAGCCGGTGACAGAACGCCAACGGAACCGATCATGACCGACCAGCCGAAACGCCCGCGTCTTGCGACTGAAGGCATCACAGCGCCGCTGCGGCATGGGGTGTTCCGGCGTATCTGGCTCGCCAGCCTCGTATCCAACCTCGGCATATTGATCCAGGGCGTCGGCGCGGCCTGGGCGATGACGCAGATGACCTCTTCCGCCGACAAGGTCGCGCTGGTGCAGACCGCGCTGATGCTGCCGATCATGCTGATCGCGATGCCGGCCGGCGCCATTGCCGACATGCACGACCGGCGCGTCGTCGCGATGGTCTCGCTCGCCATTGCGCTGGTTGGCGCAACGGTGCTGACCGTGCTGGCGTGGCTCGGCCTCGTGACGCCGAATATCCTGCTGGCGCTGTGTTTCGTCGTCGGCAGCGGCATGGCGCTGTTCGGGCCGGCCTGGCAGGCCTCGGTCAGCGAACAGGTGCCGGCGGAAACGCTGCCGGCGGCGGTCGCGCTCAACGGCATCAGCTACAACATCGCGCGCAGCTTCGGGCCGGCGATCGGCGGCATCGTGGTCGCGACCGCGGGCGCCGTGGCGGCGTTCGCCGTCAATGCGGTGCTGTACCTGCCGCTGATGACGGTGCTGTTTCTGTGGAACCGCACCCACGAACCGTCGCGCCTGCCGCGCGAACGTCTTAACCGCGCCATCGTCTCGGGCGTGCGCTACATCGCAAACTCCCCGTCGATCCGCATCGTCCTGATCCGGACATTGGTCACCGGCTTGATCGGCGGCTCGGTCTCGGCGCTGATGCCGCTGGTCGCCCGCGACCTGCTGCATGGCGGCGCGCAAACTTACGGCATCATGCTGGGGGCCTTCGGCATGGGCGCGGTGTTTGGCGCGCTGAATATCGGCGAGGTGCGCCGGCGCATGAGCGGCGAAGCCGCGGTGCGCGCCTGCGCGATATCGATGGCCGGCGCGATCGCTTCGGTCGCCCTGAGCACGAACGCCATCTTGACGGCGGTCGCCCTGGTGCTCGCCGGCGCGGTGTGGATGCTGGCGGTCGCGCTGTTCAACATCGGCGTGCAGCTCTCGGCGCCGCGCTGGGTCGCAGGGCGTTCGCTGGCGGCTTTCCAGGCTTCGATCGCCGGCGGTATCGCCCTGGGAAGCTGGGGCTGGGGACACCTCACCGACATTGCCGGCGTGGAGATTGCGCTACTGGTTTCGGCCGGTCTGATGCTGGTATCGCCGCTGCTTGGAATCTGGCTGCGCATGCCGCCGGTCGGCGCGCGCAACGAGGATGCCACCGACGTCCTTGCCGATCCCGAGGTGCGGCTGTCGCTGACCGGCCGCAGCGGGCCGCTGGTGGTCGAGATCGAGTATCGCGTCGCGCAGGACAGCGCGCGCGCGTTCCACAATGTGATGCAGGAAGTGCAGCTCAGCCGCCAGCGCAACGGCGCCTATGGCTGGTCGATCGCGCGCGACATCGCCGACCCGGAATTATGGACCGAGCGCTACCACTGCCCGACCTGGCTGGATTACCTGCGCCAGCGCAGCCGCCCGACGCAATCCGAGCGCGCCCTGCACCAGCGCGCGATCGACTTTCATCTCGGGCCCGAACCGATCCGCGTCCGCCGCATGCTGGAGCGGCCGTTCGGTTCGGTCCGCTGGAAGGAAGATACCCCCGACCGCGCCGCCAACGAGGTCTTGCCGGTGGTCGCGACCGCGGCGGGCAGCAGCACCTGATTTTAGCGACGGAGTGCGATCGCGCGGTGCTCCCGGCTGGCCGTTAACCAATCGGGCCGCCGGCCGGCGCCATGGTGGTGCTCTTTGGGATGCTCATGGGTTGCCGCCCACGACCGCGCCGCAACGCCGCACTGGTATAACGTATCCTTGCCAAAGCTCGGGCCCGGCCCGTAGAGTTCGCGTCAACCAACAACGGCCGGCCGTCCAAGGACCGGTCCAACCGGGAGGACTTCATGACCAAACCAACCAAGGACAAGACTTCGACGCGCCGCCGCTTCCTGAAAGTGGCTGCAGCGGGGGCTGCCGCGGCAGTTGCCGCTCCGACCGTCGTCAGCGCCCAGGGGCCGATCAGCATGCGCTGGCAGAGCACCTGGCCGTCAAAGGACATTTTCCACGAATACGCCCTCGACTACGCCAAGAAGGTCAACGACATGACCGGCGGCGATCTCAAGATCGAGGTGCTGCCGGCAGGCGCCGTGGTGCCCGCCTTCGGACTGCTCGATGCGGTATCCAAGGGCGTGCTCGACGGCGGCCATGGCGTGCTCGTCTATCACTACGGCAAGCAGACCGCGCTGGCCTTGTGGGGTTCGGGACCGGGCTTTGCCATGGACGCCAACATGCTGCTGTCCTGGCACCGCTACGGCGGCGGCAAGGAGCTGCTCGCCAAGCTCTATGAATCGATCGGCGCCAACGTCGTGTCGTTCCCCTACGGGCCGATGCCGACGCAGCCGTTCGGCTGGTTCAAGAAACCGATCGCCAAGGCCGACGACATCAAGGGCCTGAAGTACCGCACCGTCGGCATCTCCATTGACGTGTTCACCGCGATGGGCGCGGCCGTCAACGCGCTGCCCGGCGGCGAAATCGTCTCCGCCATGGACCGCGGCCTGCTCGACGCGGCCGAGTTCAACAATGCCACCTCGGACCGCGTGCTCGGTTTCCCCGACGTTTCCAAGGTCTGCATGCTGCAGAGCTATCACCAGAACGCCGAGCAGTTCGAGATCACCTTCAACAAGGACAAATACAACGCGCTGCCGGAGAAGATGAAGGCGATCATTGCCAACGCCGTGGACGCGGCTTCGGCGGACATGTCCTGGAAGGCGATCGACCGCTACTCCAAGGACTATGCGGAGATGCAGAGCAAGGACAACGTCAAGTTCTACAAGACGCCCGACGCCATCCTGAAGCAGCAGCTCGAAGTCTATGACGAGGTGGTCAAGAAGAAGTCGGCGGAAAATGCGCTGTTCAAGGAAATCCTGCAATCGCAGCTTGCATTCGCCAAGCGGACGACGCAGTGGGAGCAGGACACGGTGGTAAGCCGCAAGATGGCCTATGATCATTATTGGGGCGCCAACGGCGCAGCCAAGAAGATCTGACGCCACTCTGAAAATGCTCTAAATTAGCAAAGCACTGTCCGGGAACGCCCGGATGGTGCTTTGTACTGTAAGATATTTTGAAAAATTCCTCGCCCCAAACGGTCGCACCGCCATGAGCGTCCAGAGTTTCCTGCACACGATCGACGGCATCAGCACCTGGGTCGGCAAGGCCACCGCGTGGCTGATGATCGTGCTGATGAGCGTCGTCTGCATCGAAGTGTTCAAGCGCTACATCATGAACATGCCGACGTCCTGGATCTTCGACCTCGACAACATGCTGTACGGGTCGCTGTTCATGCTGTGCGGTGCCTACACGCTGGCGCAGAACGCCCACGTCAGAGGCGACTTCCTCTATTCCTCGATGCAGCCGCGCACCCAGGCAACGCTCGACCTCGTGCTCTACATCGTGTTCTTCCTGCCCGGCATCGCAGCGTTGGTCTATGCCGGCTACTTCTACGCAGCGGACTCCTGGCGTATTGCGGAACACTCGAACGTCACCGCGGACGGCCCGCCGGTCTACCATTTCAAGTCGGTGATCCCGATCGCCGGCGCGCTGATCATGCTGCAGGGCGTTGCCGAGATCGTGCGCTGCGTGGTTTGCCTGAAGACCGGCGAATGGCCGAGCCGGCTGAAGGACGTCGCGGAGATCGACGTGATCGAGGAACAGCTCGCGCATAGCGAATATGTCGATGAGGAATCGCGCAAGATGGCGATCGAGGGCGCGGCGCGCATCGATGAAATGGCGCGTCAGCGCGGAATGGGCGGAGACGTGCAAACATGAGCGATCCCGCACTCGGCCTGCTGATGCTGGCGCTTATCGTCGTCGTCATCATGATGGGTTTTGCCACGGCCTTCACGCTGATGGGCCTCGGCATGTTCTTCGGCTTCATCGCGTTCTACGATCCGTCGCACAACTGGACGCAGAACCGCGTCTTCGACCTGATGGTTCAGCGCACCTATGGCGCGATGACCAATGACGTCCTGATCTCGATCCCGCTGTTCGTGCTGATGGGCTACGTGATGGAGCGCGGCGCGCTGGTCGACAAGATGTTCTATTCGATCCAGCTTGCATTCCGCCGCATGCCGGCTTCGCTCGCGGTGGCGACCCTGATCGTCTGCACGTTCTGGGGAATCGCGAGCGGCCTGGTCGGCGCCGTCGTCGTGCTGATGGGCGTCATCGCCTTCAACCCGATGCTGCGCGCCGGCTACGACGTCAAGCTCGCCTCCGGCGTCATCACGGCGGGCGGCACGCTCGGCATCCTGATCCCGCCCTCGGTGATGATCATCGTCTACGCGGCCGTTGCCGGCCAATCGGTCGTCAAGCTGTATGCGGCCGCGATGTTCCCGGGCTTCTTCCTGGCGTTCCTTTATCTGGTCTACGTCATCGGCTGGGCGCTGATCAATCCGAAGATCGCGCCGCCGCTGCCGGAGGAGCAGACCCGCGTCAACGTGCCGGCCTGGATCAAGCAGTTCGAGACGCTGTATTCGCCCAACATGTTCGTCGGCCTGCTCAAGGCACTGATTTCGCCAGCGCAAGCGAAGACCCTGGAGGCCGACGGCAAGCCGATGACCTATGGGGCGGTGCTGAAGAATTTCATCATCGCCCTGGTGCCGTTCCTGATCACCGCGATCACGCTGGCCACCGTGTGGTGGTACGTCGTGATCCATCAGCAGGCCGGCGCAGCCTCCGGGCCAGTTGAGGGGCTGCAGCAACTCGGCAGCGCGGCGGCGACGCCGGAAGCGACGCCCGCCGAAAAAGGTCCGGACTTCCAGTTCTATCTCTGGTTCGGGATCAGCGCCGCCGTGTTGTTGCTGTGGAACGCGCGTTCCTATTGGCGCATGAACGGCGAGCGCTTCGAGGTGCTCAAGCTCCTGACGTCGTCGGTGATGCCGCTCGGCATCCTGACCGTCATCGTTCTCGCGGTCATCCTGTTCGGCATCACGACCGCGACGGAATCGGCTGCGGTTGGCGCGGCCGGCGCCTTCATCCTGGCGTTCCATGCCCGCACGCTCGACTGGAAGCGCACCAAGGAAGCGGTGTTCCTGACCGCGAAGACCACGGCCATGGTGTGCTGGCTGTTCGTCGGCTCCGCGCTGTTCTCGGCGGTGTTCGCGATTCTCGGCGGACAGGCGCTGCTGGAAAGCTGGGTGCTCTCGCTCAACATGACGCCGGTACAGTTCATGATCCTGTCGCAGGCCATCATCTTCGTGCTGGGCTGGCCGCTGGAATGGACCGAGATCATCATCATCTTCGTGCCGATCTTCCTGCCGATGCTCAAGCACTTCGGCATCGACCCGATCCTGTGGGGCGTGCTGGTGTTCGTGAACCTGCAGGCCGCGTTCCTGTCGCCGCCGGTCGCGATGTCGGCGTTCTACCTCAAGGGCGTGGCGCCGAAGCACGTCACGCTGAACCAGATATTCGCCGGCATGATGCCTTACATGCTGATCGTCATCGTCTGCATGGTGATCATGTATCTGTGGCCCGGCATGACGTTGTGGCTGCCGAACTATCTTTACGGCGGCTGAGCCCTCGGAAGCTTCTTACTGCCCGTGGCTCGCCAGCTTCTGCTGGCAGGCCTTGCTGATCTTGGCGCGGTTCTGCTTCAGGCAGGCCAGAATGATCTGATCGCCATCCTGCATCTGCGCCCGGCAATACCGTGAGACGTCGCGCGCGCACTCGTCATGCCCCTCTTTTTTTTGTGTCTGTGCCGACGCGCTCGAAGCCATCAGGATCAGGGGAATAACGAAAAGGATCTTGGTCATTTGCTATGCCTTTAAACGAGAACGCAGTCCGGGCGTTCTATAGCGTTTTCCAACGAAAGCCAGTCGGGCTCGATCCGGTGGACACCGGTTCACGTCAAGAAAACGTGTCAGAATGGGAATCCGGTCACCGAAATTCGGCCGGCAACGCATTTGTGAACGGCGAACCGAGGGCCGTGGCCCTGGTGGAACGCCCCAAAAAGCGAAAAACGCCTGCGTCGCATCGACGCAAGCGTTCCCGAGAGCCAAACAAATGAGCCGGTTATTGCGCGGCGAGCTTGCCGGACTTTTGAGACGCGAGCTCGCGATCCATGACACCGCGGCAGCCCACGCTCAGATCGGTGCGATGCTTCATCATGCAGGCCGTGATCTTCGGGATATTGGGAATTTCCGAACTGCAGAGGCGGAACGCGTCGCCGGTGCACTGCTGCTGCGCTTCAGAGCTGAAGGCGAAGCTCGCGGTCGACGAGACGGCGGCGAAAGAGGTGGTCAAGGCCAGCACTAAACTGACCTTGCGAACGGTAGTGAAGAAGGCTGCGGTCATTTTCGGCTCCTGTTGGCCCAGTTACGTGGACCGGCTGTTGATGGTTGCAACATGCGCCAGGAACCGAGCGCCGACTGTGACTGACGTCACTAAGCTTTAAACCCCTCATCTTCTTCGCCTAACCAGCGTCTGTTCGGGAGACGTTAACACTTTGTTGGCACTAATGCTCCGTTGCGTGTGTGTACCCCGAGTATCTGGAAAGAGTAGCGATGCGTAATGCGTTGGGCCTGATGCTGGCCAGTGTAGTGACGGCGCTGGTAATCACCGGCGTTTGGTTCTGGACCTCCTCGCCGCGGGCCGATGCGGCCCCTCCTCAAACCGTCGCCGCCCGCAAGGCCGAGCCGTTACCCGCGCCGGCCGCGGCAAAGCTTGCGCCAAAGGACGACGTCGAGATCACGGCTTCTCTCTCCAAGCCGGCCCCCGCCCCCGCGCCCGTTCCCGCAGCCCAGCCGGCGCGATCGGCCTGCGCCAATCCCGATGCACTCGGCGTCAGCCGCATCGTCGTGATCGACACCACAGGCGGTCCCGGCTTCGGCTTCCTGCAATACAAGCAGTTCGATTTCCTGACCGACAAGGAAGTCGTGCTGACCTTCGACGACGGTCCGTGGCCGACCACGCCCGCCGTGCTGAAGGCGCTCGCGGAAGAATGCACCAAGGGCCTGTTCTTTCCGGTCGGCAAGCACACCACTTATCATCCGGAGATTCTCAAGCAGGTCTTTGCCGCCGGCCACACCGTTGGCTCGCACACCTGGTCGCACGCCCATCTCGACGGCAAGAAGATGACCGAGCCGCAGATGAAGGAAGAGATCGAGAAGGGTTTTAGCGCCGTGAAGATGGCGATCGGCGCCGCACCCGCGCCGTTCTTCCGCTTCCCAGGCCTCGGGCACACGCAGCCCGCGCTCGGCTATCTCGCGTCGCGTAACATCTCGATGTTTTCAGTCGACGTCGATTCCAACGACTTCAAGTCGTCGGGTCCCGACCAGGTCATTCAGAACGTCATGACCAAGCTCGACAAGCAGGGCAAGGGCGTCATCCTGATGCACGATCTGCAGAAGCACACGGCGATTGCGTTGCCGACGCTGCTGCGGCGCCTGAAGGCCGGCGGTTACAAGGTCGTGCAGATGAAGGCCAAGGAGCAGCTCGAAACCCTGCCGGAATACGATGCGATGCTGGTGAAGGACCAGAAGGTGCCGGCGGTTGCCAGCCGCCCGATCAGCAGCGTGGTGCAGACGGTTTCGCAGTAAGAATTGGCGTTTACGGACGCGCCTCAACCAAAACCGTCATGGCCGGGCCTGTCCCGGCCATCCACGTTTTTAAGCTGCGGCGAAGAAAGACGTGGATGCCCGGCACATCCAGCGCGAAGACGCGCTTCGCGCTTTTGCCCGGGCATGACGAAAAGACGTACACCTATACTTACCAATAGATGCCGTGCCGATGCAGCGCCATGATGATGCGCGCCCGGATGCCGAAGCGCATGCGGTGCTGGCCGGCCCCCCTCTGCATCATCGCAGCTCTCCGGGCCGACGCTCCGCCAGCTCCGGCACTCTGAGGGCGATTGGCGTACCGCTGCATGCCGGCCTGCCGGTGCTTCATCCTCTGGCCGTAGCTCGCCGCGGGCCTGCCCGTCTCGGATCTGGTGGTCTCGGGCTTGGTCGTATCCGCCTTGGGCTCGACGGCCGCCGGCCGCTCGACATATCTTGGCGCTTCCGCAGCTTCCGCGCTTTTCGATGCATCCGTGGCTCTGGCGGGTGCCGGAGCGGCCTGCGCCTCGCTGCCGGCCAACGACAAGCTCCGATCGCCAGCCTGAGCTGCGGCGGAGGCCAAAACGAATCCTGCAATCAGAATGAATTTACGCATGTTTGTATCTCCCCTTGAGGTCGAGGCGGAGACTATGCAGGGCAGCCGGTTGTCGATGTGAGACAGATCACGCAAGCGCGTGCCGATGGACCGCGAGCGCGAACCTGTTCGAGGGATCTGGAAAGCGGGTGCGCAACTGGAACGAGGCGGCTCAATGAGCCGCCTCTTCAGTTCATATCAAGCGCGTGCTGCTATTGGCAGCGATACATCTGGCCGTCGTCGAGTTTTGTGAGGCCCCCGGGCTGGCACCTGATGAAGTTGCGCCCCGAGTAATCCTCCCAGCCGGTATAGCCGTAGTAAGGGCTGCCTCCGGCATAAGCCCTCACTGCGTAGTGAGGTTGACCAAAGCTGGGATCATTCTGGGCTGCGTAAGCGTTGCCCCATGTGGTGCTTTGTCCTCCCCAGTAGGCAGGTGCAGTCGCCGCGGCGACAACGCCGGCCGTGGCGACCGCAGCCGCGCCTGCGACACCGGCGCCATACCCGTATCCATACGCGGCCCGCCGGTTCTGCCGCCGCGCGACACCCGCAACGCTCACGGGGGTCAGCGGACGCCCGACCCGCGCCTGCGCGCTCTCGACTGATAACGAGGCGCCTTGTTGCTCGGACCAGCCGACGGAGAGCAGCGTCGCACAAGCAAAGGTCGAAACTGCCGCCGTGATTTTGATCAGTTTTCTTTGCGTCATGAGTTTCTCCACTAACTGTCTGCCCCATTCGGCGATGCCAGTTCGCAGTCAAACCAATGCGCGATCTTCGTGCCGCTGATCGGAGGCGGATCGGGCTCAGGTGGAAAGCAGTTTGCGCTCGACGGAAACGGCCGTTTCGGTGGAGAGGCCATATCGGAGGCGCGCGGGTCAGTTCTCGGAGAACCCTCCGTCATCTTGCGCAGGATCAAATCAGAAAGCAGCACGAAGTGCTATTGCCCTAACGTGCCACAATAGGTCATGCCCGCTGTCCTGGTGGCACGGTTGCTCGCGTGGCATCAACAGCGGAAGCCGCGACGGCATAACGCTACTCTTGCTTGCCCTAGCTCACTCCGCGTGGCCGGGTTCTTGAAAGCGGAAGTACGCCAATGCGATCAGCAGGTCCGGCGTGAATCGATGCCGTCCGCCGCGCCGTCGCATGCCTGGTGTTTCGCAATGCTAAACCGGATCTGCGTGGCCCGCGCCTGCGTACGCTTTCCAATGGTTGCAAAAAGGACTAGCCTCTCCCCCTTCGTGCAATTCAATAATCAGATCGGAGCACAGCACACAGCAAATTTAGGGGAGGAACCAATGGTCAAAAGAGCCATTACGCTCGGCGGTGGTGGTCCAGCGGCCGGGCTGCACATCGGGGTTCTGGAAGCTCTTGCCGCTGCCGACATAAAGTTTGATGTGTGGGCATTGTCCTGCATCGGCGCCTGGGTTGGCATTGTTTACAATCAATTCGGCGATGACGTTGAAAACAAAAAAAAAGTTGAAAACACAGACAGGGCCGAACTGACCTATCAGTTCTTCAAGAATGGCGTGTTTCGAGACGATGAAGGCTATGAACACTTTCCGATCAATAAGGTATTTGGAACGGATTGGCGCAGCAACACGAAGGCTCTGAATAAGTTCATAGCCAATCCTGATAACTATGAGGATTTCGCATGGGATCCGTACAGAATGATGGATTCCTTCCAGGAATCGATGTCACTTTTCTTCGATCACATGCCTGGCCGCGACAAGAAGTTCAAGAAGCTGGACGAAGGCGACGTGAATGGATGGATCCTTAATCAAGCGCTGGCGCCCAATCCCTTCGTTCGTTATTTGACGTCTATGATGTACTTGTCCGATGTCACTGGTCTGGCCAAGATCAACTATCCCGACAGCGAATTTATGAAGAGCATCAAATTCGAAAACCTGTTCGAGAAGAGGGCAGGAGATAAAGACGAAACGGAAAAGAAGCCTCTCATTTTTCACAATGCCTGGAATCTTGATAAGCGGGAACTTGCACTATTTTCCAATAAGCGAATTAAGGACAAGGCGTATCGAGGCGCCATCAATGCAACGACTATGTGCGCGTGTTCGGCTCTTCCCTTCATCGAGCAAACGGTAAAGATCGGCGGAGATACCTACTGCGAAGGTGCGCTGGTCGATACCGTCAATTTCCATAGCTTGATCGAGGAGCATGGGAATGAGCTCGACGAAATATGGGTGAGCCGGATTGTCGATTCTCAGCAAGTTCGCAAACCGAAAAACCTTCATGACTCGCTGGCAAATCTCTGTGAGTTATTTGCAGCGACCGTAGGCGAGGATGACGTCAAGCTCTTTAAATATCACCTCAAGGAAGAAAAGCGGTGGAAAGGCACCGTCATCGAGATTCACGTTCCGGCGCACATCGATTTCAAATGGAATCATGAGAATCTGAATAAAGGGCGCGAGCTGGGAAGAGCCGCGGCGGAGGACGCAATCGCAGCTCACAGAGCTGCGGGCGTCAAAATTGCGGCCAAAAACGACGAGGTACGGTTCATAAACGAGAACCCGAAGAAAGAGAAAAAGGTGCGGGCACAGCTGGATGAATGGTGCAAGCGCGAGGGAATAGACAGAGAGCTGCTAATAAAGGCGATTCTCAAAGCCAAGCCCAAGAGCGATCCGAACATTCTGGCTGAAAAGATAAATTGGTTCGTCGACGCCAAGGGCGAACGAGTGCAGCCGGACGATAAGGGAGAATTTCCAGTGAGCTCGGTCCCGTATGTCGTCTTTGCGAGGCGCAATGTCGACGTGAGGAAAGCCTATGGCGAACTTGATCCGGGACCTGGATTGGACAGACTGTAGTCCAAGTCGAATTATCGCAGGCGGTCGAGCAGAGCCTTTGCCTGCTTTAGATCCTGCGTATCGAAACCCTCGGTGAACGAGGCGTAGATCGGCGCGAGGAGATTGAGCGCGTTCCTCGCGCCTGCCGCAATCGATCCACAGCGCGGCAATGTCCGTCGCGGCTCGAAGTTCAAGCGTCCTGGCGTGTTGGCTTCTTGCCGTGCTCAATGCCCGGTCGAACAGCGCCTGCGCCTCGGCTTCGACGCCTGGGCCACCGCGGGCGACCAGCACCTTTGCCTTTAGCCGATACAGTTCGGCTTCCAGAATTCGTTCGCTGTTGCGGCTGGTCGCCGCGAGACCGCGCTCGATCAGTTCCAGTGCGGCCTCGTAGTCGCGGCCATTCAACAATGGCGGGCACAACAGCGCGTCGAGCGCAGTGGTGGTCACCTGATAACCGGCGCTGCGATATTCGTCCAACGTTGCACGGATGTCGGCGAGTGCGCCGGGTGAAGGATCGAGCGATGCCACGCATATGCCCCGAATGGCGCGCGCCAGGCGCCATTGCCGGAATCCGTGCTCCTCCGACAGCGCGATGCAGCGCTCGGCATGACCTTGCGCGATCAGAAACTCGCCGCGAAGAGCATGCAAAAGGCAAGCATAGTAGCTGGCATACGCCTGCGAATGCGGATGATTTATAGCATCGGCGCGCCGAATGGCAGCGTCCATGCGCAGGATTGCCGTATCGGCCTGGCCGAGCAGCCAGAGCGCCCACGACATCAGCGCCAGGTCGGCCACGCCGGCATCCTGGCCGGCCGAACGCGCCGCGAGCCTGTGCTCTTCGCTGCTCGCCTCGAACGCTTCGTAGGCACGTTCGATCACCTCACGCGCGCCGGTGAGTTGTCCCATGAAGAGGCGGATCATCCCCTGCCCGCGCATCGCGTTGAGCAACGTCGGTCGATCGTCGCGCGCTTCGACGAGTTGGAGCAGGGCCGCGATCGTTTCCTCAGCCAGCGGCAACTCACCGCGCATGACGCTCGCGGTGGTCAACCAGAACATCACCTGGTGTTGCTCGGGAGCGTCTCCAAGGCGCTCGCACAGCTCACGCGCGCGGGCAAAGGTTGCCATCGCCTTGTTCGAGGCCGGTCCTTGCGTAGCGATCAGGCAGGGCCCGAGAGCGAATTGGAAGTCAAGTTCCAACCTGTCCTTTCCTGCGCCGTCAGGCAGATGGTTGGAGGCCTCGATACCTCGTTGCAAATGTTCGATGGCCTCAAGGTTAGCCGAGCGCATGGCGGCCTTCTTGCCGGCCTGCAGCCAATATGCCTCCGCCTTCTGGAACAGCCCCGCCTCCGTCAGATGGTGCGCGAGAGTTTCGGGTTGAGCCTCCACGATTTCCGGGAATCGTTGCTCGAAGGCGTCCGCGATCGTGGCATGCAGCGCTGCGCGTCTGTCCTTCAGCAGTCCCGAGTAGGCGGCGTCCCGCACAAGCACGTGCTTGAAGGTATAGACCGCCTGGGGTATCTCGCCCCGGCAGAATATCAACTCCGACCGAACCAACTGGGAAAGCGCCTCCTCAAGTCGCTCTTTTGGCAACCCGGCCACGGTGCTCAGCAGTTCGTAGGAGAACTCGCGACCCACCACAGCGCCGATCTGAGCCACCTCCCTCACCGGAGCCAATCGATCGAGCCTCGCCAACAACGATGCGTGCAATGTCGTCGGAATCGCCATCGAGGGCAGAGGACGGTTGAGGACGTAGTGATTGTTCTGCTCATGCAGCAGCCCGGTTTCGAGCACCGTCTTGGTCAGTTCCTCCACGAACAGGGGCACGCCATCGGTGCGGGCGAGGATCTGCTCCATTACCTCTTCCGGGAGCGTCTTGCCGGCGGTGACGCGCTCGATTAATGCCGCCCCGTTGCGTCGGTTCAGCCGCGTGAGCGAGATCGTCGTCACATGCGCATGACCTGGCCAGGGCGGCGTGAACTCTGGCCTCGCGGTGATGAGCAGCAGCACCCGAAGCCGCGATACCTGTTCCAAGGTCATCGTGAGCAGCTCCAGCGACGTCGGATCCGCCCAATGGACATCCTCCACAATGGCGAACACGGGCTGTCGCGCCGCCAAACCATCGAGCTGGGTCAAGAGCGCCGCCAATGTCATCTCCTTGCGCTTCTGCGGGCTCAGCTCTGGAATGCGGTAGCGGTCACTGGGTGGCAGCGACAGAAGGTTGGCCAGAGGTAGCAATACGCGGTCGGCATCCGCCCGCACGAGCAGAGCCTCAAGCTTGGCGAACTTCTCTGCGGGCGGGTCGCTCCGCTCGAACCGGGCAGCGCGTTCGAGCTGGCGGATGAATGGATAGAGCGCACTATTAGTGTGGTGCGCCGAGCAGAACTGGCGCACCGTGATGTGCGGTTCGGCCTGGAGCCGCTCGTCAAGCGCCAGCGCAATGTGCGATTTGCCGATCCCGGGTTCTCCGGTGAGCATCACCGCGCAACCTTCGCCACGCCTGGCGTGCTGCCAGCGACGCAACAGCATCTCGATTTCCTCGTCACGCCCGATTGGCGGCGCCAATCGGGTTTTGTGCTGTGCCTCGAAGCGGCTTTCCACTTCGGTCGTTCCCAGGACCTGCCAGGCCGGGATTGGCTCCGCCCATCCCTTAAGCGCGACAGGGCCGAGATTGCGGAATTCGAAATGCCCGTCCGTGAGCCGGTGCGTACTCTCGGAAATCAGCACGGTACCGGGTTTGGCGAAGGTCTGCAGGCGCGCAGCCAGGTTCGGCGTCTCGCCAATGACCGTCTGCTCCTGAGCCGAGCCTTCGCCGGTCAAATCGCCCACGACCACCAAACCGGTAGCGATGCCAACGCGAACCTGTAGCTCGGTGGGGGGATTGGTCGGGAGGCTTGCCACGGCATCGACCAGCGCCAGCCCGGCGCGTGTCGCCTGTTCGGCATCATCCTCGTGCGCCTGGGGATAGCCGAAAAAGGCGAGCACGCCATCTCCCATGTACCGCGCGATAACACCTTCATTCTGGGCAACAACCGCTGCGATGCAGCGGTGATAGGTAGCCATTACGGCCCGCAAGTCCTCCAGATCAAGGCGGGCCGAAAGTGCCGACGAGCCGACCAAATCGCAAAACATGACTGTGAGTTGACGCCGCCCGGCGTTGTCTGTGGACGCCGGCTTGGTGCCCGTTCGAGGTGCTCGCGGAAGCTCTCCCTGAAGTTCTACGATTGCGCGCAGCATCTTGCGGCGATGCCCAAGCAGGACGCCCAGGTCCTTTAAATCCTGCTCCGTGAGATCTCGAACGACCGAGAGGTCGATGGCGTTTTCGCGGAATCGCTCGGCGTACTCGCCCAAGCCGATCGATGCTAGCCACTCTGCAATACCTGTCATGGCACACCTGTGGGCTGACAATAGCACATTGGAGCGGCATGCGGCACACCCTGGGATTGCAGGACCGTGCGGCGGAGAGGATTTGAAGAACTGTCATCAGCGCGAAACGACGCTGCCACTGGCCTGCAGCTCACGGCATCGGTGCGCCCAACTAATCTTCATCCGCACCCGCTTGTCCCAAACGTCGGCGCGGGCGTAAGCGCGACGAACGCTATCACGCAAATGATGAACTCGTTGAGAACCGGCAAGACCGGTTCTCGGTGAACAATACCCGCTTCATTGAACGCTAACTCAAAGTGAGCCAGACCGTTCGAAGCAGTTCGTCGCCATCGCGAGACGACTGGCGGTGGGCCGGATGTGCGCCGGACGTTCCTGACGACTTGTTCTGGGACGCTGTCGGACAAGTCGGCCGGCTACTCGCGCGCGACCGTCCTGCATGGCAAGAGCTGATCGCCGAATCGCGGCGGCTGATCCTTGCCAGCCGACCTCCGGCTTAGCACAGCAGACTCGCCCATGCGCTGGCCCCCGTCGACCGGCACATGGCAGCCTGCAGCGGGCGGACTCACCGGCGGGCTTCCTTGCGTTACGACGGGGCATCTGCCGCCGGTCAGGTATCGGGCGGAAAGTAGTGCCGCAGGCCCAGCCGCACCGCGACGTAGAGCGCGACAACGATCGGAAGACCGACAATCAGGATATCCATCCAGTTGATGTCGCTGCTGCCCACCCGCAGGTTCATCCAATGAGTAGCTATTTGTTAACTAACCGCAGGATCAAACTGCGTGGGTATTTCGTTACGATTCGCACGAGCCGGGGGACCAAGCGATGCACGCAACAGACGATCTGAAAATCGGAAAATGGTACCGGCTGAGTTTCCCAGGCATCGCGGCTTGCGTGATCAAACCGCCGGCTAGTGTCAAAACCGGGAACTACCCTTACCTCGTTGAGAGCCTCATCTTGAGAAGTCGTTGGTGGGTCAACGAACGTGGCGAGCCGGACAATATCTTTTCGCCGAACTTGATAGTTGCCACTTCCGGTAAGGGTGAGATCGAAAGCGGGGTTGGCACCTCTATTCAAGTTCAAGTATCCGGCGGGAAATAGAATCGCAGCGCCAGGCGCACGGCGATGTAGAGGGCGACAACGATCCCCAGGCCGATCATCAAGCTATCCATAACGACACCCCGCCCGCCGCAACCGGTTTGCAGAAACAGTGCAGACACGGGGCTTTTTCGGAGATCGTCGGAAGTCGGCTAAGTGCTTGAAAAGGCTGGTGCCGCAAACAGGACTCGAACCTGTGACCCCGTCATTACGAATGACGTGCTCTACCAACTGAGCTATTGCGGCGGACCGAACGCAGCGCTCGGCGTGAGCCGGAAACGCCCGCACCTGATATCGGGCACGGCCCCGATTGGCAAGAAAAACGCGGGGCTTGAAACCCTAGTTGCCGCCCCAGCGTGACAAAAATCCCCGCCAGCCGCCGGCCTGGGCCTTGGGCGGGCCGATTTGTTCCGCGAATTCGTCCGCTGGGCCATCCTCGTCGACCCCGGGATCATCAGGCGCCCGAATGAGGGGAATCACGGCCGGAATCGGGGTCGGAACGGTCTTCGGGATATCCTGCCGCGAACGGAACAGCGGGGCTGGCTGGCTTGGTGCCGGTTCCGCCGGCTTGGGCGGGGCCGGCGTTGGCGCGGCGACCGGCTCCTCGGGGAGGGCCGCCTCAATGGGGGCCGCCTCAGTGACAGCAGCCGGCGGCGGTGCATTGTCCTGCTCGGCGGCCGGCGCAGAAGATGAAGCAGCGGCCGGCACGGGCGCGATCGGCTCAGCGGCCGGTTCGGTCACGTCCTTTGGCGCCTCGAGCACGACGGCCCGGCGCGGGGTCGCCAGCATGGCTTCCTCGAAGGCTGAGGATTCGATCGCGCCAGCCTTGTCGGACGGAAGTGCTGCGACCGGCGTCTGCCACTGGAAGGCGTCCAGCCGCCCGGTAACCGGGGAGACCGGCCGCCAACGATCGCTGACATAGCCGTCCGCGGTCCAGGCCGGATCATGCAGCGCGCGCACCGCGCGCAAGGTCCATGCCCGTGCGCGGCCGCTATCGCCATGTTCGGTGCGCTCGATCTCCGCCATCAACAGCGCGACGCGCTGCGTTGGAGCTGCAATGAAGGGCGCCAGCGCCTCACGCGCTTTTGCAAACTCGGACGCGTCGATCGCGGCGCGCGCAATCGCCAGCGCGCCCTCGATGTGTCCGGACATCTTCGCCGCGAGCGTCTCCACCCGCACCAGCCGTTGCCGCGCGGAATCGCCGAGCTTCACATGCGCGTAGGCATCGGCCAAATCCGGATGCGGCTGCGCCAGCCACGCCGTCTCGACCAGGCGCATCGAACGCCGGATCTGATGCGCTTCGCTTTCGAACTTGCTCGCCAGCACCGCGGCCGGCACCAGCGTCGGCGCCAGCTTGACCGCCTCCATCACGCTCTCGCGCGCCAGATCGCGATCGACCTTTTCGAGCTCCAGCGCGCGCGCCGTCAGCAGCACGCCACGTTGCCGGCGATAGGTCGCCTTGTCGATCAGCCCGGCCGATTGATTGTTGTCGAGGATTTTCAGCGCGCCGGCCCAGTCGCCCTTGGCGCAGCAGAAGCCGAGCACCGCATGCGACGCCCATGACGATGAGGGCGACAGTTTCAGCGCTTCCTCGGCGACCATCACGGCCGCCACCGGATCATCAGAACGCTGCGCCTCGATGAACAGGCCGCGCAGGCCCAACAGCCGCGTGTCTTCGCGTTCGGCCATGGCGCGGAAAGCGCGCTGCGCGCCTTCGCGGTCGCCGTCGAGCTGCGCCGACTGCGCATGCAGCAGCAACGCCAGCGGATCGTGCGCCGCATGTTTGCGGGCCGCGTCGGCATGGACGCGGGCCGCGGAGGAATCGCCATGGCCGATCGCCAGCAGTCCTTGGGTGATCGCATGCCGGCCGCGGGCCAGACGCCGTTCGCGCCGGCTCTTCCGCATACGCGCCGGCGTGCGCCACATGCCACGCAGGATCGCCCAAATCATCATCGCCGCAACGACGACGATGCCCAGCACCAGCACGAACACCGGCAGCGTGGTCTGAACGCGATAGCCGCCCCACGACAGCACGACATCGCCGGTCTGTTCGGCAATCCAGGCTGCGCCGGCCGCTCCCAGCGCGATCAACAACAGAAACAGAATGATCCGGATCATTGAAAACCTTGTTGCGAAATCTCTATTGCGCCGGTTTGCCGAGTGCGGCCATGGCGTCGGCCGCAAATTGACGGGATGCGGCCAGCGCGGCATCGCGCGCGTCGGCCCGTTCAAGCCAGGATTGCGCCGCGGCACGATCGGCCGGCTCCAGCGTCTTCAATTCGCGTCGCGCCTCGTTGGCATCATTTCGCAACGCCGCCGCGGTGATCCGCGCCACCACGGCGCCGCGATCAGTTCCGGCAGTATCGGTGCGTTCGATCTTGACGAGTTTGGCGGCGCCTGCCTGCAGGCGCTCGACGATGCCCGTGCCGGTCGTGGCGGTGCTCTGCTGGACGGCGGGCGACAGTTTTGGCACCAACGCCAGCAGTTCCGTGCTCAGCCTGCCGGCGTTCGGCACGCCCTTCTCGGCGAATTGATCGAGCGGCTTCAACGCCTCGGGATTGGGCGCCAGCGGTTTGGCGGCGGCGAGCGCAACCGGATAGGGTTCGCCGATCCGGACCAGCACATCGAGCAGCGCGGCCGCCACCAGGCGGCGCAGCGGCATGTCGTCGGCAGGCTTTGCGTCGGCCTTGGTATCGGCAAGCTTGCTGCCTTGCTGCGCGATCTCGGCGCCCTGCGCCCGCATCAGGCTCTCGATCTTCGCGATGCGTTCATCGATCCCGGAGAGATCGGGCGACGCGGTGCCTTCGCTGCGCGGCGCGGATTTCACCTCGTTGACGGCGGACGCGAGCTTCTCGCCTTGCACCCGCGTTGCCGCGAGCTCAGTGCGCAACGCCGCGACGGTTTTTTCAAGCGCCTCGGTGCGCGCGGCAGAAGCGGGATCGGGTACGGGCTTGCCGACCTTTGGCTCCAGTCCGGCGACACGGGCGGTGAGACCGTCGATGGCGGCACTGAGCTGCGGGGCAGGCGGCGCGGACGCGGGTTGAATCGCGGGCCAGCCCAGCATCCAGCCGACGCCAATCACCAGCGCTGCGGCAGCCGCGCCGGAGACCGGCGCGACGATCCAGGGCGAGACAGGCCGGGACGGCGCCGCCTCAACCGGCGATTCCTCAACGGAAGCTTTGGCGACCTCGGGCGCGGCCTCAGCCACGGGCTCGGGCGATGTCTCAGCAGAGCTCTTCGTCTCGCTCGACACGTCGGTCGCCTCGAGGTCGATGGTCGGCGGCTCGCGCTTCGGCCGGCTCGAATCGGGCAGCGATCCAGTGTCTTCGGGCCTGTCATCGACCATCACAGCGGTTCCCTTGAATGGTTAGATTCCGGAACTTAGCAGAATCGGGACGTCTTAGAGCATGATACGGCGATGGCGGCACCGGTTTTCCGATAAGACCATGCTCAGACTTAAAGATTAAAGCCCGAAAGGATTAACTCGACCGGGGTTGCAACGCCCGGCCCAGCACTTCGAACAGGGCATTTTCGTCCGGCGAAGCCGCCGCCGTAACCTGGGTCGCGCCGGCGTCCCGCAAGACCGCGGCGACCGCCGCCGAAATGCAGCACTGCGGCAGCGCCAGTGCCGAGATTTCGACGCCCCCGGAGCGCGCCGCCTCCAGGAATGCGCGCGCGCTGCGCCGTGAGTAATGCAGCACGGCCTCGATCTCATGCGCCACGAAAGCGTCACATATGTCCCGAGGCAGACTGGGCGCGGGCACCATCCGGTAGGTGGTCTGCGTCACCACCGTAAAGCCGTTCTCGCCGAGTTCGCTCGCCAAGTCGCGCGCGAGATCGGCGCCTGCAAGGTACAGGATCGGGCTTGTCTTCCTCAGTCGCTTCGATTTCGCGCTGGCCAGCACCAGATCGCGCAACGCGCCGGCATCGCCCTTTGACGCGATCACCTCGCCAAACCCGGCATCGCGCGCCGCGGCTGCAGTATTTTCGCCGACCGCAAACAGGGGCAGCTTCAGAAGCCGGCTACTGGCCAGATTCGCCGCGATGGCACGCAACGCGTTGGCGCTGGTGACGATGACGGCGCCATAGGTCGCCTCCGCTTCGTCCTGGAACGGCACCGGCTCGAACCGCAGCATCGGCGCGCGCAGGACGTCGAACCCTCGCGCGCGCAGCGCCTTGGCCGTCGTCTCATCGTCAGGGCTTGGCCGCGTGACGAGAACGGTCATATTTCAAATCTCCGCCAACACGATTTCGGCACGCTTACGCGATTGCACGCCGTCACCTCGTAATGCTACCCGGTTACGGAAGCGTTGCGATAGCGCAACGGTTGAAATAAGGGATCAAATTGGACAACGAGACGCCGATGCTGGTGCTGGGTATCGAGACCACCTGCGATGAAACCGCGGCCGCCGTGGTGGAACGCCAGGGCGACGGCAGCGGCAAGATTCTGTCCAATATCGTGCACTCGCAGACCTCGGAACACGCCCGTTTCGGTGGCGTGGTGCCGGAGATCGCGGCGCGCGCCCATGTCGACCTGCTCGATGGCATCGTCGGGCGGGCGATGAAAGAAGCCGACGTCGGCTTTGCGCAATTGTCGGCGGTGGCCGCCGCTGCAGGGCCCGGCCTGATCGGCGGCGTGATCGTCGGCCTCACCACGGCGAAGGCGATTGCCATGGTGCACGATACGCCGCTGATTGCGGTCAATCACCTCGAGGCCCACGCGCTGACGCCGCGGCTCACGTGCGCGCTCGCCTTTCCCTACTGCCTGTTCCTTGCGTCCGGCGGGCACACCCAGATCGTGGCGGTGGTCGGCGTCGGCCAATATGTCCGGCTTGGCACCACCGTCGACGACGCGATGGGGGAAGCTTTCGACAAGGTCGCCAAAATGCTGTCGCTGCCCTATCCCGGCGGACCGGAGGTCGAACGGTCAGCGGCGAGCGGCGACGCCAAACGGTTCGCCTTTCCGCGGCCGATGCTCGGGCGGCCGGATGCGAATTTCTCGCTGTCGGGATTGAAGACGGCGGTCCGCAACGAAGCCAACCGCATGATGCCGCTGGAACCGCAGGACGTCAGCGATCTCTGCGCCAGTTTTCAGGCGGCGGTGCTGGACTCGACAGCCGACCGGCTGAGCGTCGGCCTGCGCCTGTTTCACGAACAGTTCGGCCCGCCCCGCGCGCTGGTCGCGGCCGGCGGCGTCGCGGCCAATCACGCCATCCGCGGCGCGTTGCAGGACGTTGCCGCGAAAGCGCAGACCACGCTGATCATCCCGCCACCCGCGCTGTGCACTGATAACGGCGCGATGATCGCCTGGGCCGGCGCGGAACGGAAGGCGCTGGGGCTGACCGATACGATGGACGCGCCGCCCCGCGCGCGCTGGCTGCTCGACGCCAACGCGACAGCGCCGTCCGGCTACACCAACACGCGCGCGGGATTCTGACATGGCGTCCTTTCATTCAGTCGCGGTGATCGGCGGCGGCGCATACGGTACCGCGCTCGCATGTGCCGCGGTGCGTGCCGGCCGCGACGTCGTGCTGTATGCGCGAGACACCGAGGGCGCCGCGCAGATGAACGCGACGCGAAAGAACCCAAAGCTACCCGGCGTGAGCATTGATGCGAGTATCGGCGTCACCGCCGACATCGCCATGGCGGCGCGCGCGGACATCATCCTGCTTGCGACGCCCGCGCAGAATTTGCGCGAAGCCGCGACGACGCTTGCCCCGTACCTCAAGCCTGCAACGTCCGTCGTCGCCTGCGCCAAGGGCATCGAGCGCGGCACGCACCGCTTCATGACCGAGGTCATTGCCGAGACCATGCCGGAAGCCATCCCTGCGATCCTGTCGGGACCGAATTTCGCCGACGACGTGGCGCGAGGCTTGCCGACCGCCGTGACGCTTGCCGCAAAGGATGAAAGGCTGGCGAGCGATCTGGTGCAGGCGCTGGGCTCCGCAACTTTCCGGCCTTATCACACCACGGATGTCCGCGGCGTCGAGATCGGCGGCGCGGCCAAGAACGTGCTGGCGATCGCCGCCGGAATCGTCGAGGGACGAAAACTCGGCGCCTCGGCGCTGGCAGCGCTCACCACGCGAGGTTTCAGCGAACTTGCACGCCTGGGCCGCGCCTGCGGCGCGCGCAGCGAAACCCTGGTGGGCCTTTCAGGCCTCGGCGACCTGATCCTGAGCTGCTCGAGCCTGCAATCGCGCAACTTTGCTTTCGGCATTGCGCTCGGCCGCGGCGAAGCCCCGAACCGCGACAAGCTCGCCGAAGGCGAGTTCACAGCACCCGTCCTGATCGAACTGGCCGCTTCGCAGAACGTCGATATGCCGGTATCAACTGCGGTCGCGGCGATCCTGAGCGGCAAAGTGACGATCGACGCGGCGATCGAAGGCCTGCTGACGCGGCCGTTCAAGGCGGAGGAATGACGATGGCATATTGGCTGGTGAAATCCGAACCCTCGGTCTGGTCGTGGGACCAGCAGGTCGCGAAGGGCGCAAAAGGCGAAGCCTGGACCGGCGTGCGCAATTTCACTGCACGCCAAAACCTCGTCGCCATGAAGAAAGGCGACAAGGCCTTCTTCTATCACTCCAACGAGGGCAAGGAGATCGTCGGCATCGCGGAAGTTATCAAGGAAGCCTATCCCGACCCCTCCGACAAAACCGGAAAGTTCGTCTGCGTCGACATCAAGGCGGACAAGCCGCTGAAGACACCGGTGACGATGGCCGCGATCAAGGCCGACAAAAAGTTCGCCGACATGGCGCTGGTGAAATATTCGCGGCTGTCGGTGCAGCCGGTGACGGCGGAAGAGTGGAAGACGGTTTGCAAGATGGGCGGGATGTAGCGGCGACGCGCAGTGCCGTAGGGTGGGCAAAGCAAAACGTGCCCACCATCTATCTACTCGCGGTATCCTGAATGGTGGGCACGCTGCGCTTTGCCCACCCTACGGCGTTGTCGTTACGCCGCCGCGGCCGTCACCACCTCGGCCAGCAGCGCTTCGCGCTTGGCTTGGGTGCGGTAGCCCTTCATCGTCGCCGCAAAACGTTCGAGGATGCCGTCCTCGAACGCGGTGACGATGGTGTCGTGGACATAGCTCTTGCGGCAGATCGCGGGCGTATTCGACAGTTCGTCGGCGGCGGCGCGCACCGCATCCAGCACCTGCTTCTTGCGGCCGCGCTCGCTCGCTGCGGGCGTTATCCGCGACAGCGATTCCAGCACCACGGCGGATGCCATCAGGGTCCGGAAATCCTTCAGCGAAATCTTGATGCCGGCGATCTCGCGCAGGAAAGCGTTCACGGTCGTGGTCGAGACCGTGCGAACGGTGCCCGAATTGTCGCGATACTGGAACATGCGCTTGCCCGGCACGGTGCGCAGGATGCCGATGGCGCGCACCAGCTTGGCGGCGTCGCATTCCTTGCGCACGGCCTTGCCGCCCTTGGCCTTGAAGGTCAGGACGAAGCTGTCGTCTTCCAGCGTGACGTTGGACTTCAGCATCGTGGTCGCGCCGCGGGTGCCGTTGAGGCGGGCATAGGATTCATTGCCCGGCCGGATCGCGGTACGCGCAATCAGCTCGATCACCGCCGACAGCGCGAATTCACGCGTCGGTTCGTCGCCGGACAGGAACGCCGAGACCTTGCGGCGGATCTTCGGCAGCGCGCCCACCAGCCGCGCCAGGCGATGCGCCTTGCGCTGCTCGCGGACCTTTTCCCAATCGGCATGATAGCGGTACTGCAACCGCCCGGCCGCATCGATGCCGACGGCCTGCAGATGCGAACTCGGATCGGCCGAATAGCGCACGTCGCGATAGGCCGGCGGCACCGCCATCGAATGCAGGCGACGGATGGTGCCGGCATGACGGATTTGCGTGCCGTTGGCGCGATGGAATGAATAGCCCTTACCGCGCTTGATGCGGCGAATGGTCAGCCCGTTCTGGTCGCCGAGCTTGAGGCCGAGTTCCTGCGCCAGGTCTTCGACAGAGGTCTTGGCGACGATGTGCGGCTTTGCCTTGACGGTTTCCTTGACGGTGTCCTTGGGCAGTTGCCCGAGCGCCTCGGCCAATGCAACGGCAGGATCGGCGGAAACGGGCCGCGTAGCCTCGAAACTCTGCTGATCCATCATGACCGTTATCGCCTTGCTCCACCTGTCTGTCGGCAATGCCTGTTATTATAGCTTGGTTCCGGAGAGCCGTCCGGCCCCGGGCAGGCCATTTAGGGGGTAACGGCCGGCTTTGCGAGTCCCGATTCCGTCATTTACGGTAACAAAATACCTGTCATGGGAGCCATTCGGAGATAGCGTTGATTTTTGCCTCGGCGAGATCGTGAACAATATCCAAAAAATGACGGTGGTTTGATCGGTGACAAGGCCAGGAACCGGCTGACCAACCAAGGTCGCAGACGTTTGCGCCTTGTCCGGGCATCGTCCCGCGACGCATAATCGTTGCAACAATCAGGACGGCTTGCGGCCACCAGCGCGTGCGGCGCCGCAACGAGTGGGAGGGTAAAAATGTCCGAGAAAATTTACGACGTATCTGCCGATTGGGCCAAACGTGCCTATGTCGACGACGCCAAATACCGCGAGATGTATGCCCGCTCCGTCAGTGATCCCAACGGCTTCTGGGCCGAGCAGGCCAAGCGCCTCGACTGGATGAAGCCCTTCCACAAGGTCGAGAACGTCTCCTTTGCCCCCGGCAACATCTCCATCAAATGGTTCGAGGACGGCGTCCTGAACGCCGCCTGGAACTGCATCGACCGCCATCTCGACAAGCGCGGCGACCAGACCGCGATCATCTGGGAGGGCGACGATCCCTCGCAGTCCAAGCACATCACCTACCGGCAGCTGCACGACGAAGTCTGCAAGATGGCCAACATCCTGCGCACGCGGAACGTCAAGAAGGGCGACCGCGTCACGATCTACCTGCCGATGATCCCTGAAGCGGCCTATGCGATGCTGGCCTGCGCGCGGATCGGCGCCATTCATTCGGTGGTGTTCGCCGGCTTCTCACCTGACAGCCTCGCCCAACGCATCACCGACTGCCAGTCCAAGGTCATCATCACCGCCGACGAGGGACTGCGCGGCGGCAAGAAGGTGCCGCTGAAGGCCAATGTCGATGCCGCGATTGCGAAAGCCGGCGGTGTCGATTGGGTCGTCGTCGTCAAGCGCACGGGTGCCGCCGTCGACATGAGTCCTTCGCGCGACCTCTGGTACCACGACGCCGCCAAGATGGTGACCACGGAATGCCCGTGCGAGCATATGCATGCGGAAGACCCGCTGTTCATCCTCTACACGTCAGGCTCGACCGGCCAGCCCAAGGGCGTGCTGCACACCACGGGCGGCTATCTCGTGTTCGCGGCGATGACGCATCAATACGTGTTCGATTATCACGATGGCGATATCTACTGGTGCACCGCCGACGTCGGCTGGGTCACCGGCCACAGCTACATTCTCTACGGACCGCTCGCGAACGGCGCTACCACGCTGATGTTCGAAGGCGTACCGAACTATCCGGATAATTCGCGCTTCTGGAACGTCATCGACAAGCACAACGTCAACATCTTCTACACCGCGCCGACCGCGATCCGCGCGCTGATGCAGTCAGGCGACGAGCCGGTGAAGAAGACCTCGCGCAAGAGCCTGCGGCTGCTGGGTTCAGTCGGCGAGCCGATCAATCCGGAAGCATGGGAGTGGTATCACCGCGTCGTCGGCGACGCCCGCTGCCCGATCGTCGATACCTGGTGGCAGACCGAAACCGGCGGCATTTTGATCACGCCGCTGCCCGGCGCGACCAAGCTGAAGCCGGGTTCGGCGACGCGGCCGTTCTTCGGCGTGGTGCCCGAGATCGTCGACGCCGACGGCAAGGTGCTGGAAGGCGAAACATCCGGCAATCTCTGCATCGCCAAATCATGGCCGGGGCAGATGCGCACGGTCTATGGCGATCACGCCCGTTTCGAGCAGACTTATTTCTCGACGTACAAAGGCAAGTATTTTACCGGCGACGGCTGCCGCAGGGATGCCGACGGCTTTTACTGGATCACCGGCCGCGTCGACGACGTCATCAACGTGTCGGGCCACCGCATGGGCACCGCCGAGGTCGAAAGCTCGCTCGTCGCACATGAAAAAGTGTCGGAAGCGGCCGTGGTCGGCTATCCCCACGACATCAAGGGCCAGGGCATCTATGCCTATGTGACCCTGATGGCCGGTACCGAACCGACCGAGGAATTGCGGAAAGAGCTGGTGGCCTGGGTGCGCAAGGACATCGGCCCGATCGCTTCGCCCGACCAGATCCAGTTCGCGCCGGGCCTGCCGAAAACCCGTTCCGGCAAGATCATGCGCCGCATCCTGCGCAAGATCGCCGAGGACGAACCGAGCAGCCTCGGCGACACCTCGACGCTGGCCGACCCTGCCGTGGTCGACGACCTCGTGCAGAACCGGCAGAACAAGAAGAGCGCGCCGGCGTAGGCCGCCATCGCTTAATATTGCCCGGCTTCCTTGCCCCGAAACGCGGGGCAAGGAGCGGCGAATTCCGGCAACACGCCCGGCGGTACAAGGCAATCAGGCCCGCGCTCACGCACTTGTCAGTAGGGAGCCCGCTTCGGCGGGCTTTTCGTTGTCATGTGTTGTTTTCAGGTCATTTACTTTGATTTGAACATTTTCTTTGTTCCCCCCGTCAAACCAGTGTCGGGCCAGAGGTGGAAAACACCCGGTTAATCCGCGCGGTGAAAGATGCGAGGTGAGACGGCAGGCTGCGTTTGGCAGCGGGCAACTGATCCGCCCCGGAAGGGGCAGGCAAAGTGGGGCTGAAAATGTCGGTAAAGATTGCGGTGGCGCTGGCCGCCACCATTGGTATGGGAATTGTGATGTCGTCGCAGGCCGAAGCACGGCCTGAAATGGTGGGCATTAGCGGCGACTACACGCCGGGCACGATCGTGGTGAAGACCCACGAGAGGCGGCTTTATCTGATCCTCGATTCAGGCCGCGCCATGCGCTACCCGGTCGGCGTCGGCAAGACCGGCAAGCAGTGGGCAGGCACCACGCGGATCGACGGCAAGTACCTCCACCCGGCGTGGTCGCCGCCGAGCGAAGTCAAGCGCGACAAGCCTGGTATGCCTGATGTCATTCCCGGCGGCTCGCCGAGCAACCCGATGGGCGTCGCAGCGATGACGCTGGCCGGCGGCGAATACGCCATTCACGGCACCAACAGGCCGGGCTCGGTCGGCGGCTTCGTATCCTATGGCTGCATCCGCATGCTCAACGACGATATCTCGGATCTCTATCACCGCGTATCGGTCGGAACGACCGTGACTGTCACGCGCTAAGCTTACGGATCCAAATTGGCACAAGAGCCGCGCGATTGCGCGGCTCTTTCATTTGAGCGGCGCTTGTCCTGCGTTCGCACACCAGCCGCTGCGATGACCGCCGCCGTAGCTGCGGGCATGACCCGCGGCGAGCATCGCCGTCGAAACATTTCCGGTGCGCCTGGTTACAACGTCGGCGACGACGCGGCCGCTATATTTGTCCGGCCCGATATTGAAGATCCTGACGTCGCCTTCGCCGAGCATTGCGCGCAACGCACCCGTCGCGGCCTCGGCCATCTGCAGTTCCTGCGGGCAGGACGCCTTCAATTCAGGCGCGTCGATGCCGCGCAGACGCACCCGTGTGTTGAGGTCGAGACCAGGCTCCAGGTGAACCCGCGCTTCGAACGTATCCCCATCGATCGTGCGGATGACGTCGACGGGATGACGCGTGTCCGAACTTCCCGCCCGCTTCCACACCATCTCGGCATCGCGCGCCGCCGGGCTGTCGGCTGAACTCGGCAACGACCGTCGTACCCAGTCCCGCACCGGCAGCATCGTCGCCGCCGCCACGCCGAAAACGAATACCCACGGCAGCGCCGCCGAAAACCAGCGGCGCCAGGAACCCCGGCGCGGGGGCCGATATGCATCTATTCTGTTGTATCGGGGCATTTTCCCCGACTAAGGGCTGAGTCGGGGCATCCGGCAAGAGCTCACGCCCTCAAAAATCCGAGGCGATCCCTTTGCGCTCCCAATCGCCATAGCGGGTCGGTTCCGGACCCTTCGGACCCTGGAATTCCTTCTGCCGCGTGGTGGCGCTGGCCTCGGCGGCCTTGCGACGGGCTTCGGCCTCGGCCAGCGCGCGCTCGGCGGCGGGCGTCAGCTTCTTGCGTTCCGCGGTTTGCGCGGGAGATGAGGGACTATCGGTCATCGCAATTCTCCCATAGCACAGGGATGGGCGCACAGATGGCATCACAATCGTGAAATTGTCGGCGGCGATTCTTACATTTGGCATATTCGCATGCCAAATGGACTTTCATTCCAATGGCATAAGCCAGAACCTTTCCGCTTTCCGAGACGTTGCTGCTTCATGCCCCCTTCAAGATTCGCAGTACCTTCCGAAGTGCCGGGTCTCGCGGCGCGGCGGATCGCGGCTGACATTCTCGACGGCGTGCTGCACAAGCATCGCACCCTCGACGATCAGCTCGACGGCGCCGGCGCGCATCCGGGCCTGAAGACACTGGCCGATCGCGACCGCGCCCTGATGCGGCGGCTGGTGGCGACGATCCTGCGGCGGCTCGGCACGCTCGGGCATTTGCTGTCGCGCCTGCTCGATCGCGGCATCCCGACGGATGCGCCGCGCGCGCAAAGCGCGCTACTGATCGGTGCGGCACAGATTCTCTGGATGGATGTGCCCGATCATGCCGCCGTCGATCTCTCGGTGCGGCTGGTGCAATCGGACCGACGCGCCGCGAAATATGCCGGCCTCGTCAACGCGGTGCTGCGCCGTTGCGCCCGCGAGGGGCAACCGCTGATCGACGAAGTCAAATCGCAGAACCTGGACATTCCGCCGTGGCTGCTGGCGCGCTGGATCGGCGCCTATGGCGAGACCACCGCGCGGCAGATGGCGCTCGCCATCGGCCATGAACCGTCGCTCGACATCACCGTGAAAGCAGACGCGGCGCAGTGGGCGAGCCGCCTGCACGGTGAAACGTTGACGACCGGCACGGTGCGCACCTTGCTGCAGGGTTCGGTGACCATGCTGCCCGGCTTCACCGAGGGGCAGTGGTGGGTGCAGGACGCCGCCGCCGCGCTGCCGGCGCGGTTGTTCGGCGACGTCGGCGGCAAGACCATTGTCGATCTCTGCGCCGCGCCCGGCGGCAAAACCGCGCAACTGGCGCACGCCGGCGCGCGCGTGACCGCGGTCGACCGCTCGCCGGCGCGCATGGCGCGGCTGCGCGACAATCTGGCGCGGCTTTCGCTGCAGGCCGATGACGTCGTGACCGATGCCGCCGAGTGGCCCGGTCAAGGCAATGGCGGCGTTGACGGCGTACTGGTGGACGCGCCCTGCACCTCCACCGGCACCATAAGGCGTCACCCCGACGTGGCCTGGCTGCGGCAGGAGGCTGATATTGCCGCATTGACGGCCTTGCAGAAGCGATTGCTGCAACGGGCGGTCGCGCTGCTCAAGCCGGGCGGAACGCTGGTCTATTGCACCTGTTCGCTCGAGCCGGAGGAAGGTGAACAGGCCATCGCTTCCCTGCTGGCCACCGAATCCGGCATGCGCCGCGCGCCGGTCGAAGCCGACGAAGTCGCCGGTCTCAGCGAAATCCTGACCGCAAACGGCGACTTGCGGACCCTGCCCAGCCATTTGCCCCATGCCGACCCCCGGCTCGGCGGGCTGGATGGATTTTACGCCGCGCGGCTGGTCAAATCCTGATTTTAAACCGCAATTGCCCGGTCTTCGGGTGATTCGCGCCTGTTCAAGATGGTGTCACGGCGGCGTTTCCGGATTAAAAGGATTCGCCAGAATACCCCTCCCTCCCTAAGCAAGGCACGGCGTGTCGGTCGCTCAACGCAGACGCATATCGACGCTTATCATGAGCCGCTCGGCGCGGACCGTGATCGCGCGAGCGACCGGGGCGACGGTGGCGGTGTCGCGGCTGTGGCCGGGCCGTGCCGACCGGCTGATCATTGCACCGCACGACCTGCGCACCGCCGACGCCACCCGCGCCGCCGAGATCTATGCCGGCCGCTTCGTGTTCGCCGGCAAGATCGTCACCTGCCATGGCCGCTCGATCTTCGATCTCGAACCGCCGTCGGAAGATTGGGAAGTCGCCCTGCTCGGCTTTGGCTGGCTGCGGCACCTTCGCGCCGCCGACACCGCGCTGACCCGCGCCAATGCCCGCTCACTGGTCGACGACTGGATCTCGAACCCGGGGCGCAAGCGGCCGCTCGAACGCCGCCCCGACGTGCTGGCGCGCCGCGTGATCTCGCTGTTGTCGCAGGCGCCGCTGGTGCTCGGCGACACCGACGGAAAATTCTATCGCAAATACCTGCGCGGGCTGACCCGCGAGATTCGCTATCTACGCTACGCGATGCTCGACATCGCCGACGGCGTGCCGCGGCTGCAGGTCCTGATCGCGCTTTGCTACGCCTCGCTGTGCCTGGCCAATCAGGCCCGTCACATTCGTTCCGCCACGCGACGGCTTTCCGACGAATTGCAGCGGCAGATCATGCCCGACGGCGGGCACATCTCGCGCAATCCCGGCGCGCTGGTCGAACTGCTCAGCGATCTGCTGCCGCTGCGGCAGACCTTTGCCGCCCGCAACATCGCCCCGCCCCCGGCGCTTTTGAATGCGATTGATCGCATGATGCCGATGCTGCGCTTCTTCCGTCACGGCGACGGCAGCTTTGCGCTGTTCAACGGCATGAGCAACGCGCCCTCGGATCTGGTAGCCACCCTGCTCGCCTATGACGACACCCACGGCGTGCCGATGGCGAACATGCCGCATACCGGCTTCCAGCGCCTTGATGCCGGCGCCACGACCGTCATCGTGGACACCGGCCCGCCGCCGCCGCCGAATATCAGCCAGGAAGCGCATGCCGGCTGCCTCTCGTTCGAATTGTCGTCCGGGCCGAGCCGGATCGTCGTCAATTGCGGGATGCCCTCGACCGGCCGGGACAATTGGCGCAGCTTTGCGCGCAGCACGGCGGCGCATTCGACCCTGACCTATCATGACACCTCCTCGTGCCAGTTCATCGAACTGTCGGCGATGAAGCGCCTGCTGCAGGGCGCACCCGTAGTCAACGGCCCGGTCAATGTGGAAAGCTACCGCGAGGCGATGGCCGACGGCGATCTCCTGACCACATCGCATGACGGCTATCTCGCACGATTCGGCGTCGTGCATCGCCGGGTGCTGATGATGTCCCAGGACGGCGGCAGGCTCGACGGCGAGGACACCATCTCGCCGGCGCCGGGGGCACGCATCAAGGGCGACGGGACCGATTTTGCCCTGCGGTTTCATCTGCATCCTGCGGTGAAGGCAAGCCGCCTCAGCGATGCGCGCGGCGTCATGCTGGTATTGCCCAACCGCGACGTCTGGACCTTCGAGGCGCTCGACGACAAGGTCGACCTCGAGGACAGCGTGTTTCTGGCCGGCAATGACGGCCCCCGCCGCACCGCCCAGATCGTGATCCGCCAGGATTCCCGCCACGCCTCCTCGGTCCGCTGGAGTTTTGTTCGCTCAACCACGTCGGCGGCCGGCACGACGGCCCGGCGCAACGCTAGGCGCGAGCCGGAACTGCCGCTGTAGGCCCGCGGCCGGTCACGAGATTTCCACACGTGGATTTGGCGGGTTTCTGGCCGGTTTCATGGCCGGCAAAACCATGCTACCGGGCTGGCTTACCAGCCTAGGAACCCCCTATGACCGACCATCCGCGCCGTGTAACCCGCGCCCTGTTGTCCGTTTCCGACAAGACCGGCCTGATCGAATTTGCCAAGGCGCTCGCTCGCCATGGCGTCGAGCTCGTCTCCACGGGCGGCACCGCGAAGGCGATCGCGGCGGCCGGACTGCAGGTCAAGGACGTCTCGGAGCTGACGGGCTTTCCCGAAATGATGGACGGCCGGGTCAAGACGCTGCACCCCAAGGTGCATGGCGGCCTGCTCGCGATCCGCGACAACAAGGAACATGCCGACGCCATGAAGGCGCACGGCATCGCGCCGATCGACCTGCTCGTGGTCAACCTCTACCCGTTCGAGGAAACCGTCGACAAAGGCGCGGGCTACGAAGACTGCATCGAGAACATCGACATCGGCGGTCCCGCGATGATCCGGGCGGCCGCGAAGAACCACGACGACGTCGCCGTCGTGGTCGAAGCGCAGGACTATCAGGCTGTGCTCGACGAACTCGCCGCCAACAAGGGCGCAACGACGCTGTCGCTGCGCCGCCGCCTTGCCGCCAAGGCCTATGCGCGCACCGCCGCCTATGACGCCGCGATCTCGAACTGGTTCGCCCTTCAGCTCAAGAACGACGCGCCGGATTTCCGCGCCTTCGGCGGCAGATTGATCCAGTCGCTGCGCTATGGTGAGAACCCGCACCAGACGGCGGCGTTCTATTCGACGCCCGACAAGCGGCCCGGCGTTTCCACCGCGCGGCAGTTGCAGGGCAAGGAACTGTCCTACAACAACATCAACGACACCGACGCGGCCTATGAATGCATCGGCGAATTCGACCCGGCGCGCACCGCGGCCTGCGTCATCGTCAAGCACGCCAATCCCTGCGGCGTCGCCGAAGGTCCCGACCTCATCACCGCCTACGCCCGCGCGCTGGCCTGCGACTCCACCTCCGCTTTCGGCGGCATCGTCGCGCTCAACCGGACGCTCGACGCGGAGTCGGCGCGCGCCATCACCGAGATATTCACCGAGGTGATCATCGCGCCTGATGCCACCGAAGAAGCGATCGCGATCGTCGGCGCAAGAAAGAACCTGCGTCTGTTGCTCGCCGGCGGATTGCCCAATCCGCGCAGCATCGGCCTGACGGCGAAGACGGTTGCCGGCGGGCTCCTGGTGCAGAGCCGCGACAATGCCGTGATCGACGACATGACGCTGAAGGTCGCGACCAAGCGTGCGCCGACCGACGCCGAACTGCGCGATCTCAAATTCGCGTTCCGTGTCGCCAAGCACGTCAAATCGAACACCATCATCTACGCCAGGGATCTCGCCACCGTCGGCATCGGCGCCGGCCAGATGAGCCGGGTCGATTCCGCGCGCATTGCCGCGCGCAAGGCGCTGGATGCCGCGGCCGAACTGAAACTGGCCGAACCGCTGACCAAGGGCTCGGTCGTTGCGTCAGATGCGTTCTTCCCGTTCGCCGACGGCATGCTGGCCTGCATCGAAGCCGGCGCCACAGCGGTGATCCAGCCCGGCGGCTCGATGCGCGACGAGGAAGTCATCAAGGCTGCGGACGAGCACGGCATCGCGATGGTGTTCACGGGCGTGCGGCATTTCAGGCATTGAGCCTCGTCGTCCCTGCGAACGCAGGGACCCATAACCACCGGCTTGCATTGTTGAAGAAGGACGTTTACCCGCGCGCCAAATAATGTCCGCCGCGGCGTATGGGTCCCGGCTCGCGCTTCGCTTGGCCGGGACGACGGCGAGAGAAAGTCACTCCCTCACGCGCGTCAGCAGCGCCAGGCCCGCAAGGAAAAACACCACAAGCATCGCCATGCCGGCCTTCTGGCTCGCGGTATATGCCGTAATCGCGCCGATCAGCAGTGGACCGATGAACGACGTCACCTTCCCGGTAAGTGCAAACAACCCGAAATATTGCGCGATACGATCCTTCGGCGCGAGACGAATCAACAGCGAGCGCGACGCCGCCTGCAGCGGACCGCCGGCGGCACCAATCAGGCAGCCCAGCACGAGATAGGCGCGCTCGGCGGCGCCCGAGAACAGCGGGCCGCCCGGCACCGGCGGCGCGACCTTCACGAACAAAATCGAATCCTTGTCGACCAGCAGGATCGCAGCGAGCGCGAACAGAAGGATTAGCAAGCTGCCGGCGATGACGCGCTTGGGTCCGAGCCTGTCGTCGAGCTTACCGCCAAGCCACGCGCCGAAAGTTCCGGCGATGGCCAGCAGAATCCCAAAACTTCCGATCTGGATCGTATGCCAGCCGAACGTGCCGGCGGCGTAGATACCTCCGAACGCGAACAAGGACACCAGCCCGTCCGTGTAGATCATGTTGGCAAGCAGGAATGTCGCCAGCGATTTCTGCTTCGGCAGTTCGCCGAGCGTCCGCTTCAGCCCGCTCAATCCTTCGCGCAACGCCGCGCGGATCGGACGCTTTGCCGGATAATCGGGCGTGAACAGGAACATCGGCAACACGAAGATCATGAACCAGATACCCGTCAGCGGGCCGGTAATCCGATCGCCCTGATGGGATACGGGATCGAGACCGAACAGCGGCGCCAGGCCAAACAGCGTACGCCCGGTATCGGGGTTCGCTGCCAGAAAGCCGAGCACCAGGATGAGGCTGAGGATGCCGCCGATATAGCCGGTGGCCCATCCGGTGCCGGACAACCGCCCGATTCGATCCGGCGGCACCAGCGTCGGCATCATCGCGTTGTTGAAGACAGTGGCGAATTCGACGCCCACGCTCGCGATCGCATAGGCCAGCAGCAACGACGGGATCACGCTGGGATCTCCCGGCTTTCCGAACCACATCAGCGAGGCGCCGATCACCAGCAGCGAACCGAAGCCGGCGATCCACGGCTTGCGGCGGCCGCTGGCGTCCGCAATCGCGCCCAGCACCGGCGACAGCAGCGCGATCATCAGGCCGGCGGCCGCGGTAGCAAATCCCCACAATGCCTGGCCCTGCGCCGGATCCGGCGCGACGAAACTCGCGAAATAGGGCGCAAATACAAAAGTGGTGATCAACGTAAAATAAGGCTGCGCGGCCCAATCGAAGAAGATCCAGCTGATGACGGCGGCGCGGCGCGGATATTCCCGCGGCAGATCAGCGCCGGCTGCCTCGGAAGCGATCACCGTCATGTGAGGAATTTCCCTGAAAAGTCCCTCGGGGCATTTTGCCCGTTGAGTCCAAACCCATATAGCATGCGTTCATCGGCGCTGGGGGCTGTTGCCAGGCGTCACACAGGCTCCAACTGCGGCGGATTTTCGATGGCGGTCTTTTCAATCCGGTGGCGCCGAGTAGCTGCCACATTCGTACTTGCGTTCGCCTGCGGCGCGACGGCCTTTGCGCAGGAGCGCCGCTCTTATGCGCCCCCCGACCTCGCCACCGTTCGCGCCATTACGGCCGAGCATGGTTTGGTGGTGGCGCAGGAAAGGCTCGCCGCGCAAGTCGGCGCCGATATCCTCAGGCAGGGCGGCAATGCGGTCGACGCCGCGGTCGCCACCGGCTTTGCGCTTGCCGTCACCTATCCGCGCGCCGGAAACATCGGCGGCGGCGGCTTCATGGTGATTCATTCGGCCGCGCGCAACGAAGACGTCGCCATCGATTATCGCGAAACTGGACCGGCCGCGATCACGCGCGACATTTTTCTGGGACCGGACGGCAAACCGGATAGCGATAAATCGCGCAATTCCGCGCTTGGTATCGGCGTGCCCGGCACGGTAGCCGGGCTGGCAGTGGCGCTGGAGAAATACGGATCCGGGCGTTTCACGCTTGCGCAAATCCTCAAGCCCGCCATCGAACTGGCGCGCGACGGTTTTGCGGTCGCCGACGACATGGCCGACACGCTGCCGGACATGTATCGGCGAATGGGGCGCTGGCCGAATTCGGCAAAGGCGTTCTCACGCAGCGACGGCACCCCGCTGCAAGAGGGCGACCGGCTGATCCAGTCCGATCTCGCGGCAACGCTCTCCACAATTGCCGAACAGGGACCGCGCGGATTTTATGAGGGACCGGTCGCCGAACGGCTGGCAAAGGCCGTCCGCGACGGCGGCGGCCTCATGACGGTGGACGATCTCAAATCCTATGAGGCTGTCGTCCGCAGCCCGGTGCGTGGCAATTATCGCGGCTACGACATTGTCTCGATGCCGCTGCCCTCCTCCGGCGGCACCGTGCTGTTGCAGTCGCTGAACATTCTCGAAGGATTTACGATGGCCGACATGAAGCAGGGCTCCGCGCCTTCGCTGCACGTCATGATCGAAGCCATGAAGCGCGCTTACGCCGACCGCGCGCGCTATCTCGGCGATCCCGCCTTCGTCAACGCGCCGGTCAATGTCCTGATCACCAAGGATTACGCGGCCCGACAACGCGCAACCATCGACCTTGAACGCGCAACGCCGGCGGCCGATGTACTGGCAGTGAGCCCGCGCGAGGGCAGCAACACCACGCATTATTCGGTCGTCGATTCCAGCGGCAACGCGGTCAGCAACACCTACACGCTGAATTTTCCCTATGGCGTCGGCCTGGTCGCCGAGGGTACCGGCGTGCTGCTCAACAACGAGCTCGACGACTTCACCGCCGCACCCGGCGCGTCGAACGCTTTTGGCCTGGTCGGGTTCGAAGCCAATCTGCCCGGCCCGGGAAAGCGGCCATTATCGTCGATGTCGCCGACCATCGTGCTGAAGGACGGCAAGCCGGTGCTGGTCACGGGTACGCCGGGCGGCAGCCGCATCATTTCCGCGGTGCTGCAGGTCGTGGTCGACGTGCTCGACTACAAGATGGACGTCGCCGCCGCCGTGGCGGCCCCGCGGGTCCACCATCAATGGATGCCCGATGAAGTGCGTGTGGAACGCGGCTTTGCCGACGAGGTGTTGGCCGACCTGAAGGCGAAAGGCCACAAGGTGATCGAGCCGCTCGGCCAGACCTCGGTCAATTCGATCGCCGTCACGCCGGGCGGCCTGCTTGGCGCACCCGATCCGCGCACAAGGGGTGCGGCGGCGGTGGGGCAGTGAAGCGATGACGGCTGACGGTGATTTGTCATATAAATCACAGCCAACGACCTGAAGTGAAACCGGGAGCGAGCCCAATGACATCTCTCAAAGGCAAGACGCTTTTCATCTCGGGCGCCAGCCGCGGCATCGGACTGGCCATCGCACTGCGTGCCGCGCGTGACGGCGCCAATGTCGCGATTGCGGCGAAGACCGCGGAGCCGCATCCGAAACTCAAGGGCACCATCTACACCGCGGCGGAGGAAATTCGCGCCGCCGGCGGCAAGGCGCTGCCGGTGCTGTGCGACATCCGCGAAGAGGCGCAGGTGATCGCCGCGATCGAGCAGACCGTCGCCGAATTCGGCGGCATCGATGTCTGCGTCAACAACGCCAGCGCCATCAGCCTGACCAACTCGCAAGGAACCGACATGAAGCGGTTCGATCTGATGATGGGCATTAACACCCGCGGCACCTTCATGGTGTCCAAATATTGCATCCCGCATTTGAAGAAGGCGGCCAATCCGCACATCTTGATGCTGTCGCCGCCGCTCGACATGAAGGCAAAATGGTTCGAGCATTCCACCGCCTACACGATGGCCAAGTTCGGCATGAGCATGTGCGTGTTGGGGCTGTCGGGTGAATTGAAATCCGCCGGCGTCGCGGTCAACGCGCTGTGGCCGCGCACCACCATCGCCACCGCCGCGGTCGGCAATTTGCTCGGCGGCGAGGCCATGATGCGCGCCAGCCGCACGCCCGAGATCATGGGCGATGCCGCGCACGCGATCCTGACCAGGCCCGCGCGTGAATTCACCGGGCAGTTCTGCATCGACGACAAGGTACTTTACGCCAGCGGCGTCAGGGATTTCGAACACTATCGTGTCGATCGCTCGGTGCCGTTGATGTCGGATTTCTTCGTCCCCGACGACGACGTGCCGCCACCCGGCGTCACCGTGCAGGCGCTGCCATCGGTGGGTGCCGCGCAGACGTCGCGTTAGGCGCTTGCCGGCTGATCGTTCCGGGCGAGGCATATGAACTTGCGGAAATGGAGCGTTGCGACCATCGCGATCTTGCTGGCCGCAATGGCGGGAGTGAGTGCCTATTTCCGGCCCGATCGTGCTATTCGCGTCGCCACCGGCGTCGTCGCGCACAATGTCTGTTCCAAGACCTTCGTCTCGGGGCTCGACCCGCAGGCTGTGTTCTCGGAAACCATTGAGCGCGACGGCCTTCGCCGTCTGCGCGGGGTGCTACGGTTGCGGGTCGACCGCACCGCGCGATCGGTCGATGCGTCCGCAGCGGGGCTGCTTGGCAGCCGCGCCCTGTTTCGCGAGGGGCTGGGTTGCGTGCTGCAGGACGGGTCGAACGAGCCTTACGTTCTCAAGAGCGACATCGAGGCGCTGAAAATTCCAAAGGCGCCGCCGCTTCTGCCCGAGATTGCCGGGCCTGACATCGTGCAGCCGTCAGACCCCGCATTGAGGGCCGCCCTCGACCATGCCTTCGAGGAGCCGGCCGAGCCACCGTTCCGAAGAACCAAGGCGGTGGTCGTCGTGCATGACGGCAAGGTGATCGCCGAGCGTTATGCGGGCGCAATTGGCGTCGACACGCCGCTGCTCGGCTTCTCCATGACCAAATCGGTGATCAACGCGCTGATCGGCATTCTCACGCAACAGGGCCTGGTGACGCCGTCGATGCCCGCCCCGATTCCGGAATGGCGCGGCGACCTCAGGCGCGAGATCGAAGTCGAGCATCTCCTGCGCATGACGACGGGCCTGGCGCTCGACGAGACCAATAGCGGTTTCGATCCGGCCAGCCAGATGGTCTATCTGTACGACGACATGGCGGGCTTCGCGGTCAACGCCGCAGTCGTGGCCCCTCCCGGCACGCGCTGGGCTTACTCCAGTCCGACGACGCAGCTATTGGCGCGCATCGTTCGCGATGCCGTCGGCGGGCCGGAACAGACATTGGCGTTCGCATGGCGCGAATTGTTCAATCCGCTCGGCATGCGCAACGTGACACTGGAGTTCGACGCCTCGGGGACGCTGCAGGGCTCGACCTACATGCTGGCAAGCGCGCGTGACTGGGCAAAATTCGGCCTGCTCTACCTCAATGACGGCATCGTCGGCGGCAAACGCGTGCTGCATGAGGACTGGGTGGACTTCTCCGCCGCGGCGACGCTGGGCACCGATTACGCCGCCGGCTTCTGGACCAATCGCAGCGAGCACCCCAACGCCAAGGGCCGGGTGCGGCTAGGTATCCCGCGCGATGCCTTCTTCGCGTCGGGCGACCTCGGCCAGCGCATCGTGATCATGCCGTCACAGCGCCTCGTGGTCGTTCGTCTCGGCGACAGCGTCGATCCGACCGGCGATATCAGGGGCCTAGGCCGGCTGGTGAAGGAAGTAATCGCGGCGGTGCAGCCCTGAAGCATCATTGCCTGCGACAAACGCGAAGCGTTTGCGCAAGGGAGCGAAGCGACGAAGCAATCCATTCCACAGCTTGCCGAGCTATGGATTGCTTCGCTGCGCTCGCAATGACGGAGAAGCCGTCAGCGCCCGATCACATACGGCCCGCCCTTTTCCAGCGCGCGCGCATAGGCCGGCCGGGCGTGAATACGTTCGAGAAACGCCATCGCTTTGGGATGACCCACCTCCAGCCCGCCGCGCGCCGCAGCGGCCTCCAGCGGAAAGCTCATCTGGATGTCGGCGCCGGTGAACTCGTTGCCGGCGAACCACTCGCTTCTTGCCAGTTCGCTTTCCCAGTAATCCATGTGCTGCTTGAGCTGCGGATTGACCAGCGTGGTCAGCGCCGTGTTGGACACCTTGCGCACCAGCGGTCGCAGCAAGGCCGGCGCGCGCTTCGGCATCAGCGTGAACAACAGCTTCAGCAGCAGCGGCGACATCGCCGAGCCTTCGGCATAGTGCAGCCAATAGGTGTAGCGCAGCCGTTCCGGCGTGTTCGGCGGCGGGATCAGGCGGCCATTGCCATAGGTGCCGATGACGTATTCGCAGATCGCGCCGGACTCGGCGATGGTGTTGCCGTTGTCGGTGATGACCGGCGATTTGCCGAGCGGGTGAATGGCGCGCAGCTCCTTGGGCGCCCGCATGTCCGGCTGGCGCTGATAGCGGACGATTTCGTAGGGGACCTCGAGTTCTTCGAGCAGCCACAGCACGCGCTGCGAGCGGGAATTGTTGAGATGATGAACCGTCAGCATGGTGTTCCCTTCAATTGGCCGCCGTTGGTGCCAGCCGGGCGGGGCAAAGTCGAGACGGCCTGAAGTGCAGCGCTATATTTACCCGGGTGATATTGACAATCCAATTTATCCGGGTAAATATAGCCAACCGAAAATCCCGAGAAGCTCCAATGCCCGACAAGACCCGCCCCCATTTCACGGCCTTCATGGGCCCGCAACGCCTGGCGGCGGGCCCCCTTGCCGAGGTCGCAATTGCGGTCATGCAGGCTTCCCGCAAGCCTGCCGCGGCGCCGATCATCATCTTCAGCGACGCGACCGGCCAGCCGATCGATCTCGATCTTCGCGGCACCGAACGCGAAATCATTACCCGCTTGCCTCAACCCGCCTCGCCTCCGGAGGTCGAAACCGATGAGACGGCGTCAGCGGAGCCGCGTGGGCGCGGGCGTCCCAAACTGGGCGTTGTCGCGCGCGAGGTGACATTGTTGCCGCGCCATTGGGAGTGGCTTGGGGCGCAGCCCGGCGGCGCATCGGTGGCGTTGCGAAAGCTGGTGGAAGAAGCGCGCCGCGCCAATGGTGATGCGGATCGCGCCCGCGCGGCAAGGGACGCCGCCTATCGTTTCATGTCCATCATGGCCGGCAATCTTGCAGGCTTCGAGGAAGCCTCGCGGGCATTGTTCGCCGATGACCGGCGGCGATTCGTCGGTCTCGTCGCCGGCTGGCCCGACGATATCCGCGACCACGTCGTCAAACTCGCCTTCAGCGACCGCGCCGAGCCATAGGCGCGCGTCGCCTCTAGCCGAGTTTCCAAAACCTCTCGCCCGCCACCGCTCCGGTGCGCGGCAATGATCCGTCGCGTCTTCAATGGGAACAACCATCGTGTCCAAACCTCCCTCGCTCCGTAAGACCTTCCTCATCTTCCTCGCGCCCCTGATGCTGAGCAACGCGCTGCAATCGCTGTTCGGCACCGTGAGTAATGCGCTGCTCGGTCAGTTGATCGGGGTCGACGCGCTGGCGGCCGTCTCGGTGTTCTTTCCCGTGATGTTCTTCCTGTTCGCCTTCGTCATGGGCCTCAGCACCGGCGCAACCGTCCTGATCGGACAGGCCTGGGGCGCGGGCGAACGTCACAAGGTGAAGGCGGTTGCCGGCGCGACGCTGGCGATTGGTCTGCTTCTCGCCACCACTGTGGCGCTATTTGGCGGCCTGTTCAGCCGGCAATTGATGATCGCGCTCGCCACGCCGCCCGATATCCTCGACCAGGCGAGCGCTTATGCGCGCGTCATGCTGCTGACGATGCCGCTCGGCTTCGCATTCCTGCTGACGACCGCGATGCTGCGGGGCGTCGGCGACACGCTGACGCCGCTGGTGGCGCTGGCCTTGTCGACCGCGATCGGCCTGATCCTGACGCCACTCCTCATCCGCGGCTGGTTCGGACTTCCCGCCGCCGGCGTGACGGGCCCGGCATGGGCGTCGGCTATTTCCACCGCGCTGACGCTGGTCGCGCTCGGCCTATATCTGCGTCACAGGAAGAGCCCGCTGGCGCCGGACGCCGAATTTCTGCGCGTGCTTCGGCTCGATGGCGCGCTGCTCGGGAAAATCCTGGGCATCGGTATCCCGAGCGCGGTCGGCATGGTGGTGATGGCGATCGCCGAACTGGTGCTGCTCGGCCTCGTCAACGGCTTCGGTTCCGATGCCACCGCGGCCTATGGCGCCGTCAACCAGATCATGGGCTATGCGCAGTTCACCGCGATATCGATTTCGATCTCGGTTTCGATCCTCGGCGCGCAGGCGATCGGCAGCGGCCATGCCGACCGGCTGGACGCCATCGTCCGGACCGGCCTGCTCCTCAATCTCATTCTGACCGGCGGTCTGGTGGCGTTGATCTATCTGTTTCCCCGCGCGGTGCTGGGCATCTTCATTACCGACACCGCCGTGCTCGAACTCGCGAAAAGACTGCTCATCATCGCCTTGTGGAGTTCGGTGCCGTTCGGCATGGCGACCGTGTTCTCGGGCGCGATGCGCGCAGGCGGCGTGGCCTTGGCTCCCATGCTGCTGTCGATCTTCGCCATCGCCGCCATCGAAATACCCGCTGCCGTGATCCTGAGCCGGACCATCGGGCTGGAAGGGGTCTGGGCCGCCTATCCGATCGTGTTCTGCGCCATGTTCGTCCTGCAATTCGGCTACTACACACTGGTCTGGCGTCGCCGCCCGCTTCGGCGGATGGTGTGACGTCGGGCAAGTCGCGCATTTCCACGGTATTACGATCGTCATAATACCGTGGACGCGACGCCTGCCTTGCGCCACAATGCGCCAAAATATCGGGGAGACTGTCGTGAGCTCAAATCCGCAATTCCTGTTCGATCTCGGCAGCCCCAATGCCTTCCTGAGCCACGAAGCGATACCGGCGATCGAAAAGCGCACGAACGTGAAGTTCGAATATGTGCCGATCCTGCTCGGCGGCATCTTCAAGGCCACCAACAACAAGTCGCCTGCCGAAACGCTCGCCGGCATCAAGAACAAGCGCGAATTCCACGCGCTGGAGACCGAGCGCTTCGTGAAGCGCTTTGGGGTCAAGCCCTATGTCTGGAATCCATTCTTTCCGGTCAACACGCTGAACCTGATGCGTGCGGCGGTCGCGGCCCAATTCGAAGGCGTGTTCGAGAAATATGTCGATGCCGCCTTCCATCACATGTGGGTCGAGCCGAAGAAAATGGATGACCCCGAAGTCGCGACCAAGGCGCTGGCCTCGTCCGGCCTCGATGCCGCAAAACTGCTGGCGCGCTCGCAGGACGCCGATGTAAAGGCCAGGCTGATCGAGAATACGCAAAACGCCGTCGAACGCGGCGCGTTCGGCTCACCGACATTCTTCGTCGGCAAGGAAATGTTTTTCGGCAAGGAACAGCTTCGCGAAGTCGAGGAAATGGTCTCGGGAAAGTAGCCGCCCGCCGCAAGCCGTTCGACGAGGCATGGCAGACAAACGATAGTGAGTGGCAAATAGCGAACGGTCGGTGGTAATGGTGGCCGGGAATTTTCCGGCTCGGAATCCGGCAACTCGCTTTTCGGCTCCCGCCAGGACCAGCAACAAAACAACAATAAAGGAAGTTCATCCATGCGTATTCTCGTGGTCGGCGCCGGCGCCATCGGCGGCTATTTCGGCGGCAGGCTGCTTCAGGCCGGCAACGACGTGACGTTCCTGGTCCGGTCGAAGCGCGCTTCCGAACTCGCAAGCGCAGGCCTCGTCATCAGGAGTCCCGCCGGCGACGTGACGCTCAAGAGCCCGCCGACGGTGCAGGCCGACAAGCTCGCCGAAAAATTCGACGTCGTGTTGTTGAGCTGCAAGGCGTTCGACCTTGAAGACGCGATCAAGTCCTTTGCCCCCGCAGTCGGGCCGAAAACGGCGATCATCCCGCTGCTCAACGGCATGCTGCATCTCGACGTGCTGGACAAGAAATTCGGGGGCGACCGCGTGCTTGGCGGCCTCTGCGCAATCGCGGTGACGCTCAACGACGCGCGCGAGGTGGTCCAGCTCGCGCCGATGCAGTCGCTCAATTTCGGCGAACGCGATGGCTCCATGTCAGACCGGGTGCGTGCGATTGCGAACGTGTTTGAGAGCGGCAAGTTCGGCGCGGTGGCCAGCGAGCACATCATGCAGGACATGTGGGAGAAGTGGGTTTTCCTCGCTTCGCTCGCCGCGTCGACCAGCCTGATGCGCACTTCGGTTGGCAACATCCTCGCGGTCGCCGGCGGCAAGGATTTCCTGCTCGGCATGCTCGACGAATGCAGCGCGATTGCAAAGGCGTCGGGCCACGCGCCGACCGGCCCGTTCTTCCAGCGCACCAGCGGCTTGCTGACGACCGAGGGCTCGCCGATGACCGCCTCGATGTTTCGCGACATCAAAGCGGGCCTGCCGGTCGAGGCCGACCATGTGATCGGCGATCTCGTCGCCCGCGCCGACGCGGCGAAGATCCCGGTGCCGAAGCTGCGCATCGCCTATACGCATCTCAAGGCGTATGAGAAGCAGCGCGGGTAAGATTCGGTGTCGTCCCTGCGAACGCAGGGACCCCTAACCACCGATGCTGATTGTTAGGGCAGACCGACCACACCGCCCAAAATAGAAGGGCCGCGGAGTATGGGTCCCTGCTCCCGTGCGCAATTGCGCACTAGGCAGGGACGACTGGTTCTTACAAATGCGCGAGATAATGCGCGAGCGCCTCGATCTCTTCCTCGCTGAGAGGGTAGGCGACATCCGCCATCGCCGCCATGGCGCCGCCGGCCCGCACGCCCGATTTGTAATCCCCCAGCGCCTTCACGAGATATTCCTCGCGCTGGCCGGCAATGCGGGCGACCGCCTTGGTGCCGGCGAAGGTTTCCATGTGGCATGAAGCGCAGCGCCGGCCGACCGCCGCTTGCGCGCCCTTGGCTGAAAGGTCCGGATTGTCGTCGGGCTTGGGTGCCTTGGGCGGCGGAAGCGAGGCGTAATAGGCGCCGAGGTTGCGGATGTCCTCGTTGTTGAGCTGCTCGACGATCGGCTGCATCTGCTCGTTCTTGCGGGTGCCGGCGCGAAAGAACACGATTTGCCACTGAATGAAGAGATCGGGCTGGGCCGCGAGCGAGGGAATGTTCTCCATCTGCGAAATGCCGCCCTCGCCGTGGCAGCCGACGCACAGCTCGGCCTTCTCCTTGCCGGCCGCGATATCGGCCGCGCGGACAGGCGAACCGCAAACGATTGCGACCGCCAACCCGATCCCGACCAGTACATTTCGCATGTGAACTCCTCCGCACCGCACCCCAAACAACAGGGGCTGCGGCCACCCGTTCCCGGATAACCGCAGCCCCCGATTTTTGTTTGACGCGTTTTCTTCACGCGAACCGGTACCCACTTCGCTCGAAAACGCTCTAGCCGTTGACGTCCTACTTCTTGTAGCTGATGCGATAGATGGCGCCGGCCCAATCGTCGGCCACCAGTATCGAGCCGTCCTTGGCGAGGATGATGTCGTTCGGACGACCGAGATAGCCCGTGTCGCCCTCGAGCCAGCCGGAGGCAAGGATCTCCGACTTGGCATTCTTGCCGTCCGCATCGACAATCACGCGCTTGATGCGGGCGCCCTGGTACTTGGCGCGGTTCCAGGAGCCGTGCTCGGCGATCAGGATGTTGTTCTTGTACTCAGCGGGGAATTGGTCGCCGGTATAGAACTTCATGCCGAGGGGCGCCACGTGCGCGCCGAGATTGACCACGGGCGGCGTGAACTCGGAGCACTTGTGACCCATCGCGAATTTCGGGTCCGGCATATCGCCCTGGTGGCAATAGGGATAGCCGAAATGCTCGCCGATCTTCGAGATCATGTTGAGCTTGTCGCTCGGCATGTCATCGCTGATCCAGTCGCGGGCGTTCTCGGTGAACCAGTATCGCCCGGAACGCGGATCGACGTCGCCGCCGACGCTGTTGCGGACGCCGAGCGCCCAGATCTCGGCGTTGCCGGTCTTGGGATCGACGCGGCGGATCTGCGAGAGGCTGGTCGGTGGGAGCCCGATGTTGAAGGGTGGTCCGAACGGCATATAGAACCAGCCATCCTTGTCGACGGCGATGTATTTCCAGCCATGCGGGACGTAGGTCGGCATGTCGTCATATACCACCTTGCCGGCGCCGAGATTGTCGATATTGGCTTCGGCGTTTTCGTATTTGATCAGCCTGTTGATCGCGACGACGTAGAGCGAGCCGTCGAGAAAGGCGAGGCCGGTCGGCATGGTGAGGCCTTTGAGGACGGTCTTGACCTCCCTCTTTCCGCCAGTCTCTTTGATCGCATAGACGTTGCCGAGGCCGAAGGAGCCGACAAACAGCGTGCCCTTGTCGCCCCAGGCCATCTGCCGCGCTTCCAGCACGTTGGAGGCGTAGACTTCGATACTGAAACCTTCCGGCAGCTTGATCTTCTTCATCATCGCCGCAAGTTCGGCGTCGGAGGCGCCGGTCGGCGGACCGGATGGCGGCGCCTGGCCCTTCTGGGCCTCGGTCTCGTCGCCGAGGAACCAGTCCGGCGGCGGGTTGGCCCAGAAGTCCTTGGTGCCGGACTCGTACTTCTTCAGGGCCCTCTGCTGCGCGCTGGCCTGGCTGACCCCCGCGACAACGAGGACGGCTGCGAGCGCAAGAATGGATCGATTGAAAGCCGATTTCATCGCGTCACTCCCTATGCAGCCTGGCGGCTGCGCCTGTTATTATTTTGAGACGTTGAAGAGGCGACTTGGTCTGGTGAAGTAGACAGACCGCCAGATCGTAGCACATCCGCCGCGGGAGAGAAGCGCAGGGCGCCCAGCTTCATTAGATCAATGCAAATTGTGAGACGGATTGATAACCAGCCGCGTTCGCAGGGCGCCCACTGCACCGCAATATTCGAGGCGAGCGACCGCGGCCCTTCTTCGTAAGCGCGTGGGTGGGCGGGCTTCCACAGCAGAGGCAGACCTTGCGTGTATTCATGCTCGGTGGGAACAGGCTCGATCGCCTGGTGCGGACTAATTCCGAGCAGCTTGCACCCCGTCTGACCGCCTTATTTCCCGCTTCACCGTCAGTTTCGCTGCGCCTTTGTTGTTTCGATAAAAGAGATCATAGAGCCCGGGAATGCCGAGCACGGAATCATTGACGAAGATGAACAGCTCGCCTTCGCGGGTGGGCCTGATGGTGGCTTCGATCACGGAATCAGTAGGATCAGGATCCAGAAAAACCTCCTCCCCGCCGATGTCGCCATAGCGCAGAACGATCCGGAACCAGTCCTTGGTCAATTCGCGGCGCAGCGGCACTCCAAGCCCAAGCAGGATTCGCTGATTCCAGGTCGGCTGGTCAGCCGGTGAGAAGCCGCCGAACGGGACTTTGATGCCGGCATCGTACCAGGTCTCCGATAGCACCGGCTCGACCTTCACCGAATATTTCGCTCCGCCGCCATCGAGACGAATGCCCGTCGGCTTGCACAGATCGGACGTCTTGAATACGACGGGCGGCGCAGTCTCGCCCTTGGCGAGATCTTTCGCTCCCGTGCTCGGCGTGCAGGTAAGACCGGCAACGTCCTGGGCGTTGTAAAGCAGGCGGTTGACGAGGGCCAACCCGATATAGACGAACAGCAGGGCAAAGAACGCAGGCGCCCACCTGCGCTTCATTCCCTCATGCAGTGCAATGTAAGATTTACTGCTGCGAAGCCGGTAGACGAAATCATCGGGCAAGCCCGACGGCGCGGAAGAGGTTTTTCGCCAGATCGCTCCCATGCGGTCGTCGACGCGGGATGCTATGCGCATTCCCCACAGATTGAAGAACGCAACCAGGCCGGCAAGCAGCAGGAATGAAAACGGCGCGCGGGCATAGCCGTCGACCCATGTGGACGCGAAGCCCGGCAGAAACGCCCCGACAAAGCGAATGATGTCCGAGACCCATCGGATTGGGCTCGTGAATTCGTCGGAGCGCGTGGCGCCGCTGATCAACGGAAACGCCAGCAGCCAGGCGGTGGCGCCGACGGAAGCGAAATAGATGACGCGACGTTTCCAGATTTCGTTCCAGACGTGTTCCTGTGCGTCCGCGCGCGTCTTGGCCGCATCGATGGTCTCACACCCAAATTGATCCGGCGTGACGATCTCACCGTCGGCCTTCACGATGTCGTAGACGGCGGGCAGGCCGATGGGCGCATAGGCGTGCGCATGGTTCCGGATTCGCCTGAACACGCTTTCGTGGATTTTCGGACGTTCGATCGCCACTTCGTCGTCTTCTTTTTTCGAGTATCGGTAATTGCAAAGTTGCACGAGCTTGCGTGGACCGTAACGGTAATAGGCGCCGAGGCCCGCGCGCGGATCGTAGATTCGCCCGTCCTTGTCCGCGCGCGAAGTGGCATTCTTGAACGCATCCGGATAGGCAGGCGGATCGCTGGTTTCAGATTTGAATTTCAGACCGCAGTGCCGCGCTTCATTGAGCATCCAGACCAATGGAATGTAGGCCAGCGCATCGTCAGGGTACCCACCGCCTACGTTGGAATGCACGCCTGCGAACCAGACCTGACTGAGTTGCTCATCGGCAATGTTGCGCTTTTGGCCGGGATCGAATTCCGGCGGCGGAACGACTTTTTCATCCCATAGTTCGGGATGAAACGTGGTTCGTGCTTCGTCGAGCGCAAGCGCCTGGCATGCGCGCATGACGTATTTGCGATTGAGCGTGTGATTGGGAAGTTCGAGCGGAACGATCCACCGGCTGACCCCTCGCGTCATCTCGTCCATCGGCAGGCCATAGGCGGCCACCGTATCCCACACCCCCACGAAACGGATGTGCTTGACCGCGCGATTGTCGCGCTTGTCGTACTTGATCGGGAAGAGGAAGTTGCGAATGGCCCGGTACCAGTCCTCGGGATGCCAGGGCAACAGGGTATGGTAGCGCTCGGCGCGATATTGCCGGTAGGCCGCGATGGCCTTCTTGTCGAGTTCGCTTTCGTTGTCGGCGGACACCAAGCCTTGATTGAGAATCAGGCCGATGACGACGCGGATCGTAAATGCACCTCGGCTGAAGCCGAAGCCGTAGAGGTTGTCGCTTTCGTCCTTGTAGTTGCGGCAAGCAAATTTGTAGATGTCGATGACATTCCGTTTCAGGCCAAAGCCGAACGCGCCGCCAAGGATCGCCCACGGCTTGAATGTCGAAGTACCGACGCCGTCGTCGTAGAAGGCGACCTGATCGTTTCCAGAAAGGTCCAGCGCCTCGAAGGTACGCCAGACGTTCGTGCGCCAGACCTTGGCCGCTGAATTGCCGGTGCCGTCGGACAGCAAAACAATGTTTCGCCCCATGAAATTGCTCCCGCCGAGTGATGAAACGACACTACAATCTCTGGTCACAGAGCATTGCACGCTCCCCTCGAATGAAAGGAGAGCTGGATCACATCGGGGACCAAAAAACGACAAGGCCGCCAAAAGGCGGCCTGTCATCGATCCGGGAATTTGCCATGAGAGAAAATCTGGAGCGGGCGAAGGGGCTCGAACCCTCGACCCCGACCTTGGCAAGGTCGTGCTCTACCACTGAGCTACACCCGCATCCGAGATGGCGGCGAACGCGCGCCGTCAACGGCAGACGTATGACAAATGCGGACCGCGAATGCAACAGTCCGGATGCGATCTCGCGCCACACAGATCATCCGACTTCATCAACAAAAGGGAGCGAATCGACCCGAAACAGCGCCGAAACGGGGTTTGCTAGCCACTTATGCCCCAAGCCGGGAACCAAAGCTCCCGCCACCCAGTGTGAAGCGGGGGCGATTCGAGCTATTTTCGCGCGAGGCTCCAAACGCCTCGCGTCAATTCGCCCCACGCCCAATCGCAATCGAAGGTCCCTTGGCTTGCCCGGACGGGGGCATCGGTGCTCCCGGCGAGTTCCGCTTGCGGAAGGCGCCTGCCGATTGAATTTTGTGACCTAGCCGCCATCTAGCGAATGAGGAACTTCGCCCCCAGCCGTGCTAGAACGGGCCCGAATTCCAGGACGCCTTCTAATTCCGAGACTTCTAATCCAAGACACCTTCTCGAGACACCTTCTCAAGACATCTTCTCAAGACATCAGGCGAGGATACCGTGACGATAGTTGAGCAGGGCGGCGGCCCGGCGCCGCAGGCAGCACCCGATCTGATCAAAGAGACGACCACCCAGACCTTCGTGAAGGACGTCATCGAGGAATCGAAGCGCCAGCCGGTGCTGATCGACTTCTGGGCGCCCTGGTGCGGACCCTGCCGCCAGCTCACGCCCATTCTCGAAAAGGCGGTCCGCGCGGCCAAGGGCAAGGTCAAGCTGGTCAAGATGAATATCGACGAGCATCCGGCCATCCCCGGCCAGATGGGCATTCAGTCGATACCGGCCGTGATCGCGTTCGTGGGCGGCCAGCCCGCCGACGGCTTCATGGGCGCGGTGCCGGAGAGCCAGATCAACGCCTTCATCGACAAACTCACCAAGGGCATGACGGCGCCGGGCGAGCCGAATATCGCAGAGATCCTGCAGGAGGCCGAGGCCGTGCTGGCGGAAGGCGACCCTGCCGCGGCGGCCCAGATCTACGCCGAGATACTGGGTTTCGATGCCACCAATATCGCGGCGATGGCGGGGCTGGCGAAATGCTACGTGACGTCAGGCGCGATCGAACAGGCCAAGCAGACGCTGGCGATGGTGCCGGAATCGAAGCGCACCGACGCTACGGTCAAGGCGGTGCAGGCCTCGATCGATCTTGCCGAGCAGGCCCAGGCGGTTGGCCCGGTGACCGAGCTGGAACAGAAAGTCGCCGCGAACCCGCTCGACCATCAGGCGCGATTCGACCTGGCGACCGCGCTCAACGCCCAGGGCAACCGCGCCGAGGCGACCAATCAGTTGCTCGAAATCGTCAAGCGCGATCGCAAGTGGAACGATGACGGCGCGCGCAAGCAGCTGGTGCAGTTCTTCGAAGCGTGGGGCGGCGCCGACGAGTCCACCGTCGATGGACGCAAGCGGCTGTCGACGATCCTGTTCTCGTAGATCGTATTCAGCGAAGCAGAGCATGGTTTTGTGAAGAGAATGCGCACCGAACCAGCGAACTGACCGGGACAGCCAATGCCGATCAATGCCGAATACCGCGGACCCGGCGAGCTTCCCGAAATCATTCCGGTGTTTCCGTTGCCGGGCGCGCTGTTGCTGCCGCGCGGCCAGATGCCGCTCAATATTTTCGAGCCGCGCTATCTGGCGATGGTGGACGACGCGCTACGCGATGGTCACCGGCTGATCGGGATGATCCAGCCGGATATTTCGCATAGCAGGGACGAGGCAAAGCCGGAGCTGTTCCGGGTCGGCTGCGTTGGCCGCATCACGCAGCTCGCCGAATCCGGCGACGGCCGCTACATCCTGGAACTGACCGGCGTCTCCCGCTTCAAGGTGGTCGAGGAAATCTCAGGCCTGACCGCGTACCGGCAATGCAAGGTGGATTTCTTTCCCTATGCCGACGATTTCGTTGCGCGCAGAGGCGAAGAAGCCGTCGACCGCACGGCCTTGCTCGAAGTGCTTACCGATTTTCTCGAGGCCAACAATTTGAAGGTGGATTGGGAAGGTATCGAGAGCGCGCCGAACGAGGCGCTGGTCAACGCGCTCGCCATGATGTCGCCCTACGGTCCGGCCGAGAAGCAGGCGATGCTGGAAGCGCCCGACCTGAAAACCCGCGCCGAGATCCTGATCGCGGTGACCGAAATGGACCTCGCCAAGAAGCGCACCAGCGGCGACACGGGATTGCAGTAGGACCGCTCGTCTCAACCGCCGGTGGGAACGATCAGCGTCTCGCCCGTTGCGACCAGCGACATCTCGCCCTGTTCATTTTCAGCGAACAGCTCTGCCCTGGCAAAGATCTGCTTGCGGCCGGCCTTCACCGTGGTGCCTTTCGCTACAAACGTCCGGCCGACGGCAGGTCGGAGACAGTTCATCGAAAAGTGCGATGCCATCACGCAGCCGGCGTTGCTAGCCGCCGCAAATCCGCAGGCGGTATCGAGCAGGGCCGCGATCATTCCGGCGTGGAGATAGCCGGAATATTGCGTGAAGCCGTCATTCCAGGGCATCCGGATTTCGGCGATGCCGTTCTCGGCGGTAAGGACTTCGAATCCCGCCTGCCGGTTCAATCCGGCCGATGCGTTCGCAGCGATCAGATCGGACAGCGTGAGCGCCGGGTTCGTGTTCACGGGTTGCTCCAGTTCGGCATGCGCTTTTCAAGATTGGCCCGCACCGCCTCGATTTGATTGGCGCTGCCGAGCAACGCCTTCTGCTCCATCGTTTCGGCGGTGAGAGCCTGCTCGGCGTCGCCGGCGGCCGCTTGATTGAGCAGCCGCTTGGCGGCACGGATCGCGTGCGGGCTGAGGGCCGCAATCTCGCGGGCCGTGGCCAGGGCAGCGGCCCGGGGATCCGCTTCCAGTCGCGTCGCGAAGCCGTACCCGATAGCCTCCTCGGCCGAAAAGATGCGCGCGGTATAGGTCAGCTCGCGCACCACATCTTCGCGCGCCAGATGCCGCATCAACTGCGTGCCGGCCATGTCAGGCACCAATCCCCACTTCGCCTCGATAATGCCGAGGCGCGTGCCTGGTGCGACGTATCGCATGTCGGCGCCGAGCGCGAGCTGGAAGCCACCGCCCAAGGCAATGCCGTGAATGGCCGCGATCACGGGAACGGGGATCTCGCGCCATAGCCAGACGCAGTGTTGGACGAAATTGGCGATACCGTGCGTACGCTGGTCAAGCTGCGGGAACGGCAGCAGGTTGCCGCCGTTTGCCACCGCGGCCATTCTTTCGACGTCGAGCCCGGCACAGAAAGCGCGTCCCTCGCCGGACAGCACGACGGCACGCAGGTCTTGGTCAAGCTTCAGACGTACCCCCGTTTCGGCGATCGCGGTGAACATGTCGGCATCCAGCGCATTCATCTTGTCGGCGCGGTTCAACCTGACATCGGCAACGCCATTCTCGATGGTGACCTTGATCCGTTCCTCCATGGCCTTTCTCCTTCGACCTACCCAGAACATGGGCATCTCCGTTTTCACGGCGGCGCCGGATAGCGCCTAGTATCCCGCGGCGGCCAGCACGACGACGGCGCCGAGCGCCTTCCAGCCAAAGCCACGGCCGCGCGACCACCAGGCATTCGCAGCGCAAGCGAAGGTGTAGATCGCGATCACAGTGATGACGATCCAGTGCCGCGCGCTTTCCGATCCGAACGTGGGCGCCGCGATCAGCAGCACCGCGCCGCCGATCCACGCCACCGTGCCGGCCTGCCACACCAGTCGGATCAGGGTCCGCAAACTCTCGGGCTGGATGGTCGCCTTCGCGAACACCTTGGTTTCCCCGAGCACGCCGTGAATCAGGGACACCGCGATGCCGGCGACGCCGGCGCATTGCAGGATGATGTCGCGCATCGAAGGACCTCCATACAGTAGTGTATGGTTATGGCTTGCCGGCTGGTACCTGTCAATACAGTAGTGTATGGTGGGATGACGCAAGGCAGGAACATGGTCGATCAACTTTCGGCGAAGGACTGGCTCGACCAGGGTCTCAGGACGCTGGCGAAAAGTGGATTCACGGCGCTGAAGGCGGAACCGCTGGCGAAGGCGATGAGGGTGTCGCGCGGCAGTTTTTACTGGCATTTCGCGGATATTTCCGCGTTCCATGCCGCGATCCTCAAGCAATGGCGCGAGATCGCCGCCGAACAGATCATTGCCGACGTCGAGGCGGCATCCAGGGACGAAAACCCGCTGGCTGTATTGTTGCGCCGGGTGTTCCGCGAAAAATTGCTGCTGGAGAACGCGGTCCGCACCTGGGCCAGCGTCGATCCCGCGGCGCGCGCCGCGGTGCAGGCGATCGATCGCCGTCGGCTCGGCTATATCGAGGGCCTTTTGACGCAGTCCGGACTGTCGGCCGAAGTCGCCCGCGCCCGCGCGCAAATCCTTTATTGGGCGTTCCTCGGCTTCGCGCTGTCGGACCAGCCGCTGCCGAAAGCGCAGCAACAGGCCATGCTCGACGAGATGCTGCGGATGGCCGCGCGATGACAAGTTCCGCTGTGATGTGCTAAGCACCCGTCGAGCCGGAGACCCCCTGATGAACGCCTCGACCGAACGCCTCGACAGCACCGTTGACCCGAAACTGCTGGAAATCCTGGTGTGCCCGATCACGAAGGGACCGCTGGAATTCGACGCCTCCCGTCAGGAACTGATCTCGCGTTCCGCCAAGCTTGCCTACCCGATCCGCGACGGCATCCCGATCATGCTGCCGGAAGAGGCGCGGAAGATCGAGTGACGTCGCAAGACATCACGCGGAGCCCGGATGGCGCGTAGCGGAATCCGGCCTACAGCGCCTCGCCCTTCAACAGCCGCGGGATTTCGCCGGACAGTCCCGCAGCCTGGCGGATGAACAGGCCCTTCAGCGGCGGCGCGCGATCGACGAGGCCAAGTCCCATATCGCGTACGGTACGCAGCAGCGTCGATTCGTTCGAGAACAGAAAATTCAGCGAATTGGTGGCGAGCCCCATCGCCATGGTGTCGAAGCGCCGCCAGCGCTGGTAGTGGTCGAGCACGTCGGCCTGCCCGGGATCGATGCCGAGCCGGGCCGCATCGACCACGACTTCGGCGAGCGCCGCGACGTCCTTCAGGCCCATGTTGAGGCCCTGCCCCGCGATCGGATGAATGACGTGCGCAGCGTCGCCGACCAGCGCCAGCCGCTCGGCGATGAACGAGCGCGCGACGAAATAGCCGAGCGGAAAGGCGCGCGGCTTGTCGAGCGCCTTGATCTCGCCGAGGTGCAGCCCGAAGCGCTTCTCGAGTTCATCGTGGAATTCAGCTTCACCGAGCGCGGTGATACGTGCGGCCTCGGCGCGATTCTCGGTCCACACCAGCGACGAGCGCTTTCCGGTCAGCGGCAGGATCGCGAACGGACCCGCCGGGAGAAAATGCTCTTCGGCGCGGCCGTGGTGATCCCGCTCGTGACCGACGGTGACCACGATGCCGGATTGATCGTAGTCCCAGCCATGGGTGGCAATGCCGGCACGCTCGCGCAGTTTTGAGCGCGCGCCGTCGGCGGCCACCAGCAGGCTCGCCTCGATGACATTGCCGTCGGCAAGCGTCACGGTGACGCCGTCGGAACGTGAATCGTAGGTCGAAACCGCCGTGGCCCGGAGATCGACTCCTTCCGCCTCGGCACGCGCCGCCAGCGCATCGATCAGCCGGCGGTTTTCAACCATGTGGGCGAAGGGTTCGCCGGGTTCGACATTGCCGGCAAAGGTCAGGAACACCGGGCGGGTGGCATCCTCCAGTTTGGAATCGGTGACGACCATATCGAGGATGGCTTGCGAATCCGCGGCCACCTGATCCCAGACGCCGAGCGCCTCGAACAACCGCCGGCACGCCGCCACAATGGCGGTCGCCCGCGGATCACGGCTCGGCCGCACCGCCAGGGCCGGATCGGCCACGATGATGGGAATTTCTGCGCCAAGGCCCTGACGGAGCGCCAGCGCCAGCGCCAGCCCGGCAAAGGCGCCGCCGCAGATGACAATGCTTCGCTGTGCCGCCATGCGATCCCTTACCCGGTTACTTCGTCAGACTACGCTTGCTACCTGATAATAGCTGGGCGAAACAGGGCCGAGAAACAAGGTACTTAACGCCCCAGGCGCGATCGTTTGCGGCCGGGATCGATTGAAAGCACAGCATGTCCAAGGGCCTGATTGACCTGATTTCCATCCTCGATCTCGAACAGCTCGAGGTGAACCTGTTCCGGGGCAACAGCCCGAAGACGGGCTGGCAGCGGGTGTTCGGCGGCCAGGTGATCGGGCAGGCGATGGTCGCGGCCTGCCGCACCGTCGAGGGCCGCCTGCCGCATTCGATCCATTGCTATTTCATCCTGCCCGGCGATCCGCAGATCCCGATCATCTACCAGGTCGAACGCCTGCGCGACGGCAAGAGCTATTCGACCCGCCGGGTCACCGCGATCCAGCATGGCAACGCGATCTTCTCCATCATGGTGTCGTTCCATGCGGAAGAGGAAGGCGCGTTCAACCATCAGGACAAGATGCCGGATGTCCCGCCGCCGGAAAAACTCACGGCGGAAGAAGTGTCGAAGCAGCCGCTGTTCAAGGAGATGCCGGAATTCATCCGCCGCTATTATGAATCCGACCGACCGATCGAGCTGCGCCCGGTCGAGCTCGGCCGCTATTTCGGCCAGAAGATCGACGACGGGCGCATCCATGTCTGGATTCGCACCGCGGCCAAGCTGCCCGACGATCCGGCGCTGCATTTGTGCGCGCTGGCCTACGCGTCGGATTTCTCGCTGCTCGATGCGGTGATGGCGCGCTACGGCCGCACGCTGTTCGACAAGCGCATGATGCCGGCAAGCCTCGACCACGCGATGTGGTTTCACCGGCCGTTCCGCGCCGACGAATGGCTGCTCTACGCACAGGACTCGCCGAGCGCGCAGGACGGCCGCGGATTGACCCGCGGCCTGATCTTCAAGCCCGATGGCACGCTGGTGGCGTCGGTGGCCCAGGAAGGCTCGGTGCGCCAGCGCAAGTGAGTTTAGCCGTTGGCCGATGCGCCTCGCTCGGCCAAAACGGTCTGCGACGCCAGCCAGCCCATCATCCAGCGATACACCCACGGAATCGGGATGATGAAGAACGATGCGACTGCGGCCACGATCGCACGCCAAAGAAATTCCAGGCCGCTGCCGATGAAGAGAACTTCGCGCCGCGTGCCCTGGATGTTCCGGCAAAGCCACCGCATCCAGGCCACGTAAACCCAGGCCCAGCCGATGATGGTGATGACGGAGATAGCCGCAAGAATGGTCCAACCGAGGTAGGCCCAGACCGAGCCGGAGAAACTGAGCTCGAGTGGCTGCCCGTTGGACGCAAGATTCGCGATGAACCATTTGAGAAACAACCAGTACAGGGCCATCTGGACGAGGATCATCAGATTGCTGAGCAACTGGCTGCCGATCAGGCTAACGCCGATCATGAGGACGACGAAGCCAAAAAACCAGGGAACGATCGTCATCGCCTCGCCCTCGAAGCTGAGGTTCGGCCGTCCCGGCACGCGCACGCAGGGGACGATCCACTTGATGTACCAGATCAAAACCCATGGTGCCGGGATGATGAAGATCAAACCGACCACGAGCACCAGGGTACGCCAGGTAAACTCCAGGATCCCGAAGTCGATCGACAGCGGACCTCCGCTATAGCTCCCGCCCATTGGCGGCGGGCCACCGGGGTACGGCACGGAGGGCGGGCTCGATCCCCCGGGGACCAGGCCGGGAATGTCTCCGGCCCGCTGCCAGCCCGACATCCCCTCAGTCCAGACCAGCGTGTCCGCTCCAATCGTGCCCCGGGTCATGAGGTCGCGAAGCTGCGCCTCCGGATAGGGGCCCTGTTGCTGGCCGCTGGATGCATAAAACCACGATCGGTTCGACATTTTAGTCCCTTGAGCCGTGGAGAGGGGGAAGCCAGCCGGGCGGCTGGCGGTGGAAGTGCATTTTGGCGGACGATCCCGCCGCCTGTACAGTGAAGGACGTCACCAGCTCCAAATGTTTTCCCCTTCTTCCTGCAACTTTTTTGTGCCAACTGCCCAGAAAGATGCCAGATTTGCGTCGGCAGCGAGCCGCCGGGCGGCCAGTCTGCCGTGTGCTCAAAAAATATCCAGGGAAATGAAGGCCTGACCATGAAACTCGTCGTCGCGATCATCAAACCCTTCAAGCTTGACGAGGTGCGTCAGGCGCTGACGGCCATCGGCGTCCACGGCATGACGGTAACCGAGGTCAAGGGCTACGGCCGCCAGAAGGGCCACACCGAAATCTATCGCGGCGCAGAATACGTCGTGAACTTCCTGCCCAAGCTCCGAATCGAAATCGCCGTCGCCTCCGACGTCGCCGAGAAGGCGGTCGAGGTCATTACCGCGAACGCGCGTACCGGGCAGATCGGCGACGGCAAGATCTTCGTCACGCCGATCGACCACGCCTTGCGAATCCGTACCGGCGAGACGGATAGCGACGCGCTCTGAGACATCGCGAAATTCAAGGCGCGGCGGCAACGACGCCGAACGCGACAAGCCAAGAAACGACAAACGACACGACAACAGCCGGGGGAATTCCATGGGGGCACCATCGTATCGTGCAGCGAGGAATGCTGCGCTCATCACTCTTGCGGCGAGCTCGCTCGCGACGCCGGCCCGGGCCGCCGAGACGTCCACCATCAATGCCGCCGATACCGCGTGGATGATCGTCGCCACCGCGCTGGTGTTGATGATGACGATACCCGGCCTGGCGCTGTTCTATTCCGGCATGGTGCGCAAGAAGAACGTGCTGGCGACGATGGCGCAGAGCCTCTCGGCCGTCGCGATCATCTCGATTCTCTGGGTGGCGTTCGGCTATTCGCTGGCCTTTGTCGGCGATGGTCCCTGGATCGGCACGCTCGATCGCTGGTTCCTGATGGGAATGACGATGGAGAGCATCAACCCGGCGGCGAAGACGATACCGGAAGCGCTTTTCATGCTGTACCAGATGACGTTTGCGATCATCACGGTGGCACTGGTGGCAGGCGCGGTAGCGGACCGGATGCGGTTCTCGGCCTATCTGCTTTTTTCCGCCGGCTGGTTCACGTTCGTCTATGTGCCGCTCGCACACTGGGTGTGGGGTGGCGGTTTCCTCGGCACCATGGGCGTGCTCGATTTCGCCGGCGGCCTCGTCGTGCATCTTTCCGCCGGCATCGGCGGCCTGGTTGCCGCAACCGTGATGGGCCGGCGTCAGGGCTATGGCAGCGAGAACCTCGCGCCGTTCGACCTGTCGCTCGCCGTGATCGGCACCGGATTGTTGTGGGTCGGCTGGTTCGGCTTCAATGGCGGATCGGCGCTGGGCGCGAACTCGCGCGCGGTGATGGCGATCACCGCGACACATCTGGCCGCCTGCGCCGGCGCGCTGACCTGGGCCGCGATCGAATGGGCGACACGGCGCAAGCCGTCGGTGCTCGGCATGATTTCGGGCGCCATCGCAGGTCTTGGCACCATCACGCCGGCCTCCGGGTTCGTGGCGCCGTGGCACGGGGTCGTCATCGGCGTCGTCGCGGGAACGCTCTGTTTCTGGGCCTGTACCTGGCTCAAGCAGCGCTTCAAATATGACGACTCGCTCGACGTGTTCGGCGTCCACGGTATTGGCGGATTGACCGGCACATTGCTCGCCGGCGTTTTCGCGGTGAACGCGATCGGCGGCACCGCAGGCCTGATCGAGGGCAATGCGCAGCAGGTCCTGATCCAGCTCTACGGGATCGCCGCCACGCTGGTGTGGTCCGGCGGCATCACCTTTGTGCTGCTCAAGCTGGTGGGCGTGTTCGCGCCGCTGCGAGTGTCGGTGCAGCAGGAACTCGAAGGCCTCGATATCTCGCAGCACGGCGAAGCGCTGCAATAGGCCGCCCACCCCGTTACCATTTTCTTGCACTGCCGCTGAGCAGCGATCTGTATCGCTGCTCAGACCTGCCCATTATTTGAGCAAACCTGACTACACTTTGGGCGCGACGGATTGGCGCAGGAACGTGCAATTCCCGCAACGGGCGAAAAGGGCCGGATTCATAATCTGTTAGGGAGCGGTCCCGATCTGGCACGGCATTTGATTCTAAGGGTCCTGGCTGTGCCCGCGTAGTGAACATCTCCGCGAGGTGAATCTCAGTCGAGAACGCCCGGTCCTCGTCTGAACCGGGCCCAAGCGGGGATTAAGACCCATGAAAATTGTTATGGCGATCATCAAGCCATTCAAGCTCGAAGAAGTCCGTGACGCCCTGACCGCGATTGGCGTTCACGGTCTAACGGTGACGGAAGTCAAAGGTTACGGTCGCCAGAAGGGGCATACGGAAATCTATCGCGGCGCCGAATACGCCGTGAGCTTCCTGCCCAAGATCAAGATCGAGGTCGCTGTCGCCTCGGATCAGGTCGACAAGACCATCGACGCCATCACAACAGCTGCCAAGACCGGCCAGATCGGCGACGGCAAGATCTTCGTCATCAGCCTCGACCATGCGGTGCGCATCCGCACGGGCGAGGCAGATGCCGCGGCCCTCTGATTTCGCGCTCAAACCATACCACTCAGGAGTAAAACCAAATGACGTTTAAACGTCCCTATAGCGCGGGATTGGCAGCCCTCGCAGTCGGCCTGTTCGCGGCGACCGCTGCCTACGCCGAACCAACCGTCAACAAGGGCGACAACGCCTGGATGCTGACATCGACCGTGCTGGTGCTGTTGATGACCATTCCCGGCCTGGCGCTGTTCTATGGCGGTCTCGTCCGTTCCAAGAACATGCTCTCGGTCCTGATGCAGGTGTTTTACACCGTCTGCATCGTCACCCTGCTCTGGGCGCTCTACGGCTACAGCCTCGCCTTCACTGGTGGTTCCGACTTCATCGGCGGCTTCTCGAAAGCCTTCATGATGGGCATCACCACAGACTCGAAGGCAGCGACCTTCTCGGTCGACGCCAACATCTCGGAACTGGTCTATGTCTGCTTCCAGATGACGTTTGCGGCGATCACCCCTGCCCTCATCGTCGGCGCCTTTGCCGAGCGCATGAAGTTCTCGGCGATCGCGCTGTTCATCCCGCTCTGGGTAACCCTGATCTACTTCCCGATCGCGCACATGGTCTGGTACTGGCCCGGTCCGGACATGATCCAGGATGCCGCCAAGGCGCTCGCCGCAGCTGCTGACGGTGCCGCGAAGACCGCGGCGCAGGCCAAGCTCGACGAGATCAACGCCGACGCCGGCTGGATCTTCAAGAAGGGTGCGATCGACTTCGCCGGCGGCACCGTGGTGCACATCAACGCCGGTATCGCCGGTCTCGTCGGTGCGCTGCTGATCGGCAAGCGCGTCGGCTACGGCAAGGAGCTGATGGCCCCGCACTCGCTGACCATGACCATGATCGGCGCTTCGCTGCTCTGGGTCGGCTGGTTCGGCTTCAATGCCGGATCGAACCTGGAAGCCTCCGGCGGCGCCGCGCTCGCCATGACCAACTCCTTCGTTGCAACTGCAGCGGCGGCGATGGCCTGGATGTTCGCGGAATGGATCGTCAAGGGTCATCCTTCGGTGCTCGGCGCGTTGTCGGGCGCGGTGGCAGGCCTCGTGGCCGTCACCCCAGCGGCCGGCTATGCCGGTCCGATGGGCGCGATCGTGCTCGGCCTCGTGGTCGGCGTGGTCTGCCTGTTCTTCTGCACCGTGGTGAAGAACTCGCTCGGCTATGACGACTCGCTCGACGTGTTCGGCGTCCACTGCGTCGGCGGCATCATCGGCGCGCTCGGCACCGGCATCCTGGTGAACCCGGCCCTCGGTGGTGCTGGTATCATCGACTACACCGCCATTCCGCCGAAGGTCGCCGATTACGACTTCGCGGCGCAGATGGTCTCGCAGCTCTGGGGCGTCTGCACCACGCTGGTGTGGTCGGGCATCGGTTCGGCGATCCTCTACAAGGTGGTCGACGTGATCGTCGGTCTGCGCGTCAACGTCGAAACCGAGCGTGAAGGCCTCGACGTCACCGAGCACACCGAGCGCGCCTACAACATGTGAGTTCTCCCGGGATGCGGTCCCCCAAGGGCCGTATCCACAACTCCGGTTCGGGCACATACCCGGCAATGCCCTGACCGTTGAGGGGCTCCAGCGCAAGCTGGGGCCCCTTTCTTTTTGCTAAAAAGAGATTGCAAAATCCGGCACCAGGCGCCGAAAATGGCGGCAACCAAACCGGGAGGACGTCATGAAACTCGAAGGCGGATGTTATTGCGGCGCGGTGCGCTATGTCGCCGAGGGCGAGCCGGCGTTGCAGGCGCAATGCCATTGCCGCGAATGCCAGTTCATCACCGGCGGATCGCCCAACCTGTTCGTGGTGATGCCGCTCGACGGCTTCAAGTACACCAAGGGTGGGCCGAAGCAATTTGCACGCAAGGACCTGGAAAAGCCGGTGACGCGTGAGTTCTGCGCCGAATGCGGCACGCATATGGTGACGCGGCCGCAACGTCCGGTCGCGGTGGTGAAGGTCGGGACGCTCGACAATCCCGCCCAGATCACCCCGCAGATCGCGATCTTCACGATCGACAAGCAACCCTTCCACCACATCCCCGAGGGCATGCCGAGTTTCGAGCGCATGCCGCAGCGGTAGCCCGGTTGCGAACTTCGCCAGCCAGCGATTGAAGCTCGAAAAGCGACCAAAATCGTCGACGGGACCGATGGTTAATCGCGTCTTAACCTCGCCGTATCTATGGTGGTTTGATGTGTTTGCGGTCTTGGGGTAAGTCCCTCGGCCGCGATTGAAAGTGCTGGCGTTTCAGACATGGCAATGACCGCCTCTTCCGGCGTGGCGCAGGGCGCCGGCAGCTTGTCTGCCGGGCAGGCCGAGCGCTCGCCCTTTATCCGGACCACCGAGCTGCTGTCCCCCTATCAGCCCGCCAAGCCGTTGATCACGCTGTCATTAGGCGAGCCGCAGCACCCGGTGCCGGATTTCGTCGGGCCGGTTCTGGCAAAGCATATCGCCGAATTCGGCCGCTATCCCCTTGCCCGCGGCATCGAGCCGTTCCGCCGCGCGGCCGCGAACTGGCTGTCGAGCCGGTTTCAACTGCCGCGGCCGATGGACCCCGAAAGCGAGATTCTGGTCTTGAGCGGCAGCCGCGAGGGGCTGGTGTTCGCAGCGATTGCCGCGGCCCGTTATGTCGGCCCGCGCAAGGGCAAGCCCGCGATCCTGATGCCCAACCCGTTTTATCCGGCCTATGGCGCGGGCACCCGTGCCGCTGGTTGCGAACTGATCTACCTGCCGACGACGGTTGCCAACGGATTCTTGCCGGATCTCGATGCGCTCGACGAGGCGACGCTGGCCCGTACCGTCGCATTCTTCATCGCCTCACCGGCCAATCCGCAAGGCGCGGTCGCCTCGCGCGACTACTTCATCCGCCTGAAGAAACTTGCCGACCGCCATGGCTTCATGATCCTGAGCGACGAATGCTATTCGGAGATCTACACGAGGCAGGCACCGGGCAGCGCGCTGGAATGCGCCGGGCCCGACTTCACCAACGTCGTGGCGTTCCAGTCGCTGTCGAAGCGCTCGAACCTGCCCGGCATGCGCGTCGGATTTGCCGCCGGCGACAGGAAGTTTCTCGCGGCCTATCACGAATTACGCAACGTCGCGGCGCCCCAGGTGCCGGTGCCGCTGCAGCATGTGGCGGTCGCCGCCTATAGCGACGAAGCGCATGTCGAGGAAAACCGCAGGCTCTACCGCATCAAGTTCGATCTCGCCGACCAGATTCTCGGCAGCCGCTACGGCTATGTGCGGCCCGCCGGCGGCTTCTGCGTCTGGCTCGACGTCTCCGAGCGCGGCGGCGACGAGGCTGTGGCGGTGAAACTCTATCGGGATGCGGGTGTCCGCGTGATCCCCGGAAGTTATCTGTCACGGCCGCAGAACGACGGCTTCAATCCCGGCGCAGGCTATATCCGCCTTGCACTGGTCTCCGATAGTGAATCAACGGCCGAGGCACTGCACCGGCTGGTCGAAATTCTGGATTAGTCGCAGGGCCCCCATGAGCATGCCAGCGATCGAACGTGTCATTCCCCTGGTCGGCCACCTGCCGGTCTCGATCCGCGACGCCCTGGCGCGGCGCCTGCGCGAACTCACGGGCCTCAGCCTGATCGCGCTGTCCGGCGTGGCGGCGGCGGCGTTGATGACGTGGTCGGTACAGGACCCGAGCCTGAGCCACGCGACGTCGCGTCCGATCCGCAACGTGCTCGGCTATCCCGGCGCGATCGGCGCCGATCTCCTGATGCAGATTCTCGGCCTCGGCGCGATCATGCTGATCCTCCCCGTCGCGGTGTGGGGCTGGCGCATGCTGACCCATCGCACCTTCGACCGCGAAGCGCTGCGTCTTGGATGCTGGATTCTCTGCGCGGTGCTCGCGGCAGGCTTTGCAAGCTGCTGGCCGCATGGCGGCGCGTGGGCGTTGCCGACCGGCCTTGGCGGCGTCGTCGGCGACGCGCTGGTGCGGGCGCCGGCCGTGGTATTCGGTCCGGCCGGCTTCACCTATCGTCTCGTGCTCGGCATCATCCTGTTCGCGGCGATGTGCACGGCCTTCCTGTTTGCCAGCGGCTGGGGATCGCGCCCGCGAGAGGAAGAACTCACGCCGATCGAGGACGATGACACGCCCTTCGTGGAAGAAGAGGACCGCAGTTCGGTTTCGCTCGGCTGGGTGTATCACGCGCTGATGAGCCTGAAGGCGCGGCTCGCCTGGCTGATGAGCGCGGCCTACCGATCGCTGGTATCGAGTTCGCCGCCGCCTCGCCGAGCCTCGTTCGAACGTCAGGAACCGACCCTCCGCGGTCGCGCTGCGCCGGCACTGGCCCCGCAGGACGAGGAGGACGAAGAAGAAGAAGAAGAGGAAGAGGAAGAGGAAGACGAGGAAGAAGAAGCTCCCGCGGCCCGCGCTTCGCGCAAGAAGGCCGCGCCGCGCGCACCGGCCCGCAAATCCGAAAAGTTCGAGCTGCCTTCCGTCTCGGTGCTGACGGCGCCCAAGGCGTCGGACCGGCAGCCGCTCAGCAAGTCTGAGCTGGAGGCCAATTCGCGCGCGCTGGAAGGTGTGCTCGGCGATTTCGGCGTCCGCGGCGAGATCGTCAAGGCCAATCCCGGTCCGGTCGTGACGCTTTACGAACTCGAACCGGCGCCCGGCATCAAATCCTCGCGCGTCATCGGCCTTGCCGACGATATCGCCCGCTCGATGAGCGCGCTCTCGGCCCGCGTCGCCGTGGTTGCCGGCCGCAACGCCATCGGCATCGAACTGCCGAATGTGCATCGCGAAAAGGTTTACTTGCGCGAATTGCTCACCGCGAAGGACGAGTCGCACGCGAAGCTGCCGCTCTGCCTCGGCAAGAACATCGGCGGCGAATCCATCATCATCGATCTCGCGCGCACGCCGCATATGCTGATCGCCGGCACCACCGGCTCCGGCAAATCGGTCGCAATCAACACCATGATCCTGAGCCTGGTCTACCGCTTGCGGCCGGATCAGTGCCGCCTGATCATGGTCGACCCAAAAATGCTCGAACTCTCCGTCTATGACGGCATCCCGCATCTGCTGACGCCCGTCGTGACCGATCCGAAGAAGGCGGTGGTCGCGCTGAAATGGGCCGTGCGCGAGATGGAAGAGCGCTACAAGAAAATGGCCAAGCTCGGCGTGCGCAACATCGACGGTTATAACCAGCGCCTCGTCGAAGCGAAGGGCAAGGGCGAAGACCTGACGCGCACGGTGCACACCGGCTTCGACAAGGAAACCGGCAAGGCGATCTACGAGGAAGAAAAGCTCGACCTCGATCCGCTGCCCTACATCGTCATCATCGTCGACGAAATGGCCGACCTGATGATGGTGGCCGGCAAGGATATCGAAGGCGCGGTGCAGCGCCTGGCGCAGATGGCGCGCGCCGCCGGCCTGCATGTCATTCTTGCCACGCAGCGTCCCTCGGTCGACGTCATCACCGGCACCATCAAGGCGAACTTCCCGACCCGTATCTCGTTTCAGGTCACCTCGAAAATCGACAGCCGCACCATCCTCGGCGAAATGGGCGCCGAGCAGCTGCTCGGCCAGGGCGACATGCTCTATATGGCCGGCGGCGGACGCATCAGCCGCGTGCATGGGCCGTTCGTCTCCGACGAGGAGGTCGAAAAGGTTGTGCGTCACCTCAAGACGCAGGGCCAGCCGGAATACCTGGAAGCGGTCACCGCCGAAGAGCCGACCGACGAGGACGGCGCGGTATTCGATTCCACCGGCATGGGCGGCGATGGCGGCGGCGACCTGTTCTCGCAGGCGGTTGCGATCGTCAAGCGCGACCGCAAGGCCTCGACTTCCTACATTCAGCGCCGGCTGCAAATCGGCTATAACCGCGCCGCGTCGTTGATGGAGCGGATGGAACTCGAAGGCATCGTCGGGCAGGCGAATCACGCCGGCAAGCGCGAAATTCTGGTCGAGGAGGAGGAGGGCGGCTTCTAGATGCCGGCGCTGAATGTGGATTCGCTGCAACGATTTTCACGGAAAAACGATATCTCCTTTGCTCGAAAGCACGATAAAATGGCTGGCAGCGGGACGCCTCGTTGAATAGAGATCCGAATACCTGATGACACATCAACCTACCCATCGCGGGCTGCGCGCCGGACTGGCCCTTTTGATCGCCACGTCCCTGGCAGGTTTCGCGTCGCCGGCTTTCTCGCAGACCGTGCCGACCCCGAAGCCCGCGCCGGTTCCGAAGCCTGCGCCCAAGGCCCGCGACGGCAGCGTGCAGATGAGCGCGCAGGACAAGTCGCCGACGACCACCGGCGCCACCCAGGCGCCGCCGAACCCGGTGATTCCCGACCCGCACCGCAATGTCCCGGCAAATGTTTTTGCCACCTTTGACGCCAACCAGAAGGCGCAGGCTGCCCGGGTGAGTTCCTATCTGTCTTCGCTGCAGACGCTGGTCGGAAATTTCGTCCAGGTCGCGTCGGACGGCAGCAAGACCAAGGGCGATTTCTACATCCAGAAGCCGGGCAAGCTGCGTTTCGAATACGATGCGCCCAGCCCGATCGCGATCATCGCCGACGGCTCGTCGCTGGCGGTGCGGGATACCAAGCTTGCGACCCAGGACATCTATCCGCTATCGCAAACGCCGCTGCGCTTCCTGCTGTCGGACCGGATCGATCTGTTGAAGGACACCAACGTCGTCAACGTCATGGCCGATGACGTCTACATCAGCGTAACCATCGAGGAGAAGCAGGCCCTGATCGGCACCAGCCGGCTAATGCTGATGGTCGGTGTCAAGGACGGCCAGCTCAAGCAATGGACGGTGACCGACCCGCAGGGCTACGACACCACGATTGCGGTCTACAATGTGGACTCGACCAAGAAGGTCGACCCCGGCCTCTTCAAGATCGACTTCACCAACTACACGACCCCCGCAAATTAGAGCGTTTTCGAGCGAAGTGGCTCCCGGTTCGCGTGAAGATAACGCGTCAAAACAGTAAGCTCTGAACGGCGCGCCTTCTCCATTCTTTCTGTGGAGAGACGAAAATCCGTGCCGGAAGCCGTGGTAATACACGGCCCTCATGCGGTTTTCCCTGACAACGTGGAATATCAATTCGGTGCGCCTGCGCATCGACATCGTCGCCAAATTCCTCAAATCGGCACGGCCGGACGTGCTGTGCCTGCAGGAAACAAAATGCATCGACGACGCTTTCCCGTTGAAGCGATTCAAGCGTCTCGGCTATGAGCATGTCGCACTGAACGGACAGAAGGGCTATCACGGCGTCGCCATCGTTTCGAAATTGCCGTTCGAGGCCACCGATATCAGAACCTTCTGCGACAAGATCGATTCGCGTCACATCTCGGTGGCGTTCGGCGAAAAGGCGCAGCTCGCAAAGCCGCTGGTGCTGCATAATTTCTACGTGCCGGCCGGCGGCGACATTCCCGATCCCGCGCTCAATCCGAAGTTCGATCACAAGCTGAAATTTCTCGACGAGATGAAGGCGTGCGAACCGCTGCATCCGCGCGGCGACGATCGCCACATCCTGGTCGGCGACCTCAATGTCGCGCCATATGAGAACGACGTGTGGTCGCACAAGCAGCTCCTGAAGGTCGTCTCGCACACGCCGATCGAATGCGAGAAGCTCCTGGCCGCGCAGGCCCATGGCGAATGGTTCGACGTCGCGCGCGAGCGGATCCCGCTTTCGGAAAAGGTCTATACCTGGTGGAGCTACCGCGCCGCCGACTGGACGGTGGGCGACCGTGGCCGGCGGCTCGACCACATCTGGGTCTCGCGCGCGCTGAAGGATGGGATCAGCGATTTCAAGATCACCCGCGACGCCCGCGGCTGGGAGCGCCCGTCCGACCACGTGCCGGTAACGGTGACGCTGGAAGTGTAGGGCATTCCACGCTCACTGACCCTCATCCTGAGGAGCGGCGTCTTCGCCGCGTCTCGAAGGATGCAGGCCCGTCTGTGGCCTCATGGTTCGAGACGGCGCTACGCGCCTCCTCACCATGAGGATCGTCAAATACTCAGCTTCGCGCCGGCCATCAAAATATCGCTGGCGAGCTGGCTGGTGCGGGTGGCGAGTTCGTCGCGCAGGCGGCGCGCCGCTGCCGGATCGCTTTCGAGCACGCGTTGAAACAGGCTGCGCGCTACCCGGATGACCGAGGAATGATCGAGCGCGACCGCGCTCGACGGCCGCTTCATGGCGACGATCAGCGCCAGTTCGCCGATCAGGGAGCCGGGGCCCGCAACGACTTCGGCGCCGCCGTCCTCGACGCGGATCGTGCCGCGCTGAACGATATAGCCCGCATCCGCCTCGTCGCCGGCGTTGAACAGATAATCGCCGGGCGAGAAATCGCGCTGCTCCGAGCCGATCGCCAGCATGCGCAGAGCCGCCGTTCCCAACAGGCGCAATGTCGGGACCCGCTCGAGCAGGGCTACATCATCTTCGATCGACATGGACCTGTGACCGGGATGCGCGAAAATTACGAAACGTGGCTGCGAATCGTATCACGGCACCAGCTTGTAGCCACCGGCTTCCGTCACCAGGATTTCCGGATTGGCGGCATCCTTCTCGATCTTCTGCCTGAGACGGTAGATATGGGTTTCCAGCGTGTGCGTGGTAACGCCTGAATTGTAACCCCAGACTTCCTGCAGCAACGTCTCGCGCGACACCGGCAACTGGCCGGCGCGATACAGGAAACGCAGGATCGCGGTTTCCTTCTCGGTCAGCCGCACTTTTCTGGCATTGGCGGCGGTCAGCATCTTGGAGCCGGGCCTGAAGCTGTAGGGGCCGACGGAAAACACCGCGTCCTCGCTGGCTTCGTGCTGGCGAAGCTGCGCCCTGATCCGGGCGAGCAGGACGGCGAACCGGAACGGCTTTGCGACGTAATCATTGGCGCCCGATTCGAGCCCCAAAATGGTATCCGAATCGGTATCGTGGCCGGTCAACATGATGATCGGCGCCTTGAAGCCACCCTTGCGGAGGCTGCGCACGACTTCCCTTCCATCGGTATCCGGCAAGCCGACATCCATCAGCACCAGATCGGGAGAATTGGCTTTGGCGGCGCTGGCGCCCTTGGCGCCGGTATCGACTGCGGAAGCTTCGAACTCTTCATGCAGCGATAATTGCTCGACCAGTGTGTCGCGCAGATCGGTGTCGTCATCCACGATCAGGATCTTGCGGGCATTGGGCATAGGATACGATCCTCTTGAGGGCAGGCGGCGGACACAGGTGGAAGCGTCTCAAGCCGGGTCTTGGTGTCGATGACAACCCCGATTCGCGCGCAAATTTTGCGAGCAAGCGAGATCGTCAGGTACTGATTCGCATCAGGTAAGAAATTGTTACAGATTCACAAGGCGAACCGCAGTCTATCCCAAATTTGAGGCGCGTTTGGAGGAATGTCCTGTAATGGCGTCAATAGCGCAATTGTCGCCGGACAGGCAACGGCAGGATTCGGGCGTCGGCATGGAAAGTAACGCCATTTCAATCACTTATCAGACAGCCGCGCGTGATCGGCCGCTGGCGGCAATCCGCGTCCACAGGGCTGCCGGCGACCCCCGCCGGGGTTGGCTGACGGCGGACGGCTGGACCGTGCCGGTGGCGCTGGGCCGCGGCGGTATCCTCGCCAACAAGCGGGAAGGCGACGGCGGCACCCCGAGGGGCACGTACCATCCGCTGCAATTGTGGTGGCGCGCCGACCGCCATCCTCGACCGCGGACCTATCTGCCGGTGCGGCCGATCCGGCCCGAGGACGCCTGGTGCGAGGACCCCCGGGACCGCCGTTACAATCAGCCCATCCGTCTGGTCCGCGACCAGCCCGGCGATCGGCTGACGCGCGAGGACCATCTTTACGATTTCATCGTCGAGATCGATCACAACGCCGGCCCACGGGTCGCCGGGCGCGGCAGCGCCGTATTCCTGCATCTGGCGCGTCCCAATTTCTCGCCGACGGCGGGGTGCGTTTCGATGACGAAATCCAGCATGCTGCGGCTGTTGCGGCGAATGAGCCCGCAGACGAAAATCACGATCGGCTGACGGGGAATCAAAACAATGCTCGACAACAACGCGATAACAGCCGCATCAAGGACGCTGCACGGCCATTGGCGCGCCGGCACCAAATTTTCCGGCCTCGACGAATCTCTGCGGCCGCGCGATCGCATCGAGGCCTATGCGATCCAGGCTGAAATCGAAAAATATTCCACTGAAAATCTGTTCGGCTGGAAGATCGCGGCCACCAGCGAGGCCGGACAAAGGCACATCAACGTCGACGGCCCGATGGCCGGGCGCATCCTCGCGGAGACCGTAATCCCCGATGGCGGAACGGCTTCGATGGCGGGCAACGAAATGCGCGTCGCCGAACCCGAATTCGCCTTTCGCATGCGCGTCGATCTGCCGGCGCGTCCCACGCCCTACACGATGCAGCAGGTCCTCGACGCAGTCGACACGCTGCATCCGGCCATCGAGATTCCGGATTCGCGGTTTGCCGATTTCGTCAGCGCCGGCGCCGCCCAGATCATTGCCGACAACGCCTGCGCCCATCTGTTCGTGCTCGGTCCGGCGACAAGTGCAGACTGGCGCTCGCGCGACCTCGTCGAGGAACGGCCTGTCATCACGATGCGCAGTCAGCAATTCACCGGTCACGGCAAGAACGTGCTCGGCGATCCCCGGATCGCACTGACCTGGCTCGCCAATGAACTGCGCCAGCTTGGCGTGACGTTGAAGGCGGGGCGCGTCGTCACCACCGGCACATGCCACGCCCCGCTGCCGATTCAATCGGGTGATTTTTGCGCGGCTGATTTCGGTGTGCTCGGAAAAGTGTCGGTGGGGTTCAGGTAGGCTCTCTCCCCGTCATTGCCTGCGACAAACGCGAAGCGTTTGCGCAAGGGAGCGAAGCGACGAAGCAATCCATCCTTTCTCTGCCGCGAGATGGATTGCTTCGCTTCGCTCGCAATGACGGGAGAGATCTTTACCGCGTCCCGAAAATCGCCGAGCCTACGCGCACATGCGTGGCGCCGAGCTGAATCGCTACCGCGAAATCGGCGCTCATGCCCATCGACAGGTTTTTCAGTCCGTTGCGCGCGGCGATCTTGGCCGTCAGCGCGAAATGCGGCGCCGGCGCCTCGTTGACCGGCGGGATGCACATCAAGCCGGAAATAACCAGACCGTATTTGTCGCGGCAGCTTGCGATGAAGGCATCGGCCTCACCGGGCGGGATACCGGCCTTCTGCGGCTCCTCGCCAGTGTTTATTTGAATGAACAATTCCGGCCGTTTGTTCTGGGAATTGATTTCCTTGGCTAACGCTTCGCAAATGCTGGGACGGTCGACTGAATGGATGGCGTCGAACAGCGCCACGGCTTCCTTTGCCTTGTTGGATTGCAGCGGCCCGATCAGATGCAACGCAATTCCGGGACAGGCCGACACCAGCGCCGGCCATTTCGCCTTGGCTTCCTGCACGCGATTTTCGCCGAAGACGCGCTGGCCAGCATAGATAACGGGCGAAATGGCTGCTGCTTCAAACGTTTTCGACACCGCGATCAGCGTCACCGATGCGCGCTCGCGGCGCGCTTCCTTGCACGCGCGGGCGATGTCCTGCTCCACCTGAGCCAGACCGTTTGGTAAAGACTTTGTTAGCGGCGTCGCCATCTCTCGCTTCATGTCCTGATTTCGGTCGGAAGTTTTACGGCATTTCCTCGAATTTTACCAAGTTCGGGAAAGGCTTTTTGAACCCTTCGCCGTACCTTGCTTTGTGGGGGGCAGGGATGTCTGGCGTTACTTTCAACCGCAATCGGGTCAAACTCAAGAAGCTTCTGGGAATCCGCGCGCGGCTTGCCATGCTGGCCGTGATGCTGGTGGCGCCCTTGATGCTGGACCGCGTCCGCTCGCTCGAAGACACCCGCGCCAAGCAGATCGCCATAGCTTCGGAAGAATACGCCAACATCACCCACCATAGCGCCCAGACCCAGCGCGAGGTGATCTCCTCCGTCGAGACGATGCTGAAATCCGCCGCCTATATCCGCGCTTCCAGCGGCATCGGGCGCAGTTGCGAAATCCTGCGCGCCAGCCTGCCCGCCAACCTGCCCTGGATCCGCAGCATCATGCTCGTGAGCAAGGAAGGCGTTGTGCAGTGTTCCACGCTGAACATTCAGGTCGGCATGAACATCGGCGATCGCGACTATTTCAGGAAGGCGCAGGAAACCCGCGATTTCGTCTTCAGCGACTACCTGTTCGGCAAGACCAACAACCGGCCGATCATGATGGCGGCCTATCCGGTCTCCGCGATCAATCCGGAGGAAGATTCGGTAGCGGTCGCCGGCATCAATCTCGACTGGCTGTCGAAGATCATGGCGAACTTCAGCGGACGGCCGGGCATTTCAGCGCTGCTGATCGATAGCACCGGCGTCGTGCTGGCGGCACCACCCGACCAGGCCAGCATGATCGGCCGGCCGCTCGACAACGTGCCGCTGCTGTCGGCCATCACCTACAAGGCGCTCAGCTCCAACTCCGATACGGGCTCGCTTTCCTTTGCCGCTACCGACGGCTCCAAGCGCACCATCAGTTTCGCGCGCATTCCGGGGACGCAATCGCGCCTGATCGTCAGCATCGACGAGGACAAGGTGACGACCGCGATCAATCGCGACATCCGCACCGCCTATCTGCAATTGGGATTCGTCTGCGTGTTCGTGCTGCTCGGCGCGCTGATCGGGGCGGAGAAGCTCATCATCAATCCGATCGAGCTCATGACCGGCATGGCCAGGCGGTTCGGCGAAGGCGACTGGTCGGCCCGCGTCGCGCGCAGCCGCCTGCCCTCCGAGTTCATGCCGCTGGCCCGCGCCTTCAACGCGATGGCCGCCCAACTCAGCCAGCGCGAGCGCGAACTGGTCGCCACCAATGACCGGCTCACCGTGATGGCCTCGATCGACATGCTGTCGGGCCTCGCCAACCGCCGCGGCTTCCAGAGCCGGCTCGATTTCGAATGGATGAAGGCGCAGCAACATCATAGCGAGTTGTCGCTGTTGATGATCGATGTCGACCACTTCAAGCTCTACAACGACACCTACGGCCACCCCGAAGGCGACGCCTGCCTCACCCGGATCGGCGAAGCATTGTCCGGCGTCGCCGCCGACACGATGGGCTTTGCCAGCCGTTATGGCGGCGAGGAATTCTGTCTCCTGCTGCCGAACACCAGCCCGCAGAGAGCGCTCGAAATCGGCGAAACCGTTCGCACGACCGTGCAAGGCCTCGGGCTGCCGCACATCACCTCCAGCCACTGCACCGTCACCGTCAGCGTCGGCGTGGCCGCGACGCTTCCGAGCGACACACAGACCCCCGGCGACCTGATCGAGGCTGCCGACGCCGCCCTTTACGCCGCCAAACACCGCGGCCGAAATACCGTGGTCGAGCACGGCTTTGCCAAGCCGGTGGACGAGGCCGGGATGGCGCTGGCGGGGTAAAGGCCGCCGATGACACGCACACTAAGCGTGCGGTGACCGGGTCGGATTAATCTAATCCTACGATCCGACATCGATGCCAACATCGTGCCACGCGTCCTTGATCGAGGACCATTCCTTGCTTTGCTTTCCAAACATTGCTTCCGCTTTCGCGAGGGTCGTGCGAGCGAACTTTCGAAAATCGTCGTCCGATTTGCTCGCAAGCAAAGCTTCGTACCAAACCTTGCCCGGCTTTTCCCACGCAAAACCACCGATTTTGGTGGCCGCAAGATAGAAAGCGTGATTCGGTATTCCCGAGTTGAGATGGGCTCCGCCAGAGTCTTCTTTCACATTTTTATAACCCGCCATGGTGCTCGGCTGCGGATCTTTACCGAGCAGCGGATCGTCATACGCCGTCCCTGGCGCTTTCAGCGAACGGAGCGCCACCCCCTTGATGTTTGGAGCAAGTATGCCGTCACCCATGAGCCAGTTAGCCTGATCCGCTGTCTGCCGGAGTTTCCATTGCTCCACCAGAGTGCCGAAGACATCGGAAATGTGATTACTCAAAGCGCCAGATTGCCCCTTATAAGCGAAAGCGGCGCTATGTTCCGTCACCCCGTGCATCAGTTCGGAAGCGGCAATCTTTAGATTTGAGAAGGTCTTGAATATCGCTCCGTCGCCGTCTCCGATGACGAGCCTCTGCCCATCCCAAAATGTGTTATTGTACAGTTTTCCGTAGCGGACCACGATCCTGACTTCGGTTCCTTTTCCATCGTAGGAATCCCGGCCGTACTCCGACTTCCAAAATCTAAGAACCGTGCCGACGTGTTCGTACATTTCATCGACGACCGCGTCTCCGGTGGCCGGATCACCCTCCGATCGCGCGAGGTTGCCAGGCAGCACGGTCAAATTTTTGGCATTGAACACTTTTCGCGATGCAGGCGATACCGCGACTTTTAGGATGACCTGACTAGAAATGAAGGTTCGCCGCTCCTCGAATTCCTTGAGAGTTTCCTCGGCCTTCGATGCGACTTGCTTCCGGTATTCGATCAACTCCGTATCAAGAGCTACCAGCTTTTTTTGGAGGGCCGAGATGTCGCCTTCAAACTTCGTCAAGATTCCCGACGCCTGTGATTGAACTTGTTTGGTCGCAATCTCCGTAATCGAATCAATACTATTCTTCACGTCTAAATATGTTTTGAAGCCCAGTACCGCCAACAGCGCTGCAACACCTCCGATCATCCATTTCCCTCGATCGATGATGCTCTGCGTGGCATTGTTGGCTGTTTCAATGGTGATTAGTTTCTGAAGGCGCTCCACTGAAAGTTTGTCGAGCAATTCGTCGGGCGTGGGATCACGCTCTGTTGGCATCGGAGATTTGGTCATTCTTTTATCTCGCTCTTGCGCATCGGAAATGTGCTTATTCAAAGCACCCGATTGTCCCTCATAAGCGAAAGCAGCGCTATGTTGCGTCACCCCGTGCATCGGTTCGGAAGCGGCAACCTTTAGATTTGAGAAGGTCTTGAATATCGCTCCGTCTCCGATGACGAGCCTCTTCCCATCCCAAAGTGTATTATTGTACAGTTGTCCGTAGCGGACCACGACCCTGACTTCGGCGCCTTTTCCGTCGTAGGAATCCCGGCCGTACTCCGACTTCCAAAATCTGAGAACCGTGCCGACGTGTTCGTACATTTCATCGACGACCGCGTCTCCGGTGGGCGGATCGCCCTCCGATCGCGCGAGGTTACCAGGCAGCGCGGTGGTATTTTTGGCGTTGAACACTTTTCGCGATGCGGGCGATATTGTGATTCTTAGAGTGACTTGACTGGAAATGAAGGTTCGCCGTTCCTCGAATTCCTTGAGAGTTTGCTCGGCCTTCGATGCGACTTGCTTCCGGTATTCGGTCAACTCCGTATCAAGAACCTGTTTGGTAGCTACCTCAGTCATCGACTGGACGCTTTTCTTCACGTCCAAATATGTTGAGATGCCCAGCACCGCCAACAGCGCTGCAACACCTCCGATCATCCATTTCCCTCGATCGATGATGCTCAGCGTGGCACTGTTGGCCGTTTCAATGGTGATCAGTTTCTGAAGGCGCTCCAATGAAAGTTTGTCGAGCAATTCGTCCGCCGAGGGATCACGCCCGGTTGGCATCGGAGAATTGGTCATTCTCTTATCTCGCTCTTGCGCAGTCGATCACCGGCCGGAATTGCAACAAGGCTTGACGTCCAGAACCATATTCTACTGAAAATACACCGCACAGAAAACATCGTCTTGGGCGTGCCCGGTTCCGGGCAAACAAGCCTTACGGGACGGCTGACGCCCACCCGAGATGTCGCGCCAGATCGTTCCCTCCCCAACCCGTTGACCCCGCAACCGCTTTTGTGGCCTAGTCCGCCGTCCTCTGGACGGACCCGAATCCACAAAAGCCCAGCGATTCCATGACCTCCGAACGTTACAACGCCCGTGATTCCGAGCCGCGCTGGCAACGCCAGTGGGACGAAAAGGCGATCTTCGCCTCGAAAAACGACGATCCGCGGCCGAAATATTACGTGCTCGAGATGTTCCCCTACCCGTCCGGGCGCATCCATATCGGGCATGTCCGCAATTACACTCTGGGCGACGTGCTGGCGCGGTTCATGCGCGCCAAGGGGTTCAACGTCCTGCACCCGATGGGCTGGGACGCGTTCGGCCTGCCGGCCGAGAATGCCGCGATCGAGCGCAAGGTCGCGCCGAAAGCCTGGACCTACGACAACATCGCCGCGATGAAGAAGCAGTTGCGGTCGATCGGCCTGTCGCTGGACTGGTCCCGCGAATTCGCGACCTGCGACCCCAGCTACTACAAGCATCAGCAGAAGATGTTCCTGGACATGCTGCGCGCGGGCCTCGCCGAGCGTGAGAAGCGCAAGCTCAACTGGGATCCGGTCGACATGACCGTGCTCGCCAACGAGCAGGTAATCGACGGCCGCGGCTGGCGCTCGGGCGCGATCGTCGAGCAGCGCGAAATGAGCCAGTGGGTCTTCAAGATCACGAAGTACTCGCAGGAACTGCTGGATGCGCTTGATAGCCTGGACCGCTGGCCCGACAAGGTCCGGCTGATGCAGCGCAACTGGATCGGCCGCTCCGAAGGCTTGCTGTTGCGCTTCGCGCTCGATCCGGCCACGACGCCATCAGGCGAATCCGAGCTGAAGATTTTCACGACGCGGCCCGACACGCTGTTCGGCGCAAAATTCATGGCGATCGCGGCCGACCATCCGCTGGCGATCGCGGCGGCTGCGAAGAATCCGAAGCTTGCCGAATTCATCGCGGACGTGAAAAAGATCGGCACCGCGCAGGAAATTATCGACACCGCCGAGAAGCAGGGTTTTGACACCGGCATCAAGGCGGTTCATCCGTTCGATCCGAGCTGGAAGCTGCCGGTTTACGTGGCGAATTTCGTGCTGATGGAATACGGCACCGGCGCGATCTTCGGCTGCCCGGCGCACGACCAGCGCGACCTCGATTTCGTCAACAAGTACAATCTCGGCAACGTCCCGGTGGTCTGCCCCGAGGGCCAGGACCCGACGACGTTTGTCATTACCGACACCGCCTATGACGGCGACGGCCGCATGATCAATTCCCGCTTCCTCGATGGCATGACCATCGAAGAGGCCAAGGAAGAGATCGCAAAACGGCTGGAAAATGAGACGCGCGGCAACGCGCCGGTCGGCGAGCGGCAGGTGAACTTCCGCCTGCGCGACTGGGGCATTTCACGCCAGCGCTACTGGGGCTGCCCGATCCCGGTGATCCACTGCCCGAAATGCGATGTGGTGCCGGTGCCCGACGACCAGTTGCCGGTGGTGCTGCCGGAGGACGCCACCTTCGACAAGCCCGGCAACGCGCTCGACCACCATCCTACCTGGAAGCACGTCACCTGCCCGAAATGCGGCGGCAAGGCCCAGCGCGAAACCGACACCATGGACACCTTCGTGGATTCGTCCTGGTACTTTGCGCGCTTTACCGACCCCTGGAATGAGAAAGCGGCGACCACGCCTGATGTGGCGAACCGGATGATGCCGGTCGACCAGTATATCGGCGGTGTCGAGCACGCGATCCTGCATCTGCTCTACAGCCGCTTCTTCACCCGCGCGATGAAGGCGACCGGCCATATCGGCATGGACGAGCCGTTCGCCGGCATGTTCACGCAGGGCATGGTGGTGCACGAGACCTATCAAAAGGCGGACGGCTCTTACGTCACGCCGGCCGAGGTGAAGGTCGAAGCCGGCGGCAACGGCAAGCGCGCCATTCTGCTGGCAACCGGCGAGGACATCACGATCGGCCCGATCGAGAAGATGTCGAAGTCGAAGAAAAACACCGTCGACCCCGACGACATCATCGCGACTTATGGCGCCGACGTCGCGCGCTGGTTCATGCTGTCGGACTCCCCGCCCGACCGCGACGTGATCTGGAGCGACGAGCGCGTCCAGGGCGCCTCGCGTTTCGTGCAGCGGCTGTGGCGGCTGGTGAACGAATCGGCCGAGATCGCCAAAATGGCCCCGGCCGGCCGGCCGGCCTCGTTCGGCGCCGACGCGCTCGGCTTGCGCAAGGCCGCCCATGGCGCGCTGGACAAGGTGTCATCAGGGATCGAGCGGCTGCATTTCAACGTCTGCCTCGCCCATATCCGGGAATTCGCCAACGCCCTGGCCGAGGTGCTGGCCAAAGGCGGCCAGCCGTCGCCCGACGTCGCCTGGGCGGTCCGGGAGGCCGCCGTCATCCTTGTTCAATTGGTTTCCCCCATGATGCCGCATCTGGCCGAGGAGTGCTGGCAGGTCCTGGGGCAGTCCGGGTTGATTTCGGAGGCCAACTGGCCCCAAATCGAACGCGATTTGCTGGTTGAAGACACGGTGACGCTGGTGGTCCAGGTCAACGGCAAGAAACGGGGTGATGTTACCGTGCCACGGGTCGCCCAAAATCGGGAAATTGAGGCTGCCGTTTTGGCGCTCGATGCGGTAAAACTCGCTCTCGGCGGCAAGGCCGTCCGCAAGGTAATCGTAGTTCCCATGAGGATCGTGAATGTCGTTGGCTAGGACCCGGATCGCCGTCCGGCTCATCGCCGTCGCCGCCCTGGCGGCGCTCACGGCCGGCTGTTTTCAGCCGATGTATGCCGAACGTAATGACGGCAATCCCGGCCTGCGCGAAAAGCTGATGGGCGTGGAAATCCCGCCCGTCGACAAGCCAAACGCGTCCCGCGAAGCGAGGATCCAGGTGGAGATCCGCAACGCGCTGGCGTTCAAGCTCTACGGCAACGCCACCGGCATGCCGCCGACCCATAAGTTGGTGCTGCGCTTCGGCAGCTCGCGTTCCTCGCTGATGCTCGACCCGAACACCGCTTTGCCGTCGAGCGAAAACTACGGCATCGACGCGCAGTACAATCTGATCGACCTTGCGACCAACAAATCCGTCATGACCGGGACGACCTTCTCCCGCGTGTCGTACGACATTCCGGGCAATCTGCAACGCTTCGCCCGCGCCCGCGCCTTCCGCGACGCCGAGGATCGTGCCGCCAACGAGATTGCGGAAAACATTCAGACCCGGCTGGCGTCGTTCTTCTACGCCGGCACCTGACCCCGTTGGTCGCGCTCCGCGGAAAAGAAATCGACGCTTTTCTCGCCCGGCCCGATTCTGGCCGCCCCATCATCCTGCTTTACGGCCCGGATGCCGGCCTGGTCCGCGAGCGCGCCGACGCGCTGATCGCCTCCGCCGTCGACGACCCCAACGATCCCTTCTCGCTGGTACGATTGGACGGCGACGAACTGTCGGCCGAGCCGTCGCGGCTGGTCGACGAGGCTATGACGATACCGATGTTCGGCGGCCGCCGCGCCATTCGCGTGCGCGCCGGCTCCCGCAGTTTCGCTGGCGGAGTCGACACGCTGGCCGATATGCCCTTGAAAGATTGCCGCATCGTGATCGAGGCCGGCGAGCTGCGGCCGGAATCGCCGCTGCGCAAGGCCTGCGAGCGGGCCAAGACCGCGGTCGCCATCGCCTGCTATCCCGATACCGAACGCGACCTTGCCCGATTGATCGACGAGGAATTGCGGATTTCCAATCTGCGCATCGCCGCTGACGCGCGCGCCGTGCTGATGTCACTGCTCGGCGGCGACCGCCAGGCCTCGCGCAACGAGCTTCGCAAGCTGGCGCTCTATTCCCACGGCAAGGGCGAGATCGCGCTCGACGATGTCATGACCGTCGTCTCCGACGCGTCCGAGCTGAAGCTGGACCCGATCGTGGATGGCGCCTTTGCCGGCAAGCCGGAGCTGGTCGAAAGCGAGTTTGCCAAGGCGATGGTCGCCGGCACCTATCCCGGCGTCATCATCTCCGCCGCACAGCGCCAGGCGGCATGGCTGCACAAATCGGCGCTTGCGGTGGCCGACGGCACGCCGATCTCGACCTTGCTCGAAAGCGGATATCCGCGCCTGCATTTCTCACGCAAGGGCGTCGTCGAAATCGCGCTGCGAAATTTCAGCGTGGCGCGGCTGGCCGCCATCATCGATCAGCTCGGAACCGCCGCGCTCGACATGCGCAAACAGGCATCGCTGGCGTCGGCGATCGCGCAGCGCACGTTGCTCTCGATCGCGGTGAATGCGAAGCGGCGGGGGTAGCTCTTCTCCCTCGCCTGCTCTCCCTTCGCCGTGCGGCTGACGTGCCGGTGCGCGGAGCGCGTCGGATACAAAATCGCGAAAACAACCCCATGCAAAGTAGGCGCGCCCCCGTCAGCCGCCCTTCGCCAAACGCCGCATCACCTCGTCGAGCTGTTCGAGGTTGCGATAGCTGATCTGGACGGAACCGCCGGGGTCGCGGTGGCTGACGGTCACGGCAAGACCGAGCGCATCGCTGACGCGCTTCTCCAGCGCAATCGTGTCGGGATCTTTTGTCTTACCGCCGCCGCCGCCGGCGGCCCGCGCCTTTTGCGGCTTGCGTTCCGGAACGCCCTCTTCATGCGCCAGCGCCTCGGTCTGGCGTACGTTGAGACCCTCCTCGACGATGCGTTTCGCCGCGGCCAGCGGATCGGGCACGCCGATCAGGGCGCGGGCGTGGCCTGCCGTCAATTGGCCGTTGGCGATAAAAGCCTGCACCTCCGCCGGCAGCTTCGTCAGCCGCATCATGTTGGCGACGTGGCTGCGGCTTTTGCCGACTTCCTTGGCGATGTCTTCCTGGCTGCGTTTGAATTCATCGGCCAGCGCGTGATAGCCCTGCGCCTCTTCCATCGCATTGAGGTCTTCGCGCTGCACGTTCTCGATGATCATGATCTCGAGCGCGTCAGAGTCGCTGACTTCGATCGGGACGATCGGCACCTCATGGAGGCTGGCGAGTTGCGCGGCACGCCAGCGCCTCTCGCCCGCGATGATTTCGAAGCGATCCTGCGACCCCTTTACCGGCCGAACCACGATCGGCTGGATCACGCCATGCTGCTTGACGGAGGCCGCGAGCTCGCCGAGCTCGGCATCGGAAAAGGTCCGGCGCGGGTTGCGCGGATTCGGTTTCAGGAACTCGATCGGCACCTTGCGCTGATTGCGCGGCCGGTCGACATGTGCGGCCTCGCCGCCGACATCCCCGATCAGACTTGCAAGACCGCGGCCCAGTCGTGAACGCGTTTCGTCGGCCATCGCCGCCAACTCCCTAGGATTCACTTACGCTACTCCGGAACAGAATTCGGTTGACCGCAGGGTGGGCAAAGCGAAGCGCGCCCACCGATTTTCGCGACAGGCAATGGTGGGCACGGCGAAGACGCCTTTGCCCACCCTACGCCCGACTAATGCGTCCTCAGCTCGCGCTCGCGCTGGATCACTTCCGTCGCCAGCTTCAGATAGGCTTCGCTGCCGACACATTTGAGGTCATAGACAAGCACCGGCTTGCCGTAGGACGGCGCCTCGGAGATGCGCACGTTGCGCGGGATCATGGTGTCGTAGACCTTGCCGCCCATGAACTGCCGCACGTCGGCGACGACCTGGTTCGACAGGTTGTTGCGCGAATCGAACATGGTCAACACGATGCCGTGGATCGACAGGTTCGGATTGAGGGTCGAGCGCACCTGCTCCACCGTCTGCAGCAATTGCGACAAACCTTCGAGCGCGAAGAACTCGCATTGCAGCGGCACCAGGATCGCATCCGACGCCGCCATCGCATTGACGGTGAGGAGGTTGAGCGACGGCGGGCAATCGATCAGCACATAGGTGTACTCGGTGTCCGGCGCCGCGTTCTTGTTCAGCGCGGCGATCGCGTCGCGCAGCCGGAACGCACGGCCGGGCGTCGTGCCGAGTTCGAGTTCGAGGCCCGACAGATCCATGGTCGAGGAGGCGATGTGCAGCCGCGGCACCGCAGTGGCAACCACCGCTTCACGCAGCGGCGCTTCGCCGATCAGCACGTCATAGGTCGAGCAGTTGCGGGTGCGGCGATCGATGCCGAGACCGGTAGAGGCATTGCCCTGCGGATCGAGATCGACGATCAGCACGCGCTCCCCAATCGCGGCGAGTGCCGTGCCCAGATTGATCGCTGTAGTCGTCTTGCCGACGCCGCCCTTTTGGTTGGCGAGCGACAGGATGCGTGGATGGGGCGGTGGAGTAGGGTCCCTATCCTCTTGATATAGCTCATCTAATTCGTTCATGCCCGATCGCCATATGTGATCGCGGAGGGGTTGCGCCGCTCGATCCGATCGAGTTCGACGATCCAGCCGTGCCCGCCCGTGCGGCTGGAATGGAGTCGCGGTTCAATATTCCAATATTTAGTGGCTTCGGTCAATTCAGCCTCTACATCTTGGCCCTTGAGAAACAGCGCCTTCGCGCCGCCGCTCACAAACGGTTCCGCGAAACCGACAAGCTGATGTAATGGAGCCAGTGCCCGCGCAGTGACGCAATCGACGTGGCTGCCGATTCTATCCACACTATCCCCGATTCCAACCAAATGCACGGTCGCAGCCGCGGAAGTTACGCGGACCGCTTCGCGCAGAAAGGCCGCCTTCTTGGCGTTGCGTTCGACCAGGTGAACATTGGCGCCCGGCGTTTCCACCAGGGCGCAGGCAAGTACCACGCCAGGGAAACCGCCGCCGCTGCCGAGATCGACCCAGACCTTCGCTGACGGAGCCAGATCCAAGAGCTGAAGCGAATCGGAGACGTGGCGGGTCCAGAGATGCGGAAGCGTCGACGGCGCGACGAGATTGGTCTTGGCCTGCCACTCCACCAGGAGATCGACGTAGCGTTCCAGCCGTGCCGCCGTTTCAGGTGAAACGGGGGTGAGGGCGAGAGCTGTCGCCTTGTCGCTGGCGGAAGGAATATCCGCCGGTTGGATTTTGCCCATGTTTGGAAATGCTGTCTGTTGAGGTCGTCATTGCGAGCGAAGCGAAGCAATCCATTTCGCAACTTGCTGAGGCATGGATTGCTTCGTCGCTGCCGCTCCTCGCAACGACGGTAGAAGGCCCCCTCTTAAAGCAGCAATCGCAGGATGGGTGGAGCAAAGCGATACCCATTCTACATCAACGTTTCACGTGAAACAGATTCTTAAGCCGTCGCCTTTGAGGTCTTCCGGCGCGCTTCCCTGCGAAGGTAGGCTGCCAGGATACCCAGCGCCGCCGGCGTCAAACCGTCGAGCCGGCCCGCCTGCCCCACTGTCCGCGGCCGCGCCGCCTCAAGCTTGCCGCGCGCTTCGTTGGAAAGCCCGGGCACATCGGTATAGTCGATATCGGTCAGGACCAACCCCTCGTCGCGCCGGAAGGCATCGACGTCGGCGGTCTGGCGCTTGAGATAAACATCGTACTTGGCGTCGATCTCGAGATGCACGGCGATGGATGGATCGACGGCCGACAGCTCCGGCCAGATGCCGCGCAACACGTCCCATTCGATCTCAGGATAGGCCAGCAACTCAAACGCCGAACGCCGATGGCCATCCCGGTTGAGAGCGAGGCCGTGCCTGGCTGCTTCGTTGGGGGTCATCGACAGCGACTTGGCCAGTGCCTTGGCCGCAGCCAGCGCAGCCATCTTGTCGCGATGCCGCTCTGAGCGCGCCTGCCCTACGCAACCCAACGCGATCCCCTTATCGGTCAGGCGCTGATCGGCATTATCAGCCCGCAAGGTCAGGCGATACTCCGCCCGCGATGTGAACATCCGGTACGGCTCGGTGATTCCGCGGGTCACGAGATCGTCGATCATCACACCGAGATAGCCGTCCGCGCGATCAAACACGATTGGGTCGGCGCCTCCGGCTGCCAACGCTGCGTTCAAACCCGCAACGATCCCCTGCGCCGCCGCCTCCTCATATCCAGTCGTGCCGTTGATCTGTCCGGCCAGGAAGAGACCCGGAAGGCGCTTGGTCTGCAAGGTCGGCTCGAGCTCGCGAGGGTCTACATGGTCGTATTCGATGGCGTAGCCGGGCCGGACCATCTTCACCCGCTCGAGCCCGGGGATGGTCGCAAGGATCGCGAGCTGAACCTCTTCCGGCAGTGAGGTCGAGATGCCGTTTGGATAGACCGTGGAGTCGTCCAGCCCTTCCGGCTCCAGGAAGATCTGATGTCCATCGCGGTCGCCGAACCGGACGATCTTGTCTTCGATCGAAGGGCAATAGCGCGGACCGCTGCTCTTGATCTGGCCGGAATACATCGGCGAGCGATGCACATTGGCCCGGATGACGTCATGGGTAGCCGGCGTGGTCCGGGTGATGCCGCACTGGATCTGGGGCGTCGTGATCCGGTCGGTCATGACCGAGAACGGCTCTGGTGGATCATCGCCGGGCTGCATTTCGACGGATGACCAGTCGATGGTCGTGCCATCGAGCCGCGGCGGCGTACCGGTCTTCAATCGTCCGAGCGTGAAGCCGACCCTTTCGAACGAGGCCGAAAGCCCCATTGCCGGCGCCTCCCCGACCCGTCCAGCCGGCCAGTTCTTCTCGCCGAGATGGATCAGACCTCGCAGAAAGGTCCCGGTGGTGATCACCACTGCTCCGGTCGAAAGCTCACGACCGTCGCCCAAGCGAATTCCCGTGACCCGGCCGTTCGAGACGATCAGCTCATCCGCCTCGCCTTCGATCACGCTGAGATTGGCAGTCTCCCGGATCGCGGTCTGCATGGCGGCGGCGTAAAGCTTGCGGTCCGCCTGGGCGCGCGGTCCGCGGACAGCCGGACCCTTGCGGCGGTTCAGCATCCGAAACTGAATGCCCCCGGCGTCAGCCACCCGGCCCATCAAACCGTCCAAGGCATCGACCTCGCGGACCAGATGGCCCTTGCCGAGACCGCCGATGGCGGGATTGCAGGACATGGCTCCGACGGTGGCGAAACGGTGAGTCACCAAGGCAGTCTTCGCGCCCATCCGCGCAGCGGCACTTGCGGCTTCGCAGCCGGCATGTCCACCGCCGATGACGATGACGTCGAAAGAGTCCGCTTGGGAAAGCATGCGGGACTTCTATCCCGGAGTTGTTGGACCCGAAAGCAGAAGTTTGAGGAAAGTGTTTCACGTGAAACACGGCTTGCGCCTGGGCCCATGTTTCACGTGAAACATGGTTAGCGAAAGGTAAGGAAACTTCACTTACCTACACAGAACTCACGAAAGATCACGTCGAGAATGTCTTCGACGTCCACTCGTCCGAGTAACCTTCCCAGTGAATGTGCCGCCGTCCGGAGTTCTTCCGCCGCCAGTTCTTCGCCCTGCCCGATCACCGCGATACAGCGCTGTAGCGAAGCCGCCGTCTCCTGCAGCAGTTTCCGTTGCCGGGTCCGGCTGATCAGTCCGCCCTCGGTGCCGCCAAAGTAGCGCTGGGCGAAACCCACCAATGCCGCGATCAGCTCCGGCACCCCATCGCCGCGGCCCGCGGAAATCTGAAAGACACGGCCTTCGGCCGACTCACCCAATGGCCGACCGGCCGTATCGAGATCGATCTTGTTGCGCACCAACCAGACCGGCGCGGTCCCCTCGCCCTGGGTCTCGACTCCTGACAAGTCCGCCAGCCAAAGCACGAGGTCCGCATCCGCCGCACGCGCCCGGGCACGACGGACACCCTCCTGTTCGACCGGGTCGTCCGTCTCACGAATCCCTGCGGTGTCGATCACCGTCACCGGATAGCCGTCGAGATCGAGCTGCACTTCGATGACGTCGCGCGTGGTGCCGGCATGCGGCGACACGATCGCGACCTCGCGGCGCGCGAGCTGATTCATCAGTGTCGACTTGCCGACATTCGGCGGCCCGGCGATCGCGACGACAAGACCATCGCGGAGCCGTTCGCTCCGCCCCTGCCCGGTCAGCACTTCCTCGATCTCGGCCAGCAGCACTTTGACCTTCGCCATCGCCGGCGCGATCAATTCCGCCGGCACGTCGCCCTCGTCCGAAAAATCGATCCCGGCCTCGATCAGCGCAGACGCTTCGATGATCCGCGCGCGCCAGTCGCGCGCCCTGTCGCCAAGCAGTCCCTTCAATTGGCGCAACGCCTGGCGGCGTTGCCGATCGGTGTCGGCATGGATGAGATCGTCGAGACCTTCGGCCTCCGTCAGATCGAGCTTGCCGTTCTCGAAAGCGCGCCGGGTAAATTCGCCGGGCTCGGCCGGGCGGACATCTTCGAATCCGGACAGCGCCGTGAACAAAGCCGCCAGCACCGCGCGCCCGCCATGGACGTGAAATTCCGCGACGTCTTCTCCGGTCGCGCTGGCCGGACCCGGAAACCACAGCACCACCGCGTCGTCGATCGGCCGCTGGCCGACATCCCCAAGCAGCGCGCGGGTGGCCATTCGTGGCGCCGGCAATTTGCCGGCAAGCGCCGTCACGATCTTCCCGGCCTGCGAACCCGAGACGCGCACCAAGGCAATCGCGCTCGGCGCCCGGCCCGACGACAATGCAAAGATGGTCTGATCCCGCGGATGCATGGGCCTATTTGTGCGGGAGGTTTTGAAAAGGCAACGCGATTCGAGTCGGGGCCTGGACGTGCAGGCGATACCGCGGGTCTACCGCGGACAGGGTGCCGCAAAAAATGCTGCAAAATCCGGAGAAGCACCCTCCCCCGACCCTCGGATCCAAATAAGTAATATAAAATTCAATATCTTACATGGTTAATCAATCACTAATGCCGATTTCCCGATGCTGTATTCCCATTGCAACGACGCCCGCAGCATAAAAAAAAGGCGCCCCGCTTCCACGAGGCGCCCTCTTCAGCCCTGGCCTGATGGCTCAGGTGTTCATGGAGTCGAAGAACTCCGAGTTGTTCTTGGTGTTGCGAAGCTTGTCGAGCAGGAAGTCGATGGCGTCCATGGTGCCCATCGGATTGAGGATCCGGCGCAGCACGTACATCTTCTTCAGCAGTTGCGGATCGGTGATCAGCTCTTCCTTGCGGGTGCCGGAGCGCGAGATGTCGATCGCCGGGAAGGTCCGCTTGTCCGAGACCTTGCGGTCGAGGATCAGTTCGGAGTTACCGGTGCCCTTGAATTCTTCGAAGATGACTTCGTCCATGCGGCTACCGGTATCGACCAGCGCGGTGGCGATGATCGTGAGCGAACCGCCCTCCTCGATGTTGCGCGCAGCGCCGAAGAATCGTTTCGGCCGCTGCAGCGCGTTGGCGTCGACACCGCCGGTCAGCACCTTGCCGGATGACGGCACCACGGTGTTGTAGGCGCGGCCCAGACGCGTGATCGAGTCCAAGAGGATCACGACGTCGCGGCCGTGTTCGACCAGACGCTTGGCTTTCTCGATCACCATCTCGGCGACCTGGACGTGACGCACCGCCGGCTCGTCGAAGGTGGACGACACCACCTCGCCCTTCACCGAGCGCTGCATGTCCGTGACTTCTTCCGGACGCTCGTCGATCAAGAGAACGATCAGATAGCATTCGGGATGATTGGCGGTGATCGAGTGCGCGATGTTCTGCATCAGCACGGTCTTGCCGGTGCGCGGCGGCGCGACGATCAGGGCGCGCTGGCCTTTGCCGATCGGGGCGACGATGTCGATAACCCTTGCTGAAAGGTCTTTGCGCGTCGGGTCTTCGAGTTCGAGGCGGAAGCGCTGGTCCGGAAACAGCGGCGTCAAATTGTCGAAATTGACCTTGTGCTTGGATTTTTCCGGATCTTCGAAATTGAGGGTGTTGACCTTCAGCAGCGCGAAATAGCGTTCGCCTTCTTTCGGGCTGCGGATATGGCCTTCGATGGTGTCGCCGGTGCGAAGGCCGAAGCGGCGGATCTGCGACGGCGAGACGTAGATGTCGTCAGGGCCGGGCAGGTAGTTGGCGTCGGGCGAACGCAGAAAGCCGAAGCCGTCGGAGAGAACCTCAACGACGCCTTCGCCGATAATGTCGATTTCCTGGATCGCGAGCTGCTTGAGGATGGCGAACATCAGCTCCTGCTTGCGCATGGTGCTGGCATTTTCGACCCCGTTCTCTTCCGCGAACGAGACGAGCTCGGCCGGCGTTTTCGATTTGAGGTCCTGGAGTTTCATTTCCCGCATTGGGGTGGTCCTGTGGAGTGTACTTTAGGGAAGGGGTGCGAGGTGGCTTAAAGAGATAGCGGACACGAAAAATTGGAAGGTCCGCAGGTCTAAGCAAGGAAAGCGCCGGTGAGGCTTCAAACCTGATGCGGCGGCCGGTCTCCAATGAAGAAACCGAAACGCAGCCACATCCGCCTGCGTGGGGTGGGATTTCGACAATATAGAAAATCGGCCGCTGCTTCGCAAGCAGGAGAGAAACCGCCGGATCGACGAAAAGCTCGGGCTAGAACGGTTTCACAATCACCAGTATCACGATGAGGATCATCAGGGCGGTAGGCACCTCATTGATAATACGATAGAATTTCTGGCTTCTGGTATTCCGGTCGGCGGCGAAATCCTTGACCAAACGGGAAAAAAAGCCGTGGACACCCGACAGGATCAGCACCAGCGTCAGTTTGGCGTGAAACCAGCCGGACGTGTACCAGTGCCCGCTCCAGGCCAGATAGAGCCCGGCCAGCCAGGTGATCGTCATCGCAGGGTTGATGATGGCCTTCAGCAGGCGCCATTCCATCACCTTGAAGGTCTCGGACTGCTTCGATCCGACCTCGGCCTCGCAATGGTAGACGAACAGCCGCGGCAAATAGAGCATGCCGGCCATCCAGGAGATTACCGCGATCACGTGCAGCGCCTTGATCCACGGATACGCCGTGATCGTGATCCACTCGTACATCGCAGTCGCCCGACCTTGCTCGTCCCTGAAACTTTCCGGCCCTCGCAGCGTTGCGAAGAAGCGCTGCCAGAGAGGGGACGCAAGACATATCCGCAAAGCACCGCTTCTCTAAACTAATAATTTTAGAATCTTAGGTTTGAGTCTAAGTGACGGTGATTATGACTCACACAAAACGATCCCGCATGTTTGCGAGGCTTGTTCACAACCTTCCCCAATTCCGGCGGAACATTGCCTCATACTGATAATGCCACGTGCATCAATTGCTTGCGCCGTTTCGTGGTCAGCTTATGAAGAGACAAATCCACACCTTCCCACTATCATGGCGATGAGCAGGCGGACTTGTCCTCTCGCGAGGCCCTGTGAAGAAAAGTCCGGGTTATCCCTGACGTGACGACCCAGGGCCAAATATCTTGGTTAAGCTCCACAGGGATTCACAGGATACACAGGGGTTCTGGTGCCCACGATCGGCAATTATTTTCATCTTCATCTGGTCTCCGACTCGACCGGCGAGACGCTGATCACGGTGGCGCGCGCGGTGGCCGCGCAATACGCCAATGTGACCGCGGTGGAGCACGTCTATCCGCTGGTGCGCAGCCAGAAGCAGCTCGACCGCGTGCTCGACGAGATCGAGGAGGCGCCGGGCATCGTGCTCTTCACGTTGCTGGAAAAGGATCTGGTCGGCCGGCTGGAGGGCAAGTGCAGGGACATCAACATCCCGAGCCTGTCGATCATCGGCCCGGTGATGCAAATGTTCGAGGCCTATCTCGGCGCGGCAACGACGGGCAGGGTGGGGGCCCAGCACGTTCTGAACGCGGAATATTTCAAGCGCATCGACGCCTTGAACTACACCATGATTCATGACGACGGCCAGCACGTCGAAGGTCTGGAAGACGCCGACGTGGTTCTGGTCGGCGTGTCCCGTACGTCGAAGACGCCGACCTCGATCTATCTCGCCAACCGCGGCGTCCGCACCGCGAACGTGCCGCTGGTGCCGGGCATTCCGCTGCCGCACCAGCTGGAGACGTTGAAAAAGCCATTGGTCGTCAGCCTTCATGCGACGCCGGAGCGGTTGATCCAGGTCCGGCAAAACCGGTTGCTGAGCATGGGCGCCGATACCCCAAACGATGAGTACATCGATCGTCAGGCGGTGACCGATGAAGTCGCCTACGCCCGGAAACTGAGTGCCAAATTCAGTTGGGCGCAGCTCGACGTGACGCGCCGCTCGATCGAGGAAACCGCCGCGGCTGTGCTCAAACTGTTCACCGATCGCCAGCGGCAGCGGCTTCCGGAATGATGTTTTCGCGATGACCATCTGGCGCGGAAAAGATCCGCTGATCCTGGCCTCGCAGAGCCGCGCGCGGCAGATGCTGCTTGCCAATGCCGGCGTTTCCTTTGAGGCCGTTCCAGCCGATATCGACGAACGATCCGTGCAGAAAAATTCCGGCCTTTCCGCGCCCGGCGAAATTGCGGGCCTCCTGGCGCGCGAGAAGGCGTGCTTCGTATCGTCAAAAAATCCCGGCCGTTATGTCGTCGGCGCCGATCAGACGCTGGCTTTTGGAAACCGTCTGTTCAGCAAGCCGGCCGGCCGCGCCCAGGCCGCGGATCAATTGCGCCTGCTTGCCGGCGGAACGCACGAACTGCATTCCGCCGTTGCAGTTGCCCGCGACGGCAAGGTAGTGTTTTCCGATGTTTCGGTCGCCCGCCTGACCATGCGCGCACTGACCGGGTCGGAGATCACAGCGTATCTGGACGAGGTTGGCGAGGCCGTGACTTCGAGCGTCGGGGCCTATCAGCTCGAAGGGCTCGGCGTACATCTCTTCGATCACTTCGAAGGCGATCACTTCACGATCCTCGGCCTGCCGCTGCTGCCACTACTTGCATTCCTGCGCCGCGAGCAATTGCTGGGAATTTGAGAGCATCCCTAAAGAGCAACAAACAACATGCGGATACTTGGACTGACCGGCTCGATCGGGATGGGAAAATCCACCACCGCAAAGCTGTTCGCAGAGGCGGGCGTGCCGGTTTACGACGCCGATGCGGCCGTTCACAAAATCTATGAAGGCGAGGCGGCGCCTGCGATCGAGGCGGCATTTCCCGGCACGACCGTCGATGGCAGGGTTGATCGCGCAAAGCTGTCCGCCAAGGTGGTGCACGATCCCGCGGCCATCAAGCAGCTCGAGCAGATCGTTCATCCGATGCTCGGCGCCTCCCGCCAGAAATTCCTCGCAGAGGCCGAAGGCGCCGGCGCGCCGGTCGTGGTGATGGATATCCCGCTATTGTTCGAAACCGGTGGCGAGAAGCGCGTCGATGCCGTCGTGGTGGTCACGACGTCTCCCGAAGCTCAGCGCGAGCGAATATTGGCGCGCGGCACCATGACGTCAGAGGCGCTCGACGGCATTCTGGCGCGGCAATTGCCCGACGCCGAAAAGCGCAAGCGGGCGGATTTCGTGGTGGATACGTCGCATGGATTGGACCCGGTGCGCACAGCCATCCGCGACATTCTGGCCGAGGTCGTTAAGATGCCGCAGCGGCGAACCTGATTCGCTTAAACCTCCGGTCTTAGAAGCTCCATGCGCGAAATCGTTCTCGATACCGAAACCACGGGCCTCGATCCGCTGCGCGGCGACCGGCTGGTCGAGATCGGCTGCATCGAGATCTACAACCGCATGCCGACCGGACAGACCTTCCACCGATACATCAATCCCGAACGCGACATGCCGGCGGAAGCATTTAACGTGCATGGCCTGTCCAGCGAGTTCCTTTCCAGCAAGCCGCTGTTCACAGAAGTGGTTGAGGAGTTCCTGGAATTCATCGCCGACGCGCCGCTGGTGATTCACAACGCATCGTTCGACATCAGCTTCATCAATGCCGAACTCGACCGCACCAAGCGGCAGCCGATTTCGCGCGATCGCCTGGTCGATACGTTGTTGTTGGCCCGCCGCAAGCATCCCGGCGTGTCGAACCGGCTGGACGATCTCTGCTCGCGCTATGCGATCGACAATTCCCGCCGCACCAAGCATGGCGCGCTGCTCGACGCCGAGCTGTTGGCCGAAGTCTATATTGACCTGATCGGGGCGCGGCAGTCGCAATTGATCCTGGCGTCGGAAACCCGCGTCACTGTCAGCAACGGATTTGGCGAAACGCCGCGCCGGCAGCGCGAGGTGCCGCTGGCGCCGCGAATCACCGACGCGGACCGCGAGGCCCATCGCGCCTTCATCGCCACTTTGGGCGACAAGCCGATCTGGAACGATTTTCTCGGAGCCGCCTAGCGGCGTTTGGCCGCTGGGCTGTCCTTGATTCGGAATCCCAGGATTTAGCTCGGCTTTGCGCCGGAAGCGGCCTGCCGTTCCATGTTCTGGCGGTACAGACCGACGAAATCGACGGGATCGAGCATCAGCGGCGGGAAACCGCCATCGCGCACCGCGGTGGCGATGATCTCGCGCGCGAACGGGAACAACAACCGCGGGCATTCGATCATGACCAGCGGATGCAGGTTTTCCTTCGGGACATTGACGATGCGGAACACGCCAGCATAGGCCAGCTCGAAGCTGAACATCACCTTGCCGGCGTTTTCAGCCTTGCCCTCGATCGAGAGCGTCACTTCGAACTCGTTTTCCGAGAGATTGTTCGCGGAAACGTTGATCTGGATGTTGATGGCTGGCTGCTGCTCTTGCGGCGCCAGGGAGGAGGGGGCGTTCGGATTCTCGAACGACAGATCCTTGGTGTATTGCGCCAGCACGTTGAGCTGGGGAGGGGCCTGTTCGGGAGGCGCGCCGTTGCCGTTGGTCATGAAACTCTCTCCTGAAGCTGGCGAGCGGAGCCCGTTTTCGTCTGAATTCGCTCGATGGGCGGGATGCCATTTCCGGGCGAGTGGCTATCATAGCCCCGCCACTTTCCACAAGGACGACGGTCCGGCCGACGCGACCCTCGGCGAAATGTGGCAGATATGCCTAATACGGTCCCGCCAGCAGCCCAGTACGTACCCTAAATAATTGAATACGCGTGATTTCCGGACAGGATCGGGTTTCCCCTCGACCCCAAAACGCGCTACAATTCACCCGCGCCAAAACGCGCCATTGGCCGGGCGTAGTTTCATGCCTACATGCTGCAGTCTCGATCGATGATGTAATCTCTGCCGTTCTCAGGGAAAACTCGTAAGAGAGCTTCTTGTCAGGGAACGCTCGACCGCCGGGCCCGTTGCCGGCGTTAGAACCAGAAAGCGAATACGACGTGGATATTTACACCATCATCTTCCTGGCGCTGGCGGTCTTTATCTTCCTGCGCCTGCGCAGCGTCCTCGGACAGCGCACCGGCAGCGAACGGCCGCCCTACGATCGCGCCGCGCCCAACGTCGTGCAGCGTACGCAGGATAACAATAATGTCGTTCCGATGCCGGGTGCGGTGATCGATCAGGCGCCGCTGGCGCCGAGCGCGGATGTCGCGCCGAACGACCGCTGGAAGGACGTTGCCGAGCCGGGCACCCCGCTTGCCGCAGGTCTTGACGGCATTGCGGCCCAGGACTCCTCGTTCGATCCCCGGCATTTCATCTCCGGCGCCCGCAGCGCCTATGAGATGATCGTGCTGGCTTTCGCCAATGGCGACCGCCGCGCGCTGAAGGATCTGCTGTCCAGCGAGGTCTATGACAGCTTCGATGCCGTGATCAAGGATCGCGAAAAGCACGAGCAGAAAACCGAAACGCGGTTTGTTTCGATCGACAAGGCCGAACTGGTGAGTGCGGACGCACGCGACCGGTCGGCGCAGCTGACCGTTCGTTTCGTGTCGCAGATGATCTCGGTCACCCGCGACAAGACCGGCGCCATTGTGGATGGCAATCCCGATAAGGTCGCCGATATCACCGATGTCTGGACATTCGCCCGCGACACGAGCTCTCGCGATCCGAACTGGAAGCTGGTTGGCACCGGAAGCGCGGCCTGACGCGCGACGCCTTGCGGGGCTCGCGTTTGGCGTGATCGCTTTGGCGTGTTCGCTGGCTCCGGTGGAGGCCCTTGCGGCACGTCGTGCGCGTTCGCAAAAGCCTGCGTATCCGCCGGCCGTCCGTCACCTGCCATATCCCGAGCTTGAATCCCCGTTTCAGATTAACGGCGGCCAGTATGCGCCGGTCGCCTGGTCCGAGATCGCAGGCTGGCGCGAGGACGATCATCTCGCCGCCTATAACGCGTTTCGAGTGAGCTGCAGGCCGATATCGGCGCAACGAACGCCGCCGGCCGATCCGAAGGCGCTCGGCACCTCGCTACGCGATCCCTGCCAGATCGCAAAAGGTCTCGAATTATCCGATGGACTGAAGGCCAAAGCCTTCTTCGAGGACCATTTTCTTCCCCTTCGTATTTCGCGGCTTGGCGAAGGCGAGGGCTTTGTCACCGGCTATTATGAGCCGATCGTCGACGGCTCGCGGACGGAGAACGAGGTCTACAAGGTGCCGGTCTATCGCCGGCCGTCCAATCTGTTCGTCCGCGGCACTACACAGGGCTCGGCCGGCTTGCCCAACAAGGGCCAGGTGTTCCGCAAGATTGGCCGCCGCAAGCTGGTGCCCTATTACGATCGCGCCGAGATCGAGGACGGCGCGATTGAAGGCCGCGGGCTCGAAATCTGCTTCCTGAAGGAACAAACCGACCTGCTGTTCTCGCAGATCCAGGGTTCGGCGCGGGTCAGCCTCGACGACGGCTCGACCGTTCGCATCAATTACGATGCCCATAATGGCTATCCCTATACGGCGGTCGGCCGCATCCTGATCGAGCGCAACATCATCCCCAAGGATCAGATGTCGATGCAGAAGATCCGGGAGTGGATGGAAGAGAATCCCAATGAGGCCGACGAGCTGCGGCGGCAGAACAAGTCCTACGTCTTCTTCCGCGAGGTGCAGCTTTCCGACAAGGACGAGGCGGTCGGCGCCCAGGGCGTGCCGTTGACGCCGGGCCGCTCGATCGCGGTCGATAAATCGCTGCATGTCTATGGCACGCCGTTCTTCATCGAAGGCGAGCTGCCAATCGAAACGGCTACATCAAAGACGCCGTTCCGCCGCTTGATGATCGCGCAGGATACCGGCTCCGCCATCGTCGGTCCCGCGCGCGCCGATCTCTATTTCGGCGCCGGTCTCGATGCCGGCAAGGTCGCCGGCCGCCTCCGCCACAATGCGCGCTTCGTCATGCTGGTGCCGAAGAGCCTCGATCCGCTGGCGCGCGGCCGCAAGATGCCGGTGCCCGACGCGCGGCCGTCGGAACAGATCGCAAAACTGTTCCCGCAAACCGCGCCGTTGAAAGATCCGTCCAGGGAGCAGGCGAACGCGGCGAAGCCGCCCGAGGTGACCGCGGCGACCAACGCCAGGCCTGCAGCTCAGGCAGCACCGCCTTCGCCAGCAGCGGCGCCTTCGCAAGCCCCGGCGGTCCAGGCTGCTGTGGCGAAGCCGGTGCCGCTTCCCGAGCCGCGGCCGAAAGTTGAAGCGGTTTCGGCAAAGCCGCATCAGCGTCATTTGCGCCGGTATCGCCATCCCCGATGAAACGCCGGTCGTCGAGCCTGATTCCCGAATTGCCGGAGCCGCCCCGACGCAAGCGCGGTCTGAGCGAGGAGGACCGCGCGCTGTGGGAGAGCGTCGTCAAGCAGGTCAAGCCGCTGCGCAAGCGGCGCGCCTCGAAATCGTCGGTCGCCTCGGCGGAGGTCGATACCAAAGCGGCGCAAAAACCCGCCGCTTCACCGAGGCACGTCGCGCCGGCGCGAATCGTCGCTCCCTCAAAACCAGAACCGCCACCGCTGGCGCCGATCGGCCGCCGCGAGCGGTCGCATCTATCGCGCGGGCGGAAGGAGATCGATGCCCGGCTCGACCTGCATGGCATGACGCAGACGAGGGCGCATCGGGCGCTGTTCGGCTTCCTGCAGCGCGCCCATCATGACGGGCTGACCTTCGTGCTGATCATCACGGGCAAGGGCAAGATCGGGCCGGAGTCCGAGCGCGGCGTGTTGCGCCGTCAGGTGCCGCAATGGCTCGGCCTGCCGGAATTCCGCTCGATGGTTGTCGGTTTTGAGGAAGCCCACATCGGCCATGGCGGCGAGGGCGCCTTGTATGTCAGGGTCCGGCGGTCAAGGCTCTAGAAGGGGCGCACGATCCCGACGCGCGGGATCAGAGTTACGATCCAGCCGAACACAGTCGTCTTCCGATCATCCGTCAGTATCGGCGGCGTGTCCTTTGCAGCCGGCAGCGCTTTCACCGCATGCAGGATCAGGAACAGGCACACCGCCCAGTTCGAAATCCAGCGAGAATAATCAAACACGATCGCGAACATGACGAGATAGCCGAGGCTGACCATCACGATCGCGGCGGTGACGATGTGGCGATGGGCATCAACGGAAAGCGCTGTGATCAGGCCGCGAAAATATCGCCAGAGCGGCGTGTGCAGCCAGATCAGGAGCGCAAACACCGGCACGCCGAGCAGGTTGTGCGGCAGGCGGGCCCAGGTATCCCAAATTTCCTTCGAGAGCGGCTGGTACCAGATGTATCCAAAGCTCAGCAGGTTCGCTTGCGATGGGTCCGCCATCCGGCTGTGCAGATGCGCGACAAACTCCGTCTCCGGCACGGGAACGGTACCGTAGAACTGCGCGGCAAGGAAAAGCGTACCCACCGCCCCGAGCGATGCAATACCGACGGCGACGTTCTGCCGATCGGCTCCGCGAACGAGATAATGCCGCAACACCACGATGACGGCGATCGTCGGCACGTACATCAAGAGATGAATGTGGTGGATCAGAACGAGTACGACCGAGAACACCGCGGCAAGCAGCACATAGGCGAGCGAGCGCGCTGGAATCAGCAGCAGGCAGATCGCAAACAGGCATCCGCAGATGTCGAAATGCCCGAGCGTATGCATAAAATTCTTCAGGAAGAACGGCGAGCCCGCCATGAACACGAACAGCGGCAGATGCTCTTGATCAAAACCAAACGTCCGCCGGAACAACTGGACGAACAGCGCTGCCGTGACCAGCCACACCGTGCCGGCCAGCGCGAACACCAGCCACACCGGCACCTTGGCCGTAAACAGCGAGACGATCGCGCCGATCAGGGCGCGCTTGGTGAAGCCGAAATGATAGTCGACCAGCAGATGGATGTAGGGAACGTAAGGCGGCAGCGCGATCTTGTGCCAGAACACCCCGATCAGCACGGCAGCATTGACGACCAGCATCAACCGCCAGGGGTTTTCCCATAGCCGCGAAATCATTCAGCACCCCGTCGTCCCTGCCTAGTGCGCAATTGCGCACGGGGCGCAGGGACCCATACCGCGGGATATATCGATAGGTCGCGGTGTGGATACCTCATAACACAACAAAGGCCGGTGGTTATGGGTCCCTGCGCCCGTGCGCAATTGCGCACTAGGCAGGGACGACGAGCGATCGGGGCCTACAAAATAAACCGGCTCAAATCGGCGTTCTTGGCGAGGTCGCCGACGTGCTTCTGCACGTAATCGGCATCGACCTTGATGGTCTCGCCATGGCGGTCCGGCGCGGCGAACGAAATCTCGTCGAGTACGCGCTCCATCACGGTCTGCAGCCGCCGCGCACCGATATTCTCCACCGTTGAATTGACGGCGACCGCGACGTCGGCCAGCGCGTCGATCGCGCCGTCGGTGATGTCCAGCGTCACGCCTTCAGTCTGCAGCAGCGCGACATATTGCTTGATCAGCGATGCTTCCGGCTCGGTCAGGATGCGGCGCATGTCGTCGCGCGTCAGCGCTTCCAGCTCGACGCGGATCGGCAGCCGCCCCTGCAATTCCGGCAACAGGTCCGAGGGCTTTGCGATATGGAACGCGCCGGACGCGATGAACAGGATGTGGTCGGTCTTGACCGCGCCGTGCTTGGTCGAGACCGTGGTGCCTTCGATCAAGGGCAGCAGGTCGCGCTGCACGCCTTCGCGCGAGACGTCGCCGCCGGCACGGCCGTCGCGCACGCAGATCTTGTCGATTTCGTCGAGGAACACGATGCCGTTGTTCTCGACCGCGCTGATGGCTTCCAGCACCAGCTGATCGCTGTCCAGCAATTTGTCGGATTCCTCGTTGACGAGAAGCTCATGTGAGCCTTCGACCGTCAGGCGGCGGGTCTTGGTTCGTCCGCCCATCTTGCCGAAGATGTCGCCGATCGAAATCGCGCCCATCTGCGCGCCGGGCATGCCCGGGATTTCGAACATCGGCATACCGCCGGAAGACTGTGTCTCGATCTCGATTTCCTTGTCGTTGAGTTCGCCGGCGCGCAGCTTCTTGCGGAAGGAGTCGCGGGTGGCGGGGCTCGACGCCGGTCCGACCAGCGCATCCAGCACCCGTTCTTCGGCGGCCTGCTGCGCGCGGGCCTGCACGTCCTTGCGCTTGCGCTCGCGCATCTGGACGATCGCGACCTCGACGAGGTCGCGGATGATCTGCTCGACGTCACGGCCGACATAGCCGACTTCGGTGAACTTGGTGGCTTCGACCTTGATGAAGGGCGCGTTGGCCAGCTTCGCCAGCCGCCGCGCGATCTCGGTCTTACCGACGCCGGTCGGCCCGATCATCAGGATGTTTTTCGGCAGCACCTCCTCGCGAAGCGAGCCGGTGAGCTGCAGCCGCCGCCAGCGGTTGCGCAGCGCGATCGATACCGCGCGCTTGGCGTCGGCCTGGCCGACGATGAAGCGGTCGAGTTCGGAGACGATTTCACGGGGAGAAAAGTCGGTCATACGCTTTGTACCATGGAGAGTGTCGTCCTATCGGGCGGTTCAATCATGCGAATTGAGTTGAGCGTGGCAGATACCGGGTGAGCGTCGACGGCACGATGCTCAGAATTCCAGCGCGCAGCGGCTTCCAGCCGGCGCTCAGCAACAGGACGAACGCACCGAGCACCAGTATGGTGAGCGGGATTGTCATGTCGGAAATGCCTGACTGCCGAATCAACGCCCAGAAGGCCACGCCAGCGTAGGAAAGACCTGAAACCAGCATCGCGCGACGGTCGATCAGAATGGCGACAAAGCTCAGTGCCAGAAACAGCGCCAGTATCAAGACGGCTGTGCCCTGATCGAGCTTTGAGGCTTGCGTCACCAGGCCACGGGTCACGGAGTGGACGATCAGCGGTGCGGCCAGCAGGTGCAGCCAGAACGCGACATCGGTTCGCCGTGTCCGCCGCTCCAGGTCGGCCATGTCGAACTGCATCGCCAAAGCGAAAACGGCAAGACCGCAAATCAAGATGGCCGCGTTATAGGCAATGGACGGCAGGTTCGGCGCCAGTCCGTAAAACAGGCTGAGCACGGTGGCTGTCAGGGCGGCGCAGCCGGCAGCAATGGTAATTGGCACTCGAAATCGCCAATAATGCAACGCGACCAGCAGCACGGTAATGAACGCAGCGCTGGCCACGATATTCGGTCGACTGAAGTAGATGTCGAGTAAGCGGCCCAGGCCGTGATAAGAAAAAGCAGTAGTATCGGTATCGATCGCATCGATCGCATGGCTGGCGGCGCAAAAGACTGCACACGCAAATACGACCAGAAGCACGATGCTGGGCAAGGCCATGCGCCGGATCCGGGTGAAGAACTCGGCAAGCAGCCACGCTGCAGCTGCTATTGCGGTGCTGGCGCCGAGCCCGCCTGCGGCCCGCGTCGCGAAAAATCCGATTGCGCCGAGAAACATGGCGAGGCCAATGGTGACGAAGACATCGCTGAAGCCGCCAATGAACCGAAGCTGCTCGTCGTCGGGCGAGGCGGGCAATTCAGGCGGACCGCCGGCATTTTCCAGCGCGCGCAGGCGCTCGGCCTGTTCGGCCGTGATAATGCCGCGCTCAACGCCTCTTGCCAAAATCTCGCTTGCAATCATCGACACGGAACCTCTGGAGTTAAGTAAGCCGGATCGGTGCTGTCGCAAGCAGCCGATGCCATCGCCTTAGATGATCGGCGGCCCACCTTGCCAAACCTTAATCGCCTCGAAGGGATGAATCAGCATGATGATGTTGAGCGTCAGATTGTCGCGAATGTGAAGCGCCAATATTAGCTCGAACAGGAACACGATCGCGACGGTGGCGACAATTGGAAGCCGCTTCGCCAGCAGAAAGCCGCCGATCATCGCAAGATTATCGGAGATTGAATTGACGATGCTATCGCCGAAATAATCCAGCGAGATCGTTCCGGCGCGGTAGCGGTTGATGATCCAGTCGGAATTCTCGACCAGTTCCCAGCCGCCTTCCAGCAGCATGGCGAGGATCAGGCGGCCCTGCCAGGCGAGGCGCGGGAACGCGAGGAAGGCTGCGCCATAGAACAGGATGCCGTGCAGGATGTGGGACAGCGTGTACCAGTCGGCGATGTGCTGCGAGTTTTCCGAACTCTGCACCACGCCGTGCCAGAGTTTTACGTAGCCACAGGCGCAGATCGGCAGGCGGCCCATCCCATACAGGATGGCGGCCTGGGTCGCGAGAATGCCGGCCGCAATCAGCAGCCAGTGCCAGGTCGAAAGCGTACGAATGGCGAGGGCTTTGCCGGCAAGATTGTCTGAGGTCATGCGTCACGCACCATCAAGAGCGCCGTACCATCGGGGGTGTCGACCAGATGCTGGCGGCGAAATCCAGCCTTTTCATAAGCGCGTATCGCGCGGCCGTTGGCTGGATCCGGATCGGTGATGACGCGTGGCGCACCGGTGGCCAGCAGCCGGTCGATGAAGGTTCGAATGAACGCGGATCCGTGACCGCGGTCGACCATGTCCTGCTCCCCGATAAACTGGTCGATTCCCCGCGTACCCCGGGGATGGGCGCCCAGTCCGTTTTCCGGCCAGACATCGGGATCGTAGCACTGCAGATAGCCGAAGGGGCGATCGTTCATCGCCACGACGAACTGCTCCATGGCTTCGACTTCGAGATCACCGCTGACGAGTTCGAATTGTTCTAGCGTATTGCCCCACCATTGCACGACATGCGGCTCCGCCAGCCAGCGTCGGACCAGCGGTAGATCGCTTGTCGTCATCGGGCGGAAAACATAGTCCGGCGCCATGATCGGGGCTCCCTCAGAGCGTTTCGATCGTGACGTTGCGGTTGGTGTAGACGCAGATGTCGGCGGCGATATCGAGCGCGCGGCGCACGATGGTCTCGGCGTCCTTGTCGGTATCGACCAGCGCGCGGGCGGCGGCGAGCGCGTAATTGCCGCCAGAGCCGATCGCCATCACGCCCGATTCCGGCTCCAGCACATCGCCGGTCCCGGTCAGGACCAGCGAGACGTCCTTGTCGGCGACGATCATCATGGCCTCGAGCCGGCGCAGATAGCGGTCGGTCCGCCAGTCCTTGGCGAGCTCGACCGCCGCGCGGGTCAATTGCCCCGGATATTGCTCGAGCTTGCTCTCCAGCCGCTCGAACAGGGTAAAGGCGTCGGCGGTGGCCCCGGCAAAGCCGCCGATGACGTCGCCCTTGCCAATTTTGCGGACCTTTTTGGCGTTGGCCTTGATGACGGTCTGGCCGATCGAGACCTGGCCGTCGCCGCCGATCACCACCTTGCCGCCCTTGCGGACCGTCAAAATCGTGGTGCCGTGCCAGATCGGCAGGTTGTTTTCAGATGCTTGCATGAATGGCCCTCGTTCCCGTCAGATTTAGGGGTTGGCGGGGAGGGTTACAATCGTAGCGTTTTCGAGCGAAGTGGGGACCGGTTCGCGTAAAGAAAACGCGTCAGAACAGATCGAGCCGGGATTCCGGTCACCATAGGTCGAAGTTCAGCCTCCAAAAGCGTCATCCCGCAGTAGCGAAAGCGACATCCGCCTGTTAAAAGGGCCGCGTTTTCGGCCCCCAGGCGGCCCAAGGGAAGCAGTTTTCATGCGCACAGCGTCCATCAAGCGCAAGACCAAGGAAACCGACATCGAGGTCGCGGTAAACCTCGACGGCACGGGCGTGTCCAAGGTTTCGACCGGCATCGGCTTTTTCGACCATATGCTCGACCTGCTGGCCCGGCATTCCCGCATCGACATCACGGTGAAGGCCGACGGCGACCTCCATGTCGATCATCACCACACCACCGAGGACGTCGGCATCGCGCTGGGGCAGGCCGTGAAGCAGGCGCTCGGCACCATGGCCGGCATCACCCGCTACGCCTCGATCCACATGCCGATGGACGAGACGCTGTCGCGCGTCGTGATCGACATTTCGGGCCGGCCGGTGCTGGTGTTCAAGGTCGATTTCCCGCGCGACAAGGTCGGTCAGTTCGATACCGAGCTGGTGCGTGAATGGTTCAACGCCTTCACGATCAACGCCGGCGTGACTTTGCACGTCGAGACCCTATATGGCGAGAACAGCCATCATATCGCCGAATCCTGCTTCAAGGGTCTGGCGAGGGCGCTTCGTGCCGCGGTCGCGATCGATCCGAGCGCGGCCGGCGAGGTGCCTTCCACCAAGGGTCAGCTCGGCGGCTGATTTCTTGTTCGCGTTTTTCGTTCGCGGCGGAGAGGTTCGATGCCGGTCTACACAGTGCATGCTCCCGTAGCCAACGGCGCCGATCTCGCGGCGACCGACAAGTTCGTCTTTGTCCGTGACGGCTTCCATTTCTGGGCGGCGGTCGCGAGCGTGATCTGGCTGTTGTGGCATCGGTTGTGGCTGGCGCTGATCGGCTGGATCGTTCTGATGGTCGCGATCCAGTTCGGGATGTCGGCGCTGGGCGCCAGCCGCGGCACGATCTTCGCCGTTGACGTCCTGATTGCGATCCTGATGGGCTTCGAAGCCGCCAGCCTGCGGCGGTGGACCTATTCGCGGCGCAAATGGCGCCAGCTCGATATCGTGGTCGCCGACGACGAGGAATCGGCCGAACATCGTTTCTTCGAGCGCTGGACTGCCCGGCAGCGTGGCTCGACCAACGACCAATGGGCGGTCGATCGCGGCGCACCCCCGCCGACCCGCAACATTCCGGGCCAGCCGTTCTCCAAGCCGCCGCCGCCATTGCCGCAGGGCGGGATCATCGGTCTGTTTCCAGAGCCGGGAGCGCCGCGATGAGCGTTGCGATCGTCGATTACGGCTCCGGCAATCTTCACTCGGCGGCGAAAGCGTTCGAGCTTGCCTCGCGGAGCATGCAGGATCCGCAGAAGATCATGGTGACGCGCGATCCCGAGGCTGTGTTTCGCGCCGATCGCATCGTGCTGCCGGGCGTCGGCGCCTTCGCCGATTGCCGCCGCGGGCTCGACGCGGTGGATGGCATGCTGGAAGCGATGACCGAAGCGGTGCGCGTCAAGGCGCGGCCGTTCTTCGGCATCTGCGTCGGCATGCAGTTGATGGCGACGCGCGGCAAGGAGCATGTCGTAACCGAGGGCTTCAACTGGATTGCGGGCGATGTCGAAAAGATCGCGCCGCGCGAGGAAAATCTGAAAATCCCGCACATGGGCTGGAACACGCTCGACATGATCCGCGAGCATGCAGTGCTGGAGCGGCTGCCGCTCGGGCCGAAGGGCCGCCATGCCTATTTCGTGCACTCCTATCATCTCAACGCCTCCAACGAGGCGGACGTGCTGGCGCGCGCCGATTACGGCGGGCCGGTGACGGCGATCGTCGGCAAGGACACCGCGATCGGCACGCAGTTTCACCCCGAGAAGAGCCAGCGTTTCGGCCTGGCCCTGATCTCGAATTTCCTGAAGTGGAAGCCGTGATTCTCTTTCCCGCCGTCGACCTGAAAAACGGCCAATGCGTGCGCCTCGAGCAGGGCGACATGGCGCGCGCGACCGTGTTCAACCTCGATCCCGCGGCGCAGGCCCGGTCCTTCGCCGAGCAGGGGTTCGAATATCTGCATGTCGTCGATCTCGACGGCGCCTTTGCCGGCAAGCCGATGAATGCGCTCGCCGTCGAGGCGATGCTCAAGGCCGTCACCATGCCGGTGCAGCTCGGCGGCGGCATTCGCGATCTCAAGACCGTGGAAGCCTGGCTCGACAAGGGCATCGCGCGCGTCATCATCGGTACCGCCGCGGTGCGCGATCCGGAACTCGTGAAGAACGCCGCGAAAAAATTTCCCGGCCGTGTCGCGGTTGGGCTCGATGCGCGCGACGGCAAGGTCGCGGTGGAAGGCTGGGCCGAAACCTCGCAAGTGACCGCACTCGAAATCGCACAGCGCTTCGAGGATGCCGGCGTCGCCGCCATCATCTTCACCGACATCGCCCGCGACGGCCTTTTAAAGGGCCTCAACCTCGATGCGACGATTGCGCTCGCCGAGCGCATCTCGATACCCGTGATCGCCTCCGGCGGTTTTGCATCCATGGAGGACGTCAAGGCACTGCTGCAGCCGCGCGCAAGAAAGCTCGCCGGCGCCATTGCCGGCCGCGCACTCTATGACGGCCGGCTCGATCCCGCCGCCGCGCTGACGCTGATCCGCAACGCACGCGCCGCGGCGTAGGAGTTTTCCCATGTTCAAGGTCCGCGTGATCCCCTGCCTCGACGTGAAAGACGGCCGCGTGGTCAAGGGCGTCAACTTCGTCGACCTGCGCGATGCCGGCGATCCCGTCGAAGCGGCGATTGCGTATGACGCGGCCGGCGCCGACGAATTGTGCTTCCTCGACATCACCGCCACCCACGAAAACCGCGGCACCATGCTGGATGTCGTGCGGCGCACGGCGGAAGCCTGCTTCATGCCGCTGACGGTCGGCGGCGGGGTGCGCACCATCGACGACATCAGGACGCTGCTGCGGTACGGAGCCGACAAGGTCTCGATCAATTCGGCCGCGGTCTCTAACCGGGAGTTCGTCAAGCAGGGCTCGGAAAAATTCGGCGAGCAGTGCATCGTGGTCGCGATCGACGCCAAGCGGGTCAAGCGCGCCGGCGGCGGCGAGCGCTGGGAGATTTTTACCCATGGCGGGCGCAACTCCACCGGGATTGACGCCATCGAATACGCGCAGGAAGTGGTATCGCTCGGCGCGGGCGAAATCCTGCTGACGTCGATGGACCGCGACGGCACCAGGCAGGGGTTCGACCTGCCACTGACGCAGGCTATCGCCGACAGTGTCCCCGTACCGGTTATCGCCTCCGGCGGTGTCGGCAATCTCGACCATCTGGTCGACGGCATCCGGCAGGGCCACGCCACCGCGGTGCTGGCGGCCTCGATATTCCACTTCGGCGAATTTACCATACGCCAAGCCAAGGAGCACATGGTGCGCGCCGGGCTGCCGATGCGGCTCGATCCCTGACGACTCCCCGTCACAAAAGTGCTAAGTCCTTGATCGGGACGGCGCCGCGGCCTTCGGCCGGGTGCGAGTGTTGAGTTCAGTTGATGCCGCGTTTCACGATCCATGATCTGGCCGCCACCATCGATGCACGGGCCGCATCGGGAGGAGAGGCGTCCTACACCCGCAAATTGCTCGACAAGGGTGCGGAGCACTGCGCCAAGAAGCTGGGCGAGGAAGCGGTCGAGACCGTGATCGCGGCGGTCGAGAACGATCGGGACCACCTGATCGCTGAAAGCGCTGACCTGCTGTTTCACCTGCTGGTGCTGTTGAAGGCGCGCGGCATCAAGCTCGACGAGGTCGAGGCCGCGCTGGCGCAGCGGACGTCGATGTCCGGGCTCGAGGAAAAGGCGTCGCGCAAGCGCGACTAGCTGAAGGGGCAGTTCATGGACATCCGGACCACCGAACAGCAATACAATCCCTACCGTATCTTCACCCGCGAGCAGTGGGCGCGATTGCGCGACGATACGCCGATGACGCTGGAGCCGGGCGAATTCGAGCGGCTGCGTTCGATGCACGACCGCCTCGACATGCTGGAGGTCGAGGACATCTACCTGCCGCTGTCGCGGCTGTTGTCGATCTATGTCGACGCTACCCACAGGCTCTACCAGGCGCAGCGCCAGTTCCTCAACATCCGGGACCGCAAGGTGCCCTACATCATCGGCGTCGCCGGCTCGGTCGCGGTCGGCAAATCGACCACCGCGCGCGTGCTGCAGGCGTTGCTGGCGCGCTGGTCGCCGCGGCCCAAGGTCGACCTGGTGACGACAGACGGTTTTCTGTTTCCCAATGCCGTGCTCGAGCGGCAGGGCCTGATGCAGAAAAAAGGCTTTCCCGAGAGCTACGACCTGCCGATGCTGCTGTCGTTTCTCTCCGACATCAAGGCCGGCCGCCGGCCGGTGCGGGCGCCGGTTTATTCGCATCTGGTCTACGACATCGTGCCGAACGAGTGGATCGAGGTCGATCGCCCGGACATCCTGATCGTCGAGGGCGTCAACGTGCTGCAGACCGGCCGCCTGCCGCGCGACGGCAAGGCGGTGCCTGTGGTATCCGACTTCTTCGACTTCTCGGTCTATATCGACGCCGAGGAGTCGGTGCTGCGCGAATGGTATGTGCGGCGCTTCCTCGCGCTCAGGGACACTGCGTTCACCAATCCCAAATCGTACTTCAATCGCTACGCCGTGTTGTCGGACGAGGAGGCCACGGCGACCGCGATCGCGATCTGGGAACGCACCAACCTCGCCAATCTCGAGGACAATATCTTGCCGACCCGGCCGCGCGCGACGCTGATCCTGAAAAAGCGCGCCGATCATCTGGTCGAGACGGTGGCGCTGCGGCGGCTGTAAATTTTCGTTCGTACGTGGCAAGCATTCGACCCTCATGGTGAGGAGCGCGAAGCGCGTCTCGAACCATGAGGCCACAGTGGGGCCTTCATCCTTCGAGACGCCGCTTCGCGGCTCCTCAGGATGAGGTCTGGCAGGAGCTGGTGGGCACGCTTCGCTTTGCCCACCCTACAAATTCGCTTCACGCTGCGATGTGCCGTGTCGCGACGAGGCCGGCGAGCGCCTCGGCGAGTTTTTCGCGGTCGAGCGGCTTGATCAAAAATCCGTCCATGCCGGCTTCGAAGCAGGCGTAGCGGTCTTCCACCAGCGTGTTGGCGGTGAGCGCGAGGATCGGCGTCCGGCCGCCCGGCTCGCCGGCCTCGAGGGTGCGAATTCGCTTGGTGGTTTCGATGCCGTTGAGCTGCGGCATCTGGATGTCCATCAGGACGAGGTCATAGGGGGTCCCGGCGGCTTTCGCCGACAGCCAGGACTCCAGCGCCTCGGCGCCGTTGGTGGTGATGACGGCGTCATGGCCGAGCCGGCCGAGCAGCGAGCGGATCAACAGCGCATTGATCTGATTGTCCTCGGCAACCAGGATCGACAGGCCCTTGGCCGACGGCGCGGCGGATGTCTCGATCGAGTCGATGGCCGGCTCCAGGCTCGGCGCCGCGACTTCCGGCGCGGTCGTCAGGCGGGCGGCGAGCGAAGCCGCGCGCAGCGGCTTGACCAGATAGCCGGTGAGGGCAGAGGCGGCGGACGGCTGTAATTCCTGCCGCGTCGCCGGCGTGAACATCACGATACGTTGCGTGGCATACAGGCGCGCGGCTTCGCCGAGCCGTTCGATATCGGCATGCCCCAGCGCGTGATCGATCAGCACGGCGTGCCAGGGCCGCTCGGGCAGCAGGGCTTCCGCGACATCGGCGTCCGATACCATGCAGGTCTGCCCGCCCCAGCGCTGCAGCCGCCGCGCGGTCAGCGAGGCCTCGATGCTCTGCGGCGAGACCAGCATGATCGACTGGCCGGAGAGATCGGGCACTGCGAAGGAGGTCTGTTCGCCGGCGGCGGCGGTGAGCGGGATCGACACTTCGAAGGTCGAACCGGCACCCGGCTGGCTCTCCAGCGTGATGCGGCCGCCCATGCGCTTGACGATGCGGTCGGAGATGCTCAGCCCAAGCCCGGTGCCGCCATAGCTGCGGGCGATCTTGTCGTCGGCCTGCTCGAACTCGCGAAAAATCCGCTCGCGGGCCTCGGGCGCGATGCCGATGCCGGTGTCGCGCACCAGGAAACTGACCTCATTGGGCCAGATGCCGGGCTCGACGATCAACGCGACGCCGCCGGTGGAGGTGAACTTGATGGCGTTGCCGGCGAGATTGAGCAGCACCTGCCGCAACCGCGCCGCGTCGCCGACCACGTGCATCGGCAGCCGCTCGTCGACATAGGCGGCGATCTCGATTTTCTTGGCCTCGGCGCGCGGCGCCAGCAATTCGGTGATGTCCTCGATCATGCCCGACAACGCGAACGGGCGATGTTCGAGATCGATCTTGCCGGCCTCGATCTTGGAATAGTCCAGCAGCTCCTCGATCAGCGAGAGCAGCGCGTCGCCGGAAGTCTTCACCGCCTTGACATAGGTCGCCTGTTCCAGGGTCAGCGGCGTATCCATCAACAGCCCGCTCATGCCGATGATGCCGTTCAGCGGCGTGCGGATTTCATGGCTCGCCATCGCGAGGAAGCGCGATTTGGCGCGGCTTGCCGCGTCGGCCTGGTCGCGGGCCTCGGCCAGCGCGCGCTCGCTTTCGGTGCGATCGGTGACGTCGCGGCCGACGCTTTGCATTTCCGCCGGTCCCCCGGCGTCGTTGCGGACGAGGCCCTCGCGCCACGCGATCCAGCGCGGGCCGAGCGGACCTGCGACCTGCTGGTCGTGAACGCGGGTGCCGTTCGGTTCGAGTGCGGTGTCGCCCTGTTCGAGAACTTCAAGCGCGAAGCAGGTGCCGATCAGCGCGTCGCTCGGCCTTTGCGCGAGTTCGCAATAGGCATCGTTGGCATAGGTGATGCGGCCCTCGGCGTCGCGCAGCACGATCAGATCGCCCTGCGATTCGAACAGGCGGCGGGCGCGCTGCTCGGCTTCCTGCAATTCCCAGTTCCGGTCGGCCAGCGCTTCATTGTGCAGGGCGACCTTGCGCATCTTCTTGCGCATCAGGCGGAGCCGGAAGCTGAAAGTGGCGAGCGCGACGCAGGCGAGCGCAAACAGGAAAGCGACGCCGATCGCAAACGCGTGCGGGTCATAGCCGGAATTTTCCGTCTTGCTTCCGGCAATGAATCCATAGGCGCCGCCGAACACGATCGAGAAGATCATGAAGGAGCGAAGCGTGAAGGTCAGCCAGGGATGCCGGCGGCCGAAACGGCGAAAGCGAAGTTTGATCCGGAAGGTCCGTCCCATCGCCAATGACCCTGAGATTGCTGTTGAACCAAGCCGGCGGCCGCCGTTTGTCTTGGACAGACGATGCGTCGCCGACATTGCAAAGTGCTTGAGGTTAACCGCGGTTGTCGGCCGCGATGAGAACATGGTGAATGAAGTGCTAAAGCGACGCCGCTTCGACGCGGTGGCGCTCGCCGCGGGCGCCGACGATCAGGGCTGCGGCATCGAGCAGCGAAAAGCTCTTCGAGGACACGAAGATCCGGTAGTCGGCCGGTCCGTCCCGCGAAAGATAGATCACGGGATCGGAGGGCGAGGGATTGCGGGAGATCGCGACCAGCCGCGGCGGGGCGCTGCTCTCGCAGGCGCCGGCCTCTGCCGTATCGACATCGTCGATCACGGTGAAGTCGGCCGCTTCCGCGCTGTCGGAAATCTGGACCCGCACCGTCGCGCGGGAAGGATCGCTGGTGAACCCGACATGCCGGTGCGCCTGCCAGGAGAGGGCGGCAATCTGGACGGGTGTGCCTGCGATCTCGATGCAGGCCCGGGGACCCGCCAAAAACTCGCCGCGTGCGAACAGGGCAACAATCGCCAGCGGGACAACCGAAGCCAAAATCTTCAAACGCAACATGACACGCTACCCACTCACCATAGGCCCGCGACAGGGGGCTTATGGTTGGCAGAGGGTAAAGGAAACTAGTTACCGAGGTGTTGACGCCGGTTGTTTTTGTGGAGCTCGGCAGCCTCGTGGCGAGTCCAGCGAAGCGATCCCTCGCCGCTTGCTCGATGATGGATGGTGGGCACGTCGCTTGCGCTCCTTTGCCCACCCTACGGATCCATATCGCAATGACGGCGTCGCTCGGTGCGAGCAACGCGCTAACGCGTATTACCGCTCCGACCCGGTCGCTGCGAGATATCGCATCAGTTCATCGCGCGGATTGTCGCGGAAGGTCTGGCGGTCCCGCATTTCCGGCGGGGCGCGCCAGCCCGGTTCGATGCCGGTCATGTCGGGGAGTTCATGCGCGATGCCCTTGTGGCAGTCGATGCAGGTCTTTTCGCCGGGGATGAGAAATTTGCCATGGATTTCCGCCGCCCGCCGCGTCTGCTTGGTGAAATCCATCGCTGCCGAGGAATGGCAGTTGCGACACTCGAGGGAATCATTCGCCTTCAATCTCGCCCACTCGTGCTTGGCGAGTTCGAGCCGATGATCCAGGAACTTCTGCCTGGTATCGATCCACCCGAAGATCTTGCCCCAGACTTCCTTCGACGCCTGCATCTTGCGGGCGATCTTGTCGGTCCAGTCGTGCGGAACGTGGCAGTCGGGACAAGTGGCCCGGACTCCCGAGCGGTTCGTGAAATGGGGGGTGCGCTGCAATTCCTGAAACACGTTGGCGCGCATTTCGTGGCACGACGTGCAGAACTTCTCGGTGTTGGTGATCTCGAGCGCGGTGTTGAAGGCGCCCCAGAACAGCACGCCGCAGACGAAGCCCCCGAGCGCGAGAAACCCCAGGCTCAAATGCGCGCTTGGACTGCTGGCGATGCGCCAGAACCAGATCAGGAGTGCCTTGAGCCGCTGCATTGAAGCTTCTCACTTCTTCTCGGGGCCGACGAGAAGCATATCCTTGAAGGTGCTCGGGACGAGCGGCTGTGCATCGGTTTGCTGGACGTGGCAGGCGGTGCAGAAATAACGGCGAGGCGTGACGTCGGCGAGAACCTGGCCGTTGCGATCCATGAAATGGGTGACACTGATCATCGGCGCACCGGAGCCTTCGGTGAACTGTCGCCGGTGACAGTCGAGGCAGCGGTTGGCTTTCAACGTGAGCTGATAATTATCGATGGAGTGCGGGATGATCGGCGGCTGTTCCGGATAGTTGCGCATCAGCCGCTTGTCATCGACGATCGGCCGCGCCAGAGGTGAGGCCGGCACGTCGCCCATTGGTGCTGCGGCGCCGGTCACCCGCGGTACGATCTGGGGCGCGTTCTGCGCGTAGATCGCGCCGCAGACGAACACCGGCAGGCCGCCGAGCAGCGCGCCCGCCAGCGCCAAGCGAAATCTCTTCAGACCGGGATGATTTTGACCGCGCATTTCTTGAAGTCCGTCTGCTTGGAAATGGGATCGGTTGCGTCGAGCGTCACCTTGTTGATGAGTTGGCTGGCATCGAACCAGGGAACGAAGACGACGCCGCGCGGCATCCGGTTGCGCCCCTTGGTGTCAACCCGGGTTCGGATTTCGCCGCGCCGCGACACCACCCGGACCTCGGCGCCCTGATTGATGCCTCTGGCGTAAGCGTCCTCGGCATGCATGAAGACCTGGGCGCCGGGATAGGCCTTGTAGAGTTCCGGCACGCGCATGGTCATGGAGCCGGAGTGCCAATGTTCGAGCACGCGGCCGGTGACCAGCCAGATGTCGAATTCCTTGTCGGGGGATTCGGCCGGCGGCTCGTAGGGCACCGCAATAATCCGCGCGCGCCCATCCGGCTGGCCGTAGAAGTCGACGCCCTTGCCCGCCTTGACGTAGGGATCGAGGCCTTCCCGGTAGCGCCACTTCGTTTCCTTGCCGTTGACGACAGGCCATCGCAGCCCCCGCACCTCGTGGAGGGTGTCGAAGTCCGCGACGTCGTGGCCATGGCCACGGCCGAACTGGGCGTATTCCTCGAACAGCCCCTTCTGCACGTAGAAGCCGAAAGCCTTCGCTTCGCGGTTTTCGTACTCGGCGGGAATTTCGGTGGCCGGGAATTTGTCCACATTGCCGTTGCGGAAGAGAACGTCGAACAGCGTCTTGCCGCGGTAGTTGGGATTCGCAGCCAGTATTTGCTCCGGCCACACCTCATCGGTGGTGAACCGCTTGGAAAACTCCATCATCTGCCAGAGATCGGACCGCGCCTCGCCGGGCGCGTCGACGAGCTGACGCCACACATGGGTGCGGCGCTCGGCGTTGCCATAGGCGCCTTCCTTCTCCACCCACATCGCCGCGGGCAGGACGAGGTCGGCGGCCATTGCCGTGACGGTCGGATAGGCGTCCGAGACGACGATGAAGTTGTCCGGATTCCGGTAGCCGGGATAGGTCTCGCGTGAACTGTTCGGCGCGGCCTGCAGATTGTTGTTCACCTGGATCCAATAGAAGTTCAGCTTGCCGTCGCGCAGCATCCGGTCCTGCTCGACCGCGTGGTAACCCGGCTTCTCCGGAATGATGCCGTGCGGAACGCGCCAGATTTCCTCGGCGTGCTTGCGATGCTCCGGATTGGTCACGACCATGTCGGCGGGCAGGCGATGCGCGAAGGTGCCGACCTCGCGCGCGGTGCCGCAGGCGGACGGCTGCCCGGTCAGCGAGAACGGCGAGTTGCCGGGTTCGGAGATCTTTCCGGTCAGCAGGTGCAGATTGTAGAGGAGCTGGTTGGCCCATACGCCGCGCACATGCTGGTTGAAGCCCATGGTCCAGAGCGACATCACCTTGCGCTTCGGATCGGCGTAGAGCTCGGCAAGCTCTTGCAGGAAACCGCGTTCGACGCCGGTGAGCTCGGAGACCTTCTCGAGCGTGTAGTCCTTCACAAAGGCGGCATAGGCGTCGAAGTCGATCGGCTGGGTCGCGCCTGCTGTCGCCGCGCCCTTGGCTTTGACCTCTAGCGGATGGTCCGGGCGCAATCCGTAACCGATGTCGACCGTGCCCTTCACGAAGGTGGTGTGGTTCTTGACGAAGTCCTGATTGACCCGCCCGGTCGTGATGATGTGGTTGGCGATGTAGTTCAGGATCGCCAGATCGGTGCCTGGCTTGAACACGATCGGGATGTCGGCGAGGTCCGAGCTCCGGTGTGTAAAGGTAGAAAGCACCGCGACCTTTACATGCGGATGGCTGAGGCGCCGGTCGGTAAGTCGCGTCCAAAGGATCGGATGCATCTCGGCCATGTTCGAGCCCCACAGCACGAACGCATCCGCCGCCTCGAAATCGTCATAGCAGCCCATCGGCTCGTCCATGCCGAAGGTGCGCATGAAGGCGACCGCCGCCGACGCCATGCAGTGGCGGGCATTGGGATCAAGGTTGTTGGAGCGAAAGCCGGCCCGCATCAGCTTGGTGGCGGCATAGCCTTCATAGACCGTCCATTGCCCCGAGCCGAACATGCCGAGCGCCGTCGGGCCCTTGTCCTTCAGCACCGCCTTGGCGCGTGCGGCCATGGTGTCGAAAGCCTCGTCCCAAGACACGGGCGTCAGTTCGCCGTTCTTGTCGAAGGCGCCGCCCTTCTTGCGCAGCAGCGGCGTGGTCAGTCGGTCGCCGCCATACATGATCTTGGAGAGGAAGTATCCCTTGATGCAGTTCAGTCCGCGATTGACCTCGGCGAGCGTGTCGCCGTGGGTCGCAACGACCTTGCCCGCCTTGACGCCGACCATCACCCCGCATCCGGTGCCGCAAAAGCGACAAGGCGCCTTCGACCATTTGAGCTCCAGCGATCCGATGCCGCCCGCCACCGGCTGCGCAGCCGCGGGAACGGTGATTCCGGCAGCCGCGGCGGCGACGGCGGCGGCCTGGGCCTTCAATAGTTCGCGTCGCGAGAGTGACATGTTCTAGTCTCCGATCTCGACGGGCCCATCGACCTGCTCGAACACCATGTTGGCCGACAGGACGCCTTGCCAGGATGCGATTTCGGCGAGACGGCCGCCGAGAATTCCGCTCTCGGCCGCCTCCATCACGATCACGATTTTCGACGCATCGCGTTGATGGACCTCAACGCCGGGCAGCGCAGCGAGCGTGCGCAGCACTTCGTCACGACGTTCCGGCAACACGGATACGACCGCGCTCGAAATGTGAATGGTGGCTTCCGCCGTCATGAAGCGTCTCCCTGACGCGCGGCGCCCAGCGTGATGGCCTCGCCCGGGCATGCGCCGACGCATTCGCCGCATCCCGTGCAGGCGGTTTCATTGACGATGGCCCGGGGTGGCAATCCAATGCGCGGAAGAAAGCGAATGGCTGAAGCAGAGCAGGCATCGCCGCAGGAGCGGCAGACGATGCCGGCTTCGGCGAGGCAGTCGCCGTTGATGATGGCGACCGGCCTGGAAAGGAGTTGACCGCGAAACAGCGCGCGGCGTGAGGGGCCTAAGCTTTCCATGGCGCTCATCCTCCCGGAGGGCCGGGAGGCCCCACGATCAGCTGGGTCATCCAGATGAGAAAGCCATATCCGCCGACCACGCCAACGGCGACAATCGGCCAGATGAAAGCGGCGATGATGGCGAACACAAAAAATTCCGCACGCCGGCTGGTCCCAAATGCGGACTCATGCGTCGGCTGCGTATCAAGCTTGCTTGACGTGTCGCCCATATAACGACCTGCCACTTTCAAAGTCGAACAGTGTCGAGCCGGCCGCACGCTCCCGTGCGGTACCAGTCAAACCTGTCATCTGCAATCGGATGGAACGCGCCATGCCTGCTCCATTGCAGGAAATGTCATTGCGCATGCGCAGCATAGATGCTGGCCGGCCAAGCCTTCATTGATCTGGATCAAACGCGAAGAACACAGGCTTGATGATTCGATGATATTTTTGCCGCACCGCAAGCAAGCGACAGTGCGACGCACTTGCTTCTTGCTTTACGCAAATGCGATCCTTCGGGTCTGGATCGAGCGCTATGCCGCGCGCCGCAAATCTTCAGCCAGCGCGCGATAGGACAGCGCCTCTGCCAGATGCAGCCGGCCGATCTTTTCCGCACCGTCGAGGTCGGCGAGCGTGCGCGCGACGCGCAGCACGCGGTGATAGCCGCGCGCCGTCAGCTTCATGGTCTCAGCCGCGTCGCGCAAAAGCTTTTGTCCCTGCGCATCCGGTTGCGCGATCGTCTCCAGCAGCGAGGCCGGCGCTTCGGCGTTGGTGCGGATATGCGGCATGCCGGCGGCAGCATAGCGCGCGAGCTGGAGGTCGCGGGCGGCCGCAACGCGGGCGGCGACTTCCGCCGATCCCTCCGAAGGCGGCGGCAGGATCAGGTCGGCGGCGGTGACCGCCGGCACCTCGATGCGCAGATCGATGCGATCCATCAGCGGGCCGGAGATGCGCATCTGGTAATCAGCAGTGCAGCGGTCGAGCTGCGCGCGCTTGCAGGAATAGCCGGGCTCATAGGCATGGCCGCAGCGGCAGGGATTCATCGCCGCGACCAGCATGAAGAGGGCCGGGTAGGTGACGCGGTGATTGGCTCTGCTCACCGAGACCTCGCCGTTTTCCAGCGGCTGGCGCAGCGAATCCAAAACGCGCGGATCGAACTCCGGCAGTTCGTCAAGGAACAAGACGCCCTGATGCGAGAGCGAAATCTCGCCGGGTTTGGCGCGCAGGCCGCCGCCGGTCAGCGCGGCCATGCTGGCGGAATGATGGGGCGCGCGGAACGGCCGCCGCGCGGTCAAGGCGCCGTCGCGGATTTGGCCGGCGACGGAGGCGATCATCGAGACTTCCAGCAATTCGGACGGCGACAGCGGCGGCAGGATCGACGGCAGCCGCGCCGCCAGCATCGATTTGCCCGCGCCGGGCGAGCCGATCATCAGCAGATGATGCCCGCCCGCCGCGGCGATCTCCAGCGCGCGCTTTGCACTCTCCTGGCCCTTGATGTCGCGCAGGTCGAGATGCGTCGCCTCCGGCTCGTGCACTTTCGGCTGCGGGCGCGACAGCACCTGCGCGCCCTTGAAGTGGTTGGCGATCTGGATCAGTGATTTTGCGGCGATGATCTGGATATCGGGGCTGGCCCAGGCGGCTTCCGTTCCGCACGCCGCCGGACAGATCAAGCCTTCCTCACGCGCATTCGCGCCGATCGCGGCCGGCAATACGCCGGCCACGGGCGCGATCGAGCCGTCGAGCCCGAGTTCGCCGAGCACGGTAAAGCCGTTGAGCGCGTCGGGCGGGATCGCGCCGATCGCGGCCATCAAGCCGAGCGCGATCGGCAGATCGTAATGGCTGCCTTCCTTTGGCAGATCGGCCGGTGCGAGGTTGACGGTGATCCGCCGCGCCGGCAGCGCCAGGCCAGAGGCGATCAGCGCCGAACGCACCCGCTCGCGCGCTTCCGACACAGCTTTGTCCGGGAGGCCCACGATCGCAAACGCCGGCAAGCCGGGTGCGACCTGCACCTGCACGTCGACCGCGCGGGCCTCGATTCCCTCAAAGGCTACGGTAGAAACCCGCGCAACCATGCCGCCCCTCGTGATGCAATCGAAGGTAGCGGGGAACCGGAGGGCAAGTCAAGAACATTAAGAGAACATAGTTGGTAGGTTTTAATTCCGCGTGTATGAACAGCGCGTCGCCACAACTTCTAGCCGTCAACAAATGCACGCCACGCGGTCTCCGAATAAGAGCTTCGGAGACCGGGTGTCCCCTCAATTCAGCTTCCCCGCCGCAATCGCAGCGGTGCTGCCTTGCGGCTGCTCCAGCATCTTCAATGCTGCATCGAGGCCGTTGCGCAGATTGATGGCGGCGTTGGCGTTGCAGCGCAGGCGGCCCGAGGAGATGAATTTGACCTCGGTCGATCCGTCAGGTTTCGGCACCAGAATGCGGGTCGCCAGCTCGACCTCGACCGCACCGTTCATGGTGCCGTAGGCGCCGACGATATCGAAATAGACCAGCGGGGCCGCGGCTCCGGTGTCCTCGTAGATCAGGTCGGACGGCTTGGCAGGCGGTTAGTCGGTCAATGGCCTTCTCCCGGATCGTGCGCAGAGGGTGATTCGCTGATCAAGACTTACGCGACCGGCCGTTCGATCCCTAACGAGAGAGGGGACATCCGGGGCCAGCCATGTCGACCGGCCCCGGAAATTCATTTCCTTAGAGCTCCATCTTCATCGGCTCGGGATAATAATGGAATCCATCGCCGGCCTTGGCGACGTGGCCGTAGCCGGGCCAAGCAAAGTGATAGGACATGACCGGGGTCTTGTTGGCCGCGATCGTGTCGAGCAACTTGACCCGGCTCGCGGCCGCCTGTTTCGGATCGGTGTCGTAGGAAAACTCCATCCGCGGCTTTTCGAGCAACAGCACAGCGTGGTGCGTGAGATCGCCGAGGAAGGCGAAGGATTTACCTGCCGACGTCACCATGAAGATGGTGTGACCCACGGTGTGGCCGGGGGCCGCGATCGCCTGCACGCCAGGCAGGAATTCCTGGCCGTCCTTGATGAATACGATGCGATCGCGCACCGGCAGCAAATTCTTGCGGGCGTGAACCACGAAATCCTTCAAGTCACTGCCGAGCTTGCCTTCATCGGTCCAGAATTCGAAGTCGCTCTGGGTGATGTAGTATTGCGCGTTGGGGAACAACGGCTTGTCGTCGGCGCCGACGATGCCGCCGATATGATCGATATGGGCGTGCGACAGCACCACAGCGTCGATATCGCCGGGCTTGATCCCGGCTTCCGCCATGCTCTTCTGCTGGCGACCGGTGGTCGGCCCGAACAATTTCGACGTGCCCATGCCGGTATCAAACAGGATCAGCTTGTCGCCGTTGTTCACGATCGGCGAGTTCTGCTCGAGCACGACATTGTCGGGATTGAGGAAGTTGTCGGAGAGCATCTTGCGCACTTCTTCATCGGGCACGCCAACGAAGGTGCCCTTGGGAGGGCCGAGCGGCAGCGTGCCGTCGGAGACGATGGTCACTTCGGCGTCACCGAGAACGAGGCGGTGCCAGTAGGGCGTCTGCGTGCCGAGTTTTGGCGCTTTCGCCAGCGCGCCGCCACCGAGAACGGTCGATGCGCCCAAACCGGCGCCAAGCGCAAGCAAAGACCGTCGTGAAACGTTCATCGTCATACGTCTTCCTCCAGTGTTTTTATGATTGTAGTTCGTCGCCCGGACGGATTCATCCGCAACTACAGGCTGCTCCCGCTTCCTGAAATTGGCAAGTGGGATGAGACCGCAGAGGTGAGATGCGTGAATGAGGTGACTGCGGATCGCCCGCGCAACGCGGACATCACGTCAAGCCGCGATGCCGCGACGCGCCATAAGCGCGATGATCACCGAATCGACGGCTACCAGTCGTCGTAGATCCACTCTCTTCGGAATCGAGGCCGCGCTCTCGCCCGCGGCCGCTCGACCAACCGCTCGGGCTTGCGCACGGTTGGAGCCGGCTGCGTCGTAGACTGTGACGAAGGCTGTGAAGACGGCTGTGAAGTAGGCTGTGTAGTCTTGGGCGGGTTCGGCTCGGAAACCGTCGCGAGCGCGCGTTTCATCTCTTCCTGGCTCGCCTTGAGCTCCCCGATGGCCTTTGAATTGTCGCTGGCGATTTGCTGCTGGCTCGCCTTGAGCTGTTCGATGTTTCGCTCCAGATTCGCGAGATCGCGCACGATCGTTTGCAGCAACTGCGTCTGATCGGGAGGCGCTGCGGGTGCCGTCGGCGCGGCGCCTTGCGGGGCGGCCTGAGCCAGGAGTGTTGCTTGCGGCGGTGTTGCTTGCGCTGGTGCTGACTCCGCCGCGGCCACTTGGAAGGTGGATGGAGCGGGTTGCGCGGGAGACGACGGATTTTCCGGCGGCAATGTTGGCGTTGAAGCGGGCTGCGGCGCCCAACGGGCGACGATCAGCGTGGGCCCGTCGCCATAGGATAACAGCAAAACCAGAAGGGCAACGACAGTGATGCACGCCGCCAGGGACAAGCCGACGAGCGTGAGGAGCGCCGGCCTTCCTCCCGGTGGAGGTTGCGGGCCAGGTTCGTGCGGGCCAAATTCGTGCGGGCCAGATCCTGCCGAAGGTGGACGCGCGTCATCACGCTCCATTTTTGCAAGCTGTTCAGTCAGACGCGTGAGCTGTTCGTCCGCGCGCTTGATCTGTTCGTGGGCGTGCGTGAGCCGTTCATCGGCGCCCGCGATCAGGGCGTCGTGGGGTTTGGTTTCTTTCGGATCAGGCGTGGAGTTCATTGGCGTTTCCCCTTTCCGTCCAATGTCATCCGAAGGCGGCGGTCGACTATAGCGCCCTGGAATCGGGCTGGCCACTGCCGGCGGCGCAGCGGCTCTCCCCTTCGGTTCCATTCAGCCGGCAGGAGGCGCACGCAATTCATCCCGCCCAGGTCAGGTCGCGTGAGGGCGCGCGCTGCGAATGAGGTGGCCGACAGGGCGCGAGGGAATTATTTTCCGCCGCGCTTCTTCTCGATGGTGTCCCAGATCATTCCAGCGACGTCCGGCCCGCCGAGCCGGGCAATCGCGCGAATGCCCGTCGGTGACGTCACGTTGATCTCGGTGAGGTTGCCGTCGATCACGTCGATGCCGACGAACAGCAGCCCGCGCTCGCGCAGCGCCGGACCCAGCGTGTCGCAGATTTCGCGCTCGCGCGGAGAGAGTTCCGTGGCCTGCGCGGCGCCCGCCGCGAACCATGTTGGAGCGCAGATCGTCCGGGGCCGGCACGCGGTTGACGGCGCCGGCGAATTCACCATCGACCAGGATGATGCGCTTGTCGCCGTGCTTCACCTCGGGAAGGAAGCGCTGGATCACCCAGGGCTCGCGGAAGGTGACCGAAAACATGTCGAACAGCGAGCCGAAATTCATGTCCTGCGGCATCACGCGAAACACCGCCGCGCCGCCATGGCCGTGCAGCGGCTTCATGACGACGGCGCCGTGCTGATCCCTGAACGAATTGATCTCGTCGAGGTCGCGCGAGATCAGCGTCGGCGGCATCAGATGCGGAAAATCCATCACGAACAGTTTTTCCGGCGCGTTGCGCACGGAGGCCGGGTTGTTCACCACCAGCGTCTTGGGGTGGATGCGCTCGAGGAAATGGGTCGAGGTGATGTAGGCGAGGTCGAAGGGCGGGTCCTGCCGCAGCAGGATGACGTCGAAATTGGTCAGCGGCTCGCGCTTCGCTTCGCCGAGCGTAAAATGGTCGCCGACCTCGTCGCGCACGGTGAGCTTTTGCACCGGCGCGATCAGCTCCTCGCCGCGCAGCGAGAGCTGGTCCGGCGTGTAGTAGGAAAGGCTGTGGCCGCGCTTTTGCGCCTCCAGGAGCAGCGCAAAGGTCGAATCGCCGCGGATGTTGATACGCGCGATGGGGTCCATCTGGACGGCGACATTCAGGTTCATGGGGAGGTCCGGGTCTCTGGAGGGAATTCTTTTTAAGGGCTGGCGTCGAATGCCGCTAACAGATGGCGTGGCAGACGCCGTGGCGCAATCAGGATGGCGTCAAATCGCAGCTCAAATTCGGCATGCTCGGGATGCGCCATCAGCCACCCTTGCGCGGCATCGATGATGCGCGCCTGCTGGCGCGGCGTCACGGCGTAGGCGGCGTCATCCAGGGTGGCACGGGCCTTGACCTCGATGAAGGCAATCAGATTGCGCTTCTTCGTCACCAAATCGATCTCGCCATAGGGCGTGCGGAAGCGCTTTGCCAGGATGCGGTAGCCCTTGGCCATCAGAAAGGCGGCGGCGCGGCTTTCGGCCGACAATCCGGTGCGGAAGGCGGCGACCCGCTCGGGCGCGGCAATCTTGCCGGACGCTTCGGGCGGCATGGCGCCGTCAGTCTTCGCCATGCTCGCCTCTGGCTTCTTTCGCGAGCTCCAGCGCGCGGGCGTAGACCTCGCGGCGCGGCCGCCCGGAAAGCTCGACCGCGTGCGCGACGCTGTCCTTGACGCTGTCGCGCGAAAGCGATGCACGCAGGAGGTCGTCGAGGTCGTGCTGCGTCATGACATGGGCATCCGCGCGCGGCGGGCCGACCACGAGGACGAACTCGCCGCGGGTTTCCAGTCGATCGGCGGCCTTCGCAAGATCTGATATCGGCGCGCGCGTGATCTCTTCGTGCAGTTTTGTGAGTTCGCGGCAGATCGCGGCGTCGCGCCCGGCCATGATGTCGGAAAGATCCGCCAGCGTCTCCTGCACGCGGTTGCCGGATTCGAACATCACCAGCGTGGCGTCGATCCGGGCAAGTTCCGTGAGCCGCGTCCGCCGCGCGACTTGCTTGGCCGGCAAGAATCCCTCGAAGAAAAACCGGTCGGTGGGCAGGGCTGCGACCGAAAGCGCCGTCAGTACCGAGGACGCGCCCGGCACCGCGATCACGGCGTGGCCGGCGGCAGAGACCTCGCGCACCAGTTTGAACCCGGGGTCCGAGATCAAGGGCGTGCCGGCGTCCGACACCAGCGCAATCGAGGCGCCCTGCGCCAGCTTTTCCAGGATTTTCGGCCGCGCCATCGCCGCGTTGTGCTCGTGATACGGCTTGAGCTCCGCCGAGATCGCATAGCGCTCGGTCAGCCGGCGGGTGATGCGGGTGTCCTCGCAGGCGATGATGTCGACGCCCGCCAGCGTCTCCAGCGCACGCAAGGTAATGTCGCCGAGATGGCCGATCGGGGTTGCCACCAGATAGAGGCCGGGAACCGGCTTCGGGGCATTCAGGACGTGGCCCTGAATCAAAAATGTTCTGTTGGCCGAACCCGGCTCGGTGTCAGACCCGTAGTTCGAACTGGGTTTTGCGCGCATAATGCCAATCTAAAGGGGTCTTGGTGCGAGCGCTATATCCGGCGGGATGGCGGCAAGACTGAAGTTCCCGCGACGTGCGGCGCGGTGGTAATCCTTTTGTTTTGGTTAACTAATTCTCGACAATATTGCAGAATCCCGCATTCGGGTTCAGTAGCGGTTCAGGTGCCTTGGCCCAGAAAGCCGGAATCCTGGCCGACGGCGGTCGGTCAAGAGATAGAGACAAGATGGTAGGCCCGCTCAATCGCAAGCCTGGATCCGCGGATCCTTGGCCGTCAGGACTGACCCGGCGGACGGCAGTCGGGCTTATTCTCGGTGCCCCGCTGCTCGGCGCCTGCGCCGGCGGGCCGATCTCGAACCCGTTCGCTACTCCCCAGCCGGAGGGACCCGCAGGCCCGCAGCAACAGCCGCTTGCCGTCGGCGACGGGCAGGTCAAGGTCGGGCTGATCCTGCCGCTCTCGGCCGCCGGCAATGCCGGCGTCGCCGCGCAATCGATGAAGAACGCGGCCGAGATGGCGTTGGCGGAATTCCAGAATCCGAACATCCAGCTTCTGATCAAGGATGACGGCGGCAGCCCGCAAGGCGCCCAACAAGTCACCCAGCAGGCGCTCGCCGAAGGCGCGGAAATCATTCTGGGTCCGCTGTTCGCAGCTTCAGTGCCGGCGACCGCGCAACTGACGCGCGCGCGCGGCGTTTCGGTGATCGCGTTCTCGACCGACTCAAGTGTGGCCGGACGCGGCGTCTATCTGCTCAGCTTCCTGCCTGAATCCGACGTCACCCGGATCGTCGATTATTCCGCCAGCATCGGAAAGAAATCTTTCGCGGCGCTGTTGCCGGACAACGCGTACGGCAATGTGGTGGAAGCAGCGTTCAAGCAGGCCGCCGGCCGCAAGGGACGCGTCGTCGCCTTCGAAAAATACAGCGTCGATCGCTCCGCGGCGGCGCGGACGGTGGCGCAGTCGCTGGGATCGGCGGACGCGCTGTTCATCGCCGACGACGGCGAATCCGTCGTGGCCTCGGTGGATGCCTTGGCCGCGGCGGGCGCCAACTTGCGCAACATCCAGTTGCTCGGCACCGGGCTGTGGGACAATCCGCGCGTCTATGCGAGCTCCGCGCTGCAGGGCGGGCTCTATGCCGCGCCGGACCCGTCGGGCTTCCGCGCCTTCTCCGGCCGCTACCGCGCCAAATACGGCGCCGACCCCGTGCGCACCGCAACGCTGGCCTATGACGCGGTCGCTCTCGTTGCCGCGCTGTCGAAGCAGGGCGCCCAGCGTTTTGCGCCGGAAACGCTGACCAACCCGTCGGGCTTTGCCGGCATCGACGGCCTGTTCCGATTCCGCTCCGACGGCTCCAACGAGCGCGGGCTTGCGGTAATGAAGGTCGCCAGCGGCGGCAGCACGCCGGTTGCGGGATCGCCGAAGAGCTTTGGGGCGTAGTTGTATGGGTTCCTGCTTTCGCAGCAACGACAGCCTTTACGCCGCGAGATCCGCGACCACCGCATCGAGCACGGGGAAACCGTCTTTGGTCACGCGCAGCCTGCCGTCGGCGTCGACGATGATGGCGCCTTCCTCGCGGAGCACGGCGATCCGGCTCGGGTCGAGCGCGCGGCCGGACAAGGCGGCATAGCGTTTGGGGTCGATGCCCTCGGCGAGGCGCAATCCCATCAGCAAAAATTCGTCGGCGCGTTCTTCGCTGTTGAGAAAATCGTCGGTGACGACGCCATGGCCGTTGGCCTCGACGCGCATCAGCCAGGCCTCGGGACGTTTTTCGGTCGCGATCGCGTGCCTGGTACCATCGATGTCCAGCCGCCCATGCGCGCCCGGGCCGATGCCGGCATATTCATCGCCGCGCCAGTAGACCAGATTGTGCTGGCATTCGGCGCCTGCGCGCGCGTGGTTGGAAATCTCGTAGGCCGGCAAGCCATGATGCGCGCAGACTTCCTGCGTCACGTCGTAGAGCGCACGGGCAACCGCCTCATCAGGTGTTTTCAATTTGCCCGCCGCATGCAGGCCGAAGAACGGCGTGCCTTCCTCGATCGTGAGCTGGTAGAGCGAGAGATGCTCGGCAGCTTCCGAAATCGCGAGCTTCAATTCGTCCGCCCACATCTGCGGCGTCTGGTCGGGACGGGCGTAGATCAGGTCGAACGAGTAACGATCGAACGCGCCGCGTGCGATCGCGACCGCATCCAGCGCTTCGCGCGCGCTGTGCAATCGTCCCAGCGCCTTCAGCGAGGCGTCATCCAGCGCCTGCACGCCGAGCGAGACACGGTTGACGCCGGCTGCGCGATAGCCGCGAAACCTTGTTGCTTCCACGCTGGTCGGATTGGCCTCCAGCGTCACCTCGACATTGTCGGCGACGCGCCAATGCTTGCCGATCGAATCCAGGATGGAGCCCACGGTTTGCGGCTGCATCAGCGATGGCGTGCCGCCGCCGAGAAAGATCGATGTGACGGTTCGACCAGGCGTGCGCGCCGCTGTGGTCTCGATCTCGCGCGCAAACGCACGGGCAAATCGCTCTTCGTCGATCGGCGCGTGACGGACGTGGCTGTTGAAATCGCAATACGGGCACTTCGACAGGCAGAACGGCCAGTGCACGTAGACGCCGAAGGCGGTCCGCTTCGGATAGTGGCGTTCGGCGCTAGCCAAGACAGATCTCCGCCAGTTTGACGAAGGCACGCGCCCGGTGCGACAGGCCGAGGCCTATCGGCGGCAGGCCGTGCTTTTCGATCGAGGTCATCTCGCCAAACGTCCGCGTGTGCCCATCAGGCTGGAACGCCGGATCATAGCCGAATCCGGCGGTGCCGCGCGGGGGCCATACCAAAGTTCCATCGGCGCGGGCCTCGACCTCCTCAAGATGGCCATCGGGCCAGGCGACGCACAGCGCGGACACGAAATGCGCCTTTCGCTTGTCCGGCGTGGTCGCGCCACGTTCCTGCAACAGGCGCTCGATCCGGCTCATCGCCGCCATGAAATCCTTGCCCTCACCGGCCCAGCGCGCCGAGTAGATTCCAGGCGCGCCGTCCAGCGCATCGACCACGAGGCCGGAATCGTCGGCAAAGGCCGGCAATTGCGCCGCCTGGGCGGCCGCGATCGCCTTGATCGCCGCATTGGCGCGAAACGTGTCTCCGGTTTCCTCGGGCTCGCCGAGGCTCAATTCGCCCGCGGAAACGGCGTCGACGCCATGCGGCGCCAGCAGTTCCCGCATCTCGGCGAGCTTGCCGGGATTGTGGGTCGCGATCACGAGCCGGCCGGTGATTCGACGGTGCATATGCGATCAGACTACGCGACGGCCATCTTCTGCAAGTCCACCAGACGCGCGACACCCTTGCGCGCCAGTTCCATCAGCGCGAGGAACTCGTCCTGCGAGAACGGCGTCTTTTCGGCGGTGCCCTGCACCTCGATGATGCGGCCGTCGCCGGTCATGACGAAATTGGCGTCGGTTTCGGCCTCGGAATCCTCGGCATAATCGAGATCCAATACCGGCGTACCCTGATAGATGCCGCAGGAGATCGCCGCGACATTGTCGCGCAGCACGTTGGCCTTCAGCATGTTGCGGTTTTTCATCCACGCGATGCAGTCCGCCAGAGCCACCCATGCGCCGGTGATCGAGGCGGTGCGGGTGCCGCCATCGGCCTGGATCACGTCGCAATCGACCGTGATCTGGCGCTCGCCGAGCGCTTCGAGGTCGACGGCTGCGCGCAAGCTGCGGCCGATCAGCCGCTGGATCTCGACGGTGCGGCCGCCCTGCTTGCCGGCGGCGGCCTCGCGGCGGGTGCGTTCCAACGTGGCGCGCGGCAGCATGCCGTATTCGGCGGTGACCCAGCCGCGGCCCTGGCCCTTCAGCCACGGCGGCAGCCGTTCTTCCAGCGTGGCCGTGACCAGCACATGGGTGTCGCCGAACTTCACCATGCAGGAACCTTCGGCATATTTGACCACGCCGCGTTCCAGCGACACGGGGCGCAGCTGATCGGGCGCACGGCGGCTTGGCCGCATGGGAAATCCTTTCGAAATCGAGCGAAAATTCGTTCGCGGTGCTTGTAGGAGGGGGCGTGCGCAGCGGCAAGGGGCTTTTGGCCCGGTTTGGGATAGAGGTCAGAACCGAACCTCTATCGCCTCGTTTTGACGCGTTTTCTGCGCAGATAAGTCTACGCAATCTGCGTAAACTTGATTGCTATGCGAACCGGCGGCCACTTCGCTCGAAAACGCTATCGTTAAACGGACGCTTGTCATTGGTCCCCTGGATCGACAAATTAGGGTGTTGGGAGGAAGTACTGAGTGGCCCACCACGATCCGATTGGCCTGATCGCGCCGCATGCCGGGCTCGCCCAGCTCAACGAGCGTTCACGCGACATTTTTCGTCAAATCGTCGAGAGCTATCTCGCGACCGGCGAACCCGTCGGCTCGCGCAATATTTCTCGCCTGATCGCGCTGCCGCTGTCGCCGGCCTCGGTCCGCAACGTGATGTCGGACCTCGAGCACCTGGGGCTGATCTATGCACCACATACCTCTGCCGGCCGCCTTCCGACCGAACTGGGCTTGCGGTTCTTCGTCGACGCGCTGATGCAGATCGGAGATCTCACCGAGCCCGAACGGGAATCGATCAAGAGCCAGCTCGCCTCCGTCGGGCGCGCGCAATCGGTCGAGGCCGCGCTCGGCGAAGCTTTGACGCGGCTCTCCGGCCTGACCCGGGCCGCGGCCGTGGTGCTGACCGCCAAATCCAATTCGCGGCTGAAGCACATCGAATTCGTGCGGCTGGAGCCGGAGCGCGCGCTGGTGGTGCTGGTCGGCGAAGAAGGCCAGGTCGAAAACCGCGTGCTGGCGCTGCCGCCCGGCGTTCCCTCCTCGGCGCTGACGGAAGCGACCAACTTCCTCAATTCGCGGATTCGCGGGCGGACGCTTGCCGAAGCGCGTCTCGAACTCGAAACCGCGCTGACGCAAAGCCGCGTCGAGCTCGATCAGCTGACGCAAAAGGTGATCGCGGCCGGCATCGCAAGCTGGTCCGGCGGCGACAACGACGACCGGCAATTGATCGTGCGCGGCCATGCCAATTTGCTCGAAGATTTGCACGCGCTGGAGGATCTCGAACGCGTCAAGTCGTTGTTCGACGATCTCGAGACCAAGCGCGGCGTAATTGACCTGTTGGGCCGGGCAGAGCGCGCCGAGGGGGTGCGGATTTTCATCGGATCCGAGAACAAGCTGTTCTCACTGTCCGGTTCCTCCACCATCATCGCCCCCTATAGCGACGCCGCGGGCCGCATCGTCGGCGTTCTCGGCGTGATCGGGCCGACGCGGCTGAACTATGCCAGGGTGATTCCGACGGTGGATTATGCCGCCCGGATCGTCAGCCGGATGCTGGGCGGCTAATCCGCCCCAAATTGACCCCAATCCGGTGTGGTTGCGCTTGATTTTCGGCCACTAAAGCACGATATCCGGCCCAGCAAATCCCCATCGAACCCAATACGTTTTTTGAGAAGGCAGTCTTATGACCGATCCCAACCGGCCGAGTGATGATGCGGTGAAACCGGCCCAGACCGGCGAGCCCGTGGTCTCAAAACCCTACATCATGCCCGACGATCCCGAGGAAGGATCGAATGAGGCCCTGACCAAGGAACTGGCCGAGGCGCGCGACAAGATGCTGCGCACGCTGGCGGAAATGGAAAACCTGCGCCAGCGCACCAGGCGCGAGGTGGCCGATTCCAAGATGTACGGCATCACCGGTTTTGCGCGCGACATTCTCGATATCGCAGACAATCTGCAGCGCGCGCTCGACGCGATTCCGGCCGAGGCCAGGGAGACCGCCGATGCCGGCATCAAGGCCTTCATCGAGGGCGTGGAGCTGACCGAGCGTTCGCTGCTCAACACGCTGGAGAAGAACGGCGTCAAGAAGTTCGATCCGTCGGGCGAGAAGTTCGATCCCAACTTCCAGCAGGCGATGTACGAAGTGCCCGACCCGTCCGTTCCGTCCGGGACGGTGGTTCAGGTCGTGCAGGCCGGCTTCATGATCGGCGAGCGCGTGCTGCGCCCGGCTCTGGTTGCCGTTTCCAAGGGTGGCGCAAAGGCCGCACCCGCGGCCGACGTCACGAACTAAGCCGGATTTACCAGGCCTACGGCTTATCGTCTGCCTTCGGCCAGTAGGTGCCAAAGCTCCAGAGATGGCCTTCCGGGTCCCGGCAGGCGAAGTCGCGGCTGCCGTAATCCGTGTCGTGCAGCGCCATCTCGATCCTGGCGCCGGATGCCTTGATCCTGGCGTGCAGCGCGTCGGGATCGTCGACGGCGACGTAGAGCGCGTCGGTGCGGCGGCCGCCGATATCGCCGACAAGTTTGCCGTATTCGTCATCGCGGCATTGGCCGAGCATCAGCAGCGAGGGGCCGTAGGCAAGTTCGGCATGCTGGATCGTGTCGCCGTTGCGATAGACGACGCGCTCGGTGAAGCCGACCACATCCTTCAGCCAGCCGATCATGGCCTCGGTATCCCGGCAGCGCATCGTCGGATAGATGCGCGGCGCTTCGGTTTCGCTTTGATGGGGCACGGAAAACCTCCTTTGTCAGATGCCGCGCCACTATGCGCAAGCGCGGCAGCGCCGGCTTGAAGATTTGTTACCCGGCTAAACGTCCAGCGATCGCACCAGACGGCTGTCTGTCAGCGCCAGCCGCCTAGCCCAGACCGTTGGCGACTCGCCGGCAAGGGTTGAAAATTCGCGGGCGAGATGCGCCTGGTCGGCATAACCGCTCTCGGCGGCAACCCCGGCCCAGCCGCGGGCTTCTCCTGAATGCGCCAGCCGACAGGCTTGATGGAAACGCATGATGCGGGCAACCGGCTTCGGCGCCAGACCGAGTTCAGATCGAAAACGGTTCACCAGGTGCTTGCGGCTCCAGCCGATCTCTTTCGCAAGCTCGGTTATGCGCGCGCCGCCCGCCGTTCGCGCCAATCGTCGATAGGCGAATTCGATTTCGGGTGACGGCAGGTGGTTGGCGCGATCAGCAACAAAATCCTCGACCAGATCGAAACGGTTTTGCCAAAGGGGCGTCGCGCCAAGCCGTTCGCGCAGTTGCCGGCCTTCGCGGCCCAGCACGTCTGACATGTCGACCATGCGCGCGGCGAGATCGACGACGGCGCTGCCAAAGAAGCGGTAGGCGCCAAGCGGCGTGAAATCCACCTGCACGCATTCGGCGCCGCCATCGGATTCGATCAGCACCGGGCCGGCATAAAGCCCGGCGGCGAAGCTCGGCTGTCGGTCGGCGGCATCGGGCTCGCGCCCGAGCGCGATCAGGAACGGCGTGCCGAAGCTGATGATCAGGGGTACCACCAGCGAGGCGGTTTCGCGCTGGGAAAACCGGCCACGCGCCGTTTCACGGTAACCGGTCATGCCCGAAACAAGCCCCGTCGTGCGTTGTGACGGCGCACGACGGGCTAACTCGAACGCGGACGGAGCCGTCAGGTCGGACATCCCTGACCTCTGCGAGAGGTGACAGCGTTAAGCCGCGATATCGCTGGACTTGATCCGCTTGACGCCAGCCTTGGTCATGTCGGTCCAGGCTTTTGCGAGCGAGCCCTGGGTATCGATGCCACGGCAGGCGTCTTCGATCACGTAGGTTTCAAAGCCCGCCTTGCGCGCATCGAGCGCACTCCATGCCACGCAGAAATCGGTGGCGAGGCCGGCGAGGAATACCCGCTTCACCTTGCGTGCCTTCAGGTACGCGGCGAGCCCCGTCGTGGTCTTGCCGTCAGCCTCGGTGAAGGCCGAATAGCTGTCCACGTTCTTGTTGAAACCCTTGCGGATGACGAGCCCGGCATGCGGGATCGCGAGGTCCTTCGACAGCGACGCACCCTCGGTCCCCTGCACGCAATGATCCGGCCAAAGCACCTGCTTGCCGTAGGAGAGATCGACGGTTTCGAACGGTTTTTTGCCGGAATGCGATGTCGCGAACGAGACATGGCCCGCGGTGTGCCAGTCCTGCGTCATCACCACATTGGCAAAGCCCTTGGCGAGCTGGTTGATGATGGGGACGACCTGTTCGCCGTCTTTGACCGCGAGGCTGCCGCCAGGAAGGAAACAGTTTTGCACGTCGATGACGAGCAGCGCGGAAGCCTCATCGGGCTTGATCGGTGCGGCCCAAAGCGCAGATGGCGCGAGGGCAGCGACGGACGTCGCGCCAAGAGCTGTCAGAACCAGCCTGCGAGTAAACATGATGCTCCTCCCCGGTTGTTGAAATTCGACGGGGAAAAGCTAGTTCCATTTGTGTACGAACGAAAGCCCGAAAATTCGGCGCGGCTGGCAAATTTCGAACATCAGCCCCGCGGATGAATTCCGTCGCGCACCGCGCGGAAGCGCGGAAAGGCCTTGGTCCAGTCGTCGCGCGGCGAAGAGCCGATGATGCGCATCGAGGTCTGGGCGCCGAACCGCAGCCACTGCACGATCGTAACCGGCGTATTGTCCTTGCCGCTGGTGGCGTCGATCCGCGTCTCGTAGCCGGGCTGGCCGTCGATGCGGACCGGCTCCGACATCGTGATCCTGCCGTCGCGCACGCCGGGAATGGTGGTCGCAATCTGCTGGGCAAAGCGGCCGCGATCATCGGGCGAGCCGGCCGTCGAGCCGATCAGGCCGATGATCATGAAGGGCGCGGCTTCGAAGCCGGCCTTTTCGTCGCTATCGGCGAGGATGAGGGCGGCGCCCGGCGCCAGCGTGCGGATGTTCTTGAAATTCGAGAGCTCGCTCATCTTGAACGGCATCAACCCGAGCTGCTCCTCGAGCGGCACCTCGGTACGGATCACGGCGGAAGCGAACATCTGGCGCACGGCGTCGTCGGTGTAGATCTTGGAAGCGTTCTCGGGCACCTGCACGGCGACATAGCCGGAGAAGGTGGGGCCGGGCAGGATCATCGAGTAGCGGCGCACATTGGCGCCGTCCTTGGCGTTTTCCTTGCCGTTTTCGACGGTGTAGTAGGCGAGCCCCGCCGCGGTCTCGATGCTCTCCGGCTTGATGCCGCCGGTGCCGCCCGGGTTGGCCTTGAAGGCATTGGCGACCTCGCCATAGGCTTCGGCGGGCAGGTCGGTGACCAGCACCTTGACGCCTTGGTCCTCGGTCTCGAAGCCGATGAAATTTCTGGCCTTGTTGAGGCCGACCAGTGGCGTCATGCCCACCCTGGCGCCCGGCGGGAAGACCGGGTCGGCGGCGAACGCGGACGAAAATACCGTAGAATTGGCGGCAAAGATCAGGGCAACCGCAGCGAAGTATCGAAGTAGCGTCATGAAGGATCTACCGGGTTTGCATGGGGGCCGCTCGGCGGTCCGACGATGCAGCTAGGAATCTCTCGTGGAATCTTGGAGCCAACCTTGGAGCCAACCTTGGAGCCGACCTTGGAGCCTTGGGGCACGACAGGGGTCGTTCCAGTCGGCCCGCTTTTAGCGGTTTTGATGTCCCTGCAACAGGGCAGGTTAGGGGATCGTTCCACCGTTACATTCCAATATGTCGGCCCTTTTGCAGGATTTGGCCCGGTATCCGAGCTCTTTTTGAGGCGCTTACAGCGGCCAAATACCGCTCCCCTTCCACGGCCAGGCCCTCGATGGGGAGGATTCCGCATGGCTGCGCAGCGCTCCGACGGCGCGCGCGAGGAGCGGCCTTGGATCACGGGCCTTGCCGATTTCTTAACGCCGCGCCAGGCACTGATGCGCCCCCGCCTCGGGCTGACACAATCTTTCAAACGTCAGCCTTTTCAGGCCCTAAGCTTGCGTTCGGTCCTTGCAGGCCCAACCCCCCCTCCTATATGAGGCTCACCGTCGCAATATCGCGAGTATTTGATAGTTGGGGGTTCGGTTAGGTGCGCCGTCCAGGGCCCAGCCAACCTGCCGCAACAAGAAGGATATGAGGACCATGGGAAAGGTCATTGGGATCGATCTCGGCACCACGAACTCGTGCGTCGCCGTAATGGATGGCAAGACTGCAAAAGTCATCGAGAACGCGGAAGGCATGCGCACGACGCCTTCGATCGTTGCCGTCACCGATGACGGCGAGCGCCTCGTCGGCCAGCCCGCCAAGCGCCAGGCGGTGACCAATCCCGAGCGAACGTTCTTCGCAGTGAAGCGCCTGATCGGCCGCCGCTATGACGACCCGATGGTCGAGAAGGACAAGAAGCTCGTCCCCTACAAGATCGTCAAGGCATCGAACGGCGACGCCTGGGTCGAAGCCGACGGCAAGACCTATTCGCCCTCGCAGGTCTCGGCCTTCATCCTGCAGAAGATGAAGGAGACCGCGGAAGCCCATCTCGGCCAGAAGGTCGAGCAGGCCGTCATTACCGTTCCCGCCTACTTCAACGACGCGCAGCGTCAGGCCACCAAGGACGCCGGCAAGATCGCCGGTCTCGAAGTGCTGCGCATCATCAACGAGCCGACGGCGGCAGCACTCGCCTACGGCCTCGACAAGACGAAAGCCGGCACGATTGCGGTGTACGACCTCGGCGGCGGCACCTTCGACGTCTCCATTCTTGAAATCGGCGACGGCGTGTTCGAGGTGAAGTCGACCAACGGCGACACGTTTTTGGGCGGTGAAGACTTCGACATGCGGCTCGTCAGCTATCTGGCCGATGAGTTCCAGAAGGAGCAGGGCATCAACCTGCGCAACGACAAGCTTGCCTTGCAGCGTCTGAAAGAGGCTGCCGAAAAGGCCAAGATCGAGTTGTCCTCGACCACGCAGACCGAAATCAACCTGCCCTTCATCACGGCCGACCAGACCGGGCCGAAGCATCTGACGATGAAGCTGACCCGCGCCAAGTTCGAAGCGCTGGTCGACGATCTCGTCCAGAAGACCATTGAGCCCTGCCGCAAGGCCTTGAAGGACGCAGGCCTCACCGCCGCCGAAATCGGCGAAGTGGTGCTGGTCGGCGGCATGACCCGCATGCCGAAGGTCCAGGAAGTGGTGAAGCAGCTGTTCGGCAAGGAGCCGCACAAGGGCGTCAACCCGGACGAAGTCGTCGCCATCGGCGCAGCCATTCAGGCCGGCGTGCTGCAGGGCGACGTCAAGGACGTGCTGCTGCTCGACGTGACGCCGCTTTCGCTGGGCATCGAGACGCTGGGTGGCGTGTTCACCCGCATCATCGACCGCAACACCACGATCCCGACCAAGAAGAGCCAGGTGTTCTCGACCGCCGAGGATAACCAGAACGCGGTCACCATCCGCGTCTTCCAGGGCGAGCGCGAAATGGCGGCTGACAACAAGGTGCTCGGCCAGTTCGACCTGATGGGTATCCCGCCGTCGCCGCGCGGCATGCCGCAGATCGAGGTGACGTTCGACATCGACGCCAACGGCATCGTCAACGTGTCCGCCAAGGACAAGGCGACCGGCAAGGAGCAGCAGATCCGGATTCAGGCCTCCGGCGGCCTGTCGGAAGCCGACATCCAGAAGATGGTCAAGGACGCCGAGGCCAATGCGGCCGAGGACAAGAAGCGCCGGGAGGCGGTCGACGCCAAGAACCATGCCGACGCGCTGGTGCATTCCACCGAGAAGGCGCTGGCCGAACACGGTTCGAAGGTCGAGGAAAGCGAGCGCCGCGCCATCGAGGATGCCGTCAGCGACCTGAAGGAAGCGCTGAAGGGCGACGATGCCGAGGCCATCAAGGCCAAGACCAACACCGTGGCGCAGGCTTCGATGAAGCTCGGCGAGGCCATGTACAAGCAGCAGGCCGAGGCGGACGCCAAGCGGGACGCTGCCAAGGATGACGTGGTCGACGCGGAGTTCACCGAGGTCGACGACGACAAGAACAACAAGAAGTCGGCGTAAGCGGGCTTTCGATCATGACCCTCATCCAAAAGAGCGCGCAGGCAGCGTTCGATGGGTGGGGGTCATTTTTCTTTAAGCCGAAGGCTGCATCTTTCGATTGAGCGTGCCTGCGGCATGAAGACGAATTTCGGGCGGGTTTGACTGATGTCCACCAAGCGCTGCTACTACGAAACCCTGGAAGTCGAACGGAACGCGGACGACGGTAAGCTCAAGGCGGCGTTCCGCAAGCTCGCGATGAAATGGCATCCGGACAAGAATCCGGGCGATGCCTCGAGCGAAGTCCGCTTCAAGGAAATCAACGAAGCCTACGAGGTCCTGAAGGACGGCGATAAACGCGCCGCCTATGACCGCTATGGCCATGCCGCATTCGAGCAGGGCATGGGCGGCGGCGGTCCCGGCTTCGGCGCCGGCTTCGCCTCGTCATTCTCCGATATTTTCGAAGACCTGTTCGGCATGGCCGGGCAGCGCGGGCGCGGTGGCGGACGCGAGCGCGGCGCCGACCTGCGCTACAACATGGAAATCACGCTGGAGGAAGCCTTTCTGGGCAAGACCGCGCAGATCGAGATCCCGGTCTCGGTCACTTGCGAGCCCTGCTCGGGCACCGGCGCCAAGGCCGGCACCAAGCCGAAGACCTGCTCGCACTGTGGCGGCGCGGGCCGAGTGCGCCAGGCCCAGGGCTTCTTCACGCTGGAGCGGACCTGCCCCAGCTGTCAGGGCCGCGGCCAGATGATCGAGGACGCCTGCCCGAACTGCGCTGGGTCAGGACGGGTCACGCGCGACCGGACGCTGTCGGTCAACATCCCGCAGGGCGTCGAGGACGGCACCCGCATTCGTCTGGCCGGCGAGGGCGAGGCCGGCGTCCGCGGCGGACCGCCCGGCGATCTCTATATTTTCCTGTCGCTGGCCACCCACGAGTTCTTCCAGCGCGACGGCGCAGATCTGCATTGCAGGGTTCCGATCTCGATGGTCGCAGCAGCCCTCGGCGGCGAATTCGAGGTCCCGACCATCGACAAGGGCAAGACCAAGGTCAAAGTGCCGGCCGGGACGCAGTCCGGCCGCCGTTTCCGCATTGCATCAAAAGGCATGCCGGTGCTCCGCTCGCGCCAGACCGGCGACATGTACGTCCAGGTCATGGTCGAAACGCCGCAAAATCTGACCAAGAAGCAGCAGGAATTGCTGTCCGAGTTCGAAAAGCTATCGTCCGGCGCCACGCAGCCGGAAGCGGCGGGCTTCTTCACCAAGGTCAAGGACTTCTTCGGCAACCGCGCGGGCTCCTGACCCCGCGCGAAGGCGAGCTGCGCAAAGCGCAGTTCTCGCCCGTCAGTCATGATTCATTCAGCTTGCACAGGGTCTTATCGCCGGATCGCGGGCACGTTGGCAGACCTAGCGTGTTACCGTTTGGCTTGACCATATCGCCGTCGACCTATACGTGTTTATGACTGTTTTCTGACATTCCCGCGCGTCAAGCGGGTCCCGCTGGTAGCGACATGCCTTTGCAATCGTCCGTGCGTGCGTTGAAGAAGCCTCTCCGTCTGGACGATGAGGTTCGCTTCCTTCGTTCATGGATCGAAAAGCCGCTGCACATGGGTGCGGTGATGCCGTCAGGCAAGTTGCTCGCCCGGACCATGGCGCAATATGTCAACGTCGATTCCAAGGGACCGGTGATCGAACTTGGTCCCGGGACCGGCGCGATCACCACCGCGCTGATCGAACATGGCGTCGACCAGAAGCGGCTGGTGCTGGTCGAATACAATCCCGGCTTCTGCGCGTTGCTGCGCGACCGCTATCCGCAGGCCAAGGTCGTGCAGGGCGACGCCTATGCGCTGCGCGACTCGCTCGGCGAGGTGCTGGGCGCGCCGGCCTCCGCCGTGGTCTCCGGCCTGCCGCTGGTGACAAAACCGATGCTGACGCGGCTGAAACTGATGCGCGACGCCTTCCTGGCGCTCGCGCCCGGCGCCCCCTTCGTGCAGTTCACCTATTCGGTCGCGCCGCCGATTCCGAAATCGCTGCCGGGCGTGTCCACAGAAGCCTCCGAGCGGATCTGGATGAACCTTCCGCCCGCGCGGGTCTGGGTGTATCGCAAGGGCTGATGCCACGTATTCGCGTGGCAGGATTTGCCCCGAATACGAATTCAAATATGTCCGCGCTGAAAATCCTCGTGATCCCGGGATCGCTCCGATCAGGCTCGCTCAATGCGAAGCTGGCCGCCGTTGCCGCGCATGCGCTGGCGCAGGAAGGCGCCGAAATCACCCGGATCTCGCTCGGTGATTTTCCGCTGCCGATCTATGACGGCGACCTGCAGGCCAAGTCCGGCGTGCCCAAGCACGCGGTCAATCTGAAGCGGATGATGGCGGCCCATCATGGCGTGCTGATCGTGACGCCGGAGTACAATTCCTCGGTGCCGGCGCTGGTCAAGAACACCATCGACTGGGTGAGCCGGGTGCAGGATTTGCACGAGACCCGTGGGCAGGTGTTTCGCGAGCGGGTGTTTGCGATCGCCTCCGCGTCCGGCGGGCGGCTCGGCGGCGCCCGCGCGCTTGCCGCGCTGCGGCTGATCCTGTCGGCCTGCCATGCCCAGGTAATCCCGAACCAGTTCGCGCTGTCGTTCGCCGACGACGCCTATGACGAGATGGAGCGCTTGAAGAATTCCGCTGATGCCGAGGCGCTGAAAGCGCTGGTGCGGCAGTTGATCGACATTTCCCAACGCATGATGTGAGGTGACATGCAGCCAGCCGATATCGCGCCGAAGGACCGCCTGATCGTCGCGCTCGATCTGCCCGGGGTGGCAGAGGCGGAAGCGCTGGTTGCGCGGCTCGGCGACAGCGTGAGCTTCTACAAGATCGGCTACCAGCTCGGCTATGCCGGCGGGCTGCCGCTGGTGCAGCAACTGGCGAAATCAGGCAAGAAGGTTTTCGTCGATCTCAAGCTGCACGACATCGGCAACACGGTGGCGCGCGGCGTCGAGAGCGTCGCCAAACTCGGCGCCACCTTCCTCACCGTGCACGCCTATCCGCAGACCATGAAGGCCGCGGTCGAGGCGCGCGCCGGATCGGGCCTGAAGATTCTCGCCGTCACCGTGCTGACGTCGTATGACGATGGCGACCTGCATGCCGCGGGCTATCGCCTCAACGTTTCGGATCTCGTCGAAGCGCGCGCGCAGCAGGCGCAGGTGCTCGGCGTCGACGGGCTCGTCAGCTCGCCGGAAGAGGCGGCCAGCTTACGCAAGATCGTCGGTCACCAGATGAACCTGGTGACGCCGGGCATTCGCCCGGCGGGGGCTGCGACCGGCGACCAGAAGCGCATCATGACGCCGGCGCGCGCCATCGCCGCCGGCGCGGACTATCTCGTGGTCGGACGCCCAATCACGGAAGCCGCTGACCCCAAGTCGGCGGCGGATGCCATTCAGGCGGACATCAAGCAGGCGTTGGCATAGTAGCGAAACAAAAAAACGGAGATTGAGATGGCCAAGGGATACTGGATCGCGCGCGTCGACGTGCACAATGACGAAGGCTACAAGGCCTATGCGGCGGCCAACCCGGCCATCTTCAAGAAATTCGGCGGGCGCTTCGTCGTGCGTGCGGGCAAATTCACGGCCATCGAAGGCCAAAGCCGCTCACGCAATGTGGTGATCGAATTTCCCGACTATGAGACCGCGCTGGCCTGCTACCACTCGCCGGAATACCAGGAGAACATCAAGGTGCGGCTGCCGCATTCGGTCGCCGAGCTCATCATCATCGAGGGCTATGACGGCCCGCAGCCCTGAGGGGCCGGACGAGTGGCCGGCCGTGCTTGGTTGCCGGAACAGCCTGCCCCGGCTATACCCCGTAAAGAGGTAAAGCCATGTCCGATATGCGATTGATCGTTGCGGGGGCCGGCGGCCGGATGGGCCGCGCGCTGGTGCGCGTCATTTCGGAAACGCCGGGTGCGCTGCTTTCCGGCGCGCTGGAAGCGCCGGGTTCGGAACTGCTGGGCAAGGATGCCGGCGTGCTCGCCGGCCTGCCGGAAAATGGCGTCAAACTTTCGGCCGACCTGTGGACGCTGTCGGCCAATGCCGACGGCATTCTGGATTTCACCGTCCCCGGCGCCACCATCGCCAATGTCGCAATCGCCGCCGAGCGCGGGCTGGTCCATGTCATCGGCACCACCGGTCTGTCGGCGTCGGACGATGCCGTCATCAAGAGCGTCACCTCGCGCGCGATCGTGGTGAAGTCAGGCAATATGAGCCTCGGCGTCAACCTGCTGGCGGCGCTGGTGAAGCGGGTCGCGCAATCGCTCGACCAGAGTTTCGATATCGAGATTCTCGAAATGCATCACAAGGCCAAGATCGACGCGCCGTCGGGCACGGCCTTGATGCTGGGCGAGGCCGCCGCCGCCGGCCGCGGCGTCGATCTCTATACCCATTCGGCGCGTGGCCGCGACGGCGAGACCGGAGCGCGGCGTCCCGGCGACATCGGCTTTGCCGCACTGCGCGGCGGTACTGTCACCGGCGATCACAGCGTGATCTTCGCCGGTGCCATGGAGCGGATCGAACTGACCCACCGCGCCGAGGACCGGACGATGTTTGCCCAGGGCGCCGTCAAGGCGGCACTATGGGCGCGGGGCAAGACGCCCGGCTTCTATACGATGACCGATGTGCTCGGGCTTGCCGACTTCTAGAAATCGAAAAACGGAAATCCTTTCAATGAGCGACCGACTTCTCGTGCTCGTGCGGCACGGCCAGAGCGAATGGAATCTGAAAAACCTGTTCACCGGCTGGAAGGATCCTGGTCTCACCGAACAGGGCATTGCCGAGGCCAAGGAGGCCGGCCGCAAACTAAAGGCCCAAGGACTGACGTTCGATGTTGCCTTTACCTCGGTGCTGACCCGCGCCCAGCATACGCTCGATCTGATGCTCGCCGAGATCGGGCAGACGGGATTGCCGACGACGAAGAATCTCGCGCTCAACGAACGCGACTACGGCGATCTCTCCGGCCTCAACAAGGATGACGCCCGCAAGAAATGGGGCGAGGACCAGGTGCTGGTCTGGCGCCGCTCCTACGACGTGCCGCCGCCCGGCGGCGAAAGCCTGAAGGACACGCTGGCGCGCGCGCTGCCCTATTACGTGCAGGAGATTTTGCCCGGCGTGCTGCGCGGCCAGCGCACGCTGGTCGCCGCCCATGGCAATTCGCTGCGCGCGCTGATCATGGTGCTGGAGAAGCTGACGCCCGAGCAGATTTTGAAGCGCGAGCTCGCCACCGGCGCGCCGGTGATCTATCGGCTCAATGCGGATTCGACGGTCGCGACGAAGGTTGATTTGGCGGCGTGAGATCAGAAGTAGGGTGGGCAAAGCGAAGCGTGCCCACCATTCAGTCGTCACCGGGATAGATGGTGGGCACGGCGCAAGAGCGCCTTTGCCCACCCTGCGAAGTCAATGCAGCCCGACCTGTCCCGCTTCCCAGCCGAGCATCGCCTGCTTGCGCGTGACGCCCCAGTGATAGCCGGTCAGCGCGCCGCCCTTGCCGAGCGCGCGATGGCAGGGCACCACGAACGACACCGGGTTACGGCCGACCGCGGCGCCGACGGCGCGCGACGCCTTCGGGTTTTTGATCTTGTTGGCGATGTCGGAATAGCAGACCGCGCGACCCATCGGGATTTTCAAGAGCGTCTCCCACACCCGCACCTCGAAATCGGTGCCGATCAGGACCACCCGCAACGGCTGGTCCGGCCGCCACAGGCGCGGATCGAAGATGCGTTGCGCGAGGCCGGCGGTGCCGTCGTGGTCCTCGACATAGGTCGCGTTCGGCGAGCGCCGCTTCATATCGGCGAACGCGACCGGCTCCTCGCCGGGATCGGCGAAGGCAAGCCCCGCCAGCCCGCGCTCGCTGGCGATCACGATCGCGGTGCCGAAGGGGCAAGCATGGAAACCGTAGCGCAGCGTCATGCCGGCGCCGCCGTTCTTCCATTCGCCCGGCGACATCGCTTCATGGGTGACGAACAAATCATGCAGCCGGCCCGGGCCCGACAGGCCTGAGTCGAGTGCGGCATCGAGCACACTGGCGGAATCGCGCAGCAGGCCCTTGGCGTGATCCAGCGTCAGCGCCTGCATGAACGCCTTTGGCGTCAGCGAAGCCCAGCGGCGGAACAGGTGGTGCAATTCATCCGGCGTCACCGCGGCGGCGTCCGCCATCGCCTCGATGGTCGGTTGCGCGCGCCAGTGCTCCGAGATGAAGGCGATGGCGCGGCGCACCGAGTCGTAATCGCGCAGCGCGGCGTTCTGGGGGCCCGACTTGGTCAGGCGCTGTTCTTGTATGGCTGTGATCATCATGGGGTCTGATTTAGGGCTCATGCGCGGTCCAAACCACCCGATTTCCGACAAGCCAAATTAGCGTTTTCGAGCGAAGCATGCCCTCGGACTTGATCCGGGGGTGGGAACCGGTTCGCAAGCTTGCGCAGATTGCGTAGACTTATCTGCGGTAGAAAACGCGTCAAAAAAGAAAGCCTTACGCGACCGGATTATATGTGATGCCGCGCTTGGCGGTCTGCAACGCCGCCAGTAAGGCTTTGGCAAAGCTCGCTTTTTCGTCCGGTCCCAGAAAATGGCCGATCGAGACCCGGCGGCCGCGGGAGACCAGATAAAGGTGCTCGATGCCGAATTCGGGGTCGCCGGTCTGTTCAAGCTGCACCCAGAGCGGATTGAACGACCATTCGATCAGACGGCCGCGATGGCTGACCCGCCGCACGCGCAATTCCGAGGGCGTTACCACGATATCCTCGGTGGCGTCAGCGCTGCGAAAATTGATCCTGAACGCCCAGTAGATGACAAGCACGTCGAGGCCGAAAAAGCCGAGCACCGGCCAGGCACCCATCAGCAAGAAGGCGATGCCGGCGACAAAGCTCACCGTGCCGATGAATGCCATCAGCACCAAAAAGCCGGTTCGGTTGAGCGAGCGATGCGGCGTCACCCGCGCCGAAAACAGTGTCGGCTGGTCGAGCGCCGGATCAAAGTCGTTGCCTGCGGTCATCGCGTATCAGTATATCCCGATCATGGCCAAAATCATCCGCTCACCCAGCGCAAAAAAATCGGGCATTCCGTTGGTGCCGAAGAAACCGGCAAAGCAGGTCGCCAAGAACGCCGTCAAGAAAGCCGTCACGTCTTCGCCCAAGCCGCCGGCGAAGAAGTCCCTGAAGCCGAAGCCTCTCAAGCCGAAACCCTGGACAGCGGCCGAGGTCCACGAGGCATTCAGTCGGTTTCGCAAAGCCAATCCGGAGCCGAAGGGCGAGCTCGAACATCTCAATCCCTATACGCTGCTGGTGGCGGTGGTGCTGTCGGCCCAGGCAACGGATGCCGGTGTCAATAAGGCGACGCGCGCGCTGTTTGCGGTCGCCGATACGCCGCAAAAGATGCTTGAGCTCGGCGAAGAGAAAGTGCGCGAGTACATCAAGACCATCGGGCTCTATCGCAACAAGGCCAAGAACGTCATCGCGCTGTCCGAAAAGCTGATTGCCGAGTTCGGCGGCGAGGTGCCGCGTACGCGGGCTGAGATCGAGACGCTGCCCGGCGCCGGGCGCAAGACCGCCAATGTCGTGCTCAACATGGCCTATGGCGAACACACCATGGCGGTGGATACCCATGTGTTCCGCGTCGGCAACCGCACGGGGCTGGCGCCCGGCAACACGCCGCTCGAGGTCGAGCTCGGGCTGGAAAAGGTGATCCCGTCCGAGTTCATGCTGCACGCCCATCACTGGCTGATCCTGCACGGGCGCTACACGTGTCTCGCGCGCAAGCCGCGCTGCGAGGTATGTCTGATCAACGATCTTTGCCGGTGGCCGGAAAAGACGGTCTGAGGCATGATCCTTTTCATATCCTGAGGGTCTTATTCGGCTCGCGGGAACGTGATTGAGGGGATTGCCGTGAGCGAACAGGATCAAGCGAGTCCGCCACCCGCAAGTCAGGCCCCATCGCCGCCGCTAGCGCCGGGTCCGAAGCCGCCGCCGGCGACAGGCGGCTTCTGGGGCCGCTTCACGATTCCATTGTTCGCGGTGCTGACGGCGTTTGCCTTTATCACGGCGGCGACGCTGCACTGGGATGCCTGGGTTGGCAGCGCCAAGATCCAGACCACCAACGACGCCTATATTCGTGCCGAGCTCACGCGGTTGAGCAGCCGGGTCGCCGGCGAGGTGATTACGGTCGCAGTGAAGGATTTCCAGCGCGTCAAGGCCGGCGATTTGCTGGTGCAGATCGACCCGGCCGACTACGCGGCCCAGGTCGCGCAGGCCGAGGCCAGCGTCGCCGCCGCGCAGGCAGCCCTCGACAATCTGAGCAATCAGGTCGAACTGCAATACGCGACGATCGCACAGGCCGAAGCACAGCTCGTATCCGCGGCGGCCCAGGAGGTCGAGGCGCGTCAGGAACAGGAGCGTCAGCAGTCGTTGTCGCAATCCGAGTCCGGAACGCGCCAAAGGCTTGAACAGGCGACCGCGGGGTTTGCCAAGGCGCAGGCCGACGTGCGTGCGAGCCGCGCCGTCATCGCCGCGCAACGTCACCAGCTCGAAGTGCTGTCGGGCACCAAGAAGCAGCGGGCAGCAGACCTCGAGGGCGCCAAGGCGACGCTGGCCGCGGCCAAGCTCAAGCTCGGCTACACCAAGATCGTAGCGCCGTTCGACGGCGTCACCGGCGAGCGGCAGGTGCAGCCGGGCGATTACGTCAATATCGGCACCAACCTCATCAATGTCGTGCCGCTGCCGAACGTCTATGTGATCGCCAATTACAAGGAGACGCAGTTGACGCGGGTCAAACCCGGACAACCGGTCGAGATCGCCATCGATAGTTTCCCGAACGAAAGACTACATGGTCGCGTCGAGCGGATTGCGCCGGCGAGCGGTTCGCAATTCGCGCTGCTGCCGCCGGACAATGCCACCGGCAATTTCACTAAGGTCGTTCAGCGGGTCCCGGTTCGGATCCAGTTCGACAAGAACCAGCCGCTGCTGGAACGCCTGCTGCCCGGTATGTCCGTCTTCACCCATATCAATACCGGCGAGGCGGGTACGGATGGCGGAAAATGACCGAGATCGCGGACCGATTTCGCGCGGCGGGATCGCGCCGCAGCCGCTGTTTGCGGTCGGCGCGGTGCTGCTCGGCGCGTTTCTGGCGAACTTCGACAGCCGGCTGACGACGGTAGGCTTGCCTGATCTGCGCGGCGCATTTTCGCTCGGCTTCGACGAGGGCGCCTGGCTCTCCACCGCGGGCATCGGCTCGCAGATATTCGTCGCACCGGCGGTGGCGTGGCTTGCGACCGTATTCGGGATGCGCCGCGTGCTCGGCATTCCGGCTCTGGTCTATTCCCTGATCTCGCTGCTGATCCCGTTCGTGCACAATTACCCTACGCTGATCACGCTTAGCATCGTGCATGGCATGCTGCTCGGCACCTTCGTGCCGGCGACACTGATGATCATCTTGCGCAATTTGCCGATCAAATGGTGGCTGCCGGCGATCGCGATCTATTCGATCAGGGTGGGATTCGCGCTCGACAGCTCTACCTCGCTGGTCGGCTTCTATGTCGATCATCTGGGATGGCAGTGGCTGTATTGGCAGGGCGTGGTGATAGCGCCGCTGATGGGCCTGATGGTCTATCTCGGTACGCCCAATGAGCCGATCAACCGTGACCTGCTGAGGCACGCCGACTGGGGCGGGATGCTGCTGCTCGGGGCCTCCGTCTCGATGATCTATGCCGGTCTCGATCAAGGCAATCGTCTGGACTGGCTGGAGTCGGGTACGGTGATGGCGCTGTTGCTCGCCGGCGGCGCGCTGCTCATCGCCTTTCTGATCAACGAGACGCTGGTTCACCAGCCCTGGGCCCACGTCAATGTGCTGTTCTCGCGCAATGTCGGGCTCTCGCTGGTCGCCATCCTGCTGTACACCCTGACAAGCCTCTCCAACTCGTCGCTGGTACCGAATTTCCTAAGCGTTGTTGGCCTGATGCGGCCCGAACAAAGCGGCGTGCTGCTCCTGACTTTTGGCGCCTTGCCCATGGTGGGGCTGGTGCCGTTCTCGATCATCCTGCTTCGGCATTTCGATGCACGCGCCGTGGTGGTCCTCGGCTTTTCGGCGTTCGCTGCCGCCAATCTGTGGGGAACGCAACTGACCCATGACTGGGCGCGCGGCGATTTCGCCGGCATCGTGATGCTGCAGTCGATCGGGCAGTCGCTCACGCTGTTGCCGATCATCATCCTCGCGCTGTCCAATGTGGATCCAACCCGCGCGACGGCATTCGCCGCCTATATCCAGATCATGCGGCTCGGCGGGGCTGAGATCGGCGTCGCGCTGATGGGCACATGGCTGCGCGTGCGCGAGCAGATCCATTCCAATTATCTGGGATTGCACGTCCAAAGCGGCGGCTTCGACGTGACGCGCCTGCTCAGTCAGCTCGGGGACTATTTTGCCAGCCACGGCGCGGGCGCCGCCCCGGCGCGGGCACTGGGGACATTGTCGGCGCGGGTCCAGCGCGAAGCCAACGTGCTAGCCTATATCGATGGATTTTGGCTGTGCTTCTCGCTGGCGATGGCGGCGCTGTTCTGCGTCGCCCTGATCACCCGCGCGCCACCCGGCCCCTTCACGCCGGCACCGTTCGGTTTCGCGAAAAATGTGCTGCGGAAGTGCGGGGTGGCCGTGTCGTAGTGGGTGACGCCGATCAACGCACCGACAACGCCTGCCGCCGCGCTGGCTCGATTGCGACATCAAAGGGCTGCATTCAAATTATAGTGAATGCCGAAAGCCGTTCGATCGCGGCAGTCGATGAAATATTCGCATGATCGCGCGGTTCTCACATGTTGGAGCACCGAAGGCGGGGACAGCGATATGAACCACACGGCCGCGCTGGTTTCGCTGGCGACTTCGATTCCGCCATATCAATTCCATCAGAAGCAAATCCTCCAGGCCGCGCACGACCTGCTCGCGGATCGTTACCCGCAGTTCGAGACGCTTTCGAGCCTGTTTGCCAATACCGGCATCCGCCATCGCTATGGGGTCAAACCCATCGAATGGTATCTCGAACGGCGCGGCTGGCCGGAGCGGACACAGGCTTTCCTTGAAGGCGCGGAATCCCTGTTCGTCGACGTCGCGCGCAAGGCCATCGCGCGTGCCGATCTCTCGGCTGGCGATATCGACACCGTCGTCACGGTATGTTCGACCGGCATCGCGACGCCGACGCTGGAGGCGCGCGTCGCCGGCAAGCTCGGCTTGCGTACTGACGTGTCGCGCGTGCCGGTTTTCGGTCTGGGGTGCGCCGGTGGCGTGTCGGGACTGTCGATCGCGTCGCGCCTGGCGCAGGCGCGGCCCGGTACAAACGTGCTGCTGGTCGCGCTCGAACTCTGCACGCTTGCGGTGCGCCACGATGAATTGACCAAGGCCAATATCGTCGCCGCCAGCCTGTTCGGCGACGGTGCGGCGGCCATTATTCTTCGCGCCGGTGACGGCGGCGCGACCCGGATCGAGGCGACAGGCGAAAAGCTGTGGCCCGACACGCTCGACATCATGGGCTGGAGCGTCGATCCCGAAGGATTCGGCGTTATCTTCCAGCGCACGATTCCCGATTTCGTTGCCGAACATTTCGGTCCCGCTGTGATCGAAATGCTCTCCCGGATGAAACTTTCTGCCGGCGATGTCGATCGCTTCATCTGTCATCCCGGCGGGACGAAAGTGATTGCCGCGCTCGAGCGCGCGCTATCGCTGGATCAGGGTACGCTCGATCACGAGCGCGAGGTCATCGCCGACTACGGCAACATGTCGGCGCCGACCGTTCTTTTCGTGCTGGAACTTGCCATTGAGCGAGGGTTGCCGGCGCGCTCGCTGCTGACCGCGCTCGGTCCCGGCTTCACCGCAAGCTGCGTCGCGTTGCGGCACGCCGCGTGAGCCTGGCGTCAACCATTCTCCTGCTGGTCACGCTGCAGCGATTGGGTGAACTCGTTCTGTCTCGCTACAACACAAGTCGGCTGCTGGCGCGCGGTGCGGTCGAGGTCGGCGCCAATCACTATCCGCTGGTGGTGTCGGTCCATGCGGCGTGGCTGATCGCCCTGTGGATCTGGGGCCGCGATCAGGACGTCATTCTCCCGGCGCTTGCGGGCTTCATTGTGCTGCAGGGCTTGCGGCTGTGGATCCTTGCCACGCTGGGACCGCGATGGACCACGCGCATCATCGTGCTGCCAGGTGAGCCGCTGGTTGTGTCGGGGCCCTACAGATATCTTGCGCATCCCAACTATGCGGTCGTCGTCGGAGAGATCGCGCTGCTTCCGCTTGCGCTGCATCTACCCCTGTTGGCGCTGATTTTTACCGTGCTCAACGCCGCGGTGCTCGCAATTCGGATTCGTATCGAAGCCCACGCGCTTTCCTCGACCGGCGGCCGGCTCGCACGCCGAGCCCAATGAGTAATCGGCAGGAGCCCCCGTCCGGCGCCCCGGTCGTCACGCCTTCGATCGGAACCTGGGCCGCCTTCCTACTGATGTGCCTTGGCATGTTCATGGCGATCCTCGACATTCAGGTGGTGGCGACGTCGTTGCCGGCTATCCAGCACGCGCTTGCGATTTCCCCCGATGCGATGAGCTGGGTCCAGACCGCCTATCTGATCGCGGAGGTGGTCGCGATTCCCCTGACCGGCCTGTTCACGCGCGTCCTGACCTTGCGGTGGCTGGTCGCCTCAGCGGTGGCGCTCTTTACCCTTGCATCGATCGGCTGCGCCTACAGTGGTGGCTTTGCCGTGCTGCTTGTATTCCGCGTGCTGCAGGGATTTGCCGGCGGCGTGCTGATCCCTGCGGTCTTCACCGCGGTATTCCTGCTGTTTCCACACAGGCTTCACGCCGTCGCCACCACGATCGGTGGGGTCGTCGCGGTGCTGGCGCCGACGGTTGGTCCGGTGGTCGGTGGCTGGATCACGGAGACGTGGTCATGGCCATGGCTTTTCCTGATCAACGTCATCCCCGGGCTGGTCGTGACCTCGGTAACGCCGTTCCTGCTGCCGCGCCAGGATACGGATTTCGCTGAGCTTGCGAAACTGGACAGCGGCTCGCTCGTGCTGCTGGCCGCGGCCCTGGTGGCCCTTGAGATCGGGTTGAAGGAAGCGCCTCATCATGGGTGGTTGTCACCAACCTGCATGGCCTTGCTGGCGGGAAGCGCGGTCGGCCTGGGCACTTTTGTTCATCGCAGCCTGGGCGCCGGGCATCCGGTGGTGCGGCTTGTTACACTGCGGCGGCGTTCGTTTGCGGTCGGCTGCGCGTTGAGCTTTTGTCTTGGCGTCGGTCTGTTCGGCTCGGTCTATCTGATGCCGGTCTTCCTCGCCTTCGTGCGTCGTCACGATGCCTTCGAGATCGGCACCATCATGCTGGTGACCGGCATCGCGCAACTCATTGCCGCCCCCATCGCCGCAATCCTGGAAAGCCGGATCGGCGCGCGGGCGCTTACCGGTGCCGGTTTCGCCCTGTTCGCGCTGGGGCTCGGCTTGAGTGCCTTTCAGCCGCGCACCGCCGATTTCGACGAGATGTTCTGGCCGCAGATCGTCCGCGGTGTCGCAATCATGTTTTGTTTGTTGCCGCCGACGCGCATCGCCCTGGGCGCGCTGCCCGAAAGTGAAGTCGCCGACGCCAGCGGGCTGTTCAACCTGATGCGAAATCTCGGCGGCGCCATCGGCATCGCGCTGATCGACACGATCCTGTATGGCCGCGTCGCAATGTATGCCGAGGATTTTCGCGTCCGCCTGCTGGCGGGAGACGTCAGCGCGGCGAAGGCGATCGGACTCGATCCGGCGCTGCTCGCCAACCGGCCGCCGGGTCCGCCCGACGCCGCCGCCGTCGCGTTCGTGCGGCCGATGGTCGAGAAGGCATCGCTGGCGCTCTGTGTCAACGAAGCCTGGTTGATGCTCGCCTGCGTGGCGATTGCGGGTGTGCTGCTGGTTCCGTTTGCGCGCGACAGGGTGGATCCAAAAGATAGTTAGATGGTGGGAACGCCGGTCCGCCGCGCCGGCTCGATCAGCTCGGGCCGCGGACCCGACAGCCGCTTGTGCATGTGGACCATGAAGGCCATGCCGAACACCGGCGTCGCCAGGTTGACGATCGGGATCGAGACGAAGGCCGCGATGAACAGGCCCGCGGTGAACACGGTGGCGGCATTATCCTTGCGCATCGCCTTGGCTTCCGCGGGCGAGCGGAAGCGCATCGCCGCGAGTTGGAAATATTCGCGGCCGAGCAGCCAGGCGGTGGCGATGAAGAAGATCAGAAAGCCCGCGCCTGCGAACAGCACGAATGGCAGCGCGATCAGATAGACCAGGATCGTCAGCAGCGCCGTCTTGATGCCCTCGGGGATCGCGACGCCGAGCGGCAGCGCGTCGCCGGGTCGCTCCGCCGGATAATGCTCGCGCTCGACATGCTCGGCGACGTCGTCGACGAATACGCTCGCAATCAGCGAGGTGACCGCCGGCATCAGGAAAATGCCGCCGAGCACGACACCGAGCCCGGCCGCGATCGAGATGATCCAGGCAAGGATGTTGAGCGTCGTGTGGAAGCCCGGCCCCAGCATCGCCTCGGCCCAGACTTCGCCTGACACGGCAAACCAGCTCAACAGCCGCTGCAAGCCGATGGCCAGCACCGTGATCAGCACCAGCGCCAACCCGATCGAGCGCCACAGGATGGTGCGCATCGGCGGCGACAGGATCTGCGAAATCGCCTTGACGGCGGCGTCCAACATGGCGGTTCTGCCTCTTGTGAAAAAGCCCTCGCGAGAGGTAGATACCGCCAAGGGTTTCGACAAGGGTTTCGACAAGGGCTTCGACAAGCGCCTGCCGGCCCCCCGGGGAAACAAGACTGCCGCCAAAAAAAGAGGTTGCCATGACCCGCGTTCAGGAACTCTATCCCGACAGCAAAATCATCCTGCGCGAGGTCGGCCTGCGCGACGGCCTCCAGCTCGTGAAGGCATTTCCGTCCACGGAAGCCAAGCAGCGCTGGATCCGCGACGAGTATGCCGCGGGCGTGCGGCACTTCGAGGTCGGCTCGTTCCTGCCGGCAAAGAACTTTCCGCAATTCGCCGACGTGCGCGGCATCATCGGGACCGTGGCCTCGCTGCCCGGCGCCTACGGCATCGCGCTGACGCTGAACGAGCGCGGGGTCAACGAGGCGCTGGCTTCCGGCGTCGCCGAGGTGGCGACGGTGGTCTCGGCCACGGAAGAGCACAGCCAGGCCAATGCCAACCGCTCGCGCGAGTCGGCGATTGCCAACGTCAGGCGGCTCTGCGAACTGCGCGACGCCAGCGCGCACAAACCGGTGGTGAACTCCGCGATCTCGATGGCGCTGGGCTGCTCGATCGTGGGGGCCGTGAATCCTGCGGAAGTCTTGCTGCTGACGGAAAAGCTGTTCGAGGCCGGCGTCGACATGGTCGCGATTGCCGACACCGTCGGTTATGCCGGGCCGAAGCAGGTCGGCGAATTGACCGCGGCTGCCGTGAAGATCGCAGGCTCAAAGCCGATCTGCATTCACCTGCACGATACAAGGGGCATGGGCATCGCTAACGCCTCCGCGGCGCTCGATGCCGGCGCTCGGGTGCTCGACGGGTCGCTCGGCGGCCTCGGCGGCTGCCCGTTCGCACCGGGCGCGACCGGGAACGTGGTGTTCGAGGACCTCGTGTTTCTCTGCGAGAGCAAGGGATTCAAGACGGGCATCGATATCGAGAAACTGATCGCGGTGCGCTCGATATTGAAATCGGAGATGCCCGGCGAGGCGCTGTATGGCGGACTGGCGCGCGCAGGCTTGCCGGGCGGGAGCGCGAAGGCAGCGTGATTTCTCTCCGTCATGGCCGGGCTTATCCCGGCCATCCACGTTCTTGATACAGAAGCAAAGTCGTGGATGCCCGGGACAAGCCCGGGCATGACGACCTTAATTACAATCTCGTCATCCGCAGCCGCAACGCGTTGCCGACGACGCTCACCGACGACAGCGCCATCGCGGCCGCAGCGATGATCGGCGACAGCAGTACCCCGAACGCAGGATAGAGGATGCCCGCGGCGATCGGGATGCCGGCGGCGTTGTAGATGAAGGCGAAGAACAGGTTCTGCCGGATGTTGCTCATGGTCGCCTGCGAGAGCCGGCGCGCACGGACGATGCCGACCAGATCCCCCTTCAACAGCGTGACTCCAGCGCTTTCCATCGCGACGTCGGTGCCAGTTCCCATGGCGATGCCGACTTCGGCGGCCGCGAGCGCCGGCGCGTCGTTGACGCCGTCGCCGGCCATCGCGACGATCCGTCCGGCCTTCTGCAGTTTTGCGACGACCGCGCTCTTCTGATCGGGCAGCACCTCCGCTTCGACGTCGGCAATTCCAAGGCTGCGCGCGACGGCGTTCGCCGTGGTCCGGTTGTCGCCCGTGAGCATGATGACCTTGATGCCTTCGGCCGCCAATGCCTTCAGCGCAGCCGGCGTTGACGCCTTCACGGGATCGGCAATGGCGAATAGCCCTGCGAGCTTGCCGTCGATCGCAATGTTGATGACGGTTGCGCCGTCCCCGCGCAGACGCTCGCCCTCGTCGTTCAGGGATCGGGCCTCGATGCCGAGCGACTGCAGGAAATTCGTGTTGCCGAGAACGACGGTCCTCCCGTCGACCTTGCCAGTGGCGCCTTTGCCGGTCGGCGAGTCGAACTCTTCCACCTTGCCGAGATCGAGATTGCGCTCCTTGGCCGATCGCACGATGGCGTCGGCCAGCGGGTGTTCGCTCGCCCGCTCGACGGTCGCAGCCAGCCGCAGAATTTCAGTCTCCGCGAATCCCGAGGCCGGAACGATTGCAACCACCTTCGGCTTGCCCTCGGTCAGCGTGCCCGTCTTGTCGACCACCAGCGTGTCGACCTTCTCCATGCGCTCCAGCGCTTCGGCGTTCTTGATCAGCACGCCGGCCTGCGCGCCGCGCCCGACGCCCACCATGATCGACATCGGCGTGGCAAGGCCGAGCGCACAGGGGCAGGCGATGATGAGGACGCTGACGGCCGCGACCAGGCCGAATGCCATGCGCGGTTCGGGTCCAAACCAGGCCCAGGCGCCAAACGCGATCAGCGCGACGACGATAACGATCGGCACGAACCAGCCGGAAACCTGATCGGCCAGCCGCTGGATCGGCGCCCGCGAGCGCTGCGCGTCCGCCACCATCTTGACGATCTGGGACAGCAGCGTGTCGCGCCCGACCTTGTCGGCGCGCATCACGAATCCGCCGGATTGATTGAGCGTGCCCGCAATGACCTTGCTGCCGGGCTCCTTGGTGACGGGCATGGATTCGCCGGTCACCAGCGATTCATCGAGCGAGGAACGGCCTTCGAGGATGACGCCGTCGACCGGCACCTTTTCGCCCGGCCGCACCCGCAGATGATCGCCGACGACCAGCGCGTCGATTTCCACCTCGTGATCGGCGCCATCGTCGCCGATCCGGCGCGCGGTTTTCGGTGCGAGCTGGAGCAGGGCCTTGATCGCGCCTGAGGTCGCCTCGCGCGCGCGAAGCTCGAGCACCTGGCCGAGCAGCACGAGCACGGTGATGACGGCGGCCGCTTCGAAATAGACCGCAACCGCACCGCCATGGCCGCGGAAGGTGGCCGGGAAGCTCCCGGGCGCGACGGTGCCGATGACGCTGTAGACATAGGCTACGCCGGTGCCCATCGCGATCAGCGTGAACATGTTGAGATTGCGCGTGACGAGCGATTGCCAGCCGCGCACGAAGAATGGCCAGCCGGACCACAGCACGACGGGCGTCGCGAAAGCGAACTGGATCCAGTTCGACAGCGTCTGATCGATCCAGCCATGGCCGCCGACGAGATGGCCACCCATTTCGAGGACGACCGCCGGCAGTGCGAGCACAAAGCCGACCCAGAAGCGGCGCGTCATGTCGGCGAGTTCCGGATTGGGCGGCGCATCGAGGCTCGCAACCTCCGGCTCCAGCGCCATGCCGCAGATCGGGCAGCTTCCGGGGCCGACCTGGCGGATCTCCGGATGCATCGGGCAGGTGTAGATCGCGCCTTCCGGCACCGCGGCTTTCGGCTTGCTGTCCTTTTCCAGATAGGAGACGGGGTCGGCGGCGAATTTGGTGCGGCAGCCGGCCGAGCAGAAATGAAAGGTCTCGCCGCGATAGTCGAAGCGATGCTTGCTGGTCGCGGGGTCGACGCTCATCCCGCAGACGGGATCGCGAACGGTTGCAGCGGCGTGGTCGGAATGGCTGTGACTGGCGTGGTCTTGCCCTGCGTGGCTGTGGCCGCCGCAGCAGGCACCCTTTGGCGCGCCGTTTCGGTCGGCGTTTTCATTCTTGTTCATCACTCGCTCCGGCGCTTGTAACCTATACCCTGTAGGGGTATATAGGCCCCATGCGAAAAGACATCAAGGCATCCTGTCAAAAACGTCTCAGCCGGATCGAGGGTCAGGTCCGCGGCCTCTCAAAAATGGTCGACGAGGACCGTTACTGCATCGACATCGTCACCCAGATCTCGGCGGTGCGGGCCGCGCTGCGACGCGTCGAAGAAGAGGTTTTGAAGGATCACGTGTCGCATTGCGTCGAACACGCGATCACCAGCGGCAACAAGGCGGATCAGCGCGAGAAAATCGCCGAGCTGATGGCCGTGATCGGCCGCTCCGACAGGTAGCATCGGCGGCATTTCATGTTGACGCGTCAACGAGGTTCAGTGGATCGGCTTGTCTCCGATCCGTGACCGGAATGATGGCGATGTCCGAAAAGATGCATCAACGGACATGCAAGCAGCAGCAAATAGGGCAGCGCGGCAAGGGCGTGACCCGTATGCGTCGCCAGCAAGTAGACGCCAAGTGCGGCCACCACAAGCGTTACAGCCAACCCCGACCTGGAGCCGAGAAAACCATTGAGCGCATGCATGGGCTTTTCCAATTATCGGTTTGCGCTCACCTGAATACCTTGCGGCGCTCGAGCTGATTTGAGCCAGATCAAGTGACGGACCATTCGACCTTCAGTCCACGCGTCGCGAGCCGCGACAGGAACGGGCCGGGATTGATCACCTGCTCGGGCATCCAGGCGCCGGGCTCCTTGATTTCTCCCTCGATCAGCGCACGCGCCACGCCAGCGGCTCCCGCGGCGGCGGCGTCTGCCTGAGTTTGACCGAACAACGTTGCATGCCGCGAATTCTGGCCGCGCCTGACATCGACGCGGAGCGCGAAAGGCGCGCCCTTGTCCGAAGGCGCTGCCTTGCGCTGCCGCACGATGGCACGGCGGATCGCTCTGCTCGCGAGGAGGTGCGAGATGCCGGTGTGTGCAACGACGGACAGTGCCTTCGATAGCCACCCGGGTTCGATCGCCAGCCTGGTGACGGCCGTCCTGACGCCCAGGGTGCTGGGATAAAGAACCTGATCCGAAAACGGAAACAGGTATGAGAGCCGGGCGCCAGCCGGCGGGGGGTATTCGACCAGACGGGGCGCGCTGAACGCGCCTACCGTGTGGTCCTTCCCGTCCACGTGGATATCGAAGGGCATCTCCAGTTCCTGGAGAAAATAGTCGAACGACGCGGGGCCGCTGACATCTCCAGCATTCAGCAGCAGCGACGTCTCGATCTCATCGACACCGCCGAGCGTATCGGCGAGCGCTCGCACGATGACATTCGAGATGCCGGGCACGAGTCCGTGCCCAGCACCAGCCGGGCTCCGGATGCGCGTGCGGCGGCATCAATCGTTTTATACCCGGCGCGGCGCCCAAGTTCGGTCAGGTGCGGCGTTATGTCGGTATACCGCAGCCCGCGCTCGATCGCGGTCCGGAGCAATGGTCGGCCCGGCTGATCGATGCAACTCACCACGACGGCAACACCCTCCAGCGCTGCGGCAATTGATGACGGCACGGTGACGTCGATGCTTCGTCCACGCGCGCCATGACCGATCGCGGCTGCGGCCTCGCCGGCCAGCGCCTGACGGCGGCCTGCGACAAGGACGCGGCCCGGATAGTCCGGCCCGAGCTCGGCCGCGATGCGCCGCCCAACGACGCCGTAACCGCCGGCAATCAGAATATCCCGATTATGCAAGCCGCGACTCCATCAGGTTTCGGGCCGTCCAGATCATCCGATGAAGTCCCACTTGAAAGTGCATTGCCTCGCGCCGTCCGCGATCCGATGCCCGGGGCCGTCGCGCGTGAAGATGACCTGATCCGGGAGATACGAATTGAAGGCGGCATTATCGATCTGGCAGATGACCGGCGTGAGTTCAGGGACTCCCATCGCGGTCGTGAGTTCGTGATAGAGGCACCGCGTGATCCTGATTTCAAATCGCCGCTCCGTCCGCTCCACTACTTCCAGGGTGTTCCAGCGTGTGGGCCCGCTCTGATTGACGACGATCTCTTCATCGCAGAGGTTCTGGAACGTGCGCTCTTCCTCCGTGGCGCGATAGGCGAAATTCCACTGCGCAATACCCCCGGTCAGGATCGCAACGCGCATGATCTCAAACGCCGGCTTCTGGCCGAGCTTCTCCTTCAAATTGATGTAGACCCACAGCAGCAGCGCAGACATGTCGACCAATTCGGCGGGAAAGCGCGGATCAATGGTTTTCCGGAACCGGTTGACCGTTAGTTTGCACTTCACGAGGAATAGCCAAGGGAAGCGGACCTTGCCGCGTAGCAAATGCAGCAAAATCGGCGTGGTAATCTTCCGCAGATCGAAATGAGCAGGGGGGTTGGTTGTTCGCGGCTTTACGGAGCCAACCTCGGTAAGCGCCATGTTGCCCTCCTCCGAACGAAGCGCAGGAATTTGCGGCTCAGAAAGCTATCTCGGGCGGGAGGCGGGCAGTTTGATCCAGATCAGCCGTCAGTCGTGGTGATGGCCGTGCTTGCGCACTTTCGGCTTCTTGTCGGATGCCGTCGGGATCATCACCACGCGGCCGTAGCGCACACCGCGCTCGGCGATGATGTGATCGGCAAAATGTTTCACCTCGCCACTGGCGCCCTTCAGCGCGGTAACTTCCATGCAGGAGTCATCGTCGAGATGGACATGCAGCGTCGCCAGCGACAGATCGTGGTGGCCGTGGAAATTCTGTATCAGCCGTTTCGACAGATCGCGCGCGGCATGATCGTAGACATAAACCAGCGCGGCGACGCATTGGCCTGAAGGCGTGGCATCTTCAGCGCCCTGCTGCAGCCCGGCGCGGGCGAGATCGCGGATGATCTCGGAGCGGTTCTGATAGCCGCGCACTTCCGCCGCCGCGTCGATCTCGGCGAGCAGGTCGTCTTCGATGGTGATGGTGATCCGTTGCATCCCAAATTTCCGTCCTGGCCTGGTATGACATTTCTATTGTATCATCATACCGGGCTTGCTAGCGTGATACCGGGCTAAGTTGAACTGATGCGGTCGCGCGGCGACTGTAGCAATTATCGTGCGAGGGCATGGCATTGCGTAAGGCTGTTTGGCGGATATTTTCCGCCGCCGCATCGCTGATTGTCATGGCGCCACCAGCGGACGCTCAGAGCGACGCGGCCGCCACGCCCAGCCATCTTCCCGCTGTGACGGTGAATCCTCCCGAGGCGCGGCCGCGCAGTCGGCCCAAGCCGCCGCGGCGTCTGCAGACCGCGCGAAATCCATCCGCGGTTCAGCCGAGCGCGCCGGTCCCACCGCAGGCCAGTGGCGGCGTGACGTCGGGATCTGCGACGGCAGGGCCGGCATACATGCAACCTACCGCGGCCAGCGCCATGACCATCAGCGGCGCTGAGGTGAACGCCCGGCCTTTCTCGCGCCCCGGCGAGGCGTTGGAGGCGGTGCCGGGGCTGATCGTCACCCAGCATTCCGGCGAAGGCAAAGCCAACCAGTATTTTCTGCGTGGCTTCAACCTCGACCACGGCACCGACCTCGCCATCAAGGTCGACGGCATGCCCGTCAACATGCCGACCCATGGCCACGGGCAGGGCTATGCCGATATCAATTTCATGATCCCGGAGCTGATCCAGTCGGTCAATGTCCGAAAGGGGCCGTACTTCGCCGACGTCGGCGACTTCGGCTCCGCCGGATCGGTCGCAATCGAATACGTCAGCAAGTTGCCAAAGAATATCGCCGAGCTGACGTTCGGCAGCTTTGGCTACCGCCGCGCGCTGGCGGCGGGATCGACGGCCGTGGGCGCGGGCACATTGCTCGCCGCCTTCGAAGGCGTTGCGTCCAATGGTCCGTGGGACGTGCCTGACAATGTGCGCAAGCTGAATGGCGTGCTGCGCTACAGCCAGGGCACCGCCACTGACGGGTTCACGCTGTCGGCGATGGCCTATTCCAACGGCTGGAATTCGACCGACCAGGTGGCGCAGCGCGCGATCGACCAGGGACTGATCGGCCGGTTCGGCTCGCTCGATGCAACCGATGGCGGCGTCTCGAGCCGGTTCTCGCTGTCGAGCAACTGGGCGCAATCGAGCGAACACGGGCAGAGCAAGATCAACGCCTATGTGATCAACTCGTCGCTGCGGCTCTACAACAATTTCACCTGTTTTCTCGACGATCCCGTCAATGGCGATCAGTTCAGCCAGATGGACCGGCGCACGGTCTATGGACTCAATGCCAGCCACGCCTTCGATGTGCGCGTCGGCGGCATTGAAACCCAGACCCGCGTCGGGCTGCAGACACGTGGCGACGACATCCGTGTCGGGTTGTTCAAGACCTTCCAGCGCGAGACGCTCTCGACTGTGCGCGAAGACAGCGTGCGGGAAGGCAATGTCGGCCTCTGGGCCGACACGACGGCGCGCTGGACCGACTGGCTGCGCACCACGGTCGGCATCCGCGAGGATTATTTTGCGGGGAGGGTCTTGAGCGACACGCCGCAGAATTCGGGAAACGCACAGGCGTCGATGACGAGTCCCAAGGCCGGAATCGTGCTGGGGCCCTGGTACAAGACCGAATTCTACGGCAATGCCGGCTACGGCCTGCACTCCAACGATATCCGGGGCGCGACGATCACCGTCGATCCGATCGACAAGGTGACGCCGCAGGATCGCGTGCCGCTGCTGGTTCGCTCGAAGGGCGCCGAGCTCGGCATTCGCACCAGGGCGGTCGAAGGCCTCACCAGTTCGCTCGCACTGTTCGTGCTGGATTTCGATTCCGAATTGCTGTTCGTCGGCGACATAGGCACGACCGAAGCCAGCCGGCCGAGCCGGCGCGTCGGCGTCGAGTGGACCAACCAGTACCAGGTGCTGCCGTGGATGCGGCTCGATCTCGATGTCGCCTATACCCGCGCCCGCTTCACCGATTTCGATCCGGCCGGCAACTTCATTCCGGGCGCGCCGGCGTGGGTGGCGAGCGGCGGCGTGACGTTCGGCGGTGACAGCGGCTGGTTCGGCGCGCTGCGGGGGCGCTATTTCGGTCCGCGTCCCCTGATCGAGGACGACAGTGTTCGTTCGCAGGCGTCGCTGATCTTCAATGCGCGGGCGGGTTACAAATTCGACAACGGCCTGCGGTTGCAGCTCGACGTGCTCAATCTCTTCAACGCGCGGACCAACCAGATCGAGTACTACTATCTGTCGCGGTTGCCGGGCGAGCCGATCGGCGGCATCGCCGACCGCCATGTGCATCCGGCCGAGCCGCTGGCGGTGCGGCTGACGCTGGCGGGAAGGTTTTAGCTTGTAGGGTGGGCAAAGGCGCGCAGCGACGTGCCCACCATCTATCCGGGTTGTTGGCGTGAAATGGTGGGCACGCGGAGCCTGTCATCGGGCGCGCATTCGCGCGACCCGGTGGCTTTGCCCACCCTACGAATCGTATCTACGCCACGACCTCCCGCGCCTTGTCGCGCGGCTTCATGCGGCGCTCCGGCCGGTGAACCGGGACATATTCGACGGCGAGATAATGTTCCGACACGGTGACGCGTTCGATCATCGTGGCTTCAACCGTCACTTCTTCAGCCGGAAGCGGCGCCTCTTCGTCAATCTCTTCAGGAGCAAGCGGCGGCGATTTGACCTCTGGAAAGATACCGAATTCGCCCGCTACCTCCGGGAGCGGCTTCTGCTTGTCGGCCCAGTGCAGCGCCGTGTAGTCGAAGCCGTGCACGATGGTGGGTTTGACGATTTCGAAATAGGGCGAGATGTCGAAATCACGCGGCATGTACAGCGAGGAATCGCGGATATGCAGGATCTCGCGCCGGGCCTTTCGCGAAGCGGCGCGGGTGATCTTGGGCAGGATCGGGTAACGCACGGCGTCGAACGCCTGCGCGATCAGCGCCGAGCAGATGATCTTGGTGGGATCGCCGGAACCGAACGCGATCATGCGGCGGCGCCAGCGCTGCGGCACCGGCAGCGGGATCAGAAAGCGCATCAGATCGACGATATTCTTGGTGTCGTAGCCGAAACCGATCCGGTTGATGGCGTAGCGGCACACCGTGGTGCGGTCCTCGTAGGACAGGCCGATCGGGCGGCAGATGCGGGTGTGATAGGGATAATATTTCGACAGCGGCGCCGAGGTCACGCCTTCGCCGATATTGGCCTCGATCAGGACATGCGGCTCGCCGTCGGGTTCGCAAGCGCCATCGACCGGGCCGACATAGAGCGCGCCGTGCGACCAGGTGGATTGCGTGAGGTATTTGATGATGCCGGAGATGCGGTTGTTGCCCTCGACCAGCAGCACATCGCCGGGCTCGATGACACCGCGCAGATGCTCGGGATCGCTGGGGGTGAACGGCTCATAGCCCGGGACTTCCTTCTGCAGGTAGCCCGCAATCAACTGGCCGATGGTGTCGAGCATTACGCCCATGAAACTCCCCTAGGGCGGGTTTTCTTCCGCTTTTTTTGTTTCCTTATCATGGTCGCAAGCCGTTTCAATTTAGTTCATGCTCCAAACGGATCAATCATGATTGATTTACCATGAGTGTTGCTGCGTCACGTGAGATGCGGCACAGTTCGCTAGCTGTTCTCGCTTTTTTCAGGCCCCGGAAACCATGACATGACAATGACCCGCCGCACCTTCCTGTCGGCGTCCGCAGGTCTGGCAGCGGTTCCGGTTTTTTTCGGGGGGCGAGCGGGCGCAGCACCCTTGCCGCGCGAGGCCGACATCGTCGTGATCGGCGCGGGTGCGGCCGGCATTGCTGCGGCGCGGCGGATCATGGCGGCGAACCGCAAGGTGATCGTGGTGGAGGCGGCGAGCCAGATCGGCGGCCGCTGCCAGACCGACGCTTCCACCTTCGAGGTGCCGTTCGACCGCGGCGCGCGCTGGATGCACAACCCCGAGACCAATCCGATGATCAAGCTGGCGCGTGCGGCGGGCCTCGAGATTACGACCGCGCCCGCGGGCCAGAAAATCCGTATCGGCCGCCGCAACGCCCGTGCCGGTGAGACCGAGCAATTTCTTGCAGCCCTCGTGCGCGCCAACCGCGCCATCGATGAAGCCGCGCGGCGGTTCGACGTCTCCTGTGCCTCCGTGCTGCCGAAGGATCTCGGCGACTGGGCCGACACGGTGGAGTTTGTGCTGGGTGCCAGTTTTTCGGGCAAGGATCTGAAAGACGTCTCCGTCGGCGACAAGTCCCGCGCGCAGGATCGCAATATCGCGATCGGCTGTCGTCAGGGATTGGGCGCGCTGATCGCGAAGCTCGGCGAGCAGGTGCCGCTGTCGCTGTCGACACCGGCCAATCGCATTGTCTGGAGCAACCGCGATGTCAGCGTGGAAACGCCGGCGGGCAGGATCGCCGCGCGTGCCGCCGTGGTCACCGTGTCGAGCAATGTGCTGGCTGCCGGCAATATCAAGTTCGCACCTGACATTCCGAAGCGCACGCTCGACGCCGCCTCGAAGCTCAGCCTCGGCAGCTATGACCGGATCGCACTGCAGATGGCGGGCAATCCGCTCGGCCTCGCCCGTGACGACGTCGTCATCGAGCAGAGCAATTCGACCAAGACGGCGCTGATATCAGCCAATATAGGCGGCTCGTCGCTCTGCACGATCGACGTCGCCGGCTCGTTCGGTCGCGAGCTTTCCGCGCAGGGCGAGAAGGCCATGGTGGCGTTTGCGATGGAATGGCTGACGAAGCTGTACGGCAGCGAGGCGGCGGCCGCGGTGAAGAAGTCGAGCGCGACGCGCTGGAACGCCGCGCCGTTCGCGCTAGGCGCGATGTCGGCGGCCGGTCCCGGCGGACAATCGTCGCGAAAGGTTCTGAGCGAACCGATCGGTTGCATGTATCTCGCCGGCGAGGCCACCCATGAAACGCTGTGGGGAACGATCGACGGCGCCTGGGAGAGCGGTGAGCGCGCGGCGGAAGCGGCGTTGCGGCGGATCGGAGCCTTGAAGGATCCGGAGCCGGAGGCGCGACCGGCGAAACAGCGGCGGCGAGGGTCCTCGACCAACTGATGTCACGCCCGAAAGCACTGATCTCCTGGTCGAGCGGCAAGGATTCGGCCTTCGCGTTGCACGAGGTGATGCGCGCGGGTGAATTCGAAGTCGTCGGCGCGCTGACCACGGTGACCGAGACGTTCGGCCGGGTATCGATCCACGGCGTCCGGCAGGAGATATTGCAGGCGCAATGCGAGGCCGCCGGCTTGCCGCAGCGGATCGTGCCGATTCCCTATCCCTGCCCGAACGAGATTTACGAGGCGCGGATGGGGGAAGCGGTCGCGCAGGCCGCGGCTTGCGGCATCACGCACATGATCTTTGGCGATCTGTTTCTCGCAGATATTCGCGCCTATCGCGAACAGAAGCTGGCAGGCACCGGCATCGCGCCGGTGTTTCCGCTGTGGGAGCGGCCGACGGCAGAGCTGGCGCAGGCGATGATCGCGAGCGGGCTGGAGGCGCATATCGCTACCGTCGATCTGCAGAAGCTGCCGGCGGAGTTCGCCGGCCGAAAGTTCGATGCAAGGTTGCTGGCCGATCTGCCCGAAGGCGTCGACGCTTGCGGCGAGAACGGCGAGTTTCACACCTGCGTGGTGGCGGGGCCGATGTTTTCGCGGCGGCTTGCGGTGACACCAGGCGAGCGCGTCGAGCGTGATGGTTACGCGTATTGCGATCTGGTGATGGGGACAGTGCCGTAGGGTGGGCAAAGGCGCGCTTGCGCCGTGCCCACCACCATACGCGCTACGCGTGAAATGGTGGGCACGCTTCGCTTTGCCCACCCTGCGCAGCTCACTCGTCAGCGCAGCACGCCATCCAGCGCCGGCAGGCCGAAGATGACGGCGGCGGCGATCAGCGCGTAGCAGATCGCGCGGAATACGGCTTCGCTGGCTTTGCCGAACAGCGAAGCGCCGAACCAGACGCCGATGCCGTAGATCGGACCGACCACCACTGCGAACTTGATCGCATCCATCGTGATCAGTCCCACCGCGGCGTAGCTGACGGCGGAAAAGAAATCCGACGCGCCGAAGAACAGCAGAATATTGGCGCGGGCAATCACGGACGGAAGCGGGCGGCCGAGCCAGTAGCCGACGATCGGTGGGCCGCCAGTCTGGGCCAGCCCGCTGCAAAAGCCGGCTAGTCCGCCGATTCCGACCGAGATCGCCGCGTGGTCCTTGCCGCGGTAGCGCCAGCCCGACAGCAGCAGCAACAGCAGCGCGAAGACGAAGGCGGAAATGATCAAGCGCGTCGTCACCGGTTCGAGCCGGCTCAGGAAATAGGTGCCGATGGGGACGCCGATCAGCGCGCCTGTGACCATGACCGCGGTCGCCTTGCGGTCGGCCTTTTCCCACGCGCCCGGCAACAGAGGCGCGGCGGCGATGAAATCGATGATCAGGAGCAGTGCCGCGACCAGCCGCGGGTCGGCGATCGAGCTTGCGAGCGGCATGAAGATCAGCGCCGAGCCGAAGCCGGAAAAACCCCGCGCCGTTCCCGAGACGAAGGCGACCGCAGAGATCGCGAGGGCGGCATTCAGGCTGACGTCGGAAGGGATGAGACCGAGAGGGCTCATCCCCGCAGCGTGCCGCCGGTTTTCTTCGTCACTTCGGCCACGATCTTCGCCGCTACCGCGTCGATCTCCTGATCGGTCAGCGTCTTCTCGCGCGGCTGGATCGTTACGGCGATCGCGATCGATTTCCTGTCGGGATCGATGCCCTTGCCTTCGTAGACGTCGAACACGGTCACGTCCGTGATCAACTTCTTATCGACGCTCTGTGCTAATCGCACGATGTCACCGGCCTTGACGCCGCGATCGACGATGAAGGCAAAGTCGCGTGACACCGGCTGGAACGCGGAGAGGTCGAGCACCGGCTTGGCCCGGGTCGGCTTCTTCTTGGCGTCGGGAATGCGGTCGAGGATGACTTCGAACGCCACCAGGGGGCCATCGGCGCCGAGCGCTTCCAGCGTGCGCGGATGCAGCTCGCCGAAATAGCCCAGCACATTCTGCGGGCCGATCTGGATGGTGCCGGAACGCCCGGGATGTAGCCAGCTTGCGCCGCCCGGCACAATCTGCAGCGCCTGCATCGGCGCGCCGGCGGCCGCGAGCACGGCGAATGCATCGGCCTTGGCGTCGAGCGCATCTGATATGGCAGAGCCCGACCAGTGCCGGCCCATGCCCTTCGAGGATGCAAAGCCGTGCCGCACGCCGGAGGCCGCGACGAACTGGTTCTCAGGCCTATCGCCCTTGAAGATCTGGCCGACCTCGAACAGCGCGACATCCTGATAGCCGCGGTTGGCGTTGGCCTGCGCGGCGGCGACCAGGCCCGGCAACAGACTCGGCCGCATGTCGGAGAGGTCGGAGGCGATCGGGTTGGCGAGCGCCAACGCGGCCTGTCCGCCGCCGAACAATTCAGCATGCGGCTTGGAAATGAACGACCAGGTCACGGCTTCCACCATGCCGCGCGCCGCCAGCGCGCGCTTGGCGCGGCGGGTGCGGAGCTGGATCGTGGTCAGCACCGGTTTGCGGGCGTCGACGCCGCGCCCGAACGGGGTCATCGGCACCTTGTCGACGCCGACGATCCGCACGACTTCCTCGACGATATCGGCCTTGCCGTGCACATCGGTGCGCCAGGAGGGGACGGCGACCTTCACCACCGGGCCGCTGCCGGCGACCATGAAGCCGAGATGGCCGAGAATGCGCCGCATCTCGACCAGCGAGACTTCGATTCCCGCCAGCCGCTTGACCTCGCTCAGCGGGAAATCGATGATGCGGTCTTCGCCGAAGGCATTGCCGACGACGATGTTTTCCGACGGCGTGCCGCCGCAGAGCTCGATGACGAGTTTCGTCGCGAGCTCGAGGCCCGGCACCATGAAGGCCGGATCGACGCCGCGCTCGAACCGATATCGCGCATCCGAATTGATGCCGAGCTTGCGGCCGGTCTGCGCGATGTTGATCTCATTCCACAGCGCCGATTCGATCAGCACGTCGGTAGTGTTTTCATCGCAGCCGGACGTCTCGCCGCCCATGATGCCGGCCAGCGATTCGACGCCGTGCTCGTCCGCGATCACGCAGATTGCGGGATCGAGCGTGTAGGTGCGCCCGTCCAGCGCCAGCAGGCTCTCGCCGTTCTTGGCGCGGCGCACCGTGAGATTGCCGTTCACCTTCTTCGCGTCGAACACATGCAGCGGTCGGGCGCGGTCGTAGGTCATGAAATTGGTGATATCGACCAGCGCGTTGATGGGGCGCAATCCGATCGACGTCAGCCGCTTCTGCAGCCACTCAGGGGAGGGGCCGTTCTTGACGCCGCGCACCAGCCGCAGCGCAAAGCCCGGGCACAGCGTGGCGTCCTCTACCGTCACCTTCACCGGGCAGGGGAATTCACCCTTGATCGGCTTGATGCCGGGGTCGATGAACTTACCCATGTCGGCGGCGGAGAGGTCGCGCGCGATGCCGTGCACGCCGGTGCAGTCCTGGCGGTTCGGCGTCAAATTGATTTCGAGCATGGGATCGCCGAGGCCGGCCCATTCGGCATAGCCCTTGCCGATCGGTGCATCGGCCGGCAACTCCATGATGCCGTCATGGTCCTCGGAAATCTGCAGCTCGGCGGCCGAGCACAGCATGCCGCGGCTCTCGACGCCCCTGATGGTGCCGATGCCGAGGGTGATGTTCTTGCCGGGGATGAAGGTGCCCGGCGGAGAGAACACGCTGACGAGGCCAGCGCGCGCATTCGGCGCACCGCAGACCACCTGCACCGGTGCGCCACCGTCGCCGGTATCGACCATGCACACCCGCAGGCGGTCCGCATTCGGATGCTGCTCGGCCGAGATCACCCGCGCGATGGAGAACGGCGAAAGCGCCTTCGCCTTGTCTTCGATGTTCTCGACCTCGAGCCCGATCATGGTGAGCTTGTCGGCGAGCTTTTCCAGCGGCTCGTCGGTGTCGAGATGTTCCTTCAGCCAGGAGAGGGTGAATTTCACGAGCTCAGCCCTCCCGCCAGCGTCGGGACGTCGAGCGGCTTGAAGCCGTAATGCGACAGCCAGCGCACGTCGTTCTCGAACAGTTGGCGCAGATCGGCGATGCCGTATTTCAACATCGCGATGCGGTCGATGCCCATGCCCCAGGCAAAGCCCTGATAGACGTCAGGGTCGATGCCGCAGGCGCGCAGCACGTTCGGATGCACCATGCCGCAGCCGAGAATCTCGAGCCAGTCCTCGCCTTCGCCGAACCGGATCTCGCCCTTGTCGCGCCGGCACTGGATGTCGACTTCGAGCGAGGGCTCGGTGAACGGGAAGAACGATGGGCGGAACCGCATGTTGATGTGGTCGACCTCGAAGAACGCCTTGCAGAACTCGTGCAGGATCCATTTGAGATGGCCGAGATGTGAGCCCTTGTCGATGACGAGGCCTTCGACCTGATGGAATTGCGGCGTATGCGTCGCATCGGAATCGATGCGATAGGTGCGGCCCGGGCAGACCACGCGGATCGGCGGCTTTTGGTTCAGCATCGTGCGCACTTGCACGGGCGACGTATGCGTGCGCAGCAGCATGCGCGAACCGTCTTCTCCAGGGTTGAAGAAGAAGGTGTCGTGCATCTCCCGCGCCGGATGGCCCTCGGGGAAATTCAGTTTGGTGAAATTGTAGTCGTCGGTCTCGATATCGGGACCTTCGGCGATCGCAAATCCCATGTCGGCGAAGATCGTGTTGACCTCCTCGAAGACCTGGCTGAGCGGATGGATACGGCCGGCTTCCGCGGGCGCCTCGCGCAACGGCAGCGTGACGTCGATGGTCTCGGAGGCAAGCCGGGCATCGAGTGCCGCCGATTTCAGGATGTCGCGGCGCGCGGAGAGCGCTAGGCTGACCTTGTCCTTGGCGAGATTGATCGCGGCGCCTTGCGTCTTCCGTTCGTCCGGCGACATCTTGCCGAGGGTCGCGAGCAACGCGGAGATCGAGCCCTTCTTGCCGAGCGCTGCGACGCGTACGGCTTCAAGGGCCGCTTCATCGCCGGCGGCGGCAATATCAGCGAGAATGTGGGATTCGAGTTGAGCTAGGTCGGTCATGGCGATCCTTTTGACTAGGATGCTAAAGCCGATGCTCCTAGCCCGTCATGCCCGGGCTTGTCCCGGGCATCCACGTCTTACAGCGTTTGCGAGAAGGAGGCGTTCGATGGCCGGGACGTCCAGCGCGAAGACGCGCTTCGCGCTTTTACCCGGCCATGACGACCTCAAAACATCGCAGAAGAACCGAGGGGCGACGGCTCAGGCCGCCAGCGCAGCCTTGGCCTTCTCGGCGATCGCCTGGAACGCCGCCGGCTCGGTGATGGCGAGATCCGACAGCACCTTGCGGTCGACCGTGATGCCCGACCTGGACAGACCGTTGATAAAGACGCTGTAGGTCATGCCGAACGGACGCACGGCCGCATTGATGCGCTGGATCCAGAGCGCGCGGAACGTGCGCTTCTTGCGCTTGCGGTCGCGGAAGGCATATTGGCCGGCCTTCTCGACCGCGGCCTTGGCGGTGCGGATGGTGTTCTTGCGGCGGCCGCGGAAACCCTTGGCGGCCTTGTAGACTTTCTTGTGCTTGGCGTGAGAGGTCACACCGCGTTTGACGCGAGACATGACTGCTATCCTTGAATTTTAAATCTGTGAGGGAACGCCGCGCGTGCGCGGCCGGCTGGAGCGTGAACGCGAGCGCGATCAGGCGTTCGGCAAGAAGTACTTCTTGACGTTGTCGCCGTCGGTCTTGAACAGCACGCGGGTGCCGCGGAGCTGACGAATCTGCTTCTTCGTCCGCTTGATCATGCCGTGGCGCTTGCCGCGCTGGGCGTGCATCACTTTGCCGGTAGCAGTCACCTTGAAGCGCTTTTTAGCGCCTGACTTGGTCTTCAGCTTGGGCATTTGGCTCTCCTATCGGCCACAGAAAAATGCGCCGGAGGGGCGCTTTTGCGGCTTAAAATGCTCGTTAGAGCGTTGAAAGTGCTCAGGTTTTCTCAAAACCGAGATAACCCGCACGGACATCGACACGGCAGCCCTTGATCAGCCGGGCGATGAAGGTCGGGCTTATGGCAGAGGAAGCGCCAATTGGCAATGATGAACCGCGGAGGGCCGTGCTGCTACCTACCGGATGACGTCATTAGCATCCGTCCGGAGGATGAACAAATGGCCCGTTTTCATCGATCGATTGCCCTTTTTGCTGAGTTCCCCCGCCTTCGCACCCAGCGCTGGCTTCCCCTGTTCGCCGCGCTGGCCGTCATGGCCGCGCCTGATGTCGCCGAGGCCGCGGCGAGGGGCGGCAAGGCCGTCAGAGCCTATGACGGCACCTGGAACGTGGTCTTCGCCACCACGCGGGGCAATTGCAGTTCCGGCTACAGCGTCCCCTTCACCGTCACGGGCAGCCGCGTTTCGTCGGCCGGCGGCGGCAGGGTTTCGGGTTCGGTCAATCGCGCCGGGGCGGTTGCGGTGAACGTTTCGGTCGGCGCATCCAGGGCGAGTGGCGGTGGCCGCCTCGCCGGCGCCTATGGTGCGGGCGCATGGCACGGCATCATCACCGGTGACCGCTGCAGCGGCACTTGGCAGGCCACGCGGAATTGAGCGTGGATGCCGTAGCCCGGATTGCGCTTCGCTTCATCCTGGCTACGGAAACGAAAAAGGCCCGCCGGATCATCCGACGGGCCGTTCTCAAATTCCAGTAACTCAATCAGCGCGGCGCCAGCACCATCACGACCTGGCGGCCTTCGAAACGCGCGTCCTGCTCGACCTTGGCGAACTCGGCGACGTCGGCCTTGACCTTGTCCAGAAGCTTGGTGCCGATTTCCTGGTGCGCCATTTCGCGGCCACGGTAGCGCAAGGTGATCTTGACCTTGTCGCCTTCCTCGAAGAACCGCTGCATCGCGCGCATCTTAACGTCGTAATCGTGATCGTCGATCATCGGCCGCAGCTTGATCTCCTTGATCTCGACGACCTTCTGCTTCTTGCGGGCTTCGGCGGCTTTCTTCTGCGCCGAATACTTGAACTTCCCGTAGTCCATGATCTTGCAAACGGGAGGATTGTTGTTCGGCGAAATCTCGACGAGATCCATGCCCGCTTCGAGGGCCATCTTGACGGCAACCACGGTCTCGACCGTTCCATGGTTGAGGCCGGTCTGATCGATCAGCTGGATCTGTGCGTTGCGGATTTCATCATTGGTGCGCGGCCCGTCTTTGGTTGCGGCGGGCGGGGCTCTGTTGGGACGGCGAATGGGTAACTCTCCAAAGTTGTGAAAGGAAGGCCGCAGTTTGAAGCAATACGCTGAGAACAGCAAGCGAACTCGCGGTCTGCGCCCGAAAACCGTCAAATGCGAGGCATTTCGGTCACGTCAGGCAAATATAGCTCGCAGGCCTGATGCGCAAGCAAAGTCCGGCCGCGCGCTTGACCGACGAAGCGGGCTCGCGGACAAAGCGGCAGGGCGGGAGTGACCGATCCATGACCAATTCAGCACCAATCGACCAGGAACCGACCTTTATCGAGGTGGGGGAGGGCAATGGCGGCCGCCGGATCGCGGTGCGCGCCCGTGCCGGCAGCGGGCCCGGGCTGTTCTGGCTCGGCGGCTTCAATTCCGACATGCGGGGTACCAAGGCGCTGGCGCTGGACGCCTGGGCCGCGGAACATGGCCGGGCCTGCGTCAGGTTCGATTATTCCGGCCATGGCGAATCGGGCGGCGCTTTCGTCGACGGCACCATCGGCCGCTGGCTGGAAGAGGGCGTCGCCGTGTTCGAGCAGTTCTGCCGGGGGCCGCAGGTCGTGATCGGCTCGTCGATGGGCGGCTGGATGGCGCTGTTGCTGGCGCGCGCCATCGCCAGCCGCGATGCGAAGGAGGCGACCCTCGCCGGGCTGGTGCTGATCGCGCCGGCGCCCGATTTCACCGAGCAGTTGATGTGGAACGCTTTCTCCGACGAGGTCCGCGAGGAAATCAGGACCAAGGGCGTGTGGATGCGGCCGTCGGAGTATGGCGACGGCGCGCCCTATCCGATCACACGTGCGCTGATCGAGGAGGGCCGCAACCATCTGTTGCTCGGCAGCGCCATCGAAGTCGGATGCCCGGTGCGCATCCTGCAGGGCGCGCAGGACCCTGACGTGCCCTGGCAGCATGCGTTTGCGCTGGCGCACCGGCTGCCGGCCGAGGACGTGGTGCTGACCATGATCCAGGACGGCGACCACCGCCTGTCGCGACCGCAGGATATTGCGCGGATCATGGCGGCGGTAGCTGAGATGGGGTGATCTGGCAGCATCATCCATAGTGTCATCATCCGCGAAAGCGGATGATCCAGCACGCCGCGCCCTCTCGATCAAAGTCGCCGTCTCTGGAATACTGGATTCCCCGCTTACGCGGGGAATGACGACCCGGGAGGCCTGCCATGAACCCATCCACCATGCTCCGCGCGTTCTGCGATGCCGTCGAGCAGCGCAACGGCAAGGCTTTCTCGGAACTGTTCACCGAGGGCGGTGTCTATCACGACGTGTTCTACGGCGCGTTCGAAGGCCGCGCGAACATCGCAGGCTTGATCGACGACTGGTTCTATCGCACAGCCACAGATTTCCGCTGGGACATGCACGATCCCGTCAGCGACGGACATACGCTGTACGCGCGCTACACCTTCAGCTACCGCTCGACGCTACCGGAGGCAGAAGGGGCGCGCGCGATGTTCGAGGGCGTCGCGATCATGCGGCTGCGCGACGGCAAGATCGCCGAGTACCATGAAGTGGCCAACACTGCGCCGGCGTTCGTCGACATCAAGTTTGCGCCGGAGCGGATCGCCAAGATCGTGGCGAAACAGGGCGCGGCGCTAAAGGCGCGGCCGGAGATGAAGCGGCATCTGGTGGAATGACGGATACGACTACGGCGGCGGCGGTACGTTGGTCATCGGCTTGCGCTGCGCCAGCGCCGCCACCGTGGAGGTCCCGATCGGGCCCTGCTCGTCATAGAGCCAGCATTCGCCGATCGCGATGCCGTCAGTGGCGTGATGGTTGACCACTTCGAAGCCGACCCATGGCGTTGCCGGAAGCCGGTGCAGATAGAGCGTGACGTCGCTGTTGATGTAGCCGAGCCCCTGATCGCCCGCATTGGCGAACGGGCTGGCGAAATCCGCGCCCGTGGCGACGTGCACGAAGGGCGACATCGGCACGCCCTCGACGAGTTCGCGCACCTCGCTCATCCACAGCCGCCGCGGCCCGAGCGAACCCATGTGGCCGACGATGGGCCGCGTGGTCCATTTGCCGTTCATGCCGAGCTTGGGATCGGTGGGCTTTGGAATTTCCGCGGGCTTCGGCGCATCCCAGTTCGGCGGCGACCAGACATTGCCCGGCGCGTTTTCCGTCTTGCGCAATAACTGGCAGGACGCGCGCGCCATGCGGGTGCCGCCACTGACAAACTCGGCTTCCACCACTTTGATGCGCAAGCCGTCGCGGACCAGCTTGGTCGTGACCTCGATCGGCGTCGTGGTGTTCGGCAGGCGGAACATGTCGACGGTGAGCCGCGCCGGCACGAAATCGTCGGAGCCGTGGCGCTGCTCGATCCCGTGGGCGAGCAGGCCGACAACGACGCGGCCGTGCAGGGAGTTGACGTCCCACGGACCGTTCGAGACGGGCGTGGGCATGAAGGTATCGCTGGTGCGATCGTGGGTGAAGAACGGCTGGTTTTTTGTCATGGCGTGCGACCATGGCGGATTTGGATGCGTGGAATCAAGGGCCAGCGCCTTGCAGATTCCTCATGCGACACCACTCCACGCGCACGTCGTCATCCGCCTCGGCGCCCAGCGCCTTCGCCGCCAGCGCTTCAAACCTCTCCCGCTCCACCAATTGCGACAGCGCCCATACCGCCGCGCCGCGAACCAGCGGGCTTGCATCATCCAGTAGTCGTTCGGCTTCAGCCGCCAGCGACGCGTCGTCGGCGTTGCCGATCGCGATCAGTACGTTGCGGACAAAACGGTCGCGGCCGACGCGCTTGACCGGCGATTTCGAAAACAGCGCACGGAATGCGGCGTCGTCGAGCCGCGCCAGCTCCGCCAGCGACGGCGCACGCAATTCCGCGCGCGCGGCCAGTTTCGCTTCGCGGCCTTCCTGCGCGAACTTGTTCCACGGGCACACGGCGAGACAGTCGTCGCAGCCATAGATGCGGTTACCGATGCTTTTGCGGAATTCGTGCGGGATCGGTCCCTTGTTCTCGATCGTCAGGTACGAAATGCAACGCCGCGCATCGAGCTTGTAGGGCGCGGGGAATGCCGCGGTCGGGCAGATCTCCTGGCATGCATTGCAGGAGCCGCAATGATCGCGGTCGGCGTCGTCGCGCGGCAGGTCGGATGCGGAAAAGATCGCGCCGAGAAACAGCCATGAGCCGAATTCGCGCGAGACCAGGTTGGTGTGCTTGCCCTGCCAGCCCAATCCCGCCGCCTGCGCCAGCGGCTTTTCCATCACGGCTGCGGTATCGATGAAAACTTTCACCTCTTCGCCTGATGCCGCCACCAGCCATCGCGCCAGCATCTTCAGCCGCTTCTTGATGACGTCGTGATAGTCGTCGCCCTGCGCGTAGGCGGAGATCGCGCCGCGCCTGCGTTGTGCGAGAAGCGCGAGCGGATTCTCGTCCGGCCCGTAGTTGAAGCCGAGCATGATGATCGAGCGCACGCCCGGCCACAGCACGCGCGGGTCCATCCGCCGTTCGGGCTGCGCCGCGAGCCAGTCCATGTCGCCATGCGCGCCGGCATCGAGGAATTCGCGGAAATATTTGCCGGCGTTGCCGATCGAATCGGGATCGGTCACGCCGAGGCAATCGAAGCCGAGCGTCTCCGCTTCACGCCGGAGCGCGGCCTTCAGATCGGCAGCGGAGAGTTTGGCGGCCTGGTTCAGAAGTCGAGGTCCACGTAGGTCCGCGACGCCGGCACGCCCGCCAGCCATTCGCTCAGCAGCGGGCGGAACGACGGTCGGGATTTCACCCGCGCGTACCACGCCTTTGCCGCCTCGTCCTCGTGCCATGGCACATCGCCCAGATAGTCGATCGCCGAAAGATGCGCCGCGGCGGCGAGATCCGCGTAGGTCAGCCGGTCGCCGGCGAGGAAATTCCGCGTCTGCGCCAGCCAGCCGATATAGGCCAGATGATAGCGTACATTGACCTTGGCCGCGCGGATCACGTCGGTTGAGGGCGCCCCGCCGCCATTCTCCTCGCTCATGAAGCGCTTGTAGATGCGCTCGGTCACCAGCGGGTTCGAGACCTCCTCGAAGAATTTCTCGTTGAACCACGCCATCAGCCGGCGCACCTCGACGCGCTCGGCCATCGAGGCCGGTAACAGCCGCCGCTCGCCCGCCTCCAGGCCGTGCGTCTCGTCGAGATATTCGGCGATGATCCCGGCGCCCGGAATCGGCGGAAAGCCGTCAGCCAACAACACCGGTGTGGCGGCCGCGGGATTGAGCACGAGAAACCCTTCGCGCCGCTCCCAGCCCCGCTCTTCCACCAGGCGCAGGTCGAGGCCGTGTTCGCCCAGCACCAGGCGAATGAAGCGCGAATGCGGACAGAACGGGTGATGATGGAGCGTGTACATGAAATCCCAAGGGTAAAATCGCGGCGACTAAAGGAACCCTCAAACCGCGTCAAGCGAATCGGGACACTAGCCAAGCAAACGCGCGAGACAATGGTGTTCTGACGTTTTTTTGCGATTGCGGCACGGGGGCGAATAGGCGAGAAGAGCGCGGCTTTTCCAGTCAAAATGGACCAACACCATGATGTCGGATGCAGTGAAGGCGGTGATTCTCGGCATCATCGAGGGTATCACGGAATTTCTCCCGGTTTCCTCCACAGGCCATATGCTGCTGGCGCAACGCTTCTTCGGCCTCGGCGAGGGTGCTTTCTGGCAGAGTTTTGTGATCCTGATCCAGCTCGGCGCGATTCTTGCGATCGTCGTGCTGTATTTCGCCAAGCTGTGGCGCGTGGCGCTCGGCATGTTCAGCAATCCGGACGACCGCCGATTCGTGATCGGCGTGCTGGTGGCGTTCCTGCCGGCAGTGGTCGTCGGCCTGGCTGTCGGCAAGTACATCAAGGAGCTGTTGTTCAATCCGTGGGTGGTGTGTTTCACGCTGATCGTCGGCGGCGCGATCCTGCTGTGGGTCGATCAGCTCGATCTCAAGCCGCACGAGGACGACGCCACGCGGTATCCACTGTTGATGTATCTGTGGATCGGCATCGCGCAATGCGTCGCAATGATCCCCGGCGTATCGCGCTCCGGCGCCAGCATCGTGGCGGCCATGCTGCTCGGTGCCGACAAGCGTTCGGCGGCGGAGTTCTCGTTCTTTCTCGCGATCCCGACCATGGTCGGCGCGTTCGCCTATGATTTCTACAAGAACCGCGGCGAGATGACGATCGATCACATCGGCGTCATCGCGATCGGATTCGTGGTGTCGTTCATCACGGCAATCATCGTGGTGAGGACGTTTTTGAACTACGTCACGCGCCACGGGTTCAAGTTCTTTGCGTGGTGGCGCGTCATCGTCGGCACGCTCGGCCTGATCGCGCTGGCGCTGGGGCGGTAAGCCCCAAAATTCGTAGCATTCGTAGGGTGGGCAAAGGCGCGCTTGCGCCGTGCCCACCATCTATCCCTTGGCGAGGTGAACGGTGGGCACGCTGCGCTTTGCCCACCCTACGAAAAGCTACGCGCTCTTGCGCTGAAACTGCCCGGCGGCGCGGAAGCGCCAGAGATATTGCGGGGCGACCGCTTCCATCGAATCGGGCGTGATGCCGAGGCCTTCCAGCGTTAGCCCGGCGGCCTTGGCGGCATCCGACACCACATTGTCCGATTGCAGCATCGCCACCTGGTCCGGCGTCAGCTTGAACGGCCCCGGCGCGAATTGCAGGAAATATGCCTGCAGCCGGGCCAGTCCGAACGGCAGCGACACCAGCATGCGCTTGCGCTCGGTGATCCCTAGAATGATTTCCATGATCTCGCGCATGGTCAGCACTTCCGGTCCGCCGAGCTCGTAAACCGCGCCGGGCTTCGTCTTGCCGTCGACGGCGTCGGCAACCGCACGGGCGACGTCGCCGACATAGGCCGGCTGCATCCGCGTCTCGCCGCCGCCGATCAACGGCAGGAAGGGCGATATCTGGGCCAAGCCTGCAAAACGGTTGGTGAATTGATCCTCGGGGCCAAACAATAGCGACGGTCGCAGGATGGTGGCCGAAGGCACGGCCGCCAGCACGGCCTGCTCACCAGCCGCCTTGGAGCGGCTGTAGGCCGAGGGCGCGTTCTCGTCGGCGCCGATCGCCGACACATGCACCATCCGCGCGCTGGCGGCGGCGGCGGTCCTGGCGATCGTCTCGGCCCCCTTGGCCTGTACCGCGTCGAAGGTCTGCGCACCGCTTTCGGCCAGGGTGCCGACCAGGTTGATCGCTACCTGCGAATCGCGCATGGCCGCCTCGACCGAAGCCGGATAGCGCAGATTGGCCTGCACGGCGTGGATCTGGCCGACCCGGCCGAGCGGCTGCAGGTACCCGGCCAGTTCCGGCCGCCGCACCGCCACCCTGATCCGGTAGTCGCGCTTGGCCAGCGCCCGGACCACGTTTCGCCCCAGAAACCCCGATCCGCCAAAAACCGTGACGAGCGTTTCCAGGTTCGATGCCGGGTACGATGTCATTGGTGTCAATTCCTGCCGGTCGAATTCGAGAGATTTCGGTGAAATTCAGCGGATTCGCGATACGCCAACCCGGCTCCGCTGTACAGCGGATTTGGTCGGCGCTGAAGCAATTTGACAAGCGTGCGACCGATCCTTACTAACCCGCCCGGGCCCAGGTGGCGGAATTGGTAGACGCGCTGGCTTCAGGTGCCAGTGGCTTAACGGCCGTGAAGGTTCGAGTCCTTTCCTGGGCACCACCCATCTATGGAAATTAAGCATTTCCAAATAGATCAGCCCAAACAGAGTGTTGCGTCGGCCCCGACTGTGTAACAATGGGGTGTAACATTGCTGTTCAGGGTTGTTCGGCCAATGCGCCGCGATGGGTCTCGATTTCCGTTTTTCGCACAGCGAATCCCTGCCGACGTTCGCGACAAGGCGATAGGCAATCCGCTCGCGATTCCGCTCGGTGATGGCTTCGTTTTCGTAACGCCTAGCGAGGGCGCTCAGGCCGTCCGATTCTCCATCCGCACGGCAGAGCCCAGCGAGGTCAAAACGCGTCAGGCGCTCGCAGCGGCCTATCTGGAGACCGTCTGGGAGGCGCTCCGCAACGACGCCCCCGCGCATCTAACGCACCGGCAGGCGACGGCCTTGGCTGGTGAACTCTATCGGGTCTGGGCAGACGGCGAGAGCCGTGCCCGGAGTGTTGCCATGGTTCACACGCCCGGGGTCGGCTGGGCACCGGACATAGATAGCCAGGACGAGCAGGAGGCCCATTGGGCTGCCGTCGTGGCAATGTGGGAGAAGGTCGGCAAGGACGGCGACCCCAAGCGACTGGAGAAGCCACTGGGGCCGATAGTGGACCGCCTCCTGCTGACAAAGGGCATCCGCCGCGTAGACAGCGAATCACGAGCCATGCTGCTCACCGCCTTTTGGATGGCGTTGCGGGACGCCTTCACGAGCCGCCAGCGCAATGCCGGAGGTGACTACTCGCCCGACCCGCAAGCGACCCGCTTCCCGGAGTGGCGGGCTCCGGCAGAGGCGACGAAGGACAAGCCCAAGAGTGGCGCCTCCAAGGATTCGCTCACCACCCTGGTGGAGGATTGGTGGAAGGAATCCAAGCTCGCTGGTCGTAAGCAGAGCACCTATGAGAGCTATCGCAACACAATGGCGAAGCTAGTGGCGTTCCTGAAGCACGACAAAACGAGCCGGGTGACGCCGGAGGACATTGTTCGCTTCAAGGATCACCGGCTTCAGGGCGGCGCCAGTGCGAAGACCGTGAAGGACAGCGACCTCGCGGGTCTAAAGACGGTTTTCGGCTGGGCCGTGATGAATCGACGGATGGCCAGCAATCCTGCAGAAGGGCTCACCATCAAGGTCGGCAAGTCGCGCAAGCTCAGGTCGAAAGGGTTCTACGACCAAGAGGCATCCGCCATTCTCAAACACGCCCGGAGTTTCATAGCGGGCAGGGAGGCTCCGAAGCTGGCGGCAGCCAAACGGTGGGTGCCGTGGTTGTGCGCCTTTACCGGGGCGCGGGTTGGAGAGATGCTTCAGCTCCGTAAAGCCGACGTTCGGCGCGAGGGCAAACATTGGGTTGTGCACGTGACGCCCGAAGCTGGCCCTGTGAAGACGGACGAGGCGCGGGACGTTGTGCTGCACCGGCAAGTCATCGAGATGGGCTTTCCGGAATTCTATGAGAGATCCAAGGGCGGCTATCTGTTCATTGACCCCAAGGCCGGTGAGCTTGGCGTCCGCAACGCGGTGAAGACAGCGCGTAACAAGGTCAACGCTTTCGTCCGAGAGGTAGTGAAGGACCCGAACGTTGATCCAAGCCATGGCTGGCGGCATCGGTTCAAGACCGTCGGTATCGAGCAAGAGGTCGCGATGCGCGTGCTTGACGCCATACAGGGGCATGCGTCGCGCAACGCCTCGGAGGATTATGGAGACGTGACGATCAAGGCGAAGGCGAATGCCATCGCGAAGTTTCCTAGCATTGACGCGAGATAAGGCGCCCTATTCGCAGCCAACGCAATGTCCCGATGTTGTCCACATCCTGTCGTCGTAATCCTAGCTGCAGATCAAACTGCCGGCGCCGCTTTGACGACTTTATGGAGCTATGAACGAGAAGCCCTCGCCGCTTTTGTAGTACACGCCCATATTGGCGGAACGGATCAAATGAAGAAGGTCTTGTCGCGGCATTGATGGCAGCAGAAGCGCCTTATGCTCTACGTCTCCGAATCTGCTGTAGTCAATCAATTGACCAATAGCCATGCGTATGGAGCCGCGCTCCACGGTACCCTTTGCTTCAATCAAAAGCTTCTTGCTCTTTATATAGAGATCGCAGAACAGCGGCTTGGCTTCGCCTACAGGTGTAATCTTGAGGCGGCGGGCCTCAAGGCCTTCAGCGTGAAGTAGAAAGTTGCAAAACTCCTCTACCAGGTTTGCTTCAACCTTCTCTGCTTCGTAGGGCTCACGACTGGGATTTACAAAGAACTTTTCTGAATTTGAAGCCTCGCGATCAACCTCGTACACGGAGTCGAAAGTCGGCAGAGCTGGACCAGTCTCTCCAAGAGGAGGCTGAACATCAAGAGGTCGGAGCCGGAATACGATCACGGCTCGTATGGGGCCGCCGCCTGTCTCCGGCGCGTCGTCCATATAAAACGGTAGTTCGTCAGAGACTTCGAACTCGCCGACGTAAATCACGAGTCCGCCCACACCTCGAAACAGTCGCAGATGGCGTCCCGTCTTCCGATGCTCAAGGATGGTTAGATTTCCCGACCGCATGCGCTGGTCGCCTTTTTGACCCTCGCCCGTGTAATGGTAACACCCGTCCGACTTCCAATCATCGATGTAGCCGTGTCGCCTGCCGACTTCCGGATCGGAAAACAGGAAAATATTAGGACTTTGAACAGACGGCCCGATCCCGCCCTGTTTTCTGCCTCCGAATGCGAGATGAAGCTCTTTGCGAACGATCGTTTCTCCTGGCGCCAGGGACCAGATTGGTTGCTCGGGCATTTTCCCTCTTGCATATTAGTTGGCAGATAACGTTCAACGGCTCTGGCTCGATCAAGCAAAAGCGAATCAAGCAGATTCGGTGCATGCTCGGTAAGCATAGTTCGCCTTCCGGAACTCATCATGAACAATCCAATTACGTTCGAAATAAAGAAGAACCCCATAGTCTACGGGGGAGGGCACACATTCACTTCCCAAGGGGGGATGGATAGAGGCGTCGCATACATTGAGAATGGCTTCTTTGTCTGCCTGTATGGATATCGTTCAGGGCTGCGAGGCATTGCCCCAGGCATCTCCTTCACGCAAAAGGCGGTAGGTCAGATTTCTGATTGGGTGAAGGAGACTTTCGGCGCTCACGGCATCAAAGAGATGAAACGGCGTCCGGGTGAGTGCACTAAATTGCTCTGGCGCCCCGGCATCGACGGTCGGGACCAAGTGTTAGAGACGTTGGTGCCTGACGTTGCCTTAATGAGTGAGGCCGGCGTTTCCCTTTCGCTCCTATTCTCTCGCTTCGAGGAAATCGCGCTTTTCATTCAGCCGGACGCGAACAATCTAGACACTTTCGGCCACCAGCTGCGGGAATTGCTCATCTTGGCATGCACTGAAGTAGAGTCGTCCCTAAGGGCCGTGTTTACGAGCGCAGACTCTTCTATATCGACAGACAGTCGATTAACGACACGAGACTACTATAAGCTTTGCGAGCCGCTCTTTCTGAAAGAGTACGAGCTCGAGTTGAGGCACTATCCTGGACTTCCAAAGTGCCGTCCGTTTTATGGTTGGGATGCTAGCAAGCCAACGCAGTCATTGCCTTGGTACGACGCCTACAATGCTGTAAAGCACGACCGCGCAAACATGCTGCATCGGGCATCGCTCCGGCATTGTATCGAAGCACTTGCAGCGGCAACGGCGATGTATTGTGCTCAGTTCTCAATTCCATCAGGGTTGGACTGGATGCATGATGCTGCGTTTGAACTGAACGATTGGTTCAAAGTTGAACTCGTCAACCCTGACCCTGCTTCGTTCTATATTCCACCGGTGCACGTGCCCTCGGAACGCGTAGCCGAGCTATGGTCCTTCGATGGTCGCAACACTGGCACTTGGAATCCAACCGCTCTCGACGTCGGCTGACGTTCTGGCTTGTTTAGTACGAATCTTTGGGGTCGGTAGCGCCGTTGCAAATCTCTATGCCGCGAAAGGGAGAAGTAGTACCGCCTTGACGATAGTAAGAATTTGCCTACGGTTTGAGCCGAGGTAGGTGGTCCGCTATCGGGTGTTGGCGTATTGAGCCGCTGATTCCTTGCACGCCGCAATCTTGGCACAAGCGAGGACGGCGCCGTCGCGTAGATAACTGTCATGCGACTGATCTTTGTGGTTCGCGTGAAGGTAGGCCCCGAGCAGGCCCGCGACGGCCAAGATGACGACGTAGCGGATGCGCTCAACGAACATCCTAACCCTCGGGTCCTTTTTGAAGCGATGGACCACAAGCAAAAAGATAGCCGGTGTGCTCACCAGTAGGATGATCATTTTGACGCTTCCTGAAGGAACGTCCAGATTGGTTAGCGCTCGCTGTTCGAGCCAAAGGCAGAGCCCGACAAATCCCCAAATGGTTGCCCAATAGCTGGCTAAGTCGAAGAGGGCCTTGATGGGGTCGGCCTCGTGTGACTTCGGGGCGGTGCTTTCGGTTGTGGCCATTCCAGCATTCCTCGGCAGACGGATCGAACAATTGTAGACGATAGTCATCACAACTCAACGGAAAAATGGGACTCATAGTCCGTAGACCGAAAGTCATCATCACGGCCTGCTTCGGTGGATGGAAGACGAGACAGGCATCATTGATGTAGTGGCAACGGCCGTGCGGAAAGCCCGCAAGGGTCTCCGGCTGTCCCAAGAGGATTTGGCCTTAGAGGCCGGCTTAGATCGCACCTACATCAGCCAGGTCGAGCGCGGCACCCGTAATTGCACAATAGTTGTTCTGGCCCGCTTGGCTCGTGCGCTGAAGACCACCCCAGACCGGCTTTTGCTGCCGCAAAAGAAAACGCGTGGCTCACAATAGAATTCGCCCGGTGTCATCCCCGTCACTTTCAACGCTGGCAACGAGCCTTGACTCAATGTTCTTGTTTCGTTCTTATGACGTCTCATCGTGAGTCGGCCATGGGACTTGATCCTATCCGTTTGGAAATCGAGCACATGCGCGTGCAGGTGGGGCGGCAGCGCAAGGAAATCTTGCAGCTCCAGCGGGCGGGAATTCCGATCGCCTCGGCCGAAGCTCTGCTACAGCGGATGCTGGATAAGATTGACCGGCTGTGTGCCGAACGGGATCGGCTAAAGGCTGAACTTCCAAAGACGAAAGGCAAAGTTCTCGGAGGTCGCAAGTGGTAGAGCGGCGTTACTACTCTGACACCGCTGACCATCCACCATGGATCAAGCGCACTAGCAGAGGTCCGGCAGAGGGCGATGCGGGAGGGCTGGTGCTATCAGCATGTCCAAGCGATCGCGGTCGCCATCGACCAATACGCCGAAGCTGCATTCGGTAACCGGGATTACTTCTTGAATAAACCTTACAGCATTGGTGGTGGCAGGAAGCGGCAAGTCCCCTAGATTGTTCGGGATTTCTGCGAAGTCGGTAAGAATGCTCGCCGTCGCCCTCCAAGCACGGCGGGCATTTTTATTTGTGAGCTTGCGTTGTCGAAGCGTATTTCCATGCCGGGGTTCATAAAACCTCAGCTAGCCATGTTGAAGTCGAAGGCACCGAAGGGCGACCAGTGGCTTCACGAGATCAAGTACGATGGCTATCGCGTCCAGGTGCACCTCAATCGCGGACGGAAGAAGGTCTATACCCGTAACGGACTCGACTGGACCAAGCGTTTCACTACCATTGCCGGTGCGTTGGACATCCCCGGCGAAGCCATTATCGATGGAGAGGTGGTGGTCGTCCATGAAGGCCGCACCAACTTTTCCGAACTACAGGCCGAGCTAGCAGCGGGCAGGCAGGACCGACTGGTCTACTACGCCTTCGATCTCCTCTGGAGAGATGGCGACCTACGCAACTTCCCGCAGAGTGAACGCAAGCAGGCGCTGCTGGACTTGCTCGGAGAGAACGGCATTGAACTGCCTGTCCTGTTCTCCGAACATCTGATCGGCGACGGTCAAAAGATGTTTGAACATGCTGCCAAGTTGAGCTGGGAAGGCATCATCTCGAAGCGGGCTGACGCACCGTACCGTTCGGAGCGGAATGAGAACTGGCTGAAGATCAAGGCCGTGCAGAAGGGGAAGTTTCCCGTCATCGGGTTTGTCAAAGACCCAAGTGGTGTTGCGGCGCTGTACCTCGGCAAGCAGGAAGGCAGTGAACTGGTCTACATGGGTAAGGTAGGTACTGGGTGGTCTCGCACCATCTCCAGCCAGATCAGAAAACAACTCGACACAGTGGTCAGCCCCAAGTCAAAGCTGACCCGCCCCATCAGGAAGCCGAAAGCGACTTGGGTCGAGCCAGAGTTCTACGCCGACGTGGAATACCGGGACATCACGTCGGAAGGCTTACTGCGGGCCAGTTCGTTCAAAGGGCTGACCAAAGGAACGGGCCGCACCTGACAACGTTCGTTCGCCATGAGCGAGACGACGCAATCCATCTTCGCGAACTCCCACAGCTCGAGACAGAAATCAAGCTGAGCTATCTATACTGCCCTCGCCAATGGACTTCAGCTCAGTCGGTGCCTCCGCAATGATCGAATTGTCCAACTTCGCTTTTTGTTTTGCTCGATCGACGAAGCGCTCGTATTCGATCGGGAAGTCGCGCACAAACGTGATCTCACATGGTGTCAGGGTCTTCGATTTCCATATGATTCGTCCCTCGCTGCTCTGTGGTACCATCTCGGCCACCGAGGAATGTACGAGCGTGATGTCTTCCATCTGGACGAAATTGACGCACAGGAAATCTACCTTGTCCGGAACCGGCCGCCCCGGTGGCCAATCTACAACGAAGCCGATTGGGTCCGCATCGGTAGGACTTGCAAACATTTTATCCAGTCTGACTAGTTCCGGTGCGATGCCTTCAAAGCCCTCGATGCCTACAACGGGTTCGGGAGCGCCAGCGAGCTTTAGCAGCCGTTGAGTTGCCTCGAGAGCGGCTTGTACCCTCTCGTATTCAAGCTGGCGAGCAGCATCGGGAAATCTCATGGGAAAAGATACTTCCGTTAGACGCTCCGGCTTCAGGCTCATCTCGGCACCGCGGCATAACGCAATGAGCATCCGGAAGAAATTGCGCCAGTCGTCAATCTTCAGGCGCGTCGCGCTGATAGCCTGCTCGTCCGTCGTAAATTGAATCTTTTTGCCGTGGATCAACAGTCGAAACAGTGGATTCTGTACCAATATCTTCAAGTGTTCCTTCGGCAAATTCGCCATAGGAGCGACCATTATGTCCGCTGAAAATGTTGCCGGGGGTGCCAGCGGCGTCTCTCTGACCGTCACGATGCAGGTGTCAGCCTTCCCAGGTTTCACACGCATGACTGACTTTGCGAAGTTCGGCTCGTTCAGCGACAGCTTGATGCCGAATCGAGTCTCGAACGCCCGACTAGCCGTGACTTCCAGTTCTCTCAAACCCAACAGCCCATCGACGAGCCCGTCCATGCTTTCGACTTTGAACGTCGTCGTCGCTTGAAATCGTCCCGGTTCGAAACCGAGATCTTGAAGTTGCTTCCGCTTCCTAGCGATATATTCGCCAAGATCGGGACCGCAGAACTCCGAAATGGCTAGCCTGAGTGCCTTTCCGGTCGGTTCGACCTTGCGACCCGACGTCGACGCTTTGAATGAAATGTATTTTTTATTGAGTTGGTAAGGCTTCGTGCCCTTGGCCTGCTCCCTCCGAAGGCGTTTGAGAATCGTCGCCAAGTTGTCATCCAGAATATGAACAAGATGTGCGGATACGAAATCTAGTTTATCGTTGACCTTGAAGACGTACACGAACGCCGGCTTTGGCTCCTTGGCCAGCCGCTCAGCGGCGGACAGGCGCATGCGAAATCGATCGTTCTTGTTCCACATCGTCTTGACCTGAACGTGGGCCGAGAGCGGCGTACGACGCGTATCAAGAGTCTCGCTGCCGCTTGGCGGCTGCTGCTCGAATTCGACGATATAGTCCCAGCCTGTCCGGTCGTGGTCGATCGAGGGATTACGGACGAGTTTTGTGTCGCTGCAGATTTCGGAAAAGCGCGCTTCGCCCTTCTTGCCGAGTTCGTCCGCGTTCAGTGTCAAAGCGATTGTTCCTGTCGATTCTGGTCGGGGATAATAGCACGACGATGGATGCTGTCGGCCTTCAGTGGACATCCCGGGACTGCGGGTTATGCCAGCTCATAACCCAAAGCTTATCTTCTGGGCCGGGTACACCAATGGCAGCTTTTGATCCAGAACGGACTTCAGCCTGCGATCTCGTATTCGAGCACAGTCCGCCGGACTTGATGTTCAGCACAGGCGGTGAATGCGGTGGATCGCCTTACGTATTCTCGAAATTCTGGCAGCTCCAATAAGGAATGACACCATTTGTTGCCATTACCTAACGACCTCAGCTCATCGTCCGCTTCGAACTCGAACGTGAGACTCAGTTGCCAAATGTCTTCGTCCTCAGCGTTCTCGTACACGATGATTTGCCGCGTCAGGTTGAAGGCAAACTGCTCACCCGTTCCCCAGTCGAAGGTCCCCCACTGGAAAAGAAGCATATCCGCGTCTTCATGTTGCTCAAATACACGCCCGCTTGGCCTCTGGTCCCGGTAGAAATCGAAAACCGCCTCACAGCCGTCGATCAGGTTAAGGTCATGCTCATGCAAGCCCCTGCTGCGCAAGATTGCTTCGAATTCCTGGCGAGCATTCTGTGGGTTAAACATCGGAGCACTCCTTCCTACCATTGTGGACGTCCGCCCTTGGCCTTAGCGGACTGTCCATTGCGCCAGTAAAAGTATCGTAGCGCCATCGTCGCATCGTCTGATGGCTCTCGAGCCTTCGTGCCCGGGGGATGGAGGTCATCCCCTGACGTCCCGACCTGCGGGTGCTTTGGGTTATCCCCTGCGAGGGACAACCAGGGACGGTGGATGGCGCCGCATCCCCTTCCTCAATGATTGCCTTCGGGTTGGAGCCTGTTGGGCGAGGGGAGCCCTTCGAGGGGGGACATTCAGGCGTTCCTTTAGGGGGAGGTGATTGTCATTCACCATTCCCAAAGGCGGCTCCTTAGAGGCCGCCCTTAGAGCCGCCCTTACTCAGTTTCCTCCCTCTACGTTTCTCCCTCCATTAGCGGAGGCGTAAGGGCCTATGTTATTGTTATTTTGGGGCTTTTTCGACTGAAACTATCGCGCAGCGTGAGCCCGTCCACTTCTCAAAAGCCGCCTGCATAGTGTGCGCGGCAAAGTCAGTCTTCGATTCGGCGACCAGGACTGCGTCATGGAGCGGCAACGCGGTAACTCCGGCGCCAAAAAGATGAGTGATGACCTCAATCAGCATATCGCTTTCAATGCGCATCAATTGGAAGCCAAGCCCAGTGCCGAACAGGTGCGCGACAGGGGCGTGCTTCGCGGCGAGCATCTCGACTGCCTTCCGAATCGTTGTGCCATCTGGAAAATGCTGACGCGTGTCCTCGGGCCAGTTCTTTAGCGGACCTTCGGAAAACAGCATCGCGTTCATAAGCTTTTTCCAGCCATCCCGGCCGGTTCCGTCTCCCGCCACATTATAGATGTCGCCTTCGGGCTGCTCTTCGCCCGCCCGCACATAGGCAAGACGCGGGAAGAGCTGTCGGTAATCAACGTCGGCAACATGCTCGCCATCGATGCGGATGCGCTCGAAGCGCTCCGCCCGCTCCATTGACATCCAAAAGCCGCCCGCGAGGCGGCCACCGTGCTGCCACTTGGCATTGTTGAAGATGCGCCGGAGAGAGCGTCGGTAGGGCGCAACGATCTGCCCGTCCTTGCCCAGCGAAAGGCCGGAGCTTGATCTCGTGATCTCGATATCGGCATCCCGTAGGAATTTGTTGATGCGGCGGACTTGTCCTGCCAATCGCTTTGTTCGGTCGCTCGCCTCGTATGGGATGGCGGCGGCACGCCCATCTTCGTCCTTGCCTTCTTTCAGGATGATCAGCGTTTGGGCGTCTATCTGATGGACGCTGCGCCAATCTGGCGGTGCAAGTGGAAGATGCTCCCCAAGACTGTCTGACGGCTGAATGAGCGAAGGCATCTTCGTTCTCTCGGATACCCTGTAGCCGCGCCGGTCTTCCTCGATCAGGCCACACGACGCCATGAGGTCAATCGCCGTCAAGAAGTGCTTGCCATAGACCGGATTCGCGGTGGCGTATAGGAAATCGTGCGACCGAGGCACGGCAAGCTTAGCATCAGAGCCGGTGGCTTTGAGCAGGAGGAGATTGCAGGCTAGCGCCTCAACCGCGACGTAGAACTTTTTCTCGTCAGCATCCTTCCGCGCTCGCTGCCTGCGGCCGCTCACGGACTCATGATCTAACAGAACATCGCCCATCCTTTTGACCGTAGAACGAAGATCAGCAGTCCCCGCGCGAAATTGCGGGTCGAACCACATTGGCCTGGGCGGAGGGGTCATCGGCTGTCGGAGGGCTTACTTGTCGTCCGTGTTCAAAGTGACCGGCCTAAACGTTGAATATGTGCGCACCGTCACCATCCGACCTGATGTCTCGCGAAAGATATCGTGCCTCGTGAATACTGAAGTAGGAATTTGCTCGCCTAAGGCAACGCCGGATGGCGGCCATATCGCTTGATCTTGAGCGCAAGAACGCCCGCAAGGTGCTTCTCAACGACCCACTCGCAAGGTTCTTCGAGCATCCGACCCATCGCTCTCAGTACAGGCCCAGAGGACCTAGGAAAGGCGTGGAGTTCGGTCCGTCGCGGGCGGCCTTGGTGATCCTGAAATTCCCAAACCTTATGAGTGCCGCTCGCAAGTCGGTGAATGGCCTTGCAAATCTGGACTGTCCGAAACTCCTTCGTCCGATGCGACTTGGGATCTTCCTCGATGAGCGCGGTGACAGCCAGGACAATCGAAACAATGCGCTCAGGCATAATGCCCGCGACCCGCAGCCGCGCCAAACCGATTTTCGCCCGCTTGGCTGCCGACATGCCCTTGAGCCGTGTGGCAATCTCCACCGCGCCAGCTTCCTCTGAGGCTGCGCCCACGGCGGCTAACGCTGTCGCGATGAATTTGTCTGCGCCTGCACGGGAGCGGACATACGAGGTTGCTGCCGCAAGATACGGCTTCAACTCCGCAGCGCTGTAGGTGCCGTGCCAATGACTGCCATGACGGGCGCGATGCTCGACATGCCGCCTGCAAAAGTGGGTAGCAAGCCCGACACCGGCCGCCCGCATGGTGGGGGCACCGCAAGCTCGCCCGGAGACCGGGTCGGGAATCGTGCAGCGAAGGGCGAAGGCCGAACCATCACCCAATCGCCGCTTCATGAGAGAGGCAGAGCGTTGCATCACAGTTCTTCTTGCCGAGCGATCTTCAGTTTGCCCGACAAGCCCAGCTTCTGTCTCAGCTTGTGGAGTTGATCTCGCTTCTGCCGGAACGCGTGCCGCCGATTAGTCAACATCCGGCCTGCGACGAGGTTCTCTAGCGTGACCAGTTCCTTCCCGACGAGCACCAACTCATACTGAAGTCTCTTTGAGTCGCCGCGATTGTCGAACGGTCCTGTGGGTCTCCGATCGATGGCCAGAATCGAGCGGATCACTTCGAGGCGATCCAGATACGCTGTCTTGAAGCGCACGAACATCGTGTTCTTCTTGATGCCTACTTGCCCGAAGCATTCCATCATTCCGGCAAGATGTCTTACGTCACCATCAGTCACGTTAAGCATTTTCATCGTCCTATTGTTTAGCGCGACTTAAGCGGAAGACACGTGACCTCCTATCGCGACAGAGCAGCGACAGTGCTGCACCGAAGATATGGAGATTCGATCGCGCAGTGCCAATGGATGCGGAGATAAAATGCACTCTGATTATAGTAAGTTCGACTTCCTGATTCCAAAATCGTGCCAACAGTTGAGCGCCGTGCGATGCTAAGCTCTGCCGGTCAACCGTGCTTGTATGCGGACCACCTGCGGTGCTGACCACGTGCTTCCCCCACGCGCCGTGGGTATGCCTCTTGCTGTAAGTGCTCGTGCTAACTCAGTAGGAGAGGATGCACCATCGGCACGTAGCTCTTCGAGTACCTGAGCTAGGTCGTTCGCCCTTCGTTGCGCCTGCATTACTTGGACCTGCCGTCCTCTCGCCTTAGCCGTGGTGGATAGATGGGTCCCGCGATTGCCTCCAAGCCGTTGCCCCCGTGCCTTAGCTGCGGAGAGAGCAGCCTTGGTACGTGACGAGATCAGTCCGGCCTCTAGCTCCGCGACCGCCGCCATTTGTTGGAGCATGAAGCGCCCCGTAGGTCCCTCGATGGCGGGGAGGTCTGCGAACCTCACATCAACTCCTGCCTCCAAGAGCCGCGACAAGAAGCCTACGGAGCGGGTGAGCCGATCTACCTTAGCCACCACCAGGGCGGCTTGATGCACTCGCGCTGCGGTTAGAGCTTGGCCTAGGGCTGGCCTATCACTCCGCTTCCCGCTCTCCACCTCCGTGAACTCAGCTACCACCCTCGCTCTGCGATCACCGAGATAATGAGCTACGGCCGTCCTCTGTGCTTCGAGGCCTAGGCCGGATGCTCCCTGCTTCCGCGTAGATACTCGGTAGTAAGCGACAAACCGTCCCTTCGCCTTCATGTCTTCCACCCTCGCTACCTCAAAACCACTTAGTCAACGTCCGTTGACACCATTGTTAGTGACGCCAGATTCGGCCGCCAACTGGAATTGAGTGCGTCCTATCGACTCAGGACAGGCATCGTGAGCAGCGACAATTTGCTCCCACCGCGCGACACTTAGAGGGGCCGGAGCGTAGCTAGTGTGTGAGGTGAAGGACGCTTCAGAAGTTGGCTCGGGGTATGGGGGGAAAGCTGCAAGCCGCCGCCACGAGGTCACCTCTTAGATAAGGTACCCCTAACGCATTTCGGCCGGGCCCCCGCCATTGATTTGAAATGTTATCCAGGACGCCGCTAAGGCGAGGGGTCTGATTCCCATGTCCCTTGGATGGCCGAGTCAATCACGCGCTATGCCGGAAGGGATTTCGCCCCTTCCGACTTCCGACGCGACAACCATATTGTCAGATAGCCTGAATGTGATCTCGCGAAGAGTGTCCGGATCGCTTTTTTGAAGCGCCGCAACTCCCTGTCGGACAAGGTCATCATGCAGTTGCTTGTCGATGGCAGATTCGCGGTCATCAGCGAGTGACTCAAAGCGAACGATCCAAAAGTCAGGCAGCTTTGCTAGCGAGCCGAAGACAATGCTTCTCGCCTCGTCAAGAGAACGTTGAGCGTCAACTATCGCGTGAGAGCCGGGCCGAGTAAGCGCGTCTCTAGCCAATGCTGCTAGGCGCTGAACTTGTGTATTCGTACGTTCGTCGAGAACAGAGGAGACACTAAGAGCAAATCCCTCAATGAATTGATCGATATCAGCACGCACACTATTGCGGATGAACTCCGGCCTATTCCTTATTCTTGCCACCTCTTGTCGTACCAGACGGGCGTCCTCCGAGACGTTTCTGCGTGTATCTGCATCGATAGCCAGCTCAAGCGTCCCGCGAAGTTTCCCCATCCTTGATCGCAAGTCTCGCGAAAGATCTGAAACGTCGGGTCCGAGCGCTCGTTCGAGGCCGTCTATATCCTCACGCGCCTTTACTAGTGACTCGGATGCAAGTCGTTGTCCCTCAGAACCATCGTAGCTGCGATGGCCCTCAGCTGAGACATACATCTTCCCGGTCTCGTAAGTTTGACTAATCTTTGAGAATTCGAGTTTGCAGTTGAACAAACCGTTCTCGTCGATCGACCAATGAATGATAACTGGGTCGCCTCGTCGAATTATATCACCGGCCGCCAAGTCGGACGCAAGAATCCGGATGCCGCCAACCGCTAGGTTTAGCGATGGATCGAAAACATCATCGGCCTGCTCATATACTTCGAAGTCAAGATAATCGTCACTTCCAGACCGTAAATCCTTTGAAGCGCGGAATTGCTCTGCGCCTTTCTTTGGCAGAACGGTTCCTCGTTTAACGAGTGTATGAAGCCTGTTCTGATCAAGGCCCGAAGCGTTATCTAGTACTTTCACCGCAAGATTGTGTGTCATAGGCATGCCCGCCGCGCTCGCGTCGGACCGAAACACCAAAATATCAGTATGGGCAGTGTTTCCCCTGGAATCCGTGACTTCCGCGATAAAGCGGTTCTCCCCGCGCTGAGCCAGCGGTATGTCGCGAATTTCCGTAGTGCTCTGCAAGTCGTAGTTTCCGGAAGCCCAGCCGCTCTCACTTTTCAACTGCAAACGCGAGCCAGAAAGTTGAGCCGAATCTTCCACGCGAACTCGAAGTCGAAAGTTGGAAGATGAAATGCGCGCCGGATAATCGAACCGTACGTCGCTGACTTTTGCCACGGCGCGGCTTCCTTTCGGACTGGCACCGTCCTTCGTCCATTCACGACTCTCCGCAAAAATGGCGGCGCCTACGGCAACTGACGTCATGGGGTCGGTGTCAAGGTCGACCCGAAGTCCAAGCTGCGAGGCAATCCTTTCGCGAACGATCGGCATGCGACTGGGACCGCCAATAAGTACTATTCGGTCGATATCATCCAGGCCGTATCCCGCATCCTTGATCAAAGTCCGGCATAGTTCGATTGAGCGATCAACTTCATCGACGACAATTGCTTCAAGTTGACTTCGGTCAATTTCAACATCGAGATAGATGTCCGTTCCATTGCGATCTCTTGCGCCAATCTGGCTTTCATCAGCGAAGATTCGATCTTGCGTTTGGGTGGACAGAGCGATCTTCGACATCTCGGCCCGATAGTGCGCTACCCGAATGAGGCGTTGGTGCTTCTCATCACGCTGGAAGTCGTCGGCCAAGGAAAAGTTTGTGAGAAGCCACGGCCTCACAATCGAATTGACGATGGCTCTGTCAAAGTCTCGGCCGCCAAGCATATTGATGCCAGCATGCGCAATCACTGTGGCAGAACCTGATATGGTCTGAACGATCGCCGCATCGAAGGTGCCCCCTCCCAGATCATAAACAAGGAACTGACCATTCTTGTTCGAAGAGCGAGCTATCGAAGCCATGGCTGCCGCAATTGGCTCTTGCAGCAGTGCGACTTGAGAGAGGCCCGCGCTCGCGGCAGCACGCATGGTTGCTTCAAACTGCATTTGATTGAAGGCGGCGGGAATGGTCACGACAGCGCCTTCGATGTTGAAATCACCGGCGCTCATTCGAGCCTGAGCCAGCAAAGCCTTTATGACCTCACAGCTAGCTTCTTCAGGCGTTATCGCGGTGCCGTTGGCAAACCGAATCGGGCTCGATGTGCCCATCAGACGCTTAAAACCTTGGGCCACACTTTCTGGCGAAAAGGCTGCTTGATCATAAGCTCTCTTGCCGACCAGCATCCCACCCCGACGATCCACCATAATCGCGCTAGGAAGCACGTCGGTGCCTTCGGGTGTCTTAAAGTGGCGAAGCTCTCCGCGGCTATTGCCAACTATCGCCGAGTTAGATGTACCTAAATCAATGCCCAAATACATTATTGCTGATCCTTCTTCTCAACGAGAAAAACTTTCCCCGTAAGCACGACTTGGTCATTCAGGATTACAGTCGGCTCTAAAGTGCGCTCTATAATGCACAGCGCGTCGGAATTCACGTCCTCCGCGTTCACGGCGGTGACTGGAAGATTGATCTCAAACTCTGCACCGTCGAAAGTAGTGATCTTGATTCCTGCGCGGTCTAGAATTGTGTCGAGCTTACCGTTGGCGTATCGAGCTTGTGCATGGAGGCGATTGTGATGCGCTTCCGGCGTTAACGCGATACTCCGCTCGAAAGCTCGCACAAGCTTCCAATATTCCGATGCAAGTTCGGCAACGTCATGCTCGCGGAGCAGCATATCAGATGATCCTCTCAGCCAGGGCATCGCAAATACTTGGTCGAGCCTTTGACACTAGACCACGTTAGAACTTCGTTCAGGCGAATAAGGGTGATGTTTGTTTTTCGGACTTCTCCAGCGATGGTGCACACGGCCGCGACTTTCCAGCTGACACCGGAGCCAGAGAACGATTGAAACTCACATCGTGAACCGTCTGTTTCCGCGCCCTTCGTCGTGATCGTCACGACAAGCGCATCTGAGCCTGCGGAAGCACCTTGACACGCTTTGGCATCGGTCGTCCAAGCGCCCGCTACGCTTGCCGAAAATGCAGCCTCAATATCGGCCGGGGTGCTCGGCGCGGCGGCTGCCATGAGGGTTTGTTCGGTTATGAAGTCCCACACGTCGTCAGCGGCAAGCCCGTTCCTTGTCTTGAATTCCTTCAAGGCATCCCGCGAGGCCGCGCTCCAAAGGTTATTATTATTGGCCCTGTAATATCCAAGCTCCCGCAGCTTATTGTGTAGGCGAGCAGCATCGTTGCGGTTCAGTGGATTGATGGATGTGCCTGCTCGCGGCGCGTAATAAGATTCTTGGCTGGGGTCGGCACTTGGTTTTGCTCCTGGAGGAGCGCGGAGGGCTGCTGCCGAATGCAAACGTTCAGCCGAAGAACCATCATAGTTATCGTCTGGAGACAGGCCGTTTGCTGATTTAAACGCCTTTAATGCGCTACGAGATTGAGGGCCCCAGACACCATTTATCGGTCCGCGGAAGAAGCCCAAGTCAAGTAGGCGTTTCTGGGCTGCGATAGCTATATCAAGATTGAGTAGGTCTGTGGCGGAATCGTCTTGCATTCGGGCTTCAGGCTTAGCCACGGGCGCTCCCATTATTTCGGGCGGAAGCTGAGCCAGCGGGGGCGATTGGCCACTAGGTCGTGCCTCAAACGGTGAGGATGATCCGATGCCAGGAATGATAGGAGGTGGAGGACGTGATCGCCAAGAAGACGTTATGCGGCGACCATCTTGGCTTAACAGAGTTGCTTTGCTTCTCACTTCTTCTTCAACGACACGCAAGTCGCTTTCCTGATATCGAAAGTTCGAGCAACGCGCGTTGTAGTCGTCGGCAAGTTTATTGAATTCGTCGGTCTCGTATGGGCCCCGTAAGTCTCCTTCAATGCTTTTCAGTCTAGCTTTCTGATAGCGGCAGTACCTGATATTCGCACGTGAAAGGAGATTGCCCGACCCGATAGGGGGCTTGATTTCCGACGTATCTACCGGTTCAGTTTGCGGGGTCGGAATTCTGATATTAGAAAAATTGTCTGCGTTTGTGCGAGGCGGGGTCGATGGGAAACTCGGCTGAACAGGACGAGATGAAGAACTTGAGCCGGAACTAGAGGGACCCGAATTGTTCGAAATACTCGCGACTAGTAACACGAGGCCTATCACGCCAAAGAAGCCCCACTTAATGTATCGACCGTTTCTTTGACTTTGTAATTTGAGCTTGAGTTGATTGTAGACCGCCCGGTCTTCCGCTGAGAGATCGATCTTCAACAAGTCGTCTAACGCAGCTAGAGCAGTTGAAGTCTCCCCAGCTTCTACCAGTTTCAACAGTCGCTTTTCTTTTGCATTCTTTGTGGCAGCGAAAAGGTCTTCTCGGAGGGTCCCAGCAAGTTCGGCGGAGATGCCCCCGTCGCTTGCCAAACGCAGTAGCTGCTCGATGATTACCTTGGCGGCAACCGGCGAGTTCTCTTCATTGTTCAGATTGATTGCGAGGCCGCGTAACAATATCCAAGGGAGGTCCGCGAACTTCGTTTGGCTGAGTCCGTCCAAGGCTGTAGAAAAGAGAAGCCATAGATCGCGAGCTTCTCCTTTCGCAGAGGGACCGAAACCACCACTTTCTAGGTCCGCTGCGATGGTCCATTTCGAAACGCGATCAACGAAATCCTTCAGCGGGACTATTCTTCTTTCGGTAATTCGGTCTCTGAGTACCTCGTCGTCCTCGGCCAACTGCTCAGAGGCTCTTGGGAGCGATTCAAATGCTTTGGAGGCGACTTCTGAAATGGCAAGCGCCGAAATAAAATCCTCATGCTGATTAGCGCGATCGAGGCAAAGAGTCCGTATTGTGAAGTAGAGCTGACGAGAGCGAGGCTCGTCGCGCCCTTTGCTCGCCTCGGATTCAATGAGTGGCCGAGCTAAATTGATCCACTTTTGCAGATAATTTGACAGCGTGTTGATATCGTCTTTCGTCGCCGGCCTCGATTTCAAATCCGCAACACTAGCGGCTATGTGCTCTTCAACTTCTCCTAACTCAGAGGATGCAAACTGGGCGTACGATCTCAACAGCCTATCTAGCGCGTGCAGCCGGTCTTCGTCGGGTTGGGCTAAAATTCGTCTGGTACAATCGCGAAGTGGTGCAGCGGCTGCCTTGGCACTCTTCAATCCCCCTAGCAGCGCTTTGACGTGTTGCTCGTGGAGCGTTTCGAGCGCCTCCTTGACGGTTTCCAAAGATGGGCTCACGACGCCAGCTTGCCGTCTGACCGATTGGATTTTCGTGAAGATGTCGGCCGGCGCCGTGTGAGCTTGGGCGTCCAGAATCGAAAAGAGGATGTCGCTCGATGCCGGCGAGCGAGAAGCTAGTTCTGTCAGAATGTTTGACCTTGAGAGCGGGGCCGCTCTTTCGGCTTCTTTGAGAAGTGTATTCGGCGAGGCTTTCAATGCCGCCACGAGTCGAGCGACTTGATTCGGCGGGCTATCGAAAAGATAAGAAAGCTCCGCGTTGGTGCGCTGCCGAGGATTGATTAGGGCCTCACGGGCTTCTGCAATGACACCTTCCGATATCTCGGCATCAGCTAGGGCGTCCTCGACCGCCTCTGTAATTCGATCCAAAGACGTGCTCGGGTCGACCTTAAGAACAAAGAACGGATTTTTGAGCAACTGAAATGTTCTAACGTCACCTTCCAGAATGTCGGTCATGCTCTGGCCCCCGCCCGTGAGCGTATGCAACCGGAAGGCGTTTTTGAAGTTAAACTTTCAGCCCAGCGACTCCGAAGGCGTCTAGCGACAGGCACGAGGTAACATCTCTGGTTTGACACCCCAAAAGCTTTCCGTCCCGGCAAGGCCGCCGTCCACAGATCTTAGATAAAAGGCAATATTGGTCTACAATGACCGGTTGAGTGAGTCGGGCACAGGGAAGCTGGGATGAGCAATGTCACTCGTCGTGCATTAAGGGTCTACGCCGCGCTTAATGAGCTGAAGGGCAAAGAAAACGATGACGTGCTTGACGCGCTCATTCCATTCTTTGAGCCGATTTTGGCGGTCATGGACGGGAAAGTGTTTGACCCGCACCTTTTCTCAGCAGGTGTCCGAAGGCTTTATCGCTGGCGCTTCACAGGTGATATTGCCGCTACATTCATCCCCCGACTTGAACGACGGGGCTTTCTTAAGCAACAGGCTCGTTCCGCCGCCGGCGTCATCTACTTAGTGCAGTACAGCGAAAAGCCCGTTGAGGCATCGCCAGCGCTTTTGACCGCCTTCGAAAAAATCATAGATGAGTTCGAAAAGTTTCCACCAAAGGTCACGGACCTACTTTCCTATACAAAGACAAGAGAAGAACTCAAAGACATACTCATTCGATTTTTGGTCATGATGGATGCTCCGGGACAAGGGGCGTTTGCACCTCAGTTAGGAGAACTGGAGCCCGGTGGAGCCGCGGTGGAGGTTTTGGCGGGTCTTGAAGAGGGCGGGCATCCTTTAGATTCCAATGACCGTTACATGTGCGCCAAGTTCGTGCAGCAGCTTATGAAACGAAGGCCAGAATTTGTCCCTCACTTGACCCGGCTCAGCTCGATTGGCCTGCTTGCTGAAGTGGTCGAAGATTTTTTGAAACCCACGCACGTAGAAACTAAGACTGACTTGACGGTTATCCTAGATGCACCAATCGCATTGGATTATCTCGGTTGCTCGGGCAAAGCGCTCAAGGATGACATTGCTACAATCGTCTCCGCATTAAAAGACGTGGGCGCTACGTTTGTCGTGCTCCCGGCAAGCTGCGTGGAGATGCAGCACAATCTAAAAAGCATGCTGTCGTTGCCTCCTGAGCTTCGGCGAGGCTACACCCACAACGCAATGCTACGCAAAGAGGTCGCTGGAGATTTCGTACGGGCCGTTATGAACCAGCCCGAAACCGCGCTCAGTAGCGCTGGGATTACGGTTCGACAAATATCGCTCGACACCTATCACCATGCACATAAGTATTTTACGCAGGAACAATTCGATGACTTTCTCGGAAGCATCACATGGGGCAACAACATAAATGCTCGCGAGCATGACGCTACTTGCGCTGCCATTGTGATGCGGCTGCGGGAGGGGCGACAGAGCGCAGACGTGTTCAAGACGCGTCACGTCTTGGTCACTCGCAATCCATCCTTTGTGAGGCATGCCAGAAACTACTGTCTGCAAAGCCGGATGATCAATTCGCTCCAAGAGGGACCTGTAATTCACGCTCGTGAGCTTGCGACGACGGCCTGGTTGAGAACGGGCTTGGGCGCAAGCGAAACGATCCCGCGAGGCCATCTCATCGCAACGTGCGACCGGGTCCTACAAGTTCGCCCCGAAGTCAGAAACGCTCTCGCAGCCCAACTAGCCATCGTAACTCCTGATCGGATCGAACAACTCAATCTTCTAATGCAAGATGCCCGCAGCGTTCAGAAGCTGGCGGACGAGACGCTGAATAATGAAAGTGTTGTGACGGCGGACAACGCGGAGCGCCTTCTAGACGTTATGCGCGAAGCTACGGCCGAGGAACTACGCCAACAGCATCAAGCAGAGATTTTACGGCTCAAAACGGAGAGCGCTGCTAACGTGGAGGCGTATAAAGAGGCGTCGCGCTCAGATTCGGAGCGGGTTAACTCCCAGTTAGATCGCTTGACCACTGAAGTTGCCGCCCTTCAGCAGCGCAATGCTGACGCCGAGGCCCTCGTCAATTCTCAAGTGCGCGGTGTGGTGGCGGCCGTAAACCGCAGAGCGATAGCTATCGAGATTGTCATCGGCGCAATTCTCCTTGCGCTTGGAGCGGTCGGTCTTTTGAACGTGTTCACTGGCGCGCTCCACGAAAATGTTGTTTGGGGAGCGGTATTGCTCGCCTTCGGTGCGGTTGGCTTTGTGAGGGTGTTCTTCGCACTATTGGAACGGCCGATGCCGGCGCTGGCCACGGCCCTCAATTGGTATTGCCGCCGTAAGGTCAGGAAGCAGCTCCTGCAATTAGGCCTTTCGGACGCCGGTGCTTCGCTCACCTACAAAGGAGGGCGCATCGTTGACGTAGAGGGCAGCAAAAAGCCCGCCTCCTAACAGCGGGCTCCTCACCTGACGGATGACCGTTTACGGGTCAGCCCTCATTCTCGGTCAACTAGATCGAAACCTGTTAGTTCCAGCAGCGCCGAGAGATGCTGTAACAGGACTGTGTAACAACGTCTCGACAACGAACCAAAAAGGTGATATAAATCAATCTCTTGCAGATCGGACCCGCCAATCCTTTCCTGGGCACCAAGTGCCCTTGCCCATGATTCGCGAAAAATGCGGGCTCTTGATCCGCTGACCGGTAACACAAACCGGGACTCAGCGCGCACGAGCCATCGAATGTCGGGCAAAGGCTCGACTTTCGAAGTTGTTGCGCAAAACGTTGCGTCTAGCCCTGACACCCTGCTGCAGACCGGGTGCGCTCGCACCGTCAGGCGACAGCGGCATCGAAGCTCGTAATGAAGTCGGACAGACGCTCGCCCTGGATCAGTATGTGATCCCGCAGGCATTGCTCCGCCCTCGCAGAGTCGCCAGCGACGATCGCATCGACGATATTCTGGTGCTCGTTAAATGAATGCGCGACACGTTGGCGAGCGCGCAGTTGCAAACGGCGATATGGCTTCAGGCGATTGTGAAGCTGACGGGCCTGCTCGGCGAGATAGCCGTTATGGCAGGCCTCATAAATCGCGTCGTGGAAGCGCTCGTTGGCGTAATAGTAGGCATCCGAGGCTCCGTTCTTCGCTTCCTCGGCGCACGCTCGATGAGCCTCGAGCAGCCTGCTGCGCTGTTCATCCGTGATTCTTCGGGCGGCGAGGGCGCCGCACATGCCTTCGAGCGCGGCCATCGTCTCGAACCGCTCAACAACTTCCTTGAGGCTAAGGCTCACGACGAACGCGCCGCGGCGGGCGTGCAGTTCGACCATACCAATCGAGGCGAGTTGCATAAGCGCTTCGCGGATCGGGGTACGTGACACCCCGAACCGATCCGCCAAGCTCTGCTCATCAAGACGGTCGCCCGGCTTGAAGTGCCCCGTGACGATGTCCTGCTCAAGTTGATCTCTCAAAGTTTCAGCGCGGCGCATGTCCTTCCCCGAAAACAGGTTTTGCATTCTAGCGGGACCGTCGGTGATTTTTCAATCCCATTATTGTATGCAAGACTGTTGACTTATAACACAAGACGACGTATCCGGTGTGCAACGATAAAAAGCCGGCCTTACGCCATCCGCCGCCGGGGACACCTCGGCCAAGGGCAGGGCCTTCCTCAGGAAACGTTCACGGGAAACGCCAAATGACAGCACAGATGGTTTCGATCTACGCGCTCTGCCTGATGTTCGTGGTGGCCACTATCTGGCCCGTGAACATGGGCGTGCTGGCCTTTGTCGGCGCTTTTCTGGTCGGCACACTCGCAGCCGGTATGTCCAGCAAGGACATCATCGCTGGCTTTCCCGGCAGCTTATTCTTGACCCTGGTCGGCATCACCTTCTTGTTCGCGATCGCGCAGAACAACGGCACCATCGACTGGCTCGTCCGGCTGGCCGTCAAGGCGGTGCGCGGCCGGATCGCAGCGATCCCGTGGATCATGTTTGGCATAACAGCCGCCCTCACCGCAGTCGGCGCAGTGAGCCCGGCTGCAGTGGCAATCGTCGCGCCCATCGCGCTGGGCTTCGCAGCGAAGTATCACATCAACCCGCTGCTCATGGGTCTCCTGGTGATCCACGGTGCGCAAGGCGGCGGCTTTTCCCCGATCAGCATCTACGGCGGCATCACCAACACCATCGTGATGCGGGCCGGGCTCCCCGTCGACGAACTGTTTACGTTCTTCGCGAGCCTCGGCGTGAACTTCGCAGTGTCCCTGCTCCTGTTCTTTCTCATGGGTGGACGCAAACTGCTTTCCGTAAGAGCTGACTTTGCCGAGGCCGGCACCGTCCCCTCCGTCCGGGTGGCAGTCGCACAGCAGGGCCCGCAAGCCTTCGGCGATGCGGAGGCGGAAGCGCTCACAGAAGAGCGGATGCTTGAAAAGGGACGCGGTGATCCCTTGGTGGAAGTTGGTGCCGACGAGGAGCCCGATAACAGCTCCCAGACCTACCGAATGCTCACGTTGGCCGGTCTCGTCGCGTTGGCCGTTCTCGTGCTGGCATTCAATCAGGACATTGGCTTCGTCTCGCTCACAATCGGCCTTGGGTTGTCGCTTATCGCGCCGAACCTGCAGAAGCGCGCTATCGGCCAAGTGAGCTGGCCCGAGATCATGCTGATCACGGGCGTCAGCACGTATGTGACGGTTCTGGAAAAGATGGGGACGATCGCCCTTGTCGGTGACAGCGTCGCGGGTCTCGGCTCGCCTCTATTTGCAGCTTTGCTACTTTGCTTCATCGGCGCAGTAGTATCGGCGTTCGCCTCTTCGACAGCGGTCCTGGGTTCGCTAATTCCACTCGCGGTGCCACTCCTGCAAGCAGGCACGGGCGTGAATCCGGTCGGCTTCGTCGGTGCGATGGCGGTATCCTCGACCATCGTTGATGTCAGTCCGTTCTCGACGAATGGCGCCATAGTACTCGCGACCGCGAAGGGCATCGACCCTCAAGCGTTCTTTCGCAAACTGCTGGGTTACGGAGCCTTGGTGACGGTCGTGGCACCAATTGTTGTCTGGCTAATCTTCATTCTGCCCGGTTAGCGCATCGGCCTTTCGACACCGAGGCCGGCCTTAAGCCGTCCTCATGATTGCTGACGTAGCACCAGTAAGGATCGAGGTCCCATGAGCACGAGATTCTTTCAAGACATGTTGGGCAGCATCGCCGAGCGTGGTCGCCAACTCATCGACCGCTCGTCCGCGCGAGACGTCGGCAAAAGCAGCCGCAAGGGTTCGGAGAGACCATCTGACAGCATCGAGGAGCTGTCCCGGGCCCTGCTGTCTGGAAGGGGCGAAGCTTCCGGCGTCGCCCTGGCTCGGCAACTGCTCGATCGCTACACGGGCCTTCCCGTATCCGACCGCATCAAGTTCTTCCAGCTGCTTGGCCGCGACTTCGGACCCGACCAGCCAGCGCTTCGCGCGGCCTGGAACGAGTACGACAAGAACCCGAGCCCGAAGAGACTACGCGAACTCCTCCGCGCGGTCGAACCGCCGCGTCAGGAGTTATTCCGACGCCTGAACCTCGCTCCTGGGGGCACCAGTGCACTGGTCCAGATGCGCCTTGACCTCGTCGAGCACGGCGGCAAGGCCCCAGAACTCGCCAGCGTTGACGATGATCTCGTCCACCTTCTGTACTCATGGTTCAACCGCGGCTTCCTGATGATGCAGCGCATTAGCTGGTCGTCACCCGCCGACATCCTCGAACGGATCATCCGCTATGAGGCGGTGCACATGATCCAGGGATGGGACGACCTCCGCCGGCGGCTCCAACCGCCCGATCGTCGGTGTTATGCTTTCTTCCATCCCTCACTGGTCGACGAGCCGCTGATATTCGTTGAGGTGGCGCTGGCGAAGGAGATCCCGTCATCCATCCAGACGATACTTGCGGACGATCGCCAGGTCATTCCCGCTGAAGAGGCGACGACAGCGATCTTCTATTCGATCAGCAACTGCCAGCCCGGCCTGCGTGGCATCTCGTTCGGCAACTTTCTGATCAAACAGGTGGTGGAGGATCTTTCTAGCGATCTGCCGTCGCTCAAGACGTTCGTCACGCTCTCACCGGCGCCTGGTTTCGGTTCCTGGCTCAAGCGTGTCGCCCAGAATCCACGTGAAGCCGATCTCGAGGGGATCGACACTGCGGCGATGGCCCGCCTCGAGGATCCGGATTGGCATCGGGAGCTGGCCTTTGCCGAACGTCTTCGCCCGCAACTCATGGGCTTGGCCGCGACCTATTACTTGAAGGCCAAAGCGAAGAACGGGCAGCCGCTCGATCCCGTCGCCCGCTTCCATCTTGGCAACGGCGCCCGATTGGAGCGTCTCAACTGGCTCGGCGATACATCGCCCAAAGGCCTGCAAGAGGCGGCTGGCCTGATGGTCAACTACCTCTACGACCTGAACACCATTGAGGCCAATCACGAGGCCTATGCCAACCAAGGCGCGGTTGCGGCATCGCCCAGCGTCGAACGTCAACTCCGCGAGTTCACATCCACTGCCGCTTGAGAGGTCCGTCATGTCTGGGAATCTGTTTACGATCTTCAAGAATCGTTTTCCTGCCGATCTGTCGAAGGTCTTCTTGTGGCGGCCGGACGGCTCCGCGCTCAGCTATGCGGACCTGGCCGAACTCTCCGGACGCTTCGCAAACGCACTCAAGAGCCTTGGCGTAAAGCCGGGTGACCGTGTGGCGGCACAGGTGGAAAAAAGCGCCGAGGCACTACTGGTCTATCTCGCGGCGTTGCGGGCAGGCGCTGTCTACTTGCCACTCAATTCAGCGTACACCGCGAGTGAAATCCGGTATTTCCTTGGCGATGCCGAGCCGACGCTCTTCATCTGCCGACCCGAGTCCGCCGCAGAGATGCAAGTTGTTGCGACTGAGGTGGGCGTGCCACGGATCGAGACACTCGGATCGAACGGAGAAGGCAGCCTGATGGAGGCCGCCCGGGCACAATCGCCCGCGTTCGAGGATGTCGAGCGTACGCGCGACGATCTTGCCGCCATCCTCTACACCTCCGGCACGACCGGTCGCTCGAAGGGCGCTATGCTCAGCCATGGCAATCTCGCCTCGAACGCTGAAGTCCTCCGCGATCATTGGCGCTTCACGCCCGAGGACCGGCTGCTTCACGCCCTGCCGATCTTCCACACCCATGGCCTCTTCGTCGCGACCAACGTTACGTTGATGACGGGCAGCTCGCTGATCTTCCTTCCAACCTTCAATGCGGAGGAAATCGTACGCCTTCTGCCACAAGCAACCGTCATGATGGGGGTGCCGACGTTCTACACGCGGCTTCTGGCCCGCGACGACTTCGGGCGAGACCTCGTCGCGCACATCCGCCTCTTTGTGTCCGGCTCGGCGCCACTTTCCGCCGAAACGCATAAGGAGTTCGGGGAGCGCACCGGCCACGCCATTCTTGAGCGCTACGGGATGACGGAAACGAACATGAACACGTCAAACCCATACGATGGGGATCGTATTCCCGGCGCCGTTGGGCTGCCGCTCCCCGGTGTCGAGATCCGCATCGCGGACCCGCAGACCGGCCAAGCGATGCCCGACGGAGAGGTGGGCGTGATCGAGATTCGCGGACCCAATGTGTTCAAGGGCTACTGGCAGATGCCGGAGAAGACGCGTGATGAATTTCGCGAAGACGGCTTCTTCATATCCGGCGATCTCGGACGCATCGACGATCGCGGGTATATTTGGATCGTGGGGCGGGCCAAAGACCTGATCATTTCGGGAGGTTTCAACGTCTATCCGGCTGAGGTAGAGGCTGCCATCGAGGCCTTACCGGGCGTGACCGAATGCGCGGTCATCGGCGTGCCTCACGCGGACTTCGGTGAAGGCGTGGTCGCCGTTGTCACGCCGAAGCCGGGGGCGATCCTTGAGGAAAAAGCCATTCTCGCAGCGCTTGCCAATGAACTCGCCAAATTCAAGCAACCAAAGCGAGTTTTTATTGCGACCGAGCTACCCCGCAATGCAATGGGCAAAGTTCAGAAAAAGGATTTGAGAGAGCAGCACGCGAAGACGTTCGATCGCTAGTCTCAAGCGGCGCAGCCGGTCGCAGATCGGTGACCGGCTGCGAGGTGAACGTGCCTAGCGTACCGGAACACCAAAGCGCCATGAGAACTGGTGATCGAGATCTTCGTCCACGTCTCCGCGGAAGCGCGTGTAACGGGCGACTTCGAAGTTCTTCGTATCGTGGCAGGCACTCCCCAGAGCGGCCAATGCATGCCGCAGAAGTCCCTGCCTGGCGTCGTACATGGGGTGCGTTGGTCGGTCTTCGCGCGGGGAATTGCTCGCCAAATCGGCGGGACGTTGAGTAGTCATGGTGATCTCCAAGGTGTCGAGCCTTGGGCGAGCCTCCAAATGTTCTTTCCATTAACGTAAGGACGATTTGCTGCACTGCAAGCGATTCGCCGTGGAATTGGTCGCTGTGAGGTGCGCTGGGTTCGGGGCGCCGGACCACCATGTCTGCGGGCGGACATCTTCTGAAGCGTGAGCGCGCTTGCGATGACGCGCTGGATCGGCGGCTATGCCGCCGGATCCTGATCGGAGTCGTGCGTGTGTCCGTCCGGGCCGCGGCTGAACACGCCATAGTTGCTGGATTTCATCCCGCCGCTGCCGTCGGCGGCAATGACCGTCAGGCCCATCTTCAATAGCTCGCGCACCGCCGCTGCCCGCGTCGGCATCCGGTGTTTGAAGCGGAAATCGTCGATCGCCGTCAGCTCTTCCGGCGAGAGCATCACCTGTAGTCGCTCACCGCGCATGTCGGACATCGAAAAAACTCCAAATGAGTTCATTGAGTAGTTTACTCAACACTTGTCCTTGGCGCTGGTTCCATCAAACGAGATTCAAGCGTCAAGTTAGCTAAATACTTTAACAAAAACAATAAGTTAATGGTTGATTTATGATTTGCGGGAGCGCATGATTTCGGGTGTGGAGTACGCCCCCATGACCGAGAACATCAAGTTGCCGCGCAAGCTGTCCGAAGAGCGGAAGCCGCCGCCTCCGCGACGGCCGAGCCATGCGGACGTCATCGAGCATCTCGACCGCTGGGCCAACAGCCCGGGGCTTCAGCCGCCGACATCGTCCGAAGAGAAGAGGGCCTGAGCCTTGAAAGCAGGCTGAACTCTCCATGATCCGCGAGCAGGAAGTCTCAAGCGTAGGCGGCCATCACTTCACGCGCTCATTGAAAATGGGCTCGATACAAAACAATCGCGGGATTCAATTCGCGCTCTTTGCCGCGAACGCCAGCAGCCGCACCGCTTCTTCCGCGCGCTGGATCGGCACCAGGCTACGATAGGTTCGCGCCAGTAGCAGCGCGCCTTCGAGCTGGCTGAGGACCATCGTGGCGACCAGATCCGCGTCGCCCGACGTCAGGCCGAAGCGGAACAGCCCGCGTTTGATCTCCAGCTCCCATTTCTGGAATGCGGTTCGGGTCGCTGCGCCCAGCACCTCGGATTGCGCGGCTGTTTCAAGTGCCGTGGTCGCGATCGGGCAACCCTCCCTGTAATCGGAGCGTTCAAGGTCCGATGCCATGGCGCGGACGATGCGGACCAGAAAGCTTTCGGCGCTGTCGGATTTTTCCGCGGCCTGCACGATGGCCTGGCGCACGGCTTCGCCGGCAAGCGACAATGCGCCTGCGCCAATCTCCTCCTTGCCCTTTGGGAAATGAAAATACAGCGACCCGCGCGGTGCACCTCCGGCCGCCAGGATGTCGTGCAGCGCGGTGCCGTGATAGCCCTGCTGGCGAAACAGCTTGACCGCGGCGGTCAGTGTTTTCCCTTTGGAATCATCAGCTTTTGCCATGCGCGAAAATATCAATTGCAAATAAGTATGTCGACCTTCATAGTATGTATATCAACATATATATTCCGAAAAAAGCTGATCCACCCGTGGCTTCAGCAATTTTCCGACTGCGGACGGGAGGGATCGATATGAAGAGGTCGCTGGACGTTGCGGCAATCGTACTGACCGCACTGCTGTTACTCGCATTCGCGGCCCTGTCATTGCGCGGCCTGATCGCGCCGGAACAGGCGTCGGCCCGTTTCGGCGCGCCGGTTGCCGATGCCGCCGGCAGCCTGTTTTATCGGGTCTACCTGTCACGCAATCTCGTCATCGTCATTACCGGCGCGATATTCCTGCTCACGCGACAATGGACACCGCTCGCCATTCTTCTGACTGTGACGACGGCCCTACCGGTGTTCGACATGACGGTACTGTCTTCGAACGGCGTGACCCCGCCGGTCTTTCACCCGCTTGCGTTGGCGCTGATCGCAATCACCGCCGCGCTGGCGTGGCGAAGGGTGGCCGCCGGCAAGGGCTAGTGTCCGCGCCATCGAAGGGCGCTTCCGGCAAAATAGCCATCCGCCTGAGGCCAAAAACCGCTGCGAAAAGCCGGTCTTTGCGGTTTTGGTGGCAGCCAGCCGCTCGCCTCGCGCGGTTTTGGGCGCTAGTGTTTCGGTCGAATCGACTGATGACACGAGGCTTTCCTACATGACCATCCGCCTGCATCGCGGCGATCTGCCCGATTTGTCCCGCTACAAGGATTCGGTGGCGATCGATACCGAGACCATGGGGCTCAACCCGCATCGCGACCGGCTCTGCGTGGTGCAGATGTCGAACGGCGACGGCAGCGCCGACGTCATCCAGATTCCCAACGGCCACACCGACGCGCCGAACCTGAAGGCGCTGCTGGCCAATCCGAACGTCACGAAAATCTTTCACTTCGCGCGGTTCGATCTGGCCGCACTTTACAACGCGTTCGGCGTGATGCCGCAGCCGGTCTATTGCACCAAGATCGCTTCGCGGCTGACGCGCACCTATACCGACCGGCACGGCCTGAAGGATCTGGTGCGCGAAGTCCTCAACATCGACCTGTCGAAGCAGCAGCAGTCGAGCGACTGGGGTTCGGCGAGCCTCAGCGAGGCGCAGCTCGCTTATGCCGCGTCCGACGTGCTGCATCTGCACGGCTTGCGCGAGCGCCTCGATGCCATGCTGGCGCGCGAAGGCCGCAACGAACTGGCGCAGGCCTGTTTCGACTTCCTGCCGACCCGCGCCAAGCTCGATCTCGGCGGCTGGGAGGCCGAGGACATCTTCGCGCATTCGTGACCGGGACCATTTGAAGCGGTACGGCTGCCCGCTTCCGCCCCGTTTCGGTCACACTCATCGCGCGTGTTCGGGCTGCATAATCCTGCGATTGCGGGTAGAATGACGCTTCCTTGGCGTCATGGCGCCCCCTCTTGGAGCCCCGGTGAACTCGGTACAGAACCCAGCCTATGTCACCGGAATGGAGGCCCGCTTTGCGGCGGCCGCCCGCCACAGCCGGATGGTGCGGATGCTGCGGGTCGCGGTCCCGGCGGCCGTGTTGCTGGCCCTGGCCAGCATCGTCCTGATCCAGGTCTTCGTGAACCCGTTCCAGACGGGGCTGAAGTTGCCCGTCGACATCAGCAATCTCGTGGTGTCAGGCACCAAGATCACCATGGAAACGCCGCACCTTGCGGGTTTCTCGACCGATCAGCGTCCCTACGAAGTGTGGGCCAAGTCCGCGATCCAGGATCTGACAGACCCTGACCATGTCGAACTCAGGACGCTGCGCGCCAAGGTCATGATGGAGGACAAGAGCACGGTGACGATGGATGCGCGCACCGGATTTTTCGACAGCAAGCAGCAGATGCTGGACCTGCGCAAGGACATCTTCCTGCAATCCTCCACCGGCTACGAGGCCAAGCTTTCGCAGGCCTATATCGACATCAACAAGGGAACGGTGACGTCGGACGAGCATGTCGACGTCAAATTGCTCAACGGGACGCTCACCGCCGACCGGCTCAGGATCATCAACAGCGGCGAGATCGTTCGTTTCGAAGGCAATGTCGTGATGAACCTGATCATGGAAAGCCCTGCGGCGCCCGAGCCCGAGCCTGAACCGGCGCCACCACCGAGGACACGGTCCGTCACCGGCAAGTCGTCAAACACGAAATGAAATTTATGATGCAGTTCCTCTCGCGCAGTTTTGCGGACGCGGCGCTTGCGCTCGCGTTGATCGCCTCCGGCGACGCCTTGGCGCAAGGCGCCATGTCGGGCGTGCCGAACGCGATGCAGGGCTTTTCGCAGAACCGCGACCAGCCGATTCAGATCGAGGCGGCGTCGCTCGAAATGCGCGACAAGAAAAAGGAGGCGACCTTCTCCGGAAACGTTAAGGTCGTGCAGGGCGACACCACCATGACCTCGAAATCGCTGGTGGTGTTCTACGATTCCGGCCCGGCGCCAGCGACGCCTGCGCCGGCCGCGCCCGCCGCACCGAAGGGATCGAAATCCGGGCCGATGCAGTCCGCAACCCCCGGCCCCGGCGGCAGTTCGTCGATCCGCCGGCTGGAAGCCAGGGGCTCTGTCGTGGTCACGCAGAAGGACCAGGTCGTGACCGGGGATACTGCGATCTTCGACACGCGGGCCAACCTCATCACCATGGCCGGTGGGGTCGTGCTCACCCAGTGCAAGAACGTGCTCAAAGGCGACCGCCTCAAGGTCGACATGACGACCGGCGTGTCGCGCGTCGAATCCGACGGCGGCAAGGTGCAGGGCATGTTCATCCAGGGAGAGAATTGCGGGTCGGGATCGGGCGGGTCGAAGCAGGCTCCGGCTCCGGTACAGATACCGTCGCTGATCCCTGGTAAAAAATAATATAGATCAATGCCTTGAAGAATATTTGGGGCCGCTACGGTTGAAGCCGGTAGCGCGAGCCTGTATCTACTGGGCAGGGCGCACGGCGGGTGTTTCGCTGGGCAGGGGACATCCATTCATTCATGTTCGCCAGCGAAGCGATTCGCCGTCGGACGCGTCGCGGAATCACCGTGAAAGGCGTAAGCGAAGCGGGATGGTGGATTTATTCGGCATGTTCCGTCGACGCCCCGCGAAACGCGGTGCCCCCGGGTTTGCGCGTTCGCGCGACGACATCACCACGCTCGGCGATTCCTTCGGCGACATGCTGACGAGCCCGGTGCGTGATGCGCCGTCGAAGGCGCGTTCCGCCGCGCTGCCTGGGCTGGAATTGCCGCCTGACGTCGAACCGCCGCGCGAACCGCGTCCACGTGCGCAACCCCGTCCCAAGGCCAATGGCGGCGAAGCGCCGCGCCCGGTCAAGCGGCCCGGCTTCCTCGCGGTGCATAGCGTGGAAAAGAGTTTCGGCACGCGACAGGTGGTGCGCGGCGTCAGCATCTATGTCCGCCGCGGCGAAGCCGTCGGCCTGTTGGGTCCGAACGGCGCCGGCAAGACCACGGTGTTCTACATGATCACCGGGTTGATCAAGGCGGATCGCGGCGCCATCGAACTCGACGGCCACGACGTGACCAGGCTGCCGATGTATCAGCGCGCGCGGCTCGGCATCGGCTACCTGCCGCAGGAAGCCTCGATCTTCCGCGGCCTCACCGTCGAGCAGAATATCCGCGCCGTGCTCGAGGTCGTCGAGCCCAACAGGAAGAAGCGCGAGGCGGAACTCAATTCGCTGCTCGAGGAATTCAACATCACGCGGCTGCGCAAGTCGCCATCGATCGCGCTGTCCGGCGGCGAGCGCCGCCGCGTCGAAATCGCGCGCGCGCTGGCGACGCGCCCGAACTACATGCTGCTCGACGAGCCCTTCGCCGGCATCGACCCGATCGCGGTCGGCGACATTCAGGATCTGGTCCGCCACCTCACCAACCGCGGCATCGGCGTCCTGATCACCGACCACAATGTGCGGGAAACGCTCGGCCTGACCGACCGCGCCTATATCGTCTATGCCGGGCAGATATTGACCGAGGGCAGTCCGGAAGAAATCGTCAACGATCCGGATGTACGCCGCCTTTACCTTGGCGAGGAATTCCGGCTTTAGCCAAACGGTGCGACGGTTTGGCGATAAAGTATTGCTTTCACTTGTGAATTTAACGCGCGGCCGACCTGAACCCGGGTTCCCATTTTAGCGGATCGCGCTATAGCCCAATTTTTGCATCCGTCAAGCCGTGTACAAGGGCCTGGGACTAATATAAGCAAGAATCGGACCAACTTTCAGTGGATCGGTTCTTGGCTTCATGGCGCTAACGCAGAGATTAGAGTTCCGTCAGTCGCAGTCGCTGGTGATGACGCCGCAACTGATGCAGGCGATCAAGCTGCTGCAATTGTCGAATCTCGACCTGTCGGCCTTCGTCGAGGAGGAACTGGAGCGTAATCCGCTGCTGGATCGGGCCAGCGACGGCCCCGAAGCCCCGGTGGCGGGCGAGCCGGCCACTGAGCGTGCCGAATTCTCCGATTCGGGCGATTCCGGCAGCTATGGCGACGAGGGCGGGGATACCTTCGATATGGCGTCAGGTTCCGCTGGCGAGGCCTTCGAGCCCGGCCAGGAGGACTGGCTGAACCGCGACCTCGGCAGCCGTACCGAGATAGAGCAGACGCTGGACACCCCGCTCGACAACGTTTTTTCCGAAGAGCCGGCCGAAGCCGCCGCCCGCGTGGCGCAGGATGCGGCACCGACCGCCTACACCGAATGGGGCGGCGGCGCCTCCAACGACGACGACTACAATCTGGAAGCCTTCGTTGCCGCCGAGGTGACGCTCGGCAGCCACCTTGCCGAGCAGCTCGCGGTGGCGTTCAGCGGGCCGGCGCAGCGCATGATCGGGCAGTATCTGATCGATCTCGTCGACGATGCCGGCTATCTGCCGGCGGATCTGGGGCAGGCCGCGGAGCGGCTGGGCGCCTCGCAGGCGGACGTCGATGCCGTGGTCTCAGTGCTGCAGAAATTCGATCCGCCCGGCGTCTGTGCGCGGAATCTGAGCGAGTGCCTCGCAATCCAGCTCCGCGAACTCAACCGCTACGACCCCGCCATGCAAGCGCTGGTAGAAAATCTCGATCTCCTGGCCAGGCGCGACGTCGCCTCGTTGCGAAAATTGTGCGGCGTCGACGACGAAGACATCACCGACATGATCGGTGAAATCCGCCGCCTCGATCCCAAGCCCGGCCTGAAGTTCGGTTCGGCGCGGACGCAAACCATGGTGCCGGACGTCTATGTGCGGCCCGGCCCGGACGGCGGCTGGCATGTCGAACTCAACAGCGACACGTTGCCGCGCGTGCTGGTCAATCAGGTCTATTACACCGAGCTGTCGAAGACGATCCGCAAGGACGGCGACAAATCCTATTTCAGCGACTGTCTGCAGAACGCCACCTGGCTGGTCCGCGCGCTCGACCAGCGCGCCCGCACCATCCTGAAGGTCGCCACCGAAATCGTGCGTCAGCAGGACGGCTTCTTCACGCATGGCGTCGCGCATTTGCGGCCGCTGAATCTCAAAGCGGTGGCGGATGCGATCCAGATGCACGAATCGACGGTGTCGCGGGTAACCGCCAACAAATATATGGCGACGAATCGCGGCAGCTTTGAATTGAAATATTTCTTCACCGCCTCGATCGCGTCGGCCGACGGCGGCGAGGCCCATTCGGCGGAGGCGGTCCGCCACCACATCAAGCTGTTGATCGACGCGGAAGCGCCCGCTGCGATCCTCTCCGACGATACCATCGTGGAACGATTGCGCGAATCCGGCATTGATATTGCCCGCCGCACGGTCGCGAAATACCGCGAAGCCATGCGCATTCCTTCCTCGGTGCAACGCCGCCGCGACAAACAGAGTATGCTCGGTAACGCGCTTTCAGCCCCTGCCACCTCCTCCGACCGGTCCCGCGATACGGCCCCGGCCTGATTGCGTTCGTCCCAAATCGCGATAATCTCGGTTCCCCGCCAGCGCAGCTCCAGGAAAGGGGGCACCGGTTCATCGAAAGGACTCACCCTCCAACATCAACAGCCTGAGTAGTCGAGGAATCAAGCGAGGCATCAAATGACCCTTCGAATCTCCGGGAAAAGCATCAGTGTCGGCGACGCGCTTCGTTCGCGCGTCAGCGATCGCACCGATGAGGTCCTGCGAAAATATTTCGACGGCAACTATTCCGGTCACATCACGCTGAGCAAGGATGGTTTCGGCTTCCGCACCGACTGCGCACTGCACTTGGATTCCGGGATTACGCTGGAGGCCGATTCGAACGCAACCGATGCCTATGCCAGCGCGGATCAGGCGCTCCTGATGATCGAGAAGCGGCTGCGCCGCTACAAGAGCCGGCTGAAGGACCGTTCGGCCCGCAAGACCTATGCCGCCAACGCGGCGCTGGCGGATATCGACGCGCCGAGCTACGTGATCGAGGCGCCGGCGGAAGGCGACGAGGAGGTCACCACCTACAGCCCCGTCATCATTGCCGAGGCGACCACCTCGCTGAAGCGGCTTTCGGTCAGCGAAGCGGTCATGGAGCTGGATCTGACCGGGGCTGCCTGCATCGTGTTCCAGCATGGCTCCAGCGGCCGGGTGAACATCATTTACCGGCGCACGGACGGCAATGTTGGATGGGTCGACCCCCCGGCGGTTACCCCTTGAGATATATGCCGGCAAGAATTGACGCCCATGGCCGCCCTCCCTATGGTCCGTCGCCCGTAAGGTTAGAGTGCAGGAACCCATCGTGGGAGTTGGCACCGGCCATGGGTTGGAGTAGAAGCCCACCAAATCGGGACCCGGGCCTAAACCCGCCTCCCGTCTCACCTTCTTGAAGCCTCGGCTCTAGAACCTATCTCGCAACCTGACGGTTAATTCACCTCGGAACGCCCCATGACGATTACCGATCTGGTCGCACCCGAGGCGATTCTCCCCGCTTTGAAGGTCATCAGCAAGAAGCAGGCACTGCAGGAGCTCGCGGCGCGCGCCTCCGCCTTGACCGGACAGAACGAACGCTCGGTGTTCGAGGTGCTGTTGCAGCGCGAGAAACTGGGCACCACCGCAGTCGGCTACGGCGTCGCCATTCCGCACGGCAAGCTGCCAAAGCTGGAAAAGCTGTTCGGGTTCTTTGCCCGGCTGGAACGCCCGATCGATTTCGAGGCGATGGACGGCCAGCCGGTCGACCTGATCTTCCTGCTGCTGGCGCCGGAAGGCGCGGGCGCCGATCACCTGAAGGCGCTGGCACGAATCGCGCGGCTGTTGCGCGACCAGGACGTCGCCAAGAAGCTGCGTGCCTCGCGCGATGCCCAGGCGATCTATTCGGTGCTCGCCCTGCCGCCGGCGAGCGCGGCCTAGTTCCTTCGGCTGGAGCAGGCGATTCCCCGCCGGGTAGTACGCCGGGTAAACGCAATTTTAAGCTAAATGGCAGTTATTGCGTTCGCTGGGATTTTTATTCACCCGGAGAACATTGCCATGACGCAGCGGCTGACGATTTCGCGCGCGATATTGATTTTTGGACTGGTTACCGCATTAGGCCTCGGTGCCGTGATTGCCACCAGTGTTTACGGGCTGTCGCAGCTCAAGGTCGGCGGCCCGCTCTACAACCAGCTCAAGCTCGGCAACGACCTCATCGCCGACATCCTGCCGCCGCCGGAATACGTCATCGAAGCCTATCTCGAGGCTACCCTCGTGCTGCACGATCCGGCGCAGCTTGCGGCGCACCGCGACAGGATAGCGCAGCTCAAGAAGGAATATGACGAGCGCCACGAATTCTGGGTGAAGTCCGATCTCGAGCCGACACTGAAGACCAAGCTCGTGGAAAAATCCCACAACCAAGTGCAGCGCTTCTGGACCGCGATTCAGGAAGGCTTGCTGCCCGCATTATCCAAGGCCGACAGTGCCGCGGCGACGAAATCCTACGCGGAGATCGCCGCACGTTACGCCGCGCACCGCGCCATCATCGACGACATCGTCAAGCAAACCACCGATCAGAACGCGGCGACGGAGGTTGCTGCGACCGATCGCGTCAGCATGTTCACCCTGCTGCTGTGGGGTGTTTCCGCGGTGGTGTTTCTCATCATCGGTGCGGGCATCTTTGGCGTGGCATTCGGCGTGATTCGTCCGATCGCGGCGATGACTGCCGTGATGAAGGGGCTGGCCGGCGGCGACCTCGATGTTTCGGTCCCGGCGCTCAGCCGCGGCGACGAAGTGGGCGCCATGGCGCGCGCGGTCCAGGTCTTCAAGGACAACGCGCAGCGCGTTCAGTCGATGGAGCAGGCGCAGGCCGGCTTGAAGCTGAAGGCGGAAGGCGATCGCAAGGCCGCGATGCAGCAGATGGCGGACGGTTTCGATTTCGCGATCGGAAAAATCATCCAGACCGTATCGACCGCCTCGTCCGAACTCGAATCATCGGCCGGACAGCTCACCAAGACTGCCGAAGTGACCCAGGTGCTTTCGGCAACCGTCGCCTCCGCATCGGAGCAATCCTCGGCCAACGCGCAGTCCGCCGCGGCGGCCGCGGAAGAGATGGCCTCGTCGGTGTCGGAGATCAGCCGCCAGGTGCAGGATTCGCACAAGATATCGCGCGAGGCGGTGAGCCAGGTCGAGCAGACCAATGCGCGGATTGCCGATCTCGCCCAGTCCGCCAGCCGGATCGGCGAAGTGGTCAAGATGATCAGCGCGGTCGCCGAGCAGACCAACCTGTTGGCGCTGAACGCGACGATCGAGGCGGCGCGCGCCGGCGAGGCGGGACGGGGATTTGCCGTCGTCGCCTCCGAGGTCAAGGCGCTTGCTGCGCAGACCGCGAAAGCGACCGAGGAAATCTCGGAGCAGATCGGCCAGATGCAGTCGGCGACCAATCAGTCGGTATCTGCGATTGCCGAAATCGGCGGCACGATCGGCCGCATCGCGGAAATCTCGCAGGCGATCGCGGCAGCCGTGGAAGAGCAGGGCGCCACGACGCAGGAAATCTCGCGCAACGTGCAGCAGGCCGCGCAGGGCGCCACCCAGGTCGCGGGCAGCATCACCGACGTCAACCGCGGGGCGACCGATACCGGTTTGGCATCGACGCATGTGCACGGGCTGGCCCGGTCCCTGCTGGGGCAGAGCAATCATCTCAAGGGCGAGGTGGAGAAATTCCTCTCGACCGTGCGCGCGGCGTGAGGTTCTCGGCGAGCGCTCTCGCGGCGAATGCATCTCCGTATTCAAAGCAGGCAAGTCTTGAAGCGCAAAAAAATACGCGGGCCGATCCCAAGGATCGTGCCCGCGTATGATGAACTCTCGTTGCGGCCTCAATCAGCCGTCAATTCAACGACTGCCGAATTGATGAAGCAGCACGCGCTGCGTTAGCGACGACAGCAGCACGCGCCGCGTGTCAGTGCACGCTGACGGCCTGAAGCTCGTTGCTCCATGCATTGGCGATCGCAGCCTCACGGCTGTCGGTCAGCATGATCGGGGTGCCGTCGGCGGCATGCAGCGCGAACAGCTTCAGCCCTGGCGCGATTTTCGGCGCCTGCGGAAACAGCCCCGGCACGTCCTCGGAACGGACTTGCTTCACATAGGCGATGTGGCCTTCACCAAGATGGGCCAGCGCCTCGACGGAAACCTTTTCAGGTTCGAACGTAACACTCACTTCACTCATGGTCTCGACTCCTTCTGGGTCTAAGCGGTCGAGTCCGCTACTTGTTCCATTATTCGTGCTCATTGATAGCAATTGTCTTAACGACCCTTTCAGGCTCTGGCCTGGCGAGGTCGATGGACAACAGCCCGTTCTTCAGATCCGCGCCCAACACATGCATCCCCTCCGCCAGCACGAAGGTGCGCTGGAAGTGGCGCGCGGCGATGCCGCGATGGATGTACTGCCGGGCCTTGTCGTCCTGCTGGCGGCCCCGGATCACGAGCTGGTTTTCCTCAATGGTCACATCGAGTTGGTCGCGGGTAAAACCCGCCACCGCGAGCGTGATGCGCAAGCGCTCGGGCTGGCCGTTGGCACGGTCACACCGCTCGATGTTGTAGGGAGGATAACCGTCGGCGCCTTTGACGACGCGATCGAGCGCACGCTCAATTTCGTCGAACCCAAGCAGGAACGGACTGGATAACGAAGGAACACGAGACATTACAAAGTCCTCTCGAAGCGACTTTGAGGGGCCCTTGCGGCGCCCCATTCAACCGGCCGGCCGACTTGCCGTCCGGTCACCAGGGAATATGGGGGTGATTTGGGGTGGGTTCAAGCGCCTCTGAAAGCTGCGTAAATCGGCCGCGGCGGGCTCTTTCGGCGCCAATACGGCCGGTTCGCTTCCCGGAGCGCTACTCAGGAACCAACCCGCTTGCGGCCGTCGGCGGTAAATAGATGCAGCTTGTCGCTGGCGGCCACCGCCCTGATTCGCTCGCCGATGGCCGGGCCGACGGCGCCGGGAATGCGCACGATGATCTCGCCTGGCGGCAGTTCGCCGGGGTTGGCGGCGACGCCCTGAACTTCCTGCTGTCTGGCGCCGTAAATAAAAGTTTCGGCGCCGACGCGTTCGATCGCTTCCACGGTGAGCCCGAGCGCCACGCCGCCGGAAACCGTTTCGTTCGTGATGACGAAATCCTCAGGGCGAATGCCGAGGATGCCGGCCTCGTTGATTCTGATGTCGCCGGCCAGTTGCGATTTGATCTCGTCGGAGCGCAACGGCATCAGATTCATCGGCGGAGCGCCGATGAAGGAGGCAACGAAGGTAGTGGCGGGCTTCTGGTAGATGTCGAGCGGATTGCCGATCTGCTCGACCTGACCGCCGTTCATCACCACGAGAATATCGGCCAGCGTCATCGCCTCGAGCTGGTCGTGGGTGACGTAGATCGAGGTCGTGGAGAGGCGGCGCTGCAGTTTGCGGATTTCGACGCGCATGGCGATGCGCAGCTTGGCGTCGAGGTTCGACAGCGGCTCGTCGAACAGGAATACTTTTGGCTGCCGTACGATGGCGCGGCCCATCGCCACGCGCTGACGCTGGCCGCCGGACAATTGCCGCGGCTTGCGCTCGAGCATCGCGCCGAGTTCGAGAATGCGCGCGGCCTCCTCCACCCGTGTCTTGATCTCGGGCTCGGCCATGCCGCGGTTGCGCAGGCCGTAGGCCATGTTGTTGTAGACGCTCATATGCGGGTAGAGCGCGTAGTTCTGGAACACCATCGCGATGTCGCGATCGGCCGGCTCGATCTGGTTGACGACGCGGCCGCCGATATCGATCTCGCCGCCGGTGATGGTTTCCAGGCCCGCGACCATGCGCAGCAGCGTGGACTTGCCGCAGCCGGAGGGGCCGACCAGCACACAGAACTGGCCGTCGCCGACACCGAAATCGATGCCCTTGATGGCTTCAAAACCGCCGGGATAGGTTTTTCTGACTTTGCGCAGCGTGACGTTGGCCATGACTACCTTACTTCTCCGTCTCGACCAGGCCGCGCACGAACAGCCGCTGCATGAACACCACGACCGCGACCGGCGGCAGCATCGCCAGGATGGCGGTGGCCATCGCGAGCTGCCATTCGGCGAGTTCGTCGGTCGTGTACAGCATCTTCTTGATGCCGGTGACGATGGTCTGCATCGAATCCTGCGTGGTGATCAGAAGCGGCCACAGATATTGATTCCAGCCATAGATGAACTGGATCACGAACAGCGCGGCGATTGTCGTCACCGACAGCGGCAGCAGCGTATCCCAGAAGAAACGAAAGGGACCGGCGCCGTCGATCCGCGACGCCTCCAGCAGTTCTTCGGGGATGGTCATGAAGAACTGCCTGAACAAAAGCGTGCCCGTGGCGGATGCGATCAGCGGCAGGATCAGCCCGGCATAGGTGTCGAGCATCTTCAGGTCGGCGATCACCTTGTAGGTCGGATAGATGCGCACCTCGACCGGCAGCATCAGCGTGATGAAGATGATCCAGAATGCGGTCTTGCGGAACGGAAAGCGGAAATACACCACGGCGTAGGCCGACAGGATCGAGATGAAGATCTTGCCGACCGCGATGCCTATCGCCGAGATGAACGAATTCAACAGCATCTGGCCGACCGGCTCGCGTATGGCGCGCGCACCGCCGACGAAGATGGCGCGGTAGTAGTTCTCCAGCGCATGGCCGCCTGGCGCCAGCGGCATGTTGCCGCCGACCACGGTGGCGGCGTTATGGGTGGAAGCAATCAGCGCCAGATAGACCGGAAAGGCGACAATGAAGATGCCGAGCGTCAGGATCGTGTAGGCGATGATGTCGCTGAGCGGGCGGTGCTCGACCATCAGTACTGCACCTTGCGCTCGACATATTTGAACTGGACCGCGGTGAGCGCGATCACGATCACCATCAGCACCACCGATTGCGCGGCCGAGCCGCCGAGATCGCCGCCCAGGCGTCCGTCGGCGAACACCTTGTAGACCAGCGTGGTGGTCGCGCCGGCCGGGCCGCCGCCGGTGACCGCGTCGATGATGCCGAAGGTGTCGAAGAAGACGTAGACCACGTTGACGACCAGGAGGAAGAACGTGGTCGGCGACAGCAGCGGAAAGGTGATGGTCCAGAACCGCCGCATCGGGCCCGCGCCGTCGATCGCGCCGGCTTCCAGCACGCTTTTGGGGATCGATTGCAGGCCCGCCAGGAAGAACAAGAAATTGTAGGAAATCTGTTTCCACACCGCGGCCATCACCACCAGGCACATGGCGTGGTTGCCGTTCAACAGCGGATTCCAGTCGAAATTCATCCAGCGCAGCGGCCGCGCCAGGGTCCCGAGGGTCGGATGGAACATGAAGATCCACAACACGCCGGCGACCGCTGGCGCCACCGCATAGGGCCAGATCATCAGCGTCTTGTAGGTGCCGGCGGCTTTCAGGTTCTTGTCGGCCTGGGTCGCGAACAGCAGGGCAATCGAAAGCGACAATGCGGCGACCAGCGAGGAGAAGATCACCGTCACCAGCATCGCTTTGTAATAGGCGGGATCGGCGAACAGGCTCTGGTAATTTTCCAGCCCGACAAATTCGGAATTAAGTCCGAATGCGTCCTCGCGCAGGAAGGATTGCCAGACCGCCTGGCTCGCCGGCCAGTAGAAGAATACGAATGTGATGATGAGCTGCGGCACGAGCAGCAAATATGGCAGCAGCCTGTTGTTGAAGACGACCGACTTTTCCATCTAGGGCGCTTTACAGCCTTCCGCGCTTAGGTGGCAGACCGGCTCCCCTTCCAGGGTGGAGGGGAGCCAATGCCGATTGTCTACTTTGCCGTCTTTTCGAATGTCCGCAACATCGCATTGCCCTTGGCGACGGCATCGTCAAGCGCTTGCTGCGCGGTTTTTTGTCCGGCGAGGGCGGCTTCGATCTGCTCGGCCCAGACGTCGCGCATCTGCACCATGTTGCCGAAGCGCAGGCCGCGCGAATTCTCGGTCGGCTCCTTGTTGGTGAGCTCCTTTAGCGGGGTCTGCAGGGTCGGGTTCTTCTCATAGAATCCGTCCTTGATTGACTTTTCATAGGCCGCCTTGGTGATCGGCAGGTAGCCCGACTTCTGGTGCAGGTCGGCCTGGCGATTGGTGTCGGACAGGAAGGTGAAGAATTTTGCCACGCCCTTGTATTCGTCCGGCTTCTTGCCGCCCATCACCCACAGCGACGCGCCGCCGATGATCGAGTTCTGCGGGGCGCCCGCGGCGTCCGGATAATAGGGCATCGGCGCCGAGGTGAAGTCGAACTTCGCCGTGCTCTTGGCGGTGCCGTAATAGCCCGACGAGGTCAGGAAGATCGCGCATTCGCCGGAAGCGAAGCGGGCTTCGCTTTTGTTCTCGCGACCGGAATAGTCGTAGGTCTTGTCTTTCTGCAGGTCGATCAGGTTCTGCAGATGCTTCACATGCAGCGGCGAATTGAAGGACAGGACCGTGTCGAAACCGTCGAGGCCGTTGGCCTTGGTGCCGATCGGCACGTTGTGCCACGCCGAGAACTGCTCGATATGCGCCCACGACGCCCAGGCGTTGGAAAATCCGCAGGTCTCATGACCGGCGGCTTTCAACTTCTTCGCGGCGGCGAACACGTCGGGCCAGGTCTTCGGAATGTCGGTGATGCCGGCCTTCTTCAATTCGTCCTTGTTGATCCACATCACCATCGAGGAGGAATTGAACGGGAACGACAGCATGTCGCCCTTGGCGGTCGAGTAGTATCCGGTGATGGTCGGCAGATAGGCCTTCGGGTCGAACGGCTCGCCGGCATCCTTCATCAACTGGTAGACCGGCTTGATGGCACCGGTGGCGCTCATCATGGTGGCGGTGCCGACTTCGAACACCTGAATGATGTGCGGCGCCGTGCCGGCGCGGAACGCGGCGATGCCGGCGTTCATGGTGTCGGGATAGCTGCCTTTGAAGGTCGGGACGACCTTGTAGTCGGACTGGCTGGCGTTGAACTCTTCGGCGAGCTTGTTGACGACATCATTGTTGGCGCCGGTCATGGCGTGCCACCACTGGATCTCGGTCACGGCGTAGGCGGGCGTCGCGAGAGCCAGTGCAACCGTCACTGCCGCCGCTGCGCCGAATTGTCGAACTGCCATTGAATTCCTCCGGGTTGGGACCGCCACCTTCGTTTCGCGCGATAACAGCGCCGGATGACGTGCAAATGACCGTATATGCGAAAGGATGGTATCGGGGAAGCGTGCGTGGAGGGAAGCAGGAAAATAGGCGAAGGCCACCACGCTCGTCGCCCCTGCGAATGCAGGGGCCCATACGCCGCGGCCTTTGTGAGGGGCTCACGGGGAGACGGTTCTCGAACAAGTTCGCGGTGGCGGTCGACCGGGGAAAACGTCAAGCACCACGCGCCATCGATGGATCACGCGGTATGGGCCCCTGCTCCCGTGCGCAATTGCGCACTAGGCAGGGGCGACCAGAGGTTACCGCTTGCGTTCCGACCCGCAGACCGCGCCCTTGGCGACCAGCGCTTCGATCTCGCTCTTCGAGTAGCCGAACTCGCCGAGCACCTCTGAAGTGTGCTGGCTGAATTTCGGCGGCGTGCGGCGCAGGCTCGGCTTGGTCCGCTCCAGCCGGATCGGCGAGGCGACGCCCTTGTACCAATCCTTTTCGATGATATCGCCGCGATGCAGCGTATGCGGATTGGTCAGCGCCTGATCGATCTTCTGCACCGGGCCCGCCGGCAGTCCGGCCGCCAGCAGCCGGTTGCAGAGCGGTTCGGCCTCGTGCTGGCTGAATACGGCCGCGAGTTCGGCGCGCAACGCATCGCGGTTGGCGATGCGGTCCTTGTTGCGGGCAAAGCGCGGATCGGTGCCAAGCTCGGGCTTGCCGATTTCCTTCGCCAGCTTGCGGAAGGTGCCGTCATTGCCGACGCCGATGAAGATGTTGTCGGTCCTGGTCGGAAAGATCGCGTACGGCACGAGGTTGGGATGTTCGTTGCCGGTCAATCCCGGCGGCTTGCCGTGCATGAAATAATTCGCGGTGTGCGGATGCATGATCGCAAGGCCGGTTTCATACAGCGTGGTTTCGAGAAACTGGCCGAGACCCGAACGCTGCCGCTCCGATAGCGCCATCAGGATGCCGATCGCCGCATAAAGCCCGGTGGTGATGTCGACCAGGGGAACGCCGATCCGCATCGGGCCGCTTTCGGGCGAGCCGGTCGCCGCGATCATGCCGGTCATGGCCTGAATGATCGCGTCATAGCCGGGATTGCCGCCGCGCGGGCCGTCGGCGCCGAAGCCGGAAATCCGGCAATGCACCAGTTTCGGGAATTTCGCGCGCAGCACGTCGTTGCCGATGCCCCATTTGTCGAGCGTGCCCGGCTTGAAATTCTCGATCAGGACGTCGGCCGTCTCCAGCATCTTCATCAGCACCGCGCGGCCGGCTTCGGAGGCGAGGTCGAGCCCGATCGAGCGCTTGTTGCGGTTGATGCCGACGAAATAGGCCGCGTCTTCCTCGTGGAACGGAGGTCCCCAGTCACGCACTTCGTCGCCGGCCGGCGGTTCGACCTTGATGACGTCGGCGCCGTGGTCGGCGAGGATTTGCGTGCAGTAGGGGCCGCCGAGCACGCGCGTGAGATCGACGACGCGCAGGCCGGTCATTGCGCCGGGAGCGGCTACAGGACTCATGGACAAGAACCTTCGCTCAAGGAGAAAATCGAAGTCTTGAGCTAGCGGTCTTCAGGCGCGGCGGCAATGGCGTCCCGCGCACAGGCGCATGACGCCACCGCCGTAGCAAAGCTTGCGGAAAATTCCGTGAGGCGCGCGAACGGCCCGCCGGCATCAGCGGCGGGCCGTTCGAATCCCCTCGTCAGACGACGGTCAGGCGGACATCGATGTTGCCGCGGGTGGCGTTGGAATACGGGCACACCTGATGCGCCTTCGCCACCAGCGCTTCCGCTTCGGCCTTGGGAACGCCTGGAAGTGACACGGCGAGTGCGACGTCCAGTCCAAAGCCGCCCTCCGAACGCGGGCCGATGCCGACGGTCGAGGTGACGGTGGCGTCCGCGGGTACCTTCGGGCCGCCCTGCGAAGCGACGAATTTCATCGCGCCGATGAAGCAGGCGGCATAACCGGCCGCAAACAGCTGCTCGGGATTGTTGCCGGCGCCACCGCCGCCGCCGAGTTCCTTCGGGGTCGCGAGCTTGACGTCGAGGGCGCCGTCGAGGGTGGCTGCGGTGCCATCACGGCCGCCGGTGGCCTTGGCGCTGGTCTTGTAGAGCACGTTCACGGACATGTGGTTCTCCCTTGGGTTTGCCGTTTTGACGAACGATGTATTGCACACAATTCGATTGTGCGCAATCTAAATTATTGCAGGCTGCACGATTTAATTGTATGCAATTGAAATCAAACGCTTAGCCACCATATCAGTGTCTGGGCGCTGCTCGTTGACGAGGACGTGATGGCCAGGAAATCTTCAGCGGACTTTCCGCTCCGGCTCGATAATCAGATTTGCTTCGCGGTGTATTCCACCGCGCACGCGTTCAACCGCGTCTACAAGCCGTTGCTCGACAAACTCGGCCTGACCTATCCGCAATATCTGGTCATGCTGGTGCTGTGGGAGCGCGACGGCGTGCCGGTGAAGGACATCGGCGAGCGGCTGCTGCTGGATTCCGGCACGCTGACGCCGCTCTTGAAGCGGCTGGAGGCGGCCGAGCTGGTCAGGCGCACGCGCAGCACCGAGGACGAGCGGCAGGTGCTGATCGCGCTGACGCCAAAGGGCGAGTCGCTCAGGGAGAAAGCGAGAGCGGTGCCGCAATCGATTCTCGCAGCCTCAGCCTGCACGGTCGGAGAACTCGTGGGGATGAAGAACGAGATCGTCGCGCTACGCGATCGGTTGAATGCGGTGTTGGGGGAGTAGGCGAGGGCACCAAGTCCCGCCGAGGCCCGCCGTCGCCCTTCGGGCTATGGTGAGGCAGCCTTCGCTACGCGAAGGCTGGTGGAGCCAGGCGGGATCGAACCGCCGACCTCTTGCATGCCATGCAAGCGCTCTCCCAGCTGAGCTATGGCCCCGTAGAATCGCAGCGCCTCAAATCAGCGTGCGGGCAATGACCCTGAACCACAGTTCAGGGCCGATCTCAAGTCTCTTCGTCACCTCCGACATCACCGATGATGTCAGTGACGTCCTCATCGCCCTCTTCCTCGTCGGGAATGAAGGTGGAATCGTCGTCGTCATCGCCTTCGATGGTCTCGTCGATCTCGATGTCGTCTTCCGATTCGGGAACCACGGCCTTGACCTTGCCGGTATTCTCCTCGGCGTCGGCCTCCTCGAGCGAGACCAACTCTTCGGCCTCTGCGGCCTCCGGCTGATCGGCAGCGGCGGTGGCCGAAGCGGCAGCCGCGGCGCGTGCGGCATCGCCACGGGCGGCCCGCGGTGGCGCAATCGGCGCAATCGGCACGACCTCGCCAGTGTAGGGCGAGATCACCGGGTTCTTGTTGAGATCATAGAATTTCTTACCCGTCGTCGGGCAAATGCGTTTGGTTCCGAGATCGGATTTGGCCACGTGTGGATCCTGGGAAATTCTGAAAAACGGTGCTTCACTTGGCTAGTTGAGAGGCCGGTGTCAATAGCGGTTTGTCGCATTTGACGGCAGCGTGACGCCGTGGGGCCCATGTGGTACTGCCGCCCCCGCAGAGGACCCCAATCTTGACCCATTCGGCCACCCAAACCCCGCTGGAATCCCGCGCAAGCGGCCCTTTGAGCGGTAAAGCCCGCGTTCCCGGCGACAAGTCGATTTCGCACCGCGCCCTCATCCTGGGGGCGCTTTCGGTCGGCGAAACCAGGATTTCGGGCCTGCTCGAGGGCGAAGACGTCCTAAATACCGCCAAATCGATGCAGGCGCTGGGCGCCAGGGTCGAGCGAACAGGGCCGTTTGCCTGGCTGGTCGCCGGCGTGGGCGTGGCGGGCTTCGCCCAGCCGGCCTCCCCGCTCGATTTCGGCAATTCCGGCACCGGCTGCCGGCTGGTGATGGGGGCGGTGGCGGGTTGCCCGATCACTGCCGTGTTCGACGGCGACGCCTCGCTGCGGTCCCGCCCGATGCGCCGGATCCTCGATCCGCTGGAACTGATGGGGGCCAAGGCCGGTGAGGCCAAAGAAGGCGGCCGTCTGCCGCTGACGCTGCACGGCGCCCGCGATCCCGTGCCGATTCTCTACCGGACACCCGTGGCCTCGGCCCAGATCAAGTCGGCGGTGCTGCTGGCGGGACTTGCCGCGCCCGGCGTCACGACCGTCATCGAACAGGAAGCCAGCCGCGACCACACCGAGCTGATGCTGAAACATTTCGGCGCAGAAATCGTCTCCGTCAATGAAGGCAGCCATGGCCGCAAGATCGCGCTGACGGGCCAGGGCGAACTGCACGGCGCCGACGTCGTGGTGCCTGCCGATCCGTCATCTGCGGCATTCCCGATCGTGGCGGCGCTGGTCGTCGAAGGCTCGGACGTGACTTTTTCCGATGTCATGACCAATCCGCTGCGCACCGGCCTGTTCACGACGCTGCGCGAGATGGGCGCTTCGATCGAGGAAAGCGAAGTCCGTGGCGATGCCGGCGAGCCGATGGCCCGCTTGCGCGTGCGCGCGTCCAAACTGCGCGGCGTCGAGGTGCCGCCCGAGCGCGCGCCCTCGATGATCGACGAATATCTGGTGCTGGCCGTGGCAGCTTCCTTCGCCGAAGGCACCACCATCATGCGCGGCCTGAAGGAATTGCGCGTCAAGGAATCCGACCGGCTGGAGGCCACCGCCGACATGCTGCGCGTCAACGGCGTCAAGGTCGAGGTCGCGGGCGATGATTTGATCGTCGAGGGCCGCGGCCATGTGCCCGGCGGCGGCCTCGTCGCCACCCACATGGATCACCGCATCGCGATGTCCGCGCTGGTGATGGGTTTGGCCGCCGACAAGCCGGTCAAGGTCGACGACACCGCCTTCATCGCCACCAGCTTTCCGGACTTCATCCCGATGATGCGCTCGCTGGGCGCGGAGTTTTCGTAAGACGCCGGTGCTTGCGGGGTTCAGGACGGCGCAAGCCCGAGGCTCGTCACCGCCTCGAGCCAGACCGGCCATTCTTCCTTGTACAATTTTTGCGTCTCCTCGAACGTCATCGCGGTATCGTCGACGCCGAATGATTTCATGAGCTGTTGCACCTTTTCGGTCTTGCCGCCGGCGACGAGAAGCTTTGACAGCTTCTGAATGACGGCTGCCGGCGTGCCGGTGGGCACGGCGCAGCACTGGAAGCCGGTCAACTGGAAGATTCGCGATGTTGCGCCCTGCTCCTTGAAAGAGGGGACATCCGGCAATGTCGACATGCGTTTGCGCGAGACGGCGACAGCGTGGCCGCGGCCGCTCTGCAGGACGGACAACGCCGCGGAGTAGCTGCCGTGGGCGCCGTCGATGAATCCGCCGGCAAGGTCGGTCCACATCGGCGCTTCGCCGCGATAATGGACCGCTTCCATCTTGAGGCCGTACTGCTTGTTCATTTCGGCGACGGCCATGTGCGCGTATGAGCCCGCGCCGTAGGTGCCGACGTTGACCTTCTCGGCCTTCTTCGCGTAGGCGACAAATTCGGCGAGGGTCCTGGCGCCGGTCTTCTCGCCGGCCACGAACGGCAGGCTGCCCGCCGGCATGATCGAGACGAGGACGAAATCCTTTTCGGCGTCGTAAGGGATGTCCTTGATCAGCACGCGGTTCATGATCATGGTCGTCGAGATCGTGAACATCAGCGTGTAGCCGTCGGGCGCCGCACGCTTGGCTTCAGCCGCCGCGACCGATCCCGAGGCGCCGGCCTTGTTTTCCACCGTCACGCTCTGGCCGGTCTCGGACCGGATATGTTCGCCATAGGTGCGCGCGAACAAATCGGTCTGCCCTCCGGCCGGATAGCCCGCGATGATCTTGATGGGCTTGATTGGCCAGTCGGTCTGCGCATGCGCCGAAGACCCGATCAGCGGGATCGCGGAGGCGGCCGCGGCACTGCCGATAAAACGACGTCGTGAAATGGCGCTCATCGTATCCCTCCAGCCGGTGCTATTTCTGCAGATCCTTGGACGGAATTCCCGGGCAGGTTTCAGAATAGAGGCGGCCGACGGCCGGGGCGAGGAACATTTGGACGCATCTGCGTCTCCGCGGCCTTGACCGCTTGGCCGCTCTGTCGCACATGGCTCCCATGATCATCGCCATCGACGGACCGGCGGCATCCGGCAAGGGCACGCTCGGCAAGCGGCTCGCCCACCATTACGGCTATCGTCACCTCGACACCGGGGTGATCTATCGCGCGGTGGCGAAAGCGCTGCTGGATGAGGGGTTTGAGCTCACCGATGAGGCGCGGGCGGTGGCGGTTGCCATGGAGCTCGATCCCGAAAAATTCGGACATCCCGAGTTGAAGTCGCAGCGCATTGGCGACGCGGCGTCAGTCGTGTCGGCGATTCCCGCCGTCCGCGAGGCGCTGGTCAATTTTCAGCGCCAGTTCGCGGCCGATCCGCCCGGCGCCGTGCTCGACGGGCGCGACATCGGAACCGTGATCTGCCCGAATGCCGAGGTGAAGATCTTTGTCGTGGCCGACCCGCATGTGCGGGCCCGCCGTCGGACGCTGGAAGCGCTGTCGCGTGGCGAAGCCGCCGATGAGGCGATGGTGCTGGCCGATATTCTCAAGCGCGACGAGCGGGACAAGAACCGCGCCGCTGCGCCGCTCAAGGCGGCCGAGGACGCCCATATCCTCGACAACTCAAATCTCGACATCGAGGGCGGCGTTCGGGCTGCCATTGCGATCGTCGAGGCGGTCCGCGCCGGGCGGGGAAGTTCTCGGTAGCCCGCGTCAATCCGCGGTGGCTGGCCCCCGAGCCAAAATCTTCGATCAGTTCTTTGAGCGCGCGCGGTCGAACGGCAATTGCTGTTCGGCCATCATGACGGGCTTCGACTTGGCAGCGGCAATCGCCTTGTCGGTCGCAAAAGCGCCCGGCTTGCCGGCAACGGCCGTGGCGACGGTAAAGACGGCGATGGCGGCCACAGCGATCAAGCTCTTCATGGGGCACCCCTGTTTCTGGACGGTGCCATCCTTTGGGGCGGCGCTTAAGGCGGGGTTCCATCCCGCCGAGGGCAGCGGAGCTTTCGCTTCATGCAGTCAACAAGGCGTTGAAAGCGCGGGCCGATGGTTGGCGTCCGTAATCCTTAAGAGCCCGTAAATGGGGCATTTCCGGCTTGCCGAGAATGGCCCTTGGGGCTATATCCACGCCCATCCGGGCCGCCATCGATAAGATCAGGGCTGTCCGAGCGGGCCGGCGGGAGGTTTGAACCCCCGCCGTCATTGGAGGAAAGCCCGCTCCAGGTTCTTGAAGTCGATACGCTCGTTTCAGGCTCCGGATAAATCATACGTATCGAACGTGCAGGCTTGCTGCCGGCCCGCTGTTGCGCCTCCCGCAAACAGCGGTCGTCAGGATTTGCGGACCCCTGACACTTCACGCGCGATGCGCCCTTTAACCCGGACGGCCGGCAATATCCCGCATTGGAGAACAAATGGCTTCGACTGCTGCTTCTTATAATCCTACCCGTGACGATTTCGCTGCAATGCTGGACGAGTCCTTCGCCGGCGGCAATCTGCAGGAAAGCTCCGTCATCAAGGGCAAGGTAGTTGCAATTGAAAAGGACATGGCCGTCATCGACGTCGGCCTGAAGACCGAGGGCCGCGTCGCGCTGCGCGAATTCGCCGGCCCCGGCCGTGAAAGCGATCTCAAGGTTGGCGACGAAGTCGAGGTGTTCCTCGACCGGATCGAGAATGCGCTCGGCGAAGCCGTGCTGTCGCGCGACAAGGCGCGCCGCGAGGAAAGCTGGGGCAAGCTCGAGAAGGCCTTCAACAACAACGAGAAGGTTCACGGCGTCATCTTCAACCAGGTCAAGGGCGGCTTCACGGTCGATCTCGACGGTGCCGTTGCCTTCCTGCCGCGCTCGCAGGTCGATATCCGCCCGATCCGCGACGTCGCGCCGCTGATGAACAACTCGCAGCCGTTCCAGATCCTCAAGATGGATCGTCGCCGCGGCAACATCGTGGTGTCGCGCCGCACGGTTCTCGAAGAGACCCGCGCCGAGCAGCGCCAGGAACTCGTGCAGAACCTCGAAGAGGGTCAGGTGATCGACGGCGTGGTCAAGAACATCACCGATTACGGTGCGTTCGTTGATCTCGGCGGCATCGACGGCCTGCTTCACGTCACCGATATCGCCTGGCGCCGGGTCAACCACCCGACCGAGGTGCTCACCATCGGCCAGACCGTGAAGGTCAAGATCATCAAGATCAACCACGAGACCCACCGCATTTCGCTCGGCATGAAGCAGTTGCTGGACGATCCGTGGCAGGGCATCGAGGCCAAGTACCCGCTGAACGCGCGCTTCACCGGCCGCGTCACCAACATCACCGACTACGGCGCGTTCGTCGAACTGGAGCCGGGCATCGAAGGCCTGATCCACGTCTCGGAAATGTCGTGGACCAAGAAGAACATGCACCCCGGCAAGATCGTTTCGACCTCGCAGGAAGTCGAAGTGCAGGTCCTCGAAGTCGATTCGGTCAAGCGCCGCATCTCGCTTGGTCTCAAGCAGACCATGCGCAACCCCTGGGAAGTCTTCGTCGAGAAGTTCCCGGTCGGTTCGACCGTCGAAGGCGAGGTCAAGAACAAGACCGAGTTCGGTCTGTTCCTCGGCCTCGACGGCGACGTCGACGGCATGGTCCATCTGTCCGACCTCGACTGGAAGCTTCCGGGCGAGCAGGTCATCGACAACTTCAAGAAGGGCGACATGGTCAAGGCCGTGGTGCTCGACGTCGATGTCGAAAAGGAGCGCATCTCGCTCGGCGTCAAGCAGCTCGAAGGCGACCCCTTCGCCGAGCCGGGCGACGTCAAGAAGGGCGCGGTCGTGACCTGCGAAGTGCTCGAAGTGAAGGAAGCCGGCATCGAGGTGAAGATCTCGGGCACCGACTTCACCACCTTCATCAAGCGCTCTGAACTGGCCCGTGACCGCAACGATCAGCGCGCCGAGCGGTTCGCCGTCGGCGAGAAGGTCGATGCCCGCGTGATCCAGTTCGACAAGAAGGCCCGCAAGGTGCAGGTCTCGATCAAGGCGCTGGAAGTCGCTGAAGAGAAGGAAGCCATCGCGCAGTACGGCTCCTCCGATTCGGGAGCGACGCTGGGCGATATTCTCGGCACCGCGCTCAAGAACCGCGACAAGTAAGCGTTCGCTTATCTCGCTGCGACATCAGGCCCCGGTTTCGACCGGGGCCTTTTTCTTCTTCCCTTCTCCCACAAAGGGAGAAGAGAGGCAGGGCCTTGTTTTCTTCAAATTGGGTCGCAATTGATGTAATCAGATAACGCTTCGATAGCGCTGCGGATGCCAAACGCGCGGGACACTTCAGGAGAATTTCGATGTCGCTCGATTCGGACGTGATCGTCGATCGCCGCAGGATCCGCCGCAAGCTGACCTTCTGGCGCGTCGCGGCTGGCCTGGTTGCCATCGCGGCGATCGTTACCGTCGGCGCGATCGCGACAACGAGCGGGCCAACGGCGCTGGCGGCATCGGGATCGATCGCGCGGGTCAACATCGACGGGCTGATTCGCAGCGACCAGCAACGGGTCGAGGCGCTGGAGCGGCTGGAGAAGTCGAACCACGCCGCCGTCATCATCCACATCAATTCGCCGGGCGGCACCACGGCCGGCTCCGAGCAGCTCTATGACGCGCTGGTGCGGCTGAAAGCCAAGAAGCCGTTGGTGGTGGTGGTTGAGGGGCTCGCCGCGTCGGGTGGTTACATCACGGCGATCGCCGCCGATCACATCGTCGCCCGCCAGAGTTCGCTGGTCGGTTCGATCGGCGTGCTGTTCCAGTTTCCGAATTTCACCGAGCTGATGAAGACCGTGGGCGTCAAGGTCGAGGAGGTGAAATCATCTCCATTGAAGGCTGCGCCCAACGGTTTCGAGCCGACCAGTCCCGAAGCGCGCGCTGCGCTCGACGCGTTGGTGAAGGATTCCTATGCCTGGTTCCGCGGTCTGGTGAAGGAGCGGCGTGGCATGGACGACGCGCTGCTCGAAAAGGTCGCGGACGGGCGGGTCTTCACCGGCCGTCAGGCGGTCGAACTGAAGCTGATTGATCAACTCGGCGATGAAAAAGCCGCCGTTGCCTGGCTGATTGCTGAAAAGAAGATCAAGAGCGACCTGCCGGTGCGCGATTTCAAACTGACACCGCAGTTCGGGGACCTGACGTTCCTGCGCGCGGCAGCTTCGATCACGTTCGATGCCCTCGGCTTGGGTTCCATCGCGCGCCAGATCGAGCAGGGCGGCGTCGCACAGGCAGTCGATCAGCTCGCGCTCGACGGCATGTTGGCGCTGTGGCGCCCCGCAGCCGCCAACTGAGCCGCGCCGGCTGCGCTTCGTCACATTCTCCCGCACTGCGGGTGTTGCCGCATAGCCTCTTTGCGCCCTTTGTGACGTGGTCTGCGATGCCCAAAAGTGATTTAGCGTCTTGACAGATCAAGGTATTTTCACGGAAATGGATATCCGCACGATCCCGGATCCCAACTTCGATGATCAAATCCGAACTTGTTCAGCGCATCGCCGAGCACAACCCGCACCTCTATCAGCGGGATGTGGAGAACATTGTGAACGCGATTCTCGATGAGATCGTGGCGGCCCTGGCGCGCGGCGACCGTGTCGAGCTGCGCGGCTTCGGCGCTTTCTCGGTCAAGCATCGTCCTGCCCGTGCAGGGCGCAATCCTCGCACCGGCGCGCATGTGCCGGTCGACCAGAAGAGCGTGCCGTTCTTCAAGACCGGCAAGGAAATGCGCGAGCGGCTGAACCGCGACGACAGCTCGCCCGAGGCCGGCGCGTAATCATCGCGTTTTCAAGCGAAGTGGACCCGGTTCGCGTAAAGAAAACGCGTCACTGAAAAACTCTTCGGATTTAACTAGTTGTAGCCGTGTTGCAGGGTTTGATCCCTGCCGTTTCCCATCACTACGAGAGATGGTCATGCGAAAGTTTCTCACGGCGCTGGTCGTCATTCCCCTGGGCCTCATCTTCATCGTCTTTGCGGTCGCCAACCGCCATTTCGTGACGGTGTCGTTCGATCCCTTCAATTCGACCGATCCGGCGATAGCGGTGTCGATGCCGCTGTTCGCCGTGATCATTGCGGTAGCCATTCTGGGGGTGGCGGCGGGCGGCATGGCGACCTGGTTCCGCCAGCGCCACTGGCGGCGCGCGGCCCGCCAGCACGAGGCCGATGCCCGCCGGGCAAGGGCGGAGACGGCCGATTTGCGGGCTGCGGCGGCGGTTTCCCGGGTCGGCCAGCAGCGGCTTCCGGCGCCGTCCCAGTACGGCATCTATGGGGCCGCAGGGCGAGACAAGCAGGGCGCGACGTTGTAGAACCCGCCCCGCCAGCTTGTTCCAATTTGCCTGTTCCAATTCGCCTGTTCCAGTTAGTCCTGGCGGCACTGGATCCGCCCCTGAGAGACCATGTCCCTGCTCGTCAAAATTTGTGGCCTGTCCACGCGCGAGACGCTCGACACAGCGCTCGAGGCGGGTGCCGACATGGTGGGATTCGTGTTCTTCCCGCCGTCGCCGCGCCACCTCAGCCTCGAGACCGCGCGCGAGCTGGGCCAGCAGGCGAAGGGCCGCGCGACCAAGGTGGCGCTGACCGTCGATGCCGATGACGCGACGCTTGAAAACATTGTCGAGACGCTGCGGCCGGATCTCCTGCAATTGCACGGCAAGGAAACCATCGCGCGCGTACGCGACATCAAGGCGAAGTTCGCGCTTCCGGTCATGAAGGTGATTGCGGTCGAGACGGCGGCCGATCTCGCCGTGCTGCCGGGCTATGCCAGCGTCGCCGATCGCATCCTGTTCGACGCCCGCGCGCCCAAGGGCGCCACCCGCCCCGGCGGGCTGGGGGCCGTGTTCGACTGGCACGTTTTGGAAAAGCTCGATCTCCAGCTGCCCTTCATGGTTTCGGGCGGGCTTAGCGCCGACAATGTCGCCGAGGCCATTCGCGTGACCCGCGCCGGCGGCGTCGATGTGTCCTCCGGCGTCGAAAGTGCGCCCGGCATCAAGGATCCCGAGATGATCCGCAATTTTGTTCGCGCTGCGCGCGCCACCGAAGAATTGATGGTCCGATGAATCCAAACCTGCCCAATTCATTCCGCACCGGCCCCGACGAGCGCGGGCATTTCGGCATTTTCGGCGGACGCTTCGTCGCCGAGACGCTGATGCCGCTGATCCTCGATCTGGAAAAGGCCTATGCCGATGCCAAGGCCGATCCGGCGTTTCAGGCGGAGATGAACGGCCACCTCAAGAACTATGTCGGCCGGCCGTCGCCGCTCTATTTCGCCGAGCGACTGACCGAGCACCTCGGCGGTGCAAAAATCTATTTCAAGCGCGAGGAGCTCAACCACACCGGCTCGCACAAGGTCAACAATGTGCTCGGCCAGATCATGGTGGCGCGCCGCATGGGCAAGAAGCGCATCATCGCCGAGACCGGCGCGGGCCAGCACGGTGTTGCCACCGCGACGTTGTGCGCGCGGTTCGGGCTCGAATGCGTGGTCTATATGGGCGCGGTCGACGTCGAGCGTCAGCAGCCCAACGTGATCCGCATGGAAATGCTGGGCGCCAAGGTGGTTCCCGTTCAGTCCGGCGCGCGCACGCTGAAGGATGCGATGAACGACGCGCTGCGCGACTGGGTCACCAATGTCCACAACACCTTCTATTGCATCGGCACGGTGGCGGGTCCGCATCCCTATCCGATGATGGTGCGCGACTTCCAGTCCATTATCGGCATCGAGACGCGCCAGCAGATGCAGGAGGTAGAGGGCCGCCTGCCGGATTCGCTGGTCGCCTGCATCGGCGGCGGCTCCAACGCGATGGGACTGTTTCATCCCTTCCTCGACGATTCCTCCGTCGAGATTTTCGGTGTCGAGGCCGCCGGCCACGGGCTGACACAGCTCCACGCCGCCTCGATCGCCGGCGGCCGTCCCGGCGTCCTGCACGGCAACCGCACCTATTTGCTGATGGACGAGGACGGCCAGATCCAGGACGCGCATTCGATTTCGGCAGGACTGGATTATCCCGGCATCGGCCCGGAGCATTCCTGGCTGCACGAGACCGGCCGGGTCAATTATCTCTCCGCGACCGACGAGGAAGCGCTCGCGGCGTTTCAGTTGCTGACGCGGCTTGAAGGCATTCCTCCGGCATTGGAGCCGGCACACGCGATCGCCAAGGTGATGGAGCTTGCGCCAAAACGTCCGCGAGATCACCTGATGGTGGTCAATCTTTCCGGCCGCGGCGACAAGGACATTCCGCAGATCACGGAAATTCTGAAGGGCAGGAAGAAGTGACCACCCGTATCGACGCAAGATTTGCCGAACTCGCCAAGCAGGGCCGCTCGGCGTTCGTCACCTTCGTGATGGCCGGCGATCCGGACCCTGCGACGTCGCTCGACATCCTCAAGGCGCTGCCGAAGGCCGGCGCCGACGTCATCGAGATCGGCATGCCGTTTACCGATCCAATGGCGGACGGGCCGTCGATCCAGGCGGCCGGCTTGCGCGCGCTGAAGGCCGGCATGACCCTGAAGAAGACGCTGGAGATGGTCCGCGGCTTCCGCACGGACGACAACACCACGCCGCTGGTGCTGATGGGCTACTACAATCCGATCTACATCTACGGTGTCGACAAGTTCCTCACCGATGCCAAGACCGCCGGCGTCGATGGGCTGATCATCGTCGACCTGCCGCCCGAGGAAGATACCGAGCTTTGCATTCCGGCGATGAAGGCGGGACTCAATTTTATCCGCCTGGCGACGCCGACGACCGACGACAAGCGCCTGCCGGCGGTGCTCGCGAACACCTCGGGCTTCGTCTACTACGTCTCCATCACCGGCATTACCGGCAGCGCCAGCGCCGACACCAAGGCGGTCGGCGAGGCTGTCGCCCGCATCAAGCGGCACACCGAGCTGCCTGTCTGCGTCGGCTTCGGCATCCGCACCCCGGATGCGGCGCGCGCGATCGCGGAGAATGCCAATGGCGCCGTGGTCGGCACCGCGCTGGTGGATGCGCTCCGCGCCAGCCTCGATACCGAGGGGCGCGCGACCCCCAGGACCGTTGGCGCCGTAGCCGATCTGGTGGCCGCGCTGGCGCAGGGCGTGCGGGGAGCAAAACAGGCTGCGGAATAGGCCACAATTGCGGCGGCTTGCCGGGCTAGGTCCGGATCGCCATATGAATCAGCTGATGCGTTAACCGCATTTCGGAGCGAACCATGAATTGGCTCACCAATGTCGTCCGTCCAAAAATCCGCAGCATCCTGCGCCGCGAGACGCCGGAGAATCTGTGGATCAAGTGCCCGGATTCCGGGCAGCTCGTGTTCTACAAGGACGTCGAGGCCAACCAGTTCGTCATCCCCGGCTCGAACTACCACATGCGCATGGGCGCGGCGGCGCGGCTGAAGTCGATCTTCGACAACGAGACCTGGTACGACATTGCGCTGCCGGAAGTGACGGCCGATCCGCTGAAGTTTCGCGACGAGCGCAAATATGTCGATCGCATCAAGGACGCGCGCGCCAAGACCGGGCTGAACGACGCGATCAAGGTCGGCTACGGCAAGCTGGAGGGCGCCGGCGTCGTCGTCGCGGTGCAGGATTTCGACTTCATGGGCGGCTCGCTCGGCATGGCCGCGGGCGAGGCGATCGTGCGCGGGCTCGAGCTTGCGGTGGAGAAGAAGTCGCCGTTCATCATGTTCGCGGCCTCGGGCGGTGCGCGGATGCAGGAAGGCATCCTGTCGCTGATGCAGATGCCGCGCACCACCGTCGGCGTGCAGATGCTGCGGGAAGCGAAGCTGCCCTACATCGTGGTGCTGACCAATCCGACCACCGGCGGCGTCACCGCCTCCTACGCCATGCTGGGCGACGTGCAGATCGCCGAGCCCGGTGCGCTGATCGGCTTTGCCGGCGCGCGCGTGATCGAGCAGACCATCCGCGAGAAACTGCCGGAGGGATTCCAGCGCGCCGAATATCTGCTCGATCACGGCATGATCGACATGGTCGTGCATCGCCACGAGATGCGCCCGACACTGGCAAGGCTGTGCCGGCTCTTCACCAAATCCCCGGCGCCCGAAACAGCTTCAAAGCCTTCGCCGCAGGTTACGGACCCGGCCCAGATCGTCTCGGCGCCGGAAGCCGTGCCGGCTGCGCCCCACGCGTGAACCTGCCTGCCGCCAAACCCCGGCCGCTCGGTGAATTGATCGCGCGGCTGTCTGCCTTGCATCCGAAGCGCATCGATCTCAGCCTCGATCGCATGCACCGCCTGCTGGCGCGGCTCGATCATCCGGAAGCCACGTTGCCGCCGGTGATCCATATCGCGGGCACCAATGGCAAGGGTTCGACCATCGCTTACCTGCGCGCGATCCTGGAGGCCGCAGGCCTGTGCGTGCACGTCTACACCTCGCCCTATCTGGTGCGGATCAACGAATGCTTCCGCATCGGCGAGAAGGGCGGCGGTCGGCTGGTAAGCGATACCGAGTTGCGCCGGGTGCTGGAGCATTGCGAGCAGGTCAATGCGGGCGAGCCGATCACGATTTTCGAGATGGAGACCGCGGCGGCGTTTTGCCTGTTCGCGGAGCATGAGGCCGATGTCGTGCTGTTGGAAACCGGCCTTGGCGGGCGGCTCGACGCCACCAATGTCATCGCCCGGCCGATTGCGACCGTCATCACGCCGGTCAGCATGGATCACACGGAATTCCTCGGCAACTCGCTGACCGCCATCGCCGGCGAGAAGGCCGCCATCATCAAGCGTGGCGCACCGGTGATTTGTGCCGAGCAGGCGCCCGAGGCGATGTCGGTGATCGAGGCGGAAGCGAAGCGCATGCGCGCGCCGATGCATGCGGCGGGACAGCAATGGCATGTCGGCGTCGAGCGCGGGCGGCTGGTCTATCAGGACGAGCGTGGCCTGATGGATCTTGCGGCGCCAAAGCTGTTCGGGCGGCATCAGTTCGACAATGCGGGTCTTGCCATCGCAACGTTGCGAGCGATCGAGACGTTCAAAATCGGGATGCCGGCTTTCGAGGCCGGCATCGTCGGCGCCGAATGGCCGGCGCGGATGCAGCGGCTGGTCGCGGGCGCGCTGGTCGATCAGGGGCCGAAGGGGGGCGAGATCTGGCTCGACGGCGCGCACAACGCAGAAGGCGGACGCGTCACGGCTGCGGCGCTCGGCGATCTCGAAGAGCGGGTATCGCGCCCGCTGGTGGTGATCGCGGGCATGATGGCGAACAAGGATGCGGGCGCGTTCCTCGCCAATTTCGCCGGGCTGACGCGCCACATCGTAGCGATACCGATTCCCGGCCGCGACAACGCGATGCCGCCGGACCGGCTGGCAGATGCGGCGCGCGCACTCGGCATGCGGGTGGAAAATGCGGCAAGCGTCGAAGCCGCGCTACAGGCGCTGTCGCGGCTGGCCTACGAAGTGCCGCCGCGTGTCCTGATTACCGGTTCGCTCTATCTCGCCGGCCATGTGCTTGACATCAACGACACACCGCCGGGATAGCGTGCGAAGAAAATAAATGGCCGCTGAAATTGCTTCCAGCGGCCGCCCGGGAAGAAATATCGATTGTTTATGAATTCTCCAGCCCCGGTCACCTCAAATTCTAGCCAAGACGCGTGTGCGCCGCGAGTCGGAACCCGGGTTCCGTCACATAACCAAAGGGGTATGTTGCAGGTTGGCCTCACCCAAATGAGGTAGATCGCCATAGCATCGTTCTTGCTGGTTGCATGACGTCCCTCATCGAAAGCTGGAATGGAAATCAACATGCGTTTTGCCGCCATTGCCGATGTGCACGGAAACTATCTCGCGCTGGAAGCCGTGCTGGCCGATATCCGCGCACAGGGAATCAGCGACATCGTCAACCTCGGTGACATGGCGAGCGGGCCGCTCGACGCGCGGCGAACCATGGACGCGCTGATGGCGCTCGACGCTGTTCACGTGCTCGGCAATCACGATCGCTATCTGATCGACCGGCCACCGGAGAAGATGGGATCATGGGATCGGCCGGCGCATGCGCAGCTCGAACAGCGCCATCTCGATTGGTTGCGCGCGGTGCCGAAGACCGCCGTGTTTCGCGATCAGGTCTTTCTCTGTCACGCCACGCCTGACCATGACGAAGTATACTGGCTCGAGACGGTTTTGCCCGGTGGGGTCGTGCGAATGTCATCGCTGGATGCAATCGAGAATCGTGCGCACGGCATCACACGGTCTCTGATCCTCTGCGCGCACACCCATCTCGCCCGCGCGGTCAGGCTTGGCGATGGCCGATTGATCGTCAATCCCGGCAGCGTTGGCTCGCCCGGCTATCGCGATACTCATCCGTTTCCGCATGTCATCGAGGCCGGCACGCCGGACGCGCGCTACGCCATCCTCGAACTTGTCGATGGCGTCTGGCGCGTCACGTTCCGGCATGTGCCGTATGACCATGATGCGATGGCGGCACTGGCGCGGCAGAACGGTCAGCCGGAGCTGGCGTCAGCGCTGGCGACGGGGTGGATACACTGAAAACAAAACGGCCGGCTATTCGCCGGCCGTTGTCGAAAAAATTCTCAGAGAAACTATCAGACCGCAGCGGTGATCCACTGCTGCAGCTTTGCCTTCGGCGCGGCGCCGACCTGGCGGGAGGCCATCTCGCCGCCCTTGAAGATCATCAGGGTCGGGATCGACATCACGCCGTATTTCGAGGCGGTCTTCGGGCTTTCGTCGACGTTCAGCTTCACGATCTTGACCTTGTCGCCCATGGCGCCGGAAATCTCGTCGAGCGCGGGCGCAATCATGCGGCAGGGGCCGCACCATTCGGCCCAGAAATCGACGACCACTGGCCCGGTCGCCTTGAGCACTTCGGCTTCGAAATCGGCGTCAGAAACCTTGCCAACGGCCATGGGAATTACCTCGTTCAGTTAGGAATTAAGGGGCGCGGGATGAGAATCGCGCCGTGGATGATAGGGTCAAACCTATGAACGCGATCCTGCCGGGTCAAGCACGGCTCACGTCGAGATGATGGATGCCCGCTCGGCTTCCAGCGCGGGGGTGGAAATCTCCATCAATTCAGCGATTTCGGTCCAAAGCAGCGCGGTTCGAACCACCCGCTGGGGATAAAGCTTGGCGAGCACCGCCCGGTACAGCGCGAGCTGGCGGACGTAGCCCCTCGGCGCCTCGTCAGGCCGGCGCGGGGGAGCATGGTTGGTCTTGAAATCGACGATCAGGACCTCGTTTTCGGTGACGACGAGGCGGTCGATCTGCCCGGATACCAGCACCGGCCGGCCGCCCGGCCGCTCCAGCCGGCCGACGATCGAGACTTCAGCGCGGCTACCGGGGGCGAACACCGGCGCGAAACGCTCGTCTGCGATCAGGCTCAGCGTGCTTTCGGCCAGCGCCTGCCGTTCCGCCTCGGTCCAGCCATCGGCGTTGCGGGCCAGATAGGCCAGCGCGGTCTCGCGGCGGCGCGGGGCCGCGATATCGGGCAGCGATTGCAGCAGCCGGTGCACCAGCGTGCCGTGCTGCAGGGCGCGCGCGCGTTGCGTGAGCGATTCGGCCGTGCGTACTGGATGGCGCTCGCTGTCGGCGGGGTCCGAGGGCCGCAACAGACTTTCCGGGGAAATCTCCGGCTGGGCCGGGGTCAGCAGCCAGCTGGGCAGCACCAGCGGCATTGGTGGAGACGGCTCCGCAACAGGAGCGGCCGACGGCGCGGCCTCCTCGGGGCGCGCATAGCGTTTCACCCGTCCTATGGCAGTCTCGATCTCCTGAAGCTGCAAGGTGGAACCGGCGAGCCCCTTGGTGATCAGATCGTACCAGGACTGCGGCCGGACGCTCCTCATGTTGCCGGGCAGGCAACCGCCGACGATCAGGCGGTCGGCGGCGCGCGTCATCGCGACATAGAGCAGGCGGCGGTATTCATCCTCGGTATCGCCGAGCATCGCCGCGCGAGCCGCGACGACGGCCGGCGGATCCTCAGCCTTGCGGCCGGCCCAGACCACGACACCGGGCGCATGCGGACCGGCATTGCCCTGCGGCAAATGGATGAGCTTCAGCCGCTGCGTATCCGAGGGCGAGGTCGTGGTGTCCACGAGGAAGACGACGGAAGCCTCCAGGCCCTTGGCGCCGTGCACTGTCATGACGCGGACCTCGTCGCGCGAGATTTCCATGTCGCGCTTCACTTCAAGGTCGGCCGTGCGCAGCCACGCCATAAAACCCTGCAGCGAGGCCGGCGCCTTGCGTTCGTAGTTCAGCGCCAGTTCCAGAAATTCGTCGAGCGCGTCGTTTGCCTCATGTCCGAGCCGCCGCAGGATTCGCGCGCGGCCGCCGTCGCCGCCGAGCAGCCAGGCATAGAATGCAAATGGCGTCTCACTGGCGAAGCGGCGTTCGCACTGTTCGAGCCGCCACAGCGCGTCCCGCAACCGGCCATCGGCCGCGGCGCGCGCGCTCAGTGCCGCGCGCAACGATCCCTTACGCTGCCAGGCGACCTTGAACAGGTCGTCGTCGCCAAGGCCGAACAGCGGGCTCTTCAGCGCCACCGCCAGCGCCAGATCGTCCTGCGGCAGCAGCAGCGCGTCGGCGAGGTTCATCAGGTCGATGATCGCGATGTGCTCGGTCAGCTTGAGGCGATCGGCCCCGGCGACCGGAATGCCGGCGTGCTTGAGCGCCTGGATCACGGCATCGAACGCATTGCCGCGCCGGCGCACCAGCACCAGCATGTCGCCATAGCGCAGCGGCCGACGGTCGCCTTTGCTGCCGGTCATCACACCGCTGCCGACCAGCGTCTTGATCTCGGCCTGAATGCGCCGGGCAAGCTTCACCTCGGGGCTGGTCGCGGCGACGCCGTCGAACGGCGCGCGCCAGCCTTCGATGTCCTGCCTGTCGTCCGTTTCAGCGAGTTCCCAGAGATCGATCTGGCCCGGGCCAGCGTCGGCCAGCGCGTGATGGATCGGATTGCCGATATCGACCGCATGAATGCTGCGAAAAATGTCCTGCTCGCGAAACACCTGATCGACCGCATGCAGGATCTCCGGCCCCGACCGGAACGAATAAGTAAACGACACCGGATCGAACTTCAGTCCGGCGCCCTCGAACTTCCGCTGCAATGCCCGGCGGCGAAGGTCGAATTCGCGTGGCGCGGCGCCCTGAAACGAAAAGATCGACTGCTTCTCGTCGCCGACCGCGAATACCGTGCGTACCACGCCGTCGCGCGCGCCTGCGCCCGAGGTGAATTCGGAGATGATGTGCGCGACGATGTCCCATTGCCGCGGGCTCGTATCCTGCGCCTCGTCGATCAGCACATGGTCGACGCCGCGGTCGAGCTTGTAATGCACCCAGCCGGAGGAGACGCGGTCGAGCATCTCCAATGTCTTGTCGATCAGGTCGTCGTAGTCGAGCAGGCCGCGTTCCTGCTTCTCGCGGCGATAATTGGCAGCCGCGGCCGTGGCGATATGCAGCAGCGCCTCGGTGCGGTCGCGCGCCACCACCGCGCGGCGGCGTTCGATCAGGGGCAGGATTCGGCGGGCTTCCGATTCAACCAGCCGGCCTATGGCCGGATTGTTGTCACAGAATTTCTTGGTCACCACCGATTTGCGGGGCGTGCGATCGGCGTCTGTGAGGAATACGCCGAGATACTCGTCGACCTGCGCCGCGCCGGTGAACACCAGCGCGCCGCGCAGCCGCGCCGCCTGGTCCTGATCGGTCTTGCTTCCGGTTTCCAGAACCAGGGCGATGTCCTGCCATCGCGATCGCGCCAGGTTGGGGCCGTCGAGGATATCACGCTCGACATCCTCGATCCGATCGCCGGGGTTCACGCCGAGAGCCGCGGAGATCTGCGCGGCAGCGGCGTGCGCGCTGCCGGCGGCGTCGGTCCACGCCATGAAGTGATCGCGGCTGAGGCAGGCCTCGCGCACCACGTCCTTGAAGGTGACGTCGGCCGCGCTCGCCATCGCCGTCATCAGCGCGCGGCCCGTCGCGCTGTCCGGATGGCGCGACGCCTCGAGGAAAACCCCGAGATTGGCGCGCTCCATCATCTCGTTCTGGTCGCGGTCGTCGAGCACGGCGAAGCGCGCCGGCACATTGGCCTCGAACGGGAACTGCTGCAGCAGCCGCGTGCACAGCGCATGGATGGTCTGCACCTTCAGCCCGCCCGGCGTTTCCAGCGCGCAGGCGAACAGCTTGCGCGCCGATTTGCGCAAGCGCGCGCTGGGATTGGGAATGCCGGCATCGCGGATCGCCGCGTCCAGTGCGTCGTCGTCAAGCGTCACCCAATGGCCCAGCGTGGTGAACACCCGCTCTGCCATGTTGGCGGCGGCTGCTTTTGTAAACGTGATGCAGAGGATCTTCTCCGGCGCCACGTCGTTGAGCAGCAGCCGGATCACCCGCTGCACCAGCACATGGGTCTTGCCCGATCCTGCATTCGCCGAAACGAAGGCGGAAGCCGCTGGATCGGACGCGCGCGCCTGCGTGGCGCGGACGGCGTCGGGAATGATGCGGGCAGCCTTCACCATTCCTCGATCCCCAGTCCGCCGGCCGCCGACCATTCCTTGATGCGGGCGAGATCGTCATAGGCGCCGTAGCGGTTCGACCACATCGACAGGTTCAGCGAAGTGTAGGCGGTCTCCTCGTTCTCGAATTTGCGGATCAGCGCTTCAAGCTGTTCAAGGGCGTAATCGGCCGCTTCGTCCGGCCGCTGCGGCGTATCGTTGTTCCTGATTTTCAGCTCCAGCGAGCGCTGCTCGCCGGGTGGATTGTTGCCGCTGAGCCTGACATAGACGAGTTCGCCGACGGATGAGCCGGCATGGATATTCTCAAAGCCGCCTTCGCGCAGGATCGCGGCCTCCAGCGTCAGTTGCGGCGACAGGCCCATGCGCACCTGCTTGCCGGTCGGCGGTTGGCCGGTCTTGTAATCGAGGATCGCAAAGCTGCCGTCGTTGCGCTGCTCGATCCGGTCGGCGCGCGCCGAAAGCGTGAAGATGCGCTCGTTGTCGAGCGGAATCTTGATCTCGCCCCTGATCTCGGCGGCGATTTTCTCGATCTCGTCGCGCCGCGCCACCTCCCAATCGGCAAACCATGCGGCGATGCGTTGAAACCGCGGCCACCACAGCGCCCGCGCTTCGGGACGCTCCATCAGCGGTGCAAAGTATTTTTCGCCGATGCCGCGCAGCACCAATGCGGGGTGTGGCGGAAGCGCGTCCGCGAATTTTTGCGTGAACTCGCCGAGCGCGCCATGGATTGCCGAGCCGCGATCCGCCGCCGACAGCGGCATGTCCACGGGGTCGAGCGGATCGAGGCGCAGAATATATTTCGCGTAGATCGTATAGGGATCGCGCAGCCAGTCCTCGATCGCCGTGACAGACAATTTCAGCGGCCGCGTCGCGACCGGCGGCTTCGGCGCGGGCTGCGCGATCGGCTCGACCGCATCGGGCTGGTCCAGTTCGGCGGCGAAGCGGACGTAATTTTCACCGGCACTTTTGGCTGCGTCCCACCGCGCTTCGCCGGCGACGGCCTCCAACCGGTGCAAAAAGCGCGAGGCGACCGCCGGCGCGCCGCCGACCTTGGCCGAATGGGTCAGGATCACATCGTCCGTTCCCAACAGTTGCGCAAAATCGTGCGCGGAGAGGCCGATGCGCCGTTCCGGCAGATCGAGGCCGAGTTCATGGCGCATCGGCCGGCTCAGCCACGGATCGACCCGCGGCGCCGGCGGCCATACGCCCTCGACCAGTCCGCCAAGGATGACGCGGTCGGATTCAGTCAGCCGCGCTTCGAGCTGGCCGTAGATGTGCAGTTGCGCGCTCGACGATTCCGGCCGCCGCACCATGCGATCGGCATAGGCGGTCTGGAACACATCGGGGTAATCGCCGAGCTGGACCATCAGGCCGCTCGGCTTCTGCTCGGCAAGCAGGTCGTCGAATGCCGCTGACAATGCCGCGCCTTGCGCTTCCTCGAAGACGATTGCAACGCCGTTTTGATCCGAAGACAGCGCGGTCAGTATTTCGCGATGGCGTTGCGCCAGTTCGGCGAAATCGAACGGTTTTGACGAACCCATGACTTCCAGCGGCGCCAGTGCCTTCTGCAAAGCCGCGATCAGCGCCTGCGCCGCGTCGAGTTCGTCATCCCTCAACTTCGCGCGTGGCTCGGAGGCGTGAAGCGAGGAGGTCTCGTGGCTCCGGAGTTTTTTGAGCTCGACACGGAAGCGATCGAAGTCGCGCGCCAGTCCACCAGTTCCTGCTTGCGGCCGGGTGCCGCGCAGCAGCGCCAGTTCGAGGATTTCGATGGCGTGCTTGAATGCGCCGAATGCGCCGCCGAGACGAAACAGCGGATGCTTCAAGAGCGCGAGCAACGTCGGCGGCTCCAGCCCCTTGCTGGCTGCTTCCGCGGCGAGGCGGGCAAAAATGCCGCTTGGCGTGTCCATCAGCGCGTCGCCGCCGGAATCGTCGAATTCGAGATTCCAGCGCCTCAGCGCCGCCATCACCCGCCGCGCCAGCGCGCGATCCGGCGTCACCAGTGCTGCCGATTTGTCCAGATGCCGCGCCTCGCGCATCGCCACCGCGATCGCCAGCGCCTCCATCTCCGAGTTGGGGGCCTCGACGACGGCAAGCTTCGTCATGCCGCCTGCAATCTTTAGCGAGACATCCGGCTGGGCCAGACGATCGTGCCATTGTTCGGTCGCGCTCGACGGCCGCATTGTCTCGGACACCAGCACGTCGCGCCCGTGCTGTGCCGGCGTACCCAGGATTTCGACGTCGCTTCGCTTGATGCCGAAGCGGTCGAGCAATCCGTGCATCGCAAATTGCGGATGGTTCGAGGAGGGCTGCGTGGTGAACTTGCCCTGCGCGTCCCTGACGCCGCCGATGGTCTGCCAGGCTTCCTCGTCGAGATCGGTGTCGAGCCCCGGCAGCACCACCGCGCCCTGCTTCAGGCCGGCCACGGCGTTGAGGAATTTTGCTGTCGCCGGCATCGAACCGGTCGAGCCGGCTGCAACCACCGGCCCCTGGTGATGCGCGGTCAGGCGCGCGGCTTCCGCCTCGATCAGGCGGTCGCGCCGTTCGGCGGGCTCGATCCTGCCGATCTCCTTCAGATGCTCCGGCCATGCCTTGCGCGCGATGCGCAGGAATTCGAGTGAGTGCTGCCAGTATTTGTCGAACTGGTCGGGCACCAGCCTGTCGAGCGCTTCCCAGGCGACGCCGCGCGTCACGATGTCGTCCATCAGCCGTGCCAGGTCGCCGGCCAGCGCCAGTGTCGAGGCCGGGCCGCCGACCACGAGCGGCGCCGAGACGGGGCTCTTCGCCCATGCCGCGACCAGATGCGCCAGCGTCAAGCGGCGCTCCAGTTCGCCAAGCCGCGGCGGAATGTCGAGGGGCGCTACGCCGCTGAATTGTTCGGCGCCTTCCGCAAACGCCAGCTCGTCCTCGTCGATGTCGCCGAGCGCCACGATGCGCGGCAGGATCGCGGCGTCCGTCTTCAATTCATCGAGAAAGATTTCCCGCGCCAGCCTTCCTGCGCGCCGGGTCGGCAAATAGAGCGTCGCCGTGGCCAGATTGAGAGGATCCCGGCGCGCCTCGAAGCCCTCGACCAGCCGGCCGTCGACCAGCGCCGCGATGACGGTGCGCAGGAACGGCACGGATACGGGAACGCTGAAAACGAGCATGGGCTTCCTGATTCGAGGTCAGGCGCAATATAGGGAGGTAATCAGGGAAGGTCATGCGGGTGAGGGCGCCAGCCGCCCCAAATACACATCGTCGGTACCCGCGAAGGCGGGTGACCCAGTATTCCAGAGACAGTAGTGAAGAATCGAGAAGCCGCGGCGTACTGGATGCCCCGCCTTCGCGGGGCATGACGACCTAAGCCACGCTTTCCAGAAACGCCTCTTCCGCGGCCTGCACCGCGTCGGGGGTTCCGACATGCATCCAGACGCCGTCGAGCCGCAGGCCGAACAGCCGTTCCTGCCCGTTGGCGCGGTCGAACATCTTGGTCAGGGAAAACTCGCCGGCGGGCGCGTCGGCAAACAGCGAGGGCGACATGATCGCCGCACCCGCATAGACGAACGGCACCACCTGGTGTTCACGCCGCTTGCGCAGTGCGCCGTCCGGCAGCATGGCGTAGTCGCCGCGGCCGGCATAGCCGATGCTGCTGGTGGTCGGCGCCATCAAGAGCAGGATGTCCATCCGATCGGGATCGAAGGCTTCGGCGAGCCGCGCCAGATTGGGGCGCACGCCGTCGATCCACATCGTGTCGGCGTTGAGATGGAAGAACGGCTCCTGGCCGAGCAGGGGCAGCGCCTTCACGACAGCGCCGCCGGTGCCGAGCACGACGTCGCGTTCGTCGGAAATGATGATGCGGGGCTGGGCACGGCTCGCGGTGTGCTGGATGATCTGGTCCGGCAGGTAATGCACGTTGACCACGGCTTCGCTGACGCCGGCACCGGCGAGCTTGTCCAGCACGTGATCGAGCAGGGGCTGACCGGCCACGCGCACCAGCGGCTTCGGCATATGGTCGGTCAACGGGCGCATGCGCAAACCGAGACCGGCGGCAAGGACCATGGCTTTGGTGGGCGTAACGGACATTCTTGGGATTTCTCTTGGAATTTCTCGAACCACGGATCATACCACGGCGACTGGCTTGAACCAGCAATCATGAGGCCTTAATGGCCGCACATGACGGCCGTACGACGGCCGCCGCCGCTGCCAAACCTCAGACTTCGGCGTCCTCGGCCCCGCGCTTGGCCGCCCGCTTTTTCTTGTCGCCCTGCTTCAGGAAGTTGACGCCGATCTGATCGCCATTGACCCAGGCCAGCTCGCAACGCCGATAGGCCAGCCCCGTGGACGACAGCAGCAGGAAGAATTCCTTCAGATGCAGCCCCTCGACCGAGCCTTCGACTGTCAGCTTGGCGCCGGTCTCGGAAACGTCTTCCATCACGCAGTCACGCCGCCAGGTGCCGTCGATTCCCATCATGTGCGCCGCAAAGCCGCGCTCGAATACGACTCGATCTCCCTTGCGCCGTTCCGCCGTCGCCATGGCTGTTTTCCCGTGTCCAACTGACTGCCCCATGCCTCCGCTGCATGGGCCCGTTCCAGATTAGATGCGGGGTGGCTAACAGGAGGTAAATCAGGGAACCGGCGGCGGCACGTTGGCGGCATACCATTGGCGAAATGCCGATAGCGCCGGATGCGCCAGCGAGCGGCTGAGGTAGGTCCAGATCCGGGGCTGGTGGCGCAGATATTGCGGCTTGCCGTCGCGCCGGTTGAGCCGGGCGAAGGTGCCGAGCAGGCGGGTATTCCGCTGCGCCGACATGATGGCGTAAAGCTCGGCGAAGCTGGCCGGATCGAACCGACCGTCCGCCGCGCGGCGCGCCTTGATGTAGCGGGTCAGCAGCGTCAACTCGAGCTGTTCGGCAACGTCGAGCCGCGCGTCCTGCAGCAGCGACACCAGATCGTAGGCGGCGGGGCCAAGCACGGCATCCTGGAAGTCGATGATGCCGACGCGCAAGATCCCCGTGCGCTCGCCGAGCCAGATGATGTTGGGCGAATGAAAGTCCCGCATCACCCAGGTTCGCGGCGCAGCCGCCGGCTTCTCCAGCAGCGTTCGCCACATCGTGACGAATTCGTCGCGCTGTTGCTGGCTGACTTCAGCACCGCGGTCCGGCAGATACCATTCGAGCATCAGGCTGATCTCGACCAGCCATGTATCGATATCGTAGACCGGAATCTGGTATGAGCCCTGCGGCCCCAGCGGCGCGGTTTCGGGCAGCGCTTTGCGATGCAACTCCGCCAGCATGTCGGTCGCCGCCTCGTAGCGCTCGACGATCGGCTGCGGCGGATCGCCTTCGACGACGCCGGCGGTGCCAAAATCCTCGGTGATCAGGAAACCGGAATTCAGATCGGCGTGGCGGATCGCGGGCGCGGAGAAACCGTGCGCGCGCAGGCCGTTGTCGATGGCGACGAACGGCTTGACGTCCTCGGCGAGATGAACGGCTGCGCTGTAGGATTTTCCGCCATAGATCGCCGGCCCATCCGGACGGCGCGGCGAATTCATCAGGATCGAGGTGCCGTCGTCGCGGATCAGCCGCGCATAGGAGCGTGTCGAGGCGTCGCCCGGCATGCGTTCGCGCGCCGCATCCAGGAAGCCGGCATCGCCAAGAAACTTTCGCAAGCCCTGCAGTCGCGTTACCTGCGCCGCTGCCTTGCCATAACCGGTGATCTCGGCGGCGCGCGCGGTGGACCCGAGCGCCGGGCGATGGCTGAAGGCGATGTCGATGCGGTCTTCGGGCAGTGCATCGGGCGCGCGCTCCGGCCATTCGATCAGCGCCAGCGTGCCCTCCGGCAGCGGCGACAATCCGATTTCCTCCAGCTCGCTCGAATCATTGATCCGGTAGAGATCGGCGTGAAGAAGCGGGAACGGCAAATCGTAGCTCTGCGCCAGCGTGAATGTCGGGCTTGGCACTTCGAGCACGGGATCGTTGGCGAGATAGCGGATCATGGCGCGCGCCGCCGCGGTCTTGCCGGCGCCAAGATCGCCCGAGAGCGTGATGACGTCGCCAGGGCCGACCAGCAGCGCGAGGTCGGCCATCAGATGCGCCGTCGCAGTCTCGTTCGCCAGCGCCACCGTAAATGTCACGGGCGCGGTCATTCGGCGGCGTTGCGGTGCGCGTTCTGGTCGATCGGAAAGTCGCAAGTGACCGTCGTGCCCTTGCCGACCACCGAATCGACACGCACCTTGCCGCCGTGCAGTTCGACGAAGGAACGCACCAGCGACAGGCCGAGGCCGGCGCCGCGGTGACGGGAGCCGTGGGAGTGGCTCTCGAACCAGTTGAACACCTTGTCTTTCACGTCAGCCGGAATGCCGGGGCCGGAATCGCTGACGGTGAAGATCACGCGATGCTCGGTCCGCCGCGCGCTGATCGTGACCGCGGCATCGTGCGGCGAGAATCCGACGGCGTTGGCGAGCAAATTATAAAGCACTTGCACCACGCGCCGCTCGTCGCCGGTGAAGTTGCCGATATTCGAATCGATATCGACCTTGAGTTCGATGCGGTCGGTCGCCAGCCGGTCCTGAATGCCTTCGGCTGCGGCCTGGATGGCTTTTTCGATATTGACCGGGCCGAGCTCGAGCTTCATGGCGCCGGCATCGATGGTGGCGAGATCGAGGATGTTGTTGGTGAGCGCCAGCAGCGCGTTGGTCGATTTGGTGACGTAGTCGAGATACTCGGCCTGCTTCGGCGTCAGCGGACCGGTCGAGGGGTCGCTGAGGAAATGCGCAAAGCCGATGATGGTGGTGAGGGGGGCGCGCAGTTCGTAGGAGACGTGGTGGACGAAATCGACCTTCATCTGGTCGGCGGCTTCCAGCGCCTCGTTGCGTTCGCGCAGCGCCCGCTCGACATTCTCGGTGTCGGTGATGTCCTGCAAGGTCAGCATGGTCGCGCCGTCCGGCAGCGGCATGGTCGCGCAATCAAGCACGCTGCCGTCCTTGCGCTCGAGCTTCAGCGATACCTGCGCGCGGTTGTCGATTCCCGTGATCGCTTCGCGCAGCGCCCGCCAGGTCAGCGCGTCGTCGAACAGCGGCTTGCACCAGGCCTCCACCGCCTCGATATGCGGCTGTTCCTTCAGCGCTTCCGCCGACAGCTTCCACATTTTTTCAAAGGCGGGATTGAACAGTTCGACCCGGCCATTGCTGCCGAACACCGCGACGGCTTCGGCCAGATTGTCGAGCGTTTCATGCTGAACCCGGGTCAGCCGGTCGAACCGCCGTGCCAAATCGAGGCTCTCGGTGACATTGTCAAACAGATAGGTGACGCCGCCTTCGAGATTAGGCGTAGTGACGACGCTGAGCGCGCGACCGTCGGGCAGGAACCAGGTGTAGTTCTCCGGTTCGACAGCGCTGTAGGCTTTGTGCAGCTTGGCCTTCCAGGCCCGGAAATCCGGCTGCTCCGGCAGTTTACGCGCCGCGCGCAAGCGATCGAGCACGCTTGAATCGTCGGGATTGGAATCGAGGAAGGCCTGATCGAGGCCCCACAGCCGCCGGTAGGATTCATTGTAGAAGGCAAGCCGCCGCTGGCCATCGAACACGGCAACCCCCGAGGACAACTGGTCGAGGGTGCGGCGATGGGCTTCCGCCATCCGCTCCATGGCGTCGCGCAACGCGGTCGCCTCGCTGGCGTCGATGGCGATGCCGGCGCTGCCGCCGCTGAGCTTGAGCGCCTGCACGTCATAGATGCGCCGCTCGCCGCCGACTACGATCGGCAGCCGCGCGCTGAAGGTGGCATTGTCGTTCAGCACCCGGCCCATCTCGGCGCGCTGGTCGTTCTCCAGGAGTTCGAGGCTGCGGTAAATCGTATCCGCGAGGCTTGCGCCCTCGGTCGCCCGCACATAGGCCGCGTTCGCGTAACGCAGATTGCCTTCTGCGCTCTTGGCCCAGATCGGCCAGGGCGCCGCGGCGGCGAAGTCGCGCAGCAACTCGGTCTCCTCCAGAAGCGTCCTGTAGCGGAGATTGGACTCGGCGAGGTCGCGGCGCAACCCGCCGAGTTCGCGAATCCGCACAATGGCTTGCCCGCCTATGGCGCGGCCCATCGCTTCGATGGCGCGGCCGTTCGAGGTGGAGAGATTGAGCAGAAAACCTTCGCCGGCCTCGCGCAGCGCGTCGACCGCATGGTCCATCTGCAGCGCCGGTTCCGGCGGCAGCCAGGTTCCAAAGGCGAGGATGCGTTGCGGCGAATTCGACAGCGCGTCCTGCGAGACCAGAAGCGAGGTGTCGCCGCTGATCTGGGGCCGGTTGTCGCCCGCGGCCCAGGCGATCAAGATCTGGGGCTCGGCGAACAGGAGCGCGCGCAGCCGGTCGGCCTGCACCTGCAGGTCGGCGATGTCGGAGCGCAGGTTGAGTTCCATTCGGGAGGCCCGAATCCGCGTGCGCATCAGCAGGATCGCAGCCAGCACGGTAAAGCAGAGCAGCGATAGCGCCGTCGTCAGTACCGCAAATTCCTGGTGATTGAGGTCGAACAGGGCGGAAATCGTCTGCGTGATGGTCAATTCAGTGGCCAGCGCGGATTCCGGCGAGGCGGAGAAGGTGGTGGCGAGCGCAATCACGCCGCAGCGCGCCAGTGAGGTGCACGACAGCAGGGTTCGACGCATCGCCGCGACTACGCCCGACATTATTTGCCCCAAAAACGCACGACTATGGGCCCGGCGCTACCCCCGCCGTGCACACGAATCGGGTCGAGAGTATCCCCTTCGGGAGTCGACCGGTAAGAGTCCAGACCGTGAACGCAAATTTGGCTGTGAAGAAATCGGCAGGGTGCCGTTGAGAATCGTCTCCACTAAACGATTCAGCGTCCAGTCGAGCCGAAACCGCCGCTGCCGCGGTCGGTTGCTGCAAGCGAGGTCACCGGCACCAGTTCCGCCTGCACGACCGGCGCAATCACCATCTGCGCGATGCGTTCGCCGCGGCGGATCGGAAACGGCGCATCGCCATGGTTTATCAGCAGCACGTTGATCTCGCCGCGATAATCCGCATCCACCGTGCCCGGTGAATTCAGCACGGTAACGCCGTGCTTGGCGGCAAGCCCGGAGCGCGGCCGAACCTGCGCCTCATACCCGGACGGCAGCGCGATCGTGAGCCCGGTCGGTACCATCGCGTATTTGCCCGGAGGCAGGATCAACGGCGTGTCCGCCGGCACTGCCGCGAGCAGGTCGAGCCCGGCGGCATCAGCGCTTTGATAGGCCGGCAGCGCGAGGCCTTCGGCGTGCTGCAATTGACGGATGTCGACCCTCACTGTCGCGCTCACGAATTCTTCTCCATGCTCTTCGCAATCTTCGCCACCAGTTCGGCGGCGACCTGCTCTTTGGTCATCACGGGCCAGGAGTCCACCTTGATATCCTTGCCCTCGTGCGTCAGCAGATGAACGGTGTTGCGATCGCCGCCCATCACGCCGGTTGCGGGCGAGACGTCGTTGGCGACGATCCAGTCGCAGCCCTTGCGTGCGATCTTGGCCTTGGCGTTGTCGATCAGATGCTCGGTCTCGGCCGCAAACCCGATTACCAGCGGCGGGCGCCTGTCTTTCAGTTTCGAAATCGTCGCGAGAATGTCTGGGTTTTCCACCAGTTGCAGCGGCGGCATCCCGGCTGCGGTCTTTTTCAGCTTCTGCTCGCCTTCATTGACGACGCGCCAGTCGGCAACGGCGGCGGCGAAGATTGCGATATCGGCCGGCAAGGCGGCGTCCACCCGATGCAGCATGTCGCGCGCCGACTCGACACGGATCACGGTTACACCCGGGGGATCACGGAGTTCGACGGGCCCGGAAACCAGCGTGACGTCGGCGCCCGCGGCTTGCGCGGCGGCGGCGATGGCAAAACCCTGCTTGCCGGAGGAGCGGTTGGCGATATAGCGCACGGGGTCGATCGCCTCATGCGTCGGCCCGGCTGTGATCAGCACGCGCTTGCCCGCCAGCGGGCGCGGTCGCGGCGGGCGGAGAATGTCGACGGCGGCGGCCGCGATTTCGATCGCCTCCGACATCCGCCCGACGCCGGCCTCGTTGGACTCAGCCATTTCGCCGGCGCCGGGGCCGATCATATGGATGCCGTCGCGCCGAAGCTGCAGCACGTTGCGGCGGGTGGCGGCGTTGTTCCACATCAACGGGTTCATTGCGGGCGCCAGCAGGATCGGCCGGTCGGCGGCCAGGAGGATTGCGCTGGCGAGATCGTCGGCGTGGCCCTGCGCCATCTTCGCCATCAGGTCGGCGGTCGCCGGCGCCACCACGATCAGATCGCATTCGCGGGCGAGGCGGATGTGGCCGGCGTCGAATTCGCTGCCGGGGTCGAACAGATCGGTGTAGACGCGCTCATGCGACAGCGCGCTGGCCGAAAGCGGCGTGACGAATTGCTGCGCGGCCTTGGTCAGCACACAGCGGACGTCGATGTGGCGCTCCTTCAGCCGCCGGATCAGCTCCAGCGATTTGAAGGCGGCAATGCCGCCGCCGATGATTAAAGTGATGCTGGCCTGGCCGATCGCGGGGGCGTTGCGCGGTACCGGGCGTTCAGCCGGAGTGGATGACGAGGTCAATGACGCGGTTGGCGCCGGGCTACCCTCGCAATATTCGCGCAGGATCACCCGGACTTCCTCCTCGACCGAACGGCCGTTCTTGGCCGAGCGGAGCCGCAGGTAGGACTTGATGGCGTCGTCGAGTTTTCGGATGGTCAGGCTGGCCATCGGCGGCCTCCCAGCAAGGATTGCCATCAATGATAGCAAATCCGTGCTGTCATTGCAATCATAGCTGCCGGATAGCGACCAGAATTCCGATAAAGGTCGCGGCGATGACCCAGAGCGCCACCGTCCTCCAGCGGCTCTTGCGGCCCTCGGCGCGCCCCATGGCTGCGATCGTCTCCGGCGACAGCGTCAGGCCCTCCCGGGTCATCTTCTCCATGTTCTCCAGCACTGCAACCGCCCGTGAGGCGATCGTCGGCAAGCCCGACATCACGCGGCCGAGTTCGCCCGCGCCGGACATCGCACCCTGAATCCGACCCAAGGGACCGAGATTGCGCTCGATCCATTCGCGAACCACGGGATCGGCGACCTTCCAGATATCGAGTTTCGGATCGAACCCCCGCGCCACGCCTTCAACCACCACCATCGTTTTCTGCAGCAGGATCAGTTCAGGCCGGGTCTGCATATCGAACAACCCGGTGACTTCGAGGAGAAGCGTCAGCAGCTTCGCCATCGAGATTTCTTCGGCGGTACGGTTGTGGATCGGCTCGCCGATGGCGCGGATGGCTTGCGCAAAATTCTCCACCGAGTGATGGCCCGGCACGTAGCCTGCCTCGAAATGGACTTCGGCGACGCGGCGATAGTCGCGCGTGATGAAGCCCAGCAGAATTTCGGCGAGGAACCGCCGCTCCTTCATGCCGAGCCGGCCCATGATGCCGAAATCGACCGCCACCAGCCGGCCGGCTTCATCGAGGAACAGATTGCCGGGATGCATATCGGCATGGAAGAAGCCGTCGCGCAGCGCATGGCGCAGAAAACTCTGGATCACCTTGCGGCCGAGGTCGGGCAGGTCGACATGCGACGCTGCGAGGCGGGCGTGGTCGTTCAGCGCGATGCCGTCGATCCACTCCATCGTCAGCACGTTATGGGTGGTGCGGTCCCAGTCGACGACAGGCACGCGGAAATCCGGATCGTCGGTTGTGTTCTCCGCCATCTCCGACAAAGCGGCCGCCTCAAGCCGCAGGTCCATCTCCATCGCGACCGAGCGCGACATCGTGTTGATGACCTCGATCAGCCGCAGCCGCCGCGCTTCCGCCGAATGCGCTTCCGCACTGTGCGCGACGAAGAAGAAATCGCCGAGGTCGCGGCGGAAACGCGAGGCGACATTGGGCCGGAGCACTTTCACCGCGACCGATTTACGAACGCCGTCCCGTTCGGTCTCGCCGCGATGCACCTGGGCGATGGAAGCGGCGGCCACCGGCGGGCCGAGGCTGACAAACGCCTGCGCCACAGGGCGTTCCAGCGACTGCGCGATGACGGCCTCGGCTTCACTTTGCGAAAACGGCGGCAGCCGGTCCTGCAGGCTTTCCAGGTCGCGCGCCATCGCGACGCCGACCACGTCGGGCCGGGTCGCCAGAAACTGCCCGAGCTTGAGGTAAGCGGGGCCGAGCCGCGTCAGCGCGCGCGTCAAACGCGGGCCGGATTTGGCGCCGGGACGTTCGATCAGCCGCGCCAGCCGCAGCGCCAGTTGTCCGGGCGGCGGCACGAGACTTGGGTCGACGACGCCGAACACGCCTTCGCGCGCGAACACGTAAGCGGCGCGGACGAGCCGCGCGATGTGAGTCGCCGCAGAAATCACAAACGCCAGCCTGAATGCAACGCCACGATGCCGCCGGAGAGGCTCTCCCACTTCACCCGCGAAAAGCCGGCGTCGCGGATCATCTCGGCAAATGCATTGGGCCGGGGGAATTTCCGGATCGATTCGACGAGGTACTGATAGGATTCCGCATCGCCCGTCACGGCGCGGCCGAGCGGCGGGATCACCTTGAACGAAAAGAAGTCGTACAGCCGATCGAGCCCGGGGACGTCGACGGTGGAGAATTCCAGGCACAGGAAGCGGCTGCCGGGCCGCAGCACGCGATAGGCCTCGCGCAGCGCGGCATCGATCCGTGGCACGTTGCGGATACCGAACGCGATGGTGTAGGCGTCGAAGCTGCGGTCGCCGAACGCCAGCGCCTCGGCATTGCCCTCGACGAAGGAAACCTGCTGGTCGAGATGGCGCGCCACGGCCCGGTTGCGGCCGACGTCGAGCATATCGGTGTTAATGTCACAGACGGTGGCCCCGAAGCCTGTGCCTGCCGCCTCGGCCGCGCGGAAGGCGATGTCGCCGGTGCCGCCCGCGACGTCGAGCAGCGCAAACGGCGCATCGTCCTTTGGCGGGTTGAGCGTATTGATCATGATGTCCTTCCAGACCCGGTGCAGGCCCGCCGACATCAGATCGTTCATCAGGTCGTAACGGGAGGCCACGCTGTGAAATACGTCGTTCACCAGCGTCTGCTTATCCCCCAGGGGCACGTCCCTGAAGCCAAAATGGGTGGTTTGACCCGGCCGATCCATCAACTTTACTCCACTACCCGGACCATAGCGCGCCCGCCGCAATGGCGCTATCACGTCACCTCCATAAGGTGAATGCCTGCATGCCTGAATTGCCCGAAGTTGAGACCGTCCGCCGCGGCCTGCAGCCCGCCATGGAGGGGTCGAAAATCCTCAAAGCGGAAGCCCGGCGCAAGGATTTGCGGTTTCCCTTTCAAAAAGACTTTATCGCACGGCTGGAGGGCCAGACCGTGACCGGCCTCGGCCGCCGCGCTAAATACCTGATGGCCGATCTTGGCTCCGGTGACGTGCTCTTGATGCATTTGGGCATGTCCGGCTCGTTCCGGGTGCTGGAAGGCGGCGGCAACAACACGCCGGGCCAATTCCACCATCCGCGCAGCGAGGATCGCGCGCACGACCATGTGGTGTTTCACATGTCATCGGGCGCGGCGATCGTGTTTAACGATCCGCGCAGGTTCGGTTACATGAAGATCATCGCCCGCAACGCGCTGGAGGACGAGCCGCTCTTGAAGGGTCTCGGCCCGGAGCCGCTCGGCAATGAATTCGACGCCGCGATGCTGGCGCGCTCGTGCTATAACAAGAAGACCAGCCTGAAGGCCGCGTTGCTCGACCAGCGCGTGGTCGCTGGCCTCGGCAATATCTATGTCTGCGAGGCGCTGTTCCGGTCGCATCTGTCGCCGCGACGGCTGGCGGCGACACTGGCGACAAAAAAGATAGAGCCGACCGATCACGCGGTGCGGCTGGTGAATGCGATTCATTCGGTGCTGAATCAGGCGATCAAGGCCGGCGGCTCCTCGATCAGCGATCATCGGTTGACCTCGGGCGAACTCGGCTATTTCCAGCATTCCTTTCAGGTCTATGACCGGGAAGGCGAGAAGTGCCAGACCGCCCGTTGCGGCGGCATCGTCCGGCGCTTCGTTCAAAACGGCCGCTCGACCTTCTGGTGCCCGAAATGTCAGAAATAACCATCACGCCGACGTTGCAGACGGAGCGACTTATCTTGCGGCCGCTCGCGCTATCAGATGCGCCGGCGATCCAGCGCCATTTCAACAACTGGAACATCATCCGGCATCTCGCGCAGGTCGTTCCCTGGCCATATCCGGAGGACGGCGCGGAGACTTTCATCGCGAGGGAGCTGGAGAAAGTCGCCGCGGGGGAAGAGATCTATAATTGGATGCTGGTGCTGCGCGGCGGCGATGGCGAGGCGATCGGGAATATTCGCTTTCGCCCCGGGGCGGACGATGCGAAGGGCAACCGCGGCTTCTGGCTCGCGGAGCGCTATTGGAATCAGGGCCTGATGACCGAAGCCGTCTCGGCGGTGAACGATTTTGCCTTCCGCACGCTCGGGATCGAGCGCTTCCACGCCTGCAACGCGGCGACCAACGTGGCGTCACGCCGGGTCAAGCAAAAGACCGGCGCCGAACTTGTCGGCTACATCGAGCTTGCCCATCACAGTGGTCAGACGCTCGCGGAAAAATGGCGCGTGACACGGGAGAACTGGCTGCGCCGAAATCCGTAGCGAAGCGAAGCAATCCAGCCGGGGCTGGTGGTCTGGATTGCTTCCGCCTTCGCCTCGCGCATTTACCTTGCGCGAAGCGGGATGTCAGACGCGAGCGGGGGTTCTCAGGAAGAGTGCGCTGTCGGCGTCGAAAGACGGGAGCGCAGCCCATTTAGGAATAATTGCGGGTATTTCCACGAACTCCTCGATGATCGGTTCGTCAGTAGCCGCAACCGCATTGCCCAGCCGCGATTCGGTCCACTGCCACAGGGCGCGCATTTCCTCCGCGGAATTGCCGCCCGGCGCATGTTCGCAGACGGAGAGGCCGGCGCTCAGCGCGTCCTGGTGATCGTTGCGCATCACTATGAGGGGTTTGGCAACGATATCGGCGGCGTCGAGCGCAGCCTCGTTGCCCAGCGCATTTTCCGCGCCGGCGAGGCGGGCCGCGGCCCGGATCGGGGTCTGGTTCAGGACGTAGGCGAACGGCTTGTGCCAGGCCCTGATGACGCGGAGCGTCGCGGCGGTCGCCTCGATATCGGCGATGCTTGGTCGCGTCGGAATCAGGCAGAAGTCGGAATAGCGGATGGCCGAATTGGTCGCGGCGCTTTCGCCGCCGGCGGTATCGACGATCGTCACCGCAGCGCCGTCCTGCGCGAGCGATTGCAGGCGCCGTTCGAGCTCCCGGGCGGCATAGATCGGCTCGACGATCGGCGCGGCATAGGGACGGCGGCGCTTCCAGTTCGAAACGGTGCCCTGGGGGTCGGTCTCGATCAGTCGGACATTGTGGCCGGCCCGGATGGCGGCGAGTGTAAGGCTGATGGCAAGCGTGCTTTTTCCCGAACCACCCTTCTGGGTGGTCAATACGATCGTCGGCATTTCAGGTCCTCTGGATGGCTTTCAGGCATTTGGATTACGCCACACGAGCTGCGCCGCATTCTGCGACGCCGAGTTACGCGCTCGTTCAGACGTGCCCAGCCCGATCCAAAGGTCAGGGGATCGCGGTTGTCCGAATCAGTCAGGTTGCAATGATGCCCGATTCTGGAATTGTGGTCATCCGGGCAAATACTGCCGGGCGGTGCATTTGTGCCCGGTGAAAACCACAGCAAGAAGCGGGAAACAGCATGACGGGTTATTGGCGGGATCGCGCGGCCACCGGTTTTCAGTGTCAGAAGCGGCCGGCAACCGGGAGCCGCGGCATGGTGGTCAGCAATCATCCGCTGGCATCGAATGCAGGCGCGGAAATGCTGGCGGCCGGCGGCAACGCCATCGATGCGGCGATCGCGACGCTGTTTGCGCTGACGGTGGTCGAGCCGATGATGGTCGGCATCATCGGCGGCGGCATGGCACATGTCCGGCTGGCCGACGGCAGCCATCGCTTCGTCGACGGCCAGAGCACCGTGCCGCTGGCGGTCAGGCCCGATAGCTACACGTCGAAACCCGGCTCGGCGCATGACGTGTTCGATACAACAGGCGACGAAAACCTGACCGGCCCGAAAGCCGTCGCCGTGCCGGGCTCGCTGAAAGCCTGGTGCGAGACGCTGCGGCAATTCGGCACCATGTCGCTCGCCGACGTCATGCAGCCCGCGATCAAGCATGCTGCGCGGGGTTATGCGGTGACGCCCTACCTGCACGAATGCATTTCGGACAGTGCCCGGGAGATGCTGAAGGACAAGGCGATCTCGGCGATCTATCTGCCCGAGGGGACGCCGCTGAAAACCGGCGAGCGCGTGGTGCAGTCGGAATATGCGGAGACGCTGCGCTACATTTCGCAGCATGGCGAAGCGGCGCTGTATCACGGACCGCTCGGCGACATTCTCGTCGATTACATGAAGAAGAACGGCGGCTTCATCGCCCGCGAGGATCTGGCGACCTACAAGACGGTCGAGCGCCAGCCGATCCGCGCCGATTATCGCGGTTGGGAAATTCTGGGGCCGCCGCCGCCCGCGGCCTCCGGCGTGCACATCGCGCAAATGCTCAACATTCTCGAAGGCTATGATATCGCAAAGCTCGGCTTCGGCTCGGCCGCCACGATCCATTACCTCGCCGAGGTGCTCAAGATCGCCTTCGCCGACCGCGCGGCCGCAAGCGGCGATCCCGACTTCATCAACGTACCGGTCGAGCGCCTGACCTCGAAAGCCTATGCCGACGAACGCCGCCGCGCGATCGATCCAAACCGCGCGCAGGCATGGAGCGCCGGCGTGGCGCAGCTCGAAAGCGCTGATACCACCCACATGACCGCGGCGGATGCGTTCGGCAACGTGGTCGCGACCACCCAGACCATCAACAATCTGTTCGGCGCCAAAATTCTGATTCCCGGCCTCGGCGCTATCCCGAACAATTACATGAACCTCTACGATCCCCGTCCCGGCCACGCGCTGTCGCTGGCGCCGGGCAAGCGTGTCACCACCTCGATGTCGCCGATGATGGCGCTTCGCGACGGCAAGCTCGTCTATGCGCTCGGCCTGCCCGGGGGAAAGCGGATCTTCCCGAGCGCGATGCAGGCGTTGATCAACCTGATCGACCACGGCATGAGCCTGCAGGAGGCGGTCGAAGCGCCTCGGGTATGGACTGAAGGCAACGCGCTCGAAGTCGAACGAGCGGTGCCCGACGCCGTTCGCGCCAAACTTGTCTCGATGGGTCACAAGGTGCTGGCGGTGCCGACGGTTGCCGGCGGCATGAACGCGATCCAGTTTCACGAGGACGGAACGATGTCGGGCGCGGCGTGCTGGCGCGCGGACGGCACGCCGATCGGAATCGCCGGCGGACTTGCGCGCGCTGGCGTGAGGTTCGGGCTTGCATGATCGCAGCATCCGCATCCACTGCTCCGCGCGGCTTTGTGTATTCCACGTAGCAGTCTTAACTCCGTTGTTTTGCGGGAGATCGCGCGCTTGTCGTGAGGGAATTGCGTACTAGTACGGTTCGTCTATTTGTTTTTTGTTCACGGTAACGGCGGAACCTTGATGTGCTTCTCAGCACTGGCGCTGACGCATCGAAAGGGATCGAGCCGTGACACTCCTGAATCTGAACATTCGAGGGCGTTTGATTCTGGGTTTCAGCGTGCTCTGCGCGCTGCTGGCCATCGTGGTCGGTACCACGATCGTCAAGGTTGGCGCGGTCAATGAATCCACCAACCGGAACGTCAACCTTCGCGTACCGACCGCGATGGCCGCAAGCGACGTGGTGGCGGGGGTCTATGCCTCGCTCGCCTCGCTGCGGGGCTGGATGATCACCGGGAACGATTCGTTCAAGACCGAGCGCACGATGCTGTGGAAGGAAATCCAGCGTCATGGCTCCAGGATGGACAGCCTGTCAAGCCACTGGACGGTCGAGCAGAACAAGGCGGACTGGAAGCAGGCCAAGCCGCTGCTCGATGAACTGCGCAGCGCGCAGGACAAGGCCGAAGCGATTGCCCACACTATCGACGAACAGCCGGCCGCAAAATTGCTCGCCACCGAAGCCGCGCCGCTGGCCAAGATCATGCTGCAGAAGGCGACCTCGATCATTGATGAGGAAGGTAGCATCACCTCGACCGATGCGCGCAAGAGCCTGCTGATCGGCTTTGCCGACCTGCGCGGTAGCATGGCGATGGCGATCGGTGCGATCCGCGCCTATCTCCTGACCGCGGACCTGGTCTTCAAGAAGGAGTTCGAGGAACTCTGGGCGCTCAATCAGAAAAAGTTCGAGGCGCTCGCGACGCGGCGCTCGGAAATGACGAGCGCCCAGCAGAGCGCCTTCGACGCGCTGGTTGACGCCCGCGCCAAATTCTCGCCGCTGCCGCAGAAGATGTTCGATATCCGGGCGTCGGACCGCTGGAACATGGCGCAGTGGTTCCTGACCAACGAGGCGGCGCCGCGCGCCAACAAGCTTCTCGATATTTTCGCGGGCGCAAAGGACGCCGCCGGCGCGCGTTCGGGCGGTATGGTTTCGCGGCAGCAGGACAATCTGAACCGGGATGGCGATGCCGTGCTCGCAGAGACCAGCTTCCTGATGACGCTGCTCTGGGTGCTGCTTGGTGTTGGCCTCGGCGTCGCGGTGACGGTCGTGTACCTGACCAATCGCTCGATCGTTCCGCCGATCCTCCAGATGGTCGGCGCCATGGGGCAGCTCGCCGGCGGCGATCATTCGGTCGCCATCCCCGCCACCGACAAGAAGGACGAGATCGGCCTGATGGCGAGAGCGGTCCTGATCTTCAAGGAGAACATGATCAAGGCCAAGGAGCTTGCCGACAAGGAAGCCGAGGCGATCAAGGCGCGCGTCGTGCGGGCGGCGCGGGTCAACGAATTGACCCAGGCGTTCGACGCCAGCATATCGACCGTGCTGCGCTCGGTGGCATCGGCCTCGACCGAGCTGCAGGCGACGGCTTCGTCGATGACGGCGACGGCGGAAGAAACTTCCAGCCAGGCGACCGCCGTGGCGGCTGCGACCGAAGAGGCTTCCACCAACGTGCAAACCGTCGCGGCGGCTTCCGAAGAGCTGGCGAGCTCGGTGACCGAGATCAGCCGCCAGGTGGCGCAATCGGCTGCCATCGCGCAGAAGGCCGTCGAGGAAGCCGATCGCACCAACACCACGGTGCAAGGCTTGTATGACGGTGCGGCCAGCATCGGCGACGTCGTCAAGCTCATCAACGACATTGCGTCGCAGACCAACCTGCTCGCGCTCAACGCCACGATCGAGGCCGCGCGTGCCGGTGAGGCGGGCCGCGGATTTGCCGTGGTGGCGTCCGAGGTCAAGAGCCTCGCCGAGCAAACGGCGAAGGCAACGGAACAGATCGGCGCGCAGATCGCCGCGATTCAGAATTCGTCCAGCGACGCCGTGACCGCGATCCGGGGGATCACGTCGACGATCTCTGAAATGAACGAGATCGCTTCCGCGATCGCCAGCGCCGTCGAGGAACAGGGCTCGGCCACGCAGGAAATCGCCCGCAACGTGCAGCAGGCGGCGCTCGGCACCGGTGAAATCTCGGCGAATGTGGTTGGCGTCCAGCAGGCCGCCGGTGACACCGGCGCCGCCGCACATCAGGTGCTGCAGGCGTCCAGCGAGCTGTCGAGACAGTCCGAGACGATGCGCGGCGAGGTCGAAACCTTCCTCAACAACATCAAGGCTGCTTGATCCCCGACATTTGCGGGCGCTTATTTCCTGACGCAGATCACGCGAACGACCGACGCCTTGGCGTCGGTCGATCCCCCGGCCACATTCACGCCATTGGCCTTGAGAAAGTCGCGCAACGTTTCGGCGGTCACCAGCACCGCCTGCGCCGCCGGTGCGCCATTGGCGAGCCCGGCGACCTGAACCGGCTTCAACAGCGCGACGCCGGCGAACCTGCCGTCGTCATCCTGCGCGGGTGCGCCGGAAAAGCCGAGCGACGGGGCGGGCGTCAGCGCGATATTGCTGCCGCCGCCAAGCTGGGCGACCGAAGCCTTGAGGCTGGTCACCGCGGCGCCGCCGCCCTGGTTCTGCGGATCGGCAATGCCGGTAAGGTCGAGCGCCGTCTTGGTGGCGACGTTGGCGAGATTGAGCGCTTTCAGCCCGCGCGCACCATAGATGCGCAGCAGCGCGAGATCGTGCTGCTTGTCCTCGGCGACGCGATCGGCATTGCCAAAACCCGCAATCGCGACCGTGAGGCAGCCGTCGGTGATCTGGCGGTCGGCAATGATCGCGCCGTCGTCACCGACGACGAGGCCGGTGCCGTATTCCACCGTCTTGCGCGGCGGAGGCCCGGCCATTTGCACGGCAGCCGGAAACGCATTGAACGCGCTCGACATCGCGATCACGACCGGTTCCACGGTATTCTCGGTCGCCTGGTCGTAGAGGATGGTGAGGATGCGGACTTCGTCGCCCTTGAACGTGCCGCGCAGATAGAATTTCTTCAGGCCCTGCAGGCCCGACAGCACGAAGAAGTCCGGCTTGACCACGGTGTAGTCGATGTTGCGCCCCGGCTCTTTCTTCTCGCGCTCGGCGAGCTTCGCCGTGACCGGGCCGGCTTCCTTGCGCCGCGCCAGTTGAATCTGGATCGTGCCGGTCGGCGAGGTCCATTTGGTGCCGTTGGCGTCGCTGGCCTGCTGCGGCACCAGCTTGGTGGGGATGCCCAGCCGCACGCCGGTGCCGGGATCGGTGACGATCTTCCAGCCGACGCTTTCCTGCTTTTTCCTGGCGGTATCCGCCAAGGTGCCGCGCTCCTGCGGATTGAGCACGCCGGTCTGCTTAGCCCCGAGCGATTTCTGGAATTCCTTGATCGCATTGACCATGCGCTCGCTGACGTCGCCCGTGAGGGCGCCATTATACTGCCCCACCCAGGCGAGGTCCGACTGCAGCGCCAGCCGCTCGGCCTGCGCCATGGCATTGGCGGTTTCCTCCGGCTTCTGCAGCGCGGGACGGATCGGTATGGTCGTGACCGTTTTTGGCTTGGCGCCCACTGTCGCGGGCGGCGTCATCTGCGCCTGCGCGGAGACCTCCGAGACGGCAAAAACCGCGGCGGCCACCATCAATGTTGCCGAAAGCACCGATCTCATGACAAATCCAGAAGAATTCAGGAGTGGAGTATAGGAGCGCTCATTGACGTCCCGCCAATTAAGCACATCTGCTTGGTCGGCAACAACCGCGCCCCGGTTCAGGAACCGCGCCAGGAAATAGATCGACCATGCTGACGGCCGACGAACTCGAACGCTACGCCCGCCATATCGTGCTGCGCGAAGTCGGCGGCCCCGGGCAAACCGCGCTGAAGGAGGCGTCTGTGCTGGTGATCGGCGCCGGCGGCCTCGGCGCGCCTGTCCTGATGTATCTGGCCGCCGCCGGTGTCGGCACGCTCGGCGCGGTCGATGACGACATCGTCTCGCTGTCCAATTTGCAGCGCCAGATCATCCACACCACGCCCGACGTCGGACGGCGCAAGGTCGACAGCGCCGCCCAGGTCATTCACGCGCTCAATCCGCATGTTCATTTCGAGGCGCATCCGGTGCGTCTCGACGCAAAGAATGTGATGTCGCTGATCGGCGGCTACGATCTCGTGCTCGACGGCTCCGACAATTTCGAAACGCGCTATCTGGTTTCCGATGCCTGCTTCTTTGCCGGCAAACCGCTGATCACGGCGGCGCTGGGCCAGTTCGACGGATCGCTGACCACGATCCGCGCGCATGAACATGGCGCCGACGGGGAGTTCAATCCGACCTATCGCTGCCTGTTTCCCGAACCGCCGCCGCCCGGCACCGTACCGGCTTGCGCCGAAGCCGGCGTCATGGGCGCGCTGGCAGGCATGCTGGGCTCGATGATGGCGCTGGAGGCGATCCGCGAGATCGTCGGCTTCGGCGAGAGCCTGGTCGGACGGCTGGTGATGGTGGACGCCCGCGCCATGCGGTTTGAAACCTTGCGCTACGCGCGCGATCCGCAAAACCCGCTCAACGGCGATAAGCCCACGATCACTGATTTGAGCGGCTACGCAGCATAGGCACGCATCAGGCGCGTCACGGCTCGCCTGGCGTGCCGATCGATCTCCTCGCGACCCGGAGCGGGGATCGTGCCCAGCAGCGCGCGCATGAAGAGTTCGCCCTGCAACAGTCCGATAAAGCTGTGTCCGAATTCGGCGCGGTCGTCGATCTCGATCAGCCCCTGCTTCAACAGCCGCGCCACGATCGCGCGGACGCGCTCCATGCCGTGATCCCGGGTGAAGGCGCTGTAGGTGCGGCCGACCGCGGACAGCCGGTCGCCCTCCGCGACCGCGATTCGGAACAGCGCCAGCTTCTTCGGCTGCAGCATCAGCGCGAGCAATTGCGCGGCAAAACGATGCAGCGCGGTCAAGGGATCGAGCGTTTCGTCCGCGGCAATGGCATCCAGCGCATCGGTGCCCTGCCGGGTCGCCCAGGCCATCAGCGCTTCGAACAGCGCCTCCTTGCTGGGGTAACGCGCATACAATGTTGCCTTGGACGCGCGCGCCCGGCTCGCGACGTCGAGCATCGTCGCGCCATAAAAGCCTTTTTCCGTGAAGACGTCGAAGGCGGCCCGCAGGATCTCCTCCTCGCGCGCCGGAGTTTCCTCCGGCGGCTTCGCCACCGCCGCTCCAGCCGAACGCTTCATTCTCGTAGCCTGCCTTGACTGAGTACCCATGGGTACTGTATAGCCAGTACCCATGGGTACTCAAACCGATTACGCACGATTATCGCGCGGCGAAGGGTGGAGTTTGATGAGTACGGATCCGTGTGCCAGCGAGGCGGGCATCGTTCTGCCTCCCGGCCTGTTGCAGCCCTTCCTGCTTCGGTTTCGGCGCGAAGACCTGCACATCATGGCGTTCTTCAGCGGCCATCCCGACTATGAGGCGGTGGAAGCCATGATCAGCTGTCGCGCCGATGGCACGCCCTCGATCCGTGCGATCCTGACGCGTCACGACCAGAGCCAGATCGATCACGTCAACGACGACGATCTGTCCGCTGAGGGACATGGCGTTGCCCGCCAGACCTGCCGCCGCGACATCGTGCTAGCCGTCGACGCCCCGCCGGGAAGGCGGCACGCGCGGCTGGAATTTCGCTCGCATGCCGATGAGCCTGTTGTGCTCGACATCACGACCGTCGACGAGCCGGATTTCAAGCGCGGCGGCGTCTCCGATCCCGGCAGCCACTCGCCCAACACCAGCCTGCCGCTGATGCGGCGGCGCGCCAGTACGCTCGCAGGACCGCAGACCGCGGTGTTCGTCGGCGACAAGCGTTTTGAGGTTCCCGTCAAGATCAGCGCCGGGCCCTTCGTCGCGCATGAAGGTTATTTTACCGAAGGACACTTGTTTGGGGCCATACGCGCCGGAACGATCAGCTATCGCCTGAAGACAAGGCCCGCCCGAATGTCGGTCGGAGAGCAATGGATTCTCGAGGGCGATGGCCGGGTCATCATCTATCGCATCGAGAGCAATAAGCCGGATGGAAGGCTGCGCATCGCGCGAATGGATACGCCCGCCGAATCAATTGAAGCCTTCGCGGCCGGCGACGGGTTGCGGATCACCCGGATCGGCAGTCTCGCGGATGGGAAGCCTCAGGGCGGGCTCGATCTCGCATTCGATGAAGCCGGGCGCTTCAGCCTCGCGATGGAAGGCGAGACGATCGTATCGGGATCGGCAGCGACGAAGCGAGAGGCTGGGGCGGCCATCATCACCCTTTCACCAACGCAGCCGGATTGGGCCGTGGCGAGACAAGTTCGCGTTGCCTGCTCCCGCGACGGCGATCTCCTGACCGCGGTGACGACGATCGGCCGCAGCCAGCCCGCTCAACCCTAACGCTCCGGGGCGTCGTCGATTTGAGCGGGCCTCGCCGGTCAGGATGCCTTGATTAAGAAGCCTTGATTAGGAAGCCTTGGCCGGCTTCTCGCTATCCATGTGTGCAAGCTGCGCCTCGGGATAGCGTGCCCCTGCCGCGGCGCCTGGCGGAAAAGCCTTGGCGAGCGCGGCAAGGTGCGCATCCGTCAATTTGATGTCGAGCGCGCCGAGCGCCTCGGAAAGGCGGTCGCGGCGGCGGGCGCCGACCAGCGGCACGATATCGTTGCCCTGCGCCGCGACCCAGGCAATCGCGACTTGCGCCGGCGATGCAGCAATTTCGGCTGCAATGGCGCGCAGGGAATCCACCAGTGCAAGATTTGCGTCGAGATTGGAGCCCTGGAAGCGCGGGCTCATCTGACGAAAATCCTGCACGGCGGAGCGTTCCTTCGACCAGTGGCCGCTGATCAGCCCGCGCGCCAGAACGCCGTAGGCGGTGATGCCGATTCCGAGTTCGCGGCAGGTCTGGAGGATGTCGCTCTCGATCCCGCGCGCGACGAGCGAGTATTCGATCTGCAGGTCGACGATCGGATGCACCGCGTGCGCCCTGCGAATGGTGTCGGAGCCGACCTCGGAAAGCCCGATATGCCGGATCCAGCCGGCCTTCACCATGTCGGCCATCGCGCCGACGCTCTCTTCGATCGGCACATCCGGATCGAGCCGCGCCGGCCGATAGATGTCGATTGTCTCGACGCCGAGCCGCTGCAGCGAATAGGCGACAAAATTCCTGATCGCCGCCGGGCGGCTGTCGTAGCCGAGAAAGCCCTTGTTGGGATCGCGCAGCGCGCCGAACTTGACGCTGATCTGCAGACTGTCGCGATTGCGCCCCGTGAGCGCTTCGCGGATCAGCATCTCATTGTGGCCCATGCCGTAGAAATCGCCGGTATCGAGCAAAGTGATGCCGGCATCGAGCGCGGCATGGAGGGTGGCGATGCTCTCGCTGCGGTCGGCCGGTCCGTAGAAATCCGACATGCCCATGCAGCCGAGGCCGATGGCCGAGACGGCTGGACCTGTCATGCCGAGTTTGCGCTTTTCCATGGTGGTTCTCCTCGTAATCGGCAGCGAATTCGCGCCGGGGTGACGAGGCTGATATGCGCCCTTTCCGATAAAGCGATAAGCTGGACAATCGTAAATAGCTTGTTCAGGATATCGAACAATGAAGAATTTCGACCTCCGCGACCTCGATGCGTTCGTCGCCGTGGCGCGCACCCGGAATTTCCGGCGCGCCGCGACCGAGCAGGGCGTCTCCGTCTCGAGCCTCAGCCAGCGGCTGCGTGACATGGAGGAGCGGCTCGGCGTCCGCCTGATGAACCGCACCACGCGCAGCGTAGCGCTCACCGAGGCCGGTGAATTGCTGCTGGCCCGTGTCGGCCCTGCCATGTCGGATGTCGGCGCGGCGCTGGATCAGGTGCGCGGCCTGCGGGCCGTGCCGTCGGGGCGTCTGCGCATCAATGCGCCGCCGCCGGCGATCGATCTGGTGCTGGCGCCGATGGTCGCGCCGTTTCTTGCAGCCCATCCCAAGATCGATCTGGAGATCGTCGGCGAGAGCTCGTTCGTCGATATCGTGGCCGGAGGCTTTGACGCCGGCGTTCGCTATGGCGAGCATCTGGCGCAGGACATGATCGCCGTCTCGCTCGGCGCGCCGCAGCGCTACGCGGTGGTGGCGTCGCGCGAATACGTCGCGCAGCATGGCAGCCCGAAACATCCGAAGGACCTGCTGGAGCATTCCTGCATCCGCACCCGCTTCGGCAGCGGCGCGATGCTGGATTGGGAGTTCGAGAAGGGAGGGCGTGTCGTAAAGGTCTCGCCGCCGGCCAAGCTGATTGCGACCTATCTCGGCCTGGCGCTGCGCGCGGTCCATGACGGCACAGGATTCTGGCTGACGTTCGAGGGATACGTTCGCTACGGCATCAAGTCCGGCGCGCTGGTCAGCGTGCTCGACGATTGGTGCGCGCCGTTTCCGGGACCGTTTCTGTATTACCCGAGTCGCCGACAACCGCCGCCGGCGCTCGCCGCGTTCGTGGCTTTCGTTGCGGAATGGCGGAAGCGGGAGCGGCGGAAGAGCAAGTAATTCGTCGGCTCACTCCGGCCATCTCGCCGCTCCGGCTCTGCGCCTCATCCTGAGGAGCGCGTCTTCGCGCGTCTCGAAGGATGAAAGCCCGGATGCAGCAGCGGGGGCTACATGGTTCGAGACGGCGCTGGCGCGCCTCCTCACCATGAGGATTGGGTGCGGTGCCCGATCTAGAGCATGCTGGGCAGCACGCGGTCCGGCGGCTTGTGGTTGTCGAGGAAGGTCCGGATATTGATGATCACCTTCTCGCCCATCTCGACGCGGCCTTCGACGGTAGCCGAACCCATGTGCGGCAGCAGCGCTGCCTTGCCGGCCTTGGCGAGCCGCACCAGCTTCGGATTGACCGCGGGTTCGTGCTCGTAGACGTCGAGGCCGCAACCGGCGATGTCGCCGCTTTCGATCAGCTTGATCAGCGTGTCCTCGTCGACCACTTCACCGCGAGCGGTGTTGACCACATAGGCGTCCTTGCGGATCAGCTTCAGCCGCCGCGCCGAAAGCAAATGGAACGTCGCCGGCGTATGCGGGCAGTTCACCGAGATGATGTCCATCCGCGCCAGCATCTGGTCGAGGCTTTCCCAATAGGTCGCACCGAGTTCTTCGGCGATGACGGGCGCCACGGGGCGGCGGTTGTGATAGTGGATCTGCAGGCCGAAGGCGCGCGCCCGGCGGGCCACGGCCTGGCCGATGCGGCCCATGCCGATGATGCCGAGGCGCTTGCCGCCGATGCGGTGGCCGAGCATCCAGGTCGGCGACCAGCCCGGCCAGTGCTTGCCCTCGGTCAGGATCGAGGTGCCCTCGATCAGCCGGCGCGGCACCGCGAGAATCAGCGCCATGGTCATGTCGGCGGTGTCTTCGGTCAGCACTTTCGGCGTGTTGGTCACCGTGATGCCGCGCGCATGCGCCGCCGTAACGTCGATATTGTCGACGCCGTTGCCGAAATTGGCGATCATGCGAAGCTTGCAGTCGGGATGCTTGAGCATCTCCTCGTTGATCATGTCGGTGACGGTCGGCACCAGCACGTCGGCGGTGCTGACCGCGTCCGCGATCTGTTCCCGCGTCATCGGCGTGTCGTCGAGATTCAACCTCGCATCGAACAGCTCGCGCATCCGGGTCTCGATCGAGTCCGGGAGCTTGCGGGTGACGACGACGAGAGGTTTTTTCTTAACCGACATTTCCTGCTCTCATGAGACAACGGCTCGCCGGAGCTCTCCGTTCAGACCTCATTAACCCGGTTGTTCGACACTGCTGACGCCACGCGGTCCCGATGTCCCGCTGCATCTTAGGTAAGTCCTTGGGTTCCCAAATACTTGCCTCGGATTTTCAGCGGAAAATTCGGGCGTTCTTGTTCTCAACGTTCTGTCCTCTCTACCAGAAGGCCGGGCCAAGACAAGAACCCCTCGGAAGTCACAATCCGGAGATGGACCAAGCGGGGGCACGGGGTTTGGGGTTTTCGGGCGTTAGCGAGCGGTTTCAACTCGAGGAATTTGGGTTGTGACTATCTCGGCAGGAGACGAGTTGATGGCGTTGGGGCGTTTCTGTTCGGTGGCGGTGCTGGCGGGGTGCTGGCTTTTGGCATCGGTCAGCACAGGGTTTTCGGCCAAGGATTCGGCCATCACCACAAGCGGCCTGCCGGTGCCGCGATATGTCAGCCTCAAATCCGACCATGTGAATGTCCGGGCCGGTCCGACCAAGGATAACGATGTCGCCTGGATCTATACCCGCTCGGGCCTGCCGGTCGAAATCACCGCCGAGTTCGAGAATTGGCGCCGCGTGCGCGATTCCGAGGGCTCTGAGGGCTGGGTCTATCATTCGCTGCTGTCCGGCCGCCGCACTGCGGTCGTCACCATGAAGACCAAGGACGAGCTTGCGTCGCTCTATGATCGTCCCGATCCGACCAGCGCGATTGCGGCCCGCCTGCAGGTTGGCGTCGTTACCCAGGTCAAGAAATGCTCCAATGGCTGGTGCCGCGTGATCGGCAACGGCTTTGACGGCTGGATCGAACAGCAGCGCCTGTGGGGCGTCTACGCGGATGAGAAGGTGGAGTGAGACGCGCTAGCGCGTCTTGCGCAGTCATTCGTAGGGTGGGCAAAGCGAAGCGTGCCCACCATTTCTTTCGACGGTTTTAAATAGACGGTGGGCACGGCGCGAACGCGCCTTTGCCCACCCTACAAATTTTATACGGAGATCAGCGCTTCTTGCGCAGGCGCACGACCATGTCAACGCGCGCGATTTCGTAGCCTTCCGGCACGTCCGGCATCTTCGACAGCACCAGGTGCGGATCGGGGATGTCGACGAGCTCGTGGTTGTTCTCAAGATAGAAGTGGTGGTGCGCGGTGACGTTGGTGTCGAAATAGGTCTTGGTGCCGTCGACCGAGACCTGGCGCAAGAGACCCGCATCGGTAAGCTGATTGAGCGTGTTGTAGACGGTCGCCAGCGACACCGGAACCTTGGCCAGCGTCGCTTCCTCGTACAGCATTTCAGCGGTCAGATGGCGGGCGCCCTTGCCGAACAGCAGCCAGCCCAGGGCCATGCGCTGGCGCGTCGGCCTAAGGCCGGCGGCCTGCAGCATTTCATTGACGTCGTGCCAGGGACAACCGGTCAACGCCGGCTGATGTCCGGCGGCTCGGGCGGCCGGATCGATACCGTCGTCGTTCGGGGTCGGGGCTTGGTCGTTCATGTCCACTTCTGGTACCACGCGCTAACTTGGGCAATATTCTTGCCCAATATAAAAGGAAATCAGGTACATGCAAGTTTTTCGCAACTAGAACCGGCCCAAGGTTAAGAGGAACCAGCGTGCAAACACGGCGTTTTAGCCCGTTCCAGTGCTTTGCCGGGCCCCGGTGCCTATGTTACAGAGCGCGCGGACCACATATGCGAATTCGGCAGAGGCTAATGCCGATTGCACCCTAAGTAGCGCCAATTTGCGGGAAACAAGAGTTCTCCCGTAGGGAAACGGGTCCGGTTCGCTCAGAAAGCGCTCCATCGGGACATCTAAGGCAGAGGCGGGATACGATGCTGGATCGGCGCAGCGGTTATGAATTCGAGGACTTGCTGGCCTGCGGCCGTGGCGAGATGTTCGGCCCGGGCAACGCGCAACTGCCGCTGCCGCCGATGCTGATGTTCGACCGCATCACCGAAATCTCTGAAAAAGGCGGGGAATTCGGCAAGGGTCTGATTCGGGCCGAACTCGATGTGAAGCCGGACCTGTGGTTTTTCGGCTGCCATTTCAAGAACGATCCGGTCATGCCGGGCTGCCTCGGCCTGGACGCGATGTGGCAGATGGTCGGCTTCTACCTCGGCTGGAGTGGCGGCGAGGGGCGGGGCCGGGCGCTGGGGCTGGGGGAATTGAAGTTCTCCGGCCAGGTGCTGCCGAATGCCCGTAAGGTTGTGTACAACATCGACATGAAACGCGTGATGCGTTCAAAGCTGGTGCTTGGCGTTGCCGACGGCTGGCTTTCCATGGATGGCGAGATTATCTATCGCGCCAAGGATCTGAAGGTCGGGCTGTTCAAGCAGGGCACCGCGCCTGTCTGAGCGACGCGATCACGTATTCAAAATATCTTCACGGACAAACGGAAACGGCAGGGCGAGGCGATCATGAAGCGGGTTGTCATAACGGGGATGGGCATTGTCTCGTCCATCGGAAATAACACCCAGGAAGTGCTTGCGAGCCTTCATGAGGCGAAATCCGGGATCACGCGCTCGGCTAAATACGCCGAGATGGGCTTCCGTTCGCAGGTGCAGGGCGCGCCGACGCTCAATCCGTCCGACGTTATCGACCGGCGCGCGATGCGCTTTCTCGGCGAGGGCGCGGCGTGGAATCACATCGCCATGGAGCAGGCGATCCAGGATTCCGGACTGTCGCCCGAGGAAGTTTCCGACGTCCGCACCGGCATCATCATGGGCTCTGGCGGACCGTCCGCCCGCACCATCGTCGAAGCGGCCGACATCACGCGAAGCAAGGGCCCCAAACGCGTCGGACCGTTCGCGGTGCCGAAGGCGATGTCGTCGACGGCGTCGGCCACGCTTGCGACCTGGTTCAAGATCAAGGGCGTGAACTACTCGATCTCCTCGGCCTGCGCGACCTCGAACCATTGCATCGGCAACGCCTATGAGACGATCCAGATCGGCAAGCAGGATGTGATCTTCGCCGGCGGCTGCGAGGAGCTCGACTGGTCGCTGTCGGTCTTGTTCGACGCCATGGGCGCGATGTCCTCGAAATACAACGACACCCCCGCCACCGCCTCGCGCCCTTACGACATCAGCCGCGACGGCTTTGTCATTGCCGGCGGCGCCGGCGTGGTGGTGCTGGAAGAACTCGAACGTGCCAAGGCGCGCGGCGCGCGCATCTATGCCGAAGTGGTCGGCTACGGCGCGACATCGGATGGTTACGACATGGTCGCGCCGTCGGGTGAGGGCGCCGAGCGCTGCATGCGCATGGCGATGTCGACCGTGAAGACCCCGATCGATTACATCAACCCGCACGCGACCTCGACGCCCGCCGGCGATCCCCCGGAAATCGAGGCGATCCGAAAAGTGTTCGGCACCGGCGACAAGTGTCCGCCGATCTCCGCGACCAAGGCGCTGACCGGCCACTCGCTCGGCGCGACCGGCGTGCAGGAGGCGATCTATTCGCTTCTGATGATGAACAACGGCTTCGTCTGCGAGAGCGCCAACATCACCGAGCTCGATCCGGTGTTTGCCGACATGCCGATCGTGCGCAAGCGCATCGACAACGCCAAGCTTGGCACCGTGCTGTCGAACTCGTTCGGCTTCGGCGGCACCAACGCCACGCTGGTGTTCAAGCGGATGGATGCGTGATTTCGTTCTTGCCTCTTCTCGCTTGCAGTGAGAGCTCGGCAGGCAGCGGATGGTGACTTTGCAACAATCCGAAACGGGGTGGGCATGATTATCGAACCGCGCGTGCGAGGCTTCATCTGCACGACCGCACATCCCGTCGGCTGCGCCACAAATGTCCGCGAGCAGATCGCTTATGTTCTCCGCCAGGGGGCTATTCCCGAGTGTCCGAAGCGCGTAGCCGTGGTGGGCTGCTCGACCGGTTACGGCCTCGCCAGCCGTATCGTCGCAACCTTTGCCGGCGGCGCGGACACCATCGGCGTGTCGATGGAGCGCGAGCCTTCCGCGACCAAGAGCGGCAGTGCCGGCTGGTACAACAACCGCGCCTTCGAACTCGAGGCCGGCAAGATCGGACGTGCTGCCGTCACGCTAGAGGGCGATGGTTTCTCCGACGAGTTGAAGAAGGCCTTCATCGAGCGCGTGCGCGAAAAGTTCGGCCAGCTGGATATGCTGGTCTACAGCATGGCCGCGCCGGTCCGAACCGACCCCGACACCGGCAAGACCTGGCGCTCGGCGATCAAGCCGCTCGGCGCTCCCGTCGAGATCAAAACACTCAACACCGAAACCGGCGAGGTCTTCGAGACGACCATTGCGCCGGCGAGTGAGGATGAAGCGACCGCCACGGTGGCGGTGATGGGCGGCGATGACTGGAAGCGCTGGATCGACCAGCTCGCGGACGCCGGTGTCCTGGCGCCCGGCTTCCGGACCCTCAACTACACCTATATCGGCAGCGAACTGACCTGGCCGATCTACTGGAATGGCACTCTGGGTCGCGCCAAGGTCGACCTCGACCACAAGGCGGAAGCGATCCGGGCCCGGCTCGGCCAGGACGCGGCCCGCGTCGTGGCACTCAAGGCCGTGGTTACCCAGGCGAGCTCAGCCATTCCGGTGGTGCCGCTCTATGGCACGGTGCTGTTCAAGGTCATGAAGAAGCTCGGGCTCCACGAAGGATGCATCGAACAGATCGATCGCCTGTTCCGGACGCGCCTTGGCAAGGGTGTCGACGTTGACGAAGCCCAGCGCATTCGCGTGGACGATTGGGAGCTTTCGCCCGAAGTCCAGGCGGAGGTGTTGCGACGATGGCCGCTGCTCTCCACGGAAACGCTCAGCGAACTGGCCGACCTTCCGGAATACCGGAGCCAGTTCCTTCGCCTGTTCGGATTCGGCATCGACGGCGTCGATTACGCGCAGGACGTGGACCCTCGCGTCGTGACGTGAACCGTTCGGGAAGCGGCTCTACTTTGCATGGGGTTGTTTTCGCGATTTTCTGTCCGGGCTACGTTAACTTCACCCCGCCGCGATTTTCTCCGCGCGCTGGAACGCCGGGCGCGCCACGCAGCGGTCGATATAGGCGTCGAACGACGGCCGCGGCGGCACCATCTTGAACATCCGCACCGCGAAGTTCAGGCCTGAGCCCAACATGATGTCGGCGGCGGAAAACTTCTCGCCGAGAATCCATGGGCCCTTCTGCACGGCGGCATCGAGCACGTCGAAGGTCTGCGTCGCACTGCCCCACGCCGCCGTGCTCGCCGGCACTTCCAGCTTGGTGAAGAGCTGGATCAGCGCCGGCTCGATGCAGCTTGGCGAAAAGAACAGCCACTGCAGATATTTCGCGCGCAGTGGATCGGTTGCGGCCGGCGCAAGATTGGTTTCCGGATAACGGTCGGCGATGTAGGCGCAGATCGCGGCCGCCTCGCCAAGCGCAGCGTCGCCGTCCTTCAAGCCCGGCACCTTGCCCATCGGGTTGATCGCGAGATATTCCGGCGCCTTCTGTGCGCCGGTCGAAATGTCCGTCAGCACGCGCTCGTAAGGCAGCCCGGTTTCTTCGAGCAGCCAGATCGCGGAGATCGAGCGGGAGCGGGGCGACCAATAGAGTTTTATCATCGTGCGATTCCTTTTTTCTTCCATCGATAATACTTCATCACGCGGCCCATCCTCGGCTCGACCTGCTCCTTCTCGAACACAAATCCCTCGCGCTCGTACCAGCGCCATGCCTTTTCATTCTCGCGCACGCAGCGCAGCCAGATTTCATCCGGTAATTGTTGTCGTGTGAAGGCAAGCAAACGCCGCCCGAGTCCGTCGCCCTGATATTCCGGCGCGACGAATAGCATGTCGAGATAGCAGTCAGGCAAATGTAGCGCGAGCATCGCCGCCAATTTTCCGTTGTCGTCGGCGACGTAAAGGCTCCAGCCCCTCTCGACTTCCATCGAAACACGCGCGCGCAATTTTGCCAGCAGGGCGTCGCTGGCGTCTTCCAGCCCGGTCGAAACCCAACTGTCCATCCAGACGCGCGCGATCTGGTCATACTCGTCGGGTCGGGCGGGTCGGATGATAGTTTGTGGCAAGGTCAGTATCTCCCGAGGCACTTGCCTCGTCAGGCCCGTCATTTCATTTCCGCGCTGGCGATTTCGCCTTGCGCTGTTCGCGCAACGCGTCGGCTGCGAGGCAAACCACTTCGGAGATCTGCTGAAGTTGTCCGGCCAGCGGACTTGTCCTGCGCCAGACCATGCCAATGGTTCGCGACGGCTGCGGATTCCGGAAGCGCGCGACCGAGACCGTCGCCGAGCGTGTTTCCACCGCGACCGCCATTTCCGGAATCAGCGTGACGCCGATGCCGGCGCCGACCATTTGCACGAGCGTCGACAACGAGCTTGCGTCCAGCACTTCCCGTGGCGGCGACTGCATGTTGCAGAACGACAGCGCCTGGTCGCGGAAACAATGTCCCTCTTCGAGCAGCAAAAGCCGCATCTCGCGCAGCGTCTCGTGGCTCGGCACCGGCGTTCCCTCGTCTTCGCCCGGCCGCACCAGCAGGAAATTCTCCGAGAAACACACGACTTCGGTCAGCGAAGGTTCGGATACCGGGAGTGCCACGATCGCCGTATCCAGCCGGCCTTCGACGACTTCCTTGATCAGCTTGGGCGTTAGCGTCTCACGGACATGAATGTCGAGTTCCGGATGCATGCGCGCGAGGTTTTCGATCACCTTCGGCAGCAGATAGGGCGCAATGGTCGGGATCATGCCGATGCGTAAGCGGCCCGCGAGCCGGTCACGCGAAGCGCGCGCGAAGTCACCGAGTTCGTCGACCGAACGCAGGATGTCGCGGACACGCTGCACGATCTCTTCGCCGAACTTCGTCAGCGTGACCTGCCGCGCGCTTCGCTCCAGCAGCACGCCGCCGAGGATTTCCTCCATTTCCTTGATCTGCATCGACAGCGCCGGCTGCGAGATCGAACATGCCTCCGCCGCGCGTCCGAAATGGCCGTGACGTGCCAGCGCATCGAAGTAGCGAAGCTGTCTGAGCGTCGTCTGGATCATCAGGTCATCTTATCGGTTCGATCATTAAAATCAACTTTACCTGATGGTATGCGGTGCTTAGATTGCCTCCAATCCGACCAGGAACCATCAGGAGACGACCATGGATGATAAAACCAAATGCCCGTTCACGGGTGCACGCGGACGTGCGAACCGCGACTGGTGGCCGGACGCGCTGGACGTTTCGGTTCTGCACCGTAATTCCACTCTGTCCGATCCAATGGGCGAAGCCTTCGACTACGCCAAGGAGTTCAAGACGCTCGACCTCACCGCCGTGGTCAAGGACCTGACGGCGTTGATGACGGAATCGCAGGACTGGTGGCCGGCCGATTTCGGTCACTATGGCGGTCTGATGATCCGGCTGGCGTGGCACAGCGCGGGCACCTACCGCATCACGGATGGCCGCGGCGGCGCCGGCGCGGGTCAGCAACGCTTCGCGCCCCTGAACAGCTGGCCTGACAACGCCAACCTCGACAAGGCGCGCCGGCTGTTGTGGCCGATCAAGCAGAAGTACGGCCGGAAACTCTCGTGGGCCGACCTGATGATCCTCGCAGGCAACGTCGCGCTCGAATCGATGGGCTTCAAGACCTTCGGCTTCGCCGGCGGCCGCGCCGACGTCTGGGAGCCCGAAGAGTTGTTCTGGGGTCCTGAAGGCACGTGGCTCGGCGATGAGCGCTACAGCGGCGAACGCCAGCTCGCCGAACCGCTCGGCGCCGTGCAGATGGGCCTCATCTACGTCAATCCGGAAGGGCCGAACGGCAATCCGGACCCGCTCGCGGCGGCCAAGGACATCCGCGAAACCTTCTTCCGCATGGCGATGAACGACGAAGAAACGGTTGCCCTGATTGCTGGCGGCCACTCCTTCGGCAAGACCCACGGTGCCGGCGATCCGTCGCTGGTGGGCGCGGACCCGGAAAGCGGTGCGCTGGAGGATCAGGGCCTCGGCTGGAAGAGCAAGCATGGCACCGGCGTCGGCGCCGACGCCATCACCGGCGGCCCGGAAGTCACCTGGACCCAGACGCCGACCAAGTGGAGCAACCTGTTCTTCAAGAACCTGTTCGAAAACGAATGGGAGCTGACCAAGAGCCCGGCCGGTGCGAAGCAGTGGAAGGCGAAGGGCGCTCAAGCCACGATCCCGGACGCCTACGACACGTCGAAGAAGCATGTGCCGACCATGCTGACGACCGACCTGTCGCTGCGCTTCGACCCGGCCTACGAGAAGATCTCGCGGCGCTTCCTCGAGCATCCGGACCAGTTCGCGGACGCGTTCGCACGCGCCTGGTTCAAGCTTACGCACCGCGACATGGGCCCGATCGCGCGCTACCTCGGCCCGCTGGTGCCGAAGGAAACGTTGATCTGGCAGGACCCGATTCCGGCGGTGGATCATCCGCTGATCGGCGAGGCTGACATCGCTGCGCTGAAGGCGAAGATTCTTGGCTCCGGCCTGTCGGTGTCCCAGCTCGTCTCGACCGCATGGGCGTCGGCGTCGACGTTCCGCGGCTCCGACAAGCGCGGTGGGGCGAATGGCGCGCGCATTCGTCTCGCGCCCCAGAAGGACTGGGACGTCAACCAGCCGGCCGAGCTCAAGACGGTCCTGCAGAAGCTCGAAGCGATCCAGAAGGAGTTCGGCAAGAAGGTTTCACTTGCCGACCTGATCGTTCTCGGCGGCAGTGCTGCGGTCGAAAAAGCCGCCAAGGACGCCGGTGTCGATGTGAAGGTGCCCTTCACGCCGGGGCGCGCGGATGCGTCGCAGGACCAGACCGACGTCGAATCCTTCGCGCCGCTCGAACCGCGTGCCGACGGCTTCCGCAACTATGTCAACGGCAAGAAGCATCAGTTCATGGCGCCTGAGGAGGCGTTGGTGGACCGGGCGCAATTGCTGCGGCTGACGGGACCTGAGATGACGGCTCTCGTCGGCGGCCTGCGCGTCCTCGGCGGGAATACGGCTAACTCCAAGCACGGCGTGTTCACCAACAAGCCGGGCACGCTGACGAACGACTTCTTCGTCAACCTGCTCGACATGGGCACGCAATGGCAGCCCGCCGGCGCCGACGGCGCGTATGAGGGCCGCGACCGCAAGACCAATGCGGTCAAGTGGACCGGCACCCGCGTCGATCTGATCTTCGGTTCACACGCGCAGCTCCGCGCCTTCGCGGAGGTCTATGGCTGCACGGACTCGAAGGAGAAGTTCGCCAAGGATTTTGCGGCGGCATGGACCAAGGTGATGAACCTCGATCGGTTCGACATCGCCTGAGCACTTTGCGGAAACGCAATGATCAAAACAAAGGGCGGCCGAAAGGCCGCCCTTTTTCGTGGTGCTAAATCCTGATCACGTGCCGAGCGTGCCGGCCTTCGCCGCCGCATAACGCTCGGCGATCTTGGCCCAGTTCACCGTATTCCACCACGCCTTGAGGTAATCCGCGCGGCGGTTCTGGTAGTTCAGATAATAAGCGTGCTCCCAGACGTCGTTGCCCATCAATGCCCGCTTGCCGTCCATCATCGGGTTGTCCTGGTTCGGGCGGGTCTCGATCGCGAGCTTGCCGTCCTTGGTGACCGTCACGAACACCCAGCCCGAGCCGAATTGGCGGCCGCCGGCGGCGTTGAAGTCGTTCTGGAATTTTTCCATGCCGCCGAGGTCCTTGTCGATCGCGGCCAGCACCTCGCCCTCGGGCTTGCCGCCGTTCGGGCCCATGATCTCCCAAAACATGGTGTGATTGGCGTGGCCGCCGAGATTGTTGCGGACGGTGAATTTGATGCTGTCGTCCAGCGCATTCAGATTGCCGAGGACGTCCTCGATCTTCGCCGTTCCCAACTGCGGGTTGGTCTTGGCGACATTGTTGAGGTTGGCGACATAGGCCGCGTGGTGCCTGTCGTGATGGATTTCCATCGTCTTGGCGTCGATATGCGGTTCGAACGCATTGGTCGGATACGTAAGCGGCGGCAGCGTGAACGGCCCGGTTGCGGCGGCTGGCGCCGGGGCCGGAGCCGCAGCCTGCGCGAAGACGATACGCGGCGCTGCTGCCGCGGCAGCTATTCCGGTTGCAGCCAGCATCAGATGGCGCCGGGACATGGATAACATCGGTTTTCTCCTTAACCTGTGAATGAACTGGTTGGGTATCTGTGACGAGACGCCGTTAGGCCGCTGCGCGCGACAAGCTACGGGCGACCGCCGGGATCGGGTTCCAATTTCTGTCACCTGCGGCGGAATGGCGCAGGTGCCTCAATACTCCCAGTGTAATGCAAGCAGATAACAAAAAAGGGCGGCCTTTCGGCCGCCCTTTGTTCACATTCCAGCGATGCCTTACTCGCCGGCAGCTTCGCGCTGCGGCGCTTCCGCCTTCTGCTTGGCCTCGAGGTCCTCGCCGGTCGCCTGATCGACCACCTTCATCGACAGCCGCGTCTTGCCGCGGTCGTCGAAGCCGAGCAGCTTGACCTTGACCTTGTCGCCTTCCTTGACGACATCGGAGGTCTTCTGCACGCGCGCCGAAGCGAGCTGGCTGATGTGGACCAGGCCGTCCTTGGCGCCGAAGAAGTTCACGAACGCGCCGAACTCCATCACCTTGACCACCGTGCCTTCGTAGATCTGGCCGATCTCCGGATCGGAGGCGATCGACTTGATCCACTTGATCGCGGCCTTCATCGCCTCGCCGTCGTTGGAGGCGACCTTGACGGTGCCGTCGTCCTCGATGTTGACCTTGGCACCGGTCTTCTCGACGATCTCGCGGATCACCTTGCCGCCGGTGCCGATCACTTCACGGATCTTGTCGGTGGCGATCTTGAAGGTCTCGATGCGCGGCGCGTATTCGCCGAGCTCGGCGCGGGCATTAGTCAATGCCTTGGCCATTTCGCCGAGGATGTGGATACGCCCGTCCTTGGCCTGGCCGAGCGCGACCTTCATGATCTCCTCGGTGATGCCCTCGATCTTGATGTCCATCTGCAGCGAGGTGATGCCCTGGTCGGTGCCGGCCACCTTGAAGTCCATGTCGCCGAGATGATCCTCGTCGCCGAGGATGTCGGACAGAACCGCAAAGCGCGAACCTTCCAGGATCAGGCCCATCGCGATACCTGCGGTCGGCCGCTTCAACGGCACGCCCGCATCCATCAGCGCCAGCGAGGCGCCGCACACCGAGGCCATCGACGACGAGCCGTTGGATTCGGTGATCTCGGAGACCACGCGCACCGTGTAGGGGAATTCGTGGTGCGGCGGCAGGACGGGGTGGATCGCGCGCCAGGCGAGCTTGCCGTGGCCGATTTCACGGCGTTTGGTGCCGCCCATACGCCCGGTTTCACCGACCGAATAGGGAGGGAAATTGTAGTGCAGCAGGAACTGCTCCTTGTAGGTGCCCGACAAGGAGTCGATGTACTGCTCGTCCTCACCGGTGCCGAGCGTGGTCACGACCATCGCCTGGGTTTCACCGCGGGTGAACAACGCCGAGCCGTGGGCGCGGGGCAGGATGCCGACTTCGGCGATGATGTTGCGAACCGTTTTGGAATCGCGGCCATCGATGCGCTTGCCGGTGTCGAGGATGTTCCAGCGAACGATCTTCGATTCGAGTTCCTTGAACACGCCGGCGATGCGCAGCTTGTCGTATTTCGGCTCCTGCCCTTCCGGGAAGTAGTGCGCCATCACCTTTTCTTTGGCCTTGCCAACCGCGGCATAGCGGTCCTGCTTGACCGGGATCGCGTAGGCTGAGCGCAGGTCCTGCTCGATCAGGCCGAGCATTTCCTTCTCGATCGCGCTTTCGTCGATGATCTTGACGTCGCGCGGCTCCTTGGCGGCCTTCTCGGCGAGATCGATGATCGCCTTGATCACCGGCTGGAAGTGCCGGTGGCCGAACATCACGGCGCCGAGCATGATGTCTTCGTTGAGCTCCTTGGCTTCCGATTCGACCATCAGCACGGCGTCGGCGGTGCCGGCGACGACCAGATCGAGCTGGGTCTCGACCATCTCGTCGAGCGTCGGGTTGAGGATGTATTCGTCGTTGCTGAAGCCGACGCGCGCGGCACCGATCGGGCCCTTGAAGGGCGCGCCGGATATCGTCAGCGCGGCGGAAGCTGCCACCAGCGCCAGGATGTCGGGATCGTTCTCCATGTCGTGCGACAGCACGGTGACGATCACCTGGGTTTCATTGCGCCAGCCTTCGACGAACAAGGGACGGATCGGACGATCGATCAGGCGGGAAACCAGCGTTTCCTTTTCGGTCGGACGCCCTTCGCGCTTGAAATAGCCGCCGGGAATGCGGCCCGCGGCATAGGTCTTTTCGATGTAGTCGACGGTCAGCGGCAGGAAGTCGACGCCTTCGCGCGGCGCCTTCGCGGCGACGACAGTGGCGAGCACGACGGTCTCGCCGTAGGTGGCGAGCACGGCGCCGTCGGCCTGACGGGCGATCTTGCCGGTTTCCAGCTTGAGGGGACGTCCACCCCAGTCGATCTCGACGGAATGCTTATTGAACATATCGGTTTCTTTCATGGGTTCACGAGAGAGCGGGGCCCAAAAACACAAAGACCATGCGCAAGATTGCGGGACGCTGATCGCAATGCGAGATCAGCGTCCGGCGATCCTGCCATGGTCTTCATCTTTCGGATGGCGTCCATCCTCTCGGCAGTCACGGGCACCTTGCCCTGCCCAGCGGCCGGATTGCTGCTGGACGTTGTCGAGCATGATCCTTTCGGGATGATGCTCTTGCGCATGATCGTCTCCGAATAATTCGGAGTCCGTTTGTTCGGAAGATCATGCGAAAACGCGCGCAAGCAGCGCGCGTACACTCTCAAATCAACGACGAATGTTATGCTTTTCGAGCAACGCCTTGTAACGCGCCTCGTCCTTCCGCTTGATGTAATCGAGCAGAGAACGGCGTGTTGCGACCATTTTCAAAAGACCCCGGCGCGAATGATTGTCCTTCACGTGGGATTTGAAGTGCCCGGTGAGATTGTTGATGCGTTCCGACAGGATCGCAACCTGAACCTCGGGCGAGCCGGTGTCGCCGGCCTTGTTGGCATTCGTCTTGATGACTTCCGCTTTGCGTTCGGCGGTAATCGACATCGTCAAACTCTCTCATTGCTGCGACCGGGACTGGCAGTCAGCCCGGTCAGGTTGAACACGCGCTTGGGGATGAGTTCGCCATTGCCAATTTCAGCAAGCGCCAAAAGACGGCCTGCCACCGTGACATAGACTGTGCCGCTACTATTGGGCGCATCCCGTCCGCGCAACAAAACGGCCTGGCCCCGGTGGAGCCTTGCCGCATCAGCCCGTGTGACGGCCAGTGCCGGGATGTCGTCCAGCGCGGTCTCAACGGGCAAAAGCGCGTCGGCGAGGCTTCCCCCGCCAGACGCGGCTCTATTGCATAAAGCCTCCAACTGTTCCAGCGGAATCATGTCCGCCTCCCGGAATGGGCCCACCAAGGTCCGCCGCAACGCGCAGATATGGCCGAAACAGCCCAGAATCCGGCCGATATCGCGGGCCAGCGCCCGGACATAGGTTCCCTTGCCGCACTCCGCCTCGAACACTGACTGTCCGTTATCCTCATGTTCTACAAGGGTTAATTCGTGAATCTCGACCGGGCGGGGCTTCAGTTCGACGGTTTCGCCGTCCCGCGCCAGGTCATAGGCACGTTCGCCCTGGACCTTGATCGCCGAATATTGCGGCGGGATCTGCTCGATCGGGCCGGTGAACTGCGGCAGCAGGGCCCGGATAGCGTCGGCCGACGGCCGGAGCTCGCTGGTTCGGGTTACCCGGCCCTCGGTATCGTCGGTATCGCGCTCCTCGCCCCAGGCCACCGTGAAGCGGTAGCGCTTGCGGCCATCCATCACGAAGGGAACCGTCTTGGTGGCCTCGCCGAGCGCGATCGGCAGGCCGCCGGACGCCAGCGGGTCGAGCGTGCCGGCGTGGCCGGCGCGCTTGGCCTGGAACAGCCGCTTGAGCACGGCAACCGCGTGCGTCGAGGTCATGCCGATCGGCTTGTCGAGCACCACCCAGCCGTGAACGTCGCGCTTGTCGCGCCGCGGCTGGTTGTTCTGGCGCGGCTGCTTGTTGTGGCGCGGATCATTGTTGGCGCGACGTTCGTCGCCGCCGCGCGATTCATCTGAAAAAATATTTTTTTCGGCGTCGTGCGAATCGGCAGTTTGCTCCGCGATCACGCCGTTGGCGGTGGGCATCGTCATCACTTGTCGTCCGAATCGGGTGCGATATCTCTTTGCACCGCAGGTGTTCTCAGTAATTTCTCGATCCGTTCCGCTTCATCGAATCGTTCGTCGACGCGAAAGCGAAGGTCAGGGGCAAATTTCAGGTTAACGCGGTGAGCAATCTCGCCGCGCAGGAATTTCTTGTTGCGCGCGAGCGCCGCGAGCACGACATCGGTATCGCGGCCGCCGAGCGGCATCACGTAAATCGTCGCTAGCTTCAGGTCAGGCGACATCCTCACCTCGGGAACGGTGATGATGTGGCCCTCAAGGTCGGGGTCGTGCACGTTACCCTGCGACAGAATATCGGCGACGGCATGGCGCACGGTCTCACCGACGCGCAATTGCCGTTGCGAGCCGCCGGGCGCGGAACCTTTGGTATGATGGCGAGGCATTTTCGTCTTTCAAAGCCGTTATGCCCGCGCCGCAGCCAACTTTAGGCAGGCTGCGTAAACTTGCCTGCGCGCGAGCAATCACGTTTTTGCTTTTGTCTATCAAGGTCAGGACGTGGATGGCCGGAACAAGTCCGGCCATGACGCCTCATTTTCAGTCAATAGGATCCGAGGCTCTTCGCAAGATTTGGACTTACAAAGAGCGCTGGATGGTCTCCACGCGATAACACTCGATCACGTCGCCGGGACGCATGTCGCCGTAATTCTCGAACGCCATGCCGCATTCCTGACCGGACTGCACTTCCCTTACTTCGTCCTTGAAGCGCTTCAGCGTCGAAAGCTTGCCTTCGTGCACGACGACGTTGTCGCGGATCAGGCGCACATTGGCGCCGCGTTCCACGGTGCCGTCGGTGACGCGGCAGCCGGCGACCTTGCCGACCTTGGAAATGTTGAACACTTCCAGGATCTGCGCATTGCCCAGCATGGTTTCGCGCAGTGTCGGCGCGAGCAGGCCGGACATCGCCTTTTTGATGTCGTCGACGAGATCGTAGATGATGTTGTAGTAGCGGATCTCGATGCCGTTGCGCTTGGCGGCGGCCGCGGCTTCCTTGTTGGCTCGCACCGAGAAGCCGATGATCGCGGCGTTGAAACCTTCCGCCAACGTGACGTCGGATTCGGAGATGCCGCCGACGCCCGCATGCAGGATACGGGCGGCAACTTCCTCGGTGCCGAGCTTCTCCAGCGATCCCAAAATGGCTTCGAGCGAACCCTGCACGTCGGCTTTCACGATCAGCGGGAATTCCTTGCGGCCCGCGGTCTTGAGCTGCGACATCATCTGCTCGAGCGAGCCGCGCATGCCGGAAATCGAGGCGGCGGCGTTCTCGCGCTTCTGGTGGGCGCGGTAGCTTGTGACCTGGCGGGCGCGGGCTTCGTTCTCGACCACGGCGAGGCGGTCGCCGGCTTCCGGCGGGCCGTTGAAGCCGAGCACTTCCACCGGCACCGAAGGTCCGGCCTCGTCGAGGTTCTCGCCCTGGTCCGAAATCAGCGCGCGGACGCGGCCCATTTCGGCGCCGGCCACGATGATGTCGCCGACCTTGAGCGTGCCGCGCTGAACCAGCACGGTGGCCACCGGACCACGGCCGCGATCGAGCTTGGCTTCGATCACGGTGCCTTCTGCGGGGCGCTCCGAATTGGTCTTGAGGTCGAGCAGTTCGGCCTGCAGCGCGATCATCTCGAGCAGCTTGTCGAGATTGGTCTTGTTCTTGGCGGAAACCTCGACGTCGACGACTTCACCGCCGAACGATTCGACCTGCACCTCGTGCTGCAGCAGTTCGGTGCGCACGCGTTCCGGCTTGGCGTCCGGCTTGTCGATCTTGTTGATCGCGACGATCATCGGAACCTTCGCCGCCTTGGCGTGGTTGATCGCCTCGATCGTCTGCGGCATGACGCCGTCATCGGCCGCCACCACCAGGATCACGATATCGGTGACCTTGGCGCCGCGCGCGCGCATCGCGGTGAACGCGGCGTGGCCGGGCGTATCGATGAAGGTGATCTTCTTGCCGCTTTCCGGCGAGGTGACCTGATAGGCGCCGATATGCTGGGTGATGCCGCCGGCTTCGCCCGACACCACGTTGGCGTGGCGAAGCGCGTCGAGCAGCGAGGTCTTGCCGTGGTCGACATGGCCCATCACGGTGACGACCGGCGAGCGCGGCTCGGTATCGGTGGAATCGTCGACCACGTCGAACAGGCCCTCTTCGACGTCGGACGCGGCGACGCGCTTGACGGAGTGGCCCAATTCCTCGGCGATCAGCTGCGCGGTATCGGCGTCGATCACGTCGGTGATCTTGTGCATCGCGCCCTGCTTCATCAGCATGCGGATGACGTCGACCGCGCGCTCGGACATGCGGTTGGCGAGTTCCTGGATCGTGATCGCTTCCGGGATCGTCACCTCGCGGATGAGCTTTTCCTTCGGCTCGTTGGCGGCGTGTCCCTTCAGGCGCTGGGTGCGGCGGCGGAACGAGGCGATCGACCGCTCACGGACGTCGTCGGCGTTGAGCGCGGTGACCAGCGTCAAGCGACCGCGTTCCTTCGCGGGTGCCGGCTTGTGGGTGGTCTTGGGGGGCGTGACGGGGCGCATGGCGCCGCCGGGGCCGCGGCGAATCTGGCGCGGGCCTTCGTCTTCATCGGAACCGTCGGCAGCAACGCCCGGGGCGCGCGCGGGCGGCACCGCTGCAGCCGGACGGGCGCCAGCCGGGCGGGCTGCGGCCGGTCGGGCCGTAGCGGGCGCCGTCGCCGCCACCGTCGCGGGCTTGGCCTCGGCCTCGCCAAATCGCTTCTTGGCCTCGACTTCGGCCTTGCGCTTGGCTTCCTCTTCCACGCGGTGCCGTTCTTCCTCGGCCTTGCGGCGGGCTTCGGCGGCCTCGCGTTCGGCCTGTTCGATGCCTTCACGGCTGGCGCGGCGCTTGGCTTCTTCCTCGGCCAGCCGCCGTTCCTCGACTTCGCGCACTTTGGCGTCGGCCAGCGCGCTGGCGCGGGCGGAACGCTCGTCTTCCGTCAGCGTGCGCAGCACTACGCCCGAACCGCTGCGCGGCGCGGCCGGCGCTGCGGGGCGGGAAAGGGGGGCCTTTGCAACTGGCGCCGCCTTGGCGACGACCGGCTCGGGCGCATGCGTTTCGGTCGCGGGCGCATCGCCGCCGACGCGACGCTTGCCACGCTTTTCGACCACGACCTGCTTGGTCCGGCCATGGCTGAAGCTCTGGCGCACGGTGCCCGTCTCGACCCGCGGCTTCAGCGTCAAGGTCTTGGTCGGAACACTCAGAGTCTTGTCGCCAGGCGTTTTGGTATCAACCATTCAGCAGTCCTAATCTCGTTACGCTGTGCGTATCCGCACATTCATTGAAGCAAGGCTTCGGAACCAATCGTCGTCAGTCAGAATTTCTGGCCGCCATCCCCGGTCTTGTCGTCGTCGTCCATCCGGTATCGAACCAGGATCTGGCAGCGCGACAGGAACGTTTTGCTCGCCGGGCCCGCGAGCAGGGCTGCATGTATCACATTTGCCCGCCCCAGTGCCAAATCCAATTGTGCCGAGGTTAAAGCGGTAATGATCGGTAAACCTCGCGATTCACCGATATTTCCGGTCCTTTGCCCGGCGATAGCGTCCAATTTGCGGATTCCGTCGGCGGCGCCGTCGGAAGCGTGAATCAGGGCTCCGGCCCTGCCCTGTTCGAGCAGGCCCTCGACCTTGGCAAAGCCGGAAATGACCTGACCGGCCTTGGCCGCCATGGCCAGCGCCTCGGTGCAGCTTCGTTCCAGCAGGGCCTCGGTATCGGCGGGAAGGGTCGCCGCGGCGCGAACGTCGCGCTTGAACCCTCGGCTAAATTGGTGACGCCGTACCGCTTCCGCAACGGTCCGGCGCGAGGCCTGGACCCACAGGCCGCGGCCGGGCAGCTTGCGCTTCAAGTCGGGGATTACTTCACCCGACGGGGCGACCACAAACCGGATCAGCTCGTCAATCGGGTGCACCTCGCGACTGACCGCGCACATCCGCATGGTCGCGGACTTGTCGGTCCGCGGCCCATGGTCGAGATCGGGGTCAGCCAAAGCGAGCATGCCTGTCTAGTGGCTCCGGTCATCTGCGCACGGTCGGCGCGCAGAAAGGATCTTCGTTTCTGCGGAACACCCGCATTACGCCGTCTGGTCTTCGGTGGTCTCGGCCGTCTCGGACTGTTTGGCGAGTTCGGCCTCGGTGATCCAGCCGGCAATGACGCGGGCCTGCATAATCAAGCGTTCGGCATCGTCGCGCGAGATCTCGTTGGGGTCGAGAATGCCGGGGAACTTGGTCGGCTCGCCGCCTTCCTTGCGCTCGGTCCACCCGACCAGATCGTCGGTCGCGCAGCCCGCCAGATCCTCGACGGACTTGATGTCGTTCTCGCCGAACTTGACCAGCATCTTCGAGGTCACGCCGGGCACCGTCTTCAAAGCATCATCCACGCCGAGCTCCTTACGCTTGTTTTCCAGCTCCGTTTCGAGCTGTTCCAGGTATTCTCTCGCCCGGCTCTGCAGCTCGTTGGCGGTTTCCTCGTCGAAGCCTTCGATCCCGGCCAGTTCCTTGGCGTCGACCAGCGCGAGTTCCTCGACGGAGGTGAAGCCTTCAGACGCCAGCAACTGGCCGACGACTTCGTCGACATTCAGCGCTTCCATGAACACCCGCGTGGAGTTCTCGAAGTCGGCCTGTCGGCGCTCGGATTCTTCCTGCTCGGTGAGGATATCGATATCCCAGCCGGTCAGCTGCGAGGCGAGGCGGACATTCTGGCCGCGGCGGCCGATCGCCAGCGAGAGCTGGTTGTTGGTGTCGGGAACCACGACCTCGATCCGCTCGCGGTCCTCGTCGATCACGACCTTGGCGACTTCGGCAGGCGCCAGCGCGTTGACGACGAAGGTCGCGATGTCGGGCGACCACGGGATGATGTCGATCTTCTCGCCTTGCAGTTCGTTCACCACGGCCTGCACGCGCGAGCCGCGCATGCCGACGCAGGCGCCGACCGGATCCACCGAGGAATCCCTTGAAATCACGCCGATTTTCGCGCGCGAGCCGGGGTCGCGGGCGACCGCCTTGATCTCGACGATGCCGTCATAGATTTCCGGCACTTCCTGCGCGAACAGTTTGGCCATGAATTGCGGATGGGTGCGGGAGAGGAAGATCTGCGGTCCGCGGGTTTCGCGGCGGACATCGAAGATGTAGGCGCGGACGCGGTCGCCGTTGCGGAACACCTCGCGCGGCAGCATTTCGTCGCGGCGGATGATGGCTTCACCGCGGCCGAGGTCGACGATCACGCTGCCATATTCGACGCGCTTGACGACGCCGTTGACGATATCGCCGATGCGGTCCTTGAATTCCTGGTATTGCCGGTCGCGCTCGGCCTCGCGCACCTTCTGCACGATCACCTGCTTGGCGGATTGCGCGGCGATGCGGCCATATTCCAGCGGCGGCAGGGTGTCGGCGATGGTGTCGCCGACCTGGGCGCCCGGGTTGGCGCGCTGCGCGTCCGCCAGCGAAATCTGGTTCGAGGAGTTCTCGACCTGCTCGACGACAAGCATGTGGCGCGACAGCCGCAGCTCGCCCTTCTTGGCGTCGATCTCGGCGTGAACGTCGGTCTCGCTGCCGTAACGGGCGCGGGCCGCCTTGGCGATGGCGTCTTCCATCGCAGCGATCACGATCCCACGGTCGATCGACTTCTCGCGGGCGACCGCGTCTGCGATCTGCAGCAGTTCGAGTTTGTTGGCACTGACGGCCATGGCCTAGTCTCCTTCAGTAGGATCGAAGTCGCCCCTGCGCAGCCGTTCTGCGGCGAGGCGGTGTTTCTTTGTATTGGTCGGCTCCGGCTTCTTGCCGGGCTTGTTATCAGACTTGTTATTAGACTTGGGCTTCGGCTTGTTGCTCTTGGCCGGATCGCTCTTCTTTGCGTGCGGCGGAGATGGCGGCGCCAGCCCGAGATTCTGCTTCAATTCGCGCTCGGCCTGCTTGCCGCGCCGCATCGATTCCGCAATCAATTCGTCGGTCAAAACCAGTCGCGCGTCGGAGATGTCCTCCATCACCAGCAGCACATCGGCATCTTCGCCCGCGCGTATGTCATCCCGATGTAGCCGCACGGCCTCGCCTTCGACGCCGGCAAGGAGCCCGCGGAAACGCTTGCGGCCCTGATGGGCGACCGCCATTTCGATTTTCACGAGATGACCGCTGAAACGCTCGAAATCGGAACGACGTACCAGCGGGCGATCGATGCCCGGCGAGGATATCTCAAGCCGGTAGGCGCGCTCGATCGGGTCGGCGACGTCGAGCACCGGCGACAGCGCCCGCGAGATCGCCTCGCAATCCTCGATCTGCATCGTGCCATCGGGCCGTTCGGCCATGATCTGGACGGTGCAGCCAGCCTCGCCTGAAATCTTGATCCGGACCAGCCGGTAGCCCATTCCCTGCAAAACCGGTCCGGCCACCGCCGATACCCGCGCGGCCGCGCCCGGCTCGACGACGAGACGGGGCTCGGCCAAGAGGTCGGCATCCACGGAACCAGCAGTTGGATCGGTCATGTCCAGGGTCAAAAGCGTCTTACTTGCATGGGTTTAGGCCGGGCCTTAACCGGCGGTCCAGCCGGTTCCCCGAACCGGGCCTTGAAGACCCTTCTGGGCCAGGCTCGTTCAGGTAATAAAAAAGAGCGGGTCCCGGGGGGCCCACTCTCAATACGCGATCGTATGAGAACCATAAGTTGCCGCGGATATAGCGGTTTTTGCGCAATCCGACAAGGCCCGAGGGTCGCGTTAAGTCCGATTTTGCCAAGCTTTGAGAGGGGAGGCAAAATCTAACCCTTCATTCACGAACGCTACCTAGATTTCCCGAAAATCAGCCAATTCGGCCGGTTTGGATGGGGTTTATGATAATTTCACCGTCGCTGATCCCGGAACTCGACGACATTGTCAGTCGTGGCGACCCGAAGCGCCGCGCCGATGCCGCGCGCCGTATCAGCGAGCTGTTCCTGCAGGGCGCGGCGAGCTTCCGCCCCGATCACGTCGACCTGTTCGACGGCGTCCTGACCAGTCTCGTCCCGCATGCTGAGATCGCCGAGCGCGCCGAACTGGCCGAGCGGCTGTCGGTGCTGGCGAACGCGCCGCGAGGTCTGGTCGGCCAACTCGCCCATGACGATGAAATTGCCATTGCCGGCCCGCTGCTGCGACATTCCCCGGTCGTCGACGAAAAGATGCTGCTCGAAATTGCGTCGATGAAGGGCCAGGGTCATCTGCTGGCGATGGCGGAGCGGCCCACACTCTCGACCGATCTCACCGACGTCATGGTCGCCCGCGGCGACCGCGCCGTCGTCAGGCGCGCCGCCGGCAATGCGGGCGCAGCCTTCTCGGAGGATAGCTATTCCACGCTGATCAAGCGCGCCGGCCAGGATGGTGTGCTGACGATCAGGCTTGGCCAGCGCGACGATCTGTCGCCTACGCAATTGAAGGATCTGCTCTCCGGCTCCATCGACGTCGTTCGTCGCCGCCTGTTCCAGGTCGTCAAACCCGAACGGCAGGCCGACATCAAGCAGGCGATGACGGCCATCACCGGCCCGTCCGAACGCGAGGAGCGGCGCGACTTCATGGCGGCGCAGCGCACCGTGCTGAAGCTCCACCGCGAAGGCATGCTCGGCGAAGGCGCGTTGCTCAATTTTGCCAGGGCCTTCAAGTACGAAGAGTCGGTCGCCGCGTTGTCGGCGATGACCGGCGTCAAGGTCGAAACCCTCGACCGCCTGATCTCTGGCGACCGCTACGATCCGATCCTGATCGCCGGGAAATCCATCGATGTCGAATGGGCGACCGTGCGCGCGCTGATCCTGCTTCGGCTCGGTCCGAACCGGACGGCGTCCCCCGCCGACATCGAAAATGCGCGGGTCAATTACGTCCGCCTGATGCCCGCGACCGCCCAGCGCGTCGTCGCGTTCTGGAAGACGCGATAATCCGGACCTGACGCGTTCTCTCCGTCATTGCGAGCGAAGCGAAGCAATCCATGCCTAAACGCGGGGGAAGATGGATTGCTTCGCTTCGCTCGCAATGACGGCATGAGCGGAAACCATTTCCCAAACATCGAAACAGCGGTCTATCCTGCGTACGGAAGGCGCGGCACAGCGTACGACAATGTACTTCGGGAGCCCGACATGCTGACGGACGCGGCGGTTCAAGCCCATGCGGACAGGATCCGCGGCGACGGTTTCACCGTCATCGAAGCTGCGGCGAGCGCCGAACTGGTCGAAGGCTTGATAACGGCGCTGCAGCACGTCGAGCGCGAGCATCGTCTCGGTCCCGCCAGAACGTCGTTCGAAGGTTTCAAGACCGTCCGTATCAACAACCTCCTCACCTATGACGATTTGTTCTGGAAAGTGCCGCTGCACGACAACGTGCTGCCGGTGGTGGAGCGCGTGCTGGACAAGGAGTGCCTGTTGTCGTCGTTCTGCTCGCTGGTGCTGGGACCCGGGCAGGAGGCGCAGCCGATCCATGAAGACACGCAACTGATTCCGCTGCCGCGCCCGCACATTCCGATCACCATCAATGCGATCTGGGCGTTGTCGGATTTCCGCGCGGACAATGGCGCGACGCGGATCATACCGGGCAGCCACAAATATGAATCCTCGCCGGAATACGGCCGGGAATACGACGCGGTCACCGCGACGATGAAGGCGGGCAGCGTGATGCTGTTCGACAGCGCGCTGTGGCACGGCGGCGGCGCCAACGACAGCGACGAGCGGCGCTTTGCGTTTTCCTGCGCCTATTGCTGGGGCTGGATGCGGCAGCAGGAGAATTTGCAGCTCGGCATTCCCCAGGAGACGGCAAAGCGCTTTCCGCGGCGCTTGCAGGAATTATGCGGCTACAGCGTCTACAAGGGACAGTTCGGCCACATCGACAACCACGACCCGATCGAACTGTTGGGCCGCGAGCGGGGAAAGCGGATGGTGTGGGAAGCCACCGACGCGAGGAAGGCGAAGATGGAGGAAGCGGCAAAGCGGTGACGGTTGCCACAGCGCGGCCTCGTGGTTCGAGACGCGCGGCTTTGCCGCGCTCCTCACCATGAGGATTTCGGACCTCATCCTGAGGAGGCGCGCAAGCGCCGTCTCGAAGGATGAAGCCACCGAATTGTCCCCTAGCCCATCCGCCGAAACCGCAAATACGCCGCCACAAGCCCCTCGCGTTCGGCTTTGCGGCCGTAGCGCGTCATGGTGTAGCCGTCCCACGGTTGTCGCCAGTCGATTGCGCGCTCCGCGGTCCAGAGAAAATCGGAGCTGCGCATCAGATGCGCCAGCGTCCAGGCGCAATAATCGTCGATGTCGCTGACGAAGCGGAATTCGCCGCCATCTTTCAAGACGCGCGCCATCGCGTTGACCGTAGCGTCCTGCACGAAGCGCCGCTTCCAGTGCCGCCGCTTTGGCCAGGGATCGGGATGGATCAGGTCGATTCGAACAAGCGAACGCGGCGGGGCCCATGCCAGCAATTCCGCGGCGTCGCCGGCATAGAGTCTGACATTGCTGATGTTGTGCGTCTCGATCTGCGTCAGGATCTTGGCCATGCCGTTGACATAGGGCTCGCAGCCGATGAACCCGATGTTGGGAAGGGCTTGCGCCTCCGCGATCAGATGTTCGCCGCCGCCGAATCCGATTTCGAGCCTGACATCCTCGATGTCGCCATCGAACAGGTCGGCAAGCCGCGCCGGTGCGGGCGCGGCGATGTCGAGCGCCAGATGCGGCAGCAGATTGTCGATCAGGTCGGCCTGATGGATGCGGAGCTTGTGACCCTTGCGGCGGCCGAAGAACGAGCCATGCGCATGTGCCGATGCGCCGTCATCCGGCGGCGTGTCGCGGTCGCCGGTATCGCGCGGGGCAGTCATCATCGCAGCGTCTGGTACAGCCGGTACAACAGCCGTGCCCTCGGCTCGATCGAGGAGATGTACATCTGCTCGTAATGGGTATGCGCGCCCTGGCCGTCGACGCCGAGCCCGTCGAGGGTGGCCGTGTGTGGCGCGGTGAAATTGCCGTCGGAGCCGCCGCCGGTCGATGTATCGACCAGGTCAAAACCGATCTCCGCCGCAATCGTCCTGGCATGCTCGTAGAGCGCCGCGCCGGCATTGCTCTTTTCGTAAGGCGGGCGGTTCAATTCGCCGATCACCTTGACGGTGACGCCCTCGGTGCGCGATTTGAGATCGAGGATTTTCGCCGTGAGCTCCTCCGAATCCGAGATCGTCGGCACGCGCAAATCGACCTCGGCATAGGCCTCTTCCGCAATCACGTTCGGTTTGGTGCCGCCGCGGACCACGCCGACATTGACGGTGATGCCGCGCGCCGGATCGTTCATCGCCTCCAGCGTTTGAATGACATTGCCGAGTTCGCGGATGGCGCTGCGGCCGTCCTGCGGCCTGGTGCCGGCATGCGAAGGCACGCCCTTGATGAAGACCTCAAAGCGCCCGACACCCTTGCGTCCGGTCACGATCTTGCCGCCGTCGCGCGCCGGTTCGGTGACCAGCACATATTTCGCCTTCCGCCCCTCGCTCTCAATCAGCCCACGCGACGTCGGGCTGCCAATCTCCTCGTCAGAGACATAGAGCTGGGTGATGCCGAGCGGCGGGCGCGCGCCCTCGGCGCAAACCTGCCGAAACGCATGATAGGCGAGATAGGCGCCGCCCTTCATGTCGTAGATGCCCGGGCCGAAAGCGCTGTCGCCCGAAATCCGGAACGGCAGGCGTTCGATGAAGCCAAGCGGATGCACCGTATCGAGATGGCTCAGCACCAGGATTCCCGGTGCGTCCTGCCCCCATGATGAGCGCGCCACCAGATGATCGCCGCAGCCGGAGTGACCGGCGATCCGCTCCACGGTCGCAGCCAGGCCGCGATAGCCTTCAGCGACGAGGTCGGCGAGCTGGTTGACCTGCCCGGGCGCTTCGGTCGGGGTCTCGATCTCGACCCAGCGGCGGATGCCCTCGAGGATCGGCGTGGCATCGAACGGGTTGGCTGTCGTCATGTCGTATCCGATACCGCGTCATTTCGCGATGCGCAATTTCGCAGCGGGAAATAATGGCATATTCCAGAATACGAAATTCTCAACCGGTGCTGATGAAAATCAGCGCTGGTCGGGGCCGTCGCGCGATGCGATCTGCTCGACCAGTTCGACGATCGAGCGCCGCATTTTGGAATCGCCGATGCGCGTGAACGCGCGCGTCAGTGCGAGACCCTCTGACGTGGCGAGGAAATCTGACACGTAGGCCGGGGAGGCGCCTTCGCCGAAGCCGTTGCCATTGATCGCGCCACTCGGCCCGCCATCGAACAGAAACGACACAGGTACCTGCAATATCTCGGAGATTTGCTGCAGGCGGCTGGCGCCGACCCGGTTGGTGCCTTTCTCGTATTTCTGCACCTGCTGGAAGGTAAGGCCGAGCGCTTCGCCCAGCTTTTCCTGGCTCATACCCAGCATGATGCGGCGCATCCGAACGCGGCTCCCGACATACTTGTCAACGGGATTGGGCGCTTTGGTGGACATCTGCATCGCTCCTGGGATCGCGCGCCGGGAAAGAGGCAGTGGAAGGACAATGCCTCAGACGCGCTGCTGTGACCGTCATATCCTGCTCGGAGGATCGGGTAGAATTGCGGACGATCTGAGCAGCGGAAGTGACTGGTTGTTGTTCTTAGCTTGCAACCGCAGAAAGCGAATCGCAGGCTGTCTGTCAACTGGTGGAACCACGCAGTTAGCGTTTTTTAGTAAACCAGCAACAACTAGCGATGCGGAATCTCAGGCAGTGTGCTTTGCGGAGCGGCGTCTGACGACGAGCAGCAGGGCGGCGGCCACGATGAGGGCAGCCGGGATATCTCCAAGGCGAGCATAAACCGTCGGCGGCAGCGCCGTCGGCAGGCCGGCGTCCAGCACGCCTTCGATGCCGAGGCCGAGCCGTGCGACAATACGCCCCGAGGGATCGATCACCGCGGAGATGCCGGTGTTGGCGGCGCGCACCATCGGCAGCCCTTCCTCGATCGCACGCAGGCGCGCCTGCTGCAGGTGCTGGTAGGGACCGGTCGAATTTCCGAACCAGCCGTCATTGGTCAGGTTGACGATCCAGCCGGGGCGATCGTCGCGCGCTGCCACATTTCCGGGAAAAATCGCCTCGTAACAGATCAGCGGCAGCGCGCGCGGCGCATTCGGTATCTCCATCGTGCGGCGCCGCGTGCCCGGAATGAAGCCGCCATGCACCTTGGTCAGCTGCACGAAGCCGAGCTTTTCCATCCACTCCTGAAACGGTAAATATTCGCCGAACGGCACCAGATGCAGCTTGTCGTAGACCGACAGCACGCCACCGTCATGGTCGATCGCATATATCGAGTTGTAGGCACGGGTGACGCGGGCGCCGGGCGGTCCGTCCGGGGCGCGCACCGAGCCGGTCAACAGCACCGTGCCCTTGGGCAGCAGCTCGGCAATCTGCGCCATCGCATCGGCCTCCCGCGCCAGGAAGAACGGGAAAGCCGATTCCGGCCAGATCAGGATCTGCACGTCGCGCACGCCGGTGGATTGCGGTCCCGAAGCGCGGTCGGACAGCGCAAGGTATTTCTGCATCACCTCCGCCTTGGCGGCGTAGTTGAATTTGACGTCCTGCTGCAGGTTAGGCTGCATGATGCGCAGCTTGACCTTGGTCAATTCGGTCGGCTGCAGCGACAGCCGAACGGCGCCGTAGACACCCATCGCGACCAGCAGCGACAGCGCCGCCACCGGGGCGATCCAGGGCTTTCGGCCGCGTGAAGACCCGTCGATCAGCGCCGCAGGGCTGGCAAAGATGGCAACGCTGAGGAAGGTCATGCCCCACAGCCCGATCAGCGAAGCCGTCTGCGCCAGCGCCAGCGGCTCCGACAGCGCGTAGCCGAAGGCATTCCAGGGAAAGCCCGACAGCACATAGCCGCGCAGCCATTCGCTGACCGTGAGCCCGATCGCGAGCGCCAGCACCCGCGAGGCATCCCGCGTCCAGATCAGCCGCGCCAGTGCGAAGCCGAGCGCCGGAAACAAGGCAAGATAGGCCGGCAGGCCGAGCACCGCGAACGGCATCAGCCAGGCAAAGGTCGCTGCATCGACCAGGAAAGCGTTGCCGGTCCAGTAAAGCCCGGGCACGAAATAGCCGAGCCCGAACCAGAAGCCCGACATCGCCGCCGCCGGCACACCGCGCCGTTTTCCGGCCGCCGCTCCGTCGATCAGCCAGACTGCGACCGGAAAGGTCACGAACAGCACCGGCCAGGCATTGAACGGCGCCATCGCAAGCGCCGACAAGGCGCCCGCGACCAGCGCGATGATCGCGCGCTTCCAGCCCCAGGCAAGGATGATCGAAAGTCCCGCCATGCGGAATTTACTGGTCGGGATCACTGCGAGCCGGCTCCATCGCCAGGAGTCGGCGGCGTATTGTCATTGGTCGGCGGCACGTTGGTATCGGGTGCGGCCTCGCGGCGGCTTCGCTCGCGCGTCGCGCGCGTCGCCGGACGCTCTTTCCGAATCCCGATCCGCAGGCGCTTGACCCGCCGCGGATCGGCATCGAGCACCTCGATCTCGAAATTGCCCGGGCCCGCAATGACTTCGCCGCGCACCGGCAGGCGGCCGACCTGTGACACCAGATAGCCGCCGAGAGTGGCCACTTCCTCGCCGGCCTCGCCGGTGACGAATTCCTCGCCGATCATCTTGCGGGCATCCTCGAGGCTGGCGCGGGCGTCCGCGATGAATGCATTGTCGCCCTGCCGGATGATCGACGGCGGCTCGTCGCTGTCGTGCTCGTCGTCGATCTCGCCGACGATCTGCTCGACGATGTCCTCGATCGATACCAGCCCGTCGGTGCCGCCATATTCGTCGACCACCAGCGCCAGATGGATGCGCGAGGCCTGCATCTGCGCCAGCAGGTCGATCGCCCGCATCGACGGCGGCACATACAACAGCTTGCGGATGATGTTGGCCTCCGCCAGCGGCAATGCGAGGTCGACCGCGCGCAGGTCGAGGCCCGCCGGGAACGGCTTCTTGCGCTTCGGCTTGGTGGTGTCGCCGACCCGCGCCTTTGCGGTCATGAACGCCAGGAGGTCGCGGATGTGAACGATGCCTTCGGGGTCGTCGAGCGTTTCGTCGTAGACCACGAGCCGCGAATGGGCCGCGCTTTCGAACAGGCTCATTAGTTCGCCAAGCGGAATATCCCGCTTGACCGCGACGATGTCGGCGCGATGCACCATCACATCGGCGATCCGCCGCTCGTTCAGGCCGAGGATGTTGCGCAGCATGGTGCGCTCGATGGCGGAAAAGCCGACCTCGTCCGGCGTGGAGGCGTCGAGCACGACCTGAAGATCGGCGCGGACCGAGCCGGCCCTCCAGCCGAACAGCGTGCGGATCGCCCGCAGCAGCCAGTTGTCGGCAGCCGGGCGCAGCACCTCGCCTTCCTTCACCACCGCCGGCAGGTTGGGCGTGTCGCGCGGATTGTCCTGAACTGGGTCGGAGTCCGGCATTTCAGTCCACCCGCTCCCGGTCCGAATACGGATCGGGAATGCCGAGCTGGGCGAGAATCTCCCGTTCGAGACCTTCCATGGCTTCGGCGTCATCGTCGTTCTCGTGGTCGTATCCGATCAAATGCAGGAACCCGTGGACCGCAAGATGGCTCAGGTGATGATCGAACGGCTTCTCCTCGTCATCGGCCTCTTTGCGTGTGGTCTGGTAGGCGATGGCGATATCGCCGAGCATCCGCGGCGCGTCGGCAGGCGCGCCCGCGGTCGGCTGCAGCGCCGGAAACGACAGCACGTTGGTCGGCTTGTCGATGCCGCGCCAGTTATTGTTGAGCGTGCGGATGCCGGCATCGTCGGTCAGCATGACCGCGAGCTCGGCGTCGCCGACATCGGCATCGGCGATCTCGGCCGCCGCATGGATGGCGCGATGGATCACCGCCTCGGCCTCCGGCTCGGTCTGCCAGCAATCGGCGACGACGAGAACTTCGGTGAAGGGAAGTACGGACGACACGAGCGTTCCAGCGCTTTGCATTGCAATGTTCGGGTTGCGGCCCGGGCCTGCCTGCGGCAGGTCCAGCGCCGACGATTTCTGGGTCAAGATTTGTTGGTTGCCGGTTTTTGCGGCAATCCCTCATAGGCGGCGACGATCCGCGCCACCAGTTCATGGCGGATGACGTCCTCCGCGGTGAATTTCACCTGCGCAATGCCCTCGACGCCGTCGAGCAGCTTGACCGCTTCGGCAAGCCCTGAGGCCTGTCCGTTCGGCAGGTCGACCTGCGACGGATCGCCGGTGATGATCATGCGGCTGTTCTCGCCGAGCCGGGTCAGGAACATCTTCATCTGCATCGAAGTGGTGTTCTGCGCTTCGTCCAGGATGATGACCGCGTTGGTCAGCGTCCGGCCACGCATGAACGCCAGCGGCGCGATCTCGATCTCGCCGGCCTGCAGCGCGCGTTCGACGATGCGCGAATCCATCAAGTCGTAAAGCGCGTCGTAGATCGGCCTCAAGTAAGGATCGACCTTTTCCCGCAAGTCGCCGGGCAGGAAGCCGAGCCGCTCGCCGGCCTCGACCGCGGGCCGCGTCAGGATGATGCGATCGACTTCCTTGCGTTCGAACAATTGCGCGGCATGCGCCACCGCAAGCCAGGTCTTGCCGGTGCCGGCGGGGCCGACGCCGAACACCATTTCGTGGCGCTTCAACGCGCGGATGTAGGAATCCTGCGCCGCCGTGCGCGCCCGCACCGGACGCTTGCGCAGGTTGATGGTCTCGAACGAGGTCTTGGCGGCCTTGGGATCGAACTCGAACAGCGAGCCCTGTGCCAGCACAGCGCGGATCGCGCCTTCGACTTCGCCCTGCGACAGGTCGTGTCCCTGCACGGCCTGCGCATAGAGCGTCTCCAGCACGCGCCGCGCGGCGTCGCAGCCGTCACGGGAACCGGCGATGGTGATGTGGTTGCCGCGGGAATCGACCACGATGCCGAGCCGCCGTTCGACCAGCGCCAGGTTTTGACCGTAGGGGCCGACGAGCGCGGAAGCGGCGCGGTTGTCGTCGAAGTCGATGACGACCTGGGTTTCGGGCGGAACTTGCATGTCGCGGTCAAATTTGCGGCTAGGAGCGAGCGAAGGCGAATCCGATGCGCTTTTGGGCAAGGGTTCAGGCTCCCTGGGTTTCTTGAGATGAACTGGTTTCGTGAGAAGAATGGGTCATGGTGGAATGCGTTGAAGACACTGGCCGCGCCGCAGCGCCGGCGAGTTCGCCGAGCAGGCTGTAGCGCTCGAGGCTCTCGATTTTGACCGGCAGCACCTGTCCGATGATGTCAGGTGAGGCAAAGACATGCGCCGGCTGGAGATACGCGGTGCGGCCGACGATCTGGCCGGGATTGCGGGCCGCGCGTTCGAACAGCACATCGACGGTGTTACCAATCATGGCCTTGTTGAAGGCCGATTGCTGGCTGTCGATCAATTCCTGAAGCCGCACCAATCGCTCGTCCATTTCAGCCGCTGACACCGTCTCCTGCATGTCCGCCGCCGGCGTGCCGGGCCGAGGCGAATATTTGAACGAATAAGCCCCAGCGTATCCGATTTGCATGACAAGCGCGAGGGTCGCCGCGAATTCTCCCTCGGTTTCGCCGGGGAAGCCGACGATAAAATCCGATGAAAAAGCAATATCTTGGCGCGCGGTACGAAAACGGTCGATAACGCGGCGATAATCATCGGCGGTATGCTTGCGGTTCATGGCTGCCAGGATCCGGTCGGAGCCGGACTGCACCGGAAGATGTACAAACGGCATCAGCGCGGCGAGATCGCGATGGGCTGCAATGAGCGAATCGTCGACATCGCGGGGATGGCTGGTCGAGTAGCGCAGCCGCACGATACCTTCGATTTCGGCAAGCCGATGCAGAAGCCTGCCGAGCGGCCAGCTCCGTCCGTCCGGGCCTTCGCCGTGATAGGCGTTGACGTTCTGCCCAATGAGGGTGATCTCGCGCACGCCGTTGTCGGTGAGCCGCTTCACGTCGTCGACGATCTTCGCCACCGGGCGCGAGAGTTCCGCGCCGCGCGTATAGGGCACGACGCAGAAGGTGCAGAACTTGTCGCAGCCTTCCTGCACGGTGACGAAAGCGGAGATGCCGCGCGCGCGGATCGCATCCGGTTTGGGGGCGGGGAGGAAACCGAATTTGTCCTCGACCGGGAATTCGGTTTCCAGCGCACGGCCTTCGCTCTTCGCGCGCGCCAGCAATTGCGGCAGATGATGATAGCTTTGCGGCCCGACCACGACGTCGACCGTTGGCGCGCGGCGGATGATCTCCGCGCCTTCGGCCTGCGCGACGCAGCCCGCGACCGCGATGCGCATATCGCGCCCCTGGCGCGCCGCCTCATCCTTGGCGACCCGCAGCCGCCCGAGTTCGGAGTAGACCTTTTCGGAAGCCTTTTCCCTGATGTGGCAGGTGTTGAGGATCACCAGATCCGCATCCTCGGCGCTATCGGTCTCGACAAAGCCCTCGCCCGCCAGCGTGTCCACCATGCGTTGCGCATCGTAGACGTTCATCTGGCAGCCATAGGACTTGATATGCAGCTTGCGCGGCGGATTCATGGAACCTTGGGTGCTGGGGGCGCCAATCCGGCGTCAGGGGTCAATTATAGGCTAAGGAGCTGGAAATCCAGCGCCATAGCCCTCATTCCGAGGCGAAAACCTTGCGCTTGCTGGCGCGATGGCCTGTTATCCATCTCGTTTTGGAACAAGAATAGTCGCGCAAATTAGCAAACCGGGGGAATTGCATCATGTCTCGTTTCGCCGCAGCTCTATTGACGTGCATCACCGCCGCGGCACTTGCCGGTAGTGCTGCGTTGATGCCCACGACCGCCGAGGCTGCGCCTGGGAAGCCTGCGCCCGTGTCCAAGGCTGACAAGGCCGCGCTGAAGACGGCCATTGGTGCATGCAAGGCGCGGGCGAAGGGCGAGAAGGTGAAGTGGCTCGCGCGCCGGAAGTACGTCAACAATTGCGTGACCGAGGCGCTTAAGGGCCATCCCCACATCGACGTCATGGATGTGCTCAAGAATCATCCCGATATGAAAGATCTTCCGACGGAGAAATACGACGCCAGCTAGATCTATCGGGGGTTCTGACGAGCGGCCTCTCCCGGCAGGTTCCCGCTTGCGTTATCCCAGAGGTCGAACAGTTCGGGCGGCGGAACCTCCACCCATTCATTGCCGAGGTTGATGCGGTAGGGGGTGCCGGCCGATGCGGACAGGCGCCACAATTTTGGATCGACGGGACGGCCGTTGGTGCGGACCCATCGCGCGATCGGATCGAGCGCCGCCGCCTGCTTTGCAGGCGCGAGGGTAAATCCGCCGAGCATCACGAAACGCAGTTGCCTGTCCGAGGCCAGCCGTTCGACGTCCGAAGGCGTCAGAATTGGATCGTCGCCGAGATAGCCGCCGATGGCCATGACGGGCAGGCCGGTTGAGATAATGAGCGGCGCAGCGACGTTGGCGTTGGGGACCGCGACGAGAAATTTTTCCGCGTCGCGATTGGCCACCAGGTAGCTGGAGAGCTTCTGGCGGGCGGCGTCCAGCCGCGATGTCCTCAATGCCTGACGCTCGGTATCCGACGGCGCGAGCAAAACGGTCATGTTGGCGACCGGCGCCGCGATGTTCGGGCGCCTCAGGACGACGCTCGCGGCGGTCAGAACCGGCGCAACGAGCAGCGCGCCGATGGAAGCGCCCGCGAACAGTTTTGCGAAGCTGCTGCCCCGCTGCGGCAATGCATAAAGGACGGTCGAGCCTATCACGGCGATTCCGATCGACGTCAGCCATGTCAGGCTGAGCCAATCGGATCCGATCGTGGCGGACGGCGCCATTCAGAGATAGAACTGCCAGGCGGCCGTGGCTACGACGGCGAGCGGCAGGTATATCCGCCCCGGTCTGCCCGCTTTCCACCTCGACCAGAGCCTGGCGACAGCGATGCCGGAAAACACGGCGAGCGGCGGACCAAGCACGGCGACGTAGTAGGTATGGATCAATCCGCCCGCAAAGCTGAGCACGATCCAGTACATCACAAGCCAGCCGCTCCACACGCCGGCGCTGATGCGGCGTGACACGGGCGCGCCCGGACCCCATGCATCCGACCAGGCGAGAACAAGGCCCGCGAGCGCGAGCGGCAGCAGCCAGGCGAACTGCGCCGCCGCCCGCGGCCGAAACAGGCGGAGCGGGCCGGTCGGCGAGTCGTCGGTCATAACAGGCTGTCGGACTTCCGTGCTTGCAGGCGTCGTCTGGTCGATGGCGGGTGCGGAAATCGCAACGAAGCGGGCCGCGCCATTGTGCACCAATGCAAGCTCCAGCATGGAGTTGTGTTTGGTACTGCCCGCATAGGGCCGGTCGCGAGCCGGCGTGAGATCGAAGAAAACAGCCCATGACAGCGAGACGGCGACGAGCACGAGGCCCGCGATGGCTTGTCGAGCGAGATGCCAGGTGACGGGAGCGCCCGGCCGCGCGAGGCTGAACGTCAAGGCCAGCACCGGCGCGAGCACCAGCGCAGCACCCATCTTGACGTTGAAGCCGATGCCGATCGCGGCCATCGCGGCGCACAGCAGCGCGAGCCGACCGGTTTCGGCTGCCCGCATCGCGAGCCACACGCCGGCCAGCAGCACCAGGATGAGACAGCTCTCTGTATTGTTGGAACGGTCGATGGCGACATTGACCGGGCTCAGCGCGAGCGACAGCGCGGCGATGGCCCCGGCCGTCCCGCCCCAATATTTCCGCACCAGAACGTAAACCAGGAGGACCGCGGCCAATCCCGCCATCACCTGGGCGAACAGGATAGAAAGCGCGGAAAAACCGAGCAGCTTGGCGCTGGCGACCTGCAGCCAGATCGCCACGGGCGGCTTGTCGATGGAAACAAACCCTGCGGGGTCGAACGCGTTGAAGAGGAAATTGTGCCAGCTATCCAGCATGCTGCGCACGCCGGCGGCGTAGTACTGCCTTCCAAAATCGTTCTGCGAAAGCTGCCAGGTTCGCGCAAGCGCAGCCACCGCCACGATGAGCGAGAGTGGCAAGACCGTCTTCAATATTTGGCTGTGGGTTAATTTCAGGTGCGCCGCTCCCCTCGCGCAGGGTCACCTGAAAATATCACCAGCGGGTTTCGCGGCCAGTTAACTCGCGGCAAGATTGTTTGACCTGATGCCTGCAGCGACGCCGGACTTCAACTCTGCGGTGCGAAGCTAGTCGGCCTTTCGACCGATGCGCACAATCAGATCGGGCAGTGTTCGCATATCGTCGAAGGTCAAGGCGGCCCCGACTGCGCGCAGACTCTCGCCGTGGCCGGAGCGGCAGTGGCTGCCGCCGTGAAAACCGAGCACGGTCATTCCCGCGGCGACAGCACCCGAGATGCCGGCGACGCTGTCCTCGATCACGATGCAGCGTTCCGGCGCAACGTTCATCTTGCTGGCCGCAAACAGAAACAAATCCGGCGCGGGTTTGCCGTTCACGACCTGCGAGGACGAGAAGATATTCGGCGCAAATCGATCGTAAAGGAGAGTGCGGCCAAGGGTGAGGCGCATGCGTTGCTGCGATCCGCTCGACGCGACGCAGACCGGCTGGACGATGGCATCGAGTGCGGCGTGAATGTGCGGCACAGCTTCCAGGTCGGCTTCGAACGACCGGAATTGCTCGTCCTGCAATTGCACATGAAAATCGTCGGGCAGGGCGCGGCCGAGTTCGGCCTCGACTTCCGAATTCGCCTGGCGCGTCGAGCGGCCGAGGAAGCGGTCGAACACCTGTTCCTGCGTGATCGGATAGCCGTGGCGGCTGAGAACTTCGGCATGCGCGCGGCATGAAATGGCTTCGCTGTCGACCAGCACGCCGTCGCAATCGAAGATGATGAGATTTGGCGTCACGAAAATCAGGTTTTGTCTTCGTCGAGCGGGACGCAATACAGTTCCAGCCGGTGATCGACCAGCTTGTAGCCGAGTTTGCGGGCGATCTCGGCCTGCAATTTCTCGATCTCCTCGGAGGTGAACTCGATCACCTTGCCGTCGCGCAGATTGATCAGGTGGTCGTGATGGCTGTCGGGCATCTGCTCGTAGCGCGCCCGCCCCTCGCGGAAATCGTGCCGCTCGATGATTCCGGCATCCTCGAACAGCTTGACGGTGCGGTACACGGTCGAGATCGAGATCTTGTCGTCGACCGCGACACAGCGCCGGTAAAGTTCCTCGACGTCGGGGTGGTCGACCGAATCGGCCAGCACGCGCGCGATCACCCGGCGCTGTTCGGTCATGCGCATGCCGGTGGCGGCGCAGCGGGCCTCGATACCGGTATTTTTATGCGCAGGCGGCGATTTCAGTGCGGGCATGGTCTCAGGGCCTTCGGACGCAGGTCGGGGGTCTTTTGCCACCCAGCGCATGTTACGACAAGTCACGCCGCATCAGAAGTGCATTCAATTGCTCGCCGCCGGGCTGCTGATAATAGCGTTCCCGGCGGCCAACGACCTCAAATCCGGCCCATTCATACAGGCGCCGCGCCGGCTGATTATTTTCTTCGACCTCGAGGAACACCTTGCGTACGCCGCGGCCCGCGAGATGACCGAGATGCGTCAGCAATAGGTTACGCGACAAGCCACGGCCACGTTGGGTCGCATCGATGGCGATTGACAATAACTCCGCCTCGTCGGCCGCCATGCGCGACACCGCAAAGCCGATGATCTTGCGCCCACGTCTCAGCCGGTGAACGAGCGTGTTGCGCTCGGTCAGCATGACCTCGAATTCGCCTTCGCCCCAGCCGCGGTGAAACGATGCGCCATGCAGTTGCGCCAGACGGAGGGCGTCGCGTTGATTCGCCGGTTCGATCACGGCCGTGCCGCCGCGCCACCACTCGGAGAGCCATGTCATCGCGATGCCGGCGGCTGGGCTGCGCCGGACAGCGGATCCTTTGGCGGCTTGGCATCGGGCGCGCGCAGATAATAGGGCCGTGCCGGTGAGCTCTCGGGATTGACGGCGGCGCCCAGCCACGCCACCCAGGCGATATCGGGCGCGGCCTGCTGATCGATCTTGCAGGGCGGCGCTGCATCGGCCGGCCAGCGGTCGGCCAAAATCTTCGCCGCATTGCCGACCAGATGTGGCGCATCAAGGCGCGCCGCGTCGAGCGCTTCCGCGATCGGCGCGACCTTCGGCTTGATCAATGAACTGCCGTCGCCGCCGATCACCTGGAAATAGACATGATCATGCCGCGCATCGATTGCGGCGAGCACAGGATGAGGTCCGCTATTCTCGCTGACGATGGGGGCGGCAAAAGCGGTCAGTGTCGTCACGCCGACGACCGGTTTGCCGGCTGCGAGCGCAATGCCACGGGCTGCGGAAAGGCCGACGCGCAATCCGGTGAAACTGCCGGGGCCGGTCGTCGCGGCGATGCGGTCGAGCGCGGCAAAGGCAACGCCTGACGCCTTCATCACACGCGCGATCAGCGGCATCAGCGCTTCGGCATGGCCGCGCTTCATCGCCTGCGATTCTAACGCGATCACGCCGCCTGCGCTGGTGTCGAGCACGGCCGCGGCGCAGGCATCAAGCGCGGTATCGATGGCGAGGATGAGCATCGGGCTACCTATAGCGTTTTCGAGCGAAGTGGACACCGGTTCGCGTCAGGAAACGCGTCAAAACAAGAATCCAGAGCCCGGTCCTGATTCGATCGGAACCGAAAAAAGGGCTCTCGAGATTCTCCCGCTGACTGGAAGATTTCGTCGCCGGTTTTGCGTGCTTTCAGAATGGCTTCTCCGCAATTCCGCTCGGCGCCCCGGTGGCCGGTTTGCGCGCCCCATTTTGGAAACCTGACCGGGCCAATACAACTTCTGGGAGACTAACCCATTGAAAATAAAGGGAATTAACAAAGAATTAGCCATCCGATGCGACAATCTTCCACGTGGAAAATACGGGTCAATGGCGATCCGGACGATGCACCTTCGGCAGATCAAGCCACGCTCGTTTCCAGAACGGAGAATTTTTTATGCGTTTGTTGAAGAGCAATTCCGCCGCGCGTGAGGCGCTGGCGCAGGCGATCGCCATGAGCAGGTCGCAGGCGGTGATCGAGTTCAATATGGACGGCACGATCGTCACCGCTAACCAGAATTTCCTCGACACGATGGGATATCGGCTCGACGAAATCGTGGGCAAGCATCACCGGATGTTCGTGACGCCGGAACAGCGCGACAATCCGGACTATCATGCATTCTGGGCGAAACTGAATCGCGGCGAATATCAGGCCGCCGAATACAAGCGTGTCGGCAAGGGCGGCCGCGAAGTGTGGATTCAGGCGTCCTACAATCCGATCCTGGACAGCGCCAACAAGCCGACCAAGGTGGTCAAGTTCGCCACCGACATCACCGCGCGCAAGATCCGCAACATGGAAGATGCCGGCAAGATCGCGGCGATCGCCCGGGCGCAAGCCGTGATCGAGTTCAATCTCGACGGCACCATCATCACCGCAAACAATAATTTCCTTGGCGCGCTTGGTTACTCGCTCGCCGAGATCCAGGGCAAGCATCATCAGATGTTCGTGGCGCCGGCCGAGCGCGACAGCGCGGCCTACCGCGAATTCTGGGCAAAGCTCGGCCGCGGCGAATTCCAGTCGGCTGAATACAAGCGCTTCGGCAAGGGCGGCAAGGAGATCTGGATTCTTGCGTCCTACAACCCGATCCTCGACGACACCGGCAAGCCGTTCAAGGTGGTGAAGTTCGCTTCCGATATCACCGAACAAAAGTTGAAGGCGGCGAATTTCGCCGGACAGATCGAAGCGATCGACAAGTCGCAGGCGGTCATCGAGTTCGGTATGGACGGCAAGGTGCTGACCGCGAACCAGAACTTCCTCGGCGCGCTCGGCTACACGCTGGCCGAGATCGAGGGCGAGCATCACAGCATGTTCATGCCGCACGATCAGCGCGACAGCGACGGCTATCGCGCGTTCTGGGCCGCCCTGAACCGCGGCGAATTCCAGTCGGGCGAGTATGAGCGGGTCGGCAAGGGCGGCCGGCAGATCTGGATTCAGGCTTCCTACAACCCGATCCGCGACCTCAACGGCAAGCCCTACAAGGTCGTGAAATACGCCACCGACACCACGGCGCAGGTGATTGCGCGGATGCGCGGCGAGAAGGTTCGCGGCTTGATGGAGACGGTCGCCGCCGGCGCCGAGGAACTCAACGTGTCGGTGCGCGAAATCTCCGACGCCATGGCGAAATCGAAAGAAACCGCGCATACGGCGGTCGGTCGCGTCGACGCTGCCGACCGGCAGGCGCAGCGCCTGACGGAGGCGTCGGAATCGATGAGCAGCATCGTGCAGCTGATCGGCGCGATCACCGGCCAGATCAACTTGCTGGCACTGAACGCCACGATCGAATCGGCGCGGGCCGGTGAAGCCGGCCGCGGCTTCGCCGTGGTCGCGTCCGAGGTGAAGGGTCTCGCCAACCAGGCCAAGCAGGCTACCGACAAGATCGAGCAGGAGATCGGCAATCTCAACGGCATCTCCGGCGATGTCGTTGCGGCTCTCACCTCGATCAAACAGGCGATCCAGGATGTCAGCGAGTACGTGACGTCTACGGCCGCGGCCGTTCAGCAGCAGAGCGCGGTGACCAGCGAAATGTCCGAGGGCATGCAGCGCGCGGCCGCGGAGGCCGCCGGCATCGGGCAGGCGGCGTAGCGAGACGCTTCGTAGGGTGGGCAAAGCGGAGCGTGCCCACTACTACCTGCGTCACTCTTGATGGTGGGCACGGCGCAAGCGCGCCTTTGCCCACCCTACGGCACCGACTCACATCGGCCGGACTTCGACCACGTCGGGCACGAAATGCTTCAGCAGGTTCTGAATGCCGTGCTGCAATGTCGCTGTCGATGACGGACAGCCGGCGCAGGCGCCCTTCATGTTGAGGTAGACGACGCCGTCCTTGAAGCCGCGGAAGGTGATGTCGCCGCCGTCATTGGCGACGGCGGGGCGCACCCGCGTCTCGATCAGATCCTTGATGGTCGCGACCGTATCGGCGTCGGCCTCGCTGAAGAACTCGCCTTCCTCGTCGGTGGCCTCGTCATTGCCGGCAATCCCGTCCGCCAGAAGCGGCGCGCCGGACATGTAGTGCTCCATGATGGCGCCAAGGATCGAGGGCTTGAGGTGCTGCCAGTCGCCATCCGCCTTGGTCACGGTGACGAAATCGTAGCCGTAGAACACACCGGATACGCCGGGAACGTCGAACAGCCTTTCGGCGAGCGGCGAGCGGCCGGCGGCTTCGCGGTTGGCGAATTCCATCGTGCCGGTGTCGAGCACGGTGCGGCCCGGAATGAATTTCAGGGTGGCGGGATTGGGCGTGGCTTCGGTCTGAATGAACATTGTTTTTCTCCGGCGTCGCCGGTTCAAGGCCGGCGCGTGAGCTTCCCTTAGCAGATGGCGACCGCGGACGCACGGTCAAGGGGGGCAATCAGAAATTCCTTAAGCCCATCAAGCCTTAAGACAGGGCGTCGATGTCAGGATCGCTGAGATCGCCGGGCACGATGACGACCGGAATCGGGAACGAACCGGTGACCTGCGCCACCATGCTGATCAACGGGCCGGGGCCCTCGGGGCCCGGATTGGCCGCCAGCACCAGCATCGAAATATCGACGTCCTTGTCGATCACGTCGAGGATCTGGGCGGTCGGGTCGCCCTCGCGAATCACCCGTTCCGGCGTGATCGCGGCAATGCCGTTGGCGCGCCCTGAAGCGCGGTCGAGCGCCTCATTGGCGGCGTCCTCGGCCTCGGCGCGCATCAAATCGGCGACCCCCAGCCATTGCTGGTTCTGGTCCTCGATTTCGATGATGCGCAACATCACCACCCCGCCGCCGACGCGGATCGCCCAGCGGCTGGCGTAGTAAACCGCGCGATCCCATTCCGCGGTGTCGTCAACGATGACAAGGCATTTTGGCTTGTGACCCGTCTCGTAGCTTCGTCGCTGGGTGGTCATGCATGTCCCGGTGCTGCGCCAAACCGCCGCATGCTGCCACGGCGCAGCCGCCTTCGACAAGCGGCGTCGCGGTGCCTCAGTCGCGCGGCGATGGAATCTTGCCCTCCAGGGGAGGGTAAACACCACCTCGGATACGTTCTAGCTCTTTCGGATGAACCCGACGATGTCCCTGGCCGCACGCATGGTTTCGTCGGCGATGACGCGCGCCCGGTCGGCGCCGTCGACCAGGATTTTGTCGACATGGCCGGGGTCGGCGACCAGCCGTTTCATCTCGGAAGCGATCGGCGAGAGCTTTGCGACGCAAAGTTCCACCAGCGCGTTCTTGAAGCTGGAGAACTGCCCGCCGCCGAATTCCTTCAAAACGTCGGCCTTGCTGCGCTCGGAAAGCGCCGCATAGATGCCGACCAGGTTGTCAGCCTCGGGCCGGTTCTCCAGGCCCTTTTCTTCCGACGGCAGCGGTTCCGGATCGGTCTTCGCCTTGCGGATTTTCTGCGCGATGGTGTCGGCGTCGTCGGTCAGGTTGATGCGCGAATTGTCCGACGCGTCCGACTTCGACATCTTCTTGGTGCCGTCGCGCAAGGACATCACCCGCGTCGCGGGGCCGACGATAAAGGGCTCCGGCAGCGGAAAGAACAGGCCGTCATTGGAGCCATGGCTGCGGATCGAATCGGCAAAGTCGTTGTTGAATTTTTGCGCGATGTCGCGCGACAGCTCCAGATGCTGCTTCTGGTCCTCGCCGACGGGCACATGCGTGGCGCGATACAGCAAAATGTCCGCCGCCATCAGCACCGGATAATCGTAGAGCCCAACGGACGCGTTCTCGCGGTCCTTGCCGGCCTTCTCCTTGAACTGGGTCATGCGGCTGAGCCAGCCGACGCGCGCGACGCAGTTGAAGATCCAGGCCAGTTCGGCATGGCCGGAAACCTGGCTCTGGTTGAACACGATGTGCTTCTTCGGGTCGATGCCGGCGGCGATGAAGGCTGCTGTCACCTCGCGGGTGTTGCGGGCGAGCTCCGCCGGGCCGCCCCAGACGTCGACGCCTTGCGTGATCGCGTGCATGTCGACGACGCAGTAGATGCAGTCATGGGTTTCCTGCATCTTCACGAAGTTGACGATCGCGCCGAGGTAATTGCCGAGATGCAGATTACCCGTCGGCTGGACGCCGGAAAAAACCTTTTCAACAAAAGCCATAGTCAGCTTCCTCAAGGATCCAATTTCGGATGCCTGTTTCGCGCTGTCGTTTGCCACGCAGGGGCTGTTGGCGCAAGCGGCTAGGGGGCGGATTGCCTGAAGGCGTTAACCGCCTCGCGCCAGCCGGTGACGCCGAAAAGCCGCAAGAACAGGCCGTAAATCGCAATTCCCACCGCGATCACGGCAAGCAACAGGACGGCCTCCACGAGGCCGTGCGCGCCGGAGGCGAGAGCCGGCAGCGACCGTGTCGCCAGCCACAGCATCGCGCCCATGGCGAGTGCGGCGAGCGCGATGCGCGGCAGCCGCCGCAGCGCTTGGCTATCGATCGAAAACCCAAACGTCTCCGCGCCACGGCGGATCAGGCTGAACGCCATGCCCCACGCGCCAAACGCAATCGCGGCTGCGATGCCCTCGGTGCCGTACCAATGGCTGAGCAGGAAGGCTGCCGCGACCGCCAGCACGACGCCCTTCAGCGCCGACACCAGCGGCGTCATCGTGTCCTCGCGCGCGAAGAACGCCGGCGACAGCGCTTTCACCAGCACATGGGCCGGCAGCGCCAGCGTCAGCCACATCAGCGCGCGGGCCGTCGCTGCGGTATCGTCAGCGGCGAAGGCGCCGTGCTCGAACAGCAGCCGCACGATCGGCTCGCTGAGCACGATGAGCCCCAGCGTTGCCGGCAGCGCCAGGCCGACCGCGAGTTCGAGGCCGCGCGATTCCGCGTGCGCGACGGCGGCGTGATCCTCGGCCCGTACTGCGCGCGATAATTCTGGGATCAGCACGGTGCCCATGGCGACGCCGACGATGCCAAGCGGCAGTTCGACCAGGCGGCCCGCGAAATAGAGCCACGACACCGCCGATGGCGACGCCGACGCGATGATCGCGCCGGCGACCATCAGCAACTGCGGCGCGCTCGACGCCATCATGCCGGGTGCGGCCTTGGCGAGAAAGCCGCGTATTTCCGGATCGAATGAAATCCGCAAGGGGGCGGCGATGTTGCCGCCACGGCGCAGCACCAGCACCGATAGCTGAAGCAAGCCGGCAACACCGACGGTCGCTGCGACGATTTGCGCGGCTTGCACCGCATCCGGCCGTATGGCGAGCAGTGCGACCATCACCGCGATCAGCGCGATGTTGAACAGCAGCGGCGAAAACGCCGTGATTGCAAAACGGCCTTGCGCGTTCAACAGCGCCATCATCACGGTCACGGGACCGGCAAAGGCGAGGTACGGCAGCATCAGGCGGGCGTTGTCGGTGGCGAGCTGCAGCGTCTCGCTCCCGGCAAACCCCGGCGCCAGCGCGGTCATGACGAGCGGCATCACCAGCGCGAGCACCGCTGTGGCTGCGATCAGCGCTGTGGTCACGGTGCCCAGCACGCGGCCGGCGAACGCCGCCGCGGCCACCGGCCCATCGTTTTCACGCACCCGCAACCATGCCGGCACCAGCGCCGCGTTCAGCCCGCCCTCGGTCAACAGCCGCCTGATGACATTGACCAGCTGAAACGCCGCCAAGAACGCATCCGCGACGGCGCCCGCGCCGAGCAGCGCGGCAAGCGCCGAATCGCGTACGAATCCAAGCAGCCGCGAGGCCAGCGTTCCGGAGGATACCGTGAGAAAGGAGCGGATCATTCGTACCCTATAGCAGCCGCATAGCTTGCTGGCGCGGGGCCGATCTGGTAGGCCGCAGCCTTTCGCACAACGCCGTAAACAGGACGCATTCGATGACTGACGCAAAATACGACGTTCTCGGGATCGGCAATGCGATTTTCGACGTGCTGGTGCAGACCGACGAGGGGTTTCTCGCCCGCCACGGCATGACCAAGGGCGGCATGGCGCTGATCGACGAGGCCCGCGCCGCCGCGATCTACAAGGACATGGGCCCGGCGACCGAGATGAGCGGCGGCTCCGGGGCCAACACCATCGTCGGCCTTGCCAGTTTCGGCGCCCGCGCGGCCTTCATCGGCAAGGTCAAGAACGACCAGATCGGCGGGCTCTACACCCACGACATCCGCGCTGCCGGCGCAGCCTTCGAGACCAGGGCGGCGGAAAGCGGCCCTGCCACCGGCTGCTCCTACATCCTGGTGACGCCGGACGGCGAGCGCACCATGAACACCTATCTCGGCGCCGCGCAGGACCTTAACCCCTCAGACATCGATGAAGCGCAGATCGCAGCCTCCAGCATCGTCTATCTCGAAGGCTATCTCTGGGATCCGAAGAACGCCAAGGAAGCCTTCGTCAAGGCCGCGGGCATCGCGCACGGCGCCGGCCGCCAGGTGGCGCTGACGCTGTCGGATTCGTTCTGCGTGGATCGCTATCGCGATGAGTTTCTCGACCTGATGCGCAAGGGCACGGTCGATCTCGTGTTCGCCAACGAAGCCGAACTGCATTCGCTGTACCAGACCTCGGATTTCGACGGCGCGCTGAAGCAACTGCGCGCGGATACCAAGCTCGGTGTCGTTACCCGCAGCGAGAAGGGCTGCGTGGTGGCCGCGAAGGATGGCGTCACGTCAGTACCGGCCCTCCCGATTCAAAAGCTCGTCGACACGACGGGCGCCGGCGACCTCTTCGCCGCCGGCTTCCTGTTCGGCTTGGTGCGCAACGCCGGCTATGAGGCGGCGGGCCGGCTAGGGGCGCTGGCGGCGGCCGAGGTGATCCAGCACATCGGCGCACGGCCGCAGGTGTCGCTGAAGGAGCTGGCGCAGCAGAACGGGTTGCCGGTTTAGAGCGAAGGTTTCTCAGTTCGTCATGGCCGGGCTTGACCCGGCCATCCACGTCTTCCTGACTGATAGTCAAGACGAGGATGCCCGGGACATCCAGCGCGAAGACGCGCTTCGCGCTTCAGCCCGGGCATGACGGATAGTTGTTGGCTGGGCCCGCGCCTTACGCCGTCTTCGCCGCTTTCAGCCCCAGCTTCGTTTCCACTGTTTCCCGCATCAGAAACTTCTGGATCTTTCCGGTCACCGTCATCGGAAACTCATCGACGAACTCGACATAGCGCGGGATCTTGTTGTGGGCGATCTGGCCGTGGCAGAAGGCGCGGACGTCCTCAGCAGTGAGCGTTTCGCCCGGCCGGGTGCGGATCCAGGCGCAGAGCTCTTCGCCGTAGCGATCATCGGCGACGCCAAAGATCTGCACGTCCTGGATTTTGGGATGGCGATAGAGGAATTCTTCGATCTCTCTGGGATAGAGGTTTTCGCCGCCGCGGATCACCATGTCCTTGATGCGGCCGACGATGTTGCAATAGCCCTCGGCGTCGATGATCGCGATGTCGCCGGTGTGCATCCACCCCTGCGCGTCGAGCACGTCGGCGGTCTTTTCGGCCTCGTCCCAATAGCCCAGCATCACGCTGTAGCCGCGGGTGCAGAGTTCGCCGCGCATCCCCCGCGGCACCACGCGCCCTTCGAGATCGACGACCTTGACCTCGACATGCGGATGAATGCGGCCGACGGTGGAGACGCGGCGTTCCAAGGGATCGTCGGTCGAACTCTGAAAGCTGACCGGCGAGGTCTCGGTCATGCCGTAGGCGATGGTGACTTCGCCCATGTTCATCTCGTTGTTGACGCGCTTCATCACCTCGATCGGGCAGGGCGCGCCCGCCATGATGCCGGTGCGCAGCGATTTCAGGTTGAAGCGCGAAAATTCGGGGTGATCGAGTTCGGCGATGAACATGGTCGGCACGCCGTAGAGCGCGGTGCATTTTTCCTTTTCGATCGTCTGCAGCGTCGCCAGCGGATCAAAGCCTTCGCCGGGATAGACCATGGTCGCGCCGAGCGTGACGGAAGCGAGATTGCCCATCACCATGCCAAAGCAGTGATAGAGCGGCACGGGAATGCAGATGCGGTCCTTCTCCGTCAGGCGCATCGCGCGGCCGACGAAATAGCCGTTATTGAGGATGTTGTGATGCGTCAGCGTCACGCCCTTCGGCGAGCCCGTGGTGCCGCTGGTGAACTGGATGTTGACCGCATCGTCGAACTGCAGCGTCCTGGCAAGTTCGGCAAGCTGCTCGCGGTGTCGCGCGCCGCCCATTTTCGTCACGTCCTCGAAGGCGAGGGTGCCCGGACATTTGGGGCCGCCGATCTGGATCACCGCGCGCAGCTGCGGCAGCCGCGCCGCCTGCAATTCGCCCGGCCGCGATGCCGCGAGCTCCGGCAGCAGCGTGTTCAGCATCTCCATGTAGTTCGAGGTCTTGAAGGCGGTCGCGGTGACGATCGCGGCGCAGCCGACTTTAGCCAGCGCGAATTCGAGCTCGCTCAGGCGGTACGCGGGATTGATGGTGACGAGAATGAGCCCCGCTTTGGCGGCAGCAAATTGCGTCAGCGTCCATTCCGGGCGATTGAGCGACCACACCCCGATCCGCGCGCCGCGCTCGAGGCCGAGCGCGAGAAAGCCCACCGCCAGCGCATCGACGCGTTGGGCAAACTCTTTCCAGGTCCAGCGCACGTCATGGCTCGGCGAAACCAGCGCCTCGCGATCACTCCAGCGCGCGGCGGCCTGATCGAGGCAGCGCCCGATGGTGTCACCGAGCAGCGGCGCGTTGGCGGTGCCGCAGACGTAGCTGTTGGTGGTGTCGGTCAAGGCGGGGTTCTCCGGGTATGAGATCTATAATTACGAGCTTAGCAAGGTTGGGAATCTGCAAGTGTGAGGTGGGCACTTGCGAGAGAAAAAATGCGCCGCGCCCTCTCGCTGACCCTCCCCCGCGAGGGGGAGGGAACGGAGGGAATGCGCCGTGACGCCCGAAGAGGAGGGACGGATCACGGCGCTTTTTGCGATCACGCCGCGCGCTGGCCGCTGCCCGCATCGAGCCCGGCATAAACGCCGCGTTCAAACCCCGCAAAAGCTTCCAGGGCCTTGCCATCGACGAACGGCAACAGCTGCATCAGGATCACGCCGGCGACGTTGCGCGCCGGATCGATCCAGAAATAGGTGTTGGCGAGGCCGGCCCAGGCGAGGCTGCCGGCGCTGCGGCCTTCCGCCGTCTTGGCGGTGTTGATCAGGAAGGAGAGACCCCACTTCTTGACGATATCCGGATAGAGATCGACATCGTTGGTGTACATGGGCGCCATCGTCGTCATCTTGCCGATGGTGAGATCGCCGATGTGGTTCTGGCTCATCAGCGCGACCGTCTCGGGCTTCAAGAGCTGGTTGCCGTTGCCGCGGCCCTTGTTGAGGATCATCTGGGTGAACTTGATGTAATCGGCTGCCGTGCCGTAGAGGCCGCCGCCACCCATGTGAAATTCCGGATTCTGTTCCAGCTCGAACGGAATCGGCGCCAGCGATCCGTCCTCGCCGCGCGCATGCATGCCGACCAGCCGCTGGCGCATCGAGTCCGTGATCTTGAAGCCGATGTCGTTCATGCCGAGTGGCGCGAAGATGTTATCGCGCAGGTAAGCGTCGAGCCGCTTGCCGCTCGCGGCTTCCACCGCCTTGCCGACGAAATCGATGTTGATGCCATATTCCCAGCGCGTACCGGGATCGGACATGATCGGCCCCTTCAGCGCAGCGTTCAGGCAGGAGAAGATGTTCGGGGTTCCGGTCTTCTCCTGGTATTTCCCCATGTCGCCGTTCCACACGTCGTAGCAGAAGCCCGCGGTGTGGGTCATGAGATGACGCAGCGTGATCGGCTTCGTGGCGGGACGCAGCTTTGGCTCGCCGCTGGCGTCAAAACCTTCCAGCACTTGCGGCTTGGCCAAATCAGGCAGCAGCTTGCCGATCGGCTCGTCGAGCGAAAGCTTGCCTTGTTCGACGAGTTGCATGCCGGCAGTGCTCGTAATCGCCTTGGTCATGGAGGCGATCCAGAACGCGCTGTCGGCGGTCATCGGATCCTCCTTCGACAGGTCGCGCTTGCCGAACGCGCCCTGATAAATCACCTCGTTGCCGGTCGCCGCCATCGCGACCACGCCGGGAATCTCCTTGGCCTCGCATTTCTGACGCAGCATCTGATCGATCTGGGCTTTGCTTTGCATAGGTCACCTCCCGCTTTGTTTTTTATGGAAGTGGAACGATCTTCCTCCCGGCCGCCTTATCCCGCAAGCGGCCACGCGATCTCGTGATCGGCAAAGGGGGCTTGGCGTGGCGTGGGCAGGGGTCGCAATCCATCCGACACAAAACTGCAACACCCGGCCGCAATCCGCGGTGGATGAATTGCAATGGCGGTGACCGGATTAACCATCCACGATATCGTGATTTCGCCACGATTCCCGTCGCCGATTTTTTGCAGTAAAGCGTTCAGATTCCAGCACAAACGTTGCTCGTTGGCTGGATCAATTGACGAAAATTGTCTTATTTCCGACGTTCTTGAAGGTGCGCAATGATTTCGACTTGGAGTGAATGGAGGCGCTATCCCCGTCCCGGGCGTGGCGAAAATATCGAAGCGCCGATTACACCCGGCCTCTACGAAGTCCGCTATGCCGGCACCGGCGCGCTGCACTCCTTCGAGGCGGTCGATAACGTCGCCCAGGCGCTGGCGCAGCTATCGGTCGGGTCCAAATCCTGGTTCGGCCGCCGCGACAATGCGAAGCTGCCCGACCTCGAATACCGGACGTGCGCGACCTCTTCGAAGGCCGATGCCAAGGCCGCCGCGCAACGCATGATCGGCCGCCGCGAAACCTATATGAGCGGCGCGGCCTGATACGTCGCGTTTTCCAGCGAAGTGGCTCCCGGCTCGCGTCAGAAAACGCGTCAAATACCGGGCTGGCGCCCGTCCTCGACATTGGTTGAAGCAGGGTTGCCTCGGCCGGCGGTGCATTGCTGACGATACGGGCCTATACTCGGATCAATATCCCAGGAAAATCCGAGGAGTACGCCATGAACCCGCCCGTCGCCGCTCGCGCTCAAGCCTCGCAGCCCTCGCTGCACGACCGCCTCAAGGACCCCTCGCTGCTGCGAGACCGCTGCTACATCGACGGCGCCTGGGTCGGCACGCCATCGCGTCCCGTCACTAACCCGGTCAACGGCGTGGAACTGGCAAAGGTGCCGGCGTTGAGCACCGCCGAAGCCACCCAGGCGGTGGAAGCCGCCGGAGGCGCGTTCCCGGCCTGGGCCAAGCTCACGGCAAAACAGCGCTCCAATACCTTACGAAAATGGTTCGACCTGATCATCGCCAACCGCGAAGACTTGGCCCTGATCCTCACCTCGGAGCAGGGCAAGCCGCTGGCGGAAGCGCTCGGCGAAGTCGATATCGGCGGCGCCTATGTCGAATTTTTCGCCGAGGAAGCCCGCCGCGTCTATGGCGAAACCATCCCGACCCAGCGTCCCGATGCGCGCCTGCTCGCGATCAAGCAGCCGATCGGCGTCTGCGGCGCGATCACGCCGTGGAATTTCCCGTGCTCGATGATCACCCGCAAAGTCTCGCCGGCGCTCGCCGCGGGCTGCACGGTGGTCCTCAAGCCCGCCAACGAAACCCCGCTGACGGCGCTGGCGCTGGTGGCGCTCGCCGAAAAGGCCGGCGTGCCGAAGGGCGTGTTCAATATCCTGACCGGCAATTCGTCCGCGATCGGCAAGGTGCTGTGCGAACATCCGGCGGTACGCTTCGTCGGCTTCACCGGCTCGACCGAAGTTGGAAAAATCCTCTACAGCCAAGCCGCGGTCGGCGTGAAGAAGCTCGGCCTGGAGCTCGGCGGCAACGCGCCGTTCGTGGTGTTCGATGACGCCGATATCGATGCCGCGGTCGAAGGCGCGATCGTCTCGAAATACCGCAACATGGGCCAGACCTGCGTTTGCGCCAACCGGCTCTATGCCCAGGACAAGATCTACGACCAGTTCGTCGAAAAGCTTTCCAAGAAAGTCGCGGCGATGAAGATCGGCGACGGCACCGAAGCGGGTGTGGTGCAGGGCCCGCTGATCAACATGGAAGCGGTCGACAAGGTCGAGAAGCACATTGCGGACGCGGTCAAGGGCGGCGCGAAAATCGTCACCGGGGGAAAGCGCCATGCGCTCGGCGGCAGCTTCTTCGAGCCGACGGTGCTTTCGAATGTGAAGCCGGATGCACTGGTGGCGCACGAGGAAACCTTTGGCCCGCTGGCGCCGGTGTTCCGCTTCAAGGACGAGGCCGACGTGATCGCGATGTGCAACAACTCGCCGTTCGGCCTCGCCTCCTACTTCTACTCCCGCGATCTCGGCCGCGTCTGGCGCGTCGCCGAAGCGCTGGAATCGGGCATGGTCGGTGTCAACACCGGCCTCATCACGACGGAAGTCGCGCCCTTTGGCGGCGTCAAGGAGAGTGGCCTTGGCCGCGAAGGCTCCCATCACGGCATGGAAGAATATGTCGAGATCAAATACGTGATGATGGCGGGGGTGTAGCTCTCTGTCGTCCCGGACAAGCGAAGCGCGATCCGGGGCCCATAACCCCAGGCTGTAGTTGTTTAGAAAAGCTGGAGCCACAGCCTGGTGTTCAAAACAGGCAACGGTGGTTATGGGTCCCTGCGATCGCGGGGACGACCGCTCGCATCAATCGCTTGCGTCACTCGCAAACGCGCCGTGGCGGCCCACGCCGGAGGCAAACCGCGTCGCGCCCGACAGCGTTTCGCCCGAGGCGATCACCTCCAGCCCGCCGCGCATTTCGTTGGCGATCGCCTCTTCCTCGGAAAGGTCCCATTGCCGCAGCGCCGACAGCCGGTCCGCGCGCAGGCACTTTTGCGGAAACTGCGCAATCTCCCGCGCCAGCGCGATGGCCTGCGCCGTCGCTTCGCCCCGGCCTACGACGCGATTGGCGAGACCCGTGCGCAGCGCCTCCTGTGCGCCGACCGGCCGGCCGGTGAGGATCAGGTCGATCGCCTGCGAATGGCCGATCAGCCGCGGCAGGCGAATGGTGCCGAGGTCGATCAGCGGCACGCCGAAGCGGCGGCAGAAAATGCCGAAGGTGGCGTCATCCGCGACCACGCGCATATCGGCCCACAGCGCCAGCTCCATGCCGCCGGCCACCGCAAAGCCCTCGACCGCCGCGATCACGGGTTTTGACAGCCGCAGCCGGCTCGGCCCCATCGGCGCAATCGAGCCGTGGCCGCCGAGCTCGCGCTTCTTGTTGGGATCGCCGGCCGCCACCGCCTTGAGGTCGGCGCCCGCGCAGAAGTAGCCGCCGGTGCCGGTGAACACCGCAACCGACGCCGCATCGTCGGCATCGAATGCCAGGAACGCATCATAGAGCTTGCGCGCGGTGGCGCCGTCGACGGCGTTGCGGCAATGCGGACGATTGATGGAAACGATGGTGATGGGACCATCGCGTTCGACCAGCACGCTGTCGGTCTCGGTCATGTCTGCACTCCCGCGTTAGGTTGAAGTAGATCCCAGAGGTTGCCGTAGAGATCCCTGAAGACGGCAACGGTGCCGTAGCCTTCTACCTTTGGCTCCCGGACAAAGATGACGCCTTTGGATTTGTAGGTGTGAAAGTCACGCCAGAAATCGTCGGTTTGGAGGAAAAGAAATACGCGGCCTCCAGTCTGATTTCCAATGCGAGACGCCTGCACGTCATCTACCGCCCGCGCAAGCAGCAGCCGTGATCCGGTCGAACCCCGCGGGGCCACGACGACCCAGCGTTTGCCTTGCGCGGGAATCGCCGTGTCTTCGATCAGGGCAAATCCGAGTACATCGACATAGAAATGAATTGCCTCGTCGTAATCGCGCACCACGAGAGCTATTTGGCCAATTGTCTGCCCCGCTACGACGGGCTGATCGTCTGCTCCGGTCATATTCATCCTCAATCACGGGATGATGATTTTCGTTGGCTCGGATCGGTTGGTGTTCAGGGGATTTTGAGTTCCGTCCCCGTGACCCGCCGATACGCCTCCAGATAACGCTTGCTGGTGGTGTCCACCACGCTCTCTGGCAACGGTGGGGGCGGGGCGTCGCCGTTCCAGCGGCCCGCGCGGCGCTCGGCGTCGAGATAGTCACGCAGCGGCTGCTTGTCGAAGGAGGGCTGCGGCCGGCCGGGCTTGTAGACGTCGGCGGCCCAGAACCGCGAACTATCAGGCGTCATCACCTCGTCGATCAGGATGATGCGGCCGTCGGCAGCCCTTCCGAACTCGAACTTGGTATCGGCGATGATGATGCCCTGATGGCGCGCGATCCGCTCGCCGAAATTATAGACCGTGCGCGCCATGCTCTCGAGTTTTTCGGCGACGTCGTTGCCCAAAATCTCGCGCACCCGGGCGACCGTGATGTTTTCGTCGTGGCCGGTCTCGGCCTTGGTGGCCGGGCTGAAGATCGGCGCGTCGAGCTTTTCGCTTTCGACGAGGCCGTCTTTCAGCTGCTCGCCGGCGAGCGTGCCGGACGCGGCATATTCCTTCCAGGCCGAGCCCGAGATGTAGCCGCGGATCACGCATTCCACCGGGAATACGGTGGTGCGCCGGCACAGCATCGCGCGGCCGAGAATGTCGGCGCGATGATTTTTCAGCTCGGGCACCTCGCGGATGATCTCGTCGGCATCGGCGCTGATCATGTGGTGCGGCACCACGCCTTCGAGCTGGCGGAACCACCACGCGCTGATCTGCGTCAGCACCGCGCCTTTCATCGGAATGGTCTCGGCCATCACGACGTCGAACGCGCTGATGCGGTCGGTGGTGAGCAGCAGCACGCGATCGTCGCCGACGGCATAGATATCGCGCACCTTGCCGCGGCCGATCCGTGGCAAGGGCAAATCGCTGGCGAGCATCGCGTTCATTCGGTCAGGCTTTCGAGCGGTCGTCCTCGCGCAGGCGCGGGGGTGCAAATTGGTAAACGGAGCAATAGCTCACTCCGGCAGCGGAATGAACTCGTGTTCCTGCGGAACAGCTGCAAACCGGCCGGTTTTCCAGTCCTGTTTGGCCTGCTCGATCCGCTCCTTGCTGGAGGAGACGAAATTCCACCAGATATGCCGCGGCCCCTCCAGCGCGTCGCCGCCCAGAAACATCATCCGCGTCGGCCGCACGGCTTTCACGGTGATGCGGTCGCCGGGCCGGAATATCAGCAGTCGCGGCCCCTCATAGCGCTCGTTGGCAATTTCGACCTCGCCATCGACCAGATAGATGGCGCGCTCTTCATGGTCGGGGTCGAGCGGGACGCTGGTCCCGGCCTGCGCCGTCACCTCGGTATAGAACCACGGCGACACCATGCTGACCGGCGATTTCACGCCAAAACCACTTCCTGCGATGATGCGCGCGGTGAAGCCGCTCTCCGTCACCGTCGGCAGCGCCTCGGCGGCGTAGTGCTGGAAGGACGGCGCGATCTCTTCCGACCCCGCCGGCAGTGCGATCCAGCTTTGCAGGCCCAGCATCTTCTGGCCATCGCGACGCTGGACGTCGGGCGTGCGCTCGGAATGCGCGATGCCGCTTCCTGCCGTCATCAGGTTCATGGCGCCGGGCTGGATCTCCTGGATGTTGCCTTCGCTGTCGCGGTGCATGATCGAGCCGTCGAACAGATAGGTGACAGTGGCAAGGCCAATATGTGGATGCGGGCGCACGTCCATGCCCTTGCCGGCCAAGAACTGCATCGGACCGAAATGATCGAAGAAGATAAAGGGGCCGACCATCTGCCGCTTGCCATGTGGCAGCGCGCGTCGCACCACGAAGCCATCGCCGAGGTCGCGGGTGCGCGGCACGATGATGAGGTCAAGCGCGTCGCAGGTCTTGGGATCGCCGAGCACGGGATCGTTGGAGGGTTGCCAGCTCATGGGGGACTCCTTCAAGTTTGTGCGATCATAGCAGAAACTGCGGAATGGACTATGGGCGACGAACCTCTCCACGTCATTGCGAGCGAAGCGAAGCAATCCATAGCGCCGCTTGCCGAGAGATGGAATGCTTCGTCGCTTGCGCTCCCTGACGCAAACGCTACGCGTTTGTCGTAGGCAATGACGGCAGTAAGCACCTGAGTAAAGAACAGAGAAAATAAGGCAGGAAACCCATGATCCCTCCACTCAAGCCCGGCGCCAGGCTGTTGAAGGTCGACGGCCCCGTCATCGAGACCGCGCGCCTGATCCTGCGGCCATGGCGCAGCAGCGACGTTGCCGCGAATACGACGATGCTGTCCGATCCCGGTACCGCGCGTTACATCACGTCCGACGGTGTCGCGATCACCACGGAAATCGGAGGCTGGCGCAACGCCGCGGTGATTTCGGGGCATTGGGCACTCCATGGTTTTGGCATGTTCGCCGTCGAGGAAAGATCGAGCCGCCGCTATATCGGCCGCGTCGGTCCATGGTGCCCGCCGGGCTGGCCGGGTTTCGAGGTCGGCTGGGGTATCGACCGCGAATACCGCGGCAAAGGTCATGCGGTAGAGGCGGCGCGGGCGTCGATCGACTGGGTGTTCGCGACATTTGAGATCGACGAGATCATTCATTGCATCGAAGCCAGTAACGAGCCGTCAAAGAGCGTCGCACGGCGGCTGGGAGCAAGGCATGATGGCGAAGTTGATCTATCCGGCAAGGTCAATGAGCGCTGGGTGACCTCGCGGGCCACATGGAAAGGCTGATCGGCGTAAATTGAACGACGCGAAGATTCGCACTAGATTGACGATGCGCGGATGACCGCGCGAACGGACCCGATCGGATGATGCTTTCCACCATCGACATTGCCTTGCGCGGCGCCACCGTGGCGCTGCTGCTGGTGTTGGCGGCGTCGCTGTTTCGTGGTTTCGGAACCGTGCTTGCCGGACGGCTCGCAGCCGCCTTCGCCTTGGGCGCGGCGGCGCATGCCGTGAGCTATTCGATCGGTGCAACGCCTCCAGTGTCGCCAGCGCGTGCGCCTCTGATCGCGCTATCGACAGGCAATGTCGTGGTGTTCTGGCTGTTCACGCGGGCGCTGTTCGATGAAACGTTCAAGCTGCGCTGGTGGCATGCGCTGGTTTGGGTGGCGGTCGCCGTCTTCAGTTTCGTCAATTGCATGTGGCTTGCGCCGGCATCCGGCGCACGGCTGTCCATCATCGCGATCAATCTGATTGCGCTTGGCTTCATTGCGTTGGCCGTTACGCAGACCGTCGCCTCCTGGTCGTCCGATCTGGTCGAACGCCGCCGCAGCGTTCGTGTGTTTATCGTCAGCGCCGCGGCCCTCTATGGCGGGCTGAACGCGGTGCTGCAGATCGCGATGTCCGGCAGCGGCAGCGCTGAAATCGCCAACACGGTGAATTTGGCCGTTCTGGCCGGTGTGGTGGCCGCGATCTGCTATGCGATGATGCGCGTCGATGGCGCGGATCTGTTCCCGGCCGCGCCTGAAATTCAGGCCGATGTCAGCGATGTAACGATCGTCGAATCCAGCGCCGCCGACCGGAAACTCATCGACGCGCTGATGCGGTTGATGGCCGACGAGCGCATCTATCGTCACGACAACGTCACCATCGGCACGCTGGCGACCAAGCTTGGGATCCCCGAATACCGGCTGCGGCGGCTGATCAACCAGCGGCTCGGCTACCGCAATTTCAATGTGTTCCTCAACGAGCACCGGATCGCCGAAGCCAAGGCCGCGCTCGCCGACCCAAGCCAGGCCGAAGTCCCCGTGATTACGATCGCGATGGATGCCGGCTTCCAGTCGCTCGGGCCCTTCAACCGTGCGTTCAAGGCCACCACGGGCGTCACGCCCACCGAATACCGACGGCTCAAGGCCTCGGCGGCCTGATCTTTATGTAATTGTAATTACGTCATTATTTTGGAATCGGCGAGCCGCTTCCAGGTTCGGCCAAGGCGATTTCCAAATCCGGCGAGCCGCGATCGATGCGCTCGCCATCATGCCCGGCACGCGCTGATGCGTCATGCCGGAGGCCCCCCGTGAAACGACGAAATTTGATCCTCATCCTTGCCAGCACCACTGCGCTGAGCGCGCTCGCGCTAACGGCTGCCCGCGCCCGCGACGTGCCAAAGGTCGCGACCGGCTTCGTCGCCAACGTGGTCTGCACCGAGGCCTTCGTCTCCGGCCTCGACCCCGCGCGCGTGTTCGCCGAGACCACCTCGGCCATGCCCGGCACCGGGCTGATCTCCTGGGCGCTCGATTATCGCGTCGACCGCGCGCGCAAGGACGTCACGGTGACGCTGTTCGGGCTGGGCCGGAGCCGCGCGGTCTACCGCGGCGAAGGCCTAGGGTGCTATCTCGATCACGGCGGGGCGGTCGCCGACATCTCGGGGTCGGCGCCCGATGCGAAGGCGGCGCTGCTGCCTGACATCGCTGGTCCATCCATTGTCGCGCCGCAAACGCAACAACTGGCTGCGGCGCTCGACCGCGCCTTTGCCGAGCCGGACAAGTCGACGCCGCGCCATACGCGGGCGATCGTGGTCATGAAGGACGGGCGTGTCGTTGCCGAGCGTTATGCCGACGGCGTCGGCATCGAGACGCCGCTGCTCGGATTCTCCGCCACCAAATCGGTGATCTCCGCGCTCGCCGGCGTCCTCGTGCGCAAGGGCGCGCTGAAGCTGCACGAGCCGGCGCCGATCGCAGCGTGGCAAGGCGCCGATGATCCAAGGCGCGCCATCACGCTCGATCATCTGATCCGCCACACCGCTGGCCTTGCCCTCGGCAGTTCGTTGCAGGCGTCGCTGGCGTCCGCGCTGGAGCCGGTCAACCGCATGAAGTTCATGGAGCCGGATATGGCCGCCTATGCGGAGAGCATGCCGCTGCAGTCAGCGCCGGGCACCGCATGGAATTATCACGACGGCAACACCGTGATCCTCGGTCACGTGATCCGTCAGGCTTCTGGCGGCAGCGCATCCAAAATGATGCGCTTCGCGCGGCAGGAATTGTTCGATCCGCTCGGCATGCGCAACGTGACGATCGAGTTCGACGCGTCGGGCAATGCGGAAGGGTCGAGCCAGATGCTGGCAAGCGCGCGCGACTGGGCGCGTTTCGGCCAGCTCTATCTCAATGATGGCTTCGCCGGCGGAAAACGCATCCTGCCGGAGGGATGGGTAAAATACTCGGCAACGCCGACGCCGAACGCCTGGGTCGGCCAGGGCGCGGGTTTCTGGACCAATCTCGGCGACAGCTTTGGCGCGACCTACCGCACCGAGCACGGCTGGCCGCGCGATGCGTTCTTCGCCAAGGGCACGATCGGGCAATATGTGATCATCGTGCCGTCCGAACGGCTGGTGATCGTCCGGCTCGGCCGCTCGCCGAATTGGCCACCGGAGGCTGACGGTGTGTTCGAGTTGGTGCGCGACGTGGTTGCGGCGACAGGCACCAAGGGAAAGCTGGCGGGAGCGAATTGAACATTACTCGGCGAACCCTCCCTCTCCCACAAGGGAAGAGGGGGACAGCGCCGATGCGGCGCTCTTACTGCCGCCCCAACTGCGTGGCCTTCTCGACGCGATCGAATCTCTCCAGCGACAGGATCGCGTCGGCGAGCTGGTCAGCGCGGCCATTCAGCACGGGGCGGGCGAGGGTGAGGAATTTTTGCTGCATCGCCTGCGCGTCTGGAAATGAGTTCGGCTCCCCGGAGGGATCGGCATAGAGCCGCTCATGCACGCCGTCGTCGGTGGTGATGGAAACGCGCGCGCCAAACGGATGCGTGCGACCGATCTCGAGGCGATCGTCCTGCACCACGTCGAACTTGTCGGCGAGCGCATTGACAGCGGCATCGCCGAGCCGGTCGTAATCGTCCCAACCAAAGCTGCCCTGGTCGAGCGCCAGCGCGCCGGTGAAGAACATCGAAAACTGCCCACCGACGATCGAGGTCGGATGGCGCTTGGTGGCGGCGTCGCCGGTCAGTGTGATGCCGTTGCGATGGAGACCGATTTCGACGCGCTTGATCTGGTCCGGCGTCAGATTGTGCTCCCGCCGCATCGCGATCAGCGCATCCAGCGCCGCATGGGTATAACGGCAGCTCGGATACGGCTTCACGCCAATCTTGAGCGTCTCATAGGTCTTGCCGAGTCCGGCGACAGCCTTGTCGGGATGCGCGTCGTCGCTGTAGCCGACCAGAAGGCCATGCTTGCCCTCGACCGATTCGCTCGAACCGACAAAATCGTTGCGCGCCAGCGTGGCGGCGATGACGCCGTTCATCGCGGCGGCACCGACCTGATAGCGCTTGTTCCAGGCGCCGTTGACCAGGAACTGCAACGAGCCGGCGGCCTGGCTGCCGGACACGCCGAAGGCAGATATGATCTGGTCCTTCGACAGGCCGAACAATTTGCCGGCGGCTGCCGCTGCGCCATAAGTTCCCGCCGTCGCGGTCGGATGAAAACCGCGCGCATAATGCGAGGTCGGATCGAGCGCGTTGCCGAGCCGGCAGCACACCTCATAGCCGGCCACGATCGCGGTCAGTACTTCGCGCCCCGACGCGCCGACCATTTCGCCGACCGCAAATGCCGCCGGCACCACGGGCGCGCTCGGATGCAGCGAGGAGTCCGCATGCGTGTCGTCGAAATCAAGCGAATGGCCGAGCGCGCCGTTGAGCAGAGCGGCGACCGCGGGCGTCCAGGTTTTGCTGTCGCCGAACACGGTGGATTCGCCCTTGCCGTCGAGCGCCAGCGCCTCCAACATCCCGAGCAGCGACGCCGTGGACTCCGCATCGCGCCGCGCCCGGATCGCGCTGCCGAGGAAATCGAGCGTCAGCACCTTGGCGCGCTCCAGCACCTCGGGCGGGATGTCCGCAAATTTCAGGTCGGCGACATAGGCTGCGAGCGTTGCGGTTTCGTTGGCCATCGTGTTTCCTCGTATTTGCCGGGCAGGGTAGGCGGGCTGATTTTGGCTTTCAAGCCGCCTTCCGGCCGCGGGCATCAGCTATGCTCGGCGCCGTCTAGCACAGGGGCGGTCTACAGATTCCGGAATGCGGCGCATGATGGCCTTCGTAAAACGCATGCTTGGATCGTTCCGCGGCCGCAAAACGCAATTGTCGCTGGCGGTCCGGCTCGCCGTCGCCGCGGTCGCGGCCTATGCGATCGCCAGAGCGCTGCATCTGATGTTGCCGCTATGGGCGGTGCTGACTTCACTCATCGTCACCCAGATGAGCGTCGGCCGCTCCTTGAAGGCGACCCGCGATTACATGCTCGGCACGATCGGCGGCGCGGTCTATGGCGGCGCCATCGCGATGCTGATCCCACATTCCGGGGAAGGTGGACTGCTGGCGCTGCTGGTGCTGACGGTGGCGCCGATGGCTTTCATCGGCGCGATCAATCCCAGCCTGAGCGCCGCCACGGTGACGGCCGTGATCGTGCTGCTGGTTCCGGCGATGAACCACGCCAATCCGCTGGATTCTACGCTCGACCGGCTCTTCGAGGTCACCGTCGGCGCGCTTACCGGGCTGGTGGTCTCATTCCTGGTGCTGCCGTCGCGGGCGATCAGCCAGATCCGCGTCAATGCGGCGCAGATTCTGGAACTGCTGGCTGCGGCATTCGCCGAATTGCTCGCGGGCCTGACACGCGGGCTCGACAACGACGCCCTGCACCGCATCCAGAGTGGGCTCGGCACCGCGCTGACCAACCTCCATGCGACCGGGCTGGAAGCCGAGCGCGAGCGTGCGGCGCACCTCTCCACGGGACCGGATACCGGTCCATTGCTGCGCACCCTCCAGCGCCTGCGCCACGATGTCGTGATGATCGGTCGTGCCAGCGTCGTGCCGCTGCCGGCCAATGTGCAGGCAAGGCTGGCGCGGCCGCTGTCCGATGTCAGCAGCGCGATCGTCGACTACATGCGCGCGGCGGCCGCATCCCTGCGAAGCGGCAGCGGTGCCGTGGATATTCGGCCCGTCGATGCGGCGTTGCAAGCGTATGCCGCCGAAGTCGCCGCGCTGCGGAGCGAGGGCTTGATCCGCGGCGTGCCCGTCGATGTCGCGGAGCGGTTCTTCGCGCTGGGATTTTCGCTGGACCAGATGCGGCAGAACCTGAACGATCTCGATCGCTGCCATGCCGATTGGTGCGAGAAGCCGGCTACAACGGCGGCCAGTGCGAAGGGCTAGTCGACCCAGTTGGCAAGAAAACGGGGATCGCGGTATCGCGCGCTGTGGGTCCGGATAGTGCTAGCAGACCTTCCCGCGTCTCAGCCCGCCACCTGGCGCAACAGGGCCGGCACGATCAGCCGGTGAAACGGCACGATGATCGCGAGATAGGTCCGGCCGAACCAGTTGTGCGTCTTCACGAGCGTCGTCGCGGTGACCTGCCTGACGCCGCCGGGCGCCGTCACGTCGACGACGACGCGAAAATCCAGATGGCGATCGTTGAAGCCGGCGATGAGGCGTTCCGGCGTTTGGCTCACGACCGGAAATATTCCGATCATGTCTTCGGGCGGGACCAAGCCCGCACCCGACGTTTTCAGCCCCAGCGGCGCTACCAGCAGATTGCGCAACGACAACAGCGCCTCGGCCCACCGCGGCTGACGCGCCAACATGCGCTCTGCTGCACGCCGCGCGTCGAGATCGCGATCCCTGACTTCAACGCGGAAGGTGTCGGCGAACTGCGCGCCGGCCAGCAGCGCACCGGTGTCGGCAGGCGGGGTGATCTCGTGGACTTTCATTGCAATTTGAGCCTGTTTGCGAGTGAGCGGAAGCGTAGCAGCAGAAGGACGGCATAGATGGCGGTTCCGATCGACAGCCCGATCCAGACGCCGACGGCGCCTGACGATGTCCAGAAGCCGAGCCAGCAGGCGCACGCGAAACCGATCAGCCAGTAGCTGAGGATCGCGAACAACAGTGGTATTCGCGTGTCGTTCATGCCGCGCAACGAGCCGGCGGCGACGGTCTGGATGGCGTCGGCGATGAAGAAGGTCGATCCGACCAGCAGCAGCGTCGCAGAGAGTTCGGCGGTCGCGTCGGTGCTTTCGCCCAGGAAAATCTCCGCAATGCCAAAGCGGCTGACGATCACGGCGACGGTCAGGACCGCGGCGAGAACGATGCCGAGCCAGGTGGCGACGTAGCCGGCGCGCCGGACCGCGCCGGCGTCGCCGCGGCCGATGGCGTGGCCGACGCGCACGGTCGCGGCCATGCCGATGCCGAACGGCACCATGAACAGGATGGCCGCGACCTGAAGCGCGATCTGGTGCGCCGCCAGCGCGGTGGTGCTGATCAGGCCCATCAAAAGGCCAGCGGCGCCGAACAGGCCGTATTCAAGCAGGAAGGAGAGCGAGATCGGCGCACCGATGACGATGAGTTGCCACATCAGTTTCCAGTCGATGCGCCAGAAAAAGCCGAACACATGATACTTCCGGAACGGCCGGCGGTACGCGGCAAACCACACGGCGGCCAGGAACGTGCCGAGATTGACGATGGAGGTCGCCAGCCCCGCGCCGAACAGGCCAAGCTCGGGCAAGCCGAACGCGCCATACAGCAGGAGATAGACCAGCAGCGCATTGGCGGGGATCGCGGCCAGCGTGATCCACAGGATCGGTTCAGGGCGGTTGATCGCGCTCATGAAGCCGCGGATCGCGAGGAACCACAGGGCAGGCAGGATGGTCCAGACCAGACCGGCCAGATATTCCTGCGCCAGATGCGCGGTCATGGGGGCCTGACCCAGCATCAGCAGGACCTGCTCGGCCCAGAACCGCAGCGCCATCAGCGGCAGCGAGATCAACAGCGCGGCCCAGAGGCCGACGCGGAGCGAACGGCGGATCAAATGCGGCTTGCGCGCGCCAAAAGCCTGCGCCGCCAGCGGCGCGACCGCCGACACCAGGCCCATGCCGAAGGTGAAGCTGACGAACAGCACGGTATGCGCCAGCGACGCCGCAGCCACGGCCTCGGCGCCGAGGCGCCCGATCATGGCGATGTCGGTCGTCATCATCGCGATCTGCCCGAGCTGCGTCAGCGCGATCGGCACCGCGAGTTTTAACGTCTCGGCGAGTTCGATGGCGAGATGACGGCCGGGTACGGCCGCAGAGGCTTGCGGCGCTACGGATGCGCGTTCAATTTTTTCGATCGAGGTCATTGCAACAGTCTAACACGGCCGAGGGTCGAAAAGGTGACGCCGCGGCTGCGGCCTATCAACCGGTTCGCGCCGGAACGCGGGTGATCCTGGCGCCCAGCGCATTGAGCCGTTCCTCGATGCGCTCATAGCCGCGCTCGATCTGGTCGGCGTTGTTGATGGTGGAGGTGCCTTCAGCGGCGACCGCTGCCAGCAGCATGGCCATGCCGGCGCGGATGTCGGGGGAGGTCATCGGCGCGCCGCGCAGCCGGCTAGGGCCCGCCACGATCGCGCGATGCGGATCGCACAGCACGATGCGGGCGCCCATCGAGATCAGCTTGTCGACGAAGAACATCCGCGACTCGAACATTTTTTCGAACATCAGGATGACGCCGTCGCATTGCGTTGCGGTGACGATCGCAATCGACATCAGGTCGGCCGGGAACGCCGGCCAGGGCTGGTCCTCGAGTTTCGGCACATGGCCGCCGAAATCGTCGTGAATCTTCATGGTCTGGCCGGAGGGCACCACGAGGTCGTCGCCCTCGACGCCGCAAACGATGCCGAGCCGTTCAAATCCCATCCGGATCGAGCGCAGATGCTCGACGCCGGCCTTCGCGATGCGCAGCGGCGAGCGCGTCACGGCGGCGAGCCCGATCAGGGAGCCGACCTCGATATGGTCGGGCTGGATCGAATAGCTGGTGCCGCCAAGCGTCGCCGGGCCGTGCACGATGATGGTGTTGGTGCCGATGCCCTCGATCTTGGCGCCGAGTGCGACCAGGAAATGCGCGAGGTCCTGCACATGGGGCTCGGAGGCGGCGTTGCGCAGAAAAGTGGTGCCGTGGGCGGCGACGGCTGCGACCAGCGCATTCTCGGTGGCTGTGACGCTCGGCTCGTCGAGGAATACGTCGGCGCCCCTCAATTTGGTCGCGCGGAATTCCAGCCGGTGCGTCGCGGTGACGGTGGCGCCCAACTGCTCGAAGGCGAGGAAATGCGTGTCCAGACGCCGCCTGCCGATGACGTCGCCGCCGGGCGGCGGCAGCGCCACCTCGCCGCAACGGGCCAGCAGCGGCCCGGCCAGCAGGATCGAGGCGCGGATCCGCGCGCAGAGTTCGGGGTCGAGATCGGCGGCGCTGATGTCCTTGGCGTGGATCGCAAGCGTGTTGCGTGCTGTCCATTCGGCCGAGGCGCCGACCGAGCGGATCAGTTCGACCAGCGTCTCGGTGTCGCGGATCCGCGGCACGTTTTCCAGCGTGACCGGATGCTCGGTGAGCAGGGCGGCGGCGATGATCGGCAGCGCGGAATTCTTGTTGCCGGACGGCTCGATCGTTCCCGCGAGCCGGTGGCCGCCTTCAACGATGTATTGAATGGGCGACACGGGTACTCGATGCCTCACACGTCGACGTTGGCGCTGAGCGAATTATCCTGGATGAATTCACGGCGCGGCTCGACCACGTCACCCATCAGCTTGGTGAAGATGTCGTCCGCCTCGTCGACCTCCTTGATCTTCACCTGCAGCAGCGAGCGTTCGTTGGCGTCGAGCGTGGTTTCCCAGAGCTGGCCGGGGTTCATTTCGCCGAGGCCTTTGTAGCGCTGCAACGCCACGCCCTTGCGGCCGGCGTCGGTTACCGCCTCGAACAGGCTGACCGGCCCGTGGATCGCGGTCTCCGCATCCTTGCGGCGCAACAGGCCGGGCTTCGGGTAGGCCTCCTGAAGCCTGGCCGCGTAGTCGTCGAGCTTGCGGGCGTCGGCGGAGCCGAGCAGGGCGTCGTCGATGATGGCGACGTCCTTGACGCCGCGGATGGTGCGCTCGAAGGCGAAGCCTTCGCCTTCGGCAAAACGGCCGACCCAGCCGCGCTCGACCTCGTCGGCCAGCGCATCGAGCCGCTTGGCGATGTAGTCGGCGGCGGCATTGGCGGTGGCGATATCGCCGGTGATCTTCGGGCTCAGGACGCCGGCGATCGCCGCCTGCTCGACTACCTTGCGGTTATAGCGGCTGTGCAGATTGTTCAGGATGCCGCGAATGATGCGCGCGTCTTCCACCAGCGACAGCAGGTCGCGGCCGGCGCGATCCGATCCCGCCGCCGGCTTGAAGACGCAGTCGTCGAGGCCGGTTGAGATCAAATAATCTTCCAGCGCGCGCTCGTCCTTCAGATACTGTTCGGACTTGCCGCGCGTCACCTTGTAGAGCGGCGGCTGCGCGATATAGAGGTGGCCGCGGTCGATCAATTCGCGCATCTGCCGGTAGAAGAAGGTCAACAGCAGCGTGCGGATATGGGCGCCGTCGACGTCGGCGTCCGTCATCACGATGATCTTGTGGTAGCGCAGCTTGTCGGCCGAGAAGTCGTCGCTGATCCCGGTGCCGAGCGCGGTGATCAGCGTGCCGATCTGCTCGCTTGACAGCATCTTGTCGGTGCGGACGCGCTCGACATTGAGGATCTTGCCGCGCAGCGGCAACACCGCCTGGAATTCACGGTTGCGGCCCTGCTTGGCGCTGCCGCCTGCCGAGTCACCCTCGACGATGAACAATTCCGACTTGGCCGGGTCTTTCTCCTGGCAGTCGGCGAGCTTGCCGGGCAGCGAGGAAATGCTGAGCGGGCTCTTGCGGGTCAGCTCGCGCGCCTTGCGCGCGGCTTCGCGGGCGGCGGCCGCCTGGATCACCTTGCCGACGATGACCTTGGCTTCGCTCGGATGCTCCTCGAACCAGGCCGCCAGCGCCTCGTTGAGGACGTTCTCGACCACCGGGCGCACTTCCGAGGACACCAGCTTGTCTTTGGTCTGCGAGGAGAATTTAGGGTCGGGCACTTTCACCGACAGCACGGCAGTGAGACCTTCGCGGCAATCGTCGCCGGTCAGCGCGATCTTTTCCTTTTTCGCGTTGCCCTCGGCATAGCCGTTGACCTGGCGCGTCAGCGCGCCGCGGAAGCCGGCAAGATGGGTGCCGCCGTCACGCTGTGGGATGTTGTTGGTGAAGCACAGCACATTCTCATGGTAGCTGTCGTTCCACCACAAGGCGGCTTCGACGCCGATATCGTTCAATTCCGCCCGTACCATGATCGGGGCGGGCACGATCGCCTTCTTGTTGCGATCGAGATATTTGACGAATTCCTCGACGCCGCCGGCATATTGCATCACCTCGCGCTTTTCGACCGCGTGGCGCATGTCGGACAGCTGGATGTTGACGCCGGAATTGAGGAACGCGAGTTCGCGCAGGCGATGCTCGAGCGTGGCGAAATCATACTCGACATTGCTGAAGGTTTCAGGCGAGGCGAAGAACGTCACCTCGGTGCCGCGCTTGCCGTTGGCGTCGCCGACGATCTCGAGCGGGGCGACCGCATCGCCATGGGCGAATTCGATGTAGTGCTCCTTGCCGTCGCGCCAGACACGAAGCTGCAGCCTGCTGGACAGCGCGTTGACGACGGAGACGCCGACGCCATGAAGGCCGCCGGAAACCTTGTAGGAGTTCTGGTCGAACTTTCCGCCGGCGTGGAGCTGGGTCATGATGACCTCGGCCGCGGAGATGCCTTCGCCCTTGTGAATGTCGACCGGAATGCCGCGGCCGTCGTCGCGCACCGTCACCGAGCCATCGGCATTGAGGATGACTTCCACGGCTGTAGCGTGGCCCGCGAGCGCCTCGTCGATGGCGTTGTCGACGACCTCGTAGACCATGTGGTGGAGGCCGGAACCGTCATCGGTGTCGCCGATATACATGCCCGGCCGCTTGCGCACGGCGTCGAGCCCCTTCAGCACCCGGATCGATTCCGCGCCATATTCGACCGGAATTGGATGCTCAGTATCGGCAGGTTGCTGCCGGGCAGGTTCTGTCATGTGAGGCCTTCGAGAGTGTCCCGAATCAGCTGCGCAATATGAGGCGCTGATTGATCTATTTGTGCCATGAAAGAGGCATTGCGCCTAGCGCAATATCTCAGTCCGCAAGTTATTGAATAAATGGCGATTTTTTACCCTTTTTCAAGGTCTCCGAGGGGCGATTCTGGAGGCTTCGAAAAGCGCGATTCGGGGCTGATTCTGTGGTCCCAGCCGTCGGATTTTTGGCTGCCGCCGCGGACCTGCTAGAGAGAGACGGCGCGGCACCTGTAGTCGTTGTCCGCCGTTCACAGCGATCCCGAGCCAGTGTCTCCATTGTCCTCGCCTTCCCCAAAATATCGGCCCGATGTCGACGGCCTGCGGGCCATCGCCGTGATGCTGGTGCTGAATTTCCACGCATTCCCGGATGCCATGCCGGGCGGCTTCATCGGCGTCGATGTTTTCTTCGTGATTTCGGGCTTCCTGATCACGGGCCTCATTACGCGCGAACTGGAACTCGGTCGTTTCAGCCTGGTCGAGTTCTACAACCGTCGGATCCGGCGCATCTTCCCGGCGCTGATCGTGGTGCTCTGCGCGACATTGGCGCTGGGCTGGTTCTGGATGCTGCCGCAGGCCTTTGCACAGCTCGGCAGCGACAGTTTCGCCAGCGCGGCGTTTTTGGCCAATATCGCGCTGTGGCTGCAGTCCGGCTATTTCGACGTCGAATCCGCCAAGAAGCCGCTGCTGCATCTGTGGTCGCTCGGCATCGAGGAACAGTTCTATCTGGTCTGGCCGCTGCTCCTGATGCTCGCAGCCCGACAGCGAATGAGCATTATCGCAATGGCTGCGATGCTCGGCATCGCCTCGTTCCTGCTCAACGTGGCATTGATCGGCTCAAATCCGATCGCGACTTTCTATCTGCCGTTCACGCGCGCGTTCGAATTGCTGACCGGTGCGGTGCTGGCCTGCGGCTGGATCAACATCAATCAGTCCAGCGCGGCGAGCAGCCGGCGCGCCTGGATCGGTGTGGCGCTGATTGCCGCGGCGGCCGTCATTCTCGACAGCCAGCGCGCCTTTCCGGGCTGGTGGGCGGTATTGCCGGTCGCCGGTAGCGCGCTTCTACTGTCCGCGCCGTCGGCATGGGTGAACCGGGTGGTGCTGGCAAGCCCGCCCATGGTGTGGATCGGGCTGATCAGTTATCCGCTCTATCTCTGGCACTGGCCGCTATTGGTATTCGCAGGGATTATCAAATTCGGTCCGCTGACGCTGCTGGAGCGCCAATTGATATTGCTCGCGAGCGGGCTCTTGGCCTGGGCGACCTATCGATTTGTCGAAATACCGTTCCGCTTCGGCGTCCCGACCCGACGCAAGATGCTCAGCCTCGGGGCCGGCATGGCGATGGTCGCGGTCGCAGGGTTTGCCGTCATTTCGGGGCGCGGCTTCGACTTCCGGCTGCCGCCGGAAATCCGTGCCATGGCCAGCGTGCCGACCGAGAGCTTCAAGTGGCGGGTTCATGAATGCCTGCTCGACCTGAGCAAGGAAACAAATTTTGCCGACACTTGCGTCGAGCGCGATCGGCGCCCGCTGGTTCTGATTTGGGGCGATTCGACTGCCGGGGCCCTGCTGCCCGGTCTGCGCAAGGCGCAGGAGACGCGAAATTTCGGCATTGCGCAGCTGACCTCCAGTTCCTGCATTCCGGCGCTGAACGCCGACATTGTGAGCACGCCCGGCTGCCGCGCGATGAATGACAAGGTCTTTTCGCTCATCCGGCAGATCAAGCCGGATATCGTCTTGCTCCACGGGACCTGGGAAAAACATCTCGACAATGTGGCTGAGTCGGTGGTCGCGCTGAAGAAGGAGACGAATGCGCACGTCGTTGTTCTCGGAGGGGTGCCGGCGTGGAGACGCGGGCTCCCGTCCGAGGTGCTGAGGTATTTCATCCTCCATCGCACGCTGATCCCGCAGCGTTCGCCCGCTGCCGCACAATCGTCGGCCTACGACGCGGTCATGCGCGCCAGGCTCGAGCCGCTCGGTGCGGAATTCATCTCTGCGTCGGACGTCTTTTGCAACGCGCAGGGTTGTCTGACCCGCATCGGCGATGCGGCAGCGGACATCACTGTCAGCGATCAGGTCCACATCACTGAAAAGGGATCGGTGTTTCTGATCGCATCCATCATCGACCGCCTGCTCGCCGGCGCGGCGCCTGTACCCAAGGCGCGTTGAGGACTGTATCAATACATCTGCAACGGCAGCACGTCGCCCATGGGCCCGATCATCACGCCCCAGGTATCGCCGGCGCCGATCTCGATCTGGTTGTTGCGCGCGGGGCCGCCCGCGATCTTCAGCGCATACTGATATTTGCCCGGCGGCAGATCGATCATCGGAGGTCTTAGCGATTGCGGTCCGCCGGCGCCGGCCGCGATCTTGATCGTCTGCTTGTTGATTGAAACCGTGGCGTCGCTCTTGCCGACATTGCCGAACAGCAGCTTGGACTGGCCGGGCTTCGGTACCACGTCGGCCTTGGCGGCTGCGGCCGGATATTTCTGGGCGAGATTGATCGAGGTCTCGTCCTTGCTGCGGCTGAGTTTCAGCGTCGCCGGTCCGTCGGGCGAGGTGAACGCCAACTGCACCTGGTCAGGTTTCACGATGGCGCCTTCCGCCGTCTCCTGCCAGCCGCGTTTGCCGAGTTCGCTGCGGTAGAAGACCAGCACCGAATTGAGCGTGGCGGGAACGCTGGCCTCGAGCTCCCTGCGGAATGGTGCGTCGCTGCCGGGCATCTTTCCGGTTCCGATCGCGCGCATGGTGCGCTTGCTCGGCACCGGCAACGGCGAATCGGGTTCGGCTTCGAGAACCTCGTCGGCAGCCTTGGCGGGTTCATTGGAGGCCGAAGCGCCCGATCCGTCGGCCTTGGCGGCCACTTTTTGGTTCGCCATCACCAGGCCGGCACCATCGGCGCTGACCTTGACCTTGGGGCCCATCTGCATGGCGGTGAGCGAGAACGCCTTGCCGCCTTTGGAAAAGTCCATCACGACCATGTTGGCCTGATTGATGACCGAGGGGCGCTCCTTCCAGCCCTGCGACTTCAGCGCGCCACGATAGAATGCGGCGATCGCCTTCACGCTGGAGGCGGAATCGAATCCAAGCCTGCCGTCGGCGCCGTCGAATTCCACGTTTTCCGCGTTCTCCGGCAACGGCACCGGGGTTGCGCTGTCGGCCAGCGCGCGCAGCGGCGCATCCGAGAGATTGGCGGCCTGCGCAACCCGCCGCGCCTCGTCGGCGGCGATCACCTGCTTGGCCATCGCTGCGGCATCGCTCATGAACTTGTCGTCGGCCTCCTTTTTCGCCCTGGCGCGCGCGGCCAGCGCCGCTTCCTTCACTTGCGTGGCGAGGCTGACAACGGTCAGATCGTATTTGCGTCCGAGCGTCAGCGTTGCGGTCTGCTCGGCGGAGGAGAAATTCAGCGTGACGTTATCCGGCGTGACGACGGCGCCCTTCGTCTCTTCGATCCAGTTGCGGCTTGCGAGTTCGCGGCGATAGAAGGCAAGCGTTGCGGGAAGCTCGGCGATAACGGCGACCTCCATCTGTCGGCGGACAGAGTCGGAGCCGCCCAAACTCTTCGCGGTCTTGGTCGGTTTTGGTCGCGGCAGGCCGGCCATCTCGGAATCAGCCTCCAGCGTTGGCGGCAGCGCGAACGGCGCGACCTGGATTTCCACGCCGGTTCTGCCGTCGTCGCGACGTAGCAGCGTCAGCATGATCGGTCGCTGCCGGTAGAAACCCTCGCCATCGTCATGGCTGTAATAGGCGCGGATGCCGTTCTGGATCGTCTCGCCAAGCTCCGCGTTGGGCCAACGCGCCGTGGCATCGGCGGCGGAGAGCGGTTTCCAGCCGATCGCGGCCATCTCCTTGCGGAAGAAGTCGAGCGTTGTGTCGAAGGCGGCAGGTGCGATGCAGCCGAGATAGGGCCGGTGCTGGTCGAACACGATGCCGGTCGCCTCAGGCGGGAACGGTACGTTCGAGGTGATGCGGTCGGCGCTGTAGTACACAACCGATTGGTCGGGGCGGCCGAGGCCTTGGGTGAAGTGTATGCTGAGCCCTTGCTGGGCCTTCTTGAAAGTCAGAATGGTGCTCTTCTCGTCCAGCGGCCGCAAAAATTGCACCCAGCCGTCGGCGGCGAGCAGCTTCCTGGTGGCTTCGGTCGTGATCGCGACGACGGTGCCAACGCCGTAGCTCAGGCTATGGGACTGGGTGCGCGAGGTGTCTTCCACGGCGCCTTCCAGACGCGGCAGCGTGCGGACGTCGACGATGCCGCTGTCGGCTTTGGCTGCCAGCGGCATGCTGGCGCCGATCAGGAAAATCAGCGGCAGCAGCTGTTTTCGGGCCGCGATGATCCCGCGCTTGGTCCTGGGCATTTTCATCTCCGGTATTCGATTGGTTCGCCATTTTCGGCCGCACGGCCGCGAGGGCTCCGACGTTTTAACGCCGCTTCCGAAAGCTAGTCGTGCCGGTACTGGGTTTGGTTCAAGCGAGGCTGGTTCGCAGGATTCAGCCGCGGCGGCTCACCTGACCGGCTTCCACGTCGAAAATCTCGCCCGCGGCGCCAATGTCGACGAAGGCGGCAGGATCGGCCCCGGTCATCCAGACCTGCGCGCCAAGCTTGGCGAGTTCATCGAACAGCGCCTTGCGCCTGTTGGGATCGAGGTGGGCGACGACCTCGTCGAGCAGCAGCAGCGGCACAATGCCGGTCATTTCGGCAACCAGCGTGGCATGGGCCAGCACCAGCCCGATCAGAAGCGCCTTTTGCTCGCCGGTGGAGGCGTCGCGCGCCGGCATGTTTTTGGGCGCGTAAACCACCTGCAGATCGGTCAGATGGGGACCATCCAGCGTGCGCCCGGCGGCGGCGTCGCGGGCGCGGCTGGCGCGCAGGATCTCGCGATAGCGATCCTCGACAGCGGTCGCGGACTCGTTCACCAGCGCGTTTTCCATCCAGCCGTCGAGCATGATCTGTGCGGACGGGAACGCCGAAGCCGCCCCGCGTTCGCGCAGCATGGCCGCCAGTCGTGTCACCGTCTGGCCGCGGGTGGCGGCGACCGCTACCGCAAGTTCGGCGGTTTCGCGCTCGATCGCGTCGCACCAATGGTCGTCATAGTTGCGCACTTCGAGCAGGCGATTGCGCGAGCGCAACGAGCGCTCCAGCGCCGAGACGCGGCTGGAATGTTCGCTGTCGATCGCCAGCACCAGTCGGTCGAAGAAGCGCCGCCGTTCGGACGCCGCGCCGAGAAACAGCCCGTCCATGGCGGGTGTCAGCCACACCATCCGCAAGTGATCGCCGAAGGCGGTTGCCGAGCTCACGGGCTCGCGGTCGATCCGGCAGCGCCGGCTGGTCGACGCTGCCTCTGCGGCGGGCGCATCGATGCCGGTGCCGAGCGTGGCAAGCCCCAACGCACCCCCGACCTCGGCCGATACCGCCCAGGAGCCGTCGCCCTGGTTGTCGGCGACATCCTCCAGCGTCGCGCGCCGCAGGCCGCGTCCCGGCGACAGAAACGAGATCGCCTCCAGGCAATTGGTCTTGCCGGCGCCGTTCGGCCCCACCAGCACCACGACATCCCCCCGCGCCTGCACGCTCGCCGCGCGGTAATTGCGGAAGTGCGTGAGGGAGAGGCGTTGGATGCGGGAGGGGGTCATGCCATGCTGTCATTGCCGAGGAGTCGGAAAAGTGGCGGCAGCCTCTGCTGTCATCATCCGCGAAGGCGGATGATCTAGTACGCCGAGCTGCTCGAATTTTTAATGGCGCCGGCGATTACTGGATACCCGCTTTCGCGGGTATGACAGCCGCATTCTTGTCGGGCGCCACCCTCTTCCACAAGGGGAGAGGGGAGATCGGCGTCCGTGTCGCACGAGGCCGTCACACCCGCATCGGCATCAGCACGTAGAGCGCGCCCTTGTTGTCCTTGTCCTGCACCAGCGTCGGCGAGCCGGGATCGGCGAGGCGCAGCACGGCGACTTCGCCTTCGATCTGGGCGGCGATGTCGAGCAGATAGCGCGAGTTGAACCCGATATCGAGTGCGTCGGAGGCGTATTCGACTTCCAGTTCTTCAGTGGCGCTGCCGGAATCCGGATTCGTCACCGACAGCACCAGCTTGCCGGGGGACAGCGCGAGTTTCACCGCGCGCCCGCGCTCGCTGGAAATGGTCGAGACGCGGTCTACCGCGGCCTCGAAATCCTTCTTGTCGACGATCAGTTCCTTGTCGTTGTTCTGCGGAATGACGCGGCCGTAATCCGGGAAGGTGCCGTCGATCAGTTTCGAAGTCAGCACGACGTTGCCGAGGGTGAAGCGGATCTTGCCTTGCGACAGTTCGATTTTGACTTCGGCTTCGTTGTCCTCGATCAGCCGCTGTACCTCGCCGACCGTCTTGCGCGGCACGATCACGCCGGGCATCCCGGTCGCGCCGGAGGGCAGCGCCAGATCGATCTGCGCCAACCGATGGCCGTCGGTTGCCACGCCCCGAAGTGTCGCCGCCTTGGCGCTGCCGGCCGTGTGCAGATAGATGCCGTTGAGGTAATAGCGGGTCTCTTCGGTCGAGATCGCAAACTGCGTGCGGTCGATCAGGCGCTTGACGTCGGCCGCGGCCAGCGAAAACGAATGCGTCATGTCGCCGGCGGCAAGATCCGGGAAGTCGCTTTCGGGCAGGGTCTGCAGCGTGAAGCGCGAGCGGCCGGCGCGGATCGCCAGCACCGCACGGTCGCCGTCGGCTTCCAGCACGATCTGCGCGCCATCGGGCAATTTGCGGACGATGTCGTAGAACATATGCGCCGGCACGGTGGTGGAGCCGCCGGTCGCGGTTTCCGCCGCCAGCGTTTCGGTCACCTCCAGGTCGAGGTCGGTCGCCTTCAGCGACAGCCGGGCGTTTTCGGCGCGGACCAGCACGTTGCCGAGGATCGGGATGGTGTTGCGCCGCTCGACCACACGATGGACGTGGCCCAGCGATTTCAGCAGTTGCGCGCGTTCGACGGTGACCTTCATTGCATTACCCGCCAGAGATGGAAAAGCCGGGCGGCCCGTAAGGCAGCGCCGCGGCATTGGAAACCCGAAAAGCCGGATCAGGATCGGATTTGATCAAACCCCCGGGGGGACCGCAAGGTGGCGCGGATGGGCCGCCGGTGCAAGGGAGGCGGGACCCCGTTCCCCACTTTTGCGGCGAAAAATGGCGTCAGAAAAAAATTCTCCCGCCCCTGGGATCAGGGGAGGGAGAGGTTGGGGAGGAGCCAAGTTCTGAAGTCGGGTCCTGATCTTGCTGTCGCTATTCCTGCAATTGCCGCTTCAGCGATTCGACTTCTTCGGACAGCGCGGTATCCCGGGCCACCAGTGCCTCGATCTTGCGCACGGCGTGCAGCACCGTGGTGTGGTCGCGTCCGCCGAACCGGCGGCCGATCTCGGGCAGCGAACGCAGCGTCAGCGTCTTGGCCAGATACATCGCGACCTGACGCGGCCGAACCACGTTCGCGGTCCGCCGCGACGACAGCAGGTCCGAACGGCTGACATTGTATTGCCGGGCGACCACCCGCTGGATGTCCTCGATCTTGATCCGCTTCGGTTCCTGCGGACGGATCAGGTCGCGCACCTCGCGCTCGGCCATTTCCAGCGTCACCGGCTGATTGTTCAGCTTGGAATGGGCGAGCAGGCGGTTGATGGCGCCTTCGAGGTCGCGGCCGTTATGGGTAATGGTGCGCGCCAGATAGTCCAGCACCGCTTCCGGCACGTCGAAGCTCGCGTGATGCGCACGCGCAGCCGCCACGCGCGACTTCAGGATTCCGAGCCGCAATTCTTCGCCGAGTGAACCCATCTCCACGACAAGGCCGCCAGCCAGCCGCGAGCGCACGCGGTCGTCGAGGCTCTCGAGATCGGACGGCGGTCGGTCGGCGGCAATCACCACCTGGCGGCCGGCATCGATCAGCGCGTTCAGCGTGTGGCAGAACTCGGCCTGGGTCGATTTGCCCTGCAGGAACTGCAGATCATCGATCACGAGCACGTCGATGCCGCGCAGCGCTTCCTTGAACGCCAACGCCGTCTGCGTCTTCAGTGCGGCGACGAAGCCGTACATGAACTTCTCGGCGGTAAGATAGAGCACCTTGCGTTCGCTGCCGGAATTGCCGGCCCACGTCACGGCCTGCAACAGATGGGTTTTGCCGAGGCCGACGCCGGCGTGAATGTAGAGCGGGTTGAACATTACGGGATCGCCGCGGCGTCCTTCGGCGACCTGGCGCGCGGCTGCATGGGCCAGCGTGTTGGAGCGACCGATCACGAAGCTTGCAAAGGTCAGGCGCGGATCGAGCGGCGAGCCGCCGAGCGCATCATGGCTGGCCGAGACCGGCGCCGTCGCCGTCGCGCGCAATTCCGGCGCGGGCCGGCCATTGGCGTGCTCGATGCGGCGCTGATCGGCCGGTGCGGTGGCTTCCTTGGCGGGCGCGGCGCAGCGCATCGCGGTGCGCACGGTGAGGTCGATCCGGTGCACTTCCGGCATCTCGGCCTGCCAGCAGGTCAGGACACGGTCGGCGTAATGCGCCTGGATCCAGCTCTTGAGGAACCGGGTCGGAACCGACAGATGCACGCTTTCGTCCTGCACGGCTTCCAGGTCCATGCGCGCGAACCAGCTCGTATAGACGTCCTCGCCCACAGTCGTCCGCAACCGTCCCTTCACGCGCGACCAACGATCCTGTTCCGTATTTGTCATTGTCTGAGAACTTTTCTGAAAGAGTAATGGTGTTAGCGAAATCGGCCGACGCGCTGCCTTGCAGGTTTCCTGCGAGACGTGACCTCGACGCGGAGCTTCAACCACCAGACAAAGATCAGACGTTCGGCGGAATCGCCGTTGCTCGGATCAAAGGCTGGATGGAGTGAGAGGCTACCGCGAGGTCAGCGCGTACTCGACGGTCCAGCCGGAGTTCGCGCGGGTGGATGACTGAATACGTCGTCCTGGGATTCAGAAACGGTATCGATGGAAATGAGTGTGCCGAATGTCGCGTTGATTCCGTAAAGCATAGTACCTCCCCCTCTCACCGCGAGAACGCGCGGCGAGCAATCACACCAGTGTTTTCAAAGCCAGTCTGCCGCTACCGAACATCCGCTTGTCCGACCGCTGCGCCGCCGCGTATTTCAGTCTGTCGTCTTCAACACGTTCACGATCTCCGCGTTCCCAATCGTTGCATCGCCGGCAAGGCATCTTGGTTCCCCTTGCCTTATTCCCCCTTGTCCGGAGCGCGCTGAACGCGAGCACCACGCTGGGAAATTTAGACACAAAACAACCGTTCTCATATTGCTATGAGTTACCAACTCAGCTTCGCTTGGAAAGCGTCGCTAACGCGCACACCGCCGCCGATTTGCACGTCCGCTCTTGGGTCTCATACCGCGCTGGTCAGGAGAGCCTTGGGCGTCGCGAACGAGTAACAAATACACCAAGCGCGATTTCTGACAATCCGTGATTCGACGACGTGGCCCGACTCTTCGGCGGTGTTGCAACACTGCAATTGCGAAACTCCACACCAAGTTTTTGAATCAGCGCACAGAATCGCGCGGCGCCGACAAGCGTGACAATTTTCGCTGCACTCGCAAAATTTTTTAAGAAACCGTTACAATCGTGGTTACCGCGACCAGTTTTCGAAACGCTTGTACTCGCTATGTGGATAAGTGATTAGCGAGGCGATGTTTTTCGGAATTGTTTTTCAGGGTAACCCGTGCCGGAGCGATGCGGGCGGCAGAAACTGGCTTCGGATTGTCGGCCGTAGCGCTTGCGTTTCTCGCAAGTGCGCACAGCAACGCCGGTGCAATAAATTGCACTACGTAAAAATACGGGCGCCAGAAATGTGACACGTACGAGGATGCGCAGCAACGGGACAATTGAATTGTCACAGTCACACGGTTCAGTGTGAGCCCGAAATGCAACAGGATGCACGTGCGTAGTGAAATGGATTTTCCGGTTGGCGCGCGCACGCTCCGCCATGACAGAAAAACAAAAGCCCGGCGAAGCCGGGCTTTTGACGAATATAAATTTCTGTCAGTTCACTTCGCGAGCTTGGCGATCGCGTGCGTCAGGCGCGACACCTTCCGGCTCGCATTGTTCCTGTGAATGATGTTGCGCTGCGCGGCTTGCATCAGTTCCGGTTCCGCATTCTTCATCGCCTTGAGCGCCGCCTCGCGATCGCCGCTCTTGATCGCCTCCTCGACGGTGCGAACCGCGCCACGCATCTGAGTGCGGCGCGACTTGTTGACGATGGTGCGGCGGGCAATCTTGCGGGTCGCCTTTTTGGCGGAAGTGGTATTGGCCATGTTCTCAACTATCCTTCGGCTGTCATCGCTCGGTTGGTCGGGCTTGAGCGCGCCGGCCGTTCAAATTGCGTGATCGACGCTGGTGGTGTTTTCCAGGGTGTTCTGTCGTAAGCCGTTCTTGAGGATGCCGTAGACGGAAGCCAAAATGCTCCCGAGGTCGGCGCTGCTCAAAGAACAGCGGCGGCGGGATTGCGCCCGCCGCCATTGGGGGTCTTATAGAGGGCGCGTCCTGCACCGTCAACGCCTTCCGCCCTCCCCGAAACACCGGGAAGGGAGCCGGAAATGGCGGGTAAGGTGCTGATGAGGTTGAATTTCCGGGGTGCCCCCGGTATTGGCTGACGGCCTTCCGGGGCGACAGATATTAAGGTGACCCATGATCCGCGGTTTTTTCCGGCTAATCGGCCTGCTGCTTCTGGCCGGCGGATTCATCTTTATGGTCTATGACGGTGCCCGTTTCGTCGCTGACCAGACCCTGCGGTTCACCCGGTTCGGCCAGTTCTGGAACGACGTCCATCAGTCCAGCCAGCTTGCATTCCGGACCTGGGTCGAGGGTACCGCGCCCTGGCTCTGGAACAGCGTCATCAAGGTCTTGCTGGATCAGCCCGTTTTTGCCGTGCTGGGCGCGGTCGGCATTCTGCTCATGATCCTGTTCCGGCCCCGCAAGCCATTGATCGGCTATTCGCGGGACTGACCCGCCCGTCGCCCGCTCGCGGTGCGCGGCGTAACAGGGCTGCGGCATCCGGCGTAAAGACATATATAGAAGTCCAACCGGCCGACGCCGTTGTCGCGTCCGCCGATGTCTCGCCTGGAGGTATTCCATGTTGTTCATGCGCAAGACCACCGCGTTGCCGAGCGCAGCCGAAGCGCTGCCGGGCCGTGCGACCCCGATACCGACCGCCACCACGCATTTCGTCAACGGCCGCAAGCTGCAGCCGCCCTATCCCGCAGGCCTTGAGCAGGCGGTGTTTGGCCTCGGCTGTTTCTGGGGCGCAGAGCGCAAGTTCTGGGAACTCGGTGACGGCATCTATGCGACTGCCGTCGGCTATGCCGGCGGACACACGCCCAATCCGACCTATGAAGAGGCCTGTTCGGGCCGCACCGGTCATACCGAAGTGGTGCTGGTCGTGTTCGATCCGAAGAAGATCTCCTACGAGCAGCTCCTGAAAACGTTCTGGGAAAATCACAACCCGACGCAGGGCATGCGCCAGGGCAACGATGTCGGCACCCAGTATCGCTCGGCGATCTACACCTTCGGCGATGCGCAGCGCCAAGCCGCCGATGCGTCGAAGGCAACGTACCAGAAGGCGCTGGCGGCGAAGGGTCTCGGCGCCATCACCACCGAGATCGCGCCGTCGGGCGAATTCTATTTCGCCGAGGACTATCATCAGCAATATCTCGCCAAGAACCCGGCGGGCTATTGCGGATTGGGCGGCACCGGCGTGTCGTGTCCGATCGGTGTTGGCGTGACCGCCTGATTGATGTTCTCACCCTCGCCCCGCAAGCTCGGGGCGAGGGTGTCTCGTTTGCGCAACCCCTGATCGCAAAAAACGCTTTTTTAACCATACCCGGTGCAAGACTGGAGTTGTCTCGTTCTGAGGGATGGCTCTGGTGCGGGTTGTGCGGGCGTTTCGAATACCGATCACTGCGATCATCATTGCGCTCGCTCTATCGGGCTGCATGCGCACGACCGGGCCGGTCGCGGTTGGGCCGCAACGCGATCTCGATTCAATCGCCTATGGCCAGCCTGACAGCCCACCGCCGCAGGCGATCGCGGTCGATTCCGGCGGCGGCGCCGTCGGCGCGCTTCGCGCTGCCTTCGCTGCGGCACCAGCACCCGTCATCCTTGCCGCACCCGTGGCCGATGTCGAACCGGTGCCGGTGCGATACGACGCGGCCTATCATCTCGATGCCGGCGACAGGCTGCGCGTCGTTGTCTACGGCCAGGAAGGCCTGACCAACACCTACGCGATCGACGCCGGCGGCTCGATCACGATGCCGCTGATCGGTTCGGTGCCGGCGCGCGGCCGCACCACGGCCGGACTGGCGGCGGCGATATCGGCCAAGCTGCGCGCCGGCTTCATCAGGGAGCCGTCGGTCGCAGTGGAGATCGAAGCGTATCGGCCGTTCTTCATTCTCGGCGAGGTCGCAGCCCCCGGGCAATATCCGTACGTCCCCAACATGACGGTCGAGAGCGCGGTGGCGATCGCCGGCGGCTTTTCTCCGCGCGCCCGCCGCGATAGCGTCACAGTCACCCACACGGATGCCTCGGGAACCGCACGCTTCGTCGTGCCGCCCGGCACGCCGCTTAGCCCAGGCGATACCGTGCTCGTCAGCGAGCGCTGGTTCTAGGCGTGACGCGTTTTCATCGAATGGTCATTGGGCCGGCCCTTTCTTGAGCCGTCGTGTCAGGCAATTGCCGCGCATTTGACCAAGAAAATTCATCATCCGTTTTCACGCCAGCGGAGTCTGCGCTCTGCATCTAACTTGCAGTGGCGGAAATGCGGCTTCACACGCGCGCGGAAGTCTTGGGTTGCGATAAATTAGCGCTATTCGCTGACTACGTTCGAAACCTTGTTCCAAGTTGCACTGCAGCGATGTAGAAGAACGTCGTCTGATCTAGGCGCGCCGGTTTGTCGGTTAGGTGCCTGCAATCCGGAGTATGACCATGAACTATCATTTGCCGGTCCGCATGGCGCGCGCGGCGACCGCGGTAGCTTTGCTCGCGTCCATCGCCGCGTCGGCCCTGTGCGCCTCTTCGCATCCGGCATCGGCGGCGGACGCCTATCCGAGCCGGCGGATCACCTTCGTCGTGCCTTATCCCGCAGGCGGCGCTACCGACGTCCTCGCCCGTTTGCTTGCCAACAAATTGCAGGAGTCGTGGAAGCAGACCGTCCTCGTCGAGAACAAGTCGGGCGGCGGCGGCGTGGTCGGCAACGACTACGTGGCCAAGGCGCAGCCCGACGGCTACACCGTGCTGGTCGCTATTACCCAGATCATTCAGGCGCCGAGTCTCGTTGGCAAGCTGCCGTACGACGTCTTCAAGGATCTCGCGCCGGTCACCCAGGCCGCGCTGTCGACCATCGTTCTGGTGGTCCCCGAGCAGCAGCCGATCAAGTCCGTCAAGGAACTGGTCGATTATGCCAAGGCCAATCCCGGCAAGCCTTACGGTACCTTCGGCAACGCCACGACGTCGCATCTCTACGGCGAACTCCTCAAGAAGGTCGCCGATGTCGACATGACCCACGTTCCCTATCGAGGTTCGGCTCCGCTGACGAACGACCTGCTCGCCAACACGGTGAATTCGTCGTTCGTCGACCTGACCACGGCCTCCCCGCAAATCAAGGCGGGCAAGCTCAGGCCGTTGGCGGTTGGCGGCGAGAAGCGCAGGAAGGCGTTGCCCGATGTGCCGACGATGGCCGAACTTGGTTACCCCGGCTTTGAAATCGAAGGCTGGCTCGGCGTGTTCGTGCCCGCCGCAACGCCCAAGGAGATCGTGGCCAAGCTTTCGGACGAACTCGCCCGCATCATCGCGTCGCCCGAGGGCGTCGCCGGGATCGAGACGCTCAGCCTCGTGCCGGTGGGTGGATCGGCGGAAACGTTCGAGAAAGTCTTGCGCCGCGACTACGAGAAATGGGCCGATGTCGTGAAGGCAACCGGCGTCAAGGGCGAGTGAGGTCCCTGCATCGTCGTTCCGGGTTCGCGCGATCGCGCGCCCCGGAATGACGACGGATCGTCACTTCAAATGCTTGGCGAAAAACGCCAGGCTGCGCGGCCAGGCGATGTCGGCGCTGGCCTTGTCGTAGCTGGCGCGCTCATCGCAGTGAAAGCCGTGCTGTGCGCCGGGATAGATGTGGACTTCGACGTCAGGCCGCTTGGCCTTGATGGTCTCGACATCGGTCAGCGGAATGCCCGCATCCTTTTCGCCGAAATGCAGTTGCGTGGGCACTAGCGGCTTGTCGTCGGCGAAACGAACGACGGCGCCGCCGTAGTAGCCGACCGCGGCTGAAAGGCCCGACAGCTTGGTCGCCGCCGCATAGGCGATGCTGCCCCCTAAGCAGAAGCCGATGATGCCGACCGGGCCGACATCCTTCACCGCATCGATCGCGGCCTGGGTATCGCGCAGCATCGCGGCCCAATCCGGATTGGCGACGAACTTCCGCGCGTTGGTCACTTCGTCAGGCGAATAGCCACTGGTGAAATCAGGTTCGATGCGATCGAAGATCGATGGCGCAATCGCGACATAGCCTTCGCCCGCCAGCCGGTCGCAGACCGAGCGGATGTGGTGATTGACGCCAAAGATCTCCTGGATCACCACGATCGCCGCTTTCGGCGCGCCCGCAGGATCGGCGCGATAGCCGCCCAGTTTGAAACCGTCCGAAGCCGTCAGTTTGATATCCTGTCCCACGGGTCATCCATTCATGTTTGAGCGTTGCACGAAGTCGATTGAATGAAGATTGGCGAAGGGGCTACTGCCACATCCAGTTGTGGCCCCAGTCGCCCTTCCAGCCGGCCAGCCTGCCTTTGCGGAATTGCAGAAAGAGCCGGTCCTTCTTGTAAAACAATCCGCTGCCGCCGATGTTGCGAAACGCGAGGAAGATTTCCTCGCCCGGACGTCCCCGGACATAATTGAGCGGGGTGCCGAGCGCAGCTGCCGCTTCGTCGGCGCCCATGCCGAACGCCAATGGCGTGTTGTTGGACAGCGTTTCGGTGAAGGGCGGCGGGTAGGGCCCGCCGATCGGCGGCAGCTTTTGCGCGGCAGCGTTCGTGAAACTGCCTGCGATCAAAGCGAGAGCCATGGCAGCTGTCTTCATGACGCGGCTTTCCGTGTTGACTTGGTGTCAAGGCTGTCGAGGAACGGCAGCACGGCGTCGATGAAGGCCTGCGGCTGATCGATGTTGACGGCGTGGCCGGCGGCCGGGATCACCACCTTCTGCGCGCCGGGAATCTTGGCCGCCATGTAGTCGGAGGCGGCGAGGAATGGCGTATCGTCGGCGCCAACCACGATCAGTGACGGCACCTTGATGTCAGGCAGGGATTCGATCACGCGGGCATCGCGCTGGGTCAGCATGCCGCGCGCGGCGCGCGCCAGTCCCGACGCATCGCGATGGGTGACGCTGGAGCGTTCCCTGCTGGCGGATTTCAGAACCTCCAGTCCCTCGCGCTGGAAGCGGTCGCCGGTGTCATGCGCGCGCTTGTTCCAGACCTCGCGGGCGTCGTCCTTCTTGAAGCCCGGGCCGGTGTCGATAATCAGGAGGGCGCGGACGCGGTCCGGATGGGCGCGATAGAACGCCAGCGACATGTAGCCGCCCAGCGACAGCCCGCCGACGATCGCCTGCTCGGCGCCGACGGCGTCGAGCAGCGCCGCCATGTCGGCGACCGTCAGCGCTTCGCTATAGGCCGAGGTATCCTCGGGGTAACCGGACTGGCCATGACCCCGCATGTCCCACAACACGAGTTTGTGATGTTTCGACAGGTGCGCGATCTGGCCCTGCCACATCCCACTGGTCGATGAATAGCCGTGCGTCAGCAGCAAGGGTGGGCCGGAGCCGTGGACCTCGTAATGGATGCGGACTCCGTCGCGATTGATGGTTGGCATTCCTGTTCTTCCCGAAGCAACGACGCCTAATTCCGCCCTCGCTCTATCCTAGCGCGATCCGTTCGCGGTTGGGAAATGCGGAAACGGAAGATGCGTCTGCGACGATGAAGGTGATTGGCGTGTCGACGACAAAGCCTTGCCGCAGCGCACAATGCTATTCTCTTCGAACGATTCCAAATTGGATTGCCTCCGGGAAAGTTCGGTATCATTCTGCGCGCCAACTGGCATCGACCCGGTGGGTGCCAGCCAAATACCCAAAGTGAGATGCCGCCGTAAGCGGCTTCATACGCCGGAGGGGAAGCGCCAATGCCTAATCTGAATATCAACGGACGGAATATGTCCGTCGAGGCGTCGAACGATACGCCGCTGCTCTGGGTCATCCGCGAGCAATTGCAGATGACCGGTACGAAATTCGGCTGCGGCGCAGGTCTCTGCGGCGCCTGCACGGTTCACGTCAACGGCGAAGCCGTTCGCTCCTGCCAGACTTCCATCAGCGACGCGCTCGGCAAGAAAATCACCACCATCGAAGGTCTGTCCGCCAAGGGCGATCATCCCTTGCAGAAGGCCTGGATCCTCGAGCAGGTCCCGCAATGCGGCTACTGCCAGTCCGGTCAGATCATGCAGGCGGCATCGCTGCTCTCCAAGAACCCCAATCCGACCAAGGATGAAGTGATCGCGCATATGGACGGCAATCTGTGCCGCTGCATGACCTATTCGCGCATTCAGAAGGCGATCATGCGCGCTGCATCCGAAATGCGTACCGCCTCCAACGCCGGCACCGAGCGGAGGGCAACATGAATACGCACGTGAAAATCACCGACAGTGCGGCCACCGATCTCAGCCGCCGTTCGTTCCTGGTCGGCTCCGCCGCCACGGGCCTCGTGCTCGGCTATGCCGCCGTCCCAGGTATCGATCAGGCTTTGGCCGCGCCTTCCGCTTTCGAACCGAGCGTGTGGTACTCGATCGGTCCCGACGGTCTCGTCACGGTGACCTGCGGCAAGGCCGACATGGGTCAGCACATCGCTTCGACGATGGCGCAGATCGTTTCCGAAGAGCTCGGTTCGAGCTGGAAGGACATGCGGGTCCAGCTTGCCTCCAACGATCCGAAATTCAACGACCCCGTGCTCGGCGCGCAGATTACCGGCGGTAGCTGGAGCACGATGATGAATTTCGATGCGATGAGCCGCGCGGGCGCCGCGGGGCGTATGGCGTTGACGGAAGCCGCCGCCGCCTCGATGGGCGTGCCGGCCGGCGAACTGGTGGTGCGCAACTCCACCATCTCGCATCCGAAGTCGAAGAAGTCGATGAGTTTTGCCGACATCGTCAAGAGCGGCAAGATCACCAAGACCTTCACGCCGGATGAACTCAAGGCGATCAAGCTCAAGACGCCCGATCAGTACACCATGGTCGGCGTCTCGGTTCCGCAGCTCGATATCCCTCCGAAGACCAACGGCACGGCGAAGTATGGCATCGACGTCATGCTGCCGGGCATGGCCTATGGCAAGGTGGTCACGCCGCCGGTGCGCTATGGCGCCACGGTGAAGTCTGTCGACGACAGCGCGGCCAAGAAGGTGCCGGGATTCCTCAAGGCCGTCACGCTCGACGACAAGACCGGAAGCACGACCGGCTGGGTGGTGGCGGTGGCCAATACCTATGCCAACGCCCGCAAGGCGGCCGACGCGTTGAAGATCACCTATGACAACGGCCCGAACGCCAAGGTGTCGAGCCAGTCGTTGGTCGACGAGGCGAAGCGGCTGCAGGCGCTCGACGATTCCGGGCAGTTCTTCGTCAAGGACGGCGATACGGCGGCGGCCTTCGGGACCGCGGCGAAGGTGTTGGAGGCCGAGTACACCACCAGCATCAACATCCACGCGCCGCTCGAGCCGATGAACGCCACGGCCGAGTTCAAGGGCGACATCCTGCACATCTATTCCGGCAATCAGTTCGCGACGCGCTCCGGCGCCATCGCGGCGGGAGCGGCCGGGATCGATCCCAAGTTTGTCGTGATGCATCAGATGTGGTTGGGCGGTGGCTTCGGCCGGCGTCTCGACGCCGACATGATGGTGCCCGCGGTGCAGGCGGCGAAAGCTGTCGGCAAGCCGGTCAAGGTCATCTACAGCCGCGAAAACGACATGACCATGGACTATTCGCGTCCGCTGACCTTCCAGAAGGTGAAGGCGGGTCTCGATGGCGATGGCAAGCTGATCGCGCTCAATCACGACGTGGTCTCGGCGTGGCCGACCCAGCGATGGGGGATCCCCGATTTCCTGTCGCCGTCGGTCGACAAGAAGGGACCGCTCGACGCGTTCACCGTGAACGGTGCGGACTTCTTCTATTCCGTGCCCAATCACAATGTCCGCGCGATCAAGAATGAGATGGCGCACAACGCCACTCCGTCCGGGCAGTTGCGCTCGGTGGCGCCGGGCTGGACCTTCTGGGCGGTCGAAAGCATGATCGACGAACTTGCACACGCGGCCGGCAAGGATCCCGCGCAGTACCGCATCGCGTTGCTGGACGGCAAAGGCAAGAATGACGGCGGTGCGCAACGCCTGCGCAACACGCTGCTGGCGGCGATGGGCATGGCCGGCTACGGCACCAGCAAATTGCCGAATGGCGAGGGCATGGGCGTCGCCTGCGTCTCGTCGCAGGAGCGGGCAACCGCAAGCTGGACCGCCTGCGTGGCCCATGTTGCGGTGTCAGCCTCCGGCGAGGTCAAGGTCAAGAAATTGACCGTGGCCACCGACGTCGGCATGCAGGTGCATCCCGACAACATCCGCGCCCAGGTCGAGGGCGCGGCATTGTGGGGCCTTTCGCTCGCCATGTATGAAAAGGCGACGCTGAAGGATGGCGGTATCGAGCAGACCAACTTCGATACCTACACCCCCTTGCGGATGAGCCAGACGCCGGAAGTCGCCGTCAACGTCATCGCCAACGGCGAGAAGCCGACCGGCGTCGGCGAACCGGCGGTAACGGTGATCGCGCCTGCGCTCGGCAACGCGATCTTCAACGCCTGCGGCGCGCGCATCCGCTCGCTGCCGATCACGGCAGAAGCGGTGAAAGCGAATATGAAGGCGTAAGACGCACGCGTCATCAGTCGATGCATAATCCGCCGGGGGCAACGCTTCCGGCGGATTTTTTTATGACCCGATCTCGTCATGCCCCGCGAAGGCGGGGCATCCAGGACGCCGCGGCCTTCGAGGGTAACTATAACAGTCACGGCGTACTGGATCATCCGCTCCAGTGCGCAATTGCGCACAAGGCGGATGATGACAGTGGGGGATGTGCGCGGGTGCGGCGCATCACGAACAAGATCGCTAAAATTTTAGCGTTCGCGGTAGTCTAGATTCATGATCCCTCTTAAGCCGCAAGGAACGCATTCTCCGCTAGCCTCAGTTGCAAGTGGTCAACGCTAGGGGTCTGGGGTTTATGACATCGGTAGCCAACAAGACTTCGACCAAGCGCCGGCTGTTGCTGGCTTCGGATCGGAGCGATCAAAGCAGCGAGCTCGCCAGCATTCTGCGATCCGTCGGTCAGGTCGACACCATCGCGACATCCGACATTCCCGACGCGCCGGAGCGCGACCTGGCAGGTATCGTGGTCGACATCAACCTGCGTTCTGCCGAGAGCGTGCAGCTGGTGCGCAACAAGCTGCGCGCCGAGGCCTATCGCGAAATGCCGCGGCTGTTCGTGCTGGCGGATGCGCTGCATCACGGATCGATGCAGGCCTGGGCGCTGGGCGCCACCGACACCATCGCGCGACCGTTCGATGCGCAAGGCATCCTGCAGCGGATTCGCGCCGCGTTTCCGGACAGCGACGGATATGACGAGACCGATCGCGGCAAGGTTCTGAACAGGGGCGTTGAAGCGGCGCATGCCGTGATGGTCAAGATCTTCGAAAAGCTTCCGGCCGGCGTTCCCCTGAAATTCAGCGACATCATCGAGGCGGAGAACAAGATCCTCAAGGCGATCAAGCATTCGTCCCTGCGGGAATGGTTGACGACAGTCGGCTGCCATCACGCCGGCAGCTATCGCCATTGCCTCTTCGTCACCGGCTTTGCGGTCGCCTACGCGCAGCATCTCGGTATGCGCGAGGACGACCAGCGCCGTCTTGCCCGTGCCGCGCTGCTGCACGATGTCGGCAAGGCGTTCATTCCGGTGACGATCCTCGACAAGCCGGGCCCGCTGACGCTGGAAGAGATGGAAGAGATGCGCCAGCATCCGCGCCGCGGCTATGATGCGCTGTCGGCTCAGGGCGGCTTCCCGCCCGAAATGCTCGACGTGGTGCTGCACCACCACGAATTTCTCGATGGCACCGGCTATCCCAACGGCCTGAGCGGCAAGCAGATCAGCGATATCGTGCGGCTGACCACGATCGTGGATATCTATGCCGCGCTTGTCGAGAAGCGCGCCTACCGGCTGCAGTTCACCCACGCCCGGGCCTTCGGCATGATGGAAGAAATGGGCGACAAGATCGACCAGCATCTGCTGCACGCCTTCCGCCCGGTGGCATTCGGGTATTATTGAGCCCGCAGCCTCCCGCCATCATCGCCCGCGACAAACGCGAAGCGTTTGCGCAAGGGGGCGTTAGCCGCTCAACGCAAGCTTCCGGCCAAGCAACCGCCTAATTGTCGGTGATCATCGGCGCGCACGCACGCGTTAAGATGATGACGGGGAAGATCCATGGCTACGACAGCGACCTCAGGCGGCAATGTCGACATTCCCACCGATATTGCGGCTACGCTCGTCAACCCGGCCGCCTATGCCGACCATCGCATTCATGACAGCTACCGCTGGCTGCGCGCCAACAACCCGCTCGGGATCGCGCGGCCCGAGAAGTTCGACCCGTTCTGGGTCGTGACAAAGCACGCGCATATCCAGGCCGTCAGCCGCCAGAACGAGCTGTTCCACAATGCCGACCGCCCGACCACGCTGACGAACCAGGCGGTGGAAGAACGCGTGCGCAAGATCACGGGCGGGCCAAATCTGGTGCGCTCGCTGGTGCAGATGGATGCGCCCGATCATCCGAAATACCGGGCGTTGACGCAGGGCTGGTTCATGCCGGCCAATCTCGGAAAGTTCGAGGTGCGCGTGCGCGAGATCGCGCGTGCCACCGTGCAACGCATGCTCGACAAGGGTGGCGCCTGCGATTTCGTCGCGGACGTCGCCCTCGGCTATCCCCTCCATGTCATCATGGAAATTCTCGGCGTGCCCGAGAAGGACGAGCCGCGAATGCTCAAGCTGACTCAAGAGCTGTTCGGCCCGCAGGATCCCGACACGGCGCGGATCAGGGAGCAGCTCACGGCCGAGCAGTTCTCGGGGATGATGCAGTCGGTGGTGGCTGATTTCGGCGCCTATTTCCGTGCTATCACCGAGGACCGGCGCCGCACCCCGCGCGACGATCTCGCCACCGTGATTGCGAACGCAAAGATCGGCGGCGACTACATGCCGGATCATGACGCGACCAGCTACTACATGATCGTCGCCACCGCCGGCCATGACACGACGTCGTCCTCGACCGCCGGCGCGATCTGGGCGCTGGCGGAAGACCCCGCGCAATTTGAAAAGGTGAAGGCCAATCCCGAACTGATCCCGGGTCTCGTCGACGAGGCCGTCCGCTGGATGACGCCGGTCAAGCATTTCATGCGTTCGGCCACAGCAGACACTGAACTCGGCGGTCGCAAAATCGCAAAGGGCGACTGGCTGATGCTGTGCTACGCGTCCGGCAATCGCGACGAGGACGTGTTCGAGGAGCCGTACCAATTTCGCTGCGAGCGCAAGCCGAACCGCCACGTCGCGTTCGGCTATGGCGCGCATCTGTGCCTCGGGCAGTATCTGGCGAAACTGGAGATGCGGATCCTGTTCGAGGAGCTGCTGCCGCGGCTGAAATCGATTGCCCTCGACGGCGAGGTCAAGATGACGCAGGCCACCTTCGTCAACGGACCGAAGAAATTGCCGATCCGTTTCGAGGTGAATTGAGCGATCTGCGTAGGGTGGGCAAAGGAGCGCTAGCGACGTGCCCACCATCTCATGCGCCGTCATCGATGAATGGTGGGCACGCTGCGCTTTGCCCACCCTACGCACTGTGCGCTAGCGCCGCCCCTCGGCAAACGGCGACGCCGCGTACACCACCTTGCCGCCGACCATCGTCAGCACCGATTTGATCCTGCCGATCTCCTTCACGGGCGCCGTCATGTAGTCCGCGGACAGCACCGCGAGGTCGGCTAACTTGCCGGCCTCCAGCGTGCCGCGCTTGTCGTCGTCATTTGCCATGAAGGCGGTGTTGCGGGTGTACATTTCCAGCGCCTGGCGGCGGCTGGGCGCTTCCTCGTCGCCGCGGGTTTTGGTGCCGCCGATCGTGGTGCCGTCGAGATACCATTGCAGCGACACGAAGGGATTGTAGGACGACACGCGATGCGCGTCGGTGCCGGCGCCGACCACGAGCCCGAGCTTCATTGCAGTTGCGATCCGCGGCATCGCCTTGGCCTGTTCGACACCGACCTCCTTCTGCAGCCGCTCGCCGCCGAAATAGAGCCCATCCTGCACGCCCCAGACCAGGCCGAGCGCCTTCATCCGCTTCAAGCTGTCTTCAGAGGCCGTGTAGAGATGCAGCACGGCCCAGCGCAGGTCGCGCACCGGAAAGTCCTTGTTGATGTCTTCGACCACGTCGAGCAGGTCGTGGACGGTGCGGTCCGGGTTCCAGTGCAGCTGGATGGTGTAGCGCTTTGACGCCGCCCAGCGCAGCAGTTCGGCAAGCTTCGCCTTGCCGTCGGGCGTGATGTCGCCGTCGGTCCAGTCGGCCCAGATCAGGATTTCGCCGGGGCCGTTGAAGTGCAACATCGCGTCGCCAAATCCTGGTGGCGAGAGTTGCGTCAGGTTCTGCAGGTCGGCGAGCTCGCTGCCGGGCTTCGGCGCGCAGAGGTGATAGGCGACGCGCACGGTCAGCTGCTTGTCCTGCCACAGCCGGAACACGGCCTGGTAACTCGCCGGATACATGCTGACGCCGCCGCCGTCGACAATGCCGGTGATGCCGAGGCTGTTCATCTCGCGGAAGAATTTTTTGGAGCCGTCGATCTGCTGCTCCATGGTTGGCTTCGGCAGCTTGTCGAAAATCCTGCCGAGCGCGGCGCCGCCGGCGTCAATGATGCCGGTTGGCTTGTTGTCGCTGTCGCGCGCGAGCTTGCCGCCGGGCGCCACATCGTTGTCGTCGCGGACGTTCAGCGCCTCCATCGCCTTCGGCGACAGCAGCAGCCAGTCATAGAGGTGCTGGATGTAGACGGGATTGTCGGGCGCAACTGCTGCGACCTCGGCCGGTGTTGGCCGGCGCTTCTCGGCAAACTGCTCCTCGGTCCAGCCGCCGGCGACGACGATCCATGATCCGGGCTTCTGCGTCTTTGCAGCCTGGCCGATCTTCTCCAGCGCGTCTTTCAGCGTGGGCACGCCGATCCAGTTTACCTCGGTGCCGAAGGTCAGCGCGGCGCGGACGCCGTGGATGTGCCCGTCGGTGAGCCCGGGAATCACGGTGCGGCCATCGAGATCGATCAGCTTCGCGGTTTTGCCGGCGAGCTTCTTCATCGCAGCTGAAGCGCCGGTCGCGAGGATCTTGCCATCGGCGATCGCCACGGCCTGCTGCGTCGAGAAATCCTTGTCGACGGTGAGGATTTTGCCGTTGAAGAGAATCGTGTCGGCGGTTTGGGCCGCCGCCATGCCGGCCGGCGACGTCACGATGAAGGCCGCCGCAAAATAGCAAGAAACCCTCGTAGAATTCGACCTCAGCCCCGGCATCGCGCGCTCCCCTGTGTTTTTCTAGTTGTTAAATTTCTCTCCCCGTCATTGCGAGCGGAGCGAAGCAATCCATACTTGCTTTGTAGCCCGATGGATTGCTTCGCTGCACTCGCAATGACGAAAGCTTCACCCCAGCATCTTCCGCAATTCCGCCTTCGCCACCTTCTCCAGTGTCGAGCGCGGCATGTCGTCGACGAAGTGAATTTCGCGCGGCACCTTGAAGTCGGCGAGGGCGTTGCGGCAGGCGGCCATCACCTTGTCATGCAGGTCGGCCGGTGCGCCCTTGACACCGGCATGCGGAATGATGAACACGACCGCCACTTCATCCAGCATCGGATGCTTCTTCGCCACCACCGCGGCCTCGCGCACGCCGGGCACGACGGCAATCACCTGTTCGATCTCGGACGCCGCGACATTCTCGCCGCCGACCTTGAGCATGTCCTTGGTACGGTCGCCGAATTTTATGAAGCCGTTATCGAGCATGGTGACGCGGTCGCCGGTGATGAAATAGCCGTGCTCGTCAAAGCTCTCGCGCGTGGCCTTTTCGTTGTGCAGATATTCTGAAAACAGCGATAGGCCTGGAATGCCCTTGATCAGGAGATTGCCGGTGCCGCCGGCCGGCGTCGGCGTGCCGTCGTCTTCGGTGACGCGAATCTGATATTCCGGTGCGGGTCGGCCGATCGACATCGGTGTGTTGGGCTGGTCGACCTCGCCGACGATGCCGTGGGTGATGGTTTCGGTCATGCCCCACCAGCCGATCATCTTGATGCCGAAGGCGGCGAACGGCGGCGGCTCGGATATCGCGGTGCCCCAGAGCCGGAACTTGTGGTCTTTGGGAATCTCATGTTCCAGCAGCGCCTTCATGCAGAAGGGGATCGTCGAGGTCCAGGTGCAGTTGTGTTCCAGCGCCACGCCCCAGAACCGGCTCGCCGAAAACCGCGGCTGGATCACGCAGGAAGCGCCGACCCACAGCGTCGCCAGCATCGAATAGGCCAGCGCGTTGGTGTGAAACAGCGGCAGATAGGTCTGGTGCACGTCATCGGCGTGCAGATCTTCATGCGCGGCGTTGATCTTGGCGCCCCACAGCGCATTGGCATGCGTCCACAGCACCGCCTTCGGCCGCGAAGTGGTGCCCGAGGTGTATTGAACGCTGCACGGCGCCAACGGGTCGGCGGCGCGGCGCGGCCGGTCGGCGCTGTCGGCGAACAATGATTCGAAACGGTCGCCGCGTGGCGCGCCTTGCGCAGGCGTACTTCCGGCATCATGCGAGGTCACGGCGATCCAGCGCAGGCCGCGGCAATTGGCCGAGATCAATTCGGCATAGGCGGGCTGGGTGATGGCGGCGACGGCACCGCAATGGCCGGCGAAGTATTCCATTTCCGCCGCCGCCGAGCGGGTGTTGGTGGTGACTGCGATCGCGCCGAGTTCGACACAGGCAAACCAGGCCAGAACAGCCTCGATGCAATTGTCGAGATGAATCAGCACATATTCGCCCGGCTTGATGCCGCGTTTGACGAGGCCGGCGGAAAGTGCGCCGACGCGCTCGTAAAACTCGCCGTAGGACCAACTCCGCGCCGGTGCCTCGAACGGCGCCCAGATCAGGAACGGATGGTTGCGGCGGCTCTCGGCGCGCATCCGCAGCAGCCACGGCACGTCGAGCCCTGCGAACGGTCCGACAATGCCCGGCGCAGCTTGCGAAAGTGGCATGAAATTCCTCCCGTGCAGCTCTGACTGGCTGCCTTGGTTTTTGTTGGGAGTAGTTCTGCCATTGGATGGCGCGATGGGCAAATAGGGAATTGCCGGCCCTTCCGCGTCATTGCGAGGAGCAAGGCGACGAAGCAATCCATCCATCGGTTATGCTGCGCGATGGATTGCTTCGCTTCGCTCGCAATGACGGGGAGGGAGCGGTGCTAGCGCGCCCCATCCTCATACGACGAAATCTCGATCAGACTGCCATCGGGATCCCGGCAATAGACCGAACGCAGCGCGCCGCGGGCGCCCTGTTTGGCGACCGGGCCTTCCTCGATTTTGACCCCGTTGGCTTTCAGGTGCGCCACCACTTCGTCAGGCGTGCTTGACGTCAGGAAGCACAGATCGTCGCTCCCGGCGGCTTCGTGGTCGGCCGTGAACCACTCGACCTTGTCCGCGCCGCGCGGCCGCACGTTGATCTTCTGGTTGCCGAACACCAGCGAGGTCCGCGGCGTTTTGCCCGGGCCGGGATCGAACACCTTGACCTCCATGCCGAGAATCTTGCGGTACCACTCGGTGGAACGCGCCACGTCGGACACATTGATGACGAGATGGTCGAGCGCGTTAACCCTGACAGACATGCCTTATCCTTTCGTCGCGGTCGGCGGCGCCGGGTCGCACTGGCCGCACCTGACTTTGTTTGTTACAACGCGGGCCGCGTTCGGTTCAATAGAACAGCGCCTCAATAGAAACGGACCGGGTTCTTAATCCCGGCCTCCAAGGAGAGTTTTATGATTTCACGTCGCACCGCGATTTGTCTGGCCGTGATCGGCCTTTCCACGGCCGCTTCAATCGGCAGCGTTTCGGCGGCGGAATATCCGACCCGGCCGGTGAGATGGGTCGTCGGATATCCGCCGGGCGGCGCGACCGACATCATCGCGCGGCTGATCGGCCAGCGGCTTTCCGAGCGGCTCGGCCAGCAATTCGTGATCGAGAACAAGCCCGGCGCCGGCAACAATATCGCCACCGAATCCGTCATCAACGCCGAGCCCGATGGCTACACCGTGCTGCTGGTCAATCCGGCGAACTACATCAACGCCACGCTCTATTCCAACCTGAAATTCAACCTGGTTCGCGATATTGCGCCGGTCGCGGCGTTCAACCGTGTGCCGAACGTGATGACGGTCAACAAGGACGTGCCGGCCAAGACGGTCGCCGAGTTCATCGCCTATGTGAAGGCCAATCCCGGCAAGGTGAACATGGCGTCATCCGGCAATGGCACATCCGTGCATCTGTCGGGCGAAATGTTCATGGCGATGTCGGGCGCCAAGATGCAGCACGTGCCCTACCGCGGCGCCGCGCCCGCGATCACCGATCTGCTCGGCGGCCAGGTCCAGGTGATCTTCGACAACATGCCTTCCATCCTCCAGCACGTCCGCGCCGGCTCGGTGCGGGCGCTGGCGGTTACCAGCGCGACGAAGTCGTCGCTGTTGCCTGACGTGCCGGTCCTTGCCGACACCATCCCCGGCTACGAGGCGAGCGCGCTGTTCGGCATGGGGGCGCCAAAGAACACCCCGAAGGAAATCATCGCCAAGCTGAACAAGGAGATCAACGAGGTGCTCGCGGAACCTGCGACCGCGGCCAGGCTGATCGATCTCGGCGGCGAACCGCTGATCGGAACGCCGGAAGCGTTCGGCGCGATGATTGTGGCCGAAACCGACAAGTGGAAGAAGGTGATCGAGGACGCCAAGGTCGAAAAAGTGCAGTGATCTACCTCACGGAACATTGGCGCGGCCGCGGTGTTTTATCGAAAAGGCGACGCGGCTGTTGCGTCACGTGAAGGAGATCGAAGATGCGCAATGCAATGTTAGCGATATTGGCGCTGTCGGCGGCGACAGTCACCACGGTGGCGGGTAGCTCGCCGGCGGCGGCGTACGATTATCCCTATTGCCTCCAGGGCCGGGGCGTCGGCATCCCCGGCGACTGCTCGTACACCAGCTATAACCAGTGCATGGCGTCGGCGTCCGGACGGGCGGCCTACTGCAATATCAATCCGCGCGTTGCCTTCGGACAGCAGCGGCGGATGCGGGTTTATCGGGACTATTGATCGAGGCTCGCGAATTTTTCTCGGGATGGCCGGACCGACGCGCGAACGCTATTGCGCGGAATGATCCGGCCATTCATCCCTCCGCTGCCACAACTCTCGACTTCGTGACGCAAACGCCGGCTTGACGGCGTTTCTTTTGCGTCTATACTAAACCATATGGTTAAGTATCAAGAGCAGATTCTGGACCGCACCTTTGCCGCACTTGCCGATCCGACTCGGCGCGCGCTGCTGGCGCGGCTCGGCGATCGTGAAAGTCTTTCGGTCAGTGAGCTGGCGCAGCCGTTCTCGATGTCGCTGCCCGCGATCATGAAGCATCTCGATGTGCTGTCAGACGCCGGCCTGATCGCGCGCGAAAAGACCGGCCGCACGGTCGCATGCCGGTTGACTGCCCAGCCGATGGAGCAGGCGATGGACTGGCTCAATCGCTACCAGCGCTTCTGGTCCGACGCTCTCGACCGCCTTGCCGCTTTTGTGGAGGAAGACCCATGGCCGCCCAGTCAAGCCCTATCAAGTCAAACGCCCGCGATGCCGAGCCCGCCGAGCGCCCCAGCCTCACGCTCAAGCGCCGGCTCAACGCGGCGCCCGAAAAAGTCTACGCCGCGTGGGCCGACCCGCAAAAGCTAGTACAGTGGTTCGGACCCGGATCGGTTGAGGAGGGCTCGGTCAAGGCCGATATCGATCTGCACGTCGGCGGCCGCTACCGCATCAGCTTCAACGCCAAGGGCACGTATAACGAGGTCGGCGGCGTCTACCGCGAGGTCGTTCCGAACCAGCGGCTGGTTTTCAGCTGGGCGTGGCATTCCACGCCGGAGCGGGAATCGCTGGTGACGGTTTCGATGAAGCCGGAAGGCAGCGGTACGCTGCTCACGTTCCTCCACGAACAGTTCGCCGATGTGGCGGCCCGCGACAATCACGAGCGCGGATGGACGGAACTTTTGGCCAAACTCGAAAGCTACCTGGAAAGCTAGTTGGCCTGAACACAGGAGCCGCCCATGCAACCGCACACTATCGTCTCCCGCGAGGAATGGATCGCCGCCCGCAAGACTCACCTCGCGCATGAGAAGGAATACACCCAAGCACGCGAGCGCCTAGCCGAGGAGCGCCGCGCGCTGCCATGGGTCAAGGTCGAGAAGGATTATGTGTTCGACGGGCCTGATGGAAAGGTGTCGCTGGCCGACCTGTTCAAGGGACGCAGCCAGCTCGTGGTGCAGCACGTCATGTTCGCGCCTGATTGGAACGATGCCTGCAAGAGCTGCTCGTTCTGGGCCGACGGCTTCGAGCGCATGATCCCGCACCTTGCCGCCCGCGACACCACGATGGTCGCGATCTCCCGCGCGCCGTTGCCAAAGCTCACCGCGTTCAAGCAGCGGATGGGCTGGACGTTCGATTGGCTGTCGTCAGGCGCTAACGCGTTCAACTACGATTACGGCGTTTCGTTCACGCCGGAACAAATCGAGAGAGGCGGCAACTACAATTTCGGAACCACCCCGTTCGGAAGCGAGGAAGCGCCCGGAATCAGCGTGTTCTATCGCGATCAGGCCGGCAACATCTTCCACACCTATTCCTGCTACTCGCGCGGCCTCGACATGATGAACGCCGCCTATCACTACCTCGACCTGACCCCGCTCGGGCGTCATGAGGAAGGCCTGCCCTATCCGATGGACTGGGTGCGGCTACGTGACCAATACCAGCCAGCGCCGGTTCAGGCATCCTGTTGTCATGGCTCGCAATGACGCCGGAGAAAAAGAGGAAAATTCCCCCATGCCTTACGTCGATGGCTTCATCGTTGCCGTACCGAAGAAAAAGCTCGAAGCTTACGTCCGCCTTTCAAAGAAGTGCGGCAAGGTCTGGCGCGAATACGGCGCGCTGGATTATCGCGAATGGGTCGCCGATGACGTCAAGGTAGGCAAGCTCACCTCGTTCCCGCGCAGCGTCAAACTGAAGCCGGGCGAAACGGTCGTGTTCGCTTGGATCACCTACAAGTCGCGCGCCCAGCGCGACAAGATCAACGCCAAGGTGATGGCGGATCCGCGGCTCAAAGAGATGACGGACGGGCCGCCGCCGTTCGACGGCAAGCGGCTGATCTACGGCGGCTTCGAGAGCCTGGTGAAGGTATAGTCGCCGCTGGAACTATTTTCGCTTGGCAGGGATCACCGGGTCTTCTCCCTGCGATTTGACATTGGCCTTGAGCTCGTTGAGCACGGCATCAAGCTGATTGTTGTTTTCATGCAGGTTGGCAGCGGCGGTAAGAAGGTCGTCCGTCAACGTCCGCCTCATGCCCGGTGCGTAGTTCCGTTCGTCCAGAAAATGTTCGATCTGGTCCGTCGTCGTGTTGATGGCGACGTCCATGGCGTCGCGCGTTCCCTGGGAGAGCGCCCAGCTCATTGCAGTGTACCAGTTGCTTTTCAAGGGCCTGAGATCGAATGAGTAGAGCCTGGCGTTGCCGAGCCCCGAAGCCGACTCATCGGATATCCGCTTGGCACCCAGTACGCCGCGCGCGCTACGGGTATGGTAGAGGCCGCCGATGACCGAGGTCACTTCCAGAAGCAACGGCGAGCGCGACTGTGATTTGGGTTCCTCGACCGAAACGAGTGCGGTTCCCTCGTGTCGAGCGAGATCTTCATCACGCATGGTGTCGTCGTTCAGGATCTCTACGACGATGATGCGACGCTGCGGTTGCATGATGCGGCGCAAGTAGCGTGCGAGATCGTAAACCGTCTCCATGCCGCCATTCTCGAAGTAGCCGCCGTCGATAATGCGTCCGGTGATCTTGTCGCCGTTCACGAGCCGGCCGGGGGGGCTGACGACGGTAAAGCGGGCCGAGTTCAATACGGCGGTCGAGGCGCGGATCGGAGCCGGCGCGAGTTTATAGAAATCATAGGTGTCCTCGAACACCGATGGCTCTATTTTCACCGGCGCAGTGATGATCCGTTTGCCGCTTTCGACATGGGTTCCGTTCGCGAGCACGATCGGGACCCATCGGCCGCCGTCCCCGTGTAGCCGCGACTTGCTCCATATCTCGGTATACTCGTCGGCAAGCCGGGTCGGCTTGGGGCAGGGTTCCTGCTTGCATTGTTTGGCACTTTGCTCCCAGCCGAGTTCAAAGGCTTCTTCCAGGGACGTGGCGCGGTCCGGAAGCAGCGGTGCGGGCAGGAAGCGTTGGATCATGTCCGGAAACAACAGGGCGCCGACCGCCGGCCCGAGATAGTCTTGTCCGAAGAAGGTCTGGACGAAATTCAGCCGCGCGTTCGCGGCGCCAGGCTGCGCCTCACTCTCCATCGGACGGTCGGCCAGCCATGCCGCATAGCCGATGGCGCCGAGCGCGCCGCCGGACACACTGCTGATCGCAAACACATGGTCGGAGAACTGGCCATTGCTGCGATTGTCGAGGGCGCGCAACACGGTTCCGGTCCAGTAGGCGGCGCGCGAAGCGCCGCCAGCGGCTGCGACGAGAATGAGCGGTTCGTCGGGCTTGCGGTCCTTCTCCCAGCGCCGCAACGCGTCCTCGACGCCTGGCCGTTTGGCGCTATCCATCGCCACATCAAGCGCGCGTACCCGGTGATTGTCGTTGACCAGGCTGAAAAGCACGAACGCCAGACCACCGAGTATGATGACCGGAATATTCTGGCTGCGGGTCTTCGCGATCAGGTAGCTGGTGAGCGGAATGATGCAGCCGATGGCGCCGTAGGCAAGGGCCGCCGGGCCGACGATCCAGGCAAACTCGGTGCGCCAGCGCGGGATCAGAAGCAATACGAAGGTCAGCAATGATACCGCGATCGTCGTGCGGACAAACCAGACGTCGCCCTGAACCAGATTTTTGCCGCGATCGACCTCCTTGTACGTCTTCGGGGCGTTTTCTGCAGTGAACCAGGTGGTTCGGTAGGCGAAGAACCACAGCAGGAGCCCCGCTGCGGCCGCAAAGCATAGCATCCCGAGCCATGTGTCCGAGATGCCATGACGTGCGCTGAGCGGCATTGCGACGACCGCGGCCAGCAATGGCAACACGCCGAAGCCACGGCGCGCGAAGAGAAACCAGCGCGGTTGCTGCTGGTCGCCCTTGTCGCCGGTCTTGTACAGGAGATTGGCCCAGTACCAGGCGTTGATCCCCGACCAGGCACAGGCCAGCATGAACGCAAGCCATCGCCAGATGATCGGCAGGACTTCACGCAGGATTTCGCCTTTTAGCGGCCAGTTGCTGATGACAGCGTTGGCGGAATCGACCAAACCGCGAATGACATCGCGGCCCTGATCGAGATAGAGCAAGGCGAACCCGCCTGCCAACAAGGATATGACGATGATTCGAAGATCTTCGAGCGGACGGTAGAAATCCTTGATGCATTCGATGACATGTCCGAGCCAGTCGGTGAACGATTGCATTGGTGCCTGAAAGAAATTCATGGCGTTCTATCCTGATCTGAAATTGCGAGGCATCCGATAAAATACGCGGAACGATGGCGGTCTCTGCTAAACAGTAACAAGAAACGGCGTCCGCCACTTCAAACGCGGAGCGGGAGCAATGTTTGTTCAAATGACGAGAAGCGCTGTAATTGCGTGAAAGAATAGTTCAACCGATGCGGCGTGGTCAACCATGCCGGGTCTCGTCGGTCTAAAAACTTCGAAGGCCGTCTGTGCGTCTCGCGACGCAAAATGGCGAGACCGCCGGCCAGGCAGTGACGTTCGCTTCAAGCCTGCGGATAACTGGCCGCGGCCGGTGGACGTCCACCCCCACAACGAAATATTCAGTGCTCACCGACTGCCAGAACAACAAGAAGCGTGTGGCGGTCCGAGGCGCAGGGTGTGAGTATACAGGTTACTATTCTAAAAGTTTTGGCCAGTCACGACAGCGGCAGAGCGACAACAGATTCACTCAAGAGAGACATTGCCATTCTCGCCACCAGCGGTCCTGAGTGGAGCGCGCGGATGAGGCGTCTCGCCGGACGGGTTCAATCCATCGATATTCTCGCCAGCGGCCATGTGCTTTGCGATCGCGACGGCTGGCAAATCACCGCCGAGGGGCGGGATTTCCTGCGTGCGCTCGAGGCGGTGACGCAGGACAACCGGCTGGCTGAAGCCGGACCGTGCGACCCGGAAGGCGAGAGCGCCGAGCGCCCGCGTGCGGCGCTGATCGTCGTCGGTCATCGCTTCAAGGCCCGGCGGCGCTGACGACGCGCTCGCCGGATTTTCAGGTTCGATCGCGGCCTCGCGGAGAGAATGATGACCATCATTCCGTTCAGCGGGAGGAGGCCCGCATTTTGAACGGAGCCTGCGTCAGGCAGGGTTTACCCGCGATTAATTCGCCAAAGGTAGGTTGACGCCGTCAAGGACCCGCCCATGCGACCGACAGGTGCTGCGAGCTGAAACTCGACAACTGACGGTGATCAAGGAAACAGAATGTTCTCCCGCACCAGGATGCCATCCGTGGCCACAGCCCTGCTTGGCCTCGTTCTCCTCTCCGCTCCTGCCTTCGCCGCTGACGTGGTGCTGCGCTTCGGAGCCATCAACATCGAAAACTCCCTGGTCTACGAACAGATCCTGCTGCCGTTCGGGAAGGCCATCGAGGAGGAATCCGGCGGGCGCATCGAAGTGGCGCTCAAACCGCTTGGCGGATATGGCAAGCCGGCCGAACTGTTCACGATGGTCGAGAAGGGAAGCATCGAAATGGCGGCGACCGTGCAGGGTTACCACCCCGGCCGCTTTCCGCAGTCGTCGGTGATGGAACTGCCCTTTATGTTCGATAACTCGATCGCGGGCACCTCGGCGATGATGTCGCTCTACAAGGAGGGCCTGCTCGACAAGGACTACGCGTCGGTAAAGGTGCTTGGCCTCTATGTGCTGCCGCCTTATCCGATCTTTACCACCGGCAAGAAGATCCAGTCGGTCAAGGATTTCCGCGGCCTGCGCATGCGCACGCCGAGCACGACCGTCGGCGTGGCGCTGGCCAAGCTCGGCGCGGTGCCGCTTGGCGTTCCCATCAACATGATCGGCGACACCATCGCCAGCGGCTATGTCGACGCCATCGCCTATGGCTGGGATTCCGCCACCACGACCAAGGGCGCCGCCGGCAAGTTTCTGTCCGATCAGCTTAGCGTCGTCGTCGATGCGCGGCTGGCTGCGCCGGCGCTGATGATCGTCATGAATCGCGCCAAATGGGACGCGATGCCCGACGACCTCAAGAAGATCATCGAAAAGCACTCTTCCGATCTGGCGATGGGCAACGCGCGCATCCGCGAGGCGCTGGAAGCTGCCACCAAGAAGAAGATGGAGACAGATTCGCGCTTCACCGTGCTCTCCTTCAGCGACGAGCAGCGCGCCGAGTTGCAGCGGGTTACCGCACCGGCCGTGGCGGAATGGAAAACCAACATGGCAAAGCTCGGCATTGACGGCGAGCGGCTCTACACGCGCGCCAGGGAATTGATCCAGCAATACAAGGTTGCCACCAGGTAGATCATGATCCGGACCGGTACGGCCGCGTTAGCGAAAAGTGGGCACCGGCTTTCCGAACAAGATCATGCTCAATAGCGCTCAAGAATTGAGGAAACAGACCGTGACATCAGCTCGCAAACTCGGCATCCGGGCCAAGCTTTTCTTCGCTTTCGCTGCGGTATCGGGAACCACGGTTATCGCCGGCGCCGCCGCCTGGCTGATGTTCTCGCAGGTTCGCGATCTCTTCCATGGTGTCGCCGGTCGCAACATTCCGGAGATTGTCGAGACGCTGGGCTTGCAAACAGATACCCAGGCGCTGGCAGGTTCGGCGCCGACGTTGCTGGCGGCGAAATCGCAAGGACAGCGGCAGCAGGAAATGACCGCGCTGAAGGCACGTCAGGACGGCATCGCGAAGCGGCTTGACGACATTGCCCGCAACCAGTCCGATCGGGAGGCGATCGATCGGCTGAAGAAGTTGATTGTGGCGATGAACAGCAAGCTCGGCGCGCTCGACGGGGCGGTCGATGATCGTCTCAAGCTCAGCGCCCGTGGCGAAGAGATCGTGAAGGCGGCCCAGAATACCCAGACCAAGCTTAACGACGTGCTGCTTCCGGCCGGTGAAAAGGCCCAGGCCGACATCACCATGGTGTCGATGACTCTTGGCGGCGATGCCAACCAGACGATGATGACGCTGCTCAAGCTGGTTTCGACCCAGGTGCCGGTGTCGCAGGGCTTCGCCGACCTCGTCGGCTACGTCAACCTGGCGTCGAGCCTGTTGGACCGCGCGGCGGTCGCGCCGAATGCCGAAAGCGTTACAGCGCTGGAGAAGAATTTCAAGGCGATGTCGGCCAAGGTCGAAGAGAAACTCGATATCGTCAATACCCTGCAACCGACCGAAGGCCTGCCCAAGGCGGGGGAAGCCTGGCTGAAACTCGGCTCGGGCGAGACGATCTTCGAGACGCGCCGCAAGGAACTCGTCGCCAGCCAGCTTGGGCAGAAGTTGCTGGATGAGACGCGCGGCCTGACCGACGAACTTGCGAAGGAAGTCGCGGGCCAGGTCAAGGCGGTCACCAACAAGACCAAGGAAGCCACCGACCGTTCCGACGAGGCGATCAGTTTCGGGACCTTCGTGATGCTGATGATCGCAGCGTTCAGCGTCGCCGGCGCCGCCTTGTTCGTCTGGTTCTATATCGGCCGCAATCTGGTGGCGCGGCTGGTCGGCCTGGAGAAGACCATGACGCGGCTCGCAGGCGGTGACCTCTCCGCCGAAGTCGACACCAAGCGCGGCGGCGATGAGATCGGCCAGATGGCGAAAGCGCTTGCGGTGTTCCGCGAAGGCATCGTCCAGGCCGATGCTGCTGCTGCCGAAAAGGCCGCCGAGCAGGAGGCGAAGCAGCGGCAGGCCGCGCTGATCGATCAGTTGACGCGCGAGTTCAATGACGGCGCGACCAGCGCGTTGTCCGCGGTGTTCACCGCCGCCTCGCGCATGAAAGGGTCGGCGGAGAAGATGTCGAAGGTCGCAGCCCAAGCCAAGGAACAGACCGGCGCCGTCGCGTCCGCTTCGGAGCAGGCTGCCGCGAATGTTCAGACGGTGGCGTCGGCGACCGAAGAGCTTTCGAGTTCGATCAGCGAGATTTCCCGCCAGGTCGGCGAATCCACGCGGATCGCTGCCGAGGCCGTGGAACAGGTGGCAAAGAGCGAAGTCACGGTCACCGAGCTTGCCAACGCGGCCAACCGTATCGGCGAAGTGGTCGGGTTGATCAACACGATCGCTGCGCAGACCAACCTGCTGGCGCTGAACGCGACCATCGAGGCCGCGCGCGCGGGCGAGGCCGGCAAGGGATTTGCCGTCGTTGCTTCCGAGGTCAAGAGCCTCGCCACGCAAACGGCGCGCGCCACCGAAGGCATCACCGCGCAGGTCTCCGCCATTCAAGGCTCGACCCAGGAAGCGGTGGATACCATCAAGGGGATCGGCCAGATCATCGACAAGATGTCGGAGATCGCCACGACTGTCGCTGCCGCGGTCGAAGAGCAGGGGGCGGCGACGGCGGAGATCGCACGCAACATCCAGCAGGCGGCCTCCGGCACGCAGAACGTCTCCAATAACATCGTCGGCGTCTCGAACGCGGCCAACCAGACCGGCGAGACGGCATCCGATGTTCTGCAATCCTCCGACGGACTGGCGGCGGAGTCGGAAGCACTCAGCAACGAAGTCGGCCGCTTCCTGGCCCGCATCAAGGCCGCGTAAGCCGCCCCGGACAGCGTTCCCGGCGCCGTGTTTGGGTGTTGCCGTTCAGGGCAGATCCGCCGTCAGCCCGGCCGTGCCTGCGCCTCCAGGCTGCGGCTGTAGCGCGACATCGCAAAGCAGAACACGAAATAGATCAGCCCTACGAACACGTAGACTTCGATGCTGAACGGCTGCCAGGCGGGATCGATGATCGAGGTCTTCGCCGTCGTCAGCAGGTCGAAGATGCCGATGATCAGCACCAGGCTGGTATCCTTGAAGAAGGCGATGAACGTGTTCACCAGCGGCGGGATGACGTGGCGGATCGCCTGCGGCAGGATGATCAGGCCATTCTTCTTCCAATAGGAAAGCCCGAGCGCGTCGGCGGCGTCGTGCTGCCCTCTCGGAATGGCCTGCAGCCCGCCGCGGACGACTTCGGCGAGATACGCGCCCGCGTACAGCACAAACGCGATCTGTGCCCGCAGCAATTTATCGATGTTGACGCCGTCGGGCATGAACAGCGGAAACATCACGCTGGCCATGAACAGCAGGCTGATCAAGGGAACGCCGCGGATCAGTTCGACATAGAGCACGCAGAGCGAGCGGATCGCGGGAAGTTTTGAGCGGCGGCCCAGCGCCACGACGATGCCGAGCGGAAAACCGAAGGCGAGCCCGAACGTTGCCAGGATCAGCGTCACCGGCAGACCGCCCCAACGGTCCTGCGACACATAGGTTAGTCCTGCGATGCCGCCCCACATCAGCACGCCGATCAGCATCAGTGCGGCCGCCCACACCGCCACCAGTTCCTTGCGCCACCAGCTCCGCCGGCTCGATACATAGAACAGTGCAATGAAGGTCAGGCACACCAGCGCCGGCCGCCATTGCTCGTTGAACGGATAGGTGCCGAACAGGATGAAACGGTATTTTTCGGGGATCACCGCCCAGCAGGCCCCGAGCCCGCGGATCGACCGGCAGGCGCCGGTCTGATCGCCGGGCACCGACCAGATCGCATTCCAGTAGCCCCATTGCACGAGGCTCACCAGCGCCTTGCCGAGCAGTGTGATCAGCAGCAGGGAGATCACCGAGGACGTGACCGAGGCGAAAAGATTCGTGCGCAGCCAGCGGATGACGCGCCCGCCCGGGACCTTGCGCGATCGCGCGCTGCTGAACGGCAGCGGATTTTGCGGTGCGTCCGATATCGATGTCATGGGATCAGCGCTCCACCAGCGCGATGCGCGCATTGTACCAGTTCATGAACAGGCTGATGCCGAGGCTGATCGTGAGAAACACCATCATGATGAGCGCGATGGCCTCGATCGCCTGACCGGTCTGGTTCAGCGTCGTGTTGGCGATCGACACTACGTCCTGGTAGCCGACCGCAACCGCCAGCGAGGAATTCTTGGTGAGGTTGAGGTACTGGCTGGTCATCGGCGGAATGATGACGCGCAGCGCCTGCGGCAACACGATGCGCTGAAGTACAAAACTCCGGCGCAGGCCGAGCGCGTTGGCGGCGTCCCATTGTCCTCTGGGGACGGCCTGGATGCCGCTGCGGACGATCTCGGCGATGAAGGCCGATGTGTAGGTGACGAGCGCGATCAGCAGCGCGAAATATTCCGGCGCCAGCGTCAGCCCGCCGACGAAATTGAATCCGCGCAGCTCCGGCAGCGTGATGGTCCATGATGCGCCGAGCCCGAACGACACCAGTGCCGGCAATGCCACGAGCAGGGCCAGCGCGTACGGCCAGAGCTGACGCACCTTGCCGTCCGCCATCTGCCGCGCCATCAGTTGCCGCCGCAGCAGATAGAGCGTGATCAGCCCGGCGATGACAGCCGCGATCACCCAAAGATTTGCTTCCGCGATCGGGACGGATGGCAGCACCAGTCCCCGGTTGGAAAGAAACACGCCCTCGATCGGCTTCCATGCGCCACGCGCCGCCGGCAATCCCTGCATCAGCACGTACCAGAACAGCAGTTGCAGCAGCAGGGGAATGTCGCGCAGCAGTTCGACATAGACGGCGGCCAGCCGCGACAGCAGCCAGTTCGACGACAGCCGCGCGACGCCGACCAGTGTGCCTATCACGGTGGCCAGCACGATGCCGATGACAGCGACGCGCAGCGTATTGACGATGCCGACGATGAAGGCGCGGACGTAAGGGTCCTTCGGGCTGTAGGCGAGCCAGGTGTCGGCGATCGGCATCCCGGCTTCGCGGCCGAGAAAGGCGAAGCCTGTCGAGATCCGGCGTACCGAGAGATTGTGCAGGGCGTTCGACCACAGGAAGGCGACGATAGCGACCGCGATCCCGACCACCGCGACCTGCCAGAGAAGGCCGATGATCTGCTGGCGGTTCAGCGAGAAACGCAGCCGCCTGCGGCGTGGGAGGTCGGGCGTGGATGTCGTCACAGCACAAGGATCCTTCTGGCAACAGCGATCTTCGGCCATGCGTCCTTAGGGGAACGCGTTTCAAATGTTGCACCAAAATAGGATATGTGCAACATATGTTTCATGGCGCAGCCGCAACCGAAGTCCTCGCCGCTCAATGAACTGTGCAGTGCCCTGCCGTCGCTTCCGGCGCGGCTGCAGCATGTCGGGCGCTTCGTTGCCGCCAATGATTACGACGCCACCACGCGTTCGATGCGCGATCTGGCCGCCGAGGCCGGCGCCGATCCGGCTTCCTTCACGCGTCTGGCGAAGGCGTTGGGCTATTCCGGATGGGACGAGTTGCGCGCCGCGTTGACCGAGGCGCGCCGGCCGGCGCCAGCCCAGCCGTTTTCGGCCCGCACCCGCGCTGGCCGCAAAGGGCCGCACACCGAAATATCGCTGGTCGCCGACAAGCTGGAAGCAGAGGCAGCAGGCCTTGCGCGCATTTCCACGGATTCCGTGGCCGAAGCCGCCAAGGCCTTGCATGCCGCGCAGCGCATCTGGATCGCCGGCTTTCGAAGCTGCCGCAGCGTGGCCGAACTGCTCAATTATCAGCTTCGCCTGTTTCGCTCCGGCGAAGTGCAACTGGTCGGTGGCTCCGGACCGGAAGATCTCGACCTCGGCGCCTTCCAGCGCAGCGATGCGGTCGTGGTCATCGGCTTTGCGCCCTATTCCAGGGCCAGCGTGCTGTCGGCGCGCGCGGCGCATGATTCCGGCGCCACGCTGGTCGCGATTACGGACGCGATCAACGCGCCGATGGCGGAGGGCGCCGACCATCTGCTGCTCTATGAAGCCGCCGCATCACCTGGATTCTTCCCGAGCCTGACCGGCGCCATTGCGATTGCGCAATCGCTGGCCGCGGTCACCTTCGTGCTGGGCGGCGCGAGCGCAAGGCGGCGCCTCGAGGAGACCGAAGGCCGGCTGGCCGCGATGTCGCAGTATGTTGCCGAGAAGGATTGACCGTCATGAGCATCAGCAAGAGCCGGGTGCTGCATCGAAGCCTGCGTGAAACCCCTCCCAAGGCGATTGGCGGCGAGGGCATCTGGCTGATGGGTGAGGATGGCCGCCGGATTCTGGATGCGTCCGGCGGCGCGGCCGTCTCCTGTTTGGGCCACCAGCACCCGCGCGTGATCGAGGCAATGTCCCGGCAGGCGTCGAAGCTCGCTTATGCCCATACCAGCTTCTTCTCATCGGAGCCGGCCGAAGCGTTGGCCGACAATCTCGTCGGCCATGAGCCTGGCGGGCTGGGCTACGCTTACTTCGTCAGCGGCGGTTCGGAAGCGATCGAAGCCGGCATCAAGCTGGCGCGGCAGTATTTTATCGAGATAGGCCAGCCGCAACGCCGGCACTTCATCGCGCGCCGCCAGAGCTATCACGGCAATACGCTCGGAGCGCTGGCCGCCGGCGGCAACGCCTGGCGCCGCGAGCCCTATGCGCCGCTGCTCTCTTCGGCCTTCAGCCATGTGACGCCGGCGTTCGCCTATCACGAAAAACGCGACAGCGAATCCGAGGTGGATTTCGTCGCCCGCCTTGCGGCCGAGCTTGAGGCGGAATTCCAACGTCTCGGCCCGGAGAACGTGGCGGCGTTCATCGCCGAGCCTGTCGTGGGCGCGACCGCCGGCTGCGTGCCGGCCCCGGAGGGATATTTCCGCGCCGTCCGCGAGATCTGCGACCGGCACGGCGTACTCCTCATCCTCGACGAGGTGATGTGCGGCATGGGCCGCACCGGTACGCGCCACGCCTGGGAGCAGGAAGGCATCGCGCCCGATATCCAGGCGATCGCCAAGGGGCTCGGCGGCGGTTATCAGCCGATCGGCGCCATGCTTGCGAGCGGGCGTATCGTCGATGCCGTCCGCGATGGTTCGGGCGCGTTCCAGCACGGCCACACCTATCTGGCGCACCCGCTCGCCTGTGCCGCGGCGCTCGAGGTACAGCGGGTGATCGAGGACGAGCAATTGCTCGACAGGGTCAAGATTCTCGGCGCTCAACTCGAGCGGCGGCTGACCGAGCGTTTTGGCAATCACCGGCATGTCGGTGACATCAGGGGCCGCGGCCTGTTCCAGGCCATCGAACTCGTCGCCGACCGTGCCACCCGCGCGCCGTTCGATCCGGCGCTGAAATTGAACCAGCGCGTCAAGGCGGTCGCGTTCGAAGGCGGGCTCGGCTGTTATCCCGCGGGCGGATGCATGGATGGCCGCAGCGGCGATCACGTCCTGCTCGCGCCGCCCTATATCGCGACATCAGATGATATCGACACGATCGTCGACAGGCTGGGCCAGGCGGTCGACGTAGCCTTGAAGAGTGTGGGTCATTAGCAGGAGGAGCAGTATGAAGAGGATTTTGATCGCTACAGGCTTGCTCGCCGCGTCATACCTGACGGTGCAGGCCGCTGCGCTGGACACCGTTAAACAGCGCGGCACGCTGGTGTGCGGCGTCAGCGCCGGTTTTGCCGGCTTCTCGACGCCGGACTCGCAAGGCAACTACAAGGGGCTCGACGTCGACTATTGCCGCGCCTTGGCGGCCGGCGTGCTCGGAGATGCCACAAAAGTGCGATACGTCGCGCTGACAGCGCAGAACCGCTTTACCGCCCTGCAATCGGGCGAAATCGACGTGCTCTATCGCAACTCGACCCAGACCTATCTGCGCGGCACGACGCTCGGGCTGCGTCAGGGCCCGGTCAATTTTTACGACGGCCAGGGCTTTGTCGTGCGCGCCGACGCCGGCGTGAAGGACATCAAGGGCCTGAACGGCGCCACCGTGTGCGTTGCGCAGGGCACGACTCATGAGGTCACGCTCGGCGATTACGGCCGCGCCAACGGGATCGAATGGAAGCCGCTGGTGTTCGACCGCACCGACACCATGTACCAAACCTTTTTCGGCGGGCGCTGCGATGCCATGACCCAGGACGCATCGGCGCTGGCGGGCGCCGTGACCACGGCGGCCTCAAACCCCGCGGACTATGTTGTCCTCCCGCAAACCATCAGCAAGGAGCCGCTCGGGCCGTTCACCCGCAACGGCGACGAGGTGTGGACCGACATCATTGCCTGGCTGCATTACGGATTGATCGAGGCAGAAGAACTCGGCGTCACAGCCGGCAATGCCGACGAGATGGCGAAGTCCAGCGGCGTTCCGGCCATCCAGCGGCTGCTCGGCACCTCAGGCGATCTCGGATCGCGGCTCGGCCTCGACAACAAATGGATGCTGCAGGCAATCAAGGTGGGCGGCAATTACGGCGAGATTTTTGAGCGCAATGTCGGCAAGGCGAGCCCGCTGAAGCTCGATCGCGGCCTGAACGCGACCTGGAACAAGGGCGGCCTGATGTACGCCCTGCCGTTCAAATAATAATCACGCGGCGGCGCGGGTTGACACCAGCCGCGCCGCAGCCAGACTGATCCGCATGCGCATTACCCTGGTCCATGCCCTGAAACATTCGATCGTGCCGATCGAGGCCTCCTTCGCCCGGCTTTGGCCGGACGCCCGTTTGATGAATCTGCTCGACGACAGCCTGTCGGCCGATCTGGCGCGGGATGGCGGGCTCACCGACGCCATGACCGAGCGCTTCCTCCGGCTCGGGCGCTACGCGGCCGGCACCGGTTCGGATGCCATCCTGTTCACGTGTTCGGCCTTCGGCCCGTGCATCGAAGCGGTTGCCCGTGCGCACGCGCCGATGCCGGTGCTCAAGCCCAACGAAGCGATGATCGAGCAGGCCATCGCAAAGGGCCGCAAGATCGGTTTATTGTCGACGTTTCCCCCGACATTGGCGTCGATGCCGCCGGAGTTTCCGCTGTCGATCGAACTGGTGCCGAAACTGGCGGAGGGCGCGATGGCCGCGCTCGATCGCGGCGACCGCGCGACGCATGATCGTTTGGTCGTCGAAGCTTCAAAAGATTTGCGCGATTGCGACCTGATCGCGCTGGCGCAATACAGCATGGCGCCCGCGGCGGAACGGGTCGCCGAGGCAACCGGGCGGCCGGTGCTGACGACGCCCGACAGCGCGGTAATGAAATTGAAGGGAATGCTTGCCGCCGGCCGCACTTAGAGGTTCCAGGCGTTGAGGGAGCGCGATGACAGTGCGGTTCAGTCGACGCGATACGTTGTTGCGAACGGCAGCCGTCGCCGCGGCAGGCCTGATGTCAGGCGCGGCCATTCCCGGCCGTGCTGCTCCGCTGCGCACGCCGTCCCATGGCGGGGAAATCGACGCCATTCTGCAGGCTCGGGTCGATGCGGCAGACGTACCGGGCGTTGTCGCCATGGCCGCAACCGAGCACTCGGTGATCTATCAGGGCGCATTCGGCGCGAGAAGCAGGGGCACGGCTGCCAGGATGTCGGCCGACACGGTGTTCAGTATCGCGTCAATGACCAAATTGCTGACATCCGTCGCGGCGCTGCAGCTCGTCGAGCGGGACAAACTCAAATTGGATGAGCGGGCGGCAGGAATTGATCCGACGCTCGGGTCGCCTCAGGTTCTCGATGGTTTCGATGCGCAAGGAGCCCCGCAACTGCGCGCCGCGCGAAAGCCTGTCACGCTGCGCCATCTGTTGACGCACACATCCGGGCTTAGCTATCAGCTTTGGGACACGAATGTCGTTCGCTACGGCAAAGCGTCTCGCAACGATCCGGCGCTGCCGCGTACGCCGCTGATGTTCGATCCGGGTACCAGGTGGGCCTATGGCGCCAGTCTCGACCGGGTCGGCCGGCTCGTTGAAATCGTCAGCGGGCAAAGTCTGGATCGCTATTTTCGCGATCACATCCTGGGTCCACTCGGGATGAACGACACGGCTTTCTCGCTCACCGAGAAGCAGCGCGCCCGCCAGGCAAGTCTGCATTTGCGCAAGGCGGACGGGGCGCTGGTGCCGCAGCCTTTGGTACGACGAACGGAACCGAAAGTGATTTCTGGTGGGGGTGGCATCTATTCCACAGCGCCGGATTATCTGACTTTGCTGCAGGCGCTGTTGAATGGCGGCGCACTTGCCGGGAAGAGCATCCTGCGGCCGCAGACGGTTGCGCTGATGTCCACCAATCAAATCGGTAACCTTGACGCCGGAATTCTCAAGACAACAAATCCGGCGTTGTCCGAGAACGTCGATTTCTTCCCGGGAGTCCGGCTGCGGTGGGGGCTTGGCGATATGATCAACATCGATCCTGTGCCTGATGGGCGCAGGGCAGGCAGCCTGACATGGGCCGGGCTTTACAATACCTACTATTGGATCGACCCGGCGTCGCGTGTCGCAGGGGTGGTCATGATGCAGATATTGCCGTTCGCCGACCGCCGCGCGCTTGATGTCTATCGTCTATTCGAGCGCGGCGTTTACCGTGCCCATCGGGCCGCCTGAGCGCAAGCGGCCGCTTCAATCGTCCTTCTTCTTGGCAGGCTTTTTCGCCGCCTTCGCAGCAGCCGCGGCTTCCTCGGCCGCGTTCCGGATCGCCCGGGCGTAACTATCGGCAGTGTTTTGCGCCGAATTCTGCAGCCGCTTGGCCGCGGCCGCGCCAAGCTCCATCGTGCTCTTGGCGATCAGCCGGAACTGGTTCCGGGTCTCCTTGTCCTTGGCCTTGGCCGCGCGGGCCATGATCTGGTCGCGCCGTTTCTTGACGGCGGCCATCAGGCTCTTGTTCTGCGCTTTTGCGATTTGCCGGATGAAAATGTCGAGATCGGCTTCAGCCATTATGGGTCACTCTTAGCGCGCCATGCGATTCCGCACGGTGCGGGGATCATTGGCGCGTCTTGTTGGAAGGATGGGCGCCATTGTGTCGCCGCGGCGCGGTCATTTCAAGCGCCGATTCTCGCGATCGGACGCTGCGGACCATCCGCGCAACCCGATAACAATCGATTAACGTTGTATTGGTACGAATCTTCAACCAACAGGAAGGCCAGTGGCATGCGCAACCTCACCGTCTATCAGCGTTTTGCGATGATCATTGCGGCGCTGACAATGGTGCTGTTCGCCGTCTCCGCCTTGCAGATCCTGGTGTTGCGCGATGCGACGCTCGACGAGCGGCGCACCACGGTTCGCGGTTTCGTCGAAGCGGCGACGAAAATTCTCGCCCACTATGAAGGCGAGGCCAAGGCCGGCAGGATCGAGCCGGACAAGGCCCGCCAGATGGCCTTCGCCGCGATCAGTTCCATGCGCTGGGGTGAATATTCGGACTATATCGGCGTCTACGGGACGGGCAGCTCGGATGCGGGTGTCACTTACGTCCATGCCAATCCGAAATACATCAACGTCAACCGTTGGGACTTCAAGGACAAGAGCGGCAAGCTACTGATCCAGGACATCGTGCGTACCGCGCGCGCCGGGGGTGGCTTTGTCGAATATCTGGCGCCGCGGTCGGCCGGTGGCGACGAACTTCGCAAGCTCTCTTATGTCGGGGCCTTTGGCACGGGCGATAAGGCTCTCGCGCTTCAGGCCGGCGCCTATGTCGACGATATCGACGCCGTGGTCTTTCGCCGGATGATGTGGGCCGGGATCGCCGGATTGGCCGGGCTTGCCATCGCGGCATTCGCGGCGTTCTGGCTTGGCCGCGGCCTGGTCGGCCCCCTCAACAGAACCTGCGCGGTCATGGACGAACTGGCCAAGGGCAATCTTGCAGTCGACATTCCGTTCGTCGACCAGACCAACGAGGTCGGCCGGATTGCACGAAGCCTGCAGGTCTTCAGGGATCATTTGGTTGAAACGACGCGGTTCCGCACCGAGCAGGAAGCGATGAAGGTCCGTTCCGCCGAGGAGCGGCGGACGGATCTCGCCCGCATCGCCGACGATTTCGAGCGCAGCATCGGCGGGGTGATCCGGGGCACCGCCACCGCCGCCGACGAGCTGCAGGATTCGGCGTCGTCGATGTCCACGATCGCGGTGGGGACGACGGATCAGAGCGCCAAGGTCGCGGCCGCGGCCGAGCAGACCGCGGCGAACGTTCAGACCGTTGCGGCCTCGGCGGAGGAGCTGTCGTCCTCGATCCAGGAGATCTCGCGCCAGGTCACCCAGTCTTCGTCCATTGCCCAGAACGCGGTCGGGCAGGCCGGCCGGACCGAGGCCATGGTCGGACGCCTGGTCGAGGCCTCCCAAAAGATCGGCGAGGTCATGGCGCTGATCCAGACCATTGCGGGACAGACCAACCTTTTGGCTCTGAACGCCACCATCGAGGCCGCCCGGGCCGGCGAGGCCGGCAGGGGGTTTGCCGTCGTCGCCAACGAGGTCAAGGCGCTGTCGTCGCAAACCGCCAAGGCCACCGACGAAATCACCAGCCAGATCCAGGAAATTCGCGATGCGACCGGCTCGACGGTCAACGCCATCCGCGAAATCGGCACCACGATCGGGCAGATGAATGAAATCACCGGCTCCATTGCCGCAGCCGTCGAAGAGCAGGGCGCTGCGACCAACGAGATTGCCCGCAGCGTGCAGCAGGCGGCACAAGGCGCCCAGGAGGTGATGCAAAACATCACGGGCGTCCGCGAAGCGTCGAGCAAGGTCAACGCTGCCGCGACCCTCGTGTTGAATGCAGCAGCCCAGCTCACCTCGCAATCCGAGCAACTCGAAACCGAAACCGGAAAATTCCTCGGCAATATCCGCGCGGCGTGACGCGCGGCAGGCGTGAGCTTGCTCGTCATGCCCGGCCAAAGGCGCACAGCGCTAATTCAGCCGCGCGCCGATTCCCGTGAGCACGCGAAAATCGGGCTTGGACTGAATGCCGTTGTGCTGGTTGATGACCGGCACGCCGACGGAGACGAAGCCCGAGAAGCGATCGAAGCCCACGCGCACGCCGGGTGAGAGATAGACCGTGGTGCCGCCCGAATTGGGATCCGCAATGCCGGCGATCTTCTGCTTGTCGTGCCATTCGCCATTGAGCTCGAGAACGAGGTCGAGCGTGTAGGGCGTCTTCTTCATGTCGCTGTGGTCGTGATTGGCGTGATAGAGACAGTGCTCCTGCAGCTGGTTGCGGGGCTGCATGCAGTATTCGTGCAACTCCGTTTCTTTCGTCGAGCCGGTGGCGCCGACCAGGCGATACGACACGGCGGTGCCGAACAGGAAGCGGTCGCCGAGATTGGTGTTCTGCGTGCCGGTGCTGATCAGATAATAGAGGCCGCTCACGTCGAACGACCAGCGGCCCGTGCGCTTGGTGAAGGCGGCGCCGAACAGGCCGTCCCACGAGCCCGAGCCCGGCTGAAATTCGGCTTCGAACAGCTGGCCGAAGTTGTCGCGCTGGCTGGTGCTGCCGGTCGGCGCCTTGAAGCCGAACAGCACGGCGGCTGACGTTCCGGTCTGCGCGTTGTTGTGGAAGCGGTATTGCCCGAGCATGGTCACGTCGCCGAAGCCTGCCGAATTGCCGCGCCGGTTGATGCCGTCGGGACTCATCAGGCTGCTCATGTCGCTCGTATTCATCATGCCCATATGGCCGCCGCTCAGCATGTCTTCCCCGGGTTCGCTGATACCCGAGCGGCGGACGCCGGCGGCGCGAACGCCAACGGTGAAGTCATTGGTGATGCCGTAGGCGGCCGAAATCGAGATGGCGTCGATCGAGCGGATCGAATGCGCATGCGTGCCCTTGGCTGCGGCGGCGAGCAGGTCGGCGTCGCTGAGCTGGCCCAGGCGGATGAATTCGTAGCGGACCGATGCGGCGATCAGCCCTTCGGAAAGCGTGTCGGCCGAGATGGTGTTGATGGGCCCGCCGCTACCGGTATTGCCGCCGCCGCCGGGATGATGCGCCTCCGCAGGCGCTGCGAGAAAAAACATGAAGGATGAAATGACACCGGCCGCGGGCCGTTTAAGATACGCACACACATACGCCCCCATTCACTGATGTCCGACGATTAGCCATCGCAATCAGGCGCGAGATTGACTGGATCGTGCGAGAAGCGCGGCCTGCTCGCGACGGAAGGGAAGCGGAAAAGCGAGGGCGATATCGCGAGCGCGGCATCGGTGTGGCTGTCGCGTGGTAAGCGAATGGCGAGAGAGGCTCGGCCCCATTGCCGGTTGTACTTCAGATTGTCTCGCGCCTCGATACGGTGGTCGCAATCACGTCCGGCGACAGCCGCAATCGCGGCGAGCACCGGCCGTAATCGCGTCTGATTGTTTCTCTAAATGCCTTAACGGTCCAGCGCGCGTATCGGAGTAGGACAATCATGACAACCATCGTCAGAGATATCTTTGTGTTTATTACAACGGCCATTTTTGTCGCAGCCGCAGTGCTGATTACGAGCGGGGCGCGCGCGCACGAGTTCAAGGTCGGCGCCCTCGACATCGCTCACCCCTGGTCGCGCCCGACCCCGAAAGACGCCAACATTGCGGGCGGCTATCTCATCATCACCAACAAGGGAAAGACCGCGGATCGCCTGATCGGAGGCACCTCGCCCGCGGCGGGCCAGATCGAGGTGCACGAAGTGGTCGATGTCGACGGCATGACGAAGACACGCCCGCTCGCGAACGGCATCGAGATCAAGCCCGGCAAGACCGTAGAGCTCAAGCCCGGCTCGCTTCGTATCGTGCTGCTCGGCCTCAAGGAGCCATTCCAGATTGGCCAGAAGATCAAGGGCACGCTGGTGTTCGAAAAGGCCGGGCCGGTCGAGATCGTCTACAACGTCGAGGAAAATCCTGGAGCCGCCGTCAGTGGCGTCGCTGGTGCCAGTGCGCAGCACAAGCACCACTAGAGCGCGCCTTGGCGTGCTCTGCCTGGAAAGGGCTCGCTACCCCTAAGCAGGAGCGTCGCCGCGTGTTCGGCGTCGCGCGCCGGACGAACAACCCCGGGCCGTCGCGATCGGCGATGGCTGGTCTCGAACGCATCATTCCTCAGCCAGGATCCTGACCAGTGTCCAGCCCGAACCAAATCTCAGCCGTCACCCCGGCCAGCCTGCAATCATCACCGCAGAGGCGAGCGGCCTGGCCGTTCGCGGCCACGCTCGTGTGCGCATCGCTGCTCGGGATCGGACTGGCATATTGTACCCGTACGCTGCTGCCTGCATGGGAGCTTGATGGGGGTGGCGCGTTTTTCCTGTCGAACATTGTCTGTTCGAGCGGCAATTCTTCGACCCCGCCGCAGACAACGCGCACGGGCGAGTAGAGCAGCCGCGCTTTTCGGACTCCGAGGGGCTGCGCCGCGTCCGCCCGTGAGGGGCCGCCGTCAACGGTTCGGAAACCACACGTTCTCTCTTCCAGTCCCGCTAACTAATCGAAAATCGTTGTGTCGCAAATTCGTGCCCGGGAAAAGGAATGGGGAGATCCGAGCATGAACAGCCTGGCCATCATGGAAAACGTTCGCCGATACCGCACCATCGCGTCGTTGTACCGCCAAACCGCGGCCTTCCGGCCGCTTCATAGCGGCTCGCTCCTGGCGCAAGCCAGGGAATGGGAGCATCGCGCCGTCGCCGAGTTGGAAGCCTATTATGAGGCTTTCTGTTACGCGGCGTCAGGCAATGCCCCGACCCACTCGGCGAGCTACGCGGCGTGAACTGACGGCAGGCGCTCCGGAAAGGGGCGCGCCTGGAGTTCATTAAGAATTGCGGCGGCGTGGGGAGAGATCGGCCCACAGCCAGCGTGCCTCCGCCGCTCAGAACGCCGCCCGCAATTCGAGGGCGCCGCCATTGTCGGTGCTGTGGCTCCCGAAACGGCGTCATGGCTGAGGCGCAGACTGAAATTGTTGCCTTGCCAAACGTCGAAGCCGGCGGAGACTTCGGCCAGGGTCTGATCGAGCAGCGAAGTGTCCGTGAAGGGCGCAATGACCGCCGGCGAGCCCACGAAGCTTGCCATCGCTCTGAAACTATCCTTGCTCACGAAGCGAACGCCGGCCCGTACATAAGGCCGGCACTGCGTCCCGATCTCCACCGTCGGTGCGATGGCTCAGATGGGTGAGCAGGATCAGCTCTAGCCTGGGTGTTTCGCTGATTGCTTTTGCGTAGGCATCGAGAATGGCCTGCCTGGTGGCGGCTTCCGGCAGGGCGATCTTGAAAACGCCGATGCCGCGCCGATCTTTCAGCCACTCGCGCACAGTCTCGCGGCATCGATGCCTCAAATCTCGCCTTGCCGTCCCAGGCCGGCCGATGTCATAGTTATGACATGAGTGCAGTCAAACGACATAGCTCAGATCTGCGCGACGAGTACGCCGCGCTGACGCGCCAGCGTATCGTTGCCGCCTTTGTCGAGTCCCTCGAGGACGAGGCGGCCGACGATGTGTCGATGGCGGCGGTCGCCAAGCGTGCCAATGTCGCCGAGCGCACCATCTACCGGCATTTCAAGACCCGCGCGGAGCTTCTCGCGGCCGCGGGCGAATGGGTCGAGAACAACGTCTTCGGCTACGTTCCATTCACGTCGCCGGACGAATTGCCCGGCATCTTTCGCAAGTTGTGCCGGAGTTTCGATCGTCATCCGCACCTCGCGCGCGCTATCGCACTGACGCGCGTCGGCCGCACCGTGCGGGCCGGCTTCCGGCAGCGTCTGATCGAACATCATCGCGAGGCGATGGCGCCTCTCGCCCGGCATTTGAAGCCGAAGGATGTCCGCCAGGCCGAGGCGCTCGCGGCCTATCTCAACAATGTGCTGGCCTGGAGTGCCCTGCGGGAGGATTTCGGCATGTCCAGCGCGGAGATCGCCGATGCGATCGAGTGGGCGCTGACCACGCTGTTGAAGGATGTCCGCCGGCGGGATGCGGCCGCGGCGCGACTGTCTTCCGGCAAGGGCGGCCGATCGCAGCGGAAGCGAACAACTGGCGCGAAAGCGCCGGCGTAGCAGCAGGACAACAGTCATGGCAGCCTTGAACGACATTCCGAACGATCTGCTGATCGATGCGGCCGATGAGATTCGCATCCGCCAGGATCTGGTACTGACGGCGCTCGGCCGCCGCCCGGCCGATCGCGCCTTGCGGGTTGGGCGCCTGCTCGATGTGCACAGCCGCAGCTGGAGCGAGGATCAGGAGATCGTTTTCAAGGGCCGCCGGATCGCCTGGGTGGGGCCGGCGGGCAGCTATCAGGGTGAGGTCCGCGAGCGCGTGCACCGGGCGGATCTCGCGGCCGTTCCGGGTTTCGGCGAGGTGCACAAGCACATCGAAAGCTCGCATCTGACGCCGGAATGGGAAGCGGCGCTGGTGCTGCCGCGCGGCAATACCTGGACCTGTGAGGCCAGCCACGAATTTTCCAACGTTAACGGCGCGCGCAATCTCGAATTCTGGTTCGAGGCGCGAAAACGTGGATCGCCGCTAAAAATCTTTCCGCAGCCCGGATCGGCGGTGCCGCCCACGGCCTATGAGTGGGGCGGCGGCTGGTACGGCGGCGAGGAGCAGGCGCGCTTCATGGCCGAAAGCCTGATGGTGACCGGGCTCGACGAAGTGATGGATTGGCCCGCGGTGTGGAATCCGGACAACCCGTCCTACACGCGGATCTGGGCCATGATCGAGGCGACGTTTGCGGCGCGCGGTGTCGTCGAAGGGCATGCGTCGGGCTTGCGCGACCTGCCGTCGATCAACGCCTTTGCCGCCGCCGGGCTCGCCTCCGACCATGAAGTGCAGACGCCGGAGGAAACCTGGGACAAGCTGACGCGCGGCCTGTTCGTCGAATTGCGCGTCTATGCCATGGCCGAGATCGTCGCCTGGCTGCTGGCGAAGGGGCTGCAGGACTGGTCCCAGATCGCGTTCACGACCGACGATCGCAGCGCCAGCCACACGCTCGAAACGGGCGCGAGCGACCACAATGCGCGGGTCGCGATCGAAGCTGGCCTTCAGCCTGAGATCGCGATCCAGTGCCTGACCATCAATCCAGCGCGTCACATGCGCCTCACCCCGTATGTCGGCAGCCTGTCGCCTGGCCGCTTCGGCGACGTCGTGCTGCTGTCGGATGTCGGCAAGCTCACCATTGCCGAGGTGTGGGCCGACGGCGCCCAGGTGTCGGACGGCACGCGCTACACCGGCGCGGTTCCGGAGATTCGATGGCCGGAATGGGCGACCAAAACCGTCAACGTCAATCGCAAGATCCAGCCGCAGGACTTTGCGATTGCCGCGGAGCCCGGTCGCGACACCATGAAGGCCGCGGTGATCCGGCCATTCCACTGGCATCCTGATTTCTACACCCTCGAGCTGCCGGTGCGCGATGGCGCCGTGCAGCGGGACGAGAGCGAGGCCATCACCAAATTCGCCATCGTCGATCGCTTCTCCGGCGAGGGCCGCGTCTCGAAGATGTTCTGGCGCGGCTGCGGGCCGCGCACGCCGGAGACCGCGGTCGCCTGCTCGGTTGCGCACGACAAGCACAACATCTGGGTCGTCGGCTCCTCCGATGCCGCGATGGCCAAGGCTGTCAATGCCCTCATCGAAATGCAGGGCGGCTGGGCGCTGGTGCGCGAGGGCGAGCTCGCCGCCACCGTCCGCTTCGAGGTCGGCGGCTTGATGAGTTGCCGTTCCGCCGAGGCGCTCGATGCCGACATGCAGGCGCTCTACGCCGAGGGACGCAAGGTGGACTGGATGTACGAGCCGACGTTCCGGCCGCGCTGGTACCCGGGATTTCCGGAGCGGTTGATGTTCGCGACCCTGACCTGTGCGCCGTGGAGTTGGGTGCTGGTCGCGCCATGCGAGCAGGCCCCGCTCGGCTTCATCAACGTTCAGACAGGCCAACCGCACCCGGTGGTCTGGTGACGGCAACGATCGGAGGGACACCATGAACGAGATGACGCAGACACGCTTGGCCTCCGATCCGACTGCACCGAATCCCTCATCAGATTCGACTGCTGCGAATCCGATTGACGGCTTCTTCCGCCTGACCGAGCGCGGCACCAGCATCACCCGTGAGGTCGTGGCCGGCGCGACCACCTTCGCGGCGATGGCTTATATCATTGCGGTGAACCCTGCGATCATGTCGAATGCAGGAATGGATCGTGCCGATCTCGTCAGCGCCACGGCGCTCGCGGCGATCTTCGGCTGCGTCGTGATGGGGTTGAGCGCCAATCTTCCGCTCGCGGTAGCGCCAGCCATGGGCTCCAATATCATCTTCACCTATGTGCTGGTGAAGCAGATGGGCGTGCCCTGGCAGGCCGCGCTCGGCATGGTCGCGTTCACCGGCGTGCTGTTCCTGATCCTCAGCCTTTCCAGGCTGCGCGAGCGTGTCGCAAAGGACGTTCCGGAAGCGCTGAAGATCGGCATCCAGGCCGCGGTCGGCACCCTCATCGTGTTCATTGCGCTACGCGGCGCCGGGTTCGTCGTGCAAAGCCAGACCACCTACATCACCATGGGATCATTGCGCAACGCGTCGGTGCTGCTGACGCTGGCCGGCCTGCTGCTTACCCCGGTTCTGGTGGCACGTCGCGTTCCCGGAGCCCTCATCCTGTCGATCGCTATACTGACTTTGATTGGCTTTTTCGTTCCCGCGGGGAATGGCAAGATGGTGACCTCCATGCCCTCGGCCATCATGGCCTGGCCGCGCTGGCCGACCAGCACCTTTATGGCGCTCGATGTCGGCTACCTCTTCACCCATTTCCTGGTGGCCTTGCCGCTGCTGTTCTATTTCCTGTGCGCCGAATTCTTCTCGACGCTCGGCACCCTGATCGGTGTGACGGGCGCCGCCAATTTGCGGCGGCCCGACGGGTCAATTCCAAATGCCACCGCTGCGTTTGCCACCGATGCGACGGCCACGATCGTCGGGCCGCTGCTCGGCACCTCGGTGGTCACCGCCTACATCGAATCCATCACCGGCGTGCAGGCCGGCGGGCGCACCGGCCTGACCTCGCTGACGGTTGCCGCTTTCTTCTGCCTGGCTCTCTTTTTCTGGCCGATCTTCGTGATCATCCCACCGCAGGCGACCGCGCCTGCCTTGGTGCTGGTCGGCGTGCTGATGATGCAGGGCCTCGCCCGCATCGACATGACGGACCTCGGCAATGCGGTGCCCGTCGTGCTGACGCTGCTGGTGACGGTCTTGACCAATAACCTCATCAACGGAATGGCGCTGGGGACGCTGAGCTATATTGCGCTGGAGGTCACCATGGGCCGCCGGTCGCAGATTTCCGCGATGGTCTGGGGCTTGGGCGTGGTGTTTATTCTCTACGCGATCGTGACGGCGCAGATCATGTGAAGCGACGCGATGCGGCCGCGCCGGATCGCCATGGTTCGATCGATGGGGCCGTTCTGGACGGTTACCGCTGTGGGCGCAGCGTTCATGTCGGCGCGGCGCGTCATCGCTGAAGGGCTTCGCGGGGGCCCGGTTACCGTTCGATTGCGGCCATTTCGATAAGGGAACGCCGCGATGGGCCAATTTCAGACTTCAACGGGCTTTAAGAGAAATCCTTCTGGCCGAGGCAGCGGGCAATAATCGCGTCGGCGTCGTCACCAGCGTTCCGGCCTCTCCAGGCAACATGCTGATCGGGCCGCACGAGCAACTGCGGCGCCCGATAGATGTGCTGGAGGCCGGGTTGATCGATGCGTACAACTTCGAGCGGCATTCCACGGCGCATCGCAGCCGTCACCAGTTCGGCATCAGGGGCTGCTCCAAACGCGATAAGCGTGAACCAGGGGCCCAGCCGATCGAATAAGGCGCTGCCGTCGGCGAGGAGAATACTTGGCAGCCGAGCTCCTGGCGCCGCTGTGGGAACGTACCGCACGGGATCGTCCGATATCTCCGCATCCGTCTCCGCGCATACGATGGGCGATCGCGGGTACGCATAGCCCAGTTCGATCCCATAGCTCTCGTTCTCCGCATTGCCCAACGCTGCGATGCGGGCGGCGAGCTCCGCCCGGCGACTGTCGGATTCGGCCGAAGGCTCGTAGACGCAATCGCCTGCGTCGGCGTATGCTTGCGCGATCGCCATGCGCACGTCGGTGTGCGTACCCGAGGCCTGGCGGTTGCGGAGGCCGACCGGGCGCCGCTCGGCATCGTAGGAGGCGAGCAGAGTCGGTCCGCCGAAGCCACGCACCAGCGCCGCGAGCTTCCAACCGAGATCGCAGGCATCGCCGATGCCGGTATTCATGCCATAGCCGCCCGTCGGGATATATTGGTGCGCCGCATCGCCGGCGAGAAACACGCGTCCTTGTCGATAGGTCTCAGCTACCAGCAGGTGCGGGGTCCACGGATTGGCAAGGATGATTTCTCGGGGGATGGATCCACCCATAAATCGAGTGAGCAGGGCATCGGGATCGACCCGATCCAGATCATCGCCGGGCTTTGGACGCGTATGCAGTGTCCAGTATTCGACGTCGTCTTGCGCGATCAGCGTTCCGCGCGGCGACTGGTAGTGCCAGGCTATGCCCCAGCGTTGCAGTATGTCGCGTGCCGACGAGCGGAAATGTACCATGTAGCGCTGCGCGACGCGGGCCTGGCCCTCAAGCTGGATGTCGAGGCAGCTCCGCACGCGGCTCGTGCCGCCGTCGCATCCGGCAAGATAGGCACAGCGTATCGTCTCGGTGCGCCCGGTCGCTGTCTCGCGCACAACTGCAGTGACGCCGTCGGCATCTTGCTTGCAGTCCTCGAAAGCCGTACCGAACCGCGAGAGAACGAGCGCTTCGGCCTCCACGGCGCGCTTGAGCGCGGGCTCGATGAGGACCTGCGAGACGCGCATGGCGGGTTCAAGTGGCTGGCTACCGTCGTTGTGGCGTGCGATCTCGGCCCGCTTCTCGATTACGCTGGGGTAGCGGAACCGGTGCAGTTCGTGGCCGGCCATGGTCGTGACCCAGGCAACGTCAAAGCAATGCCGCTCCGGCACCGCCACCATGCGCAGGGATTGCGCGAGCCCAAGGCGGCGGAAGAGCTCCATCGAGCGGACATTGGTGATGTCCATCTTCGGATGCTGCGTGGTATCCAGATTCCGCTCGACCACCATCGCCTGCACGCCGAGGCGGGCCAGGGTCAGCGCCAGGGTCATGCCGACCGGGCCTCCGCCCGCGATCAAGACAGGGACGAAACGCATTTCAGTCGCGCCTTTGGCCGAGCGGGATGCAAAGCACAAGCGTCGTGCATGCTAGCTAGCACATTATTGAATTAGACGTGCATGCTTCCCCCAAGCGTCTCGAACAAATCCTGGCGCGCCTGCTCGACCGCCGTGAAGAGCGCGCGAAGCGCCGGACGGTGCACATCGCCGAACTGCGCAAGCGCGGTGCCGAAGCAGACGCCAAGCTCAAGCGGCTCTACGACGCGATCCAAAACCGAATTGCTGACGCCGATCCGATGCTCAAGGAGCGTGTGACCGGGCTGAAGACCATCCGCGACCAGGCCCGCGCGCTCGCCCAGCGCGTGGAAGTCGATGCGAAAGAGTTCGCATCAAGGGGTCGAAAAGCGTGCTTCTGCGCAAGCTTGTCGCCGCCTCAAGCGCAAAAACGGCAGGTTTGGAGTGCCCGGTTCTGTACCGAAGTGGCGCACCCGACACGATTCGAACGTGTGACCTTTGCCTTCGGAGGGCAACGCTCTATCCAGCTGAGCTACGGGTGCTTCGGGGGTTCATTTAGCCGATTGGCCGGGCAGGGGCAACGGCCCTTGCAGGGGGCGGGGAGACGAAGGTGGCATAAGGCGGACCGCGTTCCCCATGCAAAATTCCGATCCGTTCCGGCCAATTGGTGCTACTCTTGGTGCCTTGATCTTCTCGCCATCGATGGGGACGTCCGATGTATAAGAAGGTTCTTCTCGCCTATGACGGTTCGGTCGAGGGGCGGCGCGCGTTGCGGGAGGGCGCAAAGCTCGCACAACTCTGCCGTTCCGAGGTGTTTTTGCTGGCTGTCGTCGAGGTTTCCTCGATCATGACGCCCGAGGCCGGGCTCACGATCCCGATCGAGCTGCAGACCGAGGATTACAAGGCCATCCTGAACGAAGGCACCGAGCGGCTGAAGGCGCTGGGATTTTCGCCGACCGCGCGGCTCGAGGTCGGCGATGCCGGGCAGAAAATAGCCGAAGTCGCCGAAGAAATCGGCGCACATCTCGTTGTCGTCGGCCATCGCCCGCAGGGGACGCTGGCACGCTGGTTCGGCTCGATCGGCAGCTATCTGGTCAAACGCCTGCGCTGCAGCGTGCTAGTGGCCCAGACCGAGATCAGCGACGCCGAGTTCGAGCGGCTGAAGCCGGCGGAAACGGCAGCTTCGAGATAGTCCAAAGGCAGACCTGAGCTTTAATTCGTGGGGACGATGATCTTGCCGATCGGCCACAGCGCGATGCCGGCAAGTTTCAAGTGCGCCCAGGCAAAGGGAATGCCGATGATGGTCACGGCCAGCAATACGGCCGTGACGAGATGCCCGAGCGCCAGCCACCATCCCGCCAGCACCAGCCAGATGATGTTGCCGATCACCCCGAGCGGGCCGGTGCCGATATCTTCCTGCCCGCTATAGGCGTCGCGGGAGATCGCCGTGAAGCCGAACGGGAACAAGGTGTAGGCCGCGATGTTGAATGCGGCCCGCGCCCAGGGAATCCCGATGATCGTGATCGCCATGACGACGGCGGCGACCAGCCAGCCGAACGCCATCCATGCGCCGCCGAGAACGATCCAGATGATATTGAGCAGCAGTGAGACCGGTGACATGGCTGAAACTCTATCTTGGCGTGGGCGCGATTGAAATCCAAAATCGCCTGCAACCGGAACCCGATTGCCCCTCGCTTCGCAACCGTTAAACTCATCGGCCGAACGGTCCGGCAACAAGTATCGACAGGGAGAAACGTTCATGCGTCCGCTCGAATTCGGCTGGTATCTGCCCACGCATGGCGACACCACCGCCTATGGCCTGATGGATGCGCAGATTCCGGGCTCTCCCGAACTGTGCGACCGCGTGGTGCAGGCGGCGGAAGCGGCCGGTTTTGAGTATCTTTTGATCCCGGTCGGCTCGGTGTGCTGGGAAGCGTGGATCACGGGCGCGTTCATGGCGGCGCGTTCGTCCACCATCAAGCCGCTGATTGCAGCAAGGCCCGGCTACATCAACCCGGTGCTGCTGGCGAAGATGATCTCGACCTTCGACCAGATGTCGGGCGGGCGCATCTGCATCAATCTGATCGCCGGCCAGAACGAGAGCGAGGTTGAAGGCGAGGGTTTGCGCTACGCCAAGGAAGAGCGCTACGCGCTGATGGAGGAGGAAGTCTCGATCCTGAAGGCGCTGTGGACCACGCGCGGACCGGTCAATTTCGAAGGAAAATTTCACAAACTTTCGGCGGCGCACATCAAGCCGCGCCCGCACCAGCAGCCGTTTCCAAAATTCTATCTCGGCGGCGGCTCGCGCCAGGCCTGGGAATTGTCGGCGAAGCATTCCGACGTGCATCTGTTCTGGGGCGATCTGCCGGAAAAGATCGCCTCGAACATTGCCGAGATCAGGCAGATGGCGCGCGCGCATGGCCGCGAAAACGACATCGGCTTCGGCATGCGGCTGCAGGTGATCTGCCGCGAGAACGAGGCGGACGCCTGGGAGGCCGCTGATCAACTGGTGCGTCACGCCACCGAGCGGCAGAAGCAGGAGATCCAGACACTTTACAACAAGTCGGAAGCGAACCTGCGCGTGCAGCAGCTTGCCCGCGAGCATGGCGACCTCCTGCTGCCGCATCTGTGGACCGGCATCACAAAAGTCCGCCCCGGCGCCGGCATCGCCGTGGTCGGTAATCCCGCACAATGCGCCGACACGCTGCAGCAATTCATCGATGCCGGCTGCCATTCCTTCTGCCTGTCCGGCTATCTGCACGACGAGGAGGCCGAGCGCTTCGGCCGCCTGATCCGGCCCATTCTGGCCGAGAATAATCGCGGCCGTTGGGCGGCGTAGCGCAGGATTGGCTGCGGCAGCCATGTTGCGGTGCATCCGTCGGGGCCGTTTGACGCCGGGCGTATTGCTGCGGTGCGTTCGGCTGCGGCCTTGATATCGCTCGCGGTGGTGTGGGCCCGGCGCTAAGGTCGTGCCCGAGAATTCAACTGGGTACCGCCAAATGAGTGGATCGAGCTCGGTACTTGCGTGGAGCTCCGCGCTGGAGGAGTTCGCGCTGTTTCGAACGCTCAGTTCCGAACAGCGGCTGAAGGTTCTCAGCGCCTTGGTCCGCCAGGATCTGGTGCGCGGGCAGATGCTGGTCACGCAGGGCGGGCCGTCGGATTCGCTTTTTCTGGTGCTGCACGGTGCGCTCGCGGTGCGCAAGACCGGCTATAGCGAGCCGATCGCCGAGCTTCGGGCCGGCGAGCTGGTGGGCGAGATCGGCTTCTTCGCCGATGTCCCGCGCACGGCTGATGTGATTGCCATCCGCGACACCAGCGTGCTGGCATTGACGCGTCCGGCCTACCAGAAGCTCGTCGAGGAAGCCCCCGCCATCGTCGAGGCGCTGCTGGCTGCGCTGGCCCGGCGGTTCGCCAAGGAGACCGCGCGCATCGCGCCATTCCCCAGCTCGCCGAAGGCGCGCACCGTAACGCTGATCGACGGCGGACTGGAGCCGCTGCCGGGCGCTTTCGATCGCCGGATGCGCGAGGGGCTCGCCGCGATCGATGCCGAAATTATCGACGCCGCCCGCCTCCAGGCGATGTTTCCCGGGCGTACGCTCGATGCCCATGACGTCACCGAATGGCTCAACAAGCTCGAACACACGGCGCCGCTGGTGGTCTATCTCGGCGGCCGCGACGCTTCGCCCTGGGCGCGCAAGGCCATCCGTCAGGCCGACATGGTCGTGTTCGCGTGCCGCGGCGACGCGCCTGCCGCTGCATTGACCGAGATCGAGGCCTTTGCCTGCGAGGTTCATTCCGTTTCGGCAAGACGTCTCGTCCGCGTTCATGACCATCGAAGCGGCGAGGTCTCTGGCACCACGGCCTGGCTGGCCCGGCTGCCGGCCTTCATGCATCACCATGTCGCCCTCGAAGATCAGATCGATATCGACAGCCTTGTCCGCTTTCTGTGCGGCCGGGCTGTCGGCTTCGTCGCCGCCGGCGGCGGCAGTTTTGGGACCGCGCATGTTGGAATCTACAAGGCCTTTCGCGAACGCGGCGTGATGTTCGATATCTTTGTCGGCACCAGCGTCGGCTCCGCCATGGTGGCTGGCTTTGCCAAGAATCTCGAAGCCGAGCATCTCGAGCGCGGCACGCACGAGATCTTCGTCAGGAGCAGAAGCTTTCGCCGGCCGACCTGGCCGCGCTATTCGCTGCTGGATCACAAGGCGTTCGATCGCGCGCTTGCCGATCAGTACGGCCCCGACTGCCGGATCGAGGATTGCTGGCGGCCCTTTGCGGCCGTCGCGACCAATCTTTCGACCCACAATCTCGAATTGATCCGGACGGGGCCGATCTGGCAGGCGGTGCGCGCATCGAGCGCGATCCCCGGGCTGTTGCCGCCGTTCTACACGCCGGAGGGGGCGATGCTGGTCGATGGATGTCTCATCGACAATGTCCCGCTGGCGTCGATGCACCAGCTCAAGAGCGGTCCCAATCTGGTCGTGCATTTCGGCGAGCCGGCGGCGGAGATGTTCGACGTCGATTATGCGGCGCTGCCGGGACGGTTCGAGCTGATCGCCGCGATGCTGACGCCGTTCCGCAAGAAGCTGCTGCCCGCCGCACCCAGCGCGGTGAACGTGCTGTGGCGAAGCCTCGTGGCGCATCAGCGCTACGATACGTTGCCGGTCGGGCCGTTCGATACGGTGATGCGGCCGCCATCTCCGGACGGGATCGACGTGACGGATTTCGATCGCCACACCGAGATCTTTGAAGCCTCTTATCTCTGGGCCAAAGAGGCGATTGCGGCGCTGGAGGCGGGAGGCAGTTCGGCGATTGCCGCGTTACTTGATCCCGGCGCGCTGGAACGGCGTCAGGCGACGGCAGTCACAGCTTCCAATCGCGCGCCCAGCAATCGCCTGGCCTCGGCCGCCGGCCTGGGCGCGCTGAACAGATAGCCCTGCATCTGGGTGCAGCCGAGCTGGCGCAGCATGTCGCGCTGCTGCTCGGTCTCGACGCCTTCGGCGGTCGTGGTCATGTGGCGGGCTGCGGCGATGTTCACCACCGCCTGCACGATCGCGGCCGAGCCGTCGGCCTCGATGTCGCTGATGAAGCAGCGGTCGATCTTGATCTTGTCGAACGGGAACCGCTTCAGATAGCTCAGCGAGGAGAAGCCGGTGCCGAAATCGTCGAGCGCGATGCGCACGCCGATGGCGCGGAGCTGATGCAGGATCGCCAGCGCGCTTTCGTCGTCATGGATCAGCACCGCCTCGGTGATTTCGATCTCGAGCCGGTCGGCCGGCAGGCCGGAGGCGGCCAGCGCGCCCGTGATCCGCAGCGCCAGCGTCGGCGACTTCAACTGGATCGGAGAAACGTTGACGGCGAGCCTGACCCGCGACGGCCAGCCGGCCGCTTCCGTGCAGGCGGTCTGTATGACCCAGTCGCCGAGTTCGTTGATCAGGCCGGTGTCCTCTGCGACCGGGATGAATTCCACCGGCGAGATCATGCCGCGTTCGGGATGTCGCCAGCGCAACAGCGCCTCGCAACCCGTCACCTCGCCGCTCGCGAGATCGAGCAGCGGCTGATAGTGGATTTCGAAGGCGCCGTCGGCCAGCGCCTGCCGCAGATCCTGCTCCATGGTGAGCCGCGCTTTGGCGCGGGCATCCATGGCAGGCTCGAAGAAGCGATGGATCCGGCGTCCCTCGGCCTTGGCGGCGTACATCGCAAGGTCGGCGTGCTTGATCAGCTGGTCGAGTTCGGTGCCGTCCTCCGGCGCGAGCGCGATGCCGATGCTGGCGTCGGTCGAAAGATGATGTCCGAGGCATCGATAAGGCCGGCGTATCGCCTCGTAAATACGGGTCACGAATTCCTCGACGTCGGCGCGGCCGCCGACTGCGGCTTGAATCACCGCAAATTCGTCGCCGCCGAGGCGGGCGATGAGATCGCCCGGCTTGATGCAATCCTTGAGGCTGGTCGCAACCGCCTTCAGAAGTTCATCGCCGACATGGTGTCCAAGCGAGTCGTTGATGCCCTTGAATTCGTCGATATCGATATAGAGCAGCGCGAATTGCTGGCCGCGAACGGCCTTGCGAAGCTCGCGCTCGATCTGCTCGCGGAACAGCACCCGGTTCGGAAGGTCGGTCAGCGCGTCGTAATGCGCCAGATGCGCGATCTTCTCGTTGGCAAGCCGGCGCTCGGTGACGTCGTCGACGACGTTGATGATGTAGCGCGCCTGACCCGCCGCATTGCGGATTCCGAGTCGCTTGGAGGTGATGTAGCGCGGGCCCATCCCCTGGGTTTCCCAGACGTGCTCGTCCTTGAACAGGCCGTCGGGAGATTGCAGCGTTCGCTCCTCGTCGGCCGCGATGAGCTCGGCGGCGGGCTTTGGAAAAAGGTCGAATGCCGTCTTGCCGATGATCAGGTCGCGCGAAATTCCGAACTGGGCCTCCGCCACGCGGTTGACCAGCAGATAGCGCCGGTCGTGCACATCCTTCACGGTGATCTGCGACGGGATGTGATCGATGATCTGGCTCAGGAAGGCGTAGTTGCGGTCGCGCTCCTGCTCGAGGTTGAGCCGCTCGGTGATGTCTTCGATGGTGGCGACCCAGCCGCCGTTCGCAAGCGGCCTGCTGACGGCCAGAAAGGCGCGTCCGTCCTGGCACTGCATGACGCTGTGGGTGACCTGCCCGCGCGCGACGTTTCGCATGACAAGGGAGCAGAACGCATCGACGTCGCCATCGAACGATCCGTTGTCCTTGCGATGCTGCATCAGGTCGCGGAAGTGGCAGCCCGGCTTCACGATGTCGGTCGACAGGTCGTGCATTTCGACATAGCGCCGGTTGAAGGTGACGAGGCGCGCCGAGGCGTCGAACGTCACCAGGCCCTGGATCATGTTGTTCAGCGCGGTGTCAAGTCGGCTTCGTTCCGCTTCCAGCCGTTGCTGCGCCTCGCGGCTTTGGCGGGTCATCTGCCTGATGATCAGGAACAGGATCAGCGCGATCACCGCCGCAGCCAGCGTTGCCGCGATGACCAGGAACCGGGTTTGTTCGCGCCAATCGGCGAGCGCGGCGGTAACCGTGTTGGTTGCGACCACGGCGCCCGAGTAGTGCCCGAGCGGCGCTGCAGAACCCAGCCTTTCGGTCCGGTCGACCAGGCTTTGCACGCGGAGCGTCTGCGGGGTGCCCCGCTCCCGGACCTGCTGCAGCAGCGGCGCCGTCGCGAAATTCTGGCCGATCAGGCTGTCGACCCGCGGATAGCGCGCCAGCAGGGTGCCGTCGGCATGAAACATCGAGATGGCGGCGCCGGTTCCGAGCGCGACGGAAGCAAAGAATTTTTCGTAGTTGGCGGGGTTGATGCGCCGTGTCATCACGCCGAGGAAGATGCCGTCTTCGCCGCGCAATCGGTGGGCGATGACGGAATTCAGATTGCCGTTGATATAGCTGCGAACCGACTCGGTCAGAATGGATGGCGATCGCGAATCGAATTTGAATTTCTTGAAGTAGGCCCGCTCGGAAATGTTGAGGGGTGGCGCCGGCAGCGGCCGCGACCAGCTGATCATGTCGCCATTGGAATCGAAGATGGAGATGTCGCCGAGATAGGACAGGACGCCCGCCTTGGATCTCAAGATCTCATGCGCTTCGGAGTTCGCGACATGTTTCCGGAATTCCTTCTCCGAGGCGATGCCGGAAATTTGCAGCCGGGAGATCACGTCGTCGGCGAGCGTGTCGGAGTCCTCGAACTGTTGGTCGAAGTGACGGGCAAGCAGGAGGACGGTATTCTCCAGCTCGCGTTCGCTGTTGAGAAGCGCGCGCTCGCGGAATTCATCGGTCATCATGATGGTGCCGACGAAAATCGCCGAGACCAGCAACCCGCCGCAAAGAGTCAGCCACAACACCGGGCCCCGGATGGTCGCGGCAAGGTGCCGCCCGGTGGCTGCGGTTCGAGCCATCATGCCGTTCAGGTGGTGAAACAGACCGCGCATTTCTCCCTTCTCCCGGGGACATGCATACGATGGGCGGATGTCATAAGCCGTTAGGAAATCCAGTTACCTAAGGCTTAATCGCGTTTCCTTCCCGCGCGATCGCGCGACGAAGCGGTATTCTGCTGCTGCTGCTGTTCTGTCGGCGGAGACGAGGCGCCCGCCCGCGGCAGGCACCCTTCAGCGGCGATAGCCGCCGGCGCGCGAATAGATGGGACGGTTTTCCTGTGCCGGCCGGCTGGCCTGGCTGGCGCGCGCCTCGCTGGCGCGCGGGGTTACCAGCTTGAGGTCTTCCAGGAAAGTCGGCCTCGAGAAGTAGAAGCCCTGGGCGTAGCGAATCTTGGTTGCTGCCTGCAGATAGGCCAGTTCCTCGAAGCTTTCGAGCCCTTCGGCGATCACGGTCATGCCGAGCGCTTCGCTCAGAGACTCGATCGCTCGCAAGATGCCCTGGCTGCGCGGTCGCCTATGGATGTCGGTGATGAAGGAGCGGTCGATCTTGATCTCGTCGGCGGTAATGTCGGCCAATGCCGACAGCGACGAATAGCCGATGCCGAAATCGTCGATCGAGATCTTGACGCCGAGCTTGCGGAAGATCGGCAGGATCTCGTCCTGGAAATGCGTCTTGGCGACGAAGGCGTCTTCGGTCACCTCGATCATGAAGCGCGCCGGAAATCCGGTGGCCTCGATCGCCCGTGCGAACGGCCGCATGAATTCGGGATTGCCGGCCTGCTTGGCCGCGACGTTCATGCTGATCGTGGTGTCGGGGCCGAAGGTCTCGTTGATCAGGTCGATCGACTTGACGATCTCCGCCAGCACCAGATGGGTCAGTTCGTCGATCAGGCCCAGTTCGGTGGCAAGGTTGATGAAGGTGCTGGGGGCCTGAATCACCCCATCGTCGTCACGCAGGCGCACCAGCGCCTCGACGCCAATGATCTCCTGGGTCCGGATATCGACCTTGGGCTGGAAGGCGCAGCAAAAGCGCTTTTCCAGGATAGCCAGCCGCAGCGATTGCTCGATCTTCATCCGCGCCAGCGCCTCGCGCTCCATGCTGGCGTCGAAGAACGCCGCGGCGCCCTTGCTGCCGTTCTTGACGCGGTACATCGCGATGTCGGCGTTCTGGCGCAGCACTTCATAGCTGCGCCCGTGTTCGGGATAGAGGCTCACGCCGATCGAGGTCGAGGCGAATATCTCGGACTGGTCGATGAAGAACGGCGCCTTCAGCCGCTGCAGGATGAAGTGGATGAACTCTTCGACCTCGGCGTCGTTCTGGATCGGGTTGAGCAGCAGCACGAACTCGTCGCCGCTGATCCGCGACAGGATGTCGGAGTCGCGCAGGTCCAGCCCCAGCCGCTTGGCCATCTCCACCAGCAGTTTGTCGCCGACCGGATGTCCATAATAGTCGTTGATGTGCTTGAAATTGTCGATGTCGAGAAACGCCAGCGCGAAACGGCCTTGTCCGTTGTCGTACTTCAGGAGGCTGTTGACGCGATGCTCGATCACGCGTCGCGTCGGCAGGCCGGTCAGCTCGTCGTAATAGGCGGAGCGGAACAGGTGATCCTCGAACGCCTTCTGCTCGCTGATGTCGGTCGAGCTCGAAATCAGCAAATTGCGCCCGGCGACCTGGATGGGCCGATGCGAGGTGAGAAACACCTGCTTGGCCGGACCGCCGGCAATGGCTTCTTCCAGCACGGCCGGGCGGCCGGTACGCAGCAATTCGAGGCAGGTTTCGCGGCGGTCGCTCAATTGCGAGGCCGACGGCGCGGCAGCGGCCGCCTTCAGGAGGGCAGTCGCGGCATCGTTCATCAGCACGAACTCGCCGTGCTCATCCTGAACGGTCACGCCGGCCGGAAGTAACCTGAGGACATCCCGCAGGATGTTCAATTCGGTTTCAAATATGCTTTCATCACTGGCCTGCGTCGCCGCCGTCTGAAAGTCGTGTTTGTTGGGACTATGCATGCCACGGAGCTTGGCAAAGTCCCTTGTAACATTGGTTAAGCGGGACTGCGAAAAACCGTAACAACCGTAGAAGTCAGCGATTTCCACCGGCGTTGGACTTGATCGTCATTAACAGAATGTCAACGCCAATGGAGAGGGCCGCGTGCGAGGTGAATGTCGGTTCACGCGTTTTCGCGACGGAGACGGGATTTCGCTGGAAAACACGCTAATTCGCGGGAAGCCGGCATTGCATCGTGCAATGAACGCCGGTCTTGAGGAAGCGGATCTCGGTCTTGCCGTCGAACGCGCGAAGCGCCGATTGCAACAGTTTGGTGCCGAAGCCCGCCGGGCCGACGTTTTCGACCACGGGACCTTCCGTTTCATCCCAGGTGACGTTGAGGCGGCTCTCCGACACCGACCACGAAACCTGCAACAGCCCGCGGGCCGAAGAAAACGCGCCGTACTTGCCCGCATTGGTGGCCAGTTCGTGAAAGATCAGCGCCAGGCTGACCGCCAGCTTGGCCGGCAGGAATAGTGGGTCGCCGTTCAGATTGAACCGGACATGGCCGTACGGGCCGAGTTCGGAATGCAGCATATCCTTGATGTCGCAGCCGCGGCCGTCCAGCCGCGCGATCAAATCGTCGGTCGCCGACAGCGCGCGGAGGCGGCTATCGATGCTGCCCCAGATCTGCGGCTGGTTCTGCAGCACTTGATGCAGCACGGCGTGGATTGTCGACGTCTTGTTCTTGAGCCGGTGCTGCAATTCCTCGACCAGCAGCTTGCGGTATTCCTCTTCCCTGACCAGGCGCTTCGAATCTTCCCGCTGCTGCGCGACGATCGTCCGGTAATGCTCGACGCCCCAGATGGCGAACCCGCAAACCGCCCAGAACATCAAGAGCAGCGCAAGCCGCGCGGAATCGGCAACCGCGCTGCTGAAATTGACCGCAACGCCGAGCACGCCACCCGCGATTGCCGTCGCGATCCCGATCCGGGCGCCGCCGACGGCGGCGGCCAGGAACACCGCCGGGAAATAGGGCGTGAAGAATACGTCGGGGCGGATCTGGGCTATGCCCCACCGGGCGATTGTCGACAAAGTGAGACAGCCGGCCGCGAAGACCGTGCTGAAAAGCAGCGAGGGCTGGGAAATTCCCTGCCAGCCATGCCTGAACTCTTCGACCAATTTCTTCATCGGGATTGTCACTTCACGTGATCAGCGAATCTAAAATATGGCCGAACTTGACGGAATCCCGGGATTTCAGCGTGAACGGAGGCTGTCCAGCCGGATCGGCGGGCAGGTGCACGATGGAACAAGCTCGCTTGCGTTGTTCCCGACGGCCGAGGATATTGGATTCAACTGCGTTTGTCGCAGGCCATGACGGTGAGACTTTTTGGGCGACACAAGGGGAGACGCAAATGTCCGTGGCATCCAGATCATCGCAGCAGGGCGACTTTCGCCCGTTTTACCTCGCCATCATCGCCGGCCTCGCCTGCGCCTTCGTCATCGGCAAGGCGCTGCCGACGACCATCGACGCCGTCTCGGCCATCATCGAGCCGCTCTGCGCCAACAGCGTGACCGGTTCGCAGGATGTCGTCGAGCCGATCTCCTCGCACGCGCTGCCGAACGTGCCAGGCAAGCGCGTGACGATCGTGCGCGTGTTCTATGGCCCTGGCGGGTTCACGCCGGCGCACCAGCACGCGGGCTCCGTCACCGCCTACATCACCAAGGGTGAAATCCGTTCGCAATTGGCCGGCGGACCGGTCGAGACGTTCGGCGTCGGGCAATCCTTTTTCGAGCCGCCCGGCGCGACGCATCTCGTCTCCGCCAATGCCAGCATGACCGAGCCGGCTGAATTGATCGCGGTGTTCGTGGCTGATGAAGGCGCGCAACTCACGACGCTCGTGAAGTGATCCGCCGGAATCGTTGGGTGGGCAAAGCCACCGGGTCGCGCGAATGCGCGCCCGATGACAGGCTCCGCGTGCCCACCATTCAAAGCAGCGATCCTGGACGGATGGTGGGCACGGCGCGTTGCGCCTTTGCCCACCCTACGCGCACCGAATTTAAATCGCCTTCAACACCACCCGCAAGCCATCCCGCGGTTTCGGGATCGGCCACATCTGCCAATCCGGCTTGTAACCGGGCTCCAGCGACACTTCGAGATTTTGCAGGAAATGCCGCGCAAAACATTTCGCCTGCATGTAGGCGAAGTGCAGGCCGAGGCACATATGCGCGCCGCCGCCATACGGCACCCACGCGAAACGATGGCGGTTGCGCTGCGCCTCGTCGGTGAAGCGCATCGGATCGAATTTTTCAGGTTCGGGCCAGATGTCGGGCATGTGGTGGGTGAACAGAGGATTGACGCCGACCATGGTGCCGGCGGGGATCGCATAGCCCTTGAAGGTGAAGTCCCTGATGGCGCGGCGCGGCATCGAGGGCACCGGCGGCTTCAGCCGCAGCGCTTCCTTGAAGGCCATTTCCGCAAGCGGCATGGCTTCGAGATTGTCGAAAGTCATGGGCGCTCCGGCCGCAATTCCGAGGCTCATGACCTCGTCGCGCAGCTTTTGCTGCCACTCCGGATGGGCCGCCAGTTCGCCCACGAACGATGTCAGCGACGAGGTAAGCGTGTCGTGCGCCGCCATCATCAGGAAACTCATGTGATCGACGATGTCCTGCGTCGAGAGCAGCGCGCCGTCCTCATGGGTTGCCTGGCACAGTTGGGAGAACAAATCGTCGCCGCCGCCTTTCGCGCGGCGGAGCGGAATCTGTTCGGAGAAATAGGCGACGATGCGCTTGCGGCCCTTGACGCCGCGCGCCATCTGCGTGCCGGGCAGCGGCTTTCGGATCACGGCGACCGAAGCCGCCACCATGTCGACGAAGGCGCGCGTGATCTCGTCGACCTCGGGGCCGATAGCGGCGCCGAGAAAGGACGTCGCCGCAAGGTCGAGCGTAAGCTGCTTCATCGCGGGATAGAACAGCATCGATCCGGGCTGGGCCTTCCACTGCGCCACCCGCGCCGCGATGCCGGTGTCGAGGTCGGCCAGATACGACTTCATCGGGCCGGACTTGAAGGCGACCGACAGCGCGCGGCGGTGCAGGCGATGCTCCTCGAAATCCAGCAGCATCAGCCCGCGCGGAAACAACAGCCCGAGAATCCGTCCCCAGCCGAGCGTCGAGGAGAACTGCTTGGCCTGGTCGAACAGCACAAGCTCATTGGCATCGGGCCCAAGCAGCACGAGGCTGGTCTCGCCAAACAGATGGCTGCGATAGACCAGGCCATATTTTTTGGATTGCCGTTCGACCTGTCCCTTGGGGTCGGCCAGCACCTCCAGCGTCTTGCCGATCAGGGGCCAGCCCTCGTCGCCCGGAATATGCGTCAGCGAATTGCGCCGTGGCGGGGTGAACGTATAGACGGGGGAAGCAACACTCTGCATCGACATGGGTTATTGCTCCGGTTTAAGTCTCGCAAATCGCGGATATTATCCATCGGATCGGCGGCTTTGTCGCGGACCGAATATCGCGGCGCGGGGATCGCTTGCCCGGTCAATAAAGCCTTGTTTCGCGGCAGCGTATAGCACGAACGTGTGACGGGATGCCTCGGGGGCCGGTTCAATTGGTGCCATGGCGCCCGAAGGCGTGCTATCGTGTCCCAAAATCAAGCGTATCGGGGGGAGTTATGCCGAAATTGTTTCGTATTTTCGCGGTCGCCGTCATCGCACTGGGCGGGATACCGGTCGCTGCGAGCGTGGCAAATGCGCAGACCAAGCCTGTCGTCACGACGCTGGGGCCGGATTTCCCCAAGACCGAAATCTTCATCGGCAACAGCTTCTTCTACTACAACAACAGCATGCACAGCCACGTGCTCGCGATGCAGCGGGCCGCCGACCCCGCCAACAAGCAGGCCTATCGTGCCACCTCGGTCACGATCAGCGGCTCCGGCATCGACTGGCATGACGTCGAAAGCTACTTCCGGCCCAAGGCGGTCGGCTCCTATTCGTTCGACGAACAGAACAACATCATCTTCAACAATCTCGACAAATTGTTCGACGTCGCCATCATGATGGATTGCAGCCAGTGCCCGATCCATCCCGCCCTGAAGACGGTGTTCACTGAATATGCGAAGAAGGACAGCGACATCGTGCGCGCCAAGGGCGCAAAGCCGGTGTTCTTCATGTCCTGGGCCTACGCCGATAAGCCGGAAATGACGGCGCAACTGGCCGAGGCCTATACGATCGCCGGCAATGAGAACAATGCGCTGGTGATCCCGGCGGGCCTCGCGTTTGCCAAGGCCGTCAGCAAGCAGCCCGAAGTCAATCTCTACGCCATCGACAAGCGCCATCCGAGCGCGGCCGGAACCTATCTGGCGTCCTGCGTGGTGTTTGCCGCGCTGACCGGTCGCTCGCCGGTCGGCAACAGCTATCTCGCCAACATCGACGCGCAGACCGCGGCGTTCCTGCAGAACGTGGCGTGGGAAACCGTGCAGGAATATTACGGGAAGTAGGCGCCTCCGAATGAAAACGGCGCGGATTGCATCCGCGCCGCATCATTTCAATCTTCTGTCTTGACGTCCGCCGTTACGCCTTGCGCTTGGCCGCTTCCTTCTGCAGGTCCGGCGCGTTGATGGTCGGGATCGCGACCCGGCCCGGGCCGGTTTGGGCAAGCGCGGCGGCGGCCTTTTCGTTTTCCATGATTTTCGCCATCACGGCCTGACCCGCACGCTCGAACACCGCCCGGTTCTCGATCAGGAATGTCTGCGACTCGCGAAGACCTTTAACGTAGCCGTTGATTTCCGGGATCACGTAGCGCGCCACCATGTCCCAGCTCCGGCGGGTATTTTCCGGGTTGGCCCAGTCGTGCACAAAGCCGATGATGGTGCCGACGCCGCCCGAGACCTGCATCAAATTCTTGATGGTTTTGACCAGATCGTCCGGCGTGCCGATGGTGGAGGCGGCATTTTCGCCGCCGGCGGTCTTCTCGATCGCATCCTCGGGCGAGGTGAACGGCTCCAGCCCCGGCCGCTGCAGCGTGCGGACGTTATATTCATTGTGCCAGCGCATCAGGCCGGGACCGGCCTCGCGCTGTGCCTGTTCGCGGGTCTCGGCGATGTGCCAGGAAAGCAGCACGCGCCAGTCGGAGCGACTGACGGTGGTGCCGGCCTTCTTCGCGGCGTCCTCGGCGAAGCCCCATTGTGTTGGCAGCGCCATCAGGCCCTGCGTCGACATCGAGCCGAGCGAGATAATGCCGATGCCGTATTTGCCGGCGAGCGTCATGCCCGACGGCGAGATCTGCGACGCCACCACGAACGGCATGTCTTCCTGCAGCGGCAGCAACTGCAACGCGGCGTCGTTCATCGTGAACCAGTCGCTCTTGGCGGTAACGCGCTCGCCCTTGAACAGGCGGCGGATGATCGCGATCGCCTCGTCCTGGCGGTCGCGCTGCGTCATCGGGTCGATGCCGAGCGTATGCGCGTCGGATGCAAGCGCCCCGGGTCCGGAGCCGAAGATGGCGCGGCCGCCGGTCATCCAGTCGAGCTGCACCATGCGTTGGGCTACGTTGTAGGGGTGGTGATAGGGCAGCGAGACCACGCCGGTGCCGAGCTTGATGCGCTTGGTGCGTTCGCCGGCAGCCGCCAGGAACATTTCCGGCGAGGCGATCATTTCCCAGCCCGAGGAATGGTGTTCGCCGCACCAGAACTCGTCGAAGCCGAGCACATCGATCTGTTCGACGAAATCGAGATCGCGACGGAACTGCAGCAGCGGATTCTCGCCGATCGGATGATGCGGAGCGAGGAAGGCTCCGAACTTGAGGCGCGCCATTGGGTTTTCTCTCCGGACTTATTGTTCTTTGGATTTGCTCGGCATCAAACCTACGGGGCGGGCAGGGGCAAGGCAATCCTGAGAACCCCGCCACCAGCGCATGGTTGTCGCGCGGAGGCGGCTGACTTACCGTCGCCCGGAATTAGCTGCCCCTCTTGCCGCGGAAGGCCAAGATGAAGCTCGCCAAACCCCGCATCGACATCGGCTTTGCCACCAACAACGCACCGGCGGCGCTGGCATTCTGGCAGAACGAGATCGGTCTTCCCTTCGACTACACCCAGCCGCGGTCCGCCGCGGCTACAAGCAGCACCGCCACGATCTCTGCGGCTCGATCCTGAAAATCAACCAGGTCTATGAGCCGCTGCCCGACAATCCGCCGTCCGGTTATCGCGAGCTGTTGATTGCGCGCGATGGCATCGCGACGCCGCGGCCGATGATCGATCCGGATGGCAACCGCGTCTCGCTGTTGCCGAAGGGCATGTTTGGAATCGAACGCATCGGCATCCGTCTTGGCGTTCGCGATGTCGAGGCACATCGCCGCTTCTACAGCGAGGCGCTTGGATTGCCGCAGGGCGAACCGGCCGATGGCGCGATGACCTTCCTTGCGGGCGACACGGTGCTGATCGTTGAGCAAGCGGCGGATGCGCCCGACGATGCAGCCTTCGACGGCGAGGGTTGGCGCTACATCACGTTCCAGGTCTTCGAGGTCGATCGCGAGCACGCCTCCGTACTGGCCCATGGCGGCCGCGAGGCGCGCGCGCCGGCCACGCTCGGCAGCACCGCGAGGATTTCGATGGTGCGCGATCCCGACGGCAACTGGATCGAGCTGTCGCAGCGCGCCTCGCTGACGGGATCGCTGGAGCCATCGACCGCGTGAGGCGCCAGGCTGTCGCCTATGCCCCGGCGGCCGCTGGGCAGGAAAGATCGCTTACCTCCGGGGTAATCGCTGACATGACCGAAGCCTGAGATCATCCAGCGCAACGCTTCGCGGACCAGGGCCCGTTTCCATGCATCAGATCGTCTCAAATCCCGTCGACACGTCCCGCCGCTGGTGGGTGCTTGCGACCGTCGTCGCGGCGCAATTCATGTTCGGGGTCGACGCCTTCATCGTCAACGTCGCGATCCCGACGATAGCGGCCGAACTGCACGCGAGCGCGGCGCAGATCGAGGCTGTGATCGCGATCTACCTGATCGCCTATGCCACGCTGGTCGTCACCGGCGGGCGGCTCGGCGATATCTACGGCGCGCGGAACGTGTTCATATCAGGCGTCGCGGGCTTCACCGTCACCTCGCTGTGGTGCGCCCTGGCGCAATCCGGCCCTGAACTGATCGCAGCGCGGCTGGCGCAGGGCGCGACGGCGGCGCTGATGGTGCCGCAGGTGCTTGCCACCATTCATCTACTATTTGCGGATGCCTCGCGGGCCCGCGCCTTCGGCATCTACGGCATCGTGCTCGGGCTGGCCGGCGCCGCAGGCTTCCTGCTCGGCGGCATTCTGGTCACGCTTGATCTGGCGGGGCTCGGTTGGCGTGCGGTGTTCTTTGTCAATGTACCCTTCGGGGCTGTCATCATCGCCGCGGCCTGGAAAATCATGCCGAGCTTTCAGCGCCGGGCCGGCACACGGCTGGATATTCCGGGTGCGATCGTGCTGTTTACAGGCCTGCTGTGCCTGATCGGCCCGCTGCTGTTCGGGCATGATCTGCACTGGTCGCCCCTGACGTGGCTGGCGATGGCCGCAGGCGTCGGCATTGTCGCCGCGTTCCTGCGGCTCGAGCGCTCGGTCGCCCGCCGTGGCGGCATGCCGTTGATCGATCTCGCGCTGCTGTCGGACAAGGCATTCATGCGCGGGCTGGCCGCCGTGTTCTTTTTCTTCTTCGCCAATTTGTCGTTCTATCTGGTCATGACGATGTACATGCAGAAGGGGCTGCAGATTCCGCCGCTGCAGGCCGGCCTGGTCTTCCTGCCGCTGGCGCTTACCTTCGTGATTGCCTCGCGTCATAGTGGCATGCGCGCCAAACATCGCGGCACGCTGGTGCTGATCGAGGGCTGCGCGGTGCAGATTGCCGGCCTTGCGGCTCTGGTGATGGCGATCGAATGGATCGATACGCCGTCCGCGATGGTTCTTGCCCTGATGCTGACGATCTTCGGCTACGGCCAGGGGCTCGTCATGGCGCCATTGTCGAGCGCCGTGCTCTCGACCGTGAAGCCTGTGAGCGCTGGCGCAGCCTCCGGCATCTACGGCACGACGGCGCAGATCGCGAATGCAGCAGGCGTCGCGGCGATCGGTGCGGTATACTTCGCCATCGAATCGAATCAGTCGGCTCGATCGGCGCTGCTTGCCGCATGCGCGTTGTTTGCGTTGTCGATTGCCGCCTGCGCCGCATTTCTGACATGGATGCGTCGTGTCACGGCGTGACAAATTAACGTCATCTGCCAAAATTTGATTGTGGGGAATGACAGTGCACGGCCTTTTTATTTTGCAGTGCAGCAACTATCTGTTCTGAGTAAAGTTGAATTAAGAACAATCGCCCCACACACAATCGCCCCAGGAGCCCTCTTGTCGCTCGCGAAGAACGTCGAATTCTTGAGCCATTTCCCGAAGCTGAATGGGTTCAATGGCTTGGGAATCTATGGCCGAACCGCTTCGCCGGCGGGGCAGAGTCCGCTCGTGGAAATCAGCGAATTTGGCACCAATCCCGGCGCGCTTAAAATGTTCGCCTATGTGCCGGAGCAATTGCCGCGTGCGCCCGCGCTCGTCGTCGTCCTGCACGGCTGCGGCCAGACTGCGGCCGCTTACAATTTCGGTACCGGCTGGTCGACGCTGGCCAAGCGCTACGGCTTTGCGTTGCTGATGCCCGAACAGCAGGGCGCCAACAACGCCAACACCTGTTTTAACTGGTTCAATCCGGGCGATGTCGCGCGCGGCCGCGGCGAAGCCGCTTCGATCCGGCAGATGGTCGCGCGGATGGCCACCGATCACAAAATCGATCCCCGCCGCATCTATATCACCGGCCTTTCCGCCGGCGGCGCGATGACGTCGGTGATGCTGGCGACCTACCCGGAAGTGTTCGCGGGCGGCGCCATCATCGCCGGCCTTCCGTTCGGCATCGCCAGCAATGTCCGGGAAGCGCTCGGCGGCATGATGCAGTCGACATCGCGCCCCGCCGGCAAATTGGGTGATCTGGTCCGCAAGGCCTCCAAGCACAAGGGTCCATGGCCGAAAGTGTCTGTGTGGCACGGTAGCGCCGACCGCACCGTGAACCCCGGCAACGCCAACGAAATCGTCAAGCAATGGCTCGACGTGCACGGCCTCCCGGCAGCGCCGATGTCGGCCGTCGATGTCGACGGCCATCCGCGCGAAGTCTGGTGGAACGCCGACGGCGAGACCGTCGTCGAGTCCTACACCATCACCGACATGGCCCATGGCACGCCGCTGGGCCTGGCCGGCAATGACGAGCCCTATGGCGCGGAAGGCGCGTTCCTCATCGAAGCGGGAATTTCCTCGTCCTATCACATCGCTGACTTCTTCGGCCTCACCGAGCGCGTCAGCGAGACTGCAGAGCCCGTGGTCAAGGCGCCGGTCACGCCGTCGGCTGCGACCGCATCCCTGCAGTCGTCCGATCTCGCTGCCACGCTCTGGTCGAAGTCCCACAAGCCGGTTCGCCAACCCAAGCCAGCGCCACGCGAACCCAAACGCCGCGGCATCGATGTCGGCGCCGTCATCACCCGTGCCCTGACGGCCGCGGGATTGATGAAATAGCCGCTCCGGCCTTCAGCCCAGCGGAATCAAATTCCGATCTCGCCGGTGATGAAAGGATTGGTCATCCGCTCCTGGCCGATGCTGGAGCCGGCGCCATGGCCGCAGATGAAGCCGACATCGTCGCCGAGCGGCAGCAGCTTCTCCTTGATCGAATTGATCAGCGTGGCGTGGCTGCCGCCGGGCAGATCTGTCCGCCCGACCGAGCCGTTGAACAGTACGTCGCCGACATGGGCGAAGCGCAATTCCTTGTTGAAGAACACCACGCTGCCCGGCGAGTGGCCGGGGCAGTGCAGGATGTCGAAGGTGAGATCACCGATCGAGACCTGATCGCCTTCGTCGAGCCAGCGGTCGGGTCCGAAATTGCGCACGCCGGTCATGCCGAAGCGCTCGCCGCTGCTCACGACATTGTCGAGCAGATATTTGTCGGCGATGTGCGGGCCCTCGATCTTCACCTGCAGCGTGTCGCGCAAATCGGCGGCGCCGCCGACATGGTCGATATGGCCGTGGGTGAGCCAGATCTTCTCGACCGTGACGCCGGCCTGCTTGATCGCTTCCAGAATCTTCGGAACGTCCCCGCCGGGGTCGATCACGACGGCCTTCTTGGAAGGTTCGTGCCAGATGATGGTGCAGTTCTGCTCGAACAGCGTCACCGGCACGATCATCGCGCCGGCTTTCGCCTGGGTGTCGGTTTGCTCTGTCATATCAGCAGATTGCCGATTTTTCGGGTTTCGCCAAGAGAAGAATCGAAGGAAAAATCGAGGGATGGGCCCGGAACAAACCGGCAGGGCGTCATACCACTAGCTTAAATCAACTTGAACCTGTCGCGGGCCTCGGCGTTGCCCCGCCTGGACATCCAAAGGCGATCTCCCGCATGGACCAGAGCGACAAGGATTGGTGGCGGCATGGCATTTTTTATCAGGTCTATCCCCGCTCGTTTGGGGATAGCGACGGCGACGGGATCGGCGATCTCAAGGGGATCATCGCGCGTTTGCCGTATCTGAAGTCGCTCGGGGTCGATGCGGTCTGGCTGTCGCCGATCTTCCCTTCGCCGATGGCCGACTTCGGTTACGATATATCCGATTATACCGGCATCGATCCGTTGTTCGGGAATATGGAAGATTTCGACGCGCTGGTGACAGCGGCGCATGAGAACGGCCTCAAGATCATCCTCGACCTCGTGCCCAATCATACCTCCGATCAGCATCCCTGGTTCGCGGCGGCCCGAAGCTCGCGCGATAATCCGAAACGTGACTGGTACATCTGGCGCGATCCGGCGCCGGATGGCGGGGCGCCGAACAATTGGCTGTCGGAATTCGGCGGCAGCGCGTGGCAGTACGATGAGGCGACCGGCCAGTATTACTACCACGCCTTTCTCGCCGCACAGCCGGATCTGAACTGGCGCAATTTCGCCGTGCGCCAGGCGATCTACGACGTGATGCGGTTCTGGCTGGCCAAGGGCGTCGACGGCTTTCGCGTCGACGTGATCTGGCATCTGATCAAGGACGCCGACTTCCGAGACAACCCGCCCAATCCGCATTACCTCAACGGCCGGCCGCCGCACGAGCGGATTTTGACGCGCTATTCCACCGACCAGACCGAGGTGCATGAGGTGGTCGCGGAAATGCGCCGCGTTACCGATGAATTCGAAGCCCGCGTCCTGATCGGGGAAATCTATCTTCCGCTCCACCGTCTCGTTGCCTATTACGGCAATGACCTCGGCGGCGCGCATATGCCGTTCAATTTCGCGCTGCTGTCGACGCTGTGGAGCGCGCGCTCGATCGAGCGGATCATCGCCGAATATGAGGCGGCGTTGCCGGCAGGGGCTTGGCCGAACTGGGTGTTGGGCAACCATGATCGTCCGCGGGTGGCGAGCCGGGTTGGACCCGACCAGGCCCGGGTGGCAGCCATGTTGCTGCTGACCTTGCGAGGCACGCCGACGCTCTACTACGGCGACGAGATCGGGATGCGTCAGGTCGTGATCGCGCCTGAGCAGGTGCGCGATCCCTTTGAAAAGAACGTGCCCGGCATCGGCGTCGGCCGCGACGGCTGTCGCACGCCGATGCAATGGGATGCCACGGCGTGCGCGGGATTCTCCACGGCCAAGCCATGGCTGCCGCTGGCCGACGATCATGTCCGGGAGAACGTTGCCAGGCTGCAAGCCGATCGCGGCTCGATTCTCAATCTCTACAAGGCGCTGATTGCGCTCAGGAAGGAAACCCCGCAGCTGGTCAGGGGGACCTATCGGCCGATCGCGGCCCAGGGCGACGTCCTGCTCTACCGCCGCGAATGCGAGAGCGGCGCGCTGTTGGTTGCGCTCAACCTCGGCGCCGCGCCGGTCTCGATCGCGTCGAGTTCGATCGGCGTTGGCCACGCCATCCTGTTATCGACCTTCCTCGACCGGCGTGGCGAGGAGGTGCTGGGTGCGCTCGAGCTGCGTGCGAATGAAGGCGTCATCCTGGGCGCCACCGGTCATGTCGGATGACCGGCGCCGCGCGGGGTTTTCGTATCGATATCGCTGCGCTTGAGCAGGTAGTCGAGGCCGCCGACGCGATACCAGTGATAGCCATAACCTTCGAGCAGCAACGTATGCCGGCCGCGCTTGTCGGCCTTGCTGTGAGTTTCGGCTAATAGGTTGATCAGAAGCTTGCCGGTTTCGCCGGGAAGCCCGACCGAGAAAGTGACTTCGCGCGGCTTTTCGTCGAGATTGTGCACGAACAGCACCGAGTTATTGCGCCAGTCGTAGCGGATCACGAGCACCGCGGGGTCGCGGGTCGCGATCACCTTGAAATCGCCCCAGCCGATCTCGGGCACCTCCTTGCGCATCCGGACGATTCGTTCGGTCCAGTTCAGCATCGAGTTGGGATCGCGGCGCTGCTTTGCGGCGTTGACGTGTTCGTAGCTGTAGGCGCCTTTATCGATCACCGGCATGCACGGCCGGTCGCCTTCGGTGAAGCCGGCATGCGGTTCGGTCGACCATTGCATCGGCGTGCGGGCGCAATTGCGTTCGGGCAGATCGAGATTATCGCCCATGCCGAGTTCGTCGCCATAGCGTATCACCGGCGTCCCCGGCAGCGTGCACATCAGGCTGTAGGCCAGTTCGAGCCGCCGCTGGTCGCCGCCCAGCATCGGCGCGAGGCGGCGGCGGATGCCGCGATCGTAGAGCTGCATGTCCTTGTCGGGGCCGAACGATTTGAACACCGCGGCGCGCTGCGCCTTGGTGAGCCGGCCGAGATCGAGCTCATCGTGGTTGCGCAGGAACAGGCCCCATTGCGCGGTGGCCGGGCGCGGCTTCGTCGCCTGCAGCGCTTCGGCCAGCGGACGGGAGTCCGCCGCGGCCAGCGCGTAGAACAGATGCTGGTTGACGTGGAAATTGAACATCATGTGCATGCGGTCGCCGTCGCTGCCGAAATATTCCATGTCGGTCTTCGGCAGCACATTGGCTTCGGCCAGAATGATGGCGTCGCCCTGCCGCCATTGCAGGAATTCGCGGAACGCGCGCAGCATGTCGTACTGTTCGACGGCTTTACGAACCTTGGCGCCCTTGGTCGCGATCACGAACGGCACCGCATCCATGCGGAAGCCGGATACGCCGAGCTGGATCCAGAACCCCATGATCTTGAGGATCTCGGCCTGCACCAGCGGGTTCGAGGTGTTGAGATCGGGCTGGAAATCATAGAAGCGATGGAAGAACCAGGCGCCGGCCTCCTTGTCGCGCGTCCAGGTCGATTTCTGCACCCCCGGAAACACCATGCCGGTATTGGCGTTGGCCGGCTTTTTGTCAGACCAGACGTACCAGTCGCGATAGGGCGAATCCTTGGAACGCCGCGCCTCGCGAAACCAGGGGTGCTGGTCGGACGTGTGGTTGACGACGAGATCGATAATGATGCGGATGCCGCGTTGCCGACAGCCATGGGCGAATTCGACGAAATCGCCGAGCGTGCCGTAGCGCGGATCGACGCCGTAATAGTCCGAAATGTCGTAGCCGTCATCCCTGCCGGGCGAGGGCTGAAACGGCATCAGCCAGATGGCTGTGATGCCGAGTCCGTGCAGATAATCCAGCCGGCGCAGCAGGCCCTTGAAATCGCCGACGCCGTCGCCATTGGCGTCCATGTAGGTGCCGACCGAAAGGCAATAGATAACGCCGTTCTTGTACCAGAGGTCATCGATCATGCGCAGGCAACCCTCATCGGCCCGCCGCGCGATGCCTCAGCGGCTGGATGATAAGCGGTGAGGGGCTTGCAGGTTCCGGCGAAAATGGGTCGTCCTGCCTGGGGCGCAGTTGTGTGATTGACACGGCTCCATGATAGGATTGCGCGTCGTTTGACGGTTTGGAGCGCGGCGTCCGCGATCGCGTCCGCCGGTCAGCTTCGGGCTTTCATCGTGGTTTGGGCAGTTGGGGATTCCATGAGCCAGGCTTCTGCATCCCCGCTGGTCGGGACCCGTATCACGGCCCGCGCCTTCCTTGTCAGTGAACGCCTGAACACGTCGGGCCTTGAGCGCGGCGATGTCCTCGCCACGATACCGCTTGCGTTTCGTGTCAATGCGAATGGCGTCGCGGTTCTGTTCCGCTATGGCGTAGTGGTCCTCATCGGGCTGAATGCGCTGGAAGAGGAGGAATTCCTTCGCGGCCTCGACCAGCGCATGACAGGCAAGTTTGCCCGGCGTGACGAGGAAATCGCAATCATCGAACTGGCCCCGGAAAAGGAGGACCAGATTCCACCCGGCGGGCCGATTTGCCTGCAAAGCCTTTCGCCCGAGCGGTTGGTCCTGATCGGCGAGGCGCTGGCGAAGAGCGTCGTTCTGGCCCGGCACGAACGCGAGGTCGCCAGTGTCTTTGATACGACCGAGCCGTTCGCGCGGGAACTGGCGCGGAGCGGGCGTATGCGCGGCGGCCGCCGCTCGATCCTGCAAAATATCGGCAACGCACTTTTGGTGCGGCACCGGGTGTCGGGGCCGGTCGAAGTGGAAGAGAAACCCGACGTGCTCTGGGACAAGCCGCATCTGGAGCGGCTGTATGCCCGGCTGGAGGACGAGTACGAGCTCAAGGAGCGCGCGGAATCGCTGAACCGCAAGCTCGCCGTCATCGCCGAGAGCGCGCAGGTGTTGACCGATATCATCGACACGCGGCGCTCGCTGCGACTCGAAGTGATTATCGTGCTCTTGATCCTGTTCGAAGTGATCATGACGATCTATCAGCTCGCCGTGGGCCGGCACGCCTGAGCGGGGCCGTCATTCCGGGGTCGATGCTTCGCGTCGCCGCGGAATGACGGTTGTTTATGTCACCGCTTGATCTGCGCCTTCAGCGTATCCTCGACGACACGGTCGAACGACGAGGCCTTCGGCGGCGCCTTGGCGCGCTGGTCGGCGACGTATTTGTCGCGTTTTGCCACCAGCGCCGAGAGTTTTTCATTGAGCGCCTTGCGCTGGCTCATCTGCTTGTTGACTTCCTCGCTACGTTGCTCGGGCTTCATCGCGCGCAGATTATCCGGCAGGTCTTCGTCCTTGATGGTGGAAAAGCTGCTGCGGCCGGCCGAGACGTCGGCGACGAGGTCGCCATCGCCGGTCACGGCTTCGGACGTCGCCTTGGAACGTTTGTTCAGATAGCTCGCCATCTCCGAGGCCTGTGCGGGCGCGGCGGCGGCAACCTCGGACAATTGCTTGGTCTTGCCCTCGGTGCGCTTCTGCATCGCGCGCGGCCCGTACGGGATCACGGTGCCGTTGATTTCCCGCTGCAGGATGATGATTTCCTCGTCGTAAGGCGTTTCGATGATGACCACCTGGCCGCCGTCCTGCGGGATCGGGATGAAGCGGCCGTTGCCGTTCTGGGCGATGTCGCGCCAGACCCGCTCGGTGTCGCGGGCGTCGCCGGCCAGCACCGCGTTGACGATGATATCCTTCTGCTTGGCCACCGACAGCGTGACCGGATATTTGGTGTCCTGCGCGTAATCCATGTGCGGCGGTGCGTCGCCGACCAGGAACACGATCCGCCTGGTATCGCCGCCAGAGGTCCATTGCAGCTTGTTGACGGCCACATCGAGCGCCTCGTTAACGCTCTCCGGCCAGTCGCCGCCGCCGCGGGCCTTCAGTTCCAGAAGGTTGGCGTAGAGATCCTGAATGTCACGGGTGAGCTCGACCTTTTTCGTGACGTAGTCGTCGCCGATGTCGCGATAGGCGACGAGGCCCATGCGGATGTCGGCGTCGGGATTGGAATCGACGATGGCGGTCGCGATCGACCAGATCTTGCGCTTGGCGCCTTCGAGCAGGCCGCCCATCGAGCCCGTGGTATCGAGCACGAAGGCGACTTCGACGGCGGGCTTTGCAACGGCCTGTGACAGACCGGAGGCCAGGGGAAGGGTGGCGAGAGCGAATGCGAGCGAGCGAAGTGTAATGCGTGACTTCATGGATTTCCTCCAGATGTTTCGTCCCCTCGGAACCCGGGTTTCAGCGGCTTCGCGGGGGGCGATGGCCGAAAACAAGGCGGGCTGGGGTCGAAATTGCGGCTGACGTTGCGCTGGTCCGCCTGTTGGACGGTCCGAAATCGGTTATGGTTCGAACGCCATGGAATCATCACCCGCCCGTCAGATCGGCCTCGTGCCTGCGCCAGACCGCCGCCAGTCGGAGACTGCGTTGGCAATCGCGCGCGGCACCGCACGGCTGTTACGGTCGTTGGGCTTTTCCTGCATCAGCGAGCTGCCGCTGCCATCAGGGCGGCGCGCCGATCTGGTGGCGCTGAACGAAAAGGCCGAGATCTGGATCGTCGAGATCAAGTCGTCGGTGGAAGATCTACGCGCCGACCAGAAATGGCAGGACTACCGGATGCATTGCGACCGGCTGTTCTTCGCCTTTACGCAGGACTTGCCTTGCGAGATTTTTCCGCAAGACACCGGCCTGATCATCGCCGACGCCTACGGCGCGCATCTGCATTGCGAGGCCCCCGAACATCGCCTGCCGGCGGCCACGCGCAAATCGATGACGGTGCGCTTTGCGATGGCCGCCGCCCAACGGATCAACCGCCTGGTCGACCCGCAAGGGCACGGGGAGTTCTAAAGCGTCGTTCTCATGAATTTAGAATCGGAAGATGGCGAGAGATTATTCCGGGTTGAAGCATCACGCCAAGGTTCACAGCTTTCGCATAGCGACGGCGATTGGCGCGTGGATCGTGATCGTAGGCATCTTCTATTACCGGCCCGACTGGCTCAAATGGGGCCTGCGCGGAGCAACGCACGGGATTGAAGCCATCGGCGACTCGCTGCCGTACCCCTGGGGAGATCGCATCGAGATCGTTCTGCGGGAGCTGGGCGGCATCATCTGGCTGCAAATCACCGCCGTCATCTTGCTGCTGCGGCTTGTCTTGTCGAGCATCGCATTGGCGTGGCGGTCTCGGCGCGGCCGCTAAACTGCAGCCGTAGGGTCGGCAAAGCGCAGCGTGCCCACCATCCAAGACAAATGTCGCGGAGAGATGGTGGGCACGCTGCGCTTTGCCCACCCTACGAGTCCGCGGCGTGCTGCTACCGCGGCGCGCGCTTGGCAAGAATGCGCTGCAGGGTGCGGCGGTGCATGTTGAGCCGCCGGGCGGTTTCGGAGACGTTGCGGTTGCACATCTCGTAAATGCGCTGGATGTGTTCCCAGCGCACGCGATCCGCCGACATCGGATTTGACGGCAGCTCGGATTTCTCGGTGCCGCTGGCGAGCAGCGCTGCAACGACGTCGTCGGCGTCGGCAGGTTTTGAGAGATAATCCACCGCGCCCATCTTCACCGCCGTGACGGCGGTTGCGATGTTGCCGTAGCCGGTCAACACGATGGTGCGCGCGTCGGGGCGCTTGCGCTTCAGCGCCGACACCACGTCGAGCCCGTTGCCGTCGCCGAGCCGCAGATCCACCACCGCGAAGGCCGGCGCGGCCTTGTTGATCTGCGCCAGCCCGTCGGACACGGTGTCGCAGGACGTCACCGCGAAGCCGCGGGTTTCCATCGCGCGCGACAGGCGCTCCAGAAACGGCTTGTCGTCCTCGACGATCAGCAGCGAGCGGTCGGAGAGATCGTTCAGTTCGGCGATGGCGTTCAAGTCGGCTATCCCCCGGGGTTGCGGATACAGGGTATGATATAGAGCATATGGCGCGGCAGTTTTGCACTGCCAAGGCCCCCTCGGGCCTTTCCCCAATGTCTGGGACGGTTCTAATCCGCTGGCCCGGCAGGGCTTTCGTCGGTTTCGAAGCGGGGGCGGGGCCAGGCGATCTGCACCACGGCGCCGTGATCGGGAAAGGTCCGGTTGGAGAAGGAGACCTTGGCGCCGGTTCGTTCCAGCAGCGTGCGGGCGATGAACACGCCAAGGCCGAGGCCGGCGCGTTCGCGGTGAGCCTCATCGGCGCTGCGGCGCCTTGATAAATAGGGTTCCCCGATCCGTTTCAGCATATCGGGCGCGATGCCCGGGCCGTCGTCCGAGATGATGATTTCGACGGTATCGGCGTTCCACCAGGCGTCCACCTCTACGGTCGTCCGTGCGAAATCGACGGCATTCTCCAGGATGTTGCCGACGCCATAGAGGATGGCCGGGTTCCGCGCGCCGACCGGTTCCCGCGTGGCTGCGACAGCTAGCCGCACCTTGATCGCGACGTCGAAATCGCGATGCGGCGCCACCGCCTCCTCGATCAGCGTCGACAGCGGCATGCGATCGAACGGCGCGCCGGAGGAGGAAAGCTGGGTAATCTTGGCCAGGATGTCGCGGCAGCGCTGCGCCTGCTCGCGCAGGGTTTTCAGATCGGACGCCAGGGGGTCATTGCTGTCGATGGTCTTTTCCAGCTCCCGCGAAATCAGGAAGATCGTCGACAGCGGCGTGCCGAGTTCATGCGCGGCGGCAGCCGCGAGGCCATCGAGCTGGGTCAAATGCTGCTCTCGCGTCAGCACCAGCTCGGTCGCGGCCAGCGCATCGGAAAGTTTTCGCGCCTCCTCGGTCGCCTGAAACGCATAGAGGCTGGTGACGCCGATCGCGAGCACGATCGAGAGCCAGACCCCGAACAGATAGATCGGCGGCAGCACCAGCGGGTCTTCGCTGTCCCAGGGGAGCGGCAGATGGAAGAACACCAGCGCCGAAGCGCAGGCGACCGCGAGCAGGCCGAGCCCGACCGTCATCCGGATCGGCAGCACCGTCGCCGAGATCAGGACCGGGGCGAGGAACAGAAACGAAAACGGGTTCTGCAATCCCCCGGTCAGGAACAGCAGCGCTGCCAGTTCGACGATGTTGAGCGCGAGCAGCGCCGCTGCATAGACTGGCTCCAGTCGCTGCATCGGGTTGAAGGCAATCTGCATTGCGAGATTGAGCAGCGCCGAAATGCCGACGATGCCAACGCAGGCGACGGCGGGGAAGGCGAATTCCAGCCCATGCGCCACGATGAAGATCGCGGTGAGCTGGCCAAGTGCTGCCAGCCAGCGCAGCCGGAGAATCGTATCGAGACGGACATAGCGGTGCGGAAGGCGGAAATCGGAGGCGTCGACGTCGGTCATTGCTGGAGTTTAGCCGCGCAGGCGTGCGATCACAAATGAGGAGCGGGGCTTTCATGGTTCGAGACGGCGCTACTCGGCTCCTCACCATGAGGTCTAAGAGCTCGAGGCAACAAGGTTCTCAGACCTCATCCTGAGGAGGCGCGTAGCGCCGTCTCGAAGGATGAAAGCCCGGCTGCTGCCCAAGGACAAAGCCTTGCGCTATCAGCCCTGATGGCCCAATGAACGTCCCTGAAATGGTCAACAGCGACGCCACGCCAGCACAATCGCCCGCGGCCGGGCCGGAAAGCTCCGCCGCGATCGATGTCGCGCATCTCATAAAACTCTACAAAACCACCCGCGCGGTGGATGATGTGTCATTCCGGATCGCGCGCGGCAGCATCACCGGCCTGCTCGGCGGCAATGGCGCCGGCAAGACCACGACGATCGCCATGATCATGGGGCTGGTGCTGCCGACCTCGGGGCGCGTGCAGGTGCTCGGTCATGCGATGCCGGAGCAAAGTGCCGAGGTGCTCGGCCGGATGAATTTCGAGAGCCCCTATGTCGACATGCCGATGCGGCTCACGGTGCGGCAGAACCTCACCATCTTCGGCCGGCTCTATGCGGTGAAGGATCTCGCCGAGCGCATCGAACAGCTCGCATCTGACCTTGATCTCAAGGATTTCCTCGACCGCGCCAACGGAAAACTCTCGGCCGGGCAGAAGACCCGCGTCGCGCTGGCGAAGGCGCTGATCAACCAGCCTGAACTGTTGCTGCTCGACGAGCCGACGGCTTCGCTCGACCCTGATACCGCCGACTGGGTGCGGCAGCATTTGCAGGATTACCGCAAGGCCCATGACGCCACCATCCTGCTGGCGTCGCACAACATGCTGGAAGTGGAGCGGCTGTGCGACCGCGTCATCATCATGAAACGCGGCCGCATCGAGGATGACGACAGCCCCGACCAGATCATGGCGCGCTACAACCGGAACACGCTGGAAGAAGTGTTCCTCGATGTCGCGCGCGGACGGGTAGCGGAGGGGACATCGTCGTGAGCGAGATCACAGCCCATCGCGCCATTTCCTGGCACCGTATCCAGGCGATGGTGCTGCGCTACTGGTATCTCCTGATGTCGTCGTGGCCGCGCCTATTGGAGCTGATCTATTGGCCGGCGCTGCAGATCATCACATGGGGCTTTCTGCAGAACTACATCTCGCAGAACGACAGCTTCTTTGCGCGTGCCGGCGGCACGCTGATCGGCGCGGTGATCCTGTGGGACATCCTGTTTCGCGGCCAGCTCGGCTTCTCGATCTCGTTCCTCGAGGAGATGTGGGCGCGCAACCTCGGCAACCTGATGATGAGCCCGTTGAAGCCGATCGAATTCCTGATCTCGCTGATGATCATGAGCTTGATCCGGCTTGCGATCGGCGTGATCCCGATGACGCTGCTGGCGCTGTTCTTTTTCGATTTCAATTTCTTCGCGATCGGGCTGCCGCTGATCGCGTTCTTCTGCAATCTGATCTTCACGAGCTGGTCGGTCGGAATTTTCGTATCCGGCCTGGTGCTGCGCAACGGCCTCGGCGCCGAGAGCATCGTCTGGACCCTGATGTTCGGGTTGATGCCGCTGGCCTGCATCTATTATCCGGTCGCGGTGCTGCCCGGCTGGCTGCAAGCCATCGCCTGGACGCTGCCGCCGACCTATGTGTTCGAGGGTATGCGCGCGCTCTTGATCGATCACGTCTTCAGGGCCGACCTGATGGTTTGGTCGCTTGGTATCAACGCGGTGCTGCTCGCTGCCTCCTTTGCGATCTTCCTTGCCCTTTTGCGCAGCGCCAAACACCACGGATCTTTGCTCGGGGGTGGCGAATAAGTCACAGATTCCCGTGGATTTGCGGAGTTTTCGGCTCTTATACGTCTGGATAGGAGCCTTCGGTGCATTGACGCATTATTACGCATTCTGCACTATGCTGCGGCGCAAACAGAGGTCAGAAATAAAATGCCGATTGGTGAGTTTGGCGGCGCACCGCCACTAGTGGCCGAAGGCAGTCCGGCGCTTACGACGCCGATGTACTGGATGTACGAACTGGGCCACGCGTCGCTCAATCCGGCACGTGCCGTGACCGACGCCACCAAGATCCTGTTTCAAAACCCGCTGAATCCCTGGTCGCACACGCAGTTCGGCAAATCGATCGCCGCGGCCTGCGAATTGTTCGAACGCACCACCCGTCGTTACGGCAAGCCCGAATGGGGCCTCGACACCACTGAAGTCAACGGCGTGCGCACGCCGGTCGAAGTCCGCTCGATCTGGGAAAAGCCGTTCTGCCGTCTGCTGCATTTCGATCGCAAGCTGACCCGGCCGCTGCGCAGCCCCCAGCCGCGGGTGCTGATCGTGGCGCCGATGTCCGGCCACTACGCGACGCTGTTGCGCGGCACGGTCGAGGCGTTCCTGCCGACGCATGAAGTCTACATCACCGACTGGTCCGACGCGCGGATGGTCCCTCTCACCGAGGGCCGCTTCGATCTCGATGACTATGTCGATTACGTCATCGAGATGCTGCAAGTGCTCGGCGGCAACATGCATGTGATCGCGGTGTGCCAGCCGTCGGTGCCGGTGGTGGCCGCGGTTTCCGTGATGGAAGCCGCGCGCGATCCCTTCGTTCCGCTGTCGATGACGCTGATGGGCGGCCCGATCGATACCCGCCGCAACCCGACCTCGGTGAACAATCTCGCGGCCGAGCGCGGCATCGAATGGTTCCGCAACCATGTCATCACCAAGGTGCCGTTCCCGCATCCCGGCGTGATGCGCGATGTCTATCCGGGCTTTTTGCAGCTCTCGGGCTTCATCACCATGAATCTCGATCGCCATACCGACGCGCACAAGGCCCTGTTCAACAATCTGGTGAAGGGCGACGGCGACATGGTCGACAAGCACCGCGAATTCTATGACGAGTATCTCGCGGTGATGGATCTGACGGCTGAGTATTACCTGCAGACCGTCGATGTCGTGTTCGTCAAGCACGCGCTGCCCAAGGGCGAGATGACCCATCGCGGCAAGCCGGTCGATCCCTCGCAAATCCGCCGCGTGGCGCTGATGACGGTGGAAGGCGAGAACGACGACATCTCCGGGCTTGGCCAGACCGAAGCGACGCACGCACTGTGCCCTGCAATTCCCGATCATCGCCGCGTGCATTACGTGCAAAAGGGCGTTGGTCATTACGGAGTGTTCAACGGTTCGCGATTCCGTTCCGAAATCGTGCCGCGCATCTCCGATTTCATGATGTCGGCGGCTAATTCTGTGATGTCACCGGCCAATACCAAGATGTCAGCGGCCAAGACCAAGCCAACATTGGTCCGTGCAGCGGAGTAGTGCCCGGGCGGCATCGATTCTGACGCCCCCGATAAGTTGCTGAATAGATTCAAACATTCCAGTTTTCGGCCGAATCAAGGGGTGAGTTCAGACTCACTCCTTGAGGCCGTTTTTGGCCCCCGGTTCCAGCCAAAATTTTGGGTTCCAGCCCCTGCCGGTAGGGGCCATTTCGCTCTAAGCCCCTGTATATTGGGCAAATGATTTGTTTTTGCGCCGGGCGATTTAGATGAGATTTCCTTGGGGGCGGATATGGCAGAATCCGGGCGAACTCGTACTCCCCGGACTCCAAGACATGGCTACTCGCGCCCTCCTCTATCGGCGGCCCGCCGAACCCGCGACTCTTTTGGTCAAGCACGGCTCGCAAGTCTTTGCGATCCGGCTGCGCCGGCACCGCCGCGCGCGGCGATACACCTTACGCATCCATCCGACCGACCGCGAGGCCATCCTGACCATGCCGCCGCGCGGCACGCTCGTGGAAGCCAAGGACTTTGCGCAGCTTCATGGCGGCTGGATCGCCGCCCGTCTCGGACGTTTGCCGAAGGCCGCGCCGTTTCAGGCCGGCACTGTCATACCGTTGCGCGGTGTGCCGCACCGGATCGTGCATCGCGCGGGCGAGCGCGGCACGGTGTGGACCGAAATCCGCGACAGCGGCGAAAGGATTCTGTGCGTGGCCGGCGACGCCGACTACATGGACCGGCGCGTCCACGACTTTCTCAAGCGCGAAGCGCGCAAGGACCTGCATAAGGCATCGCTCGCCTATGCGGCGGATCTCGGTGTGCGGGTCAGGCGGGTATCGATCCGCGACCAGTCGAGCCGCTGGGGATCGTGCACCTCGGCCGGCTCATTGTCGTATTCCTGGCGATTGATCCTCGCGCCGCCCTATGTGCTGGACTACCTCGCCGCCCATGAGGTCGCCCATCTCGTCGAGATGAACCACTCGCCCAGGTTCTGGCGCGTCGTCGGCCGTATCTGCGACCATGTCGAACGCGCCAAGCGCTGGCTCGACACCTACGGCAACGACCTGCATCGCTACGGGGTCGAGGATTAGGATATCTTGTCGTCCCTGCGCCTGTGCGCAATTGCGCGCACTAGGCAGGACGACGCAGAACTCCGCATCAGGCGCCGCGCGCCCTCGCAAAGGTGGCCGACGGGGCTCACCGAACCGACGCCGATAGATTGCTGCAAAGCGTCCGAAATGGGTGAAGGCACGGCGGTCAGGCCAGGCCCGGCTTCCGGCCGTGCACCATCCCACCCAGGAAGGCATTGGGAACGCTTTCGATTGTGTTAGCCTGCTGGCGTCCCTTCGGCTGAAGAACGTGTCAGAGCCACCGATCGCGAGATCCAAATGCCTGATTTCAAGAAACAGACCGTGATCCTTCCGATCCTCGCATTGCTAGCCTCAGTTCTTGCGGGTCTTCCAGCCGGCGCGCAGACCCTGAAAGCCGTCAAGGATCGCGGCGCGCTCAATTGCGGCGTCAGCCAGGGATTGCTGGGCTTCTCCAGCACGGACGACAAGAACATTTGGACCGGCTTTGACGTCGACATTTGCCGTGCTGTAGCGGCGGCGATTTTCGGCGATCCCGCCAAGGTGACGTTCATGCCGCTCGATGCATCCGCCCGCTTCGCGGCGCTGCAGTCGAACCAGATCGACGTATTGTCGCGCAACTCGACATGGACGATGTCACGGGAAAGTTCGCTCGGCCTGATGTTCACCGGCATCGCCTATTACGACGGCCAGGGCTTTCTGTTGCGCCGGGCTGCCGGGATCGACACCGCCTTGCAGCTTGGCGGCAAGACGGTTTGCGCCCAGACCGGCACCACCAGCGAACTGAATCTGACGGACTATTTCCGCGCCAACGACATGGAACTGAAGGTTCTGGCCCTCGGTACGGCGGAAGAGAGCCTGAAGGCCTATGACGATCGTAAATGCGACGTGCTGACAAGCGACGTTTCGCAGCTCTACGCCGAGCGCCTCAAGCTGTCAGCGCCCGACAGCCATATCATCCTGCCGGAAGTCATTTCAAAGGAGCCGCTCGGGCCGGCGGTGCGGCAAGGCGACGACCAGTGGTTCAACCTGATCAAGTGGACGCTCTATTCGTTGATCAATGCCGAGGAACTGGGCGTCAAGTCGGCGACGATCGACGAGGCCGTGAAATCTCCCAACCCCAATATAAGGCGGCTGGTCGGCACCGACGGTGAATTTGGCGAGCAATTGGGCCTTGCAAAGGACTGGGCCGCGCGCGCCGTCCGCGCGGTCGGCAATTACGGCGAGATCTATGAAAGAAACATTGGATCGCAGTCCAGGCTCAGCATCCCGCGCGGACTGAATGCGCTCTGGACCCAGGGCGGAATTCAATACGCGCCTCCCGTAAGGTAAATCTTCAGGGGTCAGATCATGACCGTGGATTATTATTCGTTGCTGATGAAAGCGGTTGCGGGCAAGGACAGCGTCGCCCGCGACCAGATCTACAAGGACGCCTTCAGCCTCATCACGCGATCCCATCTCACGCGCGAGGCCGCCTCAGCTCATGCCGCCGCGCTCGAAGACGCCGTCCGGCGGATCGAGGATGACATCGCCGCGGAGGAGGCGAACTCCGCAGCGGCCATCAGCGAAGTGTTGTCGACAGGCAGGAACTGGAAGCCCTACGTCATTGGCGCCGGTGCGATCGCGGTCGTCATCGCCCTGTCGGCTTTGGTCTACGGCTTTGTCGCAACCAAAGGCCCCGCCATCGTCGCAGCCGGCGTGAAGGCGCCATCGCCGAACGCGCAGCGCGTGCGCGAAGATGTCGTCATGACGGACCTGAAGCCCGGCGTGGATGGCGGCTCTTCGGGCGAAGGCCTGCCATTTGCGCTGCAGCGGCAGGTGGTGTTCTACCGCACCACCGTCGTTCCCGGTTCGATCGTGGTCGATCGGGAAAACCGCTTTCTCTACCTGATCGACTCCAATAATTCCGCGCGCCGCTACGGGATCGGAATTGCACAGGAATGCCTGAAGGGAGGCAGCCTCTCTCGGGTCATGAACAAGCTTGAATGGCCTGACTGGCGGTCTTCCGGCGCGAACACGAAGGACGCTGACGCGTTGCTCGCGGCGGCCGGCCGTCCCGGCAGTCTGCTGGGCGCCCGCGCGCTGCTGCTGGACAAGCCCGGGCTGCTCATTCACGGCACCAACTCACCCAAGACCATCGGCCATCTGGTCGCGTCCGGATGCATCCGACTCGTGAACGACGACGTCGAGGATTTGTACCGGCGCGTTTCAGTGGAAACGCGGGTCGTCTTTGCCAGCTAGCGGTTCGTCGTTCATCTGCAAGCGCGGCGCAACGGTGCTTTATCGTCCGAATAGCCGATCCATCAGCCAGCCATCCAGTCCCGCTGCCGCTTCCGGGCGTGCCGATGGATTGGGGGGCGGTGCGGAGGTTCGGGCCGGCGGTGGCCGATATCCGCCGCCCGACGCAACCGGCGCGGACGGGCCTGGCGCGGCGCTGGCCTGCGATGCGGTCTGGACCAGGTTCGACATGAAGCCGCCGCGCTGCGAGTTCGGCAGGCTCGCCACCGGAACGCCCTGATGCGCCGTGCGCATGAAGCGGGTCCACACTTCCACCGGCAGGCCGCCGCCGGTTGCCTTCTTGGTCGGTGAATTGTCGTCATTGCCGAGCCAGACGCCGGTGACGAGGTTCGCCGTATAGCCGATGAACCAGGCGTCGCGGAAATCCTGGCTGGTGCCGGTCTTGCCGGCGGCCATCCAGCCCGGAATCTCCGCCTTGCGCGCGGTGCCGGACAGCAGAGTCTCCTGCATCATCGTGTTCATCATCGCGGCATGGCGCGGCTCGATCACCTGGGCGAGCTGATCGGGCTGCCGCACGTAGAGCAGCTTGCCTTCGTTGGTGCGGATCTTGGTCACGACATGCGGGGAGACGCCGAGCCCGCCATTGGCAAACGGCGCATAAGCGCCGACCAGTTCGATGACGGAGACTTCCGAGGTGCCGAGCGCGATCGAGGGATTGGCCTCGAGCTTCGATGAAATGCCGAGCCGGTGCGCGGTCCGCACCACGTTCTTCGGCCCGACTTCGAGGCCGACCCGCACCGCGACCGTGTTGAGCGACATCGCCAGCGCCTGTGTCAGCGTCACCGCGCCGAAATACTCATGCGTATAGTTCTCCGGGCGCCAGCCCTTGAGATCGAGCGGCGCATCCTGGCGGATCGTTTCCGGGGTCAAGCCGCCTTCGATCGCGGTCAGAAAGATGAACGGCTTGAACGCCGACCCGGGCTGGCGCTTGGCCGTCACCGCGCGATTATACTGGCTGTCGGCATAGTTCCGCCCGCCCACCATGGCGCGCACCGCGCCCTCGGGCGTCATCGCCACCAGGGCGCCTTGGGTGACGTTGAATTTCACGCTCTTCGCGGCCAGTTCGTCGATGATGGCGGCTTCCGCCACGCTCTGCAGCTTCGGATCGATCGTGGTCTCGACCACGATGCTCTGGTCGATCTGGCCGACCAGATCGTCGAGCACCTCGCCGATCCAGTCGGCGACGTAATTGACTGTGCCGGCGCCGGCCGGCTTTACGTTGTAGGAGGGATGTCCGATCGAGGCCTTGGCCTGGGCGCTGGTGATGAATTTGTTCTCCGCCATCGCCGCGAGCACGATTCCGGCGCGCGCTTCCGCGCCTTCGGGGTTGCGGTTCGGCGCCAGCCGCGACGGCGATTTGACGAGGCCCGCCAGCATCGCGGCTTCCGCGACCGTGACGTTCTTGGCGGATTTACCGAAATAGCGCTGCGAAGCGGCCTCGACGCCATAGGCACCGGAACCGAAATAGACGCGGTTGAGATAGAGCTCGAGAATTTCGTTCTTGGAGTGCTTGCGCTCCAGCCACAGCGCCAGCTCCACTTCCTGCAGTTTGCGCGCCATGGTGCGCTCCTGGGTCAGGAACAGGTTTTTCGCGAGCTGCTGCGTCAGCGTCGAGCCGCCCTGCGAGACGCCGCGATGCAGGACGTTGGCGACGGCGGCGCGCGCAATGCCGACGGGGTCGACGCCGTAATGCGAATAGAAGCGGCGGTCCTCGATGGCGATGAACGCTTTCGGCAGATAGGGCGGCAGGTCCTTCAGCGCGACATTGGTGCCGGCCATTTCGCCGCGCGAGGCCAGCACGCTGCCGTCGACGCCTGTGATCTGGATGGTCGGCGGCCGCTTTGGAATTTCCAGCGACTGGATTGCCGGCAGATGCGCGCCGACCCAGATCACGACGCCGATGATCGCGATCGTCGCCCACAGGCCGAGTACCGCGCCCCAATAGATCAGCCGGCCGAACCTGAACCGGCCGCGCGATTTCGCACGCCGCTTGGCACCACTTTTCGCCGCGCGCGGCTTGCGCTCGCGCGGCGGTGGCTCGTCGTCGTCCTCATCGGGCTTGCGCTTGGGCACTGGTTTCATCGGTTTGTCGTCGTCGACGGCGGCCGGGATGCGATCCGCAGGTGAAAGCCGCAAGTCCGCGAGCGCTGCCGGAAGCCCGAACAGCGGCTCTTTGCGTCCGCCGCTCTTTTTCCGTCCCCACGCCATGACAAACGCCGTTCACACCCGTCCCGCCACACGCTAGCGGGGGCTGTTTAAGGCTCGGTTACGGAAAGGTTAATGCGGGATTAGGAGGTGCGGCGGGGCCATACTAAGATGGCCGCCGTAGCGTTCTCGGGGAAAAGCCGCATGGGCCACATCGATCCGACCAAAGAAGTGTTCGCGCAATTCAAGGCCAATGACCGGCCGGGGCCCATCCACATGCTCAATCTGGTCCGCTTACGCGCGCAGGCTGCCTATCCCGACGGCCGCAAGGCAACCGGCGCGGAAGCCTACGCGGCCTATGGGCGCGAAAGCGGCCCGGTGTTCGAACGGCTCGGCGGCCGCATCGTCTGGCAGGGCAGGTTCGAACTGATGCTGATCGGGCCCGAGTCGGAGCGCTGGGATCACTGCTTCATCGCCGAATATCCAAGCGTCGCGGCCTTCGCCGACATGATCCGCGATCCCGTCTACCGCGAAGCGGTGAAGCACCGCCAGGCGGCCGTCGAGGATTCCCGCCTGATCCGGCACGCAATGCTGCCGGTTGGCAAGACGTTTGGCGAGATACCGAAGTAGAGATCCGTAGGGTGGGCAAAGCGCAGCGTGCCCACCATCTCTCCGAACAGTTGGTGATAAATGGTGGGCACGCAGCGCTTTGCCCACCCTGCGACGCCGAAAAAAATCGGCGGCCCCGAGGGGCCGCCGATCGCTTCTTCCGCCGATCGTTTCGATGGGGTCGCCGCGGCTAGCCCGCAGGACCTGCGTCCTCGAGGATCGGGCCGAACAGTTCCCAGCGCTCGCCATTGAACCGCATCATCTGCAACTGCTTGTTAACGCGATAATCGGTCGGCGACGTGTTGGCGACGATGCCCGGCAGGTTCAGATCGAGCGGCACATCCTTCAGGCTGGTTGCCACCTTCATGACGTTCTCGCGGGTGAGATTGTCGCCGCACTTTTGCAGCACGTAGATCATCAACTGCGAGGTCGAGTAACCATAGGAATTGAAGCTCGAGTCCTTGTCGCCGTCGGGATAGTACTTCGCCATGAACTCGAAATACTTCTTCATGCCAGCATCGTCTTTCCAGGTCGGATCGAGCGGATCCTTGCCGTAATTGACGCTGATCACACCCTTGGAGGCTTCGAGCCCCGCCGGCTTCATGACGGCGCCGACCGAGGTCGCATTGATGTCGAGGATGTGCACCGGCTTCCAGTTGAGTTCGTAGATCTTCTTGATCGCCTGCGCTGCCTGCTTGGGCGTCGTCGCCGAGAAGAACAGGTCCGCACCGGCGTCCTTGATCTTGAGGATCTGCGAATCGATGGTCGGGTCGGAGACTTCGTAGGAGGCTTCCGCCACGATCATCTTGGCCGCCTTGTCGCCGAGGCCGGCCTTGATGCCGTTCAGGTAGTCCTTGCCGAGGTCGTCGTTCTGATAAAGGATTCCGATCTTGGCGTTCGGATATTCCTTGATGATGTACTGGCCGTAGATGCGTCCCTCGACGAAATAGTTGGGGTTGAAACCCATCGTCCAGGGGAAGTTCTTCGGGTCCGTGAACTTCGATGCGCCGGTCGCGGCGAACAGTTGCGGTACCTTCTTCGAGTTGAGGTACTTCTGCACGGCGGCGTTCGAGGGCGTACCGAGCAGCTGGAAGGTAAGCAGCACTTCGTCGCTTTCGACCAGCTTGCGCACCTGCTCGACCGCCTTGGGCGGCGAGTAGGCGTCGTCATACTGGATCAGGTTGATCTTGCGGCCATTCACGCCGCCCTGATCGTTGATCATCTTCATATAGGCGGCCTGGGTCTTGCCGATGGTGGCATAGGCGGAAGCCGGTCCGCTGAATGGATTGGTCTGGCCGATCTTGATCTCGGTATCGCTCGCGCCGGTGTCGTATTTTTTCTGCGCTGATGCCGCCGAGACCGACAGCGCAAGTGCGAGCGCCGTGCCTGTGGCCAGATGGAAAAAACCCTTCCTCATATCCTTGCATTCCTCATGTTGTCATTGAACCGATGATCTTGCCGCGGCTTCGTTTCGCCGACGGATGTCATCGCTGCCACAATAGTGGCGGAAGCCATGTTGCAATGCAAGGCATCCAAAAGCCGGGTTTCGGGTGTCAGGTTCCGTCTGCTCAAAAAGAATCCACACTTGGGGTCAGCCATAAAATGATGCACGGGTGCGGGCAGGGAACATCACAGGGCTCAAAACAAAGCCGCCGGCATGTGGGACGCCGACGGCTTCAGTCTTGAATCGGGGCAATTCACTAACCGGCAGGTCCGGCGTCCTCGATGATCGGGCCGAACAGTTCCCAACGCTCGCCGTTGAACTTCATCATCTGCATCTGCTTGTTGATGCGGTAGTCGGTCGGCGAGGTGTTGGTGACCATGCCGGGCAATGACAGGCTGCCGGTGGCGTTCTTCAGGCTGGCTGCCTGCTTCATGATGTTTTCACGGGTGAGATCGTCGCCGCATTGCTGCAGGATATAGACCAGCAGTTCCGCGGTGGAATAACCGTAAATGTTGACCGTGTTTTGCTTGTCGCCCTCAGGATAATATTTGTCCATGAAGGCGAAATAGGCCTTCATGCCGGCGTCGTCCTTCCACTGCGGATCGCCGGGATCCTTGCCGTAGGCAGTCGAGATGATGTCCTTGGAGATGTCGAGGCCAGCGGGCTTGAGCGTGGCGGAGATCGGGCTCGCATTGATGTCGAGGATGTGAACCGGCTTCCAGCCGAGGTCAGCAACCTTCTTGATCGCCTGGGCGGCAAATTTCGGCGTCGAGGCGTCGTAGAGCAAGTCGGCGCCCGCGGCCTTCAGCCTGACGATCTGCGAGTCGATGGTCGGATCGGTGAGTTCATAGGAGGCTTCGGCGACGATCATTGTCGCGGCCTTGCCGCCGAGGGCTTCCTTCAGGCCGGTGATATAATCGCGGCCGAGATCGTCGTTCTGGTACAGGATGCCGATCTTGGCGTTGGGATGGTTCTTCAGAATGTACTGCCCGTAGATGCGCCCCTCGGACTGGTAGTTGGGGTTGAAGCCCATCGTCCACGGAAAATTCTTCGGGTCGGTGAATTTCGATGCGCCGGTCGCGGCGAGCAATTGCGGCACCTTCTTGCCGTTCAGATATTTCTGCACAGCCGCATTCGACGGCGTGCCGATGATCTGGAAGGTGAACAGAACCTCGTCGCCCTCGACCAGCTTGCGCACCTGTTCGACGGCTTTCGGCGGCGAGTAGGCGTCGTCATACTGGATCAAGTTAAGCTTGCGGCCGTTGATGCCGCCCTGCTCGTTGATCATCTTGAAGTAGGCGGCCTGCGTCTTGCCGATGCCGGCATAGGCCGACGCCGGGCCAGAGAACGGAACGGTCTGGCCGATCTTGATTTCGGTATCGCTCGCGCCGGTATCGTACTTCTTCTGCGCACTTGCAGATGTCGCCGATAGCGCGATCGCAACCGCCGCGCCTGCAAGCAGATGAAGAATGCCACCTCTCATGTCGCTGCCTCCGTTGTATTGACCGGTGATCGTGTCCGGTCATCGGTTCGGATGGCCAGCCGTCATCGTTACCAGGGAGTGTGGCGGAACGGATTTGGCAACGCAAGGCAGTGACGGAAAGGTGAGCCCGTCAAGCCAGCCAGAGCAGGACCAGGGCGAGCGCCGCGGGCGCCGCCTGCACATAGAGGATCCGGCGGCTGACCGTCGCCGCGCCATAGGCGCCCGCCACGATCACGCAGAGCAGAAAGAACGCTTTGATCTGGAAGGCGAAGGCCGGATTGGGGTGGAACAGGCCCCAGAGGAGGCCCGCGGCGAGGAAGCCGTTATACAGGCCCTGGTTGGCGGCCAGCACCGCGGAGTCCCTTGCCTTCTCGATTGGGTTGCGGAAGATCTTCAGGCCCAGCGGCTTGTCCCAGAGAAACATCTCCAGCACGAGAAAGAACACATGCAGCGCGGCAACCACCGCGACCAGAATGTTTGCGATGAAGATCATGTTGCGGTCCCCCAACCGGCAGCGGAATTCGGGTGGACGCTAACACGACGCGCGTGAAAAGTGCGGGTGCCTGTCGATATTTTTCAGGGATTGACGATGCCAGAGAGCTTCAACCTCGACCGCCTGCCAACGCCCATCGGGACGGCGCTGCTAGTCACCGATGCGGACGGCGTGCTCCGCGCGCTGGACTGGCAGGATTATGAGACGCGCATGAAGCAGTTGCTGCGCCTGCATTATGGCGCGGTGAACTTGAAGAATGCGCCGGCGCCGCGCGAACTGCGCGCCGCATTGACCGGCTATTTCAAGGGCGACCTCGACCGCCTCGCTGCGATCGAATGGCGCGTCGCCGGCACGCCGTTCCAGCAAAAGGTCTGGAACGCGCTGCCCGGGATTCCTGCGGGCACGACGCTGAGCTATGGCGCGCTCGCCGCGAAGCTACGGATGCCCAAAGCCGTCCGCGCCGTCGGCCACGCCAACGGCTCGAATCCGATCAGCGTCGTCCTGCCCTGTCACCGCCTGATCGGCGCCAACGGGTCGCTGGTGAAGTACGGCGGCGGGCTGGAGCGCAAGCGCTGGCTGCTCAAGCACGAGGGCGCCCGGATTCAAGAAAGGGTGCGGGTCGATCAAGCGGCTGGAAGCTGCGCTTGATTGACCCGTCATGGGCTAATCGAGACTTCGCGTGTTTCGCATGTCCCGCACGATATAGATGAACACAAGAATCGTGGGTGCCCAGGCCAGTATTGCCCCAACCAGCATCGCATGTACTGTCGTCATGATCGCTCCTTGGGTGTCCGCTCCACCCCGTAGCTGGATCAGCTTCTTTCCGCGACCGACGGTTGAGGGAAATTGTAGAGCCATTTCCAATAGGTCCGGTTGCGCTCCTGCTGCCGCTTGTAGATCTCGCGGCACTTCGCCGAGCAAAATTGCTCGAAGTACCAGCTACGCCGGACCAGCCCGAAGGGGCGCTTGCACTCGGGATTTCCGCAGCAGTTTGTCATGACGCAGCCTCCGCGTTCGCGCGTCGAATCCAGCGAATGAAAATCTCCTGGCCTCGATGGAGGCAGAGCCGTCCGCAGTAGTATTCACGCGCAAGAGAAATAATCTTGGGATTTTCACTGTCGCACTGAGAACACCGTGGTTCTGTACGCATGGCGACCTCCTTCTGAGGAATTGCCAGTACCGATCAAATTGTGTGCTGCATTTTCTCGGCCCTCGCTAACTCGAGGGGCGACGATGGCCCGACTCTTGCGCCCGTTCCCGGCCGCTATCAACTTGTCTAGATGTTTGGCGGGGTCATCCTTGCGTATAGCCGGCCCGCAGCATCAGCGCAGCGCCGACCCGATGGGGGTCATCCGCGCTTTGCCATGCCTTTTCCTGCCAGGGCGGCATCGAGGCATGCGATCAAGACTTCCCCGTCGAAGGGTTTGGTCAGGTAGCCGACCGCCCCGGCCCTCAGCGCGCGCGCGCGATCGCTCTCGACGGAGAAAGCGGTGATGAAAATAAACGGCAACCTGTGTCCCCGGGCAAGCAGCTGGGCCTGCAATTCGAGTCCGCTCATGTTAGGCATTCTGATATCGGTGATCACGCACGCTGTGTCACAAAGGTGGGACGATCGCAGGAACTCCTCGGCAGACGCGAATGTATGGACGGCGTAGCCAAGCGATCTCACGAGATTGTGGGTCGCGCCGCGAACGGACCCATCATCGTCGATGACTGAAATTACCGGTGGGTTGGACACAACGGTCCTTCCTGGGGACGACCAGAGGGTGTCGCTTGCTGCACAGCCGCGGGATGAGAGAGTGCGTCCGAAATCGGAGTCGGAGAATCATACTTAGGTTTGCGGCCCGCCGGATCCGGATCCGGGCCCGATCCCGAGCATCTCCGCCATTCTCACCAGATCGGGCAGCGACTTCGCAGCCATTTTTCGCATGATGTGCCCGCGGTGTATCTTCACGGTGATCTCAGCAATGCCGATTTCGGCGGCAATCTGCTTATTCATGAGGCCGGCCGTGACCAGCGCGATCACCTCCCGTTCCCGGGGCGTCAGGGTCGCGAAGCGAGTATGCAGGCCCGAGAGGATTTTGGCTTCATCGCGGCTAACCCGGTCGCGTTCGATTGCCGTGGTCACGGCATCCAGCATGTCCTGGTCGCGGAATGGCTTGGTCAGGAAGTCGACGGCTCCGGCCTTCATCGCCCTGACCGTCATCGGGATGTCGCCGTGACCCGTCATGAAGATGATCGGAATGTTAATATCGGCCTTCGCCAGCTCGGCCTGAAAGTCGAGGCCGCTTAGCCGGGGCAACCTGATGTCGAGGATCAGGCAGCTGGCGACGTTCGGAAGCTTGCTCTGCAGAAACTCGTGAGCCGAACCGAACACTTCGACCCGCAAGCCCACGGACCGAAAAAGGTTGCGCAGGGCGTCACGCACCGATGCGTCGTCGTCGACAACGAAGACGACCGGCTCCTCGGCGCTTGCGAGGGTTTGAGGCGATTCTGGGCGGCCGGTCACGTATTGTCCTCCTGATACAATGGCAAGGTGAACTGAAACGTCGCGCCGGGACCGGTATTTCCGGAGGCCGACAGCCGTCCTCCGTGTGCGTCGACGATCGAGCGGCAAATCGACAGGCCCATGCCCATGCCGCCGGACTTGGTGGTGTAGAAAGCATCGAACAGCCGATCGACATCCTCGGCGGCCACGCCGACACCGCAGTCGCTCACCATAACCAGAACCTGGCCTGTCTCATCCTGTCGCGTCCGGATTACCAGCTCGCGCGGCCGGTCCGTGACCGGCTGCATCGCTTCAATCCCGTTGATGACGAGGTTGAGGATGACTTGTTGCAACTGGATCCGGTCGGCGAGGACCGGGGGAAGGGCAGGGGCGAGTTCCAGCCGCAGCGCCACCTGGTGACTGAACAGCTCATGCTGCACGAGGCTCATGACCTCGTTGACGACTTCATTGATGTGGAGCGCTTTCCGATCGGTGGTCTTGTTCACGAGCGCGCGGACGCGCTGGATGACTTCGCCCGCTCGATTGCCGTCATTGATAATTGACTGCAGGGTGGCGCGCGCTTCGTTCAGGTTGGCCGGGTCGCGGTCGAGCCAGCGCAGGCATGCGGCGGCGTTGGTGACGACGGCGGCGAGCGGCTGGTTCACCTCATGGGCGATCGACGCGGCGAGCTCGCCCAGCGCAGTCACGCGCGTGACATGCGCGAGATTCGCCTGCGCTTCGTGCAGTTCGGCTTCGGCTTCCTTGCGGGCCGTAACGTCCGAAACTGCCCCTACAAAATCGATGCCGCTCGATGTATCCTTCACCGCATGGCCCCTGACGTGGACATGCTTGACCGAGCCGTCAGGCATCAGCAGCCGATAGCCATGCTCGAAGTCCTTCCAATCGCTCAACGCACGCCCGGTGATCCGTAGAACGCGCGCGCGATCATCGGGATGGATGCGTTGGATCACGGTGGCCCGCTTGATTGAAGGCGCCTTGTCGAATCCAAAGATTCTGAAGGTTTCCTCCGACCAGATGATTTCGTCGCTGCCGGCGCACCAGCCAAAACTGCCGGTGTGGCTCAATCGCTGGGCTTCGGCCAGATACATTTCGCTCTGCCGCAGCGCATTTTCAGCCTGTTTGCGTTCGGTGATGTCCTCGCACGCGATCAGGACGATCAATTGATCGTCCAGTCGCCGCACGGCCTTGGCGTTTTCACGAACCCAGAGCGACGAGCCGTCCTTGCGAACCTTGCAGATCTCCCAACTGTGGGTTTGGCCGATATTTTCCAGGCATATGGCAACGTTGCTCTGGGCCACAGGTCGCTCGTCGGCGGGGAAGACTTTCAGCACGGATTGCCCGAGCAATTCGCTGACGGAGTAGCCGAGTTGCGCGGCGCCGAATGTGTTGACGGACAGGACGGTCCCGGCCGCGTCGACCATGAAATACATCACTGGGTTGTGCTCGAATACCTCCTTCCATTGCGCTTCGCTATGACGCAGCGCTTCTATCGCGTGTTGTTCGGCTCGCGCGCGGCCGTGGAGCACGGCTTCCATCTGCCTGCGGGTCGTGCCCACCCGGAGCATCATGATCAGGGAGGCGATAAGCGATGCGATGAGCAATACGACGGCGGTCAAATAGGCGGGCGCCGCCGGTGCGGGGCCGAGAACAAGCCAGATGAAAGCTGCCATCGTCAACGCCAGCACCACGCTACCCAACAGCCAGTGCTCGGCTGAGCGCCAGGATTTCATGGTCTGGTTACGCATCATCGGCAGCATCATTCGGCCACCCTGGGCCCGCTGCGTCGCTAGGTGATCTCTACCATCAGCGGCAACAACGTCGCCCTCCCACGGGGGGCATACTAGCAGCTTTTGGACGCCCGGAAGGATAATCCGGAGACGTAAAGGTCGGGGCGGTCCTCGCGTGCACCGATGCGCTACCGGCGAGTGCGACATTCCGATCACTCGCCCCGGCTGAATATCCCAAACCTAGGTATGATGCTGCCAACCGAATGTAACGTGTGGATCAACCTCCGTTCAATGGTCGGTTTCGTTTCAATGATGAAGCTTATCGGGTAACCCAGTGGCACCAGAGTTTTCTGGAATTGCCCGCGGGAAGGCCGTCACGCGCGACCTCCAACCGGACGTCGCGCCGAACGCAAGCATCTCGTCGCAGTTGTCAAACCCGTTACCCGGCGCTCGTCGAACGCAAATCTGGGGATTGATATGCCGAAAGCACATCTGCGCTTGATCCTTTGCTCCGATGACGTCGGACCCGAAGCAAGGCGCCGGAGACACGACCGCGGCTTCCGGCCTTCCGTGATCGATGGTGGCAAGCGGGCAATCGCCGTGCCGGCAGGGGACCCATGGCAAGCTTTGCTCGAACTGTTCGATCTGGGTCTTCTGGTTTCCCGGACAAATTATCTTGCCTTCGTCACGGCGAGTCTGACAGCTCTCGAACTCCACGGTTGGGCTGATCCCAAACAGGCCAACTAGAGTCGCGCCCACGCCACGCGAACTGCTTCGGTAGGGACCACGCCGAGCTACGGCGATGGCCGCGAAGCTTGCAATGCCGCGCGGCGTCGGCCACGCCTTGGGTTCGAATCCGATCAACGCCGTCCTGCCCTGTCACCGTCTGATCGGCGCCAACGGTTCGCTGGTGAAGTGCGGCGGCCAATCGGACCGGCGTTGGCCGGCGCGGCGCGGCCATTCCAGCCGGAATAGCCGTTGCGGATTCCGGCCACGTGTGCGACGCTCTGTAGCATTGAGGCCCGAGATCGCAAGGTAGCACCATGGATGACAGCCTGCCCGAACTGGGCGACCTCGAACGCGAGGTCATGCAACTGGTTTGGGCCAATGGTCCGGTGACGGCCGAGGCCGTCCGCGAGCGGCTTTCCCGTCCGCTCAAGGAATCGACCGTCCGCACCGTGCTGCGACGATTGGAAGACAAGGGCTACACCACGCATACGGTGGATGGACGCACCTATGTCTATCAGGCTGCGGAGCAGCGTGGACGGGTTGCTGCAAAAGCTGTCCAGCGCATTGTCGACTGGTTCTGCAACGGCTCCGTCGAAGAAGTCCTGGTCGGCATGGTGGATACGGCGATGCTCGACCAGCGTCAGTTGCGCCTGCTGGCCGATCAGGTTGCCAAGGCCAAAGAGAAGGCCGGGGAGAAGGTCAAGGCGAAGGGAGGGAGGAAATAATGCTGGCGATTCTGGCGGAGTCGGCGCTGCGCGCCCTGCTTCTCGGAGGCGTCGTTTGGCTTGGCTTGAATCTCATGCGGGTACGGAATCCGCACGTGCACATGACCTGCTGGGCCATGGTGCTGGTGGCGTCATTGGCGATGCCGCTGTTGATGCGTTGGACCACGGTGACCGTCACCGTGAACGCGTTGCCGGTGCCGGCGGCGGAACATTTCTGGCCTGCCGGCAGCCCGTGGAGCGGCGCGTCGACGGAGCCGCTGAACGACGTGCTCGCGACAGGGCAGAGCATGCCCGCCGCTGTCGGCGGTACGCATGCCGAAGCGATGAACTGGCTGGCGCTGGCCACGATTGTCTATGCGCTGGTTGCCGGCCTGCTGTTGTTGAGGCTGGCGGTCGGCCTTTATCTGACCTGGCGTCTGGCCCGCGCGGCCAAGCCGATGCGCGCGCCTTGGACGGCCGACTGGAGCGTGCGCGTGAGCAGCGTGATCGCCGGGCCCGTCACCTTCGGATCGACCATTCTGCTGCCGCCGCAATGCTTCGACTGGGATGTGCGCAAGCGCCAGGCCGTGCTGGCGCATGAGGGAGCTCACGTCGCCAACCGCGATTTCTATCTGCTGCTGCTCGCCTCGCTCAATCGCTCGGTGTTCTGGTTCAGTCCGTTCGCGTGGTGGCATCTCACCCGGCTGGCCGAATTGGCCGAAATCATCAGCGACGCAACGGCGCTCGAAGTGGTCGAGGACCGGCTGTCCTACGCCGAGATTCTGCTCGATCTTGTGCAGCACGTTCGACGGGCGCCGGCCGGCATCGAAATGGCAAGGGCGTGTACGGTGCGCAGCCGGGTGGAACGCATTCTCGCTGCAACCACGGCCCCTGCGAAGCTGGGCTGGGGCAAACGCATCGGGACCGCAGCCGTCATTCTGCCGATTGTCATCGTCTCTGCCGGCTCGATCGCCTATCGCACCGCGCCGGTGTCTTCGCCGTCGCAAGAGCACTCGACCGCGCCTGCGACGGCAGTGCGCAAGCCGCAGTCCGTCTCCTTCTATTCATTGGGCCGCGCGTCGATCTTCACCGTCTCGCGGGACGGCGACGAGTTGTTCGGCCAGGTCAGCGGGCAGCGAAAGCTCCGCTTGGCCGCGGCGGGCGATGGTACCTATTCCTACCCGGCGCCGGCCGGCCCGATCCTCGTGGCCGCCGGCGGTGAGCGGCAGCCGGATGGCCCGGTGCTGAGCCAGAATGGCCGCGACATCAGCGCCATCAAGGTCGCCGAATTGTCGTCGCAGAGCGTCGAGGCCGATGCGGGCCTGCTGGATTCATATTGTGGTTCCTACAATCTGGGACTTGGCCGGGTGCTCACCATTACCCGTGAGGGTGAACGGCTCTCTGCGCAGGAGACCGGACGGCCGAAATTCGAGATCGTGGCGCGCGGCGTCGATGCCTTTGCCAGCAGCCACGACGATCTGGTTGTTTTCCTGCGCGATGGTCAGGCCAAGGTGACCCAGGTGCTATTGCACGAGCCGGTGTACGGTACCCGATTGGCGGCGCGGGTCGCCGCCGCCAGGGCGAAGGCGATCGAGGAAGACTTCGCGCGCCGGATCGCAGCGGCGCCGGATCGATTCAGAGAACAGACCCCGCGGCCGGGCAGCAAAGAGGCGGTCTTGCGAGGGATCGACGACCTGCAACGTGGTGCCCCCAATTACGAGCGGATGAGTACGTCGCTGGCGGCCAAGATCCGTCGCCAGGAGTCCGAGTTGCAGGCCATGTTCAAGGCGTTCGGCGCGGTGGAATCGATCTTCTTCCGCGGCGTCAGTCCGGGTGGCTACGACATCTACGGCGTGAAATTCGCCAATGGCGTCGCGGAATTGCGCATCCTGCTGGCGGCGGACGACAAGGCCGACGATGTCATCTTCCGGCCGGATGGCAACAACAAGCCCGGTGGCATCGTCGCCTGTTCGGAGGAAGGCAGCCTCAGAGCCACAGCCGAAACCGCGCCGATCAAGGTGCTGATCTACAATGGCAGCGGGAGCGACCTTCAGCTCTTCAAGCTGGACGCGGAGGGGAAACGCGCGGCCTTTGGTACAATCGGCGAGGAAATGACGTTTCCGGTCACGACCTATGTCGACAGTCCATGGATAATCGCCGATCGGTCGGGGAAGTGTCTGGAGATCGTGCTGCCCGGGCAGCAAACGCGCTTTCACACGGTCGAGGTGAACGGCCGGCCCGGCGGCGCAGTGCTGCCGCGCACCGTTCCGCTGGCCGGCAGTGAAACGACGCTGCGCGGATACATCGAGGCCGTTGGCCGCGGCGAGCCGGACTACGATCGCATGACGTCCGAAGTCGCGGCGCAGACGCGCCAGCAGCTTTCCTTCAACCAGGCGATTCTCTCCAGGCTCGGCGCCCTGCGCGCGATGTCGTTCCGCGGCGTCTCAGGTCTCGGCAGCGACGTCTATATCGTCCAGTTCGCCAATGGTTCGGCGGAGTGGCGGATCGGCCTGGTCAAGGACGGCACGATCGGACGGATTGCGCTGGGTCCGCAGTACTGATCGGCGGCTTCATCCTTCTCCGGAGGGGTGAAGGTCTGAGACCCTCACGATGATGGGCGCGCCGCCACCGCGCCTGTCCGGAAGATGCTTCGCACCGCCGAGCTAACCGCGATGCCCGCATTTCCAACCTGAGCGAGCCGTACTCAATCGCGGCTTGCATAGTCGGTTCTTAAGTGTTACAAATCGTAGCACTACAGATCGTCGCATCCTCGGGTGTTGCCATGAGCCGTTCTGCAAAGGCTGAAGCCGCGCTGGCCCTCCATCGGTTCGGGATGGGGCCGCGTCCGGGATCGATTACGGCGATCGAGGCCGACCCGCGCGGCGCGCTGATCGCCGAACTCGATCGTCCCGCGATCAGCGAACTCGCTGCCGCCAATCTGCCTTCGAGCGCCAAGGCCTTCCGCGCGGTAACCGACGCCTATGCCAAGCGGCAGGCCAAGGCGATCGTCGCCAAGAAAGAACAGGACGCCAAGCGCAAGCAGATGGCCGAGGCGTCCGCCATGATGGAAGGCGCCGCGCCTGTTCCGGACGAGATGGCGCAAAAGGCGGCCACTGAGGCCATCCCCGATCCAGGCCGGCCGATCTATCTCGAAGAGGCGCGGATTCGCATCGCGAGCGCGCTCGGTGCCGAGATCGGTTTTGTCGAGCGGCTGGTCTGGTTCTGGTCCAATCATTTCTGCGTCTCGGCCGACAAGATCCGCAGCATGTCCGGCGCTTACGAGCGCGAGGCCATCCGCCCTCACGTGCTCGGCCGCTTCACCGACCTGTTGCTGGCGGCCGAGGGCCATCCGGCGATGCTGTTCTATCTCGACCAGACGGTTTCGATGGGCGCGAATTCGACCGCCGGCCTCAACCGCAGCCGCGGCCTCAACGAGAATCTCGCGCGCGAGATTCTCGAGTTGCATACGCTGGGCGTGCGGACCGGCTATTCCCAGGATGACGTCATCGGCTTCGCCAACATTCTCACCGGATGGACCTTGGTGCCGCCCGGCGACAATCCCGAGCACGGCGGCGAATTCACCTTCAATCCCCGCCTGCACGAGCCCGGCGCACAGAGGGTGCTGGGAAAATCTTACGACGACGAGACGGTAGAGCAGGGGCGTGCCGTGCTGCGCGATCTCGCCGCCAATCCTGCAACCGCTACGCATGTGGCAACCAAGCTGGCCCGCTATTTCGTGGCCGACATGCCGCCGCCTGCACTGGTGGAAAAGATGGCGAAGGCCTTTCTCGATACCGGCGGTGACCTCAAGCAGGTCGCCAGGGTGATGGTCTCGTCCGACGAAGCGTGGACGCAACCGCCGGCCAAGCTCAAGCGGCCGGGCGAGTGGGTGGCTGGCATGGTGCGCGCGACCGGGCTCACGCATGCCGACCCCACGCGGTACACGGATGGACAGGTCCTGCTCGGCGAACCGCTGTGGCGTCCGCCGTCGCCCAAGGGTTTCCCGGACGATGAAGCGTCCTGGATCGACGGCTTGGGACGGCGGCTCGACGTCGCCAATAATTTCGCCGAGCGCATCGCAGGCACGACCGATCCTCAGGATGTCATCGAGACCGTGCTCGGGTCACAGGTGTCGCCGGAGGTGAAGCAGGCGGTTGGCCGCGCCGAGAGCCGTCCGCAGGCGCTGGTGCTGCTGTTCATGTCGGCCGAATTCCAGAGGAGGTGAGCATGACCTTTCGCCACCATCTGCCAACTCGCCGCGAGGCGCTGATCGGCGCAGGCAGCCTGTTCGCATGGAGCCAGATGCCGAGGCTCGCACGCGCCGAGGGCCGTGATCCGCGCATGCTCGTCATCGTGCTGCGGGGCGCGCTCGATGGCCTCGGTGCGGTCGCCCCCATCGGCGATCCCGACTGGGTCGGCCTGCGCGGCGACCGCGCGCTCGTGCTCGACGGCAAGCCGCCGGCTCTGCCGCTCGACAGCTTCTTCGCGCTCAATCCCGCGATGCCGAACCTGCACCGGCTCTACAAGGCGCAGCAAGCGACCATCGTGCATGCGACCGCAACGCCCTATCGCGAGCGCTCGCATTTCGACGGCCAGGACGTTCTCGAAAGCGGCATCGCGCGGCCGGGCGCCGTCGACACCGGCTGGCTCAACCGCGCGCTGACCGAATTGGCGTCGGACGGCCGGGTCGATCCGCGCGGTAGCCGCGTCCTAGGTGTGGGCTCCGTGACCCCGCTGGTGGTCCGCGGCCGTGCGCCGGTGCTGTCCTGGGTGCCACAAAAGCTGTTGCCGGCCAACGAAGATATCCAGGCCCGGCTGCTCGATCTCTATAAACACACCGATCCGAAACTGGCGGCCGCGCTCGAGGCAAGGATTCGTCTCGCCGCGCTTGGCGCCACAGGACTATCGGATGCAGCCATGGTCGACGGTGCCGCGCTTGCAGTTCCTGGCATCGCCGGGGTGCGGGCCTATTTTGCGGAAGCCGCCGGCACCGCGGCGCGCTTTCTGGCCAAGCCCGACGGCCCGCGGGTCGGCGCGGTCGGCTTCATCGGCTGGGACACCCACATCAACGAGGGCGCGGCCTCCGGTCAGCTCGCCAATCTCCTCGGGGCGCTCGACGGCGCGCTGGCGGCGATCGAGACCAGCATGGGCGACGCCTGGCGCGAGACGGTGGTCGCCGTCATCACCGAGTTCGGACGCACCGCGCGCATCAACGGCACCAACGGCACCGACCACGGCACCGGCACCGTCGCGTTTCTCACCGGCGGCGCCTTGCGGGGCGGGCGCGTGATCGCTGACTGGCCGGGATTGAAGCAAGCCCAGCTCTACGAGGAACGCGACCTCAAACCCACCACCGATCTGCGCGCCGTGCTCAAGGGCCTGCTCCGCGATCATCTGAGAGTCGACGAGCGTGCGCTCGCCAACACCGTGTTTCCCGACAGCATCGGCGTCGCGCCGATTGCGGGTCTGGTTGGTTAGTCATCTGGTTGGTTAGGCAATCGAGGAGATAATGCCGTGAAGAGGAGGTCTGCCATGAAGTCGCTAGCCAACGTCCCGTCGGGCGCCGTTTCCCCATCATGGGCGTTTATGTCGGCCCCTGCAGCGGCAGGCACTACGCCGGAATGCGGAAGATGTAGCGGCGCTCGCGCCATTGGTTGAATGTCTCCTGCTTCCGCATCCCGGCGTTTCCTATGTCGATACTCACAGGCCGCGAGCTCGAATTCCTCACCAGCCTGAATGGCAGCTGGGCGAGGCTCTATCGCAACGAGCTCGCGCGTCTCCTGCACAAGGTTGACGACCGATGCGACGCCCACCACGAAACCCATTCCATCATTCCGATCTCGGCGGCCCCTTCCTCGCGTTCGCGCCAAGATTCTGTGACGACGACCAAGACGTAACGCGAGGGCGATTGTCGGACGACCACCTGCCTTACCCGACGCGCCATCAGCGGTCGTCCATTCTCTCGCTGCTGATCGATGCGCTGCGCTATCGAAGGCATCGTGCTGTGGCGCGGCCGACCGTCGCCGACCCGGCCAAGCCAGACGCGAACCAGGACCCGTAAGGCCGCTGGTCACCCGGTCGTCCCTGCGCGCTCCTACAAAGAGGGCGGGAAGTTATCCGGCAAACCCCGGGCGCAACGCGCCGCGAAATCGCGGACGCATACTCGGCCGTCATTCCGCGGTGCAATTGCGCGCCGGGGAATGACGGGTAGAGAAATCACACCGCCGGCTCCGCGACGTTGTCTTCGCTGGAGAGCAGGTGAATCAGCGCGCTCTTGATCGCGGCTTGCCGGGTCGGCGCGTTGATCTGGGCGCCGAGCAGATCCGTCACGTAGAACACGTCTCGGGCGCGTTCGCCGAAGGTCGCGACATGGGCCGAGGCGATGTTGAGGTTCAGCTTCGAGATCGCGGTCGTCAGTTGGTACAGCAGGCCGGGGCGGTCGAGGCCGGAAACCTCGATCACGGTGTAGCGGTCCGACCACTGGTTGTTGATGGTGACCTCCGGCTCGACCACGAAAGCGCGCACCTTGCCGCGGTTGGCCGCCTTGCGGGCAACCACTTCGGGCAGGCGCAATTTTCCTTCGAGCACCTGCTCGATCATCTCGCCGATCCGGGTGGCGCGGCGTCCCTCGTCCTCGTCGCGGTCGTATTCCCTGGAGATTGCGATGGTATCGAGCGCGCGGCCGTCGGTGGTCGTGTAGATCTGCGCGTCGACGATGTTGGCGCCGGCGGATGCGCAGGCGCCTGCAATGATCGACAGCAGCCACGGATGGTCGGTCGCCAGGATCGTCAGTTCGGTGACGGCGCGTGCCTCGTCGAAACCGACGTTGATCGCAAGCTGGTGGCCTGCCTGTTCGCTGGCGCGGATGAAACGCGCCTGGCGGATTTTTCGTTGCAGGTCGACCTTGAGCCAGTAGGCGGGATAATGCCGCCCGATATAGCCGTTGAGCTCAGCTTCCGGCCACTCGTTGAAGGCGGCGCGGAATTCGGATTGCGCCACCGCAATGCGCTGCGCGCGGTTCACTTCCGAGAAGCCGCCGGTCAGCGCCGGCTCGGTCTCATAATACAGCGTGCGCAACAACTGTGCCTTCCAGCCGTTCCAAACGCCGGGTCCGACGCCCCTGATGTCGGCGGTGGTCAGGATGGTCAAAAGCTTCATCTGCTCGACGGATTGCACGACGGCGGCAAAATTTTCGATCGTCTTGCGGTCGGAGAGATCGCGCGACTGCGCCACCGTCGACATTGTGAGGTGCTCTTCGATCAACCACGCCACCAGTTCGGTGTCGGCGACGTTGAAGCCAAGCCGCGGGCACAGCCGCCGCGCCACCCTGGCGCCCGCGATCGAATGATCCTCCGGCCGGCCCTTGGCAACGTCGTGCAGCAGCGTGGTGATGTAGATCACCGCGCGATGCTCGGGCTGGATCTTGCGGAACAGGTCGCTCGCGACCGTGAACTCGTCATTGCCGCCGCGTTCGATCTCCTGCAGGTGGCCGATGCAGCGGATCAAATGCTCGTCCACCGTGTAATGGTGGTACATGTTGAACTGCATCATCGACACGATCTTGCCGAAGGCGCGGATGAAGTGACCGAGCACGCCGGTCTCGTTCATCCGCCGCAGCACGATCTCGGCGTTATCCGAGGTCAAGATCTCCATGAACAGCCGGTTGGCTTCCGGATTTTCGCGAAGCTGGGCGTTCACCAGTTTCAGCGAGCGCGTCACCGTGCGCATCGCATCGGGGTGGAAGGCGAGGTTGTTCTTCTGCGCCAGCTGGAAGATCCGGATCAGATTGACCGGGTCGTGCTTGAAGACGTCGGGCGCCGCGAGGTTGATGCGGTTGTTGTCGATGATGAAGTCGTCGCTGTCGGGCACCCGCCGCCGCTTGGTGCCCGGCCGCAGCCGCGCCACCATGCGGCTCAGCACCGGCGCGGGCTTGGCCTGCTCGTCTTCCAGCTTGGCGCACAGGATCGCGGTCAGGTCGCCGACGTCCTTGGCGACGAGGAAGTAGTGCTTCATGAAGCGTTCGACGTCCTGCATGCCGGGATGCGAGGTATAGCCGAGCCTCACCGCGATCTCGCGCTGCATGTCGAACGACAGCCGCTCCTCGGCGCGCCCCGAGACGAAATGCAAATTGCAGCGCACCGACCACAGGAAGTCGGCGCAGCGGCGGAAGGTGCGGTACTCCTGCGCGTCGAACACGCCGCGTTCGACCAGCTCGTCGGTCTCGCGCACGCGGTAGACGTATTTGGCGATCCAGAACAGCGTGTGCAGGTCGCGCAAGCCGCCCTTGCCGTCCTTGACGTTGGGTTCGACCAGATAGCGCGATTGCCCGGCGCGGCGGTGGCGTTCTTCGCGCTCGGCCAGTTTGGCGGTGACGAATTCAGAAGCGGTGCCCTGCACCACGTCCTTGTCGAACCGCGCGACCAGCTCGTCATAGAGCGGCTGGTCGCCGGTCAGAAACCGCGTCTCCAGGATCGCGGTGCGGATCGTCATGTCGCCGCGCGCCTGGCGGATACATTCGTCGACCGAGCGCGTGGCGTGGCCGACCTTCAACCCCATGTCCCACAGGCAATAGAGAATGGCTTCCGCGACCTGCTCGCCCCAGGCGGTCTGCTTGTAGGGCAGGATGAACAGCAGATCGATATCGGACTCGGGTGCCATCAGGCCGCGGCCGTAACCGCCGGTGGCGACCACCGCCATGCGCTCGGCGCCGGAGGGCACATGCGAGCGATAGAGGTGCCGTGTCGCGGCCGAGTAGAGGATGCGGATGATTTCGTCCTGCATGAAGCACAGCCGTTCCGCGCAGCGGCGGCCGTTGCGATCCTTCAGCAGCACGGCCTGTGCGGTCGCGCGTGCCGTGATCATCTCGGCCTTGAGCAATTGCGCCAGCGCGGAGCGAAACACGTCCTCGCGGCCCGCATGTTTTTCGGCCAGGGCATCGACCGCCGCGGTGATCCGCGCGGTATCGAAACGTTCATCCGCTCCGGAGCGGTCCTCAGTCACGACGCTATCCATGATCTATCCCGATATCGGACGGCGCAGGGGCTGTCACGGGCGATTGTCAGGCAAGGGTAATTCTATGCTGGATTCCGAGCCGCTTGGGCAAAGCTGTGCTGACTCCGTCGCATTGACGGTATGTATTTTCTCGTTGCGTTGCAATCTAACATATTGAAAATCAAGGACGATTTTCAGTGCATCAGGGAGGGACGACCATGCCCAGGATTTCACGGCGCGCCATGGCTGCAATCATCGCGGTCTCGACCTTGCTGCCCGGCGCGGCTTTTGCCGCCGACGCGCTCAAGGAGATTCGCATCGACTGGGCGACCTACAATCCCGTGTCGATGGTCCTCAAGCAAAAGGGCTTGCTGGAGAAGGAATTCGCCAAGGACGGCATCAGCGTCGTCTGGGTGCAATCCGCCGGTTCCAACAAGGCGCTCGAATTCCTCAACGCCGGTTCGATCGATTTCGGATCGACCGCCGGCTCGGCGGCGCTGGTTGCCAGGATCAATGGCAACCCGATCAAGTCGATCTATGTCTATTCGCGGCCTGAATGGACCGCGCTGGTGACATCAAAGGATTCCAAGATCGCGGCCGTTGCCGATCTCAAGGGCAAGCGCGTCGCGGTGACCCGCGGCACCGATCCGCACATCTTCCTGGTGCGCGCGCTGCTCGGCGCCGGCCTCACCGAAAAGGACATCACGCCGGTGCTGCTGCAGCATGCCGACGGCAAGACCGCGCTGATCCGCGGCGATGTCGATGCCTGGGCCGGTCTCGACCCGATGATGGCGCAGGCCGAAGTCGAGGAGGGCGCAAAGCTGTTCTTCCGCAAGGCCGATGCCAATACCTGGGGCATCCTCAATGTGCGCGAGCAGTTTTTGAAGGATTATCCGGACGCCGTTCGCCGCGTGCTCGCGGTGTACGAGGAGGCGCGCAAATATTCGCTGGCCAATTACGACGACCTGAAGAAGACCTTCATCGGCGTGACCAAGCTGCCGGAAGCGGTCGTCGACAAACAGCTCAAGGAGCGCACCGAGCTGACCCACAGCCGCATCGGCGCAGCGCAGCGCGAATCCATCCTCGCCGCGGGTCTCGCATTGCAGCAGGCCGGTGTCGTCGACGCCAAGGTTGACGTGAAGGCGACGCTTGATGCGCTGATCGACGACCAGGTTCCGCTGCCGACGAATTGAGGAAAGTGTTGGCGTCGTCCCTGCGAACGCAGGGACCCATACGCCGCGGCCGTCATTGTGGTTCTCGATGGCTATCACCTTCCTTCACTACCAAAGCCGGTGGTTATGGGTCCCTGCTTTCGCAGGGACGACGAATGGATAGAGGCGCGATCAAACCCCCACCTTGCAATCCCGCGCGAGAAGCGTTCTTGCTATGGCCATGACCGTTGAACTCCCCGCGTTGGAACGCACCGATGCGACGACGCCGCAAGCATCGTCCGCGCGGCTGCGCCGCTACGCGCGGCCGGCGCTCGGGCTGTTGCTCCCGGTCGGGCTGGCGCTGTTCTGGGAAATCTGGGTCGGGCTCGGCTATTCCACCGGCCGCTTGGTGCCGCCGCCGACCAAAATCTTCGCCACCGTGATGGAACTGGCGAAGAGCGGTGAGCTGTCGCGCCACATCGCGGCGACGGTGACACGCGTCGCCGCCGGCTTCGGCCTCGGCGTCGCTGCCGGAACTGTCCTCGGTGCGATCTCCGGCTATTGGGGCCTGGCGCGGCAGTTGCTCGATCCGACCGTGCAGGCGCTGCGCGCGATTCCATCGATCGCCTGGGTGCCGCTGTTCATCTTGTGGCTCGGCATTTTCGAGACTTCGAAGGTCGCGCTGATCGCGGTCGGCGTGTTCTTCCCGGTCTATCTCGGCGTGATGGGCGCGATCCTCTCTGTCGACCGCAAGATCGTCGAGGTCGGCCGTATTTTCCGCCTGAGCGGCCCGGCGATGATCCGCCGCATTTTGCTGCCTGCGGTGTTGCCGGCCTACGTCGTCGCATTGCGTGTGGGGCTTGGCCTGGGGTGGATGTTCGTCGTCGCGGCCGAGTTCATGGGCGCGTCCGAAGGCCTCGGCTATCTCCTGATCGATGGTCAGCAACTCGGCAAGCCGGCGCAGATCGTGGCGGCGATCGTGATCTTTGCGATCCTCGGCAAGACCACCGACTGGCTGATCGAAATCGCCACCGCGCCCTTGCTGCGCTGGCAGGATGCGTTCGGCCGCCAAAGTGGAGCCGCGTGATGCTGGCGCTGGATAGAGTGGGCAAAACCTATCCCAACGGCGTCCACGCGCTGGAGCGCTTTTCGGCCGACATCAGGCCTGGCGAAATCGTCGCCATCATCGGCGGCTCCGGCTGCGGAAAGTCGACGCTGCTGCGCGCCATCGCCGGCCTCGACCGGGCCAGCACGGGCACGGTGACGCTGGACAATACGGCGATCACGGCGCCGCACGCCAAAATCGGAATCATCTTCCAGGAGCCGCGATTGCTGCCCTGGCTCAGCGTCGCCGACAATATCGGCTTCGGCCTGACGGATCTGCCGGCCGATATCAGGCGTGAGAAGGTTTCGCGCGCGCTGGCGCGAGTCGGTCTTGCCGACAAGGCAAAAGCCTGGCCGCGCGAACTCTCAGGCGGGCAGGCGCAGCGGGTGGCGATTGCGCGGGCGCTGGTGCCGCAGCCGGAAGTGCTGCTGCTCGACGAGCCGTTCTCCGCGCTCGACGCCTTCACGCGGCGCGACCTGCAGGACCATCTGCTCGATCTCTGGAACGACACCCGGCCGACCCTCGTTCTGGTCACGCACGACGTCGACGAGGCCGTGGTGCTGGCCGACCGTGTGCTGGTGATGCGGCCGCGGCCGGGCCGGCTGTTCGAGGCGATCAGGATCAATCTGGCGCGTCCGCGCGATCGCGCCTCGCCATTATTCGAAAATTTTAAGCGTCATGTGCTGACCTCGCTCGATCGCTCGCTCGACCGCAACGTGCCCGATGCCGACCCAAAAACCATGGCCGGCGAAGCGATGTGGTGGTGACACGGGCGCAATTTCCCACTAAATCCGGCGTGGCAAGAAGAACAACCGGGAGACGAAGATGGACGCCGCCGAACTTCGCGCGATGCAGGCCCCGATCAAGGAACGCTACAAGTCCGATCCCTCCGCCGCGGTCATTACCCTGAAAGCCAAAGGCTCGATCGACAATGAAGGCATCGCCTGCAAGGTCGAGACCGGCCGCGCGCTGGCGGTAGCTGGCCTCCACCCCGCCACCGGTGGCTCCGGGCTGGAGCTCTGCTCCGGCGACATGCTGTTGGAAGCCCTCGTCGCCTGCGCCGGCGTGACGCTGAAATCGGTCGCTACCGCCGTCGATGTTCCCCTCAAGACCGGCAACGTCATCGCCGAAGGCGACCTCGATTTTCGCGGCACGCTCGGCGTCGACAAGGAAGCTCCAGTCGGTTTCGAGGAGATCCGCCTGCGCTTCGAGGTCGGCACCGACGCGCCACAGGACAAGCTCGACCTGCTGCTAAAGCTCACCGAACGCTATTGCGTGGTCTTTCAGACCATCAAGAACGGCCCGAAGGTTTCGGTGTCGATGAAGCGGGTGTGAGGCAATCTCCGGTGTCGTCCCTGCGAAAGCGGGGACCCATAGCCACCGGCGCCAATGGGTGCTGGAAGTATCGACCACGCATCTTCCAAAATCGAGAAGCCGCGGCGTATGGGTTCCTGCGCCCGTGCGCAATTGCGCACTAGGCAGGAACGACAGCTAGCATGTCCCCCGAACTCGCCTTCATCCTGACGCTCGCGCTGCGCATGGCGTTCGCCGCGGCGTTCGTGGTGACGGCTTCGATCGTCACCGAACGCTCGGGCCCGGTGATCGGCGCGCTGATCGCGACGCTACCGATCTCGGCGGGGCCGTCCTACGTGTTCCTCGCGCTCGATCACGACGCGGCCTTTATCGCCGAGGGCGCGCTGGCAAGCCTGCCGATCAACGCCGCGACGATTTTTCTCGGGCTGACCTATGTCGTGCTGGCGCAGCGCCGCGGCGCGCTGCTCAGTTGCCTTTCGGCGGTTGCCGTATGGCTCGTGCTCGCCGCAATCATCCGCTCGGTGCAATGGTCGTTGGCCGGCGGGCTGATCGCCAATGTCATCGCCTACGCCATCTGCGTGCCGCTGCTCGCCCGCTACCGCCACGCCAAAATGCCGCCGGTCAGGCGCCGCTGGTACGACATCCCGCTACGCGCATCGCTGGTCGCAACACTGGTGGCGACGGTGGTCACGACGTCGAGCTGGGTCGGGCCCAAGGTGAGCGGCATGATCGCGCTGTTCCCGATCGTGTTCACTTCCATGATGCTGATCCTGCACCCGCGCATCGGCGGCCGGCCGACCGCCGCCGTGCTCGCCAACAGCGCCTGGGGCCTGATCGGCCTCGGCATTGCGATTGCGGTGCTGCACGTCGCGGCGCTTCAGTTCGGTTCGGCGGTGGGGCTCAGCCTTGCACTCGCGACCTGCATCGGATGGAACCTGGGCCTGTGGTGGCTCGGGCGCAGGAAGGCCGCACGCACCGAGCCGCAAGTTTGATGGTTACCGACCGCGAGGAGACCCGCTAGACTGGCGGCGGGACGGACGAGGGCGCGCGGTGGAGGGTCTATACAAGGTCGAATACGACATCAGCGGCGGCACCGGCCGCAGCGTGCTCTACGCTCATGCCGGAACAATGCTCGGCGGCAATACGGCCTTCGCCCATTTCGGCACCTACGAAAATGTGGACGGCGAAATCATTGCCGGGCTCAGAACCCGGCGCCACAGTCCATCGCCGCACCGAAGAAACCTGGTCAGTTCCGACGCAGTCACAATCAGCATACGCGGCAGGCCGCAGGGCGACGTCTGGCACTTCGCGGGCTCCGTCATCGAAGACGCCGGCTCGGTGTTCCGCGCGGTCATGACGCCGCTCGGCAATGACGACATCCCGCCGCCGGGGCCGGTCGGCGATGGCGGCATCGTCAGCGGGCTTTACTCGATCGACATCCGGATGCTTGATGGCATCGCCGGCGGGCAAACCGGCGTGATGCTCCTGAAAGACGGTCGGATCCTCGGCGGCGACGCGTTCTTCTATTATCTCGGCGCCTATAGCTCCCTGAACGGCCGCTGGAAGGGCGAGTTCGTCAACCAGGAGCACACTCCGGCGAGGGACGAGCATCCGCTGTTCGGCGGTCATGAGGTCGGCATCGGATTCTCGGGCCGCTGCCGCGCCGAGGGTGCAGAGATCGAGGCAACTGCATTGGTTGGCAAGCGCAGCATCCGCTTCGCGGCCACGTTGAAATTGATCCAGCCCTTCGCCGGGTGAGGGCCGCTCGCCGCTCTGTCACCCCTTTGGTAGCTTTGCCTTCAGCGCATACAACGCCTCGAGCGCCTCGCGCGGCGACATCTCGTCGGGATGCAGCGCCTTCACCGCTTCCATCATCTGCTCGGCCTCGCTCGGCGGTGCGGGTTCGGCGGCGGCACGGGAGGGGACGGCGAACAGCGGCAAATCGTCGGCGAGGGCACGTGCGGTCTGGCCGCGATCCTGCGCCTCGAGTTTCGCCAGCACCGACTTGGCGCGCGTGATCACCGCCGGCGGCAGGCCTGCGAGCTTCGCGACCTGGATGCCGTAGGAGCGGTCGGCGGAGCCCGGCAGCACCTCGTGCAGGAACACGACGTCGCCCTGCCACTCCTTGACGCGCACGGTGGCGTTGAACATCCGCGGCAGTTTGGCCGAAAGCGCAGTCAGCTCATGATAATGCGTGGCGAACAGCGCGCGGCAGCGATTGGCTTCATGCAGATGCTCGATTGCGGCCCAGGCGATCGACAGGCCGTCGAAGGTGGCGGTGCCGCGACCGATTTCATCGAGGATGACCAGCGAGCGTTCGCTGGCCTGGTTGAGGATGACGGCGGTTTCGACCATCTCGACCATGAAGGTGGAGCGGCCGCGCGCGAGATCATCCGCCGCGCCGACGCGCGAGAACAGGCGATCGACGACGCCGATCCGCGCGCGCGACGCCGGCACGTAGGAGCCGATCTGCGCCATTAGTGCGATCAGCGCGTTCTGGCGCAGGAAGGTCGATTTACCCGCCATGTTGGGCCCGGTGATCAGCCAGATCTGGCCGGATTTTTGCGCAGGCCCCGGCGAGAGATCGCAGGCGTTGGCAATGAACGGCTGGCCGTCGCGCTTCAGCGCCTGTTCGACGACGGGATGCCGGCCACCTTCGACGGCAAAGCCGAGCGAGCCATCGACCTCTGGCCGCACGTAATTGTCGTCGACCGCAAGTTTCGCCAGCGCGGTCGCGACATCCAGCAATGCGAACGCATGCGCCGCGGCGCGCAGATCGTCGCTTGCCGCCAGCGCCATCGCGCAGAGCCGCTCGAAAATTTCCAGTTCGAGATTGAGCGCGCGGTCGCCGGCATTGGCGATCTTGGCCTCGATCTCGCCGAGTTCGGACGTCGTGAAACGAACCTGGCCGGCCAGGGTCTGGCGATGGATGAAGGTCGCGTTGAGCGGCGGCGCCATCAGTCTGTCGCCGTGCTGCGCCGTCACCTCGACGAAATAGCCGAGCACGTTGTTGTGGCGGATCTTGAGCGCCTTGATGCCGGTGTCCTCGGCATAGCGCGCCTGCATCGCGGCCACGACGAGGCGGGAGGCGTCGCGCAGATTGCGGCTCTCGTCGAGTGCGGGTTCATAATTCTCGCGGATGAAGCCGCCATCGCGCTTGATCAGCGGCAGTTGCTCGGCGAGCGCGCGCTCAAACTCGCGGGCGAGGTCGCGCGAGGGACGGCGCAACGCCTCCATCACGGCCACGATTTCGGATGGCGGCGCTTCGAGCTGCGCCAGCCGCGCCAACGCCGCGTCGGCGGCCAGGATGCCGTCGCGCAGGCCCGCCAGATCGCGCGGACCGCCGCGTCCGACGGACAAGCGCGCCAGCGCGCGCGACATGTCAGGCGCGGCCTTGAGCGTGGTGCGGACATCATCGCGCGCTGCGCTGTCGGCGACAAACGTCCCAATTGCATCCAGCCGCCGCGCGATGCCCGCGCTGTCGGTGAGCGGGGCGGCGAGGCGTTGGGCCAGCAGCCGCGAGCCGGCGGCAGTGACCGTGCAGTCGATCGCATCGAGCAGCGATCCGCGCCGCTCGCCGCCCAGCGTCCGCGTCAGTTCGAGATTGGCGCGGGTGGCGGGATCAATCGCCATCGTGGTGCCGGCGGCCTCGCGCGCCGGCGGCGACAACGGTGGACGCTTCCCCACCTGCGTGCGGTCGATATAGGTGACGGCGGCGGCCGCCGCGGTTGCCTCCAGCCGCGACATCGCAGCGAGGCCATCCATGGTCGCGACCGCGAAATAGTCGCACAGCCGCCGCTCGGCGGTGGCGCCGTCGAACACGTCGCGGGTCAGCGGCGTCACCGAGGGCAGTTCGCGCAGCGTCTGTCCAAGTTCCGCATCGCCATAGAGCGCATCGGTGACGATGACCTCGTTCGGATTGATCCGCGCCAGCGTCGCCGCCAGTTCCGCGGTCGCGCATTCCGTCACCATGAATTCGGACGTCGAGATATCGATCCACGAAAGCCCGACGCGGTCGCCGCCGCTCGATCCGCGGGCGCGCGCGATCGCCAGCAAGTAATTGTTGGTGCGCGCATCCAGCAGCGTGTCTTCGGTCAGCGTGCCCGGCGTCACCAGCCGCACCACGCCGCGGGCCACGGGGCCCTTGTTGCCGCGGGCGCGGGCGGCGGCCGGATTCTCGGTCTGCTCGCACACCGCGACGCGATGCCCGGCATTGATCAGGCGATGCAGATAATCCTCGGAGCGCTCCACCGGCACGCCGCACATCGGGATGTCCATGCCCTGGTGCTTGCCGCGTTTGGTCAGCACGATGCCGAGCGTTCTGGAGGCGATCTCGGCGTCCTCGAAGAACAGCTCGTAGAAATCGCCCATCCGGTAGAACAGCAGCAGCCCGGGATGGGCGGCCTTGATCTCAAGGTACTGTTCCATCATCGGCGTGACGCGCGAGTTGGCGTCAGCGGCGGGTGCGGCTTCGGGAGGCGCGGGGGCGGGGATGGATTGCTGGATCGTCATTGTGGCGCAAACTACAAAATTTTGCTCCCCGGTCCTATTCCCATACCCGCGTTCTCAGAGTTTTCCACGTCCGGTGCCCTCAAGTTCATCACGCCAGCGTTGAGGGCATGACGGACCTCCCGCGAAAGCACTACCCGGGAACGATGCCTCAATTGACCTGCCGCGGGCACGCTCCTAAAACTCGCCGACAGTTCCGTAGGGCTTAACGCCTAAAGCACGGCATTCAGGGAGAGATTCTATGCGTGATGTATTCATTTGCGATGCCGTCCGGACCCCGATCGGCCGTTTCGGCGGCTCGCTCGCCAAGGTGCGCGCCGATGATCTGGCCGCCGTGCCGATCAAGGCGTTGATGGCGAAGCATCCCAATCTCGACTGGTCGCAGGTGGATGAGGTGTTTTTCGGCTGCGCCAACCAGGCCGGCGAGGACAACCGCAACGTGGCGCGGATGGCGCTGTTGCTGGCGGGCATTCCGGAATCGGTTCCCGGCCAGACCCTTAATCGGCTCTGCGCGTCGGGCCTCGATGCGGTCGGCGCCGCGGGCCGCGCGATCCGATCAGGAGAAATCGATTTCGCGATTGCCGGCGGCGTCGAGTCGATGACGCGCGCGCCGTTCGTGATGGGCAAGGCGCCTGAGGCGTTTGCACGCTCGGCGGAGATTTACGACACCACCATCGGCTGGCGCTTCATCAATCCCTTGATGAAGGCGCAGTATGGCGTCGATGCGATGCCGGAAACCGGCGAGAACGTCGCCGAGGAATTCCAGGTGTCGCGGGCCGACCAGGATGCGATGGCGATCCGCTCCCAGCAGCGCGCGGGCGCTGCGATCGCGGCCGGCTATTTCGCCGAGGAGATCACGCCCGTCTCGGTGCCGGGCGGCAAGGCTGGCCCGATCACCGTCGACAAGGACGAGCATCCGCGGCCCGAAACCACATTGGAGAACCTGACGAAACTGAAGCCAATCGTGCGCAATCCCGGCACGGTGACCGCTGGCAATGCCTCCGGTGTCAACGACGGCGCGGCCGCGATGATCCTGGCGTCGGAAGCCGCTGTGAAGAAGCACGGGCTGACGCCGCGGGCGCGCATTTTGGGCCTCGCCTCGGCCGCGGTGCCGCCGCGCATCATGGGCATCGGCCCGGTACCGGCGACCAAGAAGCTGATGGAACGTCTCGGCATCAAGATCTCTGACTTCGATTTGATCGAGCTCAATGAAGCCTTCGCCTCACAGGGCATAGCCTGTCTGCGGCAACTGGGCGTCAAGGACGACGCCGACTTCGTCAACCCGCATGGCGGCGCGATCGCGCTCGGTCATCCGCTCGGCATGAGCGGCGCGCGGCTGGCGTTGACGGCGGTGCACGGCATGGAGAAGCGGGGCGGCAAGCTTGCCTTGGCAACCATGTGCGTCGGCGTCGGCCAGGGCGTTGCGGTTGCGATCGAAAAAATCAATTGAAACAAGTATTTGGGAGAGTGAAAAACAGCGCTTTCCCAAATTAGTTATGTCCTATAATGATCTGGCGGCGCGCGGCTGGGCGACAAAATTGCAAAGCAATTTCGCGCCGCGCGCGCGATGCGAGGGAGAAATTCGTCATGACATTGGTCTATCCAGTGCAAAGTCTCGCGGCGCATCCGCCGCGGCTGTCCCCCGCCTACAAGAGCACGGTCAAGCGCTCGCCCTCGAAGCCGCTGATTCCGATGCGGCACACGCTGTCGGAATTGACCGGGCCGGTGTACGGCCACGAGACGGTGCGCGAGAACGATCACGACCTCACCGTTCAAGGCAAGGCCGAGCCGATCGGCGAACGCATCATCGTGCACGGCCATGTGCTCGATGAAGACGGCCGTGGCGTGCCGAACACGCTGGTCGAACTCTGGCAGGCCAATGCCTGCGGCCGTTACGTGCATGTCGTCGACCAGCATCCCGCGCCGCTCGATCCGAATTTCACCGGCGCCGGCCGCGCGCAAACCGACGCCCAGGGCTATTACCGCTTCGTCACCATCAAGCCCGGCGCCTACCCCTGGGGTAATCACCACAACGCCTGGCGGCCGGCCCACATCCACTTCTCGGTGTTCGGCCACTCCTTTGTCTCGCGTCTCGTCACGCAGATGTATTTCCCCGGCGATCCCTTGTTCCCGTTCGATCCGATCTTCAATTCGGTGACCGACGAGAAGGCGCGCGACCGGATGATCTCGTCGTTCGATCTGGAGAATACCAAGCCGGATTGGGCGCTGTGCTACCGCTTCAACATTGTGCTGCGCGGGCGCAACGCCACGCCGATGGAGAACAAATAAGTGCAACAGGCCAAACCGGACGGGGTCACTCCGTCGCAAACCGTCGGTCCGTATTTCGCCTACGGCCTGACGCCGGGCGGCAAATACGAGTGGAACGACACGTTCAGCAATAATCTCGTGACAGCGGATACGTCGGGCGAGCGCATTCGCGTCGAGGGTCAGGTGTTCGATGGCGGCGGCGAGGTCGTGCCGGATTGCATGCTGGAGATCTGGCAGGCGGATGCGCAGGGCCGTTTCTCGGACCCGCAGGACAAGCGGGCGCTGCCGAACTCGACGTTCAAGGGGTTCGGCCGGATCGGCACCGATGCGAACGGCGGTTATACCTTCGACACCATCAAGCCTGGTCAGGTCGCCGATCCCGACGGCAAGCCGCAGGCGCCGCATATCGTCCTCGCCGTGTTCGCACGCGGCATGCTCTTGCACAATTACTCGCGGATCTATTTCGACGGCGAGGCCACTAACGCCGCCGATCCGGTGCTCGCGCTGGTGCCGGCCGACCGCCGCGCCACGCTGATCGCGACGCGCCAGCCGGGCGGCGGCAACGCCGTCTACCGCTTCGATATCCATCTGCAGGGCGACAAAGAGACGGTGTTCTTCGACGTGTAACTGTGGCCGCCGGGGGTGCAGAATGATCATCGGGCGTCAGCAGGATGTCACGGTTGCGGCGACTTCCGTGATGGAGCGGACGTCCGATCCGCGGTTGCGCGCGATCATGGTGTCGCTGGTCCAGCACCTGCACGGTTTCGTCCGTGACGTAGGGCTGACCGAAGCGGAGTTCCGCGAAGCCACAGCGATTCTCGCCGAGATGGGCCGGCAATCGACCGATACGCACAACGAAGTCGTGCTGATGGCGGGCTCGCTCGGCGTTTCCTCGCTGGTCTGCCTTCTGAACAACGGCGACCAGGGCAACACCGAAACGGCGCAATCGCTGCTCGGGCCGTTCTGGCGATTGAACTCTCCCCGTACTGAAAACGGCGGCTCGATCGTCCGGTCCGAAACGCCGGGCGCGGCCCTCTTCGTCACCGCGCGTGTCGTGGACCATGCCGGCAATCCGGTTGCCGGGGCGGAGGTGGACGTATGGCACGCCTCGCCGGTCGGTCTTTACGAGAACCAGGACCCCGAACAGGCTGAGATGAACCTGCGCGGCAAGTTCACGACCGATGCCGATGGTCGCTTCGCCTTTCGCTCGGTGATGATGGTCGGCTATCCGATCCCGACCGATGGCGTGGTCGGGCGGCTGTTGAAGGTGCAGGACCGGCATCCTTACCGGCCGGCGCATCTGCATGCGCTGATATTCAAGCCGGGATTCAAGGTCTTGATCTCGCAGGTCTACGATCCCGCCGATCCGCACATCGGCAGCGACGTGCAGTTTGGCGTCACCAAGGCGCTGATCGGCGATTTCGTCCGTCATGACGAGCCACATCCGATCGCGGCGGATGTTCGTCCGCCCTGGTATTCGCTCCACCATGTCTACAGGATGGAAGCGGGCGAGGCCGTATTGCCGCGCCCACCGATCAAGTAGGGTGTAGCGCGTTTTCCAGATTCCCGGCGATGCCCGTCGCCGCCCTGCCACGCAAACGCCATTGGCGCCGGACCATCATGCCATCGTTCTCCCTCGCCGCGCTGACCGTCCTCGAACTCGCGCCCCCTGCGTTGATCGACGTCGCCGCAGCCTGCGGCTATCAGCAGGTCGGGCTCCGGCTGCTGCCTGCTATGCCAGGCGGCGTTGCCTATCCGCTGATGGAAGACGAAGCGGGCCTGAAGGAGACACTCGCCCGGCTGGATGCGACCGGCATCACCGTGGCTGACCTCGAAGTGGTCGCGCTCCGGCCGGAAACCGAGGTCGCCGCATTCTCTGCCTTTTTCGAGACCGGCGCACGGCTCGGCGCCAGGCACATCCTGGTCGCCGCCTACGATCCCGACCTCAGCCGGTTCAGGGATCGCTATGCGGCATTCTGCGAGGCCGCGGCCCCCTACGGGCTGTCCGCCGATCTCGAATTCATGCCATGGACCTACGCGCCTGATCTATCGACCGCGAGCAGCATTGTCGCGCAGGCAGGCCAGCCAAATGCCGGGGTGCTGGTGGATGCGCTGCATTTCGACCGGTCACGGAGTTCGATCGACGAACTCGCGCGCGTCCCCGCGCACCGGCTGCATTATTGGCAGATGTGCGACGCCCCCGCCGAGCGGCCCACCACGACGGAAGCCATGATCCATGCCGCCCGCCACGAGCGGATGTTTCCGGGCGAGGGCGGCATCGATCTCGTCTCGCTGACGCGCGCCATGCCGGCGGATATCACGATCAGTATCGAGGTCCCGACCGCCGAGCTTGCGAAGACGATGGATGCGAAGGCCCGGGCGCAGCGCGCGCTAACCGCCGCCAGGAATGTGATTGCCGGATCGCGCGATGGTGCCTGATCGTCAATTTCCAGGCCGCCGGAGATTTTTCTCCGGACTGGCCGGCGCGCCGATCGATGATGATAGTATCTCGCAAGTTCATCCGCGGAGCTGCCGTACATGATGACGCTGCGCCAGGTCGAGGTGATCCGCGCCGTGATGGTGACCGGCACGATCGGCGGCGCGGCGAGGCTTCTGAACGTGTCGGCGCCCGGTATCAGCCGGCTGGTGAAATACACCGAAAAATCCCTGGGCGTTCGCTTCTTCCAGCGCCAGAATGGGCGCTACTTCCCGACCGCGGAAGCCCGCAACATCTTCGAGCAGATCAACGGCGTCTACGAGAAGATGGATGATCTCACCGAGATCATCTCCAAGATCGGACGCGGCGACCTGTCCGAGCTGCGCATCGGCTCGGTGCCGAGCATCTCGCAGGTCATGGTGCCGCGCGCGATCGAGCGGGTGCGGCGCCGCTATCCCGAATTGCGGATCGACATCAACATCCTCAAGATCGAGGAGGCCGTCGATTATCTGCTGCTGGGCCGTGGCGATTGTGTTGCCATGAGTTATCGGCTCGACCATCCCGGCCTCGATTTCCTGCCGCTGGCGTCGGGCGAATTGTTCTGCATCGTGCCGGCGGGGCATGAACTGGCCGGATGCAAGCAGGTCTCGGCCGCCGAGATCATCCGCTATCCCCTGATCGGCATCGATCCCAACGATCCCTATGGACGGATCATGGCGGAGATATTTGCGCGCAACAAACTCGCCTACGACATCACCATCCGCGCGCGCTTCGGCACCACCGTGTGCGCGCTGGTCAAGGCCGGCCTCGGCATTGCCGTGATCGACCAGTTCACCGTCGCCCATGGCGGCTATCCCGGCGTCGAGTTGCTCAGGATTGTCGAGCCGACCCGGTTCGACACTTACATTGCGGTGAAACGCGGCGCGCCGCTGTCGCTTCACATCGAGCATTTCATCGAATGCCTGCGCTCGGAAATGCGGGCGGTGGGGCCGGGCAAGGGGTCGCCGCGAAAGCCCAATTCCAAGGGCCGCAAGAAATAACATAATGTTATCTATCCGGCATAAATGGGTAATTGTGTTAGGTCGGCAAACCGCTATCGTCCGGGCGGCTCGGGGCGTATCCCGAACCGACCGCCGCCAACGCGCATTGGGACCGATGACGAGATCATGAGCCCCGCCGCCCGACCTCCTGCTCCGGCCGACCGCCGCTTTCTCACCGGCCTGATCGGCGCGCCGATCGCGCATTCGGCGTCGCCGGCGATGCATGAGCGGGCTGCTGAAGCGCTCGGCGCACATTGCCACTATCAACTGATCGAAGTCGCCGGTGCTGGACACGAAGAGTTGCGGCTGCTGCTCGACGGCGTGCGTCGTCTGGGTTTTGCCGGCGTCAACGTCACCTTTCCCTACAAGGAGGCGGTGGTCGCCCTGCTCGACGAATTGTCGCCGGGCGCGCAAGCGATCGGTGCGGTCAACACCGTCGTGGTCCGCGATGGCCGGCTGATCGGACATAACACCGACACCACGGGATTTGCCCGGGCGATCACCGAGCTTGTCAGTGACCCTGCGCAGAGCACGGTTGCGGTGATCGGCGCAGGCGGCGTCGGCAAGGCGATTGCCTTTGCGCTGGCCGGGATCGGCGTCGCCGAGATCAGGATCTTCGACACCGACCGCGCCAAGGCTACGCAACTCGCCGGCCAGATCGGGAAGCGCGGCAAGGCAAGTGTTGTCGGCAGCGTCGAGGACGCGATGCGCGGCGCCACCGGGGTCGTCAACGGCTCGCCGGTCGGCATGCTGCCGAACCGCGGCACGCCCGTCCCGGACGCCCTGCTGCACAGGGGCGTGTGGGTCGCCGACGCGGTCTATACGCCGCTCTGGACGCCGCTGCTGAACGCCGCAAAGGCAAAGGGCGCCGAGGTCATGACCGGGCGCGAGCTCGCGATCTATCAGGCCGCGGACGCATTCGAACTGTTCACGGGATTGAAGCCATCGGCCGTCGAGATGGGAAATGCATTCGACGCCGTAATGGCCAAGCGCTACGCTAAGGTGAACGCAGCCTAGAGCATGATCCGGAAAAACGGGTACCGGTTTTCCGAAAGGATCATGCTCAAATCAAAGAACGCGGCCGGTTACAAGGCCGCTTGTTGTAACGAGAAGAGGGGATGGAAATGAGATCTGGAATTTTCGCAGGACTCCTGCTTGCTACCGTGTCGGCCGTGGCCGCATTCGCGCAAGGTGCGCCGATCAAGCTCGCCAATGTCGCCGAACTGTCCGGCGGCGGCGCCACCGTTGGCACCAACTGGAAGAACGGCATCGACCTGGCGATCGAGGAGATCAACGCCAAGGGCGGGTTGCTCGGCCGCAAGCTCGAAGTGACGCATGCGGATTCGCAGTCGAATCCCGGCGTCGCGCGCGCGCAGGTGCAGAAGGCGCTCGATAACGAACCCTACGTCCTGCTCGGGCCCGGCTATTCCGGATCGGTCAAGGTCACTTCGCCGCTCGCCGCCGAAGCCGGCATCGCGCAGATCATGGGTGGCGAGGCCGCCGAATTGACGCAGGGCGGCAACAAGTTTCTGTTCCGTACGTCGTTCGGGCAGCAATCCTCGATGCCGAAGGTTGCCAAATACATCAACGACGAGCTGAAGGCCAAATCGGTCGCGATCGTCTGGGTCAACAACGATTTCGGCAAGGGTGGCCGCGACGTCATCACCAAGGAATTCGCCAAGTACAACATCAAGGTCGCGGCTGACATCTCGACCGAAGCCGGACAAGCCGATTTCGCCGCCGACGTCAGCAAGATCAAGGCCGCGGCGCCGGATGCGGTGTTCGTCTATGTCAACGAGGAAGAGAGCGCGCGGATGCTCAAGGAGCTGAAGCGCCAGGCGATATCAGTGCCGCTGATGGGCGAGACGACGCTGGTCGGCCAGAAGGTCGTCGAACTCGCCGGCGATGCCGCGAACGGCGCGCGCGGCCATGTTGGCCTGACCACCGATGCGCCGGTCGACCTGATCAAGGCGTTCCGCGAGAGGTTCTCCAAGAAGTACAACTACGTCCCCGATCATAACGGGCTGAAGGGCTATCTCGCGATCTACATGATCAAGGCCACCACCGAGAAGATGGGCAAGGTCGACGCCAAGGCGTTCGCCGACAATCTGCACGGCCTCACCATCAAGGCCGCGAGCGAGCCCGGCATCCTGATGGATGTGACTTTCGATGAGAAGGGCGACATCGACCGCCAGGGTTTCCTGGTCGAGATCGTCGACGGCAAGCAGGTCGTCAAGCAGGTGCTGCCGAAACTGAACTGAGCCACGACGGGGCGTGCGCTTGAGCGAGCGCCCCCGAGATCAGCACGGTGAAACGATTGACGCCGTCCGCATGTGACGGGTGAGGGGAGGAGCATGTCCAATCTGCTCGATCTGCTCGTGGCAGGTCTTGCGACCGGGGCGATCTACGCCCTCGTCGCAGTCGGTTTCACGCTGCTGTGGCAGACGTCGCAAACCATCAATTTCGCGCAGGGCGAATTCGTCATGCTGCCGGCGTTCCTGATGCTGGCGGTGATGCACGCCGGCGCGCCATTCTGGCTCGCGATCATTCTCGGCATCCTGCTATCGCTGCTGCTGCTCGGGCTCGGCTTCAAGCTGCTGCTGGTCGACCCGATGCTGCGGCACGGTGTGTTGCCACTGGCGATTGCGACCATGGCACTGGCGATCGGCATGAAAGAGGCGGTGAAGCAGTTCTTCAGCGCAGAAGCATCGCCGTTCCCCTCCATCGTGCCGGCCGGTGACGTCTCGATCCTCGGCCGGGTGGTCTCGTTGCAGAGCATCGGCGTGCTGGCACTCGCGATTGCGGTGGTGATCGGCCTGACTGCGCTCCTGAACCGCACCTCGATCGGCCATCAGATGCAGGCGACCGCGCAGAACCCGACGGTCGCCCGCATCATCGGCGTGCCGGTCGAGCGCATGATCCTGATGACTTTCCTGATCAATGCGTTTCTGGTGGCGCTGGCCTCGCTGCTGATCACGCCGATCTATCTGGCGAAATTCTCCTCCGGCGAAGTGCTGGGGCAGGCCGCCTTCATTGCGGCGATCGTCGGCGGCTTCAACCAGGTGCGCGGCGCTATCGCCGGCGGGCTCTTGATCGGTGTGGTCGACAATCTGTCGGCCGCCTATGTGTCGACGCAGTACCGCGCCGCGGTGCCGCTCATCCTCCTGATCGTCATCATCCTGTTCCGTCCGCAAGGCCTGCTCGGCCGGCCTGAGGAGCGCACGGTATGACCGCAACGGGCAAATATTTGCGCATCGCGCTCGGGATCGCCGTCATCGCGGCGCTGATCATCGTGCCGATGAATTTCAACCGCTACGGCCTCTACATCCTGAGCCAGTGGGCGGTGATGACGATCGCGGCGATGGGGCTAAACCTGACACTGGGCTATGCCGGCCAGGTCTCGCTGGCGCAGGGTGCGTTCGTCGGCATCGGCGCCTATGCGGCGGCGATCATGACCACGCAGGGCATGCCGCTGGTGGCCGCGCTTGGCGTCGCCATCGTGCTATGTTTTGCGATCGGCTGGATCCTGGGTTATCCCGCGCTTCGTGTGCAGCATCATTATCTTGCGTTCGTGACGCTGGCGTTCTCGACGCTCGCGTTCCTGGTGTTCCGCAATGAGGACTGGCTCACCAAGGGCATCTACGGCATCTCCAACATTCCACGGCCGAACGTCATGGGCTTTGCGACCAACCGGCCGCTGCCGTTCTATTATTTCTGCCTCGGTTCGCTCGGCATCATCTCGCTGGCGATGTGGTGGCTGATCCGCTCGCCGTGGGGCCGCGCCTTCGTCGCGTTGCGCGAAAATCCGGTGCGGGCGCTGTCGCTCGGTATCGACACGCGACGCTATACGCTGATGGCGTTTGCGATGGGATCGGCGCTGGGCGGCGTGGCCGGCACGCTCTATGCGCCGCTGACGCAATATATCGATCCGGTTCCGTTCAACCTCTCGCTATCGCTCGACCTCTTGATGATGGTGATCGTCGGCGGCTCCGGATTCTTCTTCGGGCCGTTCCTCGGCGCGATGATTGCGGTGCTGCTGCCGGAGTGGCTACGCTTCACGCAAGGCTATTACCTGATGCTCTACGCGGTCGCCGTGATGCTGCTCCTGATCTATTCGCCGACCGGCATCCTCGGCATCCTCGATCGCTATCTGGCCGAGCGGCGCACCAGGGCGGCGTCGGCGCTGCGCGCAGTCGCCAAATCCCGACTGGAGACGGCGCCATGACCGCGGTCCTCGAAGTCAGCGAAATCAAGAAGAGCTTTGGCGGCATCAAGGCCGTCGATGGCGTCAGCTTCGACGTGCAGGAGGGCGAGATCCTCGGCCTGATCGGCCCGAACGGCTGCGGCAAGTCGACACTCTTCAACTGTATCCTCGGGCAGCTCACGCCGACCGATGGTGAGGTGAAGGTTGACGGCAAGGTCGTCACCGGATTGCGGCCGTCGGAGCTCAATCGTTTGGGCGTCAGCCGCACCTTCCAGCTCCTGCAGGTGTTTCCGAAGCTGTCGGTGCGGGAGAATCTCATCCTTGCCGGGCAGGAGCATCAGGGCAACATGGCGTCGCGGCTGTTCGGCCCCTCCGATGCCGGACTATCGGCTGCGGCCGATCAGATGATCGGCTTCTTCAAGCTCGATCATCTTGCCACCGAAGCCGCGGGCGGGCTCTCTTACGGCCAGCAGAAACTGCTCGATGCCGCGATGGCGTTCATGGGCGGTCCGCGTCTGGTGCTGCTCGATGAACCCGCCGGCGGCGTCAATCTCACCATGCTCAGCGATCTCAAGGAGCGGCTGGCGGCGATCAACCGCGAGAAGCGTGCCACTTTCGTGGTGATCGAGCACAACATGGAATTCGTGATGTCGCTGTGCACGCGCGTGATGGTGATGGCGGAAGGCAAACTGCTGGCGATGGGCACACCAAGCGAAGTCCGCGCCAACCCCGCCGTCATCGAAGCTTATCTCGGCCATTGAGGGATCGATCCATGAGCGACGCCATCCTGGATGTTCAAGGCCTCGTCGGCGGCTACGGCAAGATGACGATCCTCAACGGCACCACCTTCTCGGTGCCCGCAGGCTCCATTACCACCGTGATCGGCCCAAACGGCGCCGGCAAATCCACCGTGTTCAAGGCGATCTTCGGCCTGCTGAAGCTGCGCGAAGGCAGGGTGATATTCAAAGGGCGTGACGTCACCGGGCAAAGCCAGCGCGAATTGCTCAATGCAGGCGTCTGCTACGTCCCGCAGGGACGCAATATCTTCCCCGAGCTATCGGTACGCGACAATATCCAGCTTGGCGCCGTCGTCGCGGGTAAGGACATCACCGACCTGCCGGCCCGGATCGAGGCGGCGCTCGACAAGTTCCCGGCGCTGCGCAAGAGGGCAACGCAACAGGCGTCCACGCTGTCGGGTGGCGAGCAGAAGCAGCTTGAAATCGTCCGCGGCCTGCTGCTCAATCCGCAACTGGTGCTGATCGACGAGCCGTCGATCGGGCTTTCGCCGCTGATGGTGCAGCAAACCTTCAACATTCTGAAGGATCTCCGCGATCGCGGCGTGTCGATCCTGATGATCGAGCAGAACGCCCGCTCGGCGCTGGAGATTTCCGATTACGGCATCGTGCTCGAACTCGGCCAGACCCGGCTTGTCGACACCGCGCAGCGCGTGCTGAACGATCCCCGCATCGGACAATTGTTCCTGGGCGGCGCCATGACGGAGACTGCCGCATGAGCAAGCACTCGATCGCCACCGTTTCGCTCAGCGGCGCACTCGACGAAAAGCTGCGCGCCATCGCCGCCGCCGGCTTCGACGCCGTCGAGATTTTTGAGAACGACCTGCTGTCGTTCAGCGGCAGCCCGCGCGACGTCGGCCAGATGTGCCGGGATCTCGGGCTGTCGATCTGCGCTTTCCAGCCGTTCCGTGACTTCGAGGGCATGCCGGAGCCGCAGCGTGCGCGCAATTTTGCACGCGCCGAGCGCAAGTTCGACCTGATGCAGGAATTGCAGACCGACCTGATGCTGATCTGCAGCAATATTTCACCGGCCTCGCTCGGTGGTATCGATCGCGCGGCGGGCGATTTCCGCGAACTGGGCGAGCGCGCCGCGGCGCGCGGCCTGCGCGTCGGTTATGAGGCGCTTGCCTGGGGACGTCACGTCAACAACTACCGCGACGCCTGGGAGATCGTGCGGCGCGCCGATCACAAATCGATCGGTGTCATTCTCGACAGTTTTCACGCGCTGGCACCGTCGTTTCCGACCATGCCGATTCAATCGATCCCGGCCGACAAGATCTTTCTGGTGCAACTGGCCGACGCGCCGAAGCTCGGTCTCGACGTGCTGTCCTGGAGCCGGCATTTTCGCTGCTTCCCGGGGCAAGGCGATCTGCCGGTCGCCCAATTCGTGGAAGCCGTGCTCGCCACCGGCTATGCGGGGCCGCTGTCGCTGGAGATATTCAACGACCAGTTTCGCGCCGGCTCCGCAGTCCGTACGGCGACCGATGGACTGCGCTCCCTCATCCTGCTCGAGGATGACGTCCGCGGCGCTGCGTCCGCCGCTCCGGCAATGCCGCTGCAGCCGAAGGCGAAGAGCCGCGGGGTCCGCTTTATCGAGTTCGCCGTCAGTGAAGAAAAATCCCGCGACCTTGCAGCGTTGTTCGGCCGGCTCGGTTTTCGCAAAACCGGCGCGCATCGCAGCAAGGATGTCGAACGCTGGTCGCAGGGTCATATCGATCTCGTGATCAATTGCGAGCCGGACGGCTTTGCGCATTCGCACTTCGTCGCGCACGGTCCCGGCGTCTGCGCCGTCGCCATAGACGTGGATGACGTCGGCAGCACCATGGCGCGGGCGGAGGCGCTGAAGGCGCGGACCTTCTACCAGCCCGTCGGGCCCGGCGAACTCGAGATTCCGGCGATCCGCGGCGTCGGCGGCAGCCTGCTGTATTTCCTGGAAGAGGCCGGCAAGAACTGGGATCTCGATTTCGAGCCGCTGCGCAGCGATGCGGCGAGCGATCGGCTCGATGCCGTCGATCACATCTCGCAGTCGATGCCCTATGACGAGATGCTGTCGTGGCTGTTGTTCTACACCGGCATTCTCGATCTGGAGCGCCTGCCGCAGATGGAGATCGCGGACCCGGTCGGGCTGGTGCAGAGCCAGGCGCTGATCAATGGTAATCAGGGCCTGCGCGTGGTGCTCAACGGCTCATCCGCCACCCGCACGCTGTCGGCCCGCTTCATCCACGAATTCTTCGGCTCCGGCGTCCAGCACGTCGCGTTCTCCTGCAACGATATCTTTGCGGCGATCGCCGACATGCGCGCACGCGGTGCAGACTTCCTGAAGATCCCCGACAATTACTACGATGACATCGAAGCCAAATACGGCCTCGACGCCGCGACCATGACTGCCCTTCGCGACAACCAGATCCTCTACGACCGCGAAGGCGACGGTGAATTCTTCCAGGTCTATACCCACGCCTTCGACGAGCGGTTCTTCTTCGAGATCGTCGAGCGCCGCGACTATCACGGCTTCGGCGCCGCCAACGCCGCGATTCGGCTCGCGGCCCAGACCCGCGAATCGCGGCCGCTGACCATGCCCAAGGCCTGACCTGTACAACAAGAAAATCAAAAGGGAAGTGAAACGATGTCGATCGCGCGAGGAACGAACATCACCGCGGCGCTGCTGTTGGCCGCCTGCTGCCACCTGACACCGGCGCTGGCCGATCCGCTTTCCTGCGATGATGGCATCAAGACCGCGTTTCGCCCCGACGCCGATACCTCGGTCATTGCGGTGCGGCTGGTGAAGAAGGGCGAGGAGCTGAAGGCGCCGGATGCGCCGCAGCCGGTGACGGCGGCGGCCGATCTGTGTCTGGTGAAATTGCTGGTTGGCCCCGGCGCCACGGCGGAAAAGGACAAGAACGCGCGCTCCTGGTCGGAAGGCATCGGCATCGAGGTCTGGCTGCCAACGCAGGCGAATTGGAACGAACGTATCCGCAATTACGGCGGCGGCGGCTGGGTCGGCGGCGGTCATCGCTATGCCGACAAGATCGGCAGCAAGGTGCCGGCGATCGTCAATGCCAATATCGGCTACGCGTCGGGCACGACGGATGCGGGCCAGCCCTGGTACCAGGATGGTTCGTTCGCGTTTCTGTCCGATGGCAAGGTCAATTCGGAATCGCTTCGCGATTTCTCCGTCCGAGCCATGGTGGAGCAGGCCGTCAAGACCAAGGCGCTGGTCAACCTCTATTACGGCAAGGCGCCGAAATATACCTATTACGACGGCCATTCGCAGGGCGGCCGGCAGGGCATGAAGCTCGTGCAGGAATACCCCGAACTATACGACGGCTACATGATCGCGCAGCCGGCGCTGAGCATCGCGAAATTCGGAACGGCGGGGCTCTATCCCCAGATCGTGATGAAGACCGAGCTCGGCTTCACCTCGGCGAACAAGGCGGAGGCTACAGCGTTTGCCGCCAAGGTCGCCGCCGCCAACAAGCGCGCGGTTGCCGCCTGCGACAAGGCGGGTCTCGGGTTCCTGCTCGATCCCTTCTCTTGCGACTACAATCCCGCGCGCGACGCCGACATGCTGTGCGCCGGCGTGGCGGGCGAGGGTGTCACCGGAAGCAATGCCGATGCCGCAACCTGCATGAACCTCAAGGAGGCGAACGCGCTGAACAGGATCTGGTATGGCGCCACCGGCGATGGAAGTTTCGATGCCGCGCAGAGCGCGGACGCGCGGTCCGGCAAATCGCTCGGCAAGAACCAGCTCTGGTGGACCTTCACCAAGAGCACCGCCATCGGCAACCAGATCACCAGCGCCTCTTCCTACGGCGTCGCCTTGGCGCTGCAGGATGTCAGCTACGCCTCCGACGCCAGCACGGCGTCAGGCGATCCGATCGCGAACGGCTCGACTGGCGCACGCAATAAATGGCTTGAACTCGATTACACTGGCCTCGCCGACGCCGTGAACAAGGGCGTTGCGTTGCAGCCGACGCTGTTCAGCGACCTCATCACGGACAAGGCGGACCTTGGCAAGCTGCGCGATCTCGGCCGCAAGGTTATCGTCTATACCGGCCTTGTCGACGACGCGATCCCGCCTGCCGGCAATATCAATTATCACGAGCGCGTGGTGGCGGCGATGGGCGGGCCTGCGGAGGTGCAGAAGTTCATGCGGATGTATTTGCTGCCAGGTTCGGCGCACTCTTCGCAAGGCCGGGCCTACACGGTTGGCGGCAAGAACGACACCGTGCCGCTGCCGAAACTGCCAGGCAATGCCAACCAGACGCCGACGCGCGAACAGGACCAGTTCTTCAACGCGCTGGTGGATTGGGTCGAGAAGGACACCGCGCCCGGCGAAATCCTGCTGACGTCGCGCGACAACAGCGTCAGCTATCCCGTCTGCGTCTATCCGTTGCGGACGACGTGGAACGGCAACGGGGACGCAAAACAGGCGGCGAGCTATGGCTGCCGTTAAGTCGGCGGGATAGGATGGTGTGTCGTCGGCAGGGACGCCAGCACCGGATTGAGCATGATCGAACCCAAGGAAGCCGCCAGCAAGGCACGCGAAGTGCTTGGGCTAATCGGTTTTCTGCTAATCGCCACCGCTCAGGTCTCCAACATGATCCTGGCGCGTGGCGTTGCCGGAAGCGTTCCGCCGTTCTCGATCGCGTTTTTTCGCTGGAGCATCGTGGCGCTCGGCCTGCTGCCGGTCGTCGTGATGGCCCTGCGGGAAAAACCCGGCGTGTTGCACGGGCAGACGCTCGGCATCGTCGCGGCTGGTTTTCTCGGCATGTTCATCTGCGGCGGCCCGGTCTACGTCGCCGGCGTTACGACCTCGGCGATCAACCTGGCGCTGATCATGGCGCTCGCGCCGCTCGCGGTACTGCTGTTTTCTTTCGTGTCAGGCCAGGAAGCCATTCAGCGAAACCAGATCATTGGCATGCTGCTGTCGTTGGCGGGCGCAGCGCTGATCATTATCAAGGGGCAAGCCGCAGTCGGGGCCGGCATAGCGGTAGGGGACCTGCTCGCGCTGATGGCGATGCTGGGATGGGCCGGCTACACCCTGCTGCAGAACCGGGTCGGCAGTGGCGTGAGCTTTCTGGCGCGGATTGGTCTGTTCGCGGCGGTGGGCGCGCTGTTCTCGCTGCCCTTCGCCATCCACGAAATGTGGTCCGCACCATCAGCCGCGTTCAGCGGGCGCGCGGCGCTGGTCTATCTCTTCGCAGGATTGGTCCCGGGCCTTTTTGCCTATTCGGCCTACGCCTATCTCGGCGCGAAGTTCGGCGCGGTGTCGACGTCCCTGAGTCTCTATCTGGGCCCGATCGTCAGCGCCGTGCTGTCGATCATATTTCTTGGCGAGGCGCCGACCGTGATCCATCTGATCGGCGGCGCTCTGTCGCTCGGCGGCATGTGGTTGAGCCTGCAGGCTAAGCAGGGCAGGCCGCAATAGCCCGCCGCTCGCCTGGCCGGCGCTACTCCATCACCGCATGGTCCGGTGCGGCCGACTGGGCGCGCAGGGCGACCTTGGTCGAGCCGATCATGATCGCAAGGGGGATCGCGCAGGCAGTAAAGATCATCACCATCTGGTAGTCGTGCGAGAACGCGATGATCTGCGCCTGCACCTTGAGCATCATGTCCGCCATGGCGCGGCCCTGGTCGGTGGCGAGATCGATCATGCCGCGGACCGCAGGCATCTGCAGGGCGTGGTTGAACGGGTTGATGTGTTCCGACAGGACCGCATAGGTGTAGCGCGTGCCCTGCGTCAGTTGCGCGATCACGAGCGAGATCCCGATCGAGCTTGCGACATTTCGCATCAAGGTCAGCATCGAGGTGCCGTCAGTGCGCAGATGATTGGGCAGCGTCAGGAACGCCACCGTGGAGAGCGGCACGAACACCAGGCCGAAACCGAAGCCCTGCACCACGCTGATGATCACGATCTCGGTCACGCCGGTCTGGTCGGTCCAGCCGGTCATATAGAACAGCGAGGCCGCGGTCAGGCTGAGGCCCGAGATGATCAGCGTCCGCGCTTCGATATGGCGCATCAGGCGGCCGACCAGCATCATCGCCACGAACGTGCCGCAGCCCCGGCTCGCCAGCAGCAGTCCGGCGGTGATGATGGGATAGCCGATCACGTTCTGCAGGAAGGGCGACGACAGCGCCATGGTCGAAAACAGCACAAGGCCCATCACCGCCATGAACACGCAGCCGCCGACGAAATTCTTGTCCTTGAACAGCGCGAACTGGATGAACGGCTGTGGCGTGGTCAGAGAATGCGCCAGGAAATAGTAGAGGCCGATGGCCGATATGATGAACTCGGCGATGATCTCGTTGGATTCCAGCCAGCCGAGCTGCTCGCCGCGGTCCAGCGCAAGCTGCAGCGCGCCGATGGCGATGGCGAGCGCCGTGAAACCGAACCAGTCGAAGCGCAGTTCGAAGGCCTTCTTCGTCTCGTCCATGAAGATCATGAGGCCGAGCACTGTGAAGATGCCGAACGGCAGGTTGACGAAGAACACCCAGTGCCAGGAATAGGTCTCGGTCAGCCAGGCGCCGAGCGACGGGCCCATGATCGGTCCCATCATCACGCCCATGCCCCAGATCGCCATCGCCTTGGCGCGCTCATGCAGCGCGTAGGAGTCGAGCATCACCGCCTGCGACAGCGGCACCAGCGCCGCGCCGAACACGCCCTGCAGCAGGCGGAACACCACCATCTGGGTGATGTCCTGCGCCAGCCCGCACATTACGGAAGCAATGGTGAAGCCGGCCGAGCAGATGATGAAGATACGCTTGCGGCCGAAGCGGTTGGCGATCCATCCCACGGGCGCGGTCATGATCGCGGCGGCGACGATGTAGGAGGTCAAGACCCAGTTGATCTGGTCCTGCGACGCCGACAGCGTGCCCTGCATGTAGGGCAGCGCGACGTTGGCGATGGTGGTGTCCAGCGCCTGCATGATCGTTGCCGTCATGGCGCAGATCGTCACCATGTTCCGGCGCAGACCGGGAACGGCAGCCGATGGTGCGCCCGTCGTCATGGCGTTAATCGTGGTCCTGGTTGGCGACCGCCGGCGACAGCCCGAGCATGGCCGGCAGCGAGCGGCGATGGTTGGTGTCGATCGTGGCGTAGACGCTCATGCCCGCCTTCAGCTTGCGGACGAACTTGTCGTTCTTGTCGAAATAGATCCGCACCGGCACGCGCTGCACCACCTTGACGAAATTGCCTGACGCATTCTGCGGCGGCAGGATCGCGAATTGCGCGCCGGTGCCGGGCGAGAGCGATCCGACCGTGCCCTTGAACAAATGATTGGGGAAGGCATCGACCTCGAGCGTGACGGACTGGCCGACCGCGACATGGGTGAAATCGGATTCCTTCGGGTTGGCATCGACCCACGGATTGGAGGTGTCGATGATGCTGAAGACGGGCGCGCCCGCCATCACGAAGCGGCCGAGCTGAATCTGATCGACCTGCGTGGCGATGCCGGCCATCGGCGCGCGCATCACCGTGTGGTCGAGATTGCGCTGGGCCTGATCGAGCGCAGCCTTTGCCTGCGCGTAGGGCGGAAATTCGCCGAGCGGCAGCTCGGGATTGCCGAGCAGTTGCGCTTTTGCGGTGGCGATCTTCTGCTGCAGCAACTGGAACTGGGCGCTCGCGGTGACGAGGGCGGTGGAAGCATTGTCGAGGTCGAGCTGCGAGCCGAAATTGTTCTTCACCAGCGCTGACTTGCGCTCGACGTCGCGCCGCTTCAGGTCCATGCCCTGCTGCGAAAGCTCGCCCATCTGGCCGTAGATCCGCAAGTCGGCGATCAGATTGTCATAGGTGACGTTGGCCTGCGCGAGGCTGGCCTTGGCCTGCGCCACGGCCAGGCGGAACGGGACGGGATCGATCTCGAACAGCACGTCGCCTGGACCAACCTGCTGGCCCTCTTTCACGACGACCTTCTCGATCTTGCCGGAGATGTCAGGCGTGATCAGAACCTTCTGCGCGCCGACATAGGCATCGTCGGTGGTCACGTAGCGGCCGCCATTGAGATAGAACGTCACGCCGGCCACCAGCGCTACCAAAGGCAACACCACCAGCAGCAGGAAGCGGCGGTAGCGGCGCATGCCGGCCATCAAGCGGCGACGCGGTTCTGCGGCAACTTTCGGCCGGGACGTCGGTGACGCCGGACTGTTCTTCTGCTCGGGCGGGAATTTGAGCACGGGATCAGCCATAGCGCTGCTCCTTTCGCGGAGGTTCGTTCGCCGGATGCTGGATCGCGTTGCGAACGTTTTCCTTGATCTGGTCGAGTTGGGCGAGCAGGCGGTGGGCATCGGCAGGATTGATGCCGTCGAGCGCGGTCGCCGTCAGTTCGGAGCGAAGCCCGGCGAGCTTGCCGAGCAGCGGCCGCGCCGCCTTGCGCAGATAGAGGCGGTTGACGCGGCGGTCTTTTTCGTCGCCGCGGCGTTCGATCCAGCCATTGTCGCAGAGCTTGTCGATCAGCCGCGTCAGCGTGATCGGCTGCATCTCCATTTGTTCGGCGAGTTCCGACTGTTTCAGGCCCTCGGTGCGCTCGACCTTGGCCAGAACCGCCCATTGCGCGCGGGTGATGCCGTAGCGCGCCGCCTGTCGGTCGGCAAAGGCGCGCACCATCCGTTGCACCTCGCCGAGCGTAAACAGGAAGTTCATATCCACGGAACCGCGCATAGCCACTGCCTCCATAAGCTAGCGATATAATAAGCTTGCTTATGAATTCCGCATGGCGCGTTTAACAATGGCCTGATCCGCTTCCAGCACATGGCTGGGAACCGCGGGCGGCCGGGCTTTGGGATTGGCGTTCAAACTGCTACAAAAGCGGAATATGACCCTGACCAAGCCGACATTTCCCGCGCCCGACCACGATCACGGCCGCTGCACTGCGGAAGCGATGGCGCATGCCGAAGAGGTTTGCGCGCGGCGGACGCAGAAATTCACCCCGATCCGGCGCCAGGTACTGCAGGCGCTGCTGTCGAGCCACCGCCCGCTCGGCGCCTATGAGGTGATCGACGAACTCGCCAAATCGATGCCGCGGCCGGCGCCGATCACGGTCTACCGCGCGCTTGATTTCCTGATGGAGAACGGCCTCGTCCACCGCATCGAGAGCCGCAACGCCTTCCTGGCCTGTGCGCATGACCATGACGAGACCTCGATGGTGGCGTTCCTGATCTGCGATCACTGCGGTTCCGTCGGCGAAATTCCCGCCGCCCCCGTGGCGCAAAGCCTCAACGCGGCAGCGCGCGCGTCGGGTTTCGCGCCAAAGCTATCCGTCGTCGAGATCGCCGGCACCTGCGCGCATTGTCAGAAATAAGAGAACACGGCGGATAAGCCGGCCACGAGGATCGATGTCGTCCAAGCCAGGAGTATCCTCCGCCGGGCGTGCGCTCACACCGGGCGCCATCGCCTTGATGGTGATGCTGTGCCTGAGCTGGGGGTTCAACCAGATCGCGGTGAAGCTGGTGTTGCCGGACGTGCCGCCGATGCTGCAGGCATTGAGCCGCTCTGTCGGCGCGCTGCCGGTGTTGCTCGCGATCGGCTGGTTTCGCGGGGTGAAATTCTTCGAGCGCGATGGGACGCTGTGGTCCGGCGTGAGCGCTGGCGTGATCTTCGGCATCGAATTCGTACTGATCTATCGCGGCCTGCAACTGACATCGGCGTCGCGTGCCGTGGTGTTTCTGTACACGGCGCCGTTTTTCGTCGCGCTCGGCTCGTATGTCTTTCTCGGCGAACGGCTGCGGGCGCCGCAATGGGGTGGCCTGGCGCTGAGTTTCGCCGGAGTCGCGCTGGCGATCGGCGTCCCCCAGGCCAACGTCGACGCGAAGGTCTTGCTGGGCGACCTCCTGATCGTCATCGGCGGCGTGCTCTGGGCTGCCACGACGCTGATCATCAAGACCACGGCGCTGATCAAGGCTCCGCCGGAAAAGGGGCTCGGCTATCAGGTGGCGCTATCGATCCCGATTCTCGCTGCTGCCGCGTGGATATCGGACGAAGCCATCACCCACGTTCCCGGGCCGCTGTCGCTGTCGCTGCTGGCCTATCAGGCGTTCTGGGTGGTGGGTCTGACGTTCCTGTTGTGGTTCGCCCTGGTGAAAACCTACTCCGCCAGCAAACTGTCCGCCTTCACCTTCGTCACGCCGCTGTTCGGCGTCGCCGCCAGCTATTTCATCCTGCATGACACGCTGACCATCGCCTTCGGCGCCGCGGCGCTGCTGGTCATTGCCGGGCTTTATCTGGTGAACAAGCCGGATCCGAAGGTGGGGCCGGATCCGAACGTGCCGGCGTAGCGCTGCCGTCATTGCTTCGTCGCTATCGCTCCTCGCAATGACGTGGAGAGAGCCTAGCCCGTCTCGATCGGCAGCGTGGTGTCCTTGGCCCATTCGCCCATCGAGCCATCGTAGAGCGTGAGGTTGTCGTAACCGAGGCGGTGCAGCAGGAACAGATCGATCGTCGCCGAGATGCCGCCGCCGCAGTAGGCCACCACGCGCTTGTCTTTGGTAATGCCCTGCGCCTTGAATTTGGCTTCCGCTTCGCCAAGCGGGACGAAGGCCTTGGTCTGGGGATCGAGCAATGTGGCTGCCGAAACGTTGCAACTGCCGGGCACGCGGCCGGGCTGGCCGTAGCGGCTGGGCTCGAGTCCCTTGTGAAACTGCGGGCCGAGTGCATTGACGACGACGGTGCCCTGTTCGGACGTGGCCGCGAGCGTTTCATGCTTGCCGACGAAAAATCCACCCCTGGGTTTTGCCGTGAAGGTCGTTGGTGGATATCCCTTCGCCGGTCCGGTTTCGAGCGGACGGCCTTCGAACTTCCATTTGTCGAGGCCGCCATCGAGCACCACGACGTTCTCGAAGCCGAGCGATGTGAGCATCCACCAGAACCGCGTCGCCCACATCGGCGTGCCGATGCTGTACAGCACCGCCCGGCTGCCGTTGGACAGGCCGTGACGGCCGAACGCCCGTTCAAGCAGCGCGACATCCGGCATCATGAAGCGAAGCTCGGTATTGGGATCGGAAAATTCGCCCTGCAAATCCAGAAAGTCCGCGCCCGGAATATGCCCGGCGTCGAACGTGTGACGTCCGGGCACGGCGAGATAGGGGAGGGCAGAGCCTTCGGGCGCGGGTTCGAGATAGGTGGTGCAGTCGAACAGGCGCAGGTCGGCCTGGCCCAGAATATCCGCAAGTTCCGCCGTAGAGATCAGCCCGTTACGCCCCGGCATTGTTGGCCTCCCGTTATTTTAGCCAGATGCTAGAGCCCGCATCGGGCTATGAAAAGGCGGCCGGGAGGTGCTCTCGCCCTTTCAATTCGGCGATTCCTGTCCAATATAGCGGTTAACGGAAGACGAGGTCTTTTGCCCTGCTTTTGGCGGCCGTATCTGTCCTAAGCTATTGAATATACAACGTAAAAGCCACCGTGTGACGAGGCGCACTGCGCATTCGCCGCCCTCTTGGTGTATGTCATCAAAATCTGATATTCGAGGCCCCATGAACAAGCCCGAAATAATTCCGCAAGACGACGTCGCTGGCCCCAAGGCCCGGCATAAAACCACCCAGGTCATGGTCGGCAATGTTGCCGTCGGCGGGGGTGCGCCGATCGTCGTGCAGTCGATGACCAATACCGACACCGCCGATGTCGATGGCACGATCGCGCAGGTCGCGGCGCTGTCGCGCGCCGGATCGGAAATGGTGCGCATCACGGTCGATCGCGATGAGGCCGCCGCCGCCGTTCCGCACATCCGCGATGGCCTGCGCAAGCGCGGCATCACCACGCCCCTGATCGGTGACTTCCACTATATCGGCCACAAGCTGCTCGCCGACTATCCGGCCTGCGCCGAGGCGCTCGACAAGTACCGCATCAATCCCGGCAATGTCGGCTTCAAGAACAAGCGCGACACGCAATTCGCCGACATCATCGAGATCGCCAACAAGAACAACAAGGCGGTCCGTATCGGCGCCAACTGGGGTTCGCTCGATCAGGAGTTGCTCACCAAGCTGATGGACGAGAACACGGCCTCGAGCGACCCGCGCGATGCACGCGCGGTGACCCGCGAAGCCATGGTGCAGTCGGCCTTGCTGTCGGCGGCGCGGGCGCAAGAGCTCGGCATGCCCAAGAACAAGATGATTCTTTCGGCGAAGGTTTCCGCCGTGCAGGACCTGATCGCGGTCTACCAGACGCTGGCCTCGCGTTCGGACTATGCGATCCACCTCGGCCTCACCGAAGCCGGCATGGGATCAAAGGGCATCGTGGCGTCGGCCGCGGCGCTCGGCATCCTGCTGCAGGACGGCATCGGCGACACCATCCGCATCTCGCTGACGCCAGAGCCTGGCGGCGACCGCACGCTGGAAGTTCAGGTCGCGCAGGAACTGCTGCAGACCATGGGCTTCCGCACCTTCGTGCCGCTGGTCGCTGCGTGCCCCGGCTGCGGCCGCACCACCTCGACCACGTTCCAGGAACTGGCGCGCTCGATCCAGGATTTCATCCGCGAGGAGATGCCGGGCTGGAAGACGCAATATCCCGGCGTTGAAACCCTCAACGTCGCGGTCATGGGCTGCATCGTCAACGGCCCCGGCGAATCCAAGCACGCCAATATCGGCATCTCGCTGCCCGGCACCGGCGAAGCGCCGGCAGCTCCCGTGTTCGTCGACGGCAAGAAATTCCGCACCCTGCGCGGGCCGGGCATTGCCGCCGATTTCAAGGCGCTGGTGATTGATTATATCGACCAGAAATATGGCGCGGGCGCCAAGGCGCCGGAGACGACGGCGGCGGAGTAGGATCTCTCCGTCGTCCCTGCGTTCGCAGGGGCGACGGGCGATGTGCATTGCACTTCGTATCGCCCGAGCTACGATGATCCCAATCAAGAACGGTTGGGAGAATGCCCATGTCTTCGTTGTCCGGCAAGCAAGGCCCGCGCTATCGGCACATCGCCGGCGACACCGAGCCCTACGAGACGATCCGCGTCGAAAAACTCACCCCGATTATTGGCGCGGAAATCTCCGGCGTCGATATCGGCAAGCTCGTCTCCGACGACGCGCGCTCCAATCTCCAGATAGATGAAATCCATCGCGCGCTCGCCGAAAATCTCGTGATCTTCTTCCGCGACCAGCACATCACGCCGGCCCAGCACCTCGCCTTCGGCCGCAAGTTCGGCGAATTGCATGTGCACCCGGCGGCGCCCAACGAGGGCGACCCGGCGCTGATGAAAATCTACGCCGACAAGGATTCTCCGCGCGCCAATGGCGAGGGCTGGCACACCGACGTCTCTTGCGACGTCGAGCCGCCGATGGGATCGATCCTCTATATCAAGCAATGCCCGCCGCGCGGCGGCGATACGCTGTTCGCCAACATGTACGCCGCCTATGAGGCGCTGTCCGACCGGATGAAGGCCTATCTCGACGGGCTCACCGCGCTGCACGACGGCGAGCAGACCTACCGCGGACTCTACGCCAATTACGGCATCTCCGACCGGGTGGAATATCCGCGCGCCGAGCACCCCGTGGTGCGCACCCATCCGGTGACGGGCAGAAAGGCGCTCTACGTCAACCGCGGCTTCACCCGTTTCATCATCGGCATCCCCCGCGACGAAAGCGACGCCATGCTGGCCTATCTCTACCAGCACGCGGAGAACCCGCTGTTCCAGTGTCGCTTCCGCTGGTCGGAAAACGCCATCGCTTTCTGGGACAACCGCTGTGCCCAGCACCGCGCGATGTGGGATTACTGGCCGCATACGCGGTCGGGCACGCGGGTGACGGTGAAGGGGGAGCGGCCGGTGTAAATTTCGCAGGGCGGACGGTCGGCGAGCCCGCCCTGCGCAGTCGCTGTGCGGCTATGCTGCATTCGCGTTGACGCCTCGCCCGACCTGCGCCAAGCTTGACCACAATCAAAACAAGAATCCGGAGGTCACCCATGCTCCGCGCAGAAGACAACAAATTTCTCACCGAGAGCGGTGCAGGCACCGGCATGGGCGAATTGCTCCGTCGCTTCTGGATCCCCGTGCTGTTGTCCGAAGAATTGCCGGAAGCCGACGGTACGCCAAAAAAGATCGTGGTCATGGGCGAGGAGCTGCTCGCCTTTCGCGACACGCGCGGCGTGGTCGGCGTCATCGATCAGTATTGCCCGCACCGCGGCGCCAATCTCTGGCTCGGGCGCAACGAGGAATGCGGCATCCGCTGCGTCTATCACGGCTGGAAGTTCGACACCGATGGCGCTTGCGTCGACATGCCGACCTCCTATCCCGACCTCAACGCCAAGGACCTGATCCGGATCAAGTCCTATCCGGTGCGCGAATGGGGCGACATGATCTGGGCCTATATGGGCCCGAAGGATCAGGTGCCGGAATTGCCGGATCTGGAAATGGCGCTGGTGCCGGCCTCGCACCGCTATGTCACCAAGAAATGGCAGGACTGCAACTGGGTGCAGGCGCTGGAAGGATCGATCGACACCGCACATTTCACCTTCGCGCATCTCTCCTTCGAGAAGGAAGAGAACGAAATCCTCGACATCAAGAAGCACTTTGTGAATCCGCTGGTACGGGTCGCGACCGACCATATGCGCTGGATCGCCGAGGACCCGCGCCCGGTGATCAAGATCAATCCGCACGAGGCCGGCCTCACGGTCGCCGGCGGACGGCTCACCGGGACCGACAACATTTATTGGCGCATCGCCCAGTTCCTAATGCCGGTGCATGCCTATGCGCCGAGTTCGATGCCGGGTGAGAATATTTTCGGCCAGAGCTTCATTCCGGTGACCGATACCAGCTGCTGGATCTACACTTATGCGTGGAATCCGGAACGTCCGCTGACGCAGGCCGAGCGCGATGGCTATGACCGCGGCAACGGCGTGATGTCGGAGGTCGACGAGAATTATATCCCGCTGCGTAACAAGGCGAACGACTACCTGATCGATCGCAAGCTGCAGAAGACCAACAGCTACACCGGTATCAAGGGCGTATCCGAACAGGATGCCGCCGTGCAGGACAGCCAGGGCCCGATTGCCGACCGCACCCGTGAACATCTCGGCCCGACCGATCTCGGCATCATGCATTTCCGGAAATTGGTGATGGACGCCGCCCGTGCGCTGCAGAAGGGTGAGGCGCCGCCGCATCTGAAGCATCAGGATCGTTATGCGGTGCGCTCCGGCGCCTGCGTCACCAGCAAGACCAAGGACCTCACCGCGGTCATGATCGAGCGCTTCGGCGACGCGGCGGGCTATGTCGGTCGTCCCGGCAGGAATGCGGCGGCGGAGTAGGCTGAACTCCAACCGTCGTCATTGCGAGCGAAGCGAAGCAATCTATCTCACGGGTCGACGAAACAAAGGATGGATTGCTTCGTCGCTTCGCTCCCTTGCGCAAACGCTTTGCGTTTGTCGCAGGCAATGACGACCTCTACAGCGGTATCTTGCGGTACTCCCGGTTGCTCAAACTCGCTTCCTCCAGGTCAAGGTCGCGTTCGATCCGTCGCCTGGTTTCGTCGGTGATTTTGCCATCGCGCAACAGGATGTGGATGAATTTTCGCTCGGTTGCGATCAACTCGCGCGTTAGCGCAGTGCCGGCCGCCGAGACATCGTGGGCGTCGGGATCGAGCACGTCAGGGAGCTGGTTGCTGCGGACTTCGTGACGGGCGCGCAGCAGCTTGACGACTTCGTCGGAAAGTTCGCGGTCGTCGGTGATGGCGTCGAGCGATTTGAGCGCCGCGTCGAGCGCCTCGCGGCGCGCCGCGATCTCCGCTTCATGTTCCGCGACGTGCTCCTTGTGGCCGTCCTTGGTGACCCCGAGCCATCGCACCACGGCAGCCAACCCCGACCCAAGTCCGACCAGCGTGATGAAGATGACGCCGAAGGCGACGAACAGGATCATGTCGCGGTGGGGAAAGCCCTCACCGTTGGGCAGCGCTAACGGCAACGCCAGCGCCGCGGCCAGCGACACCGCGCCCCGTACGCCGGTGAAGGCAACGACGAACGTTGTCTGCCAGGACGGAGCGGGATCCCGTTCACGAATTTGCTTGCTGAGCAGCCGGGGCAGATAGGTTGCGGGATAGACCCAGGCAAAGCGCGCGACGATGACGATGACGGCGACCAGCGCGGTGGTGAGCAGGATGTCCTGCAGCGGAAACGCTTTCGATTTCTCGAACAACAGCCGCATCTGGAATCCGGTCAGCAGGAACAGCAGGCCCTCGACCATATAGATGACGAGGTCCCAGAAGAAGATGCCCTGCAGACGCGTCGCGGACGAGATCAGGAGCGGCCCGTTCCAGCTTATATAGAGCCCGCAGGCGACGGTGGCGATGACACCGGATCCGCCGAGATGCTCCGGGACCCAATAGGCGAGATAGGGCGTGATCAGCGACAGCGTGATCTCGACCTGCGGATCGCGCGCGCGGTGCCGTGCGCGCAAGGAGAGCCAGCCGACTGCCAATCCGAACAGGATTTCGCCGACGACAATGGCCGCGAAGGTGCCGTTTGCCTTCGGCAGCGAGAACATGCCGGTCGAAATCGCCGCCACCGTGAACCGGTAGAGGATCAGCGCGGTGGCGTCGTTCGCCAGCCCTTCGCCCTCGAGTACAACCAGAATACGGCGCGGCATTCCGAGCCTGCGGGCAATGGCCAGCGGCGCCACGACATCCGGTGGCGCGACGATGGCTCCGAGCAGGAAGCCGATGCTCCAGGGCAGCCCGATCAGGTAATGCGTGGCGGTCGCGACCGCGCAAGCGGTGAATATCACGCAGCCGACGGACAGCAAAATGATCGGGCGCAAATTGGCTTTGAACTCGCGCCAGCTCATGGCCACGCTCGCGGAATAAATCAGCGGCGGCAGGAATACCAGCAGTACCAGCTGGGGCGGCAATTCCACCGTCGGCATGCCCGGCACGAAGGCGAGCGCGATGCCGGCGAGCAGCAGCAGGATGGCCGGTGCGACATTGATTCGGCGCGCCAGCAGCGCGGTCCCTGCCAGTACGGCGAGCAGGATCAAAAAGATCTGAAACGTGGCTTCCATGATTGCCCCCTTCGCAGGGAAAAACCGCGAGGTCAATGCGCAAGCGCGCGTACTCACGGATGAAGGGCGAAGGGGTTTCAGGCCGTCCCTGACAAATTTGTGACGTCAGCATCAGAACCCGCCCGATCATTCCTCCGTACCAGCAAAGACCCTGCGCTGGCAGGCGGAGAGGGCGGGAGTTTTGCAATGAAACATATTGGTCAGCATGCCATTGTGATCGGCGCCAGCATGGGTGGCCTCTTGGCCGCGCGGGCGCTGTCGGATTTCTACGCCGTCGTCACGGTGCTGGAGCGCGATGCGTTTCCGCAATCGGGTATTGCGCGCAAGGGGGTGCCGCAGGGGCGCCATGCGCATGGCCTGCTGGCGCGCGGCCGGAACGTGATCGAGAATTTCTTCCCGGGCTGGACCGATGAGGTCGTCGCCAGCGGCGGTGTCAGGGGCGACATTGCCGGCGACGTCAACTGGATCGGCCATGGTGTCACCATCAAATCGGCTCCGAGCAATCTGGTCGGATTGCTGGCCCCCCGTCCGGTGCTGGAAGGCCATGTGCGTCGCCGCCTGATGGCCTTGCCGAATGTGCGCGTGATCGAGAATTGCGCCGTGCAAGAACTGATCGCCGACGACAACAGGGCGACGATCAGGGGCGTGCGCGCCAGAATTGGCAGCGGCGCCGAGCACAGCATCACGGCCGATCTCGTGGTCGATGCGTCCGGCCGCGGTTCATCGAGCCCGGCCTGGCTCGAGAGTTTTGGTTTCGCCAAGCCGGAAGAAGAGCGGATCGAGATCGGGATCGGCTACACCACGCGCCTCTATCGCCGCCGTCCGACCGATCTCGACGGCAAGCTTGCGGTCGTGGTCGCCGGCAGCGGGCCGAACTGGCGCAACGGCGTGGTCCTGTACCAGGCCGAGGACCGCTGGATCGTCTCGATCGGCGGCTATTTCGGCGACCATGCCCCCGATGACGACCAGTTGTTCGCCGCCTATGCCGGCTCGTTGCCGACATCGGACATCTACGACATCGTTGCCCATGCCGAGCCGCTCGGCGATTTCGTCCGCTATCGCTATCCGGCGAACCTGAGGCGGCGCTACGAGCGGCTGGCGGAATTTCCAAAAGGCTATCTGGTGTTCGGCGACGCCCTGTGCAGTTTCAATCCGGTCTACGGCCAGGGCATGCCAGTGGCGGCGCAGGAAGCGATGCTGTTGCGCGAATGCCTCGGTGCCGGCGAGGCCGGCCTGGCGCGGCGCTTCTTCGCCCGCGCCGCCGCCGTGATCGATACGCCCTGGGACATCGCGGTCGGCAATGATTTGCGGCATCCGAAGGTCGTGGGGCTGCGCCCGCCGAAAGTGCGCTTCATCAACTGGTATATCGGCAAGCTGCACATGGCCGCGCGTTACGATGCAAAGCTGGCGACGGCCTTTCTCGAGGTCGCCAATCTGGAAGCGCCGCCGACACGGCTGCTGCAACCGGCCGTCGTGATGCGCGTGATCCGGGGCAATTTTGGCCGCCGCAGGGGCGGCACGGAGGCCGCACCGGCGGGGGCGCAGGCCTGAGCGGCTATTGCTCGCGCAGATCGTAGCGGTAGGATTTCGAGACGATCTTCCAGCCGTCGCTCAGTTTCATCGCCACCAGATAATCGGTGAAATAGCGCGGCGGCAGCTGGCAGCGCACCTTGATGAAGGCGGTTTGGTCATCGGAGCGGTCGATCGTGACGATGAAATCCTCGCGCGGCTTGCCTTCAGCCTTGGCGGAGGGGCGCTTGCGCACGCGATCGAGCCAGTCCGGCACGGTCAGTACCTGCAACTCGCCCTTCTCCAGCCAGCGCAAATCGGCGCTTGTGTCGAAGATCGCGCCGAGCTTTTCGGCATCGCCCTCATAAAGGCCATCGAAATAGTTCTTCACCACGGCTTCAACGGTCGATCGGTCGTGACTCACGGCGGCTCCTCCCGGCGAAAAGAAAATTTGTTCGAACTGAACTAAGCCACGAACCGCTTCATTGCGCTAGGCTGGCCTCATCACGGTTGCGAGGAGTTGCAGGTGGCGGGTTCAACAAAATCGAATGCTCGCATTCTTGTCGGAGAATGCTTTTGCCGCGCGGTCGGCTATGCCGTGGCTGACGAATTCGGCTACGCCTTGAACTGCCACTGCTCGAATTGCCGGCGCACCACCGGTGCGGCGTTCAAGCCATTCGCCGGCATCGCGCGCGACAAATTCAGCGTCACCAAGGGCGAGGACGATCTCATGATCTATGGCGAGGAGGCCGGCCACGACGCGCATTGCCGGAAATGCGGCTCGCTGCTCTATTCGGTGGTGCGTGAAGGCGCTTTCGTCCATGTCGCCATGGGCACGCTGGTCGACGATCCCTCGATCCGCCCGACCGCTCACATCTTTGTCGGCTCCAAGGCATCGTGGTTCGCGATCACGGATGACCTGCCGCAATACCGGGAGCATGTCGTGCCGCGTTGAGCGGCTCATGCCGCTCCGGGAATAGATGCTCGTCGCCGGAGGTTTATGTCCGGACGGGAACCCGGCGGAAAAGGGGACCCGACCATGGCCGAACCGACGGGCCGCTGGCCCGACTAAGGAAAAGGCGATGGCGCGATTCACATCCGCGTGGATCGTGACTTAACTCACAAAGCCGGGCTGTGGCTTCTGGTAGGCAGACCGGTGTGGTAAAAAGGTACGAGGCTCCGGAGGAGTCATGATGATGTCAGGATCGCTAAAATTGTGCCGATGGGCACTTGCCGCCGCCGCCTTCCTGCTGGTGAGCGAGCCGGCGTTTGCCGAAAAGCGCGTGGCGCTGGTGCTGGGTAATTCCAACTACCAGAATGTCGCACCGCTGGCCAATCCCGTTAACGACAGCGCCAGGATCGCGTCAACTCTGAAGGACGCCGGCTTCGATGTCGTCGATTCCCGGCGTGACCTGCCGGCGGCCGAAACCCGTCGCGCGCTGCGCGACTTCGCCGATCGCGCGCGCGATGCCGATATCGCGGTGGTCTATTACGCCGGCCACGGCATCGAGGTGGACGGCGGGAACTACCTGATCCCGGTCGATGCGCGGCTGGAACGCGACACCGACATCTATGACGAAGGCCTCTCGCTCGACCGCATCCTGATCGCGATCGAGCCGGCCAAGAAGCTGCGGCTGGTAATTCTCGACGCCTGCCGCGACAATCCGTTCGCTCGGACCATGAAGCGCACGGTCGCTTCGCGCGCGATCGGGCAGGGTCTCGCCAAGGTCGAGCCGACCAGCCCGAACGTCTTGATCGCCTATTCGGCCAAGGCCGGCTCGACGGCCGCCGATGGCGACGGCAAGAACAGCCCGTTCACTTCAGCGTTGTCGCGCCATCTCACGAAGCCCGGGCTCGACGTGCGCCGGGCCTTCGGCTTTGTCCGCGACGAGGTGCTCAAGACCACGGGCAATAAGCAGGAACCCTTCGTGTATGGTTCGCTCGGCGGCGACGACGTGCCGTTGGTGCCGGCGCCCGTGGCGGCGGCTCCTGCGACGCCAGCTCCCAGCGCACAGGCCGAAGCCCGCCGCGATTACGAACTCGCGCTGCAGATCGGCAACAAGAGCGCGCTCAACGCCTTCCTCGGGCAATATCCCGATGGTTTCTACGCGAGCCTTGCCAAGCTTCAGCTCGACAAGATCGCCGCCGAGGAAACCCGCGTCGCCGCGACCGAAAAAGCGCGGCAGGCCGAGCAGGAGCGGGCACGGCTCGCCGCCGAAGGCGCCCAGAAATCGCAACAGGCAAAGGCCGAAGCGGAAGCCAAAGCCGCCGAGCAGGCGCGCATCGCGGCTGAAAAGGCCAAGCAGGTGGCGCAGGACCAGGCGGCTGCGGCCGAACAGAAGCGCGTCGCCGCCGAAAGCGCCGCCGCCGACAAGGCGTCCGCTCCAGCCCCCGCTGACAAGGACAAGGCGGTGAACGTTGCCGCGCTCGCCGCGGGGCCCCCGCAAGCCGACGTCACCAAGTCGGTGCAGGCTGAATTGCGGCGTGTCGGCTGCCTGAGCGGCAGCGCCGATGGCAACTGGAACAACACCTCGCAGCGGTCGCTGACGCAGTTCAACCGCTATGCCGGAACCAGGCTCGACACCAAGGTCGCCAGCGTCGATACGCTCGATACGATCAAGCTGAAGTCGTCGCGGGTGTGCCCGCTGGTCTGCGAACACGGCTTCCAGGCCGATGGCGAACGCTGCACCAGGATCACCTGCGCCGAGGGCTCATTCCTCAACGACGACAATGAATGCGAGAAGCGTCGCGCCAAGAAGCCGGTCGCAACGCGCGAAAGGCCGGAATCACGGCGCGTTTACGAAGCAAGGCCAGCTCGGGAACCAAGGCAGGTTATCGTTAGGCGTTCTCAGGGACCGACCGGTCCAGGGATGTCGTCTTCAGGCCGGCCGCTTACCGGCCTCGAACGGCAGCAGGGTTGCAATAGCTATCAGGCCATCATGTCGGGAGTCTGCCCGTAGCCACAGCGGCGCTTTATCGAACACGCTAGGCCCCGGCTCATCTCTGTCTTGACGGCAGAGGGGGCCGGGTTCCGGTTCGAGGCCGGGACCACAGGGAGTCAGATTGCACTCCCGGCGATGTTGACCATCAACGCGATCAACGCAGTGTTGAACACGAACGAGATGATGCCGTGCACGGTCGCGGTGCGGCGGATGATCTTGTCGGTGATGCCGACGTCGGAGACCTGCGCGGTCATGCCGATCACGAACGAGAAATAGACGAAGTCCCAATAGTCCGCCTCGACATGGGTGTCGCCGCTCGGAAACTGTAAGCCCCCCGGGCTTGCGAGCGCGGTAGAACTCGTGCGCGTAGTGCAGCGCGAAGGCGGTGTGAACGGTCGCCCATGACAGCACGATCGTTACCGTGGCCAGGATCAGCCCGGCCGGGTTGCCCTTCGAGGCGCCGAGCTCAAACACGATGGCGGCAAGACTCGCGAAGGCGCCGAGCGCGGTCAACAGCAGCAGCAGGAAACGCCCGTCGTCCTGCAACACCGCGCTGCGCCTGATATGGGCGACGTCACAGCGCAGCATCACGACATAGGCGAGTACGAGGTACAGCGCGGCGAAGACGTCCCAGCCGACGACAAGCCGCGTCGGCAGCCGCAGCGTGCCGGGTAGCAGGAAGAACGCGATGACGCCGACCGCGAGCGCAATGAAGGTGCGCGGCCGCCCGTAAACCACGCGGACCGGCAGCGGCAGATTGCGGAACCGAACAAGATGCTCGTCGAACTCCTTGCTCATCCGCTGCCTTTGCTATGCGCTAGTTCTTGCGCTCCGCGACAAAGCGCGCGGCTGCCCGCAATACATCGCCTTTTGCGCCAAAGATCGAAAGTGCTGAATCGGCCCGTGCCAGCAGATCGCGCACGCGCTGCTTGGCGCCGTCGATGCCGAGCTGGGTGACGAAGGTGGTCTTGCCGAGCGCCGCATCGGCGCCGGCCGGCTTGCCGAGCGCCGCGGCGTCGCCCTCGACGTCGAGCAGATCGTCGGCGATCTGAAACGCTTCGCCGAGCGCGCGGCCGTAATCATCGAGCGCCTGATATTCGCTCGGCGTGGACTGGCCGAGGATCGCGCCGGCGATGCAGCCATAGCGCAGCAGCGCACCGGTCTTCATCTGCTGCAGCCGCGCCACGTCGACCGGTTCGCGGTCGCCGAACCGGCCTTCGCCCGCGAGATCGAGGATCTGGCCGCCGACCATGCCGCCGATGCCGGAGGCGCGCGCCAGCGCCCGCGTCAGCAGCAGGCGGACGGTGGCGTCCTTGTGGATCTCGTCGCGGGTGACGATGTCGAACGCCAGCGTCAACAGCCCGTCGCCGGCGAGGATCGCGGTGGCGTCGTCGGTCTTCTTGTGCAGCGTGGGCCGGCCGCGGCGCAGGTCGCTGTTGTCCATCGCCGGCAGGTCGTCATGGATCAGGGAATAGCAATGGATGCATTCCAGGGCCGCGCCGACCAAAAGGGCGGCCTCGCGCGGAACACCGAACACGGCCGAACTTTCAGCCACCAGAAAGGGGCGCAGCCGCTTTCCGCCGCCGAGGCTGGAATAGCGCATCGCGTCCATCAGCCGCTTCGGCCGAACGATCTCGTCGGGCAACAGCGTGTCGGACAACAACTGCGCCAGCAGGGCTTCGGTATCGTCCGCGGTCTGGTCCAGGCGTTTGGCAAAATCGGCAGTGGGGGTCGACATTAAGAATAGCTCCAGATCAATTTGGCCGGACAATCGTTGATGGCAACGGCTTCGTCAATTCCATGACCCCGGTCACAAAAGCGCTGGAAAACGCACGAAATATCATGGAGATGTCACGTGGGTGGGGCCAATTCATCGGCCTCGGGCCGGCTTGGGCTCAACCGGAAGCATCCAATTTTGCGCATTGTCCGAATTTTGCTGCTGATCCTGCTTGCGGTGCTGTTGCTGCCCTATCTGGTGACGCCGTTCTATCGGACCGGCCATCCGGTGTCGGCGCTGATGGCCTGGCGCTGGCTCAAGGGCGCGCCGGTGTCCCGGCAATGGGTCGATTTCAACGCGATTTCGCCTTACCTGCCGCGCTCGGTGGTGGGCTCCGAAGACGCCAAATTCTGCAGCCATCGCGGGGTCGATTGGGGCGCGCTACAGGATGCGATGGACGATGCCGAGGACGGTGAGCCCGCCCGCGGCGGTTCGACCATCACCCAGCAGGTGGCGAAAAACCTGTTTCTGTGGCCGGGCCGCAGCGTGGTCCGCAAGGCGCTGGAACTGCCGCTTGCGATGTGGATCGATCTCGTGTTGCCCAAGCAGCGGGTCCTGGAAATCTACCTCAACATCGCCGAGCTCGGCCCGTCCGGGCAGTTCGGGGCCGAGGCAGGGTCGATATATGCGTTCGGCCGCCCGGCCGCGTCGCTTTCGGCGCGCGAGGCCGCCCTGTTGGCGGCGATCCTGCCCAATCCGGTCAGGCGCAGCGCCCGCAATCCCGGTCCCGGGGTACGTCGTCTGGCCGGGACCTATATGGCGCGGGCGGGCGCAGTACAGCGCTGCTGGAGCGAAAATCGTGCTTTTTGAGCCAATTTTCGGCCCCTTTAACCGCACGCTGGCCTAGCTTTACGCCATCCCATCCTCTATAAGCGCGGCCTTATCGGCATCGCAGCCCGCGCGCAGCGCTGGGCCGTCCGGTTTCGGACGATGCCTCCGACAACACCCCTAGAGGACCGTTATGGCCGTTCCCAGAAGAAAAACATCGCCCTCGCGGCGTGGCATGCGCCGCTCGGCGGACGCGCTGAAGAAGCCGACCTATGCAGAGGACAAGGATTCCGGCGAACTGCGCCGTCCGCACCACCTCGACCTCAAGACCGGCATGTACAAGGGCCGGCAGGTGCTGAAAAAGAAGGAATCCTGATCGGGTTCGAGGATAAGGCGCCGCTTTTCGCGGCGTCTGCCCGAATTTGGCCAACGAGTGGGCCAACGGTTCCATTGGGTGAAGCGCTGCTTCGCCCAGGGGACAATCCGATTTTCTAGGAAGGCGCGATACCCATGGTTGGTTTTCCGCTACTTCTGATTCCACTCGCGATCTACAACATCATCGTCTTCCTGATGCCCGACCTGTCGTTCACCGATCCGTTGGTGAAGCTGACGTTGATGTCGGGTGCGGACTGGTCGGTGACGCTGAGCGACGTGCTGCTTACACTCGCCATCCTGTTGCTGCTTGCCGAAGTCATCAAGGGCGCGCGCCCCGGCGCGAAATATCTCACCGACCACCTGCTGTCGCTGATCGTGTTCGGCGCGGCGGCGGCCGAATTCCTGCTGTGGCCGAAATTCGCAACCTCGACCTTTTTCCTGATGACGGCATTGTCGCTGGTGGATTTCCTCTCCGGCCTTGCCTTGCGAACGCGGCGCCGTGCAGTTGCGGTGGTAGCGGCGGCACCTGCGCCGCCACCAAAAAGCGCCGAAAAGGTCGAGACACCGGCGGCGGAGCCCCAACCGGCCCCGGTGCCGGCAACGCCACCGGCGCCTGCCGTGCCAACTGTGCCGGCGGCAACCTCTGTCGCCGAATCCGTGCTGCAGGATCATCCCGAACCGAAACCGGTGCAGCCCGCCGTCGCGCCCGAGACGGCTCCGGTCGTGCCCGAGGCGGCCCCGCCGAAAACGCCTTCTCTGGAAGCCTCGTCACCGGAGATCCCGTCGCCGGGAATACAGCCGGTCAGCGGCCCGCAGCCCTCGCCGCCATCGCCGGACAAGCCTCAGCACTGATCTAGATGGTTTGCCGCGTCCGGAAGCCGGTGCCGCAACGCCGGATCTGGCTGGCGCCATAGGCCGTCTGCGCATCCGCCAGCGAAGCCCGCCGCAGGCGGCAGGTTTGCGGCGCCTGGTCGGCGGTCGCGATCAGCTGGGCGACGAAGGTTGGATCGGGCCGCGGCGCCGATCTGGTCGACCAGTGCACGGACTGGGTCACCGGCACCAGCTCGGTGCAGGCCGGCTCGTCGAGGTTGACGAACTCGCCGTCCAAAATTTCGTCTGATCGATCGATATCCAGCATCGCACACCGTAACCGTAACCGGTTAACTGTCACGTTTCGGGACATTACGCCCCACTGCGATCTGACTTCGCAAGCCCTATGCCGCGCCCTCCCGATTCGTTCCCACCGGTTTTGGAGGTCCGTGAATCATGGTTTCCGGATTATTTATGAACTTGGCCTAGTCTCGTCTTCGAATGAGCCACTATCCTCAGGCGATGGGAATCACCCACGGTGTCCCGAATCGAGGCGTCCTGATGCCCCCTGTCCCGCAAGCCTCCAGCATCCTTGCCTCGCTAGGTCAGGCGGCCTTCCTCTGGGACCTGACAGCGGACACCATGGTCTGGAGCGACAATGCCGGCGCGGTCTTCACCGATATTCCGGCGGAGGCGCTGGCCAGCGGCTCCGGCTTCGCCAGGCTGATCGAGCCCTCCCGTTCGATCCGCAACGAGGCGCTCGCTCAATCGGCGCCCGCGCGGGGTGACGAAGGTGTCGCCTACCGGATCGAATATGGCATACGGGCCGCGGCCTCCGCGCCCATGATTTGGATCGAGGAGACCGGTTGCTGGTTTGCAGGGCCGGACGGCAAGCCGGTGCGGGCGCAAGGCATCGTCCGCGTCAACAACGAGCGCCACGCCCGCGACGAACAGCTGATGCGGCTTTCGCGGCACGATCCGCTGACCGGTGAACTCAATCGCACGCATCTCGTCGCCTCGCTGGCGGAAACGATCGAAGAAACTATGCGTTTCCGATCGTCCTCCGCCTTCATGCTGATCGGCATCGATCATCTGGCGCGCGTCAACGACGCCTTCGGCTTCGACGTAGCGGACGCCGTGATCGCCGAGGTCGGAAAACGCATCCGCGCCAAACTGCGCGGCGGCGACGTGCTCGGCCGGTTCTCCGGCAACAAGTTCGGGCTGGTCTTGCGAAATTGTACGGTCGACGACACCAATACCGCCGCCGAGCGCTTCCTCGCGGGAATCCGCGACGAGGTGATCCCGACCAAATCCGGCCCCGTCTCGGTGACGGCCTCGATCGGCGCGATCACCGTCCCGCGCTACGCCCGCAATGCCGATGAGGCTGTCAACCGCGCCCAGGAAACGCTCGATGGCGCCAAGCGCCGCCGCGCCGGTTCGTTCGCGCTGTGGCGCCCGAATGTCGAACGCGATGCGCAGCGCCGCGTCAACATCCGCGTCACCGACGAGATCGTCACCGCGCTGAACGAGCGCCGCATCGTCGCGGCGTTCGAGCCGGTGGTCGAAGCGCGCTCGCGGCAGCCGGCGTTCTACGAGTGCCTGGTGCGGATGGAGCAGGAGGACGGGCAGGCGCTGCTGGCCCCCGACATCGTTCCGGTCGCCGAGCGATTGGGGCTGATCCGGCTGGTCGACCACCGCGTGCTCGAACTCGCGGTCGCCGAACTTGCGGCGTCGCCGAACGTGCGGCTCAGCCTCAACATCTCGCCCGACACCACCATGGACCCGGATTGGTGGACCGGAATCGAATCGCTGATGCTGGCCTATCCCGGCGCCGGCGAGCGGCTAATCGTCGAAATCACCGAAACGGTTGCGATCCAGGATATCGACGATGTCCGAGGCTTCGTGACCCGCTTGAAGAATTTCGGCAGCCAGATCGCGATCGACGATTTCGGCGCCGGCTACACTTCGTTCCGAAATTTGCGCAAGCTCGGCGTCGATATCGTCAAGATCGACGGCGCCTTCGTGCAGAACATCGCACGCTCCGCGGACGATCGCGCCTTCGTGCATACGCTGATCGATCTGGCGAACCGCCTGCAGATCAAGACGGTGGCGGAATGGGTGCAGGACGAGGAAGCCGCCGTGATGCTGCGCGAATGGGGCTGCGACTACATCCAGGGCCGCCTGATCGGGCTGGCCTCGCCGGAACGGCCGTGGGCTGTGGCGGGTGATACGGCGCTGCCTGCGGCGGGTTAGCTAGCTCTTTCCGCCCGTCGTCCCTGCGTTCGCAGGGACCCATACGCCGCGGCTGTGGAAATGGGCACACTGCAAGAAGCTTTGTCGCAGCAATCGACAGCGGATGCCGAACGCAGCAGAGCGTCAACCACCGTGCATCATCGATAGATCACGCGGTATGGGTCCCCGCGTTCGCAGGGACGACAGCGGAGAGGGGGCCGAAGAGCTCTACTCTTCCTTCTTCGGCTCTTTCGACATGCGCTCGAGGCGTTCCTGCATGTCCTTCATCTGGCGGCGAAGATCATCGATATTGTCTTCGTCGGGCGCCGGCTCCGGCGCCTTCTCCGGCTCGGACGACGTCGATCCGGCGCGCGGCGGCACGAACGGCTTGAACATCGAGAACGTCTGCTGAAACAATTCCATGTTGCGGCGGACATGTTCCTCGAGTGGCGCAAACGGCGTTCCACTGAATGTGTTGGTGAGCTGCTTGCGGAATTTTTCCTGTTCGCGCGTCAGCGTGTCGATCGACTGTTCCAGATATTTCGGCACCACCATCTGCATGCTGTCGCCGTAGAAGCGAATCAATTGGCGCAGGAAAGTGGTGGGCAACAGATTCTGGCCGGCCTTGTTTTCCTGTTCGAAAATGATTTGCGCCAGCACCGAGCGGGTAATGTCGTCGCCGGTCTTGGCGTCATAGACGAGAAAATCCTCGCCATCCTTCACCATCGCCGCGAGATCCTCGAGCGTCACATAGGTGCTGGTGCCGGTATTATAGAGCCGCCGGTTGGCGTACTTCTTGATGGTCGTAGGTTGGTCTGACTTTGCCATAAGCTCACACAATACACCGAGAGCGGGGAACCCGACGGCATCGCCGGCGGGCAGACGAGCAACGCAACGCAGCAAAGTAAGCATTTTCAATGCGGTTCGGCTACCGTTTTGTGCGGCACGGTTAATTCCAAGGCATGGACGCTGCTATGGAAACCTTCGCGAGGATTAATTTGAATGCGCCGCGGAAGGAATTTAGGCCTTGGCCGATTGACATGGGTCAACGGGGTTAACAGGATAAGGTGAGAGACAGGCACGCCATCCGGCCGCCCGCCGTCAAAAAGAAACCTCAACCTCAGGAGATGTCCATGTCAGACGATGTCGTCATCGTCAGCGCCGCCCGCACCCCGGTCGGCAGCTTCAACGGCGCATTCGCCACCACCCCGGCGCATGACCTCGGCGCCATCGCCATCAAGGCAGCGCTGGAGCGGGCTGGCATCGAGCCGGGCCGCGTCTCCGAAGTCATCATGGGCCAGATTTTGACCGCGGCCCAGGGCCAGAACCCGGCCCGCCAGGCCTCGATCGCCGCCGGCATTCCGGTGGAAAGCCCGGCCTGGGGCGTCAACCAGCTCTGCGGTAGCGGCCTGCGCACGGTGGCGCTCGGCTATCAGGCTCTGCTCAATGGCGATTCGGAAATCGTGGTCGCCGGCGGCCAGGAATCCATGAGCATGGCCCCGCACGCGCAATATCTGCGCGGCGGCGTCAAGATGGGCGGCCTCGAACTGGTCGACACCATGATCAAGGACGGCCTCTGGGATGCCTTCAACGGCTACCACATGGGCAACACCGCCGAGAACGTCGCCCGGCAGTACCAGATCACCCGCGCGCAGCAGGACGAGTTCGCGGTTCACTCGCAGAACAAGGCCGAGGCCGCGCAGAAGGCCGGCAAGTTCAAGGACGAGATCGTCCCCGTCACCATCAAGACCCGCAAGGGCGACATCATCGTCAGCGACGACGAATATCCGCGCCATGGCGCCACCATCGACGCGATGGCGAAGCTGAAGCCGGCCTTCGAGAAGGACGGCACCGTCACCGCCGGCAGCGCGTCCGGCATCAATGACGGCGCCGGCGTGGTGGTGCTGATGACCGCCAAGCAGGCCGCCAAGGAAGGCAAGAAAGTACTCGGCCGCATCGTGTCGTGGGGTCAGGCTGGCGTCGATCCCAAGATCATGGGCACCGGGCCGATCCCGGCTTCCCGCGCCGCGCTGAAGAAGGCCGGCTGGAACATTGCCGACCTCGATTTGATCGAGGCCAACGAGGCGTTCGCAGCGCAGGCCTGCGCGGTCAACAAGGATCTCGGTTGGGATACCGGCAAGGTCAACGTCAATGGCGGCGCGATCGCGATCGGCCACCCGGTCGGCGCATCCGGCGCGCGCGTGCTGGTGACGCTGCTGCACGAGATGCAGAAGCGCGACGCCAAGAAGGGCCTCGCCACGCTGTGCATCGGCGGCGGCATGGGCATCGCGATGTGCATTGCACGCGACTGAACTAAAGGCAGAGTGACTGGTTGAATGATGAAAAGATCATCTCGCAACCGCGGCTCGAATTGTTAAAGATGAAATGCCCGGTCTCGCGCCGGGCATTTTCATCTCTGTAAGCGTTTTCCAACGACGCTTTCAAACCTAAGGCTGAGCTTCGTCAAAAGACCGGGACAATTCCGGCTTACAAAGAAGACCACCAAGGAGGACTACGACATGGCACGTGTTGCATTGGTTACGGGGGGTACGCGAGGCATTGGCGCTGCGATTAGCAAGGCGCTGAAGGCTGCGGGCTACAAGGTGGCGGCGAGCTACGCCGGCAACGACGCCGCCGCCGAAAAATTCAAATCGGAAACCGGCATCCCCGTCTACAAATGGGACGTCAGCTCGTTCGACGCCTGCGCCGAAGGCATCAAGAAGGTCGAAGGCGACCTCGGTCCGGTCGACGTGCTCGTCAACAATGCCGGCATCACCAAGGACGGCGCCTTCCACAAGATGACGCTGGATCAGTGGAACGCAGTGATCAACACCAATCTCGGCTCGCTGTTCAACATGACGCGCCCGGTGATCGAGGGCATGCGCGCCCGTAAATTCGGCCGCGTCATCAATATCTCCTCGATCAATGGCCAGAAGGGCCAGTTCGGCCAGGTCAACTATTCCGCGGCCAAGGCCGGCGACATCGGCTTCACCAAGGCCCTGGCACTGGAGAACGCCAAGGGTGGCATCACCGTGAACGCGATCTGCCCCGGCTACATCAACACCGAAATGGTGCAGGCGGTGCCGAAGGACGTGCTGGAGAAAAGCATCCTGCCGTTGATCCCGGTCAACCGCCTCGGCGAGCCCGAGGAAATCGCCCGCGCGGTGGTGTTCCTCGCCGCCGACGAGGCCGGCGGCATCACCGGCTCGACGATGACGGTCAATGGCGGGCAGTACATGGTGTGATCTTGTCTCGTCATTGTGACGGGCGAGGCACCACGGATCGAATGAGGCGTTATGCCCGGGCAGAGGCGCGTTTTCGCGCTAGATGTCCCGGGCATCCACGTCTTTAAAACCATCCAACGAAAAGGACGTGGATGGCCGGGATAAACCCGGCCATGACGGAAGAAGCCGGTCATTGCCGAACCCATGACTCCCCGTGCCGCTACGCTGATCGGACTGACCGCGATCCTGATGTGGTCGCTGCTGTCGGTGTTGACGGTTGCGACCGGAAAGATCCCGGCGTTCCAGCTCGCGGCCATGACGTTCGGGATCGGCGCGCTGGTCGCCTTCGCTAGCTTCCTATTCCGGCCCGCCGCCTTCAACGCGCTCAGGCAGCCGCTGGTCGCCTGGGTCGTTGGCGTCGGCGGCCTGTTTGGCTATCACGCACTGTATTTCCTCGCGCTTCGGTTCGCGCCGCCTGCGGAAGCGGGTCTGCTGAACTATCTCTGGCCACTTCTGATCGTGCTTTTCTCCTCGCTGTTGCCGGGCGAGCGATTGGCGCCGCATCACATCATCGGCGCGCTGCTCGGGCTTGCCGGCACCGTGTTGCTGTTCGCCGGCAATGGCGCGAGCTATGCGCCTGGCCAGATACCGGGCCTGGCCGCAGCCTTCGTTGCCGCCTTTGTGTGGGCCGCCTATTCGGTGATGTCGCGCAAGCTCAAGGCGGTACCGACCGACGCGGTGGCCGGCTTCTGTCTCGCCACCGCGCTGCTGGCCGCGCTCGTGCATGGCATGGTCGAGACCACGGTGTGGCCTGAGACCGTCGGGCAGTGGCTGGCTATTATTGCGCTCGGCGTTGGTCCTGTTGGCGCCGCGTTCTTCGTCTGGGACATCGGCATGAAGCGCGGCGATATCCGTGTACTCGGCGCCGCGTCCTACGCGACGCCGTTGCTCTCGACTGCGTTTCTGATTTTTGCGGGCTTTGCGCAGCCGACCGCGACGATTGCGATCGCAGCGGTGCTGATCGCGGGTGGCGGATTGATCGCGGCCAAGGATATGGTTTGGAGGAAGTAGGGTGGGCAAAGCGAAGCGTGCCCACCATTCAAAGATACGTGTGTGGATAGATGGTGGGCACGCTGCGCTTTGCCCACCCTACAGACTTCACGTAGGCTCCCAATCCATCGGCGCTAATTCAAACTTCGAAAACTCGAACCCGGGTGCCACCGTGCAACCGACCAGCGTCCAGTCGCCATTGCTCTCGGCGGCCTGCCAGGCATGCGGCGGCACGATCGCCTGCGGCGCTTCACCGGCGGCGAGATCGGGGCCGAGCATCAGGCTGCGCTGCCCGTTATCATCAGCGATTTCCAGCGTCAGCGCGCTGCCCGCGTAATAGTGCCACGTCTCCACGGCATCGATGCGATGCCAGTGCGAGCGTTCGCCGCGTGCAAGCAGAAAATAGATCGCGGTCGATCGCGAACGTCCATCGGCGTCCACGCTGATATCGCGAAACGTCTCGCGATAGTGGCCGCCTTCCGGATGCGGCTTCAGGTCGAGCCGCGCGACGATCTCGGCGGCTTCTTTCGGCAGTGTCATCAGGACTTGTTCTTGCGTTCGCGGAGCTCGCCGAACACCTTTTCAGCACTCGCGCCCTTCATGTGCAGCTTGGCCGCCACCGACGGTTCGTCGGCGCGCAGGAAGACGTTGGCTTTCTTCTCCTCACCCAGCAGCACCGGGATCGTCGGCTTGTTCTCGGCGCGCAGCCGCGTCACTTCCTCGGCGCGCGCCTTCAGCGCGGGGTTGTCGCCATCGACCGTGAGCGCGAACTTGACGTTCGACGCCGTATACTCGTGACCGCAATAGAGTTTGAAATCGTCGGGTAGCGCGCGCAGCTTCAACAGCGAATCCCACATCATCGGATAGGTGCCTTCGAACACCCGGCCGCAGCCGATCGAGAACAGCGTGTCGGCGGCAAACACCGCCTTTTCGGTATCGAACACGTAGGAGATATGATCGAGCGTATGGCCGGGCGTTTCCAGCACCCGCGCCAGCAGGCTGCCCACCTTGATCACATCGCCATGGGCCGTGCGCAGGTCGACATTGGCGATCTTGGTGGACTTGTCGTTGGGGGCTATGACCCGGCAATTATATTTCTGCTTCAGTTCGGCGACGCCGCCGACATGGTCGTGATGGTGGTGCGTGACGAGAATATCCGTCAGCGTCCAGCCCTCGCGCTCCAGCGCCTTGATGATCGGGGCGGCTTCCGGCGCGTCGATCGATGCAGTGGCCTTGGTCGCAGGATCGTGGATCAAATAGCCGAAATTGTCGTTGAGGCAGGTGAATGTGCGAATTTCCGCGGCCATGATAGCTCCGTGGTTAAGGCTTTCGGCGCCTTGAAAACCGGTTTCCACTTTACCGGATCGTGCTCCAATTCCCCAGAAATATGGCGTTAACGCTTGCGCGGCAATGCCATTTTCAGCGCGCCGCAATGAAACACGGTGTGGTAGATTGCGCTCATGACCATCGACGTCATCGATCTCCGCGATTTCTATTCGAAGCGCCTCGGCATCGTGGCGCGGCAACTGATCAACCGCGGCATCCGGGCGCGCTGGCCCGACGCGACGGGGCAGCGCGTGCTCGGGCTCGGCTACCCGACGCCCTATCTCGGCCTGTTTCGCGAGGATTCCGAACGCTGCATCGCCTTCATGCCGGCGGCGCAGGGCGTGCTGAAATGGCCGACGGCGCGGCCCGCGCTGGCGACCCTGATCGATGAGTTCTCAATGCCGCTGCCGGACGCCGCGGTGGACCGCATCCTGATGGTTCACGCGCTGGAAATGTCCGACGATCCGGAGCGCCTGCTGCGCGAAGTGTGGCGGGTGCTGGCGCCGTCGGGCCGCCTGATCGCGGTGATTCCGAACCGGCGCGGCGTGTGGACGCGCACCGACAATACGCCGTTCGGTCACGGCCGGCCCTATTCGCGCGCGCAGATCACGCAGTTGCTGCGCCAGACATGGTTTACCCCGGCCTCGTGGGGCGAGGCGCTCTTCCTGCCTCCGGTCGGCAATAGCTGGTTCCTGCGCTCGGCCGTGGCGTGGGAGCGCGTTGGAGCAGCACTGTCGTTGCCGTTCGCCGGCGTGCATATCGTGGAGGCGACCAAACAGGTCTATCGCGCGATCCCTGCGGGCCGCGAGCGCACGCGGTTGATTCCGTCGCTGGAGCCGGTGCTGGTGCCGTCGTCGACGGCGACAAGGGATAAGGCGTAGTCTCTCGGTTTGTCGTCCCCGCGAACGCGGGGACCCATAACCACCGTCAGTAGTCATTTAAAAAGGTCGTCAACCTGCGTGCTTCAAAATGAAAGCCGCAGCGACGCGATGAGCGCAATTGCGCTCACGCTAGTGGTCCCTGCGTTCGCAGGGACGACGATCGTGAGTGAACTACCTACTCATTCCCCGGATTGAAATCTTCGCTGGGGGCGGCCGGCGCGGCCATGCCCTCGGGACGCGGGCCATGCGGCCGGCGGCGCCGGCGCGGGAAACGCTCGCCGCCACGGCCTTCTTCATATCCGCCGGGTGCGCCATTCACCTGCGGCTGCGGGCCGGTGATGAAGGAGGGCAGGCGATCGACGCCGCCGGTATCGGCAATCACCGGCTGTGGCTGGGGTTGCGGCTGATATTGCGGCTGCGGACGGTGCTCGCGTTCGCGATGGTGTTCGCGCGGCTGCTGGTCGCGGTAGGGCTGACTGTCACCGCGCTGCTCGCGCGGATTGTTGTCGCGGATGAAGGGTTGCGGCTGTTGCGGAACGAAGCCCGGCTCCTGGCCGAAATGCGAGAAGCTCTCGCCCTCGTCGTCGCCGTCTTCCGTCGCCGGCTGAGCTTCGTTGTCGATGCGCGGTTGCGGCTGGTTCTGCCGGAACTGCTCCTGCGCGGCTGCGATCAGGCGGAAATAATGCTCGGCGTGCTGGTAATAGTTCTCGGCCGCCACCGGATCGCCGGAAGAGCGCGCGTCACGCGCCAGCTGAACGTATTTTTCGGCGACGTGCGAGGCGGTGCCGCGGATTTTGATATCGGGTCCGTTCGATTCGAACACCCGGGTCATCGGGTTTTGACCGCGCCGGTTATTATTGTTGTTGTTGCTATTGTTGTTGTTATTCCGGTTACGCATCCGCTTGTTGTTCTGACCGTTTCTCATGTCTCGCCTTTATTCCAGCCCTGAAGTTATGCAGTTGCCGTCGTAGCCTGATCCGACCCGGCGCGCTCGGACGCGCCGAATCACGATGCCGTTCAGATTCATGTCGTCGATTTCGCCAACCATCGCGTTCAACAAAGACGCGTTCCCCAACCGGCGGCGTACATTCGCCTGCCGGACCAAATCATTCAGCCTGCCAAAACCAGCCCGATCGTCTTGCGTGACGGCTTCGCGTGATCAGCTGTTGCGTAAGTCTTCAAGCGCAATATCAGGCTTTCGTTCGCTTTGCGGTCAAGAGCAGCACAGCTCCAGCTATTGCGCTCAATTCGACCTGCGTTTTGGAACCTTTCACTCGGCGGGCTCTCGTTTCGAGAACTCTGGCCTCCACCCGTGAAACCTACGGGGCCAGCGACCCTGGACCGACGTTGTGGACGGAACGTAGTCGCTCCCGGGCAATATTCCAAGGGGTTTTTTTGCGTTCCAAAAGGACTTTATCGGGCCATTTTGTGGCCCGCGACGGCCCGGGGAATGCCCGCCAGATCGGCTTTGGGGGTGGTCGCAGGCGTTAACCCGGCATTCGTCATAAAAGCTTCAATGGGCCCGCTTTGGCCTTGCCCGGCTTCCACGACAAGATGGCCGCCCGGCGCCAAAAGGCGCGCCGCCTGCGGAATCAGCGCGCGGTAGGCGTCGAGCCCGTCGGCGCCGCCATCGAGTGCGGCCAGCGGATCGTGATTTCGAACCTCCGCCGCCAGACCGTCGATGTCCATGGTGCGGACATAGGGCGGATTCGACACGATCAGATCGAACGGGCCGCTTAGTCCGGTTGCATAATCGCACGCGATGAACGTTGCGCGATCGGAGAGGCGCGCGCGCGCGGCATTGGCGGCGGCGGTTTGCAGGGCATCGTCTGCAATGTCGGTCCCGAATCCTGTCGCCGCCGGCAACTCGGACAGCAGCGCCAGCAGGATTGCGCCGGAGCCGGTGCCGAGATCGGCGATGCGCAAGGGGCGATCGAGGCCGCCGGCGCGCAACAGTTCCAGCGCCAGTTCGACCACCGTCTCGGTGTCGGGCCGCGGCACCAGCGTCGCGGCCGAGAGCCGCAAGGGCAGCCCCCAAAACTCCTTCTCGCCGATGATGCGCGCGACCGGTTCTCCCGTGAGGCGGCGGCGGGCGAAATCGTCGAGGCGCGCCGATTCGTCTGGGGTGAGTTGGCGCTGTGCGGCCGATATCAAGCCGGTCAGGTCGAGGCCAAGGGCATGGCCTGCCAGAATGCGCGCGTCTAGTTCGGCGGATTCGATCGAGGCGGATTTGAACTGCGCGGCGAGGGCACGCCGCGCGGTCTCGACCGTTTGATCGGCAAGATCGTTCACGTGGCGCACCACAATCTCGATGTCGTCCCTGCGAACGCAGGGACCCATAACCACAGGACGTTGTTGTGATGGGCGGTCTCAGCTCCGACCACCCACATCGAGAGGCCGCGGCGTATGGGTCCCTGCGTTCGTAGGGACGACAGGCGGATGGTCCTCACGCCGCCGCGCCTTGTGCAGCAAGCTGCGCGGCCTGGTGCTCGGTGGTCAGCGCATCGGTCAATTCGCCCAGCGCTTCGCCCGTAATCACCTGCGGCAATTTGTAGAGCGTCAGGTTGATGCGGTGGTCGGTGACGCGGCCTTGCGGGAAATTATAGGTGCGGATGCGCTCGCTTCGGTCGCCGGAGCCGACTTTCTCCTTGCGGTCCGCGGAGCGCGCCGCGTCGACGCGCTGCCGCTCGGCGTCATAGATGCGCGAGCGCAGGATGTTCATCGCGGAGGCGCGGTTCTTATGCTGCGATCGGCTGTCCTGCATCATGACCACGATGCCGGTCGGGATGTGGGTGATCCGGATCGCGGATTCGGTCTTGTTGACGTGCTGGCCACCGGCGCCTTGCGCGCGCATGGTCTCGATCCGCAAATCGTCGGTCTTGATGTCGACATCGACATCCTCGACCTCGGGCAGCACGGCGACCGTAGCCGCTGACGTATGAATGCGCCCCTGCGTTTCGGTGTCGGGCACACGCTGCACGCGGTGCACTCCGGATTCGAATTTCAGTTTTGCGAACGCGCCACGGCCCTGCACTTCGGCGACGATTTCCTTGTAGCCGCCCATGGTGCCCTCGGAGGCCGAGATCACCTCGACCTTCCAGCCCTGCAGGGCGGCGAAGCGTTCGTACATCCGGAACAGGTCGCCGGCGAACAGCGAAGCCTCGTCGCCGCCGGTGCCGGCGCGGATTTCCAGGACCACGTTGCGGTCGTCCATGGCGTCCTTCGGCAACAGCGCCACGCGAATTTTCTGCGATAGCTCGGCGACACGTGTCTGCAGCGTCTCCAGCTCGGCTTCGGCCATGCTACGCATTTCGGGGTCGGTGCCGGAATCCGCCAGCAAGGTTTCAGTATCTGCGATCTCGGCCCGTGCGGCGCGGTAGGTCTTCACGGCGTCGATCAGCGGATTGAGTTCGGCGAGTTCGCGCGTGATCTGGACGTATTTATCGGAATTCACCTGGCCCAACAGCTCGGCCTCCAACGAGGCGTGGTGAGCGAGCAGGATATCTAGTTTGGCTTCGGGTAGCATGGCGTGGTTCTCAAGGACCGAAAGGAAAGGCTAAGTCGTCGGGACAGAGCCTCGCTACAACGACAACCCCTCGGCTTCCGCGAATTCCGTCAGTTTCTTCCGGATCGAAACGCTGCCGGCAGGCGCCTCGAGCAGCGGCATCATGACCGCCTCGGCCTTCCTGGCGTCGAGGTCGAGAATCATCGCCTTCACCGGACCGTGGGCGGTGGCCGACAGCGACAGCGAGCGGTAGCCCAGTGCGATCAGCGCCAGCGCGCCGAGCGGCTTGGAGGCCATTTCGCCGCACAGCGATGCCGTCTTGTTCGCTGCCTGCGCCTTGCGCACGATGTCGCGCAGCGCACGCATGATCGGTGCCGACATGGTGTCGAACCGCTCGGAAACCTTGGCGTTGCCGCGGTCGACCGCGAACATGAACTGGAACAGGTCGTTCGATCCGACGGAAACGAAATCGACCTTCTTCAGGAGTTCGTCGAGCTGATAGAGCAGCGCCGGCACCTCCACCATGGTGCCGACGTCGATCCGTTCCGGCAGCGCATGGCCGTGCTGGCGCAGATAGGTCAGCTCGCGTTCGACGATCGCCTTGGCCTGGTCGAACTCGGCGACATCGGAAATCATCGGGAACATGATCTTCAGCGCGCGGCCGCCGCCGGCCCGCAGCAGCGCGCGGATCTGGCCGCGCAGTAAGCCCGGCCGGTCCAGCCCGAGCCGGATCGCCCGCCAGCCGAGCGCGGGATTTTCCTCGACCACGGTCTCCATATAGGGCAGTGCCTTGTCGCCGCCGATATCGAGGGTGCGGAACGTCACGGGCTTGGAGCCGGCGGCATCCAGCACCGTGCGATAGAGCGCCAGCTGGTCCGAGCTGCGCGGCAGGCTCTGGCCGACCATGAACTGCAACTCGGTGCGGAACAGCCCGATGCCGGCGCTGCCGGTGTCGTCGATATGCGGCAGGTCGATCACGAGGCCGGCATTGATCATCAATTCGACCGGCTGGCCGTCCTTGGTGACGCAAGGCCTGTCGCGCAGCGCCGCATACTGCGCCTGCCGTCGCGCGCGAAAGCGCACCCGCTCGGCATAGGCCGATTCGATCTCGGCCGAGGGGCGGACATAGATCGAGCCCGAAGTGCCGTCGACGATGATGGCGTCGCCGGGATCGGCGATGCCGGGGGCGTTCGGCACTTCGCCGACGGCGGGAATGCCGAGCGCGCGCGCCACGATCGAGACGTGGGAATTTGCGGTGCCTTCCTCCAGCACCAGACCGCGCAGCCGCTTGCGATCGTAGTCGAGCAGGGCGGCAGGCCCCATCGCGCGTGCGATCAGGATGGCGTTCTCGGGAAGCTGCTCACGCGACGGCGCATGATCCTGCCCCACCAATTGCCGCATCAGGCGATGGCCGAGGTCTTCCAGATCGTGCAGGCGGTCGCGCAGATAGGGATCTGTCGAGCGCAACATGCGTGCACGGGTATCGGACTGCACGCGTTCGACGGCGGCTTCCGCCGTGAGGCCGGTGGCGACCGCCTCATGCAATTTGTGCGACCAGCCGTGGTCGTTGGCGAACATGCGGTAGGCTTCCAGCACGTCACGATGCTCGCCGCCCTCGGCGACGTCGCCGCGCTCCAGCATGCGGTCAAGATCGGCGCGCAACTTGGCCAGCGCCGCGTCGAGCTTCTTGATTTCCTTCGGCAGGTCTTCGGCGATGTAGTTGGTGATGACGACGCGCGGCTCGTGCAGCACGACATGGCCGAGCGCGATGCCGTCGGACAGGATTGCGCCGGTCTTGTGCAGGGAATGCCCCGCCGCGGGTTCCGCGCCGGGCTGCGCCAGCGCCGCCAATTCGCCGGAGGCGATCATTTCCGCCAGCACCATGGCGGTGGTCTGCAGCGCCTCGACCTCTTCCTCGACATAGGTGCGCTTGGCACGGTTCTGGACGACCAGCACGCCGAGCGTGTTGCCGGCCCTCAGGACCGGCACGCCAAGGAACGAATGGTAGATTTCTTCGCCGGTTTCAGGCCGGAACGAGAACGCCGGGTGGCTTTGCGCGTCCGAGAGGTTGAGCGGGCTCGCCTCGCTGGACACGAGGCCGACGAGGCCCTCATGCGCGTTTAGCACCGTCCGGTGCACCGCGTCGCGATTCAGGCCTTCGGTGGCATAGAGTTCGAGGGTGTTATCGATGCGCAGCACATAACAGGAGCAGACCTCGGCCACCATGTTGGCCGCGATCAACACCACGATCTTGTCCAGGCGTTCCTGGGCCGAGACCTTCTCCGCCATGGTTTCGCGGAGCCGTCTCAACAAGACGCGGGGGCCTCCCGACGCGCTCCGCATGTGCTGGTATCCTCCCCCGCGAGTCCAGGCCGCCTGGTGGCGGCGGCTGGCGTGAAACGCACGAAAAACAACAATTTTATTCATTCGGCGCGGCCGCAGGCACCTGATCCCGGCCGAATCGGGATCGCCAAACCGTGGCGCAGTTTGCGGCAACCCACCTCACAGGCCGTATAGCCAATCGAGGCTTGTTTTGCCAAGCAAAACGCCTGCCAGAACCAATAACGTGTGTGTCAGCGCCGATGCTGCGCCAGCGAAGCGCGTGGTGTGCCAAAACGCGCCGGTTTGGCGATCAGACCATGCGCTAAATTTGAGAGAAAATCGTTCTAAGTCTGGTCGAGCCCGTAGAGCGTGTGCAGCGTTCGCACCGCAAGTTCGGTATAGGCGGCGTCGATCAGTACCGAAAACTTGATCTCGGAGGTGGTAATGGCGCGGATGTTGATATTGCGCTCGGATAGCGCCTTGAACGCCTTTGCCGCGACGCCGGCATGGCTGCGCATGCCGCTGCCGATCACCGAGACCTTGGAGACGTCCGTGGCGCTGTCGAGCCTGGCATAGCCGATCTTGCCCTTCGACGAGGTGATGGTGTCTCGGGCGCGGTTATAGTCGGAGGCCGGAACGGTGAAGGTGAGGTCGGTGGTCTTGCCGTCCTCGGAGACGTTCTGGACGATCATGTCGACATTGATGTTGGCGTCGGCCAGCGGCCCGAAGATCGCGGCGGCCACGCCCGGCTTGTCCTCGATCTGGCGCAGGGAAATCTGGGCTTCGTCCTTGGTGAAGGCGATGCCGGTGACGACGTGGCTTTCCATGATTTCCTCCTCGCTGCAGATCAGCGTGCCCGGCGGTGTGCCGTTGGGGTCGATATCCTCGGGCTTGTCGAAACTGGAACGGACGAACACCGGCATGTTGTACACCATGCCGAGTTCCACCGAGCGCACCTGCAGGACCTTGGCGCCCAGCGAGGCCAATTCCAGCATGTCCTCGAACGCGATCTTGTCGAGCCGCCGCGCCTTGGGAACCACCCGCGGATCGGTGGTGTAGACGCCGTCCACGTCGGTATAGATGTCGCAGCGGTCGGCGCGAATCGCGGCCGCAATGGCCACCGCCGAGGTGTCCGAGCCGCCGCGCCCGAGCGTGGTGATTCGGTTGGTCTGCGGATTGATGCCCTGAAAGCCGGCGATGACGGCGACTTCCTTGCGATCGGCGAAACGGTTGCTGATCTCCGTGCCGTCGATCTCGAGAATCCGCGCCGAGGCGTGGGCGTCGGAAGTCTTGATCGGGATCTGCCAGCCCTGCCAGGAACGGGCCTGGATGCCCATGCCCTGCAGCACGATCGCGAGCAGGCCCGAGGTCACCTGTTCGCCCGATGCCACCACGGCGTCATATTCGCGCGCATCATGCATCGGCGAGGCGTCGCGGCACCATTCCACGAGCTCGTTGGTCTTGCCGGACATGGCCGACACGACGACAGCGACATCGTGTCCGGCGTCGACTTCGCGCTTGACGTGACGCGCGACGTTGCGGATTCGATCGATATTGGCGACGGACGTACCGCCGAATTTCATCACGAGGCGGCCCATGACGACGCGTGCATTCCCTGTGAGGATAAGTAAGGTGACCCGCGCGGAAAGTGGAGCGCCCGGGCCGAAAGCGGCGTATACATAGCGGCGCGGTCCGGAGCAAGCAACCAGCTTCGTTTTCGGCCCAAAATAGCGCAAATGGCTGTAGTAGCGGGTTAATTCAGGGCGGGCGTATGGGCCGGTATATCGACGACATCCTGCAGCCTGGCGAGAAGGTGCTGTATTCGACCAACGCGCACTGGATATTTTTCCTGCCGGCGATCATCGGCTGGATTCTAGTGGGCGTACTCCTGGTGGTCTCGGGGTTGGTGCCGGCGGGCCCACCCGTACTGATCTGCCTGTCGCTGGCGGCGATTGCAGCCGTCGCCGCGTTGTACAAGACGGCAACCGCCTGGTTCCATCGCTGGACCACCGAGACCGACGTCACCAATTTCCGCGTCGTCCACAAGACCGGCTTTGTCAAAAGGCAGACGTTCGAGATGAGTGTCGACAAGGTTGAGAGCGTGGACGTCGACCAGAGCATCCTCGGTCGCATTCTCAACTACGGCGACGTAACGGTCCTGGGGGTCGGCGAGGGTGGAAAGACCCTCGATATGATCGCTTCGCCACTGTCGTTTCGCAATGCCATCACCGCACGACCGGCCGGTACGTAAACAATGGCTATGCAGCAAAATTCCTCCGCCAGTCTCTCCGGCACCGGCTCCACGGTCGACCCGGCCGAAGTCGCAAAATTTTCAAAACTGTCCGACGAGTGGTGGGACCCCAAGGGCAAGATGGCCCCGCTGCACAAGATCAACCCGCTGCGGCTCGCCTATATCCGCGACGCCGCATGCCGCAAGTTCGATCGCAACGCCAAGAGCCTGAGTTGCCTGTCGGGCCTGCGCATCCTCGATATCGGTTGCGGCGCAGGTCTGCTGTGCGAGCCGTTCACGCGGCTGGGCGCGCAGGTGATCGGGATCGATCCGTCCGCGACCAACATTGCCGCCGCCAGGCTGCATGCCGACAAGGGACATCTGTCGATCGACTATCGCTGCACCACGGTCGAGGCGATCGACCTGCGCGAGCGCTTCGACATCGTGCTGGCGATGGAGGTGATCGAGCATGTCACCGATGTCGGCGCCTTCCTTTCCCGCTGTGCGGCCATGGTCAAGCCGGGCGGGTTGATGGTGGTCTCGACCTTGAACCGCAACTGGAAGAGCTTTGCACTCGCGATCGTCGGCGCAGAATATGTGCTGCGCTGGTTGCCGCGCGGTACCCATCAATGGGACAAGTTCGTCACGCCCGACGAACTCGCCCAGCATCTCGCCAACAACAAGCTCGCCATCACCGAGCAGGCCGGCGTGGTCTATAACCCGCTCGCCGACCGATGGAGCATCTCGTCCGACATGGACGTGAACTACATGGTGGTGGCCGAGGGGGCGTGAGTTGATCCCAGCCCTAGCCACATAACCGGTGTCGTCCCTGCTTTCGCAGGGACGACAGCAGCTTTGTGGCGTGCGCGCAATCCTGTCATGACGCCGGTCCTGTTGACCGCGCCAATCCCACCCGGCACGGTGCGGCAGGTTCCTGCCGGTACTCCCCATGCTCTCCGTCGCCTCACTCTGGATTCCCTTCACCATCATCGCTGCGCTGGGCCAGGTCGCCCGCAATGCGATGCAGCGGTCGTTGACGGGGCCGCTCGGGACCTGGGGCGCGACCAACATCCGTTTCCTGTTCGGCTTTCCGTTCTCGATCATCTTCTTTGCGGTCGTGGTGGCGGTGACCGGCGACCCCATACCGTGGCCGACGGCGGTGTTCTGGCCGTGGTTGCTGCTGGGCGCGCTGAGCCAGATCGTCGGCACAGGCATGATGCTGCTTGCGATGAATGACCGTTCGTTCGTGGTCACGACGGCTTATCTGAAGACCGAGGCGATCCAGACTGCGATCTTCGGATTCATCTTTCTCAGCGACCATTTGACGGTGCTGAAGGTGATCGCGATCCTGATCGCGACCGCCGGCGTGGTCATCGCCGCGCTACGACCTGGCTCCGAGAAGGGCTTTGCGGATCTGAAACCGACACTGCTGGGCCTCGGCGCCGCGGCGGCATTCGCCCTGTCGGCCGTCGGCTTTCGCGGCGCGGTCATCGTGGTGCCAGGCGTCTCCTTCGTCACCGCGGCGTCCTACACGCTGGTGTTCGGCCTGTTCGTGCAGACACTGGTGTTGACGATCTACCTCCTGTTTCGCGCGCCGGACGTGCTCAGGAAGATTCTGGGACTGTGGCGGCCCTCGATGCTCGCGGGCTTCATGGGCGCGTTCGCCTCGCAATTCTGGTTTCTGGCGTTCGCGCTGACGGCGGCTGCAAACGTGCGCACGCTGGCGCTGGTTGAGGTGCTGTTTGCGCAGGCCGTGGCGTATTATTCGTTCAAGCAGCCAATATCGGCGCGGGAGCTGATCGGCATCGTGCTGATCGTCGCAGGCGTTGCGCTGCTGGTGGCGGCCTGATTCAGGATTAGTAGGGTGGGCAAAGGCGCGCTCGCGCCGTGCCCACTATTCTTGATCGCGCGAGACAATGGTGGGCACGCTTCGCTTTGCCCACCCTACGGATTCGCGCCGCGCATCAATTCCGGTCTTCCGGCAGCACCGGCAGCGGGGAAACCTCGACGCCCTCGTCGATCAGCGCGCGCGCCTCGTCCGGCGAGGCCTCGCCGTAGATCGGGCGATGCTCGATGTCGCCATAGTGCATCTTGCGCGCTTCGTTGGGGAAGCGCTCGCCGACATTGTCGGCGGTCTTCACGATATGATCGCGCAATTCCTTGAGCTTGGCGCGCAGTTCGCGCTCCTGCGCCATCAACAGCGGCGTCGATTCCGATGACGTCGTCACTTCCGCGGGCGCAGCCGGCGCAGGCGCGGCGGCCTCGCGGCCCTTCTTGGTCACGATCTGCGGGGCCATGATGGCGCGCTCGACCTTCACCGAGCCGCAGTTGGGGCAGCTCACCAGCTTACGCTTTTCCTGGCTTTCATAGGCCGCGGAGCTTTGAAACCAGCTTTCGAACGCATGGCCCTTCTCGCAGCGAAGGTTGTAGCGGATCATGCCGAACCCCGGACCAGGTGCAGATGCTCCGGGCCGGCCTTGGGGTCGGCGATACCGAAGCGCCTGCCATGCTGCAGCGACGGCACGGTTTTCCGCGCCGTCTCGACCTTGGATGTATCGATCTCCGCAAGGAACACGCCGGGCTCGACTCCGCCCTCGGCAAGAATCTCGCCCCAGGGCGCGATGATCAGCGAATGCCCGTAGGTCTCGCGCTTGTTCTCGTGCATGCCGCATTGCGCCGCCGCGAAGACGAAGCAGCCGTTCTCGATGGCGCGGGCGCGCAGCAGCGTATGCCAATGCGCTTCGCCGGTCTTTCTGGTGAAGGCTGAGGGCACGGTGAGGAACGACGCGCCGGCTTCAGCCAACGCGCGATAGAGCGCCGGAAAACGTACGTCGTAGCAGATCGTCAGCCCGATCCGGCCCCACGGCAGGTCGGAGATGACAGCCGTCTCGCCCGGCTGGTAATTGGCTGACTCGCGATAGCTCTCGCCGCCGGGCAGATCGATATCGAACATATGGATCTTGTCGTAGCTGGCGAGCAAATTGCCGTCAGGCCCGATCAGGAACGAGCGGTTGACGGCGCGCTCCGGCGAATAGCGCAGTGCCAGCGAGCCGATATGGAGATGGATCTTCAATTCCGCCGCCAGCGCGCGATAGGCCATGAGCGAGAGATCGTCTTCTTCAGAGACCAAATGCTCGAACAGCGCCTTGCGGTTCAGTTGCATCATGTTGCTCACCTCGGGGGTGAGCACATAGTCTGCGCCTTGCGCCGCCGCCTCGCGGATCAGCTTGGTGCCTTGCTCGAGGCTCGGCTCGGGCAACAGCCCGGTGCGCATCTGCACCATGGCGGCGGTAAAGGTCGAACCAGCGCTCATGAGGAGGCCTTTTCTCCCGCCAACATGGCGTCGAGCTTGCCCGCGCGATCCAGCGCGTAGAGCTCGTCGCATCCGCCGACATGGGTTGCACCGATGAAGATCTGAGGAAAGGTCGAGCCGTGGCCTGCGCGATCGTACATCTGCTCGCGGTAGGCCGGGTCGGTGGCCACGTTCAATTCGGTGAACGCGGCATTCTTGCGCGTCAGCAACGATTTGGCAGCGGTACAATAGCCGCAGCCCGGGCGGGTGTAGATTTCAATGGCGGTCATGGCGCGCTCTGGTTCGGAAGTACTTGAATTATATGGGAGCGCGGTGGGTGTCCACAACCCGCGCGAATACCAGCACGTCGACCTGCGCGGCCTTGGCGCGCAGTAGCGCCCGGGCGCAGGCGTCCGTTGTGGCGCCCGAGGTCAAGACATCGTCGATCAGGATGATGCGGCGGCCCTGGATATCAGCCATGCGATCGGCGGCGACCTTGAAGGCACCCTGCACATTGCTGGCGCGCTGCGCCCGGGACAGGCCAATCTGTTGTTCGGTCGCGCGAATGCGGCGGAGCGCCTCAGAGGCCAGTTTGACGCCGGTTTGCTGCGAAATCACCCGCGCCAGCGCGCCGGACTGGTTGTAGCGGCGGCTCCAGCCGCGCCGCCAGTGCAGGGGTACCGGCACCAGCACATCAGCCTCGTCGAGCAATTCCCGACCCGCGCGGGCCATCCAACGGCCCATCGCGGGCGCCAGATCCGTGCGGTCCTGGTATTTCAGCGAATGAACCAGCGTGCGGGCGACGTCGTCATAGCGCACCGCAGCGCGGGCGCGCTGGTACGCCGGTGGGCTGGCGATGGCCTCCATCGACAGCAATTCGGGACCCGGATCGTAGACAAAGGGAATGCCGAGCCGCGGACAGAACGGCGGTGCGATGAACGACAGTTTTGCCCAGCATTCCGCGCAGACGCCCTCGCCATCGACCGGCTCGCGGCAGGAAACGCACAGCGTCGGCAGCGCGATGTCGAGCGCGAGTTTTGGAAGATGCGCGAACGCGTCGCGGCAGGCGCTCAACGCGCCGCGCAGGTGGCTGACGATGGAGCGTGGTGGTGATGCCTCGGCGTCCATCGGGCGAGGCTAGCGCCGGCGGGCGGCGTGCTCAAGCGCAGGATTGCCAGAGAGAGCGGAACCAGCGTACCAACCGGCATGGTTTCGAACCCGACCGCCGCACCGATCCTGTTCGACCGCGCACTCTTGCGCGCGCGGATGGAACGCGCGCGGCGTGTCGGCCCGGTGACGTTCCTGCTTGATCGTGTCAGGGAGGACATGGAGGAGCGGCTGGCCGCGGTGATGCGGAATTTTGCCGATGTCGCCGATATCTGGACGCCGGACGAATTGCTGCGAAAGCCCATCGCTGATCGCTTCCAGTCGATCAGGCGCCTCGATCCCGATCAAATGGAAACGGTGGGCTTGCCGCCGCAATCGATCGATCTCGCCATCTCTGCGCTCGCGTTCCAGTTCGTCAACGATCTGCCCGGCGCGCTGGCGCAGATTCGCCGCGCGCTCAGGCCCGACGGGCTGTTGCTGGCGGCAATGATCGGCGGCGATACGCTGACGGAGCTCAGGCAATCTTTTGCGGCGGCAGAAGCCGAGTGCGAGGGCGGGGTATCGCCGCGCGTCGCGCCGTTTGCGGATTTGCGCGATATCGGAAGTCTCTTGCAGCGTGCCGGTCTTGCGCTGCCGGTCACCGACGTCGACCGCGTCGTGGTGCGCTACGACAGCGCCTTTGCGCTGATGGCCGATCTCCGGCGCATGGGCGCGAGCAATATTCTGATCGAGCGGCGGCGTACGCCGACCCGCCGCGCCACCATGCTGCGGATGGCACAGATCTATAGTGAGCGGTTCGCGGATGCCGACGGCCGCATCCGCGTCACCTTCGATATCGTCTGGCTATCCGGCTGGGCCCCGCACGACAGCCAGCAGAAGCCGCTGAAGCCGGGCTCGGCGAAAGCCAGCCTTGAAGCTGCGGTGAAACGGCAGTCAAACACCTAGGGCTGGGCTCATTAGAGCGCTCCAGCGAAGTGCACACCGGCTTGCGAAGCAAACGCATCAGAACAAGAATCTAGATTTCCGTTCCGATGCAATCGGAACGGAAATGGCTCTATCGCGAGGCGATTACCCCTTCGTCTCCTCCGGTTTCGGCAAGGGCGGTACCCGCTTTGCAAACTCGCGTCCAGGGTAGTGACGGCGGCAATAAGCGACGAGTTCGTCGATGAACGATTTGGCATAGGGCGCCAGAAAACGCTGCGGGTCCCAGGCCACCACGGTCCATCGCCCGATCGGCGCGCCGCTGTGCACCAGCGGCAAGGCGCGGACGCCAGCAGGTGGGACCTGGACGTTTGACGGCACGATAGCAACATCGTTGCTGGTTCTCGCCAGTGCGAGGAGTGTGTGAGGGGCTGCACTTTCGAGAATGACGCGCGGCTTGATATGCGCGACATTGCAGGCTGCATCGAACCATCCGCGAGATGCGTAATCCCGCCGCAGCAGCAGCAGAGACTCGTCGGCGAGTTCGGCAAGCTCCAGTTTCCTGCGGCTTGCGTAACGGTGGCTTGGCGAAACCACGGCAAGCAGATGGACCGGTGCAAGCAACCGCCGGTGATAGGCATCATCAGCGGCTGGAATGAGGGCGAGGTGAATATCGCCGCGTTCGAGCCGATCCGGAACGCGGGCGCCACCATCTTCGACCAGGTGGATATCCACGGATGGGTGTCGGCGCCGATAGGACGGCAGAAAATCGGCGAGCACTGTCTCCATGTGTTGGGTGCTGCTACCAACCCGCAACGTGCCTGCCTTTCCGACTTTCAGCGCGCGTGCACGCTCACCGAAGGACTCGATGTCCTGCAGGAGCCGGCGACCGCGTCGCAGCAAGTCCTCGCCTTCGGATGTCAGTTTGATCCGGCGGCCGACGCGATCGAACAAGGGAATTCCAAGCTCGGTCTCGAAAGCCTGAATTTGGCGAGAAGCGGCCGGCTGGCTCAGGTGCAGCCGTCCTCGAGCGAGGGCGAAGCCCCCAGCTTCCGCAATGACGACGAACGTTTGCAGGTGTCGAAGATTCATTTCAATGCAAGCCATGCATGAATTTGAGCATGATAATTGCATTGGACACATGAGACAAGCTGCTCCAAGCTTCTCGAAGCATCGGCACCGTCACCGCTGGCGGATGATCGAGCAGGCTTCGTCTCGCAAGGGCGACCGCGATGTTTGGAACCGAGCAATTCATCGCCGACTGCCGGGCAGCTTTCGCAGCAGACACGACCCATAAGGCAATTCGCGAGGCCGTTGCTCGCGCGATGTCCGAGCCGGCGGCGGTGCTGAGAGGGCTCGGTGAGCCGACACGCGCCGGAATCCGCGAACTTTTCCATTCTGATTCCCTGACGATCCTCAATGTGGTGTGGGCGCCGGGCATGATGGTGATGCCTCACAACCATCGCATGTGGGCCGTCATTGGCATTTACTCGGGCCGGGAGGACAACGTCTTCTGGCGACGCATTCCAGGCGACCCGAACAGGATAGAGGCCGCCGGGGCAAAAGCCTTGTGCGAGAAGGACGCCGTGGCGCTCGGTCCGGATGTCATCCACTCCGTTATCAATCCGATTGATCGGTTGACCGGCGCGATCCACATCTATGGGGGCGGCGATTTCTTCGCCGCAGAGCGCAGCGAATGGGATTCGTTGACGCTGGATGAGCACCGCCACGACCGCGAACGGACGCTCCGCATGTTCGAACAAGCGAATGCGCGTTACGAGGCAAGTCTGCGCGCGAAGGCCAGCTGAGCCCTGGGCACAGGGAAAGTAGAAGTGCAATCCGTAGCATCGCCGGGAGGATGGCATGCAGACGATGACGATCCCGCGTCGCCTCGCCGTAGCCGATGGCTTGGTCGCTCCCGGGTTCGTATGGTCTGCGCTGGATTGTCCGACCGGCTACGTAACCAAATACGCCCCCGAAACGGGGATTTTCAGCGGAAGGCCGATCCTGCTCGGGCGCCTCTCCGTGCACGCCGTCAGGATTTTGGTCGATCAGCAGGTTCAGCTCGGAAACAAATAGAGTTTGCGGCTGTCGGAAATGTCTACATCAGCAAATCGATCAGATGCGGGATCAGCGGAATGTCTGCGGGCGGCATCGGGTAATCGCGCAGCTTGTTGGCGCGGACCCAGGCCAGTTGCTGGCCCTCGCGCGCGATAGCCAGGCCTTCCCAGCGCCGGCAGATGTACAGCGGCATCAGCAAATGAAAGCCGTCATAGGCGTAGCTCGCAAAGGTCAGCGGCGCCAGGCACGGCTCGCTGACGTCGATCCCGATCTCCTCATGCAGTTCGCGGATCAGCGTCTGCTCCGGCCGTTCGCCGGGCTCGACCTTGCCGCCGGGAAACTCCCACAGGCCCGCGAGCGCCTTGCCCGGTGGGCGCTGTGCGATCAGCACGCGCTTGTCGGCATCGACCAGAGCGCAGGCGACGACGAGGGTGAGCTTGATGTCAGCCATGCGCCGCTGTCTCGCTCATGACCGGTAGTCGCCGTTGATCGCGACATATTCCTTGGTGAGGTCGCAGGTCAGCACGCGGTCGCGGCCCTTGCCGAGGCCGAGCGTGACCTTGATCTGGATCTTCGGGTTCTTCATCACCTCGGAAACCTCGGCCTCATTGTAGGACGGATCGCGCGCGCCACTCTTGGCGACGCGAATGCCGTTGAACGAGATCGAAAGCTTGTCGCGGTTGGCGGGCTCGCCGGCCTTGCCGACCGCCATCACCACGCGGCCCCAATTGGCGTCCTCGCCGGCGATTGCCGTCTTCACCAGCGGCGAATTCGCGATCGACATTGCGATTTTGCGCGCCGAGGCCTTGGTGGTCGCGCCTTCGACAATCACCTCGACCAGCTTTCGCGCGCCTTCGCCGTCGCGGGCCACCTGTTCGGCAAGATCGGCCAGCACCTCGCGGAACGCCTTGGCAAAAGCCTTCAGGCGCGGATCGCTGGCGCGGCTGATCTTTGGCGCGCCGCCGGCAGCGGCTGCGCCGGTAGCGAAGGCCAGCAGCGTATCCGACGTCGAGGTGTCGCTGTCGATGGTGACGGCATTGAAGGTGTCCTCGACGCCGCCCTTGAGCAGTGCCTGCAGCACGGCGGACGACAGCGGCGCGTCGGTGAACACAAAGGACAGCATGGTCGCCATATCGGGCGCGATCATGCCGGCGCCCTTGGCCATGCCGTTGATGGTCACCTTGGTCTTGCCGAGTTTCACCGTGGCGGTCGCGACCTTCGGGAAGGTATCGGTGGTCATGATGGCCTTGGCGGCGGCCATCCAGTGGTCGGGCGTGGCGGCCTCTGCCAGCGTCGCCAGCACGCCGTCGAATTTGGTGGCGTCGAGCGGCTCGCCGATCACGCCGGTGGAGGCGAGGAACACGTCGCCGGTGGTGCAGCCCACGGCCTTCGCGGCGGTTTGCGCGGTCAGCGCCGTCGACTGCTTGCCGGTCTTGCCGGTGAAGGCATTGGCGTTGCCGGAATTGACCACCAGCGCGCGGGCTTGTCCGCGGCCGAGCTTGGCGCGGCACCATTCAACGGGAGCAGACGGGCATTTCGATTTGGTGAAGACGCCGGCGACCGTGGTGCCCTTGTCCATGACGGCGAGCAGCACGTCGGTACGGCCCTTGTAGCGGATGCCGGCGGCGGCGGTGGCGAGCTTTACGCCGGCAATCGCGGGCATTTCGGGGACATCGGTCGGGGCGAGGGGGGAAATGGTGGTGGACATGCGGGCACCTTCTTCGACCAGATCAACCATAGCCGGACCTGCGCCGGCATCGACGTCTTGAGGGCCTAGCAACCAGTCCCCGGACATGGAATGGCCGGGCGCTTCGGCCCGGCCATGACGATGGTCAATACTATCGGTTCCGCAGAAGGGACAGCGATTTTTTACTTCTTCGCCGGCGCCATCTTGGAATCCGCGGGCTTTGCGGCATCCGGCTTGGCTTCGGTCTTGGCGGCTTCCGCCGGCTTGTCCATGCGCTCGACCTTGGCGGCTTCGCGCAGCTTGGCGACGTACTCGGCCTGGGCCTTGCGCGTCACATAGGTCTCGATCTGGGCCTTGACCTGCTCGAAGTCGGGGGCCTTGCGGGCGCGCTTTTCCTCGACCTTGATGATGTGCCAGCCGAATTGCGACTTGACGGGGTCGGAGACCTTGCCGGGTTCGAGCACGAACGCGACGGCGGAGAATTCCGGCACCATCTGTTCCTTGGTGAAGAAGCCGAGATCGCCGCCATCGGAGGCGCCGGGGTCCTTGGACTTCTTCTTCGCCAGTTCGGCGAAGTCGCCGCCCTTCTTAAGCTCTTCCGCGATCGCCTTGGCCTCGTCCTCGGTCTCGACCAGGATGTGCCGGGCGTGAACTTCCATTTCGCCGGTAATCTGCTTGGAGGCCTCCTCATAGACCTTCTTCATGGCCTCTTCGGTGGTCGCAGCCTTGCCCTCGGTGGCGAGCAGGCTGTCCATCAGAAGGCGGCTGCGTGTGAACGCCAGGCGCTTCTTGAAGTCCTCGGAGTTCTCGACTTTCTTGTCCTCGGCGGCCTTGGCGACGATTTTCAGGTCGATCAGGAAGGCCAGCACATTGTCCTTCTTGGTCGCCGGGTCCATCTGGGCGAGGCTGGGGCCGAGTTCCTCTTCGGCGAGGGCGACGTCGCTCTGGCGGATCTCGACACCGTTGACCTTGGCGAGAACGGGGTTGTCCTGGGCACGAACCGGCAGGCCGGCGGCCAAAATCGCAGCCAGACAGGCCGTGGCGGCCAGGGAGGCGAGGCCGAAGCGCAGGCCGGTTTTCGTTTCCGGGAACGAGGTGGTCATGGAAAATCCTTGTCTTGAAGAAGGGGGCGGCAAAGGCGGCGGGACACTCGCCCAATCATACGGCCTTGGCAACGCGAAAAGTCTGTCAAAATGATGAATTCGTTGACAGATGGACCCACGTTGACAAGGCCCCGACCCAGCCATATCTGTGCCGGAACCTCCAGCGGCGATAGCGCTTATTTTGCTGCGCTTTTTGCCGTTGAACCTTGGATTGCTTAATTCCCACTCATTAGGCGGATGATGCCCCGGAACGGGTATTTGCCGCGATGTGTCACGGTGAGTTGATAGGCAACCTGGTGGTCCACGGCACGGCTCGCAACGCAAGTAACGGCAAAGGCAGGAATTGGCATGATCGGCGCGCTCGCCCGCAAGTTTTTCGGCTCCGCCAACGACCGGCGGGTGAAGGGTTATCAGACCCGCGTCAACGCCATCAACGCGCTTGAGCCCGAGCTCACCGCGCTTTCCGACGAAGCGCTGAAAGCCCGCACGGCCGAATTCCGCCAACAGCTCGCCGAAGGCAAGACGCTCGACGACATCCTGGTGCCGGCCTTCGCCACCGTGCGCGAGGCCGCCAAGCGCACCCTCGGCCAGCGCCATTTCGACGTCCAGCTGATCGGCGGCATGGTGCTGCACGAGGGCGACATCGCCGAGATGAAGACCGGCGAAGGCAAGACGCTGGTGGCCACGCTCGCGGTCTATCTCAACGCGCTGGCCAGCAAGGGCGTCCACGTCGTCACCGTCAACGATTACCTCGCCCGCCGCGATAGCGAATGGATGGGCCAGATCTACCAGTTTCTCGGGCTAACCGTCGGCGTGATCGTGCACGGGCTCGACGATTCCGAGCGCAAGGAAGCCTATTCGCGCGACATCACCTACGGCACCAACAACGAATACGGCTTCGACTATCTGCGCGACAACATGAAGTACCGGCTGGAGGACATGGTCCAGCGCGGCCATTTCTACGCCATCGTCGACGAAGTCGACTCGATCCTGATCGACGAGGCGCGCACGCCGCTGATCATCTCCGGTCCGCTCGACGACCGCTCGGAATTCTACAACACCATCGACACCTTCCTGCCCAAGCTCGACAAGACCGATTACGACGTCGACGAGAAGCAGCGCACGGTGACGCTGACCGAAGCCGGCATGGAGAAGATCGAGACGCTGCTGCGCGACGCCGGACAGCTCAAGGGTGATTCGCTCTACGACGTCGAGAACGTCTCGGTCGTTCACCACATCAACCAGGCGCTGCGGGCGCACTCGCTGTTCACGCGCGACAAGGACTACATCGTTCGCGACGGCGAAGTCATCATCATCGACGAATTCACCGGTCGCATGATGCAGGGCCGCCGCTATTCCGAAGGACTGCACCAGGCGCTGGAAGCCAAGGAGCACGTCCAGGTCCAGCCGGAAAACCAGACGCTGGCCTCGATCACCTTCCAGAACTATTTCCGGATGTACGAAAAGCTCGCGGGCATGACCGGTACGGCGCTGACCGAAGCCGACGAACTGTTCGACATCTATAAGCTGGAGGTCGTGGAAATCCCGACCAACGTGCAGGTGGCGCGTCTCGACGAGGACGATGAAGTCTACCGCACCCAGAACGAGAAATACGCCGCGATCCTGGCTGAGATCGAACGCGCCAACAAGCGGCTGCAGCCGGTGCTGGTCGGCACCGCCTCGATCGAGAAGTCGGAGGTGTTGGCCGATTATTTGAAGAAACACGGCTACAAGCAGATCGATTTCGGCGCGGAATCCGGCATGGAGAAGCTCTACGCCGCGGCGCGGGCGGGCAAGCCTGCAAAGCTGTTTGCGGTCCTGAACGCGCGCTTCCACGAACAGGAAGCCTATATCGTCGCCGAAGCCGGCGTCCCCGGCGCGATCACGATCGCGACCAACATGGCGGGTCGCGGTACCGACATCAAGCTCGGCGGCTCGCTCGAGATGCGGATCCAGCAGGAGACCGCTGACATCACCGACGAGGCCGAGAAGGCCGCCAAGATCGAGCGGATCAAGGCCGACATCGAGCGCTTCCGCGAGATCGTGCTGAAGGCCGAGGACGTCGTTGAAGTCGAGCCCGCCAAGGGCAGCAGGCCGGCCAAGACCATCACCAAGCCGGGCGGGCTCTACATCATGGGCTCCGAGCGGCATGAATCCCGCCGCATCGACAACCAGTTGCGCGGCCGTTCCGGCCGTCAGGGCGATCCCGGCCGCTCAAAATTCTTCCTGTCGCTGGAAGACGATCTGATGCGGATCTTCGGATCCGACCGGCTCGACAGCATGCTGCAGCGGCTCGGCCTGCAAGAGGGCGAGGCCATCATCCATCCCTGGATCAACAAGGCGCTGGAAAAGGCGCAGCAGAAGGTCGAAGCCCGCAACTTCGACATCCGCAAGAACCTGCTCAAGTTCGATAACGTCCAGAACGACCAGCGCAAGGTGATCTTCGATCAGCGCGTCGAGCTGATGAAGAGCGACAGCGTGGCCGACATGGTCGCGGACATGCGTCATGACTTCATCGACGACATCGTCGTCAAGCATGTGCCGGAACACGCCTATGCCGAGCAGTGGGATGTCGCGGGCCTCAAGGATGAGTTGAAGCGCGTGCTCGACGTCGACCTGCCGGTCGAGGAGTGGGCCAAGGAAGAGGGCATTGCCGACGAGGAATTGCTGACGCGGATCGAGCAGCGCGTCGACGAGCACATGGCGGCCAAGGTGGCGCAATGGGGCCCCGACGTGATGCGCTACGTCGAGAAGACCATTCTGCTGCAGACGCTGGATCACCTCTGGCGCGAGCACCTTATCATGCTCGATCATCTGCGTCAGGTGATCGGCTTACGCGGCTATGGCCAGCGCGATCCGTTGCAGGAATACAAGTCGGAAGCCTTCGGCCTGTACGAGGCAATGACCGCGCATCTGCGCGAGGCGGTGACGGCGCAATTGATGCGCGTCGAGATCGTGCCGCCGGAAGAGCAGCAGCCGGCGCTGCCGCCGATGGAAGCGCACAAGTTCGATCCGAATACCGGCGAAGACGAGATGGCGTTCGCCAGCGCCTCGCTGGTGCCCGAGACCGCTGCCGCCGACCGCGACCCCAAGAATCCCGCAAGCTGGGGCAAGGTCGGCCGCAACGAGGATTGCCCCTGCGGAAGCGGCAAGAAGTACAAGCACTGCCACGGCAAATACGGCTGAGCCCACTCTGCCGCATCGGTGGGCGGGGCTTCTACGCCGCGCCCGCCGGCTTCTCACCCCTCGGTTTCGTCTGACGGCTGAACTCGCGCTTCGAGGGCGCGATATCGCGCCGGCTCGGCCGATTCGGGATTGAGTGACGCGGCGATGCCCGCAAGCGCCCGGTCTTTGAGGGCATGTAACGGGTTGTTTAGGAAGTTATGTCCAATTTGGCGATTGCGCACTGCGCGAATGGCCACGGCGCACCCATAGGATCCTTCCCGGGGCTCCATCAGAGGACAGCGTCTTGCAATCCATATCCAAGATTAACGGCCGCTATTACCTGGCGATCTTCGTGCTGGCGTCCGCGACGCTATCCTACCAGATCCTGATAACGCGCTTCTTCAGCGTGATGCTCTATTATCATTTCGCCTTCGCCGCTATTTCACTCGCCATGCTCGGGCTTACCCGCGGAGCGATGGAGGTCTACGGCAAGCCCACACGTTATACGTCCGAACGGGTTGGCGTCGAATTCGCACGCCACGCATCGTGGTTCGCACTCAGTAGCGTTGGCGCAATGGTCGTGCTCCTGTGCACGCCGCTCATAGTGCCCACCGACGCCGTGACGGTCGTCCTTGTGCTGGCAATCCTCGCCTTCGTGTGGCCTTTCACCGAAGGTGGCGTTTGCATAACGCTCTTGCTGACCCGTTTGCCATATAGCGGCGGATGGCTCTATGCAGCCGATCTCCTGGGGGCCGCAGTTGGTTGCCTCGGCGTGATCTTTCTGCTGCTGGTGATCGATCCCGTCAGTGCGACATTATGGATTGCAGCCCTCTCTGCCGGCGTGGGCTGGATTGTCATCCGGAACAGCGACGAGGTCCGTACCCTTCGCTTGAGCGGTGCTGTCGCGTTGGCGATGGCCGCTGCGGCCATGGTGCATACCGGCCTCGACCTTACCGGCAACAGCCACCTCGGCGTGTTCTGGGCCAAGGGTGAGGAACAGGCCGGTACGCTGTTCGAGCGCTGGAATACCTATTCACGGGTTCGGGTGAAGGAGTGGCCCGAGAAAACCCCGGTCGGCTGGGGATTTGCCCGCCCGTCCGATGCCAGGGTTGACCAGCATTACATCGATATCGATGCCGATGCAGGCACGGTCATCACCAGGCACGACGGCGACATCGGCAAACTCAGCTACCTGAAAGATGACGTCATCAATGGTGCCTACCTGGTGCAGCCGGCAGCCGACGTCGCTGTCGTCGGTGTTGGCGGCGGCCGCGACATCCTTTCTGGACTGGTTTTCGGCGCCAAGCAGATTCGTGGCATCGAGATCAATCCGGCGATCTTTGAGGTGCTCACCGAAAAATTCGCCGGTTTTGCCGGCCATCTCGAGCGCCAGCCCGGCGTTTCCCTGGTCAATGCCGAAGCGCGAAGCTACATCAACCACTCGCCCGAGCGCTACGACCTGGTTCAGATTTCACTCATCGATACCTGGGCGGCGACGGCGGCGGGCGGCCTGACGCTGACGGAAAACCGCCTCTATACCGTCGATGCGTGGGATGATTTTTACCGCGCACTGAAGCCAGGCGGGCTGCTGTCGGTCTCGCGCTGGTACAAGGGAGACAAGTACCGCAGCGAATTCTATCGGCTGGTCGCGATCGCAGCCAGCGCCTTGCAGCGCAAGGGCGTGCCGGCCGCCGAGCTCCGGCATCATGTTGTCGCGCTTAACGTGGGCAACATCGTAACGGTCATTACGCGGCCCGACGCGTTCACCGATGCGCAATGGCAGGAGGCTCGCGGAAGGCTCGAGGCGCAGGGATTCAAGATATTCCTGGGGCCGGACGTCGCCTTCGATGCCATCACCTCGACGTTGCTGTCCGACAAGGCGGACGCGGCATTCTTCGATTCCCTGCCGGAGAACATCGCTCCATCGACAGACGACAAGCCGTTCTTCTTCTTCACTTCCCGCCTCGGCGATCTCACGAACATGTATCCGTGGGGAGCGATGGACAACAATGTCGCGGTCAGCATGACCGGCTTGCTCATCATCGTCGCGCTCCTTGCCTGCGGATACTACATCGTGCTGCCCTTCCTTGGACTTGCGAAGCGGATGCCGTTGTCGACGCTGACGCCGCCGATGGCCTATTTCAGCGCGATCGGGATGGGCTTCATGCTGATCGAGATCTCGCAGATGCAGCGCCTGATGGTCTTCCTCGGCCATCCCGTCTACGGGCTGAGCGTGGTGCTGTTCACGATTCTTCTTTTCGGCGGCATGGGCAGCGCCACAGTCGGCGCGGATACCCCTCGGCCGCGTGCCATCGTGTGGAGGGTGACGGTCCTCCTGATCACCATCGTGGCAGCCGGGCTGCTAACGCCACTGGTCACCACTTGGACGCGGTCGCAACCAACCGACATGCGCATTCTGGTTTCCGTCCTGCTGCTGGCGCCCCCGGCGTTCTGCATGGGGATGATGTTTCCGCTCGGCCTCAATATCTGGCGCCGTCATGAAGCGCTGTTGCCGTTCTTCTGGAGCACCAACGGAGTGACGTCGATGCTGGCGTCGGTGCTGGGTATGGCCCTGTCGATCCAGTTCGGCATCGCCAAGACCTATGCGCTCGGCGCGTGCTTCTATGTGGTCTGCGCCATCGCGATCGTCGCAAGCCGACGGGCTGACCTCGTCGCGCCTGCAACCAAGCCGGTCACCGGCGTCGGCCTCGTGCCACAGGATGAAACGGTTTCATGACTCGACCGCGCTCTGAGCCGCGGGCGTCGTTGCGATAAATTGTCAGGGAATTCCGAAGTCGCCCGCTTGCGTTCGCGGGCATGACGACGCTTGGGTGCGGCAGCAAGTGAAGCCGTTAGTTCACAGCCCCGAAGCGGCTGTCGAATGAGTTCGTCGACCCCACGACAACATTGGTGGCGGGGGATCGACCGCCACCAATGTTTAGATGAGCATGTCCGGCGGCCGTCAGCACCAATGCCGGAGCCGCACCGGTCATTTAGCCGCCGGGCGGCTTGTACGAGCTACGAAGCTGGGCCGCTTTTTGCCGAACTTGCACGATTTCGTCCTGCGTCCAGAGCCGCGTGAGGCTTACATTGTGCATGGCGCCGGCTGCGATCACGGTGCCTGATATCGCCGGTGCTGAGCTGGGATCGGGCACATCGAAGATAACGAGGACGCCGGGCCCGTCGGTAGCGGTGCTATACATCGAGAGCAATTTGCCGCCGGCCGCTTCGACCAGCTTTTTTGCTGCTTCGTAACGACTGACTGTGGGATTTTCCATAATGCCGTTGAGAGCTTTTGGCGTGTATTGTCCGGTCATACAAAAATGCATCATGTCCTCCTGTTGGGGCGTGTTTGATCGATGAGGCGCTAGCCTCTCTTCCGGCTCAAATGAAAAGCGAGCCGGCCCAAAACCTGGAGATGAAGGAATTTAGCCCCGCCGTGGGCATGATGCCGCTAATACGCCGCGGGCCTTCGGCACTACCCGCTGGCGGCCTGTGGTTAGCCTACATCAACTGCATACCACGCGGAAGAAGTCATGCATCGGCGGCGAAAGCATTCTGTTACCAGCAAGCCAGTCCGAGACAAGCGCCAATGACACACTCAAAAGTTTGGGGCGCTGCGAAGCACAGCGGGAAAATGAAGACGCATTGTTGAGCAGCGTAACGGATCAGGCGTCATCACCCGCGATGAGCAGACGAACCATTGCACCACGCTGTCTGTGTTGAATTCACCGTCACTAATCGCAAATGCGCTCTCGCGACACATGACGGCTCTTGTTGTTCAGGAGTCTGCGAAGGCGCGTCCCGCTTACTTCACAGCGCCGAAGCGGCTGTCAAATGAGTTCGGCGGCACGATCGGCGCGGAGCCCGACACCTGATTGTCCTTGGCGGCGGGGGCCGGAGCTTCCGACACAGACGGTCTCAACGACGGGCGGGCGGCGGCCTGTTTGGCGTCCTGTTTCGGCGCCGTGGCCTTCGGCGCGGTTGCGTCCGGCCGCGGCGGCTCGTTTCGTTTGGCTTCGTTCACCTTCGGCTTCGAAGGCGGCGTGCTTGCGGTAGCTTCAGCCGCGCCGCCAATACCGACCTTGCGGGCGAGGTTGGAGAAGAACCCTTCATCCTGGGCCGCCGGCGCTGCATTGGCGACGCGCGTTGGCGCCGCGGCAGGGGCGGGCGCCGGGGCTGCGGCAAGCTTCGGCGGTTCCGGCGCACCCATCAGCAGATTATCGGAGGGCGCCTTGGGCGGATTGACGTGGGAAGGAATGGTGCCGGGGGCGCGCGCCATCAGCGACAAGGAGCCGTCGCCGGCTTCCGAAAGACCGGTGTTACCGTCGGGTACGCGCGCGGCGAATACCCTGTGCATGCCGCCGTCGATGCCGGTGTTGGTGCGGGCGACTGGCGTTCCCTTGGCAATCAGCCGCGCGGTCTCGGCGAGGTCGGTGGCCTGCTTGTCGCGCACGGCGTCGGCGACTTCGTCGGGAATCACATAGGCCGGGCACTTGGCCGAAGCATCGAACACCAGGTCACGTGTCGCGTTCGGCGCTTTGACGGCATCGAACACGTATTTCTTTTCGCAGAAATCGACCTTCGGCTCCTGCTTCGTCACCTCGAAATGATCATTGCCTTCCTTGATCATCTTCCAGAACGGCATGTTCGGATTGTTGCGGTGCTTGGCCATGTTGGCCGCCGTCATCTTGAACGGATAGGCCTGCAACTGGAACGATTTCTGGCCGCCGAAGAAGGATTCGCGACCCAGCGAATAGATTTCCGCGATCTGCTCGTCGGTCATCGCGTAGCAGCCGCGCGAGGAACAGTCGCCATGCACCATCAACTGCGAGCCGGTGCGTCCCAGCGCCTTGTCGAAGGCGTTCGGATAGCCGGTGTTGAAGGAGAGATAATAGGCCGACTGCGGGTTCATCTGCGCCGGCGAGATCGTATAGAAGCCTTCCGGCGCCTGGCGGTCACCTTCGCGGACCTTGGGGCCGAGATCGCCCGACCAGCGGCAGATCGGATATGTCTTGAGCAGCGCAAAACGGCCGGAGCGATCCTGCTTCCAGATCTCCAGTTCGGCTTCCTGCTTGAACAGGCGAACCAGGATCGGCGACTGCAGATCCATGTCTTTCGCCGTCATGTCGGCGATCAGCTTTGGCGGGACCGGCTGGTTGGCCTTGGCGTTATTGGCCAGCGAGATGTCTTCGCCGTTGCAGCTTGCCAACAGCGCGCCTGCGCCCGCGAGGGCAGCCGACGTGACGAGCGCGCGAACCAGCGAACGGTTAATCAAAGGCTAAGCTCCACACCCACCGGGCATTTTCGCACCCCAAATCACAGCGAACATGTCCTGAAGCCAATGCATAAAATAGTACCCTTTGACCTTCTGCGCCGCAACCCGAACGCGATGCGCCGGCCGCTTCCACAGCAGGCATGGTCAATAGAGTTTAAAGACCGCGTCTGGGCCTAATTAGGGCCGAATCAAGTGATCCGATGAAATAAAGCACCATTAAGGCGGCGCTAACGAAGGGGGATGCCGGCCCGGCCTACCCCAGAAAGGCCAATCAGCCGAGCTTGCGGCCGATATCGAGAAACTTTTGTCGCCGCTGCCGGCGGATGCCATCCGCGTCCAGATTGCGGAGGTCGTTGAAGGCCTCGGCGATCGCGTCCCCCGTAGCCGAGATCATAGCGGTGGAATCGCGGTGGGCGCCGCCGGAGGGTTCTTTCAGGATCTGGTCGATCACGCCGAAGCGCAGCATGTCCTGAGCCGTGATCTTCATGCCGTTGGCGACTTCCTGGGCCTTGGTGCCGTCGCGCCACAGGATCGAGGAGGCCGCCTCCGGCGAGATCACGCTGTAGATCGCGTGTTCGAACATCAGCACCTTGTTCGCGGTGGTGATGGCGATGGCGCCGCCCGACATGCCTTCGCCGGTGATGATCGCGACATTGGCGACGCCGAGCGAGAGGCATGTGTCGGTCGAGCGTGCAATGGCTTCCGCAACGCCGCGTTCCTCGGCGCCGATGCCGGGATAGGCGCCGGCGGAATCGACGAGCGACAGCACGGGAATGCCGAAGCGATCGGCCATCTCCATCAGCCGGACGGCCTTGCGATAGCCTTCGGGGCGCGCCATGCCGAAATTATGCTTGATGCGGCTGTCGGTGGTGGCGCCCTTTTCCTGGCCGACCACGCAGATCGGCTCGCCGCGGAAGCGGCCGAAGCCGCCCACCAGCGCCTCGTCCTCGGCGAATTTGCGGTCGCCCGCCATCGGCGTGAATTCCGTCATCAGCGTGTTGACGAAATCGGTGAAGTGCGGGCGCTGCGGATGACGCGCCACCAGCGTCTTCTGCCATGGCGTCAAATTGGCATAGAGGTCGCTCAGCGCCTGGGACGCCTTGTCCTCGATGCGCGCGATCTCGTCGCCGATGTCGCTGCCGGACGCCGCCAGCGCGCGCAGTTCATCGACCTTGGCCTCTAGTTCGGCGACGGGTTTTTCAAAGTCGAGATAGCTGCGCATCTGATCCGGCATCGAGACAATATAGGTAACAACGTGCTTTGAGGCGAAGCGGTTTCGATTCGCTTAAGGAAAGCACGCATCTTCAATGATTTAGCGTGCATCTCGGTCCGGATGACCCGGTTTGCCGAAAGCGCGCCAAACGGGCCGCGGGCGGGAGACGGCTGTTTCGGGGGAGACGCCGCGGAAGTCAAGGCTGCAGGCGCATCTTCGGGGAGGGATGGACGGAAGGATGCCTTCGTCGCCGGCCGGGACAACCCGGTCAATCCTCGATCTTTTCGTGGGCGTCAGCGTGCCCATGCTTCCAATAGCCCGCTGCCTTGGTCCATTGCCGCGGGTGCCCCAGGTCCTCGATGATATAGTTTCGCACACTGCGCGCGACGGACGCTTCAGCGGCGATCCAAACGAAGCCTTCGCCGTTCGGCAGCGCGTAGTCGGCAAGCGCCGTGCGCAGCAGCGACGCATCGTCCGGCGACCCGTTTCGCGCAATCCAGCGCGGCGTCCAGGTCGCCTTGGTCCGGAAGTCCAGGATTTCATCAGCTTCCATCAAGACGAAGGTGGTCACCGGCACGTCGGCGCGAAGCTCTTCCACGCGACGTCCGATCGCCGGAAGCGCAGTTTCGTCGCCGATCAACAGATACCAGTCGAAATCATCGGGCACGACAGTGGAGCCCCTTGGACCGCCGATTTCCAGCGTGTCGCCAATCTGTGCCGATGTCGCCCAGCGCGTCGCAGGACCGCTCTCGTGGAGTGCGAAGTCGATGATCAGCGTTCCCTGGCTGCTATCGAACCGGCGCGGCGTAAAATCGCGCATGCAGGTTTCCCGTCCGTCGGCGTCTCCGCCGACGGCAGGAAAGAACAGTTTGACGTGATCGTCATGCGAGGCGCTCACGAAATCGTGCAGGTCGGGTGAGGTGAAGCCGAAGCGCAGCATGCGCGGCGTCAACAGCTCGATGGAGGATACGATCAACACCCGTCGACGAAGTTCGTGGCGGACGCGGGTGTTCGTGTGACGCTGCAGACTCATGTTACAGACGCTCGATCTTTCGCGCCGCCTCATCGATCAGTTCCACCGCTTCGTGCATCCGCTCCTTGTCGAGGCCTTCGCCGAGCCGGCTCAACAGCACGCTGCGCAGATTATGCATCGCACGGCGGATCGGAACGGCGTCGGTGCGCTGGCGCATCGCAGCAAGCGCATCCAGCCGCGCCAGCATCGCGGCGACCTCCGCGTGGTGCTCCGCGAGATGGGCGGTGCCTTCCGGCGTGACTGCGAACAGCTTTCGCGCGCCCTCGGCCAGTTGCTCGTCGATCAGCCCCATTTCGCTCAACATCGTCAGCGTCGGATAAACGATGCCTGGGCTCGGCGCATAGGCGCCGCCGGTTCGTTCCTCAATGGCGCGAATCAGGTCGTAGCCGTGGCGGGGCTTGTCGGCGATCAATTTGAGCAGCACGAGGCGCAGTTCGCCCCCGTCGAACATTCGCCGCCGTCCGCCGCCGCGTCCGAAGCCCTGGTCGTCTTCGCTCCAGCCTCTTCCTCCTTCACCGCGGCCGAACCTGCCGCCGCGCGGTGATGCGTAATGGCCGCCCAAGCCGCGGCCGTGGCGGCCCTCACGCATCGCGTGTCTGAATCCAAACATGTTTTCTTCCTTTTGTTTGGTTATGATCAGTCTAAGATATATCATAACTATCGGCAGGCAAGTAGAAAAGATAGGTCATAGATTAGAAAAGATATATCTTGACTGTGGGCAGCCGTTTTGATGCGACCCGTGACTTTAGATCTTTTCCGCCAGCGGATGCAGGTCGCGCACCAGGCTTTTCAGCCGTTCCTCGACCACATGGGTATAGATTTGTGTGGTCGAGATATCGGTATGGCCGAGCAGCGTCTGCACGATGCGCAGGTCCGCGCCGTTATGCAGCAGGTGGCTGGCAAAGGCGTGGCGCAGCACGTGCGGCGAGACCAGCCGCGGCGCCAGGCCCGATGCCGCCGCCAGCTCCTTCAGGTCGCGCGCAAAATGCTGCCGCGTCAGATGGCCGCTCTCGCCAAAGGAGGGAAACAGCCACTTTGACGCGACGGCGTTTTTCTTCTTCTCGGGCTTGAGCGCTTCGATCGCGGCGAGATAGTCGGCCATCGCCTGCCGCGACGCTTCGTTGAGCGGCACCAGCCGTTCCTTGTTGCCCTTGCCGCGCACCACGATCATGCGGGCGTCGCGCCGCGAGGCCGACAGCGGCAGCGCCACCAACTCCGAGACGCGCAGGCCCGTGGCGTAGAGCACTTCCAGCAGGCAATACAGCCGCATCGCGCGCAGCCGCTGCTGCGGCGAAGCGTTCTGGCCTAGCGTCAATTCCTTGGCCCGCGTCAGCATGCGGTCGACGTCCGCGATCGACAGCACCTTCGGCAAGCCCCGGCCGCGTTTCGGGCCGGACAGGATCGCCGCCGGATCGTCACTGCGGATGCGCTCGTTCAGGAGGAAGCGGAACAGATGCCGCATCGCCGACAGCCGGCGCGCCACGCTGGAGGATTTGAAGCCGCGGGTGTCGAGGTCGGCGAGGTAGTCGCGCAGCTCATCCGTCCCGGCGCCGGCAAAGTTCTGTCCCGTGCGGCCGAGAAATTCGGAAAAGTCGGTGAGGTCGCGGCGATAGGCGTCGAGCGTGTTGTCGCCCGCCCCCTGTTCCGCCGCGAGCATGTCGAGGAACAGGTTGGTCAGTTTGGCGTCTGTGGCCGTCTTGCTGGAACGCATTTCCCCCGACATCCCATTACGAGATGCCGCTCCCCGAATTCGTCTCTCACAAATCAGACGATAGCGGCTATTTCTTGAGGAACTTGTCTGCGGGGATGGTGACTGTCATTTCCCGGGGTTTTGGGGTCACGAAATTCGCCAGCGCGAAAATGGCGCCATAGATCACCCCGGCAATCACGCCGACGACCGTCAGAAAGCGGAACAAACTGGGCATAGGGGGCTCAGGGCGGCGAATTAACCAATGAAATCATCCAACATGTTCCTATCCCCGTGGCAAGAGTCTCTGGCGGGGGCGTCAATGGGGGTAGTATAGGTGTCGCAGCGCGGAACAAGTCCCGCAAAACCGCAGAGTTTTTGATGTCCGAGACCGCCGCACCGGCACAAGCGAGCTCCCCCCAGGAGGCCGACATCACGTCGGCGCTGGGAAGGCGTTCGGTCGTGCTGGTCGGCATGATGGGCGCCGGCAAGTCCACCATCGGGCGGCGGCTGGCGGCCCGGCTCGGGCTGCGATTTTTTGACGCCGACGTCGAGATCGAAGTGGCCCACGCCGGCATGACTATTCCGGAAATTTTTGCGACCCATGGCGAGCCCTATTTTCGGGACGGCGAGGCGCGGGTGATCGCGCGGCTGCTCGACGGCGGTCCGGCCGTGATCGCCACCGGCGGCGGCGCCTTCATGCGTGAGGAGACCCGCAACCGCATCCGCGACAAGGCGGTCTCGATCTGGCTCAAGGCGGATGTCGACGTGATCATGAAGCGGGTCAAGCGCCGCGCCGACCGGCCGCTGCTGCAGACCGAGGATCCGGTTGCGACCGTCAGCCGCCTGCTCGAAGCGCGGGAGCCGGTCTATCGCACCGCCGACCTGACGATCAGCTCGCGAGACGTGCCGCACGACCGCGTCGTCGACGATTGTATCGATGCCCTGCGCGCCCGGCTGTGCGCCGGCGCGCCTGCTGCCCAGCCGACAACCGACGGGATGAGCGTTACGCCATGACTGCGCCCCTGAAACATTCCGCCGATATCACGGTCGACGTGGCGCTCGGCGACCGCGCCTATGACATCGTCATCGGCCGTGGCGTGCTGGCGTCGCTCGGCGCGCGCGTCGCCGCGTTGTGCCCGGGCGTGCGGACCGCGATCGTCACCGACCGCACCGTGGCAAAGCACTGGCTGGAGCCAACCGAGCGTTCGCTTGCCGAAGCCGGCATTCCAACCTCGCGCGTCATCGTCGAGGAAGGCGAAATGTCGAAGACCTATGCAGGTCTCGAAAAGGTCTCTGAGGCGCTGATCGCGGCGAAGATCGAGCGCAACGATCTGGTGATTGCGCTCGGCGGCGGCGTGGTCGGCGATCTGGCCGGCTTTGCGGCGGCGATCCTGCGCCGCGGCGTCGATTTCGTGCAGGTGCCGACCTCGCTTTTGGCGCAGGTGGATTCCTCGGTCGGCGGCAAGACCGGCATCAACTCGCCGCAGGGCAAGAACCTGCTCGGCGCGTTCCATCAGCCGGTGCTGGTCATCGCCGATACCTCCGTGCTGGACACGCTGTCGCCGCGCCAGTTCCGCGCCGGTTACGCCGAGGTCGCCAAATATGGCGTGCTCGGCGACGAAGCCTTTTTCACCTGGTTGGAGGCCAACCACGCCGACATCTTTTCCGGCGGCGCGGCGCGCGAGCACGCGATTGCGACCTCCTGCCGAGCCAAGGCCGCGATCGTCTCCCGCGACGAGCGCGAGAACGGCGAGCGCGCGCTGCTCAATCTCGGCCACACCTTCGGCCATGCGCTGGAGGCCGCGACCGGCTTTTCCGATCGCCTGTTCCATGGCGAAGGCGTCTCCGTCGGCATGGTGCTGGCTGCGGAATTTTCCGCCAAGCTCGGCATGATCGCCGAGGCCGATGCCGCCCGCGTCGAACGTCATCTTGCTTCCGTCGGCCTGCCGACCCATTTGCAGGACATCGCGGGCTTCGCCCAGGAGGGGTTGGCGGATGCCGACGCGCTGATGGCGCTGATGGCGCAGGACAAGAAGGTCAAGCGCGGCGAGCTCACCTTCATCCTGCTGCAGGCGGTCGGCCGCGCGGTGGTCGCAAACGACGTCGAGCCGGCGCTGGTGCGCGATTTCCTGCAACAGAAGTTGTCGGGATGAGAACGGGATTGTCGGGACGCAGTATGGGCCAAGCGTCGCGCGGGGCCGGGGCCGTCACGAGGCATATATGAGCTCGACTGCGTCCAATCTGCTGCTCGCGATCCTGCTGCTGGCCGCCAACGCGTTTTACGTGGCCGCCGAGTTTGCGCTGGTCAAGAGCCGCGGGTTTCGCATCAGGGCGATGGTCGAGCAGGACCGGTTCGGCGCGCGCCTGCTGCAAGGCATGATGGGCAACATCGAGGCCTATCTCGCCTGCTGCCAGCTCGGCATCACCATGGCCTCGCTCGGTCTCGGCTGGGTCGGCGAACCGACCGTGTCCGCGCTGCTCGAGCCGGTGCTGATGCCGCTCGGCATGTCGGAACGTACCCTGCACTTCGTGTCGTTCCTGGCGGGCTTTCTCGTATTCTCCTCGCTTCACATCGTCATCGGCGAGCAGGTGCCGAAGACGCTCGCGATCCGCCAGCCGATGCCGGTCTCGCAATGGATCGCCTATCCGCTCCATTTGTCCTATCTGGTGTTCTATCCGCTGAACTGGCTGCTCAACACCGCATCGCGCGGGATATTGCGCATGCTCGGCGTCAAGGAATCCTCACAGCACGAAATTCTCACTGACTCCGAGATCGAAGGGTTGGTGGAAGAATCGGCTGTGCATGGCGGGATCGAGAGCGGCGAGGCCGAGTATATCCACAACGTCTTCCGTTTCGGCGATCTCGCCGTGTCCGACGTCATGGTCCACCGCACCGCGATGGTGCTGATCAACGCCGACCTGCCGCCGGACGAACTGGTGCGCGAGGTGCTGGCGACCGAATACACCCGCATCCCGCTGTGGCGCGAAAAGCCGGAAAACATCATCGGCGTGCTGCACGCCAAGGATTTGCTGCGCGCGATCCGGGCCTCCGACGGCGATACCTCGCGGATCAACGTTTCGGCGATCATGCTGCCGCCGTGGTTCGTGCCGGAGATGCGGCCTCTGTCCGAACAGTTGAAGGCGTTCCGCCGCCGCAAGACCCATTTTGCGCTCGTCGTCGATGAATACGGCGAAGTCGAGGGCATGGTGACGCTGGAAGACATTCTGGAAGAAATCGTCGGCGACATTTCCGATGAGCACGACGTCGTCGTGGCCGGCGTCCGCGCCCAGAGCGATGGCTCCGTGGTGGTGGACGGTTCGGTGCCGATCCGCGATCTCAACCGCGCGATGAACTGGCATCTGCCGGACGAGGAGGCAACGACCGTCGCAGGCCTCGTGATTCACGAAGCCCGCTCGATCCCCGAGCGGGGCCAGAGTTTTACCTTCCATGGCTTCCGCTTCCGCGTGCTGCGGCGTGAGCGCAACCGCATCACGGCGCTCAAGATCGCGCCGGTGCCGCGCGAAGCCGAGGGCGAGGATCCGAAGCCGAAGCGGGCGGGGACCGCGTTCTAGCAGCGCGGTCGTCGGCTTGCGCCGAACGTCAGGCCGGGATGGCGCGATTGCCGGGATAGTCATAGGCAATCGCCGCCTTGAAGTCGGCGATCCTGTCGATGATGAGCTCTCGATAGTCTTCGGCGGAAATCCCGCGATCCCGCACCAGCGTCAAACCGCGCGATACCGGAATCAGCAGGTCGCCTGGCGAGTCGCCGCGCAAGGAGTGAATGGCTGCGGCGTCGCCGCCCTGCGCGCCAAGACCGGGCGCCAGGATGATCGAGCGGGGCAGCAATTGCCGCAGACGCCGGCCCTCGTGCGGCACCGTCGCGCCCACCACGGCGCCCACGGCATTCAGCCGGGAATAGCTGTTGGCGTTGGCTCCCATGGCGGCAATGAGATCGGCGAGGCGATCCGAAACAAGGCGATTGCCGGTCATCTTGTCCTGCAGCCAGCCCGCGCCGGGATTGGACGTTCGACAGAGCACGAACAGGCCCTTGCCGAAACGATTGGCGCATTCGACGAAGGGCTCCAGCGTATCCGGCCCCATCAGGGGATTGACGGTCAGGCAATCGGCTTCAAAGTCGCCGCTGCCGCCGGCCGAGGCGGGGGTCAGGTAGGCGCGGGCATAGGCGGAAGCCGTCGCGCCGATGTCCCCGCGTTTGGCGTCGAGAATGACACCGATGCCCGCCGCCCGTGCTTTCCTGATGCCGGCGGAGAGCGCCGTCAGACCCGTCAGTCCACACGCTTCGAAATAGGCCGACTGGAATTTGACGAAGCCGACGCGTCCCTCGATGGACTCGATCATGAAATCGACGAACCGCCCGATCCACTGGCCGTCGTGGCCGAAACACTCGGGAATATCGGCAAGCGAGGGGTCGATGCCGGCGACAAGGTCGCCAAATTTAGCGACGTTTCTTTCGACGAGCTCGATCCATGAAGGAAATTCCATCCTTTGCCTTCCCGGGAAAAGACGCTGACTTTGATCCTGAAGATCCGAATAGCATTTCCGCTTGGCAAAATGGAATGAAGTTCGAATTGCACACTGTTGATTGCTCCGGGCCGCACCGCTGTGTGGCTCCGGCGTCAGCGCGTTTCCCCAAAGCCACGGCTATTCGATATCGATGCTGATGCCGCTGAGCTTCCACTGGCCGTCGGACGGGATGAAGCCGAGCTGGTATTTCACCTTTTTGGGCGTCGTGTCGAAATGGCCCCTCAGGCGCAGCACGCCTTTGTCGTCGATCTTCGCGTCTTCATCCGGAATGACCGGGCTTGCGACGATCGCGTCGAACACGGCGTGCTTCTCGACCAGGTCCTTGAACACGGCCCGCAGCTTGTCGGGCGGAAACTGATCGCGGAACGGCTTTGAAATCCTGGCATGCAGGACCGTGAAATTATCCGATGCCACCGCGTCGTTGAGCGTCACCAGAATGCTCTTGATCAGCACTTCCTGGACAAAGGGGCTCGGCATATCGAGCGCGTGCGCCCTGATCGGGGAGACCGCAACCAGCAGCGCCACGGCGGCTGCCCATTGGAAGCGTGCCCAATACCGCATCGGACGACCCCATCGACCTGCGACGGCATCGGGGTCAGCCCGACCCCGCGTCCGAACGGAACCTGATCCCTCGCTAGGGCGATTGTCTCATAGTTGCGAAAATGGTTCTACCGCCGCCGCCGATCTTCACAGGAAGCTGGATCACCTCATATTCTTGCGGCAGGTTTGCCAAATTACCGCCCGGCGGTTTCTCCCGGCGCCTGCGCCTTGATGGCGAGCGCATGGACGGAGCCCTTGAGTTCCGCTGCCAGCGTCGAATTTACCATCCGATGGCGCTCGATCCGGCTCTTCCCTTCGAAGGCCGGAGATACGATATTGACCCTGAAATGCGTCTCGCCGCCAGGCTGGTGGCCCGCATGGCCCTCATGCAGATGAGATTCGTCCGTGACGTCGAGGCTTTCCGGCAAGAAAGCTTCACGCAACTTGTTTATGATAGCGTCCCTGGTGCTCATGATGGCGGCAGATAATTCTGTTGTCAGCTTTTCGTCAATGACGCATCCGAACGGAGGTATTCGCAATGTCAAGACTTGAAGCCTCGGGCATTGCGTAGTCAAAGTCAGCCATGGCAATTGATTCATCCAAATTCTTCGATTCCATTCGCATCAAGCCCAACAAGCTGAGCGCGAAGCAGCAGGCGCAGGCGCGCGAGGAAGCCGCCATGTGCGAATGGGCGGGCTGCCCGAACAAGGGCCCGCACCGCGCGCCCAAGGGCCGGGAGAATTCGCGGGAGTATTTTCACTTCTGTCTCAATCACGTCCGCGAATACAATCAGAACTACAATTTCTTTCAGGGCATGAATGCCGACGCCGTCGCGCGCTACCAGAAGGATGCGCTGACCGGCCATCGCCCGACCTGGAAGATGGGCGCCAACACCGCCGGCAAGAAGGGCAAGCAGGCCGCCGAGGATTTTGACGGCGCCTCCGATCCGTTCAGCATGTTCTCCGAGCTTAACGGCCGTGGCCGCTGGCGGCCCGGACCGGGCGCCGAGGCCAAGGCCGAAACCCGCAAGGTGATGAACGCCGAGCGCAAGGCGCTGCAGGTGATGGGCCTCACCGCCGAAGCCACCCTTGAGGACGTCAAGGCGAAATACAAGGCGCTGGTCAAGCAGCACCATCCCGACGCCAATGGCGGCGACCGCTCCACCGAGGACCGCCTGATCGAGATCATCAAGGCGTATAATTATCTGAAGACGGTGGTGCGCGGCGCGTAGTTTCCGTGGTCCCTGCGAACGCAGGGGCCCATACGCCGCGGCTTCTCGATGTGATTCCGCTGGTCGACGGCCTTCGCGCCATAACTCAAGCCTGTGGTTATGGGTCCCTGCGTTCGCAGGGACGACAGCGGAGATAATGGCTCCGCCGTCGCTTTTCTAACGCTTCCCCCACTCACCCCGGCATCGGCCCAATATAAGCCGAACTCGGCCGTATCAGCCGTCCGCCGCGCTGCTGCTCGCGGGCGTGCGCGGTCCAGCCTGCGGCGCGCGCGACCGCGAAGATCGGCGTAAATGCCTGCCGCGGGATCTTTAGCGCGTCGAGCAGGATCGCGGTGAAGAACTCCACATTGGTGTCGAGCGGGCGCTCCGGATTTTTCCGCCGCAGGGCGTCGCGGATATAGGCCTCGACCTCGCCCGCGAACGGAAGGTCGCTGCCGTCACCGGCAAGCCGTTCGATCGCGCCCTTCAGCACGTCGGCGCGTGGATCGCGGACGCGATAGATGCGATGACCGAATCCCATCAGCCGCTCGCCGCGGGCCAGCGCACTGTCGACCCAAGGCTTGATGCGCTCGGTTGAGCCGATTGCATCCAGCATTTCCAGCACCGGCTCGGGGGCGCCGCCATGCAGCGGCCCGGTCAGCGCGCAATAGCCGGCGGTGACGGCCGCGAACAAATCCGCCTGTGTCGAGGCCACCACGCGCGTCGCGAAGGTCGACGCGTTCATGCCGTGGTCGCACACCGTGACGAAATAGGCGTCCAGCGCCGCCGCCTCGCGCGCATCGGGCTTGCGGCCCAGCATCATCGACAGCGTGTCGGCGGCATGGCTCGCCGTTGGATCCGGTGCGACGGGGTCGTTGCCCTTCACACGCTGGACCAGCGCGCCGGCGATCACCGGAAACGCGCCGACGATGGTGGCCTCATGCGCAAGACCCGCTTCCGCGCGCAGCCCCGCAATCGCGGCGCGAAAGCCGTCGACGATCGAAAGACCGCGGGTGATGCCGAGCAGGTCCGGCAGCCGGGCGAAGGCGCGTTCGCGGCCCGCTCCGAGGGCGGCCCGCACAGCGGCTTCGCCGACCGGCTGGCCGGTTCCGCCGCTCCACAGCCGGGCGGTCACGCCCTCAAAGCCGGTCTTGCGGGCGAGGTCGCCGACCCGCTCGCCGGCGATGATCAGTTCGCCACGCTCGCCATCGACATGGCTGAGCACGGTTTCGGCGGCGGGAATCCCGTCCAGGCCGATCGGGGTCTTCGAAAGCTGCATATTCATGACGACTCTCCTTTGTCGGTTCCAAAGGTCGGGCCTCTCGACAGATTGATCAATCTTGATTATGTAAATCAATATGAAAAAATCCGCCGGCCTTTATCTCTCGGCCCGCGAGGCCTCCGCCGAACTCGCGATCTCGCAGGCAACGCTCTACGCCTATGTCAGCCGCGGTATGATCCGCTCGGAACCGTCGCAGGATTCCCGCAGCCACCGTTATCGGGCGGAGGACGTCCGCACGCTCAAGGAACGCCGCGCCCCGTCGCCGGAGCCGCGGGGCCTGCGCAGCTTCGACGCCGATCTGCCGGTCATGGATTCGGCGGTGGCCACCATTACCGAGGACGGGCCGATCTACCGCGGCGTCAATTGCGTCGACCTCGCCGAACGCGACACGCTCGAACATGCCGCGACCTTGTTGTGGGATGTCGCCGGCGCCGATCCGTTCGAGCAGGACAATTGCCCCGTCGTGTCGGACGAAATGCGCGCGGTCGCTGAAGCCACGCGCCGGGCCAATGCGATCGATCGGGCCATCGCCGTGCTGGCGCTCGCGGCCAGCGCCGACCCGCGGGCCTTCACCCGCGCCCCCGAAGGGCGCGCGATGCTTGGCGGCCGCATCATTCGGCTGGTGGTCGCGACCATGCTGAACGCGAAATCATCGGCAAAGCCGCTGCATTTGCAGATCGCGCGCGTGTGGGCGCCGGATAACAAGTGCGCCGCCGATTTGATCCGCCGTGCGCTGGTGCTGCTGGCAGATCATGAACTGAATGCCTCGACCTTCACGGTGCGCTGCGCGGCTTCGACCGGCTTGAATCTCTATGACTCGATCATCGCCGGTCTGGTGGCGCTGAAGGGTCCGAAGCACGGCGGCGCCGGCGTGCTGGCGGCGCAGCTTCTGAAGACGCTCGCCAATGGCGAGGTCGCTCCCGTCATCCGTGAGCGCGTCGCGCTCGGCGAACGCTTCGCGGGCTTTGGCCATGGCGTCTACAAGCATGGCGATCCCCGCGCGCGGGCGCTGCTGGAAGCGCTGGCGCGCTCGGGCGCGGAGCGCAAACTCACCCACGAAATCCCTGAGCGCATTGCAGAGGCGACCGGCGAGTTCGTTAATATCGACTATGCCCTTGCGGTGCTGGTGCACACGCTCGGCCTGCCGCCCGGCCATGAACTGGTGCTGTTTTCCATGGCCCGCACGGTGGGTTGGATCGCGCATGCCTGCGAACAACTGCGGCATGGCCGGTTGATCCGGCCCCGTGCGCGCTACGTCGGCCCTGCACCGGGGCGCAGCCCCGTCCGGGCCTGACGGCGGCGCAGTGTCCAGACGCCGAGTGCGATGATCGCCGCCGCGAACACGGCCAGCATCCACAGATGTTTGCCGATGTGCTGGTGGTGCGGCAGGCCGGCATAGTGGTGTAGCGCCGAGACCGCGAACACGCCCGGCAGCACATGCGTGCAAGCCCAGGCGAATACCGCAGGAATATTGACGCCGAAGAACAGGATGGGTGACATGCCGAGCGCGCCCGCTGTCACCGGCACGAAGGCACGGATCGGCGGCACAAAGCGCGCGAACAACACGGCCAGCGTTCCCCAGCGATGGAAGAACGCCTCGCTCTGCGCCATGACGCCCGGATATCCCGACATCGGCCAGGCACCCAGAATTTCGCGTTGCGAGCGATGGCCGGCCCAGAACGCCGAGCCGTCGCCGAGCACGGCGCCGGCGATCGCCGCCGCCAGCACGCCCCACAGCTTCAGTTCGCCACCCGGCACCAGCGCGCTCAGGGCAAGGATGAGGGTCGAGCCCGGCACCAGCGCCCCCGCGACCGGGACCGCCTCCAGCAGGGCCGCGAGAAACAGCGTCAGATAGGCCAGCCACGGATGGGCCGAAACGAATGCAATCACGGGATCGAGGAATGAAGTCACAATCTTGCTGTCCGGTAAGGGGGCCAGAACCAGAGCTACCAAGCCCGGGCAGGGGCTGAAAGTGCCGGCCAGCCTCCGGTTTTAAGCCTGGCGGGGCGACCAAGGCGGCGAAAGTGCGGCGTGATTCGCAGGGCAGCCCTCCAAAAACCTGATACACGACCTATCTCAATGATAAGGCAACGGAACTTTGATTGCGCCGCGGGCTTCTGCCGGCCCGTGCTCTCTGCTAAGTTCGCGTTAGCCCCCATCCGCAGCCATTCAACAGATCTGGTTTCGGGAATGCCCGGGATCTCGGAGGATTGATGACGACCGCCGCCATGAGCAAAGTTACGGAGCCCGCCGGTTTGCCTGATATGAAGGTGTCGGTCCGGCAGGTTTTCGGTATCGACAGCGATCTCGAAGTGCCGGCCTATTCCGAAGTCGACCCGCATGTGCCGGAAGTCGATTCGGATTACCGCTTCGACCGCGCCACCACGCTAGCGATCCTCGCCGGTTTTGCCAAAAATCGCCGCGTCATGGTCACCGGCTATCACGGCACCGGCAAATCGACCCATATCGAGCAGGTCGCAGCAAGGCTGAACTGGCCGTGCGTGCGCGTCAACCTCGACAGCCACATCAGCCGTATCGACCTCGTCGGCAAAGACTCGATCGTCGTTCGGGACGGCAAGCAGGTCACCGAATTCCGCGACGGTATTTTGCCGTGGGCGCTGCAGCACAACATCGCGCTGGTGTTCGACGAATACGACGCCGGCCGCCCCGATGTGATGTTCGTGATCCAGCGCGTGCTGGAAGTCTCCGGCCGCCTGACGCTGCTGGACCAGAACAAGGTGATCAAGCCGCACCCGTCGTTTCGCCTGTTCTCGACCGCCAACACGGTCGGCCTCGGCGATACGTCGGGCCTCTATCACGGCACCCAGCAGATCAACCAGGGCCAGATGGACCGCTGGTCGATCGTCACCACGCTGAACTATCTGGCGCATGACGAGGAAGTCGAGATCGTTCTGGCGAAGGCAAAGCACTACCGCACGCAGGAAGGCCGCGACATCGTCAACAAGATGGTGCGGCTCGCCGATCTCACCCGTAACGCATTCGCCAATGGCGATTTGTCGACGGTGATGAGCCCGCGCACGGTGATCACCTGGGCCGAGAACGCCGATATCTTCAGCGACATCGGCTTTGCGTTCCGCGTCACCTTCCTCAACAAGTGCGACGAACTGGAACGGCCGCTGGTCGCTGAATTCTATCAGCGCTGTTTCAATCAGGAGCTTCCCGAGAGCTCGGTGAACGTGGCGCTCAGCTAGCTCATGGCGAAAATTTCCGTCGAGCGCACCATTGGAAAAACCAAGAAGGCGGTGCTCGGCGGACTGATCGGTTACAACACCGAAAAGATGGGGAAGCAGAAATACAAGCGCCTCGCCATCTCGCTGCGCGACGGTGACCAGATCGTCGGCGGGATTGTCGGCGAAGTCTGGACCACGGTGCTGTTTATCCAGCTGTTCTGGATGGAGCAGAAACTGCGCGGCAAGGATTACGGGACACGACTGATCAAGGCGATCGAAGACGAGGCAAGAAAGTTTGGGGCCACGCGGTCTTATCTCGACACGATGAGTTTTCAGGCGCCGGGTTTTTACCGCGCTTGCGGTTACGAGGAATTCGGTTCGATCGAAGGTTATCCTGAAGGCGTCACGCGGCACTGGTTTACGAAAGCGCTATGAGCACATCCAACTCCAAATTCCGTACCGGATCCAAGGAAGCGCCGACCGAGCCCTTCAAGCGCGCGGTGACCTCCTGCCTGCGTGCGATCGCAAAAGCGCCCGAACTCGAAGTGACGTTCGCGGCCGAGCGCCCCGGCCTCGCGCCGGGCAAGGCGCGGCTGCCCGAGCCCGCCCGCAAGATGACCAAGCGGGATGCGGCTATCGTGCGCGGTCATGCCGATTCGATCGCGCTGAAGCTCGCCTGTCACGATCCAAAAGTGCACCGCAAGCTGATGCCGGGAAATCCGCAGGCGCGCGGCGTGTTCGAGGCGGTGGAGCAGGCCCGCGTCGAGGCGATCGGTTCGCGCCGGATGGCGGGCGTGGCGAAAAACCTCACCGCGATGCTCGATGATCATTTCCATCGCGGCAAGTATGACGAGATCACGGATCGCGCCGATGCGCCGTTATCGGATGCGCTTGCGATGCTGGTGCGCGAGCGGCTGACCGGCATGGCGCCGCCTACGGCCGCGAAAAAGATGGTGGATCTCTGGCGGCCGGTGCTGGAAGACAAGATCGGCGCCCGGCTCGACAAGCTCAGCCGCGTCACCGAGGACCAGGCGAAGTTCGGCGATCTCGTGCACGATTTGCTCTCGGCGCTCGATCTCGGCGACGAGCGCGATGCGGACGCCGATGACGACGAGAACGACGAGAATCAGGACGGCGAGAACGATCAGTCCGGAGCCGAGGGCTCGCCCGATTCCGACGCGGCGCAGGAAATGAGCGCCGACCAGGCGCAGGCTTCCACCGACGAAATGTCGGAAAGTGCGATGGAGAGTGCGCAGGCCTCCACATCAGATACATTCGATGACGGCGAACTCGGCGACGACGAGACGCCGGGCGAGGCTACGCGGCCGAATACGCGCGGCGCCAACGAGCCGCGCGGGCCGGAATATCATGCCTTCGCGCCGAAGTTCGACGAGGTGATTGCGGCCGAAGATCTCTGCGACCATGACGAACTGGAACGCTTGCGCTCCTATCTCGACAAGCAGCTCGCGCATCTGCAGGGCATCGTCGCGCGGCTCGCCAACCGGCTGCAACGTCGATTGATGGCGCAGCAGAACCGGGCCTGGGAGTTCGATCTGGAGGAGGGCATCCTCGATCCGGCGCGGCTGTCGCGCGTGGTGACCGATCCCTATCACCCGCTCTCCTTCATGCATGAGAAGGAAGCGACCTTCCGCGATACGGTCGTGACGCTGCTCTTGGACAATTCCGGCTCGATGCGCGGCCGCCCGATTACGGTGGCGGCGACCTGTGCCGACATTCTCGCACGCACGCTGGAGCGCTGCGGCGTCAAGGTCGAGATTCTCGGCTTCACGACACGCGCCTGGAAGGGCGGGCAGTCGCGCGAGGCGTGGCTGGCCGCCGGCAAGCCGGCCAATCCCGGCCGTCTGAATGATCTCAGGCACATCATCTACAAATCCGCCGACGCGCCGTGGCGGCGCGCGCGCAAGAATCTCGGCCTGATGATGCGCGAGGGGCTGTTGAAGGAGAACATCGACGGCGAGGCGCTGGACTGGGCGCACAAGCGGCTGCTCGGCCGGGCCGAACAGCGCAAGATCCTGATGATGATTTCGGACGGTGCGCCGGTTGACGATTCCACGCTGTCGGTCAATCCCGGCAATTATCTCGAGCGGCATCTGCGTCACATCATCGAGGAGATCGAGACCCGCTCGCCGGTCGAACTGATCGCGATCGGCATTGGTCACGACGTCACGCGCTACTATCGCCGAGCCGTCACCATCGTCGATGCCGAGGAGCTCGGCGGCGCCATCACCGAAAAGCTCGCCGAATTGTTCAGCGAGACCCACGGCGCTGCGCCCACCTCGGGCCATCACCGGCCGCGCCGCCTGCACTCGTGAGCGCATGCGCCCGCCCTTAGGCCGCCGCCGCCTCTTGAAATATGCCGCGGCGGCGTTTTCGGTGGCGGCCGTACCTGCGGCGGCGCTGGCGCAAACGGCCGTCCAGCGGCCGCCGAAGCCGGCCGTTCCCGACGAATTCTCGGTCACGACCCCGGTCTCAATCGAAGTCAATGCCCGGCCGCTGCCCTCGTTCGACACCCGCGACCGGTCGCGCGTGCGGTTTGGCGAGCTCGAATACCGCAGCGGACTCATTCTGACCTCGCGGTTTCGCGGCTTCGGTGGTTTGTCGGGTCTCCGCCTTGATGCAAAGGGCGATCGCTTCATCGCGATCAGCGACAAGGGCGGCTGGTTCACGGGGCGCATTGTCTACAAGGGCCGCGAGATGACCGGGCTCGACGACGTCGAGGCCTCGCCGATGCTCGGTCCCGACGGCAAGCCGATCACCTCGCGCGGCTGGTTCGATACCGAGGCGCTCGCGCTCGACGGCTCGCTGGTCTATGTCGGTCTCGAGCGCGTCAACCAGCTGCTGCGCTTCGATTTTGCCAAAGGTTTTACGCACGCCCTTGGCGAACTCGTTGCGCTGCCGCCGGCGGCGCGCAAGCTGCCCAACAACAAGGGGATCGAGGCGCTGGTGATGGTGCCAAAGAGCCTGCCGTTGGCGGGAACGCTGATCGCGATCTCCGAACGTGGGCTCGACGCGCAGGGCAACATCATTGGCTTTTTGATCGGCGGCAAATCGCCCGGCCAGTTTTCGATCCACCGTACCGACAATTTCGATATCAGCGACGCGGTGCTGCTGCCGTCAGGCTCCCTGTTGCTGCTGGAACGCAAATTCTCCTGGATCGGCGGGGTCGGCATCCGCATCCGTCGCGTCCCGCTTGCCTCGCTGGCCCCCGGCGCTGTCATCGACGGGCCTTCGATCTTCGAGGCCGATCTTGGCCACGAGATCGACAACATGGAAGGCATCGACGCCCACGTCACGCCGGAGGGCGAAACGGTGCTGACGCTGATCTCCGACGACAATTTCTCGCTGATCCAGCGCAATCTGCTGCTGCAGTTCACGCTGGTGGAGTGACCGGCGAATACCGGAACGGTTCTTGCAACGCTTCGGCCGATGAAACGGAGCCTTTGATGAACAAGTCCCTTCGCGTTATTTGCGTATTGGCCAGCTTCTGGACGGCCTCCACGGCGCATGCCGACAACTGGCCGTCGCGGCTGATCAAAGCGACCATTCCGTTCGGCCCCGGTAGCGCGGCCGACGTGGTGCCGCGGCTGGTGTTCGAACGTCTCTCCGCCGAACTCGGCCAGCCGATCGTGATCGAGAATCGCGCCGGCGGCGGCGGCGTGCTCGGTTCGGCGCAGGTCGCCAAAGCCGATCCCGATGGCTACAGCATTCTCGCCCAGTCGTCGGCGCTGACGATTGCGCCGGCGATTTTTCCGAGCGCGAGCTTCGACGTCAGCCGCGACCTCGCCTCGGTGCTCATGATCGGATCCAGCGCCAACGTGATGATCGTGCCGAAGGAGCGGTCCTGGAAAGCCATCCAGGACTTCATCGCGGACGCCAAGGCCAAACCCGGCTCGATCTCGTTCGGTTCGGTCGGCATCGGCAGCGCCGTGCATATCAGCGCCGAGAAATTCCGCCTTGCCGCCGGCATCGAGGCCACGCATGTGCCGTATCGCGCCGGCCCCGAGGTGATCGCCGATATCCTGGGCGGGCGGATCGACCTGTATTTCTGCCCGCTCGCGACCGCGCTGCCGCTGATCCGCGAGGGCCAGGTCCGCGCGCTCGTGGTCTCGACGCCAAAGCGCGTCGCCGATCTGCCTGACGTGCCGACACCGGTCGAGATCGGCTTGAAGGACGCCGACAGCGTGATCTGGTTCGGCGTGTTCGCGCCGGTAAAGACGCCGCGCGAGGTCGTCGAGAAGCTGCATGCGGCTGGCAAGAAGGTGCTGACCGATCCGGCGATGCAGGCGAGCCTGAAAAAGCTCGGCATCGAGCCGATGCCGATGAAGCCGGCCGAGATGGACGACCTCGTCAAGCGCGAGACGGCGGCCAATCTGGAGCTGATCAAGGCCGCGGGCATCAAGCCGTAGGGGGAGGGTTGCAATCCCGGCGGGTTGAGGAGAGGGGAACGGCTCGCTAGACATGGCGGGTCGCTTTCCCTCCGGTCCGGATGCCCCAGCCCATGAGCGCTTTGTTTACCCCGATCAAGCTGCGCGGCCTCCCGCTTGCCAACCGCATCATGGTGGCGCCGATGTGCCAGTACTCGTCCGTCGACGGCGAGGCCAATGACTGGCACTTCACCCACGTCAATTCGCTGGCGCTGTCGGGCGCCGCGATCTTCTGCATCGAGGCGACCGCGGTGGAGGCGATCGGCCGCATCACGCCCGGCTGTCTCGGTCTCTACAACGACGCCACCGAGGCCGCGCTGAAGCCCATTCTCGCCTCGGTGCGCAAGCGCTCGAAGGCTAAGGTGATGATCCAGCTCGCGCATGCTGGCCGCAAGGCCTCGAGCCACACGCCATGGGACGGCGGGCAACTGATCCCGCTGGCCGAAGGCGGCTGGCGGGCGGAGGGGCCTTCGGCGATCCCGCACAAGGAGGGCGAGACGCCGCCGCTCGCGTTCGACGCGGCGGGATTGAAGCGCGTGCGCGACGCCTTCGTGGCCGCCACGAAGCGCGCCGAGCGGCTCGGCATCGACGCCATCGAGGTGCACTCCGCGCACGGCTATCTCCTGCATCAGTTCCTGTCGCCGATATCAAACCGGCGCACCGATCAGTATGGCGGCTCGTTGGCTAATCGCATGCGCTTTCCGCTCGAGGTGTTCGACGCGGTGCGTGCGGCGTTCCCGCACGACAAGCCAGTGGGATTGCGCGTCTCCTGTACCGACTGGGTCGAGGGCGGCTGGGATCTTGAGCAGACGATTCAATTTGCGCACGAACTCAAGGCGCGCGGCGTCGACTGGATCGACGCCTCCTCGGGCGGCGTGTCGCCGTTGCAAAAAATTCCGCTCGGCCCCGGCTACCAGGTTCCGTTCGCGCAGGCGATCCGCGAGGCGACGGATCTCACCACCATCGCCGTCGGCCTGATCACGGAAGCGAAGCAGGCCGAGGAGATCGTCGCCTCCGGCAAGGCCGACATGGTCGCACTCGCCCGCGCCATGCTCTACGATCCGCGCTGGGGCTGGCATGCCGCGGCCGAACTCGGCGGCGAGGTTTTTGCCCCACCGCAATACTGGCGCTCGCAGCCCTCGACGCAGAAGGCGCTGTTCGGCGCCACCACGTTCGGGACGAGGTAGCGCGTCACTCCGCCGCGCGAACTTCTGCCCATCCGATTCGACATATCTCGGCCATACGCCTCGCATGCTATGCTCTCGCTTGCGCGCGACAGACGCGCTTTCAAAAAACGAACAGCGAGAGGACACCCCATGGAGATCGGATATTTTACGATGCCGTCCCATCCGCCGGAGTGCGGATTGAAAGAGGGTCACGACTGGGACCTGCAGACGCTGCGATGGCTCGATGAGCTCGGCTATCAGGAAGCCTGGATCGGCGAGCACCACACTGCGCCCTGGGAACCGCATCCCTCGCCCGATCTCCTGCTGGCGCAGGCGTTTTTGCAGACCAAAAATATCCGTCTCGGCCCCGGTGGTTTCCTGCTGCCGTATCATCACCCGGCCGAACTCGCCAACCGCGTCGCGATGCTCGATCACCTCTCCGGGGGACGGCTGAATTTCGGCGTCGCGGCATCGGGCCTGCCGAGCGACTGGGCGATGTTCAACGTCGACGGCATGTCCGGCCAGAACCGCGACATGACCCGCGAGGCACTGGAGATCATTTTGAAGATGTGGACCGAGGACGCACCCTGGACCCACACCGGAAAGTTCTGGACCGTGAGCAAGCCCGACACCATGTTCGACTTCCTCAAGCCCCACCTCAAGCCGGTGCAGGCGCCGCACCCGCCGATCGGCGTCGCCGGCCTGTCGAAAGGTTCGGACACGCTCAAGCTTGCGGGCGAGCGCGGCTTCATTCCGATGAGCCTCAACCTCAACCCGGCCTATGTCGGCAGCCACTGGGAATCGGTTGAGATCGGTGCTGCCAGGACCGGACGCAAGCCCAATCGGCAGGACTGGCGGCTGGTGCGCGAAGTCTTCATCGCCGACACCGACGAAGAGGCATGGCGGCTGTCGGTCGGCGACATGATGGGCCGGATGATGACCGAATATTTTCTGCCTCTGCTCGGCCATTTCGGCTTCAAGGATTATCTGAAGGCCTCTCCCGACGTGGCGGACAGCGACGTCACCGCCGAATATTGCGCCCGCAACAACTGGATCGTCGGCTCGCCTGCGACCGTCACCGAGAAGATCGAAAAAATCTATCACGAGGTCGGCGGCTTCGGCACGCTCCTGGTGTTCGGCTTCGACTACAAGCACAAGCCGGAGGCGTGGCACAATTCGCTGCGCCTGTTGAAGCAGGAAGTGATGCCACGGCTGAAGCATCTCGACGCGGGCCTGACCAAGGCGGCGTGATTCGCGTACGTCATTGCGAGGAGCGAAGCGACGAAGCAATCCATATCGCAGCATAACGGATAGATGGATTGCTTCGCTGCGCTCGCAATGACGGAGAGGTGCGTCGCCGCTCGCGCTTCGCCCTCCCTCAACCCGTTTTCGGCGGTGCGTCGGCGGCGCGGACTTGCCAGAATTTCAGCAGGCGCCGGGCGCTTTCGACCGTCAGCTTGCCGTATTGCTCCTTGGCTTTCGCCAGTTCAAGGCGGCCCATGCTGCCCGAGGCGAAGCGGCTGTCGAGCACGGCTGCGACCGTATCCCAATTCAATCCGGCGACGCGGCAGGGGATCAGCACGCCGTCGTCGCGCAGGCTCTGCATGACGGGGCGGATCACATCGATGGTCGAGCCGGATAATTCGGCCAGCGCCGCAACCGTCTCGGCGTATTTCCGCTCTTTCGCAAACGCCAGCAACTCCGGCTCGCTGAGCTTGCCGTGTTTCGCAAGTGCTGCGACGAAGCGGCGGGCCGCGTTGAAATCGCGCGTGCGCGACATTTCGCGGTTGGCGCCGGCGGCGGCGACGGCGATCGCGCTCCTGATATCCTCGAACAGATGCGGCGGGGCGCGCGACAACAGCCGCGTGCGCACGGCCTCGGTGGCGCTGCGCAACAATTGCTGGCGCTGCTCGGCCGGCAGGTCGACGCGAATGCCGGTCTCGACCGCCAGATCAGGATCGCTCTCCGCCTGCTTCAGCACGACGGCATAGCCTGAAGCCGACATCCGCGCGCCGGGATTGGTGACGAGCCGCCGGCTGACGGAAGGGTAGTGCCGCTTCAACAGCGCATCGGTGACGATCTCGGTCAGCCACCAGCGCCCGGAGATCGCGAGCAGATGCTGCTCGCCCTTGGTTTGCGCGAGCGCGACCAGATCGTCGGCCGAAAGCCGCGCCGATTCGGTCAGCACGGGCCGCGCGATCGAAATCTCGTCATTCTGCGCCAGGCGGCGGACCACGGTCGCCGGCGCCTGCTTGATGGAAGCGAGCTGCGTGCTCATTTCGGCGAGCGCAATGCGCGCCGAGACATCGGCCAGCGCGCGCAGCTCGACGGTGCGGATCAGCCGTTCCAGCACGTCGCCGAACAGCTCGATCTGTTCGCCGGAATAGCCGTCGGCGGACACCAGAAACAGGTCGGTGACCTGCCTCAGCGTATCCAGATGTTTTTCCGTCGAGCCGGCCTTGATGGCCGCCTCGACTTCGTCGGCGATCGATCGTTCCAACATCGCTCGTCCTGAGCGTTTCAAGCCGGTTCTGGCAGCGGAGCGTTGAGAATAGGGGGCAGTGTTGAACGATCCGTAAACCATTTGGGTCGGGAGGCGGCGGGAATGGGGCCGTAAGATTGCGGGGGTGCTAGGCCAGTGGCCGAGCGGTGCGGCGCGGCTTCCGTAGGCGGCAACGCCGCGCGTCTCGAACCACGAGGCCCCCCGCTCTCTCCACGTCATTGCGAGCGCAGCGAAGCAATCCATCTATCCCCGCGTTGAACCATGGATTGCTTCGCTTCGCTCGCAATGACGAACGGATAGAGTGACGCCGTGAATGGTGGGCACGCTTCGCTTTGCCCACCCTACGAAACTACGCATCCTCTTCCACCTCTGCGGACGCATGCGCCGGCGCCGCTGGCATTGGAAACTTCTCGAAATGCTTCGGCAAGTTCACCGGCCGGTAGCTCGGCATCGCGTCCATGCGCTCAAGCGCGGATTCGTGGATCATCGCGCCGTCGGGAATGAAGCGCGGTTCGGCGTCGGGGATGTAATAGCCGAAATGGACTTTTCGAGCCGGCCATTCCTTGTAGGTCGCGCTCTTCGGAATGTATTCGAGGATCCACCACGGGCCCTTCAGCGAGGTGTGCAGGTCGCCGCGCACGTCAGGCACGACATAGGAGAACGGTGAGCCCTTGCGCTGAATGCCCCAGGCGAGCTGGTTGACGGTGGCCTGGTTGACCTGCAGGCCGCATTTCGTCGCCTCGTCGATCATCCAGAGCAGCGGATATTTGGAGAGCCCGCTTTGCCTTTCCGGATAGCCGCCGCCGATATCGGCATGGACGCCTGCGAACCACACCTGCAAAATATCCTGCGGCTCGGCATGCGCGTCGTTGAAGCGGTTGTGCTTGTAGGTCTGCGGGTCGTCCCACTTCTTGAGGCGGAACATGCAGCGCCGCTCGTCCATCGAGATCGCCTGCCGGAACGTCTGCACGCTCGGGTTCACAAGCGTGAATGCCAGCTCCTCCAGGCTCGGCCAATAGAAGCGATCGGCCCGCGGCACGATCACGCTCGCGACCGTATCCCAGACGCCGACAAAGCGGATGGTGGGCCAGCGCGTCGAGGTGATGCGTGCGAATTGCGCGGCGTTGTCGAAGGCGGTCTGCGGAGCTGCGTCTTCCGCGGCGGCGACATCGACGGCCGACTTGATCTTCGCGCGCAGCTTCGGCGCCTCGTCGGAGGAGAACTGCTTGTAGGCGATCAGGCCTGAGCCCGCGAGATTGACCTGCTCCGGCGTGATCAGGCCGACTTTATGAATGAGCCCCGCCAGCACCCGCACGGTATAGGCGCCGCGGGAAAAGCCGAACAGGTAGATCTGGTCGCCGGCCTGATAGGTGTGGACCAGGAAGGAATAGGCCGCGAGCACGTTGTCATCGAGCCCATAGCCGGTGGCCAAGCCCAGGATGGCGTTGAAATCCTGCTTCAATTTGTGCCACGGGTCCGGCCGCTCCAGCGTGCCGACCCCCGGATCGTAAAACACGAGCTGCCGCGGCTGTGTCTTCTCCGTCTTGCGCAGGCAGCGATAGAGCTTCAAGACGTTGGAAATGTTTTCGGAAATCTCGTTGCCGGTGCCGTCGCAGCAGATGATGATATTGCGCATGGTAGTATTCCCCCGACGCTACCTAGGCGAGTATAGCTGATTTCGGGAATTTTGTATGACGCCGCGAGCGCCTAACGCGCGTCATCCACGGCATTTCGGGGCGTGAGATTGGAGCCTCTTCAGGCTGCCTCGGTGACGGCGCGAATCTTCAGGTGCACCCCGGTTTCTTCCTGCAATGCGCCGATGACGCCGAGCAGGTTCTCGGCGGTGGGATTGCCGTCCGGCCCGAACATCCGCATCAGGCTTTTCGGCGAACGCTTGAGCACCACCCCCAGCCGGTCGAATCCAACAGTTGCGTTGATATAGGCCCGTAGCGCCGCGCGGCCCTCATCGGTCTCGCCCTGCAGCAGGGCCTGCACCGCCTCCTGAAACAGCGCCCGGCGAAAGGCGGGCTCGCGCTCCGCCCGCGCCCGCACCGTGTCGCGAAAATTCCGGGTCAGTGGCATGGGCGTCATCCTTCACTGCGCTTGCGTTTCTTGTAATCGCGCCAGCGGCGCAGCGCGGCCTCGATGTCGTTCTGCTGCCTCCGCTTGGTCCCCCCGCCAAGCAGAATGACCAGCACCTTGCCGTCCCATCCGAAGTAAACGCGATAGCCAGGTCCGCGATTGATCTTCAGTTCGGCAGCGCCTTCGCCGATCGGCTTGACGTTCGACGTATTGCCCTCGGCGAGCCGCTCGATCGCGACCGTCACGCTCGCCGCGGCCTGTGTGTCGAGATCGTCGAACCAGCGGCGGAAGGGGCTGCTTCCTTCCGAAACGTATTCCTCAATCCGTATCATTTGGTATCATATATGTTACTATAATGCAAGCCGACTCTGGCCGCGAGCAGCGTTGAAATCCTGCCACGGGTCCGGCCGCTCCAGCGTGCCGACCCCCGGATCGGAGCGAGTCTTGGCTTGTCCGAGGCAGCAACGGGTCAAGGTCTCATGCGGGCGTCTCGCCCGTGACACGTTTGGACAGCGTTGCTGCCTCAATATCCATCCCCTCTCTATTGCACCTGTTGCAATTCAAAAAAGCCTTCGCGCAAAGGGGAACCGGATGCGCTAGGTTGCATTTCTAGACGTACGGCACACTTGCGATGTCAAGTCGACCCTCACAACAACGAAGGACGCGACCATGCCAAGAGTGAAGCAAGCTTCGAAGCACGCGCGCACAACCAAAGCCGTCGCCGCAACGGCACTCGGTACAGCCGGACTGGGACTTTCGCTGGGCGGCAGCGCATCCGCGAACACGATGCCCACTGCTGATTTTCCGCCGTCTCACAACATCCCGCCCGATCAGCGCTTCGTTCTTGGCGAAGAGGAAATGGCCGACGTCAGTCTCGCCACGTTCTATCTCTCCGATAAGGAAATCGCTCGCAGCGACATGATGCAGCTCGCCGTCGTTGTTGTTCGCCGGGGTTGCGGTGGTTGCCGTGGCTGCCGCGCTTGCCGTGGCTGTGCTGTGCGTGGCTGCGGTGGTTGCGGTGGCTGCGGGGTCGGCGGCTGCTGCGCACGCTGGGGACGCTGCCGCATATGCTAGGTTCCGCGACCTAGCGGATGAACGATAAAACCTGACGAACTGCCGCGCGGGCATCTCCGCCCGCCGGTCGGCGGTTTTTTTCCGCGTCGCTGATCGGCAGTGTTTGGCAAATCCTGAAAAGGTCCCGCCGCTCCACCATCGGCCAACCCCGCTGTTTTTTTACGGCTGGGTCTTCTCCGTCTTGCGCGGGCAGCGATAGAGCTTCAGCACATTGGAGATGTTCTCGGAAATCTCGTTGCCGGTGCTGTCGCAGCAGATGATGATGTTGCGCATGGTAGTGCTCTCCAATGCTACCTTAGCGAGCATAGCAGAACTTTGGGGGTTGTTGGGCAAGTCTTGAGCTAGACTGTCTGTCAGTGCGCGGTGACGTGGAGGACTTGAGCCGTGCCGCGCTAGCTTGCTCGAAATTGTCGCTACATTCCGTGCCCGCCGTCTGTCCGACCGAGTGAACGAAGCTGCTACCTTCCTCGCAGCGGCTTTCCTACTTTCATCTGAAGATCGTGCAGATCTTCAAGTAGATCAGGCGGCAAGCCCCGGATGGCCGGTAGCAATATGGCGTGTACTACTGTCATCACACGTTCGGCTGCCGTCCTGAATCTCTTGAGTCGTTGAAACTCGGCCGGGTTTAGCGCTGCTACGCTGTCAAATCTCTTGATCCGTTCAAGAACTTCTGGATGAGTATCGAGAATGCCTTCCTCGGTCGAACCAAGAGCCTGTTCGGTCTCTCTAAGCGTTCTTAGGGCGAGCAATAGCACGATGCCTCCAGCCCCCGAAGACAGATACGGATTTTGGATCCAATGGCCAGACGCTTCTAGCGCAGTACCGATGCGCAGTGCGAATTGATCAGCTTCAAACTCTTCATTACTTGAATCCGCATCAAGGTCCTTCCCGTGCCGGTGATGATGATGGCCGTACTCATGGGCGACCACGAATATCTCCATCGCACAGGCGATGTCCTCGAAGGCTATGATTTCGTCGGGGGTCGACGGTTTGTACTGGGTGAGCACATGCGTTCCGGTCATCGCAAAGGAGAGGTAGATTCTGAGCCAATATTGAACGAGCCCCGGAGCGCGGCACAAGGTCGTGCATGCGCTTTTCAGATCGAACTCTTCGCCATCCCAACCAAAGGGGTCCGCGCGTACCGTTCGAAGAAATGCGCGAGCAATCAGGCCGCAAAACCGAAAAAGAAATGCACTTACTGTGACGATGCTCTCTTCTGTCATAATCACATTTATCTTAGCAGCCGTCGCCCAAGCGCGCGGCTCGACGCCGCGCGCTATTTTGGCGTGAGAGTTCAGTTTGAGATAATCCATCGCAGCTTCAACCTCGTTGCATAGCCTATCAAGATGCAACTCAACGGAGGGATTCACGCCAGGGCTCGTTACAGAAGCGGTGGCTTGCTGCATTCGACCCCGTTCTGTTACAAGTCGAATGGTATCTTCGCTCCATCCGGAGTCTCGAAGGCCCTTTGCCATTCGCGCTTCGTCTTCCGCGGAATCGTGCTCTGGATCCATCAAGGCGGCGCCTTCTTCGTTCGCCAGATTGGCAAATACTTGCTCCCAAAGTTGCTTGGCGGAATCGTTGTCCTTTTTCGATGTCATCTCTGTCGTTAAGCCTTAGGAGCCAAATCTGATAACGTAGTGGATCTTGAGCTAACTCGCAGTGTAGCTCGTGATGTTCGCTGCTTTTGGTTCTTCGTCCAGGACGAATGTTACGCTGTATCGTGCGCGCGTTATGCCTACGTACAGTTTTGAGGCGGATCCTGAAACGTAGGAAGAGTCCCCAGTGGAGAGCCACCTTTTCCCAAGTTGATGTGGAAAAATAAGAACGCGGTCAAATGATAGTCCCTTGGACTCGCCGAAGTTAAGCGCGTCGTATCCGGAACAGTCAGTCTTGACGTCGAGTCGCAAAACTTGAGGGCGATACTTTTTCATATATTCGTCAACTTCGCGGGAGTGGATGTAAAAAACTCCATCGTGCCCTGTATCCGACAGATTGTGAGAAATTGTCCTTGGGTCGTCCGGAAAAAGGTTGTCCGCAAAAGCGGCGATGCTTTGATTGCAGCGATAGGTGTCTAGTTCATTGGTGACTTCACAAAGTCCCGCCGTATTCCATTCTTGGAACTTCTTCTTGATCTTGGTGCCGACATATCCACGATTTCGCGCGGAATTGTTGGTTCGGAAAGTTGATTGCCGATGATCGCCGACTAAGGTCACTCGTATCTTTGAGCGGAGGATTAATTCTACTAAGTCAAGATCGTAGCCAGCGAGATCTTGAACCTCGTCGATGTAGATTCGATCGAAGCGCTGCTCTAATCGTCGTACTACGGCCCCTTGCGATGCGTTGTCGCATGCGCAGATGAACTGAGCGATTTTGTCGGAATATATGAGCTTGTCCGAATCAAAGTAGAAGCGTTCAGTGTTTGATTGTTTAGCAAAACGGTCCGATCGTTGTTGACTCCAATGAATTCCCTTAATGCGCCATTGTATTAATGCAGATTGATAAGGGCGCGCTAACTCTCGCAAGAGGAATGAGTACCAAGACCACACTTCGGTATGCGGTGGGATCGATCGATTAATAGTATAGAGTTTGCCTGCAATCTCCTGAACGTTATTCTGAGTGTAAGTCACAAGCGCGGATCGCTCGGCCGATCGTTCCAAGGCTCGCTGTACGATTCTTGTCGTCTTCCCCCCGCCGGCCGCGGCAATTATGACTTCGCTCATGAGCTAATATACGGCATTGGAAATGTAATCAGGTACTGTCCAACTAAGTTGAGTCTCAAAGAATTTTAGTGCGCATTCTGTTTTGTGGTCCGACATGTATTTTAGGAGTTCATCATCGGTATCAAAAGACTTTTCGAGAATGGCATTTACAAGTTCGCGACCGTTGCTCCGCAATAGTTGCGGCTCTAGCGTCGCAAAATCTTCGTCTCGGTCGTATTCTATGTCGATAGTGCGATGATTGAGGTAGTCTTTGTATTTACGTTCTAGCTTTTCGACGTCGCCGTCGTTGTCTGTGACGACGTCAACGTCGATGCTGAGAATGTCGGCGATCTCCAAGAAACGCTTAAAGGCGAGCGAGCTTACAGAGATCACGTCGATACCCATCTCTAGAGGCATTTTCCCGAAGCTCATCAAGTATGCTTTTTGCACAATTAGTTCATCGGATGGGCCCTCAACCAGAACAGCTCGTTTCGAAAGAATGAGTCTGAGAGTGTCGTAGCCCGGAAGCTTCATGAAATAATCGTATGTCTCTTTTTGAAGGGCCCGTAGTGTGGTCGCATTGCCTGCGCGAAACATCAAAACTGAATCGACGCCGAGTTTGTTAAGTACAAAGCTGCTATGGGTCGTGATGATGAGTTGCCGGTTGTTGAGGCGATCTGAGATGTGTTTAAGGAGCACGCTCAAATTGGAGAATGCCAGATGATTCTCTATTTCCTCGATCAGGAAGAGGTGCGACTCTGCCGACGTTTCCATCGCTAGCTTAATCTTGACGCTGTTTTGCTCGCCCTTCCCAACAAGGGTCATGGGGATGTCGTCTAGATGTGGGATTACATTGACTTCCCAACCGGCGCGCGACGATGTATCCAGCGAGATCGACAAGGATTTGTTGGAAACAACGTCTTTCTTCTTGTCGAGTGCCTTGTTGATCTCTCTGACCTTCTCCTCGGCAAGAAACTTATCCTTCAAAAGTCGATATGAAAGTGCCAAGTCGACTTGATCTTTTTTGCTAAGGCCGTCTTTGATCAAGTCGAGGACGTAGCGGCTGGCAGCCGCGTTATTTCTGATTGTGCTCGCATCGATAAAGCTAGGCTTTATCGGTATTGAGCGCGATGTGACCTCATTGTCTGCGAAGTCGCGCCATCGGACTACATAGTATTCTATCGGGATGGTTTTTATGAGCGTTGGGTCAGCAACGTAAACACCATATTCGCTCCGATACTCTTCGTTGAACTCAATCGAGAGCTTCACGCCTGGAGTATCCTCCTTTAGCGAGTTGTTTTGTCCCTTTAGTCTTGCGAGCGCGGAATCGTTTGCAAAATACAACTCAACTAGAATGCTAGGCGGCGGTGCTGGAGCCTTGCTGCTGAGGGATCTGACGTAATTCGAAACAGTGGCAGAGTTAAACAGATGAGGATGCAATTCCGCTTGGATATGCCGCCCGTTCAATTGGCCACTTAGCGCGAGATATATGGCCTCTAGAAAGGTTGATTTGCCGCATTCGTTGTCGCCAACAATAATATTCAGGTGCTTGTTCAGCAGAACAGTTGTTGCGGGCAAGCAGCGATAATTTCGAATCACGACCTTCGAGATATTCACGACGAATGCTCCCCAGCCTTCTGTCGATTCGGATTTGCGTGCAACTAATGGTAGCAGTTTCGCTCGAAGTTAACCAACAACAAGGCTTAAAACAAAAACGGCCGGGTCTTTCGACCCGGCCGCTCCAAACTCTGATCCGCCGATGTAGCTAAGTCTCAGCTCGCCTTCTTCACGAACACCGGCTTGCCGACCTTCTTCTCGATGGCGCGCTTCAGATCCAGCGCACGGGGGGAGAGCAGGTCGGCCTTGGCCTTGATCAGGTAGGCGTCGAGGCCGCCATTGTGGTCGACGCTCTTGAGCGCATTGGTCGAGACGCGCAGGCGCACGTTGCGGGCGAGCGCGTCCGAGATGAAGGTGACGTTGACCAGGTTCGGCAGGAAGCGCCGCTTGGTCTTGATGTTCGAGTGGCTCACCTTGTGGCCCACCTGGGGGCCCTTGGCCGTCAGTTCGCAGCGCCGGGACATCTGAAAATCCTCTTCCATCCCCGCCATAGGCAAGCGCATCTCGCGGCTGCGCGGGGGTCCAAAATCGCGTCCATTTCCAGGAACTGCGGTCGTATAGGGGGAGATGGCCATCCGGTCAAGGTTTTTGGGCGGCATGGCGCCCGTTCCGGCCTGCCCAAGCCCCTTGTTTTGACGCGTTTTCTTCACCCGAGCCGGAATCCGCCGGGGATCTGAGGCCAGGGCAGGCGGTGCTTGCCAAACGCTGACGTCCGAACCGCGGAATTGGGCCGGTTTCCAGCTACTTAAGGGATCATATAAAGGGCGTAATCCCCGCCGACACCTTGGCTTTCGTTAAGGGGCTAAGGCCTTGGCCTTCCGCAAAGCGGCGAAAGGCGATGCGAGGTCTGATGATTGCGTGGTTTTCGCTGATGCTGCGCGTTGTTTGCCGGATATTTCTGCCTAAATGAACATCCAATCGCGCCGATCCCGGGATAAGCCATTCGTGACTGCCAAACGCGCCGTTTCGCCGCTCGCAAGGCTCGGTTTCAGCCTGTGCGCCATCGCGTTCGCTGCACTGGCGCCGCAGGCGGCGTCCGCGCAGGGTCGGCTGGATGCGCAATATGAGGCGACACTGGCGGGCATCCCGGTCGGCAAGGGCGCCTGGACCATCGAAATCGGCGACGACACGTTTTCGGCCGCAGCCCAGGGCGGCACCGCCGGGCTGTTGAAAGCGTTTTCCGGCGGCACGGGTTCCGGCGCCAGCCAGGGCCGCGTCGTGGGCGGCGCGCTGGTCGCGAATGCCTATACCGCCACGACAACCACGCAGAAGAAGTCCGAAACCATCCGGCTCCTGCTGGCCAACGGCAATGTGAAGGAGTTTTCGATCGATCCGGCTCCGCCGGTCGATCCGGACCGGGTCGTCGTAACCGATGCGCACCGCAAGGGCGTGCTGGATCCCATGACGGGCTCGATGCTGCGCGTGGCCGGCAATGGCGAGGTGCTGTCGCCCGAATCCTGCCGTACCGGTGCGGGGATTTTTGACGGACGGATGCGCTACGACCTCAAGCTCGATTACAAGCGCATGGAAACGGTGAAGGCCGAGCGCGGCTATCACGGGCCGGCGCTGGTCTGCGCCGTCTACTTCACGCCGGTTGCGGGCTACATCCCCGATCGCCCCGTGATCAAATATCTCGCCACCGAACGCCGGATCGAGATCGCCTTCGTGCCGATCGCGGGAACCCGCGTTTTGGTTCCATTCCGCATGACGATACCGACGCCATTCGGGCTGGCGATGCTGGAGGCGACGTCGTTCGTGACGACTGCGATGCCGCCAAGGGTGGCGAAGACGAATTGAAGTTTCGGGCGGCGCTCCGCTGTCGTCCCTGCGAACGCAGGGACCCATACGCCGCGGCCCTGCAGATTGAGGGACTCGGAGTTGCCACATGCGCCAACCAATGAGCGCCTGCGGTTATGGGTCCCTGCGTTCGCAGGGACGACGAGATAGCGGAATCCGCCTTGACTCTTACCCACTTCTGATTCGACTCCGGCCTTTAAGGATTTCACCCCAAGACCGCCGCTTGTGGAGCACTCGCAAACTTGATCTAGTGTTGTTCGGAGCGCTTCAGCGCGAGATGTTGCGGTGAACGTATCGGGTTTGGCAGGAGTCAGCGATTCGGGCGCGTTTCGTTCCAGACTCGTTCCAGACCTTAAGCCGCGACCGCATCGCCGTCGCAAAGTGAAACAGATTCGGCCGATTTGACGCCGTGCGACCAGAAAGGCTTCGCTCCTCGCAAAGAAGGTACCCTCATGGTGAGGAGGCGCGATAGCGCCGTCTCGAACCATGAAGCTCCACTGGTGCCATTCATCCTTCGAGACGCCGCTAACGCGGCTCCTCAGGATGAGGTCTGGCACCTGCGATTCGAGCGACGGCATTTAAAAAAGAAACACCTGCAACACATGGCTTTCTCACCCTCCACGTTCGCGAACGATCGCGCGCCCGGCGCCGGCGTCACCGCCGTGCTCGGGCCGACCAACACCGGCAAGACCCATCTCGCCATCGAGCGGATGCTGGGGCATTCGTCGGGCGTGATCGGCCTGCCGCTGCGGCTGCTCGCGCGCGAGGTCTACAACAAGATCGCGGATCGCGCGGGCGCAGACAGCGTCGCGCTCGTCACGGGTGAAGAGAAGATCAAGCCGAAGAACCCGCGCTACTGGGTCTCGACCGTCGAGGCGATGCCGCGGGATCTCGACGTGAGTTTCCTGGCCGTCGACGAAATCCAGATCGCGGCCGATCTCGAGCGCGGGCATGTGTTCACCGACCGCATCCTGCATCGCCGCGGCCGCGACGAGACGCTGCTGCTGGGGGCTGCGACCATGCGTCCCATCATCGAGCGGCTCTTGCCCGGCGCGTCCATCATCACACGGCCTCGGCTGTCGCAGCTCGAATTCGCCGGCGACCGCAAGATCACGCGCCAGCCGCGCCGCACCGCGATCGTCGCGTTCTCGGCCGATGAAGTCTACGCCATCGCCGAACTGATCCGCCGCCAGCACGGCGGCGCTGCTGTTGTATTGGGCTCGCTCAGCCCGCGCACACGCAATGCGCAGGTCGCCATGTTCCAGAACGGCGACGTCGATTATCTCGTCGCCACCGATGCCGTCGGCATGGGGCTCAACCTCGACGTCGATCACGTGGCCTTTGCATCGGATCGCAAATACGACGGCTATCAGTTCCGCAGGCTCAATCCGTCCGAGTTCGCGCAGATCGCGGGCCGCGCGGGGCGCGCCACGCGCAACGGTACTTTCGGCACCACCGGGCGCTGTGCGCCGTTCGAGCCGGAACTGGTGAACGCGCTGCAGAACCACACCTTTGACAGCGTCAAAATGCTGCAGTGGCGCAATTCGAAGCTGGATTTTTCCTCGCTCGGCGCGCTGCAGGTGTCGCTGGCGCTGTCGCCGGGGCATGAGGCCTTGACCCGCGCGCCGATTGCCGAGGATCAGCGCGTGCTCGATCACGCCGCCCGCGACGGCGAGGTGAGGGACATGGCCCACGGCGCGGCAGCGGTGGAACGGCTGTGGGACGCCTGCCAGATCCCGGACTACCGGCGTCTCGCGCCCGCGGCCCACGCCGAGCTCGTGACCACGCTTTATGCATTCCTGATGAAGAAGGGCCGCATACCGGACGCATGGTTCGCCGCCCAGGTCGACCAGGCCGACCGCGTGACCGGCGATATCGACACGCTGTCGGGCCGGATCGCGCAAATCCGCACCTGGACCTTCGTCGCCAACCGCCCGGACTGGCTGTATGACCCCGATCACTGGCAGGGGATCGCCCGGGAGGTCGAAAATAAATTATCCGATGCGCTGCATGAACGCCTAACGGAGCGTTTCGTTGACCGGCGGACCAGTGTATTGATGCGCCGCCTGCGGGAGAACTCAGTTTTGAATACGGAAATTGGCAAGACCGGCGAAGTGATTGTGGAAGGCCACGCGATCGGCCGGCTCGATGGGTTTACCTTTGCACCCGATGCGGCGGAAGCCGGCTCGGATGCGAAAGCGTTGCAGGCGGCAGCGCAGCAGGTGCTCGCCAGCGAGATCGACGCGCGCGCCACCAAGCTTGCCGCAGCGCCCGACGACCAGTTCGTGCTGACGTCAGACGGCACCATTCGCTGGACCGGCGACGCCGTGGCAAAGCTCGTCGCGGCCGACGATGCGCTGCATCCGCGATTGCGCATCATTGCCGACGATCGCCTCTCCGGCGCGCCGCGCGAGGCCGTGCAGGCGCGGCTCGATCTATGGCTGAAGACGCATATCGAGAAGCTGCTGGGGCCGCTGTTCGGGCTCTCCAAGGCCGAGGACATCACCGGCATCGGGCGCGGCATCGCGTTCCAGCTGGTGGAAGCGCTCGGCGTGCTGGAGCGCGCAAAGATTTCCGCCGAGATGAAGGATCTCGACCAGGCCTCGCGCGCGACGCTGCGCAAATACGGTGTGCGGTTCGGCGCCTATCACATCTATTTCCCCGGGCTGCTGAAGCCCGCCGCGCGCGCGCTGGCTTCGCTGCTGTGGGCCGAGAAGCAGGACAATGTCGACATGTCCGCGCTGTCGGGCGCGCAGCATCTGGCGAGCTCGGGCCGCACATCGTTTCCGGTCGACAAGGCATTGCCCCGCGACGCCTATCGCCTGCTCGGTTACCGCCAGTGCGGCGAACGCGCGGTGCGCGTCGATATTCTGGAGCGGCTCGCGGATCTCATTCGTCCAGCGCTGGCGTGGCGCGAGTCTTCGCCCGGCGAAAAGCCGACCGGCGCATTCGACGGCCGCGGGTTTGTGGTGACGCAGGCGATGACCTCGCTCACTGGATCCGCCGGCGAAGACTTCGCATCGATCCTGCGCGCGCTCGGCTACCGCATGGACAAGCGCGCGCCGCTGCCGCCGAAGCCCGCGCCTGAGGTCGTTGTGGAGACGCCGTCCACTGAGACGCCGCCGGTGGAAGCCAGCGCCGAAGCAACGTCCGAGACGCCGGTGGAAGAAGTCGCCACCGACCTGCCGATGTCGGGCGATCCCGCGCCATCAGCATCGCTGCTGCCCAGCGTCACGCCGATACCCGTCGCAAGCGAAGAGCCTGCAGCTGTGGTCGAGGCCGCGGTCGTCGAGACCATGCCGGCGGAAGCCGCGATTCTGGACACGCCCCCGGAACAGCAGGTGTCGGAAGCGACGAGCGCCACGGAAGCTGCGGCTGAGCCCGCAACTGCGAGCGCAGCGCCTGTTGAATCCGAAGCGCCGGCGGAAGCCGCTGAGGCCAAATCCGCTGAAGCAGCGCCCGAAGCGAAATCCGAGACGCCGGCCGAGCCTGTACTCGTCGAGGTCTGGCGGCCCGGCGGTCGTTCCGAAGAACGCCGTCCGCATCACGACCGCAACCGCCAGCGCCATCACGCCCGCCCGGCCGAAGGCGCGGCAGCCGCAACTGGCGGCGAAGGTGCCGACGGCGCGCCACGCGAGCAGCGCCATCGCCGTGGCCGCCGTAATGACTTCCGCAAAGGCCGCGAGGGCGCACCGGCGGATGCTGTGGCTACTCCGGCGGCTGCTGCTGAGGGCGCACCGGCGGCTGAAGCGCGTCAGGGCCGTCCGCCCCGCGAGCGTTTTGAAGGCAAGGGCCGCGATAACGACAACCGCCGCGACAAGTTCGATCGCAACAAGGGCGACCGCAACAAGGGTGGTGGTGGTCGCGACAAGGGCGAGCGCGGCGGCCGCGATTTCGGCGGCCGCGACAAGGGCGGCCGCGACAAGCGCGACAGTGGCCCCTCGCACCGTCAGTGGGCGACCAGCGCGGCGCCGCGCGAGCGCGACCGTCCGGTCGATCCCAATTCGCCATTTGCAAAACTGGCGGCGCTGAAAGAACAGCTCGCCGCCAATCGCAAGGAATAACGAGCAGGTCGTTGGAGCGGCAGCGTCTCGACAAGTGGCTGTGGCACGCGCGGGTGGTGAAGGCCCGCACATCCGCTGCCGCGCTCGTCGAGGCCGGCCACGTCCGTATCAATGGCGTGCGCGAAAAGGCGCCGGGACACGCGGTGAAGGTCGGCGACGTCCTGACGATCGCGCTCGATCGCACCGTGCGCGTTCTCAAGGTGACCGGATTTTGCGAACGGCGCGGCGATGCTGCGGCGGCGCGCGTGCTCTACGATGATTTGCAGAATCGCAAAGAGTGATTAAGTGCACAGAGCAGGCGGCGAGGCCTGAAAACGGCGGTTTGAAGCACGCCGCTTCCCTTGCGGCAGCGCACCGCATGCGCTACGCAAACCCCGGAAAACTGATCCGTTTCGGAGCCTTGTTCGGAGCCCTGGATGACTTACGTCGTCACTGAAGCCTGCATCAAATGCAAATATACCGACTGCGTAGAGGTCTGCCCCGTCGACTGCTTCTACGAGGGCGAGAACATGCTGGTCATCCATCCCGACGAATGCATCGACTGCGGCGTCTGCGAACCTGAATGTCCCGCCGACGCCATCAAGCCGGATACCGAGCCCGGCCTGGAGAAGTGGCTCGAGGTCAACACCGAGTACGCCAAGAGCTGGCCCAACATCACCCAGAAGAAGGACATGCCGGCGGACGCGAAAGAATTCGAGGGTGTGGAAGGCAAGTTCGAGAAATATTTTTCCAAGGAACCCGGCAGCGGCGATTAGGCTGTGGATAAGTTAAGGGCTCGTTGAGCCTGTTTTCGGCCCCAAACTGAACCGAACCAGCTTGGGGGATTTAACCCTGTTAACGGACTTATGGCGGATACGGCCCCGTAAAGGCCCGGAACCCGGCGTAAATCATTGATTTTTGCGGAAAATGTGCTATATTGGGCACATTACAAGCCGATCCTGGCCATGCGTAGCTTGTGGCCCCGGTGGGTTCCCGTAAAACATCGAACAGGGGCGTGGCAGTTCCGCGCGCAGGCTGTGTCACAGAAAACGCGTAAAAAGAGTGCTTCCAAGACGACGAAAAAAGCCGCTCCGGCCAGCCGCAGCGCAACCAAAGGCCGTGCCAAGGCGACCGTAAAGGTCGCCAGGAAGGTTGCGGCCACAAAGTCCTCAAAGAACAAAAGAAGCGCAATGCCAGAAAAGACTGCCAAGACTGCCGCGAAAGCGACGGGTTCGAAGTCCCCTGCGTCGAAAGTTGCTGCCAAGGCTCCCGTGAAGACCCCTGTGAAGGCTGCGCCCCCGAAGGCTGCTGTTGTTGCGCCGAAGGCTCCCGCCAAGCCGGTCGCCGCGGCGCCGCGCGTCGAAGAGCCGAAGAAGGTCGTGACCCAGCGTCAGGGCTTCAAGGCGAACGAATTCGTGGTCTATCCCGCCCACGGCGTCGGCCAGATCCTGGCCATCGAGGAGCAGGAGATCGCGGGCGCCAAGCTCGAGCTGTTCGTGATCAATTTCATGAAGGACAAGATGACGCTCCGCGTGCCGACCGCCAAGGTCGCCAATGTCGGCATGCGCAAGCTGTCCGAGCCGGCGCTGGTCAAGAAAGCGCTGGAGACGCTCAAGGGCCGCGCGCGCGTCAAGCGCACCATGTGGTCGCGCCGGGCGCAGGAATACGAAGCCAAGATCAATTCGGGCGACATCGTCGCGATCGCCGAAGTGGTCCGCGACCTCTACCGTTCGGAATCGCAGCCCGAGCAGTCCTACAGCGAACGCCAGCTCTATGAAGCGGCGCTCGATCGCCTGTCGCGTGAAATCGCAGTCGTCCAGCATTCGACGGAGACCGAAGCGGTCAAGGAAATCGAGAGCCAGCTCGCCAAGAGCCCGCGCCGCGGCGCCAAGACCGAGGCGACCGGAGCTGACGGCGAAGCCGACGAGGCCGATGTCGAAGCCGATGGCGACGACGCTGCCGTGGCCGACGAAGCCGCCTGAAAGGATCCCAATTCCAGGGATTGAAACGAAAAGCCCGGTCGAGAGACCGGGCTTTTTGTTTGGGCTGCGCCAGTTTCCTGTTCCGGCGCCGCCTCCCTTCTCCCTGCACCAGACAACACGGTCGAACGCATTGCGGCGACAGGAGCGCCCACGGTTAACCGCCTGTTAACCATATCCGCTCAGCATCCGGCCTTACAAAGAGTCGCCAAAAGGCGGTCTTCATCGTTCATCCGGGGGCTTGCGGGGGCTCCAAGGAGTAACGCCATGTCGTTACCTGATGCACGACCCCAGGCAAATCTGCTCTCCGAGTTCGCCCTGGCTACGCTCAGCGCATTCGGTTTGGGCTTGCCGATTGCCATCACGATCATCTGGATCTGTTCCTGATCTCGGTGTGGCTTGACGCGGTCGGGCGGCGAAACAGCTCGCCTGCACACGCAATGATAGATTGTTGCCGCCTTACCTCAACCCGTCAGGTCGCCGTCCGCCCGGAATGTGGCCAAATTTTCGGCCATTTGTGACCAAATTTGAGGACGAGGCTTCTGTCCACATCTAATTGAACCGCAGGGGTGTTCAATGAAGACGCAAATTCTGCTGGTTTTTTTCGCCGCTTGTATCGCTGCCCTCATGCCGACTGGCGAGGCAAATGCGAAGGCCATGGAATGCAGTGTTGCTCGGCCATCGAGTGCGCAAGGCTATTGGTCCTGGCGCCTGATCGATGGACGAAAATGCTGGTACGCCGGCAAGACCCAGATCTCGAAATCACTGTTGCAGTGGCCCGCGAAGGCGTCGGTGCAAGCGAAGGCCGATCCGAAGCCCGTGCGGGTAACCGTCGTCCCGGTGACAGTCGTTCCGGTCGCCACGGAAAAGCGCAGCGATCCGCTCGACGCGCAAGCGCGGCTGCTTGAATACGCCAACAGTTTCGAGGCGCGGTGGCGCGCGCGGGCGATCACCGACTAGTGCCAAGTTAGGCCCGTTGGATTTGGGATCCTTCGGGCCAAGGCGCGACCGCACTTGTTGAGGAAATCCGGTGCGGGAAAATCCACGGTTGCAGGTACAGGGGAGGCAACACGTCTTGCCTTGCTGTGAACCTGCCAGGAGGCTCGCCAGAAGGTCCGCTATGCGCTACTCCCACACCGGTCCAGCTAGCGCACTGCTACCACGAAGAAAGCCCGCCTCGCCGCCTCGATCATACGACGAGGCTGGTCTCCCATGGATTGCTTTCGATCAGATCTCTATTTCAAGCGCGGTATTGGCGCGGACCCATTCCGCCTGACCCGCCTTAAGTCGTTTGGCTTGCCATTCCATGCTGATCGGATCGGCCGCGATAGCCGCCATAGTACGCCCATAAGCTTCAAAGCTATCGAACCGGGCCACAAATACGAGGTTGCCGACCTCTCCACTCACGACAGACCAGTAACTAACCTCGCCTCCATGCTTTCTCCAAAGGGCCGCGGCCTCCTTGGAAAGCTGCATGATTGTCTCAAGGTTGCTTCCAGGCTTTGGTTTGGAATCGTATTGGACCACAACTGCAGGCATGTGCTCCTCCTCCTTTGACGTGGTGAAAAACGAATGATCCGTCCAACGCCAACTTCCAGTCTCCGGCGGCCTGGCCTCGAATCCAGAATTGAAATGCGCGCCGCTATAATCTCAGCCGGCTTCCGGGCTTAAAAACAAATGCAGTTATGAATTGACGAACTTCGCTGCGCGCGCGGATGAGCCAATCCTATGTCTGCGCGCGCCCGCTGTGGAGCCAGAAATGTTTCGATAGCGCATGAACCTTCTGGATAGAGGCCAGACTAAGCGGATGCGGCAGAGAAAGCGTGCACTACAAACCGACGCGAACACGGTCGGAGTGCCGATCCATCTCAAGGCAATGCCGACAGTTTCGAGGCGCGGTGGCGCGCGCGGGCGATCACCGACTAGACTCGCTCACGAAGCCTCAGGAAAGTAAGCTGGCGGATGCGTGTGGCCGGCGGGCCTTGTCCGCGCCCTTCGATGGGGCCGTCGGAGACCATCCCAGATGGCGTTTTGAGGGCCTCGACGTGGAGGCCAGCCAGATTTTCGACCTCTTATGACCAGAATAAAAAGCGATGTTGCTTCCCGCGCTCAACCAACCGCAGGGGAAGTGACCGATGAAGATGCAGGTTCGGCCTGTCTTTTTCTTTGCTGTTTGCATTGCTGCGCTCGTACCGATTGGCATGCTGGCCGCGCAGGCCAAAGCGCCGATCAGGGTATGCAGTGCTTCGGCGGCAAAGGCGCAAGGGCATTGGTCCTGGCGCCTGATCGACGGACGAAAATGCTGGTACGCCGGCAAGACGATGATCTCGAAATCATTGCTGAAGTGGCCTGCAGCGGCGCCCGCGCAAGCCAAGGCCGCCGCGCCACCCGTCAACGTCGCCACGGAGAAACGTAGCGGCCCCATGAATGCACAGGCGCGGATGCTCGACGACGATAGTTTCGAGTCGCGGTGGCGTGCACGTGTGAGTAGCGAGTAGTTGAAGTCGGAGCGAGCTTGATGTTCGCTTCCCTTCTCCCATCGAAGCCGGATGTATCCGTCTTCGATCAATTTGATGCCCAACTCGGGTGAACCCGAGCTGGGTGGGAGAAGGTGCCTTCGCGATAGCGAAGATGGATGAGGGGGGTGCCTCGGCGGAGACAGACCCCTCACCCGTCTCGCATAAGCTTTCACTCATTCGATCCAACCTCTGCCACAAGGGGAGCGGGGAAGAAGAGCGGCTTCATTTACTGATTTCGATTTAGCCCGCCGCCTCAATCCACCACGATCTTCACGCGATCCCTTGGCTTGACCTGCGCGTGCTGGTCGAGGCCGTTGAGGATACGGAAGCGCTCGGCGGGGCGGTCGATGCCAGCCATGCGGTGGGCGAGCGAGTCCACGGTATCGCCGGGCTGCGCGGTGATGACTTTGATGCGCAAGGGACGTGCGGCCTGGATTTCTTCCAGCGTCAGGCGGCGGAACGAGTTGACGGTCTCGCGCGCATTGCGCTCGCTCTCGGTGTTGCGCTGCTTGGCGGCGAAGATGAAGCGGTAGACGTCGCTGCCGTAGCGCAGCGCAAAGACCTTGAACTGCCATTGATCGCCGTTCGCGGACGCCGAAGCTACCGGGAAGCCGTTGATCATGAGGTCTTCGGTCGAGCCCTTGTCGACGCCTTCCATCCAGCCGGAATTGAGATAATCGGCAAGCGACTGTTCGGCCGGCACGCGCACCACGTCGAAGCGCATCGCCTGCGTGCCGCCCTCACGCACGCCGATCACGGCCTGCGCGGTGTTGTCCAGCGTGAACGTATCGGGGGCCTGGAAGGTGAAGCCGAGTTTTGGATGCAGGAAGCGCCGGCCGCGCACGAAGCCTTCGCTGGGATCTTCGCCATAGACGATGTTGTCGATCGCGGCGAGATAGGTCTCGCGGTCGCGCTCGGCGCTCTGCGGCGAGGTGTATTGCCGGGCGCTGGCCTGCGCATTCTGCACGCGTTCGGGCGTCGCCGGGTGCGAAGACAGGAAATCCTGCGCGCGGGGATCGAGCGAGGTCTTGCCGGCCTTCATGGCCGCATTGCGCTCCATCGCGGCGAGGAAGCGCGCCGCGCCATAGGGGTCGAAATGGGCACGGGCCGCAATGCCGACGCCGATGCCGTCGGCTTCGAATTCCTGTGCGCGCGAGAAGCTCGCCATCGTCAGTTTGGTTTTCGCCAGCGCCAGCGCCGTCAGATCGGGGTCGTTGCTCATGTCGGTGACGACACGGGTCACGACCGCAGCCTGCCGCGCCTGGTCTTCCCGGATCGAGGCGTGCTTTGCGATGACATGCGCCATCTCGTGGCTCAGCACCGACGACAATTCGGAGGTGTCGCTGGCGAGCGCCACCAGGCCGCGCGTTACATAGAGCTGGCCGGTCGGCAGCGCGAAGGCGTTGACGGCGCCCGAATTGAGGATGGTCACCCGGTAGGCCTGCTCGGGACGGTCGGAAGCCGCCACCAGCCGGTCGACCGTCTTGCCGATCAGGGTCGCGAGTTTCGGATCGTCATAGGCGCCGCCATAAGAGGCGAGAATGCGCTCATGCTCGCGCTCGCTGGCCGGCGTCTGCGCGACGGTGCGGCTCGGCTTCGGCGTCGGGACGACCGGTGCTGCGGTCTCGAGTTTTCCCAAATTTCCACAGGCCGAAACCATCAGCGCGACGCACAGCAGCGCCGGCGCAGCCAGATGGCGGCAGCCCGTGTTTATTTCGCGCCGTTCTGCACGATGCGTCAAATCAGCCACTGAGACCCACGATCCGATCAGGATCGTCGATCTCATCCCTTTTTCGCGTCCAATCCAAATGAAAACCGGTGCCCAGTCTTCGAATCAAGCGCTATTTCCCGCCCAGCACCTCAATTTGCCCCACCCGGAACAGTTCGATCCGTGGTCCACCCCGCGACGAGACAACGCCGCGGACACGAATCCTTCGATTTTCGAGCGACTTAGGTCCAAGGCCGGCGCTCTCGAACGCCGGTATGATGCGCCTTGAAATAGTCGCAGCAAAGTCCCGTGTCCAGTTCCGCCCGAAATTCAGGTACGTGATTGCCCCCGCCTGCCGGACCGACAGAACTTTGCCCTCGATTACCGTAAACTGCCCAATCGCGGACAGAATATCGCCCGGACTTTCCGTGTTTTTTATGGCCGTGGCTTCAGCCCAAATGCCCAATTTGGCATCGCGCGCCGCGCCCTCGGCGGCGGCCAGCGCTGTAGCGCAATTTTTTTCGGATATATCGGCTGATACCAGCGCCTCGCCGCGGCGCAGCAGTTCGCTTTGCACCGAGTGTTCCGAGCCGGCCACGAACACAAAGACGCCTTGGCGGCCGTAGCGGTCCGGCGTGTCGTCGTCGCCGTGCAGCGTCACGTCGCGGCCGCCGGCGATGGCGGACAATGCGGCGCGGTTCCGCACCTTGTCGGTTCCAGCCTGCTCGATCCCAACGAGGCGGACTTCGCGGCCGTCATCGAGACGAAAGCTGCGCCCATCGATCACGGCGGCGACACGGCCTTCGCCCTGCGGCTCGAGCGCGCAATCGGCGGCGTCGGCCGGTCCGACGGATGCCAGCACGAGAAATGACACGGCGCATGCCGGGAGCGAAGCGCTGCCACGCAATGCCGGACGGGTCATAGCGCTGCTCTCTACCCCGCTTGTTCCTGTATGCTCGACCATCAACGGCATTGCTACCTGAGATTGCCACGCAGGGGAAGACAATGGAAGTCAACGGCATCGCGCATATTTTTCTCACCGCATCGAATTACGAACGGTCACGCGATTTTTATCGCAAGCTGTTGCCGTTTCTCGGACTGACGCCGGTGATCGACACCGAGACGGCCTACTACTGCGTCGGCGGCCGCACCGCAGTCGGCATCAGCGCGCCGTCCGCCGAGCATGAAGGCGCGACATTCGAGCAGAAGCGTGTCGGCTTGCATCATCTCTGCTTCCGCGCCCGCGAGCGCGCCGACGTCGACGAACTGCACGGTTTTCTCCAGACGCTCGGCGCCAAGGTGATCCGCGCGCCGCGCGAGGATCAGTGGGCGCCGGGATATTATTCGATCCTGTTCGAAGATCCCGATGGCATCCGGCTGGAGCTCAACCATGTGCCGGGGAAGGGGCTGTTGGCTTAGGTCACGCGCCACGGAGCGAAGCGATGCCCATGATGTCTCTGCAAAGTAATTGATGGGTATCGCTGCGCTCCACTCATCCTGCGCGCTGGTTGTGCAACGCTGCCTGATGCAAACCGCGCGTGCATCAAAATCCAGTTGTTGTCATCCCGTCATGCGCTGCTTGGTAGCGAGCACTGTAGCCGAACACCGCTTTCGCATGAAATAGAAAGCTAATTGCTGCATCCAGGCATGCCATCCCGGGGATATTGGGATAGGTTGTTGCCGTGGCTCAACATTCGGCCTGCTGTCAACCACACATCCGGTGGAGACGATGCAGCAGATTCCAGATTGGCTCGGGAAGCTTGGGCTTGGACAATACGCGCTGCGTTTTGCCGAGAACGGGATTGATCTTGGTGTCCTTCCCGAACTGACGGACCAGGACTTTGACAGGCTCGGTGTCCTGCTCGGCCATCGCCGCAAAATGCTGCGTGCGATCGCCGAACTCAATCAAGGCGAACTGCTCGCCGAGCCGGCGCTTCAGCATGATGCCGAGCGACGCCACCTCACCGTCATGTTCTGCGATCTGGTAGGCTCGACTGCGCTCTCGGCTCGCCTTGATCCCGAGGACATGTGGGAGGTGATCCGCGCCTATCGGGCCGCCTGCGCGAAAGTGATTGCCACTTACGACGGCAGTCTCGCGAGGTTTGTGGGCGACGGGATACTCGCTTATTTCGGCTATCCCCGCGCACACGAGGATGACGCGGAGCGCGCGGTGCGAGCGGGGCTCGACATCATCGCCGCAGTAGGACCGCTCGAAACGCGCGCGGAACGGGTCGAGGTGCGGATCGCGATCGCAACCGGGCTGGTGGTGGTTGGCGAGCTCATCAGCGGAGGCGCGTCAGAGCATCAGGCAATGGTCGGCGACGCACCGAACATCGCGGCCCGGCTCCAGAGCCTGGCGGAGCCGGGGGCGGTCGTCGTTGCTGCTTCGACGCGCGAGCTGCTTGGCGATCTATTCACTTTTCGCAACCTCGGCCTTCGCGAGGTCAAGGGCATCGCCGATCCCATCGCGGTCTGGGCGGTCGAAGGTGGAGCTGCATCGGAGAACCGCTTCGAGGCGGTGCGCACCGCCCGCTCGATGGGCTTTGTCGGCCGCAAGGCAGAGATCGAATTCGCGCTGTTGCGCCAGCAACTGGCGTGGCAGGGCCAGGGCCAAATGGTGCTGATTTCCGGTGAGGCCGGGATCGGCAAATCGCGCATCGTGGCAACGCTCTCCGAGAGCCTCGCGCTGGGGACGCACCGCCGGATACGGTATCAGTGCTCGCCCTACCACACCAACAGTGCGCTTCATCCCTTTGTCGCCCAGCTCGAGCGCGCTGCCGGCATCGGGTCACAAGATACATCCGAGCAAAAGCTCGACAAGCTTGAGGCAATGCTTGCGCTTGGAACGGACCAAGTGGCCAACGCGACGCCGCTCATTGCCGCGCTGCTTTCGATTCCCACTGGCGAGCGCTATCCGACGCTCGGCCTCAGTCCAGTGCAGCAGCGGCGACAGACATTTGCTGCCCTTCTCGACCAGCTTGAGGGTTTGGCACGGCAGCAACCTGTGTTGATTGTCTGCGAGGACATGCATTGGGCCGATGCCACGACGCTTGAGCTGTTCGATCTTACGGTCGACCGGATCAGAGGATTGCCGATACTCGTGCTCATGACCTTCCGGCCCGAGTTCGAGCCGCCCTGGGTGGGTCTCGCCAATGTCAGCCTGCTGCGGCTCGATCGGCTTGACCGTCAGGACACGCGCGCCCTGATCGAGCAGGTGACTGTCGGCCGAAAGCTGCCGGGCGAAATGATGACGCAGATCATCGACAAGACGGATGGCATCCCGCTGTTCGTGGAAGAACTGACCAAGATGGTGCTGGAGTCGGGGTTGCTGGTGGAAGATGTCGGGCGCTATCGTCTCGATAGTCCGCTGCCGCCGCTCGCCATTCCCGCGACGCTGCAGGACTCGCTGATGGCGCGGCTTGATCGGCTGGCTCCCGTCAAGGAGGTGGCGCAGATCGGCGCTGCCATCGGCCGCGACTTCTCATACGCGCTGCTGCAATCCGTGGCGGGACGCGATGCCCTTACGCTGAGCGCTGCGCTGGTGCAACTCGAAGAGGCCGAACTGCTGGTGCGCCACGGGGCGCCGCCGGATGCGACCTACAGCTTCAAGCACGCGCTCGTTCAGGAGGCGGCGTACGAGAGCCTGCTCAAGAGCCGGCGACAACTGCTGCATCAGCACATCGGCGACGTCCTGCGCGACAAGTTTCCGGTCATCGCCGAGACCGAGCCGGAAGTCCTGGCATTCCATTTCACTGAAGCGGGGTTGAACGGAACAGCACTGGAATGGTGGCGCAAGGCCGGCCAGCAGGCATTGAGGCGCTCGGCCTACACTGAAGCCATCGCACATCTCGGCAAGGCGGTTGCCATTGCGGACGCGTTGCCGGTCGGGTCGGGCCGAACCATGGACCGGCTGCAGCTTCAAATCGCCTATGGCCGCGCGCTCCGCGGCAGCCTTGGCCACAGCGCCCCCGAAACGGTGGCCGCATGGAAGCGCGCCCGACGATTCGCTGCTGACATCAACGATCCGGTCGAACTGGCGCCGATCCATTCGGGCCTGTTCAATGCCTGCCTGACCCACGGCGAGATCGCGCCGATGCGGGAGTTGACGGAGGCCATCATGGGCGTTGCCAGGCAGCGACCGGAATCGCCGGTCGCTGCAGTCGTGGCACACTGGACAACCGGAGTAACCTGCTGGTTCGGCGGTGAGTACCTGAGCGCGCGACGGCATCTCGAGCGCGCGCTTGCGATCTATGAGGCTGAGCCTGATCCGGCGACCTTCAAGGCGTCGGCGCTGGACCTGCCTTTCGTCATCATGCGGTTTCTTGCTCTGGTGCTTTGGCCGCTCGGCGGGATTGATCGATCGCGCCGGCTTGCCGCCGACGCGGCGCGTGCGACCGGAGATAAGCCGGCGCTCTCTCAAGCCAATGCGCTCGTTCACAAAGCGGTCTTCGATGGACTATGCGGGGGCAAGCTGCAGGAAACCGAGACGATACTGGCGCTCGGTCTCGCGCGCGAGCATACGATGCCGTTGTATGTCGCCGCCGGCAGCTACCTGAACGGCCTCGCAAGGTGGCGCGCCGGCGACCGGATGGGTGGCTTAACGGAAATGCAGCGGGGCTGGACACTACTGCACGAGAACGACTGCTACCTCTGCGAACCATTTTGGGGGATGCAGGTTGCCGCGGCGAACGCGGAGGCCGGGCAGTTTGAGGCTGGCCTGGAAATCTTGCGGGAGTTGATCTCCTCGACAGAACAATCCGGCCAGCACTGGCTCGATGCCGAACTCCACCGCAGCCGGGGTGAGCTTTTGCTGCGCCTTGGCCCACCGAACGTTTCCATGGCCGAAGACGCCTTTCGCGCGGCTCTGGTAATCGCCCGCACCCAGCAGGCGAAGACTTTTGAGCTGCGCAGTGCAATTGGACTTGCGCGCCTCTATTGTGCAGATGGGCGAGCCGAGGCAATTCCCGAGCTGCTCGCACCGGTTCTTGTTGATTTCGACACGGTGCGAGATCTGCCCGAAATCGAGGAAGCGGAAGCCTTGCTCAAGCAGGCGCAGGCCTTTGGCGATGGCTCCGTCGCGCCGGTGCGCAGGATGGGTTGAGCGACTCGTCCGCCGTAGCTCAACGAGCGAAGGCGGAAGCGATACCCATCCTACGCAGCGCGGTCGCGCCAGTCATTCCGTTCAACGGAAAACGCGGCCGTGTCGTCAACGCCTTGCCGCTATGGATGCCATGCGGCATGATCGCGCCGAGCAAAATTCGAAGCCGCAGGCAATGCGGCATCAGACGAGGGAGGGCCTTTCGTGAAGAGAGCAATCACAGGCATTTTCGCCGCTGCGCTGGCGATGTCGGCGAGTGCGGCATTGGCGCAGAGCAAGCCGCCGCTCAAGCTTGGCGGCATTCTCGACATGTCGAGCCTGTATGCCGATATCACCGGGCCGGGTTCAGAGACTGCCGCGAAAATGGCGGTCGAGGATTTTGGTGGCGAAGTGCTTGGCCGCAAGGTCGAGATCATCGCGGCCGATCACCAGAACAAGGCCGACCTTTCCGCCAACATCGCCCGCGACATGCTGGACAATCAGGGCGTGGAGATGCTTTTTGACGTCGCGGCGTCCGCCACCGCGCTCGCCGCCGGCGAGATTGCGAAGGCGCGCAACAAGATCGTGATATTCAACGGCCCCGGCTCGATCCGGCTCAGCAATGAGGCGTGCGGCCCTTATACGGTCCATTATGTGTTCGACACCTTTGGCCAGGCCAATGTGACTGGCCTGGCCGCCGTCAAGCAGGGCCTCGATAGCTGGTACTTCCTGACCGCCGACTACGCCTTCGGCCAGGATCTCGAAAAGGACACCAGCAATGTGGTGCTGAAGTCCGGTGGCAAGGTGCTGGGCAACGTGCGTCATCCGCTCAACACGTCGGATTTCTCCTCGTTCCTGCTGCAGGCGCAGGCTTCGAAGGCCAAGGTAATCGGGCTGGCAAACGCCGGCGGCGATACCGTCAACGCCATCAAGCAGGCGGCCGAGTTCGGATTGATGAAGGGCGGCCAGAAAGTCGCGCCGCTGCTCGCCTTCGTCACCGATATCGACAGCATCGGTCTGGAAACCGCGCAGGGCCTGCTGCTTTCGGAAGCCTTCTATTGGGACCTCAACGACGACACCCGCGCTTTCTCGAAGCGGTTCATGGAGCGCATCAAGCGGGTGCCTACTTCAGCGCAGGCCGGCGTCTATTCTTCCGTGACGCACTACCTGAAAGCCGTGAAGGCTGCCGGGACCACCGATTCCGCCGCCGTCATGAAGATCATGAAGGAAACCCCTGTAAACGACATGTTCGCGAAGAACGGCAAGATCCGCGAGGACGGCCGCATGGTGCATGACATGTATTTGTTCGAGGTGAAGAAGCCGTCGGAGTCCAAGGCGCGCTGGGATTACTACAAACTGCTGACGACGATCCCTGGCAACGAGGCGTTCCAGTCGCTGGAAGTCTCGCGCTGTCCGCTGGTGAAGAAGTAGAGCGTGCCTTCGTAGGGTGGGCAAAGCGCAACGTGCCCACCATTCCAGCGGCAAAGTTGGTGGGCACGGCGCAAGCGCGCCTTTGCCCGCCCTACGGTTCTTCTCGTATTGACGCATTCAACCAACAACAAATGAAAGCACGACACATGAGCGCAAACGAAATGGTTCTCCAGAAGCTCGACTCCGGCTTGCTCACCATCACCATGAACCGCCCCGACCGGCGCAACGCGCTCAATCCGGACATGACGCGCGGGCTGGTGGAAGCGGCGCGGCGGGCGGCGGAGGATCACGAGGTGCGCGCGGTGCTCCTGAAGGGCGCCGGCGGCACGTTCTGCGTCGGCGGTGACGTCAAATCGATGGCCGAGGGCAGGGCGCCGCTCGGCTTCGAGGCCAAGATGGCCAATCTGCGCCGCGGCATGGAAGTGTCGCGCATCCTGCACCAGATGCCGAAGCCCGTGGTGGCGCAGGTCGATGGAGCCGCTGCCGGCGCCGGACTTTCGATCGCGCTGTCCTGCGACCTGCGCGTCGCCAGCGCCTCCTGCAAGATCACCACCGCTTTTGCCAAGGTGGGATTATCGGGCGATTACGGCGGCACCTATTTCCTGACCCAGATGCTCGGAGCTGCGAAAGCGCGCGAACTTTATCTGACCTCGCCGGTGCTGAGCGCGACGGAAGCTTACAATCTCGGCATGGTGACAAAAGTGGTGCCGGACGCCGACATCGACGCCGAGGCGCACGATCTCGCGATGTCGCTGGCGCAGGGGCCGTCGGTGACGCTGGGCTACATCAAGCGCAATATCAACAACGCCGAGACGATGTCGCTGGAAGCCTGCTTCGACGCCGAAGCGATCCATCATTCGCGCTCGGGCGACACCGCCGACCACAAGGAAGCGGCAAAAGCCTTTGTCGAGAAGCGCAAGCCCGCGTTTCAGGGCCATTGAGATGGCTGAGTATCTGAGGCTGCGGCAGATCTGCCTGGTGGCGCCGCATCTCGCGCCAGTGATCTCGGATATTTCAGAAATCATGGGGCTCGATGTCTGTTACCGCGACGGAAATGTCGCCAAATACGGCCTGGAGAATGCGCTGCTGCCGGTGGATACGATCCTGCTGGAAGTGGTGGCGCCGTTCCAGCCGGGTACCGCGGCGGGGCGGTTCCTCGACAAGACCGGCGGCCGCGGCGGCTACATGGCGATCTTCTGCTGCGACGATCCCGACGCGCGCGGCAAGCATGCCAACGGGATCGGCGTGCGCACGGCCAACGTGATCACGCACGCGCCCTATCACGGCGTGCAACTGCACCCGCGCGATTGCCGCGCGGCGTTCATCGAGTTCAACCACACCGAAGGCAGCGACGATGTGCTGGGACCCTATCCGCCGGCGGGGCCGGACTGGCAGAGGGCGATCCGGAAGGACGTGACGCTGGCGCTGACGGGGGTCGAAATGCAAAGCCCGGACCCGCAAGGACTGGCCGAGCACTGGGGGAAGATCACTGGGGTTGCCGTCAGCAAGGGGGCGAGCGGCGAGCCTGAACTGAAACTGCCCAATGCCAGTTTTCGCTTCGTCAATGGCACGAGCGATCTGATGAGCGGACTGACGTTCAAGGTCGCCGATATCGCGACCGTGCGCGATGCGGCCAAGGCGAAGGGCTGCAAGATGTCGGGGGATGCGTTCGATCTTTGCGGGGTGACGTTTCGGCTGGTGGCGTGAGGCCGTAGGGTGGGCAAAGCGAAGCGTGCCCACCATGCATCTCAGAGTGCGAACGAGATGGTGGGCACGCTGCGCTTTGCCCACCCTACGAAGTGACGTTCGTCGCGCTTCTTACCGCCCCTTGAAATTCGCCACCCTCCGTTCCGCCGTCGCCTTGACGCCTTCCTTGAAATCCTCCGTCGCGCGGAGTTTGGTCTGCTCGGCGAGTTCGTGGTTGGTGGCGGCCATGACGCGGTCGGCGAGGCCGGCGCGCATGGTGGCACGGGTGGAGATCAGGCCGAGCGGCGAGCATTCGGCGATCTCTGCGGCGAGTTTCATGGCCTCAGTGCGCACCTGATCCTGCGGCACGCAGAGATTGGCGAGGCCCATCCTTGTCGCTTCCTCGCCGGTGACGCGGCGGCTGGTGTAGAAGATCAATTCCGCATTGTTCTTGCCGACCAGTTCAGGAAGCGTCGCCGTCAGGCCGAAGCCGGGATGAAAACCGAGCTTGGTGAAATTGGCGGCAAAGCGCGCCTCGGGGCAGGTGACGCGGAAGTCGGCGGAGACCGCAAGTCCTAGCCCACCCCCGATGGCGGCACCGTGGATGGCGGCGACGACCGGCTTCTTGTTGCGGAAGATGCGCACGGCCTGAACGTAGAGATGGTTGATCGGCAAATTGGCAGCCGGATCCTTTTGCGCGCTGGCCTCCTGCTCCTGCCGCTTCGGATCGGAGAAGTCGGCGCCGGCGCAGAACGCCTTGCCTTGCGCTGCGAGCACCGAGGCGCGGATTTCGATGTCGTTGTCGAACTCTTCCAGCGCGTCCGCGATCTGGTTGATCAACGAGACGTCGAAGAAGTTCAAGGGCGGTTTGCGGATTTCGATCAGGCCGACATGGCCGTGCTTCTCGACGCCGATATCAGTGTACTTGGTCATGAGGTTTCCTCTTTGAATTAGCGCAGACCAGGCCGCGCGCCTAGCGCAAGCCGAGCCCGCGGGCGATGATGCCGCGCAGTACTTCGGTGGTGCCGCCCTGGATCGTCAGCTTGGGCGCGGTCTTGATCGCGAATGACAGTTGATGTTCCAGCGTCTCGCGGTTGGTGGCGGTTTCCTCGACGAAGGCGGCGAGCTCGCGCACGCGGTGCGGCAGTTGCTGTTCCCACACCGTGCCGATGTCCTTCACGATGGAAGCTTCCACCACCGGCTCCTTGCCGGCCTGCAGCATGCCCGCGACCGAGACCGACATGCGCCGCATGGCGTGCACCTGCGCCACCAGCCGGCCGATGCCTTCGGCGCTGCGGGTATCCGGGTTGCTGCCGACGGCGCGGACCAGTTCGGTCAGCACATAATAGGTTTCGAGGAAGCGTTCGGGGCCGCTTCGCTCATACGCGAGCTCCGAGGTCGCCTGCTTCCAGGCGCCGTCGATTTCGCCGAGCACATGGTCGTCGGGAACGAAGAAGTCGGTGAACACAACCTCGTTGAATTCATATTGCCCGGTGATCTGGCCGATCGGGTTCACCTGGATGCCCGGCTGCTTCATCTTGACCAGAAATTGCGTCAGGCCGTGGCGGCGGTTCTCTTTGGTGGGCGGCGACGTCCGGAAGATCGCGATCATGTAGTCGGCGATATGGGCCGAGGAGGTCCAGATCTTGGTGCCGTTGATCAGATAGCCGCCGTCGGTCTTGGTCGCGCGGGTCTTTGCCGCGAACAGATCGGAACCGGAATTCGGCTCGCTCATGCCGATCGCAAAACACACCTCGCCGCGGCAGATGCGCGGCAGGATGTCCATCTTGATATTCTCAGGCGCGTATTTGAGCAGCACCGGGCCGCTCTGGCGGTCGGCGACGAAGAAGCGCCGCGTCGGTGCGTTGGCCACCCGCATTTCCTCGGTCACCACATAGCGCTCGAGGAACGAGCGCTCGTGGCCGCCATATTTCTTCGGCCAGGTCATGCCGAGCCAGCCGCGCGCGCCCACTTTGCGGGAAAATTCCGGCACGTCGGTGTCTTCGCGGTTCGGCTTGTGCGGATCGAAGGTGCCGGCGGCGATTTCTTCCGCAAGGAAGGCGCGCACTTCCTTGCGCAATTCTTCGCATTTCGGCGGAAGACGGATCGGATCGAAACGGAGGGCTGCGGTCATTGTGACTCTCTAATGCAGGCAGATCGGTGTTGATGTCAGCGCGAGGCCACCAACGGCCACAATTCATCGGCGCCGCGGTTGCATACGAGCTTGCCGAGCTCGACCGCCCAATAGCTTTCGGAACCGAAATCGTCGCGCCAGGCCAGCGCGCGCAGCGAATAGCGATGCAGGATGTGCTCGATGGTGAAGCCGATCGCGCCATGCACCTGGTGGGCAATGGCACCGCCTTTCTCTGCGGCTTCCGCGCAGCGGATCTTTGCCGCCACCGCTTCGAGGAACACTTCGTCGTTGAAGGTGGTGGCATTGGCGATGGCGTCGGCGGCCGAGGTGGCCGCGGCCAATGCCGCCGCCGACTCGCCGGCGAGCCGCGCCAGATTGTGCTGCACCGCCTGGAATTTCGAAATCTTCTTCTCGAACGCGACGCGCTCGTTGGAATAGCGCACGGAAATTTCCAGCATCGATTCCAGCGCGCCCGCGATCTGCAGACTGCGCGCGACGCCGCCCATCAGCATCAGCCGGGTCTGGTCGAAGCCTTTGGGCGCGGGCTTGATCGTGAGCGGCTGCACCTTGTCCAGCGTCACGGTGTCCGACTGGTCGCCGCCGAGCCCGAGCCCGGTCTCGATCCGGCACTTGCCGGCATCGACCAGCGCGATGGAGACGCTGCCCTTCGCATCGCTTGCGAGGACCGCGAAGTGCTTTGCCGCCTTGGCAAACGGCACGCCGCGCGCCTTGCCCGACAGGCTGCCATCGGCATTGACAGTGATCCGGTCCTTCGGACTCGCGGGCACCACCGTCATCTCGCCATCGGGCGAAGCGATCCTGGCTTGCGCCAGCAGCCAGCCTGCCAGCATGGTCTCCGCCAGCGGCACCGCGACCGCAAAGCGTCCGGCCGCGCTCAACACGCTGAAACCTTCGGCGAGAGAGGCGCCCGACCCGCCGCAATCTTCGTCCACCCAGGACAAAGGCAGGCCGGCTTCGGTCAGCGCCTGCCACAGCGGCGCTTTCCACGCGCCTTTATCATCGCGATTGATGGTTTGGGCGTCGGCGAGATCGGCGAAGATTTTCTCCGCGGTCTCGGCAACGATGTTGTCACTCTCCGCCACAGCGTTCCCCGAAATTGATTGGCACCGGCCCGGCGCGTGGTGCCAGGGCCTCGGGTGCGGTCTTTTCTTGCGCTTTATGATGAGCAAAAGCCATAGCTGTGACAAGCGCTGTCCGCAGGGCGGCATGAGGCGGTGGCATGAAGGTCATCAGGCAAAGAATAAATTCCGCATAGTGGAACGACCGCGGATTTGCACGCCATTGATCGCGGGATATGCTAGCGGTGAAGCCTGTCCACGGGCGGTTCGAAACCCAGCCAAAAGCAACAAGAGGAAATGCGGATGTCGAAGGATGGTTTGTGCGCGATAGTCACCGGTTCTGCCTCCGGCCTCGGGGCCGCCACCGCCACCATTCTGGCGAAGGGCGGCGCGCGCATCGTCGTCAACTATTCCAACAGCAAGGCGGAAGCTGAAGCCACCGCCGATCTCTGCCGCAGCGCCGGCGCCGAAGTCGTGGTGGTGCAGGGCGACGTATCGCGCGATGAGGACTGCAAGAAGATCGCGGCCGCCGCGGCGGCATGGGGCCGTCTCGACGTGCTGGTCAACAATGCCGGCACCACCAAGCATGTGGCACATCATGATCTCGACGGGCTTTCGGCTGAGGATTTTCAGCGCATCTACGCCGTCAACACGATCGGCCCGTTCCAGATGATCCGCGCCGCACGCGCGCAACTCGAGGCCGGCGCGAAAGCGTCCGGCCTGCCATCTGCGGTGGTCAACATATCGTCGGTCGCCGGCATTTCCGGCGGCGGCTCGTCGGTCGCCTATGCCGCGAGCAAGGGCGCGCTCAACACCATGACGCAGTCGCTGGCGCGCGCGCTGGCGCCCTTGATCCGCGTCAACACCGTGTGCCCCGGCTATATCGATACGCCCTGGTTCACCAAGGGTCGCGGCGAGGCCGGCGCCAAGGCGGTGCGCGACGCCGTGGTGGCGAAGGTGCCGCTGAAGGTCGCCTCAACCGCCGAAGACATCGCGCAATTGGTGTGCTTCCTCGCGTCGCCCGCGTCGAGCAACATGACCGGCGAGTTCGTCCGCATGGATGCGGGGATGCATCTGGTTTTGTGAGGCAAGGGTCTAAAGCGTGATTGCGAGATCGTATGGTGGGCAAAGCGTAGCGTGCCCACCATCGTCAGTCCGGAGAGAATGGTGGGCACGGCGCAAGCGCGCCTTTGCCCACCCTACGCGTTCTTACCTGTTGCCCGGATCGGATATCACCCGGCTGGCCACCAGCCGGTTCCAGATGAACAGCACCACCAGTGCGCCGATGGTGGCGGTGATGAAGCCGGCGCCCTGGTCGGGGCTGTAATGGCCAATAGCCTGGCCGATCCAGGTCGCCAGAAACGCGCCGGCGATGCCGAGCACCGTGGTCAGGATGAAACCGGCCGGATTGTTCGGTCCGGGCGAGAGCATCCGCGCGATGATGCCGGCGACGAAGCCGACGACGATGATCCAGATAATGCCGCTCATGGCTTTCCCTCTCCGATGCGTCGATGATGAAGCAGAGCGGCGCGGACTGCGCGCCGCTTAAACGGCTCAAATCCGGCCGGACAATTCGTTCTCGTCCGGCAATCGTCCGTCCGGCGTCAGATGATTGACGACGTCGGGCAAGAACTTGCTGAGGCCTTGCAGCAAATCGTTGCGCGAGAGGCCGCTTTGCGAGGCGAGGGACTCGATCTGGTCGGCGCCGAGCGCGCTAGAGAGATCGCCGGGCGAGACCTGCTTGTTGGGGCCGTTGCTGACCCAGGAGTCGGCCTGATCGCCAAGGCCGTTCTGTTGCAACTGCTTCATGAGGTCGCCGAGGCCGCCGCTCAGGATGCTGCCGGCCGCGCCGCCCGCGAGCAGACCGCCCAAACCGCCCTTGAGCATGTCGCTCATGCCGCCCGCGCCGCCGCCGGGCAGGCTGGCGGTCACATTGCCGGGCGCGGGAGCGGGCGTGGGGCGCGGCGCGGCGCCGGCCTGATTGCCGGTGAAATGCTTGATGCCTTTCCAGGCCAATAACGCCAGGATCGCCATCGTCATCGGTGACATACCACCGCCGCTATCGGATTGTGCGCTGGGGGTGCTCGGGCCGCGTGGGCCATTCTGCATGCCGTTGAGTACGTCGAGTAAACCCATGGTCGTCTCCTCCGCGTAGCCCCCCGCGTGAAACATAACGGTGGCGTATGACGGTTACAAGGAGCGGGCGGCCGGCGCCTGAAGTAGGCTGGGTCCGCGCGCTCTGCTAATTAAAGCCCGTTGCAACGCGGAAGGTGGCAAATGGTTTCGGGCCAAACGATCGGTATTGCAGGGGCGGGCAGCATTGGCTGCTTCGTCGGCGGCATGCTGGCGGCCGGCGGCCGCCGCGTTGCGCTGCTGGCGCGTCCGCGCGTGATCGCTGAAATCGAAGCCCATGGCTTGCGGCCGACCAGTTTTGAAGGTCTTGACCAAACCGTCCCGCGCGAGCGGTTCGCATTGTCGGAAAATCCTCACCTTTTTGAGAACGCCGGCATCGTGCTCGTTACGGTCAAGAGCGCGGATACCGCCGCCATGGCCGACATCATCGCCAGGCACGCACCATCGGATGCCGTGATCGTCAGCCTGCAGAACGGCGTCGGCAATGCCGCCGTCCTCCGCCACCGGCTACCGGGGCGGCGCGTGCTCGGCGGCATGGTGCCGTTCAACGTGATCGCGCTCGGCGAGGGGCGGTTTCATCGCGCGACCTCAGGCGACATCATCATCGAGCAGGACGAGGCGCGCACCGCAGAGAAACTGTCGGTGCCGGGCCTGAAGATGCTGCCGACCGACAACATCCACGGCGTGCAATGGGGCAAGCTTCTGCTCAATCTCAACAACGCGCTCAATGCGCTGGCCGATTTGCCGCTGCGCCGGCAGCTTGCGCAACGGCCATGGCGGCGGTTGTTCGCCGATCAGGTCGCCGAGGGACTGGCGGCGATCCGCGCCGATGGCATCAGGCCGATCTCGCCGACGCCGATCCCGTTCGGTTGGTTGCCACCGCTGCTGCGCTTGCCGGACCCGATCTTCGAAGCGTTGCTGGGGCGGACGATGAAGATCGATCCGGAGGCACGGTCGTCGATGTGGGAAGATCTGAAGCACGGCCGGCGCACCGAGATCGATTATCTGCAAGGCGTCATCACCGAAATCGCCGAGCGGCGCGGGCTGGAGGCGCCGCTGTCGCGCCGGATCGTTGAACTGATCCGGCAGGCCGAGCGTGACGCCAGGGGCTCGCCGGGCCTGACGCCGGAGCAGGTTCGCGCGGCGAATTGATTTGCCTTGAAATGGCGCCGGTCTGGTACGAGTTTCGTTCAGGTGAGCCGATGGGAGAAGCGATATGAAGCGAACGCGCCTCGCGACGTTAGCGATTGCCGTCCTGGCCGGCTGCGCGTCGCTCGCGCCTGCCCATGCCGTGCCGCCGACCGCGACGCCGTCGCCGGGCTATGACGCGCGGCTGCAGGAGCAGCGGGCGGCCCAGCGTGCGGTGGCAGCGCCGGTCGTCAAGCCGCGTCGCGTCAAGAAGCCGCGCGCGCATTGAGGCGACGCCGCCACGTGAGTACGCCTACCACGTCGTCCCTGCGAACGCAGGGACCCATACCGCGTGATCTATCGATGAAGCGTGGTGACTGACGCTCTCCGTCAGTCAACCAGGGCTGTGGGCTACCGAAGCGAAGCCGTCGTGCCGCGTGCCTCTCCACAACGGCCGCGGCGTATGGGTCCCTGCGTTCGCAGGGACGACACAAAATGTCTAGCCCTTCTTCTGCTTGGCCGCCTGCTGCTGTTGCTGCTGCTGTGGGTTGAGCAGCCTTTTGAGCTCGTTGACTTTCTCTGAAAGCCGCGGCCATTCACACGAGAATTGGTCCCTGGCGCATTGGGCAGCCTTGATGCGCGCCGCCTGTTTGATCGGACTTGCCACCGGCACCGGCACTTTTTCGGTTTCAGCCGGTGGAGGAGGGATCTGTTCGGTGCGCAGCGAGACCTGCTGCCATCCCAGCGTCGGCGGCGGCTCCGGCTGTTGCTGCTTGGCCGCCAGCGCCGCGGCGACGTTGCTGCGCCGCTCGCGCTCGAGGTAGGCGGTATATTGCTCGTCGATTCTCTTCTGTTCTTCCGGCGTCGGGTTGGGGCCTGCGATGTCGAAGGTCCGGTCCTGCATGAAGTCGTAATAGGTGTAGCCACCGCCGGGCTTGCGGCGGCCAGCGAATTTCGCGTTGCATTCGGCGAGCTTCGCCGTCTTTTCTTCCTTGGTCTTCGCTCTCTCGGCAACATCGGCGCAGGATTCGAAATCGACAGGCGCGCTGCGCCACCACTGCGCGTCGCAACGCACCGGGGCCAGCACGATGAGGCCTCCGATGGTGGCAATAGCAAATGAAGAAGCACGTGAGGCGATCACGGACGGGACACTCCAGTCGAATTCTCAGGAACAGTGATTGAGTCGATTGTCATCATTTTGGCAGCGCTGTCACGCCGAAATTGCACGATTTTCCCGCTGTCGTTGTGACTCTATCCGGTGGATGTGACCGATGGAACACAGTGCTATGTCGTTGAAAATTATTCAGTAAATTCAACGTCAAGGCGCGCGGCGTACGCGATGCTGTCAGGATCGGTCGTGCACCATCTGAAGGCGAACGGATAAGCACGCCACATTGTGGCAATAATCAGTCGGTTCCGCGCGCGCGGGCCAACGTGCGCGACGCCGTTTCATGGAACCTTGCGCGATAGAGCCTGGCAAATTCGCCCATGTGATGGAAGCCGTTGGCGCGGGCGCACGACGTCACGGTGATGGCGTCGGACCCCCTCACGAGCTGTGCGCGGGCCGACCAAAGCTGCTTGAGACGCAGATAGCGATGCAGGCTCATGCCGCGAACGCTCGCCACTGCCGTACCTAGGGTTCTGACCGACACGCCGCATTGTTCGGCGAGTTCGGCGCTGTAGATCGCCGAGGCGGCATGAAAGGCGACATAGTCGTCGATCCTGCGAACGAGTTGGCAATAGCTCCTGCTGGCAAGCCGGCCCGCCAATTCCGGTGCCCTGCTGCGGCGGAACATCTCGTCGATGGCGAGAAGCAGGTCTTCCTGAAAGGCAAGCGCCGAGCGCGGCTCCTGCAACAGATCGGGTCTGGCGGAAGCCGCCTGCAGAATCCCTGTCGTGACGGTTCTGACCGTCGCCAGAGTGTCGGCGTCCGGCGTGAACGGGCACAGTTCGTCCGGTGTATCGAACCATTCCCGGTCCTGCAGGCCGGCTCCAAGGGTGACGATCGCATGCAGCGATCCACGGGGTTCGACGAACTGCAAATCCAGATTGCCGCGCATGCCGATAAAAGCCGGACGGTTCACGGACATGCCGTTGACGGACACCTCGTAATTGTCCTCGATCTGGAAGATGACGACGCCATGCGCCGCGCGATAGCTGACATCGACAATGCGGGGAAACGAGGTGAGCACGGTGATCTGGCAGAAGGGCAGCTGCACCATCGCGCGCGCGGTATGGAAATTCGCGAGGTTTAAGGGGACGCTGCGCGCATCGGCGACAAACTCGACCGGGCGGAAGGCGTCGATGTCGGAAAATTGCGTGATCGAAAGCGCCGGTGAGGGCGACAGGTTCTGAAACAGCATCTCGATGTGACCGGCGGTGTGAATCGTCGAATCCAGTCTTTAACGTCGAATGGTCTGGTTAACTTCGTGTTAACAAGTGTGGCCGGTGGGAGGTGCGGTTGCAGGCCGCCTGCGTGAGCAAGGCCGCGCGTTCGATACCGAGAACGAACAAAAACTACCGAGGAATTCGAAGGACTTAGCTGGCGGCGAAGCGGTTGCTTCGGGTGCGGACAACGTGTTGCAAATCCATTATAGCTGCTCATGCGGAATGCTATTTGTTTTGCGGCAACGGAAAACTTCATGGTGTTGTGCCACGCGGTGACCCCGAACTACCGGTTTAGCGTGCAACTTAACTCGCCGCGCGCCGGCTGCCGACGTTGTGCCGGCGGGCGGAGTGGCAGAACAAGCGCAAGGGGAAACAGCCTGCATGAGCATTACCACGGCGATGACGAGCGTGCCGAAGCCCGCACCCGACCTGATCGAGGCATTCAGGGGCGCACCGACCTCTGTGATCAGCGACAACCTTGCCCGGCTGCCGGGCGCCGTAGGCCTGCGGCCGTTCCATCGCGGCAGCAAGCTGGTGGGTGTCGCGTTCACCGTACGCACGCGGCCGGGCGACAATCTTGCGATCCATCGGGCGCTCGAACTGGTCGGGCCGGGTGACGTGATCGTGGTCGATGGCGGCGGCGACGAGACGCGGGCGCTGGTTGGCGAGATCATGAAGACTATCGCCGAATATCGCGGCGCCGCCGGCTATGTGATCGACGGCGCCATCCGCGACGTCGCGGCTTTCGCTGCGTCCGACTTTCCCTGCTTTGCCCGCACGGCGATCCACCGCGGGCCCTACAAGAGCGGACCGGGCGAAATCAACGTGCCGGTTTCGATCGGCGGCACGGTGATCTCGCCGGGCGATATCGTGGTCGGCGACGAGGACGGCGTGGTGTCGTTTCCCGCCTCGATCGCAGCCACCGTGCTGGAGGCGGTCCGCGCCCAGATCGCGCGCGAGGAAGATACGATGACCGCGATACGCGAAGGCCGCTACCAGGGCAGCTACGGCAAATCCTGATCGATGCGCGAAGGCGCCAGGGGAAAACGTCAAGGAAAAACGTCAGGGAGAAACCATGAGTCAGAAGGACGAATTTCACAATCTCGACAATCCGCATGACGGGCTGCTTCGCGAACTTGCGTCCGGAGTCACGACACGAATTTTCTCCGGCGAGCACGCGATGCTGTCGGTGGTGACGCTGGCGCCACACGCGCAAGGCACCCTGCATCATCACCCCGAGGAACAATGGGGCGTGCTGCTCGATGGCTCGGCCATCCGGGTTCAGGGCGATGAGGAAATTCCGGTCAGGAAGGGCGATTTCTGGCGCACGCCGGGAAATGTGCCGCACACGATGCGGGCTGGACCGGAAGGGGCGCGCGTGCTTGACATCTTCAGTCCGCCGCGGCCCGAGTACAAAAAAGCCGGGTCCGGCTTCGGCACTTAGAAGAAGTCTGCGAACAAAAACAAAAAAGCGCAGTCACAATCGGGAGGAGACACTTGGTGAAGATTACCAGACGCAATCTGCTTGCGGCATCGGCCGCGTTCGCGGTCACGCCGGCGCTGGCGCAGCCGGCAAAGAACATGACGCTGGTGGTGCCGTTCCCGCCGGGAGGCTCCACCGACGCGCTGGCGCGGCTTTTGCAGTCCCACCTGCAGACGAAGCTCGGCCGGACCGTGCTGGTGGAAAACAAGTCGGGTGCTGCGGGCTCGCTCGGCGCCATACAGGTCGCCAAGAGCGCGCCTGACGGCGCGACGTACCTGGTGACCTTCGACTCGCACGCGGTCATCCCCTCGATTCTCGAAAAGCCGGGACTGGATGTCGAGAAAGACCTGGTGCCGGTGTTCCTGGTCGGCACCGCGCCTTACGTCGTCGCCGCGAATGCCGAGCGGCCGTACAAGAATTTTGCCGACGTGGTCGCGGCCTGCAAGGCAAATCCCGGCGCGGTGAAATATGCTTCCGTTGGCATCGGCACGCTCGGCCATCTCGCGATGACGGTGCTCGGCAAGAAGGCCGGTGTTGAGATCACGCATGTGCCCTACCGCGGCGGCGGTCCGGCGATGAACGACGTGCTCGGCGGGCATGTCGACATGATCGTCGGATCGGCGGCGCTGATCACGGCGCAACTCGGCACCAACATGCTGCGTCCCATCCTGCAAATGGGTCGCGAGCGGATGCACGTGCTCAAGGATACGCAGACCGCGATCGAGGCAGGCTATCCCGATTTCGAGACGCTGGCCTGGTGGGGCGTTTTCGCGCCCAAGGACACGCCGCCCGATGTCATCGCCAGCATGGCGAAATCGGTGAAGGAAATTTTGAGCGAGCCGGCGGTAGCGACGCAATTGCAGGAGACGCAGCAGATGACGCTGCTGCTCGCCGACGGCAAGGAGTTTTCGACGTTCTTCGCCAAGCAGGTCAGCATCTGGGGCCAGGTCGTGCGCGAGAACAACATCAAGGCATAGGGCCGCGAGACCCGTTCGGCGCTCGCAACCACGCGCCGGGGCTGAAATGATTTCCGATACCGCAAAGCCCGCCAAGGACGCGAAGTCCTTGGCGGCTTCTTCAGTTTATCGTGGCGTGGAAGGTGCCGCAGGCGCGGGCGCTGTCGGCGATGCCGGTGTCGCCGGACGTGTAGTCGAGCCTACCGTCGTGCCGGGAGCGGCGTTGTCGGCCACCCGGGGTCCGCTCCATGGCGCCCACATGAACAAAAGTGCAAAGACGATGACGGCAGCAATGGCCCCAACAGCTGCGCCGCTGATACCACTCCCGCGGCGATCCAGGTCCTCACGCATTGTTTTCTCCTCGATATATTGCCCAAAGGGCAAGCCGCCCGGACCTGGATGGTTCCTTTAGGCGCGGGTGTGAGGGAGGAGCCGAAAATGTTCGGCTGCGCTGTCGTGAATGAGGCTGCTCACCCAAAAGATGCACCGACGGAAAACGGCCTCAGTGCGGCGGGCGCCGAGGCCGTCATTCCAATCGCTTTCGATCACGGGGGGATGAGACCGGAAGCCATGAATTGACTCCACACCAAGCGAATGGTTCCTGTGCGCTTCAACAAGATCGAAATGGGTGGAGCCGGCCACAACGAAAAACGATGGACGCAGCATCCGCTGCGCCCGTCCGAACGCGTCGGCCCATTCGGTGAGATCACCAGTCGCCGGCATTCGGAGCCCGAATTGGGATGCTTCCGCGCCCCCCCGGGGCTCCGCGGAGGGCTGGCGATGCCGGCCTTGCTTTGCTATGAACGTCCAAGTACCCGCCTACCCAGCGGGTCCGCGGTCCCGTAGCTCAGCCGGATAGAGCGACGGTTTCCTAAACCGTAGGTCGCATGTTCGAGTCATGCCGGGATCGCCAGTCTTTCAATCCTCTACAGTCCAGCGAGTGCCGGCCCTAACCGGGCTCCGGATAGATTTGCAAAAACGCCATCGTTGTGTCGCGCGCCCGTCGCGCGATCTCGGCGGCGCTCGGGCGATCGGCCACCTGAAGCAGCAGGCCGGTCATCAGGTCGCCCCAGAGCAGGCCCAGAAACTTTTCGGTCATCGTGTCGGGATCGCCAACGAGAAGCCCGGCTGATTTGGCGTTGGCCATGATCGCTCGCAATGCATCGCGGGTCGGCTTGCGGGCGATCGTGTCAAGCGCTTGCGCCAACTTTGGGGCGTGCACGGTTTCGGATATGGCCAGCCGGAACACCGCGACGACGACCGGATCGGTCGTTTCCGTCAGAAGCCTTGTTCCAAAAGCCGTAAGCACTTCGGTCAGGATTTTTCTGTCGCGCAGTTCGGGGAGATCGGCCGGTGCTTTCAAGCGCTGGGCGCGTTCGGTGATGCAGGCGACGAGCATCGCTTCCTTGTTGCCGAACAGCGCGTAAAGCTCGCGTTTCGAAACGCGCGCGCGCGTCGCAATCTCCAGCGTGCTGGTCTGCGCATAGCCGCCCTCCATGAACGCCGAAAGGGCCGCGCCGAGGATCCGCTTCCGGGCCTCGGTCCCGCCGGTTTCTTCCTCGCGCGCTTTCATTCTTGGACTCATCGTCTGATTTTTCCACTTGACTTGGTACCAAGTAGTACCATATTTCGATTTATTCGGTACCGGATCGTACCAAGCTGAACTCCGATGTAAAGGATACTCGTCATGACGAAACCAATCCTCGTGACCTCAGCAGCCGGCGGCAACCAGGGCAGAACCGGCCGACATGTCTCCCAGCTGCTGCTTGAACGCGGCGCCCGCGTCCGCGCTTTCGTGCGCCAGAGCGACGAACGCGCCGATCGCCTGAAATCGCTCGGCGCCGAAATCTTTGTCGGCGACTTCCTCGACGTCCACTCCGTCGAACAGGCCGCCAAGGATGTCTCGGCGATTTACTTTGCCTATCCGGTCCAGGACGGACTGGCAGACGCCACGGCCGCGATGGCGTTTGCCGCGCGCAAGCATGGTGTTTCGCGGTTGGTCAATCTCGTGATGTATCAGTCATCGATCGACGCGCCGACGCCCCGCATGCGGCAGAACTATCTGTCGGAACAGGTGTTCGAGTGGGCGGGCGTCGGTCCGGTCCATCTTCGGGCCACCGTGTTTTACGAGAACGTGGCGCGTCTGGTCGGTGCGAGCCTGCCCGCGGGCGGCGCCATCCGCCTGCCGCTTGGCAATGAAAGCACCATTCTGCCGTTGATCTCGGCCGAAGACGTCGCGCGGATCGCTGTCGGGCTGCTCACGAGCCCCGGGCTGACCGCGGGCGCCGCCTATCCCGTCATCGGAAGTACCGTTTCCATCATGGAAATCGTGGGGGCTTTTGCGCGCGTCCTCGACAGGGACATCCACTACGAGGAGATCACCGACGAGCAGTGGCGGAGCGAGGTCCTCGCGCGTGGCTGGAATGCGCATGCGGTCGAACATCTGTCCTCGCTCTGGAAGTCGCTGCGGGCGGCCAGCCTTTCGGCGGAGGCCGCGCGCTTCGCCGTGACGGACACGATCGAAAAAATCGGCGGCGCCAAACCGAAGACGTTCGAACAGTTCGTTTGCGAGCAGCAGTCGGAACTGGCGGCGCAGCCGGCGGCTGCGCGGACGCAGGCCTAGCGGGGAGACGAGATCATGAACAGACGCCAGCTATTGGGCGCGGCATTGGCGCCGCTCGCATTGCGCGTTGCGCCGGACGCACTCTCATCAACGGCATTCGCGGCAGCTTCGGAACGAGATGGAACAATGAGCAAGACAACGCAACGCATCATCGAATGCAACGGGCTCCGCATCAACATCGCCGAGCAGGGCGAGGGGCCGCTGGTGCTGCTGGTGCACGGTTTTCCGGAATCCTGGTTCTCGTGGCGGCACCAGATCGACGCGCTTGCTGCCGCCGGCTTCCGTGTTGTCGCCCCCGACATGCGCGGCTACGGCAGAAGTGACGCGCCAGAGGCGATCGACCAATACACGATCCTGCATCTCGTCGGCGACATGGTCGGCATCCTTGATGCGCTGGGTGCGGCGACCGCCGTCATCGTCGGACATGATTGGGGCGCCAGCGTCGCCTGGCAGGCAGCGCTGATGCGGCCGGACCGCTTCAGGGCGGTGGCAGCGCTCAGCGTGCCATTCCGGCCGCGCGGCAAGGCGCCGCCGACAAGCCTGATGCCCCGCACCGAGAATGCGCAATTCTATCAGCTCTATTTCCAGGAGGAGGGGCCAGCGGAAGCGGAACTGGGGCGCGATCCGCGCGCGACCATTCGCAACATGCTGTTTGGGGCGTCCGGCGATGGCGTGGCCGCGGCCCGCGCGGCCGCAGCGGACGGCGGGCCCGCGCCAAACCTCGGCATGGTGCCGAAGGGCGGCGGATTCCTGCAGGGACCCGGCGCACCCAAAACCCTGCCGTCCTGGCTGGAAGAAAGCGACATCGACTTTTACGGCGAGGAGTTTCGGCGCAGCGGCTTCCGCGGCGCGCTCAACTACTACCGCAACCTCGATCGCAACTGGGAAATCACGGGCGCCACGGCAGGTCTGCAGGTGACGGTGCCGGCACTCTACATCGCGGGCGATCGCGATTTTGTAGTGTCCTTCCCCGGCACGGACCAGTTGCTCGCAAACCTGAAGGCCTTGGTTCCCGGCTTGCGCAAGATCCAGATGCTCTCCGGTTGCGGTCACTGGACCCAGCAGGAGCGGCCGAACGAAGTCAGCGCCGCGCTCGTCGAATTCATGCAAGCCCTGCCGAGCCGCTCATGACAACGCTGACATCCCACCCATTCGCGTCGCCGGGGCATCAAGCGGCGAAGGTCAAACAGATGGCGATGCTCGACGGCCCGGTGCTGCCAGCGCTCCTGAAACTCGCGTTGCCGACCGTCGTGGTGCTGGTCGTGCAAACGCTTGTCGGGGTGGCGGAGACCTATTTCGTCAGTTTCCTGGGGACGGAGCGCCGTTCTACGGAATATCGGGGCTCGGGATGCTGTTGTATTTCGCGGGTCAGGGGGCAGGCCGCGTGATGTGGCCTGTTCTTGGCGGAACGGTTCGACTGTTGATCGCGGCCGGCATCGGCTGGATCATTGTCGTCGATCTCAGCGGAGGGTTGCGGGAGCTCTTCATGGCAGGCGCCGCCGGCTCGATCGTTTCCGCTGTCATTGTCGCAGGCGCGCTTTGGCTCCGCGGTTGGGGCCCGGCTGGGCAGGTTTCGAAATAGTTTTCGGCATGCGGCGGCTACAATGGCCGCCGCGTCCAACGATGGATTACGCCGGCTTGCGGCGAAGCCGGCCTTTCATCTTGAGGCCGTCGCGCATGTTGAGGCCGAGCAGGGCGATATTCGTGGCGCCCGCAGCGAGTTCGAGAGCCTGCGCGATATGGAAGCCAGTATCGAACTCGCCAGCGCTCGCCTTGGATGCGAGGAACAACGCCGAGGGTATCAGGATCAACATGCCGTTGGCTGCAATCAGCGGCATGCGCCTGGTCTTCGTACCGATGATCCCGCCGCGGCGCTTCCCCGCCAGCGTAAAGCCCGAGCCGCCCGCCGCCATCAGCGCCGGGATAAGCACCAGAAAACCCCACGGGATCGTCGTCTTGACGATGGTGACCGTCGCCTCCGACGCAAACAGCTCTGCTGACGCTGTCGAGAGCCAGAAGGTCGCGATCGTAAGCAGCGCGAGCGCGCCGGCCAGTGGATGAATTGTTTTGATCATGGCTATGCGACGCAGACGCCTGAAACCGCGACCTTCTGGAACAGATGCGGGGAAGCGACCGCCGAGGATGGGTAGGCCGACATTTTCGCCCTGAATTCCGGATGCATGAACGCGCTACGGAAGTCGGCAGTGGACTCCCATACCGCGCAGTTCAGGTAAGTCGGGCTTTCCCCGATCGCGCGATGAAGCTGGGTCGAGATGAAGCCCGGCTGCCTTTTCATGAACTGCGCGTCGTCCTGCCAGGCCTGGAGGAAGATCTGCTCGTCGGCCTTGTCGAGCATGAAGACGTTCACCAGCACGACGGAGCTGGCCTCGATGGCGATCTGGCGTTCGATCGGAAATGCGGGGTCAAGTGGACGCATGGAGGGCATGACGACTTCCCTTCAATATGATCATATGGTGTCAATTGGGTATGATCGAGACATATCAAATTGACATCATAATGTCAATATAGTTTTGTGGTAACAAATGAAGCACGCCAAGCGAACCCGGGCCGGTGACGCCCTGACAGGCCTCATCCTCGACCTGTTCAGGCTGAACAACCTGCTTTTGACGGCAGGCGACCGGCTGGTCGCGGGGCTCGGGCTGACGAGCGCCCGCTGGCAGATCCTGGGCGCCATCGTCGCCGCCGAACGCTCGCAGCCGGTCGCATGGCTTGCCCGCGACCTCGGTGCCAACCGGCAGAACGTGCAGCGGATCGTCAATGATCTGGAAAAAGAAGGGCTGGTGTCATTCGAGACCAACCCGCATCACCGCCGGGCGCAGCTCGTGGTGCTGACCGATAAGGGAAGGCAGACCTACGACGCCGCCTTGCGCCTGCAGGGTCCCTGGGTCAACGGTCTTTCCGATGACGTCACGATCAAGGACATCGAAACGGCCCATGGCGTCATCCTGGCGCTGCGCCAGAAGCTGGATGGCAACGAAGCGGTGGAGGCGCGCGGCTAACCCGCCTCTCACGCTCCCTTGTCCAGCAGCACCTTGAACTCCGCCCGCGCGCGTTGCGCTTCGCGTTTGGCGGTCTCGGAGGCTTCGCCGAGGCCGAAATAGCCGTGGATGAGGCCGAGGCCGTCGTAATAGCTGGTCGGCACGCCGGCGGCGGCGAGCGCGTCGGCGTAGGCCTTGCCCTCGTCGCGGAGCGGATCGAACCAGGCGGTCGCGATGATCGCAGGCGCAAGGCCGGTGAGATTCTTGGCGCGGAGCGGCGAGACGCGCCAGTCGGTGCCGTGCGCGCTGTCTGCGAGGTAATGGCCGCAAAACCATTCCATGGTGGCGCGGGTGAGGAAATAGCCTTCCGCGTTCTCTGCGCGCGAGGGAAAGCGCGCGTTCTCCTTGGCGTCGGCGAAATTTCCGGCGACCTCGGTGACGGGATAGACCAGTAATTGCGCCGCCAGTGCTATGCCGGCGTCGCGGCAGGCGATCGCGGTGGTGGCCGCCAGATTTCCGCCGGCGCTGTCACCGGCTACCCCGACGCGCCGTTCGTCGCCGCCGAATTCGGCGATGCGGGCGATGATGTCCCTGGTGGCCGCAAAGGCATCCTCGAACGCGCCGGGAAACCGCACTTCGGGCGGGCGGCGATAATCGACCGAGACGACGACCGCGCCAGTCTCGATCGCAAGCCAGCGCGCCTGCCGGTCATGGGTGTCGAGATCGCCGGCGACCCAGCCGCCGCCGTGGAAGAACACCACCGTCGGCGACTTTTCGCTCGAGTTCCGATAGGCCCGCGCGCCGAGAAACCCGGCGGCGCCTTTCACTTTGATGTCCTCCGCGCTCATCACCGGCGGCGGCGGAACCGCCGCGCGCGAGGCCGCCAGCGCGCGCAGCGCATCGCGCGCGCTCTGCGGCGTCATCGTCGTGGTATCGCGCAGCGGCAGCAGCGGAATGATCTCTGCGACGACGGGATCGAGCGGTGTAACCATGCGCGGTGCCTCATTCCGGAACAGGACGGCAGCATAGGTAACGGGCGCGGCCGCCGCAATCGCGCCATTTTGCAGGGCAGGCCGGCCGATTTCCTTCGATTGATTATGAGTCCTGCAAGCAGATGCGCGGGGCCCCGTTGATAGAATCGTGCTCCGTTTACTTCTCGTTATCCGTAAACGGGCGTGCGCGGGGAACGGGCCGGCGTGCGGCTCATTACTCCTTATTCATTCCAGAGGGAGTGGAGCGATGGATCAATTCGCTGGAATCGATCGGGCCCTCGACGAAACGCTGGTGCAACTCGGTGGGATGGTGCTGAGGCTGTCCAGCCCGGAAGTGACGCGGACGCCCGAAGAGCTGCATGCGCTGGCGTGCTCGGTCAACCAATATTCGGTGTGTGCGGCACGCTCGGGCGATCCGCGCGTGCACCAGCTCAAGGTCGAACTGGAACAGACGATCAAGCCGCATCTGCGGCTGGTCGCCAGCCGGTAAAGCGCGCCGCCTGATCCATCTGCGACGCGAGGCGCGCCGGACAAAGCGGCGGCCGGGCCTTCCGGAGCGAAGACGCATTTCGCGCTTTTGCCCGGCCGTCGCGATGTGCGCGCATGACCTCAGAGTGTCTTGAGGTATTCGATCAGCGCCTTTCGATCGTCCACCGACAGGGCCGGCCCGATGACGCCCGGGATTTCCTTGTCCTTGCTGAAATCTTTCCTGAATTCGTGGCCCCGGTTCGAGTTGCCGCGAATGGAAGTCTTGAATTGGAAACCATTGGTGATCGGGTCGGTCTTGTAACCGAGCTTCACGGGGTCGTATTCGCGGTTGCCGAGATAGAATGTCGGCGGTCTTTTCTCGGGATCCCCAAGCAGATCCTCGATGGTCGGCACCGAACCGTTGTGCAGATAGGGCGGCGTCGCCCAGATGCCGTTCAGCGGACGGACCTTGTAGGCAAGCTCACCCCGCAGTTCGTTCGGCATATATCCGTCGATCCGCTTCCGCTCCGCGGGGCCAACGGGCGGTTTCTTCTGGTCGAAGACGTAGTCGACGGTTTTCTCTACCAGTTCGCCCAGTGCGAACGCGAAGCTGCTGCTCTTGATCCCGAGATTTTCGGGCACTGCGACCGTTCGGGCCAGCATGTCTGCCGCCTGCGCGGGATCGGTTCCGATATGCGAGATCGGAATATTTTCGACCTTGAGGATCGCTTCGCCGGCCTGGTTCTTGGTCCACCAGTCCTTGTTGTTGAAATCGTAGAACGCCTCGCTCGTGATCGGCGGCCGGTGACAGCCCTCGCAATGGGTCTTGTAGAGTTCGGCGCCCTTGTCGGCCAGCTTCTGGTCGATCGGCGGCAGAATGTCGTCCGGCCATTTCGGAGATTTCAGGCCTGAGAATTTGTCCTTCGCGTTCGGCGGCTTGTCGCCCTTGATCATCTGCTCCATGTCGTCGAGCGACTTCACATCGACGCTCGATTTGTACAGACCCTTTGACGGGTCGGTCAGATTGAGTTCCGACGATACGCCGAGCGATTCGCCGGCGTTGCGCACCATCGGCTGCATGATGGAGCCGTTATACTGCACCCAGTCGAACCATGGCGTGTTCCAGATCCGGGGGTAATGCACCGGCGCGGAGGAGCCGGCGTAGTTTTCCGGCTTCTTCAGGTCGATCGAAAACACCTGGTTGCCGATCCGGTTGAGCGCGTCGAGCCGTCCGTAACCTTCCTGGATGCTTTGGGAGGCGACGCGCTCTTCCAGGTTCTTGACCTGCTTGTACTGATTGAGAACCTGGTCGAGCTGGCTCTTCAGCGTTTCGCGGTCGTCGACGGTGGAGTCCGGCCCGAGAATGCGCTCGGCGAAGCGATCGAACCGGCCGGGCCAGTAGCGGGTCAGCGCAAGCGAGATGCCCATGCCCTGTTTCATTGCGAAGAGATCGGTGAGCGCCGGTCCGCCGTCGATGACGACGGCGGTGTCCTTGTAGGTGAAGCTGCCGGTGTGGCAGGCCGCGCAGGTCAGGCCGACAGCGGTCATCGCCTGCTTGGTTCGCGGGTTGCGCCAAACCGCGCCCGTCGAATCGAGCATCGGGGTGCCTTTCGCGAACCCGATCGGAAGCGTCTCCTTGCCGGGGATGATAGTGTCCGGGATGAAGCCATAGCGGTCGAGATAGGCAGTGTCGCTGAAGAGACCGACGTTGGTGAAGGGCAGCCACGAAATCGTCGGCTGCTCCAGCGCCATCAACCACTCATAGGGGAAGCCGAAGGTCCGGGTGCCCTGGTCGGCGTGATAGAACCAGCTCAGTTTGTTCTTGGCGATGCCCTGGTCGAGCCAAACGGTTTTCTTCGGCGTGGGACGCTCCACGAGCTTGACGTGAAGATCCTGCCAGAGCTTGGCGATATCGTCCTTGAATTCGCTGTAGGCGATGCCGACGATCACCAGCGCGATCACAATTGTCGCAATCCTCTTGCCACGCATGGCTGCCCCTTTTCAAAACCGCGTCGGTTGCGCGCAATAACCGTCTGTTATCAAAAAACGCCGGAAGGCGAATCATCCTCGGCGTGCGGTTGAGTATGATACCATCTTATAGTGGCGCTAAAAGACCTGTCGATAAATCCGATTTCCCGAACCAGGAAGTTTCCGGCCGGTTTGGCTTTCGTCAGGCTGTTTCCGGTATAGAGTCCCAATCGTGCAGTTGGATATCGGTCAGATCACATGAAGGCTGCCGAGGCGCAATCGATCCGAATCGAGACCGGCCCCGATGAAGCGGTCTCCGCCCTGCTGATCCAGCCGTCGCAAGCTCGCGCGTGTTACGTGTTCGCGCATGGAGCCGGTGCAGGCATGACCCATGCGTCGATGGAGACGGTTGCGGCCGGCCTCGCCGAGCGCGACATTGCGACGCTGCGCTATCAATTTCCCTATATGGAAAAAGGCAGCAAGCGGCCCGATGCGCCCAAGGTCGCTCACGCCGCGGTGCGAGCGGCGGCGGCGGAAGCCGGGCGACGCTGCCCCGCGGTGCCGCTGATCGCGGGCGGCCGATCGTTCGGCGGGCGAATGACGTCGCAGGCACAGGCGCTTTCACCTTTGGCCGGCGTTCGCGGGCTCGCGTTTCTCGGCTTTCCCCTGCATCCGGCCGGAAAGCCTTCCATCGATCGTGCGAAGCATCTCGCCGATGTCAAAATTCCGATGCTGTTTTTGCAGGGCACGCGCGATGCGTTGGCAGAACTGAGTCTGCTTGAGCCCGTCGCGAAAGGCCTGGGATCGCGCGCGACGTTGCAATTGCTGGATGGCGCCGATCATTCCTTTCATGTGCTGAAGAGTTCGGGGCGGAATGATCGCGAGGTAATGGCTGAGGCGCTGGATGCGTTTGCTGCGTGGGTGAAGGAGGTCGTCGGTTAAGTATTCCGACGTCGTCCCTGCCAACGCAGGGACCCATACGCCGCGGCGGTCATTGTGAATCGCTGTGGTAATCACCCTGCCCAAACAACTATCTCCTGTGGTTATGGGTCCCGGCTCGCGCTTCGCTTGGCCGGGACGACGGATGGAGTTGCGCGGCGCTCGATACCCACTACGATGCGGCCATGACAAGAATCCTGATCGTCAATCCGAACACGACCGCCTCGATGACCGAAACGATCGGCGCCGCTGCGCGCGCCGTCGCCGCGCCCGGCACTGAAATATCCGCCGTCACGTCGTCGATGGGGCCGGTCTCGATCGAGGGCTATTATGACGAGGCGTTCGCCGTGCCCGGCCTGATCCACGCACTAGTGAATGCGCCGGACGCCGATGCGGCAATCGTCGCCTGTTTCGACGATACCGGGCTCGACGCCGCCCGGACCGCTGCGCGCTTTCCGGTGGTTGGTATCTGCGAAGCCGCGCTGGTGACGGCGGGCCAGATCGCAAAACGCATCGCTGTCGTCACCACGCTGCCGCGATCGATCGTGCCGCTGGAGGAACTGGTGCGCCGCTATGGCTTTGCGGAGAGGGCGCAGGTCACCGCCTGCGACGTCGCGGTGCTCGATCTCGACAAGCCCGGCTCGGGTGCGGAGGCAAAACTGGAAGCCGAGATTTCTCGCGCGCTCGACAAAGGCGCGGAGGCGATTGTGCTGGGGTGTGCGGGCATGGCCGATCTCGCGGCCAAGTTGTCGCAAAAGTTCGGCGTGCCTGTCGTCGATGGCGTGGCGGCCGCGGTGAAGCAGGCCGAGGCGCTGGCCGGCCTGAAGCTCACGACGTCGCGGCGCGGTTCCTACGCGTCACCGGGCGTGAAGAAATACGTAGGCATGCTGGCGCCGTTCGCGCCAAAGACCTCAGATTAGGGTCTGAACTCATTTGTCCGGAAGTGTCTCGGTTTGAAATTGCCGTATGATGTGCAATCCTTTTTTCCTTGTCGGGAGGGAGAACCATGGATCGCACGCCGCCGCCAGTGTCGCTCGCCGCCGCGCTCGCTCTGCCACGAACACCAGGGAGATCGTCCGAAGTGTTCGTTGACGGTGATCTTGAGGTCAGATTCGCCGCTCGCCCCACCAACGGACCGCAGGTCCCGCATCAGCGCGATGAACTCTATTTCGTCGCCTCCGGAAGCGGCCATTATCGAGTCGAGGAAACGGTAACCGCAGTTGGTCCGGGCGACGTGCTGTTCTGTGCCGCGCATGTTGCCCATGGTTTCGAGAATATTTCGGAGGATTTTTCCGTGTGGGTCCTGTTTTACGGCCAGCAAAAGTAGCGGCACTCGATTTCAAGCTGATTCGTTACCATTACTGCTTCCGCCGCGCGTTTTCTTCATGCGAACCGGCATCCATTCGCTCGAAAACGTTACTGTTGGGGCGCGCCGTAGATCTTGTCGCGCAGCCGCCGCATGCCTGTCAGCCAGCGGTCGCGGCTGGAGGCCTTGCGTTGCATGTATTCGGCGACCTGCGGGTGCGACAAAATGAGAAAGCGTTCTTGCTCCATCGCTTCCATCACCATGCGCGCCACTTCCGGCGGCTGCAGCACGCCGTCGACCCTTGCCGCGCTGGGGCCCGGCGTCGTCATGCCTGTCTGCACCGACTGCGGGCAGAGCACGGAGACGCGGATGCCGCGGTCGCCATATTGAATGGCGAGATGCTCGGCGAGCGCGACCGCCGCATTTTTCGTCACGCCGTAAGGCATCGAGTTCAGCGACGCCAGCAGGCCTGCCGCGGAAGCGGTGTTGAGGAGATAGCCGGAGCCGCGCGCGAGCATGCCCGGCACCAGGGCGCGCGCCGCGAACACATGGCTCATGACATGGACGCGCCAACTCACGTCCCAATCGGCGTCGGAGGCGGTCTCCTGTCCCTTGCGCGACAGGCCGGCGTTGGAAAAGAACACGTCGACCGGTCCATACTTGTCTTCGGCAGCGGCGATCAGCGCCTTGATGTCTTCCTCCAGCCCGACGTCGGCCGTGATCGGCAATCCGTCGATGTCGCCGGCGACCTTCGCCAGTCTGTCGCGCGAGGTCTTGAGGTCGGCTATGACGACGCCGCGCGCCCCGGCCGCCGCATAGGCGCGCGCCACCGCTTCGCCGATGCCGCTCGCGGCTCCCGTGACGACGCAGACCTTGCCTTTGACGTGCATGTTCGGTTCCCGCCTGTTTCTTTTTCTTGAGCGTGTTCGAGAGTGATACGACCTCCGCCGCGCGGTCAATGCCGGTTTGCACCGGCGATCAATTTTTTGCAGGCACGGTGCGCGCCGCTGGTATCAGCTTCACCAGCGTGCGATGACGGCCGCACGGGACAAAGGATCGGGAGAATTGAAGGATGCTCGAAGTGCGGAATGAACAGGCCGTGACGGCACCGCTTGCAAACAAGCCGGAGTGGACGAGCGAGGCGGCATGGTCGCTCTACCGGATGCCGTTCAACGACCTGTTGTTCGAGGCGCAATCCATTCACCGCCGGCATTTCGATCCCAACCGCGTGCAGCTCAGCAAGCTGCTCAATATCAAGACCGGCGGCTGCCCGGAAGATTGCGGCTATTGCAGCCAGTCCTCGCATTATTCGACGGGGCTTGCCGCCTCGAAGCTGATGGAGGTCGAAAAGGTCGTCGCCAAGGCACGCAAAGCCAAGGCCGGCGGTGCAACGCGCTACTGCATGGGCGCGGCGTGGCGCAATCCGAAGCCGAGAGACATGGATGCCATCGTTGAAATGATCGGCGCGGTGAAAGGGCTCGGGCTCGAAACCTGCATGACGCTGGGCATGCTGGACCGCGATCAGTCGGACCGCCTCGGCGCGGCCGGGCTCGACTACTACAACCACAATATCGATACGTCGGCGCGCTATTACCCGCAGGTGACCTCGACGCGCACATTTGCCGATCGTCTCGACACGCTGGAGAATGTCCGGCAATCCGGCATGAAAGTGTGTTGCGGCGGCATTCTCGGCATGGGCGAGGAGGAAGCCGACCGCGTCGAAATGCTGGTCACGCTTGCGAACCTTGCCGAGCCGCCGGAAAGCGTTCCGATCAACATGCTGATCCCGATCGCCGGCACGCCGCTCGCGCAGGCCGCGCCGATCGCGCCCATCGAGTTTGTCCGGGTCGTTGCGCTGGCGCGCATCATGATGCCGAAATCATATGTCCGCCTGTCGGCGGGCCGCTCGGCGATGACCGATGAAATGCAGGCGCTGTGCTTCTTTGCAGGGGCGAATTCGATCTTCGTCGGCGACACCTTGCTGACGGCCGGTAATCCGGAGGACGAGGCCGACCGAAAGCTGTTCCAGCGGCTGGGATTGCAGGCGCTCTGACCGGGTTTGGAACAACCCGGCCTTCAGCCTTGATAGAGCCCCTTGTCGCGCGCCAGACGGGTGGCGAGCGCCGCCATCATGTCGAGCATCGGCGTCGAAAGTCCGGCCGCGCGTGCGAACGCGGCAGGCGCGCGCACCAGCACGTCGATCTCCATGGCGCGGCCGAGTTCGTAATCCTGCAGGATTGAAGGCTTGTGGTCCGGCGCGGGGCCGGAGCGCGTGACGCGCTTGACCTCGGGAAAACAGCTTTGTGCGATGCTGTTGGCTTCGTCGAGCAGGCGCGGCACGATGTCGGCGAGATCAGGATTGTCGCGCACGGCGCGCGCGGTCTGCCCGGTCAACAGGCACAGCACCGACATCGACATGTTGGTCAGGAGCTTTGACCAGATCGTCTCCCGGATCTGCGTGACCTCGGGCGAATCGATCGAAGCTTCGGTCAGCGCCGCTCGCAGCCGCGCGACCCGCTCGCTGGCGCGGTCGTCGCATTCGCCGATCAGGAGCCGGTTGCGCTCGGGCGAAAGATTCGCGGCGACGCCGGGGGCGACGACTTCGTTGGACGAAAACACCACGCCGCCGACGATAAGGGCTTTCGGGACGGCGGCACGCAGGCGTCCGCCGGGATCGAGGAAGGCCAGATCCGGCACCGGCGGATGCCCCGGCGAGAGCCCGATATCGTACCACCAGGGAACGCCGTTCTGCGCGAACACCACGGCGGTATCCTTGGCCAGCAGCGGCTGCAGCCCGCCCGCGAGGCTGGAGAGGCCGGTTGCCTTCAGCGTGCAGATGACGGCGTCCTGCCGGCCCAGCGCGGCGGGATCGCTCGATGCGCGCACCTTCGCCTTGAACTCGCCATTTCCAACACGCAGCGTCAGCCCGCCCGCTTTCACGGCATCCAGATGCGCACCCCGCATCACGCAGGAGACGTCATGTCCCGCCAGTGCGAGCCGCACCGCAAAATGGCTGCCGACGGCGCCCGCACCGAAAACGCAAATTCGCATGGGTCGAGAAATCCTGCTGGGAGGAAGGCCGTTTGCTAGTTTTCACAAGCCGTGATCGGGCGCAACAGGCCCGCCGCACAGGGCGGGTTGCGGACAGCGCGGCCTTGGCGGCGTCTGGAACTTCGCCGTTCAGTCAACGTTCATCCGTGTGCCGTCAAGCTCGCGGCATAACGACAATGGGACGTGCGACCATGAAGGGACGTACCATGTCAAAGATCACACTGGGAATTGCCGCGATTGTCTTCGCAACGGTGCTGTCCGTGGCGGACTTTGCCATCGCGAGAGGCGGTGGTGGTCATGGAGGCGGTCACGGTGGTGGCGGTCATGGAGGCGGCCGAGGCGGTGGTCATCACGGTGGTGGGCATCATGGTGGCGGCGGTCACCATTTCGGCGGCCGGCATCATGGCGGCGGCCATTTTCACGGCAGGGCGGCGCATTTCCGTTCGTTCTCCGGACATCGTTCATTCTCCGCACGCCGTTCGTTCTCAGCCCCCCGTTCGTTCTCCGCGCAACGCGCGAATTTTGCTGGGACCGGCCGGGCGCTGAACTCGCGCGCACTCGCCCGCAGCTATCGTCACACCGCAGCCCTGCATCGTCCCGCGGTGCGGGCCAGCGTGACCGCGGGTGCGGCGCTCGCAGGGTGGCAATATGGACGGTCCAGAGGCGGCGGCTGGTGGCGGCACGGCAATGGCGGCTACGGCTGGGTCGGACCGCTGTTCTGGCCGTTCGCCTATTTCGACATCTACGACTATGCGCTGTGGGGTCCGCGTGTCGGCGCCCCGTTCTGGTACTACGGCTACGACGACATCTATGCCGGCATGTTCGGGCCCTATGACTATCAGGGTCTTGCGGGCTACCTGCCGCCGCGCGGTTCGCCCGGCGCCGGGCCGGACCGGCTGGCGCTGTTCTGCGGCGAGGACAGCCGCGAAATCGCAGGGCTCCCGATCGACCTGATCGCACAGGCGATCGAGCCGACTGAGCCGCAACGCGCGGCCCTCGACGATCTTGCCAATGCATCGGTGACATCGGCGCAGAAGATCAAGGCGGCGTGCCCGACCACCGTTGCGTTGACGGCGTCCGGCCGGCTTGCGTCGATGCAGCAACGCATCGAGGCGATGATATCAGGTGTCGCGACCGTGCAGCCGGCGCTGGACAAGCTGTACGGCCTGCTGACCGACGAGCAGAAAGCGCGGATGAATGCCGTCGCCGAAGACCAGGAAAGGAAAACCGAGCGGCGCCGTAACCGGTCGGTTGCGCAGCCCTGCGACGTTACCCAATCGTCGGCCTTGCAATGGCCGGCCGAGGAAATCGAGGCGCGGCTGCATCCGACAGAGGCGCAACGCAGCGGCTTGACCGCCCTGCAGAACGCCAGCGCAAAGGCGGCGGACATGCTGGCTACATCGTGCCGGATCGACGAAACGGCCACACCGTCGGCGCGGCTCGCCGCCGTCGGCAAGCGGCTCGACGTCATGCTGCAGTCGGTCAAGCTCGTGCGCACCGCGCTCGATGATTTCTATGCGACGTTGAGCGACGAGCAGAAGGCCCAGTTCGAGGCGATCGGCCCAAGGCGGACCTCCCTGGCCGACAGGGTAGATATGATGCAGCGACGCGGCCGCCGATAGATCGGCGGCGGTGACAATGACTGCGATCCCGGCCTATTGTCCGGCACAACAAGATGCCGAACAAAAGGGGCCGCCGAATGACTGCCAATCCGGTTTTGTGGGATCTCGACGCGCGCGGCGTCGCCACGGTGACATTGAACCGTCCCGAGGTGAACAATGCCTATGACGCCGGGCTCATCAACGGCGTGCTCGCGGCGATGAATGAACTCGGCAGCAAGCCCAGTCTCCGCGTCGTGGTCCTCAAGGGGAACGGCAAGCATTTCCAGGCCGGCGCCGATTTGAAATGGATCAACGGCGTGCGGCCAAAATCGGCGGATGAAAACGAAAAGGTATCGCGCGCGACGTTCGAGGCCGTGCAGCGGCTGAATACGCTGCCGATCCCGACGGTGGCGCTGGTGCAGGGCGGCTGCTTCGGCGGCGGCACCGGCGTGATCTCGGCCTGCGACATCGTCGTTGCCGCCGACAACGCGCTGTTCTCGATCACCGAAGTGCGCTGGGGCCTGACCGCCGCGATCATCATCCCGCAACTCTGCGACGCCATCGGCATCCGCCAGGTCCGTCGCTACGCGCTGACCGGCGAGCGGTTTGGCGCGGAGGAGGCGCGGCGAATTGGGCTGGTGCATGAGGTGGTGCCGCTGGCCGAGCTGGAGGCTGCGGGAGCAAAAGTGGTGGAGCAACTGATCGGCAACGGCCCGGAAGCGCTGGCTGAAACCAAGGCGCTCGCGATGGAAAGCTCATTCGGCGGAATGGGCGTGGACGACGAAGCCTATGCGCGGCTGGTGAAGATGCATTCGGACAGGCGCCAAACCAGGGAGGCGTCGGAGGGGCTGGCGTCGTTTGCGGAGAAGCGGGCTGCGAACTGGGGCGCAACCGCATAGGCGTTGGGCTCTGCCACGCTCGATGATGTTTTTTGCAGGAGTATCGAATTTGCCATCGAAACGTATTGCCATTGCCGGGCTGGGGGAAATCGGCAAAACCGTGGCGCGCAAACTGGTGCAGGGGTTACCAGGCCTCGCGCTCGCGGCGATCACGACGAGGGATCAAGCGAAAGCGCAGGCCTGGCTGGATCGCGAAGGCATCGCCTGTCCGCTGGTTTCGCTCGATGAACTGCCCGCTCACGCCGACCTCGTTGTCGAATGCGCGCCGGCGGCGATCCTCGATCAGATCTGCCGGCCGATGCTGAGCGCCGGCAAGCAGGTCATGGTCCTGAGCGCCAGCGCGCTGTTGCCCCGTCCCGATTTGGTCGATCTCGCCCGCGCGCATGGCGGTCAGATCATCGTGCCGACCGGCGCCTTGATCGGTTTCGATGCGGTTTCAGCTGCCGCCGAAGGCACCATCAACAAGGTAGAGATGGTGACACGCAAGCCGCCCGGAGGTCTCGCCGGCGCGCCCTATCTTGTCGAGAACGGGATTTCGATGGAGGGCCTGAAATCCGCTCTCTGCGTTTTCAAGGGCTCGGCGCGGGAAGCCGCCGCGGCCTTTCCCGCCAACGTCAATGTCGTGGCGGCGTTGTCGCTCGCAGGCATCGGTCCCGATCGCACGACGATCGAAATCTGGGCCGATCCGGCGGTGACGCGGAACTGTCATCAGATCAGGGTCGATTCTGACTCGGCCTCGTTCACGATGGGAATCGAAAACATCCCGTCGGAAAATCCGAAGACGGGCCGCATCACCGCGCTCTCGGTGATCGCGGCGCTGCGCAAGCTGACTTCGCCGCTGCAGGTCGGAACCTGAATCCCCGCGGCCGCAATAGCTAAAATCCCCTGTCCGGGGCATTATCGCCCGCCCACCATCCGGGAATGTCACCTTGCCTGCCAAAACCATTGAAGAACCCGCGCGCCAGATTCCGCTGTACGGCGAATACGAAGTCGCCGTCCTTGGTGGCGGTCCTGCCGGCATTGCCGCGGCGGTGGCTGCGGCGCGGGCCGGGCGGCGTACGCTGTTGATCGAGCGCTACGGCTTTCTCGGCGGCATGGGTACGGCCGCAGGCGTGACGAATTTCTGCGGGCTGCACGCCAATGTTCATGGCGAGATGCACCGGGTGGTGCAGGGCATCGCCTCCGATCTGCTCGCGCGGATCGACCGGCTCGATGGGCTCAACACGCCGCATCTGATCCTCGGCAAGATCTTTGCGCAGGCCTACGACACGGCGGCCTACAAGATTGCGGCGGATGATTTGCTCGCCGCCCACAAGGTCGACATCCTCTTTCATGCGCTCGGCGCTGGCGTCGTGATGCAGGATGACAAGCGCATCAACGTGCTGATGGTGGAAACCAAGGCGGGCCGCCAGGCGGTGCGCGCCGGCATCTTCATCGACTGCTCGGGCGATGGCGACCTCGCGGCCTGGGCGGGGGCGCCCTTTGAAGTCGGCGACAATGCCGGCAGCATGCTCTATCCCTCGATGATGTTCCGCCTCAACGGCATCGATCCCGAAAAGGCCGGCGACGCCTGGCGGACGATCCCGGCGCTGATGGAAAAGGCGGAGGCTGCGGGTACGCATCGATTTCCACGCAAGACCGCGATCGTCCGGCCGCAGCGCTCGGCGATCGAATGGCGGGTGAACTTTACCCAGCTCGCGCGCAAGGACGGCACGGCCATCAGCGGGATCGAGCCCGACGACCTCACGCGCGGCGAGATCGACGGCCGGCGGCAGGCGGTGCAAGCGTTCGAATTCCTGCGCACGGTGCCAGGATTTGAAAAGTCCTACATCGTCGACCTGCCGCCGCAACTAGGCATCCGCGAGACGCGGCGCGTGATCGGCGGCTACATGCTTTCCGGCGAGGATGTGCTCGGCTGCGCCTCGTTCGACGATTCCATCGGCGTCAATGGCTGGCCGATGGAACAGCATGTCGCGGGAGATGTGACCTTCACATTTCCGCCGATCCCGGAATCCCGCGGCTTCAACGAATTGCCGTATCGCATGCTGGTGCCCGAGGGCATAGACAATCTCCTGATGGCCGGGCGCTGCGCCTCGATGACCCATGACGGCCAGTCGGCGGCGCGGGTGTCCGGCGCCTGCTTTGCGATGGGGGAGGCGGCAGGCGCCGCGGCGGCGCTGGCGCTGTCGGGCAATACGATTCCACGCGACATTGCGGTTGAAAAGTTGCAACAAGGCCTGAAACAACAGGGCGCGTTCATCGGGCGGGACCAGAAGGTGCCCGAAGGGTTGTAGAGCGATGCGCTGCAGAGGGATGAAATATGCTACGTCGTCCCTGTGAACGCAGGGACCCACACGCCGCGCCTTTCGTTGGGCGCTTGGGCAGACGGCTTTTGCTATTACAAAGTCCTGTGGTTATGGGTCCCTGCGTTCGCAGGGACGACGATGTAGACAGGCTACGACAAGAAAAGGCGGAGGAGACGGGATGAGGAAGTTTGCACGGCTCGCGCTGGCGGGCCTGTTGGCGATATCAGCAGGCGGGATCGCGCGGGCCGATGATGCGCAAAAGGCAAAAATCGGCGTGCTCCGTCTGTCGTCGTCGGCGCCGGTGTTCATCGCGCAGGACAAGGGCTATTTCCGCGAAGCAGGCCTCGATATCGAATTGAAATTCTTCGACGCGGCGCAGCCGATCGCGGTGGCGACGACGTCGGGCGACGTCGATTTCGGCATCACCGCGTTCACCGCCGGGCTTTACAATCTCGCCGGCAAGGGCACGCTGAAGGTGATCGGTGGTATGAGCCGCGAGAAGGCGGGCTATCCCTTGATCGGCTACTTCGCCAGCAACAATGCCTATGCGGCCGGCATGAAGACGCCGAAGGATCTGGCGGGCAAGCGCATCGCGGTCACCCAAGTGGGTTCCAGCTTTCATTATTCGCTGGGGCTGCTCGCCGACAAATACGGCTTCAAGCTCGCGGACGTAAAGGTGCTGCCGCTGCAGTCGCTGTCGAATGCCGCGGCCGCGCTCAAGGGCGAAACCGTCGATGCCGCGCTGCTGCCGATCTCGACCGCGCGGTCGCTGGTGGATTCCGGTGGCGCCAAATTCCTCGGCTGGGTCGGCGATGAGACGCCGTGGCAGTTAGGGGCGGTGTTCGCCTCGCCGAAGACGCTGACCAACCAAGCAGCGGTCACGAAGCTGCTCGCTGCATTGGTGCGCGCCGACCGCGAATATCACGACGTGATCCTGGCTTCCGTGAAGGACGGCAGGGCCGAAATCAACGACAAGACGAAGCCGCTGCTCGAAATCATCGCCAAGTACACCAATTTGCCGGTGGAGCAGGTGGTCGGCAATTGCGCCTATATCGATCCCAACGGCAAGCTCGACGTCAAGAACGTCGACAACCAGATCGCGTGGCTGCAGGAGCAGGGCTTTGTCGACAAGGGATTTACGGCAGACGCGATCATCGCGAAGGAATATGTGAAGGCGGATTGAGGGTGAGGCGTGCCAGAGCCGTCATTGCGAGCGGAGCGAAGCAATCCATGCCTCGGCACCCGCTTCGCGTTTGTCGCAGGCAATGACGAGCCCGGTATTGAACTAGGAACCACATGGACCTGATCGCCGACCATATCAGCCACCGCTTCGGCGGGCTCGACGTGCTCGACCACGTGTCGTTCACGGTTGCCTCGGGCGAGGTGGTCGCGATCGTGGGGCCCTCCGGTTGCGGCAAGAGCACGCTGTTGTCGATCCTTGGCGGGCTGCTGCGCCCGAGCGAGGGAGGGGCAGAGCTGCGCGGCGCGGCGCCCGCCGACAGCCTCAATCCGTTGACCTTCGTGTTCCAGGATTTTGCGCTGCTGCCGTGGTGCACGGTGGAAGCGAATGTCGAGTTTCCGCTTGCTCATACCGCGCTCGACGCCGCCACGCGCCGCGCCGTCGTCGATGACGCGCTGCGTCGGACGGGCCTTTCGGATTTCCGCAGCGCCTATCCGAAACAATTGTCGGGGGGCATGCGCCAGCGCGTCGGTATTGCGCGGGCGCTCGCGGTGCGGCCAGCGATCCTTTTGATGGACGAGCCATTGTCGGCGCTGGATTCGCAGACCCGCGAATTGCTGATAGAAGACTTTATTCGTTTGCTCGCGGACGGGGCGATGGGCGCGGTCTATGTCACGCATAATCTGGAAGAAGCGGTGCGGCTCGCCGATCGCATCGTGGTGCTGTCGCGCCGGCCGGGGCGCGTCAGGGAGATCGTCGAAATCCCGATGACGCGCGCCGAGCGCGGTGCGATCGATGCGCGCGGCAAGTTGCTGGCGCTGCAGAACGATCTGTGGTCGCTGATCCGCGAGGAGGCGATCGATGCCGAGCGCGAGGTGCAGCATGCTTGAGCGCGCGCCCTCGCAGGATAAGCCGCGAGACGAGAGCACGCGGCGGTCGGTCGCTTTCCGCGGCGCGGGTTTTGTGCCGGGCGGGGGGCGCACTTCCGGCTGGATCGCGCTCGCGCTTGTGATCGCGCTGTGGCAACTCGCCGGCAGCGCCGGTCTCGTCAACCCGCTGTTCCTGCCGGCGCCGTCGGCAATCGCGGTCGCGATCTACAAGCTCGCGATGTCGGGCGCGCTCTGGCAGCATGTTTCGGCTTCGGTCGTTCGGATCGGCAGCGGCTGGGTGCTCGGCACCGTGGCCGGCGTAGTCGTCGGTTTTGCGATCGGGCTGTCGACGCTGGCGCGCGGCGTCGGCATCACCTTCATCTCCGCGCTGTTTCCGATTCCGAAAATCGCGCTGCTGCCGCTGTTGATCCTGTGGCTCGGAATCGGTGAGGAGCCGAAGATCGCGACCATTGCACTCGGCGTGTTCTTCTCAACCGCGATCTCGGTCTATAGCGGCGTCGATGCGGTGCCGCGCAATTTGATCCGGATGGCGCAGAGCTTTAATGTGCCGTTCCATGCCATCGTGCGCCGCGTGATCTGGCCGGGCGCGCTGCCATCGATCCTGGCGGGTTTTCGCATCACGGCGTCGGTGGCGCTGCTGCTGGTGGTAAGCGCGGAAATGATCGGCGCCCAGTTCGGCATCGGCGCGTTCGTGCTGCAGGCCGGTAATTTGATGCAGACCGATCAGCTATTGGCCGGTGTCGTGATCCTGTCGCTGTTCGGGCTGGCGGTAGGGAAGGCGATCAACGTGCTGGAAACGCGGTTGCTGCATTGGCGGTGAGGCTTGATTGTAGGGTGGGCAAAGCGAAGCGTGCCCACCACCTGTGCCCTCCACAAGAATGGTGGGCACGTCGCTAACGCTCCTTTGCCCACCCTACGAGTCAGCTGTCGTCCCTGCGAACGCAGGGACCCATACCGCGTGATTTGTCGATAGGGCAATGTGGCCGACGCCTTCCGTACAACGAAGGCCGGTGGTTATGGGTCCCTGCGTTCGCAGGGACGACGATAGACCATTCGCGACAATCACCTCACGCGTTGCCGCGGTCCTCGCGGAACAAATCGAGCTTCTGCTGCACCGGACGGTCGGAGAACGAGAACAGCACCGAATCGGTCTCGGCTTCGTGCGTGACCCAGTGCCAGCTCGGCACCACGAACAGGTCGCGCGCGCCCCACTCAAAGGTCTGGTCGCCGATCCGGGTGCGGCCCTTGCCTTCGATCGCGGCGAACACGGTGGCGTCGGTCGCACGGTAGCGCGCGGTCTTGAAGCCTTTCGGTAGTAGCTGGATGAAGGTGCCGATCGTTGGCATCGCGAAATCGCCGGTCTCGGGATTGGAGAACTTCAGCTTGAGCCCGTGGCAGGCATCCCATTCGTCGCGCGTCTTGGCCCGCTCCAGCGCCTCGCGGGTGTAGCTATAGGGATAGTTGAAGATCGGCGAGGTCTTGGATTTGCGCTTCGCGTCGACCGGCAGCAGGTTGTGACCGTAGCGCGCAAAGCTGTCGCCGGCGGGTTTTGAGATCTTCTGCTGGTCCTCGTTCGATCCTTCGGCAAAGGACGCATCGAAGAACTGCACCATCGGGATGTCGAGCCCGTCGAGCCAGAACATCGGCTCATTTGTTTCGTTGGAATGGTCGTGCCAGGTCATCGACGGCGTGATGACGAAATCGCCGGGCTCCATCGCGGTGCGCTCGCCGTCGACGGTGGTATGGGCACCCTTGCCTTCGAGCACGAAGCGCAGTGCCGACTGGCTGTGCCGATGCGCGGGGGCGACGTCGCCGGGGACAACCATCTGCACGCCGGCAAACAGCGATGTCGTGACCTTCGACTGGCCGCGCAGGCCGGGATTCTCCAGCACCAGCACCCGCCGCTCGGCTTCCTTGGCGGTGATCAGTCGGCCGGCTTCGGTCATGTAATCGCGGATCGAATCGAACTTCCACAGATGCGGCCGGCAGGCGCTTCGCGGCTCCGGCGTGACGAGATCGCCCAGCACGTTCCACAGCGCGGAAAGATTTTCGCCGTCGATCTTCTTGTAGAACGCCTCGCGTTCCGGCGTCTTCTGCACGGCTTCCATGGCAAGCCTCCCGTCGTTCTTATTGGATCGATTGACAGTATGCTTACAATATGGATACGTCAATGTGGTAAACCCGAACAAGCCAGAAGAATCAGGGAGGTTCCGATGAAGCTGCATGGCTATTTCCGCAGCAGCGCGGCGTACCGGGTCAGGATCGCGCTGAACCTCAAGGGGTTGTCGCCCGATCACCTGTCGCATCACCTTCGCAAGGGCGAACAGTGCGCCCCCGCCTATCTCGCGATCAATCCGCAGGGGCTGGTGCCGACGCTGGAGGGTGACGACGGGACCGTGCTGACCCAGTCGCTCGCGATCATCGAATGGCTGGACGAGACCCGTCCCAATCCACCGTTGCTGCCAAAGGATCCGCTGCGCCGTGCCAAGGTGCGCGCGTTCGCCATGGCGCTGGCCTGCGATACGCACCCCGTGCAAAATCTCAAGGTTCTGGCGCGTTTGCGCCAGCTCGGTCTGCCCGAAGAGAAAGTGACGGAATGGGCGGCCTGGGCCAACCGTGAGGGATTGTCCGCCTGCGAAACGCTGGTCGCGCGCGAGGCCGGCCCGTTCTGCTTCGGCGACAAGCCCACCCTTGCCGACCTTTGCCTGGTCCCGCAGCTTGGCAATGCGCGGCGCTTTGGCGTCGATGTTTCGGCCTATCCGCGCCTGCTGAAGGCCGAGGCCGCGGCCAGGGAAATGAAGGCGTTCACGGATGCCGCGCCGGACAAGCAAGCCGATGCCGAGTAAGCCATCCCCCATCACGATGGACGCGGTCTACACCGCGCCCGGCTACCTGTTCCGCCGGATGCAGCAGATCGCGGTCTCGATCTTTGTCGAGGAATGCAGCGCGTTCGACCTGACGCCGGTGCAGTATGCGGCGCTGGTGGCGATCCACACCCATCCCGGCATCGACGCCACCCGGCTGTCGGCGGTCATCGCGTTCGACCGCTCCACGCTCGGCAACGTGATCGAGCGGCTGGAGAGCAAGGCGCTGATCGAGCGCAAGCCGTCGCGGGAGGACAAGCGCGTCAAGCTGCTCCATCTGACCAAATCGGGTGCAGCCGTGCTGCGCGACATCATGTCCTCGGTGGAGCGCGCGCAGTTGCGGATGCTGCAGCCCTTGAAGCCCGCCGACCGCAAGACCCTGCTGGCGCTGCTGACGCAACTCGTCGATCTCAACAACGAAGCCTCGCGCGTGCCGTTGCGCGCCGAAGACGCGCTGGAGCATCTGGGGAAAGCGGGATGAGGAGCCAGCCGTCATTGCGAGCGAAGCGAAGCAATCCATAGCGCGGCAAGCGGAGGAATGGATTGCTTCGCTGCGCTCGCAATGACGGTGTAGCTACATCTTCATCAACGCCTGACGGTCGATCTTGCCGGTACCGGTCTTCGGCAGCTCCTCGATGAAGCTGATTTCGCGCGGATACTTGTAGGGCAGCAGTTTCGCTTTCACGTAATCCTGCAACGTCTTGGTCGCGTCTGACGTATCGAACTCGCGCTTGTTCATGACCACCACCGCCTTCAGCGTCATGCGTCTGTCAGGCAGCTCTGCAGCGAAGACGGCGCATTCCCTGATGTCGGGATGCTCGGCGAGGCAGAGCTCGACTTCCAGCGGGTAGACCCATTGGCCGGATATCTTGATCAGGTCGTCGGCGCGGCCGCGGAAGAAATGGAAGCCGTCGGCATCGCGCAGAAAACGGTCGCCGGTGTAGATCCAGCCCGCCTCACGGATGGTCTCCGCCGACTTGTCCGGCCGGTTCCAGTACAGCGGCGTGTTTGAATCGCCACGCACCCACAAAATGCCTTCCTCGTTGTCGCCGACCTCGCGGCCGTCCTTGTCCTTCAACAGGATTTCGTAGCCGGGAACGCGCAGGCCCGCCGCGCCGAGCTTTTTCTTTCCGGGGCGGTTGGACAGATAGATGTGCAGCGCTTCGGTGGAGCCGAGGCCCTCGATGATCTCCAGCCCCGTCAGCGTCTTCCAGCCATTGAAGACTTCCGCCGACAGCACTTCGGCTGCCGACAGCGCCATCCGCAGCGAGGAAAAATCGGCGGCTGAAGCGCCATCGGCCTTGGTCAGCGAGGTATAGAGCGTCGGCAATCCGAAGAACACGGATGGACGAAATTTTTCGATCGCCTCGAAGATGGTCGCGGGCTTCGGCTGGCCGGGCAGCAGCAGCGTCGCCGCGCCGACCGAGAACGGGAAGGTGATGGCGTTGCCGAAGCCGTAGGCAAAGAAAATCTTCGGTACCGAGAAGCAGACGTCATCGGGGCCAAGCTCGAGCACGCTGCGTGCGAAGGCCTGCTCGCTATAGGCCATGTCGTGCTGCAGATGCACGATGCCCTTGGGGCGTCCGGTCGAGCCGGATGAATACATCCAGAACGCCATCTCGTCGCGTTGGGTGTCGGCTTCCGGCAGATCGGTGGCGAAGCCTTGCAGCCACTTCTCCGCAATGAGGGCGTTCGGCACGGCGTGTTCGCCCGCTGCGCCATTGACCACGATCAGGGTCTGCAGCGGCGTGTCCTTGCAGGCCATCGCATTGAACCGCGACGTGAACTCGGCCTCCGCGACCGCGACCGCTGCGCCGGCGTCCGAGAGGTAGAACTGCAGCAAATCCGGCGGCGTCAACGTGTTGATCAATAGCGGCACAAAACCTGACCGCACCGCGCCAAAAAACGCCGCCGGGTAGGCCGGCGTGTCGTCGAGGAACATCAGGATGCGGTCGCCGCGCTTCAGGCCCAGCGACTGAAAGCCATGGCCCCATTGCGAGGCCTCGGCGCACAGCTCTGCGTAAGTGCGCGTGCCGCCGGGGCCGGTCAGCGCCAGCCGGTCGCCGCGGCCGTGCCCGAGATTATCGAACAGGATCCGGCTGGCGTTATAGCTTTCCGGAATCGCAAAGCCGATCTCGCGTGCGCCCGGATTGTCGCGGGGAACCATGTCGGAAATTGCTGACGTCATGCCTGGCTCCCGATGTTCTTTTCCGCCTCGTAACGCGCCATGAATTCGGGCGACATCGCGCGCAGCCGCGCGTCGGCGATCCGCCCCGAGCGGGTGATGTAGCTGTAGGCAAAATCCATCAGGTCGAGCTTCATGTGTTCGCCGAAGTGTTCGTACCAGTCGGCACTGGTGCGCGCCGCGGTCACGAGCTTCTGCACGATTGGCTTGCGTTCGGCCTGGTAGCGGGCGAGGGCAGCGGGAATTTCCGTCTCCGCCTCCAGCGCCTTGGTCAGCGCGATGGCGTCTTCGATGGCGAGCCGGGTGCCCGAGCCGATCGAGAAATGCGCCGAATGCAGCGCGTCGCCGATCAGCACCATGTTGCCGTGCGACCAGTTCTCGTTCCAGATCCAGGGAAAATTGCGCCACACCGATTTGTTCGACACCAGCGGACGGCCGTCGAGCGTATCGGCAAAGATCCCCTCGCAGATCGCCTGCGACTGCTCGATGGTCTTGTGCTCGAAGCCGTAAGCCTGCCAGGTCGTCGCGTCGCATTCGACCAGGAACGTGCTCATCGAAGGCGAATAGCGATAGTGATGCGCGTTGAACGACCCCAAATCGGTTTTCACGAAAGTCTGCGACAGCGTGGCAAAGCGCTTGGCCGTGCCATACCAGGCGAACTTGTTGGTCGAGTGCGAAACCGAGGCGCCGAATTCCTTCTCAAAGCCGCGGCGCACCAGCGAGTTCAGCCCGTCGGCGGCAACGATCAGGTCGTATCCCTCAAGTTCGTCCAATGACTGGATCGTGGTGTTGTATCGCGCCGTGATTCCCGCCGCGCGCACGCGCTGCTGCAGGATGGTCAAGAGTTCGAGCCGACCGATCGAGGAGAAGCCGATGCCGTCGATCTCGACGCTCTCCCCACGCAGATTGAGCGTGATGTTCTTCCAGCTCTCCATCCGCGGCGTGATGGCGTCCACCGTCTCGGGATCGTCGGCGCGCAGAAATTCCAGCGCCTGTTCGGAGAACACCACGCCAAACCCCCAGGTCGCGCCCTCGGGGTTCTGCTCGAACAGGTCGATCTGCGCGTCCGGATGACGCCGCTTCCAGAGATAGGCGAAGTAGAGACCGCCGGGGCCTCCACCGATGACGGCGATGCGCACGTCTTCCTCCCAATCGACAGTATACTTACTAATTTGGAGTGGAGACTAATCTGCGCCGGAAATTTGCGCTACAGAAAAATGATCAGGGAACGAAGAAGCGTCCGGTCCCGACCCGCGTCAGAATCAGGCGCAAATGGCCTGTTTCAGCCCCGCTGGTTCTGTCCGCGAACGGTTGTCCGCTCTGCGGCAGCTTCGCCTGGCCCTCAGGTGCAGCGGCGAACCCTCACGCCGTTCACCACCACGGTCCTGCACACCACCGCGACAGGTTTGCGGACGACGACCGCGCCGCGGGCGCCTGCGCAGCCGGCCCGAACGACGCCACGGGCGCAAACGACCGCGTTGGCTTCGGTTGTTTCGAGCGTCATGGTGGCGGAAAAGGACAGCGCGGCGGCTGCGATCAGCAGGAAGGGACGCATGTTGGTCTCCCGGACTGGTACTGGTTGATGTTCAGGTCTTGAAAGTCTTTTTCTTGAAAGTTTCTTCGCGAAGGTTCTGCGAATGCCTGTCGCGGCGTGCGCGCACGCCGATCTCGTTTCGGTTGCCGGCCGGTATGCACGCCGGCCGTCCCCTCATTTTTTCTCGGCGGCCGCCAGGACCTTCTTGCAGGCCGGCGTGATCTTGTCGGTCTCCTTGGCGAGACAGGCGATGATGCGCCCACCGCCCGGGGCAACGCCTTTGCAATATTTCTCGTAGTCGCCCATGCAGGCGCTGCGCTGTTCGGCGGTCAGCTCCTGCGCGAAAGCGGCCTGCGACACGCAGAGGACGGTGGTGGCGGCCAGGATGGTGCGTAGCATCGTTTTCTCCCTTCGTTGAGGCGGCGGATCGTTGAGGCGGGTATCGGCGGATCGAAACGGCCGGCCTTCTTGCTTCTTGATCGCGGACCCGCTGTAGTGAAGCTCCTATTTATTGTCGCAGGAAAAACCCAGGGAAAGTCCAAGGAAAATCTTATGTCGCAGGTCAGGGCCAGATGGCTGTCGTTCTATTCCGAACATGTCGAGCCGGTCTCCAAGGAAATATTTTCTCACGTCGAGAAGATGATCATCGGGACGTTGATCGTTTCGGCCGGCGCGCATGTCTCGAGCACTGAACAATGGATCGAACTGTTTGGTTATCTGCGCCATGGCCTCATCGGCCGCGGCGTCATGTTGTTCGGCGTCATTCTCCTGCTGCTGAATTTCCTCGACGGCCTCTACAAGCTCGCCAGGCTCAATTGGCATATTGCGTACCAAATCCTGATGACGATCGTTTATGTCGCGCTATCGGTACGGCTCATTCAGCTCATCCTCGCCTTCCGCGGCGAGTGACCGGCGGTCCCCGGATCAATGAAGGACCGCCGCAGGCGTTGCGATTATCGCGCCGCGAACTGAGACAGCACGTCCTTGCAGGCCGGCGAGAGCTGGGCGGCATTGGTTGCCAGGCACTGCACGATCCGGCCGCCGCCAGGCTGCACGCCGCCGCAAATCGAGCGGACGTCGGCGCCGCAGGCCGATCGTAGCACGAGCAGTTCTTCACGCGGCCGCATTGGCCGCAGCACGATCACGGTCGGTGCCGCCGGAGCAGCGGCTGCCGCCGCTCCCGCTGCGGCCGGAGCCGCGCCTGCCGCCGGTGCAGCCGCGGTCGCGCCGCCGCCGCTGGCGGCGGAGACGGCTTTCTCGCAACCGGCCGAGAGTTTTGCCTTGTTTTTTTCCAGGCATTGCAGCGCCGGAGCGCCGCCGGTCGGCACGCCCGCGCAGACCTTTGGATAATCGGAGCGGCACGCGCTGCGGATCGCGGAAATCTGGGCGCTGGTCGGCTGTCCCGCAGGCGCAGCGGCGGCGGCCTTTGGCTCGGCGGATTTAGACGGCGCTGCCGTTGCAGCCGCGGGAGCAGCGGCTTTCGGTGCGGCGGTGTCGGCCGGCTTGGCAGTCGCGGCTGCCGGCGCTTCTACCGCGCGCACGGCACTCTGGCAGCTCGATGACAGGCTCGACATGTTCTTCTGCAGACATTGCAGCGAGGCCTCGCCGCCCGGCGGCACGCTGGAGCAATGCGCCATATAGTCGGAGCGGCACTGGGATTTGATGGCGTCGCGTTGCGCCTGGCTCGGCGCTTGCGCCAACGCGGGTGCTGCGGTTGCAAGAATCGCGGCGACCGAAAGCCACGGCGCAAGCTTCGTCGCACGTTTCAACGTGTTGATCATTTGAATAAATCCTTTTTCCGTTGCAGGAAGCCGCCGCTTCGATCGCTATAAAATTTCGCAGCAAAAAATTCTAACGGCCCGCATCATTTTCGCTTTCGGGTTTCACTGCAAGCGGATTGTTGCTATTTTCATGGGGTAGCGCCGCACGTATTTTTCTGAATAGAAAATTTTCTGAACAAACCGATTGAGGCAGGAAAAATGAAGTCCATGCGTTCGCCAGCACACCCTTGTCTGCACCGCACAATCGGACAGGGAGGCGCTTCGATCCGGCGCGCGGCGTTCGCCGTTGCCGCCATGGGCATCTTAAGTGCCTGCGAACAAAATACTTTTGTTCAGCCTCCGCCGGCGAAAGTCGATGTGGCGGTGCCGGTGCAGCGGTCTTTCACGCGCTATCTGGAGGCGACCGGCAATACGGCAGCGATCAAGAATGTCGATCTGGTTGCGCGCGTGCAGGGCTTTCTGCAATCGATCAATTATAAAGACGGCGCCTTCGTGAAGGAGGGTACGTCGCTGTTCACGATCGAACCTGATACTTACAAACTGAAGCTCGAACAGGCGCGAGGCCGCGGAGAGCGGCGCACAGGCGTCGGTGCGACAGGCCGAGGCGGACTTCAAGCGCCAACAGGAATTGGTCCAGCGGCAGGCCGTTTCCCAGGCCACGCTGGATACTTCGACGTCGACCCGTGACAATGCGCAAGCAAACCTGCTGCAGGCCCAGGTCAATACCAAGATCGCGGCGGTCAATTACGGTTACACCAATGTGACCGCGCCGTTCGACGGCGTCGTCAGCGCGCATCTTGTCTCCATTGGCGAACTCGTCGGTGCGTCATCGCCGACGCAGCTTGCCACCATCGTGGCGCTCGACCCGATCTGGGTGAATTTCAACGTCAACGAACAGGAGGTGCTGCGGATCCGTACGGAGGCCCGCCGGCGCGGGATGACGGTGGACGACCTCAGGCAATTGCCCATCGAGGTCGGGCTGCAGACCGAGACCGGCTTTCCGCACAAGGGCAGGCTCGACTATGCCGCCGTGACGCTCAACCAGTCGACGGGCACGCTGCCGGTGCGTGGCGTGCTGCCCAATGCCGACCGCGCGTTGCTGCCGGGATTCTTTGTCCGCGTCCGCGTCCCGATCGATCAGGAGCAGAACGGGCTGTTCGTTCCGGATGTGGCTCTCGGGAGTGACCAGGCCGGACGCTATCTGCTGGTCGTGAACGGCGAAAATATCGTCGAACAGCGCAAGGTGCGGGTCGGGCCGCTGGAAGGCGAATTACGCGTCATCGAGGAAGGCCTGAAGGCCGACGACCGGGTCATCACCGCCGGGCTGTTGCGCGCGATTCCCGGCCAGAAGGTCGATCCGCAACTAAGGAAGATCGAAGCGCAGTCGGCTGTGGCCAAGTAGGAGCCGGGCCATGATTTCGAAATATTTCATCGAGCGGCCCGTTCTTTCCAACGTCATCGCGATCCTGATGATCCTGATCGGCGGCGTCTGCCTGTTTCGCCTTGCCGTCGCGCAGTATCCCAACGTCGTACCACCGACGGTGCAGGTCACCACGCGTTATCCCGGCGCCAGCGCGAAAACCGTGATCGATACGGTGGCGCTGCCGATCGAGCAGCAGGTCAACGGCGTCGAGGACATGCTCTATATGCAGTCCTACAGCGGCGCCGACGGCACCTATACGTTGACGGTCACGTTCAAGATCGGTACCGACCTGAACTTCGCGCAGGTGCTGGTGCAAAACCGGGTGTCGAGCGCGCTTTCGCAACTGCCGCAATCGGTGCAGAGTCAGGGCGTCACGGTGCAGAAACGATCGACGGCGATTCTGCTGTTCGTGACGCTGACCTCGCCGAAAGCGACCTATGACAGCCTGTTCCTGAGCAACTACGCCACCATCAACATCCGCGATGAGCTGTCGCGTCTGCCCGGCGTCGGCAACGTCACCGTGTTCGGCGCTGGCCAATATTCGATGCGGGTCTGGCTCGATCCGAACAAGCTGTACGCACGCAACCTGATGCCGCAGGATGTTATTAACGCGATCCAGCAGCAGAGCCAGCAGGTCACCGCAGGCCAGGTCGGCGCGCCGCCGACGCCCGCAGGGCAGGCGTTCCAGTATACGCTGAACGTCAGTGGACGGCTGACTGACACCAGCGAGTTCGCGAACGTGATCGTCAAGACCGGCGCCAGCGGCGACGTCACGCGCGTGCGCGATGTCGGCTGGGTCGAGCTTGGCGCCCAGACCTACAGCCAGGTGTTCTCGCTCAACAACAAGCCGGCCACCGGCATCGGCGTGTTCCAGTCGCCCGGCGCCAACGCGCTCGAGGTCCAGCAGGCCGTCGAGAAGAAGATGCAGGAGCTGGCGAAGTCGTTCCCGCAGGACGTGACCTTCGACACGCCGTTCGACACGACGAAATTCGTCTCGGAATCGATCAATGAGGTCTACAAGACGCTGATCGAGGCGGGTCTGCTCGTTCTCGTCGTGATCCTGATCTTCCTGCAGGACTGGCGCGCGATGCTGGTGCCCGCGACCACGGTGCCGGTGACGATCATCGGCGCCTTTGCGGCGATGGCGGCGCTCGGCTTCACCGTCAATATCTCGACCCTGTTTGCGATCGTGCTCGCGATCGGCATCGTGGTCGATGACGCCATCGTGGTGGTCGAAGGCGCCGCCCACAATATCGAGAAGGGCATGTCAGGCCACGATGCCGCGATCAGCGCGATGGACGCGCTGTTCGCGCCGATCGTCGGCATCACGCTGGTGCTGGTCTCGGTGTTCCTGCCCTCGGCGTTTCTGCCGGGATTGACCGGGCAAATGTACGCCCAGTTCGCGCTGGTGATTGCCGCTACCGCACTGCTCAGCGCCGTCAACGCGGCGACGTTGAAGCCGACGCAGTGCGCGCTGTGGCTGCGTCGACCGGTGCCGCCGGAGCAGCGCAACTTTTTCTATCGCGGCTTCAATGCCGTCTATAATCGCGTCGAGGCCTGGTATAGCCGGCTGATCAGCCGTCTGGTCGCGCACAGCAATGTCTCCGTCATCTGCGCGCTGATCCTGATCGGCATCGCCGGCTACGGCCTGTCGCGGGTGCCGACCGGCTTCATTCCGATCGAGGATCAGGGCTATCTCTTGGTCGCCGTCCAATTGCCCGACGGTGCGGCGCTTGAGCGAACCCAGCGTGTGCTGACCCAGGTCAGCGAGATAACCGGCAAGGCCCCGGGCGTCGATCAGGTCATCACCATTGCCGGCATCTCCGCGCTCGACAATTCTTCCAGCCTCGCCAATGCGGGCGTCGCCTATCTGATCCTGAAAGAGTGGAGTGCGCGCGGCAAGGGCGAGGATTTGCGATCGCTGTTCGTCGGATTGAACGAGAAGCTTTCCGTGATCGAGGAGGCGCGGATCCTGGTGGTCCCGCCACCGCCGATCCAGGGTATCGGTAATGCCGCGGGCTTTGCGATGCAGGTCCAGCTCCGCGACGGTAATTCCGACTTCAGCAAGTTGCAGGCGATCACCAGCGCGATCGTCGCCAATGCGTCGACACAAAGCGCGCTGCAGCGGGTGAGTTCGCCGTTCCGCTCGATGGTGCCGCAGTTCGACATCGAGGTGGACCGAATCAAGACCCAGACGCTGCATGTCACGACCGATCAGATCTTCTCGACGCTGTCGTCCTACATGGGTTCGACCTTCGTCAACCAGTTCAACAAGTTCGGCCGCACCTTCCAGGTCTATGCGCAGGCGGACGCGCAATTCCGCCTGACGCCGCGTGATATCCAGAACATGATGGTGCGCAACAGCAATGGCGACATGATTCCGCTCGGCACGGTGGCCAAGATCACGCCGGCGATCGGCCCGTCGCTGATCAGCCTGTACAATCTGTATCCTGCCGCGACCGTCATCGGCCTGCCGGCCGCCGGCTACAGTTCCGGCCAGTCGATGCAGCTGATGGAAGAGATTGCCGCGAAGACCTTGCCGCCGGGCACGGGTTTTGAATGGACGGCGATGTCGTACCAGGAGAAGGTCGTCGGCGGTCAGATCTACTGGGCGTTCGGCCTGGCCTTGCTGCTCGTCTATCTCGTGCTGGCCGGGCAATATGAAAGCTGGCTCGCGCCGATCTCGGTCATTCTCGCGGTGCCGCTGTCGCTGCTCGGGCCGATGGCGGTGCTGACGGGATTGCGGATCGAGAACAATCTCTACACCCAGATCGGCATTATCCTCCTGATCGCGCTGTCGGCCAAGAACGCCATCCTGATCGTCGAGGTGGCGCTGGAATTGCACGTGCGCGAGCGCAAGCCGCTGCTGGAATCCGCGGTTGAGGCGGCGCGCGCCCGGTTCCGGCCGATCCTGATGACGTCGTTCGCCTTCATCCTCGGCGTCGTGCCGCTGGTGCTCGCCACCGGCGCGGGCGCCAATGCACGGAAGTCGATCGGCATCACGGTGTTCTCGGGCATGCTCGCCTCGACCTGCCTCGCCGTGCTGTTCGTGCCGACGTTCTTTGTCGTGGTGCAGCGGTTCGAGAACTGGCTCAAGGAGCGGAAGGTGAAGAAGGCCGGGACGCAGGCGGCGCCTGTTGCGACGCGCTAGACCGTAGGGTGGGCAAAGGCGCGCTTGCGCCGTGCCCACCATCCATCCACATCGTTTTCCTCAATGGTGGGCACGCTTCGCTTTGCCCACCCTACGGACTACGGATTGCAGCCTACACCCTCACCATCCGCTTGCCGCGGTTTTCGCCGGCGAGCAGGCCGATCAGCGCTTTCGGCGTGTTCTCGATCCCGTCGATCACGTCCTCCTGCACCTTCAATTTGCCCGAGGCGACCCAGGACTGCAGGTCGGCCAGCGCCGCAGCGCTCTGGTCCATGTAATCCATCACGATGAAGCCCTGCATGACGAGGCGCTTCACCACGATCAGGCCGGGCACGCCGCGCGGGCCATGGGCGGACGGCACGCCGTCATATTGCGAGATCGCGCCGCAGCAGGCGATGCGGCCGCGGTTGTTCATCAGCGCAAGGCAGGCTTCGAGAATGTCGCCGCCGACATTGTCGAAATAGACGTCGATGCCCTTCGGCGCCGCCGCCCGCAGTGCCTTGAAGGTGGCGCCGTCCTTGTAATCGACCGCGGCGTCGAAGCCGAGTTCGGAAGTCAGCCAGTGGCACTTGTCCTTGCCGCCGGCGATGCCGATCACGTTGCAGCCCTTGATCTTCGCGATCTGTCCGACGATCGACCCGACCGAACCGGCCGCGGCGGACACCACGACGGTCTCCCCGGCCATCGGCTTGCCGACCTGCAGCAGGCCGAAATAGGCGGTGAGGCCGGCGATGCCGTAGACGCTGAGCAGATGCGTCATCGGTTCCATCCGCGGCATCTTGGTGAGGTGCTTGGCTGGCACCGCAGCATAATCCTGCCAGCCGGTGTCGCCGAATACGATGTCGCCCGGCGCGAGGCCCGAGGCTTTCGAGGCGACGACCTCCGCAATACCGCCACCGGCCATCACGGTATTGGCCTCGACGGCGGCGCGATAGGTCGCGCCGTGCATCCACGCCCGGTTGGCGGCATCGAGCGAGATATAGCGTGCCTTCACCAGCACCTCGCCGTCCTTCGGCTCAGGCACCTTCCCGTTGACCATCTTGAAGTGTTCAGGCCCGAGCTTGCCGGTCGGCTTTTCCACCAGCAGGATCTGGCGATTGACGGTGTCGTTCATGGCGTATCTCCCTTTGGCTTGATCGTTCTTGGTGCAGTTGACTGTGCATGAAGCGATCAACTGCACAGATTGTGCGCTGCGGGGACGCTAATGGCCGCGCGCGCATTTCACAACCGGAACATTCTGGCAAGCGTGCAAAACGCCGCAAGCTTGTTGCGTCCCCATTTAAATCTGCCAAACTTGCGGTTGCCGGAAATACGGGGGATGCGAGAATGTCCAGCAGGTTTACGCAGTACATCCTGATCGCGATGGCGCTTGGCATCGTGATGGGTACCATCGTTTTCAATTATATGCCCGACAGCCGGGTGGAAATCGCGGCCGACGTAAACCTGATCGCCATGCTGTTCCTGCGCCTGATCAAGATGATCATCGCGCCGCTGGTGTTCGCCACGCTCGTCGGCGGCATCGCGCATATGGGCTCCGGCTCCAAGCTCGGCCGCGTGTTCGCCAAGACGATGGGCTGGTTCGTCAGCGCTTCCTTTGTCTCGCTGTTGCTTGGCCTGGTGATGGTCAATCTGCTGCAGCCCGGCGCCAACTTTCCCGGCACGCTGCCGGACAAGGCGCAGTCCACCGGCCTGCCGGTCTCGGCGTTCTCGATCGAAAAGTTCCTGACCCATCTGATCCCGACCTCGATCGCAGACGCGATGGCGCAGAACGAAATCCTGCAGATCGTGGTATTCGCGGTGTTCTTCGCGGTCGCGCTAGGCGCACTGCCGGAGCGCGCCAAGGCGATCATGGGGCTGATCGACGATCTCGCCCACATCATGCTCAAGGTGACTGGGTATGTGATGCTGTTCGCACCGATCGCGGTGTGGGCGGCGATCATGGCCACCGTGTCGAAGAACGGCCTCGGCGTGCTGTGGAAGCTGATCGTGTTCATGGGCGGCTTCTATCTCTCGCTCATGATCCTGTGGGGCATCCTGATCGTGGTCGGTTTCATCGTGATCGGGCCGCGATACAGCCATTTGCTGCGATTGATTCGTGAGCCGCTGATGATCGCGTTCTCGACCGCGTCGTCGGAGGCCGCCTATCCCAAGACGCTGGAAGGCCTCAACCGCTTCGGCGCCTCGTCGCGGATTTCGGCCTTCGTGCTGCCGCTTGGCTACTCGTTCAACCTCGACGGCACGATGATGTATTGCACCTTCGCCAGTGTCTTCATCGCGCAGACTTACATGATCGACATGCCGCTCGGCACACAGCTTGCGATGCTGGCAACGCTGATGATCACCTCGAAGGGCGTCGCCGGCGTGCCGCGCGCTTCGCTGGTGGTGATCGCCTCGACGCTCAGCCAGTTCGGCATTCCCGAGGCCGGCCTGTTGATGATCATGGGCATCGATACCTTCCTCGACATGGGACGCAGCGCCACCAACGTGATCGGCAACTCGCTGGCGACCGCCGTGGTGGCGAAATGGGAAGGCGAGCTGAAGCCCGAGCATGAGCTTGGGCCCGATGACGTCGTGCCCACCGATGCCGTTCCGGGTGACCCCCTGCCGGCACATTGAGGGGAGAGATGCATGCATCCGTTCCCGAACAGGTGGATCGGGGCAGGCGGCCTACTGCTGGCCTCCTGCCTGCTGGCGACGTCGGCGCCGGCGCAAACCGCGAGCGAAGGGCTTAGCCCGACGCTGGCCAACATCAAGCGAACGCATGTCGTGCGTCTCGGTTATCGCGAGAGCTCGCCGCCGTTCTCGTTCCTGGACCATTCCAACCGGCCGATCGGCTACAGCCTCGAACTGTGCGAGGCGATCGTCGAGGAGATCGGCATCGAGGTCGACGACGCCAACCTCAAGGTCGAATACGTCAAGGTGACCTCGGATGACCGTATTCCGGCGGTGGTGGACAACAAGATCGATCTCGAATGCGGCTCGACCACGGCCAATGCGGAACGCGCCAGGCTGGTGGCGTTCTCGCCGCTGATGTTCGTGGCCGGCACCAAGCTGATGGTGCCGAAGGCGTCCACCATCTCGGCGCCGACCGATCTCAAGGGTAAAACCGTGGTGGTGACGAAAGGCACCACCAACGAGCAGGCGATGCACGCGATCGACAAGAAGTTTTCGCTCGGCCTGAACATCGTGACGTCGCCCGACCACGAGCAGTCCTATCAAATGCTGGTGGACGGCAAGGCCGACGCGTTTGCGACCGACGACATTCTGCTTTACGGCTTGATCGCGCGGCACAAGGCACAGGGCCAATTCAAGGTCACCGGCGAGTATTTGTCCTACGATCCCTACGGCATCATGTTCCGCAAGGGGGAGCCGCAGTTGAAGGCCGTGGTCGAGCGCACGTTCCAGAAACTGGGTTCGGGCCGCGACCTGATTCCGCTCTACAACAAATGGTTCGTCGCGCGGCTGCCGACCGGCGAGAAGCTCGGCGTCGCGATCTCGCCGCAACTCGAAGAAGCCTTCAAGGTGCTCGACGACAAGCACGGAAGCAATTAGCAGTCCGGTGCCGTAGGGTGGGCAGAGGAGCGAAAGCGACGTGCCCACCACCCGTCAGCGAGCAAGCAGCCAGATGGTGGGGACGCTCCGCTTTGCCTGTCCTACGATCCTGAATGTGCGTCGCGCAGCAATAGGTCAGAAGAACTTCAAATCCTCTGCACGCCCGCCCTTTGCGACAGTCGCATATTCGATCGCCAGAAACAGACCGCCAGCCACATAGATTCTTCGCCGCTTCGCCTTGGCCAATTCCTGCGCGATGTGGACCGCGCTTTCGATCGTCGCGGCCACGCGAATATCCGCCGCGGGATTCGCGCGCGCGGCTGCGGCGGCGATGCCGTGTGCGTCCGCTCCCTTGTGATAGGCCGCTGTGCAGATGATCGTGTCGAAGGAGGGCGCCAGCGCGTCGACGATTTCGTCCGCCTTCTTGTCGCCTGAGACGCCGGTGACGAGAATCCAATCATTGGCGCCGTGGATCGCCAGCAGGCTTGCCAGTGATTGCCGGATGCCGTCGGGGGTGTGACCGACGTCGATTACGGTGAGCGGATCCTGCTGGATGACCTCGAGGCGGCCGGGCCAGCGCGCCTCGCGCAAGCCGGCGCGTATCGCAGTCTCGACCCGGTCCGGAGCCCTGCGCGGCTGCTCGCGCTGCAGCCACACCAGAAAGAGCGTGACGGCAATGGCTGAATTGTTGAACTGGAAGGCACCGGGCAGGTTCACTTCGAGGCGGCGAAAATCGTGATATCCGAACTGGAAATCGAAGTGCTGGCCGGACGCCGCCGTCACCTCGTTGTCGATACGGATATCATCTCGGATGAACAGCGGCGTGCAGCCGCGCCCGCGATTGTATTCCACGAGATGCGGCCGCAGGCCCCGGCAGTTCTCGCCATAAACGATCGTGCCGCCGGCAGCGCAGGCGTCGCTCTTGTCGGATGCGATCAGCTCCAGCGTGTTTCCGAGCAATTTGACATGCTCGTAATCGACCGAGGTGACGCAAGTCTCGTGCGCGCCGACGAGGCGGACCGGATCGTAGCGGCCGCCAATCCCGGCCTCGAACACGGCGAAGTCGCATCCGCTCTCCTGGAAGTGCAGGCAGGCCAGCCCAAACAGCGCTTCGAAAGCGCCGAATTTCTCGCCCATCCGCTTCGAGACGGTTTCGACGGCAGCTTCGACCTGTAGTTTCAGCCGAGCGAGCGCGTCGTCGCCGATCTCGACGCCATCGAGCTGAATCCGTTCGTTGAAGCGCAGAAGATGTGGGGAGGTGAAGAGGCCGGTCCGCAGGCCATAGGCGCGGCCGATGCCGGCACACATCGCCGCCGTGCTGCCCTTGCCGTTCGAGCCGGTCACCACCACCGAGATGCGCTGCAGTCGCGCGCGATCGATTCCGAGCGCTTCCAGCAACGCCGCCATGCGCGCAAGGCAGATGCCGTCGCCGTATTTCGGCAGGTCGAACATTACAGCAGCCCCATCGCGGCGAAGCTGTGATGCCAGATCTTCAGAATCAGGTCGCCGCGATTGGAATCTTCCAGCAGCCGGATCGACGGGTTGGAATTGACCTCGATGATCTCGTTTGCATCCGGCTTGCCGCCGATATCGACGAACATGTCGATCGCCGCGACGCGAAGTCCGATCGCGCGCGCGGCCTGCCGCGCCTGGGTGATGGCCTTTTCGGATGGCGCATCCGCCAGTACCATCGTGCCTCCCGCACTCAGATTCATGCGCCCGGGAATCTCCCGCCGTTCGCCCGTTGAAGGTATGGCGTCCAGGGATGGATCGCGGTCCGGCAGCGAAGCAGGCGACAAGCCCCGCGCTCGCAGGGCGTCGTTATGAACGGCGAGCAGTTCACGAACGGTGTGCACGCCGTCGCCCGCGACGGACGGCGGGTATTTTCGCGCGCAATAGAGCACGTCGTCGTCGAGCAGGAATACGCGATACTCTGTCCCTTCCACGATCGGCTGGATCAGCACCGCGTCGTAATACTTCACGACGTCGTCGAGATGCCGAACCAGCGCGGCTTCGCTATGAACGGCTTGCGCGAAATCGCCGCGCGACCCCGTGAGCGGCTTGACGAAGGCTGCTCCGCCCAATCGCCTGAAACAGTCGAAGGCATCGCTGCGCTCGTGTCCGGCGGGGCGATGTGCGCGGTGGCGGTCGTGCAGGAAGAAGTATTCACCGGCAAGCGAGGGCACGCCGGCCTCGCGCAGGATGCTGCTTGCAAAATGCTTGTCGGACGCCAGCGTCGAAGCGGTCGCGCTGTTCTGCGGATACCAGGAGCATCGGCCAGCGCCGAAATGCAACAGCCTGTCGCGTGAGGCGACGCTGAACAGCAGTCCGGATCCGCTGTCGTGATCGCGAAAATGGAGCCCGAATTCGGCGCAGGCGAATTCGGCATAGACCGACTGGTCCGGATAAAAGCCCGGTTTTCCCGTTCGAAACTCTGCTGGGCTTCGCATGCGATCTCTTTTGAAACGTTCTTAATTTGACGTGGTCATTTATTGCCAGATCGATGCCGAATTCAGCAAGTTAATTGCGCGAGAAAGCATTAACGAAGCGAATCGAACCTTTTTGCAAATTAGACCGACAGCCATTCCGAGTTATCGATTGTGCTGTAGGTCATATTGACTATGTCTGTGCCGTGCGCAAATGAAGCGACAAATCGCGGGTAATTTCGCTGATTTTTGGCGCTTCGAGGCCCGAAAACCGAAACGTTCTACATCGAGACGTCAGGGAAAACGAAAACACATGAGCGCGTTCTATAGAGAGAAAGTCCTTTCCGTCCGCCACTGGACCGATACGCTTTTCAGCTTCCGGGCGACCCGCGATTCCGGTTTCCGTTTCGAGAATGGCCAGTTTGCGATGATCGGCCTCGAGGTCGAGGGCCGGCCGCTGCTGCGGGCCTACAGCATGGCGAGCGCCAATCACGAGGAAGAGCTCGAGTTCTTCTCCATCAAGGTTGCGGACGGACCGCTGACCTCGAAGCTGCAGAAGATCCGCGAGGGCGACGAGATCCTGGTCGGCCGCAAGGCGACCGGCACGCTGATCACCGACAATCTGATTCCGGGCAAGCGCCTGCTGCTGCTGTCGACCGGCACCGGTCTCGCGCCGTTTGCGAGCCTGATCAAGGACCCCGACGTCTATGAGCGGTTCGAGACCATCGTGCTCGTTCACGGCTGCCGTCAGGTTTCCGAACTGGCCTATGGCGAAGAGCTGGTCGCCAAGCTGCGCGACGACGAACTGTTCGGGCCGTTGCTGTCGGAGAAACTGCTGTATTATCCGACCGTGACCCGCGAGCCGTTCCGTAACCGCGGCCGCATCACCGACCTGATCTCTTCCGAGCAGTTGTTCAACGACATTCACCAGGCGCCGCTCAATATCGAGACCGACCGCGTCATGATGTGCGGCAGCCCGGGGATGCTGGAAGAGCTGAAGGTGATGTTCGAATCCGGCGGCTTCCTCGAAGGCAGCGGCAACAAGCCCGGCCATTTCGTGATCGAGAAGGCATTCGTCGAGCGTTGAGACGATCGAACCTTCATCCTTTGTCGTCCCTGCGCCCCGTGCGCAATTGCGCACCAGGCAGGGACGACGTGGCCCGAGATCCTCGCTCGCGTCCAGTAGCCCACCCCACGCCCCCGCTGCTATAATGACCCCCGCACGTCGCGCGGCCCGTTGCCGACGCGGCGATGAGGGAGTGTGCGGGTGTCGGTACGCGACGAGATTGGTCCGTCGAAAACTGCCTTGGTGTTTGCGGGCGGCGGCAGCTTCGGCGCCATCCAGGTGGGCATGCTGCATTCGCTCGCCGCCCACGGCGTCGCCGCGGATATGGTGGTCGGCTCCAGCGTTGGCGCCCTGAACGGCGCGTTCTATGCCGGCGATCCCACGCTCGGCGGCGTGCAGCGGCTCGCCGAAATCTGGCGCGGCTTGACGCGACACGACGTCTTTCCGATGAGCTGGCGGACGGTGCTGGGCTTCCTGTGGCACCGCGATTTCCTGATCTCCCATGACGGCATCCGCAAGCTGATCGAGGATCACATCCCCTATCGCAATCTGGAGGAGGCGAAGCTGCCGGTGCACATCGTCACCACCGACATCGTCTCCGGCGACAGCGTGGTGTTGTCGGAAGGCTCCACCGCGGAGGCGATCGTTGCGTCCACCGCGATCCCCGGCGCGTTCTCGCCGATCCGCTACAAGGATCGATATCTTGCCGACGGCGCGATCTCCAGCAACACGCCGATACGGGTCGCCGTGAAGAAGGGCGCCAGGCGCCTGATCATTCTGCCGACCGGGCACGCCTGCGCGAACCAGGCGCCGCCGGTCGGGGCGGTCGCCAACGCGCTGCATGCGCTGACGCTCCTGATCGCGCGGCAACTGGTCAACGAACTCGAAGCGCTGGCGCCCGATATCGAGTATTTCGTGGTGCCGCCGCTGTGCCCGCTGGTGGGCTCACCCTACGATTTCTCGCGAACCGCCGATCATATCGACCGCGCCATTCTCTCCACCGACGCCTGGCTGGCCCAGCACGGCCTGCAGCAGGGCAAGATTCCACACGAGATGCGGCTGCACGGCCACTGAGCAGCCGATACGCTATTACGCTGCACTGCAAAAGGCGGTCGTGATCGGTTGATGACAGGGACGGGCGGACAGGCAAATAATTTTTCTGTCCGTGGTCACATCCGCGATTGTGCGCCCGTATATCGTATGGCGCTTGCTCCATTGGTTGGACTAAGCTGCGGGCTGGCAAGAATAATAATTGGCTGAGGATCCCATGGACACGCTGCTGCTTCCGTTCTCGCCGCGCTACATCGTTCTCACGATTTGCGCTGTCGTCACAGCCTTGCTGACCGGCATCGGGATTTTCGACCATAACCCTAAGGCGTGGGAAATCCTGCTGATTCCGATCGTGATCTTCGGCGCCCTCACATTTCTCGGCCTTCGCGATCTCACCCAGAAGAACCACGCCGTTTTACGTAACTATCCGATCTCGGCGCATATTCGTTTCCTGCTCGAGGAAATTCGCCCGGAGATGCGGCAATACTTCTTCGAGAGCGAGAAGGACGGCATGCCGTTTTCCCGCGACACCCGCGCCTTGGTCTATCAGCGCGCCAAGATGGTGCTCGACAAGCGGCCGTTTGGCACCCAGGAGGACGTCTATCGCGACGGTTATGAATGGATGCACCATTCGATGCTGCCGAAGCCCCCTCGTGCCGTCGATCAATTTCGCGTCACCATCGGTGGTCCTGACTGCACCAAGCCGTACTCGGCCTCGGTCTTCAACATCTCCGCGATGAGTTTTGGGGCGCTCAGCCCCAACGCGGTGCGGGCGCTTAACACCGGTGCCAAGAAGGGCGGCTTCGCGCATGACACCGGCGAGGGGGGTGTCAGTCCGTATCATCGCGAAAACGGCGGCGACATCATCTGGGAGATCGGCTCGGGCTATTTCGGCTGCCGCAACCGCGATGGCTCGTTCAACCCGGAGGAATTTGCCCGCGTCGCCAGCGACGATCAGATCAAGATGGTCGAACTCAAGATCAGCCAGGGCGCCAAGCCCGGACATGGCGGCGTGCTGCCGGCGGCCAAGGTGTCGGAAGAGATCTCCAAAATCCGGGGCGTCGCCATGGGCGAGGATTGCATTTCGCCGGCCACCCACCGCGCGTTTTCGACGCCGCTGGAAATGATGGCCTTCATCGGCGAGATGCGGCGGCTGTCCGGCGGCAAGCCCGCCGGGTTCAAGCTGTGCGTCGGTCATCCCTGGGAATTCCTGGCGATCTGCAAGGCGATGCTGCAGACCGGGATATATCCTGATTTCATCGTGGTCGACGGCAACGAAGGTGGCACCGGTGCTGCGCCGCTGGAATTCATGGATCATCTGGGCATGCCGATGCGGGAGGGCGTCAATTTCGTCCATAACGCACTGATCGGCATCAATGCGCGCGACCGCATCAAGATCGGCGCCGCCGGCAAGATTGCGACCGCGTTCGACATGGCACGCGCCATGTCAATCGGCGCCGACTGGTGCAATTCGGCGCGCGGCTTCATGTTCGCGCTCGGTTGCATCCAGTCGCTGAGCTGCCATACCGATCGATGCCCGACCGGCGTGACCACCCAGGACCCGCTCCGCGCCCGCGCGCTGGTGGTGCCGCTCAAGGCCGAGCGGGTCTATTGCTACCATCACGCCACCCTGCACGCCCTGTCCGAACTTCTCGCTGCAGCCGGGCTCGAACATCCGCAGCAATTACGGCCGATCCACTTCTCGCAGCGATCCTCCACGAACGACACATTGACGTTCGCGAAACTCTATCCGTCGCTGCGTCCGGGCGAGTTGATCGACGGCACCCAGGATCCGCGCTTCCGCGACGATTGGGCGATGGCGCGCGCGGATTCGTTCCAGCCGGCGTGATGAAAATGTTCGCCGTTTTCCCACGCTCTCTTGCATCTGGCCGGGAGGGCTTTCTGGTAGGGTTGTTCTGGCGCAGTCTCTCCGTCGCGCCGGTATGGAACCCGCAAGAAAGCGACAATGCTGTACTTCGAACTCGGGATCGTGACGATCCTGATTGTCACCAACGGCCTGCTTTCGATGTCGGAGCTGGCGATCGTGTCGTCGCGGCCGGCACGGCTGGCGGCACTGGCTGAAAAAAACGTCAAGGGTTCCCGCCGCGCGCTGGCGCTGGCATCCGATCCTGGAAAATTTCTTTCGACGGTGCAGATCGGCATTACGCTGATCGGCGTGCTGTCGGGCGCGTTTTCCGGCGCCACGCTCGGCCTGCGGCTGACCAGCCTGCTGACCGCGGCCGGATGGTCGCAGGGCCTGGCCGACGCCATCGGCGTCAGTGCTGTCGTGACCGTGATCACCTACGCGTCGCTCGTCATCGGCGAACTTGTCCCCAAGCAGATTGCCTTGCGCGATCCTGAATCGGTGGCGGTGCGCGTCGCGCCCTACATGATGATGCTTGCGAAGATTTCGTCACCTGTCGTCTGGCTTCTCGATCGATCGGGCAAGGCGTTGTTGTGGCTGCTCGGTCACCGCGGCTCGGCCGGGGAGAAAGTCAGCGAGGATGAAATCCGCACCCTGGTAGTCGAAGCCGAGAATGCCGGCGTGCTCGAACCCGGGGAAAAGGAAATGATTGCGGGCGTCATGCGCCTCGGTGATCTTCCCGTCGGTGCCGTCATGACACCGCGTCGCGAGGTAAGCATGATCAATCTGGCCGACAGCCCGCAAGCCATCCGATCCGCGCTGGCTGCCAGTAACCATTCCCAATTTGTGGTTTTCGATCCCGCCGCCGATGCCGCGGTCGGGATCGTCAAGGCCAAGGACATGCTGGACTGCTATCTCTCGGAGCAGACGCCTGACATCGCCAAGCTGGTCCGGCCGGCGCCGGTCATTCCGGAATTTCTCGATGCGCGGGATGTCGTCGCCATCCTGCGCGATTCCACCGTCCATATCGGGCTGGTCCACGATGAATATGGCGCGTTCCAGGGCGTGGTGACCAGTGCGGATATCCTGGAATCGATCGTCGGCGGTTTCCACACGGAGGAGGGGCCGCCGGAAGCGGCGGCCGTCCGGCGCGACGACGGGTCGTATTTGATCTCGGGGTGGATGTCCGCCGTCGAGTTTGCTTCGCTGCTCCGGTTCGAGCTGCCGGTGTCCCGTCACTACCAGACGGTGGCAGGTTTTCTGCTCAGCCAGTTCGGCCGGATACCTGACGTCGGCGATCGCATCGAGGTAGAGGGTTGGCGCTTCGAGATCGTCGATCTCGATGGCCGGCGCATCGACAAGCTGCTGGCCATGAAAATCAGTGACGCTTCGGCACAGGCAGGCACGTGACGCCGGTGCAGATTGCGGCAATTGTGGGGGCATCAGTTCCGGTTCACGCATCCGCGATGGTTCGGCGGTTGTGCGATTTCGCTCAATTATCTATACATGCGCCCATGAACGCCCTTCGCAGGAAGCCGGGGCTGGCCGGGTTCCGGTCGCGCTGGTTGGCTCTATTCTGTATCGCGCTGACGCTGTCGTTTGGCGCGAGCGCGGCCGCGTCCGCCAGCGAGAGCGCGCATCATGAGGTCGAAGTCGCGCAAGCCGCATCGCCTGCTACGACGATTATCTGCCTCGGTAACGACCGTTCCTGCGGACTGCCCGATCACGACGAGAATAATGTCGTGCCGCATCTTCACACGGCCGATATCGGATCGGTTGGATTGCCCGCAGTCCAGGCGCAGGCCACGATCCAGCAATTGAAGGCGGAAAGCGTCCCACTGCCGGCAAGCCTTTCTGTCGAGGGGTTGAAGCAGCCCACCCCTGAACGTCCCCCAAGAACCACCTGCATTTAAAGCCGCAGGCGCTTTTCGCGCCCTGCGAATGGATACGAAACGGCGTCCATGCGCCGCGTCGGTCGTCGGCATATCCGCCGCCGCCCGCGCCGCGCGAGCTTTCCGCAGGAATGATCTAAATGTCTATATCAACGAAGTTATCAGCCCTTGGCTTGGGGCTGGGCCTGGCGTTTGCGCAGCCAGTCTGGGCAGCGCCTGAAAGCCCGCCCGCCGGCAGCCGCGAAGGCCTCATCAAACTGTCACCAGCGCAAATCGCTGCCTTGCGCATCGAGGTGGCCCCGGTCGGACCGGGCAATCTCCTGCGCACTGTGCGCGTCCCGGGCAACGTGATGATGGACCCCGACCGGATCGGTCATGTGCCGGCCAAGGTGATCGGCACCGTGGTCGAGTTGCGCAAACGCCTCGGCGATGTCGTTCAGAAGGGCGAGGTCGTCGCCTACCTGGAAAGCCGTGAGGTCGCCGACGCCAAGAGCGAATTCCTGACGGCGGGCGCCAATCTCGAACTGCAAACCACCCTGTTCGAGCGCGAGCGGTCGCTGTTCGAGAAGAAGATATCCGCCGAGCAGCAATTCCTCCGTGCCGAGAACGCATTTTCCCTGTCGAAGTTGCGGCACGATCTGGCGCGCCAGAAACTCTCGGCGCTGGATGTCGACGAGGCGGAGATCGCCGAGCTTCCGAAACAGCCGGTCGCGAACCTGCGGCGCTATGCGCTGCGCTCGCCGATATCAGGCCGGGTGATCGAACGGCGGGTCGATCTCGGCGCGCCGGTCGGCGGCGATCAGCAGGAGAAGGAGATTTATGTCGTCGCCGACCTGTCGTCGGTCTGGGTCGAACTCGTCGCGTCGGCGCCGGACCTTGTGCTTCTGAAGGAGGGCGATGGCATCACGATCGAGGACTCCGCGCGCGCCAAGGCCACCGGCAAGACCATCTTCATCAGTCCGATGGTGAGCAAAGAGACAAGGACGACGCGGGTTATCGTCTCGCTCGACAATGCGGACGGCCGATGGCGTCCGGGGTCTTTTGTCGGTGCAAGCATTCCCGTCGACCGGCGCGCTGTCTCGTTGCTGCTGCCGAGAAGTTCGGTTCAGACCGTCGAAGGAAAGCTGACGGCATTCGTGCAGGTGCCGGAGGGGTTTGAGGCGCGTGCGGTGCAGGCGGGAGCCATGACCGAGGATGCGGTCGAGGTGCTCGGCGGCCTCAAGCCGGGCGAGATTGTCGCCGTCCTCAACACGTTTGTCCTTAAGTCCGATCTCGGAAAAGCAAAGGCGGACGAGTGATGATCGAGAAAATCCTCGACCTTTCGGTCCGTCACCGCTGGTTCATCGTGCTGTTGACCGCGGTCGCCTGCGCGCTTGGCGTCTGGTCACTCAACAAGCTGCCGATCGATGCGGTGCCTGACGTGACAAACAACCAGGTGCAGATCAATGCCATCGCACCGGCGCTGACGCCGGTCGAGATGGAAAAGCAGATCACGTTCCAGATCGAAAACATCCTGGCCGGCACCCCGACCCTCGAATACACGCGCTCGTTCTCCCGCAACGGCTTTGCCCAGGTGACGGCGGTGTTCCGCGACAAGACCAGCATTTACTTCGCGCGGCAGCAGGTGAATGAGCGTCTGCAGGAGATCCGGCAATCGCTTCCGCCCGAGGCCGAGGTCAAGCTCGGTCCGATCTCGACGGGGCTGGGCGAAGTGTATTGGTGGGCGGTCGAATACCAGAAGCCGCCAAAGGATACGCCGGTCGCCGATGGCAAGCCGGGTTGGCAGAGCGACGGCAGCTATCTCACGCCGGAAGGCCGGCATCTGCGCAACGATTTCGAGCGCGCGGTCTACCTGCGCACGGTGCAGGACTGGATTATCCGCCCGCAGATGCGCAGCGTGCCGGGTGTCGCTGGCGCCGATGCGATCGGCGGCTATGTCAAGCAGTATCAGATCGCGCCGGATCCGGCCAAGTCGATCGCCTATGGCATCTCGTTCGCCGACATCGTCAAGGCGGTGGAGGCCAACAATGTCAGCCGGGGCGCGAATTATGTCGAGCGCAACGGCGAGAATTATGTCGTGCGCGCCGCCGGGCGGATCGAGGATATCTCCGAGATCGGCGAGATCGTCGTCGCCACCCGCGGCGACACGCCGTTGCGGGTGAAGGACCTGGCCGAGGTTTCGATCGGGCGTGAACTGCGGACCGGCAGCGCCAGCCTCGACGGGCACGAGGCCGTGCTCGGTACCGCGCTGATGCTGGTCGGCGGCAACAGCCGGACGGTGTCCGCCGCCGCCGCTGCAAAGATCGAAGCGATCAACAAGGCGCTGCCGCCCGGGATCGTCGCAAAGACCCTGCTCAACCGGACGCAACTGGTCGACGCCACCATCACCACGGTGGCCAAGAACCTGTCGGAGGGCGCGCTTCTCGTCGTCGTCATCCTGTTCGCCCTGCTCGGCAACTTTCGCGCGGCTCTGATCACCGCACTGGTGATACCAGCCGCGATGCTGTTGACGGTCACCGGCATGCTGCAGGCCAAAGTCAGCGCCAACCTGATGAGTCTCGGCGCGATCGACTTCGGCCTGATCGTCGACGGCGCGGTGATCATCACCGAGAACTGCCTCCGGCACCTGGCCAACCGGCAGCATCAGCTCGGACGCCAGCTCGATCTTCCGGAGCGGCTGGAGACGGTGCGGCTCGCGGCAAAGGAGATGGTTGCGCCGTCCGTCTACGGGCAGGCGGTGATCATGCTGGTCTACATCCCGCTGCTGACGTTTTCCGGCGTCGAAGGCAAGATGTTCGAGCCGATGGCGCTGACCGTCATCATCGCCTTGCTGTCGGCGTTCGTGCTGTCGCTGACATTCGTTCCGGCAATGATTGCGATCGCCGTCACCGGGCGCGTGCAGGAGAAGCCGAACCGGCTGGTTCGCGGGCTTGCCGATCTTTACCGGTCGGCGCTGACGCGGTCGTTGAAGGTGCCGGGCCTCGTGCTGGGTGTCGGCGCTGCGGCCTTTGCGCTGAGCGTCTTGGTATTCCTGTCGCTTGGACAGGAGTTCAACCCGACGCTCGACGAAAAAAACCTCGTGATCGAGGCGCGGCGGATTCCCAGCACGTCGCTGGCGCAATCGCAGGCCATGCAGCTCGATCTCGAACAGGCAGTCTCGAAATTTCGTGAAGTGGCATTCGTGTTTTCTCGCGTCGGGACGCCCGACATCGCCGCCGATCCGATGCCGCCGAACGCTGCCGATACCTACGTCATCCTGAAGCCGCAGGAGGAATGGCCCGATCCGTCGCTGACAAAGGCCGAATTGATCGAACGCATGGAGCCTGAATTGCAAAAACTGGTGGGCACCAGTTTCAGCTTCTCCCAGCCGATCCAGATGCGCTTCAACGAGCTGATCGCCGGTGTTCGCGAGGATATCGCGGTCAAGATATTCGGCGACGAGTTCGAGCCGATGCTGAAATCCGCCAACGAAGTAGCTGGCGTGTTGCGGGGCATTCATGGCGCCCAGGACGTCAGGGTCGAGCAGGTGACGGGACTGCCGTTCGTCGAAATCGGCATCGACAAGAAGGAGATATCGCGGCGGGGTTTGAGCATTGCCGCCGTTCAGGACGTGATCGGTACCGCGATCGGCGGGCGGGAGGCCGGGCTGGTGTTCGAGGGCGACCGCCGCTTCCAGATCGTGGTCCGGCTTCCGGATGCGCTTCGCGCCAATGCCGACGTGATATCAGGGCTTCCGGTGCCGCTTCCAGGCGAGGGCGGCGCACCGCCGCGCATGACGATTCCGTTGCGCGACGTGGCGTCGCTGGCATTCACGGAGGGGCCCAACCAGGTCAGCCGCGAAAACGGAAAGCGCCGCGTCGTGGTGACGGCGAATGTGCGCGGCCGGGACATCGGCTCGGTGGTGCGCGAAGCTCAGGAGAAGATTTCGCAAGGCGTGAAGCTTCCGTCCGGATACTGGATCACCTGGGGAGGGCAGTTCGAGAACCTCACCTCGGCGCGAGAGCGCCTGACCATCGTGGTGCCGGCCTGCTTTGTGATGATCTTTCTGATTCTGTTTGCGGCGCTGGGCTCCGCGCGCGACGCGCTGCTGGTTTTCAGCGCGGTGCCGCTCGCGCTGTCGGGAGGCGTCGTGGCGCTCTGGCTGCGCGGCATGCCGTTCTCGGTCTCGGCCGCGGTGGGCTTCATCGCGCTGTCCGGCGTCGCCGTGCTCAACGGGCTGGTGATGCTGACCTTCATCAAGCAGCTCATCGAGCGCGGCCAGCCTCCGCGGGAGGCGATCATCGAGGGCGCGGTCACCAGGCTGAGACCGGTTGTCATGACGGCGCTGGTGGCATCCGTGGGCTTCATCCCGATGGCGCTCGCCACCGGTACCGGAGCGGAGGTTCAGAAGCCGCTGGCGACGGTTGTGATCGGCGGGTTGATCACCGCGACGTTCCTGACCCTGTTCGTGCTGCCGGCGCTCTATCGTCTGGTCGGCGCGAAAGCGAAAGGCGCGGGGCCGGGAACATCAGCCGTGTCAGAGATTGATGCCGAACCTGGCGAGCACCCAGGCGATCAAGAACTAAGGAATCGCCGTCACCGCGCGGCTGCCGGATCGTGAGACTAGAACTCTCCGTGCAGCCTCCCGGAGAACACATGGACCGGGCCGCGGTCGGCATTGTAAGCGGGATTGGTGACGAACTGGTAGTCCGCCGTCACTGTGATCGCCTTGGTCACCGAATAGGCGTAGTAGGTCTCGAGGATGCGCTCCTTGCGGTAATTGAGTTGCCCGTCGCCGATCAGGGGGCCAAGGCCGCCGGCGGCGATGAAGTCGCGGTGGTCGCGCGACAGTGCGTTGATGGCGCCGCCGATGCCGATCACGTCGTCGGGCCTGCCCCATTTGGTGCCCTTGATCGACACGCCCCCTGACAGGGAAGCGTCGATATCGGTGAACGACATGATCTCGGTCTTGCCGTTGTTCCAGCTCCAGCGGCCGAACAGGCCAATGTCATCCGTGACCGACTGTTCGACGTTGAAGACGTAACCGTATTTGGGGCGGCCCGTGCGCGTCAGCGCAATGTCGAGATTGAGCGCCGGATCGTTCAGCGTGTCGCGATAGCTGCCGGAATTGGCGCTGCTCACCCAGCCGATGGTGCGCAGCTTGCCCGGCCGTGAGAACAGCGAATAGCGCGTCTCCAGTTCTGCCACATACTGGCCGCGGCGGAAGACCTGCGTGTCGAAATTGTTGGAGTTGGATACCGCGCCGATCAGGAAATAGCCGCCGCGCAGTGCCCAGTTCTTCTGGTTGAGTTCAGCGGTCATGCCGTAGGTGAGCCCGAGCTTGTCGGCGGCATAGTCGAAGGCGCCGGGCGCCCAGATCGACCAGTTGATGAAATCCTTGCGGGTGTCCTTGGCGTAGGCGTTGCCGTCAAAGATATCGCCGACCGAGAACTTGCCGGCCTGCAGCGTCAGCCTGTTGACGTCGACCTTGCCTGGAAGCTGTAGCTGCCCGCTGGCAAGCTCCTCCTGCTCGCCGCCGAACCCGAAGGTCTGGCGCACATACAGCCGCGAGGTGTTGTAGTGCGGGTAGGGGAAGTTAGACTTCTGCGCCTCGCCACTGGAAAATCCGGCGAGGCCGACGGTGTCGCTCAGGCCAAAGCCCTGCAGCAGTTCGGGGTTGTAGTAAACCTCGCCGCCTTCCCAGAGCCTTGCGTTCAGATAAAGGCTGTTGCTCCAGGTGGCCTGATACTGCCGCGCCGGGGTCAGGCTGTTGGTGCCGGTATAGGGCGCGCGGAATGCCGGATAGCCCTGTCCCAGATAGGTGCTCTGGCCGTGGATTTCCCAGCGGTCGGATTCGGGATCGGTCAGGTCCGTCTTCGGTGACCAGCTTTTCGATCCGGGCCAATCGACCTTGCGGTTGAGGCCGATGCGGATCTGCTGGAAGTCGAACGTTGAATTGTACTGCGCTCCCGACGGGAAGCGGACATCTGCTTTGCCGAACTGGGCATAGAGATATTCAAGCTTCGCGCTCCAGTGCGGCGCGAAAGCGTATTCCAGTCCAGCGCCCGCTGCCCAACCGGGGCGGACATTGATATGCTTCTCTTCGACGTCGACGCCGGTGGGCGTATTGAGAAACCGTTCGCCGGTCCATGCGAAGCCACCGGTGGCGTAGGCCAGCCAAGGCCCGCTGGTATAGCCAACGCGGCCGCGCACGGTGCCAAAATAGTCCCAGCGCTCTTCGAGGTCAGAGCGCGCCGTCGCGAACTTGGCGACAACGTGGTTGGACGGCATATAGTTCGGAAAGGTCAGATCGGCTTCGACGCCGAGCAACAGGCCTGAGGAGAGGCGATAATTATATCCGGCCTGCACGCCGCCGATCAGGCCGCTGACTACGCTGTTGGTCGTGGCGAAGGCAGGGTCGGTCAGCGTCGCGAACGACGAGCCGCGGTGATAGCCGGTATGCCCGCCGATGTAGAAGCCGCTCCAGTCGAACGCCGGGCGAAGATGGGGTGCCTTGAGCGGCATGTCGGCCGCCATGGCCGGGCTGCCGAGCGTCAGCGCGCCGAACGCGGCGCCGGCCAACGCATGTTCGAGGGATCGGCGCTTGCGGTTCACAGTGCGGACATTCCCGATGCGACCCATGTTGTCGCTGCCCGCCATCACGGCAGATTCGAATGCCCGCCGCCACCCAACAAATGAAGTCATCAACCCCGTCGCCCCCGATCGGATTCCATGCGGCTTCCCCGGTCAGCGCCAGACCGGGATCATTCCGCCATTTACGCCTCGATCCTTATTGCAAGTAATTCGCAATAGCAAGAAGGGCGCCGACGATAGCGGTTGGATGGCACCGTTGCGTGACGTGGCTGCAACACGTCATCGCTGCCGCGGCTACCGTTCGGACAGATCGCTGACGGGCGTTCGGGGACATCGCGGACACCTCGCGACGGGCCGGCCCTGGCGGCCGGGCCTGCACCCTTCAAAAAGGTGACCCGCCCGGCGGGACAACCGGGCGGGTCGGGTTCAGCACGGAGGTGGATGAGGCGTCCGTGCTGGACGCAAATCCACGAGAAGCGTTTTCGAGCGAAGTGGTCTTCCGGATCGTGAAGAAAACGCGTCAAACAAGACGAAGCGTTTTCAAGTCTGAAGTGGCTTGCTTGAAGAGAACGCTTCTCAAACAGAAACCAAGTCAGCCGCAGAAATCAGTAACCGCAGGTACGGACGCGGCCGACGTAATTGCCGAAAGCGTCGAACTGGCGGACCCAGCCGCAGCGGCGATAGCCGTCGTAGTAGTAACCGTCGTTGCTGGCGGCGATGGCGGTGCCGACAATCGCGGCGCCGACGAGGCCGGCTCCGATGCCCCAGCCGAGCGGCTTGGCCTGCGCCTGGGTGGTGGTGGATGCGATCGTGCCGGTTACGGCAAGGGTGGCGAGAGCGAGAGCGGCGAACTTGGTCTTGATCGACATGGAAGTCTCCATCCTGCGTTAGGCGGCCATTGTGGAGTTGGACGGAGCGTGCTAGAAAGCGGTTCGAAAACGCGCCTGGAAATATGGTTTCGTCATTTATTTCTTATATATTACAAGTAGTTAGCTCAATTCTTCGGCCGGCGACGAAACAATTCCGGATCGAATTTGTCGACGTCATCGAGCAATTCGCAGAACGCGCGCGCGCCGTGATCGAGAAGTTGTTCGCCTTTCTCCGCGGAGGCGTTGGTGGCGTCGCCGACCGCGCCGCTTTCATGCAGGTCCTGCGCCTGCCACGCGAAGGGGACCGGCCGATGCGCCGAGAGCCAACGAAATTTCTGCTCCATCGCGATGCTGGAGGACTGAAAATCGGCGATCGCCTCTCGCCGCACTGTGTGGGGATAGCGCGCCAGCATGATCGACGTCTCGACAGCGCCGCCATGAATGCCGTGACGGATTTCTTCCGCGGAAAACAGTCCATCCGGCGCACCGAAGCGCGACCAGCTCGTGGTGACCACGAGAAGCCCGTGATGCGCGCGCAGATCCTGCGCCACCAGCGACATCGCCGCGCTGTTGCCGCCATGGCTGGTCACGATCACCAGCTTGCGGATGCCGGCTTGCGCGACACGCTCGCCGATCGCCATCCACTCCTTCAGCGCAACATCGGTCGGCAGCGTCAGCGTTCCCGGATAGTCGATATGTTCGGTGGAAATGCCGACCGGCTGCAACGGCAGAAAGGTGACGGGAAGTGCTGCAGGCAACAGTTCGCGCACCCGCGCCAGATAGGCCTCGCCGATCAGGACGTCGGTTTCCAGCGGCAGATGCGGCCCGTGCTGTTCGGTCGCCGCCAGCGGCAGCACCGCGATCCAGCGCGCAGCGTCGGCCTTGGCATCGGCGTTGGCGATATCCGGCCAGTGGATCTCGGTCCAGTCGCGGGGCGGAACGGTTGCAGCCATCGAGCGAAGCGTTTCTTTGGATGAATTTGCAGGGTAGTTTGCTAGATATTCCGGGGACGTGATCCACGTCCGCCGCCTCCCATCATGGGCCAGAACGATCGACGGAGTCCAACCATGAACCCGGCCTTTTTGACGCGAGCGTTAACCGCAGGTCTTTTGACGCTGGTGACGGGGCTGATGCCGGCGCGCGCGGAAACCCTCGACAAGGTGTCGTTCGGAACCAACTGGGTCGCGGAGGCCGAACATGGCGGCTTCTTCCAGGCGGTTGCCGACGGCACCTACAACAAATACGGCCTCGACGTCACCATCGTGCCGGGAGGCCCCAACACCAACAACCGCATCCTCTTGACCGTCGGCAAGCTCGACTTCTTCATGAGCGCCAACACGCTGCAATCGTTCGACGCGGTCGCCAACAACGTGCCGCTGGTCGCGGTCGCCGCCATCTTCCAGAAGGATCCGCAGGTTTTCCTGACCCATCCGGAAGCCAAAATTACAAAACTCGAAGAGCTCAAGCCGCTGACGCTGCTGGTGTCCAAGGAAGGCGTTGCGAGTTACTTCCAATGGCTGAAGTCCGAATACGGGTTCAGCGAGAGCAAGGTGAAACCCTACACCTTCAATTCGCAGCCCTTCATCGTGAACAAGCAGAGCGCGATGCAGGGCTATGTCACCTCCGAACCGTACGCCGTCGAGAAGGCAGCCGGCTTCAAGCCGGGCGTGATCCTGCTCGCCGATCACGGCTTCAACGCCTATTCGACCCTGATCGAGACCCGCCGCGAGATCGTCGACAAGAAGCCCGACCTGGTGCAGCGTTTCGTCGATGCTTCCGCGATCGGCTGGTACAATTATCTCTACGGCGACAATTCGGCCGGCAACGCCATGATCAAGAAGATAAACCCGGAAATGACCGACGAACTGCTCGGCTATTCCGTCGCCAAGATGAAGGAATACGGCATCGTCGATTCCGGCGACACCTTGCGCGACGGCATCGGCGCCATGAACGACGCGCGCGTTGCGAGCTTCTTCGACAAGATGATGCGGGCCGGCGTGGTTCGCCGCGATATCGATTTCCGCCAGGCCTACACCTTGCGCTTCGTCAACAAGGGCGTCGGCCTCGATCTGCGGCCGAAGAACTGACGCGAGATGGCCGAGCCTGCGTTGTCCGAGACGGATCTCGATGTGACCGGCCTTGCGGTGCGTCTGCGCGCCGTTACCAAAGTCTATGACAACGGCGTGACCGCGCTCGGGCCGCTCGATCTCGATGTCGCCGAAGGCGAATTCGTCTCATTGCTTGGGCCTTCCGGCTGTGGAAAATCGACCGCGCTGCGGCTGATTGCGGGACTCAGCGTACCGAGTGAAGGCACGGTGATCGTTTCCCATCGCGCCAACAGGGCGAATGGGCGGCATCCCATCGGCTTTGTGTTTCAGGAGCCGACCTTGATGCCGTGGGCAAGCGTGCGCGAAAACGTTCGCCTGCCGCTGAAGCTTTCGCATGCGCCGCCGGCCGAGGCCGACAGCCGCATCGAGGAGGCACTGGCGCAGGTCGGCCTATCCGAATTTGCCGATGCCTACCCCCGCGAACTATCCGGCGGCATGAAGATGCGGGTCTCATTGGCGCGCGCGCTCGTCACCGACCCGGATATTCTGCTGCTAGACGAGCCGTTCGCGGCGCTCGACGAGATCACGCGCTTTCGGCTCAACAACGATCTGCTTGATCTGTGGCGCAAGCTGCACAAGACCGTCATCTTCGTCACCCATTCGGTATTCGAGTCGGTCTACCTGTCGCAGCGGGTGACCGTGATGACGGCGCGGCCGGGCCGCTTGGCAAGCGCGTTTCGCATCGCCACCGTGGAGCCGCGCGGGGAGGAATTTCGTACCTCGGCCGAATATGCCGCCTATTGCCGCGAGGTCTCCAGCGCGCTCGCGCCGTCCTATTCCGGGCAGCGCAGCGCGTGAGCTCCTTCCAGAATATCGGCCGGATGCTGCTGCCAGTCGTTGTGCTGGCGGCGGGCCTTGGCTTGTGGGAACTCGTGGTGCGCGTCAACGACATCCAGCCCTACGTGCTGCCGAGCCCTTATCTCGTGTTTCAGACGCTGGTCGGCGACTGGCCGGTGCTGTCGGAATCGCTCGGTGTGACCCTGCTCACCACGCTGGAAGGCTTCATCGCCGCGGCCGTCGGCGGCGTCGCGCTGGCGCTGTTGTTCAATCAGTCGAAATGGCTGGAATATTCGCTGTTTCCCTATGCGGTGATCCTGCAGGTCACGCCGGTGATCGCAATTGCGCCGTTATTGCTGATCTATCTGCCGCAGCAGACAGCAGTCATCGTCTGCGCCTGGATCGTCGGTTTCTTTCCGGTCCTGTCCAACACCACGCTCGGGCTGAATTCGGTGGACCGCAATCTGGCCGGGCTGTTTCAGCTCTACGGCGCGTCACGGCTGCAGACGCTGCGGTACCTGAAATTGCCGGCGGCGCTGCCCTATATCCTCGGCGGCCTGCGGATCGCGGGCGGCCTGTCGCTGATCGGGGCCGTGGTCGCCGAAATCGCGGCGGGCACCGCGGGCGCGGGGTCGGGGCTGGCCTTCCGGATCGCCGAGTCCGGCTATCGCCTCAACATTCCCCGAATGTTCGCGGCGTTGCTGTTGCTGTCCGTCGCCGGGATTGTCATCTATGGGCTGCTGGCGCTAGTTTCGCATCTGGTACTTCGGCGCTGGCATGAGAGCGCGCTTGGAAAGGAAAATTGATGGCTGCCGCGAATGTTTCGTCCGAAAAGATCGATCTCCTGATCTACGGGCCAGTCAGGCCTATACTGGAAAACGGCTTTTCGGACCAGTTCGTCCTGCATATGGCGGAGAGCCGCGCCGACCTCGAACGGTTGACGCCCGAGACGATAGCGAAGATCCGCGGCATGGCGGTGACCTATCACATGGTGTCGGCCGATGCGAAGGCGCTGTCGCATTTCCCCAAGCTCGAAATGATCGCGAGCTTCGGTGTCGGTTACGACCATGTCGATTGCGCCTATGCGCGTGAGCACAATATCGTCGTCACCAACACGCCCGACGTGCTGACGGAAGAAGTCGCCGACGTCGCGATGGGGCTTCTGATTTCGACCCTGCGCGAGTTCGTCAAGGCCGACCGTTATCTGCGCTCCGGCCTTTGGCAGACCCAGAACTATCCCTTGAGCGTCGGCTCGCTGCGCGACCGCAAGGTCGGGATCGTCGGCATGGGCCGCATCGGGCAGGCGATCGGACGCCGGCTCGAGGCTTCGCTGGTGCCGGTGTCCTATCACTCGCGCAATCCGTCGTCGGCCGTGTCCTACAAGCACTACCCTGATCTGATGGAAATGGCGAAGGCGGTGGACACGCTGATCGTGATCGTGCCCGGCGGCGCCTCGACCGCAAAGATGATCAATGCCGACGTGCTGAAGGCGCTCGGCCCGCGCGGCGTGCTGATCAACGTCGCGCGCGGCTCCGTCGTCGACGAACCGGCGCTGGTGGCGGCGCTGAAATCCGGCACCATTCTCGCGGCCGGGCTCGACGTGTTCGCCAACGAGCCGAACGTGCCGGACGAGTTGAAGGCCATGCAAAATGTCGTGCTGTTGCCACATATTGGCTCAGCTTCGGTGGTAACGCGCAATGCGATGGATCAGCTTGTCGTCGACAATCTGAAAGACTGGTTTGCCGGAAAGGCGCCGCTGACGCCGGTTCCGGAAACCCCGGTGAAGGGGCGCTGATGTTGTCCGGGCGCTTAGGCATCACGGTGGCAGCGCTGACGGCGCTGCTCGCGCTTGCACCGCAGGTCGCGGCGCAGGATGCCTCGACCCTGAAAAAGGACATGATCGGGCAGTGGGAGCTTGCCACTACCGAGCGCAGCAAGACCTGCGTCGTCACGCTGAAGGGCGATACGACGCCGCAGGGGCTCAAGCTCGAGCTTGAGCCCGGCTGTGCCGCGGCGCTGCCGTTCACCAAGGAAATCACGGCCTGGAATATCAAGGGGCTGGATATCGTGCGGATGCAGGACGCCGCAGGCCAACCGGTGATCGACTTCACCGAAGTCGAGAGCGGCATCTTCGAAGGCTTGCGGACCGGTGAGGGCGTCTACATCCTGCAGAACCTCGCTGCTGCCCGCTCGCTCGCCAAGTCGATGGACCAGATGATCGGTGACTGGTCGATGGTTCGCGGCAACGGCCAGACGATCTGCGGCCTGACGCTGACCAACACCGAGGCGACGGGCGACAATTTCCAGGTGTTCCTGAAGCCGAAATGCGATCCGGCGGTTGCAGCTTTCGCGCCGAACCAGTGGCGCCTCGATCACGGCCGGATGCTGCTGCTGTCGGCCAAGGGCGACACCTGGCAGTTCGAGGCCGATGACAATGCGCAGTGGCGGCGGGTGCCTGACGCGGCAGATCCCCTGATCATGATGCGCGGACAGTAGCTTCCGACTTCAGCGGCCGATTACTCCTGCGACCTGAGACGCCACATGCTCGGCGAGCATGTGGTAGCCTTCCGGCGTCAGATGCTGGCCGTCGGGCTGATGCGGCAATCCCCTGAACGTGCCGTTGGCGATCATGATCACCGGGATGCCCCGGGCCCTCAGCCGGCTCTGAATTTCCGATGTTCGGTCCGGCGAGCCCTTGCGCCGGTCGTTGCCGCCGGGCTGCAGGATGACGGCGCTGGTCCCGTTCGGCACAACGCGATCAAGGCGCTGCAACATGCCTTCCGTGGTGTCGCCGTTGATGCCGGCGTTGACGACACGGACGTTGGCTCCCTTTGTCCGCAATATCGCCTCGAGTTGTGCGGGATAGGCCTGGTTGCGCGCGACCCCCTTGCCATAGGTGTTGCTGGCGCCAAGCGCGACGATGGTGGCGGCGCCGGCGGGCGCGGATGTGAAAATGAAGATGGCAGCCAGGATCGACAGGAAACCCGGGACGCCAAATCGGCCGCTGCGCGATTTCATGCTTGCCCCCAATGAGCACTGATTCCGGGAGCCTACAGCGTCGGCAGCCCCGGTTGCAATCATCCGGCCGGCCGGTTTCCGGCAAGTGGCCCGCGGAAATATTTCCGGCGCGCCTGTCGATCCGGCGGCTTCCCGTTCGTCGTCTCCCATAGCGAGCCGGTTTTGCGGGCGATCACCGCCGCAACTCGCCTCAACGGGAGTTTTTCGATGCGCTTCATGTATATCGTTACCTCGCCTCAGTCCGACAAAGGCCCGACGCCTGCGCTGGCGGAGGCGATGGGCAAGCTCGCCGACCGCGAGATCAAGGCCGGCCGCATGCTCGATATGGGCGGCTTGATGCCGATTGCGATGGCCGGCGCGCAGGTCAGGATAACGAACAGCAAGCTCGGTGTGATCGATGGGCCATTCGTCGAGACCAAGGAGCTGATCGGCGGCTACGCGATCTTTGAACTCCGGGACATGGAAGAGGCGGTGGCCGCCGCGAGGGAGTTCATGCAGTTGCACCTCGAGCACATGCCGGGTTGGGAAGGCACCTGTGAAGTTCGCATGCTTGCGACACCGGGCGTGGACGGTGCATGCGAAGTTGACGTGCACGCCCACGCCTGATGCGAACGTCCGGCAGATGCAGTCGGCGGCGATGACGGCCGCCGACGTCCATCGTACCATTCTGGCGGTCTGGCGCATCGAGCAGCCGCGCCTGATCACGGGCCTGTCCCGGATGTTGCGCGATGTGACGCTGGCCGAAGACTTCACGCAGGAAGCCCTGGTGGCGGCGCTCGAACATTGGCCTGCCACCGGCGTGCCGGACCGGCCCGCCGCGTGGCTGATGGCCACCGCCAAGCGCCGCGCGCTCGATGACCTGCGCCGCCGCCGCATGCTCGCCCTCAAGCACGAAATGCTGATACGCGACCTCGAGCAGGAGCAGCAGGCGATGCCCGATCCGGACGCCGGGCTGGACGACGAGTTCGGCGACGAACTGCTGCGGCTGATCTTCACCGCCTGCCATCCGCGCCTGTCGCGTGAGGCACGCGCGGCTCTCGCACTCCGGATGATCTGCGGCCTGACGACGGAGGAGATCGCGCGCGCTTTCCTGCAGCCGGAGGCGACCATTGCCCAGCGCATCGTGCGCGCGAAGCGGACGCTGTCGGAATCCGGGCTCGCCTACGAAACGCCGCGCCGCGAGGAGCTCTCGGAACGGCTCGCCTCGGTACTGGAGGTCGTTTACCTCATTTTCAACGAGGGCTACACGGCCGCCCGCGGCGACGAATGGCTGCGACCGCAGCTCTGCAACGATGCGCTGCGCATGGGCCGGGTGCTGACGCGCGTCGCGCCGCAGGAAGCCGAAGCCCACGGCCTGCTCGCGCTGATGGAGCTGAACGCCTCGCGCATCGCCGCGCGCACCGACCGAGCCGGCGATCCGATTCTCCTGATGGACCAGAACCGGATGCTGTGGGACCGGCTTCAGATCCGCCGCGGGTTATCGGCGCTGGCGCGGGCGTATGAATTGGGCGGCGGGCAGGGATTTTACGGGCTGCAGGCGGCGATCGTCGCCTGTCACGCCAGAGCCGCCACGCCTGACGACACGGAGTGGCCGCGAATCGCAAAGCTCTATGCCGAACTCGCGAGGTTGGTGCGTTCGCCGATCATCGAGCTCAACCGCGCGGTGGCGATCGGTATGGCCGAGGGGCCGGCGGCGGCGCTCGCGATTGTGGACGGACTGGCAGGCGAGCCCGCGCTGAAGAACTATCATCTCCTGGAAAGCGTCCGCGGCGATCTGCTTTGCAAGCTCGGCCGCTTTGCGGAAGCGCACGCCGCATTTGAGGCCGCCGCACGATTGGCGGGCAACCGACGCGAACATGATCTGCTGCAACGGCGCGTTGTCGAAGCGGCCCGACGCAGCGAAATCGCGCGTTGATTTCTGAATGAGCGGCGCATCTTGCGCACGCCATGATTGCTGGATCCGCAGCAAGAAGCCCGTGTTTTTGCGCTTCGTAGAACTACTGAATCTCGAATGCTCATTCCGAACACAGTGATTAACCATTGGCGATTATCGTCACGCCAACATTTGCGGAATTGCCTATCGCCCTCGTGCCGTATTTTTCAAGCGGCCATCGGCACATCATTCGAGGATGCTGCATGTCGGGATTCTTCCCTCGTCGATCGACCCTGCTCGCAACGGCCGTTGCTGCGGCCGGCTTTGGCGCGATCGGCTTTGCCAGCATCGGCCTCGGCGCGGTCATCGTCGGCGAAACCCGGCGCATCGATCTCGGTGCGAAGGCTGCGCCCGGAATCGATGCGATGAAGGCGCAGTACAAGCGGCCGGCGACGATCCCGTTCCCGAAGGAAAATCCCTACACGCCGGAAAAGGCCGCACTCGGCAAGAAACTCTATTTCGATACGCGGCTGTCGGTGACGTCGGCGCAATCCTGCGCGAGCTGTCACAGCCCGGGGTTCGGTTGGGGCGACGGTCTGGCGGTCGGTGTCGGTCACGGCATGGCGAAGCTCGGCCGCCACTCGCCGACCATCGTCAACGCCGCGTGGGGCGCGATCTTCATGTGGGACGGCCGGCTGGCGACCCTCGAAGAGCAGGCGCTCGGTCCGATCCAGGCCGCCGGTGAGATGAACATGCCGCTCGAGCAATTGATGGAACGGCTCACTTCCATCGGCGAATACAAGCCGCTGTTCCTCGCGGCCTTTCCCGACGAAGGGATGAGCACCAAGACGCTCGCCAAGGCCATCGCGACCTACGAACGTACCGTGGTCTCCGAGCGTGCGCCCTTCGATTCATGGATCGAGGGAAATGAGAAGGCGATTTCCGAGGAAGCCAAGCGCGGCTTTGCGATCTTCAACGGCAAGGCGCTCTGTTCCGCCTGCCATGAGGGCTGGAACTTCACCAACGACGGCTTTCAGGACATCGGGCTGCCGAGCAAGGACGTCGGCCGCGGAGAATTCATGCCGGGCGTGGTCAAGATGCAGCACGCCTTCAAGACCCCTGGCTTGCGCGAAATCGCGCGCCGAAGTCCCTTTATGCACGATGGATCGCTCGCCACGCTGGAAGCGGTGGTTGAACATTACGATCGAGGCGGTGTCGACCGGCCGAGCCGTTCCGACCTGATGAAGCCGCTCGGCCTCACGGCCCAGGAAAAATCCGATCTGGTCACCTTCATGAAAACCCTGACCAGCAACCTCAGTCCGACCGCCGTGCCGGTTCTCCCTCGCTGATCCCAGCCCTACCGATCCAAGGATATCCCATGCACAAGACCATTCTGTTCGCTCTCGTCATTCTCTCCGGCCTGTCGGCCGGCGCGCTCGCTGCCAACCAGGTGATCCATCAGCAGGGCCGGGTGTTCTCCTCCGAGAGTGTAACCATCAAGAAGGGCGACGCGCTCACCTTCGTGAACGACGACAGCATTCCCCACAACATCATGTCGGGCACCAAGGGCAGCGAATTCAATCTCGGCTCGCAGGCGCCCGGCACGTCGACGGATGTGACCTTCAAGGAAACGGGCGACGTGCAGGTGATCTGCGCCATCCATCCGCGGATGAAAATGATGGTGAAGGTTACGGACTAGTCGCGCCAGAGAGTGTCGCCGGAGATTTGTGATGTCGATTCGCTACAAGATTTTCGGCGCCTTCAGCGTTGTCATCCTGCTCGCCTGCGGGCTCGCATACTACGGTATTCGAGGTATCTCCACCGCGGGTGATCAGGTGGTGCGTCTCTATGACGGCCCCCTGATGGGAATCAACCATGCGCGTTCGGCGCATGCCGGGTTGAACGAGGCGCGCCTCGTCATGCAGCGCAGCCTGACCGACGGGGCGACGACCGAAGCCGTTGCCCGGTTTGAAAAGCTGGTTCGCGGCATTTCCGAAGATCTCAGCGTGGTCCGGGACAGGGTGCAGAGCGCAACCGTCAAGACAGCCCGGGAGAAGGCTGAAGCCAGCCTCCGCGGCTGGTCGGGCGCCGGACTGAAGATCCTCAAGCCGATGCCGGGCGGCCTGACCGAGATCCCCACGACCTTCTCGCTGACGCAGCAGGGCGATGAGGCCGCCGCGGCGCTCGACGATCTCGTGGAACTGGTGGCGGCCTATGGCTTCGACTTCCGGACCGAGGCGGAAGCATCGGTCGCCGCAGCACGCACCGCCCTGCTCGGGATCGCGATCGGTACCGCACTCGTCGGATTCATCATCGCAATGGCCTTTTCCTATTCGCTCAGCAAGCCGATCTCGGCTGCAGTGCGCGTCGCCGAGCGCGTGGCAGCCGGCAATTTTGCGGATGACATTGCAGTCCGGCGCCGTGACGAACTCGGCCGCCTTCTGAAGTCGCTCGCCGTCATGCAAGCGAGCCTTAAGGCCCGCGCCGACCAGGAACTCGCGGTGATGTCGTCAAAGGACCAGACCCATGCGCAACAGGTCACCCGGCGGCAGCGCATCGAGGCGGAGATAGAAGCCTTCCGTTCCACTTTCACCGCCGCTCTCGCCAACACCGACCGGATGACGGGCGAATTGACGAGCACCGCGCAAACCCTTTCCTCGATCGCGCACGCCGCCGGCAAGCAATCTGTCGAAACGGCTTCCACCGCCGGCCAAACCTCGGCCAACGTTCAGACCGTGGCTACTGCTGCGAGCCAGCTCGGCGATTCCGTGCAGGCGATCAAGACGCAGGTCAATGACGCCACGACGATCGTGCAGCGCGCCTCCGGCATGGCCGGGACGGCCAACGAGACGATTCGTGCCCTCGCCAGCTCCACGCAGCACATCGATGAGGTGGTGGGCTTCATCCGCAACATCGCCGGTCAGACCAATTTGCTGGCGCTCAACGCCACGATCGAAGCCGCGCGCGCCGGTGAGGCCGGTCGCGGATTTGCCGTGGTCGCGTCGGAAGTCAAGGCGCTCGCCACTCAGACCGCCAAGGCGACCGAGGACATTTCTTCCCAGATTGCCGAGGTGCAATCGGCGACGAAGCAGGCGGTCGACAACGTCGGCGCCATTGCTTCGATCATGGATGAGATCGACCGCTTCACCGCGACGATTGCCGACGCCGTCAGCCAGCAAAATGCAGCGGCGAACGAAATATCGCGGAGTATCGGGCACGCCGCCGCCGGAACGGAAAGCGTCGCCCGGAGCATTGCGGGGACGGCCACCGCGACCGAGAACACCAATCGTTCCGCCGACCTCGTGCTGTCGACCGCGCGCGACCTGTCGGATCAGGCCGCAGATCTGCGCGCGTCCGTCGATCGTTTCCTCTCGAACGTGGCGGCGTGAGCCGGGTGCCGCCGGTCCGGCGTCCGCCTGAACTCAGATGAAGCGGAACTGCTGCCGTTCGCGCTTGGCGAGTTTCGGGATCGCCTGACCGACGATGATGTTCTTGAAGTGGTCGGTCTGCTGATGATCGGCAAACGCAGCCTCGCCCGCGAACACTTCATAGAAGAAGAATTCCCGCGGCTTTGCGACGTTCTGGTGAATCTGAAACTCCTTCACGCCGGGCTCGCGTTGCGCCTGCGGGAGAAAATCTTTCAGAAGTGCGGCGACCGCGCCTTCCTCTCCGGAATTGACCTCCCAGAATGCGGTGACGATCAGGTGCTGGTTTGCATTGTCGGTAGTTGCCATGATGCTCTCCTGTGAAGCCGGCGCCGGTTTCGATTCCGGTCGGCGACTGGAGGTCATCATGCGCGGTTTCGTGACAAGAATGCTTCGATGAAAGCCGAATTGTGATATCCGCCTCCCTGCGATCGACATCGGTCCGTCGACACTATCTAAATCAGCCGCCTATCACGCGAAGTGAGCTCGCTCTATTTGACAGGATCTTGTCGAAGTAATATCGGGCGAATGCCACCTCCTCCCGGAACGGTCGGATAATTACTTCCGCGCTCAGGTTTGGTTCTCCTTCCTGATTTCGGACCTCCGCCGGACGATCGTCCAGATCCAGGCCGCCGCGGCGAGCACCAGGGCGGCATAAGGAGCCCAGGCTTGCGGCTCTCCCATCGTGCTGAGGGTTATGCCGCTCAGGAGGCACCAGAGAACGGGGATCGGCAGCAACACTGGCAAAAGCCTGCCGCGAGCAAGAAGCAGAACGCCGAGCGTCGCGATAACAGTCGGATCCGGCGCAATGCCGAAGACCTCGGACGAGGCCCAGTCGCGTCCCTGCAGCGGCGCAAGCAACGGCTGTCCGGCGAGTGCGAAGGCGAGAATGAGATACCCTATCCAGTAGGCAAGCCCGCGCCGGCCGAAGGCGAGGCCATCGCGCAGCGACACGATGAGAAGCAGCGCGCCTTCAACGGCGAAAGCCGGTGCGACATAGGCGACCGCCCAGTTGATGGTCGCGTAACGGTTCCACAGGAAGGACCACCCGACGAAGACCCAAAGGATCGCGAGGATGAGGGCGAGCCAGCGGGCTCCGGTTCGCGGCCGCCACGCGATGAGCAGAATGATGAGGACGCCGGCGGCCAGCGTCAGCAGGTGCAGGGGCCAGAGCGCAGCATTGTGCAATTCGAACATGCGCCAATAGACGCGCGGGGAAAACAGCAGGAAATCCTCCGCCCGGTAGGTCCACCACTCCGACATCAAAGCGCCTTCACGTGGGCCGAGATGCGCTCCCGCATGGCCGGATCAAGCATGGGGCTGGCGGCGGCCGAGAGGTTTTCACGCACGTGGTCGGCGCGGGTGGTCGCTGGAATTGCGACGGTGACGGCCGGGTGAGAGAGGATGAATTTCAGCATGAGCTGCGCCCAACTCGAGGCGCCGAGTTCGGCGGTCCATTCAGGCAGCGGCTTGCCCTGGAGCCGCTGGGTTAGCGCGCCTTGCCGGAACGGCCGGTTGACGATCACGGCAATTCCGCGCTCGGACGCCAGTGGCAGCAGCCGCACCTCCGCCTCGCGATCGACGACATTGTAGGAGAACTGCACGAAATCGATCGGCTCGTTCCGCATGATCTGTTCGAGAAGATCATGACGGCGGCCTTCGGACGTTGTGATGCCGACGTAACGCACCGTGCCCGCCGCCTTCATCTGGAAAAGCGTCTGCAGATGCGGCTTCCAGGTGAGCAGATTGTGAACCTGAACGAGGTCGAACTTCGGCACTCCCCAGAAGCGACGCGATTGCTCGATCTGCGCCGGACCTCCCGCTGCCGATGATGTCCAGACTTTCTCTGCCGAAAATAGCGCGGAGGGTCGTGCGAGCTTTTGAAGGCCGTAGCCGATCACCGGCTGCGACGAGCCATACATGGGGGAGGAGTCGATCAAGCGGCCGCCCGCCTCGAAGAAGGCGGCCATGACACCGGCGCATTCGTCCCTGAGCACCGGATCATCGCCGACGTTGAAGGTGATCCAAGTCCCTAGCCCGACGATCGGTATCTCCTCGCGGGTTGAGGGTATCGGGCGACGCGCGGGCAGGGTTTGCTGGGCATGCAGCGAGGTTGGCAAGAGTGTCGCGGCGGCCGTCGCCGCCAGGGAAGCCTGCACGAACATTCGGCGTGTCGTCCGCATCCGATCCTCCATCACCGCGGCGAGCAAACCCTCGCGCAATAAACGCGCAGAGTATTGGAACGCCACCGCTAGCCTCGTAATTCGAAATTGCCGATGAAGGCACTGGACTAAATATGCAGTCGCGGGCCGCCCTCAATCTGCGATGGACAGTTGATATCGCTGGATGAGCTTCAGTCCCCTCAAACTTGCGTGACCGTTCTTGCCGACGATGATGTGGTGGTGGCGGATAGTTCGAGCGCGCGCTTGATCACCTCGCGCGGATGGACCGGCGTGTGGCCTCGTTCAGCTCGGCCCAGTTTTTTCCTCCGTGAGCGCCGCAACGAGCATCGGTAGCCGGCCCAGGACGTTGGCCATCAGCGCGTGGTTGTGATAGTCGCGCGACTCCACAATCTTGCCGTGGCGCACCCTCGAAACCTGGATGTTCGATACCCGAAACACACGGCCTGTCGTGGTGACCAGCCCGTCGTAGTCCCACTCTGCAACGACAACCTCCGGGTCGGTGGTCTGACGGACAACCATCTTGCGGATCTGCAGCTTCAGCGGTGCGGTCGCGAAATTCGCGAAGTGCTTTCGGATCGCTTCATGGCCATCAAGCCGGGTGGGCGCAGGCAAGGCGAAAGGATATTCGACGACCGCTTGCTCGCTATACAGCTTGTGAAGGTCTTGCCAGTTCTGATCGGCAATACCCTGCATGACGGCCTCGACGACCTCTTGTGGGCTGGCGGGATGAGACATCGGAACCTCCTGCATCGGTCGCCCCGGAGTAGCCACCGGGGCTGAAGTCTAAATCAGCCGCATTCCCTTCAAACTCACATGCCCGTTCTTGCCGACGATGATGTGGTCGTGGACGGAAATGCCGAGCGGGGTGGCGATCTGGACGATCGCCTTGGTCATCTGGATATCGGCCTGCGACGGCGTCGGATCGCCGGAGGGATGGTTGTGCACCAGGACCAGCGCGGTCGCCGACAGTTCGAGCGCGCGCTTGATCACTTCACGCGGATAGACCGGCGTGTGGTCGATGGTGCCGGTCTGCTGGATTTCGTCTGCGATCAACTGGTTGCGCTTGTCGAGGAACAGCAGTCGAAACTGCTCCTTGTCGGCGAATGCCATGCCGCTCCGGCAGTACTCGATCACGTCGTTCCAGGAAGACAGCGCAATCTTGCGCTTGATCTCGCCCTTTGCCACCCGGCTCGCGGCGGCTGCGAGCAGTTTGATCTGGTTGATCGAGGCCTCGCCGATGCCGTCGACCTCGCGCAGGCGCGCCACCGGCGCGTGAATGACTTCGGCGAACGAGCCGAATTCTTTCAACAGCGCTTTTGCCAGCGGCTTGGTGTCGCGCCGGGGCAAAGCGGGAAACAGCGCCATCTCCAGCAATTCATAATCGCTGAGTGCATCGGGCCCGGCGCCGTAAAATCGCTCGCGCAACCGCTCGCGATGGCCGTGATAATGCGGCGTTTCAGTGGGTTGATCCGGGGGAGTGCTGGTCTTGGCTGGCATCGCCGTAACCATGCCGTCCCGGCAAGCTTTTGCAACTCTAAAGTGCGGGAGCATCTGACGAAAAAGGCGCCGCGGCGGTCAGCGGGAGATGATACGCCGGCCGGTCAGAAACGGATTCCGGCGGGTCGATGCTCCGCCGAGAATCTCAGGCCGGAACGGTATTCAACACCTCCCACAATTTCATCGGCGCTCCGCCCCAATGCCAGAATGAGTAGCCTTGATAATTCCGGGCGTTGCACAGCCGGATGAATTCGCGGGCGCGCTCGGCGCAGGCCGACGCCGACGCGCAGCCGCCCTCAGACGTCCCGATGAAGCCCGCGCCGACGGGGACGAACGGAATCGTCAAATGCGCATTGCCTCTCTCCGCGCGGTCGACGCGGTTGGTCACGCTGGGACTGGCGCCATAATAGGTTTGCGGGAAGTTGATATGCGCCTTCCTGGCGATCTCGTTGAATTTCGGCAGCCAGCCGTCGATATTTTGCGGAATGTCGTTGCTGGATATTCCAAGCGGCTTTTCGAGCCTGTCGGCAATTTGCCGCATCGCCGCGCCGTAAGCCTTCGCTTCCGAAAGGCCGCCATGAAAGTACGCGCTCGTTCCCTCCGCATCCATGATCATGCCGTCGAGTTCGAACTCGTCGGCGAGATCGCCCAGCAGCTTCGCCTCTTTCTTCGCAACGGCCGCCGTCGCGCAATGGGGCACCTGCCAGCCCCAAATCTCGATATCATTATCATGCGCCAGACGGATCAGTTCCTTGAAGTCGGGCGCCACACTTGCTCCCACATTCGCATAACGCGAGGTTCCGTCCGCGACTTTCACCCACAGCGCTGAAAGGCTGGCTCGCTTGGCCTTGGCGATCATCTCTGCCGGACTGCCTTCCGCGGCCACGACTTCACGAAGCTTCCAGATATACATGCTGCGTTGGCCCACGCTTCGTCCTTTCCCTTATGACGGCTTCAAGTCGTCCAGCGGCTGCTTCGCGTTTCGGCGTCTCAGCACATGCCGGGCACTTGCAGGCATGGCTCGCGGCCGGGACGGTCTGCGCGAAACGCCTCGATGAAGCGGCCTTCCTTCTGGGTCACGAAGACGGTTCTGCCGTCCGGACCGCCAAAGGTGAGGTTGGTTGGCTGCTTTCCGCTCACGGGCACCTCGCGCTGCAGTGATCCATCGGCGCCGATGATGGCGATTTTACCGGCCGACAACCGCGCGAGATAAATCCGGCCGTCGACGTCGGTGCGCAGGCCGTCGACCTCGAAATCCGCGAAACTCCTGACCAGTCGCGGGTCGAGCAGCTTGCTGCCGTCGAGGCGATAGGCCCAGACCTGCCGCGAATTCGACTCGCTGACGTAAAGCGTCGCGCCGTCCGGGCTCAGGTCGATCCCGTTGGTCACGCCGAGGCGCCTTGTGCTGGACATCACTTCGCCCCGACCCTTGCCGTCGGCGCCGCGGCTGATGCGCCAGATCTGGCCGCCCGCGGGCGATGCAAATCGCGGGTCGCTGGCATAGAGCGTGCCGTCCGCCGCGATTGCGAGGTCGTTCGGCTGATTGAACCGATCGGAATGAAAGTAGAGGTGCGGCGTGGTCTCGCCGCGTTCGATGACCCAGATAGTGTGCTTCTTGAAATCGGCGACGTACATCCGCCCCTGCCGGTCGAAACGAATGCCGTTGCCGATGCTGCCAGCAGGAAGCGACGTGAAGAGCTGGGACTGCGAGGCGCCGGCCGCCAGTCTGCCGATACTGCCGCTCTGTTGAAAGTTGACAACGTAGAGGTTGCCCGATGCGTCGACCGCGGGACCTTCGATGCCGGCAGTGTACTCGCCCTGCGGCGTGATCCTCCTGCTGACGAACAGGGTGTCCTCGGCCGCGGCGTTCCGGCCTGCGAGGAAAACGGCAAACGCGATGAAAGCAGCCGCGACAAGTGCCGCGCGAAAGCCCCGCCCTCCCGTCGCCATCGTCAGCTCCTGCGCGGGAGGCGTAGGCTCCGGCCCGACTACGTCGCAGCCAGCGGCTTCTCGCCATTGCGCTGCGACAGCGTGAAGATTTCGACGCCGGTCGCAGTCACGCCGACCGAATGCTCGAACTGCGCCGACAGCGAGCGGTCGCGCGTCACCGCGGTCCAGCCGTCGGACAGGATTTTTACATGCGGCTTGCCGAGATTGATCATCGGCTCGATGGTGAAGAACATGCCGGGCTTCAGCATCACGCCTTCGCCGGGCCGGCCGATATGGATGATGTTCGGCTCGTCGTGGAACATGCGCCCGAGCCCGTGGCCGCAGAAATCGCGCACCACGCTCATGCCCTGCGGCTCGACGAAGCTCTGGATGGCGTGGCCGATATCGCCGGTGGTGGCGCCGGGCTTCACGGCGGCGATGCCGCGCATCATGGCATCATAGGTGACCTCGATCAGCCGCTCCGCCTTGCGGGCGATCGGGCCGATCACATACATGCGGCTGGAATCGCCGTACCAGCCATCGACGATGAAGGTGACGTCGATATTGACGATGTCGCCTTCCTTCAGCCCGCGGTCCCCGGGCATGCCGTGGCAGACCACGTGATTGATCGAGGTGCAGGTCGAGTAACGGTAACCGCGATACATCAGCGTCGCCGGATAGGCGCCATGGCTGAAGGCGAAGTCGCGGACGAATTCGTCGATCACAGATGTCGGCACGCCCGCCTTGACGATGTCGGTGAGCTCGTCGAGGCACTTTGCGACCAGCGCGCCCGCCTTGCGCATGCCGGCGAATCCGCTCGCGCCATGCAGTTTGATCTGGCCGGTTTTTCGCAAGGAGGTATCTGACGCTTCAATATAGCTCATGGGCGGTCATGCTTCGAAGGAACGGTTTTGGGCTGATTTGATAGCCTAATTTAATGATCGGGACGCTCAGTGCAAGTCAAGTTAGGCTATGGGGCGGCTTTAAAGTACCCGCATCCATAGCGTTTTCAAGCGAAGCGGCGACCGGTTCGCGTCGAGAAAACGCGTCAAAACGAGAATCTGGCGCCCTGTTCCGATTCAATCGGAGCGGGGCTCTAGCCGGAAACCTCTACCACCTGTTCAACCGGCAGCGCCCCGCCGCGGACGCGGATTTCGCGGACCGGATAGGGAACACGGATTCCCTCGCGCTTGAAGGCGTCCCACAGCGCCAGCATGACGTCGCTCTTCACATTGTCCATGCCATCAGGGTCGGCGATCCAGAAGGTCAGGGAGAACTTCATGCCGGCCTCGGCGAATTCGGTCAGGATGCAATTCGGCGGCTTGTTCTTGATGGCGCGCGGGGCGGCCGCGGCGATCTCGATCGCCAGCTTGCAGACGAGGCGGGGATCGGCGTCGTAATTGGTGCTGAACAGCACCTTCACCAGCGTATTCTTGTCGGTATAGGTCCAGTTCACGACCTTCTGCGTCACCAGATCCTCGTTCGGGATCAGGAACTCGCGGCCGTCGCCGGCGGCAACCGAGATGTAGCGCGTCTTCATCGCGCTGATCCGGCCCGAGCTGTCGCCAATGGTGACGAGGTCGCCGGGCTTCACCGATTTGTCCGCCAGCAGGATGATGCCCGAGATGAAATTGGCGACGATCTTCTGCAGGCCGAGGCCGATGCCGACGCCGGCCGCGCCGGTGAAGACCGCAAGCGCCGAAAGGTTGATGCCGACGGCGCCGAGCGCGATCGCGATCGCCACCACCATCAGGCCGATGCGGATGATCTTGACCAGCAGCACCTGGATCGACGGCGTCAGGTCGGTGGCGCGGGTAATCCGGCTTTCGATGAAGTTGCTGGCGATGTTGGTCAGCCACAGCGCCGCGATCAGCAGCGCGCCGGCCTTGATCAGCAGCAGCGGCGTCAGCCGCAGACCCCCGATATCGACCGCAAACGAGTCGAGCGTTTCCGCTGCCGGATCGAGCTGGCCGAGGATGCTCAGCGCCGCGACGAACCATGCCGTTATCGACACCAGCTTGACGATAAAGGCGTTGCGGATCACCGAGGTGATGAGCCGGATTACGAGCCAGGCCAGCGCCAGCTTGGCGGCGACCATCAGGAGGTAGCTGCGGCTCGGCCACGTCAGATGGTACATCGTGATGCGTTCGGCGATCACCAGGATCGCGAATATCGCGGTCGACGCGCTTGCGACCAGCACGCGGACGAAATGCCGCAGCGGCAACGGCCAGCGCATCGCCAGCGAGGTCATGTCGACCCGTGCGCGGATCGCGGTATCCGCCATATAGGCAATGCCGGCGGCGGTCAGGATCAGCCCGAACTGTAGATAAAACCATGGCGAGGCGATCTCTGCTCCGACCGATCGCGCGGTCGATTGCAGAAACTCGATGATCTCTTTCGGGGCCATGTCCATCGCAAAAGTCTCGTCAGGCGCAGCAAAGGCAAGTGTGATTCGAACAGAGCGCAGATTTCCACAAACGGGGCGGGCGGACCATCGGTACATGGGCCGGCGAAGGCAATTAGGCCCTTAAAACCGGGCACTTTGCCGCTAACGCAGAAATGGGTTGGCGTTCAACTGTGGCAACGATAAGGATGCAATTGCAAGTATTTATAACGATTGCGGAGGTTCATGGCTTCTCTCGACTCGGTCAGCATCGCCATCTTTCTGGGCGCCATTCTTGTCATGGCCGGCATCCTGTCGAGCCTGCTCGCGCTGCGCTTCGGGGCGCCGCTGCTGTTGGTGTTCCTCCTGATCGGCATGCTGGCGGGCGATGCCGGGCCGGGCCAGCTCAATTTCAATGACGTCCGCACCACCTATCTGGTGGGGTCGGTGGCGCTGGCGCTGATCCTGTTCGACGGCGGCCTGCGGACCAAGTTTCAAAGCATCCGTATCGTGCTGGCGCCGTCGATGGTGCTGGCGACGGTCGGTGTACTGGTGACCGCGGTGGTTGCCGCGCCGGCCGCCAAATATGCGCTCGATCTGAGCTGGACCGAGGCGCTGCTGGTTGGCGCCGTGGTGGCGTCGACCGATGCCGCGGCGGTGTTCCTGCTCGTTCACACGCAGGGCCTGCGCCTGCGCCCCCGTGTCGGCGCAACCCTGGAAGCCGAATCCGGCACTAACGATCCGTTCGCGATCTTTCTCACCCTGATGCTGGTCGAATTCATTTCGCTCGGTGAAAGCTCGCCGTGGCATGTCGTGATGGAGCTCGCGCGCGAAGGCCTGCTCGGCGCCATCATCGGCGTGATCGGCGGCCGTCTGGTGGTGGTGGCGCTCAATCGCATGGCGCTGCCGCAAGGCTTGCATGCGCCCTTTGTCACCACCGCCGCCCTGGTGATCTTCGGCGTGTCGCAGATCTTGCACGCTTCCGGATTTCTCGCGGTCTATCTCGCCGGCATCGTCGTCGGCAACCGGCCGACGCGCGCGCATAATTCGGTGGTGACGTTTCTCGACGCCGCGACCTGGCTGGCGCAGATCGTGATGTTCGTTCTCTTGGGCCTGCTGGCCTCGCCGCAGCGATTGCTGGACAGCGTAGGCCCCTCTGTAATCGTGGCGCTGGTGCTGATGCTGGTGGCGCGGCCGCTCGCGGTGCTGCTGTGCCTGGCCCCGTTCCGGTTCAACTGGCGGGAAAAGGTCTTCATCGCCTGGACCGGCCTGCGCGGGGCGGTCGCGATCTTTCTGGCGTCGATCCCGATGCTGGTCGGGTTGTCGAAAGCCTATCTCTATTTCGATGTCGCCCTGGTCGTGGTCGTCATCTCGCTGCTTCTGCAAGGCTGGACGCTGGGGCCGGCGGCGCGGTGGCTGCACGTGGCGCTGCCGCGTGTCGACCGTGGTCCGCGGCGCGTCGAACTCGATCTGCCGGGCCAGCTCGAACAGCAACTGGTCGGCTATCCCGTCCGCTCGAAGAGTTTGTATTTCCGGCGCGGCCTGCTTCCATCCTGGTCGAAGCCGACGCTGGTGATCCGCGAAGAACGCATTCTGTCGCCCGTCGAGGCCGACCCGGTCGTGCCGGGTGATTACGTTTACCTGCTGGCGCCGCCGGAAAAGGCCGAGGCGCTGGATCGGTTCTTCGTCGACATGCCGCCGAGCTCGGCGCCCGATCCGCATCTGCTTGGGGACTTCATGGTATCGGGCGAGCACACCCTCGGCGAACTGGCCGCGATCTACGGCGTATCGGCCGAAGAGGAGCAGGCGAAGCTGACGCTGGCGGATTATTTCGACATTCATCTCGACCATGCGCCCAAGGAAGGCGCCGAGCTGGCGCTGGATCCCATCGTGCTGGTCGCACGCAGCATCAGCGGCGGCCGTGTCAGCGTGGTCGGCCTGCGACTGCCCGAGGATGAGGAAGCGGCCGTGCCCCTGACGCGCCGGCAGAAGTTCAGGCGCAAGCTGGCCGATGTCTGGTCGTCGGTGGCGGGGGTCTAGGGGCCGCGGCCTGCGCAGGTGTGATGCAATTTCCGCTGTTGAGGAATGAGCGAACTGTCACTAGCCTCCCGGCAAAGGCCGCGTGACGGCCGCCCGGTGGAAACGCAGGAGACACGACAATGTCCGCCCCCCTCGACGACCAACTCGGCTTTGCGCCCGACTACGATTCCCCGGTCCCCTATATGCAGCGGACCCGCGAGTATTACACCGCGATCGGCTACACCACGCCCTACCGCTGGGCGCATTATGTCGATGCGCCGTTCCAGCCGCTGAAGAAGGCGCTCGCGAAATCGCGCGTTACGATCATTACCACTGCTGCGAAGTATGATCCCACCAAGGGCGATCAGGGTCCTGGAGCCGCCTACAACGGCAGCGCCAAGTTCTATCAGGTCTATGACGGCGACACCGCCAAGCAGCACGATTTGCGGATCTCGCACATCGGCTACGATCGCAAGCACACCACGGCCACCGACAACGGCACCTGGTTTCCGTTAGCCTTGCTTCTGAAAGCCGCCGCCGCGGGGCGGATCGGCGAGGTCGCGCCGCGCTTCTTCGGTGCGCCGACCAACCGCAGCCACCGCGTCACCATCGATGTCGATGCGCCGGATATTCTCGCCCGCTGTCAGGCCGACAAGGTCGATGTCGCCATCATCGTCCCGAACTGCCCGGTCTGCCACCAGACCTCGGCCTTGGTGGCGCGCCATCTCGAGGCCAACGGCATTGCGACCGTCGTGATGGGCTGCGCCAAGGATATCGTCGAGCACGCCGCCGCGCCGCGCTTTTTGTTCTCGGATTTCCCGCTCGGCAATTCCGCCGGCAAGCCGCAGGACGTGGAGTCGCAGGCGCTGACGCTCGAACTGGCGCTGCGTCTCCTGGAGTCCGCGCCGGGCGCCCGTACCACGATGCAGTCGCCGCTGCGCTGGAGCGAGGATGCCTCCTGGAAGCTCGACTACAACAACATCGCGCAGATGAGCCCGGAAGAACTGGCGCGGCGCCGCGCCGAGTTCGACAAGCAGAAAGAGATCGCGCGCGGCAACCGGGCGGCGTGATTTTGGCCACGGCCGCAAGGGTCGTCATTGCGAGCGAAGCGAAGCAATCCATAGCGCGGCACAAAGGAAGAATGGATTGCTTCGTCGCTTCACCCCTCGCAATGACGCCCGCAGGAGGAAACTGAATTGACCCGACCGTTCGAAGGCGTGAAGGTTCTCGACTTCACGCAAGTACTGGCTGGCCCCTATGCGAGCTACCAGCTCGCGCTGCTCGGCGCCGACGTCATCAAGGTGGAGCGTCGCGAAGGCGAGGACATGCGCCGCACGCCGCTAAGCCGCGAATGGGCCGAGCGCGGCCTCGCGCCGGGCTGGCAAGCCGTCAACGGCAACAAGCGCAGCCTGACGCTCGATCTGCAGAAGCCGGAGGCGATCGCCATCGTCAAGCAGCTCGCCGCTCAGGCTGACGTAGTGATGGAGAATTTCCGCCCCGGCGTGATGGACAAGCTCGGCATCGGCTATGCCGCGCTGTCGGCGATCAATCCGCGGCTGATCTATTGTGCGATTTCGGGTTTTGGCCAGACCGGCCCGGAACGATCCGGCGCCGGCTATGACGGCAAGATCCAGGCGCTGTCGGGCATCATGTCGATCACCGGCCACGCCGAGACCGGGCCGACGCGCGCGGGCTTTGCGGTCTGCGACGTCCTGTCGGGGGCCACCGCTGCCTTCGGCGTGTCGAGCGCGCTGTTCCAGCGCACGCATACCGGCAAGGGCCAGTTGGTCGACGTCTCCATGCTGGAGGCGACGTTGGCGTTCCTGTCCGGGCAAGTCGCGGACTACTCGGTTGCCGGCCATCGCCAGCAGCTTTCCGGCAATCAGGCCGTGAGCCGCCGGCCGACCGCCAACCTCTTCAAGGCCGGTGACGGTTATCTGCTGCTCGCGGTGAACAGCGAGAAACAATACATCGCCCTGATGACCGCACTCGGCCGCGCCGATGCGCTGGAGGACCCCCGCTTCGTCGACTGGTTCGCCCGGCAGGAAAACGAGAAGGCTTTGCGGGCCATCATCGAGGAGGCGCTGTCGAAGAAGGACCCGCGCGAGTGGGAGAAGGTCCTGGAGGCCGCGGGCGCGCCCTGCGCCAGCATCTGGAAGGTCGAGGAAGTGATCGATCACCCGCAGATATCAGCGCGCGGCGCGATTCAGGAGATCGATACGCCCCATGGCCGCCTGCGCTTTGCCGGCAGCGGGTTCCAGCTCGCCCATGGCGGCGGCAGGCTCGACCGCATGGCGCCCGCGCTCAGCGCCCATACCGAGGAGGTGCTGGCCTCGCTCGGCTACGACGCGAAGGCGATCGCGGAACTGCGGGCACGCGAGGTCATCTAGCGGTAGCCGGGGCAGGGGCATCTCACACCCTGTCCCGTTTTGGTGCGCCGGCGCATGGCGACCCTGCGCCAAGGTACTGTAATCGCCGCTTTAATCGATCCGGTTCACCGTCTAAAAGACGCCTTTCCCGCTTCCCAATAAGGACAGATCATGCCCGCCTACCGCTCCCGAACCACGACCCACGGCCGCAACATGGCGGGCGCCCGCGGCCTCTGGCGCGCCACCGGCATGAAGAACGAGGATTTTGGCAAGCCGATCATTGCCGTGGTCAATTCGTTCACCCAGTTCGTCCCCGGCCACGTGCATCTGAAAGATCTCGGCCAGCTTGTCGCGCGCGAGATCGAGAAGGCGGGAGGAGTCGCCAAGGAGTTCAATACCATCGCGGTCGATGACGGCATCGCCATGGGCCATGACGGCATGCTCTACAGCCTGCCGTCGCGCGAGATCATCGCCGACAGCGTCGAATACATGGTCAACGCGCATTGCGCCGACGCCATGGTCTGCATCTCGAACTGCGACAAGATCACCCCCGGCATGCTGATGGCGGCGCTGCGGATCAACATCCCGACCGTGTTCGTCTCGGGCGGGCCGATGGAATCCGGCAAGGTCAACATCAAGGGCAAGATCCGCGCGGTCGACCTGATCGACGCCATGGTTGCCGCCGCCGACAGCAATGTCAGTGACGCTGAGGTCGAAGTGATCGAGCGCTCGGCCTGTCCGACCTGCGGTTCGTGCTCCGGCATGTTCACGGCCAATTCGATGAACTGCCTCACCGAGGCGTTGGGGCTGGCGCTGCCGGGCAACGGCTCGGTGCTGGCGACGCACGCCGACCGCAAGGGCCTGTTCGTCGAGGCCGGGCATCTGATCGTCGATCTGGCGCGACGTTATTACGAGCAGGACGACGAGACCGCGTTGCCGCGCAACATCGCAAACTTCAAGGCATTCGAGAACGCGATGACGCTCGATATCGCCATGGGCGGATCGACCAACACGGTGCTGCATTTGCTGGCGGCGGCGTATGAAGGCCAGGTGCCGTTCACGATGCAGGATATCGATCGCCTCTCGCGGCGGGTGCCTGTGCTCTGCAAGGTGGCGCCGTCGGTCGCCGACGTGCATCTGGAAGACGTCCATCGCGCCGGTGGCGTGATGGCCATCCTCGGCGAACTCGATCGTGCCGGCCTGCTCAATCGCGGCCTGCCGATGGTTCACTCCAAGACACTGGAGGATGCGCTCAGCCGCTGGGATATCAAGCAGACCAAGAGCGAGAGCGTCCGCAAATTCTTCATGGCCGCCCCGGGCAACGTGCCGACCCAGGTCGCGTTCAGCCAGGAGCGCCGGTTCGAGGAGCTCGACACTGATCGCGCGACAGGCTGTGTCCGCGACGCCGAGCATGCCTATTCGAAGGACGGCGGTCTCGCCGTGCTGTCCGGTAACATCGCGCTCGATGGCTGCATCGTGAAGACCGCCGGCGTCGATGAGAGCATTTTGAAGTTCGAGGGGCCGGCACGGGTCTTCGAAAGCCAGGACGCCGCCGTCGAAGGCATCCTGGGCAACAAGATCAAGGCCGGCGACGTCGTCGTGGTCCGCTATGAAGGCCCGCGCGGTGGTCCCGGCATGCAGGAGATGCTCTATCCGACCAGCTACCTCAAATCGAAGGGCCTCGGAAAAGTCTGCGCGCTGGTCACCGATGGCCGCTTCTCCGGCGGCTCGTCAGGCCTGTCGATCGGGCATCTTTCGCCGGAAGCCGCCGAAGGCGGGTTGATCGGGCTGGTGGAAGAGGGTGACCTGATCAAGATCGACATCCCGACGCGTTCGATCAGCCTCGCGGTCGATGACGCCACGCTCGCCAAACGCCGCGAAGCCATGCTGGCCCGCGGCGCGGACGCCTGGAAGCCCGCCAGGAAGCGCAGCCGCAAGGTGACGATGGCGCTGAAGGCGTATGCGGCGCTGACGACCAGCGCGGCGCGCGGCGCGGTGCGCGTCGTTCCGGAGTAACGCTGCATAGCGCCTTGTTAGTGCGCCAATGCGACCTCTGCCGATGACTGCTCGCGCCGCACGTCAATGCGCAAGCTCATGACGACGGCGGCGCCAACGACGGCGCATCCGGCGAGCAGGAGCAGGCCGACCGTGAAGTTGCCCGTCAAATCCTTTAGATAGCCCATCGCAAAGGGACCGGCGAAGCCCGAGAGGTTGCCGAGCGAGTTGATTGCCGCGATGCCCGCAGCGGCCGAGGCTCCAGTAAGCATGCTCGCCGGCAGCGGCCAGAACATCGGCGGCACCGAAGAAACGCCGATCTGCGCGAAGCAGAGCAAAGCCATGACGATGATGGGATTGGAAACCAGTCCGGACAACCCGATCCCGATCGCCGCCATCAGCAGCGCTGCGGCGACGTGACCCTTTCGTTCCATGGTGCGGTCTGAATGGCGGCCGAGCAATACCATGCCGATGCCACCGAAAACAAAGGGCAGCGCAGCCAGCAATCCGGTCTGGGTATCGCTCACCCCGAAGTTCTTGATGATGGTCGGCAGGAAGAAGGCAACTCCGTAGCTCGCCGCATTCAAACAGAAGTAGACCAGTGCGCACAGCAGGATGCGGATATCGGTGAGTGATTGAAACAGAGAAAGGTGTTCGACTTTCTCCTTGTTGCTCTTCTCGGTTGCCTGCACGTTCTCCAGCCACGCAATCTCATCTTGTTGCAGCCAGTTGGCCTGGCGCGGAAAATCGGTGAGATAGAAGAACACGCCGAGCCCGACCAGAATCGATGGCAGCGCCTCAAGAACGAAAAGCCATTGCCAGCCTTCGAGGCCCCAGCCGGTCAGATTCAGCAACATTCCGGAAATCGGGGATCCAACAATGGACGAAATCGGGATTGCCAGCATGAAGTAGCTGACCACCCGCGCGCGATATACTGCAGGGAACCACAGGGTCAGATAAAAGATGATGCCGGGAAAGAAGCCCGCCTCGCATGCGCCGAGCAACAACCGAAGGGTATAGAAAACTGCTTCGTTCGAAACGCCGGTGGCTGCCGAAATCGACGGGATAAAGGCGAATGCGGCCGAGACGATCCCCCAGGAGATCATGATCCGGGCAATCCAGACCCGCGCACCGACCCGCTCCAGAAAGAGGTTCGAAGGCACCTCAAAAAGGAAATAGGCAATGAAGAAAAGTCCGGCGCCCAGTCCGAAGGCGGCCTCGCTGAAGCCAAGCGCCTGGTTCATATGCAGCTTGGCGAAGCTGACATTGACGCGATCCAGATACGCAACGAAATAGCACAGGATCAGAAACGGTATCAGCCGCCGCATCACCTTGCCGATGGCACGCCGTTCGACGTCTTCCATGGCGCGCTCCTCTCGTCTTGTACCGTTTGGCATATCCCGGAAAGTTTGCGCGGGTTTACATGGCACCCGTGGCCTGTCTAAACGCAAAGCCCAGATGGCGGTTCCCGATGCCGCTGCCAAAAAGCCGTATGGTGCGTTGCGGTTGAAGGCGGCGGCTACGTCAGCACCTTGACGCCGCCGAGCGCGGTCACCCGGCCGCGCTTGAGCATAACGATCTGCGTCGCCAGTTGACGCAGCTCGGCGGCGTCGTGGCTGACATAGACCATCGGAATACCTTCGTCGCGCAGCCGCACCAGGTAGGGCAGGATCTCCTCCTTGCGGCCTTCGTCGAGCGACCCCAGCGGCTCGTCCAGCAGCAGCAAACGCGGTTTCGACAGCAGCGCCCGGCCGAGGGCGACGCGCTGGCGCTCGCCGCCGGAGAGTTTTCCGGGCCGGCGGTCGAGCAGATGGCCGATGTCGAGCAGGTCGGTGACGCGCGCGTGCTGCGCCGGATCCACCGTGAGCCCGTTCATGCGCCGGCCATAGTCGAGGTTTTGCCGCACGTCGAAATGCGGAAACAGCCGCGCGTCCTGGAACACGTATCCGATGCGCCGACGATGCGGCGGCACATGAATGCCCTTCGACGTGTCGTCCAGCGTTTCGTCGTCGAGCGCGATGACGCCACGGTCCGGCCGCAGCAGGCCGGCGATCATGTTGATCAGCGAGGTCTTGCCGGCGCCGGACGCGCCGAACAGGCCGGTGACGCGGCCCTGGCTTTCGAACGAAGCTTCCAGCGAGAACTCGCCGAGCTGCTTGGTGACGTCGACGCGCAGCATGGTCAGTTCCCGTGCAGGCGTTTGGTGGCGCGCCGCGCGAACCATTCGGACGCGATCAGGGCGCCCATCGCGATCACGATGGAGATCAGCACCAGCCTTGCCGCCGCAGTGTCGCCGTCAGGGGTCTGGATCAGCGAATAGATCGCGGACGAGATGGTCTGGGTCTCGCCGGGAATGTTGGAGACGAAGGTGATGGTGGCGCCGAATTCGCCGATCGCCTTGGCAAAGCCGAGCACCATGCCGGCGAGCACGCCAGGCAACGCCAGCGGCAGGGTTACCGTCGCAAACACCTGCCACGGTGCGGCACCGAGCGTGCTCGACGCCTGTTCCAGCCGGCGGTCGATCGCCTCGATCGACAGCCGGATCGGCCGCACCAGGAGCGGAAACGACATGATGCCACAGGCGAGCGCGGCGCCGGTCCAGCGAAACGCGAACACGATGCCGAGGTTATCGGCGAGCCACGCGCCGACCAGGCCGCGGCGGCCGAAGGTCAGCAGCAGCAGATAACCCGTGACGACGGGGGGCAGTACCAGCGGCAGATGAACCAGCGCATCGAGGATGGACTTGCCCCAGAATTCACGCCGCGCCAGCAGCCACGCCAGTGCGATGCCGAACGGCGTCGCCACCAGCGTTGCAACGACGGCCACCCGCAGCGAAAGCAGGATGGCCGTCCATTCGGCAGGTGAAATCTCGAACATCAGGTGGAAGGGCTGACCAGGAACTTGAAGCCGTATTTTTCAAGGATGTTCTTCGCCGCGGTCGAGCGCAGGAAGGCGAGATAGTCCGTCGTCTCCGGTTTTGCGGTGGTCGTCGCCGCGACGGGATAGATGATCGCCGGATGGGAATCGGCCGGGAAGGTGCCGACGACCTTGACGCCCGGTTCGACCTTGGCGTCGGTCGAATAGACGATGCCGAGAACGGCCTCGCCGCGCGCCACCAGCGTCAGCGCGGCGCGCACGCTCTCGGCCATCGCGAATTTCGGCTCGGCTGCCTGCCACGCGCCAAGCTTCTCCAGCGCCGCCTTGGCATACTTGCCAACCGGCACCGACTTGACGTCGCCGGTCGCGATTTTGCCGTCGCCCGCGAGCTTGGCGAGGTCGAAACCGGCGCCGATGTTCACATTGTCGACCTTGGAATCCTTCGGCGCGATCAGCACGATGCTGTTGCCCAGCAGGTTGATGCGGGTGGGTTCATTGATGTTCTTCTTGCCAATCGCGTAATCCATCCAGTCGGTGTCGGCTGAGATGAAAACGTCGGCCGGCGCGCCCTGTTCGATCTGCTTTGCGAGCGCAGAACTGGCGGCGTAGCTGACGGTGATCTTGACCCCGGTCTTCGCGGTGTAGGCGGCGTCGATTTCGTCTAGCGCATTCTTCATCGAGGCGGCGGCGAAGACCGTCAGGGACTTGTCCTGCGCGGCGGCAGGTGAATGGGTGGCTCCCAGCAGGATGACGAAGGCGGCAAAAATTCCGGTAAGTCGAGACATGATAGCGCGCTCCGTGCGTGCTTGCCGGCGCGCGGTTCGCGCGCCGCAATCAGGCGTGGTTGAATTAAAGGAAGCGATCGGCGGAAGCGCTGTTCCGGCAATTCCGACGGCTTACGGCCAGCCAGAATATCGCCAATGGCCGACAATAGCAGGCTGGCGGTCGGGGTCAAAGTGGCCTTCGTCCAGATGCCAGCCGCTATTCCGTCGGCAGGATGGCAATCGAAACTGAATCCTCTTTCGTTCCGCTGACCTGCAGCACGAATGGGCTCGCCGAAAGCTCGTACTTCATGGTCTTGCGGATGCCGTCGCAGTCGGTAGCGCCGCTGAACGCCTTTGGTTTGAGGGAATGGCCGTCCTGCACGACATCGACCCATCCGCCCGCGGACAGGCTGATGGAGTAGAGACCGGCCTTGGGGGCAGTCTTGATGCTGGCGAAGCCGGCAAAAGTGCCGTCCTTGGGTGCGCGTTCGGGCGGCGTCGGCAGTTTGGCCTCCGCCGGGCTGCGCAGGGCGAGGGTCACGGCCTGCGGGGGCAGGGCCGCGAGCTCCGAGCCTGACGCCAGCTTGAGGCGATCTGGCGCCATCAGTGCCGCGCGCTCGCGCTCGATTCCCCATTTGAACTTGTCGCAGCCGCTCGGTTCTTCTGCCGCCCAGGCGGGCGCGGCGCCGAGCAACGCCAGCGCAACGAGAAGTGACGTGCGCATGTCAGTCGACCGCAATCATGACGTCGGAAGCTTTCACCACGACAGTCGCCTTGCCGCCGGCCTTGATGCCGAGGTCGTCGACCGCCTCGTTGGTGATGGAGGAGGTGATGATCTGGCCGCCTCCGATATCGACGCGGACATGGGACGTGGTTGCGCCCTTCTTCACTTCGACGACGGTACCCTTGATCTGGTTGCGTGCACTGATGCGCATGGCGGTCCTCACAATGTCAGGCGCACACGGGTCTGCCGTGCGCTGCTGGCTTCTGTATTCAATGGGAATTTTGGACCATCGTCCGTGTTGTGCCGCGCGCTTACGGCGCTGCGGTACCGCATGTTAGCGCATTTCGTCGGAGCGAGGAAAGCCCCAGCGGTAGGACGCTATTGTTTCGTATCCGGTGCGTTCAGCACCGCCTTGCAGGCCGGCGGCAGCCCCGCCATCGTCATCGGCGGCTTCGGCTTCGGCGGTACCGCGGGCGGCTTCGGATGCAGGACCGCATCGCTGAACCAGTAGGCGAGATCGCCGGTGCTGCAGCCTTCGCCTTCGTTCGGTTCGGGCTGGCTCTCGCACTCGCCGGCGCCGGGCGGGCATTTGATGCGGATGTGGAAGTGATAGTCGTGGCCGTACATCGGCCGCACCTTGTGGAGCCAGTAGCGGTCGCCTTTGGCCTCACGGCACAGTGCCTTCTTGATCGCGGCATTGACGAAGATGCGCTGCACGGTGGGCTCCAGCGCGGCGGCGCGGATGACGGCGAGATGCGTCGGCGTCCAGGCGTGCGGATCGATGTCGAGCCGGTCGGTGCGCACCATCATCACGGCCGACGTCTCCTCGCGCTCGTTGCGCGATAGTTGCCGGTTCGGCATCGGGGTCAGCCAGATGTCGGCGTCGAGCCCCACTTGATGGCTGGCGTGTCCGGTGAACATCGGCCCGCCGCGCGGCTGGGACATGTCGCCGACCAGGATGCCCGGCCAGCCAGCATCCTTGCGTGCTTTGGCAGCGAGCCGCTTGACCAGCGCGACCAGGTCGGGATGTCCCCAGTAACGATTGCGCGACAGCCGCATCACCTGCCAATTGTCGCCGTTGATCGGGAGCCCTTCCGCACCCGCGATGCAGCCATGGGCGTAGAAGCCGTGCACGCGCGTCGGCATCGCCGCCGGCAGTACCTTGCGGCCGAACAGCTCCTTGGCCGCGACCTTGGGATCGTTGGGATTGGCGAGCGGCGGCAGCGGCTTTGGATTGACCGTGCCCTTGTCCTGCGCCCAAGCGCCCGCGGCGTTGACGGCGGCCATTAAGGTGATCATCGGAATCAGAATCAGGCGGGGTGTCATCGGATCACTCTGTTCGCGCAAACGTAGCATGAAATCGGCGGCAAGGGGACCAGCACTGCGAACACCATCGCCTGATCCCGCGGCAACAGCCGCGCAACACTCGCATCGAGATCGCGGCTACTGCAGCTCGATATTGGCCGACTTGATCACCGCGGCCCACCGGTCGACTTCCTCGCGCATGTATTTGGACGTTTTGTCGACCGGGCCGCCGAAAATCCCGGCGGATAGCTTCTTGAGCTGGTCCTGCACCTCGGGCTGACGCAATGCCTCGTTCACATCGGCATTGATCTTGTCGATGATGCTTTTCGGCGTTTTGGGCGGCGCCACGATGCCGTACCAGGCGGCGGCTTCGAAACCCGGCAGCGTTTCGGCCATCGTCGGTACGTTCGGCAGCGCCGGCAGACGATCGGACGAGGCGACCGCGAGCAGTTTCAGCTTGCCGGCCTGAACCAGCGCCAGCGAGACGCCGAGATTGTCGAACATGACGTCGACGTCGCCGGCGACGAGGCCCTGCAGCGCCGGTGCCGAGCCGCGATACGGAATGTGCCGCAGCTTCACCTTTGCCATCAGTTGAAACAGCTCCGAGGTCAAATGCGAGGTCGTGCCGTTGCCTTGCGTGGCGCAAATGGTTCTGTCGGAATTGCCCTTCAGGAATTCGATCAGCTCGGGCACGCTCGATGCCTTGATGTTATCAGGATTGACGATCAGCGCATTCGGCACATGGGCCATGACGATGACAGGCTCGAACTTCGTCGGATCGAAGCCGAGCTTGGGGTACAGGTTGTGATTGATCACAAGCGGCGGCGGCGCTGACGAGAGCAGGGTGTAGCCGTCGGGCGCCGAATGGTAGACCTGCTCGGCGCCGATGTTTCCGGCAGCGCCGGTGCGGTTCTCGATGACGACCGGCTGGCTCCATTTGCGTGACAGCCAGTCGCCGACAATCCGCGGAATCGCGTCGGCCGTTCCTCCGGCCGGAAATGGAACGACGATTTTGACGGGGCGGTCCGGGTAGTCACCGGCCAGCGCCGGGGTGTGACCATGCGCGGCGAAGGCCAGGAGCAGCGTCAGGACGGCCAATTTACGGCGGACGGGAAGCAGAGCTGGCGCAGAGCCGGGCATTCAAACTCCTCCCGCTGCCGTGTACTCCGTCCAGTCCAGGCTGGCGGCGCTTGGTGTTCGCAGCAAGGAAGGATAGCTTGAACGCGCAAGCTTCCGAAGCAATTTTTGCGTGGGACGATGACGCAGCCGCAGCTCACTGTCGTGATCATTGGAGGCGGAATTGGCGGGCTGTTCGCCGCGAACGCGCTGATCGCCTGTGGCTTCGATGTTTCCGTTTATGAGCAGGCACCTGCGCTCGGAGAAGTCGGAGCGGGGGTATTCCTGACGCCGAACAGCGTGCGGCAATTGCAGCGGGTAGGCCTCGGACATCAGGTCGACCGATGGGGTGCCAGGGTCGGTCACGGTTCTCACTATTTTCGCCACGACGGCGTGCCAATCGCTCCGGTCCAGGTGACGGACTCCGCAGGCTGGAACGCCACCTTCGGCATGCATCGCGCCGACCTCGTCGAGATGCTGGCGAGCGCATTGCCATCAGGTGTGGTGCGCACGGGGCATCGCGGCACGGGCTTTGAGCAGGCCGGCGAGCTCGCGCGTGTGTCATTCGCCAACGGCGCGGTGGCCGAAGGCGACGTCGTCATCGCGGCGGATGGCATCCACTCGGAGCTCCGGCACTATGCCGCGCCGCCGTCGCGGCCGATCTTCCACGGGTCCGTTGCCTATCGCGGCGTGCTGCCGCATCGGCGCATTCCACATTGGCCGACCGATTGCTGGCAGATGTGGCTCGGCAAGGGAAAACATTTCCTCAGCTTTCCGCTACGATCGGGCGAACTGATCAACTATGTCGGCTTCGTGCCGGCCGATGCGGAAATGAAGGAATCATGGTCGGCGCCGGGAGATCCCGACGTGCTGCGCCGCGAGTTCGAAGGCTGGGATCCGCGCATCGGGACACTGCTGAGCCAGGTTGAAAAGACGTTCCGCTGGGCGTTGTACGACCGCGAGCCGCTGCCGGCCTGGACGCGCGGCCGCTTGACGCTGCTCGGCGATGCCGCTCACCCGATGCTGCCGCATCTCGGGCAGGGCGCCAACCAGTCGATCGAGGACGGCATGGCGCTGGCGACAATTCTGGCGCGTACCGGGCGCGCCAGTGTGCCGGCGGCGCTGCTGGCGTATGAGCGGCTGCGGCGCGAGCGGGTGGCGGCGGTCCAGCGCGGCGCGCGCGAGAACGGCATGCGCTACGATTCGTCCTACGCCGATCTCGGCGTTCGCGATGCCGAGATCGCAGCGCATGCGGCATTCCGCAGACGGCTTTACGATCACGATGTCGTGCCGGAAGCGCAAGCCGCGGCAGCTGCCTTGAGTTGAACGAGTGTTATATCACCACCGTCGTTAACCGGGCGGTAACCCTGCCGACCGTTGGCCTGTGTTCATGTGCGCGCCCCAAAATTCGCGCATTCCTTGTACATGCGGCACAGATGCGGCGATTTTGCCAAGTGAATTTGCGACTCTCCACCGATCCGGCCGATCGACGGTACACGCAACGCGTGCGGTATCCGCTCTTCTCAGGTGGCGTACGATCACGCACGAGGCGAGTTTCATCGACAAGAGATACTATTTTTTCAGACAACTTATCCGAAAACTTTGCACGCATAGTGCGAGCAGGGCGTAGCAATGCCGAAGAAGAAGCCAAGAACGACCAGGAAACCGAAGCAGGCGGCGATGGTCCGCTTTCCCGGCCGGCCGGCAAAGCCCGAGGTGAAGCTGCCTACCAGCCGCCGGCATGCAGTCGGCGAGATCGCGCGCAAGCACGCCGAGGTCGACGCCGCCCTTGCTGAGGCGCGCAAATCTCACGAGCGCTTGCGGGAGGCGATCGACATCCTGCCGCAGGGCGTCGTGTTTCTCGATGCCGAAGGCCGTTACATTCTCTGGAACAAGAAATATGCGGAGATGTACCGCCGCAGTTCGGACCTGTTCAAGCCGGGCGCACGGCTGGAGGATACCATCCGCGTCGGCGTTGCCCGCGGCGATTATCCGGAGGCCATCGGGCGCGAGGAAGAATGGATCGCCGCGCGGCTCGAGAAGCTGTACCAGCCCGGCGAGCGGCATGAGCAGACGCTGGCCGACGGCCGCGTCATCCTGGTCGATGAACGCCTGACCGAGGATGGCGGCATCATCGGCCTGCGCGTCGATATCACCGAGTTGAAACAACGGGAGGCCTCGTTCCGGCTGCTGTTCGACAGCAATCCGGTTCCGATGATCGTCTGCGCGCTGGGTGACGAAAAAATTCTCGCCGTCAACGACGCTGCGGTCCAGCACTATGGTTACAGCCGCAGCGAATTCGAGAAGCTGACGATCCGCGCCCTGCAGGCCTTCGACGCCGAACTGCCGTGGACCGGCGACGAGCGCGCGGCGCGCACCTGGAAGCATGTCCGGGCCGACGGTACGCTGATCGATCTGGCGATCTATTCGCGCCAGCTCGTCTACGGCGATCGGCCTGCGATCCTGCTGGCGCTGATGGACACCACCGAACGCAAGCGCGCCGAGGCGCGGCTGACTTTCATGGCCCAGCATGACGGCCTGACCGGGCTGCCGAACCGCAATTTGCTGCGCCAGCAGATGGACGACATCCTGCTGCGCACACGCCGCAACGCCGAGCAGGTGGCGGTGCTCGTGCTCGGCCTCGACCATTTCAAGGCGGTCAACGATACGCTCGGCCATGGCATTGGCGACAAGCTGCTGCGCGGCGTCGGCAAGCGACTGCGATCGATGCTGCGCGAGGACGATGCGCTGGCCCGGCTCAACTCCGACGAATTCGCCATCGTCCAGAGCGGGGTGACGCGGCCTGAGGATGCGGCGTTCCTGGCGCGGCGCCTGCAGGACGCCATCGGCGATCCCTTCCTTCTGGACGGGCATTCCGTCGTGATCGGCGCCAGCATCGGCATTGCGATGTCGCCCGGCGACGGCGATGAATCCGAAAAGCTGTTGAAGAACGCCGACCTCGCATTGTCGCGCGCCAAGAACGATTCGCGAGGCACGTTCTCGTTCTTCGAGGCCGGAATGGATGCGCGGGCGCAGACCCGCCGCAAGATCGAAACCGAGTTGCGCGAGGCCGTCCAGGGCGATGCGCTACGGCCCTATTACCAGCCGCTGGTCGATCTTTCGAACGGGCGCATCACCGGCTTCGAAGCGCTGGTGCGCTGGCCGCATCCCGAGCGCGGCATGATCTCGCCGGCCGAATTCATCCCCGTGGCGGAGGAGACCGGACTGATCAACGCCGTCGGCGGCTTGATGCTGCGCCGCGCCTGCACGGATGCGGCGCAATGGCCCGACGACGTCCACGTCGCGGTCAATCTTTCACCGCTGCAGTTCCGCCTTGGCAATCTGCTGTCGCTGGTGACGGATACGCTGAAGCAGTCCGGCCTGCCGGCGAAGCGCCTGGAACTCGAGATCACGGAGACGCTGCTTCTGGAAAAGAGCAGCGAGGTGCTGGCGACGCTGCATGCGCTGCGCGCGCTCGGTGTGCGCATCTCGATGGACGATTTCGGCACCGGCTATTCCAGCCTGAGCTATCTGCGCAGTTTTCCGTTCGACAAGATCAAGATCGACCAGTCCTTCGTGCGCGACCTCACCGCCAATCCCGACGCGCAGGCGATCGTGCGTTCGATCATCAGCCTCGGCAAGGGCCTGGGCGTCACGATCACGGCGGAGGGCGTCGAGACCGAGGCTGAAGTAAACTGTTTGCGCAAAGAGGGATGCCACGAGGCGCAGGGCTTTCTGTTCAGCCGCGCGCGGCCCAATGCGGATATCGTGGGCCTGTTGAAGACACAGGGCAACTGGAGCTCGCCGACGGGTGCGGCGCTGGTGGCGTGAGACTGGCGCAATTTTCGCAATGACGGTGGAGGTTATTCGGCCCGTCCCGTCTTCCGCTTCCTCGCATGATATGTCAGCGCCAGCGCGATGCAGTGGCGCAGCGCAGCCTCGGGCAGCTTGTCGCCGGCGTCGAGCAGAATGCTGCGGTTGCCGCCATAACGCAGTTCCGGATAAAGCTCGCGAAAAGTCTCGACCAGATCGGTCTGGCAGTGGAAATACACCGCGTACCGGCCGGCTTCCGCCTTCACCTGGTCGATCCGGATCGTGCTGCCGCTCTTGCTCTCGGTCGTGAGGTAGCTCGGCTGCCCCCATTTCAGGGCTTCGTGGAGGGCGCCGACGCCCTTGGTCGCCTTTGCGGTGTCGAAGATCAGCCGGCGCAGCGCCAGCAATTTTGCCTTCACGGGATTCGGATAGGCGCTAAAAACCGCGTTCACTGCGGAGTCCGAATTGCCTGTGCGTTTCTTCGCGGCGCTTTTCTCGACCGGCTTCCGCATCGCTGTCCGCATTCCCCGCAATTTCCGTTGCGGCGGATAGAGTAGAGCAGGTGCCCGCCCGGCGGAAGCCGGGCATGCACCGCAAATCCATGCCTACGCGGCGTCGCGCAGGCCTGCCAGGAACGTGTCGACGCTCTTGTAGAGCGCATCGGCTTGCTGGCTGAGCTGCTCGGTCGCGGTCGCCACATTGTCGGCCAGGGCGCGGGACTGGTCGGCGGACTGGCTGGCGCCGGTCACGTTGAGCGAGACTTCGCCGGTGCCGGTGGCCGCCTGCTGGACGCTGCGGGCGATTTCCCGGGTTGCCGAATCCTGCTCTTCCACGGCTGCGGCGATGGTGGTGGCGATGCCGCTGATTTCGCGGATGGTATCGCTGATGCCGCCAATCGCCGTCACGCAGTCACCGGTGGCGGACTGGATCGCAGCTACCTGCCCGGCGATTTCCTCGGTCGCCTTTGCGGTCTGGCTGGCGAGCCCCTTGACCTCCGATGCGACGACCGCAAACCCGCGGCCCGCCTCGCCGGCACGCGCGGCCTCGATGGTCGCGTTCAGCGCCAGCAAATTGGTCTGGCTTGCAATCGCTCCGATCAGGCGAAGCACATCGCCGATCCTTTCCGCCGCCGAGGCCAGACTGCTCACCATTTCGGTGGTCTGTCCGGCCTTGACCACGGCGTTTTCGGCGACCTGGCTGGAATGGGTGACCTGGCGGCCGATCTCAGCCACCGAAGACGCCAGTTGTTCGGTCGCGGCGGCAACCGCGTTGACGCTGCCGGACGCCTCGTCGGACGCGGCCGCCGCGGCGGCGGCCCGTTCCGAGGTGCCGTTCACGCTGGTCGCGATCTCGCCGGCCACGCGCTGCATGTCGGTGGTTGCCCGTGCAACCGCAGCGACGACGCTCTTGACGTCGGCCTCGAAGCGGTCGGCCATCTGGCGCTGCAGGGCCTTCTTCTCAAGTTCGGTCTGATGCTTGGTAGCCTCCTGCGCCTCGCGCATGCTGCGCGATTCGATCATGCTGCGGCGGAACACGTCGACCGCACCCGCCATGGTGCCGAGTTCGTCGCGGCGCTCGCTGCCGGGGATCGTGACGTCGATTTCGCCACCGGAAAGGCGGTTCATCACCGCGGTGATGGCGGCCAACGGGCGCGACAGGCCGCGACCGAGCAGGAACGCCAGCACGATCGCGCCGGCCAGGATGGCGATCGTGCCGAGGATCAGGTTGCGCTGCGAACTCGCCGCTGCCGCCTCGTACTCGGTCGTATCCTTGATGATTTCGAGAATGCCGACCGGCTGGCCGGCGTAATTCCTGATCTGTCCGAGATAGAGCGCGGCGGGCCGGCCGCCGATAGTGGCGTCGCGGCGCAACGGCTGGCCGTCGAACACGCCCTTCAACTCGCCTGATGTCGCCACCGCTTCGTCGCCGAAGGTCGAGGACAGCTTCTTGAAGTCCTTGCCGTCGAACGAATAGACCGCAAGGTCGATGCCGAAGCGCTTCTTGGCGCGTTCGACGAATTCCTTGCCGAAGGCGGCGCCGACGTCGGTCGTCGCCACGCTCTTTCCGTCGCGCATGATCGGCGTTATGCCGAAAATGCTGAGCGCCTCGCGGCCGGGTTCGACACCGACGATCTGCCTGCCGGTCCTGTTTGCCTCGACCACGGTGCTGCGGCGTGACGAGATATCTTCACCGAAGACCTTCGGCGCATGGAGCCGGTAGACCACCGTGGCCGGCGGCTTTTCGAAGGTGATCAGTGGGATGCCCTGGGCCGTCAACGCCTTCATGGCATCGCCGAGCAGCGCTGCCAGCGCGTCGCGGTCATCCCTGGCGACGGCGTCGACGACCGGCGGCAGCGCAGCAACCACCGAACTGACCGCCAGCGCGGCGCGGCCTTCATAGTCGATGGCGGCGATCACGCTGTCATATTGCAGCTTGAGTTGCTGATCGAGCGCGAGCTGCGTCAGCGAGCGTTGCTGGACGATCGAGAAGGTTCCGAGAATGCCGCAGGCGACGGCCACCGTCAGCGAAATGGCGAGGATCAGCCGAACGGCGATCGAACGAATTTTAAACATGAAAGGTACGGAAGCTCCAAGGGAGAGTCTCCCTCAGGCATTTCATGAATTGTTTAACAACCGGGGTCGCCGGCCGGTCCGTAGAACTACGGATTAAGAATTCATTACCGCATCGTCGGCGGTGTATCGAGATTGGCTGACAGGATCGCCTTGCCGGCATCCTCATAATGGGCGTCGCGGCCCTGGATCTGCTGCGCGATCGTGTGCATGTCGCGAAAACGGCGCTCGAAGCCCCTGGCGTTGAACACCGCCGTGGCGCCGGCCATGTGATAGGCGGTGTCGACCACGGCGGCCGATTGATGGATGGTCCAGGTGGTGGCGATGCGAAGGGCGATGCGATGCGCTTCGGTGGTGGCCTCGCCGCGCGCCAGATCGCGCCAGACTTCGGCCGCGGTCGCGTAAAGATAGGCGCGCGCGGCACGCAGGCTCGCCTCGGTGCGGCCGATTACACCCTGCACGGCATTGTTGTCGCGCATCGCCTTCTGCGCCTGGGGCGTCTTGGCGCGGGCAAGGTCGATCGCCGCGTCGAGCGTGGCGCGGGCGACGCCGAGCGAGGTTGCCGCAAAGCCCATTCCGAACACCATGTTGGTGGAGAGCTTGTACAGCGGCCCGCTTTCGCGCCGGGCCTGGGGCTCGTCGCGAAGCGCTGCAAATTTCTCCGGGATGAACAAATTATCGACCGAATAGGAATCGGTGCCGGTACCCCTCAAGCCGATCACGTCCCAGACGTCGTACATCGTGGCGCTGGTCACCGGAAACAGGATGGTGCGAATCTCCGGCGAACCATCCGGCTTGCGCCGCGGCGTGCCATCGGCCTCGACGACGCGGACATGGGCGCCCAGCCAGCTTGCCTGCCGCGAGCCGGAGGCGAAATCCCAGCGCGCGCTGGCCTTGTAGCCGCCAGGAACCGCCTGCACTTCATGGTTGATCGCGCCCCAGGCCAGAATGCCGGGCGCGACGTTGAAGATTTCGTTGGCGGCGTCGGGATCGAGATAAGCCGCGGTCATGGCGCAGACGCTGCACTGGCCAAGGCACCACGCGGTCGAGGCGTCTGCCTTGGCGATCTCCTCCTGCATCCGCATGAACGCTTCCAGCGAAGCCTCGATGCCGCCAAAACTCTGCGGCAACAGCGCGCGGTAAAGCCCGTTGTCGATCAGCGCCTGGGTCACCGCCGGCGTCAGCCGCCGCGTCCGCTCGATCTCGTCGGCGTCGCGCACGATCAAGGGCGCCAGCGCTTTCGCACGCTCCACCAGGTCGAGGCCGGGATGCCTGTTCATGCGCTTCCTCGCATTCTCTTGTTTTTTTGCGCGAGCGGAATGGTGGCCTATCCACGGCCGTCGATCAAGGCGGCGAGGGGACGCCTTGCTGCTTCACGCCGTCGCCCGCCCCAGATCGAGCGACGGTTGCGACGGCCGTCTGGCCGACGGGAAGCTCAGCGCCACGGCGACGGCCGCCAAGCCGATGGCGAAGGACCCGACGTAGAGCCAGCTATAGGCGTGGAAGGTGTCGAACACCCATCCGCCGGCGAGCGGGCCGAGCGCCATGCCGAGGCTGGCGAAGGCGGAGACGGCGCCGAACATGCTGCCCATGATGCGCACGCCGAAATATTCGCGCACCAGCACCGCGTAGAGCGGCATCACGCCGCCATAGGCAAGGCCGAAGATCACCGACAGCGCATAGAACTCGCCGAGCTGGCCGACCGCGAGATAGGTCGCGACCGACATGGCCTGCACGAACAGGCCGCCGACCAGAACATGCTTGGCGCCGAAGCGATCGGCCAGGACGCCCAGCAGCAGCCGGCCGCCGAGCCCGGAGAATCCGGCGAGGCTGTAGACGGTGACCGCGGTCAAAGGCGCGATGCCGCAGATCATGGCGTAGCTCACCATGTGGAAGATCGGCCCGGAATGCGCGGCGCAGCAGGCGAAATGCGCCAGCGCCAGCGTGATGAATTGCGGGGTTCTGAGCGCCTGTGCGACGGTCCACTGCACTTCAGGTGCGCTGGTTCCATTTGCGGCAGCAGGTGTCGACGGCTCTGGCGGCTGTCGCACCAGAAACGAGGCCGGTATTAAAAGCGCTAATGCGACAATGCCGATCACCAGCATCGCCGTGCGCCAGTCATAGGTCGTGATCAGCCAGCTCGCGAACGGGGCAACCGTCAGCGGTGACACCCCCATGCCGGCCGATACCAGCGCAACCGCAAGGCTGCGATGGTGTTCGATCCAGGCGCTCGCCGCGGCCACCATCGGCGCATAGAAACTGCCGGCCGCAACGCCAATCAAGATGCCGAACGTCAACTGGAACTGCCACAGGCTGGTGGCCTGGCTCGCCCCGATCAACCCGGCGCCGAGCAGCAGCGTGCCTGATAATACGACGATGCGGGTGCCGAACCGGTCGGACAGCGCACCCCAGAAAAATGCCGCCAGTCCCATCGCGAGAAAGTCGATCGTGGCCGCCGCCGAGACGCCGCTGCGCGACCAGCCCATGTCTTGTGAAATCGGCTGCAGGAACACCGCCAGCGACAGCATCGACCCGAACGCGACGCAGGTCATCAGCGCGCCCACGCCGACCACGACCCAGCCGTAGGAAAAACCGGAGGTCTTGCTCATGCGCTTCCCCGCTCTTTTTGTAGTTGTGATTTGAGCAGGAGGATGGTGGCTCATCGACCCTCGCGGAGCAAGGCGGGGAGGGGAATACCTCTCATTCTCCGGCGCGGGGACCGCAACTTTCGGCTAAATTGGCCGTATTTCGCGTCGTAATCCCCCGGGAGTACACGCCATGGCGCAACAGGGCTTTCTGCTCATTGCCGATATTACCGGCTACACCATGTTTCTCACGCGCTCGGAGCTCGAGCATGCGCAAGGAATTCTCGATGCGCTGTTCAAGAGCATTTTTGCCGAGATCAAGGCGCCAATCATCCTGTCCAACCTGCAGGGCGACGCGGCGCTGACCTATTTGCCCGACGCCAATCTGCCGCAGCGCCAATTTCCGCTCGATGCGATCGAGCGCATCTATTGCAGTTTTGCCAATACGCTCGGCGCCATGCGCCTGAATACGACGTGCACCTGCAACGCGTGCCGCAACATGAACCTGCTCGACCTGAAGTTCTTCCTGCATCACGGCACCTATGCCACGCAGGAGATGGCGGGACGCACCGAATTGCAGGGAGCGGAGGTGATCCGCCTGCACCGACTGATGAAGAATTCAGTGACGGCGGCGACCGGTATCAAGGCCTACGCGCTGGTGACGGAGCAGGCGGCAGACGCAATCGGCCTGCCGGATTTCTTCGCAGGCTCGATCCGTCACGTCGAGAACCTTGACGAGTTCGGCGAGACGGTTTGTTACGTTTACGATCTGGCCCCAATCTTTGCGCTATGGCGCGCGACGCGCCGCGTTGTGGTGCAGCACGACGAGCCCCTGGCTTTCGAATCGATGGAATGTGACCTGCCGGTGCCGCCGGCGATTGCCTGGGCCTATGTCACCGACATCGAGAAAAAGATCCGCTGGCAGCACGGCATCGACGGCATGACGATGACCGGACTTGCCGGGGGGCGGATCGGGCTGGGGGCCACGCAGCATTGCGCCCATGGCAAGGAATCGACGGTGCACGATATCGTCGACTGGCGGCCGTTCGACTACGTCACCTGGCATATCCGGCTTCCGATGGGCGCTGTTGTGAGGCAGATGGCGGAACTCACGCCGCTCAAAAACGGCGGCACACATCTGTCGTTGCGCTGCGCGAAGCCCGAAGGCCCCAATCTCGTGGCGACCGCGGTGGTGCGGACGATCACCCGGCTCGCTATGGCGAAGAAGCTGGTCAGCGACCAGCGGGCTTCGAAGGTCGCGCTGGAGCGGATGGTAGCGGAGGAGACCGCGACGTTCACTTAAGCCTCCCGCCCGTTTCAATCCGCCTCAGCTATCCACCTTCAGCGCGGCAATGAACGCTTCCTGCGGGATGTCGACCTTGCCGAACTGCCGCATCCTAGTGGGTGCCGAAGTTGATGTCTGCTTTGCTACCAAAGCGACGTGGTTGCTGCTTAGCAGCGATATGGCGCGATGGGCAAAGGGCGGACATTCGCAGCATCGCTGCGCGGCTGATGAACGAAAATGGATACGTGGACCAACTTTTCACTTAGAAATTGTCAATGCCTTTACGAATGCCTTGATAGCTACTTGGCTGCTCCAGCAAAAAGTTGGTCGCAGCCTTGAATTGATGTCAAAATGAAAGCGCTAGGATTGCTCTTTCTAATTTCCGCGGGCTTGATCGCGACGGGGGCGCGTTGCATCGATCAGGGCGCGTTCTTTATTCCTATTCCAGCCGCGTTTGCGCCTGCTACCAAGTTTGGTTGCCCAGATGTTGGAACGATTTTCACCTATAACGTTCCGGCATGGAATACCAATCGTCCCAACCGGATGGTCGCCATCGAACAAGATCAATTCAATTGCCGGATTAGGTCGGACGCTCAAGGAATCTACGACTGGTTCGGCGGCCTTGGTGCGCACCTCGACGACTACGATGTCGCCGAAAAACAATTGATCAGCGATCTATGGCCACTTCGCAGCGGCTCCATCGTGAGAACCAGCAAGTATGATCTTCCTCCATCCAGATACGGCGAAATAGATTACGTCGTTTCCTATGGACTCGCTCGCGTTCCGGCAGGTCTGTTTTGGGCCTACAAAATCAGGAAGGATTATTACTGGCAGAACAAGCTCTATCGCACCACCACGCTTTGGTGGTCTCCATCATTGAAGTGGACAATACTGCAATGGCCTGAGGAGCCCGGCAAGGTTTCGCAAGTCGGGGGATTTAATTGGGAGCTGTTGTCGGTATCCTCTGAATAAGACCAACTCGCGGGGCGAAGCGGGATTGCGTCTGTTTCGATGGTTCGGAACGGGCCCCACCGATCACACGCCCAGGCGATGATGGCATCGTGCCGGTGATTTGCCCGACACGTCAAATGACTTCGTAAAATACGAAGGGCGTCGCGCCGGCCGCCGGCTACTTTGCATGGGGTTGTTTTCGATATTTTTGTTGTCCGGTCGCGGACGCCTCAGGCCGGACCTGATCTCATCATGCTTTGGCGGTTTGAGCGCTAGCCTCAGCTATCGACCTTCAGCGCGGCAATGAACGCTTCCTGCGGGATGTCGACCTTGCCGAACTGCCGCATCTTCTTCTTGCCTTCCTTCTGCTTCTCCAGAAGTTTTCGTTTGCGCGTAATGTCGCCGCCGTAGCACTTCGCGGTGACGTCCTTGCGCAGCGCGCGGACGGTTTCGCGGGCGATCACCTTGCCGCCGATCGCGGCCTGGATCGGGATCTGGAACATGTGCGGCGGGATCAGTTCCTTCATCTTCTCGACCATGGCGCGGCCGCGGCCTTCCGCGCGGGTCCGGTGCACCAGCATCGACAGCGCATCGACCGGCTCGTTGTTGACGAGGATCTGCATCTTGACGAGATCCGCCACCTTGTAGTCGGTCAAATGATAGTCGAACGAGGCATAGCCCTTGGAGACCGATTTCAGCCGGTCGTAGAAATCGAACACGACTTCGTTGAGCGGCAGGTCGTACTTCACCATCGCGCGGGAGCCGACGTAAGTGAGCTCCTTCTGCGAACCGCGGCGGTCCTGGCACAGCTTTAATACGCTGCCGAGATATTCGTCGGGCGTGAGGATCGTGGCTTCGATCCACGGCTCTTCGATGTCGGCGATCTTGACGACATCAGGCATGTCGACGGGATTGTGGATCGAGATCTCCTGGCCGTCGGTCAGGTGCATCTTGTAGATCACGCTCGGCGCGGTCGCGATCAGATTGAGGTCGAACTCGCGCGACAGCCGCTCCTGGATGATTTCGAGATGCAAGAGGCCGAGGAAGCCGCAGCGGAAGCCGAAACCAAGGGCTGCCGAGGTTTCCATCTCGTAGGAGAAGCTTGCGTCGTTGAGGCGCAATTTGCCCATGGCTCCGCGCAGCGTCTCGAAATCGTTGGCGTCGGCCGGGAACAGGCCGCAGAACACCACCGGGATTGCCGGTTTGAAGCCTGGCAGCATCTCGCTGATCGGCTTGCGATCGTCGGTGATAGTGTCGCCGACGCGGGTGTCGGCGACTTCCTTGATCGCTGCGGTGATGAATCCGATCTCGCCGGGACCGAGCTCGTCGACCTGCTCCATCTTCGGTGTGAAGAAGCCGACGCGTTCGACATCATAGGCTGCGTTGGTGCCCATCATGCGGATGCGCTGGCCCTTTTTCATGGTGCCGTCGACCACGCGAATGAGCACGACGACGCCGAGATAGACGTCGTACCAGCTATCCACCAGCAGTGCCTTCAGCGTCGCATCGCGGTCGCCCTTCGGCGGCGGCAGGCGGGTGACGATGGCTTCCAGAACGTCGGGAACGCCAAGGCCGGTCTTGGCCGAGATCATCACCGCATCGGAAGCATCGATGCCGATCACGTCCTCGATCTGCTGCCGTATCTTCTCGGGTTCGGCCGCGGGCAGGTCGACCTTGTTGAGGACCGGCACGATTTCGAGATTGTTGTCGAGCGCCTGATAGACGTTGGCAAGCGTCTGCGCTTCCACACCCTGGCTGGCGTCGACCACCAGCAACGCCCCCTCGCAGGCCGCCAGCGACCGCGAGACTTCGTAGGCGAAGTCGACATGGCCGGGCGTGTCCATCAGGTTGAAGATGTAATCCTTGCCGTCCTTGGCGCGGTAGTTCAGCCGCACCGTCTGCGCCTTGATGGTGATACCGCGCTCGCGCTCGATATCCATCGAATCGAGCACCTGCTCCTTGCCCGCCATTTCGCGGTCCGTCAGCCCGCCCGTCATCTGGATCAGGCGGTCGGCCAGCGTCGATTTGCCATGGTCGATATGGGCGACGATGGAGAAGTTGCGGATGTTGGAAATGGGGGCAGTTGTCATGGGGCGCGGGATAGCATTCACATCCCCGTGCGGCAACCATATTGCTGTTTTTTAAGGGGGTTTCTTCACGCCAAGCTGATTCCACTTGAGCCCAAAACGCGCTACGCACGGGGCCATGTCGAGTACCTCCATTTCGTCAGCTGTTGCGCGCTCAAAACGCATTCCCTCCATCCGGCGGCTGGCGGCGCGGCTGGCCTCGCTCGCCAGCGATCCCAAGGCCAGCCTGTGGCTGGTCACCGGCTTTGCGGCGGTTCATGCGGTCCTGTGGACGCTGATTCTGGTCAATCTGAAGACCGGGCAGGACGTCCATATGGACGTCGCCGAAGCCTACGCCTGGGGGCAGAAGTTCCTGCTCGGCTATGGCAAGCACCCGCCGCTGTCGGGATGGCTCGCCGGCGTCTGGTTCATGCTCTTTCCGGTCACCGACTGGGCGACCTATGCGCTGGCGATGGCGACGCTGGCTTGCGGGCTGGTGGTCTGCTGGCTGGTGGCGCTGCGCGTGGTCGATCGCCGCCGCGCGTTCTTCGTCGTGGTGATGCTGGCGCTCTATCCGATCTTCAACTTCAAGGGCTTCAAGTACAATCCGGATCTCCTGCAACTTGTCACGCTGCCGCTCGTCGTGCTGGCCTATCTCGACGCGTTCGAGAAGCGCAGCATCAAATCCGGCGTGTGGCTCGGGCTCGCCGGTGCGCTGGCGCTGATGACCAAATACTGGGTGCTGACCATGATCGGCGCCATCGGCCTTGCCGCGCTGATCCATCCTGCGCGCCTGCAATTCCTGCGCTCGCCGGCGCCGTGGGTCGCGATTGCCACGCTTGTGGTGGCGATGCTGCCGCATCTGATGTGGCTGAAGCAGGTGGACTTCGTCCCGCTCACCTATGCCGGCGGTACCTACGCCCTCACTGACCGCGCGCAGATCGAAGATCTCGCACTCGGCTATGTCTTGCATAATCTCGCGCTGCTGGCCTTGCCGGTGGTGCTCGGCGCGATCGCGCTTGGCTGGCGGCCGTTCCGCTTGACGCCGTTCCCAGCCCTGGCGCGCGGCGCCAATGCGAGCGTGAACACGTCCCAGGCGCTCAATATCTGGATCATCCAGGCGGTGGTGGCGATCGGGCCGCCGCTCGGCGCCTTGATATTCCACGTCTACATCAAGACCGACTGGGGCATCCCGCTGTTCTTCCTGGTGCCGCTCGCGCTGATCGCGATCCCTGCGGTGCGGGTCCGGAAAGTCGCGTTGTTGAACCTGACGGCGACCTGGTTGGTGATTTCGCTCGTCGTGCTGGCGGTCTCGCCAAAGATCGTCGCCTATGAAATGGGTGAAAAGCGCACGGCGGGTGCGACCTACCGGGCGCGTTCCGAACTCGCCCGCGCACTGACGGAAGCTTGGCACACGCGGTTTTATTCGCGCTGGCCGGTGGTCGCGGCCTATACCGATACCGGCCAGCCCGTCACCTTCTACAGCCCCGATCATCCAGCGCCGCTGACCCCTGACGAACCATGGTCGTCGGGCCTGACCTCGCTCGACGACGCGAAGCGATCGGGCTTCATCGGCATCTGCGAAGTCGGCGACTGGAAGCTGGAGAAATGCGAGGCGTGGATGAAGACCCATGCGGCCAATGCCGAGCGCATGGTAATGACCACGCGGCGATACTTTCTGGGGATGCCCGGCCCTGCGACGGCCTGGAACATCTTCATCGTGCCGCCGGTCAAATAGAAGCGGCTAACCAAGAAAATCAAAAGGGGGGTGACGCATGGATATCGACCTGAAGGATAAGACAGCGCTCGTCACCGGTTCGACGCGCGGCATCGGGCTTGCGACCGCCATCGGGCTTGCGCAAATGGGCGCGGAGGTGATCGTCAACGGGCGCGACAAGGCGGCGGTTGGCGAGGCCGTGGCAAAAGTCCAACAGGCCGCGCCGTCGGCCAAAGTGCACGCGGCGACGTTCGATCTCGGCCATGCGGCGGGCTGTGCCGCGCTGGTGAAGCAGTTCCCTGACGTCGACATCCTCGTCAACAATCTCGGCATCTACGAGCCGAAGGGTTTCTTCGACATCGAGGACGCCGATTGGACAAAAATGTTCGAGGTCAACGTCATGAGCGGGGTCCGGCTGACGCGGCATTATTTGAAGCGGATGCTGGATAACAAGGACTGGGGCCGCGTCGTGTTCGTCTCCAGCGAGTCCGGCGTCTTCATTCCGAAGGAGATGGTGCATTACGGCTTCTCGAAGTCGGCGCAACTCGTCATCGCGCGCGGCGCGGCGGAGACGACCAAAGGCACCAACGTGACAGTCAATTCGGTGATGCCCGGTCCGACCTGGGTCGAGATGGCGCCGGTCCGTCTGGCCGCGCGCGCCGAGGCTGCCGGAACCACTGTCGACGATCTCGTCCAGCGCACCTTCACCGAACGCCGCCCGGCATCGCTGCTGCAGCGCTACGCCATGCCGGAAGAGGTCGCCAACCTGATCTGCTACGTCTGCTCCAAAGCCTCCAGCGCCACCAACGGCGCCGCGCTCCGCGTCGACGGCGGGATTGTTACGAACCCGTTTTGAGTCTCAGACCTCATCCTGAGGAGCCGCGTAGCGGCGTCTCGAAGGATGAATGGCACCAGCCGGGCCACATGGTTCGAGACGCCGCTTCGCGGCTCCTCACCATGAGGTCGCTACGGTCGCGAACGCGAGCGACTCACACGCCTTCTTCGTTGAACTTGTCGGCGACCAGGGCTGCGATGGCGTCGATCGCGGCCTGGGCTTCGGGGCCGGTCGCCGAAACCACGACCGAGGTTCCCGGTCCTGCCGCCAGCATCATCAGACCCATGATCGAGGTGCCGCCGACGGTCTCGCTGCCGCGGGTCACCCAGACCTCGGCATTGAAGCGTTCGACCATCTGGACGAACTTGGCCGAGGCCCGCGCATGCAGTCCGCGCTTGTTGATGATCAGAAGTTCCCGCGAGATGGCGCCTGCAGGCACGCTCGGCCCGAGTTCCTTTTCGGGCGCGGCTTCGTCGCTCATTTGCCGGCGAGCACGCGGCTGGCGATGGTGACGTATTTGCGGCCGGCTTCCTGGGCCATGGCGATGGCGTCGGGAAGCGAGCGCTCTTCGCGCACCTTGGCAAGCTTGACCAGCATGGGAAGGTTGATGCCTGCGAGCACTTCCACCTTTGGACGGCTCATGCAGGAAATCGCAAGGTTGGAAGGTGTGCCGCCGAACATGTCGGTGAGAATAGCGACACCATCGCCACTGTCGACGCGATTCACCGCTTCGATGATATCGCTTCGACACAGATCGGAGTCGTCCTCGGCCCCAATCGTGATGGCTTCAATTTGTTTTTGCGGACCCATGACATGTTCGAGCGCCGCCTTGAACTCGTCGGCAAGGCGCCCATGGGTCACAAGCACTAGACCAATCATCGGAAACTCCTCGCGGGTGCTTTTTGGTGCACCGCACGAACGCGCCACTTTGACCATCCAGAGGCCCCGCGCAAGAGGGCATCTTGGCTATTGTTCCATCACTTGGCGGTAAACAGTGAGGCCAGTGCCCGTTTAATCGGAGGCGATATTGGGGCTTATATGGTTACCAATCCCCTTCGAACAATCATCCAAAGGTTGGACGGAATCTGAACTAGCGGTTGTTGTCAGCGCAGCTGCAATCAGCGGGAGGGGCGCATAACCAATTCCAATAGGGATTCGCGGTAACAAGACACCATTTAGCTCGATAGTGAGCGCTTCTGGCGGCGGCAGCCGCTCCGCATCGTTGGCCGCGAGATCGACCACAATGCCGACAATAGCCTTAATGGCGAAGTCGCAACGGCGGATGCCGAGGCCCCGAACCTCGATCAAGCCGGCCAGTTCCCGGGTCGGTCGAACCCACAATTGTCCGTCGACTGTGTCGAGATGGACACGGTCATCGCCGACCAGAACGGCCGGCGGAAGCTGTCCGGCGCGTCCGGCGAGAATCAGATCGAAGGCCAGCCGGGACTTGCCCGCGCCTGACGGCCCGCGGATCAGCACCGCGCGGTCGCCCACCAGCACGGCGGAGGCGTGCACGCTCGCCCCCTGCGTCATCATGGCGCGGGCAGCCGGACCACGAACCGCGCACCGACCACGGTCGGCTTGCCGTCGGCATCGGCCGGGCCGTGGCGATTTTCCGCCCAGATCCGCCCGTTATGCGCTTCGATGATCTGCTTGGAGATCGACAGGCCCAGGCCCGAGTTCTGGCCAAAGCCCTGATGCGGCCGGTCGGTATAGAAGCGCTCGAAGATGCGCTCCAGCGCATCCTCGCCGATGCCCGGCCCGTCGTCATCGACGACGATTTCGACTTCCGAGCGCACACGGCGGCAGGTGACGCGCACCTTGCCGCCGGGCGTGGAGAACGACTGCGCGTTGGACAGCAGGTTGGAGACCACCTGCCCCAGCCGCGAATCATGGCCCGGCACCGAGAATGTCTCGCGACCCTCGAAGCGCGTCTCGACCGCGACATCGTGGCCGAGCCTGGTTTCGTTGGCGACCGAGGTCAGCGTCGTCAGCAGCCGCCGCAGATCGACCGGCGCCATGTCCTGGCGCTGCAATTCGGCATCGAGGCGGCTGGCGTCGGAAATATCCGAGATCAGCCGGTCGAGCCGCTTGACGTCATGCTCGATCACCTCGAGCAGGCGCGCGCGGCTGGTGTCGTTGCGCGCCAATGGCAGCGTTTCCACCGCCGACCGCAGCGAGGTCAGCGGGTTCTTCAATTCATGGGCGACGTCGGCGGCGAACATCTCGATCGCCTCGATGCGGCTGTAGAGCGCATTCGTCATGTCGCGCAGCGCGCCGGACAGATGGCCGATCTCGTCGCGGCGGCGGGTGAAATCCGGAATCTCGACGCGGGTCTGGATGCGCCGGCGGACGCGCTCGGCGCCGTCGGCCAGCCGCCGCACCGGACCCGCGATCGTGCTCGCCAGCAACAGCGACAGCACGATCATGACCGCGGAGGCGACGCCGCCGACCTTCAGAATCGCGAGCCGCTCGGCGGTCACCATCTGGTCGATGTCGTCGCCCTGCGTCGAAAGCATCAGCGCGCCATGCACGGCGCGGAACCGTTGCACGGGGACTGCGACCGAGACGATCACCTCGCCGCGGTCGTTGACCCGCACCATGCTGCTCTTGACGCCGTCGAGTGCCTGCACGATTTCCTGGTAGCCCTTGCCGTTCTCGGGGCCGAGTTCGCGATAGAGCGGCAGGTCGCCGCGATTGAGCCAGGTGCGGACCGAGATCGTGGCACGCTCGACGAAGCCCGGCTTCTCCGTCGAAGGCGGCGGCAGTTCGAAACGCAACACATCGCCGCGACCGTAAAGACTACGGCTGTCGAGGATCATGCCGCCGTCGCCGCCATAGATGCGCGCGCGGGTCTTGGTCGGCGAGATCAGCCGCCGCAGCACCGGCGCGACCCGCTCCGGATTGATCGGAAAATCAAGGCCTGACGATTCGTCCGGCGCGCCGTAGCTTTCGCCGGGCTTGAGGTCGAGCAGGCGGTCCGGATCGATGGTGATGGTGTTGGTTTCGACGGTGGCGGAGGCGGCAATCGCGCCGGCGATGATTTCCGCCTGTACCAGAAGGCTCTGCGCGCGCGCGTCGATCAGGCCGGCGCGGAACTGCGAGAGATAGAGAATGCTCGCCACCAGGGCCACGAGGCCCGCCAGATTGAGCGAAACGATTCGGCGCGTGAGGCTGGAGAAGGAGAGCGCGAAGAAGAATTGCCCGGCCCGGCGCAACCAGCCGAGCGGCCGCCGCCAGCCTTTTTCGCCCGCATTATCGTCGGCAACGCGATCCCGATCGGGGAGCTCAGAAGCATCCTCGTGGTTCAGGCTGGGATCGGGCTGCGTTCGATCTAGCAATGGTCGAGCTGCCGGTTGTGATGCGCCGTTTTGTAATTCTTACGCTTCTACGTCGAGCGGGCGGATGTGTCGGTCGGCACTTCCGCCCGGGGAACGCAGATCAGGCTTCCTTGAAACGATAGCCGACGCCGTACAGCGTCTCGATCATCTCGAAATCGTCGTCGACCACCTTGAACTTCTTGCGCAGGCGCTTGATGTGGCTGTCGATGGTGCGGTCGTCGACATAGACCTGATCGTCATAGGCCGCGTCCATCAGCGCGTTGCGGCTTTTCACCACACCCGGCCGGGTCGCCAGCGCCTGCAGGATCAGGAATTCGGTCACGGTGAGCGTCACCGGCTCATTCTTCCAGGTGCAGGTATGACGCTCCGGATCCATCCGCAGCAGGCCGCGGTCGAGAGCGCGCGCATCCGGCTCCTTCGGCACGGCGGTCGGATCCTTGGGCTGGCCGCGGCGGAGCACGGCCTTGACGCGTTCGACCAGAAGGCGCTGCGAGAACGGCTTGCGGATGAAATCGTCGGCACCCATCTTAAGGCCGAACAATTCGTCGATCTCTTCGTCCTTGGAAGTCAGGAAGATTACCGGCAGATCGGACTTCTGCCGCAGCCGACGTAGCGTTTCCATGCCGTCCATGCGCGGCATCTTGATGTCGAGGATCGCGAGGTCCGGCGGCGAAGTGCGGAAGCCGTCGAGCGCCGAAGCACCATCCGTGTAAGTCATGATGCGATAGCCTTCGGCTTCGAGCGCGATCGACACGGAAGTGAGAATGTTGCGGTCATCATCGACCAGGGCGATTGTGGGCATGAGCCTGCTTTCGAATAAGAGAGTGGCTTAAACGGCGGGCAATCGAGCCAGACGCCGCATAAATGGGCTTCGTACACGGTCAACGAGCAATGCAAGCTGGGCTGAAGTGTGACCGAGTTCCGCAAAACGCTCCGGCGGAGATGTGCCGCATCCCATATAGCACCCTGTCTGGCCAAAAAAAGGCCCTTTTTGCAATAACATGGCCGGAAAAGAACCATGCAGCCGACGACAGATTTTGATGCTTCCAAACTCACCCGTTCGCTGCTGCGCCGCAGCCGGCAGGGCGCGCTGGCTACCCTTCTGCCCGAAAGCGGCGATCCCTATTGCTCGTTGGTTAACGTCGCCAGCCATTTCGACGCATCCCCGATTCTGCTGATTTCCCGGCTCGCGCTGCATACAAAAAATATTCTCGGCGATAGCCGCGTATCGCTGATGCTGGACGAGCGCGCCGCCGGCGATCCCCTGGAGGGCGCGCGAATCATGCTGGCGGGCCGGGCCGAGGAGGCCACAGGGGAGGCCGCGAGAATCCTGCGCCGGCGCTACCTCAACGCCCATCCATCCGCGGAAGCCTTTGTGGATTTCAAGGATTTTTCGTTCTTTCGGATCGCCCCGTCGGGGCTGCATCTGGTCGCCGGTTTTGGCCGCATCATCGACCTCAAGCCGGAGCAGTTTCTGACCGGAATCGGCGATGCCGCCGAATTGCTGGAAGCCGAGCAGGGCGCGGTCGAGCATATGAATGAGGATCACCGCGAGGCGATGAACCTTTATGCGACCCAACTGCTGGGCGCCGAGCCCGCCGATTGGCGCTGCACCGGCTGCGACCCCGACGGTATGGACATGCAGGCCGGGAGCGCGACGCTGCGGCTCGATTTCCCGGAACGGGTCACCGGCGCCATGGCGTTGCGCAAGATGCTGGTGCGGCTGGCGGGCGAGGCGCGGGCCAAGGGCCAACAAGGCTAACAAGGGTTAACGCTGCTGTTACCGAGCGCGGATTTGAACGGGCGCGGGCGTTTGCGCGACCTAAGGCAAACCCGCGAAGGTGACCAGCGAAAGCCCGCATGAAATCCCGCCATCGATTGATATTTTCAGTGTGCCTCGCGCTGTTGTCGGGCACATGCCTCTCCGCGCCATCGCTGGCGCAAAAAGGCGAAGTCGCAGCCCTCAGCGCCAAAATCAACGAGCTTGGCCGCGCCGGGAAATATGCTGAAGCTACAGCCCTGGCGCAGGGACAGGTGGAAAGCCTCGAAAAAAGATTCGGTCCCGCGCATCGCGACGTTGGCGCTGCGCTGAACAATCTGGCGCAGGCCTACGGCAATCAGGGCAGGGATAGCGAGGCGGAGCCGCTGTTCAAGCGATCCATCGCGATCCTGGAGAAGTCGGCGGGTCTCGACTCGCCCGAGATCGCGGCCGTGTTGAACAATCTGGCGGCGCTGTACCAGCGGCAGCAGCGCTATGCCGACGCCGAGCCCCTGTTCAGGCGCGCGCTTTCCGTGCGCGAAAAATCACTGGGCAGCGGTCATCCGGACCTCGGGCAATCGCTGAACAATCTGGCGACGCATTACGAGAAGCTCGGCCGCCACAGCGATTCCGAGCCGTTGTTCAAGCGGGCGCTGGCGATCTACGAAAAGGCGGCAGGCCCTGAGCATCCCGCGGTGGCGACGCTTCTGAACAATCTCGGCCAGGTCGGGAAGGTTCAGCGCCGCTATGCCGAGGCCGAGCCGCTGATCAGGCGGTCGCTGGCGATCCGGGAAAAAGTGCTGGGCCGCGAGCATCCCGATGTCGCGCGCTCGCTGAACACTCTCGCCGATCTCTATGAACGGCAGGGCCGTTACGCCGAGGCACAGCCGCTGTTCGAGCGGGCGCTGGCGATCCGCGAGCGCGCCGTTGGCCCCGACCATCCGGATACGGCGACGTCGACGAACAATCTGGCGGCATTCTATCAGGCGTCGGGCCGCCCCGGCGACGCGCTGCCGCTGGTGCAGCGGCTGATCGCGAACGGACGTGCGCAGCCCCGCGCCGCCCTCCCGGTGCTGGCGGATGCCGAGCGCCAGCAACTGATGCCGCGGGAAAAAGCGGTCAACGATATGCTCAACGTGATCCAGCGCGGCACCCAGTCCTCGGTTGCCTCCGCCGTGAACAAGCTGGCGGTGCGGCTGGCTGCGGGTAGCGATCGCCTGGCCGAACTGGTGCGCCGCGATCAGGATCTCGCCACGGAGGCGGAAGCGCTGGACAAGTCGATCGTGGCGGCGGTCTCGAAGGAGCGCTCTAAGCGCGACGCGGCCGCCGAGCAGCGCGCCCGCGCCCGGCTTGCCGCTATCGCGACCGAGCGGGTGTCATTGCAAAAGACCTTGTCCGCCGAATTTTCCGACTACGCCGCGTTGTCGAATCCGTTGCCGCTAACGGTGAAGGAGCTTCAGCCGCTGTTGTCGGGTGACGAGGCGATGGTGCTGTTTGCGGTCACCGAGGTGGAAAGCTATGTGATCGCGATGACCCGCGAGAGCTTTGACTGGAAGCCGATCCCGCGGGGCGCGGAAACATTGTCGCAGAAGATCGCCGCGTTCCGTCGCGGGCTCGATCTCGGCAAGGCGAGCGATGCTTCCGGAAAGTCCGGTCTGTTCGATCTGGCGCTCGCCCATGAACTGCATGAGACGCTGCTTGCGCCGGTAGATGCGTTGATCAAGGACAAGCCGTCGCTTCTGGTCGTGGCGTCGGGCGCGCTGACGGCGCTGCCGTTCCATTTGCTGGTGACCGAAAAGCCGGGGGCGGCGATCCCGGAAAAATTCGAGGGCTATCGCGACGCGGCGTGGCTGTTGAAGCGTCAGGCGGTGTCGGTATTGCCGTCGGCCGCGAGCCTCAAAGCGCTGCGGGTGTTTGCAGCGCGAAGTGAGCACAGCACAAAGCCGATGACGGGCTTTGGCGATCCCATTTTCAATCCCGCGGTGAGGCCCGGTGACGGCACCCGTCCCACCCGGACCGCCGCGCGCAGCCTTGCGACCGGCGCGTACACGGATTTCTGGCAGGGCGCCGGCGTCGACCGCGCGCGGCTTTCAGACGCGCTCGCGCCATTGCCCGACACCGCCGACGAACTCAACGCGATTGCCAAGAACCTCGGCGTCGCGGCTGCCGATATTCACCTCGGCGAGGACGCCAGCGAAACCACGCTCAAGCGCACGCCGCTCGCCGATTACGGCATCGTCTATTTCGCCACCCATGGTCTCGTCGCCGGTGACGTGAAAGGCCTTGCCGAGCCGTCGCTGGTGCTGAGCATTCCAAAGCAGCCGTCGGAATTCGATGACGGCCTGCTCACGGCGAGCGAAGTCGCGCAGTTGAAGCTCAACGCCGATTGGGTGGTGCTATCAGCCTGCAACACGATTGCCGGCGACAAGCCCGGCGCCGAAGCGCTCTCGGGCCTTGCGCGATCGTTCTTCTATGCCGGTGCGCGGGCGCTGCTGGTGTCGCATTGGGCGGTCAATTCGGAGGCTGCGACGCGGCTCTCGATATCGACCTTCGATCGCCTGAAGGCCGATCCCAAGCTCGGCCGTGCCGAGGCGCTGCGGCAAGCCATGCTGGCCTATCTCAACGATGCGTCCTCGCCGCGCAATGCCTATCCGGCGTATTGGGGGCCGTTTGCGCTGATCGGAGAGGGCGCTACGAGGTAATTATGGGGTAATTATTTTTCGATTGTGCGGCGCAACAATCAACGTTGCGGCGGATGGTCGCGCAACCACGACGGCAAACCAACGAAAAGCGCCGCAGCAAGCGATTGATGCAAATCAACCGCGCTTGCTCGAATAAACCAAATCGCATGGATCGGCTTGGCAAGCCCAGCGTTCATCAGTATTAGGTCGCCGGACCGGGGCCGGAAGGCTATATTCAGGGGTCACCGCGACAGAGCGCGTCAAGCGACATGCGCGCGATTCGAGTAACGCGGGTTCGAGGAGGATTCTTCGTGCGAGAGACGGGTCTACGCAACGGTGCCTTCGGCGCCGACAAATTCGGCTTAAAAAATCTCAAGACGGTGCACTGGAATCTCGGTGCGCCGCAGCTCTATCAATATTCCCTTGCGGCGGGCGAGGCCGTGCTGTCGGCCGACGGCGCGCTGTGCGCGGACACCGGTGAGTTCACCGGCCGCAGCCCGAAGGACAAGTTCACGGTTCGCGATGCGACCACCGACAAGAACATGTGGTGGGCCGGCAACCAGTCGATCACATCAGATCAGTTCTCCGCGCTCTATGCCGACTTCCTCAAGCACGCCGAAGGAATGACGCTGTTCGCGCAGGATCTCTACGGCGGCGCCGATCCGAGCTTCCAGATCAAGACCCGCGTCTTCACCGAACTCGCCTGGCACTCGCTGTTCATCCGCACGCTCTTGATCCGCCCCGAGGCGTCGGCGCTCAAGGATTTCATGCCTGAGCTCACGATCATCGACCTGCCGAGCTTCCGCGCCGATCCAAAACGTCACGGTGTGCGTTCGGAGAACGTCGTCGCGATCGATTTCGCCCGCAAGATCGTCCTGATCGGCGGGTCTTATTATGCCGGCGAGATGAAGAAGTCGGTCTTCACCACGCTGAACTATTATCTGCCCGCCAGGGGCGTGATGCCGATGCACTGCTCGGCCAATGTCGGGCCCAAGGGCGACACCGCGATCTTCTTCGGCCTGTCCGGCACCGGCAAGACCACGCTGTCGGCTGATCCGAACCGTACGCTGATCGGCGACGACGAGCATGGCTGGGGCAATGACGGCGTCTTCAATTTCGAGGGCGGCTGCTACGCCAAGTGTATCAAACTGTCGAAGGAAGCCGAGCCGCAGATCTTCGCGGCGAGCAACCGCTTCGGCGCCGTGCTGGAGAACGTGGTGCTCGATGAAGACACCCGCGCGCCTGACTTCGACGACGGTTCCAAAACCGAAAATACCCGTTCGGCCTATCCGCTCGACTTCATCCCGAACGCCTCGCGCACCGGTCGCGCCGGCCAGCCCAAGAACGTGGTGATGCTGGCCGCCGACGCCTTCGGCGTCTTGCCGCCGATTGCAAAGCTCTCGCCGGCGCAGGCGATGTATCACTTCCTGTCCGGCTACACCGCCAAGGTCGCCGGCACCGAACGCGGTCTCGGCAACGAGCCCCAGCCGGAATTCTCCACCTGCTTCGGCTCGCCGTTCCTGCCGCTCGATCCTTCGGTCTACGGCAACATGCTTCGTGAGCTGATCGCCAAGCACAATGTCGATTGCTGGCTGGTCAACACCGGATGGACCGGCGGCAAATTCGGCACCGGCAGCCGGATGCCGATCAAGGTCACGCGCGCATTGCTCACCGCGGCGCTCGACGGTTCCTTGCGCAATGTCGAATTCCGCACCGACAAGTACTTTGGCTTCGCGGTGCCGACTGCGCTGCCGGGCGTGCCGAGCGAGATCCTCGATCCCGTCAACACCTGGAAGGACAAGGCTGAGTTCGACAAGACCGCCCGTGCGCTGGTCGGCATGTTCCAGAAGAACTTTGCCAAGTTCGAAGCCCAGGTCGATGCCGATGTTCGCGCCGCTGCGCCGGACCTCAAGCTCGCGGCGGAGTAGAGTTCAGCAATAGCGAGTGCATTTAGAAAGGGCGGCTTCATGAGCCGCCCTTTTCGTTTACGTGAAGCTGCTCACGCTCCGATCGCATGCATCCATTTCGGATCGTGGCGATCGACCGGCTTCATCTTGCGGATATGGCCGTCGAGTTCGATGTGCAGTTCGGTGAAGGCCGCATCGCGTTTGCCCAGCACCTCAAAGTGCTTCGGCTTGCGGCGCGGCTCGCCGAGCGTCGCGAATCCAGCAGCTCTGGCAGCGTTCAACGCCACCTTTGGATCGGCGTTGCCGAGATGGTCGTGGTGTTTTTCCTTGGGCGCGATTGTCACCGTGCGACCGTCGCGGGTGAAGAGCGTGACCTTCAGCTCCGACGGCTTCTGTTCGCCCGACAGTTCGACGCTGTCGCCGAGGCGCAGCTCAATCTGTTCCAGTCCTCTCGGTGTGATGTCGGCGAGTACCGGCTCGCGATCCGTCTGCACGACGAAGCGATGGCCGAAAATGTGTGTAACCTTGCCTGCGACCGTGACGGTCTGATGATCTGGCATGGAATGCTGTCCTTTCGAGAGTGATTTCAGAGTTTGGATTCGTTACCGCGCGGGCGGCGGCGGAGGGGCGTCGCCGTCCGGGCCGACGCGATCGGCCGCGGGCGGTGGTGGCGGCGGGCCGCGATCGGCGCGCGGTCCATCCTTCGGTCCCTTGGGCCCCTTCGGTCCTTCCTTGGGTCCACCTTTGGGGCCGTGCCCAAACGCCTCGTTACGGCCGTCGGGATGCGCGATCAGTTGTGCGCGGATGATGCCGCCGTCGAATCGTCCCTGGACGGTCACCGCTTCACCTTTGGTCACGATCCTGCGGTCTTCGCCGCGCGGACCGGTATCGACCAGCGCGCGGCCGGAAGCGTCCTGGATGACGAACTTGTTGCCGAAGACGTCGGTCACTTCGCCCTTGACCGCGACAGGAGTGTCTTCGCGCATGTCACCGATCGCAGCCGGCTGCAGCAACATCACGCGCGGCGGATCCCAGTTCTGCGCCAGCCTGGTGCCGCCGGCGCCGAGCGCTGCGCCCGCGGCCAGAATCGCAATCGCGCCGCCGATGCCCAGCGCCCGGGTGGATATTCGCCGGCGCTCGGGCGGCGGCAGTGCGTTGGGTTGGTTGTTGTCAATCGTTTCGGACATCGTTGGTCTCCCTTTTCAGTCGATGCCTGCAATCTAGCGATGCCACCCGTCGCCACGCTGAACCGATCCGTTCAGGCTGAGTTAAGCTAGGTTCCTTACTCACGGCACATGGGAAATCCCGGGAAAGCGCCATGAAAGTCCTGCTGGTGGAGGACGACGGACCGCTCGCGCAGGAGATCGCGGGCGCATTGCGGCGCGAGAATTTTGCCGTCGATATCGCGGCTGACGGCGAGAATGGCCATCACCTCGGCGATACCGAGGCTTACGATGTGGCCGTGCTCGATCTCGGGCTGCCGAAGATGCCGGGCGTAGCGGTGCTGCGGGCCTGGCGCAAGAGCGGGCGTCAGTTGCCCGTACTGATACTGACCGCGCGCGACGGCTGGACCGAGAAAGTCGATGGCTTCAAGGCCGGGGCCGACGATTATCTGACCAAGCCGTTCCGGATCGAGGAACTGATCATGCGCCTGCGGGCGCTGGTGCGGCGCGCGGCCGGCCACGCCGCGCCAGGCGTCACATGTGGGCCGCTCTCGCTCGACGCGCCGACCGGCGTGTTCGAGTTGAACGGATTGCCGCTCAAGCTCACCGCGCTGGAATGGCGCGTGCTGCAATGCCTGATCCTTCGCAAGGACGTGGTGGTCGATCGCCTCGAACTGATGGAAAAAGTATACGAAGGCGATGCCGGCACCGACTCCAACTCGCTGGAAGTGATCGTGGCCCGGCTGCGCCGCAAGATCGGGCATGATCTGATCGAGACAGTGCGTGGCCGTGGCTATCGCCTGGCGTCAGGCGGCGGCTGATGTTTCGCCATGCTTCCCTCAGCCGGCGGCTGCTGCTGGCGGCGATGGCGTTCATCGCAGTCGCGATCGTGGTCGCCGCCGTTGCCGTCGGCTTTGCGCTGCATCGCTTCGTGCAGGGCCAGATCGACCAACGGCTCGACACCCAGGTGACGTTCCTGTCGTCCCTGTTGCGCGCCGGCGATGACGGCAGATTGTCGTTGATGGGCAGCGCCGATGGGCCGCCGTTCGAGCGTCGGCGACGCGGCTGGTATTGGCAGGTGACGGGTCCAAAAAATACGCTGCGCTCGCAGTCGCTGGATGGCGCCGATCTCGACGTACCCGATGCCGCGGAGATGGCCGCCCGGCCGCCGCCACCGCCACGCGGCGATCGCCCGCCGAAAGACGGCCGTCCGAAGGATCGCCCGAAGGCGGCCGACGGCCCGGGACCGGACGACGATCAGCTGCATTACCGCATCCAGCAGATCACGATATCGGGGACGCCGGTCACTATCGTGGTCTCGGCACCGCGCGGTGCGGTGTGGGGGCCCCTGCGCGAGGCGATGACGACGCTCGCGATTTCCCTCGGTGCGCTCGGGATCGCGCTGGTGCTGGCGATCATGCTGCAGGTGAGGCTCGGCCTGCGGCCGCTGGAACGCTTGCGGCAGTCGGTGGCTGACGTGCGCGCCGGGCGCCGCGAGCGGGTGCCGTCGCGCCAGCCGCTCGAAGTTCAGCCGCTGGTGAACGAACTCAATGGCCTCCTGGACCAGAACGCCGCCAACCTCGATCGCGCGCGACGCCACGTCGCCAATCTGGCCCATGGTCTGAAAACCCCCTTGGCGACACTGGCGATCTCGCTCTCCAATCCGGACCGGACCAAGCCGGACCAGCTTGTCCCGATGGTCGATCTGATGGAGCGCCGCATCCGGCACCACCTCGGCCGTGCCCGCGCCGCGGTGTTGAGTGGTCCGGTGCGCACACAAACCATGGTCGCGCCCCGGATTCGCGATCTCGGCGACGTCCTCACCAAGGTTCATGCCGAACGGAAGATCGCACTGATGATCGCGATATCGGATGACGTGGTCGTGGCCTGCGAGCCGCAGGATTTCGACGAGATGGCGGGCAATCTGATGGAGAACGCGTTCAAATGGGCGAGTGGACAGGTCGCCATTCGCGCGATGCCGGATCTGGCCATGACGCGGCTGGTCATCGAGGACGACGGTTCCGGATTGCGGCCGGAACAGATCGAAAAAGTCTTGCGACCCGGCGAGCGCCTGGACGAAAGCGCGCCGGGCTTTGGCTTCGGTCTGTCGATTACGCGTGAGCTTGCCGAGCTCTATGGCGGCAGCGTCGAGTTCGGAACCTCAACGCTCGGCGGCCTGCTGGTGTCACTGCGTTTGCCCAGGACGGTCTAGGAAAATCGTGAAATCCGCCAAGGCGGACCGTGAATGGCCGCCTTGTGCGTATCGTCATGACCCTCGATCAGCGGTAGGATGTGATCTTACGAGCGTACCAGCCGGAGATTGAGATGGATGATCGAGCCGTGCGGGCGGCGTTGCAGCGCCACTGGGATGCTTCGGACGCCAACGATTTCGACGCCGAACATGAAATCTACCGCGAGGATGCGGTGCTTGATTATCCGCAATCGGGCGAGCGGATCCGCGGCCGGCACAACATTCAACAGAGCCGATTCCTCCAGCCAAACAAGAAGCGTTTTACGGTCCGGCGAATTATCGGCAGCGGCGATCTCTGGGTCACCGAATTCGTGCTTACCTATGACGGCATACCGTCTTACGCGGTGAGCATCATGGAGTTCCGCGAAGGACTGGTCGCCAACGAAACGCAATATTTCGCCGATCGGTTTGACCCTGCACCCTCGCGTGCGCATCTTGTGGAGCGCGCAGGCGGAAACACGCCCGTCTGAATGCGCCGCCGAAGCAGAGCCTCGACCAGCATTAGTCTCCGCTCCAGGGGTTGCCCGGCAACACCGCGTTGCTCGGCGTGCGGCGGTCGGTGATCTGCAGGCCGAACAGGCTGCTGACCAGTTCGACGGCAACGCGCGCGGTGCGGCCGCGTTCGTCGAGAAACGGGTTGAGCTCGACGATATCGACCGACCGCACCAGATCCGAATCGTGCAGCAACTCCATGATGAGATGCGCCTCGCGATAGGTCGCGCCGCCCGGCACCGTGGTGCCGACGCCGGGCGCGACGGTGGGATCGAGAAAATCGACATCGAAGCTGACGTGCAGCACGCCATTCCGCGCCCGCACACGCTCGATGATCTTTCGTATCAATACGCCGACACCGAATTCGTCGATGACGCGCATGTCGGCGATCGAAACGCGTCGCTCGAACACCAATTGCTTCTCCAGCGGATCGATCGAGCGAATGCCGAACAGGTCGAGCTGGTCGGGGCCGATCGAGGCGCGGGGGTGGTTGCCGAGCAGCCCGTCGAGGCCGCTTTCGCCGCACAGAAAGGCCGCCGACATGCCGTGCATGTTGCCGGTCTCCGTCGTCTGCGGCGTGTTGTAGTCGGCATGGGCGTCGAGCCACAGCACGAACAGCGGTCGGCCTTGCTCCTGCCAATAGCGCGCAACGCCGTTCACCGATCCCATCGAGAGCGAATGATCGCCGCCCATGAAGATCGGAACGGCGCCGGAGCTTGCCAGCGAATAGGAACGCTCGCTGAGCTCGCGGATCCAGCCCTTGATGGTGTCGTAATATTTGGCATTCGCCGGCGGCGGGCCGTCGGCAGGAGCAATTTCAGGCCTGGCCATGTTGCCGTGATCCTCGACGGCAAAGCCGAGCTGATCGAGGATGCGGCCAATGCCCGCGGTGCGCAGCGCGTCCGGCCCCATCAAGGTTCCGAGCTGCGAAGCCCCGATCTCGATGGGGACGCCGAGCAGGGCGATGCGGGCTGTGTTGGCTTCAGACATGAGGCCGCCTTTTGAAGAATCGTAGGGTGGGCAAAGCTTAGCGTGCCCACCATTCCAGGCAACGGTTGGATAGATGCTGGGCACGGCGCAGACGCGCCTTTGCCCACCCTACGCCACTACGCCTTGAAATAGGCGATCTGCGTCGTCGTCGCGAGCAACCGTCCCGACGGCGACCACAACTCGCCGTTCTGGTCGCCATAGCTCCTGTGGCAGATCTTGGCATCCGCCACGGCCAACACGCGCGTGATGTCCTCGGCCGCGAGTTCATCCGATGACGTGTGGAAGTAGGTCGTTAGCGAAACCGTGCCGAACGGGACCAATTCCCGGCGCGCCAGAAACACCCGGCCAAAGAACGCATCTGACATCGACATCAGCGACGGCATGTCGATCCTGCGCGGCACGTGGTCGCCGATCCACTGCTTGGAGTACGCGTCGAGCGGCGCCGCCGCCGGCGAGCCGTAGAAGCTCGGTTCACCCTCGACGAAGCGGAAATCATACTGGTGGGTCCACGTCATCGGCGTGTTCGGAAACCTGCGCGACTGTTCGAATGGTACAGCGCCGGGAAATTTTGCCTGCTGGTGCGACCAGGACGGGCGGCGCTCGGCGAATACCGCGGTCGCCAGCGTCGCGACGTCACCGCCGCCCTGCGTCATCTCCACGCACCAATGCTGGCTCGAGCGGTTGGCCTTGACCAGGCGCACGTCGAGATCGAAGGCGCCTTCGGCGATCGGCGCGCAGAAATTCACGGTTAGCGACAGCGGATCGCCCGAGCGCTGCGGATGGTCGATCAGCGCGCGCAGGATGGTGGCGGCCGTGCAGCCGCCGAACGGCCCGACAAACGCCCAGTAGTCCGGGCTGGTCTTGCCCTGCCAGCAGCTATCGCCGGCGGTGATCTGCGTGGCGTCGTCGAAAAGATGCGAGGCTTTGGTCAGCATAATGATCCATCAAACCTTTATAGGCGTCCCGTCCCAAAGCCGAAATTCAATCGTCTCTTCGGCCTGACCGTATTTTCTGCAATCTTGGAGGGCTCCCTCAGGGTCGTCCGTGACCCAGACACTTGTCAGTTCGCCCGAAATCCGCGTCAAAGCAATCACACTGACGTTGCCGATCAAATCAGCCAGGAAGCGTTCGACGGCAGGGACCTCATCCTGTCCTGACAATTCCGCGAGAATGCTTCCATGCGTATGCCAGGGAAATCCGTCGAAGCCGATCGTCCAATCACCATCGGGGCAGGTGACCAGGAATTTCAGCTGCCCATCTGGACTGACATACTCACCGATCGGCACGTCTATCTCCGGCCTTTGAACTGCGTACATGCAGTAACATTGCCGACGCCGCGAATTCAATGACGCCTGAGGTAATGGGTTCCTCGACCCGAAATTACCGCGTCGCCCCGCGCTGGGTGCCGGCCTCCGGCACCGGCGCGGCCGCGCGCACCGGCACGTTCCAGATCTCCTCGGCATATTCCCGGATGGTGCGGTCGGAGGAGAACCACGGCATCCGCGCCACGTTGAGGATCGAGGCGCGAGTCCAGGCCGGCACCACCTGCCAGCGGGCGTCGATGCCGCGTTGCGCTTCATAGTAAGAATCGAAATCGGCCGAGACCATGTAGTGGTCGAGATAGCGCAGCGCGTGGCCGATGGACGCAAAGCGGGCGGGATCGTCGGGCGAGAACGCGCCGCTCTCGATGGCAGCAATCGCCCGCGCCAGCCGCGGCGAGCGGCTGATCACGTCGGTCGCATCCAGGCCCTGCTTGCGCCGGACCATGACGTCGCCGGCCTCCATGCCGAAGATCGCGATGTTCTCCGCGCCGACATGGTCGCGGATTTCGATGTTGGCGCCGTCAAGCGTGCCGATGGTCAAGGCGCCGTTGAGCGCCAGCTTCATGTTGCCGGTGCCGGAGGCCTCCATGCCGGCGGTGGAGATTTGCTCGGAGAGATCGGCGGCCGGAATGATCACCTCGGCAAGGCTGACATTGTAGTCGGCCAGGAAGATGACCTTGAGCCTTCCTGCGACGTCAGGGTCGTTGTTGACGATTTCGGCGACATCGTTGATCAGCTTGATGATCAGTTTTGCGTAGCGATAGCTCGCCGCAGCCTTGCCGGCAAAGATCTTGACCCGCGGCACCCAGTCGCGCTGCGGCTCGTCCTTGATCGCCTGATACAGCGCGACGGTCTCGACGACGTTGAGCAATTGCCGCTTGTATTCGTGGATGCGCTTGATCTGTATATCGAACAGCGCCGACGGATCGGCCTTGATGCCGAGCCGCTCGTTGATCAGCCGCGCCAGCGCAACCTTGTTCTGATGCTTGATCTCGCGAAAACGCTGCTGGAATGCGTTGTCGCTGGCGCGGGCCTCGAGCCGCTCAAACAGGGAGAAGTCATCGAGCACGGCCTCGCCGCAGACCTCGCGCATCAGGCCGGTCAGCTTCGGGTTGGCGAGCATCAGCCAGCGGCGGAAGGTGATGCCGTTGGTCTTGTTGGTGATGCGGCCGGGATAGAGATGGTTGAGATCGTGGAACACGGTCTCCTTCATCAGGTCGGAATGCATCGCCGAGACGCCGTTGATGCGGTGCGAGCCGACGAAAGCGAGTTGTCCCATCCGCACCCGGCGGCCGGACGTCTCGTCGATCAGCGACACCGAGGCGCGGTAGTCGATGTCGCCCGGGCAACGCTGATCAGCCAGCGCCAGATGCGCGACATTGATGCGGTAGATGATTTCGAGATGCCGCGGCAGCAGCCGCTCGAACAGTTCGGTCGGCCAGGTCTCCAGCGCCTCGGGCAGCAGCGTGTGGTTGGTGTAGGACAGCGTCGCGACCGTGATCTTCCACGCTTCGTCCCAGCGGAAATTGTGCAGGTCGACCAGGATGCGCATCAGCTCGGCGACGGCCAGGCTCGGATGGGTGTCGTTGAGCTGCACCGCGACCTTGGAGGGGAGGTTGCGCAACTGCCCGTCGGAGCCAAGATGCCGCTTGATCAGGTCCTGCAGCGAGGCGGAAACGAAAAAATATTCCTGCCGCAGCCGCAGCTCGCGCCCCGCGGGACTCTCGTCGTTCGGATAGAGGAATTTGCAGATCGATTCCGCGCGCGCCTCCTCGGCGACGGCGCCGAGGTAATCGCCGGTGTTGAAGACGTCGAGCCGCAGCGGGTCGGGCGAGCGCGCCGACCACAGCCGCAGCGCGTTGACGTGCTGGCCGCGCCAGCCGACGATCGGGGTGTCGTAGGCGACAGCCTGCACGGTTTCTGCCGGACGCCAGGTGGCGCGGTCGCGGCCGCGGTCGTCGACGTGGTCGACGAAGCCGCCGAAATGGATGTGGTAGACGACCTCGGCCCGCTGGAATTCCCAGGGGTTGCCAAAACTCAGCCATTCGTCCGGATACTCGTGCTGCCAGCCCTGCGAAATGATCTGGCGGAACAGGCCGAAATCGTAGCGGATGCCGTAGCCGATGGCGGGAATGGCAAGCGTCGCCATGCTCTCCATGAAGCACGCCGCGAGCCGCCCCAAGCCGCCATTGCCGAGCGCCGCGTCCGGCTCGCACTTGCGCAGGTCGTCAAGCCCGACGCCGAGATCGCCGAGCGCGGCCTCGAACACCGGCAGCAGGCCCATATTGTTCAGCGCGTCGGTGAACAGGCGGCCGATCAGGAATTCGAGCGAGAGGTAATAGACCCGTTTGCTGCCGGCGTCGTAGCTCTCCTTTTCGGCCGTCAGCCAGCGGTGCACGATGCGGTCGCGCAGCGCCAGCGCCGCCGCCTTGTACCAGTCGCGCCTGGTCGCCATACCGGCATCCTTGCCGATCGCAAGCCGGAGCTTGGCGAGGATCGCACCCTTGATCTCGGCCAGCGCCAGTTCATCGATCGGCTGGCCAAGCGCCGGATAGTTGGCCGGATGGTTTCCTGGGATTTGTTCCTGCAACGCGTCGATTTCCTGCGATGGAGACTCACAACGAAGATACGCGCCTTGCCCGTCAATCGGAAACGCCTGACTATGTTGTGCACTGCGCTGGTATGATTTTATGCAAGGACCGGGCCGATTTCGCGGCACCGGCGGCCGGTTTTTCGTGATATAATCGAGGTGCAAAAGGCTGTGGGATCGCCGGAAACGCTTGCCGCCAGAACGGGAGGCTTGCCATGAGATTGACGATCGAGATCGCCGCCGCAGCACTGCTGGTAGTCTGCATCAGTGCGACCAGCGCAGCCTTTGCCGCCGGCAGGAGCGCCGACGGCCTGAGCTGTTCGTTCAGCGTCCCGCAAGGCGCTTCACCGGCCGCGCGCTGTGCGGCGATCAAGCGGCAGTGCGGCGGAAAGTTCTACGCCAATTATTGCGGCGACAAGCTGTTGTCGGCGATGTGAAGGATTGAGGTTCTCGTTCACATTCGCAGGCCGTGCCAGACTTGGCCTTCCTCTTCAAAGCCGGGGTAACTGAGGTAGAACTGCTGCAGCAGCTTGGCGTGTATGGCTAGCGATATCTCGTCGAGAGACGCGGAAAGCAAGACCTGATCGTCGCTGTGGAGGCTGGATACGATCGCATGCGCCCGCTCGATCGCGTCAGCCGCTTCCAGTATCAGCAAGCGGATTTGGGTGGCCTTTATCGCGTCCATCGTTCGATCGTTTGCGGCAAAATCGCCGAGAAGCAACCTTTGATAGCCGAAATCTTGAGATGCGCCTAGAACAAATTAAGAACAATTTAGCAAGTGTTTGATATATCATTGTGATTCGGCGCACCGCCGACACAACATTTATGGTCTATCCGAGTTTGTGAGGACTACATGTCCACCATCGCCTTCGATCAGTTCGCTCTCACCCGCATCGCCGACTTCGCGCGCTCGCTGTCGCGCCTGCATCAGGCCTCGCGCCGCCGGCTCGTCGACGACGACGCCATCGACCGCGAGTTCAATGCGGTCTGCATGTCGGTGTGGGGCTACACCACGGACGATTTCAGCGACGAGCTGTTTTCGGTCGAGGACCACGCCTTTCTCGACGCGCTCGATGAAGCGCAGGCGCGAATTTTCGCCGCTCAAGCGGGCTACGATCTCGTCGACGATCAGGGCATGCTGACCGACTGGTGGGGCTATTGCTGGATGATCCTGGCCGAAAAGCGCGGCTTGCTGACGCCGGAAAACCGCGCCGCGGCGCGTGCGGCGATCGAGGAAAAATATCTGTCGGCGCCCAACGTGATCGGCGTCATCGTCGGGCGGTGAAGCGCTGGCGTCGATCCGGGCTACGCTTTGGCGGCGGGCTGTTGCGGTAAAGAATTTGGCCTTATCGCGCTTCCGCGCGTTTCGCCGGCTTCGGCGCAACCGTCTTCGGTATCGATGCGGTCGGCAGTTCGACGTCGCGGCTCGCCTCGGGAAGCGGCGCATTGGCCGCGACCATCTCCGCGCTGACCGGCGCGACCTTCATTTCGCCGAGCCGGGCGCGGACATCGGCCGTGAGGCCGGGATAGGCGGCGACGGGGGTGAATTCCGCCGTCTGGTCGGCGCCTAGGCGAACGCCGGTGTAGGCCACCAAGCCGTCGGTGGTAGCGACAACGTCGCCGGAGCGCAGCGAGGTGTCGAGCGTGAGATCGACCGGCGCGAGCCCGGACGGGCTTCGGCCGTTGCAGGTGCAATCGGCGCGCAGCGCCTTGCGATAGGCGAAGGCGTTTTCGCTGTCGGCATAGCGCTCGCCATTGCCAGCGGCAGCGCTATCGATGTTGCTGCCGTAAAACACCTTGGTGGCGCTCGCCGGGCAGAAGGCCTGGCAGGTCTGAACCGGCGAGGCGTTGCCGCGCATGGTCAGCGGAAAATATTTGCCGTCGCAGCTTCGCACGCAGAAGGCAGGTCCGGAGCCTGCGACACGCGGCGCCGGCGCAGGTTGGGCTGGTTGATTGGTGCCGAACGGATCGGCGAAGAAGTTCGCCGGCGAGGGGCCTTGCCGCCCCTGCTGTTTCTGGATGCCGCCGAACAGGAAATCGAACAGACCCTCGGCGGAGACGCTGCCGGGCACAAGCACAAGCGCGCCAGCAATGGTCGCGGCGGTCACAAATGTCGCGCGGCGCCGCACGCGCGAAAAAGCAAACTCTGTACGCAACGCCAACTCCACCCAACAAACGCGCTGAAGCGCGACAGACTTCAGTCGGGAGTAACCTTAACGATGGATGGTAAAGGAGTGGTATTCGGGGACAAGGGGAGGGAGAAAAAGAAAAGAGGTTCCTCTGCCTGCAAACGGGAAGAGGAACAGAAGAAGCAACTTCACCCCTTCAGAAATTCACCCGCCTTGTAGAGCGAGCGAAACTCCAGCCCGGCCTCGGCGAAGGTTTCGGTCGCGCCTTCTTCGCGATCGACCATGGTCAGCACCAGCACGATCTCGCCGCCGGCCTCGCGCACGGCCTCGACGGCCTTCAGCGCCGAGCCGCCGGTGGTGGTGACGTCCTCGACGATGACGATGCGCTTGCCCTGCAGGGTTTCGCCCTTGGCGAGCCCCTCCACCGCGAGGCGGGCGCCGTGCTCCTTTGGCTTCTTGCGCACGAAGAACGCCGCGATCGGGTGCCCCTTGAGCCAGGAGAGCTGCGCGATCGCGCCGGCCAGCGGGACTGCGCCCATTTCCAGTCCGCCGACGAAATCGAGATTGTCGTCCTTCAGCGCCTCATAGGTCAGTTCGGCCAGCAGCGCCGCGCCTTCGGGGTCGAGCATGGTCGGCTTGAGGTTGAAGTAGAAGTCGCTCTTGCGGCCCGAGGCCAGCGTGATCTCGCCGCGGCCGAACGAGCGCTTGCGGATGATCTCGGCGAGGCGGGCGCGGGAGGCGGATTTGGACAAGGCGGTTTCCCCGGGGTTTCAGGCGGGGCGCAATCTATCGGCGCTTCCCCGGACATTCCAGCGCCGATCTCGTGTCGTCAACAGTGGCGCATGCGTCCTGCTTTCGCAGGGGCGCCCCGTGGAAAGCGCGGGTTGTACGGCCCGGAGGTTCCGGGGTACGGAGACCCCAGCCTTTGTTGGGAAAACCGTAAATGACAATCGAACTGCACACCTGGAATACGCCGAACGGCCGCAAGATCTCGGTCGCGCTGGAGGAAATGGGGCTGCCCTACAAGGTGGTCCCGGTGAACATCACCAAGGGCGAGCAGATGGCGCCCGGTTTCCTCAAGCTCAGCCCCAACAACAAGATTCCCGCGATCCTCGATCCCGACGGCCCCGGCGGCAAGCCGGTCGGCATCTTTGAATCCGGTGCGATCCTGCTTTATCTCGGCGAGAAGACCGGCAAGTTCCTGCCGAAACCGCTTGCTGAGCGTATCCCGGTCTATGAATGGCTGATGTGGCAGATGGGCGGTTTTGGGCCGATGCCCGGCCAGGTGCACCATTTCATCGCGCTGGAGAACGAAACCGACCGCGCCTACGGCCTGAAGCGCTACATGGCCGAGACCCGCCGGCTCTACGGCGTGCTGGACCGTCGGCTGGAGGGCCGCGAATTCGTCGCCGACGCCCTGTCGGTCGCCGACTTCGCCATCCTCGGCTGGGCCTGGCGCCACCCGCGCCACAAGGTCGAGCTGAAGGATTTTCCGAACGTCGAGCGCTGGTACAACGCGCTGATGGCCCGCCCGGCGACCAGGCGCGGCATGGAAGCGAAGCTCGATTGAACTCTCGATCCCACCCACTGCTGTCGTCGCCCGGCTTGACCGGGCGATCCAGTACGCCGCTGCCTTTCTAGTTAAGCGACGCAGTCAGTTGCGGCCACGTAGTGTGGATCAAGGCGACTGCTCTGGAATACTGGGTCGCCCGGTCAAGCCGGGCGACGACAGATGGGGTCACGCCCGCTTCGCCTCGAACGCCATCTTCACAGCAAGCCCCGCCAGCACCGTGCCCATCAGCCAGCGCTGCAGCAATAGCCAGCTCGGCCGCGTGCCGAGAAACCGCGCGATTGATCCCGCGGCAAGCGCGATCATCGCATTGATGCCGACGCTGATGACGATCTGGATCGCACCCAGCGCCAGCGACTGCGTCAGCACGCTGCCGACGGCCGGATCGATGAACTGCGGCAGCAGCGCCAGATACAGCATCGCAATCTTCGGATTCAGGAGATTGGTGACGAACCCCATCGCGAACAATTTGCGCGGGCCGTCGACTTGCAGCTTTTTCACCTGAAACGGCAAGCGCCCGTTCGGCTTGACCGCCTGCCACGCCAGCCACAGCAGATAGGCGGCGCCGGAAAAGCGCAGCGCGTCGTAGGCGTAGGGCACAGCGAACAACAGCGCCGTGATGCCGAACGCCGCGCACAGCATGTAGAACACGAACCCGAGCGCGACACCGCCGAGCGATACGATTCCCGCCGCCGGGCCTTGCGTGATCGAGCGCGATATCAGGTAGATCATGTTCGGCCCGGGCGTCAGCACGATGCCGAGCGAGACCAGGGCGAAACCGAGCAGCGTTGCAATGTGAGGCATGGGACACTCGCGGGAGGAATGCGCGTTTTCTAACGCGCGTCGAACCGCGGTGTCATTTCGAATATTGCTCCGAGGACATTTCTGCTGGCGATGACAGTATCTTTAATGCGCCTCGTCCCAATTGTTTGCCGCCCGCGCGTCGACCTGCAGCGGCAGCGACAGCAGCACCGCGGGGAACGGCGCGTCCTGCATGACGTGCTGCACCACCGGCAGCGTCGCCGCCACCTCGTTGTCGGGTACCTCGAAGATCAGTTCGTCGTGCACCTGCAGCAGCATCTGCGCGGAAAGCTTCTTCTCGGCCAGCGCGTCTTCCATCCGCACCATGGCGCGGCGGATGATGTCGGCGGCGGTGCCTTGCAGGCGCGCGTTGATCGCGGCGCGCTCGTTGAAGGAGCGGACCGAGGCGTTGGAGGCCTTGATGTCGGGGTAGTGGCATTTCCGGCCGAACAGCGTCGTGACATAGCCGTTGGTGCGGCAGAAATCCCGCGTCTCGTCCATATAGGCGCGGATGCCCGGGAAGCGCTCGAAATATTTCTTGATGTAGGCGGAGGCTTCCTCGCGGGCGATGCCGAGCTGGTTGGCGAGGCCGAACGCCGAGATGCCGTAGATGATGCCGAAATTGATCGCCTTCGCCCGGCGGCGCACTTCGCCCGGCATGTCCTTGATGGGAACGCCGAACATTTCGGACGCCGTCATGGCATGAATGTCGAGCCCGTCGCGGAACGCCTGCTTGAGCACGGGGATGTCGGCGATCTCGGCCAGCAGCCGCAGCTCGATCTGCGAATAATCCGCCGACACCAGCTTGTGGCCGGGCGTCGCGATAAAGGCGCGGCGGATTTTTCGGCCGTCCTCGGTCCGCACCGGAATGTTCTGCAGGTTCGGCTCGTTGGACGACAGCCGTCCCGTGGTGGTCGCGGCCAGCGCGTAAGTGGTGTGAACGCGGTGGGTCTGCGGGTGGACATATTCCGGCAGCGCGTCGGTGTAGGTCGATTTCAGTTTCGACACCTGGCGCCATTCCAAAATCTTCTTCGGGAACTCATGGCCCTGTTCGGCAAGCTCGTCGAGAATTTGCGCCGAGGTGGACCACGCGCCGGTCTTGGTCTTGGTGCCGCCGGTTAATCCCATCTTGCCGAAGATGATGTCGCCGATCTGCTTGGGGCTGCCGACATTGATCGGCTCGCCCGCGATCTCCTGAAGCTCGGCCTCGACGCGCGCCGCGGTCTGGGCGAAATCGCCCGACAGCCGCGACAACACCTGTCGATCGATCGAGATGCCGCGCCGTTCCATCCGCGCCAGCACGCTGACCAGCGGCCGCTCCAGGGTCTCGTAGACGGTCGTCATGTGCTCGGCGGCGAGCCGCGGCTTCAGCACGCGATGCAGCCTTAGGATCACGTCGGCGCTTTCGGCCGAATAGGCGGTCGCCTTGTCGATCGCGACCTGATCGAAGGTCAGCTTGTTCTTGCCGCTTCCGACCAGTTCGCCATGGTTGACCACAGCGTGGGCGAACCAGCGTTCGGCGAGCGACTCCAGCGCATGCGAATTCCGTCCGGCATCGAGCGCATACGACATCAACTGCGCATCGTCGGTATTGCGCAGGGTGATGCCGTGCTGCGCCAGCATCACGGCATTGTACTTGATGTTGAAGCCGATCTTGAGAACGCCTGAGGATTCCAATAGCGGTTTCAATGCCGCCAGCGCGTCGCCGGCCTTGATCTGGTCGGGCGCGAGCCCGGCGTCGAACAGGCCCGCACCGTCGCCGGATTGCCGGTGGGCGAGCGGCACGTAACAGGCGTCGTTCGGCGCCAGCGCCAGCGCAATGCCGCAGATGTCGGCCTGCATCGGATCGTCGGAATTCGCCTTGGCGTCGATCGCGAAAGTGCCGGCGTCGTAAGCGCGCGCGATCCACGCCTTGAGTTCACTTGGGTTGCGGATGGTCTGATACCTGCTGCGGTCGACCGGCAGCTTTCGCGCGGCTTCGGCGCGGGCGGCGGCGAGCGAGACCGGCGCTCCCTTGTGGCTGGCAGCCTTGTCCTGCTTGTCGGCGCCTTTGCTCTGTGCCGCTCCACCCTTGCTTGAGGGCGCGGAAGAAGAGTCGGGGGCATCGAACAGCGTCGCTCCCTCGGAATAGCCTTCCGGCTTCCTGCCTGATGGCGGCACGGCGAAAACGCTCGCGCCGCTCTTGTTGCCCGCATCGGCCTCCACGTCGGCCGGATCGATCTGCGAATATTCGGCGACGCGGCGGGTGAGGGTGGAGAATTCCATCGCCTTGAGGAAGGCGATCAGCTTGCGTGCGTCAGGCTCGTGCACGGCGAGGTCGTCCAGCGGCACTTCGAGGTCGACCTTGTCGTCGAGCAGCACCAGCTGCCGCGAGATCCGCGCCTTCTCGGCGTGCTCGATCAGGGCCTCGCGCCGCTTCGGCTGCTTGATCTCGCCAGCGCGGAACAGCAACTGCTCGAGGTCGCCATATTCAATGATCAGTTGCGCCGCGGTCTTGACGCCGATGCCGGGCACGCCGGGAACATTATCGGTGGAATCGCCAGCCAAGGCCTGCACCTCGACGACTTTCTCCGGCGGCACGCCGAATTTTTCGATCACTTCGGGAATGCCGATGCGGCGGTCCTTCATGGTGTCGTACATCACGACCTTGTCGGTCACGAGCTGCATCAGATCCTTGTCGGAGGAGACGATGGTGGCGGTCGCGCCGCGCTCGCCCGCGAGCCGCGCATAGGTCGCGATCAGATCGTCAGCCTCGAAGCCGACTTGCTCCAGGCAGGGCAGGTCGAACGCGCGCACCGCCTCGCGGATCAGCGCAAATTGCGGGATCAGATCGTCAGGCGCCGGTGGCCGGTGCGCCTTGTAATCGGGATAGAGCTTGTTGCGGAACGTGATCTCGGATTTGTCGAAGATAATCGCCAGATGCGTCGGCCGGTTATCCTCGGGCATATCGCGGAGCAGCTTCCACAGCATGTTGCAGAAACCGAGCACGGCATTGACCTGCAGCCCGTCCGATTTGCGGTTCAGCGGCGGCAGCGCGTGATAGGCGCGGAAAATGTAGGAGGAACCGTCGACCAGGAAGACATGGTCGCCCTTGGCGGGGGCTTTGGCGGCAACAGGTTTGGCGGCGGCTTTGGGGGCTGTTTTCGGCATGGCCGAAATTTAGGGATTTTTGCGCGGATTGACAGCCTTGGGAGGTGGATTTTGAGCCCAATACACACCCCTGTCGTCGCCCGCCCACATCCGTCATCACCCGCGAAAGCGGGTGATCCAGTACGCCGAGGCGGTCGTGTTCAACCGAGGAAGCCCGGCGTACTGGGTCGCCCGGTCCCAGTGCGCAATTGCGCACAAGGCCGGGCGATGACAGCCGGTATATGGAGCAATCTACTCCGCTGGCTGCAGCGTGGGCGCGGCCTTTTTAGGCGCGATCCAGAAGGCGGCCGGTCGCTCGAACAGGAAGTCCGCGCGCAGCAACAGCGCCAGCCGCCAGATCGCAATCGCGCCGGCAACCCCCGCAACGGTCACGATCAGCGAGATGGTTCCGATGTCCGTGATCAGGCCGGTCTTCAGCAAGAGCGTTCGGGTCACCGCCATCGGCAGGAAGAAGGCGAGATAGATGACGATGGAATGCTCGCCGCAATAGCGCAGGAAGTTCAGCCACTGCATGCGCGCCAGCAGCGTGCCCATCACGATGATGGCGCACGCTCCCGCAAACCCAAGCGCCAGCGAGATGAGCGGCCAATGGCTGAAGCCCGACATCACGAGGCCGCCATTGACCAGCGTCCACAGCGCCAATCCAACCAGCGCCAGCGCAGGTCTTGCCCGCGAACGATCCGACAGCGCGAACACGTAGGAAGCAAACAGGTAGCCGGAATAGAAGTAGACGAAGCGCGCGCAGAATTCGTCGATCACCGTCCAGCCGGTCACGACATGCGCCGTCTCCAGCGCCGCGGCGACGACCCAGACCGCCGCGGCGGGGATGCCGCGTGACAGTTTTGTGACGACGAAGAACATCGGCAGCAGATAAATGAACCACAGCGTGCCGAACGGCTCGATGAAGGATTCCAGATACAGCAAGCCGACGTGGCGCCAGCCTTGTTCGGCGGCGAAGCCCGGCGCCTTGAAGCCGAACTGGATCGTCATCCACAGCACGTAGAAGTAGGCGAAGTGGACGACCTTGCGGTCGAGATAGGTGCGCCAGTCGCGGTCGATCACGACAGCAAGAAAAAGCCCTGAAATCAGGAAGAAATCCGGCATCCGAAACGGCTGCGCGAACATCACGAACGCATGCATGAAACCGGTGTCGCCGGCCGCCTTTTCCACGCCGAGCACCGAATGCATCATCACCACCATGACGATGCAGATGCCTTTGGCGTAATCCACCCAGTCGATGCGGGTGGAACGCTCGGATCCGGCGGATGTGCCGTTTGAAGTCATCGGTGTCCCTTTTCGGCGCGACATGGCCGCATCTTCGGCCCGATACGTTGCTTTCTCCTTTATTCATACAAATGACATGCCGGCTTACCCCGATTTTTCAGGTTTCCCCTTGGGCGAAAAATGCTCTAAGACGCCCACGAGTCGGGGTCAGCGTTAACCATTACAAGCGGGTAGATTCATGCGAATCGCCATGATTGGCACGGGCTATGTGGGACTGGTATCCGGCGCCTGCTTCGCCGATTTCGGCCACCAGGTCACCTGCGTGGACAAGGACGCCGGCAAGATCGCAGCCCTGCGCAGAGGCGAGATCCCGATTTTCGAACCCGGGCTCGACGCGCTGGTGGCGTCCAACGTCAAGGCCAAGCGGCTGGATTTCACCACCGACCTGACCGCGCCGGTCGCGGAAGCCGACGCCGTGTTTATCGCGGTCGGCACGCCGTCGCGGCGCGGCGATGGCCACGCCGACCTGTCTTACGTCTACAGCGCCGCGCGCGAGATCGCAGCTGCGCTGTCCGGCTTCACGGTGGTCATCACCAAATCGACGGTGCCGGTCGGCACCGGCGACGAGGTCGAGCGGCTGATCCGCGAAGCCAATCCGTCGGCCGATGTGGTGGTTGCGTCCAATCCGGAATTCCTGCGCGAGGGCGCCGCGATCCGCGATTTCAAATTTCCGGACCGCGTCGTGGTCGGCACTTCGGACGAGCGCGGCCGCAAGGTGCTCGGCGACATCTACCGCCCGCTGTCGCTCAACCAGGCGCCGCTGATGTACACCGCGCGGCGCACCGCGGAACTGATCAAATACGCCGCCAACGCGTTCCTCGCCACCAAGATCACCTTCATCAACGAGATGGCGGATCTCGCCGAAAAAGTCGGCGCCGACGTCCAGGAAGTCGCGCGCGGCATCGGGCTCGACAACCGCATCGGCACGAAGTTTCTGCATGCCGGCCCGGGCTTTGGCGGCTCGTGTTTTCCCAAGGACATCCGTGCGCTGGTCAAGGTCGCGCAGGACCATGACGTCCAATTGCGCATCGTGGAGGCCGTGCTCGGCGTCAACGACAACCGCAAGCGCGCGATGGCGCGAAAGGTTTCCAACGCGGCGGGCGGCAGCTTGCGCGGCAAGACCGTCGCGGTGCTCGGCCTCACCTTCAAACCCGACACGGACGACATGCGTGAGGCGCCGTCGATCCCGCTGGTCACCGGCCTGCTCGACATGGGCGCCAAGGTCCGCGCGCATGACCCGGTCGGCATGGAGCAGGCGCGCAAGGAATTACCCGATATCGAATATTGCGACGACCCCTATGAGTGTGTGAAGGGGGCGGACGCCATGGTGATCGTTACCGAATGGGTGCAATACCGCGCGCTGGACCTGGACCGGATCAAGGGCGCCATGGCGCAGCCCGTCGTGGTCGATTTGCGCAACATCTATCGCGCGGATGACATGGCCGCCCACGGCTTCACCTATGACAGCGTCGGGCGGGCGGCTGAGCCGCAAATATAGGCGCACGATGGCAGTTTCCGTCATGGCCGGGCAGTAGCGCGAAGCGCGTCTCCGCGCTCGATGTCCCGGCCATCCACGTTTTTGGCACCGGATCGGCAGAAGGGAAGCCAGGGAATTCATCAATGAACGCTCGGGATGAGATTCGACGTGAACTGGATGGTTCTCTTACGTCTCTCATCAATTCAATTTCGTCAGCGGAGATCGACCAGAAAAATCGCGAGCTGTTGGCCGAATTCGTTGAAAATTTCGAGTATGGCGTTGCTTTGGAATGGTTGCATTCATTGATCGTCGACCGAAAGATCCAACTTTCGCCCGGGCAAGATCAGGAAATGCGAAGACTTGCGCAACGCATGAAGATAGACCTGCGTTAGTACCGCAAGAGCATTGAAGACGTGGATGCCCGGGACACCTAGCGCGAAGACGCGCTTCGCGCTACTGCCCGGGGCATGACGAGTTGGTGAGACCTTGCCCCGCACCTTCGATACCCCTCTTCCGATCGACGCGGTGCTCGATGAACTCGGGCGCACGCTGACGGCAAATAATGCCGCCGTGCTGGTGGCGCCTCCCGGCGCCGGCAAGACCACGCGGGTGCCGCTGGCGCTGCTCGATGCGCCCTGGCTGAATGGTAAAAAGATCATCATGCTGGAGCCGCGGCGAATCGCGGCCCGCGCCAGCGCCGATCGCATGGCGCGGACGCTCGGCGAGCGCGCTGGCGAGACCGTCGGCTATCGCGTCCGCTTCGGCTCAAAAATATCGCGCGCGACGCGGATCGAGGTCGTTACCGAAGGCATTTTCTCGCGGCAGATTCTCGACGATCCCGAACTATCAGGCGTCGCCGCCGTGCTGTTCGATGAGTTTCACGAGCGTTCTCTCGATGCCGATCTGGGCTTGGCGCTGGCCCGCGATGCGCAGACCGGGTTGCGCGAGGATCTACGCATCCTGGTGATGTCGGCGACGCTCGACGGCGCGAGGGTCGGCAAATTGCTCGGCGATGCGCCGGTGATTGCGAGCGAAGGCCGCGCCTTTCCGGTCGAGACGCGTTATCTCGGCCGCAAGATGGATGCGCCGATCGAACGGCAGATGGCGGATGCGATCGCAGCCGCGCTGCGCGCCGATCCCGGCTCGGTGCTGGCGTTCCTGCCGGGCGCCGCCGAAATCCGCCGCACGCAGAATTTTCTCTCTGAGCGGGTTCACGATGCGAGCGTCGAGATCGTGCCGTTGTTCGGGGCGCTCGATGCCGCCGTACAGGACCGCGCCATTGCGCCGGCGCCGAAGGGCCAACGCAAGGTCGTGCTGGCAACGTCTATCGCCGAAACCTCGCTGACCATCGAGGGCGTTCGCATTGTCGTCGATTGCGGCCTGGCGCGGGTGCCGCGCTACGAGCCCGACATCGGCCTGACCCGCCTGGAGACCGTGCGCGCCTCGCGCGCCGCGGTCGATCAGCGCCGCGGCCGTGCCGGCCGCACCGAGCCTGGCGTCTGCTACCGGCTGTGGGACGAGCCCCAGACCGCCTCGCTCGCCGCCTACACCCAACCCGAAATCCTCTCTGCTGACCTTTCCTCGCTGGTGCTCGATCTCGCGCAATGGGGCGTCCGCGATCCCGCCACGCTGGCATTTCTGGATCCGCCGCCGGCGCCCGCGCTGAAGGAAGCCAACAGCCTGCTTGGCGAACTCGGCGCGCTCGATACCGATGGCCGCATCACCCCGGAGGGCCAAAGCCTGCGCGCGTTGGCGCTGCCGCCACGGCTGGCGCGGATGATCGTGGATTCGCATCGGCTGGGCGCGGACGACGAGGCGGCCGACATCGCCGCCATCCTGACCGAACGCGGCCTCGGCGGCGACAGCGTCGATCTCGATTACAGGCTCGACCAGTTCCGCCGCGACCGCTCGCCTCGCGCTTCCAGCGCCCGCAGTCTGGCGCAGCGCTGGGCACAGCAGGTGGCGACAACGGAAGGGCAGCCCGCTGAGGATGTCTCGCCCTCTACCGGCATCATGCTGGCGCTGGCCTTCCCCGATCGCGTCGCGCGCAATCGCGGAAATGGCAGCTTCGTGCTCGCCAACGGGCGAGGGGCGGCCGTCGAGCAAACCTCGTCGCTGGCGCGCGCACCCTATATCGCCGTCGCCGAACTGACCGGCACCGCCGCCCAGGGGCGCATTCTGCTGGCGGCGCCGATCACGCAGGAAGATATCGAAACGCGCTTCGCCGACCAGATCGAAAACACGGAAGAGATTTCGTTCGATCGTGGCGCGATGGCGCTGCGCGGGCGCCGCAAGCGGACGCTGCACGCGATCACGCTGTCGGAAGCGCCGGTGGCGCTGTCGCCCTCGGCAGAGACCGCGCGCATCTTCGCCGCAGGTTTGATTGCCGCAGGATTCGACAAGCTGCCGTGGTCGAAATCCCTGAAGCAATGGCGCGACCGCGTGATGTTCCTGCGCAAGGCGGAGGGCGACAGCTGGCCCGATCTGTCCGACGCCGCGCTCGCCGCCGATGGCGAGAACTGGCTGGTGCCTGTTCTCTCCTACAAGACCTCGCTGAAGGAGCTTTCCCCCGGCGATCTCTCCGACGCGCTGATGGCGCTATTGCCGTGGGAGTTGCGCGCGCGGCTGGAGCGCGAAGCGCCGACGCATTTCGAGGCGCCGACCGGCACCATGCTCGCGATCGATTACGAGGCCGAGCAGGGGCCGACGATTGCCGTGCGCCTGCAGGAGCTGTTCGGGCTCAACACACATCCCTCGATCGCCAAGGGCGCGGTGCCGCTGGTGCTGGAATTGCTGTCCCCGGCGCAACGCCCGGTGCAGGTGACGCGCGACCTTCCCGGCTTCTGGCGCGGCAGCTATGCGGCCGTGCGCTCCGACCTGCGCGGCCGCTATCCGCGCCACCCCTGGCCGGAAGACCCGGCCACCGCGCTGCCGACCCGGCGGGTCAAGCCGCGCGGCACTTGATGATAATTCGTTAACCCTTCGCTCATCCTTTTCGCCGAAATGACGGCCTTCGACTCCGCGGGTTAGTCGCGGTTTGGCGGATGGCGTGGTGAAATCGGCGGTCTTAGGAACCGCCGTGAGTGGTGTGATGCGTAACCTTCTGATGTTTGCCGCAGCGATAGCTGGTGCCGGCGTCTTCATGGCCCAGATGGCGGACCGGATATCGCCGACCCCGGCGCTCGCCAAGGGTTCTGACAACGGATCTAGCCGCAGTTCCGCGGCGGATCAATTCTTTCCCAAGACGACCGTCTCTCCAACCGGCGGAACCCGCGTCAGCCTTCCCAGCGATTTCCGTGGCCACTTCCAGGCGATCGGCCGGATCGAGGGCCAGCATATCAATTTCATGGTCGACACCGGCGCTTCCGTGGTCGCCCTGAATGAAAAGTCCGCGGCGAAGTTCGGCCTTCGCCCGTTGCGCGGCGACTACAACGCCACCGTCGCCACAGCCAACGGCACCATCAAGGCGGCACGCGCGCGAATTCCCGTGATGGACGTCGGTGGTCTGGTGGTGCGCGACGTCGACGCCATGGTGCTGCCCGACGAGGCGCTGTCGGAAAACCTGCTCGGCCTGTCATTCCTGTCGAAGCTGAAGCGCTTCGAATACGCCGACGGCAGGCTCGTGCTGGAGCAGTAAGGTTTACCGGTTACCAATCTGCCTTAATTTGCCGCCGCAAGCCGCCAATCCCGCCTATCGCCCCGCCCGCGTATTCGCTAAGGCTGCGGTGTTCTCTGAAGCATTTTCATGACAAGGCAGCCCATGTTCCCCAAGCCCAAATCCGCGCTGATTCCGAATACCTATGCATTCGAATCCGCACCCATGGTGAAGGCAACCGGCTTTCGCGAATACGACGCGCGCTGGCTGTTCGAGAAGGAAATCAACCTGATGGGTATTCAGGCGCTGGGCATGGGGCTCGGCGCGCTGATCGGGGAGCTCGGCGTCAAACGGGAAATCGTCACCGGGCACGATTTTCGCGGCTATTCGGCCTCGATCAAATACGCGCTGATTTCCGGGCTGATGGCGGCGGGCTGCAAGGTGCACGACATCGGGCTGGCGGTGACGCCGATGGCCTATTTCGCGCAGTTCGATCTCGACGTGCCCTGCGTCGCGATGGTGACGGCGTCGCATAACGACAATGGCTGGACCGGCGTCAAGATGGGCGCCAACCGCCCGCTCACCTTCGGACCCGACGAGATGACGCGGCTGAAGGAAATCGTGCTCAACGCCGAGTTCGACAACAAGGCCGGCGGCTCCTATCAATTCCACGAAAATTTCCCGGCGCGCTACATCGCCGATCTCACCAGCCGGCCGAAGCTCAAGCGCAAGCTGAAAGTGGTGGTCGCCTGCGGCAACGGCACGGCAGGCGCCTTCGCGCCGCAGGTGATGGAGGCGATCGGCTGTGAGGTGATCCCGCTCGACACCGAACTCGATCATACGTTTCCGAAATACAATCCGAATCCCGAAGACATGGAGATGCTGCACGCGATCCGCGATGCGGTGCTTCAGCACAAGGCCGATGTGGGCCTGGGCTTCGACGGCGACGGCGATCGCTGCGGCGTGGTCGACAACACCGGCGAGGAAATCTTCGCCGACAAGGTCGGCGTGATGCTGGCGCGGGACATGTCGGCGATCCACAAGGATGCGCAGTTCGTCGTCGACGTGAAATCCACCGGCCTGTTCGTGACGGACCCGGTGCTGCAAAAGCAGGGCGCGCGGGTTGCCTACTGGAAGACCGGCCATTCCTACATGAAGCGCCGCACCAACGAGATGGGCGCGCTGGCGGGCTTTGAGAAATCCGGCCACTTCTTCTTCAACAAGCCGTTCGGCCGCGGCTATGACGACGGCCTGGTCTCGGCGATTGCGATCTGCGAGATGCTCGACCGCGCATCTGACAAGTCGATGGCGGACCTGAAAAACGCGCTGCCGAAAACCTGGTCGTCGCCGACGATGTCGCCGCATTGCGCCGACGAAACCAAATACGGCGTCGCCGACGCCGTGGTGAAGCACTTTGAGGCGCTGCAGAAAAAGGGCGACAAGGTCGCGGGCCAGAAGATTCGCGATCTCGTCACCGTCAACGGTGTGCGCGTGACCGTCGAGGACGGCAGCTGGGGCCTGGTGCGGGCCTCATCGAATAAGCCCGAACTGGTCGTGGTGGTCGAGAGCCCAGTGAGCGAGCAGCGCATGCGCGACATGTTCGAGGCGATGGATTCCGTGCTGCGGACGCATCCAGAGGTCGGCGCGTATAATCAGAAGATTTGAGGGCGCGCGTCGCCCCGCGTACTAGGTCGTCATCCCCGCGAAAGCGGGGATCCAGTACGCCGCGGCTTCTCGGTCGAAAACGGACGTCTCTGGAATACTGGGTCGCCCGGTCAAGCCGGGCGATGACAGCTTCGCAAGCGGCGACGGCGCCCTTACGCCGCCGGCACCGGCAGCGCGGTCACCGACTTTATCTTCTCCATCGCAAAGCGCGAGGTGACGTTCTTCAGCGGCACGGCGCTGATCAGCTTCTTGTAGAACACGTCATAGCTTGCCATGTCGGCGACCACGACGCGCAGCATGTAATCGACGTCGCCGGCCATCCGGTAGAACTCCATCACCTCCGGCATGGCGCTGACGGCGCTGGCGAAGGTCTTCAGCCAGGCTTCGGAATGATCGGAGCTCTCGACCGAGACGAACACGGAAATGCCGAGGCCGATCTTGTTCTGGTCGACCAGCGCGACCCGGCGCAGGATCACACCGTCGGCCTCCAGCCGCTGGATCCGCTTCCAGCACGGCGTCGATGACAACCCGACCCGGTCCCCGATCTCGGCGACCGACAGGGAAGCGTCCTCCTGCAGCACGGTCAGGATTTTGCGGTCGATGGCGTCCAGGCGGCGGTTGGCTTCAGGGAGCTGAATGGCTAGGTCGGTCATGAGAAAAATGTTCCATACAGAAGGTTTGATACCCTCATATATAGAAAATTCTTCTATAGCAAGCCCTGCTAGTGCCCGGTCGACGCCCGGTCTGCAGTCTGGCCGTGGCTCAAAAGCTCTTCAACTTCAGTACGTTGCGGGGCCGCGAAAGCGCCCCCGAAGCGGGTGCATTTCAGCGCTGCGGCGGCCGAGGCGAATCGCAGCGCCTGCCGCAATCCCTGCTTCTCGGTAATCGCCAGCGCGAAGGCGCCGTGGAACACGTCCCCGGCGCCGAGGGTGTCCACCGTATGAACCGGGAAGGCCGGGGTTTCCTGGATCTCCCCGTTCTCGTCGAGCCAGATCGTGCCCCTCGGGCCCCGGGTCCCCGCCAGGAACGACGGCGTCAGTTTTGCAATCTTCTTCAGCGCCTGGGCATCGTCGGTGACGTCAGCGGTCTCCTGCAGCGGCTCGCTGGAGAATATCAGGTGGGAGGAGGCGTTCAGCAGGCCCTCGCGCAGCGACATCGCGCGATCGACATCGACGATCACGGGAATGCCGCGCCGGATAGCTTCGGCGCAAAGCTCGGTGCAGAATTCGGCGCAGCGGCTCTCGGTGAGGATGGCAGCGCAGTCGTCCAGCAGCGTGTCGAAGTCGGGCAATTTCACGTGCCACAGTTCCGGATCGCGGAAGGTCACGATGGTGCGCTCGCCGGAAGGATCGATCATCACCGCGGAGATCGGGGTCACCAGGCCCGGCATGTGGATGAGATGTTTCGTCTCGATGCCCTCATGCGCCATCTGATCGAAGATGAAGCGGCTCGATGCTTCCTTGGCATCGCCCATCGGACCGCAGATCGAGGCGCGGCCACCCAGCCGAACGATACCGATCGCGCCGTTGAGCGCGTTGCCGCCGCAGATTTCGTCGAATGCGGTGGCGTTCTCCTTGGAGCCGCGCCCGGGAACACCCGGCGTATGAAAGGTGAGGTCGCGCACCGGCATACCGATGCAGAGAATCCGCGGCGGAATTTTGGGGGCTTTGTCTTGAAAGTTCATCCGGGAATCCGTCATGTCGGTTCCGCCTCTAGCCGGAACCAATGTCCGGAGTTAATCGACTGGTCCAGGGACGGTTCCCGCTATGCGCTCGCTTCGTTTCCCCCATGCACCCAGCGTCCGATCAGATGGTGCGCAATTGCGAACGGATGCGCGGCAAATAAGCCGTCAGGATGTTCGCGCCGGTGCATCAGGGCGACCTCGGCGCGATCGAACCAGCGCGCGTCCTCGAGCTCGGTGCGATCAACGACAATATCTTCGTTGAGTGCGCGCGCGGCGCATCCGATCATCAGCGATGACGGATAGGGCCATGGCTGCGTCATGTAATAGCTCACGTCGGTGCAGCGGATGCCGGATTCCTCGAAAATCTCGCGGCGGACCGCGTCTTCGATGGTCTCCGCCGCTTCGACAAAGCCGGCCAGACACGACCACATCCCGGGCATGAACTGCTTCTGCCGGCCGAGCAGACATCGATCGCCGTGTGTAACGAGCATGATCACGACCGGATCGGTCCGCGGAAAATGCTCGGCCTTGCAGCTCGGGCACTCGCGCTTCCAGCCACCCTCCTTCATCCCGGTGCGGGTACCGCAATTGGCGCAGAAGCCGTGGCGCTGATGCCAGGTCACCATCGACTTGGCCATGGCGATGGCGGAGAGCTGTTCCGGCGGTGCCGTGCCCTGCATCGCCATGCCGCGCAGCTCGGTCACGGCGACGTCGTCGCGCGTGATCAGCTTCTCGACGGCCGTGGCCGAAATGCCCATGCCGAAAACCGGCGCGCCGTCACGCAGCCCCAAAAAGATCGTGCCGGGATTGGCGCCGAGCTTCACCGCCTCTTCGACGCCGAGCAGCACGCGCGGCCCGTCGGCCTCCTGCTTCACCAGAAGCGAGTCGCGGTAGATTACATAGGCGCCGGCGTTGCGCTGGCCCTCCAGCGCGAACAGTTTTTCGTCATTGGTACGCAGATGCGCGGCGCGATCGAGAATATGCGTAACGAAAGCGGGCTTCCCGAGCGGATATTTGTCGAATGCGGACATCTGTTCAACCCAACCAGATCTTGCGGCGAAGCGCGTTGATGAAATTCTGTACTTCCTCGGCGTCATGCGCCAGCGGCGGCATCACGCCCCAGACCGGGCGCGGCCAGGCCACGTCGGTGGCGCGCCGCGCGATGACGTGGACATGCAGCTGCGGCACCAGATTGCCCAGCGCCGCGACGTTCAGCTTGTCGCATTTGGTGACTTCTTTCAGGGCGCGCGAAACGCGCGAGATTTCGGTCATCAGCTGCGCCTGCGCGACCTCGTCGAGGTCGATGATTTCCACCGCACCTTCGCGGCGCGGGACCAGCAACAGCCACGGGTAATGCGCATCCTTGATGACCAGCACCTTGCACAGCGGCAGGTCGCCGATGTCGATGGTGTCCTTTTTGAGCTGGGAGTGCAGCGACCAGGCGGAGGCGTCAGAGGGCATACGTGTTCTCTATTCCTAAAGGAGCCTTGCAGAGAGTAGCGCCGCAAACAACTCCCCGTCATGCCCGGGCAGACGCGCGTTTTCGCGCCAAGTGACCCGGGCATCCACGTCTTTTTTTGTGCGCGGCTGAAAAAGCAAGACGTGGAGGGCCAGGTCAAGCCCGGCCATGACGAAACAGGGGTAGTTCCGGCCCTTGCCACCCGCCAAGCCCGCTTGCTTTCCGGCCCTTTTGGCCCCAAATAAGGACCGGGAGATTGGCGGTGGACGAGCCACTCGCCAACCGGGTCAGGTCCGGAAGGAAGCAGCCCTAACGAGGTCCGGATCGGGTCGCTCGTCAGTCTCCTACCTGCTTTTCGAGCGAATCGCGCAGGGAAACGGCTTGTCCGTCCCCTGCGCTCGATTTCGTTCCTTTCCGCAAGCCGGCCCCGAGAGACAATCAATTGCGGATCGATCGATGAGTGATGCTGGCGCTCCCCCCGACAAGTCCGACGGTGCCGGCCAGGGCGGTTTTGCTCTTGGCCAAGACGAGACCGCCAAGCCCTACCGGGTGCTGGCGCGAAAATACCGGCCGTCCAGTTTTGACGACCTGATCGGCCAGGAGGCCATGGTCCGCACCGTCTCGAACGCGTTCGAAACGGGCCGGATTCCGCAGGCCTGGATCCTGACCGGGGTCCGCGGCGTCGGCAAAACCACCACGGCGCGGATTCTCGCCCGCGCGCTCAATTACGAGAAGCCTGATGGTTCGGTGAAGGGGCCGACCATCCACATGCCTGACCTCGGCGTGCACTGCCAGTCGATCATGGAAAGCCGGCACATGGACGTGCTGGAAATGGACGCCGCCTCCCATACCGGTGTCGACGACGTCCGCCAGATCAATGACAGCGTGCGCTATGCGCCGGCGAGCGCCCGCTACAAGGTCTACATCATCGACGAAGTCCACATGCTGTCGACGGCGGCCTTCAACGCCTTCCTGAAGACGCTGGAGGAGCCGCCGGAGCACGCCAAATTCGTCTTCGCCACCACTGAAATCCGAAAAGTTCCCGTCACCGTGCTGTCGCGCTGCCAGCGTTTTGATCTGCGCCGGGTCGAGGCCGATGTGCTGATGGGGCATCTCTCCAACATCGCGAAAAAGGAAGGCGTCGAGGTCGAGCCCGAGGCGCTCGGCATCATCGCGCGCGCCGCGGAAGGCTCGGTGCGCGATTCGCTCTCCTTGTTCGACCAGGCGATCGCGCATGCGGCGGGCCTGGTCCGTGCCGACGCCGTGCGGCAGATGCTGGGGCTTGCCGACCGCACCCGGGTGATCGACCTGTTCGAGCATCTGGCGCGCGGCGATATCGCCAGCGCCTTCGGCGAATTCCGCGCGCAATATGACGTCGGCGCCGATCCGGTCGTGGTGCTGTCGGATCTTGCCGAATTCGTCAATTTCGTCACCCGCGTGAAGGCCGTCCCCGCTACCGCCGATAATGTCGCGTTCGGCGAGACCGAGCGTGTCCGCGCCCGCGAATTTGCCGCCAAATTGTCGATGCGGGTGCTGTCGCGGATGTGGCAGATGCTGCTCAAGGGCATCGCGGAAGTTCAGACCGCGACCCGGCCGGCGGCAGCCGCGGAAATGGTGCTGGTACGCATCGCCTATGTCGCCGACCTGCCGACGCCGGACGAAGCGATAAGGATGCTCGACCAGAACGGTGGTGGCGCGCAAATCGCCTCCGGCGGCGCGGCGCCGTCACGGGCAGCGCCCACCGCGCCGGTATCTTCGATGTCTGCGCCGTCGCCGATGCGGACGCCCTCATCGCCCCGCTCTGGCGCTGAAGCGTCGGCGCGGCCGCAAATGGTGGCGCCGTCGGCCCAAACCGAGTCCGCGCCTGTGCTGCGGCTTGCCACTTTTCCGCAGCTCGTTGCGCTCGCCGGCGAGAAGCGCGATATCCTGACCAAGCAGGCGCTGGAATCCGATATGCGCCTGGTCCGCTTCGAGGACGGGCGGCTGGAAGTGGCGCTGGAGCGCAATGCGGCCCGCGGGCTGGTCAACGACCTCTCCCGCAAGCTGGAGGCTTGGACCGGGCGGCGCTGGACCGTGATCGTCTCCAACGAGGCCGGCCAGCCGACGCTGCGCTCGCAGAATGAGCAGGCGCGGAACGAGCACGCCCGCGCCGCGGAGGCCGATCCGCGGGTGCAGGAGGTGCTGGCGCGATTTCCCGGCACCAAAGTGGTTGAAGTGCGCCGGCTTGCCGCCGAGCCGCCGGAATCCAATATTAACGCTGAAGAGCTGAACGAGAGTTCCGACGGCGACGACGACTGATCGAACTCTCAAGAGGACGAACGATGGCTGACTTTCTCGGCATGATGAAGCAGGCAGCGCAGCTGCAATCCAAGATGCAGGCGATGCAGGAAGAACTCGGCAGTCTCGAGGTCGAGGGCATCTCCGGCGGCGGACTGGTCGCCGTGCGCATGACCGCGAAAATGGAAGTGAAGGGCGTCAGGATCGATCCTTCACTGATGAAGGCCGAGGAGCGCGAGGTGCTCGAAGATCTGCTGGTGACCGCGCATAACGACGCGCGGCGCAAGGCGGAAACCGCGGCAATGGAAAAAATGCAGGCGCTGACCGGCGGGCTCGGCCTGCCGCCCGGACTTGGCCTCACCTGAAATGGCAGCAAGTGTTGCCGGCCCCGAAATCGAACGTCTGATCCAGCTCCTGGCGCGGCTGCCGGGGCTGGGGCCGCGCTCGGCGCGGCGCGCGGCGTTGCACCTGATCAAGAAGCGCGAGGCGCTGATGACGCCGCTCGCCGGCGCGCTGCAGGTGGCGATCGACAAGATCCAGGTCTGCAAGACCTGCGGCAATATCGACACGCAAAATCCCTGCACGGTGTGCACCGACCCAAGGCGCGATCCCTCGACCATCGTCGTGGTCGCCGACGTCGCCGATCTCTGGGCGCTGGAACGCGCGAATGCGACCAGCGGCCGCTATCACGTGCTCGGCGCCACATTGTCGCCACTCGACGGCGTCGGCCCGCAGGATCTGACCATCGACGCGCTGGTGGCGCGCGCGCACGAATCACAAGTCGGCGAAATCGTTCTGGCGCTGAATGCTACGGTTGATGGCCAGACTACCGCCCATTACATCACCGATCTTCTGCAGGACGCCAACGTCAAGGTGACCCGGCTTGCCCACGGCGTACCGGTCGGGGGCGAACTTGATTATCTCGACGAAGGTACGTTATCGGCTGCCATGCGGCAGCGAACGCTGTTCTAACCCACACATACGGAACTGACCGACATGACGAAACGACGATTCGGCAAACGCTCCCGCTTTGCGGTCATCATCATGGCCGCGGCTCTGGCTGCACCTTCCGCATGGGCGCAGCAGGCCGAGCCGGCGCCGAAGCCCGGCAAGCCGATCAATGCCGGGGACGTCCTGTCCGGCGAACTCAACGCCATGAAGGGCAGCAAGAGGGGCAAGCGCCCCGCCACCTACCAGATCACCAGCGAGCCGCGCCGGCTGCCGGCGCCGAGCGGGCTGTGCAATCTCGAAACGGGACCTGAGACGTTCCAGCTCGTCACCAGCAGCGAGGCCCAGGCCGCGCAGCTGAAAAACTTCATCGGCAAGGCAATTTCCGTCAAGGTCGACGAAGTCGCCTGCGCGCAGGATGCCGGGCAAATGAGCGAGGCCGTCATTACCAAATGGAGCGTGGTGACCAAGCATTAGGATTCTTTCACGCGGATCGGGCGCTGGATTATTCGTAGCCCGGATGGAGCGAAGCGAAATCCGGGATTTCTTCGCCGCGGTCGGACCTGCCCCGGATTTCGCTTCGCTCCATCCGGGCTACAAGTGACTAAACCTTCACCGGCCCCAGCGCCTCGAAATGGCCGCGGCGGTGCAGCCAGGCGAGCAGGATCAGGCTCGGGATTGCGACCAGGACGCAGATCGCAAAGAACATCGGCCAACCCACGGCCTTCGCCACATAGCCTGCGCCCGACGACAGGTAAGTCCGCCCCACCGCGGCCAGCGCCGTCAGCAGCGCGTATTGCGTGGCGGTATGTAGCGGATTGCGGCACAGCGCCGACAGATAGGCGACGAAGATCACGGTGCCGATGGCGCTGGTGAAATTCTCCGCGGTGATCGCGAACGCCAAGGCCCACTGATTGACGCCGACAAAAGCGAGCCAGGAGAACGACAGGTTGGCGACCGCCTGCAGCACGCCGCCGATCCACAAGCTCGTCGTCAGCGAATAGCGCCGCGCCACGAACCCGCCCGCAAAACCGCCGATCAGCGTCGCGGCGAGGCCGACGCCCTTGACGATTGCGGCATAGTCGTTGCGGGTGAAGCCGAGGTCGATTACGAACGGCGCGGTCATGGTGCCGGAAAACGCGTCGGTGAACTTGAACAGCACCACGAAGGCGAGTACGGCGAAGGCGTCGCGGCGGGTCAGGAATTCGGAGAACGCGCCTATCGCGGCATGCAGCACGCGGGTAAACGCGCTTTCGCTGCGCGTCGCAGCCTCTGCGCGCGCGGATTGCTCGGGCTCGGTGGCTACGAGGGCCGTGATCGTGCCGATCAGCACCAACGCGGCCATCACCACATAGCCCCACATCCACGCCGCGCCGCGCGTGATGCCGGTGCCCTCGAAGCCGCTGACGATGAACAGGGCGCCCGCGGTAGAGATCAGCATGCCGATCCGATAGGCCGCGACATAGGACGCCATGCCGGCGGCCTGCTCGCTCTCGGGCAGGCTCTCGACGCGAAACGCGTCGACCACGATGTCCTGCGTCGAGGACATGGTCGCCACCAGCAGCGCGCCGAGCGCGACAAACAGCGGCGAACGCGCCGGGTCGGTCAGCGCCAGCAGCAGGATCGATCCGATCAACAGCAGTTGCGAAAACACCAGCCAGCCGCGGCGGCGGCCGAGCGCGCGGGTGAAGAACGGCACATGCAGCGCATCGACCAGTGGCGCCCAGATAAATTTCAACGTGTAGGGCGTGCCGACCAGCGCAAACAGCCCGATGGTACCGAGATCGACGCCGGACTCGCGCATCCAGACCAGCAGGGTCGACCCCGACAGCGCTAGCGGCAGCCCCGAGGAGAACCCGAGCAGCAGCACGATCAGCACGCGCCGCTGGAGGTAGACGGCGAGGCTCTCGCGCCAGGTGGGCGCGGCGGCAACTTTCTCAGGTGAAACGGAGGCGGATTCTGGTGCTGTCATGGAGGGGTGTTAGCAGATTCTGCAACAAAAAGACTGTCATCGCCCGGCTTGACCGGGCGACCCAGTATCCCAGAGGCCTATCCGCCGCCCCCGGCAATCTCAGGGTAAAGATCAATCCAGTCCGGATATTGTTTCTCGATCAGAGATATTTTCCAGGCTCGCGGCCATTTCTTGAGCCGTTTTTCGCGCTGGATCGCATGTTCAATCTGATCGAAGACTTCGAAATAGATTAGCCGAGTCACTTCGTGCTTCTTGGTGAAACTCTCGGCGACCTTCAATTTATGCTCTCCAACGCGGCGGACCAGATCGTTCGTCACGCCAATGTAGAGCGTGCCACCATGCGGCTGGCCAGAATGTAGACGTAGTAGCTGCGTGCTCCCATCTGCCGCCTCTGGGATACTGGGTCGCCCGGTCAAGCCGGGCGATGACAGCCTAATATGTGGCTGCCGCGTCGCATCCTACTCCCCTGCCTGCAGCTTGCGCGGCAGGGGGAACAGCTCGGGCGTTTCGCTCTTGACGAAGCGAGGCACTTCCACCGGCGCGTCGGTCTTGCTGAAATCGAGTTCCTCAATCCGGCCCGCCCGCTTCTCGATCTTGTCCGCAGAAATCAATATCTGCCGGACGTCCTCATTGACGTCGCCAAAGTGTTTTTGCAGCTTCAGCACGCGTTCGCGCAGGCGGCCGAGGTCGTCGCCGAGGTTGAGCACCTCGGTGCGGATCTGGTCGGCGGCATCGCGCATCCGCGCGTCTTTCAAGATCTGTTGCATCACCTGGATCGCCAGCATCAGCAACGAAGGCGACACCAGCACGACGCGGGCGCGGTAGGCCTTCTGGATCACGTCGTCGAAACCGTCGTGGATTTCGGCATAGACCGATTCCGACGGCACGAACATCAGCGCCGTATCCTGGGTCTCGCCGGTGATCAGATATTTCTCGGCGATGTCGTTGACATGCTTCATCACGTCGTTGCGCAGGCGTTGGGTAGCGAATTTGCGCTCCTCATCGCTGCGCGCATCATGCAGCGCGGTCATCGCTTCCAGCGGAAATTTTGCGTCGATGCACAGCGGCCGCTGGTCGGGCAGGAACACCACGCAATCCGGCCGCTTGCCTGATGAGAGCGTGTACTGGAATTCGTAAGCGCCCTGCGGCATGCCGTCCTGCACGATCGCTTCCATCCGCGCCTGGCCGAACGCGCCGCGCGACTGCTTGTTGGCGAGCACGTCGCGCAGCGTCGTCACCTGCGAGGTCAGGTCGGTGAGATTTTTGTGCGCGTTGTCGATGATGCCGAGCCGCTCATGCAGCACGCGCAGGCTGTCCATGGTGTGGCGCGTGGTCGCTTCCATCGATTGCCCGACGCGGTGGGTCACCGAATCCAGCCGCTCGTTGACCGCGCGCGTCATCTCGGACTGGCGACCCACCAGCGCCTGCGCCATGGCGTCGACCCGGCCGGTGGACTCGCTCTGTGCCCGCAGCATTTCGCTCAGGCGCTCCTCCAGCTCGTCGGCGCGAATAGCCTGCGCCATCGCCAGTTCCGCGCCACGGCGGCCGGAGCGGGCGATGACGATGGCGATCGCCAGCAGCAGCACCAATGCGAGCGCGCCGAATCCGATCAGCGCCTCGCCCACGTGAATCGGCAGGTCGCCGACAATCAAAAGAATTTCGTTCATGCGCGACTTGTAGCCCGATTCGGCGGCTTTCGCGAACGAAGAGGGAACATTTATGGTAAATGAAGGCTTAATATTCGTGGTTAACGCAGTCTTAAAAATCATGGTTAAGGCAGCCTTAACGGGCGCGTCGGCGGATTGACCCCGGCAAATCAGCAGCTTAAATCGCGCGCTATGGCCCTTAGAGAAATCATCATCCTGCCGGACAAGCAGCTCCGGCTGGTTTCCAAACCCGTCGAGAAGGTGACGACGGAGATCCGCAAGCTTGCCGACGACATGTTCGAGACCATGTACGACGCGCCCGGCATTGGGCTGGCGGCGATCCAGGTCGCGCAACCCGTGCGGCTGATCACCATGGACCTCGCCAAGAAGGACGAGAACGGCGAAACCAAGCCGCGCCCGCGGGTGTTCATCAATCCGGAAATCGTCTCCTCATCGGAGGAATTTTCGGTCTACGAGGAGGGCTGTCTCTCGATCCCCGAATATTACGAGGAAGTCGAGCGCCCGGCGCAGGTCCGCATCCGCTTCACCGATCTCGACGGCAAGGTGCACGAGGAGGACGCCGACGGCCTGTTCGCCACCTGCATCCAGCACGAAATCGACCACCTCAACGGCGTGCTGTTCGTGGACTATCTGTCAAAACTGAAGCGCGACCGCGTGCTGAAGAAGTTTACCAAAGCCGCCAAGCGCGCGGTGGAGTAATTCGTGATTCTCCCAGCCGTCATGGCCGGGCTTGTCCCGGCCATCCACGTCCTTTGCGCCAGGAAGAACGTGGATGCCCGGGACGAGCCCGGGCATGACGGATAGACCTAGCTCACAACGGGTTCGTCCGCCTCATGCCTCTCCGCCTGATCTTCATGGGCACGCCCGACTTCGCGGTGCCGACGCTGCTCGAACTCGTGGCCCATGGCCATGAGGTCGTGGCCGTCTACACCCGCGCCCCGAAGCCGGCCGGGCGCGGCATGAAGTTGCAGCCGACGCCAGTTGAACAGGAGGCGCGGCGGCTGGGGATTCCCGTGCTGACGCCAACGACGCTGAAGACGCCGGAAGCGCTTGAGGAATTCCGCGCGCACAATGCCGATGCGGCCGTCGTCGTCGCCTACGGCATGATCCTGCCGCAGGCCATTCTGGACGCGCCGCCGCTCGGCTGCTTCAATTTGCACGGCTCGCTGCTGCCGCGCTGGCGCGGTGCCGCCCCGATCAACCGCGCCATCATGGCCGGCGACACCGAGAGCGGCGTGATGGTGATGAAGATGGATGTCGGTCTCGACACCGGCGACGTCGCGATGGCGGAGCGGCTACAGATCACGGACACCATGACCGCCGCCGACCTGCATGACGCGCTGGCGCCGCTCGGCGCCGACCTGATGGTGCGTGCGATGGGTGCGCTGGCCCGCGGCGGATTGCAACTCACCAAGCAAAGCGAGCAAGGCGTGACCTACGCCGCCAAGATCGACAAGGCCGAGGCGCGGATCGACTGGCATCGCCCGGCGCGCGAGGTGCTGCGGCATATTCACGGGCTGTCGCCGTTCCCCGGCGCCTGGTGTGAAATCGCGAGCGATAGCGAACCGGCCCGCATCAAGATTTTGCGCGGCGAACCGGCGAAGGGTTCCGGCGCGCCGGGCGAGGTGCTCGACGATCGCCTGACGATTGCCTGCGGTGACGGCGCGATCCGCATCCTTGAACTACAGCGCGCCGGCAAGGCGCCGATGAAGTCGGCGGATTTTCTGCGCGGCACGCCGCTCAAGCCGCCGGCGCGGCTCGGCTGATGCCCCGCTACAAACTCCTCATCGAATATGACGGCACGCCGTTCTCCGGGTGGCAGATCCAGGACAACGCGCCAACCGTGCAGGGGGCGCTGGAAACCGCGGTAAAGGCGATCTGCGGCGAACAGGTTCGCGTGCATGGCTCGGGCCGCACCGATGCCGGCGTGCACGCGCTGGGGCAGGTCGCCCATTGCGATATCGAAAAACCGTTTCCGCCGGGCCGCCTGCGCGACGGGCTGAACGCGCATCTGCGCCCGCATCCGATCGGCGTACTCTCGGCGGAAATCGTCGCCGATGATTTCGAAGCGCGCTTCTCGGCGAAGAAGCGGCACTACCGCTACCGCATCACCAATTCCAGGGCCAATCTCGCGCTCGATATCAAGCGCAGCTGGCGCGTGCCACGGCATCTCGATACGGACGCGATGCACATCGCAGCCCAACGCCTGCTCGGCAAGCACGATTTCACGACCTTTCGCGACACCGAATGCCAGGCAAAATCCCCTGAGAAGACGCTCGATCAGCTCGACGTCGTCAGGGAGGGTGACGCGGTTTCGATCCTGACGTCCGCGCGCTCGTTCCTGCACAGCCAGGTGCGCTCGATGGTGGGCTCGCTGGTGTGGGTCGGCGAAGGCCGCTGGAGCGCCGGCGATCTCGCCGCCGCACTCGCCGCCCGCAACCGCGCCGCCTGCGGCCCGGTGGCACCGCCGGACGGATTGTACCTGGTGCGGGTAGAGTATTAGGGCGGGCGAACACTACGCCGTCATACCCCGCGAAGGCGGGGTATCCAGTAAGCCGGCGCGCTACGCGAAATACCTATCCAAGACCCCGCGATAAATCCGCGTCAGCTTCTCCAGATCGGACACCGGCGTGCGTTCGTCGATCTGGTGCATGGTCTGGCCGACCAGGCCGAACTCGATCACCGGGCAATAGCTCGAAATGAAGCGCGCATCCGAGGTGCCGCCGGAGGTCGAGAGCTCCGGCTTGCGGTCCGTCACCTCCTCGATCGCGCTGACGGCGAGGTCGGTGAAGGTACCAGGCTTTGTGACGAACACGTTGGAGTTGGAATATTCCCACACGATGCGCGCGCGGATGCGGTTGCCGCAGGCTTTCGTCAGCCGTTCCTCGACCAGCATGCGCAGCGTTTCCTGGGTGTGGTTGTCGTTGAAGCGGATGTTGAATTTTGCGCGCGCCTGTCCGGGGATCACATTGCCAGCGGTGTTGCCGACGTCGACGGAGGTGAATTCGAGATTGGAAGCCTGGAACTGCGCGCTGCCATGATCGAGGGGCTCGTCCGAGAGCGCCACGATCAGCCGCGAAATATCCGGTACCGGGTTGGCGGCGCGGTGCGGATAGGCGACGTGGCCCTGCACGCCGTCGACATAGAGCGTACCGGATTGCGAGCCGCGGCGGCCGATCTTGATGCAGTCGCCGAGCACCTCGACATTCGAGGGCTCGCCGAGCACGCAATGGTCGAATTTCTCGCCGCGCTCGGCGCACCACTTCAGAAGCTTGATGGTGCCGTTGACCGAAATGTCCTCTTCGTCGCCGGTGATCAGGAACGAGATCGAACCTTTTGGCTTGCCGCTGACGTCAGCGAGATATTGCAGTACCGCGGCGACGCTGCAGGCGATGCCGCCCTTCATGTCGACCGCGCCGCGGCCATAGAGAAAACCGTCCTTCACTTCGCCGGAGAACGCGCCGAGCGTCCATGCGGCTTCATCGCCGGGCGGCACCACGTCGGTATGTCCGGCAAAGGTGATGTGCGGCGCAGCGTCGCCGATACGGGCGTAGAGGTTGTCGATGTCGGCCGTGCCCGGCTCGCCAAAGGTGATGCGATGCACCTCGAAGCCGGCGTCCTTCAGGAGACGTTCGAGGACGCCGAGTGCACCGGCATCGGCGGGGGTGACAGAGGGGCAGCGGACGAGGTCGCGGGCAATGGAAACGGCATCATTCATGCCCCGGCTTAACACGCCAAACCGGCGGCGGGCTAGTGCCGCCGATTTGAAGTCCCTACAGCGCAAGCTGCGAGTTCGGTTAGGGACTTCAAATCGACAAGCGGCACTAGAACCCTGAATCTGCTAATGCCCATCACTTTCCGAAGTTCGCGAAAGGTAGTCGCCGCGAGGGAACGCGAACTTCGGAACGTGGGCATTAGCCTTGTGCGGCACCATTTCGATCTCGCTCTGCTGGTCCCAGGGCGGCCGCGTATCCGGCGCCGGCTTAGGCGTCAGCGGGTCGGCGCCAAAGCGGTTGGTTTTGCGAGAGCCCCTCAGGCAGTACATTTCGACGAAGCCCCACAGGCAGAGAACGGCTGCGGCAGCGGCGAGCGGGAGGTCGGCGTAGGAATCGGGGAGCCGATCTGCAAACTGATTGTGGAGGCCGGGCATCGCGAAGAACGGCACCATCCACCAGCCGCTCTTGTCGCGGTCATGCAGCCGCTTGATCGAGAGCGCAAACCAGACCCACATCAGCAGCGACGTGCCGACCAGCTTGATCAGGAGTCGGGGCAGGTCGGCCCAGGTCAGGGACCGATACGCGTCGGGATCCACCAGCTTGAAGAGGTCGCTGGCGCCGAGATGGAAGGGTGCGGCGTTGCCGAACAGGCCGTGGATCGCAAGGATCACCAGCCCCACGGTCATCATCAAGCCAAACAGCACCGGTATCGCGAGCCAAAATCTGGCGCGGTCGATGCGGCCATCAAAGCGGAACAGGTACCAGGTCCAGTCCATGCCCAAACCTCCGGAGGCCGGCGGAATACCGCCCACCGGTACATTGGTCGCGCGGGAAAGTCCCCGGTTCGATCCTAATCCCGCAGCAGCTCGTTGATGCTGGTCTTGGAGCGGGTGCGCTCGTCGACGCGCTTCATGATCACGGCGCAGGCGGTCGACGGGCCGGGCTGGCCGTTCTGCAGCGGCTTGCCGGGCAGGGCGCCGGGAACCACCACCGAATATTCCGGAACCTCGCCGATAAACGTCTCGCCGGTCACGCGGTCGACGATCTTGGTGGAGGCGCCGAGGAACACCCCCATCGCCAGAACAGCGCCCTTGCGGACGATCACGCCTTCGGCGACTTCCGAGCGCGCGCCGATGAAGCAGTCGTCCTCGATGATCACGGGCTCGGCCTGCAGCGGCTCCAGCACGCCGCCGATGCCGACACCGCCGGAAATATGCACGCGCTTGCCGATCTGCGCGCAGGAGCCGACGGTGGACCAAGTGTCGATCATGGTTGCTTCATCGACATAGGCGCCGAGATTGACGAAGGACGGCATCAGCACGACGTTGCGCGCGATAAAGGCGGAGCGGCGCACGATCGCGCCGGGAACGGCGCGGAATCCTGCGTCGCGAAAACGGTTCTCGCCCCAGCCCTCGAACTTCGACGGCACCTTGTCCCACCATGACGCCTTGCCGGGTCCGCCGGGAATAGCACTCATGTCGTTGAGGCGGAACGACAGCAGCACGGCCTTCTTCAGCCACTGATTGACCTTCCACTTGCCGTCGGCCCCGCGCTCGGCGACGCGCGTCTCGCCCTTGTCGAGCAGCTCAAGCGCGCTATCGACGGCCTCGCGAACCTCGCCCTTGGTCGAAGTCGAAATGCCGTCGCGGGCATCGAAGGCGGCGTTGACGGTGGATTCGAGCGCGGACTGGGACATCGGGGATTCCTCAGGGATTTCGGGCGAAGTTGGGAGGCTTTTTCCGGATTTGGGGAGGGAGAGTCAAGGCGGGTTCGCTGTCATCACCCGCGAAGGCGGGTGATCCAGTATTCCAGAGAAACCGGATTTTAGCCGAGAAGCCGCAGGGTACTGGATACCCCGCCTTCGCGGGGTATGACGCTGGAGATTGGGGCTACTTCCCGCTCAACCGCTGCAAAAACCCGGTCAGATCATCCGTGACATGATCGACATAAGCCGCATCCCGGCCTTCCAGCTCCCAGTCCTCGCGCACCACCTCCTTGGCGCCGTCGGGCACGACAAGCACCGTGGTCATGCCGAGCTGGTGCGGCACCACGAGGTTGCGGGCGAGATCCTCGAACATCGCGGACTTCGCCGGATCGACGCCGTGGACGCGCAGAAATTTGTCGTAGGTCTGCGGCGCCGGCTTCGGCTCCAGTTCGGCGGCGATGATGTCGAACACCGCCTCGAAATGTTGGGTTATGCCGAGCCGTGCCAGCACCGCGCCGGCATGGTCGGTCGAGCCATTGGTCAGGATCAGCTTGCGTCCGGGAAGTTTCGCGATCGCAGTCCCCATCGCGGGGTTCGGCTCCAGCGGTGAGTGATCGATCTTGTGCACATAGGCCAGATAATCGTCGGCGTGCACGCCGTGCTCGGTCATCATGCCGCGCATGCTGGTGCCGTAGCGGCGGTAATAATCCTTCTGAATCACGCGGGCTTCTTCCGCGGAGATTTTTAAGTAAGCGCTGATGAACTCGCCGATCCGTGCGTCGACCTGCTGCCACAGATTGACGTGGTGCGGGTATAGCGTGTTGTCGAGATCGAACACCCAGGTGTCGATATGGCTGAAGGGGCGGGGGGAATTCATTGCATATCCTCGCTGTCATGCCCCGCGAAGGCGGGGCATCCAGTACGCCGCGGCCATCGAGATGAGCAACAGGCGTCACGGAATACTGGATCACCCGCCTGCGCGGGTGATGACGGAAAGAGTTTGAGGCAGGAGCGCGTATCCATCACGGCATCGCGAATCGAATTGTCTTGCCGCCGCTGCTCATATCCACCGGCGCAAAGCCGATCGGCGCAAGCCCGCGGGTGCCGCAATCACCCTGTTCCGATATCTCGAACTTGCTCTCGCGCGTGCAGAGCTCCTTTGCCCCGCCCCAGTTCAAGGGTTTGTCCCTGTACTTGAGGGCGCGGTTTTCGCCGTCGACGGCCTCGGCAAAGCTGTAGACCTGCTTGGGCTGGCCGGTCACGTCGGGATGCAGGCACTTGCCGGGATCGATGCGGTACCAGCCGCGGCTGGTCACCGCCTTGCCGTCGTCGGTGGCGACCGCGGCCATGATCTTGTGCGGCGTGTCATTGCACCAGGTCAGTCCCGAGGAGGAAGGCTTCTGCACGGCCTCGATCATGGTGGTGAAGAAATTTTGCGACTGCACGATGTCGGCGGCGAGCCCGCGGCTCTTCAGGAACGCCGCGAGGGCGCCTTGCGTCTTCGGCCCGTCGACGCCATCGATCGGCGCGGCGTCATAGCCCGCGATGACAAGCAGCCGCTGGATGCCGGCGAGCCGCGCCTGCTCGTCGTCATATTCGGAATCCTCGGCGAGATAGGCGACCAGGTTGCCGTCGTCGGTCCGCGTCGGCGTGATCTGGGTGAAGGGCGCTGGCGTCTGGTTGCCGCGGCATTGGCGGGCTGCGGCGATGACGAAATTCTCCGGCGCAATGCACAGCGTGTCGCTGCCGTTCTGCGGAATCGGTGAAGCACCGTAGACGCCGAGCGCGCGCGCATTCAGCAAGATGCGGTCGGCGGTCAGCGCGCCCTGCAGCACCACGCGGCAGGCAGCGGGATCGATCCGGAACCAGCCGCGCGTCGCGGTTGCCGACTTGTCGTCGATGCCGATCGCGGCCTCGACCACATAGCTCATGCGGTTGCAGAGTTTCAGGTCCGCAAACGCGGGCAAGGAGGAAACGAACAGCGAGATCGCCGCGGCCGGCAGGGCCAGGATCGTGCGTCTCCCATACCGCCGCATTCTTGCGCGGAGCGCGAGCGCAGGGGTCGGGGAGATCGCGCGGGTCACTTGTGAATCAGCGTGCCGGTGCCCTGGTTGGTGAACAATTCGAGCAAGACCGCGTGCTGCGTCTTGCCGTCGATGATGACGACGCCCTGCACGCCCTGTTCCAGCGCGTAGATGCAGGTCTCGACCTTGGGGATCATGCCACCGGAAATCGTGCCGTCGGCGATCAGCTTTCGCGCATCCTTCACGGATAATTCCGGAATCAGCTTCTTCGACTTGTCGAGCACGCCGGGAACGTCGGTCAAGAGCAACAGCCGCTTGGCCTTCAGCGCGCCGGCCACGGCACCGGCGAAGGTGTCGGCGTTGACGTTGAGCGTCTGGCCGTCATGCGAGGTCGCCAGCGGCGCCAGCACCGGGATCAGCTCGTAGCCGATCAACTGGTTCAATAGCGTCAGATCCACCTTGTCGGGATCGCCGACGAAGCCGAGATCGACGGCCTTTTCGATGTTCGAGTCAGGATCGACCATGGTGCGCGTCGTCTTCGACGCCTTCACCATGTTGCCGTCCTTGCCGCTCAAGCCCACCGCCTTGCCGCCGGCTTCGTTGATGTAGCCGACCAGCTGCTTGTTGACCGAGCCTGCCAGCACCATCTCGACGATCTCGATGGTGGCGGCATCGGTGATGCGCAGGCCGGCTGCGAATTCGGACTGGATGCCGAGCCGCTTGAGCATGGTCGCGATCTGCGGCCCGCCGCCATGCACGACCACCGGATTGATCGCGGTCTGCTCCAACAGCACGATGTCGCGGGCAAAGGCTTTGGCGGTTTCCTCGGCGCCCATGGCATGGCCGCCATATTTGATGACGATGGTTTCCTCGTCATACTGCTGCATATGCGGCAGCGCTTCCGACAGGATGCGGGCCTGATCGAGCGGGCTGATGTCTTGCGATGATGTCATGAAGCGGGTCTCGCCATTCCGGATGTCGGGCCGGGTTCTATCTGATTGGCGGGCAGGGCGCAAAGTGGGGGAATTGCGGGTCTGTGGCCTCTTTCTCCCCTCTCCCCTTGTGGGAGGAGGGAAGAGTCACCCCCGCTTTGGCCAGGCCGCCGCCACAGCCAACGCCAGCCAGCTCACAATCAACAGCGTCCCTCCTGTCGGCGCGGCCATCGGAAATAGTCCGTGGCCGGCATAGTGCCGCAGCGTCAGGTCGCCGGCGAACAGGCCTGCCGCAATCACGAAGCCGAAAGCGGCTGCAATACCGATTTTCGTGTGCACGATCCCGCGCTCCGCCAACGCGATGGCACCTAATACCGCAGTGGCATGAAACAGCAGCATCGATGACGCCGAGGCCAGCCGCGACGCATCGGCGCCATGGGCAGAGGCGGCCGCCAGCATGACGCCGTCGGCGCCCATGACGGCGGCCAGCACGATCAGGACGCGGTACGTGCGGCTCATCAGGCGCGCTCGTGCAACAGGCGTACCATCGCGGCGCGCAATTCCGGCATGCCGGCGCCGGAGCGCGAGGATGTCACCAGGACTTCCGGAAACGCCGCCGGATGTTTGGCGAGCGCGGCCGTGGTTTGCTCGATGTTTTTCTCCAGCTCAGCCGCCTTCACCTGGTCCGCCTTGGTCAGCACCACCTGGTAGCTCACGGCGGACTTGTCCAGCGTCTTCAGCACGTCCTGGTCGACATCCTTGATGCCGTGGCGCGCATCGATCAGCACATAGACCCGCGCCAGCGTGGCGCGTCCCTGCAGGAACTGATGGATCAGCTTGGTCCATGACGCGACCTGGGTCTTGGGCGCCGAGGCGTAGCCATAGCCGGGCATGTCGACCAGCCGCAGTCCTGCATTGTCCGGGCCGTCGAAGAAGATCAGTTCCTGGGTGCGGCCCGGCGTATGCGAGGTGCGGGCCAGCGCGTTGCGGCCGGTGAGCGCATTGATCAGGCTCGATTTGCCGACATTGGAGCGGCCGGCGAATGCCACTTCCACGCCCGCCATCGGCGGCAGCGTTTCGATCGAGGGCGAAGCCCAGATGAACTGCCAGTCGCCGGCGAAGAGTTTTCGGCCCTCTTCGATCAGCCTCGCATCGATGTCAGCGTTCATGCGCCGACGCTTAGCAAAGCGTGGCGGACGGCGAAAGGTGAATATGCCCGCCGATACCGGCAGGAGCGGGAGGGTTTTGCGATTTCGACGCCGGAGACCGGTCCGCCTACCCGGTCACAGACCGGCGGGCGGACACCTGGGAATCAGAACCGGCAGTGCAGCGCCCACTGTTTGTTTGGACTTGTTGCCGGGTTGCTACTGTCCGGGTTGGCGCGGCTTGAATTCGCAGGCGCCTATCTTGAACGCATGAGAACCGGCACACACGCGAGGATAGAGACAGGGCTGGACGTATCCCGCTTCATGTTGAACCATGGCATGGCCGGCGCGACTCCCGTGATGCGCCTGCAGGTGGACCGAGCCAACAGAGGGCCGTTCGGTGAGTGTGACGAACGATGCAACGGTGACGCCGCGCCAGAGGTTCACGCTCGCGTCCGACGATCTGCCCGCGCATCTCGACGACCGGGCGCGGCTGGCGGCGTGGCAGGACCGCTTTGTCGCGCATAGTTGCAAGCTCGATATTTCGCCGGTGGCCGATCAGCGCTTTTCGATACGCGCCGATCTCGCCCGATTCCAGGAGATCGGCGCGCTCAGGTTCGAGGGCACGGTCGACCGGTTTGAGCGGCCGTCCCATTATGCCGCGATCGACGGCAGCGACGATCTCATCCTGTGCCTGAACCAGGGCAGGTCCGTCACCTCATTCACGCAGTCCGGCCGCGACGCGCCCCTGCAGTCCGGCGACGTGCTGCTCGCGACCAACACCATGGGCGGTCGCATGCGAAGCCAGTCGGGTAATCCGTGGTCATCGCTGTTCATTCCGCGCCAACGCATCGGCGCGCTGGTCGCCAACGTGGACGATCTCTTGATGAAGCCGCTGGACGCCGGGGTCGCGCCGGTACGTTTCCTTGGCCGCTATCTCGATTTGCTGTTCGCGCCGGACGATTTCCAGGACGAGCCCGCGCTGCTGGCCCATATCGGCACCACCATCACGGATCTGATCGCGCTCGCCTTCGGCGTGGGGCGCGATGCCCGCGAACTGGCGCGCATGCGCGGCCTGCGCGCTGCGCGCGCGCTCGAGATTTTGCGGCGCATCGGCGCCGGATTCAGCCGGCCATCGTTCGGGCCCGCGGAGGTGGCGCGCGCGATGGGCCTGTCGTCGCGCTACGTCAACGAATTGATGCAGGAGACCGGCGTCAGCTTTGCCGACCGCGTGATGGAATTGCGCTTGCAGAAGGCGCGCGGGCTGCTGGCCGCACCGCCGCGCACAGCCATGCGGGTGAGCGACATCGCCTATGCCTGCGGCTTCAACGAAGTGTCCTATTTCAACCGCTGCTTCCGGCGGCGGTTCGGCGCTTCGCCGACGCAGATGCGGGAAGGCTGAGCGCCGGCATGCGCATATGACCGCTCTGCGTCATGGCCGGGCTTTGTCCCGGCCATCCACGCTTTGTTTCCGTCATCAGCGCAGTAAAGACGTGAATGCCCGGCACAAGGCCGGGCATGACGGGTTGGAGATATCGGGACAGCTGTCGACGGTGTTGCCGCCGTCACGTCTTCTCGACGGCCTTCTTGGGCGCGAACGTCGCCTTGATGTTGTCGAACAGCTCCACCTTCACGCCGTTCTTACGCATGATGTAGCTCTGCTGCAGCACCGAGAGCAGGTTGTTCCAGGCCCAGTAGATCACCAGACCCGCCGGGAAGCCCGCCAGCATGAACGTGAAGATCAGCGGCATCCAGTCGAAGATCATCTTCTGGGTCGGATCCGGCGGCGTTGGGTTCAGCTTCATCTGGAACCACATCGTGATGCCCATGATGATCGGCCAGACGCCGAGCGCGAGATAGGCGCCGAGCACCGGTACATGCGTCGGGTCGAAAGGCAGCAGTCCGAACAGATTGAAGATCGTGGTCGGATCGGGCGCCGAGAGGTCCTTGATCCAGCCATAGAACGGCGCGTGGCGCATTTCGATGGTGACGAACAGCACCTTGTAGAGCGAGAAGAATACCGGGATCTGGAGGGCTACCGGAAGACAACCCGCGATCGGATTGATCTTCTCCTTGCGGTAGATCTCCATCATCTCCTGCTGCTGCTTCTGGCGGTCGTCGGGGTAACGCTCCTTCAGCGCGGCCAGCTGCGGCTGCACCGACTTCATCTTCGCCATCGAGGCGTAGGACTTGTTGGCGAGCGGGAAGAACAGCAGCTTGACCAGCACGGTCACCAGCAGAATGGAGACACCGAAATTGCCGACCAGGTGGTAGAAGTAGTCGAGCGCCAAAAACATCGGCTTGGTGATGAAGTAGAACCAGCCCCAGTCGATCAAGAGATCGAAATGGTTGAGGTCGAGCTGCTTGTTGTAGCCGCCGTGCCCGGCGAGCGGGAAATTGATGCCGACGACGCCGGCTTCCTTGGCCCCCGCAAACAACCGCGCATTGGCGCTGCCGGTGCCGCCGATCGCAATGGTCTGCGGATCCTGCAGGTAGTCGGTCTGATAACGAATCTTGGAGCCAGGTTCCTTGGCGGGGGGTTCGGCGAGGAAGCGGGCCTTGAGGCGCGCTGTCGTCTCGGGCAACAGCGCCGCAGCCCAATATTTGTCGGTGATGCCGAGCCAGCCATTCGTCACATTGAACTCAAAGCCCCGCGCGCCATTGCCCAGCACGGGCGCCTCGGCGACGGATTTGTAGCCGTGCTCCTGCAGGCCCTTTTCGCCGAGATAGCCGATCAGGCCTTCATGCAGGATGTAGTAGCCCGAGACCTCCGGCGTGCCGTGGCGGGAGATCAGGGCGAACGGATAGAGCGTGACGGGCGCACTGCCGACGTTGGTGACGTCGTCCTTGACGGTGAACAGATAGCGGTCGTCGATCGTAATGGTGCGACGGAAGGTGAGGCCTTCGCCATTGTCGTATTTCAGCGTCACCGGGTTGCTCGGCGACAGCGCGCCCGAGCCCTCCTGCTGCCACACCGTGTCGCGGTCGGGAAGCCGCGCCGTCGAGCCGGAGGCCGCCACCCAGCCGAACTCGGCATAATAGGGATGAGCCGTGTTCGAAGGCGAGAACAGCACGATCGCGGGCGACTTCGGATCGACGGTGTCGCGGAATTTCTCCAGCGACAGGTCGTCGATGCGTGCGCCCTTCAGCGCGATGCTGCCGGAAACCCGCGGCGTCTCAATCTTGATGCGGGGCGAGGCCGCGATCGCGGCGTCGCGGCTGACGACGGGCGCCGGCGCGCCTAGCTGGCCGGCGGGCGTGGTGGCGGATGGAGCCGAGCCCGGTTGTGGCGTGGTCGACCCCGGCGCCGTCGATCCCGGCGCTGTCTGCGGCGACGGCTTGTTGAGCTCGGTCTGGGCCTGGGTTTGCGCGCGCTGCCGCTCCATCTGCGGCATGTTGTAGAAATACTGCCATGCGATCAGCACAAGGCCGGACAGAATGACGGCGAGGATGGTGTTGCGGTTGTCGGTCATCGTTCTGGGGTCTCGCCATTCAATTCGGACTGCGGGTCGCGCCGCTGTGGTTTCGGCTGCCGGTCGAGGCGATGCAGCGCCGAACGGAGATCTTCGAGCATGGTTGCGAAGTCGCGGGTGAGCGCGGCCCGGCGGCCGACCAGGACATAATCATGGTGTGGTCGCATGGATATGACGTCCAGCCGCTTCACGAGTTCGCGAAGCCGGCGCCGGATGCGGTTGCGTTCGGTGGCGGTACCGTTCTTTTTGGTAACGGTGAAACCGATCCGGATCGGGCGATCATCGTCGCGGAGGCGGCCCTGCACCACGAAGGCAGCGCTGTTCGCCCGCGTGCCATTGGCAACGGCGAGAAAGTCCGCCCGCTGCCTCAGCCGATCCATGAATGAAATCTCCGGAAGATCCGGCTCAGGCGCTCAGACGCTTGCGGCCACGCGCACGGCGGGCGGCGAGAACCTTGCGGCCGCCGGCAGTGGCGAGACGGGCGCGGAAGCCGTGACGGCGCTTGCGCACCAGTTTGCTGGGTTGATAAGTCCGCTTCACGGGTAGTTCTCCGCTGACCGGGCAATTTGCCTGTTGAATTGAGATCAAGTCCGATGATGCGGGCCGGCCCGAAAAAGGGCCATTTACGGCCCAAACGAGCCGCCCCCGGGTGGAACCGGGCCATCGCGGACAGTTGGCGCGGCTTATACGGGAGCGACCTGTTTTCGTCAATGTCGGGGGTTGCCGGACCAGCCGTTCTTTGAAACGTCGCAATTGGGGCGAATATATCTGTTTTCGCGGGGTTTTTAGGGGCGAGACGGTGGCGTGCCCGGACCCTTGGAACATCGGGACATTAGCGATCGGTAATTTGACCGGTCGGGGGCGCAGAACGCATCCTCGGAATCAGTGTACGGGTCAGGACCAGCGCCGGTCTTATGACCCGGCAAGGCTCCAGACATGGGGCTCCAAACACAGAGATATCAAGGCGGATATTCGTGTCAGTGACCGACGAGCAGCCGACCCTTCAAGCGCCGCGGCCCTCGGGCCCGCGGCGGCTCGGCTTGTCCGGCAAGCTTTTGCTGCTGACGATCCCGCTCGTGATGATCGCCCTCCTGATGATCTACGTGCCTTCGATCGCGAATTTCTGGACCAACCGGCTGAACGACCGCCTCGCGGCGGCCAACACGGCCGCCCTGGTGCTGGATGCCGCGCCGCTCGGCATGGTGCCGGATTCGCTGTCGCGGCAGATCTTGATCAGTGTCGGGGCACGCGCGGTCGCCATCAAGATGGGACAGCAGCGCCGGCTGCTCGCCAGCGCTGACTTGCCGGCGGCGATCGACCGCGACATCGACATGCGGACGCTCACGGTGTGGTCCGCGATCGTCGAGTCCTTTGAGATCATGCTGGAGACCGGCAACCAGACCATCCGCGTGGTCGGGCCCGCGCCCGGAGCTGCGCAATTCATCGAGGTGGTGATCGATGAAAAGCCGTTGCGGCTGGCAATGTACCGGTTTTCCCGCAACCTGCTGGTGGTTGCGCTGGGAATCGCAATGCTCGCCGCGGGGCTGGTCTACCTCGCGCTGCATTTTCTGTTCGTGCGGCCGATGCGGCGGTTGACCGCCAATCTCGTCGGCTTCCACGAAAACCCGGAAAGCGCGGCGCGCATCATCGTGCCGAGCCATCGCGGCGACGAGATCGGCGTTGCCGAGCGCGAATTGTCCGACATGCAGCGTGACCTGGTCTCGATGCTCTCGCAGAAGAGCCGGCTCGCCGCGCTCGGGCTTGCGGTGTCGAAGATCAACCACGATCTGCGCAATCTTCTGGCGTCCTCGCAATTGCTGTCGGACCAGCTCGCCAGCGTGCCGGATCCAAGGGTGCAGCGCTTTGCGCCGAAACTGATGCGCTCGCTGGAGCGCGCCATCGATTTCTGCCAGTCGACTCTTTCCTATGGCCGCGCACAGGAAGCCGAGCCCGACCGCCGCATGATCCTGGTCGAGCCCGTGGTATCGGAGGTGCGCGAATCCGCAGGGCTGGCCGCCGACGCCTCGGTCACCTGGATCAGCGCGATCGAGCGCTCGCTCTCGATTGATGCCGACCCCGACCAGCTGTTTCGCGTGCTGCTCAACCTGGTGCGCAACGCCGCCCAGGCACTGGAAAGCGCCAAGGGGGATAGCGCCGCCTTGCAGATCCGCATCACCGGCCGCCGCGAAGGCTCGGTCGCGATCATCGAGGTTTCCGACACCGGCCCCGGCGTGCCGGCGAAGGCGCGCGAGCATTTGTTCGAGGCGTTCCAGACCTCCGGCCGCCCCGGCGGCAGCGGGCTGGGCTTAGCCATTGCGGCCGAACTGGTGCGCGCCCATGGCGGCGACATCCACCTGGTCGAAGGCACCATCGGCGCCACCTTCCGGATTTCGATCCCGGACCGCCCGGTGGAATTGCAGACCGTCCGCAACGAGCGGGCGCGGGCTTAAAGGGCCTACCAGATCGCGCGAAGCCGACGGGCCATCCGGCCTCGTGCAAATCACTGCAGCTTGACGCCCCCGGCTTTGCCGACCTGCGCCCACTTCTCCATCTCGGCCTTCACATGGGCCGAAAACTGTTCGCCCGTGCTGCCGACCGTGGTCGCGCCCTGAAGGGCGAGCTTGTCCTTGACCTCGGTCGAATTCAGCGCCTCGAGCGCCGCTGAAGAGATCCTGGCGGCGACGTCGGCTGGGAGGCCGCTCGGCGCCACGAGCCCATACCAGTTGTTGGCGAGCACCTGCGGCATGCCGAGCTCGGCCGTCGTCGGCACGTCGGGCGCGCTCGGGGCACGTTTGGCGCTGCCGATGGCGAGCGCCCGGAGTTTACCCGCCGTCACGTTGCCGAGCAGCACGGGAATATCGGCGAACATCATGTTGACGTGACCGCCGAGCAGGTCGTTCACGGCGGGTGCCGCGCCGCGATACGGCACGTGCTCGATGTTGATGCCTGCCGACACCTTGAGCAATTCCCCCGCCATGTGCGGCACGCCGCCGATGCCGGTCGAGGCGAAATTGAGCTTGCCCGGTTTGGATTTGGCGAGCGCGATGAGTTCGCCGAACGTCTTGACCGGGACGTTGTCGGCGACGACAAGCAATTCGGGAACCTCGACGACCTGCGTCAGCAGTTTCAAGTCCTTGTGCACGTCGTACGGCATCGCCTCGGAAAGCACCGGTGTGATCGCGAGCGGACCAGCGCTCGAAATGCCGAGGGTGTAGCCGTCGGGCTCTGCTTTCGCGACCGCGCCTATTCCCGTTACGCCGCCCGCGCCGCCACGGTTCTCGAGGATGATCGGCTGGCCCAGCAGAGGGGCCATCTTCTCCGTCAGCACACGGGCGATGGTGTCGGCCGGACCGCCGGCCGGAAACGGTACGATCAGCTTGATCGGCTTGTTGGGATAGGACTGGGCTTGCGCCAATTGCGGCAAGACGACAAGCGCGGCCACGATCATCCCGCGAACGAGACTTCGCATCATTACTTTTCCTCCCATGGGCGAGGCGCTTGCTGCGCCTCTTTTTTCTTGGTGCGTTACAGCTTCGCGATCCACGCCACGATAGCGTCGACGACGGCGCCGGGCTGTTCCGGGATCAGCGCGTGGCTGGCATTGGGAATGACGACGACGGACGCGCGATCGCCGAACTCCTCGCGGCTTTCGTTCCACTTCTCTTTCGGCTTGAACGGGTCCCCGTCGGGCACCAGATCGAGCATCGGTACCGTGCCTGCCTGCCAGTATTCAGCCTGTTTGGTCGCGGCTACCGCCACGCTCTGCGCCTTGTTTGCCGCGGGCGCCCAGCCGTGCAGCCACACGGTGGCGTCATGGGCTGGAAGGAAGAAGCCCTTGCGCAAGGCCGCGAGGCGCTGTTCGTCCGGCAGGCTCGTATCGCCGGCTTGCTGCACGACGGCCCGCAGTTCTTCCGGGTACGCTTTGGCGGCCGCCGCCATCAGAACGACGCCGCGTACGAGCGCGGGATGGTCAGTGGCCGTCATGCGCGCCACCCAGTTGCCGAAGGCATGACCGGCGATCACGGCCGGGCCTGCGTTCTCGCGGGCGATGACATGCGCGACGTCGCGGGCGAGATCCTGCATGCGGATGCCTTCGAGCGGGCCCGTGCTCTTGCCGGCGCCACGCGGCTGCGGCCGCAGCACGCGATAGCCGGCCTGTGCAAGCCGGGACGCGACATCGTCGAAATCCTCGGAGTCGCGGCCGCGCGATGGCAGCATGACGATCAGCGGCCCGCGGCCTTCGGCGATCAGATCGATTTCGACGTTGTCATAGCGCACGATTTCGCGGCTGCGCGTCGCTTCGGCAGAGGCAGCCGGACCATGCGGCTGCATCACCGACCACATCGCGGCCACGGCAACGATACCCCGGATTCCGCGCCGACATGCTTGAACATAAAGTTCATACTTATGACCTATTTGCTCTGCGCCGGTCATTTGACGTCCATGTCCACCCGCACGACGTCGCCGCGGTATATGCCCTTTGACACCAGCACGAGCCGCCCCCGCTGATCCACCGCCGAACGATCGACGAAACAGATCGGCGCATTCAGCGGCAATCCCAGCAGTTCCGAGACTTCCAGATCCGAACTGCCGATCGTCATGGTCTGACGTGCGCTTTCGATGTGCACGCCGGGAATGCTCGCGGCGAGGCGCATCGCGGTCAGCGTTGTGATGGCGCGCTTCGGCAGGCGGCTCGCCAGCGCGGCGTCGATATAGACCTCGGCGATAAGGAACGCCCGCCCGTCACGGACGTGGCGGCGCCGCAGCCGCCGATAGGTCCGCGATATCGTGCCGATATCGTGCGGCCAGCGCTCGGGCGCAGGAACCAGCGTGTCCTCGAGCACCTCGATCGTCGCGCCGTCGCGGGTGTTCAACATGCCGCGGAGGTCGGTCGTCACATCGAGCCAGACATGCGCCCGGGCCTTGTCCGTGACGAACGTGCCCTTGGCGCGATAGCGCGAGACGAGGCCCTCGTCTTCGAGCAGGCCGAGCGCCTGGCGGATCGTCGCACGCGCGACGCCGCATTCGGCCATCAGCTGTTCGATGGTTGGGATCTGGCCGCCGGCGGGCCACTGGCCGGACATGATGCGGCTGCGGAACAAGGTCGCGAGCTGGATGTAGCGCGCCACGGCACTACGGCTCAAAGGTACTCCGGCGTCGGTCAGGCTTGCCACGTTTTCTCCCGGCTGGCAGTTCGAATTGACAAAAGTCCGTATATATGACCTTTACCGCGATGGGAAGGCCCTTGAAGCGGCCTGCACTATTCTCGACGGGCGAAGCATGAAGCTGCATTGGTCTCCACGGTCGCCGTTCGTGCGAAAGGTAATGGTCGCCGCGCACGAACTCGGCCTCGCCGAAAAAATCGAATGCGTGCGCAGTGTCGCGGCGATGAGTAAACCCAACCCCGCGATCATGCTGGACAATCCGCTGAGCAAGATCCCGGCGCTGGTTCTCGGGGACGGCACGGTGCTGTTCGATTCGGCCGTCATCGTCGAATATCTCGATAGCCTCGCCGGAGGCGGGCGGCTGCTCGCGCCGGCGGGCCGGCTGCGCTGGCTGGTGCTGAGCCGTCAGGCGCTTGCCGACGGCCTGCTCGATCTGCTCGTGCTCTGGCGCAACGAGCGCGACAAACCGGCCGGCCGGCAGACGCACGCGTGGCTCGACGCCTTCGCCATCAAGGCCGCCGCCACGCTCGACCGCCTGGAGGCGGAGGCGGGCGCACTGGAGAGCGAGCCGTTCGGGATCGGGCACATCGCGGTCGGCTGTGCGTTCTCCTATCTGGATTTTCGCTTTGCCGATCTCGCGTGGCGCGAGGGCCGGCCCCGGCTGGCCGCGTGGCAGGCCACGTTTGCGGCGCGCCCGTCGGCCAAAGCGACGGAGATCGTCGATGGCTGAGGCGGCGCATCCCCGCAACGGTCCATTGAAGCACATCCGCGTGCTCGACCTCGGGCGCATCATGGCAGCGCCGTGGGCGACGCAGATTCTCGCCGACCTCGGCGCCGACGTCATCAAGATCGAGCGGCCGTGCGCGGGCGACGATACGCGCGCCTGGGGTCCGCCATTTCTCCGGGATCAGGACGGCAACGCCACCGGGGAGAGCGGCTATTTTCTTTCGGTCAATCGCGGCAAGCGATCCGTCGCCGTCGACATCGCGACCGTCGAGGGCCAGCAACTGATCCGTGCCATGGCGCAGGAATGCGATGTCGTGATCGAGAATTTCAAGGTCGGCGCGCTTGCGAAGTACGGTCTCGATGCGGCGTCGCTGCGCAGGCTGAAGCCGTCGCTGGTCTACTGCTCGGTCACCGGTTTCGGCCAGGACGGTCCGAGAAGCCAGAACGCCGCGTACGACTTCGCCATCCAGGCCATGGGCGGCCTGATGAGCGTGACCGGCGAGCGCGATGGCGAGCCCGGCGGCGGTCCGCAGAAGGTCGGCATTCCCGTTGTCGATATGATGACGGGCATGTACGCGACGGTGGCCATTCTCGCCGCACTGGCGCGGCGCGCCGAGACCGGGCAGGGCGAGACCATCGACCTTGCCATGCTCGATGTCGCGGCGGCGTTCCTCGCCAACCAGGCGATGAACCATCTCGTCTCCGGCAAAACGCCGCAGCGCGGCGGCAACCGTCATCCCAACATCCAGCCGCAAGACGTGTTTGCCGCGTCCGACGGACATTTCGTGCTCGCGGTCGGCAATGACGGCCAGTTCGCAAGGCTGTGCGAGGTGATCGGCGACGCCAGTCTCGCGCGCGCCCCGCGCTTCGCGACCAATGCCGCCCGCGTCCGTGCCAATGCCGACCTGACGGCGCTGCTGTCCGCCGCCTTCGCCTCGTGGAAGCGGGACGCACTCGTGGCCGCGCTGGACGCCGCCGGCGTGCCGGCCGCGCCGATCAACACGATCTCTCAAGTCTTCGCCGATCCCCAACTGCAACATCGCGAGATGTTGCGATACCTGCCGCATCCGCTCGCCGGCCGCGTCCCCCAGGTCGTCAGCCCGATCAGACTCGCCGATGCGCCGCTGCGCTTCGACCGGGCGCCGCCGCTGCTCGGTCAACATACGCAGGAAGTGCTGCGCGAACTCGGATTGCTCGCGGAAGGCGCATCGTGACCGGCGTCGAGGACCAGCGTCCGCGCATTCCACTGCTCGACGTCGAAGACATGAACGCCGAGCAGCGCCGTCTCCACGATTCCGTCGTGTCGGGTCCGCGCGGGCAGATGATCGGTCCGCTGCGTGCGGCGATCCACAGCCCGGAGCTGGCGTCGGCATGGTCGACGCTTGGCGAGTTTCTGCGCTATCGCACCTGTTTGCCGTCTCGCCTCAACGAACTCGCGATCATCGTGACCGGACGGCGCTGGACGGCGCAGGTCGAGTGGTGGGTGCATGCGCGCGCCGCGGTAGTGGCGGGCGTGGGGCAGGAGATCGTCGATGCCATCGCGGCGCTCGAAAGCCCTGATTTCGACGATGAGGCGGAGTTCGAGGTTTACGATTTCACGCGCGCATTGCAGCAGACGGGTCGCGTGCCGGCTGAAACCTACGCCGCCGTACTGGGCCGCTGGGGCGCGCGCGGTGTGGTCGAATTGACGGCGGTGATCGGCTATTACACGATGGTGGCGCAGACATTGAATGCGCACCAGTTGCCGTTGCCTGAGGGCACGACGGGTCTGGCGCCCGAGACCATCCTGGTCACTCTGCCGCCGGGGCGCCACGGGAGTGCGTCGTGAAAGCGGCCGACTTTGCGACCGTGCCGGCGCCGGGCGCGGGCGCGCCGGCATGGACGCTGCCGCTCGACGCGTGCGATGCGCATTTTCACGTGTTCGGCCCGCACGATCGCTTTCGTCCAGTGGCCACGCCGCTTTACGCGCTTCCCGATGCGACGCCGCAGGTCGCGGCCACCCTGCGCAAGACACTTGGCCTGACGCGCGGCGTGCTGGTTCAGCCGGCGCCCTACGGCAGCAATCCCGATGCCATGCTGAGCGCCATCGCGACCGCGCCCGGCACGCTCCGCGGCATTGCGGTCGCAGATCCCGGCATCGACACCGGCACACTCCAGCGCTGGCGCGCCGCGGGCATCGTCGGGCTCCGCTTCGTCGAGATGCGCGCACCGGATGGTAGCCGCTATCCCGGCAGCGTCGGCTTCGATGCCATCGCGGTGCTGGCGCCGCGCATGCGGGCGGCTGGCCTTCACGCCCAGCTATGGGCCAGGGCGGGTGATCTCGCGGAATGGCTGCCGCATTTGCTGCGCTCGAAGGTGCCGCTCGTGCTGGACCACATGGCGTGTCCTGATCCGCTGCATGGGCCGAATGCCGCTGCCTTCAAATCCATTCGTGCGCGCCTCGCCGACAGTGACGTCTGGGCCAAGCTGACGATTTGCCGTGTGTCGCAACGTCCCGGGCATGACGATGCGCGCGCCTTCCACGACGCCCTGATCGCCGCCGCGCCGGAGCGTGTTGTGTGGGGGTCTGACTGGCCCTATGTGCGCATGAACCCGGCGCCGGATGCCGGTCAGATGCTCGATCTGCTGCGCTCCTGGGTGCCTGATCCGGCGCAGCGCGCCCGCATTCTCGTCGACAATCCCGCTCGCCTCTACGGCTTCGAAAGGACTGCCCCATGAAAGGTCTCGAAACGCTCGAACGCTTCCGCATCGAGGTCACCGATCACGTCGCGACGCTGACGATCACGGCGCCGCCGGTGAACTCGCAGGATCGTAAATTTCGCGAAGAGATCGTCAGGATTTTCGATGTGCTCGGCGCCGAGACCGACGTGCGCGCCATCGTGCTGACCGGCGACGGCAAGATCTTTTCGGCGGGCGCGGATCTGTCGGAGCGCCCCGCGCTGCTGCAGGAGCCGGGCGGCTATTCGCGTCACAACCGTCTCGTGCGCGCCTCGTTCGATTGCGTGATGGAATGCCCGAAGCCGGTGATCGCGGCCGTCAACGGCGCGGCGATCGGCGCCGGGTGCGTGCTCGCCCTCGTCTCCGACATCCTCGTGGTCGCCGAGGAAGCCTACATGTCCATGACCGAGGTCGATTACGGGCTTGCGGGCGGCGTCCGCCACGTCTTGCGCTCGTTCAGCCCGTCGGATGCGCGCCTGATGATCTATACGGCCAGGCGCATGTCGGGCGCCGACCTCTACCGCATGAACGTCGCGTCCGTCTGCGTGCCGCGCGAGCGTGTCGTTGCCGAGGCGCAGGCGATCGGCAAGACGATCGCAGAGAAGGTGCCGCTCGCGGTCGTTGCGGCCAAGCGTTCGTTCGGATTGACCGAGGAACTGCCGCTGCGCGACGGCTATCGCTACGAGCAGAGCCAGACGGCTGCGCTGGCCGAAACCGAGGACACCAGGGAAGCGCTCGCCGCGTTCCGCGAGAAGCGCAAGCCGGTGTTCAAGGGGCGGTGAGCCTCCCCGGGGTGCTCATGGGCCACGGTCGCTACCGGGCTTGCGTCGGCGGCAATCCGGGCAGGGCCACGCCGCCGAGACATTCATGCCCGCGATCGGCTGGAAATCCCGCGCAGCGCGCGGTGCGCCCCGGTTGGGGCACCGCGAAGGGCCGTGTACTTAATTGCCTGTAATTGCATATAAATTTCGGGAGCGCCCCAACAAGCGTCCGGAACCGGCATCAAACTGCCGGCCTCCAATTCGGCCGGCAAATCGCACCAAGCGGACCTTGCCAAGCGAGGCCGGAGCGGGTAGCTAAAGCGCTCTTTCGCGACCGTCCGACCTTATTCGGACGCATCCGGGCCCCTTAAGCCCAAATGCACAAGCGAAAACGCGCCCGTAGCTCAGCTGGATAGAGCACCAGACTACGAATCTGGGGGTCAGGAGTTCGAATCTCTTCGGGCGCGCCATTTCCGCTTCGTTTGCGATGCCGCCAATCAATCGCGGCCATTGCACCGCGTCCCGTGGCTTACGGGATCCTTGCTACAACGTCTGGCCGGTTTTTCTCGAGCCAGGCGACGGCCTCGGGTCCTTCGACGACGCACTCGAAGGTTTCCCAGGTTGGGTCCTCTAGGGATTCCGATTTCAGTCGCTTCGCCGCATACTCAACGAGGTCATGCAAGCGTTCGTATCCTCGTCGGTGCTCGAGGGAATCTGCAATCGCTGTGCTGGCCCATCCTCGCCGGGCCAAATTGATGATGCTCGGAGCGTCAGCCTCGCTGAACCAGGGTGTGGCATCGAACTCGATGCAGCGGACATTATCGGCGGTATGGCAAGTAGCGTGGATCATTGGATTCCTCCGTTCGCCGGCTGACAATCTGCGCTAGCATTGCGCGTTACAGCGTTTTCAAGCGAAGTGGACGCCGGTTCGCGTTAAGAAAACGCGTCAGAACAAGAATCTAGAGCCCGGTTCTAGTTCTTTCAGAATCGAAAATGCTCTAGAGTTTCACATCGCTGCCTCGCGCACGCCCTCAGGCTTTGACCAAGTCCCCCAGCAGGTTCGCCGCCACCGTCAGCTTGGCGAGCGTCAAGCCACTGGCACCAATCTCCTCGACCGAGCGGCGGATACGCGTCGCTTCGGGATGAGCCGCGATCCAGGTCTCGACGGCCTGCTGGCCGGACTGTCCGGTTGCCAGCATATCCGCGGCCAATCTTCTTTCGGCGACAGCGATCTGCTCAACGGCGCGATCGATGGCCATACGTTCGAAGTAATCGTTTGCCGGCACGCTGCGCGCGGCGGCGATAATGCGGTCGAGACGGAAGTTGGCCTCGGCGGCGAAGAAGGTCGCCGCCGCATCGCCGATGGCGCGCGTGGTGCGCTCCGCAACTGTCACGATGTCAGGTGCCGAGACCAGAGCGTCGAGATCGGCGAGTTCGCCGGCGAGGCCGGTCGGGACACCGGCATCGGTCAGGTCCTGCCGACGCTTGGCACGTGCGGCCTGCAAGTCCGGCGGTAACGCTGTGTCGAGCCCGCCGACGATCTGGCGGATAGCCGGGCCGAAGCGCGCGACGACGGCCTCCAGCCCATCCTTGAAATCGACGTTGCGCACGTACCAGACCATGCGGGAGAGCAGGAGGTCCTGCACAGCAGCGTAGAGGGACAGCTGCACCTGTCCGTCGATGCGGGTATCGAGTGCATCGATCGCGTCATTGAGCCACTTCAGTCCGTAGCATTCGTCGACCGCCACGTAGGCCATCACAATGGTCGCGATATCGGCGTCCGTCTCGTCGATCAGGCGCACGACACAGGCGGGGCCGCCGCGGTTGATCACCGCATTGGCGAGGCCAGTCGCGATGATCTCCCGCCGCAGGCGATGGAATTCGACCGCTGTCGGGAATTTGTCCTGAACCTCGCGCGGAAAATATTGGGATAGTTCGCGGGCAAGATAGGGATCATCGGGCACGCTGGTGGCGAGCAGGTCATCGTAGAGGGTCAGCTTGGCGTAGGCGAGCAACACGGCAAGCTCGGGCCGCATCAGGAACTGGCCGCGCCGTGTGCGCTCGGTGAGCGTTGCGTCGTCGGGCAAGAACTCCACCGTGCGACTGAGCAAGCCGCGCTGCTCCAGCGACTGCATCAGGCGGGTGAGGAAGCCGGTCTCGGCCGCGCCCTTGCGCTCGGCGAGCGAGAGCGCCAGCGTCTGCAGATAGTTGTTGCGCAGCACCAGCACGCCGACCTCGTCGGTCATCGCGGCAAGCAGGCTGTTGCGGTCGGCGGGGCTGAGGCGCCCCTCGCGCTCGAGGCGCGCCATCGCGATCTTGATATTGACCTCGACGTCGGACGTGTTCACGCCGGCCGAATTGTCGATGGCGTCGGTGTTGAGCTTGACGCCCTTCTGCGCCGCTTCAATGCGGCCGCGCTGGGTGACGCCGAGATTGGCACCTTCGCCGATCACCCGGGCGCGCACGTCGCCGCCCGTGATGCGGATCGTATCGTTGGCGCGGTCGCCGGCCTGATCGTCGCTTTCAGAGGAGGAGCGGACATAGGTGCCGATACCGCCAAACCACAAGAGGTCCGCACGTGCCTTCAGGATCGCCGTCATCACCTCGAAAGGCGTGGCTTGCGCCTTGTCGAGATCGAGCAGGGTGCGCGCTTCCGGAGCGAGCGGGATCGCCTTGAGCTGGCGCGAGAACACGCCGCCACCTTCCGAGATCAGCGACTTGTTGTAGTCTTGCCAGCTCGATCGCGGCAGGTCGAACAGGCGCTTGCGCTCAGCGAAGCTGATCGAAGGATCGGGCGAGGGGTCGATGAATATGTCGCGATGATCGAAAGCTGCCACAAGCTTTGTCGCCGGTGAGAGCAGCATGCCATTGCCGAAAACGTCGCCGGACATGTCACCGACGCCGACCGCGGTGAACGGCATGGTCTGAATGTCGGTGCCGAGCTCGCGGAAGTGGCGCTTGACCGCCTCCCAGGCGCCGCGCGCCGTGATCCCCATCTTCTTGTGGTCGTAGCCCTGGCTGCCACCGGAAGCGAAGGCATCGCCGAGCCAATGGTTCTTCTCGATCGAGATCGCGTTGGCGACGTCGGAGAAGGTGGCGGTGCCCTTGTCGGCGGCAACGACGAGGTAGGGGTCGTCGCCGTCATGGCGCACGGTGGATTCGGGCGGCACGACGATGTCGCCGTCGAGATTGTCGGTGAGTTCGAGCAGCGAGCGAACGAAGATGCGATAGGCTTCGGTGCCTTCCGCGAGCCAGGCTTCGCGATTGGCGGGCGGCGGCAGCCGCTTGGGCACGAAGCCGCCCTTGGCGCCGACGGGCACGATCACGGCGTTCTTGACCTGCTGCGCCTTCACGAGGCCCAAGATCTCGGTGCGGAAATCCTGCGGCCGGTCGGACCAGCGCAAGCCACCGCGAGCAACCTTGCCGAAGCGCAGGTGAATACCTTCGACGCGAGGTGAATAGACGAAGATCTCGTAGAGAGGTCGTGGAGCCGGCAGGTCGTCGATCCGGCGCGCGTCGAACTTGAAGGAGATCACCGGACGTGGATGTCCATTTTCGCCAATCTGCCACAGATTGGTGCGGATGGTTGCCTGCACGAGATTGGTGAAGCGGCGCAGGATGCGGTCTTCATCGAGTGAGGCGACGGATTTGAGCTGCTCCTCGATCTCGGCAAGCAGGGCTGTCTCGCGCGCCGAGCGCTCGGCCTCCGTTGAGGCGAGGGCTGGATCGAGGCGGGTCTGGAACAGCGCGACGAGGTTGGCCGTGATCGCGGCGTTCTTGCGCAAGGTCTCCCACATATAGTCCTGGGTGAAGGGAGCGCGGATCTGGTGCAAATAGCGAGACAACGCCCGGATGGCCGAGACTTCCCGCCAGCCCAGGGCCGTGCGCAGGATCAGGGCATTGTACCCGTCGGATTCGGCGCGGTCGGTGACCACCGCCATGATCGAGGCTTCCAGGCGATGGCTGAATTCCGGGTTGATCTCGATTGGCTGGCCGTCGCTGGTCTCGATCGTCATGTCGTGCAGCCAGACCGGCGCCGGCCTGGTACCGGGCACGATCTGATAGGTGCGTTCGTTGACCACGCGCAGGCCATGATTTTCGATAACCGGCACGCGGTAGGACAGCGATAGCGGTGCGGCGTCCGAGAACACCTTCAGGCCGAAGCGCCTTGGAGCGTCCTCGCTTTCGTCGCGGTGAACCGAAATCGTCACCGGTCGGGCCGGCGTGAGCTTTTCGACGGTCGCAATATCGGCGATCGCCTGTTCCGCCGTGAAGACCTCGGTATAGCCCCCGCTAAAGGCCTGGGCGTATCGGTTGGTGAGCATGCGCGCCCGCATGCCATCGGTCGACGCAGTGAGCGTGGCCTTCAGCCTGTCGGCCCAGGTTGCGGCAATGGCGCTGATCCCGGCTTCGAGCGCGGCGCGCTCGACGACGGGAGTTTTGCCTTCATAGCGCCCGATGATGTAGTGGACGCGCGCAAGCGCCCCTTCAGGGAATGATACGTAAGAGGCGGACAGGACCCCCTTGTAGGCCTGCGCCAGGAAGGCGCCGACGCGCGTGCGGACGTTGGTGTCGTATTTCTCGCGCGGAATGAAGGTGAGGATGGAGACGAAGCGATCGAATTTGTCCACCCGCGCGAGCGCCCGGACTCGGGGGCGCTCGTAGAGGATCAGAACCTCTATGACGAAATTGTTGAGAGTGTCGACGTCGACCTGGAACAGTTCGTCACGCGGATATTCTTCGAGAATATGCATGAGCGCTTTGCCGGAATGGCCGCTCGGGTCAAAGCCCGCACGCTGGAGGACCCCCGACACCTTGTGGCGGACATAAGGGATCTGTCGTACCGAGCGGGTATAGGCGCCTGAGGTGAAAAGGCCGACGACGCGCAACTCGCCCTCGAGCCGGCCGTCGGGGGTATAGAGCTTGATGCCCACATAATCCATCCGGATGCGGCGATGGACGCGGCTGGAGACATTGGCCTTGATGACGATCAGCAGGGTCGGCTCGCGCATGAAGGCGCGAATTTCCGGCGTCATCACTACCATTTCGCTGCCGCGGCGCAGGACCTTCACGTCGGGATCGCGCAGGATGCCGAGGCCGTCGTCGGTTGTGACGTCGGACGCATCGCTGTCGGGCGAGAAGCGATATTCGCGCACGCCGAGGAAGGTGAAATTGTCCGCGCAGAGCCATTGCAGGAACTGGTTGGCTTCGGCGACCTCGTCGATCGGCAGCGGCGGTGGATTGGAAGAGAAAGTCTTGATCGCTTCCTCGACGCGGTCGCGCATGGCGCGCCAGTCGGTGACGCAGGCGCGGACGTCGTTCAACGTCCTGGTGAGGCCGTCGATCAGCTTCTGGCGATCGGCATCGGCGTCCAGGCGGTTGATGTGGAGGTGAATCAGGCTTTCGCGCGTGCCCTTTGCGCCCTCGGGCAGTGCTTCGCCGTAGAAGCGCAGCAGCTTGCCCTGGTCATCGCGCTCCACGGCGATGATCGGGTGAGCGACAAGGGTGACTTCGATGCCCTGCTCGGCGAGCTCCGCCATGGTGGAATCGAACAGGAAAGGCATGTTGTCGTTGAGAATTTCGAGCACGGAAATCTCGCGCCCGTTGGGCAACGTCGGGTTGGCGACGCGGATATCGGCGCGGCCTGCCGTGCGCCGCTGCACGTGTTCCCAGGCTTGCTCCGCCAGGAGGGCAAGCGAGGCGGCATCGTAATTGGCGAGGTCCTCAATGTTGGTGTAGCCGAACAAAGGCTCGGCAAAGGCCCGGGGGCTCTTGCCCGGCTGCACGTTGCCCGCTGCATCCCGGATCAGAGTTGCCCGGGCTTTGTCATCACGCGCCATAATGTCCTCCATTTGCCGCGCCGTCCGACCACAGCCGCGATCATCAGCTAGATTCTGGAGTGCATCTCTTCGAGCGCCATTGCCTTGACCGCGTACGCAAAATCCTCGGTCTCGAAACTTCGACAGCTCCCGACGACAATACTACGATCCCGGAGCGAAAGGGGCACGCTGTCGTGAAGCGTGCTGAAATTCCCTACGGCAGCGCGTGAGGCCGAAGTCGGCGCCCACGGCGGTCGAACCATTGAGGGCGGAAGAAATCACAAGCAATTTCAATTGTGTATGAATGGCGCGCCATTCGGTATCAAACTGAGAACGCCAAAACCCACCGTTTTTGCGCCTGAAACGGCGGCGATCGCGCGCAGCCGTTCGCTTTTCAAGTCCATGATGCGAATTCTTTCGCGTCCACCTCCACACGCCCGGCGATCCTTGTCGCTTTGCTGACATTCGGGGGCGCGATCCTGGGTTTGATCGTGGGCGCGGTAACCGCCTATCGCGCGGCCGGTCGCGTGGCTTGAGCATCCCCAAAGACTGCTCCATATGAAGTCCTGGGAAAGTGTTTGGAAACGTGATGTCGGATGACCAAGCGGATGTCGTGGTGCTCGGCGCGGGCATCGTCGGCGTATCAACGGCCTATGCCGCGCGAGAACGCGGGATGTCGGTCGTTCTCGTCGACCGGCGCGAGCCGGGCAGCGAGACCTCCTACGGCAATGCCGGCATCATCAGCAGCGGCTCGATATCGCCGCTCAACAATCCGTCGCTGTGGAAGGCGCTGCCGAAATATTTGACCAACCGCCACGCCGCATTGCGCTGGAATCCGGTCTGGGCAATTCAAAACGCGGGATGGGTCGCGCGCTTTCTGGCCGATTCGGCTGCGTCGCGTTTCAGGCCGCGGGCGACCGCGCTGCATGGGTTGATCGGTGCATCGGCAAAACTGCACCGGGAATGGATCGTGAAAGCGGAAGCCGGGCATCGCATTCGCGAAACCGGCTGGCTCAAGGCGTGGCGGAGCGATGCGGCCGCGTCGGCGAAGCAGGAGCAGGCCCTCCTGGCCGAATACGGCATCGCCAGCGAATTGCTCGATCGCCAGGCCATCTCTGCGCTCGAGCCTGATATCGTGCCGGTCTACAAAGTGGGGTTGCTGCACACGGAGACCGCCTCGGTCGACTCACCGGGTGCGGTGGTCAAGGCCTATGCGCGGATGTTCGCTGGTGTCGGCGGCGATGTCAGGCAGGCGGACGTCAAGGCGATCGTGCCTGACGGCGATCGCTGGCGCGTGGTACTGGCCGATGGCGAGATTTCGGCGCGCCATGTCGTGGTCGCGCTGGGACCATGGTCAGCAGATATCTTGCGGCCGCTCGGCTACCGCGTTCCGCTCGCCTTCGAGCGTGGCTACCATCGCGAATTCAGGCCGAACCCGGCACGTCCGTTGCGGCGTCCGATCTATGACATCGACGGCAGCTTTATCATGACCCCGATGGAGCAGGGCATCCGCGTCACCTCGGGCGTCGAACTGACCGGCCGCGATGCACCTTCCTCGTTCGCGCAGCTCGATCAGGTGGTTCCGCTGGCGCGCAGCGTGGCCGAATTCGGCGACGCCGTCGGCGAAACCTGGCGAGGGTCGCGGCCGACACTGCCCGACAGCCTGCCGATGATCGGCCCAGTGCCCCGACATGCCGGCCTGTGGCTTGCTTTCGGAAACCAGCATATCGGCTTCACGACGGGGCCTGCGACGGGAGCCGCCATTGCCGCGATGATCGATGGTGCGCCCGCGCCCTACGACGTCACGCCGTTCGCGCCGGGCCGTTACGTTTCATGACCTGCGCACCGCAAACAGCATTGTTGCGGTAGGCCGGAGCTTGTTGGCGCAGATCGCTCGAAAAATGAGCGGTGGCCTTTCGGAAAGGCCACGCGGGGGAGGGCGCCGGAGCATGCGAGGTCTTGCGCGGCGGATCCTGATGCCGAATTTGGTCCGGGAATGGCCATGTTCCTCAATCAAGGAGGGGGGGAGAGATTGCATTCAGCGTTGGCACACACATTGCAATCATCGCAACAGGCCGATGCGCGGCGGGAAATCGTTGCAATCGTCCCTTGCATGGGGTGACAGTTTGGTGACACTTGTGATCGCTTCGCCGACCCGGAAATGCGCCTGCGCGCCGGTCGGCGCTGGAGTTTTGTAGATGTTGCGTCTAATTGCCCGGCGTCTTGTCATCGGGGTGCTGGTCGCGCTCACCGTGATGACGCTCGCATTCCTGCTGACGCGGCTGTCTGGCGACCTCGCCATTTCGATCGCCGGCCCGTCGGCAACGCAGGCCGACGTCGAAATCGTCCGCAAGGCCTACGGCCTCGATCGTCCGCTCTATGTCCAGTTCTTCGCCTGGACCGGCCGCGCCCTGGTCGGCGATTTCGGCCAGAGCTATTTCTTCAAGGATAGCGTGGCGAACCTGATCCAGAAGCGGCTGCCGATCACGGTCACGCTCGGCTTGGTCGGCCTCAGCCTCGCCCTGATCATCTCGCTGCCGCTCGGCATCCTGGCGGCGTTGCGCGAGAACACCTGGATCGATCGCAGCGTCACCCTGTTCACGATGGTGGGGCAGGCGGTGCCGAGCTTCTGGCTCGCATTGATCCTGATGATCGTGCTCGGCCTGCAGCTCGGCGTGCTGCCGATCTCGGGCACCGGCACCTGGCAGCATTTCGTGATGCCGGGGATCGTGCTCGCCTTCACGGCGATCCCGGCGCTGACGCGGCTGACGCGCTCGGGGATGATCGAGGCGATGGCTTCGGATTACATCCGCACCGCGCGGGCAAAAGGCCTGTCGCGGGCGCGCATCATCTTCAAGCACGCGCTGCGCAACGCCGCCATTCCGGTGGTGTCGATTGCCGCGGTCCAGCTCGGCTTCATGCTGGGCGGCTCGATCGTCATCGAGACGGTGTTCGCGCTGCATGGCGTCGGCTATCTCGGCTGGGAGAGCATCGCCAAGAATGATTTCCCCGTGGTGCAGGCAGTGGTGCTGGTGCTGGCCGTGTTCTATATCGGCCTCACGCTGCTGGCCGACATCCTCAATGCGCTGCTCGATCCGAGGCTGCGCACGGGATGAGCGAGCCGATTGCCATTCAGGCGCCCCAGCCTTCGAGTGCGTCGCGCATCGGCACCGCCGGCTTTGCGATCGGGATCGCTATCGTCGCGCTGGTCGTGGTGGCCGCGGTCGTCGGCAACGCGCTGGTGCCGCAGGATCCGTTCACGCAGGATCTCGGCAACCGTCTCAAGCCGCCGTTCTGGATGGAGGGCAGCCAGGCCGGTCACCTGCTCGGCACCGACCAGCTCGGACGGGACTATCTGGCGCGGCTGGTCTATGGCGCGCGCATTTCGCTGCTGATCGGCATCATGACGGTGATCACGTCAGGGTTGATCGGCATTACGCTCGGCGTGCTCGGCGGATTCTTCGGCGGCCGCGTCGACGATGTCGTGCTGTTCGCCATCACGACGCGGTTGTCCATACCCGTCGTGCTGGTCGCGCTCGCGGTGGTCGGGCTGATGGGATCGGGCCTCGGGCTCGTCGTCGCGACCCTTGGGCTGTTGTTATGGGATCGCTTCGCCGTGGTGGCGCGCGCGACCACCATGCAGGTCCGCAACCATGACTATGTCAGCGCCGCCTGGTGCGCCGGCGCATCGACGCCGCATATCCTGATCAGGGAGATCCTGCCGAACATCGCGAGCCATCTCGCGGTAGTGGCAACGCTGGAGATGGCGCTGGCGATCCTGCTCGAAGCCGCCTTGTCGTTTCTCGGTCTCGGCGTGCCGCCGCCGCTGCCGTCCTGGGGGTTGATGATCGCCGAGGGCAAGGATTACATGTTCTTTTCGCCCTGGGTGATCATGATCCCCGGCGTCGCGCTGTTTGTTCTGGTGCTCGGCATCAATCTGGTTGGCGACGGACTGCGCAATTTGCTCGGCGCGGAGCGGCTGCGATGAGCGCATTGTTGGAGGTCGAGGAGCTTCAGGTCACGTTCGGCGGCCGCACGGCGGCGGTGCGCGGCGCCTCGTTCCGGGTCGAGAAGGGCGAGACCCATTGCCTGGTCGGCGAATCCGGCTGCGGCAAGTCGGTCACCGCACTGGCTGTCATGAGTCTGCTCGCGCGCGGCGGCCAGCGTTCGGCGAAACGGATGAGCTTTGCCGGCACCGACCTGACGTCGCTGTCGGACCGCGAGATGGCGCGCCTGCGCGGCAATCGCATGGCGATGATCTTCCAGGAGCCGATGACCAGCCTCAACCCGGCGTTTACGATCGGCTCGCAGATGGCGGAGGTGCTGACGCGCCACAAGGGCGGCTCGCGCGCCGCGGCGCTCGACCGCGCCGCCGAACTGATGGGCCGCGTCGGCATCACCGCGCCGGGCATGCGGCTCGGTCAGTTCCCGCACCAGCTCTCGGGCGGCTTGCGCCAGCGCGTGATGATCGCGATGGCGCTGATGTGCGATCCCGAACTATTGATCGCCGACGAGCCGACCACCGCGCTCGACGTCACCGTGCAGGCGCAGATCCTGCGGCTGCTCGCCAACCTCAAGCGCGAGTTTGGCCTCTCGATCCTGCTGATTACCCACGACCTCGGCATCGTCGCGCGTGTCGCCGACCACGTGTCGGTCATGTACGCCGGCGAGGTGGTCGAGCGCGCGACGACCGCGGAATTGTTCCGCGCACCGCAACACCCCTATACGCGGGGGCTGTTGTCCTGCGTGCCGGTGCCGGGCCGCGTGCAGCGTGACAAGCCGCTCGGCTCGATCCCGGGCGTCGTGCCGGCAATTGGCGCCGGCTTTGCCGGCTGCGCCTTTCGCTCGCGCTGCGCCCATGCCGACAAGACTTGCGAGCATGAAATTCCGCGGCGGCCGGCAGGCGACGCGCACGAATATCTTTGCCGGCTCGAGCCGCACTGGGCGGAGCTGCAACCCGCATGACCGCCGCGATCGAGGTTGAAAACCTGCGGTGCGAATTCCGCGTCCACACCGGGTTGATGTCGGCGGAAAAGCGCGTGGTCGCGGTCGACGACGTCACCTTCAGCGTCCCGGCCGGCAGCGTGCTCGGCATTGTCGGCGAGTCCGGCTGCGGCAAATCCACGCTCGCGCGCATGATTCTCGGATTGCTCAAGCCGACGGCGGGGACCGTGCTGGTGGACGGCAAGCGCCTGTTCGACCTCGACCGCAAGGCGCGCGCCCGGCTGATCCAGCCGGTGTTCCAGGATCCGTTCGCTTCCCTCAATCCGCGCCGCCGCATCAAGGACATCGTGGCCTTGCCGCTGGCAGCCCAGGGCACCTTCTCGCGTGGCGAGATCGAGCGCCGGGTCGCTGGCATTCTCGAGCGCGTGGGGCTGTCGGCCGCGATGGGCGAGCGCATGCCGGCGCAACTGTCCGGCGGGCAACGCCAGCGCGCGGCGATTGCACGCGCGCTGGTGCTGGAGCCCAGGATCGTGATCTGCGACGAGCCGACCAGCGCGCTCGACGTTTCGGTGCAGGCGCAGATTCTCAATCTGCTCGCCGACCTGCGCCGCGACCTCGGACTGACCTATCTCTTCATCAGCCACAATCTTGCCGTCGTGGAACACGTGGCGAGCGAAGTCGCGGTGATGTATCTCGGCCGGATCGTCGAGCGCAACGAAACCGATGCGCTGTTTCGCGAGCCCGGCCATCCCTATACTCAGGCGCTGCTGGAAAGCGTGCTGACCCCGGAGCCGGGCAAGGGCGTGCCCGACATCGGCCTCGGCGACGCCATGCCGGATCCGGCCAATATTCCGCCGGGCTGCCGGTTCAACCCGCGCTGCCGCATCGCGGTCGAGCGTTGCCGCCATGAGGCACCAACGCGCATGGTCCGGCCTCCCCAGGGGATGGTAGAGTGTCATCTGGCATAGGGCGTGCTTCACGCCACTTCACAAAACACGGATAATTGGAGGGCGATATGCGGATGCAAAACAAGCTCGGTGCGGCCATTCTGGCGGCGGTTCTGCTCGGCGCCGGTGCGGTGCCCGCGACGGCTCAGAAATCCGCTGACACCTTGCGGATCGTGATGCGCGATGCGCTTCCCAACATCGATCCCTTTTTCAACAATCTTCGCACCGGCGTGGTGATGCACCATCAGGGCTGGGACGCGCTGGTCTATCGCAATCCGGATACCTTCAAGCTCGAGCCGCTGCTCGCAACGGAGTGGAAGCTGCCGGATGCGACCACCATCGAGTTCACGCTGCGCCCGGGCGTCAAATTCCACGACGGTAGCCCGTTCACGGCCGACGACGTGGTTTACACCATCAATCTTGTCGCCGATCCGGCGAGCCGCGTGTCGACGCCATCGAACTACAACTGGATCGACAAGGCGGAGAAGACCGGCGATCTTTCGGTGCGCGTCACGCTGAAGCGGCCGAACCCGGCGGCGCTGGAATATTTCGCGCTGGTGCTGCCGATCTATCCCAAGGCCTATCGCGAGAAGGTCGGCGCCGAAGGCTACGCCAAGGCGCCGGTCGGCGCGGGTCCCTACAAGATGACCAAGGTCGAGCCCGGCGTCTCCATCGACTTCGAGCGCTTCGAGGATTACTGGGCGGGCAGCCCCAAGGGCAAGCCTGCGATCAAGAAGATGAGCGTGCGCTTCGTGCCGGACGCCACGACTGAAATGACGGAGTTGCTCGCCGGCCGTGCCGACTGGATCTGGAACATGAACCCGGACCAGCTCGAGCCCGTGAACCGGATGCCGCATCTGCAGGCGGTGCGCAAGGAATCGATGCGGATCGGTTTTCTCTCGCTCGACGCCGGCGGCCGCACCGGCGCCGACAATCCCCTGACCAAGCTCAAGGTGCGTCAGGCGATCTGGCACGCGATCGATCGCAAGGCGATCGCCGAAAAGCTCGTCACCGGCGGCAGCCGCGTTCCTGCAGCGCCGTGTTTCCCGTCGCAGTTCGGCTGCGATGCCGAAGCCGCAGTAACCTACGACTACGATCCGGCCAAGGCAAAGCAGCTTCTCACTGAAGCCGGTTATCCCGATGGCTTCGATGTCGAGCTTGCCAGTTACGTGCTGCCGCAATGGGGCTCGTCGGTCCAGAACTACCTGCATGCGATCGGCATCCGCGCCAAGCTCAACCAGCTGCAGACGGCAGCCCTGATCCAGCGCGCCAAGGCAGGCGAATTGCGGACGTATCTCGGAAGCTGGGGCAGCTATTCGATCAACGACGTCTCGGCGATCCTGCCGAACTACTTCGACGGCGGCGCCGATGACTATGCGCGCGATCCCGAGGTGCAGAAATGGCTGCTGCAAGGCGGATCATCCATCAACCCCGAGGTTCGCAAGGAGGCCTATTCGGCGGCGATCAAGAAGATCACCGAGCAGGCCTACTGGGCGCCGCTGCACACCTATGTGACGACCTATGGGCACTCCAAGCAGCTCGATTTCACGCCGTATCCGGATGAGCTGCCGCGCTTCTACCTGGCGAAGTGGAAGTAAAGCCGGACCTCACTTGCGGTCGTTCGTCATATGCACTGCGCGGGGCTTAGGCCCCGCGGAACTAACGTCACGACAGAAATCTCCGCCAGCGATCGCGATTTGCGTCACAGGAGCAGGACTATTTTTGCGTGACCAGCCGGGCGCTGGCGATCCGGTATGCCGGAAATTCCCGAATATTTAATCTTTCGGCTGCACAGTAGCTTTTTTGGATACTGTCTCCTTTAATTTCCCCGGAGCTTTTCGCGATGGTCGAAACCCGGATTGCGCCACGTGTCCGTGTCATGAAGGCCGCCAAAATCGAGTATGGCGGCGACAAGTATGCTTGCATCGTTCGCGATCTATCCGCCACGGGTGCGGCGCTGGATTTTCCGGACCTGATCCGTATTCCCAATGAATTCACATTGATCCTACCTGAGGACGGACTGAAGCTGCTTTGCCATGTCGTTTGGCGCAGGGAGTACAGGATCGGCGTAGCATTCGACTAGCGGCGTAAGAACTTCGTAGGGTGGGCAAAGCCAACGGGTCGCGCGAATGCGCGCCCGATGATAGGCTCCGCGTGCCCACCATGCAGTATGACGACGACGGATGGATGGTGGGCACGGCGCGTTGCGCCTTTGCCCACCCCACGATTCTTACGGAAGCCCGTCAGTCGCCGAACCGCTCGATGACATCCGCGAGCGGAATATGTCCGACGCAAGCGCCGATTCCCGAACCAATGTCTCCGTTTTCCAACGCCGTTGCATGGATGACGGCGGGGTCGGCCTCGATGCGCCGGCGCACGGCGGCGAGTTTGGGCCAGCGTGAGGGATCGGCGACCTCGTGGAAATCGAGCCATCGCGCGACGCCGATGAGAAGGCCGTCGGCCAGCGTCGGGCGCTCACCCACGAGAAAGGGCTGATCCCCGACCATGGCCTCGAGCCTGTCATGCCGCTCGATCACCCGCGCGGCACCGAACTCGCGCAGCGAGGCCTGCAATTGCGGGTTCGGTTCCGCCATCTCCATCGCGACCCATAGCGGTGAGAACGCGCCGGTGAAGCCCGTGTTAACGAAGCCCATCAGCTGGTGCATCCGGTCTGCTTCCGGCGACAGCGGTGCAAAACTGATGCGCCGTTCGCTGTCTCTTGCCTCGAGCCAGGCGGCGATCGCCATCGTCTCGGTCAGCACCCGCCCTGCATCCGTAATCAAGACCGGCGTTTCATGCCGGGCGTTGATGCGGGCATAGGAAGGGTCGCGCATGTCGCCAAGCATGTCGACGCGGCAAAGCGAATAGGGTTTGCCAAGCCATTCGAGGGCGGCGACAAGCCCCATCGAGCTTCCGGCGGGGAAGCCATAGAGAAGAATCGGTTCCATTGCTATGTTCTCCGTGATTTCTGCTGATCACGCTGCGCAGCGTGACTGGAATCTACGGATCGCCCTGCCCAAGTAAATGACGCACCTTTTTGTAACCACGAGTGATCGGATGAAAGATCTCGTCTCCCGCTGTCCCATCGAGGAAGTGATGCAGGTCATCAGCGGCCGCTGGCCCGGCCTGTTGATCTACTATCTGAAGCAGGGCACCAAACGCTTCAGCGACCTGCGCAGGGACAACCCCACGATCTCGCACAAGATGCCCACCTTGGAGCTTCGCAAGCTGGAGGACGCCGGCATTGTCGCGCGCAGTGAATTCGAGGGATATCCGTTGCGCGTGGAATACGATCTGACGCCGGCCGGCCTCAAGCTCGTGCCGCTGCTCGATGCGCTGGGTAGCTGGTGGGATGTGACGGAAGCTGGCCGCAGTCGGGGCAGCACGTTGCCGGTCCAGGTGACGGAATAACGCCGGGGCGGAGCGTCACCCCTCCGGCAAGCCCGCCGCGACCATCAACTGCATGAGCCGTTCGGCTGCCTCGCGATAGACCGGGCTGGAATTCTTCCACGGTGGCGGCACATTTTGATAGGTCGAGCCCGGCCGCAATTCCATACCCTTTTGCATCGCCGCCTTGGCTTCCTCGGTCTTGCCTAATTGCTGATAGGCCGCCGCCAGCGTCATGTGTGTGCGTCCGCTGGCGGATGTGATCGCGATCGACTTCTGCAGCCACGGTATCGCGTCTTCGGCGCGGCCCATCAGCATATTGGCCCAGCCGGCGCCGATCATCCAGGTCCAGCGCGAGACCTGCGGGGTGTCGAAGCGGTCCGCCTGCTTGAATGTCGCCAGCGCATCCTCGAAGCGTCCCGTTCGTATTTGCGCAAGGCCGATATGATACAGCGCGATCCCGTTCCACGGATCGAAGCTCAGGGCTCGCGCGCAGGCCACGAAACTCGAGCGGAACTGGTTGGTGGCGCTGAGGAAGCGGCAATAGGCCTCGTGCGCCGGGATATGATTGGGTTTTGCGCGCAGCGTCTGCTGCAGCAGCGCCTCGGCCTTGGTCTCCGCCGCCTCGCGCTCGGCTCCTTTCAACCACGACATCTGCACGCCGCGCATCAGGAGGGCGGCAAGCGCGACCTGTACCTCGACATTGTCGGGATATGTTCGGCGAGCGCATTTTCCAGCATCGCCTGCGCGGCCTGAAAACGTTCCGGCGACGTCTGGTTGATATGGGCGGTCGCCTGTTCGATCACGACCTTGCTGTTCGAAGCGGATCGCGCGTCGGCGTTCAGCAGTTCGTTGATGCGCAGCGCGAGCGCATGACCGACGCCCGCGGCGAGCCGGGACTGCTGCATCTGCAGGTCCGTATCCGCCGGGTTGACCTGATATGACGCGGTCCAAGTCACCTCGCCGGTTGCGGTGTTGGTCATGCGCGTTCGTATCGTCCAGGCCTGCTCGCTCTTCTGCAGTTCGCCCTTCACCACGAAGTCGGCCTTCGGTGCACCCGTTTCCGGTGCCAGCACGCGGATGTTTTCGATCTTCGCCAGCCCGTCGGTGAGGCGGCCGCTCACATCGGCCGCCATCTGGGCGACGAGGGGATCGTTGCTCGCATCCGCGATCGGCATCACGGCGATGCTTGTCGGCCCGCGCGCAAAGATCAGGCCGGGGCGCAGCATCCACACGGCGATCGCCGTGCATAGGATGGCGAGCCCCGCGATAGAAGCGAAGGCGATGCGGTGTCGGCTGAAGTCGAAAAACCGCTTCGCAGGTTCACTGTTCGTTGCGAGCGCCGCCGTCGTGTCTGGTGAGGCCGGCCCGGGCTGGCTGACGGGCGCAATTTCCGGCGCGGCCGGGACGGCGACCTCGGTCACGTCGGCCTCGGTCACGCTGACCTCGGCGACTTGGGCCCCCGTCACCTCGGCCTGGAACAGGTAGCCGCGGCCGGAGATCACCCGGACCACCTGGCGCTTGTCGTCGCCGAGCGCGGTGCGGATCTCGCGGATGCACTGAAACAGGCTGTCCTCGCCGACATGGACGTTCGGCCAGGCGGCTTCCATCAACTGTTGCTTGCTCAAGACGCGACCGGCATTGCCGGCGAGCAGCCGCAGTATCTCCAGGGTCTTGGGCCGGAGCTTGATCGTCTCGCCATCGGGCCGGCGCAGCTCGGCGCGCTCGGAATCGAGCTCAAAACCAGAAAAGCGCAGCACGTCCCCTCCCACCGGCAACTGTCCTCATTTAGTCCCCGGATCGACCGAAAAAATGTGCCCAAACCCACAGGGGCGCCGAATATCAGAAAAATTTCAGAATGTCTCAACAGCCGTTTCAGGACCTTCGGAGCGCGAAATGAGAGGAAAGGGAGAGTTGAAGTGGGGAGTCGTGCCGAACGGGGACTGCGATGCCGGACAGGCGCGCGGACCTCTGCCGGCCGGGGGCAGAAGATGTTCGCGACACGTTATTATTACGTCGGGCTGCGGGGCGTCGGCGGCGTGGAATTGGGGACTGATCTCGTGTCGAACAAGCAAGGGTCGTTGGCCGCCGCGATCGTATTGATGGCTGCTTTGCTGGCCATGCCGGCGCTCGCGCAAAACGGTGGCGTCGGTGGCGAGGGCGACTATCAGTCGACGGGGCAATCTGGCGGCGCCAGTGGGGTTGCAGGGATCAACGGCGGGGTCGGCGGCGACGGTGGCGCGCCGAACCGATCGTGCTCATGCACCGGTGGTGGCGGCGGTGGCGGCGCTGAGGGGGCGGCCGGCGGGGCCGGCGGCCCCGGCGGAGCCAGCTCGCTTCCCGGCGGCGGAGCCGGTGGTAGCGTCGGGCAGGATGGGGCCGCTGGAACGATCAACTTCAATACGGCCAGCGGCGGCGGTGGCGGTGGCGGCGCCGCCAGCGGTCCGAGCGCCGCAAGCCTGAACAATTCCGCGACACTGATTGGCGGCAACGGCGGCAAGGGCGGCAACGGCGGGGTCGTCGCCGACGTCGCAGGTGGCGGCGGTGGTGGCGGTGCAGGTGGCGCCGCGTTCACCATCACCGGGTCGGGAAGCAATACGAACAGCGGCAGCATCACGGGTGGCAACGGCGGCGCGGGCGGCGCTGGCGACGTCGGCGGCAGCGGTGGCGATGGCGGTCACGGCATCGTCGTCACGGCGTCGGGCGTGACCATCAACAATCTGGGCTCGATCTCCGGTGGCGCCGGCGGCGCGGGCGGCGCACAGGTGTCTGACGTTTATTCGAACGGTGGCGACCCGGTTTACGGCGGCACGCGGGGCCGGGCCGGCGCAACAGGCATCGGCGGGGCCGGCATCATCGGCGCCGGCCTGACCATCATCAACAGCGGCACGATCGCAGGCGGCGCCGGATCAGGCGCCGGGGGCAACGCCATCAGCTTCACGGGCGGCGCCAACACGCTGACGTCGGTCGGCGGCACGCTGACCGGTAATCTCGGGCTTGCCAATGGTGTCGGCGCCAGCCTGACCTTCGCGCAGACCAGTGCGGCCGGCGCCTCGGGCGACGTGACCATCTCCGGCATCACCGGCCTCGCGGGCGGCACCACCGACGCCTCGGTGGCCATCAAGCTCGACGGCGGACGCTCGCTCACCATCACCGGCGCGAGCACCTACAGCGGCGGCACCTCTGTGAGCGACGGATCGACGCTCATCATCGGCAACAGCACCTCGCTCGGGAGCGGCACGCTGACGCTGGGCGAGACGCTTGCCGGGGTCACCAGGCTGGTGCTGACCGGCGACGGCCTCGCCATTGCCAACACCATCGTCATCAACAGCGATCCCATCATCACCGTCTCGGCCGGCACCAGCAATACGATCTCGGGTCCGATCAGCGGCGCCGGCGACATCGCGCTCAATGGCGGCGGCACATTGGCGCTGTCTGGCGCCAATACCTATACCGGCGGAACCACGATCTGCGGCACCGCCTGCGGCGCAGCCGGCGGCAGCAGCCTGCTGCAAGTCGGCGTCGGCACGGTGGGAACGCCGGGCGCCATCGTCTCGTCGGCGATCGGCACCGGTACGCTCACCTTCGATGGCGGCACGCTACAGGCAGGCGGCGCCTACACCATCGCCAATGCCGCGCAGATCAATTCCACCGGCGCCACGATAGACGCCAACGGCTTCACCTTCACCTATTCAGGCACCATCGCCGACAGTGCAGGCAATACCGGTAGCCTCGTCATCAAGGATTCGACGGGAACAGGCCACACCGTGATCCTGTCAGGCACCAACGGCTATTCCGGCGGCACCACCGTGATCGGAGCCAAGGTGCGGGCGACCAACAACAGCTCGCTCGGCACCGGCACGATCACCTTGCAGGAAGCCCAGTTGCAGGCCGGCGGTACCATCGACCAGACCTTCGCGAACAATTTCAGGATCAATCAGTCGACGCACGGCAGCGCCCTCGATGCCAACGGCAAGACGCTGACGATGACCGGAAACATTGCCGACGGCAGCGGCTCCGGCGGTCTGACGATCACGGACAGTTCAGCCGCCCGCGGCGGCACGGTGGTGTTGCTCGGCACCAACACCTATAGCGGCGGCACCACGATCTGCTATTGCGCGTCCCTGGTACTTGGCGACACCACCCACACCGCATCCATCGTCGGCCAGGTCAGCAACAACGGACTCCTCTATATCCGGAATGCCGACACCTCAGGGATCACCAGCCTGACCAATAACTACAGCTACACGGAGTTCTCCGGCACGACGACCGCGAGCGCGATGACCATCACCAATAATAATGGCGTCCTCTATTTCCTCGGTGCGAGCAGTGCTGACAACGCCACGATCACGTCGACCGCTTCATCCCAATTGCGGTTTGGCACATACGGAGGCACCGAAACCGCCACCGCAGGCAATGCGAGGATCAACAACTCGGCTGAAATCAGCTTTGCTGGAGCGACCAACGCCGGGACCGCTACCATCGTCAACAGCAACGGCTACACGATGTTTTTCGACCAGACATCCGCGGCTCACGCGACGATCACCAACACCACTGGCTCATCAACCACGTTCAGCAATAGCTCGACCGCCGGCAATGCCATCATCACCAATAACAACAATGGGTATCTCGAGTTTTACGACCACTCGACCGCAGGCAGCGCCGTCATCACCACCAATTCCGGCGGCGTGGTGGACTTCCAGAGCAATGCAACCGGCGGCAACGCTGAGTTTATCACCAACGGAACCGGCTATGTCACCTTCGCATACAGTACCGGCGCGAACGGCGACGGCCGGATCACGGCCGGCTCGATCGCCGGCTCCGGTTTCTACTATATCGGCGGTGGCAACACGCTCGTGGTCGGCGGCAACAACCTCTCGACGACGGTCAGCGGCGTGATCGCCGATAACGACCCGAACGGCGGCGGCTCGATCGGTCCGGGCAAACTGGAGAAGATCGGCACCGGCACGCTGGCTCTGTCGGGCACCAACACCTATACCGGTACCACGACCGTCAGCGGCGGCATCCTGCAGGTCGACGGCTCGATCGCATCCTCGAGCCTGACCACGGTGAATGCCGGCGGCGCGCTGAGCGGTAGCGGCACGGTGGGCAACACCACCATCGCGACCGGCGGCATCTTCCTGCCGGGCAACGGTACGGCGGGTACCTCAATGACGGTCGCAGGCAATCTCGCCTTCCAGTCGGGCGCGCTGTATCTCGTGACGATCAATGCGAATGCCGCGGCGTCGGTCAGCGTCACCGGTACGGCCGCGCTTGGCGGCGTGGTCGGCGTGAGCGTCGCCGCTGGCAGCACGGTGGCGAAGCAATATACCATCTTGTCGGCGGCCGGCGGCCGCAGCGGAACGTTCAGCGGCCTCAATACGCTCGGCGCACCGGCCGGCTTCGTTGCGAGCCTCAGCTACGATACCGGCCATGCCTACCTGAATTTCGCGCTCGACTACATCAGCCGGACGGACCTCAACGCCAACCAGAAGACGGTCGCGGCCACGCTGCAGAACTTCTTCGACGCCAATGGCGGCATCAACGCCGCCTTTGCCGGGCGCTCTGCAAACGGCCTGACCCAGCTTTCGGGCGAGACGGCGACCGGTGCGCAGCAGGCGACGTTCTACGCCATGACGCAATTCATGGGGGTGATGACCGATCCGTGCGGTGCGGGCCGTGAGAGCGGCGTTTCCCGAGCGCTTTCGTTCGCAGAAAGCGGCGAAGGTCGTTCGAGCAGTGCGCGCGTGCGCGAGGCATATGCGACGATGGCGAATTTTGCGCCGCGCTATCAAATGTTCGAACCGGGCTGGAACGTGTGGGCGGGCGGCTTCGGCGGATCGCAGACCACGGACGGCAGCACCGCGTCCGGATCGCACGGCGCGACGAGCCGTCTGTTTGGGACCGCCGCCGGGGCGGATTACTGGTTCTCGGCACATACGCTCGCCGGCTTTGCGCTGGCCGGCGGCGGGACCAATTTTTCCGTCGTCAATGGCGGTACGGGACGATCCGACCTGTTCCAGGCCGGGGCGTTCGTGCGCCACCACAATGGTCCCGCTTACTTCTCCGCCGCGCTGGCCTATGGCTGGCAGGACATCACCACCGACCGCACTGTGATGATCGCGGGCATCGACCGGTTGCAGGCGCGCTTCCAGGCCAACACCTTCGCGGGCCGCGTCGAAGGCGGCTACCGGTTTGCAACACCCTGGATGGCCGTCACGCCTTACGCCGCCGGGCAGGTGACAACATTCCAGCTTCCGGCCTATGCGGAGAGCGTGCTCTCCGGGGCCAACACCTTCGCCCTGAGCTACGGCGCGAAAACCGTCACCGCCTCGCGCAGCGAATTGGGTTTGCGCACCGACAAATCATGGGCCGTGAACGACGCGATCCTGACGCTGCGCGGCCGCGCCGCATGGGCGCATGATTTCAACCCCGATCGCGCAGCCGCGGCGACCTTCCAGACCCTGCCGGGCGCGAGTTTTGTGGTCAACGGCGCCGCGCAGGCGCGGGATTCTGCCCTCACCACCGCCTCGGCGGAGATGAAATGGCGCAACGGCTTCTCGCTCGGCGCCACGTTTGAGGGCGAGTTCTCCAATGTCACCCGCAGCTACGCCGGCAAGGGAATCGTGCGCCATGTGTGGTGAATTTCACAAATGGACCGGTATCTCGATGCTAAAATTGGTTCGCCCCGCCCACGACGAGCCTTTTGAAGCCGCCGATCAGCCCGCAGAGCAAGGATAGTACAGCATGGACGATGTCCTGAACCTCGCCCAGGTCAAGGCCGAGCTGTCCTATCTCAATCGTCTGGACCAAAGACGCGAGACCAATGTGGAGAGATTGAAGCGCTTGAAGGAATCCCATGACGCCCTGCTTGTCAGGGAAGGTGAAGTCGCGGGGGGCTCAATCTCACGAAGTTCCTAGAGTAGGGTTAGATTAGGTCGGGCCGTGACCACGGATCATCTCGTGCCTCGGAGGCAAGCGGCGTGAGCGCTGCGAGCCGGGGCCCATTCTACTTTGCATGGGGTTGTTTTCGCGATTTTATGTCCGGGCCTTGCGGTGTAGATGACAGGCTCCGCGAAGATCAACCGCTCGTCACATGCACGCCCGGCTTCTGCCCCGCGTTCCACTTGCCATCGATCGCCCGCTCGATTTGGGCCGCCAGTTGCAATAGCAGCCCGTCATTGGCCTGCTTGGCGATCGCCTGGATGCCGAGCGGCAAGCCGTGCTCGTGGGTGGCGAGCGGCAGCGAGATCGCCGGGATGCCGCAGAGGTTGGCGAGCGGCGTAAAGGCAAAATTTCGCCAGAGATTGCCGAACCAGTCGAGCACGTCGGGATTGTCGCTGATGGTCAGATACTCCGTGGTGCCGACCTTCGGCGTCGGCAGCGCCGTGATCGGCGTCAGGATGATGTCCCAATCCTCGAAGAACGTGCCGAAGCCGCGCGAGGTCGTGTTGAACACCGCCTGCATCCGTGCGCGGTCGGCATAGCTCGTGTTCCGGCCATGCTCCCAGATCCGGATGTTGATCGGCTCGATCAGGTCTTCCGGCGGTTTCTCCAGTCCGCGCGCCGCCAGCATGTTGGAGATCACGACGGCAAAATTGCTGATGTAGCAGGTGGTCTGCGCCGCAAAGGCTTCGCGATAGTCCAGCTCCGGAAGCGCGTAGTCGACGTGATGGCCGAGGCCTTCGAGGAAGCGTCCGACCTTCTGCAGCTCGGCCGCGATATGCGGCGTCGCGCGGTACTCGCCCCACTGGTACGACAGCGCGATTTTCAGCCGCGCCGGATCGCGCGCGATCATCCGCGTGTAGGGCTCGGGCGGAGACCAGAACGGCATCAATTCGCCGGGCGCCGGACCGCGGCAGGCGTCGACGAAGGCCGCGGTGTCGCGCACCGTGCGCGACTGGCAGCCTTGAATCGAGACCAGCCCTGAGAGGTCGGACAAATGCGGCGCCAGCGAGAACACGCCGCGCGAGACTTTTAGCCCGATATTGCCGTTGACGCCCGCTGGGATCCGGATCGAGCCGCCGCCGTCGGTCGCATGCGCGATCGGCACCGTTCCTGCGGCGACCATCGCGGCGCTGCCGGCCGATGAGCCACAGGTGGTGTGGTCGGTATTCCAGGGATTGCGCGTGACGTAGACGGCGGGATTGTCCGCCGAACTGCAGACGCCGAATTCCGGCGTGGTGGTGCGGCCGATCAGATTGAGCCCGGCCGCGCGCATCTTGGACGTCAGGAACGTGTCAGCCGTGGCGCGGTTGCCGCGCATGTAGAGCGAGCCCATTTCCTGCAGGCGGCCCTTCAGCGTCGGGCCGAGGTCCTTCATCAGGAACGGAAGGCCGGCAAACGGACCGTCGAGATTGGTGCCGTCGGTGGCGGGGTCTGTGACCGCATCCTCGAAGATTTCGACAACGCCGGAAAGCGCGGGATCGACCTTGGCGATGCCGGCGGCCGCCTGCGCGGCCAGCTCAGCGGCCGTCAGTTCGCCCTTCGCGACGCGCGCGGCCAGCGCCACGCCGTCATGGTCAGCCCATTCATCCCAGCTCATCGGCAAGTTCATGCAATCGGTCCCTTCGAAAAATAGTTCGGACCTTAAAACATGATCGGGGAGCAGGCGGAACTGCTTTTTCACCGGTACGCGAGACCGGTCCATCGGGACATCAGCGGCGGCCGCTGACGGCAGCGTCTTTCAGGAACGGAAATCGATGCTGCGCACGATGATGCCGGGGGGAGTGCCTTCGAACTCCCGCGCCTGGAATTTGCGGGACGCGCACGCCTCGATCCGGTCCCGCAACCGCGCGAACTGCTCCTCGCGGCGGGCAGCCGGCGTCCGCGGCACGTGTTCCAGTTCATCCATCGCCGAAGCGCTGACGGCGCAGGGCACTTCCCTGCCGTCATCCATCATGGAGAACAGCAGGACCATCCGGTCGTCGTCATAGCCCCGGATGTTGCCGCGCGCGAACGTCATCAGGCATTTCTCCCGGAGCGAAACGATGCTCTCATCCGGCTACCCTCTTTTTTGCGACCGGCGGCGGATTGATTTCTGCGATCCTGCGCAGGCAGTCCGCTTCGGAAGAATGCGGACCCGAGACGAAGGTTCCACTGACCTTGGTCGAGTACCAGCCGGACTCTACCCCGAGACGAAGCGATTCTTCCGTCATGACATGGCGTGGCGAGAGATTTTGCATCGGGTGCTTTCGGTTTACGCCGTTCGATCCTGGTCGGGACGGCTGGATGAAGTGTGCAGTTCGTTTTGGTCGAACATCGGCTGTTCAGGTCTCTTCCTTCGAGAGCCGGGTGAGGTCTGCAAGCACCGCGGCCACGAGGTCGCGATGATGGGTGTCGGTCGGCGGCAGGCCGGCGGAATACAGATTGAGTACATAACGCGCCTTGGCCACCGCCTCCGGCCACGAAGTGGCCGGCGCGGTGAGGATCTCGATTTCGACAACGCCCTGCTTGTCACGCAACAGTTTTGCGTTGGCCTCGACTTCGGCAATCACGCGACGGATATCGGTGGCCTTCTGCGCCGCCATGCCGCGATGTTTGTCGAGCTCGATCGGGGTATCAGTCACGCGGCGCGCTCGCGTCGATGCGTTGCGCGTCAGACAGATCGATCGAACTGATCGAGATCATTTCCATCGCGGAACGTTGCGGCGGCGCGCCGGGCACCATGATCATGGTGGCGACCCGCCGAAAGCACGGAAACGAAAGGCCCTCGATCATCTCCTCGTCGGTGACGATTTCGTAAGCCCCCGGTGCGAGCTGCCGGTCGATACCCTTGATGCGGAACGGATGCCTGAAATGAACCGTTTCCCGTCGTGTGCGCGTAGTCATGCCGGCAGCCTCGCGTATCTGCGCACGAAGTCATCATGTTTTGCGGACATCGTCGCAACGTGCGCGCTTTCGCGGCAATTAGCTATCGTTTTCTTTGACGTCAGCCGCATTTGGTCGAATGAGGCAGCCAGCGCCTTGTATTCGCTGGTTTCGTCGCCACTTCGAACATCTAGCAGCCGGAAAGGCGTTTCGAGTGAAGCTTCGTGTCGGATTCGAAATGCTCTACGATTTCCCGCAGCCGACACCCATGATCATGGTGCTGGGCACACACTTCACCCGCGCATCCGATGTCATTGTGCCGGACTTCCTCACCACCGACCCGGTTGTCGAGATCGCGCCCTATCGCGACATGTTCGGCAATTGGTGCAGCCGCATGGTTGCGCCCGCGGGCCGCGTGCGCCTTGCCGGCGATGGCGTGGTGCGCGACAGCGGCCTGACCGATCCGGTGTTTGCTTCCGCGGTTCAGCATGCGGTCGAGGACCTGCCCGCGGACACCCTGGTCTATCTGCTCGGCAGCCGCTATTGCGAAACCGACCGGCTTTCGGAAATCGCCTGGCAATTGTTCGAGAAAACGCCGCCGGGCTGGGCGCGGGTCCAGGCGATCTGTGATTTTGTCCACCGTCACATCGCCTTCGGATATGAGCACGCACGCGCCAGCAAGACGGCGTGGGAAGCTTATGAGGAAGGCAAGGGCGTCTGCCGCGACTATGCCCATCTGGCCATCGCGTTCTGCCGCTGCATGAACATTCCCGCGCGCTATTGCACGGGCTATCTCAGCGACATCGGCACGCCAAAGCCGTGGGCCGCAGGCGATTTCGCCGGCTGGTTCGAAGCCTATATCGGCGGGCACTGGCGCACCTTCGATCCGCGCAACAACGTGCCGAGGATCGGCCGCGTGTTGATTGCGCAGGGCCGCGACGCCTCCGATGTGCCGATCACCCAGACGTTTGGACCGAACACGCTGGTCAGCTTCAAGGTCTGGACCGACGAGATCGCTTGATCAGGGATGCCCCTCGTCTCTGCACTGATGATGGCGGCAATAGCCTGGCTTGCTAGCTCAGCAAGGTGCGGACCTTCATGGCGGAGTCATAGATCTCGATCTGAAGATATGGATAAGCCGACTTCAGCTTTCGGCCGGCGGCTTCAGCCGCTTCGGGGGTGTCAAACTCCGACTTGAAATGGCCGTCGACAATCGTCGCGAACCCTTCGGTAGGTGGCCTGTCGGCGCGTGTTGGTGCTTTCTTCGGCTCCGGTTCGTCAATTGAGAAAAGAGGTTTTTTCATCATTATTCCTTCCGCGTCACCGCGATTACCTTTTTGATCTGGTCCAGAGGCCGGTCTGAATTGACCGCATGAGATGAGGAAGATGGAAGGTGCCGCTTCCGATCTTGCCGAAGACCGGCTCACTGGACATCGTCAGATCTCGACGTCCATCACCTTGCGGCCCATGAGAGCCAAGGATGAGCGGTGATGAGGGCAGCAGACGCTCTTTGTGTCGTGATGTCGAGGGAAATCCCAAGGGAAATTTCAAGGGAAATTTCAAGGGAATCTCAAGGGAAAACGCGAGGTGGCGTGGTGTGAGGCCTCGCCATCCAGGACAGGTTCGCGATCATCCTGTGCCGTTTTTGCGCTCGCAATCCGCGGGACGTAAGCCTAGTTTTATCATCACCGCGTTTCCGGCGGCGTCTATCGGTAACTGAGGGTATGCAATTCCGACGTAACCATCAAAACCCGGGGAGATCGACATGGCAAAGGGCGAGCAAAGAAGCAATCGGGAAGCCAAGAAGCCCAAGAAAGAGAAGATCAAGGTGATTGCCGCGGCGCCAAGCCAGAAGGGCGCGGGCTGGCAGCCGACCGTGAGTTCCGGCAAAAAGAAGTAATGGCGGATGCCCCTTGGTCGGGGCTGACCTTCATTTCGAAACCCTTCGGTCGAATGCTCAGCCGATGGGGGCCGGCGTATTGTCCGGTTGCTGTCCCCGCCCATCGGCCAGGGAACCTATCCTCTCGGCGTGGATTCGGACCGTGGCGTGCGGCGAGGGTGACCAGACTATGCCTTGCCGACCTCAGACTTTAATCAGCCGTAGCTTGGTGCCCCAGGGATCGGCGGTCTCGATGCCTTTCTCGATCACTGCGGCCGGCGCGCCCGCCTGCCGCAGGCGCAGCGTTTGGGCCTGTAGAATCTCCTCCGTCGCGACCTCCAGCGAAAACCACGCGAGTCCGGTGGCTGTGTCGTCGCGCGGGCCGGCGCCGGCGCTCTGCCAGACGTTGATCCCGAGGTGATGGTGATAGCGTCCCGAGGAAAGGAACGCGGCGCCGCTTCGCTTGCGGGTCGGGTCGAAGCCGATGGCGCCGCCATAAAAGCGGTCGGCCCGTTCGAGGTCGCCGACGCGCAGGTGCATGTGGCCGATGCGCAGGTCGTCGGGGGCCTTGGCATAGTTGGTCGTGTGTGTATCCGTCAGCGCCAGCAGGCCGTCGATGTCGAGCTGGTCGGTTGCCATCGCGACCGAGCCGCCATCCCATTTCCAGGTTTCGGGCGCGCGGTCGGCATAGACCTCGATGCCGTTGCCCTCGGGGTCGTCGAGATAGACGGATTCGCTGACGAGGTGATCGGCGAAGCCGGACAGCGGAACCTTGTTCTTTGCCGCGTGCACCAGCCAGCGCGCGAGATCCTTGCGCGCCGGCATCAGGAATGCGGTGTGATAGAGCCCCGCCGCGTTGCGCGCCTCGCGCGCGCCGCTCTCGCGGCGCTGGAGATTCAATAGCGGCACGCCGCCCGAACCGAGGAGGGCTCCCATCGCCGTACGCGCCATGACGGTCAGGCCGATCGCGTCGCGATAGTAATCGGCGACGAGATCGAGATTGCGCACGCGCAGCGTCACCATGCCGATCCGCATCGGCGTGCGATTGGCGAAGGTCGGCCCGCCGCCGCCCGCCGTGCCCTCCGCCTGCGCCGCGGCAACCGCCGCAGCGGACAATGAGGAGGCGCCCGCGAGGTGGAGCAGCGTGCGCCGCGTCAGTTCGATGGTCATGAAGTCTCCCTTTGACGGTCGGTTAAGCGAAGCAAATCCCGCGCCGATCTGGTCGCTTGCCATGGCCCAACATACGGCCTGGCGGCCGGTTATCGTAATGTCGCGATATCGGTTCCGGAACCATCATTGCAGCAGGACGTTTGCCCCTCGCAAGCCATTTCAACGATTGGAGATCACAATGACGCGCGTCGCGGCAGCGATTGTCGCTGGGCTGTTGGGCGTGAGTGCCGCAGCCGCCCAGTCCACCGGGACATCGGACGCAAAGCCGGAGACGGCCTGTACGACGTCGCCGGCGGCAACGACGGGCAAGGGTGAGGAGAAGACCGCGAATTCGATGGCCGTCGAAAAAAGCGCGGTGTTGCCCGATGCCGGCGGCACGAATTCCGCCGCGCCGACGGTGCAGAGCGGCGGCAAGCCGCTGAAGGTGTCCCCGGATTGCCCGCCGGATTCCAAGCCGAAGTCATGATCGCTCCGTAGGGAGGGTTAGCGAAGCCTAACCCACCATTCTTCGCGGAAGAAAGCGAAACCGTCACCGCGAGCGCAGCGAAGCAATCCACCGTCACCGTGCGCGGAAAGATGGATTGCTTCGCCCGCGCTCGCAATGACGTGGAGAGACCGCTTCGCTCCGTCCGCACCCCACCAGCCTTTCAATTTTGCAATAGAAGCCATGTCCACATTCAAATTCCTTGTTCCTCGGTCGCGATCTATTCTGCAGCCAAATCAACCCGGGAATCGCAGAGGAAATTGAACCCGATGGCGGAAGCAGCAAAATCACGGAGCGAGGTGGCGCCGGCGCTGCCGACGTGGCCGGACGAAATCTATCGTGTGCTGAAGGACGCCGGCATTCGCCAGGTCGCGATGGTGCCGGACGCCGGCCACAGCCGCCTGATCCGCTCCTTCGAGGCCGATCCGGAAACGCGCGTCGTGACCTTGACGACGGAAGAGGAAGGCGTGGCGATGCTGGCCGGCGCATGGCTCGGCGGCGAGCGCGGCGTTCTGCTGCTGCAGTCGAGCGGCGTCGGCAACTGCATCAACATGCTGTCGCTGCCGGTGATCTGCCACATGCCGCTGTTGATGATCGTCACCATGCGCGGTGATTGGGGCGAGTTCAATCCGTGGCAGATCCCGATGGGGCAGGGGACGCGGCCCTCGCTCGAGGCCTTGGGCGTGATCGTGAACAAGGTGGACGAGCCTGATCTCGTTGCCTCCGCCGTGCAGGGCGCGGCGCACCTCGCCTTCAACACCTGGAAGCCGGTGGCGGTCCTGATCGGACAGCGCGTGCTTGGCGCCAAGAATTTCAAGGAGCTTGCCCGCAAATGACCAATCCCAACGCACTTCTGCACCGCCGGGATGTCGTCAACGAATTGCTGCGTGACCGCCGCGATCTCCTCGTCATCGCCGGCCTCGGCGCGCCTAACTGGGATGTCTCCGCCGCCGGCGATCATCCCAACAATTTTCCGCTCTGGGGCGCGATGGGCGCCGCTTCGATGATCGGGCTTGGACTGGCGCTGGCACAGCCGAAGCGCAAGGTGCTCGTGATCACCGGCGACGGCGAGATGCTGATGAATGTCGGCTCGCTCGCGTCAATTGCGGTGGAGGCGCCGAAGAACCTGACGATCGCCGTCCTCGACAATGAGCGTTTTGGCGAAACCGGCATGCAGAAAACGCCCACGGCTTCCGGCGTCGACCTTGCCGCCATCGCAACCGCCTGCGGCATCCGTACCTCGCGCATCGTCCGCACGATGGCCGAAGTCACCGAACTGTGCGACCTCGCGCATGAGGGACGTGGAACGGCCTTCGCGCAGATCAAGATCAATCCCGAGGCGCTGGTGTTCGTGATGCCGCCGGCGGATGGCGTCATCCTGGCGACGCGCTTCCGACAATCGGTGTTGGGAGACGAGGCGCTGTTTAATTGAGGCGGTGTTGTCTAATTGAAGCGTGGCAACGCACAAGAGTTCGTCATGCCCGGGCTTGTCCCGGGCATCCACGTCCTTGGCTGCGATTGACAAGAAAGAACGTGGATGGCCGGGACATCTGCGCGAAGACGCGCTTCGCGCTTTAGCCCGGCCATGACGGCGAAGTAGTGCGCAACGGCGCTACGCCGTCATGTTGATCTTCCACAGCCCTTCCTTGGAGAGCTGTTGAATCTCCGACACGATCAGCGCCGCAATCGTCGTCGTTGCGATCGACGGCGGATGGGCGATCGGTGATGCGAGAATCAGTTCGCGCGACACCGAGGGACTGACGGCGGCCATCTCCAGGCGCTTTGCTGCGACTTCAGTGCGGATGGCAGACGGCGGCAGCAGCGTGTAGCCGAGTCCTTCTTCCATGAGGCTGATCTGGGCGCGATAGGAATCGACCTCGATCATGGCGTCGAGCTTCAATTTCTCACGCGCCAGCGCCTTCTCCAGGAGCGCCCGCAAGCCATGCGAGACGCTCGGCAGGATCAGCTTCTGTTTCACCAGCCATTTCAGGTCGACCTGCTTTCGCTTGCTCAGCCCCGAACCCGGCGGCCCGACGGCGACGATATCCTCGCGGCCGATGGACTGGACTTGAAGATGCAGATCGACCGCAGGGCCGTAGATGATCGCGAGATCCATTTCGCCGCGGTGCAGCCACTCGACCAGATGGCCGCCATAGCTCTCCACGATGCGCAGCGAGACGTCAGGAAATTCGTTGATGACGCGACGGGCGAACCGTCCGGACAGCACGGCGCTGACCGTCGGCACCAGCCCGAGGATGACGCGGCCCGACGGATTGCCATTCGCCGATTTGAGGTCGTCGCTGACCTGTTCGATCTGGCGGATCAGGCCCGTGGTGCGGTCGAGCAGCATCCGGCCGGCGCTGGTCAAGAGCATGCCGCGGCCGTTGCGGACGAAAAGTTCGACGCGCAGCTCGTGCTCGAGCAGCTTGATGTGCCGGCTCAGCGCCGGTTGGGCGGCGCGAAGCCGGTCGGCGGCCTTGCTTAGGCTTCCGAGTTCGGCTACGGCCCGGAAAGTCCGCAATTGTTTGAGATCCATCAGGTGCCCAGCGTGCTCACAATGCCAGCGATCATATGCCGTTTTCGGAATCTCCGTCCATGACCGTACCCTCTGTCACTTCCGCGCAAATCCGCTCCGCACTGCTGCTGCGTGAGGAAATCGCGCTGCTCGATGTCAGGCACGAAGCCCTCTTCGCCACCGGCCACCCCCTGTTTGCCGCCAACATGGCGGCCGACCGGATCGCGCTCGAAGCTGAGACGCGACTGCCGCGCAAGGATGTGCCGATCGTTATCTATGATAAGGGCGAGGGTCTCGTGCCGCAGGCGGCGGACCGGCTCACGGCGCTGGGCTACAGCAACGTCCGCCAGCTCGAGGGCGGACTGCAGGGTTGGAAGTCGGCCGGCTTTGAGCTGTTCCAGGACGTCAATTCCTATGCCAAGGCGTTCGGTGAACTGGTCGAGTCGCGGCGGCACACGCCTTCGCTGGCCGCCGAGGAAGTCAGCGCCCTGATTGCAGATGGCGCCAACATTCAAATCCTCGATGTCCGCCGGTTCGACGAATACGCGACCATGAATATTCCAGGCTCGATCAGCGTACCCGGCGCCGAGCTGGTGCTGCGCGCGGGCCGCGCTGCGCCGGATTCCGAAACCACCATCATCGTCAATTGCGCCGGCCGCACCCGCTCGATCATCGGCACCCAGTCCCTGATCAATGCCGGCGTCACCAACAAGGTGCGGGCGCTGCGCAACGGCACCATCGGCTGGACGCTGGCCAAACAGAATCTCGAACACGGCTCCAGCAAGCGCGGCGAGATCGGTGCCATCGCCGGTGGCGAAGCCAATGCGCGCGACGTCGCCTATCGCGCCGGCGTCCGCCACATCGGGCTTGCGGAGATGGCGGCGCTGCAGGCGGCGCAGGCCGATCGCACGCTCTACCGCTTCGATGTGCGCTCTGAAGAGGAATACACCGCCAGCCATCTCGCAGGCTTTCGCCATTACCCCGGCGGGCAACTGGTGCAGGAGATCGACATGGCCGCTCCGGTGCGCGGCGCGCGCATCGTGCTGACGGACAATTTGCGTGTCCGCGCCGACATGACCGCGTCCTGGCTCGCGCAGATGGGATGGGAGACTTACGTGCTCGAAGGCGGCTATGAGGGCACGCTTGAGATCGGGCCGCCGCACGCGATTCCAAAGCCAGATCCGTCACACCGCTATCGCCGTCCCTATGAGGGCACCGATATCAAGGAAAGCGCGATGCAGGCCTATCTCGACTGGGAATACGGCCTTGTCGAGCAACTCCGCCGCGACGCCACGCATGGATTTTTCGTGATCTGACGTGGCACCGAGCGTAGAAGCCGCGGCATAACATTGTGTCGTCCCTGCCTAGTGCGCAATTGCGCACGGGCGCAGGGACCCATACCGCGTTGTGCTCTCGGTTGAAACGCGATGGCTGACACCTTGCAAGACAATTGCCGCCGCGGCGTATGGGTCCCTGCGTTCGCAGGGACGACGCGAGAGAGTGCGGAAGCGATACCCATCGCTATTCATCGCCGCCCATCATGCTCTCGAGCTTCTCCGCCGCATAATTCTCGCCGATCGACAGCGCGCAGATCCTTGAGATCTGCACATAGGCCAGCCCCGTCTCCTCGGCCCATGCGTTGAACTGCGCCTGCACCTTGGCGAGGTCGCGTTTGGAGGTGACGGTCTCGGCGATATCGAGCCCGGCATCGCGCAGGCACAGCACGACGTCCCTCGATGTGACGAAGCCGTCCCAGCCGAGAAAGCGCAGCATCATCTGCCCGGTATTGCCGCCGAGCCGGCTGCCGCGCTTGGCCAGCAGTTCGAGCAGCCCGGCCTCGTCGGAGGAGGGCCAGTTCGCGAGGAACTTGCCAAAACTGCCGTGCTCCCTGGCGATGTCCCGCACGAAGCTTGCATTGGCGCGCACCGACATGATCTTGGCGCCATTGCGGACGATGCGGGTGTCCTTCATCAGATCGTCCCAGAACTCGTCCGGCTTCAGCGACAGGGGGCCCGGCTTGAACCCGAGAAACGCCTTCTCAAAACCCGGCCATTTGTTCTCGATCACGCTCCAGGCAAATCCCGCGCAAAACACCCGCCGCGTCATTTCCGCGAGAATTCGGTCGTCGCCGAGCCCGGCGAGCGCCTTCAGGTCCGGCTTGGCCGGCAGCAGCTTGGCGAGCGCCTTGGGGCCGCCCTTGCGCTTCTCGGCCCGGGCGCGAATGGTCTTGAACGCGGTCACGGTGTACGGCTCCCCTGAACGACGGCTGATGTGAAAAATAGGCGTAAAACGCCTCAAAACCGCAGTGTAGCCGATCATTCCCCGATTCCCAGCGCCGCTCCATGCCGCCTGAGAGGTTAACCGTCGCAGAAGTGATCGGCTCGCCTGCAAAGAATGGATGGCATATTGGCTGGTTTTCGCCTAAAGCACCGGCAACCTCAGTGAAATCGGTCAGGCCGTACGGCTGCGCTTTGTGAAGCGCGCAGCTTCGAGCCATTTCGGTTCGGGGCAGTATTCAACATTTTCCGGCTGATAGAGCCAACCAGGGTCTGACATCTCGTGACATTATTGCCCACCCATCCGCCGCTCGCCCGAGCTTTGGCGGAACGCAACTTCGATCGGCTGACGCAGGTCCAGACCGCGGTGCTGGCCGACGCCGCCGCCGGCCGCGATCTCCTGGTTTCGGCGCAGACCGGTTCCGGCAAGACGGTCGCCTATGGCCTGGCGATCGCCAAGAATCTGCTTGACGGTGCCGAGCGGTTCGAGCGCGCCGCGGCTCCCTTGGCGTTGATCGTCGCGCCGACCCGCGAGCTGGCGCTCCAGGTGCATCGCGAACTCGCCTGGCTCTATCAACATGCCGATGCGCGCGTCGTTTCCTGCGTCGGCGGCATGGACCCGCGCCGCGAGCAGCGCGAATTGGCCGCGGGCGCGCATATCGTGGTCGGCACGCCGGGGCGGCTCTGCGATCATTTGCGGCGCGGCCGGCTCGACGTTTCGGAATTGAAGGCGATCGTGCTCGACGAGGCCGACGAGATGCTCGATCTCGGCTTCCGCGAGGACATGGAATTCATCCTTGAGGCGACGCCGGAGGATCGCCGCACGCTGTTGTTTTCGGCGACATTGCCGCGCGGCATCGTCGCGCTCGCGAAAGAGTATCAGCAATCGGCCTTTCGCGTCGAAGTCGCGGGCGAAGAAGGCGGCCATGCCGACATCGAATACCGCGCCATCCGGATCGCGCCGGGCGATGTCGAGCACGCGGTCGTCAACACTTTGCGATTCTACGAATCGCCGAGCGCGCTGGTATTCTGCAACACGCGGGAAGCCGTCCGGCATTTGCAGGCGACGCTGCTGGAGCGTGGCTTCTCCGTGGTCGCGCTGTCCGGCGAATTGACGCAGAACGAGCGAACGATGGCGCTGCAGGCGTTGCGGGACGGGCGCGCCCGTGTCTGCGTCGCCACCGACGTGGCGGCGCGCGGCATCGACTTGCCGAACCTCGATCTCGTCATCCACGCCGATATTCCGAACGATCCGGAAGTCATGCAGCATCGCTCCGGCCGTACCGGCCGCGCGGGCCGCAAGGGCGTCAGCATTATTTTGGTGCCGCCGGCACGCAGGCGCCGCGCCGAGGTGCTGTTGAACCTGGCCGGCATCGATACGGTCTGGGGCACGGCGCCGCAGCCGGATGAAATTCGCAAGCTCGATCAGGAGCGCATGCTGAAAGATGCGTTGTTCTCGGAGGAGACGACGCCTGAGGATCTGGCGTTGGCGCAGGCCTTGCTCGCCGAGCGGTCGGCGGAGGACATCGCCGCGGCGCTGGCGCGGCTTTATCGCGCGCGGCTGCCTTCGCCCGAGGACATTCTCGATCCCGGGCAGGGTAGTGGCCGGTCCCGCGAGGATCGCGGCCGGGAAAGGGAAGGCCGTCCGCCGCGCGGCGACGATCGCAGCGCCGGGCCGCGATCGAAGAAGGGGAAATCATCGCCGCGTCACGCCATGGGCGAAGGCAGCGTCTGGTTCCGCGCCTCCATCGGCAGCCGGAAGAATGCGGAAGCGCGCTGGCTGTTGCCGATGATCTGCCGCCGCGGCGGCATCGACAAGTCGGACATCGGCGCCATCCGCATCATGGACACCACCTCGGAATTCGAGATTTCCGCTCGCGCCGCCGAATCCTTTGCCGTCAAGATCCGGCGTCCCGACAAGGAAGACAACATCCGTATCGAGGCGCTCGGCGATGCACCGCCGCGTGAAGAGGTTCGCAAGCAGGAGTGGACACCGAAGCCGCATGTCAAAACCGCAAAGAGCTCTGACAGGGCAGGGTTTGACAAGAAAGCGCGCTACGATACGAAGAAACTGCATCGGGACAGACCGGCTCACGCCGGAAAGCCGCGTCACGAAGGCGGCGCGCCTGCGAAGGCTGCATTCGGAAAGAAGAAAAAGAAGAAGTTTCGCGATTGACCGGCGAGGCGGTGATCTGAAGGCGCCGCCTGACGCATGAGATGAGGAACCGTCATGAGCGTCTACATTATCGCCCAGTTGAAATTCACCCGTCGCGAACTCTACGACCGCTATCAATCTCGTTTCATGAGCGTGTTCAGCAAATTCAAGGGCAGGCTCCTGGTAGCGGACGCGCATCCGGTGGTGCTGGAAGGCGAATGGCCGCGCGACAAGGTCGTGATCATGGAATTTCCAGATGACGCCGCGGCGCGGGATTTCCAGAACTCGCCGGAGTATCAGGAAATATCGGTGGATCGGAAAGCGGGCGCCGACGCCATTGTGCTCACCGTGCGCGGGCTGAGCTGAGCGCAACGCGCCGCTTCATTGTCTTGAGATGGGTCAGAGGCGGTCGTCAGTCATCCTGCATTTGGATGACATAGGCGCGTCTCGCCTCAAGCGCGCGTCAAGGGTTCATCAAGGCTCCTCACGTCCATTTGTCTCGCGCAGCGAAGCTCCTGTGAACTATCTCACAGCGCTGCCTCGCACCTGCTGACATTTTGCCCGCGCGACATACACCAGCACGCGGGGCATCAGCGATGCGTACTTCCTCCGAAGGCGAGCCCACGAAGCGCACGGGCTTCTTTACGCGCATGCTCGAAGCGCTTCACCGCTCGCGGCGGCGCGATGCGATACGGGTGCTGCGCCGTTACCGGCATTTGATTGCCGGGCAGGCTCAGATCCGCCCCACGAGGCATGTGCCGGAATCCCGACAAACCGAAAAGAGCAGCCGAAATGCCCACGGAAATAACACGCTCGCCAGCGCCATCCGCGGAGCGCGCCAGAACCCCAGGAATGAATTCGCGTGACGTAACGCCCCTCAGCATCACTGCGCTCGCCATCATCGCCATCCTCATACTGGTCCTCCATGTTGCAGGTGTCGCCGTGCTCGGTCACCCGCCGGCGCATGCGTCGATTGTTGTGCAGGACGATAAAGCGAAGTGCCCGGCGGATGTAACGCCGCCGGTGCCGTCACTGCCGTTTGACTAGCCGACTTGCGAGGGGGGTGGAGCCGTCTGCCGGCGCTGTTTGCAGGTTCCATGTTCGGCACTGTTGCATTCTGGAACATCGACGAGGTCGGGTTTCGCCGGACTATTCTTGTGCTATTGTTGTTGTCAGGCGCTTCGCTCGCTTTGGCGTGATGGTGTGATCACGGTCGAAGGCTGCGAGGCCTTAAAAACCCAACAGCCCTGGCCGAAAGAATCATGACCGCACATCAGCGCAACGTTTCCGCCTCGATCGATCCCGTGAAACTCGACCGCCTCGCCGAAGTCGCGGTCAAGGTCGGCTTGCGGCTGCAGCCGGGACAGGACCTGCTCTTGACCGCGCCCTCGGTCGCGCTGCCGCTGGTGCGCCGGATCGCCGAACATGCCTACAGGGCCGGCGCTGGAATCGTGACTCCGTTCCTCTCGGACGAAGAGATCACGCTGTCGCGCTATCGCCACGGCCACAACGAGAGTTTTGATCGCGCCGCCGGCTGGCTCTACGAGGGCATGGCAAAGGCGTTCGCCGCCAACACCGCGCGGCTGGCCATCGTCGGCGACAATCCGATGCTGCTGTCGGGCGAGGACCCGGTGAAGGTGGCGCGCGCCAGCAAGGCCAATTCGATCGCCTATCAGCCGGCGCTGGAGAAGATCGTCAATTTCGAAACCAACTGGAACATCATCGCCTATCCGAGCCCGTCCTGGGCGAAGCAGGTTTTCCCCGATGTTCCGGAGGATGTGGCGGTAGCACAACTGGCGGACGCGATCTTTGCGGCGTCGCGCGTCGATCAGGACGGCGCGGTGGCGGCCTGGGAAAAGCACAACGCCGTGCTGCGCGAGCGTACCGACTGGCTGAACGGCCAGCGTTTCCACGCGCTGAAATATTCCGGACCCGGCACCGACCTGACCATTGGCCTTGCCGACGGCCACGAATGGGAAGGCGGCGCCTCGACCGCCAGGAACGGGATCACCTGCAACGCCAACATCCCGACCGAGGAAGTCTTCACCACGCCGCATTGCCGGCGCGTCAGCGGCCATGTCGTCTCGTCCAAGCCGCTGTCCTATCAGGGCACCCTGATCGACAACATCGCGGTCCGGTTCGAGGAGGGGCGCATCGTCGAGGCAAAGGCCTCGCGCGGTGAGGAGGTGCTGAAGAAGGTGCTCGACACCGATGAGGGCGCCGCCCGTCTCGGCGAAGTGGCGCTGGTGCCGCATTCCTCACCGATCTCCAAAAGCGGACTGCTGTTCTTCAACACGCTGTTCGACGAGAACGCCGCCTCCCATATCGCACTCGGCCAGTGCTATTCGAAATGCTTCGTCGGCGGCGACAAGCTGACGCCGGCGCAGATCGCGGCGCAAGGCGGCAACAAGAGCCTGATTCACATCGACTGGATGATTGGATCAAGCGAGACCGACATCGACGGCGTTCACGCCGACGGAAGCCGCGTGCCGGTGTTCCGCAAGGGCGAGTGGGCGTGAGACGATCTCTCACGCCGGTCGTCGTCAATCGAACTTGAGCTTGTAGAAGTCCGTCGCCGTCTTCGAGAACAGCGCCGTCTTCTCCGCCTCGCTATATGGCGCGGCCAGCCGCTTGAAGGCGTTGAAGATCACGTGATAGCTGCACTGGCCTTTGTCCGGCGGAAAATTGCTTTCGAACATGCATCGATCGGGGCCGAAGACCTCGATGCAGGTTTCGATGTAGGGACGCCATGCGGCTGCGGCTTCCTCCGAAGACGGCGGCTTCGGCCGCAGATGAAAATCGTAGCCGAGCAGGCACATCGCCAGTCCGCCGAGCTTGACGACGACGTTTTCACATCTGGCGATTTCCTGGATCGAGGCTTTCCACACCGGGAAGATTTCCTCGCGCCGCCCGGCATAGCTGCCGATGCCGATCGGCCCGCCGCAATGATCGAGCACGATTTTGGTGCCGGGAAAGGCGCGGGCGAGGTCGGTTAGTTCGTCGATCTGCGGATGAAACAGCCAGGCTTCGAAGCTGAGGTTCAGCGGCGCGAGGCAGGCAAAACCTTTGCGAAACGTGCTGTCGAGCAACAGCCCCTTGGGCCGCGTCGCATACATGCCGGCGACATTGGGGTCCGCATCCCACGCCGCCGAGTGCCGGATGCCGCGGAAGCGGCCGTTGCCGGCAACGATCTCCGCCTCCAGCACCGCCTTCGCGCCGTCGCCGAGCAAGAGATTGACGTGGCTGACGATGCCGGCGCAGATCGCGGCTTTGCCGTAGCCGCCGCTTGCGGCCATCGCCGCCACGCCATTGGCGAACTCGACCTCGCCGACGGGGCGGAACGCCTCCGGGCCGCGCGCGCGGTACATCGAGCGGCAGTCGACATAGACGGTGGCGACGATGTTGTGGCCGGAGGCGATGTCGGCCGCCATCTCCTCGATCATGTAGCGCAGGCCGCCGCGGTCCCAGAGATGGTGATGCGGGTCGACGATCGGACGCGCGGGATCGATGATCTCCTCGGTGTGTTGCGCGAGCCAGTCCTCGCGCGGATCGGCGTAGAGCCCGCTCTTGGAGGCGGGTGCAGTGCTGGCGGCCATGGATTTCGCTCCCGTAATTGTTATTGTTCGTCATTGCGAGCGCAGCGAAGCAATCCACGTCTCAACTTGCGGGACTATGGATTGCTTCGCTGCGCTCGCAATGACGGCGGTTGGCAGTTGTGCCCACACTCACACCCCATCCAGAATGATCACCGTCGGCGTGCCCGGCAATGTCTCGCGCGAAATCTTCAACGTCCGCTCGCTCCGCTGATCGATGACGAATTGCTGGCCGATCAGGCGCATGAATTCATCGAGCGGGGTGGCGAAGCGGTGCATCGGCAACACCACGGAGGAGCGCAGCCGCTTGGTGATCTCGGAGACGCCGTCGAGCGACATGGTATAGGTGCCGTCGATCGGCACCATCACGATATCGAGCCGGCCGATCGCCGCGAAATGCGTGTCGTCGAGCTTGTGATGCAAATGGCCGAGATGGCCGATACAGAGGCCGGCGACCTCGAAGATGAAGATCGAGTTGCCGTCCTTGAGCATCGCTCCGCTGGAGTCCTCGCCATAGTAGCGGCGGATGTCGGTGGGGACGTTGCGGATATAGACGTCGCCGACCCGCGTTGAGACATGCGCCGCCTGTCCGTTCTCGCCCCAGCCATGCAGGACGTGCGGGATCTTTGGATCGGGAAATAAAGTGTAGTGCGTCGAGTGCGCGCGGTTCATGGTGATGACGTCGGGCAGCCGCCCGGTCCGGTAGGCGCCGTTGAAGTCGGTCGCGATCCGCACGCCGCCGGGCGTGTCGATGTAATAGGTGGAATGCCCGACATAGGTGATCGCGACGTCTTCGGCCTTGGCGGCGGTGCGGCGAAGGCTGACCGGCACGGCGAGCGGCGGGGCGCTCGCCATCGCCAGGCACTCGCTGCGCAAGGGCTGCTGCTGGGCGGTTGCCGGGAGGATCAGCGAACCGAGGAAGGCGAGGGCTGTGGCAAGGGATACGTTAATCGATCGCAACATGGCGTGACCCGTCCGCGGCAAAGGCCGCGGGCGGCACTGTATCGCCGAATTTTGGAAACGTCATGGTGGCATTCGTGCACGGCAGTGTGCCGGAATTGCTTCATCGGGGGTGGACAAATGCCGTATTGTAAAATTCAACCAGGGAGTTTTTGCCGTGACTGAAAAGACCGCCGCCTCGGCACCGCATGCCCCATCATCGAAACGGCTGGAGCCGTTGCGCCAGGTCGATGCCGGTGTGCTGAGCATCGCCTACTACGAGGCGGGTCCCGCCGATGGACCGGCCGTGATGCTCATGCATGGCTTCCCCTACGACATTCACAGCTACGTCGACGTCGCGCCGCAACTGGCGGCGCAAGGCTGCCGCGTTATCGTTCCCTATTTACGCGGCTACGGCCCAACCCGGTTTCGTAGCTCTGCGACGCCGCGCTCGGGCGAGCAGGCGGCGGTCGGCGCCGACATGATGGCGTTGATGGATGCGCTTGGCATCCGCCGCGCGGTGTTCGCTGGCTACGACTGGGGTGGCCGCGCGGCCTGCGTCGGTGCGGCGCTATGGCCGGAGCGCTGCATTGGGCTGGTCTGCGTCAATTCCTATCTGATCCAGGATATCGCCAACGCCATGACGCCAATGCGCCCCGAGCGCGAGGTGGCGCTGTGGTACCAGTATTACTTCCAGCTCGAGCGCGGCCGGACGGGCCTTGCCGCCAACCGGCGCGAGATCGCCAGGATATTGTGGACGCAATGGTCGCCGAACTGGCCGTTCGACGATGCCTGTTTCGAGCGAACCGCAATCGCCCACGACAATCCCGACTACGTCGATGTGGTGATCCACAGCTATCGCCACCGTTTTGGTCTGGCCGACGGCGATCCGCAATATGCCGAAATCCAGCACAGGCTGGCGGCGCTGCCACCGATCGCCGTACCAACTATTACATTGGATGGCGCCGGCGATGGCGTTGCGCCGGCAACCGATGGCACCGCCAGCGCGTCGAAATTCACCGGCCGCCGCGTCCATCGCGTGGTGCCCGCGCGCCGGGCACAATCTACCGCAAGAAGCGCCCGAGGCGTTTGTGGCGGCGGTGATGGAACTGGTCAAGGCATAGCCGATGTCTGATTCCGTCGATCGCCGGCGCCGTCTGCTGCTCGGCGCGGCCTTGTCGGGCGTAGCCAGCAGAGCGTTTGCCCAGGCTGATGCGCCCGCGCCGGCGCCGCGGCGGATGGTGCCGTTGAAGCATGTCGATGCCGGTGTCCTCAACATCGCCTACTATGAAGAGGGTCCTGCGGATGGTCCGGCTGCGATCCTGCTGCACGGCTTTCCCTACGACATTCACACTTATGCCGATGTCGCCCCACAACTGGCGGCGCAGGGTTGCCGCGTCATCGTCCCTTGCTTGCGCGGCTTCGGCGCGACGCGGTTTCGCGATCCGGCCACGCTACGCTCGGGCGAACAGGCGACGATTGGCGCCGATGTCATCGCGCTGATGGACGCGCTCGGCATCCCGCGGGCGGTGCTCGCCGGGCACAATTGGGGTGGCCGCGCTGCCTGCGTCGCCGCGGCGCTGTGGCCGGAGCGCTGCCGCGGCATGGTGACCGTGAATAGTTACCTGATCCAGAACCTTGCGCGCGCGATGGTGCCGCTCAACCCCAAATTTGAGGCCGCGCTCTGGTACGAATATTACTTTCAGATCGAGCGTGGGCGCGCCGGGCTGGCTTCCAACCGGCGTGGGATCGCCAGGCTATTGTGGGAGCAGTGGTCGCCGGAATGGGATTTCGATGACGCCACCTTCGAGCGCTCCGCTATGGCGCACGAAAATCCCGATTTTGTCGACGTCGTGATTCACAGCTATCGCCATCGCTTCGGCCTTGCTGCGGGTGATCCCGACTATGCCGATTTGCAGCGGCGGCTGGCGTCACTGCCTCCGATCATCGTGCCGTCAATTACATTGGACGGCGACAAGGACGGCGTGCTGCCCGCGAGCGACGGAAGCGCCAGCGCGTCGAAATTCACCGGCCGCCGCATTCATCGCGTGGTGCCGGGCGCCGGACATAATGTGCCGCAGGAAGCGCCTGAAGCATTTGCGGCGGCGGTGATGGAGCTGATCCGCGCCTAGGTCGAGTTTGCCGCATGGTCAGCGGCTGCGGAAACAATCATTCTCCCTGCGCAAGTCCTCCGAGAAGGGCAGAATTTTACGGGGCGGAATTCCATGGCGAAGCGTCACGTCTTGCTTGCGATCTGGCTCGCATCCTTTGCCTCGATCCCACCGGCCTCGGCCGACGAATTCCCGAATCGTCCGATCACCTGGGTCGTGCCGTTCGCGCCGGGCGGCATCACCGACACGACGTCGCGCATCGTCGCCGAGGAAATGTCGAGAACGCTCGGCCAGTCGGTCGTGATCGATAACCGTGCTGGCGGCGGCGGCGCCGTCGGCACCGAGCAGGTGGCGCGTTCCAGGCCCGATGGCTACACGATGATCTACGGCACGCAGGGCACGATGGCTGCCAATGTCACGTTGCGCAAGAACCTGTCCTACGATCCGCTGACGAGCTTTCTGCCGGTGCATCTGGTCGGCGAAAGCCCGAACCTGTTCGTCGCCTATCACGGCGCGCCCTATAATTCGGTGCCGGAGTTCATCGCCTACGCCAAGCAGAATCCGGGCAAGGTGACGTTCTCCTCCTCGGGCGTCGGCACTGCGACGCATCTGGTCGCCGAATTGTTCAAGACGGTGGTCGGCATCGAGATGCAGCACGTGCCTTATCGAGGCAGTGCGCCGGCACTGAACGACATGATCGCCGGCCGCGTCGATGTCATGTTCGATTACCCGGTCTCGGTCGGCCCGCATGTCGAGGGCGGCAAGCTGAAGGTGCTGGCCACCACCGCGCCCGAACGGCTGCACGCATTCCCCGATGTGCCTACCATGGCCGAACTCGGCATGAAGGACATGACCACCCAGAGCTGGTCTTCGATCATGGTGCCCGCAGGCACGCCCGCGGCCGTCGTCGACCGGCTGGCGGCGGCCGCGCATGCGGCGCTGTCGTCGGAGCGCGTGCGCACCCATTTCGAAAAGGTCGGCACCCGCCCGATGATGTTGCAGAAGGCCGAGATGATCCCGTTCATCGAGAAGGAGATCAAGCGCTGGGGCGATGTGATCGGGCGGGCGGGGCTGGAGAAGCAGTAGCCATGGCGTTTTTGGGCGAAGTGGATCCCGGTTCGCGTGAAGAAAAACGCGTCAAAAAGAGAATCTAACCGCGCCGCGGGCTGATCTTCCACGTCGCCGCGAGAATGGCTGCGGTCATCGCGCCGCTGACCACCGCGGCGACCGGGATCGAGATGGCAAGTGCCGCGGTCGCGGCCCAGCCGATCGAGCAGAACGCTTCCGCGAAAGTCGCCAGCCGCGACGAGGTCTGGCGGCGGCGGAACTGGCTGCGTTTGGCCTGCACACGGAACCAGAGCTGGATCGCAGTTGCCGAGACGGTTGCGACGATGACGCCGAGCGCGGTGACGATCGCCTGCGTCGCGGAGGCAAAGGCAAGTGCTGCGATCAGCGGCGCGAAGACGGCGCCGATTGAGAGAAGCACTACCTCGATCTTGGCGCGGATCACGCGCGACGGCGGCAGCGGTGCGGTCGCGACCAGGTCGGCGGCATCTTCTCCCGATATCGTCAGCCAGGCGAGGCCGCCGGCAAGCTGGCCCGCAGCCATCACGATCACGGGCGTGATCAAAACGATCGCGGTCGAGCTGTCGGAAAAACTTCGCCATAGCATCAGGGCCGGCGGCACCAGATAGAGCAGTTGCATCAGGCTTTGCGACAACAGCCACGGGTCCCGCCGCAGCAGCAGGAACTCCTTGGTGCGCAGCGCCTGTTGCCGCGAGCCGCCGCGAAATGCGGTCGCGCGCGGTCCGCGACGGACGGTGCGGGCGGTTGCGGCGACACTGACGACGGTATCGGCAAATCTCGGCGAAAAGACCGCCATCACGACGCCGAGCAGCATCAGTCCGCCGGCCATCAGCCACGACAGCACCATGCCATCGCCGATCGCCGCCCGTGCCGGCCACCACAACGGGCTGTCGAGCGCAGGCGCATAGGCCGAAGCGGCATCGGAGGTCAGCACCGTAAAGCGAGACAGCGTGCCATACGAGAGAATGGCCGCGACCTGCAGCGCGATGACGAAGCCGGCGCCGATGATGGCAGCCACGATCTGCGCGACAAGACGGGTGCGGCTCGGGCCGATCAGCCGGAACAGCGCGATCGTGATCGCGATCGCAACGGCCGCGGCCGAGAGGCCGATGGCAACGACGACGCCGAACGCAGAAAGCCATCGGATGCCGCCACCGATCACGAGAACATCGATGAAGGGTGTCGAAAACAGCAGCGCCATCCCGATCACGGACAGCCCGATCGCGGCGATCCGTACCGAGAACACGTTGGCGAGGTTCGCCGGCGACGACATGATGAGATCGAGATCGGCGCGGGCATAGAACACCCGCGTGACGGATTCGATGGCCTGCGACAGCATCAAGGCCCAGGCAAGAAAGATGGTCGCCGTGATGACGATCAATTCAGGTTTGCCGAGCGGGGCTTGCAGATCGGCGAAGCGGCCGATCACCGCATAGGCCGGCAGGTGCATGATGGCGACGAACACGGTCAGGGCGATGATCGCGCGCTTTCGTTTTCCGCGTCGGCCGGCGATCATCGCCAGCCATTCGCGCCACGCCAGACGGATCTCGTGCCGGGCAAACCAGGTGAGTGCCGCGGCCGAACTCATGCGGCCGCTACCTCAGTGTCGACGAGAGCGATGAACATGTCTTCGAGGCTGGTGTCGTTGCGGCCGTTCTGCTGGCGGAGCTCAGTCAGCGTGCCCTCCGCCACCAGCCGGCCTTTGGCGATGACGCCGATGCGGTCGGCCATCCGTTCGGCGACTTCGAGAATATGCGTCGTCATGATCACGGTGCAGCCGGAACGTACACGTTCCTGCAACAATCCCTTGACGTGACGCGCCGACAGCGCATCGAGGCCGGTCAACGGCTCGTCCAGGATGATCAGCCGGGGATCGTGAACCAGCGCGCCGGCCAGCGCCACCTTCTGGCGCATGCCCTTGGAGAATCCCTCGCAGCGTTCGTGCAGATGCGGCTCAAGGCCGAGCGACACCAGAAGCTGCTGTGCCGAGAGGCCGGAAACCGCGGGATCGATGCCCCAGAGGCCGGCGACGAATTCGAGATATTCCAACGGCGTCAGCTTGTCGTAGATCATCGGCTCGTCGGAGACCCATGCCATGATCTGCTTGGCGGCGACGGGATCGGCGAGTGCGTCGATGCCCAAAATCGAGACGGAGCCGGCGTCGGGCCGCAGCAAGCCGGCGACCATCCGCAAGGTCGTGGTCTTGCCGGCGCCATTGGGGCCGAGCAGGGCGTAAAATTCGCCTGCGCGAACGGTCAGGTCGAGCGCGTCGACCGCGGGGCGGTCAAAACGCTTCGTTAACCCTCGCACTTCGAGCGCCGATTCATCTGACTGCATGATGACGGAACGGTCCGGTTTCGCTTTGTTGTTGCCGGAACATGCACCGAAGAACTTTCGGCACGGTGAATCGAGCGGCCCAAATCGTGCCGAACCCCGCAACTTCCCGGGCTGCGGCATTTCTGCGCAATTCTTAACAACGCCGCGGCCAGCGGTTTGTTGACAGCGGTCGGCGCTTTGGGCTCAATGTGAACGGGACATATGCAGCTGTTCGGCATCGCCGATGCCGGTAGCGTGTAGACACAAGATGCGGAAAAGGCGGTCGACAGAATCGCCTGGCATCGGGGAGGGAATGGATGCTGGACTTCGTTCAGCAGCTGGTGAGTGGCATCGCGCTCGGCTGCGTTTACGGCTTGATAGCGCTCGGCTTTGTGCTCGTTTACAAGGCAACCGAGGTCGTCAATTTCGCCCAGGGCGATTTGATGATGCTGGGCGGGTTCTTCGCCTTCACCTTCATCGGCCTGCTCGGTCTCAATTACTGGCTCGGATTCGCCGGCGCGGTCATCGCCATGGCGGCGTTCGGCATGCTGGCCGAACGTGTCGTGGTGCGCCCCATTCTCGGCTATCCGCAGTTTTCCATCATCATGGCGACGATCGGGCTCGGATATTTCCTGCGCTCCGTGGTCGGCATGATCTGGGGCACCGACGATTTCAAGATCGAGACGCCGTTCAGCGACGGCGTGTTGCGGATCGGCTCGCTGGTGCTGGCTTACGACAAGCTCTCGGTGATCGCCGCGACGGTCATCCTCTGCGCGCTGCTGTATCTGTTCTTCAACCGCACCACGCTCGGGACCGCGATGCGTGCCAGCTCCGAGAACATGCTGGCTGCCTACTACATGGGCATTCCGGTCAAGCGCGTGGTGTCGATCGTGTGGGCGATCTCTGCGGCGGTCGCGACCGCCGCCGGCGTGCTGCTGGCGCCGATCACCTTCATTCACTCCAATGTCGGTCTCGTGCTGGGCCTGAAGGCGTTTCCCGCCGCGGTGCTCGGCGGCTTCGGCTCCATTCCAGGGGCCGTGGTGGGCGGCGTGCTGATCGGCGTGATCGAGAGCATGGCCGGCTTCTACCTGCCGCAGGGCTGGAAGGACGTGGCGCCCTACATCGTTCTTCTGGTGGTGCTGTTGCTCAAGCCCGAAGGCCTGTTCGGTATTCATACGCGGAAGAAGGTCTAATGCGGTTCCTCTTCAAGACGGATTACGAAGACGACATCCGGCTGTTTCCGCACAGCGGCTACGTCGTTTCCTATGGGATCCTGCTGGTGCTTCTTGTGATCGCGCCGTTCGTGCTGTCGAGCTATCTGGTCAGCCAGCTGGTGTTCGTCTGCATCTATGCCACAGTGGGCGTGGGCTTGATGATCCTCACCGGCTTCACCGGGCAGGCCTCGCTCGGCCACGCCGCCTTTCTGGCGATCGGCGCCTATACGGCGGCATATCTGCAGCAATACAACGTTCCTTTTCCGGTCTACTTCCTGGCCGGCGGCCTGTTGACCGGCGTGGTCGGTGCGCTGGTCGGATTCCCGGCGCTGCGGCTGACCGGCATCTACCTCGTCATTGCGACGATTTCGTTTGCCTTCATCGTCGAGGAAGTGCTGGCGCGCTGGGAAAGCGTGACCCACGGCAACGAGGGCATGCGCGTCAAGACCTTGAGCCTGTTCGGGCAGGCGGTGCCGCAGAACGGATCGACCTTCTATTTCCTCTGCCTTGGCGTATTGATCCTCACCATCGTCGGCACGCTCAACCTGCTGCGTTCGCCGACGGGCCGCGCCTTCGTCGCGATCCGCGACAGCGAAACGGCCGCACGCAGCATGGGCGTCAACGTTTCGCTCTACAAGGTGAAGTCGTTTGCAATCAGTGCGGCGATTACCGGATTGGCTGGTGTGCTGTTCGCACACAAGCTCTCCTTCATCAGCCCGGAAATGTTCACGCTGCAGCTCTCGATCGAGTTCATCATCGTGATCCTGATCGGCGGCACCTTCAGCCTGCATGGCGCGGTGCTCGGCGCGATCTTCCTGGTCATGATCGATCCGTTCCTGACCTATCTGAAGGATGACCTGCCCGGCATCATCTCAGGGCTGGCCGCGATGTTCGGCGCCGACAGCGTGACGGTGGGGAAAGTTCACGGCAACGTCGCCGCCATTGCCTCCGCCAACGGATTGAAGGGCGCGATCTACGGCGTGATCATCGTGCTGTTCGTGCTGTTCGAGCCGCTCGGTCTGTACGGGCGCTGGCTGAAGATAAAGCTCTTCTTCCAGCTATTCCCGCTCTACAAGCGCGCCACCTTCAAGCGTCAGAAAATCTACGTGAAGTCGGAGCGGAACCGATGAGCTATTTCCGTGCCGAGAACCTGTCTTTGCACTTCGGCGGCCTGAAGGCGGTCGATTCCGTCAGCTTCGCGGTGGAGAAGGGCGAGATCCTCTCGATCATCGGCCCCAACGGCGCCGGCAAGAGTTCGATCTTCAACCTGATCTCGCGGATCTATCCGCCCACGTCAGGCAGGATCTTTTTCGAAGACCAGGACATCACCGAGCAGCCGGCCTACGACATCGCCGGCCTCGGCATTGCCCGCACCTTCCAGAACATCGAATTGTTCGAGAATGCGACCATGCTGAGCAATCTCCTGGTCGGCCGTCACCGGCATTCCACCACGCAGCTCTGGCAGGAATTGTTGTACCTGCCGAGCGTGCGCGCCGGAGAAAAGGTCCATCGCCGCCGTGTCGAGCAGGTGATCGAATTTCTCGATCTCGAGGCCTATCGCGACAAGCTGATCTCGGGGCTGCCTTACGGCGTCCGCAAGGTGATTGAGCTCGCGCGTGCGCTGTGCTCGGAGCCGAAACTGATCTTGCTGGACGAGCCGTCATCGGGGCTGAACGTCGAGGAGACCGACGACATGTCGTTCTGGATCCGCGACATGAAGACCGAACTCGGCATCACCGTCTTGATGGTCGAGCACGACATGACGCTGGTCAATCGCGTCTCCGACCGCGTGATTGCGCTCAACTACGGCCGCGTGCTCGCGATGGGCTCACCATCCGAGGTGCAGCGCCATCCCGACGTCGTCGCCGCCTATCTCGGCGCATGAGGATGATGCCATGAGCGCTTCGGACATCATCCTCAAGCTCAGCAATATCGAGAGCTATTACGGGCCGATCATGGCGATCAGAGGCATCAGCCTCGAGGTGCCGCGCGGCAAGATCGTCACGTTGCTCGGCGCCAACGGCGCCGGCAAGACCACCGTGCTCAAGACCATTTCCGGCATTCTCGATCCCCAGAAGGGCTCGATCGAATTTCTGGGCAAGCCGATCCAGCGCATGGAGGCCGACAAGATCGTGCGGCTGGGCTTGAGCCACGTGCCGGAGGGGCGCGAGGTGTTTCCGTTCCTGTCGGTGCGCGAAAACCTCATGATGGGCGCCTATCCGCGCAAGGACCGCGACGGCGTCGCCCAGGATATCGAACTTGTCTACGGCTATTTCCCGCGGCTGAAAGAGCGCATCAACCAGCCGGCCGGACAGCTTTCCGGCGGCGAGCAGCAGATGCTGGCGATCGGGCGCGCGCTGATGAACCGGCCGACCCTGCTACTTTTGGATGAGCCGTCGCTCGGCCTGTCGCCGATCCTGGTGAAGGAGATTTTCACGATCATCAAGCGCGTCAACGAGGAGCAGGGCATGTCGATCCTGCTGGTCGAGCAGAACGCCAAGGTCGCGCTGGAGACGGCGCATTACGGCTATGTGCTTGAAATCGGCCGGGTCGTGATGAACGACACCTGCGAACGGCTGATGAATTCAAAGGACATCCAGGAATTCTATCTCGGCGCCAAGGAAGAGGGCGCCCGCGGCGAGCGGCGCTGGAAAAAGAAGAAGACATGGCGCTAGAGGGCTTGGCGCTAGAAGACTTGGCATTAGAAGACCTGGCGTTAACCGTCACAGTCAAAAGCATGGCGTTCAGAACGAGTTAGAGCTAGATTCAGGCCCTGCTTCAAAAAGCAAAACCGGCTGACAAGACCGGCGAAGCAGGCGACAGAGGGAGGAAGAGAGCATGGCCAGACCGGCAGTGCTGACAGTCGCCGACACGATCGCGAAGAGCTTTCTGAAGTCCGTGGAAACCCGCGGCGATAAGCCTGCGATCCGCGAAAAGAAATTCGGCATCTGGCAGCCGACCAGTTGGCGCGAGTGGCTGCAGATATCCAAGGATATCGCCTACGCGCTGCATGCGACGGGCTTCCGGCCCGGCGACGTCGCCTCGATCATCGCCAACGCGGTGCCGGAATGGGTCTATGCCGACATGGGCATCCTGTGCGCCGGCGGCGTCGCTTCCGGAATCTATCCGACCGACTCATCCGTGCAGGTCGAATATTTGATCAACGATTCCTCGACCAGGGTGATCTTTGCCGAGGACGAAGAACAGCTCGACAAGATCCTGTCGTGCCGTTCGCGGTGCCCGACATTGCAGAAGATCGTCGTGTTCGACATGGAAGGCCTGAGCGGCTTTATCGACCCGATGGTGCTGTCGCTGGCCGAGTTCATGGCGCTCGGGCGCAACCACGCGCAGGGCAACGAGGCGCTGTGGGACGAGATGATCGGTAGCCGCACTGCAGGCGATCTCGCCATCCTCGTCTACACCTCCGGCACCACGGGCCCGCCCAAGGGCGCCATGCATTCCAATCGCAGCGTGACGCATCAGATGCGCCACGCCAATGATCTGTTTCCGTCGACCGACAACGAAGAACGGCTGGTGTTCCTGCCGCTCTGCCACGTCGCCGAACGGATCGGCGGCTATTACGTCTCACTGGCGCTGGGATCGGTGATGAATTTCGCCGAAAGCCCGGAAACCGTGCCGGACAATCTGCGCGAGGTACAGCCGACTGCCTTCCTCGCGGTGCCCAGGGTCTGGGAAAAGTTCTATTCCGGAATCACGATCGCGTTGAAGGATGCGACCGCGTTCCAGAACTGGATGTACCGTAACGCGCTTGCCATCGGCAATCGCGTGACCGAGTACAAGCTGCAGGGCGATACGCCGCCATTATCGCTGCGGCTCGCCAACAGCGCCGCCTACTTTCTGGTGTTCCGCAACATCCGCCGCATGCTCGGTCTCGACCGTTGCCGGCTGGCCTTTACCGGCGCGGCCCCGATCGCACCCGATCTGATCCGCTGGTATCTCGCGCTCGGCATCGATATGCGCGAGGTCTACGGCCAGACAGAAAATTGCGGTGTCGCCACCGTGATGCCGCCCGAGCGCATCAAGCTCGGCTCGGTCGGCAAGGCAGCACCCTGGGGCGAGGTCGCGATTTCACCGCAGGGCGAGATCCTGATCCGCGGCGATTTCCTGTTCATGGGTTATCTGAACCAGCCGGAAAAGACCGCAGAGACCATCGATGCCAAGGGATGGCTGCACACCGGCGATGTCGGTTCGATCGACAATGAAGGCTTCGTCAAGATCACCGACCGGATGAAGGACATCATCATTACCTCGGGCGGCAAGAACATCACGCCGTCGGAAATCGAGAACCAGCTGAAATTCTCGCCTTATGTGTCGGATGCCGTGGTGATCGGCGACAAGCGGCCGTATCTGACGTGCCTGCTCATGATCGACCAGGAGAACGTCGAGAAGTTCGCGCAGGACCACGACATTCCCTTCACCAACTACGCCAGCCTGTGCCGCGCGCCCGAAATCCAGGACCTGATCCATCGCGAGATCGAGGCGGTCAACGTCAACTTCGCGCGCGTCGAAACCATCAAGAAGTTCTACCTGATCGAACGTCAGCTCACGCCCGAGGACGAGGAGCTGACGCCGACCATGAAGCTGAAGCGCAGTTTCGTGAACAAGCGTTATGCCGCCGAAATCAACGCCATGTATGGCGAGCGCGCGGTGGCGTAAGCCGGGCGGGCATTGAAAGCGGAATTTTAGAAGCGGAGTTATTCAAAACGGCGAAGGATCGAGAAGGCCCCAACCTTCGCGCAACACGGGCCAACGGAGAGGAGACTGCAATGTCGAAGTCGTTTAGGGCGTTGGGCCTTGCGGTGAGCGCCCTTGCGCTGACCCAATTGCCCGCCGCAGCCCAGACCAAGGTCACCAATGAGGGCATCTCGGCGAGCGAGATCGTCATCGGGACGCATCAGGACCTGTCAGGCCCGATCAAGGTCTGGGGCGTTCCGGTTTCCAACGGCATGAAGATGGCGGTTGAGGAAATCAACGCCGCCGGCGGCATCAACGGCCGCAAGGTCAAGATGATTCTCGAGGACAACGGCTACGATCCAAAGAAGGCCGTGCTGGCCTCGCAAAAGATGGTCGAGCGCGACAAGATCTTCGCCATGATCGGCCCGATGGGTTCGCCAACCGTGCTCGCCGCGCAGGACATCCTGTTCGACGCCGGCGTGCTGCAGCTGTTCCCGCTGACGGCCGCCGAATTCACCTTCAAGTTCGATCCGGCCAAGCCGCAGGAAAGGCTGAAGTTCAATAATTTGCTGCCCTACGTCGAGAGCACGCGCGCCGCCGTCAAGTACATGATGGAAGCGAAAAGCTTCAAGAAGCCCTGCATCATGCATCAGGATGACGAGTACGGAAAGAACGTGCTCGATGGCTTCACCCAGCAGCTCACTGCGATGAAGGTACAGCCTGCTTCGGTCACGAGCTACAAGCGCGGCGCTTCCGACTTCAGCGCGCAGATCGCCAAGATGAAGTCTGACGGTTGCGACATGGTCGTGCTCGGCACGGTCATTCGCGAAACCATCGGCGCGATGGGCGAGGCCAAGAAGCTGGGCTGGGACGTCACCTTCCTTGGCGCAACGCCCACTAACGTGCTGGAAGTGCCCACCCTCGGCAAGGAAGCCGTCGAAGGCCTCTATGCCGCGTCCGGTTTCGAAATCCCGTACGAGGACACTGCAAAGGGCAAGGTCAAGGACTGGCTCACCAACTACAAGAAGATGTTCAGCAGCGATGCCAACACGCAGGCGATCATCGGCTACAACGCCATGATGACGTTTGCGTTCTACGCCAACAAGGCGGGCAAGGACCTGACCGGCCAGAAGATGATGGACGCGCTGGAATCCGGGGACCAGTTCCTCGATATCTTCAGTTCGCCGCCGACCAAGTTCTCCAAGACCGACCATCTGGCCAACACGATCACCCAGGTCCAGCAGATCAAGAACGGCCGCTGGGTGCTGGTCAAGGAAGGCCTGATGTTCTGAGGAAGCGGGTAGCTCCCAACGGCAAGGGCTGACGACATAGGGGCTGCGCAATCGTTTCGCGCAGCCCTTTTGCTTTGCTATGTACTCTCGGGTTCGTGCTTGCGCGCGCGCCGGGATGACTTCCTCACTTCGGCCGGATCGCGTCCGCGGTGCCCTGGATGAAGGCCTGCAGCTTCGGGATATCCTCTTCCTTCAGCTTGCCGGTGAAGTCGGGCATGCCGCGGTCGCGGAACGGGCCCTTGAACACGATGTCCTTCAGGTTGGTGATGGTTTCGGGGGCGACATAGCCGAGGTTCCGGATGTTGCCGCCGTTGTCGACGCCGGGCACGCTGTGGCAGGCAGCGCAGGCGGCGACATAGATGAGGGTGCCTTCCTCGACATCCTTGGGATCGTACTTCACGCCTTTCAGCAGCCCCTCGGTCTGATACTTCACGAAGGTCGGCAACGGTGCTTTGCCGTCGACCGCAAAGGTGTAGACCGTGCCGGGGCTCGACAATTCGGTGACCCGGATCCACTGGCCGATCACGCCGCCCCAACCGACCGCGATCGAGACATATTGCTGGCCGTCGAGCATATAGGTCGAGGCCGCCGCAACCACGCCGGTGCCGGTCGGGCTTTCCCAGAGCTTCTCGCCCGTGGTGGCGTTGTAGGCGACGAAGCGTCCGTCGGCGGTGCCCTGGAACACCAGGTTGCCGGCGGTGGTGAGCGTGCCGCCATTCCACGGCGCCACGTGTTCGACGCGCCAGGCTTCCTTCTGTTTGACGGGATCCCAGGCCAGCAGCCGTCCGAACGCCGGGTTCTTGGGCGGCGTGGCGTTCAGCATGAAGCCGACGTTCCAGCCCTGCACGCTGCCGAACTTGCCGGGTGCGACAGCGTTTTGCGAGAAGGTCTTTTCCGGCGTGAGATTGACCGGCACACCTTGCGCCGGCAGATACACAAGCCCGGTCTGCGGATTGTACGACATCGGATGCCAGTTGTGGGCGCCGGCCGGACCGGGAATGCTGTCATAGGCCGCCTCTCCGCGAGCCTCCTTGATCTCGATCGGCCGGCCATTGGCGTCGTAGCCGGTCGCCCAGTTCACATCGACGAAATTCTTTGCCGAGATGAACTTGCCGTTGGTGCGGTCGATGACGAAGAAGAAGCCGTTCTTCGGCGCGTGCAGGATCACCTTGCGCGGCGCGCCGTCGATGTTGATGTCGGCCAGGATCATCGGCTGGGTAGCGGTGTAGTCCCAGTGATCGCCGGGCGTTTCCTGATAGTGCCAGGTGTATTTTCCGGTATCGGCATTGAGCGCGACGATCGAAGACAGATAGAGGTTGTCACCGCCGGACGGGCTGCGGACCTTCTGATTCCAGGGCGCGCCGTTGCCGGTGCCGATATAGACGAGGTTCAAATCGGGATCGAAGGTGATGGTATCCCACGCGGTGCCGCCGCCGCCGTTGAGCCAGTATTTGCCGGCCGGATCCCAGGTCTTGGCCGCGGCCGCCATCGATTCATCCTCGAATGGCTTTGACGGATCGCCGGGCACGGTGAACCAGCGCCATGCCTGGTTGCCGGTCTCGGCGTCATAGGCGGTGACATAGCCGCGCGCGCCGTATTCCGCGCCGCCATTGCCGATCACCACCTTGCCGTTGAACACGCGCGGTGCGCCGGTGATGGTGTAGGAGTGCTCCTTGCTGACGATGGTGTCTTTTTCCCAGACCACCTTGCCGGTGGCGGCATCGAGCGCGAACAGTCGGCCGTCATAGGCGCCGACAAAGACCTTGCCCTTCCAGAGTGCGACGCCGCGATTGACCACGTCGCAGCAGCCCCTGTAGCCCTTCTCGCGGTCGACCTTGGGATCGAAGGTCCAGAGCTGCTTGCCGGTGCGGGCGTCGATGGCATGCACCACGCTCCATGATGCGGTCTGGTACATGATGCCGTCGACCACGACCGGCGTCGCCTCGACGCCGCGGGAGGATTCCAGCGGATAGCTCCACACTAGCCCGAGTTTCTTGACGTTGTCGGCATTGATCTGGTTGAGCTTGGAAAAGCGCGTCTCGGCATAGTCGAGGCCGATGGTCGGCCAGTCGTTCGAAGTCGCGGTATTGGCCTTGATCGATGCGCCGTCGATCGCCGAGGTGACAGCCTTGATGTGCTCGGGCGATCCCTTGGCGGGGCTCTGCGCGAGCGCCGCGCTGCAGGACAGCGTCAGGCCCAGCCCGATGGCGATTGCGGCCTGCGCAAGGCGCGCCGATCGATGGGAAGTAGCGGCAATTTCAGGAAATAAACGGCAAGCGGAATCAACGCGTGGCAGACGTGTCATCTCATTCCCTCCCAGTGATCTCTAGCGGATCTGCCGGAATGCTATGCCGGTGAGAAGGATCGCGTCAATCAAAGCGGGGCGCGAAATCAAAAAGAGAAAATTGTCCTCGCCATGTTTTCACGAAGCGAATGCAGGCTGGTATACCGGCTGCAGCGCACCATCGGCCGTGGCTGAAAGGAAGATCAGGCAGGGAAAGCAATTTGTTGTCAGCCGCCGCCGCGCAACAATTGCACGCCGTCATTCGTCAGTAGGCGCGTTCAGATGGCCGGTCCGCGGCGGCGGCCAGAAAACTCACGGCGAGCGGAGGCACAGGGTTGTTGCCCGAGGCGTCGGCGAGCAGGGGAGAATCGGCGTATCGCATCACACCGTGCTGGCCGATCACGAATGTCGGCCGGAAATTTCTGACGTCGGCATCCTCGATCATCGCCATGCGGCGGTTATCGAGCGTCAGCCAGCGGCCGTCCAGCCGCGCGGCAGCCACCGCATGGTCCTCGCCATGGATGGTATCGCGCAGGACCACGATCCTGACATCGTCGGGGGCGAGGCCGGCGCGGCGCAAGGCGACGAATTTCGCAATCGCATAATCCTCGCAATCGCCGCCGCCACGCGCGAGCGTTGCGAGCGGCGAAGTCCAGACGTCGATCTGGCCGTGTTGGGCGAGGTCGCTGATCGGCCGGATGGCGAGATTGATGGCACGGTTGATTTCGCCGAGCCGGGCGCGGCCTTCGCGCAACCGGGCGGCGTCGACGACGTCGAGGAATTTCAGCGCGGCCGGAGACACGCAGCCGTCGCGATCGCCCTCGCAGAGCGCAAGCTGCACCATTTCGTCGTCGAGCCGGCGTTGCACGCCGAGCCATTTGTCGTGCAGTCCGCCGCTGGTGAGCGCGGAGACGGGAAGCCCGAACGGCTCGGCCGATCGTGTCATTGATTCCGTTGAATCGGGCAGAGGCTGCATTTCGGCGCGCAGATCGCCTGGGCCGAAACAGGCCATGCCGCACGCAATGATGCCCGCGCGCCATGCGCGCGAAAACACTGACAACCCCATCTGACGCCCCTTGTCCGGGCATCGGCTGGCTTGTTTAGCCTGCTCGCGACCGGATCATTTCGCAGGGGGAAAGGATGGGCGAGGGGGCTTTTGATCTGCTTAAAACGGGGTACTCCCAGCCGCGAAGGCCGAAACAGCGTGAATCAGGTCTCACCGGCTTGCGGGCAATTTTATCGATCCGAGGGTTGCTGGTTATCGAATTAACCCTGCCTGTGGCGAGGCGACCACAACCTGTCGCGATCCTGTAAGGGAGACGCAGGCTTACCTGCGGCCCTACCGATCCGGCGAAGTGACCAGCTTTGAGGCCGTTGTCCCATCCCGCACGAAGCGACATCAGGTGCGGTGAAGTAGAGATAAACTCTTATGGCTGCTTATCTTTATGCCTTGCAAAGGCGGTGCCTATTCTTTAGATATCCCTGGTCGAATTTGGCCTTTTCCTCGCCACACTTCGGCCCGACACTTTTTTCGGACCTTTTCGGTCCTGTTGCAGACTTACCCCATATTGGGGGTATTCGCGGCATGCCAGCTTTTGTGTTCCTTACCTGCGTGGTATCAAAAACCCGCAGGGAATTTCATAATTATTAACCATTTATATGTGGTGCCCCATTGAACTACGCCGGAAAATTCGGATCGGGCGGCCTCGGCCCTGATTCCGGCATAGACATTGACTTGGGGCTGCCGTCACAGCACGGCCATTTTTCGTCCCCCGGCAAGCTCCACGTCGACAAGGTTTCGACACATGCGCCGTCGGACGCCATCATTATTTCTGACGCTCATCTGCTGTTCCATGGGGACTTCAAGCGATCGGGCGTCGACCTGATCCTCTCCAGCGGCGACCGGGAACTCGTGCTGCGCGAGTACTTCAAGGGCGAGAAACGGGCCGCGCTGGCCTCGCCCGACGGCGCCCATCTCACCGGCGACATCGTCAACGCGCTGAGCGGGCACACCCAGTTCGCGCAGGCCGACGGCAGCGCCAGCGTCGCGCCCGCGCTCATCGGCCATGTCACCAAGCTGGCGGGCAACGCGACCGCGATCCGCAACGGCGTGTCGATCATCCTGAACCAGGGCGACTCCGTCCACAAAGGCGACGTCGTCCAGTCGGGATCGGATTCGACGCTCGGTATCACCTTCATCGACGGTACCGTGTTCGGCCTCGCGTCGAACGCCAAGATGGTGCTGAACGAAATGATCTACGACCCCAACGGGTCGGACAACAAATCGCTACTCAGCCTGGTGGCTGGCACGATCTCGTTCGTCGCCGGCGCCACCGCCAAGAAAGGCGACATGAAGGTCGACACCCCGGTCGCGACCATGGGCATCCGCGGTACTGCGGTGCTGGTCGAGATCGATTTCGACGTGCCGTCGCAGGGCGGTGCGCCGCCGGCGAGATTCCAGGTGCTGGTCGAGCCCGACGGCACCACCGGCTCCTACATCCTGTTCGACAAGACCACGCTGACGCCGATCGCGACCGTCAACCAGGCCGGAACGCAGACGATCATCAATGGCCAGGGCACGGTCAGCTTCCTGTCGTCGGTGCAACTGTCGCCCGACGCGCAGAAGATCATCACCGACGTGTTTTCGCTGAAGTTCAGCGACCTGAACAACCCGAACACCAAGCTCACGACCAATTTTACCGACTCGATCACGCAGCAAACGTCGTTTCTCAAGCTGGCCAGCAACGAATTCGGCCCGGTTACGCTTCAGTTCCTCATTATCCCGGAAAAGCCTGCTGCCCCACCCGCTGCGGGGCCGAGCGACAAGATCGTGCACATTCCCGGCCCGCCGCTGGCAGCCGCGTCTGGCGGCGCGTTTACCGAACGTGCCGGCATCACTGGCAACGCCGCCGTCGACAGCACGTCCGGCACGGTCAACTATGTCGACGTCAACGCCGGCGATACGCCGAGCGTCAGTGCGCAGTTCTCTTCCTTCGCCTATCAGAACGCGCAGGGCGCCAACGTCACCGCCACGCTGACCGCGGAACAGCTGGCCGCGATCAAGGCGGTCGAAGTGCCGCTCGTGGTGGTGCAGGACCCCAACGGAAAGAACACCGGCCAGGCGACCTGGACCTACAACGTTGCCGATGGCGCGTTCGACTTCCTCGCCGCCGGCGAGACGCTGACGCTGACCTATGTGGCGCGGGTCGACAACAACTACGCGCCGAGCAACGAGACGACGTTCGTGCCGTTTACGATCGTCATCACCGGCACCAACGACAAGCCGACGCTCTCCACGACCGGCGGTACGATCACGGAGCGGATCGGCACCGGGAATACAGCGGTCGATACCGTGACCGGCACCGTCACCTTCGCCGACGCCGACCTGACCGACCGTCCCGTCGTCAGCGCGGCGATCTCCACGACCGATCCGTTCCGTTACTACGATGCGCAGGGCAACGACGTCACCGCGACGCTGACGCCGGCGCAACTGGCGGCGATCCTGGCCGTCGAGGTGCCACTCTCCGTGGTGCAGGCGACCGGAAATACCCACAACGGCTCGGCGAGCTGGACCTACAGCATTGCGGACAGCAAGTTCGACTTCATCGCCAAGGGCGAGACGCTGACCCTCAACTATGTCGCCCAGGTCGACGACGGCCATGGCGGCGTCGTCTCCACGCCGATCACCGTCTCGATCCATGGCGCCGACGTCGTTATCACCGGCACCAATGACGTGCCGACCATTGCCGCGACGAGCGATGCCTTTGCCGAACTTTCGAACCCCGACCAGCCGAACCCGACGGGCTCCCCCGCCCTCCATGTCGCATCCGGCACCATCAAGTTCACCGACGTCGACCTGACCGACCGGCCGGTAGCGAGCGCCGCCTTCACGGCGTTCAGCTACCTGAACGCCACCCGCGTCGACGTCACCTCAGAGCTCACGGCCAAGCAACTCGCAGCGATATCAGCGGTGGATGGGCCGCTCACGGTGGTGCAGTCTCCCGGCAATACCAATGACGGTTCGGCGAGCTGGAGTTACAGCACAGCCGACGGTGCGTTCGATTTCCTTGCCTACGGCGAGATCCTGACGCTGACCTACACCGCAACCGTCGATGACGGGCATGGTGGCGTGGTGACCAAGCCGATCACCATCACCGTTACTGGCAGCAACGACACGCCCGACATCACCAGCGTGGCGCCGGCCGCGACCATCACGGAACGCCCCGAGACCCACGGTTCGGCGACGCCGGATACCGCCAGCGGCGCGATCACGTTCGTCGATGCCGATCTGACCGACACGCACGCGGTCAAGCTCACCGGCGTCAAGGCCTCCGGCGTGATGACGGGTCTGGCCGATGGCACGGTCCAGCTCAGCTGGCTGTCGCTGGGGACGCTTACCGATTCCACCGACGGCGTGCAGGGCTCGAAGAGCTGGTCGTTCTCGGCGCCAGATAGTTATTTCGACTACCTCGCTCATGGCGAGACGGTCAAGCTGACCTACACGATAGAGGTCGACGACCACCATGGCGGCGTCACCTCGCAGGACATTGTCGTGACCGTCAAGGGCAGCAACGACGCGCCTGAAATCGCCGATATCGCCCAGCGGGCCCTCACCGAGCAGATCGACACCGCGCCGCTGAAGACGACGATCCCTGTCACCTTCACTGATCTCGACCTGTCGGATGTCGGCCACACCGCAACCATCACCGATGCGGTGGCGACCGGCACCACCACTGGCCTTGCGCTCGACCACGCCGCACTGATCGCGCTGGTGACGCCGGGCGCGGTGAGCAAAGCCGCCGGCTCGTCGGCCGGGGCGGTCGACCTGTCGTTCTCGGCGGCCTCGACCGCGTTCGACTATCTGGCGAAGGGTGAAGTCCTGACGCTGACCTATACGGTTGCGATCAATGACGGCGACGGCGGCGTGACGCCGAAGACCTTCGTCGTCACCGTCACCGGCACCGACGATGCGCCTGTTATCGCCGATATCGCGCAGCAGAACCTGACCGAGCAGACCGATACCTCTGCACTGAGCGCCACCATTCCGGTCCACTTCACCGATGTCGACCTGAATGATGTCGGTCATACCGCTGCTATCACCGGCGTGACGCTGGACGGGGATACCGATGGGCTTGGCCTCAACGCGAGCGAACTGATTGCGTTGGTGAGCGCGGGAACCGTGACCAAGGCTTTGGGCTCGTCGGCCGGGTCCGTCCAACTCGACTTCTCGGCGGCCTCTACCGCATTCGACTATCTGGCGAAGGGCGAGTCCGTTACGTTGACCTATACGGTCGCGATCAACGATGGCGATGGCGGGATCACGTCACAGCCTTTCACAATCACCATCTCCGGCACCAACGACGCGCCGGTCCTGACTGCGTCGGCTCCGTCGCTGGCCACGATTACCGAAGACGAGACTGCGAATGCCGGCCAGACCGTCGCCTCGTTCCTCGGAGCCAGCATTGCCGACGTCGATCACGGCGCGCTGCAAAGCATCGCAATCACCGCTACGACCAGCACGCATGGCCACTGGGAATATTCCGTCGACGGCAGCCCGTTCGTCGCCTTCCCGGAGGTGTCGAGCGGCTCCGCCTTGCTGCTGGCGGCGACCGACATGGTCAGGTTCGTCCCCGACGGCGAAGATGGCGGGACGGACACGTTCACGTATGTGGCGTGGGATCAAACGACGGGCAGCCATGGCAACAAGGCAGACGTCTCGGCATCGGGCGGTTCCGCCGCCTTCTCCGTGACGTCGAATACCGCAACGCTGACGGTGACGGCGGTCAACGACGCGCCGACCGCGGCCGCGCCTGCGACGCATTACGCTGCGACTGAACAAACGCCGCTGGTCATCAGCGGCACCGGCTTGCATGTCGCTGACATCGATGGCAATGGCGGAACCGAGACGGTGACCCTCTCCGTCGGCGTAGGCATCCTGGACATCGACCTGGGTGGAAACGACGTTTCGGTAACCGGCAACGGCACGTCCTCCGTGACGATCACCGGACTGGTCGACTACATCGAAGCGCTGCTCTCCGGAAACAAATCCGGCACGATCAGCTACACCGCGAATTTGGACAATCCGGGCGCATCGACCGACCTGACGCTGTCCGTCAACGACCATGGCAACAGCGGATCGGGCGGCAGCCACACCGCAACCGCAACCGCCACCGCGACCATCGATATCACGCCGGTCAACGACGCGCCGGTGTTCACCGGTACCGAACTTGCGCCGACCTATCATGCCGGCGATGCGGCGGTCGCCCTTGCCAGCAATGTTTCGGTCAGCGATGTCGACAGCGCCAACTATGGTGGTGGTTCGTTCACCGCAAAGGTGACGGCCGGAGGCAATGAAGGCGACACCCTCTCGATCGTCGGCAATCAATACATCACGCTCGATGATACGAAGGTAATGTTCGATGTGGACGGTGATGGTCCTGGCGGTGCGGTGCAGATCGGGTCGCTGACGAACTACGACCATAACACCCTGACAGTGACGCTGAACGGCGATGCCGACGATGTCGCCGTTGCGAAGCTCGCGCAGGCGATCGAATTCTCGAACTCTAAGGAGAATCCGGTTGCCGGCGAGCGCACCGTGACGTTCACGCTTAAGGATGGCGGCGGCACCGCCAACGGCGGTCAGGATTCGGCCAATTTCACCGCGAAGGTCGATCTCGATGGCGACATCGTCACGGTAACCGCCGCGGACGACGACGGCCAGTACGACACCTTGAACTTTGTGTTCCAGCAATCCAGGGGGGATGGCGCCACGCTCGTAGGGACGGACGAAGAGGACGTCATCTTCGCAACTGGCGGCAACGACACGCTGACCGGCAAAGCCAAGGCCGACCAGTTCGTGTTTGCTCCGGCATCCCAGCACAACCCGAGCGCCGATCAGATAACCGACTTCACGCAGGGCGAGGACCATATCGATCTCCGTGCGTTCGCCGAGTTCGTGGACGCCGAAAACATCACTGCGTGGCTTGCAAAATCCGCTCATGTAAAGACCAGCGGCGATGACAAGCTGATCACGCTCGATACGGGCGACACTATCACCCTCAAGGGGCTCGCCGCCGCCAGTCTGCATGCGAGCGACTTCATCGTGTCGCCGCATCATTAATATGGCGCTTCGCCAGCCGCGCTAACTCAGGGATATAGATGCCATCTTCTGGCTTGTCTGGCGCCGCCAGTTAGCGAACAATCGAAGCCATGAAGCTCCGGGCTCTACCGAGGTGGTTTAGGCGGCGGTTCGGCTTTGACCGGCTGCTGTGCCTTGCGCTGCTGATCGGGTTTGCAGCCCTTCGCGTCGCCGATCCGGCTCCCATCGAGGAAATTCGGGTCAGGACCTTCGATTTCTTCCAGCGCATCGATCCCCGCCACAAGACCGCAAGGCCGGTGACCATCGTCGATATCGACGACAAGAGCCTGGAAAAGTTCGGGCAGTGGCCGTGGCCGCGGACGCGGATCGCCGATCTCATTACCGAGCTGACCGGGCTGGGCGCCGTCGTGATCGCGTTCGACGCGGTGTTTTCGGAGCCGGACCGGCTCAATCCGGCCGATGCGGCCGATACGTTCCGCAACCTCGATGAGGACACCCGCGCCAAATTGCGCGCGCTGCCCAGCAACGACGAGATCTTCGCCGAAGCGATCCGGAACTCGCGCGTGGTGCTTGGCGAATCGGGGGCCGCGGAAGAGCTGGCCGTGCTCGACAAGACGCTTCCGGTGACGGGACTGGCGATGCTGGGCGAGGAACCGCAACGCTTCATGTTTGAATTCCCGGGCCTGCTGCGCAACACCAGGGTGCTGGAACAGGCCGCTGCCGGGCGCGGCCTTTTTACGATCAAGCCCGAGCGCGACGGCATCGTGCGGCGCGTGCCGATGATCATGCTGGCGCAGGGCCAGACCATGCCCTCGCTGAGTTTCGAGATGCTTCGGGTCGCCACCGGCTCAGGCACGATCCTGATCAAATCCGAAAAGGCCGGCATCAAGAGCCTCGGCATCAAGGGCTTTCAGCTGCCGACCGACGGCAACGGCCAGCTTTGGGTTCACTACGCCCGTCAGGATCCTTCTCTCTACGTTCCGGTGACGAACGTGCTGGAAAAGACCGTTGCGCCCGAAATGATCGCGGGCAAGTTGGTCCTGATCGGCACCTCGGCCGTCGGTCTCAACGACATCAAGACCACGCCGGTTTCGCAGAACATGCCGGGCGTGGAAATCCACGCCCAGATTCTGGAAAGCGCATTGAGCGGGGCGGTGATCTCGACGCCGATCTACGGCATCGCCGTCGAGTTCGCGACCGCGCTTCTGTTTGGATTGCTTGTGATCGCGTTCGCGCCGCTGTTCGGGCCGGTTACGCTGGTCGCCCTCGGTGCGGCGTTTGCGACCGCGCTGATCGGAACGTCGGCGTATTTCTATTCGCAGCATCGGCTCCTGATCGACTTCACCTACCCCCTGATGTCGACCACGTCGATCTATCTGACGCTGATCTTTTCCAGCTTCGTGCGCGAGCAGGCGCAACGCCGCCAGATTCGTTCCGCCATGGGCCGGTATGTGTCGCCGGTCCTGGTCGAACAACTCGCGCAGTCGCCGGAGAGGCTGGTGCTCGGCGGCGAGGAGCGCGAGATGACCATCATGTTCTCCGATATGCGCGGCTTTACCTCGATCTCGGAGACCTACAAGAACGACCCGCAGGGCCTCACCGCGTTGATGAACCGGTTTTTGACGCCGCTGACCAACGCCATCCTCAACCGCAAGGGCACCATCGACAAATATATGGGCGACGCCATCATGGCGTTTTGGAATGCGCCGCTCGACGACAAGGATCATGAGCTCAACGCCTGCGAGGCGGCGCTCGACATGCTGGCGCGCGTCGACGAGCTCAACCAGGCGCGCGAGCAGGAGGCAAAGGAGGAGGGCCGCCCGTTCATTCCGCTCAATGTCGGCGTCGGCCTCAATACCGGCATCTGCGTGGTCGGCAACATGGGCTCCGATATGCGCTTCGACTATTCGGTGTTCGGCGACAGCGTCAACCTGGCCTCGCGCCTCGAAGGCCAATCCAAGGAATACGGATTTCCCATCATCGTCGGCTCCAAGACCGCGCTGGCGGTCAAGGACAAGTTCGCGATCCTCGAACTCGACTTCATCATGGTGAAGGGCAAGAAGGAGCCGGAGGTGATCTATGCCATCGCCGGCCGCGAGGACACCGCGCAATCAGGCCGCTTCCAGCGCCTGCGCAACCTGACGATCGAGATGCTCTCCTGCTATCGCACCCGCGACTGGAACGGCGCGCTCGCGGCCATCGCGCGCGGCCGCAAGACCGACGAGGCGAATTCGCTGGAGCTGCTCTACGATCTCTACGAAGTCCGTATCCGCGGCTATCTCGAAGACCCGCCGCCGCAAGACTGGAACGGCGCCTTCGCGCTGCTGACGAAGTAGCCGCGCCCCACGGCGGCAACTTGACCGGCCGCCAGCCGCTCGGCATATTTTCCGTGAAGGTGAGCCAGCAAGACTCGCCAATTTCGGGAGACGAGCATGCGCAAGCTGTCGGCCGTCCTTGTGGGGACGTTGATCTCTGTCGTGCCGGTCATGCCGGTGGCTCTGGCCCAGCCGGCCTGCGTAACCCAGAACATGGCCGTTCCGCCCGGCGCCAACACGAGCGACAAGGCCGCGCCCTTCTTCATCGACACGACGGGCCTCGATTTCAAGACCGCGCCGCCGACCCGCGACCCATCGAACCCGAATTATCCGCGCGCGACGGAGCTTCCCGACGGCGCATTGCCGCCATCAGGCGCCGAGGGGAATTTCATCATCGGCGCGACCCATGCGGCTGCTCCCGAGACCGTCGCGAAGGATGGCGTGCCGCGGGGCACGATCACGTCTTTCACCGTGTCGTCAAAGGACAGCGTGATCTACAACCCCGGCCTGATCCGCGACGACACGCCGGGCTGCAACAACAGTTCGATCATGGTGACGACGACGGCGCCGGGCGACAAATCGAACATGATCGTTACCACCAGCCATCCCGGTACCTGGACGCGCACGATCGAGGTCTATGTTCCCGCGAACTATGTGCGCGGCGCGGAGGTGCCGTTCATCGTGCTAGGCGATGGCGGTTCGACCGCCTGGAAGGACATGAACACGACCCTGGACAATCTGATCCAGCAGCGCCGCGTGCCGCCGATGGTCTCCATCCAGGTCGGCAATGGCGGCCAGGACGCGCAGGGCGCCCAGCGCGGGCGCGAATACGACACGGTGTCGGGGATCTATGCGCAGTTCGTGGAGCGCGAAGTGTTGCCGCGCGTCGAGCAGCACGCCGGCGTCAAGCTCACGAAGGACCCCGAGGGCCGCGCGACCATGGGACTGAGTTCGAGCGGCACGGCCGCCTTCACCATGGCGTGGTTCCATCCCGAACTCTATCATCGGGTGCTGGCCTACTCTCCGACCATGGTCAACCAGCAATGGCCGTGGAATCCGGCGCTGCGCGGCGGTGCCTGGGAATATCACAGCGCGTGGGCTGGCCCCGCCGGTCCCAACCTCACCGTGAAGGCCGGCGTGCTGACGCCATCGGAGCCGCCGGGCGTGCCGCTGATACCCAGCGCGCCCGCCAAGCCGATCCGTTACTGGTTCGAGATGGGCGATCAGGACTTGTTCTATCCGAACCCCACGATCCCGGACGGCATGCACGACTGGACGCTGTCGGCCGCGCTGATGGCCAAGGTGCTTGCCGAAAAGGGTTACCATTACCAGTACCTGTTCGTGCGCAACGCCAAGCATGTCGACCGCCCGACCATCGCGCAAACCCTGCCATCCGCACTGGAGTGGTTGTGGAAAGGTTATCCGATTCCTTGAAGCGATCGTCGTCGTCCACCAAGCGAAGGACGTCGTAGGGTGGGCAAAGCGAAGCGTGCCCACCATTCACGAGCGCGGCGCGGAATGGTGGGCACGGCGCAAACGCGCCTTTGCCCACCCTACGATTCCTCACTGCCGCGGCGTACTGGATCCCCGCTTTCGCGGGGATGACGACCGTTCTGACCGGAAGGTTTAGCGCTTCGCTTTTACTCCAGCCCGATCTGCGTCAGATCCTGAAACCAGTGCTGCGCCTGCACGAACTTCTTCACCTTCGGCGACAGCGCATGCGGGTTGGTGTCGTGCACCACCCAGACCAGCGTGGCGTCGTCGACGATCTCGGCATGCGCCTGTGCCAATAGTTCGTCCTGTTTGGCGACATCAAACGTCTGCTTGGCCTCGTCGATCAGCGCATCGACTTTGGGATTCTTGTAGCCGCCCCAGTTGACGCCAACAGGTGCGATCTGGCCGGAGTGGAAGAAGCGGACGATGGCGTAGAGCGGATCCGACGTGACATAGGCGATGTTGTTGGAGGTGATGCCCGCGTTGATCTCGTCAGCCGCGCCCTTGCGCCACGCCGTATATAACGTCTCGAGCTCGACCACCTTGAAGTCAACATCGATGCCGATTTCCTTAAAGCTCTGCTGCAGGAATTCGTTCATCGGCAATGACAGCATCTGTCCGGTGCCGCCTTGCGCGATGATGAAGGTCGCCTTCAGCGGCTTTTCCTTCGAATAGCCGGCCTCCTGCACCAGCTTCTTCGCCGCCGCGACGTCGTATTTCAGTTCAAAGGACGGCTTGCCAAACCAGGGACTCGACGGATCGACCTGGCCCCTGGCGGGCTTTGCTAATCCATTCATCAGCCCGACCACGGCTTCGCGGTCGATCGCGAGGTTCAGCGCCTTGCGCAGGCGGATGTCAGTCCAGGGCGAGCCGGGCAGCACGCTCAAATGATAATTCCAGACATGCGGCGTGACGTTGTCGACGATCTTCATGCCGGCGGATTTGAGCTGCGGCACCGCATCGGGCGCTGGCGTCTCGATCAAATCGACCTGGCCCGCCAACAGCGCATTGGTGCGCGTCAGCGCTTCCGGCATCGGGATCAGCACGATCTTGTCGGCCTTGGGAATCCGCTTGCTGTCCCAATAGTCGGCGTTCTTGGTGAGTTCGGCGAGTTCGCGCGGCACCAGTTTTGTGAGTTTGAACGGCCCGGTGCCGGAGGGCTGGCTGGCGAACTTGTCCCAGTCCTTGCCGAGCTTTTCATATTGCGCGGGGCTCGAGACCAGGAACCAGAGCATCTGATACGGGAAGAACGAATCCACGGTTTTGGTGGTGATCTCGACCGTGTCGTCGTCGATCTTGGCGTAGCTCGCGACCGAGGGCAGGCGGGTTTTCACCTGGGCGCTCTGGCGCTTGTCGAACTGGGGTGCCTTATCGTTGAGCACCTTGTCCAGATTCCAGATCACGGCGTCGGCGTTGAATTCGCTGCCGTCGTGAAACTTGACGCCCTTGCGCAAGGCAAAGCGCCACTTCTTCTTGTCCTGCTCGTCGACCTTCCATTCGGTGGCGAGGCCGGGCACCAGTTTGCCCGGCCGGTCGGACACGTCCATCTCCCAGGCGACCAGCGGATCGTAGATCGTATAGGCCGAAAACTGGTAGGCGCCCGCGCCGCGGTCCGGCTGGCCGGTGGTCAGCGGGATATCCGCCATCGAAATGCCGTAGCGCACAACGGTCTCCGCCTGCGCTGAAATCGTGGGCAAGCCAAGCGACAATCCGAGGGCCATTGCCGCGGCAGCAAGAAGCATCGAATTTTGGGTGCGCATGAATTAAGCTCCTTCGGGCGGGGTTTGGAGCTGAAAAATGCAAGCTTGATGCCAGATGTAGCATAGAAGGCGCGGTTGTATGCGCAATCACCGGAAGTTGTGCGGCTATTGGCCCCTAGCGAAGTGCCTTCCTTGGCACAGGCGTTGCATACCTTTGCATAAGAATTAGTCACCCAAGTCGAGAAGGAATTGCTGCATATGCGTAATGAAAAATCGAACAAGACGGCCACCGCGTGGCTGCTGGCGACGGCGCTGGTGGTTGGGCTGCCGCAACTCGCAAGCGCCGAAACGGTGCTGCGGATCGGCATGACCGCTGCCGATATTCCGCGCACCCTCGGCCAGCCCGATCAGGGCTTTGAGGGCAACCGTTTCACCGGCCTTACCATGTACGACGCGCTGACGATGTGGGACCTGTCCTCGGCGGACAAGGCAAGCGTCATGATTCCCGGGCTCTCGACCGAATGGAAGGTCGACGAGGCCGACAAGAAGAAATGGACCTTCAAGCTTCGTCCCGGCGTCACCTTCCATGATGGCTCGCCGTTCAATGCCGACGCCGTGGTCTGGAATGTCGAGAAGGTGCTGAAGCAGGACGCGCCGCATTTCGACGCCAGCCAGGTCGGCGTCACCGCCTCGCGCATGCCGACGCTGGCCTCCGCCAGCAAGATCGACGACATGACGGTGGAGTTGACCACCAAGGAGCCGGACAGCTTTCTGCCGATCAACCTGACCAATCTGTTCATGGCGAGCCCGACCAAGTGGCAGGCGTTTTATGAGAAGGCCGAAGGCGCCGACGCCAAGGCCAAGTCGCAGGCCGCGTGGGCGGCGTTTGCCAAGGAAGCGTCGGGCACCGGCCCCTGGAAGATGTCGAAGTTCACGCCGCGCGAGCGGCTCGAACTGGTCAAGAACGAGGCCTATTGGGACAAGGCCCGCGTGCCCAAGGTCGACAAGATGGTGCTGCTGCCGATGCCGGAGGCCAACGCCCGCACCGCGGCATTGCTGTCCGGTCAGGTCGACTGGGTCGAAGCGCCGGCGCCTGACGCGGTCAAGGAGATCAAGCAGCGCGGCTTCACCATTACTTCCAATGAAGAACCGCATGTCTGGCCGTGGCAGTTTTCGCGGATCGAAGGCTCGCCGTGGAATGACATTCGTGTCCGCAAGGCGGCCAACCTCTGCGTCGATCGCGAAGGGCTGCGGGACGGCCTGCTCGCCGGCCTGATGGTGCCGGCGAGCGGCACCTTCGAGCCCGGCCATCCCTGGCGCGGCAAGCCGACGTTTGAGATCAAGTATGACTTGAAGGCCGCGCAGAAGCTGATGCAGGAGGCCGGCTACGGTCCGAGCAAGAAGCTGACGGTAAAGACCCAGACCTCGGCGTCGGGATCGGGTCAGATGCTGCCGCTGCCGATGAACGAATATCTGCAGCAAGCGCTGGCCGAATGCTACTTTGACGTCCAGCTCGACGTCATCGAATGGAATACGCTGTTCACCAACTGGCGCCGCGGCGCCAAGGATCCGACCGCCAACGGCGCCAACGCCACCAACGTCACCTATGCGGCGATGGATCCGTTCTTCGCGCTGGTGCGCTTCCTGCAGTCGTCGATGGCGCCGCCAACGTCGAATAATTGGGGTTACATCAACAATCCCAAGTTCGACGAACTCGTGACCAAGGCGCGCCAGACCTTCGACCCCGCCGCGCGTGACGCGGCGCTGGCCGAACTGCATGCAGCCTCGGTGGATGACGCGGCGTTCCTTTACGTCGCCCATGACGTGGCGCCGCGCGCGATGAGCCCGAAGGTCAAGGGCTTTGTGCAGCCGAAGAGCTGGTTCGTCGACTTCTCGCCGGTGTCGTTGGCGCCGTAGCGGCGAGGTGCGTTCTTCCCCTCTCCCCTTGTGGGAGAGGGTGGCTTCGATGCGGAGCATCGAAGACGGGTGAGGGGTTCTCTCCGCGGATACGCGTCCCTCATTCGAAAGCTTGCGTCCGCGGATCGAACCCCTCATCCGGCGCGCATGAATGCGCGCCACCTTCTCCCACAAGGGGAGAAGGGAAGAAGAAAAAGTGACCCGTGTTTGCTTACATCGCCCGACGCATCATCTACGTCATCCCGATCGTGATCAGCGTGGCGCTGGTGTGCTTCCTGCTCGTGCACATCACGCCCGGCGATCCCCTGGTCGCGGTGCTGCCGGCGGACGCGTCGCAGGAACTCGCGGCGCAACTGCGCACGGCCTACGGCTTCGACCGGCCGCTGCCGGTCCAGTTCGGGCTCTGGATGTGGCGGGCGCTCCATGGCGATCTCGGCAGTTCGATCGCCACCGGCCGGCCGGTGTTGACGGAAGTGCTGCGCGCGGTCAGCAACACGGTTACGCTTGCGATTGCCGCAGCCCTGATCGGCTTCACGCTCGGGCTGCTGTTCGGCCTGATCGCCGGCTACTTTCGCGACACCTGGATCGACAAGGTCGCGACCTCGATCGCGATTGCCGGTGTGTCCGTGCCGCATTACTGGCTCGGCATGGTGCTGGTGATCATCTTCTCGGTGCAGCTCAACTGGCTGCCCGCGGTCGGCGCCGGTCCCAGTGGTTCCGGTTCGTGGGGCTGGGATTGGGAGCACATGAAATATCTCATCCTGCCGGCGATCACGACCTCGGTGATTCCGATGGGCATCGTCACCCGCACCGTACGCGCGCTCACCGGCGACATCCTTTCGCAGGATTTCGTCGAGGCGCTGCGCGCCAAGGGCCTGCGCGAACTCGACGTGTTCAAGCACGTCATCAAGAACGCGGCACCGACCGCGCTCGCGGTGATGGGGCTGCAGCTCGGCTACATGCTCGGCGGCTCGATCCTGATCGAGACCGTGTTCTCGTGGCCGGGCTCCGGCCTGCTGCTCAATTCCGCGATCTTCCAGCGCGACCTGCCGCTGCTGCAGGGTACGATTTTGGTGCTGGCGCTGTTCTTCGTCGCCCTCAATTTGCTGGTCGATATCGCGCAGGCCGCGATCGATCCGCGTATCAAGCGGGGCTGATTCATGGCTGTGATGTCGGATACCGCCCTGCAGGCCGCACCCGCCACCAAGGCGCGCGGCTATTGGGCCACCGTCGGCCGCCGCATCTCACGCGACAAGGTCAGCATGGTCTGCGCATTCGTGCTGGTGCTGATCTTTCTCTCAGCGCTGCTCGCGCCGTGGCTCGGCCTCGCCGATCCCTACCAGGGCTCGATGATCCGCAGGCTTCGTCATATCGGCACCCCGAATTATCCGCTCGGCACCGACGAACTCGGCCGCGACATGCTGGCGCGGCTGATCTATGGCGGCCGGCTGTCGCTGATCATCGGTATCCTCCCGGTGATATTCGCCTTCATCATCGGCACCTCGCTCGGGCTCGTCGCCGGTTATGTCGGCGGCAAGCTCAACACCGCGATCATGCGCACCATTGACGTGTTTTACGCCTTCCCGTCGGTGCTGCTGGCGATTGCGATCTCCGGCGCGCTGGGGGCAGGCATCGTCAATTCCATCGTGTCGCTAACCATCGTGTTCGTGCCGCAGATCACCCGGGTCGCGGAAAGCGTCACCACCGGCGTGCGCAACATGGATTTCGTCGAGGCCGCGCGGGCGTCGGGTGCCGGGCCCTTCACCATCATGCGCGTACATATGCTTGGCAACGTGCTCGGCCCGATCTTCGTCTACGCCACCGGGCTGATCTCAGTGTCGATGATCCTCGCCGCCGGTCTCTCATTCCTTGGCCTCGGCACAAAACCGCCGGAGCCGGAGTGGGGCTTGATGCTTAACACGCTGCGCACCGCGATCTATGTCAATCCATGGGTGGCGGCGCTGCCGGGCGTCATGATCTTTGCGGTCTCGATCTGCTTCAATCTGCTCAGCGACGGCATGCGCAGCGCCATGGACATCAGGAACTGACGCGATGAACGAGACGTATCAGTCAGTCGAAGTACTGGAGCCGGTCGAGGACGTCGGCGGCGCGGCGCAGCCGCTGCTGCAGGTCACGGGCCTGACCAAGCATTTTCCGGTGCGCGGCGATCTGTTCAGCCCGCGTAAAACCGTGCGCGCGGTCGATGACGTTTCCTTCTCCATCGCCAAGGGCGAAACCGTCGGCATCGTCGGCGAATCCGGTTGCGGCAAGTCGACCACCGCGCGGCTCTTGATGCACCTGATGAAGCGCGATGCCGGCGATATCGTCTATGACGGCATGCAGGTCGGCCGCGCGCTGTCGCTGCGTGAATTGCGCCGCGGCATGCAGATGGTGTTTCAGGACAGCTACGCCTCGCTGAACCCGCGCCTGACCATCGAAGAGTCGATCGCGTTCGGCCCAAAAGTTCACGGCATGGCCGATGGCATCGCGCGCGCGCTGGCGCGCGAACTGCTCGGCAAGGTGGGCCTGCGGCCCGAGACTTTTGCGAACCGCTATCCGCACGAGATTTCCGGCGGCCAGCGCCAGCGCGTCAACATTGCGCGTGCGCTGGCGCTGTCGCCGCGCCTCGTGATCCTCGACGAGGCGGTGTCGGCGTTGGACAAATCGGTCGAGGCCCAGGTGCTCAATCTTCTGGCGGACCTGAAGCGCGAGTTCGGCCTCACGTATCTGTTCATCAGCCACGACCTCAACGTTGTGCGTTACATCAGTGACCGCGTGCTGGTGATGTATCTCGGCGAGGTGGTCGAACTCGGCCCCGTGGACAAGGTCTGGGATGCGCCGGCGCATCCCTACACGAAGGCGCTGCTGGCAGCCATGCCGTCGTCCGACCCTGATAACCGCACCGAGACGCCGCCGATTTCGGGCGATCCTCCCAATCCGATCGACCCGCCGCCCGGTTGCCGGTTTCACACCCGCTGTCCGTTTGCGGAGCCGCTCTGCGCAAATGCGACGCCAAAACTCAGCGATGTCGATACAATGGGCCACCAGGCGGCGTGCTACATGGCCATTGCCGGCTCCGGGCACAGCCGCGCACCGGCCAAAGAAAATGACATGGGAGTAAACGCCGCATGACAAGACCCGATCCCAAACAGGTCAAGGCAATGACCGAAATCGCCGGCGTGCCGCAGGATTCTGAAGTCTCCGCGCGCATCGCCAATTCCATCGGCCCGGCGTTCGATGGCTTTGCGCCCGTTAGCGGCACGCTGCCGATGGATCTCGAGCCTGCGAGCTTTCTGCTGGTGCAGCGCGAGAAGGTGTCGAAATGAGCGGCGAACCGGCCCTGATGTCGCTGGTGTCGGTCGCGAAAGCGATCGCGGACAAGAAATTTTCCTCGCGCGAGGTGACGCAGTCCTGCCTCGACCGGATCGCGCAATGGCAGCCGCGCGTCAACGCCTTCATGTCGATCGATGCGGACGAGGCGCTCGCGGCTGCAGACGTCGCCGATGCCGCGCTCGCCAAGGGCAAGAATCTAGGCCCGCTGCACGGCGTGCCGCTGGCGCACAAGGACATGTATTACGACGCCGGCAAGGTCGTGACCTGCGGCTCGAAAATCCGCCGCGATTTCGTCGCGACGACGACCTCGACCGCGTTGCAGCGGCTGAAGGACGCCGGCACTGTCAGGCTCGGCTCGCTGCAGATGGTGGAGTTCGCCTACGGCCCGACTGGCCACAATCCGCACTACGGCGCGGTGCGTAACCCCTGGAACATCGATCACATCACCGGCGGCTCATCGTCCGGCTCCGGCTCGGCGGTCGCCGCGCGGCTGACTTTTGCCGCGCTCGGCTCCGATACCGGCGGCTCGATCCGGATGCCCGCGCATTTCTGCGGCGTCACCGGCTTCAAGACCACGGTCGGCCTGATCAGCCGCGCCGGCGCAATGCCCTTGTCGCAGTCGCTTGATACGGTCGGCCCGCTCGCGCAAACGGTCGAGGATTGTGCGCTGTTGGTCGGATTGATGGCGGGCGCCGATTCCGAGGATCCGACTACATCGACGTTCCCGGTGCCGAATTACATGGCCGCGACCACAGGCTCGCTCAAAGGCCTCAAGATCGGCGTGCCCACCGCCTTCTATGTCGACGATCTCGATTCCGAGGTGGCGCGGGTGCTCGACGAGACCATCGCCACCCTCACGAAGGAGGGCGCCGAAATCGTCAAGGTCGAGCTGCCGGACCAGCGTCAGCTCACCGCCGCCTGCCAGATCGTGCTCGCCACCGAGGCGGCTGCCTTCCACAAGCGCTGGATGATCGAACGGCCGCAGGATTACGGCGCGCAGGTCCTGATGCGGCTGCAGAACGGGCTCGCGATTCCGGCCGTGACCTATCTCGAAGCGATGCGCTGGCGTGGTCCTGCGCTCGCCGCGTACCTGGCGGCAGTGACAGGTACCGATGCCGTGATCGCGCCGGTCGCGCCGATGCCCGCAGTGACCATTGCCGAGAGCGACGTCGGCAACAGCCACGACGCGGAAGCCGTGATCCAGCGGATCACGCGCTTCACGCGCCCGATCAATTATCTCGGCCTGCCGTCGCTTTCGATTCCCACGGGCTTCACCAAAAGCGGCCTGCCGGTCGGCATGCAGCTGATCGGCCGCGCCTTCGACGAGGCGGGGCTTGTGCGGATCGGCGCGGCGTTCCAGCGCGCCACCGACTATCACCAAAGGGTACCCAGGTTGGCATGAGCAATCTCGTCGAAATCCGCGACCTCAACATCCGCTTCACCGGCGAGCGCACGGTTCACGCTGTTAACGACATCTCGCTCTCGCTGGGCGAGGGCGAGGTGCTTGGCTTGCTCGGCGAATCCGGCTCAGGCAAGAGCGTGACCCTGCGCGCGCTGATGCGGCTGTTGCCGCGGAAGCGGACGCAGATTTCAGGGACTGTGAAGGTTCTGGGCCGCGACGTGCTGGCGATGAACGAGGAGCAACTGTCGGCCTTCCGCGGCCAGACCGTCTCCATGATCTTCCAGGAGCCGGCGCTGGCGCTCGATCCCGTCTACACGATCGGCCACCAGATCGCGGAAAGCGTGATGCGCCACGAAGGCAAGAGCCAGAAGGAGGCGACGGCCCGCGCGCTGGAAATGCTTGAGGTCGTGCGCATTCCCTCCGCCAAGCGCCGTCTGGAGGCCTATCCGCACGAAATGAGCGGCGGCATGCGGCAGCGCGCGATGATCGCGCTGGCGCTGGCCTGCAAGCCGAAGATTCTTCTGGCCGACGAGCCAACCACGGCGCTGGACGCCACCGTGCAGATCCAGATCCTGCTGCTGTTGCGCGAATTGCAGCGCGAGTTTGGCATGTCCGTGATTTTCGTGACCCACGATATCGGCGTCGCCATCGAAATCTGCGACCGCGTCGCCGTGATGTATGCCGGTCAGATCGTGGAGCAGGGCCGCTTGCGCGACATCGTGCGCTCACCGGTTCACCCCTATGCCAAGGGCTTGCTGGCCTCGACCGTCCACGGCGCCAAGCGCGGCCAGCGGCTCGAGACCATCCCGGGCACGCCGCCATCGCTCGACAAGGCGCCCGCGAGCTGTTCGTTCGCGCCGCGCTGCAGTTACGCGCAACCGCGCTGCAGCGAACGCTTGCCGCTCAATGTGCAGGTATCGCCGGATCGAACCGCGCGCTGTGTGCTGGCCGAGCCGGCGGAATTTATTGCTGCGACCTGAGAATTGAGGAAACGGCTGGAGCTCAGTTCGTCGAGCCCGGCCATGACCAAGCCTTCAGCCACCCAGTCCCGGATCGGCCCAGGTCTCGATCTGCGCCGGTCCCACGATCTGCTTCGGCTGATGGGGATTGAGCGTGCCCGCGCTCGCCGTCAGTCCCTTGGACAGGATCTGCATCGCGAACAGCTTGGCGTCGACCTCCGATTTGAAGGTACGGGTCGAGCGGGCCATGCTCTCCGCAGTCTCGTCCGCTTTGTGCGGACCAAAAGTGACATACCAAATATCGCCATTCTTCATCCCGACATAACGCATGTGACGTAAAAAAGTTTCACTTCGCGGCGCAGTTGGACGGCGCGCGGATTGCGGCTCGTCACATCGGACAATAATGGGATAGGCTGTCACCTTGCCGGCGCGGCAAATCCTGGGGGGACGTCAGATGTATATTTCCAACGAAGGCATTCTCGTTGTTCTGTTTGTCGGACTGGTCGCCGGCTGGCTGGCCGGCAAGATCGTGCGCGGCACCGGCTTCGGTATTATCGGCGACATCCTGGTCGGCATCGCCGGCGCGCTGCTCGCCAGCCTGCTGTTTCCCAAGCTCGGCATTCGTATCGGCAGCGGGCTGATCTCCGAGATCGTCTATTCCACCATCGGCGCCGTCATATTGCTGCTGATCGTGCGGCTGATCCGGACCGGCGGGCGAATGTAGCGCGCGCTATATCGCGCGGCCAACTGTTTCCACAATCCAGCGTCGGACCGCAGCGATCCGGCGGTCGCGCGCCTGTTCGGTGCGGGAGACGAGGTAGATCGTCTCGCTATGGGTGGCCTCGAACGCAAAGGGCGCGATTAGCCTTTTGCCAAAGCCCGGCCGCGCCTTGATCAGCGGCGACATTCCCAAGGTGACACCAAGGCCCTGTTCGGCGGCCTCCAGCATCGCCGGCACGCTGTCGAGCCAAAGATGCCCGCGTGGGCTGAGATGTTGAAGACCGGCCTCCTTGAGCCAGGCCGGCCAGGCGCGCGGCTGGGTCGTCAGATGAATCAGAACCTGCCGTGACAAATCTACCGGCTGTTTCAGTCCAGCCTTGACAAGCGCGGGCGCGCAGACCGGCAGGCCCTTCACCGCGACCAGCGGTTCGAATTTCAGTCCCGTGGAATGCTCGCGGCCATAGCGGACCGCGACGTCGACGCGGGAAGCATTGAAGTCGGCATATTGGTGCGTAGCCTCGATGCGCAGCGTAAGCTGCGGATGGCGCCGCTTGAACTCCGGCAGCGCCGGGATCAGCACGGCTGAAGTGAAGAACGGCAGTGAACTGATCCAGAGTTCGGCGTGCGCATCGCGGCGATGCCGCAGCATGTCGCGGCTGGCGTCCTGCAGCGCCGCCAGCGCGGCCGAAACTTTTGCGAAATAACGCTCGCCATCGGCCGTCAACCGCACCGAACGCGCGCCGCGCACGAACAGTTTGGTGCCGAACTGCTCTTCCAGCCCGCGGATCTGATGACTGATCGCCGACGGGCTGAGCGAAAGGTCACGCGCCGCGCGGCGAAAGCTCAGTTGCGAAGCGGCGCGCTCGAACGCCAGCAAGGCGGTCAAGGGCGGGATCGCGCGGGGCGGAGAGGGCGGGGCTTCCGAGGGTTGAATAGCATTCATCTGAGGTGAAGAAATCCCTTTTGTAGGGTGCGCGAGCTTCCGCCAGTTTGCCCAACGTTCAATATTCCTCATCTCAGGATATCGCAGCCTTGGCCATCTTCGAGCCCGCCGGCCCCAATCGCTGGCAACCCACGACGCTCGCCGCCGGCCCCTTTGCCGGCCTGCAGGGCGGCGCGGTCGCAAGCCTGCTGACGGCGGAAGTCGAGGCGTTGGCGGAGAAGCGCAAATGGGGCACGGCGATCGCATCGTCGGCCTGGTTCCTGCGGCCGACCCCGATGACGGAATTGCGGACAGAGCTTTCCGTCCTCACCGAAGGCGGCCGCGTAAGTGTGATCGACAACACATTGTGGCCGGCCAATGAGGACCAGCCCTGCGCCACTGTGCGGGTGACATTGTCGCGGGAACGCGGAGTCGAGGTCCCCGGCTTTATCGAGCCCGCGGGCGAAACCGCCGATCCCACCCGGTTTCCAGTGCGCACAAGGCGGGCGGCACATGGCCGGCCCTGGTTCATGGATGCCATGGAGGCCCGCGAAGGTGACGGCGTCGCCTGGTTTCGCATGAATCATGCGATTATCGCCGGCGCGGGGTCCTTATCGAAGGCGCCACTGTCCTCAGGGCTGGGACCGGCGGACTGGACCCATGGCATCGCCCGGCCGTTTAGCGATGTGGTGGCGGATCCGAACCCCAATTTGACGGTTCAATTGTTCCGCCAGCCGGAAGGCGAATGGGTCGGTATTCGCGCCCAGGCGAGGTGGCGGCCGGCAGGCGGGTTGGGCGTCGGAAGCGGCGTCCTGCTCGATGTCAACGGCGAGATCGGCCGGGTCTCGATGTCCGTGATCCTGGTGCCGTTTCCGCACCAAACGAAGCCCCAGCCCGCCCAGAGTCTGGCGCCGGCATCAAATTAGCTGCCCAAACGTGCGACTTCCGTCTCCACCCGTTTCATGGTGGTGAATTGGATGCAGGTTAACGTGACTTAAAATGGACGGTGTCCAAAAACATCGCTAAAACGAAGCACGTACCTTATCCTTTTGAAGAGAAACGCATTAATGGCAGCCGCTCCCGTCCGGCGCTCCGAGCTCGGTGACGCGCTGCGCGCCTGTCGCAACGCCTTTATCGGCGTCGGCATCATGAGTTGCATGATCAATCTTTTGTACCTGACCGGCTCGATTTTCATGCTGGAAGTCTACGACCGCGTGCTGCCAAGCCGCAGCGTACCGACCCTGGTCGGTCTGGTGATTCTCGCCGGCGGCCTCTACATCGCGCAAGGCGGCCTCGATCTGATCCGCGGTCGCGTTCTCGGCCGCATCGGAACCGCGCTCGACGAAGCCCTCAACACGCGTGTGTTCGAAACCGTGGTGCGGCTGCCGCTGCTGGTGGGTAGCCGCAACGAGGGCCTGCAGCCGCTGCGCGATCTCGATAATGTCAGGTCGTTTCTCGGCAGCATGGGGCCGGGTGCGTTCTTCGATCTGCCGTGGCTGCCGTTCTATCTCGCGATCTGCTTTGCGTTTCACTGGCTGCTCGGCGTCACCGCTCTGGCCGGCGCCGTCATTCTGGTGACGCTGACGCTGATCACCGAGTTCCTGTCGCGTACGCCGGCGAAAGAGGCGATGACGCTGGCCGCGCGGCGCAACGATCTGGCCACCACCAGCCGGCGCAACGCCGAAGTGCTGGTCGCGATGGGCATGTCCGGACGCCTGACCAGGCGCTGGAGCGAGGCCAACGAGACCTATCTGGCGGGCAACCAGCGCGCCAGCGACATCGCGGGCGGCTTGGGGGCGGTCGCAAAAGTCTTGCGCATGATGCTGCAATCGGCGGTGCTTGCGGTCGGCGCCTATCTCGTGATCCACCAGGAAGCCACCGCCGGCATCATCATCGCGGGCTCGATCCTGAGCGCACGGGCGCTGGCGCCGGTCGATCTCGCCATCGCCCACTGGAAGGGTTTTGTCGCCGCGCGCCAGAGCTGGCATCGCCTCGCCAAGCTCCTGCAGCAAGTGCCGGCGGCGAATGAACAGACGCTGTTGCAAGCGCCGTCGAAGCGGCTGTCGGTCGAGGCCGTCAGCATCGTGCCACCGGGTGACCAGCGCGTCATCGTGCAGGACGTCAATTTCGCCGCCGAGGCCGGTACCGGCATTGGTGTCATCGGTCCGAGCGGATCGGGTAAATCGTCGCTGGTTCGCGCGCTGGTCGGCGTCTGGATGCCGGCCCGCGGCAAGGTACGGCTCGATGGCGCGGCGCTCGACCAATGGTCGTCGGACGTGCTCGGCCGCCACATCGGCTATCTGCCGCAGGATGTCGAATTGTTCGCCGGCACCGTGGCGCAGAACATCTCCCGCTTCGATTCCGAAGCGAAGTCGGAAGCGATCATCGCCGCCGCCAAGGAGGCCGGCGTGCATGAGATGATCATCAAGATGCGCGAGGGCTACGATACCCAGATCGGCGAGCAGGGCACGGCGCTTTCCGCCGGCCAGGCCCAGCGCGTGGCGCTGGCCCGCGCGCTCTACGGCAATCCGTTCCTGGTCGTGCTCGACGAGCCGAACTCCAATCTCGACAGCGAGGGCGACGAGGCGCTGACACGTGCGGTGCGCGGCGCGCGCGAGCGGGGCGCCATCGTGGTCGTGGTGGCGCACCGGCCGATCGGCATCGAGGCGGTCGATCAATTGCTGGTCTTGAAGGACGGCCGCATGCAGGCGTTCGGGCCGAAGGAAACCGTGCTCGGCCAGGTGCTGCAGCGCGTGGCACCCCCGACGCCGATCAAGATCGTGTCCGAAGCGGGAGCTGCGAAAAAATCATGACCGCCGAGCTGAAAGGCGCGCATCGCTCGATACGCGGGCATCTGATCGTCGGCCTCTCGCTGATGCTGGTGCTCGCCGGCGGATTCGGCGGCTGGGCGTCGACGGTGCAGATTTCGGGCGCGCTGATTGCGCCGGGGTCTGTGGTGGTCGATTCCAACGTCAAGAAGGTGCAGCACCCGACCGGCGGCGTGGTCGGCGAGGTCAGGGTGCGCGACGGCGATATCGTCAAGGCCGGCGACATCGTCGTGCGGCTCGACGAGACCGTGGTCAAGGCGAGTCTGGCCATCGTCGTCAAGACGCTGAACGGATTGTGGGCGCGCGCGGCGCGGCTGGAGGCCGAGCAGCGCGGTCTCGACCAGATCAAGTTTCCCCCACAGCTGACCGATCGCGTCGACGACCCCGATGTCCGTGACGTCATGGCGAGCGAAACCAAGCTGTTTGAGGTCCGCGTGTTCGGGCGCGCTGGGCAGAAATCGCAGTTGCGCGAGCGGGTGGCGCAGCTCAACGAGGAAATCGCGGGGCTGACGGCGCAGGAACAGGCCAAGGACAAAGAAATCGCGCTGGTGGAAAAGGAACTGATCGGCGTCCGCCTGCTCTACGAGCAGCGGTTGATCCAGATCTCGCGCCTGACGGTGCTGGAGCGCGACCTCGCCCGGCTGGCGGGCGAGCGTGCGCAATACATCGCCTCGCGTGCGCAGGCACGGGGCAAGATCACCGAAACCGAACTGCAGATCATCCAGGTCGACAAGGACGTGGTCAGCGAAGTCTCCAAGGATCTGCGCGAGACCAACGACAAGATCGGCGAGTTCGTCGAGCGCAAGGTCACCGCGGAGGATCAATTGCGCCGCATCGACATCCGCGCGCCGCAGGACGGCGTCGTGCTGCAGTCGACGGTACACACCGTGGGCGGTGTGATCACCGCCGGCGACGCCATCATGATGGTGGTGCCGCGGGCCGACGACCTCTCGGTCGAGGCCAAGGTCAATCCGCAGGACATCGACAAGCTGCAGATCGGCCAGAAGACGCTGCTGCGGCTATCCGCCTTCAACCAGCGCACCACGCCGGAATTGAACGGCGTCGTCACCCGCGTCTCTGCCGACGTCACCACCGAGCAGCGCACCGGCCAGAGCTACTACACCATCCGCGTCTCGCTGCCGCCGGCCGAAGTCGCCCGCCTCGGCGACAACGTCAAGATCATCCCGGGCATGCCGGTGGAAGCCTTCGTGCAAACCGGCGACCGCACCATGATGTCCTATCTCATGAAGCCGTTCAGCGACCAGTTGATGCGTTCGTTCAGGGAGAGGTGAGGGCGTCCGCCGCTGTTAAAGCAGCTCTCCGCTGTCATCACCCGCCTTGTGCGCAATTGCGCACTGGGGCGGGTGATCCAGTGTTCCAGAGCCGGCAGCTATTGAATCGAGGGGCCGCGGCGTACTGGATACCCCGCCTTCGCGGGGTATGACGGCCGTTGTATGGGAAGCGACGATCCCTACCTTCTGTCATATTCATCCGGCCCCATCGCCCACGCCCACTGCTCATGGCCGGGCGCGTAGGTGCGGTTGGTCTCGGCCGGGCTGCGGTTGACCAGCGGCCGCATGAACATCGGGTGCGTGGCGCTGCGCACCTCGTGCTCGACCGTGAACAGATGCCTGCCGCCATCGAGGTCGATGATGTCGCGAAAGCGGTATTGATACTGGTTGTCCTCCTGCGAGATCAGGCCGCGCTCCCGCAGGCGACGGTAGGGGCCCGAAAAGTCCGTGATGTAGATCTGCACGTGATGCCCGTCGAACTCCGGCTGGCGCTGGTCGGTCTCGCGGAACTGCAGATACTGATCCTTGCCGACCGTGACCCGCGCGACAGTGCCGTCGCCGTTCAGGAGTTCGGCCTGCATCCCCATGATCGCGGGATAGAAGGCGCAGATTGCTTTCGCGGTACCTGCCGGCACATCGAACTCGACATAGGGAATGCCGAGCGTGATGCGCCCGAAGCGCGCGGCGTCCGGCTCATAGCAGCGCACGCGGTTGCCCCAGGGGCAGATGGCCTCGACGTGGTCGTTATGCTCGGTGAATGCGAAGGCGGTGCCTTCGAGTTTCTTCGCGACCGACGCCAGCCGCTCCAGCAGCGCCTCGCGGCCGGCGATGACGATGCCGGTATGGCCGCGCAGCACCTGCGGCGCGCCGTCGGGCAGATGAAACTGGCTCCTGCCGACATTGACCCACATGTTGGTGTCCGACACCATCAGGTAGGGATCGCGGGTCAGCCCGAGGCCGGCGATATAGAACAGCGTCGCCAGCCGTTGATCGGGGATGGTGACGTTGACATGCTCGAAATGGATCGAGTTGCCGAGATCCTCGGCGGCGCGGTCGAATTGTTGCATGACGATTCCTCGACATTCGTAGGGTGGGCAAAGCGTAGCGTGCCCACCATTCATTCAACGGATCAAGATGGTGGGCACGCTTCGCTTTGCCCACCCTACGAATCTACTTCGACAAATTCTCCAGCAGCAGGTTCAGTGCCGTCTTCGCAAATGCCTGCATGTTGGCTTGCCGATCATTGTTGCCGGTTTCCAGTGTGAACACCGTTAGTGACGGCCCTGCCACCGCCATGCAGCTATGCCCGGCGGCGTCGCCGTAACGGTTGCCGGTCGGGCCCGTCGCGCCCGTCTCCGATAATCCCCAATCCGTCGCAAATCGCTGGCGGACCTGGCCTGCCAGCAGTTTCGCGTAGGGCTCCGACGCCGAACGGATGCCCTTCATCGCTTCATCCGGAATATCCATCAGCAGCCGCCGCGCGTCGCGGGTATAGACCACAGCACCGCCGAGGAAATAGGCCGATGCGCCCGGCACCGACAACAGCGCCGCCGAGATCAGGCCGCCGGTTGAGGATTCCGCAACTGCAATCGTCTGTTTGCGCGCGATCAGCTTTGCGGCAATCTTTTCGGCGATGGTCACAAGCTCATTCATGTTCTTTCAACCCCGGCGCAGCATTCGTTTCAGCACTGTCTTCTTGTCGGTATTGTCCGCGAGCGAATGATAGACGACGCGAATAAAATTCTTGGAGGCCAACTCCGTCGGCGCCCATTTCTTGTCGAGATCGGCGAATGGCTTGGCCGCCACCACATCGTCTTCGCTCTTGCCTTGCTTCACCAGCGCCGCCATGCGGTCGCGCGCGGTAATGAGCATGGTGCGATATTCGGTCAGCGTCGCCTTGTCGGCGATCGGGCCGTGGCCCGGCACGATGCGGCTCTTGGCGTTGGTCAGCTTGAGATAGGCGTCGGTCGCCGCGATCATGCCTTTGATGTTGCCGCCATTGGCGAAGTCGATGTTGGGATAGCGGCCGTTGGTGAAGGTGTCGCCGGTCGCCAGCACATTGGCGGTCTTGAACCAGACGTAAGTGTCGCCGTCGGTATGGGCGTTCGCGATGTGGTGGAGATCGGCGACGCGGCCGGGAAGCCTGATCTTGAACATCTTGCCGGCATAGGTCTTGGTCGGCAGCGCGCCTGCCGCGGCCGGTGGCGTCTTGACGCCGGTCAGTCCGTTGGTGGTTCCCTCCGCCAGGCGATTCTTCACGTTAATGTCGGAAACGACGACGGCGCCGTCCTTGGCAAAGCCTTCATTCCCGCCGGTGTGGTCGCCGTGATAATGCGTGTTGATCAGATATTTGATCGGCAGGTTCGAGATGGTTGTTATCGCGGCCTTGATCTTGTCGTGCAGCGGCGCGAACTGGCCGTCGACCATGATAATGCCGGCTTTCCCCACCGCCACGGTGATGTTCCCGCCCTGGCCTTCGAGCATGTAGACGTTGTCGCCGAGGTCGGTGGTCTTGATCTCAACCTTGGAGAAATCGACCGGCGGGGGCGCTGCGGGCGGGGCTGGGGGTTGTTGCTGCGCGAATGCGCTGCCGGCCAGCAAGAGGGTTAAGACAATCGCCGTACGTCCCATCCTATTCATCGAAAATCTCCCCAAAGCCCTTACCCATGTTTTCCTAGCACAGGGGACCAGCGTTTGCCGAGTTGCGGGCTGCAGACCAGCCTGCTTGAATACGGTTAGCGAACCAAGCGGCGAGGTCTACAAGATGCCGTGAGACCGCGCTCGCGAACGAGGAAACATCATGACGTCGCCGCTTCCCGGCGGCGTGGATTGCGATCTGCATCCCGCCGTTCCTCATCTGACCAGTCTGTTGCCCTACATGAACGACTACTGGCGCGACCAGGTGACGACGCGCGGCATGACCGACCTGGTGTCGCAATCCTATCCGACCAATTCGCCGATCTCGTCACGGCCGGACTGGCGGCCCGGGCAGGGCAAGCCGGGTTCAGACCTCGCCGACATGCAGAAGCAGGCACTCGACCGGTTCGGCACGGCCTACGGCATCTGCAATCCCCTGTATGGCGTGCAGATGGTGTTCTCCGAAGACATGCAGGATGCGTTCTGCCGCGCCTTGAACGACTGGCTGGCCAGGGAGTGGCTCGACAAGGATGCGCGGTTGCGGGGTTCGATCGTGATCCCCACCCAAAGCGTCGAAAAATCGGTCGCCGAGATCGAGCGCTGCGCCGCCGACAAGCGCTTCGTCCAGGTGCTGATGCTGGTCATGGGCGACATGCCGCTCGGCAAGCGCGCCTACTGGCCGATCTACGCGGCCGCCGAACGGCTGGGGCTGACGATCGGCATCCATGCCGGCAGCGCCTATCACAACCCGCCGACCTCGGTCGGTTGGGGCTCCTACCATATCGAGGACTATGTCGCCCAGGCCACCGCGTTCCAGACTCAGTTGACCAGCCTGATCGTGGAAGGCGTGTTCGCCCGTCACTCTGGTCTGAAGATGGTGATGCTGGAATCGGGCTTCACCTGGCTGCCGGCCTATCTGTGGCGGCTGCACAAGTTCTGGCGCGGTATACGGATGGAAACGCCGTGGGTCGATCGCGCGCCGCTGGAGATTGTGCGCAGCAACATCCGTTTCTCGCTGCAGCCGGTCGATGCGCCGCCCGATCCGGCAACCCTGAACCGCCTGTTTGACCATATGCAGTCGGACGAATTGCTCCTATTCTCGACCGACTATCCGCACTGGCAATTCGACGGCGACGAGGTGCTGCCGCCGGGGTTGTCGCCCGATCTTGTGCGCAAGATCATGATCGACAATCCGCTCGCGACCTATGGCCGCCTCGGTCAGGCGGCGATGAAGGAGACGACGCCATGAATGTGCAGTTCCGTCCCGAGCCGTCAGCGTCCGTCAGCGTCAAGACCGCGATCGCCGATTGCGACATCCATCCGGCGCGCGCCACCAACGCCGAACTTTTTCCATTTATGGCCAAGCGCTGGCATGAGCACCTCGAGGTCTATGGCAAGCAGGCCTATCACGGCATGATGGAGGGCCCGCCCTATCCGAAGGCGCAGCCGAACGCCTCGCGCCGCGACGCCTGGCCGCCGGAAGGCGGACCACAGGGTTCCTCGCTGTCCTTCATGCAGAAGCAGCTGCTCGATCCCTACAACGTCGCCCTCGGCGTGCTCAATCCTCTCAACAGCGGGCAGGGGCTGCGCAACCAGGATATGGCCGGCGCGATCTGCTCCGCGATCAACGACTGGCAGATCGAGAAATGGACAGCCAAGGATTCCCGCCTGAAAGGCTCGATCGTCGTCGCCAATGAAGACGGTGTTTCCGCCGCCGCCGAAATCCGCAAGCGCGCCGGTGACAAGAACTTCGTTCAAGTGCTGCTGCTCAGCCGCAACGTCGAGCCGCTCGGCCAGCGCCGCTACTGGCCAATTTACGAAGCGGCGCAGGAGATCGGCCTGCCGGTCGGTATCCATGCCTTCGGCTTCGGCGGCAATCCGCTGACCCCGTCGGGGTGGCCGAGCTTCTACATTGAGGAGATGGTCGGGCACGCGCAGTGCCAGCAGACCGTCCTCGCAAGCCTGGTGCTCGAAGGCGTGTTCGAGCGCTATCCGAAACTAAAGATGGTCATGATCGAGGCCGGCTTCGGCTGGGCGCCGTCGCTCGGCTGGCGGCTCGACAAGAGTTTCGAGCGGCTGCACAGCGAGGTGCCGTATCTCAAGCGCAAGCCGTCGGAATACATCCGCGACCACATCTGGTGGACCACGCAGCCGATGGAAGACCCGGAGCGACGCGATCATCTGTTCCAGGTGATCGAATGGATCGGCTGGGACAAGCTGTTGTTCGCCACCGATTACCCGCATTGGGATTTCGATGAACCGTCGCGCGTGTTGCCGGCCGGTGTCAGCGATGCCAACCGCGAAGCGTTTTATCTCGGCAACGCGAAGAAGCTGTACGGGATATCTTGATGGTTCGACACGTCATTGCCCCGGTGGACGAGTTGCCGCCGGGGTCGCGAAAATTCCTCACCATCGACGACCGGCCAATCGCGATCTTCAACATCAAGGGCGAGTTTTTCGGCCTGTTGAACCGCTGCCCGCACCAGGGCGCGGCCTTGTGCGAGGGCCCGCTGATCGGGCTCGCGCAATCCTCCGATCCCGGCGAGATCGAATACACCAGACTCGGCGAGATCATCCGCTGCCCCTGGCACGGTTGGGAATTCGACATCCGCACCGGCCAATCCTATTGCGACCCCAAACGCTTTCGCGCCCGCGCCTATCCGGTTAATGTCGAGCCGGGATCGAGCGTGGTGAAGGGGCCGTATGTGGCGGAGACGCTCGCCGTGTCGGTCGAGAGCGATTACGTGGTAGTGGATTTGTAGCCGGGCGTCATTGCGAGATTCGCAGGGTGGGCCAAGGCCACGTCCGATTCACCCGAACTGGCCAGTGGCGCTGCCGCCAGTGCTGAATTGACTTCCGCTTTCGGTGACATGGCGGACATCGCCGGGCCTGTCGTCGACTCGCGCCTGTTGCGAATGATCCATAACGGAACCTCGAGACGGATCACCCGGAGTTGTGACCAAGCTCACATCAAACGCTCGACTTCTGGCGCAGTGTAATGGTGTTATTGATATCCGCGAGGTCCGGATGTACTGCACGAATTGCGCAGCCGAAGTCCCGGAGCAAAGGGAATTTTGTGGGCACTGCGGAGCGGCGGTGGTGCGGCGCTGTGCGGCCTGCGGCGCGGCAAACCCAGCCCTCAACAAGTTTTGCGGCGACTGCGGGACCAAATTGCGCGTCGATTCTCCCGCGGTAGTACCGACGGTGCGGGCCTCGCGCCCGATCGAGCGCCGGCAGCTTACGGTACTGTTTTGCGACCTGGTCGGATCGACTGCGCTCTCCGCGAGGCTCGACCCCGAAGACTTCAGCGCAATCATCGCCGGCTACCGGCGCTGCATCACTGAAACCGTTGCCCAGTTCGACGGCTTTGTCGCGCGACATCACGGCGACGGTGCGGTGGCATACTTTGGCTATCCCCATGCGCATGAAGACGACGCGGAGCGCGCTGTTCAAGCCAGCCTCGCACTGGTGCAGGCGGTCGCCGCCCTCCCCATGAAAGAAAAATTGAACGCGCGCGTCGGTGTTGCCACGGGCGTCGCGCTTGTCGGCGATATGTCGGACAGCGCGATTTCCGAGGAGCACGGCATCCTCGGCGACACCCCGAATCTTGCCGCCCGGCTGCAGTCGCTCGCACAACCCGGCGGCGTCATTATCTCGGATCGCACAAAGACGATCGCGGGACGACAATTCGAGTATCTCGATCTCGGTAAAGTCGAGATCCAGGGATTCGTAAAGCCAGTCGCTGCCTGGCAAGTCGCAGGCAGGACAGCAGTGACCAGCCGATCGCATGCGCTCCAAGGTAGCGATTTGCTGCCGCTGATCGGTCGTGATGAAGAAATAGAGCTGCTTCTGCGCCGATGGGAGCGGGCCAAGAGTGGCGAAGGTCAGGTGGTGCTGCTTTCCGGTGAAGCGGGAATCGGCAAATCACGGCTTACCGTCGCGCTGCTGGAGCAGCTTGCTCGCGAGCCGCACATCCGCCTGCGTTGCTTCTGCTCGCCGCAGCATACCGACAGTATGCTCTATCCGGTGATCGGCGAGATGTTGCGCGCCGCGCGCTTTGCTCACGACGACAGCCAGCAAGTGAAAGCGGACAAGCTTGACGCGCTGCTGGCGCAAAGTTCGACGCCGCCCCAGGATGCGGCGCTGTTTGCCGAAATGCTGTCGCTGCCCAACGATGGACGCTACCCTCCGGTTGAAGTTGAGCCGCAGCTCCGTCGCCAGAAGACGCTGAAGGCGCTTGATTCGCAAATCGAGGCGCTGGCGCGGATCAATCCCGTGCTGGTGATTTTCGAGGATGCGCATTGGGCGGATCCAACCAGCCTCGAATTGTTCGCGCGGACGGTGGACCTAGCCGTGAACCACCGACTCTTGATACTGGTTACTTTCAGGCCGGAATTCAGACCGCCCGTGATTGGACGGCCGCACGTGACCGAACTGAGCCTCCATCGGCTGGCGTCGAGCGACGTCCACTTCCTGATCGAGGGGGTCGTCGGCAGCCGATCGTTGCCGGCGGCGATCCGCCAGGACATCATCGAGCGCACCGACGGCATTCCGCTGTTCGCCGAGGAGATGACCAAGGCGGTGCTGGACGCGGAGGGCGAGAGTGACGCACAGCGCGTCTGCGCAGGGGCGCCGACGCCTGTAGTGGCGGTTCCGGCAAGCCTGCAGGCTTCGCTGATGTCGCGGCTCGATCGGCTCGGGCCGGCGAAGAACGTGGCGCAGGTTGGCGCGGCGATCGGCCGGGCATTTCCCCACATGTTGCTGGCCGCGCTTGTGCGAAAGCCAAAGGAAGAACTGGACTCCGACCTCGACCGGCTCATTGCGGCGGGCTTGCTGTTTCGACACGGCACCCCGCCTTACGCGAACTACCTGTTCAAGCATGCGCTGGTGCAGGACGTCGCCTACAGTACGCTGCTGCGGGAGCAGAGGCGCACGCTGCATGCGCGCATCGCCGAAATCCTCCAAAGCCAGTTCGCAGAAATCGCCGAGAGCCAGCCCGAGCTGCTGGCGCGTCACTACACAAAGGCCGACCTCATCGAGAAGTCAGCGCGCCTGTGGGGCAAGGCGGGACAGCGCTCACAGGAGCGTTCGGCGCTGGTCGAAGCCGCAGAACAACTTGGCCAGGCTCTGGCGCAAATCGCAACCTTGCCCTCTACGTCCGACCTGCGCCGCGAGCAGATCACATTACAAGTCGCGCTCTTGAACACGCTCATGCATGTCAAAGGCTATGGCGCGCCTGAAACGAAAGCTGCCGTAGCCCAGGTGAGAGCGTTGATCGAGCAAGCGGAACGGCTCGGAGAACCTCCCGATGACCCTTCGTTGCTGCTCTCAGCTCTCTTTGGCCAGTGGATCGTCAATTTCATCAACTTCAATGGTGACGTTGCGCGAGAGCTCGCAGCGCGGTTTCTGGCGCTTGGCGAGAAGCAGGGAGCGACGGTGCCGCTGATGATCGGACACCGCACCATGGCGAGTACGCTCGCGCTGATGGGGAACCTCGTTGAGGCCAGGGCGCACTACGATGAAGCGCTCGCCCTTTACCGCCCCGCCGAGCACCGGCGATTGATGACGCGATTTGGTCAGGACCTCCGGGTAACGTGCCTGGCCTTTCGTTCAATGGCCTTGTGGCTGCTCGGTTATCCCAAGGCTGCGCTCAGGGATGCCGACCGCGCACTCATGGAGGCGCGCCAGATTGAACATGCTGCCACTTTGATGTTCACGCTGAATTTCCCCATTCTTGTTAACACCTATTGCGGGAATTACCACTCGGCAGACGAACATCTCAAAGAGCTTGTTGCGTTAGCCGAGGAGAAAGGTGCCACGTTCCGAAAGGCGGAAGGCGTGTTGCGGCGGGGCTATATCCTGACCCTCACGGGGAAAGCCACGAAGGCGGTCGAGATCGTCACGTCGGGTATTGATTTATGGCGATCGGCCGGATCGACGATATTTACGCCGGAGCAGGAATTCATGTTGGCGATCGCCCACGCCGATTCAGGCCAATTTGATGACGCCTGGCGCTGCGTCGGCGAGGCAATGACGGCGATGCAGGCAACCAAGGAAAGATGGTGCGAGGCTGAGGCTCATCGTGTTGCCGGTGAAATCGCGCTCAAGTCGCCGCAGCGGGACGTCGCGAAAGCGCAGGCGTATTTCGAGCATTCCCTGAGCCTTGCGCGCGCACAGCGGGCAAAGTCATGGGAGTTGCGCGCGGCCATGAGCCTGGCGCGGCTCTTGGGCGAGCAGGGTAAACGGCAAGCGGCACGTGACCTTCTCGCCCCCATCTACGATTGGTTCACCGAAGGTTTTGACACAGGCGACCTTCGAAAGGCCAAGGCGTTGCTCGGCGAGCTTCATTGATCAGGCCATCCGGTGATGCGTCCTAGGCCGCTGCCACGAGCATCAGCCCTGCGCCGATCAGGCTGACGCCGATCCAGCCGCGCAGCGGCACCTTCTCCCCAAGGAAGAGCCAGGCGCTAGCCATCAGGAAAACCGGCGCGAGACCCTCGAAGGCGTAGAGTTGACTGAGCTCATATTTGCCCAGCAGATCCAGCCACAGGAAGAACCACAGGCTGAACAGCGCGATGCCGGCGAAGAGCCACAAGCCGGTCTGAACCCGTGATCGGTCTTGTCCGTCCATGCCGGCCATCGCATGCTTGAGCAGGAGGTTTCCGGCAACGACGAGGACCTGGCAGAACAGGCAGAGGAAAAGCGTGAAGGCGGTCATAGGCGTTCATCCGCAACTGCCGACGGCGCCGCCGCTAGGACGCGTTTGGTGATGTCCGCTTACGCAGGTTCGATTGGGCGGATGGCTCGTTGATGCATGCGGAGGTCGGAATAGACGGCGGGGCCGTGATGATCGGTGGCGGCACGGCTGAATTTCACACGCAGGGACGCATAAGCTTGTTCTGCACTACCGCTACCGTGAGCCAACGAAGAGATGTCAGACGCGCGCTGGAATTTGGTCGCTATCGGGGCATGGCGGGCATCGATCAAGCCGCATCAATCAGCCTCGATTAATGAGTGTGCGTCTGACCCGTTGTAGGCATCGCCTTACCGGCAAACACGCTCGGCGTGCAGAGCCGGCAACCGCGAGCCTGCCTATTGGCTTTCGTGTCCTTCCGCGGAGTGCTAGCGTTCAGGCCGAACCCACTCTTCTGGGGGGAACGTTCCACGAGCGGGTGGGCTTACTTTGCTGTTTCCGACGGATCTGACCTCGTTCCTCGACCTCATCCGCCAACACGGCGATGCGGCCTACAGCTTCATGTTTGCCTACGCGGCCTCGCATAGCCTGCTGCTTGCGCTGTTCGCGGGTTACGCGGCGCATTCGGGCGCGCTGGATCTTGGCACGCTTATCGTGGTGTGCTGGTTCGGCAGTTTCGCAGGCGATGTCATTCGCTTCTGGATTGGACGGCGCTATGGCGCTCGTTTGCTCAAGCGGTTTCCGCGGTTCGAGCGCACCGTGCAGACCGTCGTTCGTCTGACGGACCGTCACTATGTCTGGATGATCCTGTTTCATCGTTTCCCGCACGGTGTCCGCGGGCTGGCGGGGTTTGCCTACGGGATATCGCGGCTGCCCTGGTCCACTTTCCTGGCGCTCAACTTCGTGGCTGCCGGCCTTTGGTCCGGCGCCGTTGTCTCGGCCGGCTATGCCTTCGGTCAATTCTCGGAGGCATCCATCAACAATGCCTCCTCGGGCCTGGGCATCGTGATGCTGGTCGCGTTTCTGGGCCTGTCCTGGTTGCTCAGCAGGAAGCTCGATCAGATCGTGCAGCGATACTGAGCGGCTGCTGATAGCCGCAGGGTGGGCGAAGGCGCATCTGCGCCGCGCCCACCCTATGTCCGCTATTCCTCGATTGGGCCGGCAAGGGTGCGACGAAGGCGCTGCGTTTCGCGCCACGTCTCACCGACCTCTTTCCCAAAACGTGCGAGCTTGATTGCTACGTGGATGATGATGAGTGTGACCATGGCTATTGACCCGCCTTGACAAGCAAGCGGCTGATTTGTCGCTCTGCATCGTCAGACATCTTTTGCAGCCCGTGGGTGGCAATGTACTGCTCGACGACGCGGTCAGCCCGTCGCCGATTCGATTCGGCGTAGGCGCGCAATAATCGTGCGACTAATGAGGATTTTTTGTTCGGAGCAGAAAGCCAGGCCCCAGTGGTTAGTACGTTCGCCATTAGATGGCTCCTTTATCGGAGTTATCCTTGGGGCGAATTTCCTACCTGTATCACAGATAGGTACTGGTGAGCGCCAATGCGAGATCAAAAGCGCGCATTCGTGCATCAATTCGCACCCTGCGAAGCGCAACGCGGTCACGTTCCGGTGAGTCAAATTAGCGGCTGAGGAACAGATGTTGTTCGGCCTTCAGTCAGCCTGCTGCGAGTTTCATGATTTCGTCTGGATGGGACCCGGCGGACGGACATCCGGGGTTCGCTGGGGATCACGGTCAGTTACGCTCAGCGAGAAGTATTTTCTCGCGACGACATCGAGCAGCGTTGCTATCAACTCCTGGTCTGATTTTTCCTCGCGCTGTTTGGCTTCCAGTAAAACCTTTTCGACCTGCCCGTCGAAATAGGCGGCCGTGACCTCGTCAACCGCCGGCGCGATCAACGCCAGTCGCGCTCGCGCACGAGCGCGTTCGAATTTTGCATTGGCCATTGTCGCCTCGATGCTTACGGATTTCCGGACTTCTGTTTCGCTCTCTGAGATCAGAAACGCTCAGGGCTAACCGGGTGATTTTCAGTCCGTTCCGGCTGCAAACACGAAAACTGGGCCGTTGCCGAACGTTTTGCTGCGACTCGAAAGGGCCGCGAACGACGGCCCATGATGGTTAAGGACCGACATTCCGGACCTGCCGAGGTTCTGCGCCGACTTTGAGCCGTGAGGACGGCGCTTCATAGGAACCGGCCGATCGTGACCACGTTTCCCTCTCGGCCAGGGAGAGACCGGAAGATGGATAACCTGACGAAGAGAGATCAGCCCGATCGCAGCAAGATCAACATGAGCCAGAATTTCGAGGTCAAGTGTTGGCTGAAGGCGCTCGGTGTTTCAAAGGACCAACTGCAACGAGCTGTAGAGAAGGTCGGAAACTCGGCCGCTGCCGTTCGCAAGGAATTGGGAGTCTGACGAGCGAAGCTGTACGGCATGGGATACCGCGGGGCCGTTGTCGCTCGGCGGAGTGGGCGATCACGCCGGGAACGGGTTAGATGTCAGCGCGTACCGATGCGTTGATGTCGCAGCAAGAAGCCGGCAAAATTGCCGCGTTCATCATTCTCCGCTGTGGCCGGTTGTCACCCGGCATGAGCCGTTGCTTCAACGCGCGGACCGACGTTTGTTTCCTCGCTCTCCCGATGAGACGGTGGCTTGGCAGCAGAGGGACGGGCGCCATGACGAAAGCGTCAATCTCGTGGAACATTCATCATTCTGACCCGTTCTCCGAAAACACAGTCACTTTTTCTGGAGGACTAACATGAAGAATCTCGTTGCCGTCGCACTTCTCAGCACCGCGATCGTTGGCGGCGCGGCTTATGCGCAGACGGCCCAGCCTGTCGATCGTACTGCACCGGCCGCGACCACCAGCCCGGCTGCAAGTTCCGACAAGATGATGCTCAAGGGCAAATGGCGCGCGTCCAAGCTCATGGGCCTCGACGTCTATAATGAGGCCAATGAAAAGCTCGGCGACATCAATGAACTGATCCTGGACAAGGACGGCAAGGTGAACGCCGTGGTTATCGGCGTCGGCGGCTTCTTGGGGATGGGCGAGCACGACATCGCCGTTACCATGGACAAGCTGAAGTTTATCGAGGAACCCGTCCGCACCAGCTCCACCACGACCACGACACGCGAAACCACGACCGGCACAGCCACGGCGCCGGCCAGCACCACCGCGACCACGACGGCACGTGCGAACACGGCGAATGACTGGACTCCCGATCATGCCGTGATGAGCGGCAACAAGGACCAGCTCAAGGCACTGCCGCAGTTCAAATATTCGGACTACAACTAAGCTCGTCTAGCGGCTTCGTTGGAAATGAAAGGCCCCGTTGCGACGGGGCCTTTTTCGTGAGCCGCGGCATATTCAGCCGTCATCACCCGCGAAGGCGGGTGATCCAGTATTCCAGAGACAGCGATGATCGACCCGACAAGCCGCGGCGTACTGGATCCCCGCCTGCGCGGGGATGACGGTGGAGTATGCGTCGCAACTTCGCAATGACTTCGAGAGGCCGCCGGCCTTACTCGGGCGCCCCATGCATCGCCTTGCGCTCCCTCGCGTATCGCACCAGCGCGACGAAACGGTAGATGCCATGCACGAACTTGCCATAGGGCATGGTGATGAACAGCGAGAACACCACGCCGAGATGCAGTGCCAGCAGCGGGCCCATCACGGCCGTCTCGCGCAGGATCAACAGCGCCAGACCGGTCAGGCCGGTGAGAAGCAGCATGACGATAAACGCGATATCCATGCCGTAGCGGGCTTCATCGACCAGCACGGGATCGCGCTTCCATCGTTCACGGAGCAAGCCGATCGGGCCGATCAAGAGCCCGATGCCGCCGAGTGTGCCGAGCACCACGGGCAGATCCCACCATGCATACGGCGCCGCGCGCGCCAGCAGATAGTGATAGAGCGTCGCCACACAGGTCGAGGCGAAGCACAGCGCAAACCCGTAGAACGTCAAATGGTGATACAGCTTGCGACGATCGGTCGGGCGGTCGTCCTCGTTGAAGCAGCCGACCCCGCCACCATCGAGATAGCGCAATTCGCCGGCATCGCGGATCGCCTGTAGCAGCGAGCCCATATCGGTCTTCATGCCGACGGGCTCGCCGATATCGCGCCAGAACGCGCGCACGCCCATGATCAGCGCGACGATCGCATAAAGGAACGCCGCGCCGAACAGGGCAGCCATCGTGTTGTGTGGCATCAACTTGTAGAACGCGCCGGGGCCGGTATGCGTACCGAACAACACCTGCCGGTCGTGCAGAGCGGCAAAGCCGATGATGAACGCGGCGACGCTGAGCGCGGCAACGAGGCTGATGACGAGCCCGTTGCGCGCGAAGGCGCCCGCGAAGGCGCGGGGCCAGGCATAGGCCGCGTAGGACTCGGCCCGCGCCACTGCAAGCGTCTTCGGCACATTGACGTTGAATTCATGCGGCGGCGAGAACTGGCAGTCGGTGTAGCAGGCGCCGCAGGAATGGCAGAGATTGGCGAGATAGTTGAGGTCGCCGTCGGAAAACGCGCGGCGCATTTCCATCGCCGGAAACACCGCGCACAGCCCCTCGCAATAGCGGCAGGAATTGCAGACCGTCATCAGCCGGTCGGCCTCTTCCAGAATTCGCGTTCCGTGCATTCGCTGCTTCCTGCTCCGATCGACCCCGACTACTTCGTCAGCCCCTTGCCTTCGAGCCACTTCTGGATCAGGGCGGCGACCTCGGCATTGTTCTTGTCCATCATCACCATGTGCGAGTTGCCCTTGATGCCGGCCTGCGGCAGGTCGACGACATCGACGCTGCCGCCGGCGGCCTTGATGGCGTCCGCAAAGGCGATGCCGTTGGCGCGGATTTTCGGCCAGCGCGAGTCCTTCTCGATGTAGTCGCCGTAGACGATTAGCGTCGGGATGTTTTTCAAGACATCGACCTTGGCGGGATCGCCAAGGCCGGCCGGCTCGATTGCGATCAGCGCCTTGATCTTGTCGGGCCGCGCCTGCGCCACCTTGAAGCCAAAGCTGCCGGCCTGGCTGTGGAACAGGATGATGGAGGGACCGACGCGGTCGATCTCGGCGATGTAGGCGGCGATGATCGCGTCGTCGGTGGTGGTCCAGCGCGGCACGTTCTGCTTGACGAAATTCTCATAGCCCTCGTTCGGAAACTGGCTGCCCGGCGCCAGCTTGCGCTTGGCCGGATCGGGGTCGTAAGAGCCCGCGCCGTCGCCAATACGAAACCGCTCGAAGGGATTGGCGGTCGTGAGGAACACCGGCTCGCTCTTGAAGATGTCGGGGTATTGCGCCCAGCCGGCGCGGCCGCGCTCGACCGCGTCAGAATTGTAGACGGCCCAGCCCCTGCGCAGGAAATAGTTCAGCCAGCCCTCGCGTCCGTCCGGCGTCGTCTCATACGTCACACCGGTGAGGCCACCGCCGTGCCACATCAGAAGCGGATACGCGCCCTTCTCGTTGGCGGGCAGAAAATACTGCACGTACATCTGCTCGACCTGATAGGTGCCGTTGGGATCGACTTTTGCAGGCACGCCGCCGGGGGTGAAGGTGACTTCCTTGACCGGCTTGCCCGAGATTTCGACGAGGCGCCCGCCGACATGGAACGAGCCCATATCGCGCAGCGCGATCGGCTCGGCGGCGTGGGCCAGGGTTGCGCCCATCAAAACTGCCGCAGCAGAAACAATCGCAAGCCGCATCATCAATCCTCCCATCGTTGTTGTCTCCCGCTCCCCGCAAGCGGGGCGAGGTGATCCGAACTCCGCGTCAATTCTTCGCATTCCGCGCCGCTTCCCGTCCCGCCACCCGGCCGAACACGCTGCCGATGGTCATGCCGATGCCGGCCGCATAGCCCTTGCCGAGCACGTTGCCGGCCATGATCTCGCCGGCCGCAAACATGTTGGCGGAGGGCTTGCCGTCCTTCATCACCATGCGCGACTGCCTGTTCACGCGGGTGCCGAGATAGGTGAAGGTGATGCCGGGCCGCACCGGATAGGCGAGGTAAGGCGCCGTCTCGATCCTGCGCGCCCAGTGCGTCTTCGGCGGCGTGATGCCTGCGGTGCGGCAGTCGTCGAGGATGGTGTGATCGAAGGTGCCGGGCTGCACCGCGGCGTTGAATTCGGTGATGGTCTTTTCCAGCGCGGCCGGATCGAGCCCGAGCTTGCCGGCGAGTTCGGCAGGCGTCGCGCCCGCGATCGGCGGAAACAGCGTCGGCATGAAGCTCGTAACGACCGTCGAGTCGAAAATGATGTAGGCGATCTGGTCCGGCTGGGCTGCCACCAGCCGGCCCCAGATTGCATAGCGCTTCGGCCAGATGTCCTCGCCCTCGTCGTAGAAGCGCTCGGCGTGCTTGTTGACGACGATGCCGAACACCACCGAGTCGTGCCGCGTGATGATGCCGCCGTCGAATTTCGGCGCGCGGGCGTCGATCGCCACCGCATGGCATTGGGTGGGATCGCCGATGTCCTGCACGCCCTTGTCGAGCAGCATTTTGAGGATCGAGCCGCGGTTATAGGGCGTGCCGCGGATCAGGAAATTGTCGGCCGCCTCGCCCCAGTATTCCTTCAGCCATTCGATGTTGGCTTCAAAACCGCCGGCCGCCGCCACCAGCGCCGCGGCACGGATTTCGCTCGCGCCGTCGATCGGCTGTTTCAGCTTCGCGGAAAGGAACATGCCGTGCTCGATCTGAAGGTCGGTCACCTCGGCATCGTAAACGATCTCGACGCCAAGCTTTTCGGCGGTCAGGTAGAGCGCGTTCAGCATCGCCCGTCCGCCGCCGAGGAAAAACGAGTTGGTGCGGCCGAGGCTCAGCGTGCCGCCGAGCGAGGGCTGCCAGCGCACGCCCTGTTCGACGATCCAGTTCAGGATGTCCTTGGACTCGGCGATCATGAACTTCGCCAGTTCCTCGTCGGTCTGCCCGCCGGTCAGGCGCAACAGATCGTCCCAGAATTCCTCTTCCGTGTAGGGACCGGTGAGAATCTCGGTCGCCGCATCATGCGCGCAACGCATGTTGCGGGTGTGGCGGGTATTGCCGCCGCGATAGAACTTTGGCGCGCCTTCCAGCACCAGCACGGAAGCGCCGGCCCGCCGGGCGCTGATGGCAGCACACAAAGCGGCGTTGCCGCCGCCGATCACCACCACATCGAATTTTTTTGTCAGATCGGCCATGCGCTCTTGTTGTCGTTTGTTGGCCTGGAGATCAAACCGGCGCTCGGCCAGGAAAATCCATCCGCCCTGCGATTTTCTAGCCTGATGAAGCGGCCGCGTCACGCGTCTCGTGCTCGAACTTCGTCAATCAGTGCAACCGCATGCGACGATGTCGCATGCACTTCGCATCGCGGAATATCCGCGAGGTCAGGCCTTGCCCTGCACGGAGGCGAGCAGCCATTGCCGGAAGGCCGCCAGTTTGGGCGGGTCGGTTCTGTCCGTGGGCGAGACCAGATAAAAGCCTGCGTCGACCGGAAATGCGATGTTGAACGGAACGACCAGCCGCCCCTTGGCGATGTCTTCCTGCACATAGGCGGTGCGGCCCATCGCGACGCCGAGGCCGTCGATCGCGGCCTGCACGGTCATGAAGATCATGTCGAAGGTGACGCCCGGCTGTTTGGAAAAATCGGCCGGCAGGCCGGCCACCGTCAGCCACAGCCGCCAGTCGTCGTAGTTGGCGTTGCTGGTGTGCAGCAGCACGTGATCCCGGAGGTCTTCGGGGCATTTGAGCGGCTTGCTTCCCTTGAGCAGCGCGGGGCTGCACACCGGGAACAACTCGTCTGCCATCAGCCAGTCGGCGCGGACGCCCGGCCACTGTCCGCGACCGTAGCGGATTCCGGCGTCGACATTGTCGCGCTGGAAGTCGACCAGGTTGGTCGAGGTGGTGATGCGCACATCGATGCCGGGATGGGCTTCCTGAAACGCGGTCAACCGCGGCAGCAGCCATTTGGCGGCAAGCGAGGCCAGGGTCGACACCGTCAGCACGTGGTCGTCGTCCTTGCGCAGCAGGCGGTCGGTCGCAAGCCTGAGATCGTTGAACGCGGCGCGGATGCCGGGGAGATATTCCTGCGCCTGCTGCGTCAGCGTCAGCGAGCGGTTCTGGCGGACGAACAGGCGGACGCCGAGCTCCTCCTCCAGCCGCTTGATCTGGTGGCTGATCGCGGTCTGCGTGACGTTCAGCTCGGACGCCGCCTGGGTGAAGCTCAGATGCCGGGCCGCAGCCTCGAAGGCGCGCAATCCATTCAGCGACGGCAGCCTCGCAGTCATTCCACAATCCCCAAATGTATGAGTTTATATCATCCGAAACGGTACAAAGTGTCGCTTGTGGAAGGCTCAGATAGCGCAGATATTAGCACCAACAGAATACTACAGGAGCCGAAAATGTCCACTTACACCCATGAATCGATGATAAATCATCATGAATCCGGGATTTTGAGCCAGATTGGCGAGACCCTGCATGTCTGGCGGCAGCGCTACCAGGCGCGCCGCGAACTGGCGAGCTGGTCCGAGCGGGAGCTCCACGACATCGGAATCTCCTGGAGCGATATCGCCTACGAGACCGAAAAACCGTTCTGGCGGGCTTGATGGCAGCCAGGCTGGCGACGCCCGATCACGGGGACGCCAGCCGCTTTTTTCCAGCTCCGCGGGAGCGACCCATGACCACGATGCGTCTCGACGACCTCAGGCAATATTCCGACGTGCTGCGCGCGCGGAATGGCGAGGTGGTGACCGTGCGCTTCGTTGAGCCGCGCGATGCCGGGGCGTTGCAGAACTATTTCCGCTCGCTGACCACGGGGTCCCGCTACAACCGCTTCCTCGGTGCGATCCGCGAACTGCCGGCGTCGCTGCTTGAGGATTTCATCCATATCGGTGAAGCGGATCGGTTCAGCGTGATCGCGACCATGCTGGTCGACGGCCGCGAGACCATCGTCGGCGAGGCGCGCTATGCCTTCGACAGCGATACGGCCTCAATCGAATTCGGCCTGTCGATCGACGACCGTTGGCAGGGCCACGGCATCGGCAGGGCGCTGATGAAAAACCTCGAATGCCGCGCGGCTTCGTTCGGCGCGACGCGCCTGTTCGGCGACACGCTGCGGTCCAATGATGCGATGATCTCGCTCGCCCGCAAGGCCGGCTACGCCTTCACCAATACGCCGAACGACTGGAAGCTGACGCGCTTCCAGAAGCAGATTTATGTCGAACCGCAGGAAATCCCGTGCGCCAGTTGGCGGCTCGCCGCCGTCTCTCCCAGCGCAATGTCCTCGCTTGCGGTCTGACCACTGAGCCCGGTTCTGGCCGCACCAGAACCGGGCTATTTTCTCACCTCCCGCCACGGCGTTGATAATCCCCGTATCCCGGTCTAGCCTCCGCGTCACTGACGAGAGGGCCGGTCATGACAGTCGACGCGGGTTTCGTGCGGCGGATTTTCGCAGGTCTCGAGCATGGCGACGGCGCGGGCTTTTTCACCCACGTCGCCGATGACGTCGACTGGACCGTGATGGGCACGCATCCGCTCGCCGGCCACTACAAATCCAAAGCCGATTTCGTCGCCGGTACCTTCGCCAAGCTCGGCAAGGTGTTGCCGAACGGGGCACAATTGCACGTCGATAACCTGATCGTGCAGGACGATGTCGCGATCGTGGAGCTGCATTCCGAAGCGACCGCCAAAAACGGCTTTCGCTTCGACAATCATTATTGCTGGGTCTGCTACTTTGGAAATGACACCATCGTGCGCGTGCGCGCCTATCTCGATTCGGTGATGGTGGCGCGGCTGTTCGCGGAAAACCCGATCGGCTAGCTCAAAGATCCTGCAGATCAATTGCCCTTGAACACCGGCTTGCGCTTGTCGATAAAGGCTTGCACGGCCTCCCTGTGATCGGCCGTCACCTGGGCTCGGACCATGCGCTCGGCCTCATGATCGCGCGCGGTGGCGAAGTCGAACATCAAGGCTTCGTCCAGATTATCCTTCATGTAGCGGATCGCGATCGTTGGTCCTTCGGCAATCGATTTAGCGAGCGCGAAGGCTTCCGCCTGCAGCCTGTCGTCCGGGACCACGCGGTTCACCAGGCCGATCGCCTCGCACCTGGCCGCATCGACCCTCTCGCAAGTGAACATCAATTCCCGAGCCCGCGATGTGCCGACCAACCGTGTCAGGAGCCAGGCGATGCCGTAATCGCCGCTCAGGCCCACCTTGAGGTAGCCAGTGGAAAGGAATGCCGATTGCGCGGCGATACGCATGTCGCAGGCCATCGCCAGAGCTAATCCGGCGCCGACCGCTGGGCCGGGCAGGGCGGCAATGGTCGGCTTGCGCACCGAGACCAGCGCGCCGGTCAGGAGACGCTGTCGCTCCTGCAAGTCGGCGACCCGCTCGTCATGGGACATTGCGAGCTTTGTCTTGTCGCGATTGGCCCCCATGCCCTTGACGTTGCCGCCGGCGCAGAACGCCGTGCCCGCGCCGGTCAGCAGCAGTGCGCCGACATCCGGATTCTCGCCGCAGGCCTTGATCATGCTGCGCAGCGCCGGGGTCAGATTATCCGACATCGCGTTGCGGGCCTCGGGCCGGTTCAGTGTGATGACGGCGACGCGGTCGCGGATCACGCACAGCAGTTCGTCGGTGCCGGTGTCGATTTTGGTTTCGGTGGTCATCGTTCCCCCTGTTGTTGTTGTTTCGTCATTTGCGATGAACCGTAGGGTGGGCAAAGCGAAGCGTGCCCACCATCGGGCAACGCATTCGATGAGAGATGGTGGGCACGTCGCTTCGCTCCTTTGCCCACCCTACGCATCTACGCGTTCATGTCGTCAAAACTTCTCCACCCACGGCCGCAATTCGACCTCCCAGGTCCAGGCGCTGCGCGGTTGCTGCAGCACGCTCCAGTAGCTCAACGCAATGGCGTCGGGGTCGAGCATCGAGTCCGGCCTGTCGGCAGGCTCAGTACGGGCCGCACTACGGATGCCGCCGTCGATGACGAAATGCGCAACGTGAATACCCTGCGGCGACAATTCGCGCGCCATGCTCTGGGCCAGCCCGCGCAGTGCGAACTTGCCCATCGCGAACGGCGCCGATTGCGGATAGCCCTTGACGCTGGCGGAAGCGCCGGTGAACAGGATCGCGCCGTGCTTGTTGGGCAACATGCGCGTGGCCGCCTGCTGTGCCACCAGAAAACCGCCAAAGGCCGAAACGGCAATCGCCTGCGCAACATCCGCTGGAACCAGGTCGGTAAAGGCGCCGCGCGCCCGTCCGCTGGCGTTGTAGACCACGATATCGGGCGTGCCGATCTCGCGCTCGACCATGCCAAAGAGACGTTCGACATCCTCGGCCTCGGTCGCATTGCAGGCAAAGGCACGGGCGCCCGTCTCGGTGCAGAGCGCCCCGAGTTTTTCGATCTTGCGCGCGGCGAGCGCAACTTTGATGCCTTCGCGCGCGAACAGCCGCGCCAGCGATGCGCTCAATCCTTCGCCGGCGCCGACGATCAGGGCAATCTTGTATTTTGGCAATTCCATGGGCGAGATCCTCGGATGGTGGGACTCGGTATCTAGGAACCGGATTCCGCCTGGCAATCGTCCGCCATGGGGAGGCCCCTCCAATTATGCTTGTTGACGGCACCTCCGCCTGCGCTATCGGTAGTTGACCAACATCGGGCGGAACGAACAAGGGCTAAAAATGCAGCCACGCATGCATGATCGCGCGACAGGTTCGGCCAATCAGCCGGGATTGCTCGCGCCCGATACGACAGGGATGAATTTTTACCGGGCCGATCCGGCGCTGACCGATCTGCTGCGGCTGCATCTTCCCGATGCGCTGTTCCGCCATATCGAGCCGCATCTCGATCGCCTCGGCGAATTGGCCGGAGGCTATCTCGACGAATGCGCGCGGCTCGCCGACCGCCATACGCCGGTGCTGCATCAGCGCGACAAGTTCGGCCGCGATACGCAGCACATCGAATATCACCCGGCCTATCGCGAACTGGAGAAGGCCGCGTTCGGCGAGTTCGGCATTCACGCGCTGTCGATCCGCAAGGGTATCATGGGCTGGCCGGACAAATACCCTGTGGTTGCCAAGCACGCCTTCACGTTCCTGTTCAATCAGACCGAGTTCGGCATGGGCTGTCCGATCAACGTCACCGACGGCTGCGCCAAACTGCTCAACAATTTCGGCAGCGAAGCGCTGAAAGCCAAATATCTCGACGGCCTGACGCAGACCGACATGAGCAAGCTGACCCAGGGCGGCCAGTTCATGACCGAGAAGGATGGGCGGCTCCGACGTCGGTACGCTGACGACGAGCGCCGTGCAGGACGGCGAGCATTGGCGGCTCTATGGCGAAAAATGGTTCTGCTCCAATGCGGACGCCAAGGTGGTGATGCTGCTGGCGCGCCCGGAAGGAGCGGGGCCGGGCACGCGCGGCGTCGGGCTGTTCCTGATGCCGCGGTATCTCGACGACGGCTCGCAAAACCACTACCGGATCGTTCGCCTGAAGGACAAGCTCGGCACCCGCTCGATGGCGTCGGGCGAAATCAAGTTCGAAGGCGCGATCGCCTATGCCGTCGGCAAGCTCGACCGCGGTTTTGTGCAGATGGCCGAGATGGTCAATTCGTCGCGGCTCTCCAACGGCGTCAAGTCGACCGCGCTGATGCGGCGCGCGCACCATGATGCGATGACGGTGGCGCGAAACCGCGTGGTGTTCGGCAGCCGCATCATCGACTTGCCGCTGGCGCGGCGGCAATTGATGAAGATCATGCTGCCGACCGAGCAGGCGCTCTCCATGAGTTTTCTCACCGCGGACGCACTCGATCGTGCGGAAGCCGGCAGCCAGGATGCCGCGGCGCTGTTGCGGATTTTGACGCCGACTTTGAAATTCCGTGCGACGCGCGATGCGCGCAAGGTCTGCGGCGATGCGTTGGAGATGCGCGGCGGCATCGGCTACATCGAGGAATTTGCCACCGCGAGGCTGCTGCGCGATGCCCATCTCGGCTCGATCTGGGAAGGCACTGGCAACATCGTCGCGATCGATGCGCTGACGCGCGCGGTCGGCCGTCACGGCGCGGATGCGGCGCTGGCGGCAGATTTGCACGCCCGCCTCGACGACAGCGCCAACGTGCCGCAGGCCTGGCGCGACCGCTTGCGGGAATTGACCGACCACGCCGTCGGTTTCGCCCGCGAGGTCGCCAGCCGAAGCGACAATGAGGGCGATGCGCGGCGCGCCACCAGCCTGCTCTATCATGTCGCCAGCGCCGTCGCGTTGGCCTGGGAGGGCGGGCGTATCCACGAGATGCGCGGCGACGCCCGGCGGCTGTTGCTGTCGCGGATGGTAATCGATCATCGCGTCGCGGCGGGCGATCCGTTCCGGCTTGCGGAAAATGCCGCCCAGCGCGCCATCACCGATCATTTGCTCGGCGAGCGCAACGTCGGCATGGCCGAGGTTGGCGAATTGCTTGTCGCGGCGTAGGCTGGCTACAATTCCGGTTCAAAAAACATAAACTACAGGGAGTACCCGATGAAGGCCGCCGTCCTGCATGAAGTCAACAAGCCGCTCGTGATCGAGGATGTCAGCGTACCGAATCCCGGCCCGCGCGAAATCCTGATCCGCACGCGCGTCGCCGGCCTCTGCCATTCCGACCTGCATTTCATGGAAGGGCTCTACCCGCATCCGCTGCCGGCCGTGCTTGGGCATGAATCCGCCGGCGTGGTCGAAAAAGTCGGCTCCGACGTCACCTATGTAAAACCCGGCGATCACGTCGTGACCTGCCTGTCGGTGTTCTGCGGCACCTGCGACAACTGCACCACCGGCCGCACGGTGCTGTGCACCGACACGACCGTGAAGATGCTGCCCGGCCAGTCCAACCGGCTGTCCTGGGCGCGCGAGGAGAAGCTCCATCAGTTCCTCAACCTCTCGTCTTTCGCCGAGCAGATGCTGGTGCACGAAAACGCCATCGTCAAAATCCGCAAGGACATGCCGCTGGAGCTGGCGGCCTTGATCGGCTGCGGCGTCATCACCGGCTATGGCGCGGTGGTGAATACGGCCAAGGTTCAGGCGGGCGAAACCGTCGCCGTGATCGGCTGCGGCGGCGTCGGCATGGCGGCGATCAATGGTGCTGCGATCGCAGGTGCCGGCCGCATCATCGCGATCGATACCAACCCGGTGAAACTGCAGCTTGCCACCAAGCTCGGCGCCACCGACATCGTCGATCCCGCCAGGGGCGACGTGGTGCAGCAGGTGCGCGAACTCACCGGTGGCGGCGTGCATCACTCCTTCGAGGTGCTGGGCCGCAAGGAAACCGCCGAGCAGTCCTTCTCAATGCTGGCGGCCGGCGGCACCGCGACCATCGTCGGCATGATCCCGTTCGGCCAGAAGATCGAGCTGCACGGTTTTGACTTCCTGCGCGAGCGCCGCATCCAGGGCTCATCGATGGGCTCCAACCATTTCCGCGTCGACATGCCCCGCCTCATCGAATTCTACATGCGCGGCAAGCTGCATCTGGAAGACTGGATCTCGGCCAAGCTGAAGCTAAGCGAGATCAACGAAGGCTTTGCCAACATGAAAGCCGGCAAGACGCTGCGCAGCGTGATCATGTTTGATGCGTGAGGTGTAGTTCAAGCGTAGCCATATCCGTCGTCCCTGCGTTCGCAGGGACGACGTCGTGAAAGCTTCTCTTACCGCGACACATGCGCCGAGACCGCGAGCCACTTGCCGTTCTGCTTCGCCCAGCAGTCGGTATAGCGGCCGTGGGCTTGCTGACCGTCGGTCGTGGTGTAGCTGGTGGCGGCGTGGATGATCGCGAAGTCGCCCAGCACGCGGATCTTCACGTCGTGTGCGGTGAGGTTCCTGATCGTTACCGGTACTGCCGTCTGTTTCAGGAACGCCGCGCGGTCGACCAGCGACTTGTCGGGGTTCGAGCAGTAGAAATCTTGCGCCAGGATTTCATCGAAGCGTTTGACGTCGGAGTTCTGGACTGAGTCGACGTAGTCGCGATTGAGCGCGGTCAGCTCTTCGATATCCTTGCTCATGGTTGTCCCTCCGGTCTGGCTTCCCCGCCATTTCGAGGAGCGGGGCGGCGAAGCAATCCGCTTCATTTCTGAGGTGATTATGGATTGCTTCGCGTCACACGCAATGACGTCGCGGGTAAGTTTCGCCTCTCAATCATCAAACATCGGCGGCGGCTTGAAGCCGCCGAATTCGCGTTCGATCAGTTCGGCCAGCCTCAAGGGCGTACGGTCTTCCAGCCAGGGGCCGACGATCTGCACGCCGACCGGCAGTCCATCCGGCGAAAAGCCGGTAGGGATCGCGGTGGAGGGCAGGCCGGGCAAGGTGGCGATGCTGGGCCAGGAGAGCTGATCGGTATAGACGTGATCCTTGCCGTCGATCCTGATGCGGCGCGTCTCCTGGTCCTCGGAGTGATCGTGCGGATAGGCCGGCGTCGGCATGATCGGGCAGATCACGGCGTCGTAGGTCTTGAACAGCTCGCGCCATTGCGCGCGCAGGCGGGAGCGTCCGCCATCGGCCATTAACCAGTCGCGGTGACTGAGCGCGATGCCGCGCAGGCGCTCGGCGGCGAGGCTGTTGTCCCCGGCCGGCAGCGCGGCCGCGGCGGCCTGTGCGCCGGCATAGGTTTCGGGCGCAAAGGAAGCCGCGAGGAACGACATCAGCATCCGCATATAGAGCCGGCTTGACGCTGCGAAATCGGGCAGCAGCGGACTGGTGCGGTCGACCTTGACGCCGGCCCTGGTGAGATTTGCGGCAAGCGATTCCAGCGTGCCGCGCACCACGCCGTCGGTCGGCATGACCGGATCGGTATCGATCAGGAGCACGCGAAAGTTCTTCAGCTCCGTGTGGCGCGGCGGTGGTAATGCGAGGCTATAGGCCTTGCCGGATTCGAGCGGATCGGGCCCCGCGATCACGTCGAGCAGCAGCGACAGATCGGCCGCGCAGCGCGCCATTGGCCCGATCACGCTGAGATCGCGCGTGGAAGGCAGCGGCGGCATGGGCGGCGGCGTGTGGCCGCGCATGGCGACGAGGTCGAACGTCGGTTTGTGGGCATAGATCCCGCAATGAAACGCGGGCACACGCAGCGAGCCGCCGATATCGGAGCCGAGCGACAGCGGGCCATAACCAGCCGCGACCGCCGCCGACGATCCGCCGGAAGAGCCGCCCGGCGTGCGGCCGAGATCGAAGGGGTTGTTGGTGGTGCCGTAAATCTCGTTATAGCTCTGCCAGTCGGCGAGCCCGAGCGGGACGTTGGTCTTGCCGAGGATGACGCCGCCGGCATCCTTAACCCGCGAGACCGGCAACGCGTCTTCCTTCGGCGTAAAATCCTTCTGCGCCGGAATGCCCCAGGTCGTCGGCAATCCCGCGATATTGTAGGATTCCTTGAACGTCACGGGCAGGCCGAGCAGCGGCTTCTTCACGCCGCGCGCGAGTTCGGCGTCGGCGGCGCGGGCGGCCGCGAGGCCGCGCTCGAAATCGCGAACACAGATCGCATTGATCTTCGCGTCGTGCCGTTCGATCCGGCCGATCGCGTCCTCGGCCAGTTCGACGGCGGAAACTTTTTTGGCAGCGAGGGCTGCCGACAATTCAACGGCGGTCTTGAAACTCCATTGCGACTTGGCCAAGGCGTACTCCCGATCTGTCCTTCGATGCGGCGCGGATGATGCTCAGTTTGGGCGCGCGCGGCAAGAGCAATGGCTGTACAGCGGCGATCCCGTGATGTTGCCAGCCGCTTGGCGAAGCGCCGGTTGGGCGCTAATCTTCCGATCAACAAAAATGAAAACAGCGCGGGAGGCTCCGATGAGAGCGGCGTGGATCGCTGGCGCGGTGATTGCCGTCGCAATCGGCGGCCCAACGGCGACGGCCGGTGCGGCCGAGATCAGGTTGGCCGAGCAGTTCTCGATGGGCTACCTGCAGTTCAACGTCATGAAGCGTGACAGGCTGATCGAGAAATACGCTACCCAACGCGGCCTGAAGGATTTCAAGGTTTCCTGGCAACGCTTCAACGGCCCGGTGGCGATGAACGAAGCGCTGCTGTCGAATTCGACCGACATCGTCAGCGGCGGCGTGCCCGGCCTCATCACGCTGTGGGACAAGACGCAGGGCACCTCGTTCGAGGTCAAGGGAATCTGCGCGCTGAGTTCGCAGCCGTTCCTGCTCAACACCGCCAATCCTGACATCAAGTCGATCAAGGATTTCACCGAACGCGACCGCATCGCGGTGCCCTCGATCAAGGTATCGGTGCAGGCGGTGTTGCTGCAGATGGCGGCAGCGGCGGCCTATGGCGAAGAAAACTACGCAAAACTCGATCCGCTCACGGTGTCGATGTCGCCGCCGGATGCGACGATTGCGCTCCTGAGCGGCGCGGGCGGCGTCAGTTCGGCCTTCAGCGTGCCGCCGTTCCAGTTCCAGCAACTGGAGCAGAACAACATCCACACCGTGCTGTCGTCATTCGACGTGCTCGGGCCGCACACCTTTACGGTGGCATGGACCTCGGCGCGGTTTCGCAAGGACAATCCCGAACTCTACGGCGCTTTCCTCGATGCGGTGAAGGAGGCGACCTCGATCGTCGCGGCCGATCCGAGAGGGACCGCGCAAAGCTGGATCAACGACAGCAATTCCAAGCTGCCGCTCGAGATGGTGACCAAGGTAGTGACGGCAGCCAATGTCGAGTGGACCATGACGCCGGCCGCCACGATGAAATTTGCAAAATTCATGCGCCGGGTCGGCACCATCAAGCACGAGCCCGCGTCGTGGAAGGACATGTTCTTCCCGGAGATCGGTGGGCTCAACGGGAATTGAGATCCTACGCCCCGCCGATCAATATCCCGACCGCGAGCACGATGCCGCCCCCGAGCACGATCTGGAACGCCGCCTGCAGGAACGGTGTGTCCATGTACCGCGCGCGAATATAGGCGATGGCCCAGAGTTCGAAGAACACCACGATGCCCGCGATCCCCGTCGCGATCCAGAACGCGTTCGCCCAGGAATCCGGCACCAGATAGGGCAGGGTGTGGCCGAGGCCGCCGAGCGCGGTCATGATGCCGCTGGCGGCGCCGCGCAGCCAGGGCGAACCGCGCCCGGTCAGCGAGCCGTCGTCCGACAATGCCTCGGCAAAGCCCATGCTGATGCCGGCGCCGATCGAGGCGGCTAGTCCGACCAGAAACGTCGGCCAGTTCTGATGCGTGGCAAAGGCGGCGGCGAACAGCGGCGCCAGCGTCGAGACCGAGCCGTCCATCAGTCCGGCTAACCCTGGTTGCACATATTGCAGCACGAACATGCGCCGCCGCGTCTTGTCCTCTTCGGCGCGCACGTCGGGGCTTAGAATTTCGCCGGTCAGCTTGGCCGCGAGTTGTTCGTGGCCCTTTTCTTCCTCGGCGAGGTCGCCGAGCAAGCGGCGTACGCCGACATCCTCGGCCTGCTCCGCGGCCTTGATGTAGAATTGCTCGGCCTGAAGCTCCATCGTCTCGACCTCCTTGCGGATGGTGTCGAGCGACAGGTTCTTCGTCAGCCAGATCGGGCGCCGCTTCAGGAATCCCCTGACGTCCTCGCGGCGGATCGGCGGCAGATGCGCGCCGAACCGCTGCTCGTACATTTCCAGCAGCCGATGGCGGTGGCCGCGTTCTTCCTCGGCCATCTCCTCGAAGATCTTGGCCGAGTCCGGATAACGTTCCGCGAGGTCTTCCGCGAAGGTCATGTAGATGCGGCTGTCTTCCTCCTCGGAAGAGATCGCTACAGCCAGCACTTCGCGCTCGGTCAGATCGGCGAATTTCTTCACGGGACAGCGCCTTTTCTTACTTTAGAATCATTCTAATATTGGCTGTCGCCGGGGTCAATTGCCGTGCCTGGCCTGGTTCGCCTTCTACGCGCTCGCCTGCGCCCCTCGCAGGAATTGCACCAGCAACCAGCTCACCTCGTTAGCCTTCTCCTGCTGCACCCAGTGGCCCGCGCCATCGACGAGATGGCAGCCGATCATGCGCGTGCAGGCCTTCTGCATGGCCTCGTACACGCCGGGGCGCTGATAGGTCCCCCAGTCCTGCTTGCCCGAAATGAAGGCGGAGCGCACGTCGATGGTGCGGCCCGACCAGGTCTGCAATTCCGGCGTGAACGTGCCCGAGGTGCCGCAGCGATACCATTGCAGCCCGCCCTGGAATCCGTTGCGTTGGTACTCCGCGCTGTAGAAGGCCAACTCGCTGTCCGGCAGCCATGTGTTGGCGGCGACTTCCGCCGCCGACGGCATTTCTTCCGCGACGGTCGCGGCCATGTCCTTGGCGAGGTCCATGACGTAGTAGGTCGGCAGCTTTTCGATTTCGCTCGCCGTCCAGGATTTGAGCGGGTAGGGCGTGTTGGCTTTCCAGTCCGCGCTCTTGTGGTGGTAATAGGCGCGCAGGAAATCATGCACGCCCTGCGGCGCGTGGTGCATGTCGTCGTTGGCCTCGCGTGTCGAGTAGTACCATTGGTAATGTTTTCGCGGGCGCAGCAGCCCCGCCAACTCGCGATGAATGGGATCATCGACGGGCTTGGCGGGTTCGTGCACCGTGTTGAAGGGCAGCGCTGGCGGGCCACCGAACGGCGCGCTCATCATGACAACGGAGCGAAACACGTCCGGCCGGATCAGCGCGCACCACGCCGCGACCGACGAGCCGAAATCATGCCCGATGACAGCGTCGACGCTGCGGTAGCCGAACGCCGACACCAGCCCGAGCGCATCGCGCACCAGATTGGTGAGCCGGAACGAGGCGAGGTCGCCATCGTAATCCGCATCCCATCCGGTGGTGCGGCCATAGCCACGCTGGTCCGGCGCGATCACGTGATAGCCGGCCGCCGCGAGAACCGGCATCACCTTGCGCCAGCTAAAGGCAAGTTCGGGGAAGCCGTGCAGCAGTAGCACGCAGGGCCGGCCTGAAGTCTCGAAGCCGGCCTCCAGCACGTGCATGCGCAGGCCGTTGATGCCATCGACGTAGCGCGAGCGGACGGTTGATGGCAGCGGGATGTCGGGGAGGGTTGTCATCGTTTGCGCCTCTCTTCCCCTCTCCCCTTCTTGTGGGAGAGGATGGATCGAATGAGCGTAAGCTCATTCGAGACGGGTGAGGGACCTGTCTCCGCAGATAGAGACCCCTCATCCGCCTTCGCGTTCCGCGAAGGCACCTTCTCCCACAAGGGGAGAAGGGAAGGAAGGACGAAAACATTCGCAGCATTCCGTAGGGTGGGCAAAGCGCAGCGTGCCCACCATTCAAAGCAACGATCTGGAGAGATGGTGGGCACGGTTCGCTTTGCCCACCCTACGATTCATGCCTTCGCCGCAGGCTTCGGCCAGTACTTGTCGCGCAGATGCCGCTTCACCAGTTTCCCGGTCGGCGTACGCGGCAGCTCTGCTTCGAAGTCGATGCTTTTTGGGCATTTGATCGGCGACAAATGCTTGCGGCAGAACACGATCAGTTCGGCCTCGAGCGCCTTGCCGGCCTTGGCCATGTCGTGCGGCTGCACCACGGCCTTGACCTCTTCGCCCATTTCCTCGTTCGGCACGCCGAATACAGCGACGTCCGAGACGTCAGGATGGGTGATCAGGACGTCCTCGGTCTCCTGCGGATAGATGTTCACGCCGCCTGAGATGATCATGTAGCTCTTGCGGTCGGTGAGATAGAGAAAGCCTTCCGCGTCGAGATAGCCGACGTCACCGAGCGTCGACCAGCCCTTTTCGTTGTAGGCCTTCTTCGTTTTTTCGGGATCGTTGTGATAGGTGAATACCGGCGCATCGGCGAAATAGACCGTGCCGATCTCGCCTACGGGACGCTCCTCGTCGTTCTCGTCCAAAATCTTCACCTTGCCGACGACGGCGCGGCCGACGGTGCCGCGGTGGGTCAGCCATTGCTGCGAGGTCGATACCGTGACGCCATTGCCTTCGGAACCGGCGTAATACTCGATCAGGATCGGTCCCCACCATTCGATCATTTTTGCCTTCACGTCGACGGGGCAGGGCGCGGCGGCGTGGATCGCGCCCTTCAGCGTCGAGACGTCGTAGCGCGTGCGCACTTCATCGGGCAGTTTCAGCATGCGCACGAACATGGTCGGCACCAGCTGCGACTGCGTGGCCTTGTATTTCTCGACCAGTTTCAGAAATTCCTCGGCGTCGAAATGCTCCATGATGATGGAGGTGCCGCCCAGCGTGATGGCCATCATGTTGAAGCGCAGGGGAGCTGCGTGGTAGAGCGGCGCCGGCGACAGATAGATGCTGTCGGACGACATGCCGCACATGTCGGCGCACAGGATCTTCAGGAACGCGTTCGGCTCGTCGATCGCCTTGCCCTCGAAATCCTTCTTGATGCCCTTGGGCCGCCCGGTGGTGCCGGACGAATACAGCATGTCGTAGCCCGCCACTTCATCCGATATCGGCGTGGCCGGCTGCGCGGTGGCTTCCTTGTCATAGGAACGGAAGTAAGGCTCGGGCTCGTCCATCATGTAGAGCAGCGGGCCGTCGACCTGGCCGACGAGGCCCTTGACCTGCTCGGCGCATTTCGGCGTGGTGATGAAGACCTTTGCGCCGCAGTCTTTCACGATGTAGGCGATCTCATCCTGCGTCAGATAGCGGCTGATCGCGGTGTAATAGAGACCTGCGCGCTGCGCGGCCCAGCAGATCTCCATGAAAGCGAGGCGGTTTTCCATCAATAGCGCGATGTGGTCGCCGGCCTTGAGGCCGAGCGAACGAAACAGGTGCGCGCCCTGGTTCGAGAGCTCGTCGAGCTCGCGATAGGTAATCGCCTTGCCGGTCGCCGCCATCTGGTAGGCGATCTTGTTCGGTGTGTTGCGGGCGTGGATGGACGGGTGGGTCATGGGGTTTCCTCAATATGAAAATGGCGAGCAGGAAGCGCACTTCCTGCTCGCCAGTCGCCAAACGCTTTTCTTGCTTTTAGAGCCGCTCGACGATGGTCACGTTGGCCATGCCGCCGCCTTCGCACATGGTCTGCAGGCCGTAACGCTTGTTGTTCTGCTTGAGTGCATTGACCAGCGTGGTCATCAGCTTGGTGCCGGAGCCGCCGAGCGGATGGCCGAGCGCGATCGCGCCGCCATTGACGTTGAGCCGTGCCGGATCGGCACCGGTGGTCTTCAGCCACGCCACGGGCACCGCCGCGAACGCTTCGTTGACCTCGAACAGGTCGATATCGTCGATCGACATGCCGGCCTTCTCCAGTGCCCGCTTGGTGGCGTGCAGCGGGGCGTCCAGCATGATGACGGGGTCGCCGCCCATCATGGTCATGTGATGGATGCGCGCCAGCGGCTTGACGCCGAGCGACTTCAGGCCGCGTTCGTTGACCACCATCACACCGGAAGCGCCGTCGCAGATCTGGCTGGCGCTGGCGGCGGTGTGCTTGCCGTTCTCGGCGATCAGCTTGACGCCCTTGATGCCGTCGAGGCTGGCGTCGAAGCGGATGCCTTCGTCGACATGATGGGTGTCGGTCGAGTTGTCGGCGCGGGTGATCTGCAGCGAAACGATCTCGTCCTTGAACTTGCCGGCTTGCGTCGCGGCAATCGCGCGCTGGTGGCTCTCATAGGAATAGGTGTCGAGCTGTTCCTTGGAGAGCCCGTACTTCTCCGCCATCATTTCCGCGCCGGTGAACTGGCTGAACACGATGTTCGGGTATTTCGCCTCGAGGCCCGGGCTCTTGTAATGGCCAAAACCGTTCTTGGCGGGGAGCTGTGAAGCAAGGCCCATCGGAACCCGTGTCATCGATTCCACGCCGGCGGCGATCACGATGTCCATTGAGCCGGCCATCACCGCCTGCGCCGCGAAATGCAGTGCCTGCTGCGACGAGCCGCACTGACGGTCGACCGAGGTGGCGGGCACGCTCTCGGGAAGCTTCGAGGCCATCACCGCGTTGCGGGCGATGTTGTTGGACTGCTCGCCGGCCTGCATCACGCAGCCCATGATCACGTCCTCGATCTGGGCCGGATCGACGCCTGAGCGATCGACCAGCGAATTCAGCACGGAAGCGGCCAGATCGGCCGGATGCCAGCCTGCGAGACGTCCGCCCTTGCGGCCGCCCGCGGTACGCGCGGCGGCGACGATATAGGCCTCGGCCATGTCTGTTCTCCCTTGGATTGTTTGTTGGTGGGTGTCGGTAGGTTGGGCCGGATTTAAGGGGTGCTCCGGGATTTAGTCAATCAATCAATTAACTCTTGAGTGCAGGCGCGGCATGCGCTTATGTGCGGCCCGGATTTCCGGCAGGTGAGGGAATGGGATCACCGTTGAATACCAGCGTACCGACAAGGCTTCCGGGCGGTAAGAACGGCACCGCCGAGAAGCTGCTTGTCGCGGCGAGCGAGCTGATGATCGAGCGCGCCTCGATCGAGGTGTCGCTGTCCGACATCGCGCAGAAGTCGGGTGTCAACGCAGCCTTGGTGAAATACCATTTCGGCAACAAGGACGGGCTGTTGCTGGCGCTTCTGGCGCGCGACGCCGCGACCGAGATGTCGCAGCTCGAATATCTCATCAGCCAGCCGATCTCGCCGACTGCAAAACTCAAACTGCATATCGGCGGCATCATCCGCGCCTATTATCAGTTCCCGTATATGAACCGGCTGATCCACTACCTGCTGCATGAAAGCAGCACGGAGGCGGCCGACGAGGTGTCGAAGTTTTTCGTGGCGCCGCTCCTGGAATTTCAGCGGCGGCTGCTTGCGGAGGGCATCAAGGCCGGCGAGTTCCGCAACATCGACCCTGTGATGTTCTACACCAGCCTGGTCGGCGCCTGCGATCACCTGTTCTTCGGCCGCCACGCGATGTCGCGGGCGACCGGCGTCGGCCCGGTCACCGATGAAGTCTGCCGCGAATATATCAAGCATATGGAAGCGCTGATCTGCGGCGGCATGTTGAGCGGGAAAGGTGCCGCCGCCGAATAACGATCGCGGACACTCAGTAGTCTACCAACCCAGAGAAGAAACTCCCAAGGAAAGGTTGTTACCATGCAGTTGCAAGACGTAGCCGTTCTCATCACCGGCGGTGGCTCCGGCCTCGGCGCCGCGACCGCCCGCGCCATGGCCGCCAAGGGCGCGAAAATCGGTGTGATCGACCAGAACAAGGAAAACGCCGAGAAGGTCGCCGCCGAAGTGAAGGGCGTTGCCCTCCACGCCGACGTCACCGACGAAGAGGCGATCAAGGCGGCGATCGCAAAGGCCGAAGCCGCGCACGGCATCGCGCGCGTGCTGATGAACTGCGCCGGCATCGGCGGATCGCAGCGCACCGTCGGCAAGGACGGCGTCTATCCGCTGGCAAAGTTCGTCCGCATCATCAATGTCAATTTGATCGGCAGCTTCAACGTGCTGCGGCTGTTTGCCGAACGGCTGGCGACCGAAGCCCCGATCGGCGAAGAGCGCGGCGTAGCGATCAATACGGCGAGCGTCGCTGCCTATGAAGGCCAGATCGGCCAGATCGCCTATTCGGCGTCGAAGGGCGGGATCGTCGGCATGACGCTGCCGGCCGCACGCGACCTCGCCAGCCTCAAGATCCGCGTCAACACCATTGCGCCCGGCCTGTTCCTGACGCCGCTCTTGATGGGCCTGAACGAAGAAGCCCGTAAGAGCCTCGGCGCCCAGGTGCCGCATCCGGCCCGCCTCGGCGATGCCTCGGAGTACGGCAACCTCGCGGTCCACATCGTCGAGAACCCGATGCTCAACGGCGAGACCATCCGCCTCGACGGCGCCATCCGCATGGCGCCGCGGTAGGCTGTACTGCTCTTCCTTCTCCCCTTGTGGGAGAAGGTGGCGCGGACGCAGTCCGCGACGGATGAGGGGTTCTATCCGTCTGGCAACCCCTCACCGTACTGAGCATGCGGCCGACGGCGGTGATGCCCTCTCCCACAAGGGGAGAGGGCGCAGCAACTGGCACCGCGTTCGCGGATGTAGGAGTTCGACGTGACTCAACCGCTGCTGATCGAACACAATGACGGCGTCGACCGGGTCACGCTCAATCGCCCGGACGCCCTCAACGCGCTCGATCCTTCACTGATCGACGCACTCAACGCCTATTTCGAGGGGCTGCAGCGCAATCGCTCGACCCGCGTGGTGGTATTGAAGGGCGCGGGCGCCTCGTTCTGCGCCGGCCTCGATCTCAAACAGGCAATGAAGCGCCGCGCAGGCCAGCAGGAGCCACCAGGGGTGACCGAGTCGCTGGATTCGCAGCGCCGCATTGCCGACATCGTAATGCTGATGCGGCGCTGCCCGCAGCCGATCATTGCGCTGGTTCAGGGTGCTGCGGCCGGCGGCGGATTTGCGCTGGCGCTCGCCGCCGACATCCGCATCGCCACCAAATCCGCACGGATGAACTGCGCCTTCATCAAGCTCGGCCTCGGCGGCTGCGACATCGGCACATCCTATTTTCTTCCGCGGCTGGTCGGCGTGTCGGTGGCATCCGAACTGATCCTCACCGGTCGCTTCATCGGCGCAGAACGTGCGCTTGCGGTCGGTCTCGTCTCCGAAGTCGTCGAGGAAGGCGGGCTCGACGCGGCAGCGGAGCCTTACGTCGATGCGATGATGACGGCTTCCCCGGTGGGCTTAAGGCTGTCGAAGGAATGCCTCAACATGAGCGTCGATGCCGGCTCGATCGAAGCCGTGATCGCGATGGAAGACCGTAATCAGGTGTTGTGCAGCCGTTCGGAAGAATTCAACGAAGGCATCAGGGCCTTTCTCGAAAAGCGAAAGCCTGTCTATATCAAGCGATGACGACAAGATCCGCAAAGGACTGAATTCCGGGAGACGCAATATGAGTGGGAGTGCAGCCGCAGTGCTGACCAAGCCGGCCTTTCGCAAGATCGAATGGCTGGCGCGCGACATCGCGGTCGAGCGTCGTCCGGATGGCGTCATCATCCTGAAGTCGCGCATTCCGCTGCAGCCTTACGAAAAGCATATTCCGGCGTCGCTTGCGAAATGGGCGAAGCAGGCGCCTGAACGCATCTGGCTGGCGCAACGTGGCGGCGCAGATCGGCAATGGCGCAAAGTCTCTTACGGCGAAGCCAAGCGCATCGTCGACGGGCTGACACAGGGCCTGCTCAATCTCGGCCTCGGGGAAGGCCGTCCCGTTGCGATCCTCTCTGGCAATTCGATCGAGCACGCACTGATGACGCAGGCAGCGATGCAGGCGCGCTTGCCGGCCGCACCGGTGTCGCCGGCCTATTCGCTGATGAGCCAGGATCATCTCAAGCTCAAATATCTCTTTGACCTGATCAAGCCTGCCGTCGTGATGGTGCAGGATGGGCCGACATTCGAGAAGGCGTTGAAGGCTCTCGATCTGACCGGCGTCACCGTCGTTCACGTCTTGCGGCCCTGCGAAGGCATCAAGAGCGTGTCCTTTGCCGATCTCGCCGCGACGCCGGTGACGAAAGCGGTCGAGGACTCGATTGCGAAGATCACGCCCGATACCGTCGGCAAGCTGCTGTTCACCTCGGGCTCGACCGGGATGCCGAAGGCCGTCATCAATACGCAGGAGATGATGTGCGCCAATGCGGCGATGATGATGCAGGTGCGGCCGCGCGATCCGAACGGGCCGATTGCGACCGTGCTGGACTGGATGCCGTGGAACCACACCATGGGTGGCAATGCCGCGTTCCATCCGATCCTGGTCGATGGCGGCACGCTGTATATCGACGACGGCCGGCCGATGCCCGGCCAGCTCGAAGAGACCATCCGTAATCTGCGCGAGGTGTCGCCGACCTATTATGCCAACGTGCCCGCGGGTTACGCGGCGCTCGCGGCCGCCATGGAGAAGGACGACGCGCTGTGCCGCAGCTTCTTCAAAAACCTTGGCATCATGGCCTATGGCGGGGCGCGGCTGCCTGACGATCTCTACGACCGCATGCAGGCGCTGGCGGTGAAGACCACCGGCGAGCGCATCGTCTTTTACACCGGCTGGGGCTCGACGGAGACCGCGCCGACATCCACCGGCACCTATTGGGATACCGAGCGCGTCGGCCTGATCGGCCTGCCGTTCCCCGGCGTCGAACTGAAGCTGGTGCCGTGCGGCTCGAAATACGAGCTGCGCCTGCGCGGCGTCAACGTCACCCCGGGCTATTTCGGCCAGCCTGATCTCACGAAGAAGATGTTCGACGAGGAGGGTTTCTACTGCATCGGCGATGCCGGCGTGTTCGTCGATGACAACGATCCGCTGCAGGGCATCATTTTCGCCGGCCGCGTGGTCGAGGATTTTAAACTCACGACCGGCACCTTCGTTCATGTCGGCTCGCTGCGCACCGACGCGATCGCGGCCGCGACGCCTGTTGTGCACGATGCGCTGGTAGCCGGGCAGGACCGGGAATTCATCGGGCTGTTGGCCTGGCCCAATCTGCACGCCTGCCGGCAGATGGTCGGCAATCCCGATGCGACGTTCGAAGATGTCGTCAGGCATCCCGAGGTGATCGCCTGCCTCAAGCGCGGGCTGGAAGCGCATAACGCCTCCGCCACCGGCAGCAGCATGCGGATTGCGCGCGCCATGCTGATGGCCGAGCCGCCCTCGATCGACGGCAACGAATTGACCGACAAGGGCTACATCAACCAGCGCGCCGGCCTGGAGCGCCGCGCGGCACTGGTGGAGAAGCTATACGCCGACAAACCCGGCGAAGACGTCATCATCCTGAACTGAAAACGCAAGCACCAACGCGAGTAACCGCCATGAACTTCGATTTTTCCGACGAACAAAAACAAATGCGCGACGAAGCGAGGAAGTTTCTCGCCGAAAAATGCCCGCCGAAGGCCGTGCGCGAGGTACTCGACGGCAAGGCGCCGTATGACAAGGCGCTGTGGCAGGGCCTTGCCGAGATGGGCTTTCTCGGCGTCGCGATCCCGGAAGAATTCGGCGGCGCCGGTGCGGGCCATCTTGAACTCTGCGTAATCGCGGAAGAGATGGGCCGTGCGAATGCGCCGGTGCCGTTTTCCTCCACCGTCTACCTCGCCGCCGAAGCGCTGCTGCTGGCAGGCTCCGACGCGCAGAAGCAAAAATGGCTGCCGAAGATCGCAAGCGGCGAGGCGATCGGCACGCTGGCGCTGTTCGAAGGCAAGGGCAATCCGTCGCCGAAGGCGATCAAGCTGCAGGCCTCCGGCGGCGCGCTCAATGGCGTGAAGACGCCGGTGTTGGATGGCGCGATCGCCGATTTCGCGGTGGTCGCCGCACGCACCGGCTCCACGGGGCGCGATTCCGATATCTCGCTGTTCCTGGTCGACCTCAAGGCCGGCGGCGTCGAAGTCAAGTCGCTGACCAATCTCGATCCGACCCGGGGGCAAGCCGAACTCACCTTCAAGAACGCCAAGGCCGAGCCGCTCGGCGCTGCAGGCGACGGCTGGAGCATTTTGACCCAGGTGCTCGACCGCGCGGCCGTGCTGCTCGCGTTCGAACAGGTCGGCGGCTCCGACCGCGCGCTCGAAATGGGCCGCGACTATGCGCTGGATCGAATTGCCTTTGGCCGTCCGATCGGCTCGTTCCAGGCGGTGAAGCATATCCTCGCCGACATGTATGTCTCGGCAACGCTGGCGCGCTCGAATTGCTACTACGGCGCCTGGGCGCTCTCCACCAACGCGTCGGAATTGCCGGAAGCGGCAGCGGCTGCGCGCATCAGCGCGACGCAGGCATTCCAGCACTGTTCCAAGAACAACATCCAGGTTCACGGCGGCATGGGTTTTACGTGGGAGTTCGACTGCCACATGTACTACCGCCGCGCCAACACCACCGCGCTGACGCTCGGCAGCCTGTCGTATTGGGAAGACCAGTTGATCGACCGCATGCGCAAGAAGAACGCGGCTTAAGAAATTGTGCGCACTAGGCAGGGACGACCGGTTGAATTTGAAGGACCACGCTTATGAACTTCGACGACACCCCGCAGGAAGCCGCGTTCCGCGCTGAGGCCAAGGCGTGGATCTCCGCCAACGCGCCGAAGCAATATGAGGAGGAACTTCGAAAGTCCTCGCTCGGCCGCACCGTGCTCAAGGGCGCCAACATTCTGGAGGTCGCAAAGGCCTGGCAGAAGAAGAAGGCGGATGCCGGCTGGGCCTGCCTGCACTGGCCGAAGGAGTATGGCGGCCGCGGATCGTCGCCGATCGAGCGCGTGATCTGGCAGCAGGAAGAGGGCCCGTTCGGCAAGCTTAGCGGCATGTTCATCATCGGCCACGGCATGTGCGGGCCGACCATGATGGCGTTCGCCGGTGAGGAGCAGAAGCGCAAATACCTGCCGCCGCTGGCCTCGGGCGAGAAGGTCTGGTGTCAATTATTCTCCGAACCCGCGGGCGGCTCCGACGTCGCGGGCTTGCGCACCCGCGCCGAGAAGAAGGGTGACGACTGGATCATCAACGGTCAGAAAATCTGGACCTCGGGTGCGCACTACTCTGATTACGGCATTCTGCTGACGCGAACCGATCCTAATGTCGCCAAGCACAAGGGCCTCACCATGTTCTTCCTGGACATGAAGAGCCCGGGCGTCGAGGTGCGGCCGATCAAGCAGGCCAGCGGCCAGTCTGATTTCAACGAGGTCTACTTTACCGATGTGAAGATTCCGGATTCGCAGCGGCTGGGCGCCGTCAACGACGGCTGGAACGTGTCGCTGACCACGCTGATGAACGAGCGCATGTCGATCGGCGCAGGTGTTTCGACCGGTTTCCCCGAACTGTTCGACTTCTGCAACAGCCTGATGCTGGAAGATGGTCCCGCGATCGAGGACCGCAGCGTTCGCTCAAAGCTTGCGAACTATGCAGTGAAGGCGAGCGGCCTGCGATACACCAGCATGCGCGCGATCTCGGCGCTGTCGAAAGGCGAGCGGCCGGGGCCGGAAAATTCGATCGGCAAACTGGTCGCGGGATCGATGGTCCAGGAAGTCGCGATGTACGCGCTCGACCTGCAGGGCGCCGCCGGCGTGCTGAGCGGGCCGGAGGACGCCGAAGTCGCCGGCAAATTCCAGGCGATGCTTTTGCGTGCGCCGGGCACCCGCGTCGAGGGCGGCACCGACGAGATCATGCGCAACATCATCGCCGAGCGCGTGCTCGGTCTGCCCGGCGATATCCGTGTCGACAAGGACGTGCCGTTCAACAAGATCCCGACCAAGGGAAGGGCGTAACAGATTCGTAGGATGGGCAACGCGCAAGCGTTGCCCACCGCGTCAAACTCAAATGGTGGGCTCGCTTCGCTTAGCCCACCCTACGCAGAAAAAAAGGAAGCCGCCATGAACTTCGACGACACCCCGCAGGAAGCCGAATTCCGCGCTACCGCCCGCAAATGGATCGAGGCCAACGCGCCGAAGAAATATGAGGCGGAGCTGTCAAAATCCTCGCTCGGCCGCATCCGGCTGGAGAAGGAAGAGATCGTCGATGTCGGCAAGGCCTGGCAGAAGAAGAAGGCCGAGGGCGGCTGGGCCTGCCTGCACTGGCCGAAGGAATATGGCGGCCGCGGCGCCACGCCGATCGAGAAGGTGATCTGGCAGCAGGAAGAGGGCGTCTATGGCAAGCTGACGCAGCCGTTCCAGATCGGCGAAGGCATGTGCGGCCCGACCGTGATGGCGTTCGGCAGCGAGGAGCACAAGCGCCACTATCTGCCAAAACTCGCCTCCGGCGAACATATCTGGTGCCAGCTCTTCTCCGAGCCGGCCGGCGGCTCCGACGTTGCGGGCCTGCGCACCCGCGCGGAAAAGAAGGGCGACAACTGGATCGTCAACGGCCAGAAGATCTGGACCTCGGGCGCGCACTACTCCGATTACGGCCTTCTGATCACGCGCACCGATCCCAATGTGCCCAAGCACAAGGGCCTGACGATGTTCTTCCTCGACATGAAGAGCAAGGGCGTCGAGGTGCGACCGATCAAGCAGGCCAACGGCATGCAGGAGTTCAACGAGGTCTATTTCACCGACGTCGTGATTCCCGATCATCAACGCCTCGGCGCTGTCGGCGACGGCTGGAACGTGTCGCTGACCACGCTGATGAATGAGCGCATGTCGATCGGTTCGCGGCTCGCCACCGGTTTCCCGGAAATGTTCGAGTTCTGCGCGAACCTGATGACCGACGATGGGCTCGCAATCGACGATCCCGCCACGCGCTCAAAACTTGCGAGCTGGGCGGTGAAGGCGAGCGGCCTGAAATACACCAGCTACCGCGCGATTTCGTCGCTCTCCAAGGGCGAGCGGCCGGGCCCGGAGAATTCCATCGGCAAGCTGGTGTCCGGCACGATGCTGCAGGATATCGCGACCTATGCGATGGATCTGGAGGGCGCGGCGGGCGCACTCACGGGCGCGGATGAGCAAGTGGCGAGCGGCCAGTTCCAGCAGATGCTGCTCTCGTCACCCTCGATGCGCATCGCCGGCGGTACCGACGAAATCCTGCGCAATATCATCGCCGAGCGCGTCCTCGGCCTGCCCGGCGACATCCGCGTCGACAAGGACGTGCCATTCAACAAGATCCCGACCAAGGGGCGTTGACCATGGATGTTGCGGCAAAGGCGCGTTACGCGACGGAAGATCGTATTGGCGTGTTCGAGGAGCTCCTGAACGAGCGCTATTCCGTTCGCGCGTTCCTGCCGCAGGAGGTGCCACGCGAGACCATCGAGCACGTTCTGAGCGTGTCGCAGCGCACCGCGTCATGGTGCAACAGCCAGCCATGGCAGGTGCTGATCGCGAGCGGCGAGGCCAAGGAGAAATTTCGCAAGGCGATCTATGCCGAGGCCGCGTCCGGCGCCAAGGACGATCACGACTTCACGCCGCCGCGCGAATATCTCGGCGTCTATCTCGAACGCCGCCGCGAGAGCGGTTTTCAGCTCTACAACACGCTCGGTATCGTCCGAGGCGACAAGACGGCGTATGCGAAGCAGGCGCTGGAGAACTACAACTTCTTCGGCGCGCCGCATGTCGCGATCATTCACACCGACGAGCCGCTCGGCATCTACGGCGCGGTCGATTGCGGCGCCTATGTCTCCAACTTCATGCTCGCGGCGCAGGCGCTCGGTCTCGGCACCATTCCGCAGGCCGCGCTGGCGCGGCATTCCGGGCTGATCCGCCGGCACTTCAGGCTGGCCGACGATCGCCGTGTGGTTTGCGGCATTTCCTTTGGCTTCGCCGACCACACCCACAAGGTCAACAGCTACCGCACCTCGCGGGCGAGCGTTGCCGATACCGTTACGTTCGTCGACTAGGGCCGGAAACAAAAAACGCTCCACATGCTGGAGCGCTTGAAAAAAGTTTGCGACGGAACGGCTTCAGTTCAGCGGGCCGTCCGGCGGCTATCCCGTTCAGGTTTAGCACAGACGGAGGCTCATCTGCAGCGGAACGTGCTTCGGAAGTCCGTGGAATACGTGTTCTGATGCAGCATGTCCGGACATCCGCGGGCTTGACCCGGGCATCCATCGGCTTCAAAGCAGGCTGCCATCTTTTCGATGGATTGCAGGATCATCCCCGATCAGGTCGGGGACCGGCGCCCGGCAATGACGAGATGGAAAAACGAAAGGCATCCAATGAAATTTGGACCCGCAAAGCACTTCATCGCGCTCCTGCTGGCAGCCCCTTTGCTCACCGGCTGCCTCGAACGCGGTCAGCCGACCATGGTCGACAGCAGCGCCGACGACGACGCATTCTGCCGCGCCAACAATGTCGCCGTGGGCTCGAACGACTATGTCAACTGCCGCAAGAACCGCGACGTGCAGCGCGGCAATGCCAATGCCCGCGCCGACCGTTCCCAACGCAATATGGCCGAGCAGATGCTGAACAATCCGGTCAGGCCCTAACCAGGAGGCCCTCATGAACGAAGACGTTTTCAACGCCAGCCTGCGCAAGTTCCTGAAGAAAGTCGGCATCACCTCGCAGCGCGAAATCGAAAAGGCCGTGCGCGACGCGATTGAGGCCGGAAAGCTCAAGGGCAATGAAAAGCTGCCAGCGAAGATGGTGCTGATCATCGGCGGTGTCAGCCTCTCGCACGAGATCACCGACGAGATCGAGCTGGGTTAGGCGCGATCTCTTCCCTTCTCCCCTTGTGGGAGAGGGGGGATCGAAGGAGCGTAAGGTCGTTCGAGACGGTGAGGGGTCTGTCTCCGCGGAGAGAACCCGCACGGAGTTTTTGAGGAAGGCGTGAACGTGAGCATTATGGTCGGGCTTGACCTAGCCACCGGCTTACAAGCTCCCGGACGCGCTGTGGCGCGCATGCACTGCACAAGAGAGCCGGTTTCTACTTGTCAGGCCATCTCAGACACTAAATACTGAGTGGGCAAGTGATCTCATTCCAAAAACGGGCCGACGAAGAAGCGAAGTTCCGGCAGTTCACCATAATCGCGTACGCTCAGTGAGTGTGCATAATGAGTTTGGAGTTGGCCAGAGCTGATGCCCCCCCGGCCCGCTCCTCTATTGGATGGCCGCCGTGGGCCGCCACGATCGCAGTCGGAATCGTCTTTTTTCTCGCAGCGCGCCTTAGCCTTGCTCTGCTCGACAAGGCAGACGGCGTCGCGGTGTTCTGGCCGGCGGCGGGCGTAGCCTCCGGCATCCTGGTGGCGTTCGGGTCGAGCGTTCGGTGGCCGGTCGTAATCGGCGTAGTCGCCGCCACTTTTGCAGCCAATCTGCTTAGCGATCGCAATCTTGTCAGCACGACTTTTTTTGCCGTGGCCAATGCCGGTGGTCCCCTCATTGTCGCAGCGCTCATCCAGCGATTTTTTGGCGCCCCATTTGAGCTGAATGAGCTACGTCGTGTCTTTGGATTGTTCGGCGCCACGATCATTACCGCTATTTTCAGCGGTATCGTGGGCACGCTTGGATTTGCGCTCTTTCATCCCTCGGTCGCACCGGCCACGACGATATGGCGTCACTGGTTCGTTTCGGAGGCGCTGGGTACCATTACAGTCGCGCCGCTTGTAATCGGGCTTGCTTCATTCTTGCGCAATGCTCCGCCCCGGCGCGAAGTTGCGGAGGGGATCTTTGCGCTCGCGCTCGCGGGTACATTGTGCTTGCTCCTGGTCTTTCTGCCGAATGAGCCGTGGATACTCGAACTGGCGATTGCCTCGTTCTGTCCGCTGTTCGTGTGGATCGCTGCCCGTGTTCGCCCTGCCTTTACGGCTGTCGCAACGTTCATGTGCGCGATCACGATTGTGTGGACAACGATATTTGGCGTTGGCCTTTTCGGCGATGCGCGTTTGCCTCTCGAAGAGCGTGTGCTTTCTGCTCAGGCGACCATTCTGGCCACGTCGTTCGGTGCGCTCGTTTTGGCGGCCCTGTTCAGCGAGCGGCGGACACACGAACTCGCGATACTCGAAAGAGAGCAGCGGCTGGAAGAAGCGCTCCGGGCCGGCGACGTGATAACCTTTGATTGGGACCTTCGCGCCGGGCTGGTACGGCTGAGCCAGAATGCGGCGGAAATCCTGGGCCTTGGGCCGAGAGAATCGCTAAGCAGCGAGGAATGGATAAGACAAATCCACCCTGACGATCGCGCGTCGATCACAGCCCGCTTGAGCACTGCCGGTCCGGACCAGCACCCGCACTCGATGACATTCCGATTTTCGCGGCCGGATGGCCGCGGCGAAGTGTGGCTGGAGCAGGTTGCAGTTGCGCACTTTGGCTCAAAGGGAAAGCCCACGCGCATCAATGGGCTGACGACCGACGTCACGGAGCGGAAGCGATTTGAAGAAGAGATTTCCCGCGCCTGGAGGTCGGCGGAATTGGCTGATCGGGCAAAATCCAGCTTCCTTTCAGCCGCCAGTCATGACCTGAGACAGCCAATGCAAACCCTCAGGTTCCTGCAGGCGTCCCTTGAGCCACACCTCCCGGATGGTGAGGGACGCCGCCTGGTCGACGGAATAGCGAGATCTCTCGACACGATGTCCAGCATTCTGTCGAGCCTGCTCGACGTCAATCGCCTGGAGGCCGGGAATCTCCATCCGTCGAAGAGCGACTTCGCGATCAATGAAGTATTTGATTCCCTGACAGCCGACTTCGCCGATTCCGTTGCTGACAAAGGATTGCGGTGGCGCATGGTCGGATCGAGGTTGCTGGTTCGTAGCGACAAGGGAATGCTCGAAGCAATGTTGCGCAATCTGCTGTCGAACGCAGTACGATATACGGATCGGGGAAAGGTTCTGCTCGGCTGCCGCCGTGCGGGTGACAAGATTCGGATTGAAGTCTGGGATAGCGGAATCGGTATCGCACGGGATCAGCTGCCTCATGTATTTCAGGAGTACTACCAGGGCGCTCATGGCGCGGAGCGCGGTGGCTTCGGATTAGGTCTGGCGATCGTCAGGCGCCTAGGGGAGATGCTCGGCCACAGGATCGATGTACGATCCACACCCGGCAAAGGCACCGTGTTCTTGATTGAGGTCCCGCGGGGAGACTCAAGCCGTGACACTACTAAAAGGACGCAAAGGCCGAGATATGAGAGCGACCTTCCCAATATCATTCTTGTTGTTGAAGACGAGACGAGCGTCCGGTCCTCACTCAGTCGGCTGCTGAAAGCGAGAGGTGTGGAGGCGATCGCGGTTGCAACGGCGAATGACGCGCTCGCTCGGATCAGCCGACAAGAAGTCCGTCCCGACTTGCTGATATGTGACTACAATCTTCGCGGATCGCCAAACGGCCTTGACACTGTGAAAGCTCTGCGCGCGGAACTTGCCTGGAACATCCCGGCCATTGTTATGACCGGTGATATCCGATCGGAAACGGTGAACTCAATTGCTGCGCACGGCGTTGCCGTCCTGATCAAGCCGTTCGTGGCAGACGACCTGCTGCAACACATTGCACGGCTTCACAAGGAAGCGATTTCCGGCAGTTCAACCAGCCTGCCCGGGTAGCGCTTGTGGACGCATTGGGACGCAGTCTCCGCAAAACTCGCGGTTCTTATCGGCTCGCCCGGTCGTCCTTCAAATCCATCTTCGAATCGATGCTATAAGAGCGGCATGGAACAACTTGCAATCAAGCTGCTGGGGTTTGCCGCCGCTGCGTGTACGACCCTCGCTTATGCACCGCAGTTCGTGAAGGTCTGGAGAACCCGCTCCACCGAAGACATTTCGCTTGGAATGTTCCTCGTCATGCTCCTCGGCCTGCTGCTCTGGCTGTTGTACGGCGTGCTTTCCGGAGATGCGCCGCTGATCGTCGCGAATGCGATTACGATCGTCCTGGCCGGCGGAATCCTCTGGATGAAGCTGAAGTACGGTTGAAGCGAAGCCAGCAAACAAAAACGCGGCGGGATGAACCGCCGCGTTCGAAATTCATCAATCCGAATCGGGAAGCCCCTTACTCCTCCTCGTCGTCCTGCTTCTTGCCGCCGATCGTCTTCAGCTTGGCGAACACGGCGTCGACGTTGAGGTCGTCTTCGGTCTTCTCGCTCGGCTCGAATTCCGGCTCCTTCTTGGTGGTCTCGGAGGCCGGCAGCAGGGTGGCGCCGCCGTAGGCTGCGGGCACCGGCTTTTCCTTGGCGGCGCGCTGCACTTCGAAATCGAGCTCGATCTGCGAGCACAGGCCGAGCGTCACCGGGTCCATCGGGGTCAGGGTCGAGGCATTCCAATGGGTGCGGTCGCGTACGCTCGCGATGGTCGTCTTGGTGGTGCCGACCAGGCGCATGATCTGCGCGTCCTTCAGCTCGGGGTGGTTGCGGACCAGCCACAGGATCGCGCTCGGCCGCTCGTGGCGGCGCGACACCGGGGTATAGCGCGGGCCCTTCTTCTTGGCGGCCGGCGGCAGGACAACCTTGCTCTCGCCGAGCCTGAGGCGGTAATTCGGGTCTTTTTCGCCCTTTTCGATCTCGTCGCGGCTCAATTGGCCGGTCGAAATCGGGTCCATGCCCTTGATGCCCTGGGCGGCGTCGCCATCGGCGATGGCGCGGACCTCAAGGGGGTGCATTTTGGTGAAATCGGCCACCTGGTCAAAGGTCAGCGCGGTATTGTCAACCAGCCACACGGCAGTCGCTTTTGGCATCAGCGGTGCATTGCTCATGGCAAATCTCCTTTGTGCCTCGCCCACCCCTTTTTGGAGGGCGAAGCCTATGGTCATCGGTGATGACGGGAATTAGGGGGCTATATACGCCTTCCAACCCCTTTGGCGCAATGGTCTGCTAAAGTGCCTTGACAGAGCCCGAAAGCAGTCCCAAGTCCTTATACGAATTGGCCGTTCCCAGCCCGCCGGCTAGGGGTGATTCGGTCCCCGAGATAGCCCCATGCCAGCTAAACCAGACCTCAGAATCGTGCTTTGTTCTCCCCGGGGCTTCTGCGCCGGGGTGGTGCGGGCCATCGATACCGTCGAGCGGGCGCTCGCCATCTACGGCGCCCCGGTCTATGTCCGTCACGAGATCGTGCATAACCGCTACGTCGTCGACAGCCTGAAGACCAAGGGCGCGATCTTCGTCGAGGAACTCGCCGAAATCCCCGACAATACCAACGCCCCGGTGGTGTTTTCGGCCCATGGTGTCCCCAAATCGGTTCCGGCCGACGCCCGCGCCCGCAATTTCTTCTCGCTGGACGCGACCTGCCCGCTGGTCACGAAAGTGCACCGCGAGGCCGCGATTCATTTCAAGCGCGGCCGCGAAATCCTCCTGATCGGGCATTCCCACCACCCCGAGGTGGTCGGCACGCTCGGCCAATTGCCGGCCGGCGCGGTGACGCTGATCGAGACCGCGGAAGACGCCAAGACGTTCGGTCCGAAGGACCCGGACAACCTCGCTTTCGTGACCCAGACGACGCTGTCGATCGACGACACCGCCGAGATCGTTGCCCTCCTCAAGGCGCGTTTCCCGAACATCAACGGGCCGCACAAGGAAGACATCTGCTACGCGACCACCAACCGCCAGCTCGCGGTCAAGAAGGTGGCACCGGTGGTCGATGCCTTGATCGTCGTCGGCGCGCCGAACTCGTCGAACTCGCAGCGCCTGCGCGAAGTCGCCGAGCGCGAGGGCTGCAAGGTCGCGATCCTGGCGCAGCGCGCGAGCGATCTCGACTGGTCGCGCTTCGAGGGCATCAGGAGCCTCGGCATCACGGCCGGCGCCTCCGCGCCGGAAGTGATCGTCGAGGAAATCATGGGCGCCTTCGCCGAGCGCTATGAGCTGCATGTGGAGACGGTCTCGGCCGCGGAAGAGAACGAGTTCTTCCCGCTGCCGCGTTCGCTGCGACCCGACGCCGCCTGAGGCTCTTCATGGCGGTTTACACCGACGTCGCCGCCGAAGACCTCGCGGAGTTCATGAAAGGCTACGACATCGGCGAGTTGCTCTCCTACAAGGGCATCGCCGAGGGCGTCGAGAATTCCAACTTCCTGCTGCATACCAGCAAGGGCGCGTTCATCCTCACGCTCTATGAAAAGCGCGTGGCGGTGGATGATTTGCCGTACTTCCTGTCGCTGATGGCGCATCTGGCCGAGCGCGGCGTGCGTTGCCCGGAGCCGGCGAGGAATCGCAAGGGCGAGGTCTACAGCGAACTGGCCGGGCGTCCCGCGGCGATCATCAACTTCCTCGAGGGCGTGTGGCCGCGGCGGCCCAACGCCGCGCATTGTTCTGGCGTGGGCGAAGCGCTCGCCAAAATGCATCTGGCAGGCCGCGACTTCCCGATGTTCCGCAAGAACCCGCTGTCGGTCGAGGGCTGGCGGCCGTTGTACGATCTTGCCGCGCCGCGTGCGGACAGCGTCGCGCCCGGCTTGCAGGATTTCATCGCGCGCGAACTCGATCACCTCGAAGCGTGCTGGCCGAAAGATCTGCCGCCCGGCGTCATCCATGCCGATCTGTTTCCCGACAACGTGTTCTTCCTCGCCGATAGATTGTCGGGCCTGATCGACTTCCCGTTTTCCTGCAACGACATGCTGGCCTACGACGTCGCGATCTGCCTGAACGCGTGGTGCTTCGAGCCGGACCATTCCTTCAACGTCACCAAGGCACGCGCACTGCTCAACGCCTATGGCCGCGAGCGGCCATTGTCGGAAGCCGAGCAGGAGGCGCTGCCGCTTTTGGCGCGCGGCGCGGCGCTGCGGTTCCTGCTGACGCGGCTGGTCGATTTCCTCAACGTGCCGCCTGGCGCGCTGGTGAAGCCAAAGGACCCGCTCGAATATGTCCGCAAGCTGCGCTTCCATCAGAACGTCGCGAGCGTACGCGATTACGGCCTGACCCAGCCGGGATGCGTCGCTTGAGCGAACTGCCTCACGTCACGGTCTTCACCGACGGCGCCTGCTCGGGCAATCCCGGCCCCGGCGGCTGGGGCGCCATCCTGAGATTCGGCGACAAAGAGAAGGAACTGAAGGGCGGTGAGGCCCACACCACCAACAACCGCATGGAGCTGATGGCGGCGATCTCGGCGCTGGAAGCGCTGAAGAAGCCGTGCGTGGTCGACCTCACCACCGACAGCCAGTACGTCCGCCAGGGCATCACCGGCTGGATTCACGGCTGGAAGAAAAACGGCTGGCGCACCGCAGACAAGAAGCCGGTCAAGAACGTCGAACTATGGCAGCGGCTCGATGCCGCGCTGAAACCGCATCAGGTGAGCTGGCACTGGATCAAGGGCCACGCCGGTCACGCCGAAAACGAACGCGCCGATCAATTGGCTCGCGAGGGTGTAGCGATGGCGAGGTTGAAGTAACCCCGGCCGTCATCACCCGCGAAGGCGGGTGATCCAGTATTCCAGAGACATTAGCGATGGAAACGAGAGGCCGCGGCGTACTGGATCGCCCGGTCCCAGTGCGCAATTGCGCACAAGGCCGGGCGACGACAGTTTTGTTGGGCGCGAGCGCCAACAACCGTCATTGCGAGGAGCGAAGCGACGAAGCAATCCATGCTTCAGCGCGTGCGGAGCGATGGATTGCTTCGCTGCGCTCGCAATGACGATGTCAGCTTACAGCTGCCCCAGCAGCGTATCGCCGCCGGAGACCTCGACCTTGCCGGGTGCCGGCTCGAGGTTGAGCTTCTTGACGACGCCGTCGTCGACCAGCATCGAATAGCGCTTGGAGCGGATGCCGAGGCCGTTGCCGGAGGCGTCGAGCTCCATGCCGATCGCCTTGGTGAAATCGGCATTGCCGTCGGCGAGGAACACGGCTTCGTCGCGCTGGTCGGTGTCGCGCTTCCAGGCGTTCATGACGAAGGCGTCGTTGACCGAGACGATGGCGATGGTGCTCACGCCCTTGTCCTTGATGGCATAGGCGTTGAGGAAGATGCTCGGCAGATGCATCTTGTGGCAGGTGCCGGTATAGGCGCCGGGCACCGCGAACAGCGCCACCTTTTTGCCCTTGAAAATATCGTCGGTGGTTTTGACCTGCGGACCTTCCGCCGTCATCACGCGAAACTTGGCTTCCGGCAGCTTGTCGCCAACTTGGATCGTCATCGTCAATTCTCCCTCAATGAGCGGATAGTTTCTTAGACTGGGCGGGTGATCGGCACAATATTCGCGGGGGTTGAAACGGCAACGATAGCGGCCGTTCACGCTTCCGTCATCAGGGCGAAAAGCCCCCTTCGTCCAGGAAGGCCTGCTCGTCCGGTGTGGTCGCACGGCCCAAAAGGCGGTTGCGATGGGGGAAGCGGCCGAACCGCCGGATGATGTCGGCGTGGTGCTCGGCCCACTTCGCACTTTCGGCAAGGCCGGCCTTTTGCGACAGCTCAATGCAGCGCATCTGGTCGGCGAGATGCTCCGAATGCATGAAGGGCAAATACAGGAATTCAAGCAAAGCGCCATCGATCCGCGCGTCGACGCCGCGATCGATGGCGCGGTGCGCCACCTCGCGTGCCTGGGCATCGCTGGCATAGGTCCTGATATCGCCGCGGAACATGTTGCGGGGAAACTGGTCGAGCACGATGACGAGCGCTAGCGCGCCGTCATCGCTCGTTTCCCATGAGGATAGTTCGCCGGCGGCTGCGCGCTGCCACAGGCTGAGAAAGCGCTGGCGCACCCCCGCGTCGAAGGCGTCGTCGGGCATGTACCAGCGGTCATGGCCGGCGTCGCGCCAGAAAGCCAAGATATCGGCCGGCGCGACGTGAGGTTCACCCATCGTCAGATTGTCCGCGTGGCCTTTAGGCCGCGGCCTTCTTCTCGTCGCGCAGTTCGCGGCGCAGGATCTTGCCGACATTGGTCTTGGGCAGGTCGGTCCTGAACTCGATCTGCTTGGGGACCTTGTAGGCGGTGAGCTGCGTGCCGCAGTACTTGATGACTTCCTCGGCGGTGAGGTTCGGGTCCTTCTTGACGATGAAGGCTTTCACCGCCTCGCCGGACTTGGAGTCCTGCACGCCGATGACGGCGCATTCCAGCACGCCGGCATGGCTCGCGATCACTTCCTCGATCTCGTTCGGATAGACGTTGAAGCCCGAGACCAGGATCATGTCCTTCTTGCGGTCGACGATCTTGGTGTAGCCCCGTTCGTCCATCACGCCGATGTCGCCGGTGCGGAAGAAGCCGTCCGGGGTCATCACGTTGGCGGTCTCTTCCGGCCGATTCCAGTAGCCGGCCATCACCTGCGGGCCCTTGGCGCAGATCTCGCCGGCTTGGCCGAGCGGCACTTCCTTGCCGTCGTCGTCGCGGATCGAGAGGTAGGTTGACGGCACCGGGATGCCGATCGAGCCGGAGAACTGGTCGGTGTCGGCGGGGTTGCAGGTCAGCGTCGGCGAGGTCTCGGACAGGCCGTAGCCTTCCGACAGCGCGCAGCCGGTGACTTTCAGCCATTTCTCGGCGACCGGCTTCTGCGTCGCCATGCCGCCGCCGAACGAGGTCTTCAGCTTGGAGAAGTCGACCTTGTCGAAACCGGGCGAGTTCAACAGGCCGTTGTAGAGCGTGTTGACCGCCGGGAAGCTGTTGACCTGATATTTCATCAGCTCCTTGATGAAGCCCGGCATGTCGCGCGGGTTCGGGATCAACAGGTTGACGCCGCCGGCCCGCATCGCGAGCAGGAAGCACGCCGTCAGCGCGAAGATGTGATAGAGCGGCAGGGCGCAGACGATGAAGATCTGATCGACTTGCGGCGGCTTCTTCAGCGCCGGCTGCAGCCAGGCGTCGTTCTGCAGCACGTTGGCCAGGATGTTCTTGTGCAGCAGCGTCGCGCCCTTGGAGACGCCGGTGGTGCCGCCGGTGTATTGCAGGAAGGCGACGTCATCGAGCGTGAGCTTCGGCTTGTTGAGCTTCAGGCTGCGGCCGGCGGCGAGCGCATCGTTGAACGAGACCGCGCCCGGGATCGACCAGGCCGGCACCATTTTCTTCACCTTGCGGATGACAAGGTTGACGATCACGCCCTTGAAGCCGAGCAGGTCGCCCATGCTGCCGACGATGACATGCTTGACCGCGGTCCTCGCGATCACCTGCTGCACCGTAGTGGCGAAATTCTCCAGAACGACGATCGCTTCCGCGCCGGAATCCTTGAGCTGATGCTCGAGTTCGCGCGGGGTGTAGAGCGGGTTGACGTTCACCACCGCATAGCCGGCGCGCAGCACGGCGGCGGTCGAGATCGGGTATTGTAGCACGTTCGGCATCATCAGCGCGACGCGCGCGCCCTTCTGCAGGCCCTTGCTCTGCAGATAGGCGCCGAGTGCTGCCGACATATCGTCGAGGTCGCGGTAGCTGATCGACTTGTCCATGCAGATGAACGCCTTGCGGTCGGCGAACTTCGCAAAGCTTTCTTCCAATAGCTCGACCAGCGATGAGTACTGGGTGACGTCGATATCGGCTGGCACGCCGGCCGGATATTGCTTGAGCCAGATCCGCTCCATGGTATTTCCCCTCTGGTTCCGAGCCCGGATCCGATGTGCATCAGATCCGTGCTCTAATTTTTGTTTCTGACGCGTTTTCTGCGCAGATAAATCTACGCAATCCGCGCGAGCTTGATTGCTATGCGAACCGGTACCCACTTCGCGCGACAACGCTACGGGTCCCGTTCCTGGCCGGGCACGCCTTGTTTTTGGCAGTATTGTGAATGCTGCCGCCGATGGCAAGCGGCTGCGCGCTATCGACGCATTCCGGCGATCTGGAATAATTCGGCCAAACGGCCGGAAAACTGCCTAATTACGTGGCTTCGCGGCCCGTTAACCAGCCGGCTTGTTTTCGCCCTTGGGTTTAGCGGCAGCGTTCGGCTTGGCCGGCTTCGGCGCGGGCTTGTCTGTGGCGGCGGCGGGTTTGGCGCCTGGCTTCTTTTCGGCTGCAGCGGCCGGCTTGGCGGCAGTCTCCGGTCTGGCGTTCGCATGCCTGACTGTCGCAGGCTTGCCTGGCTTCGCGCCGGCTTCAGCCTTGGGCGCCGCGGCGGCGGGCTTCTTTGCTGCAATCTTCGATTTCTTGCCGCGCTTGGCCGGCGTCTGCTGCTCGACATCAGCTGCAACGGCCGCGATCAGTGCAGGGCCGGTCTTGGTCGGGCCGGTATAGACCGGAACGGGCTCGGACGGCTCCGCCGCGGCAGCCATCATCTCCGACGGCTTGACCATCGGCGGCTGCAGCCCGGCGGTGAAGAACGTGACCGCGGCTTCGCCGGTCGACGCGCTACCGTTGGCGGCGACGACGTCGGCGTCCTCGTCGGTGGCCGGTCGCTTGCGCTTGCCGCTGCACATCTCCTCGCGCAGGTTCGGTGGCGTCGCATCGATCGGAACCAGATTGTCGACAGTGCCGAGGGCGGGCTTCAGCCAGCCCAGCCCGTTGCCGCCGAAGCCACGCTCCAGCAATTGCGCCGCGCGAACCGCGCGCGCCTGTCCCGAGGAGGCGCCGAGCACGACGGCGATCAGCCGCTTGCCGTTACGCGTCGCGGAGGCCACCAGATTGTAACCGGAAGCGCAGATGAAGCCGGTCTTGAAACCGTCGGCGCCCGGATAGCGTCCGATCAGCTTGTTGAAATTCTGCGTCACCCTGCGGCCGTAGCGGATCGAGGGAATATGCATGAAGTATTCGTATTCCGGCAGGTCGCGAATCACCGCGCGCGCCAGGATCGCGAGATCGCGCGCCGACGTGATCTGTCCGTCCGCCGGCAGGCCGTTCGGATTGACGTAGCTCGTCTGCGTCATGCCGAGCTTCTGCGCGGTCTGGTTCATCATGCCGGAGAAACCGTCGATCGATCCGCCGACGCCTTCGGCGAGCACCACGGCCATGTCGTTGGCCGACTTCACCATCATCATCTTGAGCGCGTTGTCGACGGTGACCTGAATGCCCGGACGGAAACCCATCTTGGACGGCGACTGCGAAGCCGCGACCGGCGATACCGTCAGCACCGTATCGAGCGACAGACGCCCTTCCTTGACCGCCTTCAGCGTGACGTAGGCGGTCATGATCTTGGTCACCGAGGCGGGGTACCAGGGCATGGTGGCGTTGTCGGCCTGCAGGACCTTGCCGGTATCGGCTTCGACGACCAGAAGCGCCTCGGCGTGCACGGCGCGCGGCGTCACGACGGCAAGCGCCGCCACGAGGAAAATCCAGTTCAACGACGAATGACGAGGCAGCAGGCGATGAAAATGCACTTTTGCGTTCCGGTTCTTTGAGACCCGCCTTCGAAAAGGAGGTCCTTGGGATCTAACGATCGGGTTTCAAGCGTGTCCGGCGCCGTCGCTTTGCGGCAAGGCGCAAACCTATACCGGCTTGGCGGGCCAGAACAGAGGCAGGGCGATTAATTCGTGGATGAAATCATCGCAAATTCGGCCATGTCCATACCGTGATCGCGCTCACGCTGGGCCTAATTGCCTTCGATTCCAGCTCGCGCGCTCTCCTGCACCATGAACTGGGCCTTGGCGAGTTCCGCAAAGCGTCCGCCTTTGGCCACCAGTTCATCGAAAGTTCCGCTTTCGATCACCCGTCCATTGTCGAACACGAGAATGCGGGTGGCGTTGCGAATGGTCGAAAGCCGGTGTGCGATCACGAAAGTGGTGCGGCCCTTCATGACCTCGTCGAGGGCTGCATTGACCTTGGCCTCGGTGACGGCGTCGAGCGCGCTGGTCGCCTCGTCGAGGATCAGGATCGGCGGATCTTTCAACAGCGCGCGGGCGATCGACAGCCGTTGCCGCTCGCCGCCGGACAGCATGCGGCCGCGCTCGCCGGCATGGGTCTCGAATTTCTTGTCGCTGCGTTCGATGAATTCCAGCGCCTGCGCGCGGCCTGCCGCGATGCGCATTTCCTCTTCCGTCGCGTCCGGCTTGCCGACGCGCAGATTGTCGGCGAGCGAGCGATTGAACAACAGCGCCTCCTGGAACACGACGCCGATGTTCCGCCGCAGCGCGGTCAGCTTCAGGCCGCGGATATCCATGCCGTCGATCTTGATGATGCCGGATTGCGGGTCGAAGGCGCGGTGCAGCAGCGCGATCGCAGTGGATTTGCCGGCGCCGGTCGGGCCGACCAGGGCGATGGTCTGGCCGGGCAGGGCGGTAAACGAGACGTCCTCGACCGCAGGCCGCTTGCCGTCATAGGAGAACGAGACGTTGTTGAATTCGACAAGGCCGGAGAGCCGTCCGGCGTCCATGGCGTTGGGCCGGTCGCGCACGGCGGGCACCGCGTCCAATACGTCGAAGAATTCCTGCAGGCGCGGCGCCTCCATGAACACGCTGTTGATGAAGCTCACCACCTGTTCGAGCTTCTGGATCAGCATGGTCGCGAAACTCACGAACATCACGATCTCGCCGACCGTGGTCTCTCCCCGGCCGTGCAGGTAGATGCCGGCGGAGAAGATCGCGAGCACGGTGATGGTCGTCGAGGCGCGGGTGATGACGGTGACCAGCGCCCACCAGCCCAATACCGGCATCTGGACGGCGAGCAGCTTGTCGGCGACGAAGCGCAGGCCCTGAACCTCGGCGTCGATCCGCACGAAACTCTGCACCAGCGCGACGTTGCCGAGCGCGTCGGAGGCGCGCGCCGAGAGATCGCTGTAATGCGCCTCGACCTCGCTCTGCATGCCGTAGGTCTTGCGCACCACCAGCGTGGTCAGCACCGTAAAAATCACGCACAGCGCGAACAGCAGGATCGCCAGCCGCCAGTTGATGTAGAACGCCAGCGGCAGCAGCACCACCAGTGACAGGATCGCCGCAAAATGCTCGCGGAAGAAGCTGAGCCAGAGCCGCCACAGCGAGTCGGTGCCGTTCAGCATCACCTTCATCAGCCGCCCCGAATGAGTGCCGGTGTGGAAGGTCAGCGGCAGTTGCATGATGTGCTCGAAATAATCGGTCAGCACCGCCTGGCGCTGCCGGTGCGCCAGCTTGTCGGCATGGAGCGCGACCAGCGCGCTGCACGCGATGGTGAACAGGCCGAACGCCACCCAGGCCGCCAGCAGCGGCCAGGCCGAGTTCGAGGCCAGCGGCCCGGTCTGCGGCTTGCCGGAGAGCACGTCGACGATCTTGCCGAACAGCACCGGCTCGGCGAATTGCGCACCGGCCAGCAGCAGGTTGGCAAAGGCGAGAATCCAGCCCAGCCGCGCCTCCTTGCCGAGCAGCTCGAGGACGCGGATGTAAAGGCGCAGCATGGACATTCGGGTAAGGACTCAAAAGGAAGCGATCAGCGGCTACTATACTAATCAGGGATCGCGGCGGAGAACCAGAGCGGGATGAATTTTGTTCCGATGGCAGACACACCCACCGACCTCGTCCTGAGGAGGCGCGAAGCGCCGTCTCGAAGGACGGGCCACGGGCTTCATGGTTCTCCCGGCGATGCGAAGCATCGTCCGGACGGCGCTACGCGCCTCCTCACCATGAGGATTTACATCTTCCCTAGTTGATCAAACGGCCGTTGAGCGGCGGCAGGAACTGGTCGTCGAAGATGTCGGACGCCTGCGGCCGCTTCTGAAACTTGAAATCTTCCCCGACCTGGTCGATCGAGCGTTCGAAGCGCGCCGGATCGATCGCGCCGATACCGTTGCGTTTCACTTCGCTGGTCAGGAGGTTGTCGCGCAGGATGGCTTGCAGGCGTTCGAGTTCGAGATCCTTTGAGCCGCCGTCCATGCGATTGGCGACTTCCGCCGCGGCACCTGCAGGGTTCTTGATCGTCAGATGCAGGCCGCCGATTACGGCCCGCACGAATCCCTTCACCGCGTCGGGCCTGGCGGCCGAAAGCTGCGGATTGACGATAACAGCGAAGCCATAGGCCTCGCAGCCATAGTCGGCGAATTTCAGCACCGCCAGATCGTCGGCCGGCACGCCGCGGTCCTTCAAACTGATCGCCGACAGATAGGAAAATCCGGTCACGGCATCGATCTGGCCTGCCGACAGCATCGGCTCGCGCACCGCGGCGCTGATGCTGCTCTGCTTCACGCTCTTGATGTTGATGCCGTTCTGTTTGGCCACCGCCGGCCACAGCCGGATCGACAGGTCGCCTTCGGCGACGCCGAGATTCTTGCCTTCGATGTCGGTCAGCGTGCGGACGCCGCGGCTCTTGCGGGCGATGATGGAATAGGGCGCCTTGTTGAACAGCACGAACACCGCCTTGATCCTGGGGCCGCCCTGCTTGTCCTTGTCGCGAAACCGCATCAACGCGTTGATGTCGACCAGCGCGAAATCGCTGGTGCCTGCCGCGACGCGCGCAATCGCATCCGACGATCCGCTGGCGATGTTGGTCGTGACCGCCAGCGCTTCCGGGCCGAACAGCCCGCCGGCGGTCGCCATCACGAACGGCGCCGCTGCGGCATCGATCGGACGGTCGAGCGAAAACTGGATCTGGAGCGGGGGCCGGGGGTCATCCGCGGCCAGGACATTGCTCGCCATCAAGCCCGCAATTGCGCACAGCCCGGCAAGGGAAGCCAAGAGAACACTCGGGAGAGCGCTCAGGCGGGAGCGGATGGCGTTGGTCCTGATAGCACGCATCGAGGTTACATCAGCACGAGGTGGGACAAGTTGCCGCGCCGGCGATGACTGTTTCGTGACGTCGCCAACGGCATGGATCGCCCTTCGGAAGCCCCTTGGGCGAACCATTCTGCAGCATCTAACCTGAACGGTCGATGACTGCCACGATTTTGCCAGGGATCGTTCAGCTGCCGTTCGGATTGGGGAACCTAGTATCCGCTCAGTGGTTAGCTATCTGAGGCCTGTCGTCAGGCCAGCTCCCACGGAGGATGTCGAGATGTTTGCGCGAAAAGGTGTGTTTTCATCGATCGGCCGCGCCGGCGCGGTGGCCACGGTCGTGGCAGTGGCGCTGACGGCGGTCCAGCCGTCGATGGCCTTCGCCGGCTCCGCGACGTCGGGTAAGGGCGTCACGGCGTCGACCGGGACCAGCGACGCGACCGATATCAGCGCGCGCCGCAGGTACTATCGCGGTGGCGGTGGTGCCGCGGCAGCGGCGGCCTTTGCTGGCATCGTCGGCACGGGGATTGCGATTGCGGCCACTCAGAACCGCCGGGACTATTACTATGACAATGGCTACGGCTACTACGGCGGCGGCCCGGCCTATTACGGCAGCCCGGGCTATTACTCACCTGGCCCTTACTACGGCCGCAGCCACTACTATGGCGGCTGGTAAACCCGATCGTTAAAATCGCAACCGTTAAAGATGAATCCACCGGCCGCCCCGGCCGGTGGATTTTTTATGGTTGCAGGGTCGGCCGTTAACACGCCTACCACGGCTTTGCATTAGGCTTGCAGGATGAGTGATTCGCTCGAACGGCTTTATCAGGCTGTCATCGCGGCCAGGGATCTCGATCCGGCCACGTCGCGAACGGCCCGCCTGTTTCAGCGCGGTCCCTCCAAGATGGCCAAGAAGCTCGCCGAGGAAGCCATCGAAGTCGTCATCGATGCCGTCAACGGCAAGACCGACGCGGTGGTCCGCGAGAGCGCCGATCTGCTCTACAACCTGACCGTCCTGTGGGCTTCGGCCGGCGTGAAGCCGGAGGACGTCTGGCGCGAAATGGAGCGGCGCGAGGATATGCTCGGCATCGCCGAGAAGCTGCCAAAGTCGGCGCTCAAGATGCCCAAGGCGTTTGCCCTTGCCGGTAAGGCGGTGGCTGGCAAGGCTTTGCCCAAGGCGCTACCTGAGGCGACGGCCCCTGTGGGCCGGCGGCGAATTGTCGCGCTGGAAGGCCGCTCGTTGCGCAAACGGCACTAATTCCTCCCGAATTCCGTCCTTTTCCGGCATGGACAAATCCGCCGCATGATGGTTCATGCGGCCATGCTGAAACGGACCTACGATTGGTGCATCGACGCCGCCGACAAGCCCTACGCGCTCTGGATTCTGGCGGCGGTCGCCTTCGCGGAAAGTTCGTTCTTCCCGATTCCCCCCGATATCATGCTGCTGCCGATGTCGCTGGCGCGGCCGAAGAAGGCATGGTGGTTCGCGACCGTGTGCACGATCGCTTCCGTCGCCGGCGGCGTGCTCGGATACGCGATCGGCGCGCTGCTCTACGATTCGATCGGGCAATGGCTCATCACGCTGTACGGCCTCAGTGACAAGGTCGAGACCTTCCGGGCTTCCTATGCCGAATGGGGCGCGGTGATCATCCTGCTAAAGGGGCTGACGCCGATCCCCTACAAGCTCGTGACCATCACCTCGGGCTTCGCGGGCTACAATATCTGGCTGTTTGTCCTGTGTTCCATCGTGGCGCGCGGTGGGCGCTTTTTCATTGTCGCGGTCCTGCTCAACCGCTACGGCGACCTGATCCGGAGCGAGCTGGAAAAGCGGCTCGGCCTGTGGGTCGCCATCGGGGCCGTCGTGCTGGTGCTCGGTTTCGTCATCGCGTTCAAGCTGATCTAGATCGCGATTCAAACCGATCTAGCGCTTTGCCGGCATCCCGGCTTCAGGCTACGTTTCGTGTCATGTCCTATCGAAGCGGCCGTTTGTTCACATTGTCCGGGACGCAGCTTGCGACCGCGGGCCTCGTTGCTTCCATGCTGGCCACCGCTCCCGAAGTCGGTTGGCCGCAGGCCGCGCCTCCACCCACGCTCGGCCTGCAGTCGCCGGCCCAGCAACCGCTGCCGGCTCAGCCCGAGCCGCAGCAGATCGAACCCTCGCCGCCGTCGCGCGAGGAGAACCCGGGCCTGATTAACGAGATCGGCAAGCTGTTCGAGAAATCCAGATCGCTGCTGCCGCCGCTGAAGAGCCCGAGCGAGGCCATCGACGATTTCAACGCGCGCACCAAGGACGCCGGCCAGAGCCTGTCGAACATCGCAAAGCCCTCGACCATGGTGAGCGGGCGGGCGGCGTGTCTCGTGTCCGCCAACGGCGCGCCGGACTGCAAGGCCGGCGCCGACCGGCTGTGCCAGAGCAAGGGCTACAAGGACGGCAAGAGCCTCGACACCGATGCGGCGGAGAAATGCTCGCCGAAAGTGTACCTGCCCGGCTACAAGCGCCAGCCGGGCGACTGCAAGACCGAAAATTACGTGACGAGGGCCGTGTGCCAGTAGCGCATCTCCAACGCCGGAGAAGGTCATGCTCAAACGCATCGCCGCCAGCGTCAAAACGCAATACTTGACACTGGAAAGATTGCCTTGTTGGTTGGTATGACGTCTGGCATCTCTAGGGCCATGCATCGCCCTCCCGACTAAACCGAAGGATCGTCTCGAATGTCCATGCCTGCCTTGTTCAAGGGCCGCCTGTCGCTACCCGTGATCGGTGCGCCACTCTTCATCATCTCCGTGCCGGATCTGGTGATCGCGCAATGCAAGGCCGGCGTGGTCGGCTCGTTCCCCGCGCTCAACGCGCGCCCGCCGGCGCTGCTCGACGAGTGGCTGGCGCGGATCAGGGAAGAACTCGCCGCCTATGACAAGGCGCATCCCGAACGGCCGTCGGCGCCGTTTGCGGTGAACCAGATCGTGCACAAGTCGAACAACCGTCTCGATCAGGATCTGGCGCTTTGCGAGAAGCACAAGGTGCCGATGATGATCACCTCGCTCGGCGCGCGTGAGGAGCTCAACCAGGCGGCGCATGGCTGGGGCTGCATCGTGTTCCACGACGTCATCAACCAGAAGTTCGCGCACAAGGCGGTCGAGAAGGGCGCCGACGGATTGATCCTGGTGTCGGCCGGCGCCGGCGGCCATGCCGGCGAGATTTCGCCGCTGGCCTTCGTGGCGGAGACGCGGGCCTGGTTCGACGGTCCGATCGCCCTGTCGGGCGCGATTGCAAACGGCCGTGCCATCCGCGCCGCGCGGATATTGGGCGCCGACTTCGCCTATATCGGCTCCGCCTTCATCGCCACCAAGGAAGCCAATGCGGTGGAGGGCTACAAGCAGATGATCACGTCCTCGTCGGCGGAAGACATCGTCTATTCCAATCTGTTCACCGGCGTACACGGCAATTATCTGAAGCCGTCGATCGTCGCGGCCGGCATGGATCCCGACAATCTCCCGACCTCCGATCCCTCGAAAATGAGCTTCGGCACCGACGCGTCGGGCGAGCGCGCCAAGCCAAAGGCCTGGAAGGAAATCTGGGGCTCCGGCCAGGGCGTCGGCAGCGTCGCCAAGGTCTTGCCGGCGGCTGAACTGATCGCGCGGTTCAGACAAGAATACGACGAGGCGATCGACCCCGCGCTCTAACGAGCGCCAGCGCCCTCTCCCTTACGAGGAGAGGGCGGCCAAGGCCGGCCTTGTTCATTGCAGGCCTCGGCAAATACGTGTGGCGCTCACACGTTCAGATTCATCCAGACGGCCTTCGGTTCGGTAAAATTCTCCAGCGCGGCCGTGCCGTGTTCGCGGCCGAATCCTGAATCGCGCACGCCGCCCCATGGCAGTCGCACATCGGTATAGCCATACGTGTTGATCCAGACCGTTCCGGCCTTCGCCTTCTTCGCGAAACGCTGCACCCGTCCGATGTCGCGGCTCCAGACGCCGGCGGCGAGGCTGTAGGCCGTGCCGTTGGCGATGCGGAGCGCTTCGGCTTCATCGCGGAACTTGATGACGCTCACCACGGGCCCGAAGATTTCTTCCTGCGAGATGCGCATCTCGTGCTGGACGTCGGCAAACACGGCAGGGCTGATGAAATAGCCGCGGTCGCCGACGCGCTCGCCGCCCGTCGTCAACGTTGCGCCTTCCTTGCGGCCGATATCCACGTAATCGAGGATGCCCTTCATCTGCTTTTCGGAGATGACCGGCCCCATCGCGGTGGCGCGATCGGCGGGATCGCCGATGCGGATGGCCCTGGCGCGCAGCGTCAATCGCTCGACCACTTCGTCATAAACCTTCTCATGGGCCAGCACGCGCGAGCCGGCCGAGCACACCTGCCCGGCATTGAAAAAGATTCCCGACGCCGCCGCCTTGCTGGCCGCCTCGATATCGGCGTCGTCGAAGATGACGTTGGCGGACTTGCCGCCGAGTTCGAGCGACACGCGTTTGAAATTGCCGGCGGCGCCGCGCAGGATTCCGCGGCCGACGCCCGGCGATCCCGTAAATGTCACCTTGTCCACGTCAGGATGATTGACCAGCGCATCGCCAACCACGCGTCCGGGGCCGGTGACGATGTTCAGAACGCCAGGCGGCAATCCGGCTTCGAGTGCGAGCTCGCCGATGCGCAATGCGGAAAGCGATGTCAGTTCGGCAGGCTTCATCACGATGGTGCAACCGCAGGCCAGCGCCGGCGCCAATTTCCACATCCCGATCATCAGCGGGAAATTCCAGGGCACGATGGCGGCAACGACGCCAACCGGCTCCCGCATGGTGTAGGTGAGCGCCTCTTCCCGCGTCGAGACGACCTCGCCGCTGATCTTGTCGGCCCAGCCGGCGTAGTAAGTCAGCGTATCGATGGCGGCGGGCAGGTCCTGCCGCAGCACGCCCGCGATCGGCTTGCCGGCATCGAGGCTTTCCAGGGCTGCGATCTCGTCGGCGTGCTGCTTCATCAGGTCGGCCAGACGGAGCAGGATCTGACCGCGCTCCGAGGCGCGCATGCCGCGCCAGGGGCCCTCGAACGCGCGACGCGCTGCCGCGACGGCGCGATCGACGTCGGCCCCGTTGCCTTCAGCCACCGTTGCGATGACCTGTTCGTTGGCCGGATTGAAGGTCTTGAACGTGCGGCCGGAGGCGGACGGGACGTGCCGGCCGTCGATCAGCAGCAGCCGGGGCTTGGCGGATGCGATGGCGGGCATGGCCTCGCGGTCATAATCATATGCAATTGACATCATATTTCCTCCGTTTGTTGTGTCCTTAAATTAGGAGGAGATGGCCTTTTGTAAATATGATATGGTGTGCCTATGTTTCGCGAAGATATGCAGTTAACTTCATAAAGTGAGCGATCATGCATCACGTCGAGATCGAAACCGTCTGGCGATTTCACAAGGAAGGCAGCCCGGAGACGGCGGTGGTGATGCTCGGCGTTCTCAACGAGATCCGAAAGACCGGAAAGCTCACCAGCGCGGCGAAGCACGCCCAGCTCTCTTATCGGCACGTCTGGAATCTGGTCGAGCAGTGGTCCGAATTCTTCGGCGTTCCGCTGGTGGAGACCCGTCGCGGCAAGGGCACGGTGCTCACCGCCTTCGGCGAAAAGCTGGTCTGGGCCGGAGAGCGCATGCAGGCGCGCCTTGGTCCGCAACTCGAAAATCTCGCGCAGGAACTCGTGACCGAGATCAAGCCGTTCCTGCATCAACGTCCATCCGTCATTCGTGTTCACGCCAGCCATGGCTTTGCGGTTTCGAAATTGCGCGAATTGCTGGACCGCGAGCCCGGCATCGGTGTCGATCTGCGCTATGTCAGCAACCAGAATTCGCTGCTGTCGCTGACGCAGGGCGCTTGCGATCTTTCCGGCGTGCATCTGCCGCGCGGCGAGCTGCGTGCGCAGGGCATTCGGGCCTGCAAGGAATGGCTCGATCCGCGTGAGGACCGCGTGATCAGTTTCGTGACGCGGGAAATGGGGTTGATGGTCAAGCGTGGCAATCCGCTCAAGATCGCATCGATCAAGGATGTCGTCGATCGCAAGGCGCGCTTCGTCAACCGCGACCACGATTCCGGCACGCGTCTGCTGTTCGATCAGTTGCTGGCGCTGCACGGGGTCGATCAGGCCAAAATCAACGGCGCACAGCAAATGGAGTTCACCCACGCCGCCGTCGCCGCCTATGTCGCAAGCGGCATGGCCGATGTGAGCTTTGGCGTCGAGGCCGCCGCCCGGCAGTTCGGGCTCGATTTCATCAGGTTGCTGACCGAGGATTATTTCTTCGTCTGCCGTCGCGCGTTTCTGGAAACCGAGCCGATGCGGCGCATTATCGACATCATGAAGGGCCGCGAGTTCCACGAAGGGGTTGCGAGCCTGCCCGGTTACGTTGCGACAAGCACCGGGACGGTTAGCACCGTAAAGGAGTTTCTGGAGAGCGTGGGCCAATGATATGGTCACGGGCGCAATTCGCGGCAGTTGAGGTCTTCGATCGATGGCGACCGGACAGGATTTGAGCGGACGTGTCGCGCTGGTGACGGGGGCGTCCCGCGGCATCGGCGCGGCGGTTGCGCTGACGCTGGCGGAATTGGGCGCCGCGGTCGCGGTGAATTATCGCGAGCGGGCGCAAGCTGCGGAGGCGATCGTCGGGAAGATTAAAGCTGGCGGCGGCCGCGCCATCGCGGTCGCGGCCGATGTCTCGAAGGTGGCGGCCGTGGCTGCGATGGTCGAACAGGTCGCTTCCGCGTTCGGCCCGATCGACATTCTCGTCAACAATGCCGGCGTCGCGATCGTGCGCGGCGTCGATGATCTGACCGAGGACGATTTCGACCGCACCATCGCGGTCAACCTGAAATCGGCGTTCCTGTGCACGCGGGCCGTTCTGCCCGGCATGCGGGCGCGCCAATGGGGCCGGATCGTCAACATCTCCTCGGGTGCGGCGCGCGGCGCCGGCGCCATCGGCGTGCACTACAACGCCTCCAAGGCCGGCATGGAAGGACTGACCCGCGGCTACGCGGCGCGTCTCGTCAAGGAAGGCATCACCGTCAACGCGGTGGCGCCGTCGCTGATCGCAACCGACATGATGGGCGGCCGGACCGATCTCGCCCGCAACATCCCGCTTGGCCGCATGGGCCAGGCCGAGGAAGTGGCGCAAGCGGTCGCGATGGTGCTCGGCAACAGCTACATGACCGGACAGACCATCGTCCTCAATGGCGGCATGGCCTTCGTTTGAAGCCCGCCGTCCTGCTCTCCGTCTCCCGCGAATGGCGCACGGCACTCTACCTGCCGCGGCCTCGACTCGTTCCGCCGAAGCAGGCAAGAAACTGTTCCCTTTGATCGACAGGACCTCCCACCCGATGGATGCCATCTTTCGCGTCGACGGCAACAACGTCGTCACCAGCCCCTTTGCGGCGGGGCCATGGGACCCGAGCATGCAGCACGGCTCGCCGCCGGCGGCGCTGGCGGTGTGGGCAGCGGAGCGGATTCCAACTGCCGTCCCGATGCGGATCGCCCGTGTCACCGTCGACCTGATGCGTCCCGTGCCGGTGGCGCCGCTGACGATCGAGAGCGAGATCTTGCGCGAGGGGCGCAAGATCCAGCTTTGCGCCGTCAGGCTGCTTGCGAAGGGCGTCGTCGTGGTCGGCGCGACCGTGCTGAAGATTAAGGTGCAGGCCAACGAACTGCCGCCGGAGGCGGTGATCGAGCCGGTCGAACTGCCGGGGCCGGATCAATCACGCATCGAGCGGGTTGATTTCTCTTCCAGCCCTTTCGTCACCGGGATGTCTTTGCGCGCCGCCCGCGGCCATTTCGGCGTGCCGGGGCCGGGCGCGATCTGGTACCGCGTTGACCGGCCGATCGTGGAAGGCGCGCTCGTTTCGCAGGCGATGCGGGCGATGGCGGCGGCGGATTTCTGCAACGGCACCTCGGCGGTGCTGGACTTTCGCGCCTGGACCTTCCTCAACGCCGATCTCACCGTGAACTTTTCGCGCGAGCCGGCCGGCGACTGGATCCTGCTCGATGCCGAATCCTGGATCGGTCCGGACGGTGCGGGGCTCGCCATGGCGCGACTCGCTGACGAGCGCGGCTATTTCGGCCGCGCCATCCAGAGCCTCGTCATCGAAAGGCGCTAGAGCATGATCCGGAAAAGTGGGAACCGGTTTTCCGAAAAGATCATGCTCAAACAAAATGTCCTGCCGCCTATTCCAGATCGACCGGCTGGAAACGGCCGCTCTCGTCGAGCGCCGTGCCCCAGATCTTGTGCGAGGCGGTGTGATCGGAACGGCCGAAATTGAGCGGCACGCCGAGGCCCAGATCGAGATTGCGGGTCGCTTCCAGCGTATCGACCAGCTTTTCGGTATCGAGCTGCGGGCCGGTGCGCTTGATTGCGTCGATCAGGATGTTGGCTGCCACAAAACCTTCCAGCGACGCGTAGTCGGGCGCCTCGCCGGGAAAATATTTCGCGAGTGCATTCTTGTATTCGAGCACCGCGCTCGAATATCCCGACACCGCCGGCACGACCTGGGTCACAAGGACGCCCGTCGTGTAGCGCGGCCCCAGCAGCTTCAGTTCCTCGGCGAGCGACGAGCCGCCGACGCCCGAGATGCTGGTGAAGATCATCTCGGGATAGAGGGCGCGCGTCTTCTCGATGAATTTTGCGGCGGCCCGATAAGAGGCGGACATGATGATCGCCCGGACTGGCACCTTCTGCACGCGCAACAGGTTGACGGCCTCGTCGACCTCGATGGTGTTGCGCGGGTAGTTGAGCCGCAGGATGGCGCTGTCGTTGATGCCCATCGCGCGATAGGCCTTGGCGACGCCCGCATACCCGGCATCCCCAAGATCGTCCGTCTGGGCGAACACGGCGATCTGCCGGACCGGGATGCGGCGCATCTTCACCAGATAGCGCACCGCGGCGTCGGCCTCCTCGGCATAGCTCGGACGGTAGTTGAAGACATAGCGATCGGGAGGATCGCGGCGCACGACATTGCCACCGGTGTAAGCCCCGAAGAACAGCATCCGCCGCTCCAGCGCGAAAGGTACCGCGACCGCCGCGGTCGCGGTACCGATGCTGCCGATGATGCCGAAGATCTGGTCCTTCTCGTAGAGCTGCCGCACGGCCTGCAGCGTGCGCGCCGGCTCGTTGCCGTCATCGGCGGCGATGATCCGCAGCTTCCGTCCCCCGACGCCGCCGGCGTCGTTGACCTGGTTGAAGGCGGTTTCGATGCCGAGCTTCATCTGGCGGCCGCGCTCCCGCACCGGGCCGGTGAAGGCCGCCGTGATGCCGAACCGGATTTCGTTGTCGGATATGCCGCGGACCGCAGTGACCGGATTTCCGAAGCTGACCGCGGGCGCCGGCGCCGCGGCGAAAGCCGGTGCGGCGAGGGCTGCGGCGGCGGCTGGACCGGGTGCGGATGGGGTGAGTGACTGTTCGAGATCCGCCAGCCGGCGTTCCGCCAGCCTGCAATCCGTCCGCCCCGACGTCACCGCGCCGCGGCCGTCCGCAACGTTGCGATCAAACTGTTGCGCGAGGTCGGACCGCTGTGCCTCGTTGGACGCGGCATCCCGGATCACCGCCGCAAACTTCTCGATCACCGACTGGATTCGAGGCCGCGTGATGTCAGGGCAGGCCAGCGCCGAACCGATCACCGGCCCGACGCGGCCTGCAAGGTCGCGTACGAGCTCCATCTTGTCGCCGGGGGCCGCCTCCGCGGCTGTTAGGAAAAAGGCACTAAGTAAAAACGACGTCCAACGCAGGTTCACTAAAATACGCACCACACGACTCTTGGGTTTGAAGTTTCCTGAAAAGTTTCTTGTCAAGTTTCTTGGAATTCCGGCGAGCCGCATCGAGGGCGCAAAAATTGCCCTGACGACGCGGCTGCACCGGTAGCATTTTGATCATTCGAGCTCGAGCGGCTGATAGCGGCCGCTCTCATCGAGCGCCGTGCCCCACACCTTGTTCGAGGCCTGGTGCTCGGAGCGGCCGAAGCTCAGTTGGGTCCCGAGACCGAGGTCGAGATTGCGCATCGTCTCCAACGTGTCGATCAGCTTCTCGGTATCGAGCTGCGGGCCGGTCCGCTTAATGCCCGAGATCAGGACGTTGGCGGCGACATAGCCCTCGAACGAAACGTAGTCGGCGGCTTCGCCTGGGAAGTATTTGGCGAGCGCGTTCTTGTATTCGAGCACGGCGGATGAATAGCCCGACACCGCCGGCACCACCTGCGTCACGATCACGCCGTTGGTGTAGCGCGGTCCCAACAGCTTCAGTTCTTCGGCAAGCGCGGTGGAGCCGACGAACGAAACGTTGGAGTAGATCATCCCGGGATAGAGGTCGCGCGTCTTCTCGATGAACCTTGCCGCGGCCCGGTAGGTCGCGACCATGACAATTGCCTTGATCGGCGGCTTCGCGAGCTTCAACTGATTGACCGCGTCGTCCACGTCGACGGTGTTTCGCGCATAGTTGAGCCGAAGGATCGTGCCGTCGTTCACGCCCATGGAGCGGAACGCCTTCGCGACCCCTGCAAATCCTGAATCGCCGTACGAGTCCTGCTGCGCAAAGACCGCGATCTGGCGCGGCTGCAGCCGGCGTATCTTGACGAGGTAACGAACGACCGCGTCGGTTTCCTGAACATAGCTGGCGCGATAGTTGAAGACGTAACGATCCGGCGGGTCGTTGCGCAGGATGTTGGATCCGGTGAAGGCCCCGAAGAACAGCATCCTGCGTTCGAGTGCATAGGGGATCGCCACTGCCGAGGTCGGCGTGCCGACATTGCCGATGACGCCGAACACCTGGTCCTTTTCATACAGCTGTTTCATGGCGTCGAGCGTGCGCCCAGGCTCGTAGCCGTCGTCGGCGGCGAACAGTTTGAGCATCCGTCCGTCCACGCCGCCGGCATCGTTGATCCGGTTGAAGGCGGTTTCGATTCCGAGCTTCATCTGGCGTCCCAGCTCGCGGGCCGAGCCGGAGAAGGGGGCTGCGATGCCGAAGCGGATTTCCTTTTCGCCCATGCCGCGCGGCTGCGGCCCGGTCGGGACCGGGGCGGTCGGCGCGGTTGCCGCATTCGCTGCGGTCGCAGCGGCAGCAGGCGACGGGCCGATGACGCTAGAGAGGCTCGGTCCGGAGATCGAGCGTTCGAGATCGGCAAGCTGACGGTCGGCCCGGATGCAATCCATCCTGCCCGAGGTCACGGCGGTGCGTCCTTCGGTCACGGTGCGATCGAACACCTGCGTGAGATCGGAACGCTCGGCCTCGTTCGACGAGGCCTCGCGGATCACCTGTGAAAATTTGTCGACAATGGACTGGATGCGGGGACGCGCAATGTCGCGGCAGGCCTGCGCCGAGCCGATCACGGGGCCGACCCGGCTGGCAAGGTCGCGCACGATCGTGATGTCGCCGGCGGCTTGTGCGCTGCCGGCGATGCTGAAGAGCAAGGCCCCGACCAGCAAAAGGACGCGGTGCGAGGTCATGGCAGGCTCCTTGAGCGCCGTAAGTCGGTTCTCGGGCATAGTCAGCCCTCCGTCTGGATTATGGGTTGGTACGTTGTGGCGTGGCCGGATCCGGCTTCTCGCGCCACTGCATGAACTGTTTAAGCAATTCGCTGTCCTGCTCGGACGCCGCCGGAGCGCTCGGCGGCGTGGAGGCGAGAAGGGCCTGGAACTCGTTGATCGCCGGCTTTGAGGAAGCCTCTCCGGACGCAGACAGCGCGTTCTTGATCGACTGTGTCACGTTGGTGAGCGTCGACGGCTCACTATCGCTCTGCCGCGAGCCGGGCACGGCGACGACGAAGAACAGCGCCACGAGGGCCGCGACGCCGATGGCGGCGGCGAAGCGCGCCGCGATCGTCCACAATGCCTTCTTCGACTCCAGGTCGGGTTCCTGCATGAGCTCGGGATCGAGGGGATGGCGCAGCGCATCGGATACCGCGCTCTCGAGCTGGGAGTCGAACGTCACCGCAGAAAACGGCGTCTCGAGGCTTGCGCCGCGCGTAGCCGACCGCTCACGCAGCGAGCGCGGCGCGTAGTACAGCGGATCACGGGGATTGAGATGATCCTGCTCACTCACACTACTCATACCCTTACTCCTCATGACGCTTGGCGGATTAGCACTTGACGGATTAGCACTTGGCGGTTGACCCGGCTGATTGGTTGGCGGCGAAACGGCTGTGGACGTATTGGACAGAAGTTCCAGCTCCTGGAGCAGGTGCGCGGACGAATCCACGTCGGCTCCCCAGGCGCCGCTAGGTGTGGTTGGAACATTTGAATCAACATGTGGGGCGTCGTCTCTGCGTCCGACACCATCCATCTGCGAGATCACGTCTCGCGGCCACACCTTCCGCACGGCTTCCACGCCCTAGCCCCCTGCCGGCAAATGTCCGTCTGCCCGACGGAATGAGCCGCCAGACCCATGGAGTCCGCCAGCACACATAAGTTTGTTGGAGCCGCGCGAGGACTAATTTAGGTCGGAAACGTGACAAAAGTAAGTTGAGCTCCTGTTAACTACAACTCACGAGACCCCTGTTTGCAAAGGCTTTGGCGCGAATTGCCCACGATCGGCAGCAAGAATCGGCCACAAATGCGCCGGATTCACAGCCGTTTACGCCGTTTTCTGCCCGCAGCGCGGGTTGTCGCATTAATTACTCGTTAACCAAGTTGGCCGATTGTTAACCATTCACTAAGAAAGGCGAGTCGAAACATCATGGACGTCCGAGCGGATCCCACGCGACAACTGGTCCGGCTGCGCGGTCGGTCCTACGTCGCGTTCGTATTCAGCCCCGTCGTGCCGATCGTGGAATGGCTCGCCGAGATCGACGCTACGCTGGCGCGCTCGCCGGGCTATTTCGTCGGCAAGCCGATCGTGCTCGATCTCTCAGCCGTCGACCTCTCCGGCTCCGCCATCGCTCATCTCCTCGGCAGCCTCAATGAGCGCAGCATTCGCGTTCTCGGCATCGAGGGCGTGGAGGAAGAGCGCCTTGCGGCAAACATGCCGCCTTTGCTGACCGGCGGTCGCGCCTGCGTGATCACGCGAAACGAGCCGGCGCAGAAGCCCGAGCCCGAAGCCAAGCCGAAGCCGACGTCGCTATTGCTCGAATGCCCGGTCCGTTCGGGTCAGTCGATCGTCTTCATGGAAGGCGACGTCACGGTGCTCGGCTCGGTTGGCTCCGGCGCGGAGATTGTCGCCGGCGGATCGATCCACATCTACGGAACGCTGCGCGGCCGCGCGATGGCGGGCGTCAACGGCAACTCCAATGCGCGGATCTATTGCCAGAGGATCGAGGCGGAGCTGCTCGCCATCGACGGCTACTACCAGACTGCAGAAGAAATCGACGACACGCTCCGCAACCGCCCGGCGCAAGCCTGGCTGCAGGGCGACACCATGAAAATTACCCCGCTGAATTAACCGGCTAAGGAGATCACGTATGGCCAAGGTCCTGGTCGTTACCTCAGGCAAGGGAGGCGTTGGAAAGACCACCTCTACGGCTGCGCTCGGCGCGGCGCTTGCCCAGAAGGGGCAAACCGTCGCGGTGGTTGATTTCGACGTCGGCTTGCGCAACCTCGATCTCGTGATGGGCGCCGAACGCCGCGTGGTGTTCGACCTCATCAACGTGGTGCAGGGCGTCGCCAAGCTGCCGCAGGCCTTGATCCGCGACAAGCGCCTCGAAAATCTCTGGCTGCTCCCGGCCTCCCAGACCCGCGACAAGGATGCGCTGACCGACGAGGGCGTCGGCCGCGTCATCGCCGAGCTCAAGAGCCGGTTCGACTGGATCCTGTGCGACAGCCCGGCCGGCATCGAGCGCGGCGCCACCCTCGCCATGCGCTATGCCGATGAAGCCGTCATCGTCACCAATCCCGAGGTTTCCTCGGTGCGAGATTCCGACCGCATCATCGGCATGCTCGATTCGAAGACGGTGAGGGCGGAGCGCGGCGAGCGGGTGGAGAAACACGTGCTGATCACCCGCTATGATCCGGCGCGCGCGGCGCGCGGCGAGATGCTCAATATCGACGACATCCTGGAAATCCTCGCGACACCTTTGCTCGGCATCATCCCCGAGAGCCAGGATGTCCTGAAGGCGTCCAACGTCGGCACGCCGGTGACGCTCAACAATGCCGAGAGCGCGCCCGCGCGTGCCTATATCGATGCCTCGCGCCGCCTGATGGGCGAGGAAGTCGCGATGGTCGTGCCGGCCGAGCGCAAGGGCTTCATGGATCGGCTACTGGGTCGGAGGGCTGCATGAGCATGAGGCTGCTGCGGCTGTTCAGCGGCCGCGAAGCGACGGCCCCGGTTGCGCGGGAGCGGCTGCAGATTCTGCTGGCGCACGAGCGCGGGCTGCTCGGCCAGTCCGACCTGCTCGTCACGCTGCGGGAGGAGATTCTCGCGGTGGTGTCGAAACACATACAGCTCGATCCCGACAAGGTGATGGTCAAGCTGGATCGCGGCAAGACGGTGTCGACGCTCGAGGTCGACATCGAGGTGCCCAATAATTTCGACAAGAAGGCTCTCGGCGAGAGACGCATGGCCGGCTGACGTAAGGACGACCTTCTCCCGAAGCGAAAGAGGCCGCCAACTGAGGCGGCCTTACTCTTTGTCCTCGGTCCAGGTTCGTTTCCCACACTGACATTCGAAGCGGCGGATGGTCAGGCCACGCGATAAGTCCATCATCTTATAGAGCTGCCGCGGCTGAGCGCCGCATTTGCACAGGCGCTTTGGCGCTAGCGTGGGCCCTGGAGGTTCAACGCGGCTCATCACTCACTCCGGTGAACGAGCTAAAGTTACAAAGTGAACAATTGTTCCTTTTTCGCTCATCTGATTTGCAAAGGAGGATGGAACAAAAATCAAGTTAGGACGGCGCTGAATCGTCTCTCTGATGCGGCGCATCGTTTGGCCGAAACTATCCTTCCGGAAAAAGTTCCATTTTGAAGGAACCGCCTCAACCCGTGAGGCATTGTCAATGGTTTGGGAGGGTACGTTGGTCGAGTCCATTGCGGGTAACGCAAAAACCGGAATTTGGGGCCTGGACGACATCCTGGCCGGCGGGTTCACACGGGAGCACTTGTTTCTGATCGAGGGGACGCCCGGAACGGGTAAAACCACGATCGCGCTCCAGTTCCTGATGGAGGGGGCGCGGGCAGGCGAGAAATGTCTCTACATCACGCTATCCGAAACCGAGCAGGAGCTACGGCTTGGCGCGGCCTCTCACGGCTGGACGCTTGATGAGAGGATTGAGGTGTTCGAGTTGTTGCCGCCGGAAAGCCTGCTCGATGCCGAGCAGCAGCAGAGCCTGCTGTATTCCTCCGACCTCGAACTGGGCGAGACCACCAAACAGATTTTCGCGGCCGTCGATCGCGCGAAGCCGCACCGGGTGGTGCTGGACAGCCTTTCCGAGATCCGGCTGCTGGCGCAAAGCTCGCTGCGCTACCGTCGGCAGATTTTGGCGATCAAACACTATTTCACAAAATTCGGCGCCACGGTGCTTCTGCTCGACGACATGTCCTCCGACCTTGCCGACAAAACCATCCACAGTGTGGCGCACGGCGTGCTGCAGCTGGAGGAACTTGCGCCGGCGTATGGCGCAGAGCGGCGTCGCGCGCGCATCGTCAAATATCGTGGCGTGAAATTTCGCGGCGGCTACCATGACGTCACCATCACCACCGGCGGGCTGAACGTGTTTCCGCGGCTGGTGGCCTCGGAGCATCGAACGAGTTACGCCAGACAGACGCTATCGAGCGGTATCGCCGGACTGGACCAACTCCTTGGCGGTGGCATCGAGACTGGATCGAGCACACTGATCCTGGGGCCGGCGGGGACCGGCAAATCTCTCCTCGCCATCAGTTTTCTCATTGCCGCGGTCGCGCGGGGCGAGAAGGCGGCCTTCTTCGTTTTCGATGAAGAGTTGGGCCTCCTGTTTGACCGCATGAAAGGTCTTGGCGTCGACCTCGAAGCCATGCAGCGCAGCGGCGATCTCCTTATTGAGCAGGTCGATGCCGCGGAGCTGTCGCCCGGCGAATTCGCCCATCGCGTCCGCAAGGGGGTTGACGAAAACAGCGTCAAGACCGTGCTGATCGACAGCCTCAATGGCTATCAGGCCGCGATGCCCGAGGAGAATTCGTTGATCCTGCACGTGCATGAATTACTGCAATATCTCAATCGCCAGGGGGCGGCGACTTTCATGACGGTCGCGCAGCACGGATTGATCGGGGACATGAAAGCGCCGGTCGACGTAACGTATCTTGCGGACACGGTGATCCTGCTGCGCTATTTCGAGGCGATCGGTAGCGTGTGCCGCGCGATGTCGATCATCAAGAAACGTACCGGCGCGCACGAAGCCACGATCCGCGAATATCGCATCGACAACCGCGGCCTTACTGTCGGCGAGCCCCTCACTGAATTCCATGGCGTGTTGCGCGGAATTCCGAACTATGTCGGCGAGAGCAGGACCCTGATAGAGGAGCCAGGCTCGTGAGGGCCGGTCCATCATCCGAGCGGGCCGTCATCCTCGCGCCGCAAGGCCGCGACGCATCTGTTGCCGCTGCCTTGATCCGAGAGGCCGGCTACCACGCGGAAATCTGCGGCGATCTCGCCGCGCTGGTGAGTGAGATCGAGGGTGGCTCCGGTCTTGCCGTGCTCGCCGACGAAGCAATCAAGACCGCAGATTTGCGTGACCTCGTGAACTGGCTCGACGGTCAACCGCCGTGGTCGGATTTTCCGATCGTGCTGCTGACGCGTCAGGGCGGCGGTCCGGAGCGCAACCCGGACGCGGCGAGGCTCGGGCGGGCGCTCGGCAATGTCACTTTCCTCGAACGGCCGTTTCATCCGACCACGCTGGTGAGCATCGTCGGCTCGGCGATCCGCGGCAGGCGGCGTCAGTATGAAACCAGGGCCATCCTGGCCAATCTAACGGCGAGCGAAAATCTGCTGCAGTCGGCGCTGAACGCCGGTCACCTCGGTACGCTCGAATTGCATCTGCCGGACTACGAACTCGAGCCTTCCGACACCTTCGCCGGCTATTTCGGGCGGAAGCCGGGCGAAACGTTTGCCTACAAGGATTTGCTGGCGGCGGTTCATCCCGAGGACAGGACGCGACGCCTCGCGGTGCTCGATCATGCCATTGCGACGGGCGGCGATTACAGCATCGAATACCGTAATCTCTGGCCCGACGGCTCGCAGCACTGGGTCGACGTGCGCGCCCGCGCGGTGCGCAGGCCGGACGGCAGCATCCGCTCGCTTGTCGGCGTTTGCTCCGACATCACCGCCCGCAAGACGGCCGAAATCGAGCGGGAGAATTTGCTCGCCCAACTGGCGGCCGAACGCACCGCGCTGGCCGAATTGACCGCGACCCTCGAACAGCGCGTCGAGCAGCGAACGGCCGATTTGATCAAGGCTGTGACCGCTCGCGAGAAGGCGCAGGAGCAACTGCGCCAGGCCCAGAAGATGGAGACCATCGGCCAGCTTACCGGCGGTATCGCGCACGATTTCAACAATCTGCTGATGGCCGTGATGGGCAATCTCGATCTGCTGCGCAAGCGCCTGCCGAACGATCCGCGCCTGCAGCGGCTGGTCGAAGGCGCCATCCAGGGTGCCGAACGCGGAGCTTCGCTGACCCAGCGGTTACTGGCCTTCGCGCCGCCAGCAGGACTTGCGTGCGGTGTCGGTCGATCTGCGCGCGCTGATCGAAGGCATGGTCGATCTGCTCGAACGCTCGCTCGGGCCTCGTGTGGAGCTGCGGCTCGATATTCCCCACGGCCTGCCGCCGGCGCGGATCGACGCCAACCAGCTCGAGCTTGCGATCCTCAATCTCGCCATCAACTCGCGCGACGCGATGCCCGACGGCGGCAGGATCGACATCGGCGTGGTGGAGTATCAGGCGAAGCGCGATCCGGCGTTGGCTCCGGGCAAATACCTCAGGCTGTCGGTGGCGGATACCGGGAGCGGAATGTCACCGGAAACACTGAAACGGGCGATCGAACCGTTCTTTTCGACAAAGCAGGTCGGGAAAGGTACCGGACTGGGATTGTCCATGGTGCATGGACTTGCGGTGCAGCTTGGCGGCACGCTGCAACTGACGAGCGCCGTCGGAAAAGGAACCTGTGCGACGCTGGTGCTGCCGGTCGCGACCGTCGCGCCGGAAGCGGAAAGTCCGGCGCCCGTGGCGGAAAAGATCAAGCGCAAGGCGGTTATCCTGTTCGTCGACGACGACCCGCTGATCGCGATGTCGACCGTGGAAATGCTGGAAGACCTCGGCCACCGGGTGATCGGCGCCAATTCCGGCCAGCATGCGCTGGACATCCTCAAGAGCGAACAACCGCTCGACCTGATGGTGACGGATCACATGATGCCCGGGATGACCGGACTAGAACTGGCCGCGGCGTCGCGCGAGGTGCGCCCGTCGCTGCCGGTCCTGCTGGCGACCGGCTATGCCGAATTGCCGGAAGGGACGCAGCTCGACCTGCCGCGTCTGGCAAAGCCCTATCATCAGGACCAGTTGCGCGATCAGCTCGATCAATTGCTGGCGTGAGACGCTGCAGCATGATCCGGAAAAGTGGGCACCGGTTTTCCGAAAAGATCATGCTCAAATCAAGCATGATCCGGAAAAGTGGGCACCGGTTTTTCCCTCACGACAAACGCGGAACGCGTTTGCGCGGAGATCATGCTCAAATCAAAGAGCTCTGGAGTGTGATGACGATTCGAAGAAACGTCATCACGCTCTAGCTATCCCACCATCCGGTCGCGGCCGGTCCAGAAGCCAGCCTTCAGTACCTTCTTGTCGACCTTGCCGACGCCGGTCATTGGAAGCTCGGTGACGAACTTGATGTGTTTTGGCGCGTGCGCCGAGCCTTTCTTCGCCTTCACCAGGTTGATCAGTTCATCCGCATTCGGCTTCGCGCCTTCGCGGGCGACGACCACGGCGGTGACGGCCTCGCCCCATTTCTCGTCGGGCACGCCGACCACGGCGACCATCGCGACGTCGGCATGCTGCGACAACACATCTTCGACTTCGCGTGGAAAAATGTTGAAGCCGCCGGAGACGATCATGTCCTTCTTGCGGTCGAGGATGAACATGTAGCCGCGCTCGTCGGCGCGTGCGACGTCGCCGGTGTGCAGCCAGCCGTTCTTCAGCGTCTCCGCCGTGGTGTCCGGTCGCTTCCAATATTCGGCCATCACATGGCCGGCGCGCACGCAGATTTCACCGGCCTCGCCGGTTGCGACTTCCTGGTCGTCATTGTCCAGAACCTTGACCTGGCACGCGGCGATCGGGAATCCGCAGGAAAGGAACAATTCCGGCGTTCTGGGATCGTGGTCGGCCTTGCGCAGCACCGACACCGGATAGCATTCGGTCTGGCCGTAAAGCTGCGAGAACACCGGCCCGATCCGCTCGATGCCCTCGATCAGCCGGCTCGGCGACATCGCAGACGCGCCATACAGCAGCAGTTCGAGCGAGGAGAGGTCGGTCTTGTCGAGCGCGGGATGATCCAGCATCACGTAGATCATGGTCGGTACGAACAAGGTGAGATTGATTTTCTCGCGCTCGATGGTCTTGAACACGGCTTCGGGATCAAAGCCCTTCAGCATGTGCACAGTGCCGCCGCGCATCAATGTCGGCAGCACTTTCGTTCCCGCGACATGGCTGATCGGTGCCACCGTCAGGTAACGCGGCGTGTCGGGAATTTCGAAGTCGGCGAGGATCGCATTGGCAAAGCCGCCATATTCGCGGTGGTGGCGCAGTGCGCCCTTGGATTTGCCCGTCGTGCCGCCGGTGTAGTTGAGCGTGGCGATATCGTCGGGGCCGGCAAAGTTGCACGCCGTGGCGCTGCCAGCCGTCTCGATTGCCTGCAGCAGATCGGCGCCGTAATCAGCTGGACCGAGCGTAAAAACGGTTTTCAAACCCGTGGTACGCGCAGCGAGTTCGCCGCCACGATCGCGGAACGTCGCGCCGTCGACCACCAGCATCTCCGCTTCGGAATCTTCCAGTTGAAACAGTTGATCGTCCAGCGAACCCAAAGGATGCAGCCAGGTGATCGCAAACCGCGACAATTGCGCGGCGCCGCTGGCGCACCAGGCGTCGGCGCGGTTGGCGGAGAGAAAGGCGACGCGGGTGCCGGGCGCAAAGCCCAGTTGCATGAAGACGCTTTGGATGCGGCCGATCATGTCGGTCGCGCCGCGATAGGTGATCGATCCGCCCGGCCAGCTGAACGCCGTCCGCTCGGGGTAGCGCGCCAGTGCCCGCAAGGTCTGCTCGCACGCCACCGGAAACGCGTAAAGCGGATTGCTCATCTTTGTTTCTCCCGCCTGTTTTGTAATTGGCCTTCGCTCGTGCCAATGTTGTGGACACTATAGCGTTTTCGAGCGAAGTGGATACCGGTTCGCGTGAAGAGAGCGCTTCAAAGCGCAACAAGAAGTCGGCTCAAGCCGGGAAGAAGCACTTTGCCAACAATCGATCCCCTCGCGCGCGTTCGCGACCGTCTCAGCCTGCCGCTGATCGCGGCACCGATGTTTCTCGTCTCGGGCGCAGACCTTGTGGTAGCCGCGTGCCGCAACGGCGTGATCGGCGCTTTCCCGACGGTGAACTGTCGCAGCCCCGAGCAACTGGACGAGTGGCTGACGGATATCGATACCAGGTTGAAGGCGCATTCGGATGCAAGCGGCAAACCGGCAGCGCCGGTCTGCGCTAACCTGATCGTGCATCGCTCCAATGTGCGGCTGGAGCAGGATCTGGCCGTGCTGCTGCGCCACCGGCCCGAAATGGTGATCACCTCGGTCGGCTCGCCGGCTCCGGTGATCGGGCCGTTGCATGATGCCGGCGCGCTGGTGTTTGCCGATGTCGCCTCGATCCGCCATGCCGAGCGTGCCGTCGCCACCGGCGCCGACGGCTTGGTGCTGCTGACGGCCGGTGCGGGCGGCCAGACCGGTTGGCTCAACCCGTTCGTGTTCGTGCGCGCCGTGCGCGCGTTCTTCGATGGACCCTTGGTGCTGGCGGGCGGCATCACGGACGGCCACGCCCTTCGCGCCGCCGAGGCGCTCGGCTGCGATCTCGCCTATATGGGCACAAAATTCATCGCCACGCGCGAGAGCATGGCGGATGTCAAATATAAAGAGATGCTGGTTGCCAGCACGGCCGACGATGTCCTGCTGACGACAGCGTTCACGGGCCTGCAGACCAACATGCTGCGCCGGTCGATCGAGGCGGCTGGACTCGATCCGGATAATCTGCCGGAGCGTGGCGCGATCGATATCGGCAAGGACATCGATATCGGCGCCCGCGAGAGCGATCCCAAGCGCTGGAAGGATATCTGGAGCGCAGGTCATTCCGTCTCGGGCGTGACGGAGGTGGTGTCCGTCGACGAGATGGTCGCGCGCACATCAGCGGAATATCGGGCGGCCGACCAGCGCTGGCGATAGGTTTTTTAGCGGACGATCCGGCCGAGGATGCGCGCGGCCTGATCGATCTCCTTGTCATTCCATGCCGCGAAGCCGAGAAACAGGCCTCGCTCTTCGGTCCTGTGGTACAGCATTCTCGTTAGCGCCCGGCTGACGACACCCGCCTCGAGCAGCCGCGCCGATAGTTGCTGGTCATTGGTTCGGGGGCGGCACCTTGCCAGCAACTGCATGCCTCCGGCCGGAGTTTCCACCGCGAGTCGGTTGCCGGCCTCGCTGGCAAGGGCCTGCAGCATGCGATCACGCCGCCCTTTGTAGAGACGCGTCATCCTTCTGATATGACCGAGATAGGCGCCCGCACTGATGAGTTCGGCCAGCGCATCCTGAATCGTGATCGAGGTCAGTATTCCCATCTGCCGTTGTGCGAGTTCAAAGACGTCGATCAGCGCTTCCGGCACGACGACGTAGCCGATGCGAATGTCCGCGTAGGTCGCTTTCGAGAAGGTGCCGAGATAGAATACGCGCGGTGACCGTGCGAGCCCCTGTAGCGCGGCCACCGGGCGGGCCTCATAATGGAATTCGCCATCATAGTCGTCTTCGATGATGCAAGCGCCCGCGGCTTCGGCAAAGCGAAGAAGTTCGAGGCGGCGGCCGATCGGCATCAGCCGCCCGGTCGGATACTGGTGCGACGGGGTGACGAAGATCAGCCGGGGCGTTTCCTTGTGCGAGGAAATGGCCATGCCTTGTGAGTCGAGCGGGATGGCGGAGACGGTGGCGCCGGCGGCCTGAAATGCGACGTTGGCGCCGCCATAGCCCGGGCTTTCGACCCAGGCGCGATCACCCGGATCGAGCAGCGCATTGGCGACCAGAGCCAGGCCGGCTTGCGCCGTGGGCACGAACAGGATCTGGTTGGCCACGGCCTTGATCCCGCGATGAACCACGAGATGCCTGAGCAAGGCTTCCTGCAGCGGCGGATGGTTGATCGGGCGATCGCGGCGTAACGGCGCGTTCCGCGCCGCGCGCCTCAGGCAGCGGCTCCACTCATCGTGCGGAAACTCGCGCTCATCGGCTAGCCCCGGCTGAAACGGCCGAGGCCGCTCCTTGTGAATCGGCGGCCAGACCGATCGGTGGAGGCTGCTCGCCCAGGCCGACATGCTTATCCGCGCGCCTCCGCTGCGGCTGCTTCGCGATGACAGCTTGTGGCGATCGAGCGACAGGCCTTCGGCCACCACCGGACGGCGTCCGGCGGAAAGGGTGACATAGCCCTCCGCGGCCAATTGCTCGATCGCAAACGCGACGGTGTTCCGCGACAGGCCGAGCGATTGCGCAAGCTCTCGGCTCGACGGCAGGCGCTGGCCGGGCGCGAGGTGTCCCCTGGTGATGAGGTCGCGCAACTGGTCGGTGAGCTGGCGCGTCAGCGTTGCGCCGTCGTCGCGCGACAGATGCAGCATTCCGGGCAGCAGGTCGTCCATAACTGGCCTTATCAATTCGTCTGAACTGGTTCTTTCATTAGAGCCAGTTGAAAGGCTAGGCAATGCAGATCGGCTCATGACGGGACGTGTTCGAGATGGCCAGTGGACTTTCAACCCGCAGCGCGGCGGTGCTGTTCGCCGGCGTCGTGCTGGCGTGGGGGACCAACTGGCCGGTGACGAAGATGGTCGTGCAGGACGTGCCGCCGCTGTGGGCGACGGCGCTGCGCTGCATGATCGCCGCCGCCACGCTCGCGCCGATGTTGTGGGTGCAGCGGCAATTCATCGTCCCGAAACGTGGCGACCTGCCGGTCGTGTTCTGCACCTCGATCCTGCATCTGGTGGCGTTTTCGGCGCTGGTCGCGGCCGGGCTGCAATTCGTGCCGGCGGGCAGGGCGATCGTGCTCGGCTACACCACGCCACTATGGGTCGCGATCGGCGCGGCGATGTTCTTGTCGGAACCCATCACGCGGCGCCGCGCGATCGGCATCGGCTGCGGCCTGGCCGGCCTCGCGGTCATCTTCAATCCGCAGACGTTGAACTGGGGCGACCGCAACGCGCTGTTCGGCAGCGGCCTGATTCTGCTCGCGGCATTCTGCTGGGCCGGCAACATCGTCTACGTCCGGGCGCACAAATGGATTTCGACACCCTTCCAGCTCGTATTCTGGCAGGTATTGCTGGCGGCCGCGCTGCTCTCGACCATCGCCTGGATCACGGAAGGCGCGCCGCACATCGTGTGGACCGGACGCCTCGCCGCCTTGATGCTCTATAGCGGGATCGTCTGCACGGCCTTCGCGAACTGGGCGATGACGATGGTGAACCGGAGCCTGCCCGCCGTCACCACGTCGCTGTGCCTGCTGGCGACGCCGCTGCTCGGGATCATCAGCGCGACCGTGATGCTGAACGAGCCGCTGGAGCCGTCGCTGTTTCTGGCGATGACACTGATCATCGGCGGCATCGCGCTCGGCGCGGTTGCTGGCGATTCACTTCGCGCAAAAACGGTCTAGTTCGCCACGAAATACCAGCGCTCGTCATAGCGGACGAGCTGGCTCGGTGGCTTGTCCTCGAACTCGAAGAACTTTTTGGGATCGCCGCCCGGCGGCACGTGCAGGAAGCCGGTGAAATAGTGTTTAAGGCCGCGCGAGGTCAAAAACAGCACATAGGTGCCTTCGTCGGCCTGATCGACGACGATGTCGTTGCCGCCTGCGGAAACGCTGGGTTCGCGATCGCCGAGCGCGATCAGGTTTTCGTTATGGCTGACATTGGGCTTGAGTTCGCCGGTCTCGACCCGGGCCACGATCCGCTCGCGCGTCTTGCGGTGCCAGTCGAAATTCTGCTGCAGCGCGATCTTGTGCAGCGGCGCGTAGACCAGCGCGGCAAGGGTCAACGCGCAGATCAGGAAGGGGAGGGCGAACTTCAGCCCGCTGTTTCGGATTCGCAGCAGCAGCGTCGCCGACCACACGGTGCAGCCGAAGAACACGAGCGCCATTAGCGGCACGACCGCGAGCAGGACGAAGCCGGAAGGCCAGTCCGCCATCGCCAGTTCGAAGGTCGCGACCGACAGCGTGAAGGCTGAGATCGCGACGGCCGCCGCCAACGCGGCGCGAACCGAGGGGCCGGCCGCGGCCGTTGTCGTCTGAGGTCTCGCTTCAGCCATGCCGGGCTGTTCCGCTCCGCCGTTCGTTTTGGGCCCGGGCCGTGCCACGAGCCTTAACGCGCCGTTAACCATATCGGCCCCAACAATAGCCCCAGAGGATGGTCGGCCGCCACGGCCGGCCGGACGGCAAATCGAGGGGCCACGAAATGGATCTGGACCGGTATTTTGGCAAAACCTCCGCTACCCTCGAGGAAATCAGGCGGCGGGTGATGTTTGCGCTCGATCGGCATCCGCTGTGCCGCGGTATCGAATTCGACGTCGTCAGCATGCCCCGTAACCGCAAGAGCAACTGGACGGTCACCCTGCAGGCGGTCGCCCCCGACGCCCTGTGGGAAGCGTCCGATATCGTGGCCGATATCCAGGAGGCCTACGAATTGGCCGTGGCGGCCTGATTCCGGGCTGTTTCGGGACAATTTCCCCAGCTTTTTGATCGCGTTACGGCTCGAAGCGGCATCGTAACGCCTCAATTGTCGTCCAGTTTTCGGCAAAAGGGCCAAACGTCGGCGGGAATGGAGACCTTTTTGACCAAAACCATGACCATCGTTGCGTTGATCTGTTTTCTCGTGGTCGGCGCGGCCGCTACCGCCATTCTCGGTCGCGACAGCATACCCGCGGCGCTGCCCCAACTGGCTTTTGCTTCTGTTGCTTCTGTCGAAACGCCCGCTGCCGTCCAGGCGCCGGTGTCGAACAAGGAAAACAAGAAAGACCGGCTGGCCGTCGTGAGCTACGCGCTGGCGGCCTACGAATCGCCGCAGACCACCGCGGCGCTGAGCGAGCCGTTGCGCCAGGCCTATGCGTCGACCGCTCCTGCCGATATCGGGTTGCCGAAGGAAGTTGCGCCTGCCGCGGCACCGGCCGCCGCGCTGCCGAAGCCCAAGGCCGTCGCCAAGCCGCAGCCGCAGCCGCAGAAAAACTACGCACTCCTGAGCGACGTCCAGATCGCCGGAATCAAGGACCGCCTGAAACTGTCCTCCTCTCAGGAATCCTACTGGCCGCCCGTGGAAACCGCGCTGCGCGCGGTCGCCCGCAAGATTCACGCGGGCCGGCAGGCCAACCCGACGGCGCCGGGCGTGCCGATCGATCCCGAATCCGCAGAAGTCCAGCAGTTGAAATCAGCGGCGATGCCGCTGCTTTTCCAGTTGCGTGAAGACCAGAAGAACGAAGTCCGTTCGCTCGCCCGCATCATCGGTCTGGAAAAAGTCGCCTCGATGATCTGAACGGCAAGCCCTGCGAGTGCAGCGCTGCCGGTTCCGGTTTCTTCACCATGACGTGCCGGAACATCGGCCCATGACACGCGTTGCCCGCGTGGATAAGGGAGCCGAACCATGCGCACATCGATGGCTTATTTTGCAGGCGTGGGAACCGTGATCGCCGCGGTCGGCGCTGGTTTGGGCGGTGGCTATCTGGCTGCGAATATCGCTCACCCGCCTACACAGGCGGTCACCAAGCTGGAACGCAGGATGTCGGCGGAGCCGATAACCGTCTCGGCCGCACCAGCGGAGCCGGTGCGGCAAGTGGCTGCGACGCCTGTGACGAATCCCGCTGCACCCGCCCAGGAGCAGCCGCAAGCGCAGCCGCAGCCGCAAGCGCAGACACAGCAGCAAACAGAGGCGGCGCCATCCGCCAACGCAGCGCCGCCAGCCAATCATGCGCGCACCGAAGAGAAGACAGTCAACAACGTAGCGGCGGCGCAACCCGCTCCGCCTCCGCCACCATCTGCAAAACCTGCCCAACAGGCCAACGAAAGAACCGCAGCGCCACAGGAAGCCTTTGCGAAAGCACGTGACGCCGAGATGAAACGGGCGGCCGCCGAACAGCGTCGTGCGGAGCGGCGACAGCGCTGGGCCGAGAAGCGCCGCATCCAGCAACCGCGTGAGCAGGAACTCGAGGCGGTCGAGGAGAGAGTCCGGGAAGTGACCGAGCCGCGGCGGATCAGAATCCGTGAAGAGGGCGAGCCAAGGGGCGAGCAGCGGGACTTGTTCGCCGAGCCCAGGAGAAGGGACATGTTCGCCGAGCCGGCCAGAAGCGAAACGCCCCGGATCAGGCTGTTCGATCAGGACAATTGATTTCTTTCCGGCGACCCGCGACGGCATCCTGGAGCGTGATGACTTTGAAACGTCATCGCGCTCCAGCTTTTGTTTGCGCATGATTTCCGGAAAATGCTTTGGGTTTGTCGCGAAAGAAACCGGTAACGATTTTTCCCGGACGATGCGCTACCCGCCGTGCGATTCCACCACCTTGCGACAGCCGTCCGACAGCTTCGGCTTGTTCGCGCGCAGGCAGGTATTCATCTGCGGCGGCTTGCCGATATGCTCGGCGCAAAATTTTCCGGCATCCGAACGGCAGGCCATCTGCTCCTGGGGGGAGGGCCCGGATTGCGCGTGGGCCAGCGAGCCTGCGGCGAGCGACAGCATCAGCACGGCAGCAACGTGGATTGATTTTTTCATGGATGACCTTTCGACGGGAGTATGAGGGTTGAAAGCGCGCGGAAGCTCGTCGAGGTTGCGCCCGCGGTCCATGCCATGTTCATGGCGTCGGAAATCGCGCCCCAAATCCCCGCACGCAGGCCCACGCCATTTTCATGGGATGTTGCCGCGCGCGTCGATGGACCATGTACATCCCGCGTCGGCTGCGGTGACCGATCGGCACATCGCAAAGAGCTGCACGCCAATTCGGGAGAGATGACAGATGTTGAAGAAGACAGGTTGGCTGAGCGCTGGTCTGACGCTTGCGGCGTTTTCGGCCGTGGCTTCGTTCGCGCCGGTCGGTGTGGGTTCGGCCCAGGCCGCCGTGGTCTATTGCAAGACGGTCGGCGTGCCGAAGGGGTGCGTGGTGCGGCCGACGGGGGTCGCGGTGGTCGCTACACCGGTCGTCGGCGTCGGCGCTGTCGGCGTCGGTGCTCCCGGCGTTGGCGTTCGTCCCGGCACGCCGATGAACCGCGGCGGTCCGGTCAATCGCGTCGGCCGCCGCTAAGGCAAAACACGTCAGCTAACCGGCAGCGCCGTCACTGTCGGGAAAGCGGTGGGGCAATGTCAGTCTGACGCGCGTGCCCTGATGGTCCCCTTGATCAGTCCCGAGGGCGCAGGAGCTCAGTTCCAGCTCCGCGCCACAGCGCGCCGCGCGGCTTCGCATGTTGCGCAAGCCGCGCGCCGCTTTTATCGCGCCCGCCGCCGCGCCATCCGAGGTGATCTCAAAACCCTTGCCGTCGTCCTCGACGGTGATGCAGCCACGGTCGAGGCCGTCGGCGCCGGCGAGCGTCTCGATCCTCACCGTGATACGCTTCGCGTTGGCGTGTTTGACCGCGTTGGTCACGGCTTCATCCAATAGCCGCACGATCTGGATCACATGCCACGGCCGCAGTTCGGGATGCACCGGCAGGCCCTGCGCCGTGACCGCGCGCCAGTCGAGCGCAATGTCATGCGGGCGCAGCTGCGCCGTGGCGCGTTCACGCCATGAGCCCAGCGCCAGCATCAGATCGCCGCCGATGTCGTCCATTGAGTCGATGACGAGGCGCAGATCCTTCAGCGCCGCGCGCGCCGCATCGCCGATTCCTGCGCTGCCATTGCCGCGCTCGCTCAGCGCCACGATGCTGACGAGCTGGCCGCCGAGCCCGTCATGCAGGTCGCGCATCAGCCGCGTGCGCTCGCGCGCCAGCGCCGCGGCGCGGGCGCGTTCCTCTTCGCGGGCGAAACTGGCCTTCAGCTTCTCTTCCGCTTCGCGGACCTGGGTGACGAGGCGGCCGGCAAAGCCGTCGACCTGGTTCAGCGCGCGGGCGAACCGCCAGGTCAGCCCGGCGCCGATCGCGACCAGCATCACCGAGTAGGACAGCCGCGCGGTGAAGATGCGGTTGGGCATCATCTGGAATACCGAGAGCAGGTCGACAACCCAGCAGGTCAGCATGATCGTGACCGCGCAGCCGAGCAGCAGGCTGGCGACATTCCGCCGCTTCAGCATGGAACGGGCGGTGACAACAGCCATGATGACCAGCGAGATGCCGACCATCGGAACCGCAAGAACGAGGAACAGTGTGCGCGACAGCGCCTGATTGCCGAACAGGCCGCCCAGCGCCAGTGCCATACCCGGAATGAAAATGATCCAGCCCCAGCTCTGCCATTTCCACCCTGAAAACAGCAGTGCGAATGTCAGTACCAGCGCGCTTTCCAGCGGCGCGGAGGAAATCAGAACCACGTTGAGCCGTGAGAGCGGCGTCTCCCCCATCGGCGTCTGCAGGAATGCCTGTGCGACGCCGACCGCCATTGCCGCCGCCAGCACCCCGTAGGCCGGCTCATGGCGCCGCATCACCCACATGATGCCGAGAATGACGGCGAGGATCGCCTGCCAGGACGAGAACACCACCGGCAGGGTGACGAAGATCAACGTTCTCAGATCATAGCTCGGGCGCAGCAATTCGTCCGGGCCGACCCAGATGCGATCGAGGAAGCCTGAAATCGGGCCCCAGATGAACAGCCGGATTGCAATCGCGTTGTCGCCGTCGCGGAGTACCGACGCCGGGATCACCGCAATGGCAGGCGTGTTGCGGTCGGGGCGGTTGGCGGCGGGATCGCGGCGGCTGTCGAGGATCACGACATCGTTGACGGTGACCTCGACGCCGTTGGTGAAGCGCGGCAGGAACACCGACCAGGCCTGCGTGGCTTCGCTGGCCGGGCGAACGAATCGTCCCGTGAAGCGCGGCGGATCGTCCATCGCATTCCGCAACGGCGAGAAATACGGCAGCGTCACCGCGCGCTCGACCCCGGCCTCGGCGAGCTGGAATGCCGTGACCTGATACTGGGCGGGAGGTCCGGGAAGCGACTGCCGCAGCGCGAAGATGCATGCGGCCACGATCAGCGCCTGCAGCAACAGGTATTGGACCAGACGGGACGTCTGCAGCCGCCGCCGTTCGCGGGCGGGCAGTTGGTCCGCCGTCGCGTCCTCGTCGTGGTCGTTCACAGCTTTATCAAGCCTTGCTGGACCGCCTCGAACACCGCCTCACCGCGGGTATGAACCTCGAGCTTGCGGTAGATGTTCTTGATATGCCCGGGCACGGTCTGACGCGACAGGCCGAGATGGCTGGCGATCTCGGCGTAGCTGAAGCCTTTGGCGATGCCCCAGAGGATGTCGATCTCGCGCGGCGTCAGTTTGGCGGTGTTGAGTGCGGGGCCCGGCGGCGGCTCGGGCGTGTTCTGGGTCCGGCGCACGATGAAGCGCGCGATCGAGGCCGAGATCGGCGAGTGCCCGGCGACGAGGTCGCGCACGGTGGCGGCGATATCGGTCGGGAAGGCGTCCTTGAGCAGATAGCCTGTTGCGCCGACGGTGATCGCCGAGATCACGCTTTCCTCGTCGCCGAGGATCGAGATCACCATGATCTCGGTGTCGGGAAAGCGTTGCCGCGTTTCGCGGATCAGGTCGACGCCATGGCCGTCGGGCAGTTGAAGGTCGGTGAGCAGCACTTTCGGCGCGCCCTGCGCGAGACAGGCGCGGGCTTCCGCGAGCGTGCCGGCGGCCCTGACCTGATATCCAGCCTTGGTCAGCGCGTCCTGCAGCCGCCAAAGCGTCGGCGCGTCGTCCTCGACCAGCACGACCGTGATGGCCTCCACCTTCGGCTCATCGTTCAATGAATTCATCTGAAACTCCGGCCGCTGTCCCTGCGGCCCTTGGCCAAGTGTAACGCCGCGGCGGCTTTTTGCGACACCCATGTTCATGGGGCGGGGTTTTTACGAGATTCGGAGGAGGCGCTTCCGGCTGAAAAGGCATATACGGTTGCCTCCTAACGAGGCCCCTGAAATGCCGAAAGCCCCCAAGAATGCCCCGCCGGACCAGCACGCTTCAGAGACGGCGGGCCGGCTTGCCGTCACGCTCGACGATGTCAAAGCCGCCGCCGCTGCCATTTCCAGCTCCGTCATCGTCACCGAGTGCGACCTGAGCCGGACGCTGAGCGAGATCTGCGGCTGCAATCTCTGGCTCAAATTCGAGAACCTGCAGTTCACCTCGACCTTCAAGGAGCGCGGCGCGCTCAATCGGTTGCTGGCGCTATCGCCGGACGAACGACAGCGCGGCGTGATCGCGATGTCGGCCGGCAACCATGCGCAGGGTGTGGCCTATCACGCACACAGGCTCGGTATTCCCGCCGTGATCGTGATGCCGGTCGGCACCCCGATGGTGAAGATGGAGAATACGCGGCGTCACGGTGCGGAGACCATTATTTCAGGCAAGACGCTTGAGGAGGCCGCCGAGTTCGCGCGCGCGCATGGCAAGGCGCAGAACCTCACCATGATTCATCCTTACGACGATCCGCATGTCATCGCGGGGCAGGGCACCATCGCGCTCGAAATGCTCGCTTCGGTGCCGCAGCTCGATACGCTGGTGGTTCCGATCGGCGGCGGCGGACTGATTTCCGGCATGGCGGTAGCGGCCAAATCGCTGAAGCCGGAGTTGCAGATCGTCGGCGTGCAGGCGCAGCTCTATCCTTCGATGTACAACGCCATCAAGGGCGAGAGCCTGCCGATGCGCGGCGACACGCTGGCCGAAGGCATCGCCGTCAAGGCGCCGGGCCGGATCACCACCGACATCATCCGCCGTCTCGTCGACGACATCGTTCTCGTCACGGAGGACCAGATCGAGCGTGCGGTGGCGATGCTGATCGCGATCGAAAAGACCGTGGTCGAGGGCGCCGGCGCGGCGGGCCTTGCCGCGGTGCTGGCGGCGCCGGAGCGTTTTGCCGGGCGCAATGTCGGTCTCGTGCTGACCGGCGGCAACATCGATACGCGGCTGATCGCCTCGGTCTTGACGCGCGAGCTCGTGCGCGAGGGACGGCTGACGCAGATCGCCATCGACATCGTCGACCGGCCGGGGCAACTGGCCGCCGTCTCGGCGCTACTCGCCGAGGCCGGCGCCAACATCATCGAGGTCTCGCATCAGCGCACCTTCTCCGACCTGCCCGCCAAGGGCACGCTGCTCGAAGTCGTGATCGAAACGCGAGACCGCGCGCATCTGGATGAAGTGATGAAACGGCTCGGCGAAGCCGGCTTTGTCGCGTGGCTGCCGGGGCGGCGGTGATGTAGCGTTTTCGAACGAAGCAATTCCGGTTTGCGCAAAGAAACCGTTAAGACAAGGTGGGTAAGCCCGTGGCTTCAAAGTGACCTGTTGAACGCCTGCTTGGGGCCGCATTCCGGACTCAAGTTAGCGCACCATCGCCGCCTGCAGACGAGCCTCAAAACGATCCGCCAGCGCACTGATTGCGCCGACCGCATCGCCTCTAAAAGCCGACCCATGCATCAGTGCAAGCGTGGTCGGCTTCAATTCCCTAAGCTTCCGTATATTAGGGGCAGTTGTCGGTCCGAGGCTGGTCGCCGCGAGAAAATCTTCCGCTTCCATGGCGGGTCCGACGATATCGTTCTCCGTAAGTGGCGGTCCGCCACCGCGCCTCATGAAGAGGTCGCCGCACAAAAGCGTGGCTGTGGTCTCCTCAAAGATGACTCCTGCATCCCAGCCGTGTGGGACATGCGGCGTATCAATATAGCGAATGCGCTTGCCACCGATATCAATAATCTCGCCGTCAGAGAGCACACGCGGTGGACGATCTGCCATGTCCGCAATCGAAACTCTGCAACCGACTGCACCATGCATCAACTCTGCACGAGGGGACGCGGCAAGCCACTCGTTCATCGAGCCACACTCATCGGCCTCGAAGTGGCCAAAACTGAGCCAGCGCAATTCCTTGAGAGGGATAATCTTGGCGACGGTTTCCGAGACTAACGGAAACATCTTCCTCAGCCCGCAGTGAAAGAGCAACGGCTCGTCGCCAACGATCAGAAAGTGATTGAACGTAAACCCGGCCCCTCCTGCGCCCTGAGGCAAGAAAACCGACACGCGATAAATTCCCGCCGCGATTTCGTCAGCCCTGATGTCCATTGTCGATCCTGTCGATAGATGGAGATCGAACGCCTAAAGAAGTTCGTCAGGCTACCATCTGGCGATCCGATGCCATAGTCACGATTGAGGCCCGACAGAATGTCCGTTCTGGTCATCAGCGGATGTCGATGCGGCTTTGAACGATGTCCGCCGTCCCATCGACAGCGGACAGGTTCCCGCTGTCCGGCCGGCCGCTTGGTGCCATCAGCCGCGACGCAGGTGCAGACTTTGAACAAGCGATCAACGGCGAGGTCTATGAACCTGCCGATGCTTTCGTAGGCGGCTCCATCAGCGCCTGCACTGAGAATGGCATTGTTGGAAAACGCGATGAATCCAGAAGTTCACCGCAGCCAGCAAATATCGCTGAGCGGCTTCGGCCGTTACTGCCCGACGCGAATGCGTTGCTCAATGCTGGCCGCCGGTCCTCCCCCGCGGACGTTGCGATTGCCGGGTGGAGGTGTTTGTGAGCCCGCCATGCTTTTCCACGGACCGATCGTTTCGACGATGATATTGATTCCGGCGACCGCGCTGTCGATTTGGCGCTGCACGCTTTCGACCTCGGTCTTCAGGAATTCTTGCATCTTTTGAAGCTCGAAAGCCAACTTGTGAAGTTCGTCTATCGAATTTGTGGTCAACCGGGCAACGGAAGAGTTGAATCGTTCGGCGCTGATCTCCAGCGGCCCAGAAGGATTCGATTTCTCTTTGCCGGGTTGTGTCGTCACGGCCTGCTCCGACGAAGGCATTTTCTCGTCAGGTGCGGCAGACGTTGGAGTATCCATCAGTTCCTCCCTTGGTGCCCGCGGCCCGCTGCAATAGGCGTCGTTGAGTCGTTAGGCTATTTGGTGGCGTGGCGGTGGCCGCATTTGGCTGCGCGCTGACAAGTCCGCACGCTAATTCACTAGCCGCACAACGCCTGTGTCACTGACGTCATAGCCGCCAAGTTCGGCCGCCCGGTCGCGCAGGGTGGTCGCGCGCATGAAGTCGAACAGCGCCTGCGGCCCCTTCATGAAATAGTCGCGCTGCCGCATCACGAGGTCGAAACGTTCCCACGCTAGCGGCAGGAAATCGAGCCCGGCCGACTTCGCCACGCTTCGCGTCGCGATCCCGCAATCGATGCGGCCTGCGCGGATCGCCTGGGCGATATCGGGGCCGGTCGGAAAGGCGGGCTTCGCCAGCTTCAAATCGTCGAGCGCGATGCCGGCGCGCGCCAATAGGGCGAGCAGCAGCAATTGCGCGCCAGCGCCGGCCGGGCGTTGCGCCATGCGCGCGCGCGACGTGCCGATCGAGGCCATGTCGCTCAAGCCCAACGGATTGCCGGGCGCAACGAGAATGCCTTGCTCGCGCCGTGCGAAGCCGAGCACCACCGCATCGTGCAACCCCGGCATATCGGCGACCCCATCGACATTGGCGGTTTCGTCATCCCCATCGAGGCGGTGCAGATGGATCGCGGCAATCATCACCTCGCCCTGCGTCAGCCGCCGCAGACCTTCCTCGCTTCCTTCGGGCAGGCTGGCGAGGCCGGAACTGCTTTCGCGCAACGCCCATTCCAGCAGCGGATCGTGACTGCCGCCGACGATCGGCGGCGCCGCCACCTGCGCCAGCGCCGCGGGCGCGATCAGGCCGGCGGACACCCAGCGGTCGAGGGCTGCGCGCGAAAACAGCCAGCGCCCCGTCACCTTGCTGCAAGGCACGGCGCGGTCCGCCACCAGTTCGTAAAGCTTGCGTTCCGATAGCCGCAGATAGTCGGCGGCCTCGTCGGTCGTCAGGAGTTCCCGCATAGGCATTAATATGCACCTGGATGCAGCGTTTCCGCAAATTGACCATGTCGGTACCGTCTGCGCAAGATGTTTGCCAAACGGAATTCCCATGCCTCAGGACGTAACAGCCCTTCAACTCGTGCTCAGCGGCGACCCCGCGCTGTTCGCCATCGTGCGGCTGTCGCTCTATGTGAGTCTATCAGCGGTGGTGCTGGCCGCGCTGATCGGCATTCCGCTTGGGGCCTGGATTGCGTTGACAAAATTCCCCGGCCGGCAGGGCGTTATCGTCCTGCTCAACGCGCTGATGGGCCTGCCGCCGGTCGTCGTCGGCCTCGCGGTCTATCTTGCGCTGTCGCGCTCCGGGCCGCTCGGCGCGTTCGGCCTGCTGTTCACGCCGCGGGCCATGATCATCGCGCAGACCGTGCTGGTCACGCCGATCGTCGCGGCGCTTGCGCGCCAGACCATCGAGGATCTCTGGATCGAATACCGCGACGAGCTCACCGCGATGAATCTCGGCCCGCTCGGCCGCGTCACGGCGCTGATCTGGGACGCGCGCTTCAGTCTCGTCACCGCACTGCTTGCCGGCTTCGGCCGTGCCGCGGCGGAGGTCGGTGCCATCATCATCGTCGGCGGCAATATCGAAGGCTTTACCCGCACGATGACGACGGCGATTGCGCTGGAAACTTCCAAAGGCGACCTGCCGCTCGCGGTCGGCCTCGGGCTCGTGCTGATCGCGATCGTGATCGCCGTCAACGCGCTGGCCTGGACCGCCCGCCGCGCCGGCGAACGACTGGCGGGATGACCATGCGCGCGCCGTCGAGTGAACTGCCGATTGAATTCGATGGCGTCACGGTGACGGCAGGCGGCGTCACGATCCTCGACAATATCGCGCTCAGCCTGCTGCCGGGCGCGCCCACGGTGCTGATCGGTCCCAACGGCTCCGGCAAATCCACGCTGCTGCGCGTGGCGATGGGGCTGCTCGCGCCCACACGTGGGCGCATCACCTGGGGCGGCCTGGAAAATGTCCCGCCGCTGAAGCGCGCGATCGTGTTTCAGCGCCCGGCGATGCTCCGCCGCAGCGCCGCCGCCAATATCCGCTTCGCGCTGCGCGCTGCCGGCATCCCGCGCGCGGAGCATGCGCGCCGCACCGTTGAGCTGCTCGAACTGGTCGGTCTCGCTCATCTCGCCGACCGCGCCGCGCGAAGGTTATCCGGCGGCGAGCAGCAGCGGCTGGCGCTGGCGCGGGCGCTCGCGCGCGATCCGGCCGCGCTGTTTCTCGACGAGCCGACCGCGAGCCTCGATCCCACCGCCACCAAGGCGGTGGAAGACATCATCCGCACTGTGAGCGAACGCAACATCAAGGTCGTGATGGCGACCCATGATCTCGGCGAAGCGCGCAGGCTCGCCGGCGACGTCGTCATGCTTCACCGCGGTCGCATCGTGGAGACCGGCGCCGCCGCGTCGTTCTTCGACAGGCCGCAAACCGCCGAGGCCAAGACATTCCTCGCGGGCGAATTACTGATTTGATGGGAGAGAACAAATGAACATGCTTACGCGCCGTCTGGCGATCGTAGCCGCCGCCACCCTCGTATTCGCAGGCCACGCGCTCGCACAGGATAAATCGATCGTGGTGGCTTCGACCACCTCGACGCAGGATTCCGGCCTGTTCGGCCACATCCTGCCGACGTTCAAGGCCAAGACCGGCATCGATGTGAAGGTGGTGGCGCAGGGCACGGGACAAGCGCTCGATACCGCGCGCCGCGGCGATGCCGACGTCGTCTTCGTTCACGCAAAGCCTGCGGAAGAAAAATTTCTGTCCGAAGGTTTTGGCGTCAAGCGCTATCCCGTGATGTACAACGATTTCGTCCTGATCGGCCCGAAGGGCGATCCGGCCGGCATCAAGGGATCGAAGGACATCGTTGCCGCGCTCGGTGCGATCAAGGCCAAGGGCGCCGACTTCATTTCGCGCGGTGACAAGTCCGGCACCCATCAGGCCGAGCTCAACCTCTGGAAGGTTGCCGGCATCGACATCGCAAAGGACAAGGGCCCCTGGTACAAGGAGATCGGGCAGGGCATGGGGGCTGCGCTGAATACCGCTTCGGCCTCCAACGCCTATGTGCTCTCCGATCGCGGCACCTGGCTGTCGTTCAAGAACCGCGGCGACCTCGTCATCGCGGTCGAAGGCGACAAGCGGCTGTTCAACCAGTATGGCGTCATGCTGGTGAACCCGGAAAAACATCCGAGCGTGAAAAAGGATCTCGGCCAGCAGCTCATCGATTGGCTGGTGTCGTCGGAGGGTCAGAAGGCCATCGCCGACTACAAGATCAACGGCGAGCAGTTGTTCTATCCCAACGCCAACGATTCCGGCGCGTGATGCGGACGCGGCTTTCTGCAGCTCTCGCGGTTGTCGCGATCATGACGGCGCCTGCAATGGCAGAAGAAACGGTCTTGCTCCATGCGGCCGGCAGCCTGCGTGCCGCGCTGACGGAGGTGGCAAACGCTTTCGAGGCCGCAGGTCTCGGCAAGGTGCAGGCGAAGTTCGGCCCATCAGGTCTGTTAAAGGACGAGATCGCCGCTGGCGCAAAAGCAGAAGTGTTCGCCTCCGCCAACATGGAGCACCCGCAAGCCTTGGCTGCAGAGAAGCGCAGCGGCCCCGTGACGCTGTTCGCGCGCAACCGGCTGTGTGCGCTGGCGCGGCCCGACCTTGCGGTCACGCAAGCCTCGCTGCTGGACCGTATGCTTGATTCTTCGGTCAAGCTCGGCACCTCGACGCCGAAGGCCGATCCCTCCGGCGACTACGCCTGGGAGGTTTTTCGTAAAGCCGAGAACCTCAGCCCGGGCGCCTCAGCGGCGCTGGAAAAGAAAGCGCTGCAGCTCACCGGCGGGCCCGCGAGCCCGCCCGCGCCGCAGGGTCGCTCGGTCTATGGCGAGCTCCTTGCGCAAGGTGCGGCCGATATTTTCCTGACCTATTGCACCAATGCGCTGGCCGCGCAGCGCGAGAACCCGACCCAGCAGATCGTCGCATTGCCCGACGCGCTTGCGGTCGGCGCTGACTACGGCATGACCGTCATGAACGGCGCAACGCCATCGGCATACAAGTTCGCACTCTTCATCCTGTCGGCGGAAGGCCAGCGCACGCTCGCAAAACACGGCTTTGCCGCGCCTGCTCTGACGCAATAGGGGATTTTTGATGCTTCGCCCGTGCCTCGCCGCCATCGCCCTGATCGCCTCGCTCGCATCGGCTGACGCCGCCGACGACGGCTGCGAAAAATTTGCATGGTCGCTGGCGCGCGAACGCGCAGCATTCGCCGCAACCGACAAGACGACGATTGCGGCCGGCGAGGCGCTGGCAGCGTTGCCGGTGAGCGCGCTGGTCATCCGCCTGCAGCCGGGGGCGCAAGCCTCTTTCGACATGCCGCCGGAGCGCAAGCCGCGAACCGAGCAGTGGCACGGCGGCATGGTGCGATTGCCCGCGCTGGCAAAGCCCGGCATCTACCAGATCACGCTGTCCGACGACGCATGGATCGACGTGATCCAGAACGGCCGCTACGCCCGCTCCGTCGGCAGCACCGGCCGTAGCGATTGCCCGGGTGTGCGCAAGAGCGTTCGGCTCGATCTCGATGCGAGCCCAGTCGTGCTGCAGGTGAGTGGCGTGGCGGGGGATACGATCGCGGTGACGATCGGTCCGGTGCAATAGAGCAGAACGAGATTAGGCGTGGGCGAGGACCATCTCGTTCCCACGACGCAAGCGGCCTGAGGGCTGCGCGCCGGGGCCGTTCTACTTTGCATGGGGTTGTTTTCGATATTTTGTGTCCGGGCCCCGCGGTGTACGCCGCCGTTCATGTTCGTGAACATTCGTTAAGCAGCGCGCGGAGCTAAATGTCGCACTCCGGAACGTGACGCCAGCCCGGCGATTAGCATCTCACACGTTAACTGGAGTTCGATAATGAAGAAGCTAGCAATCATCTTGGCCGTCGGTACGGCGGCGCTGATGGGAAGTTCCGTCGCCAACGCCGCTGACAATTGGGCGAAGACGAGATCTTCGACTGATGCGACGCAATCGCGGACTGCCACGCAATCCCCGACTGACATCAGTTCGCGCCACCGCCATGGGCATTGGCGCGGCCATCACCACCACCATCGCCACTGGGGGCATGGTCATTACCGGCCGTACTACAACAGCTATGGCTACTACGCGCCGCGTTCATACGGCTACTACGGCGGTCCTCGCTACTACGGCGGCGGCCCCGGCGTAACATTCAGCTTCGGCAGCGGCGGCTATCGCGGCTGGTAAGAAAGGTTGAACGAAAACGAGAAGCCCGCAGCGATGCGGGCTTTTTGTTTGCTCTGACGGCGAAGGCGCCATTGATCGATGGCGCCTGCGGCCGGACCGGTGTACGCATGGCCCTCGCGCCGGCAGCGTGGCGCCTGTTGCGTAGGGCGGATTGGAGCCGAAGGCGTAATCCGCCATCCGCCCTTCGTTACAAGCGATGCGCGCGAAAGCGTGGCGTGTAAATCAGGTGCGCTGCCACCTGACGCCGCGTCACCTTGTCTCGGCTGGACTCGGTATGACGGCATGGCCCGGATCCTGCTTTGACAGGTTCGCGCTGACCTGATCCATTTCCTTGATCGAGCGCGACGCGGCATTGAGCACCAGTTAGGGAGCAGGCCCCATGAAAGAACGGGAACTTCGAAACCTGATTGCGGACGTCAGGATCGGCCGGTTGTCGCGACGGGCCTTTGTCCAGCGCATGATCGCCGTGGGCCTTTCAGCGCCGATCGCCGGGATGATGCTGAGCCAGTCCGGGGTCGCGATGGCTGCGACCGCGCTTCCCTACAAGCCGACCAAAGCCGGCGGCGGCGGCGTGCTGAAACTGATGTATTGGCAGGCCGTGACCCTGCTCAATCCGCATTTCGCCGTCGGCACCAAGGACCAGGAAGGCTCCAGGATATTTTACGAGCCGCTGGCGGGATGGGACAATGACGGCAATCTGGTGCCGATCCTCGCTGCCGAGATTCCGAGCAAGGAGAATGACGGATTGGCCGAGGACGGCCGATCGGTGATCTGGAAGCTGAAGCGCGGCGTCAAATGGCATGACGGCATGCCGTTCACATCAGACGATGTCGTCTTCAACTGGGAATATGCCAGAACGCCGGAGACCGCGGCGGTCTCGATCGCCAGCTACAAGGACATCACGGTCGAGAAGATCGACGACTTCACCGTCCGCGTCACCTTTGCCAAGCCGACGCCATTCTGGGCCGATGCCTTTGTCGCCAACTACGGCGCGATCATCCCTAAACACCTGTTCAAGGATTACGTCGGCGCCAAATCGCGCGAGGCGCCGCACAATCTGAAGCCGGTCGGCACCGGCCCCTACATGTTCGTCGATTTCAAGCCGGGCGACATGCTCCGCGCCAAAATCAATCCCAACTACCACGTCGCCAACCGGCCGCATTTCGATGAGGTGGAGGTCAAGGGCGGCGGCGACGCGGTGTCGGCGGCGCGCGCGGTGCTGCAGAGCGGCGAGTATGATTATGCCTGGAACATGCAGGTCGAAGACGAGATCCTGCTGAAGATGGAAGCCCTCGGAAAGGGCAAGATCAGCATCACGCCGTCAGGCAACGTCGAATTCATCCAACTCAACTCGACCGATCCTGCGGTCGAGGTCGACGGCGAGCGCGCCAGCATCAAGACCAAACATCCGCTGTTCAGCGATCCGGCCGTGCGGCAGGCCATCAATCTCCTGATCGATCGCGCCTCGATCGAGAAATTCATCTATGGCCGCACGGCGCTGGCGACCGCGAACTTCCTCAACAACCCGCCGCGCTTCCGGTCGAAGAATACCAAGTTCGAATTCAACATCGACAAGGCCAACCAGATCCTCGAGGCCGCCGGCTGGAAAAAGGGCGGCGACGGCATTCGCGCCAGGGACGGCAAGCCGCTCAAGTTCGTGTTCCAGACCTCGATCAACGCGCCCAGGCAGAAGACCCAGTCCATCGTCAAGCAGGCGTGCCAGAAAGCGGGCATCGACGTCGAACTGAAGTCGGTGGTGGGATCGGTGTTCTTCTCCTCCGACGCCGCCAATCCCGACACCTACCCGCATTTCTATTGCGACGCGCAGATGTACAACACCACCATGCCGCAGGCCGATCCGCAGTTCTTCATGAACCAGTATGTGTCGTGGCAGGTGGCGAACAAGGAAAACAAGTGGCAGGGGCGCAATGTCTCGCGCTGGCAAAGCAAGGAATATGACGAGATCTACAAGCAGGTCGACCAGGAGCTCGACGCGGTGAAGCGCGCGGCGTTGTTCATCAAGCTCAACGACCTCGTCGTGTCGGACAATTACATCCAGCCCATCATCTCCCGGACCCGGGTCGCAGCGGTCGGCGGCAAGCTGACCGCGCACTTCTCAGGCTGGGACCTCGATCTGTGGCAGCTTGCGAGCTGGTATCGGGGAGGGGTGAAAGCGAGGTTTCGGATGTGGCGGGCGAATTCGCGAGACAAAAGCCCGCGACCGACGCGGGACTTCTTTGTTCGGCGATAGATCGATAGCTACAATTCCCGCGCCGCCCTCGATGACTTCGTGCGACCAGTGTGGGAAGAAGCTGACGCAAGACGCGTCACGGCTCGTTTCCCCGGCTTGCGCGCCGATCCCTTTCCTGCCAGCAGCACAGCGCGGGCATTTGTCTTTCGCGAGGCCGCGCCGCCACGTCCGGCGGCCGAACTTGCGGCCACGCGCAGCTTCTTCGCGGCGGCGTTCTTCCTGTCCTCGGCCTCTTCAACCTCCGCCTTGCGCAACAGCGCGCTGGCGGAAGGCGTCAGGTCGACATTGACAGCGGCGATCTGGTCTTGCCGCGACAGGCCGCCGACGCCCTCGCATGGCGCCTTCTGTGGCAGGTCGGTCGGCATGTAGACGGTATTCTCTTCATCGGTCCACGCCTCGGCCTTGTGGCCGGTGATGATCTTGACGTAAGCGCGTGTTTCCGCAGGCAATGAACTGCGTCGTGAAAGCCACTTCTCGATTCTGCCGCCGCCCGCATTATACGCGGCCGCAGCAAGCCCGAGATTTCCGAACTGATTGTAAAGCTTGCGAAGAAATTTTGCCGACGCAGGGATCGCCTGCAGCGGATCGAACGGATTTCTCAGACCCATTTCGACGGCCGTCTGCGGCATGAATTGCGCAATGCCCTGCGCGCCTGCCGAACTGACTTCTTCGGAACGAAACCTGCTTTCCTGCCACAGCAGACGGACGAAAAATCCGATCGGGATATCGTGTTCCTCGGCGGCAGCCTTGACCGTTTCGCAGATCACGTCCGCTGGCTTGGACTCGTCGTCTACCGAGGCTGACTCGGACTCGTTGTGGACCGAGGCGGCTGCATGAGCATCGGCGTCGGCTGCCGTTGCCTTCTCGTATGGCGCGGCAACGACATTTGTTATGTCCAATGCTAGCGAAGACTCAACGGACGCGGTCACAGTTTCTGTGTGCGAATTCGACGTGGCGGCGGGTTCCGATTGCGCTTCGGCGACGACGAAAGATGGTTCCCTCCATATCGATCTGATGTTGGAATTTTCAAAATCCAGCGTGATCGCGAACACAGCAATCACGACGGCGAAAAGATATCGCATCAACTTCCATCCATGTTGAGAAGGCCGGTCGGATAGAGGCCGGATGTGGACTTTTCGCGGATGAACTGCGGCAGCGCGATGTTTTCTCGCCCGTAATTCTACCGTGCGCGGAACAATCCGTGAGGTCATCGATTGCGGATTCGCGGTGGTTCCGCTGACGTCAGATCAATTTAAGCGCCTGGTTCTCTTGATTGCGACGCATCGCGCACCCGTGTTCGGCAGGAAACGGTGGGGCGGTGCACTTAGGTGGCGGGCGGTGCCCGCGAAGGCGTGACGGGTCAATTGGATTCATCGTCACCGCAATTCAAAAAAGCAATCGGCGTTCCATTAGAGTGGGCGGATCGGGCCAGTCAGGACGGGTGACTTGATTTAGAAGCCGCTCGCGCTTGGCTCCGCGCGGCCGTCATAACGGCTGCCAATTCCCAGTTCCACCGCTGCATACCAACAGAGGAGAAGCGCAAAGTTTCTGCGATGGGGCAAAGAAAGCGCTTCTGGACCAACAAGGCCGTCAACGAGCGAAGGCGGAATTCGGTGACGGTGCACTCGATAGCGACGAAGCCTCATGCGTTGCGGTGGCGGCTGAATAGCGCCTCGAGTGCTCCGTCGCTCGCAAGGTCTCGCCGCGCGGCGCATTCCTCGATAATTCGCCACGCGTCTTCGCTGATGTCGTCAACGTCACGCACAGGCTCGATCTGGCAGGCGACGCGATCGACGTTCTCCTGATCCGCCTGCGGCCAGGTCAACACGCGATCGAGAATTTCCCTAACCTGCTCTTTGGTCATGATGAGATGATAGCAAGTTCATCGTGCCCGGTGCCACGCCCGATCGGTTGACCCGCATGGCCTGCCAAGCCGAAGCTTCAAAGCAGCGAAGCATGGTGCCCCTGGCCGGCAGGCGCCTACTCCAATAACCATTTGAACTTGAAGTAATTTTCCTCGCCGATTGCTGCCGATACCAACAGAAATACCAACAAGCTGACGCGCGGCATTCGCTCGCAAAAATAAAGCAGCAGGCTCCCCGGCATCGGGCACGCCCTACGCCATTCCGGTCTCCACGATCGCCCTAACTGGAATCGAACCCGGCTCTGACTCGAAGTCACGGCGGGATCGACCTAACGTAATATCGCGAGGTCAAGGGAGGGGCGCCGCCCGTCTGAAATGGCTCGCGAGCGAACGGCCGCTTTGCGCAAAGCTGCCGTTCACGGGCATGTCCGCTTCTGGAGGTGGAACGGAAGGGGGATTTCGAGACCTCAAGGTCCGTTGATGGACCCTCAACGGACATCAGACTCAGCCAGGTCTCTGAAGTCGGTCCGCATCACGGAACTCTGTGACGAGTTGATGCTTGATAGAGGGCAAACCAAGCATGCGACTCCTGCATGATCGATGATCTCTGGTACAAGAGCGGCGTTTTCTATTGCCTGTCCGTCGGCACCTATATGGACGCCAACGGTGACGGCGTCGGCGATTTCAAGGGACTGTTGCGGCGGCTGGACTATCTGCACGGGCTTGGCATCACCACGATCTGGTTGATGCCGTTTCAGCCTTCGCCCGGCAGAGACGACGGCTACGACATTTCCGACTATTACGGCGTCGATCCGCGCTACGGCACGCTCGGCGATTTCGTCGAATTCACTCATGGCTGCCGACAGCGCGGCATCCGCGTCATTATCGATCTCGTCGTCAATCACACCTCGGATGAGCATGCCTGGTTCAAAGATGCACGAAGTCGCAAGGGTTCATCTTATCGCGACTGGTATGTCTGGTCCGACAAGAGGCCGGCGAATGCCAATACCGGCATGGTGTTTCCCGGCGTGCAGAAATCGACCTGGACTAGGGACAGGCAAGCCGGCGCCTGGTATTTTCATCGCTTCTACGATTTTCAGCCCGACCTCAACACTTCGAATCCGTATGTGCAGGCGGAGATCCTCAAGGTCATGGGGTTCTGGATTCAGCTCGGCGTCTCCGGCTTTCGCATGGACGCGGTGCCTTTTGTGATCGCGACCAAGGGCGCGAAGGTGAAGAAGCCCGTGGAGCAATACGACATGCTGCGCTCGTTCCGCGAATTCCTGCAATGGCGGCAGGGCAACGCCATCATCCTTGCCGAAGCGAACGTGTTGCCGAAAACCGACATGGAATATTTCGGCGGCGACGGCGACCGCATGCATATGATGTTCAATTTCCACGTCAACCAACACCTGTTCTATGCGCTGGCGTCCGCCGATTCCCGGCCGCTCGCGAAATCGCTGGCCGCCACAAAGCCGCGGCCGGCCACGGCGCAATGGGGCCTGTTTCTGCGGAATCACGACGAACTCGACCTCGGGCGGCTGACCAAGGCGCAGCGTGAGGCCGTATTCAAGGCGTTCGGTCCCGACAAGAACATGCAACTCTACGACCGCGGCATCCGACGCAGGCTGGCGCCGATGCTGGGCGGCGACCGACGGCGGATCGAGCTCGCCTATAGCCTGATATGTACGCTGCCGGGGACGCCCGTCATCCGCTACGGCGACGAACTTGGCATGGGCGACAATCTCGATCTGCCCGAACGCAATTGCGCACGCACGCCGATGCAGTGGTCGACCGAACCGCATGCCGGATTTACCGAAAGCGACAAACCCTGCCTGCCGGTGATCGACAAGGGTCCTTACGGCTATGAGCACGTCAACGCCGCGAATCAGCGACGCGACCCCAACTCGATGGTCAACTGGACCGAGCGCATCATCCGGATGCGCAAGGAGGTCCCAGAGGTCGGCTGGGGCGATTTCCGGGTGATCGCGACATACGATCCCGCCGTACTGGTCATTCGCTACGACTGGCGCAACAATTCGGTGCTGTTCGTGCATAATCTCGACGAGAAGCCGCGCGAAGTCTCATTCGCAGTCGGTCTTTCCGGCGAGGCCGGCAAACTTCTCGTCAACCTCCTGACCGAGGATCACAGTCGGGCCAATGATCGCGGTAAGCACACGCTGCTGCTCGAGGCCTATGGCTACCGCTGGTACCGCGTCGGCGGGCTCGACTATCTCTTAAAGCGCAGCGATATAGATACCGATGCGGCGGGAAAGACCAGTCATCCGGCGTGAACGTTTGGCGTCGAGCACGCTGAGCGCGATCGCAGCAATAGGTGAGCTATTCAATCACCGCGGACACGCCCGCCTTGCGCTTGTTCTCGTTCGCTTCGAACATCGCTTCGAACATCGCTTCGAAGATTATGATCGGTAAGTAAAACAGAAGCATGGCAATTTCCTCCATGCAACAACAACACTCGGTTATCTGAGCTCGTTCCCAAAATAAACAGCCGAGTTCCTGGAACGCTTCATCGCTTATCTGACTACCTCGTAACTCTTCGCTGGCTTGTGGGGTGGCTTCGGCGTTGCTGCGCTGCATGAGTCCGGAGGTGCGCTAAGCGGACAGTCAGCTAAGTGCTGCCACAAGCCAACATCTGGCCGCCCAAGTCACCCAAACCGATCTTGCGATCTTGGTCCGGATTATTTCGTGGCGGGCGGCAGAAATTTGTGATCGAGCAGGGATTGTAGTGCCTTGCGGAAGGCGTCCTGGGTATCGATTGTCTTTGTGAACCCGGCTTGGCGCAGCTTGATGGTGCTCACGAATGCCCGAGTGCCCGCTGTAAGCGAATGCGAAGTCCGCATGCTGGTCTCCCTGGCCGACAAGCTCACCCAGGCTCCGCGAACAAAGTCCGTACTTTGTGACGATCCGGCCCCAGAGATCCGCATTTTGCTTCAGGTAGGCTGCCACGCTTGTTGGCATGTCAGGCCCCGTTTCGACATCAAGGATTCTGGCCACGGCTGGCCACACGTTCTGCCACTCGAACACGTTGCCGTTGGTGATATTGAACGCCTCGTTCACCCTTCTCACGCCGGATTGCCGCATAGACACAAGCTGCCGCCGACATATACGGTTGGCTTTCCTCGCCTGGTTTAAGGTCCTCCGAACTGGGCTGCGAGCCGAGACTGCATATATGCTCTTGTGGTGCAATCATCACTTAAACCCTTCGATCAACGCCTTCCAACCTGTACATCCTTGCTCATCCACAGCGAGACACCGAGCGCTGCCAAATGGTGCGGCAACTCGCAATCGGGACGGGCATCCATATTGTTGACGAATGAGGAGACCGCGTTTTTGAGGTCACCTCGGTCAAGATAATCAAGTGCGCGTTGCTTACACCGTTCGACATACTTGTCGCGCGGAACATCCGCAATAACAGAACGATCCATTCATCAGATCCCAAACGAATCAGAACGTTGGAGTGGCAGCCGATCAAAATGAAATGGAATTGACCTGTCTGTTCGGAAGTTAACAATCGGGCACGTTTTCAGTCGCGGTGTGGGGATCAGGCCACAGCAGCAGATCAGCGAGTAGTCCATCAACGATACCTTCTCATCTGACGTGCCGCGTCAAGCTGACGATGTCCGTTGGGGTGGTCTCAACCGGAAACGCCGTAGTCGGTCAAACCGACTCGGATGACCGTTGCGGATACGGAATTGGCTCTGGCTGAATAAAAGCCGATGTTCGGCATTCGCCTGGCTGCAAGTGCCAGCTAGTGGTTGGTCCCATGCCTCGATGCAGCTCAACCAATGTTAAGTAGTCGGCCTGACCTTAGCGTGTACGATAGTCCCTTCAGCACGCATAGATGTTCGTTCCCGGTGATTCTCGGAGCAATTTTCCCGTAGATCTACGCAGCCGCCGTTAAGATTAATGTGGCACCTCCGACATACCATCTTGGCAAGCGCTGAATCATAGCGAGCGGTCCAACGAGACCACGGGAATTCCATCGCGAGTTTTGCGCGATGCATTTGGCCCCATTCTCGTCGAGCACGAGTTTGGTGAGTTACTTGAGTCCGTCGGAGCGATCAGCCCAGTTTTGAATGAGGGCAGCTCCGAGCGCTCGTTGAGGGAAACGGAAATGCCCGGTATCAATGCGTCCGCGCAAGTCGCGACAGTGTGGAACATTCGCAATCTTCTCGTTGCAGCGGTCTCGCTGCTGGCCCTCTTCGGCATTGGGATCTGTGGGCACGTCTTGCGGAATGCGACTCTGGAGCGTGCAGCGGCTTCTGACGCCGCATCGGTCAACGAAACCGCGGACATGCTGCTGGAAAGTGCCGGCCAATGGGCTCGCGAGCGCGGCGCGACCAATCTGGCGCTTAATGCCACCGATCCCGCGACCGAGGCCCAGAAGGCTGCGATCGCAAATTTCCGCAAACTCGGCGACCGGCCGTTTGAGCAGGCGTTGGTTCGCATGGGCGAGAGGCATTTTGCCAGCAAGGATCAAATGATTTCCGGTGCAAAGCGGGCGCATGATCAATTGGCGGCCCTTCGCATTCGTGCCGATGCCGAGATCGCTAAACCGACCGATGCGCGCGAGAAAATCGTGGTCTCTCAGTGGGCTCCGACCATCACCGCACTCATCACAGCGAGCCAGGCACTCCGTGTCGCGGCGGCGATGGAAGAGGATGACATCCAGTCGCGCTTGTCGAGCTTGCAGAGTTTCAAGCATTTCATCTGGATCATGAGCGAGTATCTCGGCCGCGAGCGGGCAGCGGTAGCGGCGCTTGTGGCGTCCGGAAAGCCGATGAGTTCGCAGGAAATCAGCAATCTATCCGCATTCCGGGGGCGCCTTGAGGCTTCCTGGGACTACGTGCAGGCCTATGCCGCAAAATCATCGGCGCCGGCAAGGATCGTGACCGGTACCGAGCGCGTTCGCGAGAACGTGTTCCGAGGCTTCGAAGAAACCCGCAAGGGCGTCTATGCCGCGGGCCTCGGTGGCGGGAATTATCCGATCAATTCCACCAGTTGGTTTGATCAATCGACAAAAGCGATCGACGATGTGATCGCACTCAGCGCACTGGCCAGTCAGGAAGCCGCAAAACTAGCCGACGCATCGCAGCGCAACAGCCTGCAAACCTTGCTGCTGAATAGCTTCCTGATGGCTCTATCAATCCTTCTTGCGGTAGGTGCTCTCTGGATCGTTTTCAACCGCATTGTTCGATCCATGAATCAGATGACGGGTGCGATGGGCACGATCGCCGAGGGCGACACCTCGATTGCTGTGCCCTGCATGGATCGCCGCGACGAAATGGGCGCGATGGCGCGCGCATTATTGGTGTTCAAGGAAAATGCGGAAAAGGTACGGTCCATGCAGGCGCAGCGGGAGGCTCTAGAAAAGGCTGCGCAGGCCGAGAAGGTGGCCGCGATGAATCGGCTTGCCGATGATTTCGAAGCCAAGATCGGCGAGATTGTTGAGACGGTTTCGTCGGCCTCGACCGAGCTGGAAGCCTCCGCGAGGACGCTCACCGCGACAGCCGACCGGTCGCAGCAACTGGCAACGGCGGTGGCGGCCGCCTCGGAGCAGGCCACTGCCAATGTGCAGTCGGTCGCCTCCGCGACCGAACAGCTCACGTCTTCGGTGACCGAGATCAGCCGGCAGGTGCAGGAATCGGCCCGGATGGCCGGCGATGCCGTCGATCAGGCGCGGGCCACCAACGACCGCGTCGGCGAATTGTCTAAGGCGGCGGGCCGCATCGGCGACGTGGTCGAACTCATCAACACGATCGCCGCCCAGACCAATATGCTCGCGCTCAACGCCACCATCGAGGCGGCGCGCGCGGGCGAGGCGGGCCGCGGCTTTGCCGTGGTCGCTTCTGAAGTGAAGGCGCTGGCCCAGCAAACCGCTAAGGCGACCGGCGAGATCAGCCAGCAAATCTCGGGCATCCAGGCTGCGACCGGGGAGTCGGTCAGCGCAATCAGGGCAATTTCTGGCACCATCGCGCGCCTTTCAGAAATCTCGTCCACAATCGCGGCGGCGGTTGAAGAGCAGGGCGCGGCGACGCAGGAAATCTCTCGCAACGTGCACGAGGCTGCGCAGGGCACCCAGCAGGTCTCGTCTAACGTTGGCAATGTTGAGCGCGGCGCTGGCGAGACCGGATCGGCTTCTTCGCAAGTCCTGTCGGCGGCGCAGATGCTATCCGGCGACAGCAATCGGCTCAAGGTCGAGGTGGCTAAATTCCTCGAATCCGTCCGTGCCGGTTAATGGCGTACCCCTGAGGAGTTGAGGAAGGCGGAGGATTTATCCCGCCACCCGAGCTGTGCCGCCGGCATGGTGTGATCAGATTCCAACACCTGGTGGACTCTATCGTTATTCGGAACATTGCGCCGATCGCCGTCTGCACGACTTCGAGAAGATATTCATTGAAGGGCGTCAAATCACCGGAAACCGGAGCTGTTATGATTATCATCCATCTAGACCTTCAAAGACGGTGCGAGCGGCGGTGTGCCGCTCGATTGTCCCGGCCGATTCCACGGCCGCACCTCGAAACCAGCGGCCGGTGAGAGAGAATCTGCAGTTGCCGCGCCTGCCCAATTCAAAAGAAAAACCCGCCGGTTGGAAGCGGCAGGCTTGAGACCTTCACCGACGGCGTGAGCGGGACCGAAGCCCCGCGCCTGCGCGTCGAAACCGAGCGTGCCACTATTGCGACCCACCTCGAAGGCTCAATTTCGTATTCCCGATAGATCATTTGATGGCCCTCTTGAGCCGTCCGGTTCTCGCCGGCTTTTTTCGGTATAGTCGGCCACATTGTGGCTGGCAACCAGCGCCAACCCGATCAGAATGACACCGACGCACATCAGATTCATGATCATGATTCCCGCTTCGCCGTCGCCAGGCGGCGAATGCTCACAATCCGAACTCCGGAGGGTCGCAATCCTGCCCCCAGTACGGACTTCAATACTTACCGTGTCCTAAAGGTCCTAAACGGCGCCGTAGGAATCAGTGTCGGCCACCCATGCGCCAGCGCCGATCGACCGGCACCATGACAGCCCGCCACTGGCAGCCGCACCAGCGGCGTTCCCAGAGTCATCCAGGGCGCCGCACAAAGGCGGAGACGTTGGCTTGGAAGAGTAAGGCCACCTCAGCTGGCGGCCTCTTTCGTCCGCTTCCCGAGAAACGGCCCCAGCCCTCTCAAAAACTGGGGCCGTCATTCCAAATGCGCCAGGTCAGGGGCGACGATGACCGGCGCCAGTATCACGCGCCAAGGCTGTTTCCCGTTCTTACGCGCCGCGCTGGAAGGAACGCCGGCCGGTTTCGCGCTGGCGGGCTTTTTGTTCTTATTTTCTACGCCGGCTGTGTTCACTATGGAACTGAACCCGCGGCATCGGCATATTAAAGTTTTGGAACTTGCAAACCCTGCGGTTAGGACCCGCAAAGCCACGAGGTTGTGTCATGGAGCGTCGCCGGTCTGTCCCCCATACCTTTGAAGAGAATATCGCATCCGAGAAAGCCAGGCTGGAAGCGCAAGTTACACAGCTAAAGCCTGGACCAGAGTTAGACGCCCTACGGAGGAAAATCAGGCAGTTAGATACCGCTGCCCACTTAAGCGATTGGCTTTCATCGCCGGGCTTACAGCCACCAAAAGCGCAGAACGAAGGCGCCAATAGCCGGAACTAATGGCGCCCTTTCGCGTTACGCACGCCGGACAGATTTGCGGGGGAGCGCAATGGCTGCCGAACGTATACTTCAAGTCGCCATCTTGGGGCTGTTCATTTTTTCGATCGTCCTGGCGTCTATGTTGATACTGAAGTGATGGATCAAAAAGCGCCCTTGATCATCATCAGCGTATCGAACCCCACGTCTTTTTCGGGGAAGGGCAGCATTATCTTTCTCGAATACATAGACGAGGATGCCGCCTTGAAAGTGGCTCGGAAAATCGCGCGAGAGACGGGACGTCTGGTCACGGTGCAAGGTGAGGACAACCGGTTGATCGATATGATACCGCCAGTGACTACCCACTGATCCGGACGGCGAGCCGCTCAGTTGGCACGGACACTTATTCGCGAACCAGGTTTCCACGGCGTCGACATTCGCGAAGACTTTGAGGTGATCGGGGTCGCCATTGCTTGCTCGTATCGACGTAGATAAGCACGGTCATTGGTCCCTCTTGAGCGACATGACGGTTCCACGCCTTCATCACCCCGATCCGCGCCAGCATAGGGTCGCCACGACGCCGCCACCGGGGTTCAGCGCCTTCATGACCCCAATCCGCGTGTCCAAATCCGTCGAGTTAAGAAAGTGCTACCAGTTAGACGGCGGTCTTGACGCGTTGAGTAGTAGATCATTTAACGTGAGGGGTTGCTGAGCTGGACCAAGGTGCTTGGAGCGTCTCATAATTCGGCGATGGCAAGCAGTATTTGGACGACCGAATATTTTAGCTGTCCCAGTTGCGGGCTGCCTTACAGCGCGACAAGGGAGCACCACTCAGAAAAGCATTCAGGCAGCTTCAAATGTGAGGTTTGCGCCACCAAAGTCCACGTGTGGTCAGGTAATTATGACTTTTCCGATTGGAAAGTCGACCAGGTGAAGTCGCCCGTGTTTGGGAAAAGGTGGGGGTGAACGAGCATCGGGTGCTCGAACCTAATCTGGCCACCGCGCTCATCTACGCTGTTACCTTGTCTTCCTTGTCGGCTCCACGCGCGACGATTTTGAGCGCATCATCCGTCAAGGACCGCTGTAATGCCTTAGCCTCGTCCCACGGCGCAACATCCAAACGTCGCGCTCCTCATCGGTCGTCAGGATCACCGGCATGGCCTTCGGATGAATGGGCTCGACCACGGCGTTCGGTGCCGTTGTGAGAAAGCCGTAGACATCCCCCGGAACTCGTCGACAAGACCTACATGGCGCGGGCCAACTGTCCGGAAGAGGCGATTACTATCGAGACCGATGGCTCACTGAGTTGAAACTCGATAGCTTCACCGCAGCGGGATTTCCGGATGGCGGCGAACTGCCCTGTTCACTCCTTCTAACCTAACAAGCGTTCAGGCCGCTGATGACCGGTTACAAGCCCGATGAAGATATGGTGCTGGCGCTCGACTGCGCCGCGACCGAGTTTTTCAAGGACAGCAATTATGAGGGCGAAGGCCTGGTACGAGAATCACAGTGCAGGCCGAACATCTGACGGGCCTCGTCGGCCGCTATCCGGTCACGTCGATCGAAGACCGAATGTGCGAGGACGACTGGGAAGGCCGGAAGGCCTGACCGGCCTGGTGGGTCGGCGATGCCGGCATGCTGAGCTCGGCGCAACTTGTTCTCGGGATCGGCCCGAACTTAGCTTCACAGTGGCACAGGGGCTAGCCCTGCTTTTACCCTTGTGGCTCAAGTTCGATTTTGGCTTGTCCAACTTGAACAAATGGCTGGCCGCAGTATTGGTTATCCATGGCAGAGTCGTTCGGCAGCGCATTTACCATTGTCGAAGTGACGGCAGACGATTGGTCTGCGGGACGACCAAGGAGGGAGTTTTGGGTCGCTCAGCCAAACCAAGTCAAGCGCTGACGTTCGTGCTTGCAGCCGTCCCGGAGGGCTGGACCGCGGAACTCGTGACTGATCGCGTGACGCAACAGCAACAGGCGTCGCTGGAAAAACTGCATCTCAAGCCCGGCGAAGTCTGCAAACTGACAAAGTGAGGCTGCCACTGGCGGGGTCCGTCATCTCGACAGCTGGCCCCATCTTGAGGCCCAGTTGGTTGGCCGAGGCGCCACGACGGGGCCAAGTGGCCGTATCGGCTTAAGTGCGGAAGGCAAGACACGTCTGCGCGAGGCCGTCGCACCGAAGGAATGACCCTCGGCGTTCTAATCATGTACGGCATAACTAAGGTCAACCAACGAACGGGGGCGGGAATATGTGCTGCCCGCTGCGCGTCGGGCTCGATTCATGACTTTGGTCTAAACCGGTCCAACATTTCGCGCACACGCAAGGCGAGTTTTGCCTGAGAGACAGGCTTCTCTAATAACTCGACTCCCTCGTCCAAGCGTCCTTGGTGGGCCACCGCATTTCGCGAGTAACCTGCCATATACAGGATCTTGATGCCCGGGCGGATCAGTTGTGCGCGTCGACCAAGCTCCCGTCCATTGATTCCAGGCATAACGACGTCGGTCAGTAAGAGATCGACCTTTGGCTCTTCCTGCAGGAGAATGGTCAAGGCAGCTTGGGCGCTGGAAGCCACGACGACCCAATAGTTCAAGTCTCGCAGCAGTTCGGAAACATATACACGCAGGTCCGCATCGTCTTCAACGACGAGTATCGTCTCCAGTTTCTCGCCTTCCGGACGAAATTCGTCTGCGTCACTATCGATCGGTCGAGCATCTCCATGGTATCGGGGGAAATACATTCTGATGCTGGTGCCTTGGCCAACTTCGCTATAGGTCTTCACGTGCCCGCCAGACTGTTTTACGAACCCATAGACTTGGCTTAGGCCGAGGCCTGTGCCTTGACCGGGGTCTTTCGTCGTAAAGAAGGGCTCGAAAGCATGATTAACGACGTCTGCGGTCATCCCGGTCCCAGTGTCGGTCACGCAAACTATGACATATTGGCCCGGGGAGAGTTCAGGATTTAGCCGGCAATAGTCCTCGTCAGCTAAGACATTCACAGCCTCTACCGTGAGCTTCCCACCGTCCGGCATGGCGTCGCGCGCGTTAATGCCAAGATTGAAGGTCTAGTTGACGCCGGAAATACCGTGATCGTCGTCGAGCATGATATGGGGGTTGCCGCCGCGAGTGACTGGATCATCGACATCGGGCCTGGAGCGGGCGATGAGGGCGGAAAGATTGTCGCAGCGGGGAAACCGCAACAGGTCGCTGCCGTCGCAAAGAGCATTACAGCACGGTACCTTTCTCAATTCAAGTCTCGCGCGGACTAACCTGCTCCAAGCGCATTGGCAGAATGTCGCGCGTATGACCGGCGCCTCGTACTCGCTGATCAGCGGTCAGAAGGTGGCGCGCTCGTGGTCGCGTGCTGAACTCTAACCGGGATCGACTTGGCTGCCGGAACCTTGGCTTTCTCGGCATGATGCCAAAGCGGGACGAGCGGATTGCATTCCGGATAATAGCCCGCAATACATCCCTCCGGGATATCGTAGGCGACAACCCTCAATCCAGTCACGCGCCGTTGGATGCCGTCATCCACGGCAGTCGTCAAGGCGACTGTTTGTCCCTCCATTAAATTCAACCGGTCGATATCGTTCTGGTGCATCAGAACGACGTGGCGAGAGCCGTAGATGCCACGAAATCGATCGTCGTAATTGTACACCGTCGTATTGAATTGCCCGTTGCTGCGTAACGTCATGAGCTGCAACACGTCGCGCTGCTGGGGCGGTATGTCGATGTCCGTTGAGAGCGAGGTAGGCGTAATAAAGTTGGCCTTGCCTGACTTGGTTTTCCACTCGCGCTTGCGGGCACCGATCGGTCGGTGAAAGCCTCCTGGCTCCCAGAGGCGGGCGTTGAAGTCGTGAAAAATGTCGGGATAGGTCTGCGCGATCGCGTCTCGAACCTTGCTGTAGTCGGCAACCCAGTCGTCCCACGGAATGGTCGATCCGGTGGGCACAGTTGCCTTGGCTAATTCTGCGACAATCTTTGCTTCAGACAGCAGATGTGGGCTGGCCGGCTTTACCTGACCGCGCGAGCCGTGCATGCAGCCCGTGCTGTCCTCCATCGAAACAGCTTGCGGCCCGCTGGCCTGATGGTCGATTTCGATTCGGCCGAGGCAAGGCAGGATGTATGATATCTCGCCATGCACCAGGGCCGTTCGGTTAAGCTTGGTCAAGATTTGTACCGTTAGCCGCAACTTCCGCCAAGCCGGATCGATCAAGCGGTGCTCAGGAACGGAGCGGACCAGATTGCCGCCGAGCAGGACTACGGCCCGAACGCTGCCGTCGATTATTTTCTCGCACGCTTCGACCGTATTGACGCCCTTCTTCTGCGGCGTATCGATCCCAAACAACCGTTTTAGCTTTTCGGCCGGAACTTGTTCGGGCTTTTCGGTAATGCCCACCGTCCGCTGTCCCTGAACGTTGGAATGACCGCGAACCGGGCAGATTCCGGCACCGGGGCGGCCGATATTGCCGCGCAGTAACGCGAGGTTGACTAACGTCTGGACGGTTTCGACGCCCTTCTTGTGCTGGGTCAAGCCCATGCCATAGACGAACATCACCGACTTTGCATGGGCGTAAACCGCGGCGGCGGCTTCGAGCGCACCGCGGGTGAGCCCGGATTGGCGTTCGATCTGATCCCATTCGGTGGCCTTGGCGGAAGTTTCGAATTCATCGAATCCATTGGTATGTTCGCGGATGAAATTTCGGTCCACCACAGGGCCGTGACCCGACGTCTTATCGAGATCGAACAAGACTTTGGCAATCCCCATCATTGCCGCGGTATCGCCGCCGATTTTAACCTGGTGATACTGGGATGTGATCTTGGTCGGTGATTTTAGCAACATTTCCGCGGGCGATTGCGGATTGACGAATTCGACCAATCCGCGTTCGCGCAGCGGGTTGAAGGTGACGATCGGTACGCCGCGCTTCACCGCCTCCTGCAGTTGATGCAGCATCCGCGGGCTCGAGGTTCCGACGTTCTGGCCAAAGAAGAAGATCGCATCGGTGTGCGCGAAGTCATCCAGTGTACAGGTGCCGACCGGCACACCAATGCTTTCCGGCAACGCCACAGATGTCGTCTCGTGACACATGTTGGAGCTGTCCGGCAAATTGTTGTTGCCGTAGGCACGGGCAAACAGCCCATACATGAATGCGGTCTCGAGCGAAGCGCGGCCGGAGGTATAAAAGACGGCTTGCTCGGGATTGAGTGCGGATAGTTCGCGTCCGATCTCTTCAAAGGCCACGGCCCAATCTACCTGCACGTATTTGTCGGTTTCCCGATCCCATCGCATTGGATGGGTGAGACGACCAACAGCTTCGAGTTGATGATCATCCCAATTCTCCAGATCGGAGACGATATGCTCGGCGAAGAAGTCTGGCGTGGCGCGCTTATGGGTAATCTCCCCAGGTCGTTGCCTTGGCGCCGTTCTCGCAAAATTCGAACATGCGCGGATCGGCGGGCTTTGCCCAGGCACAGCTGACGCACATGAAACCGTCGGTCTTGTTCTGCTTGAGCAAGACACGAGACCCGGCGAGCGGCACGCGGTCGCGGGTGAGGCTCTTGACCAATGACCGAACCGAACCCCAACCTCCAGAAGCATTCTCGTAGGGCTTGACTTCGAGATCCGTCCCCAATTTGCGTGCTGTAGTCATATTTTTTCCTCCGGGCGCTCCGACGACGTGAACTGGAGCGGTTCCCCCTCGCGTGAGAGCGAGTAGAGCGTCAGCCTTGCAGCTTCCGCAGACCGGACCGCGAACGCTGTCGGCATGCCGACGGACACGAGGGTTGAGAACCCCGCCGTTACCGCCTTCTGCACCATTTCGAACGAGCAACGGCTGGTGATCAGGCAGAAGCCCGCAGATGAAGTCTCGTTGCGAAGTAGCGCACCGATCAGCTTGTCGAGGGAATTATGCCGGCCGACGTCCTCACGCACGGTGCGCAATGCACCCTCTGGCGTGACCCATGCCGAGGCGTGAGCTCCGCGGGTCAGCCGGCTGAGCGGCTGCCGGGCTCTCAAAGCTTCGAGTGCAAAGGCAACGGCCTTCGCATCCGGGGGCCTCGCTGGCGCCACGCGGGCCGCCGGACGGCGCACGTCGTCGAGATCTTCAACCCCGCACAGACCGCAACTGGTATGCCCTCGCAGTTGTCGCACACGGCGGCCTGCCAAATAGCGGTGCAAGCTTTTCCCGCTCAGCGATATGTCGAGGGTAATACCGTCATCGCCCTCATGGATGGCAATGTTCTGCAAATCGGAGGAATGTTCGATAATACCTTCCGAGCGGGTAAAACCAACCGCGAAATCGTGCAGATCATCGGGAGTTGCCATCATCACGGCGTGAGCAAATTCGTTATAACGGAAAGCGACCGGGGTCTCCTCCGCGATGCAGATCAGACGGGACGGCTCGACGCAGCTCGTTTGCGAGACCGACTTGGCGGCAATAGAGACCAAGGCTGGGATTGTGTGCAGAAGCGGCTGGTTCATCGCGTTGTCCGGATCAGCCTTTTAAAGCACCAGCCACCCAATTGTTCCTGTTGGCGACTACCCCGCCAGACCGGCAGTTGCTATCTTGGAACCTTTCCGAAAGACGGGGCTTAGTCAGTCCCAGCCCCCGCGAATGATATCGGTAGATGCGGATTTTACTGGTGTTAAGCCTCGCAATCCTCACCGCAGGCTGCCAACGGGAAGAGCGGCAGCTCCGGCTTGATCCGCCGCTGGCGGCAGCGCTCGACGATGTCAGGCTGATGCCAAACCGGATCAGCGGCGCACCCCCGGAAGTCTACTTCGCGCTCGACAGGCCGTACGAGTCGAACGCGTACAACCTCAGTCAGGGCAAGCGTTTATATTCCTGGTTCGGCTGCAAATCGTGTCATGGGGACGGGCAGGGTGGCGCAGGCCCAGCATTCCTCGATGGCTGGTGGGCTTACGGTCCTGAGATGGTGTCGATCTTTGCTTCAATCCGCGACGGTAGGCCTCATGGCATGCCGGCATTCAACGACAAGATGACCACGGATCAAATCTGGCAGCTCACAGGCTACGTGCAGACGATCGGTCAATATTCTGCAAGAACGGCGGCGCCCAGCCGCAACGACGAAAAGCAGGTACGGCCGGCGGAGAATCGCAGTCCGGCCGCGATCTTGTTTGATGAAGGTCCGACCCCCATTCATCTGGATCAGGGCCCCAAGCCGTGACTGGGCGCGGCCCGCGGCGGGCGTCATCCTACTTGCTGCTGTTATTGCTCCTGAGCGGATGCAGCGGCTGGCAATCGGCGCTCGACGTTCACGGACAATCGGCGATCAGCTTGAAGCAACTCATCGTACTGATTGTGGCGGCGTGCTCGCTCGTTTGGGCCCTCGTTATGATCGCGCTGATTTTCGCTCTCTGGCGCCGGCGTGAACGTGATGCGCTGCCATTCCGTCCCGACCCTGCCAGGGAGCGCCGCATGACGATCTGGGTCACGTCTGCTATCGCGGCTTCAGTGCTGATTATTGGCGGGTTCACCCTGGCAAGTTTCATCACCACCCGCGCCCTCAACGCGGCAGGTCATGACGACCTCGTTGTGAAAATTCGCGGATTACAATGGTGGTGGGACATCGAATATCTTGGCGCTGCACCTGATCAGCGGTTTCAGACTGCGAACGAAATCCATATTCCGGTCGGGCGCAACGTTCGCTTTCAACTCGAGGGCGTCGATGTCATTCACTCGTTCTGGGTGCCGAGCCTTGCCGGCAAACAGGATCTCATTCCGGGCCGGCCCAACGAGCTCAGCATCCGGGCGGACCGGCCCGGCGTCTACCGCGGACAATGCGCTGAATTCTGCGGCATGCAGCATGCGCATATGGCCTTTTTCGTGATAGCTGATGAGCCGTCGGTCTTTGAGGATTGGCTTAGCGTCCAGCGCGCCTCTGCCCTGCCGTCTTCCGACTCCGAAGTGTTGGCGGGCCAGCAGGTGTTTCTATCAAAGGCGTGCGCCGCTTGTCATACAATCCGGGGAACGTCGGCAAGAGGGACGACAGGCCCTGATCTCACCCATGTCGGCGGACGGAAATATATCGCCGCCGGGCTGCTGGAGACCACTCGCGGCTCGCTCGCGGCATGGATCGCCGATCCGCAAACGCTCAAGGCCGGCAACAATATGCCGATGGTACCGCTCAATCCGGAAGAACTGCGTTCCGTTTCCGCCTATCTGGCGAGCCTGAAATGATGGACCGCGCCAAAACAGACGATCGATGCGACTCCGATCTCGATCGAGCTGCGCTCGATACCGTCCTCGCGGCCACCTGGAAAACGCCTGCCGGCTTTTGGGGTGCGTTGGCAACAGTAGATCATAAAATCATCGGCCGGCGCTATATCGTCACCGCCTTCGTGTTCCTGGCCCTTGGCGGCATTCTCGCTATCCTGATGCGCCTCCAACTCGCTCAACCCGAAGCGCGGCTGATCGGTCCTGACCGTTACAACCAGATTTTCACCATGCACGGCACCAATATGATGTTCCTGTTCGCAGTGCCCGTGATGGAAGCCATGGCGGTATATTTAGTCCCGTTAATGGTCGGTACCCGCAACATAGCATTTCCGCGATTGAACGCCTTTTCCTACTGGATGTTTCTGGCCGGCGGCGCGCTGCTCTGGATCGCGTTCGCGCTCGACATGGGGCCTGACGTCGGCTGGTTTGCCTACGTACCGCTTTCCGGGCCGCAATACGCCCCCGGCAAGCGCGCCGACCTCTGGGGCCAGATGATCACCTTCACCGAGGTCTCGGCGCTGGCCGTCTCCGTCGAAATTGTCGTGACCATTCTAAAGCAACGCGCTCCGGGCATGTCACTTGACCGCATTCCGCTGTTCGTGTGGTCGATGCTGGTCACTTCATTCGTTGTCATCATGGCGATGCCAGCCGTTATGGTCGCGAGTACCAGCCTGATTCTCGATCGCCTGGTCGGAACCCATTTCTTCAACCCGGCGGAAGGTGGTGACGTCCTGCTGTGGCAGCATCTGTTCTGGTTTTTCGGTCATCCCGAGGTTTACATCATTTTCCTTCCCGCGGTTGGAATGGTCTCGACGCTGGTTGCGACCTTCGCGCGCCGCCCCGTCTTTGGTTACCTCGCGCTGGTAATGGCGCTGATCGCAACCGCCATTCTGGCGTTCGGGTTATGGGTACACCACATGTTCGTGACCGGGTTGCCGCGACTCGGCGAGAGTTTCTTCACGGCGTCCAGCATGGCGATCGCTATTCCTGCGGGCATTCAAATTTTCTGCTGGCTAGCGACGCTATGGGACGGAAAACCGGTGTTCAAAGCGCCGCTTCTGTTCGTGATCGGCTTCATTATCACGTTCGTGATCGGTGGCATGACCGGCGTCATGGTCGCATCAGTGCCCTTCGATACGCAAGTGCACGACACCTATTTTGTGGTTGCTCATTTCCACTACGTGCTGATCGGCGGCGCTGTATTCCCACTGCTTGGCGCTATCTATTACTGGTTTCCCAAGATTACCGGCCGAATGATGAGCGAAAGGTTGGGAAAGTGGTCGTTCTGGCTGATCTTCGTCGGGTTTAACCTGACGTTCTTCCCCATGCATATCCTTGGCCTGCAGGGCATGCCACGCCGCATCTATACCTATCAGCCGGACATGCCGTGGCATGGATTGAATCTGTTCGTCAGCGCCTGCGCACTGATGCTGACGGCCGGATTCATCGTCTTCTTCGTCGACGCGATCCGTTCGGCATGGCGGGGAGAGCCGGCCAGCGACAATCCTTGGGATGCGCCGACCCTGGAGTGGGCAACGTCTTCGCCGCCGCCGAGCTACAATTTCGCATTTACCCCCGTGATCGAGAGTTCCAACCCGCTATGGGAGCGCGACGCCCTTGCGGTGGGCATTGGCTTACGCATTGACCGCCGTGAGCTGCTCATCACGACGGTTGGCGCCGCGGAAGCTGAATCTCGTGAGGCATCGCCCCGAAATTCGATCTGGCCGTTCTGGACAGCGGTCGCAACCAGCGCGATGCTGATCTGGTCGATCTTCTCGCCCTGGGCGGTGGTATGGGGATCGATTCCGGTGGCGATTGCATTGATCGGCTGGTTCTGGCCCGAGGGAACACCGGAGGACGATTCATGAGAGAGCGGGTGATCGCCGATTTCTCACGATTGCCGCAGCATGGCATGCATACAGCCAGTCCCACGTGGTGGGGAACGCTGGCCTTTATGCTGATCGAGGGCACCGGTTTTGCTCTTGCCGTCGCCGTTTACCTTTATTTGATGAGCCTTGCTCCGACCTGGCCGATCGATTCGCCGCCGCCCAGACTTCTGCCGGGGACACTGGTCACGCTGGCGCTGCTCGCAAGTCTCATCCCGAACTATCTGGTGTCACGATGGGCCGATCAGCAAGATCTGCGAAAAGTTCAGATCGGCACGATCGTGATGTCGCTACTGGGTATTGTGCCATTGGTCATCCGCTTCTTCGAATTTCCGGCACTCAACGTCAGTTGGGACAGCAACGCCTACGGTTCAATCGTCTGGACGATGCTGGGGCTGCATACAACTCATATTATCACCGATCTGATCGATACGCTCGTGCTGGCCGCGTTGATGTTTACCCGACATGGCGATAATCCACGCCGTTTCGGCGATGTTCAGGACAACGCAATGTACTGGAACTTTGTCGTGCTCGCGTGGCTTCCAATCTATGCCTGCATTTACTGGATACCGCGGCTATGAGCATTTTGCGAAAATTCACCACTCCGTTGCACTGGTCGGGCTTGCTGGTTGCCTCGACGCTATGGATGATCAATACGCAGCTAGGACAGATACTGCCATATCTCGATTGTGAGCATCACGCACGATACTCCGCAATTATATCGTTTTCTGGGGCGGCGGTCTCCTGCCTCGCCGGCGCAATATCCTGGCGATCGATCGGCCTCGCCGAGATGTCCGAGCCGCGGCGCACGTGGCTCTTTGTCGGATCGATGAGCATTCTTGGCGCGCTCGTGTTTGCTTTTGCACTTTCGATGCAGGGATTGGCTGGATTGGTGCTCAGCGGATGCGAACGCTAGGTGTAATATTGTTGGCGGTGCTGGGTTCGGCGAACTCGGGGTTCGCACACGAACTCGAACCACATTCGAACGAGGCGATTTGGACGTTCGATCCCTGGATCGTCACGCCATTGCTTATTGTGGCCGGCCTTTATGCTGCCGGCAGTCTCGTCCTATGGCAACGGGCCCGATCGATCTCGCAGCTTCGCAGATGGCGGACCTTGGCGTTTGTGGCCGGCTGGGTCACGCTGGTTGGCGCGCTGGTATCGCCGCTGCATTGGCTCGGCGAACACCTGTTTACGTTTCACATGATCGAGCACGAGATCTTGATGGCGTTTTCGGCGCCGTTGCTTGTTCTTGCCGCGCCCCTCGGAATTTGGCTTTGGTCGCTGCCGCAAAGTTGCCGGTTGCCGGTTGGCCGCTTGCTAAGGCGGCCGGCTGTTGTCTATTGCTGGCGATGGTTGCGGACCGGGCGCAACGCGACGCTTTTGCACGGCATCGCGATCTGGGCTTGGCATGTTCCGATATTATTCGATGCCGCCGTGGCCAACACCGTGCTGCATCGCCTGCAGCACTTGAGCTTTCTGCTGACCGCCATTGTGTTCTGGTGGTCGGTACTTCGCAACAACAATCCCGGATTAGCCGCTTGGCATCTCTTCGCCACGATGTTGCACACAAGCGTCCTCGGAGCCCTGATGGCACTGGCGCCCCGTGTACTTTACGAGGCCCAAACCGCGACCGCAGCAGTTTGGGGCCTGACCCCGCTGGAGGACCAACAGTTGGCCGGGATCATCATGTGGGTGCCTGCGGGAACGATCTATGCCGGCGCGGCGCTCGCCTTGTTAGCGGTCTGGATTCGGCAGTCGGGTCCTGCGAGGAGGCATATAGATGCTTTCAGCGCTCTCTAGACATCGATGGCCACTCGCGGCCACAGGCGCAATCCTCCTCGTGATCGGCGTGGTTGCAGGTCCGAGTTGGCAGCAAATGCATCGATCGGAAAGCGTGGCCAGGGCCATGACTGGCGGAAATATGACACGCGCGCCGGCGGCGATACGCCGATATGGCTGTGGCGGATGTCATACGATTCCCGGCATTCCCGGCGGCGATGGTAAAGTTGGTGGTCCTCTTGCGGATATCCGGCAGCGCGTTTATGTGGGCGGCGTCCTGGCGAATACGCCGAATAATCTGATACAATGGATTGTGTCGCCTCAGGCATTTTCGCCGCGCTCGGCGATGCCCGCTACTGGCATTTCCGAACCGGAAGCGCGCGACATCGCGGCGTATCTCTATTCGCGCTGAGGGCACCTCAAGGTTGCGGGGTATCGCGCGAAGGCAGGGATCTAATATAGGCGGCGATCGCGTCCCGATCGGTTTGCGGCAGCATCGCGGTATTTGTGACAACGTCGGTCATGGACGATCCAACCCGGCCGTGGTTCGGCGTCGCGCCGGTTTTAAGCACTTCGGCGATATCTTCCTGTTTCCAATCGCCGATCCGCTTCGGCGTTATGTTGGGAATGTATCCGACACCCTCCGGGTCCTGCCCTCCCGCAAAGCGGGTCTTGGGCTTGATGGCGCCGAAGATATCGCGTGACGAATGACATTCTGCGCAATGCGCCAAGGCCTCCGTAAGGTATTGGCCTCGGTTCCAGGCATCGCCGCGGCCTGGATCGGGAACGATAGGTTCGCGATCGAAGTACAGAAATTTCCAGAAGCCGACAAAGCGTCGAATCTGAAATGGTAATACCAATTCATGGGCTGGCGCCTTACCGGCAACTGCCGGCAGTGTGCGCAAATATGCCATGAGATCGCTGACATCGCTGAGCTTCATCTTGACGTAGCTCGAGTAAGGAAATGAAGGGTAATAGTGCGATCCCCTCGGGGACACGCCGCTTAACAATGCATTGGCAAGGTCAACGGTCCGCCACGAGCCGATCCCGTCGACCGGGTCCATGGAAATGTTGGGAACGCGAAAAGTACCGTAGGGCGACGCCAACGCAAGCCCGCCGCCGAGCCGCAAACGATCTGACTGTCCAGGTGAAGCATGACACGAAGCACAGTCACCGGCGGCAAAGATAAGTTTTCCCTTCGCCGCATCAGCTTGCCCGTCGAGCGCCGGCTCAGCGTCGTGAGCAAAAGCCGGTCGTGGAGTGGTGATCAGCCAGGTGGCGATTGCGGCACCGACCAAGCTTGTACCAAAAAGGACCGCCATCAGGTGGACAACGCGCATGTAACCACCCTTCCTAAGAGTGCATACGCTTGAAGCAATGCGATAGCCGCTTCCGAGTTCCACTGACCCGTCACTGAGCTTCGCACTAATAGAGGGCCACGACTCATAGCATTGCGTATCCTATTCATTTACCGTGACGAGAGGCCCGATGGCGGGGGCGTTGATCGGTTGTCCCTCGACGTCGAACATCGAGCCGTGACAGGGGCAATCCCAACAGGTTTCAAAACTATTCCAATGCAGGTGGCAACCTACATGAGTGCAACTTGCGGAGTTCAGGTGCAGGGTTCCCGCGTCGTCACGGTAAGCCGCGATCTTCTCAAAGCCCCGCCGCACGATTGCGCCATTGCCAGGCTTCAGCTCATCGAGTGAGCCAATTTCGCCCGGTGCTACGTACTCCGCGAAGCTTTTGAGTGCCGTCACATTCTCCGTCATGAAGTTTTTCGCGGCCTTCAGAGGAACGCGGCCGGGCGAATAAACATCCTTCCATGGGTGATCCTCACCAAGGATCAGACCGGCGTTCAGCATTGCTCCCGCGACGCCGTGTGTCAGGCCTTGCCCGGAATCGCCCATCGTGACGTAAATGTTCTTTCCGCCGGGGTCCCGCCCGATGAAGCCGGCGTAATCGATCGTGTCGAGTACCTGTCCAGACCAGCGATGCGTCTCTTTGCCAAGACCTGAAATCAAGCCGCGGGCCCAGGCTTCCAGTTTCCTGAAGCGCTCGTCTGCGTCGTCCGCTTCTCCGCTCTTATGATCCTCCCCGCCGACCAGGACGTAATCGATGTTCGCCGGGCCGGGCTGCAGGCGCACATAGTGATAGGGGTCTTCAGTATCCCAGTACAGCGCGTCGGGTAGGGCGCCGCGCTTGATCTCGAAAGTGATCACAAAGGTCCGGTAGGGAGCCGTTTTAGTGTGAATGGCGAAGCGGTCGGAGATTGAAGAGTTGGTCGCAACAACCGCGTGCTGGGCGCGAATGACGCCTCGTGCCGTTTTGACGGCAACGACGCCGTTTTCTTCAGTCACTTCCTCGACCGGGCTGTCGCGGAAAAAAGACACGCCATTCTCGCTGCATACCTTCGCGACCCCGGTGAGATATTTGAGCGGATGGAAGGTTGCCTGCCTGGGATAGCGCAGGACGTGGCGATCTTCGCAGCCAATGAACGGCACGCCCACCAGCCGGTGGACGGGGGCTCCGACCTCACGGACCGCGTCCATTTCCTGGTCGATGGTGTCCGCCGGCATATCCCGGCCCTGAAAGAGATAGCCGTCAAGCCGCCGGAAGTCGCAATTGATGCTCTCACTTCTCTGGATTTCCTCGATGCGGTCGACGGCAGCGGCCTGGCTGTCGCAAAAGAGCTTTGTCGCGTCGTGCCCCTTGATCTTCATCATTTCGCTGACGAGATCATCGCATAACGGCGCAAGATGGGCTGATGTGCGCGATGTCATGCCTCCGCAGATGCGGCCGCGGTCAACAACGATGACGGATTTGCCTCGCTTGCAGAGCTCGTACGTCGTTGAAATCCCGGCAACGCCCGAACCAATGACCGCGACATCGCACTCGTGGACACCGTCAAGCACCTTTGCGCCGGGCGCGACGTCAATATCCATCCATAGTGATTTACTCGTCATCGAACGTTCTCCTAGACAACTGAGAACGCTTCCGATACTGGCAAAGTTCCAACCTTCTTTGAACTCAGAAGGCGGCCGAGCATCCGCCGCAGGGCTGTGGCATTTTGGGGGGCATGAGCATCGTTGTCGTTATTGAAATAGATCCAGGCTCGCTTTGCACCGCTGGCTTTTATCCTGTCCGCCCATATTGCGAGTTCGTCTTTTGAGTAGTCGTGCCGATACCATCGCTTTGGGCCGTGCAGGCGAACATATACTTCATCGGTTGTGCGGATAAGCTCATCGGGCAGGCGCGGTCCGCTACAGGAGCAGAAGATGATCCCGGCCTTTCGGAAAGCGCTGTACACCTCGTCATTCCACCAGCTGGCGTGCCGGAATTCGACGACATTGCGGCGCGCGGGATCGAGCTGGCTGACAATGTCATTGAGCCGGGTCTTGGTATAGCGATAGCTCGGCGGCAGCTGAAACAGAAAACATCCCATCCGCTCGCCCAGAATATCGGCGATCATCCCGAAGTCCATCACCAGTGTCTTTGTGCCCTTGAACTTCTTGATATGAGTTATGAGCTCGCAAACCTTGACCGTGTACACGAACTTCTTCCTGCCCGGCTGGCGCCTCCAGGCTTGTACGCCGGCAACCGTTGGCCACGAGTAAAAGGAGGCGTTGATTTCGACGGTATCGAAGCGCCTAAGATAATGCTCGAACCAGTCATTCTGCGGCACACCGGCATAGAACGAATCCCGCCATTTCCAGTACCGCCAGCCGGAGCATCCCACGTAAGTCGACGGCTTCGGCTCAGCAAGGCTCTCCGAGCCTTTCGTTTTTGTCCTTACCCGGGACGCATGCATTTTCGCCGCACGCTTGATGTTATCCTCGCGCTGCTTTTCGCGTCGCAGGCGCCTCCGCTCGCTGCGCTCTTCGAGCGTCAGTTTCGTCCATGGGGCTGCTGTTCTTGCGCGCGGCATGATGTTCCTGATTGCTAACGCCCGAATGGTGGGAAGGGGTTCCAAGCATCGCGAACAGGCCTATATGCTTAGGCAACCGAAAGGGTCTTCAATGTAATTCGATGTTCTCGTTGTCGGCGGCGGACCTGCCGGACTGAGCGCCGCGCTAATCCTGGGCCGGTGCCACCGCACAGTGCTGCTCTGCGATGAAGGGCATCAGCGCAATCTGCGCTCGCACGCCATTCACGGGCTTCTCGGCAGGGAAGGGCGTTCGCCGGCCTCATTTCTGGACCAAGCGCGGGAAGACCTCTCGCGCTACAAGTCCGTCTCGGTGCGCGGCACGGGGGTCACGACCATCAGCCGCGCCGGAGAAGGGTTCGAGTTTGTCTGTGCGGACGGCGCGGCTGGCAGTGCTTCGAAAATCCTTCTTGCGACGGGCCTGGTTGACGAGCTCCCCGAACTCGCGGGTATCAAAGCTCTCTACGGGATTTCCGTGCATCATTGTCTTTACTGTGATGGGTTCGAATATGCGGGCAAGCCGGTAGCGGCATATGGCAAAGGAGATAGAGGGGCGGAGCTTGCTGTCATGATGAAGTACTGGATGGCCGACGTGGTAGCTTGCAGCGACGGGACGCAGGTTAGCGCGCAAGCGATGCGAAAGCTCGCAGAACACAACATTCCGCTTCGCACCGAGCCCATCCGGCATTTTGAAGGGGCGGACGGAGAACTCACGAAAATCGTGTTCGAAGGCGGGCCGGACCTACTCCGGGCCGGTTTATTCTTTTCGACCGGCTGCCATCAGGCGTCCGACCTTTCCGAACGCCTTGGCTGCAAACGTAATGCGAAAGGGGGCGTCGTAATTGAGCCCGATACGGAAGAAAGCAGCGTTTCCGGCGTATATGTTGCGGGCGACGTGTCGCGCGACGTCCTTCTTGTGGCGGTAGCCATTGGGGAAGGCGCGCAGGCAGCCGTTGCGATTAACAAGGCGTTCCTGCGCCGTGACGGGTTTTGTGATTGAACTCGTTAGCTATTCGCCTCCTTTTCCGCCTTGGGAAACCAGCGCCAGACTCCAATCGCATTAATCAGAAGAAGGATTACGTTCTGGATGACGAGCGACGCTTTGCTTTCGAGCAAGCCGTCAATCATCCAGGCTATCGAGGCGAGGAGAAAGATCATGAAGCCGGCAACCGTGATGCGTGCGTTCAGGTTGGCAGCCACGAGGGCCGCAGCGAGAACCGTCGTTACTGCGGCAAATGTTCTAAGAATTGCGAGCTCTTCCATTCCGTCTCCCGTTATAATCGGCTGATTTCCTGCGCCCGGATGACGATCTCTTCCTGAGCAAGCTCTCTCTCCAGCCGTTCGCGCAGAGAGCGCCAAAAGGCGCGATCGAGGTGCTCGGCCATGACTTCTACTGCGGCGATGCCGTCTTTCTCGGTCGTGCCGCCGCTCTGCCAAAGACCCTGACCCGGCGCCCGCAGAAAGCTGGTCGCGCCACCAAATTTTTCGGTCAGGTCTTTCAGGAAGCCGTCGAACCAGTCCTCACCGATCGGCTGGCCGTGGCCGGTCTCCTTCGGGAGAAGAATCTCCACCAGATAGGAGGGGCTTCCGCTCATGAAACCCTGCGCTGGAGCGCCCCCTGCCAGCCTTCAAGCAGTGTCTCGGTGGTGACGGTTTCGACCTGCTCGCCGAAGCGGTTTATGTAAACATTCATCATCGCGTCATGTGTTTCATCGGCTGAACTGCACAGGGCATCGGTAACGAGGATGACGCGGAAGCCCCAGTCGATGGCACCCAGCATGGTGGCCAGCACGCAGACGTCGGTCTCGCCGCCGGTGATGATGACGGTGTTGATCCCGGCGTCCCGCAGCTGCTGGTGCAGGTCGGTACCGGTCCAGGGCGAGTAGACATGCTTGTCGAAGATGCGGGCCGGTGGCACGAACTTCGCCAGGTCCGGGACCAGTCCGATCAGTTCAGGACCCAACTGGTCGATCGTCATTGATTCCCACCGCTCATAATAGCGTTTCCACATGCCGACACCCTGGCCGGGCTTCCGTGCCGGGATGAAACGGGTGAATATCGATTTTTCGGGATGCGCGGAGGTGATTAAAACGATGTTCGGAAGGACGCGCTCAAGCCATGGCATCTTCCATTCGGTCCCCTCAGCAAACATTCTCTGCATGTCGACGCACAGGTGAACCGCGGTCTCGGCTGGGGCGCTGTAGCGTAACTCGTCATTCTTGGGCATGGCCTTTGTCCTTGAAAGCCAGCCGCAACGGCGGCCGAAGAGCTTGGTCCCGGCTGAAGGAGTTGCGGTTGGCAACTCGGCTAGGCGCTGGATTGTTCCTAGACAGCAAGAAAGTCGTCACTCGGACGCGACGAAGCGGATGGCCCTTCGAAGACGCACTCCAGGAAGAAAGACCAGATACGCGCAGTCCCTTCGACAGGAGCCGTCAGGCCCGCATGCTGAAAAGAAAACAAAGCGGCAAGCTGCCCGGGAAGAAGAGCGCAGGCATTCTTCTCTTTAGACGAACTGGCACGCGTATCGAAACTTTGCTCGGTCATCCGGGAGGTCCGTTCTGGCGAAATAAAGATCTTGGCGCGTGGGGCATACCGAAGGGATCGATAGTGCCGGGCGAAAGCCCGCTTGCCGCGGCGAAGCGCGAGTTTTGCGGAAGAGACCGGCTACAAACCGCGTGGCAAATCGATTCCTCTTGGCGATGCGAAGCAACCTGGCGGCAGGGTTGTTCACGTTTGGGCGGTCGAAAGTGATTGGGATGCCGGGAACTTACGTAGCAATCAGTTCGAGATCGTATGGCAACCGAAATCCGGGCGTCTCGAAAAATTTCCTGAACTGGACCGCGCCGCCTGGTTCGGCATTACCGAGGCCCGGAAACGCATCTTGAAGGGCCAGTCGGTATTTTTAGAGCGCCTGGCTGATGCGATTTCGGCGGATCAAAGAGGATCCTGATTAAATAGTCAGAGTTGAATTCCGAAGCTGGTAGCTCCGGAGCGCGGCAGACGTGTGTTGAAATATCAGCTGTCGTACCGACCAATCGCGACGCCGGATAAGCACATACATAATTAGAGGGAGATGCTCCTGTCGCTACGGCAGGTCTCGTTCCTGCCCGGGGTCACTTTAGTTGGCGTTATCGGCCAGCATATTTCGTACCGCCGTCAGTACTGCCTCGACGCCTCGGACGCCCCGCATTAGCGAAATTTCACCTTGTTGCTCGTGCCGAATTGCATGCGCCATGACCCGAAGTCTCCGATCGCCTCGGCTGTGCCATTCCTGATCAGCCATTTTTACGGCACCGGCGTGGTGAAATGTCATCAACTGAATGAAGACGCGATCGAATTGATCTAGAGGCGCCGAGCGCGCCTGCTGCATCTGGTCGGGTGTCAGATAGCCCGGCATACCGGCTCGTTCCTGGGCGTTGCAATCTGGCATCGGAAACGCGAACCAGCTTCGCCACCAACCGCCAAAGATACGGTTTTCGCCGACTTGGCTTGCGACCATCAAGCTCGCCAGAGCCCGGAGGTGCGGATCTCGCGCGCGTTGCTGTCCCAATTTGGCAAGCTCAATGCCTTGCGCGTGGTGGGTCGTCATGTGTCGTATGTAAGTCTGATCGTCTTCGCGGTCCTTGCCCATCCAGGGGACTTCCCAACCGAGCTGGCTCGAGAGGGCTATCGTTGCGAGAACGCCAATCAGAGCCAAACTGCCGACGCCCCATGCCATGGCTGTCCTTACGGCCTTGGTTGAGGGGGCGTGGCCAAGGGGACAGCGGAGCCAAACGAATAAGGGATACATGCTGGCTGAAGCCATATGCACTAAAAGGCCGATCCAGTACGGCTGCCGGAGGGTGAACAATGGCTGCTGGAAGGGAAGCAATGGCACCAACACAAACCATTCCGACGCGGAAGAAAACACTGCCCAGGGCGTCGCCAGCAGAAAGATGCGCCACGGCGAAAGCTTCGCAGTCCAGCGGCCGAGCATGCCGAAAAATGCGACGGCCCAGGAGAAATCCGCCCATTGATGGAAGGCAATACCGGCAAGAATAGCGCCCCAGGATGGCTCGGCGCTTAGCGCCGCATCGCGCATCGGAATGGCGGCAACCGTCATCCAATCGACAAAGGCGTCGCGCCCGAGACGGGCGGCAAAAAGCTGGCTGACGATAGTAGAAAAGCTGCTGCTGATCAGACCGAGTTCGGCCGCCGCGAGCCAATTCGATTTTTGCGTCGACATGATGCCGACCGAGGACTTACGCATCCTCAGGTCAATTTGTCGAGGTTACCAAAAGGCATGATGTCGGCCGGCTCGTTCCGCTCTTCTCGGCCCTGACGCTCCTGCGCATTGCCTTCGTCGCGAAGTTTCTGATCGCCCAGGACTTCGCCGACAAGGCGCTTGGCTTACCGGCGATTTCGTTCTTGACGGATTTTGGCTTGGGCATAACCACGACCTCCTTACCCGAATGGCTTCATGACGACCTTGATGCAACCGTCTTTTTTCGCGCGGAACGTCTTGTAGAGTTCCGGCCCTTCCTCGAGCGTGGCGCGATGCGTGATGACAAAGGATGGATCAATCTCTGCCTTTTCAATCCGCTCCATCAGCTTCGGCATGTAATGCTGAACCGGTGTCTGCGCCATTTTGAAGGTGAGGCCCCGATTGATCGCGCTGCCCATTGGAATCTTGTCCAGCATGCCGCCGTAGACGCCAACGATCGAGACCGTGCCGAAGTTACGGCAGCACTGAATAGCCTGGCGCAGGACATGCGGCCGGTCGGTGCCCATGAAGGTTGCCACCTTGATACGGTCCATGACTGAATCCAGGCTCGCTCTGGTCTCGGGCTCCGTGCCGACCGCATCGATGCAGGCATCGGCGCCCCGGCCGTCCGTCAATTCCTGGATGCCGTCGTAAATATCCTCTTTCATGAAATCGAGCGTGGTGGCTCCCGACTGTTGCGCCAGAGCCAAGCGCTCGGGCACCGTGTCGATTGCAATCACCCGCTCAGCGCCGAGAAGGAAGGCGCTTTTGATTGCGAACTGCCCCACCGGACCACAGCCCCATATCGCGACCGTCTCGCCCCCTTTCAGGTTGCAAAAATCGGCTGCCATGTAACCGGTCGGAAAAATATCCGACAGAAACAGCACCTGTTCGTCGGTCAAGCCTTCGGGAACCTTGTAGGGGCCGACATCCGCATACGGGACTCGCATGTATTCGGCTTGACCGCCAGCGAAGCCACCGAGCATATGTGAGTATCCAAATAGACCGGCAGGCGAATGCCCCCACATCTTCTCGGCTTCCTTGGCGTTCGGATTGGAGCGCTCGCAACCCGAATAGAACCCGTTCTTGCAAAAGAAGCATTCGCCGCACGAGATCGTAAAAGGCACCACGACCCGGTCGCCGACTTTCAGTTTCTTGTTGTCCTTGCCGATTTCGACCACTTCGCCCATCGTTTCATGTCCGAGCACATCACCTCTTTCCATGGTCGGCATGATGCCGTCGAACAGGTGCAAATCCGAACCGCAAATGGCACAGGCGGTCACCTTGATGATCGCATCGCGCCCGTCCTGAATTTTCGGATCGGGCACCGCTTCACATCGGACGTCGCTTTTACCATGCCAGGTGAGGGCTTTCATGCGGCTGCTCCAGGTAAGTCCACTTAGATAAAGTGTCCTTCCCGCGCTCGGTTCCAAACGAAAGTTAGGAACGCTGCGGTGTCGAGTTCATTAAAGACGAAACAATCGAGATTCATCGGAGACGCCGCATGGCTGGACAATTGGCAATCGTGACCGGGGCTTCAACCGGTATCGGCTTCGAACTCGCGCGGCTCTGTGCCCGTGAAGGCTATGACTTGCTGATAGCTGCCGACGAACCCGAGATTCACGATGCGGCCCAGAAGCTTCGAAATGAAAAAGGTGCGGGCGCTATCGAGCCCCTCCACGTCGACCTCGGTACCACTGAAGGCGTCGATCAATTTTACGCAGCGGCCAAGGGCAGACCGGTGAATGTGTTGATGGCCAACGCCGGTCGAGGGCTAGGCCATGCCTTCCTGGACCAGCAATGGCCGCGAGCACGGGAAGTGATCGACACCAACGTGACCGGTACGACCTATCTGATCCATAAAGTGGGTCGGGATATGCGCCAAGCTAATCAAGGCCGTATTCTCATCACAGGTTCGATCGCCGGATTTACCCCTGGCAGTTTCCAGGCGGTCTACAACGCGACCAAGTCCTATCTGAATTCCTTTTCCTTCGCGCTGCGTGAAGAATTGCGCGACACCAAGGTAAGTGTCACGTGCCTGATGCCGGGCGCTACCGAAACGGAATTCTTCGCACGAGCTGATATGCTCGATACCAAGGTTGGCTCGGAAGAAAAGGATGACGCCGCCATGGTTGCGAAAACGGGCTTCGAGGCAATGATGAAAGGCGAAGGTGACGTTGTCAGTGGACTCAAAAACAAGATACAGTCGGCGGTCGCCAATGTGACGCCGGCCGAGCGGCTGGCCAAGCAACACCGCCAGATGGCAGAACCCGGAACGGCAAAATCCTGAACCACGGCGACGCGAAGACGTCGACATAAAAAAGGAACAGTTGCGCTGGCGGCTATGCAGCGAGTTTGATTGCGCCGCTTTTTATCTGCGAAATCGCACCGCGAAGCGGCCGTTCGCACTCGCAGTAATCCGTCCACGCTTTTGATTTCTTCAGCAGTTTTGGGACTGATTTAGGCGTGTACTTTGACGGGTCGAGACCCCTGCGCAACTGGGCCCATGTCAGTGGCATCGACACCGGAGCATGCGGTCTGCCACGCGGTGAAAGCGGCGCGACCGCGGTCGAGAAGCGGTCATTTCGGAGGTAGTCGATGAAGATCTTCCCCGTCCGCTTGGCCTTGGACATGTTGACAAGGAAGCGATCGGGTGAGTCCGACGCCATGGCCGTGGACACATCGCGGGCAATGTTCTTTGCCGTTGGCCAGTCAAGCTTCTCGCCTTTTCGCGGCCGTGCCAAAGGTGTCACGACATGCAATCCCTTTCCCCCCTGGTTTTGCAGAACGAGACCAAACCAAGCTGCGCTAACCGATCCCTGAGTTCCCAGGGCTGCCTCAATAACCCGATCGAATTCCACCTCGGGCGCGGGGTCGAGATCGAATACAAGGCGGCCGGGAAGAGCGGGGTCGCCCGGCTGATTATTCCACGGATGAAGCTCGACGCCGGCGCTCTGCGCCACCGCAGCCAGCCCTTCGATGCGATCGATCTGAATGTAAGGTTTTCGGTCGCCGCCGACCGAAACCTGCTCCAACAGGTTCGAGCCGCCTTTCATGGCGTGCCGCTGAAAGAAGCGCTCGCCGCTTATGCCGTCAGGAGCGCGAATAATGGAGCAGGGGCGGCCTTTCAAATGCTGCATTATCCAAGCGCCGACCTCCGCGTAGTATTCGGCGAGCTCCAGTTTGGTTATCGCCCCTTCGCCATCGTCAGGCCAGAGCACCTTTTCTGGCCGACTTAGCCGCACGCCCATGCGATATCGTTTGCTGAAGGCTTGCGAACGCTTACTCGCTTCGTCGCAGGCCTGGGGACCTCGACTGTCTCGAGCGGCGCCGGCGTTTCGGCCTCCACCTCTGTGGCTGGCTTATCCTCCCGCAAGCCCTTGAAGGCGGCCTGTCGGATCATGCCCGACCCTGTCCAGCCCGCGAATTCGATCTCGGCCACGAGGGCTGGCTTGAGCCAGTGCATGCCCGCCTTTTTCCGCGGGGCGTCCCTCCCGCCGAAAGGATTAACGTCCGAGGCCAGCGCCTTCAGCCTTGGCATGAGACGGCTCACCTCGTCGCCACCATAGCCCGTGCCGATATTGCCGACATAGATAAGATGATTACCCCGATAGACTCCGGCCATCAGCGAGCGAAATGCCGAGCCATTGCTGTTCCAGCCGCCGATGACGACCTCGTGGCCAGCCCGGCATTTGGCCTTGGTCCACTGCGCAGTGCGGCCGGAGACATAAGGCGCATTCAGTTCCTTCGAAACGATGCCTTCAAGTGACATACGACAGGCTGACTTCAGAACGGCATCGCCACCGCTCTCGAAGTGCTCGACATAGCGGATTTCCCGCTCCTTCTTTCCGAATGTTTTCCCCAATAGTTTCTGCAGAGCCTGCTTTCGTTCGCCCAGGGCTTTGCGGCGAAGATCCATGTCGCGCTCGAACATCAAATCGAACGCGTAAAAGATCAGGTCATCGGTCTTTTCCTCCGACAACGCTGCCTGCAATCCCGCGAAGTCGGGCGAGCCGCGATGATCCAGCGCCACGATTTCGCCGTCGATCAAGCAGTCGGGGACACTGGCGGCGGCTCATGCGATCGCCGGGAACTTCCTTGTCCAATCGAGACCCTTGCGGGTCTTGAGCGTAACCTCGCCGCCGGCGACGCGCATCTGGATCCGATAACCGTCGAGCTTGATCTCATGGACCCACGCCTTTCCTGAAGGCGGACGATCGACTGAGGTGCACAGCTGCGGCGCTATGAATGCCGGAAGGCGCCCGCTGGATGGCTTCTTCTTGCCGCGCTTGGCTGACGAGCGCTTAATCGGCGCGCGTGCAAGGGCAGCGGCGCTTTTTGCACCCCATACTGCCTTGGCGGGGCGCCTCGCACGAGCGGCGCTCATAAATGGTTTGGGCCCTTTGCCCTTGCCTTCCGCAATCTCGTCCATGGAACGACCGGAGGCCACCGACAGGTCATTTTTAAGGATGGTATTCTTTCTGCCTTCGCGAGATGCTTCGTCGCGATGCTTGATCAGAAGCCAGTTGGTCCGTTTCTCGCCGTCGCGCGAACGCATGCGCGTGAGAATCCAGCCTCCGGACAACTTGTCTCCCTCGAGTGTGAAGTCGAGTTTTCCCTTGCGGTAGCTATCCTGCGGGTTTTCGCATTCCCAATAACCGCGATCCCACAACATCACCGTGCCACCGCCATACTGACCTTTTGGGATAGTGCCTTCGAAATCTCCGTACTCAAGTGGATGATCCTCGACTTCGACGGCAAGACGCTTGTCAGCGGGATCGAGCGAAGGCCCTTTCGTCACTGCCCAGGATTTGAAAACGCCGTCGATTTCCAGGCGAAGATCGTAATGGAGGTGAGAGGCTGCATGCTTCTGAACGACAAAACGCAGGCGTTTCGAAGCCTCGACGCGCTTGGTGCCGCGCGGCTCGTTGGTCTTTTCAAAGTCCCGCTTGGCTTGGTAGCGGGCGAGCATTTTCTTGGCCATGGGTCTCTCCGATCGCTTCTGGAACAGAAAGCCGGCGCCCATGTTAAAGTTCCAGTTCAGGAGTTCTCGCGGAGGAGACATCGTGCTCGCGATGGAGGCCCGTTCGGTCGACAGCCTGCCGCGCGGGGGCGAGTGGCAGTATGAACCGAAATGGGATGGCTTCCGTTGCCTGCTGACCCGCAGCGGCGACCGCGTTCGGATGCAGTCCAAGTCCGGACGCGACCTTGCGCGTTATTTTCCCGAAGTGGTGATAGCAGCGAAAGGCATTGCCGAGACGCAATTCACGCTGGATGGCGAATTGGTGGTTCCAGTCGGCGAACGGTTTTCCTTCGACGACCTGCTGCAGCGACTTCATCCTGCGGCGAGCCGCATCAAGCGTCTTGCCGACGAGACGCCGGCCGTGTTCCTTGCGTTCGACCTTCTTCGCTGTGGCGCGAACGACCTAGTGAGGTTACCGCTCACGAAAAGGCGACCGGCGCTTGAACGGTTCGCCAAACGGCGTTTCAAGAGCGATCATGCCTTCCGACTTTCACCAGCAAGCCGAAGTTACGCCGATGCGAAGCGGTGGCTCGATTCAGCGGGAGGCGGGAGTGACGGCGTCATCGCCAAACGTATCGATCTTCCCTATCAAGCCGGCAATCGCGACGGCATGCAAAAGATCAAACGCATGCGCTCCGCGGACTGCGTGATCGGAGGATTTCGTTACGGGGAAAAGCGCACTGGCGGACGCAAAGTGGTGGGTTCACTCTTGCTGGGGCTCTACGACGAAGAGGGCCTGTTGAACCATGTAGGCTTCAGTTCAGGGCTTAAGTCGGGAGAGAAAGCAGCACTCACTGATAAACTGGAGGCCAACGTCAGCGACCGTAGCTTTACCGGCAATACTCCCGGTCGTCCGAGCCGCTGGTCGACCAGGCGGTCGGCGGAATGGCAGGCGCTCAAGCCAAAATTTGTCGTCGAGGTGTCCTACGACCATTTCACCGGTGGCCGCTTTCGGCACGGCACGACAATTCTGCGCTGGCGGCCCGACAAGAAACCGCGGCAATGCACCATGGAGCAGCTTCAGCAGAAATCGGTTCTGCCGGCAACGTTGCTCCGCAAGCAAAGATAGGGTCGCATTCGACCGGAGCGCTCTTGTGGACGGATATTTTACACCTCACAAACGCGTTCTCCGTATTGTTTGGATATCTACAATGACGGCAGCCCGATCCAGGGTTCCGGAGGCAGTTCGGCTCTCGCGACGTCGCCGGCGATAACCGGTCCTTCGGTCCTGACCACAGCCAGAACTCCGCATCTGAATTTCGGTCCGCCGACGGATCCCATCATCTGCTTTCTCAAGCCTTTCCGGAAGCGATCGATGAGCAGGCACGGCGTCCGCAGCCCGGTTAGTTCGACGGAGGCTGCCAGTCCAAGGCGGATAATCGTGCCGAGCGGCAGTTCGGTCAACCGAAGGCCGACCGTGGTCACGTTCTCTCCGAATTCGCCAGGCCGAACGTCGTAGCCTGCTGCCCGCAACTCGCAGAACAGTTCGGCCGGCATGAGATGGACCTGGCGCAGATTCGGAAGGTTGGGTTTGCGCCTGGCGAGATACCTGTGCCGAACATACTTGCCGGCGTGCGCATCCCCGTCCACCCCTTGCCCCTCAATGAGCATAATTCGATCAACCCTCGGCTTGGAGAAACCGTGAACAGGGCTCGAAGCGACTGCGACCACTGAACCGGTGGCAGACAATCGGTTTGACGGTGTCTCCATTCCGACCTCGACGCCGCCTAAAGACATTAGGAACGAACGACTCAACGGGCTGAAGGCAGGGATACGGAATTGCGGCTCGCGGCCGAAGTCGAATTGAATTCAGAAAGCACGAGCCCTGACGCGCTAACCCAGCCGGAGCAGCTCAAGGGCAATGACTTTCCAGGTTGGCTGAGTGTGGGAAACGGATGGGGACCGCCGGGCAATACAAGCGACGTCGTGTCAGGTCACCCGCCGGCGCAGCCTAAACTCTCTTGGCGGTTTTTGCTCTTCGGTTATAGGGCGAACGATTTATTGGCCTAAGAGATATCCCTTCACGCTGGGCCTTGCTGCGAATAGCCGCGACTGGCCGTTGAAGCTTGATGCTCATAACACCGGTCGGCGTGTTGCCTTTTGCCAGTTGCTTCAGCTTGTTGACGTCCGTCGTCGACCAGGGCTGGCGCAACCGTCGCTTGTAAGAAGGGTTTGCTTTGCGCGGACCCTTCTTGCCGATCGGCGAGCCGGGCCGCTTCCAACCTGCTCTTGCCATTGAAATCCTCCGTCAAGTAGCGATCTAACGACGGAATCAGCAAAAATGTTCCGTAGCGCGCTATCGGCCCCTGCTGGACGTATCGGCGATCGTATGCACCGGGACGATGTTTCTCCGTCGCGTCAGGAACGGCTTTTCTACCAATGGATTGAGATAGAACGCGGAAAGGTTGGGAAAGGGAACGACGTTGATCCGGAGACCGAAATGCCGTCAGCCCTGGATGAAAAGCTGAAAGAAGCAATCGTTGGCGAATTGAAGCGGCAGGCCGCCGGCAGGCCGCAAACGCTTAGCGTGAGCGATTCACCCGATCTCTTCGTCAACGGCAAAATAGATCTCGATGCCCTGATCATGGTCGTCGCCGGTTCGGTCGCAGGCGGTCCGTAGTCACCAATATGCATTGAGGAGATAGTCCGGGATGGCGGGTGGCAACAGGGAATTTCATTTTAATCTGGTGGATCGTAACGGATTGGCGCATCCAACCGGCAAGCCAGTGAACGATCGAGACCAGGCTTTTGCCGTCGCAAAGCGCCTTGCCATCGATCTTGCGGAAACGCGGCAAGAATATCTTGGCAAGGGCTGCTTCGTCTCTGTGGTCGACGATGCCGGAATCGAAATCCATCGCGAAGGTGTTGATAGTGCGGAGAAGAGCGGCTGAAATTAACCGAAAGGATTCCCATACTATTCCGGTGGATTCGTCCGCCGGATTTTTTGGCTAGTCCTTATCCCTCCTCGGACTCGCAGCCATGACTCTGTGGATGAAATGAACCTTTGTCCCAACGGCGAGTTCCATTTGTTGCGTGAGCAAATCAGTTGAAGGATCGGTGCAATGGCCAAGAAGGCAAAGAAGCGGAAATATTCGAAAGGTGCGGCGAAGAAAGTCGGCCGAGCCATGAAAAAGCGAAAGGCCGGAACGCTCAAGAGTGGAAGATCCGGCCGGAAAGTCAAAAGCAAGAAGCAGGCGATCGCGATCGGGCTTTCGGAAGCGCGAAAGAAAGGCGCCAAGGTCCCGAAGAAGAAGCGATCAAAGAAATCATAGCGCTTCAGTCAGATTACGGATCAACTGCTGGAGCGGAGACCATCCAGTCATCCAGCAGTTCATCCGGGCCGCATTCATCGAGCCTACGGGGCTTTGGGCTCCTGATGTTGCGCGTGCGAGATAGTCTCAAGCCCTTGGCTGGTACGGATTTCCGTTTCATCTGGCTTGCCGCTCCGTCGGCATCTGCCCTGCCACCATGGGTCTCCCTCTAAAGCGACCGGGGGCATGGCGAAGTTCCTAATGGAGCGCGAAATGCTTCTAGTCTCGGTGTGCCTAGACCCACGACAGGAATGGCGTCGAGCAGCGGGCGAGCAAATGTGGAAGACGATCCAAAAATCGATGTCGACCTCGCCCTTCCGCCAATAAGCCAATCTCCGCCCGATCGCGTGCCGACTCAATCAGATGCGACATAGAGCAAGGATCCCGGCGATAATCAGCAACCCTGGAAGATACTGATTCATCGATCGATGGCCCTCGGCGTCGCCGCTGGTGCGGGCCCGTAGCGGGTTTATAGTTGCGCGTGCTGTCCGCCCGGCCGGGATATCTGCCTGAGTGCTTCACCAGTGCCATCGCCCGCTTGTGCCTGAGCGATGTCGCCGAGCGCGATAATACCGACCAACCGCTTTTCGCGACTGAGTACCGGCAGCCGCCTGACCTGGATGTCGCCCATGTTCGCCGTGACCTCGTCGAGATCTTGGTCGTCATAGCAGTACTTGACCTCCGCGGTCATGATATCGCCGACCCTCGAATCGGGCCCACGGCCCAGAGCAACCCCGCGGACGGCTATGTCGCGGTCGGAGATCATTCCGACCAGACACTCATTGTCGGTGACCGGAAGCAAGCCGACGCCAAGTGCTGCCATCGCTTCGGCCGCATCTTTTAGCGTGTCGTCGGGCGTACAGAGCTGAACCTCAGGACTCATTGCCTCACGAACCTTCATGAATGTCTCCTATTGCCGATCGGTTCTGCCGCTAACGGCTTCTGCTGATCAGTGTTCCTATGTTGGTCCGGCATTTTTTCGCAGTGCGTTAGGCAAAGGGCTATACCTTCTTCGCTTCACCGCGAAACCAGCGTGAGTTCAATGGTTCGCGCCCGTCGATATTGCCTGAAGGCGGCTATCGCACGGTTCGAAAGGCGCCAGTCTGTCGCTGACCGCGACTACCGCAGCCGTGCCGGCGAGACTGCCGCGATCGGTTCTTCGACCACTTCGCCACCTCGTTCCTCTAGGTTTGGACGGTGGTGCCGGCGCAAAGCAGGCCTCCCTTTGCCTCGATGGCGCGGGCCAGCCTGCTGTGAGAAACTGTATGCGCCATCAAATCTCTTTGAGCGTGTTTTCAAGCATGCGTCACATGTCCCCCAGTCCTAATCGCCCTCAAAATGGCCCCTTCACACCTCCAGGAGCAGGCGCAACTTGAGCGCGTCGGCAGGAGCTGCGTTCTTCTGGTCGTTGTCAAAATAAACAAAGACATTACACCCTTGCTTTTTCCACGAGCCGATCCGATGGCTCCACTCAGCCAGCGCCTCGGTACGGTAGTGACCTTTATAGCGCCCACCAGGGCCATGGCCCCGGATGTAGACGAAATCGGCCGTGCGTTTCCACGGCGCCGGCGCGTCGTGGTGGTCGGAAATGCAAAGCGCGATATTCTGGTCGGAGAGCAGTCTGAATATCTTTGGTGTATACCAGCTCGGGTGGCGAAATTCGAAGCTGTATCGGCGTTTCTTCGACAGCAATTTGAAGAACGATGCCAGCCGTTCGGCATCGACTTGAAATTGCGGCGGCAATTGAAACAGGATCGGGCCGGCTTTCTTGCTAAGCAACGATATACGGTTCTCGAGCAGTTCGAGGCTGTTGACTGATTTATCCGACAGCCGCTTCCAGTGGGTGATGAATTTCGATGCTTTCCAGGCGAATACGAAATCCTTTCCGGTCTGATCGCGCCAGCTCCTCACGGCCTCCGGTGTTGGTGTTCGATAGAAAACGCCGTTCAATTCGGCCGTCGGAAATTGACTGGCGTAATATTGGAGTTGGCGCTTGAGAGGAAGACGTTTGGGAAAGAAGGGGCCACGCCAAGAGTCATAATGCCAACCCGACGTGCCAATCAGGATACGCGCCATTGCCGTTTCAACAAGGTTTCACCGCCTCGATATAGCTATCTGCTTGTTTCGAGCCAGCCGTAAAAGTGGCCGGTCAATATCTGGGCCGACTGTGCGGATACAAACCGCAAAGGTGCGGCTGGTTCCTATCTTAAGAGGTGTCGTATCCCGATACGGTAGGAGCCGAGCGGCTTTGCTATTTGAGCTTTTCCCGCTCGCCATTAGGGAGATCGATTTCCCAGCCAAACACCGATCGTCCGCCGAGTGAGGCGGAGCGGTTTCTCTCCGCCGCGACGTGGGCTTCGAACGACGGTCCGGTTGCCGTTCGTTCCAACCGGCGAGCCTGGTCATCCAGACGCTTAAGGACCTGCATCTGTTCGTCGCGCCCCAGTTTTGCCTGCTGCACCGCGGATTTCAGCACACCGATGGTCTCGTCATAGACCTTGATCGGTACCGGGTAAGGGTGGCGGTCCTTGCCGCCGTGGGCGAGCGAGAAACGGGCCGGATCGCGAAAGCGATACGGCGCGCCGTGCACGACTTCCGCGACCATGGCGAGCGACTGAACGGTGCGGGCGCCGACGCCCGGGGTCAGCAGCAACTCCGGAAAGTCCAGCGGACCGCGCTCTGCTGCTGCGGCAAGTGTACCATATAGGCGGCGGGTGAAGACGTCGCTGGAGCGGACGTCGTGATGGGCGGGCATGACGAGGTGCGGCAATTCGGGCTGTGTCGAGACGTGGCATGAGAGCGCCGCATATTCGCGGGCAATGCCGTCCGGCCCGAGCGCGGCGAGCAGGTCGAGCTGTGCCGTGCGGGAAGTTTCGGCCCGACGATCGGTCAGATTGATGATGTCACCTTGAGCCGGCCCGTCGATCGCGCTGTGGGGTTCATCGACGAAGCTGTGTAGACCTTCGGAATGCCAGTGATAGCGACGCGCCTGCCGCTTCTCGCCATTCATGCCTTGCTGCACCACGGTCCATTTGCCGTCATCGGTGACGAAGAAGCCGTGTAGATAGAGCTCAAACCCGTCCTGCACGGCTGCACTGTCGACCTTGGCGACGAGCCGGCTGGCGCGCGTCAACTCCTGACCGTCGATGCCGGTCCGCTCGCCGATTGCAGTCAATTCGTCCGGCGTACGGCGAGAATGTTTGCCGCGGCCGCCGCAGACGTAAATGCCGAGTTCGCCTTGCAGCGGCGTCAGCCCGCGCTTCAAGGCGCCGATCACGCTGGTGGTAATGCCGGATGAGTGCCAGTCCATGCCCATCACGGCGCCAAACGATTGGAACCAGAACGGATGCGACAGTCGCTGCAGGAATTCATCGCGCCCGTAATGGTGAACCACAGCTTGGGTGATGATCGCGCCCAACGAGGCCATGCGCTCGGCCAGCCAGGGCGGGACGCGGCCGCCGTGAAGGGGTAGATCGGCACTGCCGGTTCGTCGTGTCATGGGTTTCCGAAAGGCTGAAGCGACCGAAGTATATCAGCGTTGCATTTGATGGTCAGGATCGATCCACCATGGTCCGAAAGGTGATCGAATGTCGCGGAGCCTCCACGGCCAGAATGCTGTGCTCCCATTCCTGTCGGGCGGCACCCGCCATCATATAGATCGACCGCGAAGCCGCATCGAGCGTAAAGCGCTCCCATTTGTCACCCACGGCCCGCCGAAAACGGAACTTGCACGGCGAGCCCAGCGATAGCCCGAATATCCGGTCGAAGTGCGGTTTATCGCGGTGCCAGCCGATGCCGACGCCGGTGTCGTACTCGGTACAAAGAATCTGGGCGATTTTGGTGCCGGGGCCGCCGAATCCTTGGACGCGTTCGATCAGCGGCGTGAGCCATGGCGGGATTGGATCGGCTTCCTGCAGACGGCGCAGCGCATAGTCATAGCGAAAGCCGAACGACGCCACGCGCCGCTTGCCCTCATATTGGCCGAACTGAAAGGGTTGCAGCGGAAGAGCCGCGACGTGTCCGATCAAATCCCGTTCGGCCGCTGGCGAAATGAATTCGGCAGCATAGCGCAGACCCTCGGGAGTGCGAGACGGATTAGTAAATAACGCAAGCTGCTCGGCCAAGCCGGCGGTCCTTTCAAGAGGATAAGGGACGGACTTCATATAGGGCAAAGTAGCGCGGAAGAAAGTCCGTTGAGTTCAAAGGAACACTTCCATCGGCCCGTGATTGACGTTCCGAACAACTGGAGACAATCCATGGCAGACTATCCGAAACCGCCGTACCCCGCCCAGCGGCAGCCAATGCCCGGATCGACCGCGAAGATGGACCCGAGACCTGATCACGGCGAGACCAGCTACAAAGGGTCTGGGAAGCTTGCAGGAAAGAAAGCGGTGATCACGGGCGGCGACAGCGGTATTGGCCGGGCGGTGGCGATTGCCTATGCGCGCGAGGGGGCCGATATCCTGATCGCCTATCTCGACGAGCATGAGGACGCGCACGAGGTCAAGGCGCTGATCGAACAGGAGGGCCGCAAGGCCGTGCTGGTCGCGGGCGACCTGCGCAGTCCGGAACACTGCCGCTCCGTCATCAAGCAGGCTGTCGAGGCATTGGGGGGCGTCGATATCCTGGTCAACAACGCGGCCCATCAGGCCACCTTCAAGGACATCGGCGACATCAGCGACGAGGAATGGCAGTTGACGTTTGAGGTAAACATCCACGCGATGTTCTATCTTACTAAGGCAGCGGTCCCCCACATGAAGCCGGGCAGCGCGATCGTCAATACCGCCTCGGTGAATTCCGATATGCCTAATCCGATCCTCTTGGCCTACGCGACGACAAAGGGCGCTATCCAGAATTTCACCGGCGGACTGGCACAAATGCTGGCCGCGAAAGGCATTCGCGCCAACGCGGTGGCGCCAGGCCCGGTCTGGACGCCCTTGATCCCCTCGACGATGCCCGAGGACGCCGTGAAGAATTTCGGCAAGCAGGTGCCCTTGCAGCGTGCGGGCCAGCCCGCCGAACTGGCCACGGCCTACGTGATGTTGGCAGACCCGTCATCGAGCTACACATCCGGAACAACCGTCGCAGTCACTGGCGGCAAGCCGTTTATCTAAGCCGGTATCCGCTCCGGCCTCGTACTTCTCGCACAGGGCTCTATGGGAACTCATTCCTTTCCGGGAAAGATAGTCTCCAATACCTGCCGTGCCGCGCCGCGGATAACGCCAACCTCGTCTGGATCGCCCTTGGCGAGCGCGATCGAGAAATTTTTGGCCTGCTGAAGCGTGATATGAGGGGGAAGGGGTGGCACCTCTGGATCGGTTTTCACCTCCAGCACGACCGGAACATCGCTGGCGAGGGCCTGATCCCAGGCTGATCCAAGAGTGTCGGGATCATCGACATAAATCCCGCGCAAACCAATCAACTCTGCAAAGCGCGAGTATGAAACGTTCGGAATCCGCTGTGACGCCTCGAACTTTGGGTCGCCGTTGATGATCCGCTGCTCCCACGTGACCTGATTGAGATCCTCATTGTTGAACACACACACGATCCAGCGATGATCCTCCCATTGCCGCCAATATTTGGCGACCGTGATCAGCTCGGCCATGTTGTTCATCTGCATCGCACCATCGCCGATCAAGGCAATCACGGGGCGATCTGGATTGGCATATTTGGCAGCGATCGCATAAGGCACCGCTGCTCCCATCGACGCCAATCCTCCCGAAAGAGAAGCTTTCATCCCGTTGCGCATTTTCAGATCGCGCGCAAACCAGTTGGCGCAGGAGCCGGAATCGCTGGTGATGATCACACGTTCCGGCAATCGCGGTGATAACTCCCAGGTCACGCGTTGCGGATTGACGGTTTCGGCCGGCTGCCGGGCGCGGTCTTCCGGCGTCTCCCACCAGCCCCTGACGCTGGATTCGATGTTCTTGCGCCATTCTCCAGCCTGTTTCTGACGAAGCCGCGGGAGCAAGGCGCGCAGCGTTTCGGCGGCATCGCCAACCAGCCCGACTTCCATGGGAAATCGAATCGACAGCATGCTCGCATCGATATCGATTTGCACTCCACGAGCGCCGCCTTCCTCTGGAAGAAACTCGGAATAGGGAAATGCCGATCCAATCATGAGCAGCGTATCGCATTCCGTCATCAGTTTGTAGCTGGGCTCAGTTCCGAGCAGACCGATCGAGCCTGTTACCCAAGGCAAATCGTCTGGGAGAACGGCTTTGCCGAGCAGCGCCTTGGCGCAACCCGCGGATAACTTGTCAGCTACCGCGATGACCTCATTCGATGCAGTGCGCCGGCCCCGACCAATATCGCGACCTTTTCGCCCGCGTTCAGTACCTCGGCAGCCCGGTCGAGCTCAACGTCATGCGGCACGATCTTCGGCGGCGCGTAACCGATCCCGGAGTGCAATGTACCACGCGCGCGAGTCGGTTCCTCATAGGGCTCATCCTGCAGGTCGTTAGGCAGGATGATCACCGTCACGGTCCGGCGCGACAGCGCGATCCGGGCGGCGCGATCGATCAGATGTCGGACCTGCGCTGGAGAGGAAGCCTGCGCGACATAGGCCCTGCCAACATCCTTGAACATCGAAACCAGGTCGAGCTCCTGCTGGTACTGTCCGCCAAGTGCATTTCGTGCCTGCTGACCGACGATGGCTAGAACCGGCTGGTGATCCAGCAGCGCATCATACAGCCCCGTGATCAGATGGGAGGCGCCAGGGCCCGAAGTTGCGATGCAAACGCCCAGCTGGCTGGAAAATTTTGGCATAAGCCGATGCCATAAACGCAGCCATCTCCTCGTGTCGGGCCTGGATGAACTGGATTTTTCCATCACCACGATTGAGGGCGCCAAACACGCCGTTAATGCCGTCGCCGGGATAACCGAAGATATGGCGCACGCCCCAGTCGTGGAGACGCTGGACGAGAAAATCACCTACAGTTTGAGACACGGAAAACTCCAATTAGCGAAGCGGCACTCGGCCAACAAATGAGAGGCGGGAGGTGTTCCAATTCGCCAGCGTGCGGCCAGGCAAGCCGGCGCGAAGCCGAACGAGCCGGATCGGCTTCACTGCGCGCTGGAGGCAAGGGAGCTTGTCCGGCCGCAAGGACCTCAGGTTTCGGCTAACTCCTGGACCACGTGTTCAGACGTGCCTGCCTTGGGCTCGACCCGGTTTGCCGGTAATTGCAGGACGACAGCTCGTTGCCCCGGCGTCAGATTGGTGAGCAGCACGATGGCACCATTCGAAAATTCCAGCGCATCGTGATGTTGGCCGGCGTAATCGAGGCCTATCTGACGAAATCGCGCCAAGCGGGCATGAACGTTGCGCCTGAACAGGAAGCCGTCCGTGCGGGCGTCAGCCTCGAATGCGATCTCGGTCCCGGGACGAAGGCAGACCGCGACGGTTGGGCTGTCGGGATTGGCGAAACCGCGCGTGGTCGTGGTTTGGAATTTGGTCGATACCAGTGTTTCCGCTACTTCTGCGGGACGACTTGCGACCGCATGCAAGCTGTAATCGCACATGGAGCGCTCCTGCAAACAGTTACCCAGCGATCCATGAAACCCTCCTGCACCCATTTGGTTGCTATCTGGGGAAAAAAGGCCATCGCCGGTGAAGGGTGGTCTGTGAGGAGTTCGGGATCGATCTCTCCTTGCCGGATTTGACCTTGGCTATACCGCTCTATTGGGGGACATGAAGGCGCCCCTTGTGGGAGGAGCAGGTTCGCTCGACGGTCACCCTGAAGATGCGCCCGAAGCCCTCAAGACTGATCTTGGCGAGACCCGCAGCCGGGAACGATTGGAAGCACCGAAAATTGATAACTTGATTTGGAATACTTACCCAAACAGGAAAGGTTCGGACCATGAAATATCTGGCTTCCAGTTTCGCTCTGATCCTCTTGGCGACGCCGGCGCTTGCGCAGTCGGTCGGAGAAAAGACCGGCGTGAACTCGGTTCTGGGCGTGGCACCAACCACGGCGGACTTCGTGAAGGAGGCTGCGATCAGCGACATGTTCGAGATCCAGTCCAGCCAGCTCGCGCAGGAGCGTGGAAACGCCTCGGAGAAGCCGTTTGCCGCCAGGATGATCAAGGATCACCAAAAGACCTCGGACGACATCGAGGCAATGATTTCAAGCGGCGATGTAAAAGCCGAGCTGCCGACCGCGCTCGATAGTTCGCACCAGAGTTCGCTGGATAAACTGAAATCACTGAAAGGGTCGGACTTCAGTTCGCGCTATAGCAGCGATCAAGTGAGCGGCCATAAGGACGCCGTGTCACTGTTTGAGCGCTACGCCAAGGGCGGCGAGAACGCGAAATTGAAGGATTGGGCGGACAAGACCCTGCCGACGTTGCGGCATCATCTGGAGATGGCTCAGGATCTGGCAGCAGGCAAGACAGTCGGAAAGCATTAGGCCTTCGGCGGATTGGTCTAGGGATTATGGGACGTCCCGGCGCCCGTAATCCCGAACCGATTCCTGGTCTGCTTGAAGCGCGGCAGGTGGCGGCATGCCTTCCCGCGCATTGTCAAATCACGTGCAACTTATTTTATCTGCGCGGGTTGTTACCTCATGCCAGTCGTTGCCGCGCCATGCCCTTCATCCCATGAAGGGCTTCAATCCTTCAGAGCCCGCGATACTTCATGATCGGATATCGGACACCATCATCACTTGGAGCGGCGAAGAGGCGACCGTCTTTCGCAGCTTTTGCGTTGCTCGCGAGGACGGGAGTGTCGCATGGAAAGGATACGTGTTCGATGGCTGGGGAAATGTGCTGGGCGGCTGAACCTGGATGCGCATCCAGCGCATCCGCATCGGTTTCTTTCAATCCATCACGCAAGGTTGTCGATCGTTAGAGGTAGCGCTTGGGAGTAGCGAAATTGCCGCCACGCAGGGCGCTCCATGCGGTGGGCGTTACTATTTTCTTGCGTCCTTGGGGTCTGCATCGCGATGCTTGGCTTCGTCCGTGTTTTTTGCCGCATCCTTCCGTTGCCAATCATTAAGAGTCTCGCGAGAGACACCTTCGTCCGCCTTGTCGGATTTCTGACTATTGTTCACCTTCATGTTGGCATTCCTTTGTTGTGGCGTTTGATCGAACGCCTCACAGGTTCGACACAGCCACTGTTAAGTGGTTCAACATCATTTGGCGCCGCCAGCGGCAAGGCCCTACCGGCTGAAAGATCCCCGCGCAGTTGCCGGCAGGGTTCCGGCATCGCCTGCCTATTCGGTCTGCTCAATAGCGGCAGGCATCTTTGCCACCGACATCAGCGATCGAGCGACTTGGTTGAGCAACTGGTCCGAATTTTCTTCTTCCGCCAGCGACTTCGACAATAGCGCGACGATGGCGCTGTGACGGAGCTGCTGGGCAAGATTTTTCACCGTTGTGTAAGCGGAGATCTCATAGTGCTCCACACGCTGCGCCGCTCCGATCAGCGCGAGGTCGGCAGCCGCGTCCTCCTTTTTCTCACCTTCGATCATGATCTCCTGGCCTTCCTCGACAAGCCCCATCATGCCCTTGCAAGGTTTCGTACGAGCTGTCTTTCCGAGCAGTTCGAAGCACTCATTGATGCGCTCTACCTGATTTTCGGTCTCGGCGAGATGCTGTTCGAACAGCTCGCGCAACTGATCGAAGCGCGCTGCCTCGGCCATCTTCGGAAGTGCTTTTGTCAGTTGCTTTTCAGCGTGCAGGATGTCGCGGAGTTCGTCGATCAGCAGTTCGCCCAACCCGTTCGCATTGACCGGCGGCGAACTTTCCGTCACGATCGCGGTCGATGCACCCGCCTCTGCCTGAATCGCTGGCGATTCCGTAAAGACCCAGCCATTGCCTTCGTTCCAGGGTCCGCGAGCGTCGATCTCACCATGCTCGCCAGCGCCGGTTGAATCATTGAAGAACTGGTCGACCAATCCTGGTGTCGGCGCGATGCGGCCGATGCTGAAAGCTGGCTTGCCCATGCTCTCGAGCGCCAGCGCGAACGCCTTCATGTGGGTAATTTCGCGAGTCATCAGGAACTGTAGTGCGTCCTTGGTACCCGCGTCGTCGCAGAAATTGATCAACCGTTCATAGACGATCTTCGCGCGGGCTTCGGCCGCGATGTTGCTGCGCAGGTCGACGTCGAGTTCGCCGGTGATCTTCAGGTAATCGGCAGTCCAGGGGTTGCCCTGGGAATTGAACAAGTTCACCCCGCCGCCGCCTGCGATTGCTATCAGGGGGTCGGCTTCTGCGGCCTGACGATCGAACTTTGCCGGCTTGAGGTGCATGCGGGCAAGGGTCCCCACGATTTCGAGATGGCTCAGTTCCTCGGTGCCGATATCCATCAGCAGGTCTTTGCGATCCGGATCCTCGCAGTTCAAACCTTGTATCGAATATTGCATCGCGGCTGCGAGTTCGCCATTGGCGCCGCCGAACTGCTCGAGGAGCATGTTGCCAAAACGTGGATCCGGTTCGTCGACGCGGACGGTGAACATCAGTTTCTTGACGTGGTGATACATTGGAGGGCCTCAAAAGCGAGATGGAATATCAATTCGAACTGTAGGCGCTGTCGTTTGTTCCTATTCGGTTCGAAGGATTCGCTTGCGGCCGATGCTGCCTCCGAACTGGACAGCAGCGCCGCTTCCTTTGGAAAGTTGGATTTCGACGGCAGGGAAGGACCTTTAACGGCGGTTCGCGCGTTGGAAATGTACGTTCCTTTGTGATCGTTAGAGTCATGTTCAAAGTAGCTAAGTTGTCGGCAAATTTCTCTGGCCGCGGTCCAAGCTTTCCGGTTACCGTCCGGCCAACCAGAGCGGATGTCACGGTCGCGCAATCTATCGCCCGCAATACAACGCCGGCTCCGGAGCAGGTAGCTCGGGCTCTGGCGTGGGGCGCCGACGAGAAGGTCCTTCTGGTCTTGGCAGCCGCCGGCTGGCTTGCCTCGCGCGGATGCACTGAGCCGCTGCGGCGCGTCGGCAACCACGCTCTGCTCGTCACGGTCGCAGCTTCGCTGTTGCCCCATGGTTTGAAGCGTCTATTCGACCAGACCCGGCCGGACCGTCTAACGGTCGTTGGTCACCTCCATGGTGTTCCGTTCTCCGGCAAACGCCAGGATGCCTTTCCTTCCGGCCATGCGCTGCACATGGGAGCCTTGGCATCGGCCGCCGACGCGTTGCCGACCGGCCCCCGCCGGGCGATCCGGGCGTTTGCGATAGGACTGTCCCTGACGCGCATAGTGGTTCTGGCGCACTGGGCGAGCGACGTCGTCGTCGGCTTCGCACTGGGGGCGGTTCTCGAACGGGCCCTGCGGCTTTGGACCGGCTACCCGGGCGACACTTCAGCAGAGGACAATCATGCCAACCCTTGAAGACTTGAAGGGATACGCGGAGCGCGCGACCGGTCTGCGGCGCCCCGGCAAGCGGAAGGCCATGGACCTTGCGCGAGTGCGAAAACCCCACAAGGTCCACTTCAAGGACGATGGTCTCGTCCCAAATCATCCACGCTGGCCGCTGATTATCTATCGAAAAGCTGTCGTGTTCGATGACCGCCAAGACCCTGCGGCCGTGATCGAAGATCTGTTCGAAGCGAACGGCTGGGGAGACACCTGGCGCAACGGCATCTACTATTACGTGCACTATCACTCCCGAATCCATGAAGCGCTTGGCGTCGTGCGGGGCAAGGGTCGCGTCCGGTTCGGTGGCAAGAAGGGGAGGATATTCACGCTGAAGGCTGGCGACGTGGTCATTCTGCCTGCTGGCACGGGCCACCAGTGCCTTTCGGCGGACGATGAGTTCCTCGTCATCGGGGCCTACCCGCCGACGGGCTCATATGACGAGTGCACGACCGTCGAGGATCGTCCGAGGGCACTGAAAACTATCCCCAAAGTGCCGGTGCCGCGGAAGGATCCGGTCTATGGACGGGGCGGGCCGATCTCGAAACTTTGGAAGGGACCGAATTGACTGAATATGTCATCCGCTTTCTGGTCGGAGGTGCCGTCGTATCGGCCTTCGCGATGCTGGGAGATATTCTGCGTCCCAAAGAGCTTCGCCGGCCTGTTCGGAGCGGCTCCCTCGGTCGCGCTCGCTACACTTGGAATAGCGGTGTATCAGCATGGGGCTGACTACGGCGCCTCGCAAACCCAGGCGATGATTGCGGGAGCGATTGCGCTCGCCGTGTACAGCGTCGCCGTCTGCCACCTCCTTGTCCGCGCGAAGTTGTCGGCGGTGACGGCTACATTGCCATCGCTGATCGTCTGGCTGATTGTCGCGTTCGGGCTGCTGATCTTCGCCGGAGGTCAGACATGACCCCGATCCGCTTTTCGCCGTCATCGCTCAAGGAAGGACGGTGGTACGAATATCTGATCCGCTTCGCGCTCGGCGGCGCGGCAACCGTCTTCACCGGCCTCGTCAGCAGCCACTACGGAGCATTTATCGGAGGTCTCTTTCTCGCCCTTCCGGCCATATTCTGCGCGAGTGCGACACTGATCGAGAAACATGAAATCCGCCGAAAGCGCGAAGCGGGTCTCGTCGGCGAGCGCCGCGGGCAAATGGCGGCCGCGGTCGACTCAGCCGGCGCCGCGCTGGGCGCGATAGGCATGTTGACCTTTGCAATCGTCTTTTCGTTGACCGTGGAGACCAGCGTCGCGACTGCCTTCCTGGCCGCATCGTTTGCCTGGTTGGCTGTCTCGATAGCGGCATGGCACATACGCCGCAAGACGCGCTCAGTGTGGAGAGTGCGGACCGAACAAGCCAGCGGCTCCGAGATTCGACGGAGCCGCTGAGGCGACGCGTATCACGCCGCGGTCGAAGCCTTCGCGTTGACGCCTTTGCGGAGGGCCACCGTGTTGAGCTTGGTATTCGCCGCCTTCTCCTCATTCAGGTTGGTGGTGAGGAAACGTACGATCTCGTCATGGCCGAGTTCCTCGGCCCAGGCTATCAACGTCCCGTAACGGCAGATCTCATAGTGCTCGACGGCCTGAGCCGCAGCGACGATGGCGGCATCAAGTACGGCCTTGTCCTCGATCTCGCCGGTGATCTCATCGGCTTCCTTGATGATTCCGTCGATGGCCGGACACTGCGTCCCGCCGGCTTCCTTGCCGAGCTTTTCGAATGCCTTTTGAAGCCGCTCGACCTGCTTGTTCGTTTCTTCGAGATGGGCCTTCAGGCCGGCGACGAGGTCACGGTTGGTCGCTTTGTCGATCATTTTGGGCAGCGATTTGATGATTTGCTGTTCGGCGTAGTAGATGTCCTGCAGACCATGGATCAGCAGGTCTTCCATAGATTTAATGTCCTTGGTGAAGATTCCCATTTGACCTCTCCTTTCATGATGGCAATGGAACGCCGCAGGCCGCCGGCTGTTCCATTCGAGACGAGACCTCGGGAAGAACCAAAATGACCGGCGGGAAGGCCTGCCTGAGGAGCGGAGGAACGGTGATCGGCGGCGCGTGTTGAATGCAAGCCGCCGAGTTGTGTCGCGGCTTCGATAAGGTTTGGGATGACGGACGAAACGATCTTGACCACTGGTATCGTCGCTCCCGGCGCTTCCTGCCTCCCGTGGGTCGAGATCGATAGCTTCAATCTCGAATTGAAGGATGAGGAAGGATTCCTTGGAGACCGCGCGAGCAAAGCGGCCTTCCGGGAAACGCTCGAAGAGTGGCGGAAGCCGCTGCGCGGGTCTGGCGATGGCCCGTTCGGCAAGGAGCCATCCGAAAACATCAGCAAGAAAGAACTCGACGCTACCTTGGTCGGCGACGACACCGAGGCGTCAGCGGTCGTGCACAGCGCCGTCGAGGATTTCGCGCAGGAACTCGCCCACGTAACGCGCCGCTTCCTCAAAACCAAGGCCTGGGACAAGACCGAGCGCATCGCCGTGGGCGGCGGCTTTCGTGACAGCCGGCTCGGCGAACTCGCGATTGCGCGCGCCGAAATTCTACTCAAGGCCGAGAATTTCAAAGTCGAGATGTTGCCGATCCATCGTCACCCGGACGACGCGGGTCTTATCGGCGCGCTACATCTCGCTCCTTCCTGGACTTTCGAAGCGCATGATTCCATCCTTGCCGTCGACCGGAGGTACGAACATCCGCTGCGACGTCTGGAGACGCGTCGCAAGAAGGCGTCGGACTTCTCCAAGGCGTGCATGTGGAAAGCCGAGCTATGGCGTCATGCCGATAACGAAACAACCCGTGAGATCGCCGTCAAGGACCTCGTCAGGATGCTCAAGGGTCTGATCGCGAAGGCGGAAGACGAGGGGTTTAAACTCGCGCCGTTCGTCGGCGTCGCCTGCCCAGGCGTCATCGAGAGCAACGGCTCGATCAAAAAAGGCGCCCAGAATCTGCCGCGCAATTGGGAGGGCAGCAAGTTCAATCTGCCGGCAAGTCTCATCGGAGCGATCCCCCAGATCGGCGAGCACGACACGGTCGTCGTCATGCACAATGACGGCGTGGTGCAAGGTCTATCCGAGGTGCCCTTCATGCAGGACGTGGAGCGTTGGGGCATATTGACGATCGGCACAGGTCTTGGAAATGCCCGCTTCACCAATCGCGATGGCAAAGGCGAATCCTGATGTCGTTCGATGGTCGGTGCCTGACGCGGTCAGGCAAATAGTTTGTCCAGCGTGATCGGAAAACGGCGAATGCGCTTGCCCGTAGCGTGGTAAACAGCGTTGGCAATTGCCGCAGGCACCCCTACAAGGCCGATTTCGCCAAGCCCCTTGACGCCCAACCTGTTGATGTGCTCGTCGCGCTCTTCCACGAAGATCACGTCGATGTCGTAGATGTCGGCATTTACGGGGATGTGGTACTCGGCGATGTTGGGGTTCATGATCCGGCCGAAGCGGTGGTCCATCATCGTCTCCTCGTGCAGTGCCATTCCGATGCCCCAGACCACCCCACCCATGATCTGGCTGCGGCCGGTCTTGGTATTCAATATTCGCCCGGCCGCCACCGCGCTCACGACGCGCGTGACGCGAATGACGCCAAGCTGCTCGTCCACCTTCACCTCGGCGAAGACAGCCGAGTGCGTATTGCGCGCATGCGAATTGTCTTCAGGAAAATGGTTGAGCTTCTCCTTCTCGATCCGCTCGATCTTCCCGTGTCGCATGGCATCCGCGATCGAAACTGCGCGGCTTTGCCCGCCAATGCCGGCGATCGTTCCGTCGACAAGGATGACATCGGCCCCATCAACACCGGAGAGCGGCGAGCCGGGTATCGCCTTGGCGAGACGCGCGAGCTCTTGGCGAATTTCTTCAGCCGCTCCCAACACCGCATGCGCGCTCGATGCAGCCATCCAGGACCCGCCCTCGACGGGAGCTTGCGGCAAAGTCGAGTCGGCGAGCTTCACGTCAATGTTCTCGATCGGCAGCCCCAGCGCATCGGCCGCCACCTGCGCGACGATAGTATAGGTACCCGTGCCGATGTCGGAGGCCGCGCAGGATACCTCAGCATGGCCATTGGCAGTCAGCACAATGCGGGCTGCGACTGGCATCTGCAATGCCTCCCAGACTCCTGTCGCCAAGCCCCACCCGATCAGCTCCTTGCCATCGCGCGTCGCGCGGGGGGCGGGATTCCGCATGCCCCAGCCAAAGGCTTCTGCCCCCCGGGCGTAACAGTCGCGCAACTGCTTGCTGGTGTAGGGCAGGTCTTCGTTCTGGTCGCGATCCGAGTAGTACCTCAGCCGCAGTTCGATCGGGTCGAGCTTGAGCGCGATCGCCAGTTCGTCCATGGCGCATTCCAGCGCGCAGACACCCGAAGCCGCGCCAGGCGCGCGCATGTCGCAGGGCGTCGAGACATCGAGAGGGACGAGTTTGTGGGAAAAGCTGCTGTTCGGGCTCTTATAGAGTTGGGCCGCCCAGCCGGTGTCGTTGCGCGAAAAGTCCTCGTAGCGCGAGGTAACGGCCGTGGCCTCATGCGTGACGACATCGAGCGCGCCGTCAGGCTTGACGCCGAGACCGACGCGCTCGATCGTCGCGGGGCGGTGACCGAGCCCATACATCTGCTGCCGCGTCAACACAACGCGAACGGAGCGCTTCAAAGCCAGCGCGCCAAGCGTTGCCAGCACCACTTGGTACTGCGGCCGCAAGCCCGACCCGAAGGCGCCGCCGACATAGGGCGACAGCACGCGAATCTCATCGGGCTTCTTGCCGAACACGCTGCACAGAAATTTGTGAACGTTCTGGACGCCTTGCGTCTTGTCGTAGACCGTGAGTCTGTCGTTGGCGCCCCAGACGACCGTGCTTGCATAGAGCTCCATCGGATTGTGATGCTCTGTCGGAATGAAGTATTCCGCCTCGTGCCGTACGGCCGCTCCTGCAAGTGCTCTTGCCGCATCGCCGCGCGGCTTGTGCGGCTGCTCTACCTCGGCGGCTTTGCTGCGCCCGGCTTCGAGATCGGTCGCAAACGCCCGCTTCTGCTGGTATTCGACCCGCACACGCGTCGCGGCGAATTTCGCTGTTTCCCAGTCGTCCGCGAGGACCAGTGCGACCGGCTGGCCGTTAAACTTGATGCTGTCGTCGTATAACGGGCGGAATGGCGAGCCTTCCTCCGGTGCCGTTTCGTCCTTCCAGGCCTCGTCCTTGTCGGCGAGCGGCGGACGATGCTCGTGCGTGAGCACATCAAGCACGCCCGTCACCTTCAGCGCCTCGCTGGTGTCGAGGCGGGTAATGCGCCCGCAGGGAATCGTGGCCTCAACGACGAAGCCATGGACAAGTCCGTCGGCCGTGAATTCGCCGGCATATTTGGCGGCCCCGGTGACCTTAACCCGGCCGTCGACGCGGGACGTGGGTGTTCCAACATAGGCTTTCATCGGTCCTCTCACGCGATCTTCTTGTGAGCTTGCGATTGAGGCGTGGCATTTGCGGCCTGCGTAAGCGTCCGAACGATGGCATGCTGTGCGAGTTCGACCTTGAAGCCGTTATGCGAATAGGCCCTTGCTCCACGCCGTAGAAGTTTCGCAGCGCGGGAGAAATGATCCGCCGTTGCGGTTTGCCCACGCAACGCTTCTTCGGCTTCAAAGCTGCGCCAGGGCTTGTGGGCCACGCCACCAACTGCCACACGCGCCTCGCTGATTCTGTTTCCGTCCAGTTCAAGCGCAGCAGCAACGGAAACCAGAGCGAAGGCATATGATAACCGGTCACGGATTTTCAGATAGCTGTAGTTGTGAGCGAAGCCGCGGGGCGGCAGTACGAGTCCCGTTATGATTTCGCCGGCACTCAGATTGGTATCGATATGAGGCGTGTCGCCGGGAAGCCGATGGAAATCGGTCAGCGCCACCGTGCGCTCGCTGGAAGGGCCTGCGATGTGGACGAATGCGCCAAGCGCGGCCAGCGCCACGCTCATATCGGAGGGATTGGTCGCGATGCATGAGGCGCTCGTGCCGAGGACCGCATGGTTGCGGTTCAGGCCGTCGATCGCCGAGCAGCCGCTGCCGGGAGTTCGCTTATTGCAGGGCGTTGCCGTGTCATAAAAATAGGCGCAACGCGTTCGCTGCATCAGATTGCCGCCAACGGAAGCCATGTTGCGCAGTTGTGCCGAGGCGCCTGCCAGGATCGCGCTTGCAAGCAGGGGATAGCGCTTTTCGATTAGCGGATGGTAGGCGAGGTCAGAGTTCAGCACCAAGGCGCCAACGCGCAGTCCTCCGTCGGCGGTCTCCTCGACGGTATGAAGGGGGAGACGGGAAATATCGATCAACCAGGAGGGCTGTTCGACATTCTCCTTCATCAAGTCGAGCAGGTTGGTACCGCCGGCAATGAACTTGGCACCAGGATGGGCGGTGAGCAGGAGGATCGCGTCGGCGACGTCCGTGGCACGGGAATACCGGAAGTTCATCATGGCTGCCCCATGGCCTGCTGGATGGCGGCGACAATGTTAGGATAGGCACCGCATCGGCAGAGATTTCCGCTCATCAATTCCCGGATCTCGTCGGCGTCCCTGGCGCAACCTTCGGCAAGCAAACCGGCTGCCGAACAAATCTGTCCCGGCGTGCAATAGCCGCACTGGAAGGCGTCATGGTCGATGAAGGCCTGTTGCAGAGGATGCAGCGCACCATCCCTGGCAAGTCCTTCGACGGTCACGACCTCCGAGCCGTCCTTCATGACAGCAAGCGTCAGGCAGGAATTGACCCGCCGACCGTCGACCAACACGGTGCAGGCTCCGCACTGACCGTGATCGCAGCCTTTCTTGGTGCCGGTCAGCGCGAGATGGTCGCGCAGCGCGTCCAGGAGTGTGGTCCAGGGCACGAGGTCGAGCGTGCATCCGACGCCATTGACGACGAGCGTGATCGGAATGGGGTCGGGAATTTGATTTGCGGCATCAGCCACGTCGTCACCCCTGCGATTGAGGCCGAACGGGGAAGACCTTGACGCGAAGTCCGCCCTTTCCGCCGGCAATTAGCGCCTAACGGGCGACTGCTCGCGTGGTTCCAATGCAGGGAAGTTTTCCCTTTGGACCAGGTAAATGGACAGCTTCGGCCGGCCGACCAATCGCACGGACTCACCTACCAGAGCCGAGCTCGGAAGGAACCCCGATCGCGCTGCGGACGTTAATTTCGGCACTCGGACGGAGGCTTTCATGACCAACCCGCGCAGCACCGCCAGCATTGCTGGCCACCCCATCCACCCCATGCTGATCCCTTTTCCCGTCGCCTTCTTCGTGGCGACGCTGGTGTGCGACGTCGTGTTCTGGCGCAACGGCAATGCGACGGTCGCAACATCCGCGACCTGGCTGTTGGGCGCTGGCCCGGTGATGGCGGCCCTCGCGGCTGTCGCCGGTCTCGTCGACGTTCTCGGCGATCAGCGTATCCGGGCGCTGAATGACGCCTGGCTTCATGCCTGAGGTAACGTTCTGATCGTCCTGCTCGAACTCTACAATTGGTACACCCGATACAGCGAAGGAACGCCAGCGATCGTTCCGACGGGACTCATCCTGTCGGCGATCGCGGTGGCCGGGCTCCTGTTCACAGGCTGGAAAGGCTGGGAGATGGTGTACCGGCATCGCGTTGGCATCGCCGAGGATCACAGCCAGGTCGCCGGACAATCAACGCAGCGTCTTCGCAGGGCAGCCTAATCGGCGTCTGTGTCCGGACATAAGGCCTATTGAGGCATCAGTGAGTCTGCTGTGCAATGAAATCGATCTAGATTGCGCATTACAGGCGCATCGCGATCCACGCACCGACGAGTAAACGCCGGATGGGATTGCTGGCTTGACGGCGGATAAAGCGGCGATCCGTTGCGAATAGCCGCAAACCCAAGATCTTCCGCCCGATGCCTCGTAGCGAGATCGCAATTTCGAAGCTCCAATGAAACGGCCCCAGCGTCGGGGAATGCGCTGAGGCCGCTCAGGGGAATGCGGCAGGTAAGTGCTTGCCGCGAGGTCTAGGACATCGACGGCCGTCGCACGTTCCAAAAATTTAGTGGCTTCGCCTGAAATTAGGAGTTGCTTGGCGGACAGACAAATCCGTCAAACGGATTTTAACTTGGAGATTGCAACCGCGGACTCGCGGTTTTCAAGTCCCATCGCGGTTGCAAACTTGGTAGGACCTGGGAGGCGGCAAAGCTGTTTGCCGTCTTGGCTTCGGCCTCGTGAGCCCACGGTAATCGGCTCGTGAACAACTTGCTTTTTCACTTTTGAGTCCCCTCAGGCCTCGCAAATTCGCGTGGGGTTCCTATGTACGCCAGCCTACACGAGCGGATCTGTAGCCGTGCCTACGCACGACAAGACGCTTGCAAAGAGACGTGACAAGCCGCAATCTGCACCGGATGGGCTGATGGGCCGCCCGCGTACCCGCGTAGGCTGACAGTGAACTTCCAGGTGACTGTCCTGAAAGTGTCATCCCGACGGCTTTGCAAGCCTGTCGGACCTCGAGCGCGACGTGGTCATCCTTGTCACCGTGGTCGGAGCGCACCACCATGCTGGCGGCATGCATGCCCGAGCTCGAAATCTTCGGAAAAAGGTGTGGTCGAACGGCGCGACGGTGGCTGGCAGATTACCGAGAAGGGGCGGTCCGTGCTGGCACGAATGGAGGCGCGATCCAAAGCCGGTCCGAGGGCGCAAGTTGCTGCGCCGGATTCGCCGACGGCACAGCCCGGTCTTTTGGCCGCCACGGGAGCCGACCGCCGTCGTCCTCAGTGGCGAAAGCGCCGCCGAGCCTCTAATGAAGCCCGCCATACATCGAAGGCGTCGTAGGCGGCACGAACTTGGCTCGCTGGGCCTCGACGTGCATTTGTGGCAAATTCGTTTATGGGTCGTCAGGTCTCGAACAATTGCGGGTTGGAAGCAACGTACTCGGCCCAAAGCTCCCTCATTAATCGCTCCACATCATCAAAGTTAAAGCCGCTCCCATTTGGATGCTTGTTGCCAAATTGACCCATGCGCAAGATCCCCGAACGTGGATCGCCGGGATACGGCGTAAAGGCCGCATCGGTGGGCGTATGAATAATCCCCTGCGGGGAAATATCGAATTGATCGCGCCTGACTAAACAGCTCTCCATAATCGTCTTCGCATTCTTCCCCGCACCAAGATTCAATTTCCTGTAATGGCAGTAAGGGAAATACGGGATAAACTGGAAAAGTTCCGAGAACGCTCTTGCGTCCTTCGCGATAAGTGTAATTCAAAGCCAGGACCTGATCCGATCGCAACCACAGCGGATCGCGAGGGCGGCGATGAATGGCGAGCCCATCGGGAAATCTTTGGAATCACTTGGCCGGAAGGCGATCGGGCGCCGAATTCTTGGATAAAGCGGGCCTCTGGCCGGCGGCATGAGCTTCGCCTGCGTTCAGTTCGCTCAACGCTTCGTAATGGCGAAGATACTCTTGCGCCATTCGCCTTGCGGTAAATCTCTTCTCGAACTGTCTGCGCACTTGATGTCGGTCGAACTCGGAAAGCCGTCCAATCGCCTGTATGGCCTCTGCTTCGCCTGGCACGACAAAGCCTGTGATGCCGTCGTCGATGACCTCTGGCACTGAGCCAGATCTGAAGGCGATCACGGGCGTGCCGCAGGCCATGGCCTCGATCATGACGAGACCGAACGGCTCTGGCCAATCGATAGGAAACAGTAATGCGGCCGCGCTCGCCAGGAATTGCCGTTTCGTTTGATCATTTACCTCTCCGATGAGCTGGACTTGTGCTCCGTCGATCTGCGGCTCGAGCTTTTCCTTGAAATAGTTCCGTTCTCCGCGCGGCACCTTGGCTGCGATACGAAGTGGCATTTTGACTGCGCGCGCGATCCGGATCGCGGCTTCCGGTCCCTTCTCGGCCGTCAACCGGCCCAGGAAGGCGAGGTAGGAGCCGGGCTCGAAGGAAGGGCGGAAAAGGTCTCCCGGCAAGCCGTGGTAAACCGTGCCCAGCCAGTTTGCCTCTTTCAGCGGGCGGCGCTGGTTATCCGATATCGAAACAAACGGCGCATCGGGAAAACGGCGGACTACATCTGAAAAGCCCGGCAAGTCCATGCGTCCATGGCAGGTTGTTAAAAAAGGTGCGCCGAGTCGGGTCAGGAGCGGCAAGTGCAACCAGTCGATATGCGTATGAATGACATCGAATTCGCTCGCATGCCGGGCAACGGCTTCCAACAGCGCCGCGGTGGCAACCATCGGGTCCGTCCGTGGACGGCCGAGACGAAGAGCCCTAGGCCAGACTGCATGGAGCCGGGCGGAGGTTTTGGAGTCGCCGCTGGCGAATAGCGTCACCTCATGCCCCAGGTTTACCAGCTCATCGATCAGACAAGCCACCACCCGCTCGGTGCCGCCGTAAAGCTTCGGTGGAACACTTTCGGCTAAAGGCGCTACTTGGGCAATTCGCATCGGCGTTCCACCATTGAGCTATCAGGTGCTCTCGATTCAAAAACCAGTCAGACCACCGGTCGCTCATATCTGCACAGCAGATCGAGCCAATCCTCTAACAGTCGGCTCATCAGAAAGTTCTGCCGCACGCTTTCTTTCGCCCTGGAGCCGACTTGCTCGCGGAGCCCCGGATCCTTCAAAAGCTGGACCATTCTCGCGGCCGCTTGATCTGGCGTACTCACAAGAAATCCGTTCCATTCGTTCTTGATCTGATGACGGATGCCGCCAACGTCGCCGCCGATCACAGCCGCGCTTTCCACATTGCTTCGGTCACGGTGAGACCAAAACCTTCGCGGGTCGACTTCTGCAGGACGACCGCCGCAGATCGCTGCAGTACGTTCACCAGGGTTGGATCATCGACCGCAAGAACGATGATGCTTTCATCAGCAACGCTCTTGATCGTCTCGAGAATTTTCCCACCCTCCGGATCGTCGGTGGCATTGTTGCCGACAAGCACAAGCGTACAGTCGACCTGATCTCTCGCCTTTCGAAAGGCCTCAATGACGCCCATCGGGTCCTTCCATCGATCGAACCGCGAAATCTGCGTCACCAATGGACGATGTGTCGGAATTTTGTAATTCCTCAGGAATTCCCTTATCTCCCCATCGGACATCTCGCGGTTCTTCGCGTAAAGCGGATCGATCGCTGGGGTAACGAACCGTTGATCGACCGGAATATCCTGGCCGTATTCGGGCAGCGAAGATAGCTGCATTATATTGATCGACGAATTGGCGCAGATAGGTCCATACCGGCGCGTAGGGCGACTAAAGATCGACGTGACATTGCCAGAGCCAAGGCATTTCGCGATCGGGGAAATGGCTGATCAACGGCAGAGGCTGAGGATCATGCACGATGATCGCGTCGCAATCGTCCAGATGAAGCCGCGTGGCATTTTCGAACACGACTTGTTCGTAGATCGTCTTTTCAGCTTCCGAAAAGTCCAGGCTCTGGCCTTGCAACATATTGTGAAGTTTTTTGATGCAGCCGAAGTAGCTGGGTGTTCCCTGAATCAAGTTCCAATCGGTTTCGATGCCCGTTGCATTCATCATCAGGGTTAGCGGCGTCAGCAACTCGGTGACGCCACCGCCGCAGAACGTCGAACTGACGTGGGCGACACGCATCGTGCGTACCCGATGCGGCGATCCGCTCGACCGACGCCGCGCCGAGTAACGGCTCATACTGTTCGAGCGAATGAAGGCCGAGGGTTGATCGCTGTACGGTGGAATTCAGCATGTGCATCGAAAGTCACCATTCAGTTCACGGCGTCGCCGGGTTTGCAAAGCCTGAAAATTGGCAAGGCAAAGCGCAGTTGATCAACACCTCCCGGCGTTCCACTTCTTCCCATTGGCAATAAGTCCGAACGCGCTCGGAAGTTGCCTACGGCTGGCTTCCGGTAGGGGATTGACTGGATGAATGTCTGTTCATCCGGTGCGGAGTCATGCGCACTATCGGAAAGCCGGTCCGGTGCTTTACCAGCAACTACTATCGTCCGAGCTGTTCGCCTTTAATGCGTCGATCGCTCTCTTGGCGATCATTGCGCAACGTGCCGCGTACGGGTTTCGTCCGCAAAACAAACCCGGCCGCAAGGCCGGCTGCTTTCTCAGTGCATATGACTGATCAGATAAATGCCGCCGCCCACCGCGATGATCGCCGGCACGGCCCACAGGATGATTACGGGCATTTTGTCTCCTACATTCCTGGATAACGAGGGGATATAACACGCCAGGAACATCCACGTTCCAGTCGGGAACAAGTGGCAATGGGCGTAGTTTTCGGATTGTCTCATTCAGCGGCTGGAGAAAATCGATGAAGAAATTGATTTTGGCGGCTGCGGCCGTCGCTGTGCTGTCAACCGGCGCGATGGCGCAAACCACGGTTACCACCGGCGCCTCGCGGGCCACTGTTCAAATCGAGCCGGAGGCCCGTACCAGGATCAAAACCTATGTGACCGAGCACAAGGTGCGTCCGGTCACGGTCAAAGAGCGCATTGCAGTCGGCGCGACGGTGCCGAGCGATGTCGAGCTAGCGGCGGTGCCGTCCGACTGGGGACCGTCGCTCACGAAGTATCGCTATGTCTATTCCAACGATCGCGTTCTGCTGGTGGATCCCAGCAGCCGTGCGGTAGTGCAGGAAATCGACTGAGGCCATGTCGGCTGCCTGCGTGAGCAGGCAGCCGTTCAGCTGAATCAGCTATTCAACCGGCTATTGCAGCTATAGCTACCGCCGTGTTGTTCGACCGGCGTTTGCCTTGCGAACGGTGGCCCTGTCGGGCCGAAGCCTGCACCGCTAAAGCGAATGCGGTTGGTGACTGCGTAACACTGGAACTGTTGGCGCTTGTCAGTGCGCGCTGCACGGATGCGTCGGGGCGTCCTGCATCGATCTAAAGGCAGAAGCAATCGCGTCACCGATGGAACGATCGCAGTGCCACTCGGTTTTTTTCCGAGCGCACTCTCGCATCCCGAAGCGCGACGGTCTGTCGGGCGCACTTCATCTCTTCGATCATAGAGCAAGCGAGCAACTCAGGAGGAGATAGCAAGCAGCAGGCACAGCAGCCGTCACGGCAGAACCAGAGTGAGCAGAACACCGACCAAGAAGGCGACGGTGACTGCGTGCAGGGGCGCTTCCGGTACTGGGAGCAGTAAGCCTGGCGATGGCTATCGCGCTCGGTCTTGCGGCGATGGTCATGATCGAGGTCAACCGGCTCGCGACCGACCTGCCACGCTATCAGTCTACGTTGGGCGAAAAGATCCATAATCTACGGGATAGGCTAGGTAGCGTTGGCGTGCCAAGAACGCATCCAGCCTGTTAAAGGACCTGGACAGGGAATTGAAATCGCCCGGACGGGATGACGCTCAGACGGCCGGGCCTCATTGCCGGACGGCCCGGCAAAAGCGCCCCTACTGGTCGAAGTCCATCAGCCAGATCCGGGCGCGTCTGAGGCATTGATCGCCACGTTGCGACCGCTCGCCGGTCCCTTCACCACCTCGGGAATCGTAGTGATTTTTCAGATCTTTTTTCTCTTTCAAAGAGAGGACATACGCGATCGTTTCATCCGATTGCTTGGCAGCGAGGATTTAGAGCGGACCACGGCCGCCCTCGATGATGCAGCGCAGCGGCTCGGAAGGTTGTTCTCGACCCAACTCGTCTTGAATGCGACCTTCGGCGTAGTCATAGGTCTTGGTCCCGAGCGCGCCTCTTTGGGGATTGCTGGCGATGGTTCTTCGATTTGTGCCTTACATCGGCGCAATCCTGGCCGCTGGTTTGCCTATCGCTTTGGCTGCGGCGGTCGGAACTGATTGGACAATGACGTTGTGGACGGTGATCTTGTTTGCGGTAGTGGAACCGTTGACCGGGCATGTCGTCGAGCCGTTGGTTTGTGGGCGAACTGCCGGTCGCGGTGGTCGTCGCCGCTTCATTCTGGACCTGGCTGTGGGGACCTTTGGGTCTGTTACTCTCAACTCCCCTCACGCTTTGCTTGTTTGCAAGGCACGTCGAACGTCTTCAGTTCATCGATGTGATGCTGGGAGACCAGCCGGCACTGACACCTCAGCAAACCGCATATCAACGCATGCTGACGGGCGATCTGCTCGACGCGATCGAACAGGCCCGGTCGTTCCTGAAGGACGGGACCGCCCTGGCTTATTACGAGGAAATTCTGCTTGGTGCCTTGAGACTGGCCGAGGCCGACGCCGCGCAAGGCCGGTTGACGACGCTCGGCTCGAAAATATCCACGACACAGTTTCGGAGATCATCGAGGATATCGCTTCGCACGAGACCGTTGAGGTGAAGGCGATTGGTGAAGCTTCCGCCAAGAAGGCGAAAATTGTCAACATTGACGCCCGTAAGCTGGGCAAGCCGGTATTCTGCCTACCGGGCCTGGGTCGGCTCGACGATTGCGCGGCGCTAATTGTCGCGGATGTGCTCAAGCGCGAAGGATTCAACGCCGCGTTTCCGGCGCCGACACCGAAATTGATGCCGGCAACGCGGACACGATCTGCGTCTGCTTTCTGGAGGAAGTGTCGGAGGCGAGGCTGTCGTTTACGGTCCGAAAGTTCGCCCGACGGGTACCTTCGGCCGAGATCATCGTTGCCGGTTGGGAAATCAGTTCGAAGCCGACGAGAAGCAACCGCGTGATGAGGGTGCGCCGCGCTCGCTTGCGGCCGTTATCGCCGCAACAGCCAAAAACGCCAGTGTCAAGACGTGTCGGGAACACTAGGCGATGTCCACGAATTCAGGCTTAGCACATCGCAAGGAATATTAGGCCATGCAACAGATCGCTCCGGGATCGCCATCGGCTCGCAATTTAACCTAACCGCGACGGTATGAACGAACGCGGACGCTTACTTTGAATCCGACGGAGATCGGCTCGCCGTCACCTGCCTTATCGCCCGTAAGAGTTCTTCCGGATGATAGGGTTTGTGCAAGGACAGACTGCCTGGCACTGGACGGGCAACTACCGGCGAAAATCCGGTCGCGTAGATCACGAACAGTCCCGGATTATGCTCGCGACAGCGTTCAGCGATCTGCCATCCGTCGACCTCTCCAGGCAGCTTTATGTCGGTGACCAGCACGTCGGCGGTCTGCCGCATACACCATGCCACCGCCTCTTCCCCGCTGCTCGCCTGGATCACGTCGTAATCTTCCTCTCTCAGCGCTTCAACTGTAAATTCGCGGATAAGCTGGTCGTCCTCGACAACGAGTATGCGCACGGTAATGTCTCAACTTCCGAGATCTGATAGAAATCTGAACGGCCGAACCTGCGCTGCCGTTCCCGACGCTGAGATCGGTTCGAGTCTCGAAATTTTGCAGGTTGGCCCAGCGGACTTCAGGGCGAGAAAACTCAGAGTCTGCCCAACCGTTGCTAGAGTTCTACAACCTGGCGATAATAGCGGCGCCTTCGGTGAAGGCGACCCTGAGAGCTTGGGGGCCGACAGCAATTTTCCCTCAGGGGCGGCAAGATGGAAGCGGTTACTGCTGCCGGGCCTCCCGATACCTCGCTCAGAAGACGAGCGGCGATTTACCTTTTGACGGTATTCCTTCGCCGCGTCCCTGAGGTTCTGCCTAACCTCATCGTCGAACCGGATCACATAGTCCATCGCTTGGCCTCCTGCGCTAAAACGTAAACGACCCATGCGCTCAAAAGTTCATGCCAATCGGTCGCGCAAGCGGTAGAGTAGAGCGCTCATGGTCGGCTTACCCCTGTGCGTCTGGAACGGCCGTAGCCGGTGACAAAGCGCAAGCTACGCTCAAGCACCGCGCCGATCACGAGGCCAGCCAAGACATCGCTCGTCCAGTGGGCAAGCAGGACGATGCGGGTTAGCACCAGCCCGGCGCCGGCAGCCCAGATTGCGTTGCGCTGCGCGGGCGGCAACTCGGTAGCGGCGGATGTCAGCGCGCCGATATGGATGGCATGACCCGAGGGAAACGCGTCGCGCGCTTTGCCGGACAGTGGCACGCCGTGCAAATTGCCCCGCACGGTGAGGCGATCGGGCCGTTCCTGATCAAACGTTGTTTTGAGGATGTGCGGCAGGAAGGTCGCCGCAAGCGTAATGAGCAGCACGTGATCGCTTGTTCGCCGTTGCTCGGCCGGTCGATTGCGGCACCAAATCCACCAGCCCGCGGCCAGGCCGCAGAGCACATGCTCATCGGCACCCCAAGTGACGATCTGGGAAATCTCCTCGGCGGGCGCATTGGTGTTTCGCGCGATGGCACGGGCGACCGCGATATCGGTTCGGGTAGGTTTGACAATCGCAAAACCAAGCAACTACAGGAAGTCATGAAAGCGGTCGATCCGGCGTTACGCCCGCACGCCATTCACTGTCATGTCGTCAGAAGCATTGGCCCGTCCGCCTAGGATGCCTCTCGATGCATCTGTAGCGGTTTAGGGCTGACCGGCGCCGCCGGACGCGCCGTAAACGGCGCCGGTCGTGAAGCTCGCATCAGCTGCGGCCAGCTGTACATAGATCGAGGCGAGCTCGGCCGGCTGGCCTGGCCGCTTGAAAACCGTCTGGCTGCCAAACTTTTCCAGTTTTTCCATACTCGCTCCGCCGGAGGCTTGAAGCGGTGTCCAGATCGGACCGGGCGCCACGCCGTTCACGCGGATGCCCTTGGGCCCGAGTTGCTTGGCGAGGGATTTCACGTAGTTCACGGTCGCCGCCTTGGTCTGCGCGTAGTCATACAGATCCGGCGACGGATCGTAAGCCTGCTCGGAGGTCGTCGCGATGATTGCCGAGCCAGGTGTCAGGTGTGGCATTGCAGCCTTGATCCTTGATCATCCAGAACGGTGCGTAGATGTTCGTTTTCATCGTGGCATCGAACGCTTCACTCGTGATGTCCATGATGGAATCATGGGCCTGCTGTCGTGCGGCGTTGCAGATCAGCACATCCAGACCGCCCAAGGCTTTCACTGCATCCGCGACAAGCTTCTGGCAGAAGGCCTCATCGCGTAGATCGCCGGGGATCAGCACGCCATTGCGACCTTCATCCTTGATCAGCTTGAGCACTTCCTGCGCATCGGGCTCTTCGTCCGGATAATAGTTTATCGCGACATCGGCACCCTCACGAGCATAGGCAATCGCCGCCGCACGTCCTCGCCGCCGGTGATCAACGCTTTGCGACCGCTCAGGCGGCCGCTGCCCTTGTAGCTGGCCTCGCCATGATCCGGCTTTGGTTCCATTTTGCTGGCAAGACCGGGCCATGGCTGCGACTGACGCTTGAACGGGGGCATCACTTGGAAATGGGATCTTGCATGGGGTGTGCCGTGGTTTGAGGGGTGGCGGGAAGGGCGGTTTGCGCGAACACAGGTGCCGCGGCCACCGTCATCAAGCCGGCGCCCAGGCTTCCAACAACTTCGCGGCGGGAGAAAAGGTTCATAAGATCGCGCATGTTGGCTCCTTGTCGGCGCGATCAACGTATCGCGCTCTCAATCGATCCAATTTTTAAGGTGCGACCCGTACGTTTTGGATGTCTTTCAACGGTTCAAAAACGAAATCCGCTTGCAAGTACGCGGCTAGCGCACCAGCGTTAGCCATAGTTCAAGCCGCTGCTTTGCGCTGTCAGCACCGCGTTGCCGTCCGACGATTGTAAGGCGAGCGGTTGGTGAGCCTGAGTGAAATACCTTCGCGCTGCGCCTTGCTGCGGATCGCCGCCAGCGACCGTTGCAATTTGATGGTCATGACGCTCGTTGGCGTCTGCCTTTTGCAAGCTGCTACGGCATTCGCACCTCGGCCGTAGCTCCCAACGAGAGATGAGCCAGCGGTTCTGAAAGCCTTCAGTCATCAATAAGAAGGGACTTTTTCAACCCAATCGACCCAAAGCTAACATCGGACTTTGTTGGCTGCGCGAGCTAGTTGGCGGCCGCTCTCTTCCCGTCGGACTGAGCAGAAGCGGTCAATTGCATCGCTGCGGCGTATCCAGCCTCAGTTAGTTTGCTCACGGTAACGTCACCACGATAGGCACATTCAATTATTTTGCTGGCGATGATCCGACGGGCACGGTGTTTCTCACTACCTGCAGGAAGAACTAAGCACGCACGCTCAAGGGCGACTTCCATTTTGGCTATGGTTTTGCGATCGAAGGTATCCGTAATCATCTGACTTTTCCTCGCCCCCAAAAATACGGCGCTTAAACGTATCGTTTGTCTGTCCGGTTCCCGACCGTGGTTGAAGAAAAATTCGGCCCGGACCCTATGGGCGCAACTCGATCGGGGTTCCCCGGGGCGTAGCGAAATTTAATGTCAGGAACCCGACTTAGCGTGGTAACTTCTCACGATGACCGCGAAGACCTCGGCTGTAACCGGTGACAGAGAGTGTTGCATGCTCCCGCCTGGAATTGCGCGGTGAGCCATGTGTGAGAAATGCAAAGAATTAGACGAGAAAATTGCTCGCTATAGTCGGTTTACCGCTATGGCACTTGATCCCCTTACAACGGATCGCATCAAGCAGTTGGTCGGCGACATGGAGCGGATAAGGGACGCTATGCATCCCTCCCATCGATCGCCCGCGGAATGAGGTCCATTTTATAGACAGCATTTTGCCGTCGTAGCGGGCGGACACCACTGGTTTGTCAGGTACCGAACAGACAGGGGAGAGAAACGGCTTTTAGATCCGTCATGGGGCGCAGACTTGAGAGAACCCATGACTCCAAAGCGCAGACGCGTAAAACATACGGCGACCTTTGAAGAGCGATTAATGGAAGAAGCGGTTAAGTTTAGAGAGGCCGCTGATCAGCAACCTCCCGGTAGCACGGCGCGCGAACTGCTTCTGCGGCGCGCCCGGCAAGCCGAGACGGCATCAGGCATCAACAAATGGCTTAGCTCTCCCGGCATACAGCCGCCCAAGGCATTGAAACACCTAGTTGCCGATCAGAAGGAGTGAGGTCATCTTGCCAAGCCGTCAGGAGCGCGGTTCATAGCGGTGTTTCGCCTGTTTTTGTGCGGCGCGATGGCGAAATAATCTACGCTTTGTCAGGTGGATGACCTACGATGTTGAGATTATCGGGTATCCATCAAGGCACCGATAGCTGAGAGTTCTTTGCGCTCCCGCCTGTCCCTCAGGAGCGCGCTATGAAAAACCTTTTGCTCAACCAGCTCAGCCAGGACGACTTCAAGCGACTTGAGCCGTATCTCAAGATCACCTCTTTCAAGCAGCACACGGTGTTGTTCGAAGCCGAACGGGTAATCCAGCACGTCTACTTTCCGACGGGTGGCGTGGTGTCTTTGGTCGTGACGCTTGAGACAGGGGAAATGGTCGAAGCGGCGATGGTCGGCTCGGACGGCGTCGTTGGGGCTTCGGCGGCGCTTGACGGACGTATTTCTCTCAGCCGCGGAATTGTCCAACTGGCCGGCGATATCGTCGTTTGCAGCATCGATGGATTGAAGTCGGCTGCACTGCAAAGTCCTACACTGCTGTCGCTACTCATTCGTCACGAGCAAACCGTATATGCTCAGGCGCAACAGTCTGCGGCATGTTTTGCGGCACACCATATTCAGGCACGGTCTATGCCGTTGGCTGTTGCGAGCGAGAGACTTGGCGGGCACCGATACGTTGAATTTCACGCAAGAATATCTCGCGGAAATGCTGGGGGTTCGGCGGACCACTGTGACAGTCGAGGAACACGGCCTGCAGGCTGCTGGTCTAATCAAGTACGCCCGTGGGAAAATCCAGATCGTCGACGCGGAAGCGCTGCACGACGGCGCCTGTGAGTGCTACGAAACGGTCAAGCGCCATTACGCCAGGCTGCTGGGAACGGAAATGTCGGATACTTGACATAACGGAAACCGGTTGTGACATCATTGGTCTTTTCGATCTCGAGAACTCGGCAAGCCTCCTCATTTTTAGGTAGACAGCTTTTTAGCGTCACTTTAGTTTTGCCAGCTGGATGGTAATCAAGATCAGATTTTGAGCGTTTCGATGGAAGAATACCGGGCCTATGTGATCGGGGCTGACGGCCATATTTTCAATCGGGTCGATATCCGCTGCTCTGATGAGCAGGAAGCGCGGAGGCTCGCGAAAATCGCCGTGGATGGCCACGCCGTTGAGCTTTGGCAAGGTGAGCGCTTTATAGATCGGTTCGAGCCAGAGCAATAAGGCTGCTTCCGCGTGATCTTGTGCCGCGTTGATGGCAAGGGCGACAATTCAATACCGGTAGCTTCTCGATCAGGTAGTCCCCCGCAGAGTTTTGATTTCCTCTACATGATATCCGACAGGAGGCACTTGTCCGCCAGCTTCGTCGGCGACCGGTACCGAAAGGCTCGATCCAATCCAGTTTGCTGATTGAGCGGCTTGGTGACTGTGTGGGTAACTACTCTCCGCTACGTCCGTTCATGGGCATCGTGCGCGACCTCGTAAGCCAGGCTGCGTCCTTACTTTTTCATCTCGTCCTGTTTTACGGGCCTCGGCGCGCCGTCTTTGTCTCTCTTGATATTGCCTTTGGTACTGCTCATGCCGCTGGTGTCCATCGAACCATCCGGTTTGGCACCGTTCGTCATTCCGGGCCTCTCCATTCCGGTCTGCGGGGCGGGCCCCGAGTTCTGAACGCCGTGACTGCGATTAGCCTTTTCATAGGTTCCTCCGTGCTACTTGGAGATAACTCATCACGTAAAAAGCCGTTCCCATAGGCAGACGCCTAGGTGGGTGAGGGGTTGGGACTCGAATTCCGCCGTATAGGCGGCCACGGTCGATCAGATTCTCACGGCACTAAGCCTGCCGACCTACCATAGAGCAGCGACCAAATTCGAGGGTTGCCAACCGCTTGGTCTCACCGTGTAGTCCACGCCGATGAAGTGGTCGAATAGTGCTGTTTGCTGCGGCTAGGGGAAAGCGGGTTCGCACCAGCCGATAGCAATGTGATCCGAAACGTGGCTCTAGTAACAGATCGGCAAACTCGGGATGCTGCCATTCGAGCCGTTGTCTGAGCTCCTATGCACGAGCGCAACGTTCATGGGACTGACATGTCCTCTGGTCCTTTCGAGGATCGCTCGATGAGTGACCATGAATGAGCGGCCATGGATCAGTAAATCGCTCGAGGTTTTGAGGTCTCTAGAAAAGCCCCCTTCGAAGCGCCTTTTAAAATGGATGGTATTGGAACGCCGAGGTCCGTTCGCAGAGGTTCGAGGACCAAAGGGCGGACCAACAGGAACACTTCGCAAACTTGCTGAGACGAGCTACCCGTTTGGGGCGACATGATTTGTCCGAGACGTCTACGATAGTCCAAAGATACCGAACAGAGAGAATTGGAAGGTCTCCTTCGCGGCCGTCACCGTCGCACCCTGCATCCACCGACACGCGATCCTAAGCCGCGATCGGTCCCTACGCGCTGCAAGATTTCAATATGTATTACACCCTGCGGTTCGGATTTCGCCCATCCAAGATCGCATTCCTGGCGATGCACGCTTGGAAAGCAAATTCGACGGGCGAATGGCCGTCCGGTCTGCCGGCCGATCAGCGGCAACATTACGAACTGGCCGATATCCGAAAGTGGTTGGAAGTGTTTCTGCGACGATTCTTTGCTTTTAGTCAGTTCAAACGTTCCGCGATGCCGAACGGCCCGAAGGTCTCAGCGGGAGGGTCATTATCCCCCAGGGGTGATTGGCGGGCTCCGTCCGATGGCAACGCTGCCGCGTGGTTGGAAGATCTCGAGCGCAACGTTCCGAGTTAAACTACGTTTCCGAAGCAGCCTGCATGTGCTCGAGTTCAAGAGCCGAGTGAGCGTCCGAATTGATACTTAGCTTGACCCGAAACCGAGTGCGGCCTGGTGCATATTGCGTATCGGGCTGCATGCCTCCAAGGAACCGCAGCTCAGTCGATCGATCCGGGCTATCGTCGTTAGAAAGCTTCCCTCGCCGTGAAGGTAACGGCCTCAATTTTATTTCCATCAGGATCTCGGACGAAGGCGCAATAATAGTTGGCGTTGTAGTTTTCACGAATACCCGGCGCGCCCTCGTCGGCCGCACCATTCGCGACGGCGGTGTCGTAGAATCGTCTCACTGTTTGCCGGTCGGGGACTTGAAACGCGATATGGACGCCATTGCCGGGAGTGGCGGGCAAGCCATTGATCGGCGTTTCCAGGCCGAACATGATATCGGATGATCCAAAGTGGACAGCCTTGTCTGACGCTTTCAAGAGTCGAAAGCCGATGTGAGACATCAGCGGCTCGTAGAAAGCTCGCGCCCGCTTGATATCATTAGTGCCGACAGAAACGTGATGGATCATGTGTCACACCAGGCGCATGGGCAGTGGGGAGTTGAATATCGTGATACCGGCCCTCATAACGGTCCGTGAAATCTTGAAGATAGAAGGGGATATCGCGCATTTGCAAATCGCAGCGCTGCCGAAGCTCATGGGCGATGTGGACGGATACGTCTTCAGACCAGCGTTCGGCGGTATTGAAAGCGACGACGCGGCTTGGCTTGCGGTATTGCCCGGCCAGAAGATCTTGAACGACCGTTTCGAGGTTGGTGGCTTCGTAATCGGTTTCGCGCCAGGCGCGGCCGGGCTTGCTTAAATCATCCGCTACCAAATAGATGGTCCGATCGTTCTCATCCGGCACGATCGACGGCGTCCAATTGGGTTTACGCATAGTGAACTCCGCGCAACAGAACGCGAATTCAAGACGAGTCCGGCCGATTAGTTCCAGCTCAAATGAATGTAGTGCTTATTCCGGGTGGGATTGGTTTTCTTTGTTCAAATCCTCTTGCAACTCTTTCTTGGCTTGGTGGTAGAATTCTTCGTCTTTATTGGAGGGCTCGCCAGCCTGCTGCCAGAGCTCGTAAGCCCGCCGGATAACATCCATCTCCTTGGGTGTGGCCATGCTGTCCTGCGATTTTCGGCAGTTGGAGGCCGGGGAGAGGTCAACCACCATTCATGTGAGCTTCGACATCAGCCACCCGCGCCTCTCTGACCGAGTCCGACCGACGAAAAAGCAAGCGCGACGGGCGCAGGAAGCAAACTCACTCCACCGCCGCGGGTTCCTACCAACGTGTCATTCCAGAGCTTCGGTCACCGCTCCCGGTCCTGGCCCAGTCGAACGGCTTCCTCACTGCAGAGGAACGGCTGGACATTTGGCCCGTTGATGGATCTTCAACAACATGAAAGTAAGGGAGCCAACTATGCAAATCAATCTCAGAACAATCAGCGTTGCTGCAGCCGTGATTGTTGGCAGCACGGCGATTGCTTCCGCACAGGGGAGCACCGATCGCAACGGCAACGCGATGGGTTCTCAGAACGTTGGTCAGGGAACGATAGGCGGCGCCGTGAAGGACAACAAGGCGACGACGGGTATGAGCCGCACCAGTCCAGCGAAGAACGACCCCAACGGCTCGCCGAGTGCATCCCCGACGACAAAGCAAGGCCCACAGGGCGACCCCTCGAAATCCAACGACGCGCCGAAGTAGGGTAGGACCACCAAGACCAGCCGTCCCGGAGTCGCCTCCGTGGCGGCTCTGCCCTTGATGCGTCCTTTTGTTCGAGGATCTCATACTCAAAGGCCACGCCTTGGGCAGGTGGTGTCGGTCAGCGGCACTCGAATAAAACCGTCGTTGGAACTTTATTGACGTCGTTTAAGTTTCTATGGTGGAGAGAGCCCATGAGTAAAGAAACGCCACTCGACGATCCCAGGCAGCAAACTGATCAGGGGTCGCACTCGCAGACGGACAAGCCTTGGAAAGGCAATCCGGAAAAGGAGCAGCGGCCCGGGACCAAGAAATCAGATCCGGACAGATGGCAGGAAACCAACACGCATTGAACGGGAGTGCCTCAATGGGATTGGCGTCTTATGAGATCGTTGGTGGCGCAGGAGAGTGGCGCGTCAGCCATGACGGAAAGGCTGAGAACATTTACCAAACCAAGGAATCCGCATTTGAGGCGGCGGTCGCCGCGGCTTCGCTCGCGCTTCGACAGGGCCATGAGGTGCGGATAATGGCTCCTGGAAACAGTACCGCCACAGGGGCCGCAAATCCGGGGTAGGCTCACCGTACTGACGCCAGCAATAAGGCACCTTCGGTCAAACGAAATACCCAATCCGCCAAGCTGTCGTTGCGATCGCGAACCACGCCGATAGCGCCAGAAGCATAACGATCCAAAACGGTAATGCCGTCGCTGACAGCCATACCACAATGGCGAATGCAAAGAGGCCGGCGCTACCGAATGTTGCTCCAGCGGCGTCGAGAGCCGCCGCCTGCCGCCCTCGGCGATTGCCACGCAAACCTGTCTCCCGCTTTCGCCGCCGCTCATGCGCCTCGATGAGGGTCGCGCTCGCGAGAAAAATTGCAGGAAACCCCAGAAAAAGACCGCTGAGACGGGCCGCCGAAATCCGCGACGAGACCTGCCAGACAAGTCGCCAGCCCCCCGAGCACAAAGCGAACGAGATATTCGTACCAGCGGCTTCCTTCAGCGCAGAGAACTTGAGGTGGATCATTTCCTACGTCATCTTATCAAAACTTGTTCGAGGCCGAGCGCGGCAGCAAACCAACAGTCTCGCGGTCGAGGCTGCAAATGCACTGAAGTTCAGGCGCATGATGAACTGGCATACGAAGAAGCTGAAAAATGCGAACGCCGGAGCGCCTACCGCCATCGGTCGAGCCTCTATGGCGACACAGTCGGCGCCGTGTTCGCCGAATGCGAGAGTGAGTGTCGCTAGCGCCACGGTTGGAGCTGCACCGAAAAGACCGGAAAAACTCTTGGGACGAAGCACGTCGGCAAGGCTCGCAACTGCCAGCACCACGATGCCACCGGCTATGAATCGCACTACGTATTCCATGACAATTCAATGAAGCGTCCCGCAGTCGTTTGGTTCCAAAATCGATCGGAACCGGCCGTCGTCCGCGGTGTTCTTGGGGCATGGCCGCGCACCGGTGCCGACCAAAGGAGTTCGCCATGAAGCCTATGAAGATGGATGGCCAGACCGTGCAGGTCCGTGACGTCGAGACCATTTCCCACAACAAAGGCAGACTAATCAGCGTGAGCTACGAGCAACGCAGGCGCGACGGCGACCCGCAGCGGCGCAAGCGCGAGATTTACGACAACGGCAACTCAGCCGTCGTTCTTCCCTACGATGCCGACCGCCAGACCGTACTGCTCACGCGGCAATTACGAATACCGGTATTCCTGCAGGACGGCAGCGAGCGAACCGTGGAGGCGTGCGCCGGAAAACTCGATGGTGAAAACGCAGAACGACGCATTGCGAAAGAGATGCAGGAGGAGCTCGGGTATAAGATCACGAAAGTGCAAAGGCTGTTCGAGCTCTATGTTAGCCCAGCCGCGATTATGGAAAAGATCGTCTTCTTCACCTGCGCCTATTCGCCGGCAGACAAGGTGTCTGAAGGCGGTGGACTCAAGGAGGAGGGGGAGGATATCGAGGTGGTAGAGACCCGTTTGCAAGAGGCCGCTGTGATGATTGCAACCGGCGAAATCGTCGACGCAAAAACAGTCGTTCTCATTCAGTATTTGAGCAATCGCCTATCGGTTGATGCTTCGGGCTAAATCGAACACCAACCCGGCCCGCGAATGGCCGTCGTTACAGGAATGGCTTTCCTCCAGTGACCGCGATGGTCGCGCCGGACACGTAGCTGGAAAGCGGATCGGCCAGCATCACACAGGCACTAGCCAATTCGGCAGGCTGGGCCGGGCGTTTCATCGGAACTTGTTTGCCGAAATTCTCCACGGCGTGCTCGGACAGGGTCGAAGGGATGAGTGGCGTCCAGACCGGCCCCGGGGCGACAGCATTAGCGCGAATGCCCTTCTCGGCCAGCATCTGCGCCAAACCCACAGGACCTGGCGGCTGGAAAGACGGTCGGAAAACACTAGATCGTGCGGCCCCCGTTGGCAGCCGGCCTGAAGACGAAGCCCGCGGGATGCCGGAACTGCTGCGCGTCCCGCGCTAACTGTTGAACGGCGAGGACCAGCTAGATGGCTAAGAAAGCCAAGAAGCGCAGATCTTCGAAGGGAGCGGCAAAAAGGTCGGCCGCGCCATGAAGAAGCGCAAATCCGGCACGCTGAAGAGCGGCCGATCCGGGAAGAAGGTAAAGAGCAGGAAGCAGGCGATTGCGATCGGGCTGTCCGAAGCCCGAAAGAAAGGGGCCAAGGTGCCGAAGAAGCGTTCGAAGAAAAGTCAGTTCCCAAGCTGACCAGCCGATTAGAAAGTACAAGGCGACATTGGGTTCAGTCGAAATTCAGGGCGGACATTGCGTACCGGGATATAACGGGCGCGCCGCAGTGACTCCGGCGGAAAATTCATGATGTGCCTGCAGCACAGCGATAAGTCAGATTCCGGCTATGGAACCGTTTCACTATTCCGAAGTTAAATGGCCGAAGTCTCCCGAGGCTTCCCAACTTGCCCCGCTGCATTCGTTGCGATGCGGTGGGCACCTTCGGAGAGTGCGATGCAAAAAGTCATTGATCGGGTAATGAAAACCTTTGGAATGATGAAGCCGCTTTCCGAAAAGGAGGCGGAGCAGACACGCGAGATGTTGCTGGAATTCCTGTCAAAGCGGCCTGGCACGGACGACCACAAGGCAGCCGTGCAAGGACTGACCTTCTTGAGAAACCTCAAGACGTGAGGGCGCCATGGAAATCGTTTACTTCATCGGAGCGCTAATACTTCTTACAGCGCTGATCTACGGGACATTGACCTATCATTACCGGAACAAGTCTAAGAGTAAGATCGCCGATCAGATTGTCCGCGATCGCTACCATCATAACCAGACATGATCGACGGCCTGAGACGGCGTCATAGAGCGCGCGATGCGCCGGGGGCTTCGGAAACCAAGCCCGTTTGCTCATGGAAGAACAGTTTTGATTACCGTTTGGTTCTGAAAATGTCGATAGCGCGACGTCAGGAGAATCGCCTTCTTTAAGACTGGTGAACTAGGGTTTGCGGCTCATCCCGGCTGGGACGAGAGCGTCCCTAGGAACGAAAAGCAGCTTCGCGCGGGGTGGACGATAACAAACTTACACATGCCATCGAGCGCCTCTGTCGCCGTTATCCCGCCTGCTTTATCGTGCGCAGGCGGTCTGGACGATTTTGCCTGCCGTTGCGAACCGCAAAGGGCATTCGACAAAAGCAAAGGCCGCCTCGCATAGCGGCCTCTTGCCTGACGTTCTTGAAAGGCGAAGGTTAGCAGTCGTTATCAGCTGTCTTCGCTGAGGGTTGGACGCCTTGGGCTTGCTGCCCGGCTGTGGGCTGTCCCTGCATCTGCGCCTGCGAATCTTGCGACGACGTGGCGGCGCCGCCTGTTGCGCGGTTCATTGTATCTGTCGGTGGATGCTGATTGGCGGATTGTGCGCTACCGGTAGTCCGGCCGGTAGCCCCGACTGTGGGACCTGAACCGGCGTCACGGTTCGCGGACGTACCACTGGTATTGCACGGGCCGGCCTGGGCCGCGGCGGCGCTTAAAACCATTGCAGTGCTCGCAGCGAGAAGCATTCGTTTCATTTGCATGGTCCTCTCCTTGGTTTCCATCCTTTGGGATTGCGTCCATTCGCATTCCGCAGGACTTGCTAGAACAACCAAGTCAAATATAGCCGGTTCCTCGATGTCGAGGTGAGTGACGCGTTGGGGCGAGAGAAAAGATGAAGGCTCACCGATGAAGGCCCACCGGCGGTGGCGGGAAGATCGTGGTGCTGACTGGCATTTCCTGCAGGTTCGATAAAGAAGACGTCTTAAGCCATCCCGATGTGCGTTGCATTGCAGATGGGCAGGAGGAACCAAAGTTCAGGTTTAATTGTTGTTTGCTAAGCGTGCAACGGTTGAAGCGGTGAACGATGACTAGAGACGCTTTTGAACGGCGGCGCTTTGTGACACAACACTTCGTTGGTCGCATCTCGTCCGAATTGTCCGACCCCGGGTATCGCTATTACCGGGCCCTCATAGAGTCCGGCTACGATATACGCGTTTTTCTCAACGATGATCTGCAAGACAGTTATCTTGCTGCAGATGCCGAGGAAGGCATCGTACGACAACGAATTTTACTTCGTTCTTCACCCCGGACTGAAGTGCGTCGGGGTACGGTCAAGATTGTAATAAGCAAGCAGTCCAAGAATGAATGTTAGATGTGCGGCCGCCTCGCTTGGCGCCACCCAGCATGTCTCCGGTAATAACGAGTGGGCCGAGGCACTCGTGCAAATCTCTCCCCGCTTTGTGCATGAAAAAAGGCCCCGGTTAAGGGGCCTTTGCTTTAGAGCCGGAATACTAGCTTTAGTACTTGAATTTCGGGCATTGCTTTGAGTTGATCCTTGGTAGCACTGACCACTGCCCGGTCAGGATACCATTGCCTCGCCCCCGAACCTGTCGAGCCTGTCGTTGTCTTGTCAGACTCGTTCGAGAAGTTGATCTTGTTCAGCGGCATCATGACATTGCGCTCTCTTGCGCCCAAGAAGCCGCCGACATCGATCACTAGCCCTCGACCTTGCCGGTGGAGACAATGATCACGTCATTGAGGTCGCTAATCTTCTCGTTCTGCTCGTTGTAGACGTTTACTCCATGGGACACGATTTCGATCGGTACAACGGTGCCTACCAAAGTAACACCATCTCCAAATTCCACATCTCCACCAGCCCTGAAATAAATTCGACCGTAGAGGCGTACAGACCATGGCAATCTTGCTTTAGCTCGAATTTTGAGCTGAGCGTTGAGAAGAGCGACAGCTAATTGCGGGTTGCAAAGCACCTTGAAGATTTTGCGGACGGCGGTCGACGAGCCCGGGTCATCGCCCGCGGTTGGGCGTTCGCCTGCGTGATCATTTTCCTTATTGCCGTTGTTTTCTGACGGTGTCCGCATTCGCCTTCCGAAAATCGTCGATCGCTATCGCAGCGTCGCAGGCATTGATCGGGGAGCCACTTGTGTGGCGAACGGCTTCGTTAACGGCGCAAAAAGAGCGTAAGGACAAAGAACGCGACGACCAACCCGGCCGTGGCGATCCGATAAATTAAGTCGTGTTTCTGTTTGTCCATCTCAAACGCACTCTGCACGAAGCCGCCGAGCCATCGAACGTGGGGGCTCGGCGCGACGACTTCGCAGCGCATGCCGGACCTGGGCAGTATGGCCGGCAACTGCGAATCCTAGTGGCAAAAGCGTGACGTGCAATCGATTGCCGGAATTAAGCTTGACGCCCCCGTGGGGAGTTAATTCTGGAACACTGCTGTGCTGATCGATAGCCGGTGCGGCAACGGCCCAGCATCGACGCTCAAGCCAGGGTATGGGCACTGAGTGGTAGCAAACTTCACGGCCTCAGCCTTCACGACGTGGGGCCGCCTTTTTGTTGGTAGGAACGATTTAGGCATACAGGGATCGGCTCTACGCCTGTGGCGGCATTAGCCCGTCCCCTCGTGCGGCTTCCGCAGGTAAACGGCCCTGGTTAGATCATCGGGGCCGTTTCTTTGGCCCGGGATAAGTCGTCCGGAAACTTCGTGGGCCGGGCCAATTCTTCCTTAACTGGCTGCTACAGTCCGCTCAATCGCGGATGGCCCCTCAATAAGGTTTCCGCGAGAGTAAGGGTAGAGCCGTCGCTGTTTCAGCCCAGCGGCGGCTTTTTCGTGCCCGCCCCCTTCACTCTGGCGGGCACTGGTTGGAAACGGCCCCGGCATTTCTCCGCTTCACCGGGGCCGCCAACACTCAGCTGGGGCTTGGGGGCTGGACAGCTGAGAGCCACAGCTAGACTCTTGCTGAGACCCATTCGTTCCAATGTCCAAGGTTGGATTGTCATAATTTGCCCTTGTGTCAGGTAGCTGACGCAACCGGACCGTAGACTTTTCGTTGTCAATTTATGCAGTAGCGCGACGCAGAGGGTCAGCAATGGCACCGTTTGAAAAGGTATGCGTTGGAACGGCGGCCGTCAGTTTCTTAGGACTGATCGGCGCAACGTTGATCTTGGTCGCGCACTAAGGGCACCTTGGTCTGGCTGGTATTGGAACCGGTGAGTCGGGTACCTGACAGACGATCAGCAAATTCTGGGGCAAAATGCGTTTCCAGGTTTGGGACCTAGTTATGCAAGAGTACCGCGCGTACCTGGTTAGTTCGGCCGGCAATATCCTTCACCGCGTCGATTTCGTTTGCCGAGATGATGAGGCCGCCAAAGAGCGCGCGAAGGAGATCGTCGACGGACACGACGTAGAGCTGTGGAATGGCGGACATAAGATCGCGACTATCCCGCACAAAAAATAAGAGTCCTAAATTTGTTTTTCTGTCGGGCAGCGAACAGACGGCGGCGTTAACTTCTAATTTATTTGCCTCGTCATTCGCTGAGGGCAAATCCATGAAACCGCCATCCAGCTTGGCGCCATCTCCTATACGGGAGCAGGCCGCCAATACCCTTCGCCGTGCTCGAAAGCTTCCGCCAGGGCCATACCGAAACGATCTGCGCCAGTTGGGCTTCCACCTCTTGAGGCTGCACAAGCTAGGCCTCAGAGCGAATGTCACGATAATCGACAAAACAAATTAGGAGTTAGGCCGCCTCATCAGCCGGAGAGGAAACGCCCTCTGTGTGTCGGGTACCGTACAGCCACATTGCGAAAATTGATATCTTGTCCAGGGGCGCGGCGGGCAGATGAGCAACAGGTTCTGCAATGTCAGAGTTTTCCGCGAAGTACTGGCGCAACCGCGCTGCCGCCACCGCGGCAATGGCCGATCGTCGGTGGATTGATGAAAGGCAGAAGTTCAAGTTGCTCAGAGTGGCCCGCGAATACGACAAACTGGCGGATGCTGCGGCGGCCAAAGGGCAGCCAGAAGCAGACCGCCTCGACCCGTTACTGAAAGCAGATCGGTGTCGAACCGCAAACTACCGCAGCCACAGCCCCAAACTGACCTTGACGAATTAGAAAGCAAAGCGCTCTTCCGTCACGATGACAATCGCCGAGATACGGAAGCTAGTCCGCGAGATGGAAGCACAATTGGCTGCGCAGTTGGGAAAGAAGGCGCCCGAGGAGGAGCCGAAAGAGAAGCCGTCGCGTACTGATCAGGCTCGGCAAGTCGCTGAGGAATACGCCAGCGACCAGCGAGGGATCGTCGAAAAGCTCCGCACGAGGCTCAATTGGGTCGCTGCGGGCGATACGGGCTCGTCCATGAGCTGGCGCCGATCGGCCGTCGGTGGCCTTCCAAAGCCGGTGCAGGGTCCCTTTTCACGGAGTGGACACAAATCGGTGCTGTCTCAGTGGCCTTAGTTTGATTTTGGGAGTGGCCTGATTTACCCTTGTCCGATGGATGACAACCTGGACCTTCTGACCAAAATTCAAGAACAGATCATCGAATGCCGCCGCACGGCATGCGAGACCCCAGATTCCAAGTTGGCTTTATTTCTCTACCGCTTGGCCGATGAGGTTGAAGCGGAGGCGCGCGAAGCTGACTTGATTGGGGAGTAAGGCCGCTCAGTTGGCAGTGCTCTTCCGCGCGGCTAACTCTCTCAGCCAAGCGCTGTTCAGCAGCCCTGACCTCGCCCTGTCGGGCCGCCTCAGTTGGCGGCCTTTTTCGTGGGGGCTTCGGTCCCGCGCCCATTTAATTCGCGTTGTGTGCACTTGTGGACTGTTTTCCTGCATTGAACGGCGCATCATACTACTATCACAGCCCGGACTGTGGCTTTTACCTGTGATGGAACCGCCGGTCGCGTTCCCGCCCTAGCTCCAACAGGTGGGGGCGGTTCCGTGAAAGACTATCGCGCTTCGATCGAAAAACTCCGCAAGGATGCAGCTGACGCTGCCCTGATCCGCGACATGGCAACGGACAAGACCAAGTTCGAGATGTACGACCGATTGCACCGACATTTAAACGGCCTTGCGGACGAAGTTGAGCGAGCCATGAACGCGCCAAAGCCAGCCTAACGTCGCCTCAAGTTGGCGGGCTCATTCACTCGAGAACGTTGTACTCAAAGGCTACGCCTTCCGGATCGTTTTCTGCGAACCAGGTTGCCGCGGCGTCCGTGGTGTCGGTAAAGGCCCATTAGGCTTCCCGCCTTACTCAGAGCGGGGGAGCGCCGTCATGGAAGACGCCGTTTCACACAAACGACGCCACTGGATCAGCGACTACGAGATCACGCCCAGCGCCTTCGTAAGGAAGCCCAAGGCACGCCCCCAGGTATCATGCGCGATGATCTGATACGGCGCGCGCGGCAAGCCGGAACGGCGGCGCGCATGGGCGACTGGATTAGGTCCTCCGGGTTACAGCCGCCGAAATGAAGGAGGCCGCCTCAGTTTGGCAGCGTCTTCCACGAAACGCTTGTTCCCCAAGTAAGCCTCGCAGGCCGCTCTCCAGGGCGGCGACGTTTGAAGATGTGCGCCCAAGGCGGGAACATCAGATCACATCGGTTTGATCAGCAGGTACGCGGAACATCTGTCAGTTCTGCGCTTTTGCAGAAATCACAAATCAAGAAAGGGAGCGTTCCATGACGAGACTGAGTCTTGCGATCCTCGGCACCGCCGCGATCCTAACCTCCGCGCTGGCGAGCCCCGCGATGGCCGAGGGCACGACGACCAAAGGTATGAAGGACAAACAGGTGAGCCACGCCAAGAGCCAGAGCCATATGCAGCGACGCGCGGACAATCGCGGCGAACAGTTCCGCGATGCCAACGCTGTTGTAACTCGGGATCAGTATGGCAGGCCTGCGGGGCCGGTCGGCGCGGCGGGTGCCATCGTCGGTGGTGCCGCCGCAACGGCGGGCGCGATCGCGACTGCCCCGTTCCGGGCCTTCGATAATAGCTACAACAATTATAATGACTATTACGGCTACGGCTATGGAGGCCGCGACTGGAAGACCTATGCGGCTCGCAATAGCCTCGCCTGTACGCCTGGCACCACTTTCCGTGGCGCGGATGGTCGGCAACACCTCTGCCAGTGATCACTTTGACACTGATCACTTTGACACTGATCGGAAGAAAGGCGGCTCAGCTCTACGAGCCTCCTTTCTTCCAGCGCCCATGGATCGAAGCCTTCTCCCGCCTGCTATCGGGACAAAAAGAAGCAGCGCTATTTCCGCCTAGTGCTACCGCTCGGGGGTTCTTTACCGCCTTGCATCTCCAGTAGCTCCTCCACGGAAACCGGCACGTCATCGTGGTCGGCGAAGCGTCGGCGTAGCTCGTCGGCGATATCCAGGGTGACGTCGCGGGACCACCCCTCAATGGTATTGAAGGCGACGACTCGTGTCGGACGGCTATATTGATCGTCCAACAGGTCGCGGATGAGCGCGTCGTGGTTGGCATCTACTTCGTTGGTCTCGCGCCAGACGCGGCCGAGGCGTCCCAAGTCGTCCAGCACCAGGTAAGTCTCGTGGCCGGTTTCCGCCGGTACCACTGATGGCGAGCGACGCATACGCGACTCCACAATGGTGGCTCCAGCTCCGGAGTCGAGGAGCCGTGGCGGCGTCGACCGGAGACGCCGCCGATTCTATGCCGCCAGGCGTCATTTCGTTCCTAGGAATTTGAGGAGCGCCGCGCGGGCTCTGGGGATCGACGAAGCGGATTGATGCCGGTGAGTTTCACGGAAGCACGGGGCGGTTTCGTCTCTGACCTCAATCATCATTCCGCACCGACGTTTAGAACCGATCTAACCACAGCCGGCATCTGCGGTTGAACAATTCCGCTCCCTCGGCAGTCATATTCCAATGGACGAAACCGACGATGTCCTCGAACTGGAACGTAAGATTGCACAAGCGAGCCGCATCTCTTCGCGGGTTACTGACCCGACGACGTATGAGCGGCTCAAGGCGTGGGTCGCGGAATTGAGACAGAGGCTCAGGCAACGTCGGGCTGCCCGCCGAATGCGGGACGAGATAACAGCCCGCGCACACGAGCTTTGGGAACAGAACGGATGCCCTGTAGACCGCGACCTGGAGTTTTGGCTTCAGGCCGAGTCTGAGATCAGCGGAGCAACCGAGAGTGACCGATCGGCTCAGTAGCGCCCCAGGCTGAGCACGGCCCTGCCGGGGGCTTTGAGGGCTGGTATGTCGGGTGCCGTGCCGTACCCCGATACGTGGATACTGTCGTCCGCAGGATCGACCCGGCCGATTGGCATCGTCACTACGAAGTGTTCGTTCTTCGGCTGGCCGATTCCTAACTGCTAAGAAAGCAATGGCCCCGGTTTGGGGGCTGGGAGCCGTGGGGTCGTTTCCATTGCAGGGCAAGCCGCCGCTCTCGGCAGCACCCAAGCTGAAGCTATTTTGCCTTGGCGTCTGTCTGGCACCCGACAGACTCCGAACCTGGAACCCTCCTGCTAGGAGCAACGTCTTATTGATCGTCCACGAAATGCTTGTTTATCGCATCAGCATGGAAGCCGTCCGGCATCTCCGGCATGGTGGCCATGCCGGCGGCGTTGCAGACCGGACAGGGCGCTCCCGCGCCGCCACAGCCACAGGCTCGCGCCCACAGCCATGGCCTGTCGCTGTGGTTCTCGCAGACCCAGCGGCAGTTGTCGCAACGGTTGCACGCCTGCATCAAAGGTCCTCCCGCACGCCCCGGAACAACGGGTGCCGCACCTTGCCCTCGGCGGACTTTCGGCGAGCAGTTCGGGCTCCACCCAGATCGCCTTGTGCGCGATCTTCTTTGCGTAAGGCTGGGTTTTGCGGATCAGCGGCGTCAGGCGCTTGCGAAGGTCAGCGGCCGACTTCTTGTCAAAGCCGTGGTCGACCTTGCCGGCATAGACCAGGTCGTCGCCCCTGCGGCGGCCGAGATAGATGCCATCCCAATCGCTGCCGTCGAGGGCAAAGCCTGCAATGGTCAGCGTCTCGCGTTGAGTGCAGGTCTTCTTGACCCAGTCGCGGCCTCTTCCCGAGGGGTAGTGGCTGTCGCGGACTTTGGAGACGACGCCCTCAAGCCCAACCTTGCACGCGTGTGCAAACATCTCCTTGCCGTCGACCTCAAAGCTTTCGCTGAATTGAATGTCGGTCCCGTCGACGATTTTCTTCAAGCGCTTCTTGCGCTCGATCAACGGCAACTTTCGAAGGTCGTAGCCGTCGAGGTAGAGGAGGTCGAAAGCGACCAGGATGATCTTTGTCGACTTCCCTTCAGCTCGTTCTGAAGGACCGCAAAATCAGTGGTGCCGTCAGCGGCGGGAACGACTATCTCGCCATCGATGATCGCCGAGCCGGCGCCGATGTGCCAGGCGTCGTCGTCGACCTTCCGGAAGCGTTTGGTCCAGTCGTTGCCGCGGCGGGTGAAGACCTTAACCGCTTCGTTCACCAGATGCACCTGGACGCGATAGCCATCGAACTTGACCTCATGGATCCAGCGATCGCCGGACGGCATCTTGTCGGTCGACGTCGCCAACGCGGGTGCGACGAGTCCGGGATAGGGCGCCTTTACGCCGATCGCCGCGGGCTTTTTACGCTGAAACGCCACGCCGAGAATCCCCACGAAAGTTGATTCAAGCTGGCACAGGTTGCATCGTTCCGACCGAGAAAAGCTGGAACCCTTCCGCATTCAGGACGCGTTGCCCGCGTAACGGCCTTATTGCCGTGAAGGCAAAGGCAAAGAAGCAAACAAGCCGCGGGCGTAAGCAGGACCGGGCGCGGGTCGCCGGCGGGCGGGATCACGAGGTGCGCTACGCGGCGAAGAAGACAAACAGGTCGGCAGTACGTGAAGAAGGCCGTCAAGAAGGTTGGCACAAGCCTCAAGCGTGTCGAGCGCGGGCTCGGACGTTAGGAACGACTTACGGAGTAGTGGATTGAAATGATGTCGTACTTCCCCCCGTGCGACGCGACTCCTCGGAAGGGTCTCCGCCGCCGCTGGGACCCTTTCTTTCGCAGTTGGGCCGCCGAGGCGGCCTTACCTCTTAGCTGACTTTTGGCGTGTTCAAGCTGCTGCGGATATCGATTTCCTGGACTGCCAGAGCAGAAATGTCGCTCGGCTCGCACGCCAGTCTGTGCGATTTCGATGATTTTCCTTGCGACCCAATTCAGCCAGTGGGTCACCTCTGTCGACAATGCCCAGGGTCCGCAACGCTTGCTCATAGGCGGTCGTCAAGCGGTCGATCTCTTCCGGCCCCATCGGCATATTTTGCAAGAGGCGATAAATGGGCCTCGGCTTATTCCCGGCCTTCCAAAGCATCATACCACGAGGAACTCGCGGCTGGAAGAAGCGGGAACAAGTGGCAGTAGACTTGCGTTTATTCAATGAGGGCAACCGGTAAGAGGAGGAGTACATGCCAGTTCTGGTGCTTTGGGCCGCCCCGGCCGTGATCGTCATTGGCGGCCTCGGATGCTATTTCCTTCGTGTTGTTCACTGAGCGAAATTATCAGAGGGAGGCAAAGGCTCGAGTCGAAATACCGACCGGGTTTTTCTCGACCGTTAAGGACGCTTCGCGATGGTAGACAAGCGCGCTCTGAAGCTAATCGGCGTCCTTTTCGCCGCTTTGACCTTGATCGTCGTCTTCACGGCGGCTGCAGTCGTGGCCGGTCACGCCGCGAGCAGTGTCAGTGGCGATTATCTGAAAATGGTAGACCTTCGTGACTAGCTCGCCGGGATGGACGATGCAGTTTGCGAGCGCGGCTGTCATTGTCGCATTCGCTACCAGTGTTTGGGTGGCAGGGCAGCGCGTGAATCAACTCGGTGCCAATAAGCAACTCACGCCTATTTTGATTTTAAACTCAGCAGGGACTTCTGGCGATCGCGCCCTGATTGCTGAAGGTCGACGACTTGGATGGTCTCGGCGCACGGCCGCGCTTGAGCCATTTTATGGCCCAAGCGACTTGTAAGAGAAATGAGTTCCCATTCGCGAATAGAGATGTACCCCGGATTTGTCTGTCCTGAGCCAGCCGCGGTCGATCGCGAGTTCGGCGCCAGCACCATACACGGCGGGGGCTTTCGCAGTCCCGCAAGGGCCGCACGGGACTGAGCCGCATGCTCCCGACTCCGAACTACTCCGAAACGCTGGGAACATTCGTTCGCGCGTTCCGTTCTAGAAGCACCCATCAACCCTTCGGAGGAGGAAACAATGCAGAAATTCCTGGCCGCGGCTCTCCTGAGCGCCGCCGTCTTCAGCGTTCCCGCTTATGCGCAAACCGCCCAGCCCACGGATCGCGCGGCCCCCGCCGCGACGACTGCCGGCTCGCAGGAAAAAATGGCGCTCAAGGGAAACTGGCGCGCGTCCAAGCTCATGGGCCTCGACGTCTATAACGAAGCCAATGAAAAGCTTGGCGACATCAACGAACTGATCCTGGACAAGAATGGCAAGGTCAATGCCGTGGTCATCGGTGTCGGCGGTTTCCTGGGCATGGGGGAGCACGATATCGCGGTTTCCATGGACAAGCTCAAATTTATGGAAGAGCCGGTCCGCACCAGCTCGACCACCGCAACGACGACGCGCGACAACGCAGCTGCGCCGCGCGAGACAACGACCGGCGCGGCGACGACCACCACCACCACCACGAACGCACGGAGCGGCAATGCGAATGACTGGACGCCAGACCACGCCGTGATGAGCGGCACCAAGGAGCAGCTGAAGGCGATGCCGCAGTTCAAGTATTCAGACTACAACTGAGCATCCGATATTTCGGCTGATTAAGGCCCCATCGCGGTGGGGCCTTTTTCATGAGCCGATCAAAGAACGCATGTAACGAAGCGGGTCCGGGCGCTGGAGATGGGACTGATGGTGTGGGCCTCGTGGAATTACGGGCTGATGCGCCACTTTAAGTACCCTCTCACTTGAGGGGCATTTTGGAGCGAGGTTGGAAAAATAAAATTTGGCCGGCGGCCTTCCGAGCATCTCGTTTATCCGTCGGCAGCCAGGATGAGCACATCCGGATTTGTAGCGGACCATTTCGATGTACCCTGTCGTCCAGGGTCCAATGGTCCTTCAAGCCCGTAAGACTGACCGCGGGACTTGAAGCGGCGCCCTGCCTCAAAGCGATCCATTGCGTCCTCCAATGAGTGGAAGACGCAGGAGCAGGGACCGGTGCCGTGATTGCGGTGAAACGACCAGGAGGGGCAGGTGTCAGCGGTATCAGCGGATTCCGCCTAAATGAGGTGGGAGAGAAATTAGAAGGAGGAGGGGGTAAAAAGCCTTGATGCTTGGCAAGGGCGACAAGAACAAGATTTTCTGGCATCTACAACCGTACCCTATTGGGCCGAACGCGTGCGTTTAATGCAGCAATAGCCTGCTCGCCTCGATAGCCTGCGCACCGCCGTCTCGCTGCGCACATCGGCTGCCTAGCTTGCTCTCGTTTCGACCCTCGGCAGCGAAGTGTGATATTCATCAACGCTGTCGAGGTCGATCATAGTCTTGCCTCCCATCTTGTAGGCCCTGATCCTCTCGTGGGCGATCAGCTCATAAGCCTTAGTCCTTCCGAATTTGCCATAGCGGCAACCGTCCTTGAACTCGACGAGCCGGCGCCGTTTGTTGTTATCATTGTCAACCATGGAATTCTGCATGTGCTTTGATGATCTCCCCACGATCGAATCAAGCCCCACTGAGCGAGACGGGCATTTCATGGTGCGACCTTGGTGTCGACGCGGGCTTACAAGGAGGCGCTGCTTTTGTGGTAGCGGTTCCTGCTGACTTGTTCGACGCCATCTGCACGTAGCCCATTTGCTTCGGATATCCGTGATCTATGTGGCCTACGGTGCAAAACACAAAAGGCTCTCTGATGCCGCCGCTAACTCCTGCGTGCTGTAGCGTGAAAATCGGACGGACCGAAGCACTCTTGTCAAGCTCGTAGCCTGCCGTCCCCGTGCTCACTTGGCCCTTTGGGCAACTTCTGGTGTACAAGCGCCGTTGCTCTAATTCTGCCTCCAACTTTCACTCGTGGAGACAGGAAGTAGGCCGTGGTGTATAGGCGGCAGCCGCCTCGCGACTGATGAGTCGGGGGGCAAGTGATGGCGGGAGCGCTGTCTGCCTTGGTATCGCTATACTCTGTGCCTGCCGATCTCAATTCTGCCGATCCGAGAATCTCGAACAGCATTAACCAGCGATGCTGATGCAAGCAAAAGGGCGACGGTCCGTTCGGATGCTCTGGCGTGTTATGGCGTACAAATCGGCCAGAGATTGTGCCACGTTGATGCGCCGGCATCCGCGATTGATGAGAGCCTGCCTGCTGGGCTCACGCTCGAATATCAATGCGACCTGGCCGGCATCCACGAAGACGACCACGCAGCTGATAAACCGCAATTTTGTGGTCAGCAAGAACCGAGATTACTATTAGGTATGACGCCGTACGCTCCGCTGCCTCTCTGTTCACGATTGGAAGCACCACCGCGCTTCCAAATCGTACCCTTAGCTGCACGGGGAGCCCAAACCGGGACGGCGTCAGGCCGTCAAGGCCGAAGCCGCGAAGCGGGGGCGCGATAGCGTCAGCCTTTACGGCCTGACGCCGGTCCGGTTCACTGTCGCCGGCAGAAAGCCGACCGCTGACGTCATCTGGCCGCATCGAGCTCGTGCTTCAGGCGCCATGCGACGGGATCGGCAATCCAGCGGTTGATGTCGGATTCATGCCAGCCGCTCCCGTTGACGCTGATCTTGATCTGCGGCGGGAATGTGCCCTCGGCGATCTTGCGGTAGATGGTGGACCGGGACAGCCCGGTCCGGGAAAGCACGGTTCTCAAGCGGATGATACGGTCTTCTCTAATCGGCGTGTTGAGGTCAAGCACTTCCGAGCCTCCCACTTGGGTGACGTTCGACGTCTTTTCGCGGCCCGCGCTTCTCTCCGGGATCGGCATGGAAGCCCTCCCATTATGGGGTCCAGTAGAACGATGTGGTCCAATCTGGTTCGCATCCTGATGATGGCTCATCGGAGATAAGACCGTATGCGAACTCACATCATTCATCGTCCGCGAAGGACGCCTTCCGCCTCGCGGCGGAACTCTAAACTCTTTGTCTGCTGGTCGCGTTATGCAGTCGCGCCCGTCGTTGTTGGCCTGGTCTCCCGTGTCCAACGGAACTCGGAGCCGTCTACCCACATCCGATGCAGGACCACCGCAAGCCTGCGCGCCAATGCAACGATCGCCTTTTTGGCCCCATGTCGTTTGGCGACATTCATCGCCCACGCTTTCAGCCACGACCATTTCTTGACGCGTATCAGCAGGACCTGCGCCGCTTCATAAAGAAGCCCCCGCAGCATGGCGTCGCCGCACAACGAGACATGACCTATTCGTCTGCTCTCGCCCGACTGGTTGAGTACGGGCGTCAGCCCCAATACAGCCCCCACCGCTCGCGAATGCCGAAAGCGGGACGGAATGTCGATCGTCGAGGTATAGGCGAGCGCGACAATCGGTCCGACTCCGGGCACCGTCATCAACTGCCGGCAGATCGGATCGACCCTGGCCTCGCCACGGACCTTGCGGTCCAGTTTGGCGAACTCCTCGCGCAGCTTTTGTCTGGCAGCGAGCAACGGCTCGATGATTTCCGCCAGATCGGGAGCTGCTTCAACGAGCTCGCGTATCCGCTCATCGAACTTGAATGCTCTAATCGTGCCGACCTTCAGCCCAAAGTTGCGCAAAAGCCCACGCATATCGTTTTCCATGGCGATAGCCTTTTCCTGCAACAGCTTGCGGGCCGTCAGCAAGGCGCGGCGCTTCTGGCTCGTGAGCGTCTTCACGTGCACGTCCTTGAACAGACCGACCCGCATCATGTGCGCAATGCCGCGCGCATCGTTGCGATCGCTCTTGTTTGGCTGTTGAGCCTTCAAGAACGCTTTTGTGTGCCGTGTCTCGATACAGAGTACCGCGAATCCGGCCTTCGCCAGCCCCTCGAACAGCCATTGAGACAGCGGCCCGGCTTCGAGCCCGACCCGTTCAAAGTTGAATGCGGGGTCGCTCAGGACAGCGACCAGATCGTCCGGGTGAGATATCACCTTCTTCTCCCGGCAGACATTTCCGCTTTCATCGACAATGCACACGCTCGTTTCTTTGACAGAGACGTCGAGACCCGCATAATACTTCATGCTGCGCTTCACCTTTCTGATGCTTGTGGCTGTTTCGTTCAGACCACGTTTTATCATCAGCCTGAAGCGCAGCACCTTCCTTCCTTTCCGGTCGGCGAAGATGGGGCACGAAGCCGATTACCCCATCTGGTTCGCGCATAACCGCGCTGCCTCCTGCTGACTGTCTCTGACAGCTTCTGAGACCAGACAGGACAAGCAGTTGCAGCGGGCAAGAGGGTTGTTCGACTCATCGTAGCGTGGCGTAGAGATGGCGGCAAATGGATGGATCAAATTCCGATGCCCCGGCCTCTGCCAATGTCGATGCCGTGAGTGAAGGCCAATTCCTGGCCGAGCCGGCGGCCTGACTCAAATGCGATGCCGAGTTCCTGCTTGCGGTTGGCGAGGATGGATTCCAGTTGCGGATCGCGTTCAAGGCTTTTCGCCATGTCGCCCATCGCCGAGCGCGTCGCCTTGTAGCCGGCGACGTCGCCGCCGTGATACTGGCGCTGGCTGGTGTGGTCGAGCTTCTGCCAGCGTTCCACGAAACGGTCGGCGCGCCGGCTCGGATTGGTGCGCAGTTCGGTTTCGAGCTGGAGCGCGCGGATGGCGCGGGCAGAGTTGCCCGAAGCGGCTTCAAGGGCGAGTTCCGGGTTTTTCTTGTAGGCCGCTTCGGCGTCGTGCGAGCCGTAGGGCCGCACCTCCTCGAAGACCTTGCGGGCCTCCTGCAATTCCTTCACCTGCTCGCGACTTGCCTCGCCGCCTTGGTCCTGCATATCGAAGATCGCATTCACAGCTCGGGCATGACGGATGAGAGCCTTGGTGCGGGCCTTGCGCAGCGCCGCTTCCGGGTCTTCCACCACCTTCCTTGTCGGCGCTTCCCGTTGCGGCCTCCGCGCGCCGCCTGTGCCAGGCACAGCTTCGGCAGACGGGCGCAGGCCATCGAACATGTTGCGCACCCCATCGGGCACGACCTTGCGCACAATCTCGGCCACGCGCTCGCGGAAGGTGATTCCACGCCGCTCGGCATAGTTTTGGGCCGGATCGCGGTGCTCGTAGTCTGAGGCCATATCCTTGGGCCGGTCGCGTGACAGGGTGCGGACAAGTCGGTCCTGGCTGGCAAAATCGTCGCCGCCATAATGCAGCTCCAAGCCGTCGCGGTGCCGCGACAAGGCGACATAGCTGCCATGGGCGTCCATGCCCGGCGTCGCCAGCACATGGGTGCGGTCTACCGTCATGCCCTGGGCCTTGTGGATGGTTGCGGCATAGCCATGGTCGATCCGATTATAATCCTTGAGGTCGAAGCGAACGGATCGGCCGTCGTCGATCTCCACGGTCATGGATTGCGTGCTGACCTGTTCGATGATTCCCAGCGTGCCGTTCTTCACGCCAAGGCTGCGTTCATTTTGCAGGAACATGACGCGGTCCCCGGAGGCGAAGTGGCGCTCGCCGCGCTCGACCGTCAGGTGCACCTCATCGCCCAGATCGCCGCCACTCCGCATTCGTTCGCGCGCCGCCTCGTTCAGCGCGCGCACTTCGTCGTTGGTGTGGGTGAGGATGATCCGGCTGCGCTCCGGCGCTGCCTGCCGGTCGCGGTCCCAGCGGTCGATCAGATCTTTGCGTGCCTGCTCGCGAGTTTGGGCTTCATGCACCATGCTACGGGAGCGATAGGCTTCCAGCGCATGGCCGGTTCTGCCCGTCGCCAGATCGCGCGTGGCGTCCCGCTGCCAGTCCTCACTTTGGCGGCGCACCTCGCCGATTTCCGCGCCGCCATGACGATCATGAATCGAGCGGAACGCCGCGCCCGCCTCGATTGCTTGCAACTGCCTGATATCGCCGACCAGGACGACCTTGGCTCCGGCTTCGGCAGCATGGGACAGCACGCGTTCCAACTGCCGTGTACCGACCATGCCGGCCTCGTCGATCACCAGCACATCGCGGGTCGTGAGCAGGTCGCGGCCCTGGTGCCAGCCATGCTCCATGCTGGCGATGGTGCGTGACACAATGCCCGATCCGCTTTCGAGGTTTTCCGCCGCGATGCCGGAAAGTGCTGCGCCCCGGACCTCGTAGCCCGCCGCTTCCCAGACCTCCCGCGCCACGCCCAGCATCGCGCTCTTGCCGGTTCCGGCATGGCCGACGACGATCCCAAGATCGCGCCCATCCGTTATATGCGCCAGCGCGTCGGCCTGCTCGCCCGACAGGACAAGGCCGCGCTGTTCGGCACGCGTCACCGCCTCCTGCCTCTCTGCGTCGTTCACCTCATGGCGTTGCCGTTCTGCCACGAGTTTGGCGGCGCGATGCAGCCGTTGTTCCGCCTCGATCATGGCGCGGGTGGTGAAGCGGTCTTCACCCCGCCCGTCCTTGCCGAGTTCGACCAGATCGGGCGCGCTGCGCATCGCGCCCACGACTTCGTTGAACTGCTCGATGCCATCGCTGTGCCGGTGCGCGAAGACAGCTATATCGCGCCGCGTGAAGGTCGATTGCTGATGCGTGATCGCGTCCAGCCCAAGGGAAGGATCGGCGATGATCCGCGCGCCATTGCCACGAGCGATCTCCCGGTGCATCTCGGCGCGGTCAGCCTCGGTGCTTTCGCCCTCGATGCCCCCATCCTCAATACGTCTGGCGGGCGCCCCGATCTGGCTTTGCGGCTCCAGTGCGATGCCCTGCGCTTCGAGACTCCGATGGTCGATGCGCGCGTCGATGTCCAGTTCGGCCAAGCGCTCATTGGTGATCTCCACCCAGCGTTCGCGCCAGCGCTCGACCATGTCCGTGCGGTTCCAGTCTCGCACCTTTTGGCCAAAACCGTTCTCGGCTACCGCGCGCATGGTCAGCATGACATGGGCATGAGGTTTGGGCATGCCGTCCTCGGCCATGTCCCAATGCACATTGAGATCGGCGATCATGCCCCGGTCCACGAACTCAGCCTGCACGAAGTCGCGGGCCAGCTCGATCCCCTGAGCCTGGGTCATCTCGCGGGGAAGCGCGAATTCCACCTCGCGGGCAAGCTGCGCATCCTTGCGGATCTCGAAGGCTTCAACATCGTTCCAAAGCCGTTCGCGGTCGCGCCACGCCTCCGGTGCGTTCTCCGGCAGCATCACCTCGGAATGCACGACGCCGCGCTTTTTGGAAAAATCATGGCTGCGATCAAGCCGCTCGTCGCGCAGCCGCGAGCCCGAGCGGTAGGCGGCGGATGCTACCGCGCTACTCCCGGCCTTACGGCCAATGACCTTGACGTGAAGATGATAGATCGCCATCGCGACCGGATCATTGGCACGGCCAAGCGCACGTCGGAACGACGTATAAGCGCGCCCTCCCTCGAAAAATTCTCGGGCGGGATTACACCGTCTCAAACCGTCCCGGCGACCTTACAGCATTATGCCCAGGGCTCAACTATCATCCCCTCATCAACATTGCTGGAGAACGTGATGCGCAAACCGCGGGATTTCGACGGAAAACTGAAAGCGCTTCAGGACAAGGCGCGCGACCTCAAGAGCCGCAAGGTGCAGCAGCTCGGCGAACTGGTTATCGCCACCGGGGCAGATAGCCTCAGCGTCGATGAACTGGCAGGCTCGCTGATCGTGCTGACTGAGACCAAAGATGCTGGAAAGAGGGAGGCGTGGGCCAGGCGCGGAGCCGCGTTCTTTCAGAGCCGAGCGCGGCGAACTGCACCGGCAGCTGAGCGCCACACTGGCGGCACTCAGGCGCAACCGGGTGGCGCGCAACCGTCAACAGGCAGCAAGGGCGCGGCATGATATGCGCGCATGGCAAGTCGAGCGCCGCAAGCGCACGCGGCACCTGATCGAACTCGGCGGCCTCGTCGTCAAGGCTCGTGTCGTGGACCTGACCGGCGATGATCGCGCCATCATCCTCGGCGCGCTGCTCTGGATGGCAGACAAGCTGAAAAGCAATCAAGGCGAACAGGCGCGAGCGCTCTGGGCCGCAAAGGGAAAGGAGGCATTCGCTTTGGAATGGGCGACAGATGCGCCCACCATCTCGCAGGAAACGCCGCAGGATCGGGCATGACCGATGGCGGGCGGCGCCGAGACTCCAAATATCGCAGCGCCGCCCGCCATCGCGCGGCTTGGCGCCTGTGAATCGGCGGGTGTCCCGACGCCGATCGGCGCGTTAAGCTATTGATCCAATTTGCGGTGGAGGGGTCACTCTCGGGCGCTTATTCACAATATGATGGATGGAAAGTTAGCGGTGTTGACCTAGATCAACCGAATTCCACGTCCCACTTGATCAGAAGTTTGACTTGCGCGGTGTCCGAGTCGGGTCAATCGCGTCGGTTTGACTGCGTACCGCCGACTTCCGCTCTGCCCCCGTCAACGGACGTCGTCAGGTCGGCCCGGCAGGTCCGTTTCGTGCCAACAGGCGACATTCGAAAATGATACCCACGCGCGAGTGAGGTGGCCCTTAATGCTCTGGCTCAAAACGTTCTATGAAGCGGTCGGTTTGCCAAAGCTCAACGGCGTGGCCATCAACGGCGATTTTTGCGAGCCGCCGCGCCTCCTTCTCATCAGCGCAGCGGATATCAACCCGATTGATAATGTGGCCGTCCGGCCCGATCACATAGGCGCGGTATTCTTCCATCGAACGCTCTATCGATGATCCGCTGCGAACCTCTTTCCTAACTTTAAAACGGGCCTGAAGGGCTGTCTATTTGAAAATGAGAATGGCTTGACGAGTCCTTATGTCGGGTACCTGACAGACAAAATCGGCCTTCAAGCGAAATATTTTCGGAAGGGAGGATCATATGATCACTGATACCTTCGATTCCCGAACTTTAGCTAACATGGAAGTCGCCCTTGAGCGTGCGTGTTCGCTTCTTCCAACTGGCAGTGAAAAACACCGGGCCCGTCGGATCATCGCCAGCAAAATAATTGAATGTGCCAATCGTGGAGACGCCAGCCTGAGTAGGCTTACTGAGGTCGGATACGCCGCTGCGATGCAGCTGACTGCTTCCGGTCGCGGAGAGAGACGACGGCAAGCCAGCGCGTAAAGGGACTATTCTTTCGGCCTATTTTGCATAGCACGGGCAAAAAACTCCCGGGCTACCGCATCTAGAGCTGCGGAAATCTGTTCGCGAGGCTCCGGCGTGGTGACACGTTCTCGTTCGAGTCTTTCGGCCTCGCGAATGTAGTTCATGGATAATTCGCGCAAGCGCTGGACTTCCGTGTCATTGGGTAGGGGTGCGATTTGAGCCAAAAGGTGCCGTGCACGCGCGCGTGCGCGTTCGCTTCGAGAGCTATCCAGTCGTCCGTGAAGATTACGTTTTCAGGCAGTCGCTAGTTTTGGCTTCGGGAAGATGGCTGTCAGGATGAGGCACAACAAAATCCTGAGCCACTTGATGAGGCGTCGGAAGTTGTAGCCGGCCGCGGCGAGGATGGCGTTGTTGAGGTCGCCTTTGCGGTGGGCGAGATAGTTGCGCCCCATTCGGTGCTCGTCCTTGAGGTGGCCGATGACGGGTTCGACGGCAGAGCGTCGGCGCATCTCGCGTTTGATCGCCGGGGTGACGCGGCGTTTTTGTTTTGAGGTGTAGATTTTGAACATGTAGTCGGCCGGCGCATTGTGGCCGCGGTAGCCGGCATCGGCGTGGAGCCGCTCGATCGTGGTGCCGACGAGTTTTTCGATCCCCGGGATCACCTCAGCCAGCGTATGGCCGTCATAGGGATTGCCGGGCAGCGCCTGGACATGGGCGACGAACTGGCCGCCCTTGCTATGCTTGAGGGGGGTGGCAACGCTGACCTTGACGCCGAACTCGTAAGGCCTGTGGGCCTTGCCCTTGCCGATGCACTCCACTTCGGGAGCATGCAGGCTGTAGACCTTGGGGCCGCGCTGTCCGCGCTCCTGCGCTCGTACCCGTCGGCCAAGGCTGAGCAGGAGAGCGAAGCTGGCCTCGAGCCCATGGTTGCCGTCGATCTTGCGGGCAATGTCGCGGATGACGCGGCCCAGATAGGTCTTGAGCTTGCGCAACGCCCTGTTGGCGCGCTTGAATTGCTTGGCATGGGCGTAACGCTGATGCTGGATCAGGGCGAACTTGCCGACCCGCGCATAAGACTGCCGCAGCTTCACACCCTGCTGTTTGGCCAGCTTCACCAGCTTCTCGCGGGCCCGGTTCATCAGCTTGGCGTCGGTCGGGAAGGTAATGTTCTTCGGCTGCACCGTGGTGTCGACAATGACGCGGGCGAGATCGCCGGGCTTCATCGCGCCAGTCTTGGTTGCGACCGCTAGGCTCTCCTGCAACAGCGCCTGCAGCCGCTCCTCGCCCATGCGGTTGCGCCAGTGGGTCATCGAGGAGCGATCCAGCGGCAGCCGATGCTGGAAAAACTCTTCGCCGCAGAAGTACTGGTAATACGGGTTCTCGATCCACTGCTCGCACACCACTTCGTCGCTCAGGTTGTAGGTGTGCTTGAGAATCGCGAGCCCCGCCATCAGTCGGGTCGGCAGCGGCGGCCGCCCGGAGCCGTCGGCGTACACGGCGCCGAACTTCTCTTCCAGAAAGCCCCAGTCGATCGTCCGCGCCAGCTTCGCCAGTGCGTGATCCATGTTGATGACCTGGTCGAGCCGCGAACGAAACAGATCCTGTTTGCCGCTTTCCCGCCGCTCCCGTGGCCGCATCGAACTCCCTCCGATTGCGTTTGAGCGTAGAGAATCACGGCTTCGGATTCGAGGGAATCCCAAACTGCAATTTGCAAGAAAATCGACGCCAGAGCCCCAATTTCCGGTAAATCCAATCGATGGAATTCTCGCAATTATTATTGCCAATCAACCGCTTCAGGATATTTCACGGACGACTATCCATGACAGCCTCCGAGGGCTTACATTTGTGAGTTTCTGATCAGTTCCCTCTGCCGAACAATAACATTCGGCACGGAAAGGAAGGCCCTTGAGATCGGCTCGCTAGGATCAGAAAGGCAAACGCGCGCTGTTATGTGGGGTTCCTAACATAGCGGCGATTTTAAACGTCGTGGAGCCCTGATTTTATTCCGGAGTTCTCGCCGGCCTGAGATCCCCACCCAGCAGGCCCTGGTACTGCGACCTCACCGTTTCGTAGCATTCGCAGGCCGCATCTTGCAGGCCCTCAAGGTTGGTGATCCGGATCTTACCTCTGGTGTAATGGATGATTCCAGCCTGCTGTAGCGTGTGCGCCACGACCGTCACGGTTGTTCGATTGACACCCAACATCTCCGCCAAGAACTCTTGCGTGAACAAAAGCGTATCGCTTTGCGATAAGTCTCTCGACCTGAGCAGCCAGCGGCAAAGGCGGGCGTCCACATGATGCGCCGCCATGCAGGCGGCGGATTGCTGCGCCTGAGCGTACAAGGTCTGCTCGTGTCTGATCAGCAGTGAAAGAAGCGATTGGCTCTGCATGGCCGCCCCCCTGAGCCCCGCCAAGCCGCAAACGATTGCCTCGCCGCTCAGCTGCACAATCGCCCGGCTTAGCGCCATCCTGCCATCAAGCGCAGCCGCCGCGCCAACAACGCCGTCTCGGCCGACCATCGCGGCCTCCACAACTTGGCCACTCGACAGCGTGACCACGATAGAAATTACTGCGCTCGTCGGAAAATAGGTCGCGTCGATCGTATCGCCCGCCTCGAATAAAACCTGCTCCTGTTTGAAATGTACGAGCTTTAGGTGGGGTTGAAGGGCCGCTAGATCGCTCGGAGAAAGCGATGCGAGAAGCAAGTTGTCCCTATGTGGCATAGTGCGCTCCCACGGTTGTGGCGGGAGCGCAAGGAACTCTCAGTCAGCGGCGCCTGTAGTCTGCCGTTAATCGCCGGACAGTACGCTCAAGTGGAGATAAAGCGAGGGCTATATTGTCCCTAGACTAGCACTACTTTGGCAGATTGTTGATTGTGTCGCATTTTATAGGATTCCCCGAATCAATTTTTCAATGATTCATGGGTGGTCGGCTCTTGGAGGGCTGACCATGCCGGGATGGGAAAACGAACTCGAACGCTGGCTGATGCCGTTCTTGGACCGGCTTGGTCATAAGACCCGGCAGCGGATGTGTCCTCTGTATGTCGCGGGATTGATCGGTCCTGGCGATCGCAAGAGCGTTCAGCCGATGGCGGAACGCCTTGCCACGAGCAACTACGACCAGTTGCACCATTTCATTGCGGACGGTGTCTGGGACGCGACGCCGCTGGAGACAGAGTTGCTCAACCAGGCGGACCGACTTGTCGGCGGCAGGGATGCGGTGCTGGTTATTGATGACACCTCACTGCCGAAGAAGGGTGAGCGCTCAGTCGGTGTTGCGGCTCAATACGCCTCCGCTCTCGGTAAAACGGCGAATTGCCAAACGCTGGTGTCATTAACGCTTGCGCACGGCGAAGTGCCAGTGATGGTCGCGTTACGTCTCTTTCTGCCTGACAGTTGGACAGGCGACATATCTCGTTTGAAGCGCGCTCGCGTGCCAGTCGAACACCGAACGCCACGGTCCAAGCCGGAGATTGCTTTGGCCGAGATTGACCGCGCGATGGCAGCAAACGTGCGCTTTGGATGTGTGCTGGCGGATGCAGGATACGGCCTCAGCGCACCGTCTCGACAAGGGCTAACAGAGCGCGGGCTGGCCTGGGCTGTCGGTATCCCTCGACACCTGAAAGTGTATCCGGTCGATGTGAAGCTCATTTGGCCGATTACCAAAGTCCGCGGGAAACCACGAAAGCACCACGTGCCCGATATCTTATCGATTGCAGCAGAACAAATGCTGGCCAGCGCCAGATGGAAAACCGTGAGTTGGCGTAGCGGGACGAAAGGTCGGCTCAAGGCCCAATTTGCTGCTCTACGTGTCCGGACCGCCGACGGCCCTCCGCAGCGGATATGGGATAAAGGTCAGCAGCATCTCCCAGGCGACGAAGCCTGGCTCATTGGCGAGCAACGTGCCTCCGGGGAGAAGAAATACTATCTCGCCAATCTTCCGGAGGCGACGGATCTGCGCACGCTGGCCGCAACCATCAAGGCACGGTGGATTTGTGAGCAGGCGCATCAGCAATTGAAGGAGGAGCTTGGACTTGATCACTTCGAAGGGCGATCATGGCAAGGTCTTCATCGCCACGCCCTGATGACCATGATTGCCTACGCCTTCCTGCAACATCGTCGCCTCGCATACGCGGGGCGGAAAAAAAAGAATCAACCGGCCTCCGCCTCAACCAACCATGCCCGCCGTACGTCACGCCATCGTCGATCTCATCCTTCGGCCGCCGTATCAGTAGTGTCCATACTGCCGAAAACAAATCCTTGAAAAACAGTGGCGCAAACACATTCTGCCAAAGTAGTGCTAGGCCGTGAACCCATAAACCAGCCGGACGTCCAGAGTCCGCCTTGCCCCGATAGCGACCAACTTTCGCAGCTCGCACGTGGTTTGGATGAAAGAGGCGACCTTACGTCGGCGGTTGTGCGCTATTGAGAAGCTGGGAAATGGCAGCGACAAGCTGGGCGGGTGCGAACGGCTTAGTCAAAAGAATACTGTTGGGAACGCCGTGCGAGGCCCATTGATCGGCCGCCGCGCCCGTCATGTAGATGACTGGAAATGCCGGGTCGATCTCTCTGGCCTGTTTGCCGACCTCCCATCCGTCCATCTTGCCATGCAGATTGATGTCGGTGACAAGCGCGCGGTATTTGGTGTGGCCGCACTTTAGCAGGGTGACCGCTTCTTCGCCCGAAGTGGCGATGGCTAGCTCGAAACCTCCATCGGTGAGCTGTTCTTCCACGAGTACCTGAATTAACGGGTCGTCTTCTACGACCAGGATTACAAGCAAATCTTCCGCCATTTCCCAACTCCCCGACTGCCCAGCCAAATACATCACGCAGAAGCCGGAGATTTGGTTCCGGGAGAAATGTGCAAAAGTATACTTAAGCGAAAATGGCAGGGTTCCGCTATCTGTGCACTTGTGCACACAAAATCGGATATGATCAGTTCTTGTCGACACTAGGGGCAAGGGCACTTCGGGGATGGCAGCGCGACGTCGAAACACTTCGAATGAGATCGGACGGCCGTTCAACAATCTGTTGCGGCGGCTCAGCGCCAGCGACTTCGCTTTGATAGCGCCACATCTCGCGCATGAAGAGGCCAAGGCCAACGACCTGCTTTATAATCCGGGCGACAATGTCGAGATCGTCCACTTCCCGTGCGGGCCGGGTCTTGTGTCGTACATGGTCACCAACGAGGACGGCCGCGACGTCGAGACCATTCTGGTCGGTCGCGAAGGCGCCGTCGGCGGAATTGTCAGCCAGGGATATCTGCCGGCCTATACGCGCATCAGGGTCAAGTTCGGCGGAGCGTTCGTGCGGCTGCATGTCGGAAAGCTGGATGCAGCGAAAACAAAGTCGGCCACGCTGCGCAATGTGTTCGCACGCTATGCCGACTGCATGTTGGCCCAGATCTTCCAGTCGACGGCCTGCAACGCGATCCATTCGATCGAACAACGCACCGCGAAATGGATCATCTCGGCGATGGAACGCACCGAGGACGAAGACGCCGTGCCGCTCACGCATGAGCAGCTTGCCACCATGCTGGGCGTTAACCGCAGCTATGCCAGCCGCGTGATTCAGACGTTCAAGGCGGAAGGGGTCTTGGAGACCCGCCGCGGCTCAATCCTGGTGCTCAACCGCGAAGCCCTGCGGATCCGGGCCTGCCTTTGCAACGAATGCGTCAAAAAGCACTTCGAAGAAGTGCTACGTGGCGTGTATCCTACCGAAGAGGCCCACCGCGGTTGAAGTCGGGGGGGGGGCGACCCCGCCGATAGGTGGCTAGGATTATGCGAGAAACATTCAGCGGCATGCCGTCGGTTGAACCAGATCAGGTGTGGATGGGCCCAATGTTCCGAAACGGGTGTGCGCCGTGACAAGGCGGCGCTTTCCAGTGGGTGCGAACCCCACCCGGCAACCGCTCCAGCCGGAAGCAATCGGAGCAGTCATGGAGGCAACGAAGTGGCTGAAGCCTTCGATTAGCGTGTCACGAATTGGTGACAGCGCGAGTGTGCAGGCCGTAACGCGAGTGAACGCCGAGCAATCCTCGAAAAGGACAATGCGCAGGCCGACCCGACAACCCTTTCGGGGAAGGCTGATACGGCTGGGTGAAAGCAGAGCGAAGAGTACGACCAGCCGCTGCGCCGGGGTAGTGGCGACAGCATGTACACAAGGAAAGCGTACGCAACACGGGAAGCCCCATGGCGTGGTCAGCGATGACCAACCGGAAGCCCGCGAGGGACAGGCTGGGCGCCTTGGGGTGGCGGAGAGGTTCGTAGTACCGCTGAAGCCGAGTAACTCCGGTGGAGGGAAGGGACCTCAGTTCAAGACAGACGCAATACGTAGGGAAGGACCTTGGAGATTGGGAAACCTATCAACTCCGATAAATGGTCAGAAACTGCAGATGGCGTTGCACGCGAAAGCGTGAGTTCTTGTCCGAGAGCCGGATGCGGGAGATCTGCATGTCCGGTTCGATGAGCGGGATGTGGAAACGGAGTCACGGCTGAACCACTAAGGCACCGCCAGACGAAAGAGGCGGCAACAGATATGTTCTACCTAAAGCCCCCGCGCCACATCTCGACTCTACCATTCGCGTCGGTGTGGCCGGACCACGGCGGCTTCCAGTCTACTCCGGTGAACGGACATTCGCGAGATAGGTGGCGTCTCTCAAAGGTGCGTGCCAAAAGAAGGCATCAGTTCAGTGGTAGAGACAGCGCGTGCGCATTTGGCAGCGGTTCGGACCTCGCGTCTGTCTTGTAGGAAGGCCGGAAAAGCGCCAGTATTCACGCAAGTTTGGGGGCCATCCGGGGGAATCCCAGTCAAGAAAGCCGATCTTGCGCAAGCCTTTACAATTCCCGCCACCCGACTCGGTTGATTTTGCGGAAGCCGAACACGAACGGCTGGTCGCTGCACTGAAGGCTTCCCGAGCGGGCACCTGGCGTTGGAACGTAACCGCCGACATCGTCGAATGGGACGACGCCCTATGCGATGTATACGGCATTAAGCGGGAAGATGCCCCCACGAACTCCGAAGAATTTCTTGCTCTTGTGCACCCCGACGATCGCGCCACAGTTTGGGCGGCAATCAGCGCTTGCATCGAGAAGGGCACGGACGCCGACTACCAGTTTCGTGCCGTAGTCGGCGATTCCGTGAGCTGGATTTATGACCGTAGTGCTCTCATTCGAGATGCAGAAGGGAATCCTGCCTACATGCTTGGCGCTTGCCTTGACATAACCGATCGTCGTCGCCTCGAGGAGGAGCGCGACAAACTACTTGAGAAACAGACTTTGCTTCTCAGGGAACTGAGCCACCGTACGAAAAATCATCTAAGCATGATCATTTCGCTGCTGAGGCTGAAGGGCGCGCGGCAGAAAGACCCCGGTGCCAAGCAGGATTTTGAGCGTGCCATCGAGCGCGTACACACCATCGCGTTCCTGCACGAGCACTTGTACCGCAAGGATGTGTTTGATCGGATCAACATAGAATCCTACCTCGAAGATATCTGCGCCAGTCTTGAACTGTCCCTCCTTGCTGAAAGAAAAATTGCCATAATCCGTGAGCTACAGGCAGCCGAGTTGCATATCGACCTGGCGGTCCCGCTCGGCCTCATCGTCAATGAGGTTGTGACGAACGCAGCCAAGTATGCATTTTTGCCAGGTCAAGCGGGGCAGATTGTGATCCGATTCCGCAGGCGTGGCGACCAAGGCATACTTACCATTTCAGATAATGGTCGAGGCCTTGCAGCACCCATTAAATCGCTAGGCATCGGCACCAACCTTATTAGGTCGCTGGCCAAACAAATTGGGGCTCGAGTCCGCGTGGTCACCCGCAACGGGCTCACATATTCGTTCGCGTTCCGAACGCTGGAGTAGATGTGGCTCAAATATTCTTGTTGTGACTTACCGGAAACAACGCACAGCATCGCGGTTGAACAGGTTCTCGTCTGATAGTGCGCGACTCAAAACTTGAAAATTGGCTGATGTCCGTTCAGGGTGTGCGCCGTGAAAGGCGGCGCTTTCCAGTGGTAGTGGAACCAGGGCGTGCACAACGAGATGATCTACGTGACCGGCAACATCCCCAGCGGCACCTATGATCCAAACCGACTGTCCAACCTCAGCTTCGGATTCACGGCAATCGACTTCGGCGCCGGCTACACCTACCTGGATCCGAAATCCGGACACGAATTTCGATCGTCGGCGGTCTAACTTACAGCGGCATGAACGACGCCCTGCAGTATCAGAACGGCATCGATTTCCACCTGGATTGGGGTGCCTCGCAGTTCATCAGCAAGACCGTCCACGTCGGCCTCGCCGGGTATTACTTCCAGCAGATCACCGGCGACAGCGGCGCCGGAGCGACCCTCGGCGACTTCAAGGGCCGCGTTGTTGGCATCGGCCCCCAGATCGGCTTCATCCTGCCGCTCTCCAAGGACTATCAGGGCTACCTCAACGTGAAGGCCTACAAGGATTTCGCGGCTCAGAACCGGCCCGAGGGATACACGGCTTGGGTGACGTTCTCGCTTTCGAACGCCGCTTCGGAGCCGTCGGAGGCAAAGCCCATGTATCGGAAGTAGGAGGGGCGGTTTCGATCAGCGCTACTCTCTGCGGTTCGGCGGAGGTCGGTGCCGTGGTAATCTTATCAGACGGCCTTTTCAACAGCCGAACCGGTAGATCGCCGATCTGGGAGTGCGCTCTTCGCTGCCGATTATCTCCACTCTCCGTGACGGGCCTGCTTGGGTCCTGAACGTGTGCTGGCCTGATATAGGCAACCGATCGTGGCTATGGCTTCGCCATTCCTCGCGCAATGCTCAGGCAGTTGATGTCTGTGACCGACTGCTTCTGGCGGATATTGTTGCAAAAGTCGAAAATCGAGCGACCCGGAAAATCTCGCGAAAGTTGATCTTTGGACTTCTCCGCCGCTGTGTTGCTTTTCAACGCCACTACGGAGATCCGTGGTCGATTTTGGATGAAACGATATGGTCGCTCACGTCGCCGCTCGTAAAACGCATCAGCGGCTCTAAAAAATTTCGTTCGTCCCCCCAAAAAGACTTTTGCAACATGGGGTAATTCCGGGATCGAGCCAGACAAAGGCAAAGGAATCAGCTCTCCAGGAACGTATGAGGCCAGCCTCATGTGGCCTCCCAACGATGGAGAGCGACAATGGAGTACTATGTCGGACTGGACGTGTCGTTGAAGCAAACATCGATCTGCGTGGTGGACCAGACGGGATCGGTCGTGCGTGAGGGCGTCGTCGATTCAGATCCTGAGGCGATCTCAGTTTACGTGAGGTCAAAGGCGCCGGGCGCGGTACGCATTGGCCTCGAGACCGGACCGACGTCCACGTGGCTATGGACCGAGCTTAAGCGATTTGGTCTGCCGGTGATCTGCATCGACGCGCGCCATGCCAAGGCCGTGCTCAAAATGCAGATCAACAAGAACGACCGCAACGATGCCATCGGGATCGCCCGCATCATGCAGACCGGTTGGTTCAAAGAGGTGCACGTCAAGGATATCGACAGCCATTCGGTCAGAGCGCTGCTGGCGAGCCGGGCGCTGCTGGTCAAGATCAAGCGCGATCTTGAGAACCATGTCCGTGGCCTTCTCAAGAACCTCGGTCTGGTCATCGGCCGCGCCACGTTCAATGTCTTCGCCGCACGAGCCGAGGAGTTGATCGAGGGTCGTCCCGATTTGGTGGCTGCAGTCAGGCCGCTGCTCGAAGCGCGCAACGCCGTCGAGCAGCAGGTCAGCGAGCTCGACCGCAAGGTTATGAAGTTGGCTCGCCGTGATGCGCAGGTCCAGCGGTTCATGACCGTACCTGGGGTCGGCCCGATCACCGCGCTTGCATTCAAGGCAACAATTGACGATCCGGCACGGTTCGCGCGATCGAGAAGTGTGGGTGCCTATGTCGGGTTAACGAGCAGACGCCACGCTTCAGGCGAGATTGATTGGAGTGGTCGCATCTCGAAGTGTGGTGATGCCATGCTGCGCAGTTATCTATTCGAAGCCGCCGGGGTTCTGCTAACGCGCGTCCCGAAATGGTCCACCGTGAAAGCTTGGGGGATGAGGCTCGCCAAGCGCAACGGGCTCCGCAAGGCCAAGGTTGCAGTCGCGCGTAAGCTCGCGGTCATTCTGCACCGCATGTGGATCGACGGAACCGAGTTCAACTGGTCGAAAAAGGAAATTGCTGCCTAGCGAACGAGAATACCGAGTTCCTGCCAAACGGCGGGAAAAGACGTCCCTGCCGGGACGATGGCGATGGTGAGTTCGACCGATTTTGTGCGAGCGTCCGAAAGGACGACCGCGATTGCAACATTGAACCGCCAACGTCACCTTACGCCATCATGCGGAGGGTTCACCCCTACCGCGAAGAGAACAGTGGGCCCGGCAAGGATGATCGTGGAGAGCTTGACAGCCAGACCCGGAATTAGAGAACAATATCGGCGCAAAGCGGCCGTTCGGGCGATCACGTACTGCTCTCGGACTAGATCGCAATTGGCGAGCATCGCACTAAATTGACGAGCAAACGCTCGGTTGCTTAGGCCGCCCGATCGGTATTACCGCTGGCGATGGCGCGGGCAATTTCAACGTGGCTCTCGACGCCTGCGCGGGGCAGGCACCGCCCGTGGTGATGAATCAGAAACGTCGGTTCTGCGTAGAGATCAGGCGCATCATCGAGGCGGCAATCGCGTTGCGGCATACAGTAAGACACAGCTGGGTCGAATTCCGCATCGAGGCGCGCGAACGGGGCGCAGACAGCAATCTCTTCCGCCAGGGCGCGGCGAAGGAGAGCCACGACCCGGACGTCATCGCCGCGACATTGGCAAAGCCCGGCGTCGTTCTCAGGCGCCCGGTTGGCACCGACCGACCTTTCAGCGAACACGCCGAGCTGCCCCCCGATCTTGGGCCGCGGCAGACCAAACCGCAAGTCGAAACGCCCAAAGGCGAAAAAGCCTTCCTCTCGCCCCGCCGACAACGCTGCTGAACGAAGGGCCGCTCTTGCCAACGAACAGGAACCGAAACGGCGCGAGAGTGAACGGGCGAAGGAGAGGCCGCCAAGCCGAAGGACCGTGAATGCCGGCAACAGGCGGTCGACAAGGCGCAGGCTGCGTTGGACAAGGCCGAACAGGAGCACGCGAAGCGTGCCGCCGCCATCGAGGCAGCGTACTGAGGCTCTCGAGAAGCGATCGAAAGCCGAAAAAGCCCGTTGGGATAAGGAGAAAGAGCGATTGGAAGCTTCGCTGCGGCGCGCGCGAGGCGGTTCTTAGGAGCGTCCGGCCGGAGTCTCCATTCTCCGTCACGCGGCAAGGGTTCTTTCTGCTGACCGGTCCCGGTCTAGGTAAGCCCCGAAGGGCGGCGGCGTGGAAGATCGTTATCCAGCCCAATGGCCAGGTCGAAAAATTTTTCGGACACCCCTTGAAACCAAAACCGGTTTTTATAATTTTCCAGTCGCCACCGCAGGGTGGTCCGGGCGCCTGATGGGCCCGGGAACCAGAGACGGGCACCGGTCCTGTCCGGTGGCGGCTCGTACCCATTTTGCTCTTTGGAGGATCTGGCTATGCGCAGTTACGACTTCTCTCCCCTTTGGCGTTCGACCATTGGCTTCGACCGCCTCTTCGACCTCGCGGAATCCGCCCAGCGCGCGACCGAGGACAACTATCCGCCCTACAACATCGAACGGCTCGATGAGGACAGCTACCAAATCTCGCTGGCGGTGGCCGGCTTCTCGCCCGACGAGATTTCGATCACGGCCGAGCAAAACGTCGTGACGATCGAAGGCAACAAGCCCGAGAAGGCCGAGCGCGAGTTCCTGTACCGCGGCATCTCGACCCGGCACTTCAAGCGGCAGTTTAACCTGGCCGACTACGTCCAGGTGAAGAACGCCTCGTTCGACAATGGGCTGCTGAAGATCGAACTGGTGCGGGAAATCCCCGAGGCCATGAAGCCGCGGCGGATCGCCATCAGCGGCAGCACCGTCCATCAGCTCGAAGCCAAGGCGGCTTGAGCGAATACCCCGCGGCGGCCCGGCCTCGTTGTGTCGGGCTGCCGCCCACACTCGTCTTAGAATGGAGGAAAACATGCGGCCGACGACCGCCACCTACGACAACGTTTTCGACTTCCAGGCGCTGCTGCACCCCGGCACCGTCTTCGAGCATCCCAAGGACGTAGTATCGCATCCGGACCTGACGCTGGCCGAGAAGCGGGCGATCCTTGCCTCCTGGGCTTCCGACGCTTCAGCGATAGCCTCATGTCCCGCGTTGCGGGCTCCGGAAGGACTGAAGGGGCCCGTAAGCATTGATGCCATCCTCGAGGCGTTATGTGAACTCGATGGCGGCCCGCGCAACCCGCCTGGCGGCACACCAAAGCGCCGGTTCTCAACGGCGCGGGCGCTGGCAGCTTGAGGAGGTACGCATGGACATATCCAGTTACCTCGTCACGTGATCGACCGTCTGGAGCATCGCTGGGCGAACCGGCTGCAGCAGGACGCGAAGGCATGGAGCGGCGAGAGGGGCAGTTCGGGCCGGTTACGCCATGTGCAGTGCTACGGTCCGCGCGACATCCCTGTCACCGTCAGACGTTCTCGCCGTGCTGCGGATGCGCCTAGGTTCGAATAGAACCGCAAGATTTCGAAAGCGATGGATGACCCATACGATCTAGTGCTGGGCATGTTTGCTTTGGCGATCGCTGCCGTCATGCTGGTAGCGGGCGAACTCTACCTTGTGATGCGGCCCGATCCACCGCAAACGTACACGCCGCCGCCCTCGGTCGTAACGTCATCCATCAACGGGTACCGTGCGCCAAATTAGGTCTCAAATTTGGGTACGAAAACGCTGGCGATACGAGCTGTCAAATAGAGAGGAGGAGGTGGACAATGGGAGGCACTGCATTTGTTCCGATGCTGTCGCTCGACGCCGGGTTGACGCAATATCTTACGGAAATCCGCAAGTTTCCCATGTTGCGCCCGGAGGAGGAGACCGCCTATGCGAAGCGCTGGCGCGAACATGGCGACCGTGAAGCAGCATATCATCTTGTCACCAGCCATCTGCGGCTCGTCGCCAAGATCGCCATGCGATATCGGGGCTACGGGCTGCCGATTGCGGACATCATTTCCGAGGGAAACGTGGGCCTCATGCAGGCCGTGAAGCGCTTCGAGCCGGAGCGCGGCTTCCGGCTCGCGACCTATGCGATGTGGTGGATCAAGGCTTCGATACAGGAATACATCCTGCGTTCGTGGTCGCTGGTAAAAATGGGAACGATCTCGGCCCAGAAGAAACTGTTCTTCAAACTTCGCAGGACGAAAGCGGAAATCTCGGCGCTGGAGGATGGCGATCTCCGGCCTGAGCACATCGCGATGATCGCCAAGAGGTTGGGAGTGCAGGAAAACGATGTTGTTGGCATGAACCGGCGCCTTAGCGGTGACGTGTCACTCAACTCTTCGGTGCATGGAGACGAGGCCGGCGAAGTGCAGGACTGGCTCGTCGACCCGGCACCCAGTCCCGAAGCCATGTACGCCGACCAGGAGGAAGCCAAACAGCGGCGTCGGGCGCTCGCCAGCGCCCTCGAAGTCCTCAACCCGCGCGAGCGCTGCATATTTGGAGCGCGGTTCCTGTCCGAACCGGCGGTCAGGCTCGAGGAACTCGCGACACGATACGGCATTTCGCGCGAGCGGGTGCGGCAGATCGAAATTCGCGCATTTGAAAAAGTTCGGGCTGCCGTTTGCGCCTTCTCGACGAGGGACCGTCATCCGGAACAGCGAACAGGTGCGCGGCCACGCCGTGGACCGGAGAGTTGCGCCAAAAGACAACCGAAAACATGAAAGGAGTAGAAAACGGCACTTTGGTTTGGGTAGGAACGGAAGTGCAACGGGGCTATTGGTCCTGCATCATCGTCCGGTCCCAGGCTGTCATCGGTGACTGAGAGTGCACTTGCTCCCGCCCCAACTCGCGGTGAGCCATGTGTAAGAAATGCGATGCACTCGACCGAAAAATCATCCATTACAAGGACATGGCGGTCAGAATTACCGACCAACAGACGTTGGATGGGATCGCCTCATTGATTGACGAACTAATATCGGAAAAACTTGCGATACGCTGCGATATCGACAAGAAGTAAGGCCGCCTGAGAAATTGCCCAAGCCTCTGTGGCCCCGCACCTGCGAGCGGCCTGATGAGGCGGATGCCAGATTGGCCGTGGTCTGTTTTGAATTTTGGGCGCATAGTGCGGCATGTCAGAATCTCATCGCCGATCCTGCCAGTGCGGTGCAGTCTATAACCGCACAGAGGGTATGGCCCCCGGGACGCCAGATCGCCAGTTTTGAATGCTCCCTTTGCGGGACTACTCTGGAGGCTTGGAACACGACCTAGGTTCCGATTTACCAATTTCTTGCCGGCCCCGTCAGGATGCCGGAGTGACGCGACCATGATAGTCAACCAAGAGAAGATTGCGCCACCGGGACCGTTGCCGCTCGAAACGGAACGTCCCGGCGTTCTACACCTTGATCGAAAAATCGAATCTCTTAAGCGCCAAAAAACTTGGCTCCGAGCCCAGTTAAACCGTCTGGCCTCAGAAAAGTGAGGCGGGCCTCGGGTATCAGCTAGTCTTCGAGAATTGATTTTGTGGCGTCGAATACTTGCTCCGGCGTGCCCTTGATGATGCCCTTTGCCCACGCCTGGAATACCGTAACGTAGGCATTCTTGTGAGCGACTTCATCGGCAGAGAAATAAACCTCGTCAGTGGCGGTGTCCAAAACAAGCGCCCCCTTGTCGATGCAAATTTCCTCGATAAGGACAAGACGTTCTTCATGTTCGGCTAGATGACGCTTTACAATGCTCATTGGCACTCCTGCTTTTGCGGTGGATAGCACATCTTCCAAAATTCTCCGCCGCCTATCGCAAAGTGAACACATACGTTCCATGAAGCGATGGGTTGAGCCGGACCCTTATTTAGGGCTAGAATTGGCCCATGATCGACACGCCAGTTAATTTGGTGCAAGTGACCCCCGACGATTGCCGACGTCGTGTTTGGATGGTTGCTGCCCCTCGCGAAGAAGCTGTTTCCCTCTTGTTGAACTCTATACCGGAAGGTTGGTCCGCCCGGCTGTTGCCCTTGAGGGCCGTGGGAGCGTCGCGGCTCAAGATGCAACCCGGTGACATCCGCGAGTTGACGATGTAAGGCCGCTTCAGTTGGCGGCCTCTTTCGGCGTAGTGAGGGAAGTCGTGCCGTCGATGTTGTTGCGGTTGTCCTCAAGCTTTTGGATGGCGTTCGCCGCCAGCAGGCTGCTGCAGGTCATCTGGTCGGGTTACAGCCAATAAACGCACGTCCAGGGCTGGTTTCTTCTTGCCGGACGGTCTCACTTCCAAAGTGGATTTGCGGACGTCTGGGTCCTTGTCGCAAAGCCGAAATTCAGGTGTCTCCGCTATGCGGCGACTCATCGCAGCCCGTTACGTCTCTGCCGCGATCGAGGCGAGGGGAACATCCAGGCGATAGACAAAGCCGGCGGGATAGTAGGATAGCTGAACTTGTCCGCTCAGTTGCTGACCAAGGGATTGCATCATCCGCGTTCCGAAACTGCGCCGCGCGGGAGCCTCGACCGGAGGGCCGCCCCGCTCGGTCCAAGTGAGGTTCAGCCGTTTCCTGGCGTCGTCGATGGTCCATGTGACTTCGACGAGGCCGGTTGGGGTCGATAGTGCCCCGAATTTGGTGGTGTTAGTGCACAGTTCGTTGAATGTCATTGCAAGAGCGATGACGGCGCCCGAAGTGATCCTGATGTCCGGCCCGTTGAAATGGAAGCGTCTGGCGCCCTTGCTGTCATAAGGCTCGGTCGCGCCGATAAACGTATGGGTGAGGCTCGCATTCGACCAACTGACCTGCATCAGCAGATCATGGGCGCGCCCGAGCGCGAGCAAGCGGCCCTCCATCGCCTTTTGTCCATGGTCGATACTGGGTGCCGCCCGAAAACTCTGCGATGCGATGGCGCTGACCGTCGCAAGCGTATTCTTGATGCGATGATGCAATTCCCCCACGATTAGTTTCTGCAGCTTGTCGGCGGCCTCGCGTTCCTTTGCGTCGATGCCGGCCTGCGCCAGCAGCACCTTGGCGTCGATTCCTGCTTGCTCCAGCAACAAGCGGAGGCTGTCGTTCTGCGCCGACAGGACGGCCTCCTGAGGAGAGCGGGGCAAAGGCTCCACGGACTCCGTCTCCGGACGGGTCTCATCCTTCTGCAACAGCGCTGGGTTCGGAACCGTCCTCAACGCGCCGGCCCCGACCATCCCCTGCAATTCGGAGATCATTTGCTTCTCGCTCAGCGGCTTACCGAAAAATCTGCTGTCAGCGGGCTTGTCGGCTTCGGACGGGTTTACCTGGCCCGAGACCAATATGATCTTGATGGCGGGCCAGCGGTCGTGGACCGCATGAGCAAGCTTCAGACCGTCCATACTCCCGGGCATCTGAATGTCGGTGAACAACAGGGATATGTCCGATCGGGATTCGAGAATGGAAAGGGCCTCGTCCGCGTTGACCGCTTCGACCGAGCGGAACCCCGCGTCCTCCACGATGTCGACGGCGCGCATGCGCAACATCATCTCATCCTCGACAACAAGGACGTACGGAATTTTGGTCGAGTCGGCTGACATCGGGCGTAAATTTCTTGCTTGAGGAAGCGATAAGTCGGTAGGCCCACGGCCAGATCGTGCCGAGAGTGCGCTCTCGGGTCGGCGAAAACACGGCGCGGAGGCTGATCCGGAAGAGGCGCCTAGCGGCGCGCGGTCACAAGGCGGGCTTCCACGACTTTCGCACCCGCGCTTTGCAGACAGGCTGTGGAGAGATCGGGCCAAATCGCATCGGAACACTTCACGGAAGCGGTTCGAAGATCCAACCGGTCTGCCTTGGCAAGCGCAGCATGCTCTCGCGCTTCGACTTGGGGAGCAAAGCCTGGGAGGGCTATTACCGAGGCTCCAAGGAGGGAGAAGATCAGTAGGGCTGCGAAAGATCGGACCATTTGGGGGCTGCTGACTGTTGTTTCGACCCCTCTGCTCTTGGAGATCAGTTAGACAACAACCATCGTTAGAAATCGTTCCTTTCCCACAACTTAAATCTGTGGCCCGGCCTCGTCTCTCGAATCGCAGGGCTCAGGACGGCGTTTGCTGCCGGCACCTTCCCTCAGCAACGGCGATTCTGGAAATTCCGGTCCGTTTAACAGGCTAGAGTCGCCGCCTTCCCGGGCTCGAAATCTCTGCCCTCCGTACGTCGCCGTGCTACGTTTCCGGCGTCCCGCGCCGCGCACTCAATTTGACTGGACCCTTCCATGCCCACCACACAGGGGACGGAGTCGGTATCGGCCCCTACCGCAGTGACCGATGTCACCAGGCAAGAGCTTCCATACCGCCTGCGGCAACAATCCTTGCTGGGCGAGTTCGGCCGTTCTGCACTGCAGACCCGGGACATCGAACAAATCCTGCAGCGTGCCACCGAGCTGTGCGCCCAAGGCCTCCAAACCCCCTTGGCCAAGGTGCTTGAGTATATGCCGGACGACAAGCGTCTGCTGGTGCGGGCGGGGGTCGGCTGGGCGCCAGGCACGATCGGCCAGGTCTCACTTGGGATCGACGTGGAATCCCCAGCCGGCTACGCTTTCCAGACCGGACAAATGGTCATTTCCAACCACCTCCAAGAGGAAACGCGCTTTCGAACGCCCAAGCTGCTGTCGGATCACGGGATCAGGCGCGCGATCAACGTCCTGATCGCGCGGGGCGGTGAAGGCCATCTGCCCTTCGGCGTCCTCGAGGTCGACAGTCCCGACCCCGGCCAGTTCGATGCTGCGGATGCAGACTTCCTTGCCGGCTTCGCTGGTTTGCTTGGTGTTGCCATCGAGCGGCAACATGCCGACGCGGACCTCAAGGAAGCACTCGACCACCAGGCCATGCTGACGCGCGAGATGAGCCACCGCGTCAAGAACAGCTTGGCGTCGGTGGTAGGCCTGCTCCGCGTGCAGGGCCGCAACGCGCCGTCGGAAGAAGTCCAGACCGCACTCAAGGACGCAGCTTCGCGCATCACCACGATTGCCCAGGTCCACGACCACTTATGGCGCAGCAACAAGATCGGCTTCGTTGACATCGCCGACTTTGCGGGTGAACTTTGCCGGAAGCTGCAGGAAACCGTAGCGCACAAGATAAGCTGCGCTTTCGATCCTCTGATGATTTCCGCCGACAAGGCGATTCCGCTGGGCCTTCTAATCAATGAAATTGTGACAAATTCCGCGAAGCATGCCTACCCTGACGGATCCGGCGAAATCCGTGTTTCGGGCGAGCGGCACGGCAGCGACTTGCGTGTGGAGGTATCAGATCAGGGAATCGGTTTGCCGACGGATTTCGATATCGACCAGCCACGGGCGAGTCTCGGCTTCAAAGTGATTAAAAGCCTGATCGCCCAACTTGAGGGACGCATTGCAGTGACGTCTAACACGCCTAAAGGCGTCATGATCCAGTTTGACGTGCCCTTAGACGAGAACACGAGCTGAGCCGCGCCAGCGGCTGGGGTTATTCAAATATAGGTTGCGGTCAGGGGAACTCCCCATGGATCGCGCCGTTGCTCCCATGATCCCCGAGCCAAGCGGGATCGGCTATCAGCCACAGTCAGCAGCCTCACATGAACAATTGTCTCACGTCCCCGGCCATATTCGGGCTTCTGGGAGCGGCGGTTATTGCCTTGCCGGGCTTTGCGCCTCAGGTGGCCGCGGGCGAGACCTCCGTGCTGGCGAAGTCGGACCGGCTTGAACTTCCGACTGTCGCGCGAAATTGTTCGCAGCAGGTGTGGCCCCGCTTCGATGCGCAGTGTCTGCGTAGCGGCGAGGCGATGGTTCGCGAAGTTCGCCTGGTCACGGCGCGCCGCTAGGCAAGCAGCTTGCAGAAGTGACGAACGCGGAGACCTTGATGATCAGTCCAGAAGCTCGCAATGCAATTCAGATCGACCGCGCGTGTAGCGCCGCGATCTGCGAGGAAATAGGTGCTCGGCTGCGGATCAGACTGGCAGGCGAGCATGACCGATTACCGCGACACCTGATTACGCTCATGGACGCTATTCGGACCAACGATTGAGGTAGCAAGATGAATATGTCGAGCGAAAGCCTCTTGGTCATATTGTTCGTAGGGCTCGTTGCAGGCTGGTTGGCCGGTCAAATCGTACGCGGGACGGGATTCGGGATCGTCGGCGTGTGTTTCGGCATGGAATAAGGACCCCGTTTTCGGGGTGATCGGCATCCAATCGGGGCTCTGACGCAATTTTGGTGCAGCTCCGATTACTCTGCGCCGATTAGTCTGGCTTGAAGCAGATCGATTTTCCCGCGACCGTACATCTGCCGTCTCACGAGCTTGAGGCGCGTGATCTGACCTTCAGTCTGTCCGTTGGACCAAGGCGAAGTGATTGCCGCACGGACCGCCGCTTCATCCTTCGCAACGCCGCTGGCGAAAGAGGCAACGAGACTGGCGCGGGCGCGGTCGATCCATGGCGTGAGCCCTGCTTCGGCCTTGCGCCGGATCATCGTGTGGAATTCGGCGATGATCTCGCGGGCCTCGACCAGGGTCGGTACGCCAGCTTCGATCGCCGCGACCGTGACGGTCTCCGCTTTCGTGAGCAGATCCCGCCCGATCGTCATGAGGCGCGCGATCGTTCTGGCCGACGCAATCCGCTGAAGGTTTTGTGCATCGGGCTTTTCAGCCCTTCGCCTGCGGGTCGCCCACTCGCTGATGACGCGGAGCGAGCCTCGGAAGCCACGCGCCGTTAAGCGGCGCCAAAGTTCAGCCCCGTTTCGGCAGCCGGACGCCCACTGATCGTCGAGCCATGGCAAATGCAAGTCCAGCGAACTTTGCCGGGTCCGGAAGATATCGTTACGTTCGCCGCGCATCACCTGTCGTACCAGCTTCCTACTGTGGCCAGTCTGACGCACGATCTGCTTGATGGGTATGCCGTTCTTCGACAGAGCCAGGATAGCCGCATTGGTCTCCTCGCGGCGCAGATAACCCTCATACTGGATCCGCTCTGCGGCTGTTAGCAGCTTGGGATCAATCGTGGTCGCACCGATCACTGTACGTATCTGACGCATCGATTTGCGAACGGCATCGAGGAAAGCCCGACTGGCGTTCTCCATCAGATGCCAACGATCTGCGACCTGTACCGCGTGCGGCAACGCTTTTGCTGTCGCTTCGCCATATCCTCCACCACGGTCGCGGGCGACGATCGCGATCGTGGGATGAGCGGCGAGCCAGGCCTGGGCAGTCGCGGGTTCACGATCCGGCAGCAGCGTGACGATCCGGCGCCGTTCTAGGTTGCAGATGATGCTGGCGTATCGATGATTGCGCCGCCAAGCCCAATCATCAATGCCGATAACCGTGAGCGGATCAGCCGGCGGGCGGCTACGGCGCCGAACTACGCGAAGGAGCGTGTCTTTGCTCACCGGCAGCATCAGCCGCTTTGCGAAGCCTGCTGCCGGTCGACCGCCAAGCGCCAGACCGAGGTGATGGACGATAGAATCCAGCCTTGCCGTGCGTCGCGCCGATGGCGCCAGTACCCCTTCGGCGAAGCGCTCGGTGAAGATTTGGCGCCCGCATAGGACAGCGTCGCAACGGAAGCGACGAGCAATCACCAGAAGCTGTACGATCCGTCCCGAAAGGGGAAGATCGGTCACACGGCGCCGGTACCGGCTATGGACGCGTCGGGAAACCGTTCCGCAAGATGGGCACAGACCAACGCTTCCCGACGCCCGGACCGCAATAACGGCCTTATTACCTTCGAAGTACGCACTCTCTACAACAAACCCACTCGGCACCAGACTGGAGCGCTGGAGTGCCTGCTGCATGGCGCTGATTCTCCCCGCAATCAATGCGCCAGGCATTCCCAAAACTGCATCAAAAGTGAGTCAGAGCCCCTTTTGGATGCCGATAAGGGGTCCCAATCCAACGCCGATTGACAGGCGACGCTCTATCCAGCTGAGCTACGGGTGCTTACCGCTTACGCAGTGCTTACGCGAATTTCGTGTATGAGTTAACCCCAACGCGTAGCCCTCACTTCAATAGACTTTCTTCCTCGCTTTTCGCACCAGCCGGCTTGACACTTGCCTTCGGAGGGCAGCGGTCAGGCGCGCAGACGATCTCTTAGTCACGGCGTATGTACGCGCGGGGTTTATTTCAGGCGGAGAAGCGCAACGCGTTGCAAAGGCGCTGCGAAATCGATCCGCTTCCGGCACGAGATGCACAAGCGTCGACGACTATCACATGAGCTTGCCATAGGTTGAATCAGGCAACATTAACCAGCCTGATGATAGGTAACTCGGCGCTACGCGCCTCCCTTGATCGGCATCACCTTCTTAGAATCGAGCCAGTGGTCTATCCGATCAGCCCAATGCTGCATCAACTTTGTGCGCGAGCCGATCAGCGCAAGCGGTCCGTGCTTCTTGTAAAGACCTTCCACAGTAGAGTTATCGAGATGCGCGAGCTGTAGCTCGACGACGTCGCCATCCCATGCCTTGGCGTCCTTGATCTCTTCGTGGTGAGACAGGGTCGAGAAGGTGGTCCGGAATCCATGGGCACAATGATCAGTCTTGGTGTCAATGCTAAGCAGCCGCAAGCGCTTGTTGAGCGTGTTGTTCGATAGCGGTGCGTCCTTCGAACAAGAAAACGCGTATCTGCGATGGCCGGTTAGCTTTTGAACGCTCCGCAGGATTGCGAGTGCCTGCCGTGACAAAGGCACGACATGGTCCCAGCCGGTCTTCATCTTGGCGGCTGAAACAGTCCAGCGTTCGGCATCCCAGTCGACCTCGCTCCACTCCATTTCATTGACCATGCCGGGGCGGGGAATGGTCAGCGCATCGAAACGCAAGGCAAGACCAACAACGTCACCAAACCTCGCTCTCGTCCACGGTGCGCTGATGAGCTTGAAGATGCGCGTCACGTCACGTGGTTCGGTGACGCCGGGACGTGGCGTCGAAATGTTGGCAATCATCTGCCCAGTTAGATTGCGGAATGGATTGTAGCCGTCGCCTTCGACATCGGCATAGTTGCAGATTTGCTCACCGATGCTGCGCACGCGGTCGCGGGTTTCGAGTTTTCCCTTGGCTTCGTATGAACGCATGAACACAAGCACGTCCGGACGCTTGATATCTTGCCTGAGCAGCTTGCCGAAGCGATTCTTGACGTAGCCGACCCGCAGCTCAAGCACCTCGATGGTCTTGGGGTCGCGCACCGCGACGATCCTGCCGCGTTTAACTTTCTCCATCTTCTTCTTCGCGAGCCACTCGTCTGCCCATTGCTCGAAAGGCCGCGTGGCCGCCTGCCTGTGCTTCACGAGCTGCTTCTCGGTGCTCGGGTCTTTGCCGTCTTTAAGCAGGTCTTTGGCCTTGTCGCGTTCACGCCGCGCGTCAGCGAGCGAGAACGTGCCATCCTTGCCGTTGCCGTAAGGGCCGATGGAGTAGGTCTTCTGGCGGGCGTGAAAACGGTAGCCCAACCGCCAAAGTTTGGAGGCAGCGTTGCCGGGCCTGCTCTCGTCCGGCGTGACGAAGAGATAGAGTCCGCCGCCGGTCACGTCGGAAATTTTGGCGGCGCTCCACGCGCCATTGTTGAATTTGGGTCGAGCGGTGCGGCAGTCGACGTCGGTCCTGATCTGCTTGCGATTTGTGCTCGCGCCATCGCTCCTGCGGGCCATCTGCTCACGGGCCATCTGCTCAATTCCCCTCGTTCGGATTATCAGAATTCACCGTGAACGTTTGTTCTCCGAATACCAACACGATACCAACAAAAATACCAACAATTCGGACGGCTGGGATCGGATGAGAACAAACAGTGACGGACACTGATGTACGCGAAAAGGCCTATTTTTCCAACGGTTTCCGAGCACTGCGCGAACAGTTGCGAACGATCGCGAACGAGGGTGAATAGCCTAGTTGGTGCCCCTGGCCGGAATCGAACCAGCACTCCTTGCGGAACTCGATTTTGAGTCGAGCGCGTCTACCAGTTCCGCCACAGGGGCCTTCGGTCGCGGGCCGAAAGGGCCGGTGCGGCGAAGCGGGCGGAATATAGCGGGCGGCGCTTCCGGGTCAACCCGCGCGGATGTGATTGTGGCTTGTCTCGACAGTGCCGTGCCGGCGGGATAGGACGCTATGGCCTGTTTGAGCATGGACCAATGCTCCGGAGAATGCCCGTGACATCGACCGCCGCCCATTCCCCGCCCGCGCGCCTTGCCGCCGATCCGGCGGCCGTTGCGGCGCTGGCGATCGCGGCCGTGGCGGCTGCAACGCTGGCGGGCGCCTGGTTCTTCCAGCTCGTGCTGGATATCCGGCCCTGTCCGCTCTGCCTCGAACAGCGCTACGCCTATTATCTGGCCTTGCCGCTCGCCCTGGCGGTGGCATTCGCTGCCTCGCGCGGGGCGCCGCGGCAGGTGCTGCTGGCCGGGTTTGCGGTGCTTCTGCTTGCAGCGCTCGCCAATGCCTGGCTCGGCGGCTATCACGCCGGCGTCGAGTGGAAATTCTGGCAGGGCCCGACCGATTGCTCCGGGCCTGTGGTCGATCTCGGCAGCGCCGGCACGCTGCTGCAGCGCCTCGACACCGTCAAAGTGATCCGCTGCGACGAGGTGCAGTGGCGCTTCCTCGGCCTCTCGCTCGCCGGCTACAACGTGCTGATCTCGCTGTTGATGGCGGTGATGGCCGTGTGGGGCATCGTGTCGGCGAAGCGGGCGTAGCTTCGTAGGGTGGGTAAAGGCGCGTTAGCGACGTGCCCACCATCTATCACCGATGGCGCTTCCGAGATGGTGGGCACGCTTCGCTTTGCCCACCCTACGAATTCGCCATGACCGAGGCTTCTAATCGTCCACATCCTCCTGTGGCCGCCCGAACAGATGCACGATCCCCGGCGTCGTAATCGACACGAACACGAAGCGCGACAGATGATGGGCGCCGACGAAAATCGGATCGATATGCAGCGTGAGCGCCAGCGCCAGCATGGCGTCCATCGCGCCCGGCGCGAACGCCACCACGACGTCGGCGAAGCGCACGTTGGTGGCCAGCACGATCACCGTGACGAAAATGGCTGAAATGGCGATGGCCACCGCGAACGAGCCCAGCCCGGCATTGATGTGGCTGACGAGCGTCTTCTTGCTGATCCGCGCAAAGCGCGTACCGATCACGGCGCCGATGCCGACCAGCGCCACGCCGCGCATCCAGGGCGGCAGGCCGCCCTCGATCAGCCCGGTGCCGTGCAGCAGGCTGGAGGCGATCATAGCGCCGAACATCCAGCTCGCCGGAAATTTGGCCAGTCGAAGCAGCAGCGCGACGGCTATGGCCGCGGCCACCAGCACGGCGAGTTCGAGCGGGGAGGCGATCAGGCTGGCCACCTCCATCGGCGCCGTCGGCGCAATGCCGGTCAGCGCCAGCAGCAGCGGCAGGGCCGCGGTCAGGATGATCACGCGCATGGTCTGCACCACGGCGATCGCGGCGACATCGGCGCCCTTCTCGGCCGCGAGCATGGTGATCTGCGACAGTGCACCGGGGCTGCCGGCCAGCAGCGCCGAGGTCTGGTCCCAGCCGTGGAAGCGCTGCAGATAAAAACTCGAGCCGAAGGTCGAGCAGAAGGTCGCCAGCGCCAGGAGACCGATGGTCAAGGGATAGGCGCTCATGTGCTGGATCAGCTGCCGCGACACCAGCGAGCCCAGCGTGATGCCGAGCAGGACCAGCACGGTCTGGGTCAGGATCGGCGGCATGGTGACCGGCCGCCCCGCCAGTGCGGCGACGCCGACGGCGACCATCGCGCCGGAAATCAGGCCGCCCGGCAGGTTGAGCCACAGAAACAGCAGGCCGCCGGCGGCGCCGATGACGATCGTCTCGAGCGTGCCGAGAATTTTGGCGCGGTCGGCAATGGCGGAGGATATCGATGTGGGGATCTGGCTCACGCCGCCTTATGGCAAATCCGCCATCGAGGTACAAATGCGCCACGCGATTGCAGCAATGCAGCGTGGCGCCGGCGATGGTCCACCGGCGTCATCAAAAATTCGCCAGGCCCCGACACGGCGCTCGAGCAGGAGGCGGGGCGGTTAATTTGCCTTTGCGGCGGCGGCCTTCTTGCACTCGGAGCGGAATTTCTTGCGCTCCTTGCCGTGAAGTCCCTTGGCATCGGCTTCCTTCGAACATTCGAGCGAGGTGGCAGTGCGCGGTTTCTCGGCCTTCTTTTCCGCCGGCGCCTTGGTTTCGGTCTTGGTCGCCTCGGTCTTGGCCGGAGCCGCGGTCTGTGCGGACGCGGCGCCCATCAGCAGAAGGGAAGCCACGGCGGTCGCGGTGGCGAGGGAGGAGATCTTGGTCATGGGGCACCTCGGATTGAAAACACGGGCGCAACCGTCGCGCTGCGATGCTGAACCACAGGTGAATGAAATTGAACGGGCCGCCACAATATTTTGGTCGGACGAACGCCCCGCGCGTTGTCGCAAGCTGTAGTTGCGATAGAATGGGAAGTGCAGACGACTGCCCCAAGGAGACCAGGGATGACTATTCAAGCAAAAATATTGGGCGCGATTGCGATGTCGGGGTTGGCTGCGCTGGCCATGACGTCGCAGGCGAATGCTCTGACCGCGCAGGAATGCAGCGCCAAATACCAGGCTGCGAAAACCGCCGGCACGCTCGGCGGCCAGAAGTGGAACGACTTCCGGAAAGCGCAATGCGGTGCCGACGCAACGGCCGCGCCAGCGGCCGCCGCTCCCGCCGCTGCGGCTCCTGCCGCCGCGCCGAAGGAAGCCGCCAAGAAAGAATCCAAGAAGGAAGCTGCAAAGGAGGCTGCGGCGCCGGCTGCTCTGTCGGGCCCCGCGGTCTATCCGAACGCCGTCGATTCCAAATATTCCAAGGAGACGGCCGGCAAGGCGCGCATGCACACCTGCGTGGACCAGTACAATGCCAACAAGGCCAGCAACGCCAATGGCGGGCTGAAGTGGATACAGAAGGGCGGCGGCTACTACAGCGAATGCACCAAGAAGCTGAAGGGCGCGGCCTGATTGGCAAACGACGCGGGCGCGGCCGGATGCTTCGGCCGCGCCTACAATTCGCGGAGCAGTGTTTCGGCCGACTTCGCCACCAGTTGCGCGCGCTTGCGCGGGCCGCGTTCGAGAAACAGAAGGCCCTGGCCGAATACGAAGCAGTAGAACAGGAACGCTTGCGCGTCGGCTTCCTCCGCCGGCAGGCCGGTCGCGCGAAAGAGATTCCCGACATTCTTCAACCGCACCGCATCGACGTGGGCTGCCGCGCCGGCGGCAAGCTCGTCGGACCGGGCCCACTGCCGGATCGCCAATTCGACCGCCATGCCTTCGGTGTTCACGCGCTCGGAATACTGCGGAACCAGGTCCTTCAGCCGCTCGCGCGCGGTGGCGCCGTCGAGGCTGGTGTGTTTTTCGATCGCGGCGATGCGGCCCGCGCTCCAGTGCTGCAGCATGGCCTCGAGCAGGGCCGCGCGGTCGCGGAAGCGGCGGTAGAAGCCGCCCTTGGTGACGCCGAGGTTTTTGGCCAAAACCTCCACCCGCACCCCCTCGACGCCGGTCCGCGCGATTTCCTTCAGGCCAGCCTCGATCCAGCTCTCGCTGCGCACCTCGCCGGTCCGCGCGTCTGCTTTGGCGTCGCTCCTGGGATCGCTCATGGTCCGGCCTCACCGAGTGTTGATACGGTACCGTATTGCTAACCCGCTGACCCCGTGATACGCTACCGTATCAGGATAAAAAAGCGGGAGCGAACGATGGAGACGGACGCGACCTATCGCGGCACGGTCTATCCCTGGCAATGCGATCATGTCGGGCACATGAACATCATGTGGTATGTCGGTAAGTTCGACGAGGCGAACTGGAATCTGTTCGCAAGGCTGGGGCTGACCCCGTCCTATCTGCGGGAGTCCGGCCGCGGCATGGCCGCTGTGCAGCAGACCATCACCTATAAGCGCGAGCTGCTGGCCGGCGACATCGTCGAGGTCAGGAGCCGGCTGCTGGAAATCCGCGACAAGTCGATCCGCTTCCTGCACGAAATGCGCAACGCCGAAAGCGGCGAGATCGCCGCGATTTGCGAATTCGTCGGCGTCCATATGGACCGGCAGGCGCGAAAGTCGACGCCGTTCGCGCCCGCGATCCGTGACGTGGCTGAAAAGCATCTCGAACCGGCGATGGCGTGAACCGCATGTCGCGCTTCCAGCCGAAGAATCCGGATTATCGCGCGATCGCAACCGCCACGTTCGGGCAGCAGCGCGCGATGAAGACGCTCGGCATTTCGATCGCGCGGCTGGAGCCGGGCGAGGTCGATCTGGCGATGGATTATTCGGCCGACCTCACCCAGCAGCACGGCTTCATCCATGCCGGGATCATCACCGCAGGTCTCGACACTGCCTGCGGTATCGCCGCGTTCACGCTGATGCCGGCCGCAACCGGGATTCTCACCGTGGAATTCAAGACCAACCTGCTGGCGCCCGCACGCGGCGAGCGCTTCGCCTTCCGCGCCACCGTCGTCAAGCCGGGCCGGACGCTGACGGTGTGCGAAGCCCGCGCCTTTGCAGCGCATGACGGGGTCGAGACCCTGATCGCGACCATGAGCGGCACGCTGATGGCGCTGGCCGGCCGCGGGACGGCGCCGGAGGTGACGGCCTGATCCCGTGTTGCAGTGCAGCTTTGTGCTGCAGCCATGGCGATCCGGAGAAATTCCTTCTATGGTTCCGCCGTGCAACTGAGTCTTTCAACTTGATCATCTCCACCGCGCAAGGCGTGCTGGGACTGGCGTCGGGGATGCTGGTCGGGTTCTCGCTCGGCCTGGTCGGCGGCGGCGGCTCGATCCTGGCGGTGCCGCTGATGGTCTATGTGGTCGGCGTGGCGGAGCCCCATGTCGCGATCGGCACCAGCGCGATCGCGGTGGCTGCCAACGCCGCGATCAACCTGTCCAACCATGCGCGCGGTGGCACCGTGATCTGGTCCTGTGCGCTGATCTTCGCCGCCGCCGGCATGGCCGGCGCCTTCGGCGGCTCGATCCTCGGCAAGATGGTCGACGGCCAAAAACTGCTGGCGCTGTTTGCGCTGGTCATGATCGTGATCGCGCTCCTGATGCTGAAGACGCGTTCGCGGATCGGCCTGCCTGACGTCAAGGTCTCGATGTCGAATATCCCGGCCATCGCCGGCCTCGGCCTCGCGACCGGGACGTTGTCGGGATTCTTCGGCATCGGCGGCGGCTTCCTGATCGTGCCGGCCCTGATGCTGGCGACCGGCATGCCGATCATGAACGCGGTCTCCTCCTCGCTGGTCGCGGTCACCGCGTTCGGCATGACCACGGCCGCCAGCTATGCCTGGTCCGGGCTGGTGTCGTGGGCATTGGCGGGGCTGTTCGTGGCGGGCGGCATCGCCGGCGGATTGGCTGGCACGCGTTCCGCGCGCCACCTCGCCGAGCGTCGCGGTGCGCTCAATATCGTGTTCGCCGTGGTCATTATTGCGGTGGCGCTCTATATGCTGGCGCGTAACATATCCCTGCCTCAGCCGTAGACAGGAAATGCAGCCCTTCGCGAGACCCAGATGAAGCGATCGAACAATCCGGCCGGGAACAACCCGGGATGCACACGGCGCAAGGCGCTCGGCCTGCTTGGCGGCAGTGCGGCGCTGCTCGGCGCTGGCGCGGCACAGCGATCGGCGTTCGCGCAAGGCAGCGATGACGTGCTGACCGAGGCGCTGGTGCTGCGCGACCCCGATGTGCCCTCCACCGGCAATCCCGATGGCGACATCAACATCGTCGAATGGTTCGACTACAATTGCCCGTATTGCCGCAAGATCGCGCCCGAGATCCAGCAGGTGGTGCAGGACGACGGCAAGGTCCGCCTGGTCTTGAAGGACTGGCCGATCCTCGGCGAGGTCTCGAAGTTCGGGGCGCGGATGGCGCTGGCAGCGAAGTATCAGGACAAGTACATGGCCGCGCATGAGGCGATGATCGGCGTCAGCTCCAAACTGACCGAACCGCGCATCCGCGAATTGCTGGCGGGCGCCGGCATCGACATGGACCGGCTCAACCGCGACGCCACCACCAACGCCAAGGCGATCGACGCCATCCTCGCCCGCAACCACGAACAGGCCGTGGCCTTCGGATTCAAGGGAACGCCGTCCTTCATCGTCGGCAAGTTCCGCGTGCCGGGAATCCTGACCATGGCGGAATTCGAGATGGTGATCGCCGACGCGCGCAAGGCGAAGAAGACCAACTAGTTCGGCGAAAGACGCCGCGTCACTCCGGGAGTCCTACCTTGCGGAGGCCTTCGGCGAGCAGCTTGGCAGGCCACTGACGCGTGCGGTCGGCCCAAACGGACATCCGAAAATCCGGTTCCTGTTCAAGCAGCCGAACGGCTGCCTGCTTCGCTTCCGTATCCCGGCCCAGATGCGCGAGCGCTGCCACGTGGCAGCGATGGGCCAGCATGAAATTCTGCTTCTTGTGGAGCGATTTCTCGGCCGCAGCTACTGCATCATCAAAACGGCGGAGATTGATGAATGCAAACGCCATGAATGCCTGCAGGCTGTAAAGCATTGGATCCAGTGGGTTCAGGCGCATCGCCCGTTCAAGACTTTGTATTGCGTCTTCCGTGCGTCCGACAAAAACGCAAGTGATGCCGCGATAGCTCCACGCGATGGATGAACTGGGATTGAGCGAGACCGCCTGGTCGACCATCTCCATCGCAGCGCCAAAATCGCCGGTGATGTAAGCCTTAGCCCACCCCACGGACGACATCGTCTCCGGGTCGTTTTCGTCGATGTTGAGCACCAATTGGGAAAGCCGCATCACCTCGCCGACCTCGGCTTGCGGATCAGCGGACCATCCGTGGATGAGATTCAGGATATGACAGAAGACCGCCAGTGACGCCGCGGCGCTGTACCGCGGGTCAATCTCCAAAGCCCGCGCGAACAGCCGAAGGGCTTCCGCCGTTCCCTCGGGGGTCATCGAATAATAATGCGGCGTTGCCCGCAAATAGAGGTCGTATGCACTGAGATTGTTTGGCCGGCGCACCGCATGTTCGATTTCGGCTTCCAGCAGTTTCGGCCGAATGGCGGAGACGACATTTTCGGTTATCTCGTCCTGGAGCGCAAAGACGTCGCCGAGATCTCCTTCAAACCGATCTGCCCAAACATGCGCACCAGTGCTCGCGTCGATCAACTGGCCGGCAATGCGAATCCTTCCGCCGACCTTGCGGACACTGCCTTCCAGGACGTAGCGGACACCGAGTTCGCGTCCGACTTGTTTGATGTCGACCGCCCGGCCCTTGTAGGTAAAACTCGAATTGCGGGCGATGACGAACAGAAACTTGAACCGGGAGAGGGCCGTGATGATGTCGTCGACGATGCCATCAGCGAAATAGTCCTGCTCGGGATCGCCGCTCATGTTCTGGAACGGCAATACCGCAATCGAGGGCCTGTCGGGGAGGGGGAGGGCCGGTTGCTGCGGCTCGGCGCGGGCGCCAGGGGCTGTCGTGGATTCCGGCCTGTCAAGTTCCTGTACCAGTCCGATGAACCGGAAGCCCTTACGCGGCAACGTCTTGATGAGACGCTGTTCCTGGCCGGAATCGCCGATCACCCCTCGGGCGACATTCAGGCGGGTTGTGAGGGCCGCATCAGACACGACACGCCCATCCCAAACGGCATTGATGAGGTCGTCCTTGCTGACGACGCGCTCCCTGTTGCGGATCAGATAATCGAGCAGGTCGAAAACCTGTGGCGCAACGGTAACGGCTTGCGCGCCGCGGTGCAGCTCGCGTCGGCCTGTGTCGAACGAATAATCCTCGAACACATAACGCAAGTTGCCATTCCCTTGGGCGGTCTTGGATCACTGGGGGCTCTAGCACTGCGAAGGCAAAGATAAGCCGCCGGTGAGGAAAATGTAAGCCGGATGTCAAGCGCGCCGGCCCACGTCCGGGCATCCTTGCCGGGGTGGAGAAAACATCTCGGAAGATATCGCCATGAACACGGCCCGCAGTGCAGTTGGAATGGGACAGGCGCCAGCTTCCACACGAGGCTTCTCCAGTTCGATCAGGTGCTATTGGGATGCGTTTCAGGAACGGCGCAAATTCAAGAAATTACAATCCGATCTGAACGGCCTGTCTGATCGGGAGCTTGGGGATATCGGCATTGCACGCGGCGAGATTGACTACGTCGCCGCGAATCGCTCGATCGATCCGCGTGGCTTCCGACTTTAATGAATGATACGCAAAGAAGAGGGCGCCCGCGCGAGGACGCCCTCTGGATTATCGCTCGCAAATTACTTGGACGAAATCCTGACCCAGTCCTCATGGGCGCGCGTCTTCAGCTTGGCCCAGTCGGCGGCCGCCACGTCCCAGTTGACGATGGTGCGATTGGCCTGGGCGACCTGGCCGTTCGCGACGCTCGACGTCTGCATGGAATCGTAGACATAGACGCCGCCAACCAGCAGCAGCGCACCCAAAATCATTCCGACAAACGTCTGCATGGAATATCCCTCCGTCACGGACCATAACGCAGATGTCGCGGTATGGTTCCGTCGCCACCGAACGCGCCTTTGCGGGCGTTAATGGGGCGCTGCGGTGGAGGGAAGTTGTCGTAGAGCATGATCCGGAAAAGTGGCCACCGGGTTTCCCTCGCGACAAACCCGGAACGCGTTTTGTGCGGAGATCACGCGCTAGTCAGGCTGTCGCCGGACAGCCATTTCAGGATCTCCGCGTTCATCTCGCGCGGATAGGTATGGCTGAGATCGTCGAGTTCGCGATAGGTGACCTTGGCGCCAGCGGCCGCCAGCGCCTGGCCGGTCTGCCGCGCCACCTGCACCGGAAACATCCAGTCGAGCCGGCCGTGCACGATATGAACGGGCAGGCCGCGCAACCTGTCGGCATCGGCCATTTCCGCCATCAGCGGATGAAAGGTCGCCGACACCGGCGCGAGATGGGTGAAAGGCGAGGCGGCATCGAAGCCCGTCACGTAGCAGAACGTGCCGCCGTCGCTCATTCCGGTCAGCAGCATCCTGCCCGGATCGACATTCCAGCGCGCCTGCACGGATTCCAGGATGCGCATCAGGTTCGGCGTATCGGTATCGTCGCCCATCAGCGCCCAGGTGTTGCCGGTAGCGGTTGGTGCGACCAGGATCGCGCCGCGGCTGCGGGCGTCGCGCAGCCAGCTCCAGAGGAAGCCGCGGCCATTGCCGCTGCCGCCGTGCAGCGCCATCACCAGCGGCCATGCGCGGTCGGGCGCGTAGTATTCCGGCACATAGAGCGAGAAGCCGCCGCGGCTGCCGGGCTCGTTCTGATTGTGGAAGACGCCGGTGTTTTCGTTGGCCGGCGACGCCAGCCGCGCCGCGAGATCGGCGTCTCCGTGCAGCGCGGGGTCGACAAAGAACTGGTTCACCGGCGGCAATCTTGCCGACAGCGTATAGAGTGCTTCCTGCGCGCGCGGGGCGTGTCGCAGCGCACGAAACAGGCTGACGAAATCGCCATGACCTTTTTGCACGATGCGCAAGGCTTCGAACGCAGCGAGCGCCGCATCGCTTGCCGTTTCGAGCGGCGTCCTGATGTGAGCGAAATCCGCGGGCCATTGCGCGAGCCGTGGCCGAATGGCGCGCAAGGCCGCGTCCGGCTTGCCTGCCGCTGCCATCACACGGTCGAAATCCGGCGGGTTCAGGTAGCGCGCGATGAAGCCCAGCGCTTCAAGCGACTGCAGCAGCGGCGGCAGTACGGCCACGATGTCGTCCACCACGGCCTCGCTCATCGGGCGTGCTCTGTTTTCAATGGAGGCCTGCTCAATGCAGTCTAAATTCAATGAAGCCTTGGCGCCTTCAACAGCCTGGCGCGATCGGTCGAGCTCAGTACCACGTCGAAGGTGACGCCCTCATGGTAGACCGTGAGCGGCACGTCGACCCCGGCGGCGCCGAGCGACCAGAGTTTTCGGTAGAAGCCGGTCTGGCTGGTGATCTTGTCGCCGTTGACCGCGAGGATGACGTCGCCGGTCTTGAGTTCGGCACGCGCTGCCGGACCCCTGCTGGCGATGCCGACCACCACGACGCGGTTGTCGATTTCAGTGGTGTACATGCCGAGCCACGGTCGCGCCGGCCTGTTGACGCGGCCGAATTTCCTGATGTCGTCGAGCACGGGCTTCAGCAGATCGATCGGCACGATCATGTTGACGTGCTCGCCTTTGCCCTCGCGCTCGCGTTCGAGCTGCAGCGAGCCGATGCCGATCAGTTCGCCGCGGCCCGAGATCAGCCCGGTGCCGCCCCAATTGGGATGCGCGGGATGGGTGAAGATCGCTTCATCCAGCAGATATTCCCAATAGCCGGCGAACTCCTGCTTGGCCGCGACCTGGCTTGCGACCGAGCGGGTACGCCCGCCGGCGCCGCCGACCACCACGCGATCGCCGACCTGCGCGGCAGCGGAAGAGCCGAGCGGCAGCGGCGCGAGATCGAGATCGCCGAGCGCCTGCACCAGGCCGAAGCCGGATTCGAAATCGAAGCCGAGCGCGTGGCCTTCCACCACGCGGCCGTCGCCGCGATGCAGCCACACCGCTTCGGCCTCGGTGATGAGATAGCCGATCGTCAGCACCAGCCCGTCATCGATCACGACGCCATTGCCGGCGCGCTCGGTGCCGAGCGTCTCCGCGCTGAAGGCGTCGGGAGGGATGATCGAATGCAGCCCGACCACCGACGACAGGGCCTTGTCGAGGTCGAAAGCGTAATCGCCCGCGCGCGGCTGGTTTGCGGGCGGCACTCTCCACTCTGTCAAAGAGGGCATCGATGGTCTCCTGGCGAACCGGCGCGCTTCAAGGCGAGGAGCGCGCGGGGAATTCATGACAATCTATGCTGCAAACGGCCGTCTTGAAAGTGTCCCCCAAAATGGGCCGCCACGCGACTCATAAGAGGGCAGAATCACAAATGTTCCGCGGCAAATGAGGATCATTCCGCGTTTGCCCGCGCCCGGGCCGGCATGATCCGGAACGCGCGGTTCTCCTTCAGCCATCCGGCGCGTTCGTCGCGCAGCAGGGTCCGGCGGACCTTGCCGGAATCGTCGCGCAGGCCTGCGCTCACCGTCTCGAAACTTTCCGGATGCTTGTAGCGGCTGAGCCGGTCGGCCAGGAATGCGGCCATGCCGTCGGCAACAGCCTGCGCATCCGAAGCTCCGTCGAGTTCGAGGATCGCGTGCACGCGCTGTCCGAACTCCGGATCGGGGACGCCTACGACGACGCAGGAGCGCACCTCGGGATGTTCCGTCACCGCAGCCTCGACTTCCGCCGGATAGATGTTGGCGCCGCCGCGCAAAATCATGTCGGCGAGGCGGTCGCCGAGATAGAGATAGCCTTCCGCATCCAGCCTTCCGATGTCGCCGAGCGATTCCCAGCCGTCCGCGCGGCGCTTCGGTTCGGCGCCGAGGTAATGATAGGTCGAGCCGGCGCCGTCATTGGGCAGGAAATAAATTTCGCCTGTTTCGCCGGTGGCGACCTCGTTGCCGTCTTCGCCGATGATGCGCAGGCGCGCGGTCTCGCCGATCTTGCCGACCGAGCCGCGGTGTTCGAGCCATTCAACGCCCGATATGATCGTGGCGCCCTGTGCTTCGGTGCCGCCATAGAGTTCGTAGATGCGCTCGGGCCCCAGCCACTCGATCCATTTTTCCTTCAGCCATGGCGGCATCGGTGCTGCCATGTGAAACACGATTCCCAGGCTCGACAGGTTGTAGCGGTTGCGCACCTCGTCGGGCAGCGCCCAGATCCGGTGCATCATGGTGGGCACGAAATTGACCCACTGTACCCGGCTGGCCTCGATCAGGCGCAAGCATTCCTCGGCGTCGAATTTGACGAGGCCGGTGACGCGTCCGCCGTTGAATAGCGCGCTATGGGACACGATGAACGGTGCGTTGTGATAGAGCGGCCCGGGATTGAGCAGCGAGGCGTTCTGCGGAATGCCGAGCCCGGATGGGGCTGTCGTATCCACCACCGCCGGCCGGTGATCGAGGATCACCTTCGGCCGCCCGGTCGAGCCGCCGCTGGTCATCGCCTTCCAGTAGCGCGCCACCGGGTTCGTCACCGGTTCGTCCGACACGCCTTCGGGCACGAAATCGGCAGGCAGCGAATTGGGGGCGTTCCAATCGGGCTGGCCGCCGACCACCAGCGATGGCTTGAGGATGTCGAGCACGGCAGCCGCCTCGCCGCGCGGTAGCCGCCAGGTCAGCGACGTCGGCGTCGCGCCGCACTTCCACACCGCAAAGGTGGTCTCGAAAAACACATTGCTGTTGGGCAGCCCGATGGCGACGAAATCACCAGGCTTGACGCCCTTGGCGGCGAAGGCGCGCGCGCGGGCGTTGGCATTGCGCTCGAGCTGTTCCCAGGTGATGGCGTCGGCGCCGTGACTGACCGCGATCGTGTCCTTTGATTTCCGTTCGGCATACCAGCGCGGCACATCGGCGATGGGAATGAGCATGGGGCGTTTCCGTTGGGGGCGTTGATGCCGCTCTTGTGTTTGGTGCGAGGCGGGATGCCGCCTCGTCAGGCACTTCACCAACGGAAACTGCGGTGAGTCAAGATGTGCGTGATTGCGGCGGCTGCCTTCGTACCGGCGCATGGCGGGTCGACCGAGAGCTGCTAGGCGCGCTTCGGCGAAGCCGAAATATTTCACTTCCGAACTGGCGGATTCGCTTTGCTCACCCTACGACTGCTGCGGAACATCGCGCATTCCGTCACCGCCAATCATCCCGAATGCCAAGGCTGTCTGGTCGTGCGCTTGATTGTCGAGCGTTTATTCGCGTTGACCCCGGCAGTGGCGGCGGTTTGGCGCTCATCAATTTCAGGAACAAGAATATGAACAGAGCCGCCGCGAGCGGATAGGCCAGGATCAGAGCAATCGTTGCCAGCATGATTTCACCGCGACTGCCGAAGAAAAACGGTGCGAGTTCAAGCGGCATGATCACGCCGAAACCCGTGGCGATACCACCGATGGCCGCTACCGTATCGCGCTGGAGTTGCGATCGGGTGCCTTTCCAGCTAACGGCCAGCACGAAGCAGACGAAAGCCGTAGCGACGAATGCTGCCTCCGTCAGATGCATCAGGCGGATCGGCCAGCCGGGGGTGAGCTGAGGGAGCCGATATAAGCGAACAGAAACATCATTCCGCGCCCCACTAGCATCGCACGACCTTGGCGTGCATACTTGCCGGCTGCGTTTAAGAAGTCATTAACAGTGGAATGGGAACGGTCGACGTGGATCGTGCTGACCGAGCCGCGCCTTACGGATCGAGTTCCGTGTCCCAATAAAGATAATCCAGCCAGCTATCGTGTAGATAGTTCGGCGGAAACAGTCGCCCGTTGCGGTGAAGCTGATGCACCGTCGGCGCGAACGGGTGTTGGCGCGGAAACATCCGCGCCTGCTGCGGCGTCAGGTTGCCCTTGCGGAGATTGCAGGGCGAACAGGCGGCGACGACGTTTTCCCAGGTGGTCTGGCCGCCCTTGCTGCGCGGGATGATGTGATCGAAGGTGAGGTCGTCATGCGCGTGGCAGTACTGGCAAACGAAGCGATCGCGCAGGAAGACGTTGAACCGGGTGAAGGCGGGATGCGTGGTCGGCTTGACGAACGACTTCAGCGACACCACGCTCGGAAGCTGGATCTCGAAGCTCGGGCTGTGCACCGCGCGGTCGTAGTGCTCGACAATGTTGACGCGATCGAGAAACACCGCCTTGATCGCGTCCTGCCACGACCAGAGAGACAGCGGGTAGTAACTCAGCGGCCGGAAATCCGCGTTCAGCACCAATACCGGCCAACCGCCTTGCGAGACATGTGCGTTCAAGTAACGCTCCTGACCCCCATTTTAGCTGCGAAGCAGCATGTGCCCTGCATACTACAGGCAGCGTGACGGGATTGTGAAGAGCGTTCCGGGCCTTATCCGCCGCTGCCATCGTGTTCCGCCTCGATTGCGTCAAGGCCGTGAAGACCGCTAAACGGGAGTGGACGGGCATTGCTCAGCCGCTGGCGGACCCCAGGAATGGCCACTCCTTCACGTTATCTTGAGGCTCCGCGCAGGTTACGGGCGTTCGTTCGAGCCCATGAAACGAGCCTGGTGGTCCTGGCGGCGGTGATCGGAACCATTGGCGGGCTGGTGGTGCTGGCGATGAGTGTGGCGGTGGCGGCCCTGCACGCGCTGCTGTTCAACATCAGCATCACGGAGCGGCTTTCCAGCCAGCCAAGTATCGAGACGCTGCGGGCCGTGCTGGTGCCAAGCCTCGGCGGCTTGCTGCTGGGGGTGGCCCTACTGCTGTCGCTGCGCTGGCGGCCCGCGCGCGAGATCGATCCGATCGAGGCCAATGCCCTGCATGGCGGGCGTATGTCGTTTCGCGGCAGCGTCATCGTGGCACTGCAGACCACCTGGTCCAGCGGCGTTGGGGCGTCAGTCGGCCTTGAAGCGGGATATACCCAGCTTGCGAGCGGCCTTGCCGCTTCGCTCGGCCGTGGATTTCACCTACGCCGCGCCGACCAGCGCATCATGGTCGGCTGCGGAGCGGCAGCCGCGATCTCAGGCGCGTTCGGCGCCCCGCTCGCCGGCGCCTTCTATGCTTTCGAACTCGTGATCGGAGGCTATACGCCAGCGAGTCTTGCGCCGGTCGGCGTCGCCGCGGTAGCGGGTTATTTTGTCACCCATGGATTTGAGGCGCTGTCGCTCGGCGTCAGCGTCGGCCCGGTCGGCGACGTGGTCGGGCGCGATCTTGCCATTGCCGCGCTGCTCGGGGGTCTGGCGGCGTTGTTTGGCATTCTCATCATGCGCGGCGTGGCCTTGTGCGAGATGGGGCTTGCGCAGACCCGCCTCTGGCCGCCGCTGCGGCCGGCACTCGGTGGCCTCGGGGTCGGTCTGCTCGCGCTGCTGACGCCGCAGGTGATGTCGTCGGGGCATGGGGCGCTGCATTTTTCTGGCCTCGTCTCGTTGCCGTTGCAGATCATCGCCGGCGTCTTCGTTCTGAAGGCGCTGGCCTCGATTATTTCGCTCGGCTCCGGCTTCCGCGGCGGGTTGTTCTTCGCCACGCTGTTCATGGGCGCGCTCGGCGGCCGCCTGTTCGCCGACGGTGTCGATATGCTCTGGCCGGGCCTCGGCCTCGATCCGAATGTCTACGCGGTGATCGGCATGAGTGCGCTGTCGGCGTCGGTGATCGGTGGTCCCTTGACGATGTCGTTCATCGCGCTGGAATCGACCGGGAATCTTTGGCTGACTACGGCGGTGCTGGTTGCGGTCATCATCTCGACCATGATCACGCGGGAACTGTTCGGCTACTCCTTTGCCACCTGGCGATTTCATCTGCGCGGCGAGACCATCCGCAGCGCCGCCGATGTCGGCTGGATCCGGGATCTCACAGTCGGCCGCCTGATGCGGCAGGACATGACGACCGTGCGTATTGACATGTCGATCGGCGAATTCCGGCAAAGATTTCCGCTCGGGTCGAAGACGCAGGTGGTCGCGGTCGACGGCGACGGGCGTTATGTCGGGCTTGCGTTGACTGCCGAAGCGCACGCGCCCGAGATCGAGCCGGCCAAGGGCCTTGCCGGCCTTCTGCATCATCGCGACGTGGTGCTGCATCCCGCCATGAACATCCGCGAAGCCATCGCCGCGTTCGACGCGGCCGAAGCCGAATCGCTGGCGGTGGTCGAAGCCGGCGACGAACGCCGTCCGATCGGCATTCTCTCCGAAGCGCACGCCATGCGCCGCTATGCCGAAGAATCCGAGCAACATAGGCGGGAGGCCATCGGCGAGATTTGAGTGCTGGCGTTTACGATTTGGCGGCGCCGGCCTCGATCGGGCCGCCACGGTTTCTGGATGGCAAAGTTAAGGTGCCCGCCGGTCAATCCATCGTGATCGCGCGGGTTCTTCGTGCCCCGGCGCGCTAGCCGCCGATCGTCAGGGCGCTTAACCTCGCTTTCCCAACCATCGCAGAGGCCGCCATGAAAGTTCACGCGATTCAGGCCGGCTTTGTCCGGATCAAGACCGCGCAGGTCGAAGGACGCGGACATGGATTGTCGCGGCGGCTCGCTATTTTTGCCGACTCCGCCTGGACTGATTGGCTCCCGACCTATGTATGGGCCATCGATTGCAGCGAAGGCATCATCGTCATCGATACCGGGCAGGGGGCGCATCTGCTTGAATCCGGCAAGTCGTTGCATCCTTATGTCCGTTGGGAAGTTGCGTTCCGGATCGAGCCGGAGCAGGAGATCGGTCCGCAACTGCGTGCACTTGGTGTGGGCCCGCGCGATGTCAAACGGGTCGTTCTCACCCATCTGCACATGGATCATGACGGCGGGCTGGCGCATTTCCCGAACAGCGAAATCCTGGTGGCGTCGGGCGAACTGAAAATCGCCAGCGGCCTTGCGGGCCGGATGCGCGGTTACCTTCCGCACCGCTGGCCGTCCTGGTTCGATCCGGCACCGTTACAGCTTGAAGCCAGGTCGTTTGGACCCTTCGCGCAAAGCCGGCGGTTGACGGAAGCGGGAGACGTCGTCGCGGTCGCCACGCCCGGTCACACGGCCGATCATCTCTCGATCGTGGCCGACGATGGCGATACCGCCTATTTTCTCGCTGGCGACACTTCCTATGACGAGAAATTGATGCTCGCGGGCAAGCTCGACGGTGTCTGCGCCGACGAGCGGGTTTCCAGCACCACACTCGACGCGATCCGGAATTTCGTCCAGTCCCGTCCGACCGTCTATCTGCCAACCCATGATCCGCAGGCGGCGGCGCGGCTGGCGAGCCGGCAATTGGCCGGCGCCGCAGTCTAGATCTTCTCCAGCTTCTGCAGGCAGCGGCTCACCCGAACCTCCGGCGGCATCGGCGTATCCGGAAAGCTGGTCTTCCAGTCGGTGACGCCGACTTCCCCGACATAGATATCGCCCTTCGAATCCATGGCGATGCCGTGCGGGGCGAGGAATTTGCCGGCCTCCAGCCCCGGGCCTTCCTCGCCGCCGAGCCGGGCGATCCGTTTGCCTTTTGAATCGACGATCGAAAGCCGCGGGCCGAGATTGGGTACCTTGCGATTGACCGCCATGCCGGGCCCGAGTTCGCCAACGATGAACGTCGGCTGCTTGCCGCTACCGCAGCGGCACAGCGCGCAGGGCCGGTGCAGAAAGTTCCACTGCGTCTCGTATTTGCCGTTGCCGTCGAACACCTGGACGCGGTGATTCTCGCGGTCGGCGACATAGACCCAGCCGTCGGCATCGATCGCGATATTGTGGACGATATTGAACTGGCCGGGATCGGTGCCGGGCTCGCCCCAGGTCTTGAGCAGCTTGCCGTCCGGCGAATATTTGTGGACGCAGGCATTACCGTAGCCGTCGGAAACATAGATCTCGCCCTTCGGCGACAGCGCGGTATGGGTGCAGCGGTGAAACGGCTCGCCGCTCATGAATGGCGCCGGCTTGTTCGGAATGCCGATGGTCAGAAGTACCTTGCCGTCGGTCGTGCACTTGCGCACGGTATGGTCGCCGTCATCGGTGCAATAGAGATTGTCGTCGGCATCGATATGCAAACCATGCGCACGGTTGAACAGACCTTCGCCCCAGCTGGTGATGAAATTACCCTGCCGGTCCAGCACCACCATCGGATGGTCGCCGCGGTTGAAGACGTAGACGCGGTCCTTGCTGTCGACCGCGACGGACGCGGCGTCGGTCAGGCTCCATCCGTCAGGCAGTTTTGCCCAGTTTTCGACGACGCGGTAACGGTGTTCGCCTGAGCCGAGAATAGCCGGCATGCGTTTCTCCCCATCTGATATTTTGTTGGCGGGAGTGTTGCAGAGACCCGTCCGAAGCGCGAGGGAGATTTGCGCATGGCACGTTTCTTCCAGACTAGACTGGGGCGTGTGCTCACAGGCGCCGGATGAGACGTCCGCTTCCAGGAGCGCAGCAGGCCAATTGTGCTCAAGGTGAGTTCTTCGGATTTTGACCCATTTCCGACATCGGTGCTCTGAGGACGCCCGCGTGTCCTCGAGTTCTCAAGCACCTGCGTTGTTCTTCTCGGTTTTGGCTTTCTCTTCCTTCAAAATATCAATCTTCTCGACGACCCTTGCAGCTATGTCTCCAGCGATGTCGACGGGAGTTCGAGGTACACGACCGAAATCTACGCCGTCCGGCGAAAACACTTTTACCGCGTTCGCAAAGTCTCCATCGTAAATCGGGAGGCCGGAAGCCTCTAGTGCATAAAGACGAGCATAGTAAAAACCTACCAAGCGCGAGTTATATTTATAGAGCGTGATGATCAGCGACGAGAAAAAGAAAATAATGATTAAGGGGCCAAATCGATTTGCTAGCAATAAGGCAAGCGCGCCGGCATCTTGGACTTTGGATGCGCTTCCCTCCTTCGCATCTTGGTTGATGCCGCTCACCGCGTCCTGTTGATCAAGCAAAAGGTCTATCTGAGCGACAGATTTAAGCGCTTGTTGATATTCATTGGAAGTATTCAGGTTCTTACACAGAGACGGCAGTGCATTTTCGATGCCGCTTTTTAGGCTGCCTCTTAGCCTTTCCCGGTTATCCGCGTCGCCCATAGTGCTCAGCACCACGGCAGAAAGCTTCCGAGCATATTGGCCGTAGTCATAAATAAAGTCAGTGCCCGCAAACCAGAAATACTGATCTCTAGGTCGCTTCAGTTCGAGCTGGGCAACTTTCAAGCATTCGACGGGCGTATTGAATGAAACAACATTCGCTGCATCGGCGCTTTCCAACTGTCGAGCCGAATATCCATAGTCAGTTCGAAAGAAGTACGTCGTCGCGTACTGGTTATAACCTCCCGAGCTTTTCTCGGAGCCTGGGTTTGTAATACTCAGGACGACTTTGTCCAATTCAGACTGTGCGTGGCTGAACTGTTTGTCAAACTGGATACCTATATCGAGCAAACGAAATTTAAGCCTTTCCAGCTCAGCCGTAATCCTAACCCGCTCAGCCGTTTTGCGAATATCTTGAAGGTCCGCATTCGTTGTCTCGAGCGCTCTCCCCGAGATAAAAAACCCGTAGAAGATCAAGCCCGCCATTAGCACGAGCAGTGCATAAGATTGAGCCGCCAGAATCCTGATGCGAAGCCGAACCTGCTTTACAATGACGTCTCGCTTTGCCACACTCATACCCGTTGCGATCAAGGCAGCTGGTGATTTCGAGTGTGTCCGAACACTCGTACGCCTGCAAGTTGATTGTTCTGATCGCGCCTCACGAACTCTGCAATTGGCCCTTCGCGGACGTCCCGGCTTGTCTGCATTTGCGTCACTTCTCGGGGGGCAAGCGGAGATCAACGGTGGTTGAGCTAACTGTCCCCATTTTATAAGTGCACGCCCTACTAGCTCCCGATATCCTCCGCCGCGATGATCCGCTGGCGAAGCGCCAGGCGTACCAATTCGATGTCGGAGCCGACGCCGAGCTTGGCGCGGATCTGATAGCGGGTGTTGGCCGCGGTCTTGACGCTGATATGCAGCGTGTTTGCGATCTCATCCACGGATTTCTCCGCCAGCAGCATGCGCAGGATCTCGAATTCCCGTGGGCTCAGTGCGTCGATCGCCGAAGGCTCGTCGGCGAGCCGGCTGATGGCGAGTTCGTGGTCGATGTCGGGGCTGAGCGCGATGCGTCCGGCCATGACCTCGGCGATCGCGCGCAGCAGCGCCTCGGGCGGGTTGCTCTTGGTGACGAAGCCGCGGGCGCCGGCCTTGATCGCCTGGACCGCATAGGCGGCGCTCTGGTGCATCGTGAAGACGAGGATGCGCGCGGACTTGTCCCATTGCCGGATCCGCCTGATCGCTTCGACTCCGCCAATTCCAGGCATCGACAGGTCCATGATGACGAGGTCGGGCCTGGCATCCTTGTAGACGCGATAGGCGTCGGCCCCGTTGTCGGCTTCGGCGACGACCTGAAGGCGATCCTGCTTCTGCAGTAGCGAGCGATAGCCCTCGCGCACGATCGCATGGTCGTCCGCCAGCATCACGCGCGTGCGGCCTGTGGTGTCAGCCATCTCTAGGGCTCCACCCGCATCGTGGGAATGCGCGCGACAAGCCGGGCGCCGCCCGCCTCGCGCCGCTCGAATTGCAGCGTCCCTCCGAGCGAAACCACCCGCTCCTGCATGCCAAGCAGTCCCATGCCGGCGTTCGGCGTAGGGCTGGCGCCGTTCGCCTCGCCGTCGTCCTCGACGCTCAGGATGATGTCAGCGTCTCTGGCCTCGAGGCGCAATTGCACGCGACTTGCACGCGCGTGCTTTGCCGCATTGGTGATCGCCTCCTGCGCGATCCGATAAAGACTGGCGCTGACGCCGGGCGGCAAATCGTCGGCCTCGCCAATGACGGCAATCTCAAATCGGGTGCGGCCCTTCTCAAAACCATTCCAGCTCGCCACCAGGCTTTCGAGGCTGATGGTGAGGCCGAGTTCTTCGACATCGGGCGGACGCAGGCGCACCAGCGCGCCGCGCAGGGTTTCCATCATATGCGCCGTCGTGCGCGAGATGCCCTGGCATTCCGCGTAGAGTGGCGGGCATTCGCGCTCCGCGGTATGGGTTGCGGCGGCGGCCTGCGCCGCGATGGCGGAAAGCGACTGGCCGAATTCGTCGTGCAACTCGCGGGCAAGATGGCGCCGCTCCTCGTCCTGCACTTCGATCAGCTTTCGCGTCAAGGCGTTGCGTTCGGCAAGCGTGGTCTGCAGCCGTTCTGCAAGCGTGTTGAAGACGCCGGAGATGACAGACAATTCCGCGAGATCGAAACGGGGCAGGCGCGCGGAAAGATCGTTCGCCGCCAATTGCCGCAGCCCGGCGCCAATAGCCCGCGTCGGTCGCAGCGCGCGCGCCAGCGCGGCATAGACCGCAACGCAAAGTCCCGCCAGCGCGAAAGCCATGATGGAGAGCAACCGGCTCGCCTCACGCCAGCTCTGGCCGATCTGTGTGGCGGGATCGAAGGTCGCGACGGCCACGCCGCGGGCGCTGCCCGCCACGAGGACCGGCATCGAGACCGGTTCACCCGGACGAAAGACGGCGCGGTAGAGGATTGCGAAGATTTCCGGCGCGGCCGTTTCCTCGACCGGCGCCCCGCTGCAGACGCCCTGGCGAAACGCGCCGGCGCTGTCGCGGTAGGCAATGCAGAGCCCCGGCTCCATCAGCGCGGCGATGCTCTGCAAATCCGGCGTTGGGTTGATGGATACGGAGAGCCATTTTGCGTGCGATTCCTGCAATGAGAGATCCCTCGCCACGATCTCGGCGATACGGCTCGCTTTGGCCTTCGCGACACGGTCGCTGTCGAACAAGGCGTAGGCCGCGACGGCGATGAAGCAAATGGCTGCGAGCGCCGCGACGCGTAACGCCAGCTGCAGCTTCAGATCGATGGCGGGCAGGCGGCTCGCCACGGAGTTGGATGCCTGTCGCAAGCTTCCTCTCCAAGATTTCTCGCCAAAAGTCCTCACATTGGCTTCGAATAGTGAGGCAAATTTCGCTGGGAAGAAAGCGGGGCAAGCGCGGCAGGACAAGATCGGGTATTTCACCCGGCCGATCCAGGGAAAGCTGCCGTTTCGGAATGCCAGCAGATCAGGCGAACTCGCGACGAGTAAGCAGTTCCTGAGGTGATCCATGCGCACCATCTCCCTTATCCTCGCCCCGGCAATGGTGCTTGCAGTGCACGCGGCAGCTGAGGCTGCTGAGGCGGTCGCGCCGTCTCCGGTCAAAATGGCGGTGTTTCCGTTCGAACTGGAGGATTTCAGCGCCGCGGCCGCCTACGTCCCCCCTGACGACATCGACCGCGAGCAGTTGCGGCTTTCGACCGAGGAAGCCCGCCGGCTGATCGCGGCATCCGGGCGCTACCAACTGGTCGACGTTGGCGCTGTGAGCGACCCGGCGGCGAAAGCAGGCAAGTTGCGGGATTGCGACGGCTGCGACGCCAGGATCGCCGCGGGCCTTGACGCAGATCAGTCGATGATCGGGATCGTCACGCGCATCACCCGAATGGAATACGCCGTGACCTACAAGATCCGCGACGCCCGGTCCGGGGCGCTGGTGGACGTCAAACAGACCGACCTGCGCATGGGCGCCAACGTCGCCTGGAGCCGCGGGGCGCGCTGGCTGATCGAGAACCGTCTGCTGGAGCAGGCGAAATAGTTGCTGGAACGAAACGCACGTTACGCAATGAAAAGGAACGATTTGCGATGGAAAAGCTGATGAAACTACGGATGTTGAGCCTCGCCTTGACCGCCGCCGCTGTTGTCTGCGCCTGCTCTGTCCGGCAAGGTCGGGCGCAGGCGACGACGCTCGTGCTCGCCGTCGCGGAAATCCACTATGTAGACACCTCGGGCGAGGTGATCGATCAAAGCGCCGACCATCGCCGGCGGTTGCGTGAATTCGAAGCCGCGTTGCGCAGCGATCTGGTAGCGAGCGGAAAGGTAGCGAATGCAGCGCTTGAATGCCCGCCAAACGCCTGCTCGGTGGGCGACATCTATGACAGTCAGCTGCTGGGCAAGGCGAAGGAGGCCGGCGCCACCCATCTGTTGATTGGCCGCTTTCACAAGATGAGCACGCTGATACAGCAGGCGAAATTCGACGTTATCGACGTGAGAGCGCGGAAAGTCGTGTTCGATCGCTATATCAGCTTCCGCGGCGACAACGACACGGCCTGGCGTCGGGCGGAATCCTTCCTTGCCCGGCAAATCCTGGATCACGGCGAATGGTGAGCGGCAGCTGGCGTCAGCGCCGCAGCAAGCCTTCCTCGATCGCCTTGATCTGCAGCGCGAGGTGCTTTGATCCGATGCGGCATTGCGCGAGGCCCCCGGCGATGAACCAGAGGCCGGGCTGGCCGGTACGGGTGTACATGTTGCGCAGTTCCTGCTGGTCGCCAAAGCCCCAGATCGTACCGACGCGCTCCTCTACGTCCGCGCCGAACAGCTTTCGCACCAGCTCTTCCTGGCGCTTGTAGCCGGTCGCCAGCACGACGAGGTTGGCGGCGATGGTCTCGCCGTCCTTCATGTCAGCGCCGCTGGCGGTGAACGTGTCGAGATCGGCGAACTGCCTGAGCGCGATATCGCCCTTCACGATCAGGTCGGAGCAGCCGACGTTGAAGTAATAGCCGCCGCCGCGGGTCAGGTATTTGAACTGCCAGCCGGTATTGTCTTCGCCGAAATCAAGCTTGAAGCCGACGCGCTCCAGGCCATCGAGCAATTCCTGGTCGAGCGCCTTGGATTTCTCCGCCGTGATCGCATGGCTCTTGCGCGCCAGCTTGAGCGGCATCGAGGTTGCGATCAGATCGTTATCCTCGAGCGTGCCTTCATTGTAGGGCGCGTAGACCAGTTGCGCCGACGGTTCGATACTGACGATCAGCGTGGAAGAACGCTGGAACAGCGTGACGTTTGCGCCGCTGGAATGCAGGTCCTGCGCGATGTCGTGGCCGCTATTGCCGGTGCCGACAACGATGGCGCGCTTGCCTTTCCAGTTCTCGCCATCGTCATATTGGCTCGAATGCATCACCTTGCCGGCAAAGTCCTTCAGGCCGGCGATCTCAGGCACGCTCGGAATGCCGCTGACGCCGGTCGCCAGCACGACATGGCGCGGGTGCATGGTGCGTTTGCTGCCGTCAGCGCGGCGTAGCATCGCCGTCCAGCGGCCTTGTTGCTCGTCGTAACTGCCGCCCTCGAACTCGGTCTCGGTCCAAAAATTCAGCTCCATGGCCTCGACATAGGCCTCGAACCAGTTGGCGAGCTTGTCCTTTGGAATATAGGTCGGCCAGTTCGGCGGGAAGTGCAGGTAGGGCAGGTGATTGACCTGCACTTGATTGTGCAGCGTCAGCGCGTGGTAACGCTTGCGCCAGTTGTCGCCGATGCGTTTTTCGCGGTCGACGATCAGCGTGTCGACGTTCAACTGCTTCAGGCGCGCGGCGATGGAAAGCCCGGATTGGCCGCCACCGATCACGAGGACGGTGGGATCGTGGTCGGCATATTCAGCCGAGGCCTTGCGCAGGTCGAGCCAGTTGGGTCCGCGAAAGTCGCGCGAATAGGCGTTGCCGCGTGGGCGGGCGACGCCAAGTTGCTCCTCGAAACCTTTCAGCTCGCCAAGTTCGGTCAGCAGCGTCCAGGCCTTCAGGCGGTTGCCATCGTCCGCATCGGGGATCAGACGGATGATGCCGCTGCCGCGCCCGATCTTGGTCTCGAACCTGAATATGGCTTCAATCGCGTTGGTGCCGGCACGCATCACCTTGCGCGGTGCGGCGCGGCCAGGATCGACGGCGAAGCCGCTGGGCGCCATGCCGCGGGCCAATGGCGGAAGGGCTTTGAGGATGGCATCGGCGCCGTTGAGGGTCTGGATGTTCCAGCTCAGCGCCAGCACGTCGCGCCAATAGCTGTCGGGATGGAATAGCTGATGCAGCAGGGCTTCGTCAGGCCTTGTCAGGGCTTCCTCGAACTGCGCAAGCCAATTGTCGGCCGCAACCGAACTGTCGTCCGTCCTGTCGAGCATGGGCGTTTCCCATCAGCAGCCGTCTTTGCGGCGTTTCCCTGTTCTGCGAGCCTATACCTATTCGGGACGGCGCAGAAAGGGCGTGAAGGGATATCGGTCATGCCGCTAGAGCGACAGGATGAGCCCCTGATCCGGCGGCACGCGGCCGTTGAGGGTGTCAAGATAGGCCCGTTGCACGGCCGCAGGCCCGTGGTTCTGGATCACCTTCATCCATTGATCGAGGTTTGGCGCGAAGCCGGACCACGCGGCGGCAAACCGCTCGCTGAAGCCGGCCGGTCCCCACTCCTTGGTGCGCTTGCGGATTTGGTCCGGCGCGAAGAAAAGTTGGGGCTTGGCACCCGGCAGTGCCTGCGCCGATTCATCGGGCGACGACTTGCGATGCGTGAGCCCGATGATTCCGCTATATTTCATTTGCTCGCCGAAGTGCCCGTGCAGCGTCGCGCGCAACGGGCTGTTGCCGGCCATATCGACATAGGCGGCCGCGGAGTTCGTCGGCAGCGCGGTGACGTTGTCATAGATCACGACCTCGTCGTAGCAGCCGAGCGATTTGACGAAGGACGTGTTGCCCGCTGACGTCAGCCCGATCACCTTGATGCCGTTGGCCCTGGCATGCAGGAGATGCGCAAGCCCGTAGGCAGTCTTGCTGGAAGCCGAGGAGAGCATCACGCTTTTCGCGCCATAGAATTCGTTCTCGGCGAGGAAGTCGTCGACCAGGAACGACAGCATGAACAAGGGCCGCAGCAGCGCCTGATAGTCGCTCTGCTTGCCCGCAAACGCCGGATCGCCGCTGACCCGCCTGTAGGCGTTATAGACAGGGGACACCTCCTGCCGGTGCGCCGCGGCATCGCGCAGGCCGGTCTTGGAGACATCGGCGGCCTCGATGACGAGATGCGTCGCCATCGGGAAATAGCCGAACAGGGTTTCGCCTGCGGCGATCGCGGGATGCTTCGAGGCAATCACCTCGCCAAATCCCCACACCGGTACGTTGCCGAAACCTTCGGGCGCCGGGAATAGCTGCCAATACTTCAGATAATCGCCGAGCACGGCATAGGTAATGTTGTTGGCGGTGAAGGCGAATTTCGTGACCTTCACCAGCAACGCGTCATCAGGTAGCGCAGCCGCGTCAGGCAGTTGCGTCTCGATTACCTTGCATTGCTGCAGATCGTTGCGGGCGACGACAAAATCGGTGGACGGCATGGTTTCGATCCCTGCATCTTCACATGCAGCAATCTTTGCGCCGTCCGATGCCCGTTTTGCAACTGCAATTAAGTTTAAAACGCTGTTCGGATGGGTATCGGAATGCCTTGAATCGCCAAGGCCGTCATTGCCTGCGACAAACGCGAAGCGTTTGCGCAAGGGAGTGTAGCGACGAAGCAATCCATGCCTCCACGTGTGGCGCTATGGATTGCTTCGCTTCGCTCGCAATGACGTGGAGGGTGACCCGTCACGCGATCGCGCGCAGTTTACCTTCGGTATACAGATCGCGCAGCTTGCGTTTGAAAATCTTGCCGGTGGCCTCGCGCGGCATCGCGTCCATGAACTGGATGTCCTTTGGCACCTTGAAATTGGCGAGCCGTCCGCGCAAAAATTCCTGCACGGCGGCCGGTGACAGCGCGGTATTCGCATCCGGCTCGATGCAGGCGAACAGCCGCTCGCCGAATTCGTCGTCGGGGACGCCGAACACCGCGCAGTCGCGCACGCCGTCCATGCCGATCAGCGCGTTCTCGATCTCCGCCGGATAGATGTTGACGCCGCCCGAGATCACCATGTCGCGCTTGCGGTCGCACAGGAACAGATAGCCGTCCTGGTCGAGGTAGCCGACGTCGCCGACGCTGACGAGGCCGTCGCGGCCGGCTTCGGCGCGCGCCTCGGCCTTGCCGTGATAGTCGAAATCCGGCACCGAAACCTGTCGCATGAAGATTTCGCCGGGCTCGTTGACGTCGCACAATTCGCCGTCGGGACGGAAGATTTTTACAATGCCGCCTTCGATGGCGCGGCCGACGGTGCCGGGTTTGGCCAGCGCCTCTTCGGCCGAATGCCATACCGGAATGCCGGTTTCGGTCGAGCCGAAATATTCGTTGATGACCGGTCCCCACCACTCGATCATGGCGCGCTTGACCTGCGGCGGGCAGGGCGCAGCACCATGCACGATGAAGCGCAGCGACGAAAGGTCGTAGCGCCGCTTGACCTCATCCGGCAGCCGCAGCAGGCGCACGAACATCGTCGGCACCATGTGCTGGTGGGTGACGCGATGACGCTCGATCAGTTGCAGCATATCCTCGGGATCGAAGCGCGGTTCGAGCACGATTGTGCAGCCGCTGCGGAACGCCAGCATGCCGTAGGAGTTCGGCGCCGAATGATACATCGGGCCGTTCATCAGGATCACCTGATGCTCGTTCGGCTTGACGCCATAGGCGATGCCGCCGACCCGCGCCGAGGCACCGGCCTGTTCCGGCGTCATCGGCTTGCGCCGCACGCCCTTGGGCAGGCCGGTGGTGCCTGAGGTATAGAACATCGGCGCACTGCCGATCGGGGCATCCTGCGATGCCGCATGCGTGTCGCGCCAGCGGTCCCAATCCGTCATGCCGTCGGGGACTTGCGTCAGCGAAGGCGCAACATTGAACGCCGCGGCGATTTCCGGCGGTGTCGTTACCACCAGCAGCCGCACGTCGGCGGGCAGGCCATCCCTGATCTGCGGCAGCAGGTCGGCATGGCAGACCAGGATTTTTGCGCCGCTGTCGGCCAGGATGTAGGCGACTTCCTCGGCCTTCAGATGCCAGTTGATCGGCACCACCGGGCTACCCAGCGCCGCGGCGGCGGCCGATACTTCGAAGAACGCAAAATCGTTGCGCAGCATCATGCCGACAGGCACGCCGCCACTGAGGCCGAACGCCCTGAAGCCCGCCGCCGCCCGCGCGATGCGGGCGTGGATCTCGGGATAGCTGAGCCGGCGTTCGCCGCTGATGATCGATGTCAAATTATCCTCCCTGGCCGGCCTGCAAGCCTAGCCGTCATCCAGAATTTCGTCGAAGCCGATCCAGCTTTTGCCGTCGAAGCGGCGCAGCCTCAACTGCTGGAACGGCAGATAGTCCTCGGCATCGGTCGATACCGTGATGCCCGGCAACAACAGCGGCAGCGGCACCTCGCGCAGCGACGCGGCCTGCTTCATGATGTTCTCGCGGCTGAGATCGTCCTTGCAGGCCATCAGCACCTTCACCATCAGGTTGGCATAATGATAGCCGGCAGCGTAGTTCGAATTGGTCAAATCCGCATTCGGCAGATACTGCTTCATGAAGGCGAAATATTCCTTCACGCCGGGATCATTGGCCCATTGCGCGTCCAGCGTGTCCTTTACGTTGCTGGACGAGATCAGGCCAACGGCGTTATCGAGGCCGGCGGGTTCCAGGAACGAAATCGATGACGCCGAGGTCGGCACGAAGAACAAATCCGGCTTCCAGTTGATCTCGGCGACGCCCTTGATCATCTGCGAAGTGAATTTGCCGAGCACGACGCCGAACATCACGTTGGCCCCGGAGGCCTTCAGCGACGCAAGCTGCGAGCTGATCGTCGGCGCTGATGTCTCGTAGGTTGCTTCCGAGACGATCATGGTCGCGGCCTTGTCGCCCAGGCCGCGCTTGAAGCCGGCGACGTAGTCACGGCCGAAATCGTCGTTCTGGGAAAGGATGGCGATTTTGGCGTCAGGCTTGGTCCGCAGGATATGCTTGGCATAGACGATGCCTTCGGACTGGTAGGCCGCCATTCCCGGCATGGTCCAGCGGAAATGTTTCGGGTCGGCCCATTTGGTCGCGCCGCTCAGCACGAAGAGTTGCGGCACCTTCTTGCCGTTGAGGTAGCGATGCACCGCGTTGTTGGTGGCGGTCCCGAGCGAACCGAACATCAGCAGCACTTCCTCCTGCTCGACGAGTTTTCGGGTCTGCTCGACCGTCTTCGGCGGCGAGTAGGCGTCGTCGAGGCTGATGAACTTGATCTTGCGGCCGTTGATGCCGCCTTCGGCGTTGATCTTCTCGAAATAGGCTTCCTGCGCCCGGCCGATAATGCCGAAGCCGGAAGCCGGCCCGCTATAGGGCAGCGTCTGCCCGATGCGGATTTCCTCCTTGTTGTCCTCGGCGAAAGCGGCAGAACTTGCCAACAACGCGAATGCGATCGTCAATACAGGTCGCAACACTCTCATTGTTTCCGTCCCTCTGTTTTGTTTTGATTGGCCGCATTGAAAACCGGCGCGTCTTAGGCGCGCGCTCGGTTGAGAAAGTCGCTGCTGGCGTCGACGAATTCGGCCTTCAACCGCGCCACCAGATCGGCGACCGGCGGCGCATCGGCGATCTGGCCGATGCCCTGGCCGGAACCCCAGATGTCGCGCCACGCCTTGGCCTTGGTGTTGCCGCCGGAACCGAAATTCATCTTCGTCTTGTCGCTTTGCGGCAGATTGTCGGGATCGAGGCCCGCGGCTACGATCGAGGGGCCGAGATAATTGCCGTGCACGCCGGTGAACAGGTTGGAGTAGACGATGTCGTGCGCGGCGTGCTCGACCAGCGCGGCCTTGTAGGCCGGATCGGCGTTGGCTTCCGCGGTGGCGATAAAGCGCGTGCCCATGTAGGCCATGTCGGCGCCGAGCGCGAGCGCCGACGCGATGCCCCAGCCGTCGGAGATCGCGCCCGACAGCAGGATCGTCCCCTTGAACCACTGCTTCACCTCGCGCAGCAGCGCGAACGGCGACAGCGTGCCGGCATGGCCGCCGGCGCCGGCGCAGACCAGAATGAGACCGTCGACGCCATGGTCGGCGGCTTTCCGCGCGTGCTTGACGTTGATCACGTCATGGAAAACCACGCCGCCATAGGAATGCGCGGCCTCGACGATTTCGATCGGCGGCCGCAGCGAGGTGATGATAACAGGCACCTTGTGCTTCACACAGGTCTCCATGTCCTTCATCAGCCGGTCGTTGGAGGCGTGGCAGATCTGGTTGACCGCGTAGGGCGCGACCTTTTTCTCCGGATGCAGCGCCTTGTACTCGCCGAGTTCGTTCTCGATCCGGCTCAGCCATTCGTCGAGCTTCTCCACCGGGCGGGCGTTCAGCGCGGGGAACGAGCCGACGATGCCGGCCTTGCACTGGGCGATCACGAGTTCCGGCCCCGAGACGATGAACAGCGGCGAGCCGACCACTGGCAGTTCGAGCGAATTGGCAAGCGAAGCGGGAAGCGGCATTCGGTTCCTCCTGTGTCGCGCAGGGCCGGTGAGGCCAGGCGCGCATCCATTGATGTTGATTTGAGCGCTCAGGCCGGGCGAAGCCGCTGGCCTGCGCTTGTTACCGTCCATTATAGGGCTGGACGGCACGTTCCAGCCGTTCAATATTGAACAGGTAATCAATCAGGAATGAACAGGGCGGCTGCGGCGCCGCGGGGGGAGCCGATGGACTGGGACCTGTGCAAGACCTTCGTCGCGGTGGCCGAGACGGGGAGCTTCGCCGCCGCCGCGCGGCGGTTGCGCTCCAGCCATCCGACGGTCGGCCGCAAGATCGCCGAGCTGGAAGGCCAGCTCGGCATTCCCCTGTTCGCGCGCTCCAATGAAGGCCTTTCGCTGACTGGGCAGGGCCGCAAGTTTCGCGAGCATGTCGACGCGATGGCGGCGGCGGCGCTGCGTGCGGAAGCCGCGGTGTCGGCGACGGGGGCGCAGGCGCGCGGCGTCGTCAAGCTGTCGATCGGTTCGACGCTCGCCTCCCACTGGCTGATGCCGAAGCTCGGTCCGTTCCTGCGCGCGCATGACCATATCCAGCTCGAGATCATCACCCATCCCTATCCGGCCAGCGTACGTCGCCGCGAGGCCGACGTCGTGCTGCGTCCGGTGGACAGCGGCGAAGAGAACCTGATCGGCCGCAAGGTCGGCCGTCTCGGCACCGGCTTCTACGCCTCGCGCGATTACGCCGCGCGGCGGCGGCTCCCGGAGCGGCGTGACGAATGGAAGGGACACAGTGTCATCGGCTTCGCCGATCGATTGTCGAACGAGCGGCTGGCGCGCTGGAGCGACGCGATCACGCGGCAGGGCTCGATGGTGATGCGATGCTCGTCGCAGGGCGACATGCTCGCCGCAGCGCGCGCGGGCCTCGGGATTTCGACGCTGTCCTGCTTTGTCGCGGCCGCCTATCCGGATCTGGTCCGCGTCGCGCCACAGAAGCTCGCCAGCGTGGCGGACCTCTGGCTGCTCGCGCATCCCGATCTGGTCGAACTCCCCGCGGTGCGCGCCGTGATCGATTTCGTCACGACTTCCGCGCGGGAGGACCGGGTAGAGTTGCGGGGGTGAGTTTGTCCGCCAGCACGCCTTCGCGCTTCTTCAGCACGCGATAATAGCTCCACCACAGATGCGCCGCCGCGCCGCGCAGCGGGCGCCACGGTTCGGCCAGTGGCGCCATCTGCTTGGCGGTCGGGCGCGTCGGCAGGCCGAGGCCGACTTTGATCGCTTCCTGTATGGCGATATCGCCGGCAGGCCAGGCGTCGCCATGGCCGAGACAGAACAGCAGGTAGACGTCGGCGGTCCACGGGCCGATGCCGTGCAGCGCCGTCAGCGTGTGGTGGGCGGCATCGGCGTCCTCCTCCGCCAGCACGTCGAGGTTCAATCGCTCGGCGGCCAGCTCGCGCGCGATGTTTTTCAGCGTCTTGATCTTGGCGGCCGAAAGGCCTAGCCGTCCGAGGCGCTCGGCGCGCGCCTTGCGGATAGGCTCGGGATCAAACGGATCGAACGCGGCTGTGAGGCGTCCCCAGATCGCCGCAGCACTCGCGGTGGAGAGCTGCTGGCCGCAGACGATCGCCGCCAGCCCGGCAAACCCCGGCTCGCGCTGCCGAAGCGCCGGCATGCCCGTCAGCTCGAAAATCGGCTTCAGCCGCACGTCCTGCTTGACCAGGGCGTGGACGGCGTCTTCGAGATCGGACTGGCTGTTGAGGTGGATGGTCATTGCCCCTTAAAACCATCATGTCCCGCGAAAGAGATCAATGCCGCCACCCGTTCTCCGATTTGCACCAAGCCCGAACGGCTACCTCCATCTCGGTCACGCCTATTCGGCGCTGCTGAATTTCGACCTGGCGCGCCGGGCCGGCGGCCGGTTCCTGCTGCGGATCGAGGACATCGACGCGACCAGGTGCCGGCCGGAATTCGAGGCGGCGATTTACGAGGACCTCGCCTGGCTCGGGATATCCTGGGAAACGCCGGTGCGGCGGCAATCGGAACATTTTGCGGGCTATCGGGAGGCGGTCGAAGGATTGGCAGGCTTGGGCCTGATCTATCCGAGCTTCGAGAGCCGCGCGGAAATCGCCCGTCTGGTTGCGCAACGCGAAGCCTGCGCGCCCTGGCCGCGCGATCCCGACGGGGCGCCGCTCTATCCGGGGTCTGCGAAATCGCTGTCGCCGGAACAACGCCGGCAATTGATCGCGGAAGGTATGCCTTACGCGCTGCGCCTCGACATGGAGGCCGCACTCGCGCGCACGAAAGAACTGGCCTGGCGCGAGGATGGTGCCGGCCCCGGCGGCGAGAGCGGCATCGTGAACGCGCTTCCGGAAGCCTGGGGCGACGTCATCCTGGCGCGCAAGGAGACGCCCACGAGCTATCATTTGTCCGTCGTGATCGACGACGCCCTGCAGGGCGTTACCGACGTGGTGCGGGGCAGGGACCTGTTCTGGTCGACCAGCGTGCATCTGCTGTTGCAGCAACTGCTCGGTATCCCGCAACCGGTCTATCGGCATCACCGGCTGATCGAAGACGCATCGGGACATAAGCTTTCGAAATCGACGCAAGCCACCGCCTTGCGCGAATTGCGTGGGCAAGGTGCCTCGCCTGCAGATATTCGCAGCCTCGTCGGTCTATCCGACGGCTTCCGTAATACTACTGGGGGTTGCTGAAAACGTCTCCCGTGACATCGGCCGCCATCGCGTGTCATGTTGGTTGCGGCAGAGGAAGGGGGACCATGGCGGCGAAGCGGCGCGCACGGCGCATCACACGGCCAGCCAAGAAGCGGCCAGCGAAAAAGCGCGTATCCAGCGCCGCGGCAAAAGTGCGCGGTACCCGCAAATCCGCCGCCGCCGCCTCCGGTATGGTCGAGACCGCGCTGGCAGCGTTCGCGCACGAGGTCCGCACGCCGCTCACAGGCATTCTGGCGATCAGCAATCTGCTCGCGACCTCCGATCTCGACGAGCGCGAACGGCGCTGGGTCGACACCATCAAGGCGGGCGCGGAACATCTGGCGAGCCTGGCGACCCTGTTCGTCGATGCCGCGCGCAGCGGCGGTCCCGGGCTCGAGGTCCGGCAGGACTTCTTCGACCTGCGCACGCTCGCCCGCAATGCCGCCGATTCGCTGACCGGCCGCGCGGCGGCGAAGGGCCTGCAATCTTCGGTTGTTATTTCCGAAAAACTCCCAGCATTTGCGATCGGCGATCCCGTCCGCCTGCGCGCCGCGGTGGAGAACCTGATCGACAATGCCGTGAAATTCACCGAACAGGGCAGGGTCGCCCTCCAGGTCACGCCCCTGCGCAGCCCGAAAGGCAAGGTCGCCGTTGCATTCGAGGTCTCCGACAGCGGGATCGGCCTTACGCTGGGCGAAATCAAGCGCCTGTTCCGCCCGTTTTCGCAGGCCAACGTCTCCATTGCATCGCGCTTCGGCGGCGCCGGTCTCGGATTGTCGTCGGTCAAGCAACTGGCGCGCGCCATGGGAGGCGATGTCACCGTGACGCAACGCCGTGGCGGCGGCACCACCTTTACCTTCAATGTCGTGATGTCACCGGCAAAGGACGCGGTAACGGCGGCGTCCGGCGCCGGTGGCGAAGCATCGATCGGTTTGCCGCGGCCGTTGCGCCTGCTTAGCGTCGAGGACAATCCGTTCGGCCGCGTCGTCCTCAACGCGATCCTGACCGAGCTCGGTCACCAGGCCGAGTTCATCGGCCAGGGCGAGGCGGCGCCCGACCGGCTCGCGCACGGCGTGTTCGATGCGGTGCTGATGGACATGGTCCTGCCGGGGATCAACGGAATCGAGGCGATCACGCGGATTCGCGCGCTGGAGGCGCCGCTCGGGCGCATTCCGATCATCGGCATATCCGGCCGCACCGAGGACGAGGCGGCATCACGGGCCGCCGGCGCCGACATCTTTCTGGTCAAGCCTGTGTCTCCGCGCGCCCTCGCGACTGCGCTGCATGAAGCGACATCCCCTTCGGCAAATGCGACTTCATGATGGCCGCGTTCAGTTCGCCGCCGTAGACGAAAATCGCGGCAATGAAATACAGAAACACCAGCGCGATGATGACCGAGGCAAGCCCCGCATACATCGTCACGTAGTTGCTGGCGAAGCGCGCCAGATACTGGCCGAAGACGATGCCCGAGATCAGGGACGCCACCATCGTAAAGACGATGCCCGGAAGGATCTGCAGAAAGCTCCGCCGGCCGCAGGGCAGCCAGGCATGCAGCACGAACAGCGCCACAATCATTGCCGTGATCGTGATGCCGTAGCGGGCGAAAAATAAGACCCTTTCGTTGGTCTCGACGAAGAACGGAATGTGGCGGCGTGCCGTTTCCAGAATCAGGGGGCCAAGCACGATCAGGAACGCCATCGCGAGCGAGGTGAAGGCAGCCATCAGCGTATAGCCGATCGATTCCAGGCGTAGCCAGTACCACGCCCGCGGTTCGATCACCGAATAGGCGCGGTTCAACGCGACCCGCACCGCCTCGACGCCGTTGGAGGCGAAATAGACCGCCAGCAGCGCGCCGACGGTGAGGATGTCGCCGCGCGTCGTGGTCAGCACGTCGTGGATTTCGCCTGACAGCGCGTCCGCGACCTGCTGCGGCCAGGTCTCCAGCAGCAGCCCCACCGCGCCGTCCGCGAGTTCCTTGGAGCCGAAAAAGCCGGCCAGCGACGTCAGCACGATCAGGAACGGGAACAGCGCCATCAACGTCGACAGCGCGATGTGGCTCGCGATCGCCCAGCCGTCATCGGCGAGGAACGTATAGAACGCCTCCATCACCACGAGGTAGACGTAGCGAATGAGCCTCACATCTCACCTCGATCAGGGGACGGCGATCCCGCTCCAGAACTTGGGCTAGCTTCTGATATTATTGGATTAAAAGCCAGATCGTTACGCACTGTGCGAGGCGTTGTGCGAAGGAATGTGAACGTGTGGAAGTCGGCGCTGCGCGGTGTTATGTAGCGCCGATGGCATCCTTTCTGAGTTCGATCGTCCTCCCGATCATGGTTGCGGCGGTGGCTATCGTGCTGCTGCTCGGCCTCGTCAACATGATGCGGGGTGGCTCGCCGAGCCGGTCGCAGAACCTGATGCGGCTTCGGGTGTTGCTGCAATTCATCGCCATCGTCATCACCATGGTCGTGGTCTGGACGATGGGCAAATAAGGGCAAGATAAAGGGACACGCCAATGGTCGTACTCAACCGCATCTATACCAAGACCGGCGATGACGGCACCACGGCGCTTGGCAGCGGCGAACGCCGCCCGAAATACGATCTGCGCATCTCGGCCTACGGCACCGTGGACGAGACCAACGCCGCCATCGGCGTCGTGCGGCTGCACCTTGCCGAGGCGCGCGAACTCGATGCGATGCTGGGCCGGATCCAGAACGACCTGTTCGATCTCGGGGCCGATCTCGCGGTACCCCAGCGCGACGGCAAGGCCGAGCGGTTGCGGATGCTCTCCAGCCAGGTCGAACGGCTCGAGCGAGACATTGACGGGCTGAACGAGCGGCTGGCGCCGTTGACCTCGTTCGTGCTGCCCGGCGGCACCCCTGCTGCGGCATACCTGCATCTTGCCCGCACCATATGTCGCAGGGCGGAACGGATCATGGTGGAACTCGCCGCCAACCCTGAGGAGCCCGTCAGCGGGGCTGCTATTCAGTATATGAACCGCCTGTCGGATTTTCTGTTCGTCGCCAGCCGCCACGTGAACGATAATGGGGCCGGAGACGTGTTGTGGGTGCCCGGTCAGAACCGTTAAGATAGGCCCTGACGGGAGGCAATTTTTGGCTTTCGCGCGTTGACCGCCGATAGCGGGACCTTTAGGTTCCGCGCCCAAGCGATAACAGGCTGATGACAGGCTAATGACAAGCCAACCAAACCCCAGAATTCAAACGAAAGAAGACCGATGAAGGTTCTTGTGCCGGTAAAGCGGGTGGTCGATTACAACGTCAAGGTCCGCGTCAAGAGCGACGGAACGGGCGTGGAACTGGCCAACGTCAAGATGTCGATGAATCCATTCGACGAAATCGCCGTCGAGGAAGCGCTGCGCCTGAAGGAAGCCGGCAAGGCGACCGAAGTGGTGGTGGTGTCGATCGGCGCAGCGCAGGCCTCGGAGACGATCCGGACTGGTCTGGCCATGGGCGCCGACCGCGGCATCCTCGTCAAGGCCGAAGGCAATGTGGAGCCGCTGGCGGTCGCCAAGATTCTGAAAGCCGTCGCCGATGCGGAGAAGCCCGGGCTGATCATTCTCGGCAAGCAGGCGATCGACGACGATTCGAACCAGACCGGTCAGATGCTGGCCGCCCTGCTCGGATGGTCGCAGGCGACCTTCGCTTCCAAGCTCGAAGTCGACGGCGCCGATTTCAACGTCACGCGCGAGGTGGACGGCGGCTTGCAGACCATCAAGCTGAAGGGGCCGGCGATCGTCACCACCGATTTGCGGTTGAACGAACCGCGCTACGCGTCGCTGCCCAACATCATGAAGGCGAAGAAGAAGCCGATCGACGACAAGAGCGCGGCCGATTACGGCGTCGATCTAACGCCGCATCTCGAAGTGCTCAAGACATCAGAACCGCCCGGCCGCAAGGGTGGCGTCAAGGTCAAGGACGTCGCCGAGCTGATCTCGAAACTCAAGACCGAAGCCGGGGTTCTCTGATGACGACGCTATTGATTGCCGAACATGACAACGCGTCGATCAAGGACGCCACCAACAAGACGCTGACCGCGGCCACAGCCCTCGGTGCCGAGGTGCATGTGCTGGTCGCCGGCGAAAACGCCAAGGCGGCGGCCGATGCCGCCTCCAAACTTGCCGGTGTCACGAAGGTGCTGCTCGCCGACAATGCCGCCTACGCCCATGACCTCGCCGAGCCGTTGGCCGCGCTGATCGTGTCGCTGGCGCCTTCCTATGACGTCTTTGTCGCGCCCGCGACCTCGCGCTTCAAGAACGTGATGCCGCGCGTCGCAGCGCTGCTCGACGTGATGCAGGTGTCCGAGATCATCAAGGTGGTCTCATCAGACACGTTCGAGCGCCCGATCTACGCCGGAAACGCGATCCAGACGGTGAAGTCGAAGGACGCCAAGAAGGTCATCACGGTGCGGACCTCGACCTTTGCCGCCGCCGGCGACGGCGGCAGCGCGCCGGTCGAAAACGCCGCCGCGGCGGCCGATCCCGGCCTCTCCAGTTTCGTCGGCGAAGAGGTTGCCAAGAGCGACCGTCCGGAACTGACGTCGGCAAAAATCATCGTCTCTGGTGGCCGCGCCATGCAGAGCCGCGAGAATTTTGCCAAATATATCGAGCCGCTCGCTGACAAGCTCGGCGCCGGTGTCGGCGCCTCGCGCGCCGCGGTCGATGCCGGTTATGCGCCCAACGACTGGCAGGTCGGCCAGACCGGCAAGGTGGTAGCACCGGAACTATATGTCGCCATCGGTATCTCCGGCGCGATCCAGCATCTCGCCGGCATGAAGGATTCCAAGGTGATCGTTGCGATCAACAAGGATGAAGACGCGCCGATCTTCCAGGTTGCCGATTACGGCCTGGTCGCGGACCTCTATCAGGCGGTTCCGGAACTGACCGAAGCGCTCGGCAAGCTCGGAAAGTAATAATTGTACACCGGCCGGACGCGCAACGCGGGCCGGTGTTTACGTTAAGGTCATATTCAGGTGTGGATTTCCACAATGCCTGAAGAAAACGTGTCAAAGATGGGACTGAACCTCAATTCTGAGATCAGAGCTGAGGTTCAGAGATGAACAGGCGCGATGTGCGCGCCGTTCCGGTGGATGACAAGATGGCGGTGACAATCAAGAAGGTCGGCGTGATCGGCTCGGGCCAGATGGGCAACGGCATCGCGCATGTGGCGGCGCTGGCCGGCCTCGACGTGGTGCTCAACGACGTCTCCGACGAGCGGCTGAAATCGGCGATGGCGACCATCAACGGCCATCTGTCGCGCCAGGTCGCCAAGCAGGCCATCACAGAGGACGCCCGCAAGCAAGCGCTCGCCCGCATCACCTCCACCGAGACACTGGATGGTTTGGCAGACTGCGACCTCGTGATCGAGAGCGCGGTCGAAAAGGAAGAGGTCAAGCGCAAGATCTTTCACGAGCTCTGCGCGGTGCTGAAGCCGGAAGCCATCGTCGCCACCAACTCCTCATCGATCTCGATCACGCGGCTCGCCGCCTCGACCGACCGCCCCGAGCGCTTCATCGGCATTCATTTCATGAATCCGGTGCAGGCGATGGAACTGGTCGAGCTGATCCGCGGCATCGCTACCGACGATTCCACCTTCGAAACGGCAAAGGAATTTGTCGGCAAGCTCGGCAAGCAGATCGCGGTATCGGAGGATTTTCCGGCCTTCATCGTCAACCGCATCCTGATGCCGATGATCAACGAGGCGATCTACACGCTCTATGAGGGCGTCGGGAACGTCGAGGCGATCGACGCCGCGATGAAGCTCGGCGCGCATCACCGGATGGGACCCTTGGAACTCGCCGATTTCATTGGGCTCGACACCTGCCTGTCGATCATGCAGGTGCTGCACGAGGGGCTGGCGGATTCGAAGTACCGGCCGTGCCCGCTCCTGGTGAAATACGTCGAAGCCGGCTGGCTCGGCCGCAAGACCGGGCGGGGCTTCTACGACTACCGCGGCGACAAGCCGGTTCCGACGCGATAGGGCGCCAATCTCGATGCCGTAGGGTGGAGCGTAATCCACCCGCCACCATCACGGCGTGCAGAGACCTTGGTGGGTTACGGCTTCGCCTGACCCACCCTACTTTTTCGCCATCTCCAGAATTCGTTAACCGGTGCCGGGGTAGGGTGCCCTCAGGTTTGAGGAGTGCTGCGTATGGACATGATGGCTATGGTTTCGAGCATGCTCGCGATGAAGGCGGCGGGCACGCAGCAGCAGATCCAGACTTCGATCATCAAACAGAACGCGGACGCGGAGAAAGCCGCAGTCCAGACGCTCTTGGGCACGGCCAATCTCGCCCCCGGCGTGGGCGGCAACGTCAATATTGCGGCGTAAAGCCGGATCGTAGGGTGGTAAAGGCGCTCTTGCGCCGTTCCCACCATCACACGACGGCAGCCTCCTGGATCGCTAAAACCCCGCCTTTGCCGGCACCATCGCGGCCTTGATCAGCTTGATCGCGTCCTCGCTGGCCCATTCGGCGGGACCAGCCAGATTTGCGATCTCGCAGCCCTGGCCGTCGACCAGCACCGAGGTCGGCATCCCCAGCGCTTTGCCTATACCCTTAAGATCCTGAAAAACCTTGGCTTTTGAATCGGCAAAATAGCCGAGCCGGGTCAGATTGGCGTCTTTCAGGAAGGTCTTCGGCTTCTCGGGGTCACGGGTGTCGATGTTGACGGCGACCACCTCGAAATCCTTGCCCCCGAGTTTGGCCTGCAGGCTGTCCAGCGCCGGCATCTCTTTACGGCAAGGCACGCACCAGGTGGCCCACAGGTTCACCAAGACCGTCTTGCCGCGCCATTCCGAGAGCTTTCGGGGCTTGCCGTCGGCGTCCTCGAAGGCGAGGTCGGGCAGCCGCAGCGGCGCCGTCGCCATGGTCAGCGCGGCCACCTCGCCATGCGCCAGTGGCGCGATCCTGCGGGCCAGTTCGACCGCGCCGCTACAGGAGGGATCGCCGCCCGGACCGCGCTTGAAGCCGCCGAGCCCGTAAAACGCGCCCAATCCGATCACGCCCACGGCAACCACCGCGCCGATGGCGATCGGGATCCGGCGCGTTGCGGCCGGGCGGGATTGGGGCATTTCGGGCATATCGTTTGTCATCCTGTATCAGATACGGCTATGCAGGGCCGAAGATTACGGTCGAGTTACGGCCGAACCCGGCACGGCGTTTCGCTCGGGTTCGACGATAGGTGGCAAGGCTTGAGAAGCAGGGCTTGAGAAGTCATGAGCAACAAGATGTGGGGCGGCCGGTTCACCGAGCGTCCCGATGCGATCATGGAGGAAATCAACGTCTCGATCGACGTCGATCGTCACATGTATGCCCAGGACATCGCCGCGTCCAAGGCCCACGCTGCGATGCTGGCCGCGCAAGGCATTATCACCGCGAGTGATGCGAAAAATATCGGCAAGGGTCTAGACACGATTTTGTCAGAAATCGGCAAGGGCTCGTTCGACTTCAAGCGCGCGCTCGAAGACATCCATATGAACGTCGAGAGCCGGCTTTCCGAACTGATTGGGCCCGCCGCGGGAAGGCTGCATACCGCGCGGTCGCGCAACGACCAGGTGGCGACCGATTTCCGGCTCTACGTCCGCGACACTCTCGATGAGACCGACGCGGCGCTGGCCGTCTTCCAGCATGCGCTGGCCAGCCGCGCGCTGGAACATGCCGCGACCGTGATGCCGGGCTTCACCCATCTTCAGACCGCGCAGCCCGTCACCTTCGGCCATCATCTGCTGGCCTATGTCGAGATGGCCGCGCGCGACCGCGGCCGGTTTGCCGATGCGCGCAAGCGGCTCAACGAATCACCGCTCGGGGCCGCCGCGCTGGCCGGAACCTCGTTTCCGATCGACCGCCATGCCACCGCAAAGGCGCTTGGCTTCGACCGGCCGATGGCCAATTCGCTGGACGCGGTCTCGGATCGCGACTTCGTGCTCGAAACCCTGTCGGCGGCCTCGATCGCGGCCGTGCACATGTCGCGGTTTGCCGAAGAAATCGTGATCTGGACCTCGCCGCTGGTCGGCCTGGTGCGCCTTAGCGACAAGTTCACCACCGGCTCCTCGATCATGCCGCAGAAGCGCAATCCGGACGCCGCCGAACTGGTGCGCGCCAAGACCGGCCGGGTGATCGGCGCGCTCAACGGTCTCCTGATCGTGATGAAGGGGCTGCCGCTCGCCTATCAAAAGGACATGCAGGAGGACAAGCAGGGCGCGATGGAGGCGTTTTCCGCGCTGTCGCTGGCGATTCGCGCCATGACCGGCATGGTCCTCGATCTCGTCCCCGACGAGAACAGGATGAAGGCCGCCGCCGGCGAGGGCTATGCCACCGCCACCGATCTGGCCGACTGGCTGGTGCGGACGCTGAAAATGCCGTTCCGCGATGCCCACCATGTCACCGGGCGAATCGTCGGCCTTGCCTCGAAGCAGGGCGTGGCGCTGCACGATCTGCCGCTCGCGGCGATGCAGGAAGTCGAACCGAAGATTACGGCCGACGCCCTGCGCGTGCTGTCGGTGGAAGCCTCCGTCAAGAGCCGGACCAGTTATGGCGGCACGGCGCCGAAGAACGTGCTGTCGCAGGCCAAAGCCTGGCTGAAACGGCTGGAAAAAGAGCAAAAATTGGGCTGAGGAAAAATTTCGCTGCAATTTCTTGGGTTTTTCTTGGGTTTCCGTTGCCCATCGGCACTCGCCAGACCTAGGCAATCTTTGTATGGTGCGGCGCGCATTGGGGATTTCGTCGTGATCAGTAACTACCGCCCGTCATCGTCGGGATGGGCCATCATCCTGTTGAGCGTGACCGCGCTCGCGCTCGGGGGCTGCGGACGCAAGGCCGGGCTCGATTTGCCGCCGACCGCAGCGGCGCCGCAGGCCCAGGCCACGTCGACGGATACCGAGGCCGAGCGCGCGGCGCAGCCCGGCGTGTTCAACCCGACCTACGGATCCGAGGCAGGCCCCAGCGCCCCCAGGGGCGGCAAGAAGAAATTCGTTCTCGATCCGCTGCTGGACTAGAGTCTTGTTTTGACGCGTTTTCTTGACGCGAACCGGTATCCACTTCGCTCGAAAACGTTATGAGCGCGCCATGAACCATTTTGACTATCGCAACGGCGTGCTGCACGCCGAAGCCGTCAACCTGTCCGAACTCGCGGACACCATAGGCACGCCGTTCTATTGCTATTCGACCGCGACGCTGGAGCGCCACTACCGCGTCTTCACCGAAGCCTTTGCCGGCGAGAAGACGCTGGTCTGCTACGCCATGAAGGCGAATTCCAACCAGTCGGTGCTGCGCACGCTCGCCAAGCTTGGCGCCGGGGCCGACGTGGTGTCGGGCGGCGAACTCAAGCGCGCACTGGCCGCGGGGATTCCGCCGAGCAAGATCCTGTTCTCGGGTGTCGGCAAGACCGAACCCGAACTGCGCGCGGCGTTGGCGGCGGACATCCTCTGCATCAACGTCGAGTCCGAACCCGAACTGGAATTGCTGTCGAAGCTCGCGGTCGAGACCGGCAGGACCGCGCGGATTTCGATACGGGTCAATCCGGACGTCGATGCCGGCACCCACGCCAAGATCGCCACCGGCAAGTCCGAGAACAAGTTCGGCATTCCGATTCTGCGGGCGCGCGAGGTCTACGCCCGGGCCGCCAAGCTGCCGGGCATCGAGGTGACCGGCACCGACATGCATATCGGCAGCCAGATCACTGATCTTTCCAAGATGGAAACCGCGTTCCGGATTCTTGCCGATTTCGTGCAGACGCTGCGCGCCGACGGCCACAACATCGAGCATATCGATTTCGGCGGCGGGCTCGGCATTCCCTATCACGCCGACCGCGAAGCGCCGCCATTGCCGTCGGCCTATGCCGCGATGGTCAAGCGGGTGACGCATAATCTCGGCTGCACGCTGATGTTCGAGCCGGGGCGGATGATCGTCGGCAATGCCGGCATTCTCGTTTCCCGCGTCATCTACGTGAAGCCCGGCGAGGCCAAGAACTTCGTCATCATCGACGCCGCGATGAACGATTTGATCCGCCCCACGCTGTACGAAGCCCATCACGACATCCTCCCCGTGCGCGAGCCCGTCAAGGGCGCGCGAACGATCACGGCCGACGTCGTCGGTCCGGTCTGCGAGACGGGCGACTATCTCGCCCTCGACCGCAACCTGCCTGAGCCCAAGGCCGGCGATCTCATCGCGATCATGACCGCGGGCGCTTACGGCGCGGTGCAGTCCGGTTTTTACAACACCCGCGCGCTGGTGCCGGAAGTCCTCGTCAAGGACGACCAGTACGCCGTGGTCCGTCCGCGCATCGAGGTCGAAGAGCTGATCGCAATGGATCGGCCGGCGCCGTGGCTGTGACGCTAGGTAAGTGCGTCGTTACTGTTTCCGGTGGCCCGCGATGACATCACGATACAGGGCGGCGTAGCGGCTTGCCCGATTGCGCCACGATACCTCCGTCGACATGCCATTGTGCTGCAATCTTCGCCAGGCCTGCTGGTCGTGCCACAAGATATTGGCTCGGTGCAGGGCGCCAGCAAGAGCTTCGGCCGTGACTGGCTCAAACTTGAGGCCGGTTGCAGCGCCACCGGCTATGTCGGCCTCTTTCACGTCAATGACAGTATCCGCAAGGCCGCCGACCTGCGATACGATCGGGACAGCGCCATATCGCAAGGCGCAAAGCTGGGTCAAGCCGCATGGCTCGAAGCGTGACGGTACGACGAGGGCGTCCGCGCCGGCTTGAATGAGATGGGCGAGAGCTTCGTCGTAGCCGATCAGAACCGCTATCCGGCCCGCGTTCGCTTTTGCGGCCGCCTGATAACGATCCTGGAGATCCGGATCTCCGCTCCCAAGCAAGGCCAACTGCATCCCTTCGCCGAGGATCGTCGGGACGTTCTCGAGAAGGATATCCAGTCCCTTCTGCCAGGACAGTCGGCTCACCACGCCCAGCAGCAGGGCGTTCGGGGATGGATCGAGACCAAGCCGGCGCTGGAGCGCCAATTTATTCGCCGCACGGGACCCCAGCTCTGTCGCGCTGAAACGAGCGGCGATGTCGGGATCGGTTTCGGGGTTCCAGACGGAAATATCAATGCCGTTGAGGATGCCGCTCAAGACCAGTGATCGTTCGCGCAGTAACCCATCCAGCCCCATGCCTCCCTCATCGGTCTGAATCTCGCGCGCATAGGTCGGCGAAACCGTCGTGATGCGATCCGCGAATTGCAGGCCCGCTTTCAGGAAGCTGATCATTCCGTAATATTCGACGCCGTGAATCGAGAAAGATTCAGGCGGTAAGCCGAACGCGTCGAGCATTTGATGCGGAAACTTGCCCTGGTAGGCCAGATTGTGAACCGTCATCACGGTGGCGGGCCCGGGCTGCTGGGCATAGTGCAAATAGGCAGGCGCGAGGCCAGCCTGCCAATCATGGGCGTGCACGACATCAGGCACGAATGACGGAATGGCGCCCTGGCCGATTTCGGCCGCCATCCGCGACAGCGCGGCAAAGCGCACGCCGTTGTCCGGCCAATCCTTGCCGTCCGGGGTGACATAGGGATTGCCGGGCCGCGCAAAGAGATGCGGCGCATCGAGGACGAGCAAGTCGAGGTTCCCATGCGAGCCACCGAGCAGGCGGACTGGTCCGCCAAAAAAATGCGGCACATGGAGGAGTTCCTCCGCTTCTGGAAGCGCCTTGATGACATCGGGATATCCCGGCACCAGGGTCCGCGTTTCGATGTCGTACGCTCGCAACGCGGTCGGGAGCGCGCCGACGACGTCGGCAAGGCCCCCCGTCTTGACGATCGGATAGATTTCGGAGGCGACGGCAAGAACGCGAAGCTGCGTCATGCATCGAGCCTGTCGATCATCGGCTGCGTGATGAGCGTGATGCCTTGCGAGGTGGTTCGAAATCGTTTCGCATCGAGTTCGGGATCTTCGCCAACGACGAGACCTTCCGGAATTCGAACGCCGCGATCGATCACGACATTCTTCAACCGCGCACGCCGGCCCACATTCACGTAAGGCATGACGACGGCATTTTCCACGTTTGCATACGAATTGACGTGTACCCCGGTGAAAAGCAGGGAGCGGCGCAATGCGGCGCCAGATATGATGCATCCTCCGGAGACGAGCGAAGTCACCGCCTGTCCGCGCCGCTCATCCTCATCGTGAACAAATTTGGCGGGAGGCGTGATCTCGGCGTGGGTCCAGATCGGCCATGCGCGGTCGTAAAGATCGAGCTCGGGGAGGACGTCGGTGAGGTCAATGTTGGCGGCCCAGTAGGCATCCACGGTTCCTACGTCCCGCCAATAGACCCGTGGATCGTCGTCGGACCTGACGCAGGAGGTAGAGAATTGGTGTGCCACCGCCCGGCCGTTCTTTACGAGGTAAGGAATCAGGTCCTTGCCGAAATCATGGCTCGAATTCGGGTCGTTCGCGTCACGCCGCAACTCGTCGAACAGGAATTTCGAATCGAATACATAGATCCCCATGCTGGCCAATGACTTGTCGGGCTTGCCAGGCATCGGCGGCGGATCGGCCGGCTTCTCGAGAAAGGACAGGACGACGCCATCGTCGTCCACGTGCATGATCCCGAAGCCGCTCGACTCCGCGCGCGGCATCTCGAGGCAGCCGATGGTGACGTCGGCGCGTTGCTCGACATGCTGCTTCAGCATGCGTTCGTAGTCCATCTTGTAGATATGATCTCCGGCGAGAAGCACGATGAATTTGGCATCGTGCGACTCGATGATGTCGATGTTCTGATAAACGGCGTCAGCCGTTCCGAGGTACCAGTTCGTCTCCGAGACACGTTGGCTCGCCGGCAGGATATCGAAACTCTCGTTCCGCTCCGGGCGAAAGAAATTCCAACCCATTTGCAGATGCCTGATCAGGCTGTGAGCCTTGTATTGGGTTGCAACCGCGATCCGGCGAATTCCGGAGTTCACCGCATTGGAGAGGGCAAAATCGATGATGCGCGATTTTCCCCCGAAATACACCGCCGGCTTGGCGCGCCTGTCGGTAAGCTCCAGGAGCCGGCTTCCGCGACCGCCCGCAAGAACGAAGGCGAGGGCATGGCGTGAGAGTGGTTCGTTCATGATTGCGGCCATTTTGTCCTCCCTGGAACCACAACGCATGCCTCCGAAACCTTCTCTTATCCGGAAGGCAGGATCGAGGGCCACGGGCCGATAGTAGCGGGACGAATGGTTGATCGGAAAGTGGTATGTAAGACGGCCGAGCTGCTGGAAACTTGGTCATTCCACGGAAGTCGGTGTTGGCCTGGTTCGCCGGTACACTGGGTCGAATGACTACTTCTGACGCAAAGCGGACATACGATCGAACCGTGAGGCCGGCTATACGCCAGCCTCACCACTCAGTGCGCGCCACCAGCCGCCGCGCCCTTCACCTTGCGCGTCAGCATAACCGCGAACGCGGCCAGCACCAGCACGATGCCGATTACGGCAAAGGTATCGCTGAACCCCATCACCAGGGCCTGATGCTTCACGGCCTTGCCGAGGGCTACGATCGCCTGTTGGTGCGCGGTGGCGGGGTCGGAGACGCCGTGGGCCAGGAAATAATCTGAGGTCTGGGCGATCCGGTTGCGCACCTCCTCGCGGCCGAGGTTGACCGACTGGCCGATGATGTTGGAGTGGAACTGCTCGCGCTTGGTGATCACGGTCGCCAGCATCGCGGTGCCGATCGCGCCGCCGAGATTGCGCAGCATGTTGCTGATGCCCGAGGCGGCGGCGACGTCCTGGGGTGCGGTGTCGGCCGTCGACACTGAGGTCAGCGGCGTCAGCACCATGGCCTGGCCGATGGCGCGCACGATGTTGGGAATGAAGAGCTGGTCGCCGGCATAGTCCGGCGACATCGCGATGTTCATGAAGCAGCTATAGGCGAAGATCATCAGGCCGGTGAAGGCGACGTAGCGCGCATCGAAACGCCGCATCATGATCGGCACCAGCGGGATCAGCAGCAGCTGCGGCAAGCCTGTCCAGGCCAGTACCTCGCCGATCTGCTGGGCATTGTATCCCTGCGCCTGGCCGAGATAGGCCGGCAGGATGTAGACCGATCCGAACAGCGCGAATCCGACCAGCGTCAGCGCAACGGTGCCGAAGCCGAAATTGCGTCGCTTGAGCAGCCGCAGCCGGATCAGCGGCTTCTCTGTCGTGAGCTCGATCCAGACGAACAGCGCGAGGCTGACGAATGCGATCACGGCCAGACGCTGGATGAAGGGGGAGGCGAACCAGTCATCCTTGTTGCCTTCCTCGAGCACGGTCTGCAGCGCCGACAAGCCGATCGCCATGGTCAAAATGCCGGCCCAGTCGCCCTCTTTCAAAAGCTTGAGCTGCATCGGTTGCCGCTCCAGCGTCAGATAGAGCGCGCTCACCATGACGGCCGTCGGGATCACGTTGACGAAGAAGATGGTGCGCCAGCCATAATTCTCGGTGAGATAGCCGCCGATCGTCGGCCCGATCGCCGGTGCGAAGGTGACGGACAGCGCGAAGATCGCAAGCCCCACCGGCTGCTGCGACTTGGGCAGTTTGGTCAGAACCAGCGTGAACGCCATCGGGATCAGCACGCCACCGGCGAAGCCCTGCAATCCGCGCATCGCGATCATCGAGGGCAGGTCGTTGGTGAAGGCACAGGCGACCGAGAACACGGCGAACAGCGCGGCGCTCGCGATCATATAGCGGCGGAACGAGAACACGCGGCTTAGATAGTCGGTGAGCGGGATCACCACGATCTCGCCGATCAGATAGGAGGTCGAGATCCAGGAGCCGTTGTCGACACCGGTCCCGATGCCGCCCTCTATGTTGAGCAGCGAAGCGTTGGTGATCTGGATGTTCAGGATCGCCATGAACGAGCCGATCATGGCGGCGAGAACGGCAATCCAGGTCGTGATGCTGGCGCGGTTCGGATCGGCAGCCCGGCTAGATGCTGCGTGCGAGATCGGCAGCGCGGATATCGAGGCGGAAGGGCTCTGATTTGACATGGCACGATGCTCCAGAAACCGTCTTGTGGATGTTGGCGGCCGCAGCCGCCGTGCGGTTCGTGTTCGACGAACGCGTCTCGATGGTGGGAATCACCGACATGCCCGGCCGCAGTTGGATGCGCGGGTTCTTGCCGGTATCGAGCGCGATCCGTACCGGGATGCGCTGCACGACCTTGGTGAAATTGCCGGTGGCGTTGTCCGGCGGCAGCAGCGCGAATTCCTGGCCGCTGGCGGGTGCGATGCTGTCGACATGGCCATGCACGACCTGGCCCGGGAACATGTCCACCTCGATATCGACGGCCTGGCCTTCATGCACGTCGGTGAGCTGCGTTTCCTTGTAGTTCGCCACCACATAGGCGCCATTGGCCGGCACCACCGACATCAATTGCGTCCCGACCTGCACATATTGGCCGACGCGCAGCGTGCGGTTGCCGACGACGCCGTCGATCGGAGCCGTAATCGTGGTGTAGCCGAGATTGAGTTCGGCCTGGCGTTGCACCGCCTTGGCACGGGCCAAGGCCGCATTGGCCTGCACGATCTCGGCCTTTAGCAGATCGATCTGCTTGAGCGCGGACACGAGGTTCGCGTTGTCGCGCGCCAGTGTGGCCTGTGCGCTCGCAATCCGCGCCTGCGCCTGCTGCGCGTTCTGGACGCTGCCCGAGCCGTTAGCGGCGAGATCGGTATAGCGCTTGTTGTCCTGCGCGGCGAAGGTCACCGCGGCCTGGTCGACATCGAGGGTGGCTCTTGCCGCTGATATCACCGCCTGCTGGACGTCGAGCTGGGCCTGCTTGCTGGCGATCGTCGCCCCAGCCGCCGCTACGTCCGCCTTGGCCTGGTCAAGCGCGACCTTGAAGTCGCGGTCGTCGATGCGCGCCAGCACCTGACCGGTGGTGACGCGCTCATTATCCTTCACCAGCACCTGTTGCAGGTAGCCGGTGACCTTCGGGGCGATCGTGGTGCTGTCGGCCCTCACATAAGCGTCGTCGGTCGAAACCAGATACTGGCCGACGGTCCAGTAGTTCCAGCCATACCAGGCCGCGCCCGCCAGTGCGGCGATCGCGGCCCCGGTGAGCAATAGCTTGCGAAGATTGAGCTTTCTTTCAGTGCGCAACTGCGGCGTCGCTGCGACCGCTGCGGGCAGCAGTGCCTCGGCGGCGGCCGGGCTTACCGGCTGATCGGTCTGGAAGGAGGTTGAATGGACGGTCATGGCGGTTCTCCGCTCGGGAGGAATTAGGAAACTTGACAATTTCCAAAATAGGACCAATATCGAAACTGTCAATGGAATGACAGGCATCATGTAAAAGCATGGCTAGAGCAGAATCTTCCACCGATCGTCGCGATCGCGGACGCCCGCAGCTCCGCCCGGACGACGAGACGCGTCAAATCATCTACGAGGCCGCGCGGCACGAATTTGCCGCCGCCGGTTTCGCCGCGACCAGCACCGAAACCGTGGCCCGCCGCGCCGGCGTCTCCACCAAAACGCTGTATCGCCTGGTGCCGAACAAGGCCGCGCTGTTCGAGGGCATGGTGTCGGACCGACTCGATCGATTCCTGTCCGACTTCGGCCTGCACGTCGCCGAGGATGCGGACATCGAAACCGGGCTGAACGCAGCGCTGATGGCGTGCGCCGACCTTACGCTCGATCCTGACGTCGTCGCGCTCCAGCGCATCATCCTGCAGGAGGCCGGCCAATTCCCCGATCTGGCGGCGGCGTTCTACAGGAACGGCATTGCCCGCACCGCCGCGGCGCTGTCGAATTGGCTGCGCCTTCAGGTCAAGCGCGGCCTGATTGACCTCGGCGATGTCGAGGAGGCCGGCGGGATCCTGATCGGGATGGTCGCAGGCGCACCGCAACGCGCGGCAATCTTTGGCGGCGTCCCGCTGCCCTCCCGCGCGCACGTAAAAGCGCGCGTGCGGAAATGCGTAACGTTGTTTCTGCATGGCTGCGAAGCGAAGCGGCCCGCGCGATGAACGCTGCCGATTTGCTGCCTGACGGATCCATGCAAGGCGCTGCAGCTTCAGACGCCGGAAGCGGCGCCGGGTGGCTCAGCGCGCCCCCGGCGCATCGAGAGCGGCAAGCAATGACGACCGCAACCGGTCATCAGGCTCGAAATTCCCAGCGAGGGTTCGTATGACGTCCTCGTAGCGGGCTCTGTAGCTGGCCGCCTCGGCCGGCTCGCCGAGGCTCTCGCAGACCTCCACGCCCGCCCGATAGACCCGCCAAGCGGCGAGCGGCAGGTCAGCATCTTCAAGAGCTGAGAGGGCACGCGAGAGCTCCGTCCTTGCCCCCTCCCAATCGCCCGCCGCGAGCGCAATCCGGGTGAGCAGCCCGTGCGCCTGCGCCAGATGATTGCGATCGGGTGCCGGCGCGACGTACTCGTACAGCTTTGTCGCCGATCTCCGCGCCTCTGCGATATCGCCGACCTGAAGGCTGTATTCGCAGAGACAATGATGGAGCTGCGCGTAGATCGTGTAATCCATCATGATGCCGTCGGAATTCAGCCGTTGCATGACGTCATCAAACTGCTGGCGCGCACGCTGCGGCTCGTTGAGGCCGACTAAGGCCTTCGCAAGAACGGCTCGCTGAAAAAAGAAGGCAAAGGGGTTTTCTTCAAGCACCGCTTGGTCGACGCTCTCGCAGAGGTCGCGGGCACCATGAAAGTCCATCGCCTCGACGTGGAGCCACGCCAACGTGAGGCGGCACAGGGCGATCGCCGGGCTGTTAGCGTTTCTTTCCGCCAGCGCCAGCGCAGCGATGGTCTCTCGCTGCAGTCGCCGCCATTGGCCGAGATGGATCAGCGCGGTCGACTCCATCACGTTGAATAGCACAAAGATGTAGACGTCGCCGACCTCCTGCGCGAGCTTCTTGCCATCGGTTCCCGAACGACGGCATTCCTCGTAGCGCGACCGTAAGCACTCGAGGATTCCCTCTATCCCGTATCGCCGGATCAGCGTGCCATGATCGCGCGCGTCAGCCGTCACGTGCAACGCTTTCTCGCAAAGTGCAGCATCCTGCTCCTGCCAGCCTTTCAGCCAGAGATTGATGCTGGCACTGCTGCCCTGCACCAGAGCCTTGAAGGCGTCATCCTCAAGCGCTTCACTCTTGGCAAGCGCTTCGCTGGAAGCGTGAAGGCACATGCGGCGGTCGGCATGAAGGCAGAACCGGCTCACCGCCAGGAGCCCGTTGACCTCATGGCGAAGCTGACCTGCGTCCGCGGCGCAAGCGATCATCTCCTCGAGATCGCGAACCGAGCCGGCGAGGTCCCCCGCCGAGCGCCGCGCCCAGCTCCGCTGTCGCAGCAGGCTGGTGCGCGGCCCATACAGATCGGTCGTCGTTCCCAGACGATCGAGAATACCGAGCGCGCGGGACAGATAATTGATTGCCTCCTCCTGACCGAAGCGTTTCGCGGAATTTTCCGCGGCCTGGCTGAGGTAGCGCAGCGCACGCGGGAAATCACGGCTCTGCTCGAAATGCAGCGCGAGCGCAGCCGCAATGTTTTCCGTCCGGCCCGCATATCCCTGCTCGAGGCGCTCGCCCATGCGGTGATGGATCTGGAGGCGCCATGCCGGGCTGAGCCGTCGATAGAGCACGTTCTGATAGAGAATGTGGTGGAATGCGTAGGATCCGGAATAGGTCCCGTCGGGCCATTCAGAAACGCCGGACGACACCAGCATGTGATCCTTGCGTGCAAGATGCTCCAGGACTTCCTCGGTCTCCACGGCGTCACGCGACAGTCCGGCGGCCACGAGGGCTGCTGAACATTCGCTCCCCGCTACGCTGACCGCCTCGAGCAGCTGCTGTTCGCCCTCACTCAGACGATCGATCCGATGTGTGATCATATTGATCAGATCTTTTGGCACGACATCGTCAGATAGGGCGGTTCTGTATCCGAGGCGCCAGGCGCCGTCGATCTCTACGATCGACTCGTGATTGACCAGGTAGTCCACAAGCGAGGCGATGAACAACGGTTGCCCCTGGGTGCGCCCGAACATCGGCCCGGAGAGCGCCGAAGCGAGCTTCTCGTCCTGGAAACGCAAGGCGAGGTGGTGCTCCACCTCGGTTTTGGACAATCCATCGAGTTGCAGTTCGCTGCACCTCCCGTGGATCTCCAAATCCCGATGCAGACGGCGAACCGGATGTCCGCTTATGATGCTGTCGCCAACACGATAGGTGGCAAGAACGAGCACTTTAGCCTTGCGGTCTCCGTGTGCGAAGCGCGACAGGACGTCGACCGTCTGGAAGTCGCTCCAATGCATATCCTCGACAACGAGGACCCACGGGCGATCCACACTCAACGCTTCGAGCAGATCGCAGAACTCACGCAACATCCGTTCTCGTGTCGCCCCGAATACCTCATTCCGGAACGCGGCGTGGTCCGCCACATCGAGAAAACCTGGCATCTGCAACAGCCAGGTCGGCGCATGGGTGCGCACGGCCTCCAGGACAGCCGAACCGTCCGGGCCGCGACAACGCGTCGTCAGCGAATCGATCAGCGGGAGAAATGCTTCGTTGGTGCTGAAACGCTCGGTGCAGAATCCGCACAGGGTCTCGACGCGATATCGGGAAAGCTGCTCCATCGCCATCTCGATGAACGAGGTCTTGCCGATACCAGCCTCGCCGGTGATGAAGACGACTTGTCTGTCGCCGGCGAGCATTCGCTGCGTGACCTTGTCCACCGTCGCCAGCGGACCGTTTCGCCCGACGAGCCAGCGGGACCTGCGGGCGACGGCTGATCCCTGCTGACTTCTGCCGCCGGCTGCATCGGGGGACGGGATAGTGAGCCTGACTCCCTGGGCAGGCGGCGCCTTCTCTTCATCGGTCGCGCTGTGGTGCGAACTCGTCGGGCCGACGAACCGATATCCACGGCGCGGCAGGGTTTCGATCCAACGCTCCCCGCCCGGCTCGGCTGCAAGCGCTTTGCGCAGCGCCGCAATCTGGACCGACAGATTGCTTTCTTCGACGACCAAGCCTGACCAGGCGGCCTGGATCAATTCGTCCTTGGAAAGCACCAAGCCTTGACGTTTCGCCAGCGCGCTGAGCAATGCGACGGCGCGGCGGCCGACCGGTAGCGGGTCGCTGCCACGATAGAGAGTTGCGGTATCGACATCCAATTGAAAGGGGCCGATTGCAAGCGTCGCGCGCTCGCCGCCATCGTCAGGAACGGACCGGGAGTCGTTTAACACGGCGCGCCTCCCGCGATGCCATTCTGCATCGGATGAAGGGAATCTCCGTACCGTGCCTGGCTTGCCATGGACGACGGCCCCATTGGTCACGTTTCTTATAGCACATGAGAATGCCGCCACTGTGAAGGAGGTCACAGGGGGGCGAGCAATGCTGGTCGCCCCAGCGACCCTGGCAGGCCGCACAACACGGCGTCATCGAATTGATCGGTGCTGACGCGGGGAAATTTCGGCGCGGGCCGAACCTTTTACCTGGGAGCTGGAGGATCTCACCACGTGGATCCTTGCGCGGGATGTCGCTGGCACTTCTTTGCCGGGGCTTGTCCCGCGTATGGGTCAGTACTCCTTCCATGACGGACTGATAAGGGGGTACAAGCGACACAGCTGCCAGCTGCGGGATCGCAACGTGCGACATCTTGGTCGCACCTCCCCGAACCTGAAGGCCCTTGGCCCCTTTCCGGGCCCGCAGCCGTGGCGGGAGCTTTCGTTCCCAACCTCTGATCGCGCCGCCGTTCGGACGAAATGAGGACCAATCGAGGAAACTTGCCGCGCTGAATGTGGGGTTGGACCCCCAAGTTCGAAGCCCAAATCTTTGCTGAGGCTCCGGACATTGTGGATTCGATGTTTGACGCATCCGAGCTCGTGTCCAATTGCGCCTGTGCAAGGCGCTTGACCGCCTCGCCAAGACTGCATGCCGTCGAGGTCATCGAAGAAAGATTGTTAGGGTGCGAGCCTGGAGGTGGCCCATCGCGTCATTTCGCCTCGCCAAGCTGCGCGTTGGTTGTTTACGATCCAGTGAGTCGGATCCGATCAAACCTGGGCACGGGAAATCGCCATGGAGATAGAAAACCGTAGGGCTGCGCCCACCGCAGCTCTTGCGCTCGGACTCCTGTTCGCGCCTCCAGCTTCCATCGCCACCGGCGCGATCATCAGCACGGCTGCGCAGCTCGTCGTGGCCGCCATCGGCACTCTCGGCCTCATTTCGCCTGCAATGGCTGAGCCGGCCGCAATCACGAAAAAACAATCGGACGCGCTCAACACGTACAATAATTCACGAAGCAATTTTGAGCAGATCCTGGGCCAGCGACGCGTGCAGATCAATTCTGGTCAACCGCTACCGAACCTGCCGGGACAAGCGCTCTACCTTGCACGCAACAACATGATGAGCGCCTACAAAGACCTCACCGATGCGCTTCCGTCCAAAATAGGCGGGCCCAACAAATACGGTATTCCTCCGGCGTATTTTAGCGCCGACAATGAGCCGCTGCTCGATGAGTACAGGCGGATTTTCGACCAGATGCAGGCGCCGCCGGCCAACGCGCAAAATTCGGATACGCCGTTCAAGGACGTTGCCGATCTCGGCACCGCCATTGCGCGCGCCAAAGGCCTCGATGCCGCCAATGCCGAAGCGGCAGGCCGCATCAGTCTCGGGCTGTTCTTTGCCGAGACGAATGGCAATCAGAACATCGGCAATGCGCGATCGAACAAATACAAGGGCAGTTTGCAGACAGGCGTACCCGAGGATCAGAACGGGCAAAGGAAGTGGGCCGCGATCAAGAAGTCCATCGCAGCCTTTGATCCTGCACTGAACGCCCGCGACGACAAAGAAGAAGCGCGGGCCGGCAACCTGGATCACCGGTACAATCACTGGACCGCTGTGCGCGATGGCCTCATGAACGCCCACGCGGATATTTTTCCGCAGGTACCGGCGATCGTGAAAACGCTGCCAGATCCGATCGATCAAATGAAGCTGTTTGAACTGATCCAGATCATTCCCAGCCCCACAAGGTCGGCACTCGGGTCACGTAACCTGGCCGGCTACAGAATTTCTGACCCGAAGATTATGGCGTATCTGCGAAACAACAGCATGTTCACCTTTGGACAGGCTGACAGGGCCAGGACATCTGCAACCTTCCGCGAAATTCTCGATGCGATGTGGCTGTTCAACGAAAAGTTTGAACGCGCGCTTTCCAGGTTCGACGAAATCAAGAAGCAGTCAAAGGGGTGAAGCCGGCGGGCCGGAATCCGATGCGGGGTGGAGCACGCCACCCCGCCATCAGAGCGGACCGAGCATGGCCCATCGGGGTTCGCAAAATTCCTTTACGGCCGCCGTAACACCGCTGCTGATGATGTCCCGGCGTTCGGGCGAGCTCATCTTGAGTTCTTCGTCCCGGTTGATGATCGAGCCTGCTTCCAGCAGGACGGCAGCCATTCGGGTCTTTCTCAGCACGATGAGCTCATCGTAGCGATAGACGCCCGTCTCCTTGTTCAGCAGCTCACGCTGGTACCGGCCCATGATGGCTTGCGAATATTGCCTGGCATAGTCGAGGCCCTGGGCCTTCATTTCCTTGCCGATCAGTTCGGCGAAGGCCAAACTTGTCTTGAAGTCCGGATTGCTGCGGGAGACGAAGACGGAATAGCCGCTGAAGCGGTCGCTGAAATGGCCCTTCTTTCCCTCGAACTCCCAGTCCTCGAGGAATTTGTTGGGCACGGAGTCATGGTGGATCGACAGCAGGAGATCCGCCGGCAGATCGTTGGCGACAGCGACGCGTTTGACGAGGCTGCGCCTGGCCTTGCCCTCGGTCAGGAGCAATTTGGTCTGAGCAAAGCCTTCGGTCTTCAATTTCTCCTCGATCCGCTTCGCAAGGCGCAGATTGAAGACAAACTCGGAGACGTTGCGGGCGCTGATCGCGCCTTCCGATTCGGCGGTATGTCCCACGTCCAGAACGATCCGGAACTTCGCGGGATCGCACCGGGTTGCAACCGGCTTCAAGGCGGCAGGGTTCAAGTGCACCGGCCCCAGGGCGGCAAGCTTTACGGGGCGGCGCTTTGGCGAGGCGGCAGGCTTCGTCAAGGCGGCTGACTTGCGCGAAGTGGCGTGCTTTGACGATTTGGCTCGTTTTGGCGATTTGGTTTGCTTTGACGAGCCTTTGAAGACATCCGACAGCCAGCCGGCATCGCTGACCTCGATCGGCAGAAGCACCATTGCGGCCATTGTGGCGATGACGATGAGGCGGCGGGACCAAAATCCCGAAGCGATATTGCCGAGAACACAAATGAACTCGCGACGCTTCATGCCCGCCCCCTCTCGAAGGCCATCATAGCATTTCAGGTCGATAGCGGAAGAGGGTCGGTGCCTGCACGGAAACGTGTTGTGGGGGTGTAAGCCAATTCACATACCGCAAAGCGCCCCCGCAGTATCCCTGATCCGAAGTCGCGTCGGCTCTGCAGCCGTTTTGGAAGCAGCACTGTTCTCAACCTGGTCGTTTGAGAGCTCCGATTGCAGTGAGACCAGACACTCATTTTGAAAAAGGCTTGCCCTGCTGCGAACCGGCAGGCGCAACATACCGAAAAATTGTTGGCACGCGCAACAACATGCGCAAGCAGGTCGCCATGGACCGAATTGCTGGCAAGGAAAGCCGTTACCGCGCGATACCGCATCGTTCGATACGAAGAGAACGTGGCGCTGCTCTCATTGCGATGTTCTGCACCGCGTGCCTCGTCCTCTTCGCCGGCGAAGCCAGTGCTCAATGCACGGCGCGAGACGTCCTGCGGAATCGCTTGACGCTCAAGACAACTGCCTCAGCCAATACCTCGCCAATAGCGGTCAAATCCGCCTTCGCTGTCCCGGTGTGGCGAACGATTACAGTAGGGACGTTTGCAAATTCGTTTGCCCTCCTTAACGCGCTGGATGCAGCAGGCTGCAGCATCGGTGGCTTGGCAGAGGAAATTCTCGCTCGCCCGGCCTTTACCGTCGGCACCAGGAAAACAAGCGTGGAGCTTTTTGCGGTGTCGGGGGCCGAACTCGGCTTTGAGGCCGATACTGCGCGGCTGGCGGACATTTATGCGCGCGCTCAACAATTGGGTTTCGGGCTTGCGGCAGCAGAGGTCGCTCCGCAACTCAGGTTGCAATTTCTTGACCAGCCGACGGGTGAATTTCTGATCGGAATGGAGCCGATCAGAACGTGGAAGGGCGAGCCTGTCATCCTGACCGTGGCTAATGGCGGCGCGGGATTAGTCCTCATCGGCCGAGATGGCAGCGCCGACGCAGAAATACCTGTGGCGGCCCGCTTCCTGTTCACGCGGTCCAATGAAGCCGCATTGGCGAAGGCGGTCCGCGGCGTCGATGAGAACGGATCGCTCGCCCGTCACTGAAGCCGAACGCGTCCGGGCAGTTCCTGGGTTAAGGCGTCAAATGCCAAAGTGTGCAACCGAGCGTCCACTGACGGCAGAAAAGGAGCAGCGATCATGGAATCAATTCCGCGTAAGCCACTCCGGGCGGCTTATCATTGCAGCCAGGTGCTGCTGGGTCTGACCTGTTTGCTGGGCACCGCCGATGCCCGTCCGATGCCGTTGCCATCGGAGCAATTTCCCGGTCCGTGGCTGGAGGTTACGCAAGAGATCAGGGACATCCTCACTCTAAACAAGGTCGCTGCCTGCAGTCAGGCCGCGGGCCGTGAATCGTCACGCAACCCCGGCGAATATCTCTTGTACTGCACATCGGACGAGAAGCTTTGGACAAGCTGGCGCGTACAACCCGCGGCGCGGTCCGTTCGAGGGCCGGGCAGACTCTTCCAGGGTATCGCACCGCCTGATGGATATTGAGACTGGTGCGCTGCGGATCCACCAGCCAGCCGCTGCCATCGCGGACGACGATTGAACTATTGGCGGCGTCGCGAAGAAAGGGCTCACCAGCTAGGGAAGGGACTTCCGAAAGGCGAGCCCCAGAAAGGCTGGCTGCGTGGGTGCGCGTAGCGGTATGCGCTCCCCGGACTGCGTCGCCGCCGCTTGATGCCGCCTTGCGGCTCGCCGCTCAACAGCACCACGAATTCCGTTCCTTTGCCGGTTTCAGAACTCATCGGCTCGTCGGTGACGATCAGAGAGGATCGCGGTGCAATGCCGGTGATGCGATCCAATGCGTCCTGCGGAATGGTGATGCGGTCGAGCGCGGCCTTTGCGCTGTCCGCGTCCGCCGGCGCCGGCTCAATGTCGCGACCGCTGCTCCCGCGCACCCGGTCCTGTGGCTCAACCGTGCCACTGGGCGCCCGTCCGCTGCGCAATGAGACCCCGTTCCATCGCAACTTGGCGTCGTCGGCCGTGCGCTCAGCGGCGGTGAAGACATGCGTGCCGATGGGACGATCCGGATCTGCGATCGTGACCGGACTTTCAAGGATGGGCTTGAATGCCTGACGGACATAAAGGCGCTGGGTCTTGCGGCTGATCAACACCGATACCGGCTGGAGTTCGCCTGCGACCTGGCGGGCCGCCTCGGTTGCTGCGACGCGCGCAGCCTCCGCCGCAGCGGCGGCTTCACGCGCAGCCGTGGCTGCATCGAGCCTCAATTGCAGATCCACGTTGGCGACGTCCCATTGCAGCTGCAGCTCCGCGATTTTGGCGACGGCCTGCGCCTTGGCGTCCTCAGCCTGCTCCTTTGCTTCCGCCGAGATGCCGGCGCCAAGCCTGGTCTCGGCGGCCGCCAATTGCGCCTCGGCTCTGCGCTTCAGAATTTCCGCCGCGCGAACCGGCGCCCTGGCCTGCGTGGCCTCCCGCAGGGCCGTTCCGGCGGCTATTTGCGTCTCGGCCGCTTTCTTCGCCGCCTCCTGCGCCTCTGCGGTACGGGAGGTGGCCAGGGCGGCGGCGCCGGGCTTCGGTTGGAACAGAAGCGGATGGGCGAGCTCAACGGGCGGCACATCGCCTGGCGCCACGATCACCCGCATGCCCGTCGCGGTCGCGTCGAACAGGCGTTCGGCGAAGTCGAAGGGCAGCCGGATACAGCCATGGGACGCCGGACGCCCCGGCAGGACGCCGCCATGGAGGGCGATGCCCGACCAGGTGATGCGTTGCATGTGCGGCATGAAGGCGTCGTCATACAGGTTCGAGTAATGCTCCTCGACTTTCTGGATGACGCTGAAGATGCCCGCGGGCGTCTCGCGTCCCTTGGTGCCGCTCGACACCGGCGCCCGCAGGATCCACCCCTTGGCGTCGTAGACGGTGATCCGCTGGCTATGGAGCGAAACGATGGCCATGATCGGCTCGCCGGCACTGCGCGACTGAATGGACTCGATCGGGCGTTCGCTCCGGCCGCTTCTGGCGCGCGCATCGCCTCCCGCCGCGATCAGCAGGGCCAGACCTGCAACGGCAAGGTATGCGGTCCACAGCCGCTTCTGCCTGAACTCCGGATTTACGCAACGCGACGTCATACGCGTCCCAACTGATCGATGGGGTCAACGCCAGCTTCTACTTACGTACCTGCCGAACGTAACGCCATTCGGCCGGACTTGCCAACCTGGAACTGACGTTCATGGACCCGCGTCGCGCACCGCACTTATGCCCCTCACGCGAAAGCTCATGAACCGACCGTCAGCGCTACTTCGCCGCGTGGCCACCCTTTGCGCCGCCGACCACGACGCCCGCCGCCTTTTCGATCGGCTTGATCGCCGCGGTAAAATCCGACTCCGCCCCCTCGTCGCGGATGATGACTTCCCACAAGCGTCCGACCGCTTCGGCGACCTCCATCGACAGCCCCAGCGATTTCATCTCCTCCAGTGCGAGCCGCACGTCCTTCACCATCAACCCGGTGGCAAAGCCGAAATCGAAGCTGCGCGGCAGCACCGCGCGCGGAAACTTGTCGCGGCTTGCCGTGTTGAGACCCGATCCGGCGTTGATGACGTCGATCATCACGGCCGGATCGAGCCCCGCCTTGACGCCCATCACCACGGCTTCCGACGTCGCCACCATGGCGGTTGCGGAGAGGAAGTTGTTCGCAAGTTTCATCGTCTGTGCCGAGCCGGGTTTTTCGCCGATGAAGAACACTTTTCCGATCACGTCGAGCGCCGGCTTCACCGCCTCGTAGTCGGCACGCGGGCCCGAGGCCATCACCGCCAGCGTTCCCTTCTCGGCGCCGCCGACGCCGCCGCTGACGGGGCTGTCGATCTGCACGATGTTGTTCGCAGCCAGCAGGCCGTGAATTTTGGCCGCCATCTGCGAGCCGACCGTGGAGAGATCGACGAAGCGCCTGACGCGCTTACCCTCGATCACGCCACCGGGGCCGGTCGCGACATCCAGCGAGGCCTGCAGCGACGGCAGGCTTGCCAGCACGGTCTCGCAGCGGTCGGCGATGTCCCTGGGCGACGATGCCGCTTTCGCGCCGATCGCGACGAGTTGGTCGACGGCTTCCTTCCGCGTATCGAACACGGTGAGTTGGTGCTTTGCCTCGATCAGGCGCCGCGCCATCGGGAAGCCCATCTTCCCGAGGCCGATGAATCCGATTTCCATGGTGTTTTCCTTACTTCGTCATTGCGAGCGAAGCGAAGCAATCCATTCTTTCTTTGCGCGGCGACGTGGATTGCTTCGCTTCGCTCGCAATGACGGCTGAAACGGGTTGGTTTTGTTTCGACCCGCCCGCTACGTCTTGTCCAATTCCGCAAACACTTCGCGCGCGATGCGAAAACTGTCGACGCCGGCGGGCACGCCGGCATAGATCGCGACCTGCATGAAGATCTCGCGGATCTCGTCGCGGCTGACGCCGTTGGTCAGCGCGCCCTTGATGTGCGCCTTCAATTCGTGCGGCCGGTTGAGGATCGAGATCATGGCGAGGTTGAGCATGCTGCGGGTCTTGTGCGGCAGTTCCTCGCGGCCCCACACCGCACCCCAGCAATATTCGGTGACGAGTTCCTGGAACGGCTTGTTGAAGCTGTCGGCGTTCTTCAGGGCGTTGTTGACGTAGGCTTCGCCGAGCACGGCTTTCCGAATTTCCAGCCCCTTGTCGTGCGTCTTCTGGTCCATGACGTTTCCTTACGTATTTTTACGGTTCGCGGTCGACGTTACGGGGTCGCCGCCCCGCAGTCACGCCTTCGTGTTATGCGTAATTCCGGGTGTGGGTTACCCCGGGGAACAGGTGCCTCATTGCCGCCGCCGTGCTAGGGTGATTTGTCGGCAACCCGGAGAATTTTATTGAACGGCGCCTCCCCCGACCCCACACAGCTAGCGCGCGAGCCGGATGCTGTTGCACGGCTTCAACTGACGCAGGCCCAGCAACGGGCCCAATATGCGATCGCGTGGGAACGCGCCTGGCCGGGCCTCACCCGGATTTTGAGCGTCGTTGGGCTGTTTCTGGTGGCGTCCTGGGCCGGATTGTGGCTGGCGCTGCCATTCCTCGCACGCGCAATCGGCATCGGCCTGTTCGTCCTGCTGGCGCTGGCGGCGTTGTTCCCGCTTTCGCGGTTTCGCTGGCCGACCCGCGAAGAGGCGTTGAGCCGGCTCGACCGTGGTACCGGCATACGCCACCGCCCGGCGACCGCGCTGACCGATACGCTGTCGAGCAAGGACCCGATCGCGCAGGCGCTGTGGCGGGAGCAGCGCGAGCGCACGCTGGCCTCGATCAAGCGGATCCGCGCCGGGCTGCCGTCGCCGCGGCTTCCGATCCACGATCCCTGGGCGCTGCGCGCGCTGGTCATGGTGATGCTGGCGGCCGCCTATGTCGCCGCCGGCGACGAACGCACGCTGCGGATTGCCGCGGCCTTCGACTGGAACGGGGTGTTGGCGCCGGCCAACGTCCGCGTCGATGCCTGGGTGACCCCGCCGCTCTACACCGGCAAGCCGCCGGTGATTCTGTCCGCCGCCAAGGATGCGGCTTTGCCCGATAGCGGGGCACCGTTGCCGGTGCCTTCAGGCAGCACGCTGCTGGTGCGCTCCAGTGGCGGCGCCATCGACGTCGTGGTCGGCGGCGGCGTGACTGAGGTCGCGCCGAGCGAGCAGGCGCCGAAGGGCACCAACGAGCGGCATTTCAAGATCACGGGCGACGGCACCGCGCATGTCCGCGCGCCATCCGGCCAGCCGCTGTGGCGGTTCGCCGCCATGCCCGACCGTGCGCCGAGCATTTCACTGGCCAAGGATCCGGAGCGCCAGGCCCGCGGCTCGCTGCAGATGTCCTACAAGCTCGAGGACGATTACGGCGTCACCGAAGCGCGCGCGCAATTCGCCGCCCGCAACGCGGATGCGGCCAAGGAAACTAACAAGGAAGGCAAGGAAGCCAAGAACAAGGAGGCCGACAAGGCCGAGCCGCGGCCGCTGTTCGAGCCGCCGCAATTTCCGCTGGTGCTGCCCAACGCGCGCACCCGCAACGGCGTCGGCCAGACGGTGAAGGATCTCAGCGAAGATCCCTACGCCGGCGCCGACGTCACGCTGACGCTCACGGCCAAGGACGAGGCCGGCAATGAAGGCAGGAGCGAGCCGTTCAACATGCGGCTGCCGGAGCGGCTGTTCACCAAGCCGCTGGCGCGCGCTTTGATCGAGCAGCGCCGCGTTCTGGCGCTGGACGCCAACCAGAGTTCGCAGGTCTATGTCGCGCTGGATGCGCTGATGATCGCACCGGAATTGTTCACGCCGGAGACGGGTCACTATCTCGGCCTCTTCAGCATATCGCGACAAATCGAGGCCGCGCACAAAGACGATGCCATGCGAACGCTGATGGCCAGCGTGTGGTCGCTCGATCTCGGCCTGTACAGCATCGTGCGGCAGCTCGATGCGGTCCGCACCGACGACGCCCTGCGCGAGGTCGTCGCCAGCCTGTGGGCGCTGGCCGTCACCATCGAGGACGGCAATATCAGCGATGTCGACAAGGCGCTGCGCGCGGCCCAGGAGGCCCTCAAGCAGGCGCTGGAACGCGGCGCCACCGACGAGGAGATCAAGAAGCTCACCGACAATCTGCGCGCCGCGCTGGATAATTTCCTGCGCCAGCTCGCCGAGCAGCTCCGCAACAATCCGCAGCAATTGTCCCGTCCGCTCGATCCCAACACCAAGATGCTGAGCCAGCAGGATCTCAAGAGCATGCTCGACCGGCTGGAGCGGATGTCGCGTTCCGGCGACAAGGAAGCTGCCAAGCAGCTGTTGGAACAGCTGCAGCAGATGCTGGAGAACCTGCAGATGGCGCAGCCCGGCCAGGGCGGCGACGAGATGGAGCAGGCGCTGAACGAGCTCGGCGACATGATCCGCAAGCAGCAGCAATTGCGCGACAAGACCTACAAGCAGGGCCAGGATTCCAGGCGCGACCGCCAGCGCGGCAAGCAGGGCGACCAGAGCATGAGCGACCTGCAGCAGGACCAGCAGGGCCTGCGCGATCGGCTGAAGAAATTGCAGGAAGAACTCGCCAAGCGCGGCATGGGGCCGGGCCAGCGCGGCCAGCAGGGCCAGCGCGGCGAACAAGGGCAGGGCCAGCAGGGTCAAGGCGGCGACCAGGGCGACGGCGAGGACGGGCTGGAGCAGGCCGATAGCGCGATGGGCGATGCCGGCGGCCGGCTCGGCGAGGGCAATGCCGACGGCGCAGTGGACTCGCAAGGCCGCGCGCTGGACGCGCTGCGCAAGGGCGCCCAGAGTTTGGCGGAAGCCATGCAGCAGGGCGACGGCGACCAGCCCGGCGACGGCCCCGGCAATCCCAGAGGCCGCCAGCAGGGTGCAGCCAACTCGACCGATCCGCTGGGACGGCCGATGCGTCACAACGAATTCAGCGACGATTATACGGTGAAGATCCCCGGCGAGATCGACGTCCAGCGGGTGCGCCGGATCCTCGAAGAACTGCGGCGCCGCCTCGCCGATCCGTCCCGCCCGCAGATCGAACTCGATTACATCGAGCGGCTGTTGAAGGATTATTGAGGGTTTTCGCGCAGCGCACCGCTGTCGTCACCCGCCTTGTGCGCAATTTGCGCACCGGGGCCCGCTTTCGCGGGGGATGACAGCTCGCGGATGTGGCGCTACTGAGGATGTGGCGGCGCGGTTGACCGCGCCCCAATTATCCGTTCTTCCTCGCCGCCAGCGCATCGGCCACGGCGGTACGGATGTCGTGCACCGAGAACGGCTTCGTCACCACGTCATGCACGATGGCGTTAAGGCCGGAGGCGCGTTCGCGCTGATCGGCGAAACCCGTCATCAACAGGATCTTCAGTTTGGGAAAATCGCGCGCCACCGTCAGCGCCAGCGCGATGCCGTCCATCACGGGCATCTGGATATCGGTCAGCAGCAGGTCGAACGTGCCGGGTTCGCGGCTCAGGATATCGAGCGCTTCGGCGCCGTCCTCGGCGGTGACGGTCTCGTGGCCGTCCATGGCGATGGCGCGCGCCACCAGCGAGCGCATGGAATCCTCGTCATCGGCAATCAGCACGCGCGGCATGAAGTCGTCTCTCTCGCCCCGGCGGAACAGGCGGCCCGGTTCAGGCGTGGCCGGCCAGATCCCGCTTGTTGAAAAAGCGTACGTCAATATTGCGGCCTTCGGGCGGCGGCGAAGCCAGCCGCGACTTGAAGTAGGCCCGCTCGCCGGGCTTGAGCACCGGCTGTTCGAGCACCGCGTTCCAGGCGTAGATCTCGGCGCCTTGCGCGTCGCGGACCGAAAAGCGCAGCCGCGGCAATTCGACCGGTGCTTTGGTCTCGCCTATGATCGTGCCTTCGATGACCAGGACCGGCTTGCCGTCCACGGTTTCATTGCTGACCTTGATGTCCTTGAACGCCAGCCCGCGCAGGTTCACTTCCAGCCCGACCATCTTGTAGAACGTCGCGGTTTGCGGCAGCAGCCGCACGACGTCGGCGCGCCAGATCATCAGGGCCAGGATCAGCGCGCCCATCGCGACGCAGGCGGTCGGCAGGCCAAAGGACGGCATGAACCGGATGCGGGGCAGGGAGGGCAGCCGGAAAAGACGGGCCAGCCGCTGGCGGTGCGTGGTAATCGGGACCTCCGCATGGTCCTCCGCATCCAGCCGGGCGACCGACGGCCAGTCGCTTTCGCCGCCTGGTTGCGATCCTTCCCCTTCGGCCGGCCAGCCGGCCGAAATCGAGGGGCTGTCGACAACCGGGGCGTCCTGCCCCTCTTCCTCGTGCGCCAGCGCCTCCCACTCGGCCGCGGCATCGCTCGCGGCCGGCGGGGCCGATTGCGCCGAACCTGGCATGGCGGCGGCCATCTCGATCGCGTCCTCGGACCGCGCCTGCCAGGTTTCCTTGCAGCGCGAGCAGCGGACGGTACGTCCGGCGGGCCCAAGGGTGGCCGGATTGATAGCGTAAGATGTTGTACAATGAGGGCAAACGATATGCATGGAGCCCATCTCTACGTGTCTTTGCCCGGATGCTACATAGCGACCGTTAACGAATCGGAAACCATAACGGTCGCAAAACCGTTTTGTCCGGTTGGTTCCCAAACCAGCGGGCCACGATCCCACAGTCGGGGTTCGGGTCCAGGTTCAGGTTCAAGTCCGGGGTTTACAGCCGCGGCCCAAGCCGAGCGGAGCTCGGTCACGATCCAAGCCGAGCGGAGCTCGGTCACGATCCAAGCCGAGCGGAGCTCGGCCACGATCCAAGCCGAGCGGAACTCGGTCACTGTCCACGCCGAGCGGAACTCGGCCACTGTCCACGCCGAGCGGAGCTCGGCCACTGTCCACGCCGAGCGGAGCTCGGCCACTGCCCATGCCGAGCAGAGCTCGGCCACGGCTCATGTCGAGCGGAGCTGAGCTTGGTTCGGTTCGAAAATGTCGGTTTGCGGTACGGGCTCGGCCCGGAGATTCTGCGCGACCTTACTTTCCTGATTCCGGCGCATTCCTTCCAGTTTCTCACCGGTCCCTCGGGCGCCGGCAAGACCTCGCTGCTGCGGCTGTTGTTTCTGTCGATTCGACCGACCCGCGGCCTCGTCAACCTGTTCGGCCAGGACGTCTCGCTGCTCGGCAAGGATCAGGTTGCGAACATGCGCCAGCGGATCGGCATCGTGCTGCAGGATTTTCGCCTGCTCGACCACATGACGACCTATGAGAACGTGGCGCTGCCGTTCCGCGTGATGGGCCGCGAAGAATCCAGTTATCGCCGGGAGGTGATCGACCTCCTGAAGTGGGTCGGCCTCGGCGAGCGCATGGATGCGCTGCCGCCGATCCTGTCGGGCGGCGAGAAGCAGCGCGCCGCGATCGCGCGCGCGGTGATCTCGCGGCCGCAATTGCTGCTGGCGGACGAACCGACCGGCAGCGTCGACCCGACGCTCGGCCGGCGCCTGCTGCGGCTGTTCATCGAATTGAACAGGCTGGGCACCGCTGTGATCATCGCAACCCACGACATCACGCTGATGGACCAGTACGAGGCGCGGCGAATGGTGCTGCACCAGGGGCGGTTGCACATCTATGAGTAGGATGGATGACGAGCACGGGCCGCTGGTGGACCTCGGAACGGAGCGCCCGCAGGTCCCGGCGCGCGCGCGCAACATGTCGCCGATCGTGCCGCGGGCGTCGATCTCCGGCCGCGCGCTGGTCGCCGTCGTCGCCATCATGACGTTCCTCGCTTCCATCACCACCGGCACCGTGCTGCTGGTCAGCGCTTCCGCCGCGGAATGGCAGTCCGAAGTCGCCAGCGAAATCACCATGCAGGTGCGCCCGCAGGCGGGGCGCGATCTCGAGCGCGACGTGACCGCGGCGGCGGAGGCGATGCGGACGCAGCCAGGCATCGTCCAGGTCAAGCCGTTCACCAAGGACGAATCGGCCAGGTTGCTGGAGCCGTGGCTTGGCAGCGGGCTGTCGATCGAGCAGTTGCCGGTGCCGCGCGTCGTCGTCGCGCGCGTCCAGCCCGGCACCACGCTCGACCTCGCAGGCCTGCGCTCCAGGGTGACGCAGGTGGCGCCGTCGGCGAGCGTCGACGATCACCGCGCCTGGATCGAGCGTATGCGCTCGATGACCGGGGCGACCGTATTTGCCGGCATCGGCATCCTCGTGCTGGTGATCGCGGCGACGATCATTTCGGTTTCGTTCGCGACCCGCGGCGCGATGGCGGCGAACCGCCCGATCGTCGAGGTGCTGCACTTCGTCGGTGCCGGCGACCGCTATATCGCCAACCATTTCCTGCGGCATTTTCTCAGGCTCGGGCTGGAGGGCGGGTTGATCGGCGGCGGCGCCGCGATGCTGGGCTTCGGCTTCTCCGAATCGATCGCCGCCTGGTTCTCGGGCACCCCCGTCGGCGATCAATTCGCAGCACTCTTGGGGACATTTTCGCTGCCGCCTTCGGGCTATCTGGCGCTCGCGATACAGGCCGTGGCGATCGCCGCCATTACCGCCTGGGCCTCGCGGCGAACGCTGTTCGCCACGCTGGACGACATCGATTGACGACTCCACTTCGCTTTAAAACGTTATAGAATTGGCTAAAGCGTTCTCAAGCGGAGTGGAGACCGGTTCGCGTCGAGAAAACGCGTCAAATCAGGATTCGGGGGGAAGGGGATCGCCGGACCACATGGGTTTGCAGCACGACGATAGATCGCAGAGGGCGCCGGCTGCGCGGCCGCGCGGATGGCTGCGGGCGACGATCGTCGGCGCCATGGCGATCCTGTTCGTTGGCGCGGCCGTTGGCTTCCTCGCCTTTCTCTCGCAATTGCGCGGCGTCGAAATCAAGCCGGCGCGCAACGCCGACGGCATCGTGGTGTTGACCGGCGGCTCGTCGCGGGTGTCGGATGCGATGGAGTTGCTGGCCGGCGGCTACGGCAAGCGGCTGTTGATTTCGGGCGTGCATCCGACCAACGCGGTGAGCGACATTTCGCGCTCGCTGCCCGACAACCAGTCGCTGCTGTTGCGCTGTTGCGTCGATCTCGACCGTTCGGCCGTCAACACCCGGAGCAATGCCGCCGAGACACGGCGCTGGGTCCGCGAGCGCGGCTTCAAGTCGCTGATCGTGGTGACGTCGAACTACCACATGCCGCGGGCGATCGTGGAGCTGTCGCATGCGATGCCGGACATCACACTGATTCCGTTCGCGGTGGTCGGCGACCGATGGCGCGACGAACCGTGGTGGACCAGCGGCGCGACGCTGCGTCTGTTGCTTTCGGAATACGCGAAATATGTCGCCGTCGAGGTGCGCGTGCGGCTGGCGGGCGTGGGCATCGACCTGGCGCCCGAGCTTTCCGAGCAGCCGGCGCCCACGCCGCGCCGGCCGGCGACGGCGCAAGCCAACTAGGGCGCGTGCACAAAGCCGCGAATGGTGCGTCTGGCGCCATGTCGACTTTACCCCCAAAGCGGACGACCGCGTTATGGTGGAATCACTGCCGCACTTCGGAAAGCGACCAGCGCGGCGCGTCCGCGATGTTCAGGCAACCGGTCCGGGGATCCAATAGTCGCCGAAAAGCGGCCTGACTATTACGCTATAAATTACCCCGAGCTGCAGGCTCGGATCGAAATAGCGCATCGCCCGCTCATTGAGGTCAATGATGCGGCCAGGCGTTAGTGGCCCCACATCATTTATCTTGACGATGATCTTCTTGCCAACAGCCTCAACGAGGGCAAACTTCGGCCTCGCGCCAAATTGGACCCCACCAAATTTCTGGCGCAAACTCGTCTTGATGGCAGCCGCCCAGACAGAGGGATCATAGCGCTCGCCGGAGGCTGTGTTCGGGCCGCCCTCCCGCCATCCGGGCCGGAACGGATTGTACGTGGATGCTGCGCCAACGATCGCTTCCCCGGAAGCTTCATTGACGACGGTGCTTGAATGAACTGCAACGATCTCACTGCGAGCAACGGTCACAGAAAACGCAAGCGCAAGTACGACGCCGCAAATTGCGGCGCTTGAGCGAAACAACATCATAACTCCTTGATGGATTTTCTAGAACGTTCGGTTCCCGATGCCGCAAAATATGGTCGAGCGAACGCGGATGCGTTGACGAACTCGTGCCAATTTTTTGTGGATTCGCGCCAACCCTGGCGACGGAACCGTTGTGGGAACCAGTGTGGTCCTCGCACAGGTGTTCTTAGTTCTCACCGACTAAGACAGAAATTGCGTCAGCAGCATGACTGAATAGAGTTCCCTCGTTAGGGCGTGAGCAGAGCAAGCGTCTGACCTTTGTCCGCTTGGAGTCATTCGCGTCGGTCACGCATTGAGATGACAACTTCCGAAAAGTACCAGAAGCGGAAGCACTGGATCGGACAATCATACTTCCGTTTAGCCAGTTGGGCGGTCTTCTCGGTGCGTAATGGTCTCGGTCATCCGATCTGAAGCGGATCATGGAAGATCAGGTTACCACGGCAGAATTCGCTAAGCGGCGCTGTGACGCACATGAAAGGTGAACCACTTCACGTTCGCGAGTCTTTGCTTCGACTAAGAGTTTCAAGTGATCGGTGGTGATGCACACGCCAGGTTTATTTAGCCGGTCGGGGCAACCGTATGCACGATCAAAGCGCTACCCCCAAGCCATTCGTCGACGAGCTGCTGGAGTTGAAAGACTCGGGCCGCGACCTGCGAATAGATGCCTGTCGAGGCATCGCATTGTGGTGGATCTTTCTTGATCATATTCCCAACAACATCGGAAGTTGGGTGACGCTGCGGAACTACGGCTTCAGCGATGCCGCGGAAATATTCATGTTCATCTCGGGCGTAACCTGTGCGCTGGCCTACGGCAAGACATGGCGCTGCGAGGGTTGGACCGGAGTGATTGGCAGGACGCTGCGGCGAAGCTGGGATATTTATGTCGCGTTTCTGCTGCTGACGCTCGCCAGCGCCATCTTGATTCACCTCGTAGGCGGCGGCCCTTCCGCTGACGCGAGCAATACGCGCATTCTGCTGGATCAGCCGGGCGCGACGCTCGCACGTGCCGCGATCTTGCAATACCGTCCAGTCAACACCGACGTCTTGCCCATCTTCGTGCTTCTTCACCTGTTGTTCGCGCCGCTGCTGTGGCTGCTGCTGCGGGCGCCGAACCTGACGCTTGGCGCCTCGCTGGCGCTCTATGTGCTGGTGCATGTCTTCGGCTGGACCGTCCCGGCGTGGCCGAACAGCCATTGGGCCTTCAATCCGATGGCATGGCAGTTACTGGTTGTGCTTGGCGCGTGGTGGATCATCGAGGGCAACAAGGTCCAGCGGTGGCTGAGGTCACGCGCGGCGCTTGTCCTTGCAGTCTTCTATCTGCTCTTCAGCCTGATCATCGCACTGAGCTGGCGCATCAAGCCGCTGGAAGCACTGATCCCGCAAATGCTGGCACACCTGCCCCACTCATTGGACAAATCGAATCTCGACCCCTTGCGGCTGCTGCATTTTCTGGCGATAGCCGTTTTGGCGGCATGGTTGGTTCCTCCCAACTGGCAGGCGATGAAAACGCCCGTGATGCGCGGCGCGATCCGCTGCGGCCAGAACTCGCTACCTATTTATTGCCTTGGCGTTCTGCTGGCTTTCGTTAGCCACATGGCGCTGCTCCACATCTCGAACGGGCTTGCGATGCAGATCGCGTTGAGTGTTGGTGGCATCATGGCGATGATCGTGAGCGCAACTCTGCTGAACCTGATCAGCATCAAACCCAGGCAGCAGTCGGCAAGAAAACAGCTCGCTCCTGAGTGAAAACCAGGCGACGACAACGACGTCTCAGTCCGCTCGCCGATAATGTCCGCCTGGGCGCAAGACGCGGCTCCCGGGTTCAGATTGGTCGAGCACTCGGTCTTACTTGTGTAATGGCGACCCCGGAGATCGCGAGCAGTCCGCCGACAACCAACTTTGGGGTCATGCGGTCGCCAAGGAACAACACGCTCGAAATCAAGGCGAACACCGGCAGCAGCAGACCGAACGGTGCGACGCGGCCCATGGAGCATCGGGCAATCAGCCAGAACCAAAGTCCGAACCCAACAATCCCCCCGATGAAAATTGTGTAGGCGAGTGCCAGCCAGCCACGTTCATCCGCCGTGACAAGGCTTGCCAGTTGTCCATGTTCAATGAGTAACGACATCAACATGACCTGCGGCACCGTGAGCAGCGACGACCACCCCATCAACATCAGGGGATCAAAAGGGCCGTAGCGTTTCGTCAGGCGTTGGACACCGCGAATGCGAAGGCTGCCCCGACCACAAGCAGCAGCGGAAGCGCGTTTGCCGACAGGCCAGGCCCCGCTGCCAACACGACCACGCCTGCGAATGCAATTACCACTCCGGCGGACGTGGTGAGAGACGGCCTCTCCGCGAGCAGCGGCCAGGCCAACAGAACGGTGAAGGGGGTCGCGAGTTGATATGCGACGGCCGACATGCTTCCCGAGCCGAGCCCAAGGCCAACGTAGAAGAGCCCGAAGTTCAGTCCGCCAAGGAAAATCGAAATGGCTGCGATAGGGCCGAACTGTTGACGCGTGGGCCTTTTGACGAACGGTACAAGCAGCAGCGCGATGGCCAGGAAGCGCAGTGCAAGGAAGAAGAGAGGCGGAAACTCCGTAACGCCCACTTTGATGGCCACGAACTGATAACCCCAGAGCAGGGGAACGGCCACCGCGCAGACGACCTGGATGGCAGACATGGCATCCTTCCTTTCAAGACCAATCAGTCTAGATATAGACGCGCTAACAACGCGAGGATTCATGGGTTATCTACCTGATGAAGCGGTCGAGAAGAGCGTCGGCTGTTGCTCGCGACGTGATCGGTGTCGGTCCCGTTTTACCGACCACTCGCAGCCCCTCGACGAAACAGACGAGAATTCGGGCGGCACTTGAAGGCTCAACGCCGTCGGCCAACTTGCCCGCCGTCTTCGCACGGGACAGTGCATCCGCCACCCTGGCCTCCATGGCTTTGAAAAAGCTCGCGATGCGACGACCAACTTCAGCATCCTGGCCAGCCAGTTCCATGGCTGTGGCCACCAAGAGGCATCCGCGCCGACCCTTGGTACCGGTCGTGCGGTCCACGTAGCCGGCAAGGTAGGCCCGCAGGCCGTCGACCGGCTCCCTGCGGGGGTCAAGTTCGATATCCATCCGCGCCAGGGCATCGGCAATGTAGCGATCAAGCGCACGCAAGAAGAGCGAGTGCTTGTCGCCGAAAGCGGCGTAAAGGCTGCCACGCGAGAGCTTGGTCGCGCGAAGAAGGTCCGGTAGCGCCGTCGCGTGATAGCCGCGCGACCAGAACACACCCATCGCGCGTTCGACAGCGGCTTCCACGTCAAAACTTCGGGGGCGGCCACGAGGCAACTGCACTGAGGTTTGGTGGCGCATTGCCAATATATAGACCAATTGGTCGTTAAATCAAGTGACCACTTCGGGTCAAAGGCGACATTCCGAGAAATCCCGCGCATGTCCGCTCTTCCACCGAATACGACTTCGGCAGCGGCTGCGGCCATGTCGGGTTTGTGCCAACATCGGACATTACCGAGGAGATGGATTCGCGTCCGGCCTCCGCGCAACGAAAATGGTGGAAATGCATTCCAGCACCGTCTCGCGCTTTTGATTGCGCAGCAGGTTTTGGTTGCGGACTATTCCCCAGTCAGGTTTCGATTTTGAGGGGCGCAGCTCCAGAATCGTCATTTCGAGATCGAGCGCGTCACCCGGGCGTACCGGGTTCGTCAGCTTCAACTCATCCCAACCCAATCCCATCAGGACCTGGAAGTGCGGTTGAAGCTGACCCGAGAGCAGGATGTAGATCGCAAACGTATGCGAACCCGATGCCGTCAATCCGCCAAAGACCGATTGTGCCGCGAGTTCCTCGTCGATGTGGCGGGGGATCGGATCATATTGTTTGGCGAAACAGATAATCTCTTCCTTGGAGAGCGAATAGGGGCCCGCCGCGCTTCGGATTCCGATCTGCAATTCTTCAAAATAGAGGTTGGTCATCGATGCCTCCGTCGATGAAGCGAGAGGCAATGCGACCTCCCGCTCGCCGGCTCAACGGGCGACATCGTAACGGCTAAAATTGGCCGCGGTTAGTGGCAATCGCTGGTTTGATCCCATGTCCGAGTTGGGTCAAACTCAGAAGTCAGGGCACGCGATCGAGAAGTCCGCTTTTCCTTCAAGAACCGACATCGTCTGGCGGAACTGGCAGGTCCGAAAAGTGCCAGACGGACTTCGCTTCGACTACTTTCCCATCCACTTGCACATGCTGTACCCTGCCCGGGAGGAAACGCGTCTCACGCCAAACGTCTCGTGGGTAACGCTGATGGGCCAATTTGGAGGCAGTATCATGAAATGCTTATACCGCGCTCTTGCAGCGTTTGCCCTCGTGCTCGCCGGCGCAGACGCCGCACTTGCGCAAGGTTGGCCGAACCGTCCGATCCGTATGGTCGTACCCTACACCCCGGGTGGCTACACCGATCTGATGGCTCGACTCGTCGGTCAAAAGATCTCGGACGCGCTGGGCCAGCCCATCGTCTTCGAGAACAAGCCAGGCGCCAACGCCATCATCGGCACCGACGCCGTCGCCAAGGCTGCGCCCGACGGCTACACGTTCGGCACCGTGATCGCGGCGCATGCGGCAAACGCCACGCTCAATCCGAAGCTGCCCTACGACACGCTCAAGGACTTCACATACGTCTCGCTGATGAGCGTCGCACCGCTGATCATGATCGCGCATCCCTCAGTGCCGGCGAACAACGTGAAAGAGCTGATCGCGCTCGCCAAGGCCAAGCCAGGTGAGCTCAATTTTGCCTCGAGCGGCATCGGCGCTGCAGCACATCTCACGATGGAAATGTTCATGAGCCGCACAAGCATCAAAATGCAGCACATACCCTACAAAGGCACGGCCGGCGCGCTGCAGGATACCGTCGGCGGGCAAATCAATGTGATGTTCGACATTGTTGGTCCGCTGATGCCGCAGGTGCGTTCCGGAAACGCCAAGGCGATCGTTGTCACCGCGAAAGAGCGCATCCCGGCGGCATCCGACGTACCGACGATGGCGGAGCAGGGAGTGCCGGATTTCGTGTCCGGCACCTGGGCCGGAATCATCGCGCCGGCAGGCACACCTAAGGAGATCGTGGACCGCGTCTCGGCGGAGGCCAAGAAGGCACTCGCCGATCCGGCATTGCAGGCAAAGCTAGTCGAACAGGGTATTGTGCCGATGGGCAGCACCCCGGAAGAATTCCGCGCCTTCGTCGCCGAGGAGATATCGCGATGGAGAAAGGTGATCACGGACGCTGGAATTAAGATGGAATAGTAAGGCCCGATTCCACACTCTCAAGGGCAGGGTGGACGACACTCCGAGCGGGTGAAGTCCTCCGCGTGTGAAGTTTCGCCCCACCCCGCCTGCAAGGTCAATTGCGCACCCGGCCCACGGCCCTTTTAAGTCCGCTTATCCTTCTGAGACTGCCTTCGATCGCCGTTCTTGGACGGGCATCTCGTTGCGCTTTGTAAAGCAACAATGAACAGCTCGAGGCCGGCCGAGGTTAACCCGTTCTCAGTGATCAGACCGAGCCGCGTGAGGTTGACTGCCTCTATCGGACCGTCACCATGAGGCGATCCGCCACCGAACAGCTTGATAATAATTTGTTGCTCCCGGCGCGTTAGCTCGTTCCAGAGCGCCAAACCATTCACTCGAATGCCTCGCGCGAATCACTGCGTGACGTCGTGAGCTTTAGCCGACCGCTCAGAGGGGAAATCGTGGCGTTCAAATGTCACTATTGAAAGTAGATTTCTGGCTATGGTCGTCCAATCGGGACTCTTGATTCTTCTCTTGGCGAGCGACTGCATCGTGGTGTTGGTGGCCCGATACGATACACGTCCGTTTCGGATCGTCATGTCAGCGGCAGCGCACATCCCAGAATTTGGTATTCAAGCCTCGCCGATCTCACGCCCCGAATCGATCCCTACTCCGTAGTAATCGGCCCGGCCCGCCGATCTAAATTTCAGAGTAAGCTCGCCTGCCCGCTGGAAGGCCTTTGCTGTATCACTCGCCGTGAGCGCCACGGTAGTGGTTATGTCCGAAAGGCTTCCGCCAGCCGCGGCGGCAAGCACCGCTGAAATCATCGTGGGCTCATCCGGTGCTTCCGCTATGATCAGCCAATCGTAGGATCCCAAAGTCAGATACCAACTGATCAATCGAGCACCGGCGGCCGCGAACAACTCCGCCACCGCCTCGGAACGGTCCTCCGGTTTCGCAGACATCCCCTTGATAGCCGCGGCGGTGTAACGACCTTGAGAGATGTAGATCGTCATGCTGGTCTCCTCTGCTTTCGCACGGCACGCCCTCGGCCCGCGCCGAAAAGACTATCGCGCGTGTCACCTGCGGAACAGATGATATCAGGTGCGCGGTCCGCCTTGGGAAAAACGTCGGATGTCCGCTCAGGGTCATTCGCGTCGATTTGGCCGGGTGCCGACGAGTTCCGCTCCACCCCTATAAACAGACATCATTACCGCGCGTCGGGATGCCTCAAATGTGCCCATAGGCGACATCTGCCGATCATCACGTTGTCGTAGTTCATCAACCTGTCGCGCAGGCAGGATCACCCAGGTGGGTGATGCGGGCGGCGCCGGGTGCCGCCCAGTGAAGTTCACCTTTTGCTCAGATGGGCAGCGGAAGGCGCAGCCCAGGAGGCGCACTTGGAAGGCTCGATGTTGGCGCTGCCTTCGGACGCAGTCTGAAGTTTGAAAAGAATTCCTTCAGCAGCCGCCGAATGGCGGGCTCGATCTTCGCGCAGATGAACCAGCAGACCAGAACAAGGATGGCCAGACTGGCCCATACTGCCAGGGAGGCATCCAGGCCGGCATCGGTCAGGACACGAATGATCGCAGTGCCGGTGACGTTGTGGGTCAGATAGAGCGGATAGGTGATCAGCCCGAGCGTCCTCAGATAAGCCGGCGCTTCAGGAGAAGTGGTGCCGGCAGCCTGCCTGTTCTTGTTCGCGGCGAAGCCAATGAGCAGCACCGCCGCAGCCCAAACGAGGATCGGCAAGAAGACCGGTTCATCCGAAATGGCGGGTATGGCTTTCAAAAGGAAATCGGAGAAATAGTAGATCTCGGCACACCCCGAGAGGCATGTCACGGCCACGGCAACCCATTCGCGAGTCGTGAGCGTTCTATTCGCCGACATGAACAGCCAGATCCCGAGCGCGAAGAAGCAGCCATGGTTCAACATCCATGTTGCACCGGGGACGCGGAACATCATGACCATCCAATAGAGCATGTTGGATTCAAACGCACCCGACAGCACCACCATGGAGAAGGCGTTGAACGCGGCGCTATAGATGGTGAGCCCCCAGGCCAGATGCCGCAGCGTAACTTTCTTGGTGAGCAGCGTGCAAAATACCAGCCCATAAAAGGCCATTTCCGCCGCCAACGTCCAATAGACGGCGTCGAGCCACCGACCGTTGATCCCCTTCGGAATGAGCAGCATTGCCTGGAAGTAGGAAAGGACGAGCTCGGATGCCTTCTCACGCAGAAAGATGAGCAGGATGAGCAAGCTCAAGGTGGAGGCAATCCAGACCGCCGGATAAAGCCGTAGTGCACGCCCGAACAGAAACTCTTTTGGCGAAGACTTGCTCGCGGAGTTCGCAATGACGAAGCCGGAAATCACGAAGAATATTTCAACGCCCACCCAGCCGAACCATGTGAAAGGCGCGGCGTTCGGAAATTGAACGTCGGCGGCGAAGTAATGCTCAAAGCTCTGGGGAGCGCCGATCGAAGCCCCGGCCCAGGAGTAGAACATCAGGTGAAAAACCGCGACGAAGAGAGCGGCCCCGAAGCGCAGCGGATCCAGCAATGAGAAGTAGTTCTTCACGGGAATTCACCAGGTTCATGGATCAATCCCGTTGCAAATACCGGCTCCGTTCAAAAGGCTCTTTGACCAACGTCACACAGCCCCCGCCGGGCTTTCAGGGCGCCTTCCAGCCAGCTTCCGTTCTCGTGGTCGGCGACCGGTGGCGCGACGAGCCGTGGTGAACCAGCGGGGCGACGCCGCGCCTGTTGCTGTCGGAATACGCGACATATGCCGCCGGCGGGGTCGACCTACGGCTGGCCGACATGCGCATAGAGGTTCCGGAGGCGTCCGATCAGTCCCCGCCAGCGCTGCGCCGGCCGGCGACGGCGCAGGTGAACCAGGCGATTACTCTTATCCGCGAATGGTGCATCGGGCTCCAACCCAGGCGGCAAGCGAGCAGATCAATTCGTCGGGCGTGGCTTTGTCCCGAGATTCGCAGACAGGAAGCCAAACAGCCGTTCGGCGACGAACTTGTGACCCTCCGGTGTCCAATGGCCGCCAGTGGCGGCGTCTCCGTAGGACGCCGCGCCGTCAAAGGTTACGTATGGGATGCGCGTAGCCTCGAGATGACGAACCAAGGCGACGTCGGTTGATTGCAAACCCACGAGGAACGTGGCGCCATTGGCTTCGACAAACGCGCGGATCTTGTCGATCAGCATCTCGGTCGGGTCAGGAACGCGCAACGCCGGATGCTGCAATTTTAGATGAACCGCGTTTGCGAGCCGTACCAGCCAGGAATGACGCACCCACCAATCTTCCTTGATCGCCTGCAGGCGGGATTTGGGGACGGGCTGTCCGGCCAGCACCAGCGAGCCGTCAGCGCCGCGCGTGAAGTAGGGCTTCTGATAGCCCTCGTAACGGATATTGCTGCTGTTATCGTCGCGATCGTTGTTGGCGCAGAACATGAGTACAACGACGGCAGGCCTCACCTTTGGCCATAATCTTTGCAGCAACAGATACTCCTGATCCGTGCCGAAACCGGAAACGCCCGCCGCCAAAATTTTGTAGTCGGGAATGCGCGGCTTCAGGATTTCCGTGAACCGCTCGGACGCCTCGGCGTCCAGTCCCCAGACGAAGGAGTCGCCGAGAAACATGATGGTCGGTTTCGCATCCAGGATGAATTCGTCGTCGCGCAGACCGAGGCTGTTGTGGCGGACCTGAACGGTGCGAGCGTTGGTGGCCGTGGAAACAGAGCCCGGCATCGGCATCCATCCGAGTTCGGCGTCGTATTGGTAGCTGAGAGAGCGTTCGCTTACCCCCTCTCGCAACTCGCGCAGATCGACGATCCGCAGGATCACCTCGAGGGCGCCCAGCGTGACGATGGTCATGATCGCGATCGCTCCCAGCGTGTGCAGAGCCTTTCGAACGTTCATGTCGTCACCCGCGCTGCCATTGCGGTCCCATCAGTCGAGTTCGAACCTGTTCTTGTAATCGAGTTTCAGGGACGGCGGCTGGTCCTCCTTGCGCAGGAAGCAGTTGCCGACAACGAGCACCTCGATGTCGCTGCCCATGAAGCAGCGGAAGGCGTCCTGCGGGGTGCAAACGATTGGCTCGCCGCGCACGTTGAAGCTGGTGTTGACCAGCACCGGGCATCCGGTTGCCGCCTTGAACGCCGTCAGCAGGGCATGAAATCGCGCATTGGTGTCGGCGTGGACCGTCTGTATCCGCGCCGAATAATCGACATGGGTCACCGCCGGAATACTTGATCTCGGAAGGTTGAGCCGCTCGATGCCGAACAGGTTTTCATCGCAGGGGTTGGCAGCCCGGCGGTGTTTCGGCAATACGTTGGCGACGATCTGCATGTAGGGGCTGTCGCCGCCGAGATCGAACCACTCGGCAACATCTTCGCGCAAAACCGCCGGCGCAAAGGGACGGAAACTTTCGCGGAACTTGACCCGCAGGTTGAGCGAACTCTGCATGCGAGGCGAGCGCGGATCGGCAATGATCGAGCGCGCGCCAAGTGCGCGCGGGCCGAATTCCATTCGGCCCTGGAACCAGCCCACCGCGTTTTCCGCGACCAGTGCTTCGACCGTGCCCGCAATGAGTGCTTCGTCATCCAGTGTCGAGAACACGGCGCCGGCTCGTGTCAGTTCCTTCTCAATTTCGTCCTGGGAGAAGGAGGGCCCGAGATAGCCTCCTTGCATGGCATCCGCGCGGGGCGCCACGCGTTCCCTGCCGGCAAACTGATAATAGGCGGCAAGCGCTGCGCCGATCGCCCCGCCGGCATCGCCGGCCGCCGGCTGTACCCAGATTTCCTTGAAGTTGCGTTCACGCAGTATTTTGCCATTGGCGACGCAGTTGAGCGCCACGCCGCCAGCCAGGCACAGATTCGTCGACTCGCCCTCGCGCGCTAGACTACGGGTCAGCCGAAGCACGATCTCTTCCGTTACGTGCTGCACGGAGGCGGCCAGATCCATATGGCGCTGATCGAGCGGCTCGGCGGGGGCGCGCGGTTTGCTGCCGAACAGGGCGTCAAACTTGCTGTTGGTCATGGTGAGGCCGGTGCAATAATCGAAATAGTCGAGATCGAGCCGAAAGCTGCCGTCTTCCTTGAGGTCAACGAGATGATCGAGGATCAGGCCGGCATATTTCGGCTCGCCGTAGGGCGCGAGGCCCATCACCTTGTACTCGCCCGAATTCACCTTGAAGCCGGTGTAGTAGGTGAAAGCCGAATAGAGCAGGCCGACCGAGTGGGGAAAGTTGATCTCACGCCTCAGATCGAGCCTGTTGCCTCGGCCGTAGCCGGCCGATGTCGTCGTCCATTCCCCGACGCCGTCCAGCGTCAGGATTGCCGCCGACTCGAACGGCGAAGCAAAGAATGCTGATGCCGCGTGGCTCTGGTGGTGATCGGCGAACAGAAGCTTCTTCTCCCAATCGACGCTGCCATCGATCTTCAGAAGATGGTCGCGCAATACGGCTTTCTGGAACAGCTTCTCCTTCAACCAGACCGGGATCGCCTTTCGGAACGATTGAAAGCCCCGCGGCGCAAAGGCGAGATAGGTCTCGAGCAGGCGTTTCAAATTTGAGAAACGGCTTCTCATAGAACACTACATGATCAAGCTCGGCCGCCGATATGCTGCCGGCCGACAGGCAGTAGCGAACCGCGGCATCTGGAAAGCTCGCGTCGTGTTTTCTGCGTGTAAATCGCTCCTCCTGGGCGGCGGCAATAATCTTGCCGTCCACCAGTAGTGCGGCGGCGCTGTCATGATAGAATGCTGAAATGCCGAGTACGCGCACGCACGTCTGCTCAGAACAGAGTGTAGACGAACGGCGCGAGTGCTGAGCCCTTGGTGAGAACCAACAGGCCGCCCAGGACCAGCATCACGGCGAAGATGGGGATCAGCCAGAACTTGCGGCGAGCCCGGATGAAGTCAAACAGTTCACGCAAGAACGACATCGGGACCGCCTAGAATTGCTGACGCATGGATTCGGATGGCGACCTTGGATCGGAGCGCGGCAACCAATAGGTAGCCAACGAGCGATCGCGTCTGAGCTGGAGGAAGTCTTTTCCAAACAACCGCATGACCAGTCCGATCGGAAGGATCGCGCCGAAAAACAGAACGGCCATTATGACCGGATTGACGACGCGGTACATCAGCAGACCGAGCTTCAGCCAGAGCCGGTTTGCCGGGGCCAGCGCTTGCGGTCGCCACAGCGTCAATCCCGCAAACGCAGCCGCAACGCCCAGCCATATCAACGCGTGGGAACTGCCTTTGTAGACCCCAAGCGCCCCAATCAGCATGAAGACAGCCGCCATTGTGAACCCGAAATTGCGGTCGCTCGGTCCGACGATGACTTCGTCATCTCCAGGTTCCAGCAATTGCATGATCTGCTTCTCTCCGTAACGGGCGGCTGGCCTTCTAACTATTCGTTGTGTCGTCGCTACTTGGCGCGCGGGCGGCTGCTGCAGGGCGTTCGCCTGGCTTTCCGGAGAGGGCTGTTTACTTCGCTACGACAGCGGATTCAAGTTTTGCGCTCAGCTCCAGGGTCGCTGTTCTCCGCGGGAAGAGGCCGCGGATGCTGGTCGTGCAGCATCATCGCCAGCCGGTGCAGTTGCTGGTCGCGAAAACCTTCGGCCTCGATCGCTTTCACCGTCGCCAGCACATAGTCGCGGTTGACGCCGGACTGGCCGTGCCCTTGCAGCACGTGGCGCAACTGCTCGGCCGGCGACAGCCGCCCGGCATATTGCACATGGCCGCGGTCGACCACGTAGACGAGCGCACTGACGCGCTGGCGCGCCTCGTTCTCGAGCCACACCGATCGTTTCACCTCGCGGTAAACCGAGGTGACCTGCTCGCGCTCGCGCAAATAGGCGATGGTGGCGGCGCTATGCTTCTCCGCGACCCGGAACGCGACGCCCCGGCAGGCGCCGCCGCGGTCTAGTCCCAGCACGAGGCCGGGCTTTTCTGGCGTGCCGCGATGGACGAAGGAATAGACGCAGAGCGCGCGGTGTTCGCCAATCAGCCGCGCCGGAACCCGTTCGATGAATTCGAAGCCGGGGCGCCACATCAGGGAGCCGTAGCCGAACACCCAGAGGTCGCCTGTCGAGAATTCCGTATCGTTGAGCGTAGTCGCGGACATCGCCCGCACCGCTACCAGAACCGAACGACAAAGCGAAGTGAAATCAATGCCTTTTGTTGTGATCGGCGGATGCTTACATTTGACAAAATCGCTAGCCAAAGGACGCCGCATGCCTGACATGACCCCCGCGCCGCGCCGGCGCCCGCTGTGGCGCCTCTTCATCATGCCCGCGCTGCTCGTCGTCGCCGCCGCGGCATGGAGCGCGTTCTGGTTCTATGCCGCGTCCGAAGCCGGCGTACGCGCCGACGCCTGGGCGGCGCAGGAGGCAAAGGCCGGCCGGGTCTATGCGTGCGGCAAGCGCGAGGTCGCCGGTTTCCCGTTCCGCTTCGAAGTACGCTGTGACGACGCCAGCGTTGCTCTGGTCTCGCAGACGGCGGGCGCGCAGGCGGCGTTCACCGCGCGGCTCGGCGAAATCATGGTGATCGCGCAGATCTACCAGCCGAAACTTTTGATCGCCGAATTCAAGGCGCCGGCCACGCTGGCCGATCGCGGCCAGCCGCCGTCGCTGAAGGTGAACTGGACCACCGGCCGCAGCAGCGTCAGTGGACTGCCTGACATTCCGCAGCGCGCCTCCGTCGTGTTCGACAATCCCTCGATCGAGCGTATCAACGGACAGGTCGCGACGCCGCTCGCGCGCGCCGGCCGTACCGAACTGCACGGCCGGCTCGCCGAAGGCTCGACGAAGGATCAGCCCGTAATTGAAGCGGTGTTGCAGATATCGGCCGGCAGCGTGCAGGAGCTGCATCCGCTGCTGGCCGTGCCGTTCGATGCCAGCGTAGAGACCAGGCTGAGTGGGTTGAAGGATTTCGAGCCAAAGCCCTGGCCGGATCGCTTCAGGGAAATCCAGGCGGCGGGCGGCCATGTCGAGATCGTGCGGTCGCGGGTTCAGCAGGGCGATTTGGTGTCGGTGGCCGCAGGTACGTTGAGCCTCAACGCGCAGGGGCGGATCGACGGCGAATTGCAGATGACGGTGGCGGGCATCGAGAAAGTGATCCCGGCGCTGGGGATCGAAAAGATGCTGGAGGAGGGCGTGCCGCAGGCAACGCTCGATCGCGTCGCCCCGGGCGTCAAGTCGCAGGACCTCAACAACCTGTTTGGTGCGCTCGACCGTGCGATCCCGGGCCTCGGCAAGGTCGTCAAGCAGAACGCCAATGCCGGCGTCACCGCTGGCATCAACTCGCTCGGCAAGGAGGCGGAGCTCGAAGGAAAGAAGGCGCGCGCCTTCCCGTTGCGCTTCGTCGACGGCGCAGTGTTCCTCGGACCGTTGAAAGTCGGGCAGGTGCCGCCGCTGTTCTAGCGGCGGCGCGGCTACGGTATGCGTTCAATCATTGCAAGCTAGCGCTCGCGGCTCCACGGGAAGAGATTGGCCGGGAAATCCGCCGCGTAGCGGTGTCCTTTCCGCAGGTGGGGTTCTTCCTGTGGTGGGTTGGGATCCGGCTCCACCACTTTCCGGTATAGATGCCAGGTGGCATGACCGAGCACCGGCAAAACGACGGCGAGACCGACGAAGAGTGGTATCGAACCGATCACCAGCAGCGCCGCGACGATCAGCCCCCACCCGGCCATCGGAATCGGATTCATCATCACAGCCCGCAGCGACGTCCGGATAGCGTCGATCGCAGTGGCATGCCGGTCGAGCATCAGCGGAAACGACACGACACTGACGCACAGCGCCACGACCGCAAACAGAAAACCGACGCCGCACCCAACGATGATGAGCAACCATCCGTCCGACGTCTTCAGCACGCGCGTTGCGAAGTCAGGTATACTCGCGGCCGGAGCGTGGCCAAAGATTTCAACGTAGATTGCGTTCGCTACGCCGATCCAGACTCCGAACAGAACGAGCAGGAGCACGCCGAGCTCGACCATGGCGCCGAAAGCCGGAGCGCGCAGCACATGAAGCGCTTTCGATACGTCGACTTCCTCGCCGCGCTCGCGGCGGCGGCTGAGCTCGTAGAGCCCAATCGCGGCAAAGGGTCCAAGCAAGGCAAAGCCGGCTGCCAGAGGAAACAGCAGCGGCAGCACCGAATAGCCAAGGACCATCCTGAACAGCGCGATACCGAGAACTGGATAAATCACGCACACGACAACCGCGTGGCTGGGCATGGCCTTGAAGTCTTCCCAGCCCAGGCGCAGCGCCTCGCCCAGGTCGGACAGTTCGATCTTGCGAATGGGATATGTGGCGGCCTCGCCGAAAACGTGCCGTCCAAACTTTGCGATGCTGTCAGAATACGTGGTGGCCATAGGCGCAACCTCCCGTGCTCGCAGTAGCGGCGGTCAGAACGACGCGCCGCAATCCGCGTGTCTCCGCATTGATATGCGAGAGTCGCGGTCGAGCCGGGTACGGCAAACCCAAATTCATCGAAAAGGAGCTTAGCCGGACGAAACTTGTCGCGACCTGCGCAACAAGTTTAGCGCGATTGGCGTCAAATAGCACTCACGAAAATAGCACTCGCGGCTGGATGAACTGTGCACGCCAGCGGTCATTTGGTGCATTGCGTCATCATCGATCGACTGTGCTGGCACCAGTGTGGCGCACCCTGGCGTTTTGTATTGATCTATTGACGCGCGGCGCGATGGGGATCATCCTGATTATCAGACGCCCGGGTTCCGATGATTAGCGGTCGTAACGTGTGCTCCGTGCCACGTTTTTGATGTCGCGACCGGTCAAATGGGCGAGGCAAGACGCACTGCGATGCCGCATGTGAAGTCGGCCATCGAGACAGATGCGAGCTCCGCCTTCTGATTCGTCTCCGTTGCCTTGAGTGGCAAGAAGGAGCGAGGGATGGCTGTCGCTATCATACTGCTTCTGGTCGCAGTCGGCTCGGTGCTGTTTCACATCTACAGCCCGTGGTGGTGGACGCCGATCGCCACCAACTGGAGCTACATCGACCACACCATCAGCATCACCTTCTGGATCACCGGCGTGGTGTTCTTCGCGGTGATCGCTTTCATGGCCTATTGCGTCTTCCGCTTTCATCACAAGGAAGGAAGACAGGCAGCCTACAATCCGGAAAACAAGAAGCTCGAATGGTGGCTCACCGTCGGGACCGCGATCGGCGTCGCAGCCATGTTGGCGCCCGGCCTGTTCGTCTGGCACCAGTTCGTCACGGTTCCGGCTGACGCCACCGAGATCGAGGTCATGGGCCAGCAGTGGCAATGGAGCTTCCGCCTCCCGGGGAAGGATGGCCGGATGGGCACGACCAATGTCCGCAACATCGGTCCCGACAACCCGATGGGCTTGAATCGCGACGACCCGCACGGGCAAGACGACGTCGTTATCGAAAATGGCGACTTGCACCTCCCGGTCGGGAAGCCGGTCAAGGTTTTGCTGCGCTCCGTCGACGTGCTGCACGATTTCTACGTGCCTGAGTTCCGGGCCAAGATGGACATGGTCCCCGGCATGGTCACCTATTTCTGGATGACTCCGATCCGAACCGGAACGTTCGATGTGCTGTGCGCCGAGCTGTGTGGCGCAGCGCACGCGCAGATGCGAGCCAAGGTTATCGTCGACGAAGAGGGTGCGTATCACGCCTGGCTGGAGAAGCAGCAGACGTTCGCAGAATTGTCACGCCGGAACGCCGTTATGAAGGCGACATACAAGTCCGGCGACAAGTAGAAAGTGCCGTTGCGCAGACAGATCGGGCAAGTGAGACCAACTCACCCCCGATGGAAACGACCGAGGAGATTTCTATGGTCGATGTTCCATATGACGCCATCGCGGACGCTCCGCCTGCAGAAGTGCCGGAGGTTGATCTCTATCATCCCAAAAGCTGGTGGACGCACTATGTCTTTTCGCAGGACGCCAAAGTCATTGCGATCCAGTACTCGCTGACGGCGTCGGCAATCGGGCTGGTCGCGCTGGTGCTGTCGTGGCTGATGCGGCTGCAACTGGGATTTCCCGGCACCTTCTCCTTTATCGATGCAAATCAATATCTCCAGTTCATCACCATGCACGGCATGATCATGGTGATCTACCTGCTCACGGCATTGTTTCTGGGAGGCTTCGGCAACTACCTGATCCCGCTGATGGTCGGCGCCCGGGATATGGTCTTCCCCTATGTGAACATGCTGAGCTACTGGGTCTACCTGCTCGCCGTTTTGGTGCTGGCGTCGACCTTCTTCGTGCCAGGCGGGCCAACCGGCGCCGGCTGGACGCTGTACCCGCCGCAGGCGATTCTCTCCGGCACCCCCGGGCAGGATTGGGGCATCGTTCTGATGCTGGCGTCGCTGATCCTGTTCATCATCGGCTTCACCATGGGCGGGCTGAACTACGTGGTGACCGTGCTGCAGGCGCGCACGCGCGGCATGACGTTGATGCGTTTGCCCCTGACGGTGTGGGGCATTTTCACAGCTACCGTGATGGCGCTGCTGGCTTTCCCGGCGCTGTTCGTCGCCTCTGTCATGATGCTGTTCGACCGCCTGCTGGGAACCAGCTTCTTCATGCCCGCACTCGTCGAGATGGGCCAGCAGATGAAGTATGGCGGCGGCAGCCCGATCCTGTTCCAGCACCTGTTCTGGTTCTTCGGCCATCCTGAAGTCTATATCGTAGCACTTCCGGCCTTCGGCATCGTTTCTGATCTGATCAGCACCCACGCGCGAAAGAACATCTTCGGCTATCGCATGATGGTCTGGGCTATCGTGGGAATCGGCGCGCTCAGTTTCGTCGTATGGGCGCACCACATGTATGTGAGCGGCATGCACCCGCAGTTCGGGTTCTTCTTCGCCACGACGACGCTCATCATCGCGATCCCGACCGCCATCAAGGTCTACAACTGGGTGCTAACCCTGTGGCGCGGCGACATTCATCTCACCGTTCCGATGCTGTTTGCCCTCGGCTTCATCATTACGTTCGTCAACGGCGGGCTCACCGGCCTCTTCCTCGGCAACGTCGTCGTGGACGTGCCCCTCTCGGATACCATGTTCGTCGTCGCTCATTTCCATATGGTGATGGGCGTGGCGCCAATCATGGTTGTGCTGGGCGCGATCTATCATTGGTACCCCAAGGTAACGGGACGGATGCTCAATGACGTGCTGGGCAAGTTTCATTTCTGGGTTACGTTCCTTGGTGCCTATCTGATCTTCTTCCCCATGCATTATCTCGGGTTGCAGGGAGTCCCGCGTCGGTATCACGACCTTGGCGAAGCGACGTTCATCACGCCGAACGTCCATACGCTCAACGCCTTCATCACCATAATGGCCTTGACCGTGGGTTTCGCCCAGATGGTGTTCCTGTTCAATCTTGCCTGGAGCCTGTTCAGGGGCAGGCCTTCAGGCGGCAATCCATGGCGGGCGACGACGCTGGAGTGGCAGACGCCGGAGACCCCGCCCGGACACGGCAACTGGGGCAAGGAACTCCCGGTGGTCTATCGATGGGCGTATGATTACAGCGTGCCTGGTGCTGCGCAGGACTTCATTCCGCAGAACCAGCCACCGGCGAAGCGGGCCGTTCAGGGAGCTGCGCCGTGAGCGCCATCGTCCTGTTCATCGCTGTGATAGCCGCCATCGTCGGATGGTGGCTCTCGCATCAGCGGCTGACAGCCAAACCCTGGCTGGAAGAAGGTTCGATCGATGACTTCCCGGGCACGGGAGCCATGACCTTGCCGGCAGCGAAGATCGGACTGGGAGTGTTTCTCGCCGTCGCCACCTCGTTGTTCGCACTCTTCATCAGCGCCTACTCCATGCGCATGAACATGGTGGACTGGCGGACGCTGCCCGTGCCGGGGCTGCTGTGGTTCAACACCGGCGTCCTGGTCCTGAGCAGTGTCGCGCTGCAATGGGCATATGTGGCCGCGAACCGGAACAACATGGACGGTGTCATCGTCGGCCTGTGCGCAGGGGGAGCCTCCGCCATTACATTCCTGGTGGGGCAACTGCTGGCGTGGCAACAGCTGAGGGCCGCGGGCTATTTCGTGACGTCCAATCCAGCGAATTCCTTCTTCTACATGATCACCGCGGCGCACGGGTTGCACCTGATGGGCGGTCTGGTGGCGCTGGGCAGAACGACCGCGAAGGTGTGGCGTGGCGCCGAGATGGCCCAGGTGCGCCTGAGCGTGGAGCTCTGCACGATTTACTGGCACTTCCTGCTGTTGGTCTGGCTGGTCTTGCTTGGTCTGTTGACGGGCTGGACAGACGATTTCGTCGACATCTGTCGGCGGTTGCTCACCTAGATCCCCGTTCCGATGAAATCGGAATGGGGCTCTGGATTTTTGATTTGACGCGTTTTCTTGACGCGAACCGGTGTCCGGAAAACGCTCTGGGAGAGACCAGATGGCAGAGACTGCGCTGACCAACCCTGGAGGATCGCCTGCACGGGCTGCCGGCTGGCAGGGCATTGCTGACGACTGGTCCTCGGATCAGCGCGCATTCAAGAATGTCTCCTGGGGGAAGGCCATGATGTGGATCTTCCTCCTGAGCGACACCTTCATCTTCAGTTGTTTCCTGCTGTCCTACATGACCGCGCGAATGTCCACGACGGTGCCGTGGCCGAATCCGAGTGAGGTATTCGCCCTCACGATTGGCGGACATCATATCCCCCTCATCCTGATCGCCATCATGACCTTCGTGCTGATCAGCAGCAGCGGGACCATGGCGATGGCCGTCAATTTCGGTTACCGCCGTGATCGCACCAAGACCGCGGTATTGATGCTGGTCACAGCGGCGCTTGGCGCAACGTTCGTCGGGATGCAGGCCTTCGAATGGACCAAGCTGATCATGGAGGGCGTGCGGCCCTGGGAAAACCCATGGGGCGCGGCGCAGTTCGGCTCCAGCTTCTTCATGATCACGGGCTTCCACGGCACCCACGTGACGATCGGCGTGATCTTCCTGATCGCGATCGCGCGAAAGGTCTGGCGGGGCGACTTCGACGTCGAAAGGCGCGGCTTTTTCACGAGCCGGAAGGGGAATTACGAGGTCGTCGAAATCATGGGCCTGTACTGGCACTTCGTCGATCTCGTGTGGGTGTTCATCTTTGCCTTCTTTTATCTCTGGTGAGGTCGTCGCATGACAAGCACAGCAGTAATAGACGGACAACAACCTTCGCTACGCACTCATGCGCATGACGCAGTCGCAGTTGGTGCCACGCACGTAAAGGGGCAGCAGCACCCGATCAAGCTCTATCTCGTGGTCTGGGGATGGCTGTTCGTCCTCAGCACCTGCTCCTATCTCGTCGACTACTTCGGCCTCCATGGCTATCTCAGATGGTCGCTGATCCTTCTGTTCATGATCTTGAAAGCCGGCCTGATCGTCGCCGTCTTCATGCACATGGCCTGGGAGCGGCTGGCGCTCGCCTATGCCATCCTGCTGCCTCCGGTGCTGGTGATGGTGTTCGTGGCCATCATGGTGTTCGAATCCGAGTACACGCACCTCATCCGGGTCCTGTTCTTCGCGTCGCCGACCTAGATACTGCCGCCTCGCATCAGAAGGAGGAGGTCATGACCACATACGTCATGCTTGCAAACTGGACCGACCAGGGCATCCAGAAGGTAAAGGACTCGCCGCGTCGTCTGGATACGGCAAAGAAAGCGCTCAAGGAGATGGGCGGCGAGTTCAAACTCTTTTTCCTCACCATGGGCGACTATGACATGGTCGCGATCTACGAAGCTCCTGACGATACTGTGGCGGCGCGTTTCAACCTGCAGCTGGGCATGCTGGGAAACATCCGGACACGCACGCTGAAGGCGTTTCCTGAAGCCGCCTATCGGGAAGTCATCAACTCGCTGGGCTAGCCGGCACAAGGTGGGGATTGTCCCCGGAAGCAAGCTCGCAAAGATCCGGCCATGTCGCCGGCAAGAGGAGGCGTTGATCTCATGCAAATCAATCGTTCAACTCTTATTCGCGGGAGCTATGCCAACATCGGGGACTATGTCGCGCTGACGAAACCGCGCGTGATGTCGCTGGTCGTCTTTACCGCAACTGTCGGTCTTATGGTCGCACCAGGCGGCATCGATCCCTTCGCCGGTGTCGTTGCTCTTCTTTGCATCACTGCCGGAGCCGGCGCGGCAGGTGCGCTCAATATGTGGTACGACGCCGACATCGATGCGTTGATGGCGCGCACCGCCATGCGTCCAATTCCCAGCGGCCGTGTATTGCGCTCGGAAGCATTGGTTTTCGGACTGGTGCTTGGCACGTGCGCCGTTCTAAGCCTCGGCACTTTCCTGAACATCGCCGCGGCTGCGCTGCTTGCTTTCACAATTTTCTTCTATGTCGTCGTCTACACGATGTGGCTCAAGCGCCGAACACCGCAAAATATCGTCATTGGCGGTGCCGCTGGCGCACTCCCTCCTGTCATCGGCTGGGTCGCGGCCGCCGGAGATGTCGGGCTCGAGCCGCTCATCCTGTTCCTGATCATCTTTCTTTGGACGCCACCCCATTTCTGGGCGCTGTCGCTCAATCTCGCCGGAGAATATGCCCGCGCAGGAGTGCCGATGTTGCCGGTCGTAGCCGGCCGGGCCGAAACAAAGCGCCAGATTCTTCTCTATAGCGTTGTTCTGGCTCTTATCTCGCTGCTGCCCTGGGTATTGGGGTTCGCGGGCGCGATCTATGGCGTGGCTGCGGCGATGCTTGGCGCGATCATGATTTTTCTCTCATGGCAAGTACGTCGGAGCAATGACAAGGAAAGGCAGCCAGCGCGTCGCCTGTTCGTGTTTTCCATGCTCTATCTGGTCCTTCTTTTTGGCGCGCTTCTGATGGATGCTGTACCCTACGTTCAGCCTCTCTAGTCTAGAGCGATGTCCAACGCTTCGTTTCCGGGGAGCGCTTCAGGGAAATCCTGTCGGCGGCGGCCATGTCCAGATTGTGCGCCCACACGATCAATTGGCCGTGCGTTCAAATCCGGATCGCCGAAGCGTGATCGGCCGATCCAGCTTTGCCGGGAATGTAGTCGCAGCTACGCCGCTCTTGCTCTCTGACGACCCGTGAAGGGTCGGTATTGAGGAGAAGCAAGATGATCAGAATCCCGTTTTTTGGCGCCGTCGTGGCGTTTTCCGCACTGGTCGGGTCGCCCGCGTCGGCGCAGCACATGATAGACGAGCCCGGAATGTATGCGTTCTACCATCCCAATGGCGATCTCGGCATCGGATCGGCGCGATCGCCGATTGACGCTCAGGCGATGGCGCCGCGGCTCGTGATGCGACATCCGATCGCGCGGCTCATGAAATCGCGGAAATAGCTTCCTGCGATGTCGACGCGAACTATGACGGCATGTCAATGAACTGAGAATCGGCAATCTCACCACGTCATTACATGCGACAAGCGCGAAGCGTTTGCGCAAAGGAGCGTAAGCAACGAAGCAACCCAGCTTTCTTCACTTGGCGAAATGGATTGCTTCGCTTCGCTCGCAATGACGGGTGGGACCCGCGCTCCTGCACTGCTCGAAACAACGACGATGGATGATCGTCACAATGCATGCCGAACCCATACATTGGGTTCGACGTAAACAGCGTAATCCTGCTCAAGTGAAATCACGACCGGCGCGAGCGCGCCCGTAATCGCGACCTCGCCCGATCGATCGAACGACATTCCGGTCCAATGTGACCAGTCGGCGATACTGCCAACAATCGTCATGGAATAAGGCGCAATCTTCACGATTCTTGCCCCGGCGCGAAGGTGGGTACGCAGCCAGGGGTCGGTCGGGAAGCCGTCGGCACCCACCGTGTCAACGTAATCGCGCATCGGCACGAACGGATGAAGATGCTTCTGGTTCGGCCGCACCGGAGCGAACATTTCCGCAAGCCCATGGGCTTTCGCGCTGGCTTTCATAGCGGCCAGAAACGCCAGCGAATTGCCGCCACCTCGCGCTTCGGGAAGCAAACTGATTTCCAGTGCACTCAGCGCATTCGGAGCGCGCCCTGTCATCTGATCATCGTGTGCCCAACGGATAACCTCGTCCCAGCCGCCATCGGGGAGTTCGGCGCGGCCTTCGATGTTGAAAGCGAACGGTGCGCTGAATGCCCGGGCGACGACCTTGCCCCCGGCGACACCGGCGAAGGCATAGTCGAGGTAGCGATCGAACATCGATGGTGCAAAGTAGAGCTGCGCCGCCGCATCGTGCCGCATGAATTCCGGCCAGACCGATTCCAGGTCAGAGAAGATCGATGGCCGAAGATCGGGGCGTTCCCGCAGTGTAAAGATTTCCAGAGCCATGATGCCTGCCCACCCCTGTCGTTCGGTATCAACCCGCCCATCCTACACGCCGTTCTGAAATTCGAAACTCTCCACGTCATTGCGAGCGCAGCGAAGCAATCCACGCCTCTGCACGGGGAAAGATGGATTGCTTCGCTGCGCTCGCAATGACGGCTGAGAGAGCGAGGGCTTACTCTGCCTTCTTCAGCGGCGGATGTGGCCTTCCGAAATCTGGCGCGGCCGAATCCTGGCCGATCTCGACGATGCCGCGGCGGATGGCGCGGGTGCGGGTGAAGTGCTCGAACAGCGCTTCGCCGTCGTTGCGGCGGATCGCTCGGGTAAGCTTTGAGAGATCCTCGTTGAAGGTGCCGAGCATTTCCAGCACGGCTTCCTTGTTGTTGAGGAACACGTCGCGCCACATCGTGGGATCAGACGCCGCGATGCGGGTGAAATCGCGAAAGCCGCCGGCGGAGAACTTTATCACTTCCGACGACGTCACCTGCGCCAGCTCGTCGGCGGTGCCGACGATGGTGTAGGCGATCAGATGCGGCAGATGGCTCGTGATCGCCAGCACCAGATCGTGATGGTCGGGCGTCATGATCTCGACCTTGGCGCCCATCCCGGCCCAGAACGCTCGCAGGGTTTCGACCGCCATCGGATCCGCGCCATCGGGCGGCGTGAGGATGCACCAGCGGTTGATGAAGAGTTCGGCGAATCCGGAGTCGGGACCGGAATGTTCGGTGCCGGCGACCGGATGGGCGGGGACGAAATGAACGTTGCCCGGCAGGTGCGGCTCCATCTCGCGGACGATGGCGCCCTTGACCGAGCCGACGTCAGACACGATCGCGCCGGGTTTGAGGAACGGGGCGATCTCCTGAGCGACCGGGCCGCAGGCGCCGACCGGGATGCAGAGGATCACCAGGTCGGCGTCCTTGACGGCTTCCGCGTTGGTCTCCAGCACGTGGTCGACGATGCCGAGCTCTAGCACCCGCGCGCGGGTCTTCTCCGAGCGGGCGGTCGTGACGATTTCGCTGGCGAGCCCTTGCGCCCGCGCGGCGCGCGCGATCGAGCCGCCGATCAGGCCGAAGCCGATCAGCGCGACGCGTCGGAAGATTGGCGTTGTGTTCATTTGGCCGCCATGAAGTCGCGCAGGCCGTCGACGACGAGGCGGTTGGCCTCCTCGGTGCCGATGGTCATGCGTAGTGAATGGGGCAGGCCGTAATTGTTGAGCGCGCGCAGCACCAGGCCGCGCCTGGTGAGGAACGCATCCGCCTCTGCCGAGGTCTTGCCCTTCGTTTCCGAGAAGTGGATCAGCACGAAATTGGCCACGCTCGGCGTCACCTTGAGCCCGAGTTTTGTCACCTCCTCCGTCAGCCAGTTGCGCCACTGCTCGGTGAACGCCTTCGACATCTGGACATGCGCGGTGTCCTCGATCGCGGCCACCGCCGCCAGCATCGCCGGCGTCGAGACGTTGAACGGCCCGCGGATCCGGTTGACGGCGTCGATGATATGCGCCGGGCCGAACATCCAGCCGATCCGCAAAGCCGCCAACCCGTGAATCTTGGAGAAGGTATGCGTCATCACGGTGTTTTCGGTGGTCGCCACCAGCTCCAGCCCGAGCTCGTAATCGTTGCGCGACACGTAGTCGGAATAGGCGGCGTCGAGCACCAGCAGCACATGCGGCGGCAGACCTGCGCGCAGCCGCTTGACCTCGTCGAACGGCACATAGGTCCCGGTCGGATTGTTCGGGTTGGCCAGCCAGACGAGCTTGGTCTTCGGCGTCACACGCGCGAGAATGGCGTCGACGTCGGCGGTGCAGTTGGTCTCGGGCGCGACGACGTTCCTGGCGCCGTTCGCCATGGTGGCGATCGGGTACACCAGAAAGCCGTGGCTAGTGGAGATCGCTTCATCGCCCTGGCTCAGATAAGTGTGCGCCAGCAGGTTGAGGATTTCGTCCGATCCGGCGCCGCAGATGATGCGGTTGGGATCGAGCCCGTAGGCGCGGCCGATCGCCTCGCGCAGCACCCGCGAGGTGCCTTCCGGATAGTCCTCCAGATGCGCCACCGCCTGCGCGTAGACTTCCTTGGCCTTCGGCGACGGCCCGAACGGCGTCTCGTTGGCGGACAGTTTGAACACCTTGCGCCCCGGCTCCGGCACCGGGCTCTTGCCGGGCGTGTAGGGCGCAATATCGAGAATGCCGGGATTCGGCACGGGGCGGGACATCTTCTGGCTCCGGATATTCAGGGCGGCTTTAAGACTTGACGGCTTAGGACTTGGCTGCCCCGTTCGGGGGGACCGTATAGCGTGTTGCGTGGCCGCCGACGAGGGCCGACGAGCGCACCGAGGCGCCGGCGTTGATCAGGGCTTTTTTGATCTTCTCGAAGCCGGTGCCGGCATCCGACACCAGCAGCGCCGCGCCGTCGAAGGCGGTATCGGGGACGGCGACGATTTCGGCCAGCGGGGCCACGGCGCGGGCGATGTTGGCGTTCCAGCCCGACACCCGCACGCTCCAGGTCTGCACTTCCGTCACTAGGGCGTCGTCGGCCACGCGCGAGATCAAGAACACGGGCAGTGCCGCCGGATGATCGGCGCGTTCGAGGAACGGCACCCGCGCGATGATCTTTGGCGCGCCGTCCGCTTCCAGCGCGAGCCACCACGGCGTGCGGCTGGAGACCGCCGAGACCAGCGCCAGATCGCCCTTCGATTTCGCCACCGCCTCGACGGCAGCCTGCGCGCTGAAATGGCCCACATACGGCACGACGAAGCCGAAGTGAAACCGCGCCGAATCCCGCATCGCGGATTCGCCGACCGAAACGTCGGCATGAACAGAGAACGGCGCCTGGACGTATGTGAAAGTCGAGATGATGACGCGCCAGATGCTCTCGATCGTGTCAAGCGGCAGGATGCCGCGATGGCGCCGCACCAGCTCGCGCATCATGCTGGCCTCGCGCGCAGGGCGGAACGCCGAGCCGACTTCCTGGGTCTGCTTCACCCGGATCAGCCGGTCGATGATGTCGCCACGCGCCATCAGGAGGCGGTGAACCTGCTCGTCGATCGCATCGATCTCCTTGCGCAGTTCCTGCAGTGAAGGCGGGGCGGGGGGTGCCTTGGACATCCTGAAAAACCTTGGTGCCGGAACAGCCCGATGCGGCCGGCAGACAGTCGCATTGATTAGGAAAGACGGGCGCTGAAAGCAAAGAGAAACGTCGCGGGGGAGCCCTGCACGACCCGGTTAACCATGGTGTCCGGCCCGCCCGCCTTGACGAAATGCCTGGGCAGGACTAGCTTTGTCCCATTCCGTGGTCATTTGAGCCGGCCGGCTTGCAGCCACGTTAAACAACTCGCTAAACAGGCCGGGGACAGAGTTGATCCCGGCCGAACCTTTCGTTCAGGCCGGGTTTTTTATGGCCTGACTCTGTCTGTAGAGCCTCCGCGAGGAGGTCGGTGCCGATATGACCGACGTACCATCGATACCCAGTCCGGCGATCCACAGCGAGGATCGCGCGCAAGAGGCCGATCATCCTGCTTCGCAGGTAATGGAATTCGGCATGGACCAGCCCTTGAGGCTCGATTGCGGCGTCGATCTGGCGCCGTTTCAGATCGCCTATCAGGCCTATGGCCAACTCAACGCGGATCGTTCCAACGCGATCCTGATCTGCCACGCGTTGACGCTCGACCAGCACGTCGCCAATGCGCATCCGCTGACCGGCAAGGCCGGCTGGTGGGAAATCATGGTCGGCCCCGGCCGTCCGCTCGATACCGAAAAGTATTTCGTCATCTGCTCGAACGTGATCGGCGGCTGCATGGGATCGACCGGCCCGGCCTCGACCAATCCGGCTACCGGCAAGGTATGGGGACTGGATTTTCCGGTCGTGACGATCCCCGACATGGTCCGCGCGCAGACCATGCTGCTCGACCGGCTTGGGATCGAGACATTGTTCTGCGTGATCGGCGGATCGATGGGCGGCATGCAGGTGCTGCAATGGACCGCCGCCTATCCGGAGCGCGTGTTCTCGGCGCTGCCGGTCGCCTGCGCGACACGGCATTCGGCGCAGAACATTGCGTTTCACGAACTCGGCCGGCAGGCCGTGATGGCTGATCCGGATTGGCATCATGGGCGTTATTTCGAACGCAGCACCCATCCGCACCGCGGGCTGGCCGTGGCGCGGATGGCCGGGCACATCACCTATCTCTCCGATGCCGCCTTGCATCGCAAGTTCGGGCGGCGGATGCAGGACCGCGAACTGCCGACCTTCTCGTTCGACGCGGATTTCCAGGTCGAAAGCTATCTGCGTTACCAAGGCTCGTCCTTTGTCGAGCGCTTCGACGCCAACAGCTATCTCTATCTGACGCGCGCGATGGACTATTTCGATATCGCCGCCGACCACGAGGGCGTGCTGGCGCAGGCGTTTCGCGGCATCAAGACCCGCTTCTGCGTGGTGTCGTTCACCTCGGACTGGCTGTTCCCGACCTCTGAATCGCGGGCGCTGGTGCATGCACTGAACGCGTCCAGTGCGCGGGTGTCGTTCGCCGAGATCGAGACCGATCGCGGCCACGACGCCTTCCTGCTCGACGTTCCCGAGTTCTTCGACATCGCCCGCGCCTTCCTGGAATCCGCCGGCAAGGCGCGTGGTCTCGAGAGTGCAGGTGGCTGACATGGCGCTTCAGGAACACGCTTTGCCACTTGGCGGCGTCACGCCCGATCGCACGGGCAAGTACCGCACCGATCATCTGCTGGTCGCGGAAATGATTCCGGCTGGTTCAAAAGTGCTCGACGTCGGTTGCGGCGACGGAGAACTGCTGCAGCTTCTGGAGAGCCGTGGCATCGACGGCCGCGGCATCGAACTGTCGCGCGAGGGCGTCAACCGCTGCGTCGCCAAGGGGCTCGCGGTGGTGCAGGGCGACGCCGACACCGACCTCGTCAATTATCCCGATGACGCGTTCGATTACGTGATCTTGTCGCAAACGCTGCAGGCCACGCGGAAGCCGAAAGCGGTGCTGGAAAACCTGCTGCGCATCGGCCGGCGCGCGGTCGTTTCATTCCCGAATTTCGGCTTCTGGAAGATGCGGCTGCAATTGCTGGTCGGCGGGCACATGCCGCGCACCGAAAATCTCCCCGCGACCTGGTACGACACGCCGAACATCCACTTCTGCACCATCAAGGATTTCGTGCAGCTCTGCGACGAGATCAATGTCAAGATGGAGCGCGCGGTGGCGCTCGATCTCTATGGCCGCCCGGTGCCGCTGACCCTGCCCTGGTGGGTCTGGAACATGTTCGGCGAGCAGGGCGTGTTTTTGCTAAGCAGGGGCGGGGCGGGGAAGTAGCCGCCGCCGTCATTGCGAGCGAAGCGAAGCAATCCATAGCGCCACGTGGGGATAGATGGATTGCTTCGTCGCTTCGCTCCTCGCAATGACGGTTAGACCGCCGCCTTCACCAGCGACCGCGCATCCCGCACCGGCCACCGCCCGGCCTCGACCAGCGCGATGAAGCGCTCCACCATTTCGTTGAACAGCGCCGGCTCTTCCAAATTGAGCACGTGGCCCGACTTCGGAAAGAACGAGAGCCCCGCCGCCGGCAGATGCTGTTTCAGAAACAGGCTTGGCCCGATGCAATTGTCGTCTTCATCGCCGCACAGGATGAGCGCCGGCGTCGGCACGCTTCTGATCGCATCCGTCATCGTGTAAATCGACGGCCGCCCGCCCTGAAAGCCGCGCATGGTGTTCGCCGAGCCCTTGGCGTCATGCCGCGCCAGCGCAGCGTAGAAATCGGCGTGGCCGCGCGGGTCCTTCAGCAAAAACGGAATCCGGCTCTGCGCCTCTCGCGTCACTTTTGCAACTTCGACCGAGCCGATCGCCTCATACTGCTCGGCGTTGGCCCGGCACTGCGCGCGGAAGGCATCGAGATGCTCGATGGCAGAGCCCGAGCCGACGGCGGCGAGCGTCATCGACAGCGCGCGCTCCGGCGCATGGAGGCCGATCTGCAGCGACGAATAGGAGCCCATCGACAGGCCGACGAAATGCGCTTTGGCGATGCCGAGGTGATCGAGCACGGCGAGCGCGTCGGTATAGAAGTGCTTGTAGGTGTAGACGGCGGCGTCAGGCGGCACGTCAGATGGCGTGTAGCCGCGCGCCGAATAGGCGATGCAGCGGTGGCCGCGCGAGAAGTAGCGCATCTGCGGCTCCCAGTTGGTGTGGTCGGCCGCGAACTCGTGCAGGAAGATGATCGGCGTCCCGCTTCCCGCCTCTTCATAGTGCAGGCGAACGTTATCCTTGGCGTTATCCTTGGCGACGGCATAGGGCATTTTGGATTCTTCTCCATTTTCTTGTTTTCACGCAACTTCCTTGCGTGGCCGGCCGGCAAAGTTGCAGTTAATTCTCGCGGCTGCAATACGGCAAAATCGGTTCATTTTCGCCATCGAATAATCGCGGAATCACCCCGAAATTGTTTCCGCGTCGCCACATGAAATCTTCGTCTGGTCACATCGCAACGCAAAACGCCGCCCGCGTTCGTTCGTAGACGAACGCAAAGGGGACGTGTGGGGGTGCCACAGAGGATCAAGTATGCGTCAGTTGTTTGCGTTTCGCCGGTCGCTTCGTTTCATGGCGCTGGCATTGTGTTCGGTGTCCATCGTCGCATTTGTCTCTCCGGCTTCGGCACGGCCTCACCACGGCGCAGGGCGACACGCCCGGGCCCATCACGCCAAGCATCATTACGCCTATCGCCACCATCGCCATTCGGCCCAGGTGTCGCGCTGGGAGCGTAGCGCGCCGCAAATGCAGGCCGGCGGCTTTGCCGACGGCAACCCGAACTTCATGGAAAGCAGCCCCCAGACGGGTGCGTCCGGCGGCTTCGGCTCGCCCAACGTCGTCGCGGAAGCGCGCGCCGGCCGTGGCCATCGTGCCCGGCTCCGGCAAGCCGCGCACGCATCGCGCTGGGAGCGTGGCGTTGCGCAGATGCAGGCGCGCGGTCTTGCCAACGCCAACGCAAGCGTCGCCGCGAACGCAAGCGTCGCTGCGGATGCAAGCGTCGGGTCGAATGCAACCGTGACGCCGGCCGGCGGTGCGATGGCTTCCAGCTTCACCTCATCGAACGTCGTCGCCGAAGCGCGCCGCCATCTCGGCGGCAACCCCACGGGACGCGGCAGCCTGTGGTGCGCGCGGTTCACGAACATGGTCCTGCAGCACACCGGCTATCGCGGCACCGGCTCGGACATGGCGAGCTCGTTCGCGAAATACGGCCAGCGCGTTTCCGGCCCGCAGGTCGGCGCGATTGCGGTGATGACGCGCGGCCGCCGCGGCGGCCATGTCGGCATCATCACCGGCATCGACGCCAAGGGCAATCCGATCATGATCTCCGGCAATAACGGCAACCGCGTCCGCGAAGCCCCGGTCTCGCGCGGCCGGATCTACGCCTACGTCATGCCAACGAACTGAAGCGGATTGCATTAGCGTCGCGACCTCTCCCCGTTCTGGCGGGGAGGGGACGCCATCGCGCCGATGGCTGGGCATCCGGCCGCGGCCGACCCTCGAAATAATCAGGCATCCACCGGACTACTGGATCAGACACCTCGCGGATCGAAAGAGCGGTTCATCGCCACATAGTCGATCGCGCCGCGCGCAATGCCGATATCCTGGAGCTCCTGGTCGCTCAAGTCGTTCAGCGCCGTTCGTAGCCTCGCACGCTCGCGCCTCTCCTGAAACGCCGCCCGGCATCTCCTGAGTAAGCCGAATGCGTTCTGCGCAACTACGGACTGTCCTAACTCGGTTGCATCGTGGATCGTGCTCATTGCTGCACCTCTCGAGCCGCGTTCCGGCTTGAAGAACCTTGCCAAGGCAAGGACTGGCGCGCTTGATGAACGGCTTACATTTTCCTTACCGCGGGCTTATTCTTTGCGTTTCAGTCCCCGTTAGAGCGCCTCTCGACGATCCGATGGCTACCCAGGGGGGAATGGCAGTTTGCGCTATCTCTTCGAGGATTATGCATTCGACACGGACCGGCGCGAGCTGCATCGCGGGGCGGATTTGGTCTCTATCGCGCCACAGGTGTTCGACCTGCTCGATTACCTGATCCGCAACAGGGGGCGCGTCGTCAGCAAGGACGACCTCATCGGCGCCGTTTGGGGCGGACGCATCGTCTCAGATGCAGCGCTGACGACCCGCCTGAATGCCGCCCGGAGCGCGATCGGCGATTCCGGCGAGAAACAGCGCCTAATCAGGACACTGCCGCGCAAAGGCTTCCGCTTCGTTGGTGCAGTGCAGGAAGCGCAGAGGGTCGCAGTTACGCAAGGCGCCGCGGGTCTCGGCGAACCGAACCTCGACAACGTCGTCCGTTCGGGACGGGCCGATGCCGTGGTCGGAGGACTTGGCTCGGCGGTGCACAGTGGCGACACCACGCCAACCCCGGCGTCGGCGCCGCATCTATCCATCGTCGTTCTGCCGTTTGCCAATTTCGGCGGCGATCCCGAACAAGACTATTTCGTCGATGGTGTGACCGAGAGCCTGACCACGGATCTGTCGCGCATCAGCGGCTCGCTCGTGATCGGCCGACATACCGCATTTACCTACAAGGGAACGGCGGTTGATCTCAAAAAGCTCGGACGCGCGTTGAACGTCCGCTACGTGCTCGAAGGCTCGGTGCAGCGTGGCGGCAACCGGTTCCGGGTGAGTGTGCAGTTGATCGACGCTGAAACCGGCAATCACCTTTGGGCCGAACGCTTCGACAAGCCGGTTGCTGACCTGTTCGACATGCAGGACGAAATCGTGTCGAGACTGGCAAACACGCTGAATGCCCAACTTATGGCCGCCGAGGCGCTGCGGGCGGAACGTTCGCTGCATCCGGATGCGATGGACCTGTATTTCCAGGGCATGGCTTGCGTGAACAAGGGAGATACCCCCGAACACATGACGCAAGCACGCGGCTTTTTCGAACGGGCGCTGGCGCTCGATCCCGGCAGTATCGAAGCACTGGTTGGCACGGCGATAGTCGACTTCAATAGCGGCGCTTACTTTTCTACCGACCACCGAGCCGCGTCCCTCGCCTCTGCCGAGGCGGCCTTGATCAAGGCTCTGTCCATGGCCCCATGGCACGCGCAGGCCCACATGTATCTGGGTGTTGTGCATATTTTTACGGACCGTGTGGCCCAGGGAATTTCCAAATGCGAGCAAGCGTTGGCTCTGGATCGAAATTTGGCCAATGCGCATGGGTTCATCGGCCTCGCCAAGCTTTTTCTTGGTCACGGCGAGGAGACCGAGGCCCACGTCCATGAGGCGTTCCGCCTCTCTCCTCGCGATATCTTCGCCTATCGGTGGATGACGTTTGTCGCGGTCGCCAAGCTGTGGCATGGCGCTTACGCCGAAGCGGTCGTCTGGCTACGTCGTGGCCTCGAGGCCAACCGCAATTTTCCCATCGGGCATTTCATACTCGCTGCCAGCTTGGCGCTCCTCGGGCACCTGGACCAGGCGCGGGCCGCTGCCAAAGCGGGACTTGCGCTCGACCCAAACTTTTCGATCCAGCGCTACCGCGTTAGCTCTCCGAGCAACAACCCGATCTATCTTGCCAGACGCGAGCGCTTATATCAGGGCATGCGCATGGCCGGGGTGCCAGAGGGGTGATGCCAGATATGGGTCCAACGGCAGCGCGGCTTTGTCCACCCCAAGCCGCCAGCTTCAGGGCGCGCGTGCCCCCGAAGCGGACTTCTTTCTATTCAGATCATCGATGCGCTTGGCCTCGGCGACGTCGGACAATGCGCGCTTCAGGTCGCCCAGGCGATGGAAGACAATGCCGCGATTGATGTAGGAATCCGACAAACCGGGATCTCTATCTATTGCCAGGTCGAAATTGGCGAGCGCAATGTACAGATCTCCGCTGCGATACGCCAAGGTGCCCCGTTCCAAATAGTATTTGGCGTCCTTGATGCCGGACTCGGGAGCCGAGGAAGCATGGGCGCTTGCAAGAGCGATGCCTGTCGTCGCCGCAGGTGCAATGCCTTCTGGTTTGGCCGGCGCTTCGACGTTTCGCGGGTTCACGTCGAACTTGATACCGGTCCCCACGACGGCGGGCCGGTCGTGTTGCCCGGAGGTTCGGCCGTGTGCGTCCGATAATTCGGTCGCGGTGGGCGCCGGTGCGGGTTCGCGCCTGGACATGCTGGACATATCGGTCACCTGCGCCGAAGCGATGGACCGCCCGTCGACGGGCTTGAACAGAAAGTAACCCCCGACGAGCACGACGGAGACGGCGGCACTCGCGATTGCGTCAGCGGCCAGCCTGCGGATCGCGCTGCGCTTTGGCGCCTGACGTTGCTGCCGGCGTGCGACTTCGAGCAGCTGGTCATAGGCCGCCCGCTGCTGCTCGTCGCTCAGTATGGCGTTGGCGCGGACAATCCGCCTGAATCTCTCTGCAGCTTCCGGGTTGCCGGGATTGACGTCGGGATGACTTGCCTTCGCGGCCTTACGGAACGCAGCTCTGAGACCGTCCGCGTCGTCGTCCGGAAGCGCCCCCAACAAATCGTAAAGAGTTGTCATTAGAGCTCACTGAAATGCGGATGCTACTCGATAAATTTTACCATATGGGTCGACGCCTCAATCAAGGCGCAACCAGCGGAAAATCCCACTGGCGAAAAGCGTGAAGGGTTGGCGTGGCAAAACCAAGACCAAACGGAGAACGGCTGCGCACCGCAGGCATGGGGAAAATGCTAGCCAGGGTGGATGCAGATCGATCGTTCTTGCGTAGATTGCGGAAATAGACGGCGTGGGCGGGAGCGCCGCTGACGCGGTCACCGGTGACGATGCCTGGCCCGTCGCGTGGCTGCGCGGATTGCTATCGAACCGGTTTTCGTTGCCGGACCGGCTCGATTTCGCATGTGCTGGACGCCTGCAGCAGGGCGAGGCGCGCGCGTGCGGTTTTCTCCGCATCCAGATAGCACTGCCGTTCGTACTCGACCTTCAGGCGGGCCCATTCATCCGGATCGACGGTCTTGAGGTCGGATCGTTTGAACTCGCAATCGGGGTCGGGCTGCGGCGACAGCAACGCCAGGTCCGGCCGCCGGATTTTTGGTTCGGCATATCGGTATGGTTCGGAGTATCGGCGGATGCGTACGGGAGCCCGGACGGGAGACGCTTTGCCTTCGTGCAGCGTCAGCGTCGGACCGGCTTCACGTTGCGCCGGATTGCGCGCACAACCGGCAAATGACGTCGCGCACAAGATGACGCAGATGGTCAGAAGTTTTGGCGCGAACGATTTCAGGCTGGCGGTATGCTGCCGCTCGCCTGCTACCTCGCAAGAATCCTGAAAACGAAGCGCTCCACCTGGGATCGCCATGACAATGATTTCCGATCAAACGCGCTTAGCTAAAGATTTCGCGGAGCGCGGCAACCATGAACGGAAAATTTGAATCGACTTCTAACAATTACGATGAATTAAATCTAAACTGGCTTCATTCGGTCCTCGGTACGAGCACGGTCGGCACGCTTCGCTTTGCCCACCCTACGCCGCTGACGGAGAGAGGACGCCGTAGTCGTCGGATATCCGTCGACCGCCCGTTTTGGCGGAAGGTCATTTACTCATGGTAGCGGTTCGACCTTCGCCGCCATGTCGGGGGCGCGTGTCACCCGGTATGTCGCGTTGGTGCATTTGAGGACCCAGACGGCGCGGTCCGGCCGGGAGCGCTTCTTGTCCCTGGTGGCGCCGAGCGCCTTCTCACAGGTGAAACCTTGTGTGCGAATCTGAGCCGACAGCACGGTCTGCGGTGTTTCGGCGGCAACCTGTTGCGCCCGCAACTGCGGGCTGAAAAGAACAGCAGCGATAGCCAGGAGTAATGATCCACGTGTTCTGCGCATGACCTCAAATCCTCCGAACAGACATCCCGCTCGTCTGAATGCTGGACTATATGGCAAGAACACCGGCGCTGTCTGCTTTGGGTCACACCGGGGCATCGCGACCTGGCTGGCTGATGTCCGTGCTGCCCTCGATAACCGATATCGTCAGGCCGCTTGTTCACGTCTGAGAAGTGCTGGCCTCGGACACGGCAGCAAAATCACTATTTGATCACTCGGTCGGCGCGCAGCAGGAAAGCTTCGGAGATCGTAAAGCCGAGTGCCTTCGCGGTCTTCAGGCCGCAGCGTGCTGGATACCCCGCCTTCGGGGCTATGACGACTTCGTGCGGTGTCGCAATGACGTGGATAAGCCCGGCAGTCGAGTTACAGCAACTGCGGCTCTTCCGCCGCGATCGCATCCTCGGCGCCGATCGTGCCGCCCGTGATCACCTCGGCATAGATCCCGCAATCGGCATGGCCGAGCCGGCGCTGCAGCGCCTGCGGGATGGCAAGGTCGCGCGCGGCCGTATCCGGATCGACATTGACGGCGGCGCAGCGGACGATGCGCTTCACCACCTTGAGTCTCACGTCGCCGATCGCAAGCGTGTGGTCGAGGAGGTCGAATTCATGCCACGCGGGCCAGCCCTCGACATAGAGGTTGGCGCGGAAGCGAAGCGGATGCACCGGCGCGCCCACCATGTTCTCAATGGCGCGGACGCTGGCGAGATTGATGATGGAGACGACTTTGCGGGCGACATCCGAAAAACTGTGGCCCGGGCTTTCCAACACCTTCGGCGGCCCCTTGATCAGGTCGGGAAAAGTCGAGGCGAAGAAGTTCTCGATTGTCCGCCGGCCCTCGGGCGTCGCGAGATTGCCCTGGGCCACGATCTGACCGTTGTGGTTAATCGAGAACACGTTGCTCGAATCGTCGAAATGGGTGCGAAGGCCGGCTAGCCATTCGTCCCGCATCAGCATCAGGAAGTGCGGCTTCGGCAGCCATTTTGGTTCCGCCGGGTCGAAGCCGGAGGGGCCGTTCTCGATGGCGTAGCGGCGGTCGGCCAAAAGGGTGTGGCCGGGCTTCAGTTCGGTGCGGCTGAGCTGCTCCGGAGTCAGGCCTTTGACCGGGTAGCGGTAGATCCCGGTGATCCGGGCGGAAAGGGCGGTGGCAGGCATGGCGTTTCTTAAGGGATTCCTCCTGTCAACGCCACTGTTCCAAATTTGTGGCCGGGCCTCTTCCGTTTTTCGCCGCGATGCCCACATTTGCGTCAAGCCTGAAAAGCGGGCGACGACCCGCGGCCGGTTGAGGAATGTCAATGCGGTCCGCGTATCCCCCAATGAAGATGCCGTAATCATGCCTCAGGGGTGAGGACGGTAGGCCGAGGGAATCACAAAATGAATATTGAAAAATACACCGAGCGCTCGCGCGGCTTCGTCCAGTCCGCGCAATCGCTCGCCCTGCGCGACGGACATCAGCAGTTCTCGTCGCTGCATATGCTCAAAGTGCTGCTTGACGACAGCGAGGGGCTGGCCGGCGGTCTGATCGACCGCGCCGGCGGTAACTCGCGCGCCATCCTCAAGGCGACCGAGGATGCGCTGAAGAAGCTGCCGAAGGTTTCGGGAAGCGGCGCCGGGCAGATCTATCTTGCGCCCGATATGGCGCGCGCCTTCGATGCGGCGGAAAAGGCCGCCGAGAAGGCCGGCGACGGCTTTGTCACGGTCGAGCGGCTGCTGCTGGGGCTCACGCTCGAAAAGGGCGGCGAGGCCGGCACCATTCTCGGCAAGGGCGGCGTCACGCCCCAAAGCCTCAATTCGGCGATCGAAGCGTTGCGCAAGGGCCGGACCGCCGATAGCGCGACGGCCGAAAATGCCTACGACGCGCTGAAGAAATATGCCCGCGACCTGACGCAGGCCGCGCGCGACGGCAAGCTCGACCCCGTGATCGGCCGCGACGAGGAAATCCGCCGCACCATCCAGGTGCTCTCCCGCCGCACCAAGAACAATCCCGTGCTGATCGGCGAGCCCGGCGTCGGCAAGACCGCCATCGTCGAGGGCCTGGCGCTGCGCATCCTGAATGGCGACGTGCCCGAAAGCCTGAAGGACAAGAAGCTGCTCTCGCTCGACATGGGAGCGCTGATCGCGGGCGCCAAATACCGCGGCGAGTTCGAGGAGCGGCTGAAGGCCGTGCTGCAGGAAGTCACCACGGCCGAAGGCTCGATCATCCTGTTCATCGACGAGATGCATACGCTGGTCGGCGCCGGCAAGGCTGATGGCGCGATGGATGCGTCCAACCTGTTGAAGCCCGCATTGGCGCGGGGCGAACTGCATTGCATCGGCGCCACCACGCTCGACGAATACCGCAAGCACGTCGAAAAGGATGCGGCGCTAGCGCGCCGGTTCCAGCCGGTGTTCGTCTCCGAGCCGACGGTCGAGGATACCATCTCGATCCTGCGCGGGCTGAAGGACAAATACGAGCAGCATCACGGCGTTCGCATCACCGATTCCGCGCTGGTCGCCGCGACCACGCTGTCGAACCGCTACATCACCGACCGTTTCCTGCCCGACAAGGCGATCGACCTGATGGATGAGGCCGCGGCGCGGCTGAAGATGCAGGTCGATTCCAAGCCCGAAGAGCTCGATTTGATGGATCGGGAAATCATCCGGCTGAAGATCGAGCAGGAAGCGCTGAAGAAGGAAACCGACATCGGCTCCAAGAGCCGCCTGCAGGCCCTGGAAAAGGAACTGGCCGATCTCGAGGACAAATCGGCGGCGCTGACGGCGCGCTGGAGCGCGGAGAAAAACAAGCTCTCCGACGCGCAGAAGCTGAAAAGCGAGCTCGACGCATTGCGCATCGAACTGGCGAACGCGCAACGTCGCGGTGAATTCCAGCGCGCGGGCGAGCTCGCCTATGGCCGGATTCCGGAACTGGAGAAAAAGCTCGAATCCATCGAAGCCCACGAAGACCCCGGCGAGATGATGGAGGAGGCGGTGACCGCCAACCACATCGCGCAGGTGGTGTCGCGCTGGACCGGCGTTCCCGTCGACAAGATGCTGGAAGGCGAAAAGGACAAGCTCCTGAAGATGGAGGACCAGCTCGGCCGGCGCGTGGTCGGCCAAGCCGAAGCGGTGCGCGCGGTGGCGACCGCGGTGCGCCGTTCGCGCGCGGGCCTGCAGGATCCGAATCGTCCGATGGGCTCGTTCATGTTTTTGGGTCCCACCGGCGTCGGCAAGACCGAGCTGACGAAGGCGCTGGCGGAATATCTGTTCAACGACGAGACCGCGATGGTTCGCCTCGACATGTCGGAATACATGGAGAAGCATTCGGTGTCGCGACTGATCGGCGCGCCGCCGGGCTATGTCGGCTATGACGAGGGCGGGGCGCTCACCGAAGCGGTGCGGCGGCGGCCCTATCAGGTCGTGCTGTTCGACGAGATCGAAAAGGCGCACCCTGATGTCTTCAACGTGCTGCTGCAGGTGCTTGACGACGGCCGCCTGACCGATGGTCAGGGCCGCACCGTCGACTTCCGCAACACGCTGATCATCATGACCTCGAACCTCGGTTCGGAATTTTTGGTGAACCAGCCGGAAGGCGAGGATACGTCCGAAGTGCGCGAGCAGGTGATGGGGATGGTGCGGGCGCATTTCCGGCCCGAATTCCTCAACCGTGTCGACGAGATCATCCTGTTCCATCGCCTGCAGAAGAGCGAGATGGGCCGGATCGTCGAAATCCAGTTCACGCGGCTGCAGAAGCTGTTGGAGGATCGCAAGATCGCGCTGACGCTGGATGCCGCGGCGCGCGACTGGCTGGCCGCCAAGGGCTGGGATCCCGCCTATGGCGCGCGCCCGCTGAAGCGGGTGATCCAACGCCACCTGCAGGATCCGATGGCCGAGATGATCCTCGCCGGCGAAATCGCCGACGGCGACCGCGTCGTGATCTCGTGCGAAGGCAATGTGCTGACCTTCAACGGCCGGGTGCCGCAGACCGCCGAGATCGCGCAGTTCGAAACGCCGGTGCCGAAGCGTAAACTGAACTGACCTAAATGAGATGTGCTCCGGCGCGCGCTGTGCGTGCCGGGGCGTCTCATCCCTGATCCACGGCAGCCGCCAGCGGCCGGCCTGAGTTGCTGACGCCGCGCCCCCTACTTCTTCACCACCTTGTAAATCGCGTTCTCCACATCCGACGAGAAATAGATCACCCCCGTCGCCCCGACCCCGACACCCGTCGGAATGTTGCTGGGCAGTCCGCCGGGGGCGGCCGGCAATCCGATCGGCAAGTTGGCGGCGATCTCGGTGATGGTGCCATTCGCCGGATCGATCTGGATGATCCGCTTGGCGCCGACTTCGGCCACGATCAGCTTGCCGTCGGGCGCAACTGCGATGCCCTCGGGTCCCTTCAGATCCTTGGCGACCACGGACCTCTCGCCGTTGGCTTCCACCTTGGACACTTGTCCGGCAAAGGCCTCGGTCAGATAAACCGCGCCGCCCGATCCGGCGACGAGGCCGACCGGCCCCTCGAGGCCGCCGATCACGACGGTGCGGTCCTTGCCGTGCTCGCCGCTGGCGCGGACCAGCGATTTGCTGCCGAGTTCGTTGACGAGAATGCTGCCGTCGCCGAGCCTGACCGCGTCATGCGGCGCCTTGAAGTCGTGCAGCATCTCCCTGGTCTTGCCGGTCTTGCGGTCGATCAGTTGCACCGTGCCGGTGAACCAGCTCGACAGCAGCACATCATCGCCCTTGGCGGTGGCGCTCATCGGATATTCCAGCGTCACGCCGTCAGCATGCATGCGGGCCGGTTCGGAGACCTCGCCGGTCGCACCGTCGACGGTGCGGTAGGCAAAGACGTCGGCGACGTAGATAGTGTCTTTGCCGCCATCGGAGACGACGCCGATGCCGCCGGGCAGCGCCAGCTTGCCGATGATGACCTGCTTGGCAGCGCCGGTTTCCGGATCGACCTCCTGGATGCCGTTGTCGGCCATGTTGGAGACGAAGATGCGATCCTTGTCGTCGATCGCGAGATTGTCGAGCGAGGGCTTGAGCTGGGCGACCATCTTCTTGGTGCCGGTCTTCGGATCGACCCGCACCAATTGGCCGAGCGCGGTATCGACCACAAAGAGATTGCCCTTGGAATCGAAGTTGACCGCGGCCGGAACCTTGAAGCCGTCGGCGACCACGGAGAGTTCGGCCTTGTCGACGTCGACTTTGGCGACCTGGCCCTTGAACCACAGCGGGCCGTACAGCATGTCGTCGGGTCCGAATTCGAAGCCGTTGAGGCCGCCCATTTTCTCCATGATCTTGCGCGGCGGTTTGACGCCCTCGACGTCGATCTCATAGAGCGCGTCGCCGAGGAACACTTGCGTCGCGTATAGCCGTCCGTCCTTGCGGAACGCGAGCGAGTTGATGCCGGGCAGGCCGGAGGCGAGTTTCTTCACCGGGCCGTCGCCCTTGCGCGAATAGAGATCGCCGGTGAGGAAGGCCGTCCAGGCCATGGTGCCGTCGGGCGCAAACGCGATGTCGTCGGCCATGCCTTCCGGGGAGGCGACCGCAATCTTCGCCGTGCCGTTGTTGCGATCGACCTCGTAGAGCGCGGCGCCCGCCACGCTGCCAGCGAACAGGCGGCCGGACTTGTCGATTCCGAGCCCGTGCACGCCGTGAAACGCCGATCCCGGAACCAGCTTGGTAACTTCGTAGGTCTGCGCCGATGCGCCGGCCGTGTTTCCAAGAACGATCGCCGCAACAGTCGTTGCGAGTGCGAGCCTGCTCGTCATGACGCTTCCTCCCGGGGATTTTTATGGGAGACAGTATTTGTCGCGGCGGGCGGTTTGGCAAACGAAACCGTCGGGCGCCTGCGCGGCCGCCGCCATAAATCCGACACGCGGCGTGAGAAGCCGCGTCCGATGCTCAAGATTTCATCGAAGACTCAGCGGCTCAGATTCAGCGGCTCACCTGGCGCGTCTGCGGCGCGGCGCCGGCGGCTTCGGAGACACGGGCCGCACTGCCGCGGTTGTTCATCTGGGTATCGAGGCGGTCACGCTCTTTTTCGAAGCTCGTCATCACCATGCCTTCGAGCGAGCGCCCGCGTGGCAGCTTGACGCGCATCGGATCGACGAAGCGGCCGTTGACCAGGATTTCGTAGTGGACATGGGCGCCGGTCGACATGCCCGTCGATCCGACGAAGCCGATCACCTGGCCCTGGCGCACGCGCTTGCCGGGCTCCATGCCCTTGGCAAAGGCGGACATATGGCCGTAGGCGGTCTCGTAGCCGTTGTTGTGTTTCAGGCGGACATATTTGCCGTAGCCGCCTTCCCAGCCGACCTTCTCGACCACGCCGTTGCCGGAGGCGAAAATCGGCGTGCCGTAGGGGGTCGCCCAGTCCACGCCGGTGTGCATCTTGGTATAGCCCAGGATCGGATGGCGGCGGCCGCCGAAGCCCGATCGCATGATGGCGTTGTTGACGGGTTTGCGCACCAGGAACTTCTTCGCGCTCTTGCCGGTCTCGTCATAATAGTCGACGACGGAATCGTCGGGGGTCACGAAGCGATAATATTTCTTGGTCTCGCCGCCGACGGTGAGCGAGGCGAACAGCACTTCCGTCTTTTCGGTATTGGACGTGCCTTCGTCCTCGCCGGCGAAGAATACGTCGAAGGAATCGCCTGGCTGCACCTTGCGCTGGAAGTCGACGTCGTAGGAATAGATCCGGACCATGTCCTCGATCACGGCGGCCGGCACTTTATTGCGCATCGCGGTCTCGTAGATGCTCTGGTAGAGCCGGACGCCGCTGCCATCATCTTCGTCATCGTCATCGTCGTCCTTGCCGGTAGCGGCCTCGGCGACGGTATTCATGCTCTGCACGTCGACGGCGACGTATTTGCCGACGTCCGACAGGGCTGCCACGGCTTCGACGGTGGTGTCGTTGGCGACGATCACGCGATAGGGCTGCAGGCGGGCGGCAGGGCCGAGCCCCGAGGGCGCCATCAGGATGCGGACCTTCTGGCCTTCTTTCAGGCCGCCATCGCGGCCGCGGGGGCCAAGGGTCAATGCAACCGCCCTGGCTTCGTCGGGTGTCGCGCCCAGGTCACGCAGGATCGAAGCGATCGTGTCGCCCTTCTTCACGACGTGAACACGTTCGCCGGACGGGTTGCCGCCGGTGATCTGGTCCTTGGTCTTCGGCAGCAAAGTGACGTTTTCCGGCACCACGCGGGTTTCAAAGCCGGCATATGGATCGGAAACGTTGCCTTCGGTGGCGTAGGCGAGCTTGAGATCGGACTGCACGCCGCTGGCGTCGGCTGCGGCATTGGCAAGCGATGTGTAGCGGACGCCGCCCGAGCCGCGCCAGTTCGCGGCATCGCGTACCCGCATCAAGACTTCGTCGAGCGCGACCACGGCGGCGAGTTTCGCCTTCGGCAGCACCGTTGCGAGATCCTTGGTAACGAAGGAAACCTCGGCGTCGGGTTCGACGGCTTCGGGATTGTTCGGATCCTCGGAGGCGGCCTGCGTCGTGGTGCCGACATCGGTCAGCATGCGCTGGGCGTTGAACGGCGGGATCTTGGAGCTGAGTTCGCTCGTCGTCATCGACAGGTTGCCGGAGATGCGGACGAACGGCCGCACCCGCATCACGTCGCGGTTGCCGACGCGGGTGACGGTCGAAACCTTCACCACATTGCGTGAGGCGGTGGATTCGCCTGGCGGCGGCAGGCGGTCGCTCTTGTGAAGGGTGGCGGTGCGATCGTTGGCGCTGAATGCCCCGCGCAACGCGCCTTCGACGCGCTCAGGCACCTTGGCAAAGGTCATTTCGCCGTCGAGCGACGCAAAAACGGCGCCGCCGATGAGAGCCGCGCCGCACAGACCGGTCAGGATAGTGCCGCTAAACCATTGTACGGAGACACGGCGGCGATCGATCACCGCAGCCTCGGAGCCATCGACGGAAAGTGGCGGCTCGTGACCGAGATCGATGATCCCGGTCTCGCGTCCATAGCCGCTTCCGCGTGGCGCCTTCTGGCTCAACCCTGTGTCCCCCCAAATTCCATCGACATCCGACAAGACCCTCGCCCGATCCAGACCCCATGTTTTCGTCCTTTTAAGGGAACGATTCCGGAGCATGGCGTTGCCGTACGCATGAAAATTCGGGAATCAGAGGCCGGAAGAAGACCGGCCACAATCTCGAACGTCAATGCTGAGCAGATCTCTCGAAGTTTCCTGGCCGCGTGGGAAAGGCGACGGGTTCCTCGAGACCGCCTGTCCCGGGTAGCTGAACACGTCGGCAGCCCCCACTGGCACCGGCGATTCATTGCATACCTTATAGTCAGAACGTCGCAGGAATGTGGCTCAAGTGCGGCCAAAGGCCCGAAACATAGGGACTTCTTGGCGTCGCAAAATTCTTCGCCGTGATGCGACAATTTGTTGACGATGGGCGTTGACAACCCCGATCGGGCGGGCCTATAACCCGGCCACTGAGCGCGGCGATGCATTGGCCCCCGAGGCCAACGCATCTTTTCGCGCCCCGTAAGCTCCTCATTACGATGAGTGACTTAACAGCCGATAGCAATCGGTTGTTATTTGTCGTCGGATGAGGTGTGCGGGAACCTTCCAGAAGTGGAAGGATGGGGTCCCAGCGATCCCGGGCTGTTTGACAAGTGAAGATGAAGAAAGAGAAACGTGGACGGCGGAGTCCTTGCGTAGTCTCGAATGCTTGAAAACTTCGGTTTTCATCTTTCGGGGCTGGACGAAAGACTTCGGCGGTACACGTTTACATAGGTTACACCATCGTCGTCCGCGATGTGAATCGCAGACGATAAATATGGTGGGACCTCGTCAAACGTTGTGATCAGCCGGTTTAAAGTTTCAAGTCCAACTTGAGAGTTTGATCCTGGCTCAGAGCGAACGCTGGCGGCAGGCTTAACACATGCAAGTCGAGCGGGCGTAGCAATACGTCAGCGGCAGACGGGTGAGTAACGCGTGGGAACATACCTTTTGGTTCGGAACAACACAGGGAAACTTGTGCTAATACCGGATAAGCCCTTACGGGGAAAGATTTATCGCCGAAAGATTGGCCCGCGTCTGATTAGCTAGTTGGTGAGGTAATGGCTCACCAAGGCGACGATCAGTAGCTGGTCTGAGAGGATGATCAGCCACATTGGGACTGAGACACGGCCCAAACTCCTACGGGAGGCAGCAGTGGGGAATATTGGACAATGGGCGCAAGCCTGATCCAGCCATGCCGCGTGAGTGATGAAGGCCCTAGGGTTGTAAAGCTCTTTTGTGCGGGAAGATAATGACGGTACCGCAAGAATAAGCCCCGGCTAACTTCGTGCCAGCAGCCGCGGTAATACGAAGGGGGCTAGCGTTGCTCGGAATCACTGGGCGTAAAGGGTGCGTAGGCGGGTCTTTAAGTCAGGGGTGAAATCCTGGAGCTCAACTCCAGAACTGCCTTTGATACTGAAGATCTTGAGTTCGGGAGAGGTGAGTGGAACTGCGAGTGTAGAGGTGAAATTCGTAGATATTCGCAAGAACACCAGTGGCGAAGGCGGCTCACTGGCCCGATACTGACGCTGAGGCACGAAAGCGTGGGGAGCAAACAGGATTAGATACCCTGGTAGTCCACGCCGTAAACGATGAATGCCAGCCGTTAGTGGGTTTACTCACTAGTGGCGCAGCTAACGCTTTAAGCATTCCGCCTGGGGAGTACGGTCGCAAGATTAAAACTCAAAGGAATTGACGGGGGCCCGCACAAGCGGTGGAGCATGTGGTTTAATTCGACGCAACGCGCAGAACCTTACCAGCCCTTGACATCCCGGTCGCGGACTCCAGAGATGGAGTTCTTCAGTTCGGCTGGACCGGAGACAGGTGCTGCATGGCTGTCGTCAGCTCGTGTCGTGAGATGTTGGGTTAAGTCCCGCAACGAGCGCAACCCCCGTCCTTAGTTGCTACCATTTAGTTGAGCACTCTAAGGAGACTGCCGGTGATAAGCCGCGAGGAAGGTGGGGATGACGTCAAGTCCTCATGGCCCTTACGGGCTGGGCTACACACGTGCTACAATGGCGGTGACAATGGGATGCTAAGGGGCGACCCTTCGCAAATCTCAAAAAGCCGTCTCAGTTCGGATTGGGCTCTGCAACTCGAGCCCATGAAGTTGGAATCGCTAGTAATCGTGGATCAGCACGCCACGGTGAATACGTTCCCGGGCCTTGTACACACCGCCCGTCACACCATGGGAGTTGGTTTTACCTGAAGACGGTGCGCTAACCCGCAAGGGAGGCAGCCGGCCACGGTAGGGTCAGCGACTGGGGTGAAGTCGTAACAAGGTAGCCGTAGGGGAACCTGCGGCTGGATCACCTCCTTTCTAAGGATGGTTCTTCAGAAGCTTGCTTCTATCGAACCGTTTTAGAAACATCAGTGGCCAACGATCGTCAGGATTGTTGAGCTGCATTGGCGGGATTTCGCCGTCTTCGTTTCTCTTTCTTCGCGGACGAACACGCGCCAGGGCTTAGCGCTGTGCGATGCATTGGCGCGAGCCGATTGCGCGCGAGCATGTCCCTGATCCTTCCACGGGAAGGAGCGTTTGGGGCTTGTAGCTCAGTTGGTTAGAGCGCGCGCTTGATAAGCGTGAGGTCGGAAGTTCAAGTCTTCCCAGGCCCACCACTTTGATCGAGTGCGGAGCATTCGTCTTCTGGTACGGGGCCATAGCTCAGCTGGGAGAGCGCGTGCTTTGCAAGCATGAGGTCGTCGGTTCGATCCCGTCTGGCTCCACCAGATGAAATCGAAGATCGAGAAAGCCTCGAATAATCGTCCGCGAAACATCAATTCGCACGCGCGGTCCGGATGGACAGCGGCGTGCGTGATATCTGACATCGTAAAGAGGAGATCGATCCGAGTTTGGGATCTGCAAAAGCAATTTTGCGGAATCTCATTCGTAATCTCCAGGTCATTTCGGCGCTCGCGCATCGCAGCTCATCGCAAGATGAGCGGGATGAGTGAGTTGTAAATGATCTTTCTAGCGAAGCTTGACCGCCTCGCTATCGGGTTGATCTTACGAAGCAAGCTGGTCTTTCTAATCATTGTCCGGCCGTACATAGCATTCATCGAGGGTGCGCGTTTTGAGGTTTCGATCTCAAGGCAGTTGTACGGACAACATTCTGCCGAGTGTGTGGACATTGATAATGAGAGCAATCAAGTGCCTTAAGGGTGTTCGGTGGATGCCTTGGCGCTGAGAGGCGATGAAGGACGTGCTACGCTGCGATAAGCCGTGGGGAGCTGCGAAGAAGCTTTGATCCACGGATTTCCGAATGGGGAAACCCACCTTCGATAGCTGGAACTCCAAGATCTCGTATCTTGGGGTTTGAACAGCAATGTTTGAGACCAAGCCGCGAGGTTTTGGATTTCCAGTTATCAAGTGAAGGTATGAAATCTCCGAATAAAATAGGAGGTTTTAAGCGAACCCGGGGAACTGAAACATCTAAGTACCCGGAGGAAAGGACATCAAACGAGACTCCGTTAGTAGTGGCGAGCGAA